>NZ_CAJHCQ010000001.1 GCF_904848665.1 Paraburkholderia hiiakae
AGGTGCAAGCACCCGTGCTGCCGTTCGACTTGCATGTGTAAGGCATGCCGCCAGCGTTCAATCTGAGCCAGGATCAAACTCTTCAGTTTAAACCTGTTACTGTTTTCGGTTCTCTCGAACCGGTCGCTCACTCAAAGCTGACAGGTCATTGAATAAATTCAAGAACCTGACTTACTTTAGTGTGAGACTCTTGATACTTTTGCTGCTCCCGACCTCGCTCCGGAGAACAAGGTCAGGCCGCCACCGCATCAAGCGCCCACACTTATCGGCTGTAAATTTTTAAAGATCGATCGCGAAAACCACCGACAAACTGCGTTACTGCCCGGCGTTTTCTGCGTTGCTGCGTCAGCAGCAGAGAAACGAGATTCTGAAGACTGCCCGGCGATCTGTCAACAGGTTTTTTTACTTCCTTCACCCTGCCGCTCAACTTCCAGTCACCCGCAGACCCAGTCGCCACAAGGCTTTCGCCCGGGCTTCCCGTCTCCCCGCGCCTTCATCGAAAGCGCGAAAGACCGGAATTCTAGTCATGCAGGTGACATCTTGCAAGCGGTTTTTTGACGGGCTAGCAAAGCCGGACTGAACACGGCTTGCCTGCTCCATATAGCAGTCGCCATAGTGCCTCCGGCCGGTACCTTCCGAGTCCGCGCCAACGACGATCACGCATCGCGCCCGCGCCCATCCGACGCGCCCCTGCTGTCCAATCCGATGGCGCGCACGGAACCGACTAGAATATAGGGTTCTCTGCACCCCAACTCACAGATTTATGCGCTCGCGAATCGCCAAACGCCTTCCTCCTGACGCCGACAAGCTCGTCGGCCTCTCGCTCGCCCTGTTCGCCTCGGGCAGCCGCACCGAAGACCGCTTCTGGGAGGCCAAGCTCGACACGCTGCTAGCGAAGGTCGTGCGCAACGGCAATCAGACTACGCTCGACGCCGCGCTCGATCATCTGCAGCAGAATCACCCGGACGCCTACGGCGCGCTTGCCGATATGGCCGAGACGCACAGCGAATCGTTCATCGTCGAACACGACGGCGTGCAATACGAGGCGTTGCTCGTCGCCGCGCCGGTGCTGGCCTGGACGCGCTATGTCATCCCTTCGGGCCCGCTGAAGGCCGAGGGGGCAGACGCGCTGCGCACCCATCTGCAGGCCCACGTGCTCGCGAACGGCACGCGCGTCGCGATGGCCCCTTATCTCTATAGCATCGACCAGTTGCCGCGCCACCATGTCGAAACCTGGCGCCTCGCACAACAACTTACGCAGGCGGCGCTGAGCGGCGCACCGCCGAAAATCAGCTCGGGTGAATTGCCGGAAACGTCACCGATCCTCGCCGATCCGCGTTTCCTGCTCGCTGTCGTCGCAGCACCCGTCGGCGCCCCGCTCTTCCGCTGGCAGGAAGAGGAGCACGGCTCGCGCATTGAGCGCGGTCAATGCCTGGAGCAATGGGCCACTCAGGGCGGCGCCAACCTTGCCGTCGTCATGCCGGGCTGCGAATTCGAGTGCCTGCTGCCGGACGCCTACTACTCCGCCTGCCGCGACGCGGACGAGCGCGTGCGCCCGCACACGATTCGCACCGCGGTGCGCTATCTGCTCGACACGATCGGCGCGGGCGCGCAGGACTTGCGCGCCGTCGTCGCCGGCTTCGGCGAGCGCCGTATCGACGAATACCGCATCGGCTTCACGAAGCGCGGCAGCAATGATGTGCTGTATGGCGTGGTCTGGCCGCTCTATGGCCGCGAGAACGGCGACGCCGACATCGACGAAGAACCGACCGAGGAGAGTGTCAGCAGTGGTCCGCTCGAAGAGATCGTTGCGCTGTTGAAGGAATCGGGTATCACCGACATCCGTCGTCACGCCGGCCGTTTCGAGCCGGAATATTGCGATGACTGCGGCGTTCCGCTCTATGCGGATCCACTCGGCGAGATCGTCCACGCCGAGATGCCGGAAGATGCTGAGCCTGTACAGCCACACTTCCACTAAGACAACTCCAAAATTCCTACCCGGTCCCGCCTGTGTGCGGGACTTTTTTTTGCCCTATGTCTTATGCCTTTTGGACAGGCCGCCAGCGCTCGACCTTTTTGTCATCATGGTGGTGTTGGTCTAGTTCACCGCCACGTAGAAGCGGTGCGCGTTGCACAACATTTCGAGAGACCGTCAACGAGAGGAGGGCAAATCCATGCGGTTCGTTGTACTCAATCCGGACGCCGAAAGGCGTGAAGGGCTCAAGGCGCTGTTAAGACAAATCGACCGTCGCGCACGCTTCAATGACGCGCCGGACTGGCGCAGCGCTGAGCGCGCCATGCAACGCTTCACCCCAAACCTGATCGTGATCGACTGGCACGACGGCATTCGCGCCGGCGAGTTGCGTCACTTTGTCATGCGGCACCGCAGCCTGCCCGTGGCCATCCTGGTAGACAGCACCGAGACGCCCACGAGCGTGCGAGCGCTCATCGACGAAGGCGCCCGCGGCATCATCCGGCGCACAACGGACTCCATCCTGATCGTGAAGTTTCTGGAACTGATCATGCTCGGCGGTGATCATCTGCCCGCCGACGTGCTCGGTCCGTGCACGCCTTGGCCCCTGCCGCCCCGGCGCAACGCCAAGGCCGCCGCACAGGCCCGCAGGGTGCGCCCAAAGGTCCACTTGTCGCCGCGACAGGAGCAGATCCTGCGCTGCGTCCATATGGGCAATACGAACAAGATGATCGCGAGAGCGCTCGGCATCAGCGAGGGCACGGTGAAAGTCCATCTGACAAGCATCTTTCAGCAACTCGGCGCGCCCAATCGCGCGGCGGCCGTCGCGATCTACAACGGATTGCTCGCGAACCATCTGCAGGTGCTGCGCGCGCAGTGCGAGCGGCCGGCGAAGCCCAGGCACGGCGAGCACGGCCCGGTGCCGTTGCGCGCGCGCGAGGATCTGGCGTTTCGCTATCCGTTGCTGTCAGGCGACAGTGCGGAGCCGTTGCCCATCGCGGCGGAGCCGCAGGCGCCTTATGGCGACCCTGCCGCGGCGCAGCAGGTGCGTCCCGTCGAGGCCCAGGACGCCAGCGAGAGCGCGGACGAGGAAGCCCTGGTGCTCGCTCGCGCACACGTCTTGCCCTCCAACGAGTAATATGAAGCCCATGGGGTTCCTATTTACGCCGCTTCCGCTCTGGGTTGCTGTCGGTGCCTGCATTGTCACCGCGGTGTTGCTCGCGCTCGCGCTGTGGAAGAACCCCTTCAAGCGTCTTCAGGACGCGACGCTCCAGCACGTGTGGCTCGCGATCGTCGTCGCGATCTCGGTGCTGTGGGCGAGCAACGCGTGGCTTGAAGACGGCACCGTGCTGCACCTGCTCGGCGCCACGCTCGTGGTTACGCTATTCGACTGGGGGCTCGCGCTCGTCGCCATGGGCGTCGTCGTGGGGCTCGCCGCACTCGTCTTCGACGCCCCTTGGGAAGGCATCGCCCTCACCTTCCTGATATTCGGCGCGTTCCCTGTCGCGATTTCGGCGCTGCTGCAACGCGCCTGCACTGCGTGGCTGCCGCGCAACCTCTTCATGTTCATCGTCGGCCAGGGTTTCGTCTCGCCGGCCATCGCCGTTTCGGCGGCGGCTTATCTCGCGCTCGGCACCCATGTCGCACTCAACGGTGGATCAGCGATCACCGTGCCCGCGGGTTATGCATTTAGCGTGTTTCTGCTCGCTTCGGGTGAAGCCTGGTTCACGGGCATGGCAACGGCGTTGATTGCCGTCTACCGGCCGACCTGGGTCACCACGTACGACGTGCGCCGCTATCGGTTGGGCGGGCCGCGGACCTGAGCCGCTGCTTGCGCCGATAGCTCCGCCGCCAGCAAGGTGATGGCGGGCGCGACGACACGTCGCGATCGGCCGGCAGTGCATACGTAGCAGCGCTTGCGCCGATCCCTCCGCTCAGACAGAAGAAAATAATTGTTTCCGGATTGAACTCAACCCGGCTGTGCCGCATCTTACGGTGCCTGATGTCACACCCTCTTCCCTAGTAAGCAGATGGACTGCAACCATGCATCCCGCCGGCTGTTGTTCGTAGCCGGTCAACTGGCGGCGTGCGCCGCGAGCCTCATGCTCATCGTCGCGCCAGCCGCGCGGGCCGATCAACTCGATCAACACAACAATCTCGTCAATCAGTTCGTCACCCAGCTGCACGCGGACCCGCTAGTCGCGGACTGCGCGGCGCACGGCGATTTCGTAGCAAGCACGTCGGCGGCGCTCGATCACGTCGAGTTTCCGCCGAGTTCGTTCGACAGTGCGCACTCGAGCATGACGCCGTGGAACGACTCATTCGACGAAGGCAAGCAGCGCGTGAAGGTCGACACGATCGTGACCGTCGACGGCATCGGCATTCCCAAAGATAGCGGCAATGCGCCCTACGATCTGAAGTTTCGCTGCGGCTACGTCGGGCAGCAGATGCTCGCGTTCAGCTGGAACGATCCCGTCCCGCCAGCGCACGCCCGCAGCGAGCGCGGCACGGCGTCGCAGGGCGGCGCACACGCTAAGGGCAAGCATTCGACCAAGAAGGCCACCGGTTCGAAGAAGGGGACACCGGGCAAGTCGAGCCACAAGTCGTCGACGAGTGGCACGAAGTCGGCCAGCAAATCGACGAAATCGACAACGAAATCCACTGCAAAGAAAACGACTTCCAAGAAGAAGACGACGGCTCACTGAAAGTCGTCGGTGCTCTCGATGCAAAAAGGGGGAAACGGCCTGGCCGCTTCCCCCTTTTTAATGCCTGCGTGGCCAAGACGCCGTTACGCAAACGTCTCCACGTGATGCAAAATGGCCTGCAACATCGCAGCGCCGAGCGCGGCGCTGCGCTCGCCATTCCAGCCTACGCGTTCGTCGGGCAGATTGGCGTTGTCCTTGAACGGCATCTCGAGCGTGAGGGACAGGCAGCCATGGCGATGACCAATAAACTTCGATGCGAGCTTGAGCGCGTCTTCGCGGTAGCGGCTCGCCTCGTAGCCGTGCTGATCCTGGAAGTCTGGGCTCGCCACCTTGAACGCCTCGATGAACGCCTTCTGCTCCGTGCGTTGCTGATCGGTAAAGCCTGGCAGCATTTCCGAACCCGCCACGAATACATACGGCAGCGTCTCGTCGCCGTGGATGTCGAAGAAAAGATCCACGCCCGTGGCTTCGATCGCATCGCGCACGACCTGCACCTCGGGGCTGCGCTGCGCGTCCGGCTCCATCCACTCGCGGTTCAGGTTCGCGCCCACGGCGTTGGTGCGCAAATTACCGTGCACGCTGCCGTCCGGATTCATGTTCGGCACGATATGGAACACGGCCCGGTCGTACAGCTTGCGCGCGACCGGATCGCCCGCCCAGTCGCCCCAGCCGGCGAGCCGCTTGACCAGGCCTTCCACGAACCACTCGGCCATGCTCTCGCCCGGATGCTGGCGCGCGATGATCCAGACAGTCTTCTTGGGCTTGCCGTCAGGCGCGGTATCGCCCGGCATGCCGAGCGAGAGCAACGACATGGGACGGCCTTCCACGCTCTGACCGAGTTCCGTGAGCGCGGCGTGCGGCAGTTGCTGAAGCGAGCCGAGGAACTCCGCGTGTCGCTCTTCGCTATACGGCTCGAAGTACGCGTAGTAGATGCTGTCGAAGTCGGGCGTGTGGTCGATGACGAGCTGCTTGCCGTCATAGGTGGTCGGCACGCGGAACCAGTTCACGCGGTCGTAGCTCGCCGCGGCCTGGTAGTCGCGCCAGCCCTCGGGAAATGCACAGGCCGACGCATTTTCGAACGTCATCACGCAGCGTTCGCCGCGCACACCCGACACGCGGAAGTAGAACCATTGCGCGAAGTCGGACTGGTTGTCCGCCCGCACGCGCAGACGGATGTCGTCGGCGCGCTCGCTCGACAGAACTTCGATCGCGCCCGCATCGAACTGGCTGGTGATGGCAATTGTCATAGTCTTTTCCTTCCGGCTTGCTTGTTCACTTACTCGGCGATGCGCCGACGAAATACATAGGTCGAATCGTTCGATGCATCCGCATCGAATGCATAGCCTTCCACGTCGAACGCCTTGAGCGCTTCGGGTTCAACAACGCGGTTCTCGACGGCGTAACGCGCCATCAACCCGCGCGCCCGCTTCGCGTGGAAGCTGATGATCTTGTAGCGCCCGCCCTTCCAGTCTTCGAATACCGGCGTGATGACCGGCGCGGCGAGCTTCTTCGGCTTCACGGCCTTGAAATACTCGTTCGACGCGCAGTTCACCAGCACGTTGGCGCTCCTCGCCGCGACTTCCCGATTGCGCTCGATCTGCGCATTGATCGCGTGCGTGATGCGCTCGCCCCAGAATGCATAGAGATCCTTGCCGCGCGCGTTTTCGAAACGCGTGCCCATTTCGAGACGATAAGGCTGAAGCAGGTCGAGCGGACGCAGCAAGCCATAGAGCCCCGAGAGCACGCGCACGTGCTGTTGCGCATAGTCGAGATCCGCCGGCGAGAGCGACTTCGCGTCGAAGCCTTCATAGACGTCGCCGTTGAACGCGAGCACGGCTTGTTTCGCGTTGGTCTGGCTGAACTGCTTCGACCAGTCGGCATAGCGCTGGAAATTCAGGCGCGCGAGCGGGTCGGAAATGCTCATGAGCGATCCGATCTGTTGCGGCGAGAGGCGACGCAGGCCCGCGATCAGCTCGGCTGCGTCGTCGACGAAATCGGGGATGGTGTGGGTTTCGATGTGCGCCGGCGTGTCATAGTCGAGCGATTTGGCCGGCGACAGAACGATTATCATAGAGGCTTGCAGGCACGACGTGCCGATGTTCAAAGGCGAAAGCCCGATTGTAGCGAATTCACGAATGACCGGCCTCACGCCCCCGACAGCAGCATCCCTTTCGTCCGCCGCCGCACCGGCGCTTCCCGTGGTTCTCGACTCCAACGTCTGGCTCGATATTCTCGTGTTCGACGACCCGCACACGCGCCCGATTCGCGAGGCGCTCGAGCGCGGTGCCATCCGGGCGCTGATCGATGAACGCTGCCGGGCCGAGCTGGCCCACGTGCTCGACTATCCGCAGTTCGCCGGCCGCGGCGTCGCGAAAGCGGACGCACTCGCCGCGCTAGCCGGGCTCGTCGCGCTGATCGAATTGCCCGAGCTTCCCGCTGACGCGCGGCCCCTGCCCCAATGCCGCGACCGCGACGACCAGAAATTTCTGGAACTGGCGCGTGCGAGCGGCGCACAGTGGCTCGTCTCGAAGGACCGCGCGGTGCTCAAGCTCGCGAGGCGCGTGGCGCGCGACTTCGGCTTTCGCATCGCGACGCCCGACGCCTTCGTCGCCGAATGCGTGCAAAGCGCCGCTCAAGCGGCGCAGTCCTGAGGACAGCGCACCACGGCGCACGCGCCCGGCCGGATCACCGCAGCCACGCCGATTTGCCTACAATCAACCTTTCCCGTTCCAACGTCTGACTTCCGCACGCGACATGAACGCACCGCATCCCACGCAGAATTCGCAGGACACCCTGCTCACGCCCTCTTTTCCGTCGCGTCTGCCAAACGTCGGCACGACGATCTTCACCGTGATGAGCGCGCTCGCCGCCGAAAAGGGCGCGGTCAACCTGGGTCAGGGGTTTCCCGACTTCGATTGCGACGCACGGATCGTCGACGCCGTCGCGCAAGCCATGCGCGAGGGCCATAACCAGTACCCGCCGATGGCCGGCATCGCCGCGCTGCGCGAGGCGATCGCGGACAAGATCGAGCATGTGTACGGTCGTCGCTACGACGCCAACAGCGAGATCACGGTGACGGCGGGCGCCACGCAAGCGCTGCTCACGGCGATTCTCGCGACCGTGCACGCCGGCGACGAAGTCATCGTGGTCGAGCCGACCTACGACAGCTATCTGCCGTCGATCGAACTGGCGGGCGGCAAGCCCGTGTTCGTCACGCTCGAAGCGCCCGACTACGCGATTCCGTTCGACCGCCTCGCCGCGGCCATCACGCCGAGAACGCGCCTCATCCTCATCAACACGCCGCACAACCCCACGGGCACGGTGTGGCGCGCCGAGGATATGCAAAAGCTCGAGGAGATCGTGCGCGGCACCAACGTGCTGGTCCTCTCCGACGAGGTGTACGAGCACATGGTCTATGACGGTCAGCCGCACGAGAGCGTCGCGCGCTATCCGGAACTGGCCGCGCGCAGCTTGATCGTGTCGAGCTTCGGCAAGACCTATCACGTGACGGGCTGGAAGGTGGGCTATGTGGCCGCGCCCGCGCCGCTCACGGCCGAGTTCCGCAAGGTGCATCAGTTCAATGTGTTCACCGTGAACACGCCGATGCAATTCGGCCTCGCGCAATATTTGCGCAATCCCAAACCGTATCTGGAACTGCCCGCGTTCTATCAGAAGAAGCGCGACTTCTTCCGCGCGGGCCTCGCCAACACACGCTTCAAGCTGCTGCCGTGTGAAGGCACCTACTTCCAGTGCGTGGATTATTCGGCGATCAGCGATCTGCCCGAAGCGGAATTCTCGAAGTGGCTCACCGCTGAAATCGGCGTGGCCGCGATTCCGGTTTCGGCGTTCTATCACGAGGCGCACGAATCGGGCGTGGTGCGCTTTTGCTTCGCCAAGCAGGAAAACACGCTCGCGACCGCGCTCGAGCGGCTCGCGCGACTCTGACGTGCTTCGCGCGCGATGATTCCGCGAACGGCAGTGCGTTCCCGATCATCGCGCGCGAGAGCATGCGCGGCGCATTGCAAGGCGCCGCATCACTTACGAGTTCGCCTCGATATAGGCCTTGCGGTCGGCGTTGACGCGCTGCGCCGCCGGGTGCTCGCCGACCAGCTTGATATACGACTTCCAGTCGATGCCTGCGTCGGCAAGGAAATCGCTGCCATACACCGCCTGCGTCGTGCGTCCCACGAGCGGCAAGCTCACGAACGCAGCAGCATCGGCCACGCCGAATCGATCGCCCGCCACGTAAGGCGCGAACCTGGCAATCCGCCTGAAGGCCACCGCATAACGGCGCAGCCGCTTTTCCATGGTCGCCTTGACCTCTTCGGTCACCTTTCCTCCAAAGAACGCCTCGCCGTAAAGCTCGCGCGCGTTGAGCTCGAGATGCGTCTCGATGAAAACGATGAGTTCACGCTCCTTCGCCGCCTGCCACGGATCCGCCGCGAAAATGTGCTTGTCTGGAAAGCGCGCCGCCAGATACTCGACGATCACTTGCGACTCGCACAAAAAACCCTGTTCCGTTTCGATAAAAGGCACCTTGCCGGCCGGCGACTGCGCGAGCAGCGCCTCTTCGAGCGGCAGTTTGTTCGGCACCTCTTCGAACGCGATACCGTGTTCGAGCATCAAGAGCTTGACCTTGTTGTAGTAATTCGAAAGCGCGAACCCGTGCAGCTTGATCATCCTTATTGCCTCCTTGAGAAGGGCAGTTCCGTTGCCGGAACGGCCGAACCGTTTTCATACAATTGTACGACCGTGCTATTCTAGGCCAATCATGGAGCCAGGCTTCCAATGACTTCACATCATTTCAACATTGAGACAATCGGCATAGTCGGCACCGGCGCGATGGGCCGGGGTATTGCCCAGATCGCCGCGCAGGCGGGCCTCGCCGTGCGCCTCTACGACACGAACCCGCACGCGGTCGCCGCCGCGCGCGATTATCTCGCCGACACCTTCGCGAAACTCGCGGCAAAAGGCAAGCTCGACGAGCCCGCCGCCAAGGCCGCGCTCGAACGCATGACCGGCGCGCACACGCTCGACGAACTCGCGGTCTGCGATCTCGTGATCGAAGCGATCGTCGAGAATCTCGAGGCCAAACGTACGCTGTTTCGCGAGCTCGAAACCGTGGTGGGCGAGCGCTGCCTGCTCGTTTCGAACACCTCTTCCCTCTCTATTACCGCCATCGCCGCCGCGTGTAGCGACCCGTCGCGCGTCGCAGGCTATCACTTTTTCAACCCCGTGCCGCTCATGAAGGTGGTCGAAGTGATCGACGGGCTGCGCAGCGATCCCGCCGCCGGCGATGCGCTAATGGCGCTCGCGCGCCGCATGGGCCACACGCCGGTGCGCGCGAAGGATATGCCCGGCTTCATCGTCAATCACGCGGGCCGCGGCATGAACACCGAAGGCCTGCGCGTGGCGGGCGAAGGCGTGGCGAGCTTCGTCGAGATCGATCGCATCATGCGCGAGCAGGCGGGCTTCCGGCTCGGGCCGTTCGAGCTGCTCGACCTCACCGCGCTCGATGTGTCGCATCCGGTGATGGAGTCGATCTATCACCAGTTCTATGAGGAGCCGCGCTTCACGCCCTCGCCCATTACGGGCGTGCGGCTCGCGGGCGGCCTGGTTGGCCGCAAGGCGGGCGAAGGTTTCTATCGCTATGTCGATGGCAAGCAGCAGGTGCCCGACGAGCTCGTAGCGCCCACTGCGCTGCCCGCGCGCGTCTGGATGAGCCGCAGCAACGCCGCCGCGCGTGACGCCGTCATCGCCCTCGCGTTGAAAGCCGGTGTGGCCGTTGACGAAGGCGATACGCCCGCCGCCGACGCGCTGATCGTGGTCGCGCCACTCGGCCTCGACGCCACGACCGCCGCGCTCGACGAGCAACTCGACGCGTGCCGCGTCGTCGCCATCGATACGCTGTTTCCGCTGGACGCTGCGAAGCGCCGCACGCTGATGACGACGCCCGCCACCACGCGCGAAGCACGCGACGCTGGCCACGCGCTCTTCGCCGCCGACGGTGTGCCAGTCACGGTGATCCGCGATTCGACGGGCTTCGTCGCGCAGCGCATCGTTGCGACGATCGTCAATATCGGTTGCGACATCGCGCAGAAGCAGATCGCAACGCCCCGCGACATCGATCTCGCGGTCACGCTCGGGCTCGGTTATCCGCGCGGCCCGCTCGCGCTCGGCGACGCGCTGGGCGCACGCACGATCCTCACGATCCTGCGCAACATCCACGCCGTGCTCGGCGATCCGCGCTATCGCCCGTCGCCGTGGCTTGCGCGACGCGCGCAGCTCGGCCTTTCACTGACGCAAGCAGAAGCAGCAGACATCAACGCATCGAACGAGGCACCGCAATGAGCGCCGAACTCCGCAGCACCCGCCCGCAAGGCCACGAATCGACACTCGTCCTCACGCTGTCGAACCCCGGCGCACGCAACGCGCTGCATCCCGACATGTACGCTGCGGCGATTGAAGCCTTCGACGCCGCCGAGCGCGACCCGTCGCTGCGCGCGATCGTCCTGACGGGCGCCGACAACTTTTTCTGCGCGGGCGGCAACCTCAATCGCCTGCTCGAAAACCGCGCGAAGGACCCTTCGGTGCAGGCCGCCAGTATCGACATGCTCGCCGCTTGGGTCACCGCCATGCGCCAGTCGAGCAAGCCGATCATCGCGGCAGTGGAAGGCGCAGCCGCCGGCGCGGGCTTCTCGCTCGCGCTCGCCGCCGACCTGCTCGTCGCCGCCGATGATGCGAAGTTCGTCATGGCCTATTCGCGCGTGGGTCTGACGCCCGACGGCGGCGGCTCGTGGTTCCTCGCGCGCTCACTGCCGCGCGCGCTCGCGTTCGAGCTGATGGTGGAAGGCAAGCCGATTGGCGCCGCGCGTCTCGCGGAACTGGGCGTGGTGAACCGGCTCGCGAAACCGCAAACGGCACTCGACACGGCGCTTGCCTGGGCCGACGAACTGGCGAAGATCTCGCCCAATTCGGCGGCTCGCATCAAGGGTTTGACGAACGTCGCGGACACGCAACCGCTCGAAGCGCAGCTCGCCGCGGAGCGCGACAGTTTCGTCGCGTCGCTCCATCACCGCGACGGCCTCGAAGGCATTACCGCGTTCCTCGAAAAGCGCGCTCCCGTCTACAAGTAAACACGCTCGAGCGCGGCGGCCCACAGGAGAATCAGGAGAAGGGAGACGAATATGGCGCAAGCCACCCCGGATGGAGACACGCAAAAAGCCGCGCAAACGCGCACCGACTACTCGGCGTTCGAAGGCACGCGCCCGGTTGCCGAGCGCCAGCGCTTCGACACCGAGGCGCTGACCGCCTGGCTCACCGCTCACGTGGAAGGCTTCAAAGGCCCGCTCACGATCGAGCAGTTCGCCGGCGGCCAGTCGAACCCGACGTTCAAGCTCGTCACGCCCGGGCGCACCTATGTGATGCGCGCCAAGCCAGGCCCCAAGGCGAAACTGCTGCCCTCCGCGCACGCGATCGAACGCGAATACCGCGTGATGGATGCGCTCGCCGCAACCGACGTACCGGTCGCGAAAATGCTCGCGCTCTGCGACGACGAATCGGTGATCGGCCGCGCATTCTATGTGATGGAGTTCGTCGAGGGCCGCGTGCTCTGGGACCAGTCGCTGCCCGGCATGACGCGCGAAGAACGCGGCGCGATCTACGACGAGATGAACCGCGTGATCGCCGCGCTCCACAACGTGAAGCCCGATGCCGTGGGCCTCGTCGACTACGGCAAGCCCGGCAATTATTTCGCACGCCAGATCGATCGCTGGAGCCGTCAGTATCAGGCCTCGGAAACCGAACGCATCGACGCAATGCATCACCTGATCGAATGGCTGCCGAAACACATGCCGGACGATGCAGGTGCACGCGTATCGGTCGTGCATGGCGACTACCGCCTCGACAACCTGATCTTCCACCCGAGCGAACCGCGCGTACTGGCCGTGCTCGACTGGGAACTCTCCACACTCGGCGACCCGCTCGCCGACTTTTCGTATCACTGCATGGCCTGGCACGTCGATCCCGCACAGTTCCGCGGCATTGCCGGGCTCGACTGGCAGGCGCTCGGCATTCCCGACGAGGCCCAGTACGTCGCGCGCTATTGCGAGCGCGCCGGCCTCGAGATTCGCAGCGACTGGAACTTCTATCTTGCCTACAACATGTTCCGGATCGCGGCGATCCTGCAGGGCATCATGAAACGCGTGGTGGACGGCACCGCCGCGAGCGCGCAGGCAATCGACGCAGGCCGCCGCGCGAAGCCCATGGCCGAACTCGCCTGGCGCTACGCGCAGAAGGTTCGCTAAAACGCATACGAGAACGACTTATCTTTCACTGTCACTGCATCGCATTGCGAGGTCACCGATGAATTTCGATTACTCCCCGAAAGTGCAGGCGCTGCGCGAGAAACTGCTCGCGTTCTTCGACGAACACATTTATCCGAACGAGACGGTCTTCCATGAGGAAGTCGAGCGCAATCGCGCGAACGGCAACCCGTGGGTGCCCACGCAAATCGTCGAGCACTTGAAGGAGAAGGCGCGCGCGGCCGGACTATGGAACCTGTTCCTGCCCGCCTCCGAGCGCGGCGCGGGCCTCACGAACCTCGAATATGCGCCGCTGTGCGAAATCATGGGCCGCGTGCACTGGGCGCCCGAAGTGTTCAACTGCAGCGCGCCCGACACCGGCAACATGGAGACAATCGAGCGCTACGGCAGCGAGGCACACAAGCAGCAATGGCTCGCGCCGCTGCTAGCGGGCCAGATCCGCTCGGCGTTTCTGATGACCGAGCCCGACGTGGCCTCGTCGGACGCGACGAACATCCAGACGCGCATCGAACGCGACGGCGACGATTACGTGATCAACGGCACGAAGTGGTGGTCGTCGGGCGCGGGCGACCCGCGCTGCGCGATCTATATCCTGATGGGCAAGACCGATCCCGACGCACCGCGCCATGCGCAACAGTCGATGATCCTCGTACCCTCGGATGCGGCCGGCATCACCGTGCGCCGCCCGCTCACGGTATTCGGTTACGACGACGCGCCGCACGGCCACATGGAAATCACGCTCGAAAACGTACGCGTGCCCGCATCGAACATCTTGCTGGGCGAAGGGCGTGGCTTCGAGATCGCGCAAGGACGCCTCGGACCGGGCCGCATCCATCACTGCATGCGCCTCATCGGTCTCGCTGAGCGTGCGCTCGAGTTCATGGCGAAACGCGCCCTCTCGCGCGTGGCGTTCGGCAAGCCGGTCGCCCAGCAGACCGTCACGCAGGAGCGCATTGCCGAAGCGCGCTGCATGATCGAGCAGGCGCGCCTGCTCACACTCAAGACGGCGTACATGATGGACACCGTCGGCAACAAGGGCGCGCGCGGCGAGATCGCGATGATCAAGGTGGTCGCGCCGAACATGGCCTGCCAGGTGATCGACTGGGCGATGCAGGTGCACGGCGCGGCGGGCGTGAGCGGCGACTTCCCGCTGGCCTACTCGTACGCTTCGGCGCGTACGCTGCGCTTTGCGGATGGCCCCGACGAAGTGCACCGCAACGCCATCGCCAAGCTCGAACTCGCGCGCCATATGGACGCGGGCGCGGCATCACGCGTGGAAATGCCGGTCACGCGCTCGTAAGTCCACAAGTGCAGCAGGGGCGCTCGGCCGCCCTCTGCGAGCGACGCCGATCTATGCTAATTTGCGCCAGATCCGGCGTCGCGCGCACTATCGCGGCGCCTTCCTTCATGGTGCCAAGGAGCCACGATGATCGACGTCTACAGCTGGGCCACGCCGAATGGCCACAAAGTCCATATCCTGCTCGAGGAAACCGGCCTCGAATACCGGGTGCATCCGGTCGATATCGGGGCGGGCGACCAGTTCAAGGCCGAATTCCTCGCCATCAGCCCGAACAACAAGATTCCCGCCATTACCGACTCCGAAGGCCCGCGCCGTGCCGACGGCCAGCCGTTTTCGCTGTTCGAGTCGGGTGCGATCCTGATTTATCTCGCGGCGAAAACGGGCCGCTTCATGCCTGAAGACCTCGCTGCGCGCTACGACGTGCTGCAATGGGTGATGTTCCAGATGGGCGGCCTCGGCCCCATGCTCGGGCAGGCACACCACTTCCGCATCTACGCGCCCGAGAAGATCGACTATGCGGTCAATCGCTACACGAACGAAGCCAAGCGCCTCTATAACGTGATGGAAACGCAGCTGGAAAAGACTGAATATCTGGCCGGCGACGAGTACACCATCGCGGATATCGCCGCTTTCCCGTGGACGCGCTCCTGGCAAAACCAGGGCATCGATCTCGATTCGCTGCCCAACGTGAAGCGCTGGCACGAGGCGATCGCGGCGCGGCCTGCGGTCAAGCGTGGCGTCGAAGTGCTCGCGAATGCGCGCAAGCCGCTCATGGACGACAAAGCGAAGGAAATGCTCTTCGGCGCGACGCAATACGCCAGGCACTGATTACGCTGATTGCGCTGAGGTCCAGGCAAAACTAAAGGGGCGCTCGCCTTGCAGCGGAGCGCCCCCTTTCGTTGAGCACGCAACAACTTCAGAAGTAATGCCGCGTGATGAACTCGGCCACGCAAGCGAGGCGCTCGCTGCCTTCGCGCTCGATGCTCACATCCCACGCGACCTGCACGCCGCCGCCTTCCACGTCGCTCACTTCTTTCACCGCGATACGCGCACGCACCTTCGCGCCCACGGGCACCGGCTGCGTGAAGCGCACGCGGTTGAGCCCGTAGTTCACGCCCATGCGCTGGCGCATGTGCAGCGTTCCGCCGAGCAGCACAGGAATCAGCGAAAGCGTGAGAAAGCCGTGCGCAATTGGGCCGCCGAATGGCGACTCGCGGCGCGCACGTTCGGCGTCGATGTGGATCCACTGATGGTCGCCCGTGGCATCGGCAAAACCGTGCACGTCCGCCTCGCTCACTTCGCGCCAGCTACTCACGAGCGGCCCCGCGCCGACCAGCGCGCGCAACGCCGCCGCGTCGGCAATCTGCGTGATGTCGCTCTCGCTCACGATGCGCTCCCCGGGTGGCGAAGGCCGAAGAGCGCCTTCGAACGCACGACCACGATCAGTTCGCCGTGCTGATTATGGCCTTCCCACTGCGTTTCGACGATGCCGCGATCGGGCTTGCTCGCCGAAACCCGCTTGCCCACGATCGTGTTGGTCATCGTGAGCGTGTCGCCTACGCGCGTGGGCTTGAGCCAGCGAATCTCGTCGACGCCAGGTGAGCCCATCGAAGTCGAGTCCTTCAGGAAGTTGCGCACAAGCATGCCCATCATGACCGAGCAGGTATGCCAACCGCTCGCGACGAGGCCGCCAAACATCGACGCCTCGCCCCCGGCCTCGCTCACGTGGAACGGCTGCGGATCGAACTGCTCCGCGAAATGCACCACCTCGTCGCGCTCAAACGTGTGGGAACCGACCGTATAGCGCTTGCCCACTTCGAGATCTTCGTAACTCAGGCCCATCCGTACTCTCCGCTGATATTGCTTGCTGCCGCCACGCGTTACGCTGCCTGCGCGAAACCGGGCAGCGAGGCGAAGCGTTCAAGATGATGATCGACATCACCGAGCGTCGTTTCGATGATCGCGAGACGCTTGAACAAATGCGCGGCCGCCACTTCGTCGGTGACACCCATACCGCCGTGCAATTGCACGGCCTGCTGACCGATGAAGCGCGCCGCCTGGCCGACGCGCACCTTCGCCGCCGAAATCGCGCGGCGCCGCTCATCGGCTGATTCGCTACTGTAACGCGCGGCAGCGAGATAAGTCAGCGAGCGGGCCTGTTCCGCGTGGATCAGCATCTCGGCCATGCGGTGCTGCAGCGCCTGGAAGCGCGCGATCGGCACGCCGAACTGCTGACGCGTTTTCGTGTATTCGACCGTGGCGTGGTTGAGCGCGTCCATCGCGCCCACGGCTTCCGAACACAGCAGGAACGTGGCGTAGTCCGCAATCTTTTCCCACGTCGCCGCGCCCGAGTGTGCGTCGCCGAGACGACGCGCATGCGCTTCCTTGAAGGACAGCGTTGCGGCGCGCTGGCCGTCGATTGTGCGGTATTCGTTCACCTCGACGCCCTTCGCATCGCGCGCGACGGCGAAGAGCGCCACCTCGCCCGCGAACCGTGCCGGCACGATCCAGTAGTCGGCCTGGGCACCGTGCTGCACAACCGATTTCGTGCCGGTGAGCGCGAAGCCGTCGCCGGTTTCCTTCGCTTGCGTTTCCAGCGAGAACAGGTCGTACCGCGACTGCGGCTCATGGAACGCGGCGGCGAGCTTGATCTCGCCCGAGGCAACGCGTTCGAGCAGCGCCGCATTATCCGCGTTAGCCGCGCCGCCCGCGAGCTTGAGCGCCTCGACGCCCACCGCAGTTGCGCAATAAGGCTCGATCACGAGCGCTCGGCCCAGCTCCTGCATGACGACGAGCATATCGAACGGCGTGCCGTCGAAGCCGCCCTGCTCCGTCGGTACCGGCAGCGCGGTCAGACCAAGTTCGACGAACGCGTTCCAGTGCTGCCCGGATACGCCCGCAGGCGTCTTCACGATCGCCTGGCGCGCTTCGAAGCCGTAGTTTTTGTCGAGATAGCGACGCAGCGCGTCGGCGAGTTGCTGTTGCTCTTCGGTGAAATTGAAGTTCATTGCGTCGCTCCTCAAATCCCCAGAATCATCTGCGAGATGATGTTCTTCTGGATTTCATTCGACCCGCCATAGATCGACGTCTTGCGATAGTTGAAGTAGTACGCCGCGAGGGGCGCCGCGTCGTCATCGCCGCCTGCGGCGTGTTCGTGCTCGCCCTCGAGGAAGGCGGGATCGAACGGCGCTGCAAGCGGGCCGACCGCATCGACCATCAGCTCGGTCAGCGCCTGCTGGATCTCCGTGCCCTTGATCTTGAGCATCGACGCTTCGGGACCGGGGCCGCGTCCGTTCGATGCGCTCGCGATCACGCGTTCGGCGGTGACTTCGAGCGCCATCAGTTCGATTTCGACGGCTGCCACACGCGCCGCGAACACGGGATCTTGCAGCAGCGGTTTGCCGTGCTTCTTCTGCTTGAGCGCGACGCCCTTGAGGAACGCCAGTTCGCGATTCGACGCGCCCACCCGCGCGATGCCCGTGCGCTCGTGACCAAGCAGATACTTCGCGTAGGTCCAGCCGCGGTTCTCCTCGCCAACGAGATTGTCGACGGGCACCTTCACGTCTTCGAAAAATACTTCGTTGACCTCATGGTCTTCATCGAGCGTGATGATCGGACGCACGGTGATGCCGGGCGATTTCATGTCGATGAGGAGGAACGAGATGCCTTCCTGCTTCTTGGCCGCGGGATCGGTGCGTACGAGGCAGAACATCATGTCGGCGTGCTGGCCGAGCGTGGTCCAGGTCTTCTGGCCGTTCACGACGTAGTGATCGCCCTCACCGCTTTTGACGAGGACCGCGCGCGTGCGCAACGACGCGAGGTCGGAGCCCGAGCCCGGCTCGGAGTAGCCCTGGCACCACCAGTCTTCACCGGAAAGGATGCGCGGAAGATAGCGGCCCTTTTGCGCTTCGTTGCCGTACTTCATGAGCACGGGCGCGACCATCGAAACACCGAACGGCAGCACCGGCGGTGCGCCGATGCGACCGCACTCGGCGTCCCAGATGTGGCGTTGTGCTTCGGTCCAACCGGGGCCGCCCCATTCCTTCGGCCACGCCGGCGCGGACCAGCCCCGCGCCCCTAGCAGCTTGTGCCAGTTGGCGATGTCGTCGCGCGAGAGGCGCTTGTGGTTGAGAACCTTGTCGCGCATCGCTTGAGGCAGATTGGCCTCGAGCCAGGCGCGGATTTCGGCGCGAAATGCGTCGTCAGCGGGGGTGTAGTCCAGATCCATGCGCTAAGTCTCCTGGCCGCGGCCGGTGCGAAGCGTTCCTCGCGCCGCGGCAAAGACCCGCATGTCGTTATTGCAGCGGACCCTTCAGCGCGGCCGGAACCGGCAGCGGCATCACATCGATGCCTTCTTCGACGAGAGCTTGCGCATCTTCCGCAGAAGCAATTCCACGGATGTTGCGCGACGGCGCTTCGTTGTAGTGAATGCGCCGCGCCTCCTCGGCGAAACGGTCACCTACGTTCTCCGTCTTGTCGAGGACCTCGCGGATTACACGCATCGCATGCGCTTGCCATTGCGCCGCCTGCTCGTGCGACGACGCTTTCGGCGTTTCGCTCGCGCCGGACAGGTTCAACCGGGGCGCGGACGGCAAGCGGGTCACGTGGGTGGCGCCGCACATCGGACATTCGACCAGCTTGCGGGACAGTTGCGACTCGAAATCGTCAACCGATGCGAACCAGCCTTCAAACCGATGGCCGTCTGGACACTGTAAATCGAGGACCTTCATGGGGAATCGAGGCTTGCGGTGAGTTTAGCGCAAATCGTAAATTTGTGAACGACCGTTCGAAAAAAATCCGGCGGCCGGCCACCGGGGATTTTCCCGGGGGTTCGATTGTAGCGCCGCTCGGGCGCGCGCGCTGAGGGTGCTTGCGCGCGTAGAAGCGACAACGGCGGCCACGAGGGCCGCCGTTGATCTGAAGGGCGATGCACGGGTAGCGTGTCAGCCCTGCTCTGCCTTCGCGAGCGGCCACGCGCCCGACAGCGCCTTTTCGAGCCAGAACGTACCGATGATCGTCTTCACGTCGGTGATCTTGCCGGTGCGCACCCATTCGAGCAGTTCGGGAACCGTTGCCGTGAAGGTTTCAAGAAACTCGCCGTCGTCGAGCTCCGCCGCGCCTGCGGTCAGCCCGCGCGCAAGATAGATGTCGATGAATTCGGTCGAGTACGAGATCACGGGATGGATCTGCGCGAGATAGACGTACTCGCGCGCCGTATAGCCCGTCTCTTCCTTGAGTTCGCGGATTGCGCAGGCGAGCGCGCCTTCCTGCGGATCGAGCTTGCCGGCGGGGAATTCCGTCATCACGCGCGAGAGCGGATAGCGGTACTGGCGCTCCATCAGCACGCGGCCGTCGTCGAACAGCGGGATCACCATTACCGCGCCGGGATGCTGAACGAACTCGCGCGTGGCGTGCTTGCCGTCTGGCAAGGCGACCGTATCGCGCTTCAGGGTAAGAAAATTACCCGCGTAGAGCGTCGTGCTTTCCACGCACGTCTCGGCGAGCGCCGGGTCGTGTTGATGATGTTCAGCCATAGTCAGCCTCGTGGGTGCTCAGAAAAATCGGGAAGTCGCGGGCGCGCCGCAAGAAGTGAAATCGGCCAGACGGCCGACCAGACTGCGAGGCGCACGGCGCGAGCCGGCCGCGGGCCGGCGACTTGCGTCACGCCGGGCGGCGCTTGACTAGATATTGCCAGGTGAAGCCGGGGAACGCGAACACGACAAAAAGACTGAAGGTGATCGCATAGAACTGCCAGCCCTGGTCAAAACGGTTGCCGGCACGCGCCTCCAGCAGGAAGCCGAACGTACCGACCACAAAATACAGCACGATCATTTCAGCGATGCGAATCCACGCACTCTTCTTCGGTGCGCGAAGCGGCACGACGCCGAACAATCGCTGGTTGAAGAACGGCAGGTTGGCGCCCGCGAGCGCCAACAGCACGATGAACCAGCCCGCTGCCGACATTAGAGCGGCAGCGTATGCGTGACGGCCTGCAGGCAGATCGACATCAGCGGGCCCGGGATGATGCCTAGCACGAGCACCGCAGCGCCGTTGAGCGTGAGCAGCGCGCGGTTGCACGCATGGCTCTCGATCGGTGCTTCGTCCTGCGGTGCGTCGAAGTACATCAGCTTGACGATACGCAGGTAATAGAACGCGCCGAACAGCGACGTGATCACGGCGAGCACGGCGAGCCACGTGAGGCCCGCGTTCATGGTCGCTTCGAGCACGGCGAGCTTCGCATAGAAGCCAACCGTCGGCGGAATACCGGCGAGCGAGAACATCATGAGCATCATGACGAACGCGAACACCGGGTTGCGCTGGTTCAGGCCCTTGAAGTCGTCGATGGTTTCCGCTTCGAAATCGCGGCGGGACAGCAGCATGACCACACCAAACGCGCCGAGCGTCGTGATGAGGTAGACGATGCTGTAGAACATGGCCGAGCTGTATGCGCTGGCCGCGCCCGTCGCCTTGTTGTCGACGATGCCGGCGAGCAGGCCGAGCAGCACGAAGCCCATGTTCGAAATGGCCGAGTACGCGAGCATACGCTTGACGTTGCGCTGCACGATACCCGTGATGTTGCCGACGATCATCGAAAGCGCTGCAAGGATGATCAGCATCTCTTGCCAGTCCACTGCCAGCGGCAGCAGGCCCATCACGAGGAAGCGCACGGCCCAGGCGAATGCCGCGACTTTCGGACCGCCGCCGGTGAGCAGCGTCATGGCCGTAGGCGCGCCTTGATAGACGTCGGGTACCCACATATGGAACGGCACCGCGCCCATCTTGAACGCCACGCCGGCGACGATGAACACCACGCCGAACAGCAGGACGATATCGTTGATGTGACCCGAAGCCACGGCCTTGAACACTTCGTTCAACTCGAGCGAGCCGGTCGCGCCGTACAGCATCGAGATGCCATAGAGCAGGAAACCCGAAGCGAGCGCACCCAGCACGTAGTACTTCATCGCGGCTTCGTTCGACTGCGCCGCGTTACGACGCAGTGCGATGACCGCGTAGAGCGAGAGCGACATCAGCTCGAGGCCGAGGTACAGCGTGAGGAAGTTATTGCCCGAGATCATTGTGATCTGGCCGAGCAGCGAGAACATGCCAAGCAGGAAGAACTCGCCCCGGAACATGTCGCGGTCTTCGAGATACTTGCGCGAGTACACGATCGTGACCGCGTAGCCGAGCGTGACCACCGACTTCATCGCGCTCGCGAACGGATCGATCACGTACATCCGCGTGAAGTAGTAGTACACGTGCGGATCGAACGCGTTCACCGCAAACCAGATACCGGCTATGACCGTGGTCAGCAGCGCGATGAAATAGGTTGTGCGACGGCCCGAAGGGCCGGTGAACGTGTCGTTGAGCCACGCGACGACGAGGCCGGTCATCACCAGCGCGTCGGGTAGCAGAGCGTTCAAAGGGGCGTTTGGCATGATCTTTTGTTCCTCCGCTCGGTATTACTGTGACAGCGGCAGTTTCGACACTGCGACGTGGGAGAGGAGGTTTTCCACGGAGACGTGCATCACATCGGTAAAGGGCTTCGGGTAGATGCCCATGAAAAGCGTAAACAGCGCGAGCACCGCAAGCATGAAGTATTCGCGACAGTTGATGTCCTTCAGCTCGCGAACGTGATCGTTCGCGACGGCGCCGAAGTACACCCGCTTGTACATCCACAACGTATAGGCCGCGCCCAGGATCAGCGTGAACGCCGCCCCGAAAGCGATCCAGAAGTTGTACTGCACGGCCGCCAGAATCACCATGAATTCGCCGACGAATCCAGAGGTGCCCGGCAGGCCGCAATTGGCCATGGCGAACAGCATGACCAGCGCCGCGAACTTCGGCATGGTGTTGACCACACCGCCGTAGTCCGCGATATCGCGTGTGTGCATACGGTCGTACAGCACGCCGATGCACAGGAACATGGCGCCCGAGACAAAGCCGTGCGAAATCATCTGGATGATCCCGCCTTCCATCGCGAGCTGGCTCGACGGGCCGAACATAAAGAAGCCGAGCGTGACGAAGCCCATGTGGGCAATCGACGAGTACGCGACCAGCTTCTTCATGTCCGCCTGCACCATCGCCACGAGGCCGATGTAGATCACGGCGATCAACGACAGCGTGATGATGATCGGCGCCAGGTAGTGACTTGCGTCCGGCGTGACCGGCAGCGAGAAACGCAGGAAACCGTACGCGCCAAGCTTGAGCATGATCGCGGCCAGCACGACCGACCCGCCCGTCGGCGCTTCGACGTGCGCGTCCGGCAACCACGTGTGGACCGGCCACATCGGCACCTTGACGGCGAACGCGAAGAAGAACGCGATGAACAGCAAGATTTGCGGCGTCATGGCGATCTTCGCGGCCTGCCAGGAGGCGAGGTCGAAGGTCCCGGTAATACGGTACAGGTACAGCAACGCGACCAGCATGAGCAGCGAGCCGGCCAGCGTGTAGAGAAAGAACTTGAACGCTGCGTACACACGGTTCGGTCCGCCCCACACGCCGATGATGATGTACATCGGAATGAGCGTGGCTTCGAAGAAAACGTAGAACAACAGACCGTCGGCGGCGCAGAAAACGCCGATCATGATGCCCGAAAGGATGAGGAACGACGCGTAATACTGCGCGACGTTCTTCGTGATGACCTGCCAGCCCGCGATCACGACGATCACGGTGATGAGGGCCGTGAGCACGACGAACCACATCGCAATGCCGTCGACGCCCAGGTGATACGAAATATTGAACCGCTCGATCCAGACCGACTTCTCCTCGAACTGCAGGGAAGCGGTGGTCGTATCGAAGCCCGCAACGAGCGGAAGGGTGACGAGGAAACTAAGCACCGAACCGATGAGTGCGAGCCAGCGGTCCGCACTCGGGTTCCGACGGGAACCCACTACAAGAACGATGATGCCGAATACGATCGGCATCCAGATCGCAATACTGAGAATCGGAGTTGCGTGCATGCGTTTCCTCGCCTTATTTTGCCTTATTTGCCGCCGAGCGTTACAAACAGGGTAAGGAGGCCAAGCATGCCAATGATCATGGCAAATGCGTAGTGGTAGATGTAGCCGGATTGCAGGAAACGAATGACAGTTGCAAACCAGCCGATAAACTTGGCGCTCCCGTTTACGACGCCATCGATCACGACGACATCGCCCTCCTTCCACAGACCGCGACCGATAGCGACTGCTCCGCGAGCGAAGACGATTTCGTTGATCTTGTCGAGGTAATACGCGTTTGCCAGCAGCTTGTAGACCGGCGAGAACGTGCGCGACACGACGGCCGGCAGATCCGGGCGCTTCATGTAGAAGAACCACGCCACCACCACACCCGCGAGTGCGAGCCACACCGGCAGACCCGAGAACGCATGCGCGCCCATCGCGGCCCAGCCCTGGAATTCCTTGCCCATCTCCGTGAGCGCTTCGTGGTTCTCGCCAACAAAGATGACGTTCTGGAACGCCACGCCATGCGAGAAGAAGTCACCGAAGAGCAGCGGCTGGATCGCGATCGCACCGGCGATCACCGAGGGGATCGCGAGCAGAACGAGCGGCACCCAGATGACCCACGGCGACTCGTGCGGCACATGTACGTGGTGCTCGTCGTGACCGTGGCCGTGATCGCCGTGACCGTTGTGGGCCGCATTAGCGGCTTCGATCGCCATCGGCGACTCGGGATGCTTCGGACCGCGGAAGCGCTCTTCACCGTGGAACACGAGGAAATACATGCGGAACGAGTACAGCGCCGTCACGAACACGCTGGCAACCACTGCGAAGTAAGCGAAGCCCGAACCCGGCAGGTGCGAGAGCTTCACGGCGTCGATGATCGAGTCCTTCGAGTAGAAGCCCGAGAAGAACGGCGTGCCGATCAGCGCGAGCGAACCGACGAGCGAGGTGATCCACGTGATGGGCATGTACTTGCGCAGACCGCCCATGTTGCGCATGTCCTGGTCATGGTGCATACCGATGATGACCGAACCCGCGCCGAGGAACAGCAGCGCCTTGAAGAATGCGTGCGTCATCAGATGGAAGATCGCGACCGGGTAAGCCGACACGCCGAGTGCGACCGTCATGTAGCCGAGCTGCGACAGCGTGGAATAAGCGACCACCCGCTTGATGTCGTTCTGCACGATACCAAGGAAACCCATGAAGAGCGCGGTGATAGCGCCGATCACGACGATGAAGGAGAGCGCGGCTTCCGAAAGCTCGAACAGCGGCGACATACGTGCGACCATGAAGATACCGGCCGTCACCATGGTTGCCGCGTGAATCAGCGCGGAAATCGGCGTCGGGCCTTCCATCGAGTCCGGGAGCCAGACGTGCAGCGGGAACTGCGCCGACTTACCCATTGCGCCGATGAAGAGGCAGATACACGCAACGGTGAGCAGGTTCCACGAGGTGCCCGGGAACGTCAGCGCGGCAATTTCATGACCCTTCGCGAAGATGTCGTTGTAGTTCAGCGAGCCGCCGTACGCGAGCAGAAGGCCAATACCGAGCAGGAAGCCGAAGTCGCCCACGCGGTTCACGAGGAACGCCTTCATGTTCGCGTAGATGGCGCTTTCACGCTTGAAGTAGAAGCCGATCAGCAGGTACGAGACGAGACCCACCGCTTCCCAGCCGAAGAACAGCTGCAGGAAGTTGTTGCTCATCACGAGCATCAGCATCGAGAACGTGAAGAGCGCGATGTACGAGAAGAAGCGCTGATAGCCCTCTTCTTCCGCCATGTAGCCGATCGTGTAGATGTGCACCATCAGCGACACAAAAGTCACGACGACCATCATGAGCGCCGTCAACGAGTCGATGAGGAAGCCCACTTCGAACTTCAGGCCGCCGACCGACATCCATTCGTAGACAGTCGCGTTGAAGCTCGCACCGCCCATCACGTCGAACAACGTGATGCACGAAAGCACGAATGCAATCGCGACGCCAAGAATGGTCACCGTATGCGCGCCCGCGCGCCCGACCGTTTTGCCGAACAAACCGGCAATGAGAGAACCGGCGAGAGGCGCCAGCGGGATCGCCAGCAATAAGGTTTCGTTGAGTGTTGTTGCCATAGCAGCCTGCCTTAGCCTTTGAGCTGATCGAGGTCCTCGACGTTGATCGTGTCGAGGCTGCGGAACAGAGTCACAAGAATAGCCAGACCAATCGCGGCTTCCGCTGCCGCAACAGTTAGCACGAAGAACACGAAAATCTGTCCGTGAACGTCACCGAGATAATGCGAGAACGCGACGAAATTCGTGTTCACCGCCAACAGCATCAGCTCAATCGCCATCAGGATGATGATGACGTTGCGCCGATTGAGAAAAATGCCAACGATCGAGATCGCAAAAAGGATCGCGCCGAGGACGAGGTAATGGGCCAGTGTCAGCATGGTTCGCTCCTTCGCGCTTAGCTCTTCGTTGCCGGTGCAGCCGCGGGGGCACCAGCCGTGCCTGCCGCGGGCGCAGCCCCGGCTTCGGCTTGCGCCGGTTCTGCCGGCTCCGGCACTTCCACGACGGCCTGCATCTTCACGAGGCGCACGCGGTCCTGGCGACGCACGCTGACCTGCTTCGACACGTTCTGGCGCTTCGAGTCTTTCGGCTCGCGCACGGTCAGTGCGATGGCCGCGACAATCGCCACCAGCAGTACGAGGCCGGCGACTTCGAAGGCGAAGATGTAGTCGGTGTAGATGATCTTGCCAATCAGGTGCGCGTTCGAGATCGCGGCGGCGGCAGCTGGCGTGGTGTCGGGCACCGGCGTGGTCGTCGCGCCGTAGCCGTGCCACAGGATCAGCGCGGTTTCCACCACGATGATCGCGCCCACGATGGTCGCCACCGGGATAAAGCGCTTGAAGTCGCGGCTCAGCACGTCGACGTTGATGTCCAGCATCATCACCACGAACAGGAACAGCACCATCACTGCGCCCACGTAGACGAGCACCAGCAGGATCGCGAGGAATTCGGCCTCGAGCAGCATCCAGATCGCGGCCGCGTTGAAGAACGCGAGCACGAGGAAGAGCGCAGACGCGACAGGATTGCGCGAAGTGATCACCTTCAGCCCTGACAGCGTGAGCAGCAGCGCGAAGATGTAGAACAGGACGGTCGTGAATTCCATGATTACTGGTTCATCGTTGAGGCCTTCGTGAAGCGGATTGCGCGGCGCAGACTGGCGGCCAGACCAGGGGCGTCGCGCCGCGGCGGTTGGGCTGTGGACAAGCGCGGCTCGTTTGGCACACGCGTTTCCCACAGCCTGCCCGAACCGCGGGCCGATGCAGCGTCAAACTGAAAGATCAACGGTACGGTGCATCCGCTGCCTTGTTCGCCGCGATCTGCGCTTCATAGCGATCGCCAACGGCCAGCAGCATATCCTTCGTGAAATACAGATCGCCGCGCTTCTCGCCGTGATACTCGAGAATGTGCGTTTCGACGATCGAGTCGACCGGGCAGCTCTCTTCGCAGAAACCGCAGAAGATGCATTTGGTCAGGTCAATGTCGTAACGCGTCGTGCGGCGCGTGTTGTCCTCGCGCACTTCCGATTCGATCGTGATCGCGAGCGCGGGGCACACGGCCTCGCACAGCTTGCACGCGATGCAGCGCTCTTCGCCATTTTCATAGCGGCGCAGCGCGTGCAGACCGCGAAAACGCGGGGAAATAGGCGTCTTTTCTTCCGGGAACTGCACCGTGAACTTGCGCTTGAACGCGTAACGACCCGTCAGCGCGAGACCCTTAAGCAGCTCGGTCAGGAAAAACGTCTTAAAGAAGTTTTGGATAGCGTTCATGGTTGTGTTCGCCCCTTATTTCCAGATGCTCAACGGCGACATGTACCAGAAGCCGACCACGATCAGCCAGACGATGCACACCGGAATGAACACCTTCCAACCGAGACGCATGATCTGGTCATAGCGATAGCGCGGGAACGTCGCGCGGGCCCAGATGAAAATCGACAAGAGGCAGAAGACCTTCAGCACAAGCCAGAACACGCCCGGGATGAAGTCGAGGAATCCGAACGGGGCGCTCCAGCCGCCAAGGAACAGCACCGAGGCGAGCGCCGAGATCACGATCATGTTGATGTACTCGGCGAGGAAGAACAGCGCGAAGGCCATACCCGAGTAATCGATCATGTGACCCGCGACGATTTCCGACTCCCCTTCCACCACGTCGAACGGGTGGCGATTCGTCTCAGCAATGCCCGAGATGAAGTAGACGACGAACATCGGCAAAAGCGGCAGCCAGTTCCACGAGAGGAACGTAATACCCCAGTTTGCGAACATGCCGCGCATCTGGCCTTCGACGATCACAGAAAGATTCAGGCTGCCCGACACCATCAGCACGACGACGAGCGCGAAACCCATCGAAATTTCGTACGAAACCATCTGCGCCGCGGCGCGCATGGCGCCGAGGAACGCGTACTTCGAGTTCGAGGCCCAGCCCGCCAGAATCACGCCATACACGCCGATCGACGAGATCGCCATCGCGTAGAGCAGGCCCGCGTTGATGTCGCCGAGCACCGCGCCCGCCTGGAACGGAATCACCGCCCAGACCGCGAATGCCGGCACCACCACCATGATCGGCGCGACCATGTAGATCCAACGGCTTGCCTGCGCGGGCTGAATCACTTCCTTAAGAAGCAGCTTCAGCACGTCGGCGATCGGCTGCAACAGCCCTGCCGGGCCCACGCGATTCGGACCGAGACGCACGTGCATCCAGCCGATCAGCTTGCGCTCCCAGAGGATCAGGTACGCGACGCACAGCAGGATCACCACCGCGACGACGAGAATGCGCACCAGCGCCCACACGGTGGGCCATGCCACGCCGAGCAGCTGGCTGCCGCCTGCATTGATCGTATCGAACAAGCTCATTTACGCCTTCTCCACCAGCAGTTCACCGAACAGGCTGCCGAGTTGCGCACCAGCCGGCGTCGCCGCCGACACGCGCACCACCGTCGGCGCAAGATTCGCATCGCGCGTTGCGGGCGCCGTTACCGACAGATCGCCTTGGCGCACGCGCACGGCGTCGCCTTCCTTCAGGCCGAGCTGGTCGAAGTATGCCGCCGGCAGGCCGATCGCGTTCGCCAAGCGGGCAGCCGTGGTGAGCTGCAGCGCTTCGCCGCGGCGCACGATTTGATCGGCGTGGTAAATGGGTACGTCGGCGATGCGCTCGAAGCGGCCTTCCGCGGCTTTCGCGAGGCTGCCGCGCGCAACCGTAGCGCTGGCCTTGTTCGACAGACGGCCTTCGAAGCTGCCGTCGCCGAGCGCTTTGCGGCGCACTTCTTCGGCCGTGTCGTACTCGAAGCCCTTCGCGCCCAGGAGCGTGCCGAGCACGCGCAGGACCTTCCATGCCGGACGCGTGTCGCCGAGCGGGCGCACGACGCCGTTGAAAATCTGTGCCGTACCTTCGGCGTTGATGAAGGTACCCGAGGTTTCCGTGTACGGAGCGATGGGCAGCAGCACGTCCGCGTAGTCGAGGCCCGTCTTGTACGGCGAGAACACGGCGACCATTTCGGCCTGCGCAAGCGCGGCGCGCGCGGCTGCGGGGTTTGCCGTATCGAATTCCGGTTCGACGTTGAAGAGCAGATAGCCCCTGCGCGGCTGCTCGAACGCTTCGCGTGCGTTCAGGCCGTCGCGGCCCGGCAGTGCGCCGGCAATGTGCGCGCCAACCGTGTTGGCCGCTTCCGTGAGGAAGCCAAGCGTCGCGCCAGTCGTCTCGGCGATGAACTGCGCGGCTGCATGCAGGCGCGAGAATTCCGGATGCTGGACCGCGGCGTTGCCGAGCAGCACGTAGCGTCGCTCGCCACTCGCGAGCGATGCGGCGACTTGCTTCGCGGCGTCGGTAGCCTGTGCGCCTGAGAAGCCTTCCGGCACCGCAACGCCCTTCGCTTCGGCCACAGCCGCTGCGATCGCCGCGAGTTCGTCGAGCCATGCCGACGGCGCGGCGACGATGCGCTGCGCGTTCGGAATCAGCGAGCCGTCAGCGGTGGCCTGCAGGAAGCTGACCTGTGCACCGCCCTTTGCCGCCTGGCGCAGACGCGCGGCGAACAGTGCGTGGTCGCGGCGCAGGAACGAGCCGATCACGAATGCCGAGTCGGCGTACGAGAGTTCGGCGATCTTCGTGCCAAGCCACGGCGCGCCTTCGAGCGGCGCCGAAAAATCGCTCTGGCGCAGGCGGAAATCGACGTTCGGCGTACCGATCGCGTCCGCGAACTGCTTCGCGAGAAAGAGTTCTTCGAGCGTGCTGTGCGGGCTCGCGAGCAGCGCAAGCTGGTTCTCACCGTGCTCGTCGCAAATGCCTTTGATGCCCTTCACGACGTATTCCAGTGCGGTCTGCCAGTCGGTCTCGATCCACTCGCCGCCCTGCTTGATCATCGGGCGCGTGAGGCGGTCTTCGCTGTTCAGGCCTTCATACGAGAAGCGGTCCTTGTCCGAAATCCAGCATTCGTTGATGGATTCGTTCTCGAACGGCAGCACGCGCATCACGCGGTTGTTCTTCACCTGAACGACGAGGTTCGCACCCGTCGCGTCGTGCGGGCTCACCGATTTGCGGCGCGACAATTCCCACGTCCGCGCCGAGAAGCGGAACGGCTTGCTCGTGAGCGCGCCGACCGGGCACAGGTCGATCATGTTGCCCGAGAGTTCCGAGTCGACCGTCTTGCCGACGAACGAGGTGATTTCCGAGTGCTCGCCGCGGCCGAGCATCCCGAGTTCCATCACGCCGGCGATTTCGTCGCCAAAGCGCACGCAGCGCGTGCAGTGAATGCAGCGCGACATCTCTTCCATCGAGATGAGCGGACCCACGTTCTTGTGGAACACGACGCGCTTTTCTTCGCTGTAACGCGAAGCGGACTTGCCGTAACCAACGGCCAGATCCTGAAGCTGGCATTCGCCGCCCTGATCGCAGATCGGGCAGTCGAGCGGGTGGTTGATCAGCAGGAATTCCATCACGGCTTGCTGACCCTGCACGGCCTTGTCCGACATGGTGCGCACGACCATGCCTTGCGACACCGGCGTCGCGCACGCGGGCACGGCCTTCGGCATCTTCTCGACATCGACGAGACACATCCGGCAGTTGGCCGCGATGGAGAGCTTCTTGTGATAGCAGAAGTGCGGGATGTACGTGTCCACGCGCTGAGCAGCCTGGATCACCATGCTGCCCTCGGGCACCTGCACCTTCTTGCCGTCTATTTCAAGTTCAACCATGATGGTTAATCGTCCCTAACCTGTTACCGCTCAATTTCACAGCGGCATTCCCCGTTGCGTCGTGCTACGCCGCGATGTGCGCAACCCGGCACAACGCGCTGTCCTTCGCTTTCAGGCGGCCACTGTTTCCGTGGCCGCGTGCGAGCCGGCATGACCGCCGACGAGACAGCGCTTGTTGTGCACGTGATATTCGAATTCGTCCCAGTAGTGCTTGAGCATGCCGCGCACCGGCATGGCCGCCGCGTCGCCGAGCGCGCAGATCGTGCGGCCCATGATGTTGCCCGCCACCGAGTTCAGCAGGTCCAGGTCTTCCTGGCGACCCTCGCCGTGCTCGATGCGGTTCACCACGCGATACAGCCAGCCCGTGCCTTCGCGGCACGGCGTGCACTGCCCGCATGACTCTTCGTAATAGAAGTACGAGAGACGCAGCAGCGAGCGCACCATGCAGCGCGTTTCGTCCATGACGATGACCGCGCCCGAGCCGAGCATCGAGCCCTGCTTGGCGATGGAGTCATAGTCCATGTCCGTCTGCATCATCAGGTCGCCCGGAATGACCGGCGCCGACGAGCCGCCCGGAATCACGGCCTTCAGCTTCTTGCCGCCACGCACGCCGCCGGCGAGCTCCATGAGCTTCGCGAACGGGGTGCCGAGCGGAATCTCGTAGTTGCCCGGACGCTCCACGTCGCCCGAGATCGAGAAGATCTTCGTGCCGCCGTTGTTCGGCTTGCCGAGCTCCATGTACGTCTGCGGACCCACGGTCAGCAGGAACGGCACCGCGGCGAACGTCTCGGTGTTGTTGATTGTCGTCGGCTTGCCATACACGCCGAAGCTCGCCGGGAAAGGCGGCTTGAAGCGCGGCTGGCCCTTCTTGCCTTCGAGCGACTCGAGCAGCGCGGTTTCCTCGCCGCAGATGTACGCGCCATAGCCATGGTGAGCGTGCAGCTGGAACGAGAAGTCCGTGCCGAGAATGTTGTCGCCGAGATAGCCGGCCTGGCGCGCTTCTTCCAGCGCGGCCTCGAAGCGGCGATACACCTCGAAAATTTCGCCGTGGATGTAGTTGTAGCCCACGGTGATACCCATCGCGTATGCGCCGATGGCCATGCCTTCGATCACGCTATGCGGATTCCAGCGCAGGATGTCGCGGTCCTTGAACGTGCCCGGCTCGCCCTCGTCCGAGTTGCAGACGAGATACTTCTGCCCCGGAAACTGACGCGGCATGAAACTCCACTTCAGGCCCGTCGGAAAGCCCGCGCCGCCGCGGCCGCGCAGACCGCTCGCCTTCACGTCGGCGATCACCTGCTCGGGCGGAATCTTCTCTTCGAGAATACGGCGCAGCTGCTTGTAGCCGCCGCGCGCGACGTAGTCTTCGAGATGCCAGTTCTCGCCGTTAAGGCCCGCGAGAATCAGCGGTTTGATGTGACGGTCGTGCAACGAAGTCATTTCGAAAGCTCCTCGAGCAGCTGGTCGATCTTCTCGCGGCTCATGAAGCTGCACATACGGTGATTGTTCACGAGCATCACCGGTGCATCGCCGCACGCACCCATGCACTCACCTTCTTTCAAGGTGAACTTGCCGTCGGGCGTGGTTTCGCCGAAGTCGATACCGAGCTTCTGCTTCAGGTATTCGGCAGCGCTTTCCGAGCCGCCTTCCGGGCCGAGCTGGCACGGCAGATTCGTGCAGAGCGTGATCTTGTGCTTGCCGACCGGCTTGGTCTCGAACATCGTGTAGAACGTGGCGACTTCCTGGACCGCGACAGGCGGCATGCCGATATAGTCGGCCACGAACTGCATGATTTCGGGGGACAGCCAGCCGTGCTCTTCTTGAGCCACGGCCAAAGCCGCCATCACGGCGGACTGTCGCTGATCGGCGGGGTACTTCGTCAACGCGCGATCGATTTCTTTCAGGCCTTCAGCTGAGATCATTTTCAGACACGACTCTTTCAATTCCTACCGTTTCAATTCCCGCCACACAGACACCCGCCGCGCGTTAGCCTACCTGCTCGCTGCGACGGACGTGGCGTTCCCGGTATTTCGCAGTGCGCCCTTATTGACCGGGCGCACTGGCAGTTTGCTGCTTAGCGGTCAATTTCACCGAACACGATGTCCTGCGTGCCGATGATCGTGACCGCGTCGGCAATCATGTGGCCGCGCGCCATTTCATCGAGCGCGGACAGGTGGGCATAACCCGGCGCACGGATCTTCAGACGATAAGGCTTGTTCGCGCCATCTGACACCAGGTAGATGCCGAATTCACCCTTCGGATGTTCGACGGCAGCGTACGCTTCGCCTTCGGGCACATGGAAGCCTTCCGTGAAGAGCTTGAAGTGATGAATCAGCTCTTCCATGTTCGATTTCATGTTCACGCGCGAGGGTGGCGCAACCTTGTGATTGTCGATCATCACGGGGCCGGGATTCTTGCGCAGCCACTCAATACACTGTTTCGCGATGCGAGTGGACTGGCGCATTTCTTCGACGCGCACGAGATAGCGGTCGTAGCTGTCGCCGTTCACGCCCACCGGAATGTCGAAGTCCATCTGGTCGTAGACTTCGTACGGCTGCTTCTTGCGCAGATCCCACTCGATACCCGAACCGCGCAGCATCGCGCCCGTGAGGCCGAGCTGCATGGCGCGCTCGGGGCTCACCACGCCGATGCCGACCAGACGCTGCTTCCAGATACGGTTGTCGGTGAGGAGGGTTTCGTACTCGTCGACGCAACCCGGGAAGCGCGTGAAGAAGTCGTCGATAAAGTCCAGCACGGAACCCTGGCGCGCCTCGTTCATGCGGGCGAGCGCCTTCTCGTTGTGGATCTTCGACGCCTTGTATTGCGGCATCGCGTCGGGCAGGTCGCGATACACGCCACCCGGACGGTAGTACGCCGCGTGCATACGCGCCCCCGAGACCGCCTCATAGACGTCCATCAGGTCTTCGCGCTCGCGGAACGCGTAGAGGAACACCGCCATCGCGCCGACGTCGAGCGCGTGCGAGCCGATCCACATGAGGTGGTTCAGCACGCGCGTGACTTCGTCGAACAGCACGCGGATGTACTTCGCGCGGATCGGCACTTCGATGCCGAGCAGCTTTTCAATGGCGAGCACATAGCCGTGCTCGTTGACCATCATCGACACGTAATCGAGACGGTCCATGTACGGCACCGACTGGATGAACGTCTTGCCCTCCGCGAGCTTTTCCGTCGCGCGATGCAGCAGACCGATGTGCGGATCGGCGCGCTGGATCACTTCACCGTCGAGCTCGAGCACGAGGCGCAGCACACCGTGCGCTGCCGGGTGCTGCGGGCCGAAGTTGAGCGTGTAGTTCTTGATCTCTGACATGCGACCCTCTTAGTGTTTCTTCAGACCGCCGTAGCGATCCTCGCGGATCACACGCGGCGTGATCTCGCGCGGCTCGATCGTGACGGGCTGGTAGACCACGCGCTTCTGCTCCGGGTCGTAACGCATTTCGACGTAGCCCGAAACCGGGAAGTCCTTGCGGAACGGGTGGCCGATGAAACCGTAATCGGTCAGGATGCGGCGCAGGTCGGGGTGGCCTTCGAAGACGATGCCGAACAAGTCGAACGCCTCGCGCTCATACCAGTTGGCCGAATTCCAGATCTCGACGAGCGAGGGCACGATAGGCACTTCGTCGTCCGGCGCGAACACGCGCAGACGCACACGCCAGTTGTTCGCGAGCGAGAGCAGATGCGACACCGCGGCGAAGCGCGGGCCTTCCCACGCGCCGTCACCAAAGGTCTGATAGTCGACGCCGCAAAGGTCGATCAGTTGCTCGAAGCGCAGCGAGGGATTGTCGCGCAGCTCCTGGGCCACTGCGAGGGACTCACCCGCCTTGACGACCAGCGTCAGCTCGCCGAGCGCCTCAGTGAGGCTGACGATGCGCGCGCCGAGGGCCGCTTCGAGGTTCGCTTTCAGGGTCTCGAGTTTGCTTGCCATATTGTGGGGAGGCACTCGGCCTTTATTGACGGGCGATGGTGCTGGTGCGGCGAATCTTCGCCTGCAACTGGATCACCCCGTAGACCAGGGCTTCCGCTGTCGGCGGGCATCCCGGCACATAGACGTCGACCGGCACGATGCGATCACAACCGCGCACGACCGAATACGAATAGTGGTAGTAGCCGCCGCCGTTGGCGCACGACCCCATCGAAATGACCCAGCGCGGCTCGGCCATCTGGTCGTAGACCTTGCGCAGCGCAGGCGCCATCTTGTTGCAGAGCGTGCCGGCGACAATCATGACGTCCGACTGACGCGGGCTCGGACGGAACACCACGCCGAAACGGTCAAGGTCATAACGGGCCGCGCCCGCGTGCATCATCTCGACCGCGCAACACGCCAGACCGAACGTCATCGGCCACAGCGAGCCAGTGCGCGTCCAGTTGATCAGCTTGTCAGCCGTGGTGGTGACAAAACCTTCCTTCAAGACCCCTTCGATACTCATGTGCTTTCCACTCCAGACGGACAGCCCACAGTTTCCCCGCAGTGCCGCCCATACAATCCGGCGATTAACCCATTATTCCCAGTCGAGACCGCCCTTCTTCCAGATGTAGGCAAAGCCCAGCAGGAATTCGAGCAGAAACAGCATCATCGACAGGAAGCCCGGCCAGCCGATATCGCGCAGGGCCACGCCCCACGGAAACAGAAACGCCGTTTCGAGGTCGAAGATGATGAAAAGGATGGCGACCAGGTAGTAGCGTACGTCGAACTTCATTCGGGCGTCTTCGAAGGCTTCGAAGCCGCACTCGTACGGCGAATTTTTTTCGCTGTCTGGCCGGTTGGGACCGAGGACCTTGCCGATCGTCACTAGCGCTATACCCAGGCCAACACCCACGAGGAGGAACAGAAGGACGGGGAAATAGGCAGCGAGGTTCAAGGCTATCCTCTATATCGGTTGGTTCTGAGGTTCCGCTGGAACTTGCATCGCTCCGCGGGAATCACTTCACGTACTTCGCGCTGCGAACAGAAGACGAACACGACGTAAGAAGCAAAAATGCCAGCCGAAGCTGAAGCAAGCGGCTGGCATTTTTTAGATAACATTGGTGCCGACGGCGAGACTCGAACTCGCACAGCTTTCGCCACTACCCCCTCAAGATAGCGTGTCTACCAATTTCACCACGTCGGCACTACATGCAATCCGGGACAACAATTATTGCAACCCGCGAATCGCTTCAAGACTTAAATTCTAACTTGTTTCCGTTCTTTGTTCAACGCACAAAACAAGTTTTTCAAATTTATTTCGGAACGTCGTTGCCGGGTTGCGAGGCTGCTGCAGCCGGCGAAGCCGCCGCCGCGGCGGTTGCGCCAGGAGCCGATGCAACCGGTGCCGAAGCAGCCGGCGCCGAAGCCGAATTCACCTGCGCGGGGGCTGGAACCGAAGCGCCAAGCACGCCCGCCGAAGGCTTCGCATGATACGACCCCAGGTAGGTTAACGCAAGGGTCGATACGAAAAACACCGTTGCGAGAACTGCAGTAGTACGCGAAAGGAAGTTCGCGGAGCCGCTCGCGCCGAACAAGCTACCCGACGCGCCGCTGCCGAATGCGGCACCCATGTCCGCACCTTTGCCGTGCTGCAGCAAGACGAGGCCGATCACCCCGAGCGCCGACAGAAGCTGGACGACGATAATCAACGTTTTCAAATACAGCATCACACTCACCTGAGTCCTGGTTGAACGCCCACCCCTCCCGGAGCGGACGCGTAAGCAGCCCGCACGACGCGCTTTATTCCGAATGCCCCGTGCGCAAGCCTTTAGCTCGCGACACTGGCGCCCGCCGTAGCGGCCGCGCAGATCGCAAGGAAATCACCTTCTTTCAGCGACGCACCGCCGATCAGGCCACCGTCGATGTCGGCCTGACGGAAGAGCTCCGCCGCATTTTCCGGCTTCACGCTGCCGCCGTAGAGCAGCGCCACGTCCGCCACTTGCGCGCCCTTGGCAGCGAGGCGCGCACGCAGGAACGCATGCACCTGCTGGGCCTGCTCCGAACTTGCGCTCTTGCCCGTGCCGATCGCCCAGACCGGCTCGTAAGCAACGACGATACGTGCCGCCTCTTCAACTGACAGCATGGCCAGCACCGCATCGAGCTGTGCGCCAACCACACGCTCGGTCGCACCCGATTCGCGTTCTTCGAGCGTCTCGCCCACGCAGACGATGGGCGTGAGGCCCGCCGCCAGCGCGCGCTGCGCCTTCACGGCGACGAGTTCGGAGCTTTCGCCGTGGTAAGCACGGCGCTCCGAGTGACCAACGATCGCAAAAGCGGATTCGAAGTCGGCAACCATGCCTGCCGCGACCTCGCCCGTATAGGCACCCTGCTCGTGCGCCGAAACGTCCTGCGCGCCCCACTGAACCCGGCTGCCGCCGAGCAGCGCCTGCGCCTGCGCGAGATACGGAAACGGCACACACACACCGACGTGCACGTCCGAGGGCAGCGCCTGCGCACCGCGCGCAACGCCTTCTAGCAGTGCCGCATTGACCGCGAGGCGGCCATGCATCTTCCAGTTACCGACTACGAGCTTGGATCGTTGTTTCGTCATTGTTCCGGTTGCTGTTAAAAGCGGACGCAAAACACATAATTTTACTGCGTGAAATCCAGGCGGGTCAAACCACCCCGCCTGCGATGCACAACAAATACGCGAAAAAAATGCCGAAAAATCAAGCACGAGCGATTCGCCCGTGCCGGTGCGCCGTCAGGCCGCGCTGCTCCAGTCGAGCATGATCTTCCCGATATGCTCGCTGCTTTCCATCAACGCATGGGCCTCCGCGGCCTGCGCGGCGGGAAATACGCGGAACACGACGGGTTTGATGCGCCCCTCTTCGATGAGGGGCCAGACCTTCGCCTTGAGTTCCCGAGCAATCTGGGCCTTGAACTCTACAGAGCGTGCACGCAGCGTCGAACCGGTCACGGTGAGCCGGCGGCGCAAGATCTCGCCCATGTTGAGTTCGGCCTTGGAGCCGCCGAGCGTCGCGATAAGCACGATGCGGCCCCCAGTCGCGAGCGCGGAAAGCTCGCGCGCCACATAGCCGCCGGCCACCATGTCGAGAATCACGTCGACGCCGCGGTCGTTCGTGAGCGCCTTCACGACCTCCACGAAATCGCTGGTGCGGTAGTTGATGGCGCGCTCGGCGCCAAGCGCCTCACAGGCGTGGCACTTATCGTCCGAACCCGCGGTGGCGAACACGCGAAAGCCAAGGGCATGCGCGATCTGGATCGCCGTCACGCCAATGCCACTCGAGCCGCCCTGCACGAGCAGCGTCTCGTTTTCGCCGCCCTCACCCTGGCCAAGGTAGGCGCGCTGGAATACGTTGCTCCAGACCGTGAAGAAGGTTTCGGGCAGCGAGGCCGCCTCGACATCCGTGAGCCCCTTCGGCACCGGCAGGCATTGCCCGAGCGGTGCGACCGCGTATTCGGCGTAACCGCCGCCCGCAATCAGCGCACACACGCGATCGCCAATCTTCAGCCCGAACGGATTGTTCTTCTCATCGATCGAGCCGCCGACGATCTCGCCCGCCACCTCGAGCCCCGGCAGCTCGGAAATGCCCGGCGGCGGCGCATACGAGCCCTTGCGCTGGAACACGTCCGGACGATTGACGCCCGAAGCACTCACCTTGATCAGCACTTCGCCGGTTTTCGGCTCAGGGGTTGGCCGTTCGGCCAGCTTGAGCACGTCCGGCGCACCGAATTCCGTAATCTCGACAGCCTTCATCTCGCGTCTCCTCAGCGCCTCGCGCCCGGGTCTGAAAGGCGCTGCGTACGCGACACGATTGACGCGTGCGCACTGCCATTCATCCTCATTGTCATAAAAAACGGCCGGCGCGTTTTGCACGCTGCCGGCCGTTGGAGCTTACTGCTTTACTGCTGCGGCTCGCCCTGCGGTGCGCCACCATTGGCTTGCTCGTTGAGCAGCGCCTTGGCGGACAGACGCACGCGGCCCTTCTCGTCCGTCTGGATGACCTTGACCTTCACAACCTGGCCTTCCTTCAGATAGTCGTTGATGTCCTTGATACGCTCGTTGGCGATCTCGGAGATGTGCAGCAGACCATCCTTGCCCGGCAGCAGGTTCACGATCGCGCCGAAGTCCAGAAGCTTGAGGACCGCGCCTTCGTACACCTGGCCCACTTCGATTTCGGCCGTGATGTTCTCGATGCGCTTCTTTGCCTCAGCCATGCCTTCGCTCGACGTCGAAGCGATCGTCACGACGCCGTCGTCCGAGATGTCGATGGTCGTGCCGGTTTCTTCGGTCAGCGCGCGGATCACCGAACCGCCCTTGCCGATCACGTCGCGGATCTTTTCCGGGTTGATCTTGATAGTGATCATGCGCGGAGCGTACGCCGACAGCTCGGTGTTCACACCCGAGACCGCCGAGGTCATCTTGCCAAGGATGTGCATGCGGCCTTCCTTCGCTTGCGCGAGGGCGACCTGCATGATTTCCTTCGTGATGCCCTGGATCTTGATGTCCATCTGCAGCGCGGTCACGCCAGCTTCCGTACCCGCCACCTTGAAGTCCATGTCGCCGAGGTGATCTTCGTCGCCGAGGATGTCGGTCAGCACGGCGAACTTGTTGCCTTCGAGGATCAGGCCCATCGCGATACCCGCGACGTGCGCCTTCATCGGCACGCCGGCGTCCATCAGCGCGAGGCAGCCGCCGCAGACCGAAGCCATCGACGACGAACCGTTCGACTCGGTGATTTCCGAGACCACGCGGATCGAGTAGCCGAACTCTTCGGCGCTCGGCAGGCACGCGACGAGCGCGCGCTTCGCGAGACGGCCGTGGCCGATTTCACGGCGCTTGGGCGAGCCGACGCGGCCCGTTTCGCCGGTCGCGAACGGAGGCATGTTGTAGTGGAGCATGAAGCGGTCGCGGTACTCGCCTTCGAGCGCGTCGATGATCTGCTCGTCGCCCTTGGTGCCGAGCGTCGCCACGACCAGCGCCTGCGTTTCGCCGCGCGTGAACAGCGCCGAACCGTGGGTGCGCGGCAGGACGCCCGTGCGGATCTCGATCGGACGCACGGTGCGCGTGTCACGACCGTCGATACGCGGCTCGCCGTTCAGGATCTGCGAGCGGACGATCTTCGCTTCGAGGTCGAACACGATGTTGCCGACCGTGGCCTTGTCGGCCGCCGTCGTGCCGGCCGCAGCCGCTTCTTCTTCGAGCTTGGCCGACGTGGCTGCGTAGACTTCCTTCAGCTTGGTCGAACGCTGTTGCTTGTCGCGCAGCTGGTACGCGGCGAGCAGGTTGTCGTTGGCGATAGCCGTGACGCGCGCGATGAGCGCTTCGTCCTTCGGCGCCGGCGTCCAGTCCCACTCGGGCTTGCCGCCGTCACGCACGAGTTCGTGGATCGCGTCGATGGCCGTTTGCATCTGCTCGTGGCCGAACACGACCGCGCCGAGCATCACGTCTTCCGGAAGCTGGTCGGCTTCCGATTCCACCATCAGCACGGCACGCTCGGTACCGGCCACGACGAGGTCGAGGCGCGATTCCTTGATCTGCGCGCGCGTCGGGTTCAGCACGTACTCGTTGTTGATGTAGGCAACGCGCGCCGCGCCGACCGGGCCGTTGAACGGCAGACCCGAGATCGCCAGCGCAGCCGAGGCGCCGATCAGCGCAGGGATGTCAGCCGGGACTTCCGGGTTGATCGACAGGACGTGGATCACGACCTGCACTTCGTTGTAATAGCCTTCCGGGAAGAGCGGACGCAGCGGACGGTCGATCAGGCGCGAGATCAGCGTCTCGCCTTCCGACGGACGGCCTTCGCGGCGGAAGAAGCCGCCCGGAATCTTGCCGGCCGAGTAGGTCTTTTCGATGTAGTCGACGGTGAGCGGGAAGAAGTCCTGACCCGGCTTGGCGGTCTTCGCGCCAACGACGGTCGCGAGCACGACGGTGTCTTCGACGTCGACGATGACAGCACCGCTGGCCTGACGGGCGATCTCACCCGTTTCGAGGCGAACATTGTGCTGGCCCCATTTGAATTCCTTCACGACTTTATTGAACATGGTCATGGTCACTCACTCCTTACTCATTTGTTATGCGCCGCCCGCACACGCGGACGACGCGGCAAGACAGGCTCCGGCACCGCGCAGGAAGAGGAGTGTTATGCCATTCCAGCGGATCGCGAGGTTGCAAACCTGTTGCCCTGCGGCTGTGACGCATCGCCGCGTACGATCTGCTGGAATGACACAAAGCTCTGCCCCGAGGCCCGGCCCTGCTGCTTGTACTGCTGGTGCTACGTGGTGTTGCCTTAAGTTTTGAACCGGCGTTTATCGCATCAAGACGACTTGAAAAGCAGCATGAAGCGCACCGTTCAAAAACAAAATGCCTGCATCAGCGGAACTGACACAGGCATCTTTGTGGAAGACCTTCCGATTACTTACGCAGACCCAGCTTCTCGATCAGCGCGCGGTAACGGTCGGCGTCCTTGCCCTTCAGGTAGTCGAGCAGCTTGCGGCGGCGGCTCACCATGCGCAGCAGACCGCGGCGGCTGTGGTGATCCTTCGCGTGCGACTTGAAGTGCGAGGTCAGTTCGTTGATACGCGACGTGAGAAGCGCAACCTGAACTTCGGGCGAACCCGTGTCATTGGTGCCGCGCGCGAATTGCGCGACGACGTCGGACTTCTTGATATCTGCTACGGACATTTTGCTTTTCCTTTAAAACAAACGAGCGGTCACGGAAGAAAGGCCGTGCCGTGGCTTGGTTCCAACTACTGATTGTCTTGCCGCAGGTTCGCGACAAGGGGCGTATTGTAGCACAGCCCCGATTTGCCGCGAACCCGCTTGTAAGGCGCGCCGTCAAGGCCGCTTCATCTGGCAGACAGTGGCCGGCACGGTGCGCTGCGCGGGCAGCGCCAGCACGGTGCGAAAGCCGTAGCCTGCGCCCTCGTTGTCGTAACGCACACCGGGCGTACCCTGCTTATCCATCTCCATGACATAAAGGGGCTGGATTACCTGGTGGTCGTCGGCGCGCATCCACATGGGGTGGAAACCGGCTTCGCCGCCTTTGAAGCGCATGCCCTCCAGCGCCTTCGCGACCGCCTCGGGGTCGGCCGTGCCGGCCTTCGCCATGGCCTGCGCGAGCATCTCCACCATCATCGACATGCGCAACACCGGGTAGTCGTCCTTGGCCGCCGGGTAGCGCGCGCGGAACGCCTTGTACCACGCGTCGGAGTCCGCGCCACCCACGTTCGGGTGCCAGTCGGCGACCGCGATCACGCGCTTCACGCCCGCGTCGCCCAGCGCCGCCGGCGCGCCGAGACTGTTGCCGTAGAACGTGTAGAACGTCGTGTCGAGCCCCTGCTCGCGCGCGGCCTTCACGAGCAGCGTGAGGTCGTTGCCCCAGTTTCCGGTGATGACGGCGTCGGCGCCCGCGGCGCGAATCTTCGCGACGTACGGCGCGAAGTCCTTCACGCGGCCAATGGGATGGAACTCGTCGCCGACGATGGCAATGTCCGGACGGTCCTTCGCGAGCGCAGCGCGAGCGAGTGTGCTCACGTCGTGGCCGAAGCTGTAGTCCTGGTTGAGCAGATACACCTTCTTCACGGACTTGTCCGCGGCGATGACATCTGCGAGCGCGTCCATGCGCATGCCCGCGTGCGCGTCGAAGCGGAAATGCCAGAAGCTGCAATTCGCGTTCGTGAGCGCGGGATCGTCGGCGGAATAGTTGAGGAAGATCTGGCGGTTCTCCGGATCGCGCTCGTTTTGGCGATCGATTGCCGTCACGAGGGCCGCCGCCACCGCCGAGCTGTTGCCCTGCATGACATAGCCGATGTGGCGGTCCTGCGCCATGCGCAGCTGCACGAGCGCCGCCTCGGGGCTGCCCTTGCTGTCGAGCGTGACCAGTTCGAGCGGATGCCGCCCGTCACGCAGCACGACGCCGCCGCTCGCGTTGACCCGCTCCACGCCGAAGCGCAGGTTGCGCTCGACGGCCGCGCCCGCGTCCGCGAACGGGCCCGACATACCTTCGATGAGCGCGAGCTGGATCGGCTTGCCGCCCGACGTCTCATCCGCCTGTGCGCCGGTTGCGCTCGCGAGCCCTGCCGCCATCGCCGCCATGGCGAACATGGCCGCTGCCGCACGCGCCACGCGTGCCGTTATGCGCTTCTCTCTCATTCTCGATGCCAGCCGGATTTTCATTCGAAGCGCGGATCATAGGCCGCGAGGCGGTGCGACGGCAAGGCCGCGATTCACCGCGTGACCGCGCAGGCCCGGCCCGCGAGCGCGTCGCGCCGTGTCAAAATAAGGGCTCCACAGTCACGGCGGTCATTAGAACCTTGCCATCGGGGGACATCATGTTCACGCGCCTATCAACCTCGCTCGCAACGCCTGTGCGCCCCGCCTTGCATCGCTTGCGTCTCGCCCTCCTCGCGGGAGTGGGCGCACTCGCGCTCGCCGGCTGCGCGCAGCCGTGGCAGCAATTCCATGCGGGCGACGACGCACAGTCCGTGATCGCCCGTTTCGGGCCGCCGGCCGAAACCTACGACCTGCCCGACGGCGGCAAGCGCCTTATGTGGCCGACCCAGCCGATGGGCGAAACCACCACGGCCGCCGACATCGACGCCAACGGCCGGGTCGTGAACGTGCGCCAGGTGCTGCAACCCAACGAGTTCTATCGCGCGGAAATCGGCAAATGGACGCGCACCGACGTGCTCGTGAACTTCGGTCGCCCGGTCGAGACCTCATACTTCCCGCTGATGAAGAAGGAAGCGTGGACCTACCGCTACCTCGAAGACAACGTCTGGTACATGCTCTACAGCTTCTACTTCGACGACCAGGGCATTCTGCGGCTCACGCAGAAGACGCCCGATCCGCTACACGACCCTGATCGACGCAGCCTGTTCTGATCGCTCTGCTCCCCGTGCAGCAAAAACAAAACCCCCGCGCTCTTGCGAGCCCGGGGGTTTTTCATTGAGCGGCGAAGCGAAGCGCCCCGCCTGCGCTTACACCGCTTCGGAGCGCTGCGGATTGACCTTGTCGCCCGAGTAGAGCTTATTGAGCGCCGAGATATACGCCTTCGCCGAAGCAGCAACGATATCCGGATCGGTGCCCACACCATTGACGATGCGACCGGCCTTCGAGAGACGCACCGTCACTTCGCCCTGCGCCTGGGTGCCCGTCGTGATCGCGTTCACCGAGTACAGCAAAAGCTCCGAGCCGCTGCCCACTTCGGTTTCGATAGCGTTGAGCGTGGCGTCCACCGGGCCGTTGCCCGCGGCTTCGCCAGTCACTTCCTTGCCGTCGGCCGAGAACACCACGCGCGCGTGCGGACGCTCACCCGTCTCCGAGTGCTGCGCGAGGGAGATGAACTTGAAGTGTTCCTTGTCCTGCGCCTGTGCCGACTCTTCCGTGACGATCGCAATGATGTCTTCGTCGAAGATTTCGGCCTTCCGGTCGGCCAGCTCCTTGAAACGCGCGAACGCGTTGTTCAGTTCGCCTTCGCCGTCGAGCTGGATGCCCAGCTCCTGCAGACGTTGCTTGAACGCGTTGCGGCCCGAGAGCTTGCCGAGCACGATCTTGTTCGCGCTCCAGCCCACGTCTTCCGCGCGCATGATTTCGTAGGTGTCGCGCGCCTTGAGCACGCCGTCCTGGTGAATCCCCGAGGCGTGCGCAAAAGCGTTCGCGCCCACCACTGCCTTGTTCGGCTGCACGACGAAACCGGTGATCTGCGAAACGAGCTTCGAAGCCGGCACGATCTGCGTGGTGTCGATGCCGAGATCGAGGCCGAAGTAGTCCTTGCGGGTCTTCACGGCCATCACGATTTCTTCGAGCGACGTGTTGCCCGCGCGCTCGCCGAGACCGTTGATCGTGCACTCCACCTGACGCGCGCCGCCGATCTGCACGCCGGCCAGCGAGTTCGCCACGGCCATGCCGAGGTCGTTATGGCAGTGCACCGAGAACACCGCCTTGTCCGAGTTCGGAATGCGCTCGCGCAGCGTCTTCACGAGGTTGCCGTACAGCTCGGGAACGCCGTAGCCGACCGTATCGGCGATATTGATCGTCGTCGCGCCTTCGTTGATCACGGCTTCGAGCACACGGCACAGGAAGTCCATGTCCGAGCGGCTACCGTCTTCGGGTGAGAACTCCACGTCGTTCGTGAACTTGCGTGCGAAGCGCACCGCCAGCTTCGCCTGCTCGAGCACCTGCTCGGGCGACATGCGCAGCTTCTTCTCCATGTGCAGCGCCGAGGTGGCGATGAACGTGTGAATGCGGAAATGGTCGGCGGGCTTGAGTGCGTCGGCGGCGCGCTGGATGTCCTTGTCGTTCGCGCGGGCGAGCGAGCAGATCGTGCTGTCCTTGATCATGCCGGCAATCGTGTGGATCGCGTCGAAATCGCCATTCGAGCTGGCCGCGAAGCCGGCTTCGATGATGTCGACCTTCATGCGCTCGAGCTGCTTCGCGATACGGATCTTCTCTTCCTTCGTCATCGACGCACCGGGCGACTGCTCGCCGTCGCGCAACGTCGTATCGAAGATGATGAGCTTGTCTGCTGCCATTTCGGGTCTCCAGGGGGACTTGTTCAGTGTCTAAAACGGATTTTGGGTGTTCGCGCCACCGATGGCGACGCTGACAATGAACGAGGCTTACGGAGGGCGAGCGAGATCAGCGCGGCAGGCGCGCTAGCGCTAGCGTGCTTAGTAGCGCGCCGGCTTGAAGAGAGAAGAGGGGGAACTGGATGGTGTCCATGCCGCCGACTATAGCCGGAATCCGTCGATAGCGCAATTGGAAGAGACCAGCGCGGGCGAGCGCAAAAAAAAGGGCCGCGCTCGCGCGCAGCCCTCTTTTCCGGCATTCCCGCACCTGCGCCCTACCGCTCGCGCGGCAAAGAACGCGCCGGGTTCGAGCGTCCGCGCACGCCCTGGTACGCCCAGAACACATAGCCCGAAAGCCCGTAGAGCACGAAGAGGCCGAACAGCATCAACGGCGGATCGGACGACACCAGCACGAACGCCACCACCACGAGCAGCGTGGCCGCGAACGGCACGCGGTGGCGCACATCGAGCGCCTTGCCGCTGTAGAACGGCGCGTTGGATACCATCGTCACGCCCGCGTAGATCGTCAGCACGAAGGCCACCCACGGCAACCACGAAAGCTTCACGGGCACGCGGTTGTCGGTGGCGAGCCAGACGAAACCGGCGATGAGCGCGGCCGCTGCCGGGCTCGGCAGGCCCTGGAAGAAGCGCTTGTCCACCACACCGATATTCGTGTTGAAGCGCGCAAGACGCAGCGCCGCGCCCGAACAGTAGACGAAAGCCGCGAGCCACCCCCAGCGCCCCAGATCCTTGAGCACCCACTCGTACATCACGAGCGCGGGTGCGACGCCGAACGACACCATGTCCGAAAGGCTGTCAAACTGCTCGCCGAACGCGCTTTGCGAGTGCGTCATGCGCGCCACGCGCCCGTCCATGCCGTCGAGCACCATCGCCACGAAAATGGCGATGGCCGCCACCTCGAAGCGCACGTTCATGGCCTGCACGACCGCGAAAAAGCCGCAGAAGAGCGCCGCCGTGGTGAACGCGTTGGGCAGCAGGTAGATCCCGCGCTTCTTCAGGAACTCCTGGCGCGCCGCGCGCCGGTTCGCCGCGACGCCCATGGGCTCCTGCACGGACTTGTTGCGGCGAAACGGCCGCGGCAGCGGCGCGCCAGCCGGGTTACGGGGTCGACGTTTGAATCCGGCCATCGCAGCCCTCCTTTATGCCGACTGGGTCGGCAGTTCGGCGAGGATCGTCGACGAGGCGGACACCTTCTCGCCAATCGACACACGCGGGCGGCTGCCCACAGGCAGGTAGACGTCGACGCGCGAGCCGAAGCGGATGAAGCCATAGCGCTGGCCCCGCGAAAGCGGCTCGCCGGCGCGCACGTAGCAGAGAATGCGGCGCGCGATGAGGCCCGCGATCTGCACCGAGGTGACGGTCGTGCCGTCCGCCATCGTCAGGACGACGGCATTACGCTCGTTCTCGGTCGAAGCCTTGTCGATGGCGGCGTTCAGATACGCGCCCGGGAAGTACTCGACCTTGGCGACGGCGCCATCCACAGGCGAACGTTGCGAGTGGACGTTGAAGACGTTCATGAACACGCTGATCTTGAGCGCTTCACGGTTTGCATACGGGTCATGCGCGGTTTCCACGGCGACGATGCGGCCGTCAGCCGGGCAGAGCACGGCGTTGGCCTGGCTCGGGATCGGGCGCGGCGGGTCGCGGAAGAACTGAACGACGAAGATCAGGATCAGCCAGAAGGGCCATGCGAGTCCGAAGCCTGCGACCGCATGGATCAAGAGCGCCACGACGGCCGCAATGGCGATGAACGGCCAGCCTTCGCGCGCGATGATCGGATGGGGGTAATTCATGGTGGCTTCGCTGTTATTTTGAAAACCGTAGGATAGCAAAAGCCGCCCAGGGTTCATCCCACCTGGGCGGCTTTTTCGGGTCTGACTCAGATCAAACTGCTGCGCGACGGTACAAAACCGCACGCGCAATCAGATTTGAACCGTCAGATTAGTTCTTCGACTGGTCGACGAGCTTGTTCGCGGCGATCCACGGCATCATCGCGCGCAGCTTCGCACCGACCACTTCGATCTGGTGCTCGGAGCCCAGGCGGCGGCGCGACTGCAGCGTCGGCGCACCGGCCTTGTTTTCCAGGATGAAGCTCTTCGCGTATTCGCCGGTCTGGATGTCCTTCAGGACTTCCTTCATGACCTTCTTCGTCTCGGCCGTGATGACGCGCGGGCCCGTCACGTACTCGCCGTACTCGGCGTTGTTCGAGATCGAGTAGTTCATGTTGGCGATGCCGCCTTCGTAGATCAGGTCGACGATCAGCTTCAGTTCGTGCAGGCACTCGAAGTACGCCATTTCCGGCGCGTAACCTGCCTCGACCAGCGTTTCGAAGCCAGCCTTGATCAGGTCGACCGTACCGCCGCACAGCACGGCTTGCTCGCCGAACAGGTCGGTTTCGGTTTCTTCGCGGAAGTTCGTTTCGATGATGCCGGCACGGCCGCCGCCGTTCGCCGCTGCGTACGACAGAGCGATGTCACGCGCTGCGCCCGACTTATCCTGGTGAACAGCGATCAGGTGGGGCACGCCGCCGCCTTGCGAGTACGTGCCGCGAACCGTGTGGCCCGGCGCCTTCGGGGCGATCATGATGACATCCAGATCGGCGCGCGGGATCACCTGGCCATAGTGCACGTTGAAGCCGTGTGCGAACGCGAGCGCTGCGCCGTTCTTGATGTTCGCGTGGACTTCCTTCGCGTAGACATCGGCGATCTGCTCGTCGGGCAGGAGCATCATGACGACGTCGGCGTTCTTCACCGCTTCGGCCACTTCCTTGACCTGCAGGCCGGCGTTCTCAGCCTTGCTCCACGATGCGCCGTTCTTGCGCAGACCGACCGTGACGTTCACGCCGCTGTCCTTCAGGTTCAGCGCGTGTGCGTGGCCTTGCGAGCCGTAACCGATGATCGTGACCTGCTTGCCCTTGATGAGGGAGAGATCGGCGTCCTTGTCGTAGAAAACTTTCATGTTGGTTCCTTGGCGAGAGTCTGGTGAATTTCGGTACTGCTATTAGCTTTTGCTGCGCCGGATGCGGTTGAAAACGCATCCGGACAAGTTCCGGTGCAAGATCGACTGTGGTCGGGTCACACCTTCAGAATGCGCTCTCCGCGCCCAATGCCCGAGCCGCCCGTACGGACGGTTTCGAGAATTGCGGTCGCATCGATCGCTTCGATGAACGCGTCGAGCTTGTCGCTCGCGCCCGTCAGTTCGATCGTGTAGGTCTTTTCGGTGACGTCAATGATACGGCCACGGAAAATATCCGCCATCCGCTTCATCTCCTCACGTTCCTTGCCGACCGCCCTTACCTTGATCAGCATCAGCTCGCGCTCGATGTGGGCGCCCTCGGTAAGGTCGACCACTTTCACCACCTCGATCAGGCGGTTCAGATGCTTCGTGATCTGTTCGATCACGTCGTCCGAGCCAATGGAAACGATGGTCATGCGCGACAGCGAACGGTCTTCGGTCGGCGCCACCGTCAAGGTTTCAATGTTGTAGCCGCGTGCGGAGAAGAGGCCGACGACGCGCGAGAGCGCGCCCGGCTCGTTTTCCAGCAGAACGGAAATAATGTGTCTCATGATGTGATCCGCGATTTATCCAGGTGAGCGTGATGCCGCCCTTCCCCGCGAACTCGCGCGTCCGTTGTGTGGACGCGCGCCGCGCGAAGTCGAAACGGCGCCGTTCAATAACCGTTACAGGTCTTCCGAGCCGAGCAGCATCTCGGTGATGCCCTTGCCGGCCTGTACCATCGGCCAGACGTTTTCGGAAGGGTCGGTCTGGAAATCGAGGAACACCGTGCGGTCCTTCAGGCGCAGCGCTTCCTTGAGCGCCGGCTCGACGTCCGCCGTCTTTTCGATCCGCATGCCTACGTGGCCATACGCTTCGGCGAGCTTCACGAAGTCAGGCAGCGCATCCATATAGGAATGCGAATAGCGCTTGCTGTATTCGATCTGCTGCCACTGGCGGACCATGCCGAGGTAGCGGTTGTTCAGCGAAATGATCTTCACGGGCGTGTCGTACTGCTTGCAGGTCGACAGCTCCTGAATGCACATCTGGATCGAGCCTTCGCCCGTGATGCACAGCACGTCGTCGTCGGGGTGCGCCATCTTCACGCCCATCGCCGCAGGCAGGCCGAAGCCCATCGTGCCGAGACCACCGGAGTTGATCCAGCGGCGCGGCTGGTTAAAGCGATAGAACTGCGCGGCCCACATCTGGTGCTGGCCGACGTCCGAGCACACGAACGCGTTGCCGCCCGTGAGCTCCCACGCCTTTTCCACCACGTACTGCGGCTTGATGATGTCGCTCGAACGGTCGAACTTCAGACAGTTCTTCTCGCGCCAGCCTTCGATGTCCTTCCACCAGTCGGCGAGCGCGGCCGTATCCGGGCCGTGCTCGGCGTGCTGAAGCTGCTCGATGAGTTCCTTGAGCACTTCCTTCACGTCGCCGACGATGGGGATATCGACCTTCACGCGCTTCGAGATCGAAGACGGGTCGATGTCGATGTGAATGATCTTGCGCGGACGCGAGGCGAAGTGCGCCGGGTCGCCGATCACACGGTCGTCGAAGCGCGCACCGATCGCGATCAGCACGTCGCAGTGCTGCATCGCCATGTTGGCTTCGTAGGTGCCGTGCATGCCGAGCATGCCGAGGAACTTGCGGTCGCTCGCGCGGTAACCGCCCAGACCCATCAGCGTGTTCGTGACCGGGTAGCCGAGCAGATCGGCGAACTGGTTCAGTTCGCGCGACGCATCCGCGAGGATGATGCCGCCGCCGGTGTAGATATACGGACGCTTGGCCGAGAGGAGCAGCGAAACCGCCTTGCGGATCTGCCCCGAGTGGCCCTTGGTGACCGGGTTGTACGAGCGCAGCGCGACGTTTTTGACCGGTTCATACGCGCACGGCGTCTTCGACACGTCCTTCGGAATGTCGATCAGCACGGGGCCCGGACGGCCGGTGCGCGCAATGTAGAAAGCTTTCTTGACGGTAGCGGCGAGGTCACGCACGTCCTTCACGAGGAAGTTGTGCTTCACGCAGGGACGCGTGATGCCGACCGTATCGCACTCCTGGAAGGCGTCTTGACCAATCGCGGCGGTAGGCACCTGGCCGCTGATGATCACCATCGGGATCGAGTCCATGTAGGCCGTCGCGATGCCCGTCACCGCATTGGTGACGCCAGGTCCCGAGGTCACGAGGCATACGCCGACATTGCCGGTCGAACGCGCGTAGGCGTCGGCCGCATGCACGGCTGCCTGTTCGTGGCGCACGAGAACGTGCTGGATTTTGTCCTGCTTGTACAGCTCGTCGTAAATGTAGAGCACCGAGCCGCCGGGATAGCCCCAGATGAATTCGACCTGCTCGTCGGCGAGCGCCTTCATCAGCACGGTTCCGCCGATAGAGGTAGCAGCTTGAGGGTCAGATTCTTGCGAAGGGGGGACCGACGTGGAGAATTCCGCGCTGGGCATATTCATCATTGACCTTTCGAATTTTCGGCAAAAAATTGATCGGGTGCTCTCTGCCGGGCTTGTGGCTCGGGTTCAAGCGGCGCGTCCAGTTGACAGATGAGCTTCTTGGGCCACATCCGAATTGAGACAAGTCACTTATGTTGCGAACCGTCGAAGATAGCGGCTCGATGCCTTCCGGTCAAGCAATTATTGAGATAGCGGGCACGGACGTTGCGTCACTGCGCACGCCTCGCAGCGCCCGCCAGGGGCCGACAGGGAAGCCACCGAGGCATTTGCATCCATGTGCGAAACATTCTCACGGCCTTCCCGCTACCCTGCCGGCGCGAAAATTTGCTAGGATCCGCGAGTTTTACGACATTTTTCGAACGATTACGCGTACGCTGGCGGCGGCGCCCTGCAACGGATGGCATCAGACAAGGAACTCGCCGACTTTCTGGCGGGCGTCGAAAGACGCGCGTTCAAGCAGACGGTCTACGCCGTAAGGGACGACGACGCCTCGCTCGACATCGTGCAGGACGCGATGATCAAGCTCGCGGAAAAATACGGAGACCGCCCGGCCGCAGAACTCCCCCTGCTCTTTCAGCGTATTTTGCAAAATACGATGCACGACTATTTTCGTCGGCAGAAAGTACGCAATACGTGGGTGAGCCTGTTTTCGTCGCTCGGCAACGCTGACGACGAGGAGTTCGACCTGCTCGAGACCTTCGAGGCCCAGCAGGGAACCGCCGGCGCCGAGAGTAGCGAGCAGCAGATCGAGCGCGCACAGGTACTCCAGATGATCGACGACGAAATCCAGAAATTACCGGCACGTCAACGGGAGGCGTTTCTGATGCGTTACTGGGAGGATATGGATGTCGCCGAGACTGCCGCCGCAATGGGCTGCTCCGAAGGCAGCGTGAAAACGCACTGCTCCCGGGCCACCCACACGCTGGCGCAAGCGCTCAAGGCCAAAGGAATCACGCTATGAGCTCCGCCCTCGAAAACAAAGAACTAGCGTTCGTGCGGGAGATGCGTCGTGCGCTCGACGAGAGCGCCGCCAACCTGCCCGCTGGTACCACTGCGCGGCTCGCCGCCGCACGCAAAAGCGCACTTGCCCACAAAAAGGCAGAGGTCGTGCTCGTGCGCGCACCGGCGCTCGCCGCGGCCGGCGTTGGCAGCCTGTCCGGCGCGCCTGCGCACCTGCCCGCGCGGCGCCGTTCAGCGTTCGCGCGCTTTGCGCTCGCCTGGCCGCTCGCGGCGCTCGTGGCGGGCCTCTTTGCCATCGCGTACTTCGAAGATCAGCAACGCACCGCTGAACTCGCCGATATCGACGCGGCCATGCTGAGCGACGACCTGCCGCTCACGGCCTACCTCGATCACGGGTTCAACGCGTATCTGACGCGCGCGCACTAAGGAAAATCTGAGCAGGAGACTGACGGGGTGAGTTACAAGCGCGGCCTGGCCGTTGTCATTGGATCTGTGGTCGCGGCAGTCGTGTCGTATATGGCGACCTACCCGCGCTTTCACCCCGAGCCGACTGGCGAAAACACCGCTGGCACGGCCACTCAGGGGAAAGCGCCCTCGGTCGACAATTCGATCACGACCGCGTTCGCGCCGTTGCCCGGCCAGTCCGACCCGCTCGCGTGGGTGCATCTCAGTGAAGTCCAGCACGCGGCCCTCGCGCCGTTCGCCGTGGAATGGGATCGCTTCAGCGACGAGCGAAAACGCAAATGGCTGAAGATCGCCGCACGTTACCCAAAGATGTCACCGGAAGCGCAGAAGCGTTTGCATGAGCGCATGGCGGAATGGGTCGGCATGACGCCGGAGCAACGGCGCGTCGCGCGCGAAAATTACCAGGTTTCCAAGGAATTGCCGGCGCAGGCGCGCCAGCGTGCCTGGAAGGCTTACCAGCAACTCCCCGAAGAGCAGAAAGAACGCCTTGCCGCGAGCGAGCACAAGCGCCGGCCCACCGTCGTGAGCGCCCCGCCCAGTGGCAACAAGAGCGAGATTCGCGATATCGAGCGCCTCGTCAACGAGCGCGATCACCGCGGCTCGCCGCATACGCCCGCGGGCGTCACCGGGGCATCGGGCGCGGCTGGCGCCAGCAGCACGGGCTCGGGTCTCGCGCCCGCAGCGCCCGGCGCGCCGAGCGAGCCGGCCGCTTCGTCGTTTGCGTCGGGCATTCCCGCTGCCGGCAGCTTCGTGCCCGCCACGCCGATTCCCGTCTCGCCCGCCGAAGCGCCCGCAGCGTTCAAGGGCTCCTGAAGCTTCCACCGGCGCTCGCGCTAACCTCGCGCGCACCCTCCGCACGCATCCTCGTTAACCCCGCCGCGGCGTTCCGGCCATTTCGTCGCGCGCGTTTTCGAGGTTATGCTTGGGCGTCCCGTCCCCGAACCGACGCCATCGTGTCCGAAAGCGCCCAAGCCGCCGCCCTGCCGTCCACCGTCGCCTTCCAGGTTGAATCTGCGCCCGTTTCGATTCGCCGCCGCCTCGCCGCGTTCGTCTACGAAAGTGTGCTGCTTTTCGGCGTCGTCTTCGCCGCCGGCCTCGCGTTCAGTCTCATCATGCAGCAGCGTAATGGCTACACCCATCACAACGCGATGGCGGTCTGGATCATCTTCGTAGCCGGCGCGTACTTCGTCGGCTTCTGGCACAAGGGCGGCCAGACGCTGCCGATGAAGACCTGGCGCCTGCGCGTGGTCGGCCCGGACGGCAAGCCGCCCACGCTCGCACGGGCGACGTTGCGCTATCTCGCAGCGTGGCTGTGGTTTCTGCCGCCGCTCGTGCTGCACCCGCTGCTCAGTCTTTCGATTCCGCACACGCTCGCGCTCGAAGCCATCTGGTTCGTGATCTGGGCCGCAAGCGAGCGCTTCTCCCACGACAGGCAGTTTCTTCACGACCGCATTGCGGGCACGCGCATTGTCGCGATCACGCGACAATGCGCGACGGCGTAGCAGCCGCACCACCTTCCCTATCGCACCGAAAAAGCGTCTGCACGGCACAACCTGGGACTGCGTAACGAGACCTTCTCGTGACTGTCATGTTGCCGTCACGGCAGCATGGCGCAATGCGCGTATTACAACCTGCCGCGCGCGCCATGGCCCAAAAGACGTCAGCGACCACCCTGTTCCGGCAGACCACCGGACGAGGCACCGACTCCGCCACGTTTCACCCGTCCCCCGGCGGAGCCACCTTTCCCGCCCCGCCCCTGCCGCCCTCGTCGATCGACGACGCCCCCACCACCGGCTCCCACGACGACGATCACCCCGACCCCACCCGCTACCGCACGATCTGGCTCTCCGATATCCATCTCGGCACGGGCGGCTGCCAGGCCTCGTATCTGCTCGATTTTCTGCGCCACAACGAGTCGGAGTATCTGTACCTCGTGGGCGACATCATCGACGGATGGCAGTTGAAGAAGGGCTGGTACTGGCCACAGGCGCACAACGACGTCGTGCAAAAAGTGCTGCGCAAGGCGCGCAAGGGCACCCAGGTCATCTACATTCCGGGCAACCACGACGAGAGCGCGCGCCAGTTCTGCAATCTCGCATTCGGGGACATCCACGTGCGCGAGGAAGCCTTTCACACGACGCTCAACGGCAAACGCCTGTGGGTCGTGCACGGCGATCTCTTCGACGGCGTGATCCAGCACGCCAAGTGGCTCGCCTATCTCGGCGACTCGGCCTACACGCTGATCCTCTTGCTCAACCGCTGGTTCAACCGCGTGCGCGCGAAGCTCGGCTTCCAGTACTGGTCGCTCTCGCAGTACCTCAAGCATCAGGTGAAAAACGCGGTGAATTTCATCTCCTCGTTCGAGCGCGTGATGACCGACGAAGCGCGCCGCCGCGGCTGCGACGGCGTGGTCTGTGGCCACATCCACAAGGCCGAGATCCGTGACATCGACGGCATTCTGTACTGCAACGACGGTGACTGGGTGGAGAGCCTCACCGCACTCGTCGAGACGTTCGAGGGTGAGTTGCGCATCGTGTACTGGACCGTGATGCAAGCGCCGCCGCAAGCGCAGGCCTCCACCCGCAAGGCGCGCGTGAGCGCCGCTTGAGAAACGACAACCGCTACGTAACTGCGGCCATAACCGCACTACGGAACAACGAGAGGGCCGACGACCGATGAAAGTAATGATCGTGACCGATGCATGGGAGCCGCAGGTGAACGGCGTGGTTCGAACGCTGAAGAACACGACGCGCGAACTCATCGCGCTCGGGCATCAGGTCGAACTGCTCACGCCACTGGAGTTCCGCACGATACCGTGCCCCACGTATCCGGAAATCAAGCTCTCGCTGCTTCCGAAGCGGCATCTGCGCGATCGCGTCCGCGCATTCGGGCCCGATGCCATCCACATCGCGACCGAAGGTCCGCTCGGACTCGCCGCGCGCCGCTACGCGATCGACCACGACCTGCCGTTCACGACCGCTTATCACACGCGCTTTCCCGAGTATGTGCAGGCGCGCTTCGGCGTTCCGCTCTCCGTGACGTACCGTTTCCTGCGCTGGTTCCACAAGCCTTCGCTCGCGGTGATGGCGCCCACGCCCGTCGTGAAAACCGACCTCGAGAAGTTCGGCTTCACGAACGTCGTGCTGTGGACACGCGGCGTGGACCTCGACATCTTCCGGCCAATGGAGTCGAAGGTGCTCAACACGGCGCGCCCCATCTTCCTCTATGTGGGCCGCGTGGCCGTGGAGAAGAACGTCGAGGCGTTTCTCAAGCTCGATCTGCCCGGCTCGAAGTGGGTGTGCGGCGAAGGCCCGGCGCTCGCCGAGCTGAAGTCGCGCTATCCCCAGGCGAATTACCTGGGTGTCCTGAGCCAGCCTGAACTCGCGAAGGTCTACGCCGCCGCCGACGTATTCGTGTTCCCGAGCCGCACCGACACCTTCGGTCTCGTGCTGCTCGAAGCGCTCGCATGCGGCACGCCGGTGGCCGCCTACCCGGTGACAGGCCCGATCGATGTGCTGGGCACGGGCGGCGCAGGCTCGATGAACGAAGACCTGCGTGAAGCGTGCCTCGAAGCGTTGAAGATCGAGCGCGCCGAGGCGCGCGCCTGGGCCGAGCGTTTCTCGTGGCGTGCGGCCTCCGAGCAATTCGCGGCACATCTGAAGCCGCACTCGCGTGCGACGATGGAGCCTTCCAGCGCCGCTGCCTGAGCACGAGGCCGGCCATGGTCCGCGCAACGACAGCCAGCAAGCGCGCCGGGGACACGGACGGCCCCGGCGCAACCGCCTCCCACGCGTGCGATACTGAGGTACTACCTGGCACCACCATGACGCCACGTCCTCCGTCACCGCCGCATAGCGCCCAGGGCGCTCGCAGTCCCAATCCGCCAGCCCGCCAAAGTGCCGGCGGCTCGACGCGTACCGCACGCGCCGCCGAAGCGCTCGATCCGCGCGCGCCAGTTTCTACCGTTGCTGCACCTGGCGTCGCGCCGCAAGCCGCATCGGTGATCGAGAACGCCAATCCCATTGCGCCCGCTGCCGCACTGGAGCCGCCCGAGCCGCCGCACCTGCACGAACCGCTCGGGCCGGACGATCCGCTCGCCCCGCTGCCCTTCAACCCGTACAAGGGCAACCGCGGCATCACCCGCGCATGGAAGGCGCTCAAGTACTCGATCAAGGGCTTTCGCGCCGCCATCCGCGAGGAAAGCGCGTTTCGCCAGGAGCTTACGCTCGCGGCCATCCTCGTACCCATCGGCGTTTTCATTCCGGTCGAGCCGGTCGAGCGTGTGCTGCTGCTCGGCTCGGTGATCCTCGTATTGATCGTCGAGTTGCTCAATTCGAGCATCGAGAACGCGGTGGACCGCATCGGCCTCGAGCGCAATGAGCTTTCGGGGCGCGCCAAAGACCTCGGCAGCGCGGCCGTTACGCTCGCCTTGCTGCTCTGCGTGATGACCTGGGGGCTGATCCTCGTGCCCCGTTTCGGGCCGCTGCTGCTGCACGGAATCGGCGTACTGTAGCGCCCCACCCCCTCGTATAGCGAGGGCCTCGCCTCTGTCCCACGCTCTCGACAGGCGCAAGCTGTCGGTGCGCGCGGGCCGTCGGTTTATAATCGAACGACAGTCTTATAACGACCAACCGCGTCCGGGCCGCGCGCACCGCTACCTATTGGCGGGCGCCTGGGCCCGGCACAGCATTTTCAGGGCCGGACGACATGGATGCCAAACCTCCCCGCCGCACTCGCGAACGGATACTTGAATTGTCGTTGAAGCTGTTCAACGAGATCGGCGAGCCGAACGTCACCACGACGACCATCGCCGAGGAAATGGAGATCAGTCCAGGCAACCTGTACTACCACTTCCGCAACAAAGACGACATCATCAACAGTATCTTCAGCCAGTTCGAGCAGGAGATCGAAAAGCGTCTGCGCTTTCCCGAAGACCATCGCGCCACCATCGACGAGATGTGGGCGTACTTGCAGTACATGGTCGACTTCACGTGGCGTTACCGCTTTCTCTATCGCGACCTGAACGACCTGCTCGCGCGCAACCGCACGCTGGAGATGCATTTCAAGCAGATCATCAGCCACAAGGTGCACTTCGCGAAGCAGTTCTGCGAGCAGCTCGTGGAAGACGGCGACATGGTCGCCACGCCCGCCGAGATCGACGTGATTTCGACCAATATCGGCGTGATCGCCACCTACTGGCTCTCGTACCAGTTCGTAATGAACCCGCGCAAGTACAACGACCAGGAAGCGATTCGCGACGAGTTGCACCAGGTGAGCGTGCAGATCGTCTCGCTGATGGCGCCGTATCTGCGCGGCCGCGCGCGCGAGCTGTTCGACGATCTCGTTTCGGGCAAGCTCCCCAAGCGCGAGTTCTACGACTACCTGCCGCCGCGCGAAGGCGCGGGCGCCGCCAAGGACAACCGGGAATAAAGGCCAAAGCCGAATGAAAGCAGTCTGCGTGTATTGCGGCTCCTCGCCTGGAGCCAACCCGATCTACACCGAAGCCGCACAGGCCTTTGGCCGCGCGCTCGTCGCCGCGAACCTCGCGCTCGTCTATGGCGGCGGCAAGGTCGGCCTGATGGGCGTGATCGCCGACACCGTGATGGCGGGCGGCGGCCGCGCCATCGGCGTGATCCCCGAGCTGCTGGTGGACAAGGAAGTGGGCCACGCGGGCCTCACCGAGCTGCACGTCGTGCCCGACATGCACCACCGCAAGAAGATGATGGCCGACCTCTCCGACGCTTTCGTCGCGATGCCGGGCGGCGCGGGCACGCTCGAAGAGCTGTTCGAGGTCTACACCTGGGCGCAGCTCGGCTATCACCGCAAGCCGGTGGGCGTGCTGAACATCGGCGGCTTTTACGATCCGCTGATGGCGCTGCTCGACCACACGGTGCGCGAAGGCTTCATGCGCCAGACCTACCGCGACATGCTGCAAACCGACAGCGATCCGGTCGCGCTGATCGCGAGGCTCAAGCGCTATCACGCGCCAGCGAAGGACAAGTGGGCGGACTTGCGCGAGAACGTTTGATCTAGCCGCGCGCCGCTGCCTCCCGACAAACCGCAGTCACTACGCGCAGTTACCACCATGAGTCCATCGCGATGAGCAAGGTTGTCCTGATCACCGGCGCAAGCCGCGGCATAGGCCGCGCGACGGCGCGTCTGCTTGGCGCGCACGGCTGGACCGTGGGCGTGAACTATCTGCACAACGAACCGGCTGCCGACGAAACTGCCGCCGAGGTGGGCCGCGCTGGCGGCCACGCGCGCGTGCTGCGCGGCGACGTGGCAAGCGAGGCGGACGTTGTCGCCATGTTCGACGCGCTCGAATCGGCCTATGGCCGTATCGATGCGCTCGTGAACAACGCGGGCATCGTGGCTCCCGGCAGCCAGGTCGCCGACATGAACGCCGAGCGTCTGAAGCGCATGTTCGACGTGAACGTGTACGGCGCGTTTCTGTGTGCACGCGAAGCGGCGCGGCGCATGTCGAAGGATCGTGGCGGCGACGGCGGCGCGATCGTCAACGTCTCTTCTGCGGCCGCCCGGCTCGGCTCGCCTAACGAATATGTCGACTATGCATCGTCGAAAGGCGCGGTCGACACGATGACGATCGGACTTGCCAAGGAACTCGGCCCGCAGGGCGTGCGCGTGAACGCCGTGCGCCCCGGCCTCATCGACACCGAGATCCACGCGAGCGGCGGCCGCCCGGATCGCGCGGCCGTGCTTGGCGCGCAAACGCCGCTCGGCCGCCCCGGCAGCGCCGACGAAGTCGCACAAACGATCGTGTGGTTGCTGAGCGACGCCGCCTCGTATGTCACAGGCGCCCTACTCGACGTGAGCGGCGGGCGCTGAAGTCGCGCGCTAGTCTTGGCTAGAACGACGAACCGCGCTCGCGCAGGAAGGCGGTTTCCTCGTCGGTGCAAACGCGGCCCAATTGCGCATTGCGATGCGGAAACCGCCCAAAGCGCTCGATGATCTTCGCGTGGCGCACGGCGTAATCGTAGTAGCCCTTCCCTTCAGGATCTTTTGCCAGCTCGCCGAAAAGTCGCAGCGATTCGCGCTGCGCTTCGGCATTTTCGGCATGCTCGAACGGCAGATAGGCGAATGAGCGGTGCTGCAACGTGGGCAGGCGCAGATCCGCACCGCTCGCCACCATCTCGCGCGCGATGCCGAGCGCCTTGTCGTCCGCGGAGAAGGCGTGCGGCGTGCCGCGATGGCAGTTGCGCGAGAACTGGTCGAGCACGATCACGAGCGCGAGCGCACCTTCGGGCGTCTCGCACCATGCGTCGAGTTCGCCCGCGCAGGCAGTGTCGAGCAGCGCGCCGAAGCGTTCGCGTAGCTGTGCGTCGAACGCTGCGCTCTTGCGGAACCAGATCTTGCGCTCGCGGCCGAACACCTCCGAACCCGGCGCACCGAACCAGAAGTCGAGCACTCCCCGCGCACGCGGGTCGAGATTCATTACGCCAGTTCCAGTACGAGACGCCGCGTGCGCGCGCTCTTCTTCTCGAGCTTCGCCACGCGCAACGCGCCGATCTCCTGCGTGTTACGCACGTGCGTGCCGCCGCAAGGCTGCAAATCGACACTCTCGATGCGTAAGAGGCGCACACGGCCGAGGCCCATCGGCGGCTTCACGCTCATCGTGCGCACGAGTTCGGGGCGTTGCGCCATCTCTTCGTCGGTGATCCATTCGGTCGCCACCGCGTGCGCGGCCGAAACGAGTTCGGCAAGCCGCGCCTCCACCATGTCGCGCTCGATCGGCTCGACCGTTGCGAAATCGAGGCGCGCATAGTCGGTCGTGATACTGCAGCCGTCAACGGGGTACGGCAGCACCGCGCACATCAGATGGCTCGCCGTATGCAGACGCATGTGCCGGTGGCGGCGCGCCCAGTCGATCTCGGCGCGCACACGCTCTCCGGCGGCCAGGCGCGCGAGCAGCGCTTCCTGGCCTGGAGCGGGCACGTGCAGCGCGTCGTCGGGCGTCGCGCCTTCGAACTTCGCCTTGCGTGTGTCGGCAATCTCGATGCGCGTGCCGTCGGCGAGCACCAGCGCGCCGGCGTCGCCAGCCTGGCCGCCGCCGAGCGGATAGAACACGGTCTGGTCGAGCCGCACGCCGTCCTCGCCGACGGCAAGCACGGTCGCTTCGCACTGCGTGAGATAGGCGTCTTCGCGAAAGAGCGCGCGGGTGGTCGTCATCGTGGGTGTCTCCTCGTTTTGCTTACGGCTGGCCGCGCGCAGGCGCCCACCAGCCAAAGGGGCATTATGGGCGCGTCGTGACACACCCCGCTGGACGGCCGCGATGCGCGAGCGCCTGACTGTACTGGCCCGCGGACCGGCACAATCGAGCGCTGCGCATCAACCCGGGTGATTGCGCATCCAGTCCGCGGTATCGAAGAACGAGTGCAGCAGGCGCTCGCGCAGCGGCTCTGGGAGGCCCACGTCTTCCATCGCCCACGCCATGCAGCGCAGCCACTGGTCGCGCTCGGACGAGGCGATCGCGAACGGCAAATGACGAGCGCGCAAGCGCGGATGACCGAAGCGCTCGATGTAGTGGTCCGGGCCGCCAAGCCAGCCGCAGAGGAACCAGAACAGCTTGTCGCGCGAACCGTCGAGCGTTTGCGGATGCATCGCGCGGATGCCCGCAAAGTCGGCCTCGAGGTCCATCAGGTCATAGAAACGGTCGACGAGTTCGCGCACACGCGCCTCGCCGCCGACGAGTTCGAAGGCCGTGGGTTTCTGCGGCGCTTCGTCGGCTGGATTGGTCATACGGTTGAATCAGGACAAAAAGAGGGACGGCAGCGCACTGCCGCAAACCCATGATTCTCGCATAGCGGCGCGTGGCGGCGGGTTCGCACCCCGCGCCTCACGCGTCGCGCAGCGACTGCAGCGCCGGCCGCGCGAGCACGTGCCGCAAGCTGATCCACCCGCCCACGCCGGCGCACACCACGCCTGCGGCGATGCCGGCCGGCAGGAGCCAGGGATCGAACGGGAGATAGAACAGAAACACGTGCGTGGCGAGCACCGAGCCGACCGCCTGCGCGCCGATCGCAGCCATGAGCCCCGCGAGCGCACCCACGGAGATGAATTCGGCCACCTGCACCGCGCGCACCTGCTGGTGCGATGCCCCAAGCGCCCGCAGCAGCGCCGACTCGCGCATGCGCTCGTCGCGTGTGCCCGCGAGCGCCGCGTAGAGCACCAGCACGCCGGCGGCGAGCGTAAAGAGAAAGAGGAACTGCACCGCGCCGATCACCTGCTCCAGCACGCGCTCGATCTGCGCGAGAATCGGCGCGATGTCGATCGCGGTGACGTTGGGATAGCGGGCCACGAGACCGTCCACGACCTCGCGCTGCCCCGGCGGCAGGTGAAAGCTCGTGATGTAGGTCGCCGGAAAATCGCGCAGCAACCCGGGCGGCATCAGCACGAAGAAGTTGACCTTGAACGAGCCCCAGTCGAGCTTGCGCACGCTCGTCACGGGCGCCGTGACTTCGAGGCCGGTCACATCGAACTTGAGCACATCGCCAGGCTTCACGTTGATGAGCTTCGCCAGGCCCTGCTCGATCGAAAGCTGCGGCGTGCTCGAATCGCCATACCAGCTGCCCGCCTCGATGCGGTTGTCGTCGGGCAGCGTCGTCGTGTACGAGAGATTGAACTCGCGATCCACGAGGCGGCGCGCATCCTCGCTCTTGTACGAGTCGGGATTCACGGGCTTGCCGTTGATCGAGATGAGGCGCCCGCGCACCATCGGCTGGAGATCGCTATCAGCAGCCCCGGCGATGCCGTGCGTGCGCAGCCAGGCCGCCACGGCGTCGCGCTGGTCGGGCTGGATGTCGATGAGGAACTCGTTGGGTGCGTCCGGCGGCGTGGACTTGCGCCAGCCATCGACGAGGTCGTTGCGCGTCATCGCGATCAGCAACAGGCACATGAGGCCGATGGCGAGCGCCGTGATCTGCAGCGCGCTTGCGCCCGGCCGCCGCTCGAGCGACGCCAGCGCATAGCGCCAGCCCACGCCCGCGCGCGCCTGGCCGGAAAGGCGTGGGCTGCGAGCCACGCGCGCCGCACACCAGAGCGCTGTGCGCGCGACGCAGGCGAATACGAGCAGCCCGATCGCGAAACCGCCAGCGACGATACCGCCCAGCTTCAACTCACCCGCCGCGATCACGAGCAGCCCCGCAAAAAGCGCAATACCGACGCCATAGGCCGCCCACGCGGCGCGCCCTTCGTCGCCCCACTCGCGGCGCAGCACGCGCACCGGCGGCACGCGCGTGAGCGGCAAGAGCGGCGGCAGCGCGAAGCCCAGCAGCAACACGAGGCCCGCGGCGATGCCTTCGAGCACGGGCAGCGGGCCGGGCTGCGGCAAGACGACGTCGATGAGATTGCCGAGCCACGCCAGCAGCGCGAGATGGCCCGCGTAGCCGAGCGCGACGCCAACCGCACCGCCCACGAGCCCGAGCCCCGCGAACTCCAGCACAAAGAGCGTGCGCAGCGTGCGTTGACTCGCGCCGAGGCAGCGCATTGCGGCGCAGGCATCGAGATGGCGGCGCGTGTAGCGATGCGCGGCCATCGCGATCGCCACTGCCGCGAGCAGCGCCGTGAGCAGCGAAACGAGCGTGAGGAAGTGGCGCGCGCGGTCGAGCGTCTGGCGCACCTGCGGCTGGCCGTCCTGGAGCGATTCGAGCGCGACGCCGCGCATCTTGCCGCCATCCACGCGCGCACGCGACCAGGACGCGAACTGCGCGACGGCCGGATCGGCGCCCGCCACGAGCAGGCGGTAAGTCACGCGGCTGCCATAGCCAAGCAGACCCGTCGACGCAACTTCGTCCGCGCGCATCATGAGGCGCGGCGAGAAGTTCACGAACGAAAAGCCACGGTCGAGTTCTTTCGTGATGAGCGCGTTCACGGTGAAGGTGCGCGTGCCGACTTTCACTGTGTCGCCGACATGCAGTTTGAGCGCGTCGAGCAGTTCGTCGTCCACCCAGACGGTGCCCGGCGGCGGAATGCCCTGCGCCGCGTGATCGGGCGCACCGGGCGCCGCGGCGATGCGCAGCGCGCCGCGCAGAGGATAGTCTGCTGAGACAGCCTTGACGGCGGCAAGGCGCGTGGCCGTTGCGCCCGGGGCGGCGGAAGCGCCCGCCGCTGCCGCAACTGATGGCGCACCCGCACTCACCATGCTCGGAAAGATCGCCGTGGTCGCAGTGCGCAGCGAGAGCGATTGCGCCTCGCGCACAAACATGGGATCGACGGGGTGATCGGCGCGCACGATGAAATCGGCGGCGATCATGCGCCGGGCATCGCGTTCGAGACCGCGCTGCAGGCGATCGGCGAGAAAGCCCACGCTTGCGAGCGCCGCCACGGCGAGCACGAGCGCGAGCAGCAGCATGGTGAGTTCGCCCGCGCGCCAGTCGCGCGCCGTCATGCGCGCGGCAAGACGCACGAGATCGGACCCGCTTGGGGTGGTACGCACGGCCACGGGCCCACGCGGACCGCCTTGGCCGCCCCCGGTTGCACCGAGCGGCTCAGCCTGCACGAAGCCCGGGCCGCCTTCGCTGCGCGCAGGCTTTGCGTTGGAAGAAGGCGCGCCGCCGCTCAATCGTGACGACCCCGCAACGAAAGACGCGAAACCATGTGCGTCGCCATGCCGCGAAAACCGCCTTGCACGCCGCGCCACAGGCGCGGCAGCGCCCAGACCGCGAGCAAGAGGAACGCCATGAGCATGACGAGGAAGAGCAGCGGCACGAAGAACGCAAGCAGCACGCCCACGAAGGTCATGCCGTCCTCGGCGCTCGACGTGACGACGTTCGACACCGGCTCAGGCGAAAGATTGATGAGCGCGCGCGTGCCCGCTTTGGCGAGATGCGCCGTGCCCGCGAGTGTGCCGCCCGCCAGCGCGGCGACGGTCAAGAGCGCCGGATCGGCGTGGCCGAGCGCGGCGGCCGCCAGCACGGCCCCGGCCGGAATGCGGATGAAGGTATGCACCGCGTCCCAGAGCGAATCGAACGCGGGGATCTTGTCGGCGAGGAATTCGAGCACCGTGAGCGCGGCGGCGATGCCGATCACCCACGGCGAAGCGAGCACGGCGAGCGTGTCGGGCAGGTGAATCAGGCCAAGACGTTGCAGTACGCCGGCCATCAGCACCGTGAGATAGAGACGCAGGCCGCTGCCCCAGGACAGGCCCGCCGCTAGCGAAAGTGGTTCCAGCATGGCTGCCTCCTCGCGCGGCGCGGCCGGCGCGCCGGCGCTCCACACGCGAAACGGGAGAGCAGGCGCTGTGCGCACACGCTCGCCGCTCATGCGGCGCGGAGTGTTATCGGGTTATGACCGTTCCATTATAGCCACGCTCGCTGCGGCGCCGCAGCGGTGTTGCGCGGCCGCGGCACAGTGTCCGGACCGAGGTATGCGCAGCGAATTGAATCAGGCGGACGAAGAAAGCTTGAGACCGATGAGGCCGAGCACGATCAGTGAGGCGCTCGCCACCCGCGCGGCACTCACTGCCTCGCCCATCATGACGATGCCGAACACGAACGCGCCGACCGCGCCGATGCCCGTCCACACCGCATAGGCGGTGCCGAGCGGCAATTGACGCATGGCCATGGCGAGCAGGACAAAGCTGCCCAGCGCCGTGACCACGGTGAACACCGAGGGCCAGAGCCGCGTGAATCCTTCGGACGATTTGAGACCGGCGGCCCACGCCACTTCGAGCAGGCCAGCGATGAGAAGGAGAAACCAGGACATAGGCAAACGCTCCATTCAAAAAAATGGGGCCGTCCCCGATGACATAAACGTCTGCAAGGCCGTCCTTACAGAGTTGTAATTATAGCACCGACGCCGCGCAGGCTTACTGCACGCCGACCAGCCGGTATCCCACGCCCGTCTCGGTGATGATGTGCTCGGGCTGCGCGGGATCGCGCTCCAATTTCTGCCGCAGATGCGCCATGTAGATACGCAGGTAATGGCTGCTTTCCACATGCGATGGCCCCCAGACCTCGCGCAGCAGTTGACGGTGCGTCAGCACGCGCCCGGCGTCGCGCACGAGCGTGGCGAGCAGGCGGTACTCGATGGGCGTGAGATGCACGGGCGCGCCGTCGCGCGTCACCTGGCGCAGCCCGAGATCGACGTTCACAGCGCCGAAGCTCACCTGCGGCGCCTCGTTCGCCCCGCTGCGGTTGCGCCTGCGCAGCTGCGCCCGGATGCGCGCAAGCAACTCGGACACCCCGAACGGCTTTGTCAGGTAGTCGTCGGCGCCAGCGTCAAGTGCGGCCACCTTCTCGCTTTCCTGGGTGCGCGCCGAAAGCACGATCACGGGCAGATCGCTCCAGCCGCGCAGTTCGCGGATCACGTCGAGGCCGTCGGTGTCGGGCAGGCCCAGATCGACGATCACGAGGTCGGGCTTGCGCGTGGCGGCCTCGACGAGGCCCTGCTTGCCGGTCTCGGCGTCGTGCACGACGATACCCTCGCCCTCCAGCGTTGCGCGCACGAATCGGCGAATCTGTTTTTCGTCTTCGATCAGGACGACGGCGATGCTCGGGTCACTCATTTGCGGGTTTGGGATCGACGGTTTTTTGGGAGGTGGGCATCCGTGGGGCGGGCATCCGTGGGGCCGATTCGGCCCTGACGGGTTCAATAGCGCTCGCGCGTTGCGCGTCGCCATGCGGCTCGAGCGGCTCGAGCGCTTCATGCACATCTGACGCATCGGTCACATCGGCGGGCAGCGGCGGCGGCGACTCCACGGGCAGCGCAAACCAGAACGTCGCGCCTTCCACATGGCCGTCGGCGGCAACGCGATTTGTCGCGCCGATTGTACCCCCGTGCGCCTCCACGATCGCCCGGCAGATGGCGAGTCCGAGCCCGATGCCGGGCTTGGCCGACTCCTTCTCGCCACGCGTGAACTTCTCGAACACACGCTCGCCCATGCCGGGCGGCAAACCCGGCCCGTTGTCCTCGATCGACACGCGCACGAACGGCTGGCCGCCCGTCTCCACGCGGCGCGCCGCGATGGACAGCGGCGTGTCAGCGGGCGTGTACTTGGCCGCGTTCTCCAGCAGGTTCGAAAAGAGCCGCTCCATCAGCACGGCGTCGAGCTGGAGCAGCGGCAAGCCCTCCTCCAGCAACACCCGCACGGGGTGCCGCGCGAGCACGCGGCGGCAAGCGGCGAGCGCCGCGCCCACGGTTTCCTCGAGCAGCGTCCACTGACGATTGAGCCTCAGGCTCCCGGCCTGCAGGCGCGCCATGTCGAGCAGGTTCGTGACGATGCCCGTCATGCGCAGCGCCTCGTCGTGAATCGCCTCGATCAGCTCGCCCGAGCGCGAATCCCGTGCATCCTCGGGCTCATGGGTTTGCGCGAGCATCGACGAGAAGCCGACGATCGTCGTGAGCGGCGTGCGCAGGTCGTGCGAAATGGCCGAGAGCAGCGAATTGCGCAGCCGCTCCGACTCCATGTTGACGAGCGCGTCGCGCGCGATGTCCACGTAGTGCACGCGCTCGAGCGCGAGCGCGATCTGCGCGGCGAACGCGTCGAGCATGCGCTGCTGCTCGGGCACCTGCAGCTCGCGCGCATCGCGCGTCACGACCGCGAGCACGCCGCGCGTGCGCATTGGCGCCTTGAGCGGCAAGTAACGCGCAACCGCGGCCGGCAGCGTATCGGTGCCGTTGCCCGCGGGCTTTTGCTGGTCGTACACCCACTGGCCGACGTCGATGTCGAGGTTTTCGGCGTCGAGCATGATCTTCGGATCGGGCTCCTCGATCTTCTGCTGCACCTTGTCGACGCTATCGGGCAACAGCAGCGCCACGCGCGCGCCGAACACCTCGCTCACGTGACGGCTGCCGATCGCCACGATCTGTTCCGTGGTGAGCGCCGCGGCCAGCTCGCGCGCCATCGCATACATCGCGCCCGTGCGCTGCTCGCGCCGCTGCGCGACGCTCGCCTCGCGGCGCAGGCTCGACGTGAGATGGCTGATGACGAGCGAAGTGAGCAGCATGCCGACGAAGGTCAGCAGATATTGCGTGTCCGTCACCGAAAACGACATGCGCGGCGGCACGAAGAAAAAGTCGTACGCGGCGACGCTCGCAAACGAGAGCATGACGCCCGGCCCGCGCCCGAGCTTCGTCGCCGCGAAGATCACGCCGAGCAGATACAGCATGACGAGGTTCGCGAGGTCGATGCGGTCGATCAGCTGGCTCGCAATGAGCGTCACGCACGCGCAGATCACGAGCGCGGCCGCGTAAGCGCGCGGCGGCGAGCGCTCGGCGCCGCCCACCGCGAGCGCCTCGCGCCAGGCGTTGGCGGCGCGTGTTGCTGCGCTGACCGCATTGGCCTCGCTGCCCGAGCGCACCGCGTCGCCCGCACTCGCGCGCACGAGCGTGAGATCGACATCGCCGGCTTTTTCGGCCAGGCGCTCGCCGAACGGGCGCTTCACCCAGCGCGAAAAGCCCGTGCGCAAGGAGCCGCCCGCCACGAGCTTCGATACATTGCGCAGCCGCGCATAGCCGACGAGTGTCGTCGCGGCGTCCTCGCCCGCGAGCGTCGCCGTTTCGGCGCCGAGCTCGGAGGCGAGCTTGAGCGCGCCGAGCGTGCGCTCGCGCGTCGCATCGGGCAGACGCTGGAGCTTCGGTGTCTCCACATACACGGCGATCCAGTCGGCCTTCAGGCTCGCGGCGAGCCGCGCGGCAGCGCGCACCAGCGCGTTCGCCTCGGGCCCCGGCCCCACGCAGACGAGCAGGCGCTCGCGCGCCTGCCAGACATGCTGGATCGAGCGGTCGGCGCGGTACTCGCGCATCTGCGCGTCCACGCGGTCGGCCGTGCGGCGCAGCGCCAGCTCGCGCAGCGCGATCAGGTTGCCCTTGCGAAAGAAGTTGCGCACCGCGCGCTCGGCCTGCGCCGGCATGTAGACCTTGCCGTCGCGCATGCGGTCGAGCAGTTCTTCGGCGGGCAGGTCGACGAGCGTGACTTCGTCGGCACGATCGAACACGCGGTCGGGCACGGTCTCCCACACGCGAATGCCCGTGATCTGCCCGACCACGTCGTTGAGGCTTTCGAGGTGCTGCACATTGACGGTCGTGTAGACGTCGATGCCAGCGTCGAGCAGCTCGTACACGTCCTGCCAGCGCTTCATGTGCCGCGCGCCGGCCACGTTCGAATGCGCGAGCTCGTCGACGAGCACGAGTTGCGGCTTGCGCTCGAGCGCCGCGTCGAGATCGAATTCTTCGAGCAGACGCCCGCGGTAGGCAATGCGCTGGCGCGGCATGACGTCGAGGCCGGCGGTAAGCGCGGCGGTCTCGCTGCGGCCGTGCGTCTCGACGATGCCGACCACCACATCCACGCCTTCCTCGGCGCGGCGGCGCGCAGCCTGCAGCATTGCATAGGTCTTGCCCACGCCCGCTGACGCGCCGAAAAAAACCTTCAGCTTGCCGCGGCGGCGTTTTTCTTCGTCACGCTGCAGCCGGTCGAGCAGTTCGTCGGGATCGGGGCGGTTCATGCGGAAGTCGGATTGGATTTCACGTGGATTGCACCTGGAGCACGAAAGATCGTCTCACCGTGGCGCGGAAATGGCAAACCGCACGTTCGACGCGCAAGGCGTCGAGCGTGCGGTGCGGTGTGGCGTTGCCGCTTAGCTAACCTCTTTGCCGTCGAGCGCGAGGTTCAGTTCGAGCACGTTCACGCGCGGCTCGCCGAACAGGCCAAACTGACGGCCCTTCGTGTAGCGGTCCACGAGCGCCTGTACGTCGTTCGCGCTCAGGTGGCGCGCTTGCGCCACCCGCGCCACCTGGTACGCGGCGGCGGCCGGCGAGATCTCCGGGTCGAGGCCGCTGCCCGAGGACGTCACGAGGTCGGCGGGAATGGGCTGCGAGACATCGGTGCCCGCGGCCTTCAGGGCGTCGATGCGGCCTTTGAGCTCGTCGGCAAGCGCCGGGTTGGTCGGCCCGAGGTTCGAGGCGCCCGAACCCGTCGCGTTGTACGGCATCGGCGAGGTGGCCGAGAGACGGCCCCAGAAGTACTGGGGCGCGTCGAACTGCTGGCCGATGAGCGAGCTGCCCACCACCTTGCCATCCACTTCGACCAGACTACCGTTGGCCTGATGGTGGAACGCGGCCTGGCCGAACGCGGTCATCACGGCCGGATACACGAGGCCGGTGATGACCGTCAGTACGGCGAAGATCACGATCAGAGGACGAAACTGCGATTTCATTTTGGCTTCCTATGTATCTATCCGTATGAGTCTGCGTGTGTGTCTGTCTGCGCGACTCAGACCCAGCCGAACGCGGCCAGCACCATGTCGATCAGCTTGATGCACGGGAACGGCAGGAGGATGCCGCCGAGGCCGTAGATCAACAGATTGCGGCGCAGCAGCGTCGCCGCGCCGAGCGGCCGGTACTTCACGCCCTTGAGCGCGAGCGGAATCAGCATCACGATGATGAGCGCGTTGAAGATCACCGCCGAGAGGATCGCCGACGCCGGCGATGTCAGGTGCATGACGTCGAGCACACGCAGTTGCGGATACGTCGAAGCGAACGCCGCCGGGATGATCGCGAAGTACTTCGCGACGTCGTTGGCGATCGAGAACGTCGTGAGCGAGCCGCGCGTCATGAGCATCTGCTTGCCGATCTCGACGATCTCGATGAGCTTGGTCGGGTTCGAATCGAGGTCGACCATGTTGCCCGCTTCCTTCGCGGCCTGGGTGCCCGTGTTCATCGCCACCGCCACATCGGCCTGGGCGAGTGCCGGAGCGTCGTTGGTGCCGTCGCCCGTCATCGCCACGAGCTTGCCCTGCGCCTGGTGCTCGCGGATCGTCGCGAGCTTGGTTTCAGGCGTGGCTTGCGCGAGGAAGTCGTCCACGCCGGCTTCGGCAGCGATCGCGGCGGCGGTCAGGCGGTTGTCGCCCGTCACCATCACGGTCTTGATGCCCATCTTGCGAAGCTCGGCGAAACGCTCCTTGATACCGCCCTTCACCACATCCTTCAGTTCGATCACGCCGAGCACGCGTGCGGTGCCGTCATGCATTTCCGCGACTACGAGCGGCGTGCTGCCACGGCGCGCCACGTCGTCCACGGCGTTGTCGACTTCGCTCGGAAAGCGGCCGCCGTGGGCTTCGACGTAATGCTTCACCGCGTCGGCGGCGCCCTTGCGGATCTCGCGGCCCGGCATGTCCACGCCGCTCATGCGCGTTTGCGCGCTGAAGGCGAGGAACACGGCGTGCAGCGAGTGCATGTCGCGCTGACGAATGTTGAAGCGCTGCTTCGCGAGCACGACGATGCTGCGGCCTTCCGGCGTTTCATCCGCGAGCGACGAGAGTTGCGCGGCGTCCGCGAGCACTTCCTCGCTCACGCCCGGCGCGGGCACGAACATCGACGCCTGACGGTTGCCGAGCGTGATCGTGCCGGTCTTGTCGAGCAGCAGCACGTCCACGTCGCCGGCGGCTTCCACCGCGCGGCCCGACGTCGCGATCACGTTGGCCTGCATCATGCGACTCATGCCGGCCACGCCGATTGCCGAAAGCAAACCGCCGATGGTCGTCGGAATCAGACAGACGAGCAGCGCCACGAGCGCCGTGATCGTGACCACGTGGCCCATCTTCGCGGCTTCGACCGAGAACATCGAGAACGGCAGCAGCGTTGCGGTGGCAAGCAGCAGCACGATGCTCAACGCGACGAGCAGGATCGTGAGCGCGATTTCGTTAGGCGTCTTCTGGCGCTTCGCGCCTTCGACCATCGCGATCATGCGGTCGAGGAAGGCTTCACCCGGATTCGCCGTGACGCGCACGACGATCCAGTCGGAAAGCACACGCGTGCCGCCCGTCACCGAAGAAAAGTCGCCGCCCGACTCGCGGATCACCGGCGCCGATTCGCCCGTAATGGCCGATTCGTCCACCGATGCCACGCCTTCGATCACTTCGCCGTCCGCTGGAATCGTGTCGCCGGTCTCGACCAGCACCACGTCGCCGCGGCGCAGATCGGAGGCCGTCATGATGCGGATCGGCGCCTTCGGATGCGGCTCGTTGAGCTTCTTGGCCATGACGTCTTTCTTGGCCTGGCGCAGCGACGCGGCCTGCGCCTTCGAGCGGCCTTCGGCGAGCGCTTCCGCGAAGTTCGCGAACAGCACCGTGAACCACAACCAGAGCGCGACCGCAAGGATGAAACCTGCGGGCGCTTCGGCCTGGCCCATGAGCGCCGCGACCCAGAGGATCGTCGTGAGCACGCTGCCCACGTAGACGCAGAACATCACCGGGTTGCGCAACTGCGTGCGCGGTTTGAGTTTTCTGAACGAGTCCACGATAGCCGGGCGCACCAGCGCCGGATCGAACATGGACCGAGTTGCACTATGCTGATTCATTTTCGTTTCGCTCATGTTGCGAAGGCCCCGTTCAATGCACGCCCATCATGATCAGATGCTCAACGCCGGGACCGAGCGCGAGTGCGGGCACATAGGTAAGCGCACCGACCAGCAGCACCGTGCCGAGCAGCAGCACGACGAAGAGCGGACCATGCGTGGGCAGCGTGCCGCCCGTCACCGCAATGCGCTTCTTGCTCGCAAGCGACCCCGCGATGGCCAGCACCGGGATGATCGTGCCGAAGCGGCCGAACCACATCGCAATGGCGAGCAGCCAGTTATAGAACGGCGTGCTCACTGTCAGGCCGGCGAATGCGCTGCCGTTGTTGTTGGCCGCCGAGCTGAACGCATACAGGATCTCGGAGAAGCCGTGCGCGCCCGGATTGGCGATCCCGGCCTTGCCCGCGTCGGATAGCACGGCGATCGACGTGCCGAGCAGCACGAGCAACGGCGTGAGCAGCACGACGATCGAAACCATCTTCATCTCGAACGACTCGATCTTCTTGCCGACGTATTCCGGCGTGCGGCCGATCATGAGCCCCGCCACGAACACCGCGAGCAGCGCGAACACGAGCATGCCGTAGAGACCCGAACCGACACCGCCGAAGATCACCTCGCCGAGCTGGATGAAGAGCATCGGGATGAGGCCACCGAGCGGCGTGAGCGAGTCGTGCGCCGCGTTCACGGCACCGCACGAGGCCGCCGTGGTGGCGACGACGAAGATGCCCGTCTGCGCGATGCCGAAGCGCGTTTCCTTGCCTTCCATGTTGCCGCCCGCCTGCAGCGCGCTTGCGTGCTGGTCGACATTGAGCGTCGTGAACATCGGATTGCCCGCCTGCTCGGCTGAGAACACGCAGCCCACGGCCACGACGAACGCAACCGTCATCACCGCGAGGACGGCCACGCCCTGCCTGCGGTCGCCCACCACATTGCCGAACACGAGACACAGTGCCGCCGGAATGATCAGGATCGCCAACATTTCGATGACGTTCGAAACCGGCGTGGGATTCTCGTACGGATGCGCCGAGTTCGCATTGAAGAAGCCGCCGCCGTTGGTGCCGAGCATCTTGATCGCGACCTGTGAAGCGACCGGGCCCATGCCGAGCGTTTGCGACGTGACCTTCGTGTCGACCGTTTCAGGATTGCCCTTCGCGTCCTTCACCGGGTTGCCCTGGGCGTCGAGCTTCGGCGCGGCGTAGGTCGTGGTTTGCAGCACCGGCACGTCCTGATACGCCTTGAAGTTCTGGATCATGCCCTGGCTCATCAGGAGCGCGGCGATGATCGCCGACATCGGCACGAGGATGTACAGCGTCGTGCGCGTGAGGTCGACCCAGAAGTTGCCGATGGTCTGCACCGAGTGGCGTGCAAAGCCGCGAATCAGCGCGATCACGACCACGATGCCCGTCGCCGCCGAAAGGAAGTTCTGCACGGTGAGACCGAGCATCTGCGTGAGATAGCTCACCGTTTGCTCAGGCGTGTAGTCCTGCCAGTTGGTGTTGGTGACGAAGCTCACGGCCGTGTTGAACGCGCCGTCCACCGTCATCGGGCCGAACTGCTGCGGGTTGCCAGGCAGCCAGCCCTGAATACGCAGCAGCACATAAAGAAAGCCCACGCCGAGCACGTTGAACGAGATGGTGGCGAGCGCATAGCGCTTCCAGTTCATCTCGGCGGCCGGATCGACGCCGGCCACGCGATAGAGCAGGTTTTCGAGCGGCGCGAACAGACGCACGACGCGCGAGCGCCCATCGAGCACGCGCGTCATGTAGCCTGAGACAGGCACCGCGAGCGCGAGCAGGACGACGAGGAAAATCCCCGCCTGGAGCAGATTGTTGGCGTTCATTCGATATCCTCCGCGCGCAGGAGCGCATGGACGAGATAAACGAACAGCAACAGCGTTGCCGCCCCCGATAGCCAGAAGATCCAGGTCATGGGCGCACCCCCTTCGCACCTTGATCGCGGCGGTACTGCATAAGCTTCTCGCAGCCCGCGATCAACGCGTATGTGAGCGCGGCGAAAACCACCAGCCCCCCGATATACAGCACATCCATTGTCGTGTTCTCCATTCGCGGATGACGGATGGCTGAAAGTTACCCGCTACGGCATTAAATCCGGATCAAAGGTTTTGGCGCTTGTATAAAAAACGTGTAAACGCGGGAGCGAAAGTCGGCGCAGGCAGCGGCGAAAAGAAAAAAGGCGCGCAACATTGGCGTTGCGCGCCTTTTGGGTCTCCATGACGCAATCGAGGAACGTCAAGGTCGAGTCAATGTACCGGCGCCGATGGCATGCCCCATGCGGCGTGGCAGTGCATCAATTTTTACGTCACGGGATCAGGACGGTCGAACCCGTGGTCTTGCGCGCTTCGAGTTCGGCGTGAGCCTGGCCGACGTCCTCGAGTGCATAGCGCTGGTTGATCGACGTCTTGACCTTGCCGGAGGCGACCACGTCGAACAGTTCGGCGGACATCGCTTCATAGTCGGCGCGCTTCGCGATATAGGTGAAGAGCGTCGGGCGCGTGAAAAAGAGCGAACCGCGCCCCGCGAACTCCGACGAATCGATCGGCGGCAACGGCCCCGAAGCATTGCCGAAGCTCACGAACAGGCCGAGCGGCGCGAGACAGTCGAGCGATTTCGTGTAGGTGTCCTTGCCAATGGAGTCGTACACCACGGGGACACCCGCGCCGTTCGTAATCTCGCGCACACGCGCCGTGAAGTCCTCGCGCGTGTAGACGATCGGATGATCGCAGCCGTGCGCCTTCGCGATCGCGGCCTTTTCGTCCGAGCCCACGGTGCCGATCACGGTCGCGCCCAGCGTCTTCGCCCACTGGCACACGAGCAGGCCCACGCCGCCTGCCGCCGCCTGAATGAGGATGGTGTCGCCGGCCTTCACGCGATACGTGCGGCGCAGCAGGTATTGCGCCGTGAGGCCCTGCAGCATGAGCGAAGCCGCCGCTTCGTCGCTGATCGCGTCGGGCAGCTTGATCACCTGGTCGGCGCGCAGCACGCGCTCCTGCGCGTAGGCGCCCGGCGGACGCCCGACATACGCCACGCGGTCGCCCACCTTCAGCGCGCTCACGCCTTTTCCCACGGCCGTCACCTCGCCGGCCGCCTCCATGCCGAGCCCGGCGGGCAGCGGCTGTGGATACAGCCCGGTGCGGAAATACACGTCGATGTAATTGAGGCCGCACGCGCTCTGGCGCAAACGCACCTCGCCCTCGCCCGGTTCGCCCACGTCGACGTCCACCCACTTCATCACTTCGGGGCCGCCGGTTTTGTCGTATCGGATTGCCTTGGTCATCACGTCTCCTTGGTGTTGTCCTCGCTGTTGGCTACTTATCGGCTAGCCGTTGCCCACCTGCATGGCGCAACGCGCCCGCGCGCTTCAGACCGCGTTTTTCTGGCGCAGCGTAAGCACGTCGAGGAGCATGCGCGCCGTCGAGATATTCGTCGCGCACGGCACGTCGTGCACGTCGCACGCGCGCACGAGCGCGTTGATGTCGGGTTCGTGCGGCTGCGGGGTCATCGGGTCGCGCAGGAAAATCACGATATCGATGTTGCCTTCCGCAAGCCGCGCGCCGATCTGCAGGTCGCCGCCATGCGGGCCCGACAGCATGCGCTCGACGTTCAAGCCCGTCGCGGCCTCGATGCGCGAGCCGGTCGTGCCGGTCGCGATGATCTCGCAGTGGCGCAGCGTATCGACGTACTCGCTCGCCAGCTTGACGATGTCTTCCTTCTTGTGGTCGTGCGCGATCAATGCGACGCGAGTTGGCATGGCGTAAGTCTCCTTGACGTGTGGTTTGCGTACGTAATCGTCGTGATGTGTGTCGTGATGCGGCGCCAGGGCGGCCGTGGCTGCCTGGCGCCGACTCCGCTGACTCAATAGGTGCCGGGATAAGCCCCGCCGTCGATCAGCCAGTTCTGCCCGGTGATATAACCCGCGTGCACGCTGCACAGGAACGCGCAGGCGCGCCCGAATTCCTCGGACGTACCGAAACGCCCCGCCGGAATCGTCTTCATGCGGCGCGCGCGCGCTTCTTCTTCCGAGATATGACTCGCCTTCGCCTGCGCGACGATGGTGGCCTGGATGCGATCGGTATCGAATGCGCCCGGCAGCAGGCTGTTGATCGTGACGCCGGTGGCGGCGACCTGGCGCGCCACGCCCGCGACGAAGCCCGTGAGGCCCGAGCGCGCGCCGTTCGAGAGGCCGAGCACATCGATCGGCGCCTTCACCGAGGAACTCGTGATGTTGACGATGCGCCCGAAGCCGCGCGCGATCATGTCGTCGATGGTGGACTGGATCAACGCGATCGGCGTGAGCATGTTCGCTTCGAGCGCCGCGATCCACGCCTCGTGCGTGTACTTGCGGAAGTCGCCCGGCGGCGGGCCGCCCGCATTGTTCACGAGGATGTCCGGCGACGGGCAAGCGGCGAGCGCGGCGGCGCGGCCCGCTTCCGTGGTGATGTCACAGGCCACGGCCTTGACGTCCACGCCCGTGCTCTTGCGGATATGCGCGGCGGTTTCCTCCAGCGTCTGCGCGGTGCGCGCGACGATCGTCACGTTGACGCCTTCGGCGGCGAGCGCCTCGGCGCAGCCGCGTCCGAGTCCCTTGCTGGCCGCGCATACCAGCGCGGTGCGTCCTGCGATGCCCATGTCCATTGTATTCGTGTCCTTTTTGCGTGGATGACCGTCCTGTGACAGGGCGGACACGGCCAAGCCTTGCGCCGCACCGCCCTGCGACCTTTTTGGGATTCTAGAAGAATCGGGCGCGGCGCGTGAAAGGCCGATGGCCGCGAGGCCCGGCAGCCGTGCGCGAAGTGACGCTGCAGCGTGCCAAGCGTGCGCCGGTGCGCACGTGCTTACCGTATACTTGCGGGTGTAGCGCGGCCCGGCGCCTTCGCAAGCCATGAGCGCTTGCCGCGCGCGGCGGGCCGTGCTCGCCGCAACCGCACAGCCCGGGCACACTGCGTCGGGCTCGCGCGGCAGCGGCACGACCGATTCTCCGATTCCCTTGCAGCCTTGTGCGCCCCGCCATGAAACAGGACAGCCGTTTCCCGAATCTCTTCATCCTCGATCACCCGCTGATCCAGCACAAGCTCACGCATATGCGCGACAAGGACACGTCCACGCGCACCTTCCGCGAGCTGCTGCGCGAGATCACGCTGCTGATGGGCTATGAAATCACGCGTGACCTGCCGGTGGCGTCGCGCCGCGTGCAGACACCGCTCGTCGAAGTCGATGCGCCCGTGATCGCGGGCAAGAAGCTCGCCATCGTGCCCGTGCTGCGCGCGGGCGTGGGCATGTCCGACGGCCTGCTCGAGCTCGTGCCCTCCGCGCGTGTTGGCCATATCGGCGTGTACCGTGCCGACGACCATCGCCCGGTCGAATATCTCGTGCGCCTGCCCGACCTCGAGGATCGCACCTTCATCCTGTGCGATCCGATGGTCGCGACGGGCTACTCGGCGGCGCACGCTATCGACGTGCTCAAGCGCCGCGGCGTGCCCGGCGAGCGCATCCTGTTCCTCGCGCTGGTGGCCGCGCCCGAAGGCGTTGACGTCTTCCAGAAGGCGCACCCGGACGTGAAGCTCTACGTGGCGTCGCTCGACTCGCATCTGAACGAGCACGCCTACATCATTCCGGGCCTGGGCGACGCCGGCGACCGGCTCTTCGGCACGAAGAACTAAAACCTGCACCACTGTTGCATAGGGGCGGCCGGCAGGACTGGCCGCCTTCCCCCTTTTCTGCCTTCTGCGGGCACCCGATCCCGCCCCCTATGTCCCCTCCGCGGCCGGCGCCAGCGGCAATCGCCTGGCGCCTCGTCACGTAGTGTCGTCACGCAGGGAGGCGAAGCCGGGCGGTCCTGGCGTGATAAAATTCAGATCCACCTGAACGGGCGCTGCGTCCCGTCCTGTCGGCACATCCTGCCGCGCAGGCGTTGCGGGAGAGTTCCGAGAGGCGTGCGCAGAGTCAGGCGCGCCGCGCGAACGACGCACGAAGCCCGCGCCCGGGAACATCGCAACGACAACAGCACATTGCACACTGCACGCGCATGGCGCGTGAGACGGAGAAAGGTATGGCGGGTCATTCGAAATGGGCCAACATCAAGCACAAGAAGGCTGCTGCTGACGCGAAGCGCGGCAAGGTCTGGACGCGGCTCATCAAGGAAATCCAGGTCGCGGCGCGCATGGGCGGCGGCGATGCCGACACGAACCCGCGCCTGCGTCTGGCCGTCGACAAGGCGTACGACGCCAACATGCCCAAGGACAACATCAACCGCGCCATCCAGCGCGGTGTGGGCGGCGTGGACGGCGCGAACTACGAGGAAATCCGCTACGAAGGCTACGGCATCGGCGGCGCGGCCGTCATCGTCGACACGATGACCGATAACCGCACCCGCACCGTCGCGGAAGTACGCCACGCATTCTCGAAGTTCGGCGGCAACATGGGCACGGACGGCTCGGTTGCGTTCATGTTCGATCACGTCGGCCAGTTCGTGTTCGCGCCGGGCACGCCCGAAGACGAACTCATGAACGCCGCGCTCGAAGCGGGCGCCGACGACGTCGTGACGAACGACGACGGCTCGATCGAAGTGGTCTGCCCGCCGTTCGACTTCACGAAGGTGAAGACCGCGCTCGAAGCCGCGGGCTTCAAGGCGGAAATGGCCGAAGTCACCATGAAGCCGCAGAACGAGGTCGAATTCACGGGCGACGACGCCGTGAAGATGCAAAAGCTGCTCGACGCCCTCGAAAACCTGGACGATGTCCAGGACGTGTACACCAACGCGTCGATCGCCGAGGAATAAGGCGTCGGCCCGGGAGGCCACGCTCTAGCCAGGCTTAGGCCCTGCTTTTGCCCCGCCTCCCGCGTGCGATTTTCACGGCCGGCGCACTGTGCGCCGGCCGCAACTGTTTCTGGTCTTGGTCTTTCGGGGATTCTCATGAAGTTACTCGTCGTCGGTTCTGGCGGCCGCGAACATGCGCTGGCGTGGAAGCTCGCGCAGGCGCCGCGCGTGCAGCTCGTCTACGTCGCACCCGGTAACGGCGGCACCGCGCAGGACGAGCGGCTCGCCAACGTCGACATCACGGACATCCACGAGCTCGCCGATTTCGCCGAGCGCGAAGGCGTCGCCCTCACCGTGGTCGGCCCGGAAGCGCCGCTTGCCGCGGGCATCGTCAACGTGTTCCGCCAGCGCGGCCTGAAGGTGTTCGGCCCGTCGAAGGAAGCCGCGCAGCTCGAAAGCTCGAAGGACTTCGCCAAGGCGTTCATGAAGCGCCACAACATCCCGACCGCAGTGTACGAGACATTCTCGGACGCCACGGCGGCGCACGCCTACGTCGAGAAGAACGGCGCGCCCATCGTCATCAAGGCCGACGGCCTGGCTGCCGGCAAGGGCGTGGTCGTGGCGATGTCGCTGGAAGAAGCGCATCAGGCGATCGACATGATGCTCGCCGACAACAAGCTCGGCGACGCCGGCGCGCGCGTGGTGGTCGAGGAATTCCTGGCTGGCGAGGAAGCGAGCTTCATCGTCATGGTGGACGGCAAGCACGTGCTCGCGCTCGCTTCGAGCCAGGATCACAAGCGCCTGCAGGACGGCGACCAGGGCCCGAACACGGGCGGCATGGGCGCCTACTCGCCCGCGCCCATCGTCACGCCGCAGCTGCACGCGCGCGTGATGCGCGAAATCATCCTGCCGACCGTGGCGGGCATGGAGAAGGAAGGCATCCGCTACACGGGGTTCCTCTACGCCGGCCTCATGATCGACGCGCAAGGCAACCCGAAGACGCTCGAATTCAACTGCCGCATGGGCGACCCCGAAACGCAGCCGATCATGGCGCGCCTGAAGGGCGACTTCTCGAAGGTCGTGGAGCACGCCATTGCCGGCACGCTCAACCAGGTCGAGCTCGAATGGGACCGCCGCACGGCGCTGGGCGTCGTGCTCGCCGCGCACAACTATCCGGACACGCCGCGCAAGGGCGACCGCATCAGCGACATCCCGGCCGAGACCGCCGATTCCGTCACGTTCCACGCGGGCACGCAGAGGGTGGACGGTAAGCTCGTGACCTCGGGCGGCCGCGTACTGTGCGTCGTGGGTCTGGCCGATTCGGTGCGCAGCGCGCAGAACGTGGCGTACGAAACCGTAAACCGCATCTCGTTCGACGGCATGCAGTATCGCAACGACATCGGCTATCGCGCCGCGGGGCGCAAGCAGTAAGGGCAGCGCTTGCCTGGGGCCGCCAGCGTCGATGCGGCCCCGAATGAAACGAATGGCGATGGGCGGCCACCTCGATGCGCGCCGTAGCCACCGCGCAACGGCGCGCCCACGGATTTTTCGTTTGTCGGCTTAGGCTCTGCGTAAAGCCGTCCAACGCGAGCAAATCAGCGCAGCAGCCTGAGCGCGCTCAGCACGCAGCCCACGCGGGCGCCGTTGCCGCCGGGCGTCGCGCCAATCGGCGCTACACTGCCGCTGTCAGGCCGCCCCGGGGCGGCCTATCCGAACAACCCGACGATTCACCTGACGAATAACCCGATTCCAGCGCCGGCGCGCTGCCGTCCCATTTTATCGATGACCGACTCCCCTAACTGCGCCTCCCCCGACAGCGCCGCCGTCCGCGCCTGGCTGGCCAGCCTGCAGACGCAGATCGCCGACACGCTCGGCGCCTTCGACGGCACGCCATTCGCCACGGACAACTGGCAGCGCGGGCCCGGCGAGAAGCTGCGCGGCGGCGGATGCACGCGCATCATCGAAGGCGGCCAGTTCTTCGAGCGCGGGGGTATCGGCTTTTCCGACGTTTCCGGCGACGCCCTGCCGCCTTCGGCAACCGCGGCGCGCCCCGAACTCAACGGCCGCGGCTTCGAGGCGATGGGCGTTTCGCTCGTGCTGCATCCGCGCAATCCGTACTGCCCGACGGTGCACATGAACGTGCGCATGCTGCTCGCCACCAAGGCGGGCGAGGCGCCGGTGTTCTGGTTCGGCGGCGGCATGGATCTCACGCCCTACTACGGCTTCGAGGAAGACGCGCAGCACTTTCACCGCGTGTGCCGCGACGCGCTCGCGCCGTATGGCGCGGACCTCTACCCGCGCTTCAAGCGCTGGTGCGACGACTACTTTTTCCTGAAGCACCGCAACGAAGCGCGCGGCGTGGGCGGCATTTTCTTCGACGACTACGCCGCAGGCGGCTTCGACGAGGCGTTCGGCATGCTCAAGAGCGTGGGCGACGGTTTCCTGAAGGCCTATGTGCCGATCATCGAAAAGCGCCGCGCCGCGCCCTACGGCGAAGCCGAGCGGGAATTCCAGGCGTACCGTCGCGGCCGTTACGTCGAATTCAATCTGGTCTGCGACCGCGGCACGCATTTCGGCCTGCAAAGCGGAGGCCGCACGGAGTCGATCCTGATGTCGATGCCACCGGGCGCGACCTGGCGCTACGACTGGCAGCCGCAGCCGGGCACGCCGGAAGCGCGCCTCTACAGCGATTTCCTGCCCGTGCGCGACTGGGTCTGATGCCGTGACGCACGCTTTCACAGTCCCGCCCAACGCGCTCGAGAGGCGTGTCGGGCTGCTCGGCGGCACCTTCGATCCGATCCACGAGGGCCACCTCGCGCTCGCGCGCCATTTTGCGCGTGTGCTGGGCCTGAACGAACTGATCCTGCTGCCGGCGGGCCAACCGTGGCAAAAGCCGGGCGTGACCGCGGCGCAGCATCGGCTCGCCATGACGCGCGCCGCCGCTGCCTCGCTCGCGCAACTGGGCGTGACGGTGACGGTGGACGCCGACGAAATCGAGCACAACGGACCGACCTACACGGTCGACACCCTGCGCCGCTGGCGCGCAAAAAGCGAGAGCAACCGCACCGCCGCGCTCACGCTGCTAATGGGCGCCGATCAATTGCTGCACCTCGATTCGTGGCACGAATGGCGTGAGCTTTTCGCGCTCGCGCATCTGGGCGTGGCGAGCCGCCCGGGCTTCGGCTTTGACGTCGACCTCACGGCGTTGCCGCCCGAGGTCGCGCGCGAAGTCGCTACGCGGCGCGCGAGCGCCGCCGTGCTTGCGGCAACGCCACATGGCCACTTGCTGGTCGACGAAACGCTCTCACTCGACGTTTCGGCGACCGAAATCCGGCGCGACCTGCCAGCCTGCGTGGCGAGCGGGCAGCGTCGCGGCACCGCCGCCGACAAGCTTCCCGCGGCCGTGTGGGACTATATCCTTCAACATCATCTCTATCTGCATCACGGGTAACTATGGACATCCGCAAACTTCAACGCGCCATCGTCGACGGTCTCGAAGACGTCAAGGCACAAGACATTCGCGTCTTCAACACGAGCCATCTCACCGAGCTGTTCGACCGCGTGGTCGTCGCCAGCGGCACATCGAACCGCCAGACCAAGGCGCTCGCCAACAGCGTGCGCGAGAAGGTCAAGGAAGCCGGTGGCGACATTGTGAGCACCGAAGGCGAGGACATCGGCGAATGGGTACTCGTGGATTGCGGCGACGCGGTCGTCCACATCCTCCAGCCCGCGCTGCGCCAGTACTACAACCTCGAGGAAATCTGGGGTGACAAGCCGGTGCGCGTGAAGCTCTCGACCAACACGGGCTTCATGGGCGCACGCGCGAGCGAGCCGATGGACGGCGAGGACGAAGACGAGGAAGCCGCGCCCGCCGTGAAAAAGCCCGCGCGCAAGACCGCTGCGCGTAAAGCCGCGAAGTAAGCGCAGCGCTTGCGAACGACAATCGACAATCGTCACGCACGATGAAACTGCATATCGTCGCCGTCGGCCACAAGATGCCGGACTGGATCGCCGAGGGCTTCGAGGAATATACGAAGCGCATGCCGCCTGAGCTGCGCATCGAGCTGCGCGAGGTGAAGCCCGAGCAGCGTTCGTCGGGCCGCTCGGCCGAGAGCGTCATGGCGGCCGAGCGCACGCGCATCGAAGCCGCGCTGCCCAAAAATGCGCGCATCGTCGCGCTCGACGAACGCGGCAAGGACTGGACCACGATGCAGCTCGCCAAGGCGCTGCCGCTCTGGCAGCAGGACGGCCGCGACGTAGCGTTCCTGATTGGCGGCGCGGATGGCCTCGACCCCGAGCTCAAGTCGCGCGCCGACACGCTCCTGCGCCTCTCGTCCCTCACGCTGCCGCATGCGATGGTGCGCGTGCTGCTCGCCGAGCAACTTTACCGCGCGTGGACCATCACGCAGAATCACCCCTATCATCGCGTGTGATGCAGGTATGAAGCGCGCCTGCGCCGCTTTTCGTCGTGCGCCTGCGCCCCGCTTGCAGCCCTTTTGCGGCCCGCTTGAGCCCCGGAAAGCTGGCGCGCACGTCAACCCGAAGTCCGTAACGACAAAGACGCTCCGATGCCCACCAACGCGCCCTATCCGTTCGTCTATCTCGCCTCGCAAAGCCCGCGCCGCCAGGAGCTGCTGCAGCAGCTCGGCGTGCGCTTCGAGCTGCTGCTGCCGCGTCCCGACGAAGACGCCGAAGCGCTCGAAACCGCGCTTCCCGGCGAACAAGCCGCCGTCTATGTCGAGCGCGTGTGCGCCGCAAAGGCCGACGCCGCCCGCGCGCGCCTCGTCGCGGGCGCGCACAAGCATGCGCCGATTCTCACCGCCGACACCACGGTCTCCATCGACGGCCATATTCTCGGCAAGCCGCACGACGCGGCCGACGCCTACGCGATGCTCGAACGCCTCGCCGGCCGCGAGCACGAAGTGCTCACGGCCGTGGCCGTGGTGAACGCCGAAGGCGTGTGCCTGCCGGTCGCGCTCTCGCGTTCGCATGTGCGTTTCGCGCCTGCGATGCCCGCCGCGATCGCGCGTTACGTGGCGAGCGGCGAGCCGTTCGGCAAGGCCGGCGCTTACGGCATTCAGGGCCGCGCGGCGGAATTCGTCGAGCGAATCGACGGGTCCTATTCGGGTATCATGGGTTTGCCACTATTCGAAACGGCCGCCCTCCTGCGCGCCGCGGGCATCGACTTCTAGAACAAATCATGAACGAAGAAATCCTGATCAACGTCACGCCCCAGGAGACGCGCGTCGCATTGGTCCAGCAAGGCGCAGTACAGGAGCTTCACGTCGAGCGCACGCTGTCGCGCGGGCGCGTCGGCAACGTCTATCTTGGCAAGGTCGTGCGCGTGCTGCCGGGCATGCAGTCCGCGTTCATCGACATCGGTCTCGAGCGCGCCGCGTTCCTTCATGTGGCCGACATCTGGCACCCGCGCATTGCCGGCGAAGCGCATACGAGCGTGCATCATCAGCCGATCGAAAAGACCGTGTTCGAAGGGCAAACGCTCATGGTGCAGGTCGTGAAGGATCCGATCGGCACGAAGGGCGCGCGGCTTTCCACGCAGGTGAGCATTGCGGGACGCACACTGGTCTATTTGCCGCAGGAGCCGCACATCGGCATCTCGCAGAAGATCGAGAGCGAGGCCGAGCGCGAAGCGGTGCGCGCGCGCCTCACAGCCGTGCTGCCCGCCGATGAAAAAGGCGGCTATATCGTACGCACGATCGCCGAAGACGCTACGAGCGAAGAACTCGCAGCGGACGTCGCGTATCTGCGCAAAACGTGGGCGACGATACTCGCCCAGGCGCAGCGCGTGCCCGCCACGAGCCTGCTCTATCAAGACCTGAATCTCTCGCAGCGCGTGCTGCGCGACTTCGTGAACGACGAGACCTCGCGCATTCAGGTCGATTCGCGCGAAACGTTCCAGAAGCTCACCGAGTTCGCCAGCGAATTCACGCCCAACGTGCTGCCGAAGCTGCATCACTACTCGGGCGAGCGGCCGCTCTTCGACCTCTACAACATCGAGGCCGAAATCCAGCGCGCGCTCTCGCGTCGCGTGGACCTCAAGTCGGGCGGTTACCTCGTGATCGACCAGACCGAGGCGATGACGACCATCGACGTCAATACGGGCGGCTATGTGGGCGCGCGCAACTTCGACGACACGATCTTCAAAACGAATCTCGAAGCGGCGCATACGATCGCGCGGCAATTGCGTCTGCGCAATCTGGGCGGCGTCATCATCATCGACTTCATCGACATGGAGAACGTCGAGCATCGCGACCAGGTGCTCGGCGAACTGAAGAAGGCACTCTCGCGCGACCGCACGCGCGTGACCGTGAACGGCTTCTCGCAACTGGGGCTCGTGGAGATGACGCGCAAGCGCACGCGCGAATCGCTTGCGCATGTGCTGTGCGAGCCGTGCCCGATATGTCTCGGCAAGGGGCAAGTGAAGACCGCGCGCACCGTCTGCTATGACGTGCTGCGCGAGATTCTGCGCGAGTCGCGGCAGTTCAATCCGCGCGAGTTTCGCGTGGTCGCTTCACAGCAGGTCATCGACCTCTTTCTCGAGGAAGAGTCGCAGCATCTCGCGATGCTGATCGACTTCATCGGCAAGCCGGTTTCGTTGCAGGTGGAGTCGAATTTGAGTCAGGAACAATACGACATCGTGCTGATGTAGCGCGACGCCGTTGCAGGCATCATCGGAGCTTCGCAGTTGAATCACCAGCGCGTCAGCATTGAACAGATCGGTGAATTCGACGAGATTGTCGACGTACGAACGCCGCTCGAATTTGCCGAAGACCACGTTCCCGGCGCGATCAACGCGCCTGTGCTCAGCAACGAAGAGCGCGTGATCGTCGGGACGATGTACAAGGATTCGCCTTTCGAAGCCACGCGCGTGGGCGCAGCCATGGTGGCGCGCAACATCGCCATGCATCTCGATACGCTGTTCGCCGACCGTCCACGCAACTGGCGTCCGCTCATCTACTGCTGGCGCGGCGGCAAGCGTTCCGGGTCGATGACAGCGTGGTTCAACATGATCGGCTGGCGCGCGCGTCAGCTCGATGGCGGATACAAGGCGTACCGGCACACGATCATGGAGGCGCTCGGCACGTTGCCCGGAGCGTTTCGCTATATCGTGCTGGCCGGGCCGACCGGTAGCGGCAAGACCCGCCTCTTGAAGGCGCTGGGACAGGCCAACGCGCAGATGCTCGATCTCGAAGCGCTCGCCGCGCATCGCGGCTCGCTGCTGGGCGCGCTGCCCACGCAAGCGCAGCCCTCGCAGAAGTCGTTCGATACGGCGCTCGTGCAGACGCTGCGCGCCTTCGACGCCGCGCGCCCCGTGTTTGTCGAGGCGGAGAGCCGGCGCATCGGCGTTATCACGCTGCCGCCCGCGCTCGTAGAACGTCTGCACGCGGCACCTTGTGTCGTACTCGATGTGGCGCGCGAGGAACGGATCGACTTGCTACTCGAGGAGTACGGTCACCTGTTCGATGAGCGCGTGTATTTTCGGGAGCAACTGAACAAGCTCACGCCGCTGCACGGGCGCGAGCGCATCGAATCGTGGTGCAAGCTGCTCGACGAAGATCGCAGGGCGGAGCTTTACGAGACGCTGATCGCGCAGCACTACGATCCCGCCTACACGCGCAGCACGCGGCGCAACTTCGCGAAGCTCGAGAAATCGATGCACTTCGCGTTCCAGCCGATGAAAGGCGACACGCTCGTGCAAGCCCGCACGCTGCTCACACAGCTGGAGGAAACGTCGTACGCCGCAGAACCCGCGCGCAGCGAAGCTGAAGCGCCTCGCGCCGTCTGACGTCTCCCCTTCCCTTCGCTCACTTCACAAACAACACACGCGACGCGATGGCTTAGCGCGAGTACATCGCGTTCCAGTCTTCAGGCGAAACCGTGGCGCGGCCGCCCGATTGCGAGGCGTTCGCCACGCCGCCGTAGCTGCTGTTTGCACCATTCAAAGCGGCGACCTTCGCCTGGGCGGCCTGGATCGCATCGGGATAATGGGCGTTGTCGCCATCGCCGACGCGGTAGCCCACCTGTTGAAGCTGCACGAGTTCGGCGCGCACCTGGGCGCGGGTGATGGTCGAGTGCGACTGCGCGAACGAAGCGGTGGGAACAGCGGCAGCGACGAGAGCGGCGGCAACGGCAACAGCTTGAATCAGGGACTTCATGGTAACGACCTCCAGTTGGATCAGGCGGTCGACGTGCGACGGTATGTGCATGCGACCGATGTACGCATCGTATGCTCGTCCCCTTCCAGGGTTAACCCCTGGAATCCTAAGGCACTGTTCCAATTCGAGGCAAAGTCAGTGCGATTCGTCCCCGTGGGGTGCCGCCGACGCCTCCCGCCAGCCTGCTCCCTTGGGACAACGCGATCGTTAGCGCGATGACTGGCGCGGCGTGGCGCTTTGCGTCAACGAAGCGGTGTGCTGAAGCTGCGCGGGCAAATCGGGCTCCCACGCTTCGAGATCTTGAGTCGGGTAAAGGCCGAACGCGTAGATCACCCGTTTGAGACGGCTCACGAAGTTGGGCCGCGGCACGTTGGGAAGCGTGCCAGGCGCGGCGTCGGCCGTGCGGGCCATGTAGTTGTATTTGAAATCGCGCTGCGTCACACCCCACTTCATGAGGAATTCGCGGCCGCCGCGATTGCGGCGAATGCGTCCCGTCGTGCGGCAACCGAAATGGTAGATACGACTCTTGCCAACCGAGCGGAACGTGCGGCAGCCGACCAGCCAGAGCTTCATCAGAAAGTCGTCGTCGCTGCTCATGCCCGGCCCGAACTCGATGCTATAGCCACCCACGCGCAGCCAAAGTTCGCGGCTCACGAGCGTCGGCTGCAGCGCAATGCCGTTGCGGTCGGCTGTGTTCATCTTCGCGGCGAATTCGAGCAGCCCGGCCTCGTTGAAGTCGGCAGGACCGGTGCCGAAGTGGGCGACCGTCACGAGGCTGTTGCCGGTGTCGGTAGGCTCGATGATCTGCGAGGCGAGATAGGCGGGTGCTTCGCCGATTTCGCGCAATGCATCGACGAAGGCCGAATCCCAACCGGGCGTGCAGAACATGTCGTCGTTCATGAACAGCACCCACTCGTGCGAAGCGAGGCGGGCCACATCGTTCACGGCGAGGCATACGCCCACGTTCCCCTTGCTCCACGTATGGCGAATGCCCTGTTCGCGGACCCAGTCGAGCGTGCCGTCGCTGCCGTCGTTGACGTGCACGAGAATCTCGTGCTCGAACGCAGAATGGCGCCGGATGCTGTCGACGCACAGCTTGAGGTACGGCAGGTTATTCCAGGTCGGGATCAGAATACTGAACATGAAGATTTACCCGAGAAAGGGTCAGATTTGACATCCGCGTCCTGTGATCGCCGCACGAACGGCGAGCATGGACGCGTAGAAAATGGGTTCTCTTATAACGTCCTCACTACGTACCTTTTTAGGTGCGAAGCATGACGAGAAACGCGATATTGTACGCATACATTCTTCTCACCCGGACTTGCCGCAGAAGTTCGTACCTCGCGATGGTCGCCCAAGTCGCCGTCCCTAATTATTCGCGCGGCACGCGAGCAAGCGCCGTGCGATAATGAGCGGTTATCTTGATTAGTAACTTGGCTCGTGTTTCAGCAGACCAACTTAAACACTTCGTGGGGTTCGCCGGCAAGCTGGCTCGATCGCGCCGTTTCCCGGTCCTGCATGATCCCCTACCAGGGCGTGCCTTACGAGCCGGATGCGTTTCTTCGTAGCACCAGTCGCCTCAAGATCGCGAAGAAATACCTGCACAAGCAGTTTCTTCTGAGGGCGCATGGCCAGACGCGCCTCGAACAGACGCATCTGGACGCTTCGCAGCGAATCCTGTGGGTCTATGCCAAACGCAATTTCGGCGACGCGACGATGGACATGGCCGGCCGCGCGCTGCTCAAGGGCCTCGGCGTGCGCATCGATCTGCTCGCGCTGCCGTCGCTTGCGCCGCTATTCAGCGAAGACGACGTGTTCGGCAAGGTCTACGGTGACCCGAGTGAGGTCGATGCGAGCCGCTACGACGCGATTCTGCTCTCCGAGTACAACCTGCCCTCGATTCGCATCAAGACCCAGCACTTCGCGAAACTGCCCTACGCGGGCCTCTTCCGTTACTTCAACGGCCCCGACCGCAACCAGACCTGCTTCAGTTTCGCGAGCGTGAACGACGTGTTCTCGCTCGGCCACGACGCCGGCACGCTCGCCGCGCTCAGCAAGCCTTATCTCGCCAGCAAGCCCGCAACGCGCGAATCGGTGCGCGCTCTCTTGCCCGCACGCCCGTTCATCGCGCTCGCGGCGGGTGGCGTGGACCCCGATCGTACCTACAACCGCTGGTCCGAAGTCATCGAATTGTTGAGCAAGTACGACAGCGCGAGCGCCGCGAAGGAAATCGTCGTGCTCGGCTCGGACAACGGCACGGAAATCGCGCAGCAGTTGTGCGCGAGCGCGCCAGCCGACGTGCGCGTCCGATCGCTGACCGGCAAGCTCGCGTTCCTTCAGGCACGCGAGATCGTTGCGCACGCCGAGCTGTTCGTAGGCGCGGACGGCGGCCTGATGCACGTCGCCCACACCACGCAAACGCCCAGCGTTTCGCTGTTCAGGCATCAAGAGCCGCCTTACCTGCGCTTGACCGAAGCCTGCCGATCCATCGGCTTGCAGGGCAGCGGCAACGTGGACACCATCCCGCCCGCGCAGGTCGTTGGTGCGGTGTTGCGCCAACTCGCCGCTCAGGTCCCCGCGACGGCGTCCGCCGCCGCCTGATAAGCCCGAACGGGGCTGCTTAGGCCCACGCCGCGCACAAGCGCGGCTTCATGACCGCGGCGCGCCCAGACTCGCGCGCCGCATCATCGCCGTGGCGCGTCAGGCCGCGCTCTGCTGATACTGGATCTTGTGCAGGTGCGCGTACATACCGCCCCTCGCGAGCAACTCCTGGTGCGTGCCCGATTCGACGATATGGCCGCCATCCATCACGAGGATGCGGTTCGCACGCTCGATCGTCGAGAGGCGGTGCGCGATCACGAGCGTCGTGCGGCCGCGCATCAGCGTTTCCAGCGCCGCCTGCACGTGGCGCTCCGATTCCGAATCGAGTGCCGACGTTGCCTCGTCGAGAATCAGGATCGGCGCATCCTTGTAGATCGCCCGGGCGATAGCCAGGCGCTGGCGCTGGCCGCCCGAAAACTTCATGCCGTTGTCGCCGATCAGCGTGTCCACGCCTTCGGGCAGTGCCGAGATCGTCTCCCACAGGTTCGCGGCGCGCAGCGCGCGCTCCACGCGCTCGCGGTCGGCCGTCTGGCCATAGGCGACATTGTTCGCGACCGTGTCGTTGAACAGCACCACGTCCTGGCTCACCATCGCGATCTGGTTGCGCAGCGCATGCACGTCGTAGTCGGCGATCGATACGCCGTCGACCATCACCTCGCCACCGCTCGGATCGAAAAAGCGCGGCAACAGGTTCACGAGCGTGGTCTTGCCGCTGCCCGACGGGCCGGCGAGCGCCACCATTTCGCCGGGACTGATGCGGAACGACACATGGTCGAGCGTCACGCGATGGCTCTCGCCATAGGCGAACGACACGTCGCGGAACTCCACCTCGCCGCGCGCGCGTTCGAGCGGCAAGCCGCCGCCAGCGGGCTCGGGCGGCTCGTCGATCAGCCCGAAGATCAGCTCGGCCGCGGTCATGCCGCGCTGCAGCGGCTGGTTCACGTCGATCAGGTGCTTGAGGGGCGAGATCACGAGCAGCATCGACGTGACGAACGCCACGAAGCCGCCAACCGTCGTCTGGTCGTTCGAGGCCTGCACGACCGCAATGGTGATGACGATCGCCAGCGCGATCGAAGCGAGGAATTGCGTCAGCGGCTGCGCGAGTCCGCCCGACACCGTCATGCGCATCTGGTAGCCGCGCAGGCGTTTGCTCATTTCGCCAAAACGGTCCTTCTCATAGCGCTCGCCGTTGTGAACCTTGACGACCTTGTAGCCGCCCACCGTCTCCTCGACGATATAGGACAGGTCGTTCGTGAGCATCTGATGCTCGCGGTTCAGCCGACGCAGACGCCGGTTGATCTTGCTGACGAGCCAGCCGATGGCCGGCAGCAGCACCGCGACGATCAGCGTGAGCCGCCAGTTCAGGTAGAACAGGTAGCCAAGCAGGAAGACGACCGTGAGCGAGTCGCGCACGAGCGTGACAAGCACGCCGAGCAGCACGCCGAGAATCTGGTTGACCTCGAACACGATCGCATTGATGACCGTGCTCGCGGTTTCGCGCTGGAAGAAGCCGACGCTCGCGTGAATCATGCGCTCGAACATCTTGAGCCGCAGCGCGAGCAGCACGCGGTTCGACACGTACTGCAGCAAGTAACCGGACGCGTATTGCGCGAGGCCGCGTACGAGCGCCAGCCCGATCACCGCGACGGGCACCAGCCATTTCGCTTTCGGATCGCCGCGCGTGCCGAAGCCGTGATCGAGCAGCGGCTTGAGCAGCGCGGGAATGCCGGCTTCGGTGGCGGCCACCACGGCCATCGCGATCACGCCTGCGAGGAGCACCCACACTAGCGGCTTCACATACGGCCACAGCCGCCGGCCAATCACGATCGGCGACGACTTGGTGTCGGAGCCGATCGGCTTGCTCAAGGTTGATCTCTCGCTCAAAATTTCCTCGAAAAAAATGCGGGTAATCTGCCCGCCCCCTGGCAAACAGGTACGCCATTGTAAACGTTCGGCCCAGGGGGCGATGTATCCGCCCGGCCGGGGCCTGCGCCGGGGCGGTTTCGTAGCGGCCGACGTTTTTGTATATACTCATCGATTCGGCTTCGGGGCACGAACGCGCGTGCAATAAGCCTGCGCGCGAAGTTCTCTCCCGAACGCGAGGCCAGCGCCAGCCGGCCGTCGCACCTGCCCACCTTCTTCACCTTCTTCCAGCCATCGCGAGCCAGCGCCGATGAACGACAGCGCCAAACCCGATGCGATCAGTGTCATCGTCATCGTCAAAAACGAAGCACACGATATTCGCGACTGCCTCGCTTCCGTGCACGGCTGGGTCGACGAAATCGTCGTGCTCGATTCGGGCAGCACGGACGGCACCCAGGCTATTTGCCGTGAGTTCGGCGCGACGGTCGTCGAAACCGACTGGCCCGGTTTCGGGCCACAAAAACAGCGCGCGCTCGACACGGCCCGCGGACCCTGGATTCTCTCGCTCGACGCCGACGAGCGCGTGTCCCCCGCGTTGCGCGACGAGATTCTCGCAAGCGTGAAGGCGAACGGGGCCGACCTGTTCCGGGTGCCGCGCCAGTCGAATTACTGCGGCAAGTGGATCCGCCATTCCGGCTGGTCGCCCGACTATGTGACGCGGCTCTTTCGCCGCGACGTCGCGCGCTTCTCGAACGATCTCGTGCACGAACGCGTGATTGCCGCGCCCGAGGCGCGCGTCGGCACGCTCGCTCAGGCGCTGATTCACTACAGCTTTCGCGACTTCTCGGAAGTGCTCGGGAAGATCGACAGCTATTCGACCTACGGCGCGACCCAAGGCGCGGCGCGCGGCAAGCGCGGCGGTCTGCGCAAGGCGCTGCTGCACGGCTTCTGGTCTTTCGTGCGCAGCTGGATCATCCAGCGCGGCTTTCTCGACGGCAAGATGGGCTTCGTGCTGGCGATCTCCAACGCCGAAGGTACCTACTACCGCTACCTGAAGCTCATGCTCCTCGAGACACAGCAGTCCGGCGCGGCAAAAGCCCGCGACGCCGCACCGGAGAGCCGATGAACGCCCGCCGCGACGTGCTGATTTCGGTGATCGTCAGCACCTATAACCGGCCCGATGCGCTCGAGCGGGTCCTCGCCAGCTTGAGCGCGCAATCCGACACGCACTACGAAATCATCGTCGCCGACGACGGCTCGGCGAACGCGACCCGCGAGACCGTGGAACGCTGCGCCGCGTCGAGCCCGGTGCGCATGGAGCATGTGTGGCACCCGGACGATGGCTTCCGTCTTGCGGAGATCCGCAACAAGGGTATCGTGCAGGCCCGTGGCGACTACCTGATCTTCCTCGACGGCGACTGCGTGGCGCAGCACGATTTCGTTGCGCGCCACCGGCAGCTCGCAAGCGAGCGCGTCATCATCACCGGTAGCCGCATCCTGCTCGACGAAGCGCTCACGCAGCGGGTGATCGGCCAGAAGCTCCCGTTGGCGGATCAGGGCTTCGGCTTCTGGGTGCAGGAACGCCTCGCTGGCCACGTCAACAAGATCGCGCCCCTCTTCGTGAAGCTGCCGGACCGCAAGTGGCGCGTGATCGAGCAGTTCAAATGGCGGGGCATCAAGGGCTGCAACATGAGCGCCTGGCGCAGCGATATCGAGCGCGTGAACGGCTTCGACACCAGTTTCACCGGCTGGGGGCACGAAGACGCCGATTTCGTGGCACGCCTCGCCAACTGCGGCGTGCACCGCAAGCTCGGCGCCTACGCCACGGAAATCTTCCATCTGTGGCACCGCGAGCAACCGCGCGAGCAGGCGAGCTCCAATGAGGAACGGGTCAAGGTGCGCATTGCGGACGGCACCGTGCGTGCCGAACGCGGCCTGGCCGAACTCGCGAGTTAACCACGCGTTTGCCCGAACGACGGCGCGGCATGGCAGCGTGAACACTTCCACGCCGCCAGCCGCCCAATCCCTCAGTAAACGATCTCGATCTCGCTGCCCGCAAACTCGCCACGCAGCGCGGCGAGCAGGTCGTCGGAGGGCTTGACGCGCCAGGCGTCGCCCAGACGCACTTCGCCTTCGGCCCGATCGTTGCGGTAAGCAATCTGCACCGCAAGCCCGTTTGGAATGACCGCTTGCGCGCGCTCGCCGCGATCGCGCCCGAAGCCACCGCGGCCACGCGCTTGCGTGGCCGGTGCCGGCAGCGAGTCGTCGGGCTTCGCGCGATACGCTTCGAGCACCGTGCGCAGCGCGAGCGCATTGGCGTTGCCGTTCACCTGCAGCTTCACGGCCTGCGCGTAGCGGCTGCGCGCACGCTCCAGATCCATCACCGTATCGACGGTGAAGCGAATGCCGCCCGTGAACGCATCATTGCGCGCTCCGCCCTGCACGACGAGCAGTTCGTCTTCCTTGAAGAGCGCCTTGTGCTCTTCAAACTGCTCATTGAACACCGTCACTTCGCACTGGCCGGTGCCGTCGTCGAGCAACGCGATCAGCATCTTGCCGCGTTGGGTCATTTGCGTGCGCAACGAAGCGATCACGCCCGCGATGAGCTTGTCGCGCCCTTCCTTCAACTCGCCGATCTTCTGGCGCACGAAGCGGCGCACTTCGTCCTTGTAGGCATCGAAGAGGTGCCCCGAGAGATAGAAGCCGAGCGCGGCCTTCTCCTCCTGCAGCTTGCGCTTCTCGCCCCACGCGGGTTCATCCACCAGTTCGTGCGCGGCGAGCGGCGCGTCACCCATATCGAACAGGCCCGCCTGCATGGCGTTGGCGCTCGCCTGGTCGGCGGCTTCCATCGCCATCGGCACGGAGGCGAGCAACTGTGCGCGGTTGGCGTGAATCGTGTCGAATGCGCCGGCGCGGATCATCGCTTCGATCGTGCGGCGATTCACGAGACGACGGTCGATGCGCTCGCAGAAGTCGAACAGGTCCTTGAAGGGACCGCCTTCTTCACGCGCGCGCAAGATTTCTTCGATGGCGTTCTGGCCGCTGCCCTTGATCGCGCCAAGACCGTAGCGGATCGTGCGCGAGCGTTTGCCTTCTGCGACGCTCGAATCGGCCACAGGCTCGAAGCGATACGCCGAAGCGTTCACGTCCGGCGGCAGCACGGCCATCTTGTTGGTCAGGCAGTCCTCGAAGAGGATCTTCACCTTGTCGGTGTCGTCCATGGCGAGCGACATATTCGCTGCCATGAATTCCGCCGGATGGTGCGCCTTGAGCCACGCCGTGTGATACGCGAGGAGCGCATAAGCGGCCGCGTGCGACTTGTTGAAGCCGTAGCCCGCGAACTTCTCCATCAAGTCGAAGGTTTCGTCGGCCTTTTCGCGCGTGAGGCCGTTCTTTGCCGCCCCTTCCGCGAAAATCTCGCGGTGCTTGGCCATTTCCTCGGGCTTCTTCTTACCCATCGCGCGGCGCAACAAGTCGGCGCCGCCGAGCGAGTAGCCGCCGATGATCTGCGCCATCTGCATCACCTGCTCCTGGTAGACCATGATGCCGTAGGTCTCTTTCAGAACAGGTTCGACGCGCGGATCGGGATACTCCACCACTTCGCGGCCATGCTTACGCGCGCAGAAGCTCGGGATCAGGTCCATCGGGCCCGGACGATACAACGCCACGAGCGCGATGATGTCCTCGAAGCGGTCGGGCTGCGCGTCCTTCAGCATGCCCTGCATGCCGCGGCTTTCCAGCTGGAACACGGCGACCGTGTTGGCCTTCTTGAGGATCTGGAACGACGGCGCGTCGTCGAGCGGCACCTGGGCGAGCGACCAGTCTTTCTTCGACGGATCGAGCCTGCGGATATAGCGCTCGGCCCAGTCGAGAATCGTGAGCGTGGTCAGGCCCAGAAAGTCGAACTTCACGAGGCCGACGGCTTCCACGTCGTCCTTGTCGTACTGGCTCACGACGCCGCTTTCGTCGCCCTGCGTGTAGAGCGGGCAGAAGTCGGTGAGCTTGCCCGGCGCGATCAGCACGCCGCCCGCGTGCATGCCCACGTTACGCGTGAGACCTTCCACGAGCTGCGCGAGGTCGAGCAGCTGGTGGACTTCGTCTTCGTTGTCGTAGCGCTCCTGGAGGAGCGGCTCTTCCTTCATCGCATCGGCGATGGTGACGTGCTTGCCCGGCTTGAACGGAATGAGCTTGGCGACGCCATCGGTGAAGTTGTAGCCGAGATCGAGCACGCGGCCGATGTCGCGCACCGCGGCCTTCGCGGCCATCGTGCCGAAGGTGGCGATCTGCGAAACCGCATCGGCGCCGTACTTCTCCTTCACGTACTGGATGACGCGGTCGCGCCCGTGCTGGCAGAAGTCGATGTCGAAGTCGGGCATCGACACACGTTCCGGATTCAGGAAGCGCTCGAACAGCAGGTTGTAGCGCAGCGGATCGAGGTCGGTAATGCCTAGCGCGTAGGCGACCAGCGACCCCGCGCCCGAACCCCGGCCCGGCCCAACCGGCACGCCGTTGTTCTTGGCCCAGTTGATGAAGTCCGCAACGATCAGGAAGTAGCCCGGGAAGCCCATCTTGATGATGGTCCCGCACTCGAATTCGAGCCGCTCGTTGTAGCGCGCGCGCGCCTGCTCGCGTTCGGCTTCGTCGGGATACAGCTGCACGAGGCGCTTTTCAAGGCCTTCTCTCGAAAGCTGCACGAGATAGTCGTCGAGCGACAGGCCGTCGGGCGTCGGGAAGAGCGGCAGCTTCGGCTTGCCGAGTTCGAGCGTGAGATTGCAGCGTTTGGCGATCTCGATGGTGTTCGCAATGGCCGACGGAATGTCCGCGAACAGCGCGGCCATCTCTTCCTGCGTGCGAAAACGCTGATCGGTCGTGAAACGCTTCTGGCGGCGCGGATTTGCGAGGATGTCGCCTTCCGAGATGCACACGCGCGCTTCGTGTGCGGTGTATTCCTCGTCGGTCATGAACTGCATGGGGTGCGTGGCGACCACCGGCAGCTTCAGTTGCGACGCGAGCGCCACTGCCTGCCCGACATACTGCTCGCCGCCGGGCTGCCCGCAGCGCTGCAGCTCGATGTAATACGCGTTCGGAAACAGTTTCGCCCAGCGCTGCGCGTGGCGCTTCGCGCTTTCGGCATTGCCCGCCGCGAGTGCGAGACCCACGTCGCCCTGCTGCGCGCCCGAGATCGCGAGCAGGCCCTCGGCCAGACCGTCTTCGAGCCACGCAACGTCGACTTCCGCGCGGCCACGATACTGATTCGTGAGCCACGCCTTGGAAAGCAGCTCGCACAGATTCAGATAGCCGCGCTTGTCCTTCACCAGTAGCAGAAGGCGCGACGGCTTGTCGCGGTCGTCGGGATTCGTGATCCAGACGTCGCAGCCGGCAATGGGTTTGACCCCTTTGCCGCGAGCTTCGGTGTAGAAACGGACGAGGCCGAATGCGTTGCCGAGGTCGGTGAGCGCGAGCGCGCCCTGGCCGTCTTTGGATGCCGCCTTGACGAGGTCGTCGAGGCGCACGATGCCGTCGGCAATCGAGAATTCGGAATGGACGCGGAGATGGACGAAGCGGGGATCTGACATGGCCGACATTGTACCTTCAGGGGCACGCGATTTTCGGCGCTCGCTCGCATGCGCGCGTGACGTTGGCCGGGGCGGCCCAACCGATCCGGACAAGCGCTTGCGCGAGCGCAGAGCCGCGGCACGGCGTGTCGACTACGCCGCAGGCGGCGCGAGGCATGATTGAGGGATAATAGCGGATTGCGCCCGCCGCGCGCCCTGCCCCAATTCCCGTTTTCAAGGGGCCGGCAGTTAATAGGCAGCACGCGAGTCAGCACGCGAGTCAGCCCGCGCGCCCGGCTCCAGTTTCACGCGCTTTGATAGCGCCTTTCCCGTTGCACCATGCGTATCCTCAATCTCTCCGCTTACCAGTTCGCCACGCTCGACAAGACCGCCGAGTGGCGCCCGCTCGTGCTCGAGCGCTGCAAATCGCTCGATTTGCGGGGCACGATCCTGCTCGCGCCGGAAGGCATCAACCTGTTCGTCGCCGGCGATGAAGGCAACGTGCGCGCGTTCATGGACTACATCAACCACGACCCGCTCTTCGAGGGCAAGTTCGCGACGCTGCGGTTCAAGGAAAGCGTCTCCGAAACGCGGCCCTTCAACCGTATGCTCGTGCGCCTGAAGCGCGAGATCATCACGATGAAGAAGCCGGCGATCCGCCCCGAAGAAGGCCGCGCGCCCTCCGTGGCGCCGGTCGTGCTCAAGCAATGGCTCGACCGCGGCTTCGACGACGATGGCCGCCCCGTCGTCATGCTCGACACGCGCAACGCGTTCGAAATCGATGTCGGCACGTTCGACAAGGCCCTCGACTACCGCATCGACAAATTTAGCGAATTCCCCGGCGTGATCGACGCGAACCGCGCCGACCTCGAAGGCAAGACGGTCGTGTCGTTCTGCACGGGCGGCATTCGCTGCGAAAAGGCGGCCATCCACATGAAGGAAGTGGGCATCGAGCATGTGTATCAGCTCGAAGGCGGCATTCTCAAGTACTTCGAGGAAGTGGGCGGCGCGCACTACAACGGCGACTGCTTCGTGTTCGACCAGCGCACCGCGCTCAATCCGCAGCTCGAACCGACGGACACCGTGCAGTGCTTCGCGTGCCGCGCCATCGTCACGCCGCAAGAGCAGGCTTCGCCGCTCTACGTGACGGGCAAGAGCTGCCCGGCGTGCCATCCGGAGCGCGCGGGCGCAATGGATGCAGCGCCGTCGGCCCAGGCTGCCGCTTAAAGCCGCGCGCGTGAGCGCATCGCCGCAAGGGTATCGCGGGCGCTTTGCGCCCTCGCCCACTGGCCCGCTGCACTTTGGTTCGCTCGTTTCGGCGCTCGCGAGCTGGCTCGACGCGCGAGCGCATGGCGGCGCGTGGCTCGTGCGTGTGGAGGACATCGACGGCCCGCGCACCGTGCCGGGCGCAGCCGAGGACATTCTCGCGACGCTTGCGGCCTTCGGCTTTCACGCCGACGAGCCGCCGCAATGGCAGAGCCGCCGCACCGATCTGTACCGCGCGGCGCTCGACCGGCTGATCGTCTCGGGCCACGTCTACCCGTGCGGCTGCACGCGCAAGGAAATCGCCGATTCGCAATTGCGCGCGCACCAGCGCAACACCACGCTGATCTATCCTGGCACCTGCCGCGACGGCCTGCACGGCAAGCCCGCGCGCGCGTGGCGGCTGCGCGTGCCTGACGACCAAACTGCAGACCAAACTGCAGACGAAACTGCGGACGAAACTGCCGGCGCGCGTGACAATCCCGCGCTGATCCGCTTTGACGATCGCTGGCAGGGCTTGCAGCACCAGGATCTCGCGACCGAAGTCGGCGATTTCGTGCTCCTGCGCGCGGACGGCCAATGGGCCTATCAGCTCGCCGTGGTCGTGGACGACGCCGAACAACGCATCACGCACGTGGTGCGCGGCGCGGACCTGCTCGACTCGACGGCGCGGCAAATCTGGCTCCAGCAGTGTCTTGGCGTGCCCACGCCCGCGTACCTGCACGTGCCTGTCGTCACAAACGCGGACGGGGAAAAGCTCTCGAAGCAGACCGGCGCGCAAGCGCTCGATGCATCACGCCCGCTGGAAGCACTGATGGCCGCGGCGCGGCATCTGGGTCTCGAGTTGCACGATCCCGCACCCACAACGCTCGAGGCGTTCCAGCTAGACGCGATCGCGGCGTGGAAGCGGCGGCTCGCGCAATTGCCAGCCACATAAACAAAAACGGCATGCCGCCAGAAGCGACATGCCGTTTTTCTGCGTTGCGCGAATTTTTCGCGCTCAACCTCAGTTCGACGAAGACGACGTCGGCTTATTGCGCCACGACGACCCGAGTCCGCCCAGCAGCGCCGCGAGCGGCTGCTTCGACTGCTGCTTTTGCGGTGCGGCGTTTGCGGGCTTGTCTTCAGCGTTGCTGCGCGCGCTCGCCGAGGGTTCGTAGGGCTTCAGGAAAAAGTCGTCGATGGGCTGCGAACGATGATGATGCGCTCGCTCGAACGGCGCCGCACGGCGGTGCACACCACGCTCGCCACGTTCACCGCGCCCTTCGCGGCTTTCATGGCCGTCGCGCTCGCGGCGGCGTCCGCCGCCCTCGTGATGCGGCACCGGCACGTCGACCACAAGGCGCTCCACGGTCAGCGGACGCTTGATGAGCTTCTCGATATCGGCGAGCTGCTTCTTCTCGTTCGGGCTGCACAGCGAAAGCGCGTCACCCGAGGCGCCTGCGCGGCCCGTGCGGCCGATGCGGTGCACGTAGTCTTCGGCGTTGAAAGGCAGGTCGAAGTTGATGACGGCGGGCAGCTCGGCGATGTCGAGGCCGCGCGCGGCCACGTCGGTCGCCACGAGTGCTTCGATTTCGCCGCGCTTGAAGGCGTCGAGCGCCTGCATGCGCTCGCTCTGCGTGCGGTCGCCGTGAATCGCCGCCGCAACGATGCCCTGCTTTTCGATCTGACGGGCAAGGCGGCTCGCGCCGATCTTGCTGTTACAGAACACGATCACCTGTTTGAGACCCCGGTTGCGGATCAGCTGAACGACCGCGCCGGTCTTGTCGCCCTCGGCGACTTCGTACACGACCTGGGTGACGTTGGTCGCCGTGGAGTTGCTGCGCGCCACCTCGATGGTCTGCGGCGTGCGCAGATAAGTCGCCGCAAGCTTCTTGATCTCGCCGGAGAACGTGGCCGAGAAGAGCAGCGTCTGGCGCTCCTTCGGCAGCAGGTTCAGGATGCGTTGGAGGTCGGGCAGGAAGCCCATGTCGAGCATGCGGTCGGCTTCGTCGAGCACGAGCATCTGCACCTGACCCAGGTTCGTGGTCTTTTGCTGCACATGGTCGAGCAGGCGGCCAGGCGTCGCGATCAGGATTTCCACGCCGCGGCGCAGCTCGTCGGACTGCGGATTCATGTCGACGCCGCCGAACACCACCGCGCTGCGCAGCGGCGTGTGCTGCGCGTAGGTGCGCACGTTGTTCGCGACCTGATCGGCCAGTTCGCGCGTCGGCGTGAGAATCAGCGCGCGCACCGGATGGCGTGCGGGCGAAGCGCTCGTGCTCGCCATCGGCAAGAGGCGTTGCAGGATCGGCAGCGAGAAGCTCGCAGTCTTGCCCGTGCCGGTTTGCGCGGCGCCCATCACGTCGCGGCCCGTGAGCACGACGGGAATCGCCTCGGCCTGGATCGGCGTGGGCGTCGTGTAGCCCTGCTCCTTGACGGCCCTGAGAATTTCGGGGGCCAGACCAAACTGGTCAAAGTTCGCAGTGCTGGGCGTGACGGCTGTGTCGGACATGGTGGCTTCGCTATAAAGGCGCTATTCGCGCAAGGCGCGGAAGCGCCTCAAAAGGTCACTGCTGGGCATAGCAGGTCGATGCAAAGGCGCCGAACAACACATCAGGCACCCTGCGGCGACGAGCGGAACGTACGCCCGCGAGGGCCTCCCGGCAAACGGATGGCCCGGGATGGCCCGTGGACGACGAGAGAATCTGCTGGGGACGGGGCGCTGGCTCCATCGCCGCGCTCGCTCGGATTCAACCCAGCCAGACTCGCTCGATTCCAGATGGTTCCGGCGCCGCCCTGGTCTATCGACCGGCGCGCGCACCGGATTGGTCAAAACGGCTCGATCGGCTTTCAGGCCGATCCAGCAAGCCTTGGGGCGGCCTGCTGCCGGCGATCTGCGCGCCCTTTGCGGCAGGCGCAAAGGGCCGAAAGGCGCGTATTGTAGCACCTTGGCATAAATCCCTATGGCAGCAGGCCATGCGTTCTGCAACGCAGCGCACGAGAAAGCCTCGTGCGCCATGCGACGAAGCATCGCACCCTTTTTTGCCAGCCCCCGCTGCTCACCACGTCTCGCGCATCACCATCAGCCGCAGTTCGGTCATGTCCTCGATCGCGTAGCGCACGCCCTCGCGCCCGAGCCCGGAGTCCTTCACGCCGCCGTACGGCATGTTATCGACGCGAAATGACGGAATGTCGTTGATCACCACGCCGCCTACGTCGAGGCCGTCCCACGCGCGGTGCGCATTGGCGAGCGAGTCGGTAAACACGCCCGCCTGCAGGCCGAAATCGCTGTCGTTGACAATGTCGAGTGCGCGGCCGAAGTCGTCGAAACGCTCCAGGATCGCGACCGGTCCGAACGCCTCCTTGCGGTAGAGGTCGGTGTCGCGGCGCACGTCTTCGAGCAGCGTGGCCTCGAACATCGCGCCGTCCACCTTGCCGCCCGCGACGATCTTCGCGCCCGCGAGCACCGCGCTCTCCATCCAGCCCGCGAGGCGCTTCGACTCGGACTCGGAGATCATCGGCCCGACGAAGGTTTTCTCGTCCTTCGGGTCGCCCATCTTGAGCGTCTTGACCTTGGCGATGAGCTTCTCGCGCAGCGCGTCGTAAATCGACGCATGCACGAGAATGCGCTGCACGCCGATGCAGCTCTGCCCCGACTGGTAGTACGCGCCGAACGCCAGGCGCTCGACGACGTAATCGAGCTTGCCGCCCTGATCGGCGTCGACGATGGCCGCCGCGTTACCGCCCAGCTCCAGCACCACCTTCTTCTTCCCGGCCTTCTTCTTGAGGTCCCAGCCCACCGCCGGCGAGCCCGTGAACGAGAGCAGCTTGAAGCGCTCGTCGGTCGTGAAGAGGTCGGCGCCGTCGCGGTGCGCGGGCAGGATCGAGAACGCGCCCTTGGGCAGATCGGTTTCCGCCAGCACCTCGCCCATGATGAGCGCGCCCACGGGCGTGCGGCTCGCGGGCTTCAACACGAACGGCACGCCGGCGGCGAGCGCCGGCGCGACCTTGTGCGCAGCCAGATTGAGCGGGAAGTTGAACGGCGAGATGAACGAGCACGGCCCGATCGGCACGCGTTTCACATAGCCGTGATAGCCCTTCGCGCGCGCCGAAATCTCGAGATTCACGATCTCGCCGTCGATGCGCACGCTCTCTTCGGCGGCCACGCGGAACGTGTCGATCAGGCGCGTGGCCTCGCCGCGCGAATCGTTGATCGGCTTGCCCGCCTCGATGCACAGCGCCATCGCCAGCTCGTCGAAGCGCTCGCGAAAACGCGCCACGCAATGATCGATCACGGCCTGGCGATTGTACGGCGGGAACGCGCGCATGGCGGGCATGGCGGCTTCGGCCGCGGCGATGGCTTTGTCGATCGCTTTCGCGTCGGCGAGCGCGACGCGCGTGGCGACTTCGCCGCTGTATTTGTCGGTGACTTCGAGGTCGGTGTTGGCGGCGACGGCCTCGTTGGCCAGGTAGTACGGATAGGTCGATTTGAGCATGACGGGTTCTCCGTAAGTGCAGCGTCAAAGCTGCGCGCTCAGGCGCTTGATGTCGCGATTGAGCACGCGCTCGTTGTCCGAATAATCGATGGGCACGTCGATCACATGCACGCCGGGTTGCGCGAGACACTGCTCGACGAGCGGCTTGAATTCGTCCGCCGAGCCCACGCGGTGGCCATGCGCGCCGTAGCTCTGCGCATAGTCGACGAAATCGGGGTTCTGCAGCGTCATGCCGTAGTCGGGGAAATTCATGTTTTCCTGCTTCCAGCGGATCATGCCGAACGCGTCGTCGCGCAGCAGCAGCACGACGAGATCGAGCTTCAGGCGCACCGCCGTTTCCAGCTCCTGCGAATTCATCATGAAACCGCCATCGCCGCACACGGCCACCACCTTGCGCTGCGGGTGCACGATCTTCGTGGCGATGGCCGAGGGCAGTCCCGCGCCCATCGAGGCGAGCGCGTTGTCGAGCAGGATCGAATTGGGCTCACGCGCGCGGTAGTAGCGCGCGAACCAGATCTTGTACATGCCGTTGTCGAGGCAGAGGATGCCGTCGTCGGGCATCGCGCCGTACACGTCGTGCACGAGCCGCACCGGGTACATGGGAAAGCGCTCGTCGTGCTGCCCGCGGGCAAGATGCGCCTCGAAATGGCGCTTGATTTCCTCGAAGCGGACAAAGTCCCACGCGTGCTCGCGCGGCTTGAGGCTTTCCTTGAGTTGCCAGACGGCGTTGGCGATATCGCCCACCACCTCGATCTGCGGGAAATACACAGGGTCGACTTCCGCGCCGAGAAAATTCACGTGGATGACGGTCTTCTCTTCCGCGCTGCGCATGAAAAACGGCGGCTTTTCGATCACGTCGTGGCCGACGTTGATGATGCAGTCGGCGTGCTCGATCGCCCGGTGCACGAAGTCGCCGTCCGAGAGCGTGGCATTGCCGAGCCAGAGCGGATGCGATTCGTCGATCACGCCCTTGCCCATCTGCGTGGTGAAGAACGGTATGCCGGTTTCGTCGACGAACTCGCGCAACACATTGCGCGTGGTCTTGCGATTGCCGCCCGCGCCGATCATGAGAAGCGGATGGCGCGCCTTGCAGATCGCCCCGACCGCGTGGCTCACGGCCTTTTCCTCGGCCACGGGCCGGCGGCTGAAGCTCTTGGGAATGGGCTTGCCGTCGCCCTCTTCGTCGGCCACGTCTTCGGGCAGTTCGAGATGAACGGCGCCGGGACGCTCCTGCTCGGCCTGGCGAAACGCCTCGCGCACGAGCGCGGGAATATTGCCGATGGAGACGATCTGCCGCGCGTACTTGGTGAGCGGCTCCATCATGCGCACCACGTCCACGATCTGGAAGTGGCCCTGCTTGCTCGACTTGATGGGCTTCTGGCCCGTGACCATCAGCATGGGCATGCCGCCCAGCTGCGCGTAGGCGGCGGCGGTCACGAAGTTGGTGGCGCCGGGCCCGAGCGTGGCGAGGCACACGCCGGTTCTGCCCGTCAGCCGTCCGTAAGTGGCGGCCATGAAGCCCGCGGCCTGCTCGTGGCGCGTGACGATCAGACGAATCTTCGAGCGCCGCAGCGATTCGAGCAGATCGAGGTTCTCTTCCCCCGGAATACCGAACACATAATCGACGCCTTCGGCTTCCAGCGCCTTCACGAACAGATCCGATGCTTTCATCGACCACCTCGTTGGCAAGCGCGTGGCCGGCGGCGCGGGCGGCAGCCGGCCTTCGCGAACAGGCCGACAGGTTACTCCCGCAAGGCGGAATGTGTCGGGAAGCGTGCGTCCGGTGTTAGCGCATGATCGTCGCGCAGCCCGAGAGCACCGGCTTTGGACTCGCGTCGGACGTGACATCGTAGAGATCCGCGCCGGGACCCTTGGTCCACCACGTGTAGCGCTCGGCTACGTACCTTACGCCCGAAGCGGCGATCACGCCGACGAAAAGGAGCTTGCGGCCTTCCACGGGCACGAGTGCGAAGCTCTGGCCGTTGGCCGCGTTGAGATAGGTGACCTTGAAGGTTTTGCTGTTTGCGCAGGTGTAGCTGAACGTGTGGCGCGATTGCACCTGGATGTCGCGCACTTCGAGCGGGGCCGCGTTCGCCGCATTAAGGTGCAGCGCGGCCGCGAGACCGCACGCTGTTAGCGCGAGCGCGCCGCCGCGCGGGATTGAGCGGATTGCGCCGCTTCGACCATCGATCATGGTGTTCTCCGTGTGTTGCGTTGCCCCCGCGCCGCATGCCGCAGGGCATACGCGCGAAGGATTGGCTCACACGATAACCGGCACGCGCGACGGTCGCCTTGCGCGCGCCCCACGCAGCTTGCCGGCCGCACGCTTACTGCGCGGCGTCGCCCGGCACCGGACGCACCGCCGCGGCCGCTTCGCGGGCGCGCGAGCGGGCCTCGTCGGTGTCGGAGCCTGTCGCGAGCGCGACGCCCATGCGGCGCTTCACGAAGCTCTCGGGCTTGCCGAAGAGACGCAGGTCCGCACCCGGCACGGCCAGCGCCTCGGCTACGCCCTCGAATGCGATGCCGCGCGCGTCCATGCCGCCGTAGATCACCGCCGACGCGCCCGGACCGCGCGCCGTCGTATCGACTGGCAGACCGAGAATCGCGCGCGCATGCAGCTCGAACTCAGAGAAGCGCTGCGAGGCGAGCGTGACGAGTCCCGTGTCGTGGGGACGCGGGCTCACTTCCGAGAACCACACCTCGTCGCCGCGCACGAACAGCTCCACGCCGAAGAGGCCCCGGCCGCCCAGCGCCTCGGTCACCTTGTGCGAGATCTCGCGCGAGCGCTCGAGCGCCTTCGCGCTCATCGGCTGCGGCTGCCACGATTCGACGTAATCGCCGTCCACCTGGAGGTGGCCGATCGGATCGCAGAAATAGGTTTGCACCTGGCCGCTGGCCGGGTCGATGGCGCGCACGGTGAGCTGCGTGATTTCATAGTCGAAGTTGATGAAGCCCTCGACGATCACGCGCCCGCGATTCACGCGGCCGCCCGCCAGCGCATATTCCCAGGCGCGCTCGACGTCGGCGTCGCTTCGCACAACCGACTGCCCCTTACCCGACGAGGACATCACCGGCTTCACCACGCACGGGTAACCGACCTTGGCGACGCCGGCCTTCAGCTCGTCGAGCGAATCGGCAAACGCGTACGGCGAGGTGGCAAGGCCGAGTTCCTCGGCGGCGAGGCGCCGGATGCCCTCGCGGTTCATCGTGAGTTGCGCGGCGCGCGCGGTGGGGATCACCTCGGCGACACCCTCGGCTTCGACGGCGGCGAGTGCGTCGGTGGCGATCGCTTCGATTTCGGGCACGACGAGATGCGGGCGCTCGGCGTCGATGAGCGCGCGCAGCGCCTTGGGATCGGCCATGTCGATCACGTGCGCGCGATGCGCGACCTGATGGCCGGGCGCGTTTTCGTAGCGATCGACGGCGATCACCTCAACACCAAGACGCTGCAGCGCGATAATCACTTCCTTGCCAAGCTCGCCCGCGCCGAGCAGCATGACACGGGTGGCGGATGCGGAAAGCGGCGTGCCGATGCGGGGGCGGGTCTGCATGATGTCTCCAGAATGACGGTATGGCGCAAATGCGTAAGAGCGCCGATGTTAACACGCGGCATTGCCGCGGCGAGGCGCTTTGGACCGCCGGCGGCCGCCCTGTTCAAGCGTCTTGCGCGCACGTTTGCGCTCGCATGCTGCAGCGCGGTGCGTTACGCTTACGCCTTCGCCGATTACGAGGAACGATGCGATGCCTATCAGCCAGACGTCGAGCCAGACGCCGAGCCAAACGCCGAGCCACAGTCCGCGCGTGAATTTGCGCCAGCGCCTGCGCCCGGCCCAAGGCGTATTCGCGCGCAAGCTGGTCTCGCGCTCGGCGATGCTCGCTGCAGCCCTGCTGGTGTGCGCGTGCAAGCTGCCGGTGCACACCGACGCCTCCGCGCCGCTGCCCGATCCGTTCAACCCCGCCACGACCCAGCTGCTCGACAACACGCACTGGCAGCTCACGGAGTGGAAGCGCGCCGACGGCACGCTGCGCGCGGTGCCGGGTCCGAACGCTGACGCCGGCAACACCGAAAACCCCGACGCTCGCCCCATCACGCTCGACCTCTCGACCGAGAGCGGCCAACGCCGCGCAAGCGGCTTCTCGGGCTGCAACCGCTATTTCGGCGCCTATACGCTGAAGAACGGCCTGCTCTCGTTCAGCCAGCTCGGCGGCACGCGCATGGCGTGCATCGGCGCGGGCGGCGACATCGAGGGCGCCTATCTGGAAGCGCTCTCGCATATCGCGCGCTCGGGCGTGCAGATGCGCCCTCCGCAATCGCTCTTTCTCGTGCTCGAAAACGGCGACCGCCTGACGTTCGCCGAGCAAGGTGCCGCGCCCTTGCCTGGCGTTGCGCCCAGCGCTGCCTCCGACACCAAACCGGCGCAGTGAACGCTGCCCGCGTGAATCGCCGCGCCCTTGCCCGGCGCGGCTCTTTTTTTGTTGCGCGCGAACCAAAGCGACGCGCGCAGGGTCTTTGGCGTGTCGGGCGCGCAATGCCCGTCGGGCCGGGCGCAACACTGCCTTCAGGTGGATGGCGGCGCGCACGGGCCGAGCGGTTACACTCCACACGTCGCACACCTTCTCTACGTAAATCCTTGGCATGCACACGGTAGTTCCTGGCTGGTTCGGCGTTTCGGCCGTCTGGTTCATCCCTCTGATCTGGCGTCTCGTCAAGTCCGTGCTGCCCGGCGGCGCGGGCCTGCGCGGCCCGGGCACGATCCGGCTCTGGCTCGGCTTCGTTGGCGTGCTCGTGGCGAGTTGCGCGCTCGAAGCGACGCTTATCGACATCGCCGGTTTCGACGCGCTCGGACATGCGCTTTCGGGCGCAACGGCCAAGCTCATCGGCCACGTGGCCGCGCCGCTCGCCATGACGGCGCTCCTCCTCGTGAGCTTGCCGTGGCTGCTCGACTTCCATTGGCGCGAATTCCTCGCCTGGGCCGACATCTCGCTCGGGCTCGGCCTGAACATCCGCGCCGCGCGCGAGACCGACGAGAGCCCGCGCCGCGAACGCCGCAGCCGCCGCGCCGCGGCCGAAGATGGACTTCCCGCCCATAGCGTCGCCGCCGTCAACCCGTCGATGCCAGGTGAAGGCTCGCGACGCAAGCGGCCGACGAGCTGGCGCCCGCCTGCACGAGAAGCGCGCGAGGCGCGCGATAACTCGCGCACAGCCGGCGCGATGGCCGCCGGACTCGGCGCAGCGTCGAGCGCTGCCGCAGCACAGGACGCTTTTGCGGATAGCGCGTCGTGGCGTGCCGAACCAGGCTTGCGTGGTCCCGCCGATCCCTCCGCGGCATGGGCGCGCACCGAGCCGACCGCGGCAGCCGACTGGCTGCGCGGCACGCGTGCCCCGGTGCAAACGCCGCCTGTGGCCGCGCCGCGAGCACCGATGGAGCCCCCGCGCGCGCCTTTGCAGCAAGGCGCGCCGCTCGGTGACGCGCGCCGCCAGCCGGCGCGTGGCGTGAGCGCTGTCCCAGATGTGGCCGGCGTGCATGGCGCGCCCGCGCAACCCAATGCGCCGTGGCGCGCTGAGCCGAGCCATGGCCGGCCAGCCATGGCCGCCGCGATGGCGGGTGCGGGTGCGCGCGCGGCTTCGGCTTCAACTGCGGTGCACGGTGCGCCGCTCGCAGCCGGCGCCCCCGCCGCCGCGCGCAGTGCCGCGTTCGGCTCGACCCCGGCACCGCTTGATCCGCTGACATCGCCGTTCGCGCAGCCAGTCATGCCGCGCCGCGCGGCGCCGGCGCCCGCGGCGGGCAGCACGGCAGCGCGCGCCGCGGCCGCCGCCCCGCCCCGCGTCGCGAAGCCGCCGCGCCCGTACGTCTGGCAGGGGCAGCCGGCGCGCGTGAACCCTCGCCCGCCTATGGCCGCGCCGCGCACTGCGCCATTCACCTCGCAACTTGCCGAAACGCCGCCCGCTACACCCCCTACGCCCGCTTACTCGCGCCCCGCGCCCACCAGCGCGTCGCAAGCGGAAGCGCCGCTGTCGATGAGCGTCCTCGAAACGTTGCGCTCGATCGAAGAGAACGCCGCACGCTGGACGACACTCGCCGGCGCGAGCCTCGCACGCCGCACCCTCGACGAAGCGGGCACGCTCGCGGGCGACGAGGAAACGCACGCGCAATTCCCGAGTGCCTCGCCGGACATGTCGACGACGGCGGTGTCGGTGACGCCTTCGGGCGAGTCGCTGGAAACGACGTTCGCTCCGCTCACGCAGCAGGACGGTGACTACGTATCGCCAAGCCCGGGCGTGCGAACGTTGGAGGAGGCGCACGCCGTGCCGCAACCTCACGACGCGTCGACAGTCTGGACGCCCGCCGCTCATGCTGCTGCCTACCCTGCCGAGACTGACAGCCCCGCAGCGTCCGAGCCGAAGTCGGTCAGCGCCGACGACGCGGCCATGCCAACGCCGCGGCAGCCGACGCATACGCATGGGGACGAAGCCACGCAAGGCGCCTTGCGTGCGGCGACGCGTGTCGAGCCCGTGCAAGCCGCGGCGGGCGAAGCCGCAACACCATCGTCCTGGCCAACGCTGGATCACGGCATGCCATGGATCCTGCTCGATGACGAACCGTCGGCCGCCGCCCCCACGGAGAGTCACGCCGCCGAGCCGTTCTACACGTTCACCCCATCATCGACGGCGCAGGAACAGGCGAGCGCGCCTGCGGTGACCGTTGCTCCCGTTTCGGCACCAGCGCCCGCGACAACGCAAACACCGGTTGCAGCTAGCGCACTAGCCATGCAACCCGCTCCAGTCGAATCGCAGGATGGGCACGACGCATCGGCCACGTCGAACGTCGTGCACTTCCCCCGTTTCGCTCGCGAGGCACAACCCGAGGCCGCCGCGGCGCCTGTGCGTCACGCAACGCCCAACAGCGAGCAACCGCTTGACGTAAGCGCCCGCACCGACGTCGTCGATACGGCGTCGACGGCGGCCCGCGACGAATCCGCGTACGGCACTTACGGCAGCACGTTCGAAACCTCGGCGCGCGCGACGCCTGCACATGTCGCGCCTACGCTCGCGCATGCAGCTCCCGCGACGCCGTTCGACGCAGCGCCTTCGTCGCCGGCAGAGCAAGAGGCGAGCGCGGCTTTCGCCCCTGCTGCGCGTATCGTCGACGAGCACCCCGCGTCTGTCGACGAAGCGCTTGGGGTTGCGAGCGCGGCGGATGAGACCTTGCCGGCAATTGACGTGACGCCCCTGCCCCCCGTGCAGCAAGCGCCGGCGCCGGCACCCGCAGCAACGCCGCCGTGGGTCGCGCAAACGCAGCCGGAAAGCCGCCCCGCACCTGCCGAAGCCGCGTTCACGCCGAACCCCTCGCATCCCGCAGCGCCGGTTGCCACGCCGATTGTGCCGCCCTACCCCGACATCGCGACCGAACCCGGCGCCGCGAGCTCCGACTTCGAGCCCGAGCCCGAAGCAGTCGAAGCACCCGAACCTGTAGTCCAACGCCCCGCCGTGCGCGGCCACGCGCCCACGTCCTTCGTGTTCGAGCCGCTCAGCGCATCGGCGGTCGAACTGCCGGGGCTCGAACTACTCGATCGCGCGTCGTCCGAGATCGAGCCCGTCTCCGAGCAGAAGCTCGCCGAAACGAGCCAGCTCATCGAGCAGCGCCTCCAGGAGTTCAAGGTCCCGGTGACCGTGGTCGGCGCGTCGGCGGGCCCCGTGATCACGCGCTTCGAAGTGGAACCCGCGCTCGGCGTGCGCGGCAGCCAGATCGTCGGCCTCATGAAGGATCTCTCGCGCGGCCTCGGCCTCACGTCCATCCGCGTGGTCGAAACGATTCCCGGCAAGACCTGCATGGGCCTCGAATTGCCGAACGCGCGCCGCCAGATGATCCGCCTCTCCGAGATCCTCGAATCGGCGCCGTACCATCGCTCGCAATCGAAGCTCACGATCGCGATGGGCAAGGACATCGTCGGCCATCCGATCGTCACCGATCTCGCCAAGGCGCCGCACATGCTCGTGGCCGGCACGACCGGTTCGGGCAAGTCGGTGGCGATCAACGCGATGATCCTCTCGCTCCTCTACAAGGCGACGCCCGAGGACGTGCGTCTCATCATGATCGACCCGAAGATGCTCGAGCTTTCCGTGTACGAAGGCATTCCGCATCTGCTCGCGCCGGTCGTCACCGACATGAAGCTCGCGGCCAACGCGCTCAACTGGTGCGTCGGCGAGATGGAGAAACGCTACCGGCTGATGTCGGCGGTGGGCGTGCGCAATCTCGCAGGCTTCAACCAGAAGATCCGCGACGCCCAGGCGCAGGAGAAGAAGATCGGCAACCCGTTCTCGCTCACGCCGGAAGCGCCCGAGCCGCTCTCGCCGCTGCCGATGATCGTGGTCGTGATCGACGAGCTCGCCGACCTCATGATGGTCGCGGGCAAGAAGATTGAAGAACTGATCGCGCGTCTCGCGCAAAAGGCGCGCGCCGCCGGCATCCACCTGATCCTCGCGACGCAGCGTCCTTCGGTGGACGTGATCACCGGTCTCATCAAGGCGAATATTCCGACCCGCGTGGCGTTCCAGGTGTCGTCGAAGATCGACTCGCGCACGATCCTCGACCAGATGGGCGCGGAGTCGCTGCTCGGCCAGGGCGACATGCTGTTCCTGCCGCCAGGTACGGGCTACCCGCAGCGCGTGCACGGCGCGTTCGTCGCCGACGAGGAAGTGCACGCCGTGGTGGAATACCTGAAGCAGTTCGGCGAGCCCGAGTACGTCGAAGGCATTCTCGAGGGCCCGGCTTCCGAAGGCGCGCCGCAGGACCTCTTCGGCGACTCGCCCGAGGCCGAGGCCGACCCGCTCTATGACGAGGCCGTGGCCTTCGTCGTGCGCACGCGGCGCGCGTCGATCTCGTCGGTGCAACGGCAACTGCGCATCGGCTACAACCGCGCCGCGCGTCTGGTCGAGCAAATGGAAGCGGCGGGGCTCGTCTCGCCGATGGGCATCAACGGCAGCCGCGAAGTGCTCGTGCCCGGCGGCGGCCAGGGCGAGTGAAGAAGGCGCGCCTCGCGCCTTCTTTTTTCAACTCAACACACGGCTGCGCACGTTACTGCGCGACGAACTTGAAATCGACCGGCGAGCCGATCTCGACGCGCTTCGGGTTCGGCTCCAGCAAACCGGTCTGCTGATCGCGGCGGAACACGTAGGCGGTATCGCTGTTCTGGTTGCCGACGATGAGCCACTGTCCGGTCGGATCGATCGCGAACTCGCGCGGCGACTTGCCGAGGCTCGACTGGCGCCCCACGCGCGTCAACTTCCCGCTATCGCTATCGACGGCGAAGATCGAGATGTCGTTGGCGTCGCCGCGATTCGAGACATAGAGGAACTTGCCGTCCGGCGAAAGATGCAGCGCCGCCGCGCCCTGCGTTCCCTTGAAGCCTGGCTCCGCCAGCTTCTCGATCTGCTCCAGCTTCATGTGGCCATCGTGATACGCGAACACCGTCACGGTGGCGGCCAACTCGCTCGTGAGATACGCGTGACGGCCGTCATTGCCGAAGACCAGGTGACGCGGACCGCTGCCTGACTTCACATCGGTATAACGCCACTCGGTCGGACTCACGAGCCCGCGGCTGCCGTCCGGCGTGTAGAGGTAGGTCCAGAGCTTGTCGGTGCCGAGATCCTGCGTAAAGAGGTAGCGCCCATCCGGTGAAAACACCGTCGAGTGCACGTGCGCGTTGTCCTGACGCCCCTTCACGGGACCACCACCCTCGTGATGCACGGTCAGCACGGACTCGCCAAGCTTGCCATCCTGCTGCACGGGCAGGACTGCGAAGCTGCCGCCCGGGTCGGCCGCGACCGAGTAGTTCGCGACGAAGAGATAGCGCCCATCCGGCGAGAGGCTCAGGTAGCACGGATCGTTGCCCTGCGCCGACACCTTGTTGAGGAACGTGAGCTGCCCGCTTGCGGCGTCGAAGCCGAACGCGCTCACGTCACCGCGCAGGCTGGCGGGACCATTGTCGCCGGGCAGCTCGTTCACGGCGTAGACGAAGCGGTTGTCCTTGCTCACCACGAGAAACGACGGATTCACCGTCTTCGCCACGCTGACCGCCTGCATGTCGCCAGTGCTCGTATCGAAGTGATAGACGTAGAGGCCCTCGCTCTTGCCGCCCGTATAAGTGCCGACGATAAGGTTGTAGACACCGCCCGCGGGCGCGGTCGTGGAAGCGGATTGCGCGAACGCATGCGTCGCGGCGACGGAAGCCATGATGACAACACCTTTGATGAGCTGGGTAAGGAGATGCGCGGGTCCGCGCGCAGTCCGGCGCGCACGGATAGTCGATGAGCGGGAGGGCGCGGGCACGACGTTTGCGACGGCACGGCGAAGGAACATGTCGACCTCCTTTTTCTTGTCGATGCAGGGGAGCGGGTCCCGGATTCGTCTCGCTTTCGTCTGATACATGGGACACCGGCCCAGTATAAGAGAGGTCGCGAGCGCCCGCCCCGCAAGCGCGCAGCGACGAGTGCAGGCAAGAAAAAGCACGAAAAATCGAAGCAATAAAGGGTTCAACGCACAGGATCGAAACCAGCCGCAACCAGGGAGCCGTCATGAACATTCACGTCGCCATCGGGCCGCTCGTCGCGCTCATCGCAGGCATTCTGATTCTTGCCGTACCGCGCCTGCTCAATTACATCGTCGCGCTGTATCTGATCATCATCGGGATCATCGGGATTTTCGGCGTGGGCGGCCATCTTTGACCCGTCTGGTCACGCTCGCCAACGTTTGTTGACGCAGGCGAGATGAGTATTTGCGCGTGCTGCTGCGCAAAACGCATTGCGCAGGCGGCCCCGCTGCCACTACTCTTGTGCGTGCATGCTGCGGCGAGCGGCTATCGTTTTCGAGCAACGCTGTCAATCTGCTTACTATGCCCGCCCCCATTGAAGACTACGCATTGATCGGCGACGGCCACACGGCCGCGCTCGTTTCCCGCGCCGGATCCATCGACTGGCTCTGCTGGCCGCGTTTCGACTCCGGCGCCTGCTTCGCCGCCCTGCTCGGCACCGAGGAGAACGGCCGCTGGCTGATCGCGCCCGCGCAGCCCGAAGATGGCCGCAATGGCCAAAACGGAGTCGAGGTCAAGACCACGCGCCGCTATCGCGGCGACACGCTGATCCTCGAAACCGATTTCGAAACGCCCGAAGGCGCGGTGACGCTGATCGACTTCATGCCGCCCGGCAACGGCTGGTCCGAACTCGTGCGTATCGTCGTGGGGCGGCGCGGCACCGTGCGCATGGAAAGCCGGCTCGTGCTGCGCTTCGACTACGGCTTTTCGGTGCCGTGGGTCAGCCGTCTCACCTACGAGAGCGGCATCAAGGCGACGGTGGGCCCGGACACGGTCGTGCTGCGCACGCCTGTCGACCTCGAGGGCGAAAACATGCACACGCTCGCGCAGTTCGACGTGAAAGAAGGCGAACGCGTGCCGTTCTCGCTGTCCTATGCGGCCTCGCACTTGCGTCTGCCGCCGCCGCGCGACCCCTTCACGGCGCTTGCACGCACGGAAAACTTCTGGACCGAATGGGCCTCGCGCAGCACTGTCGAAGGTCGCTGGGCCGAACCCATCCGCCGCTCGCTCATCACGCTCAAGGCACTGGCCTACGAGCCCACCGGCGGCATCGTCGCCGCGCCCACCACGTCGCTGCCCGAACAGTTGGGCGGCACACGCAACTGGGACTACCGCTACTGCTGGCTGCGCGACGCGACGATCACGCTGCTTGCGATGATGCGCGGCGGCTACTACGACGAGGCGCGCGCATGGCGCGCATGGCTGGGCCGTGTGATGGCGGGCTCGCCCTCACAGCTGCAGATCATGTACGGGCTCGCCGGCGAGCGCCGCCTGCCCGAATTCGAACTCGACTGGCTGCCCGGCTACGAAGGCGCGAAGCCCGTACGCGTGGGCAACAACGCAGTCGGCCAGTTGCAGCTCGACGTGTACGGCGAAGTGATGAACGCGTTGCACCTCGCGCGCGTGGGCGGCTTGCAGGCCGACGACACCGCATGGTCGATCCAGTGCGCGATGCTCGAACACCTCGAAACGATCTGGACGAAGCCCGACGAAGGCATCTGGGAAACGCGCGGCGGCCGCCAGCACTTCACGTTCTCGAAGGTGATGGCGTGGGTCGCCTTCGACCGCGCGATCAAATCGGCGGAAAAATTCGACCTGCCCGGGCCGCTCGATCACTGGCGCGAATTGCGCTCGACGATCCACGCGACCATTTGCGAGCGCAGCTTCAACAAGGATCTGAATTCCTTCACGCAGATATACGGCGGCACCGATCTCGACGCGAGCCTGCTGCTCATGCCGCTGGTCGGCTTCCTGCCTGCGGCAGATCCGCGCATTGCGGGCACCGTCGCGGCGATCGAGCGCGATCTCATGTGTGAAGGCTTTGTGATGCGCTATCGCACCACCGAATTCAACGATGGACTGCCGCCGGGGGAAGGCACCTTCCTTGCGTGCAGCTTCTGGATGGTCGACAACCTGGCCCTGCAAGGCCGCATGGACGACGCACGCCGCATGTACGAGCGCCTGCTCGCGCTCGCCAATGACGTGGGATTGCTCGCCGAGGAATATGACCCCATTGCGGGGCGTCTGGTCGGCAACTTCCCGCAGGCGTTCTCGCACGTGGCGCTCGTGCATACCGGCCTGAACCTTATGCGGCATGAACAGGAAATGGCGAAGGAAACGGGACATCCGGCGGTCGACGGTGCGTCGCCCGAGCCGGCTGTTGCATCCGCATCGTGAATGTTCGAAAGCGCCTGGACGTTTTCGCGAGCTGGGGTACACTACGCATGCTGCGTTGCACAACAGCCGGGCGAAGCCGTACCGTCCGCGCCGCCTGGCAACGGGGCGAAACGTGTGTGCCGCCTTGCAGCGCGCTTGCAGCCAACCGCTGCGAAACGCATGCGGGTCTGCCCGCGCTAAAGCCCTCCGGGCGGCGGCCGATAAACTACCAGACTGACCGACCAACCTTGCCGGCCCGCATCTGCTCCGCGCCTGAACCGCGCGCGACCCGGGTGCGAACCGCTCCTTGAAGATGCCGGAGCGCCCATGCTCTATCAAATCCGTGAATTCCAGCGCGCGTTGCTCAGCCCGCTGACCGCCTGGGCCCAGGCCGCCTCGAAATCGTTCTCGAATCCGACGAGCCCGTTTTCACTTGTGCCGGGCGCGACGCGCTTCGCCGCAGGCTACGAACTGCTCTATCGCCTGGGCAAGGACTACGAGAAGCCCGAGTTCAACCTTCGCCAGATCGTGAAGGACGGCTTCAACATTCCGATCGTCGAACAGACCATCATCGAAAAGCCGTTCTGCCGCCTGCTGCGCTTCAAGCGTTACGCCGACGACACCGCGGCCGTGGCGGCGCTCAAGGACGAGCCTGCCGTGCTCGTGTGCGCGCCGCTCTCGGGCCACCACGCCACGCTCCTGCGCGACACCGTGCGCACGCTGCTGCAGGACCACAAGGTGTACATCACCGACTGGGTCGACGCGCGCATGGTTCCGCTCGAAGCCGGTGCGTTCCATCTCGACGACTACGTTGCGTATATCCAGGAATTCATCCGCCATATCGGCGCGAAGAATCTGCATGTGCTGTCCGTTTGCCAGCCGACAGTGCCCGTGCTCGCGGCCATCTCGCTCCTGGCGAGCCGCGGCGAAGACACCCCGCTCACGATGACGATGATGGGCGGCCCGATCGACGCGCGCCGCAGCCCCACCGCCGTCAACTCGCTCGCGACCGAGCACTCGCTCGACTGGTTTGCGAACAATGTGATCCATACGGTGCCGGCGAATTATCCGGGCGAGGGGCGCGAGGTGTATCCGGGCTTCCTGCAGCACGCGGGTTTCGTCGCGATGAATCCGGGCCGTCACACCACGGCGCATTGGGACTTCTACAAGAGCCTGCTGCGCGGCGACGAAGAGGACGCCGAAGCACATCGCCAGTTCTACGACGAATACAACGCGGTGCTCGACATGGCCGCCGAGTATTACCTCGATACCATCCGCACCGTGTTCCAGGATTTCAGTCTCGCTGAAGGCACGTGGGACGTGGCCGGCGAACGCGTGCGCCCGCAGGACATTCGCGACACGGCGCTCTTCACGATCGAAGGCGAGCTCGACGACATTTCGGGCGCGGGCCAGACGCGCGCCGCGCACGACCTGTGCACAGGCATTCCCGAGGCGGACAAGCATCATCTGACTGCCGAGAAGTGCGGCCACTACGGCATCTTCTCGGGCCGCCGCTGGCGCACGATCATCTATCCGCAACTGCGCGACTTCATCCGTCAGCACCAGCAGGCCGCCGGCCACACGGGCAAAGAATCACCTGCCCGCGGCCGCTCCGCACAGGGCGCTGTCGCCTGACCAAGGCTCGCGCTCCACTCGAGCGCACGCAGCACACGCCAGCAGCACAATCCGCGCGCCGTCCCAGGACGGCGCGCGGCGTTTGTGGAGCGTGAAACGATCTTGTGAATTCGCCGCGCACGACTCGTGAGCTTCTGGTGCGCTTCTGGTCCGCTACTTGCGCATGAGATACGCGAGCAGCATTTCCGTGTTGAGCTGAATGATTTCCGCGCGCTCGGCAGTCGTGCTGAAGTCGCGACCGAGCGTGGCGTTGAGCGTATAGCGGTTCGATACGATGTAGTAGCCCATGCCCGAAAGCGTCACATAGAGCCGCAACGGATCGATGCTCGGGCGGAACAATCCCGCAGATTCACCGCGCGTGAGAATCGAACCGAGTGTTGCCACGATCGGCGAGATCATCTCGCGAATTCGTGTGGACTTCTGCATATATCGCGCCTCGTGCAGATTCTCGTTGTTCACGAGCCGCAGCAGTTCGGGATTGTCGCGATAGTAGTCCCACACGAAATGCGCGAGCCGGGTGATCGCCTCGACAGGCGCAAGCCCCGAGAGATCGAGTGCGCGCTCGGCTTCATTGAGCGCGCCGAATGCGTGCTCAAGGACTGCCGTGAACAGTTGCTCCTTGCTGCCAAAGTAGTAATAGAGCATGCGCTCATTGGTTTCCGCGCGTCGCGCGATCTGGTCGACGCGTGCGCCGAACAGGCCGCCATTGGCGAATTCTTCCGCCGCGGCGAGCAGAATGCGGCGGCGGGTGCCTTCAGGATCTCTTTTGATTTTTGGCTGATTCATGGTGGCAGGATCTCGTTAAGCCGCGTTGTCCGGTTTGCGTTGTCGGGCAGTACCACGCCGGGCCTCTCCTAGCCCTGGTATCGACAACGTTGTGCGGGGCGCGCCAGGTTAATGGACAGACACCCTCCGACCTACGGTCTTGCGTTCCTTCTTGTTTGTTTGATGTCGTTGCGAGCCGACATCGTTCTTCCCCCTGTTGCTTCGTGCAAGACACAATGCCAGCCGCCCATGCATTGCGCCCACGCTTTACGTCTACTGATTCCCCCTCAACCGCAAAGCGCTTCGCATTAAGCGCTTTGATTATGGCACATGGCCCGCCGATGGCAATGCGGGAAATCGGCGATAATGCAAGCTTTGGCGCTGTGCGTGCGCACCCTGTCAAGCCAGTTGCGCAACCATGCGCACGGCCATGTGCGCCCAAGGTCACGCCTCCGCCCGCCCCGCCCCGATGTAGCGAACGTGAACGATCCCAAAACACTCGCAGATCGCATCGAAGATCTGCTGCCCCAGACCCAATGCACGAAGTGCGGCTATGACGGCTGCCGGCCCTATGCCGAAGCCGTCGCCGCCGGCACCGCCAACTACAACCAGTGTCCGCCCGGCGGTCTGGAAGGCGTTGAGCGCCTCGCGAAACTGCTCGGCAAACCCGTTATCCCGATCAATCCGGACAACGGCGTGGAACGTCCGCGTCCGGTGGCGTTCATCGACGAACAACTGTGCATCGGCTGCACGCTGTGCATGCAGGCATGTCCCGTCGACGCAATCGTGGGTGCACCCAAGCAGATGCACACCATCGTCAAGGATCAGTGCACGGGCTGCGACCTGTGCGTCGCGCCCTGCCCGGTCGACTGCATCGCAATGATTCCCGTTACGGGCGAAGCGACCGGGTGGGACGCGTGGACGCAACAACAGGCCGACGAAGCCCGCGTGCGGCATGACCGGCGCGCCGCGCGCCAGGCCGCCGAACGCAGTGCGGCCGAGGCGCGCGCCGCGGCACGCCGCGCGGCCACGAGCGCGCCTCAGGCCGAGGCGCCGCAAGACGTCGCGACGCAACCCGCAAGCCCTTCCGCCGACGACGCCGAAGCGAAGAAGAAAGCGATCATCCAGGCGGCGCTCGAACGCGCGCGCCGCAAGAAGATGGAGATGGCCGAACAGGGTGCGGGACCGCGCAACGTCGAGCACGTGAGCGCCGACGTTCAGGCGCAGATCGATGCCGCCGAGGCGCGCCGCAAGCGTATTGGTATCGAGTCGGATGCATCGGACTCAGCGCCCGACGACGACAAGCCCGCGCGCTAGCGCACCGCATTGCCAAAGGCCCCACGCACAACGAGCATGAACGCCACCAAGCGCCGCGCCATCTACGAAACGCTGCAAAGCCTCAATCCGCATCCCACGACCGAGTTGGAGTTCAGTACGCCGTTCGAACTCCTGATCGCCGTGATGCTCTCCGCGCAGGCCACCGACGTTTCGGTGAACAAGGCCATGCGCCGGATGTTTCCGGTCGCCAACACGCCGGAAACGGTGCTTGCGCTGGGCGAGGAAGGCGTCGCCGATTACATCAAGACGATCGGCCTTTATCGCACCAAGGCGAAGAACGTCATTGCGACCTGCCGCATTCTCATCGAGCAATGCGGCAGCGAGGTGCCGGCGACGCGCGAGGCGCTCGAAGCCCTGCCCGGCGTTGGACGCAAAACCGCGAACGTCGTGCTCAACACCGCGTTCGGGCAGCCGACCATCGCCGTCGACACGCATATCTTTCGGGTTGCGAACCGAACGGGGCTCGCGCCCGGCAAGGACGTACGCGCCGTCGAAACCGCACTCGAAAAATTCACGCCGCCCGAGTTCCTCCAGGACGCGCATCACTGGCTCATCCTGCATGGGCGCTACGTATGCAAGGCGCGCCGCCCCGAATGCTGGCATTGCGTGATCGAGCCGCTGTGCGATTTCAAGCCGAAGACGCCGCCGCCGGAGCTCTGAGCGAGCGCAAGCGCCCGGGCGTAAAATGACCGGTTCATGCGTCGCACGACCGCACCTCACCCATTCGACCGACTTACGATGTTCAATCCCAGCCGCGACGAAGTCCGCCGCTTTTTCACCGAGACCTGGCGCAAGCAACGCGCGGGCGAAATCCTCACGCCGCTAGAAGCGATCGCCGCCGACTGGATCGTCGAGCATCCCGAATATCACGCCGAACTCGGCGACGCCGATGCGGCCGCCACGCAGGACTACTCGCCCGAGCGCGGCCAGAGCAATCCGTTCCTGCATCTGTCGATGCACCTCGCGATCAGCGAGCAGCTTTCCATCGATCAGCCACCCGGCATCCGCGCGGCGCACGACCGGCTCGCCGCACGCCTCGGCTCCACGCACGACGCGCAGCACGCGATCATGGAGTGCCTCGGCGAAACGATCTGGGAAGCGCAACGCACGAACACGCCCCCCGACACGGACGCCTATCTCATGCGCATCGAGCGCCGCGCTTCACGCGACTGAGAACGACCGAAAGCGCGACCGAAGCAAAAGAAGCCGCAAAAAAACACCCCGCGAACACCTCGCCGAAAACGAGGCCCACGCGGGGTGATTTACATGATGGGGCACGCATGGCGCGCGCCGTGTTCACGCTTACTTCTTGTTGACCAGGTCGCCGCTGAGCGACTCGATGTACGCGGCGAGATCCTTCATGTCGCTCTGCGAGAGGCTCTGCACCTGCGCCTGCATGATCGGATTGTTGCGGCCGAGGTGCGGATTGCTCGTGCCCATCTGGTACTGGCGCAGCGCCCAGTAGATGTAGTCGGCATGCTGGCCGGCAAGCTTCGGATATTCGGGGCTCACAGGCTTGTTCAGGCCCGGGCCGTGACAGGCCGCGCAATTGTGGCTGTCGGCGAGGACCTTGCCGTTGGACGCGTCGGCCGCGTGCGCCGGATGCAGCGCGAGCGCGGCGGCCAGTGCGAGCCCGGCTGCCGCGAGCTTGATGGTTGCACCGGCAAACGAAGGCATAGCCGTATAGGGCTTGTTCATGGGTTCTCCACCTGCCGGTTATTTATTCGGATTGTCTTTCGACGCGGCCGTTTGCGACGCATAGTAGGCCGCGATGTCGGCGATGTCCTGTTCCGTGAGCGAGGACGCAATCGCGTGCATCGTCTCGAAGTGCCGGTCGCCCTTCTTGTAGGCGAGCAACGCGTTCATGATGTACTGCGCGTTCTGGCCGCCCAGAATGGGCACGTGGTAGACCTCGGGGTAAGCGGTGCGGTAGTCGGGAATACCATGACAGCCGATACACATCGCCACCTTGTCCTGACCCGCCTTCGCGTTGCCCACGATGTCCGCGTGAGCCGTGACCGCGAAGCACGCCAGCATGGTTATTGCGCCCGTGACGACGTGCTTGCCGACAATTTTTTTCATAGCATCCAACCTGGCTTGAGGGGATTCGAACGCCCGAACCGCAGGCCACGGCCTGCGCCGCATTACTGCTGTTTTACTTTTGGGGTCGCCGTGCAGGCCGAAAAAAATCGGTCCGAGTATACCGCGACGCCGCGCCGGCCGTCCACCGGCCGCGCCACGCCTGGCGGGCCTCGGAGCGGCTGGCGGGGCTCCGCGCCGGGCCTGCAGCGGCCACGCAGCGCCGTGTTGCGCTGGCTCGCCCGCAAGCAACCCGGAGGAACCCTGGCACACGCAACGGACTCGCCGCACGCTCGCCGCAGACGCCTGGCAGCCCCCGCGACCGTGCCCCAAAGAGCGGACCCAACGATACGCGGTGGCGCGCCGACGCAACACCCCATCTGACTTATACTTGGTTTTTTTCCCAGCGAGCGGATTCACCATGCGCGCCACGCGTTTCGAAGGCTCATCGCAGTACGTCGCCACCGACGATCTCAAGCTCGCGGTCAACGCCGCGATCACGCTGAAGCGCCCCCTGCTCATCAAGGGCGAACCCGGCACGGGCAAGACCATGCTGGCCGAAGAAGTGGCCGCGGCGCTGGACATGCCGCTCATGCAGTGGCACATCAAGTCCACGACGAAAGCGCAGCAAGGGCTCTACGAGTACGACGCGGTCTCGCGCCTGCGCGATTCGCAGCTCGGTGACGAACGCGTGAAGGACATCGCCAACTACATCGTGAAAGGCGTGTTGTGGCAGGCGTTCGAGTCGGAAGAACAAAGCGTGCTGCTGATCGACGAAATCGACAAGGCCGACATCGAGTTCCCGAACGACCTCTTGCGCGAACTCGACCGCATGGAGTTCTACGTCTACGAGACGCGCCAGCTCATCAAGGCGAAGCAGCGTCCGCTCGTCATCATCACGTCGAACAACGAGAAGGAACTGCCCGACGCTTTCCTGCGCCGCTGCTTCTTCCACTACATCAGCTTTCCCGATCCGGCCACGATGCAGCGCATCGTCGAGGTGCACTATCCGGGCATCCGCAAGGAACTGCTCAACGCGGCGATGGAAAGCTTCTTCGAACTGCGCAATATCGCGGGGCTGAAGAAGAAGCCTTCTACGTCCGAACTGCTCGACTGGCTGAAGCTCCTGCTCGCGGAAGAGATTCCGCCCGCGGCGCTGCGCGCGGCCGACGGCTCGAAGTCGATGCCGCCGCTCGCGGGCGCGCTGCTCAAGAACGAGCAGGACATGACGCTGTTCGAGCGCCTCATCTACATGAACCGTCACAACCGTTGACAAGGACCACGCGAGAGAGGGACGGAGACACCGCATGCTGATCGACTTCTTCTATACGCTGCGCGACGCGAAGCTGCCGGTTTCCGTGAAGGAGTACCTCACGCTCGTCGAAGCGCTCAAGGAGCGCGTGATCGCGCCCTCGCTCGACGACTTCTACTACCTCGCGCGCATGACGCTCGTGAAAGACGAGCAATACTTCGATCGCTTCGATCAGGCGTTCGGCGCGTATTTTCGCGGCATCGAGAAGAAGTCCGAACTTGCCTTCGAGATTCCCGAAGACTGGCTCAAGAAGCGTCTGGAACGCGACTTCACGCCCGAGCAGCGCGCGCAGATCGAAGCCATGGGCGGGCTCGACAAGCTCATGGAGCGCCTGAAGGAACTCTTCGAGGAACAGAAGGAGCGCCACGAGGGCGGCAGCAAGTGGATCGGCACGGGCGGCACGTCGCCCTTCGGCCATGGTGGCTATAACCCCGAGGGCATCCGTATTGGCGGCGAAGGCGGCCAGCGCAGCGCCGTGAAAGTGTGGGACGCGCGCGCGTACCGCGACTACGACGACCAGGTCGAAATCGGCACGCGCAACATCAAGGTCGCGTTGCGCCGCCTGCGCCGCTTCGCGCGCGAAGGCGCTGCCGAAGAACTGGACCTGGGCGACACGATCCGCAGCACCGCCGCGAACGCGGGCTGGCTCGACCTCAAGATGGTGCCGGAGCGCCACAACAAGGTGAAAGTGCTGATGCTGCTCGACGTGGGCGGCTCGATGGACGATCACATCAAGCGCACGGAAGAACTGTTCTCGGCGGCAAAAGCCGAATTCAAGCACCTGGAGTTCTACTACTTCCACAACTGCGTGTACGACTACCTGTGGAAGAACAATCGCCGCCGCCACGCCGAGCGCGCGCCCACGTGGGACCTGCTGCACAAGTTCACGCCGGACTACAAGCTGATCTTCGTCGGCGACGCCACGATGAGCCCGTATGAAGTGCTGCAGCCGGGCGGCTCAGTTGAGTACAACAACCCGGAAGCGGGCGCCGTGTGGCTGCGGCGTCTCGCCGACCAGTTCCCTCACTTCGCCTGGCTCAACCCCGAGCCCGAGCGACTATGGGAATACCGCCAGTCGGTGTCGATCATCCGCGAGATTCTCGGCCACCGCATGTATCCGCTCACCGTCGCCGGGCTCGAAACGGCCATGCGCGTGCTGAGCAAATAGGCGCCACCACTCCCGCCCTTTTCCGCTTTTTTCAAGGCGGCGCGTGCCTGAGTGCTTCATCAGGCCGCGCCGCCCGATGTCGTCATACCTAAGCAAAATCTGGAGACCACCCGCATGACCGCCCCCTCTTCTCCTGACCTGCATGCGACTTTCAGGCCAGGACCGCTGCGGCCCTTCGCCGACACCTCGGTCGCCACGATCGTGGCGGGCTTCGTCGCGATGATGACCGGCTACACCAGTTCGCTCGTGCTGATGTTTCAGGCTGGCCAGGCCGCGCATCTCTCGGACGCGCAGATCTCCTCCTGGATCTGGGCGCTTTCGATCGGCATGGCTTTGACCACCATCGGCCTGTCGCTGTGGTTCCGCGCGCCCATCGTGGTCGCCTGGTCCACGCCGGGCGCGGCGCTCCTCATCAGCTCGCTGCCGCATGTGCCCTATGCCGAGGCGATCGGCGCCTATATCGTGTGCGCCGTGCTGCTCACGGCCGTGGGCCTCACCGGCTGGTTCGACACGCTCATGAAGCGCATCCCCGCGGGCATCGCGGCGGCGCTGCTTGCGGGCATCCTGTTCGAGATCGGCATCGAGATCTTCCACGCCGCGCAGGTGCAGACGCCGCTCGTCCTCACGATGTTCTTCGGCTACCTGATCGTGAAGCGCTTCGTGCCGCGCTACGCGATCGTCGCGACGCTCGTGATCGGCATCGCCGCCGCCGCCGGGCTCGGGCTGCTCGACTTCAGCCACTTCCGCGTAGCGGTGGCCAAGCCCGTGTTCACGATGCCGGCGTTCTCGCTCACGGCGGTGGTGAGCATCGGCATTCCGCTTTTTGTCGTGGCGATGGCCTCGCAGAACGTGCCCGGCATCGCCGTGCTGCGCGCCGACGGCTACGACCACACGGCCGCGCCCTCCTCGCCGCTCATCGCCACCACGGGCCTCGCCTCGCTCGTGCTCGCGCCGTTCGGCTCGCACGGCGTGAATCTCGCGGCCATCACCGCGGCGATCTGCACCGGACCGCACGCCCACGAAGACCGCACGAAGCGCTATATGGCGGCCGTGTGGTGCGGCATTTTCTATCTGATCGCAGGGATTTTCGGCGCGACCATCGCAGCGCTGTTCGCGGCGTTCCCGCAGGCGCTCGTGGTGTCGATCGCGGCACTCGCGCTGTTCGGCTCGATCATGAGCGGCCTCACCAACGCCATGCAAAACCCCAAGGAGCGCGAAGCCGCACTCATCACCTTCATGGTGACGGCGTCCGGCCTCACGCTGCTTTCCATCGGCGCGGCCTTCTGGGGGCTCGTGGCGGGCGTGATCACCCAGTTCGTGCTGAACGCGCGGCGCGCGTGAAACGCAACGCCAGGCGTTTCCGCCATAAAATGATGAAGTGAGCCGCGCCCAGACGCGCGGCATATGCGCCCAGCCGGCTTCCCGCGCCATCCGCGCGGGCCAGACCGGAACGGCGCAGCGCCTTTTCGCGTTCCGCCCGGCGCGCCCCAGGTTCACGCCTGAAGCTCACCGGCCGTTCAACTCTCACCGATGCAGGCGCGCACGCGCCCACAAGGCCTGACATGACTACCGCACTCGACCAGCTCAAGCAGTACACCACCGTCGTCGCCGATACGGGCGACTTCCAGCAATTCGTGCAGTACAAGCCGCGGGACGCGACAACCAACCCGTCGCTGATCCTCAAGGCGGTCCAGAAAGCCGAGTACCGTCCGCTGCTCGAAAAAACCGTGCGCGATCACGCGAGCGAATCGCTCGGGTCGATCATCGACCATCTGCTGATCGCGTTCGGCACCGAAATCCTCAAGATCGTTCCGGGCCGCGTCTCGACCGAAGTCGATGCCCGCCTCTCGTTCGACACCAAAAAGTCGATCGACAAGGCCCACCACATCATCGACCTGTACAAGCAGGCCGGCATCGGCCGCGAGCGCGTGCTGATCAAGCTCGCCTCCACCTGGGAAGGCATTCGCGCCGCCGAAGTGCTGCAAAAGGACGGCATCCACTGCAACATGACGCTGCTCTTCTCGCTCGCGCAAGCCGCCGCGTGCGCCGAAGCGGGCGCGCAGCTCATTTCGCCGTTCGTGGGCCGCATCTACGACTGGTACAAGAAGGCCAAGGGCGCCGACTGGGACGAAGCGAAGGACGGCGGCGCGAACGACCCGGGCGTGCAGTCGGTGCGCAAGATCTACGCGTACTACAAGAAGTTCGGCCACAAGACCGAAGTGATGGGGGCGAGCTTCCGCAACACGAGCCAGATCGTCGAGCTGGCCGGCTGCGACCTGCTCACCATCAGCCCGGACCTGCTGCAAAAGCTCCAGGACAGCACCGAGAAGGTCGAGCGCAAGCTTTCGCCGGAAGTGTTCAAGGACGCGAAGATCGAGCGCGTGGCCGTGGACGAGCCGTCGTTCCGCTTCCAGCTCAACGACGACGCCATGGCGACCGAAAAGCTCGCGGAAGGCATCCGCGCGTTCGCTGCCGACGCGATCAAGCTCGAAAAGATGATCGAAGAGCTGCGCGCGAAGTAAGCGCTGGCGCTCGATGCAGAGCGCATTGAAATATCGATGACCGAGGGCCGCACATGCCGCATGTGCGGCCCTTTGTTTTGCAGGCGGCCCCCGCAACGTCCGTTCCCGTCTGCGCTCTCGCAAACCCTGACGACACATCGCTCGGTAACGACCTGGTGCGCGCCTAGAATCAGGGCAGCGGCGCAACCCGCCGCACGATCCGGCCCCGTGCATACCCTCGCATGAAAAACGGCCGGCCAACGTCCCGTCCGCAAGGAAACCGACGATGCAAATCCAGCCCTATCTCTTTTATCCCGGCAATTGCGACGAAGCGATCGCGTTCTATGGCGAAGCGCTCGGCGCGAAGGAAGTGATCAAGATGCGCTTCAAGGAAGCGCCGCCGGACCCCGAGCGCCCCATGGCGCCCGAATTCGCCGAAAAGATCATGCACGCGACGCTCCAGATCGGCGACGCGCAGATCATGGTGTCCGACGGCGGCTGCATGACGCAAAACGACAAGTTCCTCGGCTTCGGCGTCTCGCTGACCGGGTCCGACATCGCTACGGCCGAGCGTTACTTCAACGCACTGGCCAAAGGCGGCACGGTCACGATGCCGTTTCAGAAGACCTTCTGGTCGCCCGGCTTCGGCATGCTGACCGACAAGTTCGGCGTGCCGTGGATGGTCTCGGCGCCGCACGAGCAAGCCGCCTGAACGACCGCCACGACGAGCGTTGCGCGCCCGGCGTCACACCATGCGGTGCGTCGCGGCGCGCTCGATGTTCCAGCGCGGCTCGGTCTCGAGCAGGAGCGCGCGCAGGCGCCCCACCTGCTCCTCCACACGCAGGCTGAGCCAGTACGGACCCTGCATCTGCGGCTCGGGGCAGCCCTGCGGCGGTGCCGGCATACCTTCGTGGCCGGCCACGCCAGCCTTGCCCGCCATCTCGCCCTCGCCCCCCGTAACCGTGCGCAGCGCCTGCTGCGCCGCCTCGGGATGACGCCCGCCGCCAAACCGTAGCGCCCGCGCCGTGGCGAGCAGCGCCCGGCGCACGGTCTCGCTGCGCTCCGCGAACGCCACGCGCACGAGCGCCTGCTCGTAGCTGCCCGTGCCCGTACAGAGCATCTCCAGCGCGCTCAGGAGCGAGCGATGCAGGCGCTGCACCTGTTCGAGCCGAGCGATCGGCACATCGATTTCCTTGGCGACCGAAGGCATCAGCGCGCGCAGCTGCACGAGCCGTGCGTTCAGGCGCATGAAGGTCTGCACCTGCTCGTCGGCATCGACGTGCACGCCGTTGGCCACCTGCGCATACACGCGCGCGCATTCACGCAGATTGTCGGCGAGGCTGTAGCGCCACGAATACGTGGCGTGCAGCGGCAACGCGAACGAAAACACGAGCGCGATGACGATGCCGAGAATCACATTGAGCGTGCGCCAGAGGCCCGTATCGATGAGGTTATCGCCATGCCCCGCGACGATGCACATGGTGATGGCGGCAAGGAGCGCAACATAGCCCGGCTTGCCGATGGCGTAGTACCCGCACACGGCGGCAACGAGCGACATCAGCACGTAGGTGAGCGGCGCGGAACCCGTGATGGCCTGCACGACGATGAGCACGAGCCCGATCACGGCGCCTAGCAACGTGCCGAGCGCACGCTCGGCGGCCTTCTTGCGGATGTTGCCCTGGTGCTGCAGCCCGCCGATCACGACGAGCAGCGTGACCGACGCCCAGATGCCGTGCGGAATATCGATGCCCGAGGTCGCGAGAATCGAGGCGAGCATCGCGAGGCCCACACGCACGCTGTGTATCACCTTGGCGTTGCGATAGCGATAGTACGGCGACGTCAGCGCACGCCACATGCGCGCGAGGCGCGAACGGCGGCGCGGCGGGCGCAGGCGGCGCGCGCCGCCGTGCGCGGATCGGGAACGGGATTCGGTTTCGGATGAGGCCATGGCGCGGGCTGGACGTGAGCCAAATCAACAGCCATCGTGCACCAGAAAAACAAAAGCCCGCAACTATGTGTTGCGGGCTTTTTCGGCAAGCTCGGACCGGCGGCGTGCGCCGGGCCGGACTGTCCTGAGCGGATCAGCCTTCGACGACGTCGAGATAATCTTCCGGACGCGTGCGGTCCGCGCTCTTCTGCATGCCGACCAGATGCACGAGCGCCGACACGGCGATCGAGACCACGAGGTTCACGATCAGCGACCACACCGCGGCGTAGCCCGGAATCGCCATGCCGAACAGGTGGATCGTGAAGATCGAGCCTGCGAGCTTGAGCGAAATGGCCATCCACGTGCCGGTGGCGATGCCGACCGCCCAGCCCACCAGCAGGCCGCGGTAGTCGAGCATGCGCGTGTAGAGACCGAGCACGATGGCGGGCAGCGTCTGGATGATCCAGATGCCGCCAAGCAGCTGCAGCTGGATCGCGTACGTGAGCGGCAGGCCCAAGATGAACGCCACCGCGCCGACCTTCACGATCAGCGAGACCAGCTTGGCGATGTTGGTCTCCTGCTCGTGATTCATGTTGCGGTTGATGAACTCCTTGTGGATGTTGCGCGTGTACAGGTTGGCCGCGGCAATCGACATGATCGCCGCGGGCACCAGCGCGCCGATACCGATGGCCGCGAACGCCACGCCCACGAACCACGACGGGAAAAAGTGCAGGAACAGCGCCGGCACCGCGAAGTTCGGACCGAAGGCCTTGAAGTACGGTGCGAATTCCGGCATGTCCTTCACGCCCGAGGCAAGCGCCATGTAGCCGAGCAGCGCGAGCAGACCGAGCACCAGCGAGTACGCGGGCAGCATCGCCATATTGCGGCGGATGGTGTTGCCCGACGACGACGACAGAATCGCCGTGACCGAGTGCGGGTACAGGAACAGCGCGAGCGCCGAACCCACTGCGAGTGTCGCGTAGGCGCTATAGCCGTTCAAACTCGTGGCATCCGGCGACTTGAGCAGCAGCTTGGCCGGCGGCACCGCGCCGAAGATGTGGCCGAAGCCGCCCATCTGCGCGGGAATCACGATGATCGCGACAATGATCGTGATGTAGATGAGGATGTCCTTCACCACCGCGATCATGGCCGGCGCGCGCAGGCCCGACGTGTACGTGTACGCGGCGAGAATGGCGAACGCGATGATGAGCGGCAGGTCGCCGACGAAACCCGTCGTGTCGAAGCCGAGCGCGCCGATCACCACTTCGATACCCACCAGCTGCAGGGCGATATACGGCATGGTCGCGACGATACCCGTCACGGCGATGGCGAGCGCCAGCATGCGGCTGCCATAGCGCGCGCTCACGAAGTCGGCCGACGTGACGTATTGATGGCGCTTCGCGACGGCCCACAGCTTCGGGAACACGACGAACGCGAACGGATAGATCAGGATCGTGTACGGCAGCGCGAAGAAACCCGTTGCGCCCGCACCAAATACGAGCGCCGGCACGGCGACGAAGGTGTACGCGGTGTAGAGGTCGCCGCCGAGCAGGAACCACGTGACGATCGTGCCGAAGCGGCGGCCGCCCAGGCCCCACTCTTCGAGATGCGCGAGGTCGCCCTTGCGCCAGTGGGCGGCCACGAAGCCGAGCACCGTGACGCCGAGGAAGAACAGGATAAAGACAACGGTTGCTGTAACGTTCATTGCGCGCCCCCTGCATCGCCCTTGTTGCGGGCCTTCGTCTTGAAGTAGACGAGCGCGGTAATGACAGCGCTAATCAGCACCCAGAGAAGCTGATACCAGTAGAAAAACGGGAAGTCCCACAAAGTGGGCTCGATCTTGTTGTATGACGGCACCCAGATCATCGCGATCCAGGGCAGCAGCAAAAGCCATAGCCAGTGCTTGCTTGATTTTCCGGCGTCGGCGTCGTGAGCCATGACGTCTCCTCGTTGCTTATGTAGTTATGCGGCGTTGCTTTGTTCGCGGTCCGCCGTCCGGCCGGTCTGGCGTGTAGCGGCCGATGGCCTCACAGACGGATAGCCCGCAAGGTCCCCGAAAGCGCTGAAAAGAGTATCGAGGCCACGCCGCACGGTCAAGCAGGGCGGACCCCAATTCCGAGGACGTTGTCAAGAGCCAACGGCTTACGCCACTTCAAGACAATCGTTCACGAATACACGGTGCGCGCGAAAAAAAACCGGCCCTGAGGCCGGTTTTCTGTGCCGCAACGGCGTTGCCGCCGCTCGCGCGCATCAGATCGAGAACGTCGCGCCGTTCTGGCCGCTCGATTCGCGCAGCGCCTTCACCCATTGATGCGCCGGCAGGCCGAGCTTGCTTTCGAGCAGGCGCGCGCGCTTTTCGAGGGCCTCGTACGTGACTTCGAGCGCCGGGCCCGAGAAGGCGAGCGCCACGCGATTGCCTTCGTGCACTTCGGGCAGCGCGATCACACGACCATCGAAGGCTTCATTCAGGCGCTTCATGTTGCGCACGAAGCTCGGGTGGTCGCCGAACAGGTTGATCGTCGCGACGCCGGCATCGGTCAGGCACGCGCGCACGGCGCGGTAGAACGCCACGCTGTCGAGCACCGGGCCGCGCGCGGTCGCGTCGTACACGTCGATCTGCAGCGCGCCGATGGTGCCGTAATTGGCACGGTCCTGCACGAAGTCCCACGCGTCGAGCTCGCGCACGCTGAGGCGCGCGTCGTCGTACGGCAGCTCGAACATCGTGCGCGCGGCCACCACGACCGCCGGATTCAGCTCGATCGCCTCGACCTTCGCGGGACGCAGATAGCGGTGCGCGAACTTGGTGAGGGCAGCCGCGCCCAGACCCAGTTGCACGATGCGCTCGGGCGTGGCGAGGAAGAGCAGCCAGGCCATCATCTGCTGCGCGTATTCGAGTTCGATGTGCAGCGGCTTCGAAAGACGCATCGCGCCTTGCACCCACTCCGTGCCGAAGTGCAGATAGCGCACGCCGCTCTCTTCCGAGAACGTGACCGGCGCGAAACGCGGCTTGCGCGGCGCTTCGATGACCGGGGCGTTGTCGAGGTCGTCGGCGGCTGCAGCGGCTGCGCGGCGCGGGCGCTTCGTGACCTTCGCGGTCTCGCTCGACTGCGTCGCGTCGCCGGATTGCTTGAATGCGCGGGCCTCGGCGGAGGCGCGTTTGATGAGAGTCGTCATGTAGAAAATCGCTTGCTGTGGGGTCGCAAATGCAGGTGCATCTGCCGGGCGACCGAGAGCATAGCATTCGCGGCGCTTCGGGCCTGATTTGGCAGGCACTTCGAGCACGTAGCCCGCACGCGGCGCGAGTCAATGGCTATCGCTTGAACGTCCTTCGCTGTTGCCTGCGTCATGGATTCCGGGCTGCCCCGGCTGCAACGCCAGTGGATCGACCCGCACGGGATGGAAATGCATGTCGATACGCGCGATGTGCAGCGCGTGCGGTACCGCAGGCAACGGCGCGGCGGCGGCAATCCCGCGCTCGACGGCCTCATCGAGGTCGTCATTGCCGCTCGAACGCAGCAGCGTCACGGAAACGATGGAGCCGTCCGGCGCGGCGCGGATCGACACAATGGCTTCCGCCTCCAGCGGCACTTTCTTTGGATTGACGTGCACATATTGCCGCCGAGCTTGCAGTTCACGTAGCGCCTCCATTGCCACGAGTCGAGGCTCGCCTCCGTGGGCGGGGCGAATCCCGGCGTCGCGACCGCCGCGAGGCAGCGGGTCATGACCAGCTGCGGCGAGGGGCGCACGTGCGGACCCACCTGCGATACGTCGTCCGAAGCACAGGCGCTCAGTATGAGCGTGAGGGGGAAAACGATCAGGGGCAGGCGTTTCTTGTTCATTATGGTCTCGTGTCCCGTCTGCAGGGGCGCGCACCTGGGCGTGCGCGAGAGCATGCTAGCGCGGCTGGATTGCAGCGCGCTTACGCTTGTGTGCGCCAACGCTCATATGCGCGTCGGCGTCGCCCGTGAACGCATCTAATGCGCGCCACTGCACGAGCTTCGCCGCGAAGTTCATCGACGCATACGCAGGACTACTGGAAGGTAGCCGCAGAATCGTCACGGCCCGCGCATCCGCGCCAAGAATGCGCTCGCCGATGCGCGCCGCCGTGCCGCCGTTGAACGCAATCGCTTCGAGTGCGGGCAGGCCTTCGATGAGCGCCACGAGATCGTTGCCCTCGTGATCGCGGATATCGCCGTCGAGACTGCCCTCGCGGCGCGCCTGCGCCACGACGTCCCACAGGCCCACGCGATGCGCGCGCAGCGTTTGCAACCGCGCTTCGTACTCCATGACAACGAGATCCTCGCCGATCACCTCACCCACGAGATGCCAGAACTTGTTCTGCTTGTGCGCGTAGTACTGCTGATGCGCAAGCGACGCCTCGCCGGGCAGACTGCCAAGAATGAGCACGCGCGTATGCGCATCGACGACGGGGTCGAAGCAGCGCTTGAAGGTCATGGCAACAGGGCAGAACGTTCAACGCGGCGCGTGATGCGCGCGCGAGGCGGTGTGATCGAGCGGGCCGCGTTCGCGACCGAGATGCACACCGGTTTCCTGTGTAAGCGGACCGCTAGCGAGACGCGACCAAAGCGCAGGCAGCATGCATTCGGTCACGAGTAGCGGCGCGCCTGCGCGCTCGAACACCGAGCGGCGCGCGACGAACGCATGCGGTGCATGCACCGGTTCAGCCGCGCTCTCACGAGCCGCGAGAGCGTAAAGCGGATGTCGAGCGCTCACGCGCCGGCTCACGAGCGCCGAGCGAGCCACACCGCTATCGCTATAGAGGAGTTCCGCGAGCGGCCGCGTGCGCAAACGTCGCATGGCCTGCCACACGCCTTGACTCGCGGCGAGCGGCGTCACGCTGTGCGCGGCGACGAACGGCACGCCATCGACTTCGAGCACGATCTCGCGCACCCACGCCCGCTCGCGCGGTGCGAGGCCGAGTGCCGCATATTCGTCGGACCACGGCATATCGACGGCTTCGCGCGTCACGCGCACAACGACGCGTCCGAGCGCGCGCAAATGCGCCGTGAGCGAACCGCCGCGCGTGAGCCAGTCTTTCTGGTCGGGGTTCAAGGCCGGCAAGGGCGTGACGCGCCAGTGCGCGTTAGCAGCATCGAATCTCAGAGGCATGGCGCGCATTATAGGCTGCGAGGATTTCAGTTCGCTGCGAGCGGGGCGGACAAAAGAAAAAACCCCTTGCGGCGGGTAGCCGCAAGGGGTCTCGGTCGCGCAAAGCTGCGTGCGGCTGTGTGCGGCTGTGTGCTTTAGCCAGCGCGCCCAATCAGCAACGCATTCGTGCGCTTCACGAAACTCGCCGGATCTTCCAGCGCACCGCCTTCCGCCAGCAGCGCCTGATCGAACAGCAGATTGCACCAGTCGCCGAAGTCCGCGCTATCGGTGCGCAGCGCCTTCACGAGCGGATGCTCCGGGTTCACTTCCAGAATCGGCTGCATCTGCGGAGCCTGCTGCCCCGCCGCCTTCAACATGCGCTGCAGATAGCCGCTCATGTCGCCCTCGTCGGCCACGAGGCACGATGGCGAATCGGTCAGGCGGAACGTGAGACGCACGTCCTTGGCCTTGTCCTTGAGCGCTTCCTTCATGTGCTCAACGAGCGGCTTGAGTTCCTCGCTCACCTTTTCCTGCTGCTGCTTTTCCTCGTCGTTGAGCGCGCCGAGGTCAAGGTCGCCGCGCGCCACGCTCGCAAGCGGCTTGCCGTCGAACTCGTTCAGGAACGACAGCATCCACTCGTCCACGCGGTCGGTGAGCAGCAGCACTTCCACGCCCTTCTTGCGGAACACTTCGAGATGCGGGCTGTTCTTCGCGGCCTGCCACGTGTCGGCGGTGACGTAGTAGATCTTCGTCTGCTCGGGCTTCATGCGCGCAACGTAGTCGGCGAGCGATACGGTCTGCTCGTTCATGTCGTTGTGCGTGGACGCAAAGCGCGCGAGCTTCGCCACGCGCTCGCGATTGGCGTGATCCTCGCCAATGCCTTCCTTGAGCACCTGGCCGAACTCGGTCCAGAACGTCGCGTACTTCGCCTTGTCCTCTTCGCTTGCTTCGGCGTCCGTAACAGCGTTCGCCATCTCTTCGAGCATCGAGAGCACGCGCTTGGTCACGCCATCGCGAATCGCCTTCACGTCGCGGCTTTCCTGGAGGATTTCACGCGAGACGTTGAGCGGCAAATCGCTCGAATCGACCACGCCCTTCACGAAGCGCAGATAGTTCGGCAGCAGTTGCTCGGCGTCGTCCATGATGAAGACGCGCTTCACATACAGCTTCAGGCCGCTCTTGTGGTCGCGGTTCCACAGATCGAACGGCGCATGCGACGGCACGTAAAGCAGCTGCGTGTATTCGCTGCGGCCTTCCACACGGTTATGCGTCCACGCGAGCGGATTCTGATGGTCGTGCGCGAGATGCTGATAGAACTGCTGATACTGCTCGTCGCTGATCTCGCTCTTCGAACGGGTCCACAGCGCGCTCGCCTGGTTGATGGTCTCGTACTCGTCCTTCGTGACCATCTCGCTCTTTTCGGCGTCCCATTCTTCCTTCTTCATCTCGATGGGCAGGCCGACATGGTCCGAATACTTCTGGATGATCGACTTGATCTTCCATGCGGAAAGCAACTCGTCCTCGCCTTCTCGCAGATGCAGCGTGATCGTCGTGCCGCGCTGCGCGCGCTCGATCTTCTCGACGGCGAACTCGCCCTCGCCCGCACTCGTCCAGCGCACGCCCTCGGCAGCCGCCAGGCCCGCGCGGCGGCTTTCCACCGTGATCTTGTCCGCGACGATGAAGCCCGAATAGAAGCCCACGCCGAACTGGCCGATGAGCGCCGCGTCCTTCTGCTGGTCGCCCGAGAGCTTGCCGAAGAATTCCTTCGTGCCCGAGCGCGCGATCGTACCGAGGTTCGACACGGCTTCGTCATGGCTCATGCCGATGCCGTTATCGTCGATCGTGATGGTGCGTGCGTCCTTGTCGACGCCCACGCGGATGCGCAGGTTCGGATCGCTTTCATAGAGCGCGCTGTTCTCGATCGCCTCGAAGCGCAGCTTGTCCGCCGCGTCCGATGCGTTCGAGATCAGCTCGCGCAGGAAGATTTCCTTGTTGCTGTACAGCGAATGGATCATCAGGTGCAGAAGCTGTTTCACTTCTGCCTGGAAGCTCATGGTTTCTTGTGCCATGGTCGAGAGTCCTCTTTCGTTGCAGTTCTAGTCTGACAAATGTGTGGCCGCGCGTTCCACGCAAAATCGCAGTCGCATCGCGGCGCGCCGCCCGCGCAGTTGGGGACAGACGGCGCCGGTTTCAAGAGTCGCCGGCCGCGAATTCACGCTTGCGCGCCCCCGCCACGCCGGGCCACGCCTTCGAGATAGTCGGCGAGGAACGCGGGCAGCGCCGGATCGCCGCAGTTGGCGATGTTGAAGCGCATCCACGTGGTGGGCGACTGATGCGGCGAGAAGAGGCTCCCCGGCGTGAGCAGGAAGCCCGCTTCGTGGCCCGCCGCGGTAAGCGCGTCCGCGTCGACGCCGCTATCCGCCCACAGGAACATACCTGCGCCCGGCGCTGCGAAGAGGCGCAAACCGGCGCGCTCCAGCATGCGCGCCGCCTTGTCTCGCACGCCGTCCAGACGTCCGCGCAGGCGCTCCACGTGGCGCCGGTAGTGGCCCTCCGTGAGCACGCGGTAGAGCACGCGCTCGTTGAGCTCGGGGCTCGTCATGCCGACGAGCATCTTCTGGTCCGCCACCGCCTGGGCCACGTCGAGCGCGCTCGCGATATAGCCCACGCGCAGGTTCGGTGCGAGCGTCTTCGAAAAGCTGCCGAGGTAGATCACGCGGCGCAACTGGTCGAGGCTCGCGAGGCGCGTGGCCGGATAGCCCGCCGGGCAGAGGTCGCCGTAGATATCGTCCTCGACGACGATGAAGTCATACTGTTCGGCAAGCCGCAGAATGCGGAACGCCTGCGCGGCCGTGAGCGAAGTGCCGGTGGGATTTTGCAGCACCGAGTTGATGACGAGCATCCTGGGCCGCCACGTTTCTACCAATGCTTCGAGCGCGTCGAGATCCGGCCCTTCGGGCGTGTACGGCATGCCCACGAGCCGCGCGCCCTGCGAGGCGAAGCGCCCGAACATCTGGAACCACGCGGGGTCGCCCACGATCACCGTATCGCCGGGCTGCACGTAGATACGCGCGAGCAGGTCGATCGCCTGGGTGATGCCCGAAACGAGCACGATCTGGTCGGGCGTCGCGCCGATCTCGAGTTCCGCCATGCGCGTCTGAAGTTGCTGGCGCAGCGGCAGGAAGCCTTGCGGCGAGCCGAAGCCAAGCAGTTGCGTGCCGCTCTGGCGGCCAAGCGAGCGCATCGCGCCAGTCAACAGTTCGCCATCCAGCCAGCGCGCCGGCAGATAGCCCAGCCCCGGCCCTTTTTCTGGCCGCGTGGATGTGTGAAGCATGTTGCGCAGCAGCCAAACCACGTCGATGGTGGGCGGTGCGGGGGCGGCAGCCGTCGTGGCGCCTTCCGGGCGCGCCGAAGCGCCCGCCGTCACCGACGCGCGTTCGCCGCCCGTCACGAGCGCAAGCCGCTCGCGCACGTAGAAACCGGAACCGCGCCGCGAGTCGAGGTAGCCTTGCGCGACCAGACGCTCGTACGCCTCGACCACAGTGAAGCGCGACACACCCTTGTCGAGCGCGAGCTTGCGGATGGACGGCATGCGCATGCCGGGGCGGAACACGCGCTCCTCGATGCGGCGGCGGCCCCACTGCACGAGCTGGTCGACGAGCGTGAGCGTGGCCGCATCGTGCGGGGCGGGAATCTGGTCTAGCGGTACGGAGGACATGAGGACTCCCTGAACTCGAACTGTACAGAGCACTATCGGGTCGATTGTACCGTTACTGTCCGCAGCCATACCGGTACATTTGATCGCATGCGTACCGGTAAGGATTCGGTAGAGGCGTCGACACACTGTTCCGGCGCGTGCTTCCGCCCTCTGCCTTCCGGCCCCGAGATCACTGCTCGCCCCGTCCTGACATGAACGCCTCGCCGCTTCGCCTGGATCACCTCGTCGTTGCCGCGCGCACGCTGGAAGAAGGCGTGCAGTACGTGAGCGACGCGCTCGGCGTCGCGCCCGCGGGCGGCGGCGCGCACCCGCTCATGCGCACGCACAACCGTCTGCTCGGGCTGTGGGGCGGCGCGTATCTCGAAGTCATCGCGATCGATCCCGCCGCGAAAAGTGGAACAGGCAGCGGTGGAACAGGCAGCGGCGCGAACGCCCGCGCGCGTCTCTTCGCGCTCGACGATCCCGCCGTGCAGGCACGCATGGAACAGGGGCCGTACCTGTCGCACTGGGTCGCGCGTGTCGATCCGCCGAAAAACCTCGCGCGCTGGCGCGAACAGTACCCGCAGCGCATTCCCGAGCTCGTGCCGATGACGCGCGGCGACTTCTCCTGGCAACTCACCGTGCCGCAGGACGGCGCGTTCCCGGCCTGGCAAGGCGCGGGCGACGGCATTCTGCCCTCGCTGATCCAGTGGGACACGCCGCATCACCCGTCGCAGATGCTGGCCGACACCGGCATCGTGCTCACCTCGCTCACCGGTTTTCACCCACAGGCGCAAGCGGCGCGCGAGCAGCTTCAGTGGCTCGGCGCGACGCACCTGATCGCCGTGGAGGAAGCCCTCTCGCCCGCGCTCGTCGCGGAGTTCGAAACCCCGTCCGGTCCGCGCACGCTCGGCGCGCCGGCACGTTGATCCGTCGAGCGCAAAGTCCCGCATGAAAGCACGCGAAACCCAAGGCATGCTGCTCGGCCTCGTCGGCGTCATGATCTTCAGCCTCACACTGCCGATGACGCGCATTGTCGTCGCCGAATTCAATCCGCTCCTGAACGGCCTTGGCCGCGCGTTCGTCGCTGCCGTGCCGGCCGCGCTGCTGCTCGCCATCCGTCGCGAGACATGGCCCACCTGGCCGCAGGTCAAGAGCCTCGCGGTCGTGTCGCTTGGCGTGATCGTCGCGTTTCCGGTGTTTTCCGCCTTTGCGATGAAGACAGTGCCGGCCTCGCACGGCGCCATCGTCAATGGGCTGCAGCCGCTCGCCGTGGCGATCTACGCCGCGTGGCTCTCGCACGAGCGGCCCTCGAAGGCGTTCTGGGCCAGCGCGCTCCTCGGCAGCGCGCTCGTGGTCGCGTTCGCGCTCCAGGCGGGCGGCGGCTCGCTGCACGCGGGCGATGCGTGGATGCTCATCGCGGTGGGCATCGGCGCGCTCGGCTACGCCGAAGGCGCGCGCCTCGCACGCCAGCTCGGCGGCTGGCAGGTGATCTGCTGGGCGCTCGTGCTCTCGGCGCCGTTCCTCGCCCTGCCGGTGGGCTGGCTCGCGTGGGCGCACCATGTGGCGCATCCCGGCCCCGTCGCGCTGAAGACCTGGCTCGCCTTCGGATACGTCACGCTGTTTTCGCAGTTCATCGGCTTTTTCGCGTGGTACGCGGGGCTCGCCATGGGCGGCACCGCGCGCGTGGGCCAGGTGCAGCTGCTGCAGATTTTCTTCACGATGGCGTTCTCGGCGCTCTTTTTCGGCGAGCAGGTCGCGCCCTCGGCGTGGCTCTACGCAGCCGCCGTGATCGCCACCGTCGTGCTGGGCCGGCGTGCGGCGATCCGCACGGCCCCGGCGCCAGCGCGCGCATGAGCCGGTTTCGCGTCATAATCAAAGGTTTTCGGCGGCATCCGGCGGTGTGTGATCGCGCCCCATGCCGCTGCTGAATCTGTCACTCGCCCCACCCCAACAAGGAGACCCCATGGACCAGAGCGATCTCAAGGCCGCGCCCGCGTGGCAACTGTCCGAGCGTGCAATCAAGCTGACCAGCTCGGCGATTCGCGAAATCCTGAAGGTCACCGAGCGTCCCGAAGTCATTTCGTTCGCGGGCGGATTGCCCGCGCCGGCAAGCTTCCCGGCCGAGGAAATGCGCGCCGCTGCCGACCGCATTCTGCGCGACGATCCCTCGGGCGCCCTCCAGTACAGCGCGACCGAAGGCTATATGCCGCTGCGCGAATGGATTGCCGCGCGCCACTCGGTGGGCGGCGTGAAAGTGCGCGCCTCGCAGGTGCTCATCACCACGGGTTCGCAGCAGGCGCTCGACCTGATCGGCAAGGTGCTGGTCTCGCCCGATAGCCCCGTGCTCGTGGAAACGCCCACCTACCTCGGCGCGCTGCAGTCGTTCTCGCTTTACGAGCCGAAGTACGTCCAGGTCCCGACCGACGAGAAGGGCCTCGTGCCCGAAGGCCTCACGCCGGAACTGACGGCTGGCGCGCGCCTGCTCTACGCGATCCCGAACTTCCAGAACCCCACGGGCCGCCGCCTGCCGCTCGAGCGCCGCCAGGCGCTCGCGGAATTCGCGAAGCACTCGCCCTTCCCCGTGATCGAAGACGACCCCTACGGCGCGCTCCTTTACGCGGGCGAACCGCTGCCTACCGTGCACTCGCTTGCGCCCGAGCATGTCGTGCATCTGGGCTCGTTCTCGAAGATCCTGGCGCCGGGCCTGCGCGTGGGCTACATCATTGCGCCCGAAGACCTGCACTTCAAACTCGTGCAGGCCAAGCAGGCCACCGACCTGCACACGCCGAGCTTCACGCAGCGTATCGTCTACGAGGTGGTGAAGGACGGCTTCCTCGACACGCACATCCCGAAGGTGCGCGCGCTCTATCGCGACCAGTGCGAGGCAATGCTCGACTCGCTCAAGCGCAACATGCCCGAAGGCGTGAGCTGGAACCGCCCCGAAGGCGGCATGTTCATCTGGGTGACGCTGCCCTCGAACATCGACAGCATGAAGCTGCTGGCCGAAGCCGTCGCGCAGAACGTGGCCTTCGTGCCCGGCGCGCCGTTCTTCGCCGACGAGCCGCAACTCAACAAGCTGCGCCTGTCGTTCGTGACGGTGCCGCCCGCGAAGATCGAAGAAGGCGTCGCGAAGCTCGCGGCCCTGATCCGCGCGCACGCCTGAAACGCACGGAAGGCTTTTCCCGACTCAACACCCGAACGAGGAATCTTGATCATGGCTGACATCAACATCTACGACCGTCTCGAACAGCTCGGCATCACCCTGCCCGAGGCGGGCGCACCCGCCGCGGCCTACGTGATGAGCGCCCAGAGCGGCAACACGGTGTACCTGTCGGGTCACATCGCGAAGAAAGACGGCAAGGTGTGGGCCGGCAAGCTCGGCGAGTCGCTCACGACCGAAGAAGGCAAGGCCGCCGCGCGCTCGATCGCGATCGACCTGCTCGCCACGCTGCACGCCCACACGGGCGACCTCAACAAGGTCAAGCGCGTAGTCAAGCTCATGAGCCTCGTGAACTCGACGCTCACCTTCACCGAACAGCACGTCGTCACAAACGGCGCTTCGGAGCTGATCGCCGACGTATTTGGCGAGAAGGGCAAGCACGCACGCTCGGCGTTCGGCGTCGCGCAGATTCCGCTTGGCGCGTGCGTCGAGATCGAACTGATCGCCGAAGTCGAGTAAACCAAGCTTTAGTGACGTGCGCGGACCTGCGTCAAGGTCCGCGCACCTTCACGCAGTTTTCTGTTGCGCACTCGCGCAATCAGGCGCATCTTCTCGCGCCGCCCCTCCCCTCTACGATCGTCCCGCCATGACCCAGCACAGCGTGAGCTTCAAACAGGTCGACGTCTTCACGTCGGTACCCTTCAAGGGCAACCCGCTCGCCGTGGTGTTCGACGCCGAGGACTTGAGCGGCGACGAGATGCAGGCCATCGCGCGCTGGACGAATCTCTCGGAAACCAGCTTCCTGCTCGCCCCCACCGACGCGCGCGCCGATTACCGCGTGCGCATCTTCACGACCAAGGGCGAGCTGCCGTTCGCGGGCCACCCGACGCTCGGCACGGCGCACGCGTTCCTCGAGAGCGGCCGCACGCCGAAAACGCCTGGCCGCCTCGTGCAGGAATGCGGCGTCGGTCTCATCGACCTGGCCGCAGGCGAGAACGGCGCATGGGCCTTCGCCGCCCCGGCCGCGCGGATCACGCCGCTCGCCGCCGCGCAGTTCGATGCCTTGCGCGCCGCGCTGCGCTCGGAAGCCATCGACTTCACGGCGACACCCTGCGGCGTCGATAACGGCGCGCCGTGGCTCGTCGTGCGCCTGGCATCGGCGCAAGCGGTGCTCGCGCTCGACGTCGACTTTGATGCGATCGAAGCCGTGGCCGCGAGCGTGGGCGCACACGGCGTGGCCGCCTACGGCCCGCATGAGGCCGATGGCCCGGTGACCTTCGAAGTGCGCTGCCTGATGACGGGCCTCGGCAAAGGCGAAGACCCCGTGACCGGCAGCGCGAACGCCGCCATCGCCATGCTGCTCGAACAGCAGAACCGGCGCCCTGGCGCCCGCTATACGGTGCGCCAGGGGACGGCGCTCGGGCGCAACGGGCGCGTGCACGTCGACTATGACGATGCGGCGAAAAAGATCTGGATTGGCGGCCATTCGGTGACAGTCGTCGACGGGACCTGCCGGCTCGCCTGACCGGCCGCAGTCCCCTTCTCATGCAAGGTGCATGGCCCGGCATGCACCGCTTCGCATCTATGCACCGCACATGGGCATCGCGCGCGTGTTGAGGTAACCCTCGCGTATACCCGGGGGACCGCAGCTTCCTTAATCATTCCCCAACCAGTAATATCGAAACATCGGATGCATGCCGCGTCCGGCGTTCGTTGCTCGCGCGCAATGCGCGTATTCCCCAGCCATCCGTTATTCATGCCGCCGACTCAACCGAGCGCATCGTTGCCGTTCTGGCCGCCGCATCCGCGGTGCGAGATCACGCGCCTACGGCGGCCGCGATGAGCGCCACCCGGGGGCCGTTCTCGCGCGATTCGAGCCTGCGCAACGCGCCCGGCCCGGCGTATACGCGTCCGCGCGCGCTGCTCGCCATTCCGCTGCTCGGTGTGCTGGTGCTCGTGCTGCTGTGGGCTGTGATCTTCACGCGCCTCTCGGTCGAGAAGGAAGCGACCATGCGCGAGGCCACGGCCTCGGCGGCCATTCTCTCGGCGGCGCTCGAACAACACACCGTCAAGGCGATTCACCAGGTCGACCAGATCACGCGCTTCGTGAAGTACGAGTTCGAGAAGTCGCCGGGCCGCTTCGATCTCGCGAGCACCGTCGAGAAAGGTGTGGTGCAGAGCGACTCGCTCGTGCAGGTGTCGATCATCGACGAGCACGGCACGCTCATCGCCAACACGGCCGACCCAAACCCCAAACCCATCGATCTCTCGGACCGCGAGCACTTCAGGGTGCACGAGCACGAGAACGACGATCAGCTCTATATCAGCAAGCCGGTGCTCGGCCGCGTGTCCGGCCACTGGACCCTGCAGATGACGCGCCGCCTCAATCACCCGGACGGCTCGTTCGCGGGCGTGGTGGTGGTGTCGGAAGACCCGAGCTACTTCACGAGCGACTTCTACAACAACGCCGCGATCGGCCGTGACGGCGTGATCGCCGTGATCTCGGATAGCGGCGCCGTGCTGGCGCGCCGCACGGGCAGCGCCGATCGCGCGAACGGCACGTTCTCCGCGAGCGGCGTGTATCCCATTTCAGAGCACGTGTCGGGCACCTACGTCGACCCGATCGATCACGTCACGCGCATCGTCTCGTATCGCCACATCGACGGCTATCCGCTAGCCGTGCTGGTCGGCCTCTCGCAAGCCGAGGAGTTCGCCGACTACAACCACACGCGCGACGTCTACCTGATGATGGCGACGTTCATCTCGCTCGCCATGCTCTCGTTCTTCGCCGTGGCCACAGGGTTGATCGGCAAGCTGCTCGGGCGCGAGCGCGAGATGTCGCAACTCGTGCAGTACGACCTGCTCACAGGCCTGCCCAACCGCTACGCCACGCTGCAACGTCTGCGCCACGAAGTCTCGCAGCCGGGCAACCTCGGGCGCCTCGCCATTCTCTTCATCGACCTCGACAACTTCAAGACCGTCAACGACACGCTCGGCCACAACGCCGGCGACATCGTGCTGCAGATGAGCGCCGCACGCCTCGCCGACGCCGTGGGCGGCGCGGGCACGCTCGCGCGCATCGGCGGCGACGAGTTCGTGGTGATCGTGAAGGGCGACGACATCGAAAAGCGCGCCATCGCGCTCGCCGAGGCTACCAACGCCGCCTTCACGCATCCGTTCGACGTGCGCGGCAGCGCCTTCGTGTTGCATGCGAGCACGGGCATCGCGCTCTTCGCGGTCGCGCATGAGAGCGAAATCGATCTGCTCAAGAAGGCCGACCTCGCGATGTACGCCGCGAAGGAGGCCGGACGCAACTGCTTTCGCTTCTACTCGCCGCAACTCGCCCACCGCGCCGATCATCTGATGAAGTGGGAGCAGCAACTGCGCGTCGCGCTCGCGGAAGACCAGCTCTTCCTCGCCTACCAGCCGAAGATCGATTTGCGCCGACGCTGCATCACCGGATTCGAGGCGCTCGTGCGCTGGAACCATCCGCAATACGGACTCATTCCCGCGGGCGAATTCATTCCGGTGGCCGAATCCACGGGCCTCATCGTGCCTGTGGGCGACTTCGTGATCCGCACCGCCTGCGCTCAGCTCGCTCAGTGGCAACAGCAAGGCTATGAGTCGCTCACGCTCGCCATCAACATCTCGGCCGTGCAGTTCTGGCGCGGCGACCTCTACGAGACCGTTGCGCACGCAATCGAAGAAACCGGCATCGCCGCGCACCGGCTCGAACTCGAGATCACCGAAACCGCGATGATGGAGTATCCGGAGCTGGTGTCGGAGAAGATCTTCGCGTTGAAGCGTCTTGGCGTGCGCGTTGCGCTCGACGACTTCGGCACCGGCTATTCGTCGCTCTCATATCTGAACCGCTTCGCCGTCGACACGCTCAAGGTCGACCGCTCGTTCGTGCAGGCCATTCCCGCGGACCGCAGCGTGTGCGTGATGGTCTCCGCGATCGTCAATCTCGCGCGCTCGCTCGGGCTCACGGTGGTCGTCGAGGGTACCGAAACCGAAGAGCAGATCGCATGGCTTTCCGCGCTCGGGCCGATCGAGGCACAGGGCTTCCTGTTCTCGCGTCCTGTGCCGGTGGAAGGCGTGGCCGCGCTGATCGAGCGCTTCGGCGTGTGCAGCGCGACGCTGCCGGGCACGCAAGCCGCGCGCGAAGATCACCGCAACGAGCGCCTGAGCGACGCGCCGCAATCGCGCTGACGTTTGCCATTGCGAATGGTTGCGCGCATTTTCTGCGCAGTTTCCGGTGACGTCCGCGAGCCGCGTGCCTTCGCGCACAGACGCATACGCACCCTCGCACGCATGATGCATGCCATGCAAACCCGCACCGACGAAGCGATCGCGGCGCCTGATACGGGCAAATTCCGCGACAACGACGAACCGCTCCTGACGCTCTTTCGCGTCGTGCTGACCGTTTCCGCGGTCTCGTGGGGCGGCCTGGCACTCATGGCGCAACTGGAGCAGCACTACGTGGAGCGCGAGGCGCGGCTCACGCAAACCGCGTTCTCGGATCTGGTCGCACTCGCCTGGATGGTGCCGGGTCCGGTGGGCTGCAACGTCGCGGTGCAACTCGGCCACGCGCTGCGCGGGCGCGCGGGCGCCTGGGTCGCGGGCGTGGCGAGCGTGCTGCCCTTCTTCGCGCTGATGACGGTGTTCGCCATCTTCTACCGCACGCCGCTCGTGCACGCGGTTGCCTCACGCACGCTGCTCGACCATTTCAGCGTAGTGCTCGCCATGCTGATCGGCGTGACCTGGTACCGGCAAACCCGCGCGCTCGTGCGTGGCCCGCTCGAATGGGGCGTGGCGCTTGCGGCCTGCGCGACGCTCGCGCTCGCCGCGAGCGCCGCGGCGTACGTGGCGATTCTCCTTGTCGCGTTTGCCGCGGGCTGGCTCGCGAGCCCTGTGCCTTCGCAGCGGCTCGAATTGCGCGTGACGCGGCGCGACGTGCAGTTGCTTGCCGCGCTTGCTGCGCTGATCGTCGTGTTCGCGCTGCCGCTGCCGCACCCGCTCGACTCGGCGCTGCTCTGGCCGCGTCTCGCGGGCGCGGGTATGACGCTGTTCGGCGGCGGCTTTTCTGCGCTGCCCGTGTTGAAAACGCTGTTCGTCACGCCGGCGGTGGGCATCACCAACGACGACTTCACGCTGGCGTTCACGCTCTCCCCGCTTTCGCCGGGGCCGCTGCTGAACGTGGTGCCCTTCTTCGGCTATCTCGTGGATGGCTGGGTCGGCGCGCTCGTCGCCACGCTCGCGCTCTTCGTGCCTTCGGGCTGCCTCGTCGTGCTCGCGCGGCGGCACCTGCACCGCATGAAGGCGAACCCGCGCTTCGAGCACGCCATGCGCGTGCTGCGCGCCGCGACCACCGCGTTTCTCGCGATCGCCGTCTGGCATATCGCGCGACACGTGCCGCTACATCCGTCGTATCTGCTGACGGCCATGTTCTCGGCGATGTGCTTCGGCAAACTCAAGCTCCCCGCTTACGCGGTCTACGCGACGGTCGGGCTTGCGTGCGGGGTGTGGCTGCTTTGGGCCTGACGTGTGGGCCTGATGCGTGGGCGTGAAGCGCAAGCTCATGCGCTGATCAGCGCGCCCCCGTGAAGCCGCCGAAGAACGCGCGCGCGTTGTCTTCGAGACTTTCGAGGTGATAGCCGCCTTCCTGCACGATGACCGAAGGCAGGCCGAGCGCGCCGATCGCCGTGCCGAGCTGCCCAAACCCTTCGGTGCTCACGGCAACCTTCGACTGCGGATCGTCCTTGTAGATGTCGAAGCCGAGCGCAAGTACGAGCGCGTCCGGCTCGAAGCGCTTGAGAACGCGCAGCGCCGCCTCCACGCGCTCGAAGAAGACGGCTTCGGACGCGCCATGCGGCATCGGCAGATTGACGTTGTAGCCCTCGCCCACGCCATTGCCGCGCTCGTCCTCGTAGCCCGCGACCACGGGATAGAAGTTGGTCGGATCGCCATGGATCGAGATGTAGAGCACGTCGCTGCGGCCATAGAAGATTTCCTGCACGCCCTGGCCGTGGTGCATGTCGCTATCGAGGATCGCCACGCGCTTGAACCGGCTGCGCAGCGACTGCGCCGCGATAGCCGCGTTGTTCAGATAGCAGAAGCCACCCGCCGCGTCCGCGCGGGCATGATGGCCAGGCGGACGTGAAAGCGCGTACGACTCGCGCGCGCCATCGCTTACGCACGCCGCAGCGGCCAACGCGCTTTGCGCCGACCAGTAGGCCGCGCGCCACGTATTTGCACCCACGGGGCAGCTGCCATCCGCGAGATAGCGCGCCGCTTGCGCGAGTACGCCGCGCAGCGGATTCGGCTCGCGCACGTAGATGTTCGACATCACCTCTTCGCCCCAGTCTTCGGGCACGCGCTTCCATTCCGTGTGCGCTTCTTCGAGAAAGCGCAGATAGTTCATGTCGTGCACGGCGGCGATGGGAGCCGTGCCGAAGTCGGCGGGCGCCTTCACGTCGAAGCCGAGCGAGCGCGCCGCGGCAACGAGATGCTCGGCGCGCTGCGGCACTTCCTGCGGCTCACGTAACTGGCCGCGCGAAAAATAGGCGCGCGGATGGTGCAGCAGCTGATCGGGATGAAACCAGGTTTTCATGTTCAGTTCTCCTTCTATTTTTCTCACGCATCGGCGGCGGCGTCGGCGGCCACGCGCACGCCCGCGCGCGCCGCGACGGCGTTGAGCAGTACGTTCGCGCCAGCCGTGACGTCTTCCGGCAGGGCGTCCTCGGCTTCGTTGTGCGACAGACCGTCCACGCAGGGAATGAACACCATCGCGCTCGGGCAGTAGCGCGCGAGGTGGATCGCGTCGTGACCCGCACCGCTCACGATACGCTCGTGCGGATAGCCAAAGCGCTGCGTCGCTTCAGCAACCAGCGCGACGCACTGCGCGTCGAACGGCGTGGCCGGGCTCGTCCAGCAATGCGCGATCTGCACGCCGAGGCCACGCGCCGCGGCCACCTCCGCGCATAACGCGCGCAAGTCGCGCTCCATCGCGTCGAGCTGCGCATCGTCGGGATGGCGTAGATCGACCGTGAAGGTCAGATTCGCCGCGATCGTGTTGCGCGACGAATTCGCGATCTGCGCCTGGCCGATCGTCACGAGGCCGAGCGGCGCGTAGCGCGCCATCACGCGCTCGATGTCGAGCGACATTTGCGCCGCGCCGAACCACGCATCCTTGCGATAGCGCATGGGCGTCGTGCCCGCATGCGCGGCCACGCCCGTCACCTTCACATCGAACCAGCGGATCGCCTGGCCACCCGTCACGACGCCGATGGTCGTGCCGTTCGCCTCGAGAATCGGGCCCTGCTCGATATGGGCTTCGAAGTAGGCGTCGACGGCCACGCCTTGCACGGCGCGCGTGCCGCGCGCGCCGCATGCGTCGAGCGCGGCGCCGAGCGTCACGCCATCGGCATCCGTGCGCGCCAGTGCGTCCGCCAGCGTCATCGCACCCGTGAACACCGCCGAGCCCAGCATCGCCGGCGTGAAGCGCGCGCCCTCCTCGTTGGTCCACGAGCAGATCTCAATGGGCTTCACGGTCCGTGCGCCCGCGTCGTTGAGCGCGCGCACGACTTCGAGCGCCGCGAGCACGCCGTACACGCCATCGAAGCGACCGCCTTCGGGCTGCGTGTCGAGGTGGCTGCCCATCAGCACGGGCGCGGCCTGCGCGTCATCGCCTTCGCGGCGCGCGAACAGGTTCCCCACTTCGTCGGTCCACACCGTCATGCCCGCCTCGCGGCACCAGCGCGCGAACAGCTCACGACCACGCCGGTCTTCTTCGGTGAGCGCGAGGCGGCGTACGCCTGCCCCTGCCGTCGCGCCGATGCGCGCCATCTCCGAGAGGCTCGCCCACAGGCGCGGGCCGTCAATCTGCAAAAGGTCTTTCATCGGTCCATCCATTTCAGTCGAACTAATCAGTACACCTGCACAGCATCAGCGCGCACTCAACGAACACTCAGCGCCTCGGCAGCCGCCTCGTCATGCGCATGCTCGTGGCGGCGCGCGTCGAGCGCGACGATGCACAGGAGCGAGACGCCCGCGAGGCACGTATAGAACACGGCGAGGGGCCACCACTGCCCCACATAGTGATGCGCGAGCCACGTGCCGACGAGCGGCGTGAGGCCACCCGCGATCGCGCCGCACACCTGGTAAGAGAGCGAAATCGCGGAGTAGCGCACGCGCGTGGGGAACACGCCCGAAACGAAGCCCGCGATCACCGAATAGAAGCTCGCCATGCAGACCACGGCGATCGCGATGCCGATCACCATCGGCACGACCTTGCCGCTTTGCACGAGCACGAACATCGGATACGGCGAGAGCATCGCGGCCGTGGCGGCCCACTTGAGGAAGCGCGCGCCGCCCAGGCGTTCCGCGAGCCAGGCGGCGAGCGGCTGCACGAGGAACTGGATGATCGCGACCGCGAACAGACAATCGAGAATGAGCGAGCGCGTGATGCCGACGTACTGCGTGGTGTACGCGATCATGAACGTGTTGGTGAAGTACACGCCCGCAATGCCGATGGTATTCGCACCAATGCACAACAGCACGAGGCCCCACGACGAGCGGAACACTTCGGCGACGGGCAGCTTGAGCGTGCGACGCTGGTCCTTGAGCTTCTCGAACTCGGGCGATTCGTTGACGCCGAGCCGGATCATGATGCCGACCACGAGCAGCACCGCCGAAACGAGGAACGGCAGACGCCAGCCCCACGAAAGAAAGTCGGCCTTGTCGAGCGAGGTGACCGAGCGGAACGCCAGCAGCGAGAGGATCAGCCCCGCGGGCGAACCCAACTGCGCAAACGAAGCGAAGAACGTGCGGCGGCCTTCGGGCGCATGCTCACCCGCCATCAGGACGGCGCCGCCCCACTCGCCGCCCACGGCGATGCCCTGCACCACGCGCAGCAGCACGAGCAGCACTGGCGCGAGCATGCCCACGCTCGCGTACGAAGGCAGCAGGCCGACACAGACGGTGGCGACGCCCATCATCATCAGCGTGGTCATGAGCGCTTTCTTGCGGCCGATCCGGTCGCCCAGGTGGCCGAAGATCAGGCCGCCAAGCGGGCGCGCGAAAAAGCCGACGGCGAAGGTCGCGAACGACGCCATCGTGCTCACGAAACGATCTTCGGAAGGGAAATACAGTTCGCCGAACACCAGCGCGGCGGCCGTGGCGTAGATGTAGAAGTCGTACCACTCGATCATCGTGCCGATGAACGCTGCGGCGGCGGCGCGCACTGGCTGCCGGGTGCTGGGTTGTGGGTTAGCCATGCGTCGGTCTCCGTCAGGCGCGTTTGGGATGAATTTGCGTTGCATATACGCTTTATCGCTAGCCACAAATCATTAGTCAAATTTCGCGTTATTATTCAGCGCATAACTTTTGCTAATACCCTTGGCGCAGCACCGCGCCGGGAGACCGCCCATGCGCGCCGATACCACCCGCTTTCTCAACGACCGTCTCGACTGGAACCTGCTGCGCACCTATCTCGCGATCATGCAGGAGCGCAGCCTGAGCCGCGCCGCCGCGCGCCTGTACGTCACGCAGCCGGCCGTGAGCCAGGCGCTCAAGCGCCTCGAAGACGCGCTCGGCCGCAAGCTCATCGAGCGGCGCGGCGCGCAGTTCGTGCCGACCGAGGCGGGCGAAGAGGTCTATCGCATCGCGAGCGACATCTACGGCACGATTTCCCAGCTCGAAACCGGGCTCGATGAACGCACCGCCGACATCACCGGCTCGATCCGCCTGCTCACGGTGAGCCGCATCGAGTCGCGTGTGTACGACGAATTTCTCGCGGAATTCCACACGGCCTACCCGCGCGTCGATCTGCAGATCGAAGTCATGCGCTCGTCGGACATCATCTCGTCGCTGCTGCAGAAAACCGCGACCGCAGGCTTGAGCCTGTGCCGCACGCCCATCGACAAGCTCGACATGCGCTGCTTTTTGCGCCAGCGCTATGCGATGTTCTGCGGCCGGCATCACCGGCTCTTCGGGCTTTCGCAACTGACGATGGAGGATCTGCTTGCGGAGAACTTTGTCTCCTTCACGAGCGATCAGATCGGCGACAGCCTCTCGCCGCTCACGGTGTTTCGCGACCAGCGCGGCTTCACGGGGCGGATCGTGGCGTCGTCGCCGAGTCTCGATGAAGTGCGGCGGCTGATCTTCGCGGGCTACGGCATTGGCTGCCTGCCCGAGCATACGGTGCGGGACGATCTGGCGCGGCAGCGCCTGTGGCGGCTGCCGCCGGAGGAAGGGCTCGTGGACGTCGACATCCACTTGCTGTGGCATCGCGAACGCAAGCGCAATGCGGCCGAAGAAGCGTTCTTCGATGCGATGGAGCGCTGTATGCAGCGCCATGCGCTCGCGGAGCGGCTGTAGAACCTCAGGCGCGGGCCGCGAACGTTGCGGGAGAGACGAACAGAAGCGCGGATCAGAACCCGCGCGCGAGCACGGCAACGCCGATCGTCACGATGCCCAGCACGAGATTGATGACGACGAGCCGGCGCACGGTACCCACGGCGCGCGCACCGTCGGGCCACTTCTGCGCTTGCACGGCGCGGCGAATACGCGGAAACACGGCGAAGCGGATGTGGCCGAAGATCAGCATCATCAGCACGCCCAGGCCCGCCATGGCATGCAGTTGCCAGGTGGCGTGCTCGCCGCCGAGCTGCATGAGCAGGAAGCCGCCGGAAAGCAGGATCACGATGACCGAGACGCCCACCCAGTTGAAGAAGCGACCGAACACCGATTCGATGAGCGGCAGGCGCAGTTGCGGCGAGAGGTCTTCGAGCGCCGGGCGCAGACAGAAGTGCGCGAAGATCATGCCGCCCACCCAGACGGCGACGCCCAGCAGATGCAGAAAGAGCGCGACTGCGATCGCGTGGCCCATGCTTGAATTCCCTCGTAACGTGTAATTATCTGGCGCACGTGGACGGGAGCGCTCCCGTCTCATGCGTTGTGCGCGGCATTATTCCATGCCGAGCAGCGATTTGCGCCGGATATGTGTCGACCGGAGTTAGCGCTTTAGCACTTTGCGATCCGGAGTTAGTGCTTTAGCACTTACTCCGGTCCCACGCACAGCGCCTTTACCTCGGCAACACCGGACGCATCTCCGTCACGACCTTGAGCTTCGAGTCCGGCGCGCGGCCCTTGCGTGCGCGCTTGCCGATCTGCGGAGCCAACACCGCGCCGGCCATCAGGTCCTCGCCCGGCTTGCCGCCGCGGCCCGTGCCCACGAGCACGACGCCCGCCGCGCTGATCGCGAGCGCCTGCAGGAGCTTCTCTTTATCGTCGAGCTGCATGAGCGTGACGCCACGGCCGCCGCCGGAAAGCGTCTTCATCTCGTCGAGGCCGAACACCAGCAAACGACCGCCCGACGAAAGGCACGCCACCTGCAGCGCGCCGGGCAACATCGGCATCGGCGCGAGCGGCACGCAGCCCTCGTCGATCGTCATGAACGCCTTGCCCGCCTTCACGCGGCTCACCATGTCGCCGATCTTCGCGATGAAGCCAAAGCCGTTGCTCGAAGCCAGCAGCAATTGCTGTTCCGCATTCGCCGCGAAGTAATGCAGCAGATGCGTGCCCGCTTCGAGTTCGATGAGCGACGTGACCGGCACACCGTCGCCACGGCCGCCAGGCAGGTTCGCAATCGACACCGAATACACGCGGCCATTGCTGCCCCACGCGATGAGCGTGTCGGGCGTGCGGCACTGGAACGCCGCATAGAGGCCGTCGCCGGCCTTGAACGTGAAGCCCTGCGTGTCGAGCCCATGACCCTTGAGCGCACGCACCCAGCCCTTCTGCGAGACGACGACCGTGACCGGCTCGTCCACCACGCGCGCCTCGAAGCTCGCGCGCTTTTCCTGCTGGATCAGCGTGCGGCGATCGTCGCCGTACTGCTTCGCGTCGGCTTCGATTTCCTTCACGATGAGCCGCTTCATCGACGCGTCGTTCGCGAGCAGCTCCTCGAGCTTCGCCTTCTCGTCGCGCAGTTCCGCGAGTTCCTTCTCGATCTTGATCTTCTCGAGCCGCGCCAACTGACGCAGACGGATTTCAAGAATGTCCTCGGCCTGGCGCTCGGAAAGCCCGAACGCGCTCATCAGCGCGCTCTTGGGCTCGTCCGACTCGCGGATGATGCGGATGACTTCGTCGATATTGAGGAAGACGATCATCCGCCCTTCGAGGATATGGATGCGGTCGTCGACCTTCGTCAGGCGATGTTGCGTGCGGCGCGTGACCGTCGCGAAGCGGAAGCCGATCCACTCGCCCAGAATCTCGCTGATGCCCTTCTGGCGGGGACGGCCATCGGCGCCGATCATCACCAGGTTCAGCGAAGCGTTCGATTCGAGGCTCGTGTTGGCGAGCAGCGAATTGACGAATTCGCCCTGATCGATCTTGCTCGTCTTCGGCTCGAACACGAGGCGCACGGGCGCGTCCTTGCCCGACTCGTCGCGCACGGCGTCGAGCAGCGCGAGCATGGTCTGCTTGCTCTGCAACTGCTCGGGCGTGAGCGTCTTCTTGCCGAGCTTGAGCTTCGGGTTCGTGAGCTCCTCGATCTCTTCGAGCACCTTCTGGCCCGAGGTGTTCGGCGGCAGCTCGGTCACCACGAGTTGCCACTGGCCGCGCGCGAGCTCCTCGATCTTCCAGCGCGCGCGCACCTTGAGGCTGCCGCGCCCCGACTCATAAGCCGCAGCGATTTCAGCGTCGCTCGAAATGATCTGGCCGCCGCCCGGGAAATCGGGCCCCGGCAGACGTTCCATGATTTCCGCGTGCGAAAGCTTCGGATTCTTGATCATCGCCACGGCCGCCGTCGCCACTTCGCGCAGATTGTGCGAAGGGATTTCGGTGGCCAGACCGACCGCGATGCCCGACGCGCCGTTGAGCAGCAGCATGGGCAGGCGGGCCGGCAGCGTCTTCGGCTCCTGGAACGAGCCGTCGTAGTTCGGCATGAAATCGACGGTGCCCATGTCGATTTCGTCGAGCAGCAGCTTGGCGATGGGCGTCAGGCGCGCTTCGGTGTATCGCATGGCCGCCGCGCCGTCGCCGTCGCGCGAGCCGAAATTGCCCTGGCCGTCGATGAGCGGATAGCGCATCGAGAAGTCCTGGGCGAGACGCACGAGCGCGTCGTAGGCCGACTGGTCGCCGTGCGGATGGTACTTGCCGAGCACGTCGCCCACCACGCGTGCCGACTTCACGGGCTTGGCGTTATCGCCGAGACCCATTTCGTTCATCGCGAAGAGAATGCGCCGCTGCACCGGCTTCTGGCCGTCGCAGACGTCGGGCAGCGCGCGGCCCTTCACCACGCTCACCGCGTAGTCGAGATAGGCGCGTTCCGCGTAGTGGCCGAGCGTGAGCGTGTCGCCGTTCGGGGCGTCCGTCACTTCAGCAAAGAGATCGTCCATGTTTCAATCGTTCCGTAATCTGGTATGGGCGCGGGCGCTCAGTTGCGCTGCTCAGTTGCGCCGACTTGTGCGCTAACGTGTGCGCTTAGATATCCGCTTCGACTTCGTTGCCCTTCTCTTCGAGCCACGAACGGCGCGAAGCCGCTTCGCCCTTGCCCATGAGCATCGTCATGCGCGCCACCGTGGCCTCGTAGTCGAGGTCGCCGAGCGCGATGGGCGAGAGGCGCCGCGTGTCGGGGTTCATCGTCGTGTCCCAGAGCTGCTCGGCGCTCATTTCACCAAGACCCTTGAAGCGGCTGATGGTCCATTGCGTCTCGCGCACGCCGTCCTTGCGCAGCTTGTCGAGGATCGCCTCGAGTTCGCCCTCGTCGAGCGCATAGAGCTTCTGCGCGGGCTTCTTGCCGCGCGCGGGCGCATCCACACGGAACAGCGGCGGGCGCGCCACGCACACGTGACCGCGCTCGATCAGCTGCGGGAAATGCTTGAAGAACAGCGTGAGCAGCAGCACCTGGATGTGCGAGCCATCGACGTCGGCATCGGAAAGAATGCAGATCTTGCCGTAGCGCAGATTCGAGAGATCGACGGTTTCGTCGGGGCTGTGCGGATCGACGCCGATCGCCACCGAAATGTCGTGCACTTCGTTGTTCGCAAAGAGCCGGTCGCGCTCGGTCTCCCACGTGTTGAGCACCTTGCCGCGCAGCGGCAGGATGGCCTGGTACCCCTTGTCGCGCCCCATCTTCGCGGAGCCGCCAGCGGAATCGCCCTCCACGAGGAAGAGTTCGTTGCGCGCGATGTCGGTCGATTCGCAGTCGGTGAGCTTGCCCGGCAGCACGGCCACGCCCGAGCTCTTGCGCTTCTCGACCTTCTGACCCGCGCGCGTACGCGCCTGCGCCTGCTTGATGACGAGATCGGCGAGTTTCTTGCCATGCTCGACGTGCTGGTTGAGCCAAAGCTCCAAAGCCGGACGCGAGAACGACGAAACGAGCTTCACGGCATCGCGGCTGTTCAAGCGCTCCTTGATCTGCCCCTGGAACTGCGGGTCGAGCACCTTGGCCGAGAGCACGAACGAGACGCGCGCAAAGACGTCTTCGGGCAGGAGCTTCACGCCTTTAGGCTGAAGATTGTGCAATTCGACGAAGCTCTTCACGGCCTGGAAGAGACCGTCGCGCAGGCCGCTTTCATGCGTGCCGCCAGCGGGCGTCGGAATCAGGTTCACGTACGACTCGCGCGTGAGCGAGCCTTCCTCGCTCCACGCCACGACCCACGTGGCGCCCTCGCCTTCGGCGAAGGTGTCGTCGGTGGTGCGTGCGTCGGCGTAGCGCTCGCCTTCGAAGAGCGGGATCAGCAGGTCGGCGCCGCCCATGCCTTCGAGCAGGTAGCCGCGCAGGCCGTCTTCGTATTTCCAGCTTTGGTGCTCACCGGTCTTCTCGATCACGAGCGTGACCTCGACGCCCGGCAGCAGTACGGCCTTCGAGCGCAAGAGACGTTGCAGCTCGCCGAGCGGCAGATTGGGCGAATCGAAATACTTGGGATCGGCCAACGCGGTCACGCGCGTGCCCGTCTTCTTTTCGTCGCGCGCGGCGTTGCGCGTGGTGAGCGGCCTCGTGACATTGCCGTCCGAGAAGCCGATTTCGGCGACCTTGCCGTCGCGCCAGACGGTCACGTCCAGACGCGTGGAGAGCGCGTTGGTGACCGAGACGCCCACGCCGTGCAGGCCGCCCGAGAAGGTATAGGCGCCGCCGGCGGCCTTGTCGAACTTGCCGCCCGCGTGCAGGCGCGTGAAGACGATCTCGACGACGGGTACCTTCTCTTCAGGGTGCAGGCCGAACGGAATGCCGCGGCCATCGTCCTCGACAGAGACGGAATGGTCGGCGTGCAGCGTCACGGTGATGCGACGGCCGTAGCCGCCGAGCGCTTCGTCCGAGGCGTTGTCGATGACTTCCTGGATGATGTGCAGCGGATTCTCGGTGCGCGTATACATGCCCGGCCGCTGCCGGACGGGCTCGAGGCCCTTGAGCACCTTGATCGACGCTTCGCTATAGCCAGTGTTTCCAGCGTTGGACTTCTTCGTTGACATGGTGATCCACAGGGGGTTGTCCGCGCGCTTGTCCACAGGTCCTGTGGACATCTGCGGGGAAAACGCGTTGAGCGTTCAAAAAAACCGATACGAAACAACAGGGTGAACCGGCTGCACGCCGCGGTGGCAGATGCGCTCGCGGCAGCGCAGTCGTTCACGCAGTTATTCGAATTCGCGAGGTATTGTACTGATTTGGGCTCGCACGGCAATTTGCGCGAAGGTTGGCTGGCCGAACGGACGAGTGCGCCGCACCCATGCGCCGCAAAAAAAAGCGGCCTTCATCAGGCCGCTCTCTCTCGCATCACTTGCGCTTGCTCTCCAGTTCCTCCCACCGCTCCAGCGCAACGAGCAATTCGTCGTCGATCGCCGCGTAGCGTTCAGTCAGGCGAGCGCCCTCCTGCGCATCCTTCGCGAAGATCGAACCGTCCTCGATCTGCGCGCCGATGGTCTTTTGCTCCGTCTCCAGCGCCTCGATGCGCTTGGGCAGTTCCTCGAGCTCGCGCTGCTCCTTGAACGAAAGCTTCACGCTGCGCTGGGCATTGCGCCCCGCCGCGCTGTCCTTGGGCGCCGCCACCGCAGCAGCCGCTTCCTTCGGCGCGCGCGCCTCGGCAATTTCCTGCGCACGGGCGCTCTGCGTCTGCCAGTCCGTGAAGCCGCCCACGTACTCGCGCCAGCGCCCTTCGCCCTCGGATGCGATCACCGAAGTCACCACGTTGTCGAGGAACGCGCGGTCGTGGCTCACGAGCAGCACGGTGCCGTCGTAGTCGGTCAGCAGCTCTTCGAGCAGTTCGAGCGTCGGGATGTCGAGATCGTTGGTCGGTTCATCGAGCACCAGCACGTTCGCGGGCCGCGCGAACAAACGCGCGAGCAGCAGGCGGTTGCGCTCGCCGCCCGAAAGCGACTTCACGGGCGAACGCGCGCGCTCGGGTGCGAACAGGAAGTCGCCGAGATAGCTCATCACGTGCTTCTTCGCGCCGTTGATCTCTACCCAGTCGCTGCCGGGGCTGATCGTATCGGCGAGACTCTTTTCCATGTCGAGCTGCGCGCGCATCTGGTCGAAGTACGCCACCTGCAGATTCGTCCCCACGCGCACCGTGCCAACGTCCGGCTTCAGATCGCCGAGGATCAGCTTCAGCAGCGTGGTCTTGCCCGCGCCGTTCGGACCGACAAAGCCGATCTTGTCGCCGCGCATGACCGTCGACGAGACGTTATCGACGATCGTGCGGCCACCATAGCCCTTCGTCACATCCGTGAGTTCCGCGACGATCTTGCCCGACTTCTCGCCTTGCGCGACGTCGAGCTTCACGTTGCCCTGCACGTTGCGCCGTTCCTCGCGATCATGGCGCATCTGGACGAGGCGCGCGATGCGGCCCACGCTGCGCGTGCGGCGCGCTTCCACGCCTTTGCGGATCCACACTTCTTCCTGCGCGAGCAGTTTGTCGAACTTGTCGTTCTCCACGCGCTCGACTTCGAGCTGCTGCGCCTTGCGCTCCTGGTACTGCGAGAAGTTGCCCGGATACGAGAGCAGCTTGCCGCGATCGAGTTCGACGATGCGTGTCGCCACGCGGTCGAGAAACGCGCGGTCGTGGGTGATGAAGAGCAGGCTCGAACGCTGCGCCACGAGCAGTTCTTCGAGCCAGCGAATGCCGTCGAAGTCGAGGTGGTTGGTCGGTTCGTCGAGCAGCAGGATGTCGGGCTGCACGACGAGCGCGCGCGCGAGCGCCACGCGCTTTTGCATCCCACCCGAGAGCGCGCCCACGCGCGCGTCGCCTTCGAGGCCGATCTGCGCGAGCGTCGTCGACACGCGCGTGCGCCAGTTCCAGGCGTCGGCATGATCGAGCGACGATTGCAGCGTGTTCATGCGCGCGAGCAGCGCGTCGTGTTCCGCGCCTTCGGGCGTGTCCGCGAGCTTGTGCGCGACCGTGTCGTATTCGTCGAGCAGCGCACGCACGTCGGCGAGGCCCGAGGCGACGGTGTCGAACACCGTGGCGTCGGCGTCGAAGTCGGGCTCCTGCGGCACGTAGACGGTCGAGAGATCCTGCTGGCGCGTGATGAGCCCGTCGTCGGGCTTCGCGAGATCGGCGACGATGGTCAGCAGCGACGACTTGCCCGCGCCGTTGCGGCCGATCAGCCCGACGCGCTCGCCGGCTTCGAGCGAAAAGTCCGCGTGGTCGAGCAGCGCGACATGGCCGAACGCCAGTTGCGCGCCTGTGATGGTGTAAAGCGACATGGATGGAGAGCGATGCGTGCGTTGGACCTGAAGCGGGCATTGTACCGGGCCGCGCCGGTCGGGCCGCGGAGGTCCGGCCGGCGGGGCGCGCTCCACACAGGTCAGGCCTCAGCGTTTAGCGACCCTTTAGCGCAGCGGCACGCGATCCGTTTTCCGGTAACATCGCGGGTCGCGCGCGCCCGCCCTGGATTAAATAAAGGGTCGTATGCCGGGCCATGCATCGAATCGACTAGACGAAGGACACGTTGTGAGTGAAGTAATCGAATACAAGAGCTGGGTCTGCCTGATCTGCGGCTGGATCTACAACGAGGAAGAAGGTCTGCCCGGTGAGGGGATCGCCGCCGGCACGCGCTTTGCCGATATTCCCGACGACTGGCGCTGCCCGCTGTGCGATGTGGGTAAGCCGGAATTCGCCGTCGTCGAGTTCTGATCGCGACGACTCGCGGGGAACCGATAAACGCGGGACCCAAAACGCGGTGCCGGCGCTAAAGGGGCGTCATTTTCGCGCCCGAACACGTTTGCTATACTCTTGGCCCTGCGTCGCGATATCGCTCGGGCCCGCAAGGCCGAACCGCTTCGCGCGCCGCTCCGCGCCATGACGGGTCACTTGGGAAACATGGCGATCGAACGGAGCAATGCTCGACCGCGCTCCCTGTAGTTCAATGGATAGAACAAGTGCCTCCTAAGCGCTAGATGCAGGTTCGATTCCTGCCAGGGGGACCAGCCGCTCGAGCAGCCGGGCCGCGTAGGTCGAGCCGCGAAGGCCACCACCGGTTCGCGCGTCCCGTCCCGTCTCTTTCACGCACTCGCGCTCCCTCTTTCCCGAGCAGATTTTCCATGGACATCAACAAGCAAATCGCCGCCCTCACCGCCTCCGAACTGCAGACCGCCGGGGCCAGCCAGGCCACCGCCATTGCCGTGAGCGTGCTGCTGCGCCATCTGAATTCGCCTGAACTCGCGCGCCAGCTGGGCGCGGCGTTCGAAAACCATCAGGCCGTGATGCTGCAAACGCCTTGGCCTGAGCAGATGCTGAACGCGTTCGAAGCGACGCGGCGCTTCTTCGAAAGCGCGGCCCAGGTGCCGGGCGCGACGCCGCCTGCTGCCGAATAAACGGCAAAACAAACGACAGATAACCGGCGAATTAGGGGTAAGTACTGAGTCATATCCCCTAAAGAAGAAAAAAATAGTGCCGTAATGGCCTTCATGGACACCACGCGTCCCCTCCCCGCCGGTTATATGATGTCGAACCTCATCGACCAGGACATCACGCACATTCGTCGCGTGATGCCCTTGTCGCTCGCCGGCGACTTCGGCGGCCCGATTCTCCCCGCGAACTACTGGCGCCAGCGGCTGCACCGCCTGCTCGAGACCGGTTACGTGAACAAGGGCCAGCTGTGCGAAATCGACAGCCTGCTGCTCATCCTCGATCTGCACGAACTGAACGTCGCCTCTGCCTCCGTAGTGCTGGCGAAGCAGGCCAACGGCGGCCCGCAGCACTCCTGACTTCTCCCTGAATTCGACGCTCGCACGTAGAGGCATTCGCCTGCGCGGCGCGCGCCTGCGCACGCGCATCGGGAATTCCTGGTGCCGCGGGTCGACCATCGGTCATAATGTCCGCAAAAATACCCTAACGAGGACTCCGTGCACACGGCCGAACCGAGAGACCTGCTTCAGCAGGCACGCAAGCGTTTCACCCAACAGCAGATCGCCACACACGTCGGCCGCGACGTGAAAACCGTGCGGCGCTGGGAAAAGGGCGAAACGCCCTGCCCCGCGATGCTGGAAGCCGCACTGCGCGAACTGCTGCAAGGCAGCGCTCACGCGAACGGCAGCGCGGCGCGCTTTCGCTTCATCGACCTGTTCGCCGGCATCGGCGGCATCCGCAAGGGTTTCGAGGCGCACGGCGGCGAGTGCGTCTTCACGAGCGAATGGAATCCGTTCTCGCGCAAGACCTATCTGGAAAACTACGGCGAAGACCATCCGTTCATCGGCGACATCACGGCGGTGGACGCCGCCGACGTGCCCGATCACGACGTCCTGCTCGCGGGCTTTCCCTGCCAGCCGTTCTCGATCGCGGGCGTGAGCAAGAAGAACGCGCTTGGCCGTCCGCACGGCTTTGCCTGCACCACGCAGGGCACCCTGTTCTTCGACGTCGCGCGCATCATCGCCGAGAAGCGGCCTGCCGCGTTTTTGCTCGAGAACGTGAAGAACCTCGTCTCGCACGACCGCGGGCGTACCTTCGACGTGATCCTCCAGGTGCTGCGTGACGAACTTGGCTATGACGTGCATTACCGCGTGATCGATGGGCGCCATTTCACGCCGCAGCATCGCGAGCGCATCATCATCGTCGGTTTTCGCGAGCCGACGCAGTTTTCGTGGGACGCGCTCGCGCTGCCGGAAGAAGGCCCGCGGCTCGCCTCGATCCTCCATCGCACCGACGGCTGCGAGCCGCTGCTGCCCTGGGACGGCGAGCGCTTCTTCGATCACGGCGCGCGCCGCGTGCAGCCGAAGTACACACTCACGCCGGGTCTCTGGGCTTATCTGCAGCAATACGCCGAGAAGCACCGCGCGGCCGGCAACGGCTTCGGCTTCGGCCTCGCGTTCCCGGACAGCGTCACGCGCACGCTTTCTGCGCGCTATCACAAAGACGGCTCGGAGATCCTCGTCTATCAAGGCGAAGGATTGCGCCCGCGCCGCCTCACGCCGCGCGAGTGCGCCCGGCTCATGGGCCTGCCCGACACCTTCCGCATTCCGGTGAGCGACACCCAGGCGTACCGCCAGTTCGGCAACAGCGTGGTCATGCCGGTGATGCGCGAAGTCGCGCGCACGATGATGCCGCATCTCGATGCGGTGCTGGCCGCGCAGCACGAGGCGCTCCGTGCGCCCGCGCTGCCGGTTCCCGCCGTTGCACGCACAACGCGCACGGCCCGCACGTCGCGCAACGCAGCCCCGGCGACCGCCACGGCGGGAGGCCGCTGACCGGCGCGCGCCACGGCCAACCGAAGCGAGGCGACAGACGATGGTGGACGTCGTCGATACCGCGACGCGCAGCCGGATGATGTCCGGCATTCGCGGCCGCAACACGAAGCCCGAAAAGCTGATCCGCAGTCTGCTGCACCGGCGCGGCTTTCGCTTTCGACTGAACGTGCGCGAACTGCCCGGCCGGCCCGACATCGTGCTGCCGCGCCGGCGCGCCGTGGTATTCGTGCACGGCTGCTTCTGGCACGGCCACAACTGCGCGCTCTTCAAGTGGCCGCAAACGCGCCCCGAGTTCTGGCGCGAGAAGATCGCGCGCAACCGTCTGAACGACGCCAAAGCGCTCGCGGCGCTTGCGGCGCAAGGCTGGCGCGTGGCGGTGGTCTGGGAATGCGCGTTGCGTGGCGCGCAGCACGATCCGCAGGCGGTCGTCGAGCGGCTTGCCGCGTGGCTCGAAGACGAGTCGTCCGCATGGTTCGAGGCGCGCTCGTGATCGCGGCTCGACTCACATCGCAAACAGCGTGACATCGGGCCAATGCGAGCGGATGCGCCATGCATGTCACGCTGCGAAGCTGCCCCTGGTTGAACAGCCCGCAGTGATAAACTCGATCGACCGGCTGCGCTTGAAATGCACGCGCCACGCGCGCAAGCGCCGCCGTTCCATAACCCGAAGCGAAGGAGGCAACCGATGGCTGATTTCCGACTTTGGTCCGATGACTTTCCCAGCAACGGTTTCATGCCGAAGGCGCAGGAGTTCGACGACCGGGCCTTCGGTGTCGACGGCGACAACGTCTCGCCCGCGCTGCAGTGGGACGAGCCACCCGCCGACACGCAAAGCTTCGCGCTCACCCTCTACGATCCAGACGCACCTACGGGCAGCGGCTTCTGGCACTGGGTCGTGGTGAACATTCCGCCCGATGTGCGCTCGCTCGCCCGCAACGCCGGCAAGGCTGACGGCAGCCTGCTCCCGCAGGGCGCGGTGCAAGTGCGCAACGACTACGGCACGGTGGGCTTCGGCGGCGCTGCACCTCCACGCGGCGACAAACCCCATCGCTACATCTTCCGCGTGCACGCGCTGAAGGCGGCACAACTGCCCGTCACGCCGGAAACGACCAACGCGGTGGCGCGCTTCATGACGCATCTGAACGAGGTTGACTCGACCACTTACGTCGGGCTCTACGAGCTTAAGTAAGCCGCCGGACAACACCAGAAAACAACCGCCAGCCGGCGGCGCACGCCCATCGCGCGCCGCCTCTCCCGTCGATGCCCACGCTTTCCGAACTCTCCGCCGCTTCCTCCGCCGACATCGAATCCGGCCTGCCCTTCCCGCAGCGTTACTACGCGATCCTCGTGGTCGCGCTCGGCATCACACTCGCCGTGCTCGACGGCGCGATCGCCAATGTCGCGTTGCCGACCATCGCGCGACATCTTCATGCGAGCGCGGCGAGCTCGATCTGGATCGTCAACGCGTATCAGCTTTCGGTGACCATCTCGCTCTTGCCGCTCGCCTCGCTCGGCGACCGCATCGGCTACAGGCGCGTGTATCTGGCGGGCATGGTGCTCTTCACCATCGCATCGCTCGGCTGCGCGCTGGCGACCACGCTGCCCGAACTCGCGTTCGCGCGCATGGTGCAGGGCTTCGGCGGCGCGGGGATCATGAGTGTGAACACCGCGCTCGTGCGCATGATCTATCCGCGCGCGCAACTGGGCCGCGGCGTCGCCATCAATGCGATGGTCGTTGCGATCGCCTCGGCGGTCGGACCGACGCTCGCCTCGGGCGTGCTCGCCATCGCGACGTGGCCCTGGCTCTTTGCGATCAACGTGCCGATCGGCATCGCCGCGCTCGCGCTGGGTCTGCGCGCGCTGCCCGTGAACGAGCGGCACCCCGCGCCCTACGACTATCTGAGCGCCGTGCTCAATGCCATCGTATTCGGCCTCCTGATTTTTGCCGTCGATGGCCTCGGCCACGGCGAAAGCAATCGCCTCGTCGCGGTCGAATTCGTGCTCGCGATCGTGATCGGCTGGTTCTTCGTGCGCCGCCAGCTTACGCAGCCCGCGCCGCTTCTGCCCGTCGATCTGCTCGCCAACCCCGTGTTCGCGCTGTCGATCAGCACCTCGGTCTGCTCGTTCTGCGCGCAAATGCTCGCGTTCGTCGCGCTGCCTTTCATGCTGCAGGAAACCTTCGGCTTCTCACAGGTCGACACGGGCCTGCTCATGACGCCCTGGCCGCTCGTCATCATCGGCGCCGCGCCGCTTTCGGGCGCGCTCTCCGACCGTTATCCGGCGGGCATGCTCGGCGGCATCGGGCTCGCGCTCTTCGCACTTGGCTTGCTCTCGCTCGCCACGCTCGGCGCGCATCCCGCGGTGTTCGACATCTGCTGGCGCATGGCCTTGTGCGGCGTGGGGTTCGGCGTGTTCCAGTCGCCCAACAACCGGCAAATTCTCTCCTCCGCGCCGCGTGAGCGCAGCGGCGGCGCGAGCGGCATGCTCGGCACCGCGCGCCTCACGGGGCAAACGCTCGGTGCCGCGCTCGTGGCGCTCATCTTTGGCATTGCGCCGCAACACGGGCCGACCGTGGCGCTCTCCGTGGCGACGGCCTTCGCCGCCGTCGCGGCGGTGGTGAGCCTGCTGCGCCTGATGCCGGGCGCCGCGGCGCGGACGCCTGGCTAAGCGCGGCCTAACCCTGCGCTCGCGCAGGCACTAACATGGGTTTAGGGCGAGCCGCATTCGCGGCTGCGCCCGGCGAGTCAACCTGCCGAATCCGGCAAAGGGGGCTTCCCATGTCACTGATCGTCGCTGGTCGGTTCACGACCTTCCCCGCTGCCGAAGCCGCTGCTGAAAAGCTGTACGCGGGCGGCTTCCTCGAAGAAGACGTCAACCTGTTCTTCGTCAATCCACGCGGCCAGCATGCGCGCCACGCCATGCACGACGCGCGCTCCGCCGCAGGCGCGCCGCCCACGGCCTTCACCGTGCCCCCGCATCACACACGCAACATCACCGCTGGCGCGGTGGCGGGTGCCGTGGTGGGCGTGGTGCTCTTCAGCGCGTTCTCTGCGGCGCTGCCCTCGGTCGTGATCGCGGCCGGCGTGGGCGCCTGGATCGGGGCGCGCATCGGCGCGAGCGTGGGCGCGAAAGCCACCGCGCAACACATGTCGGCGCAGCACGAGAAGGTCCACCGCGAAATGCGCAGCGATGGCGTCCTGCTCTCGGTGCACGTCTGCTACGAGAATCAGGATCTCGCCGCGCAGTTGCTGCGCGACGGTGGCGCTGTCGATATCGAGTGCGCCTCGGGCCAATGGCACGACGGCCACTGGGCCGATTTCGATCCCACCCGAGCGCCGATGCCGTTCGCCGCGCCGAGCGGCCAGCGGATCTGAGCGCCCGCCGCGATGCGGCGGACGCAAAAAACACGGCGGCCCGAAGGCCGCCGTGTATGTGCATTTGCGTCGAGAGAACGCTAAACGGTCAAACGCCGCGCGCACGCCGCCGGGGCATCGCTACGCACGCGCTGCGCGCTCACCCTGTTCGGGCGCGGGCGTTTGCACAGACGTTTTACCTGCCGGCGCGGCACTGCGCGCTCTCGCTGTGACCGAAGCCGCCGTCGCGACGCTGCGCAGGTCGGCGAGGAACGTATCGCGCCACACCGAGAGATTGTTCTCGCGCAGCGACGCCATCATGTCGTTGTAGCGCGACACGCGCTCGGCGTGCGGCATGGAGAGCGCGCGCTCCAGCGCCTCGGCTGTCTGATTCAGGTCGTACGGATTGACGACCAGCGCGCCCGGCGAGTGCTCGGCTGCGCCCGCGAACTGCGACAGCACCAGTACACCGGGATCGTCGGGATTTTGCGAAGCCACGTACTCCTTCGCCACGAGATTCATGCCGTCGCGCAGCGGCGCCACGTAGCCCACCTGCGCCTCACGGAACAGCGCCATCAGCAGGTTGCGCTCGTACTTGCGGTTCAGGTACTGGATCGGCGTCCAGTCGAGCTGCGCGAAACGCCCGTTGATGCGGCCCGCCTCGCCTTCGAGATTGCGGCGGATCGTCTGGTAGGTCTGCACGTCGGAGCGCGTCGGCGGCGCGATCTGCAAGAGCGAAACGCGGCCATGCCAGCCCGGCCCGTTCTGCAGCAGGCGCTCGAACGCCTGGAAGCGCTCGGCGAGCCCCTTCGAATAATCGAGCCGGTCCACGCTCATGATCAGCTTGCGCCCGCGCATGGCTTCTCGCAGGCTGCGGACCGCCTTGCGGTCGGAGAACTGCGACGAGGCCTTGGCAATCGCGTCCGGATAGATACCGATGGGGTACGCCCCGACCTTCAGGAAACGGTCCCACGCGTGGACCATACCGTCATCGCTCGCCGTGCCGTGGCCGCCGCGCTCGACGTAGTCGAGGAACGCCTGGCGGTCGGCGTCGGTCTGGAAGCCGACCACGTCGTAGTGGCACAGGAACTTCATGAGTTCTTCGTGCGGCGGCACCGAGCGCATGACTTCGGGCACCGGCAGCGGAATGTGGAGGAAGAAGCCGATCGGGTTCTTCACTCCGAGATCGCGCAGGCACCGCGCGAACGGAATCAGGTGATAGTCGTGCACCCAGATGATGTCGTCGGGCTCGATGAGCGGCTGCAACTGACGCGCGAGCGAGACGTTCACGCGCAGGTAGCCGCCGTACTCCTGGCGCTCGTAGCGCGCGAGGTCGTTGCGGTAGTGGAACGTCGGCCAGAGCGTCGTATTCGAGAAGCCCTTGTAGTACTGGTCGTAGTCACGCCGGGTAAGACCTACCGTCGCGTAGGTGACGCTGTCTTTCTGCTCGATGACCGGTGCGGACGGCTCCGCGACGGTTTCGCCGCTCCACCCGAACCACACACCGCCGGTTTCCTTGAGCGCGTCCAATACGCCGACTGCAAGGCCGCCCGCTGCGGGACGGCCTTCCTGAGTCGGCGCAACGCGATTCGATACCACGATCAGTCTGCCCATTGCGGCTCTACCTCCTGTTTCGTTGGGTCCGAAGACGATGCTTCAAACACTCACGCAAGACGCGTGCCGGTTCGGCAGGGTCTGGAGCAAAAACCTTTTCTCATAAACGACCAGACGAGCAAATTCCGCGCGGCGAGCACGCAAGTGCGGAATACCCCGGTGATCTGTCAGGCCAGGAAACCGACCTGCCAACAGCGCGCGGCGACCGGCGGTTCGAAGAGAATCAGGCGTCCTGCTCCGAGCCGAGATCGCGCTGGTACTCGATGCCCTCAGCCCGCGCCCCGCCTTGGTTGTGCTCGCCGTCGGGCGGCACGCCCGGAGCCGCGCGGTTCTGGCCTGCGGGGTCCGGCTCGGCCGACGGCGCAGGACTGCTCTTCTCTTGTGAATCGCGCGGGCCACGCTTGCCCGTGTAACGTGCAGAGCGGCGCAGGGCAGGATGTCTCATGTCGATGCCTCCAGCGGAAGGCGGCCACGCGGCGGTGGCGTTTTTTTATAGTCTAGGGTTCGCCGCGTGATTTCGCCGGTAAAAAAGGTGGCGCTTTTGTAACTAGTACATAAAAGCCATCAGGTTCGTCTGACGGCTGCGGCATGGGATGCGAGCAGTGGCAGGCGCTGCGCCGCTCGAACGACGAATTCGCGAGGAGACCGAAGGGTCGAATGGACGCGCCGAGCGCGGCACTTCGACCGGTTGAGTTGGCGGATCGCCGATGGGCGGCACGTCGGGCTCACCGGGCTGATCCGGCGGCGGTTCGTCGGGCTGTGGGGTATGCGCGAGCCAGGGCTTCACGCGGACGGCATCACTGGATTTGCAGCTCGGCATCTTTCGCTCCTCATGATGGACGCGAAACTCACACTGCAAGCATCGTTCCGCCCGTGCGTGCGCACAGCACGGGCGCACACGCGAGTGCGGCTCAGACGCCCGCTACGCGCGCGGGCGCATCGCCCTTGCCGGCGCTTTCGTTGCCGTACTCCACAAGACGGTTATAGAGCGTCTTCAGGCTGATGCCGAGAATTTCCGCCGCGCGCGTCTTCACGCCGCCGCACTGCTCGAGCGTCGCGAGAATGAGCTGGCGATCGGCGTCGGCGAGCGAGGTGCCGAACGGGATCGTGACCGCGGTGCCCGCAATCGGCTTCGAGAGCGAGATCTGCAGCGGCACCGTGGCCGTGAAGTCGCCGTCGTTGCCCGACATGATGTGCGCGCGCTGAACGTAGTTCTTCAACTCGCGCACGTTACCAGGCCACGGATAGGCCGCCAGCATGTCGCGCACGGCCGCCGGAAACTGCTTTGTCGTACCGTGGCGCTCGTTCAGTTCGTCGAGGAACGCCTGGGCGAGCAGTTCGACGTCCTTCCCCCGCTCGCGCAGCGGCGGCAGGCTGATCGGAAACACGTTCAGGCGGTGATAAAGGTCCAGACGCAACTTGCCTTCAGCAACGGCCTGCTCCGGGTCGCGGTTGGTCGCCGCGATCAGGCGCACATCGGTCTCGATTTCCTTGGTCGTGCCCACGCGCATGAACATGCCGGTTTCGAGCACGCGCAGCAGCTTCACCTGCAACTCGATCGGCATTTCGGTGATTTCGTCGAGGAACAGCGTGCCGCCGTTCGCGCGTTCGAAATAACCCTTGTGCTGCCGGTCCGCGCCCGTGAACGAACCGCGCTCGTGACCGAACATTTCGGACTCGATCAGGTTCGGCGAGATCGCCCCGCAGTTCACTGCGAGGAATTCGTGCTTGCGGCGCAAGCTCAACTGGTGGATGGTCTGCGCGGCCACTTCCTTGCCGGTGCCCGATTCGCCCACCAGCATGACCGAAGCGGGCGTGACCGCGACGCGGCTGATCTGGTCGTACACGTCCTGCATGGTCGGCGAATTGCCGAGCATCAGGCCGAAGCGGCCCATGCGGCGCAACTCGCCGCGCAGCGTGCCGATTTCGGCCTTGAGGTCGCCCGCGCGTGGCAGGCGGTTCAGGATCGCCTTCACGCGCTGGAGATTGATCGGCTTGACCAGGTAATCGATCGCGCCGGACTTCAGCGCATCGACGGCCGTCTCGACGGTAGCATGTCCAGTAATGACCACGAGTTCCACGCCCGAGCGCGGGTCGAGATCCTCGAAAAGGTCGGTGCCACTGCCGTCGGGCAACTTCAGGTCGGTGAAGATCACGTCCGGCGTCTGCCGCACGAGCTGGATACGCGCCTCGCGCAGATCGCCTGCCTGCGCGGTGGTGAGCCCATCTTCGCCCACTACGGCCGCCAGCGCCTCGCGGGTTTGCGCATCGTCATCGACAATCAAAACATGTGGCATCGCGTCTCGTCAGCCTTGATAGGTGAGTGGCTCCAAAGCGCGAGCGCCGCGCCCTTCGCAAGCGCGCCGGGCAGAATTGCCCGACGCCGCGGAAGTCGCGACGCACGGTATTGCGCTGCAGTGGAGTACGAAACGGTCGGACGCACACTTCAGACAGCAAAAGCCTGAATGTTCGCGGTTTTGCTACAACTGAGCAACAATACCGTCAACAGTGGGCCGTCCGAACCTCGATTGTTGTTGATATGACTATTATAGACTTATTCGAGACAAGCGGGCACGGCTCTCGCGTGGCCCTGGCCATGCCCGCCTAGCTATGAGGAAACGGCCAAGGCATCCCGTTCGAGCCGTTCAGGCCATTAGCCGTCCGGCCCTTCATGCCATGTTCCGGTGAGTCTGGGACGCCTGCGGCCATCGCCATGTCGGGGCCCTCGCCGTTGTTGCCCGTGGTACCGGCAAGCGAGCCGCCTTCGCCTTCCCAGCGGCTCAAGTCGCGATAAAAAGTTTGCCGCTGGAGGCGGTGACGCTGCGAGAAACGCCAGGCCAGCATGCCCGCCATGGCGCCAAGCGCGCCGACGGTCACCAATTTTCCTACCAAACCGCTGCGGTTCTTGGACATATCGCTCTCTCCCAGATTCGCATCGTCAAGGACGGAAGACGCGCGAGTTGACTCGAATGGCATCGCCGGGGGGCGTGGCCAATGCGCCGCCCTTACAACGCAGACGGCGCAAGCTTGTGCAAGTTCCGCAGCAGGATGCGTGCCACGCTCGTTCGCAGATGCCTGGACAGGTCCATTGCCCTGTCAGGCGCGGCAGTGGTTAAATGTTTACGCGCGTTAACGCGTAAATTTCGAGCAAACTTCACGAGCAAACCCCGAGCGAGTCTCGGAGATGCAAACCTCGCGGCCGTCGGAGCGGGAAGTTCCGCACCTGTCCTGGACGGCCAGCCCCGGATCGCAGGGCCTGTTCCCCGATACGCGCAAAAGCACGCCGATGCGCGCAGAAGAGAACACCCCGCACTACATTTGCAGGACGAACATCCCTATGGCGTCAATCGAGCCGGGCTCGCCCGCCGCCACCAAGCGAAACAGCGGAGCCAGCGCAAACTCCGTCAATGCCGCACCGGACGCCGACGCGCGCGTCGCGGGATTGCAGTCGTACGGTCTGCTTTTCGGTTCGTCGGCGGTCATGCTGGATCTCTATGCGCAGATCGACTGCGTGGCCATGACCGAGGCCACGGCGCTCATCGTCGGCGAGTCGGGCACGGGCAAGGAGCTGATCGCCCGCACGATCCACGCGCACAGCGAGCGCCGCGACGGTCCGTTCATCGCGGTGAACTGCGGCGCGATTCCCGACGAGCTGATCGAGGCCGAACTGTTCGGCCACGAAAAAGGCAGCTTCACGGGCGCCGTGCAGGCGCGCGACGGTCACTTCGAGCACGCGCGCGGCGGCACGCTGTTCCTCGACGAAATCACCGAGATGTCGCTGCTGCACCAGGTGAAGCTGCTGCGCGCGCTCGAAACCGGCGAGTACTTTCCGGTGGGCGGCAACGAAGCGATTCGCGGCGACGTGCGTATCATCGCCGCCACCAACCGCGACCCCGTGACGGCCGTGAAGGAAAACTGCCTGCGCGAAGACCTGATGTACCGGCTCGCGGTGTTTCCTCTGCGCGCGCCGCCGCTGCGCGAGCGCGAGCGCGACCGCGAACTGCTCGCCCAGCACTTCCTCACCGAACTGAACGACCAGGAAGGCACGCAAAAAGCCTTCAGTAAGCGGGCGCTCGAAACCGTACGTAACTGGTCGTGGCCCGGCAACGTGCGCGAACTGAAGAACGCGGTGTACCGCGCATTCATCCTCGCGGAAAAGGCCGTGGAGATCGCGCATCCGCAACTGGTGCCGCGCGTGAAGAAGCCCGTCACCCAGGGCGACGCGATGAGCGTATGGATCGGCACGCCGCTCGCCGATGCGCAAAAGCAGATCATTCTCGGCACGCTCAAGTATTGCGGCGGCGATAAACGTCTCGCGGCACGCACGCTCGGTGTGAGCCTCAAGACGCTCTACAACCGGCTCGGCAGCTACGGCGCCGACGATGGTGAAGCCGAAGCGCCCACCGACCCGGACACGAACGACGCCTGATTGCCCTTCTCCACGCCTCGCGCGCGGTGCCCGTAGCGCGGCACGCTCGTTGCGCGGCGGTGCTGGAGCGGCGCGGCAGGCCGATCAAAAATCGGCCTGCCGCGCACGCCCTTTTGCAATTTCTTGCACTTTACCTACCCCGGTTAACAATCGCATGTTGCACAATCCGCAGCACGTTAAGTAAGCAAAACATGCTGGATGTCCGTGCAACGTCGGGCTATCCGGCTAGCGGCAGGAATCATCATGCAAGAACGAAGTGCACGGGCGCGCGTTGCGCCATCAATGTCAGCGGCAGTCGTGGGAACGATTGCCGGTGTGCCCCCGCTCCCTTCCGCTCCCCCCCGTCGGCGACACGTCATGTCGCTCACGCTGCTCGCCACGGTGGCGAGCCTCGCGTGCTCGGCCTGCAGCTCGCTCTACTCCGAAGGCGCGCAAACGGGCGCCGGCATTGCGGGCGCCGCGGTCGCCTCGAAAGTGACGAGCAACGCCGCCGTGGCGACTGGCATCGGCCTTGGCGCCGTGGCCGCGGCGAAGGCCGGCGTGCAGTACTCCGAGCGCGTCGTCCACACCAACACCCAGGACAGCATCGCGAAGGCGGCGGGCCCGCTCGACGTCGGCGCGGTCGCGCCCTGGTCGATCACGCACTCGTTCCCGATCGAGGACGACGAGCATGGCCGCGTCACGGTGAGCCGCACCATCAGCAGCGGGGCGCTCGACTGCAAGGAGATCGTCTTCTCCGTCGACCACGAGGCCACGAAGGACAAGCCCGCCTCCAGCGCTTTCTTCGTTGCTTCGGTGTGCCGCGACGGCGACAACTGGAAGTGGGCCTCGGCCGAACCCGCCACCGCCCGCTGGGGTGCGCTGCAATGAACGGCATGAACGCGCGCGCGCGTCGCGCACGGCACCTTGAAACGGATTCGTCGACGTCTCGCCCCACGAAGCTCATCGCGCTGGCCGCGCTCTGCGCAGGCGTCGCACTCGCCGCGAGCGGCTGCTCGTCGATCGGCGCGGCGAGCGGCGCCGCCGCGGCGGCGGCAACCGGCATCGTCACGGCGAATCCCGCCGTGGGCATCGGCGTGGGCATTGCCGTGCAGGCGGCCACCGACGAAGCCGTCGGCCGCTTCATGAAGAGCATGCACGCAGACCAGCAGGAGCTGATCGCCGAAACCGCCGGCCGCCTGCCCGTGGGCGGCATGGACATCTGGCGGATCAAGCACCAGCTGCCTGTGGAGAACGGCCACGGCCAGGTGCGCGTGACGCGCGCGTTCTCCAACGCGCTCACGCTCTGCAAGGACTTCGTGTTCTCGGTGCAGGACGGCGACAAGGCCGACTCGCCCGAGCAGTGGTTCACCGCGAGCGCGTGTCAGGACCAGTCGGGCTGGAAGTGGGCCACGGCCGAGCCTGCGGTGGAACGCTGGGGCACGCTGCAATAGCCGTCCTGGTCCGCAAACGAAAAACGGTCGCTGGGCTAGCTCAACCCGCGACCGTTTTTCACGCTTGCGAACAGCGCGCGGCTCAGGACTCCACGTCTTCGAGACTGAAGATTTCCGACTGGTCGTTGTACGAGAAGATCTCGCCATAACGACCCCAGTCGATCACGGTGTCGAGCGTTTCTTCCGCCGCGCCGTCGGAGAGAGAGTCCTCCAGTTCCTGCTCGAAGCGCACGCGCGGCGCGCGATGGCCTGGGCGCTCGTTGAGCACCTTCTTGATCCGCGCCGCGAGCGGCACGTGGCGCAGCAGATGCTCGGCGAACATCATCTTGCGCTCCTGCGTGCCGAATTCCGCGAACACGCGCGCGGGCGGCGTGAGGAGCACGTCGCCTTCGCGCACGTCGGCGAAACCCAGGTTCTGCAGCACTTCCGCGATCGGGAAGAGGTCGTCCACTTCCAGATGCAGCGAGCGCGCGATTTCCGGCATGTCGGCGCGGCCGTGGTACGGCGCGGCCGCGAGTGTTTCGATCAGACCGGCCATCAGGTTGGTCGACACGCGCGGCAGCCAGCTGCCAAGTTCCAGCCCCTTCTTCGTGGTTTCGTCGGTTTGACGCGCGGTCATCTTCGCGTAGATGTCGTCCACGAGCTTGCGGAACAGCGGGTCCAGACGGTTGCGCGGATGCTTGAACGGCACCTTGATCTCGGCCACCACGCGGCCGGGATTCGATGACAACACCAGAATGCGGTCGCACATGAACACCGCTTCCTCGATGTTATGCGTGACGATCAGCACCGACTTGATCGGCAGACGTCCTTGCGTCCACAGATCGAGCAGGTCGGTACGCAGCGTTTCGGCGGTCAGCACGTCGAGCGCGGAGAACGGCTCGTCCATGAGCATCAGCATCGGGTCGACCACGAGCGCGCGCGCGAAGCCCACGCGCTGGCGCATGCCGCCGGAAAGCTCGCGCGGGTAGGCGTTTTCGAAGCCGTCCAGACCGATCAGGTCGATGGCCGCAAGCGCCCGCTCGCGGCGCTCGCGCGCGCCGACGCCCTGCGCCTCGAGCCCCGCTTCCACGTTCTGCAGCACGGTGAGCCAAGGGAACAGCGCGAAGGTCTGGAACACCATCGCCACGCCTTCGGCCGGCCCGTCGAGCGGCTTGCCGCGCCAGGTGACGTCGCCGGAAGTCGGCGAGATCAAGCCGGAGATAATGCGCAGCAGCGTGGACTTGCCCGAGCCGGAACGGCCCAGCAGCCCGACGATCTCGCCCTCGCGCAGCTCGAGGTTGGCGTCGTCGAGCACGAGCAGCTCGCCCTGGGACTTGTTGAAGCCCCGGCACACGTCCTTCACGTTCAGGATGACTTCGCCGAGGCGTGGCGGGTTCGGAGCCGTCTGCACATCGCCGTGCGCGGCGCTCAGCGTCTTGGGGTTTTGCATCGCGTTACCTTCGATCATTCGTTGTTCGATCAGTCGTCGATCAGTCGAGCCGCAGCCGGGACTCGGCATACGTGTACAGCGGGCGCCACAAGAGGCGGTTGAACAGCGTGACGAAGAGCGACATCACGGCAATGCCGAGAATGATCTTCGGGTAGTCGCCGGCCGCCGTCGTCTGCGCGATGTAGGCGCCAAGGCCGTGCGCGACGACTTTCGTGTCGCCCCACTGCACGAACTCCGCGACGATGCTCGCGTTCCACGCGCCACCCGAGGCCGTGATGGCGCCCGTGACGTAGTACGGGAAAATGCCCGGCAGCATGGCCTGACGCCACCATTGCCATCCGCGGATATGGAAGTTCTTCGCGGCTTCCTTGTAGTCGTTCGGATAGGCGCTGGCCCCTGCAATCACGTTGAACAGGATATACCACTGGGTGCCGAGCACGATGAGCGGTGACAGCCAGATGTCAGGATTGAGGTGAAAGCGCACGATCACGATGACGAACACCGGGAACAGGAGGTTCGCCGGGAACGCCGCGAGGAACTGCGCGAGCGGCTGAACCTTTTCGGCGAGCGCCGGGCGCAGGCCGATCAGCACGCCCAGCGGCACCCAGATCACCGAGGCGATGGCGATCAGCAGCAGCACGCGAAGGAGCGTGATGAAGCCGAGACCGAGCACGTGCCACACCTCGTCGAGCGTCACGCCCGTGCGCACATACGCCACCACGCGCCACACGACGAACACGGTCAGTGCGATCACTAGCACGGCCCACACGGCGTCGCCGATGCGCGCACGCAAGCCGCCGCGGCGGCGCGCGACTGGCGCGGCGAACGTCACGTTCGGAAACGACGGCAGCTGGATCCGCATGCGCGCCGCCTTGGCGAAGAGCCAGCCGAGCGGCACGAGCAGTTGATGAATGAGATGGGTACGGCGAATGAGGTCGAGCAGCCACGACTCCGGCGCGTCGCCCGAACTCGTGTTCTCCATGCGGAACTTGTCCGCCCACGCCACGAGCGGGCGGAACAGGAACTGGTCGTACGCGAGAATCACCACGATCATCGCGAGGATCACCCAGCCGACCGCGTGCAGGTTCTTGTCCGAGATCGCCTGCGCCAGGTACGCACCGATGCCTGGCAGCGTGATCGTGTTATTGCCCACCGTGATCGCTTCGGAGGCAACCACGAAGAACCAGCCGCCCGACATCGACATCATCATGTTCCAGATGAGGCCCGGCATCGAGAACGGCACTTCGAGCTTCCAGAAACGCTGCCATGCGGTCAGGTGAAAGCCGCGCGAGACCTCGTCCAGATCGCGCGGCACGGTGCGCAGCGACTGGTAGAAGCTGAAGGTCATGTTCCACGCCTGGCTCGTGAAGATCGCGAAGATCGCCGCGAGTTCGGCGCCGAGCACGCGCGAGGGGAAGAGCGCGAGGAAGAACGTGACCGTGAACGAGATGTAGCCGAGCACCGGTACGGACTGCAGGATGTCGAGAATTGGCACGAGCACCTGGCCCGCGCGGCGGCTCTTCGCCGCGAGCGTGCCATACACGAGCGTGAAGACAAGCGAGGCGACCATCGCCGCCAGCATGCGCAGCGTCGTGCGCATGGCGTACTCGGGCAGGTTCGCCGGGTCGAGCGAGATGACCTGGGTCTTGAGCGTGGCGATCGGCGCCATGGTCTCGTGAAAGCCTACGGCCGCCATCGCGATCAGGCCGATCATCAGCGGGAACGCCACGAAGTCCCAGCGGTTCGGCAGCACGCGCCACGCCGAGGCGTTGGCCGTGCGGTTCAGGTTGAAGCTGAACTCCATTCAGATCCCCTCCGCGCCGGGTTTCAGGAAAGCGGACGACATGACGTCCGTGCCGGACAGGCGTGGCACTTGCTGCTGGGATGGCGGATCGACAAGGGCAAGGCGCATAGGATTTCGTTGGCGTTGATGACACGGCGACGATGCCGCGGTGGTACGCACCGCCCGCGCCGTAGTTGCAGCTGACGGCTGGCGGCTCGCGACTGGACTTGCCTCGACTGAAACGGCACGACACTACTACAACCTTCATGACACTCACAACCGCGCCCCGCACGCCACGAAAGCGAGACCACGCGGGCTTTCGTGGCGCTTTCGCAGGCCTTCTGGACAGCTTCCAGAACGCACCGCGCGCGGCTCCTGGACGTCATCGTGATGACGTATCGATGACGCCTTGATGACACAGCGTTCATCGCTCCTGCCACGTCGAGGCCGCCGACGCCAGTGGGCGTCGCTTGCGCGCCACACGCTGGCCCACGCGCGAACCCAGCGCGTGAAGCCGCACTGACCACGCTTGCGCCCCCGGCAGCCCGCTCATCGCCGCGTATCGCCGTGCTGACGGCATGCAGCTTGCATGTTAGCGATCTACGCACGCACCGCCGCCATCGCGCGCCGCCTTGCAACACCGCGCCGCCGCTTCGAGAGCGGGTTCGCGCGCCCCGTTCGAGGGGTAAAATCGACACGCTCCGCCAGTGGCGCTTCGATGCCCCGGGGGCACCGATACCACGCCTCAATACCACTCACGAACCAGAAGGCCGATGAACAGGAGACTCTTGCGCCAGGCAGCCGGACCCCTCGGGGTCGTGGTGGTCGCGCTCGTCTGCTGGGCGGCGGCCGACTGGCTCGCGGACCGCATGGTCCGCCAGGAGTTCGAGGCGGCGCTCACCGCACAGCGCCAGATGATGCGCTCGGTCGTGGACAACATGGCCGAAGTGATCGCAAGCGACCTCGCCATGTCGCGCGCCATTCCGGCGACGATGGCCGAAACCCGCGTCGTCCAGCAGGCGCTCACTGAGGCCGCGCATTATGCCGCGTCGAGCGATTCGACGGAACTAGCGCGGCGCAAGGAACTGCAAGGCGTGGAGGCGCTCGCCGGCGTCGACCGGTTCCTCCATGACGCCCAGGGCTTCTCCGGGCTCGATGCGATCTGGCTCGTCAACGCCAATGGCATCTGCATCGCGTCGAGCAACGCGCTCGAGAAAATCTCCTACGTCGGCATAGACATGCGTCCGCGCACGTATCTGAACGACACGCTGCTCGGCGCGTTCTCCGAAGCCTACGGCGTAGGCACGGCAAGCGGCGAGCCCGGCATTTTCGTCGCCGCGCCCGCCTATGACAACGGCCTGCTGGTCGGCGCCGTGGTCGCGAAAGTCAGCATCGCGCGGCTGCGCCACTGGGTCACGCACCCAGGCACCTTCGTCGCGGACAACAACGGCGTCATCATCATGGCCCATGACAGCGCGCTCGAAGGACGCGCCCTGCCGGGCTCGCATGTCGTGGAAATGAACGCCGTGGACCGCGTGAACACCTATCTGCGCGAGCTATTTGCGCCGCTCGAGCTGCGCTCGGCCTCGAAAGCCGCGTTGAGCGAGGCGCCGTGGATCCCGCGCGCCGACGCCGCGCAAATGATCGAGTTGCCGGGCCAACGCTCGCCTGCGCTCTACGAACAGCGCGGCGGCCTGAACTCCGGGCTCTCGGCGCATCTCGTGGATCCGGTCAATGCGTGGTCCGAGTTGATCGCGAACCACCAGCGCGACCGGCTCCTTATTTTCCTCACGCTCGCGGGCACGGCCGCGCTCGCGGCGGTGATCTCGGTCTCGTGGGTACGCGAGCGGCGCCTGCACCACGCGAGCCGCGATCTCGCCGGACAACTACAGGCCGCGAACGCGCTGCTCGCCGCCGAGGCCCGCCACGACGCCCTGACCGGCGCGCTCTCGCGGCGCTACTTCCTCGACCTGCTGCGCCGCGAGATCGATACGGCCTATGCGGAGGGAACGCCGCTGTGCATGGCGATCGCCGACCTCGACTACTTCAAGCAGATCAACGACCGCTTCGGCCATCCGGCAGGCGACCGCGCACTCCAGCATTTCGTGGAAACCTGCCGCGCCGAACTGCGTGCCGACGACGCCGTCGGCCGTCTGGGCGGCGAGGAGTTCGGCATCCTGTTGCCCGCAACCTCGCTCGCCACGGGCCAAGCCGTGCTCGACCGCCTGCGCCAGCAGCTCGGCAAGCGCATTTGCGCGGAACTGCCCGAGGAAGCGAGCGTGAGCGTGAGCATCGGCGTGACCGAGCTTGCCGCCGCGCAGGATCAGCCGGAGCGTCTGATGAGCCGCGCCGACCTCGCGCTCTACATGGCGAAGGCGGCCGGGCGCGACCGTTGCGAGGCCATGACGGCCGAGGGCGTCGTGCCGCCGCGCGCCGCAGCGCCGACCTGGTGAGTGCGCAACGAACGGCCGTAACAACTCACACGAGAGATGCCCGTACCAGGCTGCGGGGCTCGCCCGGCTCAACCGGCGAGGCGCGGTATCATGGGATGAACGGTGCGCGCCAGTCTGTGCGGCGCGCATGAATCAAACCGCGCCACTTCGGTGTTCCGCACAAATCTGGAGGCATGCATGAAGGGAAATCTGGTCATTGTCTGCCGCGATCAGGATGCGCTCGCGTTCGACCAGTTGATGATCGAGTACGGCGCGTTCCAGACGCGCCTGTCATCGACCGCGTGGTACCTGAAACTCGAGACCACGCCCGAGCTGATTCAGGAAGAGATTCTTGCCCGCCTCGGCAAGTACACCACGCACTACATCTTCGAGGCCGACACCGTGACCTACAACACGGTGGACAACGAAGCCGCCGCCGCGCTCGACACGCTTTTCACGGCCTGAGCGGGTACGTCTGGCTTCATCTGGCGTCGCCAGGGCGGCGCCTTCGGACGGAACATCAGGCAACACCCAAGCGGAACCCAGCTCACGCCCATCCGGCCATGCCCCACCTGAGCGGTGCGGGCTCCCGCAAGCCATTCAACCGCGAATTACCAGATCTGCGCCGCTTCGGTTACGGTGCGCTCCACCACGTCGAATGCAAACGTCATGTGCACCACAAGGCCGCCGCTTTCGCCGTTGCCGATCGACAGCTCGCCGCCCGCACGGCGCACGAGGCGCTCGACTATCGCGAGTCCCAAGCCGCTGTGGCCGTTGCCGCCGCGGGCGGGGTCGAGCCGCACGAACGGCCGGCTCGCCTGCGTGAGATCCTGGTCGGGGATGCCCGTGCCGTGGTCGCGCACGGTGAGCGAAAAACCCGTTGCCCCGCGCTCGCTCTCGATCACGACGGGCGGCGCGCCATACGCATGGGCGTTGTCGAGCAGGTTCGAGACCACGCGCTCGAGCGTGGCCGCGGGCAGACGAAACTCAGAACCCGCGCGCAGACGCGTTTCGATCGCAATCGTTTCGCCGTTCGCGGTGCGGTGGTTGCGCGCAATGCGCTCGCACTGATCGTCGACCTCGACGGGCTCGCTGCGATCGGCACCGTCGTGCGCGAACACGAGGAACTGGTCGACGATGTGCGCCATCGACTCCACGTCGCGTACTACGCCGTCGCGCACCTTTTGCTCGTCCATCATTTCGGCGCGCAGGCGCAGGCGCGCAAGCGGCGTCTTGAGATCGTGCGCCACGCCCGCCAGCATGACGGCGCGGTCTTTCTCGGTGCGCTCGACTTCCTTCACCATCTGGTTGAAGCCGAGCGTGAGCTGGCGCATCTCGCGCGGCCCGCGCTCGGGCACGGGGGGCACCGGCTCGCCCCGGCCAAAGCGGCCCACGGCCTGCGCGAGCGCGCTCAAAGGTTGCTGCAGCATCCACGCGGCCACGAGCGCGGCGATCACGGCGGTGGCGAAAATGGTGATGACCCAAGGCAGAAGTCTGTCGAGCGGCCGCATGACGCGCAACGGCTGGCCCGGCACGACGATCCAGCGGGCGTCCTGCGGCCCGCGCACCCAGAGCGTGGGCGGCCCGCCGGGCGGCCCGACACGCACGTCGGTGCCGGGCGGCATGCGCTCGCGCACATCGTCGATGAAATGGCGCAGCGGCTCAGGCATGCGTTCGGTGACCGGCGGCACGGCGGGGCTTGCCGGGTCGACGAGCTGCACGCGCGAAGGCAGCGGCTGGTCGGGCTCGCGCGCGACGTGCTGGCGCACCGCGTCGACGAGGAAGGTCGCCTCCTCGACGGCGTAGCGCGTTTGCATCTGATTGTGTTCGACGCGCATGAGCGTGAACCAGGCGACATGCGACACCAGCAAAACGCCGATGAAGATGACCGCGAGGCGCCCGAACAGCGAATCAACCGGCCGGCGCATGGTTGCCCTGCTCTCCGTCGGGAACGAACACGTAGCCGCGGCCGCGCACGGTCTGGATGAAGCGCGGCGTGGATGGGTCGCTTTCGAGAATGCGCCGCAGACGCCACACCTGAACGTCGATGCCGCGGTCCGTGCCGTCGTACTCGGGACCATGCAGCAACTCCAGCAGGCGCTCGCGTGTAAGCGTGCGCATCGGGTGGTTCACGAAAATCTTCAGCAGCGCGAATTCGCTGCCCGACAGCATGATGGGCTTGCCTTCCTGCTGCAGCGTGCGCGACTGGAAGTCGAGCGTGAAGCGGCCGAACGCGTACGGCTCGCGCTGCTCGGGCGCCGCGGCCGAAGGCACCGTGCGGCGCCGGCGCAGCACCGCCTGCACGCGCGCGAGCAACTCGCGCGGGTTGAACGGCTTGCCGAGGTAGTCGTCCGCGCCGAGTTCGAGGCCGACGATGCGGTCCACGTCGTCCGCGCGCGCCGTGAGCATGATGACGGGGATGTCGTCGCCGGCTGCGCGCAGCTTGCGCAGCGCAGTCAGGCCGTCCACGCCCGGCATCATCAGGTCTAGCACGATCAGGTCGGGGCGCTCGCGCTCGAGCCGCCGCTCCAGCGAGCCGGCGTCGTGCAGCACTGAGACTTCCATGCCTTGGCGCGCCAGATAGTCGCGCAGGAGGTCGCGTAGTTCGAGGTCGTCGTCGACGACAAGGATTTGAGTAGCCATGGGATGAAGTGTAACGCGCGCACGCGGGCCGTTTGCTTACAGGTCTTCCACCTGGGTTACGAGGTGTTACCGCGAAAGGCGTGCGTAATGTCGCGTAATCTCGGCGGCTTGCCGCGTAACACGCGCCACCCGCGGGGTCGATACGCTAGGGACACCGGTTGCGAGCGCCACCACTTCTGAAAGCGCCGCGCCAGACCGGATAAAACCCTTATGGATTTGTCAGGAGCATCACCATGTACAAGACGACTTCGCGCCTTCTCGCTATCGCCGCTGCCTCGCTCGCGCTCACCATGGGCGCCACCGCCGCCAACGCCCAGACGCCGCCGCCCCCGGGCGGTCCCGGCATGATGCACCACGGTCCGGGCATGCACGGCGACTTCATGCTCGGCTTCAAGAAACTGCACGACAAGCTGAATCTGAACGCCGCGCAGGAAAAGCAATGGCAGGCCGCGCTGGACACGATGAAGCAGAACCATCAGGCCATGCGCAAGAATCATGAACAGATGAAGCAGCAGTTCGATTCGATGAAGAACCAGCCGATCCTCGACCTGAACGCCATGCACACGGCGCACGAGCAAGTCGAGCAGCAGAACCAGCAACTGCGTGAGCAAACCACGCAAGCGTGGCTCGCCTTCTACAACGGCCTGAACGACCAGCAGAAGACGACCGTGAGCACGGCGATCAAGGAACGCTTTGCGAAGATGGAGCAGCGCCACGAGCAGATGCGGCAGCGGTGGGAGCAGCACCACAAGGGCGGCGCTTCGGCGCCGGCCGCGCAGCAGTAATCGGGCCACACACGCGCCGCCCCGGGGCGGCGCGCCGACACAAATGCGCGCGAATGTGCACAAACGCGCAACAAAGCGCCGCGGGATTCGCACCCCGCGGCGCTTTTTTCATGGCGCGGGCGTTTGCCCGCCTCACGCGGTCAAACGCTCAGGCGAGGTCGAACAGCAGCACTTCGGCCGCTACGCCGTTCGCGAGCGCGACACCCGCCTCGGCTTCGATCATCGCGGCATCGCCGGCTTCGAGGCGCTGCCCGTTCACATCCAGCGCGCCGCGCGCGACATGGAGATACACGCGCCGCCCGGCGGGCACCGGATACTCGACGCGCTCCTCGCCGTCCACGAGTCCCGCGTAGATCGAGGCGTCCGAGCGCACCGTCACCGCGCCGTCGCGCCCGTCGGGAGAGGCGACGAGGCGCAATCGCCCGCGCTTGTCGGCGTCGTCGAAGCGCTTTTCCTCGTAGCCGGGCGTCCCGCCGCGCTCGCGCGGCAGTAGCCAGATTTGCAGCAGGTGTGCTTCCTCTTCCTTCGAGCCGTTGAACTCGCTGTGCATCACGCCCGTGCCGGCGCTCATGCGCTGCACGTCGCCTGGGCGGATGGTCGAGCCGTTACCCATGTTGTCGCGGTGCGCGAGCGCGCCGGAAAGCACGTAGGTCACGATCTCCATATCGCGGTGGCCGTGCGCCCCAAAGCCCTGGCCGCCCGCGATGCGGTCGTCGTTGAGCACCCGCAGCGCACCGTAGTGCATATGCGCTTCGTCGAAATAGTCGGCAAACGAAAAACTGTGGTACGAGTCGAGCCAGCCGTGGTTGGCGTGGCCGCGTTCGTCGGCGCGTCGGATGGTCAGCATGGCAATCTCCGGTCAATCATGTCGATGTCCGAAGGTAAGGGCGGCGGCCCGCTTGCACAACCCGCAGCGGCGCACCGCATCGTTTCGCCAGCAACATCAATGGGCTGCGCGACCACCGTCGCCCTCCGTCAGACTGGCGCGCCCTTCGGCTTCGGGTAAAATACCGCGCTTTTCGGCTAGCGCGAGCCTGATGGCCCAGGGTGGACGACCCGGGGGCGGCTACCCCGCCGCGCCAACGCGCGCTGCCGCCGGCGCCGGAGTGCGTTGCGCTTTCCGACCCGCATTTTTGATCGCCTAGAATGGCGGCCAACGGTCACGAGCCGTAGCCGCCCCGCTTCGGCCGCGCGCCCCTTACCGCGCCGCGCCGCCCGTATCAGCCGCGCATGAGACCGGAGTCAGTGCAAAAGCACTCACTGCGGCTCGACAGGAGAATGATGAAGAAGTTTGCAGTGTGCGTGGCGCTGGCCCTGATCGCGGGCAGCGCCGCCGCCAAAGAGTGGAAAACCGTGCGCATCGGCGTGGACGCCAGCTATGCGCCGTTCGAGTCCAAAGCGCCGAACGGACAGATCGTCGGCTTCGATATCGACCTCACGAAAGCCCTGTGTACGCGCATGAACGTGAAGTGCGTCTGGGTCGAGAACGACCTCGACGGCATCATCCCGGCGCTCAAGGCCCGCAAGTTCGACGCGATCGTGTCGTCGCTGACCGTCACGCCGCAGCGCGCCCAGCAGATCGACTACTCCGCGAAGATGTTCGATGCGCCCGCACGCATGCTCGCGCGCACGGGCTCGCCGCTGCGGCCTACGCCTGCCTCGCTCAAGGGCAAGAACGTGGGCGTCGAGCAGGGCTCGACCCAGGAAGCGTACGCGAAGGCGCACTGGGCGCCGCAGGGCGTGAACGTGATCTCGTACCAGAATCAGGACCAGGTCTACCAGGATCTGATCGCCGGGCGCCTCGACGCCACGCTGCAAGACGAAGTCCAGGCGGACTTCGGCTTCCTGAAAACGCCGCGCGGCAAGGGTTTCGCGTGGGCGGGCCCGGAAGTGGAAGACCCGGCGACGATTGGTGACGGCACCGCGATTGGCCTGCGCAAAGACGACGCCGACCTGAAGGCGAAGTTCAACACGGCGCTGGCCGCGATTCATGCCGACGGCACGTTCGACAAGATCGCGAAGCAGTACTTCGACTTCGATATCTACAAAGGCAAGTGAACGGGAACGCACACGCAGGTAAATAAACAACGAGACATTACCGCTCGCGCCTCGCGCCACGACGCTTGAAGCCGGGGGCGCCTAGCCCCGGGGGCTCCCCGATAGACCGCCACCGGGCTTCGTATACAGTCACAGGCGCGCTCACGAGCGCAAACGCATCGGCCACGCGCGCGTACGCAACACCGCGCGGCCATGAACGGATTTGAACCGCGGCAGACAAGCGCCGCGCCTTTCGCGGTGTGAGAAGCGCACCGTCAAGGACTCGCCCATGTTTCTTCAAGGCTACGGCCCGCTGATCCTCGCCGGCACCTGGCAGACCGTCAAGCTCGCCGTGCTGTCGCTCGCACTCTCGTTCGTGCTCGGGCTGATCGGCGCGGCGGCCAAGCTCTCCAAAAATCGCGTCGCGCACGGCGCGGGCACGCTCTACACCACGCTCATTCGCGGCGTGCCCGATCTCGTGCTCATGCTGCTGCTCTTCTACAGCATCCAGATCTGGCTGAACAACCTCACCGACATGCTCGGCTGGGATCAGATCGATATCGACCCGTTCCTCGCGGGCGTGGTCGTGCTCGGCTTCATCTACGGCGCGTACTTCACCGAGACATTCCGCGGCGCGTTCCTCGCGGTACCGCGCGGCCAGCTCGAAGCGGGCCACGCTTACGGCATGACGAACTGGCAGGTGTTCGCGCGCATCATGTTCCCGCAGATGATGCGCTTCGCGCTGCCCGGCATCGGCAACAACTGGCAGGTGCTCGTGAAGTCCACGGCGCTCGTCTCGATCATCGGTCTCGCCGACGTCGTGAAGGCCAGCCAGGACGCCGGCAAGGGCACGCTGCGGTTCTTTTTCTTCACGCTGCTCGCCGGCGCGATCTATCTCGTCATCACCACGGTCTCCAACTTCGTGCTGATGTATCTCGACAAGCGCTACTCCACCGGTGTGCGCAAGGCGGATCTCTAAATCGCGCGAGGCCAAGACCATGCAAGACTTTGTCCAACTGATCCAGCAATACTGGCGCAACTATCTCTTCTCCGACGGCTACCATTTCAGCGGCGTGGCCATCACGCTGTGGCTGCTCGTCATCTCGATCGGGCTCGGCTTCTGCCTCTCGGTGCCGCTCGCCGTCGCGCGCGTATCGAAGAAAAAGTGGCTGGCCGGGCTCGTGTGGCTTTACACGTATATCTTCCGCGGCACGCCGCTCTACGTGCAGTTGCTGCTGTGCTACACGGGCCTCTACAGCCTCGAGATCGTGCGCAACCACGAGCTCACGAGCGCGTTCTTCAGAAGTGGCATGAACTGCACGCTGCTTGCGTTCACGCTCAACACCTGCGCGTACACCACCGAAATCTTCGCGGGCGCGATCAAGGCCACGCCCTACGGTGAGATCGAAGCCGCGCGCGCCTACGGCATGTCGCAATTCACGCTGTACCGCCGCGTGATCCTGCCTTCGGCGCTGCGTCGCGCACTGCCCTACTACAGCAACGAAGTCATTTTGATGCTGCACGCAACGACCGTGGCCTTCACGGCCACCGTGCCGGACATCCTGAAGATCGCGCGCGACGTGAACTCGGCGACTTATCAGTCGTTCGGCGCGTTCGGCATTGCCGCCCTGCTGTACCTGATCATTTCTTTCACGCTCGTGTGGCTGTTCCGCCAAGCCGAGCGCCGCTGGCTCGCATACCTGCGACCGCAAGGCAAGTGAGCCCGCTAGAGGTCAATTGATGAATTCCCAGAAGCAGAAGCTGTTCGTCGACTCCATCCACAAGAAGTACGGCGACAACGAAGTCCTCAAGGGCGTGTCCCTGAAAGCCAATGCAGGCGACGTGATCAGCGTGATCGGCTCGTCCGGCTCGGGCAAGAGCACGATGCTGCGTTGCATCAACTTCCTCGAGCAGCCCAACGCCGGGCGCATCGTGGTGGATGGCGAGGAAGTCGCCACGCGCGCGGACAAGCGCACGGGCGCGCTGCATCCCGCCGACGCGAAGCAACTCCAGCGCGTGCGCACCAAGCTCGCGATGGTGTTCCAGCACTTCAACCTGTGGTCGCACATGTCGGTGCTCGAGAACGTAATCGAGGCGCCGCTGCACGTGCTGGGTCTGCCGCGCAAGGAAGCCGAAGATCGCGCGCGCACCTATCTGGAGAAGGTCGGTCTCGCGCCGCGCGTGGAGAAGCAATACCCCTCGCACCTCTCGGGCGGTCAGCAGCAACGCGTAGCAATCGCCCGCGCGCTCGCCATGCACCCGGATGTCATGCTGTTCGACGAGCCGACCTCGGCGCTCGACCCCGAGCTCGTGGGCGAAGTGCTCAAGGTCATGCAGAAGCTCGCCGAGGAAGGCCGCACGATGATCGTGGTCACTCACGAAATGGGTTTCGCGCGCAACGTTTCGAACCACGTCATGTTCCTGCACAAGGGACTCGTGGAAGAGGAAGGCCAGCCGGCCGAAGTATTCGCCAATCCGAAGAGCGAGCGCCTGCGCCAGTTCCTTTCGGGCAGCCTCAAGTAAGACGACCCACTGGGTCGCCCCTTTCGACGATGTAGTAAAAGTAGTATTACGAGGCGCTTACAGCGCCTTTTCTTTTTTCGTCTTTTGCCCTCGAAAAGCCGCCGGTTTACGCTCAAAAACAGCGTTTTTCGCATTACTCCTTGTGCAATCACTAGTCAATAGTGGCAATCCTGAACTTAGCCATTTGATTGACGTGAGTCCCTTATCCCTTAAGGCTTCCGACCTATTTGCAATACCTCTCTGACCACCATCCAGGAAGGGCATATTGCAATTTGACGACACCCCGGGATGCGAGCACGAATTTGTTCGCCACCACGGACCTTTTTTGCTAAATTAGTAACCAAAGTAGCAAAACAAAGTTCATTAAAAGTAGTTTCACTTCAAAAAGAACGGGAGATGCCAGTCAACCAGGGGACCTGCAAGACGACCCAGCCCGGGTCATGCAGCGGCACCAGCCCGTACGCCGGTCCTCGGGGTAATTCTCCCTCACGCGACGATTTCTGTTCGCGGCGCCGCCAAGCGCACGGACGTCTTTCGCAGTACTAAGGTTGACTCTTTGACAGGGTATGGAGGAGAAGATGAAGAAAGCTTTGCTCGCCGCAGCATTGATGTCGGCTGGCGTGGTCGCGCATGCACAAAGCAGCGTGACACTCTACGGCCGCCTGGACATGGGTGTGGCATACATGAACGGCATTGGTGCTGGTGGCACCGCAAACACCCCCGCCACGCACGGCTCCAGCCAGGTGCAGCTCGAAAGCGGCTATTGGGGCACCAGCCTCTGGGGCATGAAGGGCGTTGAAGACATCGGTGGCGGCAACAAGGTTCTGTTCCACCTGGAAGGCAGCTTCAGCACGGCGAACGGCTCGCTCGGCTCGGCCGGCTCACTCTGGAATCGCTGGGCGACCGTCGGTGTAGCGAACGACCAGTTCGGTACGCTGCTCGCTGGCCGCATGCTCTTCATCTCCAACGGCATTTGGGACTTCGACCCGTTCGGTCAGTCGAACTGGTCGTCGGCTTCGATGGTCCGTGGTCGCAACTGGCCGCAATCGAGCAACAACATTTCGTACCAGTCGCCGAACTGGATGGGCTTCGACATGTACGGCCAGTACGCGTTCTCGAACGCGACGAACTGGAACGGCAACGGCTCGACGTCGCAAGGTCGCGAAGCTGGCCTGCAGCTCACCTACACCAGCTCGCTGTTCCAGATCCGCGGCCTGTATGACGAAATCCGCAATCCGGACAACGGCTCGCTGGGCGGTAATTACAACGCGCTCAACGGCGGCACGGTTGCCACCGGTTCGCAGGCAAACGGCAACGGTGTCTTCGCGTACTCGCGTGACTACATGGCCATGTTCAACGTGTTCCTCGGCGCGTTCAAGATTCAGGGCGGTTACGAAGCCATCCGTTCGGCAGGCATGAGCGGCCAGCTGATCGGCCAGCCGACCACGCTTGACCACGAGTGGGGCGGTGTGACGTGGCAAATGACGCCGGCTGCAGCGCTGATCGCGGCGGTCTACCACGTCAATGCGAACAACGGCGGCGGCAACGCCACGCTGTACACGGTTGGTGGTTCGTACAACCTGTCCAAGCGCACGCTGCTCGACATCCAGGCAGGCACGGTGCAGAACAGCAAGACGGCCAACTTCGGCCTGAACGCCAACAACTTTGGTACGGCGGCTGCAACCACGAACCCGCTGCCGGGCCACAGCCAGGTTGGTGTGTACGCAGGTATCCAGCACTCGTTCTAATTTGAAGCGAGTGTAGACAGAACAGCTACATCGACGTTTTCACGCTGCTGCGAGAGGCGCGTATCGGTGCGATGTCCGAAAGGGTATCGCACCGTTTTTTATGCTGGGGACGGGCCGCGAAAGCGGCGCCGTCCCCTTTTCTATTGGTGCATCAAGTGCTTCGTGTACTTCGGGGGCCGGCCGTGCAAAGCGAGCGGCCTCAAACCGCCGCTTCGTTCTCCTCGCCCGTGCGGATGCGGATCACACGCTCCACGTCGGTCACGAAGATCTTGCCGTCGCCGATCTTGCCCGTGCGCGCCGCGCCGATGATCGCGTCGATCACCTGGTCGGCCTGATCGTTCGCGACCACCACTTCGATCTTCACCTTCGGCAGGAAGTCGACCACGTATTCGGCGCCGCGGTAAAGCTCCGTATGGCCCTTCTGGCGGCCGAAGCCCTTGACCTCGGTGACGGTCAGGCCCGTGAGGCCCACTTCGGCGAGCGCCTCGCGCACTTCGTCGAGCTTGAACGGTTTGATCACGGCAGTAATGCGTTTCATGGCGAACCTCGTCTCGTTATCGGATATGTCGGAAATTTCGGAACCTATCGGGATTCTACGCTGTGCGGCCGGGGCTCACGCCGAGGGCTTGCCCGCAGGCGCCGCGCTTGCCCCACTCGCTTCGTCGGGTACCCGCTCCAGATCGGCGAGCCACACCACCGACTCCGAATCGCTCGGCGCGCGCCAGTCGCCGCGCGGCGAGAGCGAGCCGCCCGAGCCGACCTTCGGCGCATTCGGAATGCAGGTGCGCTTGAACTGGCTCTGCCGGAAGAAGCGGTCGAGGAAAATGCGCAGATTGCGCTTGATCGCCGCGAGATCGTACTGATTGCGCACGACTTTCGCGTTCTCGGGCCACGCCCCGGCTTCCCGGTCGCCCCACGCGTGGCGCGCGAGGAACGCCACCTTCGACGGCGCGAAACCGAAGCGCAGCGTGTAGTAGAGGTTGAAGTCCTGCAGCTCGTATGGCCCGATCGTGCTCTCGGTTTTCTGCTCGGGCGCGCCATCGGACTTGCCCGGAATCAGCTCCGGGCTGATGTCCGTGGCGAGAATCGCTTCGAGCACGTCGCGGCCGCTCTCCCCGTTCTGGCCAATCTGGCCCGTTTCGGCCACCCAGCGCACGAGATGCGTGATGAGCGTCTTCGGCACGCTCGCGTTCACGTTGTAGTGCGACATGTGATCGCCCACGCCGTACGTGCACCAGCCGAGCGCAAGCTCGGAGAGATCGCCCGTGCCGATCACGATCGCGTGATTGAAGTTAGCGAGGCGGAACAGGTGATTCGTGCGCTCGCCGGCCTGCACGTTTTCGAAGGTGATGTCGTAGGTTTCGTTGCCTTCCGAATACGGATGGCCAAGGTCTTCGAGCATCTGCATGCAACTCTGGCGAATGTCGATTTCGCGCGCCGTGCAACCCACGAGCGCCATCAGTTCGCGCGCCTGGCGCAGCGTGCGCTCGCTCGTCGCGAACCCGGGCATGGTGTACGCGAGGATGTTCGCGCGCGGCAGCCCGAGGCGATCCATCGCCTTCGCGCACACGAGCAGCGCATGCGTGGAGTCGAGGCCGCCCGAGACGCCAATCACCACTTTCTTGATGCCCGCCTGCGAAAGCCGCTGCACGAGCGCCTGCACCTGGATGTTGTAGACCTCGTTGCAGCGCTCGTCGCGGCGCTTCGGATCGGCCGGCACGTAGGGGAAGCGCTCCACGCGGCGCGACAGCGCGAGCGTTTCGCGCGCCCACGCGCCCTCGCCCGCCAGCTCACATGAAATCACGCGGAACTTCGCGACTTCTTCGGCGTGGCGGCGAATCGAATCGCCGAACGTGGTCTGGCGGATGCGCTCCTGCTGCAGCCGCGCGAGATCGACGTCGGCGAAGATGAGGTGCGAGTCGTCGGAGAAGCGCTCCGATTGCGCGAGCAGCTCGCCGTTTTCGCACACGAGTGCGTGGCCGTCCCAGGCCATGTCGGTGGTCGATTCGCCCTTGCCCGCCGAGGTGTACAGATACGCAGCGAGACAACGCGCCGACTGTTGCGACACCAGCTGCTGCCGGTAACCCGCCTTGCCCACCACGACATTCGACGCCGAAAGATTCACCAGCACCGAAGCGCCCGCGAGCGCCGCGAACGACGACGGCGGAATCGGCACCCAGACGTCCTCGCAGATCTCCACGTGAAAGCGCAGACCCGCGATCTGCGGCACCTCGAACAGCAGCGACGCGCCGAACGGCACGTCCGCGCCGGCGAGACGCACGGTGTCGGTGCTCGCGACATCGGCGGGACTGAACTGGCGCGGCTCGTAAAACTCGCCGTAATTCGGCAGGAAACTCTTCGGCACAACGCCCGCGACACGCCCGCCCGCCACGACCGCGGCGCAGTTGAAGAGCGAGTGACCCGCGCGCACCGGCAGACCGACGATCATCACGAGCGGCAGCGAGGCCGAGGCTTCCACGATCTGCGCGAGCGCTCGCTCGCAGGCGTCGAGTAACGCTTGCTGATGGAACAGGTCGTCGCAGGTATAGGCCGAAAGGCCAAGCTCGGGGAACGCGACGAGCGCCGCGCCCTTCGAAGCGGCCTCGCGCGCGAGCGCGAGCGTCTCGGTGGCGTTGAATGCGGGATCGGCCACGCGGCAGCGGGGCACGCCCACGGCCACGCGCGCAAAGCCGTGCGTATAGAGATTGAAGAAACGCTCTTTCATTTCGATAACCTTGAGGCGGGCGCGCTGCGCACGATAGCGCACGCTCTGACGTTCGGGCTGCTTGATGCCGCTTGATGCCGCTTGATACCGCTTGATGGCGCGTGGCTGCCGACGCTGCAAGAGGCGCGGCGGTCCTCACCCGCTCGGGACGTTTGCTTTACCATGACCGTTTGCTGCGGCAGGCGCTGCTGAAACCCCACGCCGCTTCCCACGCCAACGGGCACGCAAGTTGAATCAGGAACATTTCGATTATCGCACGGGCATCCTCGGCTCACTGTCCGAGGTCGACGCCGCCGAATGGAACGCGCTGCTCGCACGCCAGGCGCAGCCTACGCCCTTTTTACGCCACGAATTCCTCGCGGCGCTCGACGCCACGCGCTGCACCACGCCGAACGATGGCTGGGCCGCGCAGTTCGTCACGCTCACCGACACGCGCACGGGGCGCCTCGCCGCCGCCGCGCCGGTGTATCTCAAGGGTCACTCGTACGGGGAATACGTGTTCGATTGGGCCTGGGCCGACGCCTACAAGCGCAACGGCCTCGAGTACTACCCAAAGCTCTTGTGCGCCGTGCCGTTCACGCCGGTGCAGGGCACGCGCCTGATCGCCGCCGACGCAACCGCGCGCCGCCATCTGGCCGCAACGCTGCTCGCCTTCGCGGAGCAGGCCGACGTCTCGTCGCTACACGTGCTCTTCCCGACCACGGAAGACGCCGAGGCGCTGACCGACCTCGGCATGATGCAGCGTGACGGCGTGCAGTTTCACTGGCTCAACGACGGCTATCGCGACTTCGAGGACTTCCTCTCCACGCTTGAACAGAAGAAGCGCAAGAACATTCGCGCGGAACGCCGCAAGGTGAGCGAGGCGGGCGTGACGATGCGACGCGTGCGCGGCGAGGACATCAGCGACACCGAGTGGCGCTTTTTCAGCCGCTGCTACCGGCAGACGTACCGCGAGCATTTCTCGTCGCCGTATCTGAATCTCGACTTCTTCCGCATGATCGGCGAGACGATGCCGGAAAATCTGCTGCTCGTGATCGCCGAGCGCGAAGGCAAGCCGATCGCGAGTTCGCTCGTGGTCTGGCAGCGCGGTGAGAACGGTCAGGGCGGTACGCTCTATGGCCGCTACTGGGGCGCGCTCGAACACGTGCCCTGCCTGCACTTCGAGACCGCGTACTATCAGCCGCTCGAGTTCTGCATCGAGGAAAAGCTCGACGTGTTCGAAGGCGGTGCGCAAGGCGAACACAAGATGGCGCGCGGTTTCCTGCCCACCGCGACGCGCTCCGCGCACTGGCTCGCCCACCCTGCCTTCTCCGACGCCGTTGCGCGCTTTCTTGAAAGCGAGACGAACCATATTCACGCCTATATGCACGAGCTCAATGAGCGCAATCCTTTTCGTGCCTGATGCACCTGACGCGCCTGATGCGTGCGGAAAACCCGCGCGCAGCGTGTCCTGAAACGCCCTCGCCCATCACGATCATCGCTTCCAGAACTATGCCGTGGTTCCTCTATATGCTCGAATGCGCCGACGGCAGCGTGTATACGGGCATCGCCATCGATGTCGCCGCCCGCTTCGCCCAGCACGCGAGCGGCACGGGCGCGCGCTACACGCGCTCGCGCAAGCCGGTGCAGGTGCTCGCTCAGTTCGAGTTCGCCGACCGTGGGCGCGCGTCGAGCGCCGAATATTGGGTCAAGCGCCTCACCCCGCGAGAAAAGCGCGCGCTCGCGGCCGGCGCGCGCACGCTCGAATCGGTCCTGCCCCCACCGCCCCTGGATACGGCCTCGGAACCCGAAGCGCCGGAATGAGCAAACTGAGCAAACGTCATCCGCTCGGGCGTCTGCTCTTTTCATCGAACGCCCCGACTCAAGCCTAAAGCCGCGCTCAGCCCCCGCCGTTATTGCGCATAAGACGCCGGTCTTAGCCCCCGGCGTGCGCTCTCATTTCACCTGGCTAGCCGAAGGAACCGGTGAAGCATGAAGAGACCCACTAAAGCGGAGACGAGCCAGCTTGCCCCCGGTTGGCACGGATTGCGGCGCACGACCGTGGTCCTGCTGCCGCTATGGCTGCTCGCCGCCGTCATGGCGGTGATCGCCGCGGCTAGCCTCGCGATCATGTCGATCCTGCTTGCCTATGTGGCAGGGGAAAGCAGCTGGTCGAAGGGCCAGAAAGACGCCGTTCACGCCCTGGAGCGCTATGCGCGCACCGGCGACGAAGCGGATTACCGCACGTTCCTCGCCGGTATCGCCGTGCCGCTCGGCGACCGCGCGGCACGGCTGGAGATGAACCGCGCGCAACCGGACACCACGGCGATCCGGCGCGGCTTCGCACTAGGCCACATCGCGCCCGCCGACATGGACGGCATGACCTGGGGCTACCGCACGCTCAAGAACACGCCGTGGATGCGCCCGGCCGTGGCGTTCTGGGACATCGGCGACCGCTATATTCTGCGTCTCGCCGATACGGGCGAACGCCTGCACGCGCTCGTGCAGGCGGGTGGGCTGCACGCGCCGCAGTCCGCCAGCCTCGTGCGCGAGTTGCGCGAGATCGACAACCTGCTCGCGCCCATCGAAAGCGGCTTCTCCCACTCGCTCGACGACGCGGCGCGCGCCACGCGCTCGCTCCTTACGCTCGCGCTCGCCGCCTCCGCCATCGTGCTGCTCGGCGCGTTCTCGCAATTCATCCGCCGTGCGCTTGCGCGCAGCGACCGCCTCGAAGCCGAGGTTCGCAAGAACGAGGAGCGCCTCACGCTAGGCTTTGAAGGCATCAACGCCGGGCTCTGGGACTGGGAGGTCGGCAGCCGCCAATGCTACTTCTCGAACTGGCTCTACGAACAGCTAGGCTACGAAGTGGGCACGCGCTTCGAAAGCGACACCGGCCTCACACAGCTCGTTCATCCCGACGACCTCACGCTCGTGCGCCACGCGTTGCGCCAACACCTTGCGCGCGCAACGCCGTTCGACGTGGAATTTCGTCTGCGCACGCTCGCGGGCAGCTACTGCTGGTGCCGCGCACGCGGCCAGGCGGTGCGCGACGCGCGCGGGCGCGCTGTGCGCATGGTCGGCTGCCTGTTCGACATCTCCGAGCTAAGGTCTGCCGAAGCGAACGCCTATACTGAACGCGAACTGGCGGAGGTCACGCTGGCCTCGATCGGCGAAGCCGTGATCCGCACCGATGAAAACGCGCGCGTGACCTACTGCAACGCCGTGGCCGAACGCATGCTCGGCCGCGCGGCCGCCGATATGCTCGCACAGCCGTTCGACGCGATCTGCGACCTGCGCAACGACGCACATGAACCGCATCGCTTCGAAGTCCTCAAAAATTCACCAGCGACGGGCGCGACGGACGTGATGGACGACACAGGCGGCGCGAATCTCCACGTGATGCGTCCGGACGGCTCGCGCCTCGCGGTCGATTATTCGGTGTCGAAGCTACGCGACGTGCAGCGACGCGTGATCGGCACCGTCATCGTGCTCTACGACGTGAGCGCGCTGCGCGAACACGCTGCGCGCCTCGCCTACCAGGCGACCCACGACGAACTCACCGACATCTACAACCGCCGCGAGTTCGAGCGGCGTCTCGCCGCGCTGCTCGACGATGGCGGCAGTGCGCAGCCCGGAGAGCCTGGCCACGCGGTCATGTTTCTCGACCTCGACCAGTTCAAGGTCGTCAACGACACCTGCGGACATTCAACCGGCGACGAACTGATCCGTCAGGTCTGCCGCGTGCTCAAAAGCGAGTTGCGCGGCGAGGACATCATTGCGCGTCTGGGCGGCGACGAATTCGGCGTCGTGCTGCCGCACTGCACGGCGGCGCACGCATCGCTGCTCGCGGAGAACCTGCGCGCGGGCATTGCCGCGATCCGCTTCACGGGCGCCGGCCGCATCGTGCCGACGAGCGTGAGCATCGGACTGGTCGGCGACGCGGCGGGCCTCGTTTCCGTCAAGGAAGTGATGAAGGCCGCGGACGTAGCGTGCTACATGGCGAAGAAGAAAGGCCGCAACCGCGTGCACCGCTTTCGCGATGACGACGAGGAACTCTCGCAAACGCACGCGCAGATGGCGTGGGTCTCCGATATCAAGACCGCGCTCGAAAATGGCCAGTTCTGCCTGTTCGGCCAGGAGATTCTCTCGCTTGCGCAGGCATCGTCAGCCGACGACACGCACGTCGAACTGCTGCTGCGCATGCAGACCGCCTCCGGCGCGCTCGTGGAGCCATCCGCGTTCATCGGCGCGGCGGAACGCTTCGATCTCATGCCGGCCATCGACCGCTGGGTGATCGCGAGCGCGTTCGCGATGATCGCCGAAGGCACGCACCATTACGGCACCTGGTCGATCAACCTCTCGGGCGCCTCGCTCGGCGACGAGCAGCTCGCCGACTATATCGAGGAACAGCAGCGCATCTGGTCCATCCCGTTCGAGCGCGTGTGCTTCGAGATCACCGAAACCGCGGCGATCACGAACATGGACGACGCCATCAAGCTCATCGAGCGCCTGCGCGCGCAGGGCTGCCGTTTCGCGCTCGACGACTTCGGCGCGGGCATGTCGTCGTTCAACTACCTCAAGCATCTGCACGTCGATTATCTGAAGATCGACGGCAGCTTCATCCGCGGCATCATCGACAGTCCGCTGGATCAGGCTATCGTGCGTTCGATCAACCAGGTCGCCCACGCAGCGGGCAAGCTGACGATCGCCGAGTGCGTGGAGGACGCCGCCATCGTGGACTGGATGATCGCGATGGGCGTGGACTACGCGCAGGGCTACGGCGTGGGCAAGCCTGCGCGGTTCGACATCCTGCGCGGGCCTGAACTGCGCGACGTCGCTGCAGTGGGCTAATCGAGCGCCCATGAAAAAACCGCACGGCCTCCCGGCGCGTGCGGTTTTCAATCAAGCGTCAAGCGTGCGATTTACTTCTTGAAGTTCGCAACGCCTTCGGTGATTTCCTTGTGGGCGGCTTCGATGCCGACCCAGCCTTCGACCTTGACCCACTTGCCCTTTTCGAGCGCCTTGTAGTTCTCGAAGAAGTGCTTGATCTGATCCTTCAGGTACTCGGGCACGTCGTCGAGCGACTTGAGGTTGGCCGTCATCGGGCAGACCTTGTCGTGCGGAACCGCGATCAGCTTCGCGTCGACGCCCGACTCGTCGGTCATCTGCAGCATGCCGAGCGCGCGCGAGCGCACGACGGAGCCGGCCAGCAGCGGGAACGGCGTGATCACGAGCACGTCGACCGGGTCGCCGTCGCCCGAGAGCGTCTGCGGAATGAAGCCGTAATTCACGGGATAGCGCATGCCCGTGCCGACGAAACGGTCGACGACGAGCAGGCCCAGGTCCTTGTCGGCTTCGTATTTCACCGGATCGCTTTGCGCGGGAATCTCGATGATCACGTTGAAGTCTTGCGGCAGATCCTTGCCGGCGGGGACATTTGCAAAGCTCATGAGCGCTCTCTGTTGAGAAGGGAAAAAGCGACGGCTCGCGCGCAAAACCGGCGCGAAACCAGACGTTGGAGGATGGACGCCATTATAGCCAATCGGCCAGGGCGGCCGGCGCTTCGGCCCAGGGCTTTCCCGCACGCAGATGAAGTGCCTGCTGAATTCGCGCGCATGGCGCCTGCACTTGGCGCGATAATGAACCGGCCGGCGCGGCCCGCCATCGGGCGATCCGAGGCACCCTCCGGCGACGTTTCCCGTTTTGCGTTTCCCCTCGTTTCACCCCCATTTACGAGGCGCATGCATGGAAGAAGCGAAGCACTTCATCGGCGGCGAATGGCAATCGCCCGCCAGCGGCGAGACGCTCGCCGCGATCGATCCCTCCAGCGGCCAGCCCTTCGCGCAGCTCGCGCGCGGCAATGCCACCGACATCAACGACGCCGTCACCGCCGCGCGTAAAGCCTTTGAGGGCTCATGGGGCGCATTGAGCGCCACTGAACGTGGGCGCCTGCTGTTCGCACTCTCGGGCCTCGTCGGCCAGCACACGGAAGAACTCGCGCAACTCGAAGCGCGCGACACCGGCAAGCCGCTCAAGCAGGCGCGCGCCGACGCCGCCGCGCTCGCGCGCTATTTCGAGTTCTACGCCGGCGCCGCCGACAAGCTGCACGGCGAGACCCTGCCCTACCAGGCCGGCTACACGGTGCTCACGGTGCGTGAGCCGCACGGCGTGACGGGCCACATCGTGCCCTGGAATTACCCGATGCAGATCTTCGGCCGCAGCGTGGGCGCGGCGCTCGCCACCGGCAACGCGTGCGTGGTGAAGCCCGCCGAGGACGCCTGCGTGTCGCTGCTGCGCGTGGCCGAACTGGCACGCGTTGCCGGCCTGCCCGCCGGGGCGCTCAACATCGTCACCGGGCTTGGGCATGAGGCGGGCGCGGCGCTCGCCTCGCATCCCGGCATCGACCACATCTCGTTCACCGGTTCGCCGCAAACGGGCAAGCTCGTCACGCAGATGGCCGCCGAGCACCACGTGCCCGTCACGCTGGAGCTGGGCGGCAAGTCGCCGCAAATCGTTTTCGCCGATGCCGATTTCGACGCCGCGCTGCCCGTGCTCGTGGCCGCGATCGTGCAGAACGCGGGGCAGACCTGTTCGGCAGGCAGCCGCGTGCTGATCGAGCGCGGCGCGTACGAGCCGCTCATCGACCGGCTCGCGGCGTCGTTCGGCAAGCTGCGCGTGGGCCCGGCCAGCGCCGATCTCGACTGCGGCCCGCTCATCAACGAGAAGCAGCGCCAGCGCGTGCGCGGCTTTCTCGACGAAGCAGCCGCAAGCCGTATCGCCACGGTGGCAAGCGGCAGGCTCGAAGCCGATGCGCCGAGTGGCGGCTTCTACGAAGTCCCGACACTGCTGCGCGACGTGCCGCCGCAAAGCCGTCTTGCGCAGGAAGAGGTGTTCGGGCCCGTGCTCGCAGCGATGCCTTTCGAGAGCGAGGAAGAAGCGCTCGCGCTCGCCAACGGCACGCTTTATGGCCTGGTCGCCGGCATCTGGACGCGCGACGGCGCGCGCCAGATGCGTCTTGCCCGGCGCGTGCGCGCGGGCCAGGTGTTCGTCAACAACTACGGTGCGGGAGGCGGCGTCGAATTGCCGTTCGGCGGCACACGGCATTCGGGACACGGGCGCGAAAAAGGCTTCGAGGCGCTCTATGGCTTCACCGTGCTGAAAACGATCGCGATCCGGCACGGCTGAACACTTTCGCAGTCAAACAAGCGCCATACAAATGGAGACACCATGCGACTCAAAGGCAAGACGGCTGTCGTGACGGGCGCCGGCTCGGGCTTCGGCGAAGGCATTGCAAAGACCTATGCGCGCGAAGGCGCGAATGTCGTCATCAACGATCTGAACGGCGAAGCGGCCGAGCGCGTCGCGAGCGAGATCGCGCTCGCGGGCGGACGGGCGATCGCGGTGCAAGGCGACATCACACGCGAAGCCGACTGGCACACGCTGCGCGACGCGGCTATCGAAGACTTCGGCAGCGTGCAGATCGTCGTCAACAACGCAGGCACCACGCATCGCAACAAGCCCGTGCTCGAAGTGAGCGAAGCGGAGTTCGACCGCGTCTACGCCGTCAACGTGAAAGGTCTCTACTGGAGCGTGCGCGCGTTCGTGCCGCATTTTCGCGAGCGCGGCGGCGGCGCGTTCGTCAACATTGCATCGACCGCGGGCATCCGGCCGCGGCCGGGACTCGTCTGGTACAACGGCAGCAAGGGCGCGATGATCGTGGCCAGCAAGGCGCTCGCCGCAGAGCTGGGCCCCGACCAGATTCGCGTGAACTGCGTGAATCCCGTAATCGGTGACACGGGCCTCACAGCGGAGTTCATGGGCGTACCCGACACGCCGGAGAACCGCCAGCGCTTCATCGCGACTATTCCGCTCGGGCGTTTTTCCACGCCGCAGGACGTGGCCAATGCGTGCCTCTATCTCGCCTCGGATGAGGCGGCATTCATCACCGGCACTTGCATCGAAGTGGATGGCGGGCGCTGCGTGTAGCTGTCAGTCGTTGTGTGTCGCTGCGCCAAGTCGTTGACTGATCGGTGTTTTCCCCGAGATTCACGCGCCGTCGCGCCACGGCGGCGCGTATAGAATGATCGTGCTTTCGCGTCGAATACCCGCCAAAACAAGGCGGCAATACAACGAACACGCCAATGAGCAAGATCTTGCTCTGCATGGGACCGGAGTAAGCGCTAGCGCGCCAACTCCGGCCGACATAGGAGACACCATGGCCAGTCCAGCGAATCACCTGCCGCAAGCGGGAGTGGGCACACCACCCTCCGCCTTCGAAGAAGCCACCTATCGCAAAGTCGCGTGGCGGCTCATTCCGCTTCTCATGCTTTGCTACGTGGTCGCGTATCTGGACCGCGTGAACGTGGGCTTCGCCAAGCTGCAGATGAGTTCGGCGCTCAATCTCTCCGATGCAGTTTATGGCTTCGGTGCGGGCATTTTCTTCGTCGGTTACTTTCTGTTCGAAGTACCAAGCAATGTGATCCTGCATCGTGTGGGCGCGCGCGTGTGGATCGCGCGCATCATGGTCACGTGGGGCCTCGTCTCGATCCTGACGATGTTCGTCACCACGCCCACCATGTTCTACGTCATGCGCTTTCTGCTGGGCCTGTGCGAGGCGGGCTTCTTCCCTGGCATCATCCTCTACCTCACCTACTGGTATCCGGCGCACCGGCGCGGGCGCATGACCACGTGGTTCATGACGGCCATTGCGCTTTCGGGCGTGATCGGCGGGCCGGTGTCGGGCTGGATTCTCAAGTCCTTCGATGGCGCGAACGGCTGGCAGGGCTGGCAGTGGCTCTTCCTGCTCGAAGGGCTGCCCTCGGTGATCGTCGGCGTGCTGGTCTTCTTCGTACTCGACGACCGCATCGGCAAGGCCAAGTGGCTCACCGAAGAAGAGCGCGCGCTGCTCGAACGCAACATCGCCGCCGAGGACGCCACCAAGGAAGACCTGCCGCTCATGACCGTGCTCACGAGCGCGCGCGTGCTCGTGATGAGCTTCACCTACTTCTCATTCGTCATGGGCCTTTACGGCGTGAGCTTCTGGCTGCCCACCATCATCAAGGCGACCGGCGTGAAAGATGCGCTCACGATCGGCCTGCTTTCGGCCATTCCGTTCGCGGCGGCCGTGGTCGGCATGGTGCTGGTGGCGAAGAGCGCCGACCGCACGCGTGAGCGCCGTTGGCACATCGCCGTGCCGGCCGCCATCGGCGCGCTCGGCCTCGTGCTTTCGGTCACCTGGGCGCATGACACCACGCTCGCCATGACGGCGCTCACCATCGCGACCATGGGCATTCTCACCACGCTGCCGCTGTTCTGGAGCCTGCCCACGGCCTGGCTCGCGGGCACGGGCGCGGCGGCCGGCATCGCGCTCATCAACTCGATCGGCAATCTCGCGGGCTTCCTGAGCCCCTATGCGGTGGGCTGGCTCAAAGAGGCCACGAAGGCCAATGATTCGGGCATGTACATGCTCGCGGCGTTCATGATCCTGGGCGGCCTGCTCGCACTTTCCGCACCGGCGAAACTCGTGAACCGCTGAAGCATTCCGAGGCTTCTCCAAAAACAAACGGCCGCCTGTTTTGCAGGCGGCCGCTTTCGTTTGGACTTCGGTTTGGACTTCAGTTGCGGCTTCTTCAGCCGCGTGGCGCAGGCATCAAACCACGTTCATCGACAGTGCACTTTCACGATAGTGCGAAGCCGCCTTCTCGCCGTCGCCGAGCTGCTCGTGCAGGCGCGCAAGTGCGCGATGCGAGCGGATCTTGAGCGGCTCGTTCTGCGTTGCGTCGGCGGACTTGAGCGCGGCTTCGAGGAACGACTGCGCCTTGCCCCACAGTTGCTGCTTCAGGCACAGACGGCCCAGCGCGAACAACAGGTCGCCGTCTTCGGGACGCTCCTTGCGCCACGCCTCGGCCTTCTGGATAAGCGGCAGCGCGTCGTTGCCCGCGGTATCCGGATAGCGGCGCAAGAGGCGCGCGTCCCAGTTCTGCGCGAGCGCTTCCTCGACGATCTTGCGCGCGTCGGCCTGGCGTTCGAGCGCGATCAGCAGTTCGGCGGCGCAGTCGGCCAGTCGCGGCGAATGGCGCTCGACGTTCGAGAGCGACTGCCACAGTTCGAGCAGCGCATCTGCATTGTGACGGCGGTCACGCAGCAGGTTTTCCGCCGCGAGCTGGCGCAGACGCACCGCCACGGCCGGGTGCAGCGCCTCACGCTTTTCCAGCGTCTTCACGAGCTTGAGCACTTCGCTCCAGTTTTTGAGCTGCTGCTGGGCGCGCAGCGCGATCTGCTGCGCGTGAATGCGGCGGCCGCCCTGCGTGCGCATTTCGGTGAGCGCGGCGAGTGCGCCATCGGCGTCGCGGCCGTCGGCGCGCATGTCGGCCGTCGCCATGAGGCGCGCTTCCTGGAGGTCGGGGTCGTCGACCTGGGTAAGCCATTCGTCGCGGCGCGCGTATTCATGCAGACGATGCGCGGCCGTCGCGGCGATGAGGCCCGCGGCGCTCGTGTTCCTGCCGTCGGCGAGCGAATCGCGCGCGGCCTTCTCGGCGCGCGAGAAGCGGCCCGCGTAGAGATTGCCCACGGCGTCGCGCAGCGCCGAGTTCGCCTTCTCGGCACGCATGCGTGCGCGGTACGCGGCGACGCGGCGCGGCATCGTCACGATGTTGCGCGCGAAACGCAGGATCGCGTACAGCAGCAGGAAGGCCACCACGATGCCGACCACGAACAGGTTGAGCGAGACGTCCACGCGATACGGCGGATAGACGAGCAGCACCTGCCCGGTGTCGAAGCGCCCGACGGTTGCGAGCGCGACGGCAATCGCGAAGAGAAGCGCGAGCCAGAGGAGTCCACGGATCGCCATGTCTTACCCCCGGCTCCGGTATTGCTGGATCGCCTTCAGGCTCGTGTCGAGCGTGGGCAGTGCGACGGCGGCCGAGCCATCGTTCACTTCCTTGAGCAGTTCGCGCACGGTTTGCGTGTCTTTCGAGGCGCCGTCGAAGTAGCGCGCAAGCGTGGCGTCGGCGGCCGCGAGGTCGGACTTGAGCGTGTCCTGGTTGCGCGAGAGCAGCGAGAGGCGCGCCGAGAGCAAACGCAGCTTCAGGTTCTGACGCATGAAGTAGCCTTGATCGGGCGAGACGAGCATGGCGTCCGCGTTGTCGATGCGGCGCACCTGCACGAGGCTCGCGACCTGCTTGCCCACGCCGTCGACGAACGTGTCGATCCACACCTTCCATTTCGGCTGGTTGGTCGCGGCGGCAACCTGCGCGACATCGGCGGGCTGCACAGCCTCGGGCTTCGTATGCGCGACGATCGCTTCGCCCGAAAGCGGCAGCGAGTCGATCTGGCCGAGCGCGGTATCGAGCTTGATGGCGAGGCCCGTCAAGTCCGTGGACGGCGCGGCCTTGAGCTTGTCGATGTCCTGCGCGATGGCCTTGCGCACGGCGATGGCCTGCGCGTTGTCCGAGGCGGCGAGCCGCGTGTCGGCGCTTTGCAGCGCGAAGAGCGCGAGCTGCGTGTTGCCCGTGAGCTGGAGCTGTTCGCTCGCGCTCGAGAGCATCTGGCCGACTTCGGCGAGCGTCCAGTCGTCACGGCTCTTCGAAAGATCGGCGTATTGCTGCGCGAGCGCCTGCTGCGAATTCTGCGCGTCGGCGATCTTGCCTTCGAGCTGGGCGATCTGCTTGTCGAGCTGCTGTGCGCCCGAAACGGCCTCGTCGGCGCGCGCACGCAGCGCGGCGATTTGCTGCTCGCCAGCCTGCTGGCGCTGCGCGAGCTGCGTGTCGAGCCGGTCGAGCTTGCGGTTGAGCGCGTAGCCGCCCGCTCCTGCACCCCCCGCGATCAGCACCACGACGAGCCACAGCAGCGCCGAGCCCGCGCCGCGGCGTACCGCGCCCGGCGGCTGGGTCAGCGGCGCGGAAGCACCCGCGCCCGACGACGCATACGACGACGGCCGCGCCGACGCGCTGCCCGAAGCCGACGCGCTGCCGGAGGAAACCGCCGCGCCCGTGGCGACGGCGCCCTGGTTTGCTGTGCTGCTTGAGTTGTTCGAATCTGTCATGCGTGGGTTTGCCGGCGCTTGGGCCGGGGTGTTCTGAACCGGTTGAACAACGGAAGAAGCGAGGCCTAGCAGCGTCTCGACGATGCGTTCGTCGCCCGCGCCGGACACCGTAATCCTATCAAAACCCATTGAGCGCGCCGTCTCGGCGATCCGCGGGTGGGGAGCGACGAGCGGCGCGTGGCGCAGTTCGACGATCTCGCCCGCCGTGAGGTGCTCGCGCGCGAGTTCGTCGAGGTTGCGCACGCCCTCTGAGCTCGTGACGAACCAGGCGTGCGGCGCACCTTCGAGGAGCGCGTGCACCTGTGTCCACGCGGCGATGGGCGGCTCCGGAACGACGCGGCGGTAAGCCGCCACGGTCTCCACCTCGGCGCCCGCTTCGCGCAGGCGCTCGGCGAGCCACTCGCGGCCGCCGTCGCCGCGCATGATCAGCACGCGCTTGCCCGCAAAGGCGTTCGCGCCGAAGGTCTTTTCAAGCGCAGCGTAAAGCGACTCCGAATCGAAGCGCGCCGGCTCTTCTTCCTCCGCGCCGGAAGGGCTCACCACGCGATGCCCGGGCGCAGCGACGCCGTGACGCTCGAGCGCGGCCACGCTCGCCGGGCCGACCACGGCCACGGGCAGCGCGGGCGGCCAGATCGACGACACGGAGGCATAGCATGCGAACGCACGATCGACGGCATTCGGCGAAACGAACACGACGAGCGCATACCGTTCGAGCGCGCCGAGCGCGGCGCGCAGCGGCGCTTCGTCGATCACGGGCGCAATGGAGATGAGCGGAAAGTCGAGCGTGTGCATGCCGTGCTGCGCGAGTCGCCCGGCGAGACCATCCGACTGACCGGCCGGCCGGGTAATGACGACGGTGAACGGCTTGTCACCACGGTTGCCGCTCTCGCCGCTTGCCGATGACGCGCGCTTCGCGCCGGTGGAGGCGTCACCCGGGCCGCCCCACTCGTCGGGCTGGCCAGCGTTGCCGCGCGGTTGCCAGGGGCCGGCCATCATCGGGAGGCCGGGCCTTCGCCCGCGCCGGTTGGGTTGCTCGTGGCGGCGCCGTTCCCAAGCGCCGTGTTCGGGCCATCGGCCGCCTGGGCCGCATCCGCAAGCGCCCGGACGATCTCGAGCGCGCCTTGCGCAATGAGGTCGTCGGCAACGCGGCGGCCGAGCGCTACGGCATCGTCGAGCGTGGACGCCGCGGTGGCCTCCTGCGCGGCGAGGACGCGGCTCGCGTCAGGCGTGGCGATCGTGCCGCGCAGCGCGAGCTTGCCGTCGTGCCACTGCGCGTAGGCCGCGAGCGGCACCGTGCAGCTGCCGCCCAACGCGCGCGAAACCATGCGCTCGGCCTCAACGGCTTTCGCGGTGGCGTCGTCGTGCAGCGGCGCGAGCCATGCGGCAAGATCGGCGCGCTCGGCGCGGATCTCGATGCCGAGCGCGCCCTGGCCCGCCGCCGGCAAGCTGTCCTCGGGCTCGATGAGCGCGCGGATGCGCGCGCCGAGGCCAAGACGCTTCAAGCCCGCAGCCGCGAGAATGATAGCCGCGTAGTCGCCGCGGTCGAGCTTGGCGAGACGTGTGTCGAGATTGCCGCGCAACGGCTTCACGTCGAGATTCGGATAGCGCGCGCGGATCATCGACTCGCGGCGCAGGCTGGACGTCCCAACCACGCTGCCCGCGGGCAGCGCGGCGAGCGAATCGTAGTCGTTGGAGACGAACGCGTCGCGCGGGTCTTCGCGCTCCATGATGGCCCCGAGCGTGAAGCCTTCGGGGAGCTCCATCGGCACGTCCTTGAGCGAGTGCACGGCGAGATCGGCGCGGCCCTCGGCCAGCGCCTGCTCCAGTTCCTTCACGAAAAGACCCTTGCCGCCCACCTTCGAGAGCGTGCGGTCGAGAATTTGATCGCCGCGTGTCGTCATTCCAACAATTTTCACGTCGCAGGCTGGATATAATTTGTGCAGCGCAGCTTGCACATGCTCTGCCTGCCACATCGCGAGGCGGCTCTCCCGCGAAGCGATCACCAGGGTGCGGGGCATGGGCGCGGATAACGTCTCGGAGTTCATGGCAAGTACATCGAATGACGGGATGAAAAGCAGGATCGGATGACAGGCAATGTTAGCACGCGCCCTTTTTACCGCCTCCCCGCAGGGACAGGCTGACAAGGCGCGGGCGGCTAAGGAAGAGACTCGGGCGAAGCACGCGGCGCTTACTGTACCCATCGTAGGCAATTCGGTACGTAATGCGCCGCGAGCCCGGCCACTAGCGATACGTCATGCGCACGGCGGCCCGAAGAGGCAGCATGACCGGCGCGCGTCTGGCCCGTGTGTGGTGCGTATCCGGCCCGCGTGGCCCCGGCCATCGCCGTGGCGCCGCTTCGGTTTGCGCTCGTCCTCGCAGCGGCGCACTCTCCAGCAAGGCCTGAACCCGGCGCACCGCCATTGGCGGCCCGCGCCGCCTCTGCACTATCCGTACGGCTCGCGCAGGGTGGCACCTTCCACCCTCTCCAGGTTGCACCCGCAGTAGACGGCCCGGCACGCGCCACGGCCATGCAGTTGGCAGTTCTCCGACTAACCTGCCCATATCCTGGCAAGCCTCAAGGAAAACATCGTGAAGTCTTCAGGCTCGGCGCGCGCAGAGCGCCGCAACAACGCATCGCAGAACGCAGCTTCGAAGGCCGTATCGGCCACGCCGTCCACGAAACCGGCGAAAACGACGAAGACCGCGAAGACCACGAAATCCACCACGACTGAACCGGCGACCCAGACCAAACAGGCCGCCGAGGCTGTCAAGGCAGCAAAGGCGGTGAAGACGCCGAAAGCCGCAAAAGCCACGAAGGCGGCGAAGGTTCCGAAAGCGAGCGGCGGCGCCTCGCGCAATGGCCGCGCGCGCGACGACAAGGACCAGCCGCTCTTCGAAGACATCCGGTATCTCGGCCGCGTGCTCGGCGCCGTGCTGCGCGAGCAGGAAGGCGACGCCGTGTTCGACATGGTGGAAAGCATTCGTCAGACCGCCGTGCGCTTTCGCCGCGAGGACGACAGCGCCGACGCGCTCGCGCTCGAAAAGCAGCTTCGCGCGCTCTCGCCTGAGCAGACCGTGAGCGTCGTGCGCGCGTTCAGCTACTTCTCGCATCTCGCGAACATCGCTGAAGATCGCCACCGCAATCGCCGTCGCCGCATTCACGACCTCGCGGGCTCGGCGCCGCAGGCGGGCACCATCGCGCATTCGCTCGAACGCCTGGTGCAAGCGGGCGCCGCCGCCACGCCAGTGCTCCAGCAGTTCTTCAACGACGCGCTGATCGTACCCGTGCTCACCGCGCACCCCACCGAAGTGCAGCGCAAAAGCACGCTCGACTCGCAGCACGACATCGCGCGCCTGCTCGCCGAGCGCGACCAGCCGCTCACGCACCGCGAACTCGAGCACAATGAGTCGCTCTTGCGCGCACGCGTGACGTCGCTCTGGCAAACGCGCATGCTGCGCGACTCGCGCCTGACCGTGGGCGACGAAATCGAGAACGCGCTTTCGTACTACCACACGACCTTCCTCACCGAGATCCCCGCGCTCTACAGCGAGATCGAAACGCAGTTGAAGGAGCACGGCCTTTCGGCGCGCCTGCCCGCTTTCTTCCAGATGGGCAGCTGGATCGGCGGCGACCGCGACGGCAACCCGAACGTCACCGCCGCCACGCTCGAGGAAGCCAGCGAGCGCCAGGCGCAGGTGATCCTCCAGCATTACCTCGATGAAGTGCACCGTCTGGGCGCCGAGCTTTCGGTGTCGAACCTGCTTGCGGGCGCAAGCGATGAACTGAAGGCGCTGGCCGAAGCCTCGCCGGACCAGTCGCCGCACCGCGTGGACGAGCCGTATCGCCGCGCGCTGATCGGCGTGTACACGCGCCTCGCCGCAAGTGCGCGCGTGCGCCTCGGCGAAGGCGTGGTGGCCGTGCGCAGCGCGGGCCGCAACGCCGCGCCCGTGCGCGCGAAGCCCTATGCCGATGCGGATGAGTTCTCGCGCGACCTGCATATCCTGATGGATTCGCTCGCCGAGCATCATGGCGCGTCGCTGGCGACCACGCGTCTCGCGCCGCTCATGCGCGCCGTCGACGTGTTCGGCTTCCATCTCGCCTCGATCGATTTGCGCCAGAGCTCGGACATCCACGAAGCCGTGATTACGGAGCTGCTCGCGCGCGCCGGTGTCGAAGCCGACTACGCGGCGCTTTCCGAAGAAGACAAGCAGATTGTGCTGCTCGCGCAGCTCGCCGATCCGCGCACGCTGCGCTCGCCGTACCTCGACTATTCGGATCTCGTGAAGAGCGAGCTGGGCGTACTGGAAATGGCGCGCGTGACGCGCGAGAAGTTCGGCGCGCGCGCGGTGCGCAACTACATCATCTCGCACACCGAAACGGTTTCCGACCTGCTCGAAGTGATGCTGCTGCAGAAGGAAACCGGCCTCATGAGCGGGCGCCTCGGCCACGCGGAAGACCCCGCGAAGGCCGCGTTGATGGTGATTCCGCTCTTCGAGACGATTCCCGACTTGCGCCACGCGCCGGGCATCATGCGCGACCTGCTCGCGCTGCCGGGCATCGACGGCATGGTCGAGCACCAGGGCAACGAGCAGGAAATCATGCTCGGCTACTCGGACAGCAACAAGGACGGCGGCTTCCTCACCTCGAACTGGGAGCTTTATCGTGCGGAACTGGCGCTCGTCGCACTGTACAAGCAGCGCGGCGTCACGCTGCGCCTGTTCCACGGCCGCGGCGGCACGGTGGGTCGCGGAGGCGGCCCGACCTACAACGCGATCCTGTCGCAGCCGCCGGGCACGGTGGAAGGCCAGATCCGCCTCACCGAACAGGGCGAAGTCATCGCGAGCAAGTTCGGTAACCCGGAGATCGGCCGCCGCAACCTCGAAACGGTAATCGCCGCGACGCTCGAGGCAACGCTGCTGCCGATGGGTGGCGCGAGCAGCGCGCCAGACCAACTGCCCGCATTCGAAGAGACGATGCAATCGCTCTCCGACGCCGCGATGGCCGCGTACCGCTCGCTCGTGTACGAGACGCCCGGCTTCACCGACTACTTCTTCGCCTCGACGCCGATTACGGAAATCGCGGAGCTGAACATCGGCAGCCGTCCGGCCTCGCGTAAGCTGCAGGACCCGAAGAACCGCAAGATCGACGATCTGCGCGCCATTCCGTGGGGCTTCTCGTGGGGCCAGTGCCGCTTGCTGCTTACCGGCTGGTACGGCTTTGGCACCGCAGTGGCCTCATACCTCGACGATGCAGGCAGCGACGCCGAGCGTGCGCGACGTCTTGCAATGTTCAAGAAGATGTACAAGACCTGGCCGTTCTTCTCGAACCTGCTCTCGAACATGGACATGACGCTCGCGAAGACCGACCTCGCGGTGGCCTCGCGCTACGCGCAGCTCGTGGCGGACAAGAAGCTGCGCAAGCTCGTGTTCGAGCGCATCGTGGCCGAATGGGAGCGCACGACGAAAGTGCTCGGCGAGATCACGGGCGCGGCCGACCGGCTCGCCGATAACCCGCTGCTCGCGCGTTCGATCAAGAACCGCTTCCCGTATCTCGATCCTTTGAATCACTTGCAGGTGGAACTGATCAAGCGTTATCGCGCCGGTGACCCGAGCCCGCGCGTGCGGCGCGGTATTCATCTGACGATCAACGGGATTGCGGCGGGGTTGCGCAATACGGGTTGAGCGTTCGCGCTGTGCTCATGTGGAAACGGCGTCGTGCCCTCGCGGTCACGACGCCGTTTTTTTGCCGCGACAGCGCTTCAGTCCCGCCGCGTCGCCTCGATCATCAGCGCGTCGAGCTTGAACGACAAATCGCTCTGCACGTCGAAGTATTGACGCACTTCATCGGGCGCGCGCTCCCACATCGAGCGAATCGCCGTCACGCGCTCGGGCGGCGTGCGCATGCGCGTGACCCACGAATCGAAGTCGAGTGCGATGCGCCAGCGCTCGCTCACCTTCGCGTCGAAGCCGGCGGCGTCGAGCATTGCGATCCACTCGTCGGCGCGATAGTCGCGAATGTGCGAAGCATCGCGCAACAGTTCGATCGCCTGAATATGCGTGTCGTAAAGCGGATCATCGATGCCCGCGATGTCGATGAACTTCAGTCGGCCGCCCGGCTTGAGCACGCGGTGCACCTCGGTGAGCGCGCGCGGCACGTCGCGCCAGTGATGCGCGCTCATGCGGCTCACGGCCCAGTTGAAGCTCGCATCGGCGAACGGCAGCGTTTCCGCCGCGCCCTGTTGCGTGCGCACGGTCGTCAAACCGCGCTCCTTCGCGGCGGTTTCGACCGTGGCGAGCATCTGCGGGGCGATGTCGTAGGCCACGACTTCACGCACGTGCGGCGCCACGGCAAAGCTCGCGTGGCCCGCGCCGCAGCCCATGTCCAGCACCGTCGCATTGCCGCAGGTGGCCGCGAAGGTCGCGGCGAGGTTCTCCAGATCCGCGCCGCTCGCGTGGACCTGGCTCGTGAGGTAAGCGGCGGCGGTCGAGCCGAATGCGTCGGCGACCTGATCGTGATGCTTCATCGCATGCTCCTTTTGCGGGTATTGATGCGCTGCTTTATGTAGGGCGCGAAGCGTTGAGCGCTGCGCGTCGTGGGTTCTGCAATCGGCGGGCGGTCTGACGTGGCGGCCCGTCGCCGCGTCAGACGCTACAATAGGGGCCGTTTTGTACCAGTACAAGTTAAGCGATTATTCTGGTATCGCCACCACCCGCCCCACTGCCAATGAGCTTCGACATGCCCGCCGCCGCCAGCGGCTCCGCCAAGACCCTCGACGCGACGCCCGCCCGCGCGCTGGGCGAATTCATCCGCGCCCACCGCGAGCGTCTTTCGCCCGCGGAAGTCGGCCTGCCGCCGGGCCCGCGCCGCCGCACGCCGGGCCTGCGCCGCGAAGAAGTCGCGCAGCTGTGCGGCGTGAGCCCGACCTGGTACACGTGGATCGAGCAGGGCCGCCCCGTTTCGGCTTCAGCGGACGCGCTCGCGCGCATCGCCGTCGCGCTGCGGCTCTCGCGCGCCGAGCGCGCCTATCTGTTCGAGCTGGCCGCGCAGCGCGACCCGGCCGAGCCTGACTCCGCCACCGCCGCGGACGCCCCCGCCACGCTGCTGCAGACGGTGAAGCTCGTGGACGCCCCCGCCTACGTGCTCGACCGCCAGTGGACCGCGCTCGCGTGGAACGCCCATGCGGCGGACCTCTTCACGGGCTGGCTCGACGGCGAGCATGATCGCAACCTGCTGCGCTTCACCTTCACCGAGCCGCTCGGGCGCGAGCTGATCGTGGACTGGGAAACGCGGGCGCGACGCCTCGCCGCCGAGTTCCGCGCCGATTCGATCCGCCATCTGAACGATGCGCCCACGCGCGCGCTGATCGATTCGCTGATCGCCGCGAGCGACGAGTTCGCGCGCTTCTGGGCCTCGCAGGACGTCTTCGAGCGCGAGGGTGGCCGGCGCGAGTTCAACCACCCGCGCCACGGCCGCATCGCCTACGACCAGATCACCTTCAAGCCCGCTCACCGCGAGGATCTCAAGCTCGTGGTGCTGGTGCGGCTCTGAGCAGCGCCTCGCGACGGTCCGGCAGACGGCCAATGTTAAAATTGTGATCTTTCACGCCGTGCGAGGCACAAAGCGCCGCGCGGCCCGCGCTTTTTCACGCTCATCACGCTCGTTCACGCCCCATCACCATGACGTCCCAACTGCACAAAAAAGGCGAAGCCTGGTCGGCTCGCTTCTCCGAACCCATGTCGGAGCTGGTCAAGCGCTACACGTCGTCGGTCTTCTTCGACAAGCGTCTCGCGCTCGTCGACATTGAGGGATCGCTCGCGCACGCGTCGATGCTGGCCGCGCAGAAGATCATCTCCGCCGACGACCTCGCCGCCATCCAGGGCGGCATGGCGAAGATCAAGGGCGAGATCGAGCGCGGTGAATTCGAGTGGCTGCTCGACCTCGAAGACGTGCACCTGAACATCGAAGCGCGCCTCACCGCCCTGATCGGCGACGCAGGCAAGCGCCTGCACACGGGCCGCTCGCGCAACGACCAGGTCGCGACCGATATCCGCCTGTGGCTGCGCGGCGAGATCGACCGCATCGGCGCTCTGCTCGGCGACCTGCGCGGCGCGCTGCTCGACCTCGCTGAACAGCACTCGGGCACGATCATGCCCGGCTTCACGCACCTGCAAGTGGCGCAGCCGGTCACGTTCGGCCATCACCTGCTCGCCTACGTGGAAATGTTCACGCGCGACGCCGAACGCATGGTGGACTGCCGCAAGCGCGTGAACCGTCTGCCGCTGGGCGCGGCGGCGCTCGCAGGCACGAGTTATCCGATCGACCGCTTCGCCGTGGCGAAGACGCTGGGCTTCGACGGCATCTGCGCGAACTCGCTCGACGCCGTCTCCGACCGCGACTTCGCGATCGAATTCACGGCAGCCGCTGCGCTCGTCATGACGCACGTCTCGCGCTTCTCGGAAGAACTGGTGCTGTGGATGAGCCCGCGCGTGGGCTTCATCGATCTGGCCGACCGCTTCTGCACGGGCTCGTCGATCATGCCGCAGAAGAAGAACCCGGACGTGCCGGAACTCGCGCGCGGCAAGACCGGCCGCGTGAACGGCCATCTCATGGCGCTCCTCACGCTCATGAAGGGCCAGCCGCTCGCGTACAACAAGGACAACCAGGAAGACAAGGAGCCGCTGTTCGACACCGTCGATACGGTGGCCGACACGCTGCGCATCTTCGCGGAGATGGTTGCGGGCATCACGGTCAAGGAGCAAGCGATGCGCGCAGCCGCGCTGCAAGGCTTCTCCACGGCCACGGATCTGGCCGACTACCTCGTCAAGAAGGGCCTGCCGTTCCGCGACGCGCACGAAGCGGTGGCGCACGCCGTTCGCATCTGCGTGGACCGCAACTGCGATCTCGCCGACCTCACGCTCGACGAGATGCGCCGCGAGTTGCCGGCCGTCTCGCACCTGCTGGCCGAAGACGTGTTCGAAGTACTGACGCTCGAAGGCTCGGTCTCGGCGCGCAACCATGCGGGCGGGACCGCGCCCGAGCAGGTGCGTGCGGCCATCGCGGCGGCGCGGGCGGCACTCAAGTAAGCGCAGCGTCGCGGGCTGAAAAAGCCCGCACTCAGCGGCCAATCGGGCGCGCGACGGACAAGGTCGCGCGCCCGGTTTGCTTTTTGGGCGGCGAACACCATGACAACGCGCATGACCGCGCGCTGTACCCGCAGCAAAATGTCGGAAGTGTGCGCCCGGCAGTCGCGCGCCATGGCCTACGATCCCGCGCCATACTGACGTATTGCTCCGTCAGGTTTGGCTTCGCTCCCACTACCCGCCCCATGATCGTCCGCCCTCACCTCCACTGGTTCCGCATGCTGCTCGCGTGGCGCGGCTCCGTGTTGCCGCAGCTTCTGCCGCGCCTTTTCATCGTCCTGGTCCTCTCGATCATCGCGGTGGCCGCGCACGATCACATCCTCAAGCTCACGGTGAACCTGAGCACGGTGCCGTTTTCGCTGATCGGTATCGCGCTTGCGGTGTTTCTCGGCTTTCGCAATAGCGCGAGCTACGACCGCTACTGGGAAGGCCGCAAGCTCTGGGGGCAAATGCTCAACGAAACGCGTTCGCTGGTGCGCGAGGCGCTTACGCTGCCTCGCAACGGCGACGAAACCGCAACGCGCGAGCGAGCCCGGGAACTGGTCGTTCTGCTCGGCGCGCTGCCGCATGCGCTGCGCCATCAATTGCGCAACACCGACCCGCGCGCCGATCTCGAAGCGTGCTTGCCGGGTGCACTGTTCGAGCGCGTGATGGCCTCACGTTACCGGCCGGCCACGCTCATGCTGTGCGCCTCGGAATGGGTCCGGCGCGAGACGCGCGAAGGGCGCCTCGACGGCTACGCGGTGCTCGCGTTCGAGCGCAATCTCAATGGCATTTCAGACGTGATCGGCGGCTGCGAGCGCATCGTCTCCACGCCGCTGCCGTTCGCCTATACGGTGATGATTCATCGCACCGTGTACTTCTTCTGCGCGACGCTGCCATTCGGCCTCGTCGATAGCATCGGCGGTTTGACGCCGATCTTCGCCGTGTTCGTGGCCTACGCGTTCATGGCGCACGAGACGATCGCCTCGCAGCTCGAAGACCCGTTCGGCACCGAGGACAACGACCTCGCGCTGAACCTGATGTCGGCCGGCATCGAAGTCGCGTTGCACGACCTGATGGGCGAGCCCACGTCGCTACCGGCGCGCGCGCCGGAACAGTTCATCCTCGACTGAAGGCGCACCCTCAGTGGTTGTTCACCGTTTCGGCGAGGCGCTTCAAGGTCGCAAGACGCCCGCCTAGCAGATCGAGCCGCGCATGCTCGTCGATGAGCGGCGTGGTCGCGTCGCGATACGCGCGCCAATCGCTTTGTGCGCGCGCAACCGCAGGCCGCGCGTGCTTCGGCATGCGCGCATAGAACTGACGGTAGTAGCGATTGAGGTCGTAGCTCACGTGCTCGCAGCGCGCGTCGGCGCTGCAGGCACGCACCTGCGGCGCGTCGCCGCCGTGCATGGCCGCCTGGTTGCGCAGCGCGAGCGCGCGGTCGCGCACGGGCTGCAGCCGCATGTCGGCTTCGTAAAGCTGGTAGGTGCTACCGCTCGTGGTCGCGAACGCGGCCCCGAGCATGGTGTCCTCGGCATCGCGCCAGGCCACCCACTTCTGCTGGCTCAGCTGCCAGCGCTTTTGCTGCGCGGCCGGCAACTTCGCGAGCAGTTGCGTGAGCGCGGTGTCGGCGGCCGTGCGCCACGCGGCGCGCGCGTCGCCCATGCACTGAATCTGCCCGGCCGTCGACGACCGGTCCGCGCGCGCGAGACATGCGCGCATGGCCGTGTCGATCGGATCGGCCGCCGCGACCTCGGCGTGCGCCGCCGGCGCCACGGCGACCAGCACCGTAGCCACCGACACCAGCGACAGCGCCGACGCCGACGCAGCAAAGAAACGCGCTAGCCGCGCCGATGAACCACCTGACATTCCCCTCCCCTCGCGCGTTCAGGCGCGCACGCAGTCCACGAAATACTCGATGCGGCCGTTGATGGTCTCGCCCACGAGCCCGTGGATGTCGGTGTGGAAGCCCGGGAAGCGCTCGTTGAACTCGCGCGCGAACTTCAGATAATTCACGATCGTCTTGTTGAAGCGCTCGCCCGGAATCAGGAGCGGAATGCCCGGCGGATACGGCGTGAGCAGGATCGACGTGACACGGCCTTCGAGTTCGTCCACAGGCACGCGGTCGATCTCGCGGTGCGCGAGTTTCGCAAAGGCGTCCGACGGCTTCATCGCGGGCTCCATGCTCGAGAGGTACATCTCGGTCGTGAGGCGCGCGATGTCATTGGCGCGGTAGACGCTGTGGATCTGCTGGCACAGATCGCGCAGGCCCACGCGCTCGTACATCGGGTGCTGCGCGACGAACTCGGGCAGCACACGCCACAGCGGCTGGTTGTTGTCGTAGTCGTCCTTGAATTGCTGGAGTTCGGTGACCATCGAGTTCCAACGGCCCTTCGTAATGCCGATCGTGAACATGATGAAGAACGAGTACAGGCCGGTCTTCTCGACGATGATGCCGTGCTCGGCCAGGTACTTCGTGACGATCGCGGCCGGAATGCCGGTCTCGCCGAACTCGCCGTCCACGTCCAGACCCGGCGTGACGATGGTCGCCTTGATCGGGTCCAGCATGTTGAAGCCTTCGGCCAGCGCGCCGAAGCCGTGCCAATGGTCGTTCGGGCGCAGCATCCAGTCTTCGCGCGAGCCGATGCCTTCCTCGGCCAGCTCGTCCGGGCCCCAGACCTGGAAGAACCAGTCGTCGCCGTATTCGGCGTCGACCTTGCGCATGGCGCGGCGGAAGTCGAGCGCTTCGGCGATCGACTCTTCCACCAGTGCCGGGCCGCCCGGCGCTTCCATCATCGCGGCGGCCACGTCGCACGACGCGATGATCGCGTACTGCGGGCTCGTTGACGTGTGCATCAGATACGCTTCGTTGAAGCGGTGGCGGTCGAACGCGCTATCTTCCGAATCCTGCACGACGATCTGCGACGCCTGCGAGATACCGGCGAGCAGCTTGTGCGTGGAGTGCGTCGCGAAAACGAGTGCCTTGGTGCGCGGACGGCCCGCGCCGATCGCATGCATGTCCTGGTAGAACTCGTGGAATTCGGCGTGCGGCAGCCAGGCTTCGTCGAAGTGCAGCGTGTCGAGCATGTCGCCGAGCAGATCCTTGATCATCTCGACGTTGTAGACCACGCCGTCGTACGTGCTCTGCGTGATCGTGAGAATGCGCGGCTTGACGTTCGGGTTCTTCGCGAGCACTTCGCGGGCGAACGGATTTGCCTCGATCTTCTTGCGGATGTTTTCCGGCTTGAACTCGTCGCGCGGAATCGGGCCGATGATGCCGAAGTTGTTGCGCGTCGGCGTGAGAAACACGGGGATCGCGCCCGTCATCGTGATCGCGTGCAGGATCGACTTGTGGCAGTTGCGGTCGACCAGCACGATGTCGCCCGGCGCCACCGTGGCGTGCCAGACGATCTTGTTGGACGTGGACGTGCCGTTGGTCACGAAGAACACGTGGTCGGCGCTGAAGATGCGCGCCGCGTTGCGCTCCGAAGCCGCGACCGGGCCCGTGTGATCGAGCAGTTGGCCGAGTTCCTCGACCGCATTGCAGACGTCGGCGCGCAGCATGTTCTCGCCGAAGAACTGGTGGAACATCTGGCCGAGCGGATTCTTCAGGAACGCCACGCCGCCCGAGTGACCCGGGCAGTGCCATGAGTACGAACCTTCGTCGGCGTACTTCACGAGTTCCTTGAAGAACGGCGGCGACAGCGCGTCGAGGTACACCTTCGCTTCGCGAATCACGTGACGCGCGACGAACTCCGGCGTGTCCTCGAACATGTGAATGAAGCCGTGCAGCTCACGCAGGATGTCGTTGGGCAAATGGCGCGAGGTGCGCGTTTCGCCGTACAGGAAGATGGGGATGTCGGCGTTGCGCTTGCGCACCGCTTCCATGAACGCGCGCAGCGCGACGATCGCGGGCGCGTGCTCCGGCGCGTCGCCGTCGGAGCCTTCCACGTAGGGCAGCAGCTCGTCGTCGTCGATCGAAAGAATGAAGCATGCCGCGCGGCTGGATTGCTGCGCGAACGACGTGAGGTCGCCGTAGCTCGTCAGCCCGAGGACTTCCGCGCCCTCTTTCTCGATGGCTTCGGCCAGTGCCCGGATGCCGGAACCCGAGATGTTCTCGGAGCGAAAGTCTTCGTCGATGATGACGACGGGAAAACGAAACTTCATGGGCGATTCTCCAAATGAAACGACCGCTGCATATGACGCGCAGCGGTCCCCGTATGTCGTTGTGTCCGGTGGTTGCGTGCGTCAGGTCTTCGGCAGGGTGACGCCGTGCTGGCCTTGATACTTGCCGCCGCGATCCGCGTAAGAGACCTCGCAGATCTCATCGCTTTCGAAGAACAGCACTTGCGCCACACCCTCGTTCGCGTAGATTTTCGCAGGCAAAGGTGTCGTATTTGAGAATTCGAGCGTCACATAGCCTTCCCACTCGGGCTCGAACGGCGTGACGTTCACGATGATCCCGCAGCGCGCATACGTGGACTTGCCCAGACACACGGTCAGGACGTTGCGCGGAATGCGGAAATACTCGACCGTGCGCGCGAGCGCGAACGAATTGGGCGGGATGATACAGACGTCGCCCTTGAAGTCCACGAACGACTTTTCGTCGAAGTTCTTCGGATCGACGATGGTCGAGTTGATGTTCGTGAAGATCTTGAATTCGTCGGCGCAACGGATGTCGTAGCCGTAGCTCGACGTGCCATAGCTCACGATCTTGCGGCCGTCTTCCGACATACGGACCTGATCGCGCACGAACGGCTCGATCATCTTCTGCTCTTCGGCCATGCGCCGGATCCACTTGTCGGACTTGATTGCCATGTTCGCTACTTAACGAGAAAATCGGGTCGGGAAAGCATGCGGACGGGCCCACCGGGCGCGTGCCGCGTGCGAAAGGCGCCTATTTTACGCGATGTGGATCGGCATGCCTGGAACTGCGTTTCACGCGGCCGCGAATCCCACACTCAGCCACACTCAGCCACGCTCACTCGGCGCGGATCAGCCCGCAGGCGAGCGCCGGGCCCGTGCCGCGCTGCGGGTACGCATAGGGGTCGATGGCGTCCCGATGCACGATCACCGCACGTTGCAACACGGAGCGCACGCCGTCGAGCGAAACGTCGGGTGCGACGATAAAGCCCGTCGCCACGCCATTCGAGTCCGCATGGATATTGCCGAGGTCGCCTTCCACGCGCGCGCCGGGCTTCAAGTGCTCCGCGGCGGGCGCGAACACGGCGCCGGCGCTCGAGGCGTCGGTGGCGTTGCAATCGCCGCGCTCATGCACCTGCAATGCGTGATCGCTGTCGGGCGGCAGACCCGCGAGGTTGTAGCTCACCTGCACGCCGTCCGAATGTTCGACGAACGAGACCGTGCCGCGCACCTGGTTGCCGACGGTGGGCAGCAGCTGCGCGATCGCGCGCTTGTCCTGCTGCCCCATGAAGCTCGTGCAGCCCGCAAGCAGCGCGCAGCCGCAGAGCGCGACGAGGGCGATCATCCAGACGACCTGCGCATTCCCCGCTTGCCTGTCGTGTCCTTTATCCATGCGATCCTCTTGCCGGGCGGCGGCAGCCCCGTTGCTGCCGCCATACCGGACCCGATGAAGCCCACATGATACCGCGCACGCGGCGCGCCGCGCGCCTATCTGTCCCCATGCGCGGGGCGCCGCACAAGCGCGGCGGCCCGCACCGGCGCTCAGGTGTTCTGCACGACGATGGTCGGGAACTTCGAGGTCATGTCGCGGGCGCGCTCGGCAATCTGGATCGCCACGCGGCGCGCGATCGCGCGATAGATTTCCGCCACCGCGCCCTGCGGCGCGGCCACGACGGTCGGGTTGCCCGAATCGGCTTGCTCGCGAATGGCGATGTCGAGCGGCAGGCTGCCGAGCACTTCCACGCCGTATTCCTTCGCCATGCGCTCGCCGCCGCCCGCGCCGAAGACATGCTCGGCGTGGCCGCAATTCGAGCAGATGTGCACGGCCATGTTCTCGACGATGCCGAGAATCGGAATGCCCACTTTCTCGAACATCTTGAGGCCCTTCTTCGCGTCGAGCAGCGCGATGTCCTGCGGCGTCGTGACGATCACGGCGCCCGTGACGGGCACACGCTGCGAGAGCGTGAGCTGGATGTCGCCCGTGCCCGGCGGCATGTCGACCACGAGATAGTCGAGTTCGCGCCAGTTCGTCTGACGTAGCAGTTGCTCGAGCGCGGAAGTCGCCATCGGGCCGCGCCAGACCATCGGGTTGTCTTGCTCGACCAGAAAGCCGATCGAGTTGGCCTGCACGCCGTGGCCTTCGAGCGGATTCATCGACTGGCCGTCGGGCGACTCGGGGCGGCCCTCGATGCCGAGCATCATCGGCAGCGAGGGGCCGTAGATGTCCGCGTCGAGCACGCCGACCGAAGCGCCTTCGGCCGCGAGCGCCAGCGCGAGATTCACGGCGGTCGTGCTCTTGCCCACGCCGCCCTTGCCCGAGGCCACGGCGACGATATTCTTCACATTGGGCAGCAGCTTCACGCCGCGTTGCACCGTGTGCGCGGCAATCTCACTTCTAACCGCAACGCGGCTCGCCTTCACGCCCGGCACAGCCGCGAGCGCCGCTTCGACCTGCTTGCGCACGGCTTCGAACTGGCTCTTCGCCGGGTAGCCGAGCACGATCTCGACGCCGACTGTATCGCCTTCGACAGTGACGTTGCGCACGCCCTTGGCCACCGCGTAGGGATGACCCGTGTTCGGATCCGTCAAGGCCGCGAGCGCGGCGTCGACCAAAGCCCGATCTATGCTCATTGAAACTCCGTGGGGAGAATGCCGGTCTGCGTTAGCGCCTGTCCGAGTGAGGACTGATCGCCTACGCGCCGGAAATCGAAAGAAATTGTTAAGCTGCATTGCGCAAAATTACCCGAAAGGGCACGCTTCGCGGCAGCATCGATTTCGTGTGCCGACCAGGTGCTCTCAAAGCCGCGATCCAGCGGCTTTTTGCCTGGCGGCGCAAACCTCAAGGCGTCATTGTAGTAGTTGCCGCCGCGCGCCGTTCGAAGACCCTCTTCGCATGCGGGGCCGCGAACGCCGCGGGCAGCGTCCGTTCCACTCAAGAAAGGAAAGCAAATGAACACAAGAATCCTGACACGCCTGTCCGTCTTTGCGGTTGCCGGCGCGCTCGTCGCCGGTTGCGCGACGCAGCAGGGCACCAACACGGCTCTCGGCACCGGTGTCGGCGCAGGCACGGGCGCGGCCATCGGCGCGATCTTCGGCGGCGGCAAGGGCGCGGCGATCGGCGCAGGCGCTGGCGCGCTGGTCGGCGGCGTCACCGGTTACAACTGGCAGAACATCAAGAACAGGCTGTCGGGCTCCACCAAGGGCACGGGCACGCAGATCACCGAGCAGCCGGACGGCTCGCTCAAGCTCAACATTCCGAGCAACGTGACCTTCGACACCAGCAGCTTCGCGATCAAACCGTCGTTCGCGCCGGTGCTCGACTCGGTCGCGCAGACGCTCCAGCAGAACCCGGAAGTCGTCGCGCAAGTCGTGGGGCATACGGATAGCACCGGCCAGCCCGCGTACAACCAGACGCTGTCGGCCAACCGCGCGCAGAGCGTGGTGAATTACCTCGCCTCACGCGGCATCCAGATGCAGCGCATGTCGGCCGAGGGCCGCGGCGACACCCAGCCGATCGCCGACAACAGCACGGAAGCCGGGCGCGCCGCGAACCGCCGCGTGGAAATCTATCTGCGCGCGACGGCACAGCACCAGGGCGGCTAAACCGGTTCGGCGCAGTTGCCGGAAGCGCTGCAGGCGGAAGGTCGCAGCAAAAAACAGCGACACATCAACGGGACGGCAACCATGCCGTCCCGTTTGCATTTTGAGCGGCCCGAAGGCGCGTGCCGAAACCCCTGCTGGACGGCCACCGGACGCCCGCTTAAAAGCACTAGCAGAGAATCGAAAAATTTTTCGAACTCTCGGGAAATCGTGCTGTCTGTCTTTACGGTACGTGTGCGGCAGTGCCGCCGCGTCACCATTCTCCTCTTGTCGTTGTTGCTCCGGGGCCATTCTTGCCCCGGTTTTTTTTGGCCGCCATTTGTGCGCCGCAGCATAGCCATGGCTCACGCGCCCGCGTTGCCTCCAGGCATTGCGCATACGAGCGTCCACCTGCTGGCCGAACGGCGCTACGTGCGCCCTGCTAAAATCGCCCTTTCCCCCCGCAACATCGGACTTCCCCTCACTTATGTCAGCACCCGCCACCGACCTCGCAGCAGCCGGCGCGCATGCCAATCCAAGCGGCCGCCGCCAGATTCTCGTTACGTCTGCTCTGCCGTACGCCAACGGTCAGATCCACATCGGCCACCTGGTCGAGTACATCCAGACGGACATCTGGGTTCGCGCGCTGCGAATGCATGGCCACGAGGTCTACTACGTCGGTGCCGACGATACGCACGGCACGCCCGTCATGCTGCGCGCGGAAAAGGAAGGCCTCACGCCGCAACAGCTGATCGCGCGCGTGTGGCAAGAGCACAAGCGCGATTTCGACAGCTTCGGCGTGTCGTTCGACAACTACTACTCGACGGACTCCGAAGAGAACCGCGTGCTCTCCGAGTCGGTGTATCTGGCGCTGAAGGAGGCGGGTTTCATCGAGACACGCGACATCGAGCAGGCCTACGACCCGGTCAAGAACATGTTCCTGCCGGACCGCTTCATCAAGGGCGAGTGCCCGAAGTGCGGCGCGAAGGATCAGTACGGCGACAGCTGCGAAGTGTGCGGCTCGACCTATGCACCGACTGATCTGAAGAATCCGTACTCGGTGGTCTCGGGCGCAACGCCCATCCGCAAGACCTCGACGCACTATTTCTTCCGCCTCTCCGACCCGCGCTGCGAAGACTTCCTGCGCGGCTGGGTGAGCGGCCTGGCTCAACCGGAAGCGACCAACAAGATGCGCGAGTGGCTCGGCGACTCGGGCGAATCGAAGCTCGCCGACTGGGACATCTCGCGCGACGCACCCTACTTCGGCTTTGAGATTCCGGGCGCGCCCGGCAAGTACTTCTACGTGTGGCTCGACGCGCCGGTGGGTTACTACGCGAGCTTCAAGAACCTGTGCGAGAAGCGCGGCATCGACTTCGAAGCCTGGGTGAAGGCCGGTTCGAAGACGGAGCAGTACCACTTCATCGGCAAGGACATCTTGTACTTCCACACGCTGTTCTGGCCGGCGATGCTCGAATTCTCGGGCCATCGCACGCCGACCAACGTGTTCGCGCACGGCTTCCTGACGGTGGACGGCGCGAAGATGTCGAAGTCGCGCGGCACTTTCATCACCGCGGAAAGCTATGTGACCACAGGCCTGAACCCCGAGTGGCTGCGCTACTACTTCGCCGCGAAGCTCAACAGCACGATGGAAGACCTCGACCTGAACCTCGAAGACTTCCAGGCGCGCGTGAACAGCGACCTCGTCGGCAAGTACATCAACATCGCGAGCCGCGCGGCAGGCTTCCTGATCAAGCGCTTCGAAGGCCGCGTGCAAGATAGCGCGATGAATCATCCGCTGCTCGAACAACTGCGCACGGCAATTCCGCAAATCGCTGCGCACTACGAAGCACGCGAATACAGCCGCGCGCTGCGCCAGACGATGGAGCTCGCCGACGCCGTGAACGGTTATGTCGACACGGCCAAGCCGTGGGAACAGGCCAAGGATCCGGCCAACCCGGTGGCGCTGCACGAGACCTGCACCGTGAGCCTCGAAGCGTTCCGCCTGCTTTCGCTCGCGCTCAAGCCGGTGCTGCCGCAGCTCGCTGAAGGCGTCGAGCAGTTCCTCGCCATCGAGCCGCTCACGTGGGCCGATGCAGGCAAGGCGCTGTCGTCGCAACAGCCGATCAACGCGTACAAGCACCTGATGACGCGCGTCGATCCGAAGCAGATCGAAGCGCTGCTCGCCGCCAACCGCGATTCGCTGCAGGCGACCGAAGCGCCCGCCGCCGCGGCTGCGGATGCGAACAAGAAGTCGAAGGCTGCGAAGGAAGCGAAAAAGCCGGCCGCCGATGAAACGCCCGAAGTCATCTCCATCGACGACTTCGCGAAGATCGACCTGCGCGTGGCGCTGATCGTCGACTGCAACATCGTTGAAGGTTCGGACAAGCTGCTGCAACTCACGCTCGACGTGGGCGAAGAAAAGACGCGTAACGTGTTCTCGGGCATCCGTTCCGCGTACAAGCCGGAAGACCTCAAGGGCAAGCTCACGGTGATGGTCGCGAACCTCGCGCCGCGCAAGATGAAGTTCGGCATGTCCGAAGGGATGGTGCTCGCGGCCTCTGCGGCTGACGAGAAGGCCGAGCCGGGACTTTATATTCTCGAACCGCATTCCGGTGCCAAGCCGGGCATGCGGGTGCGTTAAGGCGACACAAGCGCAAACGCCACGGCGTTGCGCGACTCGCAAAAAAGCACACCTCGGAGGTGTGCTTTTTTTTTGCTGTTTATTGATGGTTTCTGATTTTTCTACCTGCGAAGCCGATCAAACCTTCGCGTATAGAGAATATCGGCGCCATTGAACGTGCCGGTGTACATCACCAGCGACCAATAGCGCGAGAGGTTGATCGTCGCCTTCACCGCGTTCGACGCCGTCTGCAAACCCTGCTCGTAGCCAATCACGAGCCGCTGATTGATGACCTTCGCGATCATCACAACCTCGGGGTCGGTCAGGCCCACTTCGCTACGCCCGATCGAAAATTCGTCGAGGCCGATACTTTGCGCGATGCGCTTGCCCTGCGCGCTGCCAAGCAACGCGAGCGCCGTCGTCATGGCGTTCTGCTGGCCGAGGTTGTTGCCCTGGTCGGTGCCGTGGCCGAACAGCAGCCAGGAGAGCTTTTCGTTGTCGGGCACGTTCGGCTCGGAGACAAGCCTCACCGCTGGCGACTGCACCGTACCCGTAACCTGCACGCCCGCCTCGACCTGCTGATTGCGGCGCATGGCGAGAATATTGATGCCCGGATTGCCGACCGGCCCGTTGAACGTGAAGAAGCCGTTCTCGATGTTGAGCTTGGTGCCGAACGCCGTGTAGCTGGAGCCTTCGGTCACGCGCACGTTGCCGACCGCGCGCAGCGGAACGTCCGGCTCGCTATTCACCGCGATCTTGCCTGCGAGGCCGAGGTCCGCGCCCAGCCCGCGGAACCGGAAGTCGTTCCCGAGATCGATATCGATGTTCGCGCGCGGGGCGAAGCGCGGCGCGGGTTTCGTCGAGGCCGTTTCCTCGATGGGCGGCCGGCCGCCCATCGTGCTGCCGTCGGGACGCACGATCACGACGTCATCGCCGAGCGAGGGCGCGGGCGACGTGGGCATGTCGAAAAGCGCGTGATCGACGGTGAACTTGCCGTCGATCTGCATGCCGCCAAGATGGCCGCCGTTGGCGATGCTCGCGCTGCCAGAAAGCGACAGCTTGCGGTCGGGTGAAGCAAACAGTTCGAGCTTGTCCGCGACGATGCTCGCCGTGAGATCGGGTTCGGCGTTGTCGAGACGCACGCGCCCCGTTGCGCGCAGCGTACCGCTCGTCGCGCCATGGAACTCGACCTGCTGGAAGTCGACGAGGTTTTGCGAAAGCGCGATGCGGATCACGCCGTCCTTCAACTCCACGCCCTGATCGACCACGGTGGCCGAAAGCCCGTCGCCGACAAGCGAGCCCGTGAGATTCGGCTTCGCGACCGTGCCGCCGAGCGCGAGTTGCAACGCGAGATGGCCATCGAGCAGATAAGTCGGGCCTAACATGCCGCCCGTGGTCCTGAGCGAGGGCACGTTCGCCTTGATGGTGCCGCCAATCGGCGCCTCGTCCGCGACGGTGAGGATGCCATCGCGCGGCGCGAGCGTCGTGTAGGCGTCGATGTCGAGCAGGCCCACGCGGCTCGCCTGCGCATGCGCCGTGAGCGCGAGACGGTTGCCGCCGCTGAAGGCTGCGCGCACGTTGAGCTCGCCCACGCCGAGCGAGGCAAAGCCGCGGCCGACTTCGGTCGTGATGTCCCCCGAGCGGCGTTTGATCTGCGCATAGCCCGTGGCCGTCTGGCCGACAGAGAAGTCCCAGTCGCCGTCGAAGATCAGGTCGGTCCTGAGCGTGGACGGCACGCCCGTGAACTGCTGCCGGATTTGCATGATGCGCGCGAGCGAAACGTTGGTGAGCGTGCCCGCCGAGCGGATCCGGCCATGGTCGAGGTCGAACCCTTTCAGGTCGAGCGTCGCGCCTTCGCCCACGAGACGTGTCGCGCCAAGCGTGACGTGGCCGGCACCCGCGCTCACCGTCAGCGGCGATTGCAGCTTCACACCCGGCACGCCGCGGTTCTCGAGTTGCGTGACCGTGCCGTTCCAGCGCGATCCCTCACGCGTATCCTGGAGGCCGCCGTTCGCCGCCACCACGAAGTCGATCGGCTGGCCCTGCACCTTGCCCTTCGCGCTCGCGGTGAGCGTGTGCTTCGCGCGCGTACCGTCGAGGCGCGCGGTGAGCGTCGTGATATCGACACCCGCCACGGCAATCTCGCTCGCGTCGGTGCTGAAGGCGAGCGCGCCATTCGCGCCGTCGCGTGCGAGAGCACGGCCCTCGGCATGGCCGATGCGGTTGTCGCCGAACACCACGTGGTCGGCCTTGTAGTCGAGTGAGACGTCAGGATGCGCGAAGGTGCCGGTCACGTCGCCGTTCGCGGCGAGCTGGCCCGCGATGCCGAAGCCGAGCCGGTCGAGCTGCGGCGCATCCACGCGAAAGCGCAGGCGGTCCCCACGCGCGCCGAAGCTGCCTTGCAGTTCGACGGTATTGCCCGCGATCGAGAGGTTCGCGCGGCTTGGCAGAATGCGCGAGCCCGCCAGCTGGATGAGGCCCTGGCCCGTGAGCGGCAGGTCGTCGTAGACGCTCGGGCCGAGCTTGAACTCGGCCTTCGTCGTGAAAGTGGGCGCGAGCGTGCCGCTCGCGTTGAGCGTGCCGTTCACGCGCGCCTCGATGCGCCGGCCAGCGGGACGCGCGGCGGGTCCTGGTCGCGCTGCGGGTTGAGCCGCCCCGCCCTGCTGGGTCTGTCTTGCGTTCTCCACGCGCTTTTGCGCGGCGGCCTGCTCGCTGGATTGCGCGGGATTGAGCGACGGGTTCAGCGCCGGATTGAGCGCGAGATTGCGTTGCGGGTTGAGCGCGTCGGCGGCGGGCTGGGCCGCGGGTTGGGCCACATGCGTGGGCCTCGGCCGCGCGGCCGGGGCGGCCGACTTCGCCGTCGTGCGCGCCGGGATTTGCGACGTGAGCGTTAGCGGATCGAAATTGGTCAGCACCGCCTTGAGTTGATACGTGGAGCTGGCGTCGTGCTTGAGCGCGCCCGAAAGGTCGATGCGCCCCGCACCCGAAGTCAGCCGCACGTCGTTGAGCGACAGGCGCGCGGGGTCCTGCGTGACCTTGCCCTGCACGCGCAGCGCCGCCTTCGGATCGGCGAGATCGAGCGTGACGCTCTGCACGTCGCCGTTCAGCCGCACGCCAACCGGCCCCGCGAATTGCGTGGCGCGCACACTCGACTGGATCGCGTTGAGGTCGAGCCCGGCCACCTTCAGATCGAAGCGTCCGTCGCGCCCGCTGATCGTGCCGCCGCCGGTGATCGTCGCGTTCTTCACGAGACGCACGGCGAGCGTCGGGATGCGCTGCGTCTTCGCATCGAGCACGACGTCGGCGTGGGCGTCGATGAGCGGCAGCAGCTTTGCGTCGATGGCGCCCGGCTTCGCGTTCACGATCGAGACCGTGCCCGCCACTGTGAAGCCAGCCGCATTGCTGTGCGCGCGAGCCGCAGCGGCCGTGGCCGATGCCGCGGAGGCAGCCGCGGCATCGGGTTTCGCGCCACCCGCAGGCGCCGATGCCAACGCCGGCACGGAAGCCGGCGTCCCCGCCGACACCGCCGCTGCGGCCGAAGCCGCTGCGAGCGCCGCCGGCACGCCCGCCGCGCCACCCGGCACCGGTTGCAACTGCGCACGCACCGCGAGGTCGGCGAACGGCGCGCCGGGCGCGAACGCCTGCGGATTGACGTGATCGAACGCGAGCGTTGCGCGTTGCAGCGGCACGGAAGCGAACGGCGCAGCCTCCACGTGGGCGCGGCCGGTGAGCTTCATGCCGCTCGCCTCGATCTCGGCCGTGAGCGCCTCGAGCGAGCCGTCGAGGTTTGCACTCACCTGCACGTCCTCGCCGTTCACCTTGCCGGAGTAGCCCAGGTCGCCCGTCAGCGTGAACGGCCGCACGCCATCGAGCGACGCCCGCGCGCTCACCGCGCCAAAGGGCGTGTCGAGGCGCTCGATGGCGGCCTCGTGATGGCGGCCGTCACTGCGTCCGTGGAACTGGAACCGCGAGAACTCGTTAGTGGAGGTGCCTTCGTGCACCGTGAGCTTGTTCACCTGCAAGTCGCGAATCTCGAGCCCGAGCGGCAGTTGCAGGTTCTCAGGCAGCTTCATGGGCGAGGAAGGCTCGTGCGACGGCACGATGCGCATCTCGATATCGCCAGCATGCAGATAGTCCACCACGAAGCGCCAGGGCTTCTGGCGGAAGCCCTGCAGCTCCCATTGGCCGCCAATGCGGTCGACCTTGAGCGTGGTGCCGTCCGTGCCGCGCCAGCTCACGTTGGTAAAGCGCACACCGCTCGCGAGCGTGCCGCCTTCGAGCCTGCCCGCGAGCTTGCCGTCAAGCAGCTTGACGGCCACGCGCCACGCGTAAGCCGTGCCGCGCTCGGTGGTCAGCACGCCATACAGCAAGCCGGCGACAAGCCCGACCACCAGCACCGGCACGACGATAGCCCAGGCAAGCGCCTTCCAGAGCCGCGGCCCACGGCGCGGCGGCGGCGCACCGGCGTCACCGCCGTTGCCGCGCTCGCCGTTGCCACCATTGCCGCTGGGTTCACCGCGCGCTTCATCGCCCGGGCTGCGTCCGGCCTCCCCCGGCGGCACCGCGAACGTGGCGGGCAGCCACGCCAAAGCAGCGAAACGACGCGCGCTCATGCGACCACCTCGCCGTGCGGCGCAGGGGTCGTGGCGAAACGGAGCAGCGAGCGCGTCATCATCAGAAGGCGATCCCGAGTGTCAGATAAGGCCGCACGCTGTGAGTGCGAAAACCATAGGCGAGATCGAGGTTGACCGGCCCGACGGGACTGCGCCAGCGCGCGCCGATACCCGCGCCCGGGTCGAACTCCTTTTCGCCCCAGGTATCGGTGGCGGTACCGACGTCGAAGAATGCCGCACCGCCCCAGTCGTGGCTGAACCAGTGCTGGTACTCCGCTGACCCGGTGACGAGATACTTGGTCGGCAGGATCGAGCCCGACTGGTCGTTGCCGATGCTCTGGAACGAGTAGCCGCGCACCGAGTTCGACCCGCCCGCACGGAACAGCAGCGACGCGGGGATGCCGCTCGACGGGCCGCTCGTGAACACGCCGCCCAGCTCCGCGCGGAACACCATGATGTCGCTGTGGCCGATCGGCAGGTATTGCTGGCCGCGCATGTAGGCGCGCAAGAAGCTTTGCTCGGCGCCCACGTTCTTGAGCGCAAGGCCCGCCTCCAAACGAATGATGTTGCCCGTGCGCGGAAAGAGCGGGTCGTCGACGTTGCGGCGCGTCCAGCCCCAGGTCGGCACGAGCGCATAGGCCCGCGAGGACGGCCCAACGTTCTGTGTGAGGCGATCGTCGTAGAACATCAGCGCGTAGGCGTAGTCGATGTTCTGCGAGGTGCGCGTACGCTGCACCCCGACCCGCGCGCTATAGATATTCGTGTCCGAGACGTCGGTGGTCGTGTAGGAAGCGACGAGGCTGTTGGTCCAGGCACGCGGGCCCGGCGGCATCGAAAGCTGGACCTGGCCGAACTTCTGGATCTGGTCGAGCCGCCCCTGCACCTGGAACGGCCACGCCGCCCCGAACGTATTCAGATACGTATAGGAGCCCTGGACATGCGCGCCGGTGTCAGTCGAATAACCCACGCCGCCGCGGAAGTTGTTGTACGGGAACTCGCTCACCTTCACGTGTACAGGCGTATCGATCGGCTTTTGCGTGTTGGCGTCGACGTCGATCGCCACGCTCGCGTAGTACGGCGTGTTCTGCACCTGGCGCTGCAGTTCGGCCACGCGGCTCAGGTCGTAGATTTCGCCGGGCGAGAGCGGATTCACGTTGTCGATGATGTAGCCCGGATACCGCCGCGGGCCCGACACGTCGAGCTTGCCCAGCGTGAAGGTCGGTCCGCTGTCGAACGTTACGGAAAGTTGCGCGTCATGGCGCAGCGGATCGACGCGCGCCTCCGAAAACACGATCTTGGCGCCGAGGTAGCGGCGCGCCTGCAGCGCCTTGAGCGAGGCGTTCTTGGCATCGTCCCAGCCTGACTGCGTAAAGGCATCGCCGTCGTGCAGCGAGAACGCGAACCGCGCGGTGTTCTCCTGCGCCGGGTCTTCCGTGAGCACGGGGCCGCGAAAAACGAGCTTCACCGATGAAATCGTCGTGCGCGGCCCCGGGTCGACGCTCACCCGCACCTGCCGCCTGCCGTCGATCGTGTGCACGTCGGTACGCACGACCGGCGTGAAATAGCCCTCGGTCGAGGCAAGCTCTCGCACCTGCTGCGGCGTCGCGGTCACGAGGAACTCGAACTGGTCCTCGTTCACGTCGGCGCGTGTGGCAAAGCGCGCAAGGTCGAGGTGCGCCTCAAGGAGCTTGCGCAGGTCGCGCGGCGAGGCCTGGATATCGATGTCGTAGTAAGTGCGCGTGCGCATCCACGGCAGGAGGGTAGTCAGGATGTCGGCCCGAGCGGGCGTCGCCACGGCACAGAACTCGGCGACGCATATGATCAGGCACGCGGCGAGCCGTGGCCGCGCCGCCCACGCGGGGCGCCGCCGTGCGCACAATGCTTCGATCACCCATCCCGCCAAACGCCACCTCCGGCCGTCGTAGAACTGGTTGGCGCCGGTTGCGCCGCTCGCGCGCAGGGCACGGGGGGCGGCAACGGGCGCAAACGCGTTATTTCACCACATCGGCGCGTCAAAACCCCAGGAGCAGGCGCAAAGGCGCGGCAAGACGACGGCAAAGGCGGCGGAGCACGAAAGTCGGCGCGGATGTTCCGCGGCGTTGGCTTGCGGTAAAATTGCCCCCGACAGAATTAGCGGCGCGGCGCAATCAGGCGCCCCGCCTTACTAGACGGACGTCAGCCATGTATCAGTCGGACATCACGCAGTTCATCAACCAGCTCAAGCAGCAAAAGCCGCAGCTCGAAGAACAGCAACGCAAGGGCCGCGCGCTCCTGTGGGACAAGCAGCCGATCGACCTCGACGAGCGCGAGCGCCAGCAGGCTTCGCGCGTGAGGCAAACGTCCTACGTCTACTACCAGAACTTCTGATGGCCGAGGCCGAGGGGGCCGGCGCGCCGCCAGCGGGTGAGCACGCGGCCAGTCACGCGGGCCACGCGCCCGGGCAAACGCCCGGTGAGGCGCTGACCACGCCCACTACCGACTCGACGCCCGATACGGTCGACGGCGTCGCGTTCGCACGCCTTTACGGCGAGCCGCTCTTCAAGCTTCCGCAGGACCTCTACATCCCGCCGGACGCGCTCGAAGTTTTCCTCGAGACCTTCGAAGGCCCGCTCGACCTGTTGCTGTACCTCATCCGCAAGCAGAACTTCAACGTCCTCGACATCCCGATGGCGGATGTCACGACCCAGTACCTCGGCTACGTCGAGCAACTGCGCAAGACCAATCTCGAACTCGCGGCCGAATATCTGCTGATGGCGGCCATGCTCATCGAGATCAAGTCGCGCATGCTGCTGCCGGTCAAGAAGGCCGACACCGGCGAGGAAGCCGAAGATCCGCGCGCCGAGCTCGTGCGCCGCCTGCTCGAATACGAGCAGATGAAGCTCGCCTCCCAGCGGCTCGACCAATTGCCTCAGCTCGGCCGCGACTTCCTGCGCGCCGAGGTCTATATCGAGCAGAGCGTCACGCCGCGCTTTCCCGACGTGGACAGCAACGACCTCCGCGCCGCGTGGGCCGACGTCATCAAGCGCGCGAAGCTCGTCCAGCATCACAAGATCTCGCGCGAGGAACTCTCGGTGCGCGAGCACATGAGCATCATCCTGCGCCGGCTCCAGGGCGAGCGCTTCATGGAGTTCTCCGAGCTCTTCGACACCACGCGCGGCGTGCCCGTCGTGATCGTGAACTTCATCGCCATGCTGGAGCTTTCGCGCGAATCGCTCATCGAGATCACGCAGCCCGAGCCGTTCGCGCCGATTTACGTGCGACTCGCGTATTTGCCCGCCTGATCTTTGCCTCGACGCGTCCCGGGACAATAAATAGGACCGCATCGAACGGGGCATCTGCCGGACCGCACAGCGGAACGCCAGGACACCCCCCCTCCGCGAGGCGGGTGCGCAGCATTCACAAATCCACTACAATCGCCCGCGCCTACCCGGTCTCGTCCCATATACGGGGCACACGAAATACTCGCCGCGCCACCTGCGCGGACCGGGCACGCAACGTCCGCTCGCGGCCCTTCGTCCGGGTCTCTGGCTTGCGGCCGTGCCACCCAAGTCTTGCCCCGCGCGAGGCGTAACGCATCCGATCATGAAAGTCATTAGCTCGATTCAGGAATTGCGCGACCAGTTGCGCGGCCAAAACCGCACCGCGTTCGTGCCGACCATGGGCAACCTGCACGAAGGCCATCTCTCGCTGATGCGCCTCGCCCGCCAGCACGGCGACCCGGTCGTGGCGAGCATCTTCGTCAACCGGCTGCAGTTCGGCCCGAACGAGGACTTCGAAAAGTATCCGCGCACGCTCCAGGACGACATCGAGAAGCTGCAGAAGGAAAACGTCTACGTGCTGTTCGCGCCCACCGAGCGCGACATGTATCCGCAGCCGCAGGAATACCGCGTACGCCCGCCGCACGACCTGGGCGACATTCTGGAGGGCGAATTCCGCCCCGGCTTCTTCGAGGGCGTGTGCACGGTCGTCATGAAGCTGATGTCGTGCGTGCAGCCGCGCGTGGCCGTGTTCGGCAAGAAGGACTACCAGCAGCTCATGATCGTGCGCGCCATGTGCAACCAGTTCGCGCTGCCGACCGAAGTGATCGCCGCCGAAACGGTGCGCGACGCCGACGGCCTCGCGCTCAGCTCGCGCAATCGCTACCTCACTGAAGCCGAGCGCGCCGAGGCGCCGCAACTGGCGGGCGTCTTGCGCGCGATCCGCGAGTCGGTGCTGTCGGGCCGCCGCGACTTCCAGCAGCTCGAACTCGACGCCATGGCCACGCTCGCCGCGCGCGGCTGGAAGCCCGACTACATTGCGATCCGCAAGCGCGCGAACCTGCTGCCGCCCGCGCCGGGCGTAGCCGGTGACGCAGAGTCGCAGCTCGTCGTGCTGGCCGCGGCCAAGCTGGGCGCCACGCGCCTCATCGACAACCTCGAGATCTGACGCCCGCGGGACGGCCGCGCCGCCCCGCTGTCACCCGATCCCGCCAGATTCCGCTTACCCGCGGCGGGCCGCGCGCCCGCTCGCCTGAGGAGACCCTCCATGCAACGCCATATGCTCAAGTCGAAGATCCACCGCGTCGCCGTCACGCACTGCGAACTGCACTACGAAGGCTCGTGCGCCATCGACGAAGACCTGCTCGAAGCGGCCAACATCGTCGAAAACGAGCGTATCGACATCTGGAACATCAACAACGGCGAGCGCTTCACGACCTACGCGATCAAGGGCGAACGCGGCAGCGGCATGATCTCGCTGAACGGCTCGGCCGCGCGCCGCGCGCAACTGGGCGACCTCGTGATCATCGCGGCCTTCGCGAATGTGGAAGAGGAAGAGCTCAAGGCCGGCTGGAAGCCGGACCTCGTGTTCGTGGACGAGAACAACCGCATCAAGGGCAGCCGCGACCACGTGCCCACGCAAAGCTGGAGCTAAGGCGCGAGTGCGGCCGGCGCGGCTCATCAGGCCCGCGCCGCCGTATTTGCCCGCTTATTTGCCCGCTTATTTGCCCGCTTGTTTGCCGTCCACCCAACCGATAATCGACTGCCACTGGTCAAGGTCCTTCTCGACCCGGCTCTTCGCGACGTCCCATAGCGTGAGGCCGTGCGCGGCGAGCTGCACGTAGTTCTGGGTGTCGCGCAGATAGCCCAGCACCGGCAGCTCCAGCCCCTCGACGAAGCGCTGCAGCTGCTCGGCCGAGCGCGTGCGCGCATCGACCCGCATCCCCACGACGCCTACCTGGATGGCGCCCTTGCGCACGGCCTTTTCCTTGGCGAGGCGGTTCAGGAAGTCCTGGGTGGCGAGAATATCGAACATCGAAGGCTGCAGCGGCACGATCACCTTGTCCGCCAGTTCGATGATCGCCCCAAGCCGGTTGCCGTGCAGGCCGGCAGGCGTGTCGATGACGGCATGCTCGAGTCCCTTGGGCGGCTTCGCCGGGTTGTCCAGATCGACCTGCCAGCTTTCGATGGCCGGCAGCGTCGCGGGCCGCAGATCGAGCCAGGCGTGCGAGGATTGCTGCCGATCGAGGTCCGCGAGCGCCACCCACTCGCCTTGTGCGGCGAAATAGCCGGCCAGATTGGTGGACAGCGTGCTCTTTCCCACGCCGCCCTTGGGATTCGCCACCACGATTACCGTCATGAATGCTCCCGTCAGGATGGCTGGCGCATTGGCCAGCCGGATTGCCGTGATTTTTGCCCGATGCGTTGTTCGATACCTTGCAAGGCGACTTGCAGACGAGCCAGCGCCCCGAATCAACCGTCCGATATTATCGGCAAATTGCGCGCCGCCGAAGTCCCCCACGTGCGCGCACCCGCATTGTTCATATCAAATCAAGGAGACTGACCGACCATGAGCACGCTACGCCACGACATCACGATCGAAACCCTGCTCGAACGGCAACGCGGCCGCCTGCCCGATCTGCTGGGCTTTCGTCCGATCGCCCTCGAGCAAGGCCGGCTGCGCGCCGAACTCGACGTGCGCAGCGACCTGCTCGCCCCGAATGGCTTCCTGCACGCCGCCACGGTGATCGGTCTCGCCGATACGGCCTGCGGCTACGCCTGCCTCGCCCACCTGCCGCCCAACGCAAAGAACTTCACGACCATCGAGATCAAGAGCAACCATCTCGGCACCGCGCGCGAAGGCACGATCTCCGCCGTGGCGACGGGCGTACACCTTGGGCGCAGCACGCAAGTCTGGGACGCTACAGTGAGCGGCCCGGACGGCAAGACCATCGCGCTGTTCCGCTGTACGCAGATGGTGCTCTACTAAGCCGGTCAGCCGCGCTTTTAGCCAATCACGCCGAACATCTTCTCCAGATCGAGGCTCGCCGCGAGCGTATCCGCCAGCCGCTCCAGCGACGCCTCGCGCAGCGCCGGATAGTCCACCGTGCGCGCCTGCGCGAGCCCGGCCCAGCGCACGAGCGCCGCGCATGCCTCGGGCGTGTCAAAGAGGCCATGCACGTAGGTGGCGAGAATCTGGCCATCCGCCGAGCGCGCGCCGTCCGGGCGCGTTGCCCCCTCGTCTCCCACAGCGAGCCTCAGCGCAGGGAAATCGAGCGAGCGCCCGCGCGTCTCGCCCATATGAATTTCGTAGCCCGCCACGCGCGCCGGGGCCGCGTCCGCACCTTCCAGCGCGAGCGCGCCCGTCACGTTCTTCAGCGTCTTCTCGCGCGTGAGCACGGTCTCGTAGTCGAGCCAGGCGAAGCCCTCGACGTCGCCCGGTTCGCCCTCCACGCCATGCGGATCGGCAATCGCGCGCCCGAGCATCTGCATGCCGCCGCAAATGCCGATCACACGCCCGCCATACCGTAGATGCCGCGCGAGCGCCTTCTCCCAGCCGTGGGCGCGCAGCCACGCGAGGTCGTCGCGCACGTTCTTCGAGCCCGGCAGGATCACGAGATCGGCGGCGGCCGGCGCCTCGCCCGTGCGCACATACGTGAAATCGACCTGCGGATGGGCGCGCAGCGCGTCGAAGTCGGTGTGGTTGCTGATGTGCGGCAGCGCCGGCACAACGACGCGCAGCGTCTCGCCCTCGGCCTGTGCGCCGCTGTGCGCCGCGCCCGGCAACATGTCTTCGGCGTCGAGCGTGAGACCGTGCAGATACGGCACCACGCCCAGCACCGGCTTGCCCGTTTGCTGCTCGAGCCAGGCGAGACCGGGTTCCAGCAGCGTGCGGTCGCCGCGAAAGCGGTTGATGACGAAGCCTTTGACGCGCGCGCGCTCGCTCTGCGAAAGACAGGCCAGCGTGCCGATCAGATGCGCGAACACGCCGCCACGGTCGATGTCGGCCACGAGCACGACCGGGCAATCGACCGCCTCGGCGAAACCCATGTTCGCGATGTCGTTGGCGCGCAGGTTGATTTCGGCGGGACTGCCCGCGCCTTCCACGAACACCGTGTCGAAGCGCGCGCGCAAACGCGCATAGGACTCGAGCACGGCCTCGCGCGCGAGCGGCTTGTATGCCTGGTACGCGCGCGCGTTGAGATTCATGCGCGCCTTGCCGTGGATGATGACCTGCGAGCCGAGATCGCTATTGGGTTTGAGCAGCACCGGATTCAGGTCGGTGTGCGCCTCGATGCCGGCGGCGACAGCCTGCAGCGCCTGGGCGCGGCCGATCTCGCCGCCATCCACGGTCACGGCGCTGTTGAGCGCCATGTTCTGCGGCTTGAACGGCGCGACGCGCGCGCCCGCGCGGCGCGCGAGGCGGCACAGGCCGGCGACGAGCGTGCTCTTGCCGGCGTCGGAGGTCGTGCCCTGGATCATCAGCGTGCCGGTGGGTACGCGAGGCACGGCGGGTAGCGTGGCGGTCATGAAGCGGATGGGTGGCCTTGGGTGAGCCTGATAGACGCGGGAAGGCGAACGCGCATTATCCCATCGCCCCGCCCCATCCTGCAGGACCCGGGCGCGACGTTGGCCGAACGGATGACGGTACGGCTAACGGCAGCCGTTACAATCACGCGATGAATTCGCGCGATCTCACTTTCATCGTCGGCGGCGCGCGCTCAGGCAAGAGCGCGCACGCCGAACGCCTCGCCGCCGCGAGCGGCCTGCCGGTCACCTATATCGCCACCGCGCGCGTGACGGGCGATACCGAGTTCACTGAGCGCATCGGCCACCATCGCGCGCGCCGGCCCGCGCACTGGGCGCTCGCCGAAGCGCCACTCGATCTCGCGGGCGCACTCGACGCGGCGGCGGCGCCGGGCCAGTGCGTGCTGATCGACTGCCTCACGCTGTGGCTCGCTAACCTGCTTTGCCCCGCCGACTCCGACTCGCCGCTGCCCGACTGGCGCGAGCGCCTCGACGCCTTCGCCGCCGCCTGCGAGCGCGCGCAAGGCACGGTGCTCGTGGTGAGCAACGAGATCGGCATGGGCGTCGTGCCGATGGGCGCGGTCACGCGTCTTTATGTGGACGAGCTCGGCCGCCTCAATCAGCGCATCGCGGCGCTCGCCGAGCGCGCCACGCTCGTCGCCGCGGGCCTGCCTCTGGTGCTCAAGGCGCCGCCCGAGACCTCATGATGCTCACGCTACCCGTTACCGCCGCGCTTGCCGTGGCCGGCGTCGCCGTGGACCGCTGGCTCGGCGAGCCACGCCGCGCGCATCCGCTCGTCGCCTTCGGCCGCTACGCGAACCGCATCGAAGCGCGCCTGAACACGGGTCGCCGCGGTCGTCCGCTCGGCCTGCTCGCATGGCTCGCCGCCGTCGCGCCGACCGTCGTCGTCGCCGCGCTGCTGTGCGCGCTGCTGCCCTGGCCGCTCGCCTGGGCGTTGCATGTCGCGCTGCTATGGTTCGCGCTCGGTGCGCGCAGTCTCACCGAACACATCGCACCGATCGGCGCCGCCCTGGCACGGCGCGACCTCGCAGCCGCGCGCGAGCTGACTGGCCGCATCGTCTCGCGCGACACAGGCGAGGCGGACGCCACTGCGCTTTCGCGCGCCGCTGTGGAATCGGCGCTCGAAAACGGCAACGACGCGATCTTCGGCGCGCTGTTCTGGTTCGCGATCGCGGGCGGCCCGGGTGCACTCGCGTTCCGTCTCGCCAACACACTCGACGCAATGTGGGGCTACCGCACGCCGCGCTTCCTGCGCTTTGGCTGGGCGGCCGCGCGCATCGACGACGTGCTCAACTGGATTCCCGCGCGCCTTACCGCCGCGAGCTACGCGCTGCTCGGCGACACGCGCATGGCGCTGCGCTGCTGGCGCGAGCAGGCGCATCGCTGGGAGAGCCCGAACGCAGGCCCGGTGATGGCCGCAGGCGCGGGCAGCCTGAACGTGCTGCTGGGCGGCGCGGCCGTTTATCACGGCAAGCTGGAGGAACGCCCGGCGCTCGGCGCGGGCTCGCCGCCGCGCGCGCAACACGTGGACGCGGCGCTGCGGCTCGTCGAGCGCACCACTATCCTGTGGCTCGCGGCGCTGCTCGCACTGGCCTTCGTAAGCGTGGCGACCCATGTCTGAGAATCCAACCGCTCTAGTCGCACACGGCGGCAATCTGCACGAAGCCGCCGTGCGTTACGGCATCGCCTGGGACACGTGGGTCGATCTCTCCACCGGCATCAACCCGCATGGCTATCCCGTGCCGCCCGTGCCACCGACGGCATGGCGGCGCCTGCCCGACGACGGCGACGCCTTCGCCGCGTGCGCCGCGCGCTACTATGGCGCGCCAGACGCGCGCCACGTCTTGCCCGTGGCGGGCAGCCAGGCCGCAATCCGCGCGTTGCCTGCGTTATTGCGGTCTGCGCGTGTAGCGATCGCGCCGCTGACCTACGGCGAATACGCGCCGGCGTTCGCGCGCGCGGGCCATGAGATCGTGCCGCTCGAGCTTACGCAGGACACGCTGCCCAATACCGTCACGCATGCCGTCGTGGTGAACCCCAACAATCCGACGGCCACGCATCTTGCTGCCGCGCGCCTGCTGCATTGGCATGCGCAACTCGCATCGCGCGGCGGCACGCTGATCGTCGACGAAGCTTTTGCCGATGCCTTCGGCCACGAGCGAGCCGAAACGCTTGCGCACGCAACCAGCCGCGAAGGACTCGTCGTGCTGCGCTCGCCGGGCAAGTTCTTCGGGCTCGCAGGCGCGCGTTGTGGCTTCGCACTCGGCGCACCCGCGCTGCTAGCGGCGCTGCGCGCGCATCTGGGCGCGTGGACCGTGAGCGGGCCCGCGCGCCACGCCGTCACCCATGCGTTCGAAGACAGCGCGTGGCAAAGCGAAATGCGCGTGCGCCTCGCAACCGAGAGCGCACGCCTCGTTGCGCTGTTGCGCGCTCACGGCTTCGCGCCGCACGCCACGCCGCTTTTCGCGTGGATCACCAGCCCGCGCGCCGCGGCGCTGCAGGACGCGCTCGCGCGCCGCGCGATATGGACGCGCCGCTTCGACGCGCCGGCCAGCTTGCGCTTTGGCCTGCCCGCCTCCGAAGACGAATGGCAGCGCTTCGAAAACGCGCTCGAAGAAGCCGTACGGGCAATCGGTTGACGCGCGCCGCAATCCTGGTGTTAGCGCTTGTCGTCGCGGCGCTCAGCCCATGCGCTGCAAAAGCAACCGTCGCGGCCATCGACGACGCGGGCAACACCGTCACCCTTCCCGCGCCAGCGCAGCGGGTAGTGAGCCTCGCCCCCCACGTGACCGAACTGCTCTACGCCGCGGGCGGGGGCGCGAAAGTGGTCGGCGCCGTGGCCTACAGCGATTACCCGCCGCAAGCCCAAAAGGTCCCGCGCGTGGGCGACAATCGAGCGCTCGACCTCGAACGCATCGCCGCGCTCAAGCCTGACCTCATCGTGGTCTGGCGTCACGGCAACGCGCAGCAACAGCTCGATCGCCTGCGGGACCTGCACATTCCGCTCTTTTTCAGTGAGCCGCATAAGCTCGACGATGTCGCGACCTCGCTCACGCGCCTCGGTGTGCTGCTCGGCACCGAATCCACGGCGCAGGCTGCGGCAGGCACCTACCGCCGCGACATCGCGCAGCTACGCGCCCGCTATGCGCAGCGCGCACCCGTGAGTGTTTTCTACGAAATCTGGGATCAGCCCCTGATGACCATCAACGGTTCGCACATGATCAGCGACGTGATCGCGCTGTGCGGCGGCCGCAACGTGTTCGCGACGCTCGATCCGCTCGTGCCGACGGTTTCCACGGAAGCCGTGCTCGCCGTCAATCCCGATGCGATCGTCACGGCGTCGCAAGGCGCGACTTCTCCGGACCGCCCTCTGCCGAGCCTCGAGCGCTGGCGCGTCTGGCCCGCGCTCACCGCTGTTGCACGCGGCAATCTCTTCGCCATCGACGGCGATCTGCTCACGCGCCCCGCGCCGCGCATCGCCCAGGGCGCGGCGCAGCTGTGCAAGGATCTCGATCTCGCCCGCTCGCGCAACGCCGTGGCGCATTGATTCGGTATCCGAAGTGACTTGCTAGGCATTCCAACGCGCGAGCAGCCACTGCGCGCCCAAAGCGTCATAGCGCAGGCACACGATCGCACCCATCTCCAGCGGCCAGCGCACGCAGCGCGCGAGCGGCATGCCGAGCGCGCGCGCCGTGACGGCGCGAATCACACCCGCATGCGTGAGCGCCCAAACGGTGGACTTCTCGTGCGCGTCGAGCGTGTCGAACCACCCGCTCACGCGCGCATCGAACTGCGCAACGCTCTCGCCGCCATGTTCGCGCGCGTGCTCGAAATTCGTGGCCCATGCGTCGATCTGCGCGCGCTCGATCGCGTCCCAGCGCTGCCTCTCCCACGCGCCGAAATCCATCTCCGCAAGGCGTGCTTCTGTTTGCGGCGCGTGGCCACGCATACCGGCAAGCGCCGCCGCAACGCTCGCGCAGCGCGTGAGCGGGCTCGTTTCAATCCGTTGCGGCTCGCGCACGCCGAGCACCGCGAGCCGCTCGGCGAGCAGCGCGGCCTGCTGCGTTGCGTCGCCCGCGAGCGGCACGTCGCTCGCGCCGTAGCACACGCCCGCATCCACGGCCACGGCGGGATGGCGGATCAGAACGAGATCCACGCGAGCCCCACGAGGTAGATGGCGATCTCGAACACCTGTTGCGCGAAGCCGAGACAATCGCCCGTATAGCCGCCGATGCGACGCACGAAGTAGCGCCCCAGCCCGTAGCGCAGCACGGCGAGCACGACGAGCGTCGCGACGCCCGCGCGCCAGTCAGGCGCGACGGACCCCACCGGCCAGAACAGCCACGGCAAGCCGAACACGCACGCGCACAGCCATGCGGACAGGCTCATGCGCTGCGCAACGGGCTTGGCCTTGCCTTCGGGGCGCACATACTCGAGCGAGACGAGATAGCTGATCGCACACGCGCGGCTCGCCGCGTGAGCGGCGATCATGAGCATCGCCGCGCGCGCGGGGGGCAGCGCGGCGAGCGTCTGCCACTTGAGCGCAAGCGCCACCACGAGCCCAATCGCACCGAATGCGCCGATGCGCGAATCGTGCATGATGCGCAGCACGTCCTCACGGGTGTGCGCGCCGCCGAATGCGTCGAGGCAATCGGCGAGGCCATCCTCGTGGAAGGCGCCCGTCGCGAGGAGCGTGACAGCCATCGAAAGCAACACGGCCACGCTCGCAGGAAACACGCGCAATGCGCAAAGGTAGACGAGCGCTCCGAGCGCGCCGATCAACGCGCCGACGAGCGGAAAGTATCGCGCCGCCGCATTGAGCCACGCGGGCTCGAAGCCCACCCAGCGCGGCACCGGCACACGCGTGAAATAGCCCAGCGCCGTGAAGAAATAACGCAGTTCCGCAAGCGGCTTCACGATGCGGCGCTCAGGCGTGGCGATCACTGCGAGTGTCGACGCCAGCCGACTCGAAGCTCGCCATTTCGTTCAGGAACGCCACCGCCGCGCGCAAGAGCGGCACGGCGAGCGCCGCGCCCGTGCCCTCGCCCAGACGCAGATCGAGCGCGAGCAGTTCGCGCGCGCCGAAGTGATCGAGCATGCGCCGGTGCCCCGCTTCGTTCGATGCGTGCGCAAACACGCAGTAGTCGCGCACGTTTGGCGCAAGCGAATCGGCCACGAGCAGCGCCGAGGTCGCGATAAAGCCGTCCACGAGAATCACCATGCGCGAGCGCGCCGCTTCGAGGTACGCGCCTGCCATCATCGCGATCTCGAAGCCGCCGAACGCGGCGAGCACGTCGAGCGGCTCGCGCGCGTCGGCATGATGCGCGAGCGCCGCCGCGAGCACATTGCGCTTTTTCGCGAGGCCCGCATTGTCGAGGCCCGTGCCACGCCCGACGCATTCGTCGATCGGCACGCCGCACAGCCGGCTCATCAGGCATGCTGCGGACGACGTGTTCGCGATGCCCATTTCGCCGAAGCCGATCACGTTCGTGCCGAGTGCCGCGTGATGGCGCACGCGCTCGGCGCCCGCCGCGAGCGCGGCGAGGGCTTCGTCGCGCGTCATGGCGCGCTCGCGCGCGAAGTTGCGCGTGCCGGGCGCGATGGGCACATCGACGAGCGTGGGCGACGGCGGCAGCGGTGTCGCCACGCCCGCGTTGACGACTTCGAGCGTGAGTCCCGCCACGCCGCTAAACGCGTTGATGGCCGCGCCCCCCGCCACGAAGTTCGCGACCATCTGCGCGGTCACGGCCTGCGGGTACGGGCTCACGCCTTCGGCGGCAATGCCGTGGTCGCCCGCGAACACGATCATCACCGGGCGCTCGACGCTCGGGCGCGTCGTGCCCTGGATCATGCCAAGCTGGCGCGCCAGCGCTTCGAGGCGGCCGAGACTGCCGGGAGGTTTGGTCTTCGTGTCGATGAGGCGTTGCAGTTCGTCGCGCAACGAGAGGTCGAGCGGTTCGACGGCGAGCAGTTCGGTAAGCGATGACGTCATGGTGTATTTCGTTTCGAAGTGATGCGGGAGAAGGCATCGCACTAGTGCGCGCCGTTCGGTCCCGGCGAATGCGGTGATGAAGAGGTCGACCCAAACGTGGGCACAAGCGCGGGTACAAGCGCCTCGTGCTCGCCCTCGCGTATCAGCACGAGCGGATGGCCGAATGCGGCGCTCGCGCGCTCCGGCGTGAGCACCTCGCGCACAGGGCCCGCGTGAAAGCCGCCGCGGCCGTCGAGCAGGAGCGCGTGTGTCGCGAAACGCCGCGCAAGATTGAGATCGTGGCAGGAAAACAGCACTGCGCGCGCTTCACTGCGCACCCAGCGCGAGAGCGCTTCAAGACACGCAATCTGATGATGCAGGTCGAGATGCGCAAGCGGCTCGTCGAGCAGCAGAAGCGGCGCGCCCTGACACAACGCGGCCGCAAGCGCGACACGCTGTCGCTCGCCGCCGGAGAGCGACAACACATCGCGCGCGGCGAACGCTTCGAGGCCGAGCGTGGCGAGCGCGTCGTGCGCGGCGGCGCGATCGGCGTCGCCTTCCCAGCCCCAGCCAGATAGATGCGGATAGCGATTGAGCAGTACGGTGTCGATCACGCTCGCGCTGAATGCGTCGCGCTGGTCCTGGGGCATCAGCGCGCGGCGCTGCGCGAGGCGCACCGGCGGCCAGTGCGCGAGCGCGATGCCCTCCACTTCCACGCGCCCCGCTGAAGGCTCGCGCAGGCCCGCGAGCGCGCCGATCAGCGTGGTCTTGCCCGCGCCATTCGCGCCCGCGACGCACCAGATTTCGCCAGCGGCAAACCTTTGCGTGAGCGAAACGACCAGCGTACGCGCGCCCGCGCGCAACGTGAGCGCGTGGGCAGCGAGCAGCGGCGTGCAGTGATCGTTCGTGGATGCGCCGCTCATCGTCCACGCCTCGCGAGGAGCATCCACAGGAAAACCGGCACGCCCGCGAGCGCGGTCACGACACCCACCGGCAACTGCGCGGGCGCCGCCACCGTACGCGCGACGAGGTCCGCGCCCATCACGGCCACGCCGCCGGAAAGCACAGCGGCGGGCACGAGCATACGCTGGTCGTTGCCAAACGCGAGGCGCAGCATGTGGGGCACGACGAGCCCGACGAAGCCGATGGTGCCGCCCGTCGTCACGGCCGCGGCCGCCGCGAGCGAGGCGGCAAGATAAATGCCCACGCGCAGTCGCAGCACCGGCACGCCGAGCGCCTGCGCAGCGGCGTCGCCGCGCAGCAGCACGTTGAGCATCGGCGCGGCTGGCACGACGCACGCAAGGACCACGCCAAGCATAACGAGCGCGGGCCATGGCGTGCCCGCGCCATTGAGGTCGCCCGTGAGCCAGAACAGCATGCCGCGCAGATGCGTGTCGGGCGCGAGTGTGAGCAGCAGCGTGATCACCGCGCCCCAGCCGGCCGCCGTCACAGCGCCCGTCAACAGAAGCCGCGGCGAGCTGTCCTGCGGCTCGCCGCGCCACAACTCGCGGCGTGCGAGGCCGAGCACGAGCAGGATCGAAACGAACGCCCCCGCACATGCGCTCGCCTGCACGCCCCACCACGCCACGCCCGCAATCATCGCCACCAGTGCGAACGCGGCAGCGCCGCCCGAAACGCCGAGCACGTAGGGTTCCGCAAGCGGATTGCGCAGCAGCACCTGCAACAGCGCGCCCGCTAGCGCGAGCAGCGCGCCGCATGCAAAGCCCGCCAACGCGCGCGGCAAGCGCAGCGTGCGCACGATTTCAATCGCCATGTCGGGTGCGCCGTGTGCGGGGGTGAGCGCAGCCAGCGCCTGCGCAAACGTCACGCTCACGCTGCCTGTTGCGAGCGATGCGGCGAACACCACAAGCGCCGCCGCGGCGAGCGCGCCCCAGATCATGCATGCGCGGCGCGCGCTCATCGAGCGACGCGGCAGCGCGCGCAGCGGCGGCACAGCATGGGACTCATCGCGACTCATGGAACGCATCGAGGGAACTCAGCGGCGGATCTCAATCAAGCTCACACAGAAAGACGGCAGGGATATCGCAGGGCACGACAGAGCGCAGTATTTTTGTCGCTAAAGATTCTGCATGATGCGTGGCAGAAGCGGCATGGCAAAAGCCGTTCACAAAAGCATTGGCAAAAGGCCATGAATCCGTGATGTTATAACGCGCGGAGCATGATCGAGACGACACGCTGCGCGCGCGGCCTTGGCAAATTACGTTCCCGCCCGGCCTATGCGGCACACGTATCGAGGGATTCGAGCCTGATTCGGGTAAGAAGCCGGGTTGTTACGTCTGGAAACGACACAATTATCAAAATACACGTTAATCCGCGCTAGAATGCCTGTCTTTAGAGGACGCAGCACATGCTCAACGAACTCGAAACACTCTCACAAAACATCGGGCGGCTGATCGAGATTAATCAGCGCCAACACGAAGCACGCCTCGCACTCGAAGAGCAACTCGCGCAGCTGCGTGCGCAATGCGAAGAAACACGCACCGAACTCGAACAGGTCCGCGAGGAGCGCGCCGCGCTGCAAGCAGAGCGCGATGCACTCTCGGCCAAGATCGACGATGCGCAGGTGCGTCTGAACGCGATCCTCGAAAAGCTGCCGCGCGCACGCACAGGTAATGAGCGCGACAATCAGCTCGATCTGCTTGAGCCGTCGCAGAGCAACGACGACGACAGCAACGCGGCCCGCCACGGAGAAAATGCATGACCACCAAGCAGATCGAAGCGACGATACTCGGCCAAACCTATCGCCTCGTCTGTTCGCCGGAAACGGAACAGGCGCTGCTCGAAGCCGTAGCACGCGTGGACGCCGAAATGTCGAAGATCCGCAATCACAGCAACGTGCGCGGCACCGATCGCATCGCCGTCATGGCAGCGCTCTCGCTCGCTTCGGAACTGCTGCGCCTGCAAACCAGCGTGCGACACGGAGAAGCATTCCCAGCCGAAGAAATCCGTCGTACAATGCGCCAAATGAATGAACAACTTGGCGCTGTGATTCACCAGTACGGTGTGCAATAAGCGCAGTTTCAGGCGCCAAGGTGCGGTATGATGTTGTTCATAGGTAGCGTTGATTTGTTTAGAAACGCGCGTTTCTAAACACGCTGCCAACCAGTTTAGTCAGCTTCCCTGCCTGGTTCGCCAAGGTCATATATTCCTTGAACCAATGCCATGTGCACGGTTGCGGAAATTTGTAGCACGGGCGTGCGCGTCACACAGTCTGATGTACCCGAAGTGCTGCTAACTGCGACCAATTCTGAACCCTCGGTTCAGGATGCCGGCCTAGCGGCTATGGCGGGGACCTATTCAAACGGCATCGGACCACAGTCCGATGCCGTTTTCCATTGTGCGGCCCGCATTTGCGTTTTTTCTGGCATGCACGCTCGCCCCTCTCCCCTTTCGACGTGAACTTCGACTCATGCGCTACTGGCTAATGAAGTCCGAACCCGACGAAGCAAGCATCGACGACCTCGCAAACGCGCCGCAGCGCACGCTGCCCTGGACCGGCGTACGAAACTACCAGGCGCGCAATTTCATGCGCGACACCATGCAGCAAGGCGACGGCGTGCTGTTCTATCACTCGAGTTGCCCCGAGCCCGGTATCGCGGGTATCGCGCAGGTGTCGTCCACGGCCTACCCCGACCCCACGCAGTTCGATCCGAAAAGCCCTTACTACGACGCAAAATCGACGCAAGAGAATCCGCGCTGGATGCTCGTCGACGTGGTGTTCAAGAAGAAGTGTCCGCTGATTGCTCTGGCCGCCTTGCGCGAGCACGAGGAACTCGCGGACATGCGTGTGCTCGCCAAAGGCAATCGCCTTTCGATCACGCCGGTCACCACGGCCGAGTGGAACTTCATCACGAAACATCTGATGTGATGCGGTTTCGACGCGGCCTGGCTGGGGCTGGCCGCGTCTCGCCGATTGCGGATCGGGCACGCACACAGCATCCGCGCGCGACTTCAAGCACAATCGCGCACAGTCGCGCGTCGTTCCTTCGCCATTACATGTGCCTCGCGCGCGACGCAAGTTCTGCAAGGAGCCTCAATGAACCGAAAAACCGCCGTCACGCTCGCCGCCGCATTCGCTGCCGCCCTCCCCCTCTCCATGATGCTCGCGCCGGGCGCCGCGTTCGCGCAGAGCGACGCGCGTTTCCAGCAACCCTCGGGCGTGCTTTCGCTTTCCGCGCAGGCCAGCGCCGAAGTACCTCAAGACGTCGTCAACATTACGCTGTTCTACGAACAGGAAGCGAGTGATCCCGCCTCGCTCACGGCAACGCTCAATCAGCGCGCCGACGCCGCGCTCCAACGCGCGAGAGGCGTCGCGGGCGTGACCGCGCACTCGGGCCAGTTCTCGATCTTCCCTTCCACGGATCGCGACGGGCGCATCTCAGCCTGGCGCGGCCGCACGGAAGTCGTGCTCGAGTCGCATGATTTCGCGGCGGCGTCGAAGCTCGCCGGCGATCTCTCATCGATCATGCAGGTGGGCAACGTGCAGTTCTCGCTGTCGCCCGAGGCGCAACGTGCCGCCGAGCAAAAACTGTCGGGCCAGGCCATCGCCTCGTTTCGCGACCAGGCCCTCTCGGCCACGCGCGCGTTCGGCTACAGCACTTACACGATTCGCGACGTGAACGTGGGACACTCGGGCGTGATGCCGCGCCCCATGATGATGATGAGCGCGCGCGCCGCTACGGCTGACGCGAAGATGTCGTCGCCCGTGCCGCTCGAAGGCGGCACATCCACGGTGACGGTCAATGTCTCCGGGTCGGTGCAGATGAAGTAAGGCGCGCCATACAAGCCGATCAGGCACGCAAGTAAAAAAGGCCACGGCGAAAACCGTGGCCTTTTTCATGGGCTAAAGCGCGTGGTGCGTGTGCGCGTGTCAGCTCTTCGCGCCCGCGACCTGCGCGCCGTCGTTGCCGTTCTTGCTACGCTTCGCGCGGCGATACGCCCACGCCATCAAGCCGATACCCACGATGATCATCGGCAGCGAGAGCCACTGCCCCATCGAAAGGCCGAGCGCGAGCAGGCCGAGGAAGTCGTCGGGTTCGCGTGCGAATTCGACCGTGAAGCGCGCGAGACCATAGCCGATCAGGAACATGGCCGAAATCGCGCCAACGGGGCGCGGCTTGCGCGCGAAAAGAATCAGCACGATGAAAAGCGCAATGCCTTCCAGCGCGATTTCATAGAGTTCGGAAGGATGGCGCGGCAGCAAATGGTATTGCGCGAACACGTCGTTCAAATGCCACTGCGCGGCCAGTTGCGGATGCACGGCGAGCCACGCGGCGTCGTCGTTCGCGGCGCCCGGAAACAGCATGGCCCACGGCGAGTCGGGCGACGTCACGCGACCCCACAACTCGCCGTTGATGAAGTTGCCGAGCCGGCCAAAGGCGAGCCCCGTAGGCACCATCGGCGCGACGAAGTCCGTGACCTGCAGCCACGTGCGGCCGCGTTGCCACGCGAACAGCACCATCGCGAAAGTTACGCCGAGGAAGCCGCCGTGAAACGACATGCCGCCTTCCCACACCTTGAAGATGTCGAGCGGATGCGCGAAATACCAGCTCGCCTTGTAGAAGAGCACGTAGCCGAGGCGCCCGCCCAGAATCGTGCCGAGCACACCGTAGAACAGCATGTCGTCGATGTCTTTCGCGGTCCAGCCCTGGGCAGCCACATAAGGCAGACGCAGGCGCAGACGGCCGATCACGATCGCCAGAATGAAGCCGACGAGATACATGAGGCCGTACCAGCGCACGGCGAGCGGCCCGAGATGAATGGCGACGGGGTCGAAGTTCGGGTGAATGAGCATCGTGGATGAAGTCTTGTCGGCGATATCAGTTGAAATCGGGTTGTAAGCAGTAGCGCGCCACTTGCCAAGGAGGCCAAGCGCGTTGGACGTTTGCAAAGCGGCGAGGTTCGCCGCCAGCGTGTCATGGCGTGACATTATCGCCGACGCGAGGGGGCGCGGACCAAAATGCACGCTTGGCAATGCGCCGCGTGGGTAACGGTGACAGATGAAGTACCGTGTGCGGCTAGCCCTCGCGCCTCTCCAAGCCCACCGCCGCCGCATATGCGCGCACGATCTCGATAAACGCCGCGAGAACCGGGCTCACCTCCGCCGAGCGCCAGACAAGTCCCGTCTCGATGGCCGGCACCGCCCCGGCAAGCGGCCGGTATACGACGCCCGTGCGCCGCAGATGGCGCAGCGACTGCGGCACGAGCGCCACGCCCATGCCGGCCGAGACGAGGCTCACGATCGTCTGCATCTGGATCGCCTCCTGGCCGATGAGCGGCGCGAGGCCGGCTGCGCCGTAGCAGTCCATGATGGTGTCGTAGAAACCGGGGGCCAGATGGCGCGGAAAGACGACGAGCGGCGCGTCGGCGAGATCGCGCAGCCTGACGGGCTCATCGTGCCAGTCGTCGGTGGACGGGCCGCCAAGGCGCCCCGAAAGCGCCGACGGCATGGCGACCACGAGCGACTCGCGTGCGATCGGCTGGTAAGCAAGCTGCGCCGCGTGGCGCGGCGGCACGGGTGCGATCACGAGGCCCGCGTCGATGCGACCCGCCACCAGCTCTTCCACCTGCACGTCACTCGTAGCTTCGGCGAGCTGCAAGCGCACGCGTGGATAACGCGCGCCGAAATCGCGCAGTAAAAGCGGCAACAAGCCGTAGTCGGCAGTCGTTACGAAGGCCAGCGCGAGCACGCCCGCCTCGCCGCGCGCGAGGCTCTGCGCGAGCGGCCGCAGCGCTTCCGCACTCGCCAACAGGCGCCTCACCTCCGGCAACAGATCGGCGCCCACGGTCGTCAATTCCACCGACCGGCGCGTGCGCGCGAACAGCTCCACGCCCAGCGTCTCTTCCAGCGCACGAATGGCCTGCGAGAGCGGCGGCTGCGTCATCGAAAGGCGCGCCGCCGCGCGGCCGAAATGCTGCTCTTCGGCGACGGCCACGAAATAGCGAAGCTGGCGCAGATCGGGGATAGTCGGGTTCATCGGTATCGGTCTCACGCTGGTGTCTGCTGGTGTCTTATTGATATTTTTTTCGACTCATTAGACCACGAATAATATATTGGACAGTGTTCTCGCGAAATCGCATGCTTCGACAGACGTGCCGGCGCACCCCAAACCAGAAGACACGCCCGGCATCCGAGACAAACTCCACCGGAGGTCCCCATGTCCTATAACCGTCGTTCGAAGCACATCACGCAAGGCGTCGCCCGCTCGCCCAACCGTTCGATGTTTTACGCGCTCGGCTATGAGAAGGCCGACTTCGACAAGCCGATGATCGGCGTCGCGAACGGCCATTCGACCATCACGCCGTGCAACGCCGGCCTGCAGCGCCTGACCGACGCAGCCGTCGACGCCATCAAGCGCGCCGACGCGAACCCGCAGACCTTCGGCACGCCCACGATCTCGGACGGCATGTCGATGGGCACCGAGGGCATGAAGTACTCGCTCGTCTCGCGCGAAGTCATCGCCGATTGCATCGAGACCTGCGTGCAGGGCCAGTGGATGGACGGCGTGGTGGTGATCGGCGGCTGCGACAAGAACATGCCCGGCGGCATGATCGCGCTCGCGCGCATCAACGTACCCGGCATCTACGTGTACGGCGGCACGATCCGCCCGGGCAACTGGAAGGGCAAAGCGCTGACCATCGTCTCGGCGTTCGAGGCCGTTGGCGAATTCACCGCGGGCCGCATGGCCGAAGAGGATTTCGAAGGCATCGAGAAAAACGCCTGCCCCTCCACGGGTTCGTGCGGCGGCATGTACACCGCGAACACGATGAGTTCGTCATTCGAGGCGCTCGGCATGTCGCTCATGTACTCATCGACAATGGCCAACCCTGACGAGGAGAAAGTCGACTCGGCGGCGGAATCGGCGCGTGTGCTCGTCGAAGCCGTGAAGCAGGACCTCAAGCCGCGCGACATCATCACAAAGAAGTCGATCGAAAACGCCGTGGCGCTCATCATGGCGACGGGCGGCTCGACCAACGCCGTGCTGCACTATCTCGCCATCGCGCATGCCGCGGAGATCGAATGGACCATCGACGACTTCGAGCGCATGCGCAAGAAGGTGCCGGTGATTTGCGACCTGAAGCCCTCGGGCCAGTATGTCGCGACCGACCTGCACGAGGCCGGCGGCATTCCGCAGGTGCTCAGGATCCTGCTCGACGCGGGGCTCCTGCATGGCGACTGCATCACCATCACGGGCAAGACCATCGCCGAAGAACTCAAGGACGTGCCGTCCACGCCCCGCGCGGACCAGAAGGTGATCTTTCCCATCAGCCAGGCGCTTTACAAGGAAGGCCATCTGGCGATCCTCAGGGGCAATCTTGCGACGGAAGGCGCGGTCGCCAAGATCACGGGCCTGAAGAATCCGGTCATCACGGGCCCCGCACGCGTATTCGACGACGAGCAGAGCGCGATGGAAGCGATCCTCGCGGACAAGATCAAGGCGGGTGACGTGGTCGTGCTGCGCTACCTCGGCCCGAAGGGCGGCCCCGGCATGCCGGAGATGCTCGCGCCGACTTCGGCGATCATCGGCAAGGGGCTTGGGGAGTCGGTTGGGCTCATCACCGATGGGCGTTTCTCGGGAGGCACCTGGGGCATGGTGGTGGGCCACGTCGCGCCGGAAGCGTTTGAAGGCGGCACGATCGCGCTCGTGCACGAAGGCGACTCGATCACCATCGATGCGCACAAGCTCCTGCTGCAACTGAACGTCGACGACGCCGAACTCGCGCGCCGCCGCGCGGCCTGGAAACAGCCCGCGCCGCGCTACACACGCGGTGTGATGGCGAAGTACGCAGCGCTCGCGCGCCCGGCGAACCAGGGCGCGGTGACGGGCTAAGCACGGGGCTGAACGCGGCTCAAGTCTTGACCGGCGGTTAAGCAAAGGGCGCACGTCCAGGACGTGCGCCCTTTGCTTCATAATGCGACGACACAGCCGGCGCACACGCGGGCGGAGACCAGTATGAAAAGAAAGTCGCAAGCCTGGAACAAGATGGCGACGCTCGCCGCCGCGCTCGCCATCGGCATTGCCGGCGCACTCGGGGCAGCTCCGGCCCGCGCGCAGCATGGACCCACCGGCCTCGCGCTCGCCCAGCAGCAGAACTGCATGAGTTGCCATTCGGTGACGCGCAATTTCATGGGTCCCGCCCTGCGCGATGTCGCCGCGAAATACGCAGGCAAGCCCGACGCGCAGACCTATCTCTCACACAAGATTCTGGAAGGCAGCACCGGCGTATGGGGCACGGTGCCGATGCCGGCCAACACGCAGCTCAACCCCGGCCAGGCGGCTCAGCTCGCGAACTGGATCCTCACGCTCAAGTGAGGCGAACGGTGTGATGACGCGTGGCGCTTGGTGGCCTCTCGCCGCGCGCACCCCGCTGAATCAGGCCGAAGGCGGGTGTCCCGCGCGCGCAGCCAATTCTTCACGCACGGCGGCCTTCACCCAGTTCTTGAGTTCCGTTTCGAGCGCAAGACCGATCTCGCGCGACACCTGGCCCACAAGCCAGTTCGAATGCTCCTGCATCGCGGCGCTGCAGCGCGCCTCGATCACGGCCCGGCCTTCGCCGGTGAGCCATGTGAGGCAGCGGCCGCGCAGGCGCTCGACGAGCGCGTCGGCGTCGTGCGCAAAAAGGCCCTCTTCGCGTTCGGCCACGGCGGCCTTCACGGCGGCGGCTGTTGCGCTCTTCGCCTCTTCGACGTTGTGCGCGCGCAGCGGATTGCCGGCCACCATCACCTCGCTCAAGAGCGGAATCGCGGCATCTTCCGGGTCGTGCATGCCGGACATGTCTACCTCCATCGAACGGGGCAGTCGGCCTCGCGCCGGTACGCCTCGCGCGTCCGGCCTCAGCCGCCCTGCTTGTAGTTGTTGAGCGCGTAACCGCGGTCGCGGTAGAAACGATAGCGCTCGCGGCCCGACGCGAGTTCGTCGGGCGCATCGCCAATCACTTCGAGCAAGCGCTCAAAGCGTGCGAATTGAGGCGGGACCTGCGCGCCGAGATTGAGCAGCACACGATGATGCGGCGCACGCTCGAGATCCGTTGCCAGCACGATGGGCGATTCGCCCGCATGCGGGCTCTCGGCCATGCAGTGCGGCACGAAGTCGAGCGGCGCAAAGGTCCACAACATTTCGTCGAACGCGCGCAGGCGCGCGGGCTCGGCCAGCACAACCGCCTGCTCGCCCGCCTGATACGCCTTGCGCACGAGGCGGCACGCATAAAGCAGCGAGTCGCCAACGTTCGTGTGGAAATCGATGCGCGTCATGCCCACACCACTTTACACACGGGCAGGTCTGCAGCAATCACCATGCCTGCCTTCATTGCGCCGCGCGGTCAATGAGGAACTGGGCGAGCAGCGGCACCGGACGGCCCGTTGCACCCTTCGCCGCCCCGCTCTTCCACGCGGTGCCCGCGATGTCCAGATGCGCCCACGGGTAGCTTTCGGTGAAGCGCGAGAGGAAGCACGCCGCCGTCACGCTGCCCGCCGGGCGCCCGCCGATGTTGGCGAGGTCGGCGAAGTTCGACTTGAGCTGGTCCTGATACTCGTCGTCGAGCGGCAGGCGCCAGGCCGGGTCGCCCGCTTCGCGCGAAGCGTCGAGCAGTTCGCCCGCGAGCGCATCGTCCTTCGAGAACAGGCCGCTGTTGTGATGGCCGAGTGCGATGATGCACGCGCCCGTGAGCGTGGCGATGTCGACCACGGCGGCCGGCTTGAAGCGCTCGGCGTAGGTGAGCGCGTCGCACAGGATGAGGCGGCCTTCGGCGTCGGTGTTGAGCACTTCGACCGTAAGGCCCGCCATCGTCGTGACGATGTCGCCCGGCTTCGTGGCGTTGCCCGCAGGCATGTTCTCGCAGGTCGGGATGATGCCGATCACGTTGAGCTTGAGCCCCATTTCGGCGACCGCGCGGATCGTGCCGAGCACCGAGCCCGCGCCGCACATGTCGTACTTCATCTCGTCCATGCCCTCGCCCGGCTTGAGCGAGATGCCGCCCGTGTCGAACGTGATGCCCTTGCCGACCAGCACGATAGGCGCGGCCTTGGCACTTGCGCCCTGATAGTGCAGCACGATGAACTGCGGCGGCTCGACCGAGCCCTTTGTTACGGAAAGAAACGAACCCATCTTGAGTGTCTCGATCTGGCGCTGGCCGAGCACCTCGACCTTGAGCTTCCAGTCGCGCGCGAGCTTCTTGGCCGTGGCTGCGAGATAGGTAGGCGTGCACACGTTGCCCGGCAGATTGCCGAGGTCGCGCGTGAGGTCCATGCCGTTGGCGAGCGCGACGGCCTGCTTCGCCGCGAGCTTCGCTGCCTTCTCGTCGGCGGCGTCGATGCTGAAGACCACGCGCTTCAGGGCCCGCTGCGAGACGTCGGGCTTGCTCTTCATCTGCGTGAAGCGGTAGGTCTCGTTGCGCAGCGCGAGAATGGCGGCGCGCACGCCCCAGTCGCCCGTGCGCTCCTTCACCGGCAGTTGCGCGAGCGTGAACGTGACCTGGGCGATCTTCGTGCCGAGGATCGCGCGCCAGGCGGCCCTGACCGCGTCGCCGTAAGCCTTCTGACCAAATGTGTCCTGCTTGCCGAGACCCACGAGCAGCACGCGCGAGGCGCCGATGCCGCTCACTTCCGGCAGGAACAACGTGGAGCCTGCCTTGCCGTCGATGTCGCCGGCCTTGACGACGCGCGCGATTGCGCCGCCAATGGCGCTGTCGATCGCGAACGCCGCGCCCGAGAGGGTTTGCGCCTCGAACACGCCAACTACGACACAATCCGACTTGCCGGTCAGGAAGGAGCCCTCCCCGCCTTTGCTCCAGTCACAGGCTTTTATGCTAAAGTCCATCGCGCTTGTCCTCGGATAAAATCAGGGCTTAGGATGAAAGCCGCAATTATCCGCTATTTTTCCCGCGGCGGCTCCTGGGCGGTTGCGCGAGCTGCGCGCCTCCCGGCACGGGCCGCCCGCCCTGCCCATCAAGAATGATCTTCGAACGTTCCCTGCAGCGCGAACTCGCGTACACGGCCGGCGCCGTGTTCATGGTTCTGCTCACGATCATGCTGACGACGATGATGATCCGCATCGTCGGCTTCGCCGCGTCCGGTCAGATCGACCCGCGCGACGTGCTGGTGCTGATCGGACTGACCGTGATCGGCTACATGGCCGTCATGCTCATCGTCACGCTCTTCGTGTCGATCCTGTTCGTCCTCACGCGCTGGTACAAGGATTCCGAAATGGTCGTGTGGCTCTCCTCGGGAGTGAGCCTCACGCGCCTGATCAAACCGGTCGCCACCTTTTCCGCGCCGATCATCCTGCTCATCGTGTTCTTCGCGTTCATCGGCTGGCCGTGGTCGAACGCGCAAAGCAAGCTCATTCGCGCGCGCTTTCAGCAGCGCGATGAAGTGTCGCTGCTCGCGCCTGGCCAGTTCCGCGAATCGCCTACCACGCACCGCGTGTTCTTCATCGAGAGCATGAGCTCCGACCAGGCGCGCGTGGAGAACGTATTCGTCACGAGCACGGAAAACGGCAAGGTCAGCGTGATCGTCTCGAAGACCGGCCACACCGAAACCATGAAGAGTGGCGACCGCTTCGTCGTGCTCGAAAACGGCCGCCGCTATGACGGCGAGCCGGGTCACCCGGACTTTCGCATCAGCGAGTTCCAGCGTTATGGCGTGAAGATCACGAGCCAGCCGCTCGTCAACACGCCTTCGGCGAGCACCACGTCCACGCCTGGCCTCCTGCGCCACCCGAGCGACGACAACCTGGGCGAGCTCGCCTGGCGCGCCGGCCTGCCGCTCATTGCGATCAACCTGATGCTGCTCGGCATTCCGCTTGCATACCAGAACCCGCGCCGCAGCCGCACGATCAATCTCGTGATGGCGGTGCTGATCTACCTCACCTATTCGAACCTGCTCAACGTCGTGCAATCGCAAATCGAGCAAGGCAAGATGCCCTTCGGCGTCGGCCTCGTCCTGCTGCACGCCGTGGTGCTCGCGCTCGTCGTGTTCATCTTCTGGATACGCGTGCGCAACCGGCCGCTCTTCACACGTGCGATGTTCCGGCGCGCCTCTTCAGGAAACTGAGAGGGAAACTGACCGATGCGCATCTACGAAAAATACTTCGCTCGCCAGGTTTACCTGACGTTCATCTTCATTCTGTTTGCCTTCTCCGGCCTGTTCTTCTTCTTTGACCTCATCAACGAGCTGAACTCGGTCGGGCACGGCAACTACAAGTTCCAGTACGCGGTGCTGCGCGTGGCGCTCCAGGCGCCCTCCCGGCTTTACGAGATCATCCCGGTCGCGGCGCTCATCGCCGCGATCTACGTGTTCGCGCAAATGGCGGCGAATTCCGAGTACACGATCTTTCGTGTGTCGGGCCTCGCCACGAACCAGGCGCTGCGCTCGCTGCTCAAGATCGGCGTGCCGCTCGTGCTGCTGACCTACCTGATCGGCGAAGTGGTCGGCCCTTACACCGATCAGCTCTCCGAGCGCGTGCGTCTCGAGGCGTTAGGCTCGGCGGTGTCGAGCAACTTCCAGTCGGGTGTGTGGGTCAAGGACACGCTCACCGCGCGCGCCGACGGCGAGCAGGTCACGCGTTTCGTGAACGTCGGGGAGTTGCTGCCCAACGCGACCATCACGAACGTGCGCATCTACGAATTCGATTCGAAGTTCCAGCTCACCAACGTGCGCCTCGCGAAGAGCGGCACGTTCCAGCCGCCAGGCCACTGGCTGCTCAAGGACGTGACCGATACGGAACTGATCAGCGTGCCGCCGCCGCAGAACCAGCCGGTCGATGCGCTCAATCCGGTCTATCGCGCACAGCAGACCTCGGCGCCCGAATACTCGCTGCGCTCGGAGCTCACGCCGAACATCCTCTCGGTGCTGCTCGTGTCGCCCGACCGGATGTCGATGTTCAACCTGTTCCGCTACATCCAGCATCTGACCGAGAACCATCAGGACGCGCAGCGCTACCAGATCGCCTTCTGGCGCAAGCTGCTCTACCCGTTCGCCGTGTTCGTGATGCTCGTGCTCTCGCTGCCGTTCGCGTATCTGCATACGCGCGCGGGCGTCGTGGGCATGAAGGTATTCGGCGGGATCATGCTCGGCATGAGCTTCCAGCTCGTCAACACGCTGTTCTCGCACGTCGGCACACTGAACACCTGGCCCGCGCCGCTTACCGCGGCGACACCGGGGCTCATCTATCTCGTGATCGGGCTGATCGGGCTCAAATGGGTCGACCGGCATTGATGCCGGGCTCCCTCGTCCGCTAGTTCGCCGATTTCGTACAGGCTCGCCAGACATGGGCACACACGGCATGATCCTCTTCGGCCACGGCGCGCGCGACGCGCGCTGGCAAGAGCCGTTTCAGCGTCTGGCCGCGAAGCTCGCCGCCGCGCGCGGCGATGCGGGTCCGGTCAGCCTCGCCTTTCTGGAACTCATGACACCGAGCCTGCCTGATGCCATCGCCTCGCAGGCCGTGGCAGGGTGCGACACGATCACGGTCGTACCCGTGTTCTTCGGCCAGGGCGGCCACGTGCGCCGCGATCTGCCCGCGCTGATCGCGCAGTGCCAGAGCGAGCATCCGGGTGTGCGCCTGCGTTGCGCGGGCGCCGTCGGCGAGGACGACGCGGTGCTCGATGCGATCGTGCGGTATTGCATCGAAAACGAACGCGCCTAAGAACGCTCACGCATAACAAAAACGGGCTCGCTTTTCAGCGAGCCCGTTTTGCTTTCCTGGCCGGGTGTTTCTCGTAGCGCTTATGCCGCCGCGCGACGGCCTTGACGGTCGCCCTGTGCCTCATTCTCTTCCTGCACCTGTCCGGCCCGTTGCGCGAACGCCTCGCCAATCATGAGCAAGCTCGGCTGCGCCGGGTCGAGCCAGTCCTGGGCCTCCCCTGCTTCGAGGCCCGCCAGCGTCAGCGTGAGCGTGCGCTCGCGCGCGGTGCTGCAAGCTTCGACGATCGCCACCGGCGTCGCGCCCGCACGGCCCGCTTCGATGAGCTGGCGCGCGATCTCGGGCGCGCTGTCGCGGCCCATGTAGAACACGAGCGAATCGGCGTTGACCTGCTCGCGAATCTCCTCGCTGCCCGCCGCGCGCGAATACGTGGCGAGCGCAACGCTGCGGGCCACGCCGCGCAGCGTCAGCGAGCGTTGCAGCGTCGCCGCGCTGGCGAGTGCCGCCGTGATACCCGGCACGACCTCGAACTCGATGCCGGCCGCTTCGAGCGCGCGCATTTCCTCGTCGGCGCGTCCGAACAGCATCGGGTCGCCGCCCTTCAGGCGCACGACCACGGCGTGCTCGCGCGCGGCATCGACGAGTTGCTTGTTGATGAAGTGCTGCGCCGTGGAACGCTGCCCGCAGCGCTTGCCGACCGCGATGAACTTCGCGGTTTGCGGTGCGTACTCGAGCATGGCCGGCTCGACGAGCGCGTCGTGCAGCACGACGTCCGCGCTCGCGAGCAGCCGTGCGCCGCGCACCGTGATGAGGTCCGCTGCGCCCGGTCCTGCGCCGATCAGATATACCTTACCCATTTGCTTCGAATCCATTGTTGCGGCCGCGCGCGGCCGCAACCTCGCGCAACGCCTTACGCTGAAAACGCGCGGATCATGCCCGCGGCCACCGTGTGATGCGTCGCTTCGTCGATCAGCACGAATGCGCCGGTGCCAGGATTCGCATCATACAGGTCGCAGACGAGCGGCTTCTGCAGCGAGAGCGCGACTCGGCCGATATCGTTCATCGCGAGTTCGTGGCGGTCGATGGCGTGCGAAAGCGTATGCACGTCGAGCACCTGCTTGACCGCGCCGATCTTCGCGAACACCGTGCTCGTGGTCTGCTTGAGCAGGTACTTGCGCTGCGTCGAGAGCGGCTCGTCGTCGAACCAGCAGAGGTCCGCTTCGAGCTTCTTTGCGGGCTGGACATTGTCCGAAGCCGGCACGAAGGTGTCGCCCCGCGAGACGTCCACGTCTTCGGCGAGACGGATCGTGACGGTCTGGCCCGCGAACGCGCGGTCGACCTGCGCCGTGCCGCCCGGCACCGGCGCGATGATTTCGGCAACCGTTGCGCTGCGGCCTGCCGGCAGCACCGTGATGGCGTCGCCGAGCTTCACTTCGCCAGCTTCGACGCGGCCCATGTAGCCGCGGAAGTCGTCGGCGCTGGAACCGTCCTGGCGCGCGACCCACTGCACCGGGAAGCGCAGCGCTTCAGCCGTGCCCTGCGCGACCGGCAGTTGCTCGAGCACGTCGAGAAGCGGCTCGCCCGCGTACCAAGGCATGCGCTCGCTCGCGGCCACGATGTTGTCGCCCTTGAGCGCCGAGACCGGCACGAAACGCACATCGGAGAGGCCAAGCTGGCGTGCGAGCGCGACGTACGCATCGCGGATCAGGTCGAAGGTCGCTTCGCTGTAATCGACCAGGTCCATCTTGTTGATCGCGACGATCACGTGCTGCAGGCCCAGCAGCTTGACGATGGCGCTGTGGCGCTTGGTTTGCGGCAGCAGTTGCGTCACACCGTTCTCGACCGTCACGCGCGTGGGGTCGATCAGGATGATCGCGGCATGCGCCGTGGAAGCACCCGTCACCATGTTGCGCGTGTACTGCTCGTGGCCCGGCGTGTCGGCGATGATGAACTTGCGCTTGGCCGTGGCGAAGTAGCGGTACGCCACGTCGATCGTGATGCCCTGCTCGCGCTCGGCTTCGAGGCCATCGGTGAGCAGCGACAGGTCGATCTCGTCGCCCACCGTGCGCTTGTTCTTCGCGCGCGAGAGCGCCGACAGTTGATCCGAGAGAACTGCCTTGCTGTCGTACAGCAGGCGGCCGATCAGCGTGCTCTTGCCGTCGTCCACGCTGCCCGCCGTGATGAAGCGCAGCACGCCGAGGTCTTCAGGTTGATGCGTCGTAACCATGTTCAATTCTTCCTCTGCGTGCTTTTAGAAATAACCTTGCTTCTTGCGCTGTTCCATCGCCGCTTCCGACGCCTGGTCGTCCATGCGCGTGGCGCCGCGTTCCGTGATTTCGGTCACGGCCGTTTCGGCGATGATCTTCTCGACGTTGTCGGCATCGCTCGCCACCGGGCACGTGCAGCTGATGTCGCCCACCGTGCGGAAACGCACCTGCGCCATTTCGCTGACTTCGCCTTCCTTCATCGGCGTGAGCGGCGTGACCGGCACGAGCAGGCCGTTGCGGCGCACGATCTCGCGCTGGTGCGCGTAATAGATCGACGGCAGCTCGAGCTTTTCGCGCTCGATGTATTGCCACACGTCCAGTTCCGTCCAGTTCGAGATCGGGAACACGCGCAGGTGTTCGCCCTTGTGCAGGCGCGCGTTGTAGACGCTCCAGAGTTCCGGGCGCTGCGCCTTCGGGTCCCACTGGCCGAATTCGTCGCGGAACGAGAAGATGCGCTCCTTCGCGCGTGCCTTCTCTTCGTCGCGGCGCGCACCGCCGATCATCGCGGTGTAGCCGTATTGCTCGATGGTTTCGAGCAGCGTGACCGCTTGCGCGGCGTTGCGCGAATCGGTTTCGCGGCGCAGGCGCACGGTGCCCTTCTTGATCGAATCTTCCACATGGCCGACCACGAGCTGCGCGCCGATTTCGGCTGCGCGGCGATCGCGGAAGTCGATCACTTCCTCGTAGTTGTGACCCGTGTCGATATGCACGAGCGGGAACGGCAGCGTGGTCTTGCGGTTCGCGCCGAGGCCGAACGCCTTCAGCGCGAGTGCGAGCACGACGACCGAGTCCTTGCCGCCCGAGAACAGCAGCGCCGGCTTGCTGCATTCGGCGACGAGCTCACGCAGGATGTGGATCGACTCGGCTTCGAGCCAGTCGAGATGGTCCATGCGGTTCGCCGTGACCTGGAGCGGTGCGTTCACTGCTGAGTCGAGCGTGGTGCTCATATTCGGATCCTTCCTTTATTCGCACCCTTTTTACTGGGCACGCAGTACTCGGTATACGGTAGCGCGCCGGTTTTCACGACGACGCGACAAAACTCAATCTTAGTTCGCGGGGCTGATCGACGACACTTCGACGACCGGAATGGCCGACACAGACGTGATATGCAAGCCACATTCCTTCGTGTCGCGCGACTCCCACCACCAGCGGCCCGCGCGGCTGTCCTCGCCGGGACGGATGGCGCGCGTGCAGGGCTCGCAGCCGATGCTCGGGTAGCCGCGCGCGTGCAGCGGATTCACCGGCACCTCGAAGGCGCGCAGGTAGGCCCAGACATCGGCTTCGGTCCAGTCCGCGAGCGGATTGAACTTGTCGATGTTGCGCGCTTCGTCGCGCTCTTCCTCGTGCAGTTCCGCGCGCGTGACCGACTGCTCGCGGCGCTGGCCCGTGACCCAGGCGGAAACGCCGGAAAGCGCGCGGTTCAGCGGCTCGACCTTGCGGATTTCGCAGCAGCGCTTGCGCAGGTCCACACTCTCGTAGAACGCGTTCAGGCCGTGCTGGGCGACGTACTCGTCCACCGCGTCCTGTTGCGGATGAAACTGCTCGATCGCATAGCCATAGCGCTCGCGCACCGCATCGAGCATGCCGAGCGTTTCCGCGTGCAGGCGGCCCGTGTTCAGCGAGAAGATGCCGATTTTCACACTGCGCGCAAGAATCGCGTGGGTGAGCAGCATATCTTCGGCTGCGAGGCTGCTGGCCAGCTTCACGTTGGCGTGACGCGCCGCGATCGAATCGAGCAGCGCGTTCAGGCGCTCGATCTTCGCCTGCAGGTCAGCCGTGATTTCGGTCGCGAGCGTGCTCATGCTGCCGCGCCTTGGTGTGCCAGACGGCGGCGGAACAGCGGCGACGGCTCGTCGAACGCCCCCTGGTACTGCACCGTGAATTCGGTGAACGCCTTGAGCGCGTCGTGGATGTCCTTGTCGGCGCGCACCGCGAACGCGTCGAACCCGCAGCGCTCGTGAAAGCGCAGCTGGTCGCGCAGCACGTCGCCAATCGCTCGCAGTTCGCCCTTGTAGCCATAGCGCTCGCGCAACAGACGGCCGATCGAAAAGCCGCGGCCATCGCGGAACACGGGGAAGTCCACGCCGATCAGCGCGAGCTTGTCGAAGTCGGCGGCGATATCGGCCGGTTCGCTGTCCGGCGCAAGCCACACGCCGAGTTCGTCCTTGCCGCGCGAAGCGATGAGCGCGTCGCGCTGCGCCTGCCAGTAAGCGAGCGGAACCAGCACCTTGCCCGCGGGCAGCGCCGGCACCTCGGGCAATGCGCCGTCTTCGGCCGCACGCACGACTTGCCAGTTGTCTTCAACGATCTCGCGTTTTTTGATGATCAATGCCATTGCTCGAATCTCGTATCGGGTTGCGTGCTGCTTTTAAGCGTGGGCCGTCTGGCGCGATGCGTACACGCGTTCCTTGAAGGGCGCGATGCCGAGGCGATCGTACGTGTCGATGAAGCGCTCGCCGTCGATGCGCAGTTCGACGAACGTGTCGACCACCTTCTGGATCACATCGGGCATCTCTTCTGCCGAGAACGACGGGCCGATCACGCGGCCAAGGCGCGCGCCGTTAGCGCCGTTGCCCTGCTCGCCGCCGAGCGACACCTGATACCACTCCGAGCCGTCCTTATCCACGCCCAGAATGCCGATGTTGCCAACGTGGTGGTGACCGCACGAGTTCATGCAACCCGAGATATTGAGCGACAGGTCACCGAGGTCGTGGACGAAGTCGAGGTTGTCGAAACGCTCCTGGATCGCAAGCGCGATGGGGATCGACTTCGCATTGGCGAGCGAGCAGAAGTCGCCGCCCGGGCACGCGATGATGTCGGTCAACAGGCCGATATTCGCAGTCGCGAAACCTTGCGCCTTCGCCTTTTCCCACAGCGCGAACAGGTCGCGCTTCTTGACGTCGGCGAGGATCAGGTTCTGCTCGTGCGAGACGCGGATCTGGCTAAACGCGTATTCGTCGGCCCAGTCGGCCACGGCTTCCATCTGTACGTCGGTGGCGTCGCCCGGCGCGATGTCGCGCGGCTTGAGCGAGAGCGTGACCGACGCATAACCGGGCACGCGGTGCGGACGCACGTTGCGCTCGACCCAGCGCGCGAACGCGCGGTTTTCCAGCAGATGCTTTTCGTACGACGTATCCGTGTCGGCGATCTTTTCATACGCCGGCGGCACGAAGTACTGCGAGACGCGATCGACTTCTTCCTGCGTGAGCGTCGAGGGGCCGTCCTTCAGGTGCTGCCACTCTTCTTCGACCTGCTCGGCGAACTTCGCCGGCGAGAGCGCCTTCACGAGAATCTTGATGCGCGCCTTGTACATGTTGTCGCGACGGCCGTAGCGGTTGTACACGCGCAAAACGGCTTCGCAGTAGGTCAGCAGGTGCTGCCACGGCAGGTCGCGCTTGATGATGGCGCCGACGATCGGCGTGCGGCCAAGGCCACCGCCCGCGAGGATGCTCGCGACGATTTCGCCCTGCTCGTTACGGTCGAGGTAGACGCCCAGGTCGTGAATCTGCACGGCGGCGCGATCTTCCTTCGTGCCCGACACGGCGATCTTGAACTTGCGCGGCAGCCACGCGAACTCGGGGTGGAACGTCGACCACTGGCGCAGGATTTCGGACCACGGGCGCGGATCGACGACTTCGTCGGGCGCGACGCCCGCGAACTGATCGGCGGTGATGTTGCGGATGCAGTTGCCCGAAGTCTGGATGCCGTGCATCTGCACGGAAGCCAGCTTGCGCAGGATTTCCGGCGTTTCTTCGAGCTTGATCCAGTTGTACTGGATGTTCGAGCGCGTCGAGAAGTGGCCGTAGCCGCGATCGTGCTCGCGCGCGATCGTGGCGAGCATACGGAGTTGGTCGCTGCGCAGATTGCCGTACGGAATCGCGATGCGGTGCATGTAGGCGTGGCGCTGGTAGTACAGGCCGTTTTGCAGGCGCAGCGGGCGGAACTCTTCTTCGCTCAATTCGCCCGACAGGCGGCGGCGAACCTGGTCGCTATATTGCGCGACGCGTTCGTCGACGATGGTCTGGTCGTACTGATCGTATTGGTACATTCGGGGACCCCAGGGGTTGGTTCAATCGCAGCGTTCCGGTTACGCCGCGCTCCGACTTCTCGACTTCATGCTTTCCACTCTGCCTTGCCTTTCGCGAGGCGGCCGCGCCTTCAATCGCGCCGGTCATTTGCTAATGACCAAAACAGATATCCATATTGGAAAAGTTGGAGGAATGGTAATAAACTCGCCTTATATTTCAAACGACTCAAAAATTAGGTTGATATGCCAAGGGGTTATATATGAACCTCCACCAGTTCCGCTTCGTCCGCGAGGCCGTCCGCCAGAATTTCAACCTCACGGAAGCGGCCAAGGCACTGTATACAAGCCAGCCGGGCGTCTCGAAGGCGATCATCGAGCTGGAGGACGAGCTTGGGGTCGAAATCTTTACGCGCCATGGCAAGCGCGTGCGCTCGCTCACGGAGCCGGGCCGGATCATCCTCGCCTCGGTGGAGCGCATTCTGCAGGAAGTGGAGAGCCTCAAGCGCGTGGGCAAGGACTATGCCGCGCAGGACCAGGGCAACCTGATCATCGCCGCCACGCACACGCAGGCGCGTTACTCGCTGCCCGCCGCCATCGCCGAGTTCAAGCGGCGCTTTCCGAAGGTGCACCTTTCGATCCTGCAAGGCAGCCCCACGCAGGTCGCGGAAATGGTGCTCCATGACCAGGCCGATCTCTGCATCGCGACCGAGGCCATCTCCGGTTACAAGGAACTGGTGTCGCTGCCCTGCTTCACGTGGCATCACGTGGCGGTGATGCTGCCCGACCACCCGCTCCTCGAGCGCAAGCCGCTTTCGCTCGACGATCTGGCCCAATATCCGCTGATCACCTACGACAATGCCTTCGCTGGCCGCACGAAGATCAACGACGCGTTCCGCCTGCGCGCCCTCTCGCCCGACATCGTGCTGGAAGCCATCGACGCCGACGTGATCAAGACGTATGTCGAGCTGGGCCTGGGCGTTGGGATCATGGCCGACATCGCCTTCAACGCCGAGCGCGACCGGCACCTGCGCGCGCTGCCCGTGGGGCATCTGTTCGGCAGCAATGTCACGCGCGTGGCGCTCAAGCAGGGGGCCTACCTGCGCAGCTATGTGTATACGCTCGTCGAACTGCTTTCGCCGAGCCTGAACCGCAAGCTGATCGAGCAGGCGCTCAAGGGCGAGCACGAGAGTTACGAGCTGTAGCGTCGCGCGGCCGCGACCTCGGCCGCGCCGGAAGAAAAATCAGACAAAATCCGCATTACAACAACATCACTTCTCGCTTTACTTGTCGCCTGGAGACTTAACGGATGAAGCCGCATTCCTTCCTGCGCCCGCTCGTCGTGGCCGCCGCCCTTGCCGCCGCCACCTGCGCTTCTATCGCGCATGCCGACATCAAGGTCGGTATCGACCTCTCGAGCACGGGTCCGGCAGCCGCCATCGGCATCACGAGCAAGAACGCCATGCTGATGTGGCCCGACACGATCGCGGGCCAGAAGGCCGACTACATCGTGCTCGACGACGGCTCGGACCCGGGCGTCGCCGTGCGCAACATCCACAAGCTCATCAATGAAGACCACGTGGACGTGATCGTCGGGCCGAACATCACGCCGGCGGCGCTCGCGGCGCTCGACCCGGTGGCAGAGAGCAAGACGCCGATGATCACGCTGGTCGGCTCGGGGTCGGTGGTCGAGCCGCAGCAGGGCGCGCGAGTGTGGGCGTTCAAGATGGCGCAGACCGACGCCGCCATGGCCGACGTCATGACGCGCTACATGGCGGCGCACGGCGTGAAGACCGTGGGCTTCATCGGCTTTGCCGACAGCTACGGCGACAGCTGGCTCAACGAATTCACGAAGTACGCGAAGGAACGCAACATCCAGATCGTTGCGACCGAGCGCTACAACCGCACCGACGCGAGCGTGACGGGCCAGATCCTCAAGCTGATGTCGGCCAAACCCGATGCCATGCTGATTGCCGGCGCAGGCACGCCGACCGTGCTGCCGCAACGCACGCTGATCGAGCGCGGCTACAAGGGGCCGATTTACCAGACGCACGGCATCGCCACGCCCGAGTTCATCAAGCTGGGCGGCAAGGACGTGGAAGGCACCCTGTTCCCGACCCAGCCCGTGGTGGTGGCGCGCACGCTGCCCGCCGACCAGCCGGCCCAGAAGGCGGCGCTCGCCTTTGTCGATGCCTACGAGGCAAAGTACGGCCCGGGCACCGTCACGCAATTCGCGGGCGACGCGGCAGGCGTCTATCCGCGCTTGCAGGACGCGGTCGCGCGCGCGCTCAAGACCGCGCAGCCGGGCACGGAGGCTTTCCGCGTGGCGTTGCGCAGCGAACTGGAGCACGCGCACGAAGTCGTCGTGCCCAATGGCATGGTGAACACGAGCCCGACGGACCACGTGGGCCTCGACCAGCGCGCGAGCGTGATGGGCACGGTACGCGGGGGCAAGTTCGTGTATCTGGGGCAGTAAATTTCACGAGCGGCGGCAGCCTGCCGCCGCTCGCCGCATTGCGAAGTTGCCAGGCGCGACTTCGAATGGCCAGTCACGGCCGCACGATGCTGCGCCACGCGCCGCCCGCCGCGCTGCTCGCCAGCACGGCCTCGATGAAGCGCAACCCCTCCACGCCGTCGTCGACCGTCGTCAGGAGCCGGCTCTCGGGCGGCGCCGCAACGCCCGCCTCGCGCGCGTGGATCTGCGCGGCGGCGTCGCGATAGAGCTGCGCGAACGCTTCGAGATAGCCTTCCGGATGCCCCGGCGGCACACGCGTGGCGTGCAGCGCGGCGGCCCCCGTCACACGGCCACGCGTGAGGCGCTGCGCCTCGCCGCCCTGGGGCGTGAGCCACAGCAGGTTGGGCTCCTCCTGATCGAACGCGAGGCCCGCCTTCGTGCCATAGACGCGCAGCCGCAACGCGTTCTCCGCGCCGCTCGCCACCTGGCTCGCCCACAGCATGCCGCGCGCACCGTTCGCGTAGCGCAGCATCGCCTGGACGTGATCGTCCACGCGGCGGCCCGGCACGAAGGTATGCACCTCCGCTGCGAGCGATTCCGGCACGAGCGCGCTCACGAACGCCGCCAGCTGATACGCATGCGTGCCGATATCGCCCAGGCACCCCGCCGGACCCGCGAGCGCAGGATCGGTGCGCCACGTCGCCTGACGGTTTGCGCCGCCGCGCTCGACAGGATTGGCGAGCCAGTCCTGCGCGTACTCGACCTGCACGATGCGCACGTCGCCAATCTCGCCCGCCTCGACCAGTTCGCGCGCATGACGGGCGAGCGGATAGCCCGAATACGTATGGGTGAGCGCGAACACGAGATTCGCGTCGCGCGCGTGCTGCGCGAGCGCTTCGCCCTCGGCGAGCGAGACCGCGAGTGGCTTGTCGCAGATCACGTGAATGCCCGCATCCATGAACGCATGCGCAACCGGCGCGTGCAGATGGTTCGGCGTGACGATGGCCACCGCGTCGATGCCATCTTCGCGCGCGCCTTCCACGCTCGCCATCTCGCGCCAGTGGTCATAGCTGCGTGCGAGGCCGAGCGCCTCGGCGCTCGCCTGCGCGCGCGCCGCATCGGACGACAACGCGCCGGCGACGAGTTCGAAACCATCGTCAAGACGGGCCGCAATGCGATGCACCGCGCCGATGAATGCGCCCTCGCCGCCGCCGACCATGCCGAGCCTGAGTCTTCGTGTCATTGCCTTCTCTCCTGCGAGAAACGCGTTCAAAGGCCCAGCACGCCCTTCACCTGGGCCGCGTCGACGCCGCTGCCCGCAAAGTCGTCGAACGCGTGCTCCGCCACGCGGATGATGTGCCGCCTGATGAAATCGGCACCCTCGCGCGCGCCGTCGTGCGGATGCTTGAGCGCGCACTCCCATTCGAGCACGGCCCAGCCGGGATAGTCGTACTGCGTGAGCTTCGAGAAGATCGCGCCGAAGTCGATCTGCCCGTCGCCGAGCGAGCGAAAGCGCCCCGCGCGCTCCACCCATCCGCTGTAGCCGCCATACACGCCTTGTTTGCCCGTGGGGCGGAATTCGGCGTCCTTCACATGAAAGGCCTTGATGCGCGCGTGATAGATGTCGATGAACGCGAGGTAATCGAGCTGCTGCAGCACAAAGTGGCTCGGGTCGTAGAGGATATTCGCGCGCGGATGATCGCCTACGGCCGCAAGAAAGCGCTCGAACGTCACGCCGTCGTGCAGGTCCTCGCCCGGATGCAATTCGTAGCAGACGTCCACGGCCGCCGCATCGAACGCATCGAGGATCGGCCGCCAGCGGCGCGCGAGTTCATCGAAAGCGGCTTCGACGAGACCCGCCGGCCGCTGCGGCCACGGATAGAAGTACGGCCACGCCAGCGCGCCCGAAAATGTCACGTGCGCGCTGAGCCCCAGATTCTTCGAGGCGCGCGCGGCCAGCATCAGCTGCTCGATGGCCCACGCCGTGCGCGCTTCGCGATTTCCCCGTACCTGCGGCGGCGCGAAGCCGTCGAACAGCGCGTCGTAGGCGGGATGCACGGCCACGAGTTGTCCTTGCAGATGCGTGGAAAGCTCGGTGATCGTCACGCCTGCGTCGTCGGCCTGCTGGCGCAGGTCGTCGCAGTACGCCGTGCTCGACGCCGCCTGCGCGAGATCGACGAGACGCGCATCCGTGGGCACCTGGATGCCCTTGTAGCCGAGTTGGGCCGCCCACCCGGCCATGTGCCCGAAGCTGTCGAACGGTGTGTCGTCGCCGAGAAACTGCGCGAGGAATATGGCCGGGCCTTTGATCGTCTTCATCGCAAGCCCCGTCCTTAGAACGGCGAATCCGGGAAGTAGAACTGCTTCGCGTTCTCCTTCGTGATCAGCACCGAAGGGATGATCGTGGTAGCCGGCAGCGACTTGCCCTGCAAGCGCGCTTCGGCCGTGAGCTTGATCGCGTCGTAGATGAACTTCGGCGAATACGACACGTCGGCCTTGATGAGCGGATCGCCGTCCATCACGCGCTTGACCATCTCCTTCGATCCCGCGCCGCCGAACACGATCTTGATGTCGTTGCGCTTGGCCTGGTCGATCGCCTTGAGCACGCCCACGGCCATGTCGTCGTCGGCCGCCCACACGGCGTCGATGTGATTGAAGCGCGTGAGGTAGTCCTGCATCGTGCGGAACGCGTCGTCGCGATTCCAGTTCGCGTACTTCGCGTCGAGGATCTTGATGTCCGGATAGTTCTTCAGCACCGACGTGAACGCGCCCCAGCGCTCGTTGTCGAGCGTGGTGGGAATGCCGCGCAGCGCGACGATATTGCCCTTGCCGCCCAGCTGCTTCGCGAGATATTCGGCGGGGATCTTGCCGAACGCCGTGTTGTCGCCGGCCACGTAGGCGTCCTGCGCGCTCGTGTCGGTCAAGCCGCGATCGACCACTGTCACGTACACGCCCTGCTTCTTCACCTGCGCGACCGGCTGCGTGAGCGAAGCCGATTCATACGGGAAGATCACGAGCGCGTTGATCTTGTTGACGGTCACGAGGTCCTGCAACTGGTTCGCCTGATCGGGCGCGTTCGCCGCCGTCTTGACGATGACCTTGAGGTCCGGGTGCGCCTTCTCCAGATCCTTCTTCGCTTGATTCGCCCACCAGACGATGCCGCCCGTGAACCCATGGTCGGCGGTCGGAATGGCCACGCCCAGCGTGACCTTGTCGTCGGCACGCGCCGCGCCCGCGCCGAAGGTCGCCGCTACGCCAAGCGCCAGCGCGCCCGCACACATCGTTCGAATCATCTTCTTCATGGTGCCGTCTCCTTTTCGTGCGGGCCCACGCCCGTTCTTGCGTTGAGTTTTCGCTGCCTCCTTCGACTTCCCGACTGCCTTGCCAGATCTGCTTCGACATCCTTATCGTCTGCCGCGCTGCAGGAAGGCGACCGCGATGATCGCCACGCCCTGCACCGCCGCGTTCAGATACACGCTGATGATGCTCGTGAGATTGAGAATATTGGCGATGACCGAAAGCAGCACCGCGCCGACCACGGTGCCCGCCACGCGCCCCTCTCCGCCCTTGAGCGCCGTGCCGCCCACCACCACGGCGGCGATCGCCTCCAGCTCCCACAGCAAACCCGTCGTCGGCGTGGCGGAACCGAGGCGCGGCACATAGAGCACGGTCGCGACACCCACGCACACGCCCAGCAGCACGTACGTCGCGCACTTCACGCGATCGACGCGGATCGCGGCGTAGCGCGCGACCTGCTCGTTCGAGCCGATCGCCTGCACGTGCCGTCCGAACGCCGTGCGGTTGAGAATGAGCGCGCCGCCCGCGGCCGTGAGCGCGAACACCCACACGGGCACCGGAATGCCGAAGAGGCTCGCGTAATACACCGGGCCATATAGATCGACGAGATTGTTCTGCAGCGTGAGCGCGCCGCCATCGGCCAGCCAGGTGAGCACCGCACGGAAGATGCCGAGTGTGCCGAGCGTCACGATGAAAGGCTCGATGCGCCCGCGCGTAATCAGCAACCCATGCGCGAGCCCGAACAGCGCTCCCAGCACGAGCGCGATCGCCATGCCGATCGCGACGATGGCCAAAGGGGCAAATGCATGATCGCTCGCGGCCAGCGTATTCATGACCCAGATCATCACGCCCGCGATGAGCGCGGCCATCGACCCGACCGAAAGATCGATGCCGCCCGAAATGATCACGAACGTCATGCCCACGGAAATGATGCCGATGAACGAGGTGCGCGTGAGCACGTTGAGCAGGTTGCCGGGTGTGGCGAAATCCCGGTTGAGCAGCGTGCCGAGCACGCACAGCAGGATCAGGCCGATGAGCGGCCCGACGCCCGCGAGCCGATGCACGAATCGCGCTGCGGCCGAGCGCGCGCCACGGCCTTCGGTGGGCGCGTCAGTGGGTGCCGGTTGCATGAGCAATGAGCTCCTCTTCGTTCAGATGTTCGTGCCCGAGCGTGGCGACGAGGCGGCCCGCGCGCATCACGGCCACGCGATGCGCGAGCCCGATCAGCTCGATCAGTTCGGACGAGATCACGACGACCGCGCGCCCCGAGGCCGCGAGCCGCTGGATCAGGAAATAGATGTCGCGTTTCGCGCCCACGTCCACGCCGCGCGTGGGCTCGTCGAGCACGATCACGCGCGGGTCGGGCTGCAGGAATTTGGCGAGGGCGAGTTTCTGCTGATTGCCGCCTGAAAGCATGCGCGCGCGGCTGTCGAGGTCGCCGGTGCGGATGCCGAATTCGCGCACCGCTTTTTCCAGCGCGCGCCGGGCCGCCTTGAGGTCGAGCAGCGGATGGCCGTAGCGCTCGAGCGTCATGAGCGTGAGGTTGTCCTGCAGTGTGAGATTCATGTGCAGGCCGCGTCCTTTTCTGTCTTCGCTCAGGTACGTGAGGCCGTGGCGCATCGCGTCGCGCGGGTGGCGCAGCGTCACGGCGCGGCCGTCGATCTCGATCTCGCCCGCGTGCCTGTGGCGCAAGCCCACGATCGCCTCGAACGCCTCGCTGCGCCCCGCGCCCACGAGCCCCGCGAAGCCGAGAATTTCGCCCGCGCGTACCTCGAAGGAGAGATCCTCGACCCAGCCCGGCACGGCGAGATTCGTCACGCGCAGCGCGACGCGCGCATCCGCGCTCGCTGCGCCTTTCTCCGGAAACATGTCGGAGACGTCGCGGCCCACCATGAGGTTCGCCATCTGCTGGCGCGCGAGCCTGGCCGTCGCGCTCGCGGCCACGAAGCGGCCGTCGCGCATCACGACCACGTCGTCGGTGATTCTTTCCACCTCGTCGAGCTTGTGCGAGATGTAGACGAGCGTCGTGCCGGCGGCGCGCAGCTTCGTCATGAGCGCGAAAAGGCGCGCGGTTTCGGCGGGCGTGAGCGTGGCCGTGGGCTCGTCCATGATGAGCAGGCGCGCATGCCGCGAGAGTGCCTTGGCGATCTCCACGAGCTGCTTTTCAGCGACGATCAGCTCGCGCACCTTCACGTCCGGGTCGCGCGCGAGTCCCACCTGCGCGAGCAGTTCGCGCGCTTCGCGGCGCATGGCCGAGTCGTCCACCAGCCAGCCTTTGCGCTTCTCGTGGCCGAGGAAGATGTTCTGCGCGATCGTCAGGTGCTCGGCGAGGTTGAACTCCTGATGGATCAGCACGATGCCGGCGGCCTCGGCTTCGCGCGAGCCTTCGAAGCGGCGCGCCACGCCGTCCACCAGCATCTGGCCCGCGCTCGCTTCTTCGTAGCCCGCGAGGATCTTCATGAGCGTGGACTTGCCCGCGCCGTTCTCGCCCAGCAGTCCGTGAATGCGCCCCGGTGCAAGCTCGAAGCTCACGCCGTGCAGCACGCGCACGGGACCGAAGTCCTTGCGGATGTCGTTGAACTTCACGGCGACGCTCATGCGCGTGCGCTCCTCCAGTGGCCTTGTCTGCGGGTCCCGGCAGGCGGCTTGCGCCGCCCGCCTGTCGACACCGCTGGTCTCCCCTGCTATGTGTTCGCTGACGTTTGCTGACTTCACCCGCTCTCGCGCACCACCAGCCTGTGCGGCAGCAGCACGCCCGGCACGCTCGCACGCGGGTCCGCGAAACGCCGCAGCAACAGCCGCGCAGCCGTCTCGCCAAGCTCCCGCATGGGCTGCGCGATCGTCGTAAGCGGCGGGTCGATCTGTGCGGCGAGCGCGATATCGTCGAAGCCGACCACGGCGACGTCTTGCGGCACGCGCCGCCCCGCGCCGCGCAGGCCGTTGAGCACGCCCACCGCGAGCGTATCCGACACCGCGAAGATCGCGTCGGGCGCCTCGCCCGCCGGCAACTGCATGAGCGCGGCGGCGGCCTGCGCGCCCGCGTCGTAGTCGAGGCAGTTCACGTTCACGCGCCAGACGTCGCGCATCGCGATGCCCGCTTCGCCGAGCGCATCGCGCCAGCCGTCGCGCCGCTGCTGGGCGTAGAGGTAGTGCTCATCGGAGTTGATGAGCGCGACACGTCGCCGCCCCCGCGCGAGCAGATGCCGCACGGCGTCGTGCGCGGCCCGGTAGTTGTCGATCCCCACATACGGCACGCCCACGTCCGGATCGAACTCGCAGCAGGCCACCCACGGCAGCGCCGTCGATTCGGCGGCCATCACCTGGTTGGCGTGTTGCACGGTTGCCGGGTCAAGGCAGATCGCCCCGTCCGCGCGATGGCGGCGCAGCAGGTCGAAGTAGCTGCGCTCGCGGCCGGCGTCGGCGCCCGTGTCGCACAGGAGCAGGAAAAAGCCGTGCGCTCGCGCAACGCTGTCGATGCCGCGCACGATCTCCGCGTAAAACGGGTTGCCGAAGTCGGGCACCATCGTCAGGAGCAGGCGGCTTTCGGCCGTGCGCAGGTTTCGGGCCAGTTCGTTGACGCGATAGCCGCTCGTCTCGATTTCGGCGAGCACGCGCTCTCGCGTCGCGGCGCGCACGTTCGCATGGCCGTTGAGCACGCGCGAGACCGTCGCGACCGAGACGCCCGCGCGCTGCGCGACCGCCGCGATCGAGCCGCCGCGCACGGCGGCGGCGCTGGCGCCGGCGTCTTCGTGTTGCGGTTGCGTTGATCGGGACGAGCGAGCGGACATGGGCGAAGGCGATCGTGACCGGTTAGGAAAGGTGCGGCGGCTCAGGCGCGAGACCGCGAGACCGCGCGACCCCCTTTAGGCACCGCGAAATGTAATCGATTACATTTTTGGTACGAGAACCGCAAAATCGCAAGGCTCATGAAGCCAGGACAAACACCGATCCGTTAATGCCCCCGGAACCCCCTCCCGCTGCCGGCGGCGCGGCCAGGCCGGAAGCCGGTTTGCTACAATTCTCAGATTGCCCGACGCCCTTTTTGCCGGGCTTCGACACGAACCGATCCCGACCACAACGCCGAGTCACCATGAACATCGAACAAGCGCGTTTCAACATGATCGAACAGCAGATTCGCCCCTGGGAAGTGCTCGACCAGGACGTGCTGAACCTGCTCTCGATCGTCAAGCGTGAGCATTTCGTCCCCGAGGTCTATACCGCCCTCGCGTTCGCCGACCTCGAACTGCCGCTGCCGAACGGCCAGCACATGCTGGCGCCGCGCGTCGAAGCGCGCGTGCTGCAGGAACTCGCGGTGAAAAAGCATGAGAGCGTGCTGGAAATCGGCGCGGGCTCCGGCTACATGGCGGCGCTGCTCGCGCACCGGGCGCAGAAGGTGCTGACGGTGGAGATCGACACGGAACTCGCCGAATTCGCGCGCGCGAACTTCGTCAAGAACGGCGTGCTGAACGCCGAGGTCGTGCTCGGCGACGGCGCGCGCGGCTGGGCCGCGAATGCGCCGTACGACGTGATCTGCGTCTCGGGCGGCCTGCCGGTCGTGCCGCAGGAACTGCTCGAGCAACTCAAGGTGGGCGGGCGTCTCGCCGCTTTCGTGGGCGGCGCGCCGGTCATGGAAGCGCAGATCATCACGCGCATCGACGAGAAGCAGTTCCGCATTGCGGGCGTGTTCGAGACGTATGTCGAACCGCTGCAGAACGCCGTGCATCCGCCGCGCTTCAAGTTCTAAGCACGGCCAACCTGTCGCATCGCCGGGTGCCCATCACGGTGGCCCGGCCTTTTACCCGATCGAGTATTCCATGCAGAATCTGACCGCCCCCGCCCTCGCCGAATGGCTTGCCGACACCACACGCGAGGCCCCCGTGCTGCTCGACGTGCGCGAGCCGTGGGAAATCGAAACGGCAAAGATCGCCGGCAGCACGTCGATCCCCATGCGCGAGATCCCCGCGCGCAGCGAGGAACTGGACGACGAGGCGCAGATCGTCTGCATTTGTCACCACGGCGCGCGCAGCGCCCAGGTCGCGATGTTCCTCGAATCGCGCGGCCATACGAAGGTGTTCAACCTGCAAGGCGGCATCGACGCCTGGTCGCGTCAGGTCGACCCCAAGGTGCCGACGTACTAAGCAGGCGCACGCCAGCTTAGCGAAAGGGCGCGGCTCAAGGCCGCGCCCTTTGTCATTTCTGGACCGCTCGCGCAGGTTCACTTCGGTCCAGTTCACACAAGCGCTGCGCTCATGCACAACGATGCAGCGCGCCCTGCCGCACCGATCGCGGCGGCCCATGCATGCACGCACTGAGACGATGCAGCGCGCCCGAACATGCATCTCACTGCACCACAATCGCCCGCTCGCCGCGCGCGCGCCGATGCGCCCCGCATCGGCGCACGCCTTATGGGGCAAGCCTCGGGGTTTACCTTCGCGCTGGCACAACGTTTGCAGAAGGGTGTGCGCAAGACAGGCCACACACACCGGGCGGCGCGCACAAACGACCACGCGCCACGGCCCACGACTCACTCACGGACAAGAGGCACAAAAATGAAACGTCGCAGTCTGTTGAAACTCGGGACGATGTCGGGCGCACTCGCGGCAGCGGGGCGCATGCCGTTCGCGCACGCGGACACCGGCAGCGGGCCGATCAAGGTCGGTATCCTGCATTCGCTCTCGGGCACGATGGCCATTTCGGAGACCTCACTGAAAGACACCGCGTTGATGACGATTGCCGACATCAACAAGAACGGCGGTGTGATGGGGCGACAGATCCAGCCCGTGGTGGTCGACCCGGCCTCCAACTGGCCGCTCTTCGCCGAAAAGGCGCGCCAGCTCCTCACGCAGGACAAGGTGGCCTGCGTGTTCGGCTGCTGGACCTCGGTGTCGCGCAAGTCGGTGCTGCCGGTGTTCGAGGAACTCAACGGCCTGCTCTACTACCCCGTGCAATACGAAGGGGAAGAGATGTCGCGCAACGTGTTCTACACGGGCGCGGCGCCCAACCAGCAGGCCATTCCTGCGGTGGAATACCTGATGAGCGCGCAAGGCGGCGGTGCGAAGCGCTTCTTCCTGCTCGGCACCGACTATGTGTATCCGCGCACGACCAACAAGATCCTGCGCGCCTTCCTGCACTCGAAGGGCGTGAGCGACACCGATATTGAGGAGGTCTACACGCCGTTCGGCCACAGCGACTATCAGACCATCGTCGCGAACATCAAGACGTTCTCGCAAGGCGGCAAGACCACGGTGGTCTCGACCATCAACGGCGACTCGAACGTGCCGTTCTACAAGGAGCTCGGCAATCAAGGCATCAAGGCCACCGATGTGCCCGTGGTCGCGTTCTCCGTGGGCGAAGAGGAGCTGCGCGGCATCGACACGAAGCCGCTCGTGGGACACCTCGCGGCGTGGAATTACTTCATGTCGGTGAAAGGCCCGAACAACACCAAGTTCAAGGAGCAGTTCGAGGCGTGGGTGCAGACGAACAACCTGCCCGGCGGAACCAAGCGCGTGACCAACGACCCGATGGAAGCGACGTTCGTCGGCATCCATATGTGGAAGCAGGCCGTGGAGAAGGCCAAGAGCACGGACGTCGACAAGGTGCGCGTGGCCATGATCGGCCAGACCGTGGCGGCGCCTTCGGGCTTCACGCTCACGATGGACGGCAATCATCACCTGCACAAACCGGTGATGATCGGCGAGATCCGCGGCGACGGCCAGTTCAACGTGGTGTGGAAAACGAAGACCGCCGTGCGCGCGCAACCGTGGAGCCCGTTCATCGCGGGCAACGAAGGCAAGCCTGACGTGGTCACCTCGAACACGCTGCCCGCCTTCCTGCGCCGCTCGCGCGTGGCCTGACGTTGTCCTTCGCCCGCGCCGCACCGCGGCGCGGGCTTGCGTGCCCTGTCTACGGGCCGCGGCGTAACGGCCTGGCCGTCGCTGCGATCCGCACCAAAACGAAAACATCATGGCTCTCTCACTCACGAGGTACGCGCGCGCGGGCTTGCGCCACGCGCTCGCCGCGGCTGCGCTTTTCACGGCGCTATGCACTTGCGCGCACGCACTCGATGTGGCCGACGTCGCACCGCTCGCCGGCGACGACTTCGACGCGAAATCCGCGGCCATCGACAAGCTCATCGCCACGCACGACGCCGCCTCGCTCGCGCTCCTGAAGGCGCTCGCAGACGACAACGTCACGGCGACCGATTCCGGCGAAGTGCTCGTGCAGGATGGCGACAATGCGCGCGACGCCGCAACGGGCAAGCCTGTCGCCACAAACGTCGCATCGAGCGCGCAGCCCATCACGCTGAACAACCTCTTGCGCTCGAAGGTCGCGGGCGCGGTCTCGGGCCTGCAACTCGCCTCGCCCGACCTGGAAACGCGCCGCGCCGCCGTCGCGGAGCTGTTGAAGAACCCCGACCCGGCCATGAAGCCGATGATCGACGCCGCGCGCGCGACGGAAACCGACCCCGCGCTCAAGCGGCGCCTGGACACACTCTGGGCCATGACGGCGCTGCACGATCCGAACGCGGCAACGCGTCTCGAAGCGGCGAAGCTCGTCGCGGCGCGCCACGATCTCGACATGTACGAACTGCTGCGCCCGCTCGTCGCGAAGAACGCGAGCGGCGCGTACAACGAGCCCGACGCCGACGTGCGCGCTGCAGCGCTTCAGGGCATCGACGCGCTCGATTCAATTCAGCGCCGCAGCGAGATCGCCGGCACGCTGTTCGCGGGCCTCTCGCTTGGCAGCGTGCTATTGCTCGCGGCACTGGGTCTTGCCATCACCTATGGGCTCATCGGCGTCATCAACATGGCGCACGGCGAGTTCCTCATGATCGGTGCGTACGCAACCTATGTCGTGCAAACGCTCGTGCAGCGCTATGCGCCCGGCGCGTTCGACTGGTATCCGCTCTTCGCGATTCCCGCTTCCTTCGTCGCCGCGGCGCTCGTGGGCGCCGTGATCGAGCGGCTCGTGATCCGCCATCTCTACGGTCGCCCGCTCGAAACGCTGCTCACCACGTTCGGCATCAGCCTCATTCTCATTCAGGCCACGCGCATGATCTTCGGCGCGCAGAACGTGCAGGTCGAAAACCCCTCGTGGATGAGTGGCGGCGTGACCGTCATGCCCAGCCTCATCCTGCCGTACAACCGCCTGGCGATCCTCGCGTTCGCGCTCATCGTGGTGGGCATTGCGTGGACCGTCCTCACGAAGACGCGTCTTGGCCTGTTCGTGCGCGCCGTCACGCAAAACCGCCGCATGGCCGCATGCGTGGGCGTGCGCACCGCGCGCGTGGATGCGTGGGCCTTCGCGTTCGGCGCGGGCGTGGCGGGCCTCGGCGGCTGTGCGCTCTCGCAGATCGGCAACGTCGGTCCCGATCTCGGCCAGAGCTACATCATCGATTCGTTCATGGCCGTGGTGCTCGGTGGCGTCGGGCAGATCGCGGGCACCGTGATCGGCGGCTTCGGTCTGGGGCTCGTCTCCAAGGCCATCGAGCCGTTCTGGGGCGCCGTGCTCGCGAAGATCGCCGTGCTGGTGCTGATCGTGCTCTTCATCCAGAAACGTCCGCAGGGGCTGTTCGCCCTCAAGGGCCGTAGCGCGGAGGCATGAGATGACGAGCGTCACTTCCACTTCGCCGCGCCACACGCTGGGCGCGCCACCAACGCCCGGCGAGCGCGCCGAGACGTTCGCCCTCGGCTTGCCCGCGCGTCCGGCCCTCCTCTCGCCGCGCGCATGGCTCGCGCTCATCGTGCTGATCCTCGCGATCGGCGTGGGCGTGCCGCTTTGCGCGCTGGTGATGCCGCAATCGAGCGCGCTGCATCTTTCCGCCTATGCGATGACGTTAGGCGGCAAGCTCATGTGCTACGCGATTGCGGCACTCGCGCTCGATCTCGTATGGGGCTATTGCGGCATTCTGAGCCTCGGTCACGGTCTCTTCTTCGCGCTGGGCGGCTACGCCATCGGCATGTACCTCATGCGAGAGATCGGTCACGACGGCAAGTATGGCAGCGACCTGCCCGACTTCATGGTGTTTCTCGACTGGCACGCGCTGCCGTGGTACTGGCAAGGCACGGAGCACCTTTGGTATGCACTCCTGCTCGTCGTGCTCGTGCCTGCCATGGTCGCCTGGGTGTTCGGCTTCTTCACGTTTCGCTCGCGCGTGAAAGGCGTCTACCTTTCGATCATCACGCAGGCCATGACGTTCGCCGCGATGCTGCTCTTCTATCGCAACGAAACGGGCTTCGGCGGCAACAACGGCTTCACCGACTTCAAGCGCATTGCGGGCATGCCGATCACGCATCCCGGCACACGCACCGTGCTGTTCCTGCTGACGTTCGCCGTGCTCGTGCTCGCGTTTCTCGGCGCGCGGGCCATCGTCACCTCGAAGCTCGGCCGCGTCGTGACCGCCGTGCGCGACGGCGAAACGCGCCTCATGTTTCTCGGCTACAGCCCGCTCGGCTACAAGCTGTTCGTGTGGACGGTCTCGGCCGTCCTGTGCGGCATCGCGGGCGCGCTTTACGTGCCACAGGTCGGCATCATCAACCCGAGCGAGATGTCGCCCCGCAACTCGATCGAAATGGCGATCTGGGTGGCCGTGGGCGGACGCGGCACGCTCATCGGGCCGATCATCGGCGCGTTTGCCGTGAACGGCGCGAAGAGCTTCTTCACCGCGCATTTCGCCGAGTATTGGCTGTTCTTCCTCGGCCTCATGTTCGTGCTCGTGCCGCTCCTTCTGCCCAACGGCATCATGGGACTCATCGAACTCATCCGTAATCGGATCACTGCGCGGATCACTGCGCGGATCCATGACCGGACAACTGCGCGGAGCGAACGCCCATGAACGGACATATCCTGCTGAACGACCCGCTCAACCACAACCCCTTCGACGACGCCCTCAAGGACGACGAACTCGCCCTCTCGGGCGTAGCGGATCTCGGGCACGTGGTCGAGCCCGGCGCCATCGATATCTCGCACGGCACGATCCTCTATCTGGAAGACGTGACCGTGAGCTTCGACGGCTTTCGCGCGCTCAACAAGCTGTCACTCGTGATCGACGCGGGCGAGCTGCGCTGCGTGATCGGCCCGAACGGCGCGGGCAAGACCACGATGATGGATGTCATCACCGGCAAAACCGCGCCCGATTCGGGCAAGGTGTTCCTCGGCCAGACGCTCGACCTCACGCGCATGAACGAGCCTGCCATCGCGCGCGCGGGCATTGGGCGCAAGTTCCAGAAGCCCACGGTGTTCGAGCAGCATCCCGTATGGGAGAACCTCGAACTCGCGATGAAAGCCGACAAGGGCTGGTTCGCTACGCTGCGCGCGCGCCTGGGGCGCGAGGCGCAGGCGAAGATCGAGGAAACGCTCGAAGTGATCCGGCTGGAGAGCGACGCGCGGCGCCTGGCGGGCGAGCTTTCGCACGGCCAGAAGCAGCGGCTCGAAATCGGCATGCTCCTCATGCAAAAGCCGCAACTGCTGCTGCTCGACGAGCCCGCCGCCGGCATGACCGACGACGAAACCATGGAACTCGCCACGCTGCTCAACCGCCTGCGCGGCACGTGCTCGATGATGGTGGTCGAGCACGACATGGAGTTCGTCGCCGCGCTCGCGGGCGAAACGGGCCGTGTAACAGTGATGGCCGAAGGCAGTGTGCTCGCTCACGGCACGCTAGAGGACGTGAAGCGCGAGGAAGCGGTGATCGAATCCTATCTGGGCCGCTAGGGCCGCATCGACATTATCAGCCATGCTAACTATCGAATCGCTGAATCAGTACTACGGCGGCAGCCACATCCTGCGCAACGTCTCGATGACCGTGCCCGAGGGCGAACTCACCGTGCTGCTCGGGCGCAACGGCGTGGGCAAAACCACGCTGCTGCGCTGCCTCATGGGCGTCGTGCCCACGAAAAACGGCGCAATCGCCTGGCGCGGCGAGGCGCTCACGAAGCTGCCCACGCATGCGCGCGTGGCGCAAGGCCTGGCTTACGTGCCCCAAGGGCGCGATATCTTTCCGCGCTTGAGCGTCGAAGAGAATCTGCTGGTGGGCGCGGCAAGCAAGAAGCGCATGCCGTCTAGCGTACCCGCGCATATCTACGAACTCTTTCCCGTGCTCAAGGATATGAAGGCGCGGCGTGGCGGCGACCTCTCGGGCGGCCAGCAGCAGCAGCTCGCGATCGGCCGCGCGCTGATGAGCGATCCGCAGTTGCTCATTCTCGATGAGCCGACCGAGGGCATTCAGCCTTCGATCATCCAGGACATCGGCCGCACGCTGCGTCGGCTCGTGGAAGAGATGCACATGACGGTGCTGCTGGTCGAACAGTACTACGACTTCGCCAAGGCCATTGCGGACCGCTACTGGGTGATGAGCCGCGGCGAGATCGTGGCGGGCGGCGCGGGCGCGAGCATGGATGCGGATGGCGTGCGGGAGTTGATCGCGGTTTGAGCGTGGCTTGATCCCGATTTGGGCATGCTATCCTCCACGCCATTCCCCGCTTTCTCCCCTCGCCACGCATGTCGCTCCACGACGATCACGCCGCCCTCGCCAACATCACGTTTCGCAGCACCGCGCATCAGGAATGGGCCGCGAAACTCGAACTCGGCTTCGAGCGTCAGGGCGCGCGCACTGCGCTCACCCATCGTCTGCACGCGGGGCCGTTGCGCGTGCAACGGCCGCTCTACCCCGAAGGCGGCGCGATCTGTCACGCAGTAATCGTGCATCCGCCCGCGGGTATCGCGGGCGGGGACCGGCTCGACATCGACGTGAACGTGGGCGACGGCGCTCACGCCGTGCTCACCACGCCGGGCGCGACCAAGTGGTACAAATCCAACGGCCGCGTGGCGCGCCAGCGCATCAACGTACGCGTGGGCCCACGCGCGAAGCTCGACTGGCTGCCGCAGAACAACCTCGTGTTCGATCACGCCCACGCTGAACTCGAATTCGCCCTCACGCTCGGCGCGGGCGCCACGGCCATTGGCTGGGACGCGACGCAACTAGGCCGACAGGCCGCGGGCGAGCGCTGGTCGGCGGGCATGATGCGAGCGCTCACGCGCGTGACGCGCGCAGCATCGGAAAGCGACGGCGACGATCAACTGCTCTGGCTCGAACGCGCACTCATCGACGCCGACGACCCGCTGCGCGACGCACCGCAAGGCCTCGCGGGCTACCCCGCGTTCGGCGTGTTATGGGCGATCGGCCCTGCGTGCAACGAGGCGCTCGCACAAGACCTCGCCGCTATCCTGCCCTTCGACGACGCGCTGCGCTCGGGCGCGACCTGCATCGCGCCGGGCGTCCTGCTCGTGCGCGTGGTCGGGCGTTCGATGGAGCCGCTGCAGAACACGCTCACGCAGTGCTGGACGGCACTGCGTCCGTTCGTACATGGCGTGAAGGCCGCGCCGCTGCGCTTGTGGACGACCTGAACGCGCCTCACACGCACCGCAGCGGTGCGTGTGGGCACCTTCACGCACAGTAACGCAGCGCAGCAACGCCAACGCAGTGCAAAAATACCGCGCAAATGGTGCATTGACGCTGTCCCCTTCATTGGCACACACCTTGCTGTGAGCTTGCATCGATTCGTGCGCGCCGCGCACGAGGCCGCAAGCTGCCCGTAACCTGGCTCCCGTAAGCTGGATCGACAGACTTGCCCCAACCGACCCAGAACAATGAAGCTCACGCCACGCGAGAAAGACAAGCTCCTGATCTTCACCGCCGCGCTGCTCGCCGAAAGGCGCCGCGCCCGCGGCCTCAAGCTCAACTACCCGGAGGCAGTCGCGTTCATCAGCGCGGCGCTGATGGAAGCGGCCCGCGACGGCAAGACCGTTGCCGAGGTCATGCATTACGGCACCACGCTGCTCACGCGCGACGACGTGATGGAAGGCGTGCCCGAGATGATCCCCGACATCCAGGTCGAAGCGACCTTCCCCGACGGCACCAAGCTCGTCACCGTTCACCATCCGATCCCCTGAGTCGTGAGGAACCAGCCATGATCCCCGGCGAAATGCTGATCGACGACGGCGAAATCGAACTCAACGCGGGCCGCGAGACCGTCACCGTGAAGGTGGCGAACACGGGCGATCGCCCCGTGCAGATCGGCTCGCACTTCCACTTCTACGAAGTCAACGCCGCACTCTCGTTCGACCGTGAAGCCGCTCGCGGCTTTCGCCTGAACATTGCAGCAGGCACCGCCGTGCGCTTCGAGCCAGGACAAGAGCGCACCGTGGAACTCGTGGCGCTCGCGGGAGAGCGCGCCGTGTACGGCTTCAACGGCCGCGTGATGGGCCCGCTCTGAGCGCGGCCAGCGAATTCAAGCGAATTCATCAGGAATCCGACATGACATTGAAGATCGGCCGCCGCGCCTACGCGGAGATGTTCGGCCCCACCACTGGCGACCGCGTGCGCCTCGCCGATACGGAACTCATCATCGAGATCGAGCGCGACTACACCGTCTACGGCGACGAAGTGAAGTTCGGCGGCGGCAAGGTGATCCGCGACGGCATGGGGCAGTCGCAGCGCCCGCACGCGGAAGTCGCGGACACCGTCGTGACGAACGCCGTGATCATCGATCACTGGGGCATCGTGAAGGCCGACATCGGCATCAAGGACGGGCGCGTCTGGAAGATCGGCAAGGCGGGCAACCCCGACGTGCAGCCGGGCGTGACAATTCCGATTGGCGCTGCGACCGAAGTGATCGCGGGTGAAGGCCAGATCGTCACGGCAGGCGGCATCGACACGCATATCCACTTCATCAGCCCGCAGCAGATCGACGAAGCGCTCGCCTCGGGCGTGACGACCATGCTGGGCGGCGGCACCGGCCCCGCCACCGGCACCAACGCCACCACCTGCACGCCGGGCCCGTGGCATATGGAGCGCATGCTCCAGGCCGCCGATGGCTGGCCGATCAACCTGGGCTTTCTCGGCAAGGGCAACGTGAGCTTGCCAAAACCCGCCGAAGAGCAGATCGCCGCGGGCGCGATTGGCCTGAAACTGCACGAGGACTGGGGCTCGACGCCCGCCGCCATCGACAATTGCTTGACCGTTGCGGACGCAACGGATACGCAGGTGGCCATCCACACCGACACGCTCAACGAGTCGGGCTTCGTGGAAGCGACCGTGGCCGCCTTCAAGGGCCGCACGATCCACACGTATCACACCGAAGGCGCGGGCGGCGGCCACGCACCCGACATCATCAAGGTATGCGGCGAAGCGAATGTCCTGCCCTCCTCGACCAACCCCACGCGCCCATACACCATCAACACGCTCGACGAGCATCTCGACATGCTGATGGTCTGCCATCACCTCGACCCGTCGATTGCAGAAGATATTGCGTTTGCCGAGTCGCGCATCCGCCGCGAGACCATCGCCGCCGAGGATATCCTCCACGATCTCGGCGCGCTGTCGATGCTCTCTTCGGATTCCCAGGCAATGGGCCGCGTGGGAGAGGTCATCATCCGCACGTGGCAGACCGCGCACAAGATGAAGGTGCAACGCGGCGCCCTGCCCGAGGACGGGGGTGCAAACGGCGCGCGCCACGACAACTTCCGCGTGAAGCGCTATGTGGCGAAGTACACGATCAACCCGGCGCTCACGCATGGCATCGCGCACGAAGTGGGATCGCTCGAACCGGGCAAATGGGCCGACCTCGTGTTCTGGGAGCCGGCGTTCTTCGGCATCAAGCCTTCGCTCATCCTCAAGGGCGGCATGATCGCGCTCGCGCAGATGGGCGACCCGAACGCCTCGATTCCCACACCGCAGCCCGTGCATTACCGCGAGATGTTCGCCACGCGCGGCCGGGCACTTGCGCAAACGTCGCTCACCTTCGTTTCGCAGCTCTCGCTCGACAAACGCATTGCCGAGCGCTACGGTCTGCAAAAGCGCGTGGTGGCGGTACGCAACTGCCGCAGCGTGACAAAGGCCGACATGATTCACAATGCGTGGCAGCCCACGATCAGCGTCGACCCTGAAACGTACCAGGTCGTCGCCGATGGCCAGCTGCTCACCTGCGAGCCCGCCACGGTGCTGCCGATGGCCCAGCGTTACTTCCTGTTCTAAAGTTTAGCCATGCGCACGATCGATAAACGACTCAACGCGAAGCTCGCGCCGGTGCTCTTGCAGCGCGCGCCTACGCTCACGCTCCCATATGACGCGCGCTGCAAGAGCCGCTTCGCGGCCACGCTCGACTCCGGCGAGGAAGTGGGCGTGGTGCTGCCGCGCGGCACCGTACTGCGCGACGGCGATATGCTCGTGGCCGACGACGGCGGCCTCGTGCGCGTGATCGCGGCGGCCGAGAGCGTGCTGCGTGTACGCGCGGCCGATCGCCTCACGCTTACGCGCGCCGCGTACCACCTCGGCAATCGCCATACACCGGTCGAAGTGGGCGCGGAGGAACTCAAGCTCGAAGCGGACCCCGTGCTCGAAGACATGCTCAAGCGACTTGGCGCGCAAGTCGAGCGCGTGCAGTTGCCGTTCCAGCCGGAATCGGGTGCATACGGCGGCGGCCATCGCCACGGTCACGACGAAACCTTCGCCGACGACTATGCGCTAGCCCAACGCGTGTACGACGAGCACCACGGTCACGCGCATTCGCACGACCATGCGGATGGTCATGCGCAATGGCACACGCACAAGCACGCTCATGGCGAAGATCACGCGCGTGACCACGATTGCGGACACGATCACGGTCATTGCGACGGCCACGCGCACGACCACAGCCATGAACATCGCTGAACTCACTGCCCTGCTGCATCTCGCGTCGCCGGCGCTGCCGATCGGCGCGTTCAGCTATTCGCAGGGACTCGAAGCCGCAATCGATGCGCAACTCGTCAACAACGCCGACGACACCGCGCATTGGATAGCGGGTGGCCTCGCGAACGTGCTCGCGTGCGGCGAACTGCCCTTTCTAGCGCACCAGATGGAACGCTGGCGCACGCATGAAGCCCACGCGCTCATCGTGGCGAACGAGGAATTCATCGCGAGCCGCGAATCATCGGAACTGCGACGCGAAACCGCGCAGATGGGCTGGTCGCTGCGTCAGCTCTGCGCACAGCTCGAATGGGGCGACATAGAGCGGCGTGCCACGTTGGAGCGCATGACGCCCATTGCGCAACCCACAGCCTTCGCATTCGCGGCGTGGGCCCACAAGGCCGCGCCCGAAGCCGCGCTCGCCGCCTACGCGTTCAGCTGGATCGAGAATCAGACGGCCGCCGCCCTCAAGGCGGTGCCGCTCGGCCAGCTCGCGGGGCAGCGCATCATCGTCGCGCTGCGGCCCGAAATCGAAAAAGCCGTGGCGCGCGCACTCGCCACGCCGCCCGAGGCGCTCAACACGTTTGCGCCGCAACTCGGCGTGCTCTCCGCGCGCCACGAATCGCAATACTCGCGGCTTTTCCGCTCCTGAATCCCGCACCTCACACACGAACCATGAATTCGCACGCACCCAGCAAACGAACGAAGAAACTGCCGCCGCTGCGCGTCGGCGTGGGCGGCCCGGTCGGCTCCGGCAAGACGACCTTGCTCGAAATGCTCTGCAAAGCCATGCGCGAGCGCTACGACCTCGTCGCCATTACCAACGACATCTACACGAAGGAAGATCAGCGCCTCCTGACCGTAGCGGGCGCGCTGCCCGCCGAGCGCATCATGGGCGTGGAAACAGGCGGCTGCCCGCACACGGCGATCCGCGAAGACGCGTCGATCAACCTCGAAGCCGTCGACCAGATGCTCACGCGCTTTCCCGATGCGGACATCGTCTTCATCGAATCGGGCGGCGACAATCTCGCGGCAACCTTCAGCCCCGAGCTTTCGGACCTCACGATTTACGTGATCGACGTGGCGGGCGGCGAAAAGATCCCGCGCAAGGGCGGCCCCGGCATCACGAAGTCGGACCTGCTCGTCATCAACAAGACCGACCTCGCGCCGCTCGTGGGCGCCAACCTCGACGTCATGGCCTCCGACGCGAAGAAAATGCGCGGCGAGCGGCCCTTCGTGATGTGCAACCTGAAGGCGCTCGAAGGGCTCGGCGAGGTCATCGCTTTCATCGAAAAGAAAGGATTGCTGATCGGATGAGTCGCCAGCACGCGCCAGTCAGATTTCAATGACACGCACGCCGCTCGTACAGCGACCAGTTCGGCACCGACTTCACTAGCGCGACTTCGCATTCGTCGTTGCGCAGGAAGTTCGCCGGCAATGGCTCGGTATGGCGCACAAAAAAGTAGCGATAGATCCGGCCATCCACCTTGTGCCAGTCGAACGTGCCGGGCTCGTCCATCCAGGGACCGGGGCGCACCGGCGGAATATGGTCGTGCTTGAAGCGGACGACGTCCGGCAGGAAGAATGCGAAGTTGAAATCGACGAAGCCTTTGTTTTCCGCCTGATACCAAAGCGCGTAGGTGTGATATGTCCACCGGTTGTGGACGATATCGCTTTCGGGCGAATAGATAAGGCCAAGCGCGCGCTGCTCCGGCTGCGCGAGCGCGAGCAGCGCCTCGAACGGCTCGTTCTCGGCGGCGAAACGATACTCGCGCACAGCGAGCGTGCCGAAGTAGCCCCAACAGAACAGCACGAGCAGCATTTCGACTACGCCGATGCGCGCGGCGGGTAGGGTCCATCGCTCGCCAGTGCTTGCGGAGCGGAACAGCAGGACATACACCGGCAGCAGGAAGATCGCGAAGCGCTGGTAAAGCAGGTCAATGCCGAGCGCGTTCGTCGGGGCGACGAACCAGACGACGAGAATCGCCAGCATGGGCACCCACGCGCTCGGATCACGACGGTTGAGCTTCGCACCCATGAACCACGGTGCGGCCAGTAGAAACACCTCGCCGAGTAGTGAGTACCAGTCGCGCGTTTCAGTGGCGAGTGTGTAGAGCACAAAGTTATACGCGCGATGCCATCCGTAAGGCCCCATCCAGTCCCAGACCGCCACTGGATCCGCGGCGCCCGGATCGTTCGGGATCACGAGCGCGTTGCGCTTGACGAACCACAGGTACCCAACGATCAGCAATCCGAGCAGCACATAAGGCAGCAGGATTCTCGCAATCGCGCCTGCCCGGCGCGTGAAGCAAGGAATGAATGCGACGCCTACCGCGCATGCGAACAGAAACACGAGTCCATGCGCAAAGAACAGCACGACGCCGGCGGCGAAGATGCCGAGCGCGTGCACCGCCGTCGGTGCAGCGGCGTAACGGCGCGCGAGGACCATGAACAACAGACCCAGCGGCACCGCCACGATGTACGGATAGAAGCCGTATTGCCAGGCCAGGCCGAAGAAGCCTGGCATGAGAAGCCAGTCGAGCCGCTCGTCCGCCTCGAAGGTCTTGCGCAGCGCTACGCCCCCCGCCACGAAGCCAAAGTACGCGAGCATCATGACGAACTTGACCGCAGCGAGCACTGGCATCACGAACGACAGCGCTAACGCGAATACATACGGCAGCAGATAGGGCGTAAACCAGTTGATCCACACGATATCTGCCCACGGCGAGGTGCCAGTCACGAGATCGCGAAGTAGCGCGATCTGCGCGACGTGCTGCGCGATATCCCCCATCGGCGGTCGCGGTGCGATCCAGAACAATGCTCCGCCAAAGAGCGTCGTCGTGACGAGCAAAATCAACCTCACGCGCGCGGCTCCGCTGGCTGCATGGCTCGCGTCAAGTGGGAGATTGAGAGTGGTACTCATGGGCAATCAGCCTCCGGTCCGGCAGGTTATTTCGAACGCTTGAGCAACCCAGCCACGGGTCATGTCGGGCTGGTACAACAGCAACATCGCGACGATCAATAAAGCCCCGTCATCGAGCGGCCGCTTAGGAACGCCATATTCGGCAGGCGAATCCACGACACATGAAAGCTATTATTAATAAGCGTGGAAGTATGTTCGGCTGATCACGTTCCGAATGCCTCCCACGTAGGCCCTAATACTTGTCGTGACTGCCCGAGCGAACACTCGAACGGCTGGGCAAAGGGAGACCGCCGCCTTCTGAGCGTCGTGGGTGCGCTGGGCGCCGAGGTTTCGGACTTGACGATCTACGTGATCGGGGTGGCGGGCGGCAAAAAAATTCCGCGCAAGGGCGGCCGCGGCATCATGCAGTCGGACCTATTCGTCATCAATAAGGCCGACCTCGCGCCGCTCGCGGGCCTCGACCAGATCGTCGCTTTCATCGAAAAGAAAGGCACACGGATCGAGCGGGCAACCGGCGCGAACCGCAGTGAACTTTCAATGACACGCGCGCCGCTCGTATAGCGACCAGTCTGGCACGGACTTCACGAGCACGACTTCACACTCGTCGTTGCGCAGGAAGTCCGGCGGCAACGGCTTGGTGTGACGTACAAAAAAATATCGATAGATGTGCCCGTCCGCTTTGTGCCAGTCGAACACGCCTGGGTCGACCATCGGCAGACCCGGCCGTACGAGCGGTATGTGCTCGGGCCTGAATCGCACGACCTCGGGCAGGAAGTAGGCGAAGTTGAAGTCGACGAAGCCTTTCGACTCCGCCTGATACCAGAGCCCGTAGGCGTGATAGGTCCAGAGATTGTGGACGATATCGCTCTCGGGCGCGTAGATGAGGGAAAGCGCGCGCTGCCCCGGCTCAGCGGCGGCCAGCAGCGTCTCGAAGGGCGCATTCTCGACGGCAAACCTGTGCTCGCGCTGCGCGAGCACGCCAAAGTAGACCCAGCAAAAGAGCATGAGCAGCACTTCGATCAACCCGATGCGCGCCGCCTGAGTGGGCCGGCGCTGGGCGGCTTCCGGGGCGCGGAACAGCAGGACATACGCAGGCAGCAGGAAGATGGCGAAGCGTTGGTAAAGCAGATCGATGCCAAGCCCGTACGCCGGCGCGAGAAACCAGACGGCGAGAATCGCCAGCATGGGTAGCCACGCGCTCGGATCGCGGCGATTGAGCTTCGCACCCATGAGCCACGGCGCGGCTAGCAGGAATAGCGCGCCGAGCAGAAAGTACCAATCCCGCATCTCCGTCGCGAGTGTATAAAGCACGAAGTTATACACGCGATGCCAGCCGTAGGACCCCGACCAGTCCCAGACCAGCGCCTTCTCCGCGGGGCCTGAGCCTCCTGGCATCACGAGCGCGTTACGCTTGACGAACCACAGGTATCCCACGATCAGCAAACCGAGAAGCACATACGGCAACGCACTTCGCGCGATCGCGCCGGCCCGGCGCGTGAAGCACGGAATGAACGCTGCACCGACTGCGCATGCGAACAGAAACACGAGCCCGTGCGCAAAGAACAGCACCACGCCAGCGGTGAAGATGCCGAGCGCGCCGCGCGCCGTGGGCGCCGTCGCATAGCGGCGCGCGAAAATCAGAAACAGCAGACCGAGCGGCACGGCCACGATATACGTGTAAAAACCGTATTGCCACGCGAATCCAAAGAAGCCGGGCACGAAGAGCCAGTCGAGCCGCTCGTCTGCCTCGAATGTCGTGCGCAACGCTACGCCCGCCGCCACTGAGCTGAAGTACGCGAACATCATGATCAGCTTGATCGCGACCAGCACCGGCATCACAAACGAAAGCGTGAACGCGAGCCCATAAGGCAGCAGGTAAGGCGTGAAAGCGTTGATCCACACGATATCCGCCCACGGCGAAGTGCCGACAACGAGTTCGTGGAGCAGCGAGATCTGTGCGGCATGTTGCGCGAGATCCCCCATCGGAGGACGCGGAGCGATCCAGAACAGCGCGCCGCAAAGAAGTGTCGTCGCGACGAGCAGAATCAGCCTCAAGCGCGCGGCTGCGCTGGCCGCACGGTTCGCGCCAAGTGGGGGATTGAGCATGATATTCATGAGGGATCAGCCTCCGGGCCGGCAGGTCATTTCGAACGATCGAACGGCTCAGCCACGGGTCATGTTGGGCGAGTAAAGCAGGAACATCGCCACGATCAGGAAAGCAGCTCCCGTCATCGAGCGGCCAGTTGCCATTTCGTTGTTTAGGATGCCGAACGCGAAGATTTCGAGAATCGTGATGCCAACCATCAATGGGTAGGCGATGCTGAGTTCGATCTTCTTGAGTGAGATGGCGTAGCAAACGAAACCGACGCCGTATGCGCAGATCGCGCCGAGACGAAACAGCATCGGGCGGTCGAAGAGCGCATTCGTCAGATGAGTGAAGTTCTCGGGCGAGCGCCCGGCCATACGCAGCAGGATGCTGGCGATCGCGCTAAACGTCCCACTTAGTAGGAGAAAGATGATGTACATGTTGGCTCAGCGTTGGGAACGTAATTATTGATAGGCAACGTTACGTCCAGTGAAAGCTAAAGCGCATAGAACTGGAAGTATGTTCGGCGGCCCACGCTGCTGGAGACGCTCGTGTATGCCGTAATGTGCGGTAATCGAAGCGGCCCTTCGCAAACGTTTGTTGCGCGCGCAGTCAACCGGAACGCTTGCGCGCGAAACGATCCGATACAGAAAAGTCAGAGGAAAGACGGCTGCGCGCACATGAATTTATGCGGCTGGATGCGGCGGGGTTTGGGTTTGGGAGCGGCCGGGCGTGGACTGACTAGACCCAGTGGTCGCAAGTATTGTGCTGTGTGACTTCCCGGAAACCGTTCGCACTGGTTCGCAGGCACTCGTCCTTCCGAGACGACTACGTCTTCGCGCAGACGCCCGCCGAACGCGAAGAACGCTGAAGCACCTGTGAGGACGTTGCGCACCAATTCGTCCCGACGGCGCGGAAGGACGCCGGAGCTCATCCCTAGGACGGCAGTAAGGTCGCCCTCGAGCGCCCCCCCGAGGATAGCGTTGCCGGACCGCGAGTACACCAGTCACACGATGGCATAATAGCCCTTCGATCAAAGGATACGGATGTCGCGGGCAAGCTCATGCAGAGTGAAAAAAGGAACGTCGAACCAGTCCGTGGTTTTATAAATAAAAGCCTTCGCGTTCCTCATCCCGAAATTATTCAGGACGAGGTCGAGAATCTCTCCTTTTATAAGAAGATTTCGCTTCTGAAGAAGCAACTGCATAAATGGTCGATACTTTCATTTAACCGCCAACTCGGCCTGTACACAGAAGCCGCGGACTTGCGCGCTGGCGCCCGGATTCTATTGATGTATAGCGGCGTCAACAACATCGGCGACGCGTTGATGGATCTTTCCGGCCGGGCGTTGATTGGCGGCACCTCGTACACGCTGGATGTACTGCTCGATCCGTCCCTGGCGGAGCTCTTTCGGCATGACCGATTCTTTTCGAAAATCTACACAGATTTTCGTGAGATCGATTTCGGCGAATACGATTTCGTCATACTGAACAAGCTTGGAATTCGCGTAATAAAAGAGAAAGTCGGGCATGCGCGTCAATCCAGATTTACGAGCCTGATCGGATGGTACGCAGGGCGTAACTACAATCACATACAGTTCAGCTACTACTCGTTCAACAAGATCCTGAAATGCGGGATCGACGATGTGGATCTGTATAAAAATTCGCGCCTGGTTCTCGACGCGCCGAAGTGTGATGATTTTCCATCGGAAGGCTATGCCGGTAGAGTCGCCATTTCTGTCGGCGGCAGGGAATCCCACCGAATCTACGGTAAGTGGGCAGACGTTCTTGCTCAGCTTGACGACGATGAGGGGTTATCGCGTTATGAGTATGTCCTGCTCGGATCAGATAATGGACTCAAGGAAGCAAACGATCTGACCGGTATGAAATTCAGGAATTTGAAGCTGACCTCGTTGGTTGGCAAACTGAAGATTCATGAATGCTTTTCCCTGTTAGGGCAAAGCAGATTGTTTGTAGGAGCGGACGGCGGGCTTCTGCATATTGCGCACGCGGCCGGCACGCCGACCATCGCTTTGTTTAGCGATGACATTGATCCAAGAACCCGATACGTCGAGAACGATTTTTTCAAATGCTCTCCACTGACGGGGGCTAGTGATGTGACGAGCATCGAGCCCAAAGATGTGGTGAATGTCATGAGAGATGTTCTGCCAGGGTGAATTGTGCGATTCGCAGACATCGTTTCACTTACTTGACGGCCGTCTCCTTGGCGCGTCGATCTACACGCTGTCCACCGCCTCCGCGAGCGATGTGATTTCGCCCGGTTCCGCAACACGATCGGCAGGCGTCTTGCCACCGAGTGAGCCGCGTGGCCGTTGCCAATTGTCGTCGAACTGCCACTCTCCGATTCGCAGGCCGATTGCCTGCTCAGCCGGAGCACGGCGGAGCCAGAACACGTTCAGATCGGTAAGCGGTGACCATTAAACCTTGCCGTCGATGTGCGGCGAGCGCGATGGAATTGAGCGAAGTACGCGCCACCGCGCACGAAGTCATACATCTGAGACGAGAGCCTGTATAACGTCCACCGTGCGCGCCGTCGCGCCGCGGTGGCGCGACGCGAACGCAGCCGCAGCCGCGCCCATGGCGACCCGGCGCGGTTTATCGTTGAAGAGTTCGCGCAAGGCGCGCGCGAGATCGGCGGGGTCCTGAACCTGCAGGGCCGCGCCTGCGGCCGTAGCGTCGGCGGTGGCCTGCGTGAAGTTGAACACGTGCGGGCCGATCAGCACCGGCACGCCCACAGCGCACGCTTCGATCAGGTTCTGCCCCCCGAGCGGCAAGAGACTGCCGCCGATAAACGCGAGGTCGGCGGCAGCGTAGTAAGCGCCCATTTCCCCCATCGAATCGCCGAGCAGAACGCTCACGTCCTGCGGCAACACTCGCACGCCCTCATGCGCGGAAGCCGCAGCAGCCGCGGCCGGCGCCCAGCGCGAGCGCCGCTCGAGCTTGAAGTTCTTGCGCTCCACGAGCGCGGCCACTTCATCGAAGCGCTGAGGGTGACGCGGCACGAGGATCAACAGCGCATCCGGCACATTCAAGGCAGCGAAGGCCTGCAGCACGAGTTCCTCTTCGCCTTCACGCGTGCTCGCCGCGACCCACACCGGTCGCTCGCCGATCGCGCGCCGCCAGTCGCGCCCACGTGCGATCAGCGCCGGCGGGCTCGCCATGTCGAACTTGAGGTTGCCGAGCACTGCCACGTTGCGCGCGCCGAGCGCGGTGAGGCGCTCCGCGTCGGAGGGGCTTTGGGCGAGCACGCGCGTGAAGCCGCCGAACACCTCGCGCGCGCCCGCACCGAACTTCGCCGCACGCTTGAACGAGCGCGCCGACATGCGCGCGTTGGTGAGCACGAGCGGCACGTCGGCGTGCTTGCATTCGTCGATGAGCGTGGGCCAGACCTCGGTTTCCATCACGAGACCGAGTGACGGCCGCCATGCGCGCAGGAAGCGCCGCACCGCGTGCGGCATGTCGTACGGCACGTAGCAGCGCAGCACGCGATCGCCGAAGAGCTGCTCGCCGGTGGCGCGTCCGCCCGGCGTCATATGCGTGAGCAGCACGCGCGCGTCGGGGCGCGCCGCCAGTAACGCGTCGACGAGCGGCTGCGCCGCGCGGGTCTCGCCCACCGAGACGGCATGCACCCAGATGAGCGGCGCGTCGTCCTCGGGCAAGCGGCCCGCCGAATAGCCGAAACGTTCGCCGATATGCTCGCGATAGCCACGCTCGCGGCGCGATCGGATGAATAGCCGCAGCACCGCAAGCGGTGCAATGAGCCACCAGGCCGCGCGATAGATCGCTCTTAGCATCGTGCCTCCGCGACGGCCAGGGTCATACGAAACGCCGCGGCCGCGCGGCAGGAGGTGTCGGTCGGCGCGTTGATCGGCAGGCTCATCTCGCGTGGGTTCAAACCAGTTCCTTGCCCTTGAGGCGTTCGAGGATGCCGAGCGGCGCCCAGTCGGGATGGACCATGTCCTTCACCGGCAGGAAAAAAGTCTGCTCCATCATGAACTGACCGGACATCACCGCATGCGAGGTGTGATCGGAGAAGCACACCCACACGCTGCCCGGCGGAAAGCCGATGGTCTCCTGCGGGCACGCCTTCTGATAGTCGAGATCGGCTTTCATGCCGTCGTGGAGGTTGAGCATCAGATGGTCGTACTCGCTGCGCGGCGACTTCGTGATATGCAGCAGGTTCTGCAGCCAAGCCGAACCCGGAAACTGCGGCTTGATGTTCGGCAGGAAGCGCTTGGCCATATTCTCGAACGGCTCGCCCACGCGCCACACGCGCGCCACGCCGTTCGGGTTGACGTTGGTGAACACGCGCAGAATGCGCTCACCGTAGTTCGGACGCGAGGGAAACGCATCGACGTGCAGGCGCGAATCGTCCTTGCGCCACGAGGTCTCACGCGTTTCCACCTGATGCAGACGCAGGCTCGTGGGCGCCACACGCAGCTTGTCGGTGTACTCGGGAAAGAGGCCGTCCACGAGCGTGCGAGCGCACGTCTGGTAACGCGCGATCAACGCGCGCACAGCCGACTGCGTGACAGTGTCGCCAAGCACGCCGTGCAGCGCGCCGCCGTTCGGGTCGAGGCTGATGTTCTTGCGGTTGGGATCGGCGATCGCGGGGTCGAGCAGTGCCCGCTCGCCACCTTCGATCGCAAAGGCCAGGTTCGGAAAATACAGCACCTTGCCCTGCTCGACGGCGTCGAGCAGCGTCTCGCGCGGTTGCGAGAGCTGCTGGCCGCGCCAATCGCCGGACGTGATTTCGATGATCTGGGATTCGTTCATGGTCGCCCCTGGAAGCGATGGATCTGATTGCCCGCCGATGTGGCGCGGTGGGAGCGTGGCGTGGCTTGTTGCCCGCTTTTTTTGCCCGCCTCTTTCGCGCGGCTCATGCCGGCCAAGCCCTGACGCTCGCTTGTGCACGTCCGTGCACCCTCGTGCGCGCCGATTCTTATACCCGCAGCCTGCGGGGCGCGCCTTGACGCGCCGCAGCCCGTTCGGCGCCGGCCCTGCGGCGGCGCGCCGCTACAGCAACCCGAAGCCCGCCAGCGCGCTCTTCACCTGCGCAAGCGTTGGCGGCTGGCCTGCCGTGCCCAGATTGACGACGTTCGGCGACCAGTAGCCGCCTGTGCGCCAGGCGGTCGCGAAATTGTACAACTCGACGGTTGGGCGCTTCAGCGCCGCCGCGATATGCACGAGACCCGTGTCCACGCCCACCGTGGCCGCCGCGCCGTCGATCAGGCCGACCACGGCAGGCAGCGAGAGCTTGGGCGGCACGATCGCCGCTTCGCCGAATTCGCGCGCAAGGCGCTCGCTGGTGGCGCGCTCGGCCTCGCTGCCCCAGGGCAGCACGAGCGACGCGCCGCGCCGCACGAGCGCCTGACCCAGCTCAATCCAGTGCTGGTCCGGCCACTGCTTGTCGGCGCGCGACGTGGCGTGCACGAACACGACGTAGGGCACCGGCAGGTTCAGCCCCACGCCCGCGAGCGCCTGGGCGGCGCGGTAGGTATCGAGGCCGAAGTCGATGTCGTCGGTGACCAAAGGCGGTGCGAGATCGAGCGCGCCCGCAACCAGTTGGCGCGTGCGCTCGACCACATGGGTGCGCGGCTCGATGCGGATCGAGCGGTCGTAGAAGAAGCGCACGGGCCATTCGTAGCCCGCGCCATCGGTGCGGTTGCCGAGACCGACGAGCGGCCCGCGCGCCCAACTCCCCACCCACGCCGTCTTGATGAGCCCCTGGCAGTCGATCACGAGGTCGTACTTCTCGGCCGCGAGCGCGCGCCGGAACGCGCCGATCTCGCGCCAGTTGGCGCTCGAGAAGAGGCCCTTGCGCCAGCGGCGCAGCGAAAACGGAATCGCCCGGCGCACGCCCTCCACCAGCTCGACGAGCGACTGGAAGCTCTCTTCGACGAGCCAGTCGATCTGCGCGTCGGGGTACCGCCGACGGATATCGGCAATGACGGGCATGTTATGGACGACGTCGCCAAGCGACGACACGCGCACGATGAGGATCTTTTGCACGCTCAAGGCTCTTGGGCCAGACAGATTAAAAAGGTGGGCAATTTTAGCGCGCCGCACGCAAATGCGAAGAAAAACCGGGGAAATGCGCGGAAAGGAATGCAAACGGCGCCGCGCCGTGGCTGGCGCGGCGCCGTTGGGCGCGTCATGTGGCCGCAAGGGGCACAAGGCCCCCGGGGCTTAGAACGGCAGCTTCGCGTCCGGCTTCTCAGCGAGAATCACGCGCTTGAAGTCGGCCTGGATGCGCGCGAGCGCAGCATCGTTGTCGGCTTCGAAGCGCATCACGACCACGGGCGTAGTGTTCGACGAGCGCGCGAGGCCAAAGCCGTCCGGATACTCCACGCGCAGGCCGTCGATGGTGATGACCTCGTCGGCGCCCGTGAACTTCGCATTCTTCTGCAGCTTCGCGATCAGCTCGAAGTTCTCGCCTTCCTCGAGCTTCAGTTGCAGCTCGGGCGTGGCGTGCGAGTTCGGCAGGTCGTTGAGCAGCTTGCTCGGATCGGCCACGCGCGAGAGGATCTCGAGCAAACGCGCGCCCGTGTACAGGCCGTCGTCGAAGCCGTACCAGCGATCCTTGAAGAACACGTGGCCGCTCATTTCACCCGCGAGGGGCGCGCCGGTTTCGCGCAGCTTCGCCTTCACGAGCGAGTGGCCCGTCTTCCACATGAGCGGCTCGCCGCCCTTGGCCTTCACCCACTTCGCGAGATTGCGCGTGCACTTCACGTCGTAGATGATCTGCTTGCCCGGATTGCGCGAGAGCACTTCCTCGGCGAACAGCATGAGCTGGCGATCGGGGTAGATGATCTCACCGTCCTTGGTCACGACGCCCAGACGGTCGCCGTCGCCGTCGAACGCGAAGCCGATCTCCGCATCCGTTTCCTTGAGCGCGCGAATCACGTCCTGCAGATTCTCGGGGTGCGCCGGGTCCGGATGGTGGTTCGGGAACGTGCCGTCGATTTGCGTGAACAGCTCGACCAGCTCGCAGCCCATTGCCTTGAACAGACGTGGCGCGAGTTCCCCTGCCACGCCGTTGCCGGTATCGACGACGATCTTGAGCGGGCGCGCGAGCTTGACGTCGCTCACGATGCGCGCCACATATTCGTCAGCGATGTCGTACTTCGTATAGCTGCCCTCGCCCGCATCGAAACGGTCCGCAACGATACGCTCGTAGAGGCCGAGGATCTGGTCGCCGTAAATCGCCTTGCCGCGCAGGACCATCTTGAAGCCGTTGTAGTCGGGCGGATTGTGGCTGCCCGTCACGACGATGCAGGAGTCCACGTTGCGCTCGCCGCCCACCAGCTGGAGTGGCACGTTCGCGGCGAAGTAGCCCACGGGCGTGGGCACCATGCCGACGTCGACCACGTCAACGCCCGCTTCGCACAGGCCGTCGGCCAGCGCACGCGAGAGATCGGGACCTGAGAGCCGGCCATCGCGCGCGATCACCACGGAGTCGCCGCCCTGTGCACGCACTTCGCTGCCGAAGGCGCGGCCGATGGCGCGCGCGGTGTCGGTGTCGAGGGTCTTGCCGATCACGCCGCGAATGTCATATGCCTTGAAAATCGATTTCGAAATCATGTTGGGCTCACGTCCAGATGGGAATTCGGGTCTATTCGTAACACGGACAGCCAGTTGAAAGCCTCTGGCGTTACGAAAAGTGGGATCCGTTACAAACTATAATTGCCGTTTTTCGGCAGTGGTATGCACCCATTTTAATGCTTCGCCGTTTCCTTTTATCGCCAAAATATTCGTCAAAAATGGCGGAGAGATTGCGCATGCCGCGTGCCTGCCCCTTTTTTAACGCGTGCCGCCGTGGCGAGGCGCGATGCTGAGCCTCAAGCGATTTGGGAACCCCGACGTCGCACGCGCGTTTGCAAACATCGTGTGGCTTGGCCTCGAGCGCGTCACGCAGATCGCGGTCGCCATCGTCATCAGCGGCGTGCTCGCGCGCTATTTCGGCCCCGACGTATTCGGCAAGTGGCAGTACGCCAATACGCTTTTGCTCGTGCTCGCGCCCATCACGTGGGTCTGTGGCGCCGAGATTCTCGTGCCCACCATCGTCAACCGGCCGCCGGAGCAGCTCGGCACTGTGCTCGGGAGCGCGTTCGCGCTGCGCATTGGCGTGTCGGCGGCGGCGCTGTTCCTCACGTGGGCCGGCATTGCGCTCGGCGTGACCGATCCGCTCGTCGGCGCGATGCTCGCCGGGCTCGCCGTGACGATGCTGTTTCGCGAGCCGTTCGTGGGCGTGATCAACGCGTGGCTGCAGAGCATGACGTATAGCAAGCCGCAGTTGCTCGCGAGCATGACGACGGCCGTGATCAAGGCGCTGCTCGTGTACCTGCTCGCGCGCGCGGCGTTCGCGCCCGCTACCTTCGGCTGGCTCTGGGCGCTCGAATCGGCGGCGATTGGTGCTGCGCTCGTGCTTTACTTCCGGCGCCGCCACGGCGGCAAGCTCGGCTGGCACGTGGATCGCTCGCTCTTCAAGCATTTCGCGAGCGCGGGCACGGTGTTCTGGCTCGGCCTCATCTGCATGTATCTGTTCCTGAAACTCGACCGCTTGATGCTCGAGCGCACGATCTCGTTCGCCGACCTTGGCCGCTATTCCGCCGCGCAGCAGCTCAACGAGAACTGGATCACACTCGCGCTCATGCTCTCGCAAACCATCGCGCCCGCCTTCGTCTACCGCGTCCAGCAGACCGCGCAACTGCGCCGCAATCTCGTGCGCCTCTTCGCCATGACCGCCTTGCTGATGGTGGCAGGCGCACTCGTGCTCGACGCGCTCGCGGGCTTTATCATCGGCCGCGTGTTCGGGCCTGACTATGAAGGCGCGATCGGCATTTTCCGCTGGGCTGTCTGGCTTTCGGTGCCGGCGGGGCTCGAAGCCATTGGCAACCTCGTCGTGCTCAAATATCAGGCGAAGTTCGTGCTGCTCGCGAAATGGCTGCTCGCGCTCGCCGTGGCGTTCGCCGTGAATCTCGTGGCGATTTCGCGACTTGGTTCGTACGGAGCGTTGTGCGGCCTCGCGGCTGGCTATCTCGCGGCTGCCTGCGTGAATCTCTACTACATCCGCTTCAAGCTAGTTTCATGATGAATTCCGCCGCGCTCCCTGCGAGCGACGCACGCGAGGGCGCGCTTGCCGACGTCGCCGTGCTCATGCCCGCGTACAACGGCCAGGACGACGTTGCGCGCACGCTCGCTTCGTTCGATGAAGATGCAACGATTTACGCACTCGTGGTCGATGACGGCAGCACGCCGCCTATCGTCGCGCCTGATGTACCTGGCATGCGCGTGGAAGTCTTGCGCATGCCGAAGAACGGCGGCATTGAGCGAGCGTTGCAGGCGGGTGTCGAGGCGCTCGCGGCCCGCGGTTTTCGCTACGCGGCGCGAATCGACGCGGGCGATCTCGCCGCGCCCCAGCGCCTCGCGAAGCAACGCGCGCGCATGCAAGCCGAGCCCGCGATCGCGGCGCTTGGCACGTGGACCCAGGTGATCAATCGCGCGGGTGAACCGCTTTTCATGCTGCGCCCGAGCGCCGATGCACGCACGCTGCGCCGCACTCGCCTGTTGCGCTCGCCGCTCGTGCATCCGTCGGTCATGCTGCGTATCGATGCCGTGCTTGCTGTGGGCAACTATCGCGTGCAATATCCGGCCGCTGAGGACCTCGACCTGTTCCTGCGACTGATGGAGCGCTATGAGTGCGCGAATTTGCCGGAGCTTGGTCTGTACTATGAGCTGAACGAAGGCGGTATTAGTGCGACAAAGCGGCGGCGGCAGATCGTCTCCACGCTACGTCTTCAACTGCACTATCTGAACGTGCTGAACTGGCGCGACTGGGCGGGCGTTGCGAAGAGCATGCTGCACTTCGTAACGCCATATCGCACCTTGCAGAAGATGAAACGGGCACTGTTCGCGAACAGCTCAACCTAAATCCAACGCAGCAGCACGGGCAACAGCACCGGCACAACGAAGGCGGTAAACACACCGTTCAGGCCCATGCCGAGCCCCGAAAATGCGCCCATCTCCTCGCTCACCTGAAACGCGCGCGCAGTACCGATGCCGTGTGACGCGACGCCGATCGCAAACCCACGCACCTCTACCTCGCGCACACGAATGAGGTTGAGAATCCAGCGTGCGGTCACCGCGCCAAACACACCCGTCGATATCACGAGCACAGCAGTGAGCGACGGAATGCCACCGATCTTGTCCGCAACGGCCATGGCGATCGGTGTGGTGACAGACTTCGGCGCGAGCGACGCAATGGTCTGATGCGAAGCGCCGAATAGCTTCGCGACGCCGACCGCAGACACAATCGCTGTGAGCGAGCCCGCAACAAGGCCGCCGAGCAATGGCAGCGCGCCGCGCTTGAGCTTGTCCCACTGACGATAGAGCGGTAGTGCGAGCGCGACCGTGGCGGGGCCGAGCAGGAAGTGCACGAATTGGGCGCCTTCGAAATACGTGCGATACGGCGTATCCGTGATCTTGAGCGCCGTGACGACGAGCGCCACGGCGATGAGCACCGGATTCGCGAGCGGATTGTGCTTCGCGCGCGCGTAGATATTGATGGCGATGAGATAGGCGACGAGCGTGACCGTTAAGCCGAGGAGCGGCGTGGCGGCGAGGTAGACCCAGATCGCATCGAGCTTGGTGATGGGCAGGTGGCTGTTCACGATGCGCCCTCCCCGGCCGACGTGTTTCGCCGCTGGCGACGCAACAATGCGCGCGTGACAAGCGCAGTCACGGCGATGCCAAGCGTCGTGCTCACGACGAGGCTCGCGATCACGGCGAGCGCCTCGCCGCGCACAGCCTGCGCGGACACCATGATGCCCACGCCTGCCGGAATGAAGAGCAGCGAAAGATGGCGCAGCAATTCGAGCGCGGTCGGCTCGATGGCCTCGGCGGCGGCGGGCCGCATCAGCGCGAAGGCGAACAAGAGCAACATGCCGATCACGGGACCGGGCACGGGCAGCGAGAACACGTAGGACACGCTCTCGCCGAGACACTGGAAGATCAGGAGGGCGGCAAGGGAACGAAGCATGGCTGAGGATCGGGCGAGACTGGAAACGTGCGCGGCGCGCGCAGTGTAGCCGAACGGTGCGCGAGGCGCAGCGAATCGTCATACCAGTGGGCGGCGCGCGCCCTGTGCTCTTACGCAACGGCCTCGCGTGCGCCTGCAACCTACACAGGTTCCGTTTGCTCCCGATTTTCACCGAGTCCGTGGCAATCACCAACGTAGTGCACAGATTTTTAGGCGCGGTCTCGAGCGAGGAAAATGTATGCGTACAATAGCGCGTTTCTCGTCATGCTTCGCACCCACAAAGCTGCGTAGTGAGGACGTAACACGGGGATGCAGTGCAAACCAACCCGCCCTTGCAGACAACAGCAGTGTAGCGATGCCGACAGCAGTTACGATTGATTCCCGACGCTCCGTGCCCGGCGACTGGCTGACCGCGGCCTTCTTGCTCGCCTTTCCCTCTATCGCCATGCTCGTGCAGGGCGCTGCGAGCGCCGTATCGATTGGCGCGGGTGTTGTTTCACTGGCGGCCCTGTGCTGGCGGCCGGCAGGCGCGTCATATGGCTATGCGCCGCCCGGGCGCCAAGGACTGGCGTTCTGCATCGCGCTATGTGGCCCCGTTGCCGCGGTGGCGCTCAGCACGCTCTCGCATGGGCATCCTTTGTTCCGGACCTGGGACTCGCCGTCGCGGTTCCTGCTCGCGATCCCGATCTTCCTCGCCCTGCGGCGCGCGCCGCTGCGGATCTTCGTCTGGGCGGACCTTTCCTTTACGCTGGGAGCCGTGTCCGCGCTCGCCCTGGCCCTTTTCATGCCGCGCGATTGGGGCGACGGCCGCATCGGCAGCGCGTTCCTGAACCCAATCCATTTTGGTGATCTCGCGCTCGCGCTCGGCGTTCTGTCGGCGATCGCGCTGAACTGGTGGCGCAAGGATTCGGCGCTCTGGCGCGCGCTGAAGATTGCGGGACTGCTCGCAGGCCTCGCTGCTTCGCTGTTGTCTGGCGCGCGCGGCGGCTGGGCGGCGATTCCGCTCGTTGCCGTGCTAATCGTGTGGGAACTCGGCCGCAACAAGCCTTTTCACTGGAGGGTGCTGATGCCGGTGACGGTTGCGATACTGCTCGGGCTCGTGTACGGGCTCTCGGGGACGGTGCGCGACCGCGTCGACCAAGTGTCGTCCGACCTGACGCAATACACACTTGGTCACCGCGATACGTCGGTCGGCATCCGTCTCCAGCTCTATGAGGCAGCTTCCACGTTGATTGCCGAACATCCGGTGCTGGGCCTTGGTGGCGACGGATTTCGCGACAAGATGACCTCGATGGCGAAGCAAGGTGCGATCACTCCTACTGCGGCGTCGTTCGGCGAGGGCGAAGTGCACAACCAGCTGCTCGCCTACATGGCCAACTACGGCCTTGTGGGCGGTCTCGCGCTGCTCGCGATCTACATCGTGCCTGCGGTCTTTTTCGCAGCGAAACTGAAGTCCACATCCAGGACGGCACGGCGTACGGCGCTCATGGGCCTGTCCTTCGTCCTGATGTTTTTCGTCTTCGGGCTGACGGTCGAGACTTTCGATCTGAAGAGCACTGTGTCTTTCTACGCGACCATGCTGGCCGTGCTGGCGGCGATTGCACAGCGCACCGATATCAAATCCGAGCCTTTCTAGCGCGGCTTCATGGATCGCTGACGGCTGGGCGCGTCTCTACGCCCGTCGGCTAAAATGTGCGCCCCGGCCCCTGCCGCCATTGCCTCCCAACGACGCCCCGCTTTCGTGAACCCCTCGCCTGCCCCGACCGCTGCCGCCGCGAGCGCGCCCCAGTCCGCCGCGCGCCGGCATCCACTGCATGTCGCCCTTGTCTGCAACACGGCCTGGGCGATCTATACGTATCGGCGCGGCCTTTTGCGTGCGCTCGCTGAGGCGGGCGCGCAAGTCACCGTGATCGCGCCGCGCGACCGCACCTTCGAACCGCTCGTCGCCATGGGCTGCCGCTGCGTCGAACTGCCGGTGGCCTCGAAGGGAACGAACCCGCTCGACGACCTGCGTACGCTCCTCGCGCTCTATCGCCACTATCGCGCGCTCAAGCCGGACGTCGTGTTCCACTACACGATCAAGCCGAATATCTACGGATCGATTGCCGCCTGGCTCGCACGCACGCCCTCGGTGGCGGTCACCACAGGCCTTGGGTACGTTTTCATCCAGAAGAGCCGCGCTGCGCAGGTCGCCAAGCGTTTGTATCGCTTTGCGTTCCGCTTCCCGCGCGAAGTGTGGTTCCTCAATCGCGACGATGAAGCCGCTTTCAAAGATGGCAATCTCCTCGCGCATCCCGAACGCGCGAGGCTGTTGCACGGTGAAGGCGTCGATCTCGAAGATTTCCCTCTCACGCCGCTGCCCGAGCTCGCGGAGTTTGCCTTCGTTCTGATTGGCCGGCTGCTCTGGGACAAAGGCGTGGGCGAGTACGTCGAGGCCGCGCGCACGCTGCGCGCGCGCTATCCTCACGCGCGCTTCAGGTTGCTTGGCCCGGTGGGCGTGGACAATCCGAGCGCGATCTCGCGCGAAGAAGTGGCGATGTGGGAGCGCGAAGGCGTGATCGAATATCTGGGCGAAACGGCCGATGTGCGCCCGTTTATTGCCGATGCGGACTGCGTCGTGCTGCCCTCGTACCGTGAAGGCGTGCCGCGCACGCTGATGGAAGCGAGCGCGATGGGCCGCCCGATCGTGGCCACTAACGTGCCCGGCTGCCGCGAAGTGGTTGCCGACGGCGTGAACGGCCTGCTGTGCGAAGCGCGCGACGCCGCCTCGCTAGCCGCTGGCCTCGCGCGCATGCTGGATCTCGACGGGCCGGCGCGCGCCGCCATGGCGGCACGCGGCCGGAAAAAAATCGAGAAAGAATTCGATGAGCGCGTTGTGGTACAACGCTACCGGGAACTGATCCGGGAAATTACCGGGTCGACTTTTTGATCGAGTCTGGATTTCACGGGAACGAACACGCATGACTGCGACGAACTCAAAGGGCACCATCCTCGTCACTGGCGGCGCCGGCTACATTGGCTCGCATACCTGCGTCGAGTTGCTCAATGGCGGCTATGACGTGGTCGCCGTCGACAATCTCGTGAACAGCAGCAGCGAATCGCTCAAGCAAGTCGAGCAGATCACAGGCAAGCCCGTGGCGTTTTACGAAACCGACGTGCGCGACGCCGCTGCCCTCTCGCGCGTTTTCGAAGCGCACCGCATCACCGGAGTGATCCATTTCGCGGCGCTCAAGGCCGTGGGCGAATCGGTGGCGAAGCCCATCGAGTATTACCGCAACAATGTTGACGGGCTGCTAGTGGTGCTCGACGTGATGCGCCAGCACGATGTGAAGCAGTTCGTGTTCAGCTCTTCGGCTACGGTGTACGGCATGCCCGAACGCTCGCCGATCGACGAATCGTTTCCGCTCTCGGCTACGAATCCCTACGGGCAGTCGAAGCTCATCGCTGAGCAGATCCTGCGCGACGTCACGATCTCGGACCCGGAGTGGCGCATTGCCGTGCTGCGCTATTTCAATCCGGTGGGCGCGCATGAAAGCGGGCTGATCGGCGAGGATCCGGCGGGCATTCCAAACAACCTCATGCCTTATGTCGCGCAAGTGGCGGTGGGCAAACTCGAAAAGCTACGCGTGTTCGGTGGTGATTACCCGACCCCGGACGGCACGGGTGTGCGCGACTACATTCACGTGGTCGATCTCGCGAAAGGCCACCTCAAGGCGCTCGATGCGCTTGCTTCGCGTGGTGAAGGCTTTGTCGTGAATCTCGGTACCGGCCGCGGCTACAGCGTGCTGGAAGTCGTGAAGGCGTTCGAACAGGCGTCAGGCAAGCCGGTGCCCTATGAGATCGTGGCGCGGCGGCCGGGCGACATAGCCGAATGCTATGCGAATCCGGTTGCAGCGGAAACGCTCATCGGCTGGAAGGCGGAGTTTGGGATCGAGCGCATGTGCGTGGATCACTGGCGCTGGCAGGAGAAGAATCCGCGGGGTTTTAAGTAAGAGGGGGCGTGGTTCCTCAAGGCGGCGTCCTCTCTTCGCAGCAGGTAACGGCCCACCATCGCCAGCGTCCCGCATCGTGCACGCAAGAAAATGAGAGTCGGCGCGCCACGATTGACCCGCTGTTGAGTAGTAAACATCGGCCAGCGGTGAATGCGCTCAACGTGGGTGCACACTGCATGCGGGCCTACAGTTCCATCCCGGCGAGAGCTTCTGCGTAAGCAAATTGTGCATCTGGATGACCAGCCGGTTGACTCTCGCGTCGGGTGTCCCCGTCTTAGACGGCCAGTGTTGACTCTAGCGCGGGCATAAGGCCTTCCGTAACGGGCGCCGTTCGCCCCGAAAATAGTGGAATCGGCGGCAGTATGGACCTCGCCGAAGCTCGGCACGCCGCACATTCTGCTCACCTGGTTTTGCAAATAGAGAAATCGCCCGAGGACGGTTAGTAGCCGCGCCACGCTCTCAGTCACCGCGCATTCGGGAACGGGAAGTTACGGTGTCTAACTATTTCTTTCCTGGCTGTTAGAATCGTCGCCTCGGCATCAACCTATCAACGGGGACGCAGGAGCGAAGATGGAACGCAATATCCGCATTGCCGGCAGAAATTGGCCAATTAATGGCGACGACAAGTATGCAGAGGGCATGAGCGACGAATTCGAACCGGATCTAATCTCACTGCTTGCGGTGATGTGCGATGGCGGTGCGCAGGCACTGGATATTGGCGCCAACATCGGCTGCACGGCACTCGCGTTGTCGCAGATCGTAGGCGATGGCAAGGTGGTAGCCGTCGAGCCTGTGCCACGCACCTTTGCACTTCTCACAAAGAATGTTGGTGCCGTCGCGAATATCACGCGTCAGAATTTTGCATTTGGCAGTCAGGCGGGAACACTCCCCATGCAAGGCAGCGAGACGAACCTCTCTGGTGCCTTCATCGCGAACGAGTTTCATACAGGGCGTGCGGGGCACTTTACGGTCGATGTCGCCGTGCGAACGGTTGACGAGGCCTTTTCTTCCTTGGGGCTCGAAAAGGTCGATTTCATGAAAATCGACGTTGAAGGTTTCGAGCTCGACGTACTCGAAGGGGCGACCGAGACGCTTCGTAAATGCAAACCTCGCGTCGTACTGGAGATGAATCATTTTTGTTTGAACCAGTTCAGACGCATAACGCTGCCGGAGTTTCGCGAGCGCCTGCTGAAAATCTTCCCGTACGCATACGCGATCGACGGATCCGAATACCTGGATTTTACCGACGAAAATGAAGCGTACGGCGTGACCTACGAGCATCTCACGAGCATGAGATTTGCCAATATCGTCGCGGGTTTCGATAAATCAGATCTGCTCACCCGGCTAAGCAGTCTCAATCGAACGCGCCATCTTCTTCGCACGGCAGACGTTGACGCGCAGTACTTAGCCAATCTCACGCGGGAGAAGGAAGACCTGCAACGGCAAGTCGATATGCTGCGCGAACAACTTGCGCAAGGCAGCGAGCGTCTTACGGCTGTAGAAAGTCACAATCGGGCTATTCTTGATTCATCAAGTTGGCGCATTACAAGGCCGATACGGGCGATCAAGAGGATGCTCTCGTAGCCCGCGCGCGCTCTTGACGGCAGATGCCGCGTCCTCATAAGTCGCCGATGGCGGGAAAATGTTTCCCGCCATTTTTTCGAAGCCCCCAACAATACGCAGGCTGCAGCGAGATCGATGTGACGTCGGTCGGCTCCACGACCAGGTCGGGTGCATGTCGATGCGGATCAACCCATCCGTGCTGTCGCTCTGTCGCCCCCTGACGTGCCATCTTCCGTAGTGGCATCGCCCCTGTTTGTCTCTGCAATTCAGATGCGATCACCGTCTGACAACAACCACTGCAGCGTTTCGTCGAGAGTCGGCGCGTCGAACTGACCAATGGCGCTCATCAGCTTCCTGTTATCCCCGCATTGCGATTTCACCTCGTGCGGACGCACAAAGTTGGGATTGGTCCGTGCCTCGATATCGTGGCCGGTGATCGTGGACATCGTCTGCAGCACGTGCGTGAGCGTGACCGCATGGCCCGAGCACACGTTGAATACTTCGCCGACTGGCGCCTTTTCTAGCAGACGGCAATATACGTCGGCCACCCAGCGCACGTCGGAGAAGTCGCGAGCCACATCGCGATTGCCCAGTTCGATGACCGGCGCGCGCCGACGGAAATGATCCGCCATTTTCGCAACAAGAAAACTCAGCGATTGGCCAACGCCGATGTAGTTGAACGGCCGCACCGTGATGATCGGCAAGCGGTCTGTCCAGAGCTGCGCCATGTACTCAAGCGCGACCTTGCTTACAGCGTAGTCATTCGCGGGATGATACGGCGCCGTTTCGGGAATCGGCAGGCCTAGCGGGCCCGCGCCGTAAATGTTCGCACTGCTTGCGAGCAGCACCGCCGTGGGCTTCTTTTCGCCCGCTGCGAGCGCCTCGAGCAGATTTCGAGATCCCGCGACGTTGGTTGCGTAAATTTCGCCCGGATTCCCATGCCCGACGAACGAGATGGCGGCCAGATGCACAACCCAGTCGGCTCGCGCACGCGCCACCACCTCCGCGAGCCCTGCACGGTCCTGCAAGTCACACGCGTATACGTCGGGGGCGGGCACATCACAGCGTCGCACGAGACTCGAAACCTCATGGCCGCGAGCCCGCAATGCTTCAGCAACATAACGCCCCGTGAAGCCCTCGGCTCCTGTAATCAGCACTGAAGCCATTAGACCGACGTCTCCTTCTTGTTGCGCGCAACGTCCGCTTCGATCATCATCCGGCATAGTGTTTCAAGTGACGTTTTCGGCGCCCAGCCGAGCTCTTCGCGGGCCTTCTGTGCATCCCCGATGAGCAGATCGACCTCGGCCGGACGGTAGAACCTGGGATTCACGCGTACGATCGTCTTGCCACTTCTGGAATCACGCCCGATTTCGTTCTCTGCGCTGCCTTGCCATTCGATGTCGATGCCAAGACACTTTGCCGCCGCGTTGGCAAAATTACGCACGGTCTCCGTGCGGTTCGTTGCAAGCACATAGGTATCGGGGCGCTCGGCCTGCAACATGCGCCACATGCCGTCCACGTATTCCTTCGCGTAACCCCAGTCCCGCTGCGCGTCGAGGTTTCCGAGCTCGAGCACGTCGAGCTGGCCCAGGCTGATCTTCGCAAGCGAGTCAGTAATCTTGCGCGTGACGAATTCGCGGCCGCGCAGCGGCGACTCGTGATTGAAGAGAACGCCGCTGGACGCAAACATGTCGTAGCTTTCGCGATAGTTCACCGTGATCCAGTGCGCGTAGAGCTTGGCGACACCGTACGGGCTGCGCGGATAGAACGGCGTGGACTCCTTCTGAGGGATAGCCTGCACCTTGCCGAACATCTCTGAAGTGCTGGCTTGATAGAAGCGCGCCTTCGGATTGATAATACGCAGCGCCTCGAGGAGATTCAGAGCGCCGACGCCGGTCACCTGCGCGGTAAGCGCCGGCTGCTCGAAAGACACGCCCACAAAGCTCTGGGCGGCGAGGTTGTAGACCTCGTCGGGCTGAGCACGCTCCATCAAGCGAATACAGCTGCCCGCATCCAGCAGGTCGTGCTCGACGAGACGCAAATTCTGGTGGCCGGCGACGCCGAGCTCTTCCAGGCGCCAAAAGTTTACGGAACTCGTCCGGCGGTAGGTGCCGTAGACGATATAGCCTTTTTCAAGGAGCTGCTGCGCAAGGTATGCGCCGTCCTGACCGGTAATGCCAGTAATGATTGCCGATTTCACAATGTTCTTCCCCTCAAGAATATGAATGATGCCATGGGGAGACTTTTCGCGAGCCGTATCGAAACATTCACTGGTTTGAGATACCGATTACGGTCGCACAACTTGGCTGTGCCTTTCACGCGCTCGGCGCACGCCGGGTGTCTTTTTGGTCCAAGGCCGAAACTTGCCGATACGAAGGGACTTCGTATTTGCTGCATTAGAGCCTGCGCGCGCCATCGCGATCCTTGGGTTGCTCGCCGACGCGGACGGGCAGATCCTGGAGCGCAAGCATGGCTATGTCAAGGTGAGCGATACATTGGTCCGAACGGTAATTCAGGAGGTCCGGTTATGGAAACTGCCGGCCATCCGGAAGTTCGCGAACCTCCCACGCTCAAACGACACCGTCCACGATCAGCCGCAATAATCGAATCGACCCCGTTTCTTCAAGCGCGCCGACCCATGACTGCCCGGTCCAGGTCTTCATGCACGGGGATTGTTGCTGCCAGCGGATGATCGGCCCGGGAGCGAGTCTAATTTCTCCGCAAGTTTCGAGCGCGAAAACAGGTATGCGTACAATGGAGGATTTCCCGTCATGCTTCACACCCGTCATGCTGCGGAGTGAGGACATACTGAGCAACCTCCCTAATTGAAAAGCAGTCCAGCGATGCCGACAGCAGTTACGATTGATTCCCGACGCACCGCACCAGGCGACTGGCTGACGGCGGCCTTTCTCCTGGCTTTTCCCGCTATCGCCATGCTCGTGCAGGGCGCCTCGAGCGCCGTGTCGATCGGCGCGGGTGTCATTGCGGTCGGCGCGCTGGGCTGGCGCCCCGCGGGCGCCACTTATGGTTACGCGTCTCCCGGCCGTCACGGGCTGGCGTTCTGCGTGGCGCTTTGCGCCCCCGTGGCTGCCGTCGCCCTCAGCACGCTCTCGCACGGCCATCCCCTGTTCCGGACCTGGGACTCGCCTTCGCGGTTCCTGCTCGCGATCCCGATCTTTCTCGCCCTGCGCCGCGCGCCGCAGCGGATCTTCATCTGGGCGGACATCTCCTTTACGCTGGGCGCTTTCGCCGCGCTCGCGATTGCGCTCTTCCTGCCGCGTGACTGGGGCGATGGCCGCATCGGCAGTGCGTTCCTGAACCCGATCCATTTCGGCGATCTCGCGCTCGCGCTCGGCGTGATCTCGGCGATTACGCTGAACTGGTGGCGCAAGGATTCGGCCTTCGCGCGCGCGCTTAAGATCGCAGGCCTCTTTGCCGGGCTCGCAGCTTCGCTGCTCTCCGGCTCGCGCGGGGGCTGGGCGGCGCTGCCGTTCGTGGCGATCCTAATCGTGTGGGAGCTCGGCCGCAACAAGCCGCTACAGTGGAAAGTGCTCATGCCGATGGCCGTCGCGCTGCTGCTCGCGCTCGTGTACGGGCTGTCGGGGACGGTACGCGATCGCCTCGGCGATGTATCGTCCGACCTGGCACAGTACACGCAGGGCCACCGCGACACGTCGGTCGGCATCCGCCTGCAGCTCTACGAGGCGGCATCGACGCTGATCGCCGAACATCCGGTGCTGGGGCTCGGTGCCGACGGGTTTCGCGACAAAATGACATCGATGGCGAAGCAAGGTGCGCTTACGCCCAAGGCGGCGGCATTCGGCGAGGGCGAAGTGCACAACCAGCTGCTTGCCTACATGGCCAACTACGGCATGGTGGGCGGTCTCGCGCTGCTCGCAATCTACGTCGTGCCCGCGGCCTTTTTCGCGGCGAAGCTGAAGTCCGCGTCGAGGACGACGCGTCGCACGGCGCTAATGGGCCTGTCCTTCGCGCTGATGTTTTTCATATTCGGGTTGACGGTCGAGACCTTCGACCTGAAGAGCACGGTATCTTTCTATGCGACCGTACTGGCCGTTCTCGCGGCGATCGCGGAACGCGTGGATTCTGAACGCCCGAGTTCACCAATACTGGAAATACGCGTGTAACCCGACTCCGACTGCAAGCCACTCTTCCTGGCCTCTGGCCATGCAAGGGACGATTGCGATCACCGCGCGTCCTCGTACGTTCCGACAGGTCCCTTACCCAAGTCACCGACTAACCGGCCTGAACACTACGACTCCCTGCTCTCCGCTTATTCCATTGAGTTATACGCTTAAGAATTTGTTGCGGCATATTACATACACGTTACAGCAATAGTTTCGACAGTTAAAATGTTGTCTCTGGCAAATAGGGTTTGCGTTGAGCGAGGCAGCAAGCAGTGGATACAACAACGTCGGCAGGAATTGTCATCTGGCTCACCGGCATGTCCGGCGCAGGCAAATCCACCATTGCGCGCGCATTGGTCAGTCGACTGCAAACCTTTGAGCGTCGAGCAACGATGCTCGACGGCGACGTGCTGCGCACGGGTCTCAACGCGGACCTAGGCTTTAGCGATGCCGAGCGCACGGAAAATCTCCGACGTGTCGCCCATGTAGCGGCACTCTTTTGCAATGAGGGGTTTGTGGCCGTCACGGCGACCATTTCGCCTGAACCCGAGCATCGAGAAAATGCACGGCGCATTATCGGGGAAGGGGCGTTCGTCGAAGTGTTCGTCGATGCGCCGCTCGATGTATGCGAAAAGCGAGACCCCAAGGGTCTATATCAACGCGCTCGCCGCGGCGAGATCGCGCAGTTCACCGGTATCGGCTCGCCCTATCACCCACCGGCTCACCCGGATCTCACGATTCGTACTCAAGGCAACACGGTCGACCATTGCGTCGATCATGTCATTGATTACCTTGTGCGTGGCCACCGTTTCGCAATTGGCAGTAGCGGATCGCTCACCGGGGCACGTCTTCGCGCGGCGACCGCTGGGAAATAATCTACATACGGCGAAGCGCTCCAACCACTGCGTACCTGAATCAGCCAGTTGCTCTTATCGACGTTCCGCCGACACTCTGCAGCTTCGACACACTCGCTGGCTGATATTCTGGCACCCAACGGCGAAGGTCCCGACGCACTTCGTCGTCACCTGGAACACGGTGCTGCATTAGCCACGGCAACAACTCGTCCAGCAGATTGACCGGAACCTCGCGAGCTCGCGCGATGCGCAGTTTGGGGTGCGCGGTGCGCGTGGTCATCTCGTCATCGGCCAGCAACTCCTCGTAAAGTTTCTCGCCGGGGCGCAAGCCGCTGAACTCGATACGAATCTGATCTTCAGCGAAGCCATAAAGGCGGATCAAATCACGGGCCAGATCGACAATCTTGACGGGTTTGCCCATGTCGAGAATGAAGATCTCACCGCCCTGCCCCATACTGGATGCCTGAAGCACAAGCTGCGCCGCCTCGGGGATCGTCATGAAAAAGCGGGTGATCTCGGGATGCGTAACAGTGACAGGACCGCCTCTGGCGATCTGCTGCTGGAACTTCGGGATCACGCTTCCCGCACTGCCTAGTACGTTGCCGAAGCGGACAGTCTCGAACTGGGTGCGTTCGCTTGTCTGCTGCAGCGCCTGGCACGCCATCTCGGCGAGGCGCTTGCTCGCACCCATTACGTTAGTCGGATTCACGGCCTTGTCGGTCGAGATCAGCACGAAATGGCGTACGCCGTTGCGAATCGCCGCGGTCGCGACGCGGTACGTACCAAGCACGTTATTGCGCAGTGCTTGCCATGCGTTGAGTTCCTCCATCAATGGCACGTGCTTATAGGCGGCCGCATGGAAGACGATATGCGGAGCGTAACGCGACATGACGTGGTCGAGCAGCAGCGAGTCCTTCGCATCGCCGATGAACGAAATAATCGCCTGCTCAGGGAATCGCTCGCGGATCTCCTCGGTGAGCCGGTAGATCGCATACTCGGACAAGTCGAATGCGATGAGTTGCGCGGGCTTGAACTTCAGAATCTGACGGCAAAGTTCCGAACCGATCGAGCCGCCCGCGCCGGTAACCATCACTACCCGATCTCGCAGCAGCGCCTCCACGTGAGCGGTGTCGATGCTGACCGCCTCACGGCCGAGAAGGTCCTCAAGATCGATCTGTCGAATCTGCGACAGGAACCCCTGGCTAGGCATCAGCGCAGTGAGCGAAGGCAAAACCATCGCCTTGACGCCAAGGCGCACGCACAGCGTGGCGAGGCGTCGCTGCGTCTCCACTGCCGCGGACGGGATCGCGATGATTACATGCTCGACTTTGAGCGTCTCTGTCCAGCGCGCTATCTCATCTATCCGGCCGAGTACCTTATAGCCATAGATCTCGCGCCCCCGCTTCGCGACGTCGTCGTCCAGAAGACCAACGAGGCGCCATTCGCCCGAGCGCGACAGTTCACGGGCGAGGCTCGCGCCTGCTCCTCCCGCCCCGAGGATCAGCACGGGCTTTCCTCGACCAACGAGGCCGCCGTACAGATAAAACTCCTTGCTGGCTCGGTAGATGGCTCGCGCACCGCCCATCGCGAGGAACAGCACCATCGGCGTGAGCAGGAGAACCGAGCGTGGAATGATCGGTTTCGGCTGGAACATGACTGCGCCAATCATTACAACGAGCGCACCGACCATGATCGCCTTCGCGATACGCATTAGATCGGGCAGACTCGCGAATACCCACAAACCGCGATACAAGCCAAAGGTACGGAACATCGCCCCATATACGGGGAGGACCCATAGGAGCGCTGCGCAAGCGCCCCTGAAAAAGGGAGCCGGAATTTCACCGTTGAAGCGAACAACGTACGCGACGAGCCACGCGGCCGCTGCGGCCAGCATGTCAAAGAAAAAAACACTGAACGACAACCAAGACGCCTTGGATCGCAACATTGGCGGCAAACCTCGAAATTATTTCGCGTCAGATTCTGGAGAGCATTTTGGGGGGCATATCGATGGTGATCCCCGGAGGTCAATCTCCATACTACGTACGCAGCAAAACCAGGCCATTGCTGCCACTAGGACTCCATGCCCGCGACGCCGCAGCAGATATTATGCCCGCAAGCCCGGCAGCATACCAACCGACCGGCAGCGCCGCGTCCTGATCTTAATGGTTGCAGTGCACCGCAAGAATTTCGTCCGCGAAACAAACGTCTCGGCGATGTTACAGATGCATCCGCAAGCAAGGCAACAAATAGGGGCGCCGTCGATTCGTCGGCCTGGAGGGCCGGCGTGCCAGCAGGTGCGGGCGCGACTACTTGGTGTGAGCTGCCTGAAATGTTCGCCACCGCGCATCGATGATCAGGCCGCAGCACCCAAGTACGCCGTACCACACCGCAAAAATCAGCCATTGCTCCCAGGCTGGCCGACTCAATGCCCAAAACGCGAGGATGACGGCCGCGAGCATCGTGGCATACCAGTAGATGGCGGTGCGACGATGACCAACACCCGAGCGAACCATGCGCTGATAGTAATGCTCGCGGTGCGCTTGCCAGAATTTCTCACCTCGGCACAGGCGCCTTAGTAAGGTGATGGAGGCATCCGCAATAAAAGTGGAAAAAACAATGGCTGGAAACCAAAGCGGCCAGACGTCGCCGCGCCAGCCCCAATAGCCAAGCGCGCCAGCCAAAAAGCCGAGCGTGATCGAACCGGCATCGCCCAGAAACAATTTGGCCGGGTGGAAGTTGAGAAACAGGAAGCCGAGGGCCGCGCCGGCGATGGCAGCGCAAACCACGGCTAACGCGGGCGATGGGCTCCCTCCAGCCAAGGCCGCGGCCCCATAGGCCGCGAAACCGAACAACGCCATGCCGCCTGCCAGGCCATCGGCACCGTCCATGAAGTTGTACAGGTTGATCATCCATAGCATCAGGAAGCCAATCCCTGCGAGCAGCCACCAAGGAGCGTCCGCCGGCCGGAAGACGATCAGAGCAACAACTGCGGCGAAATGCGCGGCAAACCTCACGCGCGCCGGCAAATCACGGCGATCGTCGATCTGCGAGACCATCGCTAACGCCGCCGCTGCGGCCGCGATCAGCCACATCTGCGACGCGTGCCATAAAAGCGCAGCGAGGGAAACCGGTACGATCCCCCAGCCGCCGACTCGTGGAATTGGCGTGGCGTGCAGTGAGCGATGATTCGGCACATCTGTTGCGATCCGCCATGCGAGACCGGTTGAGAGCAGGCATCGAAGGATGAGAAAGCATGCCAGGGCTGATGCCCCCGCCACAAGCAGCACAATCCATCCCGATGTTGCGAGTATGTCGAAAGCCCCCCTCATGCCAACCCTTGCTCCTTGCGCCAAGCGCGATACCACTCGGCCGTCGCCCGTAATCCATCATCCAGCGTATAAGGCGGTTGCCACCCGGACAGTTGTCGCCGAATCTCCGATGAATCGAGAACCAGTCCTTCTGTAAGGCGCTCAATCTGTGCCGATTTTCCCGTGAGGTGGCCAGCGAGTTTAAGCAGCGGCACGGGCACGGGTATGAGGCGCGCCGGGCGGCCTAGATGCGTCCCGATGGCGCGCAACAGATCTGCGACAGAGGGCGCGACCTCGTCAGCGACGTGAAAGCAGGCGTTTGCCGCTCGCGCATCAAATGCGCAATGCATAAGCGCGTCGGCCAGATTGTCGACGAACAGCAAGCTGCGCCGGGCGACCACCGCCCCAAACGGCAGAGGGACTCCGCTCCAAACCGCATCGAGCATCTTCCGAAAGTTGGCGCCGACGTCCTGACCGTACACGAGCGGAGGTCGCACGATCACGACATCGAGCCCCGTTTCGTGGCGCAGATCGGCCAGTGACCGCTCCGCTGCAAGCTTTGAGCGGCCGTAGGCGTCGTCGGGGAGCGCAACCGCGTCTTCGCGCAATGGCTCACGCGTGCTCCCGCTTCCCGCTATGGCTTTGATGCTGCTCACGTAGACGAAGCGCCGCACGCCATTGCGCTGCGCACTACGCGCTACGCGTAGTGCGCCTTCTACATTGGTCGCATCGAATGCTCGCTGCGTCTCGTCACTCTCTGATTCGTTCATGACGTGCACACGAGCCGCGAGATGCACGACACAATCGACATTGCCTGGACTTGCCGGCCATTGCGTAGCGATATCGGCAAATTCTGGAGCTGCATGGACCGATTCCACGACGCCTGCCGGCGCTGTGCCGACACGGCGGACGATACCGGTGACCCGATGTCCGTTACTGACCAGGGTACGGCATAGGGCACGGCCCACGAAGCCATTCGCGCCCGTGACCACGACGTGCATTTGCGTTGGTTCCAGGTGAAGCAGTTAAAAAACGAGGCCCATGATGAGGCGCTCGACGAGCGAAGTCGATAGTTTAACGCGTGGCTCCGTTATATCCCGGTAGCCAGCAGTTCTAGACATTCAACAGCCACGGGCTGGCGGCGTCCCAGTACAAACTTTGGCGCTCCCCTTCAACGTTTCGCCGTGCACGTTCAGTGGCTTACCCCCGGTGCAGGAACGCTATCGTTCGCCCTGGAGGCCGGCGATCTCAACACAAATATCGGAGCGCTCGAAATATATTGATCTAAGTATGGCTCTGCCCAAGGCTGGTAAAGCGAAGATTCGACATCGATGTCCGGGCGGCGGGTGAAGCCTCGTGCGATCTCCCCGGCTGCTGCCGGCAACCCAATCAAGAGAGAAACAGCGATTGCTATCTTCAAGTAGTTGCCAGAATGGCAAATTGCATCCGCGAGAAGTATCGGAAGAACGCTGAGGGCTGGAATGGAGGCGCGCATTCCGAAGTCATTCGTGACGCCTATTTTATATAACGGGATGACGCAGAGAGATGCAATTGCCACCCAAAAATATTCTCGATACTTCTCGCTCGTAAAAAACAGAACCGTGGCCGGGACGCCAATTCCGACCAGGAGAAAGCGCAGGTACGATGCCCATGAGAAGCACGGTCCATCATCCATCGTGCAGGGTAATGTCCATATGAATCCGTGCGGAACCGAACCAGAGCCAGCGACGAGATAGGTGGCAATTGGCAGCGCGACCAGGAGCGTCGATCCAATCTGCTTCCAAACGAGGATCAGTGAGTTGACCCACTGCCGTCTGGGCACCAGCAACAAAAACGGTGCGAGGCCCATCACCGAGAATGGCGACCATAGCAGGATCGCGGAGAAAACGAGTCCCAGGTAGGGAATCAAGTGCGCGTTTTGCCGCTGCGTCAAAAGCAATCCGATTCCAATCCACGAAGAAATTGCGTGCTGTGGGGTCCAAAAGGCCGATGTCGTACTGGCCGGATATGAAATCCATCCCGCCCACCATTGCAGGTGATATATTGGACCGTGCCGGTACCCTGTGAAGGCGTATCCGATTAGGTCAGCCCCACCGAATACGAAAAAAACAACGGAGCGACGAAAGCACCGATCCGGCTTCCAACGACCGCGGCGATGATCCTAAAGAAGATAAAAATTCCGGTAACGGACCATAAAGATAATGCGACATTCTGAGCGTGAGGCGTCACAGCTTTTAAAATGAGCGCCAGGATCAAATACCAACCGAGCGAATAACGAAGCACTCCAGTCTGACCCGCCATTTCCACTGGCCAATGATTCTGAGCAAGTGCATTGAGGATTGCGTAATGTTTTATCCAATCGGTATTTTGATGCAGCGGCCCACCCCCGCCAGAAAGCCAAATCCAGACGCATGCGATGGCCAACAGATAGACGCTCACTAGTGACCCACCCATCTGATCACGCCATCGTGTTCGGCGTATCAGGCTATATGCGCCGACTGCGATGAATGTGCAACCGGGAATTGCCACGACGATACGAATGAAGGTAGCGAAGAACAGAAACACTGGCGCTACCAGATAAAGGATTGCGGACGTCTCAAACCACTCGAAATGCATTTCTGAGTTGTGCATTGTAGAGGTAGCGGCGAGCGAAACGCATATCATGCCACAAGATATACCGGCCACCTGACACGACACTCGAATGTGTTTTTCGAGAGATTTTCGCTGCCGAAGCTCTCTCGTGACGGTGGGCGATGAGCATCCAGCATCCTCCGCCGTCACAGTAACGCATTCGCTCCGCTCGTAGTGCGCAACACACTTGTGCGAGTGCGGTGCCGTCACAGTGACCTTCCCTGCCCTGCCAGTGAAGCAACCGGCCGGCGGCAGCAAACCCAACGGCTTATGTTTGCCTCGCTGACGGCAGATATGAATGCATGCCCGGATCGCTCAAAGGAGAAAGAAGGTCGAAGTTTGCGTCGGACCTTCCCCGCGCCTGCAATTTAAGTCTGCGGAAGCAAATTGTGACGCCTCTCCCTTTCACTTAGCAAATTCGATCTTCTGAATGCCAATACCGAGTTTCCGGAAGTCTTCGCTGACACCGGCCTCCTTAGGAGAAATCGCGTCCGGAAGATCAAAGCGCAATGTTATCTCCCCGTCCGCGGAAGAAGGCAACGGGATACTAAGCGTGCGCTGCGTGCTGTCAAGCGTGAACAGTCGAGGGTCGGCGCCGTTCGCAGAAATGAGGACATTTTGACGACGGTTGCCCGGCGAAAAGGCCGTCAGGCTAACAAGCGCCGAAGTCGCATTTGAACCCTTACACGCCAAAGTGGCATGCGCGCCGTCGCTCCAACGCCCCCAATCTTCGGCGAAACCAAAACCTGAAAGCGCTGAATCGGACAAGTTACCCTGCTTGCTGAAATCGATGATTCGAGGGCACCGAAATTTTACCCCGTTCGCTTCGGCATCAGTGAGATGAAGATAGCCCCCGCTTTGTGTCCCAACGGCTTCGGCGTGCGCCTTGACGGTCGCCACGAGCAAATGCGTTGAGAATGCACAGCCTGCCCCCCCATATATTGGGCCATCGCCACCGAGTAGCAAAACCTTTCTGCAGTCGGGACCCAATATGGCATATGCCTGCTGCAATGCGGGACTCTCTCCAATCCCACCATATCTCTTCGAAAAGATTTCAGCAGGAGGGTTATACACGCGCGGCATATAGGTCTGGACAAGACGTGACGCTGGTGACGGGAACATAGAGCCCGCCTCACTCAACTCTGGCCGTTGGTACGTGAAGGTGAATACGGCACATAGTGCTCCAAGTATCACGACGAGCGCCTTTTGCACCGTGGGCATCCGCGAAAAAGTTCCGACAAGCGAAACCGCAAGCGGATAAAACAGTGGGATGTACCACGTCGCATAGCGCGCGAGGTCGGGAGTCGCTCCGGCATTGAGCTTTTCAGTTGATGACTGCGCCGGCAGATTGATGGCGAGAAAGCCGACGCAAAAGAACACATGGTTCCATAGTCTTTCCCTGTGTGCGCCCGATTTCCCCAGTGCAATCAAACCGTAGATGATAAGGACAATACCGAATGGCCAGTTTGGAAAGAGTCCAATATCTGGATCGAAAAGCCAGACGTAGGCAACCCTGAGATTGCCGCCGATCTTTGCGCCACCGGCTAGCAGTTGTGGATCAAAAACTCCGTAGCGAAAAAAATAGTAAGCAGGGTGCAAAAACACTAAAAGCGCAGAAAGCGCAAGCGCAATCAATTCAAAGAATGAATACACGCGATGCTTGCGCCGATACAAATCGATCAACAGCGGTATGAATGCCACCACCGCAAAGCTAACGTTCTGCGTTGACGCCGCCGCCAGCAGTAGTGTGGCCAGAAAAAATCGCGAGGCCCCACACGCGATAACCCCCCCGAGAACAAGGCAGAACGTGAAGAACTCCGTATGTACCTTGTCAGCGAACCAGATCATGGGTGAGAAAAAAGTCACCAGCAGCAGGCCCCCGAGCCCCTTGCCCCCCTCAAGCCTGAGGGCCATTACCGATACCAATGCAAACAGCACCGCATGGGTGAGCAAAAAGGCACTGTGTGGAGCCAATTTGATGCTCACGACAGCCGGTAACGCGCTTAGCAACGCCGCAAGCCCGCTATATGCCCAAAAATGGTTCACATCTGCTGTCGCGCCTAGCCTGAGAGCGGGAAATTGATTCACCAATTGCCGCAATGGGACCATTGAGTCGATCGCCCCCGTCTTAACCAGCGCGTCATATTGCGCCCAACTGGCCGGAGTCATAAAGGGCCGCAAAGTGTCCTTCCACGCAAGGTACAGCGCGTAATACTCAGACCCGTCGCCTACCCGTGTAGGAGGCAACCGTGTAAGGGCGAATACAAATATGAGCGCCGGAATGAGAAGCGCAATCGCATATTTCCACTTGCGCGTCGCGGGAAGACCCTGCGGAGGTGTCGACACTTCTTGCATGATTTATGTGCTCAGAACTCGAATTCACTTAGACCGTATGCTCAACCGTCTTCCGTTTTAAAGCGGGGTGGTTAGCAAGCGCCGTCGCTCGCCCCGATGCCACACTTGAGAGGACACATCAAGGCCACAGCACTGTCACGTAGTTTTCTCACACCGCATAGACGAATTGCGAGCATTCGATCTGACTCGCGCCCTGATGCGATGAATAGGCCGATCAACGAGTTTCACCGTCACAATGCCGACGATTACTGAAATAACGTAACCGACAATGAAAGTCGGCCAGCTATGCGCAGGCGCATCTGTGCCAATCAGATGCCATGCAACAAACCCGCTTCCCCACTGCACCAAAAAAACTGGATAAGAAATGTCCCCGCACCAAGCAGTAAAATGCTCGTATTTTCCGCGCGCTCGAAGGCCGTGTAGCATGCCAACTGCTATGCAAGCCAACAAGATATTCAAATAATAAAACACACCGTAGTAGACGGATGGATCAATCCTGACCGCCAGAGACCAGTTGAGCAAAAATGTTGCAATGACCGCACAAAGAAGCACGATCTGCGTGAACGACGACGCACGCCTTTCAATTCGCGCAAGCGTGGGATGGCTAATTACGAAGTAAGAAATCGCACCACAACTAAACGGCAACAGCGCAGCGGAAACCGGAAAATAGTGCGCGCCTGCCTCTGCGCCAGTGCGAAAGAGATGTATCTGCCATAACACAGCACAGGCCATCGAAAGTACGGCTGTCCACGAACGGCGCGATACAAAGAGCCACAAAAAGAAGTAGCTCCAGATCTCCACCGCGATGGACCATGTGGCGGGTAGTATTCGAAAGTGCTGCTGCGGCAAAAAGGTCCAGGGAAAAATCAGCACGTTTCCGATCCAATCCTGCCATTGCGGGCTACCCCAAGCAGGATTGAATTCAATTGCCCTGGGAAGTATCCATATAAAGGGCAGCGAAATCGCGCAAAGTACGAGCTGTGCCGGGTACAGCCGCAATAACCGGTTAACGAAGAAGCTCCGTGTTTTGAAGCTATACGTTTCGTTGAGAACCAAGGTCATCAGATAGCCACTAATGACGTAGAAAAAATTCACGGCGAGTATGCCAATGGATGGCACATGACCACTCAGATGGTAAACAACTACGCAGCTGGCGAGAAAGAAACGCAGAATGCCGAGCACGATCAAAACCACCTGGAACGACGGAAGACATAGTTTAAGAAGGACGCCAACTCCAAAGTTACCTCCGTAAGCAAGCGTCCAGACGGGTGAGCGAGCCGGTTCTGGAGATGCTCCTCCAGAGCATCCTCCAGTTGCCTTTACACTTCGGTCACGCTCCGCACACACATTATGCCGTGCCGACTCCCAGCGACGAAGGGCGTGTAATCCAGCTCCTTTGGGACAGGAATAGCGTCCCTCGCAATACGGGAGGCCAACGATTCCGCGAAAGAGAAGCCAGCTACAACCCGGGTACCGCTCCCAGTGGCATCGGTGCCCGCTCGTGATCAAATGGGCTGGCCATCGCCTTTCAGAAGTTGAATCGACTTCACGTAGAAGCCAAGCTTCCGTGAGTCAGGCGAAAGCCCCATCTCACTGGGCGACACGGCGTTCGGCAGGAAGAATTTGATCTGAATGGTCGAGCCCCCTCCCTTCGGCACGGCAACCACGATCGATGTATCCGGCTTAAGGCTGTCGAAGACAAACTCCTTCGCTTCCGCCCCGTTCACAGAAACGCTCACGTGCTGGATGTGCGAGCCCGGGACAAACGCGAAACCAGAAATGCGAACCGATTCTGGATAGTCAGTGGCATGATCTGGCATCTGACAATGAAAAGCCGACTCCTTGCCGTCTGTCCAACTGCCCTGCTCCTCCGGCGAACTGAAGCCTTGTGTCAGTTCCGAATCTGTCAAATGCATTTCCCCGCGACAGAATTTACGCTCAGGAAAAGTCTTGACGTAGCATGTGCCGTCAATCAACGCAAATACGGGATCCGTCGAATGAAGACGGCACTCAGGCAAATCGTATCGCGACTTGTCCTTCGCGGTAACGATCAGTCCAATCCTGGTAGAAAGCGTCAAATCCTGGTTCTGCAAAATATTGATTGTATTAGCCGATCTGGCCGATTTGAAGACGCCGAGCGAAAACAGGTAATCGATCAGCGGCGGCTCGCCAGGTAACTGGATCGCGTAGGCAGACGTTCCTTCCGGAATAGCCGGCGCGCTGGCCTTGACTGACTCCAGTCGTCGCTCTGTCGACATGAGGTCCTGCAGTGAGAGATATTTCCGGCCGGGAAAGGTCGCGAAAGCGGCAACGACCACCAACAGACCAACAGCGCTGCAATCAAAAATGCGCGTTGTCACTTGCAAGCCGGACTTTGATTCATCCTTTGGCCGCGCTCCGCGTGCGAGCAACAAAGATACATTGACAAGTAAGACCGTCCAAAGCCCGAATGCATATTTGCGACATGCGTATTCGGAGCCACGCCCGATCTCAAGTGCGGCCATTTGTAGCAAACAGAGTGTCGAAATTGACAGGCCGAGGAGCGCGAAATACTTGATAGCAAGCAGTTCTCGCTGCCGCACTGGATCCTTCAGCCTGAGCCAGTACCAAATCCCGAAAACAGACGAAATAGCTGTTGCAAGTACAAGCGCCAGTAGTGCGAAGTGATTGGGAATGAAAGTCAAGCGCAATACGCCGTCGTTTTCGCTGATCGAGGCCATCGCCTTGAAAACGGGGTTTGCAACAACAGCGAGCAATGCGGCAACAAGGAAAGCGGCGCTTGCGGCCAAACCCCGGACCGCCCACCTTCGTGATTGCCAAAGCTGATCAAAAACGACTAACAGCCCCAGGAAACCGAGCAGTTCAACCGCTGGCAACAAGTGAATCAGTTCGATACCAAAGATTCCGGCGATCAACAATCCATAGACGACAAAGCGCGACCAACCCGCCTGCGCTAGTGTCAAAACTATAGCCAAAGCGAGCAGCGCTGCGGCCTGCGCAACAAACTGAGCATAGAAGTAATTGCCAACGATCTCCCGCCCCCATAAATCGAGACGCAGGAGATATCCACCGATGAACAAGGCGAGCAATATATTCAGTGTGGATCGGCGAGCCTGTCGCGACGGTTGAGACCAAAGCATCCAACCGATTGCGGCCCAAAGCACAACCATGGACACCAACACCACGATTTGCATACCGGCCAGAGGCGATCCCCAGAGGCGGCCCAACCCTGCTGCGAACCGGTGGCTGAGTCGCGGATAAACTCGCATCTCGCCGAGAGACGGATCAGTTGCGAAAGGCAGGTCACCAAACTCCGTCAGGCGTGTAACGAGTACGTAGTGATGAGCCAAGTCGACACTTTGAGTCCAGATGAAGTCCCAGAAGTGTAGGCAGAGAAGCGCTCCAAACACGAGCGCAATCAGAATTTGCAATGTACGCAGTCGATAGTTCATCGAATTCGCCGACCAACGGTTCAAGTGCACTCTCTTCCCTGTCGGCAGTAATGTATTTTGCCCAGCAACTATTCAGGCCAAACGCCTGACGAGATTCTTTGATCCGCTACGCTCCCCTGGCCGTCCAGGGGAGCCGATGATCAGCCCCCACACGTCAAGCGAGCAGTTCGTTGATCTTTACCGCCGCCGACTTACCCTCGCGGACCGCGTAATTCGTGCCGCGATCCTCCGGGTAAATCTGCGCCATTGTTGAGATCATCGCATTCGTGAACGGCGTTTCGGCGGGAGGAACATACTTCGAATAATCACGCTCCGTAACCGGTTGCGCATATTCCGCGCGCCAGACCTTGGCGTCCTGGACCCACGACTTCTTCATTTCCGGGAACATGCGCTGAAGATGTTTGACCGCAAAGTCCAAATATTCACCGTCGCTAAAACCCCAGACAGGATCTTGCGTTGCGAGGTAGCGTGACACGAAAACGAGGTGCTTGCCCTGGTAGTTCTCCGGCGGGTCGAAGTTCGTGTGCTCGATCACGCCGACGAACGGAAAGCCGGGATCGTTCACGTTGAGCCAGTACGTATCCGACAGGCTGCGGTCCAGTTGGAGCACCAGACACATATTGCCGAGGTACTTGACGCGTTGGAGCGACTGCAGCCAACCAGGGTTGGCCACGTCTTTCAGAATATCCGCAATGATGGGGAACGACGGCGTAAACAGGAATTGCTTCGCCGAGATTTCCCCTTCCGAAGTTTTAAGCGACAGAAGTTTCCCGTCCTTCACGTTGGCGCCAGATACATCAACGCCGTAGCGGATCTCGCCGCCAGCCTTGCTGATTGCCTCAGCCATGAATTGCGCCAACCGGCCAAATCCGCCACGGAAATAGGCCAATTGCTCGCCGCCCTGCTTGTCTCGCGTACTGCCTCTGAGCACCAGCTTTTTCCAGAACCAGACGGCGTTCACTGCGTCGGCGTAAACAGAGAACTTCGATTCAATCAGCGGTTGCCACACGATTCGAAAAACGTTCTTTCCACAAAGCGGCTCGAGCCATTCCCTGATGGAAAGGTGCTCGATTTCCTTCCAGTCGCGGATCTTGCGCACCTTGAAGACCAGAAGTCCGAGTCGGATGCGGTCGATAATCGAAAGCGGCTTGAACTTGAGCAGATCGAGCGGAGTCGACAAGCGCCACAAGCGGCCATTAAAGTACATCCCCGTACGAGACGGCTGCGTTACGATCAGGTCCTCCACTCCGAGTTCGCGCGCGATCTCCGGAATGTAGTCGTCGTTATTGAACCAATGATGGTAGAACTTCTCTACGGTGACGCCGTTGTCGAATTCAAAGGTTCCCGCAAGGCCACCTGCGCTATTGTCTTTCTCGAGCACCAGAACCTTGCGGCCCGCGCGCGCGAGATCCAGAGCGGCTGCCAAACCCGTAAATCCAGCGCCGACAATTACAACGTCGTATTGATCGTGCATTACCTGATCCAGTTCAAAAGGTGTTTTCTACGGCGTTATTACGTCGCTGAAAAAGCGACGGATTGAGCAGAATCGCAATTCCGCCAGCGACCGTCGTCGGTAACCAAAGTGAGAGATGCGCCAGAACCGCGAAACTGGCCGCTGCCGGAGCCGAACTCCCGAAGACGACCGCCATCGAATACGCAGCAAAATGGAACGGTCCGACATATCCCGGCGATGACGGCACCAACGTCGACAACGTCGTCACCGCCATGATCATGAGGGCTGCCGGAAATTCCACGTCGATATTCAAACCATGCAGGATCGACCAAAAAAGCCCGGTTTCACCAACCCAGATGCAAGCAGACAAGCCAGTCACGACGAGCAGCACGCTCAATCGTGACATCGCCCCAGTGCTGCCGACCAGGCCAGACAACGTGGCAATCACTTTCGCCAATTTCGCGCTTTTACTCGCGACGCGAGCCTCGACATACGCAAGTACTTTGATTGCGTAACCGCTGAGGACAGCAATCACGAAAAGCAGTGTGCAGCCGACGACCGCGAGCAAGAGCACGGTCCTCTCCAGCCACTCCGGAATGGTGGCAGACGAGCTTGCAAGTGCGCCGACACCCAGACACGCAAGCAACGTCAGCATATCGATCAGGCGCTCGAACAGGAGGCTCGCGGTCGCTGTTACTCGACTCACGCCAAGCGCTGCCGGAAAAACGAGCGCTCGGATGACATCGCCCGCCCGAAAGGGCAAAACGTTGTTCAGCGTAATCGAACCCAGGAATGGCGCAGCGCAACTCCTCGCTGAAATCACCGCCCCGCCGGCGCGCAGCATTACTGCCCAACGCACGATGCGAAAGGTGTAATCAAAAGCAAGCGCGATCATGCCAAGTGCAAAATAGTGCCAATGGAAATTCTCGACGGCAGTCTTGATCTCATCGATGTCCACCTTCCGAAAAACAAGCACCAGACAAACAATAGATATTCCTAGTCCTATTGCCTGTCGTGCATAGTTTTTCTTCGAACGGCCCACAGCGGGCGAATCTTTAAGCATATTCTTGCAATGAACCAGTTGTTACACGGTGATGAATGTGAACGTGTGCAAGACAAACAATCGACAGCACGGAGCAAAACGAACTGTTCCCACACCGACCTGTCCTCACCATCCACATTACGAACAGCCTCCGGCACGCGCACGCCCAACAGTTGCCCCGGATTCACCGGAGCCGACTGTCACGCGCCATCACCGCGTCACGGCGAGGTGCAATTCAAAGCCTAAGCTTTTGCCCAGACGCGCCACGGCGCGCCATCCGCCCACAGCGCTTCGAGTTCCCGCTTGTCACGCAGCGTATCGCAGGGCTGCCAGAACCCGGTATGTTGAAATGCGACGAGTTGCCCATCCTTCGCCAGATTCGAAAGCGGTGCTCGCTCCCAGGAGGTTTGGTCGTCGTCAATGTACGAAATCGCTCCGGGCTCCAAAACGAAGAAGCCACCGTTGATCCAGCCAATCTCGTCGTTGGGCTTCTCTTCGAAACTGGTCACATGCTTCGAGTTGGAGATGTTCAACACACCGAATCGTCCGGGAGGCTGCACGGCAGCTACGGTCGCGAGCTTTCCATGCGCGCGATGAAACTCAATTTCCGCGCCGATATCGATGTTCGACAGACCATCGCCATACGTGAGGCAGAACGTCTCCTGATCGACGTACGGCGCAACGCGTTTCAGACGGCCGCCCGTCATGGTCTCGGGGCCCGTGTCGACGAGCGTGATGCGCCAATCCTCTGCGTGGTTACTGAGAACTTGATGATCACCGGTCTTCAAATCGATGACCATATCCGACATATGCCGGTAGTAATTGAAGAAAAATTCCTTGATTACGTAACCCTTGTAACCAAGACAGATCACGAAATCCTTGATGCCGTGGTGAGCATACGTTTTCATGATGTGCCACAGCAAAGGCTTTCCACCGATTTCCACCATGGGCTTCGGCTTGGTATCGGACTCTTCGGCAATACGGGTCCCAAAACCACCAGCAAGAATAACCGCTTTCATAATATCCCTGTCAAAGCTTCAATTCAGTGGACTGCATGTTGAGACTCTGCTCAACAACAGCAACGGGATCGGCACGGAGCACCAGGTAAATTCGCAAAATATATTCGCCGATGATCCCCAGCAAAAATGCATTCAACCCGATTCCAAACAGCACAAGTATGTGGATGCTGGCGAGTCCCTGAGGCAACGACGGGTGCGAGAGCTTTAGAATAACGTAATAAAACGCACCCACCAGGCTGGCTAGCAGAATCAGCACACCGACGAACGATGCCGCCCGCAGAGGCACGGTTGAATGGTTGAATACTGCCGTCAGGCCGAGCCGCAGCAATCGCCCAACGTTGAACTTGCTCTTGCCTGCGGTTCGTGCGTCGCGATCGTAGGGAATGCCGGTCTGGTTGAAACCCAGCCCGGCGATCGTGCCGCGCAAGTAAGGACTCGCCGTCCTGACCTTGACAAGCAGATTAACGATTTTCCTGTCGATCAGACGAAAGTCACCAACATCCTTCGGTATCGGGTGCTCGCTGATTTTGTCGATGACCCAATAGCCGACTTTGCGAAATGCCCGAAGTAAAGCCCCTTCTGGCCTTGCTTTTCTCACCCCGTATACGACCTGATAGCCGCTACGCCACTTCTCGTAGAACTTCTCGAGCATCTCCGGCGGGTCCTGCAAGTCTGCGTCGACCTGCATTACCGCGTCGCCACGCGTATGCATGTAGTTGGCCAGAATCGAGCGCTGGAAACCAAAATTCTTGGAGAAGCGAATTGCCCTCACCCTGCTATCGCGTTCGGCAAGTCCCGACAACAAGGACCATGTCCGGTCGTCGGAATGATTGTCCGAGAACACAAATTCCAGATCACACCGGTCGGCCATCTTGTCGGCCAACGCGCAGAGGCGATCGTATAGCGTCTCGATATTGCCCTCTTCATTGAGCACCGGAATAGAGATAGAGATGAGGTGCCGCTTGTTCGTCATTGACCAAGCCCTTCCGTCAGATCGGGTTTTTCCGACAAGCATGATTTCATATATGCAACGATAGCTGGCAGTGCTTCGCGAAACTTGATGGCAGCGGGTAGGACCACCGGCTCAAAAGCTCTTTCAAAGTTCTCTTCAACTGGATCGGCAATGGCGCCGACTCTCAGCAGTTCGCTTTTTTCGAGCCCTTCGAATACCGCTACCGCAATGTCCCTCAGGGGAAGAGAATTACCATGACTCAACGCAACCGTTCCATGCGCCGCCGATTCAGCCAGCCACCGGATGGCTCGCGCCTCGTCCTCGAGATGGTGGTACTCGCGCAATTGCCGCCCCGAGGTCATGGGAAAAGGAGCAGAACGGCGAATGGCGTCCAGGATCTGGCCGAGAAACATAAACGGAGTGGGTGCACCCAATCCGTATAGCGTGTGAATCTGCAGATGCAGCGCTCCACGGCCGGTACGACCTGATGTGTTCACGTATTCGCTCAAGCTCCGCTTGCTCTCCACGTACGCATTTTGCGTTCCCGTGAAAGTTTCCATCACCGTGCCAAACGTGACCACGCGCATACCGAGCGGAGCTACCGCCGCGATCAGATTCTTTGGCAGGCGAAAATTGACGCCTTGGAGCGATTCAGCCGGCAAACGTGGATCAAGTAGTCCCGACGTCACAAAGACTAGCGACTCGCCCGCCTGACGCTCGAAATAGCGGGCGATCTCGCGTTCGGCACCCTCCTTCGACCACGCCTCGTAGATCGCACGGTCCGGCATGATGACGTCGCTGTCAGCGTATTCACGGGCGATAGCCTGTCCAAGCCGCCCTCGGCCGCCTATCAGATAAATCCGCTTCACTGGATTGCCGTCCGCCAAGCGTTGATCTGGTCTTCCGTAATCGCGCGAGCCGCGGCGGGATTCGCGTAGAAGTCGCTATACCATGCCGAGGTTTGGCGCACGGATTCCGCCGTATCCCAAACCGGACGCCAGCCCAACTGATTGCGTGCGAGGGCGCTGTCCAGCGCCAATGCTTGCGCCTCAGGCAACGGCTCGTTCAAATATTGCAACTCGGGCCGCTGCCAGCACTCGCTCATCAATTCGAGCACGTCGCGCACCGGGTATTGCGTGACGTCGTGCGGCCCGAGGTTCCAGGCCTGCGCGACCTTGCCAGGATCGTCGGAGGCCAGTCCGGCCAGGATCATGAAATAGCCGTGCACGAGCGCAAGGACGTGCTGCCACGGCCGCGTGGCGTTCGGATATCTGAGCGTGAGCTTTTCGTTGCCAACTACGGCGCGAACGAAGTCCGGAATTAGACGATCTTCGGACCAGTCACCGCCGCCGATGATATTGCCGCCGCGCGCCGTCGCAATGGCTGGCCCCTTGCCTTCGGACCATGGGTACGAGGCCGCGTAGCTCTGGATAGCCATTTCCGCCGCAGCTTTCGATGCGCTATAGGGATCCTTCCCGCCAAGCGGATCGTTCTCGCGATAGGACCATGCCCATTCGTTGTTCTTGTAGACCTTGTCCGTCGTAATGCACAAGACACCCTTCACGCTTTTCACTGAGCGCGCTGCCTCGAGCACGTTGACCGTTCCTTGTGCATTGACCAGGAACGTCCTTACTGGCTCGCGGTAGGAACGGCGCACCAATGGTTGTGCAGCAAGATGCAGGATCAGATCTGGCTCAAATGAGGTAACGGCTTCGAGCACACGGTTGTAGTTGACGACGTCGCCGTGCGTCGTTGCGATGTCCTTGTCGAGACCTGCCGCAGTGAACAAGGACGGAGACGTTTCCGGTGGCAACGAGTAGCCGGAGATCCTGGCGCCTATCATCTGCAACCACAGACACACCCAGCTTCCTGTGAACCCGGTGTGCCCCGTCACAAGAATTTTCTTGCCGGTCAACGCTGCTTCAAAAGTATTCGTTCCCATCGGTACTCGGCATATCCTAAAAATGATTTACGCGGCGCGTGCTCATCGCGCTGACAACGGTCAAGGTTGCGAGCTCACGAACTCACAATGCCACACCCAAGGCCGGGTCAATGAAGTCGGCCTGGTGGGGCCCCTGAATAGCGCATTCAACACAATCAATAGCGCCTTTGGCGCGATGCGGCCTGAGCCTGGTAGCCAGAATCAGCGCCCAGCCAAACCACGAATTCCGCAGGGTCAATCGCAGATTATACCGGCGCCTCACAGCACCAAATGGATCGAATCGTCCATCGCCCCGGTGCCGAGCACTTTTGCCGTCCGGCGTTCTACGCCCAACGCCTGTCATGTAAGCGCCTCCTGTAGCAAGCCTCCTGTGCTGCCACGTTCGGCACGGCTAGACCCTGTTCGGATTGCCTTGCTTTCTTTCAAATTGCCTTCAAATTCAGACTGTGAAAGCAGCCAACCCGCCTAGACGAAAAAACTTCATCACGAGAACTTGGCAAAACAAAAACTCAACCGAGCAACTGGTCCAACTTTCCAAGAAGCGGGGCGACCATCTGCCCCCACTCGTGTTCCTGCTCGACAAATGCCCTCGCCCGCCTCGCCATCTCCACTGCCAGAGCCTCATTGGCCGTCAGCCACTCAATGCGCTCAGCAAATTCCTGCGGCGTCTCCGCGATCAGAAGGTCGTGTTCGCTTTTTGCGCCCAAGCCCTCGTAGCCCAGCGACGTCGCCACAACCGGCAGCCCCAACGCCATGTACTCCAGAATCTTGTTTTGCACACCTGCCCCGATGCGCATCGGGCACACGCCGATCGCCCCCTCCATGGACGCATCCGCCACCGATGCCACTCTGCCCGTCACTTCGACACCGTCATAAGCCCTGAACCGCTCGGCGAGCGCGGGAGAAATCGAACCGACGATCTTGAACCGGTAATCCGCACGCTTGCGCAGCAAGGGCAACACCTCCTCCGCAAAGAAGTGACACATATCCTCGTTCTGAACCGTGCGCATGTCGCCGATGAAAATCAGCACGCGGCTTGCCATACTGCGCACCAAATACGTCAATCCAGACAGATCGACGCCGTTCGAACACACCATCACATTGTCAGCTCGCGAACGGGAAAACAGATAGTCCTTATCCGTCTGCGAAACCAGCACCGACAAATCGAAGTCATTGACGATCGTTCGCTCGTAGTCGCCCAGGCGTTTAGCTTCGAGACTGAGCACGCGCGACTTGAGCCCCCGTGCATTCTTAAGCTGCTTGACCCGGCTGTAGTTCAGCGAGATCGCGTCGGTCATTTCGAGAACGCGCGGCTTGTCCGAATTACGCACGTACTCGGCACAGCGCACAAGATGGACAACTACACCGTCACACGAAGGCAAGATCCGTTCAACTGCCGAGGCAAATGCCCGACTCCGGTAATAGGCAACCTGCAGCGGCGTCCGCGTTGGCAGCGCAAGCAGCGTGTTCAGATAGGAACGCACTTTCGACAGAAAGACGCGCTCGACCCGGTCGAACACGCCGTCGTCTGGCAACTCGCAGTCCGTCTCTTCGCGCGTCTCACACAGGCTTAGCAGCGTTAGCGAGTACTGGCGCGACAACGCCTTACACAGATGATAGATGCGCAGCTTGTCTCCACCGATCACCGGGTAAGGAAGCCTGGGTGTCAGCACCAGCAGTTTTTTCTTGTTTGTGCTCACGACAAACGTTCCCAGAATTGCTGTATCGACGGCGCAACGCTCGACTCCGAAAACCTGCGCGCGCGCTCCATACCGTCGCGGACTCTCGCCTCGAACGTTTCGCCGCCGCTCCATATCCCCCGGATCTGCTCAGCGATGTCGTCAACCGACCAAGGGTCGAAACTCAGACCGCACTCGCCGACGATCTCAGGGATCGACGTCGTCTTGCTGCACGCGACAGGCGTACCCGACGCCATCGCCTCCAGCACCGGAATGCCGAATCCTTCGAACAGCGAAGCGAAGATAAACGCCCGTGCCTGCCGGTAATGCAGCTTCAACTCCTGCTCGGAAACATACCCGAGCAATTCGACATGACCTAAGAGTCCCAGAGTGGCAGCCCGCCGCAGAAAATGTTCGTGATGCGCGGATTTGATCCCAGCGATGCGCAACCTGACGTCATCGCCCAGTGACGGCCTCGCCAATGCGAAGGCTTGCAGCAGGCGATCGACGTTTTTGCTGGGTACCTCCCCGGCCACCGTGAACAGGTACGGCTCGCGATCCGCCTGGCTCAGCGGACGAACGAACCAGTCGTCCGAAATCGAGTTCGGAATCACGTATACGTCCCGCTCCGACAGGCCGAATTGCTCAACCAGTTCCCGCTGGGTAAAGCGGGATACGGTCAGCAAGACGTCGGCACGACGAGCCAGCCGGGGCACCACGTGCCGTCTGTACACCCGCCCGAACGTCTGATACGGGGATCTGGCCGGAGGCAACACCCGCCACGGCTGCAGATAAATCAGATCGTGGATGACCGAGATCAGTCGCGTCTGCCCCGTCGGTCGCAATGGTCCTGTGTTGTAAGGACACAGCAGATAGTCCAGTTTCTGCGCCTCGCACAGCCGAGGCAACTCGACCTGCTCCCACCACGGAAAGAAACCGCGGCCGTCACTGATGGACGGCCATTCCGTCGTGGCGACACCGCTCGGTGCGAGACCCAGCACCGACGCGCGCACCGGTTCGATCAGCCGACGCGCGAATCGCCCCATGCCTCGGTAGTTGCCCACCATCCAGGTGATATCCACCCCCAGCTTCACGCTGCATTCTCCCGAATGGATCGAATCAAGAGCGACATGAACCGCCCAGGACAGATCGATAAACCGCCACGGTCTTCTGTGCGCACGCCTGCCAGGTCAGCTCGCGCGCTCTTGCCAGCCCTGCCTCGCGGAGTGTGTCGGCCTCACGTGTATGTTTGGTCACGTAGCGCATGGCTTCGGCAATGTCACCTGCGTTGCCTGGGTCGACCAGGATAGCGGCATCCGCAGCCACTTCGGGAACGGATGTCGTATTGGACGCGATGACCAGAAGGCCCGAAGCGAACGCCTCCACGACAGGCAGTCCAAATCCTTCGCACAGCGAGGCAAAGACCAGCGCGCTCGCCGATTGCATCAAGGCGCGCACGTCAAAATCCGGCAAATACTGCAGCCAGCGCGCACCGCCTTCGGTTTCACTCGCGCGCAAACGCGCGACGAGACTCTCACACCCCCAACCCGCCCGGCCAACGACGACCAGTGGTACTTCCCGGCGCAACCCGGCCGGCAGACTTGAGTGCGCGTCCAGGACACGCTCGATATTCTTCCGCGGCTGCAAGGTGCCCACGCACAAGAAGAACCGCCCAGGCAAGCCCAGTCGCTTCAGCACCTCGTCACGAGCCGCTTGGTCGATCTGATCAAAAAACCGTGGGTGCACACCCAGGGGAACGACGGAGATGCGTTCTGGAGCGATGCCGAAGTGCTCCACAATCGAGCGCTTCGAATACTCAGAGATCGTAACCACATGGTCTGCCCAGGCGCCCGAGCGCCGCAACAGCCAACGGCGCAGCGCGGCCAGCTTCACGGTCGTCCACTCGGGATTCGACAATGGAATGGCATCCATTAAGGTCGCGATGACGGGTATCGCAGACAGTTTTGGAATCAGGTGATCGGTCGCGTGGAACACGTCCACTTGCTCCGCGACCAGATCCTTTTCGGCGACGCACTTCCACGGACTGACCGCACCCAACGTCGCCATGACCGCATGTCGGCCGAGATTCACAGGCGACCCGGCACCCGGCAGCACCCCCTCGCCGACGAACGTACGATAACCAACGGGGACGAGCTCGACCTCGCCCCCGGCAAGCAGCGCTCGGCCCAGTTCCCGCGTGTACGAGCCAATGCCGTCCACCCCCCCGTGTGCGATGCTACGGGCCAATGCCGTCGTACCAAAACCAACCTTCACCCATGCCCCTCGATGTACATCCAGCGCGGTGTGTCTTCCCGCATTACTTTTGCGCGGTGCTCAGCGACGGGATCGCCCACTGGCGTACGCAACCGCGCGAAAACACGTCCCATGCGGCCTGTGAGCCCCGTCACCAGCGTCCAAAGTCCATCAGAACGAAAAACCGCGCTCGTTGCGGCGCAGGTCGGCCTCGACCATCATCGCGCACAGCTGCTCGAGCGTAGTCTTTGGCTCCCAGCCCAGCTGCCGCTTTGCCTTCTCCGGATTACCGATCAGCAAATCCACTTCGGCCGGACGGTAAAACTTCGGGTTGATCCTGACGAGCGTTTTGCCGGTCGCAACGTCGATCGCCGTCTCATTCTCGTCACGCCCCTTGAATTCGAGGTCGACGCCGGTTGCCTTGAATGCCATGCGCACGAAATCCCGCACCGTCTCGGTACGATTCGTGCCGAGCACATAGGTATCCGGTTCATCGGCCTGCAACATGCGCCACATGCCTTCGACGTATTCCTTCGCGAAGCCCCAATCACGCTTGGCGTCGATATTGCCCAGTTCGAGCACGTCGAGTTGGCCGAGCTTGATCTTCGCGACGGAATCCGTGATCTTTCGTGTGACGAATTCGCGGCCACGCAGGGGCGATTCGTGATTGAACAGAATGCCGCTGCAACCGAAGATGTCATAGCTTTCGCGATAGTTCACCGTGATCCAGTGCGCGTAGAGCTTCGCGACACCGTAGGGACTGCGCGGGTAGAACGGCGTCGATTCGATCTGTGGAATGGCCTGCACCTTGCCGAACATTTCGGACGTGCTCGCCTGGTAGAAGCGGATCTTCGGGTTGACGATGCGAATCGCCTCGAGCAGATTCAGGGGGCCGATGCCGGTAATCTCCGCCGTGGTGGCCGGCTGATCGAAGGACACGCCGACAAAGCTTTGCGCGGCAAGGTTATAGACCTCGGTCGCCCCCGTAGTTTGCAGCAGACGGATGTTCGACGACAGATCGGTCAAATCGTATTCGACCAGATGGAGGTTGGGATGTTTCGCAATACCCAGCTCTTCGATGCGCCAGAAATTGACCGAGCTGGTGCGTCGATACGTACCATAAACGGTATACCCCTTGTCGAGGAGAAGCTGGGCGAGATATGCGCCGTCCTGGCCGGTAATACCGGTAATGATAGATGTATTCAAAGGGTCACCAACGATGAAACCTGGCTATTAACGAATTTGCCGAGGTTGCTTGCACTCTGCTGCCAGGTCAAATAGGAAATTTTATTTGACTCAGGAACTTGCCTGCGTTCATGGAGAGCAAGCCACGCCTGCACTGCGGCGGCCAGTTCCTCGCCATTCGAGGAGGTGAAGTACACCGCATGTTCGCCGGCAACTTCGCGGAATACCGGAATATCGCGCAGCAGCAGCGGCATGGAGTGGTTCGCCGCCTCGATAAGGGGCAGGCCGAAGCCTTCTCCATAAGATCCCGAAATGAGGCATGCGCACGTTGCGTAAACGTCGTCCAGATATTCGTCGCTGATATCGGACAGCCAGAATAGACGCTTCCCTTTCTGCGGATGGTTTGCAAGGCGATCTGCGGTACCGGGAATATCGCGGCGCATGTCCTCCGGCAGGCCCTTCCATCCCTCGCGCCCCACCACCACGAGGTTCACGTCCACTCCCGAATTCCAAAGGTGTTCGAACGCGTCGAGCACCTGCGCGTATCCCTTACGGGGCTCCAGCGTGCCGACCATCAGAAAGCTCGGGTGTGCGCGGAAAGCCTTGAGCGTTTGCTCTGCATTTGCAGGCTTACCGAAACTTGGCGCCGAGCTCTGCACGTCGGCACCGTGATGAGAGACCGCGACCGCAAACGGGCGCTCACTCGTATCGAGCCCGTGTTCGGCGCGCCAGCGGATCAGATCGTCGGCCACGGCCTTCGATACGCAGACCGCACCGTCAAAGCGTGCAATGACGTTCAACCAACGCTCGAACCCTTCGCTCGCGCCCGGAGGGAAAACTTCGGGCATACGCACGGGGAGGATATCGTGAACGAGGAAATACAGCCCAACACCGCAATCACGATACTCATCGTACAGGCCTTGCTCAGCCGCCCTGACGAGGAGGTCACCAGAGAGGTCCAGCCCGAGTATCACGTCGCCGGCCTCGGGATTGATGACCTCTTCCTGCAATGCTCCCTTGCCAGAACCGAGCATCTCCAGAACGAACGAGGAAGCCGACCGGTAATGCCAACGTCCGCCAATGTCGCTGAGGTATATGGGCTCGACTCGCCAACCTTCGATTGGCGTTTCGAGCAATGCCAATAGCAAGGCCCGGACCACTCGCTCGATACCGGTCTTCAGATCGTTGCGGCAAGTTGCGGTAACGTCGAGCAACAGCCGGCGTGCAGGACGCATCAACGGAAGCGAAGCTGCAATTGCACCGGATACCTGGCATAGCTGTGCTTCGTCTGGGTTGAAATGCGGCAATCGCGCGACGGCCTCGACGAGCTCCGGTGCGCCCACGCGCGACGCAGCATAGAACCGCTCGATCGCATGCGCATATTGCTGCGCGCATGTTTGTGGCGCGTGGCGCTCGGCGATGACTCGACGCGCGCGCGAACCCAGCTCGGCGCGTTTTTGCTCGTCACGCCACAGCGTTTCCAGCGCCTGTGTCAATTCCGCATCCTCGAAGTGGTCGTCGAGCAACCAGACCGCGTCACGATCAAATTCGGCAAGCGCACCGTTTCCGTTGAGGATCAGAGGAAGGCCGTAGTTCATGCAGTCGAGCGCTGCGGCAGACGTTTCGCCCCGTGAATGCGTGCGCAACTGGACCGCGAGATCCGCGGCCGCAAGGTAGCGCTGAAAAGTCACCGCCGACGCGAAACCTGTGATGCGGATCCGGTCTTTTGCACCACTGCGCTGAATGGTGTTGACCAGTTGGGCGCCATACTCACCGCCGTGATTCTCTCCGACGAATACCAGCAAGCAGTTGCGGTCCGAAGCGAGAGCACTCGCCAGCCAGCTCCTCAGCAGCCGATCATTCTGCTTCGTGGCGTCGAGAAAGCCGAAGCTACAGATCACGAACGCGTCGTTGGCGAGTCCCAGTTCAGCGCGGGCCGCTTCACGGTCTGCATGCTTCGCGGGTTCGCGCAGCAATGGAATAACCTCGGTCGAAGCGGCAGCACGCGGACCATACCACTTACGCGCGAGGGATCGCGAATAATCCGAGTGGAAAATCACCCCTTGAGCCGCCCTCAGCACGCTGAGCGAAACTGGATAGTGGCGACGCGCCTCGTCGGGGTCACGAAAACGATTGCGCACAGCCAGATAGCCATGCCCGTCATGGAGTGCCTGCGTCCAGACCGGCCCTGCCCCAGCGTGCATCTCGAGCCAGGCAAACAGCGAACTCAAGTAAAAATCATGCAGCACGACAGTACCCGGCACCTCGCGCATCAGCGATAGCATGTGCTGATGAAACGGCGAGTTACCCATCTGATAGAGCACACGATCAACCTCTCGGGCGTGCTCGCGCAGCCAGGCAACATCTCGCACCGGCCCGTGATTGCGAAGCCACGGCAGATCGACTTGGTCCTGAGCAACCACGACCTCGATGTCGTAGTGCTCGGCGAGCGCCGGCAGCAGCTCTGCACTGTAGTCGGCTATACCTGTGCGTTCTGGGGGCAACGGCGAGACAAACGCGAGTCGCGGCTTGCGGCCGACCACGCGCGGCCCTGACGCCGACGCGGGGTGCATCACGATCTCTTCCCAGGCCGCGATGGCCCGGCGCGCCGTTGCGTCCCAGGAAAATAGCTGTGCACGTTCGAGACCATGGGCGTGCAGCTTCGCACGAAACGTGTCGTCTTCGAGTGCGTGCGCCAACTTTGCCGAGATCGCATCGACGTCCAACGGATCGAACATCGCTTCGTCAAGCCCAATCACCTCCGGCAGACTACTAGCATTCGCGCCGATGACCGCTGCGCCACACGCCATCGCCTCAAGCGGAGGCAAGCCGAAGCCTTCGTGCCACGAAGGAAATACGAAGAGCTTGCAAAGGTTGTATAGCTGGATCAGTTCGTCATCACTGACGTAGCCCGTAAATGCAACTTCGTTTGGCGCAAGACCGTGATTAGCTGCGTCCTGGCGCAGAGCATTCACGCATTCCTCGGGCATTTGGCCTGCGAGCAGCAATTGGTGACGACCGCGCAACGCGGCAGGCAGCTTACTGTATGCGTGCACAAGACGCGGCAGATTCTTGCGCTCATCCGAACCGCCGGTATAGAGCACGAACTCGCGAGCAAGACCGAACCGCGCACGAAGTTGCGCTGCGGCTTCAATGTCCACCTCGCGGGGCTGAAACGACGGCCCGATCGCGGACGAAATGTTGTAGACGCGCTCATCCGGCACGCTCAGATACTGTTGCGCCTCTTTCTGCGAAGACTCCGAGATGGCGAGAAAGCACTTGGCATGTTCGACGTACTTGACCTTGCGCTGGTAGTAATCCTCATAGCGTGGATGCGGCTTGAGATATTGATCCGGATTGAGCAGCGGAATCAGGTCGTAAAGGCAAATGCTGACCGGTGTCGCGTGGTCAAAGCGGCCGATACTCGTCACGGCGTTATCGACATACCCTTCGAACATGCTCGTGACGTGGATAAGATCGGGCTTGAGACTTGCAAGGAAGGCCTCACGAACCAGTTCGGCGACTTCGCGCGCCACGTCGTTGCCACCGAACTCCGCAGTCGGGCCGGGCGCGTACCATACGCGGATGTTCTCGCTGGGTAGCAACCCGCGAAATGCAACGCGTATCGAGTCGATGGACTCCGGAAGCAGGCCGTTCAGCGCAAGAAAGATCTCATGGTCCCCGCGATTGCGCACGACGTGCTGCACGAACCCGAGGGTATACCGACCAATTCCCCGGAAACGGCTCGCGCTCTGCGCTCCCTGCATGTCGATGACAATGCGCATCAACCCTCCTCTTTTTGACGTCGTGCAACGGCGATCTTTAAATCCGAGTAGATCTCGCGGGCGTGCGGTGTGAGATGAACGGCGTCGCTCGGGATGACGGCAGCGGGTTGCGCAGGCTGCACTTCGAACCCGGTTGCGATCAGCGTAAGCCGCTGCTTCAGACGGGGAAATCGCTTGAGGAGGCTTAGCGCTGGTCCGGCAAGCCACGGTTGACGACGAACGTACAGCGTGGCGCGACCGAGTGCCCGCTTCGCGTTCGATTTGACTGTATTGCGCTGCAACGCGTGCACGACGATGCCGACTCCGCGCAATGGCGCCGTCACGCGCCACGAGGTACTCGCATGAACAGCTTCGAGCTGCAGGGAGTATTCGTGTGCGAGTGCTTCTGCGCGCAGCACACGCGCTTCCAGGACCTCTCTGGCTTCGCGGCCTTCGCGTTGTGCCTCGTGAGCGTCTCTTTGTGCCTCGTGAGCTTCGCGTTGCGCCTCATGCGCGTCCCGTTGTGCCTCGTGAGCTTCCCGTTGTGCCTCCTGAGCCTCCCGCTGGGCCTCGTGAGCTTCGCGTTGTGCATCCTGGGCTTCGTTTCGCACTTGCCCGACCATGTCCTCGGCTTGCGTCGTACGAGCCAGGGCATCTCTCACATTAGCCTCGATTTGCTGGAGGCGTGCTTGAGCGTGCTCCGTATGCCGTATTGCGAGCGCTGGCAGCGTAAGGCCATATTCCTTTTCGAATGCTGGCGCCGTGTCTGCGAGCAAATCCTCGTCGCCACCCTTTTGCGCGACCACGGAATAATCTGGGCTCACGCCCTCGAGCACGTTCAAAAGACTGATAGCGGCTGCCGGATTATGTAGCGATTGCGGTTCTTGCAGGCGCAGTATTTTCACGCGCTCAAAACCCGCATATTCGGCGGCAAAACTGAGCAATGGCGGTGGAAGCGGCTGCCGATGGGTCGGATCCATATAGAAGAGCGAACCCGCCACAACGATGTTTTCCGGATTCGGCGTCTCCATGATGAGCACGCCGCCCGGCACGAGTACGCGCATCGTTTCGGTAATCAGTTCGCGCACGTCACCGAAACTGATGTGCTCGACGACGTGAAACGCGGAGACGACGCTAACGCTCGCATCCGGCAGCGAGCGCAACATGTCGAGCGCATCGCGCTGCTGCACATCCATGCCCCGCTCATGACACGCCACAAGCATGCCCTCATCGAGATCGACTCCTTGAGCGTGAAAACCCTCGGCCGACGTGAGGTCAAGCCATTCACCACGCCCGCAGCCAAGATCGAGCGCAATCGCGTTCCCGCGCTCCGTCACCAATGGGCGAATGAAGGGCAGGTAGACCTGCAATCGTGTCGCGATGAGTTCCCTTGAGCCCCGATGGCGATCTTCAAATGCACTATAAAAACTATCCACTACGACATGCTCCTCACCGTAGTCGGCAGCCAGGCCACTCCGACGAAGGGTTGCGTCTTTATGTTGATGACGTCGAAGACCAACGCGCGGTCACGCCATTGATAGTTGTTAGCCACATGCGCGACGCCCGTGTGCAGCGCCACGGAAACCGAATAGCTGCCCACGCCAATATTCGCCATGAATTCGAAATCCAGCTCGAGCGACTGACCCGCGGCCAAATCGACCAACACCTGCTTCAGGTGATAAGTGTTTGTTCCGAATACCGTCTGTCCGAGCCGGTCCTTGATCATGTACCCGATCACGAGTTCAGGGATCGCCCGGACGCATTTGACCTTGACACGCAGCGCGACAGGTTGCCCAACACTGACAACCTCGGCCGGCTGCGCTGACTCGTCAAGCAGCACGACCTCCTCGATCACGGCTTCGCCGGTTCCCGAAACAGTTTGTACCGTCCCGTCAGTCAACGCTTCCTGTTTGACCTCATGATTCTTGCGATCGGCCAACAGTGCATTGTAGTAGTCCATGACCGCCTCGGGAGGGCCTTCCATCTCCAAACGCCCCGCGTTCAGCAGAATGGCGCGATCGCAAATGGCTTGAATCGCTGCTTTGTCATGCGCCACGATGAGTAGCGTCGTGCCCTGCTTGCGAAACTCTCGAATGCGGTCAAAGCTTTTGTGCTGGAAATAGGCGTCTCCGACCGAGAGCGCCTCATCGACGATCAGCACGTCGGGCCGACGAGCCGTCGCCACACTGAATGCGAGGCGTACCTGCATGCCGCTCGAATACACGCGCACGGGCTGATCGATATATTCACCGATCTCCGCGAACGCCTCGATTTCCGGCATCAACGAGACAATCTCTTCCACACTGTAGCCAAGCAGTTGCCCCGCCATCATGACATTCTGGCGTCCAGTGAAATCGGGATGGAACCCCATCCCCAGTTCCAGCAACGCGGCCACACGCCCCGTCATGCTCACGCTGCCAACCGTTGGCTGCGTGGTCCCGACGATCATTTTCAACAATGTGCTCTTTCCCGCACCGTTGATGCCGATGATGCCCAGCGCTTCGCCGGCACTAACGGTGAAGTTCACGTCCTGTAGCACCCAGTGCGGGGTGTGATGTGCCCGACCACGCGGATCCATCCACTCCACAAGACGCGACCAGCGTGTAGGGTACTGCTTGAAGGCTTTCCCGAGATTGGTAACGGTAATGGTGCCCATCAAAGTTCATCCACCATTTCGCCCGCATGTTTACGGAACAAGCTGAAGCCGGCGAGACACAGCCCCACACCCAACACGGTAACGAACCAAAGCTGGGACCAATCCGGCCAACTGGCTTGCATCATCACGACCTGGAAGGACTCAATCAGCGGCGCCATCGGGTTGAACCTCATTCCGGACTGAATCGCCTTCGGCAAAATGTCGACTGAGTAGACAATCGGCGTCAACCAGAACCAGAAGTTCAGCACGATGCCGAAGAATTGCCCGACATCACGGAAGAACACGTTCAACACACCTAGCGTGATGCCAAGGCCGATACCGAACAACGTCAGCAGGATCAACAAGGGAATGACGGCGAGAAACACGACGCCGGGGAAATTGCCCGTAATGATCAGGAACGCCGTGAACAGTCCGAACACGATGACAAAATTGACAAGCGCGTTGACAACCACGATCACGGGCAAGCACAACCGCGGAAAGCTGAGCTTCTTGATCATGTTCGCGTTTTCGATGAACGCGTTCTGCGCTCGACTGACGATTTCGACGAACATACCCCAAGGCAGGACGCCGGCGCACAAGTGAATGCTGTACGCAAAACTGCTGTCCACGCCAGGCAGCCGGGCATGCATGACCCGAGCGAAGATCACCGTATAGACAACGATCATTGCCAGCGGATTAAGCACAGTCCACGCCGCGCCCAATAGGGAATTGCGGTATTTAGACTGAAACTCCCGCTTCACACTGCCTAAAATGAAGCCGCGATAGGCCCAAAGGGCTCTCAGCATTCCTAACATCAAGCCCGCCCGTAAGCGTCCTGGAAGCGAACGATGTCGTCTTCCCCCAAATACTCGCCGCTCTGAACCTCGATCATCACGAGGTCCAGCACGCCCGGGTTTTCAAGGCGATGCTTATGCCCAGCAGGAATGTATGTTGACTCGTTGGTACGAACGAAGATTTCCTTTTCCCCGTTGACGACCTTGGCCATTCCGCACACGACGATCCAGTGTTCGCTGCGGTGATGGTGCATCTGCAGACTCAAGCTGGCTCCGGGCTTCACCTCGATGCGCTTGATCTTGAAACGGGGCCCTTCTTCCAGCACCGTGTAGGTCCCCCAAGGACGGCTCACGGTGCGATGCAGTTTGTAGGCGTCGTGATTCTCTTTCTTCAGGCGTGCGACGACCTGCTTCACGTCCTGCGCACGATCGGGATGCGCAACCAGCAAGGCATCCGGGGTATCGATGATCATCAAGTCAGCGACGCCCACCGCCGCCACCAGTCGATTCGGACTTTGCACATAGGTGTTGCGACTATCGACAAAGATCGCGTCGCCAACGGCGCGATTGCTGTCCTGGTCCGGAGCGACGAGATCGCGAATGGCGCCCCACGAGCCGATGTCGCTCCAACCAAACGAGGAGGGCACCACAGCTACGTTCGACGAACGTTCCATCACCGCGTAGTCAATCGAGATGTCGGGCACCGTCTGGAACGACTCAGCTGGAATTTCGAGCATCTGCGCCGACGGCCTACTTGCCTGCAACGCCGCCCAGCATGCCTCTGTTGCCGCGGTGACGTCCGGGGCAGAACGGGCCATTTCGTCCAGAATGACGCCGGCTTTGAAACAGAACATGCCCGAGTTCCACAGGTAGTTGCCCGTGGCGACATACTCCGCGGCCTTCACCGCGTCCGGCTTCTCGACAAAGCGCAGCGCAGTACGGCCGTCACCAATTTTTTCTCCCGCTTCGATGTAGCCAAAACCGGTGTCCGGACTCGTCGGCACGATGCCGAATGTCACCAGCTTGCCTCGATTCGCCAATTCGACCGCACTCGCGACGGCGCCGGCGAATCCCTCCTCGTCCTGAATCAGATGATCTGCCGCGAGAACAAGCATCAACGCATCGCGCCCGTACTTTTCTGCCACGTAGCGCGCCGCCATTGCCGCTGCGGGTGCCGTGTTTCGGCCCATAGGCTCAAGCATGAACGTGCCAGACTGAAGTTCGCCGAGCTGCGCGCTCGCGAACTCATCCTTGCTCATGAAGTAGTAGTCACGGTTGGTGACTGTCAGGATCTCTCCGCGTTGCGATTCATCGCCGCCAACCTCCGCCGCCCTACGGTACGTCTTCAAGAGCAAGCTCTCGCCATCCGAAAGCTTCATGAACGGTTTGGGGTGCCCTTCACGGGAAACTGGCCAAAGTCGCGTGCCAGCACCACCGGACAAGATGACGGGGATTAACATCACATTCACTCCAAATTTAGTATCCGTCGACGAAGGAAAGCCTTCGCCACGTATATTGCTGCGTCGCCTAAGTAGTGTCCGCCGATCAGGCCAAACCGGGCCGGGCCAGAATTATAGCTGGCGAACTACTGCCCCTCGCAACACACGGTAATAATGGCACTCCAATCAAACCCGATCAAAAGATACCTGTCTAACCTGAAAGAAAGACCTTACCTGACAGCAACTTCAACTTCGCCGAGTGCACTTGGATCGCCGTTGTCGAACCAGGCGATACCTTCCTGAACCAGGGTCAACTGCAGAATGTACTGCCCAGGGATGGATGGCGCCACGACGCGTGCCTGCATTTCCCTTTCCTCGCCCGGCATCAACGATGCCTGCAGCCTTGTCCGCTCGCCGTCGAACACCACTAGCTTCGAACGCGTGGCGTCAATCCAGTGATATGACACGTGCACGGGATTCGGCGCTCGGCTGGAGATTTGGTAGCGGGACCGATTGGACAACCGCAGGCGAACGGAGAATGACTGACTAGCAGCGACTTCTGACGGTGCGTCTCGCGCTGCGACCTCGACCTGCGTCCGCGCCTGCTCGCCCATGGGTAAGTGCCAGGACTTCTTGACCAGTGTTTCCGACTGCCAATAATGCCCTGTCAATAACGAACCCATCATCTCGCCCATGCGCTCGTCAAAGAGCTCACAAGCCCATGCATACAACTCTTGATCGAGCGTAGTCAGTTCGCGAATCGCATCAATTTCCGCCGCAGACAACTCACCATTTCCGTTCCTATTCGACGAAACATTCAATCGACGTGCGGAAAAGTTCGGGAAATATCCGAGATCGTGCGCAAGAAGACTCATTGAGTCGCGCATTCGCTCGGTAATGCCAAAAAATGCAAACGATTCCAACCGCTTTTTGGCAAGGCCCAGCAATTCCTGATCGTGTCGACGAGCCGCATATTCCTTGACGACTGCATGTCCGTATCCGACCGGATCGCGAGACAACTTTTGATAGTCGAGGTCCACCGCCAGAAACAGCGTCTGCGTATTGACGAGATCCCAATTCGTTTCCGTATCCCGAACAAAATCGAGCAACGACCAGCTTTCACTGTGCATTTGCTGGTGCCGGTATGCATTTGCGTCGCGCTTCGCGTGCAAATACCACGAAACGGTACGTTGCACCGGATCACGCAGCATCGTGATATACGTCAGGCTTCGCCTAACATAGGTGTCCAACCCGTGCCAGAGATGCCCGCGAAACAACCTGTATCGCGACGTTGACCCCTCTGGGAGGGCAAACAGCTCCGGGAGCAATTGCGCCGGGCAGATATCTTCCGGATCGAATTGATCATCCAGAAATGAGATAAGCGAAGTCCCCCCCGTTTTCGGGATATGGAGGTAGTAAACAGGATTCGTCATTCAGTTAATCATCTTTACAGGATTACGACGTTGAGGACGCAACAGCCCTCGCAGACAGCCATCTGAGCTAATCGCTCAAGCACAGCTGCAGCGCTTCGCCCCAAGGCGGCATCCGCAAACCGAACACCTCTGTCAACTTGTCCAGCGACAGTCTCGAGTTGGCCGGCCGCTTCGCAGGCGTCGGATAGTCGCTCGCGGGAATCGGCATCACCGTAGGCGCATCCGCGCCCATCGTGGTCGCAAATATCGCTTCGGCAAAGCCATGCCAGGACGTCGCGCCAGCCGAGGACAAATGGTAGACACCGGAACGACGCACCCACCAATCGATGTCGTTCGCCGCCGCACCTTGCGCCACGATATGCGACGTTGCAGCGGCAATCGTCTTCGCCCAAGTTGGCGCGCCGACCTGATCCGCGACGACTCGCAATTCCTTCCGCTCGGCGCCCAGCCTCAACATCGTCTGCAGGAAATTCTTGCCGCGTCGGCCATACACCCAACTCGTACGCAGGATCAAATGCGCGCAGCCCGTCGCAGCAATCGCGCGTTCGCCATCGAGCTTCGTTTCCCCATATACGTTCTGAGGATTCGTTGCGTCGGCTTCCAGGTACGCGCTCGATTTCACACCGTCGTACACATAGTCGGTCGAATAGTGAATCAGCGCGCCACCAGCACGCGCAGCCTCTTCGGCAAATACGCGTGGTACGTCTACGTTCAAGCATCGTGCGGCTTCGATGTCAGTCTCAGCCTTGTCCACCGCCGTATAAGCAGCCGGATTCACAATGAGCGACGGCTTCGCGTCCCGCACGAAGGCTCGCACGCGATCGAGATCGGAGAGATCGAGCGTCGAACGGTCACACGGCACCACGCGGCCAAGCCCCTGCAACGACCGCAGCAGCTCGAATCCAACCTGGCCGTTCACGCCCGTCACAAGGATCGTCAATTCCCGACTCATATTCGCCTCAAGCGTAGAGTTCAGCTTCGGCCAGACGCACACCCGCCGCATCCTTCGCCGCCAGCACCGGCTCGCCCTCGATCGGCCATTCGATTCCGATTTCCGCATCGTTCCAGATGATGCTGCGCTCGTGCTCCGGGTACCAGTAATCGGTCGTCTTGTACAGAAACTGCGCGGACTCCGACAACACGACAAAGCCGTGCGCAAACCCAGGCGGCACCCACAATTGCCGATGATTGTCGACCGACAGATTCACGCCGACCCACTTACCGAAGCGCGGCGAGCCTTTTCGGATGTCGACCACCACGTCGAACACTTCACCCTCGACCACGCGCACGAGCTTCCCCTGCGCATGCTCGATCTGATAGTGCAGCCCGCGCAGCACCCCACGCGACGAACGCGAGTGATTGTCCTGCACGAATTCGACACCCTGCTCCACGTGCTCAGCGAACTCGCGCGCGTTAAAGCTCTCGTAAAAGAAGCCGCGTGCGTCACCGAACACCCTGGGCTCAATGATCTTGACTTCGGGCAATGCCGTCGCCGTTACCTGGATAGCCATGCAACCTGATTGATAAGAATGTTCTGGAGGTACTGCCCGTAGCTGTTCTTCGCCAGCGGTTTGGCAAGCTTCAACACCTGCTCCGCATCAATCCACTGCTTGCGATACGCGATCTCCTCGGGACACGCGACAACGAGGCCTTGGCGCTTCTGCAGCGTCGCAATGAAGGTCGCCGCCTCGATCAACGAATCGTGCGTACCGGTATCGAGCCACGCATACCCGCGCCCCATGATCTCGACGCTGAGCGCACCGTCAGCGAGATAGCGCGAATTCACATCCGTGATTTCCAGTTCGCCGCGCGCCGAAGGTTTGATGTCGGCCGCGATGTCGCACACGCGGTTGTCGTAGAAGTACAGCCCCGTGACCGCATAGTTCGAGCGCGGCTTCGCAGGCTTCTCTTCGATCGATACCGCACGGAACGACTGATCGAATTCGACCACGCCATAACGCTCGGGATCGTGCACGTGATAGGCGAACACCGTTGCGCCAGCCTCTTGCGCATTAGCATGCTCGAGCTGCTTCGCGAGATCGTGTCCGTAGAAAATGTTGTCGCCAAGGATCAGCGCGGACGGATCATTGCCGATGAAATCCTTGCCAATGATGAACGCCTGAGCGAGTCCGTCAGGCGACGGCTGCACCGCGTACTGGATATTCATCCCCCACTGGCTGCCGTCACCGAGCATCGCCTCGAAACGCGGCGTGTCCTGCGGCGTCGAGATGATCAACACGTCGCGAATGCCCGCCATCATCATCGTCGACAGCGGGTAGTAGATCATCGGTTTGTCGTACACCGGCAGCAGCTGTTTCGACACGACGTGCGTGATCGGATACAGCCGCGTTCCGGAGCCGCCCGCGAGAATGATGCCTTTACGTGCCATTGCCTTGTTCCTCACCCGCGCTTTGCATAGTTCGTCTCGACCCAGTTGCGGTAGTCGCCCGACACCACGTCGCCGACCCATGCCTGGTTGTCGAGATACCAGCCGACTGTCTTCGCCAGCCCGGTTTCGAACGTCTCGGCAGGCTTCCAGCCGAGTTCGCGCTCGAGCTTACGCGCATCGATAGCGTAACGGCGATCGTGGCCGGGACGATCCGTCACATAGGTAATCTGATCGCGATACGAGCCGGCAGTCTTCGGGCGCAGTTCGTCGAGCAAGTCGCACAACGTGTGCACGACTTCGAGATTCTTCTTCTCGTTCCAGCCGCCGATGTTATAGGTCTCGCCAACCTTGCCACGGGCGAGCACTTCGCGGATCGCGCTGCAATGGTCGCTCACGTAGAGCCAGTCGCGCACGTTCTGGCCATCGCCGTATACCGGAAGCGGCTTGCCAGCGAGCGCGCTGGCAATCATCAGCGGAATCAGTTTCTCTGGAAACTGGTACGGGCCGTAATTGTTGGAACAATTCGTCGTCAGCGTGGGCAAACCGTACGTGTGATGATAGGCACGCACGAGATGGTCCGAACCCGCCTTTGTCGCAGAATACGGACTATTGGGTGCGTACGGTGTGGTTTCGGAGAATTGCGGATCGGTTGCCGAAAGCGAGCCGAACACTTCGTCCGTCGATACGTGCAGGAAACGGAACGCAGTCCTTTCGGTGGCGGGCAAGTCAGCCCAGTAGCGACGGGCCGCTTCAAGCAAGGTGAAGGTGCCGACAACATTCGTCTGAACAAAATCAGCCGGACCATGAATCGAGCGGTCAACGTGGCTTTCAGCAGCGAAATGCAGTACCGCGCGCGGCTTGTGCTCAGCAAAGAGCGCGTCGAGCGCTGCGCGATCGCAAATATCCACGCGCGCAAAAACGTGCTTCGGATCGTTCTGTAGCGATTTAAGCGTCCCGAGATTACCCGCGTAGGTCAGCTTGTCAGCATTCAGGACCGCTTCGTCCGATTGACTCAGCCAGTCAAGCACAAAGTTAGCGCCGATAAAACCGGCACCGCCCGTAACCAGAATCATGGAACTCCTTTTGTTGCGCGAGGTGGCTACTACACTGGCATGCAAGACCCCGCGCCAGACGCATCAAAGAATGTTGCACACGCGGGTCAGCATCGGCAGTTATGCGACAGGCAATTGAACACATTCACGCCGCATATTCTGGCTCTGATTTTATCCGTAGAGATTATAAGGTTCGCCAGCGCGAACGCCACCCCCTCTAACATCTTGAAACAGCTTGACAAATTCCTTAGACCGCACTTTTCATGCCAAGCTAGGGTCTGAACGTTCATACTGTGGTGGATTTTCATCATTCCCGCGCGACCACGCGGGCGCATTGTTCGTGTGATACCGTCACAGGCTCATGTTCCACGCACGGCAATCCATCCCAACCCCACGATGACGCAAACGCCGCATCCCGCCCCTCTCGCTTTCGGCGACCTCCAGGGCTGCCTCACCCCGTTTCGCGAACTGCTCGCCAAGGCCGCACCCTCCGCGGACACGCCGCTCTGGTTTGCTGGCGACCTGATCAACCGCGGTCCCGCGTCGCTCGAAACGCTGCGTGAGGTGATTGATCTCGGCGAACGCGGCGTGGCAGTGCTGGGCAATCACGACCTGCATCTGCTGTCCGTTTCGGCGGGCATCCGCAAGTCGAAGAAAGACGACACCATCGACGACATCCTGAACGCGCCCGACGCCGAAGATCTGCTGCACTGGGTGCGTCATCGCCCGATCGCGCACTACGAGAACGGCACGCTGATGGTGCATGCCGGCGTTTTGCCGCAATGGGACGTCGATCTCACGATGGAACTCGCGCACGAACTTGAAAAAGCGTTGCGCCGCGACAACTGGCGCGAGACGCTCGCCGGCCTCTATGGCAACCAGCCGAACCGCTGGTCCAAGGATCTGAAAGGTATCGAGCGGCTACGCGTGACCTGCAGCGCGCTTACGCGCGTGCGCTTTTGCAATCGCGACGGCGTGATGGACTTCTCGTCGAGCGGCGGCCTCGACTCCGCGCCGCCGGGCTTCATGCCGTGGTTCGACGTGCCCGGTCGCAAAACGGCCGAAACGACGGTGGTGTTCGGCCATTGGGCAGCACTTGGCCTCACCTTGCGCAAAAACCTGATCGGGCTCGATTCGGGCTGCGTGTGGGGCGAGCAGCTCTCGGCAATCCATCTCGTCGAAGATCCGCGCGAGCGCATCCTCACTCAGGTGCCGTGCGAGAGTTGCCGCGCGATGAACGGCTAGCGCACACCTAGTCGCGCCGGCCCACGCAAGCAGGCGTCAGGTCGCCTGCGCCTCGCCATGCCGATGCGCCGCCGGTTCACCGCGCATCGTCTCCAACGCCTGCCCCACCGCCTCCTGCGCACGCGCCGCCAGCTTGCGTCGGTCGTCCCCGGCTTCGATCGCATCGCCCACGTAGACATGAGCGGTCAGCGGCCCAGCCTTGAGCATCGCGTCCAGCGAATCCTTGAGCGAAAGGTCGTCGATATACGCCGGCGCCACCGACTGCCGTCCCTGTGCATCCTCATACAGAATGCACAGCGGCTGCACAGGCTTCCCTGCCGATACCGCCGCCTGAAACATGTTCGAGTGAAACGGCAAGAGCGCGCGGCCGTCCGACGTCGTGCCTTCAGGAAACACGCACATCAGCTCACCGCGCGTGAGACGCTCGGCCAGTTCATGCATGATGCGGCGCGCGTCGCTGCGCTTCTCGCGCTCAACGAACACGGTGTCGAGATTCTGCGCAAACCAGCCAATGAGCGGCCAATGGCGGATCTCGGCTTTCGAGACGAACGGTGTGGGACGCCACGCGTTGATCACGTAGATATCGATCCACGAAATGTGGTTGCTGACGACGAGCGCGCCCGCGTCGAGCCTCGCCGCGTCGTTGTGCACGACGAGCTTCATGCCGCACAGCTCGAGCATCTTGAGGGACCACGTGCGGTTCATGGCGTGCCGCTGATCAGCGCTCGCGCGCGGAAAACGCATCGCAACGGTCAAGGCGCCGCGCAGTAGATGCGCGAGCAGGCGGGTCTTGCGAATGAAGAGGCTCATGTTCGACGATAGGCTGAATCGCGTGATCCTAGCAGACCCTCATGACACAAATCTGTCATGCGCGATCGAAGCCACGCTCAAAACCCACGCGCCCCGCCACGAGCGTTGCGCGCACCACGGCGGGCAGTTCGTAGCCGAGGAACGGCGTGTTGTGCCCCTGGCTCCTGAGCGCACGCGGCTCGACGCGCCAGTGCGCATGGCGATCGAACACGCAGAGGTCCGCACTCGCGCCCACGGCGAGCCGCCCGGCGTCACGCTGCATCACGGCAGCCGGCGCCGACGTCACATGCGCAAGCGCCTTCGCAAGCGGCACGCGCGCTTCCTGCGCCCATTTCAACGTGAGCGAGAGGAACAGCTCGAGGCCCGTTGCACCCGGAGTCGCTTCAGCGAAAGGCAGCAGCTTTTCGTCATCGTCCACGGGGGTGTGCTGCGAGCAGATCGCATCGATCGTGCCGTCTGCGAGACCCGCGCGAATCGCCTCGCGATCGCGTTGCTGGCGCAGCGGTGGGTCGAGCCGGAACTGCGCGTCGAAATAGCCGATATCCATGTCGATCAGATGCAGATGGTTGGCCGTCACGTCGCAGGTCACGGGCAGGCCCTCGGCCTTCGCGGCGCGCACGAGCGCCACGCCTGCGGCCGACGAAAGATGCTGCACGTGCACGCGCGCGCCCGTCACACGCATCAGTTCGAAGAGCGTATGCAGCGCGATCGTCTCAGCGCTCTCGGGCACGCCGGAAAGGCCAAGGCGCGAAGCCAGTGCGCCGCTCGCGGCCACGCCGCCCTTCGAGAGATACGCGTCCTGCGGCCGCAGCCACACGGCGTACCCATAGGTGCTTGCGTACTGCAGCGCGCGCATCAGGACCTGGGTATCGGCGATCGGTGCATCGGCCTGCGTGAAGCCGATGCAGCCCGCCTCGGTCAGCGACACCATCTCGGTGATCACCTGCCCTTTCAGGCCCACGGTGAGTGCGCCGAGCGGATGCACATGCGCACGCGCGAGCTTGCCCGCGCGGTGCTTGAGCATCTCGACGAGGCCGGCCTCGTCGAGCACCGGGTCGGTGTCCGGCGGACACACGAGGCTCGTCACGCCGCCCGCGAGCGCCGCGTTCATCTCCGAGTCGAGCGTGGCCTTGTGCTCGTAGCCCGGCTCGCGCAAGCGCGCGCTCAGGTCGACGAGACCGGGCGCGACCACGAGGCCACGCGCATCGACCGTTCTGTCCGCCTGGAAGCCCGCGGGCGCCGCGCCAAGCGCGGCGATCTTGCCCGCTTCGATATACACGTCCTGCTGCTGTTCCGTCCCGGCCGCAGGATCGATCAGCGTGCCACCTTGAATATGAATCTTCATCTGCTGCCCTTGTTGTTCTCGCCGCTTCAGTCGTTATTCCCGGCGACGATGCCCATCACCGCCATGCGCACCGCGATACCAAAGCTCACCTGGTCGAGGATCACCGACTGCGGGCCGTCTGCAACCTGCGAGTCGATTTCCACGCCGCGATTCATCGGCCCCGGATGCATGACGATCGCATCCGATGCGGCGAGCGCGAGGCGCTCGGGCGTCAAGCCCCAACTCTTGAAATATTCCTGCGCGGAAGGCAGCAGCGCGCCGCTCATGCGCTCGTTCTGCAAGCGCAGCATGATGATGACGTCGACGTCCTTCAGGCCTTCGTCGAGGTTATGAAACACGCGCACGCCCATCTGCTCGAGGCCGCCCGGCAGCAGCGTACGCGGGCCGATGGCGCGCACTTCGGGCACGCCGAGCGTCGTGAGCGCATGAATGTCCGAGCGCGCCACACGTGAATGCAGGATGTCGCCCACGATCGCCACACGCAGATTCGTGAAATCGCGCTTGTAGTGGCGGATCGTGTACATGTCGAGCAGCCCTTGCGTCGGGTGCGCGTGACGGCCGTCGCCGGCATTGATCACGTGCACGTGCGGCGCGCAGTGTTCGGCGATCAGGTACGGCGCGCCGCTAGACGCGTGGCGCACGACGAACATGTCGGCGTGCATCGCCGAAAGGTTGCCGATGGTGTCGAGCAGCGACTCGCCCTTGCTCGTCGACGAAGCGTTGATGTTCAGGTTGAGCACGTCCGCCGAGAGACGCTTCGCCGCAATCTCGAAGGTGGTGCGCGTGCGCGTTGAGTTCTCGAAGAACAGGTTGAACACCGACTTGCCGCGCAGCAACGGCACCTTCTTCACGTCGCGGTCGGTCACGCTCACGAACTGCGTGGCGGTATCGAGAACGTGCGTGAGGATTGCGCGCGACAGGCCTTCGATCGACAGCAGATGCTTGAGCTCGCCATTCTTCGTGAGCTGCGGATTGCCCTTGAGAAAGCCGTAGCGAAAACGCTTGTCGTCCGCTGTGGATGCGGCGGACGTGGGCTGTGTGTTCATCGCGTGAATCCTGGATGTGATGGGCGGCGCGTGGCCGGATTGCGCGCCTGTGCGCCTGCCGCCGCTGCCGCCAAATGTGTTCGATGTGCGCGTCAGGCGCCGCTGCCCGGCTCGACGTGAAAGGCGAAGCGGCCGTCGGTGCCGTGTGCGAGCACAAGCGTTTCGCGCGTACCGACGCTCACCGCGCCGCCGGTGAAACGCGCGGTCACCGGCAACTCGCGCCCGCCGCGTTCGGCGAGCACCGCGAGTTCGACGGAGGCCGGCCGCCCGTAGTCATAGAGTTCGTTGAGCGCGGCGCGCACGGTGCGGCCCGTGAACAGCACGTCGTCGACGAGCAGTATGTGGCGGCCTTCCACCGCGAAGGGCAGCGCCGTCGGGCTAGCCTTGCTGTGCAAGCCTTTCTTCGCATAGTCGTCGCGGTGCAGCGCAACGTTGAGCACGCCCCATTCGAGCGCCCCGACGTCATGGGCGAGCCGCTCGGCGATCCACGCGCCGCCGCTATGAATGCCGACGATCGCCACGCCACCGGGCGCGCCGAACGCATCGGCGTGATACGCCGCGCGGATCTCGTCGAGAAGGGCGTAATACAGCGCCTCAGCGTCGGGAATGATCATCGGGCAACTCGCGGGCTAGTTAGAGCGGGAGTTCGTCGAGGTACTGCTGGAGAATCACGGAGGCCGCTTCGGCGTCGACATGTTCGACGCGCTCGCCGCGCTCGCGCAGCCGCGCTTCGGCGTCGACGGACGAATAGCGCTCGTCCACCCACACCACCCGCAGACCGAAACGGCCGTTGAGCTGGTTGCCAAAGCGCTTCGCGTGCTGCGTCATGAAGTGCGGCGTGCCGTCCGGATGGCACGGCAAGCCGACCACGAGCAGATCGGGCTGCCATTCGCGCAGCAACGCGCCTATCGCTTCGAAGCGGTAGTCGCGACTCTTGTTTGGAATGACGGTGAGCGCCCGGGCGCTGCGCGTGAGCGCGTTGCCGAGCGCGACGCCGATGCGCTTTTCGCCATAGTCGAACGCAAGCAAGGTGGCCTCGCCGGCCCCTCGCCCAGCTGCCACGCTCATGCGTGACCCGCCTCGCCCGACAGCATCGTCGAGGAAATGCCGAGCAGCGCGAGCGCCGCTTCGAAGCGTTCTTCGGCAGGCACGTCGAATACGATCTTCGGATCCGCCTCGACCGTGAGCCAGCCGTTCTTCGAGATTTCGTCCTCGAGCTGACCCGCGCCCCATCCGGCATGACCGAGCGTGAGCAGGAAGCGTTCGGGGCCGCTGCCGTTGGCGACGGCTTCGAGCACGTCCTTCGACGTGGTCATCTCGAGCCCGCCCGGCACAGACATCGAAGACGTATAGGTCGTGCCTTCGGCGGGCGCGTGCAGCACGAAGCCCCGCTCCGTCTGCACCGGGCCGCCGAAATAGACGGGCACATGCAGCAGCGGCTCGATTTCGAGCTTGAGGTCGATGCGGGAAAAGAGCGCCTCGAGATCGATGTCGGTGGGCCGATTGATGACGAGACCGAGCGCGCCGCGCTCCGAATGATCGCAAAGGTAGACCACCGTTCCTGAAAACGTGGGATCCGCCATGTTTGGCATGGCGATCAGGAACTGGTTGGTCAGATTGATGCGATCGGTACTCTTGGACATGGTTTGAATTCTAGCAAAGACGATGCGCAATGGCGGCACGCTGCCAGGCCGGAGGTCGGGCGCCCGAAGGCTGCCTCGCACCTTGCCAGCCGCTGCGCGTTGCGCATTGCAGGGAATGGCTCACTCTAACACGCGCGTGCTGTGCCCTCGCAAGGCAATCGGCAGATGCCGCAAGGCCGATGCCTGGCCTCTGCGAGGTACGGTCCGCGCCTCGAATCCAGAGGCGCGGCGCAGTCAGTGCGCAATATTTTGCACTGCATTTTGCGGCGCGCCGTTGACGATCGCCACGCCGAGCGCACGCACCGCGGGCGCAGCGTCGGGCTGTGCGATCCCCGCCGCGACCTTGTGCAGCATGGCGCGCAGCGCCTCGCTGGCGTGCTCGATCGCCTCGGCGCCGGGCGGCTGAACCGTCGGTGCGCCCCGAGCCTCGAGTGCCGCGAGCGTTGCCGAGTGCGCGGTGCGCCGCCAGGCGAGGCCTAGCGCGTCCGCGAGCTGGCCGACGTGCCCGAGGCCGAGCGCCCAGGCGGCGGCGCCAATGCGGTACGCCGCTTCGGCCGCGACCAGCGCATCTGCAGGCTCCGGGGTCGCGCCCCCGCCACGTAGCATCAGCGTGCGCGAGTGCATGCCGAGCGCGATCATCGCCGCATCGGCGGTCTGCAGAAAATCTTCATACGCATTGCCGTTCACGACCAGCGCGCCCAGTTCGCGCGTGGACGCAACGCGCGCCGCTAGCGCGCCGGCCTGCGCGCTGCCGGCTTCCCACAGCGCCTCCGAGGCTTGCGTGCCGGCAATGTGCCATTCCACGGTCAAACCGTAGTCGTGCAGCAGATCGACGTCAGCGGTATCTTCCGCGGCGGCCCCGAAAAGCGCGTAGTCGCGCCATAGCAACGCCAGCGTCGAGCGCACGAGCGTTTGTGGCGCGAAGCGCAGGCCGCGCGCGTGCTCGCCGATCAGCAGATTGCAGCGCGCGTAAAGCCGCCGCACGCGTTCGTCGCCCCACGACGCCACGCCGCGCCGCAGCGCGCGTCCGCACGCAGCAGCAAGACGCCAGAAGTCGTAGGGATCGGGACTCGATAGCTCGGCCATGCAGGCGTCCATCTCGTCGAACGCCGCGAGCGCGAGCGCATTGGCCGCACGGCTGCCATTGCCGAGCTGGGATTTCAGCGCATGCAGGAGCGCCTGCTCAAAGCGCGCGCGCACCTGACCAAACCGCTGCGCAGGCTGCGGATGCAACGAAGCGGGCGCGATCGGCCGGCCCTGCAGCGCCACGTCCTCGTAGGCTAGCGCGACGCCCGGCATGTGCTGCGCAAGCGCGGCCACGAGCGCATGCTGCCGCGCGAAAAGCGAGGGCGAGCACGCCAGCTCGCGCAGATTGCGGCGTTCGAGCGCAGCGGCAAGATCTTCGAGCGCCTCGCTGAACGAGGCGCGGATTTCAGCGCCCTGCGCTTCCTCGGGCGCATGGAGCGGCCGCACGGGCAAGCCCGGCGGCGGCGCTACTGGCACCGGCGCGGCAAGCGCGAGCGGGGAAGCGAGGAGCAGCGTGTCGGCAAAGCGCGCGGCAGCGAGCCAGCCGGCGTCGTGCAGCGTGCGGGCGGCCTGGCGCAGCGGCCGGGCGACGTCACGCTGCTCCTGGAACGCGGCGAGCGCCTGCGCGAGCGCGCCGTGCGCGAACGGCACCGTGCCGCCGCGCGGATTCGGCAACGCTTCGAACCGCACATCAGAGCTTGAAGGATGACTCATAGGGCAGCGCCGAAAACGTTAGCGGGCCGACCAGGCGGGCAATTTCGACGAAAGCGTCGACAACCGCGACGGCAATCGCAAATACGGTGCCACCCGTTGCGGCACCGCACTCGACACACTTCTGGAATCTGCAGCCAGACTGCGCGCCGGCGACCACCAGCTACCTGTGAACCGACTCAGAAACGCGCGAAAACCGCGCTCAGCCGCCAGCGAGGTCTCAGATCTGCACCATTTCGAAGTCTTCCTTGCGCGCGCCGCACTCAGGGCAGGTCCAGTTGATCGGGACATCCTCCCAGCGCGTGCCGGGGGCAATGCCTTCGTCTGGCAAACCGGCTTCTTCGTCGTAAATCCAGCCGCAGATCAGGCACATCCAGCTTCTATATTCCATTCTTATGCCGCGTCGAAAAGTCCGAAACCAGTCGGAAAAAAATCGGGGAAACGAGAGCCATGATGGTACCTTGTTGCCGTTTCCATGCCTAGCAAGAGGAAATCTGGCCTGCACGGGATCAAACGAAATGCGTCGCCGCGAGCGGCTGGTGCAGCGCGAAATAGTCCTCGCGCGCGCCAGGGTCATCCGTCCCCCGGATTCATCGATAAGCCGCATAATTAAAGCATTCTCTTATGACGGCGCGGTACGCCGCGCCCGAAGTTCAATCCATCTCGCCACGTTCATGCCCAGCGACACCCCTCCCATCGTCCTCACCTTCGGCCTTTCCGACCCGACGGGTGGCGGCGGACTGCAAGCCGACCTGCTCACGCTCGCCAGCATGGGTTGCCACGGCGTCACCGCGCTGACCGGCTACACCGTGCGCGACTCCGCGGGCTGCGACGAAGTGACCGGTCTCGATCCGGAAACCGTCGCCACCCAGGCGCGCATGCTGCTCGAAGACATGCCCATCGCGGCGTTCAAGGTAGGTGCGGGCGCGCGCGCCGAAGTCGTAACCGCAATCGCGGAAGTGGTCGCCGACTACGACGACTTACCGCTTATCCTTGCTCCCGACTTCACGCTCGATGACGAGCACGTACTCGCCGCCGACGAGCTACGCGAAGCCATGGCCGACCTGCTCGTGCCGCAAACCACGCTGCTTGTGGCTGACTCCGCCACGCTGATCGCGCTCGCGCAGCCGGACGGCGACGCGGAGGCGCCCAGCGTCGACGCGGCCATCGCGCACCTGCTCGCCACGGGTTGCGAGTACATCCTGGCGATGGAAACGGGCACGCATCGCGTGGTCAACACGTTGTATTGCGAAGACGGACAGCTGCGCCAGGACCTGTGGGACCGCTCCACGCAGCCGATGATGGGTCTGACGGACACGCTCGGCGCCGCCATCGCCGCGCTGCTCGCGAATGGGCAGGAGCCGCCCGAGGCCGTGCGGGAGGCGCAAGAGTATCTGTATCAGGCCGTGCAGAACGCGTTCAGGCCGGGCATGGGTGCCTGGCTGCCAGATCGCTTCTTCTGGGCGCGGAGCAACGATACGGATGCGGACGAGGCCACGCCTGGCGAAGCGAAGCAATAACGCTCGCGGCGCGGCTTTCGGCTCCGAGGCAGGGGCGCGCAACGTGCAAAAACCGCACGGACGAAAAAAAACCCGCATCGCTGCGGGTTTTTTCTTTTCGGGCTAGGGAAACACGCCTCACGGCGCATTTCCCGCACGTCGATGTAATTTCGGCGCGAGCCTTGCTCTGCATGAGACCGGAGTAGGCGCTGAAGCGCCAACTCCGGATCGCAATTACATGTCCATGCCCATGCCGCCCATGCCACCGGGCATGCCACCACCCATCGGAGCATCTTCCTTCGGCACTTCAGCAACCGCTGCGTCCGTCGTCAGAAGCAGGCCAGCAACCGAAGCTGCGTTTTGCAGCGCGGTGCGCGTGACCTTCGTCGGGTCGACCACGCCGGCTTCAACCATGTCGACGTACTCACCCGTCGCTGCGTTGTAGCCGTAGTTGCCTTGACCAGCCGCAACCGCTGCCACGACCACCGACGCTTCTTCGCCACCGTTCGTGACGATCTGGCGCAGCGGCTCTTCCATGGCGCGCAGGACGATCTTGATACCGGCGTCCTGGTCAGCGTTGGCACCCTTCACGCTGGCGATCGCCGTACGTGCACGGATCAGCGCAACGCCGCCGCCCGGGACGATGCCTTCTTCAACGGCAGCGCGGGTTGCGTGCAGCGCGTCTTCCACGCGTGCCTTCTTTTCCTTCATTTCGATTTCGGTCGCAGCGCCGACCTTGATCACTGCAACACCGCCTGCCAGCTTGGCAACGCGCTCTTGCAGCTTTTCACGGTCGTAGTCCGACGTCGCTTCTTCGATCTGCGTGCGGATTTGCTTCACGCGTGCTTCGATCGTCGAACCTTCGCCAGCGCCGTCGATGATCGTCGTGTTTTCCTTGCCCACTTCGATGCGCTTCGCTTGACCGAGTTCGGCCAGCGTTGCCTTTTCGAGCGTGAGGCCGGTTTCTTCCGCGATGACTTGACCGCCGGTCAGGATCGCGATGTCTTCCAGCATGGCCTTGCGACGGTCGCCGAAGCCCGGAGCCTTGACAGCAACGGTCTTCAGGATGCCGCGGATGTTGTTGACGACCAGCGTTGCCAGAGCTTCGCCTTCGACGTCTTCAGCGATGATCAGGAGCGGACGGCCAGCCTTCGCGACTTGTTCCAGAACCGGCAGCAGATCACGGATGTTCGAGATCTTCTTGTCGAACAGCAGGACGAACGGGCTTTCCAGCACGGCGACTTGCTTGTCCGGGTTGTTGATGAAGTACGGCGAGAGGTAGCCGCGGTCGAACTGCATACCTTCGACGACTTCCAGCTCGTCTTGCAGCGACTTGCCGTCTTCGACTGTGATGACGCCTTCCTTGCCAACCTTGTCCATCGCTTCAGCGATACGGTCGCCGATCGACGTGTCGCTGTTTGCCGAGATCGAGCCGACTTGAGCGATTTCCTTGTTGGTCGTGCAAGGCTTGCTGACCTTGCGCAGTTCTTCGATCGCTGCTGCGACGGCCTTGTCGATGCCGCGCTTCAGGTCCATCGGGTTCATGCCCGATGCGACGTACTTCATGCCTTCGCGGACGATCGACTGGGCCAGAACCGTAGCCGTCGTCGTGCCGTCACCGGCGTTGTCGCTGGTCTTGGAAGCCACTTCCTTGACCATTTGCGCGCCCATGTTCTGGAGCTTGTCCTTGAGCTCGATTTCCTTTGCGACCGAGACACCGTCCTTGGTGACCGTCGGGCCGCCGAACGAGCGCTCGAGGACCACGTTGCGGCCCTTCGGACCCAGCGTGACCTTCACTGCGTTGGCGAGAATGTTCACGCCTTCAACCATCTTGGAACGGGCGGAATCGCCGAACACGACGTCTTTAGCTGCCATCTTCTAACTCCTTGGATTCTTGAATAGTGAGCGGTGGAATGAACTTACTTGTTCACCACGGCCATGATGTCTTCTTCGCGCATCACGAGCAGTTCGTTGCCATCGACCTTGACGGTCTGGCCAGCGTACTTGCCGAACAGGACGCGATCGCCGACCTTCACGTCGAGCGCGATCAGGGCGCCCTTGTCGTCGCGCTTGCCCGGGCCGATGGCGAGGACTTCGCCTTGGTCCGGCTTTTCTGCCGCTGCGTCCGGGATCACGATGCCCGAAGCGGTCTTGGTTTCTTGATCCAGGCGCTTGACGATCACGCGATCATGCAAAGGACGAAGGTTCATGGATGTTCCTCTGTTGATTGGGACTTGAAGAGACTCAAGAAAACCTGGCTGCCGACAACCGCCAGCCAGAGATGTTTATGCACCGAGCGTTGTTAGCACTCTCATGCGGTGAGTGCTAATTATATGGACGAGGGATGACAAATTCAAGAAGTGGGGCGGAACGGGGGAATGCGGGCGTCAAGACAGCCTGGATCGGTGTCCGACAGCAGCGGCCGACACGCAGCCAATCATCAGAATTTCTCAATAAAAACAAAGCCATAGAGAAAGGCTGCGCTGAATGCGGCAAGGCCCGGGAGGCGCTACGGCCCACCGCACCAAGGCTGGATTTGCCCCGCGTCGCAACGATTCAGACTTCCCAGGGGAATCCCGAAGCTGGCTGAGAAACCGTCCGTCACGCGGCTGTGAAGCCGCCTCTCCTGTATCGGCAACAAAAGGGGCTGGATTGATGGATATGTCCCGAATAGAGCGCTGGGGCGCCAGTCGATCGGAAAGCGCGGCGACCAGAAAAGCGCCGAACTCCCGGTAAGCTGGATTTGAACCGATGAATCCGGGCGCGACGGAAAGTCAAAGCGCCTCAGCGCCCCTGCGCGACCGACGCGTAACGGCCACCGTAAAACACGAGAGGCGCATCCTCTTCCAGCGAGAACGAAAGCACCTCGCCGACGAACAGCGTGTGATCGCCGCAAGGGTGCCGGTCGACGACCCGCGCGGCGAAGCGAGCGAGCGCGCGGTGCAGCAGCGCCACGCCGCCCAGTCCATCCACCTCTGTGAAGCACGGCGCGAGCCATTCCTGGGGCTCTCCGGCGAAGTGCCGGCTGTGCGACTCCTGCTCTTCGGACAGCACGCTCACGCCGAACAGCTCGGCCTGCATCATCCGCGTGTGCATGCGCGCGTGATGTCCCACCGAGACGACGATCAACGGCGGCCTGAGCGACCCCGACATGAACGCATTCGCGGTCATCGCGTGCAGCGCTTCGCCCGTGCCCGTGGAAATCACCACGACGCCAGTGGCGAAACGGCCGAGCGCGTTACGTAAGCGGCGTTCGTCCAGCTCGCCGCCGGGCACCGGACTTTCCGCCGAATTCTCAGCCCTGCGCAGTACGTTCGCGTGCATTGTCGCTCTCCTCCATGCGGCCGTATCGTCTTCGCGGCGAACAACACCGCCTTCGACCACGTCATTGAAACCGCGCGGCCACCGCCCGATCTGTGCGAGCGCAGACAGATCCCTTGCCCTTCCCACTTCGCTCGCGCGCTTGTGTGAAGCACCGCACGCAAGCCGCGAGCGCGCCCCTCAACCCTGCTTCGGCTTGCGCGCGATGAAATGAAACCAGAACGCGTCGCTCGAGGTCTTTTCCGCCGGAATGCGCTGACCGTCACAACTGCCGAACACCGCATCGATTTCGAAGCCGAGCGAGGTGAGCTGGCGCCGCTGCTCTGGCAACGTCGTGTAAACAATGACAATGCCGAAGAAATGCGCGCCCGCGGTCTTGATCGAATACCCCGGGTAGTCGCGATGAAAACGCACATGCCGCAGGTAGTTATACGTCGCGAGCGGAAACACGCGCATCGAGCGCAGCGTGCGCCAGCCAAAACGCAAAGGATTCGGCGAAAACCGCGGCAGCAGCTTCCAGATACTTTCGTTAAAGCCCGGGCCTTCGCGGTTATGCGTCGAGAACAGCACGAGGCCGCCGGGCCGCGTCACGCGGTACATCTCCTTGAGGATGCGCACGCGGTCTTCATAGTCCACACAGTCGATGCCGTTCCAGCTGAACGCCGTGAGCGCGAAGTGGTCCGACGGCAGATCGGCCATGTCGCGCGCGTCCATGTGGCGCAAGTCGAGGCCCGGAAAGCGCGTGCTCGCCTGCTCGAGCAGCTTCGCCGTGTAGTCGATGCCGGTGTACTTCTGCGAAATCCGCAACATCAGCGGAATCGTGCGGCCCGCGCCAATGCCAATATCGAGAATCGGCTCGCCCGCGCACTCGGCATAGACCCAGTCGAACGCGGCTTCTTCGCCGAGATCCGTGAAGGTCTTGCCCATCGTGAATTCGCGCATTGCATCGTGCGAGTTCCACGCGCGCTGGTTGATCTGGTCCAGCGGAAGCTCAATGTTCATTGATGCGCTCCATCAAGATGAGAACTGCAAGTAACCTGGCTTGCTCGCTCGACCGCCACACGCGGCCGTGCAACCGGCACAGGGCCGTGCCATGCTGTTTCGTCCTGCGTCTGCCGCTTGCAGAAACGCTCGAAAAACCACTGCCGCGCGTCGGCCATTGCCGCTTCGCGCGCAGCCTGGGTGAAAAGTGCGTGATCGAGCTTCGGCAGCGTCGCCGCGCGCACGCGCGTAAAGCCGCGCAAACCGCCCATCTTTGCGCCGAACTGGACCTTGAGTTCGTCGAGGCCGAGATCGTAGTCGCCATACACGAGCCGCACTTCGGCGCCCTTCGCGTGAATACGCTGCATCAGGCGTCGCGCCTCGCCCGGTGCCGGCGACCAACCGGTAGTCGCGTCGATGAAGTCAATCACACGGCGCGTCATCGTGCGGGTGAATCGCTGCGCGAGGCCACTGACCACACGCGAAAGCGAGGTCTCGCCGCGCAACACCTTTTTCCATTTCTCCACGCTGACCGCGGATTGCCTCAGCACCCGGTTCGACGCGAGGCCCGTCGTGCCGGGCGTGCGGTCGGCGCCGTCCCAGATGAACTTCTGCAGGTTCACGCCGAAGCTGCCGACGACATTCGGATGCTGCGCGCACGCGTGCAGACCGACAAAGGCGCCACCGCACACACCGAACACGACCACGCGAGCATGGCCGCGCGCCACGAGCCAGTCGACGCCACGCGCCGCATCCGCGGAGGACTCCGGAGAATAGATCGTGTCGAGCGTGACCGAACGCGCGGCCGGCGTGCTGTCGCCGAGACCGCCGAGATCCATTCTCAGCGACGAAATACCGAGCGCCGCGAGCCGACGCGCGAACAGCACGAAAATGCGTCCGTCGCCAATATGGTGGCTCGCGCCCGTATTGAGGAACAGCAAGGCGGGCGCATCCGCGCGCGGGTCGGCGCTCTGGCAGTGCACGCCGAAGTAGTCGCCGAAGACCACCGGCTGCTCGATGAATTGCGTAGCTGCGAGTTGCGGTTGCGCCCAATCGCGCGGTTCGAACGCGGGCGTCGCGCCTGCGTCCTCACGCAGCGGCGCATTAGCGAGCCACTGCGTCACGGCATCGAACGCAACGACAGGCTCTTCGCTGTACAGCGCCTCGACCAGGAAGCGGTCCGCCTCGTCGAACGACTGGCGCTCTACTTCAACACCATGCGCCACGTAGTGATCGACGAGCGCACCGGCGCGCGCGCGGTCGCTCGCATCGAGCAGCAAAACACGACGCGCGGGCGCTTTCGTATCGGCGCGCAGATCGACCACACCAAGCCGCGCGATATCGTCGCCGTGCAGGCCGAAGCCGAACGCTTCGACGTAAGCCGCCGATTCGGGAATCGGGTCCGCCGTCATGCCTGCCGGCGTGCTCAGCCAGCTTTGCCGATGCGCTCGCAATTCCCGCAGATAGTTGCGGCCCGACAACGCGGGCGAAAGCAGCACGAGGCCGTCGATATCGCCGATGCGCTCGCCTGCGAGCGCCGCGAGCGTCGCGCCCAGGCGCAGGCCGCACAGGGACACCTGCGCCACGCCCGTGCGTTCGCGCAGATGGCGCACCGCGGCCGCGATGCTCTCGATCCAAGCCTCGACGCGGCCCGGTTCTTCCTCGTCGCCGAGCGAATCGCCGGCGCCGGGATAGTCGAAACGCAGCACGGGCATCCCGCTCGCCGCCAGGCGTTCGGCGAGGCGCCGCCAGCCGCGATGGGTGCACAACGCGTCATAGCCGAACGGATTGCACAAGACCACCCCATGCCGGCCGTTAGCCGGATGAAGCCAGCCGAAACAGCCGTCGAAGACGACAGGTTCCATCGGATATCCCTATGCGATGACGCGGCAAGAATGAAGGATGCGTATGACAGCCGCTCGGGCGCGTCGCGGTATTGGTCAGGTGCAACGCAACGGTGTGGGACAAACCCTTACTAACTGGGGAGGATTTAACCAGACGCCTGTCGGTGTATCTGTACGGCCGGCCACACTGCATGCCGCGCTGCAGCGGCACAATTGGGCCAACGATAAAAGCCGTTTGCTCCGATGAATGCGGTGCTGCGGCTTGGCCCGGCATGCGCCGCCCAATCACCGGATCCGCTCAGTACGAGTCCGCCATGCGAATGACAAACCACGCCGCCCCACTCTCCGTGAGCGACGGCGGCACGCCATCGAGCATCGATGCGTCCGGCGTCGCGGCACGCTCTGGCGCGCTTTATCGCGACGGAGGCGACGCAGCCGCCGCGCCCGACACACTCGGCAAAACCGCCCGGTCCGGCGCCGCGCACGCAGCGCCCGAACACCTGCGCGCACCGAAGTACCGCCCCGACATCGACGGGCTGCGCGCCGTCGCCGTGCTCTCCGTGCTGGCCTTTCACGCATTCCCGTCGCAACTGCGCGGCGGTTTCGTCGGCGTCGATCTCTTCTTCGTGATTTCGGGCTTCCTGATCAGCACGATCATTTTCGAGAGCGTCGAAGACGGCCGCTTCAGCTACGTCGAGTTCTATATCCGGCGCATCCGCCGCATTTTTCCCGCGCTGCTCGTCGTTCTCGCCACCTGTCTCGTGGCCGGCTGGTTCCTGCTGATGCCCGAGGAGTACCAGCAACTCGGCAAGCATCTCGTTGCAGGTGCAACGTTTCTCTCGAACATCGCGCTCTGGCGCGAAGCCGGCTATTTCGACGATACCGCCGCAACCAAGCCGCTGCTGCATTTGTGGTCGCTCGGCGTGGAAGAGCAGTTCTATATTTTCTGGCCGCTCCTCGTGAGCTTCGCGTACCGCCGCCGGCTCGGCTTCCCGCTGTTGCTCGGCGGCATTGCCGCCGCATCGTTCGCTGTGAGCCTCGTCACGTCCGTCTCGGATCCGACCGCGGCGTTCTACTCGCCGCTCTCGCGTTTCTGGGAACTGATGATCGGCGGCTCGCTCGCATGGCTGCTGCTGCACCGCCCAAGCCTCGTGCAGTACGGGCCGCGCGCGTCGAATGCGCTCTCGGCGGCGGGGCTCGTGCTGATTGGCGCGGCCGTCCTCTTCATCAACGAGAACGACGTATTCCCCGGCTGGCGCGCGCTGCTGCCCACCGTCGGCGCGTTTCTCGTCATCTGCGCGGGGCCGCGCGCGTGGCTCAACAAGCACGTGCTCGGTACTCGCATGGCCGTTTCGATCGGCCTGATCAGCTACCCGCTGTATCTCTGGCACTGGCCGCTGCTCTCGTTCGCGAACATTCTGGAGGGCGGCCTCCCCGTGCCCGTTTCAACGCGCCTCACGCTCGCGCTCGCGAGCATCGTGCTCGCCGCGCTGACCTACCGCTTCGTCGAGATTCCCATCCGCACGAAAAAGGCCAACCGCCGGCAAACCGTCGCGCTATGCGTCATGCTCGCTGTGCTCGGCGCGGCTGGCGCGGTGCTGTTCGCACGCGCTGGCGTGCCCACACGCGCAGCGGCCGACAATCCCGGCTTCGCGCTGTACACGCAGAACGGGCAGATGCGCCGCGTGCCCCCGCCTGAGGCTTGCCATCTCCCCGACCCGAAAGCGGAAAGCTTCTGCACGGCTTACAACTCCGCCGCCACCGGCAAGTTGATGGTTCTGTGGGGCGACTCGCACGGCGGCGCCTGGCTGCCGGTGCTGCAGAGCATCGCGCTGGAGCGCAACATGCGTCTCATCGCGTTCGTGCATGTTGGCTGCCCGCCGCTTCTCGACACGCGCCGCAGCGACGGCGCGCAAGACGGCCGCGAATGCAGCCAGCTCGGTCTCGCCGAACCGATTGCCTCGGCAATCGGCCAGCTCAAGCCCGCCGTGGTGTTCTACATCGGACGCTGGAGCCTCTACGGCAACGGCTGGACGCGCGCTGGCGAATTGCAGAAGGCGACCCACTTCGTGACGACGGACCCGAACGGCGCGGCCACGCTCGCCACGTCGCGCGCGGCCCTCGCGAGCCAGTTTCCGCTCACCGTCAAGGCGCTTGCCGCGAGCGCGCCGCGCCTCGTGATCTTCCAGAACCCGCCCGTGCTCGAGGGCAAGCTGCTGCCGCGCTTCTACGCGAATCCCGCGCGCATCGAGCCGTCGGCGGCCGCGAATCTGCAGACCGAGGCGTTCGAGCGCAAGCTCGTCGAATCGGCCGCGTCGATACCGAACGTGCGCATCTTCGATCCGGTGCCGCGCCTGTGTCCCGGCGCGACCTGCCAGGCGGTGCTCGACGGCGTGCCTATGTACGAAGACGACAACCACGTGAGCGCGCAGGGTTCGCTGCTGTTCAGACAGGCCATTCTCGACGCGATGTGATTCACCTGCTCAACCGATCGCCACACTCATGGAAAAAGCCGTTCTCCGCAACATCGTCATCAACTTCGCCGGGCTCATCGCGCCGACGCTCGTCTCGTTGATGACCGTACCGGCCTACATCAAGCTGCTGGGCGTCGAGCGCTACGGCGTGATCAATCTCGTGTGGGCGCTGATCGGCTACTTCAGCCTGCTCGATCTGGGCACGAGCCTCGCGACCGAAAACCAGATCGCCAAGGTGCGCCGTGCCGAAGGCGACGCCGTCGAACGGATCTTCTTCGGCGCATGTTTTCTGAACCTGTGCACCGGCATCATTGGTGGGCTCGTCGTATGGTCGTGCGCATCGCTCTACATCACGTACGCCATGCACATCGAACCCGTGTTCCGCCACGAGCTGATGAGCATCCTGCCGTGGATCGCCGTGGCCGTGCCGCTTGCGAACGTCACGTGGGTGTTCGCGGGCGCGATCACGGCCGTCGAGCGCTTTGGCAGCTACAACACGAACCAGACGCTCGGCACGTTCCTGTTCCAGGTGCTGCCGCTCGCCGCCGCCTACTGGCTCTCACCGACACTTTCGGTGGCGATTCCGGCCGCCGTCATCGCGCGTCTGATCGCGGGCGTGCTGCTCGGCTTCGCCACTTTCCGAGCGCTCGGCATCACACGTCTGCGCAAGCCCGAGCGCAAGGTCATGGCCGATCTGTTCGCCTACGGCAAATGGACGCTGCTCTTTTCGGGCGCGGGCGCGATTGCCGGCACGCTCGACCGCGTGCTGGTCGGCGCGATTCTGGGTGCGCGCTTCGTGACGTTCTACTCCGCGCCGCAGAACCTCGTCACGCGCCTGAACATGCTGCCTTCCGCCATGCTGCGCACACTGTTTCCGCGCCTTTCCGCTGCGACGCACGAAGATGCGCACAAGCTCGCGCGCGACGCACTCGCGTTCCTGAACGGCGTGTTCACGCCGTGCATGATCGTCGCGCTCTTCGCGCTCAAGCCCTTCCTCGAAATCTGGCTCGGCGCGGCGATCGCAGAGGCTGCGGCGCCGGTCGGGCGCGTGCTCGTCATCAGCGTATGGCTTGCCGGACAGTCGGGCATTCTCGGCATCCTGATCCAGGCGCAGGCGAATCCACGTAGCGTCGCGCGCATCAGCTGGCTGCAACTGCCCTTCTTCGCCGCTGCGCTCTGGGGCGCGACGCACGCATTCGGCCTCGTCGGCACGGGCGTCGTCGTCGTGGCCAAAGCGCTGTGCGATTACGTCGTCTACACGTACTTTGCCCGCGTGCAAACGCGCGGCATCGTCGGCAACATGCTGACGCACCTCGCGTTCCTCGTTATCGCGTTCGCCCTCGCCTGTCTGCCGCTCGGCATCGCGGCGGCAGCGGCGATCGCGCTTGCCACGGTGGCAGCCAATCTTGCGCTGTCACTGCATCAATCTGCGGAGTTGCGCAAGCTCGCGCGGCGCTTCGTGATGCGTACGCGCGTGTCTCAGGGCCAGGATCGGCTTACGTGAATTGAGCGATTGTCAGGCGGATAGAGGGGAAGTCGGCCGAGCGGGCAACGCAGATCGAGCGCGTTGCCCCGAAACTCAAGGCAAAACGTTGCGCGACGGCGCAGCAGCCACGGCCTCGCGGCCGCGCGGTGAACGCGCCGCCGCGAGCGCCTGCTCGTAAAGCGCCACATAGCCGTCGCACACCGTCTGCGCGGAGAACTGCCCGAGATTGCTCTGACCGCGCTTGGCCAGCAGCGCGCGAAACGCGGGATCGTCGAGCAGGCGCACGATGGCCTGCGTGAGCGCCTGCGGCTCTGCCGCCGGCACGAGCAGCGCAGCCTCTTCGCCGCCCACCATCTCGGGGTTGCCGTCCACGCGCGTCGCCACCACGGCGCAGCCGGACTCGCGGGCCTCGCACAGCACGAGCCCGCCGGGCTCGCGGTGCGCGGCGTTCACGAAGACGTCCGTTTGTGCGAGATAGCCCGTCGGGTTGGCGACAAAACCGGTGAAGTGCGCGCGGTCGGCCACGCCGAGCTCGCGCGCGAGCGCTTGCATCATCTCGCGATCCGGCCCGTCGCCGACGAGGTAGAGATGGGCGTGCGCAAAACGCTCCGGCAGTGCGGCGAACGCGCGCAGCAGGTCATGAATACCCTTGCGCTCGTACATGCCCGCCACCGTCGTGATCGCAGGACGGTGCAGCTCGGGCGCGGGCCCCAGCGGCAAGCCGCTGCGGCGCGGCGAGCCCACGGTGCCGTTGCGCACCACCGAGAGCTTGGCGGCAGGCACGCCGCGCGCTTCCATGGACTTCGCGACGACACCCGTCACGGCGACGACACGGTCCGCAAGCCGCATCAGCACGGCGCTCTTCTGGAACTCGTTGTGCACGGTCGCGAACAGCACGTAAGGCCGGCGCACGCAGGCGAAACGCGCGAGCATCGTGCCCGTCACCATGTGCGCGTGCACGATGTCGGGCTGGAACTCGCGAATGAGCCGCCGATAGCGCGCGAGCATCGCCGGCGCGCGGCGCAGCTGGCGCGATTGCGGCACGTGCACGTGGCGCACGCCATTGCTCGCGTAGAGCGATTCGAATTCGCCGCCGGAGGACGCGACGACCACGTCGTGGCCCGCCTGCGCCTGCAGGCAGGCGAGGTCCGTCATCATGTTGACGATGCCGTTGCCGATCAGTTGAGCGTGATTGGCCAGATGGATGATTTTCATGCTGCGCCCAGGTCCGTCCCGCGGTGAGAAAAGCGGCCTCTGCCGCCGTTTCGCCTGACCGGCGCGCGAACACCGCGCACCGGCAACATGCCGATCATAAAAAGGGCGCGTGGGCGCGTCTGTGCGGCTGCGCTCGCTCGGATGCGGGCGCCTCGCCCGCCGCTCAATCAGCTTTGGTCCAGCACCTCGCGATACACCGCAGCCACCTGCGAAGCCACCGCCGCGTAGTCGAAACGGCTGCGCGCGTACTGGCGGCAGCTCTCGGCATCCGGCAGTGGATGCGTGCCGAGCAGGCAATCGACAATGCCACGGCCGATCGCATTGAAACCGATCGAGGGCAGCACGAGCCCTGCTGAAAGCGGCGCTACCGCCTCGGGCAGGCCGCCCACCGGCGTCACCAGCACCGGCGTGCCCGCCGCCAGCGATTCGACCGTGGTCAACCCGAAGCCTTCGAGCGTGACCGTGGGCACGACGCTCAGATCGGCGGCGCGATACCACAAGGGCAAATCCTCGTCGGAGACAAAGCCCGCGAGCGTGACGTGAGACTCCAGCCCGCGCGCCGCGATGCGGGCCCGCAACTGAGCTTCCAGCATGCCTTTGCCGGCAATCGTCAGATGCACGTCCGGCACGGACTGCTTGACCACGAACATCGCGTCGATCAGATCCTCGAGGCCCATGCGGGGAACGAGGCGCCGAATGCAGAAGAGCTGCGGCCGGTCCTGATGCAAGCCGAGCCGCTCGCGCGCCTGCGCTTTCGTATGCGGCGTATCGAAGCGCGCGACGTCGACGCAGCCGGGCACGACCCGAATCGACTCCTCCGGAATGCGGTAATCGGTTTGCAGCACGCGAGCGAACGCCTGCGAAAGCACGATGTGCCGGCGCGCGCCGCGATAGACCGTTTGCTCGATCGCGTGCCGCACGGCATGCGAAAGCTTGCCGCGCCCGGACGCCGACGATTCGGCCGCCCACGGCCCGTGGAAATGCACGATGCGCGGCACGCGCGCGAACACACCGAGCGTGGGTGCGGCGTAGAGTGCGAAATGGCTGGCCACGACGTCGGGCGCTCGGGCGCGCTTGAGCCGGATCGAGTGCCGGCGCGCGCCGCGCAGTCGCGCGCCCAGACCGTCGCGCTCACCCGCGAACGCCTGCACGAGGCCGTTGGTCTCCGTCTGCACGTTCCCGGTGCCGGCCACGAGGCCGCGCACGTCCACGCCCTGCGCCGGCAGGGATTGGATCAAGGCCATGAACATCCGGTCGAGTCCGCCTGGGCGCTCCCGAAACCAGTGCATGCCGATCTGAAGCGAGTCGATACGCTCGGTCATGATCGTGCCGACATCGCGGGCGCCGCGACCTGCGCCCGCCTGGCTGCGTCGCTTCGCGCGATCTCCTCGTACAGCGCGAGATAGCGCTCGGCCATGGCCTGCCACGTGAGCGTTTTGGCAAGCTCGCGCGCCGCGCGCCCCATTTCGCGCGCATAGTCGCGGTCGCGGGCAACGCGCTCGACGGCGCTCGCAAGGCCTTCCACGTCCTCGGGGCTCTCGAGCACCACGCCGCAACGGCTGTCGATCACTTCGGAGCCGCCCGCCGTCGCCACCGTGATGACGGGCAGACCCGCCGCCAGCGCTTCGAGCATGACGAGGCTCATCGCTTCGTAGCGCGAAGGAAACACGAAGGCGTCGACCGAGCGCATCAACGCTGGCATGTCCTTCACCAGATCGAGGAAATGCACGCGATCGGCCACGCCCAGCTCGCGCGCGAGCGCGGGATAGGGGCTGTTGCGCAGGATCCCGGCCACGGCGAGATGCACGTGCGCCGGCGTCGACGCGAGCGCGCGCAGCACGGCGTCGAGGTTCTTGCGCGACACGCGCAAATCGCCCGCGAAGAGCAGCATGAACGGTTCGCCTGGAAGTCCGAATCGATCGCGTTCGCTTGCGCCCGGCGAGAACTGGCAGGCGTCGACGCCGTTGTGGATCACGCGCAGGCTGCCCGGCTCGATGCCGAGCGCGCGCACCTCTTCGCCCACCTTGTGCGACACCGGCACGACCACGCGCGAGCGGCGAAACGCCCAGCGTTCGCACCACGCGTTCAGGCGCGTATAGATCACCTGATAGGCGCCATACCAGCCGTCGGCGAGCCGGAACGGATAGAAGCCGCACCGATACCAGCCGTCATGCACGAAATGCACGGCGTTCACATCCGCGCGCGTCCAGGTGATGAAGCCATTGACATGCACGATGTCGAACTCGCGGCGGTGAGCCCGGATCCACACGGCGCTTTTGATCGCGAACATCTGGTACTGGAGCAGGCGGCTCGGCAGGCGGCTTTCGCGGATCGGCACGTGGCGCACACGAGGATGCGCGAGCAGTTCCGGCGCGACCATCGAGGACACGATCGTGACGTGATGCCCCGCCGCCAGCAACGCGCGCGCGATTTCATAGTTCACGCGCCCTTGCCCGTCGTTATCCCTCACGACGTGCGTGACGATCAGCACTCGCAGTGCGCTGGCGGCGTTCATGCGCGCCTCCGCCGGCGCGCGCGGGCGATTGCCTCGTTGCGCCGCTGCTGTTCGCGCGAGTAGCGCACGCCGATCACCGGCATCACCACGCCGAACATGAAGTACATCCCGCTGGAACCCTGCATCGTATCGATCATGACCATGATGGCGAGAATCGCGATCGCCACGCCCACGACGGAAATCGCGAAGCGGTCGCCCGGCCGCGCGAGGCTCGCGAGAAAAGCCCGCCAGAGCAGTGCAACGAGCCCGGTCACGTAGAGCAACCCGCCGCCCCAGCCGAGCACCCAGACGATGTCAACCACGCCGCTGTCGAGCGACGCGATGATCTGCGCGTGCGGGTCGGCGAGCTTTGCGGCAAGCCCCGTCGAGCCAAGACCGTGTCCGGCAAAACTCTCTTCGGCGATCGAGGCAAAATTGGTGTAAAAGCCTTGGCGTGCCTGAAAGCTGTTGTCCTCGCTGAGGTTCCCGATGGTGGCCATGCGCTTCGCGAGCGGCGCGGTGATCTGATCGATCAGAAGCATGGGCGTGCACAGCCCGGCGAACAGCAAAATGGCCATGATGAGCCGCAAACGGCTGCGCACATCGAGCATGGCAAGCGGATAGATGAGGCCGATGACGACCGCGCCCCACGACGTGCGCACCGCCGTGAACAGCAGCGCCGGCACGCCCGCAATGCCCGCGGCGATTTTCAGCTTGCTGGGCGACGCGATCGACATGAGAAGGCCGACCATCATCGTCATGGAGAACGGCCCGGCGGAGTTCATCGTGCTGCAAATGCGCATGCCGAATGGCACGGGGCTGCCCGACGACGACTCCATGCCCGACTGGGCAAGCCAGAATATGGTCCACGGCGGCGGCGACACGTATTGATAGATCCCGTAAAAGCCCATCAGGATCGTGCCCCAGACGAACGTCTTGAACAGCACCTGCCGAAATTGCGGATAGAGCCGCCAGTTCTGCATGATGTACCAGCCGATGAAGATCGGCTGCACCCAGCCGACCATCGTGTAGGTGGCGGGCACGATGCCGAACTGGGCCACACCCAGCACGTAGCCATACGCGACGGCGATCAGCAGCATGATGAGCGGCGCGGCGCGGCGCTGGCCGAGCTGCCGATAGTTCAGCACCATCGAAATGCCGCACAGGCTCGCCGCAACGAACGGCGTCATCATGATGATGCTGGTCGAGTTGAACGCGCCGTTAAAGAAGTCCGCGAAGCGCCGCACTTCCGGCGTGAGGAAGAACAGCCAGCATACGTACGACAGATAGTGGGCCGGATAGCGCCGGTACAGCCAGTACGCGACCGCGCAGCCCATCGGCATGAAGGTCATCTCGAGCAGACGCCCTTGATGCGCGAGGATCAAGGCGAACGTGAGCAAGAACATGGCCATCGGCGTGGCGAACGGGCCGATCAGGAAGCGCGACATCGAGCGCGAGCGGGCAGGCGCGCGGGCGCGCACCGGCCTGCGTGCCGGGATCGGGCCGGGTGCGGAGCCGGGCAAGGAGCCGGGTCGTGACCCGGGCAGCGACCCGGGCATGGCAGTAGCCTCACTCATCTCGCGCCCTCAAAGCAGCTCGAACGTGCTCGCGGCGGAAAGCGCGCCGCGCTCGCGCCGCCGCGCGGTGAACGTGCCGTGCTCGCCGCGCATCTGCCGCACGAGCCCGATGAACGGCACGCCGTGCTCCAGAAACGGCCCTTCCGTCTTACGAAAGCCGAACTGCTCGTAAAAACCCTTCAGGCTCGCCGGCGCGCTCACGCGCACGGCGCGCCCCGGCCAGCGCTGCGCGATCGCCGCAAGCGAGCGCTCGATCAGCATCTCTGCCGTGCCGTCGCCGCGCCGCGCGGGGCTCGTGAGCACCTTGTCGATGGTGATTTCGGGGTCCTCGGCGTCGCCGGGCTGGATGCGCGCATAGGCGACCACCGGCATGGGCCGGCCCATGTCCTCGACGGCGAACACATGCAGCGCGCGCTCGTCGTGCCCGTCGGCGTCGAGACATACGTGGGACTGTTCGACAACGAACACAGCGCTACGCGCCCGCATGACCAGATACAGCTCGCGTGCGGTGAACTGTTCGAATTCGAGCGTTTTCCAGTTCATTGATCCTCCTCAAGCTTTCGTTCCTTCGCGACACGCGGTGTCGCCATGGCCACACGTTACGCCTCGCGACCCGTCGATCTCCGTGCGGAAGCGAACCGACGATGCTGCATCGCGATCCGTTTAATACGAACAACCGGCACGCCTGGCTGCCCGCGCAACGCTTGAATCGCCGGAGCACCGCGCACAAGGCAGTCCGGGACATCGACTTTTAGCCGTGAAGATCCAACCCCAAGCGTCCAAGCGACCTTTTCTCTGAAGGGGGCAATTTCATGAAAACAGCACTGCGCCGCATCCTGTCCGAGTCCGCCCGTCTCGACGTACCGCCCGACACCCTGGCGGACGACGCCGATCTCTACGCCGCCGGGCTCTCGTCGCTCGCGACCGTGCACCTGATGCTCGCGATCGAGGACGAATTCGGCATCGAGATTCCCGACCGGATGCTCACCCGCCGGCTCTTTTCCAGCATCGATTCGCTTGCCGCGGCCGTGACCGAGCTTCAGCAGGCAAAGGCGGCCGTATGAACGCGCCGTTGATGCAAGACGCCGCGCCCGCCACAGGTGACGCGCCGGCCGCCCCGCTCACCGCCATTGAGCCGGCCGCGAGCTGGCGTGCCGCCGCGCAGCGCGCAATGCAAGTTGCGGCGCAGCACGCCGATTCCGTGGACCGGGAAGCGCGCTTCCCGACCGAGGCCTTCGACGCCCTGCGCCGCGAGCGCCTGCTCTCGGCCATGGTGCCGACGCGCTTTGGCGGCGCGGGCCTCTCGCTCGCGGATGTCGCGACGATCTGCGAAACGCTCGCGCAGGGTTGCGCCTCGACCGCCATGGTCTACGCCATGCACCAGATCCAGGTGGCCTGCGTCGAGGAACACGGCAGCGGCACGCCGTGGCACGAGGCGCTGCTCGAGCGAATCGTTTCCGAACAACTGCTGCTGGCCTCGGCAACGTCTGAGGAAACCATCGGCGGTGCAATGCGCACGAGCGCCTGCGCGGTCGAGGTGGACGGCGAGCGTTTTCGGATCGAAAAGCTCGCGCCGACGATCTCGTATGGCGCGCAGGCCGACAGCATTCTCGTCACGGCCCGCCGCAACGCGGAAGCCGCCGCCTCCGACCAGGTGATGATCGTCACGCTGCGCGAGCAAACCACGCTGGAAAAGCGCGGCGTGTGGGACTCGATGGGCATGCGCGGCACCTGTAGCGAAGGCTTTCGCTTCATCGCGAGCGGCGACGCCACGCAAATCCTGCCCACGCCGTTCAGCGAAATCGCCGACCAGACCATGCTGCCGGTCTCGCACACGCTGTGGGCGGCCGTGTGGACGGGGGTGGCTGGCGACGCCGTGAACCGCGCGAAGGCGTTCTTCCGCGCCCAGGCGCGCGCGAAGCCCGGCTCGGTGCCGCCGGCCGGCATGCGCCTCGCTCAAGCCACGGGCCTCCTGCAGATGATGCAGGCGCGCCTCGCCGTCGCGCTCGACGCCGCGCGCACCGCGCACAACGCCAAGCACGGCGCGAACCAGGCCGACTTGCCGCTTTCGGCGCTGCTCGGCTTCGCCTCCGACATGAACACGCTCAAGACGAGTGTCTCGACCACGGCGCTGCAGGTGGTCCAGGAAGTTCTGATGATCGTCGGCATGGCGGGCTACAAGAACGGCACGGAATACAGCGTGGGCCGCCACCTGCGCGACCTCTACTCCGCGCCGCTGATGATCAACAACGACCGCATCGCGCAGAACACCGCGAGCCTGCTGCTGGCCCAGCGTCCTGCCGCTCCTGGGGGAGTCTGAAATGAGCACGATCACCGATACGTCCGCCGCGGCCCAAGAGGCTGCCGCCCGTGAAGCCGCCGCCGAACTCGAAGCCGACCCGACCCTGCGCGATCGCCTGCTCGCGAAGGGCATCCTGATCGACACGGGTGAAAACGGCCTGTACGGCCGCAGCGCGGTCTTCGAGGACATCGTCGACCGCCTGAACGTGGCGATCTCGCACCTCGGCGCGGACCAGCAGCCCGAGCTGCTGCGCTTTCCGCCCGCCATGCGCCGCACGGACTTCGAGGACAGCGAGTACCTCAAGAACTTCCCGCAGCTGGCCGGCACGATCCACTCGTTCTGCGGCGACGATGGCGGCCACCGACGCCTGTTGCGCGCGCTCGACGACGCCATGGCCGAGCGCGACGACGACCGCGACGACGCCTGGCTCGGCCAGCAAAAGGCCACGCGCGTGGTGCTCACGCCGGCTGCGTGCTATCCGATCTATCCGGTGATCGCCCGGCGCGGTCCGCTGCCCGAAGGCGGCGCGACCATCGACGTGCTGTCGTACTGCTTCCGCCACGAGCCTTCGCTCGACCCGGCCCGCATGCAGATGTTCCGCCAGCGCGAATACGTGCGCCTTGGCAACGCGGAGCAGGTCATGGCGTTCCGCCAGATGTGGATCGACCGCGGCTCGGCGCTCGTGCGCGCGCTCAATCTGCCGCTCGACGTCGATCTCGCCAACGACCCGTTCTTCGGGCGCGGCGGCAAGATCGTCGCGGACAGCCAGCGCACGCTTGCGCTCAAGTTCGAGCTGCTGATCCCGGTGGCGAACCCGGAAAGCAAGACCGCGTGTCTGTCGTTCAACTATCACATGGACCACTTCGGCGCGATCTGGAAGATCGCCTGCGCCGATGGCTCCGTCGCGCATACGGGCTGCGTGGGCTTCGGCATGGAGCGCATCACGCTCGCGCTCTTCCGCCACCACGGCCTCGACGTGAACGCCTGGCCCGACGACGTGCGCGCCTTGCTCTGGGGCGACACGCGTGCGCGCATTGCGCAGGCGCTGGAGGGCCTGGTATGAGCGCGCCGCTCTCGAGCCCCGAGTCGCTCACGGCCGCGGCGCCCGCGGCACCTGTGGCACCGGCTGCGCCCGCCGTGGTCGTGCCGCTGCGCCCGCCGCGCGGCGAGCACGCTTCGCACGTGCTGCACCAGGGCGAGCGCGTGTGGGTGGAGACCAACTGCTACGTCGACCTGTGGATCGAAGTGCTGCACGGTTTCGGGCTCGACCCGCGCGCCGGCTTCGCGTTCACGGTCACGCAGGACTTCGAGGGCGACCAGTTCACGTTCTTCAAGTTTCCGCTCGAAGACCTCGAAACGCTCTACGGCACCCAGGTGCAGGAGCTGGCGATCTACGACTCGCTCGAAGACCGCGTGCACGCGCAAACGCTGCGCGGCCACACGGTGCTCGTGGAAGTGGACGGCTATTACCTGCCGAACACGCGCGCCACGTCGTACCGGCGCGAGCATCCGAAAACCACGGTCGGTATCGATTTCATCGATCCGGTGGAAAGGCGCCTCGGCTACTTCCACAACACGGGCTACCACCGGCTGGAAGGCAGCGATTACGACGGCGTGTTCCGCAAGCTGCCGCAGTTTTTTGACCAGCCCGACCTGCTGTTTCCGTACGTGGAGTTCTGCAAGCAGGCGCACGCGCCGCTTACCGGGCTGGACCTCGCGGAAGCCTCTGCGGAGCTGCTGCGCACGCATCTCGGACGCCGGCCGCGGCACAACCCGGTCACGCAGTGGCGTGCGGCGTTTCCCGAGCAACTCGACGCCCTGCTCACGCGCGGCGAACGGTACTTCCACCTGTACTCGTTCAACTTGATGCGGCAGTTGGGCGCGAACTTCGAGTTCCTCTCCAAGTACCTGCAGTGGCTGAACGAGCAGGGCTTCGACGTGCCCGAGGAAATTGTTGCGAGCGCGCAAACCATTGCGTCGGAGTCGATGGTGATGCAGTTCCGGCTCGTGCGGGCCATGGCGCGCAAGCGCCCCGACCTCTGCACCGACTGCTTCGATACGCTCGAAGCGGCCTACGACAACACGCTGCCGCCGCTTGCCAGGCTGATGGGCTGATCGCCGGGTCGTGGGATTGAGCGTTTGATTGGCTGTGCCGGCCGGGCAGCAACCACAAGTCCATAGAAAAGGAGCCGCCGTGCGGGCGTTGCCAACCGATATCTTCGATCCGCCGGGCCGCCCAGCCGACACGGCGCACGAAGCCTCTCTCGAGGGCGCGGCCACCGTCTGGCCCCGCCCGCTCGACGCCGGCTGGCAATGCCTGACCACGCGCGCGGGCGAGTGCGCATCGCCCGCCGACTGGCCCGCCGAGGGTTGGCTCGCCGCCTCGGTGCCGGGCACCGTGGCGGCGGCATGGCGCGCCGCCGGGCGGCTCGACATCGGCCATCCGCCGGCCTTCCAGCAGGACGATCACTGGTATCGCGTCCAGGTGACCGGGAATGGCGTGCAACGCCTGCGCCTGCACGGTCTCGCGACGCTCGCGGAAGTCTGGCTCGGCGGCGAGAAGCTGCTCGACTCGGACTCGATGTTCGTCGCGCATGACCTCGACATCGCGCTCGAAGGCCATGCCACGCTCGCGCTGTGCTTCCGCTCGCTCGCGCCGCTGCTCGCCGCGCGGCGCGGCCGCGCGCGCTGGCGCCCGCGCCTCGTGAATCCGCCGACGTTACGCAACGTGCGCACCACGCTGCTGGGCCATATGCCGGGCTGGTGCCCGAGCGTGGAAGCCGTGGGCCCGTGGCGTCCCATCGAATGGCTCGGCGACGCGCCGCATGCATTCGACACGATCGACGTCGCCACCTCGCTCGACGGCGACGACGGCATCGTGTCGTTCACGCTCACGTTCGTGCGCGAGCAACCGGCTACGGCAGCAGCGCAGCTCTCGTGCGCCGGCGCACAGGCCGCGCTCGCCCGGCGCGACGCGCGCACGCTAAGCGGCGAGTTGCGCGTGGCTGACGTCGAGCGCTGGTGGCCGCACACGCATGGCACGCCGACGCTTCATGCCCTCGCGCTGCGACTGGGCGGCGAAACGTTCGATCTGGGCCGCGTGGGCTTTCGTACGATCGAAGCGAACCACGGCGACGACGGCAATGGCTTCGCACTGCGCATCAACGGCACGCCCGTGTTCTGTCGCGGCGCCTGCTGGACGAGCGCCGACCTCGTGACGCTCTCAGGCCACCCCGACGAACTCGCGCGCTGGTTCGCGCTCGCGCGCGACGCGGGCATGAACATGCTGCGCGTGGGCGGCACGATGGTCTATGAATCGGACGTTTTTTATCGTCTCGCGGACGAGCACGGCATCCTCATCTGGCAGGACTTCGCGTTCGCCAACTTCGATTACCCGAGCGACGACGCCTTCCTCGCCTCGGTCACGCGCGAAGCCACGCAGTTTCTCGCACGCACGCGCCGCCATGTATCGCTTGCCATCACCTGTGGCGGCAGCGAGATCGACCAGCAGGCCGCGATGTTCGGCTTGACGCCCGAGCAGCGCGAGCAGCCGCTCTTCACGAAACACTTGCCAGAACTCGTCGCGCGCGAGCGGCCCGACATCCAGTACGTGACGAATTCGCCCTCGGGCGGCACCTGGCCGTTCGGCACGCGCTCGGGCATCACGCATTACTATGGCGTCAGCGCCTATCAGCGGCCCATGAGCGACGTGCGGCGCTCCGACGTGCGTTTCGCGGCCGAATGCCTGGCGTTCGCCAACATTCCCGACGACGCCACGTTGCACGACGGTCTCGGCACGATCCACTGCCACGATCCGCGCTGGAAGGCCGCCGTACCGCGCGACCCAGGCGCCGGCTGGGACTTCGACGACGTGCGCGACCACTACGTGCAGGCCGTGTACGGCCATGAGGCCGCGCGGCTGCGCTACGAAGATCCGCAGCGCTTTCTGGACCTCTCACGCGCCGTGGTGGCCGAACTCATGACCGAGGTCTACGCCGAATGGCGGCGCGCGGGCTCGCGCTGCGGCGGCGCGCTCGTCTGGCAGTTTCAGGACCTGCGCCCGGGCGCGGGCTGGGGCGTGGTCGATTCGCTGCGGCGCCCCAAGAGCGCATGGCATGCGCTTGCGCAGGCGTTCAAGCCCGTGCACCTCGGCATTACCGATGAAGGCTTGAACGGCCTCGACCTGCACCTCGTCAACGAGACGGCGAAGCCGCTCGACGCCACGCTCGAACTGCTCTGCCTGCGCGATGGCGCGGTCAGGGTGGCCGAAGCGAGCCGCGAGATCGAGCTTGCGCCGCGCAGCGCGCGCACCGTGAGCGCCGCCGACTGCCTTGGGCGTTTTTTCGACTTCACGCACGCCTACCGCTTCGGCCCGCGTCCGCACGACGTGACGATTGCCACGCTGCGCGATCGCATAAGCGGCGCGATCCTCGCCGAGGCGTTCCACCTGCCCGAAAAACGCGCGCTGGAGCGCCACGATCTGGGCATCACTGCCACGCTCGAAGAAACATCCGAAGGATGGCAACTCGTGCTGCAAACGCTGCGCTTCGCACGCTACGTCTACGTGGCCGACGCGCACTACGTCGCGGTGCCGAACTGGTTCCATCTCGTGCCGGGCAGGCCGCGCACGGTCGCGCTCACGCCGCACGGCGAGACGGCCCGGCGTGCGGCGCCCGAGGGCGAGATTCGTGCGATCAATGCGTCGGCAACGGTCTTTTATCCGTAATGCCGGTGCAAAACGATCGCAGGATCGAACAACGACAGGACAGGCCATGAACACACGCAACCTGATCTCGCCGCCCGGTGCATTCCGCCTCGCACTGGCCGGCGCCGTTTGCCTTGGCCACGTACTGCCCGTCTCGATCGGCGCCGCCGCCGTGCATCTGTTCTTCGCATTAAGCGGCTACTGGATCTACCAGATGTGGCAAGCGGAATACGCGGTGCTGCCGCGGCCTTACACGTCGTTCGTGCTCTCGCGCGCGTGGCGCCTGCTGCCGGTGTTTTACGCAACCCTCGTCCTGCTCGCGCTGTGCGTCTGGCCGCTCGGGATTTTCGCGTTCCGCCTGCCCGCGCAGTGGACACCGTCCGCATTCAACTTCTACGAATCGCATCTGGCCATCTTCGGCTACGCGCAGCTCGATGCCCCCGGCAATGTCATTCCCACTGTCTGGTCGCTCGACATCGAGCTGCAGTTCTACGTGGTCGCGCCGATCGTGATCTGGCTGCTCACACGCAGCACGCATCGGGCCGCGATGGAGGCCGCCTTGATCGCCGTTGCGCTGGCAGGTTTCGTCGTGCTGTTCGGCAATTTCGGGCCGTGGCCGTCTCATTCGGTCTTGCCGCTCTACTTCGTCTTTTTCCTGGCCGGGATGCTGGCCGCCCGCCACGATTGGTCCCCGTCGAAGCAAACGGCTCATGCGAGCCTCGCCGCCGGCGCGCTGTTCTTCTTCGGCTGCCTCGCGCTGCCTCGCGCGCGCGAGCTGTTCCTGTGGGGCAGTTTCACCGGCCCGCTCATCCGCTATACGTTGGCCGCGAATTGCGTGCTGTCGCTGCTGCTGATCCCTTATGCGCTCGCCACTGTACGGCAGCCGGGCACACGCCGCGACCGCATGCTCGGCAATCTTTCGTACGAGGTGTATATCGTGCACGGCGCGGCGTTCACCGTCTTTCTCCAGCACTTCGAGCAGCTTCCGCGGGTCGCGCGGCTGCCGTGGATCGCGCTCATGCTCGTTGTCGTCGCGGTGCTGTCCTTGCTGATTTATCGCTGGGTCGACGAACCGTCCGAAAAACTGCGCCGCGCATTCTTCCGCTCGCGCCGCACGCAGGCCGCAACGCTCCCGCCCGGCGCGACGACGCCCATCTGACGTTCCCGCATGGCGTTTGCCGCGCTTTTACCAGGTAGCGAACCCATGCGCACCCCGAGCTTTTCGCACGCTCGGCACGGGCGCAATTGTCGAATCTAGACGCTCAAAAACACGCGATCTGTGCGCCTGCGCACGGTTGCTCGCCACCGGCCGAACGCTTCGAGTAAGCACTCGACGAAGCGTCTGCGGTGCGCAAAACGCAATGCAACAACAACGAAACAGGTTCGGCGCGAGCGAGCCCGGCGATGCGCAGCACACGCGCCGCCGCCGCCCTCTCCTGCGCCGCCAGACGCACGTGGCGTGTCTTGGCGCAAGCCCACCGTGGGAACCCGCATACACGCGTGCTCTTGCGCTCATGACGTGTCGGATTCGCGCTTCGCAGCGCGCTGCCGCTGTTTGCGTGCAACCAACATTCCGTGCGCCAGCGCACGCTAGTCACGGAACACATCTGAATCAATTTCGATTCGCGGCCGCAGGCGCTTCGAGACGCTCGCAAAACTTGTGTTTCAGCCGTGGGAGTTCACGCGAAACATTAAGTGCGCGTCCGGCAGGCCCGTCAAATCAAGGTGTTGCGAGCGAACCACGCCGCGCGGCGCATTGAGCCACGCCGCGCGCACTGTACAGAATTGAAACAAAAAGACCGACTTTTCCAGATGGCGATCCGCAGCCTGCGCTGCTGCGTCGCGCCACTGCTCGTTTTCGGGTCCGCTGGCACGCTCCTCGCTAACAGTCATGCCATACCAGCGCGTAACCGGTGACCACAAACCAGCACCGACGCGTCCGGGGGTATACGGGGCCCACACAACGTACTCATGGCCGCACGCCAGACATCAAGGCACAAGGCACACGGGACGACGTAGCGGGGAAAAACAGAACGCCGTGTTCGACACGGCTTCGTGCGAGGACCAATCATGCTTACCCTTCAATCCGATTTGCACGGCAATCATTTGCTCGGTGCTCTCCCGTCGCATGAGTGGCAGGCGCTTGCGCCCGATCTCGAGCTCGTCAATCTGCGAGCCGAGCAGCTGCTCTGCGACTCCGGCCAGCGGATCCACCACGTCTACTTTCCCACCACGGCGGTCATCTCGCTGTTGTCGACGATGGAAGACGGCGGCTCGGTCGAGCTGACGGCAGTTGGCCGCGAAGGCATGACCGGCGTGCCGATCCTCACCGGCGGCGAAACCATGCCGAGCCGCGTGCAGGTTCAGCACGCGGGCTTCGCCTACCGCATGAGCGCCCAGGCACTGCGCCAACACTTTGCGCGCTCGGACATGCTGCGCCGGCTCATGATGCTCTACATGCACGCGCTCCTCACGCAGATCGCCCAAACGGCCGCGTGCAACCGCCACCATTCGCTCTCCAGCCAGCTGTGCCGATGGCTCCTGAGCGAGACGGACCGCGTCGCGTCGAACGAACTCGCCGTTACGCAGCAGCGCATCGCCGACATGCTCGGCGTGCGCCGCGAAGGCATCACCGAAGCGGCGGGCAAGCTGCACGACCAGGGCCTCATCCACCACAATCGCGGCCGCATCCAGGTGCTGGACCGCGAGGGGCTCGAAGCGCGCGCCTGCGAATGCTACCGCCTCGTGCGCAGCGAGTTCGACCGCCTGCTGCCGCGCCTGCGTCAAGCCGAAACCGTCGCCTGAACGCAGCACGAGCAGGGGATTCGGACATGTTTCGCAATTCGGCTCGGGCCTTCGATGCGCTCTTCGTGATCGCCGGAGGCCTCCTCGCGCACGGCGCGCGCTACTCGGCGGCCATCGGACTCGAGGACACGCAGCGGCTCCTCGTCGCGTTCAACTGCGCGCTGGTGCTGCTGCTCTTCCCCGTGTTCGGCATCTACGAGACGTGGCGCGGCAAGTCGCTGCCGACGATGCTCGCGCGCACCGCCGCCGCGTGGCTCGTGGTCGTGGTGACTGGCCTCTTGCTCGTTTTCACGCTGCACCGCGCCGACACGATCTCGCGGCTGTGGTTTGCCTACGCGACGCTCATTTCCGGCGCGCTGATTCTCGCCACCAAGCTTGCCGCCCATCTGCTGCTGCGCGTGGCGCGCCGCCGCGGCCTGAACTACCGCACTGTCGCACTCGTGGGCGCACCGGGCTTCACACGCACACTGCTTGCGCATCTGGAGCAGCGCGCGCACGCGGGGTTCAAGCCCGTGTTCATGCTCGACACGACCCAGGCTGATCGCGATCCGACACACGCGGGGAACGCGAGCGTCAGCGGCTTGCCCATGTTCACGGAGATGAACGCGTTCGTGCAGAAAGTGCGCGACGAGCACATCAACGAAGTATGGCTCGCGCTGCCGCTCTCCGAGGAGCACACGATCTACCGCTTCACGCGCGCGTTCCAGAACGACTTCGTCAACCTGCGCTTCATTCCTGATACGCGCAGCCTCGCGCTCTTCAACCACACGCTCGTGGACGTGCTCGGCCTGCCCACTATCAGCCTGACCGGCATGCCGATCCCCACGCCGCAGATGTGGCCGAAGCTCGTGTTCGACCGCGTGTTCGCGCTCGCCGCGCTCGTGCTGATGATGCCGCTCTTCGCGCTCATCGCCATCGCGATCAAGCTGAACTCGCCGGGCCCAGTGTTCTTCAAGCAAAAGCGCAAGGGCATCGACGGCCGGACGTTCGAGATCTACAAGTTCCGTTCGATGACCGTGCATCACGAAGCCGCTGGCGTCATCACCCAGGCGAGCCAGCACGACGCGCGCGTGACGAAGGTGGGCGCATTCCTGCGCCGCACGAGCCTCGACGAGCTGCCGCAGTTCTTCAACGTGCTGCTCGGGCAGATGTCGGTCGTGGGTCCGCGCCCGCACGCGCTCGAACACGACGATCTCTACAAGGACCTCGTGTACGGCTACATGCACCGCTACCGCATCAAGCCCGGCATCACCGGCTGGGCCCAGGTGAACGGCTATCGCGGCGCCACGCGCAAAGTGGAAAAAATGGAAACGCGCGTGAAATTCGACCTTTTCTACATCCACAACTGGTCGTTCTGGTTCGACATCAAAATCGTGCTGATCACCCTCGTGAAGGGCTTTGTCGGCCATAACGCGTATTGAAACGCATACGGGGAAACACGTGAATGAGGAATCGAGCCAGTCAGTAAATCTATCCGTGATCGTGCCGACGTACCGCCGGCCCGCCGATCTCGCACGCTGTCTCGCGGCGCTCGACACGCAGTGGCGCCCCGCCGACGAAGTGGTCGTCGTCGTGCGCGAGGACGACCACGCCACGCACGCGATGCTCGACGCGCGGCCAGCGGGCCCCGGCACGCGCAACCTGCGCGTCGCGCGCATTACGCAGCCGGGCGTCGTGGCCGCCTACAACCTCGGCATGGAAACGGCGCGCGGCGACATTCTCTGCTTCACCGACGACGACGCCGCGCCGCACCGCGACTGGACCCAGCGCATGGCCGAAGCGTTCGCGCGCGACAGCACGCTCGGCGGCATTGGCGGGCGCGACATCGTGCATCAGCTCGGCACGATTCTCACGGGCGCGGCGCCCAACGTCGGGCTTGTGAGCTGGTATGGGCGGCCGGTTGGCAATCACCATATCGGCGCGGGTTCGGCGCGCCGCGTGCAGGTGCTCAAGGCCGTCAACATGGCGTTCCGGCGCGCCGCCGTGCAAGGCGTGCGCTTCGACGAGCGGCTGCGCGGCAGCGGCGCGCAGGTGCACTGCGAAATGCTGTTCAGCCTGGATGTCGTGCGGCGCGACTGGAAGCTGATGTACGACCCGACGATCCTCGTCGATCACTTCCCGGCGGCGCGCAGCGACGATGATCAGCGGTATGTGTTCAACCGCACAGCGTTCTACAACGCTTCGTTTAATCTGCGATTCATCATGCGCGACCACCTCTCACCGGCAGGTCGCTGGGCTTTTATCTTTTACGCCACGCTGATTGGCACGCGCGCGGACCCGGGGCTTGGCCGCGCGCTCACGCTGGCATTTGGCCGGACCGGGCCGATGGTGGCCATGCAGCAGTGGTGGATTGGCGTACGCGCTCTTTTTGGCGCCTGGCAGCAGGAAAGACGCTGAAAGGATCGGCGCGCACACGTAACGCGGGGAAACAGACCATGCAGACAAAAACGATCATCGCGGGGTTGGCAATCTCGTCGCTATGCGCGTGCAGTTTCACGCCCGGCGGTTTCTTCGACGAAAGCAACCTGCGCGAACCCCCTCCGCCGGCACAACAGACGGCGCCGCCCGTCTATGACGTGCAGCAGATCAACGCGCAATTTTTCGCCCAGCATCCGGACGATGACACGGCGTTGCTGACCTGCCCGCTCACGTGCCTCACGCCGACCACGCGCGCGGAATACATCTATCACATCGGCATCAACGATTCGCTGCAGGTGATCGTGTGGGATCACCCCGAGCTGACCTCGCAAGGCGGGGCGAGCGCGGGTACGCCGCCGTTGCCGGGCCTCTCGGCGGGCGGCAGCGCCGGCGGTTCGGCGGGCGGCGGTGGTGGCGCAGCCGGCGGCGGCGGGGGCGGTGGCGCACTCGGTGGCACCACCGGCGGCGGCCAGATCGGCGGCCTGGAGCTGCGCGTGGCGAGCGACGGCACGATCTTCTTCCCGCGCGTGGGCCGCGTGAAGGTGCTCGGCCTCACCGCCGAACAGGTCCAGCAAAAGCTCACGCAGGGTTTGAGCAAGACGATCCGCAACCCGCAGCTCGACGTGCGCGTGACGGGCTTCAACAGCAAGCAGATCCAGGTGCTCGGCGACGTGCGCCAGCCCGCGGGCCAGGCGATCACCGACATGCCGCTGTCGATCGTCGACGCGCTCAACCGCGCGGGCGGCGCCAACCAGGACGCCGACCTGCAAAACATCGGCGTCACGCGCGAAGGCGTGCGCCATCAGATCGACGTCGATTCTCTGGTCTCGAGCGGCAATATCAACCAGAACGTGCTGCTCAAAGACGGCGACATCGTCGACGTGCCCGACCGTGCCAACAGCCGCGTGTTCGTGCTCGGCGAAATCGCGCATCCGTCGATCGTGCCGATGAACCGCGGCAAGCTCACGCTCGCCGACGCCATCGCGAACGCCAACAGCATCGACAACCGCACGTCGAACCCGCATGCCATTTACGTAATTCGCGGCATCGATCCGCAGCCCGGTCCGAACCACACCGTGAAGACAAAGCTCGCCACGCCCGAGGTGTATCGCCTCGACATGACCCAGGTCGACTCCATCATGCTGATGACCCGGTTCGAGCTGGAGCCGCGCGATGTGGTGTACGTGCAGATCGCCCAGTCGGCGCGCTTTAACCGCCTGCTCGACCTGATCACGCCGTCGCTGCAGACGATCTTCTTCACGAAAGAACTCGTGAACCCCTGATTACCGCGATCGAGAGAGCTGACAATGAGTACCTATGACATTGAAGACGTCTCGCCGGCCCGCGGGAGCGACGAGGACGAGGTGATGCGCGATCTGGTGCGCATGGTGGTCGACCAGATCTGGTGGGTGATCGGCATCGTGGCGGTCGTGCTCGGCGCCGCCGTGTTCTACGCCCAGACCGCCACGCGCATCTATTCCGCGGACGCCATGCTGCAAATCGACCCGGCGCAGCAAGGCTCGGGAACCGCCGCGGCGATCGGCTCGCTTTCGACCTCTGGCGGCGGCATGGTGCGCACCGACGCCGAAATCGAAATCATCAAGAGCCGCAGCGTGGTCGAGCCCGTGGTCGAGCAGTTCAAGCTGAACTTCGGCGCGGGCCCGAAGACGATGCCCTACCTCTCGCGCATCTCGCATCTGTTCGCGCGTCCGGGCCACCCGATGCCCGCCTGGTTCGGCATGCGCTCCTATGCATGGGGCGGCGAGCAGTTCGCCGTCGATTCGATCAGCGTACCCAAGGCGCTCGAAGGCGTGCAGCTCACGCTGCGCGCGCTCGGCGACGGCCGCTTCAATCTGTTCGATCCGGCAGGCCGTTTGCTGCTGACCGGCAACGCCGGCAAGCCGGCCGAAGGCAACGGCGTCACCATCAACGTAACGCAGCTCGTCGCGCGCCCCGACACTGAGTTCTTCGTCACGCGCGCCAATCAGCTCGACGCCGTCATGGGTCTGGCGGGTGGCCTGGGCGTCATGGAGCGTGGCCACGACACCGGCATCGTGCAGCTTTCGTTCATGGGCACGGACCCGAAGGCGATCACCGCGATCACCAACGCCGTCGCGCAGTCGTACCTCTCGCAACGCACGACGCGCGCGCAGGAGGAAGCGAGCAAGATGCTCGACTTCCTGAATAGCGAGCTGCCGCGGCTGCGCGAGGACCTGCAACGCGCGGAGCGCGCGCTCTCCGAGTACCAGGCGCGGGCCGGCACGTTCCAGCCGTCGGCGGAGGCCTCGGTGTATCTGGCAGGTGGTCTCGATTACGAAAAGCAGATCGCGGCGCTGCGCATCGCGCGCGCGCAGCTGATCACGCGCTTCACGGTCGACAGCCCCGAGGTCCAGCAGGTCGACGCCCAGCTGGCCGCCCTTTCCGCCGAACGCGCGCGCTTCGAAGATCACTTCAAGGGCCTGCCGGGCACGGAGCGCGAAGCCGTCTCGCTGCAGCGCGACGCGAAGGTCGCCAACGACATCTACGTCGCCCTGCTCAACCGCACCCAGGAACTGTCGATCCAGAAGGCGGGTACGATCGGCAACGTGCACATCATCGACGAGGCGCTCGTGCCGACCGTACCGGTCGCGCCCAAGTCCGGCCTCATCATTTCCGCGGGTGCGCTCCTCGGCGTGCTCGCGGGGATCGGCTTCGCGTTCTGCCGCCATATGTTCATCACGGGAATCTCGGACCCCGAAACGATCGAGCGGCGCTTCTCGCTGCCGATCTTCGGCTCGATTCCGCTCTCGGCCGAGCAAACGCGCAGCGATCTGCAACTCGTCAACAGCAAGCACGCCGCGCTGCCCGCGCCCTCGCGAAGCGGCATGATGCGCGTGCTGCCCTCCAGCGTCGCGCGCCTGCTCCGCCCGCATGGCGCACGCAACAGCGCTCACAACGGCGCCCGCGTGGGCGAGCGCGGCCACACGGCGGCGGCCGACACGTTGCCGGTTCCGGCACCGTACGCGCCCACCCGCGCGCTGCTCGCCAAGACGCATCCGTTCGACACCTCGGTCGAGGGTCTGCGCGGGCTGCGCGCGACGCTGCAATTCGGCCTCGTCGATACGCCGAACCGCATCGTCGCGTTCACGAGCCCGACGCCCGCCGACGGCAAGAGCTTCCTGTGCGCGAATCTCGCCGCCCTGTTCGCCGAGTCCGGCAAGCGCGTGCTGCTGATCGACGCCGACCTGCGGCGCGGCCGCCTCGCGCAGTACTTCGGCCGCTCGCCCAAGGGCGGGCTGACCGAGTTGCTCACGGGCCAGGTGGACTTCGATATCGCCGCGCGCGCCACGGGCGTTTCGGGGCTGCACTTCATCGCGGCCGGCGCGTATCCGCCGAACCCCTCCGAAATCCTGACGTCGAGCCGCTTCGCGGACGTGTTGCGACGCTTCTCCGACGAGTTCGATCTCGTGATCGTCGACACGCCGCCGCTGCTCGCCGTAGCCGATTCGTCGATCGTCGCGAACCTGGCCGGCGCGACGGTGCTCGTGATCCGCGCGGGCGCCCATACGGAGCGTGAGATCGGCGCGTCGCTCAAGAAACTGCAGCGCGCGCGGGCGCATGTGGTCGGCGGCGTGCTGAACGCGGTGGAGGTCAAGCGCAGCGCCCGCTATGGCCACTATGACTACGCGTACGCCTACACGTACACCACAGACCCGTCCAGCACGGACTATTCTCAGCCCTGACGTGTGAGCCCGCGGGGCCGTGCGAACGTGCGGCCCCGCGCTTCTTGACGGAGTGTCCCATGGACCGGCAGCAGCCCTTTGGCGCGCGCGTCACACGCAGCGTGATGCGCTTGTGCATTTACCTGCTCGTCGCGGCAGCCGCCTTCTGCGGCAGTTACGCCAAGCACAGCTTCGGTGATGGCCACGCGGGCACCTCGCTGACGGACGTCCTCGACGGCACCGCCGATCGGCCGTACGTCTATCGCCAACTGCTGCCCGCTATCGCGAATGCGGGGGAAAAGCTGCTGCCGGGGTCCGTCAAAGCGCATTTTCTCGAGCATCTCGCGAAGGATGCCCCGGCGCACAACCCGCTGCGCGCCACGTTCGCGCGCGCGACGAGCACGGACGATCCCGCCTATGCGCTGCGCTATTACATCGTGTATGGCCTCTCCTTCGGTTCGTTGCTCGTCGCGATGCTGATGCTGCGTCGGGTCTGCCTCGACCTCGTTGGCCACGAAGTGGCCGCCACGCTGGCGCCGCTCGTCCTCGCCATCGCCGTGCCGGCCACGTACTACTACGATTTTCCCGAGATGATGTTCATGACGATCGCCGTATGGCTCGCGTGCCGGGCGAAGATCGCGTGGCTCGTGGCCCTCGCGCTCGTGGCGACGCTCAATAAGGAGTCGTTCCCGCTCTTTGCCGTGACGCTCTATCCATTCCTGCGCCTGCGCGCCTCGCGCCGCGCGGCCGTGGCATGCATCGGCGCCTGCGTCGTCGCAGGTGTGATCGTCAATGCGTGGATCAAATACCGGTATGCGGGCAACGCCGGGAGCCCGGCGCTGTTCAATCTCTGGTTGAACCTCCACTTCTTTGCCAATCCGCGCAACTACTTCCTGACCGAGTGGACGTATGGCATTCCGATGCCGCGCCCGACCCATATCGTGCTGCTCGTGCTGCTCGCGCTGCTCGCGCTCACCGGCTGGGGCGCGCTGCCAGCGTGCGCGCGCCGGCACGCGTTGCTCGCTGTAGCGTGCAACGTGCCGCTCTTTCTCGCACTCGGCTACGTCGACGAAGTGCGCGCGCTCAGCATGCTCGACGTGAGCGCGACGCTCTTGCTGTGCACCACCGCCACGGTCTATCTCGCCGGCACGGGAGACAGGCGGCGTACCGCGTCCACCCGGGCCCATGGCTCGCCTGTGGCGTCTGGCGGCGGACTGCCCGGCCGCCCGGCCCAAACAGTCAGCGAGACCTAGACAGTCCGCAAGCAACAGATGCTCAGCCGCCGCAGCGGGTCCATTCGAATCGCCGTGCGAAGCCGGTCGATCGATCCGGAGAAAGATAGGGGGATACAGTGAAACGAGTGAATTTATGGATCGTCCTCGCGCTCATGGGCGCGGGCGTTGCGCTCGTCTGGGGTGTGACCGCGTACGCGCCCGAAACCATGAACTGGAGCGCGTATGGCTATACCGACTGGCTGATCACCTATGACCTCGGGTTCGTCCGGCGCGGTCTCGGCGGCGCGCTGCTCGGACTCGTGCGCGAGAACGCCAACTGGATCAGCACGATCAACCACCTCGTGTTCGTGAATTACACGGTGCTGTGCGTGCTGATGTTCGCACTGTGGCGCGCCTCGCGCTGGCAGAGCACCCCCGCGATCGTGCTCGCGTTGCTGCTGCCGGGCGGGCTCCTGCAAATGGCTTTCGGCGACGAATACTTCTTTCGCAAGGAGATGCTGTTCCATATCTCGCTCGCGATCGATTGCCTGATTTACGTGTACATCTGCCGCGCCAACTCGGATGCTGCGCGCTCGCCCGCCGCGTGGCTGTTCTACGTCGTATTCCTCGCGCAGTGCGCAATCCTCCCGTTGTTTCACGAAGGATTCGTGTTCATCTCGTTCCCGGCCTTCTACCTGCTCGCACGACGCATTGCACAGATGTTCCCCACGCGCCGCGCTTTCACGTGGCTCGTGCGGCTCGGGCTTTTCATCCAGCTGGTCATGCTCGGCGTGTGCTTCGCCTTTCGCGGCAACCCGCACCTCGCGGGCGAGATGTGGATGATGCTAGACCCTGCGCTGCGCGCCTCCTTGTCGCCCAAGTCGCCGGATATCCCCTTCGGCGCGGTGACCGTGCTCGGCTGGAGTGCGCTCGCCAATCTCGCGCTCTCGCTGCATGTGATCGTCTCCGGGCAGTTCTGGGAATGGGCGCTGGGCGCGGTCGGCATTGGCGCGGTGCTCGCCTTCGTCACGTCGCGGCGCGATGCGAGCGGCGGAGTGTGCTCGCCCGACCTGCTGCGCCGTCATCTCGCGGTCCTGTGGTTTCTTGCGCTCTGCTCGACGCCGATCTTCGTGCTCGCGATGGACTGGGGACGCTGGCTTTCGGCCGTCTCGCTGTCCTACGTGATGCTGCTGCTCGCCGATGGCACGGGGTCGATCACGACGCCCGATCTGATACGCCTCGTTCCCGCGGCCTTGCGCGCGCGCCTCGAACCGTCGATCCAGTACGTTTCGCGCGACCTGATACCCGCGATCGCCTATCGCAGCGGGCGCAACGGCAAGATGCTCTTCGCGCTGTCGCTGTTCTACTGCCTGACATTCCGGCTGCCCGAATGCTGCATGCTGATGGGCTTCAGCCCCTTCTACCGGTTCCGGCCACTGTTCGACCAGTTTTTCCACTGAACCGCCCGAGGGCTTGCACACCGCAGAAGCGCCACGCGCAACCCTGCGCCCCTGTCGGGCAGCGAGAAGCACGATGAAAAACAACGCCGGCCGGGGCAGCAACGGCAAGATCGATTACCTCGAAGCCCTGCGCTTCATTCTCGCGTGCCTGACCATGGCCTGGCACTACTACTATTTCGGGCCGCTGCTCGGCGTGATCGGCGCCGCGCCCATCCATTTCCCGGGGGTGCGCTACTGCTCGTTCGGCGTCGATATCTTCTTCGTCATGAGCGGTTTCATCATCATCGGTTCGGCGCTCTCCCACACTGCCGGCGAATTCCTCACGAATCGACTCGTGAGACTTGGCCCGTGCCTGCTCGTCTGCGCCTCGATCACCTTTGCGGCGACCTTCGTCGCCGGTTACTCGCCTTCGCCTCTGAGCCTGCTCAGTTCCATTCTCGTGCTGCCGCTTCCGGTCATTTCAGGCGTCGACTGGTCGTACTGGTCGCTCGGCATCCTCGTGACCTTCTACGTCATCGTGTTCTTCACGATGCAGGTCGTCGACATCAGCAAACACATCACCACGCTCGCGCTGCTGCTCACTCTTTACAGCGCCGCGACACTGGTGCCAGGTTTTCCGCTCAAGGCCAGCCCGATGAGCCCCTTCCCGTTCGAGCAGTACGCGCCCTACTTCGCGGCCGGGATGCTCCTCTACCAGATCATCATGAAAAAGCGCCGCTCGGCCGGCGTGCTCGTGACCCTGGCGGTCACCTTTGTCCTCATCGCGATTCGCTCGTGGATGGACGCCGCGCGCATTTCGGAGCTGCTCACGAATACGAGCGCGGCGCCCATCAGCGGTCCCTTCATGGCACTGGCCGCGCTCGGCATTTTCATTTGCTTTACGCGAAAGGCAAACTACGCGTGGCTCCAACGGTTCTACTCGGTGCTCGGCAAGACGGCCTATCCGATCTATCTGATCCACCAGAATCTTGGCTATATGATCATCAGTTTCGCCGAGAAGCGGCTGCATCTCAGCCTTGATATGCGCCCCTTCGTGATGGCAGGCATGATCGTGCTCTCAATGGGGATCGCCGTGTATCTCGAGCCGCGCCTTGCCGTGGGCTATCGCCGGTTCCTTAACCTGTTGGCCATCGCGACGCGCCCGATTTGGGCACGCGCCTCGAAGGCGACAGTGCACGACGCCGAATAGCCCCCATAGCCGCCATCCCCGCTCCGCTCAGCCACATCGCACCGCGTCGTGCTGCGCGACCTGCGACGCGCCTTGTCGCGCGTCATGGTGCGCTGCCGTACAGAGCAGCGCCCCCGCCACTCATAGCATCAGGCCTGACAACGCCGGATTGCTCCCGGCACGGCGCCGCTGCCACGTGCAAACGGCGAGGTCCGCAACACATGCGGCCCCCCGCACGCACTGCCCGCGTCCGTCATCCCCTCCGCGCCGATACATCACGGCACGCTCCGGCATCCGGACCTTCATTCGGGCTTTGTGCATATGGACACGCTTTTCACCACCAAACCGCTTGCGAGCGACCGTCGTGACTACGTCGCCATTCTGCTACCGGTAACAATCTGGCTGATCGCGGTCATCGCCGTCAATCCAGTCGGCAACATCCCGCTCAACGACGACTGGTCGTACGCGCTTACGGTACGCACGCTGCTCGAAACCGGCCAGTTCACGCCGGGCGGCTATACGTCGATGACGCTGGTTGGGCAGACCCTCTGGGGCGCGCTCTTTTGCCTGCCGTTCGGCTTCTCGTATACGGCGCTGCGCGTCTCGACGATCGTCGCCGGAGCCATCGCGCTTGGCGCGCTTGCGTGGCTCTTGCAGGACGCAGGCTGCGACCGCCGCAAGACTGTGGCGGCGACGCTGGTGCTGGGCTTCAATCCGATCTGGCTCCTGCTGTCCCTTTCGTTCATGACCGACATCGAGTTCGCCGCGTACTCGATCGTCTCCACGATGATCTTCTGCCGCTTCCTGCGCAGCCGCAAAACCGGCACCTTGCTCGCGGCCATCGCGTTCGCGCTCGCCGCGGTTTCGGTGCGCCAGCTCGGGCTGAATCTGGCGATGGCGATGTTCGCCGCGCTTGTGCTCGAATCGCGCAAGGACAAGCGCGCCATCGCGCTCAGCGCCGCCGGAGTCGCCGCCGGCATTGCGCTCCTCGCCGGTCTCGCGTTCTGGCTGAACGCGCGCCACGCGACGCCGGCCTTGGCAAACGCACCCACCGAGTGGCTCGGGCGCTCGTTCGCCTCGCTGCATACATTCGCTGTCAAGTTCGAGCAGTACGGGCGCGGCATTTTTGTGCACATGGGCTGGTTCCTCTGCCCAGTGCTGCTCTGGCGTGCCCCCGCCATGATCGCGAGCTATCGCCGCCAGCGCTATGGGCGAGCGATCCTCGTTGCCGCCGCCGTGCTCGGGGCGCTCTGGTTCGTGCTGATGGCGGCCGTTCACCCGCTGCCGCTCGACTGGGTCACGATCAACGACGGCGGCCTGGGTCCCGTCCGGCTGCACAGCGCGCCCGACACGCTGCCCGGACCCGCGCCGCTGCCCAAGGCGTTCTGGATTCTCATGACCTTCATCGCGGTCAGCGGGGCCACGCTCATGCTGCTCGAAGTGGGGCTCGTGCTCAGATCGCTCGTCAACGCGCTACGCAAACGCCAGTTCGATGCCACGGCGTCCGTGCGTGCGTTCCTGCTGTTCAACGCCGTCATCTATCTCGGGCCGCTTTTCGTGGCCGGCTATTTCGACCGCTATCTGCTCGTGCCGACCTTCGCGCTGCTCGCGCTCTTCACCATCGAATGGCAGTGGGCCGAGAACGCGGCGCCCTGTGAGTTGCCGCACAAGCGCGCCCGTGGATTCGCCGCGGCGGCCGTGTTCTCCCTTGTCCTCACGGGCGCCTATGCCGTGGCCGGGACCCATGACTACATGAGCTGGAACCGCGCCCGCTGGAGCCTTCTCGACACACTGCTCAGTCAAGGAGTGAAGCCGGAGCAGATCGACGGCGGCGAGGAATTCAACGGTACGTTTCTGTACGACCCCAACTACGTCGAGTCGCCGACGAAGAGCTTCTGGTGGGTCATGGACGACGAGTACCTCGTGCAGTTCGGCGGCGAGGACGGCTATCACACGGTCGCGAGCGTCGAAGTGGACGGCTGGCTGCCCAACTTCCGCACGAACCTGCTTGCGCTGCGGCGCGATGCGCACTGACTGAGTTTCGCGTACCGGTTAGTGGCGCGAGATCGCAGGCGTCGCGTGCGGGTCGTGACGGGACTCAGTCACGATCGCAAGCGCCGGAGCGCTGCGGCTCGCATTCTCCATGTACACCGCAATGCCCTCGCACAGCAGCAGTGCCGAAGGCACGTAGAGCATGCTGAGTGCTCGCACCTCGTCGCCCCAGCCAAAGAGCAGATAGAGCGGCACGTTGATCGCAAGCGCGATCAGCGCGTGCTGGCGCGCCGCGCGCGGCAGCCGCTTCCAGCCCACGCGCGCGATCGTAAAGAGTGCGAACAGGATGATGACGTTGAAGCCCTTCGGCAGCAGGATGCCGTACGTCCAGTCGCTGAGCAGGTAGTTGCGCGGATCGGCGAGAAAGCGCAGGTTGACCATCAGGTTGAACTGGGCGATGTCGCCGGGATTGGCCGCATAGTGCAGCTTCATCACACCATTGACAGCGCCGCCCGCCAATACGCAAAGGCCCGTCACCGTCAGCGCGTGGCGCGCGGACAGTCGATCGCGCAGGAACGGGTACAGGCACACCACGAAGAACATGAACGATTCCTTGTTCAGCGTGGCGACCGGCGTGAGCACCAGCAGCCAGATCCCCTTGCCACGCGCGGCGAGCCACACGGCCAGCGCCATGAAGAAGAACTCGGGGAAGTCCCAGAAATTGCCGGCCGGCATGGCCAGTGCAAACGCGAGCGGTGCGAGCGTGGCGGCCGCGGCATGGCCGGTGATGTCGGCGCAGACGGCACGGAGCACGAGCATGCCCGCAAGCAACGCCACGAATAGCGTTCCATAAACCATGTAGTAGCGCAGCACGTAAGCCGGGTCGCGTGCTTCGGTGGCACGCTCGAACGTGTTGACGATCCAGTCGTGCTTCGGGTACTCATTGTGCAGGTGTGCGACCAGACTGGATTTCAGGTTCGCGGGCAACGCCTTGTCGACAAGGTTCGCCGCATACGGCACGAGTTGCCGATAGACGTACGGGCGATCGGCGGTGCCGTCGAGCATATGCACGATCGAATCGTGAGGGGAGTCGTCGCGCAATGCGTACTTCGAGAAGAAGCCGCAGTACGACGCGGCCGCAACGAGCACATACAGGGCAAATATCAAGGCACGCTTCGCGAGCGCGCCCTCGGCCACTAAACCTCCTGAAAGCTTCATCGTCGACTCCGTAGCGCCATGAGCGAGGCGCGTGCTCCGATTGGTGTCTGACGATAGCGGCCACTGGCCGCCGGCACAGTACGATGCGCCACATTGCGCGCTCGCGCAGCCCGCCCGTCGTGGCCTGGATCAGGGGCGCCCCGGCGATTTGCGGCTCCTGCCTCCTCCTTCCCCAATTGTTCCGATCGCCAGCGCGATTCGCAACGCAGGCCCGCGCACACGCAACGCATAAGCTTGCGAGTGTGCGCGTGCGAACGATGTTGTCGCTCGTCCCAGGCTAGATTCTGGCTCAGGCTGCATACATTGCGTTTCGAAGGGCCTTAGTTCTGCGCTTACAACCTCGAATTCCGCGGGAGAGGCAGGTCATGGACTACCTCGTTGGCCAGCAATTGCATGATTCCGCTCTTCTGAGGGAATCACCTGGAGAGCCGCTACCGTTGCGCGAGAGATATGTGGCCGGACTGCCCTTGACGCAACCGTGCGACACGGACGTCAAACTCCTGTCACTGGTCGTCCCTTTTTTCAATGAAGAGGAGGTGATCAGCCCGTTTTTCGATGCGACACTGCCGGTTCTCGATCTGCTCAAGGGAGTCACGTTCGAGATCGTGTGCGTGAACGACGGCAGCCGCGACAGCACGCTGCCGAGGCTCTACGCGCGGGCCGCCGCCGACAGTCGCATCCGGGTCATCGATCTCACCCGAAATTTCGGCAAGGAAGCGGCCCTGTCCGCCGGTCTCGACGAAGCATTGGGCGACATCATCGTGCCGTTCGACGCCGATCTGCAGGATCCCCCGCACGTCATCGCCCTGCTGCTTGAAAAGTGGCGGGAAGGCTATGACGTCGTCGTTGCCCGGCGCGTGAATCGCGATTCCGATACCTGGCTCAAACGCAAGACCGCGGCCATGTTCTACCGGATGCATAACGCCGTTTGCGACACTCACATTCCCGAGAATGTCGGGGACTTCCGGCTAATTACCCGAGAGGTTGCCGATGCACTGAAGCAGTTGCCGGAGACTCGGCGCTTCATGAAGGGGCTGTTTGCGTGGGTAGGCTATCGCACGGCGTTCGTCGACTATGTGCGCGAACCCCGCGCCGCTGGCGAGTCCAAGTTTTCCGGATGGAAACTGTGGAACTTTGCGCTGGAAGCATTCACCAGCTTTAGTACGTTGCCGCTGCGCGTGTGGACCTACGTCGGAAGCTTCGTGGCGTTGATCGCCTTCCTGTATGCCGCGTTTCTCATCGCGCGCACGCTGATCATGGGCGTCGCCGTCCCGGGTTATGCATCGATTCTGACTGTCGTGCTGCTGTTGGGAGGCGTTCAACTGATCGGCATTGGCGTACTCGGCGAATACGTCGGACGTATCTATGCCGAATCCAAAAAACGGCCGGTCTATCTGATAAGAAGCCGCTACCCCGCAGCGACAAAGCAAGATGTTTAGCACCAGGGTAGCGCTCAAATTCGTGACGTATGCCAGCATCGGTGCGCTTGGAACAGCCGCGCAATTTCTGACGCTGTACCTGGTTGTCCGCTCGGGCTGGAGCAACGCTGTGACCGGTACGGTCATGGGCGGGACAGTCGGCGCGGCGGTCAACTATGTCCTGAATCGAAGAATTACCTTCAAGACACGTATTCGGCATCTGTCGACGCTACCCAAGTTTCTCGCGATAGCCAGTCTGGGTGTGGTGGTCAGCGGTCTCACGATGAAGGCGCTGACCGACATCGTTCACCTGAATTACATGATTGCCCAGATTGGCGTCTCTGGCGTCGTGCTGCTTTTGACCTTTTTTCTCAACTCTATCTGGACGTTCGGAACGCGCAGCGCAATTCCGGACGCTGGCAGCACTCATGTTTAGTTCTGTTCCGTTGCATCTACCTTTTATGCGGTCCACGTCGCGAATCGCATAACTGGATTGTGTCCACCTTCCGGCCGATCACGACGTATCCAACGTAATCATCAAGCGCCATGAACCAGGTTCCGTTTCCTGAAAAGCTGATTCCGAGGCGCCCGGCCGATACGCTGCGTGCCTTGCAGTTTTTCACGGCCGCACAATTGCTGATCGGCATATCCGTTGCAGCCATGATCGGCTACGTGCTCGTCGTCATGTTCGGCCCGATCGCTCGCGGAGGAGACACCTACTATGCATTTTCGCGTCTGTACATCTGGACAGCCGCGCTTCGCGAGGGCGACTTACTGTCCACGTGGACACCCGTCGACGCGAACGGCTTCGGCTCGCCGGTTCCCTTTTTCTACAACAAGACTTTCAGTCTCGTTGGCGCGCCAATTTCGCTCGTGTCCGGTGACGTCATCATTGCCTACCGGCTTGCCGAATTGTTCTTCTCGGCGCTTCTGTTTGCCGGCGTTTACGCCTGCGCAAAACGCGTGACCACGGATCGCACCTCGTGCATCGTGATCTCGACATTGTCGCTGCTCGCGCCGTACATGATCGACCAGTCGATCTTCAACGGTAGCATGGCCGAGTTTTCGGGCATGGCGCTCGTGCCGTTCATCATCGCGCTCACACTGGACGCGTACCGTGAACGCCTCTCCTGCGCGCGCAGCGCCGCATTCTTTGCGCTTGTGCTTTTGCTGGCCCTCACGCACGTGCTCGTTTTTGCTATCGTGCTGGGCGTGCTCATGCCAGCGCTTCTCGTTCTCTTTGTCAGGTCGCCTTCGAAGGCATGGGTGCCACTGGCTCTCACGATCGTCGCGGCCGCGCTCTTCGCGACGGTCATTTACGTTCCGTTCAGCTATTGGAAGAATGACTTCTGTCCTGAGCAGGCGGCAATCTACAAGCAGCCAATCGCGAATCTGCTGATCAGTCCCCGGGACATTTTCTGGCGTTACTACCATTCGGTGTTTGGCTGGCCGTTTTTCGCGCTGGCGATCCTGATCCCGATCACTGCGGCCCGCTGGCGCCGGATCGAAGACAAGGGCGTTCGAACGGCATTTATCGTCGGCTGCGTCGTGCTGGTCATTCTGTTCATGATGACGCACCTCTCGCGACCGTTCTGGCTGATTTCCGGGCCGCTCGAGTTCATCCAGTTTCCGTATCGTCTGCTCTCGGTTGCGGTGCCGCTGTGCCTGATCGCGGTAGTTGGCATGATCGACCAGTTCACACTGCCTACGAGGCGCGCGCTGCAATTCGTACTCCTGTTTTCCGCGCTGTTCGTCACGGCGCGCTTGTTCGACCAATACTTGCAATACCACAAGATGCCCGCTCCCGAACTCCGCCGCGAAGCGCCGCCGGGTTCCACACACGGACCCGATGCAGGCGGCGAATTTCTTCCCGCGAATTATCGACCGCAACTCGCCACGCTAATCCTGGCAGAGAAGTCCCCGACCAGCTTTTTGCCGGCGCGGCGCCCGTTTGTCGAAGCGCGAGGCTGCTCGCACGATGACATTGCTCCCCCGGCGTATTTCGATCGGCTGGTTATTCACGCGAGCTGCCCGTCTGGCGGCACGTTGCGCGTGAATCAGTTCTCGACCGCGTTTCTGACCGCCGATGCGGTCGACGCTCAAGGCCGTACGCTCGTGCCCGTGAACGGCAATCCCGTCACAGTGAGCCAGGTCAGCGGTACTGAGCCGCGCTTCATCGATTTCTCGCTTCCCGCGGGCAACTGGACGGTTACGGTGAGAAAGCGCAGCTATCAGGAACTCGTCGAGCTCGCCTGGCGCGCGGAACTGGCCAGGCTGTCGCGCTAACGGAAAATAGAAAACGTACTGCGTGAGAACTTCACGCAGTACGCTTGCCCTCACTGTCCATTGAAATTCGAATATCCGGCGACCCGGTGCTTGCGCTCAATGAGCAGCGGTACCGGCGCCCGGCAGACAGGCGCGCCAAGCCTTCGAAGTGCGGACGATCGGCAGAATCTGCGAGAGCGCCCCGCGCTTCGCGAGATATAACGTCAGGTGACCAAAATAAATGACGAGAAACGCGGCAAAACGCAGCGGCGCACGCTCGATCACGCCATAGCGCTTCACGCCAATGTAAAGGCGCGCGGCTTCGCAGCATACCTGGTAGCGGGTCAGGCCCGTCGTGATCTTCGTCGCGTTGAGCACGCCGCCGCCCGGCATCGTGTCGAGCGAGCGCATGCCGGGCTCCAACTCGATCGTATAGCCGTGGCGCAACGCGCGCAGACACAGTTCGGCATCTTCGGTACCGAAGAAGATGTTCTCGTCCCAGAGATCGCGCGTGAAAAGCGCGAGCGGGAACATCGAGCAATGCATGTTCACGCATTGGGGCACCTCGCCGCGCGTGAAATAGCAGGCAAACGAGAGCCGCAGCGGCCAGCACTGGTGGAGATACGGGCCACTCGACGCTCCGCCTGTGAGAATCGTCAATGGTCGCCGCGCTTCGGGCAGCTTCAGCAGGTGCACCGACGCCTGCTCGAAGAAGTCCGCATCGACGAGCACGTCGTCGTCGACGAACGATACGTGACTGCAATAGGGCGCCTGTTCGAGGCAACGTTGCACCGCGTTGTTACGATTCGCGCAAACGCCGCGCCGCGGACCGGTCAGATAGACGACGCCCGGATGGGCGGCCACGGCCGCCTGATTCGCCGCGCGCACGGCTGGGTCCGGCGAATCGTCGCTGACGAATACGACCGCGGGCCGCAGCGTGCAGCGATCGAGATTGGCGAGGCAGGCTTCGAGGCGCTCGACGCGGTTCATCGTCGTGATGCAAACGGCGAATGCCGGCTGCGCTGCGGCGTCCCCGCCCGGCGCAGGTGCGATCTCATGTGGCGGCACTTCGGATGTGTTGGTATGTGTCGTCATTCTCGGCGCTCCTCGCGCGCAGGGGAAACGTGAATTCGCAGTGTGCCCGGCGTGGCCGCAGGCGCTGCACATTCGGCTGGCCGGTGCAACGTCCGCATACCTCTGGGCTCGATCGTAGAAGCGCGCGCAGACAGAGTCTGTACGCGCGCGCACCCTCTCGCGGACCCCGCGTTCCCCAGGGAAGACTCATGCGGATTTGTCTGCCTTGCCCCCGTTACCCGCGCGCGCGAGCAATGCCTTCATCCGCTCGAGATAGACATCGACCGAAAAGCGCTTCGCCACCTCGGCGCGCGCCTCGCGCACGAGTGCGCTCGCCATGGCGGGGGCACGGCGCACGGTTTCGATCGCATCGACAAGCGCCGCCGGATTGCCTGGCTGGACGAGCCAGCCGTTGCGCCCATGGTTGACGATCTCGGTCACGCCGCCCGCCGCCGATGCGATCACCGGACGGCCGGCCGCCATGCCCTCCACAATCACGCGGCCGAAGGGCTCCGGCTCCGTCGACGTATGCAGGATCACGTCCACGGCCTGCATCCACGCGGGCATGTCGTCGCGAAATCCGGCGAAGATCAGGCGGTCCTGCACGCCGAGCCGCGCGGCCTGTTCGTGAAGCGCCTTTTCGTACGCCTCTTCGCCGAACATCGCAGAGCCAACGAGTACGAGATGCAGGTCTGGCATGCGCGCAAGCGCTTCGAGCGCGATGTGCTGGCCCTTCCACGGCGCGAGCCGTCCGAACAGCCCGGCGAGATACACGTTCTCCGGCAGTCCGAACTGGCGGCGTAGCGCGCCCATATCCGGCGCATCGGCGCGGCTGAACGCTTCCAGATCGATTCCGTTATGCACGACCGGCACGTCTTCGGTCGCGCAATGCGCAAGCGTGACGAGCGAATCGGCCGAGGCGCGCGAGTTCGCGATCACGTGATCGACCGCGTAGCGCGTGAGCCAGCGCACCACGAGCCGCTGCAAAGGGCCGAAATGCTCGCTGGACATCACATCGTGCAAATACCAGACGATACGCTTGCGATGCAGCGGCTTGCCGAGCGCGCCCAGCACGAGCGCCTTTTGCGTGTTGAGAAAGAGGATGTCGAATGACTCTGCGTGACGCGCGATGGCGCGCACCTGGCGCACGATGCCGGGCAGCGCGCCGAGCCAGTTCAGACGCAGCGTGTCCTTGCGGATGCCCGATACGCTCGCTTCGCATGCGAGGCTCACCGGCACGCCGAGCGATTCGAGCCGCGTGCGAAAGGGGCCGTCCGAGAGCAGCAGCACTTCACGGCTCGCGCCCCATGTGGCCGCGAGCGGCATCAGTGAGAATTCCGCGCCGCCCAACTGACCGCTCTGGTCGACGAACAACACGCTGGGCGTGTTCGTGCGCGCGGTGGGCGGCACCGGGTCCGAGGAAACAGCAACGGGCGCGAGAGTATGCATGGCGACAGATCCACTCGGTTGATCGATGCCTCCCAGCGAGGCGCGTTACCGGGTATTTCCGGCCACATTATTCACGCGCCTCGCGCGAAGCAGTGTGGTCGCCCGCACTTACGAATCACGAAGGCGCCTCTACGCTATGCATGAATGCTGGTTTATGGATTTGCGCACGGCCAGAAAGCACCAGGCAGTACCAGAAACCACCAGGAACCAACGGGAAGCTCAGGAGGGGAGTCGCTGTCATGAAAGTGGCCATCGTGCATGACTGGCTCGTCGTTTCTGGCGGAGCCGAAAAAGTACTGCAACAAATCATCGAGTGTTTTCCCGATGCGGACCTGTTCAGTCTCGTGGACTTTCTCGAAGACCGCTCGGTCGTGCGCGGCAAACCCGTACAGACATCGTTCATCCAGCATCTGCCGTTCGCGCGGCGGCGCTATCGCGGCTACCTGCCGCTGATGCCGCTCGCCGTCGAGCAGTTCGATCTCGCCAGCTACGATCTCATCATCACGAGTTCGTATGCCGTCGCCAAGGGCGTGCTGGTCGGCCCCGACCAGACGCATGTGAGCTACGTGCATTCGCCCATTCGCTACGCGTGGGATCTCCAGCATCAATATTTGCGCGAGTCGCACCTCACGCGCGGCATGCGCTCGTGGGCCGCGCGCGCGCTCCTGCACTATCTACGCAACTGGGACTCGCGCTCGGCCAACAGCGTCGACCAGTTGCTGTGCAACTCGCACTTCGTCGCACGGCGCATCATGAAAACCTATCGGCGCGATGCCTGCGTCGTGGCACCGCCTGTCGACGTGCAGGGGTTCGAGTTGCGCGCCGATAAGGAAGACTTCTATCTGTGCGCTTCGCGCATGGTGCCGTACAAGCGTATCGATCTCATCGTCGAAGCCTTTGCGGCCATGCCGGAGCGCAAGCTCGTCGTGATCGGCGACGGACCGCACATGACGGAAGTGCGCGCGAAGGCCACGCCCAATGTGAGCATTCTCGGCTATCAACCGTTCGAAGTCCTTAGGGATCACATGCAGCGCGCGAAGGCCTTCGTGTTCGCCGCCGAGGAAGACTTCGGCATTGCCATTCTCGAAGCCCAGGCGTGCGGCACGCCCGTGATCTGCTACGGCAAGGGCGGCGTGCTCGAAACCGTCATACCGCTTGGCGAACCCGAGCCGACAGGCATCTACTTTCCCGAGCAGACTGCGCAGTCGCTGAGCACGGCGGTCATGGCGTTCGACCGCAGTATCGACAGCTTCACGCCTCAGGCCTGCCGCAAGAATGCCGAGCGTTTTTCGCCCGCGGTGTTCCGCCGTGCGTTCATGGTCGAAGTGATGAGAACCATCGCCGCACAAAGCGCGATTCGCGACACGCTGCACACTGAAGAAGACCTGCGTCTGAGTGTGCGCTAGCGCACGCAGCCCCATCTGCCTTTCTGGCGCGCCCGTGCGCAGCGCGGCGCGCGCCTGCCTTCGCCAACATCCCCAGCTTTCCAGCACGGTACCGACGTCGCTCCTCTCCTCTCCTCGCCATGCCGTCTTGCTTTGCATAGCTAAGCATCTTCCAGCTCCACACTGATGCACACCATTCAATTAGCTAACAGATAGCGGGGAAATCGCGGCAAAATGTAATGCCAACGTCAGTTGGGGTAAGTGCGGACGGGCACGCAGGCCAATTGATTCGCCACGAATAATAGCCAGCAGAAAAACCTACTTCTCGCTGGTAAAACTTTCATGTTCAAAGAAACGACACAGGCAACCCCGCCCATCCTGGCGCCGGGCATGCTCGCAAACGCGGAGGCGTACGGGGAGACACTTGGGCAAGCCCACGCGCGACAGGAAACAGCGAGCGTTCTGTTCGTCGACCAGAGCGGCCAACTGGGCGGCGCGGAGTTCTCGCTCATGCCGCTCGCGGCCACGTGGGGGGCGCGCCGCGAAGTGTTGCTGCTCTCCGACGGCCCCTTTCGCACGCGGCTCGAAGCGCTCGGCGTGCCGGTGAGCCTCGCGTGTGAGGCGAGCGTATCGGACATTCGCAAGGACACGCTGCGTCTGTCCTGGCTCGGCGCGCTGCCCGGCATCCTGCGCCAGGTGCGCGCCATCGCGCGCCACGCCGAAGGCTACGACATTCTCTTTCTCAACACGCAAAAGGCGCTCGTGCTCGGCGCGCTCGGCAAGCCGCTGCATCGCAAGCGGATCATCTGGCATCTACACGACATCATGTCGAGCGAGCATTTCGGCCCGCTGCAGCGGCTCATCGTGCGCTGGCTCACGCGCTACGCGGTCGATCACGTGATCGCGAACTCGCGCGCCTCGGCCGATTCGCTGATCGCGCTCGCGCACTGCGCGCCCGACGACGTGCCGGTCGTGCACAACGGCGTCGATCTCGAAGAGTTCCGCTGCAAGGACGCGCCGGACATGGCTGCCCTGCGCCAACAGTTTGGACTGCCGGAGAATGTGTATCTCGCGGGGCTGTTCGGACGTCTCGCGCCATGGAAGGGCCAGCACATTGCGCTCGAAGCGCTCGCGCGCATACCGGATCTGCATCTCGTGCTGGTCGGCTCGGCCCTCTTCGGCGAACAGGAGTATGTGAAATCGCTGCACAGCCAGGCCGCGCGGCTGGGCGTGCAGGACCGGCTGACCTTCGCAGGGTTTCGCGACGACATGCCCGCGTGGATGAAAGCCGTGGACGTGATCCTGCATACGTCGACCGAACCCGAGCCCTTCGGCCGCGTGATCATCGAGGGCATGGCGGCCGGCCGGCCCGTGATCGCGGCGGCGGCCGGCGGCGTGACCGAGATCGTGCGGCACCGGACAAATGGCTGGCTTGTGCCGCCACGCGACGTCACTGCGCTCGCGGATGCGATCGCCATCCTGCGCGCCGCCCCCGAACTCGCGGATCGCCTCGCAAACCAGGCGCTGGACGATGTTGCGCAGCGCTTTTCCGTGGAAGCCTATCTAGTGCAGATGAAAAAAATGATCGCAAACGTGTGTGAGTGAGCGCGCAAGCCATCGAACAAAGGGTATGAAGCGCACACAAGCGATCGCGCGTTGTGTGCCTCTGCTAACGGTTGGCGGATAACTGCGTGCCTATGATGGGATCATTTTCTCCTCCTTGCATCGTCCGCACACTATGAGCGTCGCTAAGCTCAGTTCCTGGGGCCACTACCCGTACGCGCCGCAGACAGGCCCCGCGCCTGGCTGGCGCGAGGGCGTGCAGGGCGTGCTGCGCGACACGGGCACGCGCTTCGGCACGACGCTGCCGTTCGGCAATGGGCGCAGCTACGGCGACAGCTGCCTCGCAGCGACCGATCACGTCGTCGCGCTGCGTGGCCTCGACCGCTTCATTGCCGCGGACTGGGAAAGCGGCGTCCTGCGCGCCGAGGCCGGGGTGACGCTGGGCGAAGTGCTCGCGCTTTCGGTGCCGCGCGGCTGGATGCTGCCGGTCACGCCCGGTACGCAATTCGTGACGCTGGGCGGTGCGGTGGCCAACGACGTGCATGGCAAGAACCACCACGTGCGCGGCACGTTCGGGCGACACGTCCATCGCTTTTCGCTGCTGCGCTCAGACCGTGAGCCGCTCGAGTGCGCGCCGGACGAAAACGCGGAACTGTACCGCGCGACGATCGGGGGCCTCGGGCTCACGGGCATCGTCGAGTGGGTCGAGCTGCAACTGCTACCTGTTGCTAGCAGCCGTCTCGCGACCGAGACGGTGCCCTTCGGCAACCTCGACGAATTCCTCGCCCTGTCGCACGAGCTCGACACGCAGCACGAGTACGGCGTGGCGTGGATCGACTGCCTGGGGCGCGGTGCGTCGCTTGGCCGGGGCATCTATGTTTGCGCCGATCACGCCACGGACCAGTGCTACGAGATGCCGAAACGGCGTGAGCGGCGCGTGCCGTTCGCGCTGCCGTGGTCGCCCGTGAACCGCTACACGCTGAAACTCTTCAATACGTTCTACTACCGGCGCGAGGCCGCAAAGGCCGGCGCCGGCGTCGTCGATTATGCGAGCTACTTCTACCCGCTCGACAGCATCCAGAACTGGAATCGTCTCTATGGGCGGCGTGGCTTCCAGCAGTATCAGCTCGTCGTGCCGGACGCCGCCGCGCGCGACGCGCTGCATGCGTTCCTGAGCACGATCGCATCGTCGAATGCCGGCTCGTTTCTCGCGGTGCTCAAGCGCTGCGGCCCGCTTGTCTCGCCGGGCCTCCTGTCGTTCCCGATGCAGGGCATTTCCCTCGCACTCGATTTCCCCCAGCACGACAGCCGCAACGCCGCGCTCTTCGCGCGGCTCGACGCGATCGTGCGCGAAGCGGGCGGCCGTCAGTATCCGGCCAAGGACGCCCATATGAGCGGCACGGATTTTCGTGCCGCCTACCCAGCATGGCAAACACTCGAACAACTGCGCGACCCCGCCTTGATGTCGCGCTTCTGGCAACGGACAACCCGGTAATGGACAAGAACATCCTGATCGTCGGCGGATCTTCCGCCATTGCAGTGGCCTGCGCACGCGAATGGGTCAAGCGCGGCGCGAACTTCATGCTGGCCGGCCGGCATCCCACCCGGCTCGACGCCGTCGCGCAGGACTTGCGCGTGCGCGGCGCGGGCCGGGTCGGCACGTTCGTGCTCGACGTCAACGACTTCGATCAGCATCGCGCGATGCTCGACGCGGCCGTGACCGAGCTTGGCCGCATCGACATCGTCCTGCTTGCGCACGGCACGCTCTCCGACCAGTCCGAGTGCGAGCGCGACCCGCAGGCGGCTGTGCGCGAGATCACCGTCAATGCGCTTTCCACGATCGCGCTCCTCACGCTGCTCGCCGGTGTGTTCGAAGCGCAAAAAAACGGCTCGATCGCGGTGATCTCGTCGGTCGCGGGCGACCGCGGACGGCCCTCGAATTACGTCTACGGCACCGCCAAGGCGGCCGTGACGACCTTCTGCGAGGGCCTGCGCGCACGTCTGTTCAAGTCGAACGTAAAAGTGCTGACGATCAAGCCCGGCTTCGTGAATACGCCGATGACGGCCGGCCTCGCGCTGCCGGGCCCCCTCGTCGCCTCCCCCGAGCGCGTGGCTGCCGATATCGTGCGCGCCGTGGAGCGCGGCAAGGACTTGATCTACACGCCGTGGTTCTGGGCCGAGATCATGCTCGTGATCCGCTCGCTGCCGGGCTTCGTGTTCAAGAGGATCTCGCTATGAGCAGCCCGGCAGCCAGCATGACGCTCACCCGCTCCAGGCTGGTGTTCTGGTACTCGGTGTTCGCCGCCATCTCGATCGGCGCGAATCTCGGCAGCCAGAGCCTCGCGTTTCATCTGTATCAGGGGCCCTATGCGGTGCCCATTTCGGTGTGCGTCGGCACCGCGGTCGGCCTCATCGTGAAGTATCTGCTCGACAAGGCCTGGATCTTTCGCTACGAGCACCGCAGCGTCGCGCACGGCATGCGCACGTTCGCGCTCTATGTCGCCATGGGGCTCGGCACGACCGTCGTTTTCTGGGTCGTGGAGTTCGGCGCGGACGCGCTCTTTCACGGCGAAACCGCCCGGCTCGCAGGCGGCGCGCTTGGTTTGGTGATCGGTTATGTCACGAAATACCACCTCGATAAGCGCTTCGTGTTCGCTTGAGCGCAGGCGCGGCGCCCGGTGGTGCGTTGCCGCACAGAGCCCGCGCGCCGCCGTCGCTACGATGGCTTCACGCTCCGGACCGCGCGCGCGACGCGTTTGCGCCTCGCTCCGGCCAATGCAGCAGCAGCCGGCGCCTCGACCGATACCGCGCCGGCACGGAGAGAAATAATGGCCACTCCCGCAGCCGACGCTGTCCCGCTTTGCGTGGACCTGGACGGGACGCTCACGCGCACCGACTTGCTGTTCGAAGCCTTCTTCGTCCTGTTCAAGCAGAACCCGCTGTCGATCTTCCTGTGCGTCGCGTGGGCGCTGCGCGGACGCGCTTATCTAAAAGAGCAGATCGCGCAGCGCGTGAGCATCGACGTGGGCGTGCTGCCCTACAACACCGAGCTCCTCGCGTGGCTGCGCAACGAGCGTTCGAACGGACGCGACCTGTATTTGTGCACGGCCACCAACCAGCGCCTCGCTTCGCAGATCGCCGCGCACATCGGCCTCTTCACCGGCGTGCTCGCGAGCACGGCCAGCAACAACCTGCTCGGCAAGAACAAGGCGCAGGCGCTCGTCGACCAGTTCGGCGATCACGGCTTCGACTATTGCGGCGACGCACGCGCCGACGTGCCCGTCTGGCAAAAGGCTCGCCAGGCGATCGTGGTGGGCGACAAGCACATTGCCGCCGTGGCGCGCAAGGCGAACGCGGCCACCATCTCGTTCGAGCAAAAACGCCAGTTGATCCCGCTCGTGCTCAAGGAAATGCGCGTGCATCAGTGGGTGAAGAACGTGCTGATCTTCGTGCCGCTCCTCACCGCGCACCGCTTCACGGACCTGCATGCGGTCATCGCCGCGTGCGTGGCGTTCGCGTCGTTCAGCCTGCTCGCGTCGTCCGTGTATCTGCTCAACGACATGCTCGATCTCGACGCCGATCGCCGCCACGCGCGCAAGCGCAGCCGGCCGTTTGCGTCGGGGCGGCTCACGCTGAAGTTCGGCATCGTGCTGACCATCGTGCTGCTCCTTGCCGGCGCGGGACTCGCCACACTGCTGCCGTGGAAATTCGGCGTCGTGCTGGCCGCATATTTCGCAGCCACGGTGGCCTACTCTTTCGCGCTCAAGCGCATGACGCTCGTCGACGTGTTCACGCTTGCATGCCTCTACACCGTGCGCGTGATCGCCGGCGGCACCGCCACGGGCATTCCGCTGTCGTACTGGCTGATTCTCTTCTCCGTGCCGATCTTCCTCTCGCTCGCCATGGTCAAGCGCTATGTCGAACTCGACATGATCCTGCGCGAAGGCAAAGCCGAAGCGGCCGGCCGCGGCTACATCACGCAGGACATGTCGATCCTGCGCTCGTTCGGCACGGCTTCGGCCTATCTCGCCGTGCTCGTGCTCGCCCTGTATATGAATACGCCCGAAATGCGGCAGCTGTACAAGCATCCGCAGGCGCTGTGGGCCACGTTCGCGCTCACGCTCTTCTGGGTGAGCCGGATCTGGATGTGTGCGTTCCGCGGCAACATGCACGACGACCCGATCGTATTCGCGTTCAAGGATCGCGCAAGCCTGAGCGTCCTCGCGCTGTGTGGCCTGAGCATGCTGATCGCCATCTAGCCGCGCGTCGTGCGCGGGTCGCGACGGGGCCCGCCGTACGCCGCCCCTCGCTGCCCTTCGTGCGGCGCGAGGCGCGCACCGATAAGCGAACCTTACCTATCGACTTCCGTTTTCGCGCGGCCGAACGCCCGCGCAAGCCGAGACGCGCCCGGATGAATCAAAAGACTGCTGCCTCGCAATGGCAATTCGCAAGCCGGCCGCTCGAGCATGCGCTCGTCGCGTTGCCGGCGATCCTGTGGGTACTGGCTGTGGCCCTCGCCAATCCCACGGGCGCCTTCCCGCTCAACGACGACTGGTCGTACGCGCAAACCGTGCACCGCCTGCTCGAGACCGGCCAGTTCCGCCCGCTCGGCTGGACCTCGATGACGCTGATTGGCCAGGTCCTGTGGGGCGCGCTCTTTTGCCTGCCCTCCGGCTTTTCGTTCGAATCCCTAAGGATTTCCACGCTGGTTGCCGGTGCACTGGGGCTGTTCGCGTTCGCCGCCTTGTTGCGCGCGCTAGGCTGCAGTCGACGCAGCATGACGCTCGCCACCCTCGCGCTCGGCTTCAATCCGCTCTACTTCGCGCTGTCGTTCACCTTCATGACCGACATCGGGTTCACCGCGCTCGCGCTGGGCTCGACCTTGAACTTTTGCCGGTATCTCACCGAGAGGCGAATGCGGCACCTGGCGCTGACGGTCGTGCTCTGCCTCGCCGCATTGTCGATACGGCAGACCGCGCTCTTTCTGCCGGCCGCGATGCTGCTCACGCTCGGCCTCGAACGCCGCCGCGACTTCGCCGCCATTGGCGTATCGCTGGGAATCGCCGTGGCGAGCGGCGCCTTTCTGTATGGCCTGCGCGCCTTTCTCGCCGCGCACGACGCGACGCCCGCGCTATACGACATGGCGTACGACACGCTCGCCACGCAAGTGGCCACGCCCGGCAGGCTGCTGCTGAGCGCCCTGCTGAAGCTGAGCGCGTTGGCCGCCTACCTCGGGTGGTTTCTGTTTCCCGTGCTGGCGTGGCGCCTGCCCCGAACTCTGCGCCGCGCCCGCCAGTGGGGCGTACGCCGTGCGGCATGGATTGCGGCCGGCGTTGCGGGCATCGCCATCTGGATCGCGATGATGTCGCTCGAGCGTAGCATGCCGGTCGCCGGGAACGTCATCGCAGCGACGGGCATTGGTCCTGTGCTGCTGAGCGACGGCCCGTACCCGGCCGCTTTCACCCTGCCGCATGCGTTCTGGGCCTTCGTCACGCTGCTTTCGGTTGCCGGCGCGATCATGCTCGTGCTCGAATTGTCGCTGGCATGCGCCGCGCTCTTCGCACCTCAACGCTCGAAGCTCGATGCTCGCGCTCGCGGTGTGCGCGTCTTCCTGTTGTCGTCGGTGGCGATCTATGTAGCGCCTTTCCTCGCGTCGCATTTCTACGACCGCTATCTGCTGCCTGCCAGCTTCCTGCTGCTTGCACTGCTCGTGATCGACGACCCGCGCAACCCGGCTCGCAAATGCGAACCGGTCGGCTCGCGCGCGGCGTCGTTCGCGGCTGTTGTCACGCTCGCCGCGATGGGGCTGTTCAGCGTGATGGCAACGCACGACTTCATGAGCCTGAATCGCGCGAGGTGGACGCTTCTCGACGACCTCACGGCTCGCGGCGTCGCTGCCGATCGCATCGACGGCGGCTTCGAGTTCAACGGCTTTTACCTATACGACCCGAACTATGTCGCGAAGCCGCAGCGCGGCTTCTGGTGGATCCACGACAATCAATACGTCGTCCGCTTCACGCCTTTGCCGGGATATCGCGAAGTGAACCGCGCCGAGTTCGCCAGGTGGCTTGCGCCGCGCGAGCCCAGCGTGCTGCTGCTCGAGCGCGACGAGGCGAATTAACGCCGCCCGTCGACCGACAGCGGCGCCTGGGAAGGCAAGCTGGCGCGAGCGGCGCTGCGCCGTGCGGACATCTTGCGCAGCACGCCCATCGCCGGGCGCTCCACGAGCAAGTGGAAGGCATACGCAAGCGCGAGCGCGATGAGGAAGAAACCCATCGACCAGAAAATGCTCACCGGCTTGATCGAATGAAAGCGCCAGGAGACCAGCGCGACGCAGACCGGAATATGCACGATATAGAGCGAATAGCTGAATTCGCCGACTTTCTCCAGCGCCCGCATGGCCAGCGAGCGGCTCGCAGGCGCATGGAGCATCCATTCGAGGAACGGCGCGAATGCGAGCGCCCAGAGCTGGAATTGCGCGTACTGCGTCGGCGCCGCGCAGCCCAGCACGAGCATGAGTGGCGCCACGACGGCGACCACGCGGTCATTCAGGCGCACGCCCCGCACTTCGCGCTCGGCGATCCACGCGCCGAGATACCATGACGCCCAATACGACGTGAACACGATGACGCCGCGCCGCTCCAGCAGTGCGTACGAAACGGCGCCCAGCACGACCAGCCCCGCGAGCGTCCAGTTCGAGCCGATTCGCCGGCGCACGGCGAACAGCAACGGATAGAGCGCATAGAACTGGATTTCCAGCGACAACGTCCAGAGCGCGCCGTTCGAGCCATAGGTTGGCGCGGTGACGCCCTGGAGGGCGAGCAGGTTGCCCGCGAAGGCACTCAAACCGACATCGCCAAGACGGTCGTTATGCGGCCAGAAGTTGGCGCTGAAACTGTCGAGCGCGAAAGTCAGCAGTAGCGCGAAGAACAGCACGGGATAGATGCGGATGAAGCGACGCAACAGGAAATCGCCTGCATCGAGCCGATAGAGCGGATTGCGCGCGAGCCGCGCCGCATGGCCGCGATGAATGCAATAGCCGCTGATCACGAAGAAAATCGGCACGCCAATCGAGCCCCAGACGAACGGAATCGTCAGGTACGCCAGCGCGGTATCGAGCGAGAAATGTGAATAGTGGCCCGCCACGAAGTGCCGGATGCCTATCCACGCAATCACACGGCAATGGAAATACGCGACGATTATCGCCGCGATACCGCGCATGGCCTCGACATTGCGAGTGCTGTCGCCGTGCCCGCTCTTCATGTTCTCGCTCTTTGCTTAAATGTCACGACGCATGCTCCCGACCCGGCGCCGGCGCCCATGCCCGTCGTGTAGCGATGCGAGTCGAAGCCGCGCCCTGTGCGGAGGCGTCCCGCGTCGACGCAAGCGGCAGCGTGTTTGCCGGAGGTGTCTGTGATTTAAGCAAAGCGGCACCAAATCCACTGTGCGCGGGCATACACACCCCGGGCGCGGCCCGGCGCCCTCACAGGCAAACGGCAGGAGCAGTAACGGAAAAGCGGCGTAAAAGCTACAGGGAAGCGGCTCACCCGGGCACCACACGCCGCCTTTGTATAATCGCGCATTCCTCCTTCCGGTCGCGGTTTCCTTTCATGCTCAGTTTTGCCCTCGGCTTTCTCGTTTCACTGCTGGTCACGCTGCTGATCGTGCGTTACGCGCATCTGCATGAAAGGTTCTCCGTCGACTCCGATCTCGCCGGCGTGCAGAAATTTCACGTGCGTCCGGTGCCGCGCATCGGCGGGACGGGCATCCTCGCGGGACTCATCGTGGCGGCTGCGCAGTTGCACGGGGCGTATCCGGCCGTCTCGGGCGGCATACTCGGCATCGTCGCGTGCGGGCTGCCCGCGTTCGCCTCGGGGCTGATCGAAGACCTCACCAAGCGCGTCTCGCCGCTTGCGCGCCTCATCTGCACGATGGCCGCCGCCGCGCTCGCGTTCTGGTTCCTCGGCATCGCGGTCACGCGCATCAGCGTGCCGCCGCTCGACTTTCTGCTTTCCTACGCGGCGATTTCCTTCGTCATCACCGTGCTCGCGGTCGCGGCGCTGGCCAACGCGATCAACATCATCGACGGCTTCAACGGCCTCGCCTCGATGGTCGCGTTCATGATGTTCGCCTCGCTCGCCTACGTGGCATTCCAGGTCCACGACCCGGTTGTGCTCTCCGCGTCGTTCATCATGATGGGCGCGGTGCTGGGCTTCTTCATGTGGAATTTCCCGGCCGGCCTGATCTTCCTTGGCGACGGCGGCGCGTATTTCATCGGTTTCATGCTCGCCGAGTTGTCGATCCTGCTCGTCATGCGCAACCGCGACGTGTCGGCCTGGTATCCGGTGCTGCTCTTCATGTATCCGATCTTCGAGACCTGCTTCTCGATCTACCGGAAGAAGTTCGTGCGCGGCATGTCGCCCGGCATTCCCGACGGCGTGCACCTGCACATGCTTGTCTACAAGCGGCTCATGCGCTGGGTCGTGGGCGCGCGCAACGCACGCGAACTCACGCGGCGCAATTCGTTCACTTCGCCCTACCTGTGGCTGCTCTGCCTGATCGCCGTGATTCCCGCCACGCTGTTCTGGCGCCACACGCTGCACCTGTTCTGCTTCGTCGTGCTGTTCGCGCTCACCTATGTGTGGCTCTACGTGAGCATCGTGCGCTTTCGCTCGCCCAAGTGGCTCGTCGTGCGTAAAACGCGCAGACGCTGAAAACGGCTTTGCGGCTCGGCTGCGCAGCCTGGGCGCATGTGGCCCCGCTTCGCGCGTAAAATCGAAAAGAAAGGCGGCGCGCATGTCTCATGCCCGCCGCCTCGTTCATTCGATGTCTACTCGACACTCGGTCGATTCAGGGAGAACCGATATGAGCCGTTATCTCGCCTTTGCGCTTGCATTGTTCGCCGTGACGCTCGCCGCCTGCAATACCATCGCAGGCGCTGGCGAGGACATTTCGAAGGGCGGTCAAGCCATCACCAACACGGCTGACAAGGTCAAATAAGCCGCTTGCGGATGCATCGCGGTGCGAGCACCTGCTCACGCCGCCGCGCCTTCGCGCAGGCGTGCGACCTCCGCCTCCAGTTCGCGCACGCGCGCCTCGCGTTGCGCCGCGGCCTCCTCCAGTTCGCGGATGCGCGCCTCGCGCTCGTCTAGCGCCGATTTCACGTCCGCCGCCTCGAAGCGCCGCGGAATGTGCTGTGGGCAGTTCATGTCCCATGCGTGTACCGTGAACACGATCACCCGCTCGGCGCGCGCCTTGTAGCCTGCGGGCATCAGTTCCGCGAGCAGCGCGGGGTCTTCCACCACCCGCGCACGGCCCCAGATCTTCACGCGCCGCCGCCGCGCATAGTCGATGACAAACAGATGCGCTTTCGGGTTATCGGCGAGGTTGCCGAGCGTGATGTACTGCTGATTGCCGATGAAATCGGCAAAGGCGATGGTGTGCTCGTCCACCACGTGCAGAAAGCCCGCCGGGCCGCCGCGATGCTGGATGTACGGCTGCCCTTCAGTATTCGCGGTGCCGAGGAACACGCTCGTCTGCGCGCCGATGAATGCCTGAATCTCGGGCGTGAGCGCCACGCCCCAGGCGTGCTCGCGCTCCACGCGCGCATAGAGTTCGCGGGAACCCAGGCGCTCCTGCATCGCCTTGACCGTCGGTGTGAAGGCGACGTCGCTCGGATATCGGAGGATGCGATCGGCGTTCGAGGCGTTCGAGGCGTTCGGGCTCATGTCGGACTCCTGTGCAGCGCGCTGCGGAGTTTAAAGACTAGGTTCTTCCGCCAGAAAAGATAATCCACCAGCAGCGAGAATCATCCTCCCGAATTCCGGAAGGGCAAGCGGCCAGCGGGCACGCGGCTCGCTGTCCCGACGCTTCGCGCCCCGCGCGGACGCCAGCGGCGCGCAAACAGCGCGCAAACGAGCGCGGCGGCACTTCCCGCCCGGTGCGGCCCGAAGCGCGCTACCCTTGGTGTTCACGCCGCGTGGCGCGAGTCCACTCAACCGCCCGGCGGCCATCTGCGCCAGGCGCCATGGCAGGGAGTCGAACATGTCGAAAACGATCTGGATTGTCGTCGCCAACCGTGTGACCGCGCGCATTTTCGCCGCAGAAAGCCCGCTGGGCGCCATCGACGAGATCGAGACGCTGCTGCATCTGCAGGGCCGCATGCTGGATGAGAACCTCGTGACCGACAAACCGGGGCGCACCACCGATCGCGTCGGCTCCGGGCGCAGCGCGACCGATCCCGACACCAGTCAGCACGAACATGAAGCCACCGTGTTCGCGGCTCAGATCGCGACGACGCTCACTAAGGCCCGCAACGACGCGCGCTACGGCACGCTCGTGCTCGCCGCGCCTCCCGCGTTCCTTGGCGCGCTGCGCAAGGCGATCGACGCGCAAACGCGCAGCCTCGTCACGCTCGAGCTCGACAAGGATCTCGCGGCACTCGACGCGCGTGCGCTACGCGCGCGTCTGCCTGAACGGCTCGTGAGGGCGGAGGCGTGAGCTAGCCCATATGGAACGCGCGGGTCGATATCCGGCGGGGTGCGTGAGGATTGCCCCGCTCACCCCGCCAGATGCGCGACGCACGCGCGCACGACGCCGATGACGTTCTCGCCCGCCAGCATGCCGAGCAGCCCGACGAGTGCGATGGTCGGCGGCGCAGGCGATTTCACCTGCAGCACGTTGTAGAGCAGCCCCGCGAGCGCGCCGACCGCGAACGACACCAGATACCCCTTCATCTTCATCTCCCGTTCGTCGTTCGGCGCTCACGCCATGTCGATCACGACGCGCCCGGGCGTGCCCGCGGCGACGGCCTCGTAGGCTTCGCGTGCGCGCGCGAGCGGAAAGTGCGCGGCCACCACGGGCGGCTCGAACTGGCCCGCGTCGAACGCTTCGGCGATCGCGCGCATGAGCGGCGCGGATTCGGCCACGCCGAGCTTCGCGCTATCGGCGCCGAGCAGCTGCGTCTCGTTGTGATAGAAGTCGATCAGGTCGAACTCCACGCGCCGCTTGCCCGTTGCGCTGATTTCGACCACACGGCCACGGCGCTTCGCAAGCGAGAGCGCCAGTTCGAACGCCACGCCGCCCACGGCGTCGTAGACCACATCCGCGCCTGCGCCGCCCGTGAGTTCGCGCACGCGTTCGGCCGTGTGCTCGTCCATGGGCACGAAAGCGTCGATGAGCCGCTGGGCCGGCGAACCGGCAAGCGGCGCCTCGCGGCCCACGCCGATCACGCGCGCGCCACGCGCCTTCGCGATCTGCGTGACCGCACCGCCCACACCGCCCGACACGCCGATCACGGCGATCGTTTCGCCCCCGGCCAGGCGCGCGTAATCGACGGTGCCAAGCCACGCCACGACGAAGTTCACGCCAATAGACGCGGCCTGCGCGTGCGAGAGCGCTGCGGGCTTGCGCGCGAGCGCGGCCACAGGCACCTCGATGAACTCGGCGTGCGTGCCGTCGCGCGTGAAGCCGATGTCACCGCCCGTGCCCCAGACCTCGGCGCCGAGCCACGCTTCGGGGCCCGCCACCACCACGCCGCTGAAGTCGCGCCCCGGCACGCGCGGCGGCACGGTGTGCTCGAAATGGCCGGAGACGTTCTTCACGTCGCTCGGGTTGACCGAGGCGGCGCGCACCTGCACGAGCGCGCTGTCGGCATTGGGCGCCGGCGTAGGCAGATCGACGTATTCGAGCACTTCGGGCTTGCCGAAGGTCTTGAACTGGATGGCTTTCATGGCGGGACTCCGTGAGTTCAGGGGCGCCGCGCCTTTCCTTGCGTCTGAGGCGGCAGCGCATTGAACGGAAGTCTAGTTTGCCGGCATCCCGCTGAGTGGACAGATGCTTTCGAATTTCGGACAAGCGCGACAGCGGCTTGCCCATGCAAAAAGGCCCGCCAATGTGGGGCGGGCCTATTCTCCTCGCTCGCTCAGCGTGCCGACGGCGGAAACGGGAGCGACAAGCGCGAGATCAACCGGCTGAATGGCACTGCCGGTTCTCGTAAAGCACCCAGTCGCCGCTCTTTTGTGCCACGGTCAGCGGGCAAAGCGGGTTAGCCAGCAATGCGTGCGGCAGCACACCCGAGGTGCGGACAAAGAAGTACCGGTACTGGTCTCCGTGGTCGGTTTTCCAGTCGAACGTGTCCGGCAGCCAGGCGAGCCGGTCGGCCGACATCGACAGCGAGCGCCGTTCACGATACCGCACGGCTTGCGCCAGGGAATCCGCGAAATTGTAGTCAACCAGACCTTGCTTGTCGGCCTGATACCAGGCTGCGTAGTGCATGTAGGCAAGCGGATTCCCTGCGGCGGGACTGACAGGGTCCATGGTGAGGATGAGCGCGCGTTGCGCGGGTTCCGCTGCGGCGAGCACCGTTTCGAACGACGCGCTTTCCTTCGCGAAGTCCAGCAGACTCTTGGTCTGAACGCCAAAAAATACGAGGCAAACAAGGGCGAGGACGCCCTGGCCGGCGAGATTGCGGCGGCGCCGTGCGTGGGTCTCGTCGCAAGCTGGCTCGCGGCGAACGAATATGAATGCGTAGAACGGCAGCACATACAACGCAAAGCGTTCGTACAGGAGATGCGTGCTCATGCCGCTGCTCGGCACGAAACACCACATTGCGAGCAGCACGCCCAACGGCACGAACGCGGCCGGCTCCCTCCGGTTCAGACGCAGGTCGAGCAGATGCACCGCCGCGAGCACAAGGAGCGTCGCGATGATCATCGGCCATCGATGTGCGAACCCTGCGCCCCACGTCGACATGAGAATCGAGGCGACACGGTGAACGATCTGCCCCTGCAATAAACTCGGCACGTCCGATTCATACGCCGATTGCGCGTTGTGATTCACGGCGACGTAGACCGCGCACAGCAGCAAAAGACCTGTGTACGGCACGAGCGCCAGCACGGTTTTTGACAGCTTGCGCCCACGGCCACGCATGAGGACGAACGTGCCGCCAATGGCATTGGCAACCAGAAAGACCAGTCCGTGCGCAAAGAACAGAGCCGCTCCGGCAAGAAACAGCCAGCAGGACGTCGATCGAGAGGGCCGGTCAGCATGGCGCAGCGCCAACAGCAGATAAAGCAGCCCGAGCGGCGTTGCCACCACGAACGTGTAAAAACCCCATTGCCAGGCCAGCCCGAAGAAGCCCGGCACGAACAGCCAGTCGAGCCGCGCGTCGCCATCGAAACGCCGGCGCAGCAGCACGCAGGCGAATACGAACGTGTAGTAGCTCAGCGTCAACACCAGTTTGACCGCCGCACCGACAGACATGACGAGCGTGAACGGCAACGCGAACAGATAGCCGATCAGGTAGGGCGTAAACAGGTTGATCCGCATCAATTGATGCCAGGGCGACTTACCGAGCACCAGGTCGTGCAGCATCGCGACCTGCGCTGCATGTTGCGGGAGGTCGACCAGCGGAGGCCTGGGCGCGACCCAGAACAGCAAACCGCCATAGACCACCGTAGCGACGAACAGGACCCGCAGCGTCAGTACGCGGCGAGCGAGACCGATCAGCGGGAGTTGGCGCGGCAACGAAGCTGTGTTCATCGAAACCCTCTCGATTCCTTGGAATGCTGGCGTGCCCGGCAGGCGGAGCGGTCAGGACAACGCTTGCTCGATGTGCCGCTGGTGCCGGCGACGCCCTCAGGCAGGACAAACACGCGCCGGCCCGTGACGTGAACACGCCGTTTGGTGCAGTTTGGCGCTGGTTGCACGCGAAATACTAGGGCAACGCCTACGTACACTAAGTACGCGAACGAACATACCCGCGTGTATCGGCTGAAGGCCGCCCGCCGCGCCGCGATGGCGGAACAGGTGGGGCGACGCAGCCTGGGCTGAAGAGAGGAGCCGGTCCGATCACAACCGGCGCAAGTTGGTCACCGCTGCGAAGGCAGTGAGACATGGACTTCGGATTGCGGCAAGTCAGAGGAGCGCTTTGCCGTCCAATACGCTGCCGATTGACAGTCGGTGGACGGCGGCATGTATCGCACGCGAAACCGCTTCTCAAAGCGCGTCGAGCGGAATCTTCAGATAACGCACGCCGTTGGCTTCGGGCTCCGGCATGCGGCCCGCGCGGATGTTCACCTGGATCGACGGCAGGATCAGGTTCGGCATGGCGAGCGTGCGGTCGCGCGCGGTGCGCATCTGCACGAACGCCTCCTCGCTCACGGTCTCGTTCAGGTGAATGTTGCCGCTGCGCTGCGCGCTCACCGTGGTCTCGAAGCACGGTCCGCGCGAAGCGGGCGGATAGTCGTGGCACATGAAAAGGCGCGTGTCGCCCGGCAGGTCGAGCAGCTTGCGCGCCGAGCGATAGAGCGTGTGCGCGTCGCCGCCCGGGAAGTCGCAGCGCGCCGAGCCTACGTCGGGCATGAAGAGCGTGTCGCCCACGAACACGGCGTTGCCGATCTGGTAAGCGAGGTCGGCGGGCGTGTGGCCGGGCACGTGCAGCGCGCGCGCCGCTAAAGCGCCGACCTGGAAAGTCTCGCCGTCCCGGAAAAGCACGTCGAACTGACTGCCATCCGGGCTGAGGGTCTCGCCCAGATTGAACACCGCGCGAAACACGCCCTGCACCGCGCGAATATGCTCGCCAATCGCAATGCGCCCGCCCAACTGCGCCTTCAGATACGGCGCCGCCGAGAGATGATCGGCGTGCGCGTGCGTCTCCAGCAGCCACTCGACGCGAAGCCCGTATTCGCGCACGAACGCGATCACACGCTCGGCCGATTCCGTGGAGGTGCGGCCCGATTTAGGATCGTAGTCGAGCACCGGGTCGACGATCGCGCAGGCCGAGCCGCGCCCGGCGTGCACGACGTAGGTGACCGTAGCCGTGGCGGGGTCGAAAAACGGCTCGACTTTGGGTTCGGGTGTGTGTAGCTGCGCTGGGTTGGACATCAACGGCTCCGCAAAAGTGACCCTCTATTGAAACATATATTATGAATTTATATAATGTTTTTAGACAAAGTATAATGCGACGGATCGCCGTTTAACCTCGTCCATCGAGGCGACAAATGAACTCACCACTCACTCCCGAAGCGCTTGCGGCCCTGCGCGAATCCGCCGAAAAGTGCTGCGCGCTGCTCAAGGCGCTTGCCCACGAAGACCGCCTCCTGCTGCTTTGCCAGCTCACCGAGGGCGAGCGCAACGTTGGCGAGCTCGAGGAGCTGGTGGGCGTGCATCAGCCGAGCCTTTCGCAGCATCTCGGCAAGCTGCGCGACGAAGGCCTCGTCGATACGCGCCGCGAAGGCAAATACATCTACTACCGCCTCGCGAGCCCCGAGGTCATCCAGGTCATGCAGACGCTGTCGAGCCTCTATTGCGGGCGGCTGAAGGTCCATCCGGCATGAGCCTCGATCTCGCCCACTTCACGCCCTACGCCTCGTTCGCGGGCGGCCTGATGATCGGCGCGGCCGCCGCGCTCTTCGTGCTCGTGAACGGCCGCATCGCCGGTATCAGCGGCTTGCTGGGCGGCTTGTTGAGCAGATCGCTGCCGGGCTCGGGCGGCGAGCGCGGCGTGAATGCCGCGTTCGTCATCGGGCTCGTGGCCGCGCCGTTGCTGTGGCGGCTGCGCGCGGCGCTGCCGGCAATGCAAATCGATGCGTCCGTGCTCACGCTCGTCGTGGCGGGCCTGCTGGTCGGCGTCGGCACGCGTTACGGGTCGGGCTGCACGAGCGGCCACGGCGTGTGCGGGATCGCGCGCGGTTCGCGGCGCTCGTTCGTCGCCACGGGCGTGTTCATGGCGGCGGGCTTCGCCACCGTGTTCGCCGTGCGTCATCTGATCGGAGGCTGAGATGCGAAAACTCAGCGCGTTTGCGTGCGGTTTGCTGTTCGGCATCGGCTTGCTCGTCTCGGGCATGGCCAATCCGGCCAAGGTGCTCGGTTTTCTCGACCTCGCCGGGCACTGGGACCCGTCGCTTGCCTTCGTGATGGCGGGCGCCATCGCGCTCGCCGCGCCCGCCTTCTGGCTCGCGCGCACGCGAACATCAAGCCTCGTCGGCGCGCCGATTCAGTTGCCCACGTCGCGGCGCATCGATGGCCGGCTGATCGGCGGCGCCTTGCTGTTCGGCGCGGGCTGGGGGCTCGCGGGCTTCTGCCCTGGCCCAGCGCTCGTCGCGGCGGGCGGCGGCCAGCCGCGCGCCTGGCTCTTCGTCGCCGCCATGCTCGCGGGCATGGCGATTTACGCCGCGCTGGAGCAGCGCCGCCGTTCGCAAGAAACCACAAAAACCACATTAAGCAGCACTAAACCGCACTAAGCTGCGCCAGCCTCGGGACCAAAATTACATGCAAATCACGCAACACAACGCGCGCTTCGCAAGCGCCGACCAGATCACGCCCGACGACCTCGTCGCCATCCACGCGGCGGGTTATCGCTCGATCATCAGCAACCGGCCCGATGGCGAAGGTGGTGACTCGCAACCCACGTCGCAGGCGCTGCGCGCCGCAGCGTCGCAACTCGGCCTGCAGTTCGCCTATCTGCCGGTGAAGCCCGGCCAGATCACCGCCGACGCCGTCGCGCAGTTCGCCCAGTTGCTCGTCGACCTGCCAGGCCCCGTGCTCGCGTACTGCCGCAGCGGCAATCGCGCCACGAGCCTCTATCAGCTCGCGCAGCAAGGCGCGCCTGCGCCGGTGCCAGCGGCCGCGCAAAGCGCGAATGCCGCGCGCGCCGCGACAGCGGCCTGCGCGTGGGAGGGCGAGACCTGGGACGTCGTGGTGATCGGCGGCGGCACGGCGGGCATCGCCGTCACCGCGAGCCTGCTGCGCCGCCAGCCGAACCTGAAGATCGCCATCGTCGAGCCGAGCGATCACCACGACTATCAGCCAGCCTGGACGCTGGTCGGCGGCGGCGCCTACGACGTGACGAAAACGCGCCGACCCATGGCGAGTGTCATGCCCGCCGGCGTGAAGTGGTATCGCGCGGCCGCCACACGCGTAGAGCCGGACGCGAACGTCGTGCAACTCGACAGCGGCGTGCGCGTGGCCTACCGCCAGCTCATCGTGGCGCCGGGACTGCGGCTCGCGTGGGAGCGCATTGCGGGCCTCACGGAAACGCTCGGCAAGAACGGCGTGACCTCGAACTATCGCTATGACCTCGCGCCCTACACCTGGCAGCTCGTGCAGCAGTTGAAGGGCGGCACCGCCCTCTTCAGCCAGCCCGGCATGCCGATCAAGTGCGCCGGTGCGCCGCAAAAAGCCATGTACCTCGCGTGCGACCACTGGCGCCGTCAGGGCGTGCTCGGCAAGATCAACGTGGAATTCAATCTCGCGGGCGCCGTGCTATTCGGCGTGGCGACCTTCGTGCCGCCGCTCATGGAGTACGTGAAGCGCTACAACGCGAATCTCGCGTTCTCGTCGAATCTCGTCGCCGTGGACGGTCCGGCGCGTCTCGCCACGTTCGAAGTGAAGGATGCGAACGGCAACGTCACGCGTGTGGAGAAGCGCTTCGACATGCTGCACGCCGTGCCGCCGCAGGTCGCACCCGACTTCATTCGCGACAGCCTGCTTGCAGATGAAGCCGGCTGGTGCGAAGTGGATCACGCCACGCTCCAGCATCCGCGCTATGCGAACGTGTTCTCACTCGGCGACGTGTGCTCCGCGCCGAACGCCAAGACCGGCGCGGCCGCGCGCAAGCAGGCCGTGATCGTGGCCGAGAATCTGCTCGCCGCACGCGCAGGCGCGCCGCTCGCATACCGCTACGATGGTTACGGCTCGTGTCCGCTCACCGTGGAGAAGGGCAAGGTCGTGCTGGCCGAGTTCGGTTATGGCGGACGCCTCTTGCCCACCTTCCCGCTCGACCCCACACGGCCGCGCCGCCTCATGTGGCTGCTGAAGGCCAGCGTGCTGCCGAGCTTCTACTGGTGGGGCATGCTCAAGGGCCGCGAGTGGCTCACGCGGGCTTCGCGCGGTTGATGAAGCTCAAGGGCTAAGGCGCTCAAGCACTTAGCCCTCGAAATCGAGCCCGCCGAGCAGTACCTCGGGCTCGCCCTGCGTGCGCGAAGCAAACTCGACAGGCCGCGCCGACTCCCATGCCGCCAGCTTGCGCCCCATCGCTTCGAGGTAGTGCTCGAAGCGCGCTTCGCCGCCGGGCTCCATGAGGCGCTCGATCTCCTCGGTGTCCCAGGTCAGCGAGACGTTCAGCGCATACCCATACGGATGCCGGAGCTCGTTCGCGACGCCGCGCAGGCGCACGCGCGTGGGATGGCCGTGCCCTGCGTTGGGCACGACATCGACGTGCACCGAAGGGCCGAATTGTTTCGCCAGCTTCGCCGCAATGCGCGGTGCGAATTCTTCTTCGAACCGGCGAACGGCTTCGATACTCATGCGCGGGGCACTCCACGGAAGATTGACTGCGGGTTAAGTCACTGTCGGTCGCGAGCGGATCGCACAACCGATTCATGCAGATCAGTCACGCAAATCGCCGCGAACGTGCAGCGCTTCGTGCTGGCATCCTACCGCGCTGTCAGCAGATCAGCCAATGCCCGACAGCGCACCGCAACCTAGCCCCCTCACGCCGCACGGCGCTCACGCGCGGCCACAAGACCGCGCACGCCTTCGAGCGAATACACGCCGAGCGCGACCCAGATCGCGCCGTACCCCACGGCGCGTACCGCGCCGAACGGCTCCCCGTAGATGAGCACACCGGTGAGCAGTTGCAGCGTGGGTGTGACGTACTGGATAAGACCGAGCATCGAGAGCGGGATGCGCCGCGCGGCCGCGCCGAAGAGGAGCAGCGGGACCGCCGTGATCGGGCCGGAGGCCGCGAGCAGCAGTTGCAGCCCGCGCGAGGCATGCGTGAAATGGCTCTCGCCCGCGAGGCCCACGATCGTCAGATAGATGATCGCAACGGGAAAGAGCAGGACGGTTTCGAGCGCGAGGCCTTCGAGCGCGCCGAGCTGCGCGGTCTTACGCAGGAGACCATAGCCCCCGAAGGTCACGGCGAGCGCGAGACTGATCCAGGGCGGCGCGCCGTTGTGCCAGGTCAGCCACACGACGCCCGCGGTGGCCAGCGCCACGGCGGCCCATTGCAGCGCGCGCAGGCGCTCGCGCAGGAACGCATAGCCGAACAACACGTTGATGAGCGGATTGATGAAGTAGCCGAGGCTCGCTTCGACGATGTGCCCGGCGTTGACGGCCCAGATATAGATGCCCCAGTTGGCCGAGAGCAGCACGGCGCTCGCCACGAAGCGCCCGAGCAGGCGGCGCTCGCGCAGCGCGGGCCCAAACCAGCGCCAATGGCGGCGCACGACGAGCACCGCGATCACGAACAAGAGCGACCACGCCATGCGGTGCGCGAGCATTTCGAGCGCGGGGATCTGGTGCAGCGTCTTGAAGTAGATGGGGAAGAGCCCCCAGAGAACGAATGCAGCGAACGCGTAGAGGATGCCGGGATTCATGTTCGGTTCTGGTTATGGAGGCGCCAGTCCTGCGCGGCGCTGTTCGGCACGTGCTTGCGCGAGAAGGCGCTAAACGCACGTCAAGATGCGAGACGGCAGCTGGCCCGTATCCTGCACCGGGGTTCGTGCGAAGGCAATTGAAAGCCACGCGGAACGCGCCCGATTTCGCTTAGCCCTGCGCCAAGCCGCCGGTTTTGCGACAATAACGGATTTTCGCCGCCCCCCTTGGCCGTTGTCCAGCCTGACGCGCCGCTTACGGCGCGCACTGTTCTCAACGCGGCAGGCGACGGCGTAGCCCCCCTGAACAGGCCTCCTCGCGCGCGATGTCCTTCCCCCATATCGATCTGCTGTATTCGCTGTCCGGCTTGTTCGTCGGATTTCTGGTCGGCCTGACCGGCGTGGGTGGCGGCTCGCTGATGACACCGCTCCTGGTCCTCGTCTTCAACGTGCACCCCGCTACGGCAGTCGGCACCGACCTGCTCTACGCGGCCGCGACCAAGTCGGCGGGCACGCTCGTGCACGGGCTCAAGGGTTCGGTGGACTGGCGCGTGACGCTGCGGCTCGCGTCCGGCAGCGTGCCTGCCGCGACGATCACGCTGATTCTGCTGCACCGCTATGGGATGGACACGCCGCGCGCCGGGCACCTGATCCAGGCCGTGCTGGGGGTGGCGCTCCTCATCACGGCCGTGGCGCTCATTTTCCGCCCGCAGCTCGCCGCTTTCGCTTCGCGCCACCGCCACGGGCCGAGCGAAGCGCGCACGCTCTTTTTCACGATTCTCACGGGCGCGGTGCTCGGCGTGCTCGTCTCGCTCACCTCGGTGGGCGCGGGCGCCATCGGGGTGACCGTGCTGCTGCTGCTCTACCCGACGCTGCCCACGGTGCGCATCGTCGGCTCCGATGTCGCGCACGCCGTGCCGCTCACGCTCCTCGCGGGCGCGGGCCACTGGCTGCTCGGCTCGATCGACTGGCACATGCTGCTTTCGCTCTTGTGCGGCTCGCTGCCCGGCATCGCGATCGGCAGCCTGCTTTCTTCGAAAGCGCCCGAAAAGCTGCTGCGCGTACTGCTCGCCGCGACGCTCACGCTCGTGGGCGTGCGGCTCGTACTCTCCTGAACGGCGCGCGCGTCGTCCGCCTCCCGCGCACCCCGTGCGCGCTCAGGCCGCTCAGGCGTGAGGCGCCTGGCGGAAAAACTTCCCGTTGAGATCGACCTCGAACTGACGCAGCCACTGGCCGCGAGCATCGATGCGGTAAGCCTGCGCCCAGGCGCCGCGCCGCACGATCAGCATGTCGCCGTGGTCCGGATCGTTGGGATCGGCTTCGCCGCGAATGTCGAATTGCATGGGCGCAAAGCCGTGCCGCGCACAGGCCAGCTCGAAGGCCGCACGGTCGACGAGCGGCAAGTCGGTGTAGGTATGAATGGTCATGGCGATTTCCTGCTTTCCAGCGATGAGGCCGCGCTCGACCTCGGGAAAGACGCGCGATACCCACGGTATACCCCCAACGGCGGGAAGACTGTGTGTCAAACTACACTTTGGCGGCTGCAGTGCAGCATGACGAAATTGCATGCCGCCCGTGTTTGCGGGCTGCGGGTTCTCGCGCTACGCGTACAAGCCGACGGCTTCGAGCGATAACCGCCCCGAAACACACGCCAACCCTACGCCTGCCGGACAATCGCGCATAAAAAAAGCCCGGCCTGCAGAGGCCGGACTTTTTCCTGTTACTTGCCGCATGGGCCCTGTTTCCAGGGCGCATGACAGCGTTTATTGCTGCATGACCGTCAGCTTGTTCGACACCGACTTCACGCCTGCCACGCCTTGCGCGACCTCGCCAGCCTTGTCGATCTGGCCCTGATCCGGCACCGTGCCCTCCAGGGTGACCGCACCACCGTGCGAACGCACGGCGATGTTCGAAACGTCGACGCCCTGAGTCTTCGAGAGCGCCTTGCGCACTGTGTAGCCCAGCTTGCGGTCGACCTTCTTGGCCGACGGCGCCGGAGCGGCCGAGGTCATAGCAGCGGGTGCGCTCGCCGAGTTGTCTTGCGCGTAGGACGCGCTGCAAGCCACCGACAGGCACAGTGCCGCGCCCAGCGTCTTCAGAATAGCGACCGATTTCATGTTTTCTCCTTGTGTCTTCGCGTTGTTGCGGGTTGTTGCCTGAAATAGGACCGCCTCCCTTGCCAGCGGACGGCTCGAAGGCCGCCCGTCAGCCACGGTCTGACGGCTTCGTTACCACTACCGATGACCGCGCACAGCGCGCAATGCGCGCGTACACGGCCAGGGTCTGGACGCGATGCGAGAGGCAAGGATGAAAGGACGTCGAATTACACTGCTTGTTACGCCCGCCCGGACAGGTCTGCGCCCGTTTCCTGTTTGTTATGCATTGATTATGCGTTGATGCTCGCGCGAGCGCGCTTGTCGCAATGGCTTTGCCACTACTCCGGTCAAACTTTCGGGGGCGAGGCGCGGCAGGCGAATCACAATTTAGCCTGGCTGTGCCGCAAGCGCAAAGAGTTTAGCGCGGGCGCATGTGGCATGCGCTTAAGGTGTTCGGCGAGGCACGCGAGCACGCCGCCGCAACGCCGATTCTCATGTACCATCGGCTCCACAGAGCGCGCGCGGCGCGCGCTTGAGCCCACCCGGCACGAGGCCGGACCCAACGCGGACCTGACCCGCTCTTCCCCGAACCACCCGAGGCCCGCCCCACCCCGATGAAGTCCCGCACCGGCCGCAAACCTCCCCCCCGTCTCGTCGCGCGCTTCGTGGCGATCTCGTGGCGCGACCTGGCAGTCACGTTCGGCCCCATCCTGCTCGTGAGCGCGGCGGCTATCTGGCTCGCGGTGCGCCTCATCCAGCCCGCACCGCCCAACACGCTCACCATGAGCGCCGGGCCCAAGGGCAGCACCTTCTGGAACGCCGCGGAAAAGTACAAGGCCATCCTCGCGCGCAACAACATCACGCTGAACGTGCTCGAATCGGAGGGCTCGGCGCAGAACCTGCAACGTCTCGCCGACCCGAAGTCGAACGTCGACGTCGCGTTCGTGCAGGACGGCCTCGCGAGCAAGGTGCCAGGCGGCCTCGTCTCGCTCGGCAGCGTGGCTTACGTGCCGCTCGTGGTGTTCTATCACGGCCCCGTCGCCACGCGGCTCTCGCAGTTCGAAGGCCAGCGCATCGCCATTGGCGCCGAGGGCAGCGGCACGCGCGAGCTCGCGCTCACACTGCTCAAGGCCAACGGCATCGAGCCCGGCGGCGCGACGAAGCTCCTGCCGCTCTCCGGCGACGACGCCGCGCGTGAACTCGTGGCAGGCAAGATCGACGTCGCCATTCTCGCGGGCGACTCCGCGCAGCCGCCCGTCATGGGACGCCTCATGCGCATGCCGGGCGTGCGCTTCTTCGACTTCGTCCAGGCCGACGCCTACGCGCGCCGCTTTCCGTTCCTCACGGCGATCACGATCCCGATGGGCGCGTTCGACTTCGGCCGCAACCTGCCGGCAGTTCCCCTGCAATTCATCGCGCCCACGGCCGAGCTGGTCGCGCGCGACTCGCTGCATCCGGCGCTCTCCGACCTCCTGATCGAAGCGGCGAAGGAAGTGCACGGCCGCTCGACGCTCCTGCAGCGCGCCGGCGAATTCCCCGCGCCGCGCGCCCAGGATTTCCCGATCAGCGCCGACGCCGCGCGCTACTACAAGTCGGGCAAGAGCTTCCTCTACCGCGTGCTGCCCTTCTGGGTGGCAAGCCTCGCCGACCGGCTCGTGGTGCTGCTCGTGCCGATCATCGTCGTGCTGATCCCTGGCCTGAGGATCGTGCCTTCGCTCTACGCCTGGCGGGTAAAATCGCGGATCTACCGCTGGTACGGCTCGCTCATCGCACTCGAGCGCGCCGCGATGGCCGACAACTCGCCCACCGAGCGCCGCGCGCTGATCCGCCAGCTCGACAAGATCGAGGAGTCGGTGAACGGCATGAAAATGCCGCTCGCCTATGCCGAACAGTTCTACGTGCTGCGCGAGCATATCGGCTTCGTGCGCGCACGGCTTTCTGGAACGCGAGAAGCGCCGGACGCCAGCGCCGGTGCTGAAGAGAAACAGACAGCGCAAAGCGCCGAAGAGGCAGAGGCGCCGGAAGGCGGGAGCAACGACGCAGGCACAGCGGGTACAGAGGCGAGCCATGCAAACGAAAGCGGCGGCAATGAAACAGGCGAGCGCACGCATTAGCGCCGCTGCACGCATTTTGAACCGAACAATCGGCCATGCAAGCAATGGCCCGGATATCGCCCAAGAGCGGAGGAACAGCATGATCGACGGCATCGACGCCAGCCAGCCGGCCTGGTTCTACGACTTCGTGTCGCCGTTTTCGTACCTGTTGCTGGAACAACACGAGAAGTGGCCCGGCTTCGACTTCGTGCCGACGCCCGTGATGCTGTCCGAGCTTTATCGCCACTGGGGCCAGCCGTTCAGCTCCGCGGTCCCGGCCAAGCGCGTCTTCACCTACCGGCACGCGCTCTTTCGCGCCGAGCAGCTCGGCATTCCGTTCAAGATGCCGCCCGCTCACCCGTTCGACTCGATCAGGCCGATGCTGCTCGCCATCGCGGCGGGCGGCGACCTCGCCTGCGTGCGCGAGATATTCCGCTTCATCTGGCGCGAGGGACGCGACCCCTCGAGCGACGAGGGCTTCGAGCAGCTTTGTGAGCGCGTGGGCATTGCGCACGGCGAGTCGCTGATCGAGGAAGAAGTCGTGCGCGCGCAGTTGCGCCGCAACACCAACGACGCCATCGCAATGGGTGTATTCGGCGTGCCGACGTTCTGGATGAACAAGCAGCTCTTCTGGGGCGAGGACGCCTTGCCGATGGTGCTCTACTGCGCACGCAGCCCGAACTGGCTCGACTCGCGCGAGGTCAAGCGCATCAGCACGCTGCCTTCGGGACTCGCGAAGTCCGAGACGGAGTGAGCGGCAACGCTCCCGAAGCGCCCTTCTGATCCCCGTCATGCCGCGCACCCTATGGCGGCGGCGCGCGAGGCGGCTTATGGTTATGGCTGAACGCGTGCGCGCGCAGGTCTCTATCGCGCACGCGCCCTTGCCCGCCACGCCCCATGGACGACGATAACGCCCTCACCCTCGACATCTGGCTGGTGCGCGTGTTGCGCACGCTGCTGGTCGAGCGCAGCGTCACGCAGGCCGCGCTGCGCCTGAACCAGACCCAGCCCGCGATCAGCACGGCGCTGCGCCGGCTGCGCGAGATCCTGGGCGACCCGATCCTCGTGCGCGGCAAGGCCGGCATGGTGCCGACCGAGTACGGCGAGTCGCTGTTGCAGCACGCGCAGCGCGTGCTGCGCGATGTGGAGTTCGTGGCCACGCCGCACGGCGACTTCGACCCGGAGCGCTCGAGGCGCACCTTCCGCCTCGCCGCCCCCGACTACCTCAACGACTTCTTCATGCCGACGCTGATCTCACGCTTTCGCGAGACGGCGCCGGCAGCGCGGCTGGAAATCCTCTCGCTCTCGCCCACGCTCGACCATCACGGTGCACTGGACGCGGGCGAACTCGACATTGTGATCGGCAACTGGCCGAAGCCCGAGCCGCGTTTCGCGCGCAGCGACCTCTTCTCCGACAAGGTCGTCTGCATGATGCGCGCGGATCATCCGCTTGCGCGCCGCGAACTCACACGCGAGGCGTATCTCGCAGCGCCCCATCTCGCGCCCACGCCCTACACGGGCGCGCATGCCAGTGCGATCGACCTGGGATTTGCGAAGGCGAAGGCCGAGCGGCGCATCGTCGCGACGCTACCCTACTTCGGGCTCGTGCCGCAGGTCTTGCTGCAATCGGATCTGATCTTCACGACGACACGGCGCTTCGCGCAGCATTACGCGAAGCTCATGCCCATTGCCATCGTAGAAACGCCGTTCCCGTTTCCGCGCATTCACTGCTACCAGATGTGGCATCCGCAGCCGGACAGGCCGAGCGATGTGGGATGGCTGCGCGGGTTGATCGATGAGGTATCGGGGACGTTGACCGCCGAGCGCGGCACGAAGCGCGCGCTCGCGAAGAAGGCCACGAGCGTGACCCGCGAAGAGACGCCCACGCCGCCGCTCGAAGCGCTTTGAAATGCAAACGGGCGCCTCTTCATCGAGGCGCCCGTTTTACTGACTCGATTCGTGGAGTCAGGCGCGCTCGAGCTCGACCGCGCTCACCACAGCCGGGCGCTGCGCCACCCGCATCTGCATGAGCTGCGCGGCGACCGCCACCGCAATCGACGAAGGCGCCTTGTCGACGATACCCGTCACGCCGATCGGGCACGTCATCTCGTCCATGCGCTGCGCTTGCACGCCGCGCTCCATGAGCCGCCGCTCGAACTTCACGCGCTTCGTTTTCGAGCCGATCAGGCCGAACCACGCGAAATCGCGCCGGTGCATGATGCGCTCGGAAAGCTCGAAGTCGAGCGCGTGATTGTGCGTCATCACGAGGAAGTACGCGCCCGCCGGCGCTTCGTCGACGATGGCCGCCGGCGTATCCGTCGCTTCGATCTGCACGTTGGCGGGCACTTCGTCGGGGAACAGTTCGTCGCGCTCGTCCACCCATTGCACGACGCAGGGCAGCATGCCGAGCAGCGTGATGAGCGCGTGCCCCACGTGGCCCGCGCCGAACAGCACGATGTGCATCGGCCCGTAATGCGGCACCGGTGTGCTGCGGCGGCCAATGATCACGCGTCCGGTTTCATCGACGCGCACGCAATGTTCAGGATGGCGATTCATTTTGCGGCCCCATCACGCGCCATCGCCCGCACCGCGCCCACGCCTTTCAGGATTTCCTCGGCGGTGGCTGGCGCATTCATCGGCGGATTGAAGCGGTAGTCGGCCACGCTCGCCACGGCGTCGCGAATCGCGAAGAACACCGAGAACGGCAGCAACAGCGGCGGCTCGCCCACGGCCTTCGAGCGGTGGATGCTGTCCTCCGCGTTGCGGTTCTTGAAGAGCCGCACGTTGAATTCGGCGGGCGTATCGTTCACGGTCGGGATCTTGTAGGTGGACGGCGCGTGCGTCATGAGCTTGCCGTCCGGCTTCCACCACAATTCTTCCGTGGTGAGCCAGCCCATGCCCTGGATGAAGCCGCCTTCCACCTGGCCCACATCGAGCGCCGGGTTCAGCGAAGCGCCCACATCGTGCAGCGCATCGGCGCGCAGCACGCGCATTTCGCCCGTGAGCGTGTCGATCACGACTTCCGATACCGCCGCGCCATACGAGTAGTAGTAGAACGGCCGCCCGCGCAGCGCGGCCTGATCCCAGTACAGCTTGGGCGTGGTGTAGAAACCATCGGACCAGAGCTGGACGCGCGCAAGATAGGCCTTCGAAACCAGCGTTTCGAATGGCACGATCGTCTCGCCCACGATCACGGACTCGTTGGCAAAGCGCACGTCGGCGGCATTGATTTCGCCCTTGCCGTACGTCGTCGCCGCGAGCGCTGCGAGGCGCTCGCGCAACTGGCGTGCGGCGTCCTGTGCCGCCTTGCCGTTCAGGTCGGTGCCGGTCGACGCTGCCGTGGCGGACGTGTTCGCCACCTTGCTCGTATCCGTGGCGGTCACGCGCACGCGGCCAAACTCGATGCCAAGTTCGTGCGCCACGACCTGCGCGACTTTCGTGTTCAGGCCTTGGCCCATTTCGGTGCCGCCGTGATTCACGAGCACCGAGCCGTCGGTGTAGATATGAACGAGCGCGCCCGCCTGGTTGAAGTGCGTGACGTTGAACGCAATGCCGAACTTGACCGGCGTGAGCGCAATGCCCTTTTTGAGCACGTCGTTGTTCGCGTTGAATTCGCGAATCGCGGCGCGGCGCGCGCGATAACCGCTCGTTTCCACCAGCTCGTCGATCAGCTCGTGAATGACGTTGTCCTCCACGACCTGGCCGTAGGGCGTCTCGTTGTTTTGCGTCTTGCCGTAGAGATTGCGACGGCGCACGTCGAGCGAATCGAGGCCGAGCGAGCGCGCCACGTCGTCCATGATGTACTCGATCGCGAATGCGCCCTGCGGGCCGCCGAAGCCGCGAAACGCCGTGTTCGACTGCGTGTTGGTCTTGCCGCAGAAGCCGGCGATCGAAACGTCGGGCAGCCAGTAAGCGTTGTCGAAGTGGCAAACCGCACGCGTCATCACCGGGCCGGAAAGGTCCGCGGAAAAGCCGCAGCGCGAGGTCATGTCGACCGACACGCCTTCGATCGTGCCCTGATCGTCGTAGCCCACTTCGTAGGTGTAGTGGAAATCGTGGCGCTTGCCCGTGACCATCATGTCGTCGTCGCGGTCGGGGCGCAGCTTCACGGGGCACAGGAGCTTCCATGCGGCGAGCGCCGCGCAGCACGCGAAGAGGCCCGACTGCGATTCCTTGCCGCCAAAGCCGCCGCCCATGCGGCGGCATTCCACGAGCACGTTGTGCGACGCGACGCCCAGCACATGCGCGACGAGGTGCTGCATCTCGCTCGGGTGCTGCGTGGAGCACCACACGTGCATGCCGTCGTCGTCCTTCGGCGCTGCGTAAGCGATCTGGCCTTCGAGATAGAACTGCTCCTGGCCGCCCAGCAGCATCTCGCCTTCATGGCGGTGCGCTGCGCGCGCGGCACGCGTGGACGCCTCGCCGCGCGCAAGCTTCATCGGCGGCAGCACCGATTGCTGCGCAGCGCGCGCCTGCTGCGCCGTGAGCACGGCGGGCAGCTCTTCGTACTGCACCTCGGCGCGCCGGGCGGCCAGGCGCGCCGTGTCGTGGGAAGTCGCCACGACGATGAACATCGGCTGGCCCACGTACTGCACGACGCCATCGGCGAGCACCGGATCGTCGTGGATGATCGGGCCGCAGTCGTTCACGCCGGGAATGTCCTCGGCTGTGAGCACGGCCACGACGCCGGGCGTCGCGCGCACTTTATCGAGGTTCATCGAAACGATGCGCGCGTGCGGCTTCTGCGAGAGGCCGAGCGCGGCGTGCAGCGTGCCGGCCAGGACCGGAATGTCGTCGGTATAGGTGGCGCGGCCGCTCACGTGCAGATGCGCGGATTCGTGCGGCCGCGAAACGTGGACTTGCGCGAAAGGCTCGCGTGCCTTGAGTTCGTCCAGGAACGGTTCGGCTTGCTGGTTCATTGTTTAGTGCTCCGTATGTCTCTTCCGATTCCTGAATGTCTCAAGCCGTTTCCGCCGCGACGTTGCGCACATTAAGCGCCTGCGGCGCAAGCGGGTTATGCGGGCGCGTTTCGAGCCAGAAGCGGTACAGCGTGTTCTTCGCGGCTTCGAGGCGGTAGTCGCTCGTCGCGCGCATGTCGGAAAGCGGCGCATAGTCGTTGCCGAGCGCGATCATCGCGGCCTGGGCCGTGGCTTCGTGCCATTGCGCATCGGCGAGCACGCCTTCCGCGTGGGCCGCGCGCTTCGGTGTCGCGGCCATGCCGCCGAAGGCGATGCGCGGCTCGCGAATCACGTCGCCATCGACGATATAGGCGAATGCCGCGCACACGGCCGAGATGTCCGAGTCGAAGCGCTTCGAGACCTTGTAGGTGCGAAAACGCAGGTTCGCGCGCGCGCCGGTGCGCGTGGGTACCTTGAGCGCGAGCACGAACTCGTGCTCGGCCATGTCCTTCTTCTGGTAGGCGAGATAGAGGTCTTCGAGCGGCATTTCGCGCTCGAGCTCGCCGCCGCGCAGCACCACGCGCGCGCCGAGTGCGATGAGCCCCGGCATCGAGTCGCCGATCGGCGAGCCGTTCGCGACGTTGCCGCCTATCGTGCCCGCGTTGCGGATGGGCAGCGAGGCGAAGCGCTGCCACATCTCTTCGAGTTCCGGATAATGCTTCGCGAGTTCCGCATAACCGCGCTCGACGGTCACGCCCGCGCCGATCTCGATCCACGCGTCGCTCACGTCGATGCGGCGCATCGCGTCGACCTGGCCCACGTAGACGATGTCGCCGAGTTCGCGCATCTGCTTCGTGACCCACAGGCCGATATCGGTGCTGCCCGCGAGAATGCGCGTGTTGGGACGCTCGGCCTTGATGGCGGCGAGCGCCTCGACAGTGCGCGGCGCGTCGTAGTGCTGGCCGCGGCTCTCGTAGTGGAAGGTGTCCTTGCGTTCGAGCGTGGCGAGGGTCTGTGCGAGCGCCTTCACGTCGATGGGCTGCTTCGGCGCGTCGGCCTGGAACATCTGCTCAGCGGCATCGAGAATCGGCCGGTAGCCGGTGCAGCGGCACAGGTTGCCCGTGAGCGCGTTGGCGATCTCGTCGCGCGAAGGCACGCTGCAGGCGCCCTTGCCCGCGCACGCGCTTTGGCCAACGTGCGTGGTGTGACCAGCGTGCTCGTGGCCATGTTTTTCATAAAGCGCCCACATCGACATCACGAAGCCGGGCGTGCAGAAGCCGCACTGCGAGCCGTGGCAATCGACCATGGCCTGCTGCACGGGATGCAGCGAGCCGTCGGGCTGGCGCAGGTCTTCGACGGTGAAAAGCGCCTTGCCGTCGAGTGTGGGCAGGAACTGGATGCAGGCGTTGACGGCCTTGAAGCTCACGCCACCCGCCTCGTTGCGCTCGCCCACCACGACCGTGCAGGCGCCGCAGTCGCCCTCGGCGCAGCCTTCCTTAGTGCCGGTGCAGCGCGCGTCTTCGCGCAGGTACTGGAGGACGGTGCGGGTGACGCCCGCGTCGCTGACTTCGCGAATCGCGTTGCGGTGATAAAAGCGGATCGGCTGGCTCATGGTTTCTGGCTCGTCGTTGGATGCGGCTCGCAAAAGGCGTGTGCCGCTCGAGTGGACGCTTCGAAAACTATCACTGCCAATATTGGCAACCCATAGCTAGAGGAGCATGGGGGATATATCGTTGAATCGATAAATCGGCGTGTTGCAGTTCGGTTGGGCTTATGTCGAAGTGTCTCAATTGCGCGATTTCTGAGCTGATTCGTGAATATCGGACATATTTGACTGAACATTTACCCGCTCAGATGCCGACATCTCCGCACGAACGGTCGGATCAGGACAGCGCCAAAGCGCGAATTGCGGCCAACGTCGCACAAATTCGCGAGATCTTCGCGGATGGGCGATCGGTCGTAAAAGACCGCTAGAACCGCCAAAAACACGTGTTCCGCCGGTCGGAACAGCTTTTCAATTTCTGCATAAAAACCGGTTCCATGGGACAATCACGGCTTTCCCGCCGTTTTCCATCCGCGTTTTCCCCATGTCTGCTGATTTGGCGCCCAGGCGCAACGCCGCATCGACGACCCTGCAGATCATTCCGGTCGTCTTTTTCACCTTCCTCTGCTACCTGACGATCGGCATTCCGCTCGCGGTGCTGCCGGGCTACGTGCACAACGACCTCGGTTTCAGCACCGTGGTGGCAGGCGCGGCAATCAGCGTGCAGTACATCGCCACGCTCTGCTCGCGCGCGCTCGCGGGCCGCTCGGCGGACACGCTCGGCCCCAAGAAAACCGTGACGATCGGCCTGACGATCTGCGGCGCGAGCGGCGTGCTGCTGTTGCTCGGCACGCTCGTCGATCACTGGCCCGGCCTCTCGCTCGCGCTGCTGGTGGTGAGCCGCCTGTTGCTCGGCTGCGGCGAAAGCCTTTGCGGCACGGGCGCGATCCTCTGGGGCATCGGTCGCGTAGGCACCGCTCACAACGCGAAGGTGATCTCGTGGAACGGCATCGCCACCTACGGCGCGCTCGCGATTGGCGCGCCGCTCGGCGTGGTGATGGCGCACGCCATCGGCTACTGGATGCTCGGCGTTTCGGTCATCGCGATGGCCGCGCTCGGCTTCTGGCTCGCGCGCCCGATCGCGCCGGTGCCGGTCGTGCATGGCGAGCGCATGTCGTACCGCAGCGTGTTCACGCGCGTGCTGCCGCACGGCATCGGCCTCGCACTCGGCTCGGCGGGCTTTGGCTCCATCGCGACCTTCATCACGCTGTTCTACGCCGCGCGCCACTGGCCCAATGCCGCTTTCACGCTCACGGTGTTCGGTCTGATGTTCATCGGCGCGCGCCTGTTGTTTGCAAACACGATCAAACGCTTCGGCGGCTTCCGCGTGGCCATCGTCTCGTTCTCGTGCGAATGCGCGGGCCTCTTGCTGCTGTGGCTCGCGCCCACGCCGCAAGTCGCGCTCGCGGGCGCGGCGCTCACCGGCTTCGGCTTCGCGCTCGTGTTCCCGGCGCTCGGCGTCGAAGCGGTCGGGCTCGTGCCGCCCGCCAGCCGCGGTGCGGCCCTCTCGGCGTACTCGGTGTTCCTCGACCTCTCGCTGGGCATTACCGGCCCGCTCGCCGGCTATGTGGCGAACCTGTTCGGGTATGGTTCGGTGTTTCTCTTCGCCGCCATCGCGGCGGCTTCCGCCGTGGTGCTTTCGGTTTCGCTTCATCGCAAGAGCGTGCGCTCGCATGCCGCGCAGAGTGCACAACACGCAAGCGGCGCCAGCACGCCGGCCGGGCAACAAGTCGAATAAAAAAAACCGCACCCGGCAAACTGCGCCGGATGCGGCCCGGACTTCAGACTGAACGCGGCGGCGCTTTCGCCGCCGGGCTTACCCTTCCCTACTTCTGCACCGCAGCCGTATCGATCTTCTTGCCGGTCGCCTCGTTGTAACGCCGCACATACTCCTCGGTGAGCTTGGCCACCGCACGGCCGATCTTGCGATAGTCCGACTCGTTGAGGTTCGCGAGCGACACCCGGCCCGACGGATGTGCCGTGCCAAAGCCCTTCCCTGGCAGCAGCACGACGCGTGCCTCGGCCGCGAGCTGGAACAGCAGTTCGTTGGGCTTCACCTGCTTGAGCAGCCAATCGACGAAGTCCCGTCCGAAGCGCTTCTCGCCCAGGTACTCCATATCGAGAATCGTGTAGTAGTCGACCTGGTTCGGATCGTCTTCGTCGTAGATCGCGCCCATTGCCTCGTACAGCGCGCGCTTGCGGCTGCGGATCAGCCTCTTGAGCGCGTTCTTGTACGCGTCGGGCGTATCCATCAGCGAGAACAGCGAGAACAGCACCATCTGCACCTGCTGCGGCGTGGAAAGGCCAGCGGTGTGATTGAGCGCGACGGTGCGGCTGTCGGCCACCAGACGGTCGATGAACTTGAGATTGTCCGGGTCCGTCGTGATCGACTCGTAGCGCTTGTGCAGTTCCTTCTTCTCTTCCTTCGGCAGCTTGGTGAGCAGATGGTCGAGCACGTTGTCGCGGTGCGTTGCGATCGCACCCAGACGCCAGCCCGTCGCGCCAAAGTACTTCGAATAGGAGTACACGAGAATGGTGTTCTTCGGTGCGAGCGCGAAGAGCGAGACGAAGTTGTCGGCGAACGTGCCGTACACGTCGTCGGTGAGGAAGATGAGGTCGGGACGCTCCTTCACGATGTCGGCGATGTATTCGAGGCTCTCATCGTCCATCTTGACCGAAGGCGGGTTGCTCGGGTTCACGAGGAAGAACGCCTTGACCTTCGGGTCGCGCAGCTTGTCGAGTTCTTTCTTTGAGTACTGCCAGTTGTTCTCAACCGTGGCGTTCAGATGCACGACATTGAGCTCGTAATCGTTGAGCTCCGGAATCTCGATGTACGGCGTGAAGATCGGCATGCCGAGCGCGATGGTGTCGCCCTTCTTGATCAGGAAGTTCTCACGCATCGTGTTGAAGATGTACGTCATGGCCGCCGTGCCGCCTTCCACCGCGAACACGTCGAACTCGCCGACGAACGGATGCTTGCCGATCATCTCGCGGCGCAGGTACTGGCCGACGATGATCTCCGAAAGCTTGAGCATGCGGTCCGGCACCGGGTAGTTGCAGGCGAGGATGCCTTCGCACATCTCATAGAGGAAGTCGCCCGCCGAAAGCCCTAGCTGGTCGCGCACATACGAGACCGCCCCGCCGATGAAATCGATGCCGGCCTGGCCCTTGTTCTCGCGCAGGAACTGATCGAAGCGTTCGACGATGCCCGCGCGCTGCGGGAAGCCGCCCACACCTTCCGGCATGTACGAGAACGAACGCTCCGACTCACGCATCGCGAAGAGGCCGAGTTGCCAGAAGCCGTGGCGTGGAATGGTGGCGAGGAAGTTGGGGTTGCCGCGGCCGGCGTTGAGCATCGAGAAGTTGGCCGGACGCTCGGCCGCGCCGCCGCCGGCCGCCTTGATCAGTTCGTCCTTCAGTTCGAACGGGCTCAGTGCATCGAGACCCGACTTTTCTTTCGCGCCGTTACTCTTCGCTTTCGTTGCCATGGTGTTCTCCATTGGAAGACGTTGCGTGTGCCGCGCGTCTGTGCGCCGCACACGATGGGTTCATGTCATGCAAGACCGACCACGAGCGGCCCGAGCAGCGTGAGCAGCACGTTCGCGATCGCGTAGGTAATGGCGAACGGCACGGTGGGCACCGCGCTTTCCGCCTTGTCGAGAATCCCGCCGAAGGCCGGGTTCGCACTGCGCGCGCCGGAAAGCGCGCCCGCCAGAATGGCGGCGTTGTTGTACTTGAGCACGTAGCGGCCAAACAGCATCGTGAGGAAGAGCGGGACAAGCGTCACCACCGCGCCGAGCAGGAAGATGGTGACACCGCTCTGCTTGATCGTCACGACGGCCTGCAGGCCCGAGTTCAGCCCCACCACCGCCACGAACGCCGCCAGCCCGAAGTCCTTGAGCAGTTGCGAAGCCGCGGGCGGCATCACGCCGTACATGGGGTGCTTGCCGCGCATCCAGCCGAACACGAGACCCGCGAGCAGGCAGCCGCCGCCGGAACCGAGCGTGAGCGGAATGCCGGCCACGTTCACCACGATCAGGCCCACCAGCAAGCCGAGCACGAGGCCCACGCCCATGTAGATGAAGTCGGTCTTGTTGCTGTACGCGAGTTCATAGCCGGCAGCCTGCACGGCGCGCTTCGTGTCGGTGGCCGTGCCGTAGATCGTCACCACGTCGCCGTGCTCGAGCTTCGTTTCCGGCAGGAGCGGAACAGGCTGACCGACACGCTCGATCTTCTCGATGTACACGCCGTGACGCAGATCGCGGTCCACGTTCTTGCGCACCTCGGCAATCGTCGTGTGATTCATGCCTTTTCTCGTGAAGACGAGCTGGCGCGTTTGCATCACGAGGCTCATGCCGCCCGAGTCAGGCACTTCCGGCCCAATCAGCGCGCCCACTTCAACCATCTGCTCGCGGCGGCCCACCACCAGCACGATATCGTCACGGCTCAGCACGAAGTCGGCGGTGGCGTCGAGCATCTTGCCGGCGCGCCGAATCTTCTCGACCGCCACGAAGTCGCTCTCGGCCAGCTCGATCTGCTTGACGGTCTTGCCCGCGCCTGCCTCGACACGGAACACCCGCCCGAACAGTTCAGGCAGCGCCGTGATCTGGCCCGGCCCGGAGGCGGCGCTGCCACCCGACATCTCGCGTTCGGCGTCCGCGGAGGCGTCCTTGAGGCTTCGGCCCATGAACTTTGGCAGGATGTTCACGCAGACGATGATCGCGCCGAGCGAGCCGAACACGTAGGTGACGGCGTAGCCGATCGCGACGTCGGCCTGCATGGCCTTCACCTGGTCGGGCGGGAGGCCCAGACGCGCGATGGCGTCACCGGCCGTGCCAATGATGGCCGACTGCGTCATGCCGCCCGCGGCAAGACCGGCGGCAAGGCCCTTGTTGAGGTGAAAGAGCTTCGCGCAGATGATCACGGTGGCGAGACCCGCCAGCGCCATGAACACCGCCATGGCGATCTCGCGCAACGTCTTGCGGTTGAGCGAGTTGAAGAAGCCCGGCCCGGAGTCGTAGCCCACGGCGTAGATGAAGACGGCGAACATCACCGCCTTCACGCCGTTGTCGACGGTCACGCCCACCTGGCTCACGACGACAGCCACGAGCAGCGACCCGCCTACGCCGCCTAGCTGGAACTTGCCGAAGTTGATCTGGCCGACCCAGTAGCCAACGGCCAGGGAGAGAAATAGCGCGATTTCCGGGGATTTGTGAAAGATGTCATGTAGCCATTCCATCGTGTCCTCGCTTTGGGAAAGAACCACCCGTTGCTGCTGGAGATGGCCGGGAAGGTGGAATCACCCGGCCGAATCCAGCAAAAAACACCAGCCAAACTTGTCAGCCGAGCTTCGCCGCGAGCCCCACCACCACGGGACCCATGAGCGGTAAGAGGATGTTCGACAGCGCGTAAGTGATCGTGTAGCCGATCACGGGAGTCGAGTTGCCGGCTACGCCGACGAGCGCACTGATCGCCGGTGTGCTGCACTGCTGGCCTGCAATCGCGCCGAGCAGCATCGGCGCTTCGAGCTTGAGGAACATGCGCCCGATCCAGAGTGATAGGAGCCCCGGAATCAGCACCATCAAAATGCCGGCGAGCGGCAGCGCGAGACCGTACTCGCGCACGAGCTTGATGGCGTCCGGGCCGGCGGAGAGTCCCACGGCCGCGATGAAGGTGGCGAGGCCAAAGTCCTTGAGCACCTGCGCGGCGGCAGAGGGCAGCGAGCCCACCACGGGGAAATGCGAGCGCAGCCAGCCGAAGAAGAGGCCCGAGAGCAGGCACCCGCCGCCCGTGCCGAGCACGAGCGTGACGCCGCCCACGTTCACGCCGAAGCGCCCGATCATCATGCCGACCAGGACGCCCAGGCCAAGATAGACGAAGTCGGTTTTCTGCGTCTGCTGGATCACGTAGCCAAGGCGCTTCGCGCCGCGCGCCACGTCGGTGGGCGTGCCGACCAGCGTGAGCACGTCGCCGCGATGCACTACCGTGCCGGGCAACGCGGGCACGGTTGTGTCCTGCCGCGTAATCGCGCCGACGTAAATGCCGCGGCCTGCTTCCGGCGAGGCGCGCTCGCGCATTTGCGCGAGCGTGAGGCCGTTGACGTCGCGCTGCGTGACCATCACGTCCACGCGCTTCGCGAGCAACTTGAACAGGCCCTCGCCGGGCAACTCTTCGCCCAGGCTGCCTGCAGCCTCGATCACGGCCTCGCGGCGCCCGGCGATGAGCACGATGTCTCCCGCCTGCAGCACGAACTGCGCGGTAGCGTCGATCTGGCGTCCATCGCGCAGCACGTGCTCGATCGTGACGTTGTTGCCAAAGCGCGCCTCGAAGGCCGCGACCGCGGCGCCGGCCGCAGGCCCCACCTTGAACGCGCGGCCAACGAGCGGCGCGAGCGCGAGCCGCTGCCCTTCGTCGAGCGCGCCGTCGCCGCCGAGCTTGCGATACAGGCGCGCGGCCTCTTCGCGCAGATTCACGCGCAGGATGAGCGGCGCAATCTGGCTCGTGAAAAGCACGATGGTGATGAGGCCAAAGAGGTAGCTCACGCTGTACGCGGTCACGATGTGCGCCTGCAGTGTGCTCACCTGTGCGTCGGTCAGGCCGAGCCGCGTGATCGCCTCGGAAGCCGTGCCGATCACGGCCGATTCGGTCGCAGCGCCAGCGAGCAAGCCCGCCGCGGTGCCCGCATCGAGCTTCATCACCACGACGGCGATCATGATGAGCGCCATGACCGAGACGATCTCGATGATCGATAGGAGACCGTAGCGCCAGCCGCGCCCGACGTTCGCGAAAAACTGCGGACCGCCCGTGAAGCCGAGCGCGAAGATGAAGAGTGCAAAGGCAATGTTCTTGAGGTCCGGCGAGATGCGCGCGCCGGTTTGCCCGAGCACGAGCGCGACGATCAGCGTGCCGCACACGCCCCCGAGGGAGATTGGCCCAAAGCGGATAGAACCAATCAGATAACCGAGCGCCAGGCTCACGAACAGAGCAATCTCGGGTTGCGACTTCAGCAATTCGACGATCATGTCTGGTCTGCCGATTTACGTTCTAGTGAGCCCGAAAGCATGCTTGAAATTGAGCGGCAATGCACATTAAATAACATGCAAAACCGACCTGCATCGTTATTTTCCCCATGCGTAACAATTCTTTCACGCGGCAAAAAAATCAATGCACGCTTATTTCCGGACTGTGAATTACGATGAATTCACAAGCCGCTATGACTCGCAATTTTCCGCAGACAAAGGCGAATTCGCCCTGAATCTGACAGCCTTAATAGATATCCGCTGCCTGCATGAATCGCGCAAACACGTTGTCCGCAATGCACAAAAATTCGATAGCGGCAAAAACGCACAACACATTCCTCATTCAATACATGCCATTTGAGTACTGAATTTTTAAAAGTACGAAATACTGCCGTCTGTTGAGATAGATATTGTAATTCTCACCGACTGTCAATATTATTTTTGTTAGATTCCCGCAGTCGTCCATTCGAGCCATATGGGCCAGAACAACGCGACACACCGCTGCGTTCCTCAACTTCGCCAGCAGTCGCAGTGCCCCTCAACCGGTCCATGCATCGAGCATACGAGGCTACACATGAACCAGATTCACGCCATGCGCGTCTTCGTCAGGGTTGCGGAAACCGAGAGCTTTCGTCGCGCCGCGCAGCAGCTCGACGTCTCCAATGCGCTCGTCACGCGCTCTGTCGCGATGCTCGAGGCGCACCTGAACACACGCCTCATCAACCGCACCACGCGCAATCTCGCGCTTACCGACGCAGGCCTGCGTTATCTCGAGGGCTGTCGTTGCGTGCTTGAAGAACTCGATCATCTGGAACGCTCACTGGCGCACACGGAAAGCGAGCCGAGCGGCACGCTGCGCGTGGTGGCCGCGGGCGCGCTCTCGCTCGCCACGCTCACGCCGCTCATCGACGGTTACCGGCGTCTGTATCCGCGCGTGAACGTGCGCCTCACGCTCGCCGAGCGGCCCGTGGATCTCATCGAAGAGGGTTTCGACGTCGGCATCGTCGGCGCCACGCCCTCACGCAACGGCGATTGCGTGGCGCGCGCGCTCGGCACCACGACGTTCGTGCCTTGCGCGGCTCCCGCGTGGCTCGCCGAGCACGGCGAGCCGCATACGCCTGAGCAGCTCGCGCAGTGCGCGGCGGTCGCGCTGCCTCCGGAGGAGCGCAGCGCGACGTGGCAATTCGCGAAGCCCGGCGAGCGTGCCCAACAGATCACGCTGCAGCCCGGCTACGCCGTCAACAACATGCTGATGGTGCGACTCGCGGCGCTAGCCGGCATGGGCGTGGCGATCGTGCCCGCGCCGCTCGTCGCCGACGACTTCACCGCGGGCACATTGCGGCGGCTGTTGCCCGACTACGATATCGACGACCAGGACGCGCGCATGTCCATCGTCTATCCGAGCCGCCAGTATTTGCCCGCGAAGACGCGCCACTTTGTCGACTATACGGTCGAGCATTTCGAGCATGCGCACAACGCATCGTCCGCGACGAATACAACGTCATTACCGGCGAGTTCCCCTGGCGCCCCTAACCGGCCGCTGAGCGTGGCGTGAGCACGTATCGCGCGCACGTCATAGGTACGCCCCTTTGTTTGAGAACATGCCGCTTGCGAACGCGCTGTTTGTGAACATGCCGTTCGCGCGCCCCGGCACATCAGAGCCGGGGCGAATTCCCGTCGACCGGAACCAGCAGGCCCAGGTCGCCCGCACCGCACTGTTCGCGCAGCAATGCCGCTTCGCGCTCGTGCACTTCCACGGGTAGCCACGATGCGCCCGCCCACGCGAGGTAGCGCGCGCGATGCTGGCCGTTGCGAAACGCCACCACGCCCTCGTGCGCGAGTCCGAACCAACCCGCCAGCCCCGCCGCGCGGCGTTTGCTGATCGTCACGTAGGGCATTTGCGGTACGCGCTCGTTGTCCGGATCGAGAAACTCGCGAATGCCGCGCACCTTGCCGCCATGCCAGTCGTCGACGGGCTTGAGCACATAGTCGGTGTCGTCGCGGTCGGCGCAGAGAAGCAGCTTGTGCAGATCGACGATCACGACGACATGGCGCGTGCCGTCGGTCGTGAAGACGCGCTTGAAGCGCACGTGGTCATACGCCTCGTGGTCGGGCAACGGGACGGTCCAGAAGGGTCCACAAGCGGGATACGGCGAGGCATCCGAAACGGAGGTGATGCTGGACATGGACGTCGATTGCATGCGTGCGAGGGAGAACGTGGTTCAGGCAATTAAAACCGGCCTAAGCTACGGATGGATGATGAAATTTTTATGACGAATGCGGGGCGCATCGAGGAGCCGCACATGACCATCGAAACCTTCGGCGAACACGTCCGCATCGAAACTCAAAAGCGCGTAGCAATTCTCGTGCTTGACCGCCCGGCGCAGCGCAACGCCATCGACAGGCCCGTAGCGAATGCACTCGCAGCCGCCTTTGCACGCTTCGAAGAAAATCCCGCATGGCTCGCGGGCGTGCTGTACGGCGCGGGCGGCACGTTCTGCGCGGGCGCGGACCTTACCGCGCTCGCCGACCCCGAACGCCGCAATGAAATCCACGCGGACGGCAGCGGGCGAGGCCCCCTCGGCCCCACGCGCATGTCGCTCAGCAAGCCCGTGATCGCCGCGGTTTCAGGATACGCCGTTGCCGGCGGGCTGGAACTCGCGCTTCTCTGCGACCTGCGCGTGGTCGAAGAAGACGCTGTGCTCGGCGTGTTCTGCCGCCGCGTGGGCGTGCCGCTCATCGACGGCGGCACCGTGCGTCTGCCCCGCCTGATCGGCCTATCGCGCGCACTCGATCTGATCCTCACGGGTCGCGCCGTCGACGCGCAGGAAGCCCTCGCGTTCGGACTCGCCAATCGCGTAGTCGCAAAAGGCGGCGCGCGCGAGGCCGCCGAGCAACTCGCCGCGCAACTGGCAGCGCTTCCGCAAGCCGCGTTGCTCGCGGATCGCCGCTCCGCGCTCGAACACAGCATGCTGCCCGATATTGCCGAGGCGTTGCGCCGCGAAGGCGCGCTAGGCTATCGCGCGGTGCTCGACGAAGGGCTCGCACTCGCGGCGCGCTTCGCGGCCGGCGCCGGCCGTCATGGCGAGCCGTTCGAACCGTAGACCGCTGAACGAAAATCGCCCGTGACCCTCACGACAGGCGCTTAGGGCGTAAATGGTCACCACGCGCAGCGCTTGATTCTTGAAGGCGCGCGTGCAACCCACTACATTGAAATTCATCCGCGCCGCTGCCCCCGCCCCTGTCCCTGCCGCCATTTGTAATGACGCTGAGCCCTCTTGCGTCTAACGGCAATCTTCAGACGAACCGCCCCGGCGCTCCGTTCCCTGATGCCGCATCACGGGAGAGATCTCATGTCGACGGATCGAATCATCCGCTTTGCGGACTTCGAGCTCGACGTCGAGCGATACCAGTTACGCCGAGACGGTGCGGAGGTCCGGCTGGAGCGGCTGCCCATGGATCTGCTGATCCTGCTTGCCTCGCGCCGCGGCGAGCTGATCGCGCGCGCGGACATCGTCGACCGGCTGTGGGCCGGCAGCCCCTTTCGCGACACGGACAACGGCCTGAACACGGCGATCCGCAAGATTCGCATCGCGCTCGCCGACGACCCGGCCAATCCACGTCACCTCATCACGGTGAAAGGCAAGGGCTACCGGTTCGACGGCATCCGGCCCGAGTTGTCCGAGGATCACGGTGCGTCAGCCGCAGCGCGCGATTCGCACGCGCCGCGCGAGAGCGAGCACACGGCACCCGCCGTACGCATGCTCGTGCTGCCGTTCGACAACCACACGGGCGACGCGAGCCAGGAGAGCCTGTGCTGCCAGCTCGCCGACGAGATCTCAGTCACGCTCGGCGCGCTTAATCCGGAGCGTCTGCTCACGATCGCGCGCACCACGGCAGCGCGTTACCGCGCGACCGAAAAAAGCATCGGCGAGATCGCGCGCGAGCTGAAGCTCGACTACGTGCTCGAAGGCTCGCTCACGCGCGCGGGGCAGCAAACGCGCATCCTCACGCGTCTCATCCGCTGCGCCGACGAAGCGCAGATATGGAGCCGCGCGCACGAGAGCGCCACGCAAGGCGCACTCGACATCCTCAAGGAAGCGGTCGCGGCGCTCGCCGAAAACCTCGCGTCCACCCTTTCCGAGCAGCAGCGCAAGCGCCTCGAGCGGCGCCTGCCCGTCGATCCCGCCGCGCACGACGCGTATGTGCGCGGGCGTTTCTTCTGGTATCGCCGCGTGCATTTCGAAGCGGGCTTTTGCGCGCATCACGGCATCGACGGCGAAGACTTCGTGCGCAGCCGAACCTACTTCGAGGCCGCGCTCGAGCACGATCCGAGCTACGCGCTCGGCTATACCGGCCTTTCGAACTACTACGGATCGACAGTGGTGCACGGCTTCGTCGCGCCCGACGATGGCTGGCCGGTCGCGCGCTCGCTTGCCGAAAGCGCGCTCGAACTCGACCCGGACCTGCCCGAGGCGCATCACGCGCTCGCGGCAGTGCGCTACTTCTACGACTGGGACTGGGACCAGGCCGAGGCCGGCTTCAAGGAGGCGCTACGGCGCAACCCGAGCTACCCGGAGGCGCATCGGCTCTATGCGCGCATGCTCGTGGCGGCCGGCCGCCGCGCGGAGGGCGACGCCGCGATGGAGCGCGCCGAACGCATCGATCCGCTGGCGTTCCAGGGGTCGCGCGCGTTCGGCATGGTGATGTCGGGCAGGCATGCGGAGGTCGTGAGCGAATATCTCGCGCCGGGGCACATGGACCATTCGCCGCTCGTGTATCAGTTGCTCGCGACCGCCTTCGAAGTGAAGAAACTGTATGCGCAGGCCGTGGACGCCACCGTGGAGGCGCTCGAGCGCTGCAACCAGCAAACGCGCGCGACAACCATTCGCGCTCGCTGGGAAACGGGCGGCTATGACGCGGTGCTGCGCTGGTATCTGGAAGATCTGCTCGCGCGGCGGCGGGTCCGGTACACCTCGCCGCTACTCGTCGCCGAGGCCTATGCGCGCCTCGCGCAGCCCGACGACATGTTCCACTGGCTCGAAACGGCGCTGGCCGAACGCAGTTCGCGACTATGCGAGTTGCGCACGAATCCCTGGTTCGCGCCCTGGCGGCCAACGGGGCGCATGCGGCTCATCGAAAAGCATATTGGCGGCGGCCCGACACGCTAAGCGGTTGGTGCAAGTCGCGAGCGCGCGTCGCGTCGCCGTCCTGGAACGTCGGTCTGCCTTGTCTCTCTCAGTTCCCGTGATAGAGCCCTTCGCTCAGCGCCTTCTGCTGGCCCGATTGCTCGGAGCGCACCAGGTCCTGATAGACCTGCGCGTGCGTGAGCGCCATCGGCGCGCCCGCGGCGCCTGTCGACATCGGCGAGCCGCCCACGTCCTGCGCAGCCGGCGGTGTAGCGGCCTGCTGTGACTGGTCGTCGCTCTGCGACTGCGCCAGCGCGCTACCTGCGAAGAGGGCGACCGCTGCGGCCACCGCGATGCGTACTGTGATCATCGTGTTCATGTCATCGCTCCAGCAAGGTTGCGCATGTTCGGTTCCGTCATGCGCGGGACGGACGACGCGAGAGCGGCGCCCACCGGCGGGCGGGCCGGATGGGGAGCGGTTTCGCTCGTTGGATCGTGTAGCTATCGTGCGGCCCGCGAGCGCGTTGCGCCATGTACGTAACCTGTAGAAATCGTCAAGAAATATGAAGAAACGTTGAACGAGGTCCGACAAGAAAACCTGTTGTTTTCCCAACAGCGTTGAAAAGCGTGCCGTATGCGTTGTGTCAGGTTTCAGTACAATTCCGCGTTGACTTAAATAAAACGGCTTCGTGCTCAGGCCCGTCGCCGAACTGCGTCGACCCCACGCCATGCCCTTGCCTCTTCTCGCCCTTGCCGTTGCCGCCTTTGGTATCGGTACCTCCGAATTCGTCATCATGGGCCTGCTGCCCGACGTCGCGCGCGACCTGAGCGTCTCGATCCCGGCGGCGGGCATGCTCGTCTCGGCCTACGCGCTCGGCGTGACGATCGGCGCGCCCATCGTCGCCATCGCCATTGCCAATGTGCCGCGCAAGCAGGCGCTCATGCGCTTGATCGGCATCTTTATCGTCGGCAACCTGTTGTGCGCGCTCGCGCCGAACTATTCGATCCTGATGGCCGCGCGCATCGTCACCGCGTTCTGTCACGGCGCGTTCTTCGGCATCGGTTCGGTGGTTGCGGCCGGCCTCGTCGCGCCGAACCGCCGCGCCCAGGCCATCGCGCTCATGTTCACGGGCTTGACGCTCGCCAATGTGCTGGGCGTGCCGCTCGGCACGGCGCTCGGCCAGATCGCCGGCTGGCGCACGACGTTCTGGGCCGTGACGGCCATCGGCATTCTCGCGGCGGCGGCGCTGCAGGTGTGCCTGCCCGCGAAGATCGAAATGCAGAAGGCGAGCCTCGTGCATGAGTTCGGCGTGCTGAAGAATCCGCAGGTGCTCATGGTGCTCGGCATGAGCGTGCTGGCCTCGGCCAGCCTCTTTGCGGTGTTCACCTACATCACGCCGATTCTCGAAGACGTGACGGGTTTCTCGCCCCACGAAGTCACGTTCGTGCTGCTGCTCTTCGGCCTCGGGCTGACGGTGGGCAGCACGCTGGGCGGCAAGCTCGCCGACTGGAAGCTCATGCGCTCGCTGCTCACGTTCCTCGCCATGATCGCGGTGGTGCTCGCCGTGTTCTCGCTGACCATGCACGACCAGATCGCGGCCATGGCGACGATCTTCGTGTGGGGGATTCTCGCGTTCGCGATCGTGCCGCCGCTGCAGATGCTGATCGTCAACCGCGCGAGCGACGCGCCCAACCTCGCCTCCACGCTCAACCAGGGCGCGTTCAATCTCGGCAACGCGGGCGGCGCGTGGATTGGGGGCGTCGCGATCAGCGCGGGCGCGTCGCTCACGGCGTTGCCGTGGGTGGGCGTGGCCACCGCGTTCGCGGCGCTCGCGCTCACGCTGGTTTCGGCGCAGATCGACCGGCGCACGCGCCGCCGCGTGGCGGTTTCGGGGCCGACTTCCTGCGCGTGATGCCTTTCTGATGCAGGCCTGCGCGAAAGTGCGTCGCGTTGAGGCGCGCATGCTCAATGTGAGGCACAACTGCGCCGCGCGCGACACGCGCGCGTAGTAGCATCTCGCCCGATGAAAACCGTCCTCACCCGCGACTTTCTCGCGCTGATCCTGAGCGTGGCCGTGGTCGGCCTCGGCTCCGGCGCGACACTGCCCCTTACCGCCCTCGCCCTCACCGACGCTGGCTACGGCACCGCCATCGTCGGCCTGCTCACGGCCGCCCAGGCGCTGGGCGGCCTCGCCGTCGTGCCGTTCACCGCGTGGATCTCCACGCGCTTCGGCTCGCGCCAGGTGATTGTCGGCTCGGTGCTGAGCGTGGCCGTCGCGACCGCGCTGATGCAGACGAGCGCCGACCTGTGGCTCTGGGCCGTCCTGCGCATGCTCTGCGGCGCGGCGCTCATGCTGCTCTTCACGATCGGTGAAGCGTGGGTCAACGAACTCGCCGACGACTCGAACCGCGGCCGCGTGGTGGGCATCTACGCGACCACGTTCACGCTGTTCCAGATGTCGGGCCCGGTGCTCGTGAGCCAGATCGCCGGCTACACGGCATGGCGCTTCGCGATCTGCGGCGCGCTCTTTCTCATCGCGCTGCCGATGCTCGCGGCGATCCGCTCGAGTCCGCAGCAAACCGACATGCACGAGCCGCACGGAAGCTGGCGTCACGTGATGCCGAAAATGCCCGCGCTCATCATCGCCACGGGCTTTTTCGCGCTGTTCGACACACTCGCGCTTTCGCTGTTGCCACTCTTCGCGATGGGCCACGGCATCAACAGCGAAGTGGCCGTGCTGTTCGCCTCGGTCGTGCTGCTCGGCGACACGATCATGCAGTTCCCCATCGGCTGGCTCGCCGACCGGCTCGGCCGCGAGCGCGTGCATGCGCTCATGGGCGTGATCGTCGCGGTGCTGCTGCCGCTCTTGCCCTTCGTTGTCGATACGCCCTGGCTGCGCTGGCCGCTCCTCTTCGTGCTGGGCGCGGCGGCGGGCTCCATCTACACGCTTGCTATCGTTGCGTGCGGCGAGCGTTTCGGAGGCGTCGCACTGGTTTCCGCGAGCGCCCTCGTGAGCGCCGCATGGAGCGCGGCAAGCTTCGGCGGCCCGATAATCACGGGCGCGCTGATGGAGCACGCGGGCCGCGACGCGATGCTGTGGGTGCTGTTCGCGGGCGCGCTGGTGTTTCTCGGCGCGCTGCGTTGGGAACGTTCGCGGGGGCTCGCGCAAGCGCGTGCATAGCGCGAGCGAAAAAAACGGCCGATGCGCTTCCGAAGCGCATCGGCCGTTCTGCTTTTCAGACTTTCTGATTAACGCGCCTTTACTTCAACGCCGGCAGGATTTTGCCAACGCAGGCGCCAAAGCCCACGCGATAGCCATCGCCCTGGCACCAGCCCGCGAGCGTGAGTTCGTCGCCGTCCTCGATGAAGCCGCGCGTGCCGCCGCTCTTCAGTTCGAGCGGATGCTTCGCGTTCCACGTCAGTTCGAGCAGGCTGCCGAACGAGTCCGGCGTCGGGCCCGAGATCGTGCCCGAACCCATCAGGTCGCCCACGCGCGTGTTGCACCCCGCCACGGTGTGATGCGCGAGTTGCTGCGCCATCGACCAGTACATGTGGCGGAAATTCGTGCGCGCGATGCGCGTGGCCTCTTGAACGCCCTCGGGGCGCATCAGCACTTCGAGCGAAATATCGAACGCATGATCGCCTGCGTGGCGCAGGTATTCGAGCGGCTGCGGCTCCTGCACCGGCTGCGCGACTCGGAACGGCTCCAGTGCATCGAGCGTGACGACCCACGGCGAGATCGTGGAAGCGAAGGTCTTCGCGTTGAAGGGCCCGAGCGGCACGTATTCCCATTGCTGGATGTCGCGCGCGCTCCAGTCGTTGAGCAGCACCATGCCGAAGATGTGGTCCTCGGCGTCTTCGCACGCGATCGGCTCGCCGAGCGCATTGCCGCGCCCGATGATGAAGCCCGTTTCCAGCTCGATATCGAGCTTGCGGCACGCGCCGAACACCGGACGCTCCTGATCGGGCAGCTTCAACTGGCCGTTCGGGCGTCGCACCGGCGTGCCGCTCACCACCACCGACGAAGCGCGGCCGTTATAGCCGATCGGCATCTCCGACCAGTTCGGCAAGAGCGCATTCTTCGGATCGCGAAACATCGAGCCGACGTTCGTCGCGTGTTCCTTCGACGAGTAGAAGTCGGTGTAGCCCGGAATCTGCACAGGCAGATGCAGCTTCGCGTCGGCGAGCTTCACGAAGGCGCGCTCGCGCAACGCGGCGTCGTCGCGCAGCGTGGCCGTGTCGAGCGCGAGCAGCGACGAAAGCTGCACGCGCACGCTGCGCCACACGTCGCGACCAAGCGCGATGAAGTCGTTCAACGCGGGACGTGCAAACACATCCTGCTGCGCGCTCGCGGGCAAACGCAACAGCCCGGTTTCGTGCAGCACCGCAAGGTCGACCACGAAGTCGCCGATCGCCACGCCTACGCGCGCATTGGCATTGCCCGCATGGCTAAACACGCCGAACGGCAGGTTCTGGATCGGGAAATCGCACTGCGCGTCGTTCGCGCTTTCGACCCAGCTGCGGCGCCTGGCGTCGAGCGTCGCCTTGAGTTCGTCCGTCATGATGCTGTTCATTGCTGCTCCGGATTGAAGTGTTTCGTGAGGCCTTGCCAGCACTCGTAGTATTGCGCCTGCAGCTGGCTCGTTTCGAGCGCGTAGCGCGTCGGGCGGATCAGCGTGCGGGTTTCGAACATGAAGGCCATCGTGTCGCCGACCTTGTGCGGCTTCGTCGTGTCGGCATTCGAGGCCTTTTCGAAGGTCTCGGCATCCGGGCCATGACCCGACATGCAGTTGTGCAGGCTCGCGCCGCCCGGCACGAAGCCTTCGGCCTTGGCGTCGTACACGCCGTGCACGAGGCCCATGAACTCGCTCGCCACGTTGCGGTGATACCAGGGCGGACGGAACGTGTTCTCGGCCGCGAGCCAGCGCGGCGGGAAGATCACGAAGTCGATCGAGTCGACACCTGGCGTGTCCGTGGGTGCGTGCAGCACGAGGAAGATCGACGGGTCGGGATGGTCGTAGCTGATCGAGCCGATGGTGTTGAAGCGGCGCAGGTCGTACTTGCAGGGCGCGTAGTTGCCATGCCACGCCACCACGTCGAGCGGCGAGTGTCCAATGTCGGCGCGCCATAGCTGGCCGTTGAGTTTCGTGACGAGTTCGAACTCGCCTTCGCGGTCTTCATACGCGGCGACTGGTGTGAGGAAGTCGCGCGGATTCGCGAGGCCATTCGAGCCGATCACGCCGAGATCCGGCAGACGCAGGAGCGCGCCGAAGTTCTCGCAGATATAGCCGCGTGCTTCGCCATCGGGCAAATCCACCGTGAAGCGCACGCCGCGCGGGATCACGACGATCTCGAAGGGCTCGACGTCGAGGCGGCCCATCTCGGTGCGGATGGCAAGGCGCCCTTGCTGCGGGACGATCAGCAGCTCGCCGTCGGTGTTGTAGAAGAAGCGGTCCACCATCGGCCGGTTCGCCGCGTACAGGTGGATTGCGCAGCCACTCATCGAGGCCGCCGAGCCGTTGCCCGACATCGTCACCCAGCCGTCGATGAAATCCGTGGGCTCCGTGGGCATGGGCAGCGCGTCCCAGCGCAGCTGGTTGGGCGGCGTGGGCGGCACGTCGCCGAAGTCAGCGACGAGGCGCGGCGCGCCGTTCAAGGTGAGGCGCGCCGTGACCGGCGCAAACGGCTGATGCACGGCGCCCGGACGGATCCGGTAGAACCACGTGCGGCGGTTGTGCGAGCGCGGCGCGGTAAACGCGGTGCCCGAGAGCTGCTCGGCGTACAAACCATAGGCGCAGCGTTGCGGCGAGTTCTGGCCGTCGGGCAGCGCGCCCGCCAGCGCCTCGGTCGCGAATTCGTTGGCGAAGCCGCTCATGTAGCCGTGCTGGACTTCGGCTGGGTGCCGCAAGGGTGCGTTCATTGCTGTCTCTCCACGTTCTCGGGCCGTGACTTCAGGTCACGCGATTTACGGATAGTAAAACGAATTACGTTTAGTGAAATTAAGCGTAAACCCTGGCGAGGCGCCGATGGCCTCCAGAACGGGGGCGAACGGCCGATAACGTTATGACCAAACAGTCCATCCGGCGCGGCTGCGGGCTGCTACCATCGGGTCATGCGACCCCGTGTCGGGCTCGCACTTTTCATCCGCTCCCCGCGACATCACCATGATTGCTCCCACTATTCCCGAGCTCATTGCCCGCGCCGCCGACCATCCGTTTCTCGGCGAGCACCTGGCGATGGGCACTGGCGCGCACGCCAAAGAAGCCGTGGCGCGGCGGCGCGGCATGGAGCTATTGAGCGCCTATGAGCCGATTTACGACATCAGCGTGCACAGCGGGGCGCAGTCGCTCACCGCGGATCTCGCGATGGCCTCGCGCTTTGGCGACGAACTCGGCTATCAGGCGGTCACGCTGCGCGAGCAGAACGGCCAGCTCGCGCCCTGCGACGCATTCAGCGACACGCTCGACGATCCCGACCTTGTCGCGGTCGACCGGATGGTGCGCGCGCTGCATGCGATCAATTTTCTGGGTGGCCAGCAGCACGGGCTGCTCTTTCTGCGCGTGCACGAGCGGCTCCTGAAGAGCGTGAAGTACGACCATGGGCGGCATTTCTCGAACGTGCTGGTGTCGTTCGGGCTTAATCCCGGGCGCATCGTGATCGAGCTGCCGGCGGCGGCGGTGGCGCACCGCACGTTCCTCGGCTATCTCACGAAGAGCTATCAGCGGTACGGGTTCAAGGTGGCGGGCAATCTGCCCAATGCCGGGCAGATTCTTTCGGTGTCGGATATGCCGCGGCCCGACTTCGTGAAGATGGATGCGGCGTCTGCGCTGCGCGATTCGATGGTCAAGCCGCTCGTGAGCTATGCGGCGCGGCTGCGCATTCCGCTCATTTTCAACCGTGTGGCCGATGCGGCGCAGTTCGAGCAGTTGCAGCAGTACGACGTGCGCTTCGTGCAGGGGCCGGTGTTCGCGGCCCAGGACAAGGTGGTTTGAGGGTCGTGATGCAGGCGCGGCGAACGGCGCCTGAGAGGCCTCGATCTGGCCTCGACTTTTGCCTTAAAGGCTGATGGGTTCCTGCTCCAGCTCCACGCCGAAGCGCGCGAGCACGTCGCGCTGGATTGCTTCTGCGAGTTCGAGAATGTCCGCGCCGGTCGCGCCGCCCCGATTGACGAGCACGAGCGCTTGGCGCTCGTGCACCGCCGCCGCGCGCAGCGTACGGCCCTTCCAGCCGCACCGGTCGATCATCCAGCCAGCCGCGAGCTTTACGCGCCCGTCGGCCTGCTGATACGAAACGATCTGCGGTTCGCGCACGACGAGCGTATCGAACTGCTCCGCTTCGATCACTGGATTCTTGAAGAAACTGCCGGCATTGCCAAACTCTAGCGGGTCAGGCAACTTCGCGCGTCGCACCGCTACCACGGCGTCGAACACGGCACGCGCATGCGGCGCCTCGCCGGCGCGGTGCTGCGCCAGTTCGCGCGCGAGATCGGCATAACCCGCGTTGGCCTGCCACACCTTCGGCAGGCGGAACGTGACCGAAGTAATGACGAAGCGATCACGCCCTTCGCGCTTGAAAAAGCTGTCGCGATAGCCGAAGCGGCAGGCAGCCGCGTCGAACTCCATAGCTTGCCCCGTTTCCATCTCGATGGCCCGCACCGAGACGCAGCGCTCAGCCATCTCGAGCCCGTAGGCGCCGATGTTCTGAATGGGCGCCGCGCCCACCGTGCCCGGAATCAGCGCCAGATTCTCGAGGCCCGGCATGCCCGCTTCAAGCGTCCAGGCTACAAAATCGTGCCAGTTCTCGCCCGCGGCCGCTTCCACGTACCAGGCGTGGCTGTCTTCGTGGGCTACGCGCTTGCCGGCCAGCGCCATGAGCAGCACGAGACCGTCGAAGTCGCGCGTGAGCACGACATTGCTGCCGCCGCCCAGCACGAGCGTACGCAAGCCCTGGGCGCGCGGATCGCGCACGGCGGCGGCGAGATCGGCCTCGCTTTCGATCCGGCAGGCGTAGCGCGCGCGCACGTCAAAGCCGAACGTGTTGTGCGCGCGCAGCGCAAAGCCGGCGGCGAACCACACGGAAGACGTAGCGACGGGCGTTTGGACGGCAGGCATCGGGGAAGAACTGAACACGGACAGCAGACGGAAAAAGGCCGGAAGAGCCGCCGGCGGACACCTTTGCACCGCGCATTACCGCGGATTTCGCCACCGGGCGGCGGCAAGCCGCCTTGGGCAAACGCAACGGCGCCGGTAGAATGGCGTCGGTCCGTGATTATAGCGAGTGCGCGAACCGCTGCCTGAAAATGCGGCTGCGGGCCGCGGGCGCGCAGTTTGCATAGCGTTTGCATAGCGATCCGCCCCGCCGCGCAGCTCGTACTTTTTTGGAGAAAGCAATGCCATCGTTTGACGTCGTCAGCGAAGCCAACATGATCGAAGTGAAGAACGCCGTGGAGCAATCCAACAAGGAGATCTCCACGCGCTTCGACTTCAAGGGCTCGGATTCGCGCGTCGAGCAAAAAGAGCGCGAGCTGACCGCGTTCGCCGACGACGACTTCAAGCTCGGCCAGGTGAAGGACGTGCTGGTCTCGAAAATGGCCAAGCGCAATGTGGACGTCCGCTTCCTCGACTACGGCAAGATCGAGAAGATTGGCGGCGACAAGGTCAAGCAGGTCATCACCGTGAAGAAGGGTGTGTCGGGCGACCTCGCCAAGAAGATCGTCAGGCTCGTGAAGGACAGCAAGATCAAGGTCCAGGCCAGCATCCAGGGCGACGCCGTGCGCGTGACGGGCACCAAGCGCGACGACCTGCAAAGCGTAATCGCCATGCTGCGCAAGGACGTGACCGACACGCCGCTCGACTTCAACAACTTCCGCGATTAAAGCGGGTTAAAGCAAGCGGACTAAAGCGACAAATCCATTGCATGGCGGGGCGGCTCGGGCCGCCCCGTTTTCGTTTCGCACACTCCCTTCGTCTTTTCTCGCGCTCAGTCCGCCGTCACCACGAGCGGCATGAGCACCTCGCCGGTTTCCAGCAGTGTCTTGAGATTCGAGAGGATGCGCGGCCAGCCGCCCGCCACCTTCTCGATGAAGATCGATCCCGGCCGCGCCATGCTGTGCGTAATCGTGAGCTTGACCGCGTACTCAACGGGCTCGATGTCGATCGTGCAGTGCGAATCGCCCTCGGCATGGAGTTCGGAGAGGAACATGTTGCGCCAGCGCAGCACGAGCCGGCGCGGCGGATCGGACTCGACCACGGCGCCCGAGTCGGCGATACGGCCGTCGGCAAAGCGCAACGACCACGGCGAGCCCGTTTGCCAGTCGCATTCGTGATGCATGCCGAACCAGTAGCGCTCGGTGAACTCGCGGCTCGTGAGCGCCGTCCACAACGCTTGCGGCGTGGTGCGGATGAACGTGACGTAGACGAACGTCGAGTCGCCAGCGGCACTGCCAGGCGCGTGCTTTTCGCTACTCATGGCTGTCTCCTTCGAGTGAACGTTTGAGGTCGACGAGCGCGCCCACGCGCTCGTGCTCGAACTTGCCGATCCACCGGGCCGCAATCTCGCCGATGGGCACCGGATTGATGAAATGCCGCTTCTCGCGTCCATGCCGCTGCGTGGCGACGAGACTCGCCTCCTCCAGCACAGCGAGATGCTTCGTGACCGCCTGGCGCGACATGGCCAGCCCCTGGCATAAATCGGTCAGCGTCTGGCCGTTTTTCGCATGGAGGCGGTCGAGCAGTTGACGGCGGCTCGCGTCCGCCAGCGCACGGAATACGGTGTCGTCGTTCATGCGTTAATTATGCAACCATATGGTTGCATGTCAAGGTAAAAAGAACGACGCCGCAGCGCCGTTCTCTCTGCTCATTGCGCTCCTGCGCCTCAATCGAGCCTGAACTGCCCGACCGCATCCGCGAGATTGGCGGCCTGGCCGCGCAGCGCCGCCGCGGCAGCCGTCGACTGTTCGACGAGCGCTGCGTTCTGCTGAACCATCTCATCGAGCTGGCTCACCGCGCGGTTCACTTCCTGGATGCCGCGCGTCTGCTCGCTGGCGGAGTTGGTGACCTCGGAGAGGATAGTCGTCACGTTCGAGACATTCGCCACGATCTCATCCATCGTCGAGCCCGCGCGGCGCACGAGCTGCGAGCCCGAAGTCACGCTGGAAACGGTCGATTCGATCAGCCCCTTGATCTCGCGCGCCGCTTGCGCGCTGCGCTGCGCGAGACTGCGCACCTCGCCCGCCACCACGGCGAATCCGCGGCCCTCCTCTCCGGCCCGCGCCGCTTCGACCGCCGCATTCAGTGCGAGGATATTGGTCTGAAAGGCAATGCCGTCGATCACGCCGATGATGTCCGCGATCTTCACGGACGCCTTCTCGATGTCGCCCATCGTGTGCACCACGTCGCCGATCACCGAGCCGCCGCGCGAGGCCGCCTGCGACGCCGTGGCCGCCGTCACGTCGGCCTGCTGCGCCGCGTTCGCCGACTGCGCGACCGTCGCCGTGATTTCCTCCATCGACGCCGCCGTCTCTTCGAGGCTCGCCGCCGCCGACTCGGTGCGGCCCGAGAGGTCGACGTTGCCCGCCGCGATCTCGTCGCTCGCCGTGCGCACCGATTCGCTCGCGTCGCGGATGTGACGCATCACGTCGCGCAGCTTGTCCATGAACGCGTTGAACGAACGCGCGATCTGCGCAACTTCGTCGTTGCCCACGGCGGGCAGCCGCTTCGTGAGATCGCCTTCGCCAGCGCTGATCGCGTCCATCGCGTCGCGCACGCGCGAGAGACGCTGGAACGACACGGCCGTGGCCGCCGCCACGATCGCCGCGGCCGCCACCGCGATCACCACGAGCGCGATGAGCGACGCCGTGAGCAGCGAGCGCATGGCCGCCGTCGCATCGGCGCGGTCGAAGGCGACGACCACGCGCCAGTCGGTACCCGGAATCGTTTGCGCGCGCATCAGCTTGATGTCGCCGTTCACGTCCACCTTCAACGGTGCGGTGGCCGAGAACAACGCGTTCAGGCGATCGCCGGCCAGTTCAGGGGCGAGTTCCGATACAGGCTTGAGCGTCAGCTTGGGGTCGGGGTGCGCAACGATCGCGCCGCTCGCGTCGACAAGCATGCCGAAACTCGCCGGCGTGGGATGAATCGAGCGGACGTTGTCGATCACGCTGTCCATCGCCACGTCGCCGGAAATCACGCCCTTCACCGCGCCGTCGCGGATTACGGGCTCGGCGAACGCCACCACGAGCTTGCCCGTGCCCACGTCCACGTAAGGCGGGGTGACGACGGCCTTGCCCGCCGCGACGGCCTGCTTGTACCAGGGGCGGCCGGTCGGGTCATAGTCGGGCGGGATGCCGGTCGGATCGGAAAACTTCGCCGTGCGGTCGGCATAGCCCACGTAGACGTTGGTGAAGCCGCCCGCCGCCGCGATCTGCTTGAGCGCCGGCACGGGGTCCGGCCCGAGCACGGCGTCCTGCAGCGAGTCGATCATCCGCACGTGCGTCGCGACCCAGTCGGCAACGCCTTGCGCGTGGCTATCTTCGAGAGCCGTAAGCGTGCTGTCGATCGAATCCCTGTTGTGCGAGTTGGCGACGAAATAGTTAAGCGCCGTATTCGCGGCAAGCGCGGTCACGACAATGACAACGCATAGCGCGACGATGCGCGCGCGGATAGTGGAAAACATCGGAGGGGAATGCCGTGTGGGAAGAAAGGGGGAAGCCATCATGCCTGATCTGGAACTATCAGGGATTACGGCAAACCACACGGTGTTCTTGAGGGCGCAACCGCAGAAGATGCGCCTTGAATCGCTTACTTACAAGAAGTTGGCGGAGGATAAACGAAATTATCAGACAAATAGATTGCAACCATCGCGCCGGTTTACCGGGTAACTACTTGCCGGCGCCCGCAGCCTTCTTCTCGCCGATCCGGCTCTCCTTACCCGCGATGAGCTTGGAGATGTTCGCGCGATGCCGCCAGAACAGCAGCACGCTCATGGCGAGGATGGCGAGCGCGACAATGCGCGGGCCGAACATGAACACGTAGTAAAGCGGCGCGAACACGGCGGCCGCCAGCGCCGCGAGCGACGAGTAACGCGTGAAGAACGCGACGATGAGCCAGGTGGCGAGCGTGGCGACGCCGAGGATCGGATTCACCGCGAGCAGCACGCCGGCCGCGGTGGCGACGCCCTTGCCGCCCTTGAAGCGGAAGAACACCGGATACAGGTGGCCGAGGAACACGGCGATCGCGGCGAGCGCGACAGCTGCGTCGCCGAGACCGTAGCGCGGACCGAAGTGCGCGACCAGCCAGACGGCCAGCCAGCCCTTGAACGCGTCGCCGATCAGCGTGAGGATCGCGGCCTTCTTGTTGCCGCTGCGCAGCACGTTGGTCGCGCCGGGATTGCCGGAGCCGTAGGAGCGAGGATCGTCGAGGCCCATGAAGGCGCTCACGATCACGGCAAACGAAACCGAACCGATCAGATAGGCGAGAACGGCGACGAACAGGTTGGACATGCACGAAACCCGAAGGAAGTGGAACGATGCGCGCCGGGCCATGGCCGCCCGGCAACGCGCGACGGCGCTCATTCTACCGAAGCACGGGCGCGCCCTGCCCGCACCGACGGCACAACCCCGCACAAACCAGGGTAAATCAGGGAAATAACGGGAACGGACGGGAAGACGGCGAGCGGGCGCCGCGCGTTACTCGACGCTCGCGCATTGCACTGGCTTCGCGTTCAGGAGCGTCGTGAGCACTGCTGGGGCGAGGCTCACGAGATAACCACGACGGCCTCCGTTGAGCCAGATCTCGTCGAGTTCGAATATGGTCGATTCGACATACACGGGCATGGCCTTCTTCGTGCCGAAGGGCGAGGTGCCGCCCACCAGATAGCCCGAATGACGGTTCGCGACTTCGGGCTTGCACGGCTCGATGCGCTTCGCGCCGATCTGCCGCGCGAGATTCTTCGTCGACACCTTGCGGTCGCCGTGCATGAGGACGATGAGCGGCTTCGCGTGCTCATCCTCCATCACGAGCGTCTTGACGACGCGATGCTCGTCCACGCCGAGCTGGCGCGCGGATTCTTCCGTGCCGCCATGCTCGACATACTCGTAGGGATGCTCGCCGAACGCGACGCCCGCGCGGCGCAGCATCTGCGTGGCGGGCGTTTCGGACACATGTTTCGTTTTGCTCATCGGCGCATTGTAAGCGGAGGACTCGCAATGGCCGCGCCACCACGTTTGCCAGAATCACCCGCGCGGATGATGCTTCGCGTGCAAGAGGCGCAGCCGCTCGCGCGCGACGTGCGTATAGATCTGCGTCGTGGAGATGTCGCTGTGGCCCAGCAGCAGCTGCACGACCCGCAAGTCCGCGCCGTGATTGAGCAGGTGCGTGGCGAACGCGTGGCGCATCGTGTGCGGCGAGAGCGGCGCGTGCACACCGCCCGCCGCCGCGTGGCGCTTGATGATGTGCCAGAACTGCTGGCGCGTCATGCCTTCGGCGCGCGCGGTCACGAAGAGCGCGTCGGTCGTGCGAGCGCCGAGCAGCGCTGGCCGCGACTCGCGCAAGTAGCGCTCGATCCAGGCGTGCGCCTCCTCGCCGAACGGAATCAGCCGCTCCTTGGAACCCTTGCCGAGCACACGTACGACGCCTTCGTTCAAGCCCACCTCGACGGTCTTGAGCGTGACGAGTTCGGTCACGCGCAGGCCGCTTGCGTACATCAGCTCGAGCATCGTGCGGTCGCGCAGGCCGAGCGGCGTCTCTACATCGGGAGCGCCTAGCAGCGCCTCGACCTGCGCCTCGCTCAACGTGGACGGAAAGCGCGGCGCCTGCTTCGCCGACCGGATGCGAACGGTCGGGTCCGAGTGCACGCGCTGCTCACGCAGCGCCCAGCCGTAGTAGCGGCGAAACACCGAAAGGCGCCGGTTCGCCGAAGTGGATTTATCGTCCTTGCGGCGCGCGCTGTAGGCGAGCAAGTCGTCTTCGTGGGTCGTGTCGAGCGCGTTGAAGCGCTCGCGCGCGAGCCATTGCGCGAAGAGGCTCAAATCTCGCCGGTAGGCGTCGAGCGTATTGCGCGAGAGGCCGTGCTCGAGCCACATGGCGTCGCAAAACGTGTCGATGGCGGTGTGGCTCGAGGCAAGCGCTTCGGCCGCGGCGGGATCAAGCGCCTGTTGCGCCTCGTCGGCGGCATCGCTTGCGGCAAGCGGCGGCGGATTCGTCGTCATCGTCATCGTGTCAGCGCAGTTGAAATCGGTTCGACGTGCATTCGTGGGCGAGCAGCCAGCGCTTCACGTCGCGAAAGAAGCCTTCGCCGCCGTGATGCGCGAACCCACCGAGGCCGCTCGCCGACACCACGCGATGACACGGAATCACGAGCGGAAAGGGATTGTCGCCGCACGCCTGGCCCACGGCGCGCGGGCTGAGCCCGCCAATGCGCTTCGCGAGTTCGCCGTAGGTGAGGACTTCTCCCGCCTCGATTGCGCAGATGCCGTCCCACACACGCCGCTGGAATTCGGTGCCTAGCGGTGCGAGCGGCAGGTCGAAGCCGGCGTCGGCGTTCTCGAAATACTGCCCGATCTGTTCGGCCGCGCGCGCGGCGAGTTCGCAATCGGGCTCGACGCTCGCCGTGTGCCCCGGCAGATAGACGATCTCGCCCAGCGCTTGCCCGACGGTGCGGATACCGACCTTGCCGAATGGCGCGTCGATCACTGCGTTGAACATCGTCGTCTCCTTCGTGCGCGAACGTTGCACGCCATGGTGCCGCGATGCGCGCGCGATTTCCAGTGCGCCGTCGTTCAGTTTCATGTCCATGTCCGCCTCTGCCGTTTTCATTTGCATCAAGCCGCTTCGAGCGCCCAGCGCACGTGCTCGCGCACGATCGCCGACTCGTCATGCTCGCGCTCGCGCAATGCCTGCACGATCGCAGCGCGCGCCGCGTCGCGGGCGGTATCCGCGCCTTCGTGCGTCCTCGCGCGCAGCGCATTGCCCATCGCCACCGCGATATTGCGCGACCAGCTTTCGTAGCCGATGCGCCGTATCGCGCTGCCTTGCATGCGCTCGTCGAACTGCGCTGCGCTCCATGCGAACAGATCGACGAGACTCGCACGATCGAGCCCATGACGCACGTCGAAATCGGCGACGGGCGCGGCCTGCGCGAACTTGTTCCATGGGCACACGAGCTGGCAGTCATCGCAACCATACACACGATTGCCGATCAGCTCGCGCAGTTCCAGGGGAATGCTGCCCTTCAATTCGATCGTCAGATAGGAGATGCAGCGGCGCGCATCCACGCGATACGGCCCGGTGATCGCACCCGTCGGGCACGCGTCGATGCAGCGCGTGCAACTGCCGCAATGCGCGCCCGGCGTTTCGGGTGCGGCGCTGGCTGGGTCGTCGGCATCGGTGGGCAGCGGCACGTCCACGTAGATCTCGCCGAGAAAGAAGAGCGAGCCCGCGTCGCGTTGCAGGAGCAGCGTGTGCTTGCCGCGCCAGCCCACGCCTGCCTTCTGCGCGAGTTCGACTTCGAGCACGGGCGCGGAGTCGGTGAACACGCGAAAACCGAACTGGCCGATCTCGGCCTCGATGCGTTCGGCAAGCTGCTGCAGCCGCGCGCGCAACACCTTGTGATAGTCGCGCCCGCGAGCGTAGATCGACACGACGGCGGCATGCGGGTCGGTCAGACGCGCGTGCTCGCGCAGCCGCCAGTCGGCGTGAACGCTCTCGTGGGCAACGTTCGTGCCAACTTCGGTGGCAACTTCGGTGCCAGCGCTCTCGCTGCGATCCGGGCCAGCTTGCGAAGCACTTTCGCGCGTCTTTCCCACTGCATTCGGCTTGAGCGTATCGATGGGCAAATAGGCCATGCGCGCGGTGATCACGCGTCGCGTGCCGGCCACAAGGTCGGCTGGCCGCGCGCGTTTCATCCCATGTTTGGCCATATAATCCATCTCGCCGTGGCAGCCTGCTTCGAGCCACGCGGCGAGGCCCGCCTCGGCATGGGAAAGGTCGGTGTCGCTGATACCGATCGCACCGAACCCCAGCTCGCGCCCCCACGTCCGGATGCGCGCCGCGAGCGCGGCGAGCGCCGCCTCATCGAGCAGCATGGCCTGCTCAACGGCCGGCGCAGACGACTCTCGCGGCGCATGAGCTTGAGCACGCGCTTGAGCGGACGTTGGGTCGAGCGCCTCCGAAGACGCTCGCGCATCCTGCGCGGAGTTGGAAGGGGAATGCGTGGGGTTCATCACGTCATTTTACGAGAATGCCCGACACGCCCGGTCACGACCACGCGCCGCTTTTGCTTGATCCATCAGCCGACGTTCTCCTCGAGCGTCGTTTCGATCTGGCAGATGCGAACGCCACCGACGCCTTCGGCGCACGCTTCGCGCACGCGCTCGATTCGCTGCGCGCAAATGTTGCGCAAAGCGGCGCGCAAGATCACGCAGCACCTCCCTTTCACGGCCTGCACGTGCAGTTGCACGGCGACCTCGGCGCGGGCAAGACCTCGCTCGTGCGCGCCACGTTGCGCGCGCTCGGCCACGCGGGCCGTGTGCGCAGTCCCACCTACACGCTCGTCGAGCCCTACACGGTCGCAACGCCGAATGGGGAACTCCAGCTGTATCACTTCGATCTGTACCGTTTCAGCGATCCGGCCGAATGGGCCGACTCGGGCTTTCGCGAATACTTCGCGCAAGGTGCGGTGTGCCTCGTCGAATGGCCGCAACGCGCGGGCGGCCTTCTCGGCGTACCCGATCTCGTGTTCTCGCTCGAGCCGGATGCAAGCGGCGAAGGCCGCGTGCTCACCGCCTACGCATACAGCGCATCAGGAAAGGCATGTCTAGAAAGATGTTAATCAAACCGTTCCGCTCGATCGAATCGGCCGCCACCGCCACGCACAACTGGCGTCGCCGGCAGATTCTGAAGGCGGGCGCCTCCACGCTCGTGCTCGGTCTTGCCGTGCCGCGCCTCGCGTGGGCCACTTCGGTCGTCGGCGTGCGTGTGTGGCCCGCGCGTGACTACACCCGCGTCACCATCGAATCGGACCAGCCGCTGCAGAACGCACAGCAACTGCTGCAAGGCCCCGATCGTCTCGTCGTCGATCTCACCGGGCTCGATCTCGACGACGCGCTCAAGAACCTCGTCTCCAAGATCACGCCGAACGATCCGCAGATCCAGGCCGTGCGTGTGGGCCAGTACCAGCCGCACGTGGTGCGCATGGTGTTCGACCTCAAGGGGTCGGTCAAGCCGCAGGTGTTCGCGCTTCAGCCGGTGGGCTCGTATAAGTACCGGCTCGTGTTCGACCTGTACCCGGCGGTCGCACCCGACCCGCTGATGGACCTGCTGGCCCAAACCGAGCGCAAGCAGCAGCAACTCGATGCGCACCAGACGATGAAGGACAGCGCGCAGCCTGCCACGCCGCCCACGCTCGCGGGTCCGAACACACCGCCCGCGCACGACAATAGCGACGCGTTTTTCGAGCGCTACGCGCAGAACGACGCGCTCGGCTCGCCCAGCGCGCCGCGGCCCACGCCGCCGGCGCCGCCTGCGGCGGTCGTGCCGCGTCCGGGCAAACCTGCCGTGCCGAAGCCACCCGTCGTCGCCCAGCGCAACAACGACGATGGCGACAACCCAAGCGCCAGCGCCGACGACAACTACGGTTTCACCGCGCCGAAGTCCACCAAGGGCGGCACCACGCGCCTGTTGACCGTCGCGATCGATCCGGGCCACGGCGGCGAAGACCCGGGCGCCATCGGCAGCGCGGGCACCTACGAGAAGCACGTTGCGCTCGACATCGCGAAGAAGCTGCGCGCGAAGATCGACGCCCAGCCCAACATGCGCGCAATGATGACGCGCGACGCCGACTTCTTCGTGCCGCTGAACGTACGCGTGCAGAAGGCGCGGCGCGTGGGCGCGGACCTTTTCGTCTCGATCCACGCCGACGCGTTCACCACGCCCGAGGCGCGCGGCTCATCGGTGTTCGCGCTTTCGGAGCACGGCGCGACAAGCGCCGCGGCGCGCTGGATGGCGAACAAGGAGAACTCTTCGGACCAGATCGGCGGCATCAGCGTGCAAACGGCCGACGCCGCCGTGAACCGCGCGCTCTTCGACATGTCGACGACGGCGCAGATCCGCGACTCGCTGCGTTACGGCGGCTTCGTGCTCAACGAGGTCGGCGATATCAACAAGCTGCACAAGGGCTCAGTCGAGCAGGCGGGCTTCGCGGTGCTCAAGGCGCCCGACATTCCGTCGATCCTCGTGGAGACGGCCTTCATCAGCAATCCCGAAGAAGAGACCAAGCTCAACGACGACGCCTATCGCGACAAGATGGCGAACGCGATTCTCAAGGGCATCAAGCGCTATTTCGCGGCCAATCCGCCACTTGCGAAGAGCCGTATGACCTGAGGCCCGCGAGCCTGGCATCCTGGAAAGCGCCGCGCACGCCTTCGGGCTGGCGCGGCGTTTGCATTTGGAGCACACGTGTCAAGAGCGCGCGGCCCCGAGGCGCTGCTTGAGCCAGCCCCCGAACACGTTGACGGCAAGGCCGCCCATCACGAGCACGGCGCCGCCGATCTCGGCCGCGCTCAACTGCTCGCCGAGCAGGAGCGACGCCGAGGCGAGCCCGACGATCGGCACGAGCAGCGAGAACGGCGCCACCTGGCTTGCGGGATACTTCGAGAGCAGGCGGCTCCAGAGGCTATAGCCGACAAGCGTCGCGACAAACGCGAGGTAGACGATCGCGCCCACCGAAGTCATGCCGATGCTCGAGAGCGCGGCCACGATGCGCTGCGGACCTTCCATCCAGTACGAGAGCGCGAGAAACGGCAGCGGCGGCACGAGGCTCGCCCACACCACGAGGCCGACGAGATCCACCTTGCCGACCTTCTTCGTGACGACATTGCCGAGCGCCCACATGCAGGCCGCGCACAGCGTGAGCACGAAACCGGCCACCGTCATGCCCTGCGCGCCACCTGCCGCAGTGCCCCCCATCGACTGCACGCCGATCAGCGCGAGGCCGCCCGCGGCGATCAACAAGCCGACCACGTTCTGCGCGTGAAAGCGCTCATGCAGAAATACCGCCGCAAAGCCGAGCGTGAAGAACGCCTGCGCCTGCAGCACGACCGAAGCGAGGCCCGCGGGCATGCCCACGTACATTGCGGTGAAGAGGAACGCGAACTGACCGAGAGAGATGGTCGCGCCGTAGGCCAGCAGCCAGCGCAGCGGCATTTGCGGGCGCTTCACGAACAGCACCGCGGGAAAAGCCGCCAGCATGAAGCGCAGGGCGCCGAGCAGGAGCGGCGGCACGCCGTGCAGCCCCACCTTGATCACGACGAAATTCACGCCCCACGCGAGCACCACCACCAGCGCGAGCAACAAGTCCTTCGGCGACATCCCCTCTCTCCTTTATTGCGTCCTGCCTTTTCTTCGAAGCGGCGATCTTACCGCCTCGCGCGGCGGCGCGCCGTGCCGCCAGCGCCGAGCCGATGTGTTAGCCGCACGCCGGGAACGCCGGCGTTAGAATGAGCGCCAGCCTCGCGCGCGGCCTGTCTCGCGCGCCGATTTCGCCCACTAGTTGGCCCAAACCGGGTGCCGTACGACTCATCCAGGAAGCATCATGTCCTCATCGATCAAAGCGGTTCTCAAGCCTCATCAACGCGACATCGGCAATCTCTATGTGCGGCGCGTGCTGCCCGCGCTCGCCGCACGCCTCGTCGGCCCGTTCATCTTCTTCGACCACATGGGCCCCGCCACGCTGGCGCCAGGCTCGGGCGTGGACGTGCGTCCGCATCCGCATATCGGGCTCGCTACGGTCACCTATCTCTTCGACGGCGCGCTCATGCATCGCGACAGCATCGGTTCGAGCCAGAAGATCGTGCCTGGCGACGTGAACTGGATGACGGCCGGCCGCGGCATCGTCCACTCCGAGCGCACGCCCGATGAGGACCGCGCCACCGGCCTCACCATGCACGGCATCCAGACCTGGGTGGCGCTACCGCTCGATCACGAAGACACTGAGCCGTCGTTCTTCCATCACGCCGCCGCCACGCTGCCTGAAATCGAGCGCAACGGCGTTTCGATGCGCGTGATCGCCGGCACGGCGTTCGGTGCGACCTCGCCGGCCGAGACCTTCTCGGGCACGCTCTACGTCGCCGCAGATTTCGCGCCGGGCAGCGCAATCGCGCTCGACGCGGAGCACGAAGAGCGCGGTGTCTATCTCGTGGAAGGCGATCTCGCGATTGACGGCACGCCGCTCGAACAGCACACGATGGCCGTACTGGTGCCGGGCGAAACCGTCACGCTTTCGAGCGCGAATGGGGCGCGCGTGATGCTGCTCGGCGGGGAAAAGCTCGAAGGCGAGCGCTTCATCGAATGGAACTTCGTCTCAAGCTCGCGCGAGAAGATCGAAGCCGCGAAGGAAGCGTGGACGCGTCAGGAAATGGGGCATGTTCCCGGCGAAACGGAATGGATTCCGCTGCCGGAGAAGAAGCCGCGCTAAGGCTCGGCACGCGAGCAGGACGATTGAAACCCAAGCGTTTCGTCCCCAACTAGCAACACAACGGATTTCTCAACGAGGACGCAATGGACACCACTCTCGCCACTTTCGAAAAAGACGTGATCGAAGCGTCGGCGCTCGCGCCGGTGCTCGTCGACTTCTGGGCGCCCTGGTGCGGCCCTTGCAAGAGCCTCGGCCCGATGCTCGAAAAGCTCGAGGCCGATTACGCGGGCAAATGGAAGCTCGTGAAGGTGAACGTCGACGAAAACCAGGAGCTTGCCGCGCACTTCGGCGTACGCAGCATTCCGCACGTCGTGGCATTTGCCGACCGGCAGGCGGTCGATCAGTTCGTGGGCGTGCTACCCGAAGGCCAGTTGCGCCAGTTCCTCGACGGCCTGATCCCCGACGGCGCCGATGCCGCGCGCCGCGCCGCGCAGGAAGCGCTGGCCGAAGGCCGCCGCGACGAAGCCTATGAAGCGCTGCAGGCCGCGCTCGCGTTCGATCCGGGCAACGACGAGGTGCGCATGGACGTGATCGAGATGCTGCTCGCCGACAACCGCGCCGACGACGCGCAAAAGGAAGTGGAGCTGCTCTCGCCCAAGACCACGCAGGGTATCGACGCGCGCTTTAACGCGCTCAAGACACGCCTCGACGCGCTCGACGCCGCCGCCGACCTGCCGCCCACCGACGCGCTCGAAGCCCAGGTGGCCGCCAACCCCGGCGATCTCGAAGCGCGTTTCGATCTGGCGAACGCGCTGATCGCGCGGCACAAGTACGCGGACGCGCTCGAGCATTTGCTGGAGATCGTGAAGCGCGACCGCGCCTTCCGCGACGACGTGGGCCGCAAGACCATGCTTTCCGTGTTCGATCTTGCGGCGCATCAGCCGCAGCTCGTGAGCGAGTGGCGGCGCAAGCTGAGCGCGACGCTGAACTGATTTCGCGAGGGGCACAACGCACCGCCGGAAAAGCAAAACGCACGGCCTTTTACGGGCCGTGCGTTTTTTTTCGCCGTCGCATTCTCCCGCTTCAGGCGGCGCGTCAGCCCTTCATTGCGCGATGCGCCAGCGTTCGCAGCACATACGAAGCCGCGGCGAACCCAAAGCTCGCCGTCACGCACACGCTCGAACCAAAGCCCGCGCAATTGAGCCCCACCGGACCGTGATGCCCCGGCGACGTGCTCACGTGCTCGGCCTCGGCGTCGATATCACACACGGCGGCTTCGGGATAGATGAGCGGCTCGTCGGAATACACCGCGCTCACCTTGAACTTGGCCTTCGGCCCGCGCGGAAAGCCGTGCTGCTTGCGCAACTGCCCGCGCACCTTGGAGAGCAGGGGGTCCTGGATCGTAAGGGCGAGATCGTCGATGCGAATGCGCGTGGGGTCGAGCTGCCCGCCCGCGCCACCCACCGTGATGAGCGGCACGCGATGCTCGACGCACCAGGCGATCAGGGCGGTCTTGGTGCGCACACTGTCGATGGCGTCGATCACGTAGTCGAAGCCGCCGCCGAGCAGCTCGGCGAAGTTCGACGGCTCGACGAAGTCCTCGACGAGACGCACGTCGCAGGCCGGATCGATGAGCTTGATGCGCTCGGCCATGGCCTCGACCTTCGGCTTGCCGTAGTTGCCATCGAGCGCGTGGATCTGACGGTTGGTGTTGCTCTCGGCCACGTTGTCGAGGTCGATGAGCGTGAGCTTGCCGATCGCGCTGCGCGCGAGCGCTTCGGCGGCCCACGAGCCGACGCCGCCAATGCCGATCACGGCAACGTGGGCGCGCTCGAACGCGTCGAGCGCGGGTGCGCCATAAAGCCGCGCGATTCCGCCGAATCGGCGGGCCCGGTCGGCAACATCGTCGGCAGGGCTCGGGGTAAGATCGACGGAGCCGGCGGTAGGGGAAATCGAGGTACTGGACATAACGGTAGGCAATCGTAAGCGGACCGGTCGCACGCTGCTGTCACGGTCCTCGCGAGACCCGTATTTTGCCTGATCGCGCCGAACGAGGCTGTGCGCCTCCTTTCCTCGCCTGTCCGATATACTTGTCCGCATTGAAGCGTCTGCATAAAAGATGACATCCCTCGCCGATCTCCGCAAGACCTACTCGCTCGGCTCGCTCGACGCCGCCGACGTCGATCCCGATCCGATCCGCCAGTTCCAGACCTGGTTCGCCCAGGCGCTCGACGCGAAGCTGCCCGAGCCCAACGCCATGACGGTCGCAAGCGTCGACGCACAAGGCCGCCCCGCTGCGCGCATCCTGCTCATCAAGGGCGTGGACGAACGCGGCTTCGTGTTCTTCACGAACTACGAAAGCCGCAAGGGCCGCGAACTGAGCGCGAATCCGCACGCGGCGCTGCTCTTTCACTGGATCGAGCTGGAGCGTCAGGTACGCATCGAAGGCAAGGTCGAACTCACGAGCGCCGAGGAAAGCGACGCCTACTTCAACTCGCGCCCGCTCGGCTCGCGCATTGGCGCGTGGGCTTCGGAGCAGAGCACCGTGATCGCGAACCGCGAGACGCTCGAAGCACGCGAGCGCGAAATCGCCGCGCAGTATGGCGAAGCGCCGCCGCGCCCGCCGCACTGGGGCGGCTACCGGCTCGTGCCGGAGGCCATCGAGTTCTGGCAAGGCCGGCCGTCGCGACTGCACGACCGCATCCGCTACGCGCGTGACAGCGCGAGTGCCGCGTGGAAGATCGAGCGTCTCGCGCCCTGATCGCATGCGCGCGGCGTGCACTGACGCCGCGCCCACCTTGTTTTCGTCTCACCGCTATAGTTTTACGTTGTTGAGTCCCTCGCTGTCGCCATAAATCAAGCATCGCAATTCGCTTTTGTCATTGGGCTTCAATCGTTCATCTGACATGGAGAGAAACGCATGTTCTGGGAGAAAAAACTCGCACAGTGGGTAGAAGAAGTGCGCAGCAAGGCCGACCTGCCTGCCCGCCTCGTGCTCTGGAGTGGGCAGCAATACGACTTCGGCCACTTCGCCGCGCCTCAGGTCACGCTCAAGGTCAATAGCGCGTCGGCGCTACCGCTTCTGCTCACGCCGAGCCTCGACAATCTCGGCGAGGCCTACGTGAAGGGCAAGATCGACATAGAAGGCAAGCTCGCCGACATTATCAACATCAGCTATTTGCTCGCGCGCAACACCGTCACGAGCGCCAGCAAGCTCGCGCGCGTGCGCCGCTATTTCACGCATTCGAAATCCACGGACAAAGAGGCCATCCACTACCACTACGACGTCTCGAACGAGTTCTACAAGCTTTGGCTCGACGAGAACATGGTCTATTCGTGCGCCTACTTCGAAAACGGCGATGAAGACCTCGCCACCGCCCAGCTCAAGAAAATCGACCACATCCTCACCAAGATCCAGGTGCGGGAAGGTCAGACGCTGCTCGATATCGGCTGCGGATGGGGCGCGCTCGTGCTGCGCGCGGCGCAGAAGTTCGGCGCGCGTTGCGTGGGCGTGACGCTCTCGCAGAACCAGTTCGATCTCGCCACCGCACGTGTGAAGGCCGCGGGCCTCGAGGATCGCATTGAGATCCGGCTGCAGGATTATCGCGACATACAAGGCCAGTTCGACCGCATCACGAGCGTGGGGATGTTCGAACACGTCGGGCGCAAAAATCTGCCGGGCTATTTCCGCAAGGTCCACGACCTGCTCGCCGACGACGGCGTCGCCATGAACCACGGCATCACTTCGTCGGACGCCGAATCGGGCGAAACGGCGCTAGGCGGCGGCGAATTCATCGACCGCTACGTGTTCCCCGACGGCGAGCTGCCGCACATCGGTCTCGCGCTCGAAGCGGCGCAGCGCGGCGGCCTCGAAGCGGTTGACGTGGAAAGCCTGCGCCGTCACTATGCGCACACGCTCGATTTGTGGGCGGAGAATTTCGAGGCGCGCGCCGAGGAAGCGAAACAGCTCGTCGACGACGAGAAGTTCCGCATCTGGCGCGTTTATCTGGCGGGTTGCGCGTACGCGTTCGAGCACGACGACGTGTCGATCTTCCAGATCGTCTGCCGCAAGGCCGGCCGCAGCGCGACAACGCTGCCGTGGTCGCGCCGGTATATGTACGAGAAGCCGCTCTGACGCAGGCGGCGGCGCGGTTCGCCGCGCCGCCAGCGAATCAACTGTTCGCGCAGTTGCGCCCGGCTCAGGCGGCTTCGCCCCACGACCGCCATCACGACGCCACTGCGCGACGCCACTGCATGAACGAACGCGACGACGGCCACGACCTGTTTGGCGATATGACGCTCGGGTCGGCCAACGATGTCGGCCCCCGGAACGCCAACCCGGCCGCGCGCCCCGCCGCACGCCAAAACGCGCCGAAAGCCGAAGCCCGCACCGAGCCGCAGCCCGACCTGTTCGGCTTCGCGGCGCCGGAGGCCATGCCGCCTACGAAGCCGCCGACGAAATCCGCGACCCAGCGCCCCGCTCGCGCCACGCACGACGACGACGCCGAAGTGGAACAGCGCGACGAAGACGAGCCGCGCCCTAAACCTCCGAAGAAGCCTGCGCCCAGCACCGACGCCCCGAAGCGCCGCGGCCGTGGCGTGCTGCCCGCCGTGGCCACGCAAGACACGCTCGACGTCGCCGCCGCGCTGCCCGCGAGCGTGCGGCTCGGCACCTCGTCGTGGTCGTTTCCCGGCTGGCGCGGCATTGTCTACGGCGAGGACTACAGCCAGTCGAAGCTCGCCCGCGACGGCCTCTCGGCCTATGGCGCGCATCCGCTTTCTCAACGCGGAGCTGGCCGCGCGCGAATTCGTCGAGCCGTGCCTCGCGGGCCTCGGCAGCAAGGCAGGCGCGCTCGTGTTCCAGTTCCCGCCGCTGCCCGATCAACTGCTGGCCGACCCGGCGGCGTTCGTCGAACGGCTTACCGCCTTCCTCGCCGCGCTGCCGCCACTGCCCAATTCGACCGAATCCAGCGCAGTCGGCGACGGCCCGTGCTACGCCATCGAGATCCGCGACGCGATCCTGCTCACGCCGCGCTTCGTGCGCACGCTGCGCGCCGCGGGCGTGCGCTACTGCGTGGGCCTGCACGCGCGCATGCCGGACCCGCTGCGCCAGGCCGCCGCGCTCGCGCTGATGGACGGCGAAGCCCCAGCCGGCCCGCTGATCGTGCGTTGGAGCCTGCACAGCGGCTTCAAGTACGAGCAGGCGAAGACGCGCTACGAGCCGTTCGACAAGCTGGTGGACGAAGACCCGCACACGCGCGTCACGCTCGCGGAACTGGCCGCGCGCTACGCGATGGCGGGCCAGCCCGTGCTGATCACGACGAATAACAAGGCTGAGGGATCGGCGCCGCTCACGTGCGCGAAGCTCGCGCGGGCGATTGCGGACGAGATGGAACGCTTACGCGGGGAAATGGCACTGGAGGCCGCGGGCGGCGCGACACCGGACGAAACATCGCCCGGCGTGCAAGAAGCGGAACAAAACGAAGACTGAGGCGCGAACCAGGATCAAAACCCGGGCATCGAAACCGCCCGCGCGCCGTGTGGTGCTTACTCGGGCTTGAGCCGGTGCGCGAACTTCTGGCGGAACTTCGCGACCTTCGGCGCGACCACGAACGAGCAATAGCCCTGGTTCGGGTGTTGCGCGAAGTAGTTCTGGTGATACGCCTCGGCGGGGAAATAGTTGCCGTCGAGCGGCAGCACCTGGGTGACGATCTTGCCGTCGTACACGCCTTCGGCGGCCAGTTCGCGAATCGCCTGCTCGGCCGTTTCGCGCTGCGCCTCGGAGTGCGTGAAGATCACCGAGCGGTACTGCGTGCCTACATCGTTGCCCTGACGATTCAGCTGCGTGGGATCGTGAATCGCGAAGAAGATGTCGAGAATCTCGCGATAGCTGATCGTCGCGGGGTCAAACTCCACCTTCACGACCTCAGCGTGGCCGGTGTCGCCGTCGCAGACCTGCTCGTAGCTCGGGTTCGCCGCGTGGCCGCCCGCGTAGCCCGACTCCACCGCACTCACGCCATCCACGCGCAGATACACCGCCTCCAGGCACCAGAAGCATCCGCCGCCCAGGGTGGCCGTTTCGACTGTCTGACTCATACTGTTCGCTCCTTTGATCGTGACTGCGGACATCACGACGGACATACTTGCGGACCTCACCTCGGACACAACGCACGGTGTCCTGCGCGACCCGCCATCCGCCGCTTCCGCTAAAATTGTGGCAATTCGCCGAATTTCCACATAACGTTGATCCCGATTTCCGCTCCCACCGCCGCGCGCGCGGCCCGTGAAGGCCTGCACCGATGACCCGCCGCGCCAACCCGCCCAACTTCGACGACGGCGCATTTCGCCGCGCGCTTGGCCAGTTCGCCACCGGCGTGACCGTCATCACGACGCGCGCGCCCGACGGCACGCTCGTCGGCATCACGGCCAGCTCGTTCAACTCGGTCTCGCTCAATCCGCCGCTCGTGCTGTGGAGCCTCGCCACGCGCTCGGCCTCCATGCCCGTGTTTCGCTCGAACAGCCATTATGTGATCAATGTGCTCGCCGCGTCGCAGCTCGACCTGTGCAAGCGCTTTGCGACCGTGAAGGGCGACCGTTTCGAGGGCGTCTCGCACGCAGCCGGCGACAGCGGCATGCCCGTGCTGGATGGCGCAATCGCGTGGTTCGAGTGCCACAACCGCAGCCGCTACGACGAAGGCGACCACGTGATTTTCGTCGGGGAAGTGGAACGCTGCGGCGTGCGCGAGGATGGCACAGACGCTTCGCCGCTCGTGTTCCACGGCGGCGCGTTCCACCAGCTCCAGTCGCTCTGACAGGGCGCGGCGCGCGCCCTGTCGCCGCCTGGTCGCCGCCTGGTCGCCGCCTGGTCGCCGCCTGGTCGTCGCCTTGTCGTCGCCTTGTCGTTTATGCCGGCGCGCTCTTGGGCTCGCGCTGCGCGATCAGGTCCACGGGCACACCCACTTCCACCTTGAGCGTCGTGAGCACGATGTTCGAGCGGATGTCCATCACGCCCGGCGCCTTGTACAGCTTGTTGAGCACGAAGTCCGAGTAGTGCTTGAGGTTGTGCGCGAGCACGCGCAGCAGGTAGTGCGTCTCGCCCGTCACCACATACGCCCCCACCACCTCCGGCCAGTCGCGCAGCGCCGTGACGAAACGCTCGTGCCAGCTCTCCTGGTCGTTGCGCATCGACACCTGCACGAAAGCCTCCATCTCGAAGCCGAGAATCTCCCGGTTCAGGCTCGCGCGGTAACGCTCCACCACGCCCTGCTCCTCCAGCAGCCGCAAACGGCGCAGGCATGCCGATGGCGAGAGCGAAATGCGCTCCGCGAGGTCGAGATTGCTGATCCGCCCCTCGTTCTGCAGCACGGCGAGAATACGGCAATCGGTAGCATCAAGCGAGATTGCGTTCATATTTGGTCTCCATTCCCGTCTTGAGACAAATTATGTGCCAACAACCGAAGTTTGCGGCGTTTTTTTCGCAAGCACATTTCGTGGGGAGTTGCCTATCATTCGAAGCATCAGCCTTGCATGGGGTCGCACTAAGCGCGAAAGCGCGAAGTGCGGCTGACAGGAGACAGGACGCCGCTGACATGACACAGATTAGAGACATTTCCCCGCAGATTCACCCCGAAACGCCCGTCTGGCCCGGCGATACGCCCGTGAGCGTCGAGCGCGTCTGGCGCATGGAGGCGGGCTCGCCGGTCAACGTTGCGCGCGTGACGCTTTCGCCGCACACCGGCGCGCACACCGACGCTCCGTTGCACTACGACGCCGAAGGCGCGCCGATCGGCGAAGTACCGCTCGACACGTATATCGGCGCGTGCCGCGTGATTCATTGCGTGGGCGCCGCGCCGCTCGTGCTGCCCGAACACGTGGAAGGCGCGTTGCCCGGCATCCCGCCGCGCGTGCTACTGCGCACCTACGCGCACGCACCGCAGGACCACTGGGACAGCAAGTTTTGCGCCGTCGCGCCGGAAACGATCGATCTGCTCGCCGCGCGCGGCGTGCGTCTGATTGGCATCGACACGCCCTCGCTCGACCCGCAGGAATCGAAGACGATGGACGCACATCACCGCATCCGCGCGCATGGCATGGCGATCCTCGAAGGCGTCGTGCTCGACGCCGTGGCGCCCGGCGACTACGAACTCATCGCGCTGCCGCTGAAGTTCTCGACGCTCGACGCAAGCCCCGTGCGCGCCGTGCTGCGCGAGTTGCCTTAAGCCGCCATCCACTCAATCCCCGCTCAATCCGCCACCTAACGAAACGTAGACATGAACGACCGCAACGAAGCCCTGGCAGCCGATCGCGCCGATCCGCTCGCCGCCCTGCGCGAGCAATTCACGCTCGCGGCCGGCACCATCTATCTCGACGGCAACTCGCTCGGCGTGCCACCCTCGGCCTCGGCTGCGCGCGCGCAGGCCGTGATCGGCGGCGAATGGGGCGAAGGCCTCATCCGCAGCTGGAACACGGCGGGCTGGTTCGCCATGCCCAAGCGTCTCGGTAACAAGCTCGCGAAGCTGATCGGCGCGGCCGACGACGAAGTCGTCGTCACCGACACCATCTCGATCAATCTCTTCAAGGCGCTTTCCGCCGCGCTGCGCGTGCAGAACGCGCGCGACCCGAAGCGCCGCGTGATCGTCTCGGAACGCTCGAACTTTCCGAGCGACCTGTACATCGCGCAAGGGCTCATCGAGCAGCTCGACCGCGGCTATGAACTGCGACTCGTCGACGATCCTGCCGAACTGCCCGCGGCGATCCGCGATGACGTAGCTGTGGCGATGATCACGCACGTGAACTACCGCACGGGCGAGATGCACGACATGCGCGCGCTCACCGAGCATATTCACGCGCAGGGCGCGCTCGCGCTGTGGGATCTCGCACATTCGGCGGGCGCCGTGCCGGTCGACCTGAACGGCGCGAACGCCGACTACGCCGTGGGTTGCACCTACAAGTACCTCAACGGCGGACCCGGCTCGCCTGGCTTCGTGTGGGTGCCCAAGCGCCACCAGAGCGCGTTCTCGCAGCCGCTTTCAGGCTGGTGGGGGCACAAGAAGCCGTTCGAGATGAACCCCGAGTACCGCCCCGACGACGGCATCGCCCGCTACCTCTGCGGCACGCAGCCGATCATCTCGATTGCGCTCGTCGAATGCGGTCTCGACGTGTTCCTGCAAACCGACATGCAGGCGATCCGCCGCAAATCGCTCGCGCTCACGGATCTCTTCATCGAACTGGTTGAGACGCGCTGCAAGGAATACGGCCTCACGCTCGTCACGCCGCGCGCTCATGCGGAGCGCGGCTCGCACGTGAGCTTCGAGCATCCGCACGGCTATGAGGTGATGCAGGCGTTGATCGCGCGCGGCGTGATCGGCGACTATCGCGAGCCGCGCGTGCTGCGCTTCGGCTTCACGCCGCTGTATCTGCGTTACGTCGACGTGTGGGACGCCGTGGAAACGCTGCGCGACGTGCTCGCGACAGAGTCCTGGCGTAAGCCCGAATTTGCCGAACGCGGCGCGGTGACCTGAGGAACGGCAGATGAACGATCACATGCAAGTCCCGGGCATGCCCGACCCGGATGAAGCCACCGGCGCCGCACGCGGCGGGTGCCCGTTCGGACACGGCGCAGTCGCGCCGACGGCGCAAGCGCCCGAACAAGCGGCGCAAGGCGAAGGGTGGCACGACGCACAGCTCGACTTCTCGAAGTCGATGAGCTACGGCGACTACCTCGCGCTCGACGCCGTGCTGGGTGCGCAGCATCCGCTCTCGCCCGACCACAACGAAATGCTGTTCATCGTGCAGCATCAAACGAGCGAGCTGTGGATGAAGCTCGCGCTCTACGAGTTGCGCGCGGCGCTCGCCAACGTGCACCGCGATGCGCTGCCGCCCGCGTTCAAGCAGCTCGCGCGCGTCTCGCGCATCATGGAGCAGCTCGTGCAGGCGTGGAGCGTCCTCTCGACGCTCACGCCTTCCGAGTACACGGCCATGCGACCGTATCTCGGCGCGTCGTCGGGCTTCCAGTCGTACCAGTACCGGCAGATCGAATTCCTGCTCGGCAACAAGAACGTGCAGATGCTCAAGCCGCACGAGCATCGGGGCGAGATTTTCGAGCAGGTGAAAGCGACGCTCGAAGCGCCCTCGTTCTACGACGAAGTGATTCGCCTGCTCGCGCGGCGCGGCTTTGCGATCGCGCCCGAGCGCCTGAGCCGCGACTGGTCCCTGCCGACCGAACACGACGCCACGGTCGAAGCAGCGTGGCTAGAGGTGTATCGCAATCCTTCGGAGTACTGGGATTTGTACGAGATGGCCGAAGAGCTCGTCGATCTCGAAGACGCGTTCCGCCAATGGCGCTTTCGCCACGTGACGACGGTCGAGCGCATCATCGGCTTCAAGCAGGGCACGGGCGGCACGAACGGCGCGCCGTATCTGCGCAAGATGCTCGACGTCGTGCTGTTCCCCGAGCTTTGGCACGTGCGCACGGTGCTGTAACGCGTTTTCGCGCAGCCCAAAAAGAAAAATGCCCGCCAATCGATGGCGGGCATTTTTTTGCGCCGGAACGCGCCAGGCTTAGACCACCACGGTCTGCGCTTCGCCTTCCTTGCTTTCGCGCACCACGCCGATCTTCCACACCTGCTCGCCCGCAGCGGCCAGCAGGGAAGCCGCCGCATCGGCTTGATCCGCCGCCACGACCACGGCCATGCCGATGCCGCAGTTGAACACGCGGTGCATTTCCGCATCGGCCACGCCGCCGTGCTTTTGCAGCCACGTGAAGAGCGGCGGCAGCGGCCATGCCGCGTGATTCAGTTCAGCCGTGAGACCTTCGCGCAGTACGCGCGGAATGTTCTCGACGAGGCCGCCGCCCGTAATGTGCGCCATGCCCTTCACGGTGATGGTTTCCATCAGCTTGAGCAACGGCTTCACGTAGATGCGCGTGGGCGCCATCAGGGCGTCCGCCAGCGAGCGGCCGTCGAAGTCGGCAGCGAGGTCCGGCTGGGCGCGCTCGATGATCTTGCGCACGAGCGAGAAGCCGTTCGAGTGGATGCCGCTCGAAGCGAGACCCAGCACCACGTCGCCCGGGGCGATCGTGCTGCCGTCGATGATCTTGCTCTTTTCGACCGCGCCCACCGCGAAACCGGCCAGGTCGTATTCGCCGTCGGGGTACATGCCCGGCATTTCGGCCGTTTCACCGCCGATCAGCGCGCAGCCCGACAGCTCGCAGCCTTGTGCGATGCCCTTCACGACCGTGGCCGCCGTATCGACGTCCAGCTTGCCGCACGCGAAGTAGTCGAGGAAGAACAGCGGCTCGGCGCCCTGCACGAGAATGTCGTTCACGCTCATCGCGACGAGATCCTGGCCGACCGTGTCGTGTTTGTTCAGATGAAAGGCGAGGCGCAGCTTGGTGCCCACACCGTCGGTGCCCGAAACCAGCACGGGTTCCTTGTACTTCTTCGGCACTTCGAAGAGCGCGCCGAATCCGCCGATGCCGCCCATCACGCCTTCGCGCAGGGTCTTCTTCGCAAACGGCTTGATGCGATCGACGAGCGCGTCGCCCGCGACCATGTCGACGCCAGCGTCGGCGTAGGAGAGGCCTTGTTCCTGATTAGCGGGGCCGGATTTCGGTTGATTCATGGGGAAGCGCCAGAAGGTCGGTAAAATACGATTTTAACCGATTGACGGCGCCCCGCCGCCGCGGGTGGAGCGAGATTTGGAACGCGCCTCGCCTCGCGCCCCACAACCGGAAACCGAGTTTTGCCGCAGAACACACCGCATTTCGCACCGTACCAGCGTCGGGCCGCCATCTGGACCGGGATCGCGCTCGCCCTCGGCCGCGTGCTGCGGCGCTCGCGGCTCAGTGATCTCCGCAGTTCTCACCGCAGTTCTCGCGAGAGCACGCTTTACTAGAACCGATTCCGTCCAGACACACCGTGCAGCGACAGTTAACGCTCGATCTCGGCACTCCGCCGCCATCGACCTTCGACAACTTCCATATCGGCGCCAACGCTGAGCTGGTCGCGCGCCTGCGCGGTCTGGACGCGGCGCTCACGGCGGGCCCGATCGCCGACCGCACGTTCTATGTCTGGGGCGAACCGGGCAACGGGCGCAGCCACCTGCTACACGCGCTCGCCGATGAAGCGCCGCCGGGGCACGTGCGCTATCTGGGCCCGCAAAGCGCGCTGGCCGCGTTCACGTTCGATCCGCGCGTGACGATCTACGCGGTGGACGACTGCGATTCGCTCTCGGGCGCGCAGCAGATCGCGCTCTTCAACCTGTTCAACGAGGTGCGCTCCTACCCCGCCTGCGCGCTCGTCGCAACGGGAAACGCGCCGCCCATGGGGCTCACCGTGCGCGAGGACCTGCGCACGCGTCTGGGCTGGGGCCTCGTGTTCCACCTTGCACCGCTCTCCGACGAAGGCAAGGCTGCGATCCTCAAGCTCGCGGCCCGCGAGCGCGGCATTGCGCTCGCCGACGACGTGCCCGCCTACCTGCTCACGCACTTCCGGCGCGACATGCCGAGCCTCATGGGCTTGCTCGACGCGCTCGACCGCTTTTCGCTCGAACAGAAGCGCGCCGTGACGCTGCCTCTCTTGCGCGCGATGCTCGCGAAGGGCGTGGGCGATCTGGTGAGCGCAGCGAGCACGCTAGCGACGGACGATGCGCTTTCTGCCGAAGAGCCGGTGCAAACGAGCGAAGCGGCGCATGCAGGCGAAGCGGGGGAAGCCGGCGAAGGTGACGAAGGCGACGAACGCGACGCGGCCCCGAGCGAAGACATCGCGGCGCAAACGCAACCCGCCGAGCGCGTTGAGCCGATAGCGCCACCCTTGCCCACCGCAGAGCCCGACGAAGCCCAGCCCTACGAAGCACCGAAAGCACCCGCCTTGCAGGCGCGCCCACCGGCGCCCGTGCCCTTCGTTAAGCCGACCGACAACGTCGAAGGCGAATTAGGGGCCAAATATCGTCACGTCGTCCACAAGGAACTGGGCACGGAACTCAAGGGCGAAGTCGAAGCCGACGTGAGCAATGAAATGACCGGCGAGCTGCGCGGCGATCTCGATCCGCCGGACGGAACCGCCGCAAGTGCCGTGAACGCAGGCGAAGCGCCGAAAGAAGCATCGGCAGACGCGCAGACACCGGCATCGGCAACGCCCGATCCGTCCAAAGCGCAAGACAGCGAGTCGGCTGCCGAGAGCGACACGCCTTGCGGACCCGAATCCCCCGCGGACCCCGCCGCGCCGACGCCGTCCGCCGGCGGCGGCAACGGCGTCCCCCGCTTCAAGTAAAATGAGCGCCCATGGCTAACCTTGCACTGTTTGACCTCGATCACACCCTGATCCCCACCGACAGCGACCACGAATGGGGCCGCTTCATGGTGAAGCTCGGCATTGTCGACGGCGAGCGCTTTGCCGAGCAGAACGACCGCTTCTATGCCGACTACAAGGCCGGCAAGCTCGACATCCACGCGTACCTCGTCGCCATGCTCACGCCACTCGCGAAATATTCGCGCGCGCAGTTGAAGGCATGGCACGACCAGTACATGCACGAGGTGATCAAGCCGACCATCCTGCCGAGCGCGGTCGAGCTCGTGAAAAAGCACAAGGAAGCGGGCGATCTCTGCTGCGTGGTCACCGCCACCAATGAATTCATCACGGCGCCCATCGCCGAGGCGTTCGGCGTGGACAAGCTGATCGCGTGCGAAGTCGAAACCGTGGACGGCGATCCGGCATCGGCCTTCACCGGCCGCCCGACCGGCACGCCGAGCTACCGCGAAGGCAAGATCGTGCGCGTCGAGCAGTGGCTCGCCTCGCTCGGCCAAAACTTGTCGGACTTCGAGCACAGCTACTTCTATAGCGACTCGCATAACGACATCCCGCTGCTCGAAAAAGTCAGCGACCCGATCGCCACCAACCCCGACGACACCCTGCGCGCTCACGCGCAACAAGCGGGCTGGCGCATTCTCGATTTGTTCCAAGCCCAGTGATCAAGAAACTCATCCGCAAGCTGTTCGGCCAGGACGACGCCGAAGCGGCGCAAGACACCGAAGCGCCCGCCGCCGATCCGCGCACGGCCTCGCATGAAGGCGCGGCCGCCGGCAACACCCGTGCGCGCCGCAAGCCGGCCAGCGCACAGAAGACGTCGAAGCCGCGCAGTGGCAAAGGCGCGCCCGATCCGGCCACGCCCGTCATCCTTTCCGCCGACGTCCACGGCATCAATCCCGCGCTCATCTCGCGCAACGCCGTGCGCGTGACCGAAGGCCTGCAGCAAGCGGGCTTCCGGGCGTTCATCGTGGGCGGCGCGGTGCGCGACCTGTTGCTCGGCGTCGCGCCCAAGGACTTCGACGTGGCGACCGACGCCACGCCCGACCAGGTGCAGAAGCTGTTCCGCCGCGCGCGCATCATCGGCCGGCGCTTCCAGATCGTGCACGTGCAGTTCGGCCAGGAAATCATCGAGGTTTCGACGTTCCGCGCGCTGGTGGACGCCCCGCCCGCAGATGCACCGCCCGCTCCGGCGCCCGCGAAGCGCATGCGCCGCGACGAGCTCGACCGCAAGACCCACGCCGTGGATGCGAGCGGCCGTGTGCTGCGCGACAACGTCTGGGGCGAGCAGCACGAAGACGCCACGCGCCGCGACTTCACGATCAACGCGATGTACTACGACCCGGCCACGCAAACGGTGCTCGACTATCACAACGGGATGGCCGACATGCGCGCGCGCCTGTTGCGCATGATCGGCGACCCGGCCACGCGTTACCGGGAAGACCCGGTACGCATGCTGCGCGTGGTGCGTTTCGCGGCGAAGCTCGGCTTCGAGATCGAAGAGCACACGCGCGAGCCGATCACGAAGCTCGCGGACCTCGTCAACAACGTGCCCGCGGCGCGTCTTTTCGACGAAATGCTCAAGCTGCTGCTCTCGGGCCACGCGCTCGAGTGCCTGAGGTGGTTGCGCAAGGAAGGGCTGCATCACGGCCTCCTGCCGCTCCTCGACGTGATTCTCGAGCAGCCGCAGGGCGAGCGCTTCATCACGCTCGCGCTCTCGAACACCGACGCGCGCGTGCGCGCGGGCAAGCCGGTGTCGCCTGGCTTCCTGTTCGCCACGCTGCTTTGGCACGACGTGCTGCAGCGCTGGCAACAGTACACGGCCGCGGGCGAAATCCCGGTGCCGGCGCTCCATCGCGCGATGGACGACGTGATCGACGCGCAAACGGAAAAGCTCGCGATCCATCGCCGCTTCTCGTCGGACATGCGCGAGATCTGGGGCCTGCAACTGCGCCTCGAAAAACGTGGCCGCGGCGCGCTCAAGCTGCTGGAACACCAAAGATTTAGAGCGGGGTATGATTTCCTCCTGCTGCGCTGTGAATCGGGCGAGCTGGACGCCGAAATCGGCCAATGGTGGACGGACTTCATTTCCGGCGACATCGCCGCGCGCGAGGCGCTTCTCACGCAGGGCGGCAAGGAACGCTCGCCGCGCAAGCGCCGCCGCCGCGGCGGCGCGAAGAGCCGCAGAACGGGCGAAGGCGCTGCGTCGGAAGACGGCGCAGACGGTGACGTGCAGGAAGCCAGCAGTGCAGACTATGACGGCCACGCCGGTCCGCACGAGGACTGACGCCGTGCGGCGTCGCGGCGAGCCGCGGCGCACATGTGTCGAACAGCAACAAAAGTCGCAGGAAGTGAAGCCATGACGGTTGCCTGGCTGGGAATTGGTGCGAATCTGGGGGATGCGCGCCAGACCCTCAAAGACGCGGTGGTGTGCCTTGCACAACAGCACACCCTCGCCGTCGTCGCCAAATCGAGTCTGTACCGTACCGCGCCCATCGACGCGGGCGGCGACGACTATTACAACTGCGTCGTGAAGATCGAGACGAGTCTCGACGTTCACGCGCTGCTCGCGCTGTGCCAGCGCGTGGAGCATCACTTCGGCCGGGAGCGTCCCTTTCGCAATGCGCCGCGCACGCTCGACATCGACATCCTGCTCTACGGCGACGCGGCCATCGACGAAACCGACCTCGTCGTGCCGCATCCGCGCATGACGGGCCGCGCGTTCGCGCTCGTGCCGCTCGTCGAGATCGATCCCGAACTCGTGATTCCGGGCCACGGGCGCGCCAGCGCGTTCCTCGGCGCCGTGGCCGACCAGCGCATCGAGAAGGTCAAGCCGCTTTGCCAGTGCATGGGCACAACGCCTGCACCGGACACGCCGCCCTCCAGCAACTGCCGATGAGCACGACACCCCTGCCCGTCGTCAGCGCGCGCGCCACGCGGCCCGCAGCGCTCCAGTACATCGTGATCGAAGGGCCGATCGGCGCGGGCAAGACCACGCTCGCCACGCGGCTCGCCGAACGCTGGTCGATGCAAACGCTCTTCGAATCGAACGCAGAGAATCCGTTTCTGGAACGCGTGTATCGCGACACGGCGCCTTCGTCGCATGCGCTCGCCGCGCAGTTGCATATCGCCTTGCAGCGCGAGCAGCTTTCGCGCGAAGTGGTCGCCCGCCGGACAACGAGCGCGCCGCTCGTGACGAACTTCCTCGCCGAACGAAACGACCTCTTCGCACGCCTCACACTCGCTGAAGACGAACTGCTGCTTTACCGCGCACTCGCCTCGCGTCTGACCTCGTCCGCTCCCGCGCCCGACCTCGTCGTCTATTTGCAGGCGAGCCCCGAGGCACTCTACGCGCGCATCCAGAAGCGGGCGATCCCGCGCGAGCTGCCTATCTCGAGCGCATTCCTGCATGCGCTCTGCGACAGCTACAACGATTTTTTCTATCATTACGATCATGCGCCGGTGCTCACCGTCGGCGCGGAGCATCTGGATCTGCTCGATTCCGATGCGGACCTCGCGCTCGTCGTCGGACGTATCGAGACGATGCGCGGCCGCAAGGAATCCTTCGTCAAGGGCACGTCGCTATCGTCCTAGAAGCGGTCGTAGAAGCGGTCGTAGAAGCGGCCGTAGCAGCGGCCGTTTCATCGGCGCGATCGAGCGGCGCAGCCCCTCCCCGTTTTTCCCTTTCCCAACGGATTTCCCCATGACTTACCTGCAGGAAACGAGCCGCAGCGCGGTCACCGTGCCCAAACTCCAGGCCATGCGCGACGCAGGCGAGCGCATCGCGATGCTGACCTGCTATGACGCGAGCTTCTCGGCGCTGTGCGAGCGCGCGGGCGTCGATACGGTGCTGATCGGCGACTCGCTCGGCAACGTGCTCCAGGGCCACACCACGACGCTGCCCGTCACCATCGACGACATCGCGTATCACACGGCGTGCGTGGCGCGTGCGCAAACCAAGGCGCTGATCATCGCGGACCTGCCGTTCGGCACCTTCGGCACGCCCGAAGACGCGTTCGCGAACTCGGTGAAGCTCATGCGCGCCGGCGCGCAGATGGTGAAGATCGAGGGCGGCGAATGGCTCGCGCCCACGGTGAAGATGCTGGTAGAGCGCGCGGTGCCCGTGTGCGCGCACATCGGCCTCACGCCGCAGTCGGTGCATGCATTCGGCGGCTTCAAGGTGCAGGGCAAGAGCGACGCGGCCGCGACGCAGATGATTCGCGACGCGCTGGCGCTGCAGGACGCGGGCGCTCAACTCGTGGTGATCGAGGCCGTGCCCGCGGCGCTCGGCGCGGAAGTCACGAAGCAGTTGCGCATTCCGACCATCGGCATTGGCGCGGGCGTGGACTGCTCGGGCCAGGTGCTCGTGCTGCACGACATGCTCGGCATTTTCCCCGGCAAGCGGCCACGCTTCGTGAAGGATTTCATGGTGGGCCAGCCCGATATCGAATCGGCTGTGCGCGCGTATGTGCAGGCGGTGAAGGAAGGCACGTTCCCGGGACCCGAGCACGTGTTCTGATCCGGCGATTTTGCTTCGCAGTATGAAAAAAGCGCGCTCCATCTGGAGCGCGCTTTTTTATGGGGTGCGTTCTACGACCGCTTCATCGAATCATGTGCGCTGGCACCGCGCCGCGCAGCGCGTTCGTCAGCATCAAGGCTTCGGCGTTGACCACGTCGTCGCGCGTGAGCACACGCTCCTGTGCGCCGAACGCTTCGTCGTCGAGCAGCACGCCGCGCATCACGCCTGGCAGCACGCCCGATGCGAGCGGTGGAGTGAACCACTTGCCGTCGAGCTTCACGAAGATGTTCGAGCGGCCGCCTTCGGTCAGCTCGCCGCGCTCGTTGAAGAACAGCATGTCAAAGCCGCCCAGCGCTTCGGCCTCGCGCCATGCGCGATCGAATTCGGCGCGGCGCGTGGTCTTGCGCAGCAATAGCGCGTCGGCGGATTCGACCGGTGCAAAGCCGTGATCCGGCGCGAGCAGCACGCCCACGGTATCGTGCGCAAGCGCGGCGAGCGGCGCGCTGGTGAGCGTTGCCGCTCCGCTCTTGCCGAGCGCGAGGCGCACACGGTGTGGCGCGTGATCGTCTGCAAACGTGGCGCAAGTTTCGTCAATGCGTGTACGCACGGCTTCGACGTCGCACGGGAAACCGAGCCACGCAGCACTCGCCGCGAGCCGCGCGAGATGGCGCTCCACGTGGCGCACACCGCCAGCACGCGTCGCATACATCGTTTCGAAGCATTCGATGCCCGGATCGGCATCGGTCAGAAAGCGGGCTTTCAAGCGGCACTCCTCGTATTCGTCGGCGGCCACGCTGTCGAGCACGATGCCCGCACCCACGCCCATTTCGCCGCGCCGCGTGGCAGCCGCGCCCTTGGAGGGTGCACCCAGTGTCAACGTGCGGATCACGACTGAAAGGCAAAAGTCGCCGCAAGTCTCGCCTGCCGAGGGCGCTTCGAGCCAGCCTATCGTGCCCGTATACAGCCCGCGCGGCGCATGCTCGAGTGCCTCGATCAGCTCCATCGTCCGGTGCTTGGGTGCACCCGTGATCGACCCGCACGGAAAGAGCGCGCGCATGGCGTCGGCGAATGTCGTGCCTTCTCGTAGCGATGCTTCCACTGTCGAGGTCATCTGCCAGACGGATGCGTAGGGCTCGACGCTGAAGAGCGCCGGTACGCGCACCGAGCCTGTTTGCGCAACGCGCGAGAGGTCGTTGCGCAGCAAGTCGACAATCATCACGTTTTCGGCGCGGTTCTTGGGATCGTTCGCGAGAAAGCGCGCCGCGGCGGCGTCTTGCTGCACATCGGCGAAACGCGCGGCCGTGCCTTTCATTGGTTTCGCGCGCAACGTCTTTCCGCGCTTCTCCACAAATAGCTCCGGCGAGCACGACAGCACCCAGCGGTCGCCCGGCAACGCGATCAGCGCGCCGTAACGCACACGCTGACGCTCGCGCAAGCGGCGGTAAAGCGCGAGCGGCGAGCCGTACGCCTCGAAGCCGAGCCGGTATGTGTAGTTGATCTGATACGAATCGCCCGCGCGCAAGGCGTCCTGCACGGCGGCGATGTCCTGCTCGAAGCGCTCGCGATCGACACCGATTGTCACGCCCGCCACACCTGCTGGCGCGGGCGCTTCATTACCCTCCCGCGCAGCGAGCCATGCGTCGGCCTCTTCGCGCGAAAGCTTTTCGCAGCGTTCGAACAATAAAAAACGCAGCGCGGCGTGGCCGTGCTGCGTTTCGATGGATGAGGCTGTGTCGCGCTTTGCGAATTCGAGCGTGCGCCCGAACTCGTAGTCGCCGATCACGAGCGCATGAAGTGCTGCACCCGATCCCGCGCTCAGTTCGGCGTTCGCCTGCGAACACACGGCGTCGAGATCCGCCGCGCGCTCGCAGGCAAGCTCGCGCACGAACCCCGTGTAGAGGCGGCTCGAGCGGCTCTGCGCCGTCGAGTCGCCGTCGTCGAGCAGCGCGAAAACCGCGCCGCCAGAATTGACTGCCATTGCGCTAACTACCTGCTATTGACCTGCGACTGCGTGCTGAAGCCGAAAAAGCGCATCAGTCGAAGAAGCTCTTCACGCGGTCGAACCAGCTCTTGCTTTGCGGGCTGTGGCGCGAACCGCCTTCCACGAGCGACTTTTCGAATTGCTGGAGCAGTTCGCGCTGGTGATCGGTGAGCTTGATCGGCGTTTCCACCTGGACATGCACGTACAGATCGCCGGCGATGCTCGAACGCAGACCCTTGATGCCCTTGCCGCGCAGACGGAACGTCTTGCCCGACTGCGTGCCTTCGGGCACCGTAAAGCTCGCGCGGCCCGCTAGCGTCGGCACTTCGATCTCGCCGCCCAGCGCCGCCGTGGTGAACGGAATCGGCATCTGGCAGTGGAGGTCGTCGCCGTCGCGCTCGAACACCGCGTGCTGCTTGATGTGAATCTCGACGTACAGGTCGCCCGCCGGGCCGCCGTTGATGCCAGGCTCGCCGTTGCCGGCCGAGCGGATGCGCATGCCGTCGTCGATGCCCGCCGGAATCTTCACTTCGAGCGTCTTGGTTTCCTTCACCTTCCCCGCGCCGTGACAGTTCGTGCACGGCTCAGGAATGTAGGAACCCGTGCCGTGGCACTTCGGGCAGGTCTGCTGAATGCTGAAGAAGCCCTGCGACATCCGCACCGAACCCGAACCATGGCAGGTCGGGCAGGTTTCGGGCTTGGTACCGGGCTTCGCGCCCGAGCCGTGACAGACTTCACAGCCGCTCCAGCCCGGCACGCGAATTTGCGTCTCGTAGCCGTGCGCCGCCTGCTCCAGCGTGATTTCCATGCTGTAGCGCAGGTCCGCGCCACGATACACCTGCGGGCCGCTGCGCTGGCCGCCGCGGCCGCCCGCGGCCTGGCCGAAGATATCGCCGAAGATGTCGCCGAAAGCGTCCGCGAAACCGCCGAAGCCCTGCGCGCCCGCGCCACCCATGTTGGGATCGACGCCGGCGTGGCCGTACTGGTCGTAAGCCGCGCGCTTTTGCGAGTCCGACAGCATTTCATAGGCCTCTTTGGCCTCCTTGAAATGCTCTTCCGCATCCTTGTTGTCCGGATTGCGGTCGGGGTGGTACTTCATCGCGAGCTTGCGATACGCCTTCTTGATCTCGTCGTCGCTCGCGTTCTTCGCGACGCCCAGAACCTCGTAGTAATCCCGTTTCGCCATATCGGTTCAACGCCGGCCTCGCGCTTCACGGCGCACGCCGGCTCCTCTTGAATGCTGGATCTCGTGACCCGTTTGCCGTTCCTTTGAACATCCGCACGAGCGATTCTCACGCCGCGGCGGCCCCTGAAAGAGAACGGCCTCCATAAAACAAATGTGCCCGGAGAGCCAGATGGCTCGCCAGGCGCTGCAATGCTGACACGCATCGTAACCGATGCGGCCGCTTTCGTAGCGCCACGACCGTCCGCTGATCACGCAGAACGGTCATGACCGCCACGAACCGACTTAGTCCTTCTTGACTTCCTTGAACTCGGCGTCGACCACGTCGTCGGCGTTGTTCTGCGCGCCTTGCTCGGCAGCACCGGCGCCGCCTGCGGCACCCGCACCCGCTGCACCCGCCGCGCCGGCTTGCTGCGCCTGCATGTCGGCGTACATCTTTTCGCCGAGCTTCTGCGAAGCGGTGGACAGCGCCTCGACCTTCGCCTCGATCGTCGCCTTGTCGGCCGACGAGCTCTTCAGCGCTTCTTCGAGGTCCTTCAGCGCGGCTTCGATCGCTTCCTTCTCGCTGGCGTCGATCTTGTCGCCGTACTCGGCCACGGCCTTCTTCGTGCTGTGAACCAGCGCGTCGCCCTGGTTGCGTGCGTCGGCCAGTTCACGCAGACGGTGATCTTCTTCCGCGTTCGCTTCGGCGTCCTTCACCATCTTCTCGATTTCGGCTTCCGAAAGACCGGAATTCGCCTTGATCGTGATGCGGTTTTCCTTGCCCGTGGCCTTGTCCTTCGCGCCCACGTGGAGAATACCGTTCGCGTCGATGTCGAAGCTCACTTCGATTTGCGGCACACCGCGCGGTGCGGGCGGAATGCCTTCGAGGTTGAACTCGCCCAGCAGCTTGTTGCCCGCTGCCATTTCGCGCTCGCCCTGGAACACCTTGATCGTCACCGCCGACTGGCTGTCGTCCGCCGTCGAGTACACCTGAGCGTGCTTGGTCGGGATCGTGGTGTTCTTGTTGATCATCTTCGTCATCACGCCGCCGAGCGTCTCGATACCGAGCGAGAGCGGGGTGACGTCGAGGAGCAGCACGTCCTTGCGGTCGCCCGACAGAACCTGGCCCTGGATCGCGGCGCCAACGGCCACGGCTTCGTCCGGATTCACGTCACGGCGCGGGTCCTTGCCGAAGAACTCCTTCACCTTTTCCTGCACCTTCGGCATACGCGTCTGGCCGCCGACGAGAATCACGTCGTCGATGTCGCTGACCTTCACGCCCGCGTCCTTGATCGCGACGCGGCACGGCTCCATGGTGCGTTCGATCAGGTCTTCGACCAGCGCTTCCAGCTTGGCGCGCGTGATCTTGAGGTTCAAGTGCTTCGGACCCGAGGCGTCCGCCGTGATGTACGGCAGGTTGATTTCGGTCTGCTGGCCCGACGACAGTTCGATCTTGGCCTTTTCAGCGGCTTCCTTCAGGCGTTGCAGCGCGAGCACGTCCTTCGAGAGGTCGACGCCCTGCTCCTTCTTGAACTCGCCGATGATGTAGTCGATGATGCGCTGGTCGAAGTCTTCGCCGCCGAGGAACGTGTCGCCGTTGGTCGAGAGCACTTCGAACTGCATTTCGCCGTCCACATCCGCGATTTCGATGATCGAGATGTCGAACGTGCCGCCGCCCAGGTCGAACACGGCGATCTTGCGGTCACCCTTTTCGGCCTTGTCCAGACCGAACGCGAGTGCGGCTGCCGTCGGCTCGTTGATGATGCGCTTGACTTCCAGACCGGCGATACGGCCGGCGTCCTTGGTGGCCTGACGCTGGCTGTCGTTGAAGTACGCGGGAACCGTGATCACGGCTTCCGTGACCGGCTCGCCGAGGTAGTCTTCAGCGGTCTTCTTCATCTTGCGCAGCACTTCAGCCGAAACCTGCGACGGCGCGAGCTTCGAGCCATGCGCTTCGACCCAGGCGTCGCCGTTGTCGTGCTTGACGATCTTGTAGGGCATCAGGCCGATGTCCTTCTGCACTTCTTTCTCTTCGAAGCGGCGGCCGATCAGGCGCTTGACGGCGTAAAGCGTGTTTCTCGGGTTCGTGACCGACTGGCGCTTGGCCGGTGCGCCGACCAGCACTTCGTTGTCGTCCATGTAGGCGATGATCGAAGGCGTCGTACGAGCGCCTTCCGAGTTCTCGATCACCTTGACCTGATTGCCTTCCATCAGCGCCACGCACGAGTTGGTGGTGCCGAGGTCGATACCGATGATTTTGCCCATTTTTGTCAAATCTCCAGATTTTGATCGCTGTGCGGACGCCGCTTTCGCGCTGCTCAGGTAACTGCATGCTCGTGCCGCGTTTTCCCTTGTGCGCGGCTGGCGTCCACTTCAATACGGAACTGCTGCCCAAATAAGTGCCGTTACGGCAATTTCAAGGGGTTTGGGCTATGCGTTCCATCATTTTTTTCAATCGTGGGGCCCTTTTGGTGCCTTTTGGTACCTTCTGGCCGCCGCGCTTCTTACAGTTTTCTTACTTCGGTGCCGAAACGGTCACGAGCGCCGGACGCAGCACGCGGTCGGCGATCACATAGCCCTTTTGCAGCACGTTGACCACCGTGTTCGCTTCCTGCTCGGACGGCACCATCGAGATGGCCTGGTGACGGTGCGGGTCGAACTTCTCGCCAACGGGGTTGATGGCGAGGACCTTGCCCTTCTCGAGCGCGCCGGTCAGTTGCTTGAGTGTGAGCTCGACGCCTTCGTTGACCTTGGCAAGGTCGTCCGAGTTATGGGCGAGCGCGGCTTCGAGGCTGTCGACCACCGGCAGCAGATGCTCGGCGAAGTTTTCGATTGCGAACTTGTGCGCTTTGGCGACGTCTTCCTGGGCGCGGCGGCGGACGTTCTCCGTCTCGGCCTTGGCGCGCACGAATGCGTCCTGCAATTCTGCGACCTTAGCCTGGGCTTCGGCCAGTGCGGCTTCGGCAAGCGCCGCAGCGTTCTGGTCCACGCCGCCTTGGGCTGCCTGCTCGGCCGCGTCAGCCGCTTGCGGCTGGGCTGCTGCTTGCGACGCCTCGTCCGCGGGCGTGGGGTTCTGGCTCGTCGGGTTCTCTTGCGTGTTTTCCATGTCGCTGAACATCGGTGAATAGTGAAAAAGGGAACAAAGCCGCGGGCGCCACATTTCGCGGCCCTCTCCGCTACGCCGACGCCCGTTGCGCCGGCACGACGGAGGCTTTGTACATTGCGACAGCACATGGGTGCCGGATCGCTTGTTTCAAGGGGCTCGCGCGGCTTTTTTATACAGAGATCAAAGCCGCGAAACCGCCGGTTACAACCATTACTGCAGCGCGGCAAAAATGAAATTGAGTAAGGGACATCCCTGACCTACACTCAGGAACAGGTGCTGCTCGTGGCGCGTTTACCCTGAGCCCGGCACCGCACCGAATGGGCCCGCGCTCAGCAAATTTTTCAGCGGCTTCGCCGCACATAAAAACGCTAACCGGGCCTCGAAACTGGCCGTTTTGCTGCGATCCCAAGGGGAGTACCGTGAAACTGACCTTTGCCATATCGGTGGTCGCGCTGGTACTCATCGCCGGAACTACGACCATCTGCATGTCGGGCGCCGTGAACGAAAACACGACGGAATACGGAGGCGTGCACGCTACGATGGAAGCGCTCTTCAACCCTCACGCGAAAGTTTGTCGATAGTGCGGCGGTCGCGCTTGGTCGGCCTGCCTTGCAACACGGCAGCCGGTTCGCGAAAGAGCCGGCGCCGGTCCTGTTCCGCCGCGCGCCTCGCGCGCCCGGCTTCGGTTTCCGCATAGAGCGTCTGCGCGATGCTGGCGGGGCCGCGCACTTCGCATATTCCCAGCACTTGCACTTCCCACACCACGTGCTCGATCTCGATTTCGACGAGGTCGCCCACGCGCACGTCCTTCGACGCCTTCACGGCGTCGCCGCCAATGCGCACGCGCCCCTTGCCCACGGCGTCCGAGGCAAGCGAGCGCGTCTTGAAGAAGCGCGCCGCCCATAGCCATTTGTCGATGCGCAGCCGCGCACCAGGTTCAGTCGAAATTTTGTAGTTCATCAGAAGCTTTCCGGATGCACCGCTCAGTTCGCTGGGTCAATCCGCTGTATCAGGCCACTGCGCCAGCCGGCGCCGCGGCCTGCACAGGCCAGCCCTGCAGGTGTTGCGCAACGATCTCGCCCAGCGCCGCGATCCACGCGTGCGAAGCGTTCAGGCAGGGGATGCGGTGGAATTCCTTGCCACCGCCGTGCAGGAATTCGTCGCGCACTTCCATGCCGATTTCCTCGATGGTTTCAAGGCAATCCGCCGTGAAACCGGGGCAGAACACATCTGCGCGGCGCACGCCGCCCGCGCCCAGTTCCCGCAGCGTGGGCGCCGTGTACGGCTGCAGCCACTGCGCTCGCCCAAAGCGCGACTGGAACGTCACCCGGCATTCAACCGGCGTCAGCTCCAGCGCGTGCGTGAGCAGCGCGGCCGTTTGCTGGCACTGGTCGTGGTACGGGTCGCCCAGATCGAGCGTACGGCTTGGCACGCCGTGAAAACTCAGCACGAGGCGGTCGCCCGCCGCGAAATTGGGCTTGCCGTGCGCGTGCCAGTACTGATGCACCTGGGCCGCGAGCGCCGCGATATACGCCGGATGGTCGTGATAGCCGCGCACCGTGCGGATTTCCGGCTGGTTACGCATGCGGCCCAACGCGGCGAAAGCCGCGTCGAACGCCGTGGCCGTGGTCGACGCCGAGTACTGGGGGTACATCGGCATGAGCAGGATGCGTTCCGCGCCCGCCAGCTTGAGCTGGTTCAGTATCGCCGGGATGTCGGGCGTGCCGTAGCGCATCGCGTAATCGACGAGGACCGTGTAGTCGTTGATCTGCAGCAGATGGCGCAGGCCTTCGGCCTGCTTTTGCGTGTGCACACGCAGCGGCGAGCCTTCGGGCGTCCAAACCGCCGCGTACTTCTTCGCCGACGAACGGCCGCGGAACGGCAGGATCAGCGCGCGCAGGATGACCTGCCAGATCGGCGCCGGAATCTCGACCACGCGCGGATCGGAGAGAAACTGCGCGAGATAGCGGCGCACAGCGCGCGGCGTGGGCGCGTCCGGCGTACCCAGGTTGATGAGCAGCACGGCGACGCGATGCGCCGCGGCGGACTGCGAAGGCCGCTCCAGGTCGAAACGCATAGGCGATCAGTGGCGCCGCGCGAGTGCGCAGCAACGGTTGCACGAAACAAGCATTATAGCGGGCGCCCCTGGCGGGCCAAACCGACCCGCGCCAGCGCGGGTTGCCTGAAGCTGGCCCTTCGTTCGCCCTTCGTTGGCCATTCGGCCGATGGCGCGCGCCATGGCTTTCAGGGATGATCGTTGGGAAGGCAGGTGTGCCCGCTGGCCGATGCGGCGCTCAGTTCTGGCTGAGCGTGAGCGAGAGCAGGCGCGCGGTGATGTCGACGATCGGGATCACCCGGTTATACGCCATGCGCGTCGGCCCGATCACGCCGAGCGTGCCGACAATCTTGCCGTTTACCTCGTAGGGTGCCGTCACCACGCTCATTTCCTCGATCGGTACGAGTTGCGACTCGCCGCCAATGAAAATCTGCACGCCCTGGGCGTGGCTCGAGACGTCGAGCAGCTGCAGGAGGCTGGTTTTCTGGTCGAACACGTCGAAGAGCTTGCGCAGGCGCGCCATGTCCGACGAAAGATCGGCCACTTCGAGCAGGTTGCGCTCGCCGGAAATGAGCAAGGTGTCGCCGCCTTCGGGCTCTTCGGTGCTCGCGGTCACGGCCGCGTGCATGAGCGTCGTCATGTCGCCGCGCAGCGCGTCGATTTCCTCGCGCAGGCGGCGGCGCACCTCGTCGAACGACAGGCCCGCGAAGTGCGCGTTGATGTAATTCGAGGCTTCGATGAGCTCGGAAGGCGTGAAGTCGCGCTGTGTCGCCATGATGCGGTTCTGCACGTCGCCTTCGGGCGTCACGATGATAAGCAGGATGCGCTTGTCGGACAGGCGCATGAACTCGATCTGCTTGAACACGTGGCTGCGCCGGGGCGTCAGCACCACGCCCGCGAACTGCGAGAGGTTCGAGAGCACGCTGGCGGCCGCCGCCACCACTTTTTGCGGCTCGCCGGGACGCAGCGTGGTCTTCACCGCGCGCGTGAGCGCGTCGTCGGAGCTGGGCTCGACGGTGAGCATGGTGTCGACGAACAGGCGATAGCCGCGCGGCGTGGGCACACGCCCGGCCGAAGTATGCGGGCTGGACACGAGACCCAGCTCCTCGAGGTCCGACAAGACGTTGCGGATCGTCGCCGGGCTCAACTCCAGGCCGGAATAGCGCGATAGCGTGCGCGAGCCGACCGGCTGACCTTCGGCGATGTAGCGCTCGATCAGCGTCTTGAGGAGGGTTTGTGCGCGGGGATCTAGCATGACTCAAAATTTTAGCCTAACAGCGGGTTGGCCGCGAGTGCGCCGCCAGACCGGGCCGCGCGGGCAAGTCCGCGGCTCAGGGCGAGGCGGCCTGGTACTTCGCACGATACCTCGCAGGTTGTCATCGCCGTGTCACGGGCTTCGGGCCGCAAGGCGCGGCGCGCAAGGCCGGGCGGGCCTGCCCCGGTCTGCGCCAGGTTCTTTTCGCGACGTGACTATGGTGTAATGCCGGCATGCAGATCCAGAAGATCCAGAGCCAGTTCAAGACTGTTGCGCTCGTTGGGCGCAGCAATACGCCAGGCATCGCCGAGCCGCTGACGGCGCTCGCTCAGACCATCGCGAAGCGCGGCTTCGAGGTCGTGTTCGAAGCGCAGACCGCAGAGGAAATCGGCGCGCAAGGCTATCCCGCGCTGCAGCCCGCCGAAATCGGCGCGCGCGCGGACGTGGCCGTCGTGCTCGGCGGCGACGGCACGATGCTCGGCATCGGCCGCCAGCTCGCGCCCTACCGCACGCCGCTTATCGGCATCAACCACGGGCGTCTCGGCTTCATTACCGACATCGCGTTTTCCGAAATGCAGGAGGTCGTGCCGCAACTGCTCGCGGGCTCGTTCGAGCGCGAAGAGCGTTCGCTGCTGGAGTCGCGCATCACGCGCGACGGCGACCCGATCTACCACGCGCTCGCCTTCAACGACGTGGTCGTGAACCGTAGCGGCTTTTCGGGCATGGCCGAACTGCGCGTAAACGTGGATGGCCGCTTCATGTACAACCAGCGCTCGGACGGTTTGATCGTCGCGACACCCACCGGCTCGACCGCTTACGCGCTGTCGTCGCAGGGGCCGATCCTGCATCCGCAGCTGCAAGGCATCGTGCTCGTGCCGATCGCGCCGCACGCGCTCTCGAACCGCCCGATCGTGCTGCCCGACGACTCCAAGGTGAGCATCCAGATCGTGGCGGGCCGCGACGTCAACGTGAACTTCGACATGCAGTCGTTCACGGCGCTGGAACTGAACGACGTAATCGAGGTGCGTCGCTCGCGTCACACCGTGCCCTTCCTGCACCCGGTCGGCTACAGCTACTTCCGCACGCTGCGCAAGAAGCTGCACTGGAACGAGCACCCCTCGCTGCAGAACGATCCGGAGGACTAAACTCGCGTCTTCGCGTGAAGCGCGCGCGTACGTTGCCCTGCAGCCAGCAGTCCCACGGTAGTCAAAGCCAACCAAAAAAGCAGAACCAGACGCCATGCTTCGCCATCTCTCGATTCGCGACTTCGTGATCGTCGCGGCGCTCGACCTCGAATTCGATAGCGGCTTCACCGTGTTTTCCGGCGAAACGGGCGCGGGCAAGTCGATTCTGATCGACGCCCTCGCCCTCACGCTCGGCACGCGCGCCGACGCGAGCGTCGTGCGCACGGGCGAGAGCCGCGCCGACATCACCGCCGAATTCGATGTGCCGGCGCACGCGGCGCATTGGCTCGACGAGCAGGCGCTCACGAACGGGGACGGCGAGCACACCGTCATGATGCGCCGCGTGGTGGACAGCGGCGGACGCTCGCGCGCCTTCATCAACGGAACGCCCGCCACGCTCGCGCAACTGCGCGAGCTGGGCGAAATGCTCGTGGACATCCACGGCCAGCATGCGCACCAACTGCTCATGCGCCCCGACGCACAGCGCGAACTGTTCGACACGCACGCAGGCCTCACGGATCTCGCCACCACCGTCACGCGCGCGTGGCGCGAGGCGCGCGACGCACGTCTCGCGCTGCAAAGCGCCATGTCGCGCGACCGCGAGCTGCAGCTCGAGCGCGAGCGCCTCGCGTGGCAGCTCGCCGAACTCGACAAGCTCGCGCCGCAGCCGGGCGAATGGGAAGAAGTGAACGCGGAGCACGTACGGCTTTCGAACTCGGCCAACCTGATCGAAGGCGTGCAAGGCGCGCTCGCGGCGTTATCCGAATCCGACGAGGCGATGCTTTCGCAGCTGAACTCGATCCTCTCGAAGCTGCGCGGGCTCGCCGAGGTCGACGCCGAGCTCAACGACGCGCTTGCGGCGCTCGAACCGGCCGCGATCCAGATTCAGGAAGCGGCGTACTCGCTCTCGCATTACGCGCAACGTCTCGATCTCGATCCGCAACATCTCGCGCAGGTTGAGCGGCGCCTCGACGCGCTGCATTCGACGGCGCGCAAGTTCCGCCTCCATGCAGAGGCGCTGCCCGAGGAACACGCGGCACGCCGCCAGCAACTCGCGGCGCTCGACGCCGCGTCCGATCTCGACGGCCTGCGCGCCGTCGAGCAGAAGGCGCAGGAGGCGTATCTCGTGCAGGCGCGCCAGCTTTCGAAGGCGCGCGCCAAGGCGGCGAAGGCGCTCGGCGCGGCGGTGACGCAGGGCATGCAGGAACTGTCGATGGCGGGCGGCAGCTTCGAAGTCGCGCTCGTGGCGCTTGGCAGCAGCTCGAGCGGCGAGCCGATCGGCGGCGCGCACGGTCTGGAGCAGATCGAATTCCGCGTGGCGGGCCATGCCGGCGTGCCGCTGCGCCCGCTCGCGAAGATCGCCTCGGGCGGCGAACTCGCGCGCATCAGCCTCGCGCTCGCCGTGATCGCGAGCGCGGCTAGCCCCACGCCCACGCTGATCTTCGACGAAGTCGATACGGGCATCGGCGGCGGCGTAGCCGAAGTGGTCGGGCGCTTGCTGCACCAGCTCGGGCGCGCGCGCCAGGTGCTGTGCGTCACGCACTTGCCGCAGGTAGCGGCGCGCGGCGATCACCACCTCCAGGTGGCGAAGTCCGGCGACGGCAACGGCGGCACGGTCTCGGCCGTCACGCCGCTCGACAAGGGCGGCCGGGTGGAAGAAGTCGCGCGCATGTTGGGCGGCCTGGAGATTACCGCGACCACGCGGCGGCACGCGAAGGAAATGCTGGCGGCTTGAGCGAGACTGCGCCTCACGCAACAGGCGCACCAGCCATTGGCGCTTAGGGCACTCGCCCTAAGCCTCCCCGCGCTCCCCAAACACCCGCTTCCACAACGCCAGCACCGCCTCGCGCTCGCGCTCCACGCGCGCCGGATCCACTCGCGCCTTCTCCATGCCGTCCAGCCGCAACTGGTGCTGCAGCTTGCGATAAAGCCGGTACGCCGAGCCTATCGTCTCGGCCTCGTCCTCGCTCATGAGCCCGAAGCGCGACACCTCGCGCAGCAGCGCGATATTGCCCGTATTGCGGATCAGCTCGGGGTCCTGCGCCGCGTGCAGCAGCACCCAGTACTGCACGAGAAACTCGATGTCCACCATGCCGCCGCGATCATGCTTCAGGTCGAAGAGTTCGGTGCGGTTCGGGTGCCCGTCTTCCACGCGCTGGCGCATCTCCACGATTTCCTTCGCGAGCGGAGCGGCGTCGCGCGGCGTGGTCAGCACCTGTACGCGGATCGCCTCGAAGGCGCTGCCGATCGCAGCGTCACCGGCCGAGAAGCGCGCGCGCGTGAGCGCCTGGTGCTCCCAGACCCACGCCGTGTTCGCGGCGTCGCCTTCGCGCAGCTGGTAGCGGCGGAACGCGTCGAGGTCGGTCACGAGCAGCCCCGACTCGCCGTTCGGCCGCAAGCGCAGATCGACGTCGAACAGCGTGCCCGCACCCGTGGACGTGGTGAGCCAACTGATGAGGCGGCGCGCGAAGGTCGCGTAAATTTCCGAGGCGCGCTCGTCCTCGTCTTCGTACAGAAAAATGATGTCGAGGTCCGACGCGTAGCCCAGTTCCTTGCCGCCAAGCTTCCCGTAGGCGATCGCCGCGAAGCGCGGCACGTCGCGATGGCGCCTCGGGAACTGCTTCCACACGGTCTCGATGGTCACGTCGAGCACGGCGTCGGCAAGCTCGGAGAGCCGGTCGCTCACATGCTCTACCGAGAGGCGTCCCGCGAGGTCGTTGAGGAGGATGCGGAACACCTCAGCCTGGTGCGCGTGGCGCAGCAGATCCATCTGTTGCTCGACGTCGGCGGCGGCGGCAAGGCGCGCGCGCAAGAGGCGCGAGAACTCGGGCCAGTCGAAGGGCGTGGCCATCGCCTCGTCGTCGAGCAGTTCGTCGAGCAGTTGCGGATGGCGGATCAGGTAGCCCGCCGCCCAACGCGACCCGCCCAGCACCTTGAGCACGCGGTTGAGCGCATCGGGATATTCGCAGAGCAGCGCGAGATACGCGCCGCGCCGGATCACGGCTTCGAGCAAGTCGAACATACGCGCGAGCGTGTCGCCGCGCCGCTCGCGCGGCTCGAGAGTCCGTGCGGCCTCGAGCGCGCGCTGCGCGACGCTGTCGAAGCGCTCGCGGCTCTTCTCGGGCAAGCCCGCGTAGCGCGACGACTGCCACAGCCCGCGCAGGCGCGCGAGCAGCGGCGCCGGGTCGTCGATGCCCAGCTGCGTGAGACGTTCGAGCAGATCGCCGTCGGCACCCTCTTCCGCGAGCGCGCCGCTCCACACCCACGCCGCCGCGCCGTCTTCGGAGGCGCTGCAGCCGCCCTCGCCGCCCACCTTGTCGGAGAAGATCTGCACGAACTGGCGCTCGACCTTGTCGCGGTGGCCATCGAGCGCCGTCATCAGCGCGGCGTAGTCGGCAAAGCCCATCGATTTCGCGAGCGCGGCGCGCTCCTCCGCGTCAACGGGCATGGCGTGCGTTTGCGCATCGTCGCGATACTGCAGGCGATGCTCAAGGTTGCGCAGAAAGTTGTAGGCGCGCGTGAGCTCGCCGCACACCTCGGGCGCGATCAGTCCGCGCGCGGCGGCGTAGCCGAGCACGGCGAGCGTTGGACGCACGCGAAAGCCCGCGTCCTGGCCGCCGCGAATGAGCTGGAACACCTGGGCGCTGAATTCGATCTCGCGAATCCCGCCACGCCCGAGCTTGATGTCGTCGGCCTTGTCGGGGCGCATCATGGCGCGCCGCTGCGCTTCCTGGCGGATCTGCAGGTGCAGCGAGCGGATCGCGCTGATCACGCCGAAGTCCAGATAGCGCCGGTAAACAAACGGCTTCACGAGCGAATCGAGCTGGCGCGCGAGACGCAGCGCGCTATCGCTCTCGTCTTCGGAAACGAGGCGGCCCTTGATCCACGCATAGCGCTCCCACTCGCGGCCCTGCACGTAGAAGTACTCTTCGAGCATGCCGAGGCTGCACACGAGCGGCCCGGAATCGCCGTTCGGGCGCAGGCGCATGTCGACGCGAAACACGAAGCCATCGGCCGTCACGTCACTCAACGCGGCGATCAAGCGCTTGCCCACGCGCGTGAAGAAGTCCTGCGTGGCGATGGGCGAGCGCTGGCCGCCCGTGGTTTCGCCGTCGTCCTCGTACACGAAGATCAGGTCTATGTCCGACGAAACGTTCAGTTCGCGCCCGCCCAGCTTGCCCATGCCCACCACGCCGAGCGTGAGGCGCTCGCCGTTCGGGCCGCGCGGCTCGCCGAAGAGCGTCTCGAGATCGGCGCTCACGCAGGCGAGCGCGCGCTGGATCGTGACTTCGGCGAGATCGGTCATGCTGCCGGTGACTTCGGCGACGTCGGCCACGCCGCCGAGATCGCGCTCCATCACGGCGCAGATCACTTCCACACGCAACTGGCGCAGGACTTTCTTCAACTGCTCGTCGTTCAGCGGCGTGCCGGGTGCAGCGTTTGCTGCGGCAAGCAGTTGCCCGCTCAACGCGTCGAGCCGCGCGACGATGCGCTCGCGCGAGAGCGGCGCGGCGGCCAGCGCCTCGACCTGTGCCGCCAGTTCGGGACGCGCGGCGCAAGCACGTGCGGCATAACGGGAATAGCTGGAACTCAGAAGGGGGATGTCGGTCATGAAATGCTGCTTGCCGGGAAGGCTCGCTGTCCGCTGTTGTTTCGTTGCGCGCGCCTGGGTTGATGACGGTGTCGATGCGACGATGCCGATATCGATGGTTCGACCGCGAGGGTTCGCCCCGCACTACGCACGCACCGCACGTACGGCCCACCGGCTCGCGCTTCCCGCCTGGCCGATGCGTCCGGCATAGGCGGCGCTGCAGTGCAAAAAATCATGCGTGTCACGCGCCGCACGGCCATCCCGGCTTCCCCGGATGGGCGGTTTGACGGCCCTCTGTGATACATTTCGTCGTTAGAACGCAACGCTACCATACCGCACCCGCCGCAGCATGTCCGAGCGAAACGATCACGCCGGCCTACCCCAATCTGGACATGCCAGCCAGGCTACCGAGCCAGGGGGTCCGCACCATCATCATCCGGTCCTGCGCCACACGCTGCGCGTGCTGGCGATCATCGCGCTCGTCCTGTATTTCATCGTCTCGGTCCTGCTGCTCGGGCTGCGCTACGTCGTGCTGCCGTACGTGGACAACTTCCGTCCGCGCATCGAGCAGCTCGTCTCCTCGAAGATTCACGCCGAATTCCGCATCGGCCGGCTCGCGCCGCATTGGTCTGGCTTCCAGCCCGGCATCGACGTCACCGATCTGACGATTCGCGACCGCCACGGCAACATCGCGCTCGACGTGCCGCACGCCACGGCGTCGGTGTCGTGGCGCTCGGTCGTGCTGCTCGAACCGCTGCTCTCGAGCATCGTGGTCGAGCAGCCCGACGTGCACCTCTCGCGCGAGGACGACGGCACGCTCACCGTGGCGGGCGTGCCGGTACCCACCGCGCACACGGGCAACGCCACCTTCACGACCTGGCTCATGCGCCAGCAGGCGATCGTGCTGCGCGGCGGCACGCTGCACTGGCACGACGCCACGCGCGACGTGCCCGACCTCGCGCTCTCGCACATCCGCCTTGCGATTCTCAACGACGGCTACGACCACCGCGTCGCGCTCCAGGCGCCGGCCGAGGGCACCGTGCTGCACGGCCCGCTCGACTTCCGCGCGCACTTCACGCACGCGCACTCCGCGCAGGCCGGCAAGCCGATCAGCTGGACGGGCGACACCTACCTCTCGACCGGCCCCGTCGATCTGCCCACGCTCGCGCGCTATATCAACTTCCCGATCGCCACCTTCGCCGGGCGCATCGACAACTCGATCTGGGCTCACTTCTCGAACGGGCGCATTCTCGAGGCGAGCGGCGCGCTAGAAGGAGCGAACATTTCGCTGCGCACGCGGCCCACGCAGCCGCTGCTCGACCTGCCGGTCGCGAGCTTCCACTGGAGCCTGGGCATTCAGCCCGGCGACTACACGCTCAAGCTGCGCGACTTCCACGCCGAACTCGGCCAGCCGCCGCTCGACGACGGCACGCCGCTCACGCGCTCGCTCGCGCTCACCACGCTCGACGCGCGCTTTCGCCAGCAAACGCTCCAGCATGGCCAGTTGATGAGCGTGCACGGCGACCGCATCGATCTCGGCATCCTCGCCGACTTCATGCGCGCGCTGCCGCTGCCCGGGCGCGTGCAAGGCGCGCTCGTGCGCTTCGACCCGCGTGGGATGGTGGCGAACTACGATCTCTCCCTCGAGCGCGCGAAGCCCGAGTCGGGGGAAGCGGCCGCCGAACAGCGCTCCACGAGCGTCGAGCCGGTCACGCACTATCGCTTCAAGGGCGACCTGCAAGGCATCAGCGTGAACGCGCAGGAGCCGGGGCCGGGCCTCACGCCGCGCGGCCATCCGCGCGCGGGCCTGCCGGGAGTCGAGAACCTCTGGGGACACATCGACGCCGACGAGTCGCGCGGCACGATCGACCTCGACACGGCCAACGTGGCCATCACGCTGCCCGGCGTGTTCGACAATCCGCGCCTCACGTTCGACCGGCTCTACGGCGCGGCCAAATGGACCGTGGCCGCCGAGCGCGAGCCCGGCAACCGGCTGAAGGCGTTCACTGTCGATGTCGCGAACCTGGGCGTGGAGAACGCCGACGCACGCGCGAAGATGACCGCGCACTACACGAATCCCGGCAAGGGGCGTGGCTCGCTCGACCTCGTCGCGCACTTCGACGAGGCCAAGGTCAAGGCCATTCCGCGTTACCTGCCCACCGCCATCACCGAGAAGACGCGCATCTATCTCGGCCACGGCCTGCAGGCGGGCATGTCGAAGGGCGCGACGATCGAGATCCACGGTGACCTCACCAAATTCCCCTACTCGCGCGACCCCGACGCGGGCCAGTTCCGCATCGTCGCGCCGTTCACGGGCGGGCGCTTCGACCCGTCGCCGTTCCCGCCGCGCAAGATGCGCAACGGCGCGCCGAACGTCTGGCCGGCATTCGACGGCATCGACGGCATCTTCAAGCTGCATGAGAACAAGCTGCGCTTCGACGTCGATCGCGGCCACTATCGCAACTTCGTGCTGCGCAACGTGAGTGGGCGCATCGAAGAGCTGGGCGTCAAGGGCTCCGATATCGTGATCGAGGGCAGCGGGCGCGGTCCGCTCGCGGACCTGCTCGACTACGCGGACAACAGCTCGATCGGCTACATCTCGAAACACGCCACCGCGAAGGTGCAGGCGCAAGGGCAGTCCACGCTCGCGCTCAAGCTCACGATCCCGCGCCATCCGATGCCGAAGGTGCTGCTCGCGGGCGCCATCGGCTTCGAGAACAACACGCTCAGGGCGAAGAACGTGCCGCCGGTTTCGAACCTCACCGGCCGGGTGCGTTTCACGAACCACAGCGCCAATGTCGACCGACTCACGGCTCGCTTCCTCGGCGGCGACCTGCGCGCAAGCGGCGGGATGCGCGACGACGGGCACTATGCAGTGAACGTGGCGGGCGACGTGGCGGTCGATGCGGCGCGCGGCCTGAACCTGCACGGCATGGCGGCGGCGGCAGTCGGGCGCCTTTCGGGCGCGGCGCCTTACTCGCTTTCGGTGGCCGGCCAACGCGGCCGCCTGCCCGACGTGAAGGCCAACGCCGATCTCACCGGCCTCGCGCTCGACCTGCCCGCGCCGTTCGGCAAGGCGGCCGGCACGCCGATGCCGCTGAACTTCGAATTGCAGCCGGGCACGGGCGCGCCCGCCGAATCCGTCACCGGCACCGACGCCAAGGCCGACGACGCCGCCTTCGAACATGCAGAGCTCACGCTCGGGCCGCTTGCCGCGCGTTACGTGATGCGCCGCCATCCCGGTCACGTACCCGAAGTGGTGCGCGGCGCAATCGGTATGAACCGGCCGGCGGATCTGCCCTCGGAAGGCGTGACCGCCGCCGTCGATCTGCCCACTTTCGACGCCGACGCCTGGCGTGCCGTGGTGCAGCAGATGCGCGGAACGGCAGCAGCGCAAGCCCAGGGCTCGACGCCCGCGCGCACGGCGGCCGCGCCGGTTCCTCCACCGCGAACCGCGGCAGAAAGGGCGGCAGACAGACAAGCTCAAAATGCGGCCCCGGCCGCCGCCTCCGAATCGGCGGCGGTCAACCCCGCTGCCGCGCCGCAAAGCCCGGCGCCGGCCACGACTGCCGCCACGGCAGCGCCGGCCGCGCCCACCGCCGCCTCGTCCCCGCTCGCCCCCGAGGGCGCGGTCGGCCAGTTCCTGCCGTCGCGCTTCGCCGTCCACGTCGGCACGCTCACACTGCTCAAGCGCCACTGGGAGAACGTCGTGCTCGGCGCGTCGCGCACGGGCGAGCGCGGCAACGAATGGCAAGCGAACGTCGCCTCCAACCAGGTCTCGGGCCACGTCGCATGGAAGCCGGGCGCCGTGCCGGGCGCGCCCGGCACGCTCGAAGCGCGGCTCGCTCGACTCACCGTACCCGCCGCCACCGAAAACGACCTGCTCGGCCAGGCGATGTCGCAACCGGCGCAGAACATGCCGTCGATCGACCTCGTCGTGAACCAGCTCATCGTGCGCGATCGCGATCTCGGCCGTTTGCAGGTGAACGCGCACAACTTCGACGACAACGGCGTGCCCGTCTGGCAGCTCGACCAGCTCGACATCAGCAACCCGGACGCCCACCTCACCGCCACGGAAAACTGGCGCGCGGTGGGCGACACGGCCGCCGGCGACGACTCGGCCGCCGCCGGCATGCAAACGCCGCGCCGCACTACGCTCGACTTCCATCTCGACATCAAGGACGCCGGCGCGCTGCTCCTACGCGCCGGTAAGCCGCACGTGCTCAAGAACGGCTCGGGCACGCTCTCGGGCAACCTGGCGTGGCAAGGCGGGCCCACGCGCATCGACTTCCCGTCGCTCAACGGCAACCTCGCGCTCGACCTGCGTCACGGCCAGATCCTCAAGGTCGATCCGGGCGTGGCGAGGCTGCTTGGCGTGCTGAGCCTGCAGAGCCTCGCGCGCTTCGCAACGACGGACTTCCGCGACATCATCGGCGAAGGCTTGCCCTTCACGAGCGCGACGGCCACCGCGCAGATCCAGAACGGCATTGGCAGCACCAACGACTTCAAGCTCGTCACCGCCCCCGCGCGCGCGACGATGGCGGGCAGCGTGGACCTCGCGCACGAAACCCAGGACCTGCGCGTCCACGTGGTGCCGACGGTCAGCGCGGGCGCGGGCGTGGTCGCGGCGGCCATCATCAATCCGCTCTTCGGCCTCGGCGCGCTGATCGGCGACGTCGTGCTCTCGCATACGCTAGAGCACGCGTTCGCGATGGACTTCGCGATCACGGGCCCGTGGGCCAAACCGCACGTTGAGCGGCTGCATGGCGATCAGGGTAAGATGGACGCGCAGACGCCGGCCGCAGCGCACTAAGCTGCCCACTGAGTTGCCCACTAAGTTACGCAGCGAATTGCGCACAGGTGGCCCGCGCCGCGGGCACGCGCTATGCGCGCCATGCACCCCGAACCCATTCAAGATCTGCCGATGAGCGCTCCCCCTCTCGACCCGTTTCGCGTAGCCGCGCTGCAGATGGTTAGCACGCCCGAGCGCGAACGCAATCTCGCCGAAGCGGACAAGCTGATCGCCGAGGCCGCCGCCGCCGGCGCGCGCCTCGTGTTGCTGCCCGAATATTTTTGCTTCATGGGTCACAAGGACAGCGACAAGCTCGCGATCCGCGAGCCCCACGGCGACGGGCCCATTCAGCGCTTTCTCGCGGATGCGGCGAAGCGCCATGGCGTCTGGGTGATCGGCGGCACCTTGCCGCTGAAAGCGCCCGAAGAAACGCGCGTGCTCAACACCACGCTCGTGTTCGACCCGAGCGGCGAGGAGCGCGCGCGCTACGACAAGATCCACCTCTTTAACTTCGAAAAAGGCGCCGAATCATTCGACGAAGCGCGCACGATCCGGCCCGGCGCCGAGGTGCGCACCTTCGAGGCGCCGTTCGGCCGTGTTGGTCTCTCGGTCTGCTACGATCTGCGCTTTCCCGAGCTGTACCGGCGCATGGGCGACTGCGCGCTGATGGTCGTGCCTTCCGCGTTCACTTACACCACCGGCAAGGCGCACTGGGAAATCCTGCTGCGCGCCCGCGCGATCGAGAACCAGTGCTACGTGCTCGCCGCGGCGCAAGGCGGCAAGCACGAGAACGGCCGGCGCACCTGGGGCCAAAGCATGCTGATCGACCCGTGGGGCGAGATCGTCGCGGTACGCGACGAAGGCGCGGGAGTAGTGGCCGGCGACATCGATCTCGAACGTATCGCCAGCGTGCGCGCGAGCCTGCCCGCGTGGCGGCACCGCGTGCTCGACTGCGCGTGACTCGCGTGATGAATGGCACCCCTGGCACGCCGCGCATGAATACCACCGAATTTCACGCGAATTCCACGCGGATTCCACGTTCAGGGCGCTTGATTTCGCAGCACCGCGCCCGAATCTCCATTGACAGACTCATCGATTGATCCCAAAGAGCGCATGAACATCATCGAACCCGGCATCCGCAATCTGGCGACCGCGAAGGACCTGCTCCTCACGCCCTACGGCCTCGACGAGGCAGTGCTCACGCGCACGCTCGGCGAGATCTTCACGCACCGCATCGACTACGCCGACCTCTACTTCCAGACCACGCGCAGCGAGGCCTGGAGCCTTGAGGAAGGCATCGTCAAGTCGGGCAGCTTCAGCATCGATCAGGGCGTCGGCGTGCGCGCCGTGTCCGGCGAGCGCACCGCTTTCGCCTACTCCGACGACCTCTCGCCCGAAGCGATCCGGCAGGCTGCCATCGCCACGCGCTCGATCGCGAAGACCGGCGGCGGCAAGCAGAAGATCCAGGTGGCGAAGTCGCTCACCGGCATTGCGGGCCGCGATCTCTACCTGCCGTCCGACCCGCTCTCCTCGCTCGACGCCACCGAAAAGGTGAAGCTGCTCGAGCGCATCGAAGAGATGGCGCGCGGGCGCGACCCGCGCATCACCCAGGTCATGGCCGCGCTCGCGGGCGAGTACGACGTGGTGCTCGTCGCGCGCAGCGACGGCGCGCTCGCCGCCGACATCCGTCCGCTCGTGCGCGTTTCTGTCACGGTCATCGCCGAGCAGAACGGTCGCCGCGAAATCGGCAACGGCGGCGGCGGCGGCCGCTACGACTACGCCTATTTCACCGACGATATCCTGTCGAAGTACGTGGACGACGCCGTGCACGCCGCGCTCGTGAACCTCGAAGCGCGCCCGGCGCCCGCCGGCGCGATGACCGTCGTACTCGGCCCGGGCTGGCCCGGAGTGCTGCTGCACGAGGCGATCGGCCACGGTCTCGAAGGCGACTTCAACCGCAAAGGTTCGTCGGCGTTCGCGGGGCGAATTGGCGAGCGCGTGGCCGCGAAGGGCGTGACGGTGGTGGACGACGGCACGCTGCCCAACCGCCGCGGGTCGTTGAACATCGACGACGAAGGCAACCCGACCCAGTGCACGACGCTGATCGAAGACGGCATTCTCAAGGGCTACATTCAGGACTCGCTCAACGCGCGCCTCATGAAGATGCCCGTAACGGGCAACGCGCGCCGCGAGTCCTACGCCGCGCTGCCTATGCCGCGCATGACCAACACGTACATGCTCAACGGCGACAAGGATCCGCAGGAGATCATTAGCTCGGTGAAGAATGGCCTTTATGCCGTGAACTTCGGCGGCGGCCAGGTGGACATCACGAACGGCAAGTTCGTGTTCTCGGCTTCCGAGGCCTACATGATCGAGAACGGTAAGGTCACCTACCCCGTGAAGGGCGCGACGCTCATTGGCAGCGGCCCGGAATCGCTCAAGTACGTGAGCATGATCGGCAACGACATGCGTCTGGACTCGGGCGTGGGCGTGTGCGGCAAGGAGGGTCAGAGCGTGCCGGTGGGCGTAGGCCAGCCGACGCTGCGCATCGACCGCATGACGGTGGGCGGCACGGTTTAAGACCTACGCTGGCGCGTACTCCATGCGCGGCGATGCGGAAAATCCGCATCGCCGCGCGGATTTTCTGCACACGAGCCATATTTTTCGCAGATAGTCCGCTTTTTTGCCGCAGCCCGCTTGCCAGCCACGAGAAGCCCGGGTTATAAAGGCAATCACCCTTTTCGACGTAACGAACCGAAGTCACAACGTTCAGACACCGACCGCCATGTTCGCCACGAAGTTTTATTTTTACTTCTTTTGGTATCTCAGACCGCTGGCGGATCGAGAGGGTTGATAGTACGCGCAGAACCCCGAACACACGAGAAACCGCCAGCCAAGCCTGGCGGTTTTTTTTCGCCCTTAGCCCGTGGCGACTTAACCCAGAGCCTTAACTTCATCTAACCGATTTTTTGAAGCACCGTCCACGCGACGCACGCTACGCACAGGATCAGGAGAAAACGACATGCCCCCGCACAACACCGACGATGTCCGCATTCGCGAACTCAAGGAACTCACGCCGCCCGCTCACCTGATCCGCGAATTCCCCTGCTCGGAAGCCGCCTCCACGCTGATCTTCGAATCGCGCCGCGCCATGCACCGTATCCTGCACGGCATGGACGACCGCCTGATCGTCATCGTCGGGCCGTGCTCGATTCACGACACCAAGGCCGCGGTCGATTACGCGAAGAAACTCGTGGAAGAGCGCAATCGCTTCAAGAACGAGCTCGAGATCGTGATGCGCGTGTACTTCGAGAAGCCGCGCACGACGGTGGGCTGGAAGGGCCTCATCAACGATCCGTTCCTCGACAACAGCTTCAAGATCAACGACGGTCTGCGCACCGCGCGCGAGTTGCTCGTCTCGATCAACGAGCTGGGCCTGCCCGCCGGCACCGAATACCTCGACATGATCAGCCCGCAGTACATCGCCGACCTGATCTCGTGGGGCGCGATCGGTGCGCGCACAACGGAATCGCAGGTGCACCGCGAGCTGGCTTCGGGGCTGTCGTGCCCGGTCGGCTTCAAGAACGGCACGGACGGCAACGTGAAGATCGCCGTTGACGCCATCAAGGCCGCCTCGCAGCCACACCATTTCCTCTCGGTGACGAAGGGCGGCCACTCGGCTATCGTCTCGACCGCAGGCAATGAGGACTGCCATGTGATTCTGCGTGGCGGCAAGACGCCGAACTACGACTCGGAAAGCGTGAACGCCGCATGCAGCGACATCGGCAAGGCGGGTCTCGCCGCTCGCCTCATGATCGACGCGAGCCACGCAAACAGCTCGAAGAAGCACGAGAACCAGATTCCCGTGTGCGCCGATATTGGCCGCCAGGTGGCGTCGGGCGACGAGCGCATCGTCGGTGTGATGGTGGAGTCGCACCTCGTGGCGGGCCGCCAGGACCTGAAGGAAGGCTGTGAGCTGACCTACGGCCAGAGCATCACCGATGCGTGCATTGGCTGGGACGAAAGCGTGGGCGTACTAGAAGGGCTCGCGCAAGCTGTGAAGCAGCGCCGCATCGCGCGCGGCTCGGGCAACTGAGCGCGGTAGCGTCTGGAGCGCGCGGCGCGCTCACTTAGAGCCGCGCTGCGCGTGAATTCACAGCCGCGCTGCGCGCTCGGGCCGCACCGCGCCGATGCACAGATCGGCAATCCCGATCACGTTGCCGATGAGCCTGCCGCGCCGGTCGAGATGCGCTTCCGGGCGCACCGACTTCACGCAATTCATGCTCAGCGCGCGCAGGATGTTGCTGGTCGCCTCCTTGCGCGACATCACGCCCTTGTTGCACAGGTACATGGCGTTGACCACCTGCGAATAGCCGAAGCGCCGCCCCGACACGCGGCCGCCTCGCAGCCCGAGGTGGACGCCCAGCAGATAGTCGCAGTACACGACCCCACCCCGGCGCGCAAGGCGCCGCGAGAAGTCTTTATCTTCCAGCCAGCCGTACAGCACGAGACGCTCGTCGAAGCGCAGATCGGCGATAGCCTGCGCGCGGCACGCCATGTTGCATCCATACAGTTCCACGCAGGGCCGCAGCGGCGGACGCTGCATCACCTCGGCTTGCGCGCCGTCCACGAGTTCGACGGCTTCTTCCCATGCGATTGGCTCCGTGTTCGCGCCGTCGCGCAGCGTGCGGCCCGAAAAACCCACGAGATTCGCGTCGCTCTCGAACAGCTCCACACAAAGCTCGATCCAGTGCCGTTCGGGCGCGAAGTCGTCGTCAAGGAAGATCACGACGTCGATGTCCGGTGCGAGCGCATCGAGCGCGCGATTGCGCTGCACGCTCGAACCCGCCGTGCCGATGATTTCGTTCACGCGCAAACCGTCGGCATCGTATGGCCCAATGTCGTCTGCGCTGCTCCCCGAGAAGATGATCTGATCCGGGCGCACCGTTTGCCGCGCGAGCAGACGCACGACCCATGCGGTCGCTGTTGGCCGCCCCTTGGTCGCGATGACCACCGCGACGCGCATGCGCGCCTTCTCGCCGTTCGGGGCCGTGGAAGACGCGAGATCATTGGTTGCGAGCGTTGGCATCGGTTTCTCCGCATTCCGGTGGTCGCTTCGACTCCGGTCGAGGTTAGCACGAGGCCCGCGCGCTGCCAGTCGGGCCGGATTCAAGTTGTCCGAAACGATCTACTCAACGACTGATTCCAACTGTTTGTGAACGATCATGCATGTGGACGCTGTGTGCGCGTTGTCCGCCGCGTGCACATTTACGCACCTTTTACCGCCGCTCTTTTCGTTAATGAATTTCGCATTTATGGCACCTTTTCCGCGCTTTTATCGATTACGCATCATCCATAGCGCAGCACCTCCCGTGAGAATCGTTCAATAGCAATTTTCGGATTCCTCTTTTGATAAGACTCGGCTACAACTGCTAAAAGAGCTTTGCGCAAATATGACCGACTGAACCGTCCCCCGAAAAGATCCTCTCAACATGACTGTGTCGACACGTCGGAGCCAGCCGGTGGAACACGAGATCATCTCTCCGGGCACGACGGTTTGCGAAACCGAATCCGGCGCGCGGCGCAAACGCCCAGTGGTTTTCTACGTGCAACCGTTGATCGCGCGCTATCGCATCGAAGTCATCGAGTCGCTCAATCGTCTTTTTTCCGTCAAAGTCTTCGCGTGCTCCGAAGGCGTGGAAGCCAACGGCTTTTCGCGCGAGAAACCCGCCTGCGACGAATTCATCGAAACGCATATCGCGAGTTTCGCGGGCCTGCCCTCGCGGCGTATCCGCATGCAAAACCGCGTGCTAAGCCGCATCGTTTTAGAACGTCCCGATGCAGTCCTGATCTTTGCAGACGTTCGCTATCTCTCGCTGTGGCTTGCGCTCCTCGCCGGGCGCGTGATGCGCGTGCCCGTATTGATTCACGGCCAGGGACTCTACCGGCACGAGTCCGCGGGACTCATGCGCACGGTCTGCTACCGCCTCGCGGTCGCGCTCGCCGTACGCTACGTCTGCTACACCGAGGCTTCGCGGCGCTCGCTCGTCGGCATCGGCTGCCCGCTCGCCAAGCTCGTCGTCGCGAACAACGCGCTCACGGTCTCGTGCGGTGTGGAGCCCGCCACCAAGACGGGCGTCGAAAGCGGCGTCCTCTTCATTGGCAGGCTGCGCGAAGGTTCGGAGATCGAACCGCTCATCGACGTGGTCGGCCAACTCCACGGCGAAGGCAAAGACATCACGCTCCACGTGATTGGCGACGGCGAGCATGGCGAGCGCCTGAAGCGCAAGTACAGCGATCGCGGCTATGTGGTCTGGTATGGCGCGGTGTTCGACGACGACGCGATCGCGGCGATCAGCCGGCGCTGCCGCGTGGGCTGCTATCCGGGATCGGCGGGCTTGAGCGTCGTGCACATGTTCGCGTTGAGCCTGCCACCCATCGTGCACGACCGGCTGCCGCTGCACATGGGCCCGGAACCAGGCTACGTCGAGGACGGCCGCTCCGGCTTTTTCTTCGGACGCGACGGCGGAACGCAAGCGCTTGCCGCCACGCTGCGTCGCATCTGGTCCATACCGCCCGACGAAATGCGCGCGGCCGCTGCCGCCGCGCATGCGGTGTACTGCCAGCTCAACTCGCCTACGCTTGGCCATCAACTCGCCGAGATCGTCGAAGCAGCGCTGCGCGCTTGAATCGCTGCTGGAATCCCTGGTTATTTCTGCCGCGAGACGCGAAACAGCATCCATGCCGCGCACGAGGCCAGCCCGAAGGTCATCGACCATGCCACGCCCGTCACGCCAAACAGATGCAACGAAGGCGGCACGGACACGATGAGCGTCACGACCTGGAGCAGCGACGCGACGGTGACGGCACGCGCGTCGCCAACGGCGCGCAGATACGAGGCGAGCACTGAGTTCAGCGCGCTGATCGCCATGTTGATGACGAAGATGCGAAAGAGCGGCACGGCCGACAGCCACGCGGCGCCGAGCACGAACGAGAAGAGCGGCTCGGCGGCAAAACGCAGCACGATCACCACGCACGCCAGCCCCGCCACGGCCACGATGAGATACAGCCGGAACAGACGCGCGGCCGATTGCGGCCCGCCGCGATGATGCGCGGCGAACGTGGGAAACAGATACTGCGAGAGGGCAAGCGCGGCGTCGGCAAGCAGCATCTGCGCGAGCTTCGAGGACATCTGCCAGGCGCCCAGTTGTGTCGGCCCGAGCAGCTTGCCCACCACCACCTTGTCGAACTGGTTGGTGATGAGGATGATCACGCTGCTTGCCCAGATCCAGCGGCTGAAACCCACGTAATGGCCGATGCCCGACCAGCGCAGCCGGATCGGCGGACGCGGCGAGAGCACGATCCATGTCACGACGCTCTTGAAAGCCTCGCCGATCATCATGCCGAGCAGCAGCGAGTAAGGACCCGCACCCGCGAGTGCGAGCCCAATGCCGAAGCCGCAGTCGAGACACGAAGACGAAACTTCGATCGCCGCAATATGCTGGAAGTGGCGCTCGCGCTGCGTGATGAAGTACGCGGGCGAGGCGAGTCCGCGCAAGAGCGGCAGCAGCGCGGCAAGCTGCACGAGCCCGATGGCGCCACCGAGGTGAAACTGCGCGTCCATGAGCGGCGCGCTCGCGACGAGCAGCACACCGATCAGCAGGCCCCGCGTGGCGAGCGTGGTCCAGACGGCGCCGGCCTCCTCGCGCGTTGGCGGCGACTGGCCCTGGATCACGGCTTGCGCGAGCCCGGTGTCGGAGAGGGATTCGGCAATCGCAACCGCGAGCAGCGCGACGCTCGCGAGACCGATTGCGGACGGCCCGAGAATGCGCCCGATCACGAGGAACTTGACGGCCACGAGACCGCGCACGACGACCTGCTGCAACAGCACCCAGGTCGCCGCGCCGGGTCCGAAGCCGGCCTTGATCGGTATTGCTGGCAGCCGCACGGCGCGCAAAATCCATCTCCTGTTATCGATCCCTGAGCCGGAGCTTTAGCTCCTTTCCCAGTTCGCTCCAAGCATGTTTGAGAACGCGTTTTCGTTACCCGTTCTGGACCTTACCGCGCCGTAGCTGCCACGACGCGCCATCAACCAGGTGGATTCGGACGGGGCCGGCATCCGTGGGCCGGCATTCGTGCGGCGGCCATCCGCGTCGAGGCCGCGCACGGGACGCGCCCGTCATGAACACTCAATCAATCGGCATATCCCCAGGCATTTTCGGCCACCGTACCCCGCAATCTGGCGCATACCGCTTGCGCACCACTGCTATTTTGTTCGTAATAATGCTCATCGGGCCTGCCGCATGGAAAACGTGTCGATCGCCAGATATCGCAATGCCGCCCCCAACAACCCGGACGCCGCCGCACTATCCGACGCCGAGGCCGACACGCTCGTGATGTCCGATCCACCCGGCGAGCGCGCATCGGCAAGCGGTGACTGGATCGCCATCATCGAGCCGAACTTCACAGGCCACCGCTGGCGCTACGTCGAGTGGATCGCGCAGGCGTGCGTGGAAGCCGGGCACCGCTGCCTCGTGGTCACCGATACGGAATACGCGGACCATCCGCTCGCGCAGCGCATCGTGCGCGAAGCGCGGCCCGATCTGCGCCTCGTGCTGCTCGACCTGCATACCGTTCCGCCCGGCCCGCATTTCGCCGCGAGCGTGTACATGCGCTTTCGCAACTTCTATGCGCGCGCCTTCCGGCAGATCAGCAAAACGATGGACGTACGGCTCGTCGTGGCGCCCTACGCCGACTACTTCTTCTACACGCTCGCGGGGTTCGACTCGCCATTCGGCGAGACACCGTGGATCGCCATCATCATGGGCATGACGTTTCATCACGCGGGCATCGGCTTGCGCACGCCGCGCCGCCGCTTCGTCGACATGGCCAAGTCGGCGCTGTTTCGCCGCGCCATGCGCTCGCGCGGGCTGCGCGAACTCTTCACGATCGACCCGACGCTGCCCGACTGGTTCGCGAGCACGAAGCCCCGGCGCGCCGCGCCGCTCAGCTATCTCGCTGACCCGTTTCCCGAAATCGAGGGCATGGACCCGCTGCTCGCGCGCGAGCAACTGAAGCTCGACGCGCATACGCGCTACCTGCTCGTGTACGGCGCGATCGGCGAGCGCAAGGGCATTCGCGAGCTGATGCTCGCGCTCGAGCACAAGCCCGACGCGCCCTGCCTCGTGATCGCCGGCCAGCAGGATGACGAAACGCGCGCGTTCATCGACGCACACGCTCCGCGACTCGCGAGCGCGCCGGTGATCTTCAACCAGTTCATCTCCGACGAGATGGAGCGCGAACTCTTCAGCGCCTGCGACGCCGTGTGGCTAGGCTACAAGCAGCACTACGGCATGAGCGGCGTACTCGTGCAGGCGTACCGCTTCGGCAAGCCCGTGGTGGCCAGCGCCGACGGCCTGATTGGCTGGTATTGCCGCGACGGCGCGCTCGGCCCGCTCCTCGACGACCTCGAGCCCGCCACGATCGCGCACGCGCTCGATACGCTCGCGCAGCGCTGGCGCGCATCGAATACCGCGCAGCCCGCGGGCGAACACCTCCTGTCAAGCCACACGCTCGCACAGTTCAAGCACACGCTGCAGGCCGCGATGGCGTGAGCATAGGCAAACGCTTGGACCAACATCGACAACTATTCAGTAAGCCGAATCAGTTCAACCCGCTCACGCAACGCCTTCGATCTTGTTGTCCGCCGCGCCCGCGTTGGGGCGGTCGGCCGGGACGGCCCTGCGCGTGTCGGGGAACATCGCCTCGCGCAGACGCAGGAACGGGAACTCGACGGCGCGCGTGGTGAGATAGCCCAGCACCGTAGCGATGAAGAACTGCGCGACGATCACGACCAGCCAGGCGGCGAGCGGCGGCACGCCGAGCGCGCTTGTCTTGTGAATCAGATAGTCGCCGGGCGCGAGCGCGAGCGAATGCCAGAGATAAATGCCGTACGAGTACACGCCGAGCCACGCAAGCCCGCGATACAACCACGTCGTGCGCAATCTGCCCGAATGTTCGAGCACGAGCATGATGAGCGCGCAAAAGCCGATGGCCTGAATCGTGTAGCCAATGCTCTCGTCCAGCGCGACATCGGGCGTCGCGAAGACGAGCCAGACGAGGAGCAGCCCCACCGCGCCGAACAGCCAGCGCTTCTTCGCGACGAGCATGCGCCAGACTTCGGGCTTCATCCAGTAGACGGTCGCGAGGATCACGCCAATCAGCAGGCTGTCCATGCGGTACTGCGTGTAGTTGAACGCGCCGACGAGATCCCCGTGCGATACCGCGATGCAACGCGCGCTCAAGACGATCGCGCAGAGGCCGGCCATCACGGCGATCAGCGCATTCGCGCGCAACCGGAAGTGTGCGAGCAGGATCAGCAGTGCGGGCAGGAACAGATAAAAGTGCTCTTCGACAGCGAGGCTCCACGTTTGCGCAATGGAGGTGCCGAAGTAATTCTGCATGTGAGTGAGGTTCTGCCAGAGGAACGTATCGGGCCGATGACGGCCTGCTAGCAGGTGAAACAAAATCAGCGCGTAGTACGCAGGCCAGATCTTGAAGATCCGCCGTACGATGAAACGGCGCGCGCCGATGCGGCCCGTTTGCGAGTATTGGCGCAGCAGCAGGCCGCCCACGAGAAAGCCGCTTAGTGTGAAGAAAAGGTTCACGCCTTCGTGGCCGAAGCTTTTCAGCGGGTACTCGATCACGCTCACCCACGGATGACCTGTGCGCACCGTGTGGAAGTGATAGCCCATCACGACAAAGATCGCGATGCCACGCACGAAGTCGAGCTCGACGGAACGCCCTTTCGTCGACACTCCCACTCCATGTAGTAGCTTCATGACCTTTCCCTCGCTACGTCCATGCCGGATTCTTCCGCAAGGCAGACGATGAAAAACTTACTCCTGCCGGCCCCATCTTGAACACAGGCGCCGTGCAGCGTGCGCCAAGTTCCCGCCGTTCTCAGCCAGGTGTGTGGGCGAAACCACACGCCGGATCAGAATATTTTTCCTGCCGCCACAACCCTGCCGCTACCCGCCACGCGCATGCGCAAGCCACTTGCGGCGTTTTATATTGAGTCGAGCCAACGCGTGCGGCGCGCATATATCTTGCGCAGCGTATGCGACCCTATGCACCGCACCGGGAGGAACGCCGATGCGAAACAAACATGCTGCTCTATGGCTCTGGGTGTGCCTCGTGCCTCTCGCTTTCGACTATAAGGCCCCGGACTCCCAGTTCGGCCACGGCGCGCAATGGCTGGCCGTCATTCCGGCCCTGGCAGGCGCGCTCATTCTTGCGATGATCGGGCCGCGCTTTGCGCGCCCGACCCGGCTGCGCTCGTTCGTCACGGGCGCGCTCGTGGCGAGCCTCATCGGCAGCCTGATTGCGCAAATGCTGCAGCACAATCCGGTTGGCCAGTACCTGCGCGTGATCCTGCCGTTTCTGCTGTTCGCGCTCGGCTACTGGGCCACGTGCCGCCCGTGGCACCCGATTCGCGTCATGCAGATGCAGCGCGCGCTCTATTACGCAAACGTGCTTTGTCTCGTGTTCACGTTCTTCTTCGGCTTGCTGGCTGTAGGCGGGCCGCTCTCCGACATACGCTTTCGCATCGTCTCGCCGACCATGCTCGCGCTGCAGGCCATGCTGTTGCACCAGTTCATCGTCGCCCGGCGCTTCAACATGACGATGGTCATGGTGTTCCTTGCCACGCTCGTCGTCGAATTGCTGAGCGTCACGCGTAGCCTGCTGATCGCGACCGTCCTGCTCGCCATGTTCGCGGCGTGGCTCGCCTCGCCGTCGCTCAGCCATCTGATCAAATCGTTCTTCCGCACGGGTATCGCGCTTTCGTTCGTCGTCGCGCTCGGCGTGGGGACTGCGTGGCTCTTCCCGTCCATCACCGAACACTGGACGCAGCGCGTGACGGCCGCGCAAAGCTCGGAGTCCGACCGCGATCCGACCACAGTCACGCGTATTGCGGAAATGCGCGACCAGTACGATCAGGTCACCGAATCGGTGGAGTCGGTACTGTTCGGCAAGGGTTATGGCCACCTTTACCGCTACTCACCCATTTACTACCAGTACGTGAACCAGACGTTCAGCAAGGACGATTACTTCAACACCAGCGACTGGGTGGCTGGCCACAACTTCTGGGTGTATCAGCTCTACGCCGAAGGCATCGTGTTCGGGGCCTGCATGCCGCTCGCCGTGATCGTCGCGCTCATCGTCGCGGGCCGCGCATTCAGGCGTTGGCGCCGCATTGCGCCGCGTCACCCGATGCTCATGCCGCTCAGCATGGCGCTGCTCGTGCTCGCCGCGCTGCCGGGCGCGTCGATCGGCGGCAATCCGCTCGGCACGCGCTTCTCGGGCCTCGTGTACGGCCTCGCGCTCGGCCTCATCGTCGCGCTGTATTCGCAGCTTCATTACCGCATTGACCTTCAACGCAAGCGCCAGCGCCTGCACCCGTCCTACGGGCGCGAGCCTGCCTTCCGACCCACGGCGCCCGCGGCGGCGCCGGTGCCGCTCACCACGTATGCGACTCCGGAGCCCCGATGAAAATCCTGCACCTCGTATCCACGGTCGACCCGCGTTCGGGCGGCCCGATTGAAGGCGTGCGTCAGAGCGGTCTCGCGATGTCGGCGCTCGACCACCAGATCGAAGTGGCCTCGCTCGACCCCATCGACGCGCCTTACGTGCGCGAATTCCCGCTCCCACTGCACGCCTTGGGCCCTGGCCGCGGGCACTACGGATACACCCCCGGCTACGTGCCGTGGCTGCGCGCGAACGCGAGGCGCTTCGACGCGGCGATCGTGCACGGGCTCTGGCAATACCACGGCTTCGGCGCGTGGCGCGCGCTGCGCCACGCCCAGGTGCCGTACTACGTGTACACGCACGGCATGCTCGATCCGTGGTTCAAGGCGACCTATCCGGGCAAGCATCTGAAGAAATGGGCTTACTGGCCGTGGGCCGATTTTCGCGTGCTGCGCGACGCCGCCGCCGTGATCTTCACGACCGACGAAGAACGCCTGCTCGCGCGCGAATCGTTCTGGCTGTACCGAGCGAACGAGCGCGTCGTGCCGTTCGGCACCAATGCGCCCAACGAGAGCGCGGACACGTTGCGGGAAGCCTTCCTGCAACAGTCGCCGCATCTGCGCAACAAGCGCATCGTGCTGTTCCTCGGGCGCCTGCACCCGAAGAAGGGCTGCGACGTGCTGATTCACGCGTTCGCCGAACATGCGCGCCAAACGCCGGATGCGCATCTGCTGATTGGGGGCCCCGACCAGAGCAACTGGCAGCCCGCGCTGCAAGCGATGGCGCAGTCACACGGCATTACGCACCGCATCAGCTGGCCGGGCATGCTGCAGGGCAATCTCAAGTGGGGCGCGTTTTTTGCTAGCGACGTATTCGTGCTGCCTTCGCACCAGGAGAATTTCGGCGTTGCCGTGGCCGAGGCACTGGCGTGCGGGCTGCCCGCACTGGTCTCGGACAAGGTGGGCATATGGCGCGAGATCGATGAGGATGGCGCGGGTTTCGTCGCGCCCGACACGGTCGCCGGCACGCAGCGGAACTTCGCGTCATGGCGCGCGCTCGACGAACGCGCGCGCGACGCGATGCGCGCGCAGGCACGGCGCACGTTCGATGCGCGCTTCGCGATGGATGGCATGGTGCGCTCGCTGCTCGGCTTGTTGCAGGAACATCTGTCGCACGCGGGCACTCGATTTCGCCCAGAGCACCCGCTGAGCGCCATGGCGCAGGGCGAGCCCGCGGAGCAAACCGAATAAGCGGAAAAAGCGGAAAAAAGACGGCATCAGATAGCGGAAATGGTAGGGATTGGCAGGGGTGACGAAGCAACGCAGCTGAAGCGTCATAACGAGTCGAACGATGGGCCCGCGTTGCACTTTCGTGGCGATGTGCGAATCCTGTGAGTAAGGGGGCAACACTATGTTAGACAGCACACCTGATTGTTCTGGCGGCGAGGCCGTGGATGCAACTGCAGCAACCGCGACGCAGCCCGCGCGCAGTTTGCGCGGATTATCGGCGGGCCGCGCACGGGCGGCCATGTCGGCGATGGTGGCCATGGTGACGACCGCGGCCCTGCTTGCGGGCTGCGGGCTCTCGCCTGGCATGACGGCGCCATCGAGCGTCACGCAGGCGAAGGCCGCGACCGGCGCCGCGCACACGGGCGGCAACGGAGATCAGCCTCCACCGGGCGCACTCGTCGAGATCAACAACGAACTGGTCGCAAAGGAGGCGGCGGAGAGACCGGCGACTGTCCCGTCGAACGTCGAGACGTTGTTCGGCACGCCCAAGCCCTACACGCTCGGGCCCGGCGACGTGCTGAGCATCGTCGTGTGGGATCACCCCGAGATGAATCTGCCATCGGGCGGCAGTGGTGGCGGCAACGGGGCGCAGGACCAGAGCGCGAGCCAGGTGCAGTCGGGCTATACCGTCGACTCGTCTGGCGCGATCCAGGTAGCCTACGTCGGGCCGATCCACGTGGCGGGGCTCACCGAGATGGAAGCGCGCAACCTCGTGGCGAGCAAGCTGGCCTACTACCTGAACAAGCCACAGGTGACGCTGCGCATCGAGTCATACCGCAGCCGGCGTGTGTATGTGGACGGCGAAGTGCGCACGCCTGGCCTCATGGTGCTCAACGACATGACGATGTCACTGCCCGAGGCGATCAACCGCGCGGGCGGCTTCACGGCGGCGGGCGACCGCTCGCGGGTTAGCGTGACGCGCGGCGACAAGACGATCCTGGTGAACATTCCCGACATGATCAAGAAGGGCGTGAACCCGGACAAAATCCTGCTGCAAAACGGCGACCTCGTGCGCGTGTATTCGGCGAACGAAAGCCGCGTGTTCGTGCTCGGCGAAGTCGGGCACCCGGGGCCGCTTCCGTTCGATAACGGGCACCTCTCGCTGAACGACGCGCTGGGCAACGCGGGCGGCATCAGCCAGGGATCGGGCGACGCCTCGCAGGTGTATGTGGTGCGCGGGCAGCAGGAAGGACACCGCACGGTCTTCCACCTCGACGCGTCGACGCCGGAAGCCATGGCGACGGCCGACGAGTTCGACCTGAAACCGAACGATGTCGTGTTCGTCGATGCCTCGGCGCTCGTGAAGTGGAGCCGCGTCATCAACCTGATCCTGCCGAGTACGCAGGCGGCCGCAGCGGGCCGGGCGGTGGGTTACGGCGGGTACTAGCGTGGCGGAGTTCGTGTGGGTATGAGCAGGCCTTCGGGCCTGCTCATACCGAGAATGAACGTGCTTGAAACGAGCCAGCCAGGAGCCGCCTTATGCCTTGGGCGGCTTGCTTTGCTCAAAGCGCCAGCGGATAAAGCGGCACGGATTGCCGCCATACACGCCGCCGGCTTCCAGCGATCGATGCACGACCGAGAGCGGCGTGACGACCGCCGAGCGTCCGATCGTCACGCCCATTTGCACCACGCATTTCGACGAGACCCACGCGCCGTCCTCGATCACGATCGGCGCGACATGCAAGTCCATGTTCGTGCGCATGTCGTGCGACCCCGCGCTGAGAAACGCCCCCTGCGAAATGCAGACATTCGAGCCAATGCGGATGGGCGCCTGGTTGTAGATCCACACGTCCACGCCGATCCAGCAGTTGTCGCCCATTTCCAGATTCCACGGCGCCTTCACACGCATGGGGTGCACGAGGCGGCAACCCTCGCCGACCTTCGCGCCGAACAGGCGCAGCAAGCCCACGCGCAGCGCGGAGAGCGGCAGCAGACGATTGTCGAGCACGCAGGTCTCGACGAGATACCACGCGGCCTGCACGAACTTGCCCCGGCGCGCGACGTAATTGCCCTTGCCCGCACGGCTCAAATCGATCACGCGGATGTCCGCGCTGGCAGACTGCGCTGCGGCCGGCGGCGCGGCGCCTGCGGACGGTGCCTCGCCAGCGCCATCCCAGCGACCCGCCGCGCTGACGCTCCCTTTGAGTGTCCCTAAACCTTCGACCGCTTCCGTCATGAACGCTCCTTGCCCATCCGGGTCGGTTCTCTGCGGCTTCCCTGCTGCTTTCCGGCTTGTCGCGAGCCCTGGCCGATTGGACAACGGGCCGCATCAAGCGACGATTTCATTATCGGGCGGCCTGCGCATCGCCTCTCGCGCGTGGCCGACACGGCAGGGGTTTTGGCGCAGCGGGGCGACGCTGCGTGGGCAACATGAAGGCTTGATGCCGCATGATTCGCGGCGCGCGGGATCCATGCCATGTTCAGCTTTTATCGTCATCGATTTGCACCTTATGCGCTCGCCGCCGCGCTGCAAACCGCGTGCGCCGCATGGCCGTGCCCGGTGTTTGCACAAAATGCCCCGTCCGGCGCGCCAACCGGCGGCTCGCCCGCTACTGCGAGCGACCAGAGCAGCCAGGGCGACACCCTCACCAATGCCGTGCAGCGCCAGAAACTCGACGAACAGCGCCTGCTCGGCGGCCCGGGCACTTCGGGCAACCCGTACAGCGTGACCCCGTACACCAGCAACGGCGCTTCGCCAGACGACGCGGAAGACGCGCTCACGAACGAAAAGCACATGCACGTCGTCACGCCAGGGGACTACGCAGCGAGCATGGCGAACGCCACGGGCGGCAGGGTCGACAGAGGCAGCGCTTCGGGAAGCAGCAGGATCGGATCGAACGGCAGGTCTCGCGCCGGCAGCGCTATGGCGAAGAATTCGGCAGGTGGACATCGATCGACCGCCGGGTACGACTACGGCGCAAGCCAAACCTCTCCGACCGCCCAGGTCTATGGCAAGCCGTACAGCAACCCGTACGGGTCACCGGACCAGACCAACTCGGAACTGTACAAATCGCCCTGGTAAATTCCGCCAGCAACCCAAGGCCACAAACGCGGCCTTGGGCGCCTTCGATCACACATCGGACTGCTCGACCTCTGGCAACGTCGACCCGCCCTGCCCCGCTTGATGCGCAGGTTGACCCGCGCCTTGCTGCGCCGAAGAACCGCCACTCGACGCTGACTGCGGCGCAACTCGCGTCTGACCCGCCGGCTCGGCAACCTCACCCGCGAGCCCGGCAAGCCTCGCTTCGAGCACGTCGAAGATCGCTTGCGGTGACAGCGTGCGCTTCGCGTAGCGCCGTGCGGCACGGCCAAGCGCGGCGCTACGCGCGGGGTCACCGGCCAGTTCGACGATCGCCGCGGCCAGCGCCTCGCCGTCCTCGGGCGGCACCACGATGCCATGGTCCGACACCACGTCGAAGAGACTCGTGCCGGGCCGCGCCATGGCGACCACCGCACGGCCGCTCGCGAGCATGCCCGTGAGCTTCGAGGGCATCACGAGGTCGGCGGCGTCGTTGCGCTGCGGCAGCACGTGGATATCGGCCACGTTCAGCAGTTCGTTGAGCATCGACACTGGCTGCAGCGGCAGCACATGACAGTTCGAGAGCGGCTCGCAACGCGCCATCAGTTCCCGCTTGGCCGCGCCGTCGCCGCAGAACACGAAGCTGATATCCGTGTGGGCGACAAGCGCCGTTGCGACGTCCGCGAGGATTTCGATGCCCTGCTTCGCCCCCATGTTCCCCGAGTACAGCACCACGGTGTTGTCCTGCGGGATGCCTAGGCGCCGCCGGAACGCGCTCGGATACGGCAGCGGAAAGATCGCCTGGGTATCGACCCAGTTCGGCAGGCACACGGCGCGTGAGGCGTCCGCGCCCTTGTCGATGGCGCGCTCGACCATGCGTGCCGAAATCGACGACACGGCGTCGAAGCGCCGCAACAGCCAGCGTTCGCCGGCGAGGGCCGCGCGCCCGAGGCGCGACCCCTGGCCGCCCTTGAGCAGCCCCAGATCGAATGCTGCATCGACTTCGAAGTCCTGAATATGCAGCCAGCTGCTCGCGCCAACGGCGCGCGCGAGCATGAGCGCGCCGGGCGCGCAAAAGAGCGTCGGCACGATCAGCATGACGGCCTGGGGCCGCCACGCCGCGAGCCGCGCGAGGAGCGGCAGCGACGAAAGTGCGAAGCTCGCCAGATGGACGATGCGTTTGAAGCCGCCCTGCTGCGAAGGCACCCACAGCGGCGCACGCCAAACGTCCACGCCACGCAAGGTTTCGCGTGTGTAGCGCCCCGCGCGATAGCCGTCGTGCACGCGCCACTGCGGGTAATAAGGCGGCGCGCAGACCACGCGCACCTCGTGGCCGTGCGTCGCGAGCAACTCCGCCATTTCGGCCGTGTATTTGCCGACGCCTGTCACTTCAGGCGCGTAATTCAGTCCGTAGATCAGGATTCTCATTGCGTTGCTTCCGTCCCTGAACTGCTTTTGAACTGCTCGTCTACCGCTTTCATTCGTCTCGCGCGTCGAGCGAAAAAAAGCGGGCGTCGTGCATCCGGTCCGCGCACGACGCCCACCACCAACCAGACGCCTCTTCCCTTTCGTCCCTGGGGCCGATTGTTTGAAAGCCACCGGTCCCGTCAGGTCACCTCAAACCCGCATGCCCGCCTCGTATGCCGGCGCGGCATAGGTTTGAAGAAAGTCGTCGTAGGTGCGGGCGAGCCCCTCCTGGAGGCCAATGTGCGCGTGCCAGCCCAAATCGCCCAGGCGCGACACGTCGAGCAACTTGCGTGGCGTGCCATCGGGCTTGGTCGAATCGAATACCAGTTCGCCGGCGAAGCCCACCACGTCGCACACGCGCTGCGCGAGATCGTGGATCGACAGATCCTCGCCAACGCCGACGTTGTAGACGCCGTCGCCGGTCTCGTGCTCCAGCACGAAGATCGTCGCATCGGCGAGATCGTCGACGTGCAGGAATTCGCGGCGCGGCCTGCCTGAACCCCAGACGGTCAAGGTGCGCTGGCCGTTGCTGCGCGCCTCGTGCGCCTTGCGGATGAGCGCGGGCAGCACGTGGCTGCTGCCGAGATCGTAGTTGTCGTTGGGGCCGTACAGGTTGGTCGGCATGAGCGAGACGAAATGCGTGCCGTACTGGCGGTTGTACGCTTCGCAGAGCTTCAGGCCTGCGATCTTCGCGATCGCGTAGGCCTCGTTGGTCGGCTCGAGCGGCGAGGTGAGCAGATACGTTTCGCGGATCGGCTGCGGACATTCGCGCGGATAAATGCACGACGAGCCGAAGAACACGAGGCGCTGCACGCCCGCGTTGTACGACGCCCGGATCACGTTGGTCTCGATCGCCAGGTTGTCCCAGGCGAATTGTGCAGGCTGCGTCGAATTCGCCAGGATGCCGCCCACGCGCGCGGCCGCGAGCAGAACTGCGTCGATGTTCTCGCCTTCAAAAAAGGCGTCGACCGCAGCCTGATCGGTGAGGTCAAGCTCCGCGTGGGAACGCGTGACGAGGTTACGGTAGCCGTGCGCTTGCAACGCGCGCACGAGCGCTGAGCCCACCATGCCGCGGTGGCCGGCAACGAAGATTCGGGAGTTCGTGTCCATGGCGTCTCACTCGTGATGTTCGAGAGCCTTGAAGCCGGCCAGCGTGACGAGCGCGTCGCGCCGGGCAGCCTGATAGTCGGCTCGCACCATTTCCTTGACGAGCGCGTGGAACGAGGTCGCCGGCTTCCAGCCCAGCTTCTCCTGCGCCTTCGAGGCGTCGCCGAGCAGCGTCTCGACCTCGGCCGGGCGGAAGTAGCGCGGATCGACACGCAGGATCACCTGACCCGCTTCGAGCCGCATCTCGCGCGAGTCCACATGGTCGACAATGCCGACCTCTTCGACACCGTTGCCCTCGAAACGCACCGTGATGCCCAGTTCCGCCGCCGCCGCGCGCACGAAATCGCGCACGCTGTATTGCACGCCCGTTGCGATCACGAAGTCCTCGGGCTTCTCTTGCTGCAGCATGCGCCACTGCATGTCGACGTAATCGCGCGCATGGCCCCAGTCGCGCATGGCCGAAAGGTTGCCGAGATACAGTTCCTTCTGCAACCCGACGGCGATGCGGGCGATCGCACGCGTGATCTTGCGCGTGACGAAGGTCTCGCCGCGCTGCGGCGACTCGTGGTTGAAGAGAATGCCATTGCACGCGTAGATGCCATACGCCTCGCGGTAGTTGACCGTGGTCCAGTACGCGAAGAGCTTCGCGACCGCATAGGGGCTGCGCGGGTAGAACGGCGTGGTTTCGCGCTGCGGCACTTCCTGCACGAGCCCATACAGCTCGGACGTAGAAGCCTGGTAGAAGCGTGTCTTCTTTGCGAGGCCGAGAATGCGGATCGCTTCCAGAATGCGCAGCGTGCCGAGGCCGTCCGCGTTCGCGGTGTACTCGGGCTCGTCGAAAGACACGGCCACGTGGCTCTGCGCGGCGAGGTTGTAGACCTCGTCGGGCGCGATCTCCTGGACCACGCGCAGCAGCGCCGTGGTGTCCGTCATTTCGCCGTGATGCAGGTGGATGCCGGGTTCCGAGTCGTGGGCATCGCGATACAGGTGATCGATGCGGTCCGTGTTGAAGAGCGACGAGCGGCGCTTGATGCCATGCACCTCATAGCCTTTGTTCAATAGCAGTTCTGCAAGATACGAACCGTCCTGACCGGTGATGCCGGTAATCAAAGCAACTTTGCGAGCCATTGCCATCGTTCTCTCCTCGCGTGCGCGAAATGGGATTCGGTGGTTTTCATCATCGACGACCGACCCGAAAACCGGCCGTCAACCTGCTGTTACCCTGTCGCTACCCTGAAACGCTTTCGTAACCGTAATAACCGCCGCGATACCCGCCGCCGATGAATGCGCCGGTCTTCGGCACGTCGGTGAGCAGCACGCCGCGCAGATTCACGCCGCCTATGCGCAGGCGCTTGACCGTTTCCTCGAGTTCCGAAATCGGGTGACGGCCATGGCGGATCGCGAGAAGCGTCGTTCCCGCGTAGCGTCCGATCACCGTCGAGTCGGTCACCGCGAGCACCGGCGGCGTATCGACGATCACGAGGTCGTACTTCGCGCCCAGTTCTTCGAGCAGCGACTCGAAGCGCGGACTCATCAACAGCTCGGACGGATGCGAGTGCAGCGAGCCCTTGGCGAGCACGTCGAGGCCCGGCAGCACCTCGTGCTGGATCGCGCGCTCCAGCTCCGCGCCGAGCAGCACGTCGGAGAGGCCCGGCTGGTGCGCAATGCCGAAGTGCGAGTGCACGTCGCCGCGCCGCATATCGCCGTCGACGATCAGCACGCGCTTGTTCACCGAGGCGACCAGCGCGGCGAGATTGACCGAGAGGAACGATTTGCCGATGTCGGGCCGCGAGCCCGTGAGCATCACGATGTTGTTGCGCGCGTCGTTGAGCGTGAGCTGCAGCGAGGTGCGCAGGCTGCGCACCCCTTCCACCGCGACGTCCTGCGGATTCTGCTGCGCGAGCACGTGCAGCCCGCGCCGGCGCGACGTCACGTGATGCTGCAGCCGCAGTTGTTGCGGGCTGCGCGGCACCACGGCGAACACCGGCACGCCGAGCGCGGCTTCGAGTTCGTCCGGGCGCTCCACGCCGCCGTACAGCGACTTGCGCACGAACGCGACGAGCACGCCCAGCACGAGACCCGCGCCGATCGCGAGCGCGATCACGAGCAGCTTCTTCGGACGCACGGGATCATCCGGCGCTTCGGCGAAATCGACTACGCGCACGTCGCCCACCTGGCCCGCGCGCGCTACACGCAGTTGCTGCGCGCTGTTCAAGAGGCTCGTGTAAAGCTCCGTGCTCACATGCACGTCGCGCAAGAGGCGCACGGCAGACTGCTCCGTATCGGGCAGTTGCGCCACGTTACGCGTGAGCTGCGACTGCGCGGCTTGCAGCGTGCCGATCTGCGCGTCGAGCGCCTGAACGGCCGGGTGATGCTCGGTGAAACGCTGCGCGAGTTCCGCGCGTTGCTGGCGCAGATCCTCGAGACGGATCTTGTTGTCGCTCACCTGCTGAAGCAGCAGCCGGCTTTCTTCGCCGAGATCGACCGTGCCGTGCTCGTTACGGAACTTGTTGTACTTCTGCTCGGCCGCATCGACCTGTGCGCGCAGTTGCGGCAACTGGTCGTCGAGGAACGCGAGCATGTGTTCCGCCTCCGCCGAGCGGCTCGCGATGTCCTGCTTGATGAACTCGTGCGCCACGTTGTTGAGGATCGCGGCCGTCGTCTTGCTGTTGTGGCCTTCGAGACTCGCGCGGATCACGCCGGATTGCAGCCCGACTTCCTGGATTTCGAGCGCGCGCTCCAGCCGGTCGACGGTGGTGAGCGTCGAGGCGCGCGTAAGGAGGAAAGGCGTTCCGGGCGCCCCGCTCAAGCTGTCCACGTGCAGCGCGATCGGCCCGACCGACGTATTGGCGCTCACGTCCTCGCCTACGCGGCCCTGCAGGAGCGGAATGCCGTCGGGGTCGCGCAGCGTGAACGTGCCGGGTTCTTCGCCGGCCACGACCGTGAAATCGCGCTCATACATCGCTTCGGGCGTATCGAAGCGCGATACCGCGATGTCGCCGCCACCCCATGCATAGCCGGACGGGCGCATGAACCCGGGCAGCTTCTGCGCCCAGGGCGAGCCCAGGATGCCGGAGAGCATGCCGCCAATCACAGGCATTTCGCGCGGCCGCGCCGAAATGTCGAGGTGCAGCTTGCGCACCGTTTCCTCGGTTACGTTGCGCGACTTCAACATTTCGATCACGCCGTTCGCGGTCGACTTTTCATCGAACATGCCCGTGAGCGGCGGCAGGCTGCTGTCCTTCTTGCTGGCGTCGCCCTTGTCGACGAGGTGGAACAGCACGTCGGCACGATAGGTCGGCGTGGCGAGGAAGGCATAGGCCGTGCCCAGCAGCGTGACGGCGAGCGTCACGATCGCGATCGCGCGCCAGTTCGCCACCATCGTTTGCAGGTAGTCGCCTAGGTATCGCTCGTCGGCGCCTGCTGCGCCATAGTAAGCGCCGTCATAATTCATCGCCATCTTGCTTCTCCCGAAACCTGGTGTTGCTTGCTGGTGATGCTTGCTCAAATGCGCCGCAGCGCTCAGTACGCGTTGCGGCCGATCAGCCCGTGAACGATCGTGGCCGCGATGATGCGCATGTCGAGCCAGAACGACCAATGGCCGAGGTAATACAGATCGTGCGCTACGCGCATTTCCATCTTTTCGAGGCGATCGGTTTCCCCGCGAAATCCGTTGACCTGTGCCCAGCCGGTAATGCCGGGCTTGATGCGATAGCGGTTGATATAGCCCTTCACCACGCTCTGATAAAGATCGTCGTGCTCGAGCGCATGCGGGCGGGGGCCGACCACCGACATGTCGCCGCGCAGCACGTTGTAGAACTGCGGCAATTCATCGAGGCTCGTGCGGCGCAGGAACGCGCCGAGACGCGTCACGCGCGGATCGTGGCGCGTCGCCTGGCTCACCGTGCCGGGCGCTTCCTTGTGCTCGCGCATCGTGCGGAACTTGTAGATCGTGAACACGCGGCCGTCGGCGCCCTTGCGGCGCTGCCTGAACAACACCGGCCCCGGCGAGGAAACTTTCACCGCAATGGCAATACCGATGAGAAGCGGCATGAGACTCACGAGCGCAAGCGCCGCGAACACGCGATCGAACATCGCCTTCTTGAACTGCGCGCTCGCGGGCAGTGGCGAGGCGACGAGGTTGATCGCGGGCACGCCGAGCAGCTCGATCACCGTACTGGTGTCGAAAAGAGCCAGCGAGCGCACGTCCGGAATGAAGCGGATGTTCACGAGGTCGTTGCGAAACTCGCTCACGAGCCGCACCACCGTGCGCTCCTCGGCAAGCGAAAGGGCGAGCCACAACTCGTGCACGTCATGCTCGCGGATATGCCGCGCGAACGCCTCGATCGTGTCGCACACCGGCGCGTCTTTCTCGCTAGCGGGTCGCGCGGATTGCGGCATCGTGTTGTAGAGGGCGCTCGCGCGAAAGCCGGAGCCTGGTTCCGCATCGATGCGCCGCACAATCTCGTCGCACTGCGAAGCGGAACCCGCAATGGCGACCTGATGGAGATTCATGCCCGCGCGACGCATGTGCGAAAGCACGCCGTGCGCGAGGAAGCGCCACGTGATGAGCAAGCCGCCCGCAAGCGCCGTCCAGTAAGCGAACCACAGGCGTGAAACGAGGTCGACGTGATGCATCGTTGAGTACATCGAGATCAGCGCGCAGCCCTGCACGACGAGCCAGGCAAGCGACACCTGGCCCGCGAGCAGCGCCTTGGAGCGGCCGCGCCACGACTGGTAAAGCTCGAACGCCGGAAAGATCACGAGCGCAAACGCCGCGGCGAGCAGCACAAAGGCTTCGTTCACGCCGCGCGGCACGACATCGTCGAAGCGGATCTCCGACGCCACGCTCGCGCCGATCATCACGGCAGATACGTCGAGCACTCTCGCCATCAGATTTTGTAGCTCGCGCATGCTTTCTCCCTTTTTTTCTCCCTGCAAGCCGTGCCGCTGCCTTCAACCGCAGCGGCCGTACGTATCGTCGAGACGGACGATGTCGTCCTCTCCCAGATACGCTCCCGACTGCACCTCGATGATCTCGAGCGGCACCTTGCCCGGATTTTCCAACCTGTGACGTACACCGAGTGGAATGTAAGTGGACTCGTTTTCCGTCAGAAGAAAGGATTCCTCACCACGCGTGACGAGCGCAGTGCCGCGCACAACCGTCCAGTGCTCGGCGCGATGGTGATGCAGTTGCAGCGAGAGCCGCGCGCCCGGCGTGACGACGATGCGCTTGACCTGGAAGCGCTCGCCGGAATCGATGGAATCGTAGAAGCCCCACGGACGTTGCACCTTGCGATGCGAATCCGCCTCGGGCGCGTGCTCGGCCTTGATGCGCGCAACGAGCCCCTTCACGTCCTGCACCTTCGAGCGGTCCGCGACGAGAACCGCATCGGCGGTCTCGACCACCACGAGGTTCGAAGTCCCCACGCAAGCCACGAGCCTGCCGTCGGAATGCGCGTAGGTCGCAACCGCCCCCTCGAACACCACGCGCCCGCGTCCCACATTGCCGTCTTCGTCTTTTTCCATCGCGGCCCACACGGCGTCCCACGAGCCGAGGTCGGACCAGCCCGCGTCGAGCGCGACCACCACGCCTTCGGGCGTCCAGCCGTTGCTGCCCGAAAGCCGCTCCATGACCGCGTAATCGATCGAGTCGGACGGTGCGCGCTTGAAGGCGTCTGCGGCCGGCCGGAACACGGGGCCGTCTTGCTGCCCGTCGACGAATGCGGCAAGGCACGCTGCATGCATGTCGGGCTGCAGTGCGCGCAGCGCGTCGAGCCAGACGCTCGCACGCATCACGAAGATGCCGCTGTTCCACCAGTAGCCACCCTGCGCGATGTATTGCGTGGCGAGTTCAGGCGCGGGCTTCTCGACGAAGCCGTCGATGCGGTGCGCGCCGTCGGCAATCGCCTCGCCCACGCGGATGTAACCAAACCCCGTTTCAGGCGAGCGCGGCGGCACGCCCAGCGTGACGATTGCGCCGCGCTGCGCATGTCGCGCGGCGCATTCGAGCGCGCGCTGCAGAGCAGCCGTATCCGCAATCGCATGGTCCGAAGGCATGACGATCAAGATCGCGTCGTCACCGTTTGCGCATGCGAGCGCCGCGCCGAGTGTGAGCGCCGGCGCCGTGTCGCGCCGCGCCGGCTCGACCACGAGCCGCGCGTCCATGCCGCACGCACGCAACTGATCGACGATCACGAAGCGGTGTTCTTCACCACATACGACGATTGGCGAACTCGCGACCTGCCACTCTGACGAAAAGCCGTCGAGACGATGCACGGTTGCCTGCAGCAGCGTATCGCTGCCCACCACACCAATTAGCTGCTTAGGGAAATGCTCGCGCGACATGGGCCACAAACGCGTGCCAGATCCGCCCGCCAGCACAAGCGGCACGATGCGCGTGCACGCTGCGGCTTCGACGCGGGCCTGACTCTGGCCCTCCTGAATCGATGACCTTTCATTCATGTTCGGACTCCTGCATATCGGGCAGGATCGCCTCGACTCGCGACGAGCGACCCTGTTACGGCGATGTGCGATCGTTATTACCGCGGCGTTACGAGGACCGCGGTTACAGTGCCTCTACACCGGCCTCGCGGCGGCTCTGCTCGCGGTATTCGGTGGGCGAAATCATCATGCGTTTGCGGAAGATCTTGGCGAGGCGGTCGCCATTGCCCATCCCGGTGCGGCGCGCGATCTTGTCGACCGGCAATTCCGAATCGGTGAGCAGGCTGCAGGTAATTGCAAGGCGCGCATGCAAAAGGTAATCAGATGGCGTGATGCCCATCTCCAGCTTGAAGCGGCGCAGAAAGTTTCGCTCGCTCATCGCCGCGACCTGTGCCGCGTCCGCTATCGAAATGGCGCGCTGACAGTTTTCCTGCAGCCAGCGCGCCGCTGCACGCACTTTGTCAGCCGGCGCGCTGCCAAGCGCATCGCCGAGAAACGGCAACAGGTTGCCGCCCGAATCGGGCATGAGCCGCTCCGTCACGGCGCGCGCAACATCGACACCCAAGTCGCGCTTAACAAGCGTGAGCGCGCTCTTCATCGACTCGAGCCGGTCGCCGGCGTCGCCGCCCGCTTCCTCGCGTCCCGTTTGCATCGCAAACGAGCCGAACTCGTGTTGCGTGCGCTGGCCGCACAGGCTCGCCGCCTCGAGCAGCGAACGGCCTTCACCAATCGGACGAATGGTGCCGGTATTCGCATGCACGCGACGCAGCCATGCGACGAGACGCTCGTCGTTGGCGGCCGCGAAGGCGCCCTTTCCACCCGCCACGAACAGCGCGTCGAAGCCGACGTAGTGGCGTGCATCGAGTCCATCTGTCCAGACCCGTACCGACGACGAGCACGTCACGTTGCCGCCATCGGCTGAAAGGATGCTTACATCGTAAGGTGAGCTACGAGTGGTGTCTGTCGAGAGTTCGTTCGCTACATGAAACACTTCAGCCACAATACCGGCGCCAAGGAGCGAACAACCATCGAACAGCAGAATTGCGATATGACGCACCTCTCGACTGATGCCCGCGGTCACTAGATGCGGGCGACTGAACGACGGTAAATCCAGACTTGCGTACGCCATGCTTTTCCCCTAAACAATCCCCCGTACCAAGCGAAAAGTCCCGGTAATAGCATTTCGATAGCATTCCATGTGCAGTGCATCATATGCAGAGAAAAATTCCCGCAACGACGACTGACCGAAACTGGCGAGACATTGGCGCATTTAGTCCGGTCGAGGACCGTTTAGAGGCTTGGGCGCCGAGTCAAATGACAAAAAGCAAACTGCGTGAAAGGCAATTTGTTCGATTACATCGACTTGGGCAAAAGTGCCGGATAACCGTTACAGGCCGGTATTTTCGCCTTTGTTACGACAAAATCGTTCGATGCCTTCCGATCGATGCGTACGCATGGGATGGAAGAGAAACGAGCAATAAAAGACTGCGACTCTATTCGTCTGATTAAATGATGTTTAAGAATCTTTGCGCTCAAATTTGGAGCATGCGAAACGCAGTTTAAACCTGTTAAATCCTGTTTGCGCCGCACAATAAAAAAATTCACAAAAAGCCGCTTTATATGCTTGGACTCCGCGAGCACTGCACAACTCTCTCGCGGGGCTTCCAGGGAGAATTGCGCGAAAAGCCTGGACGCTGGCGTCAAATGACTTGCTCGAACAACTAGGCTTACCCTTTCATGCTGTGAGGAACCTGCCAATGACATTGCGCCTAGCCCTTGCATCCGCGTTCGTGACCCCTCGTTGCGCGTGCCGCTCGCGCGCCTGTTCATGGGTGCCGGCTGCAACGCTCGCGCTCGTCCTTCTCGGCATCCTTTTCCCGGCAGTGAGTTGCCGCGCCGCCGACGCGCCCGTTTGCAGGAGCGCCGCCAGCCGCGCGGCGACAGACACAGGCGACGATCCCATCTCGGCCGACACACCCGGCAGCGACGGCACCCGGCTCTTTCCCCACGGCAAGAGCGTGCGTATCGAAGTGACCACGCGCGCTACGCGCGACGACAAGGTGCAATGGCAGCTCACGGATACGTGGAGCCGCCCGCAGGCCAGTGGCAACTTCACGGTGGCAGCCGGCCCACGCGTCACGTCGCTCACCTGCACGCTGCCGCAGGCGGGCTACTTCGCGTTTTCGGCGTCGCTGGCTTCGCAATCCTCTGCGGGTTTGCCCCAGCGCGGCACGCGGCCGGCCGGCATCACAACGTTCGGCGTGCTGCCCGATGTGAGCGCAGCACTGCCCGCACCGATCTTTGCGCGCCAGGACCTGCACCGCTTCGGCGGACAAGGCTCAGCATATATCGCGCCCGGCCAGCACTGTTGCGGCGGGGACGGCTTGCGTCCGCTCTACACGGACCTCGGCCTTGCGTGGGCCAACGACAAGCGCGGCTGGTATGTCATGGAACCGAAAGGTCCCAATACATTCGATGCTGCCGCCTCCCAGCTCGATCTGCAGTTCAAGCCTGGCGACATCATGCGATTGATCACGCTCGACGGGTTTCCCGCGTGGGCGAGTCCGAACGGCGAGGAGACCCACAGCTACGTGCCTTCGTCATTGGCCCAATTGCGCGATTACATGTCGCGCGTAGGCGCGGAGTCCGCACGCATCCGCGCGCGTGTCTTCCCGCGCCAGGCGCACAACTACTATCAGGTCACGTGGGAGCCCGACAAGGACGGCGGGCTGCCGTGGAAAGACACGGACGCGCATTTCGTCGATCTCTACAAGACCGTCTACGAGGGCATGCACTCCACCGACCCGTCGGCGATCGTGATGGGCCCAACCTATGCAGGCGTGCAGGGCAACACGGAGTGGCTCAAGAAGTTCGCACCGCTTGGCATTGCTAAATATATCGATGGTGTGACGATCCACGGCTACTACGATTTCGGCACGAGCCCTTCGCATCCACCGGAACGTTTGTACGGCGCACCCGACAAAGGCACGCTTTCGCTGCCTGAAGCCATGCGTGAGCTGCGCGCGACAATGCGCGACATGCTCAAACCCGGCGCCCCGCTCTTCGTGACCGAAACAGGTATTAGTTACGACATCGGTACGAACTACGCGGCCAACTATCCCGACGCGCAAACGCTCTACGCGCAGGGTGCGGTCGTGGCGCGCGCGCATCTGATCCTGCTAGGCGAAGGCGCGGACACCACGTTCATTTTCTATGGCGCGGACATGCCGGAGACGACGCCCGGCTACGGCGTGTTCTTCGAACTCGAACATCCGAAGGGCATGTACGGCGCGTCGAACATCAGCCCCAAGCCGGCCGCGCTCGCGGTCGCGACCATGACGCGGCTGATCGACGGTACGTATACACTCGGGCCGCTGCGCGGCACGCCCGCGGGCGTCTACGCTTACGCGTTCGCGCGGCCGGGCAATAGCGGCAATAAAGACAGCAAAGGCGGGGGCAAGGTGATCACGGCGCTGTGGAGCCACGACAACGCGCGCTGGAGCGCGAAAACCGGCTTCGATGCAACGCGCGCGACGAACTACACGCTTCAGGTGGACGCGCGCGGGCGCTCGGGCCAGGTGAGCGTGTTCGACATGATGGGCAACCCGACCACGATGACTTACAACGACGGCATGCTCCCGCTGCGCCTGACCGAGTCGCCCGTTTATGTGGTGTCGGACAACGCCGATGTCGCCAGATCGAACGCCGTCACGCCCGCAGGCTACGTCGCGCCGAAGCCTTGAGCGCGTGGGCGACGCCCCGCATCTTGGCCCACGATAGCGAGACTTAGGCGGCTGTGGACAGTGCAACGCGATATTGACCCGCCTAGACTGCTCTAGAACGCGACGCCTGATTGTCATGCGCCGCGCGCGCAGCGGCTGCGCTCGAGACAATCATATCGACACGACCGACACCCCACGGATCCACTCGTCCATGCTGTCGCCTACCGAATTCCTCGAGGTGGTGCGGCTCGCACCGCTTGTCGGGATCGACCTCATCGTCGCTGATGCCGACGGCCGCGTGCTGGTGGGCGAGCGACGCAATCGCCCGGCGCGCGGCAAGTGGTTCGTGCCGGGCGGACGCATTCGCAAGGACGAATGGCTCGACGCCGCATTCACGCGCATCGTCGAAACGGAGCTCGGCATTGCGGGCATGCAGCGCTCGGCCGCTCGCTTCGTCGGCGTGTACGAGCATCACTATCCGGACAACTTCGCGGCTGAGAACGGCATCGGCACACATTATGTTGTGCTTGCTTACGCGTTCATGCTGGACAGCACCGTGCCAGTCGGGCGCTTCGATCAGCACAGCCAGTACGCGTGGCTGTGGCCCGAGGAACTGCTGATGCGCGATGACGTGCACAAGAGCTCGAAACAATATTTCCGCTGAAAACGCGCAAGTGCCAGACACACACGCGCATTGCTTTGCGCGCGGACGTTGCGAAGCTCACATGTGGGTGGCGCTCGCGTGTGCCCGTGTGCGCCACGCGCGCGGGGCCCGAGTGCAACGCTCGAGCGAGCCCAAGCCAGCCTACCAGCGCATACCGAACCATTCTGCCAACTTCTCGGCATTTTCAGACTGCGCCGTGCGCCAGGGGTTCACCGGCCTATCATGAATCCCGAGAGCGTGATGTGACCGCATGTAACAGCCCGAACAGCCGGATCAGGGCACGCGGCGCAAAAACGCAACGTACTCCTGCGAATCCTTTCTGCGCGAGGAACCGGCCATGTACATCGATAGGGTGGTCTGCCGGCAAGCCGCTTTCCAGCCGCGCGGCGCTCACTTGAATTTCGGACACGTGGCCAAACGCATAGCCATTCTGGTTTTCGAGGGCTTCCCGCTTGGGGACGTGACCTTGCTCGCCGACGTGTTTCGTCTTGCGAACGATGCCTGCGCCGACACGCTTCCTGCTTATTCGATCGTCATGCTTTCCGAGCCTGGCGGCAACGTGGCCAGCGGCTGCGGCCTGCGGATATGGTCCGAGAGCCTGCATGGCCCGCTGCGCAGCGGCTTCGACACGCTATTCATCGCCGGCGGCCCCGGTGCGATGGAGGCGCGCGACAATGCGCGACTCATCACGCGGCTTCAGATGCTCGCACCGAAGGTACGCATCATCCGCGCGCTCGGCGAGGGACGTGCCGTGCTCGCCGCCGCAGATGTGCCCTTCCTGCGCACGGGCGGCAATACGGCAAGCTCGGCGCAGCGGTTGCGCCGCGCGCTGGAGGCGCGCAACGCCGGCGCTTCGGTCGTGACGCCTTCCGAGGCGCTCGTCGCCGCGCTGAAGGTGGTCAAGCGCAATCACGGCGTGGCGCTTGCGCAGCGTGTTTCCGAGGACTCGATGCCGGGCTCCTGGGAACGGCTCGGCCCCATGCTCGACGATGGCGAGGCGGACAGCGCAAACGGCAAGATCAACTCGGCGGCTCACTGGCTGCGCGAGAACTACCACCAGCCGATATCGGTCGCCGACGCGGCGCGCGTCGCGCAGATGAGCATGCGCAACTTCCTGCGCCACTTCAAGACGCAAACGGGCCTCACGCCGTCCGAATATCTGCTGCGTACCCGGCTCGATGCGAGTTGCCTGTTGCTTGCGCAAACCAATCTTCCCATCGACGAGATCGCGCAACGCTGCGGCGTGCCGCGCGGCGAGCGTCTGGCGCGGATCTTCCGGCGCAGGCTCTCGATTTCGCCATCGGGGTATCGCGCGGTAAACCGGAGGGCCTCGGGCGAGTGACTCCGGTTGCAAATCGATACATGATTTACTGCTGCTCACGCAAGACGCCGAGCTTTCGCGCGGCGTCTTTTTCATTCGGCGTACTCAGTATGTAACGTCAGCGTGCAACGTTACAGCATGCCTGAGCCGAAAATCTCCGTGTGAATGCGCGAGGCATCGACGCCGCGGGCAACGAGCGCCTCGCGCTGTTCGCGCATGAACGCCACGGGGCCGCACAGGTAATAGTCGGCGTCGGGCAGCAGCACATCCGCTTCGATGCGACCGATATCGATGCGCCCCTCGAAATCGTAGTCCACGCCCTGCCGGTCATTTGCGCCGACTTCTTCGTAGAACACCGCACGCTTGACGTTCGGGTACTCGGAGACGGCGTGACGCAGAAAGTCGCGGAATGCGTGCACATTCGCGTTGCGGCACGCGTGCACGAAGGTCACTTTGCGCTCGCTGCGTTCGGCGATCAACGTGGAAAGCATCGACTTCATCGGCGTGATGCCCACGCCGCCGCTCATCAGCACGACCGGCGTCGTCTTTTTGCGATCGAGCGTGAACTCGCCCATCGGCGCGCTCACGTGCACCACCGCGCCCTCTTCCACGCCGTCATGCATGATGTTCGACACGTGGCCCGGCTGTGCTTCGCCACGGCCAGCCTCGCGCTTCACCGAGATGCGCAGCCATTTGCCGTGGGGCGCGTCCGAGAGGCTGTACTGACGCGGCTGGTCCACGCCGAGCTTGTCGACGAAGCGCGTCACGCTCACATACTGCCCCGGCTCGAAACCGCCTGCGGATGCGCCGTCGGCCGGCGCGAGATAGAACGAGGTGATCTCCCCGCTTTCGACTTGCTTGCGCATCACCTTGAACGGGCGGAAGCCGCTCCACGAGGCGCCCTCGTACAGCTTCGCCTCGGTGCCGATCATGATGTTCGCGAGTTGCTCGTAGGCCAGGGCCCAGGCGTCGAGCGTAGGCTGGTCCACTGCGTCGCCGAGCACGTCGACGACCGCGCCGAGCAGATGGCGGCCGACGATCGGGTAGTGCTCCGGACGGATGTTCAGGCTCGCGTGCTTGTGCGCGATGTGCGTGACCGCGCCGCCGAGCGCGCCCAGATTGTCGATGTTCGCGGCGTAGGCATAGACCGCGCGCGCGAGCGTTTCGGGCTGGCTGCCACTTTGCTGGTGCGTCTGGTTGAAGATGTTCTTCAGTTCGGGATGCGCGGCGAACATCCGCTTGTAGAAGTGCTTGGTGATCGTGGCGCCGTGCTCGGCGAAAACGGGCGCAGTGGCCTTCACACGGGCCATCTGATCGACGGTGAGCGCAGTCATTTGCAGCTTCTCCTTGGTAAAGATGCACACACAATACATCTTTAAGGCGACAGCCCGACCCGGACATTTTGTCGCACCCCAGCAGTTCGCGGATTGCACCAGGTACGAACTCGCGGCGGGCGGTCGTGGGGCGGGCTTCAGCAGGGCTCCTGCAGTGCGGGAAACATCCTCTTTCGGACGGTAGCGAGGCGCTCGCGCCCCTTTTGTTCTCTACGCGCCTTCGCCCTTGCCCGCGCCGCGGTCGTGCCGCCAGAGCACGTCGCTGCCGCCCGCAGCCCGGTTAAGCACGCGCGCGAGCACGAACAGCAGATCGGAGAGCCGGTTGACGTAGCGGCGCGGCGTATCGGCGAGCGGCGGCCCCGAGTTCGGCGCGGCGCCCAGTGCGACGACCGCGCGCTCGGCGCGCCGGCATACCGTGCGGCACACATGGGCGAGCGCCGCCGCCCGCGAGCCGCCTGGGAGGATGAATTCCTTGAGCGGCGCAAGCGTGCCGTTGTATTGCGCGAGCCAGGCGTCGAGCCGCGCGAGGTGTTCGTCGGTCACGAGCGTGTGGCCCGGGATGCACAGCTCGCCGCCCAGATCGAACAGGTCGTGCTGGATAGCGACGAGCGCCCCGCGGACGTCGTCGGGGAGCGTCTCGCACAGCAACACGCCGATCTGCGAGTTCAGTTCGTCGATGTCGCCGATCGCGGCAATGCGCGCGTCGTCCTTGCGCACGCGGCTGCCGTCGCCGAGGCCAGTCGAGCCGTCGTCACCGGTGCGCGTTGCAATCTTGCTCAGGCGATTGCCCATGTTGTGCCCTCCGAGGCTGAAAATGCGCGTGGGTCGCGCATGACGCGCGCCCAGCGCCGTGTAAGGCGCGTACATCCGCCGGCCATTATAGGTTTCGTGCACCGCAGCATACGGAGCCCGGCTTTGCGCCCCGGTCGTTCAGCGTAAAATGGTCCGCGCCAAGAAGTCATACTCATACGAAGGAGACACCCGCGTGAATCACCCCGCGCCGCCGGCCCTCGCACGCCGCCCGTTCCCCACCGAACTCCTCGATCAACTGCGCAGCGCGTTCGGCGAACGCGTCTCCACGTCCGAAGCCGTGCGCGCCCATCATGGTCGCGACGAATCGCCTTTCGACCCGCAGTTGCCCGACGCCGTGGTGTTCGCGCAGAGCACAGAAGATATTCAGACCATCGTCAAGCTGTGCGCCCTTCATGGCGTGCCGATCATTCCCTACGGCAACGGCTCCTCGCTCGAAGGTCACTTGCTGGCCGTGCAGGGCGGCGTGTCGATCGACCTCTCGCAGATGAATCGCGTGCTCTCGATCAACGCCGAAGATCTCACCGTGACGGTCGAGCCCGGCATCTCACGCAAGCAGCTCAATGAAGCGTTGCGCGACACGGGTCTCTTCTTCCCGATCGACCCGGGCGCCGATGCGAGCATCGGCGGCATGACGGCCACGCGCGCCTCGGGCACCAACGCCGTGCGCTACGGCACGATGCGCGAGAACGTGCTCGGCCTGAAGGCCGTGCTCGCCGACGGCCGCGTGATCAAAACCGGCACGCGCGCGCGCAAGTCGTCGGCAGGCTACGACCTCACGCGCCTTTTCGTGGGCTCGGAAGGCACGCTCGGCGTGATTACCGAAATCACGGTGCGGCTCTACCCGCAGCCCGAGGCGGTGTCGGCTGCGGTGTGCGCCTTCCCTTCGATGGCCGAGGCCGTGCGCACGGTGATCGAAACGATTCAGATCGGTGTGCCGATCGCGCGCGTGGAATTCATCGACTCGCTCGCGGTGCGCGCGATCAACAAGCATTCGAACCTCACGTTGCGCGAGAAGCACACGCTCTTCTTCGAATTTCATGGCACCGAGGCGGGCGTGGCGGAGCAGGCCCAGCTCGTGCAGGAGCTTGCCGCGCAGCACGGCGGCGAAGGCTTCGAGTGGGCCACGCGCCCCGAGGACCGCACCCGCCTGTGGAACGCGCGCCATAACGCCTACTTCGCGATGCTGCAGCTCAAGCCCGGCTGCCGCGCCGTGACGACCGACGTGTGCGTGCCGATCTCGCGCCTCGCCGAATGCGTGATCGAGACCGAAACCGATCTCAAAGCCTCGCCGCTACCCTGCCCGATCGTCGGCCATGTGGGCGACGGCAACTTCCACGTGGCGATCCTGATCGACCCTGACAAGCCCGAGGAGATCGAGGAGGCCGAGCGCCTGAATCACCGCATCGTGCAGCGCGCGATCGCGATGGACGGCACCTGCACGGGCGAGCACGGCGTGGGCCTGCATAAAATGGGCTTTCTCGTGGAAGAGCACGGCGCGGACACCATCGACACGATGCGCGCGATCAAGCACGCACTCGATCCGCACAATTTGATGAATCCGGGCAAGATCTTCAGCTGGGCGGCGTAACCGACAAGCGCAGAGAAGCGCAAACGAGCGCAAACAAGCGCAACAGACGGGAGGAGACATGAACGCACCCGAGGCGAACTTGCCCGAGCTGAGCCCGGAAGCACTCGCGCAGCGTCAGCGCGAGGTGGTCCAGGCGTTGATGGCCGTATTGCCGGCGCATTGCCTGCTGCATCGCGAGGAGGACACTGTCGCCTACGAGTGCGACGGTCTTGCCGCCTACCGGCGGCTGCCGCTCGCGGTGGCGCTGCCGGAAACCGAGTCGCAGGTGCAGCGCATCGTGCAGATCTGCCGGCGCCTCGACGTGCCGGTCGTGCCGCGCGGCGCGGGCACCGGCCTCTCGGGCGGCGCCATGCCGATTCGGCACGGCATCGTGCTTTCGCTCGCGCGCTTCAAGCGCATTCTCGAAGTCGATCCCTACGCGCGCACGGCCACCGTACAGCCGGGCGTGCGCAATCTGGCCGTTTCTGAAGCGGCAGCGCCCTTTGGCCTTTACTACGCGCCAGACCCTTCCTCGCAGATCGCCTGCACGATAGGCGGCAACGTTTCGGAGAATTCGGGCGGCGTGCATTGCCTGAAGTACGGCCTTACCGTGCACAACGTCCTGCGCGTGCGCGCCGTGACGATGGACGGCGAGATCGTCGAATTCGGCTCGCTTGCGCCCGATGCGCCGGGCCTCGATCTGCTCGCGGTGATGATCGGCAGCGAAGGCATGTTCGCGATCGTGACCGAGGTGACCGTCAAGCTGATTCCGCGCCCGCAAACTGCGCAGGTCATCATGGCGAGCTTCGACGACGTCGTAAAAGGTGGCGACGCCGTGGCGGGCATCATTGCCTCGGGCATCATTCCGGCCGGCCTGGAAATGATGGACAAGCCCGCCACGCGCGCCGTGGAGGAGTTCGTGAACGCGGGCTACGACCTCGACGCCGCCGCGATCCTGCTGTGCGAAGCCGACGGCACGCCCGAGGAAGTCGCCGACGAAATCGCGCGCACGACCACCGTGCTGCGCGAGCATGGCGCCACGCGCATCCAGATCTCGCGCACCGAGGAAGAACGCCTGCGCTTCTGGTCAGGCCGCAAGAACGCGTTTCCGGCGGCCGGCCGCATCTCGCCCGACTACTACTGCATGGACGGCACGGTACCCCGCCGCGCGATCGGGCCGCTGCTCGCCCGCATCCACGAAATGGAAAAGCAGTATGGGCTGCGCTGCATCAACGTATTCCACGCCGGCGACGGCAACATGCACCCGCTCATTCTCTTCAACGGCAACGACCTCGACGAATGGCACCGTGCAGAGGCCTTCGGCTCGGACATTCTCGAAACCTGCGTCGAACTGGGCGGCACGGTGACGGGCGAGCACGGCGTGGGCATCGAAAAGATCAATTCGATGTGCGTGCAATTCTCGCCACAGGAGCGCGACGCGTTTCATGCGGTGAAACACGCGTTTGACCCGGCGAGGCTCCTCAACCCCGATAAGGGGATCCCCACGCGAGCGCGCTGCGCCGAGTACGGGCGCATGCACGTGCGGGGGAATCTGCTGCCACACCCTGAGTTGCCGCGCTTCTGACGGACACACAAACGCGCGCAAAGCATCGCGCCATTTATGCGTTTCGCGTGACCCGCATGAGGGTCCGCTCCGGGTTGTCAGGAGAGGTTCGCTCAGTACAATCGAACGAACCATATAACGAACGAGCGCGACCATCACGACATGGAAGAGGACGACATCGTCTCGGACTGGTCCGAACGCATCCGGGCGGCGAGCGCCGATGGGCGGGCGCTGCGCATTCGCGGCGGGGGCACCAAGGACTGGTACGGCCAGTCGCTCGAGGGCGAGATTCTCGACACGCGCGCACACCGCGGCATCATCGCGTACGACCCGGCCGAACTGGTGATCACGGCTCGCGCCGGTACACCGCTTGCGGAAATCGAAACGGCGCTTGCGGCCCACAGCCAGATGCTCGCGTTCGAGCCGCCGCACTTCGGCGCACAGGCCACCTTGGGCGGCTGCATCGCCGCGGGCCTGGCCGGCCCGCGGCGGGCGAGCGCGGGTGCACCGCGCGACTTCGTGCTGGGCGCGGTGCTCATGAACGGCCACGGCGAGGTGCTGCATTTCGGCGGCCAGGTCGTGAAGAACGTGGCGGGCTACGACGTCTCGCGTCTCATGGCGGGGTCGCTCGGCACGCTCGGCCTGATGCTGGAGCTTTCGGTGAAGGTGCTGCCGGTGCCGCAAGCGGAAACCACGCTCAAGTTCGACATGAACGGCACCGACGCCGTGCGCAAGCTCAACGAATGGGGCGGCCGCCCGCTGCCGATGACGGCGAGCGCCTGGCGCAATGGAACACTCGCGGTCCGCCTTGCCGGTGCGGAAGCGGCCGTGAAAACCGCGCGCTCGAGCCTGGGTGGTGAAGTGGTGGACGCCGTGGAGGCCGAACGTTTCTGGGCGGGCCTGCGCGAGCAGACCGATCCGTTCTTTGCCTCGATTGCACCGAATGCGGCGCTGTGGCGGCTCGCGCTGCCCTCGATCGCGGAGCCCTTGCAACTGCCGGGCGCGCAACTCATGGAATGGGGCGGCGCGCAGCGCTGGTGGATCACGGAAACCGACGCGCAAACGGTGCGCATCAGCGCGAAGCAAGCCGGCGGTCATGCCACGATGTTCCGCACGGGACGCGAGTACGACCGCAGTGCGGGCGTCTTCACGCCCCTGCCCGCGCCGCTCATGAAGATCCATCGCGGCCTGAAGGCCGCCTTCGACCCGGCCCGCATCTTCAATCGCGGCCGGCTGTATTCCGACTTCTGACGACACCCACACGCGGCGATGCAGACGAACCTCGCGGACTTCATACGCAACACCCCCGACGGCGACGAAGCCGACGCGATTCTGCGCAAGTGCGTGCATTGCGGCTTCTGCACCGCGACCTGCCCGACCTATCAGTTGCTCGGCGACGAGCTGGACGGCCCGCGCGGGCGCATCTATCTCATGAAGCAGATGGTGGAAGGCGCGCCGGTCACGAAGAGCACGCTCACGCACCTCGACCGCTGCCTCACGTGCCGCAGTTGCGAGACGACCTGCCCTTCGGGTGTGCAGTACGGGCGCCTCGTGGAAGTGGGCCGCAAGCACGCCGAACAGATGGTGAAGCGTCCGCTGCGCCAGCGCCTCATGCGCCGCCTGCTCGCGGGCCTGCTGCCGCGCCGCGCGCTCTTCACGCCGGCCATGCGCCTCGGCCAGCAGGTGCGCCCGCTCCTGCCCAAGCGTCTGCGCGACAAGGTGCCCGTGCGCCAGCGCTCGCTCGCGTGGCCCACGGCGAAGCACGCGCGCAAGATGCTGATGCTGCAAGGCTGCGTGCAGCCCTCGATGATGCCCAACATCAACATCGCCACCGCGCGCGTGCTGGATGCACTGGGCGTCGAGACGATCGTCGCGCCGCAATCGGGCTGCTGCGGCGCGATCCGCCTGCATATGGGCTACACCGACGATGCGCTCGACGACGTGCGCGCGAACATCGACGCCTGGTGGCCGTACATAGAGAACGGCGTCGATCAAGGCGTGGAGGCGATCGTGATGAACGCCTCGGGCTGCGGCGCGACGGTGAAGGAATACGCGCATCTGCTGCGCGACGATCCGGCCTATGTGGAGAAAGCGCGCCGCGTGGTCGAACTCACGCGCGATCTTTCCGAACTGCTGCCCGCGTTCGAGGAACAGTTGGTGGCCGCGACGAGGCGGCGCAGCATCAAGACGGTGGCCTGGCATCCTCCCTGCACGCTGCAGCATGGCCAGCAGTTGCGCGGCGGCGTGGAGAAGCTGCTCACCGCGCTCGGACTCGACGTGCGGCTGCCCGCCGATAGCCATCTTTGCTGCGGCTCCGCGGGCACCTATTCGATCACGCAGCCGCGCCTTTCCTACACGCTGCGCAACCAGAAAGTGGACCGGCTGCAGGCGCTGGAGCCACAACTGATCGTTTCCGCCAACATAGGCTGCATCACGCACCTGCAAAGTGGCACGGCGATTCCGGTCACGCACTGGATTGAGCTGGTCGAACATATGCTCGCGACAAATTGAGCCATCGGCAATGAAATCAGCGTAGCGAACCGCACGGCGCGCCAACAGTCGGCCGATTGGTATAAGACCGGGCATAGGCTTTCTGGCCAGTGTTTCGCGCCGTGCGCACTCCGTATAATGGCCGTCGTTCTGTTCGTTTTGGATCCAAAAGCGGCGCGAGCCACGCACGCGCCAGCCTTCAAGCCCGATGACCGATCTCTCCCACACTCTCGAAGCTGTCCGCGAGCGCATCGCGGCCGCCGCCCGCAACGCCGGCCGCGACCCGCAAAGCGTGGCGTTGCTCGCGGTTTCGAAAACGTTTCCCGCGCAGGATGTACGCGCCGCTCACGCTGCCGGCCAGCGCGCGTTCGGCGAGAACTACGTGCAGGAATCCGTGGACAAGATCGAGGCGCTCGCGGACCTGCGCGCGAGCATCGAATGGCATTTCATCGGGCCGCTCCAATCGAACAAGACACGCCCCGTAGCCGAGCGTTTCGACTGGGTCCATTCAGTCGATCGTCTGAAGATTGCCGAACGCCTTTCGGCGCAACGTCCCGCCGGCATGGCGCCGCTCAACGTCTGCCTCCAGGTCAACGTGAGCGGCGAGGCCAGCAAGAGCGGCGTCACCCCGCAAGAAGCGCAGCAGGTCGCGAGACAGATCGCCGCCCTGCCCAACCTGCGCCTGCGCGGGCTCATGTCGATTCCCGAGCCGGAAACCTCCCTCGAGGCGCAACGCGCGCCGCACCGCCAACTGCGCGAGCTGTTCGAAGCGCTTCGCGCAGAAGGCCTCGCGCTCGACACGCTCTCCATGGGCATGTCGGCCGACCTCGAAGCCGCTGTGCTCGAAGGCGCGACGATCGTGCGCGTCGGCACCGCGATTTTCGGCGCGCGCGACTACTCTCTTTGATTCACTGAACGATTCCATCACCATGAAAATTGCCTTCATCGGCGGCGGCAACATGGCCGCCGCACTCATCGGCGGCCTGATCCGCAAGGGCGTTCCCGCCGACAATCTCTACGCGATCGATCCGAACGAAGACGCCCGCAAGCGCAGCACCGAGCAGTTCGGCGTGCGCACCGGCGCCGCCGCAGACGCCGCGCTCGTGTCGTATGACGCAGTTCTGATCGCAGTGAAGCCGCAAATCGCCAAGGCCGTGGCTGAAGGCATCGCTCCTTACCTCGGCGCGCACCAGGTCGTCATCAGCATCATGGCCGGCATTCGCATCGACGACCTTTCGCGCTGGCTGAACGGCCATGCGCGCGTCGTGCGCACGATGCCGAACACGCCTGCGCTGATCGGCATGGGCGCAACCGGTCTCGTCGCGAGCAGCGGCGTCGACGCGGCGGGCCGCCAGCTTGCGTCCGACGTGCTCGGCGCCGTGGGCCAAACGGTGTGGTTCGACGACGAAGCGAAGATCGACGCGGTCACCGGCATCTCGGGCAGCGGCCCGGCCTACGTGTTCTACTTCATCGAAGCGCTCGAAGAAGCGGCGCGCCAGCTCGGCATGGACGAGCAGCAAGGCCGCGCACTGGCCATCGCCACGTTCGCGGGTGCGGCGCAGCTCGCGCTGCAATCGGACGAGCCGCCCGCCGTGCTGCGCGAGCGCGTGACCTCCAAGGGCGGTACGACGGCCGCCGCGCTGGCGTCGTTCGATGCGTCGAGCGTGAAGGCCGCCATCGTCAAGGGCGCGCTCGCCGCAGATGCACGTGCGAAGGAAATGGGCGAGGAATTCGGCAAGCAGTAAGCCTGCCGCAGCGTCCTGAAAAAAAAAGCGCCGGGTGTGTCATGCACCCGGCGCTTTTTCGTTTGGAGTCGATCTGGCCTTAGAGTCCCGCGACGGCGTAATGGGCCGCGATCCCTACGAACAGCACGCCGCCCAACCAGTTGTTGTGACGGAAGGCGGCGAAGCACGGCATGCGCTCGCGGCCCTTGATCAGCGTGTAGTGGTAAATCGCGCATCCCACCGCGGCCGCCCAGCCGAGCCAATAAAGCCAGCCAAAACCGAGGGTCAAGCCCACCCACACGTAAATGCCAAGCGTCACCGCGTAGCAGAGCATGATCGCGAGCACGTCGAACCGGCCGAACGTGAGCGCCGAGGTGCGAATGCCGATCTTGATGTCGTCGTCGCGATCGACCATGGCGTACTCGGTGTCGTAGGCGACGGACCAGAATACATTCGCGGCCAGCATGATCCACGCGAGTGCTGGCACGTGCTCCTGCACGGCGGCGAACGCCATCGGAATGCCGAAGCCGAATGCAATGCCCAGGTACGCCTGCGGTATCGCGAAGAAGCGCTTGGTGAACGGATACGACGCAGCCACGAACAGCGCCACGACCGAAAGCTGCTTCGTGAGCCCGTTGAGCGGCAGGATCAACAGGAACGACACGAGCGCGAGGCCCGCGGCAATCGCCACGGCTTCCCAGGCGCGAATGCGGCCCGACGTGATGGGGCGCTCGGCCGTACGCTTCACGTGGCGGTCGAAGTCGCGGTCGGCGTAGTCGTTGATCGCGCAGCCCGCCGAGCGCATCAGCACCGTGCCAAGCGTGAAAATGATCAGCAGCGAAAGCGGCGGATGACCGTCTGAGGCGATCCAGAGCGCGTTGAGCGTCGGCCAAAGCAGCAGCAGGCTGCCGATCGGCTTGTCCATGCGGACGAGCCGCAAATAGAGCGGGAGTCGGGCGAACATGATCGGGGCGGGAAAAGCGATGCCGCTATTGTAGGCCAGAGGTAGGCCAGGGCGCCGCGTTGCCGCCTGCGCCCTTGCCGCGAGCCGCACCCGAGCAAAAAGGGCCGCCGGACATCCGGCGGGCCTTGCACTGCACTTCTCGTGCGGCGCCGCTCTTTATATCAAGCCAGCAGCGAGCGCAGCATCCATGCGGTCTTTTCGTGCGTCTGCATGCGTTGCGTGAGCAAGTCGGCGGTCGGCTCGTCGTTGGCCGCTTCCGTTGACGGGAAGATCGCGCGCGCGGTGCGCACCACGGCTTCCTGGCCTTCCACCAGTTGGCGGATCATGTCTTCCGCGCTCGGCACACCGTCCGCTTCGGGAATCGACGAGAGCTTCGCGAATTCCTTGTAGCTGCCCGGCGCATGCACGCCCAGCGCTCGAATGCGTTCGGCGATTGCGTCCACGGCCAGCGCGAGTTCGTTGTACTGCCCCTCGAACATCAGATGGAGCGTGTTGAACATCGGCCCCGTAACGTTCCAGTGGAAGTTGTGCGTCTTCAGATACAGCGTGTAGGTGTCCGCGAGCAGGCGCGAGAGACCATCCGCGATCTTCTTGCGATCCTTGTCGCTGATGCCGATATTCACGTGCTGTACGGTTGCTTTTTTGGCCATGACGACTCCTTGTGTAGCAGTGAGACTACGCGTGCTCGTTGCGATCCGGTTGCGCCGCCTACGCCTCTTAATGCTGGCGCGCGAACGCTCGATCGGCCGTCAGTGTAGCCTGGAAATATCAGAAAACCGGCTCATCCGGCCCTAGTGCCCAGCAACGAGCCCGGCTCGTTCAATGTCCCGCGAGGTGCGCCAGGGCTTGCGTGGCGATCGCCACGAAGCCGCTCGCCACAATCGCGAAGCCCACCACGTGACGCACGATCTGCGTGCCTTGCGCGCGTGTGCGCGCCATCGTAGCGGCCTCGCCTCGTCCCATGGTTCTGAGGGTCATCGTCATCGTTCGGGTCATGATCGTGCTCCTTTAGTGTTTCCTGGAAGTCCTGCTTCGGGCGCGGCTCGCTGTCTCAGCGTTGTGACAACAAACCGCGCCTCCTGCCTTATTTGGCCTGCTTCGCGATCGCGTCGATCACGCCTTGCGCATACGCCGGATCGGCGCGGCGGAAGTGCTCGATCTGGCGCTCCACGATCTCCGCGGGCACACCGTTGATATGCCGCGCGATGTTCGCGAAGAGCCGCTCGCGTTGGCCCGCGTCGAACAGCCGGAACAGCGCGCCCGGCTGGCTGTAGTAGTCGTCGTCTTCGCGGTGATCGTAGTGATCGACCGCACCCGCTGCGAGCGGCGGCTCACCGGCCTGCGGACGCTGCGCGAAGTCGCCGGAACGGCTCGGCTCATAGTTCACGTTGCCGCCGAGGTTGCCGTCGGTGCGCATTGCGCCATCGCGGTGGAACGAGTGGAACGGGCAACGCGGCGCGTTCACCGGAATCTGGTGATGGTTCACGCCAAGGCGATAGCGCTGTGTGTCGCCATACGAAAATAACCGCCCCTGCAACAAGCGATCCGGCGAGAAGCCGATGCCCGGCACCACGTTCGCCGGCGAGAAAGCGGCCTGCTCGACATCGGCGAAATAGTTCTCCGGATTCCGGTTCAACTCGATCGTGCCGACGTCGATCAGCGGGTAGTCCTTGTGCGGCCACACCTTCGTGATGTCGAACGGGTTGTACGGCACCTTCGCGGCATCGGCCTCGGGCATCACCTGAATGCGCAAGCGCCACTTCGGGAAGTTGCCCTTCTCGATCTCGTTGAAGAGATCGCGCTGCGCCGATTCGCGGTCCTGAGCAATCACCTGCGCCGCTTCGGCATCGCTGTAGTTCTCCACGCCCTGCGCCGACTTGAAGTGGAACTTCACGTAAAAGCGCTCGTTGCCGGCGTTGATGAACGAGAACGTGTGCGAGCCGAAACCGTGCTGCTGGCGATAGTTCTTCGGAATGCCGCGATCGCTCATGAGGATCGTCACCTGATGCAGCGACTCCGGGTGACGCGACCAGAAGTCCCACGCGGCCACGTTGCTGCGCATGTTGGTGCGCGGGTCCCGCTTTTGCGTGTGGATGAAGTCCGGGAACTTGAGCGGATCGCGAATGAAGAACACCGGCGTGTTGTTGCCGACGATGTCCCAGTTGCCCTCTTCCGTGTAGAACTTGATCGAGAAGCCGCGCACGTCGCGTTCTGCATCGGCCGCACCGCGCTCGCCCGCCACGGTCGAGAAACGAATGAAGAGCGGCGTTTCCTTGCCCACTTCGCCAAACACTTTCGCCTTCGTGTAGCGCGAGATGTCGTGCGTGACCTTGAGCGTGCCGAACGCGCCTGAGCCCTTCGCGTGCACGCGGCGCTCGGGAATCACTTCGCGGTCGAAGTGCGCGAGCTTTTCGAGCAGCCACACGTCTTGCAGCATCACGGGGCCGCGCGGACCGGCGGTGAGGGAGTTCTGGTTATCGACGACGGGCGCGCCGGCTGCCGAGGTGAGAGTACGGTCGGTCATGCTGGATTCCTTTCTTGCTTGCGGGTGTGTTCTGGAATGCGGGGAACTTTGCGGCGGGGTCGCGCGAGAGACGTCAGGCGGACAGCGCGCGGTCGACCAGCAGCGAGAACCACACAGTGCGAAGGCCAGAATCGGCGCGGGCCGAGATGCTGGGTGCGGGAGTGTTCGAGTGGGTGGTGTGCATCGCTTCCTCCAGGGAGTTCCGGTTGGGATCGGTTTGAGGAAACTTTATCAGCGACTATCGATATATAAAATTTGATTTATTTAATCTATCGAATAGGCGTTGATTATTGGGGTCGCAAGAAACGTAAGGATTAGGAGAGGGATTTGCAGCGCGGGCGAATGCCGCGCCACAGAGGTAAACGCGCCGCGCAGCCCGAAAGGCGCACGGCGCGATGTACGTCAGGCCGCCTCGGCAGGCGCCTCGATCTTCCTCACGCCAGGCAAGTCGCAGGCGTGGATGGCGTCGACGATCGCCTCGATCGCCGGCAAGCGCGTGAAGCTCTTGCGCCACGCAAGCACCACGCGGCGGTCGGGCACCGGCTCGTCGAACGGCACGTAGGACAGCAGCCCGGAATCAACACCGCCCGCGTGCGGCTTCACCTCGGTCACCGACATGCGCGGCAGCACGGTAATGCCAACACCGCTCGCGACCATATGGCGGATCGTCTCCAGCGACGAGCCTTCGAAGGTCTTCTGGATGCCGTCGGCGTTTTGCGAGAAGCGCATCAGTTCCGGGCAGACACCCAGCACGTGGTCGCGGAAGCAATGGCCGCTGCCGAGCAGCAGCATGGTTTCCTGCTTGAGGTCGTCCGGGTCGATCTTCGGGCGCTGTTCCCAGGCATGGCCCGAAGGCAGCGCCACGACGAACGGCTCGTCGTAGAGCGGCCGCAGCGTGAGGCCGGTTTCGGGGAACGGCAGCGCCATGATCGCCACGTCGATCTCGCCCTGCTTGAGCAGTTCGATGAGCTTGAGCGTGTAATTCTCCTGCAGCATGAGCGGCATTTGCGGCACGCGCTTGATCATCTGCTTGACGAGCGTGGGCAGCAGGTACGGCCCGATCGTGTAAATCACGCCAAGGCGCAGCGGCCCCACGAGCGGATCCTTGCCCTGCTTGGCGATTTCCTTGATCGCGAGCGTCTGCTCGAGCACGCGCTGCGCTTGCGTCACGATCTGCTCGCCGATGGGCGTCACGCTCACCTCGCTCGTGCCGCGCTCGAAGATCTGGACGTTCAGTTCGTCTTCGAGCTTCTTGATGGCGACCGAAAGGGTCGGCTGGCTCACGAAGCAGGCTTCCGCGGCCCGTCCGAAGTGGCGCTCTCGAGCTACCGCGACAATGTATTTCAATTCAGTGAGCGTCATTCGGGGACCAATCAAAAAAGGTGAATCAATAGTTTGTAGTTATACACCTATGGCGAAGATTCGCCAATAATCAGCACCCCTATGCGGGGCGTGATCATCGCAAAAGGGTCAGGGTCAGACGGCGCAGGCGCGCGCAGGTTCCTCACCACGGACTAAATGGACTGTTTACGCTTTCAGGTACTGCTCGCGCGCGCCGAGCCAGCGATTCAGATGCTGCGTGACGACATGCGGAAACTCGTGCAGCAGGCGATCGGCGGCGCCGCGCGCGGGCTCGATGAGCCACGCGTCGTTTTCGAGGTTCGCGAAGCGCAGCATCGCCGCGCCGGATTGACGCGCGCCAAGGAATTCGCCGGGGCCACGGATTTCGAGGTCCTTGCGCGCGATCTCGAAGCCGTCCGTCGTTTCGCGCATGGTTTGCAGGCGCGCGCGGCCCGTGAGCGACAACGGCCCCGTATAAAGCAGCACGCACACCGAAGCGGCGCTGCCGCGCCCCACGCGCCCGCGCAACTGGTGAAGCTGCGCGAGGCCGAAGCGCTCCGCGTGCTCGATCACCATCAGCGAGGCGTTGGGCACGTCCACGCCCACTTCGATCACCGTCGTCGCCACGAGCAGTTGCACTTCGTTGCGTGAGAACGCATCCATGACGGCGGCCTTGTCCGTGGAAGCGAGGCGCCCGTGCACGAGGCCCACGGTGAGTTCCGGCAGCGCGGCCACGAGCGTTTCGTAAGTCTCGACGGCCGTTTGCAGCTGCAACGTCTCGCTCTCCTCGATCAGCGGACATACCCAGTACACCTGACGACCCGTGAGCGCCGCCGCGCGCACGCGCGCGATCACTTCCTCGCGGCGCGCGTCGGAAATGAGCTTCGTGAGGATCGGCGTGCGGCCGGGCGGCAGCTCGTCGATGGTGGAGACGTCGAGGTCGGCGTAGTACGTCATGGCGAGCGTGCGCGGGATCGGCGTGGCCGACATCATCAGTTGATGCGGCTGGAACTCGCGGTGCGCCTGATCCGGCGCTTTCGCGTTCTGCGCCTTGGCACGCAATGCGAGCCGCTGCTCGACGCCGAAGCGATGTTGCTCGTCGACGATCACGAGGCCAAGGCGCGCGAATTCCACGGCATCCTGAATGATCGCGTGCGTGCCGATCACGAGCTGCGCCGTGCCGAGCGCCGCGGCTTCGAGCGCCGCGCGCTTCTCCTTTGCCTTCAGGCTGCCCGCCAGCCACGCCACCTGCACGCCGAGCGGCTCGAGCCAGCCGCGCAGCTTGCGCGCGTGCTGTTCCGCGAGAATTTCGGTAGGCGCCATGAGTGCGGCCTGGTAGCCCGCGTCGATGGCCTGCGCGGCCGCGAGCGCCGCGACCACGGTCTTGCCGCTGCCGACGTCGCCTTGCAGCAGGCGCTGCATGGGGTGCGGCTGTTCGAGATCCTGTGCGATTTCGGCGACCACGCGCTCCTGCGCGCCGGTGAGCGTGAACGGCAGCGCGCCGCGCAGACGCGCGAGCAGCGTCTCTTCGCTCTTGCGTCCCGCGACGTGGCGAGCCATGGCGGGCGCGGCGCGCGTGCGGCGCTCTTCGTGCGCGCGCTTGAGCGACAGTTGCTGCGCGAGCAGTTCCTCGAACTTGATGCGAGTCCACGCGGGATGCGTGCCGTCGATAAGCTCGTGCTCGTCGGCGTTCACGGGCGGATGGTGCAGGGTCTTGACCGCATCCATGAGGGGCGGCACGTTCAGCGGATCCATGAACTCGTGCGCCACCGTTTCGGGCAGGAGTTCGGGCAGATGCGCGCGCGAAAGCGCGTTGTCGATCGCCTTGCGCAGATACGCTTGGGTCACGCCCGCCGTGGACGGATACACCGGCGTGAGCGCCTGCGGCAGCGGCGCGTCGCCCTCCACGACCTTCACCGCCGGATGCACCATCTCCATGCCGAAGAAACCGCCGCGCACGTCGCCGCGCACGCGCAGACGCTTGCCGATCGCCATCTGCGCGACCTGCGAACCGTAGAAGTTCAGGAAGCGCAGATGAAGTTCGTCGCCGTTGTGGTCTTGCAGTTTCACGACCAGTTGGCGGCGCGGACGATAGGCGATCTCGTTGTCGAACACCACGCCTTCGGTTTGCGCGATGCCGCCCGGCAGCAGTTCGCCGATGGGCGTGAGCGTGGTTTCGTCCTCGTAGCGCATCGGCAGATGCAGCACGAGATCGATGTCGCTGCGCAGTCCGAGTTTGGCGAGGCGGTCGGCGGTTTTGGTGAGCTTGGGCTTGTCTTTGGCCGCGGCTTTTTCGGCAGCTTTTTCTGCGGATTTTTTGGCGGCGCGTTTGCGCGCGGGCGCTGCAGCCCCTTGCGCCTCCTCCGGCTGCCGCGTCCGCGCGCCGTCCTCGGGCAGGCGCGCGTCGTCGGGCGCGTCGCTCGCGGAATCGGATTCGGACATCAATCGGTTAGCGGATGGGGGCATAGGCAGCTTCGCAAGTACAATATCGGCTTTCCGGCATGGCGCGGCGCGTGCAGCGCGACGGCCTTGCTCTCGGGCACATCGCTGGCGTCGCTATCGCGCATGTCCCGCAATCATAGCTGCTCACCGTGCGTGGGCGGCCATTGCAGCCGCTTTTTGGGGCGCAACCGTTTGACGGTGCGGCCCCGCAAAGCCGCCGCGCGCCGGGCCTCCGGCGCATTTCCGTTATTTCAGGCCGCATGTTCAAGCTTTCCGATTTCGATTTCGACCTCCCCGAGGAACTGATCGCGCAGACCGCGCTGCCCGAGCGCAGCGCGAGCCGTCTGCTGGAGGTCGACAACACCACGCCGTTGCCAGGCCAACCTGCGCGTTTCAGCGACCGCCGCTTCTCCGAACTGCCCGCGTGCATCGCGCCGGGTGACTTGCTCGTCTTCAACGATACCAAGGTGCTGAAGGCGCGTTTCTTCGGCCAGAAGGCCAGCGGCGGCAAGATCGAGGTGCTCGTGGAGCGCCTGACCGGCGCGCGCACGGCGCTCGCGCAGATCCGCGCGAGCAAGAGCCCGGGCCCCGGCACGGTGCTGCGCCTCGCCGACGCGTTCGATGTGACAGTGGGCGAGCGCGTCGACCAGTTCTACACGCTGCACTTTCCCGAAGACTGCCTCACGCTGATCGAGCAACACGGCCGTCTGCCGCTGCCGCCCTACATTACGCACGACGCCGACGCGAGCGACGAAACGCGCTATCAAACGGTGTTCGCGCAGAATCCGGGCGCGGTGGCCGCGCCCACGGCGGGCCTGCATTTCGACGACGCCCTGCTCGCGCAACTCGACGCGCAAGGCGTGGAGCGCGCAACGCTCACGCTGCATGTGGGTGCGGGCACGTTCCAGCCGGTGCGTGTGGAGAACATCGCCGAGCACAAGATGCATAGCGAGTGGTACGAGCTGCCGCAGTCGCTCGTCGACAAGATCGCCGCCACGCGCGCGCGCGGCGGCCGCGTGATCGCCGTGGGCACGACCTCGATGCGCGCGCTCGAAGCCGCCGCGCGCGACGCCGACCGCGAAGGCCGCGCGCTCGCGGCAACGCAGGCGGAAACCGATATTTTCATCACGCCTGGATACACGTTCCGCGTGGTCGACCGGCTCGTCACGAACTTCCATCTGCCGAAGTCGACGCTCTTGATGCTCGTATCGGCGTTCGCGGGCATCGAAACGATCCGCGCGGCGTATCGTCACGCAATTGCCGAGCGGTATCGCTTCTTCAGTTACGGTGACGCGATGCTGCTCACCAGGACAGACGACGCGCTCAACAAGTAACACTCACGCTTTCCAGGCCGTCACGCGACAGACAAACCACGCGCGGCGGCGTTTCACCATCTGCGCCGGACTGTTTTCCGGTTGCACAGGAGTCCATGCATGACCGACGGTCATCAAAACAACGCACGCGCCGAACACGGTGCATACCTGGGCGAACGCCCGCAAAATGGCCTGAAATTCGAGCTGCTCGGCACCGACGGCCTCGCGCGCCGCGGCCGCGTGACGCTCAATCACGGCGTGGTCGAAACGCCGATCTTCATGCCCGTGGGCACCTACGGCACCGTGAAGGCCACGCAGCCGCGCGAGCTCGAGGAAATGAAGGCGCAGATCATCCTCGGCAACACCTTCCACCTGTGGCTGCGCCCAGGTCTGGAAACGATCGAGGCGCATGGCGGCCTGCACCGCTTCATGGGCTGGAACCGCCCCATCCTCACGGATTCGGGCGGCTTTCAGGTGTTCTCGCTCGGCGACCTGCGCAAGATCTCGGAAGACGGCGTGCGCTTCGCCTCGCCCGTGAACGGCGACAAGCTGTTCCTCTCGCCAGAAGTGTCGATGCAGATCCAGAAGGTGCTGAACTCGGACGTCGTCATGCAGTTCGACGAGTGCACGCCCTACGCGACCAACGGCGTGCCGACCACGCACAAGGAAGCCGCCGACTCCATGCGCATGTCGATGCGCTGGGCGCAGCGCTCGATCGACGAATTCAACCGCCTGGGTAATCCGAACGCGCTCTTCGGCATCGTGCAAGGCGGCATGTTCGAGGACCTGCGCGACGAATCGCTAGCCGGCCTCTCGCAGATGCCGTTCCACGGCTACGCGATCGGCGGTCTTTCGGTGGGCGAGCCCAAGGAAGACATGATGCGCGTGCTCGAACACATCGCGCCGAAGCTTCCGGCCGACAAGCCGCACTACCTGATGGGCGTGGGCACGCCGGAAGACCTGGTGGCGGGCGTGGCCTCGGGCGTCGACATGTTCGATTGCGTGATGCCCACGCGCAACGCGCGCAACGGCTGGATCTTCACGCGCTTTGGCGACATCAAGATCCGCAATGCCGTGCACCGCAACTCGCTGCGCCCGCTCGACGAACAATGCGGCTGCTACACCTGCCGCAACTTCACGCGCGGCTACCTGCACCATCTTCACCGTGTGGGCGAGATTCTCGGCGCGCAGCTCAACACGATCCACAATCTGCACTACTACCTGGAGCTGATGAGCGAGATGCGCGCGGCAATCGAGACGAAGACGTTCGCGGCGTTCCGCCAGCGCTTCGCCGAGCAGCGCGCACGCGGCGTGGACTGAGCCCGGCCACGAAACATTACAATAACCTTTCGCGACAAATGGCGCGGATAGGGCATCCGGTCCGCTCGAACCGCCCAGCTTTTGACATGCGGGCACGCCGCGCCGGGGTGCGATTCGAGATAAGCACTTGATCGCAAAGCCTATTTTGCGTCATCGTCGCGATGAATGCCGGTGGTAGAATAACCGGCTCGCTTTTTGATCGTAAAAAACGGAGAGACCAACGTGTCGTTCATTTCCAATGCCTTCGCGCAAGGCAGTGCAGCAGGTAGTGCCGAATCGAGCCTCATGAGCTTCCTGCCGCTCATTCTGATGTTCGCTGTCCTGTACTTCATCATGATCCGTCCGCAGATGAAGCGTCAGAAGGAACATCGCAACATGCTCTCGGCCATGGCCAAGGGCGACGAAGTGATCACGAGCGGCGGCATCGTCGGCAAGGTGACCAAGGTCAGCGAAGCCTACGTGGGCGTCGAAATCGCTGATGGCACGGAAATCACCGTGCAGAAGTCGTCGGTCTCGACCATCCTGCCGAAGGGCACGATCAAGTCGCTGTAAAGCTTCACGGCATTATCGAGGCCGTTGCCTCCCAAAGAACGGCCTCGCGCGCCCCGCCCGCCCTCGCAGCCACTGACAAGAAAACGTCAATGCAGGAACGCCCCGAAGGCAACGCCGGACGCGCGCACAGCGCTTAAGGCCATTCCCCTCCCCCGTTGGGTCAACCAATGAACCGTTATCCCCTCTGGAAATATGTCGTGATGCTGGTGGCGCTCGTCATCGGCTTCGTGTACACATTGCCCAATTTCTTCGGCGAAGCGCCCGCGGTCCAGGTGTCGAGCGGCAAGGCCACGGTCAAGCTCGACTCGGGCACGCTCGCCCAGGTCGAAGCCGCGCTGGCCGCGAACAACATCAAGGCTGCCGACGTCACGTTCGACAACTCGTCGTTGAACGCGAACATCCGCGTGCGCGTCGCCGACACGGACACGCAGCTGCGCCTGAAAGACGCGCTCAACCACGCGCTGAACGCCGACCCGAGCGACCCGCAGTACATCGTCGCGCTGAACCTGCAGAGCGCTTCGCCGCGCTGGCTCACGTCGCTGCACGCGCTGCCGATGTATCTCGGCCTCGACCTGCGCGGCGGCGTGCACTTCCTGCTCCAGGTCGACATGAATGGCGCGCTCAACAAGAAGCTCGACTCCGACGCTTCGGACGTGCGCACGCTTTTGCGCGACAAGAACATCCGCGACGGCGGCGTGAACCGCGTGAACCAGTCGGTGGTCGTCAATTTCGCCGACGCCGACGTGGCCGAGGAAGCGCGCAAGCTGCTCGCGGGCACGGGCGGCATCACCGAACTCGCGTGGGCCACGCAGAACAATCCCGAAGGCGGCGTGCAGCTCGTCGGCACGTTCACGCCGGCTGTGAAGACGGCGGTTCAGCAAGCCGCGCTCAAGCAGAACATCCAGACGCTGCATAACCGCGTGAACGAGCTTGGCGTGGCCGAGCCCGTGATCCAGCAGCAAGGCGACGACCGTATCGTGGTCGAGCTGCCGGGCGTGCAGGACACCGCGAAGGCGAAGGACATCATCGGCCGCACGGCGACGCTCGAAGCGCGCCTCGCCGACCCGATGGGCCTGCACCCGGACGTGAACGCGCCGGTACCGCCGGGCGACGAGCTTTTCACGCAAGGCAACGCCGCGCCGGTGCTGCTGCGCAAGCAGGTGATCTTCACCGGCGACCGCATCATCGACGCCTCGGCGGGCTTTGACGAGCATCAGCGTCCGTCGGTCAACATCCGCCTCGATTCGGCGGGCGGCCGCGCGGTGCGCGCCGTGTCGCGCGACAACATCGGCAAGCCGATGGCGATGGTGCTGTTCGAAAAGGGCAAGGGCGAAGTGCTGACAGTGGCGACCATCCAGTCGGAACTGGGCGACCGCTTCCAGATCACGGGCCAGCCCACGCCGCAGGCGGCCGCCGACCTCGCGCTGCTGCTGCGCGCAGGCTCGCTGGCCGCGCCGATGGACATCATCGAGGAACGCACGGTCGGCCCGAGCCTTGGCGCGGACAACATTCGCAAGGGTTTCGACTCGGTGATCTACGGCTTCGCCGCCATCGCCGTGTTCATGATCGCGTACTACATGCTGTTCGGCGCGATCTCGATGATCGGCCTTTCGGTGAACCTGCTGTTGCTCGTGGCGGTGCTCTCGATGCTGCAGGCCACGCTCACGCTACCGGGTATCGCGGCTATCGCGCTGGCGCTCGGTATGGCCATTGACGCGAACGTGCTCATCAACGAGCGCGTGCGCGAAGAGCTGCGCCACGGCGCGCCGCCGCAACTGGCTATCCAGAACGGCTACGCGCACGCCTGGGCGACGATTCTCGACTCGAACGTGACCACGCTCATCGCCGGTCTCGCGCTGCTCGCATTCGGTTCGGGCCCGGTGCGCGGCTTCGCGATCGTGCACTGTATCGGCATTCTCACGTCGATGTTCTCGGCCGTGTTCTTCTCGCGCGGTCTCGTGAACCTCTGGTACGGCGGCAAGAAGAAGCTCAAGTCGCTCGCGGTGGGTCAGGTGTGGCGTCCGGAACCCGATGAAGGTACGCCCGCGCTCGCAGGCGCCGACGCTGGCACGGATACGGGTCGCGCGATCGCTGCAAATGCCACAAGCGCCACGAAGCGCGAACCGGCCAAGGCCGGCGCTAAGGGCGCCGCGCGCGCCAAACCGGTCGTGCGCCGCCGCGATGCCCAGGGCGGCAGCGGCGGTTCGGGCAACAACACCGGCTCGTCCCGCTGATACGGAGTCAAGAACATGGAATTTTTCCGCATCCGCAAAGACATCCCGTTCATGAAGCACGCGTTGATCTTCAACGCGATCTCGCTCATTACCTTCATTGCGGCGGTGTTCTTCCTCTTCCACCGTGGCCTGCATCTGTCGATCGAGTTCACGGGCGGCACGGTCATCGAAGTGCAGTACCCGCAGGCGGTGCCGCTCGAACCGCTGCGCGACTCGCTCACGAAGATCGGCTACGGCGACGCCCAGGTGCAGAACTTCGGCACCTCGCGCGACGTGCTGATCCGCCTGCCGCTCAAGTCGGGCCTCAGTTCGGCGCAGCAGAGCGACCAGGTGATGTCCACGCTCAAGGCGGCGGACCCGCAGGTGCAGTTGCAGCGCGTGGAGTTCGTCGGTCCGCAGGTCGGCAAGGAACTCGCCACCGACGGCCTGCTCGCGCTCGCCTGCGTGGTGGCGGGCATCGTTATCTACCTGTCGTTCCGCTTCGAATGGAAGTACGCCGTGGCCGGCGTGATCGCGAACCTGCACGACGTCGTGATCATCCTGGGCTTCTTCGCGTTCTTCCAGTGGGAGTTCTCGCTCTCGGTGCTCGCGGCGGTGCTCGCCGTGCTCGGCTACTCGGTGAACGAATCGGTCGTTATCTTCGACCGGATTCGCGAGACCTTCCGGCGCGAGCGCAAGATGAGCGTCGCCGACGTCATCAACCATGCGATCACGAGCACGATGTCGCGAACCATCATCACCCACGGCTGTACGCAAATGATGGTGCTCTCGATGTTCTTCTTCGGCGGCCCGACGCTGCACTATTTCGCACTGGCGCTGACGGTCGGTATTCTCTTCGGCATCTACTCGTCGGTGTTCGTCGCGGCGGCACTCGCGATGTGGCTCGGCGTGAAGCGCGAAGACCTCGTGAAGGACAAAAAGGAAAAGTTCGATCCGAACGATCCGAACGCGGGCGCGCAGGTTTAAGCTGCGCTTCAGCAAAAAAGCCGGTTCTCGCGAACCGGCTTTTTTTTCGTGCATACGCAACGGCCTTCGCCGCGCCATCGTTCCTGGCTACTGCTTGATGCCCTCGGTCTGGATGTGCAGCGTGGTCTTCATCTTGAAGCCGTACTTCTTGCCCATGTCCATACCGAAGTCGTCGCGGTTGAATTCGGCCTCGGCCTCCACGCCGCACACCTCGCGCTTGAGCACCGGGTGTTGAATGCACTTGAACGACTCGATCTCCAGCTTGAGCGGTCGAGTCACACCGTGCAGCGTGAAGTCGCCGATGACCTCCTTGGGTGTGTCGCCGTCGAAGACGATGCGCGTGCCCTTGTAGGTCGCGGTGGGATATTTCGCGACGTCGAAGAAGTCGTCGCCCAACAGATGCTTGTCGAGTTGCGGATTGCCGGTCTGCACGGAGGACGGATCGATCGTCACGTCCACGGTGCCCGTTTTCGCCGCGCGGTCTAACGTGACCGTGCCCGTGGTCTTCGTGAACTTGCCGCGCCACGTGGAAAGGCCGCCGAAGTGGTCGGCCTCGAAGCTCGGAAACGTGTGGTTCGGATCGAGCTGGTAAGTATCGGCGGCGTGCGCCAACTGGGCTGCGAGCGATACCAGGGCGGCCCCAGCGGCCATCAATGCGAGCTTGTTCAAAGGCATCTCCTTAAAGCCGTCGAGCTACTTGTGCGCGACGACGATATGAAACTTGATGAGCACTTCGTCGGCGACGATCGAGGTGTCCTTCCACTCGCCGGTGCCGATTTCGAAGGCGAGCCGGTGGATCGGCAGCGTCCCGTCGAAAGTCTGCGTTCCGCCCTGCTGCGTGAGCACGACGGGCACGGCCACGTTCTGCGTGTGCCCCTTGATCGTGAGTTTGCCGCTCACGCTGTACTGGTTCGTGCCGGTCGGCGCGATCGCGGTCGAGACGAACGTTGCCTGCGGGAACGACTTCGCGTCGAACCAGTCGGGCCCGTGCACCGAATCGTTGTAGGTCGGGTCGCCAAGATCATAGCTCGCCGTGTCGACCGTGATCTTCGCGCTGCCGCTCGCGGGCTTGCCCGGATCGAAGTCGATCCGGGCGTCGAACTTCGTGAAACTGCCCTGGACCGGCACGTTCATCTGGCGCGAGACGGCGACGATCGTGCTCTTCGCCGCGTCGAGCTGCGCGTGGGCGGCCCCGCCCGCGAACAGCGCCGCGACGCCCCCGGCCCACAGCGCAGCGGCCCCGACTGCCTGGCGCCACCGATAAAAACGAATCCACCTCGACAATGCTTCCATGATCGTCTCGCTTTGATTTCGTAGTCGTTCGCTTCGTGGACCTGGCCTCGCCGACGTTCCGCAGCCATCCGGCTCCCATGCCCGAAAGATAATCCATATTGTGTGACAGCAAACATCTGGAGATAAGCGCCCGGTCTCTGCCGCCCCCGCACGCGCGGACGGCGCAAACGTGGCACACTCGCAGCCCGTTGGTCGCGCACGCAAGCGCCGCCTGACTGCCAGACCCAGCGGCTTACCCACCGGCGCAGGCCCGCGACTCGTTGCGGCACGCCGCCGGGCGCGTTTGGTAACATGGCGCGAGGCGCTGTCAGCACCTTCCGGCATGCGCGCCGCCGTCGCGCGTCCTTCGTTCACGTCGTTTTGCGTTACCTGCCCGCATGGCCCAGGACAAACTAATCGCGTGTCACGATTGCGACGCGCTCTACCGCAAGCCGCGGCTGCTCGGCCGCCAGACAGCGCGCTGCTCGCGCTGCGGCGCCACGCTCTACAGCAGCGCCGCGTCCCAGCTCGACCGCATCTGCGCCATCACGGTCGCTGCGCTCGTCACCTTCATCATCGCCCAGTCGTTCCCGATCATCGAGCTCGATGCGAACGGTATCACTACGGAGTCGAGCCTGTTCGGCGCCCTCGTGGTGCTCTGGCACGAGGACATGGAGGTCATCTCCGTAATCGTGTTCTGCGCAACCACCCTCTTTCCGCTCACGGAGATGGTGGCGCTGCTCTACGTCCTGCTGCCGGTGCGGCGCGGCTTCATTCCACCAGGCTTCGACTACGTGCTGCGCGCCATCCAGTTCGTGCGGCCCTGGGGCATGCTCGAGGTGTTCATGCTGGGCGTGCTCATCACCATCGTGAAGATGGTGAGCCTCGCGCGGGTCATTCCCGAGACCGCGCTCTTCGCCTTCGGCGCGCTCACGCTGATGTTCACCGTGGTCGTCACGTTCGATGCGCGCACGCTCTGGGACATCGCCGACAGCCTGCGCGACGCCGCACGCGCGGCGCGCGAGGGCGGCACGGATCCGAACGGGCAAGCTGGCGACTCCGGCGGCTCCAGCGGTCCGCAAGCGCCGCGCCCGCCGTCGCCGGCCGCGCCCCACCCGCTCGACGAGCCCGAGATCCGCGAGCCCGGTGCAAGTACGCAAGACCCGGCGCCGCCGCGCGGCGGCCCGCTCCCCAAGGGCCCCCGATGAAATACCAGACCGCCACCGACGCCGGCTACGTCTCCTGCCACGCCTGCGGGCACGTGCAGCCACACGAGCGCGAGCGCCAGCACGTGCGCTGCGCACGCTGCGGCTCGCCCGTGCACGAGCGCAATCCGGACAGCATCATGCGCACGTGGGCGCTCCTCATTGCCGCGGCGCTGCTCTACATCCCCGCGAACCTGCTGCCTGTGATGCATACGGCCTCGCTCGTCGGCGACGAAGACGACACCATCATGAGCGGCGTGGTCTACTTCTGGACGTCGGGCGACTGGCCGCTCGCCGTGATCGTCTTCATCGCGAGCATTCTCGTGCCGATGCTCAAGCTCTCGGTGCTCGCCCTGCTCGCCTTCACCTCGCAGCGCGGCTCGAAATGGCGGCCCGTCGAACGCACCAAGCTCTACCGGCTTGTCGAATTCATCGGGCGCTGGTCGATGCTCGACGTGTTCGTTGTCACGCTAACCGTCGCGCTGGTACGCTTTCAGTCGCTTGCGGTCATCACGGCGGGCCCCGGCGCGATCGCGTTCGGCTCGGTCGTGATCCTGACGATGATCGCCTCGATGCAGTTCGATCCACGCCTGATCTGGGATCCGGTGGACGAAGACAAACACAAACCTGCGCAACACTCACAGGATCAACCCCATGAATAGTCCGAAAGGACCGACCCCGCCCAATCTGCCGGAGCCGGAGATCGTCAAGCCGCGGCGCTGGCTGCCCTCGCTCGTCTGGATCGTGCCGATCGTCGCGGCGCTGATCGGCGTGGCGCTCGTCGTGAAGTCGGTCGCCACGCGCGGCCCGACCATCACGATCAGCTTCACGAGCGCCGAAGGGCTCGAGACCGGCAAGACCAAGGTCAAGTACAAGGACGTGGACATCGGCTCGGTGCGCGCGATCAAGCTCTCGCCCAACCTTTCGCATGTGATCGTCACGGTCGAGCTCACCAAGGACGCCGAACGATTCGCCGTCAAGGACAGCCGCTTCTGGATCGTGCGCCCGCGCATTGGGGCAAGCGGCGTCTCGGGCCTCACCACGCTGCTCTCGGGCTCGTATATCGGCGCGGATGCTGGCCGCTCGCAGGACTCGCAAAGCGATTTCGTCGGGCTGGAAGCGCCGCCTGCCGTAACCATCGACGAAAAAGGCCATCGCTATACACTGCACAGCGCGACACTCGGCTCGCTCGACATCGGTACGCCAATCTTCTATCGGCGCATCCAGGTGGGCCAGGTGACAGCCTATTCGCTCGACAAGGACGGTACGGGTGTCACGGTGCAGGTATTCGTGAGCGCGCCCTTCGACCAGTACGTGGGCACCAACACGCGCTGGTGGCACGCGAGCGGCGTGAACGTGCAGCTCGATTCGAACGGCATCAAGGTCAACACGCAGTCGCTCGCTACGATCGTGGTGGGCGGCCTCGCGTTCCAGGCCCCGGCTGGGCAGTCCATGGGCCCGCAAGCGCCCGACAACGCCACCTTCTCGCTCGCCTCCGACGAGAGCGAGGCGATGCGCGAGCCGGACGGCGCGCCGCAACGCGTGGTCATGTACTTCAACCAGTCGTTGCGCGGTCTTTCGGTGGGCGCGACGGTCGATTTCCGCGGGATTGTGCTCGGCCAGGTGACCGACATCGGCATCGAGTACGACCCGAAACAGCACAACTTCACGATGCCGGTGACGATCGACCTCTACCCGCTGCGCCTGTCGCGCCGCATCCGCGGCGAAGCGCCCGCGCCGCATACGCCGCAAAGCCAGGAACTGATCAAGCGGCTCGTCGCGCGCGGCCTGCGCGGCCAGTTGCGCACCGGCAATCTGATCACGGGGCAGCTTTACATCGCGCTCGACATCTTCCCGAAGGCGGGCGCCGCGACGGTCGACTTCAACCATGATCCGCTCGAACTGCCCACCGTACCGAACTCGCTCGAGGAACTGCAACTGCAGGTGGCCGACATTGCGAAGAAGCTCGATCAGATTCCGTTCGACAAGATCGGCAACAACCTGAACGAGTCGCTCAAGAACGCCAACCAGTTGTTCGGCAAGGTGAACGATCAGATCCTGCCGCAACTGCAAGGCACGCTCGACCAGGCGCAGAAGACCTTCAACGCCGCGCAGTCCACGCTGCAGCAGGATTCGCCGCTGCAGTCCGACGTGCGCCAGGCGATGCAGGAACTCACGCGTACGCTGCAATCGCTCAACGCGCTCTCCGATTACCTGGAGCGCCATCCCGAATCGCTACTGCGCGGCAAATCTGGAGACAAGCCATGACGTTCCGACGAGTCCCCTCCCTTGCCACGCTCGGCGCGCTTCTCGTGGCAGCCGCGCTGGCAGGCTGCAGCTCGCCCGCCAGCCGGTTCTACACGCTCAGCCCGACTGACGACACCGCTCGCACCACCGCCGCGCCCAGCGCGGGCAACGCGCAATGGCTGATCGAGCTGGCGCCGGTGGATGTTCCGCCGCAGGTCGCCAAGGCGCAGATGGTCGTGCAAACCGACGCTAACCAGGTGCGCGTACTCGAGCAGGAGCGCTGGTCCTCGATGCCCGGCGACGAGATCCGCCGGGCACTCTCGGGTGACCTCACGCAGCAGCTCGGCACCATCGACGTGTACGGCTCGCCGCATCCCGAGGGCGTGCCCGTGTACCGCGTGAGCGTGAACGTGCAGCGCTTCGAATCGTGGCCGGGCTCGCATGCGCTCATCGACGCCGTGTGGAGCGTACGCGCGCTCGACACGCAAACGGTCCTGACCTGCCGAAGCGTGCTCAACGAGAAGGTGGGCGACGGCTACGACGCGCTCGTCATCGGCCATCGGCAAGCGGTCGAGGCGCTCTCGCAGTCGATCGCGAGCGGCGTGCGCGCGCTCGCGGCCGCACCGCGCGTGAGCGCGCAAGCGAATGGCGCGAAGGCTGGCGCGCGGGCGAAGCCGGCGCCGAGCATCGCCTGTCCGCAGATGGCGGCCGCCGGCGGCTGAGTGGGCGGTGTGCCGCTGACGCGGACCTGCGGCGTACCGGATCCCTACGCTCCGAAGGCGATCGGGAGCCAATAAAAAAACCCGCGCGCGGCGCTTGCGGCGCAGGGGCAAGTGACGATGCAAATGGCGGCCAAATGCAGGCATTGAGCGCTCTCCCGCAGCGAACGCGCCATGCAGGCCTGGCCGCCCCCGCAACCCGCGTACAATAGCGCCTTCCCCGCAGCGTCCCATCCTCCTTCATGTCTTTCGATTTCTTTGCCCCCTGCCCGCGTGGCCTCGAAGCCGCGCTCGCCGCCGAACTGGCCGAAACGGCGCAACGGCGCCTGCCGCCCGGCGCACTCCAGGTCGGCGCCGAGGTGCCCGGCGGCGTGCATTTCCGCGGCAACTGGGCCGGCGGTATCGCCGCCAACCTGCATTCGCGCATTGCGAGCCGTGTGCTGCTGAAGATCGCCCAGCGCCCGTACCGCAGCGAACAGGACATCTACGCGCTCGCGCGCGAGCAGCAGTGGGAGAAGTGGTTCTCGGCGAACGAGACGATCCGCATCGACATCACCGCGATCAAGTCGCCGCTGCGCAGCCTCGAATTCGCCACGCTGCGCGTGAAGGATGCGATCTGCGACCGCATGCGCGATAAGTCCGGTGCGCGCCCCAGCGTCGATACCGCCTTTCCCGACGTGCGCGTCTTCGCCTTCCTCACGGCGAACGAGTGCACGCTCTATCTCGACACTTCGGGCGAGCCGCTCTTCAAGCGCGGCTGGCGTCTGGACAAGGGCGCGGCCCCCCTGCGCGAGAACCTCGCCGCGGGCATCCTGCGCCTCACGGGCTGGACACCCGGCACGCCGCTCTATGACCCGATGTGCGGCAGCGGCACCTTCCTCGCGGAAGCGGCGCAAGTCGCACTCGACATCGCGCCTGGGCTCGATCGCCGCTTCGGCTTCGAGTCGCTCAAGCAAGCCGACATGGCAGCGTGGCGGCACCTCAAGAGCGAGGCGAACACCGCACGCAATCTCGCGCAAGGCAAGACCGGCGATCTGCTGATCTACGGCAGCGACATCTCCGACGTCATGCTGGAAAAGGCGCGCGCGAACTTCAAGCGCGCCGGCTTTGGCAACGTGTCGCTCAAGCAGCTCGACGCGCGCAACATGACGGCGCCCTCGGCTGCGCCCGGCATTCTCGTGGCGAATCCGCCGTACGGCGAGCGTATCGAAGTGCGGGGCCGCAATGCGCGCGGCGAGGTGCGCCCGACGGCGCGCGAGCTGCGCGGCGACGATGACGAAGGCTTTCGCCGCGCCAAGGACGAGGCGCCCGACGCCGAGTTCTTCCAGGCGCTCGGCGACGCGCTCAAGCAGCGCTTCACAGGCTGGCGCGCCTTCGTCCTCACCTCGGACCGCAAGCTGCCGGGCCAGTTGCGCCTGCGCGAAGCCGCCAAGACGCCGCTCTTCAACGGCGCGCTCGAATGCCGCCTGTTCCGCTTCGACCTGATCGCGGGCAGCGTGCGCCAGCGCCCAGCCAGCGGCGGCGCGAACCCCGCCGCCGGTAACGACGACGCCAACTGACATTGGCAAACGCGCACGGCGGGTGACGTTTTCACCCGCCGCCGCGCCGCGCGTGGCTCAGCTCTGCGCCACCGCAGGCGCGCCTGGCGCGTTCAGCGCCAACGGATACCCTTCGTACTCCGGAAACATCTTCGGCAACGTGAACGCCGGCATCGAATAGCGCGAAAAGCAGCGCGACGTCGAAGCCGGATGGATCAGGTGCAGACAGCTCGCCTGCGTGTCGTCCGCGGCGAGCACCTTGCGGCCCGCTTCGACAATACGGCGGATAAAGCTCTCGTCTTCGCTCAGGTCGATATCGTCGAAGCGCGCCTCCTCAAAAAGCGCCTTGCGATACACGTACGAGAACCCGTAGAAAAGGATGAAGTCCGCGCCAATCTTCATCTTGTCGTGGAACTCGACCGTCGCGACGCTATTGCCAGTCAGCACATAGTGCAGCCCCACGCGTGCATTCAGGTCCATGTAGCCGAAGAACCGCGTATGCGGCGCGAACATCCAGAAGGTCGAGAGCTTCAAGAGGTCCGCGCCGTTCTCCTCCAGCATCCGCACCATGCCGGCGAGATAGTGGGAGGCGTAGTGGTCGTCGTCGTCGAAGTGGGCAATCAGCGCGCCGTGCGCCTCGTTGACGAGAAAGTTGCGTTTGCCTCCAATCGACATGCGCGTTTTCGACCAGTAGTAGCGCACGCGCGCGTCGGTCTTCGAGAGCGCGCTCAGGAAGGCGCTGGGTTGCGGGCTATCGTCGAGGATGAGCCATTCCCAGGCCACGCGCTGACGCTGGATGCAGCGCCAGATAGCCGGCAGAAAAGCTTCGCGGTTGCCCGTGGGCGTGATGATCGAGACGGTGGGAGACATGCGAGTGCGGGGATTTTGAACCCCTCGATTACAGCAGAGACGCGCCGAAGTCTCTCTCGAAAAGATTCGAATCCGCCGCCGAAGCGCGCGCGGCGCGGCGCGCCAAACCTACTGACAACACGCTGTCAGCAGCCCCCTGGCACACTGCTTCTACGCCATCCGGCGAGGCTGCCACCGCCCGGCTGCCGCCATTCACAGTCCGCCGTTGCCTTCGAGGAGTGCATCGTGTCTACCGATCTGTCCCGTGTGATCTCGTGGTTCGAAATTCCCGCGCACGACCTGGAGCGTGCCGCCCGTTTTTACGAAACCGCCTTCGACACCGCGCTGCAGCGCGACGTGGTCGGCGGCGTCCCGATGGCGCTCTTCGCCCACACCGATACTGAAACCGGCGGGTGCATCGTGTTCAATCCGCATGACGCGAAGCCCGACCCGAAGGGCGTGCTCGTGTACCTGAACGCGCAGCCTTCGGTCACGGCTGTGCTCGACCGCGTGGAAAAGGCCGGCGGCAGACAGCAGGGGCCCGCTGTCGAGTTGCCGAACAACTACGGCTACATCGGCTTCTTTATCGATACCGAAGGCAACCGCGTCGGTCTGCACGCACCGAAGCTCGGTTGACCGCCGCCGGGCGCTGCGCGCGCGCCCGGCGCTATCATCCGTGCTTATCCAGATCACCGCGCCGATCACCGCGCCCGCCTTCGCGACCGCCCAGCCATGACCCGCCGCGCCGACCGCCTTTTTCGCATCGCCGAACTGCTGCGCGGCCGGCGTCTCACCACCGCGCAGCAACTGGCCGACTGGCTCGAAGTCTCGCCGCGCACGGTCTATCGCGACGTGCGCGACCTGCAGCTCTCGGGCGTGCCCATCGAAGGCGAGGCGGGCATTGGCTACCGGCTCGCGCGCACAGCGAGCCTGCCGCCGCTCACCTTTACCGCCGACGAACTCACCGCGCTCGCCGTGGGCGCGCGCATGGCCGAATCGTGGGGCGGCGCGGCGCTTGCGAGCGGCGCTCGCGGCGCGCTCGCGAAGATCGCCGCGGCCATGCCTGCGGAAAAGCGCGCCGTGCTGGAACGGCTTGCCGTGTTCGCGCCGGCCTATCACATGGATCACGCGTTCTCGGACAAGCTCGACGCGCTGCATCGCGCCGTCGACACGCGGCTCGTCGTTCGCTTCGCGTACTGCGACCGCATCGGCGCGCATACGGAACGGCGCATCTGGCCGCTTGGGCTCGTCTACTGGGGCGCACAGTGGACCGTGGGCGCCTGGTGCGAAATGCGCGAGGACTTTCGCAACTTCAACATCGCGCGCATGGAAAACGTGGAAGTGCTCGAGCAGTTTCCCGATGTGAGCGGACGGCGGCTCGCCGACTATTTGCGCCGCGTGAATGCGCCGTCGCTGTGAGCGGTCTACGCACGCCGGAATTGAAAAAGGCGCGCATCGCTGCGCGCCTTTTGCGTGGGTTTGAAGCAAGCGGCGCTTACTCCACCGCTTTCACCATCTCCTCGATCACCTTCTTCGCGTCGCCGAACACCATCATCGTCTTGTCCATGTAGAACAGTTCGTTGTCGAGTCCCGCGTAGCCCGCCGCCATCGAACGCTTGTTGACGATGATCGTGCGCGCCTTGTACGCCTCGATGATCGGCATGCCCGCGATCGGCGACTTCGGGTCGTTCTTGGCCGCCGGGTTCACCACGTCATTCGCGCCCAGAACGAGCACGACATCGGTCTGGCCGAACTCGTTGTTGATGTCCTCCATCTCGAACACCATGTCGTAGGGCACTTCGGCTTCCGCGAGCAGCACGTTCATATGGCCCGGCATGCGGCCCGCCACCGGATGGATCGCATAACGCACGTCCACGCCCTTTTCGACGAGCTTGTCGGTCAATTCCTTGAGCGCATGCTGCGCGCGCGCCACCGCGAGGCCGTAGCCCGGAACGATCACCACGCTTTCCGCATTGCCGAGCATGAACGCCGCATCATCGGCCGAACCCGACTTCACCGGACGCTGCTCCTGCGCCCCACCCGCCGCCGCCGCGCCCGCCTCGCCGCCGAAGCCGCCCAGCAGCACGTTGAAGAACGAGCGGTTCATCGCGTGGCACATGATGTACGAGAGAATCGCGCCCGAAGAGCCCACCAGCGAGCCCGCGATGATCAGCATGGCGTTGTTCAGCGAGAAGCCGATGCCCGCCGCCGCCCAGCCCGAGTACGAGTTCAGCATCGAGACGACCACCGGCATGTCCGCGCCGCCGATCGGGATGATGATGAGCACGCCCAGCGCGAATGCGATCAGCGTCATGATGATGAACGGCAACCACGACTGCGTGATGAAGAACAGGATACCGAAGCCGATCATGCCGATCGCGAGCATCAGGTTGATCAGATGCTGGCCCGGATAAACCACCGGCGCGCCCTGGAACAGGCGGAACTTGTACTTGCCCGAGAGCTTGCCGAAGGCTATGACCGAACCGCTGAACGTGATCGCGCCCACGAACGTGCCGATGAACAACTCGATGCGGTTGCCGTACGGCAGGAAGCCCGGATACGGCGCGTCCTCTGCAACCAGCCCGAACGCTGCCGGTTCAGAGACGACCGCATACGCAATGCACACCGCCGCCAGACCGATCAGCGAGTGCATGGCCGCGACGAGTTCGGGCATCTTCGTCATCTCGACGCGCGCGGCGACAAAGGCCCCAAGGCCACCGCCCACCACGAGCGCCCCGAACAGCAGCGCAAGACCAAGCCCGAGATTCGAGCCAAACTGTGCGGACTCCTTCGTGATCAGCGCAAGCGTGGTGAGGATGGCAATGGCCATCCCGACCATGCCGAACATGTTGCCGGCGCGCGCGCTCTTCGGATTCGACAGCCCCTTGAGCGCCTGAATGAAGCAGACCGACGCCACCAGATAAAGCAGCGTAACGACGTTCATGCTCATTTACGCGCCCTCCTTGGCCGGACTGGAGAGCTTTTTCGGCTCCTTCTTGCGGAACATCTCCAGCATTCGCCTCGTGACGAGGAACCCGCCGAACACGTTCACGGCCGCAAGCAGCACGGCAAACGTGCCGAAGAACTTGCCCGCGCCGCCCACGGTCAGGCCTGTGGCGAGCATCGCGCCGATGATCACGATCGCCGAGATCGCATTGGTTACGGCCATGAGCGGCGTATGCAGGGCGGGCGTGACGTTCCAGACCACGTGATAGCCCACATACACGGCCAGCACGAAAATGATCAGGTTGATGACGGTATGGTTGATGACTTCCATTCCTGTTCTCCCCTTTATGTCTTGCGCGTGACCTGACCGTCTCGGGCCAGCAGCGTGGCCGCGACGATGTCGTCCGCGAGATCGATGTTGAGCGTGGCTTCCTTCGTGACGATGAGCTTCAGGAAGTCGAGCAGGTTGCGCGCGTAGAGGGCCGATGCGTCGGCGGCGACCATCGACGCGAGGTTCGTGTAGCCGCAGATCTGCACGCCGTGGTGTGTCACCACCTTGTCGGCTTCGGTGAGCGGGCAATTGCCGCCGCGCCGCCCCGTCGCCTCGTCGGCGATCGGGCCGCGTCCTGCGGCAAGATCGATCACCACCGAGCCCGGCTTCATCGCCTGCACGGTTTCCGAAGGCAGCAGCGTAGGCGCGTCTCGGCCTGGAATCAGCGCGGTCGAGATGACGATGTCCGCCTGCTTCGCGCGCTCGTGCACCAGCGCCGACTGCCGCGCGAGCCAGGAAGGCGGCATGGGCCGTGCGTAGCCGCCCACGCCAACGGCGGCTTCCCGCTCCTCATCGGTTTCGTAAGGCACGTCGAGGAATTTCCCGCCGAGCGACTCGATCTGCTCTTTCACGGCCGGGCGCACGTCCGAGGCTTCGATCACCGCACCCAGGCGCTTCGCGGTCGCGATGGCCTGCAGCCCCGCCACGCCCGCGCCGAGAATCAGCACGCGCGCGGCCTTCACCGTACCGGCGGCGGTCATGAGCATCGGCATGAAACGCGGATAGAGCGTCGAGGCCACCAGCACCGCCTTGTATCCGGCGATGTTGGCCTGCGACGACAGCACGTCGAGGCTTTGCGCGCGCGTGGTGCGTGGCGCGGCTTCCAGCGCGAACGCCGTCACGCCTGCCTCGGCCAGCTTGGCGGCGTTTTCCGTATTAAAGGGATCGAGCATGCCGACGAGCACCGCACCGCGCTTCATGAACGGCAATTCGCTGACGGTTGGCGACTGGACCTTGAGCACGAGGTCCGCGCCGAAGGCGGCGGCCGCGTCGGCGACCTGTGCGCCTACCGCCGTGTACGCCTCGTCGAGATAGCTCGCGCCGGCGCCCGCGCCGGCCTGGATCGTGACCGTGTGGCCCTGGGCGACGTACTTCTTGACTGTCTCCGGCGTCGCGGCCACGCGGGTTTCGTTCGCCCGTGTTTCTGCGGGCACTCCGATATGCATCGTTGTTTCCTCCTCGACCTTCTTGTTCTAGGTGTTCTGGCTCGAATCGAGCGAAGGGAGGCCGACAAACGGCGTTCAAGCGTCGGCATCCACTGCAACGGCAAACGACGGCACCACTTTAACCGAAAGCAGCGGCGGCTTTGTAGCGGGAATTGCCCGCTTTTGTGCGATGCACACAACACGTTGTCTCGTCCGACCGGACGGTCGGCAGTGCCAGGCGAGCCGGGCATGCGCCCCGCCGTTGTCCGACCCGGGGGCCCGATCCGGCCCCGGGCAGCGTTCGCGCCGTCCCGGTAAAATACCGGCCCATGAATGAGGAAACCTGGGCACCCCACGTCACCGTGGCCGCGATCGTCGAGCGCGACGGGCGTTTTCTGCTCGTCGAAGAGCACACGCCAGCCGGCCTGCGTCTGAACCAGCCCGCCGGCCATCTGGAAGCGGGCGAAACGCTGCACGAGGCGGTGGTGCGCGAAACGCTCGAGGAAACCGCGCACATGTTCACGCCTGAAGCGCTCGTCGGTGTGTATATGACGCACTTCGGCAAGCCGGGAGAAAGCGGTGCGACGTATGTGCGCTTCACGTACTGCGGCAGTGTCGCGGCCGAGCCGGAAAACCGCGCACTCGATCCTGACATCGTGCGCACGGTGTGGATGAGCGCCGACGAACTGCGCGCGGCGAGCGAGCGCCATCGCACGCCGCTCGTGATGCGCTGTGTCGACGATTACCTCGCAGGCAAGCGCGTGCCGCTGGATTTCATCCAGACGCACGCGACGGCGCCCAAGGTAGCACCCAAGATGAACTAAGGCAGCAACGAAATGAGCAAACGTAAGGTCGTGGTAGGCATGTCGGGCGGCGTCGATTCGTCGGTGACCGCATGGCTGCTCAAGGAGCAGGGGTTCGACGTCGTCGGTCTCTTCATGAAGAACTGGGAAGACGACGACGACGGCGAGTACTGCTCGACGCGCCAGGACTGGATCGACGTGGTATCGGTCGCGGACCTGATCGGCATCGACGTGGAAGCCGTGAACTTCGCCGCCGAATACAAGGACCGCGTGTTCGCGGAGTTCCTGCGCGAGTATTCCGCGGGCCGCACGCCGAACCCGGACGTGCTCTGCAACGCCGAGATCAAGTTCAAAGCCTTTCTGGACCACGCCATGTCGCTCGGCGCGGAAACGATCGCCACGGGCCACTATGCGCGCGTTCGTCAGAACAACGAGCGTGACGGTCGTTTCGAACTGCTGAAGGCGCTCGACCACACGAAAGATCAGTCGTACTTCCTGCATCGCCTGAACCAGGCGCAGCTTTCGAAGACGATGTTCCCGCTCGGCGAGATTCCGAAGACAAAGGTGCGCGAGATCGCCGAGAAGATCGGCCTGCCGAACGCGAAAAAGAAGGATTCCACAGGAATCTGCTTCATCGGCGAGCGGCCGTTCCGCGACTTCCTCAACCGCTATCTGCCGACCCAACCCGGCCCGATGATGACACCCGACGGCCGGGTCGTGGGCGAGCACATCGGCCTCGCGTTCTACACGTTCGGGCAGCGCAAGGGCATTGGTCTTGGCGGCAGCAAGGATGGCAGCGGAGACCCATGGTTCGTGGCGGGCAAGGACATGGCTTCGAACACGCTCTACGTCGTGCAAGGCCACGATCATCCGTGGCTGCTCGCGCACGAACTGCGTGCGGGCAATGTGAGCTGGGTGGCGGGCGAGCCGCCGGCGCAGGACCATGCGTGCGGCGCGAAAACGCGCTATCGCCAGGCCGATGCGCCCTGCTCGTTCCATACCGCAGACGAATTCGGCGCGGGCCAGTTCACGCTGCGTTTTCCCGATGCGCAATGGGCCGTGACGCCCGGCCAGTCTGCGGTGCTCTATGACGGCGACGTGTGCCTGGGCGGCGGCATCATCGAAGCGGTGACGACGCTCGCGCCGCACGTGCCCGCGGTACTGCCGCCTGAAGCGCCGAAGAAAAAGAAGCGCGTACCGCGCAAGAAGCCCGCCGCGGCCACGACCGCGTGACGCAAGCAACGTCAGGCAAAACGTAAGAAAGCACCGCGCGGCGCCTTGGGCGCCGCGTTTTTTTGCAGACTTTCGACGCCTGCCAGGCGCCGCTCAAACGGCATGCCCGCTTCCCTGCCAGATTCACGAACTTGCGGCATCATTCCCGCAAGCCGCGCCCAGCGACCGCGCGGCTGACGCGCACCGCCCCTTCACGAGAGGAGAGCCCAAGGGCGCGCATTAAATCAAGTTCGAGGAGTTCCCCAATGTTTTCCCGACGTTATCTCGCCATGTGGGGCGCGGTGCTGCTGCTCGCGGCCTGCGTCGCCGCGGCTGCTCTCCATCACCTGTCGTGGTACTGCGTGATCGTGCCCGTGCTGCTCGTCGCGCTCGGCCTCTATGACATGTTCCAGGAGCGCCACGCAATCCTGCGCAACTACCCGATCTGGGGCCATCTGCGCTTTCTGTTCGAGTTCGTGCGGCCCGAGATCCGCCAGTACTTCGTCGAGGACGACACCGACGAAAAACCGTTCTCGCTCGCTCAGCGCAGTCTCGTCTATCAGCGCGCGAAGAACGCGGTGGACAGCCGCCCGTACGGCACCGAACTCGACGTAAAGGCCGTGGGCCACGAATGGATCAGCCATTCGCTCGCTCCCACGAAGCTCGCAGGCAGCGACTTCCGCGTGCTCGTCGGCGCAAACCGCGCGCAACCGTACTCGATGTCGATCTTCAACATCTCGGCGATGAGCTTCGGCGCGCTCTCCGCGAACGCGATCCGCGCGCTCAACATGGGCGCGAAGAAAGGCGGCTTCGCGCACGACACAGGCGAAGGGTCGATGTCGAAGTATCACCGCGAGAATGGCGGCGACATCATCTGGGAGATCGCCTCGGGCTACTTCGGCTGCCGCAACGACGATGGCACCTTCAGCGCCGAGAAATTCCAGCGCCTTGCGAGCGAGCCGCAGGTGAAGATGATCGAGGTGAAGCTCTCGCAAGGCGCGAAGCCCGGCCACGGCGGCATGCTGCTCGCCGCGAAGGTCACACCCGAGATCGCCGAAACGCGCGGCATTCCCGTCGGCCAGGATTGCGTCTCGCCCGCGCGCCACTCGGAATTCTCCACGCCGCGCGGGCTGCTCGAATTCGTCGAGCGTCTACGCAAGCTCTCGGGCGGCAAGCCCACGGGCTTCAAGCTGTGCATCGGGCATCCGTGGGAGTTTTTCGGCATCGCCAAGGCGATGCTCGAAACCGGCATCCTGCCCGACTTCATCGTCGTGGACGGCGCGGAAGGCGGCACGGGTGCGGCGCCCCTCGAATTCACCGACCATATCGGCACGCCGCTGCAGGAAGGGCTGCTCCTCGTGCACAACACGCTCGTGGGCATCGGCCTGCGCGACAAGATCAGGATCGGCGCGAGCGGCAAGATCATCACCGCGTTCGATATCGCGCGCACGCTCGCGATCGGCGCGGACTGGGTGAACTCGGCGCGCGGCTTCATGTTCGCCGTGGGCTGCATCCAGGCGCAGAAGTGCCATTCGGACCGCTGCCCCACCGGTGTCGCCACGCAAGACCCCGTGCGCCAGCGCGCGCTGAACGTGCCGGACAAGGGCGAGCGCGTCTTCAACTTCCATCACAACACGCTGCACGCGCTGCAAGAGCTGATTCAGGCCGCGGGTCTTGCGAGCCCATCGGATCTGCGCGCGCATCACATCGTGCGGCGCGTGTCGTCGTATGAGGTGCAGTTGATGTCGGAACTGCTCAAGTACCTGAAGCCCGGCGATCTGCTCGAAGGCCGCTATCGCTATCAGCTGTATGAGAAGTGGTGGCCGGTCGCGCGCAGCGATTCGTTCGCGCCGGCGGAGGAAAAGATCGTCTGAGGAAGACGATTCGCGCTGCTGCGCGACGCTCACGAAAACGCCCGACGGCACGCCATGCCGTCGGGCGTTTTCACATCGACTGCCTGCCTGTGAACTGCTGATTAGCCTTGCGGCACCGTGTCGACGAACGACTGGCGCTGCGAGAGCTTCTCAAAGTGGCGCGCGAGATTCGGATGCGCTTCGCGCCAGTTCAGCTCCGGCATGCGGAAGTCGAGATAGCCGAGCGCGCAGCCCACGGAGATATCCGCGATCGTGTAGCGGTTGCCTGTGCACCACGGATTGCCGTCGAGTCCCTTGGCCATCGCGGCGAGACCTTCGTGGATCTTGCGCTCCTGGCGCTTCACCCACGCCTCGCTGCGCTGCTCCGGCGTGCGTTGCGTGCCTTCGAGGCGGATCAGCACGGTGGCGTCGAGCATGCCATCGGCGAGCGCCTCCCAGCAGCGCACTTCAATACGCTCACGGCCTGCGGGCGGAATGAGCTTGGCCACGGGCGAGAGCATGTCGACGTACTCGCAGATCACGCGCGAGTCGAACACGGCCTCGCCGTCGTCCATCACGAGACACGGAACCTTGCCGAGCGGGTTGAAATCGTGAATCGCCGTTTCCTCGCCCCACACGTTCTCGAGCACCAGCTTGTAGTCGATTTTCTTTTCAGCGAGCGTGATCCGCGCCTTGCGGACATACGGGCTGCCGAGCGAACCGATAAGTTTCATACCACCTGCCTTTTCTGGAATCCGGCCGAAGTATACGTTGGATTCGCATTTTTCTGACGTGCCACCTGTTGCGGTGCAGGATTTTTCCTACAAATGATGTAGGCAGGAGACAACCCCCGGCGGCGGCGGCGCGTGCCGAGGATCGCCGCGAGCGCGCGCGTCCGTGTGTAGCCAGCGCTACAATCTCGCGATGGACTCGACCCTCAAGCACAGCGCCCCGGCCGCCTCGAGCGAACCCCACCCAGCCGCCAACGTGGCCGACGCAGCCGACATGCAGCGCGGCCCCGACGGCGGCGCGGCGCTCTATCGCGCGCGCCGCGAACGCGTGCTTGCGGCGCTGCGTGCGCAAGGCGGTGGCGTCGCGCTCGTGCCGACCGCGCCCGAAGCGCTGCGCAATCGCGACGCGGACTATCCCTATCGGCACGACAGCTACTTCTACTACCTCACCGGCTTCACGGAGCCCGAGGCGCTGCTCGTGCTCGACGCGAACGCGGGTGAAAACCAGCCTGCGGCGATCCTGTTCTGCCGCGCGAAGAACGTCGAGCGTGAAACGTGGGAAGGGTTTCGCTTCGGTCCCGACGCCGCGCGCGAAGCGTTCGGCTTCGACGCCGCCTTTCCCTTCGACGAACTCGATGCGCGCATCCCGCAGCTCATCGCGAACCGTCCGGCGCTGCACTACGCGCTCGCGGCTTCCGGGCGCTTCGACGCGCAGGTGAAGCGCTGGATCGATGCGGTGCGTGCGCAGGGGCGCAGCGGCGTCACCGCGCCAGCCGCCGCGTACGACCTGCTGCCGCTGCTCGACGACATGCGAGTGATCAAGGACGCGCACGAACTCGACACGATGCGCCGCGCGGCGAAGATCTCGGCGCTCGCGCACGTGCGCGCGATGCAGACGTGCCGGCCCGGCATGCGCGAATACGAGATCGAAGCGGAGCTGCTCTACACGTTCCGCAAACACGGCGCGCAGGCGCCGGCCTACGGCTCGATCGTCGCGGCAGGCGCGAACGCATGCGTGCTGCACTACCCTGCGGGCAACGCGGTGGCGCGCGAGGGCGACCTCGTGCTCATCGACGCCGCGTGCGAGTTGAACGGCTACGCCTCGGACATCACGCGCACATTCCCCGCGAGCGGCCGCTTCACGAGCGCGCAACGCGAGCTTTACGACATCGTGCTCGCCGCGCAGCAGGCTGCCATCGACGCCACGCGCGCCGGCGTGAACTTCGAGGCGCCGCACGACGCCGCGGTGCGTGTGCTCGCGCAGGGGCTGCTCGATACCGGCATCGTCGACCGCCAGCGCTATGCGAGCGTCGACGACGTGATCGCCGAGCGCGCCTATGCGCGCTTCTATATGCATCGCACCGGGCACTGGCTCGGCATGGATGTGCACGACGCGGGCGATTACCGTGAGCGTGGTGATCGTGGCGTTGCGGCGAGCGCCGACAAGCCGGACGCTGCGCCGCCCTGGCGCACGCTGCGCCCCGGCATGACGCTCACGATCGAGCCGGGCCTCTACATCCGCGCGGCCGAGGACGTGCCTGAGCGCTACTGGGACATCGGCATTCGCATCGAGGACGACGCCATCGTCACCGAAACGGGCTGCGAGCTGATCACGCGCGGCGTGCCCGTTGCCGCCGATGAAATCGAAGCGCTGATGCAGGACGCGCAGCACGGCGCCTGACCCAAGCGCAGACGCGAACGCGCGAAGATTCCACACGAAGCGAAGCAAACGACATGAACGCAGTTTCCGGCAGCGCGAACGACACTTCCACCGGCGCGAACGCGCACGCCCATTTCGATCACGATGTGACGATCGTCGGCGCGGGGCCGGTGGGTCTCGCGCTCGCGGGCTGGCTCGCACGGCGCAGCGCCACGCAAGGGCTCTCGATCGCGCTGATCGACGCGCGCGAACCCGAGGACAGCGCCGGCGACCCGCGCGCCATTGCCGTTTCGCAGGGCAGCCGCACGCTGCTCCAGGCGCTCGCGTGGCCGCGCGACGCCACGCCCATCGAGCGCATCCATGTTTCGCAGCGCGGCCATTTCGGGCGCACGCTGATCGACCGCCACGACTATGACTTACCCGCGCTCGGCTACGTGGCGCGCTATGGCGCGATTGTTCAGGCGCTCGCGGACGCCGTGCGCGGTACGCACGTGCACTGGCTGCGTCACACGCAGGCGCACGATCCCGTCGTGGAGCACGACGGCGTGACGCTGCCGGTCGTGAGCGCGGGGGTCGAGCGGCAGTTGCGCACGCGCATCCTCGTGAACGCAGAAGGCGGCCTGTATCGCGCGCTGCCGCAACACGACACGCAAGACGATACGGACGAGGCCGACGTGAAAGCTGTCGTGCCGGCCGCCGAAACCAAACGCACGCGCGACTACGGCCAAACGGCGCTGGTCGGCGTGGTGACGCTCGCGGCCCCGCAGCCACACGTGGCGTGGGAGCGCTTCACGAGCGAAGGCCCCATTGCGCTCCTGCCGATGGGCGGCGTGCGCGGCGCGGACTACGCACTCGTGTGGTGCTGCTCGCCTGCGCAAGCCGAGCGCCGCGCGCAGCTTTCCGACGCCGATTTCCTCGCCGAGCTCGGCGTGGCGTTCGGCGCCCGCATGGGCCGCTTCACGCAAATTCACGGTCGCGCGGCGTTCCCGCTCGGCTTGAATGCGCTCGATGCGCTGGTTTCCGGTAACGGCCGCATCGCGGCGGTCGGTAACGCCGCTCAGACGCTCCATCCGGTGGCGGGCCAGGGCCTCAATCTCGGCCTGCGCGACGCCCACGCCCTTGCCGACTCCCTCGCGCAACACGGCGCCACGCCGCGCGCGCTCGCCGAGTTCGGGGGCCGCCGCGCGTTCGACCGGCGCATGACGATCGGCGCGACGGATACGCTCGCACGCCTGTTCACCGTCGATTTCGGGCCCCTCGCCACGCTGCGCGGGCTCGCACTCACTGCGCTCGAATTCGCACCGCCCGTGAAGACGGCGCTCGCGCGGCAGATGATGTTTGGACAGCGGAGTTGATGCGGCTAACTGAGGGTCGCATCACTTTTCTTTGCATGGCGCAACGCCATCCCGCAACAGGACCAGGGTCCGCGCTGCGCGACCTCGCATCCCGCTTACGCTAAAATACGCGTTTCCCCTTTTTCAAATACACGCCGTTCGCCGCGCCAGCCGGAATGCCATCCGGGTCGCGGCACCGGCCTCGCCCGCGTCATGTTCACTATCGGCCGTCACACCTTGCGTAATAATCTGTTCGTCGCCCCCATGGCGGGTGTCACGGACAGGCCGTTCCGCCAGTTGTGCAAGCGCCTCGGCGCGGGCTATGCGGTGTCCGAAATGGTCGCGTCCAACGCGCAGCTCTGGAAGAGCGAAAAGACCATGCGCCGCGCCAATCATGCGGGCGAAGTGGAACCCATCTCCGTGCAGATCGCCGGCGCCGATCCGGAAATGATGGCCGAAGCCGCGCGCTACAACGTGGCGAACGGCGCGCAGATCATCGACATCAACATGGGCTGCCCGGCCAAAAAGGTCTGCAACGTCGCGGCCGGCTCGGCGCTGCTGCAGAACGAGCCGCTCGTGGCGCGCATCGTCAAGGCCGTGGTCGACGCCGTGGGCGCGGGCCCGGACGCCGTGCCCGTCACGCTCAAGATCCGCACGGGCTGGGACCGTGACAATCGCAACGCGCTCACCATCGCGCGCATTGCTGAAGAAAGCGGCATCGCCATGCTCACCGTGCACGGCCGCACGCGCGCCGACCTCTATCACGGTGAAGCGGAGTACGAAACGATTGCCGCGGTAAAAGCCGCGGCACGTATTCCGGTGGTCGCGAACGGCGACATTACGTCGCCGCAAAAGGCGCGCGAGGTCCTCGCGCTCACGGGCGCCGACGCCATCATGATCGGCCGCGCGGCGCAGGGACGCCCGTGGCTGTTCCGCGAAATCGAGCATTTCCTCGCGACGGGAGAGCTGTTGCCGCCGCCGCGCGTGGACGAAATCCAGTCGATCATGAATGAGCATCTGGAGGACCACTACGCGTTTTATGGCGAATTTACGGGTGTGCGTACTGCGCGCAAGCATATCGGCTGGTACACTCGCGGCCTTTGCGGCGCCAATACGTTCCGGCACCGCATGAATACGCTGGACACCACGCGCGAGCAGCTCGTCGCCGTCAACCAGTTCTTCGACGAACAGAAGGCGCGCTCCGAGCGCCTCGTCTACGTCGACGACGAGAACAACGACAGCGACGGCAGCGACGAATCAACCGATCGACTGGCAGCATGAGCAAGCACAACATCGAACAATCCGTCCGCGAGAGCCTTGGCATCTACTTCCAGGACCTCGACGGCAGCAATCCGCACGACGTCTACGACATGGTGATGGCGTGCGTCGAAAAACCGATGCTCGAGGTGGTGCTCGAGCAGGCAGGCGGCAATCAGTCGCTGGCCGCCGAGTATCTCGGCATCAACCGCAATACGCTGCGCAAGAAGCTCCAGCAGCACGGCCTGCTGTAACGCCGCTGCGCTTTACTGGACCTTCGGCGCGGACTCCTCGATCTATCGGCAACTCTCCCACATCATGATCAAGCAAGCGCTCATCTCCGTTTCCGACAAGGCAGGCATTGTCGACTTCGCGAAATCCCTCTCGGATCTCGGCGTCAAGATCCTGTCGACCGGCGGCACCGCGAAACTGCTCGCGGACGCGGGTCTTCCCGTCACCGAAGTGGCCGACTACACCGGCTTTCCGGAAATGCTCGATGGGCGCGTCAAAACGCTGCACCCGAAGGTGCACGGCGGCATTCTCGCGCGCCGCGACCTGCCCGAGCACATGGCCGCGCTCGAAAAGCACGACATCCCGACGATCGACCTGCTCGTCGTGAACCTCTACCCGTTCGTCCAGACGGTGTCGAAGGACGAGTGCACGCTCGAAGACGCGATCGAGAACATCGATATCGGCGGCCCGACCATGCTGCGCTCGGCGGCGAAGAATCATCGCGACGTGACCGTGGTGGTCGATCCCACGGACTACGCGAAGGTACTGGAAGAGATGCGCGCGAACGGCAACACCGTGGGCTACGCCACGAACTTCCGCCTCGCGACCAAGGTGTTCTCGCACACGGCGCAGTACGACGGCGCGATCACGAACTACCTCACGAGCCTGACTGATGCGCTCGAGCACAAGTCGCGCAACACCTACCCGGCCGTGCTGAACCTCGCGTTCGACAAGGTCCAGGACCTGCGCTACGGCGAGAACCCGCACCAGAGCGCCGCGTTCTACCGCGACCTCACGACGCCCGTCGGCGCGCTCGCGAACTACACGCAGCTCCAGGGCAAGGAACTCTCGTACAACAACATCGCCGACTCGGACGCGGCATGGGAATGCGTGAAGACGTTCGACGTCCCGGCCTGCGTGATCATCAAGCACGCCAATCCGTGCGGCGTGGCGATCGGCGCGAACGCGCTCGAAGCGTACTCGAAGGCGTTCCAGACCGACCCGACCTCGGCGTTCGGCGGCATCATCGCGTTCAACCGCGAAGTGGACGAAGCCGCGGCGCAGGCCGTTGCGAAACAGTTCGTCGAAGTGCTGATCGCGCCGTCGTTCTCGCAAGCCGCGAAGACCGTGTTCGCCGCGAAGCAGAACGTGCGTCTGCTGGAAATCGCGCTGGGCGATGGCCATAACGCGTTCGACCTGAAGCGCGTGGGCGGCGGCCTGCTCGTGCAATCGCTCGACGCGAAGAACGTGCAGCCGCACGAACTGCGCGTAGTGACGAAGCGCCACCCCACGCCGAAGGAAATGGACGACCTGCTGTTCGCATGGCGCGTCGCCAAGTTCGTGAAGTCGAACGCCATTGTGTTCTGCGCGAACGGCATGACGATGGGCGTGGGCGCGGGCCAGATGAGCCGCGTGGACTCGGCGCGTATCGCCAGCATCAAGGCCGAGAACGCGGGCCTGAAGCTCGCGGGCACGGCAGTCGCGTCGGACGCGTTCTTCCCGTTCCGCGACGGCCTCGACGTGGTGGTCAACGCAGGCGCGACCTGCGTGATCCAGCCGGGCGGCTCGATGCGCGACGACGAAGTGATCGGCGCCGCCGACGAGCACAACATCGCCATGGTGATGACGGGCATTCGCCACTTCCGTCACTGATCCTTGCGCGCGGCGCGTGAGCTGCGCGGTGAACTGCGCGTGACGCACCGCTTGAGCCGAGCCCGCCGGACGCATGTCCCGCGGGCTTTTTCTTTGCGCGGCGCGCCGTGTTCGCTAGCGCCCTCGAGGCTCGCGGCATGGATGCCGTTCGTTGTACCATCGCAGCACATCCGTTTTCCCCGCAATTCATGAGAATCCTCGGCATCGACCCCGGCTTGCGTGTCACCGGCTTCGGCGTGATCGAGCGTCACGGCCATCAGCTCACGTATGTCGCAAGCGGCGTCATCCGCACGGCCGATGCCGATCTGCCCACGCGCCTCGGCACCATCTTCGAGGGCGTCTCCACGCTGATCCGCCAGCACGCGCCCGATCAGGCCGCGATCGAAAAGGTCTTCGTCAACGTCAATCCGCAGTCGACGCTCCTGCTGGGGCAGGCGCGCGGCGCGGCGATTTGCGGGCTGGTTTCGGGCGGCGTGCCGGTGGCCGAGTACACCGCGCTGCAGCTCAAGCAAGCCGTGGTGGGCTACGGACGCGCGACCAAGGAGCAGATGCAGCAGATGGTCGTGCGCCTGCTCGCCCTCACGGGCACGCCCGGCACCGACGCGGCCGACGCGCTCGGCATGGCGATCTGTCATGCCCACGGCGGGGATGCGCTTGCCACGCTCGGCGGGCTTGCGCCTGCGCTCGCGAAGAAGGGCATGCGGGTGCGGCGTGGACGGTTGATAGGCTGAATGCGAGGCTGAATGCGCGGCTGATGCGCGTGGCCGAACGGCCAACGTTCCGGCCGCGCTCTCCGTACTGCCCTGCCCTGGGCTACACTCCTGAGCTTTCCCTCATCACAGAAACCGCCATGATCGGTCGCATTGCCGGCGTATTGCTGGAAAAGAACCCGCCGCACCTGCTTATCGACTGCAACGGCGTCGGCTACGAAGTCGACGTGCCGATGAGCACGTTCTACAACCTGCCCGGCACCGGCGAAAAAATCGTGTTGCTCACGCAGATGATCGTGCGCGAAGACGCGCATCTGCTCTTCGGCTTCGGCACGCAGGAAGAGCGCGCGACGTTTCGCGAACTGCTCAAGATCAGCGGCATCGGCGCGCGCATGGCGCTCGCCGTGCTCTCGGGCATGAGCGTGCACGACCTCTCGCAAGCGGTCACACAGCAAGATGCGGCGCGCCTCACGCGCGTGCCCGGCATCGGCAAGAAAACGGCCGAGCGTCTGCTGCTCGAACTCAAGGGCAAGCTCGGCGCGGACCTCGGCGCGATGGCCGCCGCAGCATCCCCTTCCGACCACGCAAACGACATCCTCAACGCGCTGCTCGCGCTCGGCTATTCGGAGAAGGAAGCGCTCGCCGCGATCAAGAACGTGCCCGCCGGGACCGGTGTTTCCGAAGGCATCAAGCTCGCGCTCAAGGCGCTTTCGAAGGGCTGATCGCCGTCGCGCAGGCCTGCGCTGGGCTGTTAGTTGCGGCGCCATCGTGGTGCTCGGGACGGTCCGCCGCCGCATAGTCTGCGCGGTACAATCGCTGGATGATCGAAACCGACAAACTCGCCGCCAACCACGCCGGCGCCGACCGCGTGATCGCCGCCACGCCCACCTCGACTCACGAGGAAGCGTTCGAACGCGCGTTGCGCCCGCGCCAGCTCGACGAATATGTCGGCCAGGAAAAGGTGCGCGGCCAGCTCGAGATTTTCATCGAGGCAGCGAAGCGCCGTTCCGAACCGCTCGACCACGTGCTGTTGTTCGGGCCACCGGGCCTCGGCAAGACCACGCTTGCGCACATCATCGCGCGCGAAATGGGGGTCAATCTGCGGCAGACGTCGGGCCCCGTGCTGGAGCGCGCGGGCGATCTCGCGGCGCTGCTCACCAATCTCGAAGCCAACGACGTGCTCTTCATCGACGAAATTCACCGGCTCTCGCCGGTCGTCGAGGAAATCCTGTACCCGGCGCTCGAGGACTACCAGATCGACATCATGATTGGCGAAGGGCCGGCCGCGCGCAGCGTGAAGCTCGACCTCCAGCCGTTCACGCTCGTGGGCGCGACGACGCGTGCGGGCATGCTCACGAATCCGCTGCGCGACCGCTTCGGCATCGTCTCGCGCCTCGAGTTCTACAACTCGAGTGAGCTTTCGCGCATCGTGCAGCGCTCCGCTTCACTGCTCGGCGCGCAGATTCACCCTGACGGCGCGCTCGAAATCGCGCGCCGCTCGCGCGGCACGCCGCGTATTGCGAACCGCCTGCTGCGGCGCGTGCGCGACTACGCCGAAGTCAAGGCCGACGGCTCGATCACCGCCAAGGTCGCCGACGCCGCGCTGCGCATGCTCGACGTCGATCCCGTAGGCTTCGACCTGATGGACCGCAAGCTGCTCGAAGCCATCTTGCACAAGTTCGACGGAGGCCCGGTGGGCGTGGACAACCTGGCCGCAGCAATCGGCGAGGAGCGCGACACGATCGAGGACGTGCTCGAGCCGTATTTGATCCAGCAGGGCTATCTGCAGCGCACGCCGCGCGGCCGCGTGGCCACGCAACTCAGCTACCGCCACTTCGGCCTCACGGTGCCGGACGACGCATCGGCGGGCGGCGACTGGGCACCGGACGCGTCGTAAGGCGCGGCACATCTCCGCGGCACCCTCCATAACGCAACGTCACCGCAGCGCGAGCGAGAGCACGATGTCCGATCACGCCGGCCTCCCTCCCAACGCTCCAGAGCCGACCGGCTTTGCCGGTCAACTCGCGCGCCGCCTGCGCATGACGCTCGCCGAAAGTATCACGCACCTCACCACCGGCAGCGGCCCGAGACTCGATTACTCGAATCCACCGGGCGACCCCGGCCTCTTCGGCCCCGACGCCGTTTGCTGGAAAGTCCACGCCGATTTCGCCGCGATGATGGCGGGCGGCGTCAGTGCACTGCTGCTTCAGGCGCTGCATCCGCTCGCGCTCGCCGGTGTGTGGGACCATTCGACGTTTCGCATCGACATACTCGGGCGGCTGCGGCGCACCGCCACCTTCATTGCGGGCACGACGTACGGCAGCCGCGCCGACGCGCTGGCTTTGATCGAACGCGTCAAGACGATCCACGTCGCCGTGACGGGCGTCACGCCCGATGGCCGCCCCTATCGCGCGAGCGATCCCGCGTTGCTGACGTGGGTGCACGTGGCCGAAGTCTCGAGCTTTCTCGGCGCGTATTTGCGCTTCGTGAATCCCGCGCTGCCGGGTGAGATGCAGGATCAGTACTACGCCGAAGTCGCGCGCATTGCCGAACTGCTGGGCGCGACGAACGTGCCGCGCTCGCGCGCCGAAATCGCTGCGTATTTGCAGTCGATGCAGCCCGAACTCGTCGCGAGCGACCGCACGTTCGAGGTCGTGCGCGTGCTCATGGTGGCGCCTGCGCCGCGCCCAGGAATGCGCCCCGCCGGCGCGCTGATCAGGAACGCGGGCATCGACCTGTTGCCGCCCTTCGCGCAACAGATGCTCGGTTTCGACTCCTTCGCCTTCGCGCGCCGCGCGCTCGTGCGGCCCGGCATGCGAGCGATCGCACCGGTATTGCGCTGGGCGCTCGTCAATGGCGTGTCGAAACGCGCGCGGCGGCGGGCTGCGGCAAAAGCCACGCAATAAGCGCGGCGCAATAGAAAAACGGCCAACCCGCCTGGCGCCGGTTGGCCGTTCCGTTTGCAGCGCGCCGATGCGGCTGGGCGCCTGCGTACTTACATCTTCACCACGTCGAGCAGCGTCTTCTTGCCCGCCTTGTAGTTGTAGAGCGAGATCACGCCGTGCTTGAGGTCGCCCTTCGCATCGAAGGTCGTCTCGCCAATCACGCCCTTGTAGTCCGTGCCCGGGATCTGCGCGAGGATCTTCGCGTGGTCGGTGGAGTTCGCGCGCTTCATCGCATCGACGACGATGTACACCGCGTCATACGTGAACGGCGCATCGAATTCGATCGGGTGACCGAAGCGCTTCTGATACTTCGCCGCGAACGCCGCACCGCCGTTCATGCGCTCGACCGCCATGCCGGCCTGCGAGCAGACGATATTGTCCGTCGCCGCGCCCGCGAGCTCCGCGAGGCTTTCCGTGCACACGCCGTCGCCCGACAGCACCTTCGCGCGCAGACCGAGTTGCTTCGCCTGCTTCGCGAACGGGCCACCGGTAGCGTCCATGCCGCCGTACATGATTGCGTCGGGGTTTTCGCCCTTGATCTTCGTCAGAATGGCGCGGAAGTCGACGGCCTTGTCGTTGGTCGCGTCGTGCGAGAGCACCTTCATGCCCAGCGACTTCGCCGTCTTCTCGAACTCGTTAGCGAGGCCCTGGCCGTACGCGGTCGAGTCGTCGACCACGGCCACGGTCTTCACGTTCAGGGTCTTCGCCGCATAGTCGGCGAGCGCGGGGCCTTGCTGGGCGTCGGTCGCAACCACGCGGTACGTGGTCTTGAAGCCCTGCTGCGTGTACGAAGGATTGGTCGACGACGGCGAGATCTGCACGATGCCCGCGTCGCTGTAAATCTTTGAAGCCGGAATCGATGCGCCCGAATTCAGATGGCCAATCACGGCAGCGACCTTGTCGTCGACCAGCTTCTGCGCGACCTGGGTGGCCTGGCGCGGGTCGGCGGCGTCGTCCTGGGCGTCGAGCGCGAGCGTGACCTTCTGGCCGTCGATCGTGAGACCCTGGGCGTTGATTTCCTCGATAGCGAGGCGCGCGCCGTTCTCGTTGTCCTTGCCGAGGTGAGCCGAACCGCCCGTAAGCGGCCCGACGTGGCCAATCTTGACGACCTGGTCGGCCGCCGCATTGCCCGACAGCGCTGCGAGCGCCATGACCGCTGCGCTCACCGGCAGCAGTTTGTGAAGCTTGAACGTCATTGATCTTTCTCCTGCGTGTTTTTCTGGGAATACCCGTTCGTATAACAACCTTGGGCACGCGGCTTCACGCTTGTCATGCGCGCGCGTCCCTCTTCAACGCAGGGCCAGGCCTCGCGCCCGGTTGCCAAAGTGCCCAAAGGTCCGACAAATGTTAGCAGGACGCTTAACTTTGCGGTTGGGCTTTGGAAAGAACCCGCAAGCGAGCGGAAAGAAAATAGCTGGGGCCTTAGCCTGAACTCGGGCGCGGCCCAGGAACAACGGGGATGAACAACGCGGGGATGGGAAAGGCTGAAAAAAACAGGACAGCGCGGCTGGACACCGCGCTGTCTGGGAAAACAGGTTAGCGCCCCGCCTCGGGCGTGCGCTTGAAGCCATCGTCGGCGCTGACACCGCCCAGATGCGCCACGTCGCCCCATGCGACAACGCGCGCCTGCGTCACGTAGTCGTCGCGTTCGAAATCGACGACGTTCGCGCTCGTGTTGAGAAGCGGCCACGCGCGCGGCGCGTCGAGCGTGAGGCCGTTCGCGAACCGGTACACGCAGTCGAGCACGCCGCCGTGCGCAACGCACGCAATACGGCCGCCCGGATGCCTGGTCAGGATCGGCTCGAGCGCGTGTAGCACGCGGTGGTAGAACTCGCGCTGCGACTCGCCCTCGGGCGGCGCGAAGCCAGGGTCGCGCGTTTGCCAGTGCGCGTACTCGTCCGGAAAGCGCTCGGCGATTTCGTCGCTGTCATGGCCCTGGAACGCGCCATAGTTGCGCTCGCGCAGCCCGTCGGTGAGCTGCACCGGCAAACCCAAGGCTTCGGCAATGGGCTGCGCCGTCTGTTGCGCGCGCAACAGGTCGCTAGACCAGATTGCGTCGATCCGCGCGCCCGACTGCACTTCTTTCGCGAGCCGCGCGCCGAGTTGCTGCGCCTGTGCCACCCCGCTTTCAGCGAGCGGAATGTCGATATGCCCCTGGATGCGCTTGATGCGGTTCCAGTCCGTTTCGCCGTGGCGGATAAAGAGGATCTGCGTATTCATGGTTCAGTTGCGCACTTGCAGCCAGAACGTGACCGGGCCGTCGTTGACGAGCGACACCTGCATGTCGGCGCCGAACTCGCCGGTCTCGACGGTCGTGTGTTTCTCGCGCGCGGCAGCGACGAAATAATCGAACAGACGCCGCCCCTCTTCGGGCGGCGCGGCCGGCGTGAAGCTCGGGCGCAGGCCGCTGTTCGTATCTGCGGCGAGCGTGAACTGCGAGACGAGCAGCAGGCCGCCGGGGGCACCATTGCCGTCGATGTTCTGCACGCTCAGGTTCATCTTGCCCGCCGCGTCGCTGAACACGCGATAGCCGAGCAGCTTCGCGAGCAGCTTGTCGGCGTTGGCCTCGGTGTCGCCGCGCTCGGCACACACCAGCGCGAGCAGCCCCTGGCCGATCGCACCGGTCACGCGCTCGCTGCCGCCTTGCGCCACGCGCACTTCCGCGCGGCGCACGCGCTGGATCAGCGCAATCATGCGGTGAGCGTCACGCGCGCAAAGCGCCGCTTGCCCACTTGCACGACGAACTCGCCCGCCTCGATCTTGAGGCCCTTGTCGGAGACGGTAGCGCCGTCGATCTTCACGCCGCCCTGCTCGATGTTGCGCAGTGCTTCGCTCGTGGACGGCACGAGCCCCGCCTGCTTGAGCAACTGGCCGATGGCAAGCGGCGCGCCCGCGAGCGTGACCGACGGAATGTCGTCCGGCACGCCGCCCTTCGCGCGGTGGTTGAAGTCTTCGAGCGCGCGCCCGGCGTCGGCCTGCGAGTGAAACCGCGCGACGATTTCCTGCGCGAGCAGCACCTTGAAATCGCGCGGGTTGCGGCCCGCTTCGATTTCGCGCTTGAAGCCCTCGATCTCGTCCATCGGGCGGAACGAGAGCAGCGTGAAGTAACGCCACATCAGCACGTCGGAAATGGACATGAGCTTGCCGAACATGTCGTTGGGCTTCTCGCTGATGCCGATGTAGTTATTCTTCGATTTCGACATCTTCTCGACGCCGTCGAGGCCTTCGAGCAGAGGCATCGTAAGAATGCACTGCTGTTCCTGGCCGTACTGCTTTTGCAGTTCACGGCCAACGAGCAGGTTGAACTTCTGGTCCGTACCGCCGAGCTCGAGGTCCGCATTGAGCGCGACCGAGTCGTAGCCCTGCATGAGCGGATACAGGAATTCGTGGATCGAGATGGGCACGCCGCCCTGGAAGCGCTTGGTGAAATCCTCGCGCTCCAGAATGCGCGCAACCGTGTAGCGCGACGCGAGCTTGATCATGCCGTCGGCGCCGAGCGGCATCGACCATTCGCTGTTGTAGCGGATTTCGGTCTTTTCACGGTCGAGCACGAGCGCGGCCTGCTCGAAGTATGTTTTCGCGTTCGATTCGATCTGTTCGCGCGTGAGCGGCGGCCGCGTGGCGTTGCGGCCCGACGGGTCGCCGATCAGCGAAGTGAAGTCGCCGATCAGGAAGATCACGGTGTGGCCGAGATCCTGCAACTGGCGCATCTTGTTGAGCACGACCGTATGGCCGATGTGGATGTCGGGCGCCGTCGGGTCGAGGCCGAGCTTGATGCGCAGCGGCTTGCCCGTGGCCGCGCTGCGGGCGAGCTTCTGCTCGAATTCTTCTTCGATCAGCAGTTCGTCCACGCCGCGCTTCGTGACGGCAAGCGCGTGACGGACTTCGTCGGTGACCGGAAAGGCGTCTTTTGCGCCGGTGTTGGCGCCGTTGCTGGAGGTGGACTCGTTGCTCATGCTTCGATCGGTTCTGTCGTTAAGTCTGGGTCTAGACCGCAATTTTACGTGATTCGACTCGCGAGGCTGCGGTTTGCGGGTGTTTGTGGGTCGCGCACGCGGCGTTGACTCGCATTCCACGACTTGATCATGATTCTCCAGACCAACGAGATCGAGCATGGGGGTCTGAAGCCAGGAGCGGACAACAGTCAGCCGATCGGCTTACGCTCGAACGGCATTGCGCCGATAATTCCCTCGCAGGGCACTGAATTGCATTGATAAAGGAGCAGAACGTGGCGCCACGCGACGCACGAAACGAGAGCGCACACGCCGCCGACGGCGTGTATTTCGGCCTGATGTCGGGCACGAGCATGGATGGCGTGGACGGCATTGCCGTGCGCTTCGAGGCTGGCCAGCGGCCAGTGGTGCTGGCCGAGGCCTTCGTCGGCTTCGCGCAGGGGCTGCGCGAAGCGCTCTTTTCGTTGCAGCAGCCAGGCGAGAACGAGATCGAGCGCGAGGCGCTCGCCGGCAACGCACTCGCGGCCCGCTATGCGGTGTGCTGCCACGAGTTGCTGCGTGCGGCCAATGTTTCCTCCGGCGATGTGCGCGCAATCGGCGCGCACGGCCAGACCGTGCGGCATCGTCCGGAGAAGGGCTACACGGTGCAGATCCAGAACCCGGCGCTGCTCGCGGAACTCACCCACATCGACGTAATCGCCGACTTCCGCAGCCGCGACGTCGCCTCGGGCGGCCAGGGCGCGCCGCTCGTGCCCGCGTTCCACGCGACGCTGTTCGGCTCGCAGGAAGACACTCGCGTGGTCTGCAACCTGGGCGGCATCAGCAACATCACGGTGCTCTCGTCGACGGGCGCCGTGCGTGGGTTCGATTGCGGCCCGGCCAACGCCCTGCTCGACCTCTGGGCCGAGCGCCATCTGGGCAAGCCCTACGACGAGAACGGCAAGTTCGCCGCCAGCGGCAATCTGCATCAACCGCTTCTGAACGCCCTGATGGACGAACCGTTCTTCGAACAGCAGCCGCCCAAGAGCACAGGCCGCGATCTTTTCAATGCCCAGTGGCTCGACGACAAGCTCAAGGGCTTTGAGTCGCTCACGCCCGCCGACGTGCAGGCCACGCTAGTCGCACTGACCGCCGTGAGCGTGGCGCGCGAGATCGAGCGTCACGCGAGCGATTGCCGCGCCGTGTATGTCTGCGGCGGCGGCGCGCGCAACGCGGCATTGATGGCGGCGCTGCAAAAGGCGCTCGAAACGGGCGGTGTGGCCGGCGTGCCGGTCATGACGACCGAGGCGCTAGGCGTACCGCCGCATCAGGTGGAGCCGCTTGCCTTCGCGTGGCTTGCCATGCGCTGCGTAGCACGCGAGCCGGGCAATCTCGCCGCCGTCACCGGCGCTGCCGGCGAGCGCGTGCTGGGTGCGATCTATCCGCGCTAAAGTGAACGCGCCAAAAAAACGGGGCCGAAGCCCCGTTTTTTATTCGGCAGTCAATCGATCAAACCGAGAACGACGAGCCGCAACCGCACGTGGTGGTCGCGTTCGGGTTCTTGATGACGAATTGCGCGCCATTGAGATCGTCCTTGTAGTCGATCTCGGCGCCGACGAGGTACTGATAGCTCATCGAGTCGATCAGAAGCTGGACGCCGTTGCGGTTCATCACGGTGTCGTCTTCGTTGACCGTCTCGTCGAACGTGAATCCGTACTGGAAGCCCGAGCAGCCGCCGCCCTGCACGAATACGCGCAGCTTCAGCTCCGGGTTGCCTTCCTCGTCGATCAGTTGCTTGACCTTGTCAGCCGCTGCTTCGGTGAAAACGAAGGGACCGGGCATTTCGGTCGCGGTAGTTTCAGTGACAGCGCTCATTCGAACTCTCCAAAAAAGCTTCTAGCCGCTATTGTAGGGCTGTTCCCGATATCGTGCTTAAGCCCACAAAATCAAGGGTTTCTCCAAACTTCTGCAGCTTGCGCGCCACGCGTGGGACGCGCCGAAAAAAACGAAAAAGCCGCCCAGCGCACGGAGCGCGGACGGCTTTTGCAGCAGCGCTGCGCCCCGCGAGGGGCGCAGGCCCAAAGCGCCAATCTGAAATTAACGCTTCGAGAACTGCTTGCGGCGACGTGCCTTGTGGAAACCAACCTTCTTACGTTCCACTTCACGTGCGTCACGGGTGACGAAGCCAGCTTGCGACAGTGCCGGCTTGAGCGTTGCGTCGTAGTCCATCAGCGCGCGCGTGATGCCGTGGCGAACTGCGCCGGCCTGGCCGGTTTCGCCGCCGCCCGTCACGTTCACCTTGATGTCGAACGTCGCGCCGTGGTTCGTGAGTTCCAGCGGTTGACGCACGATCATCAGCGACGTTTCGCGCGAGAAGTAGTCGGCGATGGGCTTGCCGTTGACGACGATTTCGCCCTTGCCCGACTTGATGAAGACACGAGCGACGGCGCTCTTGCGGCGGCCCGTACCGTAATTCCAGTTACCGATCATGTGGGCTCCCCTTAGATCTCGAGCGCCTTCGGCTGTTGTGCCGAGTGCGGGTGCGTTGCTTCTGCGTAGACCTTCAGCTTCTTGATCATCGCGTAACCGAGCGGGCCCTTCGGCAGCATGCCCTTCACGGCCTTCTCGAGCGCGCGGCCCGGGAAGCGTTCTTGCATCTTGCCGAACGTCGTTTCGTAGATACCGCCCGGGTAGCCCGAGTGACGGTAGTACTTCTTGTCGGTGGTCTTGTTGCCCGTGACCTTCAGCTTGCCGGCGTTGATGATGATGATGAAATCACCAGTGTCGACGTGCGGGGTGAACTCAGGCTTGTGTTTGCCGCGAAGACGGCGTGCCACTTCGCTGGCGACACGGCCGAGAACCTTATCCGTCGCGTCAATCACGTACCATTCGCGCTGCACTTCATGTGCCTTGGCGGAAAAAGTCTTCATGATCGATCCAAAAAAAATGCTGTGCCCTGTTTTGGTCCTGCTTGTATGGTGACGCTCGTTGGCGCCGGCGCAGGCTCTCCCTGGTTGGGTTCCCCCATTCTTCCCGCGGGCATGGATGCGGGAAACCTAAGATTATAAAGGGGAATTTGGCCGCGAGTCAAAGTATTGCTTTCGGTGAGGCTGGAGGCGGCAAAACGAAGGTTGCGGACGAAAAAAAGCCCGAACGCGTTGTTCGGGCTTAATCCACTCTTTGGAGGAGGGTGGAGGAGACATGCTGAGGTGTCGTGAAGCACGACAACCAATGAGCCCAATTATACGGATGGCCCTTGTGCGACGCAAGAGCGTTTGCATTGCGAAATTTAACACCATAATGTGAAATTTCATCGAATCGATACATCGACAGAAAAACTCATAAAAATCAGCATCTTGTCAATTCGTCACACGAAAGGTACGCAGAAGCACTAGAGCGAAACCCCTAATTGCGTAAGAAAAAACCGTCTTGTCTACAGGATGTCGCGCCGCAACATACACGCACGTGGCATAAGGCGCGCGCGGCCATGTCCCCCCGGACATACCAGTAAGGTGCGGGCTACAATGCCGTCTGAATCAAGAAACCGCGCAGAGGCATACGCACATGGAATGCAAAGTTAGCTGGATGGGACAAGACGGCATGGCGTTCGCAGCCGAAACGGGCAGCGGCCATCTCGTCAACATGGACGGCGCGCCGGAAGGCGGCGGCCACAACCTCGCACCGCGGCCGATGGAAATGGTGCTGCTCGGCACCGGCGGCTGCACGGCGTACGACGTGGTGCTGATCCTGAAGAAGAGCCGCCAGGAAGTGAGCGGCTGCAGCGTGACGCTCAAGGCCGAGCGTGCGAGCGAAGACCCGAAGGTCTTCACGAAGATCCACTTCCACTTCACCGTGACCGGCAAGAATCTGAACCCGGCCACCGTCGAGCGCGCAATCAACCTCTCGCACGACAAGTACTGCTCGGCGTCGATCATGATCGGCAAGACCGCCGAGATCACGCATACGTTCGAGATCGTCGCGACCTAAGCCCTGCGGCAAAAGAAAAAGCCGGCGCGGTTCATCGAAGAACCGCGCCGGCTTTTTGCATGAATGAGCTGCAAAGCAGGCCGATAAGCCGGATTCTGTGCACACGCCGCGTCCGAAGACGCGCCGCGCGTGGCAGCCATTCCTCTAGGCGCGCCATTGCTGACGCGCTCAAGCTTCCTACCCGCAGACGGAATGGGGGCCCCATCCTGCATCCCGAAGATGCGCGCCTGCCTACTTGGAATTGCTCCGGGTGGAGGTTACCGTGCCGTCTACGTCACCGCAGACGCGGTGCGCTCTTACCGCACCGTTTCACCCTTACCTGATCCCGACCGAAATCGGGCCATCGGCGGTCTGTTCTCTGTTGCCCTGTTCCGCGTGTCGCCACGGATGGCCGTTAGCCATCACCCTGCCCTGTGGAGTCCGGACTTTCCTCGCCCCCTCGACCGAAATCTCGGGGCCGCGACTGCCTGGCCTGCTTTGCGAGGCGCGATATTAGCACGTGCGGGCGCGCGGCGTCTGGGGCCGGATCGATTGCTGAGCGCCGGCCTTTTAGCGAGTGCGGCGGCCGGCGCGAAAGACCGTAGCGTCGTCGTAGAACGACGGGTCTTCGTTATGCGCCCACCAACCCGGAATGCCGAGTACAGGCAGCGGTGCGAAGCTGCGCCCGTTGAGCGCTGCGTCGGTGGCGAGCTTGACGCTCACCGTCTCGTCCAGATACGCGTCTCGTTGCGCGCGCGGCCACGTGAAATACGCTTGCGGCACTTCGACCACCCATGCGTGCGCCGTGCACGCCGCATAGGGCGAGATCAGCTTTTCGAGCAGCGCATGGCCGAAGACGCGGACTTCGCAGCGCGCGAGGCAAACCGTCTCTTCGAACGCGGCTTCCCAACTCGCGCGCTGCGCCACGAACAGCGTGCGCCAATCGAAGGCGCGCAGCGCCGCGATGAGCGCGGCGTCCGATGAGGCATAGAGCACCGCGTTCTCGTCGAAGAGCGTGAGGGCGTCACGCACGCCGCCGCGCGTGGGGCCTACGCCCAGCACGTCGATCGCAGCGGCCTGGCGCGCGTTCAGCGTCGCCTTGATGCGCGGGAACGCGAACCAGGCCAGCGCGTTGAAGAAGTCGTGGAGATTGTGTCGCGTCGGCACGCAGCCCGTCGCCGCGATATGCGCCTCGTAGGCCGAGCCCTCGGGCAGGTCGTCCTGCGCGATGAAGCGCAGCGGCTGGCCGCGGCCCGTGCTTTGGGCGGCAGCGAGCGCATCGGCGTTCAGTTCAGCCAGGTACGCCGCGTATCCCGCCAGCGCGGCCTGCTGCCAGCGCCGGCCGCGCGCTTCGTGCTGCGCAAACCAGCGGCGGCCCCAGTCGATGTCGGTGAAACTGCCCAGCGGCATGGTCCGGCGCGGTTCGCGCGCGGGCATCGGTGCGTGCGCATCGACTGCCCCGCTCAGGCCGATCGTTGCGAGCGCAGCCACACCCGGCCCCGCCTCGCTCAAATGAGCTTCCAGCCGATTGTCTCGCCGCCGCGCAGCGGCACGACGGGCGTGTCGCCGGCCTCGATTTCGGCGGGCAGCGTCCAGCTCTCGCGGCGCAACGTGACCGTTTCGGCCGCGCGCGGCAGGCCGTAGAAGTCCGCGCCGTAAAAGCTCGCAAAGCCCTCGAGCTTGTCGAGCGCGCCTGCATTGTCGAACGCTTCGGCGTAGAGCTCGAGCGCGTGCAGCGCCGTGTAGCAGCCCGCGCAACCGCACGCGTGCTCCTTCAGGCCCTTCGGGTGCGGCGCGCTGTCGGTGCCGAGGAAGAAGCGATGATCGCCCGAGGTCGCCGCCGCAACGAGCGCCACACGATGCGTCTCGCGCTTGAGCACGGGCAGGCAGTAGTAGTGCGGACGGATGCCGCCCTGGAAGATCGCGTTGCGGTTGTAGAGCAGGTGATGCGCGGTGATCGTCGCGCCGAGGAGGCCAGGCGCTGCGTGATCGGCGCGGATGTAGTCGACGGCGTCCTTAGTCGTGATGTGCTCGAACACCACCTTGAGCGCTGGGAAATCGCGACGCAGCGGCGTCATCACGCGGTCGATGAAGACCTTCTCGCGATCGAACAGGTCGATGTCGGCGCTCGTCACTTCACCGTGCACGAGCAACGGCATGCCCACTTCCTGCATGGCTTCGAGCGCCTTCGCGCACTTGCGGATGTCCGTCACGCCGGCGTCCGAGTTCGTCGTCGCGCCCGCCGGATACAGCTTCACGCCGTGCACGAAGCCGCTCGCCTTCGCGCGGCGGATTTCCTCGGGCGGCGTGTTGTCGGTGAGATAGAGCGTCATCAGCGGCTCGAACATCGAGCCCGCCGGCAGCGCGGCGAGAATGCGCTCGCGGTAGGCGGCGGCCTGCTCCGTCGTCGTGACCGGCGGCTTGAGGTTCGGCATGATGATCGCGCGGCCGAACTGGCGCGCCGTGTGCGGCAGCACCGCCGCGAGCATCGCGCCGTCGCGCACATGCAGGTGCCAGTCGTCGGGGCGGGCGAGCGTGAGAGTCGTGAGGGAAGAGGCGTTCATGGCTAGAGTCAGGCGCAGCTACGGTATGAATGAACGGCGGCAAGTTCGCGCAAACGCGCTCAGGCTGCCGGATATTCCGGGCATATCACGGCAACAAGTGCGGCGTTGATCGATGCAAAGCCAACGCACGCGTTGCCCGCACCGTCGCGTACACACGACAATTCGCACTGCATTGACGCCGGCACGCGCCCTTCTACGCAAGCCAGCAATGCATCCGACAAATTTCGTATTGGCGCCCCGCAGGCCGGTGATATGCTTGGGAAATCATTATTGTAACGGGTCGACGGCGGGTCCCGCCTTCCACTGCAGCCGCCTTACGCCGTCCCAGTCGCATCACGCACCATCAGCACCATGTGCCAACTTCTCGGAATGAATTGCGCCGCGCCGACGGACGTCACGTTCTCCTTCACAGGATTCGCGGCGCGCGGCGGCGCCACCGATCACCACGCCGACGGCTGGGGTATCGCGTTCTTCGAGGACAAGGCCTGCCGCCTTTTCATCGACAACGAGCCATCGGCGCGTTCGCCGATCGCCGAGATGGTCAAGCACTACCCCATCAAGTCGCGCAACACCATCGCCCATATCCGCAAGGCCACGCAAGGCAACTGCGCGCTCGAGAACAGTCATCCGTTCCTGCGCGAGCTGTGGGGCCGGCACTGGATCTTCGCGCACAACGGCGACCTGCAGGAATTCAATCCGGTGATGTCGGGCGTGTATCAGCCGGTTGGCACGACCGATAGCGAACGCGCGTTCTGCCTGCTGCTACAAGGCTTGCGCAAGGCGTTCCCCGGTGCGCAGCCGCCGCTCGACGAACTGTTCGCCGCGCTGGAGGCGCTCACGCGCGAGGTCACGCAGTTCGGCGTCTTCAACTTTCTGATGTCGAACGGCCAGGCGCTGTTCGCGCATTGCTCGACGCATCTCTACTATCTCGTGCGGCGCTGGCCGTTTTCGACGGCGCATCTCGTCGATGCCGATGTCTCCATCGACTTCGCCAAGTACACGACGCCCGAGGACCGCGTGGCCGTGATCGCCACCGCGCCGCTCACCGACAACGAGGTCTGGACACGCTTCGCCCCCGGCGACCTGCTGATGTTCCAGCACGGCGACGTGATCGCCCGAACCAGCGTACCGGTGCCGCAAAAGGTGCTCGACAAGCTCGCCAACCCTTCGCTCGATGCGTCGGCCAGCGCACCGTGCGTCGCGCAGCCGGGTGAGATCGACCCGGAAGCCGTGGCCGCGCTGCAGACCTGGGGCGAGTAAGCCGGGCGATGCCCGAAACGAAAAAAGCCGCGCATCGAGCGCGGCTTTTTTGCTTTCTGCAAGCGGGCGAACAAGCCTCAGTGCAGGATCTTCGCCAGAAAATCCTTCGCGCGGTCCGACTTCGGGCTCGCAAAGAAGGCTTCCTTCTGGTCGTCCTCGACGATGAGTCCCTGGTCCATGAAGATCACGCGGTGCGCGACCTTCTTGGCAAAGCCCATTTCGTGCGTCACGCACATCATGGTCATGCCTTCCTGGGCTAGCTCCACCATCACGTCGAGCACTTCGTTGATCATCTCGGGGTCGAGCGCCGAGGTCGGCTCGTCGAACAGCATGGCGATGGGGTCCATCGACAACGCGCGCGCAATCGCCACACGCTGCTGCTGACCGCCCGAGAGCTGGCCCGGGAATTTATCGGCATGCGCGCGCAGGCCCACACGGTCGAGCAGTTTCAGGCCCTTTTGCGTGGCCTCGTCCTTGCCGCGGCCGAGCACCTTGATCTGCGCGAGCGTGAGATTCTCGGTAATCGACAGGTGCGGGAACAGCTCGAAATGCTGGAACACCATGCCCACCTTCGCACGCAGCTTCGAGAGATTGGTGCGCTTGTCACCCACCGACTCGCCGTTCACGAGGATCTCGCCCTGCTGGAACGGTTCGAGCCCGTTGACGGTCTTGATGAGCGTGGATTTGCCCGAGCCCGAGGGCCCGCACACCACCACCACCTCACCCTTCTTCACTTCCGTCGTGCAGTCGGTCAGCACCTGGAACTGGCCGTACCACTTCGAAACGTTCTTAATTGAAATCATCTTGCGACCTTTTTCTGAAGACCTTTCACAAGGCTCGACGCGATCACGCAAATCACGAAATAACATGCGCCCGCGAACAGTACCATCTCGACCATCGTCCCGTCACGGTCACCGACATTGGTGGCCGTGCGGAAAAAGTCGGCGAGGCTGATCACGTACACGAGCGAGGTGTCCTGAAACAGCACGATCGCCTGCGTGAGCAGCAGCGGCACCATCGCGCGGAACGCCTGCGGCAGCACCACGTATTGCATGGCCTGGCCGTAGCGCATGCCGAGCGCGAACGACGCGTTCACCTGCCCACGCGGCACCGCCTGAATGCCCGCGCGAATGATCTCGGAATAATACGCGGCCTCGAACAGGGAGAATGCGATCATCGCGGAAGCGAGGCGAATGTCGATGTCGGGCGAGAGACCCAACACGTTTTGCAGTACCTGCGGCACGATCAGGAAGAACCACAGCAGGACCATCACGAGCGGGATCGAGCGGAAGACCGTGACGTAGCCCTTGGCGAACCATTCGAGCGGCTTCACGCTGGAAAGTCGCATGAGCGCGAGCAGCGTGCCCCAAAGAATACCGACCACGATCGCGCACAGCGTGATCTTGAACGTGATGATCGCGCCCGTCCACAGCGTGGGCAGCGCGCCCGGAATGCCGCTCCAGTCGAAGTGATGCATCACTTGCCTCCGATGTAGCCGGGCAGACGCGACTTCGCCTCGACCCAGCGCATGAGCGTCATGACGACGAGATTGATGAGCACGTAAGCGAGCGTGACCGCGATGAACGACTCATAAGTCTGCGCCGTGTAATCGACGAGTTGACGCGCCTGAGCCGACAGATCGAGCAGGCCGATCGTCGAGGCGACCGCGGAGTTCTTGAAGATGTTCAGGAACTCGGAAGTGAGCGGCGGCACGATGATGCGGTACGCGACCGGCAGCAATATATAGCGGTACGTCTGCCATTGCGTGAAGCCCATCGCGAGGCCGGCCGCGCGTTGGCCACGCGGCAGCGCGTTGATGCCCGAGCGCACCTGTTCGCACACGCGCGCCGCGGTAAAGAGCCCGAGACAAACGACCGACGCCGTGAAGAACTGCACGCCCGGCGGCGATTGCTTGAACGCATTGCCTATCGATTGCGGCACGATTTCCGGCAGCACGAAGTACCAGATGAAGAACTGTGCGATGAGCGGAATATTGCGGAAGATCGCCACGTAAACCGTGCCGACGCCCGCGAGAAACTTGTTCGGCATCGTGCGCAACACGCCGAAGAACGACCCGACGATGAGCGCGATCACCCACGCGCACAGCGACACCGAGACCGTCACCCAGAGACCGGAGAGAATCCAGCCAAGGTAGGTGGTGGGTTCGCCCGTCGAGACCGGGCTGAGCAGAATGCCCCAGTTCCAGTGATAGGACATCAGGAGACTCCAAGAAAAAGAACGGAAGAAGCGGCGCTTCTTCCGTTCCGTGCTAAACGCTAGATGCCGGTCGAACGGCCGGGGCCGTGTTAATCGATCGCCTTGTCGTTCGGATTCTTGAACAGTGCTTTCATGTCGTCGCTCATCGGGAAGTTCAGGTTGAGACCCTTCGGCGGAATCGGCGATTCGAACCACTTCTTGTAGATCACGTCGCCTTCGCCCGAAGTCTGGACCTTGGCGATGGCGTCGTCGGCGACCTTCTTGAACTCAGGATCGTTCTTGCGCATCATGCAGCCGTACGCTTCACGCGACTGCGGCTGACCGACGATCACGAAGTCGCCCGGATTGTTCGACTTGGCGCGCTCGCCCGCGAGCAGTGCATCGTCCATCATGAACGCCACTGCGCGGCCCGTGGAGAGCGTCATGAACGACTCGCCGTGGTCCTTCGCGCTGATGATGTTCATGCCCATGCTCTTGTCCTGGTTCATCTTGCGCAGGAGGCGCTCGGACGTCGTGCCTGCCGTCGTCACGACGGTCTTGCCCTTGAGGTCGGCGAAGTCCTTAACGCCCGAATCCTTCTTCGTCATGAGGCGCGTGCCGATCACGAAAATCGTGTTCGTGAAGGCGGCCTGCTGCTGACGCTCGGCATTGTTCGTGGTCGAGCCGCATTCGATGTCCACCGTGCCGTTCTGCACGAGCGGAATGCGGTTCTGCGACGTGATGGGCACCATCTTGACCTTCAGGTTAGGCATGTTCAGCTTCTGCTTGACCCCTTCGACGATTTTCATCGCGTAGTCTTGCGAGTAGCCGATCACATTCTGCTTGTCGTCATAGTACGAAAAAGGAATGGACGACTCGCGGTGCCCCAGCGAGATGACGCCCGTATCCTTGATCTTCTTGAGCGTGCCCGCGTCCTGCGCGAAAGCGCTGGTGGCGACGAAACCAAGGAGTGCGAGCAGAGAGGCGGTCTTTTTGATTTGCATTGTTTTCTCCGGTACAAGAACCTGCGCCAGTTTAGCAAAGTAATTTTTTTGAAAGAATCAAGAGTGACCCTGGCGCAACGCTGAATGTGCGAAGGCGGACGCTCCCTTGTGGAGAACGTCCGCCTTCTATGCGCCTTGATGTGCAGCGCAAAAACTTGTCACTGCCTGGTCACTGCACCGTCATTGTTCCGTCACCTTGCGGCGCGAATGCGCACCGTTTGCGATCAGGGGTACAGACCGCGCATTTCGCGCGCCATCAGGATGCGTTTACATGCAACGATGAACGCCGCGGTACGCATCGAGACTTTCTGCTCGCTCGACACTTGCCACACCGCCGTGAAGGCTTCTCGCATCACGCGTTCGAGACGTTCGTTAATTTCGTGCTCGGTCCAGAAGAAGCTCGAGAAGTCCTGCACCCATTCGAAGTACGAAACGGTCACGCCGCCCGCGTTCGCCACCACGTCGGGAATCACGAGAATGCCCTTGTCGTGCAGGATGTCGTCGGCTGCCGTCGTGGTCGGGCCGTTCGCGCCTTCCACGATGATCTTCGTGCGGATCTTGCCGGCGTTCTTCTCGGTGATCTGGTTTTCCAGCGCGGCCGGAATAAGGATGTCCGTTTCGACGGTCCAGAATTCGTCGTTCGACATGACGTCGGCGCCCGTGAAACCTGCCACGCCGCCCGTCTTCGCGACGTGCTCGAGCAACGCTTCCGCGTTCATGCCGCTCGAGTTGTAGAGCGTGCCGGTATGGTCCTGCACCGCGACGATCTTCGAGCCCGCTTCCTGGAAGAGGCGCGCGGCAATGCCGCCGACGTTGCCGAAGCCCTGCACGGCGATGCGTGCGCCGTCGATCGACAGACCCGTGCGGCGCGCAGCCTCGCAACCCACGACGAACACGCCGCGGCCCGTGGCTTCGCGTCGGCCGAGCGAGCCGCCGAGCGAGATGGGCTTGCCCGTCACGACGCCCGTGGCCGTCTGGCCCTGGTTCATCGAGTAGGTGTCCATCATCCACGCCATGATCTGCTCGTTCGTGTTGACGTCCGGCGCGGGAATGTCGGTGTTCGGTCCGATGATGATGCCGATTTCGCTGGTGTAGCGGCGCGTGACACGCTCGAGCTCACCACGCGAAAGCGTGCGCGGGTCGACGCGGATACCGCCCTTCGCGCCGCCGTACGGCACATTCACTGCAGCGTTCTTCACCGACATCCACGCAGAAAGCGCCATTACTTCGGAGAGCGTAACGTCCTGGTGATAACGCACACCGCCCTTGCCGGGACCACGCGAAACGTTGTGCTGGACACGATAGCCTTCGAAGTGCGCAACGGTGCCGTTATCGAGCTCAATAGGGCAATCGACGATCAGGATACGCTTCGGACGCTTGAGCGTTTCGAGCCAGCGCGAAAGCGAGCCGAGGTACGGCGCCACGCGGTCGACCTGACGAAGATAGTTGCCCCAGGGGCCGAGATCATCGGCGTGGAGATAGGAAGGAACCGACTGCAGTTGGGATGACATGAACGCTCCGATCGAACAAGTGGTGCCATTGTCAGAAAACGCCCACGTGAAATCCAATGCCGTTTGATCATCCCGTTATGCTTTTCGTGCATAACGTCCCCGAAGTCGAAAAAACGTGTCGCGGCTCCGTGCTGCAGGCCTTACAGGCTGAAATAGCCTGACTGTTTGCACTCCCGGCTGCCGCTGCGTCAGCGCTTGCCCTGCGCAAGTTCCTCGCTTACTGCATCCCACAACTCACGCACGAGCGCCTGGCGCGCGTCGTCGCCCTGCGTCGCGAGCTTGTCGCGATAGAGGCGGATCTCCATGTCGAGCGTGAACTGGCCCTCCGGCACGCCTCGTGTGCCCCGGTCGAGGCGGATCAACTCGCCCTGGGCCACGGCGTCTTCCACCGCGCTGTGCGGCAAAAAGGCGATGCCGTGACCAGCAAGCGTCATCGCCTTGAGCCCCTCTGCCATGTCGGTTTCGTACACGCGGTCCAGGTAGAGCCGCGCAGGGGCGTTGGCAACGATCACCTCGGTCATGCGGCCGAGATACGCGTTCGGCGTGTAGGAGAGATACGGCGCGGGCGCATCTGGCGTGCCGGGCAGCGTGTAACGCGCGCGCCCCGCGCGCTGCGGCGCCGAGTACGGGCTGATCGACTCGATGCCGAGCGTAAGCGTGTCGTAACGCGCGGGGTCTAGCGTCACGGGGTGGCTCGGGTGGTGATAGCCCATCACGAGGTCGCAGCCACCCTCCACGAGCGACAGCACGGCGTCGTGCACGTTCAGCGCGCGCAGCCGCGTGTGGATGCGGCCGAGCTTCGCCTCGACGCGCTGCAGCCAGCGCGGAAAGTACGTGAGCGAAAGCGTATGCGGCACCGCGAACTCGATCGTCGCGGCGGGCGTGGCCGTATGGCCGCGCAATAGTGTGCGCGCCTCATGAAACTGCGAAAGCATCGCGAGCGCCTGCTCGTAGAAGACCTGGCCCGCCGCCGTGAGACGCGTCGGATAGACCGAACGATCGATCAGCTCGGTGCCCAGCCACGCTTCGAGCGCCTGGATACGGCGCGAGAAAGCCGGCTGCGTCACGTGGCGCAGTTCGGCCGAGCGGCTGAAACTATGCGTCTCCGCAAGCGAAACGAAGTCTTCGAGCCATTTGAGTTCCATGCGGGGCCAGCGAGCGGATGAGAAGCCCGCATTCTAGGCCCGCGGGCGCTCGCCTGGGCGCCCGCGCGGCGAAATTCGCGCAGCGCCGTCCGGATACGTTAGCGGGACGCCTGGGCGAGCGCGGTTTCCAGTTCGGCGACCACGCCGCTCCAGTCGCCGAGCGTGGACTGACGGAACACGCGCGCCGACGGATACCAGACCGAATCCGCGCGATCCTTGCCCCAGCGCCAGTCGGGCTGCGCGGCAAGCATCACCCACACCGGCTTGCCGAGCGCGCCGGCGAGGTGCGCGACCGACGTATCGACCGTGATGACGAGGTCAAGCGCCTCGATGAGCGCCGCCGTGGCAGCGAAATCGTGCAGATCGTCGCCGAGCGCGTCCATCGGCCAGCGACCCGCGACCGTTGCGAGCTGCGCGGCCCCCGGGCCCTTCTGGATCGCGAACCAGGCGTTGCCGGCGGGCGCGGAGAGCGGCAGAAGCGACTTGAGCGCAACGGAACGGAAAGCGTCGAAATGGTGGCGCGGGTTGCCCGACCAGACAAGCCCGATGCGGCGATTCGCGGCGCCGGCCTGCGCGTTCACGCGTGCGCGCCAGCCGGCGGACTGCACGGTATCGGCGTGCATATAAGGCGTGTCGGCATAGATCGGGCGGCCAGGAAACTTCAGCGGCAGGCTCATCACGTCGCACCAGTAGTCGTATTGCGACGCGATGGCTTCGTCGCTCGGCGCGGCGTCGAGCACGCGCGCAACGCCCGGCACCGTCGCGGCGAGCGACGCCAGTTCCGGCGCGACCCACGCGTGAACCTGCGCCCCCATCTGCGCCAGCAGGCCCGCATAGCGCACGAACTGGATCTGATCGCCCACGCCCTGCTCACGGCAGATCAGGAAGCGCTTGCCATCCAGCGGCTCGCCCTGCCACTCGGGGCACGGCAACTTGCGGTAGTTGGCCTTGGCGGTCGAAGTGAGCTTGCGGTTCTCGAAGAGCGGCCAGCCGCCGGTGTAGTCTTCGCGCCGCAGCATCAGCATGCCGAGCTGAAAACCCGATTCGGGCAGGTCCGGGTTCAGCTCCAGTGCGCGTCGATAGTCAATCTCCGCTTCGTCGTAGCGCGCGAGCGCTGTCAGCGCGAATGCCAGATTGTTGATGATGCCCGCGCCATCGGGCTTGAGCTGCGCAGCACGCCGGTAAAGCGGAATCGCCTCTTCATAGCGGTGCATCGCGTCGTAGGCATAACCGAGTTCGAAGAGCGCAAGCACGTTGTCAGGCTCGCGCGCGATCACGGCCGCGAAGCAGGCGGCCGCTTCGGCGTGCTTCTCCATTGAGCGCAGCAGTCGGCCCATGTGGATCAGCGTCTTCAGATCATGGGGATCGAGCGCGGCGGCGGCGCGGAACTCCACGAGTGCGGCGGCTTTTGCGCCGCCGGCTTCCCGTGCGCGTCCGAGATTGAACGCGAAGTGTGCGGATTGCGGCGCAAGCGTACGCGCACACTGATAGTGCCGCGCAGCGCTCGCGATATCGCCGAGTTCCATCAGCGCATTGCCGAGATTGTTGTGTGCGTTCGCAAAATCGGGCGCGAGCGCCAGCGCTTTGCGCTGCCAGGCGGCGGCGCCTGCAAAGTCGCCGAGGCGGGTCGCGACCACGCCACGGTTAGCTAGATATTCGGCGTTGTCAGGAGCCTTCGCGAGCGCGCGGTCCATCAGGGCGGCGGCTTCCTTCAGTTGGTCGCGGCCGAGCGCAATCACGCCCAGGTAGTGCAGCGCGTCGGAATGTTCGGGGTGCGCCGCGAGCGCGGACTGATAGTAAGCGTGGGCGTCGTCGATCCGGCCCGCACGGTGGCAAGCAAGACCGGCTTCGATCAGAGCAGCGGCCTCGTCGGGAGAAAGAGTGAGAGCATCGGGGGTCATGGCGGCAAATATTTGATTAAGCGCAAACTTTTGATGTGACCGCACTCTATATCCGTCTCAAAACTCCCGATCCCGTTAAGAGGCGGGCGCGACGTCACGCCTCAGGGAACGTCACGACCCGCCGCTCACGGGCGGCTGACAGCGCCGGCCACGGCCCCTGTCGGCAAGGTGATAAAATCTTCGATTCACGCCGTCTCGAATCCGACTGCAACCGACTGCCAACTGAGCGTAACGCGCTACGTTACGTCCCCATCATGTCCGACACTCGTCCCGATACCCTCTTCGCGCTCAACGCGCTCTCCCCGCTCGACGGCCGCTACGCCTCGAAAACCGAAGCGCTGCGCGACTGGCTCTCGGAAGCCGCGTTCATGCGCAACCGCGTGACCGTGGAAATCCACTGGCTGATCGCGCTCTCGCAGGCCGGGCTCGCGGAAGTGCCGCGCTTCTCGCAGGCGTCGGAGCAGTTCCTGCTCAAGCTCGCCGAGAACTTCACGGCGCACGACGCCGCGCGCATCAAGGACATCGAGCGCGTGACGAACCACGACGTGAAGGCCGTGGAGTACTGGCTCAAGGAGTCGGTGAAGGGTCAGCCGGAACTGGAGCGCGCAAGCGAGTTCATCCACTTCGCCTGCACCTCGGAAGACATCAACAACACGTCGCACGGCCTGATGCTCGCGGGCGCCCGCGAGCACGTGATCCTGCCGGCACTGCGCTCGGTGCATCAACGGCTCGTCACGCTCGCGCACACGCATGCGGGGCAGCCGATGCTCTCGCGCACGCACGGCCAGCCGGCCAGCCCCACGACGCTTGGCAAGGAAATCGCCAACGTCGCGGCGCGTCTCGCCCGGGCGATCCAGCGTATCGAGAAGGTCGAACTGCTCGGCAAGATGAATGGCGCGGTCGGCAACTTCAACGCGCACCTTTCTGCGTATCCGGAATTCGACTGGGAAGCGTTCTCGAAGGAAGTCGTCGAAAAGCGTCTCAAGCTCGTGTTCAACCCGTACACGATCCAGATCGAGCCGCACGACTACATGGCGGAGCTGTTCGACGCCGTGGCGCGCGCGAACACGATCCTGCTCGACCTCGACCGCGACGTGTGGGGCTACATCTCGCTCGGCTACTTCAAGCAGAAGACGAAGGCGGGCGAAATCGGCTCGTCGACCATGCCGCATAAGGTCAACCCGATCGACTTCGAAAATTCGGAAGGCAATCTCGGCCTCGCCAACGCGACGCTGCGCCACCTCTCGGAAAAGCTGCCCGTTTCGCGCTGGCAGCGCGACCTCACCGACTCGACGGTGCTGCGCAATATCGGCGTGGCGTTCGGCTACTCGCTGCTCGCGTATGACGCGCTGATCCGCGGTCTGGACAAGCTCGAAGTGAACCCGCAGCGCCTGAACGACGACCTCGACGCCACGTGGGAAGTGCTGGCCGAGCCGGTGCAGACGGTCATGCGCCGCTACGGCATCGAAAATCCGTACGAGCAGCTGAAGGAACTCACGCGTGGCAAGGGCATCACGCGCGAAGCCCTGCAGACGTTCGTCAGCGGCCTCGCGATTCCCGAAGACGCGAAGAAGCGTCTGCTGGAGATGACGCCCGCGTCGTACGTCGGCAAGGCAGTGGAACTGGCGAAGCGGATTTCGTAATCGCGACACCGCAAGGCCATAAAAAAAGCGCTCGATCGAATCGAGCGCTTTTTCGTTTACCGCCGCACGATCGTGTGATCGTGCGTGGTCGTGTACCGCGGCGATATCAGGAGGCCGGGTTGCCGCGCGCTTCCATCTGCTTCATCACTTCGTCGACGATCTGTTCCGGCGTAAGTTCGATGCTCACCACGATCGCCTCGTCGGCGCCCGGCGCTTCGAGCGTGTCGAGCTGGCTTTGCAGCAGCGACGGATCGAAGAAGTGGCCGGTGCGCGAGGCGAGGCGCTCGTGCAGCACTTCGAACGAGCCCTTCAGGTAGACGAAGCACACGTCGCGGTCGTTGCCGCGCAGGATGTCGCGATACGAGCGCTTGAGCGACGAGCAGGTGAACACGGCCGTTTCGTGGGCGCGCTGCTTCTCCTCGATCGCCGCGCGAATCGTGCGCAGCCACGGCCCGCGGTCTTCGTCGGTGAGGGGAATGCCGTCGTGCATCTTCTTCTTGTTGGCTTCGCTGTGGAAGGCGTCGCCGTCGGTGAAGGTGCACTCGAGGCGCTCGGCGAGCAATTCGCCGATGCGTGTCTTGCCCGCGCCCGACACGCCCATCGCTATCAAGATCATTTCCTGCTCCTCGTTACAACACCGCCGCCAGGGCAAACGTGAGGCCGAGCCCCAGCAGCGAAATAATGGTCTCAAGCAACGACCAGGTCTTGAACGTCTGACCCACGGTCATGCCGAAATACTCCTTGATCAGCCAGAATCCGCCGTCGTTGACGTGCGAGAAGATCAGCGAGCCCGAGCCCGTGGCGAGCACGAGCAGCTCCGGCTTCACCGTCATGGCGCCGGCCGATGCGATCGGCGCGACGATACCGCAGGCCGTGGTCATGGCGACCGTGGCCGAGCCCGTTGCGAGCCGGATCAGCGCGGCGACGAGCCAGCCGAGCAAAAGCGGCGACAGATGCTCGTTCTGCGCCAGCTCGACGATCTGCTTCGACACGCCGCTGTCCATCAGCACGCGGCCAAAGCCGCCGCCCGCGCCCACGATCAGCGTGATGCCCGCGATCGGCGCGAGGCAGTCGCCGCAGAACTTCTGGATCTGCTCGCGCGTGAAGCCGCGTTGCGCGCCGAAGGTCCAGAAGCTTACCAGCACGGCGATCAGCAGCGCGACGTCGGAGGTGCCGATAAAGTGCAACAGGTTGTTCGGCAACGTCTTGGGCGTGAATACGAGATCGGCCCAGCTGCCGATCAGCATGAGGATCACCGGCAGCAGGATCGTGAAGAGCGTGACGCCGAAGCCCGGCAGTTCGCTATCGGGCTTGGGGTCGGCCTTGCTCACGAACTGCTCGGAGAGCGGATTGCTTTCCGGCAGCTTGATAAAGCGGTGAATGAAGAGCGCGAAGAGCGGCCCGGCGATGATCGCGCAGGGCACGCCCACCATCAGGCCGTAAGCGATGGTCCTGCCGATGTCGGCGTGATACGCCTGCACGGCGAGGAGGGCGGCCGGGTGCGGGGGAATCAGCCCGTGCACGACCGAGAGACCCGCCACCATCGGCAGGCCGATCAGCAGCAGCGACTTGCCGGTGCGCTTGGCGACGTTGAACGCGATCGGAATGAGCAGCACGAAGCCGACTTCGAAGAACACCGGCAGGCCGACGATGATCGCGACGACCATCATCGCCCAGTGAATGTTCTTCTCGCCGAACCAGCGGATGAGCGTCGTGGCGACGCGCTCGGCGCCGCCCGATTCCGCCATCATCTTGCCGAGCATCGTGCCGAGGCCCACCACGATGGCAATGTGGCCAAGCGTGTTGCCGTTGCCGGTCTCGAACGACTTGACGATCTGATCCATCGGCATGCCGACGGCGAGACCGAGCAGCAGCGAAACGATGATCAGGACAAGAAACGGATAAACCTTGAAGCGCGTGATCAGCAGAATCAGCGCGGCGATCGCGACGAGCGCGTAAATCAGCAGCATGCTGCCGTGGGCCACTCCCATGAGGCTCTTCTCCAGGTAGTTGTTTGATGTCCTTTCGCCCTGCGTCGACGCGTGTGGCGCGCAACGGCTGCGGCACACGTGGAACTGATGGGGAACGAAAGGGCCGGCCGTCGCCGGGCCGGCGATTGTAGAGCTTATAACGACTTTTGGTGCAGCGTGCTTGAAAGACGAGCGAGCCGCGCAAAGCGAGCGCCAGAAAGGCGCCGTTTGCGCGGCTCGTTGTACCCCTCATACCCGCGAGGAGCACGGCGTTCCAGTCATCGTTGCGCCGCAGCATGCGGCGCGAGCGTCAAGCAGAAGCGCTTTTTTAGCGCACCGGGCGCGAAAGCTCGCTCGCGGCGTGCGCCAGGCGCGTGACTTCGTCCCAGTTCTGCGCGGCGATCGCCGCCTTCGGCGTGAGCCACGAGCCGCCCACGCACACCACGTTGGGCAGCGCGAGGAAGGTCGGAGCCGATTCGGCGCTGATACCGCCCGTCGGGCAGAACTTGAGCGTCGGGAACGGACCGTGGAACGCCTGCAGCATGTTCAGGCCACCGGCAGGAACCGCCGGGAAGAACTTGACGATCTCGTAGCCCAGTTCCATCGCGACGATGATGTCGGTCGGCGTCATCACGCCCGGCAGGAGCGGCAGGCCCGCGTCGAGCGAGGCCTGATGGATCTCGCGCGTGAGGCCCGGCGAAACGCCGAATTGTGCGCCGGCCTTCTTCGCGAGCGCGCAGTGCTCGGGTTTCGTGATCGTACCCACGCCCACGACGATATCCGGCGCGATCTTCGCGGCGCGCTCGATGGCTTCGATGCCGGCCTTCGTGCGCAGCGTGATTTCCAGCACCTTCACCCCGCCCGCGTGGAGCGCGCGGGAAACGTGCTCGCCCTGCTCCGGCGTGTCGAATGCGAGCACCGGGATGACCGGACCCAGGCGGACGATGTCGGCGACTGTGCTATTTGCCATGTTCAGGCTCCTTGATGATGAATTCAGTTAGCGGCGTGGGCCGGCGCATGGGTGGTCGAAGCGGCGGGCGCGGGCGCGGCCTGCTCGCCCACGAGCGGACCGAACACCGTTGCACCCAGCTCCGCCGGCGCGGCAGTGGCGCGGAACACGCCGAACAGCTCGCGGCCAAAGCCCACTTCGTTGAGTGCCTGATGCGCGGGCTGCGCGACCGGGCGCGCGTCCCAGTCGGCCGCATCCACTTCGATGTCGAGTACGCCTTCCACCGCGTCGATCACGATCGTATCGCCGTCGCGCACTTTGCCAATCGGACCGTGAAGCAGCGTTTCCGGCGAAACGTGGATCACGGCGGGCACTTTGCCCGACGCACCCGACATGCGCCCGTCAGTCACGAGCGCCACGTGAAAGCCCTTGTCCTGCAGCACGCCGAGCAGCGGCGTGAGGCGGTGCAACTCCGGCATGCCGTTGGCGCGCGCGCCCTGGAAGCGCACGACGGCCACGAAATCGCGCTCGAGTTCGCCGCGGTCGAACGCTTCCTGCACGGCTTCCTGCGAATCGAACACGATGGCGGGCGCACGTACCTTACGGCGCTCCGGCGCGACAGCGGAAACCTTGATGACGCCGCGGCCCAGACGCCCCTGCATCAGGCGCAAGCCACCGTCTGGCTGGAACGGCGTCGGGAGCGGGCGCAGAACGGACTCGTCGGCGCTCTTCTCGACGGCGGGCACCCACGTGAGCTTGCCGTCGATGAGCTTCGGCTCCTCGGTGTAGTGACGCAGGCCACGGCCCGCGACGGTATTCACGTCTTCGTGCAGCAGGCCGCCGTCGAGCAGTTCGCGCACGAGGAACGCGACGCCGCCCGCCGCGTGGAAATGGTTCACGTCGGCCTTGCCGTTCGGATACACGCGCGCGAGCAGCGGCACGGCGTCCGAAAGCGCGTCGAAGTCGTTCCAGTCGATGATGATGCCCGCCGCGCGCGCCATCGCCACGAGGTGCAGCGTGTGGTTGGTCGAGCCGCCCGTCGCCATCAGCGCGACGATGCCGTTGATCACGGCCTTTTCGTCGACCACATGGCCGATCGGCGTGTAGTTGCCGCGCTCGACGGTAAGTTCGAGCACGCGGCGCGCGGCGGCGGCAGTCAGTTCGTCACGCAGCGGCGTGTGCGGATGGATGAAGGCGGAACTCGGCAGATGCAGGCCCATGATCTCCATGAGCATCTGATTGCTGTTGGCCGTGCCGTAGAACGTGCAGGTGCCATGGCCGTGATAGGCGGCCGCCTCCGATTCGAGCAGCGCTCCGCGATCGCACTGGCCCGTGGCGAACTGCTGGCGCACCTTGGCCTTGTCGTCGTTCGTGATGCCGCTCGTCATCGGGCCGGCGGGCACGAAAATCGTGGGCAAATGGCCGAATTGCAGCGCGCCGATCAGCAGGCCGGGCACGATCTTGTCGCACACGCCCAGGCACAGCGCCGCATCGAACATGTTGTGCGTGAGCGCGACGGCCGTGCTCATCGCGATCACTTCACGCGAAAAGAGCGACAACTCCATGCCGGCGTTGCCCTGCGTGACGCCGTCGCACATCGCCGGCACGCCGCCCGCGAACTGCGCGACGCCGCCGCCTTCGCGGGCCGCCTTCTTGATGATGTCGGGGAAATCCTTGTAGGGCGCATGCGCCGAGAGCATCTCGTTATAGGCCGAGACGATGCCGATGTTCGGCTCGCGGATCGACTTGATGGCGATCTTGTCACGACCTTCGAGGCCGGCGAAGCCGTGCGCGAGATTCGCGCATGAGAGCGCGCCGCGCGCCGGGAACCGGTCCTGAGCAGCCGCGATACGCGCCACATAGGCCTCGCGAGTGGGCTTGCTGCGCTCGATCACGCGCTGCGTGACCTTCATCAACTGAGAATGCGGGGAAACCATCGAATCTCCTTCCTTCTTGTCTCGGCGGGGACGCTCGGGGCCGGATCGGACGCGTTTTCGACGGTCTGATCAGCGATGACGCGATGTTAGTAGAAAAACTACAAGCCGACAATCCCGGAAAGACCCTGGGAGCGCAGCATTAAACGAACGCCTAGTCTCACTATAGACGGGCTATACGTCGAATCTCACCGCCCGGCATACAAAGCCGCAAGCGATGATCTTGTAGTTTTTGTACATAACCTCCGATCCGTTATAGTCCACGGATCTTTCAGCATAGTGCGAGTTTCCTGATGCTGCTGTCCCAGGTGAAAGCCATGCGCGAGCAATTGCGCCCATCGGAGCGCAAGCTCGCCGATTACGTTGTCGAGGCGCCGCGCGAAGTGCTCGATCTTTCGATGACCGAGGTCGCCGAACGCGCGGGCGTGAGCCAGCCGACCATCGCGCGGTTCTGCCACGCGCTGGGATTCTCGGGATTCCGGGAGTTCAAGATTCGCCTCGCGCAGGCCGTCGCCGCCGATCTGCCTACGGAGCACCCGGCCGTCTACCGCGACGTGAGCCCGAACGAGCCGGTGCCGGGCGTCGCGGCCAAGGTGCTCGAGCGCACCATCGGCGCGCTGGTGCAAGTGCGCAACAACCTCTCCACCGACTCGCTCGCCGCCGCGATCGACCTGCTCGCGCACGCGTCGCGTATCGAGTTCTATGGCGCGGGCGGTTCGGGCATCGCCGCGCAGGACATGCAGCACAAGTTCTTTCGCCTTGGCATGCCGAGCGTCGCGTATTCCGATCCGCATACGTTTCTCATGTCGGCGGCGCTGCTCGGTCCCGGCGACGTCGTCGTGACGATCTCGAACACCGGACGCACGCGCGACATCGTAGACGCCGCGCGCGCTGCGCTGGATCGTGGCGCGAAGGTCATCGCCATCACGCATGGCACTTCGCCGCTCGCCCGCCTCGCGAGCGTAGGCCTGCATGCCAACGTCGACGAAGATACCGACGTCTTCTCGCCGATGACTTCGCGCACCTCGCATCTCGCGATCGGCGACATACTCGCAGTAGGTGTGGCGCTGCAGCGCGGGCCGGAGCTTGCGGAAAAACTCGCAGGCGCCAAGGACCTCATCGCGCGGCGACGTCTGGACCCGAACGGCTGAATATTGCTCTGGCGGTGCGAACGGCGTTGCGCCGAATGTCTTGTGAGCCCAACTGCGGGCTATGGGCTGTGCACCACTCCGTCCGAATCAACTGCGCACCGGCCAAAAGCAGTTCGTCGACACCGTCTTTACGCGGTCGATATCACAGCCCATGACTCGATAGCGGCATGCGCCGCGCGACACGCGTGCCCGGCGATCACCGCAGAAAAGGATCGGATATCGCTGACATATAATGATTTGAGTTTGGGTGAAAGCGCATAGGGATTGAAGCCACGTCCGGTAGGCAGTTCTTCCGGGATCCTTCACTTAAGACTGCTATCCGATGCTCATGACGATTGCAACGCGAAACATGCGTATCGCGGTGACTGACGCCCATTCGACCGTCTTGACCGCCTTCGCCAATGATCATGAGGCGATGCGGGGCTGCGGTGTCCTCGCGAAGGCCGGAACCGGCACGGCGTTGCTCGACGCCCCGCGCCGTTTCGGCTTCAACGCCGATCCGATCCGCTACGCCGCCGAACGCGGATTCGCGTAATGCCACGCCGATTCCGCCCGGTCGCTTCGCCCCAGGCCTCGCCAGCTGCCGCGCTCAAAACGCTCGAGCACAACCTGAGGCGCGAGAGGCATCTCTTTACGATGCTGACCGGCCTGCTCATCTTTGCGGCGCTGTGCCTGGCGGCGATCGCGATCAGCGGCGTGGTGCTCACCGTGCTACGCGAGCAGCGGCTGGAGGCACGCATTGTGAACGCCCAAGCCAACGCACAGATCTGGCGACACTTGGGCATCCTTGGAAGCGCAGCAGTCGCCCTGACGCTCGAAGATGCGCCGGAGCGCGAGGCACAGACGGACGGCGCGACGTCTTCGCGCTGCTCCCCGACGTTCGGCCCGAGCGGTGGTTCGCCGGATCTTCTTGCGGTTTGCGAGCGGTTCGTCGCGGCCGTCAAGATTTGGTCCGACGTCCCCATTATGCTGTTGCGCGTCGACGGCAGCGCAGCGTACAGCCACGGTCTCACAGTAAAGGGTTCGCAGTTGCCGCCGGGCGAAGCAGCGCACCTGCTCGCCGACACGGCACTTCTGCGCCTTGCTGCGAGCAGCCAGGATTCGCTCGCCGCTGGCGACCGACTGAAGGTATCCTGGTTCCGCCCTCCCACCGCGCTCGGATTTGCGCCCAATCTTGTGCTCGGCGCGACGCCGGTGCAAAAGGACGGCAAACCCTATGCGTTCGTCATCACGAGTGTCGATCTCGGCACGTTCAGCCGCACGCTGCCCGGCAGCGCCTCGGAGCACGCATTGACGCTGCTCGATGCACGTGGCGCCATCCTGGATACATCGCTTTCACCGGCCGGCGCGCAATACCTTGACCGGCGCGTCGCGAGCCTGCCCGCAGGCCTGGCCCATATCGTCCCGCGCTACGGCCTGGCGATGCGCGAGGAACCACTAGCAAGCGACTTCGGTCACTACATGGTCGCGCTCTCGTGGAGCGACCTCTTTACGCTGACGCGCGCACCGGTCGTCCTCATCCTCATCCTGACGGCGGCGCTCGTTGCAATGCTCGTCATGCTCTCGCGCTACTGGAATCGCCACGTGCTGACGCACACCTACGACGAGGCCACACGCGCAGTCGAGGGAGAGCTGCTCAATCACCTGCTCGTTCACGCGACGCCTGTTGGATTGTGCATCGTCAGGCGCAGCAACTTTGAGATCGTCATTGCGAATCAGATCGTGCGCAATGTGCTCGGCCTCGACGCGCAAACTACGCGGCTGCCGAACGCCCTGTGCGCCGAGTTCGAGAGGCACTGGCCGTGGCCCGCGCTCGCGAATGGCGACGACGAAACACCGGTGCACGAGTTACCGTTCTCGCTGGAGCGGCCCGGCGAAGTAGCGCTGCATCTCGCCATTACGTATGCGCCCGCCACGATGAACCGCGAGGACGTGATGTTCTGCGCGGTCGCCGACATGTCGAAGCACCACGAGGCCGAACGCCTGCTGCGCGAAGCGAAGCTCATGAGCGACGAGGCCGCGCGCGCGAAGGTGAGCTTTTTTGCCGCGATGAGCCACGAGATCCGCACACCGCTCGCCTCGCTCGTCGGCAATATCGAACTTTTAGCGCGTGGACCGCTTGCGCCCGAACAGGGTGCGCGCGTACACGCCATGCAAGTTTCAGCCAGCGAGCTGCTGCAAATCGTCAGTGACGTCCTCGATTTCTCAAAGATCGACGTGGGGCAGATGAGGCTGAATGAAGAGGCCGGCTCCGTCGCCGCGTTGCTCGAGCGTATTGCCCTCGCCCACGCGCCGCTCGCCGCGCGCCAGCGACTGCCCTTCTATCTCGTGATTGACCGGGCGTTGCCGGCGCAGCTGCAGTTCGATGTCGTGCGGCTCGCTCAGATCGTCAACAACCTGCTCAGCAACGCGTTCAAGTTCACACAATCGGGGAAGATCGTACTGCATGCCCGCTGGCACGACGATGCGGTCGAAATCAGCGTCAGCGACTCCGGCTGCGGCATCCCCGCCGACTTGAAGAAGCAGCTGTTTCAGCCGTTCACACAGGGCGACGACCAGCGATTCACGCAGGCGCGCGGCACCGGCCTCGGGCTTTCAATCTGTGCGCGCCTTGCGAGCTTGATGCGGGGCCGCGTGGAGATCGACAGCGCGCCGGGCGTGGGTACGCGTGTGGCCGTCATCCTGCCGCTGCGCCGCGAGGGTGACGCTACAGCCGCCGACGGATGGACGCTCCCGGACACGCATCCGGCCATACTATGCCGTGCGCCCGAGAACCGCGAATGGCTTGGCAATCTGTTCGACAGTCGCGTGAGCACACCGACTTTCCTGAGCTCCGATCAGCCGCCGCGCGAAGGGACGTTCGATTATCTGCTGGTTACCAATGAATTCTCGCCAGACGACGTTCGGCTACTCTGGAGCGACGCCGCAAAAATCGTCTGGCTGCGCCAGGACGGGCCCCTCGTCCCTGTCGCGCTTGACGGCGGCGGCGCCGAAGTCAGTCTGTACAGCCTCTCAGGTATCCGTGCTGCGACCCAGATGCTGCGTCCTGGCACCGCTGTGTCCACGGCAGCGCTGCAGTCCGCAACGAACAGGCCCGCCGAAGAAGGCGAATTCCCCTCCCTCACGGCACTGATCGCCGAGGACAATCTTCTCAATCGCGGTTTGCTGCGCGACCAGCTGCGCACGCTCGGCGCGAAGGTAGTCGAAGCTAAAGACGGCGAGGAAGCGCTTGCGCGGCTCGACGGGCAACACGTGGATCTCGTCTTCACCGATCTCAACATGCCTGTCATGAACGGCTATCAGTTGCTGGAGGCAGCACGCAAGAGGTATCCGGACCTGCCAATCTACGCCGTGAGTTCGAACGCGTTACCCGAACAGATCGCGCAAGGCCGCGCAATGGGTTTCACCGATTACCTGAGCAAGCCAGTCACACTTGCCGATCTTGCCCGTGTGCTGGCAGCCGTGGCTACGCAGGCCGCAAGCACGCCCAAGCCCGAAGTGCAAACTGCGAGTGAATCGCAAACAAGCGCGGAGACTGAACTACCGCGTTTCCCGGCGCTAGCCCCTGAGATTGTTAGCATCTTCGTCGAGCAGGCCGACCACGACATCGCCGACTACACCGAAATCGCACGACAGCGAGATGTCAAGCGACTACGCGATTGGGCACATCGCGTCTCTGGCGGTCTCGCGGTGCTCGGACCTTCGATGCTGAATGAAGCCTGCCTCGAACTGCGCTCGACGATACGCGAAGCAGGTGCGTGGACCGAAGACGTGGACGAACTGGCGGCAGCAGTCACGACGGAACTGGCAGCACTGCGCACGATCGCATCGCCTCGTGAGGAAAACTGAATAACAACGCGGATTCGGCGTAAGCGGTCGGCCAGCATCGTTGGGAAAGCTGGTACACAGGCCGAATTCGACCCATCGTCGCAACACTCCCGTATAGGAGGTGGCGATGCGCACAAAGAAGCGGAGATCGGATCGGACAGGACGAGCAAACGCGCGGACGCCAGGGCTCCCGCCGCCGTTGATCTTGTCGAGGCCGATGCCGTTGTTCATGCCGTCGCCCGGCGAGAAGGCGAGCATACCGCCCTCGCCCACATCGTTAGCCGCGCCGTATCAAGGCTCGACGACGTTGAATTCGCCGTCGAACTGATCGAGAGTTTCAAACATGCTGCCAAAAAGCGCGATCTGGCCTTCGAGCACGATGTCGCCCGCCGCCAAGGCATCCCGAAAGCCGGTTTCGCCGCAAAGAATCCGGTTCAGCGTGCTTCTCGACATCGCTACACGCAGGTCCGTCGCCGTGTTTCCATCCGAGGCCGACCACGTGAGAGCGCCATGCTGCAAATTCAGCGTGAACAGCTTTTGAAGGTCCGTGAACAACCATTCAATTCGCATTTTCAAATGCTGCGCCTTCAGCCCGTCAATACGCACGGCAAGGTAGTCGAAGAACATTTCCTCGGTGATCGCACAGACCATGTCGCGGCTGCGGGCGCCGAACTGGGTTGATGCATCCCGTCCGTGGCGCAACTCGCGCGCGCCGAGCAGGAATGCATTGCGCCACGTTGCCGACTCGGTCTGGTAGCCCATCTGTTCGAGCGCCGCGGCGCCTAGCTCGCGCGCTTCGCGCAAACGGGGTTGCGCAAAGACGAGGTGATTCATCACTTGCGCGACCCAGCGATATTCGCCCCGATCGAAATCCAGGCGTGCGCGCTCGAGCATCGCCCGGGCGCCGCCCATGTATTCGACGTAGCGCGGCGCCGATGCCTCGGGCGGCAGCGCATGCAGGTTAGCGGGATTGCCGTCGTACCAGCTCAGATAGTGCTGGTAGATGGCCTTCACGTTATGCGAGATGGTGCCGTAGTAACCACGCGTGTGCCACTTCGCGCGCAGCGCGTCCGGCAGGCGGATCTGCTCCGCGATTTCGGCCGCATTCAATCCATGGTTCATCAGGCGCACGGTCTGGTCATGCAGGAACTTGTAGAGGTCCCGCTGCGCCTCAAGGTAGTCGACAATGCGCGCGTTACCCCACGTCGGCCAGTTGTGCTGGGCGAACACAACCTCGGCCCCGCGCCCATAGCGCTCCAGCGACTCGCCCAGATAGCGCGACCATAGTTGGGCATTGCGGACCTGCGCGCCGCGCAGCGGACACAGATTGTGGAGTGAGCGCGTGGCGTTCTCGGCGAGATTGAGCGCACGCTCGCCAGGGAACCAGAAATGCATCTCTGCAGGCGCTTCGCTTTCCGGCGTGAGCTGAAACACGATTTCGACGCCGTCAATCACATGCGTTTCGGTTGCCTCATGGATCAGTTGCGTCGGCCGTATCAGTGTGATCGTGCCGCGTGGGATGGATTTGCCCATACCGGTATCGATCTGGCAGCACGCACCGCGCGCCAGCGTGTGGCCGAACTGGAACTGGGCGCGGCGAGCCATTGCCGTTCCGGCCATCACGTTTTCCGACACGGCTTCTTCCATGAAGCCTGCGGGTGCGATGATCGCCGTCCTGCCCGCGGCGACATCGGCTTCGCTCACCACGCCCCGCACCCCACCGAAGTGATCGGCGTGACTGTGACTGTAGATCACGGCGACCACGGGCCGTTGCGGTCGATGCGCGAAATACAGGTCGAGCGCGGCGGCGGCCGTTTCCTTGCAGGTGAGCGGATCGATGACGATCAGACCGCTGTCGCCCTCGATGAACGTCACATTCGAAACGTCAAAACCTCTGACCTGGTAGATGCGCTCCGTCACGCGGAACAGACCGTGGATCGTGTTGAGCCGCGCGTGTCGCCAGAGCGCGGGGTGGGCCGTGGCCGGTGCCTGTTCCTCCTCGAGGAATTCGTAGCCGGCGAGAGTCCATACCAGTTGTCCGTACTCGCCGCGTATCTCCGCATCGGCAATCGTCCCGATGAAACCACGGTGAGCGTCGAGCACTTCGAGCGGGTCGTCCGCTGGCAAGTCGAGCGAGGCCGCCTCGTGCGCCGCGATCGTGGCGGCAGTTGCCGGCAGCACCCCGGACGGCGCATGGACATCTTCGTGTTTCAGCGAGTGTGACATCGTGAACTCCGTTGATTCGTCGAGCGCCCTCACCACGGGCGAAAGCGCAGTGTCTTGCCGATCAGCGCGCAGCGGCGCGGATCATGTCCGCCGCCTTTTCGCCGATCATCATTGCGGGCGCGTTGGTATTGCCGCCGATCAGCGTGGGCATGATCGAGCAATCGACCACCCTCAGGCCTTCGACGCCTCTCACGCGCAGTTCGGGATCGACTACCGCGAGCCGGTCCGTGTCGGGGCCCATCCGGCAAGTGCCTACCGGGTGATACAGGCAGTCAGCGTGGTCGCGCACGAAAGCGCGCAGACTTGCCTCATCTGCAAAACTCTCGCTCCTCATCTCGCGGCCGCCCAGATCCCTCATCGCGGGCTGCCCGAGCACATCGCGCATGATGTGGATGCCGGCAATCAGCGTTTCCATATCGCGCGGCGCGCTCATGAGTTGCGTATCGATCAGCGGCGCATCGCGCACGTCGGGCGAGCGCAGACGAACGAAGCCGCGGCTCTCAGGGCGCAGCACGCAAACGTGCCCCGAGTAGCCGTGACCCAGCTTGCGCCGGCTGCCCATGTTGCGATTGCCGATCAAGGCCACCGTGAACACCAGGTTGAGGTCGGGGCGTTCCACCTCGGGGCGGCTCTTCACGAACGCTCCGGCCTCGACAAAATTGGAGGTGAGCATGCCGGTACGATCGCGCCGGTAGCGCCGGATCTCCCTGAGAAGGCGCAGCCCCCCGCGCAGCGTCGCGCCGAACAGATCGGTGCTGTCGAGTTGCGTATTGATGACGATGTCGAGATGGTCCTGCAGATTTTCGCCAACGCCAGGCAAGTCCTGGAGCACCTCGACGCCGAAAGAGCGCAAGTGCTCTGCCGGCCCGATGCCGGACGCCAGCAGCAGTTGCGGCGAATTGAATACACCGCCGGAGACGATTACCTCGCGGCGCGCGCGCAGCACCTGCTCAACGCCACCACGGACAACGACCACGCCCACCGCGCGCCGGCCGTCGAAGACGAGACGCAACGCTTGCGTCTCGGTCAACACGTGCAGGTTCGTCCTGCCGTTGTTGTAACGCCCGTTGGCGGCTTCGCCGCGGTGCAGATAGGCGCGCGCGGCGTTCCAGCGTTCACCGTTGTGCTGAGTCACCTGGTAGTAGCCGAACCCTTCCTGTTCCGCGCCGTTGAAGTCGTCGTTCAGCTTGTGGCCAGCCTGCTCGGCCGCTTGAAGAAAGGACTTCGCAAAAGGATTTGGAGACCGAAGATCATTGACATAGAGCGGGCCTTCGGTGCCGTGCCACGGATTGTCCGTGCCCGCGAAGCGACGATTGTTCTCGCTGCGCCTGAAATACGGTAGTACGTCGTTGAAGCTCCAGCCATGGCAGCCTTGTGCGGCCCAGTCGTCGTAGTCCTTGTGATGACCGCGGATATAGACCATGCCATTGACCGACGACGAGCCGCCAAGCACGCGCCCGCGCGGCTGGTAATTGGTGCGGCCGCCGAGCGCCGCCTGGGGCTCGCTGTAGTATCCGTAGTTATAGGGGCCGGGCTTGACGACGGTCTTGGCCAGTCCAACCGGCGTCCAGATCAGATAGTGATCGTCACAGCCACCGCTTTCGATCACGGCAACGCTGATGGTGGGGTTTTCGGCCAGACGTCCGGCAACGGCGCAGCCGGCGGACCCCGCTCCGATCACAAGGTAGTCGTATTCGCCGGCAACGGGCGCGCTGGAAGAAGAACGCATAGGGGTTCCCTTTCGTGGATGCGGCTCACGTCGCCGCCCACTTGTCCGTTATGTTCGCGAAGATTCGGCGGGTTGCCCCTTCCGGACCTACACCTGTCTCCATGGCAGTGCAGTGGACCTGCGAACGCCAGGGTAACAGCAAAGCGCGGGAGGCAGCCCCACCCGGATGAGGTAGGTGAGCCGCATCGCGGTTCACGCTGGCAACGTCTGATGCGCACCGTCGAGTGTTCCCGGCCCGAACCTCTCATGTCTGGAAGCCAGCGTACCGATGCTGGCTAGCGGCCAGGCCGCCGAGCGCACGTAACAAGGCTTGCGGCCCTCGCGAGTTGTTCATGCCGAAAGCGTCGCCATAAAAAAAGCGGACTCCCGAAGGAATCCGCTTTACGCTTCGGCCTGAACTACGCAGCCGAACTAAGTAGGCAGCCAGGCTCGCCCGAGGCGGCCATACCGCGTCGCCTCCGGTTCGCCGTCAGGCGCTTACCATTGGTACGACATACCGCCGCCGTACGTTGCACCGCCACCCGAGGCGTAACCACCGCCCAACTTCACCTTGATGTTCTGGGTGATGCGAGCCGAGGCGCCGAGCGCCACTGCCTGGTAGCCCTGGAAGTTGGCCGTACCGACACCAACTGCAATGGTCTTACCTTGATCGACGTCCGGAATCATCGTCAGCGCGGTTGCCGCTGCGACACCGCCGTAGGCGTTGCGAGCCACGGAGTTCACGTTGCTCTGGAGCGCATTCAAGCCGCTCTGGAGCTGACCCATGTTCGCCGCATCGGTCGGGTTGACGCCGTTCGCGACGTTGGTGATACGACGCTCGTTGCCTTGCGAGCCCACGGACACAGTGTTGTCCTCGTCCGCCACCGAGTTCGCACCGAGCGCGACCGAGTTGTTACCCGTGGCCGAAGCCTTGTCGCCGATCGCCGTCGAGTTCGCACCCGAAGCTGTTGCACCGCCGCCCGCCGCGATCGAGTTGGAACCCGTTGCCGAGGCCGCACCGCTCGTGGTGTTGGTCGAGATGTACTGCGAACCGGTGTCGCCGATATTCTGGATCTGCTGACCCAGATCTGCGACGTGCTGGTTCGTGGCGTACAACTGCGCGCCCGTCACGGCGTCGGAGCTCGATGCCGAGAGCTCGCCGTCGCTCAGGTTGGTCAGCTTGACCGTCGAAGTCGAACCCGTACCGCCCAGCGTGATCTTGTCGTGTGCCGTCGAGTCGTACTGGACTGCATTCGCGACCTGAGCCGAGATGTTCGTCACGTCGCCAGCGATGCTCGTGATCGTCTTCTCGATGTTGGTCACACGGCCGTCGAGGTTCGTCACGCGGCCGTCGAGGTTGGTGATCACATCGCCAACGCTCGTGAAGGTGTTGCCCCCCACGTTGTACGTCGGAGCCGAGATCGAACCATTGCCGTTGACCGTCGAACCACCGCCCAGTGCGTCAGCCGTGGTCGATGCCGTGTTGTACAGCTGCGTACCGTTCACGGCGTCGAGGCTGCTTGCCGAGAGAGCGCCGTTTGCGACGTTGTGGATGACGACCGGTGCGTGGCTCATGTTGCCACCCAGCGTGATCGAGCTCATCGACGTGTCGTCGTACGCAACGAAGGCGTTCGTTACGTTACCCGACTTGTCGAATTGTGCGCCCATCGCCTGAAGCTGCGCGTAGTTCACCGCGTCGTAGGCCGTGGTGCCGTTCGCCACGTTGTGCAGCGCCACCGGCGTGGTCGAACCCGCGCCACCCAGCGTGACCGAGCCCTTCGACGTGTTGTCGTACGCAACGAACGCGTTGAGCAGGTTGCCCGAACCGTCCGTCTTCGCGCCCAGTGCGTACAGCTGCGAGCCGTTCACCGCGTCGACGCTCGATGCGGTGACCTGGCCTGCCGCGACGTTCGTCAGGACGACCGGCGACTTCGAACCGACGCCGCCGAGCGTGATCTTGCTCATCGACGTATTGTCGTAGGCCACGAACGCGTTCAGCAGGTTGCCCGAACCGTCCGTCTTCGCGCCCAGTGCATAGAGCTGAGAGCCGTTGACTGCATCGAAGCTCGAGGCATTCAGTGCGCCGTTTGCGATGTTGTGCAGCGCGACCGGCGAGTGGTTTGCACCACCGAACGTCACCGAGTTCATCGACGTGTCGTCGTAGGCGACGAACGCGTTGAGCAGGTTGCCCGAAGCGTCCGTCTTCGCGCCCAGTGCGTACAGCTGCGAACCGTTGACTGCGTCGACGCTCGATGCCGCTACTTCGCCGTTTGCGACGTTCGTCAGGGCGACCGGGCCTGTCGTCGTGTTCTGGCCGCCGAGCGTCAGCTTGGTATGCGTTCCGTCGTCGTACACGACCGCATCCACACCGCCACCCTTGGCCGCTTCCATGACGGCGTCGAGTGCCGTGCCAACATCGTTGTACGTCTGGTTCGAAAGCACATAGGTCGGCACGCCGATAGATCCGTCCGCGTTGACCTTCGAGTTACCGCCCAGCGCCGTAGCCGTCGAGCTTGCCACACCGTAGAGCTGCGTGCCGTTCACCGCGTCGAAGCTAGATGCGCTCACCACACCTGCTGCAACGTTGTGCAGCGCTACCGGTGCATGGTTCATGCCGCCGCCCAGCGTGACCGAACTCATAGACGTATCGTCGTACGCAACGAACGCGTTGAGCAGGTTGCCCGCGTCGTCGGTCTTTGCACCGAGTGCGTACAGCTGTGAGCCGTTCACCGCGTCAACGCTCGATGCGGTCAAGCCGCCATTCGCGACATTCGTCAACTTCACAGCCGCGCCCGTGCCGCCCAGCGTGACCGAACTCATCGACGTACCATCATAGTGCACCGCCAACGGATCCGTAGCGGTACCACCGCCGCCACCGTCGCCCAGCGCGTCGATCGCGTCGCCCACGCTGCTATAGGTCTTGCCGCCGATGATATAGGTCGGCTGCACGATCGAACCATCCGCGCCAACGGTCGCATTCCCACCGAAGGCCGACACCGCTGCAGTCAGTTGGCTGACGTTTACCGCGTCGGTGCTGGCCGTACCGTTCGCAACGTAGATGATCTGGCGCTGCTGGTTGCTCGAGCCGACAGCAATGCTATTCGCACGATCCGCAACCGAGGACGAGCCTAACGCCACGGAATTCTGCGCTGCACTGGTGACGTTAGCCTTGCTGCCAAGTGCAATCGAATTCGTTGCCTGCGAGTCGACCTTCGTGCCAAGACCAATTGCCATTGAGTTGGTACCGGCAGCCGAGCTGTTAAAGCCGATCGCCAGCGCGTTGTTGGCCAACGCGTATGCGCCCGCACTCAGTGCGTTCGAGTCGGTCCCAAGCGAGACCGCACCGTAGCCCAGTGCGTTGGCGCCAGCGCCGGACGCCGTTGCGCTCGTTCCCATCGCGAAAGATCCGGTGTTGGTTGCCGTCGCAGCTGTACCAACCGCCACCGCTCCCGTTCCCGTTGACAGGGCGCTCGCACCGATGGCAACGCCCGCGCCGACGGTGGAAGTCGCGGCCTGCCCAATTGCCACGTTCCCTGTAAGCGGTGTGGCGTACGCGGCGTCGCTACCATCGGCCGGCCCGGCAACCTGGACCCAGGGATTGGAACCCGAATCCCCAACCGCACTTTCCGCGCTCAATGCAGTGAGGTGGTTGTTCACAGCCTTGAGCGCCGTCTTGGTATCGCTCGCCATATTGTCGACCGCCGCCGGCATGGTCGCCGACACGCCGCCCATCGCAGCGTTCAACTGATCGAGATTGACGGCGTCCGTACCGATCGCGCCAGCAGACACGTTCGTGATTCGACGGGTGAGATTGGCCGACGAGTCACCAACGGAAATCGTGTACGGCGTGTTCGCAACCGAGCCAAGGCCCAGTGCGACCGCTCCCACTGCGGTGGACTTTGCAGCGACACCCGAGCCGCTGCCGCCAATGTAGGGGTTGCCCGTAATCACGGCCTGCGTCATCTGCGCCACGTTGACAGCGTCGGTCGCTTCAACGCCAGCCGCAACGTTTTTCAGCGTCACCGGTGCGTGGCCCGAGCCGCCCAGCGTGACCACGCTCTTCGACGTGTCGTCGTACGTCACGAACGCATTCGTGATGTTGCCCGACGCATCGGTCGTCGCACCCAGCGCGTAAAGCTGCGAGCCATTCACTGCGTCAATGCTCGAGGCGCTCAGCGCGCCGTTCGCCACGTTCGTCAGCTTCACCGCTGCGTGGCCCGAACCGCCCAGCGTCACCGAGTCATGTGCCGACGAGTCGTACAGCACGGAATCGGCCACCGTGCCCTTGATCTTCGTGATGTCGCCCGAGATGTTCGTCACATCGCCCGCGAGGTTCGAGACGCTCTGGTTCGTCGTGTACAGCTGGCCACCGTTCACCGCATCGGTGCTCGAGGCATTGCTGATGTCACCGGCCGCAACGTTCTTCACCTTCACCGCTGCGTGGCCCGAGCCACCCAGCGTGATCGCACTCTTCGACGAGTCGTCGTACGTCACGAACGCATTCGTGATGTTGCCCGACGCATCGGTCGTCGCACCCAGCGCGTAAAGCTGCGAGCCATTCACTGCGTCAATGCTCGAGGCGCTCAGCGCGCCGTTCGCCACGTTCGTCAGCTTCACCGCTGCATGGCCCGAGCCGCCTAACGTCACCGAGTCATGTGCCGACGAGTCGTACAGCACAGAATCGGCCACCGTGCTCTTGATCTTCGTGATGTCGCCCGAGATGTTTGTCACATCGCCCGCGAGGTTCGAGACGCTCTGGTTCGTCGTGTACAGCTGGCCACCGTTCACCGCATCGGTGCTCGAGGCATTGCTGATGTCACCGGCCGCAACGTTCTTCACCTTCACCGCTGCGTGGCCCGAGCCACCCAGCGTGATCGCACTCTTCGACGAGTCGTCGTACGTCACGAACGCATTCGTGATGTTGCCCGACGCATCGGTCGTCGCACCCAGCGCGTAAAGCTGCGAGCCATTCACTGCGTCAATGCTCGAGGCGCTCAGCGCGCCGTTCGCCACGTTCGTCAGCTTCACCGCTGCATGGCCCGAGCCGCCTAACGTCACCGAGTCATGTGCCGACGAGTCGTACAGCACAGCATCGGCCACCGTGCTCTTGATCTTCGTGATGTCGCCCGAGATGTTTGTCACATCGCCCGCGAGGTTCGAGACGCTCTGGTTCGTCGTGTACAGCTGGCCACCATTCACCGCATCGGTGCTCGAGGCATTGCTGATGTCACCGGCCGCAACGTTCTTCACCTTCACCGCTGCGTGGCCCGAACCGCCCAGCGTGATCGCACTCTTCGACGAGTCGTCGTACGTCACGAACGCATTCGTGATGTTGCCCGACGCATCGGTCGTCGCACCCAGCGCGTAAAGCTGCGAGCCATTCACTGCGTCAATGCTCGAGGCGCTCAGCGCGCCGTTCGCCACGTTCGTCAGCTTCACCGCTGCGTGGCCCGAACCGCCCAGCGTCACCGAGTCATGTGCCGACGAGTCGTACAGCACGGAATCGGCCACCGTGCCCTTGATCTTCGTGATGTCGCCCGAGATGTTCGTCACATCGCCCGCGAGGTTCGAGATGCTCTGGTTCGTCGTGTACAGCTGGCCACCGTTCACCGCATCGGTGCTCGAGGCATTGCTGATGTCACCGGCCGCAACGTTCTTCACCTTCACCGCTGCGTGGCCCGAGCCGCCCAGCGTGACCGCGCTCTTCGACGAGTCGTCGTACGCCACGAACGCATTCGTGATGTTGCCCGACGCATCGGTCGTCGCCCCCAGCGCATACAGCTGCGAACCGTTCACCGCGTCAACGCTCGAGGCGTTCAACCCGCCGTTCGCCACGTTCGTCAGCTTCACTGCCGCGTGGCCCGAGCCACCCAGCGTCACGGATGCCATCGACGAGCCGTCGTAGTGCACGGCCAACGGATCGACACCGCCAACCGCGTTCAACGCATCTCCCACATTGCTATAGGTTTTGCCGCCGATGACGTAGGACGGGTTCACGACCGAACCGTCGGCGCCGACCGTCGCATTGCCGCCGAAGGCCGATACGGCGCTCGTCAGCTGGCTAACGTTGACGGCGTCGGTGCTGACCGTGCCGTTCGCAACATAGATGATCTGACGCAGTTGCTTGCTCGATCCCACCGAAACGCTGTTCGCGCGATCCACGACCGAGGAAGTACCGAGCGCAACCGAGCTCGGCGCTGCACTAGTCGCTTTGGCCATGTAGCCAATCGCCATCGAACCTGTTGCCTTCGAGTCGACGTTTGCGTTCTGACCGATCACCACGGAGTTCATAGCGGCAGCCGAGGTGTAATTGCCGAACGCCATTGAGTTGGTACCGAGCGCGTTCGCGCCCATACCCAGTGCGGTTGAGTTGTCGGCCTGTGCCACAGCGCCGTAACCAATTGCGTTCGCCTGGCTGCCAATAGCCTGCGCGGCGAGGCCCACAGCGGTGGACCCGTTATTAGCCGCCGTTGCACCAGTGCCGATCGCCACCGCCCCCGTTCCCGTTGAGCGCGCCTGCGCGCCGATAGCCACACCCGCTCCGACGGTCGCGGTCGCAGCCTGCCCGATCGCCACGTTTCCGGTAAGGGGTGTGGCGTACGCTGGGTCGCTGCCGTCGGCTGGCCCGGCCACCTGGATCCATGGGTTCGACGGACTCGAATCCGCTACCGCGCCTACCGGATTTACTGCGCTCAGTGCACCGAGCCGGTTGTTCACAGACTGAAGGGCCGTGTGCGTGCTATCTGACAGGTTGTTGACCGCCATCAGCATGGCCGAATCCGAACTACTCAGCTGCCCGACAGTAGCGGCGTCCGTCGAAGCGACGCCAGGCGCCACATTCGTGATCCGACGGGTAAGGTTGGCCGCCGAGTTACCAACGGAAATCGTGTAGGGCGAATTCGCGACCGAGCCAAGACCCAGCGCGACCGATCCCGGTGACGTGGCTTGAGCAGCGGCGCCGTTGCCGTTTCCGCCGATGTACGGGTTGCCCGTGGCCGCGTAGTTCTGCATCTGCGCTACGTTGACCGCATCGGTCGGATCCACGCCAGTGGCCACGTTCTTCAGCACCACGGGAGCGTGCGAGGTGCCAACACCACCCAGCGTCACCGAGCTGTGCGCCGACGAGTCGTACTTCACCGCATCGGCGTTGCCACCGATGTTCGTGACGTCGCTATACAGGTTCGAAATATCCGAGGTGTTCTTCGTGATTTGCGTGTTCGTCGCGAACAGTTGCGAGCCGTTCACCGCATCCGTGCTCGAGGACGTCACCTGGCCGGCCGACATGTTGGTGACCTGGCGCGTCGCACCTGCGCCGCCCACGCTCACCACGCCGGTCGGCGTTGCGCCCGCATAATCGTACGTCGTCCCGCCGATCACGCCGCTGGCCGTGTTGACAGCGGTGGCTGTGGTCGTTCCGTTGCCGAGCGCCACCGAATTCGCAGTCGTTGCCGCGGCACCGGTACCGATTGCTACGGCGTTAGTCGCAACTGCATTTGCAAAGGGGCCAACAGCCACTGAACGCGTGCCGCTCGCTAAGGAATTGCCGCCAACCGTAACCGCGTCGATTGCCGCGGCCCATGCACTCTGACCGATCGCTATTGCATCTTGACCAACAGCGCTCGCATTGCAGCCAACCGCATATGCAGAACCGCCGCCCGGCGCATTGGTGTTGTCCGCGTACGGTATCGTATAGCCCCCTCCCACGCACGTCGAACTGCCCGTGGAAGTCGCGATCACTGGCGTGCCGCCGCTATCCTTGACCGTCCCGGAGGCAAAAGCAGCGGTGCTTGCGAATGAGCCCGCTCCCAGAAGAAGGACTGCATTGAGTGCCGCGGCCGTATTTCTGGAGGACCGTTTCCCATGAGCACTAGCATTTTCCTGCACCGCAACCCACGTCCCCGTGGACTCGTTCCAAACTGATCGATATGTCTTGTTCATTCTTTGCCCTGATTAAAGACGAGTGACGAAACATCAGACGAGGCGGTGCGTTAGCGCAAAGCGGCACCGACTGCGTCAACAACGCAATGGATATCGCCCCGATCAGCATTGAGAAAATACCGACAGAATTAAACGGGACAGATACCACGACACTCGCGACTTTATTAATCAGTAACCAGAAGCGACATAGGAGAACTCTTAAACAAAAATTTTAGATCGGCATTACCTCATCGATGCAGACAAACGGCTACATGGCCGGGTCAGCGTAGTCTACGTAAAAAGAATAAATTAAACGCATTCAGCCGCGAATGCGATGAAATCCTCACAATATGAGATCAGCCCTACTATTCTTACTACAAAAAATAATCCGAATATCACATCGAAAATCCACTTCACCCTCATTTGAAATAGAAAAATCCTACAAATAATTTGCATCAATACATTTACAGTCAATTCCATGGGTAACTCCCCTAAACAACGACCTTCCATGGTCTTTTTAACCCGAATCAAATCCCATCCCGCGACGCAGTTACCCGCTTTCGTCAAAGGCAGCCCACGGCTGCGACATCTAACAACAGCCCGTGCCTCGCCGCTCTTTTGAGATTCGTCCTATATCTCAAGAACTGTCGGCTCCATAGAATTTCGTTGTCGGGAAACGCTGACACAGGGCTCACGCTCTACGAACCTCAAGGCCGTAACGCAGAACCTCGCGCCGCTCGCATGTCCTTCACGCCGGCGCCACACCCACCGCGCCCCATCCGTTTCCTTGCCTCCAGGCCCTTCGCCTTCACCGTCACATCAAGGAAACACGATGAACCGCATGTTGATTCTCGCCGCCGCCAGCCTTCTCGCGACTTCCGCTTGGGCCGCGTCCAAGCCCGCCTCGACCAGCCCCATTTCCGAGCGTCTTCAAATCGAACTGCTCGAACATCAGTGGACCCAGGCCGCAGCGACCGGCGACCGCCCGGCGCTCAACGATCTGCTTGACGATAAGTTCTTCGAGGTATTTCCAGGCAACATCCGCCGCAACAAACGCGACCTGATGGCCGCCGCTGCGCAGCCGCAAGGCGGCTCACAGGTGCTGGAAGACGTGCGTGTACAGGTGATCGACAATGTCGCAGTCGCGACCGGCATCAACCGATACACACCCGCAGCGGGCTACAAGGCGATCGAGTACCGCTTCACCGATGTGTTCGTGAAGCGCGAGGGCGAATGGAGGGTTGCGGCGGCACGCATGCTGCGCAAAGAGACGGGCACCATTTGAGCGATGCCCGTGCGGCGGCGTGCCGCAGCGGGATCAGGTGGGCAGGATCAGAAAGGCTTGATGACGGCCAGCGCTACCGCGGCCAGCATGCCGAGCACCGGCAGTTCGTTGAACATGCGATACCACTTGTCGGAGCGGCGGTTCTCGCCGCGTTCGAAGGTCTTCAGAAGGCGTCCGCAGTATGCGTGGTAGGCGATGAGCAGCACCACCACGCCCACTTTCGCGTGGATCCACCCCTGGCCGCGCCCGATGCCCACCACGAGCCAGAGCCAAAGTCCGCACAACAAGGCGGGCACGGCGATCAGCGTCATGAAACGGTAGAGCTTGCGCGCCATGATGAGCAGGCGCTTGACCGCCGCGGGCTCCGTTTCCATTGCGAGATTCACGAAGATTCGCGGCAGGTAGAAAAGGCCGGCGAACCACGAGGCGATCAGCACGATGTGAAACGTCTTGACCCAGAGCATCGACATCCTTTTTTTCTTCTTGATGGGCGATTGAGGGGAGCGGCAGCGCACATTTCGCGGCGCGCCGCCACGCCTGACGAAAGGCTACTGCCGGCCTTCGCCGTGTCCGAGCACCACGTACTTGAGCGACGTCAGGCCTTCGAGGCCAACCGGGCCGCGCGCGTGCAGCTTGTCGTTGGAGATGCCGATTTCCGCGCCAAGACCAAACTCGAAGCCATCCGCAAAACGCGTCGAGGCGTTCACCATGACACTCGCCGAATCGACTTCGCGCAGGAATCGCATCGCCCGATCATGGTCTTCCGTCACGATTGCATCGGTATGGTGCGAGCCGTAGGTGTTGATGTGCTCGACCGCCTCATCGAGATTGGTGACGATCTTCACCGCCAGCACGGGCGCGAGGTACTCGGTGCGCCAGTCTTCTTCCGTGGCGTCCACGAGCGGGCCGACGCCCGCGTCGGCGAGAATTGCACGCGCCGCGGCGTCCACGCGCAGTTCGACATCCTTCTCGCGATAGAGCCTGCCGAGCGGCGGCAAGACGTCATTCGCGATGCCGCGCGCAACCAGCAGCGTCTCCATCGTGTTGCAGGTGCCGTAGCGGTGCGTCTTGGCGTTGTCACATACCGTCAGCGCCTTCGCGAGATCTGCACGGTCGTCCACGTACACGTGGCAGATGCCATCGAGGTGCTTGATCATCGGCACGCGCGCCTCGGCCATCAGGCGCTCGATCAGGCTCTTGCCGCCGCGCGGCACGATCACGTCGACGAATTCCGTCATGGTGATGAGCTTGCCCACCGCCGCGCGGTCGGCGGTTTCGACCACCTGCACCGCGTCCTGGGGCAGGCCAGCCGCAGCCAGCCCTTCACCGATCAGCTTCGCGAGTGCCGTGTTGCACTCCAGCGCCTCGGAGCCGCCGCGCAGGATCGTGGCGTTGCCCGACTTCAGGCACAGCGCCGCGGCGTCGATCGTCACGTTTGGCCGCGACTCGTAGATGATCCCGATCACGCCGAGCGGCACACGCATCTGGCCGACCTGAATGCCGCTCGGGCGGAACTTGAGATTGCTGATCTCACCAATGAGGTCGGGCAGCGCGGCAACCTGGCGCAGGCCTTCGACCATCGTCTTCAGCGCCTTGTCCGAGAGCGTGAGACGGTCGATGAAGGCCGCATCGTGGCCCTTCTCCTTCGCTCGTGCGAGGTCGCGGCCGTTTGCATCCTTCAATTGCTGCGCGTCGCGCTCGATGGCTTGCGCCACCGCTTCGAGCGCCGCGTTCTTCGCGGCCGTCGAGGCCCGTGCCATCGCGCGCGAAGCTTTGCGGGCGCGGCGGCCGAGGTCGGTCATGTACTGGTCGATATCCATGGTGTCTTTCGTCATGCGGCGCGTGAGGCGCAGTCGATGGATGCGCCAAGCGCGGTTCGATTCAAAGCGGTCCAGGCCGATTTTAAGGCCAGCCGCCAAGGTTTGCTGGACGTGGCCGGGCGGCTGGGCGTGCGTACTGGCCGCGCGGCGGGCGTAGAGCAGGCGCCGAAGCGCCGGTTCGCGCAAGCGTGGAGCGCTTTAGCCCGGCCGGCCCGACGGCCCTGCGGTGCGCGGTCGGGCCGCTGCCGCTGCGGCGGCTGCCGCCGCTGCTGGGCTGCGCTGCTGACCGCCCGGCTGCGCGCGCCCAGGCGCCGCAGCGCTGCGCGCCGGCGCTCCGCCGTCGCGGGGCGCGGCGACCGTCATCGCCAGTTCGAACAGGCCGTCCCAAGCGTCCGGCGGCAGCGCGTTGCGCCAATCGGCGCGCGATTGCCCCGAAAGCCCCTTCACCTGACGATCGAGCCGCGCCGCCAGCGCAAGACCCCGCTCGAGCGTGGCTTCACTCAGGCGCGAAAGCGCCGGCCCGATGAGCCGCTCGCGCGGCCCCCAAACGCGGTTCTCGCGCAGCAGCATGGCGAGCGGCTTGCCCCCCGCCACACCGCGCTTGATGCGTAGCAGCGTGCGAATTTCCTCGACCACGGCCCATAGCACCAGCACCGAAGCCTCGCCTTCGCCCTGCAGCCCGTCGAGCATGCGCGCGAGGCGCCCGACATCGCCGGTCAGCATGGCTTCGTTGAGCTTGAATACGTCATAGCGCGCGACGTTGAGCACGGCGTCGTGAATCTGCTCGAAGCTGAGCACGCCTTGCGGATACAGCAGCCCGAGCTTCTGGATTTCCTGATGCGCCGCCAGCAGATTGCCTTCCACGCGCTCAGCCACGAATTGCAACGCACGCCGCCCGTCCTCGCCGGGTGCAACGCGCTGGCCTTGCAGCGCGAGCCGCTGGCCGATCCAGTTCGGCAGCGCCGTGCGCTCGACCGGATCGATCTTGATCGCCACGCCGCTTTCCGCGAGCGCCGTGAACCAGGCGGACTTCTGCGTGGCGGCGTCGAGCCGCGGCAGCGTGACGAGCATCAGCACGTCGGGATTCGAGGCCGCAGCGAGGGTCTTGAGCGCATCCGCGCCTTCCTTGCCGGGCTTGCCCGACGGAATGCGCAACTCCACCAGTTGGCGATCGCCGAAGAGCGACATCGACTGGCTCGCGCCGAGGAGCGAGCTCCAGTCGAAGCCGCGCTCGACGGTGAACACCGAGCGGTCGGTAAAGCCCGCCGCGCGCGCAGCCGCGCGGATGCGGTCGCACGCCTCCTGGGCGAGCAGGTGTTCGTCGCCGTAGACGACGTACGGGCCGGCCAGCCCTCTCGCGAGGTGCGGTTCGAGTGCGTCGGGTCGCAGTTGCATGGCGCTCGGTCGAAGATCGCTCAGTAGATGGAAACAGCGCGCATTACAGCGGCGGCGGCGGCAGCGGTGCGCGCGGCGCGACACCCGGCACGACCTGATCGGGTGTCGGATTCAGCGTCTTCAGCACGGCAAGGCGCCGCATGAGCTGATCGACAGCGTCGTTCTGCATGTCGGTGAACAGCAGGTCGGCTTCTTGCGTCTTCGCGGTCGAGAACTGATCGCTATAGGTCATCGCGCGATTCAGCGAGATCGCGCTCGGCTGGATCAGCACGGAGCCGTCCGGTCTCGTCAGCGTGTAGTTGAGCGAATAGTTGACCTGATACTCCACCACGGCGCCGAGCGAATTGAGCGTGAGCGTGCTGAAGCTACGTCCTTCGGAAAGGTGCAGCACAGCGTCGGCATTGGCCACCGAATCGACCACGACCGAATCGCTGCCGCCTTCGACCATACGCGAGAGGCGCCCGACGACCGGCGGCGGCGCGCCGACGACGGCAAGACGCTTGAAGGCGAAGTTCTGCTCGCCGCGCAGCTGGAAGCCGCAGGCCGAGAGGGCCAGCGCGCCGCCCGCCACGAGCGGGAACAACCTGAGGAACGATCTGCGAATCACATGGACTCCCTGGGTTCGCGACAGTGTCTGGGTGGCGGCGCAAGGCTGCGCCGCCAGCGTGGCCTCTATTGGCTCTTAGACCACGACGTTCACGAGGCGGCCCGGCACGACGATGATCTTCTTCGGTGCACGGCCTTCCGCGAACTTGACGAACATCTCGTGCGCGAGTGCGGCGGCTTCGATCGCATCCTTCGGCGCGTCCTTGGCCACCGTCACGGCGCCGCGGACCTTGCCGTTCACCTGCAGCACGAGTTCGATCTCGGCCTGTTCCAGCGCCTTTTCGTCGACCTTCGGCCAGGGCGCGTCGAGCAATGTGCCGTATTCGTCGCCGTAACCGAGCGCCTTCCAGAGTTCGAACGCGATGTGCGGCACGACCGGATACAGCACGCGCAGCAGCACGCCAAAGGTTTCGCGCTGCACGCCGGCGCCCGCACCCTTGGCGCCGTCGATGGCGTTGAGCATTTTCATCGCCGCCGAAACGACCGTGTTGTACTGCAGGCGCTGATAGTCGAAGTCGGCCTGCTTGAGCACGCTATAGACTTCGCGGCGCAGCGTTTTTTCGACGTCCGTGAGCGCCGCCGCGTCGAACGAGGCGCGCGACTTGATCGCGTCGGCGTTCGCGTGACCGAAGGCCCACACGCGGCGCAGGAAGCGGCTCGCGCCTTCCACGCCCGCGCCCGACCACTCGAGCTGCTGCTCGGGCGGCGCCGCGAACATCGTGAAGAGACGCGCCGTGTCTGCGCCGTACAGATCGATCAGCACCTGCGGGTCGACACCGTTGTTCTTCGACTTCGACATCTTCTCGACGCCGCCCAGCACCACGCTCTGGCCGTCGCTGTTGAGCGTCGCGCCAACCGGGCGGCCCTTGTCGTCGTGCGTCACCGTCACGTCGGCCGGGTTGTACCAGGTCTTCTTGCCCGATGCGTCTTCGCGGTAGAACGTTTCGTTGAGCACCATGCCCTGCGTGAGCAGGTTCTTCGCCGGCTCGCCGAACTTCACGAGGCCGAGGTCACGCGAGACCTTCGCCCAGAAACGCGAGTACAGCAGGTGGAGAATCGCGTGCTCGATGCCGCCGATGTACTGGTCCATCGGCATCCAGTAGTCGGTGCGCTCGTCGACCATGTTCTTCGCATCCGGCGCGGCGTAGCGGTAGAAGTACCACGACGAGTCGACGAACGTGTCCATCGTGTCGGTTTCGCGTTTCGCAGCCGCGCCGCACGTGGGGCACTTGCAGTTCAGGAACGCTTCGGACTTCGCGAGTGGGTTGCCCGTGCCGTCCGGCACGAGGTCTTCCGGCAGCACGACCGGCAGGTCCTTTTCCGGCACCGGCACGTCGCCGCAGCTCGGACAGTGGATGATCGGGATCGGCGTGCCCCAGTAGCGCTGGCGCGAGATGCCCCAGTCGCGCAGGCGCCACGTGACCTGTTTGTCGCCGAGGTCGAGCGCCTTGAGGTCGGCCGCCACGGCGTCCACGGCCGCCGTGTAGGCGAGGCCGTCGTACTTGCCGCTGTTCACGCAAACGGCGCGTTCCTTGTCGCCGTACCATTCCTGCCAGCCGTCGAGCGAGTACGTCTCACCTTCCGCTGCGATGACCTGCTTGATCGGCAGGTCGTACTTCTGCGCAAACGCGAAGTCGCGCTCGTCGTGGCCCGGCACGCCCATCACGGCGCCTTCGCCATAGCTCATCAGCACGTAGTTGCCGATCCACACCGGCACTTGCTCGTGCGTGATCGGGTGCGTGACGGTGAAGCCCGTGGGCACGCCCTTCTTTTCCATCGTCGCGACGTCGGCTTCCGCCACGCCGCCGCGCTTGCATTCGTCGATGAACGATTGCAGCTCCGGCTTGCCTTGCGCGAGACGCGTGGCAAGCGGATGCTCGGCAGCGATCGCGGCAAAAGTCACGCCCATGATCGTGTCGGCGCGCGTGGTGAACACGCGCAGCAGCTTCTTCTCGCCGTCCAGCTCGTACGGGAAGCCGAAGTTCACGCCGAAGCTCTTGCCGATCCAGTTCTGCTGCATGATCTTGACGCGCTCGGGCCAGCCGAGGCCGTCGAGGTCGTTCAGCAGCTCATCGGCGTACTGCGTGATGCGCAGGTAGTACATCGGGATTTCGCGCTTTTCCACCAGCGCGCCCGAGCGCCAGCCGCGTCCGTCGATCACCTGCTCGTTGGCGAGCACGGTCTGATCGACCGGGTCCCAGTTCACCGTGCCGGTCTTCTTGTAGGCGATGCCCTTTTCGAGCATCTTCAGGAAGAACCACTGGTTCCACTTGTAGTAGTCGGGCTTGCAGGTGGCGATTTCACGCGACCAGTCGATGGCAAGGCCCATCGACTGCATCTGGCCCTTCATGTACTCGATATTGTCGTACGTCCACTTGGCCGGCGGCACGCTGTTGGCCATCGCGGCGTTTTCGGCAGGCATGCCGAACGCGTCCCAGCCCATCGGCATCAACGTGTTGTAGCCGTTCATGCGCAGATACCGGTACATCACGTCGTTGATCGTGTAGTTCCGCACGTGGCCCATGTGCAGCTTGCCCGACGGATACGGCAGCATCGAGACGCAGTAGAACTTGGGCTTGTCGGCCTTCTCGGCCGTCCGGTAAGCGTCGGTGGCGCGCCATTCGCCTTGCGCGGCGGATTCGACGTCGGAGGGAACGTATTTTTCGAGCATGGTGTGGATGGTGAACGCTGAAAACGGGCGGTTTGGGTGCCGGATGCACCGGGCCGGCCGTCCACGATACCGGCAGATTGCGGCGGTTTCGCTGGGCCCGTTTTTAAGGGAAACGTTGATTATACCGTTGACTGGCGCGCGCTCAGTGCGCGCCGGCGGGCGACTCGGTCACAAAGCCGAGGCGCGTGAGCCCGGCCTGCTGCGCGGCGCCCATCACCTGGGCGATCACGTCGTAGCGCGTCTCGCGCGCGGCGCGCAGTTGCAGCTCGGGCTGCTGCGACTCGGGCTGTTTGCCCGCCGCCGTGAAGCGCGCGCGCAGCTCGTCCAGCGTGATGGGCTGGGCGTTCCAGTAGAGCTTGCCGGCGGCGTCGATGGAGAGCGTGACGGTCTGCGCCGTTCGCTGCGCGGGCTCGGCTGCGACCTTCGGCAAATCGAGCCGGATCGCGTGCGTGAAAAGCGGCGCGGTGATGATGAAGATGACGAGCAGCACGAGCATGACGTCGATGAGCGGCGTCATGTTGATGTCCGACATCGGTGCCGCATCGCGCTTCTTTTCGAGTCCGCCGAATGCCATTCGCGTTGCCTCCTACGACTCGGCGCGCGCGCCTTCGCGCATCGCGCCCTGCGTACCTTCCCGGCGCAGCGGCGCGCCGTCAGGCGCGCAGGCATAGGCGTGCAGATCGTGCGCGAAACCGTCGAGATCGTCGCAAAGCTGGCGCACGAGGCGTCCGAGCACGTTATAGGCGAGCACGGCCGGAATCGCGACCACGAGACCGAAAGCCGTCATGATGAGCGCCTCGCCCACCGGGCCGGCGACGTTCTCGATCATCGCCTGGCCGCTCGCGGCAATGCTGCCGAGCGCGTGATAAATGCCCCAAACCGTGCCGAGCAGCCCCACGAACGGCGCCGTGCTGCCCACTGAGGCCAGCAGCACCTGCCCGAACTCGAGCCGCCGCTGCGACGCTTGAAGCGCGCCGCGCAACGCACGCAGCACGCGCTCGCCGCGGTCCACGCGCGCGAGCATCATGCCGGGCGTGTCGGCTTCCTCGGCGGCGAGCGCCGCCTGAGCGAGCGGCAGAAAGACGCGCTCGCGGTCGACCGAACGCATGGCAGCCACGCCGTCAGCAAGGGTGCGCGCCTGCCAGAAGCGCGCAATGGCGCGCGGCCCCTGGCGCTTCGCGCGCAAGAGGATCCAGCTTTTCACGATGAGAAAGCACCAGCTCGCGACCGACATGGCGAGCAATACCCACGCTACCGCGTGGGTGACGGCGTCGCCCGTCTGCAGATAGTGAATGACTCCGGAACTCGCTGCCATCGGACCTCGCTCACTGTCTGTCCGGCGCAGGCACCGGACCGTAAAGGGAACGCTCAGCGCAGGCCGAGCACGTCCTGCATATCGTACAGGCCGTTGGCCTTGTCCTGCAGAAAGCGCGCGGCGCGCACGCTGCCTTGCGCGTACGAAAGGCGGCTCGACGACTTGTGCGTGATCTCGATGCGCTCGCCAATGCCCGCGAACAGCACCGTATGATCGCCGACGATATCGCCGCCGCGAATCGCCGAAAACCCGATCGTCGACGGGTCGCGCTCGCCCGTCACGCCTTCGCGGCCATACACGGCGCATTCATCGAGATTGCGGCCGAGCGCGTTTGCCACGGCCTCGCCCATCGCAAGCGCGGTGCCCGAGGGCGCGTCGACCTTGTGGCGATGGTGCGCCTCGATGATCTCGATGTCGTAGCCGGTCTCGAAAAAGCGCGCCGCGTATTCGAGCAGCTTGAGCGTGACGTTCACGCCCACGCTCATGTTGGCCGCGAACACGACGCCGACCTTTTGCGCAGCCGCGCCGAGCTGCGCCTTTTGCTGGGCGTCGAAACCGGTCGTGCCGATCACCATCTTCACGCCGTGACGCTGCGCCGCCTCGAGGTGCACGAGCGTGCCTTCGGGGCGGGTGAAGTCGATCAGGCACTCGCTTTGCGCGAAGACCTGCTCGATGTCGTCGGTGATGCGCACGCCGGTGTCCTTGCCGAGGAACGCGCCAGCGTCCTGGCCGATGGCGGCCGAACCCTTGCGCACGAGCGCGCCCGAGAGCGTGACGTCGGGTGAATTCAGAACGGTTTCGATGAGCATGCGGCCCATACGGCCCGATGCCCCGGCGATTGCGATTTTCATGAGTTTGCCTGCCAATGTGTCGCTGGCCGCGGTGCCGAGTGCCGCCAGGCGCCACGAAGCGCCGCCGCCAAAAAACGCGGCGGCCGGTAGTGACACCCCGGCCGCCGAATCGAAGCGTGGCGCGCCTCGCGCACCACGCCCTGCTTGTTTTACCGGCTGGGTCAGCCGGATCAGTTGCTCGGGGCCGCAGCAGCCCCCGAAGCCGGCACCGTGGGCGGCGCGGCGAGCGACGAATCCCGTGCGGGGCCAGACGGCGCCGCATTGGTGTCGCCGGTGCCTTGCGCGCCAACGGCCGGGCCGACCGGATTGCTCTGCGGCACGCCCTGAATTTGCGGCTGCGGCTGGCGATGCAGCTGAACCTGCGACGGCATCGTGCCGACGTTCTGCGGCAGCGCCGACGATTGCGGGTTGCCCGCGCGCACCGAAGGCGTGAGGCCAGTAGGCGTTTGCACGGCCTCCGTCGCGCGGTTCGCGGCGGCGGCGGCCTGTGCGTTGGCGTCCTGCGGCAGCGCATTGGTGGCGGTGCCGAGTTCGGACGACGGCGAGCGCGCCGTGTCGCCAACCGTCGGGCCTGTCGCGCTCGAACCCTGGTCGGGCGCGCCCGCTGCAGCCACCGGCGCCGAAGCGCCCGACGCCGGCGCAGCCGCGACGGCCTTCTTCCTGCCGCTGCGGTCGCCGTCGATTTCGGCGAGCAGTTCGAGGTTCGACGGCAGGTCTTCACCGCCCGACCAGCTCGCTACGCGGTCGCCTTCGAACACCACGACGAAGTCACGCTGCTGGACCACGGCGGTCGAGCCGCGCTTGAAATAGAAGATGTAGTCCCATCGGTTCGCATGGAACATGTCGGTGAGGAGCGGCGTGCCGAGCAACTGCTTGACCTCGGCTCGGGACATGCCCACCTTCATCTGCGCCGCGGCTTCCGCCGAGACGAAGTTGCCTTGCACGATGGTAATGCGGTAAGGCGTGATGCTCTGGGCGACGCTCTGCGTCACGCTGTTGTATGTGGAACAGCCGGCGAGCGCCGCGAGCGCGGCCGCAGCCAGCAGGGTGCACGCCAGGCGGCCGCCGTGCATGCGCCGGCCGATCGTTGTGAATTCTGGAATCATTTCCCTCACCGTGCGGGCTTTTCGCGAAGCCGCGCGTATTCTGTAGAAGATCGTTCGAAGTTCTGGCGAAAATGCCCGGAACGGCAAAAACGCATTAACATAACAACCTAGCATTGTACTCCAGGGACTTATCGTCATGACCAATCCAACCGATCTCAAGAACATCGGCCTCAAGGCGACGCTTCCTCGCCTCAAGATCCTGGAGATTTTTCAGCACAGCCCGGTTCGTCACCTCACCGCCGAAGACGTCTATCGCAACCTGCTGAACGAGGAGCTCGACATCGGCCTCGCCACGGTCTACCGGGTCCTCACGCAGTTCGAGCAGGCTGGCTTGCTCACGCGCAGCAACTTCGAATCGGGCAAGGCGGTGTTCGAGCTCAACGAAGGCAGCCACCACGACCACCTCGTGTGCCTCGACTGCGGAATCGTTGAAGAATTCTTCGACCCCGAAATCGAAAAGCGCCAGCAGATGATCGCCAACGAGCGCGGCTTCAAGCTCCAGGAACACGCACTCGCCCTGTACGGCGCCTGCACGAAGGAAAATTGCCCGCACCGCAAGCACTGACCGCTTGCAGCTTGCTGGCTGCAGAAGAGCAAACGCCCCGGCAGATCTGCCGGGGCGTTTTCGTTTGGTGAGCCGGTCTTCGGGAAAAACCGGCCGGACCTCAGGCGGGCACGAGCAACGTGTCGGCTTGCTCGAGCCGCCAGGGCTGCTCGAGCGCGATTTCATCGCAGTTCGGCTGTGCGCCGCCGCGGTCGATCACCACGAAGTCGCTCACCCGCTCGAAAGCGAGCAACGGGTGATGCCAGACGCCTTTGGCGTAATTGACGCCCTGCCCACGCCCGGCCCAGAACGCCCGCAGCCCCGCCGGATCGAACTCGCCCGCGGGCGCGACCACCACCGCGTAGCCCGCGTCGCCAAGCGGCACGAACGCCTGGCTGCCGAGCGGATGCCGCTCCATCATCGCGATCTCGACAGGCCACGCGCGCGGCTGGGCGCGGAACACGCTGACGATGGGCCGGCCGCCCGCCTCACTCACGTCGATGGCGGCGAGATCGTGGAAGCGCTCGGTCGTGCCGCCGTTGATCGGAAAGTGGCGCGCGCCGTCGAGTTCGATGACGTCGCCAAACGGCGCGAACGCCTCGCGCGTCAAGGGTTCCATATGCAGGATCTGCATCGCGGCTCCTCGTTCAGACAGGTTCGCCCCACAGGCGCAGGCGCGAGACGCCGCCGTCCGGGAAGATGTTGAAACGCACGTGCGTAACCGGGCCGAGCGCGGCAATCCCGCTCTCGAACACGTGTTGCTTATCCATTTCGAGCTTCTGTTCGCCGAGCAGCGCCGGCCAGAACATCGCCTGGGTGATGAGCGAGTCGTCGGTGCCGCCCGTCACGCTGGCTGCCTGAAGCGAGCAGCGGTCCGGGTAGTTGCCCTTGAAGTGCGCCGTGTCGACTTCGATCTTGCGGATGATGCCCGGCCGCGCGAGTGCCACGATCGCCCAGTCGTTACCCGGTTCGCGGCGGCGGCGCGTTTCCCAGCCGTCGCCCATGTTCACGCCGCGCCCGGGCATCAGGATCGTGGAAGCGAGTCCGAAGTGCTGGTTGTTGGCCGCGACGAGATAAGCGCCGTTCTCGATCGCCGCGAGATCGATGAGGCTGCCGCGCTCGACCGTGCTCCAGTCGCGCCGCGGCTGGCCGTACACGCGCAGGCGCGCGAGACCGCCATCGGGAAAAAGATTCACACGCAGATGCGTAAACGCGCGCGTATCGCGCACCTCGACGTAGTGATGCTGATTGCCCTGCAATGTCGTCGCCGGGACGATGGTCTGCCAGTCGGCGTTGTCTCCTGGCGTTTCATCGTCGCCAGCCTGCGCGTGGCACGCCTCGATCGAAGCCGCCGGCGGGAAGTTGCCCGTGAAATGGCTCGTATCGAGATCCAAACCGTAGATCACGCCGGGGCGCGCGAGGCGCACGATGCAAAAGTCGTGGCCCGTCGTGCGCTTGCGGCGCGTTTCCCAGCCGTCCATCCACTTGCCGTGGTCGTCGTACTTGCCGGGGATGAAGACCGCGGGCTGCGGGTCGAGCATGCGCTCCTTCGGCGCGAAGAACTCGTCGCTCGCGTGGAGCGCGCGGGCGCCCAGACGCGGATCGGCAAGGTTCATGTAGCGGCGCGTGAAAGCGGGGGCGTTGGTGTCGAGAGTCGGAATGGCCATGATGGTGTCGTTCGCTTGAGATAGTCAGTTGATCGAATAAAAGCGGTGCGGGGTGCGCCGCGAAGGTTCAGGCATGCGCGTGCTTGCCGCCGAGCGCGCTGTCCTCGCCGTGCGCTGTGTCTGCGTCGCGCTCGCCTGCCGGCACGTAGAGGAAACCTTCGTCGAGGTTCAGCACGTGCTTTGCACGCGCGCGGTCGATGTCGTGCTCCCACACCGCGACCACCACCGTTGCCACGCAGTTGCCGATCAGGTTGGTCAGCGCGCGGGCGATGCCGACAAACCAGTCCACCGGCAGAATCAGCACGAGGCCGAGCACGGGAATCGCGGGTATGGCGGAAAGCGTGGCGGCGAGAATGACGATCGCCGAGCCGGGAATGCCGTGCGCGCCCTTCGAGGTGATGAGCGAAACCAGCACCACGACGATGAGGTCGTGCATCGACAGCGGCGTGTTGGTCGCCTGCGCGATGAAGATCACGGCGAGCGTGAGGTAGATCGAGAAGCCGTCGAGGTTGAACGAGTAGCCCGTCGGGATCACGAGACCCACGGTGGAATCCTTCACGCCCATCCATTCGAGCTTGCGCATGATCTGCGGCAGCACGGCGTCCGACGAAGCGGTGCCGAGCACGATCGAGAGTTCTTCGCGCAGGTAGCGGATCAGCTTGAACACGCTGAAGCCCGCGAGACGCATGACGATGCCGAGCACGACCGCGACGAACACGATGCAGCTCGCGTAGAACACGATCACGAGCAGCCCAAGCTGCTTGAGCGAAGCCACGCCGTACGTGCCGGTCGTGAACGCGATCGCGCCGAGTACGCCAAGCGGCGCGAGCTTGATGATGAAGCCCATCACGCGGAAGAACACCTGCGAGAGTTCGTCGATCAGGCCGTTCACGCGCTGCGCCTTCGGGCCGAGCAGCGAGAGCGCGCTGCCGAACAGCACCGAGAACACGAGAATCTGCAGGATATCGCCCTTCGCGAAGGCGTCGAAGGCCGTCTCGGGAATGATCTTCAGCAGGAAGCCGGCCGTGTCCTTCAGGCTCTTGGCGTGCTCGGTGTAGCTCGCAAGCGAGGCGGCGTCGAGCGAACGCAGATCCACGTTCATGCCGGCGCCCGGACGCGTGAGGTACGCGAGCACGGCGCCGATCACGAGCGCGACGGTCGTCATCGCCTCGAAATACACCACCGACTTCAGGCCTACACGGCCCACCTTCTTGAGGTCGCCCGCGTGCGCCATGCCGCTCACGACCACGCAGAACACAATCGGCCCGATCACCATCTTGATGAGCTTGAGAAAGCCGTCGCCGAGCGGCCGCAACGATTGGGCGAAATGGGGAAACACCGCGCCTAGCACGATGCCCAGTACGAGGGCGATCACTACGCGACCAAACAGCGAATTGAAGAACTTCGTCACGACTGTCTCCTGCTGAACGAGGGGGAGCAAGCAACTGTTCCGACTGGTCTGACCAGCACTGTTATGGCGGATAGTAGGAAGCCGATATACCGGAGTCAAGGTTGGGAGGCGCGGTGTTTACCCTTGTGCGGTCTGACCAGTTTGCGGGCCGGATCTGGACGCCTTGTGTGGCGGTGCAAAGGGCTTTGATGCGGCTTTGATGCGGTGCGCCATGCATTGACGTCGCGCAGGACTACAATACCGGTCAGACCACGCGAATGCAGCCCGCGCCAACCGATGAAGAACGTTCCGCACACCGTTACTGACGCCGCCATCGCCACGATCCGCGAACGGATCGAAGGCGGCTTGTATCCGGTCGGCAGCCTGCTGCCCGCGCAGCGGCAGCTTTCCGAGGAACTGGCAATCAGCCGCGCGTCGCTGCGCGAGGCGCTCTCGACGCTCGAAGCGCTCGGCATGCTGTCGATCCGAGCAGGCAAGGGCGTGTACGTGACGAGCGCGCAGGCCACGAACGCTCACCCGTGGCGTTTCGCCGACCAGTCGTCGCTGCCCGACACCTACCAGATGCGCTACGCGCTCGAAGGCTTCGCCGCGCGCATGGCGGCGCTCGCCATCGGCGACGCCGACGTCGCGTGGCTCGAGGCGAATACCGAGGCTCTGCACAGCGCCCTCGCCTGCGACGAACTCGACGAAGCCGCGCAACTCGACTTCGAGTTCCACATGCGCATCGTGAATCTCGCGGGCAATGCGGCGATCGAATCCATCCTGCGCAGCAGCGCCGACATCATGAAAGAAAGCCAGCGCATGCCGTTCTACCGGCGCGAGCGCGTGCTTTCCACGCATCGCGAGCACGGGTTGATCGTGGTGGCGCTCAAGGCGCGCGACTCGGTGGCGGCCGGCGAAGCCATCGAGGCACACATCGCCAATGCAGCGCAGCGCGCGGGTGTGTACTTCCCCACGCCGCCCGCGTTCGCCGCGGCCTCCCAAAGCGCCATCGAAAAATAAGGACGCAAAAAAACCGCCCCGAGGGGCGGTTTTTCAATGCAGCGTCGAGCGTGCTTACTTCGCGTTCGCGAGCGCCACAGCCGTGTCCAGCATGCGGTTCGAGAAGCCCCACTCGTTGTCGTACCAGCTCGACACCTTCACGAGACGGCCCGAGACCTTCGTGAGCGTGGCGTCGAACGTCGACGATGCCGGGTTGTGGTTGAAGTCGATCGACACCAGCGGTGCGTCGTTGTAGCCCAGGATACCCTTGAGCGCGCCTTCCGAAGCTTCCTTCATGATGGCGTTGACTTCTTCGACCGTCGTGTCGCGCTTGGCGATGAACGACAGGTCGACGATCGACACGTTGATGGTCGGCACGCGGATCGCGTAGCCGTCCAGCTTGCCGTTCAGTTCCGGCAGCACGAGGCCGACAGCGGAAGCCGCGCCCGTCTTCGTCGGGATCTGGCTGTGCGTGGCCGAGCGCGCGCGGCGCAGGTCTTCGTGGTACACGTCGGTCAGAACCTGGTCGTTCGTGTACGCGTGGATCGTCGTCATCAGGCCGGTTTCGAGGCCGATCTTGTCGTTCAGCGGCTTGACGAGCGGCGCGAGACAGTTCGTCGTGCACGATGCGTTCGAGATGACCGTGTCCGATGCCTTCAGCACGTTGTGGTTCACGCCGTAGACGATGGTCGCGTCGACGTCCTTACCGCCCGGCGCCGAGATGATGACCTTCTTCGCGCCGCCCTTGATGTGCGCGCTCGCCTTTTCCTTGGTCGTGAAGAAGCCCGTGCACTCCATCACGACGTCGACGCCCAGCTCGCCCCACGGCAGTTCAGCCGGGTTGCGGTTGGCCAGCACGCGGATACGGTCGCCGTTGACGACGAGGTAGTCGCCGTCCACCTTCACTTCACCCGGGAACTTGCCGTGTGCCGTGTCGTATTGCGTCAGATGCGCGTTCGTCTTCGCGTCACCCAGGTCGTTGATCGCAACGATCTGGATGTCGTGCTTCTTACCGTTCTCGTAGAACGCGCGAAGCGTGTTACGGCCGATGCGGCCGTAGCCGTTGATAGCGACGCGAATGGTCATGGTTTATCTCCTAAGGGCTGAAAAATTCTGAAACCAGTGCTTTGGCGTCGACGCCAGGCTGGGGGCGGTCTGGCGGGACGCTCAAGGCAGCGGGCCCGCCAGATCTTGCCGATCAGGCGGGCCCGTAACGCATGCTTAGTTGTCGAGCGCGGCCTTGGCCGCCGCCACGACGTGATCGACCGTGAAGCCGAAGTGCTTGAACAGCACGCCAGCCGGGGCCGATTCGCCGAACGTGTCGATGCCGACCACGCCGCCTTCCAGGCCCACGTACTTGCGCCAGAAGTCGGTCACACCGGCTTCGATCGCGACGCGGCGCACGCCCTTGGGCAGCACGCGCTCCTTATATTCGGCGTCCTGCCTGTCGAACGCGTTGGTCGACGGCATGGACACCACGCGGGCGCCGATGCCTTCGCGCTGCAGCGCTTCGACGGCCTTCATCGCCAGTTCGACTTCGGAGCCCGTGGCGATCAGGATGATCTTGCGGCTCGGGATGTCGTCGTTCCAGTCCTTGAGCACGTAGCCGCCCTTGGCGATGTTCGCGATCTGCGCATCCGTGCGCTCGTTGAACTGCAGGTTCTGACGGCTGAAAATGAGGCTCGACGGGCCGTGATGCGAGATCGACTCGGTCCAGGCCACCGCGGTTTCCACGGTGTCGGCCGGACGCCAGAGCGTCATGTTGGGGATCAGGCGCAGGCTTGCGACCTGTTCGATCGACTGGTGCGTCGGGCCATCTTCGCCGAGACCGATCGAGTCGTGCGTGAACACGAAGATCGACGGGCACTTCATCAGCGCGGCCACGCGCAGCGCATTGCGGCTGTAGTCCGAGAACGTGAGGAACGTGCCGCCGAACGCCTTGTAGCCGCCGTGCAGGTTCAGGCCGTTGAGCGCCGCGCTCATGCCGAACTCGCGCACGCCGTAGTTGATGTGGTTGCCCCACTGGATGCCGGTCTCGCCTGCCTTGGCGGCGCGCACGGGCTTCGAAGCCTTCCAGTTGGTGAGGTTCGAGCCGGTCAGGTCGGCCGAGCCGCCCAGCAGTTCGGGCAGTGCGGCGGCGAGGCCTTCGATGGCTTGCTGCGAAGCCTTGCGGGTCGCGACCGTTTCCTTGCGCGAATCCGCACCCGCAACGATCGCCGCGGCCTTCTGCGCCCAGTCGGCGGGCAGCTTGTGGGCCATGCGGCGCTCGAACTCGGCGGCTTCGGTCGGGTACTTCGACTTGTACGCGGCGAACTGTTCGTTCCACGCGGCTTCGAACCTGGCTCCAGCGTCCTTGGCGTCCCAGTCTGCGTAGACTTCTTGCGGCAGCGTGAACGGCTCCCACTTCCAGCCTGCGGCTTCGCGCCACTTGGCGATTTCTTCCGCGCCGAGCGCCGCGCCGTGCACGTCGTGGCCGCCCTGCTTGGTCGGCGCACCCTTGCCGATGATGGTCTTGCAGCAGATCAGCGTGGGCTTGTCCGAGGCCTTGGCCTTCTGGATGGCCGCGTCGACCGCGCCCACGTCATGGCCGTCCACGTGCGGGATCACGTTCCAGCCGTAGGCTTCGAAGCGCTCCGGCGTGTTGTCGTGGAACCAGTTGACGACGTCGCCGTCGATCGAGATGCCGTTGTCGTCGTACAGCGCGATCAGCTTGTTCAGCTTGAGCGTGCCGGCGAGCGAGCAGGCTTCGTGCGAGATGCCTTCCATCAGGCAGCCGTCGCCGAGGAACACGTACGTGTGGTGATCGACGATCTTCGCGTCGGCCTTGTTGAACTCCGCTGCGAGCAGCGCTTCAGCGAGCGCCATGCCAACCGCGTTCGCCAGACCCTGGCCGAGCGGGCCCGTGGTCGTCTCGACGCCCGGCGTGATGCCGAACTCGGGGTGGCCCGGCGTCTTCGAATGCAGCTGACGGAAGTTCTTGAGTTCCGCGATCGGCAGGTCGTAGCCCGTCAGGTGCAGCAGCGAGTACAGCAGCATCGAGCCGTGGCCGTTCGACAGCACGAAGCGGTCGCGATCGCTCCAGAGCGGGTTCGTCGGGTTATGGCGCAGGTGGCGTGACCACAGCGCGACGGCGATCTCGGCCATGCCCATGGGCATGCCGGGGTGACCGGAATTGGCTTGCTGAACGGCGTCCATGGACAGCGCACGAATGGCGTTGGCCATCAACTGGGTGGTAGCGGGGGAGGCGGAGGACGAGGTCGTCATGTCGAGTCCGGAAGTGTGCAAAAAGCGGCGTGAGCGGCGCAGGTCGCGAACAGCGCAAACAGCGGGCGCACACAGCAGCGCGAAGGTCCGGAAGCTCGGCAAATCGCCCGCTCGGGCGCACATGCGGCGCCAGGAGACGCGAAACGGCCGGAGCAAACGGAGAGGGCTGCAAAGCGCAATATTCTAGCAGATCGTGGGGATTATCCCTGGTCGTAGGGCGCGGGGTATGCGCCGTGCAGGCCGTTGTCTTCTCGTCGTCTTTTATCGCAGCCGGGCTGCGGTTCACGCACCCTATAATGTCTCTGTTGGCCCCATTTTCTGCGCGATTTTCGCGCTGCGGCGCACCGGCAGCACATCTCGACCTCCGTGACCGACTCCCTCCTCTTCCATCCCGCGTCAGACGCGCTCTACGGCTTTCCAGGCGCGCGACGACTCGCCGCGGCCGATACGCCGTGGCAGCGCATCGAAGTCTGGGACACACCGCAACTGGGCTGCCTCTTCACGTTGGACGGCCGCCCGATGACCTCCGCCGGCGACGAATTCATCTATCACGAGTGCATGACGCACCCGGCCGCGCTCACCCACCCGGTGCCGCGCGCCGCGCTCGTGCTGGGCGGCGGCGACGGCGGCGCGGCGCGTCAGTTGTTGCGCCACCCGGGCATCGAGCGCATCGTCGTGGCCGAACTGGACCCGGATGTGGTGCGGCTGACAGGCGACTATCTGCCCGAGGTACGCGGCGACGCCTTCGAAGATCCGCGCGTGGAACTCGTGATCGGCGACGCGGCGGCATTTGTCGCCTCGGCGCAGGAACGTTTCGACCTCGTCATCTTTGATCTGACTCCACCGGATTCGCCGGCCGCCGGGCTCTACACGCCGGCGTTCTACGCCGCGCTCAAGCGCGTGATGAGCACCGGCGCCCTCGTCTCGCTCCATCTGGGCTCGCCGTTCCACCATGGGCAGCGCGTAGGCGCGCTGCTCGGCGGGTTGCGCGCGGCGTTCGCCGTCGTTCGCCCGCTTGCCGCCTACGTGCCGCTCTACGGCTCACTCTGGCTCATGGCGATCGCGAGCGACACGCTCGACCCAGCCGGCGTCGACGAGACCACGCTGCAGGCGCGCGCAGCCGAGCGCCAGATCGAAGGCTTGCGCTACTACGACCCGCGTCTGCACGCGGCGCTCTTAAAAGCTTCCTGCACGGCCCGCGATAAACTAGGCGAATTCCTACAGCTTTAGTGGGCCTGCCCGTGGACAATGGCGGGTCCCACGCGCTTTTTTCATGCGCGCCCGCGCCCAGAGCGGCACGGCGCTTCATTCGAACCGCGAATCTGGAGAGACTCGATGACCGCACCCCGCCCTGCCGGCGTGCCGTGGCTCACCCCGTATCTGACGGTGCGCGACGCACGCGTGTCGATGAACTTCTATCGGGCGGCACTCGGCTTTGCGGTGCGCGATAGCGTAGAGGACGACGGCGCGCTCATGCACGTGGAGATGACGTACCACGATCAGTTGATCGTCATGTTCGCACCGGAGGGTGCATTCGGTTCGACGGCGCGCACGCCCAAAAGCGCACAGACCGTCGCGCCACAATCTTTTTATCTGTACGTCGACGATGTCGACGCGGTTTATGCGCGGGCGCTCGAAGCCGGCGCGAAATCGCTGAGCGAGCCACAGGACCAATTCTGGGGGGACCGCTTTGCGCAGGTCGAAGACCTCGACGGTTACCGCTGGGCGCTTGCTCGCCACTTGTCCTGAATCAATGAGAAATAGTCTTATGCCCCGCTTTTTCGTCGGCAGCGCCCTGCAATCCGACGAGGTTGTCACCCTTCCCGACGAAGTCACGCGCCATATCCAGGTGCTGCGCCTGCAGCCCGGCGACACCATCGTGCTGTTCAACGGTCTTGGCGGCGAGTACAGCGCCGAGATTCTCGAAATGGAGCGCCGCGACACGCAGGTGCGCATTGGCCCCTATCGCGACTTCGAAGCCGAGCCGCCTTACCGGCTCACGCTCGCCCAAGGCATTGCCGGCAGCGACAAGATGGACTGGCTGATCGAAAAGGCCGTCGAACTGGGGGCGACGAACTTCGTGCCGCTCACCACCTCGCGCAGTGTCGTGCGGCTTTCGGGTGAGCGAGCCGTGCGCCGCCAGGCGCACTGGCAACGCATTGTGCAAGCCTCGTGCGAACAGTGCGGGCGCAACCGGATGCCCGACGTCGCGCCCACGCGCGAAATCGCCACGTGGCTTGGCTCGCTGCCCAAGCGCCCCGGCGAAGGCGAATTGCGCGTGCTCCTCTCGCCGCGCGCCAATGTCTCGTTCTCGACCTTGCCGATCGACCCGCCTTCGGGCGAGGTGACGGTGCTGGTCGGGCCTGAGGGCGGATTCTCGTCGCCGGAAGAAGCTGCGGCGCTCGACCACGGCTTCATCGCCGTGGGACTCGGGCCGCGCGTGCTGCGCACCGAAACGGCGGGCATCGCCGTGCTCGCGGCGCTCGCCGCCCGCTGGGGTGGTTGGTAACGCGACGCAGCCCGAAAAGCCGCTAGTAAAAATGACAAAGCCCGCCGGAAGGCGGGCTTGTGGCTTTCTGTCGCATGCGCGCGACGGAACGCTAGTCGAAGGTCAGGCGAACGAATAAAAAACGCGGAACGGCACCTTGCGCTCTGCCCAGAATTCCGAAGCCTCGCGAAATACGTCGAGCAGGGTCTCACGCCCGTCCTTGTCGAACTTCTGGGCAATCGGCAGTCCTTCCAGCACGATCACGAAACCCGGCTGCTCGCCGGCTTTCTGCACCAGATCGGTCAGGCAGTCGTACAAACCATCGTAGTTCTTGCCGAAATGCTTCGGAAACAGAAACGACGTAGCAATGGTTTCGAGCACTTCCTGCTTGGTTTGCGCATTCGCGCAGAACGCATAGAGGAAATGTTGCTGCAGCCGCTGGGCTTCGTCCGAGAGATCCTGAATGCGAAACGCCCGGATCGACTGGACAATATTCGGCTGCACGGTCGAAAACAGGCTCATGGCCCCCTCGTTCGATGAAAGCCCCGCCTCATCCTGGCGCGCCTCGCTGTCTTGCTTCAACTGCATGACGCGCTGGAACAGGTTGCCCTCCCCGGACGCGAACAGATCGCTCGCGCCCCGAGGGTCGTGCGCGTAAACGTTATCGCTCATGCCGCTCATCCCGGTGTCAATCAATAATTCGCCTGAAACTGGCGTAGTGGTCGTCGGAGTAGTAACAGTTGTCGGTCCGCTTGCGCGGGCCGCCACAAACAATGCGCTTGGCGCCGCGGTTGTGTGCGCTCGGCGTCGGGACCGTGTACTCGTGATAGTAGCCCCGCCGGTGCGGTGGCAATATCCGCTCAAAATTCCCGAATACGACGCCGTCCTTCTCGTAAGGGAACGGGCCGCCCGCCGCAATCAGGCTCAACGTGCCCACCGCCTCACGCGGAAGTTCGTTGACCGAAATGCTGCCGACCGAATTACCCGCATCTTCCGGCTGACTCGTGCGCGCCTGAGCGCCGCCTGCCGCCAGCGCTACGGTTGCAACAAGCGCCACTGCCGCAGCGCGGCGCAAGCTAGACAAACTGCCGCCGAAACAATGAGTTAGACGAGGCGCCATCGCCTGGTTCCCGCTTCCCTGGTTACGCGTTCGACGACCATGAAAGGTGTAAGGGTATCGCTAATGATGCCTGGAAGCAACGTTAGTCGGGCGAGGGCGACCCGAGCTTGACCGCGCACAAGTGCCAAACCGGTAACTTTTACAATCTCATTTTGCGCGATTTTGGGCGCTCAAGCGGGATCTCGCGAGTAAAAAAATCGGCGCGCTCGCAGGAGCGCGCCGATTTTTGGGACCGCGTTACCGGCGCTGCCGGCAACCTGCGCGAACGAGCTTAACGCGCCGCGTTCACGTCCGCGACGAGCAGCGCCGTCATGTTGACGATACGGCGCACCGTGGCGGAAGCCGTCAGCACGTGCACCGGCTTGGCCGCCCCCAGCAGGATCGGCCCGATGGCGATGTTGTTACCCGCCGCCGTCTTGAGCAGGTTGTAGGAAATGTTTGCCGCGTCGATGTTCGGCATGATGAGCAGATTGGCTTCGCCTTCGAGTGTCGACTCCGGCAGGATCTCCTTGCGCAGGTTCGCGTCGATCGCCACGTCGCCGTGCATTTCGCCGTCCACATGCAGGTCCGGCGCACGCTCCTGGAGGATCTCGAGCAGGTCGCGCATCTTCTGCGCGCTAGGCGCGTTGCTCGAACCGAAGTTCGAGTGCGAGCACAGCGCGATCTTCGGCTCGATGCCGAAGCGGCGCACTTCCTCGGCCGCCATGATGGTGATTTCCGCGAGCTGCTCCGGCGTCGGGTCGACGTTGACGTGCGTGTCGACGATAAAAATCTGGCGATTCGGCAGCACCAGCGCGTTCATCGCCGCGTAGACGTTGCAGCCAGCCTTCTTGCCGATCACCTGGTCGATGAAGTGCAGGTGGCGGTGCGTCGTGCTGACCGTACCGCAGACCATGCCGTCGGCCTCTCCCCTCTGTACGAGCATCGAGCCGATCAGCGTGGTGCGGCGGCGCATTTCGAGCTTCGCCATTTGCTGCGTGATGCCCTTGCGCGCCATGAGCTTGGCGTAGCTCTGCCAGAAGTCGCGATAGCGCTCGTCGTGGTCGGTGTTCACGACCGTGTAATCCTGCCCGGCCACGAGACGCAGGCCGTAGCGCGCAATGCGCTGTTCGATCACCAAGGGGCGGCCGATCAGGATGGGCTTTGCGAGCTTTTCGTCGACCACGATCTGCACCGCGCGCAGGATGCGCTCCTCTTCGCCCTCTGCGAACACGATGCGCTTCTTCTCCGGCTCCACGGCGCGCGCGAGCTGGAAGATCGGCTTCATGGTCGTGCCGCTGTGGTAGACGAACTGCTGGAGGTGCTGCTCGTAGGCGTCCATGTCCTCGATCGGACGGGTCGCGACGCCCGAGTCCATTGCCGCCTTGGCCACGGCCGGCGCGATCTTGACGATCAGGCGCGGGTCGAAGGGCTTCGGAATGAGGTATTCAGGCCCGAACTGCAGATCCTGGATGCCATAAGCTGTGGCCACCACGTCGCTCTGTTCCTGGCGCGCCAGCTCCGCAATCGCATTCACGGCGGCGACTTCCATCTCGCGCGTGATGGTGGTCGCGCCCGCGTCGAGCGCGCCGCGGAAGATGAACGGGAAGCAGAGAACGTTGTTCACCTGGTTCGGGTAGTCCGTGCGGCCCGTGGCGAGCACGGCGTCCGGGCGCACTTCGAGTGCGAGCTCCGGCAGGATTTCCGGCGTGGGATTGGCCAGCGCGAGAATGAGCGGCTTCGCGGCCATCTGCTTGACCATGTCCTGCTTGAGCACACCGCCCGCGGAGAGGCCGAGGAAGATATCCGCGCCTTCGATCACTTCGGCGAGCGTGCGCGCGTTGGTCTCGCGTGCGAAACGCTCCTTGTCCGGGTCCATCAGCTCCGTGCGGCCCTTGTAGACCACGCCCGCGAGGTCGGTCACGACGATGTTTTCGAGCGGCAGGCCAAGATCGACGAGCAGGTCCAGACACGCCAGCGCCGCCGCGCCCGCGCCCGAGGCGACGAGCTTCACTTCCTTGATGTCCTTGCCCACGACCTTCAGGCCGTTGGTGAAGGCGGCCGCCACCACGATGGCCGTGCCGTGCTGGTCGTCGTGGAAGACCGGAATCTTCATGCGCTTGCGCGCTTCACGTTCGACGATGAAGCACTCCGGCGCCTTGATGTCTTCCAGGTTGATGCCGCCAAACGTCGGTTCGAGCGCCGCGATCACGTCGACGAGCTTGTGCGGGTCCGTCTCGTTCAGCTCGATGTCGAACACGTCGATGCCCGCGAACTTCTTGAACAGCACCGCCTTGCCTTCCATCACGGGCTTCGACGCGAGCGGCCCGATGTTGCCGAGACCGAGCACGGCCGTGCCGTTCGACACGACGCCCACGAGGTTGCTGCGCGCCGTGAAGCGCGCGGCGTTGAGCGGATTCTCGACGATCGCCTCGCATGCGAACGCCACGCCCGGCGAGTATGCGAGCGAGAGGTCGCGCTGATTGATCATCTGCTTGGTCGGCGCAATCGCGATCTTCCCCGGCGTGGGAAACTCGTGATAGTCGAGTGCGGCTTCGCGGAGTTTGTTCGTGGCGGGATTCGACATGGGAGGCAGGCCGTTAGTGCAGATTAGAATGACAACTCGAACGCTAGTCTGCCAGATTGTAGCGCCAATCTCTGGCGGTATTTCTTACAGTTCGGGCGTAGGTGCCGCGACCACAATAGAGGGAACGCCGGACCCGCGCACCCTGTGCGGCGTCGGCCATTCCCAATGTCATAGACCTTTCGACATGCTTTCCGAGTTCTCCCTGATCGACCGTTATTTCGCGCGACGCGCCCGCACGAACACACAACGCGCCGCGCTCGGCATCGGCGACGACTGCGCGCTCATCGCGCCCGCCGCCGGCGAGATGCTGGCCGTTTCCACAGATATGCTGGTGGAAGGCCGCCACTTTTTCCCCGATATCGATCCGCATGCGCTCGGCCACAAAGCGCTCGCCGTGAATCTGTCAGACCTTGCAGCAATGGGTGCGCAGCCGCTGGGATTCACGCTGGCGTTCGCGCTCCCCAAGCCGAACGAGGACTGGCTCGCCGCGTTCAGCGCGGGCCTTTTCGAGCTGGCAGACCGCTTTGACTGCGAGCTGATCGGGGGCGACACCACGGCGGGCCCGCTCAATCTTTGTCTTACAGTGTTCGGCTCGGTGCGTCAGGATGCCGCACTTCGGCGCGACGCCGCGCAGGCGGGCGACGACATCTGGGTCTCCGGTACACCCGGCGACGCGCGCGCGGGCCTCGGCGTATTAAGACGCGAATGGCAAGTGAGCGAGCAGGACGCCGCGCACTTTCGCCGCGCGCTCGAATACCCCGAGCCGCGCGTGTCGCTCGGCCTTGCGCTGCGCGGCGTCGCGCGCGCGGCGCTCGACGTTTCGGACGGCGTTGCCGGCGACCTGCGCCACATTCTGGAACGCTCGAACCTCGCCGCGGCGATCGATGTCGATACCCTGCCGCTCTCGCCCGCTCTCGCGCGACTGCCGCGCGCCACGCAACTGCAATGCGCCCTCGCGGGCGGCGACGATTACGAACTGTGCTTCACGGCGGCGCCGGCGCAACGCGCAGCGGTCGAGGCGGCCGCGCAACAGGTGGGCGTGCGCGTCACGCGCATCGGTACAATGAGTGCCCTCGCGTCGCCTCAGGCCACGCCCGCAATCGCCTGGCGCGACGCCGCGTGCAAACCGCTCAACCTGAAGTTGCAAGGTTTCGACCATTTCCATGCAGACTGACCCCACGCCCTCTCCCGCCGACGAACTCGCGACGGCGGGGCGGCCGGAACCCCAGCCTGGCGGCCCGCGCCGCGCCGACGCGCCGTTCATGCTCACGCATCCGCTTCACATCATCTCGCTCGGCTTTGGCTCAGGGCTCTCGCGCCTTGCGCCCGGCACGGCCGGCACACTGTTCGCGTGGGCGGCGTTCGAAGTGCTCAATCGCTACCTCACCGTGACCGAGTGGGGACTGCTGATCATCGTGGGCTTCTTCGCGGGCATTGGCATCACGGGGTTCACGGCGAACAAGATGCGCGTAGAGGACCCTTCTGCCATTGTTTGGGACGAAATCGTCGCATTCTGGCTCGTGCTGCTCATGATCACGCCCGTCGATTTCATGGGCCGGCTCTGGGCCTTCGTGGTCTTCCGTTTCTTCGACATGGTGAAGCCGCCGCCCATCCGCTATTTCGACCGGCGCTTCAAGGGCGGCCTCGGCATCATGCTCGACGACATCGTCGCCGCTTTCTTTACGCTGCTCGTCATCGCGCTCTGGCGCATGTCGGTCTAACCCGCCTGGCCGCCAACTCAACGGATTGCTGCAATGCCTACCGATTCCGTCGTACACCAACTTGCCATCCGCGTCGGCAACAAGCTGCGCGACGGGCGGCTCATGCTCGCGACCGCCGAGTCCTGCACCGGCGGCATGGTCGCCACCGCCATCACCGATATTTCGGGCAGCAGCGGCTGGTTCGAGCGCGGCTTCGTGACTTACTCGAACCAGGCAAAGAGCGAGATGATCGGCGTGCCGCCGGAACTCATCGAGAAGCACGGCGCGGTCAGTGAGCCGGTGGCGCGCGCGATGGCCGAAGGCGCGCTCAGCAACAGCCGGGCACAAGTTTCGCTCGCGATCACCGGGGTCGCCGGTCCCGGCGGCGGCACGCCGGAAAAGCCAGTCGGCATGGTGTCGTTCGGCTGGAGCAACCGGCTGCATACGAGCGTCGAAACGCTGGTCTTCAAAGGCGACCGCGAACAGATCCGCGTGCAAGCCGCCGCACATGCGTTGCGCGGGCTGCTCGCGTTCATCGACGAACAGGAACGCTAATACCGGCCCGAACGGGTTTGCATCGCCAACCGGGCCCATCACGGAGGCGCACGCCATGGCAATCGCGAATGCCGCAGTCGAGGAACTGATCCGCCACTTCGGGCTCGAACCGCACCCCGAAGGCGGCTACTACAGCGAAACTTACCGCGCCGACAACCTCGTGCGCCGCGACGGCGCGCCCACGACCGACGGCACGCGCGCGGCCTCGACCGCGATCTATTTCCTGCTCGCGGATGGCGCCTATTCGGCCTGGCACCGTATCCGCTCCGACGAACTCTGGCACTTCTATGCGGGCTCGCCCCTCGAGATTCATTCGATCGACGAGCGCGGCGTGCTCTCCACGCGCAAGCTTGGCCATGCGTTAGACCATCCGGGCACGGTGTTCCAGGCCGTGGTGCCGGCCGGGCACTGGTTCGCGGCGCGCTGCTGCGATCCGTCCACGTATGCGCTCGTGGGCTGCACGGTCGCGCCGGGGTTCGAGTTCAGCGAGTTCGAGATCGCCGATGTGAACGCGCTTGTAGAAAAGTATCCGCTGCACCGTTCGATCATCGAGTTGTTCGGCAAGCCAGCGTCCGTCACGAAGAAGGATTGAGCGGCACGGCGCGTCTCGAAAGGCACGCAAAAAAAAGCGGCGAGCCCGAAGACTCGCCGCAATCGCCCTACCACTCCAGACGGTCCCAAAGAGACCGCCCTCGGGCTGGCGTTCCCACGCGCCAGCCCTTCTTCCCCACCTACTGCATGGTGATCTGTACGCGCCGGTTGGGCGCAAGACATGCAACCACTGCCGACGTCGCCTTCTTGCCCGGGCACGAATTCACCGGATCGGCTGCGCCCCGGCCGTTGACTTCGAAGCGCTCGGCTGTGACGCCCTGGGCTTGCAGCGCGCTCAGCACCGCCTCGGCACGTTGCCGCGACAACTTTTCGTTATGCGCCGCCGAGCCAAATCGGTCGGTGAACCCGTCGATCTTCAGCAAGTGAAGCCTCACATGCGAATCGCGGACGCGATGGGCAAGCTCTTCGACCATCTCTTTGCCTTGCGGCTTCAGGACGGCGCTGTCGAAGTCGAACAACGCGTCTGCTGACAGCGAAACCGGCTTCGCTAGCTCAGCGGGCGGCGGCGGCGGCGGGGGAGGTGGCGGAGCCGGCGGCACGCACTTGTCGAGTTCGCCATTCACCTGCTGCGCAAGCTTCTGCGCGCGCTCGATTGCGTCCCAACCGTGCACCCAGTGCGTGCCGTGCGTTTCATCCTGCTCCTTCCACGCTTCGTCCGTCAGCGCTGAGAGACGCCCCGCATCCTCGCCGCGGCACGGCGACTGCGACGCGCGCTGGTTCGTGCGCTCGATTTCCTGCAGCGCCTTCACCCACTTCTCGCGTGTTTCGACCGGCGGCCAGTTCTTCTGGCCGTAGATCGGCTGAAACGGCACGCTGCCGTCGATGAAATGACGGCCGTTGTTGAGCGCGCGGGCCGCAGCGTCGTTGTAGACCGACGAGACGAGCACATGGCTGTCCTGTCGCTCTGCGATCTCGAGCCAGCCTTCGGCCAGGCCGCGCTGGTACGGATCGGCGATTTTCTGCGCGGCGGGCGTCAGCGCCTCGGCATCGCTGCCGATGCTGGCGAACGCCTGGGCGCTCACCAGCGAGGCGAAGAGCGCGCCGCATATCAAAGTTTTCTTCATGGGATTCTCCGTGCCCGCCACGGTTACCCGTGGCGGGCTGGGGTCACGATCGATCAGAACCCGAACGTCGCGCCAACCGAGGCGCCAACGCTGCCGCCGCCCGTCGACTTCGAGACGTGTGCGTTCAGGAGCAGACGATCCGACACGTACCAGTTCGCACCGAGTGCCAGGGCGCTTTCACCGCCGTAGGTACCGGCCGCCGCGGCCATCTGGAAGTTGCCTTCCGCGCGGGCGTTCGGGATCAACGACGAGGCTGCCATTGCCGCGGCACCCAACGTGTTGACCTGCTTGCGCACGATGCCGATCTGCTGGTTCGTGTAGGCGTTGGACTGCTGCGTGGCCTGCTGAACCGCGCTGCCCGTGGCATTGCTGACCGCGTCGTTCAACTGGCTGACGTTGACCGCGTCGGTGCCAGCCGTGCCCGCTGCGACGTTGGTGACCTGGCGTTCGTTACCCGCCGAGCCCACCGACACCGTATTGGCACGATCAGCCACCGAGTTCGCACCCAGCGCCACCGAGTTCGCCGCGCTTGCGGTCGAGCCCGCGCCAATCGCCGTGGTCTGGTTGCCGGTCGCGTTCGCGCCTGCACCCATCGCCGTCGACTGACTGCCGCTTGCCACCGAGTTCGCGCCGCCTGCCGTAGCATGCGTGCCCGTTGCCTGTGCCGCTTCGGTGTTGCGGTCGCCTTGCGCCGAGAACATCGGGTCGGTCGCGTTTTGGGCGATGTTCGTCACGTCGGCGATAGCGGCGTTCATCTGGCCGACATTCACCGCGTCCGTGTCCGCCACACCGGCCGCCACGTTGTGGATCGTGACTGCCTTCGTCGAATCCGAGCCGCCCAGCGTGATCGAGTCCTTCGCCGACGAGTCGTACATCACGGCGTTAGCCATCGTGCCGTTGATGTTCGTAATGTCGCCTTGCAGGTTCGAGATGTCCGTCGTGTTCTGCGTCACACGGCCGTCGAGGTTCGTGATCGCGCCAGCCACGTTGGTGTACGTGCCGCCGTTCAAGATGAACGTCGGGTTCGAGATCGAACCGTTGCCGTTCACCGTCGAACCGCCGCCGATCGCGCTGGCCGTCGAACTTGCCAGGTTGTACAGCTGCGAACCGTTCACCGCGTCGAAGCTCGATGCATTCACCAGACCGTCTGCCACGTTGTGCAGCGCCACCGGCGTGGTCGAACCCACACCGCCGAACGTCACCGAATCGTGCGCCGACGAGTCGTACATCACGGCGTCAGCCATCTGACCGTTGATGTTCGTGATGTCGCCTTGCAGGTTCGAGATATCCGTCGTGTTCTGCGTCACACGGCCATCGAGGTTGGTGATCGCGCCGCCAACGTTGTTGTAAGTGTCGCCACCCACGTTGTACGTCGGAGCCGAGATCGAACCATCGCTGTTCACCGTCGAACCGCCGCCCAGGGCGTCAGCCGTCGAGCTGCCCAGTGCGTACAGTTGCGAGCCGTTCACCGCATCCACGCTCGATGCGTTCACCGCACCTGCCGACACACCCGTCAGAACACGCGTGCCTGCCGTGCCCGTGAAGTCCACGATCGAACCGTCCGTGTCCTTCGCAACGGTGATGTTGCGCGACGTCGGGTCTTGCTGCACCAGACCGATCGTGCCGTTGTTGATGTTGTTGGTGATGTTCTGGATGTCGCTGGTGTTCTGCGTCACACGGCCATCGAGGTTGGTGATCGCGCCGCCAACGTTGTTGTAAGTGTCGCCACCCACGTTGTACGTCGGAGCCGAGATCGAACCATCGCTGTTCACCGTCGAACCACCGCCGAATGCGTCAGCCGTCGAGTTCGCCAGGGTGTACAGCTGCGAACCGTTCACCGCGTCGAAGCTCGATGCCGAAACTTCGCCCGCTGCCACGTTGTGCAGCGCCACCGGCGTGGTCGAACCCACACCGCCGAACGTCACCGAATCATGCGCGGACGAGTCGTACATCACTGCATCAGCCATCGTGCCGTTGATGTTCGTGATGTCGCCGTTCAGTTGCGTGAACGCGTCGCCTGCGTTGTTGAACGTCTTGCCGCCGATGATGTAGGTCGGGTTCGTGATCGAACCATCGCTGTTCACCGTCGAGCCGCCGCCCATCGAGTCAGCCGTCGAGCTGGCCAGGTTGTACAGCTGCGAGCCGTTCACCGCATCCACGCTCGATGCGTTCACCGCACCGTTCGATACACCCGTCAGAACACGCGTGCCTGCCGTGCCCGTGAAGTCCACGATCGAACCGTCCGTGTCCTTCGCAACGGTGATGTTGCGCGTCGTCGGGTCTTGTTGCACCAGACCGATCGTGCCGTTGTTGATGTTGTTGGTGATGTTCTGGATGTCGCTGGTGTTCTGCGTCACACGCCCATCGAGGTTGGTGATCGCGCCGCCAACGTTGTTGTAGGTGTCACCACCCACGTTGTACGTCGGAGCCGAGATCGAACCGTCGCTGTTCACCGTCGAACCGCCGCCCAGGGCGTCAGCCGTCGAGCTGCCCAGTGCGTACAGCTGCGAGCCATTCACCGCGTCGAAGCTCGATGCCGAAACTTCGCCCGCTGCCACGTTATGCAGCGCCACCGGCGTGGTCGAACCCACACCGCCGAACGTCACCGAATCATGCGCGGACGAGTCGTACATCACTGCATCAGCCATCGTGCCGTTGATGTTCGTGATGTCGCCGTTCAGTTGCGTGAACGCGTCGCCTGCGTTGTTGAACGTCTTGCCGCCGATGATGTAGGTCGGGTTCGTGATCGAACCATCGCTGTTCACCGTCGAGCCGCCGCCCATCGAGTCAGCCGTCGAGCTGGCCAGGTTGTACAGCTGCGAGCCGTTCACCGCATCCACGCTCGATGCGTTCACCGCACCGTTCGATACACCCGTCAGAACACGCGTGCCTGCCGTGCCCGTGAAGTCCACGATCGAACCGTCTGTGTCCTTCGCAACGGTGATGTTGCGCGACGTCGGGTCTTGCTGCACCAGACCGATCGTGCCGTTGTTGATGTTGTTGGTGATGTTCTGGATGTCGCTGGTGTTCTGCGTCACACGCCCATCGAGGTTGGTGATCGCGCCGCCAACGTTGTTGTAAGTGTCGCCACCCACGTTGTACGTCGGAGCCGAGATCGAACCATCGCTGTTCACCGTCGAACCGCCGCCCAGGGCGTCAGCCGTCGAGCTGCCCAGTGCGTACAGCTGCGAGCCGTTCACCGCGTCGAAGCTCGATGCGCTCAGCACGCCATTCGCCACGTTGTGCAGCGCCACTGCCGACGAGGCACCCGTGCCGCCCAGCGTCACCGACGTATGCGCCGACGAGTCGTACAGCACAGCATCACCCAGCTTGCCGTTGATGTTCGTGATGTTGCCTTCCAGCGTCGTCACGTTGCCCGCAAGGTTCGAAACGTTCGCGTTCGTCGCGTACAGTTGCGAACCGTTCACCGCATCCACGCTGGATGCGTTCACCGCACCTGCCGACACACCCGTCAGAACACGCGTGCCTGCCGTGCCCGTGAAGTCCACGATCGAACCGTCCGTGTCCTTCGCAACGGTGATGTTGCGCGACGTCGGGTCTTGCTGCACCAGACCGATCGTGCCGTTGTTGATGTTGTTGGTGATGTTCTGGATGTCGCTGGTGTTCTGCGTCACACGCCCATCAATGTTGGTGATCGCGCCACCAACGTTGTTGTAGGTGTCACCACCCACGTTGTACGTCGGAGCCGAGATCGAACCGTCGCTGTTCACCGTCGAACCGCCGCCCAGGGCGTCAGCCGTCGAGCTGCCCAGTGCGTACAGTTGCGAGCCGTTCACCGCGTCGAAGCTCGATGCCGAGACTTCGCCCGCTGCCACGTTGTGCAGCGCCACCGGCGTGGTCGAGCCTGCACCGCCCAGCGTCACCGAGCTATGCGCCGACGAGTCGTACACAACCGCGTCGTTGAGCTTGCCGTTGATGTTCGTGATGTTGCCTTCCAGCGTCGTCACGTTGCCCGCGAGGTTCGAAACGCTCGTGTTCGTCGCGTACAGCTGCGAGCCGTTCACCGCGTCGAAGCTCGATGCGCTCAGCACGCCATTCGCCACGTTATGCAGCGCCACTGCCGACGAGGCACCCGTGCCGCCCAGCGTCACCGACGTATGTGCCGACGAGTCGTACAGAACCGCATCGTTGAGCTTGCCGTTGATGTTCGTGATCTGGCCGTTGATGCTCGTGATGTTGCCTTGCAGCGTCGTCACATTGCCCTGAAGGGTCGTCACGTTGCCCGCGAGGTTCGAAACGTTCGTGTTCGTCGCGTACAGCTGCGAGCCGTTCACCGCGTCGAAGCTCGATGCGCTCAGCACGCCGTTCGCCACGTTGTGCAGCGCCACCGCCGACGAAGCACCCGTGCCGCCCAGCGTCACCGACGTATGTGCCGACGAGTCGTACAGAACCGCATCGTTGAGCTTGCCGTTGATGTTCGTGATCTGGCCGTTGATGCTCGTGATGTTGCCTTGCAGCGTCGTCACATTGCCCTGAAGGGTCGTCACATTGCCCGCGAGGTTCGAAACGTTCGTGTTCGTCGCGTACAGCTGCGAACCGTTCACCGCGTCGAAGCTCGATGCGCTCAGCACGCCATTCGCCACGTTGTGCAGCGCCACCGCCGACGAGGCACCCGTGCCGCCCAGCGTCACCGACGCATGCGCCGACGAGTCGTACAGAACCGCATCGTTAAGCTTGCCGTTGATGTTCGTGATCTGGCCGTTGATGCTCGTGATGTTGCCTTGCAGCGTCGTCACATTGCCCGCGAGGTTCGAAACGTTCGTGTTCGTCGCGTACAGCTGCGAACCGTTCACCGCATCGGTGCTCGATGCGCTCAGCGCGCCGTTCGCCACGTTGTGCAGCGCCACCGCCGACGAGGCACCCGTGCCGCCCAGCGTCACCGACGTATGCGCCGACGAGTCGTACATCACCGCATCGATCGCACCGCCGGTCAGCGTAGTGATCTCGCTGTAAATGTTGGAAATGTCCGACGTATTCTGAGTGACCTTCGAGTTCGTCGCGTACAGTTCCGAGCCGTTCACCGCGTCCGTGCTCGTGGCCGTCACGCGGCCAGCCGCCACGTTCGTGATCGTGCGCTCGGCGCCTGCCGTGCCGACGCTCACCGTACCCGTAGGCGACGTGCCGGCGTAGGTATAGACCGTGCCGCCGATCGTACCGCTGGCCGTGCCAACCGCAGCAGCCGTGGTCGCGCCGTTGCCCAGTGCTACCGAGTTCGCATCCGTGGCGTTTGCGCCGTTGCCAATGGCAATCGCGTTCGTGCCCGAAGCCGAGGCCACCGGACCGATTGCCGTCGAGTTCGTACCCGTCGCCGACGAATCATTCAACGCCGAATTCGTGTGGAAGTACTTGATGCCACCGCCGTTGTTGATGTTGTTGACGGTGTTCGAGAGGTTGGTGACGTTCGTGTTCGTCGCGTTGAGCTGCGAACCGTTCACCGCATCGGTGCTCGTTGCGCTCAGCGCGCCGTTCGCCACGTTGTGCAGCGCCACGGCCGTGGTCGAGCCCACACCGCCCAGCGTCACCGACGAATGCGCCGACGAGTCGTACATCACCGCATCAGCCAGCTTGCCGTTGATGTTCGTGATCGAGCCCTGCATGCTCGTGATCTGACCGTTGATGGTCGTCACGTTGCCCTGCAGCGTCGTGATGCTGTTCGTGTTGGCCGTGACCTGCGTGTTCGTCGCGTACAGTTCCGAACCGTTCACTGCGTCCGTGCTCGCGGCCGTGATCTGGCCCGCTGCGACATTCGTGATCTGGCGCGTCGCACCCGCGGTGCCGACGCTCATCACGCCCGTCGGCGTGCCGCCCGCATACGTATAGGTCGTGCCACCAATCGTGCCGCTTGCCGTGGTGACAGCCGCTGCCGTGGTCGCGCCATTGCCCAGCGCCACCGAGTTCGCCGTCGAGGCATTCGCGCCGTAGCCGAGGGCGATCGAGTTCGTATTCGACGCTACCGCGTTCGTACCGATCGAGGTCGAATTCTGCCCGGCAGCGGTCGACTGATAACCCAGCGAAGTCGCGTTGACCTGCGACGCCGTGGCACCTGCGCCCAACACCACCGTCCCGGTGGCAATCGCCTTGCTGTTCATGCCAATTGCAGTCGCCTCGCTTCCGCCGCCGGCCGCCGTGGCAGCCCCGCCCAACGCAATGTCGCCCATGCCGCTTGCCAGGGCGCTACTGCCAATCGCTTGCGCGTAGTTGGCGAGCGCCTGGGAATTCGTGCCGAGTGCGACGGACGACGTGCCCGTGGAGGTCGATGCCTGGCCCATGGCGATCGCAGACGTGCCGGAAGCCGAAGCCACCGGACCGATTGCAGTCGAGTTCGTACCCGTCGCCGACGAATCATTCAACGCCGAATTCGTGTGGAAGTACTTGATGCCACCGCCGTTGTTGATGTTGTTGACGGTGTTCGAGAGGTTGGTGACGTTCGTGTTCGTCGCGTACAGCTGCGAACCGTTCACCGCATCGGTGCTCGTTGCGCTCAGCGCGCCATTGGCCACGTTGTGCAGCGCCACCGCCTTGGTCGAGCCCACACCGCCCAGCGTCACCGACGAATGCGCCGACGAGTCGTACATCACCGCGTTGGCCAGTTGGCCTTGCATGTTCGTGATCTGGCCGTTGATGGTCGTCACGTTGCCTTGGAGCGTCGTGACCTGCCCCTGGACGGTCGTCATTTGACCTTGCAGCGTGGTGATGCTGTTCGCGTCCGCCGTGACCCGCGTGTTCGTCGCGTACAGTTCCGAACCGTTCACCGCGTCCGTGCTCGTGGCCGTAATCTGGCCCGCTGCCACATTCGTGATCTGGCGCGTCGCACCCGCGGTGCCGACGCTCATCACGCCCGTCGGCGTGCCGCCCGCATACGTATAGGTCGTGCCGCCAATCGTGCCGCTTGCCGTGGTGACAGCCGCTGCCGTGGTCGCGCCGTTGCCCAGCGCCACCGAGTTCGCCGTCGAGGCACTCGCCTGGAAGCCCACCGCGATCGCGTTCGTCTGCGAGGCGGATGCAGCGGCACCCAACACGACGGCATTATTGCCGGTGGCCGTCGCGTAGCCGCCCAGCACCGTGCTGTTGCCCGCCAGCGCAGCGGCACCAGCACCCACTGCCGACATGGCGTTGTTGCCGTCCGCCACGAGCGTTATTGCATTCCCCCCGATGGCTACCGAACCGCCGCCGCCTGCCGTTGCATGCCCCCCGAGGGCGGTATTTCCCATGTACGTCGCAGTCGCGCCATCGCCGATCGCAATCGCGTCGGTCATCGCTTTGCCGCTTCGGACAGCCGCCGCGTTCGGACCGATAGCAATCGTCCCGTACGCGTTCGCCTGCGCGTCGTCGGAGCCGTCGTTGTTACCCGCCGCCTTGAAGTAGCGCGAGCCCGTGCCGTTGATGATGTTGGTGATCTGCGAATCCGCTGCATAGAGTTGCGAACCGTTCACCGCGTCCGTGCTGGCAGCCGTCACCTGGCCTGCTGCCACATTCGTGATCTGGCGAGCGTTGCCCGCCGAGCCCACGCTCACCACACCCACCGGCGCACCGCCTGCGTAGTTGTACGTCGTGCCGCCGATCACGCCGCTGGCCGTGGCCACGCCCGTGGTATTCGCCACCGAACCGTAACCGATGGCTACCGCATTCGCGACGCTCACAGTCGCCATGCTGCCGAGCGCGACGCTGTTATTCGCAGAAACCGTGGAACCGGAACCGAATCCGTCCGAAAAGTTACCGTTCACGCTAACCGCCGAACCATAGCCGGCAGAATTCACGCCAGAGACGGTACTGTTATCGCCGACAGCTAGCGCGTGATCGCCGATCGCCTGGTTGCTCTGGCCAATAGACAAAGCATCGGTGCCGTTCGCCAGCGCCATACAACCAATCGCGATGGCCGAACCCGAGGTGGTCAGCGTGTTAGTGGCCGACGGAGCGGTCGTGCAGTTTGCGCCTGAATAGCCAATTGCAGCAATCGAGTTGCCATTACCGTCTTTAACATACCCTGTTGTGTTCGCGTGCGCGGAACCAGAGATCAGTGCCGCCCCGCCAATAAAGACCGCGGCTCCGAGCAATCCAGCTGATTGTTTCGAAGAACCTCCCTTACGGCGCGATGCGGCATTCTCCTGAGCGGCAACCCAGGTTCCCGTAGTTTCATTCCAGACCGAACGATAGGTCTTATTCATTTGCAATCCTTAACAATATTTCAAGATCTAGAGAATTTGACGGGTCTTGGAATCCCGCCCGAAATCACACTCAAGCCACCGCCAGACTCCGGCGAAGCGTCACTGCCAGCTTCGCTTCCGAACCGCAGGCCAACCGCTTGATTTCCATGAGTTAGTGTCTTCTTCGCCGGTTCTCGAACCAATCGGACAAGTTCGAATAAGGCGACGCCATGCCATCGGATACGACGAGTGATTAAAGGGCATGAGCGGATTACCACAGTGCAGCCACGCAGGGGGAAAGCCATGGCTTCCCAGTGCGGCCGATAAAGGCGTCAGTGATTCAGGTGACGTCTGGAACTGTTCGGTTAGCGCATTGGCGTGCGAAGGCACCACCTGCTATGCCGCACGGATGTTACGGAGGGGGGGGAAGGATGCGTATCGGAGAATTCTTATTTTTCTCTCGGAGTTGATCCGAAAAATCCCGAGACGCGATTGAAACGTTAGAGAAGCTTTAGGATTGGCCGACGCAACATTCAGAATTGCGCCGACCTAAACAACCAAAACTTCAGCGATACGCGTTGATCTTGTCGCGCGTACCCTGGGCAGCCATTGCGGCCGCCTGCGCGTAGTCGTCGCCCTTGCTCGCGTAGAGGATCGCGCGCGACGAATTGATGAGCATCCCGGTGCCGTTCGCCGTGCGACCTGCGCGAACCGTCGCCTCGACGTCGCCGCCCTGCGCGCCGATGCCCGGAATCAGCAGTGGCATGTCGCCAACAATCTCGCGCACCACTTCAATCTCCTTCGGGAACGTCGCGCCCACCACGAGGCCCAGTTCGCCGCTCGCGTTCCACTTCTGCGCCGCGAGGGCCGCAACGACCTGGTACAGCGGCTTGCCGTCGGTCGTGAGAAATTGCAGGTCGGAGCCCCCGGGGTTCGATGTGCGGCACAGCACGATCACACCCTTGCCCGCATGCGCGAGCCATGGCTCGATGGAATCGAAACCCATGTACGGATTCACCGTGACGGCATCCGCCTTGAAGCGCTCGAACGCCTCGCGCGCGTATTGCTCGGCGGTGCTGCCGATGTCGCCACGTTTGGCGTCGAGGATCACGGGCAGGCCCGGATGCTTCTCATGAATGTGGGCGATCAGCGCTTCGAGTTGATCCTCGGCGCGATGCGCGGCGAAATAGGCGATCTGGGGCTTGAACGAGCATGCGTAGGGCGCGGTGGCGTCCACGATGTCCCGGCAGAATTCGAAGATCGCATCGCTGCGGCCCGCCAGCGCGGCGGGGAATTTCGTCGGCTCGGGATCGAGGCCAACGCAAAGCAGCGAGCCAGTGCGCTGCCAGGCGGCGCCGAGGGTCTGGGTGAAGGAGGTCATGATGAAAAGCTCGCGGCGAGCCGGTATGAGGGAAAACGGCGCGTATTTTACCCGGCTTGGCAACCGGTGCCGCGCGACGGCGCCTGTCGCCTTCGGGCGTGGACGCCCGAGGAATCTCCTCGAGCGTATTTCATCAGACAAACGAAGCGCAGGCCTCGGCTCGCCCGGCGAGCCTTACGCCCGCGCGCGAGCGCCCTTGCCACGCGCTCCCGCCCGGCCGCGCGCCCCGGCACGGTGCGGGCTCGCCGCAGCGCGCATGTCCATGCGCTCGACGGTGAAGGAAAAGCGCCGCACGAGCCGCTCGCCATGCGCGAGCACGGTCATGCCGTTGGCGTCGCCGCCGCCGTGCAGATTCACCGCATTGATCGGATGATCGACGGGCTCGAAGCAGAAGAAGTCCGCACCGGGCGGCGTGTAGAGCACGTAATAGTCAGTGTTGGCGCAGATCGAGAGCGAGAGCCGGCGGCGCTCCCACACCACGGCGGCACGTCCGCTCCAGCCGCTGAACGCGTGATTCACGAGCTGGTCCGGCAGCGGATACGCCACGCCGAACTGCCAGGCAGGCGGCGCGGGTACGTGACGCACCGGCAGCCAGTCCTGGCCCGAGAGCCACAGGCCGCTGGCGGGCGCGGAAAGCTCCGTGCTCGCGTCGCGCGCGAGGAACGGGTGTACGCCCAGGCCGAACGGCATCGCATCGCGGCCTGTGTTTTCCACTTCGAGCGCGATCGTGAGCGCGGCGCCGTCGAGCGCATAGGTGAGCGCCGCACGGTACGAATAGGGTTCACCGTCACTGCGGTCGAGCACGAGGCGCACGTTTTCGCGATCGGCGCTGTCTATGCTCCATGGCGCGAGCCAGCCGTCGCCGTGAATCGGCAGCGGTTCGCTGGCGCGATTGCGCGGCACTTCGATATCGCGCCCGGCAAAGTGAAAACGCCCTTCACCAATGCGGTTCGAATAAGGCAGCAGCGGGTAACAGGCGAGATCGTTCGGGTCCATGCGTGCGCTCACGCGCTCGCAACGGCGGAACACGGGTTCGAACGTGCCTTCGCTGCGCCAATCGAAGCGCGTGATCCCGCCGCCCAGTTGGGGCGCGACGTCGAGCCGCAGGTACGCGTTCGCGAGCGTCACGCAGGCCACGTCGCTCGTGAGCGCCGCGCCGATCGCAACGGCGGAGGTGCTCGGCCCCGGCAGCACGGGATGCGTGGCGGCTTCGAGCCGCGCGCGGCGTGCAGCAGCGGGAGAGTTGGGCAATGCGGTTGCAGCGGCGGCTTTGGGCAATGAAGCCGAAGCGCCTGGGGAGACGGTGGAACGGGTGGGTCGACGCACAGCGGAATTCGCGACGCTCATAAGATGCTCCTCGAGAGGCATGTTTGATTGCCGCCGACCAAACGTAAAAGCACGGCGGCTCACTGGTGGCCTGCCCGTTTCCATGCGCTCGCTCTCGCAGGGTCCGGCGGCCGCTTCTTGTGTTCGCCCTTCTACTGGTACTGGCAAAGCCGACTGCTCACTACCGATCGACTGCATCTGTTGCCGAAGAACAACGACTCTCCGTCTTTTGCTTCGCGCACGCCTGAGTTGCGGCTGGTGCTTTCACCGAGGGCGGCGCACGCAGGCCACCCATCGAAGCGATTCGCACGCGCCTTCAGGCGGTGCTTAATACAACCGCGTCAAGCACGCGGACGCCCCTGGAACCGAGGTTCTTCAAGGCCCTGGCGGCCAATTCGAACCGCGAACACGCCGCCGGCATGCGGCTCGCGCGCGAGCGCCTCATCCTCCATTTCCTCGCGCGCGCTCGTGACATAAAGCGTGTCCAGAAGCGCACCGCCGAGCGTAACGCAGCTTGGCTGCGCTGTGGGAATCTTTACGCGCTCGGTTTCCATACCATCGGCGCCGTAGCGCACCACGCGCTCGCCGCCCCATTGGGCGTTCCAGAGGCCGCCTTCGGCATCGACGGTCGAGCCGTCCGGCACGCCGGTGTCGTCGGTCAGCGTGACGAACGTGCGCTGGTTTGCAATCGTTCCATCCGCGCCGTAGTCGCACGCGCGAATTTCGCGTGAGAGCGTGTCGCAGTAGTACATCGTCCCGCCGTCCGGGCTGAACGCGATGCTGTTCGAAATTGCCGGCGCGGGCAACGGCAGGCGTTCGAGCGTGAGGTCGTGATTCAGCCGATAGAAGCCGCCAATTGCCTGTCTGGGCGTTGCCTCGTACTTCGTGCCGAACACGAAGCGGCCCTGGCGGTCGCAACGCCCGTCGTTCAGGCGCGTCGGCACGCCGGGCTCGACTTCGACGATCGTTTCTATCGCGCCCGTCTCCAGATCGAAGAAGGCGAGGCGCGATTCAAGGCCGAGCAGCAGCGTGCGCGCGTCCTCGCAAAGTGCGAAGCACGCAAGGCGCTCCGGCATCGCCCAGGTGACGTGCTTGCCATCGCGTGCGTCGTAGCGTGCGAGGTGCTTGCCTGTGATGTCGACCCAGTAGAGCCGGCCGCGGCGCGCACACCAGGTCGCGCACTCGCCCAGCTCGCACTTCGCGTGCACGAGCAGTTCGGCCACCGCTTCGCTCGAAGCGCCTGCATTTGCGCTCATGCCCAGCCTCCGTCCACCACGATGTCCTGCGAAGTGATCATGCGGCTGTCGTCGGCGGCGAGAAAGAGCGCCATGCGCGCGAGATCCTCGGGCAATAGCTCGGCGTCGATACACTGGCCGCGCTTGATGTCGGCACGCCCCTCGTCGTCGAGCCACAGGCGGCGCTGCTTGTCCGTCATCACCCAGCCCGGCACGAGCGAATTCACGCGGATGCCGTAGCGCCCAAGATCCTTCGCGAGCCCGCGCGTGAGCCCCTGCACCGCCGACTTGCTCAGGGTGTAGACCGGCATGCCCCACTGCTTGAGCATCCAGCTGATCGAGCCCAGGTTGATGATCGAGCCCGCACGCGCGGCCTTCATGTCTTCCGCCACGGCTTGCGCGGCAAACAACTGGTGCCGCACGTTCACGGCGACGCATGCGTCGAACGACTCGGGTGTGACTTCGGCGAGCGTGTGGCGGCGGTCATTGGCAGCGTTGTTCACGAGCACCTGAATCGGCCCGAGCGCCGCCTTCACGTCGGCGATGGCGGCGCGCAGCGCGTCGATATCGGCGAGATCGCAGGCCGCGAAGAGCGGCTTGTGACGCGAATCGCCCAGTTCGTCGGCGAGCGCCTGGCCCGCGCTCGTGTCGATATCGAAGAACGCGACGCGCGCGCCCTGCGCCGCGAAGTGCTCGACGAACGACGCGCCGATGCCGGTCGCGCCGCCCGTGATCAGCACCACGCGGTCGGCGAGGCTCGGATAGCGCGCGTAGTTTTCGTGCGCGTGGCGCGCAACAGCATTAGCGGGAGACGACATCGTGTTGGGCTCCTGATGAATCGCTCGGTAGGGTTCTCGATCGCCGGGTTTAATCACGCGTCCCGCGGTTCTTCAGCTGGTCGAGCAGCACCGCCGCAAGCAGGATCGCGCCGCGCACGAGGTACTGGTAGAACGCGTCGATGTTGAGCAGGTTCATCACGTTCTCGACCGTGCCCATGATCAGCACGCCGATCACCACGCCCGAAATCGTCGCGCGGCCGCCCAGCAGCGACACACCGCCCAGCACACACGCCGAAATCACGTTCAGTTCGAAGCCTTCGGCCGCGTTCGGCTGGCCCGAGGTGATACGCGAGGCGAGAATCACGCCCGCGAGCGCCGTCACCGCGCCCTGAATCAGGAAGATCCACACGCGCGTGCGCTCGACCTTGATGCCGGCGAGGCGCGACGCCTCCGGATTGCCGCCGATGGCGAGCGTATTGCGCCCGTACACCGTTTGATTGAGCATCACGCCGAACACGATGAAGCAGATGAGCGTGACCCAGATCGGCAACTGCACGCCGAAGAACGAGGCCGTGCCCATGGCGATGAACGTATCCGACGACACACCCACGGCCTGGCCGTGCGAGGCGATGAAGCCCAGGCCGCGCACGATTTCCATCGTGGCGAGCGTGGTGATCAGCGCGTTGATGCGCAGATACGCGATCACCGCGCCGTTCACGAAGCCGATCGCGGCGCCCGCCGCCACCGCCGCGACAATGGCGATGAACGTGTTGTTCGTGGCGTTGAGCACCATCGCGCACAGTACGCCCGCGAAGGCCACGATCGAGCCCACGGAAAGGTCGAAGTCGCGCGAGGCGAGACAGAACATCATCGTGCAGGCCACCATGCCGATCTGCGAGACCGACAGCGCGAGGCCGAGCATGTTCTCGATCGAGAAGAAGTGATCGACAGTCAGCGACATCACGATGAACATGACCACGAAGATCACGATCAGGCTGTACTCGGTGATCTGCTGCCACCACTTCTGCTTGTCGCTGGGACTCGGAATCAGCGCGTCGGCGACGCTCTTGGCCGTCTCGGTTGCCAGGTTTTCTCTTGCTTGCATTTCAGTCACTCCTCCCCGTCCACTCATGCAGCCTTGGCCTGCGCGCGCTTGGGCAGCGCGAGGTCAAGCACCGCGTGTTCGCTCGCCGCGCTACGCGGCAACTCGCCCGAAATACGGCCTTCGCGCATCACCACGATGCGATCCGACACGCCGAGCACTTCCGGCAACTCCGACGACACCATCACGATCGCGCAGCCGCGTTTGGCGAGCTGGTAGATCACGTTATAGATTTCATGTTTCGCGCCAACGTCGATGCCGCGCGTCGGCTCGTCCAGAATCACGACCTTCAGGTCGGGCTCGGCGAGCCAGCGCGAGAGAATCGCTTTCTGCTGGTTGCCGCCCGAAAGAAAGCGGATCTTCTGGCGGCGGCTCGGCGTCTTGATCTTCAGCAGCTTGATGAAGCGATCCGCCGTTTCCGCTTCCTTCTTGCGGTCGAGGAACATGCCCGCGCGCAGAAAGTGACGGCGGCAGCTGATGTTGATGTTCTCCGAGACCGTTGCCATCGCAACGATACCCTGCTCCTTGCGGTCTTCCGGGCACAGCACGATGCCGTGACGAATCGCGTCGCTCGCGCTCTTCACGCGAATGGTCTTGCCGTCCAGTTCGATCTCACCGGCGCGCCGCTTGTGCGTGCCGTAGATGAGCTGCATCAGCTCGCTGCGCCCCGCGCCCACGAGCCCGAAGAAGCCAACGATCTCGCCCGCCTTCACCTCGAAGCTGGCCGCTTCGTTGAGCGGACGCCCGACGATTCCGCGCACCGCGAAGCGCACCTTGCCATGCTCGCGCGGCGAATAGTTGTAGATGTCGCTGATCTCGCGGCCCACCATTTCGGCCACGAGCGTTTCGCGCTTCACCTCTTCGAGCCTGTCGTGCGAGGCGACCTTGCGGCCGTCGCGGAAGATCGTGCAGGCGTTGCACAGCTCGTAGATCTCGTCCATGCGGTGCGAGATGTAGATGAGCGCACGATTGTCCGCGCGCAGTTCGCGCACGAGCTTGAACAGCACTTCGGTCTCGCGGTGCGAGAGCGAACTGGTCGGCTCGTCGAGCGCAATCACGCGCGCGTTGCGCAGCAGCGCCTTGCAGATTTCCACCATCTGACGCTGTGCGATGGAAAGCTTGCGCAGCTTCGCGGCCGGATCGAGATCCACGCCCATGGCGGCCAGCCGTTCGCGCACGAACTTGCGCGCCTCGCTGCGCTTCACCCAGCCGAGCGCATTGGGCAACGCGCCGAGCAGCAGGTTTTCCGCCACGGTGAGGTCGGGCACGTATTGCAGCTCCTGGTGGATCACCGCAATGCCCGCGCCGATCGAAGCCGCCGCATCGGAGAAGTGCACCTCGTTGCCGTCCATCAGGATGCGGCCGGAATCGGGCTGATACTCGCCGCCGAGTACCTTCAGGAGCGTGGACTTGCCCGCCCCGTTCTCGCCCATGAGGCCGTGCACTTCCCCCGCGTTCACCTCGAACGACACGCCGTCGAGCGCGCGCACGCCTGGGAACACCTTGCCGATATTGTCAAAACGCAGTGTCGCTGACACTTCGGTTTCCTCTCATTCGATGCGTTGCGGGGCACGCGCCCCGCAACGGGAAACACCTCAAACCACTTCTCTCAGACTTACTTCGAAGCGAGACCCATCTGCTGACGCACGCTTTCCACGTTGTCGCGCGTAGCCAGCATGCCCGTCGTCAGCGTGAGCAGCGGCGGTTCCTTGCCTTGCGTGATCCACGTGTACATCAGATCCGAGGTTTCCTCGCCATGGCGCTTCGGGCTGATGATGACGGTGCCGTAGAAGCCCGTCGCCTGCGGCTTCTTGAACTCGTTGAGCGCCGAGTCCGAACCGCCGATGCCGATACCGATCATGTTGTCGGCCTTGAAGCCGCGGCCTTCCGCTGCGCGCACGGCGCCGAGCACGGCTTCGTCGTTCAGACCGTAGGCCACCCAGTGCTTGTACTGCGGGTTCTTCGTGAGCGCGATGTTCGCGGCATTGAAGGCGTTTTCCGTGTCGGTCTTCGCTTGCGGCGCCATCACGATGTTCGCCTTCGGGAAGCCCGCGGCCACGAGCGCGTCGGTCGCGCCCGACGTGCGGTCATGCGCCGTCGGCAGCTGCTCGTAGGTCACGTCGATTGCGCCGACGTCCTTCATGTCCCAACCGCGCTTCTTGATTTCGGCGGCGATGCCGTCACCCACCTGCTTGCCGATGTTGTACGCCGAGATGCCCATGTGCGGCACGGCCTCGATCGGCTTGCCCGCGCCGTCGACGAGACGGTCGTCCACCGTCATCATCTTGAGGTTGTCGGCCTTGGCCTTGGCAACGATGCCCGGTCCGAGCTTCACGTCAGGCGTGCAGATGATGAAACCCTGCGCCTTTTGCGCGGCCAGGTTGTCGATCGCGCTCATCACCTTCTCGCCCGAGGGCGCGCCGATCTTCACCAGCGTGAAGCCCTTTTCCTTCGCGGCCGCTTCCGCGAACTTCCATTCGTCCTGGAACCACGGCTCTTCGGGCTGCTTCACGAGAAAGCCGATCTTCACCTGATCTGCGGCCTGTGCCATGGGGGCTGTGGCGAGCGTCGCGCTTGCGGCGACCGCGGCGGCCATCAGCGTCAGAAAGATGCGTCGTTGCATGTTGTCAGTCTCCTGTCTTCTTCAGTCACGGGAAGGGTATCGGCCGCCTCTTCTTTTACCCGTCGAACCGCGCGGCCAGCGCTTCGGCGGATTCCTGCGTATGCTTTATTCCTTCGTGCTGCGAATTATTTTTTCCAGTCTCTCATTCGTGATGCAGCGCCGTGCGGCCGCCATCTATCGTGATGCAGCTCGCGTTGATGAACGGCGCTTCGTCCGAGGCGAGAAACACCGCCGTCATCGCCACTTCCTCCGGGCGACCAATGCGCTTCATCGGCGGCAATTCGAGCGTGGCCTTGCGCGCCGCTTGCGGGTCGGGCTGCGCGTTCCACCAGTCGTGCGTGAGCTGCGTTTCGATGTAGCCCGGCGCGATCGCGTTTACGCGCACGTTCTTCGGCGCGTACTCGATGCCGAGCGCCCGCGTGAGCCCGATTACGCCGTGCTTCGCCACCGGGTACGGAAAGCAGCCCGGAATGATCTGGAACGCGTGCGTCGAGGCGATGTTGATGATGCTGCCCGCGCGCCGTTCGACCATGCCCGGCAGCACCGCGCGGCAGCCGTTCCACACGCCGTCGAGATCCACGGCGAAGCAGCGGCGCCAGTCGTCGTCGGTCATCGTGAGCGGATCGGCGAACACGTTGATGCCTGCATTGTTCACGAGCACGTCGACCGGGCCGAACGCGTGTTGCGCTGCTTCCACGGCGGCGCGCACCGAGGCGGACTGCGTCACGTCGGTTTGGACGGCGAGCGTTTGCGCGCCTTCACATGCGCTCGCGATCTCGCGCGCCGTGGCAACGGCCGTCGCGCCATCGAGCTCGGCGAGCACGACAGCGGCGCCCTCGGCCGCGAACGCGCGCGCGATCGCCGCGCCGATGCCGCGTCCGGCGCCGGTGACGAGTGCGACCTTGCCCGCGAGGCGATTCACTTTTGCGCTCCGTGCACGGCTTTCCAGCCTTCGATGAAAGCCAGCGCGTTCGCGCGCGTGGCCGCCGCGTCCTGGCCTGGCTTGTAGAGCGCCGAGCCGAGGCCGAAGCCGCTCGCGCCCGCGGCCAGTTGTGGACCCATGTTGTCGGGCTTCACGCCGCCCACGGGCAGCAGGGGCACCACCGGCGGAATCACGGCGCGCCACGCCTTCGTCACGGCCGGCCCGAGTTGCTCGGCGGGGAACATCTTGAGTGCGTCGGCGCCGTGCTTGAGCGCCGCGAACGCTTCGGTCGGCGTGGCGACGCCGGGCACGCACGCGAGGCCCTGGAGCTTCGCGGCGAGGATCACATCGGTGTCGGCGTGCGGCATCACGATCAGCTCGCCGCCGGCTTCCCGCACGTCGCGCACGCGCTCGGTGGTGAGCACGGTGCCCGCGCCGATCATCGCGTCCGCAGGCAGGGCCTGGCGCAATGCGGCGATGCTGTCGAGCGGCTGCGGCGAATTGAGCGGCACCTCGATGATCCGAAAGCCCGCTTCGTAAAGCGCGCGGCCATGCTCGGCGGCCTCGGCGGGCTTGATGCCGCGCACGATCGCGACCATGCCGCACACACCGAACGCGGCGACGAAGCCAGCGTGAGGCGTGTACGGGGCGGGCAGGTTCAGTTCGGGTTCCATGTCGGCTTCCTGTTGCTTGGCTTCGTGTCTGGTTCGATTCAGCGGGCTCGATTCATCCGCACGCGTTTAGCGCGGCGCGACCAGCCCGGCCTGTACCGCAATGCGCCAGAGCCCGTGTTCGGTCGCTTGACGCACGAGATGCGCGCCGCTGCAGCCGAATGCGGCAAGCGCCATGCGGTAGCGCTCGCACAGCGCCTCGGCGCCGATGAGCTGCGGCGCGCAGCCGGCAAGCGCCACGTCGCGCCGCGAGAGCGCCGCTTCGAGGCCTGCCAGCTCGTGCCCGATCACGAGGCCCGAGAGATAGTCGGGCTGCTCGTCGGCGGCTAGCTGGGCCGTGAGGCCGAGCGTGCGCGTGCTAAACGCCGTGGCAAGCAGGCCCACGCAGCCCTGCTCGCGCGCCACGCCCACACCACGCAGGAACGCGGCCGTGTCGGGCTCGACGGGATGCTTCATCGTGCGGCCGAGGATCGTATGCGCGCACAGCGCCGCGTAGACCTCGCCCGTCATGAAGGTGTAGAAGCGCGCAATACGCTCGCCCTCCACCACCACCCATTTCGCGTGCGTGCCGGGCAGGCCGATGAGCGACGTTTGCGGCGCAGACTCGTCGGTCGATCCACTCAACGCGCCAAAAATCTGCGTTTCCTCGCCGCGCATCACGTTGGGCAGCGCACCCGGCTCAAGGACCCCCGGCACCACGGCGACTTCGGCGCCGCACGCGGCGCGTACGCGCACGATACCGGCCACCAACGCCTGGGCGCTCGCGGGGGTTTCGACATAAGGCGCCTGCACCCAGCCCTGGGCGCTGCCGACCATGCCCGCCGCCAGCACCGGCAGCGAGGGCGCATCGGCGAGCCATACGCCGCACGCTTCGTCGAAGGCGGCGTCGAAGCCGCCTTCTTCGGCGGGCACGGGCAGGTTCATGATCCCCGCCGTCGAAACACGCGTGGCGATCACCTTGCCCGCCGCATCGAACAGATACGCACGCAGCGAGGTCGTGCCCCAGTCGAGCGCGATCAGCGCGGCTTCGCGGGTGATCGCGCCGTCGTTGACGTCGATAGCCGCGCCGCTTGCAGGCTTCTCGCTCGCTTTCATCGGCGAATCCTGCGCGTGGTGGGCTGCGGCGCGCGCCAGCCCAGTTCCTGCGAAATCGCGCGCGCCTCGCGCTGCACGACCGGAATCAGTTCGTCCATGCGCTCGAGCGGCATGTAGGGAATCGTGCTCGCCACCGAAAGCGCCGCCACGATTGCGCCAGAAGCGTCGCGCACCGGCGCCGCCACGCAGCGGATCGAAATTTCGTTCTCCTCCAGATCGAACGTGTACCCGCCCGCCGAGTAAGTGGCCATGCGCTTGAGGAAGGTATCCGGTTCGAGACTGTGATCGGGGCGGAAGCTCACGCCCGCGAGCGTGCGGCGCGACGCGTCGAACAGGTCGCGCCACGTTTGCGGCGCGAGGTCGAGCATCATCGCCTTGCCGATGCCCGTGGACGCGAGCGGCATGCGGTGCCCCACGCGCGAACGCATCTCGAGGCCGCGCTGGCCGGGAATCTTGTCGATGTACAGCACGTCGTCGCCGTCTCGCACGCCGAGGTGGATCGTGTCGAGCGTTTCATCGGCGAGCGCCTGCAGATGCGCTCGGGCAACGGCCGTGAGCGGCATCTGCTCGAGCGCGATGGTGCCGAGTTCGATGAGCTTCGGTCCGAGCAGGTAGCCGCCCTGCACCTGGCGCAGGTAGCGCGCTTGCACGAGGCTCGAAACGAGGCGGTGCGTGGTACTGCGCGTCGTGCCGAGCACCGCGCCGAACGAGCGCAGGTCGCGCACGCCAGCGGCGGCGGCTTCGAGAATGGCGAGGCCGCGCAGGAGCGTCTGGGTGCCGGCCTGCTGCATCGAGCCGTCGAGCAACGTGCTCGTGACGCCGATTTCATCAGCGGCGGGACGGCCTTTCGGCTGCGCTGCAGCGGCGCTTGCCGCGGCGTTTTGCACTGGCGCGGCCTCGTCGGGGAGGTTCGCGGCGAGTGTGGAAGACATCGCTTTGTTCATGGCGAGGGCGATGAAGGGAAACGTTCGAAAAGGCGCGTGCCGTCAGACGGCGCGCGAACCCTGCTTCGGGAGACGGCGCGGCGCGCGGGCGGCCGGGGCACATCGGGCATGGAGCGGCGGGCGGCGCGTGGCCGCGCAAAGCGCTGGCTGAAGCATGACGAACGTCTCCTTTGCTGTCCGGTTCGCTCCGCGTCTTACGCGTGCGCCGGATTTATCTGGATCTGCCGACGGTGTTTGCCGCGCACGATGTCATCGCGGCATGTCGGATGGCTGGATTGTAGGCAGGTTTTTTCGAGTTCTCCAATATGTGATGGGGTCGCTCATATATTGGGAAAATAGACAAGCGGCTGCCCTCCGCCGAATGGCCAACAAGGGACAGAAGCTGCGGGGTAGTTGATCCAGGCTTGGGCGCGCCCACCCAAGCCTGCAGAGACTTGAGCGATGTCATACCCGGTGCAAACGGGTCGCTCAACGTTCTGCGGGTTATATAAAATTTTGTATAATTTCACCCATACGAAGCCATTGGAGTTTTGAGGCAGCGCACTCGCAGATTTGCGGAAATTTCCGGAACAGGCGCGTCAGGAAGCCGGTCGGCAGTTGCGGCGCGTCCAACGCGGCCTCGACCCGAACGACTGGAAGCCCGTGAATCCCGTTGGCCGCGGCGCGCGTGAGATACGCATTCGCGACACGAGTGGCGCGTTTCGCGTGATTTACGTTGCGCACATCCGCGACGCCATCCACGTGCTGCATTGTTTTCAGAAGAAGTCCGAGAAAACGACCTTCGTCGATCTTTCGCTTGCCGCGCGCCGCTATCGCGACGCATTAAACAAGGAGTCCAAACCATGGGCCGCCAGAGTCACGGGAACCATGACCGCCAGCGCTTCGATAGCGTTTGGGACGCACTCGAAAACACGCCCGAAGCTGCGCAGAACATGACGCTGCGCAGCGACCTCATGATCAGCCTCGAAGAGCACATCAATCGCAACAAACTGACCCAAACGCAGGCCGCCGCGCTCTTCGGCGTGACCCAGCCGCGCGTGTCCGACCTCATGCGCGGAAAGATCGATCTGTTCTCGCTCGATTCGCTCATTAACATGGCCGTAGCCGCGGGCATGAAGGTCGAAATGCGCATTACCGCCGCCTCCCCGCGCGACGGCGACACGCAAGAAAAAACGGCTGCCGGATAACTCCGGCAGCCGCTTCCTGACACGCTACGCGCAACTGCGCTGCGCCCTTACTTCCCGGCGGGCGCCTTGTACGCCACGCAGTCCACTTCGACCTTGCAGTCCACCACCATGCTCGACTGCACGCAAGCGCGTGCCGGCGGATGCTCGCCGAAATACTCGCGGAACACCTTGTTGAACGACGTAAAGTCGCGCGCGTCATCGAGCCACACGCCGCAGCGCACCACGTGCTCCGCGCCGTAGCCCGCTTCCTTCAGGATGGCGAAAAGATTCTGGATGGCCTTGTGCGACTGCTCGACGATACCACCGTTGATCACCTCGCCGCCTTCCATCGGCGTCTGGCCCGAGACATACAACCAGCCGTCGGCTTCCACGGCGCGCGCGAACGGCAGATGTTGTCCGCCCTGGCCCTTGCCGCCTTCCGCTCCAATTCGTTTCATCGTTTGCTCCTTTGAGATCGTGCGGCGCGCGCGGCTTTTTGGGCCATGCGCGCCGAGGGTCGAAATTCGATAGATAAAGCTTGTTTAAAAGGCATTCGCCTCGGCCTGCGCCTCACGCTTGCCTCGCGCGACGAAGTGGCCCGCGCGCTCACCCGTAGGCTGGCCGTCGCGGTACGAGAGGACGCCGTTCACCCACACCGCGTCGATGCCTTCCGCCACCTGCTGCGGCTTCTCAAAAGTCGCTGCGTCGCGCACCTTGGCAGGGTCGAACAGCACGAGGTCGGCGTGCCAGCCCACATGCACCTCGCCGCGTTGCGAAAGGCCGAAGCGCCGCGCAGAAAGGCCCGTCATCTTGCGCACCGCTTCTTCGAGCGGCAGCAAGGCCGCGTCGCGCGCGTAGTGACCGAGCACGCGCGGAAATGCACCCCATAGGCGCGGATGCGGCAACGGGTCATTCGGCAAGCCGTCCGAGCCGACCATCGTGGCCGGATGCGAAAGAATGCGGCGCACGTCGTCTTCGGACATGTTGTGATACACCGCGCCCGCCGGCTGCAGGCGCTTGCCCGCTTCCTGCTGCGAAACGCCCCACTCGGCCGCGATGTCCTTGATGAGCTTGCCCGCCTGTTCGGGGTGCGGCGTGGACCACGTGATCGTGATGTCGATGTCGCCCGTCACCTGTTTGAGGTCCAGCGTGGAAGAACTGCGGCTATACGGATAGCAGTCGCAACCCACCGGCTGATACTTGCGCGCGCTTTCGAGCGACGCGAGCACCTCCGTGCTGCGCCCCCAGTTGGAAGGGCCCGCGCATTTCAAGTGCGAGATCACCACCGGCACGCGCGCATGCTGGCCGATGTGGTACGCCTCGTTCATCGCTTCGAGAATCGCGTCGAACTCCGTGCGCATGTGCGTCGTATAGAGCGCGCCGGCGGCGGCGAGCGGCTGGGCAAGCGAGGCGACCTCTTCGGTCGAAGCCTCGAACGCCGAACCGTAGGCGAGGCCCGTGGAAAGGCCGAGCGCGCCGTGCGCGAGCGCGTCTTCGAGCTGCGCGCGCATGGCCGCGATCTCGTCGCCGGTGGCGGCGCGCTTCAGATCGTTCATGTGATTGTTGCGCAGCGCCGTATGGCCGATCAGCGCGCCGACGTTCACGGCGGGCCGCGCCGCGTTCACCGCGTCGACGTAGGCGGAGAAAGTCGGATAGCTGAACGCATCGCGCTCACCGAGCAGGTTCATCGGGTCGGGGGGATCGCCCTTGAGCGTCACCGGCGACGCGCTGATCCCGCAGTTGCCGACGACCACCGTCGTCACGCCCTGGCTGATCTTGGGCAGCATTTGCGGCGCGCGGATCACGTGCGTGTCGTCGTGCGTATGGACATCGATGAAACCCGGCGCGAGCGCGCGCCCATTGGCCTCGATCACCTCTTCCGCGAGCCAGTTCGACAGGTTGCCGATCGCGACGATGCGCCCGTCGCGCACGGCCACGTCGCGCTCGACGGGCGGCGCACCGGTGCCGTCATAAAGCATGGCGCCGACGATCAACGTGTCGGCGGCTTCGGGGTGCGAATGCATACGCGTCTCCTCAGGATGGCTCTCAGTTCGACGTTCAGTCACCGAGCGGCTGGCGTTCGCCGCCGCCGCGATGCGCGTCCAGCGTGTGCTTCATGCGGCGCAGCAACTCGCGGCTTTCCTCGGGTTGCGCGAGCGCCAGCTCGGTCACGAGCACGTCGAGTGCCATCATCATCGCGTAACGTGACGACGACGGCTTGTAGATGAAATCGGTCTCGCTCGCGACGATCGGCACGAGCCAGTCGGCGAGCGCGGCGAGCGGCGAAGCCGGCGCGGTAAGCGCGACGAGCTTCGCGCCGTAATCGCGCGCGATTCGGCACGCATCGACGAGTTCGGGCACGCGGCCTGTTACGGAAAGCGCGACGACCACGTCTTCGGGCGAGAGCGTGCTCGCCACCATGCGCTGCAGCAAGCTGTCCTGGTACGACGCCACCGGACGGCCCAAGCGCACGAGGCGAAAGCGCATTTCGTCGGCGAGCGCGCTCGAGCCGCCGCCCATGCCGAACACGTAGATCATGCGGGAGCGCGCCAGCGCCGCGACGGCCTGAGCTAACGGCGCCTGGCGCAGCAGTTCGTGGTTGCGCGCGAGTGCCGTATGAATTTCGTCGTAGACGCGCGTGGCGAGCGGCTCGGCCTCAGCATCGGCGGCGCGCGGCTTGGCCGCGCCTTCGGAAGTGCCGGCGGGGCCGCCGCGCAGGAAGCGGTCACCCACCGCGGCCGCCTGCGCGAGTCGCAGCTTGAGTTCGCGCACGTCGTGGCAGCCCACCGTCTTCGCAAAGCGCGTGACGGAGGCAATGCTCACGCCCGCGCGCTGCGCCAGCTCGCCGATGCTCGCACGCGCGGCGCTGGCGAGATCATCGAGGATCAGCGCGGCCACATCGCGCTCGGCCGGACGCAGTTCGGGCACGCATTGCGCAATACGCGCGACGATGTCGAAGCGGGCCGGATCGGCGGCGGTGTTCATTGCAGGGAGTCTGTTAATAAATAACAATTCACGAAGCGATGTTACTTTGTGTACTATCTCCAAGTCAACGCCGGCCCAGAAGATGCCGGTGTAGCGGAGCCGCATGAAGCATATGGAGCGAAGGGAAATGAAAGTTACAAACTATCAGAGTGCAACGATCGACCCGAATAGCAAGGGCCTTGGCAACCTGCCGGGCGCGAGCGTGCCGCTCGGGGACGCTGGGCGCCTCGAATGGAATCTACTCGAAGAGGACGTGAGCCTGCCGGCAGCTGTGCTCTATGCCGATCGCGTCGAGCACAATCTCAAGTGGATGCAGGACTTCGTCACGCGCTACGGCGTGAAGCTCGCCCCGCACGGCAAAACGACGATGGCGCCGCAGCTCTTTCGCCGCCAGATCGAAACGGGCGCGTGGGGCATCACGCTCGCCACGGCGCACCAGACGCGCGCCGCCTACCGCGGCGGCATCTCGCGCGTACTGATGGCGAACCAGCTCGTGGGCCGCCACAACATGGCGATCATCGCCGAGCTGCTGAGCGACGCGAGCTTCGAGTTCTTCTGCCTCGTCGATTCCGTGGAGGGCGTGGAGCACCTGGGCGAGTTCTTCCGCGCATCGGGCCGCACGCTGCAGGTGCTGCTCGAACTGGGCGTGCCGCGCGGGCGCACGGGCGTGCGCGACGCCGACACGCGCAACGCCGTGCTCGCCGCCATCGCGCGCTATCCCGACTCGCTCAAGCTAGCGGGCGTGGAAATCTACGAGGGCATCCTCAAGGAAGAAAGCGAAGTGCGCACCTTCCTGCGCGACGCGCTGAACGTCACCGAGGAACTGGCTGCCGCTGGTCGCTTCGCGCGCTCACCCGCGCTGCTCTCGGGCGCGGGTTCGGCCTGGTACGACATTGTCGCGGAAGAGTTCGCGCCGGCCACGCAAGCCGGCACGATCGACGTGGTGCTGCGCCCCGGCTGCTACGTCACGCACGACGTGGGCGTCTACAAGCAGGCTCAGTCGCAGATCCTCACGCGCAACCCCGTGGCGCGCGAGATGGGCGTGGCGCTCCTGCCCGCGCTGCAACTTTGGGCCTACGTGCAGTCGATTCCGGAGCCGGGCCGCGCCATCATCGGCTTCGGCAAACGCGACGCCGCGTTCGACGCCGGCTTTCCAGAACCGTCGCGCCACTATCGCCCGGCGAATGGCGGCGCACCGCGCGAAGTGGCGGCAAGCGAAGGCTGGGAAGTGTTCCAGATGATGGATCAGCACGCCTACCTGAAGATTCCGGCGGGCGCGGACCTGAAGGTCGGCGACATGATCGCGTTCGACATCTCGCACCCCTGCCTCACGTTCGACAAGTGGCGCCAGGTGCTGATGGTCGATGCGAAATATCGCGTGACGGAAGTGATCGAGACGTTCTTCTGAGTGGGCCGCGCCTCGTTGAAAACTGCGGTGCAGGCTTAGCCCGCTTCGGGCTCGGCCTCCTGAGCCTGAGCGAGCGCCGCCGCCGCCTCGCCGATGCGCGCCTCCATCATTCCCAACGCGCCCGACAGCGCTGCGAGCGCCTCGTCGGGCAGTGACATCGTCACGTTGAGGAACGCGTTGCGGCGCGGCAGGCCCTCTTCGATCACGGCGCGGCCCGCGTCAGTCAGCGTGACGTTGGTGATGCGGTTGTCGCGCTCGTCGGCGCGGCGCGCGATCCAGCCGAGCGACTCCAGCGCCTTCAATTGCCGCGTGAGCGCGCCCGGGTCTACGCGCAGCCGCTCGACGAGCCGCTTTTGCGACGACTCCCCGTCCTGCTCGTAAAGCGCGAGCAGAATGCGCCAGCGCGGCAGCGGATGCCCGACCTGCGCCTCGAACGCCGACATGAACGACCGGTAGGTCCGTCCAAACTGCTGCACGATGGCGATGCGATCCTGAATTTCCATGCTTTGTTTTCCTGCCGGCTTCCTTGCCGGTTTCTGCCGGCGTCCACTACGGGCCGAGGCAATTCAATCCGCGTGAATCACGGGCTCCATCTTGCGCTGCAGCTTGACCGGCGGCACGCGCCGGGTTTGCCAGACCGACACCACCGCGACCACTGCCGCCACGGCAATGCCCAGGTGAATCGCGCTCACGAGCGCCTCGCGCGCGGCTTCGAGCAGCGGCGCACCAAGATGCCCGGCGTGCGTGAGATCGGCGATCAGCGAAGCCTGGGCGTCGCGGTTGATCAGGATCTGGGGGTCGGCGAGCTGCGGCAGCCAGTGCGTGGCGTGATCGGCGTCCAGCGCGCGCTGAACGCCGCTCGAATAAAGCTGCGTGACCATCGTGCCGGTGAGCGCCGTGCCGATCATGCCGCCGATCATCCGCAGCGACTGCAGTAGTGCGGTGGCGATGCCCAGATGCTCGCGCCCAGCGGTCTGCTGCGCGAATACGGTGAGGTTGGGCATGACGAAGCCAAGACCGATGCCAGCCACGATCATGAACGCCATCAGCAGACCGCGCGGCGTGCCGCGCGTGGCGAGCGCCACCGCGAAGCACGCCGCCGCCATCATCGAGAAGCCGATGTAGAGCATCAGGTTCGGATTGCGGATGCGCGAGACGATGCGCCCGTTCGCGATACTGCCGATCGTGATAAACACCACGAGCGGCGTGATGACGACGCCCGCTTCCTTCGGCGTCATGCCGAAGCCGCCCTGGAACAGGAGCGGGGCATAGAAGAGCAGCGAAAACATCGTGAAGCCGCCCAGCACGGCGAGCGTGAAGAGCGCGTTGAGGCTCGCGTTGCGGAACATGTCGACGGGCAGGATGGCCTGCGGGCAGCGCCGCTCCCATTGCCAGAGCGCCCAGCCGGCCGCCACCGCGAGGGCGAGCAGGCCGATGGCCGAAGCCCTGAGACCGTGTCCCGGCAGACGCTCCACGAAAAGCTGCAGGCTGCCGAGCGCGACCGCGATGAGGAGCGCACCTGGCCAGTCGAGGCGCATGCGCGCCTCGTGCGCCACGTGGCGCAAATGCGGCAGATACTTCCACACGAAAAACAGCGACAGCAGGCCCACGGGCAGATTCACGTAGAACACGGAACGCCAGCCGTAATACTGCGTGAGGAAGCCGCCGAGCGACGGCCCGATCGCGTTGGCGATACCGAACGCAGAGCTCATGAGCACCTGCCAGCGCAGGCGCACGACGGAATCGGGAAAGAGATCGGGAATGCAGGCGAACGCCGTGCCGACCAGCATGCCGCCGCCGATGCCTTGCAGCCCGCGCGCAATCACGAGGAACAGCATGCTGTTGGCGGCGCCGCACAGCACGGATGCGGCGGTGAACACGACGATCGACGCGATCACGAACGGCTTGCGCCCGTAATAGTCGCCGAGGCGCCCAAAAATGGGGACGGTGATGACCGAGGTGAGCAGATAAGACGTGGCGACCCACGCGTAAAGCTCGAAGCCGCGCAGCTCGGCGACGATGGTCGGCAGCGCGGTGCCCACGACGGTCTGGTCGAGCGCGACGAGCATCGTCACGAACGAGACGCCGAGCATCGCCAGCAGCGACTCCCGGAACGGCAGAACCTGCCCGCTCGAATGGTGGGCAGCGGTATGAACGGCCATTTTTTGATCCAGCAACGGTTGACGCGTCAAGGATCGATCATCATAGCACGGCGCGATCCACTACACTGGGGCGTCGAACGGCGGCGATGCCCCGCCATCGTTGCTGAAAATCCGGGAGCGCAATGGAACCCATCACCGAACCCACAAGCGAACCCACGGCCGCCGATCCGGCCCGCGCGAGCGCCGCGGCGGCCCTCGCCGAGGGCGATCTCGACGCGCTGCGGCGCGCCAAACATCAGCTCGAAACGCCGCCGCTCGGCATGAAGCTCGCGGCCATCGTAGGCGCGCCGGTGGAAAAGCTGATCGCGCGGCTGCCCGGCGTCGCGAACGACAAGGTGGCCGACGCGACGCAAACCGCGCTGCGCAAGTGCCTGCAGCTCGCGCTGAAAACCCTCGGCAAGCAAGGTGCGCTCTCCGCCGCGGAACCTCGCCCGAGCACGAAGCCGAGCAACCTGCTGCACAAGTTCGCGGTTGCGACCACGGGCGCGGCGGGCGGCGCATTCGGCCTTTTCGCGCTGCCGGTCGAGTTGCCCGTCACGACCACGCTGATGTTTCGCTCAATCTGCGACATCGCCCGCAGCGAAGGCGAGAATCTGGCCAGCACCGACACGCAGCTGCAATGCCTGACCGTGTTTGGCATGGGCGGCCGCTCGCCTGCCGACGACGAAGCCGACTTCGGCTATTTCATCGCGCGCGGCGCGCTCGCGAAGGCCGTATCGGCGGCATCGTCGGAAATGGCAACGAAGGGCTTCGCCGCGCACGGTTCAACCGCACTCCTCAAGCTCATGCAGACCGTGGCTGCGCGCTTCTCCGTGCAGGTGAGCGAGCAGGTCGCGGCGAAATCGATACCGGCCATCGGCGCGGTGCTCGGCGCGATGGTCAACACCGTGTTCATCGACCATTTCCAGCAGGTGGCGCATGGGCACTTCACTGTGCGCCGGCTCGAGCGCCGCTACGGCGAAGCCGCCGTGCACGCGGCCTACGACGCGATTGACGTCTCGCTCGATTGAGGCGGCTGCGGTTTCTCGTCGCCGCGCGCCGATGCAGCGCTCACGCGGCGCACGAAGTTCGCGGCGACGTCGAGCGTGCGGCGCGCTTCGGGCATGAAAGGCGCATAGATCGGCCAGATGTGCGGCATGCCGCTGGCAATCTCGCACTCGACCGTCACGCCGGCGGCGCGCGCGCGTTCGACTACGCGGCGCGTGTCGTCGAGCAGCGTTTCGGAGCTGCCCACGAAGAGGCTTAGCGGCGGCAAGCCGCGAAAGTCGGCATAAAGCGGCGACACGTAGGGATCGGTCGCGCTTGCCGAGCCGAGGTAGAACGGCGCAATGCGCGCGAATACCTCGCCACTGAACATGGGATCGCGCCCGTCGTTCTCGCGTATCGAGGCGCCCGTCGCTGCAAGATCCGTCCAGGGTGAAAAGAGCACGGCGCCAGCGGGGAGCGGATCGCCCGCGTCGCGCAAGGCGACGAGCGTGGCTAGCCCAAGCCCACCGCCCGCCGAATCGCCGCCAATCACGATCGAGCCGGGCCGCGTGCCGTTTGCCAGCAAATGGCGATACGCGGCCAATGCGTCCTCGAGTGCGGCGGGAAACGGATGCTCGGGCGCGAGCCGATAGTCGAGCGAGAAGACGTCGGCGCCGGCGCGCTTGCCCAGACCGAACGAAATCGCGCGCTGCGAGCGCGGCGAGCAGAAGTAATACCCACCGCCATGCAGATAAAGGAGCGTGCACTGCGCGGGCGGGCGCTCGCGGATGAGCCACTCGCCGCGCAACGGGGCATCGGAGGCGTCGTACTGTTCGCGCAAGCGCCAGCCGCTCGGCACGCCTGGCGTCCAGATGCGCCTCGCCGTCAGCATGCGCACGCGTGCGACGTCGATCGACTTGCGCGTTTGTGGCAGAAAAGTGCGGCGCAAGCACCTGCAGATCAGCCTGCTTTGCCAGCTCATCGGCTCAGCCCTCCGCGGCACTCGAACTGGGCTCGACCAGCACCCGGCGGCGGTCAATCGATATCGTCCCGCAATCAGACGTCGATTGCGGGAACGAGCGGCGCGCGCAGTCCCGCGAGTGAGGCCAACGATCGCGCGCCGATCAATTGGCGGGCAGCACCTGGCCGCGAATCTCGCCTGACGGGTTCTGCGCCGTATGAACGTTGAAATACCACTGCCCGCCCATCAACTGGGTGACCTGCTGCTCGTTGAGCGTGGCGGAGCCCTTGATCGGGCTTGCCAGTTCGCCCTTCGGAATCGGTACCTGCACCCCGGCGTTCTGGCCAACCGGCGCGGGGCCGTGGAAATGCGCAGCCTGCGCCGGGCCGGAGAGGCCTTCGTAGGTGATGGTCCAGTTCAGCGATTTCGTAGACGTGTCGAACGTGGCGTTGAGCATGCCGTGGCCCTGGCTCACACGCGGCGGGACTTCGCTGGATGGTTCGAGATCGGCTTTCAGCGCGACGGTGTCGGCGTACGCGGCGCTGGAGGCGAGGACACACAGAGCGAGAGCGAGCTGCAGCGGACGAAGCACATTCATGGAATTTCTCCTGTTTTTGTGGCGCGCTGCACCAGAAGGCACAAAACCGCGCTCCCACATGCTAGAGCAAATCTGCTGGCCGCGTCCGCTGCGCCGATGTCGGCCCACCGTAAGCCATGGGCAATAAAAAAGGCGCCGCTAGCGGCGCCTTTCAACCCAAGTACTACCTTCTTGCCATCCGACGCTACGCGTTCCCGTTCGCGATGCTTGTGACCGCTTGTGACCGCTTGTGACAATCACGATTGAGAATGCGAAGGCCCCGAATCCTTAGAAGCGGTGACGGATGCCCGTCGTGACGATCCCTTGGTTCTTGCTCGACGAGAAGTTGTTCGACGGCAAGTTAGCATTGTCGCTGTTGCCCTGGAAGCCCACTTGCGTGATGCCCGCCGCGTTCTGGCCCGCGCCCCACACGCCCACACCTTCGAGGTAGACATCGGTACGCTTGGAGAGCGCGTAGTCAGCCTGCAGACCGAACTGATTCCAGTGCGCCGACGAGCTGCCGGTCCCGGAGTCAATACCCGCGCCGTTCGCGTTCGTGTATGCGTACATCGCGCCAAGGCCGAGTGCCGGCGTCAGGTTGTAGCGGAAGTTCGCTTCAACGTTGTTGTAGCGCACCGAATCGATGAACTTACCATTGAGGCGCGACTGCGTGAACACAACGCCGCCGACCATCGGGCCATAGGTGTAGTTTGCGCCTGCGCCCCAGGTGCGCTGACGGTTACCCGAGGCCATCGCACCGAATGTGCTCGCAAGCGACGAACCCTGGACCGAGCCGGTGCCGGTGCTATCCACGCCATTGATCTGCATGTAAGCCGCAGCGAGACGCAGCCCCTGGTTCGCATAGCTCATGCCGGCGCTGTACGCACGGTTGATTGCGAAACCAGACTGGTTCGAGAACGCGTACATGCCACCGAACTGGAAGCCCGCGAAGTTCGGGCTGGTGTACTTGATCGAGTTGTTGAGCGAGAACGTGGCGTTCAGGTTGTCGTTGTCGATCACGTGCGCCATGTAGGTGCCGCCCCAGGTGCCGACTGCGGTGAGCGGCGCGATGTAGTCGACCATCGAGTCGAACTGGCGACCGAGCGTGACCGTGCCGTACTGGTCTTGCGTCAGACCGACATACGATTGACGATTGAACAGGCCGCCGTTTTGCTGCCCATTCGCGACATTAAAGCCACTTTCCAACGTGAAGATCGTCTTCAGGCCGCCGCCGAGATCCTCAACGCCGCGCAGACCCCAACGGCTCGTCTGAACGTTACCGCTCGTCAGAGCGTATTTGGCGTTGTTGTTCACGTTCGTCGTGTACGTGAAACCGGCATCAACGATACCGTAGAGCGTGACGCTGCTTTGCGCGTACGACGCCGATGCAAAAGTCGCAGCGACTGCCGCCGCGATAGCCAGTTTCTTTTTCATATGCTTCCTTCGATGCAAGGCCTTTCGGCAAAAATGGATGCCGTTGCCGGTCTCACGCCGGCATAGCGATTCCGTAATGCAGTGCACGCAGCACCGCGTTGATTTGCATGGCGAAGTTTATGGGCGTCACCTTTTGACGAACCATCCGATATCTCAACAAAAGCCTTTTCGAATTAGTTGAATCCCCCTGCGGTAAACCCTCGAACGCTTGTAATTCAATGCTCACGACTTATCTTGTTTTTCTCTGTCTCGATCATTTCATTCGGTATCCCGATAAAGCGTTGCAGTCGGACAACACCGGTAATTCGGGATAAAGCATCGATTCGGACGATTCCCATTCCGTTTGCCCAACGCGCATCGGTACTATCCCTCTCGGCAGCGTCAAGACTTGTCGCCCGACTTCACTTTTCTTCATCGCACCGCCCATCCGCCTCGTGTCCACGCCCCCCAAAAACATGAATCAGCTTCAGGCCATGCGCGTGTTCATCAGCGTTGCCGAGCACGGCTCGTTTGGCCGCGCGGCGATGAGTCTGAACATGTCGAACGCGGTGGTCACCCGCTACGTGGCGTTGCTCGAAGCCCATCTGGAAACGCGGCTCATCAACCGCAACACGCGCAGCGCGTCGCTCACCGAGGCAGGAGCCGCCTATGCTCAGGGCTGCCGTCAGGTCCTCGACGATCTGGCGCGCATCGAAACGCATATCGCGCATGGCGTATCGGTACCGTCAGGCACGTTGCGCGTCGTCGCGCATGCATCGTTTTCACTGCACGGCCTCACGCCGATGATCAAGTGCTACCTCGACGCGTTTCCGAAAGTCCGCCTCTCGCTTACGCTGCTGCACCGTCCGGTCGACCTGATCGAGGAAGGTTTCGACGCCGGCATCGTGGCGCCCCGCCAGGTGAGCGGCGGCACGCTGATCCGCCGCCCGCTTTTGAGCGTCGCGCCGGTCGCCGTCGCCTCGGCCGCCTACCTCGCTTGCCATGCGACGCCGCAATGCCCCGCCGATCTCCCCCGCCACACGCTGCTCGCGCCTTCCGCCGATATTCACGGCAACGAATGGCACTTCGAAGGCCCAGGCGGCGACCGCGAACCTGTGCGGATCGAGCCGGCGTACGCTGTGAACAATTCCGTGATGCTGCGTCAGGCCGCGATCGCCGGTATGGGCATCACGATCCTTCCGGCAAACCAGGTGGACGCCGATCTCGCATCCGGCCGGCTCGTGCGCGTGCTCGCCGGGTGGGACATTCGTGACGCAGACAAGGAACTCTCGCTCGTCTACCCCGGCCGCCGCCACGTTCCGGCAAAAACACGTTCGTTCGTTGACTTCACAGTCGAATGGTTTCGCCGGCGCGACACCTCAACGGCAAGCGCGATTACCAGCATTCCCTGTAATAGTTAATTGATCGAAATTGTCTCGATTTCTTTCTGGCCGCCGACTAAGCTAGGAACTGCGAGAAGTGACTCTTCATCGAAGGGTCTCCAAGCTTGAACGCGGCTTCGGCCGCGTTTTTTTTCGCCCGTTTTTCGCCCGCCTAGTGCCCCGTTTTTGCCCGCTTGTTGCTCCTATTCCCCTGCGGCCGTCCATTTCCTGATGTACATCATTCACGCGAGCAGAGCGGCCTGTTGCTCGATTCCGCCCAGCATCGCCTGGCACGTGCGGATGAGCGCGTTGCCTTCCTCACGCAGTTGCTCGGCAGTGTGACTGTTCATGTGACGGCGAAACGTCTCGAGCTCGGCGAGCAGCGCAGGGTATTGCAGCACGCCCACCGCACCGGCGAGCCGGTGATGCCACTCGCGCAAGCGCGCGACATCGGCGTGTTCGAGGAGCGGCGGCAACGCGTCCAGGTCGTCGCGCATCGCCGAAACGAACGAGCCTAGCAACGTCTTCACGGTCGCCTCCCCGCCCCAGACCTGGATCATATGCGTGAGATCCAGCGGCTCGAACGTCCGTGCGTATGCAAGCTTTTCCGCGCGCGCTCCGTCAGAACCCCCGCGCCCCTCGGGAGACGACTCCGATGCCCCAGAAACCTTCGAAACCCTTGAAACCCGCGACGCTGCTTGCCCCGCTGTTGGCCTATTGCCGCCTGCCTTGCGCGCGGCTTCGCCCTGCACGGTACGCCGCATGCCCTCCACGCCGAACCAACGCGCGAGATGCTCGCGCAGCGTGGCCACGCGCGTGGGCTTGATGAGGCAATCGTCCATGCCCGCTTCGCTGCACTGACTCATGTTCTCGGGCGCCGTATTGGCCGTGATGCCGAGTATCGGCAAGCGCCGCGCGCCGCGCGCCTTCTGCTCCATCTGGCGTACGCGCCGCGCGAGATCGTAGCCCGACACGTTCGGCATATGACAGTCGGTTATCAGGCAGCCGTATTCGCATTCGGCCAGCGCTTCGAGCGCCTGCGCACCATCGTCGACGACGTCGCATGCGAACCCGATCAACGCCAGTTGATGGCGGATCAGCTCCTGATTGACGGGATGGTCTTCCGCCACGAGGATGAGGCGGCCGGCAGCGCGTTCCTGCTCCCGATCGGGCGCCGGTAGTGTCTTCTCGACGTCGGCGGCGGGACGCGACGGGCTGGCCGCCTTGACCGGCAGTCCCGCCAGCGCCATCGCGCAAACGACGCTCAAGCCACGCCAGGACAACGGGTTGACGCTCACGCGCACGCCGCTCTCGGCCACGCGATAGCCGCTTGGCTTCGGGTTCTCCGTCAGGCAAAGCACAGGTGCACCGAGCTTGCCCAAACGATCGATCAGCGCTTCCGACACGAACAGTAGATCGGCCTTGTCCGCGCTCGCGGCGCGAGCAGCGTCCGCTGGCGCGACGCGGCGCATTTCCATGCCGAGCGCCGCGCCAAAATGCATCAATGCGGCGGCGACGCTCGCGTCCTCGCACGTCACGAGCGCGCGCTTGCCGCGCAGCCCGGCCGTCGTGCTGCTGCGTGCCTCCACTGGCAATTCGATGTGCAGCGTGAGGCTGGTGCCGCGATCCACTTCGCTCTCGAGCTCCAGCGTGCCGCCCATCAACGCCGAGAGCTTGCGGCAGATCGTGAGGCCGAGCCCCGTGCCGCCGAAGCGTCGCGTGGTCGAGGTCTCGGCCTGCACGAACGGCTCGAAGAGCTGTGCCTGCGCTTCGGGCGCAATGCCGATCCCCGTGTCGGTCACCGAGATCGAAAGCCGCTGATGAGAGGGGAGCGCGCCGCCGCGGGCGCCGACATCGCGTGCGCGAACATGCACGCTCACCTCGCCCGCCAGCGTGAACTTGATCGCATTGCCGAGCAGATTGAAGAGGATCTGCCGTAGGCGCACGCTGTCGCCGCGCAAGAGCGCCGCGACCTCCGGCTCCACATCCACGCGCACCTTCAGCCCCTTCTCGTGCGCACGCGCGGCCAGCAGCCCGACGGCGTTGTCGACGAGCTCGCGCATGTCGAACGGCTGCGAGTCGATCACGAGGTGGCCGGCCTGGATCTTCGAATAGTCGAGCAGATCGTCGAGTATCTGCAGCAGCGCCCCCGCCGATTCGTGCACCATGGCGACCATTTGCGCCTGATCGGGGTTGAGCGGCGTGCGCTCGAGCACCTCGACGAGACCCAGCACGCCGTTCATCGGCGTGCGGATCTCGTGGCTCATCATGGCGAGAAAATCGTCCTTCGCGCGAGAGGCCGCCTCTGCGGTGTCGCGCGCGTGCTCGAGTTCGTCTGCGCGTGCGTGCTCGACGTTCGCATCCAGCGCATAGCCGCTCCAGACGATCGCGCCATCGTCGGCGCGGCGCGGCGCGAACTCCGCGCGCACCCACACGAATCCGGCCGCGCCTTGAAAGCGGAACTCGGCGTGCACGGGGACGAACCGGCGCGCGGAGCGTTCGAGCTGCGAGGCGAGGCGCGCGCGATCGTGACGCCCCACCTGCGAGAGATCGACCGAATGCGCGCGGCGCAGCATGTCGACGGTGTCGCCGAGGAGCCGCTGCGTGTCGCCGCCAATGTACGGAAACGAGTAGCGGCCGTCGAGCGAGCGGCGCAACTGGAACACGATCGCGGGCAGCGAACCCGTCACCTCCGAGAGGAGCCGCTCCGATTCGCGTTCGCGCAGCTCGGCGCGGCGAATGTCGGTGACATCGATCATCGTGCCGAGCACGCAGAACGGCGCGCCCTGCGGGTCGCGGCACAGGCGCGTCCAGAAAATGCCATGACGCGCCTCCCCGCGCGCGTTCTCGAAGATCAGCTCGACACGCTGGCTCTCCCCCTCGACGATCGTGAGCCGGTAGAGATCATCCATGCGGCGGCTGTTTCCGGGCCCCCATGCCATCACGGCCGAACCCGTGCGCCCGACGACGCGGGCGCGCGCCAGACCGGTCGATTCCTCGTAGGCGCGATTGATCGCGAGATAGCGGTTTTCGAGATCCCGCGCACCGAGGGGATACGGGATCATCTCCATCATCGTGTCCTGCAGTTCCACCTGCCGCGCGAGCACCTGCTCCGCGCGCCGCCGCCTGTGCATTTCGCGCTGGAGCAGCACGTAGGCGCGCAGCGTGACGAGAAGCAGCACGCCGAACACGATCAGGAGCGGCAGGAGCCGCAGTGCGTTCACGCTCCAGCCGCCGGCCCGGGTGGAGACGGCTGCGGTCCAGCGATTGCGGATCTTTTGCTGTTCGGCGGGCGACATCGCGCCGAGTGCGCGATTGATGAGTCCAGCGAGCGGGGCGAGGTCGCAGCGCACGGCAAACGCCGTCGAATCATCGACACCTACCGCGCCCAGCACCTTCAGCTTCTCGAGATAGCTGCCGCTGAGCGGCTCGTCGAGCGCGGCCGCGTTGCCCACCAGCACATCGGCCTCGTGGCGATCGACCATCGCGAGCCCTGCTGCGAGGCTTGCCGCGCGCACGACCTGCGTACCCGGCAGTTCCTGCATTTCCGGCGCGTGCGGCGCCAGCACGATGCGGCGGCCCGCAAAGTCGGCAAGCGAGCGCGCCATCGGTTCGTCGCGGCGCCCCACCATGACGAGCGGATAGTGCTCGAACGCGTCCGTGTAGGCCACGCCGGAGTCGAACACACTGTCCCTCACCGCGGTCGCGGCGAGCGCGATCTCACCACGTTGCAACGCGGCGCCCGCGCTCGTCCAGGGAGAAATAGGCACGCGCTCGAAGCGAATGCCAAGGGTGCGCCCCAGATAGTCTAGATAGTCGTTGGCCATGCCCGACGGCTCGCCAGCCTTGTTCGTGAGGCTGAACGGCACCCATCCGCTGTCGTAGCCCGCTTTCAGCGGCGGCAAGGCGCGCAGCCACGCGCGCTCGTCGGCGCTCAGGCTGAACGCGGACGGCGCCCCCTCTCCCGACGCGCCGCCGTCGAACCAGCGTGCCCGCTCGGCCGCTGCCGCGGCAGGCCGCACGCCAGCCAGAAGAAGATCGAGCCGATCGCGCAGGACCGATCTGGAGACCGGCACGCCATAGCGCAGCTCGCGCATGCGGTCGCGCTCCTCGAAGGCGACGCGCAGATCACCGAATCCTTCGAGCGTGAGCTGATAGCGCGCCACTGGCGAAAATCCTGTGTAGACGTCGGCCTTACCCTGCGCGACGGCGCGCAGCGCTGCCTGCGTGGTCGCGAACGTTTCGATGCGCGCCTGCGCGAAGCGCTCGCGCAATGCGGATTCGAGGGCGTAGCCGCGCTCGACTGCAAACGTCGCGCGCGCGAGGCGCGCCGGCTGGGTCGCAAGTGCGGTATTCCCAGCACGCGTGACGAATGCCGTGGTGCCGGTCAGGTACGGCACGGTGAAAGCAAGACAGCGCTCGCGCGACGGCGTGCGCGCGAGGCTCATCACGATGTCGACATCGCCCGCGCAGGCCGCAGCGAGCAACGCTGGCATGTCCGCAAATACGCGTGGCTGAAGCTTGACGCCAGCACCGGCGAGCAGGCGCAGATAGTCGGCGCTGAAACCGGTGAGCGTGTCGCCGTCGAGCACTTCGAGCGGCGCCCAGCCCCCCGCTACCACGCCGACGACGAGCTGCGGCGGCAGCGACGTGGCGATCTGCCGCGAGAGCGCGATGCCCTCGCTTGTTGGCTCACACTGCGTCGCCGCGCTCGCCGCAGCCACGGAAAACGCGAGCACCCATGCCGCGGCGAGCGCGCCAAGGCAGCCAAACCCGCACGCAAGCCCGCGCCCCCGCCACGATGCAGCCGGACGCGCGCGAAGACAGAAGATGCGGAGAATCGACCTCATCGGCAAGCGCCATACGGGATTTCAAACGCCGTCGCGAGATGGCGTAGGGACAATGCGCGAGCGGCGGCCCACGAGGCGGTATGCCGCGCCAGCCGCGGCACCCCCGAACAACGGCGCCGCCCAGAAGAGCCAGAGCTGATCGAGCGCCCATTCGCCGGCGAACAACGCGGGACCGGTCGATCGCGCCGGATTCGCGCCACCGTTGCTCACGGGGATGGCGATGAGATAGATGGCGGCAAGGCAGGCGCCAATGGCGAGCGCCGCAGTCTTGCGGCGTGCGACCGTGCTCGACATCAGAAGGTGGAAGAGGACGAACACGAACGAGACCGCCAGTTCCAGCAGGAACACGGCGGCGAGGGCATATTCGCTCGGCGAATGTTCGTCGTAGCCGTTGCTGCCGAGGTCGGACACCGCGACGGAAAAGCCCGGGCGCCCGCTCGCCACGCGTACGAGCAACGCCGCACCGAGAATGGCCCCGATGGTCTGCGCCGCGAGGTAGGGCCCGGTATCGCGCACCGGAAAGCGCCCGGAAACCGCGTAGCCGATCGTGACAGCGGGATTGAAGTGGGCGCTCGCCGCGCGGGCGGCGGCATAGTTCGCCACCGTGAGCGCGAGCCCGAATGCCGCGGCGACTTCCAGAACGTTGAAGCCCTGGGAAGGCGGGCTCGCGTTGAGCGCCATGGCTGCGCAACCGGCGAACACGAGCCACGCGGTGCCCGCACCCTCGACCGCCAAACGCCTACCGAGCTTCATTGTTTCGTCTCCGTGTCCGGACTACATCCCGGCCCAATTCCGACCGGGCCGTCCTTTGATCGCATTGCCGGGACGGCAATATCTGACGAGCCAAGCGTTGAGCTTGGGATTATCGGGGAGCCGATCCTCGCATTCAGATAGGAGAACTCTTAAAACGCTGTGCGCATTGCGCAAGACAAGGCGAGAGAAATTCCCACGGACGTAGGAATTAATTGGGGACGCGCGACGCCTGGAGATGAATCAGGACAGCCCCACCTGCGTAGCGAAGTCGCTCAGATCGCTCTCCGTGACGAGCCCGAGCTTGCGCATGGTGCTGCGCTTTTGCGCGCTGATTGTTTTGCCGCTGCGCTGAAACCGTTGGGCAATCTGACAGATCGACATACCCTGCGCGTAAAGCTGGAAGACTTCCCATTCGCGCGCGCTCGGCATACCCGCGCAGAGGGCGAACGTGGCGTCGGCCCGCGCGAGCGTTTCGCGTGCGCGGCGCGAGAGAAACGGCTTGCGGGCGCGTGCGGCGGCAACGGCGAGCAGGAGATCGTGCGCGACGTCGCGCTTGTCGACGATGACGTTCAGGCCGTGATGCAGCAGCCCCGTCAGAACGTGCGGTGTCGACACCATGCTCAGGAGGACGACCGCAGGTGCGTCTCGCGTTTGCGCGAGGCGCCGTAGCAGAGTAAGGGAGCCATATTCGCCGTCGAGACCCGGCATGCAGAGATCGGAAATGACGACGTCGCAGGCGGTCATATCGAGCTGCATGGCGAGCCCATGCGTGTTGCTGGCTTCGCCAACGACGAGGGCTCGCGCCGTTGCATGCAGCAGGCTCGCCACGCCGAGCCGGATACACGCGTGGTCATCGGCGACGATCACGCGCAGCGGCTCGCCCGTGCGAGGCGCGTCTTCTCGAACGACCCGGCTAGCCTGCATCGGAGACCGTGCGTGCACAGGATTGCTCAGGTTTGCTCGCTCTGCGTCACGCCGCATTCGACCGCGAAGCGATAGAGCTCGATATCGTTGCTGAGCGCGAGCTTCTTCATCGCCGCGCACTTTTGCGCGCTGATCGTCTTGACGCTGCGCCCAAGCAGACCTGCGATTTCCGTCACGCCGAGTCCCGCTGCATAGTGCGTGATCACCTCGTATTCGCGCCGCGTGAGAAGGCGAGACACCTCTTCGCGCCGCTCGGCGCGCGCGGCTTCCGTCAGCAGGTCACGCACGACTGGCCCGACGTACTTTTCGCGCGCCATCGCCGACATGATCGCAACGGGGATCAGGTCGATGCGGTCGCGCTTGCTGAGCACGGCATTCACCTCGAGATCGATGGCCTTGCGCAGCACCGAAGCCTCGCTTTCCATGGTGAGCACGACCACCGCCTTGTGCGGGAAACCGGCGCGAAAGGCGCGGATGGCATCGGGTCCGTCCAGCTCGCCGGGCAACGCCATGTAAAGGTCCATCAGAACGAGATCGAATGTGTGCTGCTCCGCCACTTCGAACAGTTCGGGCACGCTGCGCGCACGCGCGACGATCTGCACGTTGGGATAGTTGACGAGCATGCTTTCCAGCGCATACACCACGAGCGGATGATCGTCGGCGATGATCACGCGCACAGGTGCCGCGAGGTCGGCCGTATCGGTCATATTGCGCGCCGCCAGAGCCGCATGCTGTTCGTCGTGCTCATGCATGATGCGGCGGGAAGCGGTAGCCACGGCGGCATCATCCGCCAGCGGCAAGGAAGGCAGGTTCATAAGAGTCCGTGCGCCCTGACAAAGGCGAAGAGTCCCGCGTCGTTGCTCACGCCGAGCTTCGACATGGCGTCACGCTTCTGGCTGCTCACCGTGCGCACGTCGCGGCCGAGGGCGCGCGCAATTTCCGTGATCGAACTGCCGCTTGCAAATTTGCGGATCACCTCCGATTCGCGCGGCGTCAAACGCGGCACACACATGTCGGGCGGGCAAGCGGCGGCCGCGAGTTCACGCTCGACGGCCGGGCTGAGATGGGCGAGCCCCTGTGCGGCCCCGCGCACGATGGCGGCGAGTTCGTCCATGGGCTCGGTTTTACGCAACATGGCGATCACGCCTGCGTGCGCCACCGCGCGCAGGATGGTGGCGTTCGCAACGCTGGTCAGCACGACCACGGGGATATGAGGCCAGTCGCGGCGCAAACGCCGCACGAGGCGCAGGCCGTCTTCGGCTTCGCCGGACGCAGGCGGCATGTTGAGGTCAGTGACCACGACGTCGCACGGGACGGTTTCGAGCGTCTGCAATAGCTCTAGCGCGCCGCACGCTTCACCCACGACCTCGATATCGTCTGCCGCGAGGAGCGCAGAGCGAACGCCAAGCAGGACGAATGGATGATCGTCGGCGAGGACGACACGTAACTTCACACTGAATCTCCTTCGAGGTGGATTTGCGTGGGTGCGGTGCGCCGCATGAGCGCACCGGCAACCGACAACATCAGCAAGGTCGTCCATCTGACCATTGAAATCCTGCCGTCGAAATCGGAGATTTCCGAAACGTTAAATATTCCTTAATTCCGGCTTGCACATGAGTTATGCCAGATCGCCGTGACTTTGTAGAATTATTTTGCACGTCAGTTCGATATTTGAGACAAATCCCAAACACAGCGTCATCAAGCCGCGGCACCCTCATGAGCGCGTTGTCGACTGTCGCCGCTGCGCCGGGCGACGCCGCGCTCGCGCGGCGCGCCGAATGCGGGCCATGCCAGCGCGGCGCAAAGCGCAGCCGCCGCCCAGACCACGGGCCATCCAAACGACGACAACAGCAGCGGGATGGCCGAAGGCGCGACGAAGAACGCCAGGAACGCGCCAGTGTTGCCCATGGCAAGCGCGGTTCCGACACGGCCGTTGCCTGCGAGCGTCGCAAGTTCGGTGAAGGCAACGCCATGCCAGGCGGAAGCGGCAATGCCGCCCAACACGATCACCGCGGCAAGCAGCATGACGAATACTCCGTTTGCGCGATGCGTATGCGACGCGAAAGCCGTCAGCGCGGCAAGCACAACGAAAAGCGCGACGGTGAGTGCAGCGCTGCCGCGCAACCAGGTGCGCCGGTCGCCGTGCCGATCGGTCCAACGCCCGCCGTACACACGCATGAACGCCGCGCCGCCCTGCACCGCCGCAAGCGTCGCGCTGACTGCCGCAGTGCCTGCATGGCCGACGTCGTGCAGAAAAATGCTCGCGAACGAGAGCACCGCCACCTGCGGAATGCACAGCACCCCAATGCCCGTCACCATGCGCCACACGGTTACGCTGCGCAGCGGCGAGACTGAACGTTGCACTGGCGCAACCGGCTCGTGCGAGGCGAGCTGCGCATTCGCGGCGTCCTGCATGTGCGCAGGCTCGTGCAACCAGACGATCGTGAGCACGGTGGACACCGCACACATGAAAGCAAGCGCGCCATACACGGCCGCGAATCCCGCATGCTCGGCGAGCGCTGGCAGCACGAGCGCGCCCAGGCCACCGCCGGCTGGTACGGCGGTTTGCCGGATGCTCATCGCGAGGCCGCGCTCGTGGGTGGCGAACCACGCCATCACCGCGCGCCCGCTCGAGCCGTTCACGCTGCCGCCGAGCAGACCGAGCGCGAGCAGGCCCACCGCGAGCATCGTCGCACCGGGCGTATGCGCGCCCGCCGGTGCGCCCCAGCGCGCCATCGCGACGAGTGCGAGCGCTGTGGTGGTCAGCCCCGTGAGCAGCACGCGCCGGTCGCCCCATCGATCCGTCAGGAGTCCCCAGGGAAGCTCGCTCAGCACGATGCCGAGTCCCAGCATGCCAAGCACGACACCCAGTTCGCCCGTACCGATGTGGTAATCCGCGCGGATCAACACGCCCGTTGCGGGAATGCCGCCGAGCGCTGCCGCAAAACTGGCGTTGGCCGCCACACCCACCGCTAGCACCTTCCAGCGGTGTGCCGCGCCCCGCGTAGTACTGCGTCCCATGATGACCTCCAGAAAACGGTTGACTGAGGGCATCGTAGAGGCGCAACATCCATCGGAAAAGCGGGAAATTCCAATTTATAAATTCGGAATTTCCGAATCATCAGATGGCAGGAAACACACCGGATCAAGCTGAACCCATGAACGCACGCGGTTTCGATCTCGCGCAGTTGCGCACATTTATCGCCGTTACCGAAGCGGGCAGTGTTTCCGAAGGTGCGCAGCGGGTGTTCCTTTCGCAGTCGTCGGTGAGCGAGCAGCTCAAGAAGCTCGAAGAGCGCGTAGGCCAGCCGCTTTTCGTGCGCAGCAAGCAGGGCATGTCCGCCACACCCGCGGGCGCGAAGCTGATCGACCACGCGCGCCGCATCGTCGCGCTTTGCGACGCCGCCTTCGACGACATGCTCGGCCGCACACTCGACGGCGAGGTGCGCATCGCGATCACGGACTATTACCGGCCGCACGATGTCGCCGAGATCATCCGGCGCTTCGCAAACCAGCATCCGCGCCTGCGCCTGCATGTGACCGTGCTGCCGAGCGCCGTGATCGACAGTAGCGCCGACGACAATGCCTACGACATCGGGCTATCGCTGCGGCTGATGGAGGAAGGCCGCGGCACGCAGAAGAGCACGTCGATACGGCGCGAAAAACTGGTGTGGGTCGGCGCGGCGCAAACGCTGCGCGAGCGGCCCGCGCTCACGCCGCCCTGGCCGCTCGTGCTGCTGCCGGCGACCTGCCAGTTGCAGCGCCGTGTAGTGAGATTGCTCGAGGAAGCGCGCATGCCCTACCTGATTTCGCATTCGGCGTCGGGCGTGGCCGGGCTGCAGCTCGCGCTCAAGGCGGGGCTGGGGATCTCGTGTCTGAACGAATCGGCAATCGGCGAAGGACTGATGGCGTGCCCGGCTTCATTCGGCTTGCCCGCACTGCCTGCGGCCGAATTTCATCTGTTGCCGGGGCGGCCCGGCGAGGCCGCGCACGTGACGAACGCGCGCGCGGCGCTCGCGGAACTGCTCGGCTGAGGCGCCCCGGCTAGTCGAGGCACCGTCTACAGGGCGCTTTAGCCGGCGGCCTGTACCAGCTCCGCGAAACGCAGCAGATCGACGTTGCCGCCGGAGATGAGCACACCCACGCGCTTGCCACGCACGTCCACCTTACCGTGCAGCACCGCCGCCGCCGCGAGGCAACCCGTGGGTTCGACCACGAGCTTCATGCGGCTCGCGAAGAACTTCATCGTGTCGACGAGTTCCGCGTCGCTCACCGTGACGATCTCGCTCACGCGCTCGCGAATCACGGCGAAGGTCAGGTTGCCGAGGTGCTGGGTTTGCGCGCCGTCGGCGAGCGTCTTGGGCGTGTCGATGTGGACAATCTCACCCGTGTGCAGGCTGCGCTGACCGTCGTTGCCGGCCTCCGGCTCGACGCCGATCACCGTGCACGCGGGCGAGAGCCCATGCGCGGCGGTCGCACAGCCCGATAGCAGTCCGCCACCGCCAAGCGGCGTGATCAGCAGATCGAGCTCGCCCGCATCCTCGAAGAGTTCCTTCGCGGCCGTGCCCTGCCCGGCCATCACGTGCGCGTGGTCGTAGGGCGGAATCAGCGTGAGGCCGCGTTCGGCGGCGAGCCGTTTGCCGAGCGCCTCACGGTCCTCGGTGTAGCGGTCGTAGAAGACAACCTCGCCGCCATAGCCGCGCGTTGCCTCCACCTTCACGGCGGGCGCGTCGTGCGGCATCACGATCACGGCCTTCACGCCGAGCAGACGGGCCGACAGGGCAATCGCCTGCGCATGGTTGCCCGAAGAAAACGTGATCACGCCGCCCGCCTTCTGCTCCGGCGTGAACTGCGCAATCGCGTTATAAGCGCCGCGGAACTTGAACGCGCCCATGCGCTGCAAGTTCTCGCATTTGAAGAAAAGCTGCGCGCCCGTGCGTTCGTTCGCGGTTCGCGAAGTCAGAACCGGCGTGCGATGCGCGACGCCACGCAGGCGTTCGTGGGCGGCGGCGACGTCTTCGAAGGTAATAGGCAGAGTGCTCATGGTCGTTCTTCGGCTGGCAGGTAGGTGTAGACGGTCGAGCGCGCCACGCCGAGCGTGGTGGCCACGTCGGCGAGCGCATGACGCAGGTTCAGATGTCCGTTCGCCGCGAGTTCGCGCACGGCCTCACGGCGCTGCGCGAGCGTCATGCCGATGGGCGTGGTGTTGCGCGTGGCGGCGAAGCGTTCGAGCGCCTCGCGCACGCCGCCTGCGGCGCGCGGCGCGAGCGTTTCGGTCACGGGCGCGGTCGTGCTGGTCTGGATCAGCTGGCCGAGGCCCGCCGTCACCGCGCCGATTAGCGAGACATCCATGTTCAGGCAGAGCGCCGCGACGTACTCGCCCGCGCTGTTCTTCAGGCCGATGGACGTGCTTTTGGCCGGACGCCCGTCTGGAAAGCGGTTCGGATAGTTGGCCACGACTTCGGGAAAGCCGGAGTCGGTGACGCGCGCGAGACCCATTTCGGTGGCGGCGTCGCCGACTTGTCGTCCTGACAGATTGTTCGCGATCGCCACGACGGAATGCTCGGGCCGCGTAAGGTCATGCAGCACGACCTCGACGAGCGGCGCGAGCGTCTGACCAAGCGCAGCGACGATCTTCTCGCCTTCGCGCAGGAGCAGCGCGTTTTCGTCAGTGGAATGGCCGGAAAGGGGTTTGCGGGTTGGCATCATGATAGTGGACATTTTGACAGTTAATGACCAAATGTCAATTACTTGGATTGATCGCTCGGAGTTGCCGTGCATGGCCGCCCGATGCGCGAAAAAAAACCCCGCCCGAAGGCGAGGTCAATCAGACACGAAGAAAAACCACGCAACGCATTGCCACTCAGACCGTGAAGCGCTCGCTGACGAATTGCGCAGACGGCACGCGCGAGCGCGCCGCCACCGCCTGCGCGGCGCTCACCATGGCAGGCGGCCCGCAAACGTAGAGATCGGGCGCAGCACCGCCGCCTGCGAGCGCGGCGGCAAGTGCGTCGACGGGCGTGCTGTGCGCGCCTTGCCTGCCATCAGCCGCTTCGCGCACGCAAAGCTCGACGTGCAGTTGCGGCAGCGCCGCCCGAAGCGCGTCCAGTTCGTCGAGCATGAAAAGCTCGCTCGCGCGATTCACGCCGAAGAAGAGGCGCGCGTCGTTCATCTCACCGTATTCGGCCATGCGGCGCAGCATCGAGAGCACGGGAGCGACGCCCGTGCCGCCCGCCACGAACCAGCGCGGGCGCAAACTGTCGGCGATCAGACCGAACCCGCCTTGCGGGCCGTGCACGGTGAGCACGTCGCCGGGCTGCGCCCGCTCGCGCAGATACGACGAAAATTCGCCTTGCAGCCTCAGCCGGATCAGGAACTCGAGGCGCCCTTCCCAGTTGCTCGTGTTGGAAAGCGAGAACGGGCGCTTGACACCCCCCTGCGGCAACTCCAGCTCCGCGAACTGGCCCGCTTCGAACTCGGCGGCGCTGCCGCTGGTGTCGTCGGCGTCGAGAAGCAGTTCGAGACGGCGTGTGTCGTCGGCGATCGTTTCCAGTGCGGCGATGCGCGCCGCGCGCGTGAGGACCGGCTGCAGTAACACCTTCGTGTGATCGTACGGCGCGGCGACGCGCAAGTCGGTCGAAGGCCTCGTGCGGCACAGCAGTACCGCCTGCGGGTCGCCTGAAGCAAGCGCATCCGCGCTGTGATCGCCGAGCGTGTACGCGCCTTCGGTCACGGTGGCGTGGCACGCGCCGCAGCTGCCGCGCCGGCACTGCGAAGGCAGCGTGATGTCCGCCGCCGCCGCCGCGCTCAGCACGTCCTGCCCCGGCTCGCACGCGAAGCCGAACGCCTGGCCGTCGCGCGTGGTGAGCTCGATTTGATAACTCATGACGTTTTCACCCGCGCTCAAGCGGCCTTGCGTGCAAGCGCCGCGTTCAGGTCCGCTTGCGCATCGCCGATCGGCGAGATGCCGAACTGCTTGACGAGAATGTCGAGAACGTTCGGCGTGAGGAAGGCCGGCAGCGTCGGTCCGAGGTGGATGTTGCGCAGGCCGAGCGCGAGCAGCGTGAGCAGCACCGCGGCGGCCTTCTGCTCGAACCACGACACCACGAGCGTGAGCGGCAGGTCATTCACGCCGCAGTCGAACGACTTCGAGAGCGCGATGGCGATCTGGATCGCCGAGTAGCTGTCGTTGCACTGGCCCAGATCGAGCAGGCGCGGAATGCCGCCGATGTCGCCGAACGCGTGCCGGTTGAAGCGGTACTTGTTGCAGCCGAGTGTCATGACGACGGTGTCGCCGGGCGCGCCCTGCGCGAATTCGGTGTAGTAGTTGCGGCCGGGCGCGGCGCCGTCGCAGCCGCCGATCAGGAAGAAGTGGCGGATCTGGCCGGCCTTCACGGCGTCGATCACCTTGTCGGCCACGCCGAGCACCGTGTTGCGCGCAAAGCCGATGGTGATGGACTCCTGCGGCGCCGTTTCGCGAAAGCCCGGCAGCGCGAGCGCGGCCTGCACGACCGGTGCGAACGCGTGATGCTCGAGATGGCGTACGCCGGCCCAACCCACCGGGCCCGTCGTGAAGATGCGCTGACGGTACTGCGGCAGCGGCTCGATCAGGCAGTTGGACGTCATCAGGATCGGGCCGGGGAAGTTCGCGAAGTCCGATTGCTGATCCTGCCAGGCGCCGCCGTAATTGCCAGCGAGATGCGCATACGCCTTGAGCTTCGGGTAAGCATGCGCGGGCAGCATTTCGCCGTGCGTGTAGATCTGCACACCGGCGCCTTGGGTCGCCTCGAGCAGCGCCTCCAGATCGCCGAGGTCGTGGCCCGAAACCAGAATTGCCTTGCCCGCGGCCGGCGTCACGCGCACGGCAGTGGGTTCGGGCATGCCGAAGCGGCCCGTGTTCGCCGCGTCGAGCAGTTCCATCACCTTCAAATTCAGGTTGCCGAGGGCGAGCGCGTGCTCGAGCAGATCAGCGGCCTGCGCCGGTTCGCTCGCGAGAAACACGAGCGCGGCTTCGACACCCGCGTAGACTTCCTCGCTCTCGTAACCGAGCACACGAGCGTGATGGGCGTATGCACACACACCCTTGAGACCGTAGAGCACGAGGGCGCGCAGGCCCGCGATATCCTCGCCCACCTTCGGGAGCCCGGCCTTGATGCCGACGAGCGCGGCTTGCGCCTGCAGTCCGGCGAGATCGTTGCCCGGTTGCCAGAGCGCTGCGCCGCCCGGCTGCGCAGCGGCAACGCCTTGCGCGAGCGCGAGCGCCTCGTAGGTCGACTTCGCGCGATCTCGGTGTTGCGCGGCCTCGCCCAGCATCGCCACGAAACGGCTGGCGTTGAAGTTGACGTTGGTGAGCGTCGTGAACAGCGCATAGAGCATGAAGCGGTCGGCTTCGCGATCGGGGCTGCCGAGGCCGCGCGCGAGCGCGCCATACTGCGCGATGCCCTTGGTTGCGTAGATCAGCAGGTCCTGCAGATCCGAAGTCGTAGCGTCCTTGCCGCAGTTGCCCTTGGCCGAGGCGCACCCCGGGGTGGCCTGGGTGCGGTCGGTCTGTTCACATTGATAGCAAAACACGGCTTTCTCCTTTTCCTTGTGGGGTGACGGCGCGCGCCGTCTCGTAAGATGCAAAATTAATGCATCTTTTAAATGGTGGCGCGCCGGCGGGAGTTTTGCCGTGACAAAAATCAGAAAACGTGTCGCTTCAGGCGAAGAAGCCACTGTGTGTGCGAATACGCCGCAGTGCGCAGTTCGCACAGGGAAATGAAAAGCCCCGGCTCGACCTTGCGGTCGAACCGGGGCTTCAGGCCCAGCAGATACGTTCGGACGCTTTAGAACGGAATATCGTCGTCCATCTCGTCGAAGCCGCCGCCTGCCGGCGCGCTCGAACGGCCACCGCCTGCGCCGCCACCCGCGCCGCCCGCACCGCCACCGCTCGAACGCGGCGCGCCGCCGCCGCCCGAAGCACGGCCACCGCCGCGCGGAGCGGACTGCTCACGGCTGCTGTAGCCGCCGTCGTCGCCCATGTCGCCGCCCGCCGACGCGCCGCCGCTGCGGCCGCCCAGCATCTGCATCTGGTCGGCGACGATTTCCGTCGAGTAACGGTCGGTGCCGTCCTGCGCCTGCCACTTGCGCGTGCGGATACGGCCTTCGATATACACCGACGAGCCCTTCTTCAGGTACTCCGAGACGATCTCGGCCAGTCGCCCGAAGAACGACACGCGGTGCCATTCCGTCATTTCCTTGAACTCGCCGGACGCCTTGTCCTTGTAGCGGTCGGTCGTCGCGAGGCGGATGTTCGCCACGGCGTCGCCGCTCGGCAGATAGCGCACTTCCGGCTCTGCGCCGAGGTTGCCGACGAGGATCACCTTGTTCACGGATGCCATGAATTTCTCCTGTTTGATTCGGTTGCGAGGAGCGGCCGCGCGGTGCGCGCCGGCGAGCGCCCGATGTATCTCGAGCGCCTTCGCCGGTCGCGGACCGCCTCCGCGAATTGCGTTGCTGTGAACCGTTGGTTCTAACTCAGGCCCGCCTGGCTTTAAGCGCGTTTGGCTTCAGCCCGCTTGGGCGGCGCCTTCATATTGGCCGCGATTATAAGCCAGCACAAGACGAGCCCCGAACACGCGTAGAACACGGCGCTCGCGCCGTCGTGCTTGAGGAGCCATCCGCCCAACACGCCGCCGAGCGCGAGCCCGATCGACTGCGTGGTGTTGTACACGCCCGTGGCCGCGCCCTTGCGGTTGCCAGGTGCCAGCTTCGAGACGAGCGAAGGCTGCGAAGCCTCCAGAACATTGAAGCCGAGGAAATAGACGAACAGCACAGCCGACACGATGACAAGTGTATGCGCGAGCGAGCCGAGCAAAAGCTGGCCGATCAGGATAAGACCGATCGCAGAAACGAGCACGGGCTTCATCTTGCCCCGCTTCTCCGCGACGATGATGGCCGGCACCATCATGACGAACGCGAGGCCCATGACCGGCAGATAGATCTTCCAGTGCGACGCGACCGGCAGGCCCGCGTCGACGAGCAGGCGCGGCACGACGAGAAACAGCGCCGTTTGCGTGGCGTGCAGCACCAGCACGCCGAAATTCAGCCGCAGCAGTTCCACGTTGTGCAGCACCTCGGCAAACGGGGCGCGCACGTGCACGGGCTTGTGCGGCGCATCGGGCACGACCCAGATCACCACGCCCACCGCGAGAATCGAGAACACGCCAACCAGTGCGAACAGACCGCTCATGCCGACCCAGTGGAACACGATCGGCGCGCCGACGATCGCCACGGCGAACGACATGCCGATCGAGCCGCCCACCATCGCCATGGCCTTGGTGCGGTGCTCTTCGGCCGTCAGGTCGGCGATGAACGCCAGCACCGCCGAAGAAACGGCGCCCATGCCCTGAATCACCCGGCCGACGATGATCCACACCATGTCGTGCGCGCCCGCCGCGACGAAGCTGCCGATCGCGAAGATGACGAGGCCGGTGGCGATGACGGGCTTTCTGCCCACCATGTCCGACACCCAGCCGTAGAAAATATAGAGAAGCGACTGCGTGACGCCGTACGCGCCGAGCGCGATGCCGACCAGCAGAAGGTTGTCGCCGCCGGGAATGGTCTTCGCGTAGACGGAAAACACCGGCATGATCATGAAGAGACCGAGCATGCGCAGCGCGAAGATCGCCGCGAGCGATACGGTCGCGCGCAACTCGGGCGCGCTCATGCGTGAGGATGTAGCGGGTGAATTGGAGGACATCGGAGCGTTATGTGTTTGGACCGCAAGTGCCCGCACGTTTGTTGACCGGGACGCTCCCTGACGCGCCTCTTTCGAGGCCCTTGCACTTGCCGCTCCGGGCCCTTTCAAAGACCGTCAGCAAGCCGTAACGGCGGTCTGGAAAAGTCGTTATAGTAGCAGGTTTGGTTTCCCTTTCTCCCGCAGGTTCATGGAACAGATCCGTATCCGTGGGGCCCGAACCCACAACCTGAAGAACGTCAATCTGGACCTGCCGCGCCACAAGCTCGTGGTGATCACCGGGCTGTCGGGCTCGGGCAAGTCCTCACTGGCCTTCGACACGCTCTACGCGGAAGGACAGCGCCGCTACGTGGAAAGCCTGTCGGCGTACGCGCGCCAGTTCCTGCAGCTTATGGAGAAGCCCGACGTCGACCTGATCGAGGGTCTGTCGCCGGCTATTTCCATCGAGCAGAAGGCGACGTCGCACAACCCGCGCTCCACGGTCGGCACCGTCACCGAGATCCACGACTATTTGCGGCTGCTGTACGCACGCATCGGCACGCCCTACTGCCCGGACCACGAGATTCCGCTGGAGTCGCAAAGCGTCTCGCAGATGGTGGACGCCGCGCTCGCCCTGCCCGAAGAAACGAAGCTGATGATCCTCGCGCCCGTGATCGTGGACCGCAAGGGTGAGCACGCCGAGCTCTTCGACGACATGCAGGCGCAAGGTTTTGTGCGCTTTCGGGTGCGCTCGGGCGGCGGCACGGCCAACGAAGGGGAAGCGAAGATCTACGAGGTGGAGTCGCTGCCCAAGCTCAAGAAGAGCGAGCGCCACACCATCGACGTGGTGGTGGACCGCCTGAAGGTGCGCCCCGACATGAAGCAGCGTCTCGCGGAGTCGTTCGAAACCGCGCTGCGCCTGGCCGACGGCCGTGCCATCGCGCTCGAAATGGACACGAACCACGAGCACCTCTTCAGCTCGAAGTTCGCCTGCCCGATCTGCTCGTACTCGCTGCCGGAGCTGGAGCCGCGCCTTTTCTCGTTCAACAACCCGATGGGCGCGTGCCCCGAGTGCGACGGCCTCGGCCAGATCACGTTTTTCGATCCGAAGCGCGTGGTGGCGCATCCATCCCTATCACTCGCGGCGGGCGCGGTGAAGGGCTGGGACCGGCGCAACCAGTTCTACTTCCAGATGCTGCAGAGTCTCGCCGCGTTCTACGACTTCGACATCGACACCGCGTTCGAGGAGCTGCCGGAGAAAGTGCGCAAGATCCTGCTCTACGGCTCGGGCAAGCAGGAGATTCCGTTCTCGTACATCAACGAGCGTGGCCGCACTTCGGTGCGCGAGCACGTCTTCGAAGGGATCATCCCGAACCTGGAGCGCCGCTACCGCGAGACCGACTCGGCCGCGGTGCGCGAGGAGCTTTCGAAGTACCAGAACAACCAGGCCTGCCCGCACTGCGAAGGCACGCGCCTGCGTCGCGAAGCGCGCTTCGTGCGCATCGGCGGCGGTGAAGACGCGCGCGCCATTTACGAAGTGAGCGGCTGGCCGCTGCGCGACACGCTCGGCTACTTCCAGACGCTGCGCCTCGAAGGCGCCAAGCGCGAGATCGCCGACAAGGTGGTCAAGGAAATCGTCGCGCGCCTCATGTTCCTCAACAACGTCGGGCTCGACTATCTCTCGCTCGAACGCAGCGCCGAGACGCTTTCGGGCGGCGAGGCGCAGCGCATCCGCCTCGCCTCGCAAATCGGTTCGGGTTTGACGGGCGTGATGTACGTACTCGACGAGCCCTCCATCGGCCTGCATCAGCGCGACAACGACCGCCTGATCTCCACGCTCAAGCATCTGCGCGACCTCGGCAATTCGGTGATCGTCGTCGAGCACGACGAGGACATGATCCGCATGGCCGACTATGTGGTCGACATGGGCCCGGGCGCGGGCGTACACGGCGGCATGGTGATTTCGCAGGGCACGCCCGGGGAAGTCGAACACGATCCGGCCTCGATGACGGGCCAGTACCTCTCGGGCGCGCGCCGCATCGACTATCCCGACGAGCGCATCGAGCCCGGCGAGCGCCACCTGCGCATCGTCGAGGCCTATGGCAACAACCTCAAGCACGTCACGCTCGACCTGCCGGTGGGCCTGCTCACCTGCGTGACGGGCGTTTCGGGCTCGGGCAAATCCACGCTCATCAACGACACGCTTTATCACGCCGTGTCGCAGCATCTGTATGGATCGTCGGCGGAGCCGGCGCCGTTCGAGGCGATCGAGGGCCTGGAGCACTTCGACAAGGTCATCAACGTCGACCAGTCGCCGATCGGCCGCACGCCGCGCTCGAACCCGGCCACCTACACGGGCCTCTTCACGCCCATCCGCGAGCTGTTCGCCGGCGTGCCGGCCGCCAAGGAGCGCGGCTACGAGTCGGGCCGCTTCTCGTTCAACGTGAAGGGCGGGCGCTGCGAAAGCTGCCAGGGCGACGGCATGCTGAAGGTGGAAATGCACTTCCTGCCCGACGTGTACGTGCCCTGCGACGTCTGCCACGGCAAGCGCTACAACCGCGAAACGCTGGAGATTCAATACAAGGGCCGGAACATCAGCGAAGTGCTCGACATGACGGTCGAAACCGCCTACGAGTTCTTCAAGGCGGTGCCGGTGGTGGCGCGCAAGCTCAAGACGCTGCTGGACGTCGGCCTTGGCTATATCCGCCTTGGCCAGTCGGCCACCACGCTCTCGGGCGGCGAGGCGCAGCGCGTGAAGCTCTCGCTCGAGCTTTCGAAGCGGGACACGGGCCGCACGCTGTATATACTCGACGAGCCGACCACCGGCCTGCACTTCCACGACATCGCGCTTTTGCTGGAAGTGATTCACCGGCTTCGCGATCAGGGCAACACGGTGGTCATCATCGAGCATAATCTCGATGTAATCAAAACCGCCGACTGGGTCGTGGACATGGGACCGGAAGGCGGCGCGGGCGGTGGGCAGATCGTGGCCCAGGGGACGCCCGAACAGGTGGCGAAATCGAAGGCAAGCTTCACGGGCCGCTATCTCGCGCCGCTGCTCAAGCGCCAGATTGCCGCGCTGGACACGGCCGCGGGAAAGTGATCTGCCAAGCGGGCAGGCAACGCCGGAAATTTAGCAGTAGAAATAGCTGCAGCAACAACGGGTCGGGGCGCGTGCGCCCCCGAAGTTTGGAGACGGAATACACCCAACATGGTCAAGCGCAACGAAGCGACCGAAGATAAACAAGTGCGCGACCTGCGGCCAAGGCCGGTCAGGCTCACGAGCGACATGAGCCTGCCGAAACTTTCGGCAGTGGAGATCGGCAGCTATGTGGCCGCGCTCGCCGGCATGCTGGCGGTGCTGCACCTGAACCTGCTCGGCGCGCTGCTCGCGGGCATGCTCGTTTTCCAGCTCGTGCATACCATTTCGCCGCTCATCGAGCGGCGCATGTCGAGCAGCCGTGCACGCTGGCTTTCCGTGGTGCTCGTCTCCATCGTGATCGTGGGCATACTCACGGGGCTCACCGTGGGCGTGATCGAGCAGTTCGAAAACGACGTGCCGAGCGTGCAGAAGGTCATGGCTCAGATGATGACGTTCGTCGACCAGGCGCGCGGGCGCATTCCCGAGTCCATTGCCGCCTATCTGCCCGTGGACGTCGCCCAGATGAAGCTCAAGGCGCTCGCGCTCATGCATGAGCACGCCACCCAGCTCGGCCAGGGCGGCAAGAACGCCGCGCGCATCTTTGGACATATCGTGATCGGCATGATCATCGGGGCGATCATCGCCATTGGCGCGCAGAAGAACGCCACGCGGCTGCCGCTTTCCACGGCGTTCGTCACACGCGTGGCGCGTTTCGCCGACGCGTTTCGCCGCATCGTGTTCGCGCAGGTGAAGATTTCGGCCATCAACACGGTATTCACCGGCCTCTTCCTCCTGCTCGCGCTGCCGGTGTTTCACGCGCCGCTGCCGCTTGCGAAGATGCTGGTCGTGGTGACCTTCGTGGTGGGCCTGCTGCCCGTGATCGGCAACCTGATCTCGAACACGCTGATCGTCGCCATCGCGCTCACCGTGAGCCTGCCGGCGGCGGTCACGGCGCTCGTGTTCCTCATCCTGATCCACAAGCTCGAATACTTCCTGAACGCGCGCATCGTGGGCGGCCAGATCGAGGCGCGCACGTGGGAGCTGCTCGTCGCGATGCTCGTGATGGAAGCCGCGTTCGGCATTCAGGGCGTGATTGCCGCGCCTATTTTTTACGCGTATATCAAGCGCGAACTCATCTATCTGCGGCTCGTCTGAACGTGCACCGCTGAAAAAAATGGCCCCTTCGGGGCCATTTTTGCTCGTCACGCCGCTAAAGCCTGTGCTCAGCGGAACACGACCGTCTTGTGCCCGTTGAGCACAATGCGATGCTCCACGTGCCACTTCACCGCGCGCGCGAGCGTCACGCACTCCACGTCGCGGCCGATGGCGGTGAGCTGGTCCGGCGTCATGTTGTGGTCCACGCGCTCCACTTCCTGCTCGATGATCGGGCCTTCGTCGAGATCGGACGTCACGTAGTGCGCCGTCGCGCCAATGAGCTTCACGCCGCGGTCGAACGCCTGGTAGTACGGCTTCGCGCCCTTGAAGCTCGGCAGGAACGAATGGTGGATGTTGATCGCGCGGCCTTCGAGCGCCCGGCAAAGCTGCGGCGAGAGAATTTGCATGTAGCGCGCGAGCACCACGAGATCGGCGCCTTCGCGGTTCACCACTTCGAGCACACGCGCTTCCTGCGCGGCCTTGTCGGCATCCGTGCCGCCGAGCAGCGGGAAGTGATGGAACGGAATGTTGTAGCTCGCGGCGAGCTGATAGAAGTCCTTGTGATTCGAAATGATCGCCGGAATCTCGATAGGCAGCTGGCCAGTGCGATAGCGGAACAGCAGGTCGTTCAGGCAATGGCCGATCTTCGAGACCATGATGACGACGCGCGGCTTCACGTTCGCGTCATGCAGTTCCCAACGCATGCCGAACTCTTGCGCAAGCGGCTCGAACGCGCTGCGCAAGCCGTCGAGACCCGGATCGCCGCCCACCTGCTGGAAGTGCACGCGCATGAAGAACTCGCCGGTGTGGCTGTCGCCGAACTGGGCCGAGTCGAGAATATTGCTGCCGCGATCGAATAGAAAGCCCGACACGGCATGCACGATGCCTGGCCGGTCGGCGCACGACAGTTTGAGGATGAAGCTGTGATCGGTCGACATGACCTTGGTAACTCCCGTCAATACTTTGGTGTTTCTAAAAGGGCTTTGGGCTTTGCAAAAAGAACCGGCGCCCTTTCACAGCGTCGGCGGTTCGAAGATCGCGGCAATGCCCTCGCACGCGTCTTCGTCTATCCATTGGCGGCGTAGCAGGCAGTCGAGCGTCGCAAGGCTCGCGTCCACCGTCATCGCGCCCTCCTCGATCCAGCGCGCAGTTTCCTCGATACGCGCGAGGCGATGTTCGCCGACTTCGCCGTCCTGGTTGTGCGGGACGAAGTCGGCCGGAAGCACGAGATCGTAGATGAAGATCTGCTCGGCTTGCGTGCCTTCCGGCAGCGACTGCAGCACGTGCACGGTGCGGCCCGCGCGCGCCTCGCGCGCCAGATCCTCGGCAATGCCCGCCTCTTCCCAGCATTCCTTCACGAGCGTGGCCTCGATGCCCAAGCCCCAGCCGATGCCGCCCGCCACGACGTTATCCAGCATGCCGGGGTCGGTGGCCTTGGTATCGCTGCGTCGCGCGATCCACAATTGCGGCGCGCCGGGCGACACGGAATCTGCGTATTCTACGACGCCGTTCAGATGCACCGCGTACGTCATCGTGCCGAAAAAGCGCGACGCCGCGCGTTCGATAAAGGCAAGCGGCGGCGCGTCGAAGGCGTTGCGGATCGCGTAGGTTTCGTTGCGCCAGCCCGGAATGTGCCCTTGCGCCGCGAGTGCGCCGATCACCGAGCCGAGTGCCGCGCTGCGCGCATCGACACTATCGAACTGTGGGGCGAGCGTCACGCGCGCGCTAAGCGCATCGCCGTCGATCTCGAACACCTCGGGCCAGCGCGCGAGCAGCGCCACGTCGTTCTCGCGTATCCAGCCCACGCGCTCGTCGCCGATATGAAACGGCAGATGCGCGCCGACATCGAAACGCCGCGCGTCGATAATGCAAGGCAAGGTCATCGATCAGGACTCCGTAGATCAGTCACGCAGGGCGATGCGAATGCCGATGGCGATGAACGTAAGGCCAGCGAGACGATCGAGCCACAGGCCCGCACGCGGGCGGCGCTTCAGCCAGCCGCCGATCGTGCCCGCGCACAGCCCGAAGAGGGAGAACACCACGACCGTCTGCGCCATGAACACGAGGCCGAGTTCGAGCATCTGCAGCGTGACGCTTTGCGCGCCATGCGCGTCGACGAACTGCGGCAGGAACACGACGAAGAAAAGCGTCACCTTCGGATTCATCATGTTGCCGAGCACGCTCTGGCGAAAGATCGCGGAGAGCGGCTGGCGCGGACGGTCGCCAGTGGCGGCGAGGCCCTGGCTGCGCAGCGCCTTCACGCCGATCCACACGAGGTACGCGGCGCCCGCGAGCTTGAGGATCTGGAATGCGAGCGGCGACGAGCGCAGCACGGCGGCCACGCCGAGCGTGGCGAGCGTGATGTGGAACGTTACGCCTGCGGCGAAGCCGAGCGCGGCTATGAGACCCGCGGCGCGGCCCTGCGAGATGCCGCGCGCGAGCACCTGCAGATTGTCGGGACCGGGCGCGAAGGTGATGGCGATGGAGGTGGCGAGAAAGAGCGCGATATTCGGCATGAGATCGACTCGTGGCGTGATGCGTTCGGGCTTCAGTGGCCGCCGAAGGCGGTCACGGTAAAGAGCGGCAGGCCTGCATCGGCGAGCAGCTTCGAGCCGCCCAGGTCCGGCAGGTCGATGATCGCGGCGCCCTCCACCACGCTCGCGCCGAGGCGTTCGAGCAGCAGCTTGCCGGCCATCATGGTGCCACCGGTGGCGATCAGGTCGTCGACGATCACGACGCGCTCGCCCTTCCCGCAGGCGTCCTCGTGAATCTCGACGGTCGCTTCGCCGTATTCGAGCTTGTAAGTCTCGGAAACGGTCTTGTACGGCAGCTTGCCGATCTTGCGGATCGGAATGAAGCCCACGTTTAGCTCGTAAGCGACGATCGGCGCGATGATGAAGCCGCGCGCATCGAGCCCCGCCACGTAGTCGAGCTTCGCATCGACATAGCGCTCGACGAACAGGTCGATCAGCACGCGCAGGCCCTTCGGATGGCCGATGAGCGGCGTGATGTCGCGGAACTGCACTCCCGGCTGAGGCCAGTCGGGCACCGTGCGGATCAGGCTCTTCACGAACTGGGCGGCTTCAGCGCTCGGGTTCGCAGGTGCGTTGGACATGATCTCTCCGGGTAGCAACTAATAAAGAATGACGGTAGGACGCGTTAACCGGGGCAGGACCCCGAAAGCGCGATTTCGCGACGGGGTAGCGATCGCGGCAACGGCGGGATATCAGGCCGCCGCTGCACCCGCGCCCGCCGCGCCCGGCTTGCGATGCCGCGAAAGCCGCTCCTCGGCCTGCGCGAGCTGCTCGGGCAAACCGCGCAGCACGACGATGTCGGCCTCGCGCAGCTTGGTCGACGGGTCCGGTTCGACGCCGCGAATGCCGTGGCGGCGAATCGCCGTCACCTCGACGCCAAGCTCGTACAGGCCCAGTTCCGCCAGCGTGCGGCCCACGGCATCGGCGCGCTCGTCGACCGGTACGGATTGTAGCCGCACCTGCTCGTGACCGTCCTCGCCCGCATCGTCGGTGCCGTGGAAGTAGCCGCGCAGCAGGCTGTAGCGCTCGTCGCGCAGTTCCTCCACGCGGCGCACCACGCGCCGCATCGGCACGCCCATCAGCACCAGCATGTGCGAGGCGAGCATGAGGCTCCCCTCCACAATCTCCGGAATCACCTCGGTCGCGCCCGCGGCTAGCAGGCGTTCGAGATCGGCGTCGTCCACCGTGCGCACGATCACGGGCAAGGTGGGCTCCAGCTCGTGAATGTGACGGAGCACGCGAAACGCCGATTGCGTGTTGGCATACGTGATCGCCACGGCAGCCGCACGATGGATGCCCGCCGCGACGAGCGACTCGCGCCGCGCCGCGTCGCCAAACACCACCGACTCGCCCGCCGCCGCCGCGGCCGCCACGCGGTCGGGGTCGAGGTCGAGCGCCACGTACGAGAGGCCTTCGTATTCGAGCATGCGTGCGAGGTTCTGCCCCGCGCGACCGTAGCCGCACACGATCACGTGGCCGCTTTGCTTGATGCTTTGCGTGGCGATGCGCGTCATCATCAGCGACTGCTGCATCCATTCCGTCGAGGAGAGGCGCAGCACGATGCGGTCGGCGTTCTGGATCAGGAACGGCGCGGCGAGCATCGACAGCAGCATGGCCGCGAGGATCGCCTGGAGCAGCGTGGCATCGACGAGATGCTTGTCGAGAATGAGGTTCAGCAGCACGAAGCCGAATTCGCCGGCCTGCGCGAGGCCGAGACCCGTGCGCATCGCCACGCCCGGCGACGCGCCGAAAATACGCGTGAGCGCGGTGATGAGCACGGCCTTGAGCACGACCGGCCCGAAGAAGAACGCCGCCACCATGAGTGGGTGCTGCCAGATCACGTGCGGGTTGAGCAGCATGCCCGTGGTTACGAAGAAGAGCCCGAGCAGCACGTCGCGAAACGGCTTGATGTCCTCTTCCACCTGGTGCTTGTACGGCGTTTCGGCGATCAGCATGCCCGCGATGAACGCACCGAGCGCAAGCGAGAGGCCGAACTTGTCGGTGATGAACGCGGCGCCCAGCGTGATGAGCAGCACGTTGAGCACGAACAGTTCCTGCGAGCGGCGCCGCGCGACGATGGTGAGCCAGCGCGTCATGAACTTCTGCCCGACGATGAGCAGAATGCCGAGCGCGAGCACGATCTTCACGGCCGCCGTGCCGAGCGACTCGACGAGCGAAGCCGACGAACCGCCGAACGCCGCGATCACGATGAGCAGCGGCACCACAGCCAGATCCTGGAACAGCAGCACGCCCAGAATGTTGCGGCCGTGCTCCGATTCGATCTCGAGCCGCTCGGAAAGCATCTTGCTGACAATGGCCGTGGACGACATCGCGAGCGCGCCGCCAAGCGCCACGCACGCTTGCCACGTGATATGCACCCACGGCTCCAGCACGAGCCCGAGCAGGAGCGCCACCACGATCGTACCCAGCACCTGCGAAAGCCCGAGGCCGAACACGGCGTGGCGCATGGCGCGCAGCTTCGACAGTGAGAACTCGAGGCCGATGGAGAACATCAGGAATACCACACCGAACTCGGCCAGGTTCTGCGCGCCGTGCGTGTCCGGCACGATGCCGAGCGAGCGCGGGCCCACGAGAATGCCGACCGTGAGGTAGCCGAGCATCGGTGGCAGATTCAGATAACGGAACAGCACGACGCCAACCACCGAGGCGAGCAGCAGGAACAGCGTCATTTCCAGCGGGGAGATCATCGTGTGAAGCGTCCTCGTTCGTCAGTCGCGGTTTGCATGAGCGGCAATGCAAATTCTGCCCCGCGCCGGGTCAATGATCGACGCAAAGGCGGCTACATGGGAAGGGCTACGGAAATACTGCTGGGCAAGCCAGGCGGCTCGCGCACGGGGTTTTGGCGCTGGGGGGCGCTGGCGCGGCGCGCAGACGCCTTTGCTATACTCCGCGGATGATAGCGAAAATCAATGGCGACCGGGCGCTGAAGCTCGCTCGCAACGTGCTCGACATCGAAGCGGACGCCGTGCGCGGGCTTCGCGACCGGCTCGACGACAACTTCGTCGGCGCGGTCGACCTCATCCTCAGTTGCCGCGGGCGCGTCGTCGTTTCCGGCATCGGCAAATCGGGCCACATTGCCCGCAAGCTCGCGGCCACGCTGGCCTCCACCGGCACCCCCGCGTTCTTCGTGCATCCGGCGGAAGCGAGCCACGGCGACCTCGGCATGGTCACCGCGGACGACGTCTTCATCGGCCTGTCGAACTCCGGCGAATCCGAAGAACTCGTGGCGATTCTGCCGCTCGTCAAGCGCATTGGCGCGAAGCTCATCGGCATGACGGGCAACCGCCCGCAATCGACGCTCGGCCAGCTCTCCGACGTCCATCTGGACGCCGGCGTGGAGAAGGAAGCCTGCCCGCTGAACCTCGCGCCCACCGCCAGCACGACGGCGGCGCTCGCGCTCTCGGACGCGCTCGCGGTCGCGGTGCTCGACGCGCGCGGCTTCGGCGCCGACGACTTCGCGCGCTCGCATCCGGGCGGCGCGCTCGGCCGGCGCCTGCTGACCTACGTGCGCGATGTGATGCGCACGGGCGACGAAATCCCGCAGGTGCGCGACGACGTGACCGTGCGCGACGCCCTCTTCCAGCTCACGGCCAAGCGCATGGGCATGACGGCGGTCGTCAATGCCGACGGCCACGTACAAGGCATTTTCACCGACGGCGACCTGCGCCGCGTGCTCGAGCGCGCGGGCGATTTCCGCGACCTGCCGATCGCGCAGGTCATGACGAAAGGCCCGCGCACCATCGGCCCGGACCAGCTTGCTGTCGAAGCCGTGGAACTGATGGAGCGCTACCGCATCAATCAGATGCTGGTCGTCGATGCCGAGGGCACGCTGATCGGCGCGCTCAACATGCACGACCTGTTCTCCAAGAAGGTGATCTGATGGCTACCCCACTCGACGCAACCGCGCGCGCCGCGCGTGTGCGCCTCATGATTTTCGACATCGACGGTGTGCTCACCGACGGCGGCCTGCTCTTCACCGGCGCGGGCGACACGATGAAGGCGTTCAACTCGCTCGACGGCCACGGCGCGAAGCTCCTGCGCGAAGCCGGCATCGACACGGCCATCATCACCGGGCGTCGCTCGGAAATCGTCGCCGTGCGCGCGAAGGAACTCAAAATCACGCACCTGTGGCAGGGCGTGGAAGACAAGCGCGTGGCGTTCGCCGAACTGCTCTCGCAAACGGGCATTGCGCCCGAAGCGTGCGGCTACATGGGCGATGACTGGCCCGACCTCGGCGTGATGCTCCAGTGCGGGTTCGCCGCCGCGCCCGCCAACGCCCATCCGGACGTGCTTTCGCGCGCCCACTGGGTGTCCGGCAAGGTGGGCGGCCACGGCGCCGTGCGCGAAGTCACCGACCTGATCCTGCGCGCGCAGAACCATTACGACGCCATGCTCGCCGCGGCCTGCGCGCCGCTGGCCGGGATGCCGCGATGAACCAGAAGTTCCGCCTCACTTCGCTCGTGCCGCTCGTGTGCGTCGCCGCGCTCGCCGGTTTCACGTGGTGGCTGCTGCAGGCCGTCCAGCCGCGCGAGAAAGAGGCGGCGCCGCGTCCGCTCACGCATACGCCCGACTATTTCGCCGACAACTTCTCGGTGTCCGAACTCGACCAGTCGGGCGCCACGCAGTACCGGCTCACGGCCACGCACATGGTTCACTACGAGGACGACGAGAACAGCGACCTCACGAATCCGGCCGTGCGCGCATTCCAGCCCGGCAAGCCGATCGTCACGGCCACGGGGCTGCGCGGCACGGTCAACGCCGACGCCTCGATCGTCAATCTGTACGACAACGCGCGCATCTTGCGCGCGGCTGGCGCCGGCGACCCGGAAATGCAGGCTGATTCCGAGCATTTCAAAGTGCTCGTGAACGACGATGTGATCCTGACCGAAAAGCCGGTTAAACTTCGACGCGGCCAGTCGGTCATGACGGCCACCAGCGGCATGAACTACAACAATGTCTCCCGGGTCATCCAGCTCTTCGGCAACGTCCGTGGAGCCATCGCCCCGGCTGACTCCGGCGGCTCGTCCTGAACGCCGGGCCGTCCACGCAAGGCACGATTGCATGAACGATTCGCTTCCCCGTCCACTGAACGGCCGTTCGCCCGACGCGCGCCGCGCACGCTTCGCGGCGCTGATGACGCTCGCCGGCGCGCTGCTGTTCGCCGGCTTCGCGCCCGCGGCCCACGCCGAGCGCGCCGACAAGGACAAGCCGCTCAATATCGAAGCGGACAACATGACGTATGACGATCTGAAGCAGCAGACCGTCTTCACCGGCCACGTGGTCGCCACCAAGGGCACGATCCTCATCAAGGCCGACAAGCTCGTCGTCACGCAGGACCCGCAGGGCTACCAGTTCGCGACCGGCACCGTCGCGCCGGGCACGCCCGCCGAGAAGCTCGCCTACTTCCGCCAGAAGCGCGAAGGCCTCGACGAATACGTCGACGGCACCGCTGAGCGCATCGATTACGACGGCAAGCAGGATCTCACCACGCTCACGACGCGCGCCACGGTGCGCCGCCTGCAGGGCCTCTCGACGGTGATGGATCAGGTCCACGGCAGTGTCGTCACCTACGACGGCCAGAACGACTTCTATACGGCAAAGTCGGGCAAGGACGTCGCAGGTCCCGGCAACCCCGGCGGCCGCGTTCGCGCCATGCTCTCGCCGCGCAACACTACCGGCGCACAGCCGGCCGCGGGCGCCCCGGCCGCGCTCACGCCGTCCACCAAGCTGCAGGAAGCGCCGCCACAGTGAATACCGTCACCGCCCCCCAAAGCTACGGCCGCCAGCTGGCCGGCAAGACGAGCACGCTCGTCGTGCGCAACCTGAAGAAGCGCTATGGCTCGCGCACCGTCGTCAAGGACGTTTCGCTCGACGTGAAGAGCGGCGAAGTGGTTGGGCTGCTCGGCCCCAACGGCGCCGGCAAGACCACGTCGTTCTACATGATCGTGGGTCTCGTGCCGCTCGACGCCGGCGAGATCGACCTCGACGGCCGGTCCATCAGCCTCCTGCCCATCCACAAGCGCGCCGCGCTCGGTCTTTCGTATCTGCCGCAGGAAGCTTCGGTGTTCCGCAAGCTCACCGTCGAGGAGAACATCCGCGCGGTGCTCGAACTGCAGGTGGACGGCAACGGCAAACGTCTGTCGAAAGACGTCATCACCGAGCGTGCCGAAGCGCTGATGGACGAACTGCAGATCGCGCATCTTCGCGAGAACCCCGCGCTCTCGCTGTCGGGCGGCGAACGCCGGCGCGTTGAAATCGCGCGCGCGCTCGCAACCGACCCGAGCTTCATTCTGCTCGACGAGCCGTTCGCGGGCGTCGACCCGATCGCCGTCCTGGAAATCCAGAAGATCGTGAAGTTCCTCAAGCAGCGCAACATCGGCGTGCTGATCACGGACCACAACGTGCGCGAGACGCTCGGCATCTGCGACCACGCGTACATCATCAGCGACGGCACCGTGCTCGCGGCCGGTGCGCCTGGCGAAATCATCGAGAACGAAAGCGTGCGCCGCGTTTATCTCGGCGAACACTTCCGCATGTAAGTCCCCGGGCGCGCCTTGCGCGCCCGCTCACCGCAGTCCCACAGCGCTCACCCGGCGCGCGCGATCCGCATTCGCGTTTTTCCGGCCTCATCTTTCGCGTTTCCCCGTGTAACTCCGCTTCATCGACCCTGCCCCCCAAAACGGTGCATGGCAGCGCGAGCAGCGCCCCTGTTTGCGCACCAAATTCCGGGCACACGGCGGCGCGGCACACGCTCGTTTTTGCGAATGCTCCGTGGTTTCGTCCGCGTGGCAAACTCTTTACAATGGTTCGCACACCGCCATGAAAGCCAGCCTCCAACTCCGCCTCTCGCAGCATCTTGCGCTCACGCCACAACTGCAACAGTCCATCCGGCTGCTGCAGCTGTCGACGCTCGAACTGCAGCAGGAGGTCGCGACGGCGATCTCGCAGAACCCGCTGCTCGAAAACGAGGATGACTGGATCGCGAGCCCGCTGCGCGTGGCCTCGGACGGCTCGGTCATCGCGCAGCCGCCCACGTCTTCGGGCGCCGAGCCGATGCAGGGCGCGAGCAGCTCGACCACGGCATCCAGCGGCAGCGGCGAAAACAGCGAGAGCGAGCCGCGAGGCGTGGACGAGTACGACGGCCTGGGCGGCGACGCGAACGGCGACGCAAGCCAGTGGAACCTGGACGACTACGGCCGCTCCGGCAACGCATCTGACGACGACGACCTGCCGCCGCTGCAAATCCACGAATCGACCACCACGCTGCGCGACCATCTCATAGCGCAGTTGCGCGAAACGAACGCGAGCCACCGCGACCGCGCGCTCATCACGTTCCTCATCGAATCGCTCGACGAAGACGGCTACCTCGGCGCGACCTGTGAGGAAATTCTTGCCGACATCCCCGAAGAGCTCGAGGTCGACGTCGACGAATTCAATGCGGCGCTAGCGCTGCTGCATAGCTTCGACCCTGCGGGCGTGGGTGCGCGCTCGGCCTCCGAGTGCCTGAAGCTGCAGTTGCTGCGCGTCAATTCGTCGCCCACGCGCACGCTCGCGCTCGAGATCGTGTCGCACTATCTGGAACTGCTCGCCGCGCGCGATTTCACGCGGTTGCGCAAGCAACTGAAGACGGGCGACGACGAGCTGCGTGAGGCGCATGCGCTGATCCGCTCGCTCGAACCGTTCCCGGGCGCATCGTATGGGAAGACCGAAGCCGATTACGTGGTGCCCGACATCATCGTGAAGAAGGCCGGCCAGAACTGGCATGCCGAACTCAACCCGGAGGTGGTGCCGAAGCTGCGCATCAACCATCTGTACGCGAATATTCTGCGCAACAACCGCGGCGACCCGGGCAGCGGTTCGCTGCGCCAACAGCTGCAGGAAGCGCGCTGGCTGATCAAGAATATCCAGCAGCGTTTCGAGACGATCCTGCGTGTCGCGCAGGCTATCGTCGAGCGTCAGAAGAACTTTTTTGTGCACGGTGAAATCGCCATGCGCCCCTTGGTTTTGAGGGAGATTGCTGATACGCTGGGCCTACACGAATCAACTGTCTCGCGTGTGACAACCGGTAAATACATGCTGACTCCATTCGGGACACTTGAATTTAAGTACTTCTTCGGATCGCATGTATCGACGGACACCGGAGGCGCTGCATCATCCACCGCCATCCGCGCCCTCATCAAGCAACTCATAGGAGCCGAGAACACCAAATCCCCTCTTTCAGACAGCCGCATCGCCGAACTGCTGGCGGAACAGGGCTTCGTGGTCGCGCGACGCACAGTTGCGAAGTATCGCGAGGCGCTGAAGATTCCAGCGGTCAATCTGCGCAAGTCTCTTTAGCTTGTTCCGGCTTTCACGGAGCAGGCGTTTTCCGGTCGCTACGCCCGTTGGCGGACATGGCCGGCCGAGTTAGCCCGCCGTCGCAGGCCTTTCGGGGAGCCGCGCACTGGCAGACAGTCGACCGGCATTGCCGCACTTCACGCGTCACGCGGCCATTAGCCTGGAGAAGCACTATGAATCTGAAGATCAGTGGACACCATCTCGAAGTAACGCCAGCGTTGCGAGAATACGTGATCACCAAACTGGACAGGGTGCTAAGACATTTCGATCAGGTAATCGATGGCAATGTGGTCCTCTCGGTCGACAACCATAAGGAAAAGGATAAGAGACAGAAGGTTGAAGTGAACCTTCATCTGAAAGGCAAGGACATATTTGTGGAGAGCGCTAACGGCGACATGTACGCCGCCATCGATCTCGTGGTCGACAAGCTGGACCGCCAGGTCGTACGTCATAAGGACCGCGTGCAGGGACATCAACATGAGGCGATCAAGCACCAGCCTGCGCCCATCATCGAAATCCCGCCGCAGTGATCCCACAGTGTTCCTTGTGGCAATCCGCGCCATGAACCGGGGCTGGAGTCGATAGTTCATCCTCCGCCCCTCGAAGCGAAGCCGCCCGAACCGGGCGGCTTTTTCGTGAGTTGGCGCAACGCAGGGTTTTACCGCTGGGTGCAACCGGGAAACGAGGGTTGCGCTTATGCGTGGCGCATCGCACCATCGGCGTGGACGCTTGTTCTATAATGGTCCAGTCGTATTACGGGGTCTAACGCACCAACAGGTCCCCACGGTCCCGGCACCGGGCTTCGTCGCCAGATCCAAAGCTGCCGCCAAATCGGGCAGCGGTCGGGGTGTGGAGCATTCAGGCCACGTTTTCGCCTGCCAACATGAATCGTTTAGCCAAAATACTTCCCATCGAGAACGTCGTCGTCGGCCTGTCCGTTACCAGCAAGAAACGCGTCTTCGAACAGGCTGGCCTGATCTTCGAAAACCAGAACGGCATCGCCCGCAGCACGGTCACCGACAATCTTTTCGCCCGCGAGCGCCTCGGCTCCACGGGCCTCGGCGAAGGCGTCGCGATCCCGCACGGCCGCATCAAGGGTCTGAAGCAGCCGCAAGCCGCCTTCGTGCGCCTCGCCGAGCCGATCGCCTTCGAAGCGCCAGACGGTCAGCCCGTCTCGCTCCTCATCTTCCTGCTCGTGCCTGAACAGGCCACGCAGCAGCACCTTGAAATCCTGTCCGAGATCGCACAACTGTTGTCAGATCGCGAAACGCGTGAGCGGCTCCATACGGAAGAAGACCGCGAAACGTTGCATCGCCTGCTCACCCAGTGGCAACCTTGATGTAATGTGCGGCGTCTTGCGGGGCGCGGTCGCGGTACGCGCGGCCGAAAAGCGCGCGCCCGCCGCTCGTTGCAAGGCGCGGGCAGCCGCGAGCCCTCCAGGTTCACACAATCTAGTTAGCCGTTAAGCGAGTCATCTCGCGGAGTCACCGACTCATGGACACTTCCAGCATCAACGCCCAAAGCATCTTCGACGACAACGCCACCACGCTGAAACTCAGCTGGCTGACGGGGCACGAAGGCTGGGAACGCGGCTTTTCGACCGAGACGGTGGCCACGGCCACGGCGAGCGCGGACCTCGTCGGCCACTTGAATCTCATCCATCCGAACCGTATCCAGGTGCTCGGCGACGCCGAAATCCACTACTACCAGCGCCAAACCGACGAAGACCGCTCGCGCCACATGGCCGAGCTGATCGCACTCGAACCGCCCTTCCTCGTGGTCGCCGACGGCATGACCGCGCCGCCCGAGTTGGTGCTGCGTTGTACGCGTTCGTCCACGCCGCTCTTCACCACGCCGATGTCGGCGGCCACCGTCATCGACAGCTTGCGCCTTTACATGTCGCGCATTCTCGCGCCGCGCGCGACGCTGCACGGCGTGTTTCTCGACATTCTGGGCATGGGCGTGCTGCTCACGGGCGACTCGGGTCTCGGCAAGAGCGAACTGGGTCTGGAGCTGATCAGCCGCGGCCATGGCCTCGTGGCCGACGACGCTGTGGATTTCGTGCGCCTCGGCCCCGATTTCGTCGAAGGCCGCTGCCCGCCGCTCTTGCAGAACCTGCTCGAAGTGCGCGGCCTCGGTCTGCTCGACATCAAGACGATCTTCGGTGAAACGGCCGTGCGCCGGAAGATGAAGCTCAAGCTCATCGTGCAGCTCGTGCGCCGCCCGGACGGCGAGTTCCAGCGCCTGCCGCTGGAGAGCCAGACCGTGGACGTGCTTGGCCTGCCCATCAGCAAGGTCACGATCCAGGTGGCCGCGGGCCGCAACCTCGCCGTACTGGTCGAGGCCGCCGTGCGCAACACGATCCTGCAATTGCGCGGTATCGACACGCTGCGCGACTTCATGGACCGCCAGCGTCTGGCCATGCAGGACCCCGACAGCCAGTTTCCCGGCAAGCTGATCTGACGCCCGAATACGTTCCGAACAAGCGCGCGAATCACGCCTCGCACGCCCTCGAAACAAGCCACTGCGGCCCGGAGAGCCAATACAGGCGCGCGGATCGGATGCTATGATGACCCAATCGGGTTCATCGACTCTCCCATGCGTATCATCCTGATCACCGGCATTTCGGGTTCCGGCAAGTCAGTGGCGCTCAACGCGCTCGAAGACGTCGGCTACTATTGCGTCGACAATTTGCCGCCGCGCTTTCTACCGCAACTCGCGCAATATCTCAGCGACGACGGCTACGAACGCCTCGCCGTCGCTATCGATGCGCGCTCGAGTTCGTCGTTCGACGACATGCCGGAGATGATCCGCGACCTCGCGCGTCGCCACGACGTGCGCGTGCTGTTCCTCAATGCGAGCACGCAGTCGCTCATCCAGCGCTTCTCGGAAACACGTCGCCGCCATCCGCTGTCGGGCTCCGCCGCGCACGACGCGAATGTGGGCATGCTCAAGTCGCTCGAAGAAGCCATCGAGCACGAGCGCGAGCTCGTCTCGAACCTTGCCGAATTCGGCCATCAGGTCGATACGAGCAATCTGAGTTCTAACGCGCTGCGTCAGTGGGTCAAGGTGTTCGTGGAAGGCGAGCGGGGCTCGCTCATGCTCACGTTCGAATCGTTCGGCTTCAAACGCGGTGTGCCGCTCGACGCGGACCTCGTGTTCGATGTTCGCACGCTGCCGAACCCGCATTACGACGCCCTTCTAAGGCCACTCACCGGGCTCGATCAGCCCGTGATCGACTTTCTGAATGCGCAGCCGGCCGTCCACGAAATGATCGAAGATATCTACGCGTTCGTCGCGAAGTGGCTGCCGCATTTTCGCGCCGACAACCGCAGCTATCTCACCGTTGCGATTGGCTGCACGGGCGGACAGCATCGCTCGGTGTTCATCGCCCAGACGCTCGCCGCGCGCTTTGCTGGCGAGTCGAACGTTATCGTGCGTCACCGCGACGCGCCTCTCGATGTCGGAGAGTCGTCACGGCTGATCGCCTAACCGGCTGCGCATCGCGCGGCCCTTAACCGAAAGCGTTGCGCCATGTCCTCGTCTCCTGCCGTGCTTGCCGATTTGCCGCTGTTCCCGCTGCATACGGTGCTCTTCCCTGGCGGTCTGCTGCCGCTCAAGATCTTCGAAGCGCGGTACGTGGACATGGCGAGCGAGTGCCTGCGCGAGCACACGCCGTTCGGCGTGTGTCTGCTCAAAAGCGGCGCCGAAGTCGCGCTGCCCGACGAGATCGCCGTGCCGGAGTCCGTTGGCTGCCTCGCGCTCATCGAGCAATGCGATGTCGAAACCGTCGGCATGCTGCATATCCAGGCGCATGGCACGCAGCGCTTTCATCTGCTCTCGCATCGCGTGGAAGCCGACGGCCTGCTCGTGGGCATGGCCGAACTGATCCCCGAAGACATTCCACTGGAAGGCGGCAAACAGCTCGCGCAATTCGGCGCGTGTGCGGAAGTGCTCGAGCGCATCATCGCGACGATTCGCGAGCGCGATCCCGCAAGCCTGCCGTTTGCGGAGCCGTTTCGCTTCGACGATCCCTCGTGGGTATCGAACCGTCTCGCCGAGGTGCTGCCGATCGCTCTGCGCGCGCGTCAGAAGCTCATGGAGCTGAACGACGCGGGTGCGCGTATCGAAATCGTGCATCACTACATGCAGCAGCATCAGTTGCTTTGAGGCGGTAACGGCCTCTGGATCGCGCGGTCATCCTCGCTCCCGCTGCAGAAGAGAGCGCATCCAAAATACATGCTCAAGGATCCACCCAAGGTTTGGCAAGGGCAAGCGTGATGAGGTATCGCCTCTCGTCAGGTTGCTTGTCATCCCGGAAACATGCCATGCCAAGCATAATCTGGAAACGCTGACCAGCACTCCAATAGACTACATTGGGCTGGCACGCCGCCAAGGCCGCACGCCAGTCCGGCGTATCGGCGAACGGCGGATCGTCCATGGCGTGGATGGGCTCCCATCCTCCCTTACGCCACTGCTCTTGCAGGTCCAGTGCAACCTTCAGCGCGTCGTTAAGCGCAAGCGGCTCGATCTGCGGCGACATGCGCACGCTATCCACAAGCCCTTTCGCGTAGCTCACAGTGAAGAAACGGGCTTGCGGGGTCACAAATCCGTACTGAGGATCAACGAAGCGCAGTCGTGCATCTGACTTCGGGATGTTGTACCAAATTTCGTCTGGAATCGCCGGATCAATCCTTGCGCTGGAACGCTGACGCATACTTTCCCAAGGCTCGCCGATTACCAGCGCAATTTCTGGATTCTTGGGATGCGCCCGTTCCCACCATAGCAGGGCTGCCAGTAAGAGCATGCCCAATGCGAGCAAGCCAGGCCCAATTCGCCCGTAGCCCTTGGGTGCCAGCCATTTCATCGCACACCTTGCCCTGCTGCAATATCCTGAATGGATTGCTCAACAAGGCTGCGATTGGCGTTGTGAAGCATCTCGTCAAACCGAGCCGCAGCCTTGAGAACAAAGGGCATGCGCTGATTAGCGTCGGATAGGTCGGCTGCGGGGTTCCTGCTAAAGCTGATGCTGCGTCCGTCATCAATGCGGCCGCACTGACTGGTGAGCGTAAGTTCGATAGCCTCAGCCACACCAGACGGAAAGCCAGTGACATAGGACGCCTGGTCAGCACGCAGCAGAGCTACTAATTGTGGGTCGCCGTACATCGCCGGTTGCAGGATGTTGATCTGCTCATGCTGCGCCAAATAAACAACACTCTCGGCTATATACCCAGAATCAATGGCCTCGAAGGCCTGCAGGATTTGAGGGTAATCCCAACCAAAGGGCAATCTATCTACGATTGGCCATAAGACAGGAGGAGACTGCCTAACTATCCTTTGGCGTGCACGCAGGCAGACTTTAAGCTCGCTGAGCCCACGCTTCTTGTAGAAGGCATGTAATGGAAACACGTCCAGGAACAGCGTCGTATTGCCCAAGGCGAGCATATCGTACATATGCTGGTACTGCTGCTGCGCCAGCGATAGCAGATCGCCATCGCGGCGAACGTCAATGCTTGGCACCGGATTGCTGCGGCGAGCCTGCTCGTAGTTGCGTTGTGCGATCTCATCGACCTTGCTGACACTGAGCAGGCCGGGAATGCCCCAGCTTGGCCTGGAACTTTGTGCCATGCGCTGAGCAGCATCATGTTCAGCTTGAATCTTCTTGATCGAATCGGCGGCATGCAGCAGGCCGCAGCCAACCTGCTTAGAGGCGAAGGCCGCAAGGCCGGCCCATTGAAAGCGGGGATCGCTCAACCATAACTTGGCATAGGCAGCGTTGATTGCGCGGTTCCGGATTTTTGGATCGGCAATCAATGTGCCACCCGGTGCCACAATGTCTTCCGCTTCTTTCTGGTATTCACGCCAAATGCACGCACAGGTGAGCACCGGCACTTCAGTGATCTTAACCTTCCGCCCGTTCTCTTCGGTGAAGTAGCTCTCGCACTCTGCGAGCGCCGTTGTGTTCTTGTGCAACTCCAAATCGTCGCACGCGTGGTCCTTGAAGCACTGTGTCATCGTCCCCTCCTGGAAGAGGACCACCGTAGCAAGTCTGACTGGAGGGGTATTGACGATAGACAGGAAACTTCTGCGCAGGTACTACAACGCGAAACATCCGATCGCTACGCGCGAGATCACGCATTTCAACTTCGCATGACGAGGGCGCCCTACATTTTGCGCGCAGAGTCACACGAGCGGAAGGCGGGTGCCCAGTTCGTGAGGCAAAGCTAGAAGCGCGATGCGTGCCGTCCAGGTGGGCTAACCGCCTGCATCTACCGTCGAATTACCCGATCAGATCAGCGGTCCACGCAAACCGTCGAGCAACTTGCGCACTGGTGCGGGCAGACCATACGCGTCGATATTGCCGAGCGACACCCATGCGTTCTGTCCATCGTTCACTTCGAGCGGCGTGGCGTTGCGCTTCAGTTCGATCACGCGCGGCTCGATGTCGAGCTTGAAGTGCGTGAACGTATGCGTAAGCGGCATGAGCGCGGAGCTTGACGCCGCGCGCTCAGGCGTCACGCCGAAGTCGCGCGCGCGCTCAGCGAGCGCGGGTTCATCGGCGGCTTCGGGCAGGCTCCACAAACCGCCCCAGATACCCGATGGCGGGCGCTTCTCCAGCATCACCGCGTCGCCGTCGAGCAGCACGAGCATCCACGTGCGCCGCGTGGGCACGGTCTTCTTCGGACGCGCGGCAGGCAGTTCGCGCTGACGTCCCATCGTGTTCGCCACGCAGTCGTCGGCGAACGGGCAGCGCGCGCAATCGGGCTTGCCTCGTCCACACAGCGTCGCGCCGAGATCCATCAAGCCTTGCGTGTACGCGCTCACATCGGCGTCGCTCGCTTTGGGACCCGGCACGAGCGTTTCGGCGAGCGTCCACATCGCGTTCTCTACGCGCTTTTCGCCAGGAAAGCCTTCCACGCCGAACACGCGAGCGAGCACGCGCTTCACGTTGCCGTCGAGGATCGTCGCGCGCGCGCCGAACGCGAACGACGCGATCGCCGCCGCCGTCGAGCGGCCAATGCCTGGCAGCTCTGCGAGCGCCTCGACCGTCGACGGAAACTTGCCGCCGTGGGTTTGCGTCACGACCTGAGCGCAGCGGTGCAGATTGCGCGCGCGCGAGTAATAACCGAGGCCGGCCCAGAGCGCCATCACGTCGTCGTCGGGCGCAGCGGAGAGCGATTCGACCGTGGGAAAGCGCTCGAGAAAACGCGTGTAGTACGGAATCACAGTCGAGACCTGGGTCTGTTGCAGCATGATTTCCGAGAGCCAGATGCGGTACGGGTCGCGCGTGTTCTGCCACGGGAGGTCGTGACGGCCGTGCTCGCGCTGCCAGGCAATCAGGCGCGGCGCAAAGCCGGTGAGCAGTTCAGCGGGATATGCGCCAGCCGGCAGCGGCGCGGAAGTGGACGAAGTTCGGTACATATAAAAGCTTGGCGCTCAGCGCTGGCAGCGCGGACAGAAGTAAGTGGAACGCTGGCCCTGCACGATCTGCTTGATCGGCGTGCCGCACACGCGGCAGGGTTGGCCCGCCCGGTCATAAACGAAGTATTCGAGCTGGAAATAGCCGCTTTCGCCGTTGCTGCCAACGAAGTCGCGCAGCGTGCTTCCGCCCTTCTCGATGGCCGAGGCGAGCACGGCGCGCACGGCGTCCGCGAGGAGTTCGTAGCGGGCGAGCGAAACGCGCCCGGCTGGAGTCGTCGGCCGGATACCGGCACGGAACAGACTCTCCGACGCGTAGATATTCCCAACGCCCACCACAATGTCGCCCGCGAGGAGCGCCTGCTTGACGGCAACCTTGCGCCCGCGTGTCCCGCGAAAGAGCAGTGCGCCGTCGAATGCCGGCGTGAACGGCTCGATGCCGAGCCCCGCCAGCAGCGGATGGCCGAGCACGTCGCCAGCCTCGCGCGGATGCCAGAGCACGGCGCCGAAACGGCGTGGGTCGCGAAAGCGCAGCGTGAAGTCGTCGAAAAACCAGTCGACGTGGTCGTGCTTCTCCGCGGCAGGGGGCTTGGGCAGATTGCGCAGCACGCGCAGCGTGCCGGTCATGCCCAGGTGCACGATGAACCAGCCCTCGTCGATCTCGAACAGCAAATATTTGCCGCGGCGGCCGACGGAACGGATCGTGCGGCCGCGCAGCGTACGGGCGAGCGTGGCCGGCACGGGCCAGCGCAATGCGGGGTTGCGCACCTCCACACGCTCAACGCGGCGGCCCGCGACCCACGGTTCGATCCCCCTTCGGGTAACCTCAACTTCTGGTAACTCTGGCATGTCTGGCGGCCTGATTCGGATGCTGGTCCGGGTTGGTCTGCAACTTGCGTAAACGTGTGTGCGCGTTGTGCGCGTATTGTAGCCAGCGCGTTACAATCGACCGAAACATTCGACGGAATTCCATGGAACTGTCTTTCGTTAAGCTGTTCGCGAAGCGTCCCGCGACGCGCCGCATGCCTGCCGCCCTCGCGCGTCGCCTCCTTGGCACCGCGGTTCTCGCGGCCTGGGCGTTGACCACGCCGAGCGCGTATGCGCAGGATCCGTCCCCCGACACGGACGACACTTCCGTCACCATGCCGGACGCTTTCGGTCCGGCCTCGCCCGACGAAAAGAAGGATCTGCCGAGCGTGCCGCTGTCGAGCCAGATCGTCTTTCAGGTGCTCGCCGCAGAAGTCGCGCTGCAACGCGACCAGCCCGCGCCCGCCTTTCAAACCTATCTCGCGCTCGCGCGCGACACGCACGACCCGCGCATGGCGCAGCGCGCGACCGAAATCGCGCTCGCGGCGCAAAGCCCTTCTGACGCCCTGACTGCGGTCCAGCTCTGGCAGCAGTACGCGCCCGACTCCGAGCGTGCCGCGCAACTCGACGCCTCGCTGCTGGTGCTCGCCGGCAAGCCCGACGACGCCCAGCCGCTGCTCGCGAGCGAACTGGCGAAAGTACCGGCCGACAGCCGCGGCCAGGCAATCCTCTCGCTGCAGCTTCTGCTTTCGCGCGGCCCGAATCGCGTGGGCGGCCTGAATGTGCTCAAGACGCTGCTCAAGGACGACTTGAACCGCCCCGAGGCGCAGCTCGCGATCGGCCGCCAGCAACTGCTCGCCGACGACGTGCCCGACGCGCGCAAGTCGTTCGAGCAGGCGCTCGCGCTCAAGCCCGACTATCTTCCCGCCGCGCTGATGCTCGCGCAGATGGGGCCGGAGGAGCGCGCCGAAGGCATTGCGTCGATCGAAAAGTACGTCCAGCAGAATCCGAAGTCGCGCGAAGGCCGTCTTGCGCTCGCGCAAACCTATCTCGCCGCCGACCGCCTCGACGACGCGCAGAAGCAGTTCGAGATCCTGCACAAGGACAACGCGAACGACCTGATGCCGCTCATGGCGCTCTCGCTTATCAGTGTGCAGCAGAAAAAGTTCGACGCCGCGCAGAAGTATCTGACGCAATACGCGCAACTTGCCGAGAAGAATCCGGCCGCGGACCCCGGTCAGGCCTATATCTACCTCGCGCAACTTGCGGTCGAGCAGAAGGACGATGCCGGCGCGCAGAAGTGGCTCGACAAGATCCAGCCGAGCAGCCAGCAGTACGTGCCGGCCCAGATCACGCGCGCGCAAATCCTGGACAAGGAAGGCAAGACCGACGACGCGCGCCGCCAGCTCGCGAGCATTCAGGCCGACGATCCGCGCGACCAGGCGCTGATCGCGCGCACCGACGCCGCGATCCTGTTCGACGCGAAGCGCTACCCGGAAGCCGAGGCACGGCTTGCGAAGGCGACCGCCGACTTCCCGGACGACCCGGACCTCACCTATGACTACGCGATGGCCGCCGAAAAAAACGGCCATTACGACATCATGGAAGCGCAATTGCGCAAGCTGATCAAGACGCAGCCTGACAATCCGCAGGCCTACAACGCGCTCGGCTATTCGCTCGCGGACCGCAACCAGCGCCTGCAGGAAGCCGACAAACTGGTTGAAAAAGCCTCGGCGCTCGCACCGGACGACGCGTTCATCATGGACAGCGTGGGCTGGGTGAAATACCGCCTGGGCGACAACGCCGACGCGATCAAGCTCTTGCGCAAGGCCTACAGTCTCCAGCCGAACGCGGAAATTGGCGCGCACCTCGGCGAAGTGCTCTGGAAAAACGGCGACCAGGACGCCGCACGCGCCGCGTGGCGCGAGGCCCGCAAGCTCGAACCCGACAATGACACGCTCCAGAAGACGCTCAAGCGCCTCCAGGTCAACGATCTCTGATGGCAGATTTTTTCACTTCAGTTTCCCCAAAGGCCCTGTGCACTACGCGCGCCGCCCGCTTTGTGCGGCGGGCGTCGCTTGGCGCAACGGCGGCGGCGCTCCTCGTACTCGCGGGCTGCGCCACGCAACAACCGCCGCGCCAGCCGTCCACCTCGAATGCCACGACCTCGCTCACTACGCAGACTAACCGTGCCTATCATGGCCGTTTCGCTGTGCAGTATGTCGACCAGAACGGCCAGCAGCGCAACGCGTACGGCAACTTCGAGTGGCACGAGACCGATTCGACGGTGACGCTGCAACTGCTCAATCCGCTCGGCCAAACGCTCGCGCTCGTCACTTCCGCGCCGTCGCAAGCCACGCTGGAACTGCCTAACCGCCAGCCGCTCACGGCCGACAACGTGAGCACGCTCATGCAGCAGGCGCTCGGCTTCGCCCTGCCCGTGGAAGGGCTGCGCTACTGGCTGCAGCCATCGGTTGCGCCCACGTCGCGCGCGCGCACCACGCCCGACCCGCAGAATCCGCAACGGCTTTCGCAGATCGAACAGGACGGCTGGACCATCGATTACGTCGCCTATGCAGACGCGCCGGCCACGGGCGTGAAGCGCGTCAATCTCACGCGCGAAGATCCGCCGCTCCAGATCAAGCTCGTGCTCGACCAGTAAGCGGGCTGCTTACTGTCCGACAACTGTCTCTCATCAGCAAGATCTGGCCGGCACGCGCCGGCCAGGATCCAGGCATCATCCCTAGAGCATCATGATCGAAACCCAGGACTCGCTGCGCGACTGCCTAGCGCCCGCGAAACTCAATCTCTTCCTGCACATCACAGGTCGCCGTCCCAATGGCTATCACGATCTGCAGACCGTGTTCCAGTTGCTCGACTGGGGCGACACACTGCATTTCACGCGCCGCCGGGACGGCCGCATCACGCGCACCGTCGAAGTGGAAGGCGTACCGGCCGAGCACGACCTCACCGTGCGCGCGGCGACGCTGCTCAAGGAACACACGGGCACGGGCGAGGGCGTCGAGATCGACATCGAAAAGCGTCTGCCGATGGGCGCGGGTCTCGGTGGCGGCAGCTCGGACGCGGCCACGACGCTGCTCGCACTCAACCGCCTCTGGAAGCTCAACTTGCAGCGCGAAGAATTGCAGGCGCTCGCACTCAAGCTGGGCGCGGACGTGCCCTTCTTCGTGTTCGGGAAAAATGCATTCGCGGAGGGTGTTGGAGAAGCATTGGAGGCTGTACAATTGCCCCCGCGTCATTTTTTGGTTGTGACGCCGCGGGTTCATGTTCCTACTGCTGAGATTTTTTCGGAAAACTCGTTGACAAGGGACACAAAGACCTGCACAATAGCAGTCTTTCTTGCACAGCAGGCAACGCAAAACGGATGGCCAGATAGCTTCGGCCATAACGATATGCAAGCGGTTGTCGCGGGAAAATACGCGGAAGTAGCGCAGGTGCTTCGATGGTTTGAGAATGTCTCAAACAGCATCGCACCAGCGCGGATGACCGGATCGGGTGCCAGCGTTTTTGCAGCATTCGCCAGTCGGTCCGAAGCAGAATCGGCACAAGCCAAACTGCTTGCGGAACAACCGGACTGGAGAAGCGCGGTAGCTTCGAGTCTGAATACGCATCCACTCTTCGCTTTCGCGGCATAGTTTTGCGTGGTTGATTGACCTACCGGTCAGCCAGGCTCAAGTTGAGTGTAGGGGAGTCGCCAAGTTGGTTAAGGCACCGGATTTTGATTCCGGCATGCGAGGGTTCGAGTCCTTCCTCCCCTGCCAAAATTTCCAGGCAGTTCGCACTGTGGGTTACCCAGAGCAGTTCGCCTAAGTAGTTCCTCTCGCCCCCCCAAGTCCGCAGCAGGTGCATGATGAGCAGCCATGACGGCCTGATGGTTTTTACTGGCAACGCAAATCCCGCGCTTGCCCAGGAAGTCGTCAAGATCCTCGGTATTCCCCTCGGCAAGGCTATGGTTAGCCGCTTTTCCGACGGTGAAATCCAGGTCGAAATCCAGGAAAACGTGCGCGGCAAGGACGTCTTCGTCCTTCAGTCGACTTGCGCGCCGACCAACGACAACCTGATGGAACTGATGATCATGGTCGATGCGCTCAAGCGCGCATCCGCAGGCCGGATCACAGCAGCTATCCCCTACTTCGGCTATGCCCGTCAAGACCGCCGCCCCCGTTCGGCGCGCGTCGCCATCTCGGCGAAGGTCGTGGCGAACATGCTGGAAATCGCCGGCGTCGAGCGGATCATCACGATGGATCTGCACGCCGACCAGATTCAGGGCTTCTTCGACATTCCCGTCGACAATATTTACGCAACGCCCGTGCTGCTCGGCGATCTGCGCAAGCAGAATCACGAGAACCTGCTGGTCGTTTCGCCGGACGTCGGCGGCGTGGTGCGCGCCCGTGCGCTCGCCAAGCAACTGAATTGCGATCTCGCCATCATCGACAAGCGTCGTCCGAAGGCGAACGTCGCCGAAGTGATGAACATCATCGGTGAAGTCGAAGGCCGCACCTGCGTGATCATGGACGACATGGTCGATACCGCCGGCACGCTCTGCAAGGCGGCGCAAGTGCTGAAGGAACGCGGCGCGAAGAAGGTGTTCGCTTACGCCACGCACCCGGTTCTCTCGGGTGGCGCAGGCGAGCGTATCGCCGCCTCGGCGCTCGACGAGCTGGTCGTCACCGACACGATTCCGCTCGGCGCCGAAGCGCGTTCGTGCGCGAAGATCCGCTCGCTCACGAGCGCAGGACTTCTCGCCGAAACGTTCTCGCGTATCCGTCGCGGCGACTCGGTGATGTCGCTCTTCGCGGAAAGCTGATAAGAATTGACGCGCAAGGCGCGGTGTTCGCAAGAACGCCGCGCTTTTGCACGTAATCGGCGCGAACGGACGAAGGTTCGCGCTGCATCGCTGGGGGCCCTAAGGCGGGCATTCTGCTAAAAAGGCCCCGTTTTACTGCCTGGTCGCGGGCAGTGCATTGGAGAATCAAATGAAAGTCATCGCTTTCGAGCGTAACCTGCAAGGTACGGGTGCGAGCCGCCGCCTGCGCATTGCTGGCAAGACCCCTGGCATCGTGTACGGTGTCGGCGCGGAGCCGGAACTGATCGAAGTCGATCACAACGCGCTGTGGCACGCCCTCAAGAAAGAAGCCTTCCACTCGTCGATCCTCGACCTCGAAGTGGCCGGCAAGTCGCAGCAAGTGCTGCTGCGCGACGTGCAATACCACCCGTTCCGTCAGCTCGTGCTGCACGTGGACTTCCAGCGCGTGGATCCGAACAAGAAGCTCCACACGAAGGTGCCCCTGCACTTCATGAACCAGGAAACCAACCCGGCTGTGAAGACGGGTGGCGCGATCATCTCGCACGTTCTGGCTGAAATCGAAATCCAGTGCCTGCCGGGCCAACTGCCGGAATTCATCGAAGTCGACCTCGCCAAGATCGAAGCTGGCCAGTCGCTGCACGCCAAGGACATCACGCTGCCGGCCGGCGTGACGCTCGTCCCGCACGTGGAAAGCGAAAACCCGGTCGTCGCGTCGGCACCCGTGCCGGCTGGCGCCCAGGCGGCTGCTGAAGGCGAAGAAGCGCCGGCTGCAGAGTAATCGCAGCGGCTTCAACGAGCCGATCCTCTCGATCCGTTTCCCTGAAACGGACGACGTGACCCGCCGCGGTTCGCCCCGGCGGGTTTTTTTTCGCACTTTTTCGTACACTTGCGGGTCGACTTACTGACTTCCGCAGGCGGAACACCACAATGATCAGGTTGATCGTCGGGCTCGGCAATCCGGGCGCCGAATACACGGCGACGCGCCACAACGCGGGCTTCTGGCTCGTGGACCAGCTCGCGCGCGAAGCCGGGACGACACTGCGCGACGAGCGGCGCTTCCACGGCCACTACGCGAAGGCGCGCCTCTACGGCGAGGAAGTGCATCTGCTCGAGCCGCAGACCTATATGAACCGCTCGGGGCAATCGGTCGTTGCGCTCGCGGCCTTCTTCAAGATCCTGCCCGATGAGATCCTCGTCGCGCACGACGAGCTCGATTTGCCCCCCGGCACCGTCAAGCTCAAGCTCGGCGGCGGCAGCGGCGGCCACAACGGCTTGAAGGATATTTCCGCGCATCTCTCGACCCAACAGTACTGGCGCTTGCGCATCGGCATCGGCCATCCGCGCGATCTGATTCCCGAAGGCGCGCGCGCAGGCGCCAAGCCCGATGTCGCGAACTTCGTGCTGAAGCCGCCGCGCCGCGAAGAGCAGGACGTGATCGACGCCTCGATCGAGCGCGCGCTCGCCGTGATGCCGACGTTCGTGAAGGGCGAGGCCGAACGCGCGGTGATGCAGTTGCATCGCAATGGTTGAAACAAGGAGAGCGTCTTGAGTCGTTACTGGAGTGACATCGTCAACCGGCTCGTGCCCTACGTGCCGGGCGAACAGCCCGCGCTCGCGAAGCCGGTCAAGCTCAATACCAACGAGAACCCCTATGCACCCTCCCCGCGCGTGCTCGAGGCGATCCACCACGAGCTGGGCGAGACGGGCGAGTCGCTGCGCCGCTATCCCGACCCCGTCGCGAAGCGCCTGCGCGCCGCTGTGGCCGCACATCACGGCATCCGCGCGGAACAGGTGTTCGTGGGTAACGGCTCGGACGAGGTGCTAGCCCACGCGTTCCAGGCACTGCTCAAGCACGACAAGCCGATCCTCTTTCCGGACATCACCTACAGCTTCTACCCGACCTACGCGCGGCTCTACGACGTCGAGTACCACACGGTGCCGCTTACCGGGCAGTTCACGATTCGCGTCGACGATTACTTGCAGCCGAATGGCGGCGTGATCTTTCCGAATCCGAATGCGCCCACGGGTCACGCGCTGCCACTCGTGGAAATCGAGCGGCTCGTCGCTGCGAACCCGGAATCGGTGGTGGTGATCGACGAAGCCTATGTGGATTTCGGCGCAGAATCGGCAATCGCGTTGATCGACCGCTATTCCAACTTGCTGGTCGTGCACACGACTTCGAAGTCGCGCTCGCTCGCGGGCATGCGCGTGGGGTTCGCGTTCGGTCACCCCGATCTCATCGATGCGCTCAACCGCGTGAAGGACAGCTTCAACTCGTACCCGCTCGACCGCCTCGCGCAAGCTGCTGCGACGGCCGCTTACGAAGACGCCGAATGGCTCAAGACGACAAGCGCGCGCGTGATCGCAAGCCGCGAGCGTCTGACGGCCGCGCTCTCGGCGCTCGGCTTCGAAGTGGTGCCTTCGGCGGCAAATTTCGTGTTCGCGAAGCATCCCGCACACGACGCGGCCGCAATTGCGGCCAAACTGCGCGAAAAGGAGATCTTCGTGCGCCATTTCAACGCGCCGCGCGTAAATCAGCATCTGCGTATCTCGATCGGCACCGATGCCGAGTGCGATACCCTCGCCGATGCGTTGAAGGCCATCGTCGCGTAAGAAGCCGGCAAGATGAAATAAAAAACGCGCCAGTTGGCGCGTTTTTTATTTCCGGAGGATTCAGCGATTCAGGCGGCGTTCTTCGCCGCCGTCAGCGCGTGATACTTCTGCATCAATTGCTCGGGCGACTCGGCATGCTCCGAATTCTTGGGAATGCATTCCACCGGGCACACCTGAATGCACTGCGGCTCACCGAAATGGCCGACACACTCGGTGCACTTCCTCGGGTCGATCACATAGATTTCCGGGCCCATCGAGATCGCGTCGTTCGGGCACTCGGGCTCGCACACGTCGCAATTGATGCACTCGTCGGTAATCATCAGGGCCATGCTTATCTCACTTCCTGCCGGCGCGAGGGCCGGCTCACACGTTGCTTAGCCCCATAGTTTACGCTGCTTTCGCCGCGCGTTCACGCCTTCGTGACCGGGCCGCCCATCGAGGCCACCTTGTCCTGCAGGCGCTTTTCCACGGAAGGAAACACAAACTTGCTGACATCTCCGCCCAATTGGGCGATTTCGCGCACAATCGTGCCCGAAATGAACTGATACTGGTCCGAAGGCGTCATGAACATCGTCTCGACGTCGGGCAGCAGATAGCGGTTCATGCCTGCCATCTGAAACTCGTACTCGAAGTCCGATACCGCGCGCAGGCCGCGCACGATCACGCGTGCGTTGTTGGTGCGCACGAAGTCCTTCAGGAGCCCCTTGAAGCTCATGACCTGGACATTCGGATAATGTCCGAGCACCTCGTGGGCAATCTCGAGCCGCTCCTCGAGCGAGAAGAAAGGCTTCTTGTTGCGGCTGTCCGCAACGCCGACTACCAGCGTGTCGAAAATACTCGACGCGCGCCGCACGAGATCTTCGTGGCCGCGCGTGAGCGGGTCGAAGGTACCGGGGTACACGGCGACTACCATGAGGCTTCTCCTCTCAACAGAAATGGGGCGCAATGCAGTGTCGTGGCGACGCATGCGCACGTGCGCGCGTGACGGCCAAGCCGCCCGCCGCTTCTTATCGAACGCGCATTATTCCTCATTTTCGCGCTGCAGCAAATGATAGTGAACCGCACCCGCCTTGCCCTCGCGCGCCACGCGCCAGCCTGCCAGCGCGGGCCGCGCAGCCGGATCGACCGGCTCGCCAGACTCCACGTAAAACCATCCGCCCGGGGCGACAAGCGGCGCGGCGAGTTCTAGCGAGCGTTCGAGCAGCGCGGTGTCGCCGAACGGCGGATCGAGGAACACCACATCGAACGAGCCTGGCGCGAGATTGGCCGCGAGGCGCAGGGCGTCGGCTTCCGCGATTTCGATCGTGCGCGCGCCAAGGCGCGCCTGGTTCGCGCGCAACTGCGCAGCGGCGCGCGCGCTGCGCTCCACCATCACGACGCGCGCGGCGCCGCGCGAGGCCGCCTCGAAGCCAAGGCCGCCGCTGCCCGCGAACAGGTCGAGGCAGCGCAGGCCGTCGAGGCGCTGGCCGAGCCAGTTGAAAAGCGTTTCGCGCACGCGGTCGGGGGTCGGGCGTAGTCCATCGAGATCGAGCACCGGCAGCGGCGTGCGCTTCCAGTCGCCGCCGATGATACGGACCGTGTGTGCGCCGCCGCCACGTGTGCGCGGATCGGACTGATGGGAGCGGCTGCCTTGGCCACGTGAGGACGAGGAACGGGTCATGCGTTGGGTCGTACGGCTGTGTGCATTTGACCGCCGGCAGTCAACCTGCCGGTGGAACTCGACTGCGAGGTTCGGGCGCCACGCTTTCGCGTCGCATCCTCCAATGCGCGCACGTTACCACAGGGACGCGCACGTGCCGCACGCACGCCGCAACGCTCCCCTCAGCGACGCCGCAGCGACTCCAGCTAATGTGCCTGATAAAATGCCATGTTTTCCGCGCGTTACCTCTTCCCTTGCCGTCGCTGACCGCCCCTCGGTCCGACCCGCAGCGCGCCTGACCCACCCCATACCATGTTCAGTTTCTTCAAACGATTCCGCGGCTCGAAGGATGCCGAGAACGCTTCGGCCGAGAACGCTCAGGACGAAGCCACGCTCGAGGCGCCGGACGAGGCCGTTGAGGCACCCGTCAGCACGGCGCGCGAAACGTCGCCTGCGCCGTCCGTTACCCCGGCCGTGACCGCGCCGCCCGTGACCGCTCCGGTCAAGCCTGTCGCTCCGCCGCAAGCCATCGCCGCCGACGATGACGAACCGGAAACCGTCGAGATCGTCCCACCGCCCGCGCTCGAGGCCGCTGCAAAGCAATCCTGGCTCAAGCGCCTGAGGTCAGGGCTCTCGAAAACGGGCTCGAACATCCAGAGCATCTTCGTGAACGCGAAGATCGACGACGATCTTTACGAGGAGCTTGAAACCGCGCTGCTGATGTCGGACGCGGGCGTCGATGCCACGGAATATCTGCTGGAAACGCTGCGCCAGAAAGTACGCGCCGAGCGCCTGACCGACGCGCAGCAGGTGAAGAATGCCCTGCGCGAGCTGCTCATCGGCCTGCTCAAACCACTCGAAAAGTCGCTCATGCTCGGTCACGCTCAGCCGCTCGTGATGATGATCGCGGGCGTGAATGGCGCGGGCAAGACCACCAGCATCGGCAAGCTGGCGAAGCATCTGCAGAGCTTCGACCAGAGCGTGCTGCTCGCCGCGGGCGACACCTTCCGCGCCGCCGCGCGCGAACAGCTCGCCATCTGGGGTCAGCGCAACAACGTGACAGTCGTGCAGCAGGAAGGCGGCGACCCGGCCGCGGTGATCTTCGACGCCGTGAGCGCCGCGCGCGCACGCCGCATCGACGTGGTGATGGCCGACACCGCGGGCCGCCTGCCCACGCAATTGCATCTGATGGACGAGTTGAAGAAGGTTAAGCGCGTGATCGGCAAGGCGTTCGACGGTGCGCCGCACGAGGTAGTGCTCGTGATCGACGCGAACACAGGCCAGAACGCGCTCGCGCAGGTCAAGGCCTTCGACGACGCGCTCGGTCTCACCGGCCTTATCGTGACGAAGCTCGACGGCACCGCCAAGGGCGGCATTCTCGCCGCGATCGCGCGGCAACGCCCGATTCCCGTGTATTTCATCGGCGTGGGCGAGAAGGTCGAAGACCTGCAACCGTTCGTGGCCGAGGAATTCACCGACGCGCTGCTTGGCGGCTAAAAGCACACGTTTAACCGGATTTAGATACACAAAGGGCGTCGTTCTCGCGAACGACGCCCTTTTTTATTAACGAGGCCAACGTAAGCCGGTCAGCCGCTCACTCCGAATCCGGTTGCACGCCGGGCGCGGCGCGCGCGAACGCGTCGAGCGTGAGCGCGTAGTCGTTGATGCGCTGAATAGTCGGGTAACGCGTCGTGTCGATCTTGAACCGGTTCGCGTTGTAGACCTGCGGCACGATGCAAAGATCGGCGACGGTGGGCGTGTCGCCGAAAGAGAGCTTGCCGGTGCGCGAATCGCTCGCGAGCCGCTGTTCCAGCGTCGCGAAACCCGCCTCGATCCAGTGGCGGTACCACGCGTCTTTCGTCGCGTCGTCCGCGCCAACGGTGTGCTTGAGGTACTTCAGCACGCGCAGGTTGTCCACCGGGTGAATCTCACATGCCACCTGCAGCGCGAGCGAGCGAACGTGCGCGCGATCGGCGGGCGACTGCGGCAGCAGCGGCGGCTCGGGATGCGTCTCCTCCAGATACTCGATGATCGCGAGCGACTGCTGGAGCGTGTGCCCTTCGTCGTCGACGAACGCCGGCACGATCGCGTCGGGATTGACCTCGAGATAGGCAGGCTTGAGCTGCTCGCCGCCGTCGCGCACGAGATGGATCGGCACGTACTCGTACGACAGGTTCTTCAGATTCAGCGCAATGCGCACTCGATACGATGCCGAACTGCGGAAATAGCTGTAAAGCTTCATGCTCCTCTCTTGCTCCTTTTGAATCGTGATGCGGACCGCGCCGCTCAGACGACCCGCACGGCGAATTCGCCGATCCCCGCCACACCGCCCGTCATCAGATCGCCCTTCACGACGGCGCCCACGCCTTCGGGCGTGCCCGTATAGATCAGGTCGCCAGCCTTGAGCTCGAACAGCGTCGAAAGGAACGCGATCGTGTCGGCAACCGGCCAGATCATTTGCGAGATGTCGGAGCGCTGCTTGTCCTCGCCGTTGACCGCGAGCCAAATTTCTCCCTTCGCGAGCTGGCCGATTTTCGAAACCGGATGGATCGGTCCGATGGGCGCCGAATGATCGAAGCCCTTCGCCGTATCCCACGGACGACCTAGCTTCTTCGCCTCGCCCTGCAAGTCCCGGCGCGTCATATCGAGACCGAGCGCATAGCCGTAGACATGGTCGAGCGCGCTTGCGACCGGAATATCCTTGCCGCCCTTGCCGATCGCCGCGACAAGTTCCATCTCGAAGTGCACGTTCTTAGATTGCGCGGGATAGGGAAACTCGGCGGTCGAACCGGGTGCGACATAGAGCACGGCGTCGGCGGGCTTGGAGAAGAAGAACGGCGGCTCACGGTTCGGATCGTGGCCCATCTCGCGCGCATGCGCCTCGTAGTTGCGGCCAACGCAGTAGATGCGCCGCACGGGAAAACGCGAGTCGCTGCCAGCCACCGGCACCGAGGCGAGCGCCGCCGGTTCGAATACGTACGTCATGGAGTTCTCCGTCTTTGTGATGGGGTGTGCGCGAGGCACGCGGGCCTGTAGATCTTTACGGCTTGTCAGGCGTGGAGGTGCGGCTTGCGCGCCAGAACAATCGCGAGTGTAACGCGCGACGGTGAGCGCGCGCGGCGGAGTCTTCAGGTGGCCGGCGAGGCACAGCGTGCTCATGCGATACTTGTCGCATCCCCAATTCAATACGACGGCGGCGCGCCGCGCGCCGTCGAACGAACCGCGCTCGCCCATGACCACCGCCGATTCCACCGACATCTTCCCGTGCGCCCGCTTCATCAAGGAGATCGGCCGCGGACCGCACGGGGCTCGCTCGCTTTCGGCCGAAGACACGCACGCGCTCTACGCCGCGATGCTCGACGGCCGCGTGCCCGAGCTGGAGCTAGGCGCGGTGCTGCTCGCCTACCGCCTCAAGGGCGAAACTGCAGTGGAACTCGCTGCCATGCTGCGCGCGGCACACGCGTCGTTCGCACCGCTGGCAACGCCGGCAGGCGACTATCGGCCTGTTTCAATTCCCAGCTACAACGGCGCGCGCAAGCAGCCGAATCTCGTGCCGCTGCTGGCCCTGCTGCTCGCGCGCGAAGGCGTGCCGACGCTCGTGCACGGCGTCGCCACCGATCCGGGCCGCGTGACGAGCGCTGAAATCTTCGCCGCGCTGAACCGGCCCGAAGCACACAATCACGCCGAAATCGAGGCGCAGCTCGCGTCGAGCCGCGTGGCGTTTTCTTCGATCGAAACGCTCGCGCCGCAGCTCGCACGGCTGCTTTCGCTGCGTCGGCGCATGGGTGTGCGCAACTCGACCCATACGCTCGTCAAGCTGCTGCAACCGTTCGCCGAGCCGGGCCTGCGCCTCGTGAACTACACGCACCCGCCGTACCGGGAAAGCCTGAGCGCGCTCTTCGCGGCGCACCCGGACGCGGCTGTCGGCGGCGCATTGCTCGCGCGCGGCACCGAAGGGGAAGCTGTCGCCGATACGCGGCGCCAGGTGCAGGTGGACTGGCTGCACGACGGCATCTGCGAGACGCTGATCGAGCCGGAGCGTTCATCACCCGGCGCTCCCGAAATCGATCTTCCGGAAGGTCGCGATGCGCCCACTACGGCGGCATGGATCGAAGCGGTGCTGCGCGGCGAAGCGCCGGTTCCCGAAGCCATCGCGCGTCAGATCGAGACGATCAAGCGCATCGCGAAACGTTAAAGACCGATCGAATCCGCGCGCCGCCCAATGCGCTGAAAGCCGCGCGGACGGGCGACCCGCGTCGATAGGTAGAAACGCATCGGCGCGCTTTGTCGGCTATCTTCACGCATCTTCACGTGGCCTATCTGCAAATTCCCTGTTGACACGCGCATCCGCCCTGATTTACATTGGACGGATGCGTTCCTACCCGAACACCCTCCGCATTGCCTTCGGCCTACTATCGGCCCTATCGCTACGCCTAGCCTAAAGCTGGTGTAGCGCCGCAACGACCCCCTCTCCGGTCACCGCGGTCCTCCCAAAGCAGTTCTCGTAGTACCCCAAATCCGCTGTATCTCTACAACCTGTCGTCTGCATTCGTCCGCTTACCGTTCGGACGAGTCGCGAGGTCAAAATGCACGTTGCATGGGCATCGTTCACGTCCGCTTTCGCCGCGCCGGCTACCGCCGTCACCGTGGCCGTCTTCTTCGCGTCCGAGGTTGCCGCCCGTACGCATGAAGTTTCGCGCATCGTGCTCCGTCGCCAGCCCGCTAGCCGCCCGCTGCCGACAGCCATCGCAAACGACACCATGAAGAACGAGGCTCGTCATGTTGCGTAATCCCGCCGAGAAGTACCGCCCCTTCCCCGCCATCCGCTTGAACGGCCGCAAATGGCCGACGCGCACCGTCGAACGCGCGCCGATCTGGATGAGCACCGACCTGCGCGACGGCAACCAGTCGCTGATCGAGCCGATGAGCATCGAGCAGAAGACCGAGTTTTTCGAGATGCTCGTCGCGATCGGATTCAAGGAAATCGAAGTCGGCTTTCCGTCCGCTTCGCAGACCGACTTCGATTTCGTGCGCAAGCTGATCGAAGAAAAGCGCATTCCTGACGACGTGACCATCGAAGTGCTCGTCCAGTCGCGTGAAGAACTGATCGCACGCACCTTCGAAGCGCTCGAAGGCGTGCCGCGCGCAATCGTCCACCTCTACAACGCGATCTGCCCATCGTTCCGCAAGATCGTGTTCGGTCATTCGAAGGAGGAAGTCAAGGCGCTCGCGGTCGAAGGCACGCGCATCATTCGCGAACATGCTGACAAAAACCCGCAAACGCACTGGATTTACCAGTACTCGCCCGAAACGTTCAGCATGACCGAGTTGACCTTCGCGCGCGAAGTCTGCGATGCGGTGGCCCAGACGTGGCGCCCGACGCGCGATCACAAGATGATCGTGAATCTCCCGGCGACCGTCGAAGCGGCGATGCCCAACGTCTACGCCGACCAGATCGAGTGGATGGACCGCAACCTCGCGTATCGCGACAGCATCGTCCTTTCCGTGCACCCGCATAACGACCGCGGCACGGCCGTGGCCGCCGCCGAAATGGCGCTGCTCGCGGGTGCGGACCGCATCGAAGGCTGCCTGTTCGGTAATGGCGAACGCACCGGCAACGTCGATCTCGTCACGCTCGCGATGAACCTCTACACCCAGGGCATCGACCCGGGCCTCGACTTTTCCGATATCGACGCCGTGCGCCGCGTGGTCGAGCGCTGCAACCAGTTGCCCGTGCACCCGCGCCATCCGTATGCCGGCGACCTCGTGTTCACGGCGTTCTCGGGCTCGCACCAGGATGCGATCCGCAAGGGCTTCGCGCAGCAACGGCCCGACACCGTTTGGGAAGTGCCCTATCTTCCGATCGATCCCGCTGATCTCGGCCGCAGCTATGACGCCGTGATCCGCGTGAACAGCCAGTCGGGCAAGGGCGGCGCGACGTATCTGCTCGAGCGCGGCATGGGCTTCACGCCGCCGCGCCGCGTGCAGATCGAGTTCAGCCACGCCGTGCAGACCGTCGCCGATACGTCGGGCGAGGAAATCACGGGCGATGCAGTCTGCGCGCTCTTCGCGCGTGAATATTTCGAAACGCGCGGACCGGCCGCCAACATCGGTCCAGGTCGTGTGCGCTGGGAAGGCCGCGACGTCGCCATGCCGGCTGCCGCGAGCATCGATGAAGCGCATGCGCAAGCTGTGGCCGCCGCAATCGCGGCGATGGCGGGCGAGAGAATTGAAATCACGTCGTTCGAGAGCGAGCGTACGGCGCAGGGCGGCACGGCCGTATTTGTCGGCGCGCGTGTGGGCAGCCAGCCGCTGCGCCACGGCGTGGGCGTGGGCGAAGACGCGGTCCATGCGTGCATTGCGGCAGTGGTCAGCGCGGTGAATCGTGCGGTCTGGACGCAAGCAGATCGGCGCGTGGCGGCCTGACGCCCCTCGCACGCGGCAAGGTAAGCAGTTTGACGTTAAGCAGGGAAATCGGCGGGATTGTTGAGCGCCGGCGGCAAAACGGGCCGCCAGCGTGCGCCTGAAACGCCTTAAGCGGCGTTCCAGCGAGTGGACTTACCAGGTCATCACTCGATCGCGCAACGTGTCGCCTGCCATGCGAGCAGACGCCAATGCCCCCCTTCCTGCGTCTGGATCGCCGTGTAGGCAATAGGAAAGAGCAGCGCGCCGTTGTTCGCTTCCATCTCGATCAGCACGCGGCCCGAGACTACGCAGGCCTCGTTTCCAGCGTGAAGCACGTCCTGCGACTGGATCTCGATCTGGCGGTACCGGCGGCGGCCCGCCGTGATCGCCTCGATGAACTGCTGTTTGGTCTCGCGTTTGCCGTTGGTGTGGACGAAGGTCGCGTGATCGGACAGCAACTGGTCCAGCGACGTGCCGTCGCCGTCAACCATCGCGCGAAAGCGCTCGCGCTCAAGTCCGCGAATCGCATCGATTAATTTTGCCGCCATCGCTAGAGCCCCTTGCGCGCCGGCCCGCGCCTGAGCGCAGATCCACGCCGAAGATTTTCAGCATACGTCTGGCTGAAATTTATACCAGGATTCGGCGCAAGGATACTTGCGATCAAAGACAACGTCTCCATCTATACACCACAAACCATGCGCCCGGTGAAAACCGCGCATGGCGGTGGCGGCATCCCCATGGCCGCGCCCTGATGTCGCAGCGCAGCACTTTCAGCTTCGTCCGATGTCTATATATTAGGTTCCGTGGCAATGTCCGAGCGCCGCGTGGCCTGTCGAGAACCCCTGATTCAACCCTTTATTTCCCGCGCCCTCGCGCTGGACGGTTGTCCCGTTCTAGAGTGTTCCTTCGGCCTGCCCCCCCTGCGCTGGCCTGCGCCGGGCGCGAGGCCCCGCCCCGCTTGGCTGCCGGCGTTTAGTGTAATCTATCGATACAACCATTTCGATAGGAACAAAGGAACCTTGAAGCCCCTACAGACTCCAAGTATTAGCACTCGGCAATTCAGAGTGCTAACATCCAGCGTGGAGTCGCTGTCTGACTTTTGCAAGATTCCTAAGGAGTTCGCTACGTGAGCAACGCAATGACCATGACCCTTCCGAATACGCTGAGCCCGTCATCGGCCAAGGCCGGGGGCTCATTGGCGCTCGCGAATGCTTCCCTGTTGCCCGGCCAGCTGGGCAACATCGACGCCTATATTCAAGCCGTGAACCGGATCCCGATGCTGACGCCGCAGGAAGAGCGCCAGTTCGCGACCGAGTTTCGCGAGCAAAACAATCTTGAAGGTGCGCGCCGTCTGGTGCTGTCGCACCTGCGTCTCGTCGTGTCGATCGCACGTAATTACCTCGGCTACGGCCTGCCGCACGCCGACCTGATCCAGGAAGGCAACATCGGCTTGATGAAGGCCGTGAAGCGTTTCGACCCCGAGCAGAATGTCCGCCTCGTGTCGTACGCGATGCACTGGATCAAGGCCGAGATCCACGAGTACATCCTGCGCAACTGGCGCATGGTGAAGGTCGCCACGACCAAGGCGCAGCGCAAGCTGTTCTTCAACCTGCGCAGCCACAAGCAGGGCCTGCAGTCGTTCACGCCGGAGGAAATCGACGGCCTCGCGCAGGAACTGAACGTGAAGCGCGAAGAGGTCGTGGAGATGGAAACGCGCCTGTCAGGCGCTGACATCGCGCTCGAAGGCCAGACCGATGACGGCGAGGAGTCGTTCGCCCCGATCGCCTGGCTCGCCGACTCGCATAGCGAGCCGAGCGCCGTGCTGGCCGCACGTTCGCGCGACCGCCTGCAGTCCGACGGCATCGCGAGCGCGCTGGAAGCGCTCGACGCCCGCAGCCGCCGCATCATCGAGGCGCGCTGGCTCAACGTCGAGGACGACGGTTCGGGCGGCTCGACTCTGCACGAACTAGCCGACGAGTTCGGTGTTTCGGCCGAGCGCATTCGCCAGATCGAGGCAAGCGCCATGAAAAAGATGCGCACCGCGCTCGCCGAGTACGCGTAAGCACTACGCGTAAGCCTTAGCAGGCCTGAACGCTAAACCGAAAACCCCGTTCCCGCGAACGGGGTTTTTCTTTTGCGCGCCCCGCAAGCTGAGCACCTTCGCACCGGCCTCGCTGTTTCCACCCTAAGATGATTTCGAGGTGGTGAGCCAGAGGCCGCGCCGCGGTCTGGCCTCGCAACGCGTTCGAGGGCACCCGTCGTCATGATCCCGGCTTCCGGTCAACGCCAGCGCACACCGTCGTTGCTGCGCACGCGCATCCTTCAGTGGATGCGCGGCCCCACCTTCGCGCGCGATATTGCCCTCGTTCTTGTCATCAAGCTCGTCCTGCTGATGGCGCTCAAATACGCATTCTTCAATCACCCGCAGGCAGAAGACATGAACATGCCGCCTGCCGCTGTCGCGCAGGCCATCCTGGCCGTGCCCATGACATCAAAGCTCAAGCCATCCGCGTCCCAACCTCAGACCATGCCGCCACAACGAGGAGACCGTTATGCCCACGATTGAATCGGTGGAACTCTCGCGTCTTCAGTTCGCCATCACCGCGCTCTACCACTTCCTCTTCGTGCCGCTCACGCTCGGCCTCTCGTGGCTGCTCGTCATCATGGAGTCCGTCTACGTGATGACCGGCAAGGTGATCTACAAGGACATGACGCAGTTTTGGGGCAAGCTCTTCGCCATCAACTTCGCGATGGGCGTCACCACCGGCCTCACGATGGAGTTCCAGTTCGGCACCAACTGGTCGTACTACTCGCACTATGTGGGCGACATTTTCGGCGTGCCGCTCGCCGTGGAAGGGCTCGCGGCGTTCTTCCTCGAATCGACCTTTGTCGGGGTGTTCTTTTTCGGCTGGAATCGTCTGTCGAAAGGCGCGCATCTCTTCACCACGTTTCTCGTCGCGCTCGGCTCGAATCTTTCCGCGCTGTGGATTCTCATCGCCAACGGCTGGATGCAGAACCCCGTGGGCGCGGCGTTCAACTACGAAACCATGCGCATGGAACTCACCAACCTGTTCCAGGTGATTTTCAACCCCGTCGCGCAGGTGAAGTTCGTGCACACGGTTTCGGCCGGCTACGTGACGGCGTCGATGTTCGTGCTCGGCATTTCGTCGTGGTACCTGCTGCGCCGGCGCGACGTGGAGTTCGCGCTGCGCTCGTTCGCGATCGCCGCGGGCTTCGGCCTGGCGTCCACGCTGTGCGTGCTGATCCTCGGCGACGAATCGGGCTACACCGACGGCGTCGTGCAGCAGGTCAAGCTCGCCGCCATCGAATCCGAATGGGACACCGCGCCCGCCCCGGCGCCGTTCACGCTGTTCGGCCTGCCTAACCAGAAGGAAGAGCGCACCGACTACGCGATCCGCATTCCCTGGCTAATGGGCATCATCGCCACGCGCTCGATCGACACACCCGTGATCGGCCTGAAAGACCTGATGGGTCGCGCCGAGGTGCGCATCCGCAACGGCATGCTCGCGTACGCCGCGCTGCAAAAGATGAAAGAAGGCAGCGCCGACACCGAAACGCGCGACGTGTTCGAAGCGCACAAGGCCGACCTCGGCTACGGCCTGCTCCTCAAGCGGTTCACGCCGAACGTGGTCGACGCGACCTCCGAGCAGATCAGGGCCGCGTCGAGAACCGCGATACCGCCCGTTGCACCCGTATTCTGGTCGTTCCGCGTCATGGTGGGTCTCGGCATCTTCTTTCTCGTAACCTTCGTGCTCGCCTTCTGGTTCTGCGCGCAGCGCTCGCTGCTCAAGGAGAACCGCCGCTGGTTCCTCCGCTGGGCGCTGGTGGCGATCCCGCTGCCGTGGCTCGCCGCCGAGTTCGGCTGGGTCGTCGCGGAAACGGGCCGCCAGCCGTGGACCATCGCTGAGGTGCTGCCCACGCGCCTTTCGGCTTCGAGCCTCGCGCCCGGCGACGTGATGCTGAGCATCGCGGGCTTCGTGATCTTCTACACCGTGCTCTTCATCATCGAGATCACGCTGATGTTCAAGTACGCGCGCCTCGGGCCGTCGTCGCTGCACACCGGCCGTTACTTCCACGAGCAGACGGCCACGCTGGCGACCGACGGCAAGGTCATGTGATCGACGCGAGATAACGAAAGACGCGAGGGAACACGCCATGGACTACGCAACGCTCAAGTTGATCTGGTGGGTGCTGATCGGTGTGCTGCTGATCGGCTTTGCGCTTACCGACGGCTTCGACATGGGCGCGGCCGTGCTGCTGCCCTTCGTCGGCAAGAACGACGAGGAACGCCGTATCGTCATCAACGCGGTGGGCGCGACGTGGGAAGGCAACCAGGTCTGGTTCATCACCGCGGGCGGCGCGATGTTCGCCGCCTGGCCGCTCGCCTACGCGGCGTCGTTCTCGGGCTTCTACTTCGCGATGCTGCTCGTGCTCTTCTCGCTGTTTTTCCGGCCCGTGGGCTTCGACTATCGCGGCAAGCGCGTGGACGTGAGATGGCGCCAGGGCTGGGACTGCGGTCTCTTTATCGGCGGCTTCGTGCCCGCGCTCGTGTTTGGCGTGGCGTTCGGCAATCTGCTCCAGGGCGTACCGTTCGCCTATGACACGGACCTGCGCGTGACGTATCACGGCAGCTTCTTCGCACTCCTCAATCCGTTCGCGCTGATCTGCGGACTGGTGAGCGTTTGCATGCTCACCGCGCACGGTGCGGCGTTTTTGAAGACGAAGACCGATGGCGTCGTCGCCATGCGCGCCTCGAAGGCGCTGAGGCTCTTCGCGGCGCTCACGGTCGTTTTGTTCCTCGTGGCGGGCGCGCTCGTGGCGACGCTCATCGGCGGCTATACCATTACGTCGCCCGCGCCTCTCGATACGGTGGCCAACCCGCTCCTCAAGAGCGTCGATTCCGGGCCTGGGCTTTGGCTCGCCAACTACGGGCTTTATCCGTGGATGGCGCTCGCCCCTGCCCTGGGTCTGCTCGGCGGCGTGCTCGCGTTCGCACTCGCGCTCTCACGCTTCGAGCGGCTCGCGTTCCTGAGTACGGGGCTGCAGATCGTCGGCGTGATTCTCACCGCGGGCTTCTCGATGTTCCCGTTCATCATGCCCTCGTCGCTCGACCCGCGTTCGAGCCTCACGGTCTGGGACGCGACCTCGAGCAAGATGACGCTCGAGATCATGCTCGTTGCCGTCATCATTTTCCTGCCGATCGTGCTCGGTTATACGGCATGGGTCTATCGCGTCATGCGCGGCAAAATTACCGCTGATGCCATACGGGACAACCATCACACGTTGTACTAAGCATCGAAGACGTTGAAAGACGCCAGAAACGAAAACGCCGCGGCATGCGCCGCGGCGTTTTTCATAGGCATGCAGCGATTCGATTACGCCGGCTGAAGCGCCAGTTCACGCGCATAACGCGGCGCGGCATCGCCGACCACGATGTGCAGCGTATCCGCCGAGATCCACGCCACGTCGAGCGCGCCGAGCTTCTCGCGATCCACGGCCGCCGGGTCGCGCACGACCACGCGCAGGCGTGTGGCCGCTACCGCGTCGAGCGAAACGATGTTGGCAACGCCGCCGAACACCGCGAGCCAGCGCGACGGATTCGGATCGAGCGGACCCTGCGCGACATCCGCGCTCGCGTTCGCCTCACCGGCCGGAACGGCCTGTGCAGCGGGCTGCGCCGCGGCAACCGGCTTAGCCGCCGCCGCACCGCCGCGTGCGATCTCACCGCGAATTTCATCGGCGATGATATCCGCTTCCGGCCCGATGATGACCTGCACGCTTTCGCCGCCGCGCTTGAGTACGCCGCGCGCGCCGATTGCCTTCAATGCCGGCTCCGAAACATGCGCCGGATCGGCCACCGAGAGACGCAGACGCGTCGTGCAGGCATCGACCACCTTGAGGTTGGCCGCGCCGCCCAGCGCATCGATGTAACGCGCAGCACGCGAGAGCGACGCCGCCGTTGCCGCGCCACCAGCCGCCACCTCAACGCCAGACATCGTCGAGGCGATTGCCGTATCGCCCGCCGAGGCTTCGCGGCCCGGCGTGGGCAAGTTGAAACGGCGAATGAAGTAGCGGAACAGCCCGTAGTACACGACCGCATAGACCACGCCGAGCGGAATCGCATACCAGCCATGCGTGGAGAGCCCGTAGTTCAGCACGTAGTCGATGAAACCCGCCGAGAACGTGAAGCCGAGCTTGATGCCGAGCAGCGAGCAGATTGCCAGCGACAGCCCCGTGAGCACCGCATGGATCGCGTAGAGCACGGGAGCGAGGAACATGAACGTGAACTCGATCGGCTCAGTCACGCCCGTGAGGAACGAGGTGAGCGCCATCGAAAGCAGCAGGCCGCCCACCATCGCGCGCTTGTCCTTCGGCGCTTCGTGCAGCATCGCGAGGCACGCTGCCGGCAGGCCGAACATCATCACCGGGAAGAAGCCGGCCATGAAGCTGCCCGCGGTGGGGTCGCCCGCAAAGAAGCGGTGCAGGTCGCCCGTGACGGCGCCGCCGCCGGCTGCCGGCGTGAACGAGCCGAACACAAACCACACGAGCGAGTTGAGAATGTGATGCAGACCCGTGACGAGCAAGAGGCGGTTGAGCAAGCCGTACACGAAGGTGCCGATCGCGCCCGCCGTGGTGAGCCAGTGGCCGGCCGTGTCGATCACGCCCTGCACCGGTCCCCACGCATAGCCGAACACGATGCCTAGCACCAGACACGTAAGCCCTGTGACGATCGGCACGAAGCGTTTGCCGCCGAAGAACGCGAGAAACTCGGGCAGCTTGATGTCCTTGAAGCGGTTATAGAGCATGCCCGCGACGACACCGGCCACCACGCCCGACAGCACGCCCATATTGAGCTTGTCGTTGATGTCCTTCATCACGGCGGTCTGGACCAGATAGCCCAATGCGCCCGCGAGGCCGGCTACGCCGTTGTTGTCCTTCGCGAAGCCCACGGCGATGCCGATCGCAAACAGCAACGGCAGGTTATCGAAGATCGCGCCGCCCGCGTCGGCGATGATCTTGATGTTGAGCATGTCGGCCTGGCCGAAGCGTAGCAGGATGCCGGCGACCGGCAGCACTGCGATGGGAAGCATCAGCGCGCGGCCGAGGCTTTGTATCTTGAGAAACGGATTGCCATCCATTGAACTGCCTCCAGTCTCTATCTCTTGCTTGACGTGTGGGTGAGAGAAGCCGGCGCACGATCGCTGCGCACGCCGGCGTGTTTTTAAGGATTGCTTAGGGTAGGTGCAACAGAAGCCATCAATCGAGCGGCCAGCTTTCGCGGCTTGCCGCACGCACGGCTTGCGCCGATTCGAGTGCGAGCGCGCTTTGAGCGCGCTGGCGACAGTCGTTGTAGTCGAGCTTGCGCACGCGCGCCTTGATCGACGGCACGGAAACCGGATCGACGGAAAGCTCCGTCACACCGAGGCCGATGAGCAGCGGCACCGCGAGCGGATCGCCCGCCAGCGCACCGCACACGCCCACCCACTTGCCGTGCTTGTTCGCACCCTCGACCGCCGCTGCCACGAGACGCAGCACGGCCGGATGCAGGCCGTCGGCCTGCGCCGCGAGATCGGGCTGGCAACGGTCCATCGCGAGCGTGTACTGCGTGAGATCGTTGGTACCGATCGAGAGGAAATCGGCATGGCGCGCGAGCTGGTCCGCGAGCAGCGCAGCCGAGGGTACCTCGATCATCACGCCCACTTCGATCGGCTCGGTGCGGCCCGCTTCGCGTGCGAACGTGTCGATGCGCTCGCGCAGGCGCACGAGTTCGCCCACGTCGGTCACCATCGGCAACAAGATGCGCACCTTGCCCGCCGGCTTCACGGCAAGGAGGCCGCGCAGCTGGTCGTCCAGCAGATCGGGCCGCACCTGCGCGAGGCGAATGCCGCGCAGACCCAGCGCCGGGTTCGGCTCGGGCGGCAACGTCAGATAGTCGACTTCCTTGTCGGCGCCCACGTCGAGCGTGCGGATGATCGCCGTGCGGCCCGCGAGCGCATCCGTGATTGCCTGGTAGCTCTGAAGATGCTCTTCCACCGTCGGTGCCGCCTGGCGATGGATGAACAGCAGTTCCGTGCGCAGGAGACCCACGGCGTCCGCACCGTTATCCACCGCCGTGTTGGCATCTTCCAGCGTCGCGATGTTGGCCGCGACCTCCACCGCGTGGCCGTCGCGCGTGGCGGCGGCTTCGTGCGACGTGCGGCGGTTCGCTTCGCGCACGCCGGCCTGGCGCTGCTTCTCGCTGCGCGCACGCTCGATATCGAGCGCACTCGGCGTGTACGCAAAGCGGCCTGCGAGCGCATCGATGACGACTTCCGTGCCCTCCGGCACCGCATGAAGCGCGTCGCCGAGCGCGACGATCGCCGGAATGCCCGCCTGGCGCGCGATGATCGATGCGTGCGAGGTCGCGCCGCCGCGCGCCATCACGAGCGCCGTCACGCGCTTGCGGTCCAGCGTTGCGAGATCGGAAGGCGTGAATTCGTCGGCGGCGAGCACGGCTTCTTCGGGCAGCGTGCGCGCGGCCGTGTTCGAGAGGCCGAGCGCGCGCAGCACGCGCTTTTCGAGGTCGCGCAGGTCGGCGGCGCGCTCCGCGAGCAGCGGATCGTCCACCTTGCCGAGCACCGCGATCTGCGCGCGAATCGCTTCGCGCCACGCGTAGCCCGCGCTCTTGCCGAGGCTGATCGCATCGCGTGCGGCGTCGACGAACGTCGGGTCTTCCAGCAGCACGCGGTGCATCGTGAAAATGCCCGCTTCGCCAATCGCGCCGCGCTGCGAAGCCGTGCGCACGCTCTGGTTCAGTTCGGCGTCCACAGCGGCGATCGCCTTATCGAGCAGACGGCTTTCCGCGGCCGACGAGCCGCTCGCGAGTTCGGGCGGCGTGAGTTCGGCTTCGTCCCAGCGCACCAGCTTGCCCACCGCAACGCCCGGCGCCGCGCATACGCCCGCGAGGACGCCCGCCTCGGCGGGGGATGCCACGACGGCCGCGGCTTCCGGCATCACGGGCGCGGGCGACTGCTGCCGCGCCGGGGCTTCGCCGCCCTCGCCGGGCGCTTCGCGCAGGAGTTCGTTGGCTACGGCGTCCACGGCGCGCTGCGCCTCCCGGCCGATGCCGACGAGTTCAATGGTCGCGCCCTCGCCCGCACCGAGGCCCAGCAGGCCCACGACGCTTTCGATGGCAGACTTGCGATCGCCAAAGCGGACCTCGACGCGCGCGTCGATGCCGCGCACCGCTTCGCGCGAGCGCGCCGCCGGTCGCGCATGCAGACCGCCCGCATGCGTGAGCGTGACGCTGCGGCGCACTTCGTTCGCAACCAGTTCGTGGGCCGTGGCGATCTGTGCGCCATCACGCACGCGCAGCACGAGCAACCCGGACTTGCCCGCTTCGACGTGACCCGCACCCGCGCGCTCGATCACTTCGAAGGCATCTGAATTGGCGATCGCGACGACCGAGACGAGGCTCGGCGCATTGCACGCCACCACGTCGAGATCGAAGTCGATCAGCGTGTCGCCGCGGCGCACCTGCGCGCCCTGCGCGACTTTCGGCGTGAAACCTTTGCCGTTCAACTCGACGGTGTCGATGCCGACGTGCACGAGCACCTGTGCGCCTTCGGCCGTTTGCAGCGTGACCGCGTGGCCGGTGCGCGCGAGATGCACGACGATGCCGTCGCACGGCGCGACGACACGGCCGACGAGCGGATCGACGCCAATGCCGTCTCCGAACAAACCTTCCGAGAACACCGGATCAGGCACCGACGCGAGCGGCACGACCGGCCCAGTGAGCGGCGAAACCAGCACGATGTGCCCCTCGACGCGAGTATGCGGATCCATCAGGCGAGACTCCTCGATGCGTTCCATTCGCTTTCCAATCTAGTGTGTTTCGGTGACTTTGTTCAGGTAACGCGGCTCGTCGGGGTTGCGCCCGCGCGCGGCCGCCAGGCCCGCCGCCATCACGTAGAACGACAAAATGGCCGCGATTGGATCGAGCGCCGCATCGGCAGCCGTTTCGAGCGGCAGCGCAGCGCCTGGCACGTCGGCGGGGGCCGCGAGCAGCACGCGCGCGCCGCGTTTTTCCATGTCGCGGGCAAACTCGATCAGGCCTGCCTGCTCCGGCCCGCGCGGTGCGAACACGAGTAGCGGGTAATCGCGGTCGATCAGCTCCATCGGGCCGTGCCGCACTTCGGCGCTCGAAAACGCCTCGGCCTGGATGCCCGACGTTTCCTTGAGCTTGAGCGCCGCTTCCTGCGCAATAGCGAGGCCCGGACCACGGCCGATAACAATCATCTGTTTGACGTCGCGCAACTCTTCGACAGCCTTCGACCAGTCGAGCGTGCCCGCGCGATCGAGCGCGTCGGGGAGCGCGCGCACGGCGTCGAGGAACGCAGCGTCGCGCTGCCAGAAGCCGACGAGCTGTGCCGACATCGCGAGCATGGCGATATAGCTCTTGGTGGCGGCCACGCTGAGCTCGGCACCGGCGAGGAGCGGCAACTCAGTGCCGGCGGCTTCGGCGAGCGGCGAGCCCGCGACGTTGACCATCGCTGCCGTCAGCGCACCGGCTTCGCGTAGTGCCTTGATCGTCGCCACGAGGTCAGGACTCCTACCCGATTGGGAGAAAGCAAGGGCAAATTGGCCCCGCACGCGTAAGGGCGCCTGCTGGAGCGTAGCGATCGACATGGGAATCGAGGCCACCGGCACGCCGATGCGGCTCATGGTGAGCGCGGCGAAGTAGCTCGCCGCGTGATCCGAACTACCGCGCGCGACCGTGAGCGCAACATGGCGCGGCTCGGCCTCCAGCGCGCGGGCGAGCGCTTCGACGGGCGAGGTGTCCGCGAGCTGCGCGGCGACGACGCTGGCCGAGGCCAGCGCTTCTTTAAGCATATTCGACAATCGATTCTCCTTCGACATAAGTCGCGGTGAGCGCCAGCTCGCGATCGAACACGTTGACATCGGCCCATGCGCCGCGCACGAGGCGGCCACGGTCTTCAATGCCGAGGTAGTCGGCGGCATAGCGCGACAGGCGCGCAGACACGTCCGCGATCGGCAAGCCGATCGAAACGAGGTTGCGCAGTGCCTGGTCCATGGTGAGGGTGCTGCCCGCGAGCGTGCCGTCGGCAAGACGCACGCCGCCGAGGCATTTCGTCACGTGCTGGCTGCCGAGGCGGTATTCGCCGTCAGGCATGCCGGTGGCCGAGGTGCTGTCGGTCACCACATAAAGGCGCGGAATGGCGCGCAGCGCGGCGCGGATCGCGCCGGGATGGACGTGCAGCAGGTCGGGAATGATCTCCGCGTACTCGGCATGCGCGAGCGCCGCGCCGACCACGCCAGGATTGCGATGATGCAGCGGCGACATTGCGTTGAAGAGATGCGTGAAGCCGCAGGCGCCGTGCTTGAGCGCGGCCACGGCGTCGTCGTAGGTCGCGAGCGAGTGGCCGATCTGCACGCGCACGCCGCGCGCCGCCATCTCGCCGATGATCTCGATATGGCCCGCGATCTCGGGCGCAACGGTCACCACGCGAATCGGCGCGATCGAGAGGTACTTGAGCACTTCGTCGAGCACGGCCGAAACGGCCGCGTCGGGCTGCGCGCCGAGCTTGCCGGGGTTGATGTACGGGCCTTCGAGGTGCACGCCCAGCACGCGAGCGCCGCCCGCCGTGCGGTTGCGCGTGACGTTGCCAAGGCCCGCGACCACATGCATCAGCTCGTCGCGCGGCGCGGTCATGGTGGTGGCCAGCAGGCTCGTGGTGCCATAGCGGGCGTGCGTACGCGCAATGGTTTCGATCGCGTCGCCGGCTTCCATGACGTCGGCGCCGCCGCCGCCGTGCACGTGCAGGTCGATGAAGCCCGGCAGGATGTAAGGCGCGTCGTTCTTCGCCGGATCGGTGGCCTCGCCCGTGATCGCGGTGATGCGTCCGTTCTCGAACGACAGCGTGCCGTGGATCCAGCCTTCAGGGGTGAGTATGTTTCCGCTCAACATGAGAGTTTTCCGATGAGGCGCATCAAAGCGCGATAGGACGTTTCGGTGACATGCATGAGAGAGACCAAGGCGGCGCGCCGTTCCCGCGGGGCGTTCACTGGCGCAACTCCGCAACGAAGTCGTAATAGCCGTCGCGGCAATAGGTGTCGGTCAGCTCGATGGCACGCTGATCGGCGGAAAAGCCCACGCGCGTGATGACGAGTAGCGCCGCGCGCGACTCGACGCCCATCAGTGCGGCGATCTCGCCCGTCGCGTTGACCGCGCGAAAGTGCTGCAGGGCGCGCACCACGGGCACGCGGCGCTGCTCCAGATACGAATACAGCGAGCCCTCGATCGCTTCCGGGTCCGGCACGATCGATACGGGCAGCGCCGAATGCTCGACGGCCATCACGGTGCCGTCGGCGCGGCGCAGCCGGCGCAGGCTCGTGATCGAGGCGCCCGGTGAAAGGCCGAGCTGCACGATCTCCTCGCGGTGCGCGGGCCGTACCTCGCGCGCGAGCCACACCGAGTCGGGCGTGAAGCCGCGCTGCTCCATTTTCTTCGTGAAGCCCGTGAGGCGCGACAGCGGATCTTCCACGCGTGGCGTGATGAAGCTGCCCGCGCCGCGCGCGCGCCGGATCAGCCCCTGCTCCACGAGCAACTCGATCGCCTTGCGCGCAGTGATGCGCGACACACCGATCGCGTCCGACAGCGTGCGCTCCGAGGGCAGCGCCTCGCCGGCCGACCACACGCCGCAGTGAATGGCCGTGGCGAGGTTGCGCGCCAGCTGCAGATAGAGCGGCGTCACGTTGCGCGCATCGGGCATCAGGGCAGACCAACGGGTTTCCATGGACTTGGCGCCAGCGGTTGGACGATCGTGGGGGGCCGGACGGGCATGTTACGCGGCGATGCCGGGTGTGCCGATTGATCCGGTGTGAATGCGAGCCCATTATATAACCACAATAAGACCAGTCAACAGATGCCGGTCCGTCGCAGCGGCTCTAAAAATATCATTAAAAATCAATATGTTGCACGAACACACAAGGCCCCAGTCAGTCGTGACCCGGCATCAGGATTTACCCTGGAAAGGGATCGTTGGGCTCCACAGTGGCATCCACAGGTTATCTGACATAGCCCACCGTAGTACCGCCGTAGGACCAAAGTGTGACGTCGGCAGGAAAGATAGCGCGCACTCAAGCGATTCCCTAGCGTCTCAATTGAGTGACATCAATCCGGCGCGCTGCGATCTTCAATTTCAAACAATCCTGATACTGCATGCGCAACAAAAAACGCCGTGGCTCTCGCCACGGCGTTCGGGTCCTGCTGGGCTCCCGCGTCGATGGGACGCTGGCAACCGGTTCTCGAATGTGCCTTTAGAACGACGGAACCATCGAGCCCTTGAACTGGTTCTTGATGAACTCGCGCACGTCTTCCGACTGGTACGCGGCAACCAGTTTCTTCACCCACGGCTTGTCCTTGTCCTGGGTGCGAACGGCAATCAGGTTCGCGTACGGGCTGTGGATGTCCTCGATTGCGATGGCATCCTTGGTCGGCTGCAGGCCGGCAGCCAGCGCGTAGTTCGTGTTGATCACGGCGGCGTCCACGTCGCCGAGCGCGCGCGGCAGTTGCGCGGCGTCGAGTTCGACGAGCTTGATCTTCTTCGGGTTTTCGGCAACGTCGAGCGGCGTCGCGTTGTTGCCGTTAGTGCCCGCGCCAGCGCGCAACTTGATCAGGCCCTTGTTTTGCAGGAGCAACAGCGCGCGGTTTTCGTTCGACGGGTCATTCGGCACGGCGACCTTCGCGCCTTGCGGCAGCTCGTTCAGCGATTTGAGCTTTTTCGAGTACACGCCAATGGGCGAGATGTACGTGAGGCCCGCGTTTGCGAGCTTGTAGCCGCGCTGCTTGATCTGGCTGTCGAGATACGGGCCGGTCTGGAAGCTGTTGGCGTCGAGTTCGCCGGCGTCGAGCGCGGCGTTCGGCTGCACGTAGTCGTTGAATTCGATGACCTTGACGTTCAGGCCTTCGCGCTTGGCGACCTTCTGGACGACGGCCCAGACCTGCGCGTCCGGACCCGAAACGGTGCCGACCTTGATGACCTGGTCGTCGGCGCGGGCGCCGAAGCTGGCTGCGAGAGTGGCGGCGGCAACGCCGGCGAGGAGTGCTTTAATCAGATTTCTGCGCTGCATGGAGGTGATGATCCTGCGTGGTTTTGTTGTTGCTCCGGTCCCGCGGCGTTGTGCGCCGTCTGCCGGACGATATAAATCGTCTCATATGGCGCCGGTTGCGGGAAATAATGAATTCGCATACTGGTATGCCAGCGCGGCTCTGAGGCGCGCGTTCACCTCTCGCGGTGAACGCGCAAGGCTTCCCTTAGTCGGGATTCGAGCCGAGAAGGATCTTCAGATCGTGCAGCCAGGGCGTGACGCCCTGCCCGTCGCGCGCGAAGAGGCGCAGTTTGCCGGTCGTGTCGAACACGTAGCTCGCCGCAGTGTGGTCCATCGTGTAGCTGTCAGGCGTGTTGCCGGGCACCTTGGCGTAGTACACGCGGAAATCCTTCGCCACCTGCTTGAGCTGGTCCTCGTTGGCAGGGCGCAGCCCGATGAAGGTCGGATTGAACGCGGCCGTGTACTGGCTCAGGATCTGCGGCGTGTCGCGCTCGGGATCGACGCTGACGAACAGCACCTGCACGCGCTTCGCCGCATCGGGCCCCAGTTGCTGGAGCGCCTGCGAAAGCTCGGCCATGGTGGTCGGGCAAACATCCGGGCAGTGCGTGTAGCCGAAGAACAGCACGACGACCTTGCCCTTGAAGTCGGCGAGCGTGCGTGTCTTGCCGCTCGTGTCGGGCAGCGCGAAGTCCTTGCCGAACTGCGTGTTGCCGGTGATGTCGAGATTCGTGAACGAGGGCGGCTGCTGGCCGCAGCCCTCCAGAACCAGCGTGCCGCCGAGCGCGCCTGCAGCGGCAAGCGCAACGACCGTGGCGCGCACGAAGCGCGCAAGCGTGCGGTGGGCCATAGCGTTACGCCGCGATGAGCGCATGCACGTAATGGTCGACAAGCAGCGCCACGAACAGCAACGAGAGGTAGATGATCGAATAGCGGAAAGTCTTGCGCGCCAGTGCGTCGGAATACTCGATGTAGATCTTCCACGCGTAGGCGAGGAACACCGCGCCGAGCAGCACGGCCGCAGCCAGATACAGCACGCCGCTCATGCCCGAGATGTACGGCATCAGCGTGACCGCGAACAGGATCACGGTGTAGAGCAGGATATGCAGACGCGTGTACTTCTCGCCGTGCGTGTTGGGCAGCATCGGCAGGCCGGCGTTTTCGTAGTCCTTGCGGCGGTAGAGCGCGAGCGCCCAGAAGTGCGGCGGCGTCCACACGAAAATGATCAGCACGAGAATCCAGGCGTCGCCGGGCACGTGGCCTGTGACAGCGGCCCAGCCGAGCGCCGGCGGCATGGCGCCCGAGGCGCCGCCGATCACGATGTTCTGCGGCGTGGCCGGCTTGAGCAGCAGCGTGTAGATGATCGCGTAGCCGATGAAGGTCGCGACCGTGAGCCACATGGTGAGCGGATTGGCGAACGTGTAGAGCACCCACATGCCGATGCCGCCGATCACCGCCGAGAAGATCAGGATCTGCCGGCTCGTGATCTCGCCGCGTGCCGAAGGACGCCAGGCAGTGCGACGCATGCGCGCATCCACCTTTTGCTCGACCAGACAGTTGATCGCGAAGGCCGCGCCAGCCGTGAGCCAGATGCCGACGGTGCCGCCGATCAGCTGTTTCCAGGGCACCATGCCCGGCACGGCGAGGAACATGCCGATGACGGCGCAAAACACGGCCAGTTGCGTGACGCGCGGCTTGGTGAGCGCGAGATATTGGGAAATCCGGCTACCGGGCGTCTGGGATAGGGTTGTACTTTCCATAGGGCGGGATCACACCGCAGCGGTGTCGCGCGCAGGGAGAACGGCGCGACCGGGGCGGCTACAAGCAATTCGAAAGTTTAGCACGACGACCAAAAGCAGCAGGATCGCCGCGCCACCGTTGTGCGCCACTGCCACGGGCAGCGGCCACTGCAGCACGATGTTGGAAAGCCCTGTCAGAAATTGGATAAAGATCACGATCATGATCCAATTTGCCGGGCGTCGCAGCGAGGCATAGCGTCGCAACTTGAGCGCGAACCATACCAGATAAGCGATCACGACGAACGCGAACGTGCGGTGCGTCCAGTGGATCGCGACGAGCGCGTCCTGTGTGATCACGTCGCCGTTGCCGTCCATGCCGAGCGCACGCCAGAGGTGGAAGCCGTGATGGAAATCCATCGGCGGAATCCACGCGCCGTTGCAGGTCGGAAAGTCGGTGCAGGCGAGCACCGCATAGTTCGTGCTCACCCAGCCGCCCAGCGCGATCTGCACGACGAGCAGCACGAGTGCCGTTAGCGCGGCCACGCGCCAGCGCGCGGCGTCGGGTTCGTATGCGGGCAGCGGCGTCATGCGCGCAGCGAGCCACGCGAGCGAGCCGAGCAGCGTGAGGCCGAGCAAGAGATGCGTCGTGACGATGATGGGCTGCAGCTTCATCGTCACCGTCCACGCGCCGAACACGCCCTGCACGAGGATCAGCCCGAGCAGCGCGGTGGGCCACCACGGCGACACGTGCAGCGGCAGGCGCTTGATGCGCGCGCGCCAGGCAATCGCCATCTGCGCAATGATCAGGACACCGATAGCCATGGCGAAATAACGGTGGATCATCTCGATCCATGCCTTCGTCATGCTCACGGGGCCGCTCGGCATGGCGAGATGCGCTGCGGCGATTTGCACATGCGCGATGAACGGCGACGACGTGCCATAGCAGCCCGGCCAGTCCGGACAGCCAAGGCCCGAGTCGGTCAGGCGCGTAAAGCCGCCAAACATCACGAGGTCGAGCGTCATGAACGTCGTGAGCCACACGAGCTTGCGAAACTTGTTGTCGTCGGCCTTCACCCAGACCCACGAGAGCGGCAGCAGCGCGATGCACAGGCCAATCAGGCCCAGCTCCAGGATAAACATCTCTCTTACTCTTCTCTGTCAGACTCGCGCTGCGCACCTTAACCGATGCGGGACCACTTGAGCAGTTTAGTGACGTCTTGCTTGATTTTCGACGGATCGGGATTCGCCGGGAATCGCATCATCAGGTTGCCGTTCGGATCGACCAGGTAGATGTGATCGGTGTCTTTCGTCGTTTCCGTGGCGGGCAGCCACGCAGCGACGGCGACCGGATCGGCGCGCAGCATGCGCGTGTCCGCGTAAGCGCCCTTCACTTTCGCGGGAACACTCGCGTCGTCGGAGCGCAGCCAGACCGTGACGACGCGCTCGCGCTCCGCGCCCTGCGTCGCGCGCACCTGGCGCATGAAATAGAGCTTCGTTGCGCAGGCCTCGTCGCAGGCGCCGCCATTCACCGAGATCATCAGCCAGCGGCCCTTGAGCGAGGCGAGCGGCACTTCATGACCGTCGTCGCCTGTCACCATGAGTGCGCCGGGAATGGGCCGCTGCGGCTCGATGAGCGCGCCATAGCTCGTCGTGCCGCCCTTCGGCTTGATCACGTAGTACGTGAAGTACGAAAGCGCGATAGGCGCGCCGCAGATGAGCGCGATGATGAGCAGCGTCCAGCGGCCACGCCGCTTTGCGTCCTTCTGCGCGGGTGCGGCGGCCGGCTGTGCGACCTGGGCGGAACGGGGGGATTGCGTCGACACTCTCGTGGAACCTCGCTTCTGTCGCTTTCAGTTGTCCATGCGCTGCATACGCAGCGCCATCGTCCGGATCGTGCCGGGACGGAATTGATTCGTCCGACGGATCATCAGGCATCCTTCGCGCTGCCTGCGCTTTGCCTTCCGGGCTCTTCGGCCCGCCGCCTGGCTTCGCCTTCGATGCGCTCTTTTGTCGCAGCCTTACGGGCTGCAAAAAGACCGAAACCGAGGGCCGCGAGCGCCATGCCCCACCACTGGAGCATGTAGCCGTAGTTGCGCTCGACGTCGGTATCCGGCACAGGCCAGTCGCGCACGAGCCCGTCCTTGAGGGCCGGCACGAAGCCGGTTTGCTGGATCACGAACGGTTGCAGCGGCAACCCGGTTTCCGCTGCGTAGGAAGCGACGCCGAGATTCTGCCGTATCTTCTGATGCGCCGCAGAGCCGCCCGCACCCAGTTCGAACGCGCGCGAGGCATCCGCGCGCGCAATGCCTTCCACGACTATCGGCCCCGGCGGCGTGACATAGGGCGCGATCGCGGCCCGCTCTGCGATGTTGCGCGGCAACCAGCCGCGATTCACCAGCACGTAGCCGCCGCCTTCAAGTTTAAGCGGCATCACCACATAAAAACCCGGCTGATCGTTATAGGGACGATTGTCGAGATACACCACGCGCTCGGGCAGGAATGTGCCCGTCGCCAGCACGCGATGAAACTCAATGTCCTTCAGCGCGAGCGGCGTTACGCCCACTGGTTGCGGCGTAGACGATTCGTACTGCGTGATTTGCGCCTGCAGCGCCTCCTTCTGATGCGCGCGATCGCGCTGCCAGAAGCCGAGCCGGATCGTCACGGCCATCACGATCAGGATGAGCAATGCGGGGACGAGCCTGAATTTCATTGGGCACGCCCGATGCGAAACATAGAAGTGATCGAACCCCGCGCCGTGTGACACGATGCGATAATGAGACAGGCGTTTTCAGGCATGCCAAATTCCGTGAACTTCATGCACATACTCGTCCCCGTTGCGTTCGCGCTGATCATCGCGAGCATGATCTCCGCGCTCTACTTCATGATGCACGACCGGGGCCGCACCAAGCGGATGGTCTGGTCGCTCGCCACGCGCGTGGGTCTTTCCATCTCGCTCTTTCTCTTCATCCTGTTCGCGCACTGGATGGGCTGGATTCAGTCCACCGGGATTCCTTATGGTCGCTGAGCGCAGCCGAGCGTAACCGAACGCCGCAGCGCAAACCCCATTGCGTAAAACACAAGGCGCCGCGCCGACGAGGTCGGGCGGCGCCTTGTTTCATTCTGTTCCCAAACGCCGCGGCCTGCGCGGCGCACCACACATCACAGCCAGTACACGACGACGTAGAGGCCGAGCCACACCACGTCAACGAAGTGCCAGTACCATGCCGCGCCTTCGAATGCGAAGTGGTGTTCCGCGGTGAAGTGGCCGCGAATGAGCCGGATCATCACGACCGTGAGCATCGTGCCGCCCAGGAACACGTGGAAGCCGTGGAAGCCCGTGAGCAGGAAGAACGTCGAACCGTAGATGCCCGAAGCCAGCGTGAGGTTCAGTTCGCCGTACGCGTGGATGTACTCGAACGCCTGCAGGAAGAGGAAGCACACGCCCAGCACGATCGTCGCGGCGAGCCAGGCGATGGCCTTCGTGCGATGGTTGTCGCGCAGCGCGTGGTGCGAAACGGTGAGCGTCGCGCCCGAGGAGAGCAGCAGCGCCGTGTTGATGGTCGGCACGGGCCAGGGCGTCATCGAGCGGAAGTGCGAGACCAGTGCTGCTGGACCGTTGTTCGGCCAGACGGCCGAGAAGTCCGGCCAGATCAGCTTGTAGTCGAGGCTGCCGAGTTGATGCAGGGCGATCGCACGCGCGTAGAAGAGCGCACCGAAGAACGCGCCGAAGAACATCACTTCCGAGAAGATGAACCAGCTCATGCTCCAGCGGTACGACACGTCGACGCGCTTGCCGTACATGCCGCCCTCGGATTCGGCGATGGCGTCGCCGAACCAGTGCCACAGCGTGAAGAGCAGCCACAGCAGGCCGACGACTACGCCGATCGGCCCCCACGAGTCGCCGTTGATCCACGACGCGAGCGACGCGAGCATGACCAGAAGCCCAATGGACGCGCTGATCGGATGCCGCGACGGGTGCGGTACGAAGTAGTACGGGCTATCGTTTTGGCCGCTCATGCCTGTTTCTCCAATTTCCAGTTGCTCCGGACATCGCCGGCTGCTTTTACCCGAGTGTGTCCTCGTTATTCACTGCTTCGCGCGCAGCATTGCGCGCTCCAGGGCTGCTCACCCCACCACCGCGTGCACGATCAACAGCAGCACGACGATGAACAGCACTGCGCCGATGATGCCCGCGATGATCAACTGCACGGGGTTCAGGTTCGCGGCGTCGTCTTCGAGGTCGGCGCGTTTGCGCACGCCGAGAAAAGACCACGCCACCGCCTTCATCACCTGCAGGATGCCGCCCTTCTTCTTCGCCGGGCCCGTGCCGCCGCGTTCGTCGCTCATGCGCCTTTCGCCTCCTGGCTTCGCTGCCAGAACCTCATGCTCCCGCCGACTGTTTCGGCGGCGGCGGCACGGCCGGCTTGTTCAGCTCGAAAAACGTGTACGACAGCGTGATCGTCTTCACGTCCTTCGGCAGCTTCGGGTCGATGACGAACACCACCGGCATGCGCTTCGTCTCGTTCGCCTTCAAGACCTGTTGCGTGAAGCAGAAGCACTCGATCTTGCGGAAGTACTCGGTTGCCTGCTTCGGCGCGTAGCTCGGAATGGCCTGCGCGTCGATCGTGCGTCCTTCGTTGTTCGAAATGTCATACATCACCGTCATGACTTCGCCCGGATGCACGTCGAGGCTCGTTTGCTCCGGCTTGAAGCCGAGCAGCCCGCGTGCGTTCGCGTCGAACTCGACCGAGATCGTGCGCGTCATGTCCACCTGCGTGTTGCGCGCCTCGCGCTCGGTGGCATCGCGCTGCACCAGGTTGTTGATGCCCGTGACCTGGCAGATCGCGCGATACATCGGCACGAGCGCAAAACCGAAACCGAACATCAGCAGCGCCACGACGACGAGCTTGATGAGCATCGACCGGTTGAATGCGCGATCATTTCCAGCTTGCGTGGACATCGGACTTCCTCGAACGATCTTCCGGCAAACGCACTTCGCGTTAGTGGCCGGGGAAATACACCTGCTTGACGACGGCAGCCACAAAGAAACCGACTACGACGGCCAACAGAATGAGGCCGAGCCGCAGATTGCCCGCGCGGATTTGCTCAGGCGTGCGTCTTTTTTGTGGATCCCGGGTCATACGTGCAGCGCGGTTGGCCGCGGCTTCTCCTTGCATCGTGAATCGCCTCTCATGCGTGCTGCGATGAAGACTGCGTGAAGACTGCGTGAAGACCGCGGGCTTCGTTCGCGTCCGGCCGTGTGCAGCCGGACGCCATAAACTCAACGGCTTACTCGACCGTCGGCGGATTCTCGAACGTGTGGAACGGCGCCGGACTCGGCACGGTCCATTCGAGGCCCGTTGCGCCGTCCCACGGCTTGTCGGTCGCCTTCTCCAGTTCGCCGCCGCCGCGGTACGCAGGCAGCGCCACCGCGAACAGGAAGTACACCTGAGAAAGTCCGAAGCCGAAGGCGCCGATCGAGATCACCTGGTTCCAGTCGGTGAACTGGGCCGGATAGTCGGCATAGCGGCGCGGCATCCCGGCGAGGCCGACGAAGTGCATCGGCAGGAACGCGAGGTTGAAGAAGATGAGCGAGCACCAGAAGTGGATCTTGCCGCGCGTCTCGTTGTACATCCAGCCGGTCCATTTTGGAGACCAGTAGTACCACCCTGAGAACAACGCGAATAATGATCCCGCCACCAGCACGTAATGGAAGTGCGCCACCACGAAGTAAGTGCCGTGATACTGGATGTCGAGCGGCGCCATGGCGAGCATCAGGCCCGAGAGACCGCCGAACGTGAACACGATCAGGAAACCCACTGCCCACAGCATCGGCGTCTCGAAGGTGAGCGAGCCGCGCCACATCGTGGCGACCCAGTTGAACACCTTCACGCCCGTCGGCACCGCGATCAGCATGGTCGCGTACATGAAGAAGAGCTGGCCCGTGACCGGCATGCCGGTCGCGAACATGTGGTGCGCCCAGACCATGAACGAGAGAATCGCGATCGACGCCGTGGCGTACACCATCGAGCTATAGCCGAACAGCGGCTTGCGCGAGAACGCCGGAATGACCTGCGAGACGATCCCGAACGCCGGCAAGATCATGATGTAGACCTCGGGGTGCCCGAAGAACCAGAAGATGTGCTGGTACATGACCGGGTCGCCGCCGCCTGCAGCATTGAAGAAGCTCGTGCCAAAGTGGCGGTCGAACAGCAGCATCGTGATCGCGCCTGCGAGCACCGGCATCACGGCGATCAGCAGGTAGGCGGTGATGAGCCACGTCCACACGAACATCGGCATCTTCATGAGCGTCATGCCCGGCGCGCGCAGATTCAGGATGGTCACGACGATGTTGATGCCGCCCATGATCGACGAGGCACCCATGATGTGCACCGCGAAGATCGCGAAGTCCATGCCCGGGCCCATCTGCGTGGAGAGCGGCGCGTAGAGCGTCCAGCCCGCGGCGGTCGCGCCGCCCGGCGCGAAGAACGAGCCCACCAGCAAACACGCGGCGGCGGGCAGCAGCCAGAAGCTGAAGTTGTTCATGCGCGCGAACGCCATGTCCGAGGCGCCGATCTGCAGCGGAATCATCCAGTTCGCGAAGCCCACGAACGCCGGCATGATCGCGCCGAACACCATGATGAGGCCGTGCATCGTGGTGAGCTGGTTGAAGAACTCGGGGCGCATGATCTGCATGCCCGGCTCGAACAGCTCCGCACGAATGGCGAGCGCCATGACGCCGCCCGAAAGGAACATCACGAACGAGAAGAGCAGATACAGCGTTCCGATGTCCTTGTGATTCGTCGCGAGCAGCCAGCGGCGCCAGCCGTGGGGCGTGGCGTGCGCGTGGTCGCCGTGCACGTGGCCGTGCCCTCCAGCTACATCGTGTCCGATGCTAGACATGACTTTCTCCTGAAGCGAATTGCTTTGTGTCTCTTGCTGCAGCGTTTGCCTGCTTGTTTTGTGCTCGCGCAGCGCTTGTCCTGCGTCTCTTGCTGCTTGTCTTTCTTGCGCTGGCCCGCTCAGGCCGCGGCGCCGATCTCCACCCGGCGCGCTTCCTTCGCGTTCGCACCGCCCGTGATCGTTTCCGGCTTCTTCAGAATGATGTGGTCTTCGGCAATGCCCGCCGCCTTCATCGCGTCGCGCACGGCTTGCGCGCGGCGCTTGGCGAGGTCCGCGTTCGTGCTGGCGTTGCCGCTCGAATCGGTGTAGCCCGAAAGCGTGAACTTCGCGTCCGGGTGCGCCTTCGCGTAGTCAGCCGCAGCCTGGATCGCGTCCTTCGCGTCGGCGGGCAGCGTGCTCTTGCCCACTTCGAAGTAGACGCTTGCGGGCAGCGCGGCTGCGCTCGGCGCCACGGCGCCCGACGCCTGATCAACGCCGCTTGCCGCCGCCGCACCACTTGCCGCACTCGCTTGGGCAGCGCCGCTAGCCTCTTGCGCTGCACTGGCCGCGGCCGCGCCACTCGCATCGCCCGCACCCGCCGCGGCAGTATGGTCACCGCCCTCGGGCATCTTGCCGTTACGCGCGTCGGTCACCTGGCGCGGCTGCAGCACGTCGCCGGTGTGGTTGCCCCACGAGTTGCGCTCGAACGTGATGACCGAGGCGATCTCCACGTCGTTGAGCGTGGGCGCCCACGAAGGCATGGCGTTCTTGCCGTGCAGGACGATGCTCACGTGCTCGGCGATCGGGCCGTTGGCGATCTTGCTGCCGTCAAGCGCCGGGAACGCGCCCGCGCCCTTGCCGGTGGGCTGGTGGCACACCGCGCAGTTTGACGTGTAGACCTTCTCGCCGCGCTCCTTGAGTTCGGCCAGCGTATAGGTCTTGTTCGGGTCGTCGTTGGCGGCGGCCATCTTTGCCTTTTGCGTATCGACCCACTTTGCATAGTCGTCGTCGGAGAGCACCTCGACCACAACCGGCATGAACGCGTGTTCCTTGCCGCACAGCTCGGTACAGAAGCCGCGATAGGTGCCGACCTTGTCGGCCTTGAACCACGTGTCGCGCACGAAGCCCGGAATCGCGTCCTGCTTCACGCCGAACGCGGGCACGTACCACGAGTGCACGACGTCGTTGGCCGTCGTGATGATGCGGATCTTCTTGTTCACCGGCACGACCAGCGGATTGTCGACTTCCTGCAGGTACGTATCGGTGATCGGCACCCGGTTGTTCACCTCGGAGCGCGGCGTGCTGAGCGTGGAGAGGAAGTTGATGCCCTCGCCCGGCCCCTTCACGTAGTCGTAGCCCCATTTCCACTGGTAGCCCGTGACCTTCACGGTGAGGTCGGCGTTGGACGTGTCCTTCATCGCGACGACGGCCTTGGTGGCGGGCAGCGCCATCAGCACGACGATGATGAACGGCACCACCGTCCAGATGATTTCGACCGTGGTGCTCTCGTGAAAGTGAGCGGCCTTGTGACCCTTCGATTTACGGTGCGCGTAGATCGAATAGAACATGACGCCGAACACGCCGACGAAAATCACGGCGCACAAGAGCAGCATCATCATATGGAGGCTGTAGAGCTCTTCGGCGATGCGCGTGACGGGCGGCTGAAAATTGATCTCGTTCACCGCAGGGCCGCCTGGGCTGTCTCCGACTGCGAGTGCCGCGCCGGCGACGAGAAATCCGCTGCACGCCAGCACGCCCTGGAGGGCTCGCTTGATTGTTTTCATAGCTTCCTTACCCATAATTTCCATTCAAACCCTCGACCCCGCAGGAAGGTTTTGCAACCAGGGCGCCCCCTGGGACGCTCATACCGCAAACCGGCAAACGCACGCGCCGCGTATTAAACCGCGCGCGCAAGCCAGGCACGCAGTTCCCGCGCGAACTGCGCACGCCGATATTGCGGCAGATGCAACCCGACAGCGACCGCCTGACCGCGGGACACGAGACGCACCGGGTCGCGTGGGGTCGCGCCCGGCTCGACCCGGACCCAGCGGGGATTGAATTCGAACTGCGTGAGCGCGTCGGCGCTCATCTGTTCGATCACCAGCCGGTTCGGATAAAGCCTGATACGTTCGTAATCGACAGCATGGCGCGCATAAATGACAAAAGCGCCGCCTACTACCAACAGATCGATACCGGTAAACGGCAAAACCAGCCAGGCGCCGTGGATCAACAACAGAACGGCGATCGCGATGGAAACCAGCGCCAGCGAAACATAGAAGAACACGAATTGCCTGGGCGAAACCGAACAGTTGCGCTTCATGGTCCAGTCTTTCAGGACCGGCTCCGGATTCGCCAGCAGATCAGACGCCTGCATCGCTCGCATCCCCCACTTGCAACTTCGTCAGACTATCGCCGCGTCGCGCCTCGCACAACTACGGGAACATCTGGACTTGCCACAATGGAATTTGGGGACCCTTCCGTGCAGCAAACTGACGCATTATAGGCGTGATCCCCAGCCCTCACAAGCAAGGCTCAATCGCTCGCAAACCCACACCAGACGGGACTTGCAGCGATTTTTCAAGCATTTCCCCAGGGCTTTTCAGGCGCTAATTTCAGGCATAACGAAAGCCCCCTTACCACGCTACCGATTCCTTGCCGGACCTCGGCCGATGTCTTCGAGGCGCACAATGCCATGGCCTTCGGCGGTCGTGCGCGGCACCGCCTTCCACGCGTGGCCGTAGATAATCTCGAAGGTTAGCGGGATCGTGCCCGCGTGCGGCCCATCTGTACAGCGGCGCGCCTCGAGCGCGGCCACGAGCGCACGGTGCAGGCGCCGCGCGCCGTGCGTGCCGCCGTGATCACGCTCGCCATCGCCGTTGCGCTCGAACGGATACGCACCCCAACGGCGCACGTCGGCGAGCAGCTTCTCCGGCGTCTTGTAAGTGATGGTGAGCGCTTCCTGGTCCATCACCGGAATCTCGAAACCGTTCTCGACGAGCATGTCGCCAAGATCGTGCATGTCGACGAAATCGATCACGTGCGCGCGCGTCGGCACGCCGTGCGCGGCTTCGACCTCGGCGAAGGCGCCGCGCAGCTCCTTGAGCGTGTCGGGCCCGAGCGTGCTGAACATCAGCAGCCCGTTGACCTTGAGCACGCGCTGCCACTCCCCGAACACGAGGTCGGGGCGCGGATGCCAATGCAGTGCGAAATTCGACCACAGCAGTTCGAACGCGTCATGCGCGAACGGCAGTTCGGCAAAGTCGCCCTGCACGACACGCGGACCGCGCGAACCGAGCGCACGGCCAACCGATGCGGGCAGAAAGCGCCGCCAGCTCGTGTCGGGAGCATCGTGCTCGCGGGCGCGGCGCAGCATGGCGAGGGAGAGATCGGTGCCGAACACGGGCGCTTCGGGAAAGCGCTCGCGCAAGCCGGGCAGGTCGTCGCCCTGGCCGCACGCGATGTCGAGCACGGCCGCGGGATTCACCTTGATATATTCGAGGCGCTCGCGCATGCGTTGCGCGATTTCACGCGGCAGGAAGGCAACGTCGTCGAAAGTCGCCGCTCGGCGATCGAAGATGCGCCGAAGGTGCCGGGTGTCATAGTCCGGACGGCCAGTTCTTGCGGGAGACGGGGACATGTCGGTCGTATTGGCGAAGTCTGCGAAGTATACTCGCTCACTCCTTTCCTTTCAGTCACGCGAGCCCGCTGCCCGGGCCGTCCTTCGATGCCGCCGCGCCCTATTTCACGTGAACCACGCAATGCACCGCGTGTCACGCCGACCGCTTCGGACCACACTGCGCACCGCATTCGTCATGCGTGCATGGCGTACGTCTGTCGGAAAGCGCGGGCGCTGCCATCACGGCTTGCCCACTTCGTGCTGCCCAATCTGTGCCCATTATGCGGCAATTTGACGCGAGCCACGCTCTGTGTGTGCTGCGATGCCGCGTACTGGAATGAGCCGCGCCTGCGCTGCACGGTCTGCGCCATGCCGCTTGCGCACAGGCGTGGTGCGGCGGCACGCGCACGCTACCGCTGCGAGGCCTGCGTCAGCGCGCCGCCCGCATTCGACGCGACGCTTGCGCTCGCCGACTATCGCGCGCCGCTCGACCTGCTCGCGCGGGGCCTGAAGTTTCGCGCGCGCCTCGCGCTCGGCGACGAATTCGCGCGACGCCTCGCGCTAGCCGCACAAAATATGTCCGTTGAGCACGGCATGCCGGAGATCGTCGTGCCGGTGCCGCTCTCGCGCGAACGCCTGATCGAGCGCGGCTACAACCAGGCCTGGCAGATCGCGCGTCCGCTCGCACGGCGCCTCGGCACGCACGCGGACGCCACGCTCGTACGACGCATTCTGCATACGGCGCCGCAATCGAAGCTCGATCGCGAGACGCGCCGCCGCAATGTCGGCCGGGCGTTCGCGCTCACGCGGGCACTCAGCGGCCAGCATGTGGGCGTGGTCGACGACGTGATGACCTCGGGCGCGACGCTCGACGCGCTCGCGCACACGCTCAAGGCCGCCGGCGCACGGCGCGTGACGAATTTCGTCGCGCTGCGCACGCCGAAAGACTGATCGGCCTCACACTATTCAAGACATCGAGAGAGTTTCATCGTCATGTTCAACGTCGTTCTCGTCGAACCCGAAATTCCGCCGAACACCGGCAACGTGATCCGCCTGTGCGCGAACACCGGGGCGCGGCTGCATCTGATCGAGCCGCTCGGCTTCCCCCTCGACGACGCGAAGATGCGCCGCGCGGGGCTCGATTACCACGAGTACGCGCAGATGCACGTGCACAGCAACTGGGACGCCCTCATTGCCAAAGAAGCACCGGATCCGTCGCGCATGTTCGCGTTCACGACGCGTGGCTCGGGCCGCTTTCACTCGCACGCATTCCAGCCCGGTGACTGGTTCGTATTCGGCGCGGAAACGCGCGGCCTGCCCGATGCGGTGCTCGAGCGCTTCGAGACGCCACAGCGCGTGCGTCTGCCGATGCGCCCCGGCAACCGCAGCCTGAATCTCTCGAACACGGTCGCGATCGTGGTGTTCGAAGCCTGGCGTCAGGCCGGGTTCGAAGGCGGCGAATAAGTCGAACGCGGCGCTACGCGTTGCCCCGCGCCGCGAGTTCACCCTCGTAGCGCGCGAGCATCGCACTATCGAAGCACGCGAAGATCACATGCTCGAGCGCGGGGTATTTCGGTAATTCGTCGATCACGGTCGCGACTGCAATCTGCACCGCCTCGTCAGCGGGAAAACGGTAGACGCCGCAACTGATTGCCGGAAATGCGATGCTCGTCACCCCCGCCTCGCGCGCGCAGTCGAGCGAGCGCCGGTAGCACGAAGCCAGCAGATGCGCTTCGTCATGGCCGCCGCCATGCCAGACAGGGCCCACGGTATGGATCACGTGTTTGGCGGGAAGGCGATAGCCGCCTGTGATTTTGGCGTCGCCGGTCGGGCAGCCGTTCAGCGCCCCGCACTCGCGCACCAGGCCCGGCCCGGCGGCAAGATGAATCGCGCCGTCCACGCCGCCGCCGCCGAGCAGCGATTCGTTCGCGGCGTTGACGATCGCATCGACCTTCAACGTGGTGATGTCGACGGCCTGCGCCTCGATGCGGCAGTTTCCGATGGTCAGCATACAGTCCTCCTTTGCGCGCCGGACTTGGCGCCTAAGCGCTTCATGCAAGGCGCAGCAGGACCGAAGCGCCCTACTCCGCCTTCGCGTCGCGCCGGAGCAGCGCGCTCACGGCGTCGCGCGGCGCGACACCGTCGAACAGCACGGCGCACACCGCCTGCGTAATCGGCATGTCGATGCCATGCGCGCTCGCGAGCGCCAGCACGGCCTGCGCACAGCGCACGCCTTCGGCCACGTGGCCGAGTGCGCCGAGGATGTCGTCGAGCGTGCGGCCGCTTGCGAGCTGCTTGCCCACGGTGCGGTTGCGCGAGAGATCGCCGGTGGCCGTGAGAATGAGGTCGCCGAGGCCAGTGAGCCCCGTGAAGGTTTCCGCACGCCCGCCGAGCGTGACGCCAAGGCGCGTCATCTCCGCGAGGCCGCGGGTAATGAGCGCGGCCCGTGCGTTCAGGCCGAGGCCCAGGCCATCCGCGATGCCGGTCGCGATCGCAAGCACGTTCTTGACCGCGCCGCCCACCTCGACGCCGACCACGTCGTCGCCGGTATAGATGCGCATGGCGCGGTGATGGAACGCGGCGAGCGTGCGCTCGCGGCAACCGGCGGAGGCACTCGCCACCGTCAACGCGACGGGCAGGCCCTCGCCCACTTCGCGCGCGAAGCTCGGCCCCGAAAGCACGCCGTTGCTCGCGTGGCCTGGCAGAACGGCCGCCACGACCTGATGCGGCATCAGTTGCGATTGCGCCTCGAAGCCCTTGCAGAGCCAGACGAAGTGCGCGGGCACGCGGCCCATGTCGCGCAGCGTGCAAAGCATGCCGCGCAGGCCCGCCACGGGCGTGGCGAGCACGACGAGATCCGCCTCGCCCGAAGCGTGGTCGAGCGCGGCAGCGAGATCCGTTTCGTATTGGAGAGACTTGGGCAGCGCGACGCCCGCAAGGTAGCGGGCGTTTTCATGCGTCTTGCGCAAGGTGTCGACGAGCGCGCCATCGCGCGCCCACAACAGCGTGTGATGCGCCTGGGCGAGATGCCCTGCCAGCGCGGTGCCCCACGCTCCGGCGCCGAGAACGGCGATGTTCATTCCGATACTCCGCACCGGTAGTTCGTGGAAACGATCAACTTACGCTTTAGTGCGTCGCATTGCTCGCGCCGTCTTGCTGGGCGAGTTGCTGCAGGCGTTGCTCGTAGAGCGCCTGGAAGTTGATCTCGGCCAGGTGGATCGGCGGGAAGCCCGCGCGCGTGATCGCGTCGGCGATGTTCGAGCGCAGGTACGGGAACAGGATGGTCGGGCAGGCGATGCCGACGAGCGGATCGACCTGTTCGGCCGGAATGTTGCGGATGTCGAAAATGCCGGCTTGCTTGGCTTCGATCAGGAACGCAACCTTGTCCTTGACCTTGGCCGTGACGGTGCCGGTGACGATGATCTCGAACACCGAGTCGGCGAGGCGCTCGGCCTTGACGTCGACTTCCACTTCGACCGAAGGCATGTCCTGCTCAAGGAAAATGGACGGCGAATTCGGCTGCTCGAGCGACATGTCCTTGAGGTAGATGCGCTGGATATTGAAGAACGGCTGGTTGTTCTCGTCAGACATGGTGTATGGCTTCCCTGATTGAATGGATCACGGCGGCATTATCGCGGCATCTCGAAGTCCCGAAAATGCGCCGTACTACGGCAATGAACGGCAACAGGCCCGCGCGAACCTGTCAGGCTCGCGCGGGCCGAAACCCTGCGTCGCTACGTCACGCTGCGCAGCCCGCCTGCGGACCGAGGCCGCACGGCTATCGGGCTGCAAATCAGGCTATGAACCCGCCTGTAACCTCAGGCGGCTTCGAGCAGCGGCGTCAAGCCGCCCGCACGGTCGAGCGCGGAGAGGTCATCGTAACCGCCCACGTGCGTCTCGCCGATGAAAACCTGCGGCACGGTACGCCGGCCAGTGCGCGTCATCATCTCTTCGCGCCGCGCCGGGTCCCGGTCGATCAGCACTTTCTCGATGTGTTCGACGCCGCGCGACTTTAAAAGACGCTCGGCCATCTGGCAATACGGGCACACCTGGGTGCTGTACATGACCACTTTGCTCACTTCGAACCTCCTTGTTTCACGACCGGCATTCCGGCCTGCTGCCAGGCGTTCACGCCGCCGTCCAGCACGTGGACCTCGGCAAAACCGGCGTCCTTCACGAGGCGCAGCGCCTTGTGCGACTGCTGGCCCGTCTGGCAGACCAGCAACACCGGGTTGCTCTTGTTCTTCACGAGTTGGCCGATCTTCGCCTCGAGTTCGCCAAATTCAACCTGGCGCGCCGACGGCAGATGGCCCTTCGCGAATTCACCCGCGGGACGCAGGTCAACCACCACGGCATTGCGGCGGTTGATGAGCTGCGTCGCCTCGGCGGTGGAAACGCCGCCGCGGCCGCCGCGCTTGAGCGTCGGCCACAGGAGCAACCCTCCTGAGATGAGGACGATCGCGATGAGTACAAGGTTGATGTAATTGGTGAAGAACGTCACGGAGGGTCCGCCGGAAAAAGGGAAAGTCGGAGAAATCGTTCGAAATCGGATTCGGGCAATCCGCTCATTATAAAATAACCGTTTGTCGCAGGGTTACCGCCCCCCAGCCCGGGCGTGCAGCCCGCCGGACTGGACCGCCGCCATCGCGTTGCCGTTGTGTCACCGCGGCGTTGCGTCTCCCGTCCCCGATTACCGCTTCCTTCACTACCGACCGGCATCCTCATGTACAAACTCGTACTCATCCGCCACGGCGAATCGACGTGGAACAAGGAAAACCGCTTCACCGGCTGGGTGGACGTCGACCTCACCGAGCAGGGCAACCGCGAAGCGCAGCAGGCGGGCCAGCTGCTCAAGGAGTCCGGCTACACGTTCGACATCGCCTACACCTCGGTGCTCAAGCGCGCGATCCGCACGCTCTGGCACGTGCAGGACCAGATGGACCAGATGTATCTGCCCGTGGTCCACTCGTGGCGCCTGAACGAACGTCACTACGGCGCGCTTTCGGGTCTGAACAAGGCCGAAACTGCCGCGAAGTTCGGCGACGAGCAGGTGCTCGTCTGGCGCCGCAGCTACGACACGCCGCCGCCCGCGCTCGAGCCGACCGACTCGCGCACGGCGTATAACGACCCGCGCTACGCCAAGGTGCCGCGCGAAGAACTGCCGCTCACCGAGTGCCTGAAGGACACGGTCGCGCGCGTAATGCCGATCTGGAACGAGTCGATCGCACCGGCCATCAAGGCGGGCAAGAAAGTGGTGATCGCCGCGCACGGCAACTCGATCCGAGCGCTCGTGAAGTACCTCGACAACATCTCGGACGACGACATCGTCGGCCTGAACATCCCGAACGGCGTGCCGCTCGTCTATGAGCTGGACGAGAACCTCAAGCCCATCAAGCACTACTATCTGGGCGACGCCGAAGCGATCGCGAAGGCGCAGGCCGCTGTTGCGAACCAGGGCAAGAAGTCGGGCTAAGGGTTCGCGCTTCCCGTCATCGGCCGCATCCTGGCCGTGCCCTGGTCATTCAGGCAGCCGCCGCTCCGACGGGGCGGCGGCTGGCCCTGGACGGTGACCACCAGCCTCGCGCGAGTCGCGGCTTCGCGTGTCAATCGCCGGCCGCCGCAATTCGTTGCACATTCCCCTTTTCCGCTTTTTTGGTCCTGGCTGGCAAGATTGCCAGCGCGCTGCCAGCATCGCGCCAGAACCGAATTTGCGGCACACGGTTTGCGAACCAGGCGGCGGCTGCACTGTCTTAGTCCCATCGTACGCGCCTTATACACAGCCACGGCGGGTGTGCAGTTATACTTGTCCGTCGCTTTTCCAATAGACGCTGCCACGCGCCTTTCCGACCGCACGCAACATACTCTATGCGAAAGAACCTGAAAAACATCGGCCTGATCGCCGCTGGCCTCGCAACCGGCGTATTTGCCACCCTGCAGATTTCCGCCGAGGCGCAGCAAACCACGCAGACGGTCGTCGAACCGCTGCCGCTCGACCAGCTGAGGCTCTTCGCCGAAGTGTTCGGTCAAATCAAGCATGAGTATGTCGTGCCGGTGGACGACAAGAAGCTCCTCACCGCCGCCATCAAGGGCATGGTGTCGAGCCTCGATCCGCACTCGTCGTATCTCGACAAGACCGATTACCAGGAGCTCCAGGAACAGACCAAGGGTCGTTTCGCGGGCCTCGGTATCGAGATCTCGTCGGAAGACGGGCTGATCAAGGTCATCTCGCCGATTGAAGACACGCCCGCGTACCGCGCCGGCATTCGTCCGGGCGACCTCATCACGCGCATCAACGACAAGCCGGTGCGCGGCATGACGCTCGACCAGGCCGTCAAGCAGATGCGCGGCGACCCGGGCACCAAGGTCACGCTCACGATCTTCCGCAAGACCGACGATCGCACCTTCCCGCTCACCATCACGCGCGCCATCATCAAGGTGCAGAGCGTGAAGTCGAAGATCCTCGCGCCGGGCTACGCGTACATCCGCGTCACGAGCTTCCAGGAGCGCACGGTCCCTGACCTCGCCCAGAAGCTGCAAGACATCGCGCGCCAGGAGCCTAACCTCAAGGGCATCATCCTCGACCTGCGCAACAACGGCGGCGGCCTGCTGCAAAGCGCCGTGGGCGTGGCGGGCGCGTTCCTGCCGCCGGATTCGGTCGTCGTCTCGACGAATGGCCAGATCCCCGACTCGAAGCAGGTCTACCGCGACACCTACGAGAACTACCGCCTGCCGTCGTTCGACGGCGACCCGCTCAAGGGCGAAGCGGCCGAGTTCAAGACCGTGCCGATGATCGTGCTGACCAACGCCTACTCGGCGTCGGCTTCGGAAATCGTGGCGGGCGCGCTGCAGGACTCCAAGCGTGCGCTGATCGTCGGCAAGACGACGTTCGGCAAGGGCTCGGTGCAGACCGTGCGCCCGATGACGGCCGACACGGCGCTGCGCCTGACCACGGCGTACTACTACACGCCGAGCGGCCGCTCGATCCAGAACAAGGGCATCCGTCCTGACATCGCGGTCGACCAGTACTCCGACGGCGATCCGGACGACGCACTCGTCACGCGCGAAGTGGACTACCAGAACCACCTCGCCAACACGCAGGACCCGGACGAGAAGAAGGAGCAGGAAGTGCGCGAGCAAGAGCGCATGGACATGCTGCGCCAGCTCGAAGAGCAGAACGACAAGAAGACGCCGGAGCAGCGCCAGAAGGAACGCGAGCGCAAGCCGGTCGAGTTCGGTTCCACCGATGACTTCATGCTCCAGCAGGCCCTGAACAAGCTCCAGGGCAAGCCGGTGACCGAGTCGAAGTCGCCGATGGAGCGCCGCCTCGCGCAGCAGAAGCCGCCGACCTCGGCGTCCGCGCCGATCGCCGTGAAGCCGGGCGCCCTCATCATGGCGCCGGGCGCTTCGGCCCCGGCTGGTGGTTCGGCTCCCGCACCGGCCTCGGCGCCGGCCAAGTAACACGCTGTACCCGCCTCGCGACCCGCGCGTCTTGTGCGCCGGTCGCGAGGCCGCCCCTCCTCCAGCCGCTGGCGTCGTTACAATAACGGCACTGTATTTCCCCGGCGCGTGCTCCCCCATTCAGGGCCACTCAGGCTCTCGAGGTCCATCGCAGCGCCACTGAGCAAGCGCATCGCGATGAACGACGACCAACTCCTTCGCTATTCCCGCCATATCCTCGTCGACGAGATCGGCATCGAGGCGCAGCAGCGCTTTCTAGACGCGCATGCGATCGTCGTGGGCGCGGGTGGCCTCGGGTCGCCCGCGGCGATGTATCTCGCGGCCTCGGGCGTCGGCACGCTCACGCTCGTCGACAACGACACCGTCGATCTCACCAACCTGCAGCGGCAGATCATGCACGAGACGGCGTCGGTGGGCCGCGCGAAGGCTGAGTCGGGCCGCGACGCCATCGCGCGCCTGAATCCCGAGGTGAAGGTGAACGCGCTGCAAACGCGCATCGACGATGCGTGGCTCGACGCGCACGTGCCGGGCGCGACTGTCGTGCTCGACTGCACCGACAACTTCGCCACGCGTCACGCCATCAACCGCGCGTGTGTGAAGCACGGCGTGCCGCTCGTCTCGGGTGCGGCGCTGCGTTTCGACGGGCAGATCAGCACGTTCGACTTTCGCGACGACGCCTCGCCGTGCTACGCCTGCGTGTTTCCCGAAGATCAACCCTTCGAGGAAGTGGCGTGCTCGACGATGGGCGTGTTCGCGCCCACGGTGGGCATCATCGGCGCGATGCAGGCGGCCGAGGCGCTGCGCGTCATTGGCGGCATCGGCACGCCGCTCGTCGGGCGGCTCATGATGCTCGACTCGCTGCGCATGGAGTGGAACACGATGCGCGTGGCGCGGCAGCGCGATTGCCCGGTGTGCGGCGAGCGGCACGGGCACGCTTGAAGCGCGCGCGAACCAGAACACAAAAAAGCCCCGGACATGCCGGGGCTTTTTGCCTTTGCGCGTGTACGCGCGTGGAGAGGTTCAGGCTTGCGCCACACGCTGCAGCGCCGCCTGCAACTCCTCGGGCTCGTAAGCGGCCAGCACTTCCGACACCGGCTTTTCCAGCGTCTTGAGCTGCGAGCGCAGGATCTCCTGCTTCACCACGAGCAACTGGCTCGGATGCATCGAAAACTCGGTGAGCCCCATGCCGAGCAGCAAGCGCGTGTACGCCGGATCGCCCGCCATTTCCCCGCACACCGAAACCGGCACGCCCGCGCGCTTCGCCTCGCGCAGCGTATGCGCGATCAGCAGCAGCACGGCCGGATGCAGCGGGTCGTACAGGTCGGCCACCGCGTTGTCGGCCCGGTCGATGGCGAGCGCGTACTGGATCAGGTCGTTGGTGCCGATCGACAGGAAGTCGAGACGGCGCAGGAACATCGGCAGCGCGAGCGCCGCCGCCGGGATCTCGATCATCGCCCCGACCTGGACGTTCGGGTCGTAGGCGTATCCGGCGTCGTCGAGCTGGCGCTTCGCCTCGCGGATCAGATCCAGCGTCTGGTCGATCTGCTGCGCGTGCGCGAGCATCGGAATCAGGATCTTGACCGAGCCAAACGCCGAGGCGCGCAGGATCGCGCGCAATTGCGTGAGGAACATCTGCGGCTCGGAAAGGCTCCAGCGGATCGCACGCAGGCCGAGCGCGGGGTTCGCCGCCGTCTCGTAGCCGTCGCCGCCGCTCATCGAGTCGAGCGGCTTGTCCGCGCCCACATCGATCGTGCGGATCGTCACGGGCAGCCCATTCATGAGCTCCACCGCGCGGCGGTAGGCCGCGAACTGCTCGTCCTCCTCCGGCAAGTGATGCTTGTGGTTCATGAACAGGAACTCGGTGCGAAAGAGACCCACGCCCGTCGCGCCCGAGTCGAGCGCGGCCTGCGCGTCGTCGGGCAGCTCGATGTTCGCGTAGAGCTGGATCTTCGCGCCGCACAGCGTTTGCGTGGGCGAGAACTTCAGGCGCTGGAGTTTGCGCCGCTCGAGCGCCATCTCGCTTTGCCGGTAGGTGTACTCCTCCAGCACGATGGGCGCGGGATCGACGATCACGATGCCATGGTCGCCGTCGACGATGATGAGATCGTCCTGACGGATCAGCGCGCTCGCCTGCTGCATGCCTACAGCCGCCGGAATGCCCAGACTGCGCGCCACGATCGCCGTATGCGAGGTACGCCCGCCCAGATCGGTGACGAAGCCCTGGAAGGTTTGCCCTTTGAACTGCAGCATGTCGGCAGGCGCGATGTCGTGCGCGACCACGATCATCTCGTCGCAGCCGCCGTGCAGCGAGGGCGGCATGGCGCCCGCAAGCGACTTCAGCACGCGCTCCACGACCTGCTCGATATCGGCTTTGCGCTCGCGCAGGTATTCGTCCTCCACGTCGTCGAAGTGGCGCGAGAGGCGTTCGAGCTGTTCGGTAAGCGCCCACTCCACATTGAAGCGGCGCGTGCGGATGAGGTCGATGGTCTCCTGCACGAGCATCACGTCGTTCAGGATCATGAGGTGAACGCCGATGAACGCGCCCATTTCGGAAGGGGCGTCGGCGGCGAGGTCGGCGCGCAGCGCCTCGAGTTCCTTCTCCACGGCCTGCAGCGCCGTGCGAAAGCGCTCGATTTCGTCTTCGATCTGCGCGGGCTCGATGAGGTAGTGGTCGACGTCGAGCGCAGCCGGGGCGATCAGATACGCTCGCCCGATGGCGATACCGCGTGATACGGGAATTCCATGCAGCGTGAACGGCACGCGCACCTCCTCTGGTTATTTGATGCTGCGGCAAACCGCTGCAATGCGCTCTCTCAGACCCCGGCGATGATTATAAATTCCAGCGCGGCCAAATGTGACCATGCACGCCTGTTCGCGCCTTACTGCGGCCTTCTGCAGCAGTCCCCGGCGCACAAATGAAAACGCCGCGGCAAACCGCGGCGTTCCGGGCAACGCGCAACCACCGCGCGCGTCTTACTGACCTTCGCCAAACTTGTCGGCGATCAGCTTGAGCAGCGCGCCCATGGCGTCGGCCTCGTCCGGGCCCTCGGTTTCGATCACCACCGTGCTGCCAATGCCTGCCGCCAGCATCATGACCCCCATGATGCTCTTGGCGTTGATGCGGCGGCCGTTGCGGCTCATCCAGATTTCCGCCTGATAGTTGCCTGCGAGCTGCGTCAGCTTCGCCGACGCCCGCGCGTGCAGGCCGAGTTTATTCACGATGGTCGTTTCTTGTTGCAGCATAGGTCGATCCGGACGCAGTGTGTGGAAGTGTGACTGGGGTCTTTGGGTGTGCCTTGTTTTTGGCTTTCGGTGCCGCGCCGCTAGTTCAGGTGGTGCCAGCCGGCCTGAATACGCCCGCCGCGACGCCGCCTGTGCAAGCCGCGCTCCGCGTTGCGGCGGCCGGCTGACTTGCGCTCTCGCCTGCGGCCTGATTTGCGACCTGACTCGCGGTGTGCTTTGTCACGTCAGCAGCGCCTTCGGCACAGGGCGTGGGCGGGCAGCCGCATTCGCTCGCCGCGGCCGCGGCGGGCGGCATGGTCGGCCCGATGGTCTGGACGCCCTTGCTCGCGCCGGCGAGCGCCTTTTCAACGAGCGTGTCGAGCGGTGTCGCGCGGTAGCACACGGCGCGCACCAGCATCGGCAGGTTCACGCCGGCCAGCACGCGCACCTCGGGCACCGTGGCGAGGCGCGCCGCGATGTTCGAGGGCGTGGCGCCGAACATGTCGGTCAACACGAGCGCGCCGTTGTCCTCGCGCAAGCGCTCGATCTCCGAATTTGCCTTGGCGACCACTTCAGCCGGGTCGCTGTCGGGGAGCACGTCGAGCGCGCCGATACGCGCCGGACAACCGCCATAGATATGCGCGATGCACTCGCGTAGCGCGGTGGCGAGCGGTGCGTGCGCAATGATCAGAATCCCTGCCATGTGAGCTTGACTGCAAAAAACGGCTCAGGTTGATGCCCGGACGATTCGTAGATCGCGTCCTGCAGCGCCGAGCCTGCGGCCAGCCGTGGGCTCGCAGGGTCGGAACACGCGCCGCGCGGCAGCCAGATCGTCTATACGACGCCGGCATGCCAGCCCGGAACGCGGGCTCGCGGCATTGTAGCAGGGTCATTTTCGCGCACGCGAGGCGGTTCTGCTCACAGTCGCGACAGATGTCGCGCGCTACTCACAAGCGCCAGGCGCGTACGCAACCTTTCGTGGTCCGAAACTGCCCGCCAGCCAAGGTCCTGATGGAGCGCCAGCCCTGCAAGGCGCCCACAACCGCCAGATGCCGCCATACATGCGGCTTTCAAGTCCGCGCTCCAGGTGCGGGCTTCAAATGAGCCCAGGCCAATTTCGGGGCCAAAGTCAGCGGAGCAAACCCGGCAGACCCACCTTAGGCCGCCGCGCGCTCCAGCGCGTCGATGAACATGGCGGCCACGTCGAAGCCCGTCTGCTCCATGATTTCGCGGAAACACGTCGGGCTCGTGACATTGACCTCGGTGAGCCAGTCGCCGATGGCATCGAGCCCTACGAGCAGCAGGCCGCGTGCTGCGAGCGTCGGGCCGAGCGCTTTCGCGATTTCCATATCGCGTGCGGTGAGCGGCTGCGCGACGCCAAGTCCGCCCGCCGCCAGATTGCCGCGCACTTCATTGCCCTGAGGAATGCGTGCGAGCGAATACGGCACCGGCTCGCCGCCGATCAGCAGAATGCGCTTGTCGCCGGCCTTGATCTCGGGGATGAACTTCTGCGCCATCACGCTGCGCGCGCCGTCATGGCTCAGCATCTCGATGATCGAGCCGAGGTTCATGCCGTCCGCCTTCACGCGGAACACGCCCATACCGCCCATGCCGTCGAGCGGCTTCAAGATCACGTCCTGATGCTCTTCGTGGAACTTGCGCAGGCGCGCCGCGCTGCGAGTGACGAGCGTGGGCGCGACGAACTGCGGAAATTCGCCGATGGCGAGCTTTTCCGAGTGATCGCGAATCGACTGCGGCTTGTTGAAGATCTTCGCGCCCGCGCGCTCGGCGATCTCCAGCAGCCACGTGGAGGTCACGTACTCCATGTCGAACGGCGGGTCCTTGCGCATGACGACGGCGTCGAAGCCCGTGAGCGCGCGCGAATCCGCCGAGGCGTCGAACCAGGTTTCGCGATGCAGATCCGCCGTATCGCCGACGATCGTGAAGCGCCGCACGTCGGCTTCGACCTGGCCGTTCACCCATGCGAGATGTTGCGGCTCGCACGCGAAGAGCGTGTGGCCGCGCTTCGCGGCCTCGGCCATCATCGCGTAGGTCGAGTCCTTGTAGATCTTGAACCGCTCGAGCGGATCGGCGATGAAGAGAATGTCCATATCGTCTCTGCCTTGTCCCTGTCTTGTCGCTGCTTGACGCCTGGTATGGCGCCCGATGTGGTGTCTGCTTTCATGACGGCAACGCCCGCACGGTGGCGGGCGCTGCGTTCAATGGTGTGAATGATGACGGCTGGATCAGACCTGGATCGCCTCGGGGTCGGTCTTCTCCAGCTCGACCGACGCCGCCAGCAACCCGAGCCGCGCCACCACGCCGTACATGTAAAAGCGGTTCGGCGGCGCCGCGCCCGCTTTCGCTCGCGTGTCCGGCAGCGCCGTGTGCTCGAAGCCGAGCGGCACGAAGTGCATGCCCGGCGCGTTCAGGTTCTGGTCGCGCTCGCGGCTGCCGTGCGCGCGGTAGAAGCCGCCCACCACGTAGCGGTCGATCATGTACACGACCGGCTCGGCTACTTCGTCGCCGATATGCTCGAACGTGTAGACGCCTTCCTGCACGATCACATCGCGCACTTCAAGCCCGTCCTTCGTGGCCGACATCTTCGCACGTTCGCGCTTCGTGAGTGCGGCGACCTCGGAGGCGTCGTGCACCGTCATCACGCCGCGGCCATCCGTGCCGGCATCGGACTTGATGACGACGTACGGCCTTTCGGTGATGCCGTACTCGCGATACTTCTTCGCGATCTTCTTGAGCACGGCGTCGATGGCGGTGGCGAGCTGCTCCTCGCCCGTGCGCGCCTCGAAGTCCACGCCTTCCACGTGCGCGAAGTACGGATTGATCATCCACGGGTCCACGCCCACCATCTTTGCGAACTTCTTCGCCACGTCGTCATAGCAGGAGAAGTGCGTGGACTTGCGGCGCACCGCCCAGCCTGCATGCAGCGGCGGCAGCAGGTATTGCTCATGCAGGTTTTCGAGCACCGGCGGAATGCCGCCTGAAAGATCGTTGTTCAGCAGGATGGAGCACGGGTCGAAGTTCTTCAGACCCAGGCGCCGCTGCGAACGCTCGAGCGGTTCTAGCACGATCTTCTGGCCGTCCGCGAGCGAAATCGTCACGGGCCCGGCGATGGTTTCGTCGAGCGTGCCGAAGCGCACGTTCAGGCCCGCCTGACGCATGATCGTCGCGAGGCGCGCGACGTTCTCCAGATAGAACGCGTTGCGCGTGTGCATCTCCGGAATCACGAGCAGGTTCTTGGCGTCCGGGCAGATCTTTTCGATGGCGGCCATGGCCGCCTGCACGGCGAGCGGCAGCACTTCCTGCGGCAGGCAGTGAAAAGCGCCGGGAAAAAGGTTGGTATCGACGGGCGCGAGCTTGAAACCGGCGTTGCGCAGGTCGACCGAGCAGTAGAACGGCGGCGTGTGCTCCTGCCATTCAAGGCGGAACCAGCGCTCGATGGCCGGCGTCGCGTCGAGGATGCGCTGCTCCAGTTCGAGGAGCGGGCCATTCAACGCCGTAACCAGATGCGGGACCATAAGGCGTAACTCGCAGACGAAATGCTTTGATTGTAGGGAAACCGGTCGTTTATCTGGGGACGATTGCGCCAGTTGCAAGACGGGATTGCCCTCATGAATCCCCGCTTGAATCCCCGCTTCAATTCCCTCAATCAGCGTAGGGTCAATCGCCGGTTCCATCCGCGCGGATATTCACGCCGGATATCCATTCTGGACCGCTCGCGCCGCCCGGCGCAATTGGGCACACGGATTGAAGGGGCACTATGCGAACGCGCGGGCGGGACGCTTATTCCCCGCGCGTTGACCGGCACGCGCAAACCTCGCACCCGCCGCATAAGGCAAATAAAGAAAAGGGCCCGCCGAAAAGGCGGGCCCAGGTCGCTGCTTGCTGCCCTGCTAGATCAAACCTTCAAGAACGGCGCGCTTATTCCACGCGCTCGCCATGCAGAACCACGTCGAGACCTTCTCGCTCGTCTTCTTCCGAAACGCGCAGGCCCATCACCATGTCGATCACCTTCAGCAGGACGAAGCTCACCACGCCGCTGTAGATGAGGGTCGTGAGCACGCCCTTGGCTTGCAGGATGACGCTGCCGTCCGCGCCGCCGATGTCCTTCACCGCGAACACGCCGGTCAGAATCGCACCGATGATGCCGCCGATGCCGTGCACGCCGAACGCGTCGAGCGAGTCGTCGTAGTTGAACTTGTGCTTGAGCCACGTAGCCGACCAGAAGCAGACCACGCCCGCCACCACACCAATCACGATCGCGCCCAGCACACCGACGAAGCCCGAAGCCGGCGTGATTGCCACGAGACCTGCCACTGCACCCGAAGCGATGCCGAGCACCGAAGGCTTGCCCTTGGCGATCCACTCGGCGAACATCCAGCCGAGCGCAGCGCAGGCGGTGGCGATTTGCGTCGTGAGCATCGCGAAGCCCGCACGGCCGTCAGCCGCGACTGCCGAACCCGCGTTGAAGCCGAACCAGCCGACCCACAGCATCGCCGCGCCCATCAGCGTGAGCGTGAGGTTATGCGGAGCCATCACTTCGCGGCCGTAGCCAACCCGCTTGCCGAGCACGAGGCAGCACACCAGACCCGCGATACCGGCGTTGATGTGCACGACCGTGCCGCCCGCGAAGTCGAGGATGCCGGCGCTGGCGAGCCAGCCGGTCGGTTCCCAGACCATGTGTGCGATCGGCGAGTAGACGATGACCGACCACAGCGACATGAACACGAGCATCGCCGAGAACTTCATGCGGTCGGCAAACGCACCGGTGATCAGCGCCGGCGTGATGATCGCGAACGTCATCTGATAGACGAAGTACACGGTCTCGGGGATGGTCGGCGCGAGGTGGCTCACGGTGAGCGTCGTCGCCTTGTCGCCCTTGATGTAGTTCATACCCTCAAGGAAGATGCGCGAGAAGCCGCCTATGAACGAGCCGCCCGGCGTGAACGCGATCGAGTAGCCCACCACCGTCCAGATCACCGTGACCACGCAGGTGATCGCGAAGCTCTGCATGAGCGTGGCAAGCACGTTCTTCTTGCGGACCATGCCGCCGTAGAAGAGCGCGAGGCCCGGAATCGTCATGAACAGCACGAGCGCGGTGGAGGTCAGCATCCACGCGGTGTCGCCCGAGTTGATCTTCGACGAATCGACCGAGAACGGCGCGGTCGGTGCGGCGGGCGCGGCGGCTGCGGCAGCAGCCGATGCATCTGCGGGGGCGCTTGCTGCGGCGGCTGCCGGGGCGCTTGCGTTGGCGTCAGCCGCGGGGGCCGAAGCCGGTGCGGCCGCCGAAGCGTCAGGCGCCGAAGCGCTGGTAGCCGGCGCGGAAGCCGCAGCGGGTGCGGATGCGTCGTCCGCCAGCGCGGCGCCGACGCCGCCGGCCAGCAGCGAGCCAGCCATCATCAGGGACATCAAAAGTTTGCGCATCTCGGTTTCCTCTTTCCTCTTGTCTCGGTCTCTTTAGGCCTTACTGGGGGCTTTACAGCGCATCGGCGCCGGTCTCGCCGGTGCGGATGCGGATCACTTGTTCGATCGGCGTGACGAAAATCTTGCCGTCGCCGATCTTGCCCGTGCGGGCCGCGCGTTCGACCGCCTCGATGGCCTGCTCGACGATGTCGTCGGCCACGGCGGCTTCGATCTTCACCTTCGGCAGGAAGTCCACGACATACTCCGCGCCGCGGTACAGCTCCGTGTGCCCCTTCTGGCGACCGAAGCCCTTCACCTCCGTCACCGTGATCCCCGAAACGCCGATCGCCGAAAGGGCTTCGCGCGCCTCATCGAGCTTGAACGGCTTGATGATTGCTGTAATCAGTTTCATGTAGTCCTCGCTGTGGTTTGCTTCATTCCTTTGTTTGCTTCTGCAACGGGCGCCTTGCGAGCGGCGCATGATGCTTCACCGCGTCGTTGGCGCACCGTGAGCCAACCGTCGTTCGGTGCGCGGGGCAGTAGTAGCAACACCCGTGCCAATCTGCTGCGCCCGTCTGCAAAGCCGATCTGATGGACTTCGATGCAAGCACGCCCAAAGCCGTGGACAATGCCGGTCCGCGCCTTGAGGGGCGCGGCGCGCAAGGCCCTGGCCGAACGGCCAGCGTGAGGCGCGCGCGGTGGCGGGGCGGGGGGAACGTTGCTACAGTGTTCTCAGGCATCGCTGCCGCGCTGGGAGCCGTATAGCGGCTGGAAGTGGCCCGCCGCGCCACAGCGCGACGCACACGGGCCGGCGGCGCGCACCAGTCGCGCGCGCACTTGGCCGTGGCCCTGCGAGTTCGCACCAAGATCGATCACGGTTCGTCGCGGGGCACAGGCGAAACAAAACTTGCACATTTCTTGTGCAGCGAAGGGGAATCGAATGAAGCAACCAAACGATGTATTCAATGATCTGCAGTCACGCGTGAGCGATCTGCTCAAGAACTCGCCGGCGCGCGATGTCGAACGCAATGTGCGCGCAATGTTGTCGCAAGGCTTTTCGAAGCTTGACCTTGTCACGCGCGAGGAATTCGACGCGCAAACGCAGGTGCTCGTGCGCACGCGCCAGCGCCTCGAAGAACTCGAGCGCCGAGTGGCCGAACTCGAGCAAAAGCTGCCGGTGACTAGCCAGTCATCCTGATCATTTTGTTGCGCATTCCTGTGCGCAATTAGGTGTGGCACCACGGCCGCAGCGCCGCAAGCGATCCGTAGCGTGATCGCAATGGAACCGTAAAGGGGCATACGCCTCACCAGCCTGGCGCATGCATGGCGCGCGAAGTCCGTACGCATTGACGTACTAAGCGCGCGCCACTCCCGCATGCGAGCCTTCCGGAGAATCCCATGTCGCTTGCCGTGGTGCGCAGCCGCGCGCCGGCTGCTGGCCGCGCGCCCGAAGTCACCGTAGAAGTCCATCTCGCCAACGGGCTGCCGTCGTTTTCCATTGTTGGGCTGCCCGATCTCGAAGTGCGCGAAAGCCGCGAACGCGTGCGCGCCGCGCTCTCGAACTGCGGCTTCGATTTCCCGGTGAGGCGCATTACCGTCAACCTCGCGCCCGCTGATTTGCCCAAGGAATCAGGCCGCTTCGATCTCCCGATCGCGCTGGGCATTCTCGCGGCGAGCGGGCAGCTTCCGGCTGCGGCGCTCGCGCACCGCGAGTTCGCGGGCGAGCTTTCGCTCACCGGCGCCGTGCGGCCGATGCGCGGTGCGTTCGCCATGGCATGCGGCACCGCCCGCGCGCATAAGGAGGGCACAGCGCGTGCTGACGATGAGGTAACGTCCAGTCACGACGCCATAGCCGAAAGCGACATCCTTCGGATTCCTGATACTGAGACTGACGAAGCAAAGCTCGCGCTCGCCTATGCGCCGCGCGAGCGCTCAGCCATGCCCGAGCTTTATCTGCCCGCACAAAACGCGGTCGAAGCGGCGCTCGTGCCGGGTGTCGCGGTGTACGGCGCGGCAGACCTGCGCTCGCTCTGCGCGCACCTTGCGGGCGCCGATCCCGAAGCGCGCCTCGCACCCGTGCGTGCGAGCGCCCTCGACGCCGCACCCACCGCCGCTCCCCTCGATATGGCCGACGTGGTGGGTCAGCGCGGCGCGCGCCGCGCGCTCGAAGTCGCCGCAGCCGGCGGTCATCATCTGTTGATGGTCGGGCCGCCAGGCGCTGGCAAGTCGATGCTCGCCGCGCGCCTGCCCGGACTCCTGCCCCTCATGACCGACGATGAAGCGCTAGCCTCCGCCGCCCTGCTCTCGGCCAGCGCGATCGGCTTCACCCCGCAGCAGTGGCGGCAGCGGCCGTTTCGCGCGCCGCATCACTCGTCGAGCGCAGCCGCGCTGATCGGCGGGCGCAATCCGCCGCAACCGGGCGAGATCACGCTTGCGCACTTAGGCGTCCTATTCCTCGATGAGCTGCCCGAGTTCGACCGCCACGTGCTCGAAACGCTGCGCGAGCCGCTCGAAGCGGGCTCGATCACGATTTCGCGCGCCGCGTGGCAAACCGACTTCCCGGCCGCGTGTCAACTGGTTGCCGCGATGAACCCCTGTCCGTGCGGCTGGCGCGGCGACCCCGCAGGGCGCTGCCGCTGCACGCCCGAAAGCGCCGCGCGCTATTTGCGCAAGCTCTCGGGGCCGCTGTTGGACCGCATCGACATCCAGATCGAGATTCCCGCGCTGCCGCCCGCCGAACTGGCCGCTCGCGCCAGCACGAGTGCCGAACCGAGCGCCGCGATCGCCGAGCGCGTACAGGCGGCGCGCGACCGTCAGTTGGCGCGCCAGGGCACAACCAATCGCGAGTTGACCGGCCGGGAAACCGACGCGGTCTGCCAGCCGGACGCCGCAGGTGTTGCGCTGCTGGGCGAAGCGGGCGAGCGCTTCGGCTGGTCGGCGCGCGCGCACTACCGGGTGCTCAAGGTCGCGCGCACGATTGCCGATCTCGCCGGCGCGCCCATGCCCGAAGCCGCGCACGTGGCGGAGGCCGTGCAGTACCGGCGCGTTTTTGCCGAGCGTTAGCCAGGCGCCGCGCGAGTTTCACAGGAGAACACCGTCTCGCGTGCGCCTCCGGGGAAGGTGAATAGCGCCAATAAATCTAAGTCAAGACTTGACTTATGCACATTTCGTCGTATTGACCCCGGATTTGTTCATCGTTCGCATGACGCTTGGGCCGGTTTGATAACCCATTGATTCTTCTGACTTTCTGGATCTACAGAAAAGCGGTAAAAACTAACAGAAAGCCCACAGGACGGCCCTTTCCGGCCAACGCGGCATTGTTTTCCACAAAGTTACCCACAGCTCCTGTGGGTAACCGGTAAACCCTCAATCAAATCCGGTAATTAGCGTGTTTACCTGCAGCGCAACTTTCACTTCGACCGGCAAACGCCCGCAGCAGCGTGGACGAAACATCGCTACGCAAGGTGTGCTGCGGACTCCCAAAGCTCAGTACAGCTTGAAAGATCCGAAGAACTGGTCGATCTGCTCGACCGGTGGCTCGGTGCGCCCGACGATCGCCACCTGGTAGGCGCGCGCGCCCTTCGCGACGAGCCGCGCGTGAATCATGCGCGACTCGCCGCCCGCGCCCGCCTTGCCGGCCATGCGTATTTCCACGCCCTCGACCGAGCCGCCCGTTGCGAGCGGCACCGCCACTGCGTGCGCGTCGGCCGGCGCGCCTACGTTGCGCGCGAGGCCCGCGCGCAGGAAATCGAGCGCCTTTTGCTGCGTCGCGGGCTGCGCGTCGGGCAGGTCGAGCGTGCCGACCACGAACACGTCGCCGGCGACTTCGGCCGTCTGCACGCGCATGCGCATCGCCGTGCCGTTCACGTCGATGCGGCGCTCGTCCTTGTCCGGCTTGGCCGGCAGGTCGACGGAGTAGCCGCTCGCGTCGTTCGAAACCGTGCGCCAGTCGTAGGTGGGCGAGCAGGCAGCCAGCGCGAGGGCCGCGGCGAGTATGCCCAGCGCCGTCACGCGGGCAGGAACGAAGGCGCGCATCGCCAGGTTCAACGGGAGACGGGCACGGCGAAGGATGTCCAGGACCATGGGGCGCGGTTCGTCACAGAAGTGAAAGGTGCGCGACATTATCCGTCGGCGCATACCCGGATGTTGTTTCGCAACCGCTATGCCGGGAAATTCGGCGCTACAATGCTTTGGCTCAACACCTGCGTCCTTCGGCGCACGAGGCAAGGCTCATGACCGCTGCATCCCCGAATTCCTCGAACTCGCGCTCCGGCGCACTCATGCGCATTGGCGCGGCGGTGGTCGTCGTCGCGATCGCCGTGGCCGGCTACTTCGCCTTCTTCGGCAGCCAGCAGCGCGTACCGGACGCCACCTTCACGCTCCTGTCCGGCCAGAAGGTCTCCACGAGCGACCTCAAGGGCAAGGTCTACCTCGTCAACTTCTGGGCGACGAGCTGCACCACCTGCATGGCGGAAATGCCGAAGATGGTCCAGACCTATAACCGCTTCAAGGGCGAAGGTCTCGAGTTCGTAGCGGTCGCGATGAACTACGATGCGCCGATGTACGTGGCCAACTACGCGCAAACGCGTCAGCTGCCGTTCAAGGTGGCAATGGATGATGGATCGGCCGCCAAACAGTTCGGCAACGTCCAGCTCACGCCCACCACTTTCGTGATCGGCCGCGACGGCAAGATTCTCAAGCGCTACGTGGGCGAGCCGCAGTTCGCGGAGCTCGACCAGCTTCTTCAGAAGGCGCTGGCGACCTGACAGGCGGCCCCGATAGCCGATAGGTCGCCAGGCCGACAGCCAACAAAAAAGCAGCGGAAAAACCGCTGCTTTTTTTACGCCTGCACGCCCCGCAACGCGTCGCGAATCGAAGCTAACCCTCGCCGCGCGCAACCAGCCCATAGCGGCGAATCTTCTCGTACAGCGTGGCCTTCGCCATCTGCAGCCGCTCGGCGGCCTGGGCGACCGCCCCACTGCTCTGCTGAAGCGCGTCCGCGATTAGCGCGCGTTCGTATTGCTCCACGCGCTCCTTGAGCGGCAGCGCGCCGTCGTCGGCGGCCGCCGCGCCTGCCGAAAGATCGTCGGGAATCCCAAGCACCCGCCGGTCCGCCGCGTTGCGCAGTTCGCGCACGTTGCCTGGCCAGTCGCGCTGGGCGAGGCGCATGCGGTCGCGCTCGGTGAGGAGCGGCGCGGGCCGCTGGTAGCGCACCGCCGCGTCGAGCAGAAAATGCTCGAACAAAGGCACGATGTCCTCGCGGCGTTCGGCGAGCGGCGGCAGCGCGATCGTCACGACGTTCAGCCGGTACAGCAAGTCGCGCCGGAAGATCCCCGCCGCGACGTGCTCGCTCATGTCGCCCTTGGCCGCCGCGACCACGCGCAAGTCAGCGCGCACCGGCTGGTTCGAGCCAAGGCGCTCCAGCACGCCGTCCTGCAGCACGCGCAGCAGTTTCACTTGAAGCGAGAGCGGCATGCTCTCGATCTCGTCGAGAAAGAGCGTGCCGCCGCTCGCGTGCTCGAGCTTGCCGATCCGGCGTTTGGCCGCGCCCGTGAACGCGCCCGCCTCGTAGCCGAACATCTCCGACTCGAACATCGGTTCGGGCAGCGCGCCGCAGTTCACGGCGACGAACGGTTTGTCATGGCGCGGCGAAAGTTCGTGAAGGCTGCGCGCGATCAGCTCCTTGCCCGCGCCGGTGTCGCCGTTGATGAGCACCGAAGCGTCCGTGGGCGCGACGTTCGCGATGAGCTTGCGCACCTGGTCGATGGCCGGACTCTTGCCGATGATGCGCGGCGCGAGCGTGTTCTGCCCCGCCAGCTCGCGGCGCAGCGCGAGGTTTTCGAGCACGAGCAGGCGCCGCTCCAGCGCGCGCCGCACCGTTTCGATCAAGCGCTCGGAGGCGAACGGCTTCTCGATGAAGTCGTACGCGCCGTCGCGCATGGACTGCACGGCCATCGAGATATCGCCGTGGCCCGTCACGAGGATGATGGGCACCTCGGGCGCGCGCTCGTGACACTGCGCAAGGAGATCGAGCCCGCTCATGCCCGGCAGACGAATATCGCTCACCACGACGCCCGCGAAGTCGGCGTCGATCAGCGGCAGCGCGCTTTCCGCGTTGGCGAAACCGGCGGCGTCGAAGCCCGCGAGCTGCAGGCTTTGCACGCCCGCGCGGCGCACGAGTTCGTCATCCTCTACGTAAAGCACCCGGCCGGGCGACATGTTCACCATGTTCGTTCGTCATCCTGATTCATGAGCGTGCTTTAGAGCGCTTCATTGCAACCCCGCCTCACGCGCCGCGCTCGCGGCATCCGCACGCGCGCGGCGCAGCATCAGCACGAAGCGCGCGCCGCCTTCCGGTGCGTTGCTCGCCGTGAGCGAGCCGCCGCAATCACGCGCAATCGACGAGGAAATCGCGAGTCCAAGGCCGAGCCCCTGCCCCATTTCCTTCGTCGTGAAAAACGGCTCGAAGAGGCGCGGCAGCACATCTTCTGGAATGCCCTGCCCATTGTCGCTCACCGCGATCGCGAGCGTTGCCGCGCTCGCCTGAACGTCGATCGCAATGCGCGGCGACGGCACGCCCGCCACGGCATCGAGCGCGTTGCCGAGCACGTTGATGAGCACTTGTTCAAGCCGCAAGTCGTCGGACTGAGCGCTCAGGTCCGTGTACTCGGAATCCAGATCGAGCGGCACCGGCGGCGCGCCGTCTTCCGTCAACGTGAGATCCACGCGCACGCCGTCGAGCCGCTTGCCGAGCAACGCGAGCGAGTTGCGCAGCGCGCGGGCAACCGGCGCGCGCGCGCTCCTCGGCCGCGCACGCCCGACGAATAGCTTGAGCTGGTTCACGATCTTGCCCATGCGCTCGGTGAGCGAGCCGATCGCTTCCAGGTTTTCGGTGGCCGCCGCGTACTGGCCGCGCTCGAGAAACACGCGCGTGTTGTCCGAGAAGCTGCGCAGCGCCGCCAGCGGCTGGTTCAGTTCGTGCGTGATGCCCGCCGCCATCTGGCCGAGTGCCGCCAGCTTGCTGGCCTGAATCAGCTCGTCCTGGGTCGCGCGCAGTTCTGCCTCGGTGCGCGTGCGCTCCGCCACCTCGCGCTGCAGATGCTCGTTCGCCTGCGAGAGATCGGCGGTACGCTCGGCCACGCGCTCGTTGAGCATCGCGTAGGCCTTTTGCAGCATCGCGCGGCTGCGCATCACTTCCTTCACGCGCGCACGCCGCATGCGCCAGTAGAAACCAAAGAGGCACAGCGAGACGTAGCCGAAGCCCGTCATGATGGTCGCGTTGCGCGAGGCGTCGAGCACGGGGTCGATCGACGACATGGTGACGAGATGCCAGTCGGGCTCCCCGAGCGAGCGGCGCGTTTCCAGGTAGCGCGGCGCGCGTAGGCCCGCCCCCATGCGCACGATGTCGGCGTCACCCGGCAACACGCGCTCGACGCTTGCCGGCAGCGGCGCGATCGGCTCGCTCGCATACTGGCGCGTGGCGTCGATCGAGGCGACGACAGCCGGCGGCAGCGGGCGCACCGTGCGGTACTTCCACGCGGGCACCGAGGAGAGAAAGATCACGCCGTGATCGTCGGTCACAAGCAGCGGCTCCGAGGCATCGGTGCCCGGAAACCATTCGAGATTGAGCTTCACCACGGCCACGCCGACGATCTTGCCGTCGCGTCGCACCGGCTGCGACACGTAGTAGCCGGGATCGTGCGAGATCGTGCCGATGCCGAAGAAGCGGCCCACGCCGCCCTGCATCGCGTCGATGAAATACGGCCGGAAGCGGTAATCCACGCCGACGAAGCTATCGGGGTCGCGCCAGTTGCTGGCCGCGATGCTCATGCCGTCGGCGCGGATGATGTAGGTCGTCGTGGCGCGCGCGTGGCGGTTCACGTCCTCGAGATAGCGGTTCGCGGCGGCCACCCACTCGGGCCGCGGATCGACGAGCACGTCCTGCACGAGCGGATGCTCGCCGACGATATAGGGCAGCGAGTCGTAGCGCTCGAGCGTGCTCTTGAGCGAAGCCGCGGTGCGGTCGCCGCGCACGGCGGCGTTGCGGCGCAGCGCGTCGATGCCGGCCTGCCACGTGAGCGCCCACGTCAGCGCGCAGACCGCGACAAGACCGGCTGCGAGCGCGAAGAAGATGATGAGGCGGCGCGTCACGTGAGCGGCTTCCAGACGGTCAAGGGGGGATGAGGGAGATTGTGGCACACGGCCGCGCCAGGGCGTCCGGGGCGTCCGGGGCGGACAGCGGGCTTCGGGTGCACTGGCCAACGTGCAGCCAGGTCGGTCCGGGACAACAAAAACGGGCGGCGCTCACGCAGGGGAAACGCTCGCGCCGCCCAGCGGCTATGGCCGCGAAACAGGGGGTGAAGCTACATCGGCGGGCGGCGCGCGCCTCACGGCTTGCGCGCGGCCGCCCAGCGCGGCTTACGCGCCCGCGCTTTCCTTCATCTCTTCGACCTCGCCGGACAGCACGGCGCGCAGCTTGTTGCGGTCGAGTTCCTTCTCCCATGCCGAGACCACGACCGTTGCCACGCCGTTGCCGACGATGTTGGTCAGCGCACGGCACTCGCTCATGAAGCGGTCGATGCCGAGAATCAGCACCATGCCCGAGAGCGGAATGGTCGGCACCACGGCCAGCGTCGCCGCGAGGGTGATGAAGCCCGCGCCGGTCACACCGCTCGCGCCCTTCGAGGTGAGCATCGTCACCGCGAGCAACGTGAGCTGCTGGGTCCACGTGAGGTCCGTGTTGGTCGCCTGGGCGATGAAGAGCACCGCCATCGTCATGTAGATGTTGGTGCCGTCGAGGTTGAACGAGTAGCCGGTCGGCACCACGAGGCCCACCACCGAGCGCGAGCAGCCAAGGCGTTCGAGCTTCTGCATCAGTTGCGGCAACGCCGATTCCGACGAACTCGTGCCGAGCACGATCAGCAACTCTTCCTTGATGTAGGAAACGAAGCGAATGATCGAAAAGCCCGTGAAGCGAGCGATCGCGCCGAGCACGACGAGCACGAACACGATCGACGTGAGGTAGAACGTGCCGATGAGTTTGAGCATCGGGATGAGCGAGCCCACGCCGTACTTGCCGATGGTGAACGCCATCGCGCCGAACGCGCCGATCGGTGCGAGCTTCGTGACGATCTTCACGACGCCGAACAGCACGCCCGAGATGCCGTCGATGAACTCGGTCACCACGCGGCCGCGCTCGCCCAGTTGCGTGAGCACTGCGCCGAACAGCAGCGCGATCAGCAGGATCTGCAGAATTTCGCCTTGTGCGAACGCCGAGGTGAGCGTGTCCGGAATGATGTGCATCAGGAAGTCGACGCTGCTCTGGCCGTGCGCCTTTTCGGCGTAGCTGGCCACGGCCTTGGCGTCGAGCGAATGGACGTCGACGTTGAAGCCCGCGCCGGGTTTGAGTACGTGCGTGGCGATGAGGCCAAGCACGAGCGCGAAGGTCGAGACGATCTCGAAGTAGAGCAGCGCCTTGCCGCCCACGCGGCCCACCTTCTTCATGTCCTCCATGCCGGCAATGCCGGTCACGACCGTACAGAAGATGATCGGCCCGATCACCATCTTGATGAGCTTGATGAAGGCGTCGCCGAGCGGCTTCATGTCGATGCCGAGGGCGGGCCAGTAATGGCCCAGGATCACGCCGATGACGATCGCCACGATCACCTGGAAGTAGAGGACTTTGTGGAGAGGTTTCTTCACGATGGTTCCCGCAAATGAGTTAAGCCAATGGCCGAACGAAGCTGGTTCGGGCCGCGACAGGACGAAACTGGGGATCAGCGAAACCGGAAGATGGGATCGGACATCGGCTGTCTCCTTGCTGTTTTTTTGTCGCGGCCTGGGTGGCCGCGTGTTCTTAATTGCAAGGAGAATGCCAGCGAGCACTAACGCTCATATCGTTGATTTATAAGGATTTTTATCCAACAAACAAAGGCGCGAATCTGGTTTTCCAGAATCGCGCCCTATGGCTGTTTGGATTTCCAGAAACGGCGGGTGCGCCGCGTCAGCCCCGCCCCTTCCACGGCACGAGGCGCTTTTCGAGCGCGCGCATGCCCAGGTCGAAGCCCCAGGCGATGAGCCCGATCAGCACGATGCCCATCACCACGACATCCGTGCGTAGAAAGCTCGACGCGTTGAGCACCATCTGGCCCAGGCCCGCCGTCGCGGCGACCATCTCGGCGGCCACGAGCGTGGTCCAGCCAAAGCCGATGGCGATACGCAGGCCCGTGAGGATCTCCGGCAACGCGGCGGGCAGCACGACGAAGCGCACGATCTGCGCGAAGCCGCCGCCCAGCGACGCCGCCGCGCGGATCTGCTCGACGCTCGCGCTCTTCGCACCGGCGCGCGCGGCCATCGCGATGGGCGCGAAGCAGGCGAGCCAGATCACGACGATCTTGGCCGTCTCGTCGATGCCGAACCAGATCACCACGAGCGGCAGGTAGGCGAGCGGCGGCAGCGGCCGGTAGAACTCGAGCGGTGGATCGAGCAGGCCGCGCGCAACGCGCGACACGCCCATCAGGATGCCCACGGGAACGGCCGTCGCCACCGCGAGCAGGAATGCGCCGAACACGCGCAGCGCGCTCCAGAACAGATGCTCGGAAAGCGGCAGGCCGCCCTGGATGCGGCCATGCCAGGCGTCGGTGAAGGCCTGCCAGACGGCTTCGGGCGTTGGCAGGAAGAGCGGCGGCAGCCAGTGCAGGTGCGTGGCGAGCCACCAGAGCAGCGCGAGCGCCGCCACCGAGGCCGCGCTCAGCGCAGCGGTCGGGCCTTCGCCGGGCATGCGCCAGACTTTCGAGCGGGCGGCTTGCCCGTCACGCGCCTCGCCAGCGTGGGGCAACGCGCGACGCGCCTTCAGCGCGACTTCTCTCAACGATTCCTGCGGCACGCTCATACCGGCTCCTCGTGTGCGAGCGCGTCCGCGTGCAGCAAATCCACCAGCCGCTCGCGCCACGCAATGAATTCCGGCGACGACTTCACCGCGCGCGCGTCGCGCGTGGCGAGATACTGGCGCGCGAACGGCACCTCGTACTCGCGCTCGATACGGCCCGGCCCCGGCGTCATGACCACGATGCGCGTCGCGAGAAAAAGCGCCTCCTCCACGCTGTGCGTGATGAAGAACACCGTCTTCTGCGTGCGCGCCCAGACGTCGAGCACGAGCGTTTGCACCTGCTCGCGCGTCATGGCGTCGAGCGCGCCCATCGGCTCGTCCATCAGCAAAATCTGCGGGTCGCTCGCGAGCGCGCGTGCAATGCCCACGCGTTGCTGCATGCCGCCCGAGAGCGCATACACGCGTTCGCGCGCCTGCGCTTCAAGCCCCACGAGTGCAAGCTGCTCGCGCGCGATGCGCTCGCGCTGCGCCCTCGGTACGCGCCGAAAACGCAGGCCCAGCGCGACGTTGTCCAGCACGTCGAGCCACGGCAGCAGCGCATGCTTCTGGAACACCACGCCACGCTCTGCTCCCGGGCCCTCCACGCGCGCGCCGTTTACGCGCACCTCGCCTTGCGCGGGTTCGATGAAGCCCGCAATGCAGTTGAGCAACGTGGTCTTGCCGCAGCCCGAAGCGCCGAGCGCCACGACGAACTCGCCACTCGCCACTTCGAGGTTCACGTTCGCGAGCGCGACGTTCGGCGGCGCACCGCGTCGCGCGCCCTCATAGATGACGGTGAGATCGCGGATCGCGAGCGCGCTCATCGGTTGCTCCTTGGGTTCAGTGCGCAGCGGCGCGCTGCACATACTGCGGATCGACGCCCACCGAGTAATCGGGCAGCACGTTCTGGATCGTGCCCTGCTCTTTGAGGAAGGTCGCCGTGGCGAGCAACGACTGCGCCGCACCCGACTGTGCGCCGCCGCCCAGCCATTGCTTCGAGGCCTGCTCGGCGGGCGTGGGGAAGGCGTAGAGCGCGAGGCTCGCGGGCACTTCGGCGGCATTCGCACCCGACTCCTTCGCTACGGCCTGCACCTGCGGCGAAGTCGCGTTCCACGCGCTGCGATGCGCGCTGTAATCGGCATCGGCGGCGGCCAGCACCTTGACGAACTTCGCGACGAAATCGGCGTTGTCCTTCGCAAAGCGCTTGTCCACGACGAAGCCGTCGAAGGTCGCCTTGCCGGTGGCCTTCGCCACCTGGCCCGAAGTAATGAGCACCTTGCCGTTCTTCTTCACCTGCGCGAGCACGGGGTCCCAGATATAGGTCGCGTCGATGTTGCCGCGCTGCCAGGCGGCCGCGACTTCGGGCGGACGCAGGTTGACGATCTTCACATCGGCGGGATTCACGCCCGCGTTCTGCAGTGCGACGAGCGCGTGAAAGTGCGAGGTCGAGACATACGGCACGCCGATCGTCTTGCCTTTGAGGCCCGCGATGCTCGTTACGCCCGAACCGTCGCGCGCGACGAGCGCCTCGGCGTCGTTGATGTTGTCGAGAATCCAGAAGAGCGAGAGATCCACGCCTTGTGAAAGGCCCGCTGCGATCGGGCTCGAACCGGCCTCGCCGAGCTGCACCGAACCCGAGGCGAGTGCGCGGACCACGTCGGCGCCGCTCGCCAGCTTGCGGTAGGTGACCTTGTAGCCCGTTTCCTTCTCGACTTCGCCCGTCGCCTGCGCGTAGCGCCACGGCACCACCATGTCCTGATACGCGATCACGACCTCGCGCGTTTCGGCATGCGCGCGCGGCGCGCCGAACGTGGCTGCGAGGCAGACGGCGGCCAATGCAACGGCGGCGATGTGCGGGCGGCGTGCGAATGCAGGGATAGCGCGTGGGTTCATCGAGAGACTCCGGCGGAACGACGTTCGAGTGAATGAAGGTTCCGACTATAGGGAGTCTGGCGGCGGGTGGTTCTAACTTATCAGCGTTAGCTAATGACGCTGCTGAAGCATTGCTTTTCGCGCTTGAATGGATGGTGTCGGGATGGCTGCATGACACGCGCTGTTCGAGCGCGGCGCATAGCAAAAAGCCCGCTTTTCAGCGGGCTTTTCGTGTTGCGTGCTTGCAAGAAGCGGGGGACTGTTTAAACCACCCCTGCCCCATGCGCCTGCAGATCGGCGTGATAGCTCGAGCGCACCATCGCGCCAACGGCCGCGTGCGTGAAGCCCATCTTGTAGGCCTCTTCCTCGTACATCTTGAACGTGTCGGGATGCACGTACGAACGGACCGGCAGGTGATGCTCCGAAGGCTGGAGGTACTGGCCGATCGTCAGCATGTCGACGTCATGCGCGCGCAGGTCGCGCATCACCTGAAGAATTTCCTCTTCGGTTTCGCCAAGGCCCACCATCAGGCCCGACTTCGTCGCGACTTCGGGATGCAGTGCCTTGAAGTCCTTGAGCAGCTTGAGCGAGTGCGCGTAGTCCGAACCGGGACGCGCTTCCTTGTAGAGGCGCGGCACCGTCTCGAGGTTGTGGTTCATCACGTCGGGCGGCGCGGCGTTGAGAATGCCGATCGCGCGGTCCAGACGGCCGCGGAAGTCCGGCGTGAGAATCTCGATACGCGTTTCGGGCGATTGTTCGCGCACCTGGCGGATGCACTCCACGAAGTGGCCGGCGCCGCCGTCACGCAGGTCGTCGCGGTCCACGCTCGTGATCACGACGTACTTGAGCTTGAGCGCACCGATGGTGCGCGCGAGGTTCGCCGGTTCGTCCGGATCGAGCGGATCGGGGCGGCCGTGGCCCACGTCGCAGAACGGGCAGCGGCGCGTGCACTTGTCGCCCATGATCATGAACGTCGCGGTGCCCTTGCCGAAGCATTCGCCGATGTTCGGGCAGCTCGCTTCCTCGCACACCGTGTGCAGGTTGTGCTCGCGCAGGATGTTCTTGATTTCGTAGAAGCGCGAGTTGCCCGTGGCCGCCTTCACGCGGATCCAGTCAGGCTTCTTGAGCTTCTCGATAGGAATGACCTTGATCGGAATGCGCGAGGTCTTGGCCTGCGCCTTCTGCTTTGCGGTGGCGTCGTAGGGAACGGCGTCGGCATGGGTGCCAGCGGAGTTCGCAGCGGGGTTCGCAGTTACGTCAGTCATGCTTTCGATCCAGTCAGGCCGCCGGTGCAACGCCAGCCTGCGGTTGCGGCGGTTGCCCGCCTGGGGCCGCATGGGCGGCCGGGTCCACTGCAGCCGCTTCGGCTGAAGGGTCTGTGGCAGCCGCTTCGGCTACCGTTAGAAGTGTTGCTGCGTGCGCCGCGAGATTCGCCTCGAGCCGCGCCGCCAGCGTGGCGGCCACATCGCGCCAACTCGCCGCCACACCCAGCGTGGCCATGTCGACGGTTTCGAGACCGGCGTATCCACACGGATTGATCGCGAGAAATGGGTTCAGATCCATCGACACGTTCAGGCTCACGCCGTGATAGCTGCAGCCGTTGCGGATCTTCAGCCCGAGGGCGGCGACTTTCGCGCCCGTGTGCGCGGCGCTCGCGCCGCTGGCGTCTTGCGGCACGTAAATGCCAGGCGCGCCGGCCTTGCGCTCGCCCGCGAGATTATACGCCGCGAGTGTTTCGATCACCGCGTCCTCGATGAGCGTGACGAGCTCGCGCACCATGAGCTTCCGGCGCCGCAAGTCGAGCAGCAGGTAGGCCACCACCTGGCCCGGACCGTGATACGTGATCTGGCCGCCGCGATCGATCTGCACGAGCGGGATGCCGCTGTTCTCAACCAGCAGGTGCTCGGGCTTGCCGGCCTGGCCAAGCGTGAACACTGGCGGATGCTCGACGAGCCAGATTTCGTCGGACGTATTCGCGTCACGGGCTGCCGTGAACTCGCGCATGGCATCGAAGCTCGTCTGATACGCCTCGTTGCCGCGCCAGCGCACGACGATGAGCGAATTTGCCGGTTGGCAGTCGGCCGCGGTTGTACCGGGGTCCGAAGGAATTTGCGAGGATGAAACCGGGGTGGCGCACATGATTCCGCGAGTTTACCGAATTCGGGACAAGCGCGCCGGGCATGCTGCGGATAACGGCGGCGGTGGGTTGCCCTCCCACCGCCGCGTTTGAACGATCGGCCATAAGGCCAAACCGAGGGTCAAACCGTGCGCCAGCCGTCGCCGATGTGAACGCCTGCGCGCTGTGCGGCGCGTGCGGCGAGATCGACCACGCGCTCACCCAGGCGCGCCGGCGCCGCGAACCCCACCCAGGCGGGCGCGCCGCCTTCTGCGCCGATCCACAGGCGCTCGCCGCGGCGCAGCCGCAGCGTGTGGCCGGGTTCGAGCCAGTAATCGGCGGTGTCGTCGCTGCGCGTGACCCAGACGGTGCCGCACTTCACGGTCAGCCGCGTGCTGCGCGTGACGCGCACAGAAGCCGTTTGATCGGCCGCCACTTCAAACGTGATATCCGAAGAAATTTCTCTCATTTTCGACTCCGAATGACCTGCTCCGATGGCTACAATCGTAGACACCATAAGGGGTCGAGCAAAACGATCAATTTTCACGGCTATGTGAGAAAAAATACGATATGGATCTGCGCCAGCTACCCGCGCTGAATGCGCTCAAGGCCTTCGAAGCCGCCGCCCGCCACGAAAGCTTCTCGCGCGCCGCCGACGAACTCTTCGTCACGCACGGCGCCGTGAGCCACCAGATCCGCGCGCTCGAGGCGGAGCTGGGCGTGGCGCTCTTCGCGCGCGACGGCAAGCGCGTGCGCGTGACCGACACCGGCCGCCGCTACGCCGGCCAGGTGCGCGACGCGCTCAACCAGCTCGCGCACGCCACCCAGGAAATTCGCGCAGGCGACCGCGACCGGCGGCTCGTGGTGTCGATGCTGTCGTCGTTCGCGGCGCGCTGGGTCACGCCACGCATCGGCCGCTTCATCGAGGCGCATCCGCAGTGGGACGTCGAGCTGCAATCCACGAATTCGCTCACCGACTTCGCGCGCGACGATGTCGATGTCGCCATCCGCTTTGGCTACGGGCACTATCCGGGGCTGCATGCCGAGCTGCTGCTCGACGAGATCTTCTTTCCGGCCTGCTCGCCCGATTTCAACGGCGGCAAGCTGCCGAGCGACCCGCGCGAGCTCGCGAAACTGCCGCTACTGCGCTCGGACGACGAACTCTGGCGCCCCTGGTTCGACGCCGCGGGCCTCGAGGACCTGCCCGAACCGAAGCGCGGCGTGCTCTACCAGGACTCGTCGAACCTGCTGCAGGCGGCCATGGACGGCCAGGGCATCGCGCTCGTGCGCCGCTCGCTCGCCATGCACGAGATCACGCTCGGACGCCTCGTGCGCCTCATCAAGGACGTCGACGGGCCGAGCCCTTGGCGCTACTACTTCATCTGCCCGCCGCAACGCATGCAGACCGAGCGCGTGCGGGCCTTTCGCGACTGGGTGTTCGACGAGGTCGCGCGCTTTCGGCGGCTCTACGAGGACGCCTGCGAAGCCGGTCCGCTGATGACGGCCGCCGCGGCGGCTCAACGCGCACGGTTGGGCGACGTGCCCTGAAACGCAAGCCCTGGAGGCAACGAGGGCCGCGTATGGCGGCCCTCGTCGTTCGAATCACTACCGGCGAAGCGCCAACGCTTACAGCACGATCTTCACCATCGGATGCCCAGTGAGGGCACGATAGATGTCGTCGAGGTGCGCCTGGCTTGTGGCGCGCACCGTCACGGTGAGGCCCGTGTAGTTGCCGCCGCTCGAGGGACGCGTCTCGATGGTCGTCGCGTCGAAGCCGCCGTCGAATTCGCGCAGCACCGTCACGATGGTGTCCTGGAATTCCGGATGCGTCTTGCCCATCACCTTGATCGGGAAGTCGCAGGGGAATTCGATCAGCGATTCTTTCGCTTCGGGGTTGCTTGTCTGCTGTGTCACGTTCGTCACGTTCATTTCTCCACTACCTGTAGCTCGGCGGCCGCTGCTCGCACAGCCTCCGCCTCGCGTTGCTTCGCGCGCTGATACGCCGCATAAAGCGCCGCGTAAACCGGGCCCGGCTTGCCGCCGCCCACCGGCTTGCCGTCGAGCGCGACGACCGCCAGCACTTCCTTCGTTGCCGAGGTCACGAGAATTTCGTCCGCTTGGCGCAGTTCGGCCTCGGCCACTTCACGGGCTTCGAAACGCACGCCGCACTCCGCGGCCAGTTCCTCGATCAGGCCGTACCGTATGCCTTCGAGAATGCGGTTGCTGCGCGGCGGCGCAAAGAGCGCGCCGCCCTTCACGACCCACACATTCGCCGACGATGCCTCGGTCAGCCAGCCGTCGCGCAGCTGGATCGTCTCGAACGCGTCGTTTTCCGCTGCGTGCTGCGCCATCAGCACGTTGCCGAGCAGCGAGGTCGACTTGATGTCGCAATTCAGCCAGCGTTTGTCTTCAGCGCTCACGCAGCGCACGCCGTGCTCGCGGTGCGCCTCGCCCGGCAGCTTGAGCGGATTGACCATCGCGAACACGGTGGGCGTGGCCGCTACGGGGAACGCGTGGCCGCGCGGCGCGACGCCGCGCGTGACCTGCACGTAGAAGTTGGCGTGAGCATCCCGCGCGAGCGCGCCCGCCGCTTCGTTCGCCTCGATCAGGCGCGCGACGAGCGCGCGCCAGCCCGCTTCGTCGAACGGATTCGCAATGCCGACCTTCTCGAGCGAGCGCTTGAGCCGCGCGAGATGGTGCGCCATGCGAAACGGCACGCGCATGTTGCCCTCACCACCGGCCGCGTTGAGCGCATAAACGGGCACGACCTCGTAGATGCCGTCGCCGAAGATGAAGCCGCGATCGAGCACGGGAATACGCGCTTCTGAAAGCGGCGTGAACTCACCGTTGAGCCAGACGAGCGGCTCGGCGGCTTGCGTCGCCGCTTGCGCCGCTGAAGTACCCGTCATCACTTCTTCTTGTTGACCATGAGCATGAGCGAATCCCACACGCGGCCAACGATACCGGCTTGGGGCACGGCTTCGAGCGCGACGAGCGGAATCTGCGCAAGCACCTTGCCGTCCGCGCCCACGAACTTCGCCGTGCCAACCTGCTGGCCAACCGCGAGCGGCGCGATCAGCGGGCTGTTGAGTTCGACCTGCGGCTTGGCCTTGTCGGCGGCGCCCTTGGGCAGCGTCACGTACTGGTCCTTCTGTACGCCGACCTTCACGGCGTCGAGCGTGCCCTTGTAGACGCGCGGCGTCGCGACTGCCTGGTTCGCCTGATAGATACGCGTCGTGTCGTACGCGCTATAGCCGTAGTTCAGCATCTTCAGGCTGTCCTGCACGCGGTCGTGTTCCTTCTGCTCGCCCATCATCACCGAGACGAGACGGCGGTTGCCGCCGCCCGCGAGCGGACGCTTGGCCGACGCGATCAGGCAGTAGCCCGCGGCTTGCGTGTGGCCGGTCTTCAGGCCGTCGACCGTCGGGTCGATCCACAGCAGGCGGTTGCGGTTCGGCTGCTTGATGTTGTTGTACTTGAATTCCTTGACCGAGAAGATGTCGTAGTACTCGGGAAAATCGCGGATCAGACGCGCGGAAAGCGTGGCGAGGTCGCCGGCCGTCGTGTAGTGATTCGGGTCGGGCATGCCGTTCACGTCGGCGAAGTGCGTGTGCGCCATGCCGAGCTTCTGCGCTTCGGCGTTCATCATGTTGACGAAGTTCGCTTCGCTGCCGCCCACCAGTTCGGCAAGTGCGATAGCCGCGTCGTTGCCCGACTGGATGATCATGCCGTACACGAGGTCGTGCACCGAGACGGGCTTGTTCGCTTCGATGAACATGCGCGACTCGTCGTTCTTCACGCGGCGCACGGCTTCGCTCGGCGTGACGATCTGATCCATCGTGATCTTCTTGCTCTGCAGCGCCTCGAACACGAGGTACGCGGTCATGAGCTTCGTGAGCGATGCGGGCTCGACGCGCTCATCGGCATTGCCGGATGCGAGGACCTGGTTCGCGGTGGCGTCGACGAGCACCCACGAGCGTGCATTCACGCCAGGAGGCGGCACCTGCGCGAACGCGCTCGCGCTCGCCAGGAGCGTGGCGGGCAAGAGCGCTGCGAGCGTGACATTGCGAACGATGGAAGAAGGAACGAAAGAAGACGGTTGGCCGGAGGAGAGAAAACGCATAGGTTCAGGTCGGGCTGAATGGGGACGGGATGAGCGTAGCGCGCCATGCGGCGCACGGTCGGAGAAAGCCGGAATGCGGGTGCCGTGCACGCGCCGATCGCAGCGCAGCAAGCACAAAATTGGCGAACATTATACGCGCCACGTCGTGGCGAATTTTCGCGATGTCACACGTTTGCGCATACCTGTCGTGCATTTTTCGCGCATTTCTCTCGCCGTACGCCAGTGACTGACGGCTTGCATCGGGCCCCGAAAGATAGACGAAACATCGGGGCCCGATGCGAATGAAATATCAGCGCCAGGCTTCGACGATGATGCGCTTCAGGATATGCAGCTTGCGATGCAGGAAGTGTTCTGCCCCCGGAATCACGACGATCGGCAATTCCTGCGGGCGCGCCCATTCGTACACCGAGACAATGGGCACGGTGTCGTCGAGTTCGCCGTGGATCACGAGCGTGTCGTCGCGCACCGGCGCGACTTCCCAACGGCTTGCAGCGGTGCCGACGAACACCATGCGCTCGATCGCGCCGCCGGCTTCCAGATAGCGCTTCGCAACGTGCGAAAGCACGAAGGTGCCGAAGGAAAAGCCCGCGAGCACGAGCGGCACGTCGGCCTGGCCCGGTTGCGCGCGCATATACGCGAGCAGTTCGAGCAGATCGTCCTGCTCGCCGATGCCGTCGTCGTGCGTGCCCGCCGTTTCGCCGACGCCGCGAAAGTTCGAGCGATATGTCGTGTAGCCGAGTTGCACCAGCGTGCGTGCGAGCGTTTGCGCGACCTTGTTGTCCATCGTGCCGCCAAAGAGCGGATGCGGATGCGCGACGAGCGCAATGCCGCGCGGCGTCGTGCCTGCGTCGGGCAAGTCGAGCGCGCATTCGATCTTGCCGACGGGACCGTCGATCTGGAATTTTTGTGTCTGGGCGTTCATCGTGCGGCAGTCCTTATTGGCCGTGCATTGGGTCGATCAGCGATCGATTTTCAGGCGCTCGACCACCTGCCCGTTCTGCAGATGCGAGACGACGATTTCGTCGATGTCGCTCTCGTCGATATACGTGTACCACGTGCCTTCCGGATACACGACGACGGCCGGGCCCTCCTCGCAGCGGTCGAGGCAACCCGCCTTGTTGATGCGCACCTGTCCCGGCCCTGCGAGGCCAAGCTGCTTCACGCGCTTTTTCGCGTACTCCTGCATGGCTTGCGCATTGCAATTCGCGCAGCTCGGGCGGTCCGCGCCTGGGTCGCGCTGGTTCAGGCAGAAAAAGACGTGGTACTTGTAGAACGAATCGGTCATGGCGTGGGGCACCGGTGAGTGTCGTGCAGTGAGCGCAGGCTTGCTGAAAGCGTGTGGCCCGCCAGAGGCATTGCATGCATTGCGTGTGCGCGGGCGTGGCTGCGCGGCGATCCGGTCGATTATAGCGAGCGCGGCGTGAACGCTCAGGCGAGCGCCGCGCGTCCTCACGCGTCGTGGCGAGCGCGCTTCGCGGCCCGGCGCGCGCGCCGCACGAGCCACGCGCGTTCGAGCGAGAACGCAGTCCACGCGAGCGCGGCCCAGGGCCACGTCCATGCGAGCCAGCGCGCGAGGCCGTTGAAGTGCAAATAGCGGCCCTGCCGCCAATCCGCGAGCACGACGTCGAAATACGGGTTCACGGGCAGCACATTCACGAACACGAGGGCCACAGCGAGCGCAAGCGTCGCCGCCGCAGCGCGCACAGCGCGCGGCAGACGCAATGCAAGAAACGCGAGCAACGTGCCCCACACGAGGCCCGCAAGCGCCCCCGGTGTCGCCCAGTCGAAGATGAGCCCGCTTTGCGACTGCAGAAAGGTCGCGCCCACCTTGACGATGAGCGTCACCGCAATGAGCGCGATGACGAGCCGCGCGCGCGGCGCGCGCGCTCGCATGGGGAGCGTCGCGAACGCCGCTGCGCCGAACAGGTTGAGCGTCGTGACGATCGCTTCCCAGCCGCTATCGGGCAGGCGCGCGGCGAGCATGTCGGGCAGCGTGCGCAGATGCCAGGCGGCGGGCGTCCAGGCGAGCACGACGTCCTGCATCGAGCCGTCGAGGCGCAGCCACAGCGCGCGCGCCCACTCACCCAGGCCAAAGAGCCGCGGCGTGGGGTACATCGTCGCGAACGGCCAGAGCGCCGCGAGCACCATCAAGACGGCCGCGTCGCGCTCGAACCAGCGAAAGCGCAGGCGGCGCAGGAAGCCGCGCTCTAGTAGCGCGCCGGTGGCGGGCGCCGCCACGAGCGCGCCGAGCAATGCGCCGAGTGCATTCGAGGCGAGATCGAGATTGGACGCCACGCGCGTGGGCAGCCAGGTCTGCACGGCCTCCATCACGCCCGAGAGCAGCGTGCCCGCAACCGCGGCGAGCAGCACCGCGCGCAAGCCTCGCCAGCGCGGCCACGCGGCAAGCACGACGAGCGCGCCGAACGGCATGTAGCCGAGCACGTTGGTGACGATGTCGAAAACTGTCCAGTAGCGCGGCCACGGATCGCCGAGATAGGCGAAGGGACCCAGGCCGAGCGAGCGCCAGCCGGAGAACGGATACCACGAGCCGTAGACGATCAGCGCCGTGTAAAGCGCGAGCGACTGGCGCGAGAGCGTCGAGGCCAGGCGCGGCAGGGGCTCGCGGGTGGCGGTCGGCGGTGGGGGTGTCGATGGCGTCGCGGGCGCGGGTGTAGCAGCGTCAGCGCGCGGAGCGGGCGTGTCGCCGCTGGCGATCGCGCCGCGCTCGTCGCCTGCGCTCTGACCACTGCTTTGGCCACCCTCGTCGCCGTCCGTCGCGCGCCGCCCGCCATGCGGGGCACGCAGCCGGAGCCGTCCCGCTTCGATCATGCCGCTATCCTGCCCTTGCCCCCAATGCCGCGCCGCGCGCCGCCATCGCGCAGCGCCGGTATGCGCCCCTCAATGTGCCGCTCAAGGCGTGCCCGCGAAGGACTGCGTGCTCAGCCACGCGCCCAGCTGGTTCGCAAAATCGTCGCTGGCTGCCTGCAACGCATGCACGCCGCCTGCGGCGTCCGGCGTGGCCGCCGGTGCGCGCGTGGCGAACGAGCGCTGCGCCAGCACCTTGCCGCCCTGCATGAGCGTTGCGCGCGCGGCCAGTACGCCTGCGCTTTGCGTCGGGCTCTCAAATACCTGTTCGAACTCATACAGTTCGACCTTGAGCACCGGCGCCTGCACGGCGTCCCCGCCCGCGAGCACCGTCGCATAGGCGCCAAGCGACGTGCGCAGGCGCTCCGTGAGCAACCGCGCGGGCGACATCATCCAGCGGCTGTTCGCGTAGCGCGCCGTGCGCTGAGAGTCGAAACTCATCCGGTAGAGGATGCCGTCGTTGTCGAGCGGCGGTGGCGCGTTGACCGCGAGCACTTTCAGCAGCGGCTTGGCGCCTGACGCGGCGGGAGCGGCTTGAGCACCCTGAGCACCCTGCGCCTCCTGCGACGACTGCAGCCCGAGGTCGTAGCGAACATCGTTGATCGAACCCGGATTGCCCGCGCAAGCGGCCAGAAGCGCACCGAGCGCAAGCGCCGCCAGCCAGGCTGAGCCGGCCGCTGCGGCGCGTTGCATCGATCGTGGCAGGCGTGATGTGCGTGACATTGCGTTTCCTTCTTTGGCGCGCGGCGGATGCGCCGCGCGTAAGTGCATCGAATGGTGTCGCGTACGGCCGTAAGACTGTGGCGCGGACTACCTCGCCCCCGCAGCGGACGGCCACGCAAAGCCCGGCTCGCCGGGCCCGGGCGCGGGCTGCGGCGCGCCGCCGAACAGCACACTGCGCGGGCTCGTGCTGAAGGTGCCCGCCGCGCGGTCCACGGCGCGCATGGCCGAGCGCACGTCGTCGGTGAGCGAATCGACGCGTGGCAGCGTGTCGTAGCCCACGCGCGCCGAAAGGTCCTGAATCGAGACATCGATCGAGCTGAGCGCCGCGCCCGCTTGGGCCGCCGCCGTGCCGGCCTTGTTCAGGTTGGTCTGGAACGGGCCATCCGGACGGTTCATGCTGGTGATGAGCGTGTTGGTCGATTGCAGCGTGTGCTGCAGCTCGGTCACCGCGCCGGGCAGTTGCTTCGTGGTGGGCTGGAGCTGCTGGGCGAGCACGTTCACGCTGCTCGCGGCCTGCTGCAGGCTGCTCACGGCCTGCATCACCTGCTTGCGGTTGTCTTCGGAGAGCATTGCGTCGATGTCGCTGGCGATGTTGTCGAGCTTGCGCAGGAGCGCGTCGCCGCGGCGCTGGAGCTGGTCGAGCAGGCCCGGGCGCAGCGGCAGCTCGGCCACATGCGCCGCGTTCGAATGCAGCGGCGAGAGGTCCACGCCGTTGTCGTCGAGTTGCACGAAGGCGATGCCCGTCACGCCCTGCAGCGCGAGCGAGCCGAAGGTGGAGCGCGTCATCGGCGCCTTCTGGTCGACGAGAATGCGAATGCGGATCTGGCCCGGATGCTGGGTATCGAACTTGATCGACTGCACCTTGCCCACGTCGATACCGCGAAAGCGCACCGCCGCATCCTGATACAGGCCCGTCACACTCGAGCGCGAGATGAGGTCGTACGGCACGCGCACGGTGTGGTCAGCGCTGAAGAAGATGACGACAAGCGCGATCACGATGAGCAGACCTATCGTGAACATGCCCGCCCAGAACGCATGCGGTTTGTTTTCCATCTTCAGATTCCTTCTTTGGCGGCCGCGAGGCGCTGGTTAAGCCGGTTGAGCCGGTCAAGCCGGATACAGGCGTGCGTGGCCCCTACCACGGCTTGTACCCCACGGCTGCGGGGGCGAGCGCCGCCGGCGGCAGCTTCGCGCGCCGATCGGGCGGCAGCGCCTGGAGCGCGCGGCGACCGCGCATGCCCAGGAAGTACTCGCGGATAAACGGATGATCGACGCTCGCCGCTTCCTCCACGGGCGCCGCCACGAGCACCCTGCGCTCGGCGAGCACGGCCACGCGCGTAGAGAGCGCGACCATGGCGTCGAGGTCGTGCGTGACGAGCACGACGGTGAGCCCAAGGGCCCGATGCAGCATGCTGATGAGCTCCACCACTTCGTCGGACGAGCGCGGGTCGAGTCCGGCCGTGGGCTCGTCGAGAAAGAGCAGCTCCGGCTCCAGCACGATCGCGCGCGCGAGGCCCACGCGCTTGATCATGCCGCCCGAGAGCGCGGCCGGCATTTTCGAGGCGTGCTTGCACGGCAGCCCGACCATTTCGAGCTTGAGCATCACGATGTCGCGCAGCAGCGCGGTCGGCACCTTGCCAAGCTCGCGCACCGGCTGGGCGATGTTGTCGAACACCGTGAGCGACGAAAACAGCGCGCCTTGCTGGAACAGCATGCCGGTGCGCGTGCGCATCAGGCGGGCGTGTTCGGGGTCGATGGTCGAGATGTTTTCGCCAAACATCTTGATGGTGCCCGAGGTCGGCTTTTCGAGCCCGAGGATCTGGCGTACGAGCGTGGTCTTGCCGGAGCCCGAGCCGCCCACGAGCGTGACGATCTCGCCGCGGCGAATTTCGAGGTTCAGATGCTGGTGGACGATGTTGCGCCCGTAGCGCTTCGAGAGGTTATGGACCTCGATCACCGGCTCGCCGATGGTCGGCAGCGGCAGATCCTGCGCGACCTCCTTCAGCGGCGTGGTCATCGTGCCGGTCGTTTTCGTCTCGATCGTCGTTACCGTCGTGCCAGTCGTGCTCATGAAAGCCCCACGTTCTGGAACAGGATCGCGAACACGGCGTCGGCGAGGATCACGATCGTGATCGACGTGACGACCGACGTGGTCGTGCCCTCGCCCAGGCTCTGCGAGTTCGCCTTGATGCGAAAGCCGAAGTGACAGCCCACGATCGCCACCAACATGCCGAACGCCACCCCTTTGCCGAGGCCGATCCACACGTTGGCGATCGGCACGACGCTGGGCAACGAGCGCATGAACCACGAAATGTCGATGCCCAGTACGATCTTCGCCGCGATCGCGCCGCCTAGCAACGCAATGATGTCGGTCCAGATCACAAGCAGCGGCATGGCGACGCCGAGCGCGATAACGCGCGGCAGGATGAGCCGCAGGCCGTGCGAGATGCCCATCACGCGCATGGCGTCGAGTTCTTCGGTTACGCGCATCACGCCGATCTGCGCGGTGATGGCCGAGCCCGAGCGCCCCGCCACGAGAATCGCCGAGAGCACAGGCCCCAGTTCGCGGATCACCGCGAGACCCAGAATGTTGACGATGAACTGGTTCGCGCCGAAGAGGCGCAATTGCTGCGCCGAGAGGTACGACAGCACGATGCCGATCAGAAACGCGACGAGCGCCGTGATGGGCAGCGCGCGCGCGCCGGCGTTGTAAATGTTCGCCGAAATCTCGATCCATGGCGTGACCTTGGGCTTGCGTAACACCAGCAGCAAGTCGAGGATCACGCGCCCGAACATGGCGATACCGCCATACAGGTGGTCGAAGAACGAGAAGATCGCGAGGCCGAGCTGCGTGACCGGGTCGATGCGCACGACGCGCTCCGCCGGCTCGCGCACGGAATCGAGCAGCGCGATGCGCTCGAAGATGTCGCGCTGCGTTTGCGTGAGGTCGACGAGATCGGCGGGCAGCTTGTGGCCCCAGGCGCGCCAGAGCGCCTGACCGCCCACGTGGTCCATGCGCTCCACGCGCGACAGATCCCAAACGCCTACCCGCTCTTCGGCGAGCGCCCGCAGACGCCCGGCCGCGCCGCCCTGGTCGCGGTCGCGCGCGAGCGCGAGCGCCGTCCACTGGCCAGACAGGCGCACGGTCTTTCCGTGGGTGCCGGCCGAGACTTCAAGGCCGGGCGGCGTCTCTTGATTCAAGGGTAAGCACTCGACGGGCAGGGTGAGCGAACATTGTAGCGAACGCGCCCCGTTTCGTCGGTCCGAAAGCGCATGGCCGGCATTCAGACTCGGGGCGAACTGTGGACAACTCTCTGGATAACTTGTGAACTGCCTGTGGGCGGCCTGTGAATTGCCTAAAGATTAAGCAAATTGCGCGGAAATCGGCGGCGAGATGATCATCTTCGGGCACCCTGGGTCCTGTGGATGATTCGGTGGATAACCTGTGGGCTGCCTGTGGGCGGCTTGTGGATACCCCGCATTTTGGGTCGAAACCGGCGTTGCGTCCTGCTGTTCACGCCCCAGCCACTACAATATGAGACATGAATGCGACGCCCCCCACCCCCGATACTCCGAGCGCCGGCGACTGGCGCATCGACCGCAACCGCGCGATCACGCTGTTCGGCCCGGCCGCGCACGACTGGCCCATCGAAATCGTCGAGGAAACCGGCTCGACCAACGCCGACCTCATGGCGCACCTGAAGGCGCTGCCGCAAAAGCGCGACGCGCTCGCGCGCCCGATCGTGCGCGTGGCCTATCTGCAAACGGCCGGCCGCGGCCGGCGCGGCCGCACCTGGGTCGCGCAGCCTGGCGACGCGCTGCTGTTCTCGATCGGCTGCGTGCTGCCGCGCCCGATCGAAGGGCTTGCGGGCTTGAGCCTCGCCATCGGCGCGGCGCTGGTGGACGGCCTGCGCACGCTGCCCGTGACCGCGCCGGGGCAAATCGCGCTCAAGTGGCCCAATGACGTGCTGCTCGAAGGTGACAAGCTGGTGGGGATTCTCGTGGAGACGGCCTGGACGACCGCCGACGCCACGGCGGTCGTGATCGGCATCGGCACGAACGTGCGCGGCGAAGACGCCCTCGCCGCCAAGGTCGAGGCGCTCAACGCCGCCCGCGGCAGCGCAGCGATCGTGCCCGGCACGACGCCCACGGCGCTCTCGCGTGCGTGGCCGAACGCCAACCTCACCGACACGCTCGCCGCCGAACTCAACGCGCTCGAAGCCGCACTGCAACGCTTTGGCGCCGCGGGCTTTGCGCCCTTCCAGGCACGCTGGAACGCGTGCCACGCGTACGCGGGCCGCGAGGTCGCCATCTACGAGCAAGGCAAGGAACTGCTGCGCGGCACAGCGGCCGGCGTGGACGAGCTCGGCCAGTTGCTCGTCGATACGCCGAACGGGCGCGAGACCGTCACGGCGGGCGACGTATCGCTGCGGCTCGCGGACAGCGGCGCATGAGCCGCGGCCCCTTACTCCTGATCGACGCAGGCAACAGCCGGATCAAATGGGCGCTCGTCGCGCCGGACGGGTCGCGCCTGCACGCGGGCGCGATGGATCATGTGCGCGATGACGGCGCGCAATCCACGCGCGCCGCTCGTGAAGCCGGGTGGGAGGAATGGGCGGCGCTGCCCCGGCCCGCTGGCGCGTGGATCTCGAACGTCGCGGGCGCGGCGGTCGGCGAGCGGCTCGACGCGCTGGTCGAGGCGCACTGGCCGGGCCTCTCACGCACCGTCGTGCGGGCCTGCGCGCAGCAATGCGGCGTGACGAACAGCTATGCCACGCCCGACGCGCTCGGCAGCGACCGCTGGGCCGGCATGATCGGCGCACACGCTGCGTATCCGGGCGAACCGCTCCTGATCGCGACATTCGGCACGGCCACCACGCTCGAAGCCCTGCGCGCCGACGGCACATTCGTGGGCGGCATGATCGCGCCGGGCTTCACGCTCATGATGCGCTCGCTCGGCGAGCACACCGCGCAACTGCCCGTGGTCGCCGGCGGCATGGCGAATGCTGCCCACCCGGGCATTGCCTTCGCCACCGACACGCGAAGCTCGATCTCGGCGGGCTGTGCGCTCGCGCAGGCGGCACTCGTCGAGCGCGCCTTGGCCGATTTACAGGACGCGTGGAGAATCCCGGTGCGGCTCGTGGTGAGCGGCGGCGCCGCGGCCGAAGTGACAGCGGCGCTCAAGGTGCCCCATACTCGCCACGATGCACTGGTGCTTGCGGGCCTGGCGCTCATCGCCGCGCAGTGCTGAGGCGCGTGCCGCCAAGGCGCGGCCTATACCCAGCCGATACCCGGCCCTGAAACTGAACGAACGATTTCGAAGGAGCTTCACACGATGCTGCGCTGGCTGATCGCCATTCTGATTCTCGCCAACGGGCTGGCTTTTGCGGCCATTGGCGGCGTGTTCGGCCCGACGCCCTCGTCGGGTACGCGCGAAACCCAGCACCTGAACCGGCAGATCCACCCAGAGCGGCTCGTGGTGAAGGCTATCCGGCCCTCCGAATCGGCCGACGTGCCGACCGTCGGCGGCCCGGTGGCGGACCCGGCGGTGCAGGCGTCGACCCTGTCGCAGTAAGCAGCGCTTCAAACGCAACCGGCCGGAGGTCGGGCGCGCCCCTCGGGCGGCCCGGCCTCCGGCCGGTTTTGCATTGCCCGCCCGCACGGTGTGAACGTGCGCCCGGATGCCGGTACTTACTTCGATCCTTCCTGCGCGCGCACTTTCTGCAACAGCTTCGTCGTGGAGCGGTCGTGCTCGAAGGCGATCGCGAGCGCCCGGCCGCCCCAGCCGCGCACCAGCGCCGACTCGGGCAGCGCGTCCATGTCGTAGTCGCCGCCCTTCACTAGAATGTCCGGACGCACGGCCTCGATCAGCTCAACGGGCGTTTGCTCGCCGAACTGCACCACCCAGTCCACGCTCTCCAGCGCCGCGAGCAGCGCCATGCGGTCGTTCTCGTTGTTGATGGGGCGGTCGTCGCCCTTGCCGAGCATCTTCACCGAAGCATCGCTATTCACGCCGACGATCAGCGTGGCGCCCAGCGCCTTCGCATCGCAGAGATAGGTGACGTGTCCGCGATGCAGGATGTCGAAGACGCCATTGGTGAACACCACGGGGCCGGGCAGCGAAGCGCGCAGTTGTGCGAGCGCGTCGCGGGTCGTGATCTTGCGTTCGAAGGAAGCGGGCATGGAATGAGGCTCGGATAAGAAAGTGGGCGCGGATTGAATCAGGCAAAGCCAAAAATGTGCGCGCCAATGAAAACGGCCCGTCACGCGAGAAGCGCTTCGGGCCGTCCCGATCGCGGCGCGCCACGAGGCCGCGCACGCGAGATGTCCCGGCGCGTCAGGCCGGCTGCTGCGTGCCTTGCTCGGCCTGCAGGCGCTGCACCACTTCCTTGCGATAGCGGTTCAGTTCCTGCGCCGTGGTGAACGTGCGCTCGAACAGGATCGAGAGGTTGTGCAGAATCCGCTCGATCACCTTCTTTTCCCAGCCGTCGTCGAAGCGGATCTGCTCGTCGAGCCAGCGCTCGAGCCATTCCGGGTCGGGCAGGCGCGATTGCACGGTGTCGCGCGGGAACAACGCCTGGTTCACGTGCAGGTTCGTGGGGTGCAGCGGCTTTTCGGTACGGCGCGCCGATGCCATCAGCACGCCGATCTTCGCGAACGCCGCGCGCGCGACGTCGCCGAAATTGTTGAGCGCCTTCTTCATGTAGCGCAGATACGCGCCGCCATGGCGCGCTTCGTCGCGCGAAATCGTTTCGTAGATGGCCTTGATGACCGGCTCCGTGTGCCATTCGGCGGCGCGGCGGTACCAGTGGTTCAGGCGGATTTCGCCGCAGAAGTGCAGCATGAGCGTTTCGAGCGGCGGCGCCGGATCGAACTCGAAGCGCACGGCGTGCAGTTCTTCTTCGGTCGGCACCATTTCCGGCTTGAAGCGGCGCAGGTATTCCATGAGCACGAGCGAATGCTTTTGCTCCTCGAAGAACCACACGCTCATGAACGCCGAAAAGTCGCTGTCGTGGTGGTTGTCGCGCAGGAACATTTCCGTGGCCGGCAGCGCCGACCATTCGGTGATCGCGTTCATCTTGATGGTCGCGGCCTGCTCATCGGTGAGGAGCGACGCATCGAACTTGTCCCAGGGGATGTCCTTTTCCATGTCCCAACGGACCGATTCGAGCGATTTGTAAAGTTCCGGATAAAGCATCGTGTTCATAGTCCCGCCCCTGATCTGCGCAAAACGCGCGCATGACGAATTCGTAGCGTGCCGCGTACCCGCGTAAAACGCGGCCGCGCAGGCAAAAAGCATTTAATTTTACGCGGTATCCGGCCCTCTGGACGCAATCGCAGTTCGGGCGACGCAACACGCGTTGCCCCACGACAATCCAGCCAACCGGAATGAAGGCGCCGTCGTGGATTCTGGGTAGCTGCTCCGTGCCTCGAACCCGGCCGCCTGATACCGCTGATCAATACCGACACCCGCGAGGCGTGCGAGCCATCGTCACGGGTCGATGCGACACAATGTCGCACTCTGGCGCCCCGCGCTCGACGCGCTTTTGCCGCACCTTGCCGGCTGATTTTCCAATGGGCAAACATCCCGCCCGTCAAGGCCGTGGAACCTGTGCGGCGAAGCACCGCAACGCCGACCGCAACTCCCACAAAGACCAGAAAAACCTTACACAATCATAGCATGCCGGTCTTTCAGTTCCGCCGCACCCCAAAATCCGTGATCGCGCCGTCTGTCGGAGCTTTGAGCCAAGTCAAAAGAACATCACTTTGAGCTAGCGTGTCGTGGTAACCCAACTCGATCAGCTCGCACGTGAATTCACGCTCGAACAGCAAATAGCTCGCGAATGCCGCGCCTGATGCGCGGTTGCCGCCCATCGCACCCAGCAGCATGCGCACCGAGCGCGGCAACTGCTGCAAATGACGCGCGGCGATCAACTCGATGCGCTCGCTCGGCGCGATGGCGAGCACCTCGACATACCGCCAGCCGCTTTCCGGCTCCACCGTGTGCGGCAGTTGCAGCACCATGCGGTTCACGTGCTCGATGCGCTCGATATCGGCGCCGAGCGAGTCGAGGAACACGCTCGCGAGCACCTGCTGGCCGATCTGCGCGAGCGTCGGATACGTGTCGATGTCGGCTCGCGCCGCGGGCACTTCCGGCGTGGGCGCGGCCGCGCCGAGCACGACGATGCGCTGCGCGCCGAAGTGGATGGCGGGCGAGAGCGGCGCGATCTGCCGGATCGAGCCGTCGCCGAAATATTCGTGGCGGCCGTCGAGTTCGAGGCGCACAGCCGGAAACACGAACGGAATCGCCGCCGATGCAAGCAGATGAGCCGGCGTGAGCGCGACCATGCGCGCGGTGCGCTGCGCGCGCCGCCACGCGGTGATCGGCTCGCACGCCTGGTAGAACGTGACGTGCCGCCCCGACGAATAGCTGAGCGCCGGGACGGCGAGCGCATAGAGCAGCCGCTCGTCGAGCATCTGCCCGATGCGGTGGAAGCTGAGCGCGTGTGGGAGCATCCGCGCGAGCGGCGTGCTGTCGAACAACGTGCGTGGCGCGGCGCGCGCGCCCACGCTGGAGGCGGCCCAGCCGAACGCGAGCGCGGCGAGCCAGCGCGCGCCCGCGGCCGCGACGCCCGGCCAGTCGGTGCGGTAGATCTGGCTTGCGCGCATGTCCGACCAGACCTCGACGAGGCGCGCTGCGCCCTGCGCGAACTGGTCGGCGTGACTTGCGATCGAGGTGGCGTTGATCGCCCCCGCCGAGGTGCCGCAGATGACCGTGAAGGGCATGGCGCGGCGCGCCGGCTCGGCCCGGCTGGCCAGTTCGGCGAGCGCGCGCAACGCGCCGGCCTGGTAGGCCGCACGCGCGCCGCCACCCATCATCACGAGCGCAAGCCGCATGATGCCGACGCTCCCCGCAGTTTTCCTGCCTTTGTCCTGCTTCTGTCCCGCAGTTGCCTTTCTGTTGCGTCTCGCGGGACGGTTCTTCGTGACGTGACGCCGCGCGCCTTATTCCGGCTGTGCCGGCGCCTTCTTCGCGCTGCGCGGCGCGCTGCGGCCCGCGCCGCTGCCGGTGCCATTGCCGCTACCGCGTTTGGCGGTGCTGCTGCGTTTGGCCGCCGCGGCTTCGGTCTTCGCCTGCGCCTCGCTCACCGCTTCGGCGGCGGCTTGCGCCACCTCTGCCGCAGCGGCCGGCTGCGCCATCGCGAACTGCGCGAGCTGGTTGAACTGCGCCTGCACGAGATTCCACCACGACCCCGCGTCGAAGCCCGGCGGCGCGGATGCCGCGCCCTCGGCCGCATCGCCTGCGCTCGCGCCTTCAGGCTCGGCGGCCCGCTCGCGCGAGACACCTGTTCTCGGCGCTTCGGACTCGGCGTGCGTCGGCGTCATCTGCGCCTGCGCGAACGCGCCGAACGCGCGCAGCGTGGAAAGCGTTGCGCGTTGCACTTCGAGCGCCTGGATGGCGGACTGCAGCATGCCGAGATTGAGCTTGAGCCACTGCTCGACGGCGCGCAGATCGGTGATGCGCTTGTCGAGCTCCTCGACGTTGGTGAGCGGCGTCATCATGTCGGACATCATCGAAAGCGACGGGCCGAATGCTTGCGCGACGCCCGGTTCGGTACCCGGAAATGCGCCGCCGAACGGCGTGAGGCGCATCATCCCCCACATGCGGTCGAGCATTTCGGCGGGCGGAAAGCCGGGAAAGCCCGGGAACGGCGGCATGGTGCCTGCTGGGTCGGTCATGCGGATCTCCCTCGCATAGATTGGTGGTCAAATGCGCGCGCGTGGGCGGCGCAAAACGATCTCTTCGATGATAGCGCGCGCAAAAGTAGAAATTGGCAGAAAGCGCGAATCAGAACGGATCGCCGCCCGGAAAATCCGGCGCGCGCCGCTCGCGTAGCGACTGTACGCCTTCGCGCACGTCGGGTCCCGCAAAACCCATGAATTCGAGCGCGAGCGACGTGTCGAAGGTCGGCCCCGCCATGCGCAGCCAGTTGTTGAGCGCGTACTTGGTCCAGCGCACCGCGGTTTGCGAACCGCCCGCAAGACGCTTCGCCACTTCGAACGCCTTCGGCAGCAGGTCGTTCTCGTCCACGGCAAGCGAAACGAGGCCGATGCGCTCCGCTTCCTCGCCGCTCACCGGCTCGCACAGCAGCAGGTAGTACTTCGCCTTCGCCATGCCGCACAGAAGTGGCCACACGATCGCGGCATGATCGCCCGCCGCGACGCCCAGGCGCGTATGGCCGTCGATGATGCGCGCAGTCTTCGTCGCAATGGAAATGTCGGCCAGCAGTCCCGCGACGAGCCCCGCGCCCACCGCAGGGCCATGCATGGCCGAGACGATCGGCTTGCCGCAGTTGATCACGTTGTAGACGAGGTCGCGCGCCTCGCGCCACACGCGCGCGCGCACGTCGAAATGCGTGGCCATGTCCTCGACGAGCTGCAGGTCGCCACCCGCCGAAAAGCCCTTGCCCTCGCCGCGAATCACGGCGACACGCGCGTCGGGATCGCGGTCCACGTCGCGCCAGATCTCGGCGAGTTCGCGGTGCATGTGGGCGTCGGCGGTCGCGAGGCCGCTCTTGTTCGCGCCCTCGCCGCTCATCACGATCTCGACGATGCCGTGCTCGTGTCGCCGCACGCGCAGAGCCTGATAGCGGGCGTAAAAAGGATCGTTCATGGGCGGACTCCTTTGCTTCGGATTGCTGATTACGTGAATGCGATGACAGTGCGGCTCATCAATGCGGCTGATACACCCACTTGCCATCGCGGATCTCGACCATCACGCGCGCTCGCGCGTCGAGGCCGAGGTGATCGGTGGCGCTCATGTTGACGACGCCATTGGTGTCGTGCAGCCCGCGCGTCGCTTCGAGCGCGTCGCGCAGCGCGTGGCGAAACGCGCTCGTACCGGGCGCAGCCGACTTGAGCGCAACGGGTATCGCGTTCTGGAGCAAGAGGCCTGCGTCCCACGTGTAAGCGCCGAACGCCGACACCGTGCCAGCGCCATTGCGTGCTTCGTACCGCGAAATATAGTCGAGCGCGAGGCGCCGGCCAGGCGCGTCCTCGGGCAGTTGCGCCGCCACGAGCACCTGGCTTGCGGGCAGGAACGTGCCGTTGCAGTCCGCGCCGCACACGCGCAGGAAGTCGCGGTTGCCCACGCCGTGGTTGTGATAGATGACGCCCTTGTAGCCGCGCTCCTTGAGCGCCTTCGGCGGCAGCGCGGCGGGCGTGCCGGCCGCGCCCACCACCACAGCGTCGGGGTGCGCCGCCACGATCTTGAGCACCTGCCCCGTCACACTCGGATCGGTGCGATTGAAGCGCTCGTTCGCGACGAGCTTGATGTTGTGCTGCTGCGCGGCCTTCGCGATTTCAGCGTAGAACGTTTCGCCGAGCGCGTCGGCCTGGCCGATATAAGCGAGCGTTTTCACGTTATGCGCGGCGGCGTGATCCATGATCGCGCCGGCCATCATCGCGTCGGTTTGCGGCGTCTTGAACATCCAGTGGCGCTTGTCATCAACGGGCTCGATGATCTTCGCCGACGAAGCGAGCGAGATAGCAGGCGTCTCGCCCTGCGCGATCACGTCGAGCATCGCGAGCGAATTCGGCGTGATCGACGAGCCGATGATCGCATCGACATGCTGTTCGTCGATGAGCTTCTTCGTGTCCTGCACGGCCTGGGTCGTGTCGGAGGCGTCGTCGAGCACGATGTACTGGACTTTCTGGCCCGCGATCTCAGTGGGGAACATCGCGGCGGTGTCGCGCGCGGGAATGCCGAGCGAGGCGGCCGGACCGGTAAGCGAAAGCACGAGGCCGATCTTGACCTGCGCGAGCGCAAGCGTGGGCGCACAGAGGCTGAAAAGCCAGACGATGCGTGCAGCAAGACGGCTGGGGCGAGAAGCGTTCACGGTGTCTCCTTGTCGTTATGCGTTCGTTTTGCGCTTTTTTCTGCATGCGGATGCTGCGTGCTTCTACGGCTCGTACTTTTACGTGTCTCCCCAGTTTCCCCTCGAAGAAAAAAGGGCGTTCGCCAGTGTAGCCGCACGCGGAGCGCGCGGCATCCGGCGAAACCCTTCAGCGCTTGCGTGTTGCTTGTGCGTCGCTTGTGGGTCACTGCTCTCCGTGAAGTGACGCCACGGCCTGATCGATCGCGCCGAAAATCGACTTGCCCGCTTCGTCGAGCATTTCGATCTTCACGCTGTCGCCGAACTTCATGAACTCGGTGCTCGCCTGTCCGCTTTCGATCATCTCGAGGCAGCGCTTCTCGGCGATGCAGCAGTAGCCGCGCTTTGCGTCCTTGTTCGAGACCGTGCCCGAGCCGACGACGGCGCCCGCGCGCAGATTGCGCGTTTTCGCGGCGTGAGCGATCAACTGGCCGAAGTGGAACACCATGTCCGTGCCCGCATCGGGCTGGCCGACCTTCTTGCCGTTCCAGTGCACGATGAGCGGCAGATGCACGCGCCCTTCGCGCCAGTGTTCGCCGAGTTCGTCGGGCGTGACCATCACCGGCGCGAACGCGCTGGCCGGCTTGCTCTGGAAAAAGCCGAAGCCCTTCGCGAGTTCCGCGGGAATGAGGTTGCGCAGCGAAACGTCGTTGACGAGCGTGACGAGCCGCACGGCCCTGAGCGCTTCGTCGGGGCTCGCGCCCATCGGCACGTCGCCGGTCACGACGGCAACTTCGGCCTCGAAGTCGATGCCGAACGCCTCGGATGCGCACACGATGTCGTCGCACGGCCCGATGAAGTCGTCGCTGCCGCCCTGGTACATGAGCGGGTCGATCCAGAACTCGGCGGGCATCTCGGCGCCGCGCGCGCGACGCACGAGTTCGACGTGATTCACGTACGACGAGCCATCCGCCCATTGGTACGCACGCGGCAGCGGCGCCATGCAGTTGCGCGCGTCGAAGCTGAACGCGTTGCGCGCCCGCCCTGAGTTGAGCGCGTCATACAGCTCGGCGAGCTGCGGCGCGTAGAAGCGCCAGTCGTCGAGCACGCGCTGCAGCGTGGGCGCGATCGCATCGGCGATGGCGGCGCTGCGCAGGTCGCGGGAAACGACGATCAGCTGCCCGTCGCGGGTGCCGTCCTTCAGCGTGGCAAGTTTCATGGAATCAGACGTGAGTGACGATAAGGGAAATGTATTCTACGATGGTGAATCGGCGGACCCCAAGCGGGCGCGCCGCATGCCCTCAGTTGCCGTACGTTTGAAGACCACAACGCATCCATGCCGCCTACCGTCCGCTCCGCCTCGCCACGCGCGAGCGCCACAGACGCCACGAACGCCGAAGATCTCGCCGACGCCCTCGACACCGCCGAAGCCTCGGAAGGCCCGGAAGCCGGTGAAGAAAAGCTGCGCTCCGGCATCCAGTCGATCGAAGTGGGCTTTCGCCTGCTCGAAGTGCTCACCAGCGAGCCGCGCGCGATGATGCTGCGCGACCTCGCGCAGCGTGCGGGCATGAGCCCGGCGAAGGCGCATCGCTATCTCGTGAGCTTCATGCGCCTCGGCGTCGTTGCGCAGGACCCGCTCTCGGGCCGCTACGAACTGGGCGGCTTCGCATTGCAGCTTGGCCTCGCGCGTCTTGCGCGCGTGGATGGCGTCAAACTCGCGCGTATCGCACTCACCGAATTGCGCGACGCGCTCGACATTACCGTGGGCATCGCCGTGTGGGGCAACCAGGGGCCGACCGTCGTGCATTGGCTGGAGTCGAGCCACCCGGCGAAAGCGTCGCTCAAGCTCGGCGACGTCATGCCGATGCTCAGTTCCGCCACGGGCCTGCTATTCGCCGCCTACCTGCCGCGCAGCAAGACCGCCCCGATGATCGAGCGCGAACTCGCGGGCGCGCAGCACTACTCATACGGCTCCACGCCGCGTACGGCAGAGGCGCTCGAACGCGCGCTCGCGGAGGTTCGCGAGCATGGCGCCGCCCGCGTGGAAGGCATGCTGCTGCCGACCATCCACGCGTTCTGCACGCCCGTGTTCGACGCGAGCGGCGAGTTCGCGCTCGGGCTCATCGCGCTCGGTCACGAAGGCGCGTTCGATATCGACTGGAATGGCGCTGTGGACACCGCGTTGCGCGCGTGCGCAGAAAAACTGTCGTACGAATTGGGGTACAGTCCGACGCCGCGCTGAACGCTGTACGCGTGGGTCGGCAGACATGTGACCCCGCCTCGCGCGGCGTCTGGCTTTCTGCGCGTTCGCGGCGGGTTGTGTCACAGTAACGTCCGACAGATACCGACCCACGAACCGCCGATGTCCACACCCGCCGCACCGCGCGAGGCACGCCGCCTCGACACCGACTCACGCAGGTCACAGCGCTCGCGCGCGTGGCGCTGGGTCGGTGTATTCGTCGCGGTCACGGCGCTCCATTGGCTCGCGGCCGAATGGTTCGAGCGGCACCACGGGGCGCCGCCGAGCGTCGCGCACGTGCGTGTGCCGGTGCAGGTGGCGCTCCTCAAACCCGAACGCATCGAACGCGAGGCACGGCCCGCGGGCCCAGCGGCAGCGCCCGCGCATGCCGAGCCCAAACCCGCGCAGAAGCCCGCCGAGCCGCATACGTTGCATGCAGTAGCGCCGCCAGAACCGCACCCCAAAGCGCCTGCCTCGCCGCCGGATACACAAGCGGCGTCCGCGCCCGCAGCCGCTTCGCAGGTCACAGCCGGCTCGAGTGGTACGAGCGGCACGGCAAGCGCAGCGCCCGGCAACGGCAAGCAGCCTTCGGCGCAAGCCGCGCAGGCCTCGCATGGGCTGAAGTTTTCGGTGCCCCCATCGGGCGAACTGCAATACGACACGTTCTATAACGGCGTGCGCAATCAGCCCGGCACGATCCACTGGTCAAGCGACGGGCAGCGCTACGAGATGGTCGTGCGCGTGCCCCTGCCCTTCGTCGGCGAATTCAGCTGGACGAGCAAGGGTCGCGTGGACGCCTTCGGCCTCGCGCCCGATCAGTACATCGAAAAGCGCGGCCATCGTCCTTCGGATGTGACGATTTTCAACCGCGCCGACAAGCAGATCGTGTTCACGCGCACGCCCAACTCGCTCGCGCTGCCCGATGGCGCGCAGGACCGCTTCAGCATGGTGATGCAACTCGCCAGCCTCGTGCGCGGCGACCCCGATGCGTACAAACCGGGCGTCACGCGCGAGTTCTATGTCGCGGACAACGACAGCGGCGAGACCTGGCCCATCACCACGATCGGCGACGAAACGGTGAGCACGGATCACGGCTATGTCACCGCGCGCCATTTCATGCGTCTGCCGCGCCGCGACGGCGACAAGCGGCGCATCGACGTGTGGCTCGCGCCAACGCTGGGCTGGTTGCCCGTGCGCCTCGTGCAGACCGAGCCGAATGGCAACCAGTTCGAGCTGGTGTGGCGTGGCGCGCTCACGGTGCCGGGCGCTGCGAACGCGCCCGCCCCGACGCCCGACTCCGCAACGGCCGCGGCCGCCACAACGCCCAACGCCGCACCCGACAGAACATCGGCACAATCCGCTACATCGGAAACTGCGCCGCAACCGCAATCGCCAGCGCAACCGGCGCCAACCGCCAATGCGCCCAATGCGCCCAATACGCCCGATACGCAGACAGAATCGCCGCCGCAAACGTCCGTGGATGACGAATCCTCCCCCACCTCGCCGGGCCCGGCACCCGAGCATCCCTGAGCGCGCAACCGCACGAATCGCGAGATCCAACCGGCCCGCTTCACGACACAAACTCGCGAAATAGCGCATACTGGAATCGAGCCGTGCGTCAAGGATCGCAAGGCATCGCGCGCATCATGAAGTGCCAAGAACAAGCAGACGAAACACGGCAACACGACACCGCGCGCAAATAGCGAATCAGCGAGCTGATCAGCACCAACAAACCGATGCAACGCTGCAAAAGATGGACAAAATCGGCACAACACAATAAATAACGCAGCAAACAGGGACGCGACACACAAGCTAACGAACATCGCATCGCGCATCGTCCGCGTGCCCCAGGCGCGCGGATTGCTCCACCAGCATCGCGTGCATGCAGTACCTCGCAAACGGCTTGACTCCCAGCCTGGAAGGCGAAGGAGGAACCCATGCAAGTGACTGTCAACGGCATCGATACGCACTATGTCTTCGACGACAGGAGCGGTGGGCCCGCGCTGGCGTTCATTCATCAACTGGGCGGCGACCTTAGTGTGTGGGACACGCTCGCCGGACATTTCCGCCATCGCCACAGCGTGCTGCGCTATGACGTGCGCGGGCATGGCGCAAGCGCGGTTGCAAGCAAGTCCTTCGGCTTTGCAGACCTCGCCGCCGATCTGGATGCGCTTTTAGACGCAACTGGCATCGAGCATGCGCATCTCGTTGGCATGTCGATGGGCGGCATGATCGCGCAGCAGTTCGCGCTCGATTATCCCGAACGCGTGGCGACGCTCACGCTTTGCGACACGGCTGGTCATACGCCGCCACAAGCGCGCGGAACATGGAACGAGCGCGCCGCCACGGTGCGCAGCGACGGTCTCGGGGCGCTCGCCGATGCGACGATGGCCCGCTGGTTCACCGCCGACTTCCGGCACACGCATGCGCCGACTGTCGAGCGAATTTGTGATGTTTTATTACGGACCCCTTCAGAAGGCTATGCGATGGCCTGTGAGGCGCTACGCGATTTCGACGTGGAAAACAGGCTCGCGCAATTGCGCGTGCCGACGCTCGCCGTGGCGGGCCGCCACGACAACGGCACGCCGATGGCCGTGACGCAAGCCCTGGCAAGAGCGATAGAAGGGTCGCATTTCGTGGTGCTCGATGCGGCGCATCTGGCCCCGGTAGAGGAGTCGCACCGTTTCACAGCGTTACTCGAAACGTTTCTCAAACAGTTGGTCTAAGTAGTTCGAAGTAAAAGCATCATGGCAGTGGCAGCAGACGCAGTTGAGAAGTGAAAGATAAAAAGGGAGAGCAGTCCACATAAGAGGTGATGCGGGACCCACCCCTTGAATTCCAGAACGAACGCTCCACGTATTGACCCAGAAGGTCAGGGAGCACAGGAAAAAGGAGTGTCGCCATGCAAATGATCTACAACAGTCCCAACTATTGCGTCGTCGAGTTTCCGCCGCAGGACGGCCACAGCGCCATGCGCGCAGGCGGCTACGAGATCGTCGACAAAAACGCACGCCGCGAGATCTTCATCGACGGCGTGATGGCGGCACGTTTTCGCGAAGACGTGCAAAAGCTGATGGACGAAGACCAGTCGCTCGACGAAGTCGACGAATTCCTCGGACAGTTCGATAGCCTCATGCAGCAACCCGTCGTGCTTCACTGACGCTAGCGCACCTCGCGGCACTCAACGCGCAGCGTCCTTCACACGAAACCCCGTCCGGCTTGGCCGGCCGGGGTTTTCTTTTGGGCGTCCTGCGCGCGACGCCGCGGGCAGCGGCCCGTTGCCGCAGCGGCTACAATGTGAGGTTTCCCAGTTCAACCGGCACCACGCCCGCCCGCGATCCATGAACCAGCCCGCAGCCCTTGCCTCGCGCCCCGCCGGGGACGCCAAATACACGCGCGGCGCAGCGCTTCCCGCGCTGCTCGCCTCGCGTATCGTGATCCTCGACGGCGCGATGGGCACGATGATCCAGCGCTACAAGCTCGACGAAGCAGCCTACCGAGGTGAGCGCTTCAAGGATTACCCGCGCGATATCAAGGGCAACAACGAACTGCTCTCGCTCACGCAGCCGCAGATCATCAGCGAGATTCACGAGCAGTATCTCGCGGCGGGCGCGGACATCATCGAGACCAACACGTTCGGCGCGACCACGGTGGCCCAGGACGACTACGGCATGGGCGAGCTCGCCATCGAGATGAACGTCGAGTCGGCGAAGCTCGCGCGCGCCGCGTGCGAGAAGTATTCGACGCCGGACAAGCCGCGCTTCGCCGCGGGCGCGATCGGGCCGACGCCGAAAACGGCGAGCATCTCGCCGGACGTGAACGATCCGGGCGCGCGCAACGTCACGTTCGAAGAGCTTCGCCACGCGTACTACGAACAGGCGAAGGCGCTCATGGACGGCGGCTGCGACCTCTTCCTTGTCGAGACGATCTTCGACACGCTCAACGCCAAGGCCGCGCTCTTCGCGCTCGACCAGCTCTTCGAAGACACGGGCGAGAATCTGCCGATCATGATCTCGGGCACCGTGACCGACGCCTCGGGCCGCATTCTCTCGGGCCAGACCGTCGAGGCGTTCTGGAACTCGCTGCGCCACGCGAAGCCGCTCACCTTCGGCCTGAACTGCGCACTGGGCGCCGCGCTCATGCGTCCGTACATCGCCGAGCTTGCCAAACTCTGCGACACGTACGTCTCGTGCTATCCGAACGCGGGCCTGCCCAATCCGATGAGCGACACGGGCTTCGATGAAACGCCCGCCGATACTTCGGCACTGCTCAAGGAATTCGCGAGCGCCGGTCTCGTGAACGTGGCGGGCGGCTGCTGTGGCACGACGCCCGAGCACATCGCGGCCATCGCAAAGGCGCTCGCCGAAGTCAAGCCGCGCCGCTGGCCCGGCCAGTACCGCGACGCTGCCTGACGACACGTTCGATCGCTGCTTCCGAACCCGCTCCAACAACATACGATCCAGTCCCACGCCATGACTGACCATACCTTGCGCCTTTCCGGCCTCGAACCCTTCAACGTGACCGAAGGCACGCTCTTCATCAACGTGGGCGAGCGCACCAACGTGACCGGCTCGAAGGCCTTCGCGCGGATGATCCTCAACGGCCAGTTCGACGAGGCGCTCGCGGTTGCGCGCCAGCAGGTCGAAAACGGCGCGCAGGTCATCGACGTCAACATGGACGAAGCCATGCTCGACTCGAAGGCGGCGATGGTGCGCTTCATGAACCTCATCGCCTCCGAGCCCGACATCGCGCGCGTGCCGATCATGATCGACTCGTCGAAGTGGGAGGTGATCGAGGCGGGCCTGCAGTGCGTGCAGGGCAAGGCCATCGTCAACTCGATCTCGCTCAAGGAAGGCAAGGAGCAGTTCGTGCATCACGCGAAGCTCATTCGCCGCTACGGCGCGGCGAGTGTGGTGATGGCGTTCGACGAGCAGGGCCAGGCCGACACGTTCGCGCGCAAGACCCAGATCTGCAAGCGCTCCTACGACATCCTCGTGAACGAAGTGGGCTTCCCGCCCGAGGACATCATCTTCGACCCGAACATCTTCGCGGTGGCCACAGGCATCGAAGAGCACAACAACTATGCCGTGGACTTCATCGAAGCCACGCGCTGGATCAAGCAGAACCTGCCCTACGCGAAGATCAGCGGCGGCGTGTCGAACGTGTCGTTCTCGTTCCGCGGCAACGACCCGGTGCGCGAGGCGATCCACACCGTGTTCCTCTACTACGCCATTCAGGCGGGCATGGACATGGGCATCGTGAACGCGGGCCAGCTCGGCGTGTATGCCGACCTCGACACCGAGTTGCGCGAGCGTGTGGAAGACGTGGTGCTCAACCGCCGCGACGACGCAACCGACCGTCTGCTCGAAATCGCCGACAAGTTCAAGACGGGCGCCGCGAAGAAGGAAGAGAACCTCGAGTGGCGCAACCAGAACGTGGAAAAACGTCTGGCGCACGCACTCGTGCTCGGCATCACGAACTTCATTGTCGAGGACACCGAAGAAGCGCGCGTGAAGATCATGGGCGCGGGCGGGCGGCCGATCAACGTGATCGAAGGCCCGCTCATGGACGGCATGAACATCGTCGGCGACCTGTTCGGCCAGGGCAAGATGTTCCTGCCGCAGGTGGTGAAGTCGGCGCGCGTGATGAAGCAGGCCGTGGCGCACCTGATTCCGTTCATCGAGGAAGAAAAGCGCCTGCTCGCCGAATCGGGCGCCGACGTGCGCGCGAAGGGCAAGATCGTCATCGCGACCGTGAAGGGCGATGTGCACGATATCGGCAAGAACATCGTGTCGGTCGTGCTCCAGTGCAATAACTTCGAAGTGGTCAACATGGGCGTGATGGTCCCGTGCAACGAGATTCTCGCGAAGGCGAAGGTCGAAGGCGCGGATATCGTCGGCCTCTCGGGGCTCATTACGCCCTCGCTCGAGGAAATGGCCTACGTGGCGAGCGAAATGCAGCGCGACGACTACTTCCGCATCAAGAAAATTCCGCTGCTCATCGGCGGCGCGACCACGTCGCGCGTGCATACCGCGGTGAAGATCGCGCCGCATTACGAAGGTCCGGTCGTGTACGTGCCGGACGCGTCGCGTTCGGTTTCGGTCGCGTCGAGCCTGCTTTCGGATGAGGGCGCGACGAAGTTCATCGACGATCTCAAGACCGACTACGACCGCATTCGCGATCAGCACGCCAACAAGAAGGCACAGCCCCTAGTGACGCTCGAAGAGGCGCGCGCGAACAAGACGAAGATCGACTGGGCGAACTTCCAGCCCGTGAAGCCGAAGTTCATCGGCCGTCGCGTGTTCAAGAACTTCGACTTGAACGAGCTCGCGAATTACATCGACTGGGGTCCGTTCTTCCAGACGTGGGATCTCGCCGGTCCCTATCCGCAGATCCTCAACGACGAGATCGTGGGCGAGTCGGCACGCCGCGTATTTTCCGACGCGAAGTCGATGCTTTCGCGCCTGATTCAGGGCCGCTGGCTGCAGGCCAATGGCGTAATCGCGCTGTTGCCCGCCAACACTGTCAACGACGACGACATCGAAATCTACACCGACGAATCGCGCAGCGAAGTCGCGCTCACGTGGCGCAATCTGCGCCAGCAGTCGGTGCGCCCCGTGGTGGACGGCGTGATGCGCCCGAACCGCTCGCTTGCCGACTTCATCGCGCCGAAAGACTCGGGCGTGGCCGACTACATCGGCATGTTCGCGGTCACGGCGGGCATTGGCGTGGACGTGAAGGAAGCGCAGTTCGAGAAAGACCACGACGACTACAGCGCGATCATGCTCAAGGCACTCGCGGACCGCTTCGCGGAAGCGTTCGCCGAAGCGTTGCACGCGCGCGTGCGCCGCGACCTGTGGGGCTATGCGGCCAGCGAAACGCTCGACAACGACGCGCTGATCGACGAGAAGTACGCAGGCATTCGCCCGGCTCCCGGCTACCCGGCCTGCCCGGACCACCTCGTGAAGCGCGACATGTTCGACTTCCTGCAAGCGGGCGAAGTCGGCATGAGCGTGACGGAATCGCTCGCCATGCTGCCGGCCGCGAGTGTTTCGGGCTTCTACCTCGCGCACCCGGACAGCACGTACTTCTCGGTGGGCAAGATCGCCCAGGACCAGCTCGCCGACTACGCGCGCCGCATGTCGCTCTCCGACGCCGACGCCCGCCGCGCGCTCGCGCCGCAGCTCTAAGCCGCGCTTCCAGGCCCCGCTTCCAGGCCGATTCTCAGCCGTACTGCGCGCCGCTTTGTGCGGCGCGCCTCCTCCCGTTGCGCTACCCCCGTTGTCATCGCCCGACATACGCTATCCGGCAAGGTGAAAATTACGCGCGCGCGATTTTTCGGCTTTGTAAGATGGCCCGGCAAGACCCCCGTATGACCCGGCAACACCTGCATGACGCCCGGCCACACGCGGCAACGCCGCGCCGGCTCGATCATCAGCAAATCCTTAAAACGCAAAATCGAAGCAACCTCGACGGAGAAATCGTATGAAGAAGCTGATGTTGATGTTGACCGCCTTCGGCGTCGCGGCGCTTGCGCAGCCGTCGTTCGCCCAGCCGGCCGCGCCGGAGCAGGCGAGCCCGGTGACGTCGTATTCGGCGCCCACCGAAAAGCACGTGAAGAAGCCGAAGAAGAAGAAAATGAAAAAGTCGGAGGCTTCCGCTGCCGAGCCGGCGGCCGCCAGCGAGTAACGTGCGCCGACGGCGAACAAAAGCAAAGAGCCCGCACATTGCGGGCTCTTTGCTTTTGGAATATCGGATCAGGCGGGGCCGCCCAGGCGGCCGTCACACGCTAGCCGGTGCGCGTATTGGACGCAGCACAACCACGCGCTTTGCCGCTCAGACCTCGAACGGGAACCTCAAAGGCCCCACAAAACGTCGTTATCTTCCTTTTTCGCGGCGCGAAGCATATCGAGGAAAGGAAACGCGCGTTGCGCGAGGCCGACCGGCAGTTCGTGATGGACGCGGTCATCTTCGCCTTCGTGAAAGTGGCCTTCCTGCTCGTGGCGCTCTTTCTTGTCCGTGGCGATAGCCGCTTCGAGCTTGGTGATGGCAGTGTCGAGTTCGTCGTGGGTAATCACCCCGCGCGGGCCGAGCCGCTTGCCAATGATGCCGAGAAGGTATTGTGCGAGGTTCTCCAGCATCGTGACGTCGGGCGCCGCGTGACATTTAAAAGTAACCAGCATGTCTGTTCCCTTTATGATTTTTTCGGATCTGCGCGTGACGCTCCGGCCTGCGAAGCCAGACGGGCCAAGGCAGCCCCTGTCGCGCTACCTCATTTCACATCTCATTTCACATATTAGCACCTGCTAAAATCCGTCAGGACGGAATTACCCGCAGGGCGCGGCGCCCGGAATTCTGGCGTCAAGGACGCCGCCACGCCGCCTGCCGCAACGAGGCCGCCCGCGCATTGGCGCCTGGTAGGTGGCCTGCCGCAAGGCTGGCGCGCCCTCACCCGTATTCGGCGGTCCGCGCCGGCAGCCAGAGGCCACACCCCTTGGCGCCGGCCCCGCATCCCATTACCCGCACAGGACTTGCAACCAGCATGCTGCCCGCACAGAAACACACCCTGGAGACCCTGCTCGCGCAAGCCGTAGCCCAGGTGGCGAAGGCCACCGAAGGCGCGAGCGAAGCCGCATTCGTCGTGCCCGCGATCACACTCGAGCGCCCGAAGGTCGCCGCGCACGGCGACGTCGCCTGCAACGTCGCGATGCAGCTCGCCAAGCCCATGCGCGCGAACCCGCGCCAGCTCGCCCAGCAGATCGTCGACGCCGTACTCGCCCAACCCGAGGCCGCAGGCCTCGTCGAGGCGGCCGAGGTGGCCGGCCCCGGCTTCATCAACCTGCGTATCACCGCGAACGCGAAGCGCGCCGTGATCGGCGCCGTGTTCGAGCAGGGCGAGGCATTCGGCCGTTCGCAGCGCGAAGCCGGCAAGCACGTGCTCGTCGAGTTCGTCTCGGCCAATCCCACTGGGCCGCTTCACGTGGGCCACGGACGTCAGGCCGCGCTCGGCGACGCCATCTCGAACGTGCTCGGCTCGCAGGGCTATGACGTGCACCGCGAGTTCTACTACAACGACGCGGGCGTGCAGATCGGCAACCTCGCCGTCTCCACCCAGGCGCGCGCACGTGGCTTCAAGCCCGGCGACGCCGAGTGGCCCGAGGCCGCCTACAACGGCGAATACATCGCCGACATCGCGCGCGACTATCTCGCGGGCGAGACCGTCGCGGCCAAGGACGGCGAGCCCGTCACGGGCGCGAAGGATCCGGAGAACCTCGAAGCGATCCGCCGCTTCGCCGTGGCCTATCTGCGCCACGAGCAGGATCTCGATTTGCAGGCGTTCGGCGTGAAGTTCGATCGCTACTACCTCGAGTCGTCGCTGTACACGGAAGGCCGCGTCGAGAAGACCGTCGAGGCGTTGGTCGCTTCGGGCGAAACCTACGAGCAGGAAGGTGCGCTGTGGCTCAAGACCACGGACTACGGCGACGACAAGGACCGCGTGATGCGCAAGTCCGACGGCACCTACACCTACTTCCTGCCCGACGTCGCCTACCACGTCACCAAGTGGGAGCGCGGCTTCACGAAGGTCATCAATATTCAGGGCTCCGACCACCACGGCACCATTGCACGCGTGCGCGCGGGCCTGCAGGCGCTTGGCGTCGGCATTCCGAAGGGCTATCCCGACTACGTGCTGCACAAGATGGTGACCGTGATGCGTGACGGCCAGGAGGTGAAGATCTCCAAGCGCGCGGGCAGCTACGTGACGGTGCGCGATCTGATCGAATGGTCGGGCGGCGCGAACCCCGGCAGCGAAGTCTCGCCCGACCTGCTCGACGAGGCCACCATCCGCCGCGGGCGCGACGCCGTGCGCTTTTTCCTCATCTCGCGCAAGGCCGACACCGAATTCGTGTTCGACATCGACCTCGCGCTGAAGGAAAACGACGAAAACCCGGTGTACTACGTGCAGTACGCGCACGCACGCATCTCGTCGATCCTCGGCGACTGGCAGGGCAAGTTCGGCGGCAATCTGGCCGCGCTGCCGAAGGTCGATCTCGCGCCGCTGTCGAGCGAACGCGCGCTCGCGCTCATCGCAAAACTCGGCGAATTCCCCGACATGCTCACGCATGCTGCCAGCGAACTCGCGCCGCACGCCGTGGCGTTCTACCTGCGCGAACTCGCCGCTGAGTTTCACTCGTTCTACAATGCCGAACGCGTTCTCGTCGACGACGTCGCCGAGCGCGACGCCCGCGTCGCCCTCCTCGCGGCCACGCGCCGGGTGCTCGCGAACGGCCTGGCCGTGATCGGCGTATCCGCGCCGGAGCGCATGTAACGAGACGCGCGAGACCCGCGCGCAGCAACATGTTTGGGGCCGCCGCCTCGCGCGGACGGCCATTCCAGGATTCTCTTGTTTGCAGGTGATTCAGACGATGGCAAAACCGCGCCGCACTACAAAACAGCAGTCGAAGCAGTCCGGGGGAACGTTTCTCGGCATCGTGCTGGGCCTGATTGTCGGCCTTGCGATCGCGGTGGTGGTGGCGCTCTACATCACGCGCGCGCCCACGCCGTTCGTCTCGAAGGTCGCGCCGCCGGCCGCCTCCGACGTCAGCCAGAGCAACGAGCAGGTCGACCCGAACCGCGCGCTGCAGGGCAAGTCGCCGGGTCAGCCTGTACCGCAGGCCGCGCAAAGCACGCCGCCCAACACCGCACCGGGCCAGACCACGAACCAGACGCAGTCCTCGGGCATGCTCGAAGAGCCGCAGATCGTCGAAGTGCCGCCCTCGGGTTCGAACAACAACAACAACGGCGTGGCTGTCGCGCCGCAACCGTCGACGGGTGAAAACGTCACTAGCGGCACGGCTATGGCGAAGAAGCCGCAGTCGGCCAGCAACTCGAACAACGCGACCAACCCGGCGCAGATCCTCGCGGGCAACCAGCCGCAGAAGCCTGCCAACGCGGTGCCCACGCCCCCGGCCGCCAAGCCCGGCAGCGCCACGCCCGCAGCGGGCGACGCCAACACCGGCTACTTCTTGCAGGTGGGCGCGTACAAGACCTCGGGCGACGCGGAGCAGCAACGCGCGCGCCTCGCGTTCCAAGGGTTCGAATCGAAGGTGACGCAGCGCGACGCCGGCGGCGTGACGTACTATCGCGTGCGCATCGGTCCGTTCACGAAGTTCGACGACATGAACTCGACGCGTCAGCGCCTGTCCGATGCCGGTATCGATACCGCCGTCATCCGCTTCACGAAGCAGTAATCGCCGTCCGCGCCGCGCACCCCGCGGCGCGGCGTCCTCAACGAGCAACACCCAGGCAACACCCGCGCAGCACCCGCACGCGCCGGGTTCGCGCCAACGGCGTCTTGCGGCAAACAACCGGCCGCGGCCGGTCCAAGAACAGTGGATTCCTTCGCCATGAAACGACTTCTCGGTACGCTTTTTCTCTCGCTTTCGCTGATCGCCGGTGTGGCTCACGCCTCCGCCGACGCACCCGTGGCCGGCAAGGACTACACGGTCCTGAAGACGCCCCAGGCGCTCGACGTGCCCGCGGGCAAGATCGAGGTGATCGAGTTCTTCTGGTACGGCTGCCCGCACTGCAACGCGTTCGACCCGTATCTCGAAGGGTGGATCAAGAAGCAAGGTCCGGATGTCGTGTTCAAGCGCGTGCCGGTGGCATTCCGTGACGATTTCATCCCGCATTCGAAGATGTACTACGCGCTCGACGCGCTCGGCCTTGCCCAGAAACTCACGCCGGTCGTGTTCCACGAGATCCACGTGAACAAGAACTACCTGCTCACGCCGGAAGATCAGGCGAAGTTCCTCGCCACTCAGGGCGTCGATCCGAAGAAGTACATGGAAGCGTACAACTCGTTCTCGACGCAGAGCGCGCTGCAGCGTGACAAGGCTCTGCTCGATTCCTACAAGATCGACGGCGTGCCGACCATCGCCATCCAGGGCAAGTACGAAACCGGCCCGGCCATGGTCCAGGGTCCGGAAGACAAGGCGCTGCCGGGCACGCTGCAGGTGATGGACTTCATCGTCTCGCAGATCCGCTCGAAGAAGATGTGATGCCGGATTCGACGCGCCAGGCCATGCAAGACGCCCCACTGAAGGTCTTCATCACCGGCGCGTCGAGCGGCATTGGCGCCGCGCTCGCCGCCGAATACGCGCGGCAGGGCGCCGTCCTCGGGCTCGTCGCACGACGCGGCGAGGCCCTTGCCGGCTTCCGGCAATCCCACCCCGATCACACCATCTCCATCTATCCCGCCGACGTGCGCGACGCCGATGCGCTCGCCGCCGCCGCGCGCGACTTCATCGCACAGCACGGCATGCCCGACGTCGTCATCGCCAATGCGGGTGTGAGCCGCGGCGTCTTGACGGGCGAAGGCGACCTCGCCACGTTCCGCGACGTGATGGACACCAACTACTTCGGCATGGTCGCCACCTTCGAGCCGTTCGCCTCGGCGATGGCGAAAGCCAAACGCGGCACGCTCGTGGGCATTGCGAGCGTGGCGGGCGTGCGCGGGCTGCCGGGCTCGGGCGCATACAGCGCCTCGAAGGCCGCGGCGCTCGCCTATCTCGAAGCGCTGCGCGTGGAAATGCGCCCATTCGGCGTGCCCGTGGTCACGATCGCGCCCGGCTATATCCGCACGCCCATGACGGCCAAGAACCCCTACCGCATGCCCTTTCTGATGGACGCGGACCAGTTCGCGGCGAAGGCCGCGCAAGCCATCGCGCGCGGCACCGCGTTCGCGGTGTTCCCCTGGCCGATGCGCGTGGCCGCCACGATGCTGCGCGCGCTGCCGCGCTGGGTCTACGACCGCGTGTTCGAAAAGGCGCCGCGCAAGCCGCGCACGGCGAGCCACTAAGGTCCTCCAGCGTGGCGTGCGGAGTCTGCGAAGCCGCACGCCGCGCCCGCATGCCATATGGGTATGTGGATTAAATTGTTGTCTCGACAAATTCCCTTCGCTAAGCTTGGCTCGTCCGGGCGCCCCGCCTGGCCTTCTCGCTTCTCCCGCATCGAACAACACCGCGAACAAAACGGGGCGCCGCCCGCCACCGAAGAACTACGGAGATCCCATGCGCTTCACCTCGCCCACCGCGCGCGCGCTTGTACCTGGCGTCCCTGCACTCGTGCTCGCGACCGCGCTTGGCGCCGCTTGCGCGTTCGCGGCCACGCCCGCGCTCGCCAGGCCGCTGACGGTCTGCACCGAGTCGAGCCCTGATGGCTTCGACGTCGTGCAGTTCAACTCGCTCGTCACGACCAACGCGTCCGCCGACGTCATCTTCAATTCGCTCGTGACCTACGACGAAGCGCAAAAGAAGGTCGTGCCCTCGCTCGCGGACAAGTGGGAAGTGAGCGCCGACGGCCTGACCTACACGTTCCATCTGCGGCCCAACGTGGCGTTCCAGACGACCGAATGGTTCAAGCCCACGCGCACGCTCAACGCCGACGACGTGGTCTTCACGTTCGATCGGATGCTCGACGCGAACAATCCGTGGCACAAGGTGGCAGGCGCGAGCGGCTTCCCGCACGCGCAGTCGATGGGTCTCGTGAAGCTCGTGAAGTCGGTCTCGAAGGTCGATGCGAACACGGTGAAGTTCGAGCTCAACGAGCCGAACGCCACCTTCCTCTCGATCCTCACGATGGGCTTCGCGTCGATCTATTCGTCCGAGTACGCCGACCAGTTGCTCAAGGCCGGCAAGCAGGTCGACCTCAACGCGAAGCCGGTGGGCACGGGAGCGTTCGCGCTCAAGAGCTACACGAAGGACGCGCTGATCCGCTACGACGTGAACCCGGCCTACTGGGGGCCGAAGCCGAAGGTGGACCGCCTGATCTACGCGATCACGCCCGACGCCGCCGTGCGCGCGCAGAAGGTGAAGGCCGGCGAATGCCAGATCGCGCTCTCGCCCAAGCCCCAGGACGTGGCCGCGGCGAAGGACGACAAGTCGCTCAAGGTGGTGGAAACGCCCGCGTTCATGACAGCGTTCGTCGCGCTCAACACGCAGAAGAAGCCGCTCGACAACCAGAAAGTGCGCCAGGCGCTGAACATGGCGTTCGACCGCACGACCTACCTGAAGGCGATTTTCGATAACACGGCGACGCCCGCGGCGAACCCCTGGCCGCCCATCACCTGGGGATACGACAAGTCGATCCAGCCGTATCCGTATGACCCGGCGAAGGCGAAGCAACTGCTCGCCGACGCCGGTTACGCCAACGGCTTCTCGACGACGATCTGGGTGCGCCCGAACGGCAGCGTGCTGAACCCGAACCCGCGCGCGGGCGCCGAGCTGCTGCAGTCCGATTTCGCGAAGATCGGCGTGAAGGCCGAGATCAAGGTGATCGAGTGGGGCGAGCTGATCAAGGAAGCGAAGCAAGGCCAGCACGACACGCTCTTCATGGGCTGGGCCGGCGACAATGGCGACCCCGACAACTATCTCTCGCCGCTCTTTAGCTGCAATGCGGTGCAGTCGGGCATCAACTTCGCGCGCTTTTGCGATCCGCAACTCGACAAGCTGATCGCCGACGGCAAGGCCACTGCCGATCAGGCCAAGCGCGTGAAGCTCTACGAAGCCGCTCAACAGATCATCCACGACCAGGCGCTGTGGATTCCGCTTGGCTACCCGACCGCCGCCGCAATCACCCGTACGAACGTGAGCGGCTATCAGGTGAGCCCGTTCGGACGCCAGAACTTCGCGAGCGTCGCGGTGCAGTAACACCAGACGTCACGGCGGGAGCGTGCCGGGCGTTTGGCGCCCGGCGCGCCGATTACAGACCTGCCCTGACGATCACGAATTGAAACACCGCCGCACGCGCGAAACCTGCGAGTGCCCCGTCCCAGGCGGCCGAACGCCCTTTCCTCCCATTACCGCCGGTAAAATTCACGCGCAGTTTGTTGCAGTTTGGTAACTCAAGGAGGCGAGCGCCTGGCTACATTGAAGCCATCGAATCTTCAACCGAAGGGGCTCAAAATGAAAACCAAACTCTTTGCCGCGCTGGGTGCTGGAGCGCTCGTCCTGGCCGCCTCGCAAACCGCGATGGCCGGTGTGGTAGTCGGCCTGAACGTCGGCGTGCCCGCTCCGGTTTATGTTGCGCCCGCGCCTGTCTATGTCGCGCCACAGCCGGTGTATGTCGCGCCGCCTGTGCGGGTGGCGTACGCGCCGGCTGTCGTGATCGGCTGGCATGGCGACCGCTACTGGGACGGTCATCGCTGGTACGGCCGCCGCGAATGGTACGGCCATCGCGGCTGGAACTAAGCCGGTTTAGCGCCTTAAACGGCGCCGCAAACGAAAACGCCTCGCAGACGATTTGCGAGGCGTTTTTCCATGCGTGGTTAAACGCGCGTTACTTGCGGTCCGCGACGATCTGATCGAACGTCCCGCCATCGGCGAAATGCGTGGCCTGCGCGTTCTGCCAGCTGCCAAATACCTGCTCGACCGTGAAAGTCTTGATCGACTTGAACTCGTTTGCGTGCTTCGCGAGTACGGCGGCATCGCGCGGACGCAGATGGTGCTGCGCGATGATCTCCTGCGCGGCGGGCGAATACAGATAGTCGAGGTACGCCTGCGCGGTCTTGCGCGTGCCGCGCTTGTCCACGACCTTGTCGACGATCGTCACCGGCGGCTCCGCCAGCAAGCTCACCGAGGGATAGACTGCTTCGAAGTCCTTCGCACCCACGCCCGTATCGATCAGCGCCACTTCGTTTTCGAAGGTCACGAGCACGTCGCCGATGTCGCGCTGCGTGAACGTCGTCGTCGCTCCCCGGCCGCCCGCGTCCAGCACCGGAACGTTCTTCAGCAGTGCGCGCTCGAAGTCGAGCGCCTGCGCATCGCTCGCGCCTTGCTGCTTGCGGTAGCCCCACGCGGCCAGATACGCATAGCGGCCATTGCCCGAGGTCTTCGGGTTCGCGATCACGACCTGCACGCCCGGCTTCGCCAGATCGTCCCAGTCCTTGATGTGTTTGGGGTTCCCCTTGCGCACGAGGAACACCATCGTCGTCGTATAGGGCGCGCTCGCGTCGGGCAGGCGCGTGCGCCAGTTGGCGGGCACGAGATGGCCCTGCTGCGCGAGCAGGTCGATGTCGTTGGGCTGGTTCATCGTCACGACGTCGGCTTGCAGGCCTTGCAGCACCGACAGCGCCTGCGCGCTCGACGCGCCGTGCGACTGCTTGATCGACAGGGTCTCGCCGGTCTTCTTCTGGTAGTCGGCGATGAAGCTCGCGTTGATGTCCTTGTACAGCTCGCGCGTGACGTCGTACGAGACGTTCAGCAGCGACGTTTCGGCATGCGCCGCCGCCGCGCTCAATGCGATGATGCCCACGCCGAGCCAGCGCGCCGTGCGTCCCAAACCTGCCATGGTGATCCCCGTCTGTCGTTGAAAGGCTTTTCGGGCTGCCTGCATGATTTTCGTAAGCAGACCGAACGCTCGATTCTAGCGAGCCGAGGCGCACGGCTTATACCGATGCGAGCTTTGCTATTCGGCTTTCGTGCTAAGCGCGCTTTTACGCCATGATGTGCGCGCCGCCGTCGATGTACACGGTGTTGCCGCTCATGCGGCGCGCGTAGCGTGTGGCGAGGTAGGCGGTTGCGTAACCCACATCCATGATGTCGACGAGTTCGCCAAGTGGTGCGCGGTCCACGGCCTCCGCGAGCATGCGGTCGAAGTCGGGCAGGCCCGAGGCCGCGCGCGTCTTGAGCGGCCCCGGCGAGATGGCGTGCACGCGAATGCCAAGCGGCCCGAGCTCATACGCGAGATAGCGGCACGACGCTTCGAGCGCCGCCTTCACTGGGCCCATGAGGTTGTAGTTGGGCACGACGCGGTTTGCTCCGTCGTAGCTCATTGCGAATAGCGTGCCGCCGTGCGGCATGAGCGGCGCTGCGCGCTTGGCCATGCGGATGAACGAGTGGCACGACACGTCCATCGCAAGGGCGAAGCCCTGCGCCGACGAATCGAGCAGACCGCCCTGCAGATCCTCCTTCGGCGCATAAGCGATGGAGTGCAGCGCGATGTCGAGCGCGCCCCACGTGTCGCGCACCGCATCGAACACGGCGTCCAGTTGTCCGTCTTCCTCGACGTTCAGCGGCAGCAGCAATTGCGCGCCCAGTTCGTTGGCGAGCGGTTCGACGTAGTGCCTGGCCTTGTCGTTGAGATAGGTGATGGCGAGTTGCGCGCCGAGATCGGCGAACGCGCGGGCGCAGCCGTAAGCGATTGAATCGGCGTTCGCCACGCCGGTGACGAGCGCGCGCATGCCGGCAAGCGGCCGTTCGGGAGGAGTATGCATGGCTGACCTCGCAGTGGATGACGGTCGGTGATGGCCGCGGATGCAGTTGCCAATCGGGCGGCCGATGGGTCGACATCAAAACGACGCGCCGCATCGGCAGGGATGCGGCGCGTCCAGGGTGGCACGGGAATGGACTGCTTTGCTCGTCCCTGTATTCGTCCCTCTGCTCGCCCCTTTACTCGCCCGCGCTACGCGTTGCGCGGCGGCGCGAGGCCGTCGTGCCCGCAGCCCGCGTCGATGTGGGCGTCGACGCCGCGCGCGAGCGGCGCGCCGCCGTTTTGGCGGCAGCCGGCGTCTTCTTCGCTTCGGCCGGTTCCGCGGCCTTCACCTTCACGCCGGCGCGCGCCGCGCGAATGTGTTTCGCGGGGGCGGCGCTTTCGCTCGCTGCGGCCGCCTTCGTGCGCGCGGCCTTCGCGGTAGCCGCCGGGGCATCAGGCTGCGCAGCCGGTACGGCGGCGGATGCTTCGATGCCCGGCTCCAGGCTGCGGTCACCAGCCATACCGCCGCCCGCGCCAGAAACACCGCCACCATCCGAAGACGACCCGCCGTCATCGAGCGGCGGCAAGCCCGACTTCTCGCTGCCCGGCTCGACGCCCAGCGCACGCTGAACGTGGCGATAGCGCTCGCGCCGCTCGCCTTCGAGCGGCCCGGACACGGTCGCGATGCGGTACACGGCCGCGAGCAGCGCACGGCGCAACTTCATGTCGGGCACGATTTCGGGCAAGGCGTCGATTGCCGCTTGCGGGTCGAGCTGCACGATCGCGCCCTGGCGGCGCGCCGCTTCCTTGAGCTCGGCGATGCTCGGCTGGCGATCGCCGAGATACTCGCGCGCGAGCTCGCGCATGCGCTGGAACGGGCGGTACTGCACGGTATGCATTTCGTCGACGATGTACGCGGCAATGCGCATGAACGCGTCGACGAGCGTGCCCTTCGTGAGATGCGCGCGCGCCGCGCGCAGGCGGTACTGCGCGAGTTCCTTGCGCAGCGCCATGAGCGGCGGCGCGATGGGCTCGAGCGGCTGGTTCGGCGTCACGCCCACCCAGGCCTGCACCCACGGCGCGGTGTACATGCTGTAGAACGTGCTTTCGACCCAGGCGTCGCGCGCATCGCGGTATGCGTCCCACGAAGCCTCGATGGTGGCCGAAGCCTGCTTTTCGAGCAGCGTGAACGGATTGTCGGGTGCGACCGGCTTGCGGTGCCCGCGCACCGCTTCCGCGATGGCGGGCAGCACGCCCAGCGCCGGGTTCGCGTCGCTTAACACGCTGCGCTCCACGCGCGACGGGTGCGATTCGCGCAGCGCATGCGCGCTGAACGCATTGCTCGACGCGCGCACGAACGGCGAAACGAACAGGTCATAGAGACGCTGATTGTTCTCCGCGAAACGGCGCACCACCTCGAAGGGCTGCTCGTCGTCGCGGCCGTCGTCGAGCGCGAGAATGTCGTCGATCGTACGGCGCTCGAAGCGGATCTCGTAGCGCCCTTCGAGCGCTTCGAGGCGCGCGGCTTCCGGCGTCGAGTCAGTGATCTTCGCTTCGTAGAGGCCAGGCGGCAGCACATCGATCAGGTCGAGCGCCGAAAATAGTTCGGTGTGCTCCTTATTGGCCACGCTCGCCGAAACGAAGATGCCGAGGTGCCCCACCTTGTCGTGCAGGCAGTACACGATCACCTGCTCGTTGGCGACAATTTCGTCGACACTCGCGTACAGGTCGGGAATCCAGTTGAGCGCCTGCTGCGGGGGCGTGATGTTGTCACCCCAGGAGGCGAGCACGATGATCGGTGTGCGGATGTTGCGCAGGTCCACCGGCGAGCGCGCGTTCTTCGCGAACACCTCGTTGCGCGTGAGGTGATTGCCCACGAAGAGGCTCTGCACGATCCAGTCGATCTCGGCGCGGTTCAACAGGAAATGGCCGCCCCACCAGCGTTCGAATTCGAGGAAGCGCTCGCGCTCGGAGTCGACCTTCGAATAAAGGTTGTAGAGCTTGCCCCAGTACGTGTTGGCCGGATTCAGGTACTCGAAGTTCTGCACGAGATACGCGCCGTCGAAGCGGCCATCGCCGAGATCCGCGGCGAGCGAGGACATCCACGAGCCGCCCAGCATGCCGCCCGAGTAGCGCATCGGGTTCTTGCCGCGCACGCCGGCCCAATACGACAGCGGCGAGCCCGCGAGCATGAGCGGGCCGACCAGCGCGGGCGCGGAAGCCGCGAGCAATGCTGCGGCCCAGCCGCCCTGGCAGTTGCCGATGATGAACGGCAGGCCGTCCGCGTCGGGATGCAGGTCGCGTACGCGTTGCACGAACACCGCTTCGGCCTGCGCGACGGACTGGATCGTCTGCGTTTCGCAGGGCACCGGGAAGAACGTCACGAAGTAGCACGGGTGCCCCTTGCGCAGCGCGATGCCCACTTCGCTGTCCATCTTGAACCCGGCAATGCCCGGGCCGTGGCCCGCGCGCGGATCGATCACGACGAACGGGCGCATACGTGGGTCAGTCGGCGCGCCCTCTTCGGGCTTGATGCGCAGGAGTGCGTAATTGCAGGGATCGGCGAGTTCGCGGCCATCGACGACCACTTCGTAGTCGAACGCGAGCACCGGCGGCATGCCCGCCTGCTCATGCACATAGGTCTGATTGCCGCGCTCGCGCAGCACGTCGAGGAACAGGACGCTGCGCTGCCAGGCGTCGTAGAGGTATTCGTAGAGCGGCTGCGGGGCCCCAGGCGCGGCTTGCGCCGATTGGATTACCCGGGTCACAGCCGAAGACACAGCCGAAGCCGCCTCGGTCAACGGCGTGCGGGGCGATGACTCCTCGTCGGACGCGCCCGCGAGGGGCCAGAAAGGCGCAAAGGGCCAAAAAGACGCGCCCGATGCGAGCGTGGGCAAATAGGAAAACGGCGACGAAAGCTGCGGCGAGGAGGTGGAAACTACCACGAGACGAATCTCCTTTAAGAGCGCGCCTGCTCGCCTCGCGGTAAGCAAGCGCCAGGCCGGCGCGGGCCGTGGACGCGCCATCACGACGAATGGCGCGCGAAGCCTCGCCGTTTGCCCACGCCGCCCTCGCGTGGGCGGCATTGCGGGCAACGGGGCCGGCAAAAGATATTCGCGGCCGTGTGCGCGCTTCTTGCGCCTCGCGGCCGCGACATGAAAAGAGCCAGATCATGCTGCACTGCGGCATCTAAAAAGTTAGGCTGCGACCTGACGAAAGTCAAGACACACCGCGGCCCCAAGTGCCTGCCCCATGATCACCGCGCGCTGTGAACGAGGCGTGACAGGCATGCCGGCCAACCCGTCGTGTGGCGTGTCACGATGTCGCGGCAAGCTGGCGCGCACCTGGCCGACTGCCTCATTCGCGCTGGTCTACACTGTTAGCGCTTTGCGCGCCGCAGCATGGTTCAAATGCAGGCCCTCGTGGAGACCGCCATGACGTCATCGCCCGACAAGTATTCGGTTCTGCTCGCCCGTTGCGGCGGCCTCGCGCCCGTGCCCACCGCCGTGGCGCATCCCTGCGACGTGTCCTCGCTCACCGGCGCGCTCGACGCCGCAAACCTCGGCTTGATCGTGCCGATCCTGGTTGGCCCCGAAGCGAAGATCCGCGCGGTGGCCGAGGAAGCCGACCTGCGCCTCGACGGCATCACCATCATCGACGCGCCGCACAGCCACGCCTCCGCCGAACTCGCGGTGCGCGCCGTGCGCGACGGCACGGCCGAACTGCTCATGAAGGGCAGCCTGCACAGCGACGAGCTGCTTCACGAAGTCGCGCTCGGCGCGAACGGCCTGCGCACCGAGCGCCGCCTCTCGCACGTGTTCGCGATGGACGTGCCGACGTACCACAAGCCGCTCTTCATTACGGACGCGGCCGTCAACATCTTCCCGAAGCTCGCCGACAAGGCCGACATCGTGCGCAACGCGATCGAGCTCGTGCAGGCGCTCGGCATCGCCACGCCCAAGGTCGCGATTCTCGGCGCGGTGGAAACCGTATCCGAAAAGATGCCCTCCACCATCGACGCCGCCGCGCTCTGCAAGATGGCCGACCGCGGCCAGATCACGGGCGGCCTGCTCGACGGCCCGCTCGCCTTCGACAACGCGATCAGCGCCGAAGCCGCGCGCATCAAGGGCATTACCTCGCCCGTGGCCGGCGACCCCGACATCCTGCTCGTGCCCGACCTCGAAGCGGGCAACATGCTCGCCAAACAGCTCACCTTCCTCGCCGGCGCGGAAGCGGCCGGCATCGTCCTCGGCGCGCGCGTGCCGATCATCCTCACGAGCCGCGCCGACAGCGTGCGATCGCGCATCGGCAGTTGCGCGATCGCCGTGCTGCTCGCGCACGCACGGCGCGCGCGCAAAGCAACGGAGATCCTGTGAGCAGCGTCCAAGCCCAACCGGTCGATCAGGGCCATGTCGTGCTCGTCGTGAATGCCGGCTCGTCGAGCATCAAGTGTTCGGTATATCGCGTGATCGAAGACGAACATGTCGAAGGCGGTGCGCGCGCGCTGCATGGCGCGGGCGGGCAGATCGAGGGCATCGGCGTCGCGCCGCGCGTGGTCGCGCATATGGCCGACGGCCGTCTGATCGTCGACGAAAAGTTTCCCGTCGCCCAGGTCGCCGATCACGACGCTGCGTTTCGCCTCTTGCGCCTCGTGCTCGCCGTGGGCCTGCGCGACACGCCACCCGCCGCGATCGGCCACCGCGTGGTGCACGGCGGCGCGCGCTACGCCGACGCCGTGCTCATCGACGACGAAGTGATCAAAGAGCTGGACGCGCTCACGCCGCTCGCGCCCCTGCATCAGCCGCACAATCTCGCCGCGATTCGCGCGGTGCGTCAGGCCGCGCCCGAACTGCCGCAGGTCGCGTGCTTCGACACCGCGTTCCACGCGGGCAACGACATCCTGGCGCAGCTCTTCGCACTGCCCTACAGCTATTACGGCGAGGGCGTGCGGCGCTATGGCTTTCACGGCCTCTCATACGAGTACATCGCCAAACACATGCATCAGGTCGCGCCCGACATTGCGCGCGGGCGCGTCGTCGTCGCGCATCTGGGCAATGGCGCGAGCCTGTGCGCGATGAAGGACGGCAAAAGCGTCGAGACGACCATGGGCCTCACCGCGCTCGACGGCCTGCCCATGGGTACGCGCTGCGGCGCGCTCGACGCGGGCGCCGTGCTCTGGATGATGGCGAAAGGCATGGATTACCACGCCATCGAGAAGGTGCTGTATCAGGAGTCGGGCCTCAAGGGCCTGTCGGGACTGAGCAGCGACATGCGCGAACTGCTCGCAAGCGGCAGCGACCGGGCGAGGCTCGCGATCGACTTCTATACGTATCGCATCGCGCAGGACGTGGGCAAGCTCGCGGTGGTGCTGGGCGGGCTCGATGGCCTCGTGTTCACGGCGGGCATCGGCGAGCATGCCGCGCCCATTCGCGCGCAGGTGTGCGAACGGCTCGCGCCTATTTTCGGCACCGTGCTCGATGCGCAAGCCAACGAGGTGGGCAGTAGTCAGGGTAATGAGCGTGTGAGCGCGCGCGAAAGCCGCGTGCCTGTCTTCGCGATCCGCACCGATGAAGAAGGGATGATCGCGCTCCACACGGCACGGTTGTTGCGGGCGGCGTTCAAGCACTGAGCGGGCCTTGGTCGTGCGTTGCACGGCGCGCAAGGCACGCTGAGCCGCACGGCGCGGCGGTTCACCTCAGGATTCGCCTCAGGCGTACGCCGGACCGCTCTGGTCGAACGCCTCGTCACGCAACCGCCCCGGCGCTGCGCCATGGACCAGCGTATCGACGAAATACTTGGCGCGCGGCCACGGGCCGAAGCCTGCCGCCGTGTTGATGTGTCCTGCATCGCCGAGATTCACGAACGTGCTGCCCAATTGCTGCGCGAGCGTGCGGGCGCCTTCGAGCGGCATCCACGGATCGGTTTCGCTGCCTATCAGGATGGACGGCACGGGAAGCTGCCGCGCCTCGAACGCGCCGGCAAAGCGGAACTTCTCGGGACTCGCGGGCGCGACGAACAGCGCGCCCGCAATATCGGCTCCGCTTTCACCCAGCACGCCCGTATGCAGCGCATGCGCCGCCACGAGGCAGCCGAAGCTGTGCGCCGCCAGCAGGAACGGCCCACGCTCGCCCGCCAGGCGCCGCGCGAGCGCCGCGCCCCAGACCGCGAGATCGGGCGCGTCCCAGTCGTCCTGCTCCACGCGCAGCGAGCGCGCGAACTGGCGTTCGAGCCAGCTTTGCCAGTGAGCGCCGTCGCTGCCGTGCAGGCCCGGCACGGTGACGAGGCGGGGCGGCCAACGCATTTGCGCGCACGAAAGCATGATTTTTTCCTCGCTGGAACACGGCGTGAATCGATTGTGGCTTGCAAGCCGCGCGCGCCGAACCAATTTTTTTTGCTTAGCTTTTCGGCACCTCGGCGCGGTCCGGCGCGAGACACGCCGCAGCCTTGGGCGCCGCGATTTGCCCGGCGGCCGCGGGCCTGAAAAAGTAGAATGGTGCCAGTGCAAGCGGCGCAATCCAGCCGCCACCAGCCACACCCGCATACCAGGGACAGGTTCACCCATCATGAAGATCATTTTCTGGTTCCCGCAGACCGACGCCTCCACGTGGCTGCACGGCCTCGCGCGCGCCCTGCCCGACGCCGAGCTGCGCGAGTGGCAGCCCGGCGACACCGCCCCCGCCGATTACGCGGTCGTCTGGCACCCGCCGCGCGAGCTTTTCGGCGTGCCGGGCCTTCGCGCCATCTTCAATCTGGGCGCGGGCGTCGACGCGATCCTCGCTCACGAACGCGAGCGGCCGGGCACGCTGCCCGGCACCGCCATGCTCGTGCGGCTCGAAGACTCGGGCATGGGCCGGCAAATGAGCGAGTACGTGCAGCACGCCGTGCTGCGCTACCTGCGCCGCTTCGATGAATACGCGCTCGCGCAGGCGCGCCGGGAATGGCACGTGTTGGCGCCGCATCCGCACGAAACCTTCACGGTCGGGGTGCTCGGCCTTGGCGTGCTGGGCGCGCAGGTCGCACACGCAGTCGCGTCGCTTGGCGTGCCGGTGCGCGGCTTTTCGCGCAGCATGAAGACGATCGAGGGCATCGAAACGTTTTCGGGCGAGCTGCATGGCGAGCAGTTCGACGCCTTCCTCGACGGCGTCAAGGTGCTCGTGAACCTGCTGCCGGCCACGCCCGACACCGAAAGCGTGCTCAACGCGCGCACCTTCGGCAAGCTCTCGCGTGGCGCGTATCTCGTGAACGTGGCGCGCGGCACGCATCTGGACGAACAGGACCTGCTCGACGCGCTGGGCAACGGCACGCTCGCGGCGGCCACGCTCGACGTGTTCCGCGAAGAGCCGCTGCCGCCCGATCACCTCTTCTGGCACGAGCCGCGCATCACGATCACGCCGCACAGTTCGGCGCTCACATTGCGCGAGGAAGCGATCTCGCAGGTCGCCGACAAGATCGGCGCGTTGGCTCGCGGTGAAACCGTGAGCGGCGTGGTGCATGTCGGACGCGGCTACTGAACATCGGAACCTCGCATCGGAACATCGCGAAGCATTTCAAATATTCGTTGGAGACACGGCAATGGCATCAATGGCACTACCCACCGCAGTGAAGATCGTCGAAGTCGGCCCACGCGACGGCCTGCAAAACGAGAAGGAATTTGTTGCCACCGCAACGAAGATCGAGCTCATCAACCGGTTATCGGCCGCAGGCTTTCCGAACATCGAAGCCGCCTCGTTCGTCTCGCCCAAGTGGGTCCCGCAGATGGCCGACGGCGCCGAAGTCATGGCCGGGATCGAGCGCCGCGCGGGCGCGATCTACTCGGTCCTCACACCGAATTTGCGCGGCTTCGAAGGCGCACTCGCCGCGCGTGCGGACGAAATCGTGATCTTCGGCGCCGCGAGCGAGGCGTTCTCGCAGAAGAACATCAACTGCTCGATCGCGGAAAGCATCGAGCGCTTCGCGCCCGTGGCGCATGCCGCGAAGGAGCACGGCGTGCGCATTCGCGGCAGCGTGTCGTGCGCGCTCGGTTGCCCGTATCAGGGCGAAGTGCCGGTCGCTTCGGTCGTCGATGTGGTGGAGCGCTTCGCCGCGCTCGGCTGCGACGAGATCGACATTGCCGACACCATCGGCGTGGGGACGGCGAAGCGCGTGCACGAAGTGTTCGAAGCGGTGACGAAGGTCTTTCCGCGCGAGCGGCTCTCGGGCCACTTCCACGACACCTACGGCCAGGCGCTCGCCAACATCTACGCGGCGCTCGAGGAAGGCATCGCCATTTTCCACGCCTCGGTGGCGGGTCTTGGCGGCTGCCCGTATGCGAAGGGCGCCACGGGCAACGTCGCGACCGAAGACGTGCTGTACCTCATGAACGGCCTTGGCATTCACACCGGCATCGATCTGAACCAGGTCGTGGCGGCGGGCGACTTCATCTCGAACGCCATCGGCCGGGCGAACGTCTCACGTGCGGGCAAGGCGTTGCTCGCGAAAGCGCGCAGCGAAGCCGCTTGCTCGTGAAACGCGATCCATCGATTATCGAATCGCAGTACGAAGGAAATCAACTCATGACGGAATCCCTCGACAACCTCGACGCCCTGCCCGACTCTGCGCGCCGTGTCGCCCTGATGCTGCGCGAGCGCGGCCACGCCAAGCCGGTCGTGATGCTGCCGGAAACCGGCAAGACTTCAGCCGAAGCCGCCGCAGGCCTTGGCTGCGAAGTTGCGCAGATCGCCAAGTCGATCCTGTTCCGCCGCCGTAAAGACGATGCGCCCGTGCTCGTGATCGCGAGCGGCGCGAATCGCGTGGACGAAAAGAAAGTCGCTGCGCACGTGGGCGAAATCGGCCGCGCAGATGCCAGGTTCGTGCGCGAGAAGACTGGCTACGCCATCGGCGGCGTGTGCCCGATCGGCCACGCCACGACGCCCGTCACGCTGATCGATGCCGATCTGTTCGAACTCGAAAGCCTGTGGGCCGCGGCGGGCCATCCGCATGCGGTGTTCAACCTCTCGCCACAGGAACTGGAAGCGCTGACCGGCGCGCCCGTGGTGGACGTCGCGCTGCGCGACGCGTGAGCATGACCGCGCTTCACGACAGCGTAACGCCGCCGCCCTCGCCTTGCATCAACCTCTGCCGCATGGATGAGCGCAGCGGCTTGTGCGAGGGGTGTCTGCGCACCATCGACGAAATTGCTGGCTGGTCGACACTCGACGACGCGCAAAAGCGCGCCGTCTGGGACTCGATCGAAACGCGGCACGCCGAATGGGTCGCGAAACGCTTCGAATCACAAGAGCGCACGCAAGGAGAAAAACAATGAACGCGCCCGCTCGCGTCGTCACCCCCGGCGAGACGTTCCGCTCGACGCTTCAGCTCACGCCCGAATCGGTAAAATCGTTCGGACTGCTCGTGAATGATCTGAACCCGTTGCATCATGACGAAGCCTACGCCGCGCAAAGCCGCTTTGGCGGCCTGATCGCTTCGGGCACGCAACCCACTGCACACTTCATGGCGCTGCTCGCCACGCACTACTCGCAATACGCGCAGCCGCTCGGGCTCGAATTCGACATGAAGCTCAAGCGCGCCGCACACGCGCACGACACGATCACGTTCGAATGGCGCGTCGAGCAGGCGTGGTGGAAACCGAGCCTGAATGGCGATCTCGTGAAGCTCGCGGGCGAGGCCGTGAACCAGAAAGGCGAACTGCTCGTAGTGGGCCGTGCGACGATCCTCGTCATGCCCAAGCCCGAGCACGCACAGGCATGAGTGCAGCGAGCGCACTCCCCGAATCGATCCGCGTATTCGAGCGCGGCTGGCTCTCGTCGAACAATGTGCTGCTCGTCGACAAGGCGCGCGCCGCACTCGTCGATACCGGCTACGCCACCCACGCCGAGCAAACCCTTGCGCTCGTGCGTCACGCGCTGGGCCCGCGAGCGCTCGACCTGATCGTCAACACACACCTGCATTCGGACCACTGCGGCGGCAACGCGCGGCTGCAGGCGCACTGGCCTTGCGCGACGCTGATCCCTGCGGCGAGCGCGACGATCGTGCGCGACTGGGACGAGCCGCGTTTGAGCTTTCTCGCCACCGGGCAGACCTGCGAGCGATTCGCGTTCACAGGCACGCTCGCGGCGGGCGAACGGCTCACGCTAGGCGGCGTCGAATGGGAGGTGATTGGCGCGCCGGGGCACGACCCCGACTCCGTGATGCTCTATGCCGCCGAACCGCGCCTGCTCATCAGCGCCGATGCGCTTTGGGAATACGGCTTCGGCGTGATTTTTCCCGAGCTCGAGGGCGAAAGCGGCTTCGCCGAGCAGCAAGCGGTGCTGGAAGCCATTGCGAAGCTCGATGTGCGCACGGTCATTCCCGGTCACGGCAAGCCGTTCGCTAACGTCGAGGCGGCGCTGGAGCGCGCGTTTTCGCGCCTCGCCTGGCTGCGCGCCGACCCCGCCCGCAACGCGAAGAACGCGCTCAAGGTGCTGATCGTGTTCAAGCTGCTGGAAGTGCGCGCGATGACCCTCGACTCGCTCATGGCGATGCTCGAAAGCGCCGCGTCCCTGCGCGCCGCGGCGCAGCAGCTCGCCCCGCGCAGCGCATGGCCGGCGCTACTGCGCGAACTGGTTGGGGAACTGGCGAAGAGCGGCGCGCTGGTCGTGAATGGCGAGCGCCTCGAAGCCCCGGCGGCTGCGGTCTAGCCACGCTGCATAGAAGAAAGAAGCACGAAAAAAAACGCTCGTCCGTTTCCGGACGAGCGTTGGAATTAGCTCTGACGTGATCAAACTGTCGAGGGCATGATACTCGCGCCAGAATTCCCGAAGCATCGGTGATTTCCCTACAGATGACCTACGGCCGCGGCCCCGCGTACCTCTGCATGGATCATTAATCTGGAATGCGAATCAAATCAGTAGCCCATCTTCAGCCGCACAAGCTCGAACAGATGCGAGCACAGATAGAGCCCCAAGCCGATCGCGCCGCCAATCACCGTGCCGTTCACGCGAATTTCCTGCAGATCCTTGCCTATTTTTAGCTCGATGAGCCGCGCCGTCTCGCGCGTGTCCCAGTTCTGCACGGTGTCGCGAATGTGATGCGTCAGGTAGCGCGCGAAGTCCGGCGCCATGGCGCGCGCGGCGTCTTCGAGGTGAGCGTTGAGCGAGGCGCGCAGCTCGGCGTCGGCGGCGAGCGTCTCGCCCAGCCACCGGCCCGTCGCGGCCACCTTCGCGTGCAGTTCGGAGTCCTCTCGCGTGAGATCGTCGCGCAGCCACGCGCGCAGGCTGTCCCACAGCGCGCGCGTGTACTCGTTGAGCGCGCTGCCCTCGCGCAGGCTCGCCTTCAGCTCCTCGCCTTTGCGCAGGAAGGCCGGATCGCTCTTGAGCTGCACGATCAGCTTTTGCACCACCTCGTCGAACTTCTGACGCAGATGATGCTCGCGATCCTCGCCCACCTGCAGCAGCAGCCGGTTCACCGCGCTCTCCAGCACCCGCGCGCCGCTCTCGCCTATCCATTCCGAAGGCAGAAACTTCTCGGTCTTCGGAAACTCGCCCTTGAGGCCATCGACGATGCGCCCTGCCACGAATGCGCGCGTGCCCTCGTCGCGCAGCAGCGCGCCGAGCTGATCGAGCATCTGGTCGAGCAGTTCCTGGTGGCGGCCGTCTTTGGTGAGCGTGTCGAGAATCGCGCCCGCCGACTTCGAGAGATCGACGCGCTCGAGCGCCGCATGCAGGCCCTCGCGGATGAAGTTCTGGATACGCGCGTCGTCGGTGAGGCCGAGCACGCCCGACATCATGCGCACCGCGTAATCGCCCAAGCGCTTCGCGTTATGCGGCGCGCTCAGCCACGTGGCAAACCGCTCGACCGGATCGTGGCGGCGGATCAAACCGACGAGCGAGCCCACGTCGAGAAATTTGTCGCGCACGAAGTTGGCGAGTTCGTCGGCGATGCGGTCCTTGTTGCGCGGAATCACACCCGTGCGCGCCGAAACGAACGGAATCGGCACGCGGCGAAACAGCGCGACCACGGCGAACCAGTCGGCCAGCGCGCCGACCATGGCGGCTTCGCTCACGGCCTTCACGCCATCGATCACGATGCCGGGCGGCGACAGCGCCGTGCCCACGAACACGACTGCCGCACCCAGCAGCAACAGTAGCGCGCGACGTTTGGCGCGCGCGAGTTCAGCTTCGTCCTGGCTGGCGTGAGGTTGCGTCATGCGGGAAAAAGGTCGCGGGTTCGAACCGCGACATTATGCGGCCAGCCCGCATGACGAAGCGCAGGTGCGGCCGGCGGCGCGAAGCGCCCCTCAGTCGTCGGTCACGCCGAACGCGGGTTGCGCCGCTGCGGCACGATCCGCCAGCCGAGGTTCACGCCCGCCGCCGCGACCAGGATGAGCGCGGCGCCCACCACCTGGATCCACGCGAGGCGCTGGCCGAACGCGAACCAGTCCACGAGGATCGCGACCACGGGGTAGATGAACGAGAGCGCGCCCGTCATCGCCGTGGGCAGCTTCTGGATCGCGCCGTAGAGCAGCACGTACATGATGCCCGTGTGCACGATGCCGAGCGTGACGAGCTGCGCCCAGTGCAGCGGGGTGGCCGGCAGCGTGCCGTAGTGGATGAACGGCGCGAGCGCGAGCGCGCCGAAGGCGAGCTGCACGAGCGCGATGAGATGCGGCGGCGTGCCCTTCAGGTGCCGTGTGATGATCGACGAGATCGCGTAGAGAAACGCCGCGCCCGCCGCGTAGGCGACGCCTTGCAGATACTCGCCGGGCACCGCGAGCACGGCGGGCTGCACCTCGACCACGCACACGAGGCCAAGGAAGGCCACCGCGAGCCACGCGATCGTCGAGGCGCTCACGCGCTCGCGCAGAATGACCACGCCGAGCCCGACCAGCATGAAGGGCTGCGTGTTGTAGACGGCCGTGGCCATGGAAATCGATGCGCGCGAGTAGGCGGCGAACAGCAGCACCCAGTTCGCGACGATCGCTGCGCCCCCCAGCACAGCGAGCGCAAGCGTGCGCGGCGGCAGGTGCTTGCGGCGCAGGAGGCCGAGCGCGGCGCACACGAGCGTGAGCGTCGCGCCGCCCAGCACGCAGCGCAAAAAGGCGATATTGATCGGCGCCTGTCGCGAGGCGACCACGAGCCAGCCGATGGTGCCGGACATCAGCATTGCGACGATCATCTCGGCCGCGCCGCGGCGAATCTCAGGAGTGGTGGAAGACATGGGCTTGCATCCTCTTTATGGCGGACGAAGGGCGCGCAGCCCTTCGCATCTGCACGCCAGTTTATCGGCTGCAAGGCGGGGAATACATGGCTAAACTTAGGCGAGAGGCAACACTTGCCTTCGATTGAAAGGCCAACCAGGCGGAGCACCCGAGCAATCATGAACCGACGTCCCAACCCAACGCCCGCCGCCGCCCCGCTCGACGACATCGACCGCATGTTGCTCGCGGCGCTCGCCGAGGACGCCCGGGCGAGCGCCGCCGAACTGGCCAGGCACGTGGGGCTTTCGGCGCCAAGCACGTCCGAGCGGCTGCGCCGGCTCGAAGCGCAAGGCGTGATCGGCGGCTACACGGTGCAGATCGATCCGCGCGCGCTCGGCTACACGCTGCAGGCCATCGTGCGCGTGAAGCCGCTCCCCGGGCAATTGCATCTGGTGGAGGAGGTGTTACGGCGCATTCCCGAATTCGTGGAGTGCGACAAGGTCACGGGCGATGACTGCTTCATTGCCCGGCTTTATCTGCATTCCATCGAACAACTCGACGAGATTCTCGCGAAAGTCACCGAGCGCGCCGAAACCAGCACGGCCATCGTCAAATCCACACCGGTACCGCGCCGCCTGCCGCCGCTGCGCTGACGTTCAGGTGCGACGGCCAGAGGCCGCCGCCACTCATGGCTCCGTGGTCTCGAAGAACGCCAGCATCTCCTCGACCAACGCCTCGCTCGCCTCCTCGGGAATGTAATGGCCGCACGGCAGCGCGCGCCCGCTCACGTCGCGCGCCACCTTGCGCCATTCGGCGAGCGGGTCGAAGCAGCGCTCGATCACGCCTTCCGCTCCCCACAGCACCCGCAGCGGGCACGCCACCTTGTTGCCGCGCTCGAGATCGGCGCGGTCGTGCTCCAGATCGATGGTCGCGGAGGCGCGGTAATCCTCGCACATCGCGTGCACCGCGCCCGGCTGGCGCAGCGCCGCGCGGTAGGCGCCGAGCGCCTTCGGCGCGAAGGGTGCGAGACCCGCATGACGGCTGCCCATGACGCGCTCGATATAGACGTCGGGGTTCGCTTCGATGAGCGTTTCCGGCAACGGCTCGGGCTGGATCAGGAAGAACCAGTGGAAATAGAGCGTGGCGAATTCGCGGTCGGTTTGCTCGTACATGGCGAGCGTGGGCGCGATGTCGAGCAGCATGAGCCGCTCGACGGCGTTCGGGTGGTCGAGCGCCATGCGGTGCGCGACGCGCGCGCCGCGATCGTGCGCGCAGACGAGAAAACGCTCGTGGCCGAAGTGGCGCATGACCTCGACCTGGTCGGCCGCCATCGCGCGCTTCGAATAGGCGGCGTGGGTGTCGTCGCTGGCCGGTTTCGAGGAGGCGCCGTAGCCGCGCAGATCCGTCGCGATGACGGTGAAATGCTGTGCGAGCGCGGAGGCGCACCGGTGCCAGATCATGTGAGTCTGCGGATGGCCGTGGAGCAGCAATAGCGGCGGTCCGTCGCCGCCCTTCACGCCGCAGATGTCTACGCCGCCCGCAGTGCGAACGGTGAAAGGCTGGAATCCGTCGAAGGGCATGGGGCTAGTCTCTTGTGTTTGTTGGTCTGCGGTCATTGTATGAGGCGAGCGCGACTCGAAAACGTGCTTTTGGGCCCACAACGGTAGAAACCGAGCACTCCCTCGAATGCCGCACGAGCGATGCCCGAATGACCCCAAGCCTATAATCGGACGGCCGTTTGCGCGATCGGATCTCGTCGCGGATTTCCTGTGCGGCTGCGCTTGATCAAGCTAAAACGCGCTCAGTCGACACCGGCACCGGATTCGCGTGCGAGCGTCCCGCCATCTATCGAAGCGCCGCAAGGAGACCTCCCCCATGGCACTCCCCGCCGTCCTGCAAAATCTCTCGCTGCCCGTCGTGGGCTCGCCGATGTTCATCGTCAGCTACCCGGAGCTGGTGCTCGCGCAGTGCAAGGCGGGCATCGTCGGGTCGTTTCCGGCGCTCAACGCGCGCCCCGCCGAGGAACTGGGCGTTTGGCTCACGCAGATCCGGGAGGAGCTCGCCGCGCACAAGGCCGAGAATCCCGAAGCCGTCATTGGGCCGATCGCCGTCAACCAGATCGTGCATCAGTCGAATGCGCGGCTCGAGCACGACGTGCGCGTGTGCGTCGAGCACCACGTGCCGATCTTCATCACGAGCCTGCGCGCGCCGCCGCGAGAACTGCTCGACGCGGTGCACAGCTACGGCGGCATCGTGCTGCACGACATCATCAACTTGCGCCATGCCGCCAAGGCGCTCGAAGCGGGCGTGGACGGCCTGATCCTCGTGGCCGCGGGCGCAGGCGGCCATGCGGGCACGACCTCGCCGTTCGCGCTGGTGGGCGAAGTACGGCGCATCTTCGACGGCCCGATCGTGCTGTCGGGCGCTATCGCCAACGGCGGCTCCATCCTCGCCGCGCAGGCCATGGGCGCGGATCTCGCCTATATGGGCACGCGCTTCATCGCGACGAAAGAGGCGCACGCGGTGGACGACTACAAGCACGCCATTCTCGAAGCGAAGGCCGCCGACATCGTCTACACGAACCTCTTCACGGGCGTGCACGGCAACTACATCCGCGAGAGCATCGTGAACGTCGGGCTCGATCCGGATGCGCTGCCCGAGTCGGACAAGTCGAAGATGGATTTCGGCGCGGGCACCTCCAAGGCAAAGGCCTGGAAAGACGTGTGGGGCGCAGGCCAGGCCGTGGGCCTGATGGACGACGTGCCCTCCGTGGCCGACCTCGTTGGGCGCTTGAAGCGCGAGTACGAAGAGACGAAGGCGCGGCTCGGCGTGAACCGCTGAGCGCAGACAAGGCCGAGTTCAGCGGGCAGCGGAGCCGGTTCGTGCGGCGTCGGCCTTGACGGCCGCCGCGCGGATCGCCTCCACGCCGGGCCAGAGTTCGCGCTCCGAAAAGCGCGCGGCGAGGAAATCGACGAACGAGCGCACCTTCGCCGAGAGATGGCGGCGGCTCGCGTACACGGCATAGATCGGCAGTTCGCGCGGCGGCAACGCGTCGACGAGCAGCGGCACGAGGCGCCCTTCGGCGATATCGTCGCCCACCACCTCGGTGCCGAGCATCGAGAGCCCGCCGCCCTGCAGCACCACCACGCGCAGCGCTTCCAGGTGATTGACGATGAGGTTGCCGCCCGGCTTCGGCTTCACGCCGCCCTCGCCCTCCGCGAACGGCGCGAGTTCCTGGGCCGAAGCCCCCGCGTAATGAACGAAGTTGTGCCGGGCCAGATCGGCCACGGTCTTCGGCACGCCGTGGCGGCGCAAGTACTCCGGCGACGCGCACAGCACAATGTGCGCGGTGGCGAGCGGCCGCGCGATCAGAGACGAAGACTTGAGCCCCGAAGGCGCGGCGCGGATCGCCACGTCGAAGCCCTCGTCGATCAACTCGACCACGCGGTCGGAGAGCGTGATGTCGACGGTCACCTGCGCAAACGCGGCGGCATAGTCGGCGACCGCGCCCATCACATGACGCAGCCCGAACGCCGTGAGCGACGACACGCGCAGCCGCCCCTGCGGCACGACGCTCGCCGCGCCCACCGCCTGGCCGGCTTCGTCGAGTTCGGTGAGCGCCGTGGCCACACGCTCGTAATACTCGCGCCCCGCCTCCGTCGGCGCGACACGGCGCGTGGTGCGGTTCAACAAACGCGCGCCAAGTTGCTGCTCGAGATGCATCACATGCTTGCTCGCCATCGCGGCGGACATGTTCATGCGCTCGGCCGCCGCGACAAAGCTGCCCGCCTCCACCACCTGGCGGAACACTTTCATGCTGACGAGGGTATCCATTGCGCGAGCTTCAAGTCGAACATAAATGAGTGGGAATCAATCGGCGATATTTTCCTTGTTTTATCAAATGCGGGTGTTGAAACGTGCAAGTGGGCTTTGGATCAGGCAACCCAGAAAGCAAAAAACCCCGCGCTGCACGCAGCGCGGGGTTTTCCAGCCGAACGTCGACTTGGGAGGCAGCGTCGATCAGAACTTCGCGCGCAGGCCCACGCCGTAGGTTTGGCCGCTCGACATGTTGTCGAAGTGGTCGTACATGTACGCCGCGTAGACGTCGGTGCGCTTGGAGAGCGGGTAGTCGTAGCCGATGGCCGCCGTCTGGCGCGTCTGGTTCAGACCGCCGCCGTTGCGCGAATACGCGTACGAGGCCATGACCGTGCCCGGACCGACCGGCGCCGTCACGCCGCCCTGTGCGGTGTTCACGTGCCAGCTGCCTTCCTGCTGCCAGTTCGCCGTGTACATGTACTGGCCGAAGAACTTCACGAACTTGAGGTCGTACGAGAGGCCGAGTTGCGCGACGCCCTGGCTCTTCAGGCCGACGATGGTCGTGTCGCCGCTCACAATGCTGCCGATGTCGCCCGGCGTGTTGTTGAAGTTCACGTACTGATAGACGGCCGTGGCCGCGAACGGGCCATGGAAGTACAGGCCCTGCACGCTCCACTTCTTCGAACCGTTCTCGCCGGCCTGATTGCCGAAGGCGTACATCGCCGAACCGGAGAGGCCGTTGAAGTTGGGCGTCGAATACTGGACCGCATTGTTCCAGCCCGAGTCGCCCACCACGCCCTGGTCGGTCGTGTAGGTCGGGAACGTCGAGAGGCCGAGGTACACGTGGTACACCATCGGCGAGAAGGTGTACGAATCGCCGAACGGGTTGAAGAGAATCGTCGAGACGAACAGCTGCGTCGTCAGGCGCCCCGCCGTGACCGTGCCGTAAGGCGATTCGAGGCCGACGTACGCGTTGCGTGCGAAGAACGTGTCGCCCTGGAAGCGGCCGTACTGGCCGTTCTGCGCGCGGAAGAAGCTTTCCAGCGTGAAGATCGCCTTGTAGCCGCCGCCCAGATCTTCAGATCCCTTCATGCCCCAGTACGACGTGGACATGCCCCCTCCGCCCACGTTCCAGGCGGTCTGGCTGCCCGGAAATTTCGTCGCCCCGACCCATTCGTCGACCTGGCCGTAGAGCTGAACGCTCGACTGCGCAAATGCCGACGACGACGCGGCGGCAAGAACAGCGGCGAACGCGCTCGCCTTGAGGGTGGTGCGCAGCGCGCGGCTGACGGTTGTATTCATGGGTTCTCCAGTCTTTGTCAAAAAAGGGTGTCGGGCGGCTGAGGCGCTCGCGCAAAGCTTTGTTTTTCGTCGTTCGCAGGCGTGGCCGTTCTGGGCGGATCCATCTTTGCGGACCATTTTTATGGTCAAAAATAAACGGTGTTATTGCCGGTATATCGGGCGGATTAGTTTGCCGTCCGTAAGACCTTTTTTGCCGCGCTCGACGCCGCCTTCCGTTGCGCTGCGTCACTTCGAATCGCAGCCTGCCGGGCCGCGCCCAGTGGGGCGCTCCCGCACGCGCGGGGGCTGCAGATGACGCGCCGCCGAAGCGAAAGCGAGATTTGAGACGAAAGGATTCTGTATGACGAGAGATTTCCAAAAAAGTGTGGTATCCACGCGTCAGTTTTCGCAGCGTGGACGAACCGAGCTTCTTGGGGACGTGTTTCGACGGCGCTAGCCGGTCAGCGCCTGAAGCGAATCCCGAGGCGAATCAACTGGAGAAAGCGGGAGAAAAACGCAGAAAGCGTGAGGCGGGGAGAAAGCGAAAGCAGCTGCGAGCGCAGCGCTCAATTGCGGTAAGGCGAGGGCATGGGCGGGCGCGGAACCTCGCCGCCGTTGCGCGGGAACGGCCGGAAGGTACCGCCGCGCTCTTCGTTGTACCGGGCGACGTCTTCGCGAATCGAGCCCGCGCGCACCGGCGAGTCGGCCGGCGGGTGCGGCACCTGACGCGATTCCGCGCTCACGGGCGTAATGGGGTTGCCGCGGGGGTCGCCGCGATAGCCGCCGTAGCCGCCGCCGAACGGCGTGCCATAGCTGTAGTCGCGACGGGGAGCCTGCTGCTGGACCTGCCCTTGCCACTGATTCGGTGCACGATTGCCGCCGCGCTCATAGCGGCCGCCCTGATCGGCCACGCGCATGGGCGTTGCTGTAGGGCCGCGGCCGCGCTCGGGGGCGCCGTGGTAGCCGCCGCCCCATGACATGCCGGCCCGCGGCGCGGGCATCGAGTGCATGGCGGGCATGGAAGGCGCGCGCGCGAAGCCGCCGCCCCCGCCGTGCCCCGGAAAACCGGGCTGCGCATGGGCGAGCGCAACGAAGGCCGCCAATCCGGCCCCGAAGATCCACTGTCCCAGTTTTGACAACCCTGCGTGCATTGTGACGTTTCACCTGCCCGACGTTTGCGCTTGGCAACCCGCCACTCGGGCCATGGCGGGCCAGTCCCGGGACGCCCGCCGCGCAGCGCGTAACGATTGCCGCCACAACGATTTTGGCGTCCCTTTGACGGTAATTTATGGGCGTGCCGTATGGGTGTCGAGCCAAAAGATGTTATGCCGCCCGAAGGGTTGTAACACCATGTTACTGCTAGGTTTTCCGGATCTGGAGGCGGTCTCGGAAGGCCGCCCAGCAAGGCGCTGCGGGCAGGTATAGAGTGGTCCGCCTTATGCTTGAGCACGGCCTCAACATCTGAAGAATGCGCGGACTCCTGACGACTTTTGCGGCACGGGAATGCCCCTCGCATGTCGATGAGGAATCCGGCATAAAAGAGTCATCGACATGGGCGATCCATGCGCTGCTTTCATTAATCGATGCTTCAAATGAATTTGCTTTTTCAATCGGCTTGCGCCGACAATAGACGTCCCGATTCACCCGTTGCACGCACACCGATTGCGCGCAGCCAGCGCCCAGGCGCGCACTAGAGATTGTCCGATGGCACGTCCGAAATTCCTGCCCGATAACTTCACCCTCTGCCTTGTCGGCACGGTGATTCTTGCGAGCCTGTTCCCGGTGCACGGCCAGGCCGCCACCGGTTTCAACTGGCTCACCAACGTAGCCGTCGGCCTGCTGTTCTTCCTGCACGGCGCCAAGCTGTCGCGCGAGGCGATCGTCGCCGGTGCGACGCACTGGCGGCTGCACATCGTCGTACTGCTCAGCACTTTCGTACTCTTTCCGGCGCTGGGGCTCGCGCTCAAGCCGGTGCTTTCGCCGCTCGTCACCCCGGCGCTCTATGCGGGCGTGCTGTTCCTCTGCACGCTGCCTTCCACGGTGCAGTCGTCCATCGCCTTTACCTCGATCGCGCGCGGCAACGTGCCCGCCGCCGTTTGCAGCGCTTCGGCGTCGAGCCTGATCGGCATCTTCGTCACGCCCGCGCTCGTGAGTCTGGTCGTCACGAACCAGAGTGCGGCCGCCGGCTCGGCCTGGCACACCGTGTGGAACATCGTGCTGCAACTGCTCGTGCCGTTCGTGGCGGGTCAGTTGCTGCGCCCGGTGATCGGTCACTGGATCGAGCGCAACAAGGGTGTGCTCAAGTTCGTCGATCAGGGCTCGATCCTGCTCGTCGTGTTCGGGGCGTTTTCCGAGGCCGTGAACGAAGGGCTCTGGCATCACATTCCGCTCACCGCGCTCGGCGGCCTGCTCGTGGTCAACGCGGTGCTGCTCGCGCTCGCACTCGGCATCACGATGTACACGAGCAAGAAGCTCGGCTTCTCGCGCGCCGACCAGATCACCATCATTTTTTGCGGCTCGAAAAAGAGCCTCGCGGCCGGCGTGCCGATGGCAAAGGTCATCTTCGCCTCGAACGCCGTGGGCGCGGTCGTGCTCCCGCTCATGCTGTTCCACCAGATCCAGCTCATGGTGTGCGCGGCGCTCGCCCAGCGCTGGGGCGAGCGCGACATGAGCGCCGAGCGCGCCGCCAACTCGGGCGACGAATCGCGTGCCGGCACGAGCGAGCGCACTGCTACGGCCGCGCGCCGATAAGCGCCGATAAGCGCCACTGAGCGCCACCAAGTGGCGTTCAATACGTCGTTCAGGGCGGCGAGAAGTCGTCGCCCTGCTGCAGCAAACGCCACGGCCTGGCCGCGGCGCCCCCCTCTCTGCCTCCAGCTACCCTCCCCCCGTTCCGCGCGCATCCGCCGCACGCCCAAAGAGGGCTCCACCGTACTGTCACCAAAAATTCATTGAATTCATCCGATGATATGCCGTTAAGTTCAACGTCTTCGCCCGTTCCAGCCTGTCCATGTCTGCGTCCGCTCGCGCGCCATTCCTTCACGCCACGCCCGGCGTTGGGGCACTGATCGCCCAGCGTCAGCTGCGCGCCGTCTTCCAGCCCATCGTCGATTTCGAGGGTGGCGTGATCCTCGGCTACGAGGGCCTCATTCGTGGACCGGCCGGCTCGCCGCTCGAAACGCCCGCCGCCCTCTTCGCGCGCGCAGGCGACGAACAATGCACCGCCGCGCTCGAACGCGCGGCCGCCCGCACCTGCATCGAAACGTTCGCCGGGCTCGACTGCCCCGGCAAGCTGTTCCTCAATTTCAGCGCCGACGCGCTGCGCCAGCTCACCGCCGCCGGCGACGCCGCGCTTGCACTCTTCGACGGCCCGATCGACCCGACGCGCGTCGTGATCGAACTCACCGAGCAGAGCGCCATCCACGACCTGCGCAACTTCTCGCCCGTGGTGGAAACGTTGCGCGCGGCGGGCGCCCAGTTCGCGCTGGACGACTACGGCACGGCCAACGCCAGCCTCAACCTCTGGGTGCAATTGCAGCCCGATGTCGTGAAGATCGACCGCTTCTTCATCCATGACATCGCCAACGACGCGCTCAAGTTCGAAGCCGTGCGCGCCATGCAGCATTTCGCGCAGGCGAGCGGCGCGCGCCTCGTGGCGGAGGGCATCGAGAATGCCGCCGACCTGATCGTGCTGCGCGACATGGGCATCGACTGCGGCCAGGGCTTTTTCTTTGGCCGTCCCAACGTGGAACCGCTGCGCGTGCTCGCACGCGAAGCGCGCGAGGCGATTCGCGCGGACCATATCGCCGTGTTTCCCGAGGCCACGCGCAGCGCCGCCACGCAGCCCGCGGGGGGCACCGCGCCCGCCAGCAAGATGCTCGTGCGCGCGCCCGCGCTGCCGCGCGAGGCAACCAACAACGACGTGCTCCAACTGTTCAACGGTCAACCCGATCTGCACGCGGTGGCCGTGGTGGAAGACGAAGCGCCCGTCGCGCTCATCAACCGGCGCGCGTTCATGGACCGTTATGCGCTGCCATACCACCGCGAGCTGTTCGGCAAGAAGGCCTGCCTGCAATTCGCCAACGCGCAGCCGGTGCTGATCGAGCAGTCGATGACCGTCGAGCAGATGGCCACGCTCCTCGCCAGCGACGACCAGCGCTATCTCGCCGATGGCTTCGTGATCACCGACAACGGCCGCTATGCCGGACTCGGCACCGGCGAGAGCCTCGTGCGCGCGGTGACGGAGGTGCGCATCCAGGCCGCGCGCTACGCGAATCCGCTCACCTTCCTGCCGGGCAACATTCCGATCAGCTCGCATATCGAGCGCCTGCTCTCGCACGACGCAGGCTTTCACGCGTGCTACGTCGACCTGAACCAGTTCAAGCCCTTCAACGATCAGTACGGCTACTGGCAGGGCGATGAGGTGCTCAAGTTCGCGGCGACGGTGCTCGCCGACGCCTGCGACCCCACGCGCGATTTCCTCGGCCACGTGGGCGGCGACGACTTCCTGATCCTGTTCCAGAGCGAGACGTGGCGCGAGCGCGCGCGCCAGGCGATCGAAACGTTCAACGAAGGCGCACTGCGCTTCTACGCGCCGGGCGACCGGCTCGCGGGCGGTATTCACGGCGAGGATCGCCACGGTAACGCCACCTTTTTCACCTTCGTGACGATGGCGATAGGCTGCGTGCGCGTCGCGCCGGGCGAAGGCGCGCAGCACAGCAGCGACGCCATCGCCTCCCTCGCGGCCCTCGCCAAACGCCGCGCGAAACAGGAAGCCACCGGACTTGTCGTGATCGACGGGAGCGCGAGCGCCAACCTCCTCCCCGCGCTCGGCACGACACCGGGCGAAGCCGCCAGCGCGTCATAACGGCCTGAATTTCCCCCTGCGGCAGCCCCAAAAAGTGTGGGCCGGCCGCGCGGCTCATGCCGCGCGCCGGCCCATTTTGCTTTTGTTTCCTCGCTGCTGCGCCGTCGCTAGATCGTTCCCATCAACACCAGCACGACCACCACGATAACGACGATGCCGAGTGTGCCCGAAGGCGCGTAGCCCCACGAGCGGCTATGCGGCCACGCTGGAAACGCGCCAATGAGCAGCAGGATCAGAATGACCAGAAGCAGGGTGCCGAGCATGACGCCTCCGAAAGTCGAATGTTAGTGCCCGGCTTACCGCAACCGCCGTGCCCGCACCCGTTTAGTTAATTTTACTAAACATACAAGTTTGCGTTTATTTCATTGTTTACTGGTATTTACCTGGAATTCATGGCGTAGATTCGGGTTTTTGGAACATATTTTTACTATACAATCGCCGCACACCTGACCACTCCCGGAACGCTCACCGCGCTCACCGCTTGCCAGGAATCATGGGGACAACCATTCGTGACGTCGCGCAGGCCGCCAACGTGTCGATCGGCACCGTGTCGCGCGCGTTGAAAAACCAGCCGGGTCTTTCCGAAGCCACGCGCGAACGCATCGTCGAAGTCGCGCGCGCGCTCGGCTACGACTGCGCGCAACTGCGCCCGCGCATTCGCCGGCTCACCTTCCTGCTCCACCGCCAGCACAACAACTTCGCGGCGAGCCCGTTCTTCTCGCACGTGCTGCACGGCGTGGAAGACGCCTGCCGCGAACACGGCATCGTGCCCGCGCTGCTCACGGCCGGTCCCGCCGACGACACCGTCCAGCAGTTGCGCCTGCACGCGCCCGATGCCATCGCCGTGGCGGGTTTCGTCGAGCCGGAAATGCTCGCCGCGCTCGTCGCGCTGCAACGGCCGCTCGTGCTGATCGACCTGTGGGCGCCGGGCCTGCGCTCGGTGAACATCGACAACGCGGCGGGCGCCGCGCTCGCCATGCAGCATCTGTTCGAGCTGGGGCGGCGGCGCATTGCGTTCATCGGCGGGTCGCTTGCGCACTACAGCATCGCGCAGCGCGCGCTCGGCTACCGGCGCGCGTTCTTCGAGGCGGGCCTCCTGTTCGACCCATCGCTCGAAACGACGATAGACGGCGGCCTCGATCCGGACACGGGCGCGTCGCTCGCCATGCAGCGTTTGCTCGATTCGGCGCGAGCCGCATCGCGCCCGCCGCCCGACGCCCTGTTCGCCTACAACGACGCCGCCGCGCTCGCAGCCATGCGCGTGTGCCTCGCCAACGGCCTGCGCGTGCCCGAGGACATCGGCATCGTCGGTTTCGACGATATCGCGGGCGCCACGCACGCCACACCACCGCTCTCGACGATCGCCGTCGACAAGGAAGCGCTCGGGCGGCGGGGCGTCGAACTACTGCTCGAAGAAACGCCTGCCACGAGCGAGATCCGTTTGCCGGTGCAGCTCGTCGCACGCGCGAGCACCTTGGGTGCGGCGTCATCGAATCTCATCGCCGCGCACGCTGTCCGTCACACTGCAAGCACACCACAGAGCGCCTGAGGCGCTCCGTTGAAAACACGTTGAAACTACGCTGAAGCCACGTCCAAGCCAGAAGAGAAAGCCATGACGATGACCGCCGACACCGCCTCCTTAGCCACCGCACACCCTGTCGCCGCGCCGGGCGTCGCGAGCTTTCGCGACCGCGGCTTCCTGCTCAGCCACGTGCAGGACACGCTGCGCTTCTACGCGCCGAACGTGCTCGATCCGTCGGGCGGCTTCTTCCATTACTTCCGCGACGACGGTTCGATCTACAACGCGCACTCGCGGCACCTCGTGAGCAGCTGCCGTTACGTCTTCAACTATGCGATGGCGTACCGCGAGTTCGGCGATCCGCAGCACCTGGAATACGCGCGCCACGGCCTGCAGTTCCTGCGCGAAGGCCACTGGGACCCGCAACTGCAAGGCTACGACTGGGAGATCGACTGGCGCGACGGCAAGAAGCGCATGCTCGACGCCACGCGCCACTGCTACGGCCTCGCGTTCGTGCTGCTCGCATACGCGCATGCGGCGATGGCCGGCATCGAGGAAGCACGGCCGATGATCGGCGCGACGTTCGATCTGATGGAACATCGCTTCTGGGACGGCGCGGCGGGCCTGTACGCCGACGAGGCGAGCGCCGACTGGATCGTCTCGGGCTATCGCGGCCAGAATGCCAACATGCACACGACCGAGGCGCTGCTCGCGGCCTACGAGGCGACGGGCCATCTCGTGTATCTCGACCGCGCCGAGCGCGTCGCGTCGAACATCACGCTGCGCCAGGCGAAGCTCTCGCAAGGGCTCGTGTGGGAGCACTTTCACGCGGACTGGTCGGTGGACTGGCATTACAACGAAGAAGACAGCTCGAATATCTTCCGCCCGTGGGGCTTCCAGCCGGGGCATCAAACGGAATGGGCCAAGCTGCTGTTGCTGCTCGAGCGTCACCGGCCGCTGCCCTGGCTGCTGCCGCGCGCGATCGAACTCTTCGACGCCGCCATGGCGCACGCCTGGGACAACGATCACGGCGGCCTCTACTACGGCTTCGGCCCGGACGGCACCGTGTGCGATCACGACAAGTACTTCTGGGTGCAGGCGGAAACCTTCGCCACGGCGGCGCTGCTCGGCAAGCGCACCGGCAACGAGCGCTTCTGGGACTGGTACGACGAGATCTGGCGCTACAGCTGGGCGAATTTCGTCGATCATCGTTACGGTGCGTGGTATCGCATCCTCACCTGCGACAACCGCAAGTACAGTGACGAGAAGAGCCCCGCCGGCAAGACCGACTATCACACCATGGGCGCGTGCTACGAAGCGCTGAACGCGCTGCCTGGACGCGGCATGGCGCCGATCGTCGGCCGCGAGGAAGCCGCCGCTGGCGACATGACCGGCACGACCGGCCAGAACTAAATAGAGGAACACGACGATGAGCACCTGCAGCACCGGCCCGGACTTCTCGTCCGGCTTCCCGGCCTTCATCTCGGCCGGCGACATCCTCACCGATCTCGTGCGCACCCCTGCGCCCGAAGGCACGCCGCACAGTTCGCCGCCGGGCGCACCGGGCATGGACTCGCACTGGCGCGCACACCCTGGCGGCGCGGGCTGGAACGTCGCGCGCGCGGTCGCGCGCCTCGGGCTGCCGACGGCAAGCGTGGGAGCGCTCGGGGTGGACAACTTCTCGGATGAACTCTGGAACGCGAGCGTGGCCGCTGGGCTCGACATGCGCTTCATGCAGCGCGTCGAGCGCGCGCCGCTGCTCGCAATCGTGCATCAGACGCATCCGCCCGCGTACTACTTCATTGGCGATAACAGCGCCGACCTGGCCTTCGATCCCGCGAAGCTGCCCGAAGGCTGGCGCGCGCATGCGAAGTGGGCGCACTTTGGCTGCATCAGCCTCGTGCGCCAGCCGCTCGGCGAAACGCTCGCCACGCTTGCCGCCGAGCTGCGCGCGGCCGGCGTGAAGATCAGCTTCGATCCGAACTACCGCAACCTCATGGCGCACGGCTACGAGCCGATCCTGCGCCGTATGGCCGCGCTCGCCGATCTCATCAAGGTCTCCGACGAAGACCTGCGCATGCTGTTCGAAGGCAAGAGCGAGGCCGAAGCCATCGAAGCCGTGCGCGCGCTCAATCCGGCCGCCACGCTGCTCGTCACGCGCGGCGCGCAGGCGGCCACGCTCTACGTGGGCAACGAGGTGATCGAAGCGGCGCCGCCGCGCGTCGAGGTCGCCGATACGGTGGGTGCGGGCGACGCGTCCATCGGCGGGCTGCTGTTCAGTCTCATGAGCGCGCCGCAGCGCAACTGGCGCCAGCATCTCGCCTTCGCGCTCGCCGCGGGCGCGGCCGCGTGCCGCCGGCCCGGCGCGCATTCGCCGACGCTCGACGAAGTCGTCGCGCTGCTCGCCGACTGAAGGCACAAGGCGAGGCGCGTCGCCTGGCGTGTCGCCAGGCGCACTGCAAGGACACGGCGCGGTGCTGACACGAAAGCGCCGCGCCGGCGTCATATGCGTGTCCCGCAGCCGCGCGGGCAACGTGCTAGCATGGAATTTCCCTCTTGTTGCGGGCGAGGCGCGACGCTTGCGCGCTTCACCGTGCGCGGCCCGATCCACCCGGCCCGTCGAGGGGTTTCCTTCCGCGAGGAGCACGTTATGGAAGACGTCAGCTACACCAAGGGGATCTACACGGCCGTCGCCTCTGTGCGGCCCATGAACGCCGGCCAGTACCAGGGCCTGGTCTCCCTGGCGCGCGACGACGGCGAGGAACTCGAAAACGCGGTGTATGAAGTGGAAGCCGCATCGGGCACGCCGGAAGAAGCTCTCGAAGAAGCCAAGGCGCTGGCGCATCGCATTCTCGGCGAGCTCGAACTGTAAGTCGCGCGGGGTGAACCCAGCGCCCGTTCAGGGTCTGCTGGCAGCGCTACATGCGACGGGGGTGCTCTGCATGGGACCCGAGTCAGTGCTAAAGCACTAACTCTGGTCGACAGGAGGTTAGCCATGTCCGAACAGCTCTTTCTTTACGGCGTCTACGCCATTCACGTGCATCCCCTCGCACTGCAGGGTGCTCGCTGGGACGCCGAGTATCAGATCACGCATCGCGACAAAGCCGTGCAGCCGTGGGTCACGGTCGGCGGCAACGCGGGCTTCGATGCGCCCACGCAAGCCGTGGACGCCGCACGCCGCCAGGCCATCGCCGATATCGAACACGGCGCGGGCATTCCGAAGCCGCACGGGTTTCCGTAAGCCCACCGCTCGCCCCCGCGCTTTGCTGCCGCTCACTCCCGCCGCGCTGCGGGAGTGAGCGGCAGCGCATCGTCCCCGCATCGCTTTGCCAATACCTTCTTGCGGTACGCTTGACGTGTCGCCTTGCCGCGTTGCTTCGGCATTGCTACGCTCCCACTCCCTTTTCAGAACCGCCAGGAACATCATGACGTCGGAATCGCCGGAGCGCGTCGCAAACCACGAAGCGGCCCAGCAAGCCGAATCGGCGCCTCAGCCTTCGCCGGGCGTGGACATGGCCGCCTGCAAGGCCGAGTCACCCAGAGCAGGCAAGCCGGGCGTCAAGCGCGGCGCGCCGCGCAAGCTGATGGTGGGCTCGCGCGAAGTGCTCGTCTACGGCATGCCGCAGAGCTGGGGCGACTTCTACCACACGGCGCTCACCATGCGCTGGCTCACATTCTTCGCCTCGCTCGCAGCCCTCTTCCTGTTCATGAACGGCGTGTTCGCGTGCCTCTACCAGCTCGGCACCGCGCCCATCGCCAACCAGTACCCGAAGGGCTTTCTCGGCGCGTTCTTCTTCAGCGTGGAAACGCTTGCGACCGTCGGCTACGGCGACATGCATCCGCAAACGGTCTACGCGCACATGGTCGCCACGCTCGAAATCTTCGTCGGCATGTCGGGCGTCGCATTGGCCACTGGTCTGGTGTTCGCACGCTTCTCGCGCCCGCGCGCGAAGATCATGTTCGCGAGCCAGGTGGTGGTGCACCCCATCGAAGGCCGCATGACGCTGATGGCGCGCGCCGCCAACGCCCGCCAGAACGTGATCGCCGAAGCGGGCGCGAAACTGCGGCTCATCCGTATCGAGACCTCTTCGGACGGCTTTCGCGCGCGGCGCATCCACGACCTCAAGCTCGTGCGCAACCAGCATCCGCTCTTCACGCTGGGCTGGAATCTCATGCACGTGATCGACGAGTCGAGCCCGCTCTACGGCGTCACGCCCGAGACGCTGGCCGAGCAGCACGCCACGCTCCATGCCGTGATCGAGGGCTCCGACGAGTCCACCGCGCAGACCATGCAGGCGCGCTTTAGCTGGTCGGATCGGCAGATCCGCTGGCAGTACCGCTACGTCGACCTGCTGAGCGACGAGAACGGCGTGAGCACGATGGACTACACGCACTTTCACGATGTCGTGCCATTCGACGGGGCGATACCTTACGTACCGATTACGATCTGACGGATTCCCCCGAAAGGTCGATCCAGACGGGATCGCAGCGGGGCAGGGAAAATCTCTCTCCAAATTCACCGGGCGTGGGCAGGCTCTCGCGCGAATAGCCGGTAGCGCCGGAGAGTTAGCAAAAAATTTCCGTCATTGGCGAGAAAGAATAGAGGCTCTTTCGCCGCCCTCTCAACAGGGCCATGCGAACGCAATAGCTTTGCATAGGATCGCAGTCAGTGCTTTGCATGGGCCCGGAGTAAGTGCTGAAGCACTAACTCCGGCCGACAGCTGAAGCGCTAACTGCGTTCGATAAACGGAGACTCCCCCAATGACCGCGCGCCCCGCGTTCGGCGACACCCCCTCGCCGCTTGATACGCCGCCTCTCGCTGATTACAAGCTCACCGACAACCTCACCGCCACGCGCGGCCGCATCTTCCTGACCGGCACGCAGGCGCTGATCCGGCTCGCGCTCATGCAGCGCGCGCTCGACCGCGCGCATGGTCTGAACACCGCGGGCTTCATCAGCGGCTATCGCGGTTCGCCGCTCGGCATGGTCGACCAGCAGGCGTGGAAGGCGAAGAAACTGCTCGAAGCCGCCGACGTACGCTTCCTGCCCGCCATCAACGAAGAACTGGGCGGCACGGCCGTGCTCGGCACGCAGCGCGTGGAAGCGGACCCGGAGCGCACCGTCGAAGGCGTGTTCGCGATGTGGTACGGCAAGGGACCGGGCGTCGATCGCGCCGGCGACGCGCTCAAGCACGGCAACGCCTACGGCTCGTCGCCGCACGGCGGCGTGCTGGTGGTGGCCGGCGACGACCACGGCTGCGTGTCGTCGTCCATGCCGCATCAGAGCGACTTCGCGCTGATGGCGTGGCACATGCCTGTGGTGAATCCGTCGAACATTGCCGACATGCTCGAATTCGGCCTGTATGGCTGGGCGCTCTCGCGCTACTCGGGCGCGTGGGTGGGCTACAAGGCGATTTCGGAGACGGTGGAATCGGGCTCGACCGTCGATCTCGATGCCATCAAGACCGACTGGCAAGCGCCTGAAGGTTTCACGCCGCCACCGGACGGCCTGCATAACCGCTGGCCCGATCTGCCGAGTCTCGCCATCGAGCAGCGTCTGGCGGCCAAGCTCGACGCCGTGCGCCACTTCGCGCGCATGAACAGCATCGACAAGTGGATCGCGCCGAGCCCGCACGCGAACGTGGGCATCGTCACCTGCGGCAAGGCGCACCTGGACCTGATGGAAACGCTGCGCCGACTCGATCTCACCATCGAGGATCTGGATCGCGCGGGCGTGCGCATCTACAAGGTGGGCCTCTCGTTCCCGCTGGAGATGTCGCGTATCGACGCGTTCGTCGCCGGCCTCACCGACGTGCTCGTGATCGAAGAAAAAGGCCCGGTCATCGAGCAGCAGATCAAGGACTACCTCTACAACCGCAAGGAGGGCGCGCGCCCGACCGTGATCGGCAAGCACGCCGAAGACGGCACGCTGCTGCTCTCCGAGCTTGGCGAGCTGCGCCCCTCGCGCATCCTGCCCGTGTTCGCCGCGTGGCTCGCGAAGCACCGTCCCGCGCTCGACCGCCGCGAGCGCGTGGTGGATCTCGTCGCGCCGCAAATCCTCTCGAACGCCGCCGACGCCGTGCGGCGCACGCCCTACTTCTGCTCGGGCTGCCCGCACAACACGTCGACGAAGGTGCCCGAAGGCTCGATCGCCCAGGCCGGCATTGGCTGCCACTTCATGGCTTCGTGGATGGAGCGCGACACCACGGGCCTCATCCAGATGGGCGGCGAAGGCGTCGACTGGGCCGCACACTCGATGTTCACGAAAATGCCGCACGTGTTCCAGAATCTCGGCGACGGCACTTACTTTCATTCAGGCATCCTTGCGATTCGCCAGGCTGTAGCGGCGAAGACCAACATCACCTACAAGATCCTCTACAACGACGCCGTGGCGATGACGGGCGGCCAGCCCGTGGACGGCAGCATCTCCGTGGCGCAGATCGCGCGCCAGGTGGAAGCCGAGGGCGTCTCGCGCTTCGTGGTGGTGAGCGACGAGCCCGAGAAATACGACGGCCATCACGGCCTGTTTCCGAAGGGCACGACGTTCCATCACCGCAGCGAACTGGACACCGTGCAGCGCGAACTGCGCGAAACGCCGGGCGTGACCGTGCTGATCTACGATCAAACGTGCGCCGCCGAAAAGCGCCGCCGCCGCAAGAAGGGCGAATTCCCCGATCCGGACAAGCGCCTCTTCATCAACGAGGAAGTGTGCGAAGGTTGCGGCGACTGCGGCGTGCAGTCGAATTGTCTTTCGGTCGAACCGGTGGAAACGGAACTGGGCCGCAAGCGCCGCATCGACCAGTCGTCGTGCAACAAGGACTATTCGTGCGTGAACGGCTTCTGCCCGAGCTTCGTGACCATCGAGGGCGGCAAGCTCAAGAAGGCCGCTGGGGCCGCGTTCGATCCGCAGGCGCTCGCCGCGCGCGTGAAGGCGCTGCCGGTTCCGGCCACGCATCTGGACAACGCGCCGTACGACATCCTCGTGACGGGCGTGGGCGGCACGGGTGTCGTGACCGTGGGCGCGCTCATCAGCATGGCCGCGCATCTGGAAGGCAAGAGCGCTTCAGTGCTCGACTTCATGGGCTTCGCGCAGAAGGGCGGCTCGGTGCTGTCGTTCGTGCGCTTCGCCGCGACGGATGCGCTGCTCAACCAGGTGCGCATCGACACGCAGCAGGCCGACCTGCTGCTCGCCTGCGACATGGTGGTGGGCGCGAGCGCCGACGCCCTGCAAACGGTGCGGCACGATCGCACGCGCATCGTCGTGAACACGCATGAGATTCCAAATGCGTCGTTCGTGCAGAACCCCGAAGCCAACCTGCACGCCGATGCGCTACTGGCGAAGATGCGGCACGCGGCGACCCATGGCGCAACACCTGCGCAAGATCCGCTCGCTGCGTGCGATGCGCAGGCGCTCGCACAGCGCTATCTCGGCGACACGATCGGCGCGAACATCGTGATGCTTGGTTTCGCGTGGCAGCTGGGCCTCGTGCCGGTTTCTTTCGCAGCGCTCACGCGCGCCATCGAACTGAACAACGTGGCCGTGCAGGCGAATCTGCTCGCGTTCTCCATCGGCCGCATGGCCGCCGCCGATCCCACCGCGCTCGAAGCGCTCGAGACGCAACGCGCGGCGGCCGCCAAGGCTACGGCGCGCAAGCTCACGCAAACGCTCGACGAACTGATCGCCGATCGCGAAGCGCGTCTCCTGGCCTACGGTGGCGCGAGCTACGTGAAGCGCTATCGCGCACTGGTCGATGCCGCTCGCAGCGCGGACAAGACCGCAGAAAACGCGCTCGCGCGCGCCGTCGCGACCACGTTCTATCGGCTGCTTGCCGTGAAGGACGAATACGAAGTCGCGCGCCTGCACGCCGACCCGGCGTTGCGCGCCGCGCTCGAAGCGCAGTTCGAAGGCACGGCGGGCAGCGATTTCACCGTGAAGTTCAACCTCGCGCCGCCGCTCATCGCGCGTGAGAAGAACGGCCAGGCTCCGCGCAAGATGCAGTTCGGCCAGTGGATGTGGAGCGCGTTCGGGCTGCTGAAGAAGGGACGCAGCGTGCGCGGCACATGGCTCGATCCGTTCGGCAAGACGCTGGAGCGCCGCATGGAACGCGCACTCGCCGGCGACTACGAGGCGACGCTGCGCGGTGCGTTCGCCAGCCTCACCGCCGAAAACGCCGACGACATCGCCAGGCTCGCCAACCTGCATCAGCGTGTGCGCGGCTATGGGCACGTGAAGCTCGCGAACCTCGCGGCGGTGAAGCGCAGCGAGCGTGAACTGGCTGCGCGCCTTGCCATCGAGGTGAAGACAAGCGCTGCGGTGCAAGAAGCCCTCGCGTCGTTCAAGGGCGCGGGCGCGTTACGCGGCATCCCGGTGGTGGTGGCGAAGTAAGATGAAGTGAAGTCAGGAAAGCGCGCGCCGTTCATTTGAATGGCGCGCGCTTTTTTATGGGTCAGGCGTCGAGCAGGGTTCGCACGCGCCGCACCTTGTTTTCGTCGACAGGGGCTAGGCCCTTGCCGTCAACGCGCACGCCGGAGCCGAAGTGAACCGCGTGCACACGCGTCGCGCCCACGAACCCGGCTACGCGATCGAGCGTCAGTCCCGCGCCCGCGAGGACCGTGCAATGCGTGTGCGCCGCACGCTGCACGAGCGTTTCGATTTGCGCCTGCGCATCCAGCACCGAAGGCTTGCCGCCCGAGGTGAGCACGTTCGTCACGGCTTCGAAACCGAGCAACACCTCGAACGCTTCCCGCAGATCGCGCGCTTCGTCGAACGCGCGATGAAACGTGAGCGGCATGCCGTCGGCGGCGTCGATCGCGCGCTGCAAGCCGTCGCGATCCACTTCATGCGATGGCGTGAGCATGCCGATCACGACCGCATGCGCGCCCGCCAGCTTCGCGGCACGCACGTCGCGCAACATCACCGCATAGTCATTCGAATCGTAAATGAATGAGCGGCTGTGCGGCCGCACGATCACGTTCACGGGAATTGTCACGGCCTCGACCACGGCTTCAATCATGCCGATGCTCGGTGTGAGGCCGCCCTCGCCCATCGCGGTCACGAGTTCGAGACGATCCGCGCCGCCGCGCGCGGCGGCTTGCGCGTCGGCGACCGTGGTCGCGATGACTTCCAGCACCACCCGTTCACGCTGTTGTGTGATTGGCATGTTTGCGCGCCATGTCGTTTAAGAACACGACATGATCGCAGATGCCTGCCTACTCGAACCAGTCGATATCGCCGCACAGCACGCACAGGCGCTCGCCCACCTGCACCGTCATGGAAAGCGTCATGCACGGCAGCGCCTCGTTGATCGACAGATACGGTCCGGTCACGTGCACGCGCCCCGGCGAAACGAGCGCCGTGCGGAAGTACGGCCTGCGCAGCCAGCTCGCACCTTGTGCGTCTTCCAGCGGCAGAAAGCGCGCATCGCGCTCCGCGCGATCGACGCGCAGCACGACGTTGCGGCCCGCCTGCCTGCCGTTCGAATCGAGCAGATAGCAGCGCGCCGCGTGATCTAACGCGAGGAAGTTCCAGCACACCTCTTCCATCGGCTCGCCAGCGGAAAGTCGTTCTGCCGCGCGCTCGAATGCACGCAGGTAGGGCGCGAGGCGATGGGTCTCGCCCCGCTCGCGCGTTTCGGTCTGCTGACGAAAACGCTCCGTCGCTTCGGCGATCACGCCTTGCACCTGCGCGGCGTCGGTGAGCCCGGGCGCGGGCCGCGCGAAGAAAAAGCCCTGCACGAAGTCCGCGTTGCACGCGAGCGCGAGCTGCGCCTCGTGTTCCGTCTCCACCCCCTCGATCAGCACGAGCTTGCCCGCGTCGTGTAGCAACGCCACGAGCGCGGGCAGCGTCGCGGCCATGTCGGCGCGATGCTGCGCGTGCATCAGCATGATGCGGTCGAGCTTGACGATATCGGGGTTGAGCTGCCACACGCGGCCAATATCGACGTTGCCCGCGCCGAAGTCGTCGAGCGCCACCAGAAAGCCGCGCTCGCGAAACGCCGCCACGGCCTGCGCGAGCGCGTCGAGGTCCGTCGCTTCATCTTCCAGCACCTCCAGCACCACACGCCGCGGCGCGATATTCAGCCGCCGCAGGTTCGCAAGCAGCGCCGCCGAGTGATACGCCTCGATCAGCGTGCCCGGATGCACGTTGAGAAAGAGCCACTCGCGCTCCGCGCCCAAGAGCGCGAAGTTCTCCAGATGCAGCCCCTGGGCGAGCCGGTCCACCAGCAACGCTTCGCCCACGCGCGCGGCGTCGCCGAACACGTCGAGCGGCGACACCGGGCGGTCGAGTGGATCGTGCGCGCGCAGCAGCCCTTCGTAGCCCACCGCACGCATGTGCGAGAGGCTGAACACCGGCTGGAACACGCTCGTAAGCGTGAGGTCGCCGTGATGTGCGCTGTAGCGCTGCAGCCCCGAAGTGACGCTGAGATCGAAGCCGTGAGGGGCCACGGCTGTTTTGTCCTGTTGCTCTGTGATCATGCCATCCTCTAGCGCGTAGGAAGGACGCCGCCGTCCGCACAACCTTTGCACGGCCTGCGCGTTCCTCCGTAGCCTGCTTTTCATTGCGTCACGGGAGGGATCAAGCAAGGTCCGTGCTCGCTCGCACTGCGATCTGCGATCTGGCACGCATCGGGAAATGCGCTCACGCCCATCGCGTGCGCCGCGAAAGGGCACGCCATGCACCGTGCGAGGCATTGCAGGGTGCACCGATATCGTGCGCCTTTCCTCGCGCCTTTGCTTCGGTGGTGGCGCACACAGGCGGGCAAATTGCCGCATTTTTGGCACCCTGCCACAGGCGAATGCGGGCTAAATGTGCGCTTCGCCATGCACAAGCTCTGCGCGCTTCGCGGCGGCTTACAGACGCGTCAGGCTAAACTCTTCCTCGACCGGCGCGCCCCTCTCTAATGCGCGCCAGAACGCAGTGCCGTACCGCGCGTGAGGGCAGACCAAGGCTTCCCTCTTCGGCGCTCCCCCGCATAGTCCCGTTTCGCCCCCGCTACGTTTTTCGATGGACATCCTCTTCACCGTTCTCATTTTGCTGCTTGCTGTCGCCGTGTCCGGCGTCATCGCGCGCACCGTGCCCCTGAAGCTGCCGTTGCCACTCGTGCAGATCGGCATTGGCGCGCTGCTCACGTTTCCGCTCGTGAATCCGCACGTCACGTTCGATCCCGACATCTTCATGGCGCTGTTCATTCCGCCGCTGCTGTTCGCCGACGGCTGGCGCATGCCCAAGCGCGAGTTCTTCATGCAGCGCCGCGCGATCCTCATGCTTGCGCTCGGCCTCGTGCTGCTGACGGTCGTCGCCGTGGGCTATTTCGTGCACTGGCTCGTGCCGCAAATGTCGCTGCCCGTCGCCTTCGCGCTCGCAGCCGTGCTCTCGCCCACCGACGCCGTGGCACTCGCGGGCATCGCCGGCAAAGACAGGATTCCCTCGCAGCTCATGCACATCCTCGAAGGCGAAGCGCTGATGAACGACGCCTCGGGCCTCGTCGCGCTCAAGTTCGCCGTGGCGGCCGCGCTCACCGGCTATTTTTCGCTGCGCGCGGCGGCGCTCAGCTTCGTCCTGATCGCGGCGGGCGGTCTCGCGCTGGGGGCGGTGATCGGCTGGCTCTTCAGCTTCGTTTCGGAGCGCTTTCTCAACGTGACCGAAGACGGCGACCCCGCGCCGGGCGTCGTGCTCACCTTGCTGATTCCATTCGCGGCGTACCTGTTCGCCGAGCACCTCGAAGTGTCCGGCGTGCTCGCGGCCGTGTCCGCCGGCATGACGATGAACTACACGAGCGTCGCGCACAAAGGACCGGTGTCGACGCGCGTGCGCGCATCGAGCACGTGGTCGATGATCGAGTTCGTCTTCAACGGCATGGTGTTCACGCTGCTCGGCCTGCAGTTTCCTGGCATTCTCGGCAAGGCGCTGCTCGACGCGCACCACACGAGCAACGTGCAGATGCTGCGGCTGCTCGGCTATATCGCCGCCGTGCTCGCGGCGCTCTACGCCATGCGCTTTGGCTGGGTGTGGCTGCTGCGCTGGGTGGCGAGCCGCGGCGCCGCGCGTCACGGCGTGGCGAACGCGGTGCCGGGCCTGCGCACGGTGGCGATCACCACGGTGGCGGGCGTGCGGGGCGCGGTGACGCTCGCGGGCGTGCTCTCGCTGCCCGTGGCGCTCGCGAACGGCAACCCGCTGCCGGGACGCGACAGCGCCATTTTCATCGCGACGGGCGTGATCCTCGCTTCGCTGCTGGTGGCGATCGTGGGCCTGCCGCTCTTGCTGCGCGGCGTGCGGCGCGGCGCACAGGGACCGCACGCGGCCGAGGAGCGCCAGGCGCGCATCCAGGCCGCACAGGCGGGGATCCGCGCCGTCGATGCCGTGCACGAAAAGGTGAGCGAGGATCTCGACGAATCGCAGGCTGCCTATGCCGCCGACACGACCGCGCGCGTGATGGACACCTACCGTCGGCGCCTCGCCTCGCTCGACGCCGACCGCAATCGCAGCGCGCACGCGCGCCGCTCGGACGCGCTGGAACTGGAAATGCGCCTCGCGGGCATGCGCGCCGAACGCGCGACGCTGCTCAAGCTGCGCAACCAGATGCAGATCAACGACGAAACGCTGGCGAAGCTGATGCGCGAAGTCGATCTCTCGGAAACGGCGATGACGACGCGTGGACACAATCGCAATTGAGCACGTGCTTGCGCAGACCGGAACAACGAGAGGGAAAGCGCGGCGCCGAGGACCGGCGCCGCATGAGCGGTGAATAGCGGTGAGGCTTAAACCGCCGCTTCCTGCGCCGGCTTGCGGCGCAGCAAAGCGTAGAGAATGATCGCGCCGAACGTGGCGGTGCCGATGCCGCCCAGCCCGAAGCCGCCGAGCTTGAGCGAGAAGTCGCCGGCGCCGAGCACGAGCGTGACCGCGGCGACGATGAGATTGCGGTTGTCCGAGAAGTCCACCTTGTTGACGACCCAGATGCGCGCGCCCGTCACAGCGATAAGACCAAACACGACGATCGAGACGCCGCCGAGCACCGGGCCCGGAATCGTCTGAATGACGGCGCCGAACTTCGGCGAGAAGCCGAGCACGAGCGCGATGAGCGCGGCGATCACGAACACGAGCGTCGAGTAGATTTTCGTCACGGCCATCACGCCGATATTTTCCGCGTAGGTCGTCACACCCGTGCCGCCCGCGAAGCCCGACACGATCGTGGCCAGGCCGTCGCCGATGAACGCGCGGCCCACGTAGCGGTCGAGGTTGTAGCCCGTCATCGCGGAAACCGCCTTGATGTGGCCGAGGTTTTCCGCCACCAGAATCACGGCGATCGGCACGAGCAGCGCCATGGCGTGCGGATCGAACACGGGCGCGGTGAACTTCGGCATGCCGAACCAGGCGGCGTTCGCGACGATCGAGAAGTCGATCGGCTTGCCGAGGCCCATGCCGTTCGTGATGATCGCGTAGATCACATAGGCGATCAGGAGGCCGACGAGAATCAGGAGGCGCTGCAGCGTGCCGCGCGTGAACACGGCCACGCCGCCCACGCAGAGCACGGTGACGATAGCCATCCACGAGTCGAAGATCGAGCCGCTCACGCCCTTCACCGCGATGGGCGCGAGATTCAGCCCGATCACGCAGACGATCGCGCCGGTCACCACCGGCGGCATGAGCGTTTCGATCCACTTGGTGCCGACGGCCGAGACGAGCAGGCCGATCAGCGTATAAGCCACCCCGCACGCGATGATGCCGCCGAGCGCCACGGGAATGTTGGGATTGGGTCCCTGCCCACCGTAGCCCGTCACGGCGATTACAAGGCCGATGAACGCGAAGCTCGAACCGAGATAGCTCGGCACGCGCCCGCCCACCACCACGAAGAACAGCAGCGTGCCAACACCCGACATGAAGATGCACAGGTTCGGATCGAAGCCCATGAGGAGCGGCGCGAGCACGGTCGAGCCGAACATGGCGACGACGTGCTGCACGCCCATGGCGAACATCTGCGGCCAGGCGAGGCGCTCGTCGGGGGCCACGACGCTGCGGGCGTCACCCGTCTGCGCGCGCCAGCGGGGGAAGTAGGAGTCGGACATGGGTTCCTCTTGTCGGCGTGATTTGCGGTCTTGTTTCTGGTTTTGATTGTTGGCGCGCGCGCGTCGAAGCAACGGCCGCCCTTGATGCAAGTCAGGCGGGAGTGTACGGAGCCGCAATCCGCGTGGCAAGCCGGATGTCGGGCGTCCGAAACAATGCCGGCCGCCATCGATTCGATCTCTTAAGTAAACGCGGAATGGAGTTTAAGACTCCTCCTATATTCGGGACGGAATGCCGGATCTAGACTTTCCTTTCTGCGTGACCCCCATGAAAGTCCACGCTGAGGTTGTAAGTTGTAAACTCTCCGACTTCTCCGCTCTCGCTCCCCCGCTTGAGCGGTTTTTTTTTGCCCGCTCAGTTTGGCCGCTCTTCGGCCGCCGCTCCCGCATTCAGCCGAATGCGGCCTCCGCCAATTCCCGCGCGTATGCGCGCACGTCCTCCGGCCAGGGTGCATTCGCCGCTTCGAAGCGGCTTCGCTCGCCCGCGTAGAGCGCGCGCAGCGCCTCCTCGTAGTTCGGCAAATTGCCGGCCAGCGCGGTCATGAAGCGATGCGCAGCTTCCTGGCTCGCGCGCACGCGTTCGCGCGCCTCGCTCGCGTGGCGCGCGCAATCCACGAGCCGGCGCAGCACGACGGAGGCGCCGCCCGGCTGCGCGCCGAGCCAGTCCCAATGACGCGGCAGGAGCGTCACCTCGCGAGCGACCACGCCAAGCTTCGGGCGGCCGCGGCCGCGCGGGGCGTCGTCGGGGGTTTCTTCGTCGATGACGTTCTGCGCGGCTGCGTCCTGCTCGCCGCGCGCCTGCGAGGCGATGCGCGCCTCGATGTCCTTTTCCGTGCCGCGCAGATCGATTTCAACCGGGCGCGCGTCGCGGTCGTCGAAAACCAGCACTGCCGCGCCGTTTTCGGTTCCTTCGCGCTCGAGTTCCGCCTTGACCGCCAGCGCCACCTGAAGCGGCGCGCCCCGCGCGATCAAGCGCGTACCCGCAAATGCCGTGCAGCCGTTCGCCACCATCATGGCTGTCTCCTTCTCGATATCCAATGATGGGCGAATATTACCCGGGTAAATTATGACACGCAATATCATCCGGGTAAAATTTGACCACGGTCAGCCGGAGCGGTCTTCGACATCCGCGTCGCGTGCGTCGTCGGTCGTGGCGGGCAGCCATGCCGCCACGCGGTTGCGGCCGGAGCGCTTGGCGGTGTAAAGGGCCGCGTCGGCGGCGTCGGCCAGCGCGCGCCAGTCGGCGAACACGCTTTGCGTCGTGCACGCCACGCCCACGCTCACCGTGAGCACGCCATTCGGGCTGTCGGCGTGCGGCAGCGCCAGCGCCTCGATCGCGGCGCGCACCTTCTCGGCCAGCGCGAGCGCCTGGGCCTCGCCCGTTTCGGGCAGCAGCAGCACGAACTCCTCGCCGCCATAACGCGCAGCACAGTCCGCCGCGCGGCGTGCGTGTGCGCCGAGCGCGTGCGCGACGGCCGCAAGCGCGTCGTCGCCCGCCAGGTGGCCGTAGCGGTCGTTGTAGAGTTTGAAGCGGTCCACATCGAGCAGCACGAGTGCGAGCGGGCCGCCCGAGCGGCGCGCGCGCGCCCATTCCTGGTCCACACGGGTTTCGAAGGCGCGCCGGTTCGCGAGCGACGTGAGCGCATCGGTGTCCGCCTGCACGCGCAACTCCGCCTCCACCGCGCCGCGCTGGCGCAGCTGGCGCGTGAACATGAGCGCGAGCGCGATCAACGAGACGTCGAGCACCGCCGTGAGCGTGCCGATGATCCAGGCGCGCACGCGCCATTCACGGTAGATGTCGTCCGCCGCGACGGCCACGCTGAACACGAGCGGATAGCCCTCCACGCGCCGCAGCGCGAACCAGCGCCGCACGCCGTCTATCGGGCCGAGCGAGAAAAAGCCGCTGGACTGTGATCGCTCGAAGTGCCGGAAGAGCACAGATTCCGCAACGCTTGTGCCGATCAGCTCCGGGACGTACGGGCGACGCATGAGCAGCGTGCCGTCGGCGAGCGTGAGCGCCACCGTGCCGTTCGTGCCGATGTTCACGCCGGCGAACAGTTGGCGGAAATAATCGAGCCGCATCGTGCCGACCACGACGCCCGCGAACGAGCCGTCGGGGTTCGAGAGGCGGCGGCTCATGCCGATAGTCGCGTTGGCCGGCCCGTCGCGTGGAATGAACGGGTGGCTCAGATAGAGCCCCGCGTGCGGCGAGTCGCGCTGTGCGATGAAATAGTCGCGGTCGGCCACGTTGACCGCGCGCGGCGGTACCGAACGCGAATCAAAAACCACATCGCCCGCGGCGTTGGTGACAAAGATCGCGCCGAGATTCTTCGCCGTGGCCGAGCGGTCGAACAGCACGTTCTGGCGGATGTCGGCGGGCAGTGCGGCGAGACGCGGATCGTCGATGGCGTCGATGACGGCTTGCAGCGAAAGGTCGTAGACGTCGAAATTGCGGGCGGTGTCGCGCTCGAAAAGCAGCGCCATGTTGGACGCGGACGCGCGGGCGCTCGCAAGCGCGTCGTGCCGCATTTGCGCCATGACCCATGCGGCGACCAGCGTCAGCACTGCGGCGAGCGCAATGCCGATAGCAAGCACGGCGTTCGGTCGGCGGATCATCATCTCTGGTCTTCGGGGGCTGGCCTTGCAGTGGCGCCGATTGCCGGGCGCTTGCCTGCGCCCGACCACGGACGATGCCCGGCGCCGCGCGCGCCGGGACGCAACCGAGTGTACAACGGCCGGCGGGCGCATGCTGTGCGTATGCATTCATCCTCGCATGCCGCGTGAAACGTCGCTATGCGGGCAGGTTCGGCGGAACCGGTATTTGGGGCGGGGCTCGCTTTTGCGGCCTATTCGCCTGAGTAAAGTGCAACTCGAGAGGATGAACCGTTGTTAGTTTGGATTCCTCTACTTTATGGCGAGGCTGCGTATGCGCTTGGCATGCTGCATGCTCAGTCGCCGCGCACGCCGACGATTGCATGCGCCTCGATCCACACGCGCCACTGCCTACCGAAGTCGAAAGCCGGGTCGATGTCGAATGCCTGGGCAAGCGCATCGTCGAGTGTGGCGCCGTCGCGCAGTGCGACGAACGCTGCGTGTGCGGCGTGCGTGTGCAGGAACACCGTGGGCCGCCACTGCGGCCGGGCCACGAGCGCGCACGTCGGCACATCCACGCGCTCGGGCCATACGCCGCCCGGCTGATGCGCCCGCCAGATCGCCACAGCGTCGAAGCGCAAAGCGAGCGCAGCGCATGCGGGATGCACCAGGAGGTGCGATTGCGCAAGACGCTCTGCGCCCAGCGCTTGCCATTGCTGCGCGTTGAGCGGCGTGGCGTTCGCTGCGTAATTGGCGGTGTGCAACGCCCATTCGAGTCGCGCGACATCGGCGAAATACGCGTAGCGTGCGTCGGTCTCGTAACCTTCGACGATTTCAGGCAACTGCACACCGAAGCGGTTCAGGTCCGCATCGCGCGAAGGATGCGCGCGCGCGTACGCTAGCGCGAGTGCATCGAAGTAGGTTTCGCCGGTCAGCGCCGCAAGAACTGGATACGCGTTCGCGAGCGCAAGTCGCCGCGCCGCGCGAGCGTTGCCGCGATAGAGACCCATGCGCTCGTGCAGCAGCGTTGTGTCGGCGGGGAGCATCTCGCTGGCTAGCGCCGCATCGGCGTTGGGATCGTCCAATGCGGCGGCGAAGGTTCGCTGCATCGCTTCCAGCGTGTTGCGCGCAGTCATGAGCGCGGCTCCGTTGCGCGATGCATGTGCTTCGCGAGCCGTTCGCGCGCGAGACGCGCCTCGTCGAGCAGCACCTCGATCGCCGGCACTGCCGTGTCCCACTCGATGAGCGTGGGCGTCGCGCCAAATCGCTCGAGTGCGGCCTCATACAGCGACCAGACCGGCGGCGCGACGCGCGAGCCGTGATCGTCGATCACGGCGGCAGGCGTTGCGCGATGGCCGGCCAGATGAATCTCGCCGACGATCCGCGTCGGCAGTGCGGCCATGGCCGCCCGTGCATCCTCACCGTGGTTGCACTGATTCACGTAGAGATTGTTCACGTCAAGAAGTACGCCGCAACCCGTGCGCTGCGCGAGCGCTGCAAGGAATTCCGCCTCACTGTAGGTATCGCTGCGAAATCGTACGTAGGTCGAAACATTTTCGATCAGCACGGTCCGGCCCAGCGCGTCCTGCATCTGCGAGACTCGGGCGCTCAAGTGATCGAGTGAGGCTTGCGTGAGCGGCATTGGCAGCAGATCGTGCAGCGCGCCTTGCGCGCTCGCGCCCCAGCAAAGATGCTCGGAGATGACAGCGGGCTCGATGCGTGCCACCAACTGCGCGAGCCTCGCGAGATGCGTCGTATCGAGCGGCGCAGCGGAGCCAAGTCCAAGCCCCACGCCGTGCAGGCTCACCGGCAAATCGCGGCGCACGGTTTCGAGCACGTGCAGGTCGTAGCCACCAACGCCAAAGTAGTTCTCGCTGTGAACCTCGATCCAGTCGACGGCAGGCGGCCCCGCCATGAAGGCCTCGTAATGCGCGTGACGCAGGCCAATGCCCACGCCACTTAGTGCGCCTGGCGCGCTCATCGTGCGCCTACCTTTACGCGCGCCCGCTCAACCGCAAGGCTCATTTTTCCGGCGTGCCGCCCAGTTTCTCGCACGAGCCCTTCGGCATGGTCTTGAAGTCGCCCTTGTCGTGATCGACCTTGGCCTGGCCCGCGCAGTCGTGCACGCCGGTCTTGCTCGAACAATCGTTCTGACCGGCCTTGGCGACGCCGTAGCAATTCACGGTGTCGTCCGCCTGGGCCACGCCCGCGCCGGCCGTCGCAAGACCCGCCAACGCCGCGGCAATCAGCGCCTGACGGCCGAGAGAGTTCTTCATGGCGTTTCTCCTTGAACTTCGAAATAGGTTTCGCGGTAAGCGATTGGGATACGCAGCCATCGCAACGCGCGGCCTTAAGCGCCCTATTTTGCCCCACCAGGCCGCGCGTAGTCGGGTCGGAGCGCCGCAGATCGACGATATTGTTGCAATAACGGTAAATATGTTTGATGAATTACGGCATTTTTCTTTGAAGTGCACTGCAATAAAGTCTCGTCAACGGTTCGAGCAACATGATTGTTACGAATCGACAACATAATTTTCGGAGGTTGTTACCATGAAGAATCTGATTGCTGCTGCACTCGCCGCTACCGTCCTCGCCGCTCCGGCCCTGTCGTTCGCACAAGCCGAGCAGGCGCCCGTGACGCGCGCTCAAGTTCGCGCCGAACTGGTCCAACTGGAAAAGGCCGGCTACCGTCCGAATCTCTCGAGCCCGTACTACCCGGAAGACCTGCAAGCTGCCGAGGCGCGCGTCGCCCAGCAGAACGGCGCAGCAGAAGCCACGGCTTACGGCGCATCGACGAACGGCAGCGTCCAGTCCGGCACCCGCGCACCGAACATCAAGCCGACCTACTTCGGCCAGTAATTGCGGCTCACGCGTGGTGCTAGTGCACGACGCGTTCGACGCCTGGCGGGCCCGCTCTCCCGATTGAGAGAGAGCGGGCCCGCTGTTCATTTCTGCGCCGCGTGTGCAACGCGCGCGGCAGAACGAACGGCACGCCCACGAACACGAACACCTCCGCCGCCGGAAATCCGGTGGCTTTGCCCGGACTGCGGTCCGGGCCTTTTTCCTCCTTCCCTCTCGCGACGCATGCGGCCCGCGCGCGAAGGCGGCTCGGTCGCCCGGCTCAGAATCCGTGAGTGACGAGCGAGAGCACGGAAAGATCGGGGTGCGTGCCGTCGATGATGCTACGCCCCACGTGCACCGCCTCTTCGGTCGCATCCTGCTCGCTGCGCCAGGTTTCGTCGCCGTTCGCGTGATAGGCAACCGTCTGGCCCGGCTTCGCGGGATTCGCGCCGGGATGGCAGACGTAGGCCGTATAGGTGTAGCCGTTCGCGCCCTCTCCGGTTGGCGTGGCGCTGACATGGATCTCGAAGCCTTCGTAGTCGACCTGATGCATCGCAAGCGGTTGAGCGCTCATGGTGACCTCCGGGTGCCGCGGATGAGCGGCTGCGGGCTATCCGGCCGCTGGGTGCGCGGCCGGGCGTTCGGTATTGGGAAGTTTAGGCGATGGGTCCCGGGCGGGTGGCCTACTATTGCAGGGCGATCCACCACCCTGGGAGCTAGACATGGCATCGAACACCGTCCGCCTGCATCGTGTACTGCGTGCGCCGCCCGAACGCATCTATCGCGCCTTCCTCGACGCCAGCGCGGTCGTGAAATGGTTGCCGCCCAACGGCTTCACCTGCACGGTTCATGAGCTCGACGCGAAGGTCGGCGGCCGTTACCGGATGTCGTTCAAGAACTTCACGGCCGGCCACGGTCATTCGTTCGGCGGCGAATACCTCGAGCTCGTGCCGAACGAGCGTTTGCGCTACACCGGTGTGTTCGACGATGAGCATCTGCCCGGCGCCATGCAGACGACGGTGGAATTGCGCGCGGTGTTTTTCGGCGCGGAAATGACCGTTGTGCAGGAAGGCATACCGGAGATCATTCCGGTCGAGGCGTGTTATCTCGGCTGGCAGGAGTCGCTGGCGTTGCTCGCGAAGCTCGTTGAAGCCGAAATCCAGCAGTAGGGAGAAAGGGGCTCGCGCCCCTTTCTTTTTGATCGCGCGCTGCTTCAATACCCAAGCGCGCAGCCATCCTTGCGATGATCGGACGCGCCGGTCAGCACGCCCCGCTCCCAATCGATACGAATAGCCTGCGAGCCGCCAATCGCGCTGGCTGCCGGCACGAGCTTGAAGCCGCGATCGGCGAGCGCCTCACGCGTGTTGGCAGGCAACGTCGATTCGATTTCCACGGTTCCGGTGCCCGGGCGCGGAAAGACGCGCGGCAGATCCATCGCGGCCTGCATGTCGAGGCCGTAATGCAGCACCTTCGAGAGGAAATGCGCGTGGCCCATCGCCTGATAGTGGCCGCCCATCACGCCGAAACTCATCTGTACGCGGCCGTCGCGCGCGACCATTCCCGGGATGATGGTGTGCAAAGGACGCTTGTGCGGCGCGATGGCGTTGGGATGACCGGGCTCGACAGAGAAACTCATGCCGCGGTTATGCAGCATCACGCCGGATTCCTTGCCCATCAGTCCGCTGCCGAATGGATAGAACAACGAATTGATGAAGCTTACGCAGTTGCGGTCGCGATCGACCACGGTGATGTAGACCGTGTCGCGGTGCTCCACCTGAGTGAGCGCAGCGGCTGGGTCCAGCACGCTTTCCAGGTCGATGCGGCTGCGTAGCTTGTCCACATAGTCGTCGGAAAGCAGGCGATCGACATCGACGGCGCCATGGCGCGGGTCCCCTAGCACGGCGTCGCGCACCGCGTAGGCGAGCTTCGCCGCCTCGATCTCGCGATGCAGACGGTCGGGGTCCAGCGGGCTGCCTTCGGCGTCGTACTTGTCGAGCAGACGAAGCAACAGCAGCGCGATGACGCCCTGCCCCGCCGGCGGACATTCGATCACGTCGTAGCCGCGGAATTTAGCGCGGATCGGCGTGACGTATTCGCCACGGAATTCGGCGAAGTCTTCCAGCGTGTGCAAGCCACCGTGCGCCTGAAGTTGCGCGACGAGATCGGCGGCGATGGCGCCTCGGTAGAACGCCTCGCGGCCCGTTTCGGCGATTGCGCGCAGCGTGTTCGCGAGGCGTGGCTGACGGTGCGTCGAGCCGGCGCGGGGCGCTGCGCCATCCACGAGCATGGTGGTGCGCGCTACGGCGTCGCGGGAGAGCGTTTCGACTTCCGCCGCCCAGTCATGGGCGGTGCGCGGCGCGACGGCGTAACCTTCTTCCGCGAAACGGATGGCCGGTGCGAGCACGTCGCGCAGCGGCAGGCGGCCGTGGTCGCGATGGAGCGTGGTCCATGCGTCCACCGCGCCCGGTACGGTGGCCGCATGCGGCGAATGGCGCTGGATTGCCTCCACGCCCATGGCGCGCAAGCGCTCCGCGCTCGCGGCGGCGGGGGCCCAGCCTGAGCCGTCGTAGGCGATTACGTCATCCGTGCCGCCGCGAGAATACAGCGCGAAGCAGTCGCCGCCCACGCCCGTCGAGCCCGGCTCGACCACGCACTGCACCGCACACGCGGCAATCGCGGCGTCCATGGCGTTGCCGCCGGCGGCGAGAATCTGCACGGCCGCGAGCGTCGCGCTCGGATGCGAGGTCGCGGCCATGCCATTGCGAGCCATAACGAGCGAGCGGCCCGGCGTTTCGAAGTTACGCATCGAAGCGTTCTCCTTTTTGGTGTCCTGATGATGTTGTGTTTCAAGTGACGCAGCATGGTGGCTACGTCTACTACGCGGACGCGGGCATTGCAGTGCGCAAAGTGCGCTTCAAGAACGTCTGCGTACGCGGATGCGAAGGCGCGGTGAAGATGCGTTCGGGCGGCCCCTCTTCGATCAGCTCGCCCTGGTCGAGCACGACCACGCGGTCGGCCACCTCGCGAGCGAAGCCCATTTCGTGCGTGACGACGACCATCGTCATGCCGTCTTCCGCAAGCTCTTTCATCACCTGCAGCACTTCGCCTACGGTTTCCGGGTCGAGGGCACTGGTGGGCTCATCGAAGAGCAACACCTTCGGCTGCATGGCGAGCGCACGCGCGATGGCGATGCGCTGCTGCTGGCCGCCGGAAAGCTGCGACGGATAGTGGTCAGCGCGATCGGCAAGACCCACGCGCGCGATTAGCGCTTTCGCTTGCTTGATCGCTTCTTCGCGCGGCATCTTCAGCACGTGAATGGGCGCCTCGATCACGTTCTCCAGCGCCGTCATGTGCGGAAACAGATTGAAGCGTTGGAATACCATGCCGATATCGCGGCGCTGCCGTGCGAGCTGGCGCGCGGAATCGCGCACCAGCGTGCCGTTCGGGCGCTCGACATAGCCAAGCAGATGACCGTTCACGCGCACCCGCCCGCTGTCATACGACTCGAGCAGATTGAGGCAGCGAATGAACGTGGTCTTGCCCGACCCCGAGGAGCCGATCAGCACTACCACTTCCCCCTTCGCGACGCTCAACGAAATACCATTGAGCACCTTGGTCGCGCCGAACGACTTGTGAATGTCCGACGCTTCGATAACGATTTCGCGTGCTTCGTTCATATCAACGACCTCGCAGCAGTTTCATCGTTTGCGCGCCGAACAGACGCGTATTCGCAGCCGGCTTCGCCTCGCCGCGGCCAAAGTGCGCTTCGAGTCGACGCTGCACGAAACCCCAGAGCGTGGTGAGCGCGAGGAAGTAAATGCCGAGCACGAGATACAGCTCGAACACGCGGAAGTTCACCGAGGTGATCATCTGCGTGCTGAGCAGCAGTTCCGGCACGCCGATCACGCTCACAAGCGTAGTGTTTTTCAGCATGACGTTGAACTCGTTGCCGAGCGGCGGCACGATCACGCGGAACGCTTGCGGCAGCACGACGCGGCGCATGAGCAGCACCGAAGTCATGCCAAGCGAGCGTGAAGCTTCGTACTGGCCTCTGTCCACCGAACTCAAGCCCGCGCGAATGATCTCCGCCTGATACGCCGCCGAATTCATGCCGAGCGCGAGGACGGCCGCCTGAATATTGCCAGGCAGCGAGATGATGCCGAAGTCGAGATCGTGAAAGTGAAAGATGTTCGCCGCGGCAAACGCGGTGTACAGGAACACGATCTGCATGAGCAACGGCGTGCCGCGCATGACCCAGATATAGCCGCGTGCGAGATACTGCACCGGCAAACTCGACGAAAGCCGCATAAGCGCGACGATAAGCCCGAGCGTGGCGCCGAACGCGATCGCGCAGGCGCTGATCGAGAACGTGAGCCACAAGCCGTGCAGATACGCCGGGCTCGGGTCGAGCAGGAATTTCCGGAAGATTTCCCAACTGAAATTCATGGCGTCACTCCGCGCTCACAGGCGATCGTTTTCGAGCTTCCAGGTTCCGAGCATCTTGCTGTAGCGATCGCTTTTCACGAGATCGGCCACGGCCTTCGCCACCGCCGGAGAAAGCGGCTCGCCCTTGCGCGCGCCAATGCCGGTCGCGATGCGATTGAAGCCCTGCACCGCCTCCTCGAACATGTCGCCCGAGACTTGCTGGAAGTGCGCGGCGGTTTCCGACGTGGTGCCGTAGGCATCGACCTGATTCAGACGGAAGGCCTGAAATGCATCGGCATCCGAACTATAGACAACGATGTTCATGGGCGGCTTGCCTGCGGCTTTGAGCTTCTCGTTTTCCTTATCGAGCAGCGTGCCGATGGTCGTGCCATTGAGCACCGCGACCTTCATGCCAGAGAGATCGTCGAGCGAGCGCACGTGACGCGGGTTGCCGCGCGGCACCATGATCGACTGGCTCGAATACATGTAGTCGACAATGTCGATGATCTGGCGACGCTCGGGTTTGTCGAAGAGCTGGCCGATCACGAGATCGCACTGTTTCGCCTGCAGCGCCGGAATCTGCCCGCTGAAGGACATGACCTTCCACTCGACCTTGAGATTGCCGAGCTGCTTCGCGACGTCTTGCGCCACGTCGACGGAGAAGCCGCGCGGCTGCTGATTCTCGTCGTAGGACGCGAGCGGGGGCGCGTCCATGCTCGAACAGTACGTGAGCGTGCCGCCTTTCACGAGACCCAGATCGGCGGCGTGCGCCGCGGAGGCGCCGGCAACCTGTGCGAGGAGCGCAAAGCCTGCGCAGGCGGCGAGACGAAGACGCTTGAACTGTTTTGCTGACATCGAGAGGCTCCTGGCTGAGAGTGAGGTACGACGACAGTTAGGACGCCGACGCGTCATCTTTGTGACGCGGGCGATTCGAGGAACTTGATGATCTGGGGAACGGTTGATTCGAGGTGCTCGCGTAGCGCTTGCTCGGCTTGCGCGGGGTCGCGGGTGCGCAGTGCGTCGATGAGGATCTGGTGGGCGTCGCGCGCGCGTTTGCGTCTGAAGGTGGCTTGCTCGATCCACAGGCGCATGGGGCCTTCGATCAGCGTGTAGAGCGAGTGGATTTGCTGGTAAAGGCGCGTGCGGCCGCTGATTTCGCACAGGTATTCGTGGAACGCGCAGTGGCGTTGGACCCAGGTGTCTGTGTCGCCTACGCAGGCGTCCATGTCTTCTAAGAGCCGCTGGAGCCTGGTTAGGTGCGCTTCGGTGCAGCGTGGGGCGGCTACGCGCATGGCCAGGCATTCGAGCGCGATGCGCATGTCGAAGATGTCCTGGACTTCTTCTACCGTGAGGCCGCGGACGATTGCGCCTCGGTTGGGGCGCTGGATGATCAGGCCTTCTGCGTGGAGCCTTTTGAGCGCTGCGCGTACTGGCATGCGGCTCATTGAGAGTTCTTCGGCAACTGTCTCGGCGACGATGCGCTGGCCTGCGGCGTAGCGGCCTTCGATGATGGCTTCCAGGAGGAAGCGGTAGGCCTCTTCTTCGGCGGTTAAGGCCAGGGCGGCGGTGCTGCGGACGTTGGTGGCAGGCATTTTTGTGCGGTGCGGGAGGACGTCGCTTAGGTTGCGGTTGTGAGGCAGGTTACTACGAGTGGATTTTTGGATCCAGTCTTTCAAAAAAGATTGGCTTGTATGAGATGAGCGTGGTCGGGGATGTGGCCGTAGAAGGCGTGAAGGCCACGAACCCTCTGGATTCGTGGCCTTCTTCGAGTGGTGCGGGCTTTGGTCCGCGGTGCGGATCAGTCCGGTGTGATCACAAGCCTTTTGTCCTCCACCGTGATTCTTACGCGCTGGCCTGCTTCAAAACCTGCGAGTTCGAGCCAGCGACCGGCTAGCTTGAGCCATGGCAATGCGGTGGTTCAGTTCTTGTCCGCGCGCTGAGGCTGCGGTACCGCCAAGACTGCTGAATGGTTACGCGACGCTCAGGACGAGCGTGCGATGCATTAAGATTGCGTTTCATCGCACGGCTCCTTTCCCAGTGAAAAGTCCGCCGAAAACTCGCTTACATCATGGCACTGTTTACCTGGGGCCGCTCACCGTTTCGTGCTAGGCAAACGACAGACTGGGGCAAGGATTGTGGGTTTCGAGTCGCGTCGTTACGGACGCTCGCGATCGATTTGCGAAGCCATGCCGCAAGTTGAACGAGTTAAGAAGTGCCTGCATGGACATTGCCCCTTTGTTTGCGCCTGTCACATCTGTGCACACGGCGACGTTGATTGGCTGATGCCTGCAAGGTTGACTCTTACGGTCGCGGGAGTCTCGGTAGAGTCGCGAGGTGATTTCTACCAATCACCGATGCGATGCCGGAAGTCGAGGGTGGCGCCACAAATCTGCCACACGCGATATGCAAAGACTTGCGCCAGAATGCAAAACAACGCACTACATCGTAAGACGTAGTGCGTTGTTTTTTAAACGAAATCTTGGTGGGCGGATGAGGATCGAACAATCTTGCTGAGGCACGTAGGGTGCGTAAGAGAGGCTTGCCGTAATTCCAAAAATGCCCCCACGGGGGGACTTGGCGCGAACTCCCTGAAACGGTCAATCAAACTCACGACCGTTTTCGACTGGGTCGACCGTCGCAAACCTGCTATCGCGGCAGTGCTGCAGTCACAGCTGGGAAAACGTACCCCAAGCTCCTCTTCAAATCCGCACGCGACCACGTTGTGGTCGGTGCGCCGGCATGTGTCTGCCTCTCCTGACGAGATCAGAGCTGCGCGTCGAAACCGAGTATACCGACAATGCACGCGACCAATGCAAGGTGCAAGTAAAGTGCCAATCCTCCAATCGATCTTGGCTCCTCGGCCGTGGCGCGAGGCAGCCCATAATGTACGCAAGTCCAGCCGCGCGGTGCAGTTGTTTCATTCTCAGTCCGTCGCACCTAGTCCAGGCCGCTCGGGCATGGCTCGGTTCGCAGAATCCTTTATAGAGCGCGTCAAGAGAATTGGAGCACATGGCCGGTCGGTCCGCATGTTAGCCGTCAGTGGAAACGACGAGCCGCCCCCGGCGCGTGAATGAGTCAAAAATGCGTCGTGTTTGCGCTGTTACTGCGTCGATGTCCTTATCGCATCACGCCGGCCCGCCGCTATATGTTGGGAGAGCGTCGAAATTGCGTCGTTGGTGCGTTGTCGCCCACCGTTCCACGGTGAGCACGTAGATCACTCATGGCGATTGCCCCCTTCGTGCACCAAACTGGTGTAAAGTGGTGCACCTCTCATAAGGACCGAGCAATGAGGAATACAACTGGGCGATCCGACCCGCAAGCGGTTCGGGCCTCCGTCAGTTTTCCGCCCGCTCTTCACGCCGAGCTGGAGCAGATCGCGCGGGACAAGAAAGTGTCGTTAGCTTGGGTTATCCGAGAGGCGGCAGAAAAGTACGTGGCGGATCAGTGGCCTCTGCTAACGCAGACAAAGTAGATGGTGGACAGTGTCAGCCCGTCGCGCCGATCAGAAATCATGGGCTGTGTGCGATCGCGCGACACCAAGCCCGAAATGCTGGTCCGGCGGCTGATCTACTCAATGGGCTACAGGTATCGGCTACATGCGAAGGATCTACCGGGCAAGCCAGATTTGGTGTTTCGATCAAGACGGAAGGTCATCTTCGTCCACGGTTGCTTTTGGCACCGGCATCCCGGGTGCGCGCTGGCACGGCTGCCGAAGTCACGTGAAGAATTTTGGTTGCCGAAGCTTGAGTCGAACAGACTACGTGATCTTAAAAATGACCGATCGCTCCGCGATGCCAATTGGGGCGTGCTTGTAGTTTGGGAATGCGAGCTTGGTGACGTCGCGGTACTAACAAACAAAATAAAGGAATTTCTCGATGCGTAGCGTTGAGCTTTTCGCAGGGGCGGGTGGGCTCGCAATCGGTATGGCGAATGCCGGCTTCCAGCATGCGGCAGTGGTCGAGTGGGATCACGATGCTTGCGAGACCTTCCGCGAAAATCAACGACATCATGCCCACTCGGTCGAAGGGTGGCCTGTCCACGAGGTCGACGCGCGTGGCTTTAATTTTCGTGCGTTGAATGCGGATATTGCTGTCGTCTCTGGAGGTCCGCCGTGCCAGCCTTTTTCAATGGGCGGTAAGCACCAAGCGCAACGTGACGACCGGAATATGTTCCCCGAGGCGGTCCGGGCGGTTCGGGAGTTGATGCCGAAAGCTTTCATTTTTGAAAACGTCAAAGGGCTGACCCGAGAAAGTTTCGCTTCATATTTTTCATATATTCACCTTCAGCTGCAGTATCCAGAGCTTTCGCGTCACAAAGGTGAAAACTGGATACAGCACCGAGCGCGGCTCGAGCAACATCACTCAGGCAATCATGGGGCGCCGACCTATAACGTCCTTTTTGATGTATTAAACGCGGCCAACTACGGGGTGCCCCAGAAGCGCGAACGTGTGTTTTTCGTGGGCTTCCGTTCGGATATCGGTGCTCACTGGTCCTTCCCGGAGAAGACTCACTCCGAAGATGCATTGCTTATCTCCAAGTGGATCGATGGGACTTATTGGGACGAACATAAAATTGGCCGAAAGCAGAGGACCGATGCGCCACAGCGCGTTGCGCAACGGATAAACCGAATTCGGGCAAATCCGTCCTTTCTCGAGGTTACGCGTTGGCGCACTACGCGCGACGCGCTACTGAACCTGCCTGATCCGGAGGTTCATCACGACAACGGGATAGCAAACCACGTCTTCACCCCTGGTGCCCGAACGTATGTCGGGCACACTGGCAGCCTCCTCGACGAACCTGCGAAGACGTTGAAGGCCGGCTATCACGGCGTCCCAGGCGGCGAGAACATGTTTATCAAAGACGATGGTTCGGTGCGCTACTTCACCGTCCGTGAAGCAGCGAGGCTCCAGACGTTTCCCGACGAATATGAATTTCATGGCTCTTGGAGTCAGACAATGCGTCAACTAGGCAATGCAGTGCCTGTGAGGTTGGCCGAAGTAGTAGCCAACTCAGTAGCCGCGAGCTTGGCAGCAGCATGTGACAACAATAACGCGAAGTACATCGCTTGATAAGAAGACGAGGACCGCCGTGACCACCGCTGAATTCGACCTTACACCCGACCCCCGAGTGTTACAGATTCTTGGCGAGATAAATCTCGACCAATGGAAATGTCTCGCTGAGCTTATTGACAACAGCGTTGATGCGTTCATCAATGCACGTCGTGATGAAGTGCCTGTTGCGGCGCCGTCAGTTGTGATTAGTCTTCCGACGCAGGATAGGGAAGACGCGAGCATATCTGTACGTGATAACGGTCCAGGCATGACTTTGGAGCAATTGGAGCGCGCCGTGCGCGCCGGTTGGAGCGGCAACAATCCAGTGGATAATCTCGGCTTGTTCGGGATGGGCTTCAATATAGCCACCGCTCGGCTAGGCATGGTGACGGAGGTCTACACAACACGGGCGGGCGACAACGAGTGGACCGGCTTGCGAATCGATTTGACGGAACTACGCCGGACGCGCACCTATTTGACTCCTCGCTTGGCGAGGCCGAAGCACGATCCAGCGGCTCATGGCACCGAGATTAAGATTCTCCGGCTTAAGGCGGATCAACGCGTATTTTTTTCGAAGGGTGCAAATCATAACAAGATCCGCCGGCAATTAGCCCGTGTATATGCTCCTTTGTTGCTGTCGAAGGACTTGGCGTTTTCTCTTCAGTTGAACGCTCAGAACATACAGGCGAAGCGCCCTTGCCATTGGGACCCGGATAGATCGGTTTTGAGCGGTGACGGAAAGCCGGTGCATGCCGTGGAGCCTTTTGATTTCGAGCTTCCTGCAAGGAACTATTGCCTAACTTGCATGCTGTCGTTTCACGGACCGCAAACTTGTCCCACAGCCGGGCCGGAGTGCCAGATAATTGAGATCAAGCGTCGATTGCATGGCTGGGTAGGACTGCAGAGATACGTGCACGAGGAAGATTTCGGCATTGACATTATCCGCAATGGACGTGTCATCGAGGTTCAAAACAAAGATCTGTTTGTTTGGAACGGCGATGAAAGACCTGAAAGAGAGTACCCGATTGATGATCCGCGAAATCGTGGTCGCTTTATCGGGGAAATTCATTTGGACCATTGTCGGGTCAGTTACACTAAAGATCGGTTCGAGCGAGATGACACCTCATGGGCCGAGATGGTAAGCCTCGTCAGAGGGGAAGGCCCGTTGCAGCCGCAAAAAGCGAAAGCGCTTGGATATGAGCCTCAAATTGCTCCTCTCTATCGTTTATTCCAGGCATTCCGTCGTAGCAGCCCTCAAGGCAAAACCGGACGCTGGTCTCGTGTTCTTGCGGTAAAGAATAACGAACGGGCCATTGAAATGGCCGATCTTTTCCATAAAGGCGATCCCGACTATCAAACAGACGAGAAGTGGTATGAACTCGTCGAGGAGGAGGATCGAGCCGTCGTGGGCGCTACGCCGACGGCGACAGGGCCGGGCTCGGCATCCCCAGCTGTTCCAGACGGCTTTCTTGATGACGATAATATTGCTCCCGCGCCTACCGGAACCGGACCAGAGGTGCCACCGCCTGCTGCTGGCGACGCCGGCGGTACTTCCGTCGCTCCAACTCGGCAGAAGCTGCACGAGCTGTCGCGAGTGTACAAGCATCCGCTGCTGAAGGTCGAGTTCACCGTCGAGGCTTTCATGGTGACAGCGAATGATCCAGACCTGCCTCGCAAGGCTCCTTGGGTGCTAAAGATTGAAGATCCGGGAACACGGACGTTCCTTTTCCTCTTCGATCCAGATCATCCTGTTTTCCGTTCGGTCACGATGACACCGATGGATGCGGTGCTAGCTGAGTTGGCGTTCAAGACATACGAATTTCTGAAGGAGGCAAGCCCCGACTCGGCCGTGTTTGCAACAATTCTTTCGGACTTTCGGGGTGAGTATGCAGATGATTCGAAGCTTGATCCAAAGGGCATTATTGCCTTCGCCGACAAAGCGCTACGCGAAATTGCTCAATCCATCGATGTGGCTGGCGACGCAGGGCTCTTCAATATCCTGTTTGCTGAACTACCTCAGTCCGCTCAAGAGAAGATTCGGCGCAAGATTGCGTCAGTCGGTATAAGTGGCGCTCAAGTCGTAATCGATTCGGGGGAATTTCTCGCCTACGCGGAAGTATCGGACATCCGTCATTTCGTGCGCAGTCATCCAGCGTTATTCTTCGACGGCAAGTTTTGGGCGCAGCCGTATTCCTCTTTAGAATACGGCGACGCGAAAGTGAATGAGGAGGCACGTGAGCGCGTCTTGGAGCGCTACGACTCGTATTTGGCTGATGCAGTGTGGCTCGCGTCGCAGAGCCCCCGGGATCTCGACCGCTGCGACCGTGATGAGATAATTCGCGCGACGCTGTCCGTTCGGTTGCTTGGTCAGGACGGAAGCCTGTGAGATGGAGGGCTACTTCTTAGACTCGCGAAGATTGCTGAACGGTTCATGGCGCGCCTTTGAGCGTGATGTAGCACGCCTGCTGGTACAAAACGCATTCGAGGACGTGCGTATCGTTGGTGGTTCGGGGGACCGCGGCGCTGACGTTCTTGGCGTGAAGAACGGGCAACTATGGGTGGTGCAATGTAAGTTCACGAGCGATAGTTATCCCGACCCGCACGCTGTGGATGAAGTGGTAGAGGCGTCGCGCTACTACGAGGCTGATCGGCTGGCTATTGCAACGTCACGGGCCTTTGGGCCAGCGCTCAACGCTGCGATTGATCGTTGGGCGCGTCTCGGCATCCGGATCGAATCCTTGCCGCCAGGCACTCTAGTGGAGATGATGCGGCGGAGTCCCGAATATCCCCGGGCACGCCGTGAGCTTCGGGACTACCAGGATGTGTGTGTTCAACGTCTGGGCGCTGCGTTGCGTGAGACCGGGCGCGGTCAACTCGTCCTTGCCACAGGACTGGGAAAAACGGTCGTAATGGCGGAGACGACAGCTCAATTGCTGCGGGACGGTGTCATTGACTCGGGACGCGTCTTGGTCCTTGCCGATAAACGAGAACTGGTCGAACAGTTACAGCGAGAGTTTTGGCAGCAACTGCCCAAGAACATTCCAACTCATTTGCTAACTGGCAGTGAGCAGCCTACCTTCTGGGATGGGATAACGTTCGCTACGGTGCAGAGCGTGCTTCCGAGACTGGGCAAACTTCCGGAATTCGGTTTGGTCTGGGTGGACGAAGCGCACCACATTGGGTCGGAGAGTTTCCGCCGCGTGATCGAGGACCTTGGTGCTCCGATGGTCGGAGGTGCCACCGCTACTCCTTGGAGGGGTGATCGTTTTGACATCGACACCGTACTCGGTCAACCAGTGGCGAAGATAGGGATTGACGAGGGCTTGCGCCAAGGGTTCCTCTGCGAGGCCGACTATAGATTGATGGCCGACAATATTGATTGGGAGTTCGTGAGGAAGCAGTCGCGCCATGAATATTCAATCAAGGAGCTCAACACTCGCCTCCTGATTCCTACGCGCGACGAGGAGGCTGCTCGGGTCATCGCAGAGACATTCAGTCGCGAATCGCGCCGCAGCTTGATCGTCTTTTGCGCGGGAGTGGAGCACGCCAAGAGCTTCTCTGCGATGTTAAAGCTCTATGGCTTCAAATCGGCCTACATTACTGGCGAAATGGATCCACGAGACCGCGAGAAGACCATGGCCGGGTTGCGCCGCGGGACTGTTAATGCGGTGACTACCGTGGACATCTTCAATGAAGGCGTCGACGTGCCGGACGTGGATATGCTTGCGTTCATGCGAGTCACGCATAGTCGTAGGATTTTTGTGCAGCAACTCGGACGTGGTCTTCGTTTGGCGCCAAACAAAGACAAGGTTGTGGTTCTCGACTTCGTTAGTGACCTTCGACGTATTGCTGAAGTAATCGACTTGGAAAAGTCGTTAGCCGGTGACGTTGAGCGCCTTGACTTGGTTGAGCGTGTCGTTCAGTTCTCCGATCAGGGCGCCGGTCACTTCATGTTTGAATGGTTGCTTGATCAGGCTGACCTGTTCAATCGTGAGGGCGACGCGAAGTTGGAACTCCCCGAATTCAACTTCCCCTTGCCACCTTCCCCAGGAGCAGTTCAATGAGTATGGCAATGCCCAAGGAGATCCGGGATCGAATCCGACAAAAGATCTGGGATAAAGCGGACGAGCTTGGTTGGGCAACCCTTTCTGATGCCGACCGCACAATATGGTACGAAAATTGGTCAAAGGACAAGGACGTCGGCGGCGCCTTGGCGCATTTCATGGACCCACGGAAAGTCCGCGTCTACATCAAAGATTCCCTCTTAAAACCTTACCTTCGGGGGCGGTTGGAAGGGGATGCTGAAACCGCTCTGCTAGCCGCCGGCCTCGGAGAGGGCCCCCTTTCGATCAAAGCAACCTTCAACAAGCCACACGGCCGATTGCTGTTAGACGGTAGAGTCATTTGTTGGGGGAACAGTCGAGACTGGAAAGCGATAGTCATCTCCGTCTTCGAACGCGCTTATCGACTTGAGTCTGGTATCCCCTACGCTGCCGTGCTACTAGAAACTGGTAGGACGACCAACGACGGCGTACGGGACATGATTCGAGACGTCGCGGCTAGGCTTCAGCTAAATCAAGTGGTATGGCTGGACTAATGTGCACGGCGGATGGCCACCGACCGGCAAGTCGGCAACGGTAATAAGCGAGAGGGCTTCCGTATATACTGCAGGGTTTGGCGCTACGTTCGAGACCATCGCTCAATGGCGGTGATGGTTTCGTGGTCGGTGCAATGGATCCGGGTGCCTCGGCGCATGCCGCGAGAAATCGATTGAACGGTATGCCAGAAGTTATGTCATGGAGATGAAAAAGTGATCGACACCACGGCTGAGCCAACGGATCCAGAGGGTTTGGACGAGACACGAGAAGAAGGCTGGGGCGACTACCCACTGGACTCTGTTTTCGTTCGCAATGAGACTCGCACTGTCGCTGAAGTCGTAAAGCGTATCAAGCTGGGCCGATATCAGCTCGATCCAGACTTCCAGCGCGACTTCGTCTGGCCAACCGATAAGCAATCGAGGCTAATAGAGTCGTGTTTGATGCGAATCCCGTTGCCAGTTCTCTATGTCGCAGAGGACAAGTCCGGAAAGATCGCTGTAGTCGATGGATTGCAGCGACTAACTACCTTTAGTCGATACCTAGAGGATGGCTTTGCCCTATCGCTTCCGTCCAGCGACGAAGAAGATGATCCACATGCGCTTCATGGCCTGCGCTTCTCAGAGCTCCCTATTAATTTGCAGGAGCGTATAGAAGACACTCAGCTAATCGTGTACATCTTGGATGCAAACGCGCCGGAACGAGCCAAGCTCGATATCTTCGAGCGCGTGAACAGTGGTGTTCCACTGACCCGACAGCAAATGCGAAATTGCCTATTCAACGGTCGTGCGACGCGTTGGCTTAAGCGGGCTGCGACGAGTGAGCAATTCATTTTGGCTACTGGCCGTTCCTTGGATGCCAAGTCAATGCGAGACAGGGAAGCTATCAACAGATTTTGTGCATTTTATCTTCTTGGAGAAACTAAATACCGCGGCGACATGGATGCCTTTCTCGCGCAAGCGCTGGAAAAGATGCAGGAAGACTCTGTAGATCTGGACGAGCTGTTCGAGAGATTCACGCTGTCGATGGAGTTCAATCGTGTGCTGTTTGGAGATCACGCGTTTAGAAAATCACTATTACCGTTCGTTAACGGCGAAACATCCGTTAATAGATCGGTGATTAACATTGCATTGTTTGACGTTTATTCCGTTCTTCTTTCGCGAGTCGACGTGGATTTCGTTAAGCGAAATGCAAGAGAATTGCGCGAGCAGGTTAGCGAGTTGCTCGCTGACGGAGAATTTGTGAACGCCATCACTTATTCGACGAACAGCAAGAGGCAGGTGCGAACGCGCTTCTCGATCGCCTCGGAGGCTCTCGGAGAGCTATCATGAAGATAACGCGGTTACACATTGAAAGCCTTAAATGCTTTGCGGCCCTCAGATTGCCGCTGGGTTCCCTCACGCTTTTGACTGGATTCAATGCGGCGGGGAAATCTACTGCGGTTCAGTCGTTGCTTCTTCTCACCCAAGCAATGCGTGATGGCGGTCTAGAGCGAGTTGTGCCCTTGAACGGCAATTTAGTTCAGCTTGGCTCTCCAGGTGAGGCATTGCATGAGGGCGGTGGGAAAGAGCTGACAGTCGGCGTCGAATCAGAGAATGAGAAAGTTGACTGGGTGCTCAGCGCGGACGATCGCAGTTATGGCCACGCGCTTACCGTGGCGCGGATTGACTGTTCTTGGCATGTTGATAGCTCTCTCGCTACGGCGGTCCTTGAAGGGCCGTCCTTGGCGAACCTGAAGCATCTTTTGCCCGCTGAAACATCAGGGGACCTGGTTAAGCTGCGCGAGACTGTTGCCGAAGCGCTGTTTATTTCAGCCGTTCGGGACGGAGCGAGCGACACCTATCCGACACCGCAAACTCCGAACCTTATCCATGCCGACGTTGGGGTTCATGGCGAGTATGCTGCCTGGTGGTTTGAACGCTGCGCTGACGATCCGGTTCTGCCTGAAAGAGTAAATTCAAGCGACACTGTCAATACGCTACGACGCCAAGTTAACGCTTGGCTCGGCCAGATTTTTCCCGGCGCACAGGCGAATGCCGCTCGAATAGCAAGGACTCAAATGGTTCAGCTCGAGTTCAGGAACCGTGAAACCGACAATTGGCGAAGACCTGCAAATATCGGCTACGGTCTTACGTACGCCTTTCCTATCATAGTGGCGGGCCTGCTCGCTAAGAAGGGGCAGGTGATAGTAGTCGACAGCCCTGAAGCGCACCTGCATCCGCTTGGTCAGTCTCAAATGGGGCTTTTTCTGGCGACGCTCGCAGCGTCTGGGGTTCAGGTGATCGTAGAGACTCATAGTGACCATGTCCTAAACGGTGTTCGCCTGGCTGTTAAAAACACAATCCTCTCGCACGATGAGGCAAGAATCCATTTTTTCAACCCGCGACCTAAGGATGCGTCTGATCCCGCGCATGTAATCTCGCCGCAACTCGACCCTCAGGGCAACGTTAGCAATTGGCCGAGCGGTTTTTTTGATCAAGCCGAAAAGGATTTGGCGGCATTGGCGGGGTGGCTTTGACAATGAAATGGTTCGTTAACGATTTGTCATTACAACGCCAATTTGGCTCGGACCATGAATTCCTCGGGGTGCTTCAAGATCTGCTGCGGTTGCGGCACAAGTCGGCTGCGGTAGCCGAAGGCCTGCATTGCTCGAAAAGCCTTCGCGAGGCGCCTGTGACGGCACACTCAAATTTTAGGGAAGCCGTCCAAAAGAGTGCCGACCAGAATCTGCGGCGCGCGGTACTCGAGTGGGTTGCGTCGAAAGGGCCTTTTTGGGAAGACTCTCGTGCAGCCAATGCCGACGATTACTTTGAAGTGCAGACAATTGATGCGACGGACACCGGCGCTGGAGAGGCAGCGCGACAAATATTGATCGGGGCAGCAGCAAGCACATACAGTTTTCAAGGAGCAGCCTATGATTACTCCCCGCTGCGTATAACACACGGGCTCTCAGAAGCGCCTCTGGGGCAGCTAGACGTGACGAACGTCTGGACGGTCGACCAGCTACTTGCAGACGCACACCGGTTGGAGGCTGCGCCTCAAAACTGGGAGCAAGTTATCGAGCGCGCTAAGCGTCGTTTTGATCGTCTTGCCTTTAGCTCTAATATATCGGAGATCCTGCGAGGCGAACCGTTCATCCCTTACGTGGTCGAGCGACTCTTTGAGCTTCTCCGTGTTTTGCAAGAATTCGTTGAATCGAGAAACGCAGATGGAACTTATTCTACTGAGACTCAACGTCTAATTAATGAGCACTTTTCGGGTGAGAAAGCGTGGTTTTCCGGTGAATCTGACGGAAATGAAAATGACTTCCGATCTAAATTGACATTTAGAGATTCCGATGATGGCGAGGACCATTTTTGTCCGTGGCATGGAAAAATAAAAACGCCGCAGTTCAGAGTTCATTTTCCTTGGCCGATGGAGTCTGCGCAAAAAACATTAAAGATATTTTATATTGGACCGAAGATTACAAAAAAATAACATGCAGACTGCAAGATCGCCAGGCTAGAAATCTGGGCAAATACTCGCGCGAAATCCTCGGTACTTGGATGATAGTAGCGCATGGTTTGTATCGTGACGACCAGTGATTGTCGTCAGTTCATTGAGAGGAAATTTTTCGACGAGCCATGATTTCGCTTCATGCCGCAAGTCATGGAAACATAGGTCAATCAAAAATTTGAAGACTGTCGATATGTCATTAGCGCGATCCCCGTAAGCCTTCCTGGCTCATGCTTCCGCCCTCTCGAACGCTCAAGGCACTACGTCGGCACGCGCCAGGAAGAACAATTCGCTTCCATCTTTCGACTGCGATGTCGATCAGGGCCGCCAAAACGCAGACGCAGAACCTACCTTTACGTGAGTAAGTCCGTCGATCGACGCGTCTCTCGGGGTTCGGTCTTTACGTAGGCTTGCTAGCCAGCTCGACGGGGTTGGAAAGACACTCCAGTCACTACTCCTCGCAGACAACCTTGAAGAGATGTGAAATGAGCGCGAGGCGGCGGACAACGGTCGCCGGACTATGGTTTTGGGTGCAAACTTTTTTGCAGCTGTCGAGCACATGAATCGTCGTCAACCGATCCATCTGCAGACAGGGGCAGCTCTATTGCCAACCCCGTAAGACGGCAAATGCTCATCGAGCGGCGCTTTCAGAACAGCTACGCTCGTCTCTGCCTATCCATTGATCAACGTTAAGCGGCTCATGCCGTAATTTTTTCGCCCTTGCAGCACGGTTCATTTAGCGGCTCTGGGCGTACGCAGATGCGTAGCGAACCATGGGTCAACACGACCAGTCTCGTAGATGGCGCCCAAAACCGGCGCGTACCTATCCTGCAATACCTCAATTTCCCTCTATCTTCATCGTGCAATTTGAAACGTTTGCGTAAGCGGCGCCAAACGCTACCGAACTGGCGTAGCACGAGATCGCGGGTCTGTTGGAAAGACCGTCGTTTAGTCTGTCTTCGGTCGTTAGATTCAGCGCAGTAGTGCAAGGAATAGGGGGAAGCCCGCGAAGACTGATTGCCACAAATGAAAAGCTGGATCACAAACGAATTCGACAGGACAGCCATCCGCGATTACGTTCTGCGCGATCCAATGCTGCATATTCGCTCGATGGCTAAACCGGCTCGTCGAAGTCCACGAGTAGCGCTGCCACAATGCATGTCCTGAAATCCAACGCGGCTCCTCCACCACTGACCGGAAAAATGCCGTGTTCCGATGCGTCTCGTGGCCGTCCAATGCGCGCCGCAGGCGTCCACATCCCGCATGAGTATGGCGTTGACGGGCTAACCAATGGCATGCAGGATCGTTAGAAACACCCGATCGCCCAATGGAAACGGAGGCCACCATGCCTGCACCGAAGATGTACACGAAAGCCCAATGGGATGAGTTCGTACGGTTGCTCGATGCATTACCGGAAAAACCTCCGTCGGAGCAGCGCATCACCGTGCGAGATGCAATGCCAAACGTGCGCGTCCACATCGATGCGGCTCGCGCCAAAGGCTATTCGGTCGAGCAACTGATAGATCAGGCAAAGCGGGCAGGTATCGACGTAACGGCCAGTGCACTCCGATACGCACTGCAGGAAGCGAAGAGGCGAAGGGGTACCACTCGTCGAATGGATGGCACATCCGGCGCTCGCAACCGCACGAATACTTCCCACAATCAATCAGCTAAGCCCGCGGCTGGTCAGCAAACCCGCCTCGCATCCCAGTCGAAGACGGAGCGCGAAAACCGCAAACCCGGCTCGATGGTCATCCAGGATGCGTTCAGCTTCCAAATCAGACCTGATACTGAAGACCTTTGAACCTGACGGCGATGCAATCGAATCAGCAACATAGACGCCATCACAACGCATCCAAACGTGATCCGACGAAGCAAGAGCACTGCGCGAATCGGCCAGTAGATGGCGGGGAGCCAATAAAACATCTATATTTCTGCGCACTCGCCTGGTCCGTCGATTGCACATCGCCTTTCAACGGTATTGCGCGGTATATAGCATCACGCGGCACGGCCGCCGAAAAGCCCGACTAGGGACTCGGCACATTAGGACCCTTCCCTCAAAAAATCTCGCTGCCGGATCGGCACGACCTCCGCCCCTGCTTTTAGTCGATCCAAGTAATCAGCCCATGCCTGCATCATCGCGACCCGGTCGTCAATGAAACGTGTCCTGTTGTAGGCGCCGCCGAGTGAGTCGGGAACTCGATGGGCGAGTTGGTGCTCGATGACTTCGGCCGGAAAGCGGAGCCGCTCATGCAGGATGGTCCGGGCCATGGCCCGAAATCCATGGCCGGTAATTTCGGTTTTCGTGTCGAAGCCCAGCCGCTGGAGCGCGGCATTGATCGCCGCGCCACTCATAGGCTTTCTGCGGTCCCGACCCGTTGTCACTGACCGGCATATTCGAGCCATTCCGGGATCGGCGTAATCGAGCCACCGGATGATCGGCGCAATCGGGCCACTCGATGATCGGCGTATTGGAGCCACCGCAGGATC
>NZ_CAJHCQ010000002.1 GCF_904848665.1 Paraburkholderia hiiakae
GGTTTCATGTCGCCAACCCAGTTCATGCAAGACTGGCTTGTGGCTCAGCGGACAAGGGATGCGGCTGCATAACCCGTGACCTCTGGAAGGCGAAAAACCGGGGGAACCTCACCGCCCGCGGAAATGCCGGCCGCTGATTCAATATATGCGTTCGCAGGACTCGTGCCGAGCGGCCCCGAAACAAGCGCGGACAGCGAGTCGACGATCATCGATTGCCGGATGTTGCGCGGATTGCCGTTTTCGTCGAGCAGATTGCCTGCCTCCGACACCGCCATGAATGTCGAAAGCGCGTCGAAGAACGAGGTGAACAGCATCACGAAAATGAATGGCCAGTAGACGAACTTCAGCGCACCGAGCAAATCGAGCTGGCCAATGGCGGAGAAGTCCGGTGCGGCGAAGAGCCCCTTCCAGTTGACGAGCGTCTTAGTCGCAATCGCGGCGGGCCAGTAGGTCGTGCCGTCGCCCCACCAGCGCCCGATCGGTATCGCGAGCAGCGTGGTCACCACGATACCGATCATCAGCGCGCCCGTGACGCGCCGCGCAACGAGCACGCTCGCGACCGCGAGACCGACGAGGAATGTGATGATGACGGGGTTCAGATGCGTCCCGTGCACGATCGTGACGGGATCGCTGACGATGAACTTCGCGTTCACAAGCCCAATCAGACTGATAAAAAGACCTATGCCGCAAGACACCGCATGGCGCAGGTTGGCGGGAATCGCCTCGACGACGAGTTTGCGCACATTGAACGACGCGAGCACTGCGAAGATCACGCCCGACCAGAACACGCAGCCAAGCGCCGTTTGCCACGACATGCCTGCGCCATGCACCAACACGAAAGCAAACAATGCGTTCAGGCCCATGCCGGGTGCCACGAGCACTGGATTGCGCGCATAGAGCCCCATCGCGCAACTGCCAAGGAAGCTCACGATCACGGTGGCGGTGAGCGCGGCCGTAAACGGCACACCCCCCTGCGAAAGAATGCCGGGATTGACGACGATGATGTACATCGACGTTAGGAACGTCGTAATACCGCCGACGATTTCGACCTTCACGCTCGAACCTGCCGCCCGAATGCCGAAGTAGCGGTCGAGCGCGGAGAGGGAGGAAGACGCTCGGGTATCGCTGACACGATTCATCGCATCTCCTCGGTCATTGCGGAGCGGCAGGCATACCGCTGTGCGGCAGCGGGCGTCGTGCTTTCGTTGGGCGCGACGAACGCGGAGTCCTCTCAATTCGACCGTGTAATTCGGCTTGCTGTGCAGTCATAGGCACCCCGCAGGTCTTATAGAAGAACGGAATCGTTTTCAGAAAGAAAAGGGTAAGACCATATTTGAAATGCAACGCTGTGCTGGTGCACGGTGTGCCACGACAAAAAGATCTTACCAACAACTTGCGGACCGAAGATGACCTAGACCCATCGCTGCCGGGGATCGGCGTCACGGCGACGTATCCATGCACAAGCCCGTTGAGATCATTGTCACTGTTGATTGGCACCTGCCGCTTCAATGCCGACGATTGTCGTCAATCTCAGGGAGACCGTCGAATGGCCGGGATCGGGCACTATTGGCACCCACATAAGCCAGCAGCCGGCCACGATCCGCCATTCGGGTCGTCCTTCCGGGAGACATTCGAGCGGCCGGTCTAACCGCGAAGCCAACGATCAATTCGCGCCGTGCCAGGCCTGGGAGCAGAGTCAACCGCCCGCGCACCAAATAGGTGCGGCCGATCCTCCACCCCACACTGCATTGGACTCACGCACCAACGCCGTTTCCTTGCAATTGCTTGCGGGACCTTTGTCCAGTGCGTGTCGGTTCGCGACGCTCATCCAGTCGTTGCGTCGACGTCCCAAAGAATGTGGTCGCCGTGGGCATCGTGATGACAAGTTACGACATATAGTTGACTTGTCAAATTGAGCAGGGCACACAACGCCGCGAGCCCACCCATGGATATGCTGCCTGCTCACAACGCAGAGCCGCGGACAGCCCCGCGTACGTGGGCCCATGCCTGGAAGGCCGATGGAGACGAGTCGACCGTGTTGGTCTGGGTGAACACACCGAAGAGCTTCTAGCAGCCCGTTCAGATTTGCGCTGTTGCAAGCGGACTCTGAGGGTGCACGTAGTTAAGTGTGCCAGGGATGCGGCCGTGTCCCCGGCGAGAGGTGCGGCAGGTACTCGGGCACGGCGACCCGACCCAGATGCGGCGCAGGTTCGTGCCATCGGACGACACAGTCGGCTAGCCCTTCAGGAGGGGCCCAGTGCCTATTCAGGTTCCGCGTTGTAGCCCACCGTAAGCCCTAACTGGTAGGCTTGCTCGAGGGCCTTGGCGAGATCCGACACCCGCAGGAAACGGATATCCGTGAGCTTTCGCCCGGATTCTTCGAGATTGCTGATTTCGAGGTGCTGGTTGGCTATCGCAACGAGTGCAGGCCAGCAAGGATGATTCGGGGTTCTGTCGATCACGGTTAGCTCCGGCTTTCAGTGAGAGTGCGAACGGGTGCTCATCAGGTCGTCAGCAGAGGCACGCACCCACTCCTGTTCCGCGCGACACCTCAATTTCGACCCCATGGCCTTCCCTTGCTCTGCCCTCGCTACCATGTGCCCCATCAATAGCCCGAAGTCGTAAGCCCGCTCGAACGCACTGGCAAGCGCGGCAATCCGCACCAGCCGAACGTCCGTTGAGACCTTGCCCGACTCCGTGAGGGAGCTTATACCGAGCTCCTCTCTGGCGATTGCTTTCAGTGATTCCCAGTGAACTTCGTTTTCAGCTGCCTTATCCATTGCGACCTCCACATACGCGTCATCAACATTACAGTCAGTATAGGAATGTCAGGCGGTTGCCAGTGCGACCGGACGTCACACTTTGACGTAGCCTTCGCTTACATAGTTGCTATATCCATTTGTTTGACGCTTGATCGTCTGTGGGATCCAGACTCTCGAGGCTGGACACCGAGCCGTCGGTTAGTCGATGCGAACATTGACGTTGCGTAGGAAACCTTGGGCTTATAGAAAGCTGGCACGTATTCGCCAAGGCGGCAGCACACGTGAACACCCGTGCGCTCGATTTCAATCACCGATCAAGAACTCTTGCGGCAACGTAATTTCGAGCAACTGGAGATCCTCTGAATAGCGCTCAAACGCATACCGCGTGTTTCCGGGAATAGTTATGTCTGGATCTGAGGCGAGCGTATAACGGTCGCCCTCCACGACGACACCGACAGCACAAAGAAAAAGCACAGTTCGGTATTGTTCGCTTGGGCCCGACGACTCGCCTCCGCGGCAGGCCGTATAACGCGAACTCCAGGGACACCTTGGGTCGCGTGAATGTCGGCGACGTCCGGCAAGCGGTCGCCCACTCGGACGCTAAAGTTTCAAGGCAGACTGCCGTAAGGACGGTTTGGTTTCCCGATGCTGAAACGTGCGGAGTGGTATGAACAAGAATATGAGAATTCTGGTGGTGGATGACTTTCCGACGATGCGCCGAATTGTCCGCACCATGTTGAGGGATCTGGGTTATACGAACGTCCATGAGGCGGAGGACGGCATGATGGGGCTTGCGCATCTGCGTGCGAGCCCCTTCGATTTTGTGATTACCGACTGGAACATGCCGAATCTCAACGGGCTTGAGATGCTGAAGGAGATTCGCGCAGATACAAGGCTCGCACACCTTCCGGTGCTGATGGTTACCGCCGAGTCGAAGAAGGAAAACATCATCGCAGCGGCTCAGGCCGGTGCGAATGGCTACGTGGTCAAGCCGTTTCCCGCATCCCTCCTGGACGAGAAGCTGAGCCGAATTGTCGAGAAAATGGGCAAGACTGGAAAGTGAAATGAACGAACCCGCGAGGCAACCAGATCAGGAAGGCAGCAGCGACGCCCCGAAGATGAGGTCTGACGTTGAGGTTGATCAGGCTTGGCGGGGAAGCATCGTCATTTCAGCAGCCCGCTTTCAAGAGGCAGGCGCAGAGGTGGACGGTTAGGCGAACGCAACGAGTGCTCGCCGACAGCCGTCCGGGAATCACGGGGGCTACAAACAGCGCCCCCCAGAACTGGGAACGTTCTCAGCAACGTGAGCCACCGGTGATCGAACCGATGGGGCTGACCCGAAGCATGTCCGCATGCGTCGAATAGACCTTAACGGCACGTGCTGGATACATCGGACAGGACGCGGCCAGCATACGACGTTCAGCCGGAGTTTCGTAACGGCCGTCCCGCACGAATAGCGGCCGAAGAAACAAATAAACTGCAAGCCAGCACTGATCGATGCTCGCTAGCACTGAGTCGTGGACAGCGCTGCGGGTTGCCCGCCTTGAGCGCGGCATCGTCCGGTGACTTTCGTCGGCTGTCGAACTTCCTGGTCTAGGGATGAACGGTCTCGCCGCGATTCAGCATGCCGATGAATTGCTCGATCTTGCGCACTCGTGTTGCGGGCTTTTTGGCATTCTGTATCCGAAACAGAATGGCGTAGCGGTTTCGGCCGTTCAGTGTCGCAAAGAACGCGCTTGCCTTGGGATTGGCATCCAGCGCGGCCTGCAGGTCGTCCGGCACGACCGAGTTGCTGGCGGACGTATAGGCAGCCTCCCAGCGGCCATCCTCTTTGGCTCTCTCGATTTCTCGCATGCCCGATGGAAGCATTCTGCCCGCGGCGATCAACGCTTCGGCCCGGTCTTTGTTGAGCCTGGACCAGATGCTTTTTGCGGAGCGTCGAGTGAAGCGTTGCAACCAGTATTCTTCACTTTCAGTCCGTTTTTGACCGTCGATCCAGCCATGACAAAGGGCACATTCCAGCGCCTGTTCGTAAGTCAAGGTTGACTGCCTGGCGCCCCTTTTGGCAAGGCGCAGCCATATCCCAGCCGAGGTACCGCCGTTTTGCGTCAACCAGCTTTCCCATTCATTCTGATCAAGGAATGTCAGACGAGGCTCAGTCATGGAGCGATCCGAACGGTTGCATTCAGGCAGCGAGGCATTTTCGTTCACTGAAACCTCGTAGATTACCGATTTGCGCGGATTTGGGAATACCCGATTTATCGACAATTCAGCGTGTATCCATTGGAGGGAAGATTGGGGTATTTTCTGGCGGAGCATCCAGCTGACCGGTTGAATCCGCCGCCAACATATGTCATTGCCATCGGCTTTGGCGATGACCGGCGAAGGGCGATATGACCCGTTCACTTTTGCGCCGAACTGACACCTCCAGGCTCAAATGATCACGCCCAACGCCCCGACGACGCCGCCATCGCCCACTTTGACTGCCTGAATGTCGACTGCGCCGAGTCGCCAATACCCCAAACCAACGGGAGAAGCGGCAGACAATCGCTGAGCGCAGTCATTGTTCAAAGCTGCGCGAAATCCTTCGCCAAAGGCTCGCGCTCGCGAGACACTGGCCCTATCGGTCGCAGCGTGTTTCCCAGTGGTGGTGAACTCGCACCTTCTCGCAATGGTGATGGTGCTCGTCTGCGAAGCTCGGTTGTGCCGAGAGGGCTGCGAGGGCGAAGGCCGTTACGACAAGGGCGAAAGTTTTCACGTCATCTCTCCTGTAAAGTGAGCGGCCATTCGAAAGCTCCGAGCCGCCGAACGTGCTGTCGCAAAATCCTTGCCTGAGCCGGACGATCGACGATTGAACAGGCGGGCGAGGCCACCTGTTCCCCGCCATTGTCCGCGAGTTGATTCGCTAATATTGCGGAGTCTGAATTCTGCCGACCGTCCATCATCGGCTGCGCGATGCAGGGCGGCGTCTCTATCGCGTTACGCCTCGCCGACGCGCGCACATTCGGTGCGACTCTGATCGCGGGGCGTCGGCAAGCATATTCTCCGATCTAAGCTTGACCGCATGTCCGGTCATGCAACGGTCTACCATGATCCAAAGCGCCCTCTCCGTTGAAGCGCCGTGCTTCGAGCGTACCTGGCGTCACTCTGAGAGAAACTGGTCGACATGCGTAACGAATCGCTCCGGGTACTGATACAACGAGCCGTGATTGGCGTCGGGATAGATGATCAACTGGGCGTTCGGAATGTTCTGCTGCAGTATCCATGAATTGATCGAATAGATAATCACATCGTTGTCGCCGTTGACGACTAGTGCTGGCTGCGTAAGCGCCTTCAGATATTCGTACGGCCCCTCACGCAACGCCCCCCATTTTGCAAGCGCGGCAAGTTGCGCAGGCGCGACCTTTTCGTCAACCTCTGGATCGCGGTTCTCTTTGCGTAACCGGAACCGTTCGATAAATTTGCGGCCAGCAGCCTGACTTGTTTCCGAAGACGTGAAATGCACGCGCAGCCACAAATCGTCCGGGTTGGCGTACGTTGCACCAAAAATTTCCTGTGCTTCCGGCGTCGGTGTAGCCATACCTTCGCCGCTGCGCGGGCCAGTCCCAACGAGAACGACACGGCGCACCAATTGTGGTGTCGTGATCGCGAGTTCCTGCGCGATCAACCCGCCCATCGAAAATCCGAGCACATCGACCTGCTCCAGATCTAGCGCACCGATAAAAACGCCGGCGTTCGTCGCCATTTCTTCAATTGACTCCGGCACACTGCCCGAACTGCTGGAAATGCCGGCGTTATTAAACAGGATGACTTCGCGCTTCTGCGCGAGGCCGTCGCTCACGGCGGGATCCCAATGGTCCATCGTACCGGTGAAGTGAATATTCATGACAAGTGGCACCCCACCGGGGTTGCCGAGGCGGCGATACGCGAAGCGAATGCCATTTGCGTCGACGAACTGAGTCGGAGCGCTCCGATGAGTATGGGCAGTCATGGCTATGTTCTCCAAAATGAGCGGGCGGCTTGACGCGGCCCGAAAGGGCTGACTTACAGCACGGTTAAGCAGATTGACTCTCACCGCGATTACGAAGGGAACTTCGCCCCGAACATCGGAAGTCCGCTCATGGACTGCGCCTGTGTCGCCTCATCCTGCAAGACGTCCCAATGTTCCGCGAGTTTGCCGTCTTCGAAACGAACTACCGCTCTGTTGCGGTCGCGGAGAAAGAAGATCGCACGCTGGCAGCGTCAGTCAGTGCTGATAGTGTCGAGCGCCACACTGTACCTTGCGCGAGACGTTCCTTCGGGTTGTCATCGGCACGCGCATATCCCGGCGGGTGACCGTCGCACAGCGGCACTGCTGGATAGCTTTTCATAGCGCGATGCCTCACGTATGCGGGGGAGCGTCGACTCGAATAGCAAGTTACGTTGTGCAGGTCTCACACCCCACGAGCACGCTCCACCGGCAGCTTGAACGAGCCGGCAAAGTCGGCAACTACGGGCCCGATTTGCGGAACCGGGTAATCGTCCGTGGTCCTGACGACCGCTTCTTCTAGCGCGCGGCTTTTCTTCGAAGGGTGCCTGGGCATGCGTACCCCGGACACCCGTCCTTTACACCGTTACGACGATCTTGCCGAACTGGCCGTTATTCTCTAGATATCGATGGACTTCAACCATTTCATCGAACTCGAACGTCCGGTCGATTGCGGGCTTCAGCGCGCCGCTCGCCAAGCCGGCAGTGACGAACTCCACGGCCGCTTTGCGGCGTGTGTCGTCGCCGCTCGTCAGCCAGATGTTGTGTGCCTTGATGGTCGGTATCTTTGCGATCATTGCAAGCACCGGGATGGGCGTATCACCCTCCGCTAGCGCCCCGTAGATGTATACGATGCCCTGGAAGGCTAGCGCATCGATGAGCTTCGGAAAGTTCGGACCGCCTATTGGATCAAAGGCGACACGCGCGCCCTTTGTGTCCGTGATACGCATGACCTCCTCGACCATGTCCTGTTCGTCCGTCGCGATGACGTGGGCTGCGCCAGCTGCGAGCAGCTGCTCTTTCTTGGCCGACGAACGCGTAAGCGCAATCGGCTCAGCGCCAGCGTAATTCGCGATCTGGATCGCAGCTAAACCTACGCTGCTCGATGCTGCCGGAATAAGGACAAAATCGCCCCTCCCAACTTTTGCGTCTTCGATCAATGCCCCATAGGCTGGAATGAACATCATCCACACTGAGGCCGCTTCAGCGTACGAAAGTATCTTTGGATGCTTCACAACCGCGAAACTCGGCAGGGTGACGACCTCGCCATACGTAAAGTAGTCATTCATTGAAAATGACGGAATCACGCTCACGTCATCGCCCACCGCAATTCCCGTGACGTCAGCGCCGATCGCGTCGACTATTCCTGCCGCCTCATAGCCAAGTCCCGCTGGAAAGTCCACCGGCTCGATATAAATATCGGTCCGCGACATCGACTCCGCACGGTTTATCCCGATCGCCTTCACCTTGATACGAACTTCTCTCGGCCCGAGGGTCCTTTCGGGTGCGTCAATAAACTCAATGACTTCAGGTCCGCCCGCTTTCGCAAACTGAATAATGCGTGCCATTTGAATCTCCGGAAGATTGTCGTGTGCGATTCCAAACGGCTCACAGTCCCGCTTCGCCGTCGTACGTCGGGAAATCTGTGTAAAGCCGTTCGTCGCCGCCCCAGAATCCAGCACGTACGTAAGGAGCGAGCGGTAGCTTGTGCCTGAGTCGATAAGGGAGGTCCGGGTTAGAGGTGAAATGCCGACAAAACGCCACGAGGTCTGCGTCCCCGGAAGTCACGATCTCTTCCGCGCTAACGCCGTTGAATCCTCCTGCCGCGATGATGGGGCTGCGAAAGTGCGGACGAAGATAGCTGGACGCCACCGGCGGATGACCGTCGTGAAGGGTGTCATCGCCTTTTATGCGAGGTTCGATCACATGAAGATAGGCGATCCCATACCCGCTCAATACCTTCGCCACATGGCTGAATGTAGCTTCCGGATTGCTGTCCGATATGCCGCCCCACTCCCCGGACGGCGAGATTCGAACGCCAACCCGTTTCTCACCCCAAACGGAGCTGCCGGACGCCTGCCGCTGACTCGCGCGTCGCGCCTTTCCATCAATACCCCCAATTCTTGTCCTAGACTGAATCCATTTGCCGGGAGTCAATTCGCGGAGGGATCGCCAATGAGAGTAACTCTGGAATTCGTGAAGGCCAAGGCAGAAGAAACGAAGAACGAGACCCGATGGGGGCGGGTGCTCGAGCCCATTCCGCGGGAACAGGTACAGGAGGGGCCGACCTGCGGCTTCTATGCGCTCAGCATTGTCATGGACTACTGGAAAGCAAAGGGACGCACGAAAATGAGCGCACCGGCCCGTCAGCGCGACATTGACACCCAGAAACGCGATCCCGCGGAAAAGGACAACCCCTCTTTGCGCAACCTGGGCAAGCAGACTGGGGCACTTGATGTCGGCAAGATGGTGAAAGCCTCTACGGGCGGGGTCTGGACAGCGGCGCAGCTCGCCGCGGCGCCGCAGTGAAGTTCGCGAACTTCAAGGTGAAAATCGAAACCCAGGTGAACCCAATCGACTTTGTCATGGCAATTTTCGACGCCATCGATGCAGACGTCCCACCGATCGTCGCTTTCGACGTGCGCGACGCTGAGCCAGTGTCGGATGCCGCCGGGCAACGTTCACATTGGGGGGTGATTATCGGCTATTACGAGGACATGGACATACAGTGGGTTATCTGTACACATGGCCATGGCGGATATCATGTCTGGTCTGCATCAAAGCTTCAGAGCTCGAATTTCGCTTTGACCGGCACAACGGTCAAGAGAGCGAGCGAACGCAAGGTCCGGGGAAGCGGGCCCGGCCTTAAAGGACCGTACGAAAAGTTCAACCGCACGCAGTGGATGACTGCCGCAAAGCAGAAGGAATTTGCGACCAGGATCGCTGAACGCAAGCTCGAGGCCACATTGACAGAAACGGATGAAATTCGGGAAGGCGTCGAGGCAGCACAAGATCTTGGACGGCACCTCGTGCTCGTTGAGCCCGCACAATGAGTTCGCGCATGTCCGGCCCAGGAACCGGCCGCGGTGTTCGACTACACGCACAAGCTTGTCCCGGGCGGATTGGGTTTGTCCGGTCAGCGAATTGTGGAGGGAGCAGACATGCGGGTCCCACTGGCTGACATCAAGATAAAGGCTGCACAGATGAAGTGCAAGGGCGAGTGGGGGCGGGTGCTCGACCCCATCCCGGCTGCACAGACACAGGAGGGCCCGACCTGCGGCTTTTATGCGCTCAGTATTGTCATGGACTACTGGAAAGCAAAGGGGCGCACGACGCTGAGCGCGCCGGCGCGTCAACGCGATATCGACCTCCAGCAGCGCGACCCAGCCGAAAAAGACAACCCATCGTTGCGCAAGCTGGGCAAACAGGCTGGCTCACTCGATGTGAGCGGGATGATCAATACATCCACGGGTGGGGTCTGGACAGCGACGCAGCTTGCTGCGGTCGCCTCGGCCGTGAAGTTCGCGAACTTCAAGGTGCGTGTCGAAACTCAGCCGGACCCCTCCGAGTTTATCCAGGCGATTTTCAGGGCCATCGATGCGGACATACCACCAATCGTCGCCTTCGACGTGCGCAACGCCGAGCCAATTCCGGATGCAGCGGGACAGCGCTCGCATTGGGGAGTGATTCTGGGTTATTTCCTGTTCGAGAACTTCCACTGGCTCTTCGCGACACATGGCCATGGGTTTTATCATGTCTGGCCCGCGGTCATGCTTCAGCAATCCAATTTCGCGTTAGCAGACACGACCTACAAGAAAGAGTTCGAACAAAAGGTCATGGGGGTCGGGGCCGGTCTTACCGGAAAACTCGCACACTACACCCGCACGCAATGGCTTTCAGCTACGGAAATTGAGCGTTTTCCCGTCATGATGACGGAAAGAAAACTCGAAGGAAACCTTTATAAACAGTGGGCTACCCGGCAAGCCTGTGAAATCAAACAGGATCTTGCGCGGCATATCGTGCTTGTTGAGCCCGCTAATTGAGGTCGACATGAAAAAGCCCGCACAGGTTGCGCGAGCCAGGAGTTGAAGGTCGCCTCAGATCCGGCCAGCCGACTCGCCAAAAGCGCCAAGTGGCAACGTCCACACGGCCCGGGCCAGTTTCTGCCGCTCGCTTGAGCCATGCAGTGTCGTTCGAACGGCTGGTCCATTCCAAAACCTGCCCAAGATGCGCTTGTCGGCCTTTGCGGACGTTCGGCGATAGATGGCGGTGCGTCGGCCGAAGGTAGGTTTGCTGCCATTCGCAAACCGGCGTCGGCGAATGGATCTTCTCGCTGTCAATGAACGCGTCCTCCCGCAACCATGTGCTTGAGCGCAAGGTGCTGTGTATGCGTCGGTGTGTCGCCAATGCCTGTTTGAATCATGGAATCAAGGCGGCCGGGAAACCATGTCGAATGGAGTGCGAAGCTCCCGAAGAGGCTAACGATGACTGGGCCGGCACGCCACATGTGAATACAAGATCACGCGCATCTTCCTTTGGCCCCAAACCACTTTCGAGCCGATCGAATGCGTAGATCACCTGGACAGGTTTGTCAGCGCAAACCTTGCGGGCACGCTTGAAACAGGTCCTGCTGCTTTCTAACAGACCGTGGCAATGAACGCCCCAGCCCTCCCGATCATCGGACAATTTGACCATTTCCACGTTGTGCTTTGGAGCGGATGCCGTCGTACAACCGGCGACAAACACCACGACTACTACGGCAGAGAGAATACGGATCTTCATTAAGTTAAAGCGCAACGATTTTGGTGACTGCGTGTCACTTCACTCGCTGTGAGCATTTTGTGGTGGGACTTGCACCCACAGGACTGCGCACATGCTGGGTGCACAAAAGAGGCACCTGCTCGAAAGCGGGCTCTGAGGGGAGTTCAGATACATCAACCAACAGATCGGCTACGTGTTCCCTGCAGTTGCCAGAGGCATATTGCTTCTTCGTGATTGCGCTCACAATCGTAGAAATTAGAAAGTGGGAATCCGTACAACACGATCATTCAGCGCGCGCGAAACGTTTACGTTGAATAAGCTCGGCGCTCTGACCAATGGGTAATCGACGTCTATTCATAGCGCCACACAACTGCGCACGACGAGTTCGGGCGAGTTCACCACCGATAGCCGATGCCAGTCACGATAACGTCCGTGTCTCGATCGTAACGCGTCACGACGCGATTCCATTCGATCCGCGCATCCCATCTGGGGCTGAATCGCCAGGAACCGGCTATCGTGAGGATTCCAGAGAATTTGCCGGCACCGGGCCCCGGCGACGCGCTGCCCTCGTTCTCGTTGATCGCATAGTAGGCACCCGCCCCGACGCCCAGCGTAACTTTGTCGTCGAGAAACGCGCGCGTGAGCCATAACTGACTGGTAACGCCGTCGCGGCGGGCAACGTGGGTGCTGCCCTCGTGCAGATACCCAATCGTCCAGTCCACGTTGTCTGTGAGGTTGCGCCGATATTCGATTGCGCCGCCAAATGCGTCTGGCGAACTTGTCGAGTTGACGATGGTCTTGCCGAGATACAGCGCGACTTCGTTGTTGGTCACCTTCTTCAAGGAACTCGCTGCCCAGTCGCGTGGTCCTGGCGCATCGGGTGCGTCCAACTGATAGGCCACGCCAAGCATCACGCCTGACGAGTCAGGGCCGCGCGGCACATGGACACGGTTCACCTGCAATTGCGTGACCCAGCGGTTGGATGCATACCAGGAAGCGCGTACGCTGTAGACGATCCCCCAACCGTGCACATCCGAGTAGCTGCCGCCCTGCTCCACGGTCGTCGTGTCAAAGTAACGATACGGGCCGAGCCCGGCTTGCAGCACGAACTGCGGACTGCCTACAGGCACCCTCGCCCAGAACTGGATGAGCTGACCGTCCCGATGATGATTCGGGATATGTCCTTCGTTGAGCCACGTGAAACTCGTCGCCATGGACTTGCCGAGTCCCTCCTGATAGCTGAAAGCCCAGGTATAGGTATTGATGTTGCTGGCTCGCGACCGACCACCGAGCAGCGAGAGTTCCTGCGCCTGCGCCGGCGTTGTCGCGGTGAGCCATAGCAGAACGGCCCCGATTGCCGCATTCATAATGCGCGGCATTGCGAGCGAACAACGGATCTGCCACCAGTGCATCAAGCGGCCTCCGATCCCCGATCGCTTACTGTGCGATTTCGCTTTCATGGATCGAGCTCGTCTGCGGTTTCGCCGCCATGTTCGCGACAAGAGAGTCCGTGAACGAGAAGTCACCCGTCTGCGCGCTCGCTTCGCCTGCCTCGCGCCAGTCTCCACCCAATGCGAGCAGCAGGCCGATACGCGCATTGAGCTGGTCGCCGCGTGCGCTGACAAGATCCGCCTCCGAGAGCAGCAGCGTTTGCCGGCTCTTCAGCGCGCCGCGCTCGTCGGCCGATCCAATCGAGACGCGCGCCTCCTCCCGAACCAGCAGCGTGCGGCACTCCTCGGCGCGCGCCTGCAACTCCGCGATCCGCGCCTTGTAGCTCGTCTCGGCCTGAAGCCCAGCTTCGACTTCGTTCAGCGCGTCCAGCGCACTATTGTCATAGGCGACGATTGCGGCCTTTTGCGCCTCGGTATAGTAATCAGCCTGGGCCTTGAGTTTTCCCCCGGTAAAGATCGGCGCGAGGAATGTGGCGCTCACGCCCTTGACCGGACTGCTGGAATCCATGAGTGACAGCACGTTGCTTCGGATTCCCGTAATCGCGACGTCGATGGAAACGCTGGGCAATCGCGCGGCTTGAGCCGATTGACGCTGGTCGAACGCTTCGGCAACGCGATGCGACGCGGCGATGAGATCGGGCCGGCGCTCGACGAGATTCGCAGGCAAACCGGCAAGCGGCTCGGCTGGCAACGCCGGCATCCTCGGCTCAGCCTCGATCTCACCGGCCGGGTAGCGGCCCAGCAGCAATTCCAGCGCTTGAGCAGCCCGGACCTTCGCCTGAGTCGCCTTGATGAGCGCATCCTGACTCATCCTCAGCGTGTTTCGCGCTTCCTGGAGCTCCGTTTGGGAGGCGGCGCCAGTGACCACGCGATGACCTTCTATCTCGACGAGTTGCGCCTGAACCTCGACGATCTCCTTCAGCGTCCTTTCGAGCTGCGTGCATTTGATGAGCGAAAACCAGGCCTTGGCAGTCGTTGCGGCCACGACCCGTTGGGCCCACACATAATCGGCTTGCGTCGCGGCGCGTTCGGATTGCGCCGCCCGCGACTGCGCGCGTATACGCCCCCAGAGGTCAAGTTCCCAGCTCGCGCCAACGGAAACGATCTGCGACTCGGATTCACCCAGCCGCCCCCTGGCGCCCGCGGCGGGAAGCAGCCCGCTGCTCTGCACGGTCGCCAGCGCCTCGGCCTGCTGCACGCGAATTGCGGCAATCGCCAGATCCCCGTTGTGGCCGATCGCCTCGCGCACGAGTTGGTTCAACCGGGCATCGTTGAAACTGGCGAGCCAACCGTCAGTGGGATCGCCGAGCGTGCTGCTGTTGGCCCACAGGCGCTGGCTGTCAAGTGACGGAACCGAATGAGCGGCGAGGTCGCTGGCCTTGGGTGGCGTTTCGAGCGTGCAACCGACAAGCAATCCTAAATAGATTGCAAGGATTATTGGATAGGCTTTCTTACGAATCAGCGACGACACGATCATTCCTTTAATGCAGCTTGAAGACGAGATAGTTCAGCCTGGAGCTCACCCGCAGAAACACCATGCGAATAATCTGGATCGCTTCGCCATGCTGCGTATAGATCGCCCCTGCGCCCAGCGCACCGACCGGGAGGAGCGGCCACTTCGATTTATCGTCCAGTGCGAGCTTCACGGCAAAGCGATTCGGAGTCGCGGCGACCGCACCGGTATTGGGAAGCATGCCGCCTTGAGGGAATTGGCCCTGCGACTGCGCCCAGACGATCGAGTCCACCTTCGCCTCGAGGATCGCTCCGGGTATCGTCGGCAGGTACACTTCGGCTACGTCGCCTGGCCGCACGTTGTACAGCTCGTTCTGGCCATAGAAGGCGATCAGTTCCTGGTCATCCTCAACAAAGCTGAATGCAGGCGTCAACGGCAAGGGGACGAGCATCGTACCGACACGCACCTGGAGGTTCACGACCCGGCCGGCCGCCGGAGCGCGATAAACCGTCTGAGATAGCTCCCACCTCGCGTTTTCGAGCATACTCACGGTTTCCGCACGGCGTGCCCGCGCAGCAGCGATGGCGGCGAACTCACCCTGACTTTGCGCCGAAAGCTTCGCCTTGACCTCGCCTTCCTCAGCCTGCGCACTCACCAGTTGACCTTCCAGCTCGCTCTGCCGCGCCAAGGCGTCGTCGCGGTCGAACTTCGAACCCGCCCCGACCGCAAGCAATGCGTCCTGCTCCTTCAGCCTTTGCCTCGCCAGCGACAACGAGGCTTGCACGGTGCTGACCTTCCCGGCTTCGCGGCGCACGGATTGCGCAAGTTGCAGGCTCGAGGCGTCGGCCTCCGCAACGGCTGCGTCGTCGGCATGCAACCTTCCCTCCAATTGCGCGACCGATAATTCATACGGAGTTGGATCGATACGAAGCAGCACATCGCCTTTACGGTAGTGCCTGTTACCCTCGGCCGGAAGTTCGACAATGCGACCCTTGACTTGCGGCACGACCTGCAGCACCTTGCCGACCACCCTTACCTCATGCGTCGATGGCGCTACGACGTTGAGGGTAAGAATGATCGTTGCAAGCGCAATGATCGGCAGCGTAAATGCGATGACCATGGAGACGGGATTCCACGGCAACCATTTGAACTTGAAGAAGATGAGCCACACGCAGAACGCGTAGACACCCAGAATCAAAACTTCCATCTAAACCTTGTCCTTTTCGTTGGCGATTGCGCAGACTGGCTCGTGCGCGCAACCCGGCGTTGCATGGGCATCAGCATCGTCCGGCGGCAGCCTGTCGGTTCCGTAGGCCGCCCGGTAAAAAACCGGCTTGGTGTGAGCCCATAGCCACGCTAATGGCCACAGAAGGCCGCCAAAGAACAGCGACAGCAGGCACAGCGCGTGAATCGCCTCCATTTGCGGATGTTGCTTCTTTCTCGCAACTCTTTCCGGCAAGATATGGAGAATCCAGAAGACGTAAATACCGGCAACCGGTACGACGGCGAGAACCACCCACGACATGAAATCGGCAGCGTGTTCGAGGGTCCCTCGCGAAACCGAGGCGAAAGTTGGCGTACTCAGCGCCAGAAGCGCGCCGCTAGCCGCCAGATATCGGCCAGACCGGACTAAAACGTTGACGATGCGCGGATGCTCAGCCATACATTCCATTTGCTTCGATTCGAGTTTCATGGCGTCTGCGGCTGCGAGAGGGGTTCATAGCTGAGGTGATCCTGGCCGCAATCCGGGTAGCGTCCAGTGCACCGGTTCGACACGGAGCCCGTGAATACCATCATCGGCACCGCCTCTTTCAGGCCCAGCGCGATTGTCATCACCCCCGCGCTGCCGAGGTTGCTCAATACAGAGTCGATTTTTGAACCCTCTATTGGTGTGGCTGGTGAACGACGACCGGTTTCCCGGCGTGAAGCCTGGGCGTCCATGCCTTGCGCCTGATCTGTATAGAGCAGGTCATATTTGCCCGGCGCGGCACCACCATGTTCTCGAGACCGCGCTGCCTCCATATAGAAGCCGAATCCATAGCCGGCATTCGGGGAGATGCGCGCCCCTCCGCCGGCGGCAGTCGCTTGCGCATGCGCTTGCCCGGCGCCAGCCACCGCCACTGCCAGTGTGAGTTGATGTGCGGCGGCGCGAATCGTGCCGCCCCACCGCGTGAGTTGCCATTGCCGCATCTGGCCACAAGCGTGGCGGACGCTCGCCAGGAGCGCGGTGAGCCGGTTAGTTCGCCCTCGCGAAGCCGTTGAATGATCGTTCCCGTTCATCTAAGTCGTTCCCTTGCGTTGGGACACACATCGCGAATTGCAATCTGCGTGTTGTCAATCGTTCCATCAGGTCGGTAAATTACGCGCCGCGGCACACCGTCGCTATCACAGGAATCAGAAAATGCGGGGGTACCATTTCTGATTCCTGTGATAGCCCGGAAGGTATGCGCACCCTATGCTCGTCGTGAGATGGAATTCCACACAGGGGAGACGGGGAATGGTCAGTTGCTTGCGGCGCGAAGCGAAGCGCGAAAATGCGTCGAGGGTCCAGCCGAGGGAGAGCGATGCGCCAGAGTGTGCGCGCAACCCCTTGGACGGCAGATTCCTGGTCGAATACCAACCGATCGTTTCCGCGCGATCCGGTGTGTTGACTGGCGCCGAGGCCATCGCCCGATGGAGCGCTGAGCCCACTGCGCCGGCAATGTCGGACTTCGAGACCGTCTTCAACGATGGATGCGCCAACCTGGCTCGTTGGCAGTGCTGCACGCCAGACAACGTGGCACTTTCAATTGGCATATCGCCGGATCAACTTCTCGACGATCAATTCGCCTCCCTGGTCGCGCGTGGCATCCGGCAACATGCCATTCAGCCCACCCGCCTCAGGTTCGTGATGCGTGAGCCGGCCGATCAGGATGTCACCGCAATCCTCGTCGGGCGATTATCGGAATTGAGGCGTATGGGAATTTCCATCGTTCTCGACGACTTCGGCCTCAAGCCTTCGACGCTCTCGAGCCTGATCACGTTGCCAGTCAGCGGGTTGAAATTTTGTCGTCAATTCACCGAGAACCTTCCGCACGATCTAACATCGGCCGGCATCTTGACGAGCGTCGTCAGCCTTGCGCGCGACTTCGGAATTTCCGTAGCCGTCGACGGTGTGGAGAACGTCAGCCAACTCGCCTGGCTCGGTCGGTTTGGCGATCTGGACGCACAGGGCAATCTGATCTCGGAACCACTCTCATCCACGGCAATTTTCTATTGGCTATTTCGCGCGTCCGGCATATCGGCGCGATAAAACGCGGGCGCCGGTAACCTTGCACGCTGAACGGCGTTGCCCGGGAAAGCGCGAGAAAACGTGCGAGTCAGGCAAACTAAAAATGATGGCCATGCAGATATGAAAGACTTCTTCTTGGGAATTGACCCCCATATGATTGATATATCCACTTTTCGAATAAAATTTTCCTTAGGCCGTGTCGAACTTTTTGCTGCTTTTGCTGACATAGCCTTATTCGAACAACCATCATGTAGATGATTTCTCAACCAGCGTTTCGAACCCTATCAGTAGCGATCGCAGACGATCACCCGATGATCCGCCTCGCGATCAGAGATGTACTCAGCACCATCGGTTTTCAGGTCGTCGAGCTATACCAGTCCGGCAAGGCGCTCTTTGAAGCACTCGAACAGCAACGCTTCGATCTCGTCGTGACCGATTTTTCGATGGAGCGCGCGCCGGGCAACGAAGACGGCCTGCGCCTGATCCAGCGTCTGCGCAGCCGCCACCCCGATACGCCCATTGTCGTATTCACCATGCTCACCAACAGCGGCCTGCTGGCGTGCATCAAGGCAGAAGGCGTGGCTGGCATTGCCGGTAAATCGGAAGACCCGGAAATCCTGAAGCGAATCTGCCTGAACGCGGTATCCGGCAGCGCAGGTCCGCATCTCTCCCCCGCCGTTGCGAACAGGATCAGCAGCGCGGGTGGACGCCCCGGTGCAAATGCATGCCATTTGTCCCCCAAGGAAATCGAAGTCGTCCGCATGTTCGCAAACGGCGACTCGCTCACGAGCATCGCGGCCTCCTTTCATCGATCGCTCGCGACCATCGCAGCCCAGAAGCGCTCCGCCATGCAGAAGCTGAATATCGCCAACAACGCCGACCTGATCACCTATGCACGTGACCACGGTCTGGTATGAAGAAGACGGCAACTCCGCGAGGCAATGAGTCGCCACTGCGCACCTTCGATTCCGTCGAGAAAAACCTGCAGCGCGAAAGACATGTCTTTTCCATCGTTGTGGCGTTGCTCGCGCTGTGCACGCTCGCCTGTGCGGCGGTGGCGATCGCAGTCCGGCTGAACGCCTCGCTGCGCGCGCAGGAACAACTCGCGCGACTTTATGAGCAGAGCATCGTGGATGCGGTGCTCGAGCGCCGCAGCGCGCTCACGGCCTCCAACCTCGTACTGAGCCTGCGCGCGAACGACCCGTTCCATCCCGACCACGGCGGACAGGCAAACAGTGTCTGCGTGCGCGTTTCGCAGTCGTCGCAGAAGGACGTTGTCCTTCAGCAAAGCTGTAACGAGGCGGTCCGCATCCTGCTCGCGGCAGGGCAGATGCCGGCCATCGAAATGATTTCGGTGGCCGACGGGGCAGCCTATCGATACGTCACCCCTTATTCGGCGCGATCGCGCGATGAAGCGAAGTACTCGTCGACACAGACTTCGATGATCGTTGACGCCGTTCTCAACCAGTACCGTGCCGCGAGACTCGATCCGTTGGAAGCAGCGCGGGAAAAGCGTGTCGTCTGGCTGACGATACCTTCCGGTCAAACGCGGGATAGACCGGAGATGATCGGCGCGTCACTGGTCTCAAAAAGCAATCGGATCTATGCCGTTGCCCTGACACGCATTGCATTGCGAGATTTGCTCCAGCCTGCAAGAGATGGGCTGTCTGTTCCTGATGCGATCCTGTTTGACAGCTTCGACGCTCCATTGGCCAGCCCTGGAGAAGAGGTCAAAGCCGAACTGCTTGACCACAAGCTGCAAGGCCGCCAGGACGGCGTATTTCACTGGATTCCGGGTTACGGCTGGGCGCTGCGCCTCGCCCCCCTCACCGCCGACTTTGGCCACCTCGTTTTCGTGCTCCCGCCTGGGCAACAGTTGCAGAAAATGGCCAGCGAGTTGCTGCTGATAGGCGCAGTAACAGCGCTGGTTCTCGTTTTGCTTTTTGCCATGTACCGCCACTGGAACTACCGCTTCCTCGTGGTGACGTACGAAGAAGCTTCGCGGGCGCTCGAGAGCGAGATGCTCAACCATCTGCTCGTTCATGCGAACCCGGTTGGTTTGTGCATCGTGCGGCGGGAGGCGCTGGAAATCATCGTTTCGAACCAGATCGCGCGTGAGGTTCTGGGCATGTCTCCCGGGGAAACGCGCTTGCCGCACGGTCTTCGCGCCGTATTCGACGTGCATCTTGGCGCACAGTCGGCGAGCGCCAGCGAATCCGGGATATTCCAGATCCCGCTTACCCTGAACCGGGCAGACGGCAACCCCGTGCATCTGGAAATCACCTATGCGCCCGCTGAGGTCAGGCAGGAGCCGGTGTTGTTTTGTGCGATCGTGGACATGACCGAGCACCATCACTCGAAGCAATTGCTACGACAAGCCAAGCTCGCGAGCGATGCAGCCGCGAAAGCGAAGCTAGCGTTCTTCGCGTCGATGAGCCACGAATTGCGAACGCCGCTCTCCTCGCTCGTAGGGAACATCGAACTCCTCGCCTTGGGGAAACTGGATGCCGGACAAAGAGAACGCGTTCGCGCGATGCAGGTTTCGTCAGATGGTCTGTTGCAGGTGGTCAACGACGTACTCGATTTTTCGAAGATCGATGTTGGCGCGTTGAGGATCGAAGAAACGCCTGGGTCGCTAGTCGATCTGCTGCACGGGATTGCGGCGTCGCACGCGCGCGAGGCGGGTAAGCGCGGGCTGACCTTGCACGCCGTTCTCGATCGACGCATTCCCGCTGAGCTCCATTTCGACCCTGTGCGCGTGTCGCAGATCATCAACAATCTGCTGAACAATGCGCTGAAGTTCACCCACTCCGGGAAGGTGGTACTGCGTGCGCGATGGGCAAATGACGCCCTCACCATCGAGATCTCCGACACCGGCGTTGGGATTCCCGAGGACCAGCGCGATCGCCTTTTCCAACCGTTCTCCCAGGCGTCAGCACACCGCCTGAGCAACGCACGGGGCACCGGGCTCGGTCTCTCGATCTGCGCGAAACTCTGCGAACTCATGGGCGGTGGGATCAAGCTTGACAGCATGGCGCGGGTGGGTACGCGCGTCACCGTGAATCTGCCTCTAAGGGTTTCCAACGTCGGCCGCGACACCGCCACGCTCGCGAGCGCGCCAGCAACGCGAATCGCGGTGCTATTTCGTGCACCTGAACATTATGAAACGCTGCTGAACCATCTGGACTGGTCGGACAATCCGCCCGTGGCCATACGGGACATCGGGGAGCCTCTCGACAGTAACGCATTCGAATGCCTCGTTGCTACCGAAGAATTTTCTCCTGAGGACGTTACTCGATGGTGGGGCGCGCCAGCCTCGATTGTCTGGGTGAAGCAACAGGGTCCGCTTGTCGCTTCGATACGGCCGGACGGAGGCCAGGAGGTCTCGATCTACAGTCGAGCAGGATTTCAGGTTGCATTGCTGGGGGCGATATCGGGTGGGCCGCTGCCTGGAACGTTCATCGGTGGGCGTAGCGGCCAGACGCCGGAGAAGCCGCTGGAGGGCCTGCGCGTCCTGATCGCCGAAGACAACCGCCTGAACCGAAGCCTGCTTCGCGATCAACTTTCCGTATTGGGCGCCAGCGTGCTCCAGGCGAGCAACGGCTACGAAGCACTGACAACACTGTCGAACAATCGGGTCGACGCAGTGCTGACCGATATCGATATGCCCGATATGAACGGGTTCGAACTGCTTCGTGAGATTGACGCGCTCGCTCTGGATATCCCGGTTTACGCGGTCAGCGCGAGCACGCGGCACGCAGACGTTTCTGACGCGCGCGTAATGGGTTTCGCGGACTATTTTACCAAGCCCGTCTCCCTTGCCGTTCTCGCTTCGGTGCGCAACGGCATCGCTTCAGAAGAAGATGCGTTTCGTCTCAGCAAGAATCCTGCAGCCGGGGATGCGAGCACCGAGAGCGCTATTCCAGAGATTCCGCGCGTGCCCGCAGCCTATGTGAGCGCTTTTCTGGAGCAAGCCGAAATCGACATTGAGGCGCTTGAAATCGTCATTGCCGAGCGCGACGTTGCGCAGCTCGAGCGAGCGTTACACCGAATCTCGGGCACGCTCGCCGTACTCGAGCGTTCTGAACTGCTCGCCCTCTGCGAAGAGTTGCACCACTACCTCGCGGAAATGGAAAGCTGGAACGCCGAAATCGAAAGCCAGGCCGGGGTCGTCGTGCAAGAGTTGGCGCGCATGTGCGAATGTACAAGCGATACGTACACCAAAGAAACTGAGGCGATTTAGCCCACACTTTCCAACTTCTATGATTGTGACCATTGCCGCGAAGACGCAATATGGTCATGACAGCTGCAGCGATCAACAGCAGATCTGTCGTTTCACTTCATGTGGACTCTCCCTTCTCGCCCGCCTTCGTGCGGGCGACTTTTTCCCGCGAGTCACTTATGAGCAAACGTCGACATTTTATGTTCGCCGCGCAGGCTGCGTTCGCGCTGGCGTCCGTTATCGCGCCAGCCGTGGCCGAAATTGCGCAGGCACAGGTCATTTACCCGAAACCCGTGATTTATCCCGCAAGAGGACAGTCACCCTACCAGCAGTCGAATGACGACGCGGCCTGCTATAGCTGGGCGAAGCAGCAAAGCGGCGTGGATCCCGCATTCGCGGCGACGGCGCCGGGCCCCGTCGTGGTGCCTGGCGGCCAGCGTGTGGTCGGCGCAGCACGCGGCGCGGCGGCGGGGAGCGTAGCTGGAGCGATTGCAGGCGACGCCGGCAAGGGGGCCGCGATCGGTGCGATGGCAGGTGGAATAGAACGGCGTCAGGAACGTCGTGGAATAGCCGCATACAACGCACAGGCCCAGGCGAGCAACGAGTACGCAATGTCGTCATATTGGCACGCATGGCGTGCCTGCATGACAGGCCGGGGCTATACGGTCGAATAGGTGGTTGTGCGCTACGAACGCGCGCGACACGGTAACCCAATGCAAAGCGGCCCGGCCGGGCCGCGGTATTGGTCGCCGCCAAACCATCCCTTCGAGTCGATCGAGGTGCAGGCGCAAATGCGTGGCGGTTCTCGACCATTCTCCTCCTGGTGAATCCAGTCGCGTGGCCGTGTCACCAAGCAATCCATCATAAGATCATCTTTTTTCACTAAAACAACACGGGATGAAATCGCGCCTATCCCGATCGCCGAGCCATCGCGCGAATCACCTGGTCGAGCAGCGGATCCAGTTCCGGCCAGCGCCACTGCCTGGGTTTCACGATCGCTCGATTTTTTTGGGCGCGCGGGGCGACGACGGCTGACGGCGGGGGGCCGTATTTGAAGGTTCGAACACTCCCGCGGCCGTCTGTTCGAACGACATGAACTTCGCTGGCGGCGACCAGGGCACGCAGCCTGATCCTGATTCTCAACTGGCTGACATCCAGCGCTTGAGCCAGCAGCTTTACGGTCCACCCATCGCCGTCGAACATGAGATCGAGGACCCGCTCTTCGAGCGTGGCGACATAGTGCCCACCAGTCATTTTCACCTCCAATTATTCTGTACTCCATAGTGATTCGCAACCCCTCTCCGCCTGCCGGGGCTCGGATCCCTCCGTGGCCTAGACCACTGCGGACTGCAAGCAACCGGATTCACCTGATGCGGCCCTGCTTGCAGGCACGCGCGGCGAGAGAAGTGCAGGCGGTTCGCCGCCGACGCCGAACTCGTCCGTCAGACACTGGGCGGCCTCACGCCTGCGCTCTGCAGCTGTCGCTGATCCCGCCTGAACTGCGGTAATTGCGATCGTGTAGACGATGTCATCCACGAGCGCGCCGCGTGAGAGGTCGTTGACTGGCTTGCGTAGCCCCTGGAGCATGGGCCCGATGGAGATGACATTTGCCGAGCGCTGAACCGCCTTGTACGTGGTGTTCCCGGTGTTGAGGTCGGGAAACACGAAGACGTTGGCGCGACCGGCGAGCGGGCTATGGGGCGCCTTCTGTCGCGCCACACTCTCAACGGAGGCCGCGTCGTACTGGATCGGCCCGTCCACCACAAGGTCCGGGCGCAGACGGCGTACGATTTCGGTCGCCGCCTTGACCTTGTCGACGTCGACGCCGGATCCGGACGTGCCTGTCGAATAGGAGATCATCGCAACACGCGGGTCGATGCCAAATGCTCGCGCACTCTCAGCGGACTGGATGGCGATTTCGGCGAGCTCCTCCGCATTCGGGTCGGGATTGATTGCGCAGTCGCCGTAGACCAGAACCTGGTCCGGCATCAGCATGAAGAACACGCTTGAAACCAGACGTGAGTCCGGTACCGTGCGGATCAGCTGAAGTGCGGGGCGCACCGTATTGGCAGTCGTGTGGACCGCGCCGGAAACCAGCCCGTCAACGTCCCCCTCGGCCAGCATCATCGTGCCCAGCACGACGTTGTCCTCGAGCTCCAGCCGGGCCTTATGTTCAGTCAGACCTTTGGCGCGCCGCAGCCCGACCATCGGCGCAATGTAACGCTCGCGCACGTCCTCCGGGTCGATGATCTGAACGCCGGCGGGCAGCTCGATCCCGTGACCCGCGGCGACGGCGCGGATCGCCTCGGGCGCGCCCAGTAGCACGCATTGCGCGATGCCGCGGGCCACACACTGTGCCGCCGCCTGAATCGTACGCGGCTCCTCTCCCTCGGGCAGCACGATGCGCCGGCGGACGGCACGCGCCGACTGGACCAGGCGCGTGCGGAACACCGGAGGGGGCATCAGCGGCATCCCCGGCACGTCCAGACGCGCGACGAGCGGCTCGGCCACGATGCGCCCGGCGATATAGTCGACCACCTGCTCCATGCGTTCCGCGTCGCCTCGATTGACGTGGCTCGACAGGTTCGCCAGGCGCGCGGCGATTGAAAACATATCGTCGTCTGCGGCGAGCACTGCCAAACGGTCAAGTGGTCGGCCCTTGAACAGCGCCGCCATGTCTGCTGATAACGCACCTCCGCCGGTGAGAAGCAGGCCCGCGAGAGGCATGCCGCGATGCGCGGCCAGCGCCACCGCGATGATCGCATCGGTGCGGTCGACCGGCGCGACGACTAACGTGCCCGGACGTAGGCGGGGCAGCAAATGCTCCGGCGAACTCGCCGCGACGAGCACATTGTCCACTCTGACCGTTGCTGCCGCGCCAGCGCGCACGACGCGTAAATTCAGGCCACAGGCGACGTCGATCACGCGCGGGGAAAGCAGACGCTGCGCGGTCGGCACCGACGCGAGAACAGGCGTGCCGTCCCCAAGCACGTCGAGCGCCCGGGCCTTCATATCGGGTTGTTCGGCCGCGTGGTTCACGAGCACGCCGGCAAGCGGGCGCCGTCCGCCATCACCGTATTGTTCGGCAGCCCCGGACGCGACGGCGCCCAGGTCCGCTATATCACGCGCGCGCGCCGAAAACACGGGAATCAATTCGGCGCTTAGCGTACGAACGATCTCGATGTTCAGCCGCGTTGCAATCTGGAAGTCGACGTCCGGGATCAGACCTTCGACCACGAGGACCTGGTTGCCCTCGCTCGCGGTGTCGACGATCGACACCACGTCTTCCATGAGACCCGCCAGCTCGCCCGCTCGAACGCGCTCGATCGCGCCTGTATAGTCGAGCGGTTCTGGTGTTCGGGTGCCGCACAGGGTGCGCGCAAAATGCGCTGAGAGGTCGTGCTCTCCCGGAATCGACTCCGGCTGTGCAACGGGCTTCACGAAGCCTGCGCGAACGCCACCGAGTTGCAGCGCCCGCACGAGTCCAAGCGCCATCGAGGTAAGGCCGGCATCACGTGAAACCGGGACAAGGTAGAAGATTCGGGGTGAATGGCTCATGATACTTTCTCGCTTTACTGACGTGACTTGTGTTACTCGGCGGGCAGACCGCGCTCACGAAGGATCTGGACAGCCTCTGCGACCTTCGCCGCTGAGGGGGGCTTCACCCCACTCAGCTTGTAATCCAGGTTCAGGCTTTTCCATTTGTGCGCGCCAAGCTGATGGAACGGCAGGACGTCGACGCGCTTGACGATCGGCCCCAGTTCGAGAAGAAAATCAGCGAGCCGCACAATGTGCTCAGGGCCGTCCGTGATGCCGGGAACCAACACGTAGCGGATCCACACGGACTTGTTCAATCGCGCGAGCCGCCGCGCAAAGGCAAGCGTCGGTGCGAGCTCCACGCCAGTCAGCTCACGGTAGTGCGTAGTATCGATATGCTTGATATCGAGCAGTACGAGGTCCACCGACTCGAGCCACTCGTCGCTCACATTGGCGCCGAGGTAGCCTTGCGTGTCCAAAGCCGTATGCAGTCCAAATTCATCGTGAATCCGCTTGAGCAACTGGCCGACGAAGGCACGTTGTGCGAGCGGTTCACCGCCGGAGACTGTGACTCCGCCGGTCATGCGCAGGAACTTCACATATGGGCGAACCTCTTCGATCGCCTCGTCAATCGTGACCGCACGTCCCGCCGCAAAACGCCAGGTGTCCGGGTTGTGGCAGTACGCGCAGCGCAGGGGGCAGCCCGCGAAGAAGTACACGAAACGCACGCCCGGACCGTCGGCGGCAGCGCCCGTCTCCACCGAGTGGAGCATGCCCCGCTGGGCCCCGAGTTTCGCGACCACCTTGCGGGGTGCCGCTTCGCGCAGGACAGCAGGAGTCTGGAGGGTGGCGAGCATGGCTGAAATCTCCCTTCTGAGGACAGCCGGACCGGTGCCTTCCGGTCCGGCCTGAGTGGGTTAAAGGGAAGCGTGGAACGTACGCGAGATCACGTCGAGCTGCTGCTCGCGCGTGAGCTTGACGAAGTTCACCGCGTAGCCAGACACCCGGATGGTCAGTTGCGGATACTTCTCCGGATGCTCCATCGCATCGACCAGGGTTTCGCGGTTGAACACGTTCACGTTGACGTGGTGGCCGTGGGCGAGCGTGAACGCGTCGAGGCAGTTCGCAAGATTGCGTCGACGCTCATCGGCGCGGCGCCCGAGCGCGTCCGGCGTGGCCGACGCCGTCCAGGAAATGCCATCTAGCGCGCACTCGTACGGCAGCTTGGCGACCGATGCCCCTGCAGCCACAAAGCCCTTCGTGTCGCGACCATTCATCGGGTTGGCGCCCGGCGCAAACGGTTCGCCTGCCCGACGACCGTCCGGCGTATTGCCCGTCTTCTTGCCGTACACGACGTTCGAGGTGATCGTGAGCACCGACTGGGTAGGCACCGAATCGCGATAGAAGTATGGTTGCGCGGCAATTTTCTTCATGAACGTCTCGGTGAGCCAGACGGCGATCTGGTCAGCACGGTCGTCGTTATTGCCGTACGCGGGATACTCACCTTCGATCACGAAGTCGACCGCAAGCCCGGCCGTGTTGCGCGCGACCTTGACCTTCGCGTGGCGGATTGCGGACAGGCTGTCGGCGGCAACGGACAGCCCGGCGATGCCGCAAGCCATCGTGCGCAGGATGTCGCGGTCATGCAGCGCCATCTCGATGCGCTCGTACGCATACTTGTCGTGCATGTAATGGATCGAATTGAGCGCCTTGACATAGGTTTGCGCGAGCCAGTCCATCATCGGGTCGAACTTCGCAATCACGTCGTCGTAGTCCAGCACATCGCCTTTGATCGGTTCGAAGCCCTCGGCCACCACCTTCCCGCTCACCTCGTCCACACCGCCATTGATCGCATAGAGCAGCGTCTTTGCCAGGTTCGCGCGGGCGCCGAAGAACTGCATCTGCTTGCCGATGCGCATGGCCGACACACAACAGGCGATACCGTAGTCATCGCCCCAGCGCGGACGCATGACGTCATCGTTTTCGTACTGGATCGAGGACGTCTGGATCGACACTTCGGCACAGAAGTCCTTGAATCCTCGCGGCAGCTTTTCGGACCACAACACCGTGAGATTCGGCTCCGGCGCCGCGCCGAGATTGAACAGCGTATGCAGGACGCGGAAGCTCGAACGGGTCACGAGCGTGCGACCGTCCTCGCCCATGCCACCGATTGCCTCGGTTACCCAGGTCGGGTCGCCAGAGAACAACTGATCGTAATCCGGGGTGCGCAGGAAGCGCACGATCCGAAGCTTGATGACGAGGTCGTCGAAGAGTTCCTGGGCGCCCTCTTCGGTCACCAGCCCACGATCCAGGTCACGCTGGATGTAGATGTCGAGGAAGGTCGAGATACGCCCGATCGACATTGCGGCCCCGTTCTGCTCCTTGACCGCGGCGAGATAGCCGAAGTAGAGCCATTGCACTGCCTCGCGCGCAGTGAGCGCCGGCCGCGAGATGTCGTAGCCGTACCGCGCCGCCATCTCCTTGAGCTCTTCGAGTGCGCGGAACTGCTCCGAGAGCTCTTCGCGCGTACGTATCGTCGATTCGTTGAACACCGCGTTATCGAGTTCGTGGAAGGCGCGCTGGCGGTCGCGTTTGAGTGCGTCGATGCCGTAGAGCGCCACACGCCGATAATCCCCGATGATCCGGCCACGACCATAGGCGTCAGGCAGGCCGGTGATGACGCCGGACTTGCGAGCGGCCAGCACATCGGGCGAATAAACGTCGAAGACACCCTGGTTGTGGCTCTTGCGGTAAAGCGTCCATATTTCTTTCACTGCCGGATCGATCTCGAAGCCATAGGCCTCGAGACCCGCTTCGACCATACGCAGGCCGCCATTGGGCATAATCGCGCGCTTCAGGGGCGCGTCGGTCTGCAGCCCCACGATCACTTCGTTGTCCGCATCGATGTATCCCGGCCCATGCGCCGTAATCGACGAAGCACGGTCTGCCGAAACGTCAAGGACACCCTTCTCGCGCTCGGCCTTGAGCAGGACAGCGAGTTTCTCCCACAGCGCCGTCGTGCGCGCCGTCGGACCCGCGAGGAACGACCCGTCACCCTGGTACGGTGTGTAATTACTCTGGATGAAACCGCGCACATCCACGCTGGATTGCCACGGACCCTCAACGAAATCTGCCCAGGGATCAGCCTTGAATTCAACATTAGAGACGACGTTCATCACACAACTCCATCTGGTTCACCGGCACGGCCAGTGCCGCACCCAATTCCTCAATAAGACCTGTCAATCATTTGACAGCTCTGCTCTGTGTCTCCGACCTTGCCTGCACTCCCGCGATTTCGAAATCAGGCCGCCAATCGCTCCGGCTCATGGAGGCCAGTCAGGCGGACCGCGTCACGAGCGATCAGTCCTTCCTCGTCAGTGGGGATCACCCATGCCTGGGGGCCCGTGCCACTGTCGATGCGCCCGCAGACGCCGCCTGCCATGTGCCCGTTTGCCTTTGCGTCGAGCACGAAGCCAAAGACTCGTAGATGCTTGAGCGTCATGTCACGCACGCGCGCCGAGTTCTCGCCAATGCCGCCCGTAAAGACGAGGGCATCAAAACGATGCAGTGACGTGGCGAGCGCTCCGATATACCGTGCGAGCCGATGAACAAAGACGTCGAGCGCGAGGGCCGCGCCTTCGTGACCAGTGTCCGCGGCGAGTTCGAGCGTCCTGCAGTCGCTCGAGAGCTCCGACAGACCGAGGAGTCCTGATTGGCGGTTGAGCAGGCCTTCGACGCCTGTCAGGTCCAGCCCATCCACACGCGCCATATGTGCAGCCGCGCCGACATCAAGATCGCCTGAGCGTGTGCCCATGACGAGCCCCTCAAGCGGCGTGAGCCCCATCGAGGTGTCGCAACTCGCTCCATTACGCACCGCACATACCGACGCCCCATTGCCCAGGTGCGCAATCACGACCCCGTGGTCCTTCGGATCCAGCGCGAGCATTTCGACCGCGCGCTGCGCCACGTAGCGGAAAGACGTGCCGTGAAAACCGTAGCGCCGGATGCCATGTTCACGATAGAAGCGAAACGGAATGGCGTACGTGTAAGCCTCAGGCGGCATGCTCTGGTGAAACGCCGTATCGAACACGGCGACCTGCGCAATCGCGGGGAAGAGTTCGCTACACGAGCGAATGCCAAGCAGGTTTGCGGCGTTGTGCAGCGGCGCGAGCACCGAAACAGCCTCGATATCGGCTATCACGTCGGGCGTGACGAGAACGGACCGGGCGAAGCGCTCACCGCCGTGCACGACGCGGTGGCCGACCGCGGCTACGCGGTGAAGCCAGCCATTGCGCTCGATGTGCGAAAAGATCGCCCGAAGCGCAGTCATGTGACAGTTCCCCGGCAACTCCTCGACGTGCCGCGCCTCGCCCTTGCGGATGATCAGGCGCGCCGGCCCGGTCGTACCCAGCGACTCCGCGAGTCCGGCGAGGAGAGAAGGACCGCCGTCGGCCGGAAGGAGTCTGAATTTCACGGACGACGACCCGCTGTTGACAACGAGTACCAGTGGTTGTTGCGTGCTCATGGCATCGATACCTACGAACTGATCCAGAGTCACACGGGTGTCGCAGAACGCCGCTCTGGTCGACGTACTCCGTTCTCCGCTTGTACAGCGGAGAAACCTCTTCACATCGCACCAGCCGGGCGAGGCTCGATTGCCAAACTGCGGGGCAACACCTCGTCTGACTGGCGCAGGCGGCTACCGGCTCATGCGGAAGTGGTCGCCTTGCCAAGCACCGGGCGCGTCGCCGGGGCCGGCGCCTTGCGGCGCTGGGGTGCCTTTTCGCTCGGCGGACGCAGCATCGTAATGATGACGAGCGAAACCACGCAGAGACCAACGATCCCGAAGAAAGGCCCCTGCAGTCCGCCACCAACCACACCGATAATTGCGCCGGTGAGCGCACTCACCCCGAAGCCCTGATAGATCAACCCGTAGATCTGGTTGACGTTCTTCACGCCAAAGTAGTCACCAACGAGTGCCGGGTACACAGTCAGGCTTCCACCGAAGCTGAACGTGATGGCCGCCATGGCAAGCAGGAACACGCCCTTGCTAAGCGGTACAAAGAGGAGCGTCGACACACCAAGCAGCATCAGGATCAGGCCGAATGCGAGCACAGGCTTGCGTCCGATGCGGTCGGACCCCGGGCCCATGATCAGGCGACCCGCAATATTCGCCAAAGCCATGATCGACACCACTTCCACCGCTTCCGGACGGGTCAGATGCACCAAACGCAGGCCCACGTCCGTTGCGACGCTGATCGAGTAGAGGCCACCCATGCAGGTCGTGAACAGCACCGCGAAGATCAGGTACGCCTGAGGCTTGCGCAAGGCCTCACGAAGGGTGTAGCCCGTGATACTCGAGCCCGGCGTGGATTGCTGCTCAGGGGCACTCGAAATCAGCGGAACAATTGCTACCAGCCCCAGTGCAATCAGCAAACCCCAGTACGTGAAAGCACTGGACACACCGAAATGTGCAATGAGCGCCACGTTGACATACTTGAAGACGAAGCTGCCCAGTCCATACGCGCTGATCGACAGTCCGGAAATCAGCCCCTTACGCTCAGGCATCCAACGGATCATGTTGGTGAGCGTCATCATGTAGCCAACACCGTTGGCAAACCCGACCATGACACCCGCAGTCAGGTATAACTGCATCAGGCTTTCGGCCCGAGAGGCCAGCGCCAGACCTGCACAGAGAAGAAGTGCTGCGCCGAAGAGGGTTTGACGAATACCGAAGGTGCGCTCGAGCCACGCGCAACAGGAGGCCCCAATTGCAAGAAAGAACGTGGTGAATGCAAAGGTGAGCGCGATTTTGGAGAGCGGCCATCCAAACTCGGTGACGAGCGGCTGGTTGAACAGGCTCCACGTGTAGATGGAACCCAGCACAAGCTGTGCAATGAGTGTGCCGGCCAGGACTACCCAGGCACGGCCGGAACTAGAGGTCTGATTCATGGTGTTTCCCTTCCAGGCAGAAGGCGTAATCTTGCGGACCCGGAACATCCGGGCGGTTCGCGCTTTTGACATTGACATGGGTGAGACGATGGGCATGTAATTGCATAGGCATCCTTAGTAATATTCACAACTCCGCAACCCTGATCGCCCGCAATATGACCATATCTACGCGACAGGCGGCGAGCCGGAGTAGCGACGCCGCGCCAGACTTTCCACCACGCTGTCGGAAATTTCGCACGACCGTTTAGTTGACATGTCCACTATATTCCAATCTGTAAGAATTTTGTATGCGACTCCCGGTCGCGTCCGTTCGGAAAATTCGGGACACCTTGAACCGAGGGTGCATAGCAAACCAGCCAATAGCCCTCCCACTCGCCTGCGTGTGAGGGGTTGGCAGCACTTGAAAGAGTCGGGCGACGCAACGCGCCGGGAGCTGATCCGGGCCTGATCGCAAGGAAGAGTCAGACGTCCGGGCAAGGGCGAGCCACTCCCTGCCTGTTTCGCGGCAATTGTCAGTTCAGGCGACGAGGGGTTCGGCGCCCGAAATACGCAGACACGTTAGCAATCCACAAGGGGGACGCCTGGCTGCGCCGGCAGATGAACAGCACGCACCGGTGGATGATCCGGCATGAGGGGAGACAGGGCCCTCGCCGTGCCTGTCGTTGGACGCAGCAGCCTCACTCCCGCCACACGACCGCTTGATCAACCGCATAGAGCCTGCACTGATCGGGACTTTGTTTTTGGCAATTCGCGAGGGCTAAGGCGTTCGGATCGTCTCCTCCCTCCGCCCACGACCATGCACCTGAAGTGGAAATGGCGAACGCACGGTCCGGATACTGCTGCAGAAACGTGCGGTACCCTTCCCGTCCGGCCCGATCGAGGAACGGAACGGCGTCGACCGATTCAACCGCCGCATAGCCGGACGCTTTCGGTGGATCTGGCTGCGCAATGCGGTACTGCACGCGCGTCGGCATGCCCACCTGCCTGAGGAATCCTTCGACGGGCGACCACCACACGAACACCCCATCGCGATCCCCGAGCAGACGATGAGAGTCATTCTTGTAGACGCCCAGGTCGACCATCTTCGCGGCCGCGCCACCCGCAACGTACCGGTCGTACATCCTCACACCGAGGCCAAGCGGGAAGACCGAATCGTTCTGGCCGTACAGCCATAGTGAAGGCACTTTTGTCTTCGCGCCATACGCGCCGAAGGCTCGCGTCAAGTTTCCCTGCCAGTCGGAGCAGGCGTCCTGGCGAAGGCCACCGGAGAAGTTGATCAGGCCCCGCACCCCTGGAGCGGCTTCTACGCCATATGCAATAGTCGCGAGGCCGCCGTGCGAAACACCGGCCACGACCATATGCTGCGCGTCCACGTATGGCTGCCTCGACATAAAAGCGACCGTCGCTGCGACATCTTCGGCCTGTGCCGCCCCGTTGCGCTCGACATCGCACCCGTGTTTCCCGTAGGTGCCGCCCGATTGCGCGAACCCGCGCCGGTTCGGCGCTACGACTACGTAACCGCGGCGTACAAATTCGCGTGCAAGTGGCAGCGGTTCGCTGCGCGCTTGCACGCGTGGATCTCCTTTTATCTTCCCGTGGTTGAAGACGATTAACGGGAATGGCCCTGGACCGTCCGGCCTGTAAATCGTGGTTTGGAGGGAAGCATCGCCGGCGACTGGAATGTGGATGATCTGTTCGTTCAGACCAACAATTGGCAATTCTGCGTCCTCACCGGGTGCACTGTCAGGGGGTGGTGCACTGACAAGCGGGCGCGAGTCCAGCGCTAGTGACGGCTGAGCCTGTACGGCGGGCATCCCAAACGCAAGACACCCGCATACGATTATCCACACCACCCGAATTCGCCAAAAACCCATCTGTTGCACCTGCTTCGATCTGGGGTGCAACAGACGACGCCCTGCGGCAATGTGCCCTGGCATCATCGCTTTCGCACCAAGTTGATAAATCAACTATATTCGCAAATGCGGATTTGGTGGATGCGTCAGTGCGTCGCCAGTTCAGTGAACCGAAGAACGAAAGAGCGGTGCACCCCGCCGTTCATCTGGCCCGCACTGACCTCGTGTCAGACGCTCTGGATGCCGCTTTCTTCCCCCTCCCCTCGCGGGCTACGGTTTAATACGGCCAGCTCTCCGTATGTCACTCATGGCGCGAGCCTGCATGGCTACGCTGGCGCGGCGCGAAGGCAAGCCATGCGCCGAACTGGCGCATGTTCCTGAAGACCTTCGCATCGGGCACTGCGGCAGCCAGCGCGCTGGAAGTTATGGACCAACGTCCAGCAGAAAGCGGCCGGGATCAGGGGGTCGGTGTGGCGCCTGTGGCAACGGGCACGCGGAGCGCGCCTGCGCGGTCGCGCGGCCATCCGCGTGAACGTTCCGCTCGCTTGAGCGGGCCTTCATGCGCAAATGCGTCTGCCAAGCCGTTGACCAGAACGGTCAGTCGCGCAGTGGACCTTCCCCACGACGGCGTCTCTTCGCGCGCCGCATCAGCATATTCATGCCTTCGACGAACGCGGAGAATGCCATTGCCGCGTAGATATAGCCCTTCGGGACGTGCGAGCCGAATCCTTCGGCGATTAACGTCATACCGATCACCAGGAGAAAACTCAAAGCGAGCATCACAATAGTTGGATTGCGGTCGATGAAGCGTGACAACGGACCGGCGGAAAACAGCATCGCCGCAACAGCCACAATCACAGCAACATACATGATTGCCACGTGTTCGGTCATACCGACCGCAGTCACGATGCTATCGATGGAAAACACCAGATCGAGCATCAGGATCTGGACAATGGCTGCCCGTTCGGTGAGTCCGGAAGGCTGGGCGCCGCTCGGGTGATCATCTTCCTCACCCGAGACGTTGTGGTGGATTTCTTTCGTCGCCTTCCAGACAAGAAAGAGCCCCCCGCTTAGCAGAACGAGATCGCGCCAGGAAAAAGCATGACCAAACAGAGAGAGCGCGGGCTGCGTTAAATGCGTAATCCACGCCACGGTGCCAAGCAACGCAAGGCGCATCACGAGGGCCAGGCTGATGCCGATCCGCTGGGCCTTCGCGCGCTGTGCCACCGGCAGCTTGTTGGTGAGAATCGAAATGAAGACGAGGTTGTCGATGCCGAGCACGACTTCCATGACCACAAGCGTCACAAGTGCGGCCCAGGCAGCGGGTTCAGAAATGAGGGTGACGAGGGAGTCCATGCCGATGTATTTCTTCAGGCAGTTGAAAGATCAATATGAGCACGTTGCCCTGCCGACCTAAAATTCATCGTTCTGCTCCCGAAGTGCAGCTTCCGTGCTTTCCGCCTCGCTTTCGCTCCACTTGATCCGACACGATTGGCACACGCCGGCCCTTCATCGTGGCCCGTTGCGGCCCAACGAATGAAAAAGCGAAACATGGGCGACAAACACGAGCATTCGGACTCGTAGATTAAGTGCGCACAATTGGCGGCGCCATCGGACCTTCGTCCGATAGCGCGTCCTCACACGCATCGAAATAGCACCCAAAGCTCGGGACAAACGCATGCGCAATAGGGGGAAAGGATCCTCGCAACCCGCGAGCCGACTATTGATCGTCAACGGGGGCAAGCGGTTCGCCACAGTGCCTGCAATACGCCGCATCCGGGTCGTGACCTTCGGTATGGCATCTTGGACAGGCGCGGGGACGCCGCTGCACTTGTCGCATCGACGTCGCCGCTTCGGCACCCACCATCGCCGCAGGGAAGGCAATTACGCCATACCCGAGCAGAATGGCCAGCGATGTGACGAATTGCCCGAGCGGCGTCTTCGGATGAATGTCACCGTAGCCCGTGGTGGTCATGGTGACCACTGCCCAGTACATGCTGACCGGGATGCTGGTGAACCCGTTCGATGGCCCCTCGACAAGATACATGACTGTGCCGAGCACCACGATCAGAATCAGCACGACACAAAGGAATACCATGATCCTGTGCCGGCTCCTGACGAGTCCGCGCCAGAGAACCTGGGACTCGTCGAAGTAGAGAGGCAGCTTCACGATCCGGAAGATGCGCAGCATGCGCAACAACCTGACGTCGACCAGGACATGGAAGCCAGGCAGGACTACACCCAGATAGGTTGGCAGGATCGACACGAAGTCGACGATACCGAAGAAGCTCAATGCGTAACGCAACGGACGCTCTACGCAGAGGAGCCGAACAATGTATTCGGCGGTGAAGAGTAGCGTGAAGAACCACTCCAGAATATCGAGTACTAATAGCTCACGGGCACGAACGGCTTCGACGCTGTCCAGCATGACGACTGCCACGCTGAGTATGATCGCCGACAGCATCGCGGCATTGAAGCGGCGTGCGGCATCCGTCTCGGCTTCGACTACGATGGCATACATGCGCCGTCGCCAGCCGTGCTCGGGTCTGCCAAAATCGCGTTTAAGCGGGCGAACGACGTTCATTCTGGAAACCGTCAGGACTGTTGGGTCCGGCCACGTTTGCTGATACCGGAACAAGCCACGGTCTGGCCGAAGCCGGCAACCACGTTCAACGGCTAGCGCTAGCTTCGTGCGGCAACGGCCCGCGTGTGGCGCGCGATCATCAACTCCTCGTTGGTCGGAATGACCCATGCGCTCGCCGCGCTGGAGGGGCGACTGATGCGCGGGCCGCCGCTTGCGTTGGCGGTATCGTCGAGTTCGAATCCGAGCCACGCCGAGAGTTGCATCACGCGCTCGCGGATCGGTGAGGCGTGCTCACCAATCCCCGCGGTGAAGATGAGCGCATCGATTCCGCCCATTGCCCCCGCGAGCGATCCGAGTTCTCGCGCGATACGGTACGTGTAGAGCTCGACGGCGAAGCCCGCGTGGGAATCAGCGCTTGCCAGCAGTTCGCGCATGTCGCTCGACACGCCTGAGACCCCCAGCAAACCCGAGCGCCGATAGATGAGATCCTCGATCGACCGCGCGTCCATCTTCAGCGCATCGATCAGATACAACAGAATGCCAGGATCGAGGCTGCCGCAGCGTGTGCCCATCGGCAGCCCCTCCACGGCGGTGAACCCCATCGTGCTCGCCACGCTCTGCCCGTCAACCATCGCGCACATGCTCGCGCCATTGCCCAGGTGCGCCACCACCGTGCGACCGGAGGCGGCGTGGGCGTCAAACTGCGGCAATACGCTCGCAATGTACTCGTACGAAAGGCCGTGAAACCCGTAACGCCGCACGCCGCGCGAGGTGATATCGGGCGGCAGTGCGTATGCCTGGGCCACTTCGGGCTGTCTGCGGTGAAAAGCCGTGTCGAAGCAGGCAACCTGCGCAACGTCGGGGCGCCGTCGCGCAACGATCTCGATCGCCTTCAGGTTATGGGGCTGATGCAGCGGCGCAAGCGGTATCAAAGTCTCGAGCTGGGTGATGACCGTCGGCGTGACGAGCACGGGGGCGTCGAACTGCTGACCGCCATGCACGACACGATGCCCCACAGCCACAAGCTTGTGTCCTCCGCGATGCTCGATGAGGAACTCGCCTATCGCGGCTATCGCGGCTTCATGCCCGATCTCTTTGCCACCGCTCCATTCTTTGGTTGTGACGTGCCCCGTGTCGTCGGTCGCCGTCAGGCGTGGTGTCGTATTCAGCCCTTCGACCTGCCCGTGCAGCAAGGCACGCCCGGACTCACTGCTTTCATCGAACGCGCAGAACTTGACGCTCGACGAGCCGGCGTTCAGAACAAGGACGACATCCGCCATGGCCTCACCCCATAATTTTGGCGTTTTCGCGCCGCGCACGCGCGACGAGCACAGCAACCGCGCACGACGCGAGGCGGCTCAAGACCGAATCGGCGCGGCTGGTAAGAATGATTGGAACGCGCGCACCGAGAACGATGCCGGCAGCGTCCGCCCCTGCGAGAAACGACAGGCTCTTGGCCAGCATATTGCCGGCTTCGAGGTCAGGGACCACCAGCACGTTTGCGCGACCCGCCACTGGTGAGTCAATCTGCTTGATGGTCGCGGCCTGGATGTCGATTGCATTGTCGAGCGCAAGCGGCCCGTCCACGAGCGCGCCCGTGATCTGGCGCCGGTCCACCATCTTGCAGATCGCTGCGGCCTCGATCGTCGACGGTACCTTGGGATTGATCGTCTCCATTGCCGAGAGTATCGCCACCCGGACTTCATCGACCATCAACGCGTGCGCGAGATCGATGGCGTTTTGCACGATATGGACTTTGTCCTCGAGCGTGGGCGCGATATTGATCGCCGCGTCCGTAATGATCAGGGCTTGATCATGGCCCGGCACGTCCATCACGAAGCAGTGGCTGATTCGCCGCGCGGTGCGCATCCCCGCATCGCGCCTCACGACGGCCGCCATCAACTCGTCGGTGTGCAGGCTGCCCTTCATGAGCGCCTCTGCGCGGCCCTCACGCACAAGCCCTACGGCAGCTTCCGCCGCCGCTTCGCTGAACGGCGCGTCGACCACCTCGTAGCCGTCGATTACGATGCCGTGCTCTGCCGCCACCGCCTCGATGCGCGCGCGGGGACCGACGAGGATCGGCGTAATGAGGCCCATTCCTGCCGCCTCGATCGCACCGCCAAGCGAACTGGCATCGCACGGATGCGCGACGGCAACTGGCAGCGGCGGCAATGCCTTGCAGTACTCCAATAGTCGTTCATACCTGGCGTGTGCTTCCATAGCTGGCTCCTGCGACACTGGATCGTGTCAATCGACCGCCTGTTGCGAGCGCTTCTGTTTCAGGGCGTACCCCTCATGACGTGCGGTCACCCTCCAAAAAGCGCTGGCACAACGTTGACAACAAGGATCTTTATGATCGTCATGCCCGGAAAGATCATCGCGTAGCCAATATCGGGCGCATCGGTTGGCGCGAGCTTGTTTGCATACGCGAGAATCGCGGGATTGCCACATGCGCCGGCGACGATCCCGGCTACCTCGTCGTACGGCATCTTGAAGACAAACAGGCCGAGGATCAGAATGGGCAAAACGAGTGTGAGCAGCACGATCGCGCCGAGGCCCAGCATCGTCAGTCCCGTTTGCGACACCGTCGCTGCGAACTTCGGTCCTGAAGCCATGCCAACCTGTGCGAGAAACAGCGTGAGACCGAGGTTGCGCAGCACGATATTGGCGGACAAGGGAATCGTCCAGTTAAGCGGCCCGGTCCGCCGGTAATTCCCAAGCACGAGCGCCGCGATCAGTACACCTGAAAGCCCGAGGGAAACCCTGCCCATGCCGGGCAGAGGAATGACGACAGCGCCCAGCAAGAAGCCGATCGCCATCCCCAGTCCGATTGAGATATAGCTGAATTCAGCCGTCGCCTTGATCGAGTCGCCGAAGAACTGGCGTACCGGTTTGAAGTCGTCGCGATGGGCAAGCAGCCCGACCCGATCGCCCGACTCAAGGACAAGGTCGGGACCGGGCAGCAGATCGGCATCGCCGCGGCGGACGTGAGCCACGATCGACGCCCGTGTAGTGGGCAGATTGATGTCACCCAGCGCGTGGCCGACGACTGTCGCGCGAGACGCAAAAACACGGATGTAGTCGAGGTCCCGCCGGTCCTTGGCAAAACGTCCCGGATCGGGCTCGCCGACCGCGAGTCCCGCCTGATCAAGCATCTCCTTGTTCGGCCCAACCATGAGCAGTACGTCATCTTCCGCGAGCACCGCTTCGGGCGACACCGGCTCGTTATGGTGTGCCCGTCGGAGTGCAACGATCCGCACGCTCGCGGGCAGTGTGGCGGCGAGTTCACCCACGGTCTTCCCGGCAAACTCCGAGTCGTGCAACGTAATCTCCCGCACCTCCATCCTGCCCCCAGCGTTGGACTGGAGCTTCGGCTTCAGCACCATGAAAACGATGTACAGGCACAGAATGGGACCAGCCACACCAAACGGATAAGCCACCGAATAGCCAACCGCGGGATCGTCGCTGGAAAGTCTCGCGATGGCCGCCTGCAGAGTCGGCGTGCTCGTGCCCGAACCCGCGAACAGGCCCAGAGCGTGGCCGATGCTGAGTTCATGCGTCCTTGTGAATAGCAGGCTCACCGCGCCCGAAAGCAACACGCCAATCAAGGCCATCAGGTTGGCCTTTCGGCCGTTCGAACTCTTCAAGCCGAGAAAGAACTGCTTGCCGTATTGCACACCCACTGCGTAGAGAAACAGCGCGAGACCCAACGTACCGACCATCGGGGCGGGCGCGGATTTGGGCGCGAACCATCCTACGGCGAGCGCGACGAAGAGCACCGCGCCCACGCCGAGCGAAAAGCCCTTGATGTTGATTTCCCCGATCAGATAGCCGATCGCGATCGTGAGGAACAGTGCCATGAGCGGCTGCTGTTCGAGCAGAGATTTGATGACATCCATGGGGTCTCCCCTGCGCGGTTAAAAGACCGTCAAACCACGACTTCGGAACTGCCCTCGCACACGCTCGGATAGCTCGGCGTCGGGTGGCTCGACGTTCTCCAGCTTGTAGGGAAGTCCCAATTTATGCCACTTGTCGCGGCCCATTTGATGAAAGCGCAGGATCTCGACCCGCTCGACCGTTTTCAGGCCGCCCACAAAATCCGCCAGTTTCTCCACGTTCCCATAGTCATCGGACAGGCCCGGCACCAGCACGAAGCGGATCCACATTGGCCGGCCGAGTTCCGAAAGACGCCGGGCGTAATCCAGAGTCGGCTGCAACGCGTTATGTGTGATCGTCTTGTAGATTTCAGGGTCACCCGACTTGATGTCGAGCAGATTCAGGTCGATGTAACCCAGATCCTCGTCGGTCATCATCTCGCCGAGGCGTCCCGATGTGTCGATGCAGGTGTGAAGTCCGAGTTGCTTGCATCCCCGGAAGATCTCCATCGTGAACTCGCGCTGCACCATGGGCTCGCCACCGGAGAGGGTCACTCCACCACGGCTGATCTTGAGTACCTGAGCGTATTTCCCAATCTCGCGCAGCGCGCGGGCCACCGTTACCGGGTGGCCGTTATGCTTGTGCCAGGTGTCGGGGTTGTGGCAGTACTGGCAACGAAGGAGGCAACCGGTCAGGAATGCCACAAAGCGTATCCCCGGTCCGTCGACCGTACTGCCAACCTCCCACGAGTGAACGTAACCTACGACGTCTTCGTTCTCAGGAATCTTTCCGACATCATCGGCATAGACCGCGTAGTAGTCGGATACCTTGTTTTCGGCTGCGCCTTCATGTGTGACGCGATACTCGTAGCGGCTACCACTGAGCGACTGACTCATGGCGACGTCCCTCAGAGTGCACCGTGGAATGTCCGGTTAATGACGTCGAGTTGCTGTTCCTTGGTGAGCTTGATGAAGTTCACGGCGTAGCCGGAAACGCGAATCGTCAGTTGTGGATACTTCTCAGGATGTTCCATCGCATCCTGCAGCGTCTCACGGTTAAGAACGTTAATGTTGACGTGGAAGCCACCGCTTGAAAAATAGGCGTCCAGCGCGCCAACGCCGCGTGTGAGGCGTTCGTCCTCCGTGCCCAGCGCCGACGGAACGACAGAAAGCGTCAGCGAGATGCCGTCCTCCGCGTCGTCGTAGGGAATCTTGGCCACGGACATCAGGGCGGCGAGCGCGCCGTGCGTGTCACGGCCATTCGACGGGTTCGCACCTGGGGCAAACGGCTGTCCTTTCTTGCGGCCATCCGGTGTGGTTCCGGTGCCTTTTCCATACACCACATTCGACGTGATGGTAAGAACAGATTGTGTATGCACCGAGTTACGGTAACTTGGATACAGGCGGATCTTGCTCATCATCTTCGAGACCAGCATCTTCGCGATATCGTCGACGCGGTCATCGTTATTGCCGAAGCACGGGAATTCACCTTCAACATTGAAATCGACGATGATTCCGCGCTCATCCCTCACGGGTTTCACCTTTGCGTACTTGATTGCGGAAAGACTGTCGGCTGCATGTGACAGCCCGGCGATTCCGCATGCCAGTGTGCGCAGGATATCCCGGTCGTGGAGCGCCATTTCGATCGACTCGTAGCAGTACTTGTCGTGCATGTAATGAATGACGTTGAGCGCATTCACATACACCTTGGCGAGCCAATCCATCATGGGATCGAGGCGGCTCATCACGTCGTCGAATTCGAGCACATCGGCCGTAACCGGTGCGAGTTGGGGCCCGACCTGCTCGCCACTGAGCTCGTCACGGCCTCCGTTCAATGCATAGAGCAGCGTCTTGGGAAGATTCACCCGCGCACCGAAGAACTGCATCTGCTTGCCGATCCGCATTGCCGACACGCAACATGCAATCGCGCAGTCGTCTCCCCATTTCGGGCGCATCAGATCGTCGGACTCGTACTGGATCGAACTCGTATCGATCGATGTTTTCACCGCGAAACGCTTGAACCCGTCCGGCAGCCGTGGCGACCAGAACACAGTGATATTCGGTTCGGGCGCGGGTCCCAGGTTGTACAGCGTATTCAGGACGCGGAAGGCGGTCTTCGTCACGAGCGTGCGGCCATCCTCCCCCATTCCCCCCTCGACTTCCGTGACCCACACAGGGTCGCCAGAGAAGAGCTGGTTGTACTCCGGCGCGCGCAGAAAGCGCACGATGCGCCATTTGATCACGAGATCGTCGATGATCTCCTGTGCCTGCGATTCGTCGAGCGTACCCTCACGCATATCGCGTTCGAAGTAGATATCCCAAAACGTAGAGAGACGACCCGCCGACATGGCGGCGCCGTTTTGCTGCTTGACCGCGGCGAGGTAGGCGAAATAGGTCCACTGCACCGCCTCGCGAGCATTGGTCGCGGGGCCGGTAATGTCATATCCATAGTTCTTCGCCATCTCCTTCAGCTCATTGAGCGACCGGATTTGTTCAGCCAGCTCCTCGCGCAGGCGAATGACGTCTTCGCTCGAATGGCGTTCGTCGAGTTCCTGCCGTTCCCGCTGCTTGTCCGCGATCAGGAAATCGACACCATAGAGCGCAACGCGACGGTAATCGCCCACGATCCGCCCTCTACCGTATGCGTCAGGCAATCCGGTGACGACATGCGACGCGCGGGCTCGACGGATCTCGGGGGTATAGGCATCGAACACACCGTCGTTATGCGTCTTGCGATACTTTGTGAAGATGTCCACCAGCTTCGGATCGGGCTCGTAACCGTACGACTTGAGGCTTGCCTCGACGACCCGCCATCCACCGAACGGCATGATCGCGCGCTTGAGCGGTGCGTCCGTCTGCAGGCCGACGATTAGTTCGTTTTCCTTGTCGATATAACCCGGGCCGTGCGCGAGAATGCCGGACGGCTCCTGGGACACGTCGAGAATCCCTTTTTCTCGCTCCTGTGCAAGCATCGGCACAAGCTTCTCCCACATGCCCTTTGTGCGTTCGGTCGGGCCCTGCAGGAAAGTGGCGTCCCCCTCGAAAGGCGTGTAGTTGCGCTGGATGAATTCGCGCACATTGACGCGGGTTTGCCAGGCGCCCGGTGTGAAGCCGCGCCACGCGCCCTCCGTGTGCATTTGCGCTAAATCGAAGCCGAACGTGGTATCCATGTGCCGCTCCCAGCCGTGGTGCCCAGCGGACACGAGTGCAGTGGCGCGAGGCGATATGCGAAGCTCCGGCCGTCCCCAACGCAGGTCGGGTACGGCCGGCACCTGTTTGTCAAAGCCCGGGCCAGATGTTTCTCGCCCGGGTCGAGGTTACCCTGCAGCGTGCCGACAAAGCGCAGCACGATTGCAGTGGCAGCACGCGACATTGTTGATAAGCACACCGGTACGGCACATCGATACGGTGATGGACCCGTGGAAGCTCGATAGCAAACTAGTTATTGGTCCCTTGACTACTCGCGTGCCCGGGTTGCACGCAACAGCACCTTCCGGTTCGTGCGTGACGAGGCGCCTGGCGGCGCCGCGCCTCTTTTGACTACTGCTTTCCTGAAGGCGGCGCTCCGTTGGGCCGCCCTTGTGCTGTTCGGATCTCGCCAGGATTGCCTGGCTGGCGCTGCCGCGCCCCGGCACGCCGACTGCCATGCAGGCACCAGACGCCGCGGCATTACGCAGAACGCGACTCTCCCGGTGGAAATGAAGCACATGCGACAGATTGGGCTTCCAATCGATGGCCGCGCGTCGCGAGAGGGGTCGAAAAACAGCATATACATAGGGCCCCGGATTCGGAATAGGACTTTGGTCCAACTGCGGCTGACGAATAGAGCGGTGAGACGCGTTTGTCGCGCAAACGTCACGATATTGCGTGCCGCGTGCCGGCCGCACAGGATGGGCCAGTTGACGACGTCCGCGATTGCGCAGCGGATGTGTCAGGGTTGCTTCGTCAAACAACCCGCGTTCTTCATAGGCAACCGGCGAATAACGGCGACGTTGCTTCAAACATATCCGGTACAGAACAACACCGCGGACGTTTCTTTACACCGTCGAAAAGGATCGTCAACGCCGCAGGCTTCACGACGCCCCTGTATCGGTTGCTGCTGCGTTGGCCACGCAATCGGGCTCCTGCGCATCTCCCTCAGTCTTCAGCTGGATCCGATTGCGACCTGAGCGCTTCACGCAATACAGTGCGGCGTCAGCGCGCGCCTGCGCCGCCGCCAGATCCGGTTCGCCATGTTGATATAAGGCGATACCAATGCTCACGGTTATGCTTACGGCCTGCCCATCGTCTAGAACGATCGGGGCGTTCGCCACCGAGAGCCGAATGCGCTCGGCTATGCCACAGGCCTGTTGAGGCGTTGCGCCCTGCAGGATTACCGCGAACTCCTCACCGCCTACTCGAGCGGGCATATCCTGATCGCGCAATGCTGCGTTGATCCGGCCCGCGATAGCTTCCAGGACGCAGTCGCCCGCGGCATGTCCCCACGTGTCGTTGACACGCTTGAAGTGGTCAAGGTCCAATGCGAGGACCGCGAGCGGACTCCCGTGTTCTCGTGCGTGAGCCACTGCGCGGTCGCTGGCGCGGGCGAAACTGCGTCGGTTGGGAAGTTTGGTCAGTGCGTCAAAATCGGCTTCCGTGCGCAGCTGGCTAATCTGCGCGCATTGCCTGCTGACATCGAGGAGCGTGACGAGCACAAGTCCCTTGTCTTCTGGTGTGTCAATGTGGTCCAGAAGGCGCGTGCACCGCACGATCATCTGGACAGCCCCGGCGCAGGTCAGCATCGAAACGGGCTCGCTGTTGTCCCGCACGTACATTCCGGTCCAGTTCGCCGGCTCGGCAAACAGCATCGACAAGCATTCCCCGACGTCGCCCTTGGCACCAAACAAGCGCCTGAATGCCTCGTTTGTCAGTGCGATCTTTTCCGTACCGACGTCCACCAGCGCGATCGGCGTCGGGATGTCCCTGACAACGTTCGACACGAAGCCCGACCAGGTCCCTATTTCCTCGTGCAGCCGATTTTCACGGCGGAGCATCACAATGCCTGCGATCAGCAGTGCGACCTCAATGACAATGCCCAGCAGGTTGAGAAGAAGGCTGTGCAGCCAGGGGAGCCGATATTCGTCGACGGCATAGCCAAGCTTGAGTGTCCAGTTGTCCCCCGATTCGCCAACCGGAATGCTACGGAGCGTCTCGAGCCGTTCGCGTCCGTCCTCGTCCGAGATTGCATAGTACGTTGAGGGCGTGGGACCTTCTCGTTTCAAACCCGCGACGTGACTCACCGATCCGGTTTCGATAGCCGGACTCAACGGGTAGCGCGCGATCACCTGATCGTCATGATCGACCAATATTGACGCGCTGCCTGGCGGAAGCGCCATTCCCTTCATCAGCGCCTGGTCGACGGGAACAACCATCGCTATGCGCACATCGGCAATGCCGCCTACACCGGGATGCTCTCTAATGAAGAGCAGGCCCCAGCCAGAGCTGCGGTGAATGAGCTGAGCGATCGTGGGCGAGCTGGTAGTCAAGCCGTGCAGGGCCTTGAACCATGCCTCGTCGCGATCCCCCGGCGGGATCGAACTCGCGAGCACATGGCCTGCGGAGTCAAATACAGCAATCGACACGTTGCCGAGCGTGCCACCGTCTAGCGCCGCCAACCGGGCGAGCGTCCCGTCGTCGGGCGTCCCGTTTGCGAAGGCTTCGTCCACCATCAGGAATGTATGGTCAACCACCCTGACGCGATCCTGGATGCGCAGCGCAATGGTAGTGGCCAATGTGTCCAGGCGACGGGCCGTCCGCTCGTTGAGGTTGCCGAAATCCCCCACCGCCTGCGCGATATGTGCGGCCATGTTCAGCAACACGAGAAGTACCATCACCGGAAGCGCCAGTTTGAGCCAGGAGGTCCGGCGGACCCCGGTGGATGATATGGACGCACGGAGCGTGGCGGCGGTGGCGGGGGACTTCATGGCAGGTCACTCACTAGCACGGCCGTGCCGGGACAAAAGGCATCGAGAGGTGCACTGGCGTCGACGGGTAGGTAACAACGCTGGATATCGCAACGCGAAGACCGGAATTCATCCGATCAACTGAAAGCTTTATCCGGGCATCAGGTTGATAAGTCAACTATATGCCACGATGTAAGGTATTTGTATGCGTCGGTGTGTCGCCAGTGCCTGCTTAATTCACGCCGACAATACGGTCGGGAAACCATCCCGAGGAGAGTGCCAAGTCGTTTGCCATTCGGGTTTCTGCCGTTGCCTGAACTCAAGGGGAACTCAGCCGGATATGACGCGGTGCGCTTCAGGGCCGCTGGCTGCAGGACCCGGGCGCGTCATCATCCAGCCACGCGCGCAGTACGGATGAACAGCGCCCGAAACTTGTTCCAGAAATCGCCGCCGAGCACGAAGAAGCTTGCGACGAACATCAGGTCGCCGAGCAGTTGTGCTTCCCACATCTTTGGCCGCAGCCCGGGCCATATCGCATCGATGTAGGGCTCCAGCATGGCCGAGCCCAAGGGCAGGCAGAACATCACGAGCCCGATGGCGTGCCGTGCAGGTCCAACCGTGTCGGCCGGGGAAAACCGCTTAAGGTGGCGCAACAGGAGGGCCTTTAGCCGCTCGAATCCCGGTTTGCCCATCACCGCGACACAGGCCAGCAGCATAAGCTTGTTGGCGACCACAATGCCGCCCGTCAACGTCGCGATGACAGTGGCGGGGGCGCCCGCCAGGGCTGCGAGGGGAACAAGCCCCCACGCCGCGTACGCCAGCAGGAAGACACCGATTCCGGCGCGAAAGCGCCACGTGCCTGACGGTAAGGCTTTGGCCTGGGTGTCTGGAGTCGTCATGCTTGCCATCCTTGGGTAATGAGTCCGGTCTCAGACAAGCGGGAAGTTTTTCCCGAGGTCGTCCAACCGATCGCATGCAAACGCGACGACTACCGGTTACGCGCTCGCCTGAATGTCGACTGCATTGTCGAGAAACCTGGAACGGGAAAGTCGTGGACCGATGTTGCAAGGGCTAATGGTATCGATGCGGCACTGCTTGCCAAGACGTTCGATATTCTGAAAAGCGACGGCCGGTGGCAAGGGATTTGTTCTGTGCTTTGTAACGCAAGAGGATTGGCTGAACGGGAATGAAGTGCAAGGCTATCTTCGTCGACGGTGAATGGTCCGAACAGTTCGGACGGAGCGGGCACGACAACTGAGTACGCACGCGATGAACACCGCCTGCGTGCAAAGTCGTGCAGTGCCCTGAGGCGGCGAAACTTGTTTCAATAGTGCGATTGCCGTTTAATGGGACACGATCGTCCCCAAGGATGGATAACGCGAACGCGACGTGCATGGCTCCGCACAACGGGCAACGCCGTGCGAACTCGAACAGCTTAACCTCCAGTACAGAGTCAATTGCATGGTCAGAACCGTTTTCGTTTGCAAGCCACCAGGCGTGGTAATCGGCAACCGAAACCTCATCTGTTGCAAACAAAGTTGCCCTTACGATTCGTCGCCCGGGCATCTGGCTCAGGTCAGGCAGGCACGCGATAACACCGGTACAAGTGTAGTCAGCCGGATCTGAATCGACAGAGAATATCCGACGCACTCTGGCCCATAAAGCCCGCAGCCGGAGAGCTGTGCGTCAAAGGTACAGGCTTGACGACTATTGGATTCCAGCTTCGCGGCACGGCTTTTGCGCACCGCCTTTCGCCTTCTAGCGACGGCTACGGGAGCCAATCATGCAATTCACTTTTCAGTCATGCCTGATCAGCACGAGTGCAAGTATCGATGACGGGAGAATTGTCGCGAACGCGAGAATCTTCTTTCCAGCTTCGGATGGTGCATTCGAAGACGATGTCTACGATTTATGTCTGGATGAGAATTTCATCGACGAGAACGAGGCTCTGACTTTTGCTCGCGAGCGTGCAATGGGCTGGGTTGAAGAGCATTGCGCAAGCGCAATGTAGTCGCGGCGAGTATGCCGGAGCGTCCTCAGTGCATGCCTGACACTTCATTTTTGAACGACAAAGAGACACGCGCCCGAAATTCGACGACCTTGCCGCCATCAACCCGCATATCGAGTCTGGAGATTTCGGCCACTCGCAAATCACGCAGCGAACTGCCAGCGGTTTCGACAGCATTCCTTGCTGCCTCCTCCCACGATGTCAGGCTGGTGCCTGAACGCGCGCGACCGTCAATGCCAGCGCGCGTCGCTCTGCAACATTTGCGCAATTGTCATTGGTGCTTTCGTTGAGCTTGTCATCACAGGACTCACGATAGAACAAACCATCAAAACACGCGCCGCTGCCATACCGGTCTCATTGTTGATTGGCAGGCCGTATGGACTTCGCAGGGATTGGGTGTTCAGGCGGCCAGGCAGCGCAGAAAAGACGCTACCGCAAAAAAATCCTGCTGGATACATTCATCAATTTGACGTTCCAGATGCCTCTCTATGCGCTGATACTGGCATTGAATGGCGCTACGTTTTTGCAGATCCTTACCGCAGTGAGTTCTATTCTTGTCATCGTTAGCCTTTGCGGCCGCCGATACGGTATTTTTTTAAGCGGATGTCGGCGGCTGTTTAGGGTACCTAACACGCTTCAGGGAAATGCTGAATCTTGAAGGCGCTCGATAAGCAGGACCAACGGCTTAATCGTGACGCACCGCCAAACTCTGGCGGGCGGCCTGAATCGGCCAACCGCCCGCAAACTTTCACTGCCTGCACGCTATGCCGGCCGGATGTTTTGGTTCACGCGGAAGAGGTTGTCAGGATCGAACTCGCGCTTGACTGCGGACAGACGCGAGTAGTTGTCCCGGAAGCTGGCCCTCACCCGCTCCTCGCCCTCATCCATCATAAAGTTCACATACGCCCCTCCGGCCGAGTAGGGATGCAATGCGGTCTGATAATCGCGCGCCCACGCACTGATTCGATCCGCATTTGCCGCATCGGGATCGACGCCGGCAAATACCGCCGCCCAGCGGGCATCGCGATAACTGAAGGCGGTCTCGTTGCGTCCCACCCGGTGCGCGGCTCCGTCTATTGGATAGAGATGCATGGTCGAATGCATCGTCGGCAGCCGTTCGGCGTAATCCGCGTGCAGCGCGATCGCTTCGTCGGACAAATCGTTGAAAAAATCGGCGCGCCAATACCACTGCAGTCCGGGTGGATAGAGGCCGTCGAACGCGCTTTGCAGCATCGGGAACGGCAGCGTCTGAACCCCGTGCAGCGCAGGCCCGGTCGCCAGCACCGGGGCGAAAGCTGCATCGGCTTTCATGGGATCGCCGGTCCAGCACCAGACCACCGCACACATCTTCTGCAAGTGCAGCGCTTCAGGGAACGGTGCCACCGGCGGCACGGTCATGAACGCGAAAAAGCCGTTGAGTTCGTCCGGGGCATCGGTAATGAACGTGCGGTACCACTGCATGATTTCCGTCGCGCGCTCGAGCGGCCATAGCGTCGGACCGGCGATAACGTCCGACACCGGATGCAAGCGGAATTCGAATGAAGTGACCACGCCGAAATTGCCGCCGCCGCCGCGCAGCGCCCAGAAGAGATCGCCGTTGCTGTGCTCGCTCGCGGTGACGAGGCGTCCGTCTGCCAGCACCACGTCGGCGGAAAGCAGATTGTCGATCGAGAGTCCATAGCGGCGCGTCAAGTGGCCGATGCCGCCCCCGAGCGTCAAGCCACCGACCCCCGTCGTGCTGATCACTCCGCTCGGCGTGGCGAGCCCGAACGCGTGCGTCGCATGATCGACGTCGCCCCACTGGCAGCCGCCCTCCACACGGACGGTGCGCGCGCTCAGGTCGACGCGGATGCCGCGCATCCGCGAAAGATCGATCACGAGACCGTCATCGCAGATACCGAGGCCGCCGCCGTTGTGTCCGCCGCCTCGCACGGCCAGCAGCAGCCGATGCTCGCGCGCGAAGTTCACGGATGCGATCACGTCCGCTACGTCCGCACATCGCGCGATCAGTGCCGGATGTTTCGAAATCATCGCGTTGTAGACCTTGCAGGCATCGTCATAGGCGGCGTCGGCCGGCTGGATGACGGTTCCCCGAAGGCACGCGCGCCAGGCCGTCAAGTCGTTGTCGCTGAACATTTCGATCTCCTCGATGCGTTTCTGACGTTGACTGTAGGCCGCTGGCCAACGGCCGGCCATCCACAGGATTGATCAAATTGCAGCGCGACGTTGCCCTGCCCGGTAGTCGATTCTGACTACCGCGGCACAGGCCCGCGCTTGACAGGTGTACGGGGCGTCACTACAACGGAAATGCGGCTTGTCTGAAGCGTTCAGTGCGGGAGGAGGCGATGTCACTATTTCTCATCGAACGCCAGTTCGCCGAAGAATTGAAGCTGGACGCCGCGGGTGCCGTGGCGCTGAAGGAAATCAACGACGCGAGCGGCGTCAACTGGCTGTTTTCATTCCTGTCTGCAGACAGGCGCAAGACCTACTGCCTGTATGAGGCCCCGAGCGCCGAGGCGATTCGCGAAGCGGCCAGGCTCGCCGGCCTGCCGGCCGACGTGGTGGTGGAAGTGAGCGAATTGCGGCCCGAGGCGTACAGCCAGGCATCGTAGGCCCATCCGATGCAGTGCCCATTCTGTCGCCGCGACAATCGCGAGGACGCCCGCTTTTGCGACGCCTGCGGCACTCGTCTTGCGGCGCATGCTGGGGGTGAGCAGTCCGAAACGTCGATCGTCAGCCGTGAAAGCGAACTCGCCAGGCTCGCCGATTTGCTCGGAAAGATGACGAGCGGCCATGGCGCGATCGCCGTGCTGGCTGGCGAGCCTGGCATCGGCAAGTCGCATACTGCGCAGACGCTGGCCCGCCGCGCCGCCGGCGTGCGGGTGCTATGGGGGCGTTGCAATGAGGAGCCGGGCGCGCCGCCGTACTGGCCCTGGCTGCAGATCATGCGGGTCTGGATCGAAAGTCATGACGAGGAGGCGTTGCGCAGCATGCTCTCCGCGGCCGCGCCCATCGCGGAGGTTCTCCCCGAGATCAGCCGGCGGCTCGGCGATCAGGCACCGTTGCTGCCGACGACCGATCCGCTGCAGCACCGCTTTCGGCTATTCGAGGCAATTGCCAGCTTCTGGAGGCTCGCAGCGGCAAGCGAGCCGCTCTTGCTGATCATCGACAATCTCCATTGGGCCGATGCGTCGTCGCTGCGGTTGCTCGAGTTTCTCGCAGCGGAGATCGAGGATAGCCGCATCCTGCTGCTCGCCACCTATCGCGACATCGAGTTGAACCGCCAGCATCCGCTATCGGTCACCCTCGGCGACCTTGCCCGGTACGGTCATTTCCACCGGCTGCGTCTTGCCGGACTCACCCGTCGCGAAACTGAGGCGCTGATCGCCCAGTCGGGCGGGAAGGCGTTCACGCCAGCGCTCCTCGACGCGATCTATGAGCAGACCGAAGGAAACCCGTTGTTCGTCGTCGAGACGACACGTCTGCTGGTTCAGGAAGGCGTGCTCGGGCATGGCACGCGTGCAGGGCGCGCCGAACCTTGCGCGCCGCCGGGGATTCGCATTCCCGAAGGCGTGAAGGAAGTCATCGGGCGGCGGCTGAACCGGCTGTCACCGTCGACGAATCTCGTGCTCGCACGCGCCGCACTGATCGGCAGGACGTTCGATCTCCAGTTGCTGCGACGCGTACTGGACGAGCCGCTCACGAACCGTATCCAGGACACGATGGAGGAAGCCCTGCGGTCCCGCATCGTCGAACCGGAGGAGCGGCCGGGATGGTTCCAGTTCTCACACGCAGTGATCCGCGAGACCTTATATGACGAAATCGCGATACCTGCCCGCAGCGGTCTCCATTTGCGGGTAGCGCAGGCCATAGAAGGCCTGTATGCCAATGATGCGGACCAGCACCTGCCGGCGCTCGCGCACCATTACACACATGCCCTGCCCGGCGCAGACGCCGTGCGCGCGGCCGATATCGCGCGCCGCGCCGCCGAACGCGCAACCGGGCTGCTTGCGCACGAGGAAGCGGCGCGCTACTACCGCCTCGCGCTGCAGGCCGCGGGCATGACGAGCGCCTGCGATCCGGCCTTGAAATGTTGCCTGCTCAATGCGCTCGGTAAATCGCTTACGTTGGCGGGCGAGTATCTGCAAGCGCGCGAAGCGTTCGAACAGGCGATGTCGCTTGCGCGCGAGGCGAAAGCGACCGACGAGATGACGAGCGCCGCGCTCGGTTTCGAACGGGCCACCTGGGCGCCAGGGCTTCCCGGGCAGACGGCGGCGCGGCTGCTGCGTGAAGCGCTCGCCGCCCAGGACAGCGGCGACAGTACCACGAAGGCCCAGTTGCTCAGCTCGCTTGCGCGGGCGTTGATCTTCAGCGGCGAAGAAGCCCAGGCCGAGATCGTGCACGAACAGGCGGTGGCGATGGCCCGGCGCAGCGGCGACACGGGCACGCTGGTCTCGACGCTGGTCTCGACGCTCTCCGCACGCTGGCAACCGGAGCGCAGTGCGCAGCGGCTGCGGGATATCGAGGAGGCGCTCAGTTTGGCCGAAAAGTCGAACGACGTCCTGCGCGCACTCGATGCACAAGCCTGGCAAATGTTCGAACTGATGGAACTCGGCGATCTTTCAACGTGGCGCGTGCGGCTCGAGCAATGCGAGCGCCGCGCGGCAGAGTTGCGGCAGCCGTTCGAAAGCTACGTGGCTGCCACGTCCCGCGCCACCTTCGCGCTGATGGAGGGCCGGTTCGACGCCGCCGCGCGCCTCATCGAGCAGGCCCTGCAGATTGGCCGCCGCATGCCCGGTCTGGACGCGCCCGGCGTCTACGGCATGCAGATGTTCACGTTGCGCTTCGAACAGGGACGTCTGCGCGAGTTGGCGCCGCTTGTGCGAGCCTTCGTGAACGCGATGCCCAGGGCGGGCACATGGCGACCCGGCCTCGCGCTGCTCTACTCGGAGATCGGTCTGCTCGACGAGGCGCGCGGCGAGTTCGAGGAACTCGCTGGAGACAATTTCGCGGTCGTCCGCCACGACGCCTTGCGAGCGGCGAGTCTGGCGTATCTGGCCCAGGTTTGCGCGCGACTCGACGACAAGGATCGCGCGGATGCCCTCTACGCGATGCTGCTCCCGTACGACGGTCGAAATCTGCTGATCGGGACGACGGTCGGATGCCTGGGGGCGGCGTCGTCGCTGCTTGGCTTGCTCGCGACGACACGGCGCGAATGGCGCGACGCCCAGCATCACTTCGAATGCGCGCTGGCGATGAACCTCCGGCAGGGAGCGGAGCCCGCCCTCGCGCGCACGCGCGTACGCTACGCATCGATGAGGCTTGCCCGCAACGCCGAAGGCGACGTCGATGCGGCGCGCGTGCTGCTCGAGGATGCACGGGCGGCGGCGGCGCGCATGGATATGCGTGCGCTCGTCGAGCAGATCGACGACGTCCTGCGCTCGGCCGCGCACACCTCATGTCCGCCCTGGCCGGCCGGGTTGAGCCCACGGGAAGCCGAGGTGCTGCGATTGGTCTCGAGCGGGCTCGGAAATCGTGAAATCGCGGAGCGGCTCTTCCTGAGTCCTAACACGGTTGCCAACCACATTCGGGCCATTCTGGCGAAGACCCATTCCGCCAATCGTACTGAGGCCGCAGCATTCGCAATCCGCAACGGCCTGACAGGAAGGTGAGGAGCGTGACGGCTCTGCGCGGCAATCGCGTCCCGGTTACAGATCGACGACGATGTCGCGAACCGGTTGCGAGCAGCAGACGAGCAGGTTGCCTTCGGCGGGTTGGTCTAGCGGCTGCGGCCGGTACGCCACCTCGCCCGACACCAGTCCGCTTTCGCAGTTGTGGCAGACACCCGTGCGGCACGCCCAGCGCACGGGAACGTCGCAGGCTTCCGCCAGTTCGAGAATGCTCGGGTAGACAGACGGATTCCAGTGCGCGGCGATGCCGCTGCGCGCGAACGACACCAGCGGCCCCGTGTTCGCGTCGTCTTTCGGCAGATGCGGACTACGCCTGAGCGCCCCGACGATGCCCGGGTTGCGCGACTCGCCGCCGTTGAAGAACTCGGCGTGAATCCGTTCCCGCGTGACGCTCAGGCCGGCGAGCGCCGCTTTCATGTCGTCCATGAAGTGCGTGGGTCCGCAGAGATAGATGTCCGCGTCGCGCGTCACGCCGGCCTCGTTCAGGACCGCTTGCGACAGGTGGCCCGTCGCGTCGAAATCCACGCCCCGGCGGTCGCGCGTGTCCGGTGTGCTATAGCAGACGTAGGCGCGCCCGTTTGCAAGCGTGGACATCAGACGGCGCGCTTCGGCGGCGAACGGATGATGCTGTCCGTCGTGCGCCGCGTGCAGCCACAAGACCTGCCGCGTCGAGCGCGCCGACGACAGCGCGTGCAGCATCGCAAGAACCGGCGTCGCGCCGATGCCCGCGCTGAGCAGCACCACGGGAGAGTCGCCCGGCTGTAAAACGAAGCTGCCGCGCGGTGCGCTAACGTCGATCGTGTCGCCCACCCGCGCGTGTTGCCTGAGGTAAGTCCCGGCCGCACCATTCCGCTCGATCTTCACGCTGATGCGGTAGCTTTGCGGCGAACGCCCGCCTGATATCGAATAGCTGCGGAAAAGCGGCTGGCCGCCCACCGTTCGCTGCAGACGCAACACGACGTATTGGCCCGGCAGAGCGGGTTGCAACGGCTGTCCATCCGCGCTTTTGAAGCTGAGCGAGAGCACGTCGGCGGATTCCGGCTCGATCGCCGTTACGGTAAGTGGCCGGAAACCCGGTGCGACGGGATGCGATGCCGCTGCGGGCACGAGCCCGGCATTTCCTCCCTTCGCGCTGCTCTTCAAGAGCGCCTCGAATGACCGTCGCCAGCCTGGCGACAGCGCCTCGATCCGCAACGCGCGCTCCAGTTGATCGCGCGGATGGTGAGCCGAGTAAAGCAGCGCATTGACCTGCGCGACGCTCATGCGCTCGCTGGCCCCGCCGACCTTCACAATCTCGTCGCCTGCGCCCACCTCCCCTTCCTGGAGGACGCGCAAGTAGAAGCCGGGTCGTCCGCTCGATGTCAGCATGGCGGCCATCTGGGGTTCGTTCATGCGGATGCCGACGCGATAGCAGGTGACGCGGGGCTGCGTCACCTCGAACAGCGCGTCGCCGATCCGATAGCGGTCGCCGATGCAGACTTCAGAATCGGGTAATCCTTCGATGGTGAAGTTTTCGCCGAACTGTCCGTAGGCCAGGTCGTTCCTCTTCAATTCCGCCTGCCAGTAGCGCGACGATTCGATCTGGTAGACGAATACGGCCCGCTGCTCGCCGCCGTGCCCCGCCAGATCGCCTTGACCGTCGCCGTCGAGGTTCAGCCGCCCGGCGCGGCATCGGCCCCGCACGGGGTCTTTCCAGATCCCGGTATGTACCGTGCGGCCTTTCCATTCGATGTCGCGCGGTAGTCCGACATTCACCGATAGCAGTCGCGCCATGGCCGTCACCGCTCAGGCAGGCCGGTGTGCTGCCACGCACCGCGCCGCGCGTTCCGATCGCCCGCGCAAACGGCGAACCACGATGTGGTCCCGAGGTCGGTGATCCATTTGCCGACGAAGCGCACGCGCATTGGCCGGCGCAGCGCCTCGGCGCACAACAGTCGCTTCGGCAGCGGCTCGGGTATGAGAAACCGGCCAATTGCGCCCGTCGAAAGCGGACCTTGTTGCCACGACAGTCCCATTGCTGTGCTCCCGCCGTCAAGGTCGACCAGCCGGAATCGCGGACACCGCATCAACGCGCTCTCCACAACTCGGGCCGATCTTCCTGGACGAATGATGAGGCAGACAAAGCGTGCGCCGCACCCGTCAACTGACGCGCGGCACAAAGTCAGCCTAGTTTAAGCGGCCTCGCGGGAGAGCGCCGCGGCATCATTAATCGGATAAATGATGCCCTCCCGAGGGCCGCCAGCGCATCGGGGACTATCGACACCTTGGGCCCCGCGACACGGCATCCGCAATGCCTTCGGCTTTGGCGAACGGCTACCGTGCGCCACTCCGTACACCAGCGGTGCGTTTTCTGCACGCATTTAAGGGCGGCGCTACACTCGAGCGGTTGTCGAAAGGCCGTGTCCACGGGCCTGCACTTTGCCCCGCACATTAGGCGGGCAAAGCGGAACAGCCGGCGCGCGGACACCTCGATTGCACGATCAAGAACGACAAATCCCCACTCTCGGAGAGCCGCTCCATGACGACGCTAACCATCAACGGAGAAACTCATACGGTCGACGCGCCGCCCGACATGCCGCTGCTCTGGGTCCTGCGCGACATTGTCGGCCTCACCGGCACGAAGTTTGGCTGCGGCATTGCACAGTGTGGCGCATGCACGGTGCATCTCGACGGCGAAGCGGCGCGCTCGTGCGTGCTGCCCGTGGCGGCCGTAGCAGACCGCAAGATCACGACCATCGAGGCTATCGGCGCCACGCCTGCGGGGCAGAAGGTGCAGAAGGCCTGGCGCGAGATCGACGTCGTGCAGTGCGGCTACTGTCAATCGGGGCAGGTGATGTCGGCGGCGGCGCTCATCGCCGCGAATCCGAACCCGAGCGACGCGGACATCGACGCCGCGATGGCGGGCAACATCTGCCGCTGTGGCACCTATGCGCGGATTCGCGCCGCCATCAAGCAAGCTGCGAAGGAGGCCTGACATGTCACAGGGTCTCCTCGATGCGCAGAACGGCATGCCGCAACGCAAGCCGCAACACACCCCAAGCGGCCAATTCTCGCGCCGCACTTTTCTCAAACTCGGCGCGGCAGCGGGCGGCGGGCTGCTGCTCGGCATCAGCTTTTCCGCGGGCGCACAGGGCGACAGCCAGACGCGCAAGTCAATCGTTGGCGGCGATGGCAACGAAGCCCCGCAAGACGGCGTGTTCGAGCCGAACGCGTTCGTGCAGATCGACCGCTCGGGCAAGGTCACGCTCATCGTCCCGAAGGTGGAGATGGGGCAAGGCGTCTACACCTCGATTCCCATGCTGATCGCGGAAGAACTCGAAGTGCCGCTCGACAGCGTGACGATCGATCACGCGCCGCCCAATGCGCAGCTCTTCAGCGACCCGCTGCTGGGCGGCCAGCTCACAGGCGGCTCGACGTCGATTCGCTTTGCCTGGCAGCCCATGCGCGAAGCGGGCGCTGCCGCGCGCACCGTTCTGATTCAGGCCGCGGCGCAGCAGTGGCAAGTCGATCCGGCCAGTTGCCACGCCAGGGCGGGCGAGGTGCTGCACGACGCGAGCGGGCGGCGCATCGCCTATGGCCAACTCGTCGATGCGGCCGCGCACCTGCCCGTGCCGCAGAAGGTGGCGCTCAAGGACCCGAAAGACTTCACGCTGGTCGGCAAGCCCACCAGGCGCCTCGACTCGCCGGAGAAAGTGGACGGCTCGGCGCTCTTCGGCCTCGACGTGCGCCTGCCCGGCATGGTCTACGCCGCCATCGTGAACTGCCCCGTGTTCGGCGGCACGCTCGCAAAGGTCGACGACACGCGCGCGTTGCAGGTTCCCGGCGTCACGCAGATCGTGAAGATCGACAACGCCGTGGCCGTGATCGGCGCGCACACGTGGGCCGCGAAGCGAGGCGCGGCGGCGCTCGTCGTCGAATGGAACGAAGGCGCGGGCGCGAGCGTTTCCATGCAGCAGATCGTCGCCGATCTCGCGAGCGCCTCGCAACGCGAGGGCGCCGTCGCACGCAAGGATGGCGACGTGCAGCAGGGGTTCGGCACCGCAAAAACGCGCATCGATGCGGTTTATCAGCAGCCGTTCCTTGCGCACGCAACGATGGAGCCGATCAACTGCACGGTCCACGTGCAGCCCGACGGCTGCGAAATCTGGGTGGGCACTCAGGTGCCCACGCGCGCCGTGGACGCGGCCGTGGCTGTCACCGGCCTCAAGCCCGAGCAGATCACGCTGCACAATCACCTGCTCGGCGGCGGCTTTGGGCGACGGCTCGAAGTCGATGCGATCACCCAGGCGCTCAAGATCGGCAAGCAGCTCAATGTGCCGGTGAAAGTGTTCTACACGCGCGAGGAGGACATTCAGCACGACATGTACCGGCCGTACTACTACGATCGCATCTCGGCCGGACTCGACGCGAACGGCAAACCCGTGGCCTGGCAGCACCGCATTTCGGGTTCTTCGATCATGGCGCGTTTTGCGCCACCCGCCTTCCAGCACGGCGTGGACCCCGACGCCGTGGAAGTCGCCGCCGACCTGCCCTACGACCTGCCGAACCAGTTGATCGAATACGTGCGCGAGGAGCCGCATGCGGTGCCCACCGCGTTCTGGCGCGGCGTGGGACCGACGCGCGGCACGTTCGTGGTGGAGAGCTTCGTCGACGAACTGGCCGTGGCCGCGAAAACCGATCCGGTCACCTACCGCCGTAATCTGCTCGGCAAGTCGCCGCGCGCGCTGGGCGTGCTCGACGTAGCCACACGCGCCGCGAACTGGGGTCCGCCCATGCCGAAGGGCCAGGGGCGCGGCGTTTCGGTGATGCACGCGTTCGGCAGCTTCCTCAGCATGGTCGCGGACGTCACCGTGGACGACGGCGAGGTGCGCGTGAACCGCGTGGTGTGCGCCGTGGATTGCGGCATGGCCGTGAATCCCGAGACCATCGAGGCGCAGATCCAGGGCGGCATCGTGTTCGGCATCACCGCCGCGTTGTGGGGGGAAATCACCATCGAGCGCGGACGCGTCACGCAAACCAACTTCACCGACTACCGGATCATGCGCATCGACCAGATGCCGGTGATCGAAGTCCATATGGTGAAAAGCACCGAAGCGCCCGGCGGGATCGGCGAACCCGGCACCTCGGCGGTCATTCCGGCCGTGGCGAATGCGATCTATGCGGCCACCGGAAAGCGTCTGCGGCATTTGCCCGTGGGCCGCCAGCTCGTGAACGCGAGCGCGTCCGCGCAATCGGCGTGAGGGAGCGAACCATGACGACAACGATCGAAGCATCCCAACGGGCCCGCGGCCTGCGCCGCGCTGGCGGCGACGGCGCAAAGCTCGCGCTTGCCCTCGCGGCCGCCGCGACGCTCGCCTGCGTGAGCGGGCGCCCCGCCCTCGCGGCGGACGCCGCCACGATCCAGCGCGGCGCGTATCTCGCCGCCGTGGGCGACTGCGCGGCATGCCACACGGCGCCGCACGGCAAGCCGTTTGCGGGCGGCCTGCCGATGAACACACCGCTCGGACGCATCTACACGACCAACATCACGCCCGACCCGGACACCGGCATTGGCGGCTACACGCAGGCGGACTTCGCGCGCGCCATGCGCGAGGGCGTCGCGAAAGACGGCCACAACCTCTATCCGGCGATGCCTTATCCCTCGTATGCGAAGGTCCGCGACGAAGACGTTGCCGCGCTCTACGCGTACTTCATGCAGGGCGTGCAACCCGTCAAGCAGAGCAACCGCGCCGCCGACATCAAGTGGCCGATGAACATGCGCTGGCCGCTCAAGATCTGGAACGCCGTCTTTCTCGAGAAGGGGGCCTACCAGGACAAAGCGGGCAAGGACGCAGCATGGAACCGCGGCGCGTACCTCGTGCAGGGTCTCGGCCATTGCGGCTCCTGCCACACGCCGCGCGGCATCGGTTTCAACGAGAAGGCGTTCGACGAAAGCGGCGACGCCTGGCTCACGGGCGCCGCGCTCGACGGCTGGTTCGCCTCGAACCTGACGGGGGAACACAACACGGGCCTCGGGCGCTGGAGCGAAGCGGACCTCGCGCAGTTCCTGAAGACAGGCGCGAACCAGCACGCCTCGGCGTTCGGCGCGATGACCGATGTGGTCAACAAGAGCACCCAGGCGATGAACGACGCGGACGTCAACGCGATCGCGGCCTACCTGAAGTCGCTGCCGGCGAAGGGCGGCGATGGCGGACCGGCGTATGCGTATGACGCGCAGGCGACGAAGGTATCGCTCTCGCGCCCGGCAAACGATGCGGGCGCGCGCGTCTACACGGCGTATTGCATGCACTGCCACGGCGCCGACGGGCGCGGCTTCGCGCCGATGTTCGCGCCGCTCGCGGGCAATCCGAATGTGCTGGAGAAGGACGCGTCGTCGCTCATCAACGTCACGCTCAACGGCACCGGCGATCTCGTGATCCAGGGCATGCCCGCGCCATACCCCATGCCCGCTTACGCAGATGTCCTAAGCGACAAGCAGATCGCCGACGTGCTCACGTTCGTGCGTGCGGGGTGGAACAACAAGGCAGGCGGGGTGGGCGCGGCGGAGGTGGCGAAGATGCGCACGAGGACGCAGGCTGCACGGTAGGAAGGAGTGTTGAAACAATCGCGCCGGCCATGAAAGCGGCCGGCGCGATTGTCGCAAGGCGCTTGTAGCAAAGCGCCGGTAGCGTTAGTGAGCGAGCGGCTGCGTCACGTCCTGACCGAACCACTGCATGGAGATCTTCTTGAGCGTGCCGTCCTGCTTGAGCGAGGTGAGCGCGTCGTTGATCGCCTTCTCGAACTTCGGATTGCCCTTGCGGAACGGAATGGCCATTTCCTGATCGGCGCCCGGCACCACGGCGCCCGGACGCAGCGGCAGATTCGACGTCTTGATGATGTACGGCAGCATCAGGCGGTCGTCCATCGTCGCGTCGATGCGCTTCGTGGCCAGGTCGCGCAGCTTCTCGGGCGCGCCGGGATACGTTTGCACGTTGATGCCCGGCACGGCGCGCGCCATCTGGTCATAGTTGGTGCCGAGCGTCACGCCGAGCTTCTTGTCGCCCTTGAATTCTTCGAGCGTCTTGAACTCGCGCTTGTCGTCGGAGCGCTGAATGAGCTGGGCCGCCGAATACGTGTACGGCTGACTGAAGTCGAGCGCCTGCTGGCGTTGCGGCGTGATGGTCACCTGATTGACGATCACGTCGAACTTGCCGGCCTGCAGCGCCGCGATAATGCCGCTCCATTCGGTGGGAATGAACTCGGGCTTGACCCCAAGCTTGGCCGCCACGGCCTTCGCGACGTCCACGTCGAAGCCGACGAGATCGCCCTTGCTGTCACGGGAATCGAACGGGGGATAGGTGCCTTCGAGACCGATCTTGAGCACCCCGGCCTGTTTGACGGAATCGAGCAGATCTTCCGCATGGGCGGAAATGGCGGTAAATCCCAGTGCCGATACGGCAAGCGCGCTAGTGAACAGGAGCTTCGTCAACTTCATTCAACTTCCCCTCTTTATCTGGATGTCTGGACTGCTTCGCGATGGCACATCAGCGCCCCCCGAGGCCGCGTCGCTAGAGAATACTACGATCGGCAGCGCGATCGTAGCCCGCACAACTGAGTACTTTCCCGCGCTAAAGCGGCGCGAAACGCTGCACGGGGTGCCATCAGCCCGCCGAGGCATTTATCGCCTTCACCGCCTCTAACGCGCCGCCCACCATCTCGCGCACCACCGGCTCGACTTTCTGCGCGAGCGTCGGCACGTAGTCGAAGGGCGCTGCCTCGCTCATGTACGTCGACTGGCACATTTCGAGTTGCACGGCATGCACGCCGTCCTGTGGCGCGCCGTAATGACGCGTGTTGTAGCCGCCCTTGAAACGGCCGTTCGCGATCCACGTGAAGTCGCTCGCAGATGCCGCGCGCTCGACCGCCGCCTGGACCGCGGGCGCCGCCGTGCGTCCGTCCTGCGTGCCGATGTTCAGATCGGGCAGCTTGCCGTCGAATAGCCGTGGCAGCACGCTCGCAATCGAGTGCGCTTCCCACAGCAGCACGTTGGCGTGCTGCGCGCGCAGGCGCTGCAGCTCGGCGCGCAGCGCATCGTGATACGGCTGCCAGTACGTGGCGACGCGGCTTTGCCGCTCATGCGCGTCAGGCACACGGCCCTCGCGATAGAGCGCCTCGCCGCGAAACGTTTCGGTCGGGCACAGCGAAGTCGTCGTCTGCCCCGGATACAGGCTTTCGTCATTGGGCGGCCGGTTCAGGTCGATCACATAGCGAGACACGCGCGCACCGAGTATCGTCGCGCCCAATGACTTCGCAAACGCATAGAGCCGGTCGAGATGCCAGTCGGTATCGGCGACCGTGAGCGCGATATCCGTATAGGCGTCGCGCAGTGGCTCGGGTATCTGCGTGCCGAGGTGGGGAATCGAGATCAGTAGCGGCGCCGTGCCGCGTTCGAGCAAAAAGAGGTCGGTCATGTGGGCTCCGTTCGGTTGGCCGGGCACTCAGGCGTCGGCGAGGAGATGGTGCAGCGCCTTGCGATAGTCGGCGTACAGGCGCGTTTCGTCGCGGTGGCGCCGCTGCGCGACGACTTGCTCGCCGCTCACATACACGTCGCGCACGGGCGTCTCGCCGTGCTCGCAGAACACGACTGAGGAAAGCCAGGTTTGCGGATGCTGCTGCGTGAGGCTCGGATGCTGTGCGTCGAGCACGAGCCAGTCGGCGCGGGCGCCCTCCTGCAATGCGCCCACCGCGCGTCCTGTGGCGCGCGCGCCGCCAGCGAGCGCCGCGTCGAACAGTCGGTCGGCGACCTGCGCGGTCTCGGGCGACGCGAGCACGTTGCGTTCGCGCCGCGTGAGCCGCTGCCCGTATTCGAGCAGGCGCAGTTCGGCGCGCCAGTCCACGCCGATATGGCTATCGGAGCCGATGCCGAAAGCGCCCTGCGCCGCCAGGTAGTCGCGGGCCGGGAAGATGCCGTCGCCGAGATTCGCCTCCGTCGTGAGGCACAAGCCCGCCACTGCGCCGCTCTTCGCGAGCGCCAGCGTCTCGTTCATGTCGACGTGAGTCGCATGCACGAGACACCATCGCGCGTTCACGTCGAAGCGATCGAGCAGCCATCGCAGGGGCCGCGCGCCCTCGGCTGCGAGGCACGCGTCCACTTCGGCTGTCTGCTCGGCGATGTGGATATGCACGGGCGCGTGTGGCAACACGGCATCGAGTCCTTCTAGCAGCACGCGTAACGAGTCCTGCGAAACCGCGCGCAGCGAATGGGGCGCTACGCCATAGCGCAATGCCCCGTGTTCCGGCTGAAAGCGTCGCATTGATTCAACGATGGCGAGCAACTGGTCGGGCGTGTTGATGAAGCGCCGCTGGTCGTCGCGCGGCGCTTGCTCGCCAAAGCCGCTGTACTGGTAAAGCACCGGCAGCATGGTCATGCCAATGCCGCTCCCCTCTGCGGCCTTCACCACACGCTGCGCCAGTTCAGCGGGGCTCGTATAACGCTGGCCGTCCTGCGCGTGATGCACGTAGTGGAACTCGCAGACGGACGTGTAGCCCGCTTTGAGCATTTCGACGTAGAGCCAGCTCGCGACCGCGGCAAGATCATCAGGCGTGATGCGTGCAGCGAACCGGTACATCAGGTCGCGCCAGCTCCAGAAGCTGTCGGTGGGATTCGCGCGATATTCGGTGAGGCCCGCCATCGCGCGCTGGAACGCGTGCGAATGAAGATTAGGCATGCCAGGCATGAGCGGACCCGCCGCATACGCGACGCCCTTCGGCGCTTGCGCGAGATCGGGTGTCACACCGCGCAGCGTGCCCGTTGCGTCCCATTCGAGCAGCACGTTGCGGCGCCAGCCGCCGGGCAGGTACGCGTGGTCTGCGAAGAGCGTGTTCGTCATAGCTCATGCCCGCGACAACACCGCTTGCAGGAAGCTACGCGTGCGCGGCTGCGCCGGCGCGGTAAAGATCGTCGACGGCGGCCCTGCCTCGACGATCTCACCGCCGTCCATCACCACCACGACATCGGCCACTTCCTTCGCGAAGCCCATCTCGTGGGTGACGACCACCATGGTCATGCCCTCGGAAGCCAGCAGCTTCATGACCTGCAGCACCTCGCCAACCAGCTCCGGGTCGAGCGCCGAAGTCGGCTCGTCGAACAGCATCACGCGCGGCTGCATGGCGAGCGCGCGCGCAATGGCGACACGCTGCTTCTGCCCGCCCGAAAGGCTCGCCGGCATCACATGCGCCTTGTGCGCGAGCCCGACTTTCTCGAGCAGGGCAAGCGCGGCAGACTCGGCCTGCGGCTTCGAAGCGCCGCGCAACATGCGCGGCCCAACCGTGATGTTGTGCAACACCGAAAGGTGCGGAAACAGGTTGAACGACTGGAACACCATGCCGACTTCAGTCCGCAGCGTATTGAGCGCGCGCTCCTTGAGCATCGCGCCGTTCTCCACGAGGCGATGACCGCAGATATCGACCGTGCCGCCCTCGGGCTGCTCGAGCCCGTTGCAGCAACGCAGGAACGTGCTTTTGCCCGAACCGCTCGGGCCGATCACGACGACCACCTGCTGCGGCTGAATATCGAAGTCGATGCCATTGAGCACGAGGTGCGAGCCAAACGACTTCTTGAGTCCGCGAATGCTGACGATCGGATCCGGTTGCGCGCTCATTGCACCATGCCTCCTGCGCGCAAGCGGCGCTCGACGCGATGCAGCGCATAGTTGGTGGTCTGCGTGAGCACGAGGTAGACGAGCGCAATCACGAGGTACACCTCCAGCGAACGATACGAAACGCTGATGATCTTCTGGCCTTCATGCATGAGGTCGTCGATCGTCAGCAGCGAGACCAGCGCGGAATTCTTGATGAGCGCGATGAATTCGTTGCCGAGCGGCGGAATCATGCGAACGACGGCCTGCGGAAGGATGATCGCGCGCATGGCCTGCCCCGCCGACATGCCGATCGAACGCGCGGCTTCCATCTGCCCGCGATCGACGGACTGGATCGCGCCGCGCACGATCTCCGAGACATAGGCCGCCGAATAGAGTCCGAGCCCTAACATGCCGCAGACGAACGCCGGCAGCAGAATGTTGAACTGCGGCAGCCCGAAGAACAGCAGGAACAACTGCACGAGCAGCGGCGTACCGCGAAAAAAGACGAGGTAGCCGGTGCAGAAGCCGTAAATGAGCCGTCGTTGCGGCGCGAGCCGGCCGATGCCGATCAGAAGGCCGAGCATGCAGCTGAGCACGAGCGCCGCGGCGGTCACTTCAACCGTGACCAGCGCGCCGTGTGCGATATCGGCCCAACCGGCAATCGCCGGAGAGAAGTCGAGTTGCATGGATCAGATCCGCCGCGTCACTTCGAACCCGAGCCGAACCACTTGTTCACGATCTGGGCGTAGGTGCCGTCCGCCTTGATCTTCGCAAGCGCGGCGTTGAGCGAATCGCGCAGTTGCGGTTCGTCCTTGCGCACCGCGATGCCATAGGCCTCCTTCGTCAGCTCCGTATCGAGCACGCGAAATCCTGGGCGCGTACGCGCGAACTGATACGCGGCGGGCTTGCCGGTGATGGCGGCGTCGGCGCGGCCAATGCCGACCAGGTCGAACATTTCCTGGTTCTTCTCGACCTCGACGCGCGTGACCTTCGGGTAGTTGTCGCGCAGGAAGTTCACCGACTTCGTCCCGACCTGCACTGAGACCTTCTTGCCGTCGAGATCGGCGAGCGTCTTGATCGGCGAGTCGGCCTTCACGAGCGCGACGAGGCCGCCCGCGAAATACGGCTGCGTGAAGTCCACCACCTGGCTGCGTTCAGGCGTGATGTAGATGCCGGAGATCGCGGCGTCGAAGCGGTGCGCGATGAGCCCCGGAATCAGCCCCTTGAAGTCGATGTCGGTCCACTGGACCTGCTTGCCCATGGCCTTGGCGAGCGCGTTCATGAGGTCGACGTCGAAGCCAGTGCGCTGGCCGTTTTCCGTGAACTCCATCGGCGGGAACGTCGCATCGGTCGCGACCTGGAGGACGTTCTGCGCTTGCGCGCTCGCAGTGCCGGGAGCGGCGGCGGCGAACATCGCGAATGCGACGCAGGTGGCAGACAGCAGTTTATGCAGTTTCATGGTTGGACTCCTGTGTGGTTTGTCGGGACGCTGCGTTTTGGCTTCGGGCGCTGGCTTCTGTCGTTGCAATCAATCGGTTTGCAGGCGGGTTTGCAGGCGCTCGGAAATGGCGTGCGCGGTGCGCAAGGTCCAGTCGGCGAGTTGCAACTCCCGGCCCGCCACGCGCGACGACGGCGCCATCAAGGTGATCGACGCGTTCGCGTTCGCGCCGCGCGCCACGCGCCGGAACACAGGCGCGCTCACGCCCCATACGCCGGGGTCGACTTCGCTTTCGCTGACCGCGTAGCCGCGTGCGCGAATCTGTTCCAGCTCCGCTTCGATCGCGGCGCGGCCCTTTGCGTCGCCGGCGAAGATGCGATCGAGCGCCTCGCCCCGCGCCTTTTCGTGCATGAACGCGAGCAATGACTTGGCCGACGCTCCGGCCTTGAGCGCCACCGCGCGCCCCTTCTCGAACGAGCAGCGCAGCGAATGCGTGCTTTCGATCATTTCGAGGCAGACCACCTGATCGTTCACCGCAACGACGAGTCCGACGCTCTCCTGCGAGGTCCGCGCGAGTTGAAGCATGCCTTCACGGCTCGATTCGACGAGCAGCGAATTGACGTCGAAACCGAGCGCAAGCTGCAGACTGATGGGGCCCGGCGCGTAGTAGCCGGCGTCTTCGGTCACGAAGCCCCAGCGCTTGAGCACGGCGACCTGGCGGTAGAGTGTGCTCTGCGCGAGACCCGTTGCCGCGAGCATGTCCTTCGCGGACATCGCCTTGCCGCGGCTCGCGAGTGCCGAAAGCACCAGTAGCAGGCGCTCTGCGCCAGTAACACCGGGTTCCTGTTTCACCTGGAGGACGGAGGCTGAATGGATGCAGTCAGCATGCCACGCCACTCCCGGAAATCAAAAATAGGATTCCCATCGAATGGGAAAGATGTGAGAGGGTTTTCCCTGGAGATGTCCCGCGTGGGTGAGCGCGATGTCTTTTACCCGCTTCTGGTAATGTCACGCACATGCAAACGATCCTCTCCATCGAGAATCTCTCGAAAGTCTATGCATCGGGACTCCGGGCGCTCACGAACGTCAACCTCGACATCCAGCGGGGCGAAATCTTCGCACTGTTGGGGCCGAATGGCGCGGGCAAGACGACGCTGATCAGCATCATCTGCGGCATCGTCAATGCGAGCGAAGGCAGCGTGCGCGTAGCCGGTCACGATATCCTCGCCGACTACCGCGCCGCGCGCTCACTGATCGGCCTCGTGCCGCAGGAGCTGACGACCGACGCGTTCGAAACAGTTTGGGGCACCGTCTCGTTTAGCCGCGGCCTGTTCGGCAAACCGGCCAACCCCGCGTATGTCGAGCGCGTACTGCGCGACCTGTCGCTGTGGGAGAAGCGCAACAACAAGATCATGACGCTCTCGGGCGGGATGAAGCGCCGCGTGCTGATCGCAAAGGCGCTTGCGCACGAGCCGCAGGTGCTGTTTCTCGACGAACCGACTGCGGGTGTGGACGTCGAACTGCGCCGCGACATGTGGGAACTCGTGCGCGGGCTCAAGGCAAACGGCGTGACGATCATCCTGACGACCCACTACATCGACGAGGCCGAAGAGATGGCCGACCGCATCGGCGTCATCAACGCGGGCAAAATCATGCTCGTCGAGCGCAAGGACGTGCTCATGCGCAAGCTGGGCCGCAAGCAACTGACGTTGCAACTCGAAGCCCCGTTGAGCGCCATTCCGGAAGGACTCGCCGCCTGGGGGCTGGAGCTGGCCGACGGCGGCACCGAGCTGACCTATACCTACGACAGCGAAAACGAACGCAACGACATCATTACGCTGCTCAGAAACCTGAACGACGCCGGCATCGGCTTCACGGACCTGAAAACGAGCCAGAGTTCGCTGGAGGACATCTTCGTGAGTCTCGTCCATAAAGACCCGCCGGCCGCTTCGCCATTCGCTGCACCTGCGGTCGCGGAAGACGGCAAAGGACAGGTAAAAGGACAGGTAACCTCACGATGAACCACTACGCAATTCGCGCCATCTACCGGTTCGAAATGGCGCGCACACGGCGCACGCTGATGCAGAGCATTGTCGCGCCGGTTATTTCGACCTCGCTCTATTTCATCGTATTCGGCTCCGCGATCGGTTCGCGCATCAAGGAAGTGAATGGTGTCAGTTACGGCGCGTTCATCGTGCCGGGCCTCATCATGCTGTCGCTCCTTTCGCAGAGCATTTCGAACGCGTCGTTCGGCATCTACTTCCCGCGCTTCACGGGCACGATTTACGAACTGCTCTCGGCGCCCGTGTCCTACCTCGAAATCGTGATCAGCTATGTCGGCGCGGCGGCGACCAAGTCGGTCGTGCTCGGGCTCATCATCCTCGCGACAGCGGCGCTCTTCGTGCCAATTCAGATCCAGCATCCCGTGTGGATGGCGCTGTTTCTGCTGCTGACGGCGGTCACGTTCAGCTTGCTCGGCTTCATCATCGGCATTTGGGCGGACAACTTCGAGAAACTGCAAATCGTGCCGCTCCTGATCATCACACCGTTGACGTTCCTCGGCGGCGCCTTCTACTCGGTCGACATGCTGCCGACCGCATGGAAGGTGATCACGCTGTTCAACCCGATCGTCTATCTCATCAGCGGTTTTCGCTGGAGCTTCTACGGGCTCGCGGACGTCGACGTTGGCGTGAGTCTCGGCATGACGGCTGCCTTTCTCGCGGTGTTCCTCGCGATCACCGCGTGGATCTTCAAGACGGGCTACCGGCTGAAAACCTGACGTTAGCGAATCAGCCGGCCGAACGCCTCGAACTTCAGGCCGGCACCTGCCCCGGTGCGCTGTCGAGCGGGCCGTTTTCGGGGCGGTTCAACGGGCCGCCAAACGAGCCGTCCAGAATACGAAGCTTGTCGGTCATATCGGGAAAACTGTGACCGGCGGCGCGAAGCTCATTCACGAGCCGATGCCCAACGGCGCGGCAGTGAGCCAGCGTCTCGTGCAAACGCGGCTCCGACTGCAGACCGGTCACCGCCCGCTCCAACTCAGGCGGTGATTCGCTCAGCAGCGCGGGAACGACTTCCTCCGGTGGGATCAGCGAGCCGTGACTCAGCAGTTGCGCGGTCCAGTCGCATCCGTACAGCAGTGCGCGTCGTTCGGCTCTGCGCGCTTCGTCCTGCTCGAGCGTGGCGAGGCTGTGGCGGCTTTTCTGAATCTCGGCGCGCCACGGCGCAAGGATATCGGCACGCAGCGCCGCTATCGCTTCGCCGAGCGCAGCGTTTTGCCCGCCCGCTACGAGGCGGCGTTCTTCGAGCCGGTCTGCTTCGTCCCGATAGCTTTCGAGGTACGCCAGCCAGTTCAACGGCAATTCCGGTTTTTCGAAAAACGCGCGGCGCACTTCATTGAGTTCGTTGCGAATATCTTGCAGCGCCTGGTTATCGGCGAGCCGCGCTTCATGAACGTCGTGGGCCGTCACCATCTGCCGATGCAAAGGGAAAAGTGGATTGCTGTAGCGCCGCTGTAGATGTCGCTCCGCCGCACCCGGCCGGGCGCTCCATTTCCAGTTGGGCAGCGATTTCGCGTCGAATTCGACCGCCTGGATCATCGGCCGGAAAACAGACAGCGCTTCGTCGGTGGCGTGGCGAAAGCAGTCCGCCAGCTTGTAGTCGTTGCCTTGCAGTAAGACGCCCGCATCCCCCGCATAAGGCGACTCGGGCCGAAGCCTCAGCGTGCCGGTGGCGAGAAAGAATTCCATCGGCAGTTCGACGCTCACGCCTTCCAGTGTGAACGTGCGCTGATTGGCGGAAATGGTCTCGACAGCATGCGCAAGGCGGTTTTCCTCGTCGAGGAGCGTGTCGATCGCGTCTCCCGACGACGGCTGCGCGGCGTCGGCAAGCAGGCAAAACGTTTCGCGCGCCATTCTCGCCGCGATGCTGCCGTGCTTCTCGGCAAACAGCCAGAACCAAAGGGCGAGCTGATAGCCCTTGACCCCATTTTGAGCGGTGGTTTCGACTTCGGGTGTGAACGCGATGCCGGGCGCAGCCCAGTTCGCGAACGGCGGTGTGCCAACGCCCTGATACATGCTCAGGAGTTGGCGTATCGATTCATGCGTATCGGTGGGCCAGTTGCGCGCTTCTTCCTGGCGCTTCTCTGTTTTCCAGAACCTCCAGTCCATTCTGCACCTCGCTAGAGAGCAAGAGCATCGGTGCTACTCGCTGCGAGCGATACTTGCACACTCCGCCGAGGGCGTAAACCGGTGATGTCCGCTGTTGCCCTTCAAGCCCCGCTCAATTCGTGATGTAGCGCGACAAATTCGCGCGTGAGTTTGTGCGCCGGATCGAGGTGAACGACGGGCTTGGCCTGTTGATGGGATTCGCGAATCTTCACCGACGACGACAGCCGCGACGACAGCACCGGCAACCCTTCATCCACGAGTTCATCGACAAGCTTCTGCGGCAGGCTCGCGCGCGGCTGAAACTGGTTGATGACGATGCCTTCAACCGTGAGCGCGGCATTGTGATCCTGCTGAATCTCCTTCACGTTCTCGAGCAGCGTGTAGAGCGCGCGGCGCGAGAAGTCGTCGCAGTCGAATGGAATGAGGCAGCGCTCGACCGCGATGAGCGCGGAGCGCGTGTAGAAGTTCAGCGCAGGCGGCGTGTCGATGTAGATCGCATCGTACATGTCGAGCTCTTTGAGCGCGTCGCGCAGCTTGTAGATCTTGTAGCGCGACTCGAGCTTGCCGTGCAGCGTGTCGAGATCGGGATGCGCGGGCATCACGTCCAGATTCTCGAAGGGCGTCGAATGAATGAACGACGTGACGTCGATGGGCTTGAAGCTGAAGGTCAGCGCGGTTTCGAAGAAGTCGGCGACGTTGGGCTTTGCATTGGTGGAAGCGGCCCCGAGCAGGTACTGGCTCGAATTTGCCTGCGCGTCGAGGTCGATGACGAGCGTACGCTGCCCCTCATTCGCGCTGATTGCTGCGAGATTACAAACGATCGTTGACTTGCCTACGCCACCCTTCTGATTGAACACCACACGCCGCATGTCTTCGCTCCCCTGTTTCTCGTCAATTCACAATGAGACGGATGGGGCTCAGCATACCCGATGCGGCGGTGCAAAAAAGTTTTTTGGTGGCGGTTTTCTCGGCGAGCGGCTAATTACATGACCACTTCATTTTCCCGTGCCGTTTGGTTGGTTATAACCACTGCCGTCGCATGCGTAACTCGCGGTTGCCGGAAGCGCCAGGACAAGCGAAACAGCCAACAGGGCTGCAAAAACGCGTCGAGCTTTCATTTGCTTTCCTCCTGTTCAAACGTAAGCCGGTGCGTTAAGGATAGGTCAGATGGACTTACCGCGTGCTTTTGTGTGATTACGTGTCATTACGACCCGAAGACTCCGCTCAAATGTGTCCCCAAAACCTGCGCTGCACCTGCATCACTTCTTCCTCGACCTCGGCCACCGGGCCGATCAGGTCAACGCGCTTCTGGCAATGGTCGAAGACATACCGCGACGACACACTCATCGTCGGATTCTCCGCGTGATTGCCCGTGGCTTGCAGCAGTCGCTCTTCCGTCATGCCGAAAACCACGCGCCCAATGTTCGCCCAATAGGCCGTGCCCGCGCACATGCAACACGGCTCGACCGTCGTATAGAGCGTGCAACCCCACAAGTATTGCGGCGTAAAGTTGAGCGCGGCGGTGCGTGCAAGCACCGCTTCCGCATGATTGACGGTATCGACATTGCCCTGTTCGATGAGAACCGACTCCTGATCGGGCCCGACGAGAATGGCGCCAAACGGGTGATGACCCAACAGCGTCGCGCGTTCCGCGACCAGGCTTGCGTGACGCAAATGGCGGACGATCTGTTCGCGCGTCGGCGCCAGCCCTTGCTCAGGAAACGCCGCTGCGTTCTGCGGCGGGGAAATGGTCAGGCTCAAAGTGTGTCTCCTCCTTGTTAGCGGTGTTACTTCGGCAACGCGCCGTCCACGCCCTGTACGAACCAGTTCAGCCGCAGCAACTCGGCGTCCGGCAGCGACGCGCCCGCGGCCACCTTGATCGCGCCGCTCTGATCCTTGATCGGTCCCGCGAACGGATCAAACTTGCCAGCAATGATGTCGTCGCGCTTTTGCGCGAGCGCTTTTTGCACGGCAGGCGATACGGTTGCCGTGTTGATGTCGGCGAGGTCGATGGCTTTTTCCTTGAGACCCCACCACGTTGGCGTGTTGGTCCACGTGCCCGCTTGCACCTGTTCTACCAGGTGAGAGTAATACACCCCCCAGTAGCTCACGCATGCGCCCAATTGGGCGTTCGGGCCGAACTTCTTCATATCGGAGTCCCAACCGAACGCGTGCACTTTCTTTTGCTCGGCGGTCTGCATCGTCGCCGTCGAATCGGTGTTCTGGATCAGCACGTCCGCGCCCTGGCCGATCAGCGTTTCGGCCGCCTGCTTTTCCTTACCCGGATCGAACCAGCTATTGATCCATATGACCTTGACCTTCGCGTCCGGATTGACCGAGCGCGCGCCCATTGTGAAGGCGTTGATGTTGCGCACCACTTCCGGCACCGGCACCGAGGCGACGAAGCCAAGCGTATTCGTCTTCGTCGTATAGCCGCCAACGAGCCCGGCGAGATACGCGCTCTGGTACGTGCGCACGTCATAGGTTGCGAAGTTCGTGGCCTTCTTGTAGCCCGTCGCATGCTCGAATACAACATCGGGATAATCTTTTGCGGTCTTCAGTTCGAAGTCCTGAAAGCCGAAACTCGAGCCGACGATAATCTTGTTGCCCTTGCTCGCGAGGTCCCGAAACACGCGCTCAGAATCGGCCGATTCGGGCACGTTCTCCACGCGCGTGACCTTGATCTTGTCGCCGAACTTCGCTTCGATCGCCTTCACGCCCTGTTCGTGCGCATAGGTCCAGCCTGCGTCGCCGGGATTGCCGAGGTAGACGAACGCGACGCCCATCGGGGCCGCGGCGGTGGCCGCGGGGCTCACCGCGGCACAGGCGCCAAGCGTGGCGAATACTGTAGCCACGAGGCGCAGTGAGCGCACCGCCGCGCAAGCGAGTTTTGTTGCCATGAAGTCTCCGAAACAGGGAATGGGAAGGACGCGGCGCGGCGGTAGTCCGCCGACTTAGGTCGCGTTAGCAAAGATAGTGGTAAATCAAAATTAAGGCCGAAATTACGATTCATTATGTGATGAATAACGGAATCGATATAACAGCGACGCGTCGTTGAAGCACGCAAACGTCCAGGGCTTCACGCTGGAACGCGTCGTGCTTGCCAAACCCGTTGCCCCTTCAACTTTTGCGCTCGGGAGACCTGCCATGGAAACCGCACTCGTCACGGACTTTTCGCACGTCAAGCTGCAGGACACGTCATTCACCGGCGGTGGGCTGCGCGACTTCTTTGTGTATCGAGACCTGGGGATCGCCAATGCGACGCACGGCAAGGTGGTCGCGCAACTCGTCAGGGCAAATCTTGCGCCGGAATTGGGCACTGGCTGGCACCGGCATGAGGCAGATTTTCATATCGTCATCATGCTCAAGGGCTGGGCGCGCTTCATGTACGGCGACAAGGAAACGCTCGTCGAAGCGGGAGACTGCGTGCATCAGGCGCCGGGCATCGCCCATTACCTCTTCGATTACTCGCCCGACATGGAGTACCTCGAAATCGTGAGCCCCGCCGACTTTAAGTCGATCGACGTGGAAGCGCCCTGCGCCGTGCCCGCGCCGACGTCGTGGCAAGCGAGCCCCGCGCTGTAGCGCTCGCCCTATTTGGGCTGCGTTTCGGCGGCGCGGCTGATCGCCGATGCGGCATGCGCTTCGGCGTCGAGCAGTGCGCGCAGGGTCACCTGATCGTCGCCCGGCGCCTCCGACGCCGCAATGCGCAGCGCGCGCGGCTCGTGGTCGTGAATGGTCGCACGCACGAGAGGATAAATCTGCGTGTCCCAGCGGCGGCCGTTGAATACGCCGTAATGACCCACGCCAGTCTGCACATGATGCGTCTTCATATAAGGGCGCAGCCCCCGGCACAGATCATGGGCGGCAACGGTCTGGCCAACCGCGCAGATATCGTCCTTCTCGCCTTCGATCGTGAGCAGCGCGGTGCGGCGGATCGCGTGCGGCTCGACGAGGCGCTCGCCCACCTTGAGCTTGCCGAGCGGCAGTTCGTACTCCTGAAACACCGAGCTGACCGTTTCCAGATAAAACTCCGCGGCGAGATCGGACGTGGCAAAGTACTCGCGATAGAACACATTGAGTGCATCGGCTCGCGTGGGGTCGCCCTTCGCCCGCTCGTGGCGCATCTCCTCGAACGAGGCGAGATGACGCTCCAGGTTCATCGACATGAACGCACTGAGCTGCACGAAGCCCGGATACACGCGACGCTGCGCGCCGGGAAAACCGCCCGGCACCGCGCTGATGAGATTGCGCTCGAACCACGTGATCGGCTTGCTGTTGGCGAGTTCGTTGACCTTGGTGGGATTCACGCGGCAATCGATCGGACCCGCCATCAGCGTCATGCTCGCGGGCTGCGCGGGATCGTTGTCGGCGGCCATCAACGATACGGCCGCGAGCGCCGCGACCGTCGGCTGGCAGATCGCCACCAGATGCGCATCGGGGCCGATCCGTCGAATGAAGGACATGACGTGCTCGACGTATTCGTCGAAGCCGAAGCGGCCCGCCGACAAGGGCACGTCGCGCGGGTTGTGCCAGTCGGTGATATAGACGTCGTGGTCGGCGAGCATGGTGCGTACGGTACCGCGCAGCAGGGTCGCGAAGTGCCCCGACATTGGAGCGACGAGCAGCACGCGCGGCTGCGGCGCGGCCACGTCCTTGCGAAAGTGGAGCAGCGAGGCGAACGGCGTGCGCTTGACGACGGCTTCGCTCACCGGCGTGCGCACGCCGTCCACGTCCACAAAATCGATTTCAAACGGCGGCCGCGCGTGCGAAAGCCCGGCAAGCTCGATCTGCTCCCACCAGGCATCGAGATAGCGCGCGTCGAATCCGCAAGCGAGCGCGGGCCAGGCCGCGAGCGTCGCGCGGGAGAACGACGCGCTAGCACGCCCGAACCTCGTCAGGTCCGCGAACGTCTGATAGACCAGATAGGCAAGCAGGTTCATGGGCACGGCTCTCAATTGTCTTGAACGCCAAGCGAAGCAGGCAATACGTATGCCAGAAGCGTTGACTGGCACAGTGCTTGCGCCTTCCCGGCACAGCGAGCCATGCGTGCGCAGGCCCTCGCGCGTTGGCCGGCGCGCCACGCCATGGCAACAGGGCGCGAGTGTATCGCGCAAAGCGCCGGCTGCGCCGCCTTCCTGCATGCCGCAATGTAGTGCGCCGAATGGCGCGAGAGGTGCATACCGGGGCGATGCGCGCATTCGGTGCATGCGGCTTCCCGCGCTTGGCCACCGTGTCCTTACCGTTCTGGAGCGCCCCATGAATCAGACGACCACGACCCTGACGATCAGCAGCCGGAACTATTCGTCTTGGTCCATGCGCGGCTGGCTGCTCGCCAGACTCGCTGGACTCGAATTCGACACGGTAACGGTGCCGCTCGACGACGCGGCCACGCGTGCCGAGTTGCTGCTGCTCTCGCCTTCCATTCTCGTTCCCTGCCTGCGCCACGACGGCATCGCGGTCTGGGACACGCTCGCGATCTGCGAATACCTCAACGAGATCCAGCCCCACGCGCAGCTGTTGCCCGTGGACCGCACAGCCCGCGCGCACTGCCGCTCGGTCTGCGGGGAAATGCATTCGGGCTTCAGCGCATTGCGCTCGGCGCTGCCGATGAACCTGCGCGGCCACTTTCCGAACTTTCGCGTCTGGTCGCGCGCGCAGGACGATATCGGGCGTATCGTGACTATCTGGCGCGAATGTCTGCAAAAGTATGGCGGGCCCTGGCTCTTCGGCGAGATCGGCGCGGCGGACGCGATGTACGCACCCGTCGTCACACGCTTGCTAACGTACGACGTACCGATCGACCCCGACATCGGCGACTACTGCATGCGCGTACTCAAGCAGCCTTACGTCGCTGAATGGATCGCGGCGGCCCAGTCGGAAACCGAGGACATCGACGAACTCGATATGGAGTTCTGAGCGTCAACAAAGCGTCACCGCGCACCAACATCGGGCATGACACGTTGCCCCTGCGTCGGCATGGAAGTTGCGTTGCCCCATGCAGCCCGAATACCGAACAGTATGAAGAAGCACTAAAGGCGCGAAAAAAGCAGCGCAAAAAAAGCAGCGAACGGAAAAACGCACATGACGCAAACATTCTTCAACGAGATGTTCGAGTACGGGGAATTCGACGTTCGCGGCCTCGCCGCCACGGCGTTCGCGCAGGCCGGCGAGCCGCGCGCCCACTACCGCGAATTCTTCACATGGATGCGCAGCCAGAGCGAGCAGCAAATGCTCAAGAAGCGCGCCGAAGCCGATGCGATCTTCCGTCGCGTGGGCATCACCTTCGCCGTGTATGGCGAGAAGGACGTCACGGGCGCGGGCACCGAGCGCACGATTCCCTTCGACGTGATTCCGCGCATCTTCCAGCGCCAGGAGTGGAACACGCTCGAGCGCGGTTTGCGTCAGCGCGTGAACGCGCTCAACCGCTTCATCCACGACATTTATCACGAGCAGGAAATCGTGAAGCGCGGCATCGTGCCCGCCGACCAGATCCTGCGCAACGCGCAATACCGCCCCGAGATGCAGGGCGTACACGTCGCACACGACATCTATGCGCATATCGCGGGCATCGATGTCGTGCGCGCCGGCGAGGGTGAGTTCTATGTGCTGGAGGACAATCTGCGCGTTCCCTCCGGCGTTTCGTACATGCTGGAAAACCGCAAGATGATGATGCGGCTCTTTCCCGATCTGTTCGTGCGCAATCGCGTGGCGCCCGTCGCGCACTATCCCGACCTGCTGCTCGATACGCTACGCGCCGCCGCGCCTTCCGGCGCAGACAACCCGACCGTCGTGCTGCTCACGCCGGGCACGTACAACTCGGCGTACTTCGAGCACGCGTTCCTCGCTCAGCAAATGGGCATCGAACTCGTGGAAGGCCAGGACCTGTTCGTCGAGAACGATCACCTTTATATGCGCACGACGCAGGGCCCGCAGCGCATTGACGTGATCTACCGGCGCGTGGACGACGACTTCCTCGATCCGCTCGTCTTCCGCTCCGATTCGACGCTTGGCGCGGCGGGCCTCATGAACGTCTACCGCAAGGGCAACGTGACGCTGTGCAACGCGGTGGGCACGGGCGTGGCCGACGACAAGTCGATCTACCCTTACGTGCCCGACATGGTGCGCTTCTATCTGGGCGAGGAACCGCTGCTCAAGAACGTGCCCACGTGGATGTGCCGCAAGACCGACGACCTGCAATACGTGCTCGACCATCTGCCGGAACTGGTCGTGAAGGAAGCGCACGGCGCGGGCGGCTACGGCATGCTGATCGGTCCCGCTGCCACGCGCGCCGAGATCGAAGCGTTTCGTGCGGCGCTCGTCGCACACCCGGACAAGTACATCGCGCAGCCTACGCTCTCGCTCTCCACCTGCCCGACCTGGGTCGAAACGGGCGTCGCGCCGCGCCACATCGACCTGCGCCCGTTCGTGCTCTCGGGCAAGGAAGTGCGCATGGTGCCGGGTGGGCTCACGCGGGTCGCGCTGCGCGAGGGCTCGCTCGTGGTCAATTCCTCGCAGGGCGGCGGCACGAAAGACACCTGGGTGCTCGAGCGCTGAGCCGGCGCATCAACTTACTCAAGCGGCGCGTGAGCGTTCACGACCGCGAAGACGAAGCCGAGATCACGCGATGAACGAAGCGCAATTTGTCGATGACAGGCGTTGGCAGCGCGAACGGATAGCCGTCGGGCATACCGAGGCTGCGGTTCAGGCTGTTGAGCGCGTAGGTGAGCGGAAACCAGCGCGCCATGAGGCCGTCGAAGCTCGCCTCGTCCACCGGCGTCTGGTCGACCAGCGTGGGCTCGTCGGGGCTGTCGGGCAGCAGCGCGAGGCCGCAGGCCGTTGCCGTGTCGAGGGTATCGACGATATGCAGGTAGTGCGCCCACGTCTCGGCCCAGTCCTCCCACGGATGCACCGACGCATACGCGCTCACGTGGCGCTCGGCCCAGTCGGGCGCGGGGCCCTCGGCGTAGTGCGCGGCGAGCGCTTCGGCATAGTCGGCGCGCTCGTCGCCGAAGCGGCGGCGAAACGGTTCGAGCCAGCGCTCCGTTGGCCCCCGCGCGATGAGACGATCGAAATAGTAATGGCCGACCTCGTGGCGGAAATGCCCCAGCAAGGTGCGATACGGCTCGTGCAGCGAGACGCGCGTGCGCTCGCGCTGCGCGTCGTCGGCCTCGGCGATGTTCATCGTGATGAGGCCGTGATCGTGGCCCGTCATGATCGGCTGGCCATCGCCCGTCTCTTCGAGGAACTCGAATTGCAGGCCATGTTCCGGGTCTTCGGCGCGCGTGACGAGCGGCAGGCCGAGCGCGCCCAGTGTATAGAGCAGGCGCCGCTTGGCCGTTTCGAGGCGATACCAGTAAAGGCGGTTCTCGGGCTGCGAGAGGTTGGGGATTGTGCGCGTGAACTGGCAGGCGCGACACAGCGTGTCCTCGGAATCGGCCGGGATCATGCCATTGCAGACGTTTTCGATTGCGTAGTTGTGGCACTGGCGAAAGAGCGCGCCGTCTGCCTGCGCATTCAGGCTGCGCCAGCGGCCCTCGCCGGCGTCTTCGAAGGCGTGCATCTCGCCCGTCTGCGGCACGTAGCCAAGGCGCGCCTCGCACCGTTCGCAGTGCTCGTTTTCGAAAAACACCAGCTGATTGCATTGGTCGCAGTGAAAAGTCTTCATAGCCGCATTCCTGAGATGGCCGCGCGGGCCGCAACGCTTCGCGCAGCACGCGGCGTGCCTCGCACGCGCGTGGCGCGGTTGTCGCCTCGGCTGTCACAGCCCGCACTCGCGCCATCCGCATCATACGCACGCTGCCCCGTGCGCCGCTTCGCCCTTTTTCCGCCGTTCCATCCACGTCGATCGAGGAGTCGGGTGTGTCCATCCGTGTCGCGTTAAACCATGTCACGCAGTATCGCTATGACCGGCTCGTGCGCCTCGCGCCTCACGTGGTGCGCCTGCGCCCCGCGCCGCACTGCCGCACGCCCATCCTCTCGTATTCGATGCGCGTGGAGCCCGCCGGTCATTTCGTCAACTGGCAGCAGGACCCGTTCGCCAACTATCAGGCGCGGCTCGCGTTTCCCGAGCCGACGCGCGAGTTCAGCGTCACGATCGATCTGGTCGCGGAAATGGCGGTGTACAACCCGTTCGACTTTTTTCTCGAGCCGAGCGCCGAGCGCTTTCCGTTCACCTACGCGCCCGAACTGGCCGCCGAACTCGCTCCGTATCTCGTGCCCTGGGCCGCGCGCGGCGAGCCCACGCCGCGCTTCGCCGCGTTCGTCGAGTCGATCGACCGCACGCCGCGCGTGACCATCGACTTTCTCGTCGATCTGAACCAGCGCCTGCAACGCGAGATTGGCTACCTGATCCGCATGGAGCCGGGCGTGCAGACGCCCGAGGAAACGCTGGAAAAGGGCTGCGGCTCGTGCCGCGACACGGGCTGGCTGCTCGTGCAGACGCTGCGTCAACTCGGGCTCGCGGCACGATTCGTTTCGGGCTACCTGCTGCAGCTCACACCCGACATCAAGGCGATCGACGGCCCGCGCGGCGCCGAGGCCGACTTCACCGACCTGCACGCCTGGTGCGAGGTCTACCTGCCGGGCGCGGGCTGGATCGGGCTCGATCCGACCTCCGGGCTGCTCGCGGGCGAAGGCCATATTCCGGTGGCGTGCACGCCGGAACCCGGCAGCGCCGCGCCGATTTCGGGCGCGCTCGACGAATGCGAAGTCGAGTTCTCGCATTCGATGTCGATCTCACGCGTGCTCGAAACGCCGCGTGTGACGAAGCCCTACACCGAAGCGCAATGGGCCGACATGCACGCGATGGGTGTCCAGGTGGACGCCGCGCTCACCGGCCAGGACGTGCGCCTCACGATGGGCGGCGAGCCGACCTTCGTGGCGGCGGGCGACCGCGATGCGCCCGAATGGAATACCGACGCGCTCGGCCCGACCAAGCGCCGCTACGCCATCGCGCTGATGGACAAGCTGCGCGCCCACTATGGCGCGATGGGCTTCCTGCATATCGGCCAGGGCAAGTGGTATCCGGGCGAGCAGTTGCCGCGCTGGGCGCTTTCGCTCTTCTGGCGCACGGACGGCGAGCCCTGCTGGCGCGACCCTACGCTCTTCGCCGACGAGCGCTCGCTCACCCACCATACGGCCCAGGATGCGCAGCGCTTCATCGCCCACCTCGCTGCGAAGCTCGCGGTCGATCCCGAGCACGTGCAGCCGGGCTACGAGGACACCTGGTATTACCTGTGGCGCGAGCGCCGCCTGCCCGTGAACGTCGATCCATTCGACTCGCGCCTCGACGACGAGCTGGAGCGCATGCGGCTGCGCCGCATATTCGACTCGGGCCTCGACACCGTGACCGGATACGTGCTGCCGCTCGCCTGCGAGCGCGGCGAGCCGTCGGCGACCCAGCCCGCCTTGCAGGGCCCGCGCTGGGTGAGCGGCCCCTGGTTCTTCCGCGACGAGCGCATGTACCTCATTCCCGGCGACTCGCCGATGGGCTACCGGTTGCCGCTCGATGCGCTGCCGTGGGTCGCGGCGGGCGACTACCCGTGGCAGCACACGCGCGATCCGTTCGCCGCGCCGGCGCCGCTGCGCAGCGCGGCCGAGCGGCGCATGCAGTACGAGGCGAGCTACGATGCCGCCGCGCACTCGCGGCATGGGCAAAGCGCGGGAAGCGCCAACGCAACCGAAACAAACCGCTACCCCGAGCGCGGCGAATCCGCCGCCTGGATCCACCGCACCGCACTGTGCGTCGAAGCGCGCGACCCGGCGCGCGCCGCAGGGCCGAAAGCCGAAGCGGCATCCTATGGCCGCGCGCAAGGCCAGTTGCACATCTTCATGCCGCCGCTCGCCGAACTCGACGATTACCTCGACCTGCTCGCCGCAGTCGAAGCCACCGCCGCGGACCTCGCGCTGCCCGTCGTGATCGAAGGCTATCCGCCGCCGCGCGACCCGCGCCTGAAAATGCTCCAGGTCACGCCCGACCCCGGTGTGATCGAAGTGAACATCCACCCGTCGTCGAACTGGGACGAGCTGGTCGAGCGCACCGAATTCCTCTACCAGGCCGCGCACGAAACGTTGCTCTCCACCGAGAAGTTCATGCTCGATGGCCGGCACACCGGCACCGGCGGCGGCAATCACCTCGTGCTCGGCGGCGCCACGCCTGCCGACAGCCCGTTCCTGCGCCGCCCCGACCTGCTCGCGAGCCTCGTGGCCTACTGGCACAACCATCCGTCGCTTTCGTATTTGTTTTCGGGCCTTTTCATCGGGCCGACGAGCCAGGCGCCGCGCGTGGACGAAGCGCGCAATGATCAGGTCTACGAACTGGAAGTCGCGTTCGCCGAAATCCAGCGTCAGGTCGATTTGCTGCGCGGTTTCGGGAGCCCCTTCGACGATGGCCCGCGCGTGCCGCCCTGGCTCATCGACCGCACGCTGCGCAACATCCTCATCGACGTGACGGGCAACACGCATCGCGCCGAGTTCTGCATCGACAAGCTCTACTCGCCCGACGGCCCGACCGGGCGCCTCGGCCTGCTCGAGCTGCGCGGCTTCGAAATGCCGCCGCACGCGCACATGAGCCTCGCGCAGCAACTGCTGCTGCGCGCGCTCGTCGCGCGCTTCTGGAAAACGCCGTACACGCAACGCCTCACGCGATGGGGCACCGAACTGCACGACCGCTTCATGCTCTCGACCTTCGTGCAGATGGACTTCGACGACGTGCTCGCCGAAACGTCCAAGGCGGGTTTCGCGCTCGACGCCGCCTGGTTCGCGCCGCACTTCGAATTCCGCTTCCCGCTCGTGGGCGAGTTGCAGACGAGCGGCATCGCGCTCTCGGTGCGCCATGCGCTCGAACCGTGGCACGTGATGGGCGAGGAAGGCGGGGCCGGCGCCACGGTGCGTTACGTCGATTCGTCGGTGGAGCGGCTCGAAGTGCGCGTGCTCGGCATCAACGAAAACCGCCATATCGTCAGCGTGAACGGCCGCGCGTTGCCGCTTCAGCCCACCGGGCGCGTCAGCGAGAGCGTGGCGGGCGTGCGCTTTCGCGCGTGGCAGCAGTCGACGTCGCTGCATCCGACCATCGGCGTGCACGCGCCGCTCACGATCGATATCGTCGACACCTGGAACGCGCGCGCGATCGGCGGATGCCAGTATCATGTTGCGCATCCTGGTGGCCGCAGTTATGAGACGTTTCCGGTCAACGCCTACGAGGCCGAAAGCCGCCGGCGCGCGCGCTTCTTCACGACCGGCCACACACCGGGGCCGCTGGAAGTGGCGCCGCCCGAGCGCAGCCTCGAATTTCCGTTCACACTGGATCTACGCCGCGGCGAATTGCGGCCGATAACCCGTCAAGAGCCCTAACCGAAGGCGCGCCTCGCGAACGAGGCGCGCTGTCACGACCCACGATCTTGCCGACCCAATCCACCCTGCCGTTCGATTCCTCCGCCAGCAACGAAGAGGCGAGCGCGCCGCTGCGCACGCTGCCGGTGCGCGCCGGACACTGGGACGAGCTGCAAACGGCGGACGGCGAACTGCGTGAGCCGTGGCGGCAGTTTTTCGGCCTGCTCGGCAAGCCGGGTGTGGCGGGATTCGACAGCGCCGCAGCAACGGTCGCGCGCCAGGTGCGCGAGAACGACATCACCTATAACGTCTACGCGGACACGGGCGGACCGCGGCCGTGGGCGCTCGACGTGCTGCCGTTCGTCATCGACGAAGCCGAATGGGCGCAGATCGAGCGCGGCGCCGCGCAGCGCGCGCGCCTGCTCAACGAGATCGTCGCCGATATCTACGGGCCGCAAACGCTGCTTGCGCGCGGCCTGCTGCCGCCCGCGCTGGTATTCGGCCATCCCGGCTATCTGCGCGCCGTGAAAGGCTTCGTGCCGCCCGAGGGTCAGTACCTGCAGATCGTCGCCCTCGACCTGGCGCGCTCGCCCGAAGGCCAGTGGACAGTCGTCTCGCACCGCACGGAAGCGCCCTCGGGACTCGGTTATCTGCTCGAAAACCGGCTCATCGTTTCGAGCCTCTTCGCCGAGCCGTTTCGCACCATGCGGGTGCACCGTCTCGCGCCCTCCTATTCGCAACTCGTCGCCACGCTCGCCGCGGCTGCGCGCGCGGTCATGAGCGCCGAAGAGCGCAGCGTGAGCGGCGCGTCCGCGCATATCGTGCTGCTCACGCCGGGGCCGTTTAGCGAGACCTACTTCGAGCACGTGTTCCTCGCGCGCTACCTCGGCCTCACGCTCGTCGAGGGCAAGGACCTCACAGTGCGCGACGACATGCTGTACCTCAAGACGCTCGACGGCCTGGAGCGCGTGCACGCGGTGCTGCGCCGCCTCGACGACACCTTCTGCGACCCGGTCGAGCTTCGCGCCGACTCGACGATCGGTGTGCCGGGGCTGCTGCAGGTCATGCGTGCGGGCAACGTGATGGTCTCGAACGTGCCGGGCGCCGGCTTCGTCGAATCGCCCGCGCTGCACGGCTTCATGCCCGGCATTGCGCAGGCGCTGCTCGGCGAGGAACTCGCGCTGCCGGGCGTCGCGACCTGGTGGTGCGGCGAAGACGCGGCCTGGCGCGATGCGCTCGCACAGGTGCCCGAGGCGCTGCTCGTGCCGACGTGGCCAGACGCTGCGAACGCGTCGCCCACGCCGCCCGGACTCGCCGCCGGGCTGCAAACGCTCGCGGACTGGCGCGAGCGCATCGAGCAGTTGCCCGACGCCTTCACGGTGCAGCAGCCGCTGCGCTACAGCTATACGCCGCGCTATGAGAACGGCGCCGGCATGCTCGGCGCGCGGCCCGCCGTCCTGCGCGTCTACGCGATTGCCGACCAGGAATGCGGCTGGCGTGTGCTGCCCGGCGGCTTCACGCGCCTGGCGGCAGAACATCAGGAATCCGTATCGATGCAGATGGGCGGCAGCAGCGTGGATACCTGGGTGCTGTCGAGCCAGCCCGGTTCGACCTTCACACTTCTGCCGAGCCCGATCAAGCCCGGTGAGCTGCGCCGCGAGCGCCGCCGCGTGCCGAGCCGCTCAGCGGAGAATCTGTTCTGGGCAGGCCGTTACGGCGAGCGCGCCGAAAACGGTGTGCGCCTGTGCCGGCTGATTCTCGGCTCGCTCGAAGGCAGCGACGCCGAAGAGTTGTTCGGCACCTTCATCGAACTGGCCGCCGCCAATGGCCTCGTGCCCTCCACGGGCGATGAAGCGCGGCGCAACCTCGACGACTTCGAGCGCGCGCTCGTCGCCAATCTGCACGAAAATGCGGGCGCAACGGGAATCGGCCGCACGCTCGCGAGCCAGGCGTACGCGTGCGGCGAGATTCGCGGCCGGCTTTCGAACGACCATTGGCGCACCGTGCTTGCCTCGCGCAACGACTTCCGCGACGCGCTCCACGCGCTTTCGCTCGTGCCACCGGCAGCGCGCAACGGTACAACCCTCGAGTTCAGGCGTCACACGCCGTACGACCGTATGGCGCTGATGGGCGCGCTCGATGCGCTCGCCACGCAGTTGAGCGCCATCAGCGGCTGCCAGGGCGACCGCATGACCCGTGACGAAGCCTGGCGCCTGCTGTTCGCGGGACGCCATATCGAACGCGTGGCGACGCTCGCCACCATGTTGCGTATCGCCGCGCACGAACGCACGCTCGCCACGCCCGCGGGCTTCGACGTGCTGCTGCAACTGTTCGACAGCACGCTTACGTATCGCTCGCTCTATCCGGGGCGCCTGGAAGTGCCCGCCCTGCTCGACGTGATCGTGACCGACCCGACCAATCCGCGCGGCCTCTACGGCGTCTATGCGCGGCTGCGCGCGCGGCTCGACGAAATCGCCCAGGCATCGCGCGGCCCGAGGCGTGAGCCGTTCGCCTCGCAGCTCGCGCCCATCGAGGCGCTGCCCACGCTGGAAACGCTTTGCGAGCCCGGCGATGACGGCCGCTACCCAGCGCTCACCGCACTGTGCGACAGTCTCGCCGAGCGCATGGCCGCGATGTCGAACGAGATCAGCGCACGCTGGTTCAGCCACGCCGTGCCGCTCGCCGCACAGGTGTGGTCATGAACGGCGCGCGCCTCGCGGTCACGCACCGCACGACCTATCGATATTCGACGCTCGTCGAAACCGCGCAGCATCTCGCGACGATCCGTCCGCTCGACCTGCCGTGGCAGCGCGTGCTCGCACACCGCGAACGGATCGAGCCCGCGCCGTCGTATCAGACGAGCCGCCGCGACGCATTCGGCAACGAGGTCCTCTACTTCTCGTTCGACGCGCCGCACGACTATCTGCAAATGACGAGCGAGACGAGCGTACTGCTCACGCCGCGCTACGATTCGCTCGATATCGCCGCGACACCCGCTTGGGAAGACGTCGAGTGCATGCTGCGCTACACGGCGGGCGGCGCGTTCCATGCGGAGTCGGAGTTTTGCTTCGCTTCGCCGAATATCGCGTTACAGCCCGGAATGCGCGCCTACGCGCTCGCGAGCTTCACGCCTGGCACCCCCGTTCTGGCCGGCGCGATCGACCTGATGCATCGCATCCATACCGACTTCGAGTACCTGCCCTCGGCAACGGCGTTCGACACACCCGCGGCGCGCGCGTTCGAACTGCGCCACGGCGTGTGCCAGGACTTCGCCCAGGTGATGATCGGCTGCCTGCGCTCGATCGGGCTCGCGGCGCGCTATGTGAGCGGCTATCTGCGCAACGACCCGCCCGAAGGCGCACCGCCGATGATCGGCGCGGACGCCTCGCATGCGTGGGTGTCGCTCTACGTGCCCTCGGGAACGTCTGCACCCTCTGCATCGTCCGCACCCTCTGCCGGCTGGATCGATCTCGATCCGACCAACGACGTGCTCGCCGATCAGGGCCACGTGACGCTCGCCATCGGCCGTGATTACACCGACGTGTCGCTTCTGCGCGGCGTCATTCTTGGCGGCGGCGCGCATCAGGTGGACGTGGCGGTCAGTGTGAACGCGAATTGATCGACGTGCTCGGACCCAGCGTCGAAGTCGTCAAGAATTTGCGGCGCAATTGCGGGTAATTGCGTAAGGCTAAAAGCGTGGCTGCATGCAGGCGCGCGCGATACCTACGCGCGCGCCTGCATGCCATTTCGGTTTATGGCGCGATCGGCTTTCCGCTCGCGTCCTTGACCTTCTCCTTCCACTGCGATTTGATTTCGCTCACGACGGAGTCCGGCAGCGAAATGTAGTCGAGGCTATCGGCGGCCGAAGCGCCATTCTTGAAGGCCCAGTCGAAAAACTTGAGCGTTTCCTTGCCCTGGTCCGGCTTGTCCTGTGCCGTATGCAGCAGCACGAAAGTCGCGCCGACAACGGGCCACGCATCCTTGCCCGGCTCGTTCGTGAGGATCTGGTAGAACGACGTCTTCCAGTCCGCGCCGGCAGCGGCTGCCTTGAACGTTTCGGTGCCCGGCTGAACGACTGCGCCCGCTTCGTTCTTCATCGAGGCATAGACCATGTGATTTTGCTTGGCGTACGCCCACTCGACGTAGCCGATCGCGCCCGGTAAACGCTGCACGAAGGCCGCGACGCCGTCGTTGCCCTTGCCGCCCGTACCTGTCGGCCATGCCACCGTCGTGCCTTCGCCGACCTTGCTCTTCCACGCGGGGCTGACCTTCGAGAGGTAGTTCGTCCAGATGAAGCTGGTGCCCGAACCATCTGCGCGGCGCACCACGGCGATGTCGAGGTCAGGCAGCTTGACCTTCGGGTTCAGCGCGACGATAGCCGGATCGTTCCACTTCTTGATCTTGCCGAGGTAGATGTCGCCGAGCACCGGGCCCGACAGCGTGAGTTCGCCGGCCTTGACGCCCGGCACGTTGATCGCCGGCACGACACCGCCGACCACCGTCGGAAACTGGAACAGACCGTCCTTGGCCAGTTGATCGTCCTTCAGCGGAGCGTCCGAGCCCGCAAAGTCGACGGTCTTGGCCTGAATCTGTTTGATGCCGCCCGACGAGCCAATGCCCTGGTAATTCACCTTGCCGCCGCCCGACTTCTGATAGGCATCCGCCCATTTTGTATAGATCGGCGCCGCGAAGGTACTGCCCGCACCGGTGATATCCGCAGCCTGGGCGATGCCCGTGCCCAGCGCGAGAATGACAATCGCAAATAGACTGACTTTCATCCCGTACTCCTTAAAATCGTTATTGATGCGCTGGACGTTACGTTCGTAATGTGACGATCGGGTGACACTGCAATCGATCGCCGAAGTGGGCTTATGGATGGTGACGCGATCATTCAGAGGGCGTGTTAGCGAAGGCTCGCTGAATACGTTCGCGTGCGCATGGCGGCACGCGTGCAATGTCCCAAAGGCGACGAAAACGCGTGATGCGCGCGAAGCGTTGGTGATGGACTTTGGTCCATGCCGTGGATGGCGGATGCAGGCAGACGCATCCGCATTGAACGCCGTGAGCGTTCAATGCCTCACCACGAAGGCCGTGGTGCTACTTCCTGCGCCTCTGGTTGACGAGCCGGAGAATATCGTTCGTCGGGCCGCTCGTGATCAGGCGCGAGATGTCGTCGAGATGGACCCATCGACACCGGGATATCTCGCTACTCGGGCGTGCCTTGGCTTGCCTGGGTATTTCGCAGGAGAACACATGATGGTGTTTCTGCTTGCCGCGAATGTCGAACAGATACCTGGCTGCCTTTCCGGCGAGCCGGGTCTCCTCCCTGAGTTCTCGTAGCGCGGCTTCCGTAAGATGCTCGCCGCGCTTCAACATGCCGCCCGGTAGTGCCCACTTCGACCGACTGCGTGCGACCAGGAGAATTCGCTTACCTCTGCGACAAATCACGGTGGCCCGTTTCTTCAACTCGAACTCCCACTTCGTTCCCGGAGGGTGCCGCTCGGTGCATCCGCATTGCAACGCCTGACTTGGGTAAGCATCGTAATACAGAAAATCAGAAATTCAACCTGCTAGCGGCGCGATGGCCGTCAACTTGCCAGATTTTTATCATTTCATCAAATCGTCATAAAAACCAGGTAGCCAACAGTCCTTATGGTAAGGTTTGGGCCAACATATTTTTTGTCGGACTGGAGCTGCAATGGATATGGACGGTGACTGGCCCTTGCCACGGCCGCGCACTCCTTTCAGAATCGATCGGCGACGCTCCGCTGCGGCACTCGCCAGAAAGACCTCTATCGCCAGCACCTTTTCGTCATTGGCCATGCCCGTGGTCATCGAGGTGGTGCAAAGAACGAAAGCCCTGGCGACGGAAGTCGACCCCGAAGCGTTTCATCAACTTCGGGTGGCTTTCAGAAAACTCCGTGCATTGTATTGGGCGTACTCCCCCTGGCTCGGCGAGGAAGCCACCGCGCAAGCCAGCGATGAATTCAAGCGCCTGGCTGCCGTGGCAGGCGGAACGCGCGACTGGGACATCGCTGGCGATCTCCTGAGAACCGCGCAGAAATCGGACGCATCGATCGAACTGCTTGTGAGCGCCGCGCGTGAGAAGCGCGCACAAGCGGTGGCGCATAGCCAGGCGCTGATCAACAGCGACACCGTCGAGGCATTTCTGAACGACGCCGTACTTCGTGCGCAAACCACGCTGCAGTCGTGTTGCAATGATCTTCCGATAAGCACGTTCGCTAAAAAGCGAGTCCGTATGGCACAACGCACGCTTCGAAAGCGCAGCAGGCGCGCCGTGCGAAGCGAGGCTGGCCATGAGGATAATCTCCATGACGTGCGCAAGGCCGGCAAAAAGCTGCGCTATCTGCTCGAGTTTTTTCAGCCCGTCATCAAAGGCGATCACGAACGCACGCTCAAAGAGCTGACGTCCGTGCAAAAGATGCTGGGGGAGTTCAACGACATTGCGGCAAGCGAGACCCTGATTCGCAACACGACATTCGACGCGGTTCCAGCCGACGTCGTCGAGAAGTCACTGCAATGGCTGGAAAGAAAGAAGTGCCAACGAATAGAAGTGGCGTCGCAAAGGGTAAAAGCCATATCTGGCTGAGCCAATGCCACCGCCGTCACTGGCAGGTCACGACGCTAACAGGCAAATTCTCGCTCGCCATTCCGAGTCTCTCGCGCGATGCCGTGGTGATGGAACCGCCCGGCGGCAGGCATTCCGATTGCCCCATCCCCCCGCCTTCCGTTTGCGGCGTGCCGTTGTTGAACGACTGCCACGTGATGATGACCGATGCACCGCAATTGTTGATCAAGTCGGTGTAGTCGAGCCCCAGTTTGGCGTTTTTCCCACGATATTCCCGGTCGATGCAGTCTGTCGAAAGCTCGCTCGGCTCGAAGCGCGGCGAAGCGGTTGGCGCCGCACGAGCGCCAGCAGCGCTGGCCGCGCCATGCGCCAGAAAGACCAGCAGAAGCACTGCAAGTCGGCTGTTAGCCAGATTGCGGGAAGCTGTCATTTCTTCACCTCGTTTTCGGGTGTCGATCACCGACAGTTAGCTTCCCACAGCGGCCAGCGTCAAGTGTCAGCAGGCGCCTTGCGTGTGCGAACAGACAGTATCCCCACCTTTTTATTAAGGAATTCGAAATGACGAACAGGATATCGGCGTGACACTCACAAGGCTTGGACCTGCACTGCGGGTCCGGGCGCGCCGCCCACACTGGGCGCAATCACGAGATATCTGCGGTGATCGGCGACGCCTGGCGTGTCAGGCGTAACGACCTGTCGAATCTGGCCCAGCGTGTTGACGATTGCCGAGCCGGCCGGATTGGTCTTGAAACTCGCGAGCACGTCAATGCGGCCACTGCCGTCGGCGTGGTCCGAAAGACCGAGGAAATACGGCTGACCCGCCTGCAACCCGGTGACCGCTGCCTGCAGGACCTGCAGCAAGCCCTGATCGAACAACGCCACGGAAGTGGGCGCATTGCCATGCCCGGCTGCCGCGCCACCCACCGGAATCAGCGTCACGTGCGTCGCCTCGCCCGCCGCGCCGAGCGGCTGCGTGTTGGCCGTGCCATCGCCGTCCGGCACGGCGTCGGGCACATACGCCACGGCTTGTGGCGCCTGGCCGACCGGCACCGTGGCGATGACTTTGTTGGTCAGCGTGTCGATTGCCGTCATCGCGTCGCCGTTTTCGAGGCCCACGTAGACACGCGTGCCGTCGCCAGACGGCCAGATGCCATGCGGCAAGCTCCCAACAGCAATGGTCGCCACCTGCGAAAAGTCGTCAGTACGGAACACCTTGATCTGGTTCAGGCCTCCCACCGTGACGTACGCAAACATGCCGTGGGCGTTCTGCACGATGTTCACATGATTGGTGATCGGTCCCGTATCGAGCGTTTTCAGCAGCGCAAACGGTGGCCGTGCGTCGAACACCTGAGTCTTGCCCACATCCTTGAGCGTGAACCAGACCTGCCGGCCATCCGGCGTGGCCGCAATGTTCGGGCAGAACGGGCTCGCCTGCGTGACTCTCGCCACGATCTGGTGATCGGCGACCGAGACGACATCGGTTTCCGGATTGAAGGACGAACAGATATATCCGTACTTTCCGTCCGGCGAGAAGATCTGCATGCCTGGCCCGGCTGGCACGACAATGCGCGTCTTCTCTTCGAAGGTCCTGGCGTCGAGCACATCGACGTAATTCTCGCCGCGCACGGTGACCCACACCTCGCTGCCGTCGGGCGTGAAAAAAGCTTCGTGCGGGGAGCGGCCCACGTAGGTCACATGCTTGACCGAATTGGTTTGTGTATCGATGAACGTCACCGAATTCGAGCCGATAGAGACAATGGCGAGCGTGCGATGATCAGGAGAAAAGCCCATTCCGTGCACGAGCAACTGACCGTGATAGAGCGGGCTGAAGTTGGCCGGAATCGGCTCCCCGAGCCGGATGACACCGATCAGACGATTGGCGGCGGGATCGATGACCGAAACGGTATTCGAAAACTGATCAGACGAATAGACGCGGTCCCGATGGCTGACTGGAATATCGGCAGCCGTGAGCGATCCGGGGACCTGCCCCGCTTCGGCGAGCATTGAGGCAACAAGCGATGCGGCAATCATGGCCGCGCCGAGAAGGGGGTTGTATTTCATGACGTTGTCTCCTGCGTCGTGACGCGAGTGGACCCGCGGGCCAAGGTGTCAGTGGGAGATCGGAGCTGGAGCCGCGATCGAATCATGCACCGCGAGGCGCATGGCGACGATCTCCTGCTGCTGCTCGACCACGATCTCCTGAGCGATCCTGCGTAGCTGTTCGTTGTGTCCGTGCCGCAGTTCCGCCATGGCCATGTCGATCGCGCCCTGGTGGTGTGGAATCATCGTTGCGACGAAATCGCGGTCGATATCGCCCGTGGGCCTGGCCGCCATGCCGGCCATCATCTTCGTCATTGCCGCTTCGTTTTCCGAAAGAAACAAGTCCTCTTCACTGTCGCGAGAAGATCCGGCGTCACTCGACGGCGCAGCGCATAGACCGGCCAGAGAAAGCACGGCCGCACCGCACACCATTGCTCGCAAAACGAGTCGAATTGCAGCGTTCATGACTTCCCCTCCGTATCGGTCGAATCACATTGGACGTGAAGGCAAACAGCGCAATAGTCCATTTACTCCATGTCGGCCAGATTCGCATTGCGGATTGACGCGCCGCGAAACGTTGTCAAACGCTTTTCAACTCCCGCGCCTCTGGCGGACCGAGTGGAATAACCGCCTCGATCTCGCGTTCGTACCGTCAAGTTCGGGTTTGCGGGCGTACCATCAATGCACATCGCATGAAGGTCGCACGCACGGCCCATTCATTTTTTACCGGGCACCGCACAGCAGATTAGCCGCTTCGCAGCGGCGGGGAGCGTTCCATGGCCACGGGCATCGAGCTTCAAGATCAAGGACGGCAACTGTTGCCGTTTCGCGAGTCGGTATTGGCGATGCTAGGCGTCGCGTCGGTTTCGATGCTGATCGCGCTCGACCAGACCATCGTTGGCACCGCGTTGCCGCGCATCGTGGCTGAGCTCAAGGGCTTCGAACTCTATGCATGGGTCGCGACCGCCTACATGCTGGCATCCGTCATCACCATTCCGATCTTCGGGCGTCTGGGCGATCTGTTCGGCCGCAAGCCCTTCATGCTCGCCGCCATTCTTCTCTTCACCCTCGCATCGGTGCTCTGCGGGATGGCGACCAACATGCTGTTTCTCGTGCTCGCGCGCGGCCTGCAAGGTATCGGTGGCGGCATCATGATGGGGACAGTATTCGCGACCGTTGCCGACCTGTTCCCCGATCCGAGGCTACGCCTGCGCTGGCTGGTGTTCGTCACCTCGGCGTTTGGCGTTGCGAACATGGTCGGACCCACGCTCGGGGGCATGCTGACCCAGCACGGAAGCTGGCGGCTCGTGTTCTTCGTCAACGTGCCGGTGGGTCTGGTGGCGCTCTACTTCGTGCACGCTTTCCTGCCGCATCTGCGCCATGCCCGCGAAGGTGGGAGGCTGCGCCTCGACTGGCTCGGCGCTTGCGTCGTCGCTGTCACGTTCGGCGCGCTGCAGCTAGTGATCGAGCTCTTGCCGAGACAAGGATGGACGACCATGACGATCATGCTGGCGATGATCGTGCTGGTCTTTTCGCTAACGCTTTTCTTCTGGGAAAAGCGCATGGGCTATCCGATCATCCCCGTGGACATGCTGCTCGATCGAAAGCTCGGTCCGCTCTTTGCGATGTCGGTGCTCGGCGGGTTCGCGCTGTTTTCGCTCGTTTTCTACGTCCCGCTGCTGTTCCAGGGCGGCTATGCGATGTCGCCGCGCTCCTCGGGCATGCTGATCACGCCGCTCCTGCTCGGCACGACGGTTGGCAGTTTCGTGAACAACCGCGTGGTCACGCGCATCCGGCGCGCCAACGCGATCCTCTATGTCGGCTTCGCACTGTCTGCTTTCGCGAGCCTCGCGGTGGTCGTGCTGCGCGGCAACGAGCCGCATCTCGTGTGGATGGCGTGCATGGGTGCGAGCGGCCTGGGGCTCGGCCTCGTGGGCACGAGCCTCACGGTCTGCTCGCAGCAGATCGTCTCGCGAGACCATCTCGGCGCCGCCACGGCGATGCTGCAATCGCTGCGCACCTTCGGCGGCATGCTGGGCACGGCGATGACCGGCGCGCTGCTCGGGCACCTTTACACCATGGGCGTGAATCGCTCGCTGGACTCGTATCAGGCGACTCAGTGGTTCAAGTCGTTTGCGAGTCCCGAACTACTCGTGGACCGCGCCGACCAGGCCGCGCTGATCAGTCGCCTCGTAAGCGCCGGGCACGCTGGCGACGCGATGATGAACTCGGCGCGCAGTGCGCTCGTGGAATCGATCCACATGGGCCTCGTCGTCGCTGCCGTGGCCGCGCTCGCCGGCCTGTGTCTCGCGTGGTTTGTGCCGCCTGTCCGGGTTGGCAATTATCCGTAGACGTCCAAGTTGAGCGGGTGTTGAGCGCAGGGTTAGGCCTTGTACGCAGGCAGGAACTGAGCCAGGCGTGCACCCATTTCCGCTCCGAGGGCCTGCAAGGCATTGAACGGCCGGATCATCACTTCGAATTCGACAATCAGGCCTTCGCTGTCGAAGCGGATCATGTCGATACCCTTGAGCTGTTTGTCGTCCACCATGGCGCTGAACTCCAGCACGACGTTCAGTCCATCTTCACTACTGAACTGCCGGTGGTAGCTGAAGTCCCGCAAGATGGTCACGACCGTTTGCAAGGCCATCAGCAACGCGGGAGCCGGTGCATAGGGCTTGAACGCCATGGGCGAACGGAAAATGGCATCGGGGTGCACGATGGAACTCAGCGTGCTGAGATCCCCGGTTTCCACCATCGTGTGCCACTTCTCAAGGGAAAGCGCGACCGCGGGCTGAACGTTAAGGGTCGACTGATTCATGGAAACTCCGTTCTCCGAACAATGGGATCGTCAAAGCGCTGCTGCGAGCGTGGTGCCCTGGTAAATGGCCCGCTTGGCATCCAGCTCGGCGGCCTCGTCAGCGCCGCCAATCACATGGACAGCGCGACCGGCGGCCTGCAATTGATCGGCCAGATCGCGCAGTGGCTCCTGCCCGGCGCAAATCACAACATTGTCCACGGCGAGAGTCCGAGGCTCCCCGTCGATCGTCACGTGTAGCCCGTCCTCGTCAACGCGTTGATACTCCACCGAGGACACCATGTCCACGCCACGCGCCTTCAGTGCGGTGCGATGAATCCAGCCAGTGGTTTTTCCAAGCCGGTCGCCTACCTTCGACTTCTTGCGTTGCAGCAGATGCACATGACGCGCAGGCTGCTCCAGATGCGGCTGCCGCAAACCGCCCCGCCCCGTATAGGTTGTATCCACGCCCCATTCGGCGAAGAATTTCGCGGGGTCCAGGCTAGCGCTTTCGCCGTCGTGCACCAGATACTCGGCTACGTCGAAGCCAATGCCCCCCGCGCCGACAACGGCTACATCGCGCCCGACGGATCTGCCGTCGCGCAGAACGTCGAGGTAGCCCAGCACCTTGGGATGGTCTGCACCAGCGATCCGGGAATCGCGCGGCACGACGCCGGTGGCGATCACCACTTCGTCGAACTCGCCCTGCATGAGGAGTTCCGTGGTGACACGCGTGTTGAGGCGAAGCGCAATACCTTTGAGTTCGAGCTGGCGCCGGAAGTAGCGTAGCGTCTCCTCGAACTCTTCCTTGCCGGGCACCTTCTTCGCAATGTTGAACTGTCCACCGATTTCGGAGCCGGCCTCGAACAGCGTCACCGAGTGGCCACGCTCGGCCGCCGTCACTGCACAGGCGAGACCCGCCGGACCTGCGCCCACAATCGCGACCCGCTTGCGCTGTTGCGCAGGCCGGATAACGATTTTGGTTTCATGGCAGGCGCGTGGATTCACCAGGCAAGACGTGACCTTGCCTGCGAACGTATGGTCGAGGCACGCCTGATTGCAGCCAATGCAGGTATTGATTTCATCGGCGCGGCCTTCGCGAGCTTTGCGCACGAAGGCGGCGTCGGCGAGGAAGGGACGTGCCATCGACACCATGTCGCAAGCGCCTTCAGCCAACAGACGTTCCGCCAACTCGGGGGTGTTGATGCGGTTGGTGGCAACGAGCGGAATCGACACGCTGCCCATCAGCCGCTGCGTGACCCAGGCGTAAGCGCCGCGTGGCACCTTCGTGGCAATGGTCGGTATACGAGCCTCATGCCAGCCGATGCCCGTATTGATGATGGTCGCACCAGCCTGTTCGATGAGCTGCGCGAGGCGGGTGACTTCCTCTAGCGTCGACCCGCCTTCCACGAGGTCGAGCATGGAGAGGCGGTAGATGATGATGAAGCTGCGGCCAACGCGCTCCCGGATGCGCCGCACGATCTCTACAGGAAAGCGAATACGGTTCTCGTAACTACCGCCCCAACGATCATTGCGATGGTTCGTGCGCGCAACGATGAACTCGTTGATGAGGTAGCCCTCCGAGCCCATGACTTCTACCCCGTCGTAGCCCGCATGCTGTGCGAGCGCCGCGCAGCGAACATAGTCGTCGATCGTCTGCTCGACCTCTTCGTCGGTCAGCTCGTGAGGCACGAAAGGATTGATCGGTGCCTGCAGGGCGCTGGGCGCAACCAGCTTCGGCTGATATGAATATCGCCCGAAATGCAGGATCTGCATCGCAATCTTGCCGTCTTCCGCATGGACTGCCCGGGTAATCACGCGGTGCTGCTCCGCTTCGGCCTCCGTGGTCAGCATGGCGCCGCCGTGCATGGGTCGAGCGCGTTCGTTCGGTGCAATGCCCCCCGTCACAATCAAGCCGACCTCTCCGCGCGCACGCTCGGCGTAGAAGGCGGCCATGCGCTCAAAGCCCTCGGGCACCTCTTCCAGGCCGACGTGCATCGAGCCCATCAGGACGCGGTTTCGCAGGGTGGTGAAACCCAGATCAAGCGGGCGCAGCAGATTGGGATAATGTTCCATGACGTTTATGAAACTAGTTGCATAGATGATGTGAGCCATCATGCAACTAGTTTCATGAACGAGCAAGGGAATGTATAGTTTTAGAGGAAATCCTTTATCTTCAGTCCATATCACCTGCTCTCCTCAGATGTCGCTCCCTCACGCTTTGCTTACCGCCCTCGTCGAAAGATCCTGCTCCGGATCCGAGTTGGCGACCCGCTTCGACAAGTCAATTGGCTACTTCTGGAGCGCCTCGCATCAACAGATTTATCGCGAATTGGGGCATCTCGAAGGAGCGGGGTTCATCGAGTCATTACCTGAGGAATCCACCCGCGGCCGCAAGCGCGCTTACCGGATCTTGCCGGCAGGCCAGACTGAACTGAGACGATGGATCACGCAGGAAGAAGAGCCCGCGGCATTACGTCATGAATTCATGGTCCGACTGCGAGCAGAAGCGGCGGTCGGACCTACCGGGTTGGAAAATGAGATCCGGCGCCGCATTTCGTTGCATGCCGGCAAGCTTGCGCACTACCGTGAGATCGAAAAGCGCGACTTCGCGGTCGAACCGCGGGACCGGGAGACTGCACTGCAGCTTGTCGTGCTGCAGGCTGGAATCGGCTACGAGAGCGGTTGGCTGGAAACTCTGAATGCTGCATTGGCTGCGTTCGAGAAACCGCCGCGCGATTCCAGATCAGTCTCGACTCGCCGAACGCCGGATGAGTGAGTTACCGAGCGCATAAAAAATCCGGGCCACGGCTTCACGACCCAGAGACGATTTCAAACATTTAGATGCGCGAAGTATCACGAATCGACTTCCGATTGCGTTTCCAGTGTTGACCGTCGTCGCTGGAGCGAAGGCGCGAACGCTGTCATTCGCGCGACTCGCACCCGTCGGCTGACGGCGAGCCTGGTTGCTCGTCGCGGGCGGCCACGTCGATGGTCCAGCCGAAGCCCCGAATATTCCGTATCACGTCGTGTCCGAACTTCTTGCGCACACCGTGTATGAGCACGGCCACAGCGTTGCTCTCGACTTCCTCGCCCCAGCCATACAGCCGGTCCTCTAGCTGGGCTCTTGAGAGGATCATGCCGGGCCGCTCCAGCAATGCTGCCATGAGAGAAAACTCGCGCGCGGACAGCACCTCGCGATGCCCCTTGAAAGAGAGTTCGCGAGTATCGAGATTCAGGCCCAACGTTTCGTCGCCGAGCACCGAAACCGCTGACCCGGCGTGGCGGCGGAGCACCGCGCGAATGCGCGCCAGCAGCTCGGAGGTGTTGAAGGGCTTGAGCAGGTAGTCGTCGGCACCGATGTCGAGGCCCCGAATGCGGGTCTCGATGTCGTCGCGAGCCGTCACGATGAGCACCGGCGTGGTACAGCCGCGCCCTCGCGCAGTGGACAGAACGTCGATGCCGTCAGAGCCTGGCAGACCGAGGTCCAGCAGCACAATCGAATACGCATTGCCCACCACGGCCTCCCTGGCCTGCGTGCCGTCCCGGATCCAGTCCACGCTATAGCCGGCGTCCTTCAATGCGCGCATCAAGCTTTGGCCGATATCGATGTCGTCTTCAACGATGAGGATTCGCATGATCAGTCATCCGCATGAATAGGCTGCTCCAAGGCAGACGTTCGCCTGCGCACGCGCGATTGTGATCCGGCGACGCGAGCAAAAGCAAGCGCCCGATAGCGCAGCGCGGCCCGGCAACGTATCGTCCCCATAATCTGATATCGTTGGCGCACGAGCCAGCATTGGCGGCGCGGCGGCGGGCCGCCATCCTCCACTGGCTAACGCGGGGCGAACCGTCATGCTCATGAAAGCCAGATCTCTCAGCACCCAGCTGATCGTCTCGCTAGGCCTGCTGCTCTCCATCTTCGGAATCGTGCAAGGCGTGAGCTCCTACCGGCTCGCCCTCGTAGGCGTGAATGCCCTGCTGGACGATCGGCTCTCGAACGTTGCGGGGCGCATACGCGAAGTGTACGAGGCGGCCATTCCGCACCGCTCCCCTGGCTCGAGCAATGCCGACGACATCGTCGTCATCGTTTGGACTGCAGAACACAAGTCTCCCGCTCGCACGACGGACAGCGCCGTCGAGTTCGACCGCAATTCGCCCACGGGCTTCTCGCAGCAAATCGCCGCGCACGAGGCGTGGCGTGTCTATACGCTCGTCACCTATGACGAGGTGATCCAGGTCGCCCAACGCATGTCAGTGCGGGTACGTATGGCACAAGATAGCGCGGCACACGCGCTAATGCCCGTTTACGTGCTGATTCCGGCCGTGTGGATCGCGGTCTACATTTGCGTGCGCCGTGCGTTCCGGGTGCTTGACCGGCTCGGGCGCCGCGCCCAGGCAATCGATTCGACGCGTCTCGAGGCCCTGCCGGACGAAGGCCTCCCCGTCGAGTTGCGTCCGTTCGTCAGTTCGATCAATCGCATGATCGCGCGGCTCGACGAATCGATGCGGCTCGAGCGCGATTTCATTTCCGATGCCGCACACGAGCTGCGTACTCCGCTCACCGCCTTGAAATTGCAGGCCGACAATCTGCAAGGCGACATCGCTCCGCAAAACCGCGAACGCTTCCAGGCTCTGCGGCGTGGAATCGAACGCACGAGCACACTCGTCGCGCAGCTGTTGCAGCTAGCGCGCGCGGATGCGCAGACGACCTCGACGCCGCCCGCTGCGCTCGACGTTACGGAGGTCGTTGCTTCGGTCGTCTCTGAGCTGCTGCCCATCGCCAACCAGAAGCGCATCGACATCGGCGCGAGCGAATTGACGCCGGCACGCATCTGCGCAACCGAGTCGGACCTGCACGCCGTGGTCAAGAACCTTATCGGCAACGCGCTGCGCTACACACCGGAAGGCGGCTCTGTCGATTTGCGCGTGCTCGCCACCGAGGGTCATGCACGCATCGAAATTGCGGACACGGGACCTGGCATTCCTGAAGAGGCGCTACCTCGCGTATTCGACCGGTTCTTTCGCGTGAACCATGACGTCGAGGGAAGCGGTCTGGGACTCGCGATCGTACGCGCAATCGTCACACGCTACGGCGGTCGCGTGACGCTCGATAATCGCCATGACGGCGTGACGGGGCTGCGAGCCGTAGTGGAATTTCCGCTGCTCGCCAAGGCCACGCGTTCGGTCCAGCTAACTCGCGACTAATTCTGCTTTGCCAAGATGCTTCTCGTCGACGGGCCTCCGTCCCCGTTCAAGGAGAAACATCATGTTCGCCAGACTCATCAGCAAGCTCGAAGCACACTTCGCCGCCATGGAAGATCAACGACGCGATGTCTACCTCGCCTCGTCGGCTGATCTCGCAGAACTCGAGCGCCGAAACCAGTACTTCGATGCTCACCACAATCCGTTCGCCCCTTACTATCCCGACGCGCAAACCGACTGGCGGCGTTGAAACGCGACGAGGTATAACCCAGGCCTAACTTTCCAGCGCCAGGATGCTATCCGTGCACTTACTGGACACTCTCATCATGAAATCCTCACGAACCGCCTGCCTTGCCCTATCCGCCTGTATTGTCGCCCTCGGCCTCGGCGGGTGCGCCGTCATCCCGCCAACCGGCCCAAGCGTGGTCGCATTGCCCCCGCAAGGCAAGCCGCTAGGCGAGTTCCAGCAGGAGGACTATGCATGCCGGAACTACGCCTTCCGCTCGGACGGCACCACCCCGCCTTCGGCGAGCCACGATGTGCTGGGCAGTACGGCGATCGGCACGGCGGGCGGCGCGGCGGCTGGGGCGCTCTTGGGTGCGGCGGCAGGCAATGCCGGTATTGGCGCAGCGATCGGCGCCGGAGCGGGCTTGCTGCTCGGGAGTGCCGTGGGCGCCAATAACGCCCAGGCGAGTTCCACAAGTTTGCAGGCCAGCTATGACGCGGCTTACTCGCAATGCATGGCGTCGAAGGGGAACAGGATCACGCAGCCGGCCGTCTATGCGACTGCGCCCGCGTATGCGCCGCCCCCCGTCCTGGTACCGGCCCCGGTTGTCTATGGCTATCCGCGCCCCCTCGGCTACTGGGCGTACTGAGGGCTTCACATTGCGCTTCACACCTCGACAAACGATGCAGGTTTGCCGATGCGGCTGTTCTTCCCGAACGTCCACTATCACTTCGTTTAGCACGGCTTGCCCGGACTGACGTTGCAGCCGTTTTGAACTGCGAAAACGAAATAGCAAACTGAATGCGCCGCACCCTAACCCGTCGCTAACTCAACCGCTTCAAGATGAACATGGACTTCAGGAGACGCGAACCGCTGTTCCTGCAATCCCCTTCATCAGCCGAGGCCCGCTCAATGTCCAAGACCATCGTTGTTGCAATCAACCAGAATCCGACCGACGCGTTCCTCGCGACGGCGCTCGACACCGCCAGAAATTGCGACGCGCATATTGTCGCCGTGCATATCGTCGACTTGACGCCCTGTTTTACGGGGATGGGCGACTTCGACTACGGCCTGATCGTGTGCGCAATGGAAGAAGGCGGCCGGACGACGCTGGCCCGCGCGATGAAGATACTGGAGGGCAATCGACGCGGCGCTGAAGCGCGCCTCTTGACGTCGCCTCTGTCCGGTTCGACCATCGGCGGCCAGATAGCTGCGGTTTGTGACGCGGCAGGTGCCGTGCGGGTTCTTCTGGGCAAGCGCAAACGGGGTTGGTGGCGCTTCTTGAACGAAGATATCGCCGCGTCCGTGCAGCGCCACACGAGCACGCCCGTACAGATCATCGGCAAAACGCGCTCCGCGCCCGCTGTCCAACGCCCGCTGCGAGGGCCGGTGCACGGCGAACGGGCCACTCCGGAACCGCAACCATAAGCGCCGACAATCACGATGGGTTCGCCGACGTAAGTGCGTCGCGCCGCAGCGCTCGATGTTTCCGCCAAAGCTCACCGCCCCTCCTTATTTATATGGAATCCTATGTACTTTTAGAATTTCCCTAACGTTTCGTCGTTATCCAGACCCCAAAATTCTTCCGGCAAACCACGATCCGCGGCATCGCCGTTGCGCCGCGCGTCGTTCGAGCGAATGAATCCGTTCCTCGACAAGCATCGCATCCAGCCTGTCATCGACCGCGTCTACGCGTTCGACGAAACCGTGCAGGCGTTCGGCAAGGTCGTGATCAAGATCGGCGATCGAGGCGATTGAGGCAATTAAGGCGATCGAGCGCGAGGCGGGCGTGGTCCGTCGTCAGAAGCGATGTGCGAAAAGCAGCTTGGGGGAGGCCAAAACGGGTGTTTTCGCCACACCGCACCCGGCAAGGGTTGACGCGCGGAATGCGTGGCCATTACCCTTGCGCGCTGATGGTTCCCGGCGACGGGATCAAAAGGGAACGCAGTGCAAGACTGCGGCTGCCCCCGCAACTGTCAGCGGCGAGTCCATGCCAGAGAGGGCCACTGGGAAACCGGGAAGGCCGGCAACGGACGTCGACCCGCGAGCCAGGAGACCTGCCATCAGCCGAGTCCAGCAGCCGCAGCGGGCGGGGATCCCCAATGCGCAAGCACCGCCCATGCGGCGGTCGCCCGTTGCAAGGACAGCCCTATACGGGAGCTGTTTCCAGCCACTGCATCATGACGTTTCGCCAATTCGTTTTGACTTCCGCCGCGCTCGCCTGTGCGTGGCAAACCGCGCATGCTACCGCTGTTGCCACCGCTGGTGCCACCGACGCCGCCAACGCATCGCCCACCCAGGCGCAGCAGCCCAGCGACGACACCACGCTGCCCAATATCCTCGTCGTGGGCGACACGCAGCATCTGCCGCAATCGTTCGACCAGCGCTACGCGAGCACTCAGGTGCTCACGCGCGCAGACCTCGAGCGCGTCTCCCCCGCCGACCCCAGTATCGCGCAGGCGCTCGCCACGCTGCCCGGCGTCACCGTCTCGCAGACGGGCGGCCCGGGGTCGTACACGGGGGTGAGCATCCGCGGGTCGTCGGCTGACCAGGTGGCCGTGTTCATCGACGGCATCCGCGTGGGCTCCGTCACCACCGGCACGGCCGAATGGGGCGATCTTGCGACCGCCTCGTTCGACCGCGTGGAGGTGATCTCGGGCCCCGCGGCCGCCTCGTTCGGCGCGGACGCCATGGGCGGCGTCGTCCAACTCTTCACGCGCCATGCGTCGAACCAGCCGAACCAGACCACCGTGTCGTTCGGCGGCGGCTCGAACAAGACCTTCGACACGCAGGTGCGCACCTCGGGCACGATCCCCTCGACCGGGCCGCTGTCCGCGTTGAGCGGCCTCACGTATTCGCTTGGCCTGCACGACTACAACACAGCCGGTATCGACGCGACGCAGCCCTGGGCTTACGGCCACGAAGACGGCCGCAACCCTTACCATGCGCAGAACCTGGACGCGCGCCTTGGCTACGCGTACGACAACTGGTCGATCTCGACCTTCGCGCTTTACCACCGCTCCGATCTGTCCTACGACAACGCGGGAGGCAACGACCGCCAGCGCGACAACCAGCTCACGACCGGCCTCGCGTTCCACCTCGACATCACGCCGACCACGCAGTTCGACCAGTCCGTGGGCTACGCGACGGACCGTCAGTTCCTCTATTCGAACGACCCGACGATCCCGACCGACGAAATCGACTCGACGCGCTTTTCCACCTCCACGTCGCTCACGCATCAGGAAAGGGGCCACACGCTCTTCGGCATGCCGCTCGACGGCGAGACCAAGCTCGCCTACGACTACACGCGCGAACTGGCGTTCCTGCCGGTCGATGTGCCGGGAGGCCTGCCCGCGCGCAACGATTCCGCGGTGTCGATGCATCAGTCGACCACGCTCGGACCGGTCACGCTGTTCCTCGCGGGGCGGCACGAGATCGTGCAAGGGGAAGCGGTCAATACCGGCAACGTCGCGCTCTCGTGGGCGATCACGCCGGTCTACACGGCGCGCGTTTCGTATGGCAATGCGTTCCGCCTGCCCACGTTCAACGACCTGTACTATCCGGGCTACTCGAACCCCAACCTGCTGCCCGAGCGCAGCGACTCGGTCGAGGCCGCGCTCGACGCCACCACGTCGATCGGCACGTTCACGGCAGCGGTGTACGACACGCGCGTGCACGATCTCATCACGTACAACTCGCAGACTTTCCTGCCCGTGAACGTGGGCCGCGCGCACATTCAGGGTCTCGACCTCTCGTACAAAGGTACGCTCGGCAAATACACACCGGTGAGCCTCACGGTGGGGATCCTGAATCCGCAGGACGTGACCGACCAGACCTGGCTCAATCGCCGCCCGCGCCAGACGGCGAGTCTGAGCGTGGATCACACGTGGGACGAGTTCCAGCTCCACGCGCTCAGCACCGGCGTTTCGCTGCTGTATAACGGCTCGACGTTCGACGACCAGCTCAACACCCTCTACCTGCCTTCGTGGACGACGGTGAGCCTGCGCGCCTCGTACCAGGTCAATGCGCATCTGGCGCTTTCGGCCACGCTTGCGAATGTGTTCAACCGGCAGTATGTGACCGCCTACGGGTACAACACGCTCGGGCGCACGGCGTTTGGCAAGGTGACCTATACGTTTTGACGCGTTGCCTGCGAGCGGGTGCGCTTAAGCTTTTTGCCCGCCCGCTCGCCTAGCCTTCACGCTTCGGCCGCCGCACCGCGCGAATCTTCCCGCTGTTCCCGCCGCCGCAAAAGAACTGCTCGCCGCCATCGGACTCCAGCCCCGAAACGGCGGTTCCGGGCGGCATGTCGAGCTGTTCCAGCACTTCGCCCGTGCCCGGATCGATACGCCGCAAGTCGCTCTCGTCGCCTTCCCAGGTGCCGTGCCACAGCTCGCCGTCCACCCACGTCACGCCCGTGACGAAGCGGCTCGATTCGAGCGTGCGCAGAATCGCGCCCGTCTGGGGATCGATCTGATGGATCTTGCGCTCGCGATACACCCCGACCCAGAGCGTGCCGTCCGCCCACGCGAGGCCCGAGTCGCCACCGCCTCCGGGCGCGGGAATCGTGGCGAGCACGCGGCCCGTTTCGGGGTCGATCTTGTGGATGCGGTCCTCGGCGATCTGGAACAGGTGCCGCCCGTCGAAGGCCGTGCCCGCGTGCGCCGCGATGTCGATCGAGCGCTGCGGCTGGCCGCTCACCGGATCGAGCGAGGCGATGCGCTCGCCCACGGCGAACCACACCTGCTTGCCGTCGTAGGTGACGCCGCCCACCTTCTCGACGCCCGGATAAGGGCCATACTCGCGAACGATCTCAGCCGTCGAACGTTTCATGTTTTCTCCTTTGGGTGAAGGGACAGGCGTTCATCCTAATCGCCCGGTAGCGGCGCGGGGAGTAACAAGGTCGTCGCGAATCCGGGAACAGGCGGCGTGGTCCAGCGGCGCGCACGGCCATAGCCGAACGACTGCACCTTGTCCGCCGTGGCGAGCGAATCGAGCGCGCGCTGCACGGTGCGCTGGCTCGCACCGAGCGCGAGTGCCAGCGCCGAACTCGACCACGATTCGCCATCGGCGAGAAAGGCCAGCACCGCCGCGTGTTTTTCTTCCACAGGCCGCGCGAGAACCACCACTTCGCTCGCGTTGCGCGGCGCGAGCGCAAAGCCCTGCTGGGTCGCGCCGATATCCGCTACGTCGCGCAACAGCGTGCGCAAGCGGCCAATTTCCACGCGCAGGCGCGCGCGGTGCGTTTCATCGGCGTGCTTCGTGCGAAAGGCGCGGGCGATGAGCGCGTCGCGGGGCACATCGGCGGGCCACGCCTCGGCGAGCGCGCGGGCGAGCACGAACAGCACGGGGCGCCTTGCGAGTTCGATGATCGTCGCGCCCTCGCGCGCGACGTAGCGGCACGCGTCCACGACAAGCGCTTTCGACGCGAGCAGCGCCTCGACGTCTTCCAGCAGGAGCACCCGCTCTTCGCCGCGCGCAATGAGGCGCGCAGCCGGCGAAGTCAACAGTAGCGCGGCGCTCTCGATCTCGGCGCTCAGCGCGGCGATGCCCGCCTCGCGCGCTGAGCGTGCGGCCTCGGCGAGCGAGCGCCGCGCCACCTGCGTTTGAATGCGCCGCATGGCAATGCCGGCGGCGATCAACTCGTGCGCCGCGCGCAACGCGGGCGGCAGCGGCGCGGGATCGGCCTGCGCGAGCATGCCCCCGGCCTCGTCGAGCCGGCCAATGAGCAGCAGACGGCGAATCTCCAGGTAGCGCGCGTGCGCGGCATTGAGGCGGTCGCCATGGGCTTCGAGCGTTTGCCGCGCCGCAGCGAGCGTATCGGCGGGCCAGCCGAGATCGCGCGAAGCGAGCGCGATCTCGGCCTCGGCGACGACGCAGCGAGCACGCGCCACTGCCTCGCGCGAGCCGAAGCCGCGCGCCGCGCTGCGCAGCAGCGCCTTTGCGCGCGCGAAGTCGCCGAGCTGCGCCATGGCGATGCCACGCAGCGCGAGCGCGGGCGCGTCGTCGCGCAATGCGACCCGGTTCAGCGCGCCGAGCGGATCACCGGCTGCGAGCGCGTGCGCCGCTGCCGTAATCAGCGAATCCATGGTCATGCGAATCCCGCCACACTTGTCACTCCCCTGCCTCCTCGGTCCGCGCCTAATCTAACACGGCGATCAACCGAATCATCGATCGAACGACGCGGCGGTGCGCACAGCACGCCGCCACTCTGGTGAATCCATAGGAGGACCAAGCAATGGCAACCCATACCACAGGAACGCGCGAAGACTGGCTTGCGGCACGTATCGAACTGCTCGCGGCCGAAAAGGAGCACACACGGCGCGGGGACGTACTGGCGCAGCAGCGCCAGGCGTTGCCGTGGGTGCGTGTGGACAAGACGTATCGCTTCGAAACCGAAGATGGGGGCGCCACGCTCGTAGATCTGTTCAAGGGGCGCTCGCAACTGCTCGTTTATCACTTCATGTTCGGGCCGGACTACGCGGCCGGTTGCCCGTCGTGCTCGTCGATTGCGGATGGCTTCGATGGCATCGCCGTGCATCTCGCGAATCACGACGTTCGGCTCATGGCGGTATCGCGCGCGCCGCTTGCCAAGCTGCTGGGCTACCGCGAGCGCATGGGATGGCAATTTCCGTGGGCCTCATCGAGCGGCAATGACTTCAACTTCGATTTCAACGTGTCGTTCACCACGGCGCAGCAGCGCGCGGGCGACATCGAATACAACTACGCGCGCAGCGGCCACGCGATGGACATGAATCCTCCGCCCGCGCCCGTTGTCGAGTTCGCAGCGAGCTGCGGCACCGACGCGGCGACCTACACGCGCGACCGCCCGGGCCTCAGCGCGTTCGTGCTGGAGGACGGCGTGGTCTATCACACGTACTCGACCTATGCGCGCGGTCTGGATGGCGTGTGGGGCATGTACCAGTGGCTCGACCGCGCGCCGAAGGGGCGCAACGAGGCCGGCATCTGGTGGCACCGGCACGATGAGTACACGCAAAGCTGAGGTGCGTCATGGATAGCGTCGGCATAACGGTACGGCGGCGCAGCGGCGCGCCGCGTGTGATTTTCTTCAGCGTTTCGTCGCTGGTCTTTGCGGCGAGCGCAGCGGTGACGTTCGTCTGGTGCGCTTCGATGGAGGCGATGGGCGGCACGCCCATGCCCGGCGGCTGGACGATGTCCGCACTCTGGGCACCCATGTGCGGACGCACCTGGTTCGACGCCGCCGTATCGTTTGCCGGCATGTGGAATGTGATGACGATCGCGATGATGTTGCCTGCGGTCGCGCCGGCTTTGTGGCGGTACTTTGAGGCCGTGGAGCATGCGCGCGCTGCGCGGATGACTGCGATAGCTGCGGCGGGGTATTTCCTTGTCTGGCTGCTTGTTGGGGTGCTCGTGTTCGCGGCGGGTGCGCAACTTACAGCGCTTGCCGTCGCCGCGCCTGCGTTGGCGCATACCGCGCCAGCCGCGGCGGGCGTTATCGTCGTGATCTCGGGCGTGTTGCAGTTCTCTGCGTGGAAAGCGCGGTGGCTTGCGTGCTGCGGGTACTCGCCGTCGTGCGGGCATGCGCGGCTCGATGTGCAGGCCGCACTGCGTCACGGCTTGAGGATCGGTCGGCACTGCCTGTGCTGCTGCGGGAATTTGATGGCGGCGCTGCTTGCGGCCGGTGTGATGGATCGGCCAGCGATGGCTCTGGTCGCTGCGGCTATTGCCGCGGAGAGATGGGTGCCAGGTGGCGAAAGAGTCGCGCGGGGGATCGGGGTGGCTGCGATCGCGGTGGGAGTGGTAATGGTGGTGCGGGCGGTGGCTACATAAAAAAAATCGCCGTTCCGCACTCGCGAAACGGCGATAAAACGCTCCGACTCTAACGTCGAACTCACGCCTCCAGACTCGCGCCTGCACACGAGCCTGATCGACGCTCCGGATTGTTATTAGCAGTCCGGAGTAACAGCAAGAGGCGGACTGGAGTCAACCTCTGCGCTGCTGGGCGAAGCCCGGCACGACCGGGGGGACACCCGGTCGCGCCGCACTGCGCGCCTCTTATGGCGGCTCACATGCCGCCGAAAGACTTCTTGACCGTCAGCTTGTTGGTCACCGACGTCACACCGGGAACACCCTTCGCGATGTCCTCGACCTTGGCGATCTGTGCCGTGTCCGAAACGGTCCCGTTGAGCGTAATCGCACCACCCTTGGCGCCCACGCTGATGTTGCCCGCGTTGATCGACTTGTCCTTCCCGATGGCCGCGTACACTTTGCGGCGCATGGCGCGATTCGCCTGTCTGTCCGTGGGCACCGCCGCGGAGGCCGCTGCGCCCGGAGCCGCCGTCGCGGACGCCGCCTGCGCCTGGGCGGGCGCGCTGGCGGACGCCTGGGGCTGTGCCCACGCACTCATGGAAGCCGCCGCGACGAACGTCGCGATTGCCAACCCAGCTACCGTGGTTTTCTTCATAAATTGCTCCGTTTTTTCTTGAGTTTATGAGGATCAGAACGCGTGACGAATACCCACCATCGCCGCCGTCGTCGACTGGCCCGGCGCGACCGGCGCACCGTAGATGATCGTCTGGTTCATGGTCCCCTTATTGCTGACGTAGCCGACCTGGGCATAAGCCTTCGTCGCCTTCGAGAGGTTGTATTCAGCGCCTACGGCAACTTCGCTCGAGTGATTCGCCGAGTTGTTGCGGTCCTTCAAATAGTAGTAGCCCGAAGTGACCTTGAAGACCGGGCTAAACTGGTAACCCAGGCCGGCCGAGATCATTTCGAAGTTGTAGGTCGCCTTCGTGAACAAGCTGGACGCGTTGGACGAGCTGAACGAGCTGGATATCGAGAATCCGCTGATCGTGTACATCGCGCCGACGTAGTAGAAGTTGTTGTTGTTGCGGCCAGTGGCTGGCGCAGCCGGCGTCGTGGGATAGTTTCCCGCGAACGGGTTGGTGTCGTGCCCGCTGTAGTAGACCCCAGCCAGGTTCAGGCCGTAGTTCGAGTACTTGAGCACCGCCGACTCGCGCGTGCCGCCCTGGAACTGGCCCGGCACACCGCCCGGCGCGTACTCCAGCTCGAGCGAAGCGCCATAGAACTTCGGCGATCTATAGACGATCGCGTTGCTGTCATAGAGCGCGCCGATCGGCGCGTTCGTGCTCGTGCCCGGCCAGCCGGCCGCCTGATTGAGGCCCAGCCACGCGGTGAGAATACTGCCGAAGTATTGCGCGCCGCGAACGTCGGTGTCCGCCATCGCGTAGATCATCGGAATGATCTGCCGGCCCGCGTCGATCGAACCGAACCAACCCGATCCACCAATGGTCGTGATCTGGTTGAAGAGCGCGGTCACGCCCGGCGTGTCGGACAGGCCCGACTTGCCGTTATTCGACGTGAACGAGCCTTGCAGCTTGAAGTTGATCTTGTAGCCGCCGCCAATGTCCTCCGTCCCCTTCAAACCCCAGATGCTCGAAAAGATGCCGCCGTCCTTGAGTTGCCAGACGCTTCCCAGATTCTTGGCAGTCCCTGAAAAGTTTGCCGCCGAGGTGCTTTGATACAGCACACCGGTGTCAACCACGCCATAAAGTGTGACCGACGATTGCGCATGCGCTGCGCTGGCGAACAGGGCCAACGCTGCCAGGCTGCCGAACTTCAATTTCATTGTCTCTCTCCGTGTGTGTGGCTACCGGGTGTCCCGGCGCCTATTGTTGTTGCCTGAAGGGTATTACCTGAATGAAAACTCTGTGACCAGGGACTTAACCAGCTTGCAGGTAGTGGCCGCCGTATTGATCACGCAACTGGTTCTTGAGCACCTTCCCCGTCGCGCCAATTGGCACGGCGTCGACGAACAGCACGGCGTCGGGCTTCCACCATTTCGCCACGCGGCCGTCGAAGAACATCAGCAAGTCGGCCGCCTCGAGCGCGCTGCCCGGCTTCTTCACGATCAGCAAGAGCGGCCGCTCGTCCCACTTCGGGTGGCGCGCCGCAATGCACACGGCTGTCGCGACTTCGGGGTGCAGACTCGCGACGTTTTCAATGTCGGCGGAACTGATCCACTCGCCGCCCGACTTGATCACGTCCTTGCTGCGATCCACGATCTGCATGAAACCGTCGGCATCGATCTTCGCCACGTCGCCGGTCGGGAACCAGCCGTCCTGCAGCGGCGAGGCGTAATCGCCGCCAAAGTATTCGTTCGCGACCCAATGGCCGCGCACCTGCAAATCGCCTGCGGCATTGCCGTCCCAGGGCAGTTCCTCGCCCGCGGCGTCGACGATCTTCATGTCGATGCCGAACACCGAGCGCCCCTGCTTCGCCTGAAGCGCGTAGCGCTCATCTTCGGCCAGCCCGGTCTGATGCGCCTTGAAACTGCAAACCGTGCCCACCGGGCTCAGCTCCGTCATGCCCCATGCATGCAGCACGTCGACGTGATGGCGCTTCTGGAACGCCTGGGTCATCGCGGTCGGGCACGGCGCGCCGCCGATGATGGTACGGCGCATGGAAGAGAACGAACCGGCTACCGATTCGACGTGCGCAAGCAGCCCTTGCCAGACAGTCGGCACGCCAGCCGAAACTGTGACCTGCTCTTCCTCGATCAGTTGATACAGCGACTTGCCATCCAGCGCCGCGCCCGGAAACACGAGCTTCGCGCCGGTCATGCAGGCGATGTACGGCAGGCCCCACGCATTGACATGGAACATCGGCACCACCGGCAGGATCGCGTCGCGCGCCGAGCAGTTCAGCGCGTCGGGCAACGCCGCGGCGTAGGTGTGCAGCAGCGTCGAGCGGTGGCTATAGAGCACGCCTTTCGGATTGCCAGTCGTGCCCGACGTATAGCAGAGCGACGAGGCGCTGTTTTCGTCGAGCAGCGGCCATTCGAAATCGTCCTTGTGATTGTCGATCAGATCCTCATAGCAAAGAAGTCGCGATCCAAGGCTATGGGTGCGCGGCATATGCGCGCGATCGGTCATGGCGATGAAAAATCTCGGAGAGGTCACACGTGCCGCGACGCTTTCGATGAGCGGCAAGAACGTGAGATCGAAAAAAATCACGCGGTCCTGTGCATGCTCGATGATGTACACGAGTTGATCGGCATGCAGGCGCGGATTCAGCGTATGAAGCACAGCACCCGAACCCGAAACCGCGAAGTACAGCTCCATGTGCCTGTAGCCATTCCAGGCCAGCGTACCCACGCGCTCGCCCGGCGCAATCACGAGGCTCGACAGCGCATTTGCCATGCGGCGCGCGCGCTGCGCGAGATCCCGGTAGCAGTAGCGGTGAATGTCGCCTTCCACGCGGCGCGAGACGATTTCGCGCGCGCCGTGATGGCGTTCTGCATGCTTGAGCAGCGAAGCAACCAGGAGCGGTTGCTCCATCATCATACCTTGCATGGTTTGCTATCCTAAGTAACTTTTGTTCGTGTGCGACGTTTAAATGCAGTGCCGCTCGGCTATGCCTGGCTGGAAGCCGGCGTTCCCATCACACTCAGCAGCAGCTTTCCTTCCACGGTCCGCACAGGAAACGTCGTGAGCTTCAGTCCGCCCGCGCCCGGCATACAGCCGCTGCGCACGTCGAAGCGCAGTCCGTGCGCCGGGCAGCGCAACATGCATCCTTCGAGCGGGCCGCTCGCGAGCGAGGCGCCGTTGTGGGGGCACGAATTGTCGACCGCGTGCATCTGTCCGTCGATATTGAACAGCACGATGCTGCGGCCATCGACGAAAACCAGCTTGCGCTGGCCCGGCGCGAGTTCGTCGGCCACGCCGACCGGTACTTCACGTGTCATTTCTCTTTCCCCTCAACTTCCCTCGGTTCGCCGCGACTCGCCTCAGTTTGCGAGCGCCAGCGCCATCGCGCCGGCCATCGCGACCGGCGAATACACGCCAGAGAGCGAATAACCCGTGTTGAACACGAAATAGGGCACGCCGGTCACCTGCGGGTCGGCGAAGGGCACGCGCTGTCCGGTCGGGTCCGCGAGGCGTTTCGATGCCGCAAGGTGCGCCTCAAGGCCCTCGCGTTCGAGGCCGCATTCAAGACCCAGACGTTCGAGCACCGCGTAGTCGCCGATGTCCTGACCTTCCATGAAGTAGGCCGTGAACACGCGCTCGATCAGCGCCGCGCTCTGTTCGCGCGTGCCGCGGCTAGCGGCGAACGTGACCAGGTCGTGCGCGGCGGCGGTATTCGGCAGCAGCTCGATGCGCTCGAACGCGAACTCGACACCCGCGTCGCGCCCCGCGCGCTGCACCTGCGCGCGCCGTGCGGCCACCGCTTCGGCGCTGCCCAGGCGGTCGCGATAGAACGCCTGATACGGCAGGCCTTCGAGCGGCGTCCACGGCAGCAGCTGGTGCGAGCGCCACTGCACACGCACGCGCACATCGGGCCGCGAACTCGCGAAACGCGCGAGCGCCGCATCCAGATTGCGCTTGCCGATCAGGCACCAGGGGCAGATGAAATCGAAGAAGGCTTCGATCGTCAATACGGCCGGTTCACCCGCGTCGCGACTCGCCTGCGCCGCCCACTTTTGATCAGACAAGTTCATGGATCAACATCTCGGCCATGGGCCATTCGCCAAATCCCGCTGCGGGATTCAGATGACCGACTTCACCCAGGTCAACAAGCCTGCTGCCCCAATCCTTCGCCATGGACTCCACGCGCTCGAATTGCGCGAGCGGATCGTTGCGGCTCGCGCCCACGATGCTCGGGAACGGCAGCGGCTTGCGCGGAATCGGGTTCCAGCCGTGCTCGACGAGCGTTTCGAATGCCGGATAACCCGGCGGCAGCGGCGTTTCGAGGTCCGCCGGCGCGGCAAGCAGCGCGCCATGAATCCTGCGGCTGTGCTGCTGCGCCCAATGCACCGTGATCATCACGCCCGCACTGTGCGCCACGAGGATAACGGGACCGTCGATTTTCGCGAGCGCCGCGTCGAGCGCGGCCACGCGCGCCGCGCAGCTCAGTTTGTCGTGCTCGAGAGGCGGCACGGAAGCCGCCTTGGGCAGTTTGCTTTCCAGCAGCGTCTGCCAGTGCTCCGCCACGTGGTCGCGCAACCCCGGGACCATCAAAATGGTCGGTGTGGTTTCCTGCGTCATTTGTTTGGTCTCCTGCGCGCTTTCAGTACGGCTTGTCGCCGATAATGCCGGCGCGTTCCATCTTGCGGTGACAGGGCGCATAGTCCATCACGGCATAGTGCTGGGTGCTGCGGTTGTCCCAGATCGCGATGCTGTTCGGCTTCCAGCGCCAGCGTACCTGGTACTCCGGAATATAGGCTTGGCTCACGAGATAGCGCAGCAGGTCGGCCGCGCCCGGATTGGCGTCCTGACCGAAGCGCACACGATCGGGCGTGTGATAGTTCGTGATGTGCGTCGTGAACGCGCTCACGAACAGCACCTTCTCGCCAGTTTCCGGATGCGTGCGCACCACCGGGTGTTCCGCGTCAGGAAACTGCGCTCTGAGCGCATGGCGCTTTTCGATCGGCATGGCCGCACCAAAGCTCGCTTCGATGCTGTGGCGCGCATACAGGCCGTCGATCTGCGCCTTCACGTGTTCCGGCAGCTTCTCGTATGCGAGCACCATGTTCGCCCACATCGTGTCGCCGCCCACGGGCGGGCACTCCACGCAGCGCAGCACCGCGCCGAACTGCGGCGCCTCGCGCCAGGTGGCATCCGCGTGCCAGGCGTTTTCGTAGCGGTCGTTGGGCTGCTCGGGGTTCTTGTAGATGCGCACGAGGCCCGGATGATCCGGGTCGCTGCCCGCCACCGGATGGTCCTCCAGCTCGCCGAAGCGGCGCGCGAACTCCACATGCTCGGTGCGCGTGATGTTCTGGTCGCGCAGGAACAGCACGCGGTGCTTGAGCAGCGCCGCGCGAATCTCGGCAAAGAGCCCGTCGTCGTGAACGGCATCGGCGAGATTCACGCCGGTCAGTTCCGCGCCGATGGCATAGGTCAGTTGTTCGACTTTCATGCTGAGCCCCTCAGATGACGAAGACCGACGACCCCGTCGTTCTGCGCGCTTCGAGGTCGCGGTGCGCCTGCACCGCGTCTTCCAGCGCGTAACGCTGATTCAGTTCGATCTTGATGCGGCCCGCGGCAACGTGCCCGAACAGCTCGGAAGCCAGCTCGTTCTTTTCCGCGGGGTCGGCGATATAGTCCGCCAGCGCGGGGCGCGTGAGATAGAGCGAGCCCTTCATCGCGAGGATCTGCGGATTGAACGGCGGAATCGGGCCGGAAGCCGTGCCCACGCAAACCATCAGGCCGCGGCGCTTGAGCGAATCGAGCGACGCTTCGAAGGTGTCCTTGCCCACGCTGTCGAACACCACGTTCACGCCCACGCCGTTCGTCAGTTCACGCACGCGCTTCGCGACATCTTCGCGGCCGTAGTAAATGATGTGGTCGCAACCATGTGCGCGCGCCACTTCGCCTTTCGCCTCGTTCGACACCGTGCCGATCACCGTGATGCCCAGCAGCTTCGCCCACTGCGAGACGATCAGGCCGACACCGCCCGCCGCTGCATGCAGCAGGATCGTGTCGCCGGCCTTGAAGTCGTGAATGCGGCGCATGAGGTACGACGAAGTGAGGCCTCGCATGGTCATGCCGGCCGCCGTTTCGCACGCAATCGCGTCGGGCAGCTTGATGAGCGGCGCCGCCGGGATCAGGCGTTCGGTGCTGTACGCGCCGAGCGTGTTGATGAAGCCGGTGTAGGTCACGCGGTCGCCCACTGCCACGTTGGTCACCTCGGGGCCCACGGCCTCGACCACGCCCGCGGCTTCCACGCCCATGCCAGCGGGCAGCGGAACGGGGTACAGGCCGGAGCGGAAGTAGGTATCGGCGAAATTCAGGCCGACTGCCTCATGGCGCAGGCGGACCTGCCCGGGGCCGGGGTCGCCCACTTCAACGCTCTCATAGCGCAAGACTTCGGGACCGCCGGTTTCATGGAAGCGAACTGCTTTGGCCATGTTCAATCTCCTATCCGTTACTCAAACGCAGTGACTCAAGCTCAGTCAAGCTGACTCAGACTGCAAAATCAGATTCATCGTTGTGCGTGACCACCGGCTTCTTCGCGCAGTGCGTTCACACGATCCAGATCGACGGCGTAGTTACGCTTGCCGATCAGGAAAACAGCTGCCGCCACGAGCGGCGCAAACGGCACGAGCTGCAGCGCGCCAAGCAGGCCGATATGGTCCGCGGCGATGCCCGTGAGCACCGCGGCAGGCGCAAGACCGAGCAGGTTGTTCGCCAGCGTGAGCGTGGCGAACGCCGAAGCGTGGATCGAAGGCGGCGTGAGGTTCGCCACCATCGCGCCCGAGGGGCCCGCTGCGCCCGCGCAGAAGAACATGGCGGCGCCGATCAGGGCGAGCTGCGCCGGGCCAGCCGGCATGCGCAAGCCGACCGTGAGCAGCGCGAAGCAGATCAGGCAGTACGCGATGGCGACGCTCCATTTCCGCGCGCCGTTATCCTTGCTCAAGCGGTCCGCGAGGTTGCCGCACACCACCATGCCAACGCCCGTCACCAGCACGAACAGCGCGGCGGTCGCGGCCGCTTTGCCGGTCGCCATGCCGTAATAGCGGTTCAAAAAGCTCGGCAGCCAGCTCCACACGGCCGCGGGCACGAGCAGATGCACGCCGCTGCCCACATACGCACACACCACGGAGCGCGTGGAAAAGAGGCCCTTGAGCAGCGCGCGCAGGCTCATGCGCATCCCAAGGCCATTCGCATCACGGCTCACGCTTGCCGGCTGCAGCGTGGCAATCCGCTTTTCGGTGACGACGATGCGATAGATCACGACCAGCACGATACCCATGGCCGCCATCGCGCCAAATGCCGCGCGCCAGCCGTGCTGCGCCGCGACCGCGCCGCCCAGCGCCATGCCGAGCACCGAGCCGAACGCGCCGCCCGCCATGAACGCGCCTGTGATCGTGGAGCGCAGCCGCACCGGAAAAATACTCAGGACAACGGCAATCCCCACGCTGCCATAAGCCGCTTCGCCGATACCCACGAAGGCGCGTGCGAGCAGCATTTCGCCGTAGTTCGTCGAGAGCGCGCAGCCCAGCGTGGCGATGCTCCACAGCGCCGCCATCAGGACGATGCTCTTCACGCGGCCCCAGCGGTCGGCGAGTACCGAAAGCGGAAACGTGAGCACGCCCACCATCAGCGCGACCACGCTGCTCAGCGAACCGAGTTGCGTATCCGAGAGATTCCATGAGGTCTTGAGCAGAGGGAACACTGCATTCAGGACCTGCCGCGACATGTAGTCCGAAAGCAGCAGCCCGACCGTCAAGGCGAACACCACCCACGCGTAAGCGGGCACGCTCGTCTCGGTCGTCGTCAATTCGCCCGCAGTGGGCTCAGCATGCGTGAGCATGGGTTGTCTCCTAGGTGTCCCGCTCTTCGTCGGGTTGCGTTGTTCTCTCAGGTCTGCCGGCAGGCAGGGGCCCAGCGCCAAACACCCGTTTCAAGGCCCGGCGCGCTTACGCGCCGGGCCCCACTGCCATTACGCCGCGCGCAGCGGCAGGTTCTTCACACCTGCTACGCGGTTCGGCGCCATGCCGTTGGCCGCGAGCGTTTCGTCGACGGTGTCGTACTGCACGCCAATGCGGTAGATCTCGCGCGCTTCCTTGCCCGTGGCAATTTCGCGGCCCAGCTCGCGCGCCACGCGCACGCACTGCTCGATCTGCTGCACGGACGTGAAACGCTCGCCGTGCTGGTCGATGATCGTATCTTCAATGCCGCAGCGCGGGTGCAGGCCCATGGCCATCGCCATCATGTTGAACGGCAGCACGTTCTTGAGCAGCGATTCCGCCGTGACCGTGCAGCCATCGGGCGCGCGGTGCACGAAGTTGAGGAAGTTGAACGGGTTCGGGCCGTCGAAGCCGCCGCCGATACCGATCCACGTGAGATTCAGCGGGCCCTTGTACGCGCCCTTGCGCACGAGGCGATCGAGCGTTTCGAGCGCGTGGATGCCCGTGAGCTGGAAGTGTGGCTGGATGCCCGAAGCCTGCAGGCGGCGCAGATGCTCCTCCACCCATGCCGGGCCGGCCGGCACCGTCATTTCGCTATACGCGGCCATGAGTGCCGGGTGCGCCAGCGAAGTGCCCTCCAGGTATTCCGGGTAGAGCAGCTCCATGATGTTCATCTGCGTGGTGTTGATCGCCACGGTCACCTGGTCCGGCTTCGGTTCGAGGTCGGCCAGCATGTGGCGCGTGTCGTCCGAGAGCCACTTGGCGGCCTGGCCGTCGTCTTCCGGCGCGAACGAGATCGAGCCGCCCACCTGGATGATCATGTCCGGCACCGCGGCGCGCACGCCCGCGATCAGCTCGTTGAACTTCGAGAGACGCTTGGAGCCCTTGCCGTCGAGTTCGCGCACGTGCAGGTGCAGCACCGTTGCGCCCGCGTTGTAGCAGTCCACGGCCTTCTGGATCTGCTCTTCCATCGTCACCGGAATGTCTTCCGGGAAGTCTTCGGGCATCCATTCCGGGCCATACGGCGCGGTGGTGATCACAACCTTGTCCTGATTCTCAGGGTGCAGCGAATCGTCGAGGAATTGCATCGTGCTCTCCAATATGGGGGGCGGTATTTCAATGTTTGGCAACGTGGCCAGGAGCCTGAAATACCGCTCGGAACTTGGCTGATCCGTTGAGATGCAAGATACGGCAATCCTGCGGTACACTTTTCTGATCGCGCGCCATCGTTTTAGTTTTTCGCGCCACCAGGCGTTAACACCGATATCAGCGCACGCCCATGTTTTACGGGCTGACATGGCGCGGCGAAGGTGCAGCATCGAGGAGACACGACTATGGAAACGACCCTGAGCGCGGTCTCGCTGAGCGGCTATTTCGACGTGGCGAAGCGCGTCGGGCTGAACCCGGTCGAACTTGCGCACGAGGCGGGCGTGGACACGGCGGCGCTTGCGAACCCGGACCACCGCATTCCCGCCGCCGCCGCGTGCCGGTTGCTGGAGCGTTCGGCGGAAAAGGCCGCCTGCCCCACGTTCGCGCTGCAAATGGCCGAAACGCGTCACAAGTTCGGCGCCGGCGTGGTCAACATTCTGCTCGCGCACAAGCGCACGCTGCGCGAGGTGCTGCTCGCCACCGCCGAGTACCGGCATCTGCTCAACGAAGCGCTCGCGGTATATGTCGAAGATACGGGCGCGACGGTCACGATCCGCGAGGAACTGGTCGTCGATCCTGGCACGCCGACACACCAGGCCATCGAGCTCGCGGTGGGCGTGCTCGCACGCCACTCCAGCGCGCTGCTCGGCGACCACTGGAAACCGCGCGCGGTGCACTTCGTTCATCGGGCGCCGCCCAGTCTCACATATCACCGGCGTTTTTTCGGCTGTCCGCTGGAATTCGGCAGCGACTTCAACGGCTTCGTGTGCACGGCCGCCGACCTCGACTACCCGAACCCGGCCGCCGACCCGGAGCTGGTGCGCTACGCGGAAAGCCTCGCCGATTCGCTCAACGTGTCGGGCATCGATTCCGCCGCGCTCGAGGTGCGCAAGGCGATCTACCTGCTGCTGCCGCTCGAACGGGCCAGCGTCGAAGGGGTGGCCGCGCATCTGCGCCTGAGTGTGCGCACCATGCAGCGCCAGCTCGGGGCTGCCAGTACGAGCTTCACGCAACTCGTGGAGGAAGTGCGGGGCGAGCTCGCCGTGCGCTACATGAACAACCCGCGCTACCCCATCGGGCGGGTTTCCGACCTGCTCGGCTATGCGCAGCAGGGCTCGTTCACGAACTGGTTCAGCGCGCGCTTTGGCATGACACCGCGCGACTGGCGCAATAGCCATTTGAAGTGACGGGAGTTGTGGCGCGCGTGCCCTGCCCCTCAGCCCCTTAGTCCCCCCAGCCCCTCAGCCCGTATGCGAAAGCGGATGCGGCTCGTCGGAATCGAACGTGGTCATGAGCCGCACCAGATCGGCAAGCGAGTTCGCTTTCATCTTCTCCATGACGCGGGCCCGGTGAATCTTGATCGTTTTCTCCGCCGCGCCCAGTTCGTCGGCCACGAGCTTGTTCGGGCGGCCGGTCACCACGAGCGCCATGACCTCGCGCTCGCGCGGCGTGAGCTTTTCGACGCGGCGCTGGATCTCGGCGCGCTGCTCGCGTTGTTCGAACAGGTGGCAGCCGCGCTCGAGCGCGCGCGACGTGGCTTCGAATAGCACGCGCGCGTCGATCGGCTTCGTCAGGAAATCCGATGCGCCCGCCTTCATCGCCTGCACCGCCGTGCCCATGTCGCCGTGGGCCGAAACAAAGACGATCGGCACCCTGCCCTCGAGCCGCTGCTGCAATTCAATGCCGCTCAAGTCGGGCAACTGGAGATCGAGCAGCAGGCACGCCGGCGCGCTCGCCAGATCCGCGCCCTGCAGAAAGGCGCTGGCGCTGCCGTAGGCCTCTGCCGTATAGCCGCCGGATCGCAGCAAGCGGCATAGCGCGTTGCGAACATGTTCGTCGTCGTCCACGACGAACACGATGGGAGTTGGCGAACTCATGGTGAAAAACGCGTATTCGTCTGCACGTACGCGCCCTCCGCGGGAAGTTCGATATTGAACGTCAGGCCGCGGTCGGCGTTGCGCTCGGCCCATAGCTGGCCGCCGTGCGCCATGACGATGGTGCGGCTGATGGAGAGGCCAAGACCCAGCCCTTGCGGCTTGGACGTCATGAACGGCTTGAACAGCGTGACGAGCCGGTCGGCATCGACACCAGGCCCATGATCGCGGATGGCGAGGCGCACCTTGCCGCGATCCTCGCTGGCCGTGACGACGATGCACACCCTGCGATCTTCAGCGCGGCAGTCGTGCACCGCGTCGAGCGCGTTCAAAAGCAGATTGACGAGCACCTGCTGCAGCTGAACCGCGTCGGCATGCACTTGCGGCAGGGCGTCTTCGATCCGCGCGCCCACTGCCGCGCCACAGGTCTCCGTTTCACGGCGCAGCAGGCGGATCACGTCGCGCACGAGGCTGCCGACATCGACAGGACACATCTCGGGCGGCTCGCACCGTGCGGACTGGCGCATCTTGCGGATGATCGCGTGCGCACGCGTGCTATCGGACACGACCTCGCCCAGCAGTTCCCGCAGGTCGCTCACGGCCGGCGGGTTCTGGGCGAGAAACCGCTGCGCCGCCTGCGCGTTGCTGAGAATGGCCGTGAGCGGCTGGTCGACTTCGTGCGCGAGCGCGGCGGCCATGTCGCCCACTTCGGCTGCCCATTCCCGACGCAGCCGGCGGGGTTCGCTGCCCGGTTGCGCGAGTGTCGCGTCGTGACTTTCCGGTTCGATGACGACCACCATGCGCGCCGCCGGTCCGGCGGCGAGCGACGCCGAAGCGCTCACATGAACGTCGATATCGGCGCCGTTCTTCGAGCGCGCGATGGCCACGCGCGTCACGCTGTGCGGCCTGCCTTGCTCGCTCTGCAATGCGGCGAACGATACGGGGCGCTCGTCTTTCTTCCAGGCCACGAGCACGGCCTCGATACGCATGCCGATCAATTCGCCCAAGGCGTAGCCGAGCACCCGGGTGGCCATGCCATTGGCCCAGGCTACGCTGCCCGCTTCGTCGATCACGAGCGCCGCCGCGGGCACGACTTCGAGAACGCTGTGCACACTTTGCGCGATAGCCTGCGTGGCCTGCGCCGAGGCGTGGCCGGTTTGGGGCGTAGCCAATGCCTTCCCGTCCGGGAGACCGCGTGGCTTGATTCTCTCGAGCCATGCCAGCAGGCTGGCCCCTGCATGCTCGGCTCTCGATCTGTTCAGTTTTAGCTTTTCGTTGCCCACGTCTGCCCTGATCACGGTGTCCTCCGACTACGCTGCGCCGCTCCGGCGTGAGAAACGTTTCAAGCGCTTCAGCGTCACGCGGGGCGGATTTGACGAGCACCAGAATTCCGGCCGTTTGCGGGGCAGGTTGCGCCCCAATACTGACTACCGCCTACTTTTGATTTCGAAGAATGCTCCGGCAGTTAATGAGTCAGTCATTGAAGAAAAGAATGGATGGGATCATCGTGCGGAACAGCGTGGCTGCACGCTTTCACTGCGCCTTCATTATATGAAAGAAATTGCTGGTGATTGATCCCGCACGCACTTGTTTTCGATAATTTTTCCCGTACCCGCCATCATCCAGGCGCTCCACGGCTTGAATGCGCTTGCGCTGGCTGATATACACTGACTATTTACGGGATATATTTGCGAACGTTATCTTTGATTTCGATGATGATTCCCGCAATCGTTATTTCTAGCTATTCAATATGAATAGCGATGATGTTTTTTGTATTGCGAATAATCTATGACGTTCTTCATGAAATAAGCGCGGCCATTATTTCGAAGTGGGAACGCGCTAAATGTCCAGCAGGAACAGTCACACTTTTAGCGCGCGCCGGCTCGCTTGGCGCCATTGTCGATCAAGGCGCCGAAGCTGGCGCCGCCGCGCTCGCCGCATGATGTTGCGTCGCGTTCTGCCTGGCATGTTGCTGAGACTGGTTCGAGCGAGCCTTGTGCTCCGCTTTGCGCTGCACGTCCCGCATCTGCCTCGTACCCATCGTTCCCGCTTGCCCATATACCTCAGACATGAAAACTGGCGCGCAAAGCAGGAGCGCCGTCGCACACGCAGCAAAACGCATTTTCATTTTGGACCTCCAGGTATGCACGCTGCCTGCCTTGACGAATGAATAGCATCGTTGCGCAGCCGCGCCGGTGTCAATAGGACTCTGGTCCGATTGCCAGCGCGATGCGGCTTACCGGACTATACCCGTGGGCCTCCCCGCCTCGCCATACTTGAAAAAGAATGCGCGCGCACGCGCTCACCCCTTCTCGTTGTCGCTATCCGCCCCGTAGTCTGGTTGAGCAAACGAATGGAAGGATCGGCCATGACCTCATGGATCAAACAACGCATGTACACGGTCTGCCTGCTCGTGTTCGCGTTGCTGTTCGCAGGCGCTCAGGCGTTGCGCGCGCAAGATGCGCCGCAGCCCGCCCCCTACAAACCCGAGGAGCTGGAAGCGCTCGTCGCGCCCATTGCGCTCTACCCCGATTCGGTGCTGGCGCAGGTTCTGATGGCCTCCACCTACCCGCTGGAAATCGTGCACGCGGCGCGCTGGGTCAAGGAGCACCCGAAGGTGAAGGGCGACGACGCCGTGAAGGCCGTTCAAGACCAGCCGTGGGACACGAGCGTGAAATCGCTCGTTGCCTTCCCGCAAGCGCTCGAACCGATGAACGACAAGCTCGACTGGACCCAGAAGCTCGGTGACGCGTTCCTCGCCCAGGAAAAGGATGTGCTCGCCGCCGTCCAGCGCCTGCGTGCGCGCGCGCAGGACTCGGGCAACCTGAAGAGCAACGAGCAGCAAAACGTCGTGGTCGAACAACCGCCCGCGCAAGGCGGCCAGACTATCGTGAAGATCGAGCCTGCCAACCCCCAGGTGATCTACGTGCCGGCGTACAACCCCACGGTCGTATACGGCGCATGGAGCTACCCGGCTTACCCGCCGTACGCCTGGCCGCCGTCTCCCGCTTACTATCCCGGCGGCGCGCTGATGACCGGCTTCGCATGGGGCGTCGGCCTTGCGGCCGCGGGCGCGATCTTCAGCGACTGCAACTGGGGCGGTGGCGACGTCAACATCAACGTGGACAAGGCCCGGAACGTCAACCGCAACTTCGACAGCACGAAGGTCCAGGGAGGCAGGTGGCAGCACGATTCGAGCCATCGCCAGGGCGTTGCGTACCGTGACAACGCTACGCGCGAAAAATTCGGCAACAACGTGGCGGGCGCCGACGGACGCCGCGACTATCGCGGCCGCAACGGCCAGAATGGCCAGGGCGGCGCCAGCGTGGCCGATCGCGCGGGCAACCGTGCGGGTGCAGGCGCGGGTGGCCAGGGCCTCGGCAATGGAAACCGCGCGGGCGCCGGCGCGGGTGGCCAGGGACTCGGCAATGGAAACCGCGGGAATCAGGGCAATGCCGGCAATCGCGGTGGCCCGGGCAATAACCCGAGTGTCGGCAATCGCGCCAATTTCGCCGACAACGGGGCGGCAGGCAATCGCGGGAACGTCGGCAATAACGGTGCGGGCGGCGGTCCAGGCGGCAATCGCGCGGGCGCGGGTAACAACGCCGGCGTGAGCAATCGCGTGAGCGCCGGCGGCGGCGGTGGTGCAAGGGGCGGCGGCGGGCGTGACGGCGCTTTCCAGGGGGTAGGCAGCGGCGGCGCCACCCAGCGCGACGCGAGCCGCGGCCGCTCCAGCGTGCAATCCTCGGGGTTCAATCGCCCAAGCGGCGGCGGTGGTATGCGCGGCGGTGGCGGCGGACGCGGCGGCGGCGGCCGACGCTAAGGAGAACAGCCATGAACAGACATGAGTTTCTCCGTCCGGCGGCATCCGCGGCAGTCGCGGCGGTTATCGCCATCGCACTCCTCGCGTTCGCGCCACGGCCTTGCGCGGCCGCCGGTCAAAACACCTTCTCCACGCCCGACGCGGCGATGACGGCGTTCGGCGACGCTGTGGCCGGCAACGACGAAGCGGAATTGCGCGCGCTTTTTGGCGCGGATTTCCGCCAGCTCATACCACCGGTTGGCGCCGAGATCCGCGACAAATTCCTGAGTGAATGGAAGACCTCGCACGCCATTCAGGATACCGATGCCAATCATGCGGTCATCGCCGTTGGCGACGACGGGTGGACCTTTCCGGTTCCGCTCGTCAAAACCGCTCACGGCTGGCACTTCGACACGCACGCCGGGGTCGAGGAAATGCGCGATCGCCGCATTGGCCGCAACGAGCTTGCCGTGATGCAGACGATGCTCGCGGTCTACGACGCGCAACGCGAATATGCGCAGACCTATCACGACGGCAACAAGATGCTGGTCTACGCCAGCAAGCTTGCGAGTTCGCCGGGCAAGCAGGACGGCCTGTACTGGCCGACCGAATCCGACCAGACGCCCAGTCCGCTAGGCGTTGCGTTCCTCACGGCCGGAACGCGCAACACCGAAAACGCGGGCTATTACGGCTATCACTACAAACTGCTGACCTCACAGGGTCCGCACGCACCGGGCGGTGCCTATAACTATGTGGTCGACGGGAAGCTGTTCGGCGGCTTCGGCGTCGTGGCATGGCCGGTGCACTACGGCGACACGGGCATCAAGACGTTTATGGTCAGCCACGACGGCCAGGTCTATGAGCGCGATCTCGGACCCGATGGCGCGGCGAAAGCGCAGGCGATGACGTCTTTCGATCCGGGCCCGGGCTGGTCGAAAGCTTCGCCCTGAGACGTAACGTCGGCCCGATCAAGGCGCGTGCGAAGCGTGGGCCGGTGCTCGCACCGGTGCGCCTTCGCCGAGCATATAGAGCAGCAGCGCGTCGCGATCGGGTCCACTCATTGCCGCCGTTGAGCGCATGAGCACCGCGCTCGCCCAGCAAACGTCGGCCATCGTGGCGTCAGGGCCGCCGTTTGTGACGCGTTCGAGCCGTGCCACGGCCTGCGGATCGCCCGCAAGCGCCGCGTTGACCGCATCGTCGAGATGCCGCAACGCCCTCTCGTACGCCACGGGCGCGGGCAGCGTGAGCGGCGCCGCAAGCAGGGACCGGATCACCACGCGGTAGAGCAGCGAGAAGTATTCGGCGGTGTCGGCGTCGCTCATGCTGCCGATCGAAATGCGGTCGGCAATGTCCTGCACACTCGCGATCCCCTGGCAATTGCCGCGCGCCACGCGGCCCATGTACTTCGCGAGCAGCGTGAAGTACGCCAACCGGTCCGGCGCAGTCAGGCGCGCAATGCCGCTGCGGATCAGACGCTCGCGCGCCGTGTCGTCGCGCAATCGCGCTTCGAGGCCCGCCACGCCGCCGGGCACGGCGAGCGCAACGGCTGGGTCCGCACGCAACCGGTAGAACCAGGCTTCGACGATGCGTGCCTTGATCGTCTCCCGCTCCACGCCGGCCTCGCTCAACGCAACCGCGTTCTGCGCGGACGTTTGCTCAGCGGGCGCGACAACGTAGTCGAGCACCGCGAAGAGTCCCGCTGGCGCGTCCTCGTTGCGTGGCACGCTGCCCGACGCGTCGTGAGCCGCCAACGCCAGCGCCGTGGTCAGTGCCAGCAACGTGCAACACAACGTCTTCATGAGATCCCACGTAGCGCGCTCAATTCTTCGCATTACCCACTGTTGCACGGTCCGCGCGAATCGCCGCCGCTATGTCGGCGCTGATGGTGGCGAGTGCGCGGTCATGCGCGTCGACGAGCGCGCCGTAGGCCCCGCTCGCCACCTGCTCATGCGCCACCGTGTGCCCGAGCGTCAGCGCCTCGTGACCCGGCGGCTTCACGACCCATTGCGCGTCGATCGTCACCGAATCCCCCAGCACGCTGTCGATGCGGGTGATATCCACGCGAACGCGCCAGACCGGCGCAGTGGCCGCGCCCGCATCGACCGTCGAAACGCGCGCCGTATCGAGCCGCTGCGCGAGGTCCGCGGCAACGACGCGCCCGACGTCCAGCTTGAGCGGCGAGGCCCAGCGCGCGCACTCGTTCATCTCGATCGTGTTGTCCGGATTGCGCGTGACGATTTGCGGCCGGTCCACCATGTCGGGCACGGTCACGGGACCGACGACGACATCGAGCGCCGCAGCGCTGGTCGGCACGGCGCTCGCCGCCGTAGACGTCGCGGCGCTCGCTTCGTCGGCGCGCAGCGCATAGAACGTGGGAGACGGCGAGGAGCATCCGGCGAGGCTCACCATCGCAGCGGCGAGAACGGTATGCAAAGTCACGTTGCGGCGGTTCACTGCTTGCCTCCAGGTTTGCCCTGCACCACGGCCTCGGGATGGCGCTCGAGATAGTCCGTGAGCATGCGCACGGAAGCGGCGGTGCGTGCCAGTTCACGCATGGCGTCGCTCGTGTTCTGCTGAAGCTGCGAGTCGGGCTGCAAGGCGTCGGTGGCCGAGTTGAGCGTGGACTGCGCCGCCGAGAGCGTGTCGTGCGCCTGCGGCACGACGTCGGTGCCGAGTTTCGCCATCACGTCGTTCGCGCTCTGCAGCGTGCGCTGCGCGCTCGCGCCGATCGCGTCGAACGGAATGCCGTTGAGCTTCGCGAGCAGCCGCGTGAGCGAATCCTGCAACGATTGCAGCGTGCGCGGCACTGTCGGCAGTTCGGGCGGCGTTCTCGACCAGTCGATTTTGGCCTTCGGCGCGTCCGGGAACACATCGAAGGCGACGTAAAGCTGTCCCGTGAGCGGATTACCCGAGCGCAGCTGGAACCGGAAGCCGCTGGAAATCAGAAACTCGGCAAGCTGTCGCGGTTCCGCTGAGAGCCGTCCGGTTGGCTTGCCATCCTGGAAGCGCGACGTAAAGCGCTGTGGATACAGGTTGATTTCAACAGGAATGCTGAACTGTTTCTTCACCGGGTCGAAGCGCGTATAGATGCGTGTGACCTCGCCGATCACGACGCCGCGGAAGTCGACGGGCGCGCCCACCGTCAGCCCGCGCACCGAATCGTAGAAGGTCACGACGTAGGTGTCGACAATCTGGTCGTGCTCCTTCATCGAGTCGGCGTGCGTGGCGTAGAGTTCGAACTTCGAGTCGGCGCCGGCCTCGGGCGACTCGCTGCCTGCGTCGGCCTCGGGCGATTCGAACGCCACACCGCCAATGAGCAGCGACACCACCGACTGCGTGTTGATCTGCACGCCGTCGGGGCTGAGCGACACGTCGAGTCCGCTCGCGTGCCAGAAGCGCGTGTCGCTGCGCACGAACCTGTCGTAGGGCGCGTTCACGAATACGCGCAGCGTCACGCCCTTGCCGTTCGGGTCCATTTCATAGGAAGCGATCTGGCCGACCTGAAGACGGCGGAAGAACACCGGCGAGCCGACATCGAGCGAGCCCATGTTCATGCTGTGCAGCACGAATTCGCGCCCCGGAACGTCGCTCGGGATCGCGGGCGGCACTTCGAGTCCCACGAAGTCGCGGCGTGTCCTGGTGGAGTTGCCTTCGTCCATGCCCACGAACGAGCCTGAAAGCAGCGTGCCCAGGCCAGAAACGGTGCCGCCCGAAATGCGCGGGCGCACGACCCAGAAGCGCGTGTTATCGACGAGCATGCTCGTCGCGTCTTTCACGAGCTCGCCCGTCGCGATCACGCGCTTGTGATCGGGCGAGAGCGTGACCGCCTTCACCACGCCGATATCGACGTCCTTGTATTTGATCTTCGTTTTGCCGGCCTCGAGGCCGTCGCCGGTCTTGAAGCTGATCGTGATGGTCGGCCCTTCCTCGATGACTGCCTTGGCGGCAAGCCAGCCGCCAATGAGCACCGCGACGATCGGCACGAGCCATACGATCTGCATGCGCCAGCGCGAGCCCTGCACCGGCTTTGCCTCGGGCAGATCCGGCAGGGAATTGTCGTTACCGGGTGCTGCCATTCTCGCGCTCCACAGCGTCCCAGATGAGACGCGGATCGAACATGTTCGCGGCGAACATCGTGAGGATCACGACAGCGCCGAAAGCGATCGCGGCGGGCCCCGCCCTGATCGTGGCTAGCGCGTTGAACTGCACCAGCGCAACGAGCATCGTGATGACGTAGATGTCGAGCATCGACCAGCGGCCGACCAGCTCGATCAGCCGGTAGATGCGGGTGCGCTGCTCGGGCAGCCATGTCCAGCGGCGTTGGGTGGTCCACGTCAGATACGAAAGCCCGAGAATCTTCAGCATGGGCACGGCGATGCTGGCAATGAACACGAGCAGCGCGAGCAGCCACGAGCCCGACACCCACAGATACACCACGCCGCTCATGATCGTGTCCTTCTGCGTGCCGAACAGCGAACTCGTGTCCATGACGGGCAGCACGTTCGCAGGCACATACAGCACGATCGCCGCGACCAGAAGCGCCCACGTGCGCGAGAGGCTCGCGACCTTGCGCAGATGCAGGGCGCAGCCGCAGCGCGGACATGTCGCAGCATGCGCGGCCGCCGGCATGCGCGCGAGCAGCCCGCACACATGGCAGCGCGCAATCCCGCACGCTGCGCCCGTGAGCGGGCCTGCAGCGCGGTCGCCTCGTCCTCTGGCCTCCTCGCGAGGCACGAAGTTCGTTGTCACGTTGGGGGCGTTGGCCGGCTGCGTCGCGCGTGCCACACGCGACCAGAACTGGCGCGCATCGAACGCCGCGCTCGCGCCCGCGAGCACCAGCATCAACGCGCCAAACGACCACAATGCAACGCCCGTCACGACCGTTGCGATATGGGACAGCTTCACGAGTGCGACCAGCAGGCCGAGGATCAGCACCTCGGTCATGCCCCAAGGCCGCGCGGTGTACATCACGCGAAACAGGAGCGGCGCCTGCCAGGGGGCGCGGTTGATCGCAAGCGGCACGAGAAGGGCGAGCAGACACACGACTTGCATGCCGGGCATGAGGATCGTCGTGGCGAACACCAGCGCCGCGATGGGCCACATGCCGTCCAGATAGAGAATCTCCACGGCGTGCCACAGGGTCGTGCGCACGAGATTGCCGTTCACCGAGAGCCCGACGATCGGATACAGGTTGGAAATGACGAACAGCACGAGCGCGCCCAACGCAAACGCAAGCGCGCGTCCGAGGCTTTCCGGGAGATCACGCTCCAGTTCAGCGTTGCAGCGCAGGCATCGCAGCGTGCCACGAGGCGGACAAGGCGCGCCGCGCTGCATAAGGTCGCAGTCGTGGCAAACAAGAAGCTCGGCGCGCTTCATCGCGAGGGGCCTCCCTGGATCCGGTCGTGGCGTGGTCGCTCCATCATCGCTGTACCGATTCGGCATGCGGGGCGTCAGCCTGGCGGCTGCACGCCAAGCACCGCATGGACCGCGCCAATGAGCGCGGAGTCGTCGAACGGCTTGCGCAGGTAGGCTACCGCACCGGCTGCCTGCGCCTGCTCGCGCACGCGCGCGTCGTCGTGCGCCGTAATGACGATGCACTGTATGCCGGTGCCATCCAGCCGGCGCTGCACCTCGATACCGTTGATGCCGGGCATCTGGATATCGAGGACCACGCACCTTGGCGCGTGAGGCGCCGCCGCCGCCAGCGCGGCGAGAAATGCCTCGCCGCTCGTGTACACGTCGGAGTCGATGCCGACCGACTTCAACAGGCGCTGGATGGCTCGCCCGACTGACTCCTCGTCGTCGACGACGGCCACGGATCGTGTCACGTTGCTCATATGACTGTGCGTTCGGTTACCGATGGAGACGGCCAGACCGGCGCCGCCGTGCGCGCCGACCGGCATCCTGAGCGCACGCGGCTGGCCCATGCCCGGCTACTTGTGCTGTGCAGGCTTGACGGATACGGCGAACGCTTCCGTATACACTGCCTCGACCTGATCGCCGACCTGCACGCTGGCAAGCTGTTGGGGATCCTCGACCCGCAGGTCCATCGTCCCGCCTTCGGGTCCCATCAAGGTAACCGTCTGCGTTTTCGTGTCGACCGCCACGACGTTCGCCGTGACTTTCACCTCACGCCCGACCATGCCGCCGGGCTTAGCGCCGGCAGCCGCGCGCTCGGCCTTCGGCGTTTCCTGTATCGAGGTCTCGCCGTCGCCTCCCTTCTTCAGACTCAGCGTGAGGGATTCCTTATAGGCCATCGTCACGATATCGCCGACCTTTAGTTGATCGAAGTTTCTGACTTCCGGCCCCAGCTCGGCTTCGACCAGCTTGCCGTCGTGACGCTTGAGCGTGACAGTGCGGGTATCGGCATCGATCTTCGTGATGGTCGCCGTCACCTTGTGCATGCCGGTGACGGTTGCCTTGCCCGGCTCGTGCGTCACGTTGGCCGTTGTCTGCCCCTGGGCCGCGGCAAGCTGCGCCGCGGCGACGATCGCTGCTGAAACAACCCACTTGAGGTACGGCATCGCGACCTCCAATTACAGATCGAGCTTCGTCACCTTGGTGCCGGCTACCGACGCATCGGCCATGATGCCCGTGTTGGTCATCACGATCGCCTGGACCGGCGCGGTTGCGGTTCTCGTGTCGATCTGACCATTCGCGCCAACCTTGACGAGCGCCACGGAAACGTCGCCGCCAACCGACCAGCCCTTCGAGTTGCGGAACTTGTCGAGCGAGTCCTGAGTCATGAAGAGAAAGATCACGGCGGTGGACTGCACCCCCGCCTGCAAGCCAAACGAAGCGGCCGCCGTGCTGTAGTACCCGACCGTCGATCCGCCTACGCGCAACGCGCCCTGGCCGTATGACCCGCCGATAATCAACGCAGCCTTTCCGACCGAAGGAAATACCAGCACGCCTTGCGCCTTGGAAACGAGTTCTTGCGAGCCCGCGACTGTCGAGAACAGCCGCGACAGCGCACCGTCCACGGACGCATCGATCTCCTGGCGTTTTGCCGTATCGGTCGCGCCGCTCGTCCCACTGCTCGTGGTCGTGCTGCAACCCGCAACGGCCAGACCGGCCGCGGCCGCCGCCGTAAGCACAAAAATCCGTCGCTTCATTGTTGTCCTCCATTGAGTTTAGACAGCCCGGACACGGCACTCACGCATGCGGATCGAACGTCACGCGAGAATGAGACGTTGCTCGCACATCGTTGAGTTACATAGTCTCAGACGCGGCGTACAGGACAAATCGGACCTTGGTCTTACGCCACCCAGAGGCACGACGGGCATCGCGCGCGCTAGTTGACCGTGTAGCCACGCCCTTGCATGCACGAGGCAAAGGCGCGGTTGAACGTGTCCATCGCACCCTGCTGCTGTTGCTGCGCGTTGGCCTGCTGGGCGCGCCGGTTCTGCCGCGCGCGTGATCCGCCCACCATCGTTCCGGCCGCGGCGCCTACCGCCGCGCCCCTGCCCGCGTCACCCGTGATGGCGCCGATCACCGCGCCGCCTGCCGCGCCGCGCGCCGCGCCTTGAACGCGCTCGCCGCCGCCCACCGCCGGGCCCGAAGGCGGCGGCGGCGTCGCCGCAACCTGTTGCGGGTCGATACCTGTATTGCTCTTCGCCCACGAATAGCACGCCGATTCGTCCTTATGCTGTTGCTGCGCGCTCTGCCCCTTCGCGGGGTAAGCAATAGGCGTTGCCTGCGCGGCGCTCACCAAAAGAAGCACTGCGGCGCTCAGCGCGCACGTCCGGCGATTTATATAGGTATCCATATCAACTCCTTGGGCGCGTGCGAGAGCGCGCCGATCACGCCTGCTGCTATCGGCGGGAGGTTGGGAAGCGACAGTCGTGCTGTCGGCACGACGCCCGGATTCAGGGCAAACACCGCACCGTGCGAGCGGCGCAGTGGTCCGTTCAATGATGTGGGAGCGGTACGGCGAAGACAATCAGACCATGGTCCTACCGTCAGCTATTGCGGCGGGAAGGCGCAATGACACGCCCGCCGGCGCAGGGCCAGAGCGGCCATGCGGTGCGGCGGGCGTACGAGAGGTACTGAAGCAGATGCTACGGTCGATCAGAACTTGTGGCGTATGCCGAGGCTAAACATGATCTGCGAACTCGAACTGCCGTTGAGCCCATAGTCCGCCACGGAAGCCACTGCGGTGGTCAGAATGGAGGTCGTTGGGCCGGTCGGCACGCGCTGCGTGCCATTGGCGTGCTGCCACGCGCCGACGAGGTACACATCGGTACGCTTGGAGAGGTTGTAGTCACCGCCCAGCGAGACCTGGTTATAGGTCGCCGAAGTATCGCCCGCGCTGTGCGTCCACGTATAGCCCGCGCCGATGAGAGACGCCGGTGTGAGCGCATAGTTCACGAAACCAGCGGCGACGTTGTAGCGCTGGTTGGATGGGAAGAGCGATTGCGCGTCGGCCTTGTACTGCGCGTTGCTATACCTGCCGCCGAACGTGAAAGATCCGGCCACGTATTGCAAGGCAACGGAGCCAATGCCGACCCACTTCGCGGTTTCGTAAGCGAGGTTCTGATAACCGCCATCGAACGTGCCGTCCGAACTGCTGGTCCAGTCGAGGCGAGGGACCGTCGAGTTTGCGTTATGCATGCGGATGTAGCCCGCCGCGATGCTGAATGGCCCAGTCACATAGCTCGCTGCCGCCGACCAGGTCTGCTGCGAACCCGTCGCGCCCGCGACGCCGCCAAACGCATACATGCCTTCGACCTGGAAGCCTGCGAACTGCGGCGACAGATACTTGATCGCATTGTTCGTACGAGAGCTGTTGTCGTTGTTGTCGACGTCGCCCGGCGTGGCGAAGGTGCTGCCCCAATAATTGTCTGCGGTAAGCGGCTGGACCATGTCGACGACCGGGTCGTACTGGCGGCCCAGTGTCACCGTGCCGTACTGGTCGTGCGTCAAGCCCACGAACGCCTGGCGGCCGAACAGGCGACCGCCCTGTTGCGAAGTGCCGCTATTGATATCGAATCCGCTTTCCAGCTGGAAGATCGCTTTCAGGCCGCCGCCCAGGTCTTCCGTTCCCTTCAATCCCCAGCGGGATCCTTGCAGATTGCCACCTTGCATCCGATACAGGTTGTTTCCCTGGGCGTCGGCGTTGTGGACGAACTGGAAGGCTTCGTCGATCACGCCATACAAGGTGACGCTGCTTTGCGCTTGAGCTACCGGCGCCAGCACGGAAAGCGGAACAGGAAGCAACATAAGCGCCAGCTTTTTCATGTTTGCAACTCCTTCACGCACCGAGTAATCGGTATTCCTATATTAGTCGCTTGCTTTGACGCGACTCGGCGTGAAATTGGTTCCGTTGTCGGCGCAAGACACCCCATGCGGCGCGCTCGCAGCCCTTCGCTCTGTAACCGTAGCTTAAATAAAGCGTTGAAACCGGCATGTTTGCAAATGCCGTGACGCCCCTCGTTACCGCGCCGACATCCGCTTCGCAAAAACAATCAGGAGTCCATACACGATACCCGCGCCGAGGCTCGTGCAACCGCTATACCAGACGAGCCCAAGCGCCCAACCCTTCCCCGCCACCGCCAGCCACAGTGCAACGAACAACGCGCTCCAACCCGCACAACGCAGAACACGGGAAGCCGCGGCAGACAACAGCGCGCCGAACAGCGTCTCTTGATGACGCTCCATGGCCATCGCGAGACACGCAAACGCGGGCACGCACAGCATCAAAGCGAAAACCAGCATCATGCATCCTCCTGCGGCGCGAGCGCGTTCACGCGGCGTTCGCCCGCCGCCTTCGTACGCGGCCGGTGCCGCGCCGCGCGCACCGCGAGCGCGGCGTGCAGCGCGGAAAGCGCCCACATCATCAGATCGAAGCCGGCATAGACCCAGTCGCCTTCCGCGAGACTGCGCCAAAGCGGGCGCTGAGTGGTCAGCGCATTGAGCACGGGCAACAACGCCAGCAACGCAGCCGCGAACCACAGCAACTCGATCCACGCCCGTTTCGCGGGGCGCGCGAGCGCGTAAAGCAGCGTGGCCGCCCAGATCGCGAAGAACGCATTGATTTCCGCTTCCGCCCGATGCGCCAGCGAGACTGGCAGCAGACGGTTGGCCCACAAATACCCCGTCATCGCAATGGAGAGTCCGGCGATGCTCGCGATATTCAGGCGCTCCACGAGGCGAAAGCCGAAGTACGGCCGCTCGGGATCGGGCAGCTTCTGGCGGCGCTTCACCGTCCACATCACGAGCCCGGTGCCCACCATCGCCGTGCCCGCGAGGCTCACGATGAAATACAGCCAGCGCAACTGCAGGTCGCTGAAGCGCCCCATGTGCAGCGCGTACAGCACGCCGCGCGTTTCAGCCGCACCACCCACGCTGTCGTTCACGCTGAGCAGCTTGCCACTCACGCCATCGAAGAGCAGGTACTGCGGGCTCATCGACACGCGCGCCGCCTCGCCCCGCGAAACCGCCACGCGCGCGCTGGCGTCGCCGGGATTCGTCACGGTCACGCGCAGCACGTTGTCGCGCCCCCAGCGCGCCTGCGCTTCGCGCACCATCGCGTCTAACGGCGCAAGGGGCGCTTTCACGCCGAGCGGCTTACCGGGCTGGATATACGCGCTCATCTGCGCGGCCAACGCTTCGCGTTGCGCCGGCGTCTTCAGCGCGGTTTGCGCGCCCCATGGCATGTACATCGTCATCAGCGTGACAAGGCCCGTATACGTGATCATGAGATGGAACGGCAGGCCAAACACCGAAAGCGCGTTATGGGCGTCTAGCCAGGAACGCTGGCCCTTGCCCCAACGGAATGTGAAGAAGTCGACGAAGATCTTCTTGTGCGTGATCACGCCGCTCACGATCGCCACGAGCATGAACATCGCGCACAGGCCCGCCAGCCAGCGTCCCCACATCACCGGCATGTAATAGAACTGGAAATGGAAACGATAGAAGAACTCGCCGCCCAGCGTGTCGCGCGCGCTGACTTTATCGCCCGTTGCAGGATCGAACGTCGCTTCGCCGAAGGCGCGCTTGCCTGACGCAGTAGCGGGCATGCGCCAGAATGCGCTGGCGATATTGCTGCGAGCGGTCGGCAGTTGCATGCTCCACTGCGGGCTGCCTGCCGCGATCGTTTCGAGCGTGCCGTTCACACGCTGCGCGACGGCGGCGGGGTCGGGCGTGACCTGCTGGTGCGCGAGTTCGGGCCGCATCCATTGCGATAGCTCCTCCTTGAAGTAGCTGAGCGTGCCGGTCAGGAACATCGCATAGAGAATCCAGCCAACTAGCAGACCAGCCCACGTATGGAGATCGGACATGCTCTGGCGCACGCCGCGGGCTTGCGGTTGTTTGTCTGAAGGCTTCATTTGTGCGCGCCTCCCGCCGCCACATAGGATACGGCAGACGTTGCGGACGCAACCGACGACGAAGCCCACCACGCCGCCAAAGCGAGCGGGAGCGCCACGAGCAGCAGACCGGCCCATGCGCGGCGCGCGCTTCGCGCGAGAAATACCCAGATCACCGCACCCGCGTAAAAAATGAAGCTCGCCAGCATGCCCGTGATGACGCCTTGCGGTGCGCTCACGGGCAGCGCGAGCGCAGCCACGCTCGCAAGTGCGCCGAGCGCATACCCGCCGAAAATGGCGCCGGCGATACGCGCGGCAAGCGGGCCCGCGCAACGCGCGCGGCGCATGTAGTCAAGCGCGACGCTCATGCCGCCGCTCGCACGGCTGATGTGACGTCCCCCAACGAACGCGTAGACAACGCCAACCCCGCCAAAACTCGTTTCATGACCCTTCCTGCAAACTTGAGATGTCGATCTGCATCGAACGCGGCGGCCTGCGAAGGCGCGCGCCAATGCTCACCTGCGCTTCACGCGAGGTGTCCGGATCGTATTGGGGGGACATTGATGTATTACCGACGAGGTCGTGATAATACCCCGTGCGCGCAAAGTGGGCAAAACGCCGGACCCGCGCGCAAACGCAGGCTGGCGCCTGCGCCATCTGTTGTTCATGCATCCATCTCGTACGACGAAGCGCGCCAGAACAAGATCGCGCGCGCCTCCCCGCTCAGATCGACTTGACCTCGCCGCCGTCCATCCTGAGCGTCGTGCCGGTCATCCAGTGCGCGCCGGGCGATACGATGAATGCCATCAGTTCGGCAATCTCCTCGGGGGTGCCGTAGCGCGCAATGCCCGCTTCGGCGGGGAATTTTGCCGTGGCTTCCTCCACGCTCACGTGGTGCAGCGGCGCCCAGCGTTCCAGATACGACTGGCGGCGGCCCGTCATCACGGCGCCGGGCAGCACGCTGTTGACCTGCACGCCGTCCGCGATACCGCGGTCCGAAAACGCCTTCGCGAGCGCGACGATCGCCGCGTTGATCGTGCCGACTGCCGCATAGGGCGCCTTCGGAAACACGGCCGAATTGCCCGACATCAGCACGACCGCGCCCGAGCTAGCCTTCAGCGCCGGCCAGGCTTCGATCGTCAAACGTCGCGCACCGTGCAGTTTGAGTGCGAGACCGCCCTCCCATTGCTCGTCGGTCATTTCGAACAGATCGACCTGCGGCACCGCGCCCGCAATGTTGAGCAACGCGTCGATGCGCCCGAACGCCGCGAGCGTTTGCTCCACCACTTGTCGCGCAGCTTCGGCACGCGAAAGATCGATGTCGATGACGAGTGCCTGAGCGCCAGCCTCCCTCACCTGCGCGGCGGTCTGCTCGAGTTGCTCGCGATTGCGCGCCACCACGGCGATAGCGTCGAAGTCACGCGCCAGCCTCACGGCCGTCGATCGGCCAATGCCCTGACTTGCGCCCGTTACGATTGCGACTTTGCTAACCATCTTCCCACTCCTCGTTCGATCAGTATTGCCAATCATCATTCGAGAAATTCTGTGATTGCCGTGGCGATCTCGTCTGCATGCGTTTCCAGCGCGAAGTGTCCGGTGTCGAAGAAACGCACCACCGCTTGCGGCAGGTCACGCTTGAATGCTTCCGCGCCCGCGGGCAGGAAGAACGGATCGTTCTTGCCCCACACGGCGAGAAACGGCGGCTGGTGCGTGCGGAAATACGCCTGAAACGCGGGGTAGAGCGCAACGTTGTTCCGATAATCGCGGAACAGGTCGAGCTGGATCTCGTGCGCGCCGGGGCGGCTCATATAGTAGTCGTCGAGCGAATAGCCGTCCGGCGACACCGCCGATGCATCGGGCACACCGTGCGTGTATTGCCAGTGGGTCGTTTCGCGCGTGAGCATCGCGCGCAACGCGTCGCGATTCGTGGGCGACGGGTCCTGCCAGTAAGCGCGAATCGGGTTCCAGCCGTCGCTCAGGCCTTCCTCGTAGGCGTTGCCGTTTTGCGAAATGATCGCCGTGATGCGCTCGGGATGCGCGAGCGCGAGCCGAAAGCCCGTGGGCGCGCCGTAGTCGAATACATACACCGCGAACCGGTCGAAGCCAATGCGCTCGGTAAAGCGCGCGATCACGTTCGCGATGTTCTCGAACGTGTAGGTGAATTGGTCCCGATCCGGCAAGTCCGATTGGCCGAAGCCCGGCAAGTCCGGCGCGACGATATGGAAGCGGTCGGCGAGCTTCGGAATGAGGTCGCGGAACATGTGGCCGGCGCTCGGAAAGCCGTGCAATAGCAGCAGCTTCGGTGCGTCAATGGCCCCGGCTTCCCGGTAGAAAACGTTGAAGCCGTCGACATCGGCGCGGCGGTAGGTAATGGCTGTCATGAGTTCCTCCAGAGATGAACGGACACTTGAACGAACAATTGCGCGGGTTAGCGCGAAGAGACGGACTGAACGGCTTCGACGATGACTTGCGCCACTGCATCGGGCGCCGTGACGCTTGGCGTGTGATCGACTTCATGGGCGCGGATCTGGGCGTTCATCCGGTTCGCCATGAAGCGTTGCGTGTCGGGATCGATCATGCGGTCTTCGCCGGCAACGAGAAACCAGGCCGGCCGGTCTCTCCATAGCGGGCGCCCCACCGCTTCACCAATGCACGCCGCCGCAATGGGACGCTGGATCGCGGCGAGCGCCGCCGCCTCCTGCGCAGTGGCGTGCTGCGAGAACGCGTTCGCAAACGCTTCCTGCGGGAGCCAGATCCAGCCGTGGCGGTCGGGCGCGAGTTGCGGCGCCTGCGGGTGCGTCTTCCCGCGATAGAACACGTCGGCTACGGTCTCGCCCTCGTCGGGTGCGAGCGCGGCCACGTACACCAGCGCCGCGATGTTCGCAGCACGCGTGGCCCCGATCACCGCCCCCGCGTACGCGTGACCGGCCAGCACGACCGGCCCGTCGACCCGTTCGAGCGTGCGCTCGAGCGCCGCCACATCGTCGCCCAGCGAAGTCAGCGGAAGCGGGGCCGCCACGGCGTCGATGCCCTGACGGTTCAACCGTTCGATCACCTTGCTCCAGCTCGACCCGTCCGCCCATGCACCGTGCGCCAGCACCACACTCGTTTTGCCGTGAGACATGCTCTGCTCCTTGAAAGAAAGTGGCGCTGGCTGCGACATCGGCCGCTCGGCACCATCACCTTTTGTAACCGTATTACTGATGCTTTAGAGGTTACGATGGGCGTGTGTAACTTGTCAACGGCATTTTTAATGGTTACACTGACCGCACCCTGATTACCCTTTTGCGGCAAGAAGATGGACTACCGTCCAATACCTGCGATATTCGTGGCCGACGCGCCGGGGCTCGACTTCCTGAACTCGGTTGCAACACCGGTGGACGCGCCCATCGACTGGATCGCCGACGGCGAAGGTTTGCTGTCCTGGCTCGACCAGGCGGGCATGGTTCCCGCGCCGGTGCTCGCCGCCATGCGCGCGCAGTTCACGTCGGCCGGGTTCGACACGGTCGCCGGCGAGGCGCGCGCCCTGCGTGAATGGTTCCGGGGCTTCGTGCGGGAAAGAATGGGCCGGCCGCTCACCCGTGGCGATTTGGACGAACTCGCGCCGCTCAACGACCTGCTCGCGCGCGACGATCGGTACGGCGAAGTCGTCGCGCTCGGCGGCGAAGGCGCGGCGGCGTTCGAGTACCGCGTGAATCGGCGCTGGAAATCGCCGGAATCGCTCTTGATGCCGATTGCCGAAGCGCTGGCGAAACTCGTGTGCGAGCAAGACTTCACGCACGTGAAAGCCTGCGAAGGGCCGAAATGCACACTGCTATTCGCCGACCACACGCGCGGCCACGCGCGCCGCTGGTGCAGCATGGCGATCTGCGGGAATCGCGCGAAAGTTGCCGCGCACCGCAAACGACTCAAGGAGCGCGAAAGCGCCTGAGGGGCTGACGTGGGCAGGCGTGCGCCCGGGCGCGAGCCTTGCGGGATCTGGCGAACCTACCGAAATGGGAGAGGAACGATGAACGCCAGCACCCCAAAGCCCCATGAAAATGGCACTGGCAAAGCCAACGAAAACCCGCAGCAGAAGCACACCGAGCACAGCGACGATCAGCGCAGCGCCATGCCCGAGCGCGATGACAAGTCGCGCAAGCAGTCGCCCGCCGACCGTCCGGGCAAGCAGTCCGGCGAAGGGGAACCTTCGGTGGGTTGATGCCGTTGTCTACACCGCGAAAGAGGCTTGCGTAGCGCAAGCCTCTCAGTATTTTCGCGTTGCGTACTGCTTCGGATAACTGATCGAATCACATCGGCGAATCAGTCGCGATCCGGTGCGCCGAGCGGAAAGAGCGGACGGTATGGCCGCGCCTCGTCCACGGCGCGCGCGTACGAAGGCCGTGCGAGCAGGCGCTCGCGATAGGCGCGCAGCGCGGGATACATCGGGGCGATGCGATGCGTCCAGTCCGCGTAGAAAAGCGACGAAGACGCGGCGCAATCCGCCATCGTGTAGTCCTCGCCCGCCGCCCAGGTTTTGCCCGCGAGCTGGCCTTCGAGCCATGCATAAGCGAGTTCGAGCTTTTCCGCCGCAAACGCCCGCCCTTCGTCGCGCCTCGCGGGGTCGCCGGTCAACGCGCCGTCCACGGCACGTTGCACGGGCGTCATGACATGCAGGTCGAAGAAGCGGTCGAGAAAACGCACGTCGAGCGCGGCCATGGGATCGGCGGGCAGCAGGCGCACCGGCCCGGGATGCTTAAGCTGCAGGTATTCGATGATGATGCTTGTTTCCGCAACGTTGCGCTCGCCGTCCACGAGCACCGGAAACTTGCGTAGCGGCCAGCGTCCGAGCCACTGCGCCGTATGTTCGGGCGTATCCGGACCGATGCCGCGAAATTCGAAGGGTGTGTTGTTCTCGTACAGCGCGACGAGCACTTTCTGCGTGTACGAGGAGAACGGATGACCATATAGCGCAAGCGACATCGTTGAGTCTCCTGGTTCGAGCCGGCGGCAAGTCTTTGAACCATGCGCCGGTTGCGTGCGCAATGCAAGCGCTGCCGGGAACTGCAGCGGCGCGTGTTCGGGCAACTGTACATGGCGGTGGCCGCACGCGTGACGTATCGTGGGCCCGTGCGGTTTCCCCTCTTATTCTTTCGATATGCTCAACATCCTTGGAAAAGCATCGTCCATCAACGTTCGCAAGGTGCTCTGGACCTGTGTCGAATTGAATCTTCCCTTCGAGCGGGAGGATTGGGGCGCGGGCTTTCGCTCGACACATACGCCGGAGTTCCTCGCCTTGAATCCCAATGCGCTCGTGCCGGTTATCAAGGACGGCGATTTTGTTCTCTGGGAGTCGAACACCATCATCCGCTATCTGGCGTCGCGCTATGGCGGCGCGCATCTCTATCCTGCCGATGCCGTGATGCGCGCACGCGTCGATCAATGGATGGACTGGCAGGCAACCGACCTGAACCGTTCGTGGAGCTATGCATTTCTCGGCTTGGTCAGAGCGTCGCCCGCTCACCAGGCGACGGGCGAAATTGCTCTTTCCATCGAGAACTGGACCCGGCATATGCGCATTCTCGACGCGCGGCTGCAGGCAACCGGCGCGTTCGTTGCCGGCACGCACTTCTCGCTTGCGGATATTCCCGTTGGGTTGTCGGTGAACCGCTGGTTCGGCACGCCGTTCGAGCATCCCTCTTTGCCCCGCGTTTCCGCGTATTTCGAACGGCTTGCCGAACGTCCCGGGTTTGCGATGCATTGCGGAAACGGGATACCGTGAGGAACGGTGCGGGCAGTGCGTCGAATTGCCAGGGAGACCGATCAGTCGTGGTTATCGCTCTGCCGTCCCAGTCCGCCAACTCGCAAGTAATTCTCCAATGACGCTATCCGCTCAGTCGCGACGATGGCGCCGACATAACCGTCCGGGCGCACGAGTACCCAATCGCCGGACCGAAGCGCGTAGGCATCGCGGAAATGACCTCCATCATCGATGACATCGCCGCACACGCCAAAGGTATGAATGCGCAAACCTGGGCGCGGCGCCACCCGATCGCGTTCGACGTCGTAACCCAGGAGTGTCCAGTGAGTGCCCTTGAACAACTCGAAGAGACGCGTTGAATGGCCGGTTGCGCGACGAAGGGGAGCGTCGGGCGCGCGGTCGCCGGCGCGCAGGCCGGCAGAGCGTTCAGGACACTCCATCGCGAGCGAGGACCCGAAGTAGCCGATGTCGAGCTGCTGAACTTCACGGCCGCGCCGAAGCTCGCCCCGCTTCATCGCGTCGAGCAACTTCGTCGAAAGACCGAGCATGTCGGCTGCGACTGGCCGGCGTTCTTCCTCGTAGCTATCGAGAAGCCCGTCGGGAGCGCCTTCGATCACCGCCGCCAGCTTCCAGCCGAGGTTGTAGGCATCCTGGACGCTGGTATTGAGCCCTTGCCCGCCCGTCGGCGGATGAAGGTGCGCAGCGTCTCCGACCAGAAACACGCGATTGTCCTGGTAGCGATCGGCAAGACGCGCGTTCATGGTGTAAGCGGACGCCCAGGATACCGATTGCACGCGGACATCGTGGCGGCCGGTGCGCTCGGCCACCATGGCAGTGAGGCCCGCGGACGAGAGATCGACATCGCCCTCTGACGGGACGGGCGCCTGTATCTGGAACAGGTCTGTGCCCGCGAGCGGGCATAGCGAAAGCTGCCGCTCCATCGACCCCTCGTTGAAGCGATGCCAGGCGTTGCGTTCCAGCCCCGTCAGGAAGACATCGGCCACGACGGCGCGCACGCCAAGTGTCTTACCCGGAAAACCGACGCCGAGCGCCGCGCGCACGAAGCTGCGCCCCCCGTCGGCGCCTGCCAGATAGCGCGCACGAACGATCTGTTCGCCGGCCTGATCGACAATGCGCGCCGCCACGCCGTCCTCGCCCTGCTCGACACCGACCAGTTCGCATCCATACTCGACCTGATGACCGAGTTCGGCGAGCCGTTCGCGCATGGCCATTTCGGTTAGAAACTGAGGAACGAGCAACGGCTGGCACCAGGGTTCGCTCGGCGTTGGGGATGCGTGCTCGATGATGTCCGACTCCACGTAGCTGCCGTCAGCACGATATTCGCGCTGCGGTGGATACGCGCCCCCCGCAACGACCACACGGTCGATGATGTCGAGGTCTTCGAATATTTCCTGTGTTCGCGGCTGAATGCCTTTGCCACGCGAACCCCGGAACGGTCCGTCATTCTTGTCCAGCAAGCGGAATGACACGTGTCGCCGCGCCAGTTCGATGGCGAGCGTCAGCCCGGCGGCGCCCGCCCCGCTGATCAGGACATCGACAGCTGAAGTTCTCGTCATCATCCGCTCCGTTATGTGTAATATGCACGCAACAGGAGGAATAGTATGTCGTCCAGAAAAAATGTGCAAGATACACATATATCCGAACGCATCCGGGAATTGCACCTTGCGTTGATCAGCATCGTCAGCGTGATGAACCGGCCCGAACTGGACGAGAAGATGGTCCGGGAGGCAGGCATTTCGCTCGATCGCGCATTGTTTCCGCTGCTGGTCCTGGTCGAGCGACTCGGCCCCATCGGAGTGGTCGATCTTGCCGGACGCGTGGGACGCGACCACACCACGGTCAGCCGTCAGGTGGGAAAACTCGAGAGCCATGGTCTGGTCGAGCGGCGCGCGGGCGCCGAAGACGGCCGCGTTCGGCAAGTCGTCGTGACGCCCAAGGGCCAGGCGATGACCGACGCGGTGGATGCCGCACGCGATCGGCTGGGCCAATCGTTGTTCGCCCGCTGGGAGCAGACGGAAATCGACGAACTCGTGCGACTGATGCGCAAGTTCGCTGACGATATCGAAATCCAGGCTTCCGGTGCCGGGACGTGATTCGGCAGCGGACTCGGTCCAGCATCGGCGCGGCAACGCCAAGCCGTGCACAATACCCCCTATGCAAGCCCCAGACCTCGAACGCCTCGTCACCCTCGCCATGCCCTTCGGCAAATACAAAGGCCGGCTCATCGCCGACTTGCCCGGGCATTACCTCAACTGGTTCGCCCGCGAAGGGTTCCCGCCGGGCGAAATTGGCCGGCTGCTCGCGCTGATGCACGAGTTGGACCATAACGGTCTGAAGGGCTTGCTCGAGCCGCTGCGCAAGCGCGCATAGCGCCACCCCGGCCCGGCGCACAATGCCCGGGCGAATCTCTTGCGAGGTAGGGCGACATGGCCAGATTTCAGCCCGACGGATGGCATACCGTCACGCCCCGAATCGTCGTGCGGGACGCGGAAAACCTGATCGCGTTCATCAAGACGGTGTTTCAGGCGCAGGGCGAATTCCGTCACGGGCTGCCTGCCGAAATCAGGATCGGCGATTCCGTCGTCATGGTCAGCGGGTCGGAAGGCCTTCGCGATCCGATGCCGGCATTCCTGTATGTCTACGTCGAGGACACCGATTCGACCTACCAGAGAGCGATGGCGGCAAATGCGATCTCGCTCGAGCTTCCGACCGACTTGCCCTACGGCGACAGGCGCGCGATGGTCAGAGATCCGTGGGGAAACACCTGGCAGATCGCCACACATCAGCGCGACCTCCCGGCTGCCGAGATCCGTTCAAGGTTGGCCAACGAAGGTTAGGCCAACATTTTGCGGAGCATGGCTGCTTGCCAGGACTCGCCGGTCAAATGCCCGTGCCGTTCGATTACGCGAATGGGGGTTGCAGGACAATGGCATCATCGCGTTCAGGGCCGGTCGTGACCATCGCCACGGGAACGCCGACTTCGTTCTGAATCGCATCGATCAGCGCCGCTGCCTGCGGTGGCAGGTCGCCATACGAGCGCACGCCCCGGGTCGAACCCACCCAACCATCGAAGCGCCTGAGGACCGGCTGAAGGCGTTGCTGCTCGGCGTTCGTGGACGGCATGTAGTCGATGCGCGCCCCATCGAGCATGTAGCCCACACATAGCTGCACCGACTCGAAGCCATCGAGCACATCGAGCTTGGTTAGCGCCAGCTGGTTGATGCCCGCGACTTTGCAGCTCTGACGCAGCTGTACGGTGTCCAGCCAACCGCAGCGGCGCGGGCGGCCGGTGTTGACTCCGTACTCGCCGCCGCGCTCCCTGAGTTCGTCACCGAGCGCTCCGTCCAGTTCCGATGTGAACGGGCCTTCGCCAACACGCGTTGCATAGACCTTGCTGACACCCAGCACGCGCCCGAGGTGCGACGGCGCAATGCCGGCGCCGCTGGCCGCGCCGGCGGCGATAGTGCTCGATGATGTGACGTAGGGGTAGCTGCCCCAATCCACGTCCAGCATGACCGCTTGCGAGCCTTCGAAAACCACGCGTTTGCCCGACGAATGGGCGTGGTCGAGCTGTTCCCAGACACGGCCCACGAACGGCAGGATGCGTGGCGCCATGGCAAGCAGGTCGTTCAACATTGGGTCGCGCGGGAATGGCTCCTGGCCCGAACCGCGAAGCCACGCGTTATGGTGCTCGAGCAAGACGTCGAGTTTCTGGGCCAGAAGTTCCGGTTCGGCAAGATCGCACACGCGCAAGCCGCGGCGCCCAACCTTGTCTTCGTATGCCGGACCAATGCCGCGCAGGGTGGTGCCAAGCGGCTTTGCGCGCATTCGTTCCTGGGCAGCGTCGATCGCGCGATGGACTGGCAGGACCAACGTAGCCGTCTCGGCGATTTGAAGCACCTCAGGCGTCACGCGAATGCCCATCGCAGCCATACGGTCGATCTCCGCGAGAAGCGCCTCGGGGTCGAGCGCGACGCCGTTGCCGATCAGGCCGAGCTTCCCGCGCACCACACCGCTCGGGAGCAGTGCCAGCTTGTACGTTCGGCCATCCACCACCAGCGTGTGCCCGGCGTTGTGCCCACCGTTGTAACGAACGACGATGTCCGCCTTCTCTGCGAGCCAGTCCACGATCCGGCCCTTTCCCTCATCGCCCCACTGCGCGCCGACCACGACGACATTCGACATGCGATATTTCCCCTGGTGAGTAAATCGAACAGATCCAGAACAGGAGCTGCTGCAAAGGGGCTCAATATAGGTCTACGCAGCTGCCATGAAAAGCGATGTAAACTCACCTAATCTGTCAGGAAAAATCACATAGGATTCGGGTTATGTCTCGTCGTCTGCCGCCGTTGAACGCGCTGCGCGTATTCGAAGCCGCCGCTCGCGTGGAGAGTTTTTCAGCGGCAGCCGAGGCGCTTTGTGTCACGCACGGGGCCGTTAGCCGGCAAGTGCGGCAACTGGAGGACTGGCTCGGACTCGACCTGTTTGAGCGTCGCGGCCGCAGAGTCGTATTGACAGCATCGGGGCGCGCTTACCTGGCCGAGGTATCCGCGGCGCTGGACCGCATCGCGCTCGCGACCAGTGAGCAACTCCGGGCCACCCGAGCGCAGATCGTGAGGGTCAATGCGCCCACGACTTTCGCGTTGCGCTGGCTGTTGCCGCAGCTTTCCAGCTTCCAGTTGACCAATCCGGCGGTGGAAGTGCGGCTGACGACTTCGGATGAGCCGATCGAAAAGCTGGGCGATGAATGCGATGTGGCGATTCGCGGCAGCGAGCAGAAGTCGGCGGGGTATGCGGTCAAGGAGTTCTTATCGGAAGTCCGGCTGCCGGTTTGCTCACCCAGGCTGCTGGAAACGCACCCGATACACGACGTCCCGGATCTCGCGCACCACACCCTGCTTCACACGGCGACCTATCCCGGCCTTTGGGCGCAATGGCTTGTGGCGAGCGGTAACCCAGGGCTTGCTCCTCGCCATTCCCAGCAACTGGATCACTTCTATTTGACCCTGCAAGCCGCCATCGATGGTCTGGGTATTGCAATGGGTCCGACCGCCCTTGTCGCACTCGATGTCAAAGAGGGCCGCCTCGTGTTTCCCTTCGACGGCCCCGCCCTGCCGGCATGGCGCTACTGCAGCTATGTGCGCGATGCGCGCATCGAGGACCCTGCTATCAATACCTTTCTGGCGTGGTTGCGCGAACTCGGGCAGCGCTTTTCACATCATGCGTAGCGAGGGTGGCGCATCGTCTGTTTCCGCGCTCACGGGTTGACAGCCTGAATTCGATGCTTTAAAAAGTAAAGCATGAAGATTCCACGACCAGGACAACCCGTTCGCGGCTCGACAACCGGACGGCCGATCATGGTCGTGCTGGACCTGCTCGGGCGGCGGACCGCACTGCGGATACTGTGGGAACTCCGTGACGAGGCGTTGACGTTTCGCGCGCTGCAGGAAGCCTGCGACACCAATGCCCGCCTGCTCAATACTCGCCTCGCGGAATTGAGAGCGTCCGGTCTCGTCGAGCACGGCGAAGGTGGTTATCAGATGACGGCAGAAGGCAGGAAGCTCAGGGCCGCATTGCAGCCGCTGCAGGCTTGGGCCCGACAATGGGCCGAACGCGACCCGCAGGGGTTCGAAGCGGCTGATCGCGATCACGCGGGCCGCGAGGCGTGATTCCTCAGGTGCCCGAACTATTCTCGCAGTGACGTGCACAAGGCTTGCGCGTCGGCATCGCTACGAGCGGGTTCGGGACGCCTTCGCACCGCACGCGAGCCACGTTCCGCACGACCCAGGGAGTTGAACGATGTTGCACAACGTGAACCATCTCCGCTGGAAGATTGTGGCATTGCTCGTCGCGCCGCTGACGTTCGTGATGACGCTCGACCGCACAGCCATGGCTGTGGCAGCCCCGACGATCCAGAACGAACTGGGCCTGTCGATCGTCGAGATGTCGATGATTCTCACGATCTACTTCTGGGCCTATGCAATCGGGCAGATACCGGCCGGCCGCGCCGCCGAACGCTTCGGGTCGCGTAAGGTGCTGTTCGGCACGAGCACGCTCTGGTCGCTCATGATGCTCGCCACGCCCCTGGGCACCTCGTTCGCCTGGCTCTTCGGGTGCCGCCTCGTGCTGGGCGGGGCGCAATCGGCGGACTGGTCGAGCAGTGTCGTCGCGCTCAAGCGCTGGGTTCCGGCCAGCGAGCGCGCGAAAGGCAACGCACTGCTGCTCGCGGGACTCTATCTCGGCCCGATCATTTCGGCGCCGCTTACGGCGTGGACCATCTCGCGGTTCGGGTGGCACGCCGTTTTCCATGGATTCGGCGCGCTGGGCCTGCTGCTCGGCGCGATCTGGTGGTTCGGCTACCGCGATACGCCGGCAGCGCATCCGCTCATCACAAAGGAAGAGGTCGAGTACATCGCAGCCGGCCAGCCACCTGAACACACCGCAGCCAGGGGCGCGCTCAGGCGCTGTCTGCGGCAGTGGCGCTTCTGGATCTTCGGTGTGCAGTACTTCCTGCTGGTGCTCATCCAGAGTTTCTATACGACGTGGCTGCCAACGTACCTCATGCGCGCGCGCGGGCTTTCGCTCAAGGCGATGGGTCTGTACGCATCGTTGCCGTGGGTGGCTGTGTTCGTGGCAGTGTTCGCCGCAGGGGCATTCAGCGACTGGCTGCTCAGAAAGACGGGCTCGGTCTATCGGGCGCGCACGCCCGTTGCGGTGAGCGGATTTCTCGTGAGCGCGCTTGCGTTGGCGGCGGCCTCGCGAGCGGATTCGATTACCGCGGTGATCGGCTTGCTGTGCCTGTCCTTTGCCGCGGTGGGATTCGTGCAGGTGGTCGTCTGGTCTGCCACGCAGGATCTCGGGCGCGAGTTTGCCGGCGTCATGTCGGGATGGACGAACGTGTGGGGGGCCCTGTCGAACGTCGCGGGTCCCATGACGCTGGCGCTGGTCGTCAAGGTCACGCATAGCTGGGGAAGCGGCATGATCGTGATCGGCGCGGCGGCCGCTTGCGGAGCGCTGCTATGGCTGTTCGTGCATCCCGAGCGCCCCTTGCTACGTGACGACGTGGGTGGCCCGCCAGCTCCCGTGGAAACGGGCGCAACAACAGACGCGATCGGGACCGCGGGGGTTTCGCGCAACGATGCGCGCGAAACCGATGCTGATGCCGGACAGGTGTCCGAGCAGAACGGCTGAAAAGATCCATCGTTGCCGTCGCGAAGCCGGTACTCGAATAAGTTGATTCGTCAACTTGATATCTGGGTGCGCATCCGGTTGCTCTGAATGCGGCGGGCATATCCTTGCTGCGCGTCTTGACGCACGCGGAGGCGCCCGACCGATCGAATACGGCAAGTGGCTTACGCATCGGGCTGAATGAGACCCTCACCATGCCGTCAATCAGAGCGATGGCAATCAACGTTGATCGCCCCAGTCCAGGAACGACAAGATACCTCCCGACTGCCTCCCCTGCCTGGATATCGGACCAAAGTCCCATTGTGCTCCACCCGGGTGGCGACCAGACTTGAGCAAAGGTGGCCACGGCAGCCATGTGGGCTCGCAATCCGCTGACAACTGGCACGAGCGAGCCGGCGCCATATGCCGGCCTGTTCGCGACCTGGTGGTCCCGGCTCCCCTCCTGTCGCGCGCAGATTCTCGTGGCTCCACGCCGGCGGCTGAATGGGACGTTGCGTAGCGACGCGGACGCTCGCGCGCTGCGCGCCTCTGCCGCGCCCGTGAACTGCTGAGTCAGACGAATGACGATGCGCAGCGCGCTCGGTCCGTCGAATGTCTGAACGTCGAGGAGCAGGTGAACGGTGCAGACCCCATGATATGTATGTATTCGTCGAGTTCATCGACCGCCAACCCGACGCTCAACGTTTTGTTCGAAATTGGCGCGAATCCGGAACTCACGCAAGCGGACGTGCAAAACCGTGTGTGCCTCGTGTTGCCACGAACGCCACGGCAGGTTGAGTCCCAGGGCATCCAGGTCCAGAAGAAGTCGAGCGCATTCATTGCTGCACAGGTGCCGCAATGACTCACAGGAAACTCATCGCCTGTCACGAATGCGATCTCCTGCAGCGCGAGGTGACCGTGCAAGCGGGCGGAGCCTTGCGATGCCGGCGCTGCCGCGCCCAGCTATACCGCGAACTCCCCAACAGTCTCGACCGGGCGCTCGCGTTTTCACTCGCCGCGGTTGTACTCTTCGCGGTCTCGAATCTCTATCCGATCGTCGGCCTGTCGGTCAACGGGACGGTCGTCGAAACAACGCTGCTGGGCGCCGTGGGCGTGCTGTATCTGGACGGGAAATGGCCAATCGCGGGCCTCGTGTTCATTACGACTGTCCTCATGCCGATCTTGCAGACCGTAAGCATGCTGTGGTTACTGATCCCGCTGAAATGCGACCGTGCGCCGTGGGGCGGTGCGGCCATCTTCCGGCTCTGCCGCTTTTGCCAGCCCTGGGGGATGACCGAGGTGCTGATTCTCGGCTTGCTCGTTGCGCTTGTGAAGTTGTCCGCGATCGCGGGCGTGGTTGTGGGTCCTGCGCTGTGGTCGTTCGCAGCCCTGATGTTCGTGCTGGCGGCGGCCGGCTCCGCTTTCGATATGCGCACCTTGTGGGCGCGGGTCGCCGCCGTTGAGCACATCGACGCGCAGCCAGACCTGGACGAGGCGTCTCTGCAAGGCGCGCTTACCGCAGCGCAATGCGGTCTCGCGCAGTGCCACGATTGCGGACTGCTCGCAAGCCTACGGGCCAACGCCCATACGTTCGATTGTCCGCGCTGTGGTGCAGCGATGCACGTACGCAAGCCCGCAAGCCTGTCTCGCACGTGGGCCTTCCTGGTCGCTGCGATGGTGATGTACATCCCGGCGAACATGTTGCCCGTGATGTACACGAACTCGCTCTTCGGCACCGAGAACGACACGATCCTCTCCGGCGTCGTGTACCTGTGGACTTCGGGATCGTGGCCGCTTGCGATTGTCGTGTTCGTCGCGAGCATCGCGGTGCCGATGCTCAAGATCCTCGCGCTCGTCTACCTGACGATCTCCACACAAAGGCACTCGCGCTGGTACCCCGTCGAGCGCACACGGATCTATCGGATGGTCGAATTTGTGGGGCGCTGGTCGATGCTCGACATCTACGTGATCACGATGCTCGTCGCGCTCGTGCAGTTCCAGGCACTTGCGACAATCCAGGCCGGCAACGCGGCGATCGCGTTCGGTGCTGTGGTGGTGTTGACGATGTTTGCAGCGATGGCGTTCGATCCCCGCCTGATATGGGACGAACTGGAGCGAGATCATGCCGGAACCGGAGAAAAAGCCTGATTTCCCCGACGCGCAAGCAACGCCGCGCTCGCGCTGGCGTCTTCAGGTCGTCTGGCTCGTACCTGTCCTCGCGGTCCTGATTGGCGGATGGCTCGCTGTCAAGGCAGTCGTCGAGAAGGGACCGACGATTACGATCAGTTTCCTGACCGCCGATGGTCTCGAAGCGGGAAAGACGAAAGTCAAGTTCAAGAACGTCGACATCGGGCTCGTCAAAACCGTAACGCTCACGCCCGATCACGAGCGAGTCGTCGCGACTGCCGACATCAATAAAAATGCGACGAACATGCTTGTCGACACCACGCGTTTCTGGGTCGTGCGCCCTCGTATATCCGGCGGAACGGTGTCTGGGATCGGCACGCTCCTGTCCGGCTCTTACGTCGAAATGGATGTCGGGAAATCGAAAGTCGACCGTCGCGACTTCGTCGGCCTCGAGACACCACCCGCGATCGCGAACGATGTGCCGGGGCGCGAATTCATTCTGAAAAGCACCAATATGGGCTCGATCGACGTCGGCACGCCAGTCTATTTCCGAAGGCTGCAGGTCGGACAGATATCCGGCTACAAGCTCGATCCTGACGGCCACGGTGTGACACTGAGGGCGTTTATCAATGCGCCATACGACAAGTTCGTTCTTGCGGACACGCGCTTCTGGCACGCGAGCGGTGTCGACGTAACAGTCGGCTCGGGTGGCATCCAGGTCAATACGCAATCGCTCGTGTCGATCATGATCGGCGGCGTGGCATTCGAGTCGCCGCCGAGCGGGTTCGACGGAGCCGTCGCCGCGACCGAGTCGACCTTCACGCTGTTCCCGGATCGGGCTGACGCGATGAAGGCGCACTATCACGTCGTCGCCAAGTACGTGGTCGACTTCACTGAATCGGTCAGGGGACTGACCGTGGGCGCGCCTGTGGACTTCCGCGGCATTGTGGTGGGCGAAGTGACAGCGATCTATACACGCTTTGATCTCAAGACAGAGAAGTTCACCATTCCGGTGGAAATAGACCTATATCCAGAGTTGTTCACGTCTCGCTATGAGGCCGGCGCAGTCAGCGCCCCAGGCGGGCGCGTGTCCAACGATCCGCACGCACTGGCGGATCGCCTCGTCGCGAAGGGACTGCGTCTCCAGCTTAGAACGGGCAATTTGCTGACAGGCCAACTGTATCTGGCCGCCGACTTCTTTCCTGATGCGCCAAAAGCCACCGTCAATTGGGCGTCATCGCCTCCAGAACTTCCGACGATCCCCGGAAACCTGCAAAGGCTGCAGGACAACGTCACGCAACTCGTGGCAAAGCTCAACACGATTCCGTTCGATGCGATTGGCAAGAACACGCGAGAGACGCTGGCGAACGCGAAGACGCTACTCAACGATCTCGACACCATGATCGTCCCGCAGGCGCAGGGCACACTTGCCGCGGCCCACACTGCGCTCGACTCGGCCAACAACGCGTTGCAGCCGGACTCCGCCCTGCAGCAGAACACGACCGACATGATTCAGGAGCTTTCACGCACGGCTACGGCCTTCCGCACGCTCGCCGATTATCTTGAGCGGCATCCGGAGTCGTTGCTTCGCGGCAAGCAGCAGGAGAACCACCCGTGACGCGTGCACTGATATCGGTCGTTATTGCCCTGTTGGCCGTGTCGCTTGGCGGCTGCGCCAGCTCGCCAGCGTCCAGCTTCTACCGGTTGAAGCCTGACGCAACACTTGCCACCATGGGCCCCGTGGCGCCGCTACATGTTGTGGTCAACCCGGTCACGATTCCCGCGTTGGTTGACCGCCCGCAGATCGTCGTCAGCCTTGCCGACAATCAGGTGTGGCCTGAAGAGTTTCAACGCTGGGCGGAGCCGCTGAAAGGCAATATTCAGCGAACGATCGCTGGCGATCTCGCGGTGCTGCTTGGCTCTGAGCACGTAAGCGTGTATGGGGCGGATACAAGTGGCTTGCCAACGTGGCGTGTGCGCGTCGACATCATGCAATTCGATTCGGTGCTGGGGGATATGGCAACGATAGACGCACTGTGGACAATCTGGCCTCCAGGCCAGGTGACACCGATTTTCGGGCGCACGCTCGCGCGCGAGCCTGTGCAAGGGCAGGCTTACGACGCGCTTGTTGCCGCTCACGATCGCGCATTGGGCTCGGTGAGCCGGGACATTGCGGCTGCGATCGTGAAGAGCCTGTCGCGATGACTGGCGCAATGGCATCCGCTACAGCGGCCCGGGCAACGCTCCCTTCCGGGTTTTACTTTGTCGGCTTCGTTAGTGACGACGTGTCAATCGCAGTCACGTACCGTTTGCGAGGTGGAAATGATGAAGGCCAAAACGAGCAAACTGCCTCCTCAAGTGGTCGACAGCCTTGCCAGGTTCGACCATACCGTTTTTGTATTGCAGGGCGGCGGCGCTCTGGGTGCGTATCAGGCTGGCGTATTTGAAGGCTTCGTTGAAATTGGTATCGCTCCGGACTGGATTGCGGGTATCTCGATTGGCGCAATCAACGCGGCACTGATTGCCGGAAATCCCCCGGAAAAACGGGTTGAACGGCTACGCGAGTTCTGGGAGCGCGTATCGGCCCGCACATCGCTGATACCGCAAGCCACCGCAGGCGCAACGCGGTCGTGGTTCAATGCCTGGAGTGCGGCATCGGTTATTACGTTCGGTGTGCCAGGATTTTTTGTGCCGCGCGCGCTACCGCCGTTCATGGCCGTTCATGGCACGCCCGATGCCCTCAGCTTTTATGACACTCACCCTCTTAAGAGAACGCTCGAGGAACTTGTCGATTTTGATCTGATCAACCGGCGCGATATTCGTCTTTCGCTCGGGGCGGTGAACGTGTGCTCGGGGGAATCAGTCTATTTCGACAATACCAAAACAAGGATAGGCCCGGAGCATGTCATGGCGAGCGGCGCATTACCTCCGGGGTTCCCTCCTGTATTGATAGAGGGACAGTGGTATTGGGACGGAGGAATCTCATCCAATACACCGATGTGGTACGTCGTCGATGAGGCTTATCGGGAGAGCGCGCTCGTATTGCAGGTCGATGTGTTCACCGGCTCTGGCCACTTTCCCGAAAATCTCCAGCAAGTTCAGGAGCGCCTCAAGGACATTCAATACGCGAGCAAAGCGCGCTTCAGTTCGGCGCATATCAAAAAGACCGAGGAGTTGCGCACTGCGCTACGCCGTCTGCTGGACAAGCTTCCCGAAGCGATGCGCGACGATCCGGACGCACAGCGGTTGGCGGCGGTGAGCACGCGAGGCGCGGTCGCCCTGGTTCATATGACCAACCGCCACAACACCGGCTCTTCGGACTTCAAGGATTACGAGTTTTCACGCGCCACCATTGACGAACTATGGCAGGGCGGCCTCGGCGACGTGCACGATGCAGTTGCGCGGAAAGCCTGGGAGGATGTGGTCGAGCTTGCTTATGGAATTCGTGTATTCGACCTGACACCGGTCGAATCACAACATCAGGAGAAAGCACCATGACGGAATCCGAGGTAAGAGAGCGCGCCTTTGCCATGCCACTCACGAGTCCCGCCTATCCACCGGGTCCCTACCGATTCGTGGATCGGGAATTTCTTATCATCACCTATCGGACTGATCCGGAGAGGTTGAAGAAGGTCATACCCGGCCCGCTCGAGATGGTTGATCCCATAGTCAAATTTGAGTTCATCCGGATGCCGAACTCCACTGGCTTTGGCGACTACACCGAAGCCGGACAGGTCATCCCGGTAAGTTTTCAGGGACACACTGGTGGGTACGTGCACGCGATGTTCCTCGACGACATGGCACCCATCGCCGGTGGTCGGGAAATCTGGGGCTTCCCCAAGAAGCTCGCGAGTCCGCAACTGCGGGTCGAGAAAGACACGATCGGCGGCGTGTTGCGCTACGGGCCCGTGCCGATTGCGGTGGCGACGATGGGCTACAAGTATCGTCCCGCGCCTCACGACCAGATCCTGGCGTCACTCTCCGCACCCAACTACCTGCTCAAGATTATTCCCCATGTGGACGGATCCCCCCGAGTTTGCGAACTTGTGCGGTACTTTTGCGAAGACATCAGTGTCAAGGGCGCATGGAATGGCCCGGCAGCGCTTGAACTGTTTCATCATGCGCTTGCGCCTGTCGCTGAACTGCCAGTTCTGGAAGTGCTTTCAGGAGTCCATATCCTTACCGACCTGACACTCGGTCTGGGTACGGTAGTTCACGACTATCTGGCGGATCGGGAAGCCGCATCGTAAGTTCAGATCGGCTTGCGCCTTTCGAGGAACGTGTTGAGCACGATCCATAGTGGTCGATGGAGTCGAGGTCGGTGGCAGGCTTACGGCAAGCTGTATTGCGCCATTCGTCACTGGATTGACACCGCGGGCTTCATTGGCCTTCGTTGACCACGCGTCCTAAACTCTTTGAGACGACGACGGGATGGCGATCGGCGCTTTATCGATCATGCACCATTCACGTTCAGGCCGAGCCCTTGGGAGACCGCAATGAAGACTGTGTTGCTAGTGGTTTGCTTAATGATCAGTTCAAGCGCGTTTGCGGAATGCGCGAGGAATGCCCGTGGCGAAACCGTTTGTGGCAACGGGGCGACGGCGGGCGGCTATAACCGGAATACGGGCACCGCCTGGACGTCCCAAACAAATCAGAATGGTGTTCGGACGACCCAAACCAATCGTGGTGGCGAGGCGAAGACGGCGAATGGAAAAGGCGTCGTGCGCGGGCCCGGCGGCGCTACTTGTTATCGGACAGCGAACAGTCACGGCTGCAACTGACTGCACTTATTTCATCCATGCGTGCATCGGCACAAGAAACCCGGTGGTTCTCGATTTGGGATTACGCGAGGCATTGTCATGTTTTTCGAAGGTAGTCGTTACCTAAGTTCAACAGACGTTGCTGCCACGATGTCAAGCGGCGACAGTTCGGCCTGGACTCAGGCATGCATCATGGCGCCGATCCATCTCTAGCAACCGACAACGCCAGCGCCTCGCGCATCGGAAGTGGCGACACGGTGAGCGAGCCGGGACCTGGTTCGCGGCTCGCAAAATCCGTACGACTGCCTTGGTCCTCCACTAACCTGGAGAGGTCGATGAGGAGCAAAAATTCCGCTATGGGGGTGAAAGACTACATGCTGCGCTATGCGCGCGACCTGGCCGACTCTGGCCGATACGCCGACTGGCGCGCGATCGAAGCGCTACTGCGGCTGAGGTACGGCGAAGAGCAGAGCGATCGCTTGCTCAACGATGCGTCAGTCCGGGGCGAGTTGGACCGGCGCTGCCAGCATCCCGCACATGCCGGCAATAACATCGAGCAGATCCGGCGTTGACGCGCATGGCGTTGGGGATATCGGACCAAAGTCTCATTGCTTTTGGCCGGGACGGCTAGCAGACTTCACGAGAACAGGCGCCGTGACCATGCGACGCCGATACCTGGGTTGCGCCGGCGGCCCTTTCGAGCGCGCCGCATACGCGGTCCCTCAGCCAGACTACGAACGTCATTCTGGTTTTTGCGCGAATCATCGGGCGGGATGTATCGAGCGAGTCATACCCGGCGTGGGTAGTGTGTCCGGGAGCGGCAAGTCGGCTGGCCCCTTCCTGTCTCGGCCAGCGCCGCGTCCAGTGCGATCGACGGACCCTTGCTGATCCGGATCGCGAACAGTAAGCGGGCAACGAAGAGGTGACCATGCGCGTGCGTGCCGGGGCGATGCGCAGGTCCGGCGCGTTGCGGGAGGCCATTCATGAGCGGACCGTTCTTTCCCGAGCATCGACCGTTATCCCGGGTTGTGGCACGCCGAGGCCGCCTGCCGCTAATCATCGTCACCGTTGCGCTGACTCTCTTCGCCGGTTGCAAGAAGGCCTCGGGGCCGCCAGCGCTCGGCGCGCCGGAAGTCACGGTGATGACGGTCGCGGCTCAAGACACCCCGGTCGATCTCGAGTTCACCGCACAGACGCAGAGTTCGCGTGAAGTCGAAATTCGTGCGCGTGTGGACGGCTTTCTCGACAGGCGGATGTACACCGAAGGCGACAAGGTGAAGGCCGGCCAGACATTGTTCCTGATGGATCCGAAGCCGTTTCAGGCCGCGCTGCAGACGACGCGTGGCGAGCTTGCGCAGCAGGAGGCGCGGCTCACGGTCGCGCAGCAGAATCTTGCGCGGGTGAAGCCGCTTGCCGCGCAGCAGGCATTGAGCCAGAAGGACCTCGACGACGCGATTGGCAACGAGAAGCAGGCGCAAGCCGCGGTGATCTCCGCGCAAGGGCAGGTGGAGACGGCGGAGCTCAACCTCGGCTACACGACGATCAAGTCGCCCCTGGACGGTCTCGCGAGCTATGCAAGACAGCAGGACGGAAGCTATCTCATCGCCAATTCATCTGGGCTCCTCACCTATGTCTATCAGCTCGATCCGATCTGGGTGAACTTCAGCATTTCCGAGAACGAAATGCTGAAATTTCAGGACCAGATTTCAGCCGGCAAGCTGCTCTTCCCGCCGCACAGCGAGTTCGTCGTGGCAGTCGAACTTGCCGATGGCACGGAATTTCCCCAGCACGGCACCATCAGCTTTGCGAATCCGGCGTTCAGCACCGACACCGGCACTTTCCTCGTGCGGGCCACACTCGCGAACCCGAAGGGTACGTTGCGGCCGGGGCAGTTCGTGCGCGCGCGCGTGTCGGGCGCCGTGCGGCCGAATGCCATCCTCGTGCCGCAGCGGGCGGTGCTGCAGGGTGCGAAGAGCCACTTCGTGTGGGTCGTCGACAATCAGTCGAAGGCGCGTCAACGAGTGGTCGAAGTCGGCGACTGGAACGGCGATAACTGGTTCATCAACGATGGCCTGAAGGCGGGCGAGCGCATCGTGGTGGACGGCGCGATCCGCGTCGTGCCCGAGGTGCCGCTCAAGATTGCCGCAACGCTCCCCTCGACGAAGAGCGGCGGCAAGACGGTCGTTGAGAAGGGCGGCGCGTCGGCGCCCCAGGTGAGCGCAGGCGAGCGAGCGACGGCGCCGGTCGCAACCAGCGGCGCGTCGCAGTAAGGGGCGACTCGATGAACATCTCGCGCTTCTGCATCGACCGGCCGATCTTCGCGTCCGTCATCTCGATCGTGATCACGCTCGGCGGCGCGTTGACGCTGTTCTCGCTGCCCATCGCGCAGTATCCGGACGTCACGCCGCCGCAGATCACGGTCTCCGCGACCTACCCGGGCGCCAGCGCGGACGTCGTCGCGAACAACGTGGCAGCGCCGATCGAGCAGCAGGTCAACGGTGCGGACAACATGATCTACATGTATTCGTCCGGCTCGTCGACTGGCAACTACACGCTCAACGTCTTCTTCGGGATCGGCACCAATCCGGAGCTAGCCCAGGTCGACGTGCAGAACCGCGTGAACCTCGCGTTGCCGCAGCTGCCGCAGCAGGTGCAGTCGCAGGGCATCCAGGTCCAGAAGAAGTCGAACGCCTTCATGATGGTGATCGCGATCTACTCGCCGGACGATCGCTTCGACCCGACCTATATCGCGAACTATGCGAACGTCTATGTGCTCGACACGCTCAAGCGGATTTCGGGTGCGAACCAGTCGGCGATCTTTGGCACTCCAGATTACGCGATGCGGATCTGGTTGAAGCCCGATCGTATGGCGCAGCTCGGCATCACCGCCGGCGACGTGCAGAACGCCGTGCGCGGTCAGAACCAGCAATTCGCGGTGGGCACCGTCGGCCAGGCGCCAACCGGCAACCCGGTCGAGCAGTCATTCGCGGTGACAACCACCGGGCGGCTCGCGACGCCCGCCGAGTTCGACGACATCATCATCCGCGCAGCGAGCAACGGTGCGGCGATCGTCCGCTTGAAAGACATCGGCCGGGCCGAGCTCGGTCAGAAGAGTTATTCCAACCGCACTACCTACCAGGGCAAGCCGGCGACGATCATCGCGGTCTACCAGCAGCCGGGCGCGAATGCGCTCGATGTCTCGAAGCAGGTCCGCGAGACGCTCGCCGAGCTAAAGACGGCATTTCCTGAAGGGCTCGACTATCAGATCGCGATGGACACGACGGATTTCACGCGTGCGTCGATCGCCGACGTGATCCACACGTTCTTCGAAGCGCTCGTGCTGGTGGTGATCGTCGTGTACGTGTTCCTGCAGAGCCTGCGCGCCACGCTCATACCGGTGCTGGCGGTGCCGGTGTCGATCGTCGGCACGGCGATGGGGATGGCGGCGCTGGGCTTCTCGATCAACATGCTGACGTTGTTCGGGATGGTGCTCGCGATCGGCATCGTTGTGGACGACGCGATCGTCGTCATCGAGAACGTCGAGCGCAATATGACCGTCTTCAAGCTCAGTCCGAAAGAGGCGGCCAAGCGAGCGATGGACGAGGTGTCGGGCCCGGTCATCGCGATTGTGCTCGTCATGTGCGCGGTGTTCGTGCCGGTTGCGTTCCTCGGCGGGATCACAGGACAGTTGTACAAGCAGTTCGCGATCACGATCGCGATCTCGGTGGTGTTCTCGGGCATCGTGGCGCTCACGCTATCTCCGGCGCTTGCCGCCATCCTGCTCAAGCCCACGCACCACGAGAAGCGGGGCTTCTTCCGGTGGTTCGACAATCAGTTCGAGCGGATGACGTCCGGCTACGGGCGCGCCGTGCAGTTCATGATCAGGCGTTACGTGATGGGGTTCATCGTTTTCGCCGCCGTGATTGCGCTCGCTGTCCTGATGGGGAAGTCGATCCCGGGTGCTTTCTTGCCGCCCGAAGACCAGGGCTATCTGCTTGGCGCGATCATCATGCCCGATGCGGCGAGCCTCGACCGGACCGCGGCCGTGGGCGACAAGGTCACCGACTATTTCATGAAGCAGCCCGCGGTCAGCAGCATCACGATCGTGAACGGCTTCAGCTTGCTCGACAGTCAGAACAAGAACAACGCGGGCACTTTCTTCGTTGGCCTAAGGGGTTTCGACGAACGGTACAAGTTCTCGAACATCAGGGAGCAAAACGCGCGCGCAGTGCTAATCAAGGCTTACGAGACGCTCTCGAAGATCCAGGAGGGCATCGTCATACCGGTGAATCCGCCGTCCATTCCGGGCCTGGGTACGACGGGCGGCAGCGAGATGTGGATCGAAAGCCACGGAGACGCCTCGATTCAGCAGCTTGCGGCTGTCGTGCAGGATTTCATGGCGAAGGCGAAGGCGCGCCCCGAGCTCTCCGGCGTGACCACGACGTTCAACGCGAGCTCGCAGCAGTTGCTCGTGAACGTCGACCGCGACCAGGCGGAGACGCTCGGCGTGCCGGTCGAAGAGGTGTACAGCGCGATGCAGACCATGTTCGGCTCGCTTTATGTGTCGCAGTTCAACAAGGACGCGCGGCTCTGGCAGGTGATCGTTCAGGCCGATCCGCGCTACCGGCTCACGCCCACGGACCTCGACCAGATCTACGTGCGCAGCAAGACGCAGAACATGGTGCCGATCAAGGCGGTGATGACCTACAAGTACGTCACCGGACCCGACCTGATCACGCGCTTCAACAACTTCCCGGCGGTGAAGATTACGGCGAACGCGGCGCCGGGCTACAGCTCGGGCCAGGTGATCGACACCTTGAAGGAGCTCGCCGCGCAGATGCCGCCGGGCTACGCCGTCGGCTGGAGCGGCGAGGCGTTCGAGGAGATCAAGTCGGGCTCGGCCGGGGGGCTCGTGTTCGTGTTCGGGATCATCATGGTGTTCCTGATCCTCGCCGCGCAATACGAGAAGTGGTCGCTGCCAGTCGGCGTGCTCATGGCGGTGCCATTCGCCCTTTTCGGCGCGCTGCTCGCGATCCTGCTGCGCGGCCTGAACAACGACGTGTACTTCCAGATCGGGCTCACCATGCTGATCGCGCTCGCCGCGAAGAACGCGATCCTGATCTTCGAGTTCGCCGTGCTGAACCGGGAGGAAGGCAAGACGCCGTACGACGCTGCGCTGACCGCCGCGAAAGAGCGCCTGCGGCCGATCGTGATGACTTCGCTTGCGTTCATCCTCGGCTGTGTGCCGCTCGCCATTGCGCTGGGCGCCTCGCAGAACAGCCGCCATTCGATCGGCACAGGCGTGATCGGCGGGATGCTGGGCGCGACCGCGATCGCCGTGTTCTTCATTCCAATGTTCTACTGGGGGATCGAGTCGCTTGGTTCGCGCAAGGACGGCGGCAAGGAAACACCCGCGCCGGGCAGCGGAACGCCGCCGCCCGCGTCCGGCGGCTCTGGCTCGCCTACGGTCACGCCGTCCGTGCGGCGTGAGGACGACTGACATGCGAGCCGCCGCCTTTGCGCGCGTCGCCGCGCCGGTCCTGGTGATGGGCTTGCTGAACGGCTGTCTGCTCGGCCCCAACTACGAGCGGCCGAAAGTGGACGTGCCGGCAACGTACCGGTTTGCGTACCCGGACGTGGCCGACGTCGCCAACACCACGTGGTGGGAACAGTTCGACGACCCGGTACTGAACGACCTGGTGAAGACCGCGCTCGAGAACAACCTCAACGTGAAGCAGGCGGCCGCGCGTGTCGACGAGTTCATGGGCCAGTTCGTGAGCACCCGTTCGGCACTGTTCCCGCAGGCGAGCGTCGGTTTCAGCGCGGCGCGCGAGCGCGCATCGCAGGACGGGCCGACGCCGATACCCGCCGGCGTCTCGCCGGTCTTCAACGAGTTCCAGCCGAGCGTGTCGGCCTTCTGGACCATCGACCTGTTTGGCCAGGTCCGGCGCGAAACCGAGGCGGCGCGTGCAAACGTGAACTCGGCTGAGCAGAGCCGCCGCGCGACGATCCTGACGCTCGTCGCATCGGTCGCGACGTCCTATATCACGCTGCGCAGCCTCGATATGCAGCTTGAGATCGCACAGAGCACGACCGCGAGCCGGGCCGATTCCGTGCACGTGTTCACGCTGCGCCAGCAGTTCGGACAGACCTCGGATATGGAGCTTGCCCAAAGCCAGTCCGACTATGCGGCGACGAAGGCGACCATCCCGCAATTCGAGCAGCAGATCGCGCAGCAGGAAGACGCGCTCTCGGTGCTGCTCGGCAGCAATCCGGAGCCGATCCTGCGCGGCCGCGCACTGGTGGATCTCTCGACGCCCGCCGTGCCTGAGGGCATGCCGTCGGACCTGCTCGAACGCCGGCCCGACTTGCTGCAGGCTGAGCAGAATCTGGTCGCGCAAAATGCGCTGATTGGCGCGGCGCGCGCGCTGTATTTCCCGCAAATCTCGCTCACGGGGCTCTTCGGATCAGTGAGCACGCAGTTCTCCAATCTCTTCACCGGACCTGCGCGGGTATGGACGTTTGCCGGCTCGGCAATGATGCCGATCTTCACGGGCGGCAACATCTACGGCCAGAACAAGCAGGCCGAGGCACGGCAGCAGGAGGCGCTGTTCGCCTACGAAAACGCGATCAAGGTTGCGTTCCAGCAGGTCAACGACGCGCTGATCGGGGTGCAAAAGTCACGCGAGCAGTTTGAGATTCAGAGCCAGCAGATCACCTCGCTGCGCAAATATCTGCGGCTTGCGCGGCTGCGTTACGAGGGCGGCTATACGAGCTACCTGGAGGTGCTCGATGCCGAGCGCAATCTGTTCAACGCGGAGCTGCAGCAAACGCAGACACAGGCTGCGACGCTGACGAACCTCGTCAACCTCTACATGGCGATGGGCGGCGGCTGGGTCGTTCAGGCGGAGCAGATGAGCGTGCCGCCGCCGGCGCAGCCCACTACGCCGCAACCCGTTGCGCAGGCGCCGCAATGACCCGAGGGGGTCTCATACGCGCCACAAATGCGACCGCTACAGCCATCCGCGAATCCCCTCCCCAAAAAAACGCCGGGCTGGAAAGCCCGGCGCGGAGTTCGCAGGAGGGGCAAGAGAGCCCGGCACTCCTACGACGTGTAGGACGCCCATTGTCGTTGTGACTGGCCCGGCGCGCCGTGATCAAAGTCAAAGACCGTGGCACCCGCCAGGCGCCGCCTCGCGCTCCAGCGAACCCACGCTTGAATTCAGCCGTCGCGGAAGATAAAGCTGTACGCGCTCAAAGCCGGCACGCCGCCCAGATGCGCGTACAGCACCTTCGACCCCGGCTCGAATTCGCCGCGGCGCACCTTGTCGATCATGCCGTGCATCGACTTGCCCTCGTACACGGGATCGGTGAGCACGCCCTCCAGCCGCGCGCACAAGCGAATCGCCTCCAGAGTGCCTTCGTTGGGCAAACCGTATTCCGGGCCGGCGTAACGCGTGTCGAGAATCACGTCTTTTTCGCTGATATCGCGGTTGAGATCGACCAGCCCGGCGGTGTGCCGCGCAATGCGCGTGATTTGCGCGTGGGTCTTCTCCGGTGTTGCCGAGGCATCGATGCCGATCACGCGATCCGCGCGGCCATCTGCTGCGAAGCCGACCACCATGCCCGCCTGCGTGCTGCCTGTCACCGAACACACGACGATGTAGTCGAACTTGAAGCCCAGTTGCGCCTCCTGCGCCCGCACTTCCTCGGCAAAGCCCACGAAACCGAGGCCGCCGAGCGGATGCTCCGAGCAGCCCGCCGGTATCGCATACGGCTTGCCGCCAGCCGAGCGCACGCCCTCGAGCGCTTCCTCCCAACTCGGTCGAATACCAATGTCGAAGCCGTCCGGCACGAGCCGTACGTCCGCGCCCATCATGCGCGACATCTGGATGTTGCCTACGCGGTCGTAGACGGCGTCGGAATAGTTGACCCAGTTCTCCTGGACCAGCACGCACTTCATGCCGAGATGCGCGGCGACGGCTGCAACCTGGCGCGTCTGGTTCGACTGGATGCCGCCAATCGAGACCAGCGTGTCGCAACCTTGCGCGAGCGCGTCGGGAATCAGGTATTCGAGTTTGCGCGTCTTGTTGCCGCCGAAGGCGAGCCCGCTGTTGCAGTCCTCGCGCTTCGCGTATAGCTCCACCTTGCCGCCGAGATGCTGGCTCAGGCGCTTGAGCGGCTGGATAGGTGTGGGTCCGAACGTCAATGGATAACGAGGAAAGCGCTGGAGGTTCATCGAATATCTCCGGGAGGTGGGCTCATGTGGAACGTGGGCGACGGCCGGAACACGCCATTGCGTGCGCCATCCGATGGAGAAATGTTAGGCGCCCTGCCGCGAAATGAGCTTGCTAAAAAAATATCGACGACCTACTTTTAAAGCGATCTCTTTGGCTATCGAACATGTTTAGTTTGCCAAATAATTAAAGGACGCAATGAAATTAACCAGGCAATCTCCCGCTACGCCGAATCACCCGCCAGCATTGGATCGCATCGATCGCGCGATCCTCAGGCATCTGCAGCAGGACGCGTCGATTTCGAACGTCAGCCTCGCGGCCAAGGTGAAGCTCAGTGCGCCCGCGTGCTTGCGGCGTGTGGAACGGCTCAAGGAGTTAGGGCTGATACGCTCAATCGTCGCGTTGCTCGATCCGAAGGCGCTCGGCGCGGGCATGCTGGTCGTGATCGGCTTCGTGCTCGATCGTTCGACGCCCGAAGCGTTCGCCGCATTCGAGAAAGCGGCGCAGAAGGTTTCAGGCTGTGTGGAATGCCACGTCGTGACCGGCGAATTCGACTACTTCATGCTGGTGCGCACGCGCGATAACGAAAGCTTCAACCAGTTGCATGCGGAGCAGTTGTTGTACTTGCCGGGCGTGCGGCAGGTCCGCAGCTTCATGGTGCTCAAGGAGATTCTTTCGACGCATGCGTTGCCGCTGTGACGGTAGACGCGCGAATGCGATCCTTTACAAAGGATGCCTAAATTTCGACGCAATGCCGGGAATTTGAATGAGGATGATGAAGCAACGTGCCTGAAATGTGCCTAAAGGCCACGCGTTCTGTTGGTGGAGGTAAGCGGGATCGAACCGCTGACCTCTTGCATGCCATGCAAGCGCTCTCCCAGCTGAGCTATACCCCCATGCAGAACGGCTTCCGCGCCAGTGGGATGACGCAGGATCGAGCGATGTCAGCTAACGGACCTGCTCGAAGAGCGGCGATTATATACGCCGCCCGTGCAAGCCCGCAAGCACCCGCTGCAGTCCTGGGAACACAACGCGAGGCGCGATGCGTCCTCCATCGCACCCCTCATTTGGAATCCTTATCATTACCGCGCAAAAGCAAAAAGCCGGCTAATAAGCCGGCTTTCTTGCCTTATTCGCAGCCAAATCGCGCGAATGCAATCCGCTCCAGTACCACAACGCTGTTGCAGCGAACGATACTGGAAGAATTTTGGTGCCGACGGCGAGACTCGAACTCGCACAGCTTTCGCCACTACCCCCTCAAGATAGCGTGTCTACCAATTTCACCACGTCGGCATTCCAATACAACCCGGGACTATAAGATCCCGTCCACTCTCGCCTCTTGGGCTCGAAGGGTCGCCATTGTATCGACTCGTCGCGCATTTTTGAAGACCCTGCGCGAAGATTTTTTCAAGCGCTGCGCCAACGCTTAAAACTCCAGCGTTGAAGTCAATTCCAGCGTGCATCCGAGCCCCACGCCCAGCTGATTCGACCCCGCCGCACTCCAGTAGCGCCGGTTGGCCGCATTCTCCCCACGTAATAAATGCCGCCGTTCACCGAAAGACCCGCGAGCACCGGCACGCGATATCCAGCGAACAGGCTCGCCGTGACGTGCGGCGTATTCTCCGGCGTCTTGCCAACGAGCGTCGGGTCGGAAGAATCGATCTGCTCCGCGTCGAGATAAACGGCCGATGCGGTGAGCGAGACGTCCTTCGTCACATCCCCCTGCACCGAAAACTCCACGCCGCGATAGCGCGCGTTGCCGTCGATCACATAGACGTTGTCGGCATTCGTTTCTGCGCTGGCCTGCTTGAGGTTGAAAAGCGCAAGCGAGACGAGCGTGTTGCCGGCGAGACGCGTGCGCACGCCCACTTCCTGCTGCCGGCTCACCGCCGCAGGCAGGATCTGGTTTGCGTTGACGGCCGTGGCCGGCGCGCTGCCCGCCGATTCGAGCGCCTCGACGTAGCTCGCGTAGACGCTCGTCTGCGGCGTGATGCGGTAGGTAATGCTGCCCGAGGGCGAGGTGTGGTTGATGTCGGAGCTCGGCGTACCTTCAGGCGCTCACACCGCCTGCTTCACGGTGCTGCAGGCGTTGCTTCGTGCGACGCGATCAGCGCCCGGCAGCAGGCCCACGCCGGCTCTTTTTCACCGGCGCGCGCTTGCGCACGGCGTCGGCGTGTTCGCGGATCGTCTCGATCAGCGCGCGTAGTCCCGCCGGCGCGTGCCGCCGCCCAGGGTAGTAAAGGCAGAGTCCGTCGAGCGGCGGCGTCCAGTCTTCCAGCACGCGCACGAGCGTGCCCGCCTCCAGGTCGGCGTTCACGTTCCATTCGGTCAAATACGTGAGGCCGAGTCCGTCGCGTGCGGCCGCGAGCATGAGACCCGGCTCGTCGAGCGTCAACGCACCCTCCACGTCCACGCGCACGGCCTGCCCGCGCCGCTCGAACTCCCATTGGTAGATTTGCCCGCTGGGCATGCGGCTGCGTATGCAGGGGTGCGACTTGAGATCGGCGGGCGTGCGCGGCGGTTTATGTTTCGCAAAGTATTCTGGACTACCAACCACCGCGAAACGCTGACGATCGCCAAAAGGCACGGCGATCATGTCCTGCGGCACGATATCGGCGAGACGAATGCCGGCGTCGTAGCCTTCGACCACGATGTCGATAAGGCGCCCTTCCGTGACGAGATCGAGCTTCATCTCGGGATAGCGCTTCAAATAGGCGATGAAAACGGGCATGACCTGCTTCGCCGCGCCCACGGAAGCATTGATGCGCAACGTGCCCGAGGGCGTGTCGCGAAAGCTGCCCGCCTGATCGAGCGCCTCGCGGATCGTAGACAGCGCGGGCGCGACGCTGCCCACGAACTGCGCGCCGGCTTCGGTCAACGCCACGCTGCGCGTAGTGCGATTGAACAGCCGCACGCCGATGCGCGCTTCGAGCGCCGCCACCGCGTGACTGAGCGCCGAGGTCGACACGCTCAGTTCATCCGCCGCCGCACGAAAGCTGCGATGGCGCGCCACGGCCAGCACCGCTTCGAGTTCCACCAGGCCCGATGTCTTCATTATCCCGAATCGCTCAAGAGGTCATGCACCATTGTACGGCTAGTCAACGCAATGCCAAGCGTCTATCTTGCCCTCATCGACTCACGTTTTCTGGAGCAGCCATGCAGATCATCGACAAGATCTATATCGACGGCGCGTTCGTCACCCCTCACGGCGAGGAGTACTTCGACCTCTTCAACCCCGCGACCGAGGCCGTGATTGGCCGCGTGCGTCTGGCCGATGCGGCGGATGCGGATGCGGCCGTCGCCGCCGCGAAACGCGCGTTCCCGGCGTTCTCGCGCACCACGAAGGCGCAGCGCATCGAGATGCTCATGGCGCTCTACGAGGCCGTCGTCGCGCGCGAAGACGCGCTTTTCGACGCGATCGTGGAAGAGTACGGCGCACCGGTCTCGCGCGGCCGCTGGATGGCGCAGCACGCCTCCAGCGTGCTGAGCGATGCCGCGAAGACGCTGGAAAACTATGCGTTCACGCGGCGCGCGGGCACAGCCGAGGTCACCATGCAGCCGCTGGGCGTCGCCGGGCTGATTACACCCTGGAACAGCGACGCGGGCTTTATCTGCGGCAAGCTCGCGGCCGCGCTCGCCGCGGGCTGCACGGCCGTCATCAAGCCGAGCGAGATGAGCGCGATCCAGACGCGCATCGTGACCGAGGCGCTGCATTCGGCGGGCCTGCCCGCGGGCCTCTTCAACATCGTCACGGGCCGTGGCGACACCGTGGGCGCGCGCATCGCCGAGCATCCCGACGTCGCCAAGATTTCGTTTACGGGCTCGACTGCGGTCGGCAAGACGATCCTGCGCACGGCAGCCGAAACGCTCAAGCGCGTGACGCTCGAACTGGGCGGCAAGTCGCCGGTCATCGTGCTGGACGACGCGAATTTCGACGAAGCCGTGCCGCTCGCGCTGCAGGCCGGCTTCATGAACAGTGGACAGGCGTGCATTGCGGGCACGCGCATTCTGGTGCCGCAGTCGCGGCTCGTCGAGTTCGAAGCGAGCGTCGCGAAGGCCGTGGCGCAGATTCAATCGGGCGATCCGCGCGACACGCACACGAGCGTCGGCCCGATGGTGAGTCAGAAGCAATGGGAGCGCGTGCAGCGGTATATCCGCATCGGCATCGACGAAGGCGCACATCTGATTGCGGGTGGCGCGGGGCGGCCCGAGGGCATCGAATCGGGATGGTTCGTACGTCCCACCGTGTTCAGCGGCGTGACGAACGACATGACCATCGCGCGTGAGGAGATTTTCGGGCCGGTGCTTTCGATCATCGCGTATCGCGACACCGAACACGCCATCGAGATCGCAAACGATACGCCGTATGGCCTGCAAGCCTATGTGCTTTCGCCCGATATCGAGCGCGCGCGCCGCGTGGCCGCGCAGATCGAAGCCGGCCGCGTGCTCGTCAACACGCTCACGCATGAACCGGCCGCGCCGTTCGGCGGCTTCAAGCAATCGGGAATCGGGCGCGAGTACGGCACCTTCGGGATCGAAGCGTTTCTGGAGCCGAAGTCCACGCTCGGCGTGTTTTGATGCGCCGCTAGCCGCGCAAAATGGCAAACGCCCCGGTTGCGCTGCTAACCGGGGCGTTTGAACTGCGCTTGAGGCGCTCTACATCAGAAGGTCTGCCAGTCGTCGTTGGACGTGGCCGTTGCCGGCTCGCGGCGATCCGCCTTCGGAGCGCTCGCAGAGGCGGCACGCACGGGCGCGGGCCTCGATGGCGCGGCACGCTTGACCGTTGCGCTCGCAACTATCTTCGTTGTCGGTGCGATGCTCGCCGTTGCAGCACGCCCAGCCGCGCCGATGTTGAACATCGATACCAGCTCGCGCAACGCCGCCGCCTGCGAGGACATCGACTGCGCCGCCGCCGAAGCTTCCTCGACTAGCGCCGCATTCTGCTGCGTGACCTCGTCCATCTGCGTGACGGCCTGGTTGACCTGCTCGATGCCGGTGCGCTGCTCGCCCGATGCGGCCGAAATCTCGTTCATGAGGTCGGCAACACGCTTGACCGATTGCACGATCTCGCCCATCGTGCGGCCCGCGTCGTCCACGAGCGCCGTGCCGTTGTTCACGCGCTCGACCGATACGCTAATGAGTTCCTTGATTTCGCGCGCCGCCGTCGCGCTGCGCTGTGCGAGCGTGCGCACCTCGCCCGCCACGACCGCGAAGCCGCGGCCCTGCTCGCCGGCTCGCGCCGCTTCCACAGCCGCGTTGAGCGCGAGGATGTTGGTCTGGAACGCAATGCCTTCGATCACCGAGATGATCTGCGCGACCTGTTCGGAGCTGTTCGCGATATCGCGCATGGTATCGACCACACGGCCCACCACTTCGCCGCCGCGCGTGGCCGTTTGCGAGGCCTGGCCCGCCAGCGTGTTGCCCTGCGTCGCGTTATCGGCGTTCTGCTTGACCGTTGCCGTGAGCTCTTCCATGCTCGCCGCCGTTTCTTCGAGCGAAGCGGCCTGCTCTTCGGTGCGCTGGCTCAGGTCGGTGTTGCCCGCCGCGATCTGCGCGGAAGCCGTCGCGATGCCTTCGCTGCCGGTGCGCACACGGCCCACCAGGTCGACGAGCCGCTCGTTCATGTGACGCAGCGCGCCGAGCAACTGGGCCGCCTCGTCGCTGCCGTCCACTTCGATGCGCGCGGTCAGGTCGCCACGCGCCACGGTTTCGGCCACATCCACGGCCCGCGCGATCGGGCCCGTAATCGAACGCGTGATGAAGAGCGCAATCGTGGCGCCGAAGCCAATGGCGAGCACGAGCAGCGCGATGGTCCAGGCGAACGCGCTGTGGTACGCCGCCTTCGCCATGGCGACTTCGGCGGTCGAGCCGTTGTGATTGAGGGTCACGTCCTGGTTGATGAGGTCCATCAAGGCCTGGAACGACTTCGCCGATGCGGTCGAAACCGCTGCGCGGGCATCGGCCGATCCGCCGTCGGCAGACATGACGAGGGCCTCGATCTTCTTGTCGTCATCCAGATACTGCGACCACGCGGTGCCGATCGAATCGGCCACACGGTGCTCTTCGGCCGAGGAAACCAGCTTCGAATAGCCGTCGAAGGTCGTGCCGAACTGGCCGATCATCTGCGAGTGCTGATCGTGCAGCGTAGCCTTCTCGCTGGCGTCGCTTGCGATCAGCATGCGCAGCGACGTGCGGCGTACGTCCTGCGCTTGATTGCGCAAATTGCCGAGCGTCTCGACACTAGGCAGCCAGTTCGCGCCGATTTCCTGGGTGCCGTCGAATATGCGCGACGCCTGAAGGAGCCCGATCCCGCCCACTGCGCCGAGCAGGAGCAACACAATGGCAAAGCCCGCGCCGAGACGCGGGCCGATTTTGATTCTGGTAAGGAATGACATGGGGACGCCGTAGTGAGAGGTCACTTGTATTGACGACCACGACGCCAAAAAATTAAGTCAATGTTGCAAATATAACAACACGTAAGGAAAGCACGCGCTGGTCGAACGATCGGTCTCTTCTCATATGATTAGGATGACATATCAATTGAATCAGCTATGCGCCACGCAAACTCCGACCTGCGCGATCGCCGCATCGCGCTGCGCCGAACTCGCGCGCGTCGCGCCCGTGAGATACGTCGTGACGAGGATAGGTGCGCGCCCGGTGGGCCAGACAATTGCCACATCGTTCGCCGTGCCCCGGTCGCCCGTGCCGGTCTTGTCGCCCACGCGCCAGTCCTTCGGCAAGCCCGCGCGCAAACGCGCGTCGCCCGTCTTGTTGGCGACCAGCCATGCAATGAGCTGCTCGCGCGAAGCCGCGGAAAGACGCTCGCCCAGCAGCAATTCGCGCAGGTTGCCGACCATGGCGGCGGGCGTGGTCGTATCGCGCGGGTCGCCCGGTATCGCTTCGTTGAGCGTGGTTTCGTTGCGGTCGAGGCGCGTGACCGGGTCGCCAAGGCTGCGCGCGAAGGCCGTAATCGCGGCCGGACCGCCGATGCTCTCCAGCAGCAGGTTCGCCGCCGTGTTGTCGCTGCGCGTGAGCGCGGCTTCGCACAGCTCGGCGACCGTCATGCCCTCGCCGCCCGCGCGCGGGCCGCTCACCGGTGAATACGACACGACTTGTGCATGCGCATACACGACCTTGCGCGCAAGGTCTTCCTTGCCATGATCCTTGCGCGTCAACACGGCCGATGCGAGCAACACCTTGAACGTGCTGCACATCGGGAAACGCTCGTGCAGGCGCCAGCCGCGCACGTGCCCGCTCGCCGTATCGAGTATCGACACGCCGAGCCGGCCGCCCACCTGCGCCTCGATGGCGGCAAGCTGCTTTTCCAGCGTGCCCGCTTGCGGCGGCTTCGCCGCGCTCGCGGCCGTCGCGCCGAACGCCTGAGATGCAACGCCAGCTATCGCACCGCCTAATACCGTCATCGTGAATCTACGTCGTGTGATCATGGCTTCTCCCTGAAGAGCCGCCACTATCGCGTGTTCTCCGTGAAGTGACAAACGATGATAAATTGCGCCACGCCCCAGAAAAACTTATGGCTCGATCATGCGACCGCATCTGCCCCTCAATGCCTTGCGCGCCTTCGAATCGTCGGCGCGTCACTTAAGTTTCACGCGCGCGGCGAGCGAGCTGAACGTGACCCAGGCGGCCGTGAGCCAGCAGGTCCGCATGCTGGAGGAGCGGCTTGGCGCGACGCTCTTCAAGCGCCTGCCGCGCGGTCTTGCGATCACCGACGAAGGGCTCGCGCTGCGCCCCGTGCTCACCGACGCATTCGATCGCATCGAAGCCGTGTTGCGGCAGTTCGAGGGCGGCCACTTTCACGAGGTGCTGACCGTGGGCGCCGTGGGGACTTTCGCAGTGGGATGGCTGATGCCGCGCCTGAAGTCGTTTCACGACGCGCATCCGTTCGTCGAGCTGCGCATCATGACGAACAACAATCTCGTCGATCTGGCGGGCGAAGGACTCGACTTCGCCATTCGGTTCGGCGACGGCACCTGGCCCGGTTCGCGCGCCGCGAAGCTATTCGACGCGCCGCTCGCCGCACTCTGCGCGCCCGATATCGCGCAACGCCTGCATAGGCCCGCCGATCTCGCCAACGAAAAGCTGCTGCGCTCGTATCGCGCCGACGACTGGACGCTCTGGTTCGAAGCCGCCGGGCTCGCGCCGCGTCCGGTGCGCGGGCCCGTGTTCGATTCGTCGCGGCTCATGGTGGAAGCGGCGATGCAGGGCGCGGGCATCGCGCTCGCCCCGGTTTCGATGTTCGAGCGCGATCTCGCGGCGGGCAGGCTCGTGCGGCCCTTCGATATCGAGGTGCAAGCGGGCAGCTACTGGCTCACGTCGCAGAAGGGGAAAACGGCGACGTCCGCCATGCGCGCGTTCAATCAATGGATCGTGAAGGAGGCCGGTAGCGGCGAGAACGCGTGAATGTTGCGTTACGCGCCGGCTTGCAAGAGCCGCGCATGAAGCGCATCGATTTCCGTCTCCGCGAAAACCTCGATGCCGTGCTGGCGCAGCAACGCAGTCGTCACACCCGCGCCCGCATGTTTGCGGCCCGCAAAGCTGCCATCGTAAATGGCACGGCTACCGCATGAAGGACTGCCGTCCACGAGCAATGCGAAGCGGCAGTCGTGCGCGAGCGCGAGTTCGAGCGCCACGTGCGCGCCCCCCACGAACTGCGAGGTAACGTCCTCGCCGCGCACGTCGATCACGCGCGCGCTCCCCTCCAGCACGGTGGCACCTGAGGCGGCATCCGCGATCTCCGCAGGCGGCCTGGGCACGCCGAACCCGCCAGCCACTTCAGGGCAGACCGGCACGAGGCGCCCCTCACGCTGCCACTGCTCGATCAGTGCATGCGCAACGGTTTTTGCCGAGCCGTTGTAACGAACCGGACGGCCAAGCAGACAAGCGCTAACGAGTATTCGGTGGAGCATGCGGGATACGTTCAGATTGCACGAATCCTTCGCATTTTACGCGCCGAAGTCGTGCAACATCACAGCGTCATCGCCAGCCGCGCGGCTTGATCGATCGCGCGCAGCGCGTCCAGTTCGGCCGCGACATCGGCGCCGCCGATCACCTTCGGTTGTGCGCCGCGCGCGACGAGTTCATCGTAGAGCGTGCGGTTCGAATGCTGCCCCGCGCACAACACGACATGATCCACGGCGAGCACATGCGGCTTGCCATCCACGCGATAGTGCAGGCCTTCGTCGTCGATCGCATCGTACGCCACGCCCGAGGTCATCATCACGTTCGCCTGGCGCATGCGTGCCTTCAGGATCCATCCCGTCGATTTACCGAGCCCCTTGCCGAGCGGCTGCGCCTTACGCTGGAACATATGGACACTGCGGCGCGGCGCGCCATGAGCGTCGACACGCGTCAGGCCGCCCGCATTCGCATTCGCGGGATCGACACCCCATGCGCGGAAAAACACCCCACGGTCCAGCGCTTCCTGCGCGTCGCCCAACAGATACTCGGCCACGTCGAAGCCGATGCCGCCCGCGCCGATGATCGCGACACGCGCGCCCACTTCGACCTTGCCCGTGAGCACGTCGATATACGACACCGCCTTCGGATGATCGACGCCAACGATATCGGGCACGCGCGGCGTGACGCCCGTGGCGATGACGACCTCGTCAAACGTCTCGCTTGCGAGTGCTTGCGCAGTGGGCGCATGTCCAAGCCGCACCGCTACGCCGAGACGCTCTAACCGCACCTCGAAATAACGCAGCATCTCGTGAAACTCGGCTTTGCCGGGCACGACCTTCGCAAGATTCAACTGGCCCCCCAGCCGCGCATGGGCTTCGAACAACGTCAGCTGATGGCCGCGCTCAGCCGCGTTGAGCGCGAACGCCATACCCGCCGGTCCGCCGCCCACGACCGCAATGCGTTTGGGCTGCTTGGCCTTGCCTGCCGCGAATTCGATCTCGCGCCCGGCGCGCGGATTGACGAGGCACGTCGCGGTGCGTTCCGTGAAGATGCGGTCGAGGCACGCCTGATTGCAGCCGATGCAGGTGTTGATTTCGTCGGCCATACCCAGCCGGGTCTTCTTCGCGAAGTCCGGGTCGGCGAGCAGCGGGCGCGCCATCGAAACGAGATCGGCTACGCCGGAGGCGATCAGTTCTTCGGCAACTTCGGGCATGTTGATGCGGTTCGACGCCATCACCGGAATCGATACCGCCTCTTTGACGTTGCGAATCGCGTCGCGCCACGCCGCGCGCGGCACGCACGCCGCGATGGTCGGCACGGCCGACTCGTGCCAGCCCACGCCCGTGTTGATGAGATCCGCGCCGGCCGCTTCGATCTCCTTGGCGAACGCCGCGGTTTCGGCGCCGCTCATGCCGCCTTCCACGAGGTCGATGGAGGAGATACGGTAGATCAGCATGGGCTCGCGGCCCATTTCCGCGCGCACGGCGCGCACGATATCGAGCGCAAAGCGGATGCGGCCTGCGAAGCTGCCGCCGAATTCGTCGTCGCGCGCGTTGGTGAGCGCGGCCGTGAACTCGTTGATGAGATAGCCTTCCGAGCCCATGATCTCCACGCCATCGTAGCCGGCCTGAACCGCTAACGCCGCCGTGCAGGCGAAATCGGCGATGGTGGCGCGCACCTCCTGCGTGCTGAGCGCGCGCGGCGCGTATGCGTTGATTCTTGCCTTGGCGGCCGTGGGGCCCACACACTCGGGCACTTTCGCATAACGGCCCGCGTGCAGAATCTGCAGCACGATCTTTCCTCCTGCTTCATGAACCGCGCGGGTCACAACGCGATGCTCGTCGAGCTGCTCCGCGCGATTGAACAGCGGGCCGCCCGGCTCCATCACGCCTTCGGGATTCGGCGCGAACCCGCCACTCAGGATCAGGCCGATCTCCCCGGCTGCGCGCGCCGCATAGAACGCGGCGAGACGCTCGTGCGGACGATCGAGCGTTTCGAGCCGCGTGTGCATCGCACCCATCACCATGCGGTTGGGGAGCAGCGTCGCGCCAACGCGAAGCGGGGTCAAAAGCCGGTCGAAGGTCGCCATGGGGTTGTCTCTTGATATTCTCGTGCGTCGTTTCACGACTCTAGGCGAGCCACCTAATTGCGTCAATATCATGATATATATTGATGGCGCGAGGAGGGGTAATGCCCAAATGGACGGCGCACCCACTTCCCGTCACTATTTTCGTATCAGGTATTTGTCTCATTGCCTGCGCGCTAGCGCGGGGACCGAAAGGCCCACATGACCCAGAACGACCCGTCGTACGACCAATCCGTCTCGTCCATTCACAACCGGTTGTTCTTCCGGCTGTTCCAGGCAGGCAACACGCTAGACCGGCAGACGGCCAAGGCGCTCGGCATCACCACCGTGCAGTGGTCGGTGCTGGGCGCGCTCTCGCGCCCGCAGGTAGCGCAGGGCATGTCGTTTTCCGAGCTGGCCGACTATCTCGTGGTGAGCCGCCAGAGTCTCGACGGCGTACTCAAGCGTCTGGAGCGCGACGAGCACGTGCTGCGTGTAGCCGACACCGTGGACCGGCGCGCGAAAAAAGTCGTGCTCACCAAGCAAGGCAAAGTGTTCTGGGAGAGTCTGCAGCCGAAGATCTACGAGTTCTATCGCCAGGCGCTCGCGAGCTTTCGCTTCGACGACAAGGTTTCGCTCGTGCATTTCCTGAATCAGCTGAACAAGGGCCTGGACGAGATCGATCTGGGCGAACAGGCGCAGCGCGAGCCGGAGTGAATGCACCCTCGCGCTTTCATATCGTGCAATGCGCGCCCGGTGTGTGCAAATTGCGCATTTCCGAATGCGGGCCAGCAATTGCACATGGAAGGACACCTTCTCTTATCGTGAAAGACATCACGTAAGCCATTGAACAACAAGGAAATTGCAGCGCCGCAAAGCGGCAGGGAAGTCGTCTGTCACTGAGATAGACTGAATCCAACGACGCTTCTTATTCGCTTGTTATTCAATGGAGACTCATCATGGACGTGTATATCGAACCGTTACCGAGGGGCCAGTGGGGGCCAATCGATGGCTACGCCCTGGAATTCGCGGACGGCACCAAGTTCGCCGACAACATCTTTCGCTCGGAGCTTCTCGCGATCAGCGAGATCGTCCTGCGGGGCTATAAGCCGCTGCTGGCCAACGTCCGCATTACGGACAAGCACGCCAACGCGCATTGGAAGCGCCCCGAAGCTTCGCGCTGACGCGCGCCAGCTCGACGGCGATGTTGACCGTCGAGCTGTCTGCCCTCTCCCTTGTCAAGCGCCGAAGGTAAAGCGTGTGCCCGTGGACGACCACAGCACCTTTCCTGGCATGGCCTGAGTCACCATCGAGTAGAACACTTCACCGGAACAATGCATCGGAACGATGTAGTCCGGATCGATTTCCTTCAGCACGTCCACGGTGGCCTGCTGATACTCCGGCGGTTGCGGCGCTAGATGGAAGCCGCCGAGGATCGCGTGCACGTGGTCGACGCCCGACACCTTCATCGCCGTTTTCACAGTATTGAGCACGCCCCGGTGCGCGCACGAAGTCAGCACCACGAGACCTCTGTCTTTCACCATATACGCGGTGCCCTGCTCGTGCTGAAAATCGTCGGGAATTGTCGTGGCGTTTTGCTTGGCCGCCGGTAGTTTGTCCGCGGCGCAGCCCACGCCATTGTGGACGCCAACGGTCATATTGCTCGGATTGAGCGGTTTCTCGAACGTGGTCTGGGGAATCCAGCCCGTGGTGAACGCATGGCCCGCCACCACTGCCGGGTGCTCGGCAAAGACGATGTTCAGATTGGCGTCGCGCATGGCCTGCCGGTCGAGCGAACCGAACTGACGCACGCCGATCTCGCGCGTGCAGAAGCATTCCTCGCCTCCCAGGTAGATGGGCAGCTTCGCCTTCAGCTTGCCCTGATTCGCCTGGAGAAAGCCAACCATGCCGCCGAAGTGGTCGTAGTGGCCGTGTGTCAGCAACAACGCATCGAGTTGCGCCGGGTCGATCTTCAGGAGTGCGACGTTATTGTTCAACGTCTCGGGCGTGTAGCCGAAGTCGATCAGGATGCGCCTGATCTGGTCCGCCTGTGCGGACTCGACATGCATCGAGAGCCCCCATTCGTTTTCGATGGCGAGGCGGGGCGGTTGATCTTGCCCAAGCGCGAGGCCAAAGCGCTGCACATCGACGTTGCCGATACGGCGGCTGCTCTCCAGCGCGGAATACGACGAGTCGGTGACCACGCGTACCGATACGCGATCGACAACGGGCACCGGTCCGCTCAGCGGCTCGGCAAACGCGACCCGCGATTCGCCGAACATCGCTCCCGCAAGCACCCCTAGCGCGCTGAATCCGCCGGCGCGCAGTATTCTGCGGCGCGACCAGTTACCCAGATATCGATCATCCATTGTCCGACCTCCGTCGCTCGCGACTCACCGCATGGTAGGTGACAGACCCTTATGCCCGATGCGAAGGGTCCACGCGAATGTGCGCTACCGCACATTCGCCCGGCGCATTCACCGAAACGAAAGGTCGTTGTCATGCGAATCGTGCGGGCCCGTAAGCGTGCCGGCGCAACGCACACGCATCGATGTGCAAGCAACGAGCGCAACACAGTTGACGCTACAGGCCGCCTCCTGCATGATCGTCCTCATGAACGCGCACCTGCTCTCCACGACGACTACCACGACCGCTTCCGGCGGGTCGTGAGTTCGGTGCGCACACGTTAGATTTCGTATCGACCACAGGGCCCCGCCAGCAATGGACGGGGCCTTGTCGTTTCTCCGTACGTTGCGGGCACAACTACTGGAGAACCACCATGCCCAGACTCGCTCGTGCCCTTCTCATCATCGATATGCAGGAGGGCTTGTTCAACGGCCCCAATACGCCATTTGACGGTCAGCGCGTACTCGCCAATATCACCGAATTGATTGCGAAAGCCCGCAAGGCTCGTGCGCCGGTCTTCGCTGCGCGCCACGTCGGGCCGCCGGGCTCGCCCATCGAGCCGGGCAGTCCACTCACGCGCTTGCTGCCGACGCTCGCCATCGACCCGGACATCGACAGTGTGTTCGAGAAGCATCGCCCCAGTTGCTTTACCGGCACCGATCTCGCGCAACGGCTCGCGCGCGCCAACGTGGGCGAGCTCGTCATCGCGGGAATGCAGACGGAGTATTGCGTGGACTCGACCTGCCGCGCCGCGGGCGACCTGGGTTTTCAGCCGCTGCTCGTCGCGGACGCCCACACGACCATGGATACGCCCGTGTTGAGCGCCGCGTCGATTATCGAACACCATAACCGCACCTTAAGCGGTCCGTTCGTGAAGCTCGTGAGCACCGCCGATTGTACGTTCGACAGTGCATTCGGCTTCCTTTAGCAGTCCGTTGTTTAGAACCCTTCGAGCACGAGCTTGCCGCGTGAGCGGTTGGTTTCCACGAGCTCGTGCGCCCGGCGCAGGTTCGTCGCATTGATGGTCCCGAAGCTCTCGTTGAGCGTCGTGCGCAACACGCCTTCGTCGATGAGCGTAGCCATGCGGTCGAGCAGATCGTGCTGGCGAATCTGGTCTTTCGTGCCGAACATCGAGCGCGTGTACATGAATTCCCAATGGAGCGCCACGCTCTTCCTCTTGAGCTTGCGGAAGTCGAACAGCTCCGGGTCGTCGATCAGCGCGAGATGCCCCTGAGGATTGATCGAGGCGACGATCTCGTCGAAGTGACGATCGGTCTGGTTCAGGCTCGCGATATAGTCCACGCCTTCCATGCCGATACGCTTGAGCTCCTGCGAAAGCGGCTTCGAATGATCGATAACGTGATGCGCACCCAGTTCGCTCACCCACTTCGATGTTTCGGGCCGCGACGCCGTGCCGATCACCGTGAGGCCCGTGAGCTTGCGCGCCAACTGCACGAGCACCGAGCCCACGCCGCCCGCCGCGCCGATCACGAGCAGCGAGTCGCCGGACGGCGCCGTGCCCTCTGGCACCTTGAGGCGGTCGAACAGCAGTTCCCACGCCGTGATGGAGGTAAGCGGCAACGCGGCCGCCTCGGCGAAGTTCAGCGTTTGCGGCATGCTGCCCACAATGCGCTCGTCCACCACGTGCAGTTCGCTGTTGGTGCCGGGGCGCAGCAGCGAGCCCGCGTACCATACGCGGTCGCCCGGCTTGAAGAGCGTCACGTCGCGGCCCACGGCGCGCACGATGCCGCTCGCGTCCCAGCCGATCACTTTCGCCTCGCCGTTTTCGGGCGCCATCTTCGCACGCACCTTCACGTCGACCGGGTTGACCGACACCGCGTGCACTTCGACGAGCAGATCGCGCGGGCCCGGCTGCGGATCGGGCAGTTCGAGATCGATCAACGATTCGGGGTCGCTAATGGGAAGGTTGCGGTAGTAACCAATCGCTTTCATCGTGAATACCTCCAGACAGTCAAATTGCGGCAAACCGGCTCGGTTGCGCGAGCGGCTCGAAGTGATAAAGGTCGGGGTCCGCCGAAAAGTATGGCCACAGCGCGTGCAGGAAGTTCTGGAAATCGCCGTGCATCATGAACGCGCTCTGCGCGTCGAGGCTGTCCCATTCCACTTCCAGCACATAGCAGCCTTCGTCTTCGCACTGCGGACCGAGGCGATGACCACGATAGCCCGGCTTTTTCGTGAGCAGCGGGCATACGCGCAGCCAGGCCGCCTCGAAACGCGAAATCTTGTCTGCTCTCAGGTAAAAGCGGCCTATCGCAACGATCATCCAAGCCTCCGTGCCGGTCGTCTTGGTACGAATAATCGGCCAGCACGCGTGGCGCGCATAGCGGCAAACGGCGAATTCACCTTCAAAGCCGCTTTGAAGATCGCGAGCAAGATCGAGCGGCGGGACCTATGGGAAAGACGGATGCAGGCCTGGCCCGATGGCGATCGGGACAGGTATCGGACCAGCGAACGGGCTTACTGCGCAATCACACGTCAGGCAAGAAAGGCGGCAATGCGATCGCGCAGCACATCGCGCAGCGCGTTGACGGTTGGCGACAGCATCGAGCGGTGGGCGCAGACGAGATGCAGCGGCGCGCCTTCGCCCTGAAACGCGTCGAGCGCGGTTTCGAGGCGGCCCGCCTTGATATCGGCCAGTACGTCCAGACGCGACTTGTACGCAAGGCCATGCCCCGCCACGGCCCAGCGGCGAACGAGTTCGCCGTCGTCGCTGCTGCGGTTGCCGTGGACGTTGACGACGCTGGCATCGTCGCCACGATGGAAGGTCCAGCGATCGTGCAGCGTGTCGCTCAGCGCGAAGCGCAGGCAGTTGTGGCGCGTGAGATCGGCGGGCGTGGCGGGTTTGCCGTGACGCGCGAAATAGCCGGGCGCGGCGCACAGCACGCGCCGGTTTTCCGGCGCGAGCGGCAGCGCGACGAGAGAGGAATCTTCGGGCACGCCGTAGCGAACCGCCACGGCCACCGGCGAGCGGAACATATCGGTCACGTGGTCGCCAATGTGCACCTGGAACGACACTGCGGGATGCTGCGCCTGGAAGTCGTCGAGCCAGGGCGCGAGCACATTGCGCCCGAGGTCGGAAGGAATCGACAGCGACACGGTGCCGCCGATCATCTTGCGCCCGTGCGCCACGGCGTTCTGGCCGGCCTCCACCTGCTCCATGACGCCGCGCGCGTACTCGAGGTAGCGCTCGCCGTCCGGCGTGAGGCGCAAGCTACGCGTGGAGCGTGCAAGCAGGCGCGTGCCAAGTTCGGTTTCGAGGCGCTTCAGGCCCGCGCTCGCCACGGCGGGCGTGAGATCGAGCGCACGCGCGGCGGCCGAGAGGCTCCCGTTGTCCGCCGCACTGATAAAGATGACGAGGTCTTCCAGTCTGATCATGTACCGTCGCGTTCTCGTTGGGCTGCGCTCGCCTCGGAAGCAGGCGCCGCGGTCATGGAGTAAGCGAACTGTACACGAAGCCACCGCGCGCGCGGCGCAGCGAAATGGGCTGCGGTTCTATACTCCCCAGTTGGAAACGCAGGTCGTTCATACAGGAGTACGAGGCAATGCTGAACTATCCCGCCGCCTACCAGTCGACCAAGGGCTCCGCGCTCGACGTGAACAAGCCCTTTTACCGCCGCATCGCCGAAGAGCAAGATCAGCGCGAGCTGATCGAGTCCATTGTCGTGCCGATACGCTCGGGCCAGGCCTGGAGCGTCCCCGCCGGACACGTGTTCCGCATCGTGACGATCGAAGGCCCGCAAGTGGCCGACCTCAATCTGTGGAACCGGCACGATCCGCGCGAACGCATGTGGGCTTCGCGCACGCGCCAGCTCCAGCAGGCGCACGTGAGCACCTTCGACCGCCTATGGTCCACGCTGCCCTTCCTGCGCCCGCTCGTCACCATCACGGACGACAGCCTCGCCGGCTACGGTGTGGACGAGCATGGCGGACGCGTTCACGACCTGCTCGGCACGCGCTGCGACCCCTACGTGAACCGCATGCTGACCGGCGAAGACTTCCATTTCCATTGCCACTCGAATCTCACGCGCGCCATCGCGCCCTATGGGCTGACCGAATACGACGTGCACGATGTGCTCAACGTGTTCCAGTGCACCGGCCTGAATCTGGAGGACAAGTACTTCATGAAGGCCTGCCCGGCGAAGAAGGGCGACTACCTCGAGTTTTTCGCCGAGATCGACCTGTTGTGCGCGCTTTCGACCTGCCCCGGCGGTGACCTTTCGCTGCCGATGTGGGGACCGGACGCCCGCGACCCGCTGGAAGTCTGCCGCCCGCTCGGCATTGAGGTCTATCGGCTGGCGCCCGCGCTGCTGCAAGGCTGGTCTTCGCCGCCTGTTGCCGAATATCGCGGCCTGCACGGTATGGCGCTGCAACAGCCCGACTGGAAGTGCGGTTGCTGAACCGCCGTGAGGAAAACCGTCGCCCAAAAAGCCGTCGGGCCATGCGCCCACCTAAGTGTTCGCATGGCCCGACGGTGTACAGCGGCTGCAGCTTACTGCTTGTCGACCTTCTTCGGCTTCGGCGGCGATTCGATCTTCGCGTACTGGAACGCCGGCGTGGCCTTCAGCGCTTCCTTGGTGGCACCGGCCAGATAGAGATTGCCCTGGCGCACGTCGAGCGATGCGATGGGCACGGCCACGTCGTGCGAACCGACGCCGAGGAAACCGCCTGCCGCAACGATGGCTGCGGAAACCGAGCCGTCCGGCGCGACGATCAGGTCGCGCACGGTGCCGATTTTCACGTTGTCGTCGTTATAAACGGGCTTGCCGAGCACACTCTTCTTCACGCTCCAGCCTTCGAGCAGCGCCTGCGACTGCTCGACCGAAACGCTCAAGGGCTGCGCGCCCGCGATCTGGGCATTCGCGCTGGCACTGGCCACCACGGCGCTGAATACGGCTACGGTCAACATCGTCTTGCGGAAAAACATTTTGTTTCGCTCCTGTATTCCGGTTATTTCGCCGCGCAGGTCGTTGCGAGTCACTGCGAGACTGCAGGCGGGATGTCATGGTAGCCGGTATGGCGCGGCGCTGCGCTCAAGGCGCGCGCGAAGTCCGGCCTGGATCAATTCAGGAGCGACCCGCCGGCCCATTCCCATAGGTCTGAAACACGCCAAGCTCGGGGTACATGTGTCGGATAGCCTGCCATTCGGCCGCGTTGCAGAACTCGCACGGATGGTCCGGCGACGCCACCGTAAAGCGCTTTGCCACCTCCAGACAGAAGCGTACCGCTTCGGCAATATCGATCTCGTGGCTTGCCGTCGAGTCGCTGCCGCCTACCACCGATTGCGCGGTCAGCGCGACGCCCACGACCGGCGCGCGCGTCGCCACGTGCGGTTGCATGATGCTGTTGAAATGGTAAAGGCCGTTGTCGTACGGCGTGATGTCCTGGAGGCTGATCGGCAGCGTGAACGCCGAGCGGCCGGTCGTGGATTGCATGACGTTGACGAGATCCGGCGACACGCGAAGGATGTAGCCCTGCATCGCTGTCGGCGTGATCGCGAAGCCGCGCTGTTTGACGATGCGATTGCCCTTGGAAGCGTCGATCGAAAGAATGGCGTCCATGGCAGGCGAGACCTGATGGTCATTCATCGTCGCGGAAGACACGGGCATGCCGGCGAACGGCACGCCATCGTTGTACTTGATCGCCACGTTCTTCGCGATGTGCGTCGTGACGATGACGTCGCCGGGAAGATCGTCGCCGGCCGCTTTCATCATCGCCAGCTTGAGCGCGCACGCAATCGAGCCGACCGGACCGTCCGCGTCCGAAATCATCCCGATGCGCACGGGGCGACCGCCGCTCGCCCCATTACGGCCGATGATGCCAAGCGTGCGCGCGCTGCCGCCCGCCGTTCTGCCCGCGGTTCCGGGAATCGGGATCGAGATGAAGTCGGCTGTCGTCGATGTGTCGGCGGGCGTTCGCCGTTGACGGTCGTCATGGTTACCTTCGTACTACGAAATATCAATCCCGGCGAGCACTCGCCAGAGGAACGAGAATAAACGGGAATCTCAGAACGTGTGTCGCAGTCCCGCCAGTGCGGAAACCTGTTCGTTGCGACCGTTGAGCTGCGTACCCGCGTTTGCCGCAGCGTTCGTCGTCGAATTGCCGAAAAGACCGCCCCAGCCTCCGGTCACGCGTTCCCAGGCGCCGGCGACGTAGATGTCGGTGTGCGAGCCCACGCCGTTTCCCTTGACCGCCGTTCTGAGCAAAACGCTGACGCTACGCGGCTACCTCGTACATGATGTCATTCGCATTCCTGATTGGTTGACGCGCGCCAAAGCCTTCATTCTGGAAGGCGTGGAAGCGGACGCACTGCGGCCCGTAATAGCCAGGACTTTTTCCTTCGAGCAGATCGTCGAGGCGCACCGCTATCTGGAATCGAACGAGCAGTTCGGAAAGATCGTCGTCACGCTCTGAACGTGGCGCCGATGGCGCGCCAGCTCACATCGAAGCCGCGGCACATTGGGCGCAAAGCCCGAAAACGACGAGACTCGAATGCGCATAGCGAAAGCGCTTCGCCGCCGCAATGGCGGCGTGCTGCTCCTGCAGCATGGGCTCGTCGATATCGACCACGGTCTTGCAGCTCTCGCACACGAGATGCGCGTGCGGCACGCCACGTCCAAGCTCGTACACCACGCGCGTTTCGCCAACCCACGTGCTGTCGAGCAGGGACGATTCCATCAGTTGCGCAAGCGCGCGATACACGCTCGCGAGGCTGCATTGCTCCACGTCTTTTGCAATGCGGCGAAAGACCTGGTCGGCGGTCAGATGCTCGTGCGGCGCTTCATGAAACACCTTCAGCACGGCCACGCGGCTGGACGTCGGGCGCAGGCGCGCGCTCTTCAGTTCGGAGTAGACCGTTCTCATACGATGGAAAACACGTCGGCAAGGCCGACAGTTTCGTCGACAATTGCTTAAGGTTTCCTTATGCCAGTATGGTGTCCGGCACGTTACGGCCTGGCCTCGCTCCGCTGTATGCTGCGGCGTCGTAAAGATTGAAAGCGTATTGGACAACAGTACGAACTGAGGCCCACATGGCTGCCACGCCCACGGTGATCTTCGGCGCATTCGACCGGCACAACTTCGGCGATCTGCTGATCGCACAAGTGGTGGCGCGCATGCTGCCTCGCCGCGAACGGCTGTTCGCGGGGCTCGCCGCGCGAGATTCGCATGGCGATGGCGGACCGCGCACCGTCGCGCTCTCGCGTATCGTCGCATTTGCGCGCAGCCGCGCCGTGAACGTGATTCACGCAGGCGGCGAGTTGTTGACCTGCGATGCGTGGGAAGCCGCTGTGATGCTCGCGCCGCCGCAACGCGTGCCGACGCTCATCGCCGCGGAGGGTGAATGGCTACGAAACGGGCGCGCGTGGGCGCAAAAGCATGTTGGCGTGGCGTCACTTGCGCCATATGCGCTTTCGAAGGCCGCGTTGCCAGGCGTGCGCGTGAAGCATCTCTCGTTCAACGCGGTGGGAGGCGTCGATCTCGAAGCACGCAACGCGCAGTTGGGCGCCGACGTGCTCACCGCGCTGCGCTCCGCAGACACGGTGAGCGTGCGCGATTGTCAAACCCAGGCGCTACTCGCGCAATGGGGCATCGAAGCCCGCCTGATCCCGGACCCCGCCACGATGACGGCTGTCTTGTTCGGCACGACGATACGCCGCCACGCCACAAGCCTCGCGCTGCGCGAAGTCCGGCAAGCGTTCCCGCACGGCTATGCTGCCGTGCAATTCAGCGCCGACTTCGGCGACGATGCGACACTCGATACGCTATCCGCCCAACTCGAACGCGTCGCGCAGGCGCACGGCCTGGGTATTGTGCTGTTTCGCGCGGGCGCCGCTCCCTGGCACGATGACCTGGAAGTGTATGAGCGCCTCTCGGTTCGACTGCGCGCGGCTCGTGTTCGCGTGTTCGCTTCGCTGAATGTCTGGGACATTTGTGCGTTGATCGCTGACAGCCGGATTTATTGCGGCAGCAGCCTGCACGGTCGTATCGTCGCGATGGCTTATGCGCTTCCTCGCATTAACTTCAGTCATCCTGATCATTCTTCCAAGGCGAGCAAGCATGCGGCTTATGTGCGGACATGGGAAGCAGCGGGCCTAAGCGGCGTTGTGCATCTGGAGAATCTAGCCGATGCGGTTGCCAATGCACTAGTGACCGATTGCGAACAACTGCGCGAAACTGCATCCGAGCTTGCACGGCAGTATCGGTTGGAATTCGAAACCGTGGTGGCGGGGTGACCACTTAATTGAATCAGCGCGGCCCAGGCCCCGGGAACGGTTCGACCGGCTGAGACTGCGCATCCGGATCGGCGTCATCGTCGCGCCGGAATGATTGGATGATTTCTCGTCGTGACAGGCGTGAGGTCATTGTTGTGCTGCATTGCGCGTGATGGGAGGCTTTACCGGGCTCGGCGCGCATGACGATTACATTTCTATTACGCCTTGTTTCGCGCCGGCAGGCGTACTTGTCCCGATTGCCTCGATCGAGCCGGCTGTGCAGAAATGCGCATGGAAACCGTCGCGAATGGTCAAGACGAAGCGATATTGGCTTCCTATAGTCGCTTTTAGCGTCTCGCCCCGGCGCTTTTCATGCGGAGCGGTTCGATCGATACCACGCTATCTGGAGGAGCCCAACACGCAGTCGACGCGAACAAAAGAGTCGTGAACCGGCCGCCGCCCCGACCGCGCAAAGCGGGAAATGCGGCGAGCGCAGCCGGTATGCACGCCACAGCAGTCAACCCATGCTTGCCGACAAAGGAAACAACATGCGTTTTGCGAAGACTCTTACCCCTATCGCAGTTGCCGTTGGAGCACTTCTCGCTGTTGCGCCGCTCGCCTCGCGCGCGGATACCGTCGTTAAAATCGGCTTTGCCGCACCGCTCACCGGACCGAACGCCAATTACGGCAAAGACCTGGAAAACGGCGTGAAAATGGCCCTCGACGACGCCAAGGCGCAAGGCGTCAAAATCAACGGCCAGCCCGTCTCGTTCGAACTCGTCGCCGAGGACGATCAGGCCGACCCGCGCGTGGGCGTGCAAGTCGCGCAAAAGCTCGTGGACGAAGGCGTTTCGGTTGTCGTCGGCCACTTCAACTCGGGCACGACCATTCCCGCTTCCGAGCTGTACGAAAAGGCTGGCCTGCCCGACATCGATCCGGCCGCCACGAACCCGGTCATCAGCGGCCGCGGCTTCAAGAACATCTTCATGGTGATCTCGAGCGACGCGCAAAACGCGGGCACCGCAGGCGCCTATGCGGTTACGACGACCAAGGCCAAGCGCATCGCCGTGATCGACGACCGCACGGCCTTCGGCCAGGGCGAAGCGGACGAATTCGTGAAAGCCGTGAAAGCGCATGGTGGCGACATCGTCGACCGCGAGTACACGACGAACCAGGCGACGGACTTCAAGACGCAGCTCACCAACATCAAGAGCAAGAACCCCGATCTGATTTTCGTGGGCGCCCTCAATCCGCAGGCGGCCGGCATCATGAAGCAGATGGCCCAGCTTGGCATCAAGGCGCAGTACGTGGGCGGCGGCGGCGTGAAGGACGTGGACTTCGTCAAGCTCGCGGGCGACGTGTCCGAAGGCGCCATGGCGTGGGAATACGGCCGTCCGCTCGACAGCACGCCGGTCGGCGCGAAGTTCGCCGACCGCTTCAAGCAGAAGTATGGCGTGGACGTGCTCTCGTACGCGCCGTTCGGCTACGACGCGGCGTGGGCCGCCATCAAGGCGATGCAGGCTGCCAATTCGACGAAGCCCGACGACTATCGCGCGAAGCTGCAAAGCATCGATTTCGAGGGCATAACCGGGCATACCGAGTTCAACGCGAATGGCTCGCTCAAGAACGGTTCGTCCACTGTGTATCAGGTGAAGAATGGCCAGTGGGTGACGGTCAAGACGGTAAGCGGTCTCTGATCCCTCACGCGGGTCCGCCTCTTGCGGGCGGGCCCTCCCTTCAACCTCTAACCGTCGGTCGAAACCGTCACGCTCTCCCAGGCGCGGATTTCGTCTTCCAGCGCGGCCAGTTTGGACCTGACGAGCCCCAGTGCATCGCTGCCGAGCAAAAGATGCCTGGGCGGGTGCGCCGCGTCGATGATGGCAAGCATCGCGCGCGCGGCTTTCTGCGGATCGCCCAGTTGCTTGCCACTCTTTTCCTCGCGCGCGCGGCGGACGGGGTCGAAGATCGCGTCGTAAGCCGCGATCGAACGCGGCGTTCGCCTCATCGAGCGTCCGGCCCAGTCGGTGCGAAACGAGCCAGGCGCTACCGCCGTCACCGCAATGCCCAGCGGCTCGACCTCTTTGCCAAGCGCTTCGGAAACGCCCTCCAGCGCGAATTTGCTGCCACAGTAGTAGCTAATACCCGGCAGGGTGATATGGCCGCCCATCGACGTGATATTCAGGATGTGGCCGCGCCCGCGCTCGCGCATGAAAGGCAGAACCGCTTTCATCATGGCAACCGCGCCGAATACATTCACGTCGAACTGCCTGCGCATCTCCGATAACGGCGACTCCTCCATGACGCCTTCGTGTCCGTATCCGGCGTTGTTGACCAGAACGTCCACGGCGCCGACGCTCGCCTCGATTTCCGCCACGACGCTGTCGATGGCATCGAAGTCCGTCACGTCGAGCACACGCGCCAATGAGCGAGGCGCCGACAGCGATTCAAAATCGCGCTTCGCCTGCTCGCTCCTCACCGTACCGACGACTGTGTGACCCGCCGCCAGCGCTTCTTGTGCCAGTGCGCGGCCGAAGCCGCTGCTGACGCCTGTAATGAGCAGAATCCTGCTGGATGCCATTTAAGGTTCTCCCGAGTGGTGTCTGGAGAGTGCATACTAGTCTGAATGGGGCGGCTGATTAAGCCGCATTCCGGTAATTTTCTTGCCTAAAGCTATGAGCACGAAGCGGGACTCCGTCAACCATTCCGGCCGCTCGTCACGAAGCCAGAAGCGCATGATCGCGTTGCTTCACGCGCTGGCGCCCGACGAGGGCTACAACCTCACGCCGCTGCCGAGCGTGCGCATTCTGCGCTCGAACCGGCCGCTCTCGCGCACGCCGGTGCTTTACGATCCCGGCATCGTGATCGTTTGTCAAGGGCGCAAGCGAGGCTACTTCGGCGACCAGCTCTATCTCTACGACGAGCATCATTACCTCGCTGTCTCCGTGCCTGTTCCATTCAGTATGGAGACCGAAGCAACCATGGAGCGCCCGCTGCTCGCGCTGTACCTTCACCTCGATTTCGCCCTCGCTGCCGAACTGGCGGCGCAGATCGATCGCGAAGGCACAAAGGAACGCGTGCAAGCGCCGCAGAGCATGATGTCGACGCCGATGGACGACACCATGCAGATGTCCGTGTTGCGCTTGCTCGAGGCAATGCATCGGCCTCTCGAAGCCGCTGTGCTAGGCCCGGGCTTGCTGCGCGAACTGTATTTCCGCGTACTCACCGGCGCGCAGGGAAGCTCCATGCGCGAGGCTCTGGCGATGAAAGGTCAGTTCGGCCGCATAGGCAAATCGTTGCGCCTCATCCATGCCGGCTATGCGCGTGCGCTGGACGTCGTGCAACTGGCCGAAGAAGCCGGCATGAGCGTGCCGAGTTTTCACAGCCACTTCAAGGCGATCACCCAGGTCTCGCCCATGCAGTACGTGAAATCTACGCGCTTGCATCAGGCTCGTCTGTTGATGATCCGCCAGGACCTGACTGCGGAGGCGGCGGGCCACGCTGTGGGCTACACGAGCCCGTCGCAGTTCAGCAGAGAGTTCAAACGACTCTTTGGTTTGACGCCGGCGGCGGAAGCAAAGCGCATGCGCGCAAGCTTCGCCATTCCGGCGCCGTTCGCCGAGGTGACGTACGTTGCGTCGCACTGAGTCTGATTTGCGTCGTCAAACGAGATTGCAGCTGCCTGGTGGCCGCGCACGATCGTCAGTTCCTATTCGTCGCGCAACAAGCGCCCCGCATTGGCGATCACCACGAACGTACCCACGTTGTGCAGCACCGCGCTCGCCACGGCGCTCAACACCCCAAGCGCCGCCAGCGTGATAACGGCCACCGTCCATGCGAGGCCGATCGCCGCATTGGCGGTCGCGATGCGCCGGCAGCGCCGCCCGAGGCGCACGCTGTCCGGCACGCGGCGCAGGTCGTCCGCGAGCAGCACGATATCGGCGGCGGCCACGGCGATATCGATGCCGCGCTCGCCCATCGCCACACTCGTCGCGCCAGCCTTGATGGCGAGCACATCGTTCAGGCCGTCGCCGACCACCATCGGGCGATGTCCCGCGCCGATCTCGCCCAGCACGTAGTCGAGCTTGTCGTGCGGCAGCGCATGCGCCACCACGGTGTCGATGCCCACCTCGGCGGCTACGCGGCGCGCCACGCGCTCGCGGTCGCCCGTGAGCAGTGTCGCGCGCTCGATGCCGAGCGCACGCAGCCCGTCCAACGCTTCGCGGGCTTCCGCGCGCACCGTGTCGGCAAAACCGAACCATGCGAGCAGGCGGCCATTCAGCGCGAGTCCCACGCATGGGCCGTCCAGCTCCGCGGGCGTGGGCGGCAGCACGCTCACGTACTGTTCGAGCAGGTCGTGGCGGCCCAGCACGGCTTCGCCCTCGGGTATCGTTGCGAGCACACCGAGTCCGCGCAGTTCGCGCGCGTGCGGGGGCGGCCCGGCTTGCGCCGTTCCCGGCGCACCGTAGCGCACGAGCGCGCGACATACAGGATGCGCGCTAACCTGGGCAAGCTGCACGGCCAGCGCAAGGGTGCTGGCTTCGTCCACGCCCGGCGCAAGCGCCACCGTCGTCACGCGCAACTCGCCGTGTGTGAGCGTGCCTGTCTTGTCGATCACGAGCGTATCGATCTCGGCGAGCGCGTCGATAAACGCAGCATTCCTGAACAAGATCCCGCGCCGTGCGCCCGCCGCAATGCCCGCGATGGCCGTGGAGGGCGCCGCCAGCACGAGCGCGCATGGGCACGCGGCGACGATCACCGCCAGCATGGCGGAGGCGTTCGCGCTCACGAACCACACGATCGCCGCGATCAGCAGCACGAGCGCGAGGTAGGCATCCATATAGCGTTCGAGCGCCTGCGTGATGGGCGGCTTCGCGGCCTCGGCGCGCTGCATCAACTCGACGACCTTGCCGAGCGTCGAAGCCTCGCCGACGTGTGTGATCTCCACGCGCAACGGGCCGTCCAGATTCATCGCGCCGCCGAATACGCGCGCGCCCTCGCCCGCGTCCTGCGGCAGCGATTCGCCCGTGATCGGCCCGTTGTCGATGGCGGAGCGCCCGTGCCGCACGATACCGTCAGCGGGCACACGTGAGCCGGGCAGCACGTCGACGACGTCGCCGGGGCGCAAGCTGTCGTACGGCACGGTCTCGACCACGCCCGCCGCGTTCACGCGCCGCACGTCGCCGGCAGTGAGGCGACCCAGCGCGCGTATCGCCTCCTGCGAGCCGAGCACGCTGCGCTCTTCGAGCGCGTGGCCGAAGGTCATCACGATGGGCAAGAGCGCGGCCGTCGTCATGTCGCCCACCGCCCAGGCGCCCAGCATGGCGAGCGCGATGAGGCGGTCGGTCACGCCGTGCAGGCTCGGCGTCTTGAGACTGCGCCACGCGCCCGCGAACACGGGCGGCGCGACCACGATCGAAGCCGCCGCCGCCAGGACTTGCGCAAGCGTGGCATTGCCGGGCGCGAGATGCGGCCATGCGAGCGAGAGCAGCAACAGCGCGCCCGCGAAAAGCGCCAGCAGTGTGTGGCGCGTGATGGCGCGGCGCTCGGCGTCCGACATGACGAGCGTGGCGACGGATTGCCTTCCATACCCTCCGTGTGCGCCGCGACCTTCGTGCGCGTGCCCATGCGCGTGCGTAGCTTGCTCTTCGTGCGCGCTGCCGCCTGCGCGATGACTCGTCGGCGTTTCGAATGGCGTGGTCATGGCGCGCGCCCCGGCAGCACGAGGCTCGATGCGTCGTTGGGGTCGAGCGTCGTCACGCGCGCGGCGTGCGCGAGGACCGCCTGCACGCGGTCGCGATACGCGCGCGCAAGCAGCCCCGGATCGTGATTCGCGCCGAGCGCCGCTTCGAGCTGTGCGATCGTCGAGGTTTCCGACTGCGCCGTCGCCGCGCGCTCCGCTGCACTGGCTTGCGCGTCCTGCACGATGCGGTCGGCGCTTTGCTGCGCGTGCTGCCGCGTTTTTTCCGCGAGTGTGCGTGCCTGCGCGACGTCACGCTCGGCGTTCTGCAGCGAAGTCAGCACCGCGTTGAACGCATCCACGGCCGAAGCCGGAAACGACGCTTGCAGATCCATACGCGAGACTTCGATGCCGAGCCCGGCATGCGCGGCAGTCAGTGCGTCGAGCTGGCGCTGGACCGCGCGCGCGAGATCGCCGCGCAATTGCTCGCGGCGCGCGGCCATTTGCTGATCGGCGGCCACCATTTCCGGGCGCGCGACGAGGATCGAATCGAGGTCGCGTTGCGCAGCGGTCTGAGCGACTGCGGCCGAGACGATGCGCTCGAGCGCGGCGTCGAGATGCTCGAGCTGCAACGCATACGCATAAGGGTCGCTGACACGGTAGAACAGCGTCGCGCTCACCTGCACGACGCCGTTGTCGCCCGTGAGCACGTAGCCGGAACCCGCGAGCGCGTCGCTCGCGTCGCCCAGTTGCGTGGGCGCGCCCGGATCACGCGCAAGCGAGACAATGCGCCGTTCGAGCACACGCTCACTGCCGGGCACGAGCAGCACCGTTTCGAACGGCTGCGGCAACGCGACGAGCAGCCCCGCGCCCTGGCTGCGCACGTAGGCGCCAAAGCGCATCACAACGGCGCTGCTGTCCGCGGGAATGCGGCGCACGTTCGAGGTGGCCCAGGCAAGCGCAGCGAGTACGGCAAGCGCCGTAATGAACCAGAACGACAGGCGCACCGCCTGTGCGCCGGGCCCGAGCGCCGGGAAGTTGTCGCTCGTGCTCATGGTGCGTGCCCGCGCGTATGGGCATTGGTTGCGGGCGCAACGACCGCGCCTGACTGCGCGGTAGCCGCGCCGAGCCCAGGCGGCCCCTGCACCAGCGCGCGGAATGGCGCGGCGTCGGTGCGCAGGATCAGGTTCGTGTTGCTATTGACGACCGTGCCGAGTGTGTCGAGCGAGCGCAGCATCGTATAGAGCTGCGGATCGGCGGCGTAGCTCTTGCCATAGATGGCCGCTGCGTCCTTGCGCGATTGCGCCTCGATATCGGCGGCTTTCACGTTGGCGTCGGCGATCAGCACGCGCGCATCGCGATCCGCGTCCGAGCGGATCTGCGCCGCTTCGCGCAGGCCTTCGGCCGTGCGCTGCGCGGCCACGGTCTCGCGTTCGGCGCGCATGCGATCGACGGTCGCCGCCAGCGTCACGGCGGGCAGCGTGAGGCGCTCGAGCCCAACCTGCACGACGTGCACGCCATAGGCCGCATAAACCTGCGCATCGACCTGGCGGCGCAACGCCTCTTCGAATGCAGCGATGCGGACCTGCGACGGATCGGTGTTCACGAGCGAAGCCAGATCGAAGCCCGCGGACGTGGTCTGCAATGCCGAGCCGACCAGCGAACGAATCTGGCGCGCGGCTTCGTCGGGTTCGTTGCGCACCGCGCGCACGAAGCGGCCAATGTCGCTGGCGTTGGCGGGCACGCGCCAGGCCACGTAGGCCTGCACGATGATGCGCAACCCGTCGCGCGTGCCGACATCCTGCAAACCGCTCGAGGTCGTGTGCAGCCGCAGATCCACCGGCACCGCGGCTTCGATGGGCGCGGGCAAGCGCCACGCGAGACCGGGCCGCAGCAGCACGCGCACCGGGTCGCCAAAGCGCGTGACGACTGTCGCTTCGCCCTCGCGCACCTGCACGACGCTCGCCACGACGAGCGCGACAATCACGCAGAACAGCGCGAACGCCACGCGCAACGCAAAACGCCGTGGATTCACGGGCGCCAATCCACCTGCGCCGCCTGCACCGTGGTCATGATGATGAGGAGGATGCGCATCGCCGTGCGTATGCAAAAAGCTCACGTTCGAATCACCTTGCTCGATAGATGGGGTAACGGGTTACCACGCCTTTTTCATGCCCGCCGCCGTAGCCGGGCTCAATGTGCGCAGGTCGATCGTCGCGCGGCTGCCGCTCGCGAGCCGGTCATCGATCACCGTCACGCTCGCGTTCTTCAGCCCTTTTTGCAGGCTGTGCAGGTAATACTCGAAGCCGAATGCCGGGCCGCCGAGCTGCTGCGCGATCACGTCGGCGTCGAAGCCGATCTGCTGGGCGCGCGCGGCGGCAAGCGTGTCCGCCGCGTTCGCACTGCCCTGCGCGATGGTCTCGATCGCCTGCTGCTGCGCTTGCCCGAGCGCCGCCGCCGCGAAGCCGCGCGCCTGCACCACGCTGGCCTGCGCGCGAATTTGCGCGGCCTGCACGCCGTGATACGCGGCGGCCGCGCCCGCGGGCGGATGCACGCTCTCGATCACCACGGCCACGACCTCGATGCCGCTTGCGAGCCGGTCCAGCTCGTGCTGCACGGTGCCGCGCAACGCGCCGGCCATGGCCGTTTGCGGCGTGTCGAGCAGCGACGGCAGCGTGCGCGACGCGAGGTAACGCACGACCTCGCGGTTCGCGATCGAGCGCACCGTATCGTCCATATCGACAGCGCGATAGAGCGAGGCGCGCGCCGCGGCATCCGTGAGTCCGACGCGATAATCGAGCCGCACGTCCGCGCTCACGATCTGGAACGCCTGCTGCGCGCCGCTCGTGCCCGCGATCACCTGGGTCGTCTCCCACGGATGCGTCACGTCCCACAGGCGATTCAATTGCGCGGGCGTGTCGCCGTCCGCGGAAACGGGCGGCGCGGCGCGGCTGCTGTCATTCGCGCTGCCCGAGACGATCAGTTGATGGACCGCGCCGTTGTCGATCACGCGCGTGCGGCCGAAGGGCCAGGGCAGGCCCGCATGCAGCCCGGGCTGCCACACGGCGACAGGCGCGCCAAAGCGCTCGTACACGGCGCGCTGATCGGGGCCGAGAATCGTCACGCCGCCCAGCAGCCAGCCCGTCACCACCATGGTCACGAGCGCACCCGGCAGGAGGCGAACGAAGCTTTGGAGCGCCCAGTTCTGCCGCAAGTCGATACCGTAGCGCATGCGCATTTGGGCGTTGAATGCGGCGAGCGGGCGTCCCCGAATGCTCAGCACGCCGGCGATGGTGCTATGCAGGAAGCGGTCCTCTTCGGGCTTTGCCAACGACGCGAGCAGCGCACGCAGGCCGAGTTCGACGGCAATCGCGCCAGAAAGCAGGACGACAATACGCACGAGCCACGTGAGCGCCTCGCCCGCATAAGCCTGCGCCGCGACCGAAGCCGCCATGCTCAACGCAGCGACGAGTACCACACGCAACAGCCCCGCGAGCGCGGCGGATTCGCGCGATTGCGCGCCGCGCTGCGCATGAAAGCGTTCGGCCACAAGCGCAGCAAAAGCGATGACGAGCGCGGCGGCCCCCGCGACGAGAAAAGCTGCGGATTCACGCTGCGGAGCCGATGGCGCAAACGCGGGAGACGTCCACGCATAGACGGCGAACGCAAGCGAAACGAGCGCGGCGAGCGGCGCAACCCACCGTTGCCACGGAAGCGACTGCAGCAGGCCGCGCATGTCGGCGGCCTCCGAATTGCGCTGGAACGCGAGGCGCAAGAGATGCAGCGAGGTCTTCAAGGCTGGCTCGCCGGACGGCGCGCGCGCCGCCAACAGCCGCGAGCCGAAGATGACGATGAATAGATTGAGGCACGCGCTCGACATCAAGGCGCACACGCGCGCATCGAGCGGCAAAGCGGGAACGAAAGCCAGCACGGCGAACACGGCAGCCAGGCCCAACGCGGACCAGCCAAGCCTCATCTGGCCCGCACGACCGCCGAGCCAGCCATATCCTTCGCGGTGGTCGCGCGATACGCGATGCATCATCAGCAATCCTTACATCGTAATTACACGAAATGAGCGGGCACGATACGACCACCGATCGCGCGAGGCTGAATTTCGCGCGCCCAATGTAGCGCGCTCAAATCCGAAACTCAATATAACTGGGCTCGCGCATCCGTGCCCCACTATATAGCCGATTCGGAGCACAATACCTTCAGTCAAATTCGTCTGCTTTCTGTCACGCGAGCGGCCCCACACGCGGTCACGCCACGATCGCAATTCCCGAGCTGCGCATCAACCCGAAAGTCATCACATGGACGGCTTGTTGATCGGACCGGCAACACGCAGGCAGGCGCTCTTCGCCAGCGTATGCGCATTTGCGATTCTCCTCACGCTCGCGCTCGCGGCGCCGCGTGCGCGCGACGCCTTGCCCGGTATCGCCCCGTTCATGCCGATGTGCGCGCTCACGGTGTTCACCACCTCGAGCATCGCGGCTTTCCTGCTGGGTGCGCGTTTCGCGGCGACGCGCGTGGCCATGCTCGCCGCGCTGGGCGGCGCTTATGCGTTCACGGCCATTACCGTCGCGCTGCAGTTGCTGATGTTTCCTGGCGTGTTCGCACGCACGGGCCTGCTCGGCGCGCTCCCGCATAGCGCCGCATGGATGTGGGTGTTCTGGCACGGCGGCTTTCCCGCGCTCGTCATCGTGGCCGAACTGGTGCGCAAGCGCCTGCCCGCCCCGCCGTTCGCCCGCGAACGTCTCGATGCACGCGGCTGGCTGCTGATCGCGGCCCCTGCAGCGCTCGCCGCCCTGCTGGGCGTGCTCGTGACGCATGTCGATCTGGCATCGCCGTTTCGCGACGTTGCGAATGCCGCGCCAGCGGCTTCTCCTTCTGCCGCGCGAGCGTCGGCCATCGCGAACAATCTCGCGGGCCTCGTGATCTGCGCGCTCAACCTGATCGCCATCGCGCTCGTGGTGCTCAAAGGCCGGCTGCGCCTCGTGCTCGATTTGTGGATCGTGGTCGCGCTACTCGCCTCGCTCGTCGATGCTGCGCTCAATACGCTCAGCATCGAGCGCTTCACGCTGGGCTGGTATGTCGCGCGCGTGTTCAGCATGTTCGCACCGGGCGTGCTCGTGTGCGTGCTGGTGTGGGAAGTGATGGCGCTCTATCGCCAGCTTGCTGAAGAACACGCCACGCTGATCCGCGCTTCCGCGCGCGATGCGCTCACGCGCGTCTACAACCGCAGCTATTTCGACGAGCAGTTCCGCCAGGCGTTCGAGCGCGCCACGCGCAGCGGCCAGCCGCTCTCGCTCGTGATGCTCGACGTCGATCACTTCAAGCACTACAACGACGCCTTCGGCCATCTGCACGGCGACGCCTGCCTCGGCGCCGTAGCGGGCGCGCTCGCGGACACACTTGCGAACACACTGCGCGAGCCGGGCGGCTTCGTCGCGCGCTATGGCGGCGAAGAATTCGCGCTGGTCCTGCCCGATACCGGCGCGGATGACGCCGCGGCGCTTGCCGAACGCGCTCGCGCCGCAGTCGAGCAGCTCGGTATTCCCTCTCCCGCCGCAGGCGGCCTCGTCACGGTGAGCGCGGGCTGCGCCACCCGCGACGCGATCGTTGCATCGTCCCCCAATGCGCTCATCGAAGCCGCGGATGCCGCGTTATATGCCGCCAAGCACGCCGGCCGCAACCGCGTGAGCCACGCGGGCGCGAGCATCGCGTAGAGCGCGGCTGAGACGTTGTCTGGTGCATTGGCATCGGTGGCATTGCCTTAAACGCCATTGCCATAAGCGCAACGCATTTGGGTTTCAACCAGGTGCTTCCACGTCGCGGCATCAATAAAGTGCGTGCTATGGCCTGTATCGGCATTTGCATACGTTGCGCGCAACCCATGCAAATCCGTCGATGCATGCACATTTTGCTCCCCACACGCTTTCAAAATGTAATGAGGAATCGGGATGTCCATTGAAAAATCGGCGGAAATTGCCGCCCGCTTCGACCGGCTGCCGCCGTCGCGCACAGTCTGGTCGATGGTGATTCTGCTGTCGCTTGGCGGCGTATTCGAGTTTTACGACCTCTTCTTCACGGGCTATGTCGCGCCCGGCATGGTGCATTCGGGTCTTTTCACGCCGGAGTCGCTCGGCTTCTTTTCCGCACTCGGGCCGCTCAAGGTGGCCGGCTTCGGCACCTTCGTGTTCTCGACTTTCGCCGGGCTGTGGGTCGGTGCGCTCGCGTTCGGTCAGGTGGCCGACCGCTTCGGGCGGCGCATCATCTTCACGTGGTCGCTGATCTGGTACATGGTCTGTACGGCCATCATGGCGTTCCAGACGAGCGGCGAAGCGCTCAATATCTGGCGCTTCATTGCCGGCATCGGCATTGGCATCGAACTCGTGACTATCGACACGTATATTTCCGAGCTGATCCCGAGCGGCGAGCGCGGCCGTGCCTATGCGGTCAACCAGTTCATCACGTTCAGCGTGGTGCCGGTGGTCGCGTTTCTCGCCTATATCCTCAAGGACTCCCATCCGATTGGTCTCGACTACTGGCGGGTGGTGATCCTGATCGGCTCGGTAGGCGCAGTGGTGGTGTGGTTCCTGCGCCGTAGCATTCCCGAAAGCCCGCGCTGGCTCGCGCGTAATGGCCGCGAGGACGAGGCCGAGCGGATCGTGGCCGACATCGAGCGCCGCGTCATCGCCGAAACGGGCACCGCTTTGCCGCCGCTCGGGCCGATCTCGCTTGAAAAAGCCGGACGCGGCTCGCTAGGCGAAGTGCTGCGTGCGCCGTATTTGCGGCGCACGGTCATTCTGTCGATTTTCAATATGGCGCAGGTGATCGGCTTTTACGGCTTCGCCGCCTGGGTCCCGACGCTGCTGATCGCCCGTGGCGTTCACATCACGCAAAGTCTTGCGTACGCCTTTGTGATCGCCATCGCCAACCCGTTCGGGCCACTGATTGGCGTGTGGTTCGCGGACAAGCTGGAGCGCAAGACGCAGATCGTCGGCGGCCTGCTCATCATGGCCGTGGTCATCACGCTATTCGCGCAAGCCACGCAGCCATGGGTCCTGATCGTGCTGGGCGTGCTCTTCACGCTCGCTTCGAACGTGATGTCCTACGCCTATCACGGCTATCAGGCCGAGCTTTACCCTACGCGTATCCGCGCGCGCGCCGTCGGCTTCGTGTACTCGTGGAGCCGCATTGCCGCCGCGTTCGCGGGGCTCGCTATCGGCATCCTGCTCCATCATTACGGTGTGCCTGGCGTGGCGGTGTTCATCGGCGCTTCGATGCTCGTGGGTATCGTGATGATTCTGCTTGGGCCGGCTACGCGCGGGCTCTCGCTCGAAGCTATCAGCCATTAATCGGCGCGATCGTCAAAACAGCACATGTGATTTGACGATCATTTGCGCGGCCGCGGCCAGCACGCACACGAGCACGACAACGCGAAACGCCAGCGGATGCAAGTTGTCGCGCAACGGTCGAATAATCAGCATGCCCGCGATGGCGGGCACGCTGGCCGCCGCCGAAATCGCGAGATCGACGAGATTGGCGTGCGTGCCGTGGCTGAACGTCGTGATGAGCGTGATGACCGAAACGACGAGAATGATCGCGATCTGCTTCGTGAAGGCACGGCCCGTGGCGCCCGACGCGATCAGATACATGGCGAGCAATGGCCCCGGCACGGCGGCAATGCTCTCCATGAGCGCCGCCCCGAAGCCGAGCGCGAAACCCACTGGCCTCGCGAGCGCAGGCGCGAGTTTGAAGCGCGGCGAGACGAGCAGAAGCACCGCCGCCACGATCAACGCCACGCCCGAAGCCGCCTGCGCGTGATGCGGCTCGAGCGCGATGAGCACCGACACCCCAATCACATTGCCGATCACGGTGCCAATTAATGGCGCCGCGATACTGCGCAAGGTAGGCAGCATTTCGCCCCCCTCCAGCGCCTGCGGAATATTACCGAGAATGATCGGCATGGAGAGCAGCAGCACCGCTTCCTTGACCGGCAAAAAATGCGTGACGATGGGCATGGCCACGAGCGGCACGCCAATGCCCGTCACGCCCTTCACCATACCGCCCAGCACCAGCGCAACCGCAATGCCGAGCAATTGAAGTCCGTCGAGCGACTGAAGATAGGGCGCAAGAAGGCCCGAGGAAAAAGAAAGGCCGGACATCGGTGACCAAAAAAGGCAATGGACGCGCGTCGTTTCGCGCCGCTCATGTGAAAGTGGCCGCGGGCGTCGAAACGCCGGAGCGGCCACCGGTTCGCAAAGCGATTCTCGCTTATGCGGCTTTCCGAGCAGCTTTCCTCGGGGTTGCTGCCTTGGCGCGCTTCGCAACGGTTTTCTTCACCGCCGCTGCATTGGCGCGCGGTTTCCGTGCGACTTTGGCAGCAGGTTTCGCCGCGCTGCCCTCGATCAGGAATTTCGAACGGTCTTTCACGTCGCGAATCCATGCCGGCGCACGGCCACGGCCGGTCCACGTCGCGCCCGTTTTCGGATCGGCGTATTTGGCCGCAACGGTGCGCTTCGCTCCTGCGGCTTTGACGCCTTTGCCGGGCTTGCGGCCACGCTTCTTGCCGATAAAGTGCTCGATGTCGGCCATGCTCAGGCCGTGCCTCGCCATCAGATCGCGAATTTTCGTGAGACCAACGGATGTTTGTTTTTCCACGATCGTTTCGGCCTGCTTTTGCAGTTTTGCGATCTTCGATTGAATTGCATCCAGGGTGACCATTCACTCCTCCTTATTCAAAGTTTTTACGGACACCCTTCAATCATCTCTGGCCGATCGAATTGCGATTTTGTCGGCCGGGGCGTCGCGAAAGACAGGGTGATTATGAAGTCAAATCACACATGCTGGCAATTTTAGACGATTGTTTTGTAGTGAAAAACATGTTTCTTGATCAGACTATTGATTGTTTCGCAATCAAAGTCCCCGTGAATTTTCATTGCGCAACATTCGCGCCGCTACGCGACAACAGGCGCGCGCTGCAATTCGACAACATTGACCTGCGCGCCAAATATCTCGCGAATCAACGGCAAAAGGTGATCGTGGTGCGTGAGAAACAACACCTGAGTTTTCGCGGAGAGATTCCGTAATGCCGCGAACCCGGCTTTTGCGCGTTCGTCGTCGAAATTGATGAACAGGTCGTCGGCAACGAAGGGCAGCGCCGCCTTGCTCGCCAGCTGCAATTCGAGCGCCGCGATACGCAGCGCGAGAAAAAGCTGATCGCGCGTGCCTTCGCTCATTCCACCCACTTCCACGGTTTTTCCGGTGCTGCGCCGCGCATGCAACGCGGGCGGATTGCGTTCGTTATCGACTACGAGCCGCGCGAATTCACCGAGCGTGAGTCCGCTGAATATTTCCCCCGCGCGACGCAGCATCGGCCCTTGTTTTTGGTCGCGATAACGATCCGTTGCCCATTTGAGCAGGCGGCTCGCGGTCGCGGCTTCTAAATATTGCTCCGCGGCTTCGCCCATGGCGCTCAGGGCTTCCTGGCGCTTCGCCTCCGCGAGCGCGGCATTGGCCTGGCCGTTGATCGCGTCGAACGCCTGCCTGGCGCTCACCTGTTGCTGCAGGCACTCGCTCAATGCGAGGTTGCCCGCTTCGCGTTGCTGGTTCACGGTTGTGAGCAGCGCGGGCACCTCGGTGATGAGCTGCTCCGCGATCTCCGCGGCGATGGTTTCCTGCGCAAGTCCGTCGCCTTCGCGCACGAGCGTGTCCCGCGCTGTTGAGATCGCATTCGACAACGCGCGGCGAGCGTCGGAACGCGCGGCGAGCGGCAGCGCCGCGTCGATTTCGTTCACGCCCGCGAGCTTCAGGATGGGCTCGATGCGCGCCTGTGCGCCCGCGACCGCCGCAGCGGCATCGGCTACGCGGGTGCGGGCTGTCTGCATGTCGGCATCGGCCTGCGCGAGGGATTTCGCCGTTTCGCGCGCGGTTGCGAGTCGCGCCGCGAGTTGGCACGCCACATCGATTCCATCGCTCGACGCAGGCCAATTGGGTGCGAGCGTCTGGGCGAGGCGTCGTGCGTCGGTTTCCAGCGTCTCCAATTGCGCGCGGATCGCGCGAATGCGGTTGCGAGGTGCTTCGGCGTCCGAAAAAGCGGCCGAAATGGCATTGGCGAGTTCGACGGCTCCCTCCGCCGCCGCGAGCGTCGCAGCGCGCGTGCCGAGATTCGCTTGCGCGAGCGCCTCGCGCCACTGCGTCTGCCACTTTGTGTAGGCATCCTGCTCAATCGTCAGTCTGGATTGCGCGGATTCGCTCGCGCGTTCAACGTCGCGAATCTGCGCTTCCAGACCTTCGCGCTGCACGGCGCTCTTTTGAGCCGACTGCACGACTGTTTCAGCGACGCCGATCAATGTCGTCAGCGCATCGTCTCCGTCTGCCTGCGCCACCGGGCGCAGCGTTTCGAGCAGCGCCGCATGCGCCGCGATGCGCGCCGCTCGACGCGCTTCAAGCTCGCTCGCGCGGCGGTCGCTTTCGCTCTGTGCATTGAGCGCCGCTTCGCGATTCGCTAGCCACGCGCTCATATCTGCAAGCAGCATGCCGGGCAGTTGCGCGTCATTCGCAATCTGCGTCCAGCCATTGCGAAAGGCTTCGAGTTCGCGCTCGCGTTCGCTTAGCGCCGCAAGTTTGCGCTGCGCATTCGCGCGCGCTGTTTCGACTTGCTGACGCAGATTCTGCAATGTAGCCGCCGCCTGCGAAGTGCCAAGTTGCGCGTCGACGAGTTCGTCGGCCAGGCGCATCGCGTCGTCCACGATGGGGGCGCCATCCGCGAGACTGACACGCGCCTCCTTGACCTCGTCCCACGCGCTATCGCGGCGCGTGCGCGCCGCCTGCACTTGCGCAGTCGTGACAACCTTGTTGCCCTGCGTGAAATGCTTCTCCTGCAATTCGAAGCGCTCGATATCCTCTTGCGCGGCCGCTGCCGTTTCTCGCGCGGCGGCCACCGCGCTCACGCGCTCGCTTTCTTCCTTTTGCAGCGCAGCCAGGCGCGTGGCCGATGGCAGGTCGAGCGCGCGCAGCGCTTGCACTGGCCTGCTCCATTGGCCCAGCAATTGGCGTTTCTCTTCGACCGTGCGTTGCGCGTCCGCCAGTTCACGCTCGAGCGCGCTTTCCTTCGTCACGCTGTTGCGCAATTCGCGCGCATCGTCGAGCGCGGCGCGCAACGCATGCGGCACGTCGATGCCGGGCAAGCGCGCAAGCTGCTCCTGCAATTGTGCGAGCTTGCGCGTCTGTTCGCCATGCGCCTCGCGCGCCGTCGTGAGTGCTTGCTCACGCAGACCGTGATCGCGCAGCAGGTTCGTCACCGTCTTCAACGCAAGCGCACCGGGCAGCGCAGCGCGCAATGCAGCTTCGTCGCCCGGCCAGCCAAGCTGGGCCGCAGCGGCGAATGCGGCGTCGAGATGGTTGCGGATTTCCGTTTCACGCACCAGCAATTCGCGCGGATGATTGACGCATTCGCCGCGCAGCGCGTCGAGCGCGTCGATTTCGGCGGCCAGCGCCAGTGCCGCGCGATCGGGCTCGATCGCGTCATGTGACGCCTGCTTGCCGGCGAGATCGACCTGGCGCGCTTCCTGCACTTTTCGTTCGGCCGCGATGTCGGCTTGCGCTTTCAACAGATCGGCATAAGCGGTGGGCGGCAAATCGACGACCTCGCCCAATGCGGCCAGCTCGTTCTGCTTGAGCGAAAGCTCTTCTATATAGGGAGCAAGGCGGCGCACGCGCTCGAGCTTCGAGCGCTGCGATTCGAGACCGCGCTGTTCGGCGCGCAAACGCTCGATAGTCTGTTCGACCGTTTCAAGCGCGTCCTTTTTCTCGATCCAGTCGCGCGTGCGCACTTGCGCCGCCTTCAGTTCGCTCGTTGCCTCAGCGAACGACGTTTCCGCCTGTGCATACGCACTGCCGCTACGTCGTGGTGCCCAGAGTTCGGCCGCGCGATTGTCCAGTTCCTCGCGCACGGGCCCGAGGCTCCCGACGCCCGCTGCCGATTCGAACAACACCTGCCCGAGCTTGTCCGACGCATCGAGAATGCTGCGGCCGCCTTCAATGAGCCGCGCATGATCGAGGCCGAACATCTGCTCGAAGAACTCCTTGCTCGCGCCGTCGAGAAATGCGGCGAGAAAATCGTCGGGCAGCTTGTCGTCTTGCGGGCTGCGCAGCGAGTTGCGTCCGCGCGCGCGATGAAAACGCTGCTCGGCCGCGCCGTTTTCCAGCACGCCGCCAATACGCAATTCCGGCGTGCCATGGAGGAAATCGAGCGGCGTTTGCAGGCGCATGCCGAACAGCAGTTCCGACACGGCGGTCCGCACCGTGGACTTGCCCGCTTCGTTCGGCCCCACGATGACGTGGAAATCGTGTGCCGCGTGGGGAAACGGCAAGGTCGTATCGGTGAACTTGCCGTATTTGATCAAATCGAGTTGCTTGAGACGCACTGGTCATTCTCCCGTGGAAAGACGCGCGAGCAGGGCGGGACCGACCTGCTCGACCAGCGCCGCGAGTTTGCCGTCGCGGGCCAGTTCGAGCAGCGGGGCGTCTTCTTTCACTTCGCTGCGCACCTTACCGACGAACGCGCGCAAATCGCGTTCGAGCAGCGCAAGGAATTCGGGGTCTTGCGTGGCGGCTTCGAGTATCTGTTTGAGATCCGCGAGCGCTTCGATCTGCTCGTTCTGTGCGGCAGCCGTATCGGCTGGGCCTGTTTCGAGTTTGACCTTTTCCAGCCACAGCTTGTCATTGCCGATAATGCCGATCTGATTGAGCACTTCGGCGCGCAATTGCGTGGCGCGCCCGAAAAACAGTCCATGCGCCGGCGACTTGCCCGTCACCGTCACGCGCACCGCGCGCGGCACATGCGCATCGACGGCTAGCAGCGCTTCGAGCGTTGCGCCAATCTTGCGCGACAGATCCGCAACGCTTTCGCAGTCGCTCGCATCGACACGCAGCGATTCCCAGCGCAGCACGTCGAGGTAGAGACGCTCGACCTGCGTGCGGCCGCCCTCGACACTTACGAGCACGGCGCCGCGGCGCCCGGTTTCACGGATGTGCCGCCCCTGGAGATTGCCCGGGAATACGATGGTCGATTGTTCCGACCACTGCTGATATTCGTGTACGTGGCCAAGCGCCCAGTAGTCGTACCCCTTCGCGTGCAATTCGGAACGCGTGCATGGCGCGTAGGTCGCATGCGCGGAATAGCCTTCGAGCGCGGTGTGGAGCACACCGATGTTGTAGTAACCGGAAACCGGCGACGGGTAGCCCACCGCGAGATTTTCGACCACGGCCTTGTCCTTGAAGCTCTGACCGTGCAACGCGACCTTGATATCGTCCAGCACATGCGTTTCTGGCTTGCGATGACTGAATACCACCACGTTGTCCGGCAGCGTGAGTTTCCTGGTCATTTCGCTTTCCGCGTCGTGGTTGCCCCACAGGGCGAAGACGCGAATGCCGGCCTTGCGCAGACGTCCCATCTGCTGACCGAAGAAAATGCCGGTGTTGTGGTCCTTCCAGTCGCCGTCGTAGAGATCGCCGGCAATGACGACGAACGCGACTTCTTCTTCAATGGCGCGATCGACGAGCAGGCGCAACGCCTCGCGCGTGGCATTGCGCAGCTGGCCGGCCGGCGCATCGGGATAGGCGCTCAGACCATGTAGCGGGCTGTCGAGGTGTAGGTCTGCCGCGTGGATAAACTTCACGACGTGTCCTCTATTGTGTTTGCGGGCGCTGAATGGGGAAAAGGCGATTGCTGCTGTCTGGCGCGAGCGGCGCATTGTGCGCGCTGGCGATTTGAGCACGAATAGGAGCCCGGATTGAAGCCCTGGAATATGGCTCGACAATGCGGCCCAATTTTAATCGACGCATGGGTCTGTTTTGGTTAGCGTGGCGCGCCGAGGCGCCATGCATGTGTCGGCATGCGCTGCGCGGTGTTAATTCTTCGGTTGTTGAGTGTGTCGTGCAAGTTGCTTGATGCAAAGATCAAAACGCGGGTGGAAGGCCTGCGCGTGACCGTGCTGCAAAGATTGCGCATCACTTTGGCGCAACGTATGCGCCGTAGGTCGCGCTGGTCGAATGAATTGCGGAACATGCCGCTGGGATGATTGGGGCAACGGCGGCGTTGCGAGTTCTGCTCGCTGGCTCGCTGGTTTGGTTTGTTCTTCATACTGGCGAACAGCGTGAGCAATGCTGAGCGGACGCGCATCCCCTGGAAGCCTGCTTCTGAAGGGTTGTTTTTGATTGGCGCAGCCATATTGTCAAAAACTACAAAATACGTATCAAAATATACGATTGGCGCTGGGTGGGTGGTTTTTATCTCGATGACGACCGTTCTCGATATGTTTCAGGGTCGGAGAGCCGTTATGCTCGTGAAACAAGTACTAGAATTTGGTTTGTTTTTGGCACGAAAGCCCCAAGGAGCAAGAGTTTCGCCGATTTCACGATTTTGAGTGAATTGTTTCACGGCGGATTGACCGCTTTCCGAGGGAGGGTCAGCGCAACGGTCGATGAGTTACCGGCTATGCATCCGTTGTTTTCCCTTGGGGGCGATGTGCGGTTGGCTCACCTACCGGACTTGCGCTACTCGTTTTGTATTTCCTGACGACGGGCACGCCGGTCGCCGCTCTGATTGCTTGATTGTGATTGCCGAGGCACGGGCGCGCGTGTCTTACATCGACGGTTATGGCGCTCTGTAGTGTTGCAGCGGAACTGTCGGTTAGTTGCATTTGCCGCTGGTACTGTTGGTGCGTCAAAAGCGAGTTGTTCAGCGATGAATGGGAATGCCGCCGCCGCTTGCCACAAGAGCAACGCATAGAGCCGAACGGCCTCGCGCACCTGAGCACGCAGACCGGGTCTCTAGCACGCTACCGTGGCGAACGGTACTACCCTGCTCACATACGGCGAGTAGCAAACGCCCCTCTGAGACACAGGCTATCCGATCGGCCACGTGCTGGCCTGCCAGTCTTCTCTCAAGGCACTTTACTGGGAGGCGTTGTTTGGGCTGCGCCGGGGCCGGCTGGGGAGAATCTCAGCGCAACGCGCAAGAGATGGGTGTAAGTGCATGGCGCCAGGTTGTCGCCGCGAGACCACAGGCGCAGAAGCGGACAGCGCTATGGTCGGGCTCGTTGGCACGAACGCGAGGCGTGAAATTTGATGCGGCTGGTCGTCGATGCTGCTCATCGCCGTGGAGACATCTGCTGTAAATCAAAGTCGGCGATGTGGGGAGTCCATGTCGCCAAGCCACGCGTACGACTTCCCACGGTGCGGTTCGAAGGCCAACCTGGAAGCTGACCATAGCGAGGCTGTTGGTGCATACCGCTCCCGGCGTACGCACCCATAGTTATAGAGCGACGCAATGGGGCCGCGCCAATTGGCAGCAGCACTTGCTCTTTTCGAAACGTGCGGAACGTGGTGATCTCCGAGCTTTTTGAAGCTGCTTGATCTCGAGCCCAGTCGCCGAGGCGTCGTCGCTTTCCATCGGAGCGCGAGCGCTCCTTAATCGACGCCATAGAGCGTTGAGATAGGCTGTCGGTGTGTCGACTCGACACACCGACAGGTGGTATACGGCACACACGCTGACCACACCGGATCTAACCGGGACGGCCAGCACGATGGACATCAGCGAGCGTTGATCCGCGAGTCGCACATGAAGCGCATCGCATCGCATCGCATCGCATCGCGGCGCGGCGCGGCGAGGATGCGCGTGCCCCGCACATAATCCACATATGGCACCTAAGGGGCATGTTTCGGATTGCGATCGCCTGAGGCCTCCACGGCACCGAAGCAGCGACTGTGTGTCGACTCGACACACGTCCTCGGACAGCAAGTCATGTTGCGCGCGAGGGGTCATCCTCACACACACAGCACGATGGCGGAGTCGGAGAGATGGCATCAACCTTGTTTGCGCCCCACCACCGATGCGCTGCATGTCGCAGATCGCGATTCCCTAAGGCGGTCGCGGCGAGGATGTTGCGACGGTGTGTCGACTCGACACACCGCCTCGGACAGCATGTTGGCATGCGCGCGATAGGTCACCAATTCGCGCACAAGACCATGGCGCGGTCTTAGAGACCCATCGTGCTTTGTTCTCGTGTGTTCCACGATTTTCCCAGTTTGCGGTCATGCTCCGCGTGTGTCGACTCGACACAGTGCCCCAATCAAATGAGTTCGAGGACCGCAGCGCCTGGCTTCCCCGCACGCCGGACACCGGCAGAAACCGGTGAGCATGGCATCTTCCAAATCGGAGTCGATACGGCCATATTCTTCGGCGCGTGACGAGCACGCTCGTCGTGTGTCGAGTCGACACACGAACGCTCAACGGGCGGCACAGGCATTTTCGACGCCAACTCACTGCGGCAAGACACGAGCTAAAGACTCTCCGAGCCATTGTGTGTCGACTTGACACACGAAGCAGTTCGCCGTGTCCCATCGACAGATGCGCTGCTCTCCGGGACAGCTCCGCGATGCGTCAGCTGCAAGTGCAATCCACCCACGCAGAGCATTTTCATCGCCGTCGCCTTCCCGCCGCGATGGCATTGCCGATGTGTCGACTCGACACACAATCTAAGCCGCAAAAAGAAAAAGCCCGCCGAAGCGGGCTTCCATCCACATCAACAGCTCAAGGCTCAATCAGCCTGGTTTTACGTTGAACAGCTGGCTAATCAACTCCCGGATTTGCGTCTCCTGGGCATCCGACAACACGCCCGTCTTCAGCTTCACCGTAAAGCTGTTGGTATCTTTGGTAATGCTTCCCGCGTGGCTCTTGCCCGAAAATATCTTCTCAATGCTGCGCTCGGATACACTTTCGGTCGATTCACCCCGGTCGGCTTGAGCACCGATCGCTGCAGCCAGCTTACCTTGATCCAGAGTCCGGCCGACTACGGCTGGCCACAAATCACGCGCGGCCGAAAGCCCTGCTGAGCCGTACTTTTTGATCGCTGAGACGACCTCATCAGCAGCCGACCCACCGAGCAGTCGAGGATTCAAATCAAGATCGCGCCGAATGAAATCCGGCAGATTTTCAAAGGCCAGAAAGCGGTACAAGCCTTTGCGCGACATACCCAGCGCCTCGGCCATGCGCTTGCGAGTCGGAAACTCCCGCTCGGCGCGGCGTAGCGATTGCCCAATCTCATAATCAGTGAGATCTTCACGACCGACGTTTTCGACCAGAGCGAGCACGGCCATGTCCTGATCCGAGCACTCGATCACAGACGCACGAATGTCCTGCGCCTGAATCAGAGCGTGCGCGCGCAGACGTCGTTCCCCAGCGATCAACTGATAGCCGTTCTCCGCACGGCGAACGACGATCGGCTCGATGAGCCCGACTTCACGGATCGATTCGGCCAGCGATGCAAGACCCTCGTCGCCGAAAATCTTGCGGGGCTGCCACGGGTTCGGCTGGATCGCGTTCACCGGAAGCATGAGCTTGTCGCTCGTGTTCTCCAGTTCCTGGATGCGCTGCTGCGCGACCGCCAACGCACCGAGCATGCCAGGTCCAGTCTTGAACGCGCTGCTGCGGCGCGGTTCCGCCGGCGCAACGGCGGCCGGCCGTTCGGCGGCTGGACGCTCCGAAGACGAGCCGAGCTCAGCGGTCTTCGCCGCCATCTTGTCGCGGAATGAACTCACTTGCCGGCCCTCCATTGTTCTACGTAAAGATCGTCGATCCACTGTACGTAATCAGTCAGCGGTTGACGCACGCGCGCCACCGTCTTATCCGCGAGGTCGCCCTTGCTGATGTCGAACACGGTAGCCATGGCCAGTGCGCCGTTGCTCATCGCGGAACTGGCCGGCACCTCGAGCGCGTTCACCCAGTCCTTGTAGGTCCGCTGCACCCAGGAGCGCACGACCGGTGCCGATGATGTTTTGCCGTAGTCGACCTTCGAAAGCAGAACGGAGACGAAGTCGTACGTCTTCTCGTCCCCGCGTTCCATGATCGTATGGGCGAGGTCGGAAAACAGGCTCCAGAACGACACCGAACTGATGAAATCCAGACTCTCGGGCACGAGCGGCATGACCATCGCGTCGGCGGCCATGAGCGCATTGATTGTGAGATAGGACAGCGACGGCGCCGTATCCAGAATGATGTAGTCGTATTGCTTGCGCAGCACTTCCACGCCCTGGCGCAACAGGTCCCAGAACTTGAACCCCGGGTTCTTGATCACGGTACCCGGAATATGGAACTCCGCTGAAAAGAGCGTGGGGTGCGCCGGAATGACGTCGAGCCCATCCCAGTAGGTTTCCTGCACGAAATTCAGCAGGCCGCCTTCCATATGCGGGTCGTAGATGAACGGCAGGACCGTGCTATCCTCGGTCACTTCCTTCTCGGCGTACAGGCCGCAGAGTTCCGTCAGCGACGCTTGCGGATCGAGGTCGATCAGCAGGACCTTGCGGCCACGCAAGGTCAGGCCTTGGGCGAGACACATGGTCGTGGTCGTTTTCGTCGAGCCGCCCTTGAAGTTGGCAACGAGTATTACCTTGCCGTCGGCGTCGCGTACGCCGGTATGGAGCGGTGTCTGATAAATATCGGAAACCTGCTGGACCCAGGTTCTCGCCTCAGGCAGGGTGAAGACCCGGCTTCGCCCGGACCCTTGTGCCACGCCTTGCGGGAGACCCTCGCGGGTGGCAAGCAGGTTGTTCAGTTTGATGCGATCAATGCCGCACATCTCTGCGACCTGGGCCGACGTAAATGTGGGCGCCATCTTTCGCGGCCGCGGCGCCAGCATCATCTCCCGAAGCTCTTCAGATAGACGCCCTGCCTCTTCGGCAAATTCAGTGATCGCGGAAAGATCCACACGTCGATCGATCGACGGCAATTCGATAGTCTTCGCCATTAATACGCTTTTTATCAGAATTTGGATAAAGCGTAGAATACAGGAAAAGTGTATGAAAACACACTAATTGAGGGCGATATGAAAAAAAATGACCCTTCAAAACGGCCTGTATTGCCCTCGCGAGACATTTCCAAGGGCAAAGCATCAGTAAATCAAGCAAAGCCACCAGCGCCCGTATAGGCCTGTCCTTCCCGGTCTGCCTATTTTTTGCGCAATCATTCGGGGTCCGAGCGATTCGTCGCAGCGTTCGTGGTCGAGGTTTTTGTGCAAACCCAGTTGCCAATCGGTCCGCGCTGACTTCAGCGCTCACATATACCCTGTGTGGTCACGGTTTTTGTGCAGTTCTCCTGCCTCGGTCGTCGGCAAGCGCAGATACCACCGCCAGGTAACGCTTTTTGTGCTTCCAGATTTCTGTTGCCCAGCGTAACCCGCCGGCACTGCACAAAAACCGTTACCGTGTGCAGCCAGCGAAAGCCTTCCCGCCTGGCTCTACGCCTATATTGCACAAAAACCGTTACCCCGTTCCCTTTCTACGCCCCGCACGGCCGCAATTCCGTATCTCCTGGCAGTCCAATTCCACCTGAAAGCGCCCCCACGCCATAGCTGCACAAATTCCGTTACCTCGCGCCAGCGGCCAACGAGTGAACCGCCACGCCCCGAACGCACAATAAACGTTACCTCACGCGGCTCCGGCCGTACGATGCACAAAAAACGGTGCTATCACTGCATATCTCCCGCTGGCACAAAATCCGTTGCCTTCCGCTTTCCCGTCGAAAAGTCACTCTAAGCAGGGTTCCACCGACTGCCGTCACCAAGTTCAGCACGATCTCGGCTCGCGACTAGACGTTCTGCACACAAACCACTTCCTTAGCGCATGCGCTCTGCACAGAAATCGTTACCCCTCTACGGGCTTGGCCGAGCCGAAGGCCGATCGAGTGCTGGCTCTTTACCGCAGAAAGCCCTTAGACATGGCGTTACGTGGCCAATCTGCTATGAATCCTTTGAACGAATTGCGAGACACAGCACGTCAAAATTCGCGCAGAGCATCTATTTGGGGGAGCGGTTTGTTTGTTTACTTAAAGATAAAAACCCACCAACCAACTAACGAATGCACGCGTTTCCTTTGATTTCAAAGACTTGTCCTTCAAAAGTACCGTTCTCTGTGCTCGCTGCACCGTTTTATGTGCAGCCAGGTTCCGTTTTATGTGCTGTCGCTGTAGAGATATTTGTGCAATCAGGTACGTTTTTTGTGCGCGAGCCGAATCGGGTGCCTGTTTGAGGTAACGTTTATTGTGTTGACTTGTGTTTTCGTAGTGATAGAGTGCCCGCCAATGTCGACGGGGAGAGCGTACGTATGTCGGAGGAGAGCGGGCGAAGGACTACAACAGTGCAGATGTCGCTGGGTCTCTTTGAGGAGATGTCCGGCCAGCCGATCAATGAGAGCACGCGCGAGATCGGCTTTCAGCGCAACAATGTGTTCGTCGCCATCAACGGGCTTGGGCTGTCGTCGCGTCGTTTCATCGACGCCGCCTATTTCATTGCCGCCCAGGAGCCCGCGCCGCGCGATACCTACGACGTCGACCTGAACTACTTCAAGTGGCTCATGCGCTACGAGAGCCGCAACGTGCGCCATTTGCAGAGCGTCATCAAGGAAGCGCAGCGCGTGCTGATCGAGGTGACCGACACGCCACCCGACCGCGCGCCCAGCGAAGACGACCAGTGGATATCCGAGCAGCTGATGGGCAGCGTCAAGATCGGCAAGGGGCGTATCCAGTTCCGCATTCCGCCGCTCATGCTGCGCCACATCACCGGGCCGGACAAGCATCACTGGCTGAATCTGTGCATCACGGCGTCGTTTTCGCAGACCTACGCCCGGGCGATCTACGACTACGTTCTCCCCTTCGTGGTGGCGGGTTTGACCGACTGGATCGAGCTCGACGTCATGCGGCGCTGGCCCGGCAAACTCGGTACGAGCGCGTCGGAGTTCAAGCATTTCCGGCCCAAGTACCTCGACCCCGCGGTGCGTCAGATCAACGAACTATCCGACATCGACCTCAGCTACGAAACCCGGGCCGACTCGGAAACTTCGCGCAAAATCAACAAGATCCGCTTTCGGATGAAGCGCAAGGACACGGTCGCCGCGTTGCTGAGCCGGCAGCCCGACGCGCACGACCTGCTGCTCACGCTCAAGGAGGAGTTCGGCCTTAGCAACAAGCAGTTCGACGTAATTGCGGAACATCGCATGAGCTGGACCGACGAGCGCATCCAGCAGGCCATCGAATACACGCGTTTCCGGCTCAACCAGGGCAAGGTGACGAAGAGCCCCGCGGGCTATCTGATGAAGGCGCTGAGCCACAACTGGCAGGTCTCCGAGGCCGAGCGCAAGATGGTGGCGATCCAGAGCGAGCTGGCCGTGGCGGCCACCGCTCAGGAGAGCGCCAGGACGGTGGCGACCACGGCGGTGAAGCAGAGCATCGCGGCGCGCGACGAAGAGGCGAGGTCGCAGCGCAACGAGGAGGTCAAGCAAGGCCGCGAACACTTCGAATCGGCCGACGAGAAGACCCGCAAGGAGCTGGTGCGGCTCTACATCGCCTCGCAGGCCGGCAAGCTCATGCTGCGCCGCCTGAAGCTCGAGGCGGGGGCCCTCTCCGACGCGAACATCCTCAACCACTCCGATTTGTCGTGGTACTTCGGGCAATTCGTCTACGGGAAGATGAAGCAGCTTGCCGTGCAGTGAGCGTCTTCAATACGCTTGACGGCTGATCTGCCGGTGGGTGTATTGCGGCCCCGCCCCGCAGCCCGTCACTGCCTCCCGCGTTCACGCAGCGGAAAATGTCCAGTCGATCAACGGGTTAGGTCACTGGTTCCAGGCGTTCTCCACAAGCTTGTGAACAAAATCTGTGGGTAACTCAAACGCCATGCACAAACCCGCGAAGCCATAAAAAAAGGGAAGGCGCACTGCCTTCCCTTTCTTCACAAGGCGACGACGCCTTACTTCTTCTCGTCGTTCAGTTGCGGCAACGTATAAGCCGCACCCGGCGTGAGCAGACCAACCTTCGAGTACACGCGCAGCTTCTCACGCGTATCGGTGATGTCGAGGTTGCGCATCGTCAGCTGGCCGATACGGTCGCGCGGCGAGAACGTCGAGGCGACCTTCTCCATCGACAGACGCTCCGGCTGATACGTGAGGTTGTCCGACTTCGTGCTGAGAATCGAATAGTCGTTGCCGCGGCGCAGTTCGATCTTCACTTCGCCGGTGATGGCGCGCGCAACCCAGTGCTGGGCCGTTTCACGCAGCATGATGGCTTGCGGGTCGAACCAGCGGCCCTGGTACAGCAGGCGGCCCAGACGGCGGCCGTTCTCGCGGTACTGCTCGATGGTGTCTTCGTTGTGGATGCCCGTCACGAGGCGCTCATACGCGATGTAGAGCAGCGCCAGCCCCGGGGCTTCATAGATGCCGCGGCTCTTTGCTTCGATGATGCGGTTCTCGATCTGGTCGCTCATGCCCAGACCATGACGGCCACCAATGCGGTTCGCTTCGAGCAGCAGTTCCACGGCGTTCGGGAAGGTCTGGCCGTTCAGTGCGACCGGCTGGCCTTCTTCGAAGCGGATCGTCACTTCTTCGCGGTCGATCTTGACGTCGTCGCGCCAGAACGCCACGCCCATGATCGGGTTGACGATCTTGATGCCGCTTTCCAGGCTCTCGAGGTCCTTCGCTTCGTGCGTTGCGCCGAGCAGGTTCGAGTCGGTCGAGTAAGCCTTTTCGGCCGACATCTTGTACTCGAAGCCCGACTGGCGCATGAACTCGGACATTTCCGAGCGGCCGCCCAGTTCGTCGATGAACTGCTGGTCGAGCCACGGCTTGTAGATCTTCAGGTCCGGATTGACGAGCAGGCCATAACGGTAGAAACGCTCGATGTCGTTGCCCTTGTAGGTCGAACCGTCGCCCCAGATGTTGACGCCGTCTTCCTTCATCGCGGCCACGAGCATCGTGCCCGTCACGGCGCGGCCGATCGGCGTCGTATTGAAGTACGTGACGCCGGCCGTCGAGATATGAAACGCGCCGCACTGCAGGGCGGCGATGCCTTCCGCCACGAGTTGCGCGCGGCAGTCGATCAGGCGTGCACCGGCGGCGCCGTATTCGGTCGCGCGGCGCGGGATCGAATCGTAGTCGTCTTCGTCGGGCTGGCCCAGGTTCGCCGTATAGGCGTAAGGCACGGCGCCCTTGAGCTTCATCCAGTGCAGCGCGGCGCTGGTGTCGAGGCCGCCGGAGAAGGCGATACCGACCTTTTGGCCGGTCGGAAGGCTTTCAAGAATTGTGCTCATGATGAGAAAGAACCCGGTAGGACGAGAATGCGAAGGGAATTCGGTCGAATCGTCAAGTATGTTGTATCCCTGGCCTTTCGGCAAGCCTGGCGGGGAGGGCCGCAGGCCCCGTTCGACGCGGCATCCACGTAAATAAAAAAGGGGCGCAGCAAGGGGGCGTGCTCAGCGCAGGCTGTCCCAGGCGGCTTCGATCGCATGCAGTGCGCCCATCACGATCGAGCGGTTCAGCGCGGCGGCCAGCACGCCGTCGCGCTCGGCGTACGCCTCGCACAGCCGCTGGTGGTCGGTGCACGAACGCTGCAAACGCCCCGGCAGCGAGGTGCTCAGGTGGCGCAGGCGGTTCGTGCGCATGCGCATGGAGTCCAGCACCTCCTTGAAGATGCCATTGCGGCTCACGCGCAGTTCCTCGTCGCGAAACGCGACGTTGGCCCAGAAGTAGCCGTCCACGTCACCGTTGGCCGCGACTTCGGCCAGCTTGCCATGCGCGCGCCAGAGCGCCGCGATGTCCTCGTCCGTGGCGTGCTCGACGATCGCGAGCGACACCTGCCCGTAGAGCAGGGCGCGCAGTGCGTAGATTTCGCGCACTTCCTTTAGCTGCATGGCGGCCACGCGGGGACGGCGGCGCGGCGACCAGTCGACGAGGCCCTCGCGCGTAAGCGCGAAAAGCGCTTCGCGCACCGGCGTGCGGCTTACGCCGAAGCGTTTGGCGAGATCAACCGAATTGAGATCGTCGCCAGGACGCAGCCGGCCTTCGATGATGCCGCGCGCCACCCAGTCGACGATCTCGGCCACGCTCGACTGCTCGCCCGTTTCCGGGGCGGCCATTACGCCGACATCTTCATCCATGCGCTTTCCCCCGAGGCGCCGCGACCGGCCCGGCGCAGCGCTGCCGATTGTAACAAACTCAATGCCGGCTTCGCTTTCGAAGTCACAGGTCGGTCCATTAAGTGTATACACTAAACCGAGAATATCTCAGTAGAACGCGAAAAATCACCATATACTGATTCTGACTGTCGACACTAAAACAAAGTCCAATCGGCTACCCGTCAGGCAAGGAGACGCCATGTACATGGGAACTGAGATTGCCGGCTCAACGCACGTCGAGGCGAGCGTCTCGGCGCGGCTCGACCGGCTGCCGCCTACCCGGTACTTTCGCGGGCTCGTCGCCCGCATTGCGGTGGGCGGCTGGTTCGAGTTCTACGAGATGTTCATGGCGGCCTATATCTCGCTGGGCCTGATCCACAGCGGGCTGTACCGCGCTACCACCGCCGGTCTCTTCGACGTGAACGGCTTCGCCAGCTTCCTCGGTTCGTTCTTCGCGGGCATGTTCGTCGGCACGGTCGCGCTGGGCGGCATCACCGACCGCTTTGGGCGGCGCGTGGTGTTCACCTTCGCCATGTTGACGTACTCCGTGGCGAGCTTCATCGCCGCCTTCCAGCATTCGGCGCCGGGCATGGACGCCTGGCGCTTCGTGGCGGGCGTGGGCATCGGCATGCAGCTCATCACTGTCGACACTTATATCTCCGAGCTCACGCCGCGCGATGCGCGCGGGCGCTACACCGCCTTCAGCATCCTCGTCATTCTCACTTCGGTGCCCGTGGTCGCGGTCATTTCCTATGTGCTCGTGCCGCGCACCTTCCTCGGTATGGAAGGCTGGCGCTGGGTGATGATCATCGGCGCGGCCGGCGCCGTGTGCATCTGGTTCATTCGCCACGGCTTGCCGGAGTCGCCGCGCTGGCTGGAGAGCAAGGGACGCGTGAGCGAGGCGCGCCAGATCGTCGACGAGATCGAGCGCAAGGTGGTAGCCGAAACCGGCAAGCCGCTCGCCGAGCCGCCCGAAAGCCCGGACGCGAGCCAACTGCAAGCGCGCGGCGCGTGGATCGAGATGTGGCAGGGCCGCTACTTCAAGCGCACGGTGATGCTGTCGCTCTTCAACTTTTGCCAGACCTTCGGCGTGTACGGCTTCGGCGCGTGGGTGCCGGTGCTGCTGTACTCGAAGGGCATCACGATCACGCATTCGCTGCTCTACACCATGGTGATCGCCATTACGACGCCGCTCGGCGCAATTGGTGCCATGGCGTGCGCGGAGCGTTTCCAGCGCAAGTGGCAACTGGTGGGCTGCGCCATCGTCGTGGCCGTGGCGGGCGTGATGTTCGGCCAGGTGCGCGACCCCGTTCCGATCCTGCTTTTCGGCAGCGCGGTGACGATCGCGAACAACTGGCTCATCGGTATTTTCCACACCTATCAGGCCGAGCTGTATCCCACGCGTATTCGCGCGCGCGCCGTCGGCTTCGTCTTTAGCTGGAGCCGCGTGAGTTCGATCTTCGTCGGCTTCTGGGTGGCGGCGCTGCTCAAGCACTACGGTGTGCCCGCCGTGTTCCTGCTGATTTCGTCGGCCATGGTCGTGATCGTCGTGGCGGTGGGCGTGTGGGGTCCGAAAACCAACGGTGTACGTCTAGAGGAGTTGTCGCAATGAGTGGTTCCATCGCTGCGGCGTTCGCGCAGGGCTTGTATGCGCTGGCACAGCGTCCGTTGCCCGCCGACGTCCTGAAGGAAGCGAAGCGTTCGTTCATCAACGTTGTGGGTACAACGATCGGCGCGTGTATGCATCCAGGCGTGGAAGCGATATTCGCCGCTGCGCGCGACCTTGGCGCTGCGAGGGAGGCGGGCGTGCTGGGCCGCGTCGAGCGCACCGACGTGCATTTCGCCGCGCTGGCGAACGGCTTCGCCGGACACCTCGACGATTTCGACGATACGCATCTCGCCACGGTGATCCATCCGGCGGCGGCCACGCTCGCGGTGCTCACCGCGCTGGCGCCGCAAACGCGGCCCACCGGCGCGCAGGCGCTCACGGCGTTCGCGCTGGGCTGTGAGGCGCAATTGCGCGTGGGCGTGGCGATCTCGCCCGAGCACTACGACCGGGGCTGGCATATCACGGGCACGTGTGGCGTGATTGGCTGCGCGGTCACGGCGGCGCTACTACTCGGCCTCGACGAAGCCGGACTTAAGGAGGCCGTATCGATTGCAGCTTCGATGTTCATCGGTCAGCGCGAGGCCTTCGGCACCATGACCAAGCCGTTTCATCCCGGCAAAGCGGCTGCCAATGGCATCGATGCAGCACGGCTCGCCCAGCACGGCCAGCAGGCGGCCGCGGATATTTTCGAAGCGCCGGGAGGCTATGCGCGATCGCTCTCGACGAAGGTGGAGTTCGAGCGCATGAACGGCGAGTTCGGCGAGCGCTGGGAACTGCTGTTCAACACCTACAAGCCGTATCCGTGCGGGATTGTCGCGCATCCGGCCATCGACGCGGGCCTCGCGATTGAGCAGCGCATTGCGGACGCCGGTTCGATCGACGCGATCGTGCTGCGCTGCCATCCGCTCGTGCCCGAGTTGATGGGCAATCCGCAGCCTCATGATGGCCTGCAGGCACGTTTCAGCGCGATCCATGGCGTGGCCGCCGCGTTGTGTGACGGCCAGGTGGGTCTCGCGCAGTACGACGACAGCCGCGTGACGAGCGACGACGTGAAGGCGCTGCGCGCGAAGACAACGCTCGCGCCCGACGCCGCTGTGAACCGCGACGAGGTGCACATCGAGGCGCGGCTTCACGACGGCCGCATTGTCGCGCATCACGTAGAACACGCGCGCGGCAGTCTCGCGCGGCCCCTGACCGACGACGAACTGCTCGACAAGGTGTGTCTGCTGATCGACCCGCGGCTTGGCGCGGGTGTGGCGGATCGTATTGCCGCTGCCGTCGAGAACGTGGAGCGCGCAACGAGTCTCGATGCGTTCTTCGCCCTGTGCACGCCGAACAAGGATCGGGTTCATGCATAACTCCGCCGCTCATTCCGCCGTTTCCGACGCATTCGTGGCGCTAGCCGCAGCGAAGCCTGGCGTGCGCGAACTCGAAGCCGCGCGCAGCGCCGTGGCGAACGCGCGCCGCTTCGCCGCGCAGCCCCGCGATGTCAGCCCGCTGAGCAACATGCTCGGGCAGGCCACCGATGCGCGCTCGCGCGCATGGCAGTTCGGCGCTACGCTCGCCACCCTGAATGCCGGTTCGACCGCTACGCCCGTCATTGCGGCAGCGCTTGCGCTGGGCGCGTCTCTCGAGGCCGCCGAAGAGGATATCGCCGCCGCCGTCGCGGTCGGCACGCGCGCGTCGGCGCGGCTCGCGGCCGCCGTGGACGACGAAGCGTTTCGCGCGCGCTGGAACGTGGCCGCGTCGCTCGGGATCGTGGGGGCGACACTCGCGGCAGCGCGTCTTCTCGGGCTCGACGCGCTGCGCACGCGCCACGCGCTTGGCATTGCCGCAACCCAGGCCGCAGGGCTCGCGCACAACGTGGGCGAAGTCATGGGCGCGCTGGAAACCGGCAAGGCGGCCGCCGATGCCATCGAAGCGGCCCTGCTCGCGAAGCACGGCTTCACGAGCGCAGCGGCATCGATAGACGGAAGGCGCGGGTTGGCCGCGCTGATGGCCTACCGTTTCGATGCGGCGGCGATTACCGCGTGAGCGCGGCTAGCAGAACGGATTAAATACGGATTCCGAACTGATAAAGATGCCAACAACGCCTTCGCCCTCGCGCCGCCGCATGCTTCAGTGCGCCGCGGCGTGTAGCATGCTGCCTGTCCTCGGCGCAAAGCACGCATTTGCCGCCGACGCATCGCCCTCGTCATCGCAGGACGACACAGGCATCACCGCGCAACTCGCGCGCTACATCGTCGCCGCGCGCGACAAGCCGTTACCCGACGCCGTGCTGATCGAATGCAAGAACCACATACTCGATACCTTTGGCGCGATGGTGTCGGGTTCCCGTATGCGTCCCGGCATGCTGGCGACGCAATACGTGCGCTCGCTCGGCGGCGCGCCACAGGCTTCGGTCGTGGGCGCCGACCTGCGCACGAGCACAGTGAACGCCGCGCTCGCCAACGCCATGTGCGCGCACTCCGACGAAACCGACGACTTCGAGCCCGTCACGAAGGCGCACCCGGGCTGCTCAACGGTGCCCGCCGCGCTCGCGCTCGGCGAAGCACAAGGCGTATCAGGCGCGGCGTTCGTGCGTGCCGTCGCGCTGGGCTACGACGCCGCGTGCCGGCTCCTCATGGCGCTCGGCCCGGACCTCGTGCGCGCATCGCATCGCAGCGCGGAAGGCACGGCCTCGACGTTCGGCGCGCTTGGCGCGGCCGCTGCGCTCGCGCGGCTCGACGAACGGCAGACGCGGTATGCGATCTCTTACGCGGCGCAGCAGGTTTCGGGGCTGTGGAGTTGGGTGAAGGACCGCGACCACATCGAAAAGGCATTCGATTTCGCGGGCATGGGCGCACGCAACGGCGTGATGGCGGCGACCATGGTGCAGTCGGGCATGACCGGCGTGGACGATGTGCTCGACGGCACGCACAATCTCTTCATCGCGCTTTCCTCGAAGCCGCAGCCTCAAGCGATGATCGACCAGCTCGGCGGTCGCTTTTTCGTAACGGAAACGGCGATCAAGACGTATTCGGTAGGCTATCCGATTCAATCCCCGCTCGATGCATTGCTCACGCTGCGGCGGCAATATCGCCTCACGCCGGACAACGTGCGTACGGTGGTGGTGAAGGTGCCACCCGACGCTATCGGCATTGTCGGCGATAGCGCGATGCCCGACGTCAACTGCCAGCACATGGTGGCGCTGGCGCTCGTGAAGGGCGCTGTGTCGTTCGCGGACAGCCACGACGTAGCGCTCATGCGCGATCCGCAGATTCAGGCGCAGCTCGCGAAGGTGAGCGTCGTTGCGGACCCGAAGCTGAGCGACCCGGCGGCGCCGCGCGGCGGCATCGTCGAAGTGACGTTGACGGACGGGCGCACCGTGAGCCACTACACGCGCTTTCCGCCCGGCACGAAAGAGAACCCGCTGAGCGTCGCGCAGGTGAACGAGAAGGCGCGCGATCTCATGGAGCCTGTGCTCGGTCAGCAAAAAACCGCGCAACTGATCGCGCGGATCAACGCGCTGGAGCACGTCGCGAACGTCGCCGACCTGCGGCCGCTGTTCACGGCGTGAAGCGCTCGCTACGGCATACGCGCTCGGGAAGTATCCACGCCTTGCTCGTCCTTGATGGCCAACAGGGCGACGGACTCTGAGCCGGGCCGCCGCGTGGCTTTCCAGATCATCAGCAGGTGGTAGTAGAGGCGCGGGCTGAAGCCGAACCGGTACGCGTGGAGGTTGCCGAGCGCGAGCTGCAGCCCGGCGCGCGCCTCGCGGTTGCGCGCGAGCAGCGAGACCACGATCGGTACGAGCCGGCGCATGGCGAGCTTGCGGGCCGGTTCGAGCTCGGGCGGCAGCGCGAGGCTGTTGAGAAAGCGCCACGCCGCGATCGACGAGGCATTGATGCTCGTGCGTGTTGCCTGGGATACCGAAACATCCGTGATGCGATAGCACGAGACATATTCGTTCACGTAGCACACACGTTTTGCCGCGAGACAAAGCCGCGTGCCGAATACGTAGTCGCAGCAGGTGCCGTAGTGATCGTCGTAGCCGATGCGCTTGACGAGCGCCGCATTGGCGAGCCAGCCGTTGTTGGGGAACATCTGCACGATGCCCACGCGGCCCGGCGGGTTTTGCAGGCCTGACGCGCTGGCCGTACGGTGATAAGCGAGGTTCATGCGTTCGCTAGCCGCGTGCATGATGCGCCCGTCATGATCGGTTTCGTATTGATCGCCGAACGCGACTTCCAGATCCGGGTAACGCTCCCACTGCGCAAGCAGCTTCTCGATGCAGTGCACGAGCAGGTAGTCGTCGTCGTGAATCAGGAGGATCTTGTCTCCGCTCGCCCGCTCGAAGAGGCTGGCCACGTTGGGCGCCTGGCCGAGCGCGGGCACGTTGCGCCGGTAGGCGATGCGCGGGTCGCGACCGTAACGCGAAGCGACCAGTTGCGCCGTGCGATCGTCGCTCGAGTCGTCGCCGATCACGATCTCGATGTTCGCATGCGTTTGCATGAGGCACGATTCGATGCAGCGAACGAGCAGTTCAGGCCGGTTGTACGTCGGCAGGCAAATGGAGACCTTCGTTGTTGTCGTCATGGGCAGACCCCAGTGCTTGAGGGATGCGGAGACGTTCGCAAAAACGGGTTCGTAATGCGAACTTCATCCGGTGGACATGACGGTAAATGAAAAAAACGCGAAAGAAATTGAAAATAATTCGCAAGGAACGCACCTTGCGCAACGCGGCCCGCAGAGCCCGCAACGGCGGGCATCCGCACAAAGCGCCGATCTTAAATCTGACGAATCGGAAAGAAAATCCGGGCGGCAAAATAATCCGGATTTATCGGTCGATGGACTAAGTGCCGGAACACACACGTCAATCGCGTTAACATGGGAGCTCCGCCTGAAACGACCGACGGCATCCATGGCTTCCATCTCCTACGCCCACAAACCGCTCACGCCGTTTCGCCGTGCGCTCGCCCGCTTTTCCCTCTCCGAACTCGCGAAATACACGAAGCTCACGCTCGGCATGTGGATCGGCTTCGGCGTTCCGTATGCGTGCGGATATCCCGAAGCGGCAGTCGCGCTCTCGGGTTCGGCCATGCTCACGCTTGCGCTCGGCAGTTCCATCTCTGCGGCGCGCGGGTACTTCTACAAGCGCGTGATGTCGAACCTCGTTGCGATGCCGATCGGTACGCTGCTGATCTGGCTGACCGCGCCGCATTTGTGGCTGGGGGTGATCCTGCTGCCGCTCGTGATCTTCACGATCGTGCGCATCAGGCCTTCGGTGTTCCAGATGACGAGCGTCACCGTGCCGATGACCCTCGTGCTCTACACGGGCGAGCACATACCGTTGCTGGAGCAGCGTTTGATCGGCGTGGTGCTCGGCATGCTGCTCGGTTTCATCATCCAGCAGATCGCGTTTCCGCCCGATCACGGCTTCTGGGCGAATACGCTCGTCAACGACGGCAACGCGCAGGCCGAAGCCTTGCTGAGCGAAGTCGCGACGAAAACGCTGGACCGCGCGAAGCTGAAATCGGCGACGGCCGCGCTGCGGGTGTCGAGCAGCAATCTGAAGCAGGCGCATGATCTCCTGAAGTCGGACCTGGAGCAGTCGTGGGTGTCGGCGCATTTGAAGCGCAACCGTGATCGCGTGCCACTGTTCTCGTGCTACCACGAGCTATTCGATTCGATCGTCGGCTTCCTCGAAACGCTCGACACGTTCAACGCGCAATACGAGGCGCTGGACGCGCAATGGAAAGACGCGTACCGGCGCGGCCTCGCGCGCCTCCTGGATGTCCACCGGCAACTGGCTACGCAGGCGGATCTCCGGGTGGAACGCCCGGGTCTTCTCGTGGAGCCGCTGACGCGCGAGGAACTGCACGCGCTTGTCGAATCGCTGCCCGCAACGGGCGTGTTCACGAGCGTCTATCTCGGTCATTTGACCGGCTACGGCATCCTGCTGCGCCGTTTGACCGCCATGCACACCGAGCACTTGCGTAAAGCGTGATCGCCGCGCACCGCACCACGCTGTCGATGTTTTGAGCGCCTGCGCCGGCATACCGCCCGGCGCAGGCGCGAGCGTCTACCCGTAATTGTCCTGGGGTGGGCGTGCCGCGGCGCAACTCGTGTCGTGCACCCCTCGCAGCGTCCCGGCAGCCGTGCCCGCCGGCCTTGCGCGCCCGATTGTTCGCGATTCGCAAATGACGTATTCGGGCGTTATCCGGTACTGATTACACCCCGCTTGCGACTATCCTGGCAGCGTCGATGCCGATGTCGTCCTGCAAGCCTGCAGCGGTGCACCTCGCGTCGCACACCGTTTTCGAACATGAGCGTGTGGCGCGGCATCCTGCCGGCCCAAGGAGACAGAGATGAAACCGAACACATGGGATACGGCCTACGAATGGAAGGCCGTGACGCTGCTGGCGCTGGGTTTTGGCCTCGTGGGCCTCGACCGCTGGCTGATCGCGCCGCTGTTTCCGTCGATCATGAAAGACCTCAACCTCAACGCGCAGGATGTGGGCAACTGCATCGGCATACTCGGCCTTTCGTGGGGTGTGTTCGCGGCGGTCATGGGCGGCTTGTCCGACAAAGTCGGGCGGCGCAAGGTGCTGATTCCGGCGATCATCGTGTTCTCGCTGCTTTCGGGCTTTTCCGGCCTCGCAGGCGGCTTTGCGAGCCTGCTGGCCGTACGCGCGCTCATGGGCGTGGCCGAAGGCTCGTTTTGCCCCACGAGCTTCGCCGCCACGGCCGATGCCTCGCACCCGAGGCGCCGCGGCTTCAACCTCGGGCTCCAGCAAAGCGGCTTCGCGCTGTTCGGGCTCGCGCTTGCGCCGATCATCGCCACGCAGCTGCTGGGCGTGATGAGTTGGCGCTGGGTGTTCGCGCTCGTCTCGGTGCCGGGCCTCATACTCGGTTTGCTGATGTACCGCGTGATCCGGGAACCGCGAGGCGCGCTGACGCGTGACGCGGGTGCGCCCGCGGCAAAGGCCGAACGCGGCCACTGGCGCGACGTGCTCCGCAGCCGCAACATTCCCGTGGCGATGGTCGCGCTCTTCTGCGCCATGACGGGTGTGTTCGTGCTCGGCGCCTTGCTGCCGCTCTACCTCACGCAGTATCTTTCGCTCGACACGCAGCGCATGGGCGTGGTGGCCTCGGCGATCGGCTTTGGCGGTTTCGTCGGACAGTTCGGCTTGCCGGGGCTTTCGGATCTGCTGGGGCGGCGCATGGCTAGCGTCCTCGGCTTCGTCGGAACGGCTGTCATGCTGATCGTGTTTCGTGGACTCGGCGCGCAGCCGCTCGAACTCTTCGCGGTGCTGTTCGCGGCTTCCTTCTTCACGCTGGGCCTCGTCTCGCTGCTCTCGGGACCCGTTGCCACCGAAGCCGCGCCGGCCGGCATGGTCTCGACCTCGATCGGGCTGGTGGTGGGCGCGGGCGAAATCTTCGGTGGCGGCGTGGCGCCCGCGCTCGCCGGGTTCGTCGCGGCCCATTTCGGTATCCAGAATATTCTGTGGCTGCCTATTGGCGCGGTTTTGCTCGGTGTCGTGGTGAGCCTCTTGCTCAAGGAAACCGCGCCGGCGAAGCTGGCGCGCAGCGAGGCCGTTGCACCAGCCGCGCCACTGCCTGCGGCGGGGCAGGCGGAGTAGGGCTGGAACGCCACGTCGCCCTCTCTTGCCACGCCGCTCGTGACACAGTGGCGTGAACGACGGGAAGCGAGCCCTATACTTGGAGGGCGCGAACCCATGAAGAAGAGAGGAGCATGGATCGATTCCTGAGCATCGAAGCCTTTGTGCGCGTGGCGGAAACAAGCAGTTTCGTGGAAGCGGCCCGGCAACTCGGCGTCACCAGTTCGGTCGTGACGAACCGCATCCAGCAACTGGAGAAGTTCGTCAACGCACCGCTCTTTCATCGCAGCACGCGGCACGTGCGCCTCTCCGAAGTTGGCGAGGCGTTTTATCGTGAATGCGCCGAGGTGGTGGGGCGCGTGAACGAACTGACCGACCAGATGCGCGAGTTGCGTGCCACGCCAACGGGCAGACTGCGCATCCAGATATTGCCGGGATTCGCGCTGGGCCATTTCGGCGCGCCGCTTGCCGAATTCAATCGCCGCTATCCTGGCATTCAGCTCGATGTGATCGTCAACGACCGCGTGGTCGATCCGATCGAAGAAGGCTTTGACGTCGCTTTCCAGATCTTCCCGCCTATTTCCGACTCGCTCATCGAGCGGCGGCTCTTTTCGGTGCGGCGGCTCTTTTGCGCCACGCCCGCTTATGTGCAAGAACATGGCGCGCCGCAGCATCCACGCGAATTGCTGCAGCACACCACGGCGCTCTATTCGGGTTATCCCTCGCGCAACCGCTGGACGATGACACGCGGCGACGAAGTCGTGGAGATGGAATTGCCCGGCATGATCCGCTCGAACTCGGTGCATTTGCTGCGCGACTACGCGCTCACGGGCGGCGGCGTGGTGTGCCTGCCTACGCTCGTGGCGAGCGAGGCGCTCCTCAACGGCTCGCTCGTGCCGATCCTCACCGACTACCACCTCTCGGCGTTGAGTTTCGCCGCCGTGTATCCCTCCACCCAGCGCCAGGCACTGAAAGTGAAGGCACTCGTGGAGTTTCTCGCCGAGTATCTCGGCCCCGAGCCCGCATGGGACGTGCCGCTGATCGAGCGCGGCTGGGTGCGCTAGCGCCTGGGCAACCTTTGCCTACCGCGATTATTTGCGAAACGCGAATACCGTAGTCGTCCCGTCGCCGGTTGTTGTCGACGTGCAGCGCTCCTAAAGTTGACTCCAACGACACCTTCCAAAACAGGAGACAGCCATGACCGATTCGTCATTCCACACCGCCTTCGGCTCGCTCGAGCAGTACCGCAAGGGCGAGATCGAAATCACGAGCGGCGACGCCCGCCACTATGTTTTCTCGAACGTCTTCGAAGTCGCCGCGCGCTCAGTGCCCTTTGAGAAGGTCGTGGTCGGCAAGAACCTCGAGTACGTGATCGAGGTGCTGCGCACGGAAGGACAGTCGCGCTGGTTCGCCTGCGCACACGATGAGTTCGTCATCCTGATGGATGGCGAAGTGCGCATCGACTTCATCAAGCTCGATACGCCGCTCAAGGGCGGTACGGGCACGGTCGACGCGGGCGAGCAACCCGCAGGCCGCAAGATGGGCCACGTGGTGTTGCGCCGCGGGCACCAGGCGTTGCTGCCGGCAGGCTGCGCGTATCGCTTCAGCTCGCACAAGGCTGGCGTGGCGCTCGTGCAGACCATGGTCGGTGAACTGTCCGTACAGAAGTGGGCAGATATCTGCCTGCACTGAAAACACGCGCTAACTGATCACTCGACTACTGGAGACACCAAATGGCCACCCTCGAAACCCTCGACCACGCCGCAGGTTTTGCCGCCGACACCGTACGCGCGAGCGAGCCCGACGCCGTGACCGGCTATCGCCGCTACACGCTCGGCGCCTTCGAATTCACGCGCGACGAATACTTCGTGAAAGTGCTGTGGCCCGCGAAGGGGCAGACCCGCACGCACGCCATCCCCGCCGACGCCTTCCTGCGCGCGATGATGCGCGACGTCGCCTGGGGCTTCTTCTACGGCTGGGTGAATTTCGACCACGTGTTCGGCACGCGCAATCACTACGGCAAGGTGGACGTCTATGCGGGCTCGTTCAACGGCATCATGAAGGACGCCGGCGTGGACTATATCGAGAGCTTCGAAACGCCCACCATCATGGCGACCTTCAAGGCGATCCTGCACGACTGGACCAACGAAGGCTTCGACCCGTTCGCCGCGCCCGAGGAAACCGGCACCGCATTCGGCCGCAAGCATGGCGAGAACGACGCAGCAATCGAGCGCACGCGTATCGCCACGCGCCGCATGCCTGGCCTCGAAGGCGACTCGCCGCTGCGCGACGACCTGCCGGTGAACCGCGCCTTCGCCGACGTGCCCCAGGACAGTCCCGAAGTGCACGCCGAGCCCGGTTTCGAAGGCGAGCTGCACGCGTTCAACCTCTTCAAGTACCTCTCGCGCTCCGACGTGACGTGGAACCCCTCGGTCACTTCGGTGTGTGGGCAGAGCCTGTTCTGCCCGACCACGGAGGAGTACATCCTGCCGGTTTTCCATGGCAACGATCGCGTTGAATGGTTCCTGCAACTCTCGGACGAAATCGTCTGGGACATCGGCGACAAGAACACCGGCGCGCCGCGCGCCCGCATCACCATGCGCGCGGGCGACATCTGCGCGATGCCCGCCGATATCCGCCACCAGGGCTATTCGACCAAGCGCTCGATGCTGCTCGTATGGGAGAACGCGACCGCGGGCTTGCCCACGCGCTACGAGAGCGGCGAACTGAAGCCGTATCCGGTCGAGTTCTGAGCGAGTTGCGCAGTTATAACGCACGCCTAAGCATCAATCGAGGATTTACTCATGCAAACGCAATTGTTCATCGACGGCCGCTTCGTTGACGCTGTCGAGGGCGGCACCATCGACGTGCTCAATCCGCACGATGGCTCGCTGATCACGAAGATCGCCGCCGCGACGGCCGCCGATATCGATCTGGCCGTGGCCGCCGCCACGCGCGCCTTCCCCAAGTGGGCCGCGATGGCCGCCGCCGAGCGCGGCCGCCTCCTGCTGCGTCTGGCCGACGCCATCGAAGCGAACGGCGAAGAACTCGCGCAGCTGGAGTCGCTCGACACGGGGCACCCGATTCGCGATTCGCGTGCGCTCGACGTCCCGCGCACGGCGGCGTGCTTCCGCTATTTCGGTGGCATGGCCGACAAGCTCCAGGGTTCGGTGATTCCTGTTGAGGCGGGCTTTCTCAACTATGTGCAGCGCGCACCCATTGGCGTGGTGGGGCAGATCGTGCCCTGGAATTTTCCGCTCATGTTCACGAGCTGGAAGATGGGTCCGGCGCTCGCGGCTGGCAACACGGTCGTGCTGAAGCCCTCCGAAATCACGCCGCTTTCCACGCTGCGCATCGTCGAACTGATGGCGGAAGTGGGCTTTCCCGCGGGTGTCGTCAACATCGTGCCGGGCTATGGACATACGGCCGGGCAGCGGCTTGCGGAGCACGAGGGCGTGGGCAAGATCGCCTTCACCGGGTCGACGGCTACGGGGCGGCGTATCGTGGAAGCCTCGCAGGGGAACCTCAAGCGCGTGCAACTCGAACTGGGCGGCAAGGGCGCGAATATCGTGTTCGACGACGCCAATCTCGACGCCGCCATCAACGGCGCGGCCTGGGCGATCTTCCACAACCAGGGCCAGGCGTGCATCGCAGGTTCGCGTTTGGTGCTGCACGAGCGCATCGCCGACGAATTTCTCGAACGCTTCGTCGCGCTCGCCTCGTCGATTCGTGTTGGAAATCCTTTGGATTCCGAAACAGAAATGGGGCCGCTCACGTCGCTGCAACATCTGGAGCGTGTGAAGGCCTTTGTGGACGTGGCGCGCGAGCAGGGCGGCCGCGTGCTCACGGGCGGCAGCGCGCCGCAGGACCCCGCGCTCGCCAACGGCTACTACGTACGCCCGACGGTGATCGAGGCGAAGACGCCGCACGACCGTATCGCGCAGGAAGAGGTGTTCGGCCCGTTCGTGACCGTGCTGCGGTTCAAGTCCGACGAAGAGGCGCTCGCCATTGCCAACGGGACCGAGTACGGTCTCGGCAGCGGCTTATGGACGCGCGACCTCTCGCGCGCGCACAGCCTCGCGGGCAAGATTCACGCGGGCATGTGCTGGGTGAACTGCTACAAGCGCGTGAATGCGGGCAGTCCGTTCGGCGGCGTCGGTCAATCGGGCTATGGCCGCGAAATGGGCTTCGAGGCGATGCACGACTACACGGAGGCCCGCTCGGTGTGGGTCAACGTGGACGCGCAGGTGCCTCCGCACTTCAAGCGTTGAGGCACGTATGGATCGCTTCGTCTATCAGGGCTTGCCCTCGCGCGTGGTGTTCGGCTGGGGTAACCTCGCGCGGTTGCCCGAAGAAGTGGACCGGCTAGGCGCGCGCCGCGCGTTGATTCTCTCTACGCCCGAGCAGCGAGCACTTGCCGAAGAAGTCGCGCGCCTGCTCGGCGAGCGCGCCGCTGGCATCCACGCGCAGGCGGTCATGCACGTGCCGGTGGAGGTCGCGCGGGCCGCACGCGAGAAGGCGGCGGCGCTGGACGCGCAGTGCTGCGTGGCCGTGGGCGGCGGCTCGACCATCGGCCTTGGGAAGGCGATCGCGCTCGAATCGGCGCTGCCGATTGTCGCCGTGCCCACCACCTATGCGGGCTCCGAGATGACACCCATCTACGGTCTCACCGAAGGGCGCTTGAAAAAGACCGGGCGAGACCCGCGCGTGCTGCCGCGCACCGTGATTTACGACCCGTCGCTCACCGTCTCGCTGCCTGCCGGTATTTCGGCGGCCTCGGGCGTGAACGCAATGGCGCACGCGGTGGAGGCGCTCTATGCAGAGGACGCGAACCCGGTGATCAGCCTGATGGCCGAAGAATCGATTCGCGCGTTAGGCGAAGCGCTGCCGGTTGTCGTGCGTCGCCCGGACGACGCGACGATGCGCAGCCGCGCGCTCTACGGCGCGTGGCTCGCGGGCAGTTGCCTCGGTGCTGTGGGCATGGCGCTGCATCACAAACTCTGCCACACGCTCGGCGGCACCTTCAACCTGCCGCACGCGCAAACGCACGCGGTCATGCTGCCGCATACGGCGCACTACAACCACGCGGCCGCACCACAAGCGCTCGAGCGCGTGGCGCGTGCGCTCGGCGGCGTGCGCGCGGACGAAGCCGGGCCGCGGCTCTACGCGGTGAACGAATCGCTTGGCATTGCGCTGTCGCTCAAGGAAATCGGCATGCCCGAAGCGGGCCTCGACGAAGCGGCCGATCTCGCGTGCACGAATGCCTATTCCAATCCGCGAGCGTTGGAGCGCGGTGCGATCCGCACGCTGCTGCAACGGGCGTGGGAAGGCGTGGCGCCGCGCTAGTCGGGCCGCGCCACGCCGCGTGCGTGGCGCACAAGACACAGGAAAGGAGACAACCATGTCGATGCATGGCACCGAGGCCGAACGCGCCTTGACGGAGCAGGTCGTTGGCCGTTTCGCGAACACACCCGATGCGCGCCTGCGCACGCTGATGCAAAGCCTCGTGCGGCATTTGCACGCCTACGTGCGCGAAGTCGAGCCTACGGAGGCGGAGTGGTTTGCGGCGATCCGCTTCCTGACCGAGACGGGCCAGATGTGCGACGACGTCGTGCGCCAGGAATTCATCCTGCTTTCCGACACGCTCGGCGTGTCGATGCTCGTCGACGCGATCAATCACCGCTACGCCTCTGGCGCGACCGATACGACCGTGTTCGGTCCGTTCTATATCGAAGGCATGCCGGAGCGCGCCTATGGCGAGAACATGGCGTTCACGCCGGGCACGCCGGCCCTCGTGCATGGCCGCGTGCTGACGACCGACGGCAAGCCCGTGGCGAACGCGCTGCTCGACGTGTGGCAGACGGCGGACAACGGTATGTACTCGGGGCAGGACACCGGGCAGCCGCACGGCAACCTGCGCGGCCGCTATCGCACCGACGCCGAAGGCCGTTACGCGATCCGCACCATCGTGCCAGTGTGCTATCCGATTCCGACCGACGGCCCAGTGGGCCGCATGCTCAACGCCACGGCGCGGCATCCGTGGCGGCCCGCCCATCTGCACTTCATGGTTACGGCGCCGGATCACAGCACGCTCGTAACGCATCTGTTCAACCAGAACGACCCGTATCTGGACTCGGATGCTGTGTTCGGCGTGAAGCCCTCGCTGCTCGTGGACTATCGCGAGCACGCGGCGGGCGAGGCGGCCGCGCAGCAGTTCGGCTTCGAGGGCGGCTTTCGCGAGGCGCGCTACGACTTCGTGCTGGAGCGCGCATGAGACCGCACACGCGCTACTACGCGGTATTCGCCACCGACAAGCCCGGCATGCGCGAAGTACGTGAGCGCGCGCGCGCGGTGCATCGCACGTATCTGCGCTCAGCCGCGCAGCGCGGTGTGTTCGTGAGGCTGGGCGGATCGACGCTCGCACCGCATTGCGACGCGCTCAACGGCACGCTGCTCGTGATCGAGGCGGAAGGATACGACGATGTGATGCGTTTCGTGCGCGACGATCCCTATACGCTGGCGGGGGTGTTCGAACGTGTCGAGATCCGTCCGTGGGACTGGAATCTTGGCAATCCTGAGCAAAGAGTGTGAGTCATGCCGACCGTGAGCCTGTGTTGCTTTGACGATGTGCCCGATGGCGGCGCGCGCGTGATCGATGCGGTGCTGGCGGGGCGGCCGGTCGTTGTCGTGCGGCGTGCCGGCGAAGTATGGGCGTACGCAAACCGCTGCCCGCATTTCTCGGTGCCGCTCGACTACGAGCCAGGCCGTGTGCCGACGTATCGCGCACAGGTGATCATGTGCGCGCATCACAGCGCATTGTTTCGCTTCGAAGACGGTCAGTGCATCGAAGGTCCGTGCGAAGGCGCAAAGCTCGATGCGATTCCCGTGTGGCTCGACGCGCAGTCCAACGTCGTGACGCAGTGCGCGTGAGACGCGTACGTATGCGCCGTTAGCGGCGCAGTCAGACCCGCTTGATGAGCCCGAGCTGCGTGAGCGCCGTTACGCCGTCGTCGAGTCCGATCTCTTCGACGATTTTCCCGTTCTTCAGGCGCAACACCGTCGTGCCGGTAAAATGCATCTTTCGGCCGCTCGCCGCCGGCAACGATCCCGCGAGAAAGTCCCCGAACGCCGGGCCCGAATGCGTGCCGCCGCCTTCCCACTGACCCACCACGAATTCGCCTTCGGCAATGAGGCCCGCGGCGCCCCAAAAGTTCAGATCGGGGAATGCCGTGCGAAAGCCGGTCATGAACGCCTTGATGTCCTCGCGGCCGCGGCGCGGCTCGTGCAGCGAATACTTGAGCAGCATGTCCGGCGCGGCTAGCTCGTCGACGATGCCGAGATCGCAGGTTTCGCCCCAGAAACTCGTGAACCAGCGGCCAACGATCGCCTTGTTGTCCTCTTCCATCGACATGTTCGACTCCTTGCTGATTTCGATTCACGGTGAAGCAGGATTGCTCCGCCTGAAATGCACGATATCGAGCGGCGAGTCGGGCAGATACCCGTTTCTTGCCGTGACATTCACGCGGTGGCGCGCGCCGAATTAGAGCGCAACATTCGGATCGGAACGCGCGGGGCGTTGGCGTATCGTTGGCCTGTATGCGATATCGGCGAAAATGGCCGTCGCAAGAGGAGGAAAGGACGCGATGAACACCGCAGCCATCAAGGCGGAAAAACCGGATTCCGGCACTTACGATTGGGTCGAGATCGAGCGATCGCTCGATGCGCGCGGTTACGCCGTTTTGCCTCGTGTACTCAGGCCCGGACAATGCGCGCAACTCGCCGCGCTGTACGTGAGCGACGATGGCTTCCGTTCGCGCATCGTCATGGCGCGTCACAATTTCGGGCGCGGGGAATACAAGTACTTCGCCTATCCACTGCCGTCGCTGCTTCAGCGGTTACGGCATGCGCTTTATCCGTACCTGGCGCCTATCGCCAATCGATGGAATGAGCAACTGCGGATCGACACGCAGTATCCGGCCGAGCTCGACGCGTTTCTCGACCAATGCCACCGCGCAGGACAGACGCGCCCGACGCCGCTCATCCTCCAATACGGCCCAGGCGACTACAACTGCCTGCACCAGGATCTCTACGGCGAGCATGTGTTTCCGCTGCAGGTGGCGATGCTGCTCTCGCGGCCCGGCGTTGATTTCGAGGGCGGTGAGTTCGTGATGACGCAGAGCGCATCGAACGGTCAATGCGCCGAAGTGGTGCCACTTGAGCAGGGCGACGCGGTGCTGTTCACCGTCAACCAGCGGCCGGCGGCGAACCGGCGCGGCGGTACGCGCAAGGTCGCCATGCGGCACGGCGTGAGCGTGGTGCGCAGCGGGCAGCGTCACACCGTCGGCCTGATTTTTCACGATTCACGTTAGCGCGCGCAAAACGCGAAGGACCGCATCATGCAATTGTTTCTTAGCCATATCGAGTCGCCGCCTGGCGATCTCGTGCTGGTGAGCGATGCGCAGCATCGGCTGCACGCGCTCGAATTCGCCGATCACCGCTCGCGCCTGCATCGTGGTTTGCGCGAACGTTACGGGAGCGCCGAATGGATCGACGCTCCCGCGCCGGCTTCGATTGCCGACGCCATGGCGCGCTATTTCTCCGGCGAATTGAGCGCGCTCGATTCTCTCCCGGTTGTCATGGCGGGTTCGGACCTGGAAGAAAAAGTCTGGGCCGCGTTGCGTCACATTCCGGCTGGCACGACCACGAGCTACGGCAAGCTCGCGAAAGCGCTGGGATTCGAAGATCCGCGCGCGGCGATCGATATCGGCGCGGCGAATGGCGCGAATCCCATTGCCATCGTCGTGCCGTGCCACCGCGTGATTGCCAGCAACGGCGAGCTGAAAGGCTACGCGTGGGGCTTGCATCGCAAGCGCTGGCTGCTCGAACACGAGAAGGCGATTCCCGCCACGCGCGATGTCCCGAAGACGGCAACGCTCCCGGGGTTTTGACATGAATATGTCCTTGCCTATGACTTTATCTACCGGCACATTCGATACGCTGGATTGGAGTGCGATCGCGGCGCAACTGGATAGCGAAGGTTATGCCGCGCTGCCCGGTCTTCTTCGCGCGGACGAAGCCCGCGCGCTCGCGCGCGAGGCCGGCACATGGGACGCATTGCGCCGTGCGTCACTGGATTCACTCGATCTCGGCCGCGGCGATCTGCTTTATTTCGACGCCGCGCTGCCGCAGCCTTGGGCGCGATGGCGTACGGACTTCTATCGTCAGTTGGCGCCTCTCGCGAATCGCTGGAACGAGATGCTTGGCATGACTTATCGATTCCCGGCGCAATTGAATGCGTTTCTGGAGCGCAACCGGCGAGCGGGGCAAACGCAGACGCAGTCGCATTTGAACCGGCTAGGCACCGACGACTATCTGGCGCTGCATCAACGCAACGAAGGCGAGCATGTCTTTCCCCTGCAAGTGGTCGCCTTGCTCTCGGCGCCCGGGAAAGACTTCACGGGCGGCGAACTGGTGTTGACGGAGCAGCGTCCGCGCATGCAGTCGCGCCCGACGGTCGTTCCGCTCGGCCTGGGTGACGCGGCGATCATCGCCACGGCCCAGCGGCCATTCAAGGGCAGCAGCGGTTGCTACCGTGTGAACCTCCGGCATGCCATCAGCCGGGTGCGCAGCGGCGAGCGCATCGGCTTCGAGTTGTCGTTCCACGACGCGCCGCAAGCGGCAAACGATCAACACGCATTCGATCTGGACACCTGACTCATCCCGCGCACTCGCGCTGAGGCATGCGCAGGCATCCAGATCCATCGCATACAGATGCAACTAACTGCCTAACCCGCCGACCCCAGACCCACGCCGCGTTGCGGCGGCAACAATCCGCCTCCACCGGTTGCGCTCGGCCCAGGGACTTCCCTTATAAAGACTTTATCGACTATTTATCGATAAATTGTCGTGATAGATTCCTGGGCTGAATTGGGCGCAACGGGGAAGCGCGCGCCCGCGCGGCCGGCTCCATGAGACCGGCGGAAATACATAAGGCGGAGGAGAGATGCTGGTTCTGATAGGGGTGCCGATCGTTGTGATCGGTTTCGCATTGCGCCTGAACGCGCTGCTCGTCGTGACCGCGGCGGGTATCGCGACAGGGCTTGCGGGCGGTCTGCATACGGTCGAGATCGTCAGCGCCTTCGGCAAGGCGTTCGCCGATAACCGCTACATGGGCCTCATCTGGCTCACGCTGCCCGTAATCGCGCTGCTCGAGCGCAACGGCTTGCGCGAGCAGGCCAAGCACCTCATTTCGCGCGTGCACGCCGCCACCACCGGCCGCGTGCTGATGCTCTACTTCGTGATCCGCCAGATCACGGCCGCACTCGGTCTCACGTCGCTGGGCGGCCACGCGCAGATGGTGCGTCCGCTCATCGCGCCCATGGCCGAAGCCGCCGCCACGAGACGTTACGGCGACGTACCCGACGCCGTGCGCCAGCAGATCCGCGCGAACGCCTCGGCCGTAGACAACATCGCCGTGTTCTTCGGCGAAGACATCTTCATCGCGATCCAGTCGATCCTGCTCATCAAGGGCTTCCTGGAGCAGAACGGCATCATCGTTCAGCCGCTGCAGGTCTCGGTCTGGGCGATTCCCACCGCGTTCGCGGCGCTCCTCATTCACTGCGTGCGCCTGAAGCTGCTCGATCACAATCTCTCGCGGCGCCTCGGCGCGGCCAACGCGAAGGGCGCCGCAAGCCGCCAGGGAACTGCATCGTGATCAAGCTCGAATCGCTCTATATCGTCGCGGGCCTGATGTTCGCGTCGTTCGCCCTGTTCAACCTGCTCGACCGCGCGAACCCGCGCCGTGTCGTCAACTTCGTGTTCTGGGGCGTCTATGCCGTGACGTTCCTGTTCGGCGGCGTGCTGCCGCATTTCGTGATGGGCTGCCTTGCCATCGCGCTCGCCTTGATTGCGGGCTCAGGCAAGCTCGGCCGCAGCCCCGCGGGCAACGACAACGCCACGGCCGAGTCGCGCCGCGAGCAGGGGGCGCAGCGCTTCGGCAGCCGGCTCTTCATTCCGGCGCTGCTCATCCCCGTGGTTACGCTGGTCGGCACGCTCACGCTCAAGTACGCGCCTTTCGTCGAAGCGAAGAACGTCACGCTCATCTCGCTCGTGATTGCTACGCTCGTTGCGTTCGGCGCGGCGCTCGTCATGTTGCGCGATTCACCCGTGCAGGCGCTCAAGGGCGCGCGGCACACCATGGACGCCGTGGGCTGGGCCGCCATCCTGCCGCAGATGCTCGCGGCGCTCGGCGCGCTGTTCGCGGCGGCGGGCGTGGGCCACGTAGTGTCCGAACTCGTCACCAACTGGATTCCGCAAAATTCGGCGTTCGCGGTCGTGGCCGCCTACACTTTCGGCATGGCCCTCTTCACGATGATCATGGGCAACGCGTTTGCGGCCTTTCCGGTGATGACCGCGGGCATCGGCCTGCCGTTGATCGTGCATCAGTTCCACGGCAACCCGGCCATTCTCGGCGCGATCGGCATGCTCTCGGGCTTCTGCGGCACGCTCATGACGCCCATGGCCGCGAACTTCAACATCGTCCCCGCAGCGCTGCTCGAATTGAGCGACAAGAACGGCGTGATCAAGGCGCAATGGCCGACCGCCGTGTTGCTTCTCGTCGTCAACACGTTGCTGATGTACGCCTTCGTTTTCCGGTTCTGATGAGTTCACGATGACCACACACCTCACCGCCGCCCATGCCTCGAAGTTCGCCTCGCTCGCGCTTGCCCACCTCACGCGCGAGTACCCGAACAAGCTGACTCACTCGCTCGACGGCCCGCAGGACGTGCAGGGCCCGCGCGCGCTGCACCCGGTCTTTTATGGCAGTTATGACTGGCATTCGTGCGTGCATGGTTACTGGCTCGTGCTGCATCTGCTGGAGCGTTTTCCCAACTTGCCCGAGGCGCCGCAGATCGTCGCCGTGGTCGACGAGCACTTCACCCCGGAGAAAATGGCCGGTGAGATGGCCTACCTCACGCTCGCGCACAATCGTGGCTTCGAGCGGCCTTATGGCTGGGCGTGGCTGCTTGCGCTCGCGGCGCAGGTCGAGGCGCTGAAGCTGCCGCAGGCCGCGCGCTGGAAGGCGGCGCTGGCGCCGCTCACCGAGTGGTTCGTCGAGCGCTTCGAGGAATTCCTGCCGAAGGCGACTTATCCGCTGCGCGTGGGCACGCACTTCAATACGGCGTTCGCGCTCACGCTCGCATACGACTTCGCGAAAGCCACGTCGCGCCCGGCGCTCGCGACGCTGATCGAGGACACCGCCACGCGCTGGCACGCGAACGATGCGGGCTGCCAGGCGTGGGAACCCGGCGGCGACGAATTCCTCTCGCCCGCACTGAGCGTGGCCTTGCTGATGAGCCGCGTATTGCGCGCGCCGGACTTCGAGCCGTGGTTCACGCGCTTCTTGCCCAACCTCGCGGCGAATGAGCCCGCCACGCTCTTTACGCCGGCCACCGTGACCGACCGCAGCGACGGCAAGATCGCCCACCTGGACGGACTCAATCTGAGCCGCGCGTGGTGCCAGCGCGCGCTCGCACGCGCACTGCCCGCCGGCGACGCACGCGTGGCCGTGCTCAACGATGCCGCGCTATTGCATCTGGCTAGCGCGCTCGACCACGTGGCTGGCGACTATATGGGCGAGCACTGGCTCGCCACCTTCGCGACGCTCGCGCTCGAAGCATGACAAACGCATGAAACAGGTGGGGCACGCCGTCCGCGCGTGCGCCCCCCGTCGCTTTTCAGACTGAAGATTTCCGCGCGCGCGGTCGATATAACGGGCTGAAGCCCCGAGCCGCCGCCGGAAACTGCAGCGCATAGGCCGGCTCGGGACGTCGAACCCACTCAGGTCTGGAAGCTATGCAAGTAGAGAAATTCATGACGAGCCGTGTCGTCACCATCGGTTTCGACGATACGCTCGCATCGGTGCGCGAGATCTTCGCGCAAGCGAGCTTTCACCATCTGCTCGTGGTCGAAGAGGGCAAGCTGCAAGGCGTCGTCTCCGACCGCGACCTGCTGCGCGCAATCAGCCCGTTCATTGACAGCGTGGTCGAATCCGAGCGCGACCTCGGCACGCTCAAGAAGCGCGTGCACCAGATCATGAGCCGCAAGCCCATTACGCTGCGGCCCGAGTCGAGCCTTTCCGAGGCTGTGGCCCTCTTTCTCGCCAACAAGATTTCGTGCATTCCCATCGTCGATGCGGAATTCCGGCCCGTGGGTATCGTGAGCTGGCGCGACGTCCTGCGCTATCTCGTGCCGATGGACGAGAGCGCACCCGGCGCGGAGGAAGCGAGCGCGTGATGTGCATTTGACTCGCACGCATCCCACATTGCGGTCCGCATTACGAAGTCTTGCTAACGGTCGTACTTCTTTGCGGCGAACCATAAAGTTCGCAACCTCTCCTGCCGTTGTTATGTACTGGGCGCTTAAACAGCCTGAACGACTGGGCTGTACTGGATAAGCGCGCCGGAACATTCGATGAAAAACGACTGGGACACGCGTGGCCTCCAGAGCCGCGCGCCCCACGGAAGAGAGACCAGGAATGCTTCACAAGCTGTCAATCCGCGCAAGCCTGACCCTGATGATCGCCTTCTTCGGCATCGTCCTGATTGGCGGGGCTGCCACAGGACTCCTGTCGATGCGAGCAGGCAACGAGTCGCTGCGCACGATGTACACCGTCGATACGCCCGCGGTCGCGGACCTGGAGGGCAGTGCCGGCCAGTTGCTGCGTCTGCGCCTCGCGCTCGCCACCAACGCATCGCTTTCCGAACTCGGCGACCACGACGCCGCGGACGCGGTGCTCAAGCGCTTCGACCAGTACCTGAAGAACTCGAACGAGCGTCTGGACCACTATCTGTCGATTGCGAGCGGCGAAGGCGAGGCGCAGGATCTCATCGCCGACATGCAGGCCAAGCGCAACAGCTTCCTGCACGACGGCGTCGATCCGGCGCTGGCGGCGCTCAAGGCCGGCGACAAGACCGCGTTCCAGGAACTGCAGGGCCACAAGCTGCCGACGCTCTACAGCAACTACGAAAAGGCAATGCTCGTGCTGGAGAAGCGCCAGATCGACCTCGGCGCGCAGCGCTACCAGGAAGCGCAGGATCGCTTCAATGCGGTGAGCATCGCGGTGGCTGTGGGTATGGTGCTCTCGCTGCTGTTCGCATGGATTGGCCGCGCCGCGCTCATGCGCGCGATCGTGCATCCGGTCGACGCGGCTATCGCGCAGTTTCAGCGCATCGCCGCCGGCGATCTGAGCGGCACGGTTCAGACGACGAGCAACAACGAAATGGGCCGCCTGCAGGCCGCGTTGCGGCAGATGCAGGATGCGCTCATCAAGACGGTCAGCAGCGTGCGCGAAGGCGCGCTGTCGATCGACAAGGGCGTGAGCGAGATTGCCGCGGGCAATACGGATCTTTCGCAGCGCACCGAAGAGCAGGCTGCCTCGCTCGAGCAAACGGCTGCGAGCATCGAAGAGCTGACCTCCACCGTCAAGCAGACCGCCGAAAACGCTCGTCAGGCCAGCACGCTCGCCGAGGGCGCTTCCGGTCTCGCCGCGCAGGGCGGTGCGCTCTCGCGCGAAGTGGTGGGCACGATGCAGGACATCGTGGGCGACTCGCGGCGCGTGGGCGAGATCGTCGGCGTGATCGAAGCCATTGCGTTCCAGACCAACATTCTCGCGCTCAACGCTGCTGTGGAAGCGGCGCGCGCGGGCGAGGAGGGGCGTGGCTTCGCGGTGGTGGCGAGCGAAGTGCGCTCGCTCGCACAGCGCAGCGCCGCGGCGGCCAAAGAGATCAAGGAGCTGATCGAATCGTCGACGTCGCGCGTGGAGACAGGCGCGGGCCTCGTCGAGCGCTCGGGCTCGACGATGAGCGAGATCGTCGAAGCGATCGCCCGCGTGAGCGCGATCATGAACGAGATCGCATCGGCGGCTGCGGAGCAGAGCACGGGCATCGATCAGGTCAACATCGCCGTTGGACAGATGGACCTCGTGACCCAGCAGAACGCGGCACTCGTTGAGCAGGCAACGGCCGCGGCTTCGTCGCTCGAAAACGAAGCGCACCGGCTGAATGCCGCGGTTTCGGTGTTCCGCACCGCTCGCGCGGGGTAACGCGCACGCTGCATGGTGTGATCCGCCGGTATAGTCGTGCATTGACGACAGCGGACCTCAGACACCATGCAGCTTCTCGATCACGTTTCGATCGGCGTTCCCGATCTCGATGCGGCGCGCCTTTTTTACGACGCGATCATGAACGCGCTGGGTGCGCGCAAGGTCTACGACCGCCCCAACGCGCTTGGCTACGGCGAGCGTTGCGACGCCGCCGAAACACAATCGTCGTATCTTTCCGTCTATCTGGATGCCAGCGCCATTGGGCCGAACAAGCGGCACTGGTGCTTCAAGGCCGCTTCGCGCGCGCAGGTCGATGCGTTCCATGCGGCCGGTTGCGCGGCGGGCGGCCGCTCCGATGGCGATCCAGGCTTGCGGCCGCATTATCACGCCGACTACTACGCCGCCTTTCTTGTCGATCCGGCCGGCAACCGCGTCGAGGCGGTGTGCCATTCGGCACCGGCCTGACGTTGCCCAACGCGCCAGACGCGCACATTCATCTTCATAAAAACTTCGCAATCCTTTTCGATCCGGATTGGCCCGGCGCAAGGCGGCCGCGCAATGCGGTTGCCAAACGCCCACGTGCGCGCGGATGATGCACAAAGACGCCGCGTTGCGATTCGTGGGAGAAGGGTAAATGTCAGGCACCGGGAAATACTGGTTTCGAGCCAAACACTATGGCTGGGGGTGGGGACTTCCGCTCACGTGGCACGGTTGGGCGGCGCTAGCCGTGTATGTGCTGTCGATCTGTTTGATCGCTGTTTTTTTTGAACCGCATCGGCATGCGTTCGCGTTTGCGGGGCTCGTGATACTCGCCACGCTCGCGCTTTGCGCGGTGTGCTGGCTCAAGGGCGAGCCGCCTCGCTGGCGGTGGGGCAAGGCGCGCTAGCGTGCTGCTCCAGTTGTGCTGAAGGGGGACGACATGGCACGAGCTCGGCAAACCGGCAGCGCTGCGCTGCTGGGCACATGGAAGCTGCAATCTTTCACGACCGAAGACCTGGCCACCGGGGAAAAGACCGATCTGTTCGGCGCTCACCCTGGCGGTTATCTCAACTATGGCGCCGACAAGCGTATGTACGCGATTCTGCTCGAGGAAAACCGCAACGCGCCAGCCGACCTCGTGCCAACCGACGCCGAACGCGTCGCGCTATTCAACGGCTTGTGCGCCTACGCCGGGACATGGAGCATCGAGGGCGACCTGGTGAGCCACCATGTCGACACTTCGTGGAATGAATCATGGACGGGGACGATTCAGTTGCGGCGTTTCAGAATCGACGGCAAAAACCTGCACATCACGACGCTGCCCGCCCGCAATCCGGTGACGGGCAAGGAATGCATTTCCGAGTTGGTGTGGGTGAAGGTCGAATAGACGGAACGGCGAAGTGCTGCGCGTCGTGTCCGCCTCCGCGCGGGCAAGCGCATTTTCTTGCCGCTATGCACCATCAAACCTGGACGTTACCTGTCATCGTTTGTACCGATTGAGCGCGCAAAGACTGGTGATACTGTTGTGGGCGCATTCTTCAAAGCTGCAATGTAGCGGGCAGATGTCCCTCAACGATCCTGGCGAATCGGAGATGCATGATGTCCAATAACGGCGTGTGGCGAAACCTTCATCGCGTAGCGGCGACGGGTATGGTGGCAGCAGGGCTTGGCCTCGCGGCCGGCGCGCATGCCGCGGGCGACCCGATCAAGATTGGCGTGATCAGTGAGGAGTCCGCAGTGGCGGGCGCCTCGATCAGCAAGGCGGCACAACTCGCCGCGGACGAGATCAACGCGAGCGGCGGCGTGGATGGCCGCCCCATCCAGATCGTCGCGTATGACGACCACTCGTCGGCCTCGGACGGCGTGCGCGCGTTCCAGCGCGCCGCGACCCAGGACAAGGTGGTCGCCGTGATCGGCAGCTATATCAGCGAAGTGGCGCTCGCCATGGAGCCGTGGTCGGCGCGGCTGAAAATGCCCTTTGTTACGCCGGGCGCCGCGAGCAACGATATTTCGAAGCACGTCCACGACGACTACGACCACTACAAGTACACGTTCCACGGCTGGATGACGTCGGCGTTCATCGCGCAGTCGATCTGCGATTTCTCCCACGATATTCTCGTCGGCCAGTTCAAGATGAAGTCGACGGTCGTGATGAGCGAGGATGCGGCGTGGACCAAGCCGCTCGACGAGCGCTTCATGGAATGCCTGCCCAAGGCCGGTCTCCAGGTGGTCGATCACATCCGCTTCAATCCGGATACTTCGGACTTCACACCGATTTTCAACCAGATCGAGGCCAGGCACCCCGATACGATCACCACGGGCATCAGCCACGTGGGCGTGCAGCCAACCGTGCAGTGGCACGATCAGCAGGTGCCGATCCCGATGTCGGGCCAAAGCTCGCAGGCGACGACCACGAGTTTCTGGAAGGATACGAACGGCGCGACCGAAGGCGTGATTACCGCTTCCGCTGCGGCGCCAGGCGTGGCGATCACGCCGAAGACGGTGCCCTTCGCGGATGCGTATCAGAAGAAGTTCGGCGTGTCGCCTGCTTATTGCGGCTTCTCGACATATGACCTCGTCTACATCATTGCGGATGCGATCAAGCGCAACAAGGGCTCGACCGATCCGGACCAGATGGTCGCCGCGCTCGAGACAACCGACTACGTAGGCACGATCGGGCGCTGGGCGTTCTACGGCAAGAACGATCAGTTCACGCACGCGCTCAAGTACGGCCCGGGCTATATCACCGGCATCAACCTGCAGTGGCAGGACGGCAAGCAGATCGCGATCTGGCCCAAGTCCGTCGCGAACGGCAAGGTCAAGTTCCCGACCTTCATCAAGATCCAGCAGGCTAGCGCGAACTAGCTTCGTAGTCCTTCGCGCCGTACGGACCAACGCTCAGGCGTTGGTCCGCACGGCGCATCTAGCGACACGCCAACCCACATGAAGGGCCGGACATGCTGCTCTTGCAGATTCTCATCGACGGCTTTGCCATCAGCTCGCTCTACGCGCTCGGCGCCATCGGCTTCACGCTGATTTTCGGCGTCTCCGGCATATTGAATCTCGCGCACGGCGGCGTGATGCTCGTCGCGGCGCTGATGGGCTGGATGCTTGCGGGCGAAGCCGGCCTCGGGACCTACCTTGGAACGCTGCTCGGCGTGGTCGCTGGACTCATCGCGGCCTATGTCACCTACCTGTTGGTGGTCCGGCCTATTCAGCGTTCCGCAGCCATTCCGAACGAAGAGAAGGAAATCTTCGTGCTCACCGGCACGCTGCTGTGGGGCATCATGATCCAGCAGGGCATGGCCTGGCTCTTCACCGACAACCCGGTGACGATGCGCCCGCTCATCAGCGGCGTGGCGATGATTGGCAGCGTGCGTGTGCCATTCAACGAGATCATGATCGCCGCGGTCTGCTGGGCTGTGATCGGCCTGTTGTGGCTGTTCGTGAACCGCACGCGCGCGGGCAAGGCGCTGCTCGCGGCCTCGATGAATCCGCGCGGCCTCACGCTGCTCGGCTTCGAACTTTCGCGCATCTATCTGCTCGCGTGGACCATTTACGGCGTGCTGGCGGGCATTGCGGGCGTGCTGCTCGCGTCGTTCCTCGGCGTGAGCACGAACAACGCCGGGCAGCTCACGGCCAGCGCATTCTCCATCGTCGTGCTGGGCGGCCTCGGCAGCGTTTCCGGGTCGCTGATGGCCGCGTATGTCGTCGGCTATCTGGAGACCCTCACCGCGTATCTCGTTGCGCCGACGCTGCGGCCGCTGCCCGCGCTGCTGCTGCTGGTGCTCGTCGTGTATGTGCGGCCTCAGGGCTTCCTGGGCCGCCGCTAACCGAACGCAGGGAGCGTCGACATGTCCGGTCTTCTTCGTTCGCGTGGCGTATGGGTGGCCGCGTTGCTTGCCGTCGCGGCGGCCACGCTGCCGTGGTGGATGTCGGGCTATATTCTCGGCGTGCTCACGGTCGCGTATTACTTCGGCGTGTTCGCGATGTCGTGGGACCTGCTGTTCGGCTTTGCCGGCGAGGTCAATTTCGGTCCTACCTTCCTGATTGGTCTAGGCGCGTATTCAGCGGCGATCATCGACGCCCATTGGGGTTTGCCAATACCCGTTTGCGTGGTTGCGGGCGGCCTCGTCGCGCTGGTGGGCGGGCTGCTGCTCGCGGTGCCCGCGCTGCGGCTGCGCGGTCCGTACTTCGGTCTTGTCACGCTCGTGGCGGTGCTGCTGCTGCAGAACGCCATCGTGATTTTCGCGGGCGTGACGGGTGGCGAGATCGGCATGATGGTGCCCGACGTGATGTCCGTCGACGCCAGCCACAACTACTGGATCGCGCTGGCGTTTCTGGTGATATGCGCGATCCTGCTGTTCGGCCTCTCCCGCTCGGCAATCGGCCTCATCCTGCAGGCGAGCGGTCAGGACGCCACCGGCGCGCAGGCGCTGGGATTCAACGTGACGCGGCACAAGCTCGTGGCCTTTTGCGTCAGCGCGGTCTTTTCGGGCGTGGCGGGTGCGATGCTCGTGTTCTATCAAGGCACGGCTTCCGTGAGCACGGTGGTGGATTTGAGCGTAGGTGTGCAGATCATCATCGCAGCCGTGCTCGGCGGCCGACGCACGATACTCGGCGCGGTGCTCGGATCGATCTTCCTGATCGTGGCCGGAGAATTTCTGCGCCCGCTCGGCCAGCTCAACACGTTCGTCGTCGCGGCCGTCGCGCTCGCGGCGCTGCTGTTCTTTCCGGACGGCCTGCTCGGCAACTTGCTGCGTACGAGGGAACGCCAATGAACGACACGCCGCTGCTCTCAGTACGCGGGTTGACCAAGCGCTTTGGCGGTCTCGTCGCGGTGAAGGACATTGGCTTCGACATCCGGCCCGGCGAGATACTGGGCCTGATCGGACCCAACGGGTCCGGCAAGTCGACCGTGATGAAGCTCATCATGGGCATCGAGCGGCCCAACGCGGGCTCGGTCAGGGTGAACGGCGTGGAGATGGCCGGCTGGGCACCGCATCGCATCGCGCGCGCGGGCGTGGGCATCGTGTTCCAGCATTCACGGCCGCTGCATCGGCAAACAGTGCTGGAGCACATCAAGCTCGCGCTGCTTCCGGACTCGCTCGTCAAGCTCGCGGCGGAACCCCACGTGCATCAGCGCGCGCAGGAAATTGCCGCGCGCGTGGGTCTTGCCGCCGTCATGCATCGGCATCCCGCGACGCTGCCTTTCGCCGACCTGCGCCGCATGGAAATGGCGAAAGCGATTGCGCGCGATCCGAAGGTCGTGCTCGTCGATGAGCCCTTCGCAGGACTAACGGTTGCGGAGTCGGAGGCATTCTCCGAGCTGATACGCGGCTTTCGCGCGGAGGGCCGCGCCGTGCTGCTGGTCGATCACAACGTCAAGAGCCTCTCCGCGCTCGCCGACCGCGTGCTCGCCATGTACCTTGGCGAGCACATCGCCGAAGGCACGGCCGAAGAGGTGATGCAAAACGAAACGGTGCGCCGCGTGTATCTGGGCGGCAAGCTGGAATTGCGCCAGCGCTCGAGCGTCGCGGGCGCGGCGAAGCGCTCCATTCTCGAGGTCTCGGACGTGCGCGTGCTGTACGGCAAGGCATGCGCGCTCGACGGCGTGAGCCTCCACGTTCGCGAGGGCGAGTTCGTTTCGGTGGTCGGCCTCAACGGCGCGGGGAAGACAACCCTCTTCAACGCGCTCTCGGGCCTCCTTCCCTACCAAGGGACGATCCGCTTCGACGGGCGCGACCTGAAGGGCACGAGCGGGGCGGCCGTTTCGCGCGCGGGCCTTGTGCAATGCCCGGAAACGCGCGAGCTGTTCGGCGACATGACGGTGCGCGAGAATCTCGAACTTGGCGGCTATCATCTTGCGGGCGAAGTGCGCAACAGGCAGCTCGCCTGGCTCTTCGACCTCTTTCCCATTCTCAAGTCACGGCAGGGTCAAACCGCGCGCACGCTCTCAGGCGGCGAGCAGCAAATGCTGGCCATTGCGCGTGCGCTCATGCCCCAGCCCAGGCTCCTGATTCTCGACGAGCCGACGCTCGGGCTCGCGCCCCTGATCCTCGAACAGTTATCGAAGGCGCTGGATGCGCTGCAGCAGTCTACGCCCATTACCGTGCTCCTGGGCGAGCAGAACGTTCGCTTCGCCCTGCCGCACGCGGACCGCGTTTATGTGCTGGAGCATGCGCGCATCATCTGGGAGGGGAGCGCTTCGCGTTTCGAAGCGGAGATGGGTCGCGGTTTTCTCGAAGCGGTGCCCACGAGCGATCCCCATGCACTGACCTCGGGCGCTACGCGTTGAAGCCCACACACGGTGCCGCCTTCACGGCTGGACTTCAGCCTCAACTTCGGCCACCGCCTCGGTGTCCTGAGGTTCCACCACTTTCACGTCGTGCAGCCAGCGCGTGGCCTTGGCAATGGCGCGGGAGAGTCGCGCCACTTCGTTGAGCTGCTCGATCACGTCGTTCGCGAAGCGGAAAATGAACGCCGCGCCCTCGTTGCGCAACTGCAGCGAGGACATGATGTGTTGCCGCGCCGAGTCGGACTGCGCTTCGATTTCCGGCTTGGCGTTGACGATGCGCGTCACGACGTCCGCCTCGGGGTGCGCGATCGTCTGCACGGCGAGCGTGAAATGCTCGATCACGGACCTGGCGAATTGCACCAGCTCGGCGTTGCTCGTCAACACGCTCACGTCTGCGCTTTGCGCGGCACGCCTCTGGCTCAGCGCGAGCATGCTCGTCGTGGCCACGTCGCGGATGGCGTCGAGGCACGTCGCAATTCGCGCAAGATCCACCAGTTGCCGGCCTTCGTCGTCGCTGTGCACGGCATCGGAGAGCTTGCCGATATAGGTGAGAATGGCGGTGGCAAGCGAGTCCGCCGACTTGTCCTCGTTCGTCACCGCGGAGAGCGCCTGTGTGGAGCTTTCGACCAGGAGCGCGGCGCTATGCTCGACCAGAAGCTGCACGAGCTTGCCGAGCGAAGCCAGTTCGAGTTGCACGCGGGCAATGGCGAGCGCCGGCATTTCGACCAGCGTTTCATCGAGGTAACGCGGCACGCCGGGGTCCTGCCACGCTTCGCGACGCACCGGAGCCAGGCGTTCGGCGAGCTTCGCAATGGGCCCGGTGAACCAGATCAGCACGAAGGTGCTGAACACGCTGAACACCGTGTGCGCGTTGGCGGCCTGACGCGGTGTTTCCGCCGCGAGCCGCGCAGCGCCGCTCAGCTCGGGCGCGGAAGGCGAGATCGTGCGGATGAAATCGGCGAACTGTGGAATCGCAAAGGCGAAGAACAGCACGCCAAGCATGTTGAAGAGCAGGTGAACGATACCGACCTGCGCCGCTTCCGCCGACTTGCCGATCGAGGCGAGCAGCGCCGTCCCGCAGGTGCCCACATTGGCGCCGAGTATCAGCGCAATGCCCGATTCGAGCGGAATCAGCCCCTGGCTGCCGAGCGCGATGACGATCGCAAGCGTGGCCGCCGAGCTTTGCACGATGGCCGTGAACACGGCGCCGATCACGATGCCGACGAGGGGATTGCGCATGTCCTGCATCGCGTCGATGAACGGCTGGTAGTCGCGCAGGGGCCGCGTGGCGTTGCCCATCATCTCGATGCCGAGAAACAGCAAGCCGAGGCCGAGTAGCGCGCCGCCCAGCTCGCGCGGCGTTTCCCGTTTCGCAAAGCCGTAGAGCAGGAAGCCGCCGGCGAGCATGAACGGCACGAGTGCGGAGATATTGAACGCGATGATCTGCGCGGTGAGCGTCGAGCCGATATTGGCGCCCATGATCATCGGAATGGACTGCCGCAGCGTCATGAGCCGCGCGGAAACGAAGCCCACCAGTAGCACCGTGGTGATGGTCGACGAATTAAGCAGCGCCGTGATGCCCGCGCCCGCAAGCACGCCGCGAAAACGGTTGGCGGTGAGCGAACTCAGCAGCGATTGCAGGCGCGCACCGGCAATCGTCTTGAGCGCGCCCGTCATGAGGTCCAGCCCGAAGAGGAACAGGGCGAGACCGCCAACCAGCAAACCAGTCACCTCGACCAGATTCAGATGCGCACCAGGCATGGCAATGGGTCCTCGCTCTCGAGTCGGGACGAAACGATTCTACGCGTCATGGTACTGCCTCGTGGCCGCGCCGCGCGGCTGCGGGCTCACGGCACGCTTGAGCGCCGGGATCGAGCGAATGACGAGCTTCTCGATCTCCACCACGAGGAAGAACAGGATCGCGCCCGCCACGAGCCACAGCCAGGCCGGCATCGGCAGCGACTCGGTTTCGAATACGGCATGAAAGGGCAGCGTATAGGTGAACAGGATCTGCAGCACGACGACCGCGCCAATGCCGTACCAGAGATACGGGTTGCCCATGTGCGCGCGCACCGATAGCGCCGAATTGATCAGCGAGCGGCTGTTGAGCAGATAGAAGACCTGTCCCAGCGTGATGGCGTTGACGGCGGCCGTGCGCGCCATCGAGTCGGGCACGCCCTGCGACTTCATCCAGAAGAATGTCGCGAGCGTATAGAGCACAAGCGTGGCGCCGACAAAGAGAATGCGCCACACGCCGAATGGTGTGACGATAGGCCGGTCGATCGAACGCGGCGGGCGCTGCATCACGTCGTCCTCGTGCGGCTCGAAGGAAATGACGAGCCCGAGCGCGACAGAGGTGACCATGTTCACCCACAGCACCTGCGGCGCGGTGATCGGCAGCGTGAAGCCGAACAGGATCGCGATGGCAATCACCGCGCCCTGGGCGATATTCGTTGGCAGCATGAAGAGCATGGCCTTTTCGATGTTGTTGTAGACCGTGCGCCCTTCCTTCACCGCCGCGGAGATCGAGGCGAAATTGTCATCGGCGAGGATCATGCCCGCCGCTTCCTTCGTCACTTCCGTGCCTTTGATGCCCATTGCCACGCCGATATCGGCCTTCTTGAGCGCGGGCGCGTCGTTGACGCCATCGCCCGTCATGGCGACCACCTGGCGGTTGGCCTGGATCGCCTTCACGAGCCGCAGCTTGTGCTCGGGGCTCGCGCGCGCGAACACATCCACCTCGCGCACGCACTCCTGCAGCGCGGCGTCGTTCATCGCCTCGATCTCGGTGCCGGCCACGGCCGTCTTGCCGTCGCCGATGCCGAGCATGCCCGCGATCGCGGCGGCCGTGACCTTGTGGTCGCCCGTGATCATCGTCACGCGGATGCCGCCGGCGTGGCATTCGCGCACGGCGTCGATCGCCTCTTTGCGAGGCGGGTCCATGAGGCCCACGAGACCGAGCAACACGAGCGTCTTCGGCAGGTCCTGCGGGCCGAGGTTGCCCACTTCGAGGCCGGGGTTGGGCAGCCACGCCAACGCCAGGACGCGTTCGCCCTGCGAGGCGAGCCGCTCGCCTTCGTGCGCGAAGCGCTCGCGCTCCAGCGGCACGGGGCCGGTTGCCGTTTGCTGGCGGTCGCAGTTCTCGATGATCACTTCCGGCGCGCCCTTCACGAGCAGCATCTCGCCTTGCGCCGAACGATTCAGCGTGGCCATGAACTTGTGCTCGGACTCGAAGGGAATGGCGTCGATGCGGGACGCCGCCGCGGCTTCCGCGCCGCGGTCCATGCCGAGCTTGCCGGCGAACGGATAGAGCGCGCCCTCGGTCGGGTCGCCTTCCACCTTCCATTTGCCGTCTTCTTCGAAGAGCCCGGCGTCGTTGCACAGGATCGATACGCGGCCCATGAGCGTGAGGACTTCCGGCGGCGCGGCGCCGAGCGCCTGGCCAGCCGCGCGGACTTCGCCTTCAGGCGCATAGCCGTCGCCGGTCACTTCATAGGGCGCGTCCGCGGTCACGACGGAGGTCACCATCATTTCCATGAGGGTGAGCGTGCCGGTTTTGTCCGAGCAGATGCGCGAGACGGAGCCGAGCGTCTCCACGGCGGGCAGGCGGCGGATGATGGCGTTGCGCTTCGCCATGCGCTGCACGCCAATCGCGAGCGTGATGGTGATGAGCGCGGGCAGGCCCTCGGGGATCACCGACACCGCGATGCCCACCACCGCCTGGAACAACTGGATGAAGGTCATGTGGCCGAGCCAGTGACCCCATGCGAAAAGCAGCACGCTGAGGATACCGATCGCGATCGTAATGACGTATCCAAACTTCTTGATCTGGCGAAGGAGCGGCGTTTCCAGCGCGCTGACCTCGGCGAGCATCTGGTTGATGCGGCCAAGCTCCGTCTGGCTGCCCGTTGCGACGACGATGCCGGTTGCGCGGCCCGAGAGGACCATCGTGCCGGAAAACGCCATGTTTTCGCGGTCGCCCACGGTGGCTTGCGCCGGCACCGCGTCGGTGTTCTTCTCGGCAGGCACCGACTCGCCCGTGAGCGCCGCCTCTTCCGTGCGCAGGTTCCTCGCTTCGACGAGGCGGATGTCCGCGGGGATCTTGTCGCCCGATTCCAGCAGCACGATGTCGCCGGGCACGACCTCGTCGGCGGGGATCAGGCGCACCTCGCCGGCGCGCAGCACGCGCGCTTCCGCAGAAAGCATGTTGCGAATCGAGTCGAGCGCTTTCTCGGCGCGCCCTTCCTGCAGGAAACCCAGCAACGCGTTGAGGATGACCACCGCGAAGATGATCGAGGCGTCGAGCCACAGGCTCAGCATCAGCTTGATGAAGCCGGCCGCGAGCAGCACGTAGATGAGCACATTGTTGAACTGGGCAAGGAGCCGCACGAGGGGGCCGCTTTTCTTCCCCTGGGGCAGCACGTTCGGCCCATAGGTGGTAAGGCGCTGTGCGGCGTTCGCCACATCGAGCCCTTGCGACCGATTCACGCCCAGCTGGCGCTCGATTTCGTCGGCGGGCATGGCGTGCCATTGCGCTGCGCCCGCGCCTGTTGCCGCATTCTCGGCAGAACTCATCTTCGCCCCCTGGTTGCACAGAGATTCAACGCAATAGTATGTTTTTTTCGCAACCGGCACGCGCAACCTGGTGCGCGCAACTTTTGTTTGGAGCAGCCGCCGCGGTATGTATGGCAACATCTGCCTGCCACGACCCGCCCGAGTCATTCCATGCGCATCACGCCTCTGCCTCCGCTGCCCTGCCTCGTCGCGTTCGAAGCCGCCGTGCGACACGCCAGCTTCACGCGCGCGGCCGCCGAACTGCACCTCACACAAAGCGCGATCAGCCGCCAGATCCAGCAGCTCGAAGAATTTCTCGGCCGCTCGCTGTTCGTGCGCGAGCACCGTTCGCTGCGGCTCACGATAGCGGGCGAACAATATGCGACGCAGGTGCAACGGCTCCTCACGCAATGCGCCGAAGCCACGTTCGATGTGATGAAGCACTATGGCGAGCTCGAACTGACGATTGCTTGCTCGTCGGGCGTGGCGGTGCTGTGGCTCACGCCGCGCCTGCCGGCATTCCGCGAGACGTACCCCAACATCAAGCTGCGCCTGATCGTGCGCGACGGACTCGCCTCGATGTCGCCTGCGGAGTTCGACGTTGGCGTTTATTACGTGCGCCAGCAGGCGCCCGCGCATTTCACCGCGCGCCGCCTCTTCAACGAAGAGGTGTTTCCCGTTTGCTCGCCAGCTTATCTCGCGCACCGGGCGCTCGCGCCAGCCGATCTCGCGAACGAAACGCTGCTGCTCCTCGAGGACGGCCAGCGCCAATGGATGTCGTGGCCCGAATGGTTCGACCTGAACGGCGTGACGATGCCGAAGACGCCGCAGGGCATCACGATCAACCACTATCCGCAGCTCGTGCAGCTGGCCATTCTCGGCCAGGGCGTGGCGCTCGGCTGGCGCTACATGATCGACGCGTGCATCGAAGACGGTTTGCTCGTGCGCGTGGGCGAGAGTTCGGCGAGCCACGGTGGCGGCTATTACGTGATCTCGCCCAACGACCGCGCGCAGAACCAGGCGGCGCGTTTATTCACGCGCTGGCTGTTCGAGCAGGCGGAGGTGCAGACGGCGGCGTGACGGACCAGACGGCAGACCAGGCGCCTCGCATGCGCTCAGCGCATGCATGCATGCGAATCTTTCGTTTCAGAAAATAATCGGGCTGTCATTAGCATGAGGAGCATGTGGGGGCTCCGGGCGCGTAGTTGTCGGCGCGCAGCTACGATCAATCTGACAAGGAAGAGACCATGCAAGGAACGCTTTCACCTCGCGTCGCGCGTGACGCCGTCGCGACAACCGCGCAGCAGCGCCGCCGCGCGATCATCGCGACGGTATTGGGCAACGGCCTCGAGTGGTTCGATTTCACGGTGTACAGCTTCTTCGCTGTCATCATCGCGAAGCTGTTCTTTCCGACTGGCAACGAGCTGACTTCCGTGCTGCTCACGGTGGCGACCTTCGGCGTGGGCTTTTTCATGCGGCCCGTGGGCGGTATCGTGCTCGGCGTTTACGCCGACAAGGTGGGCCGCAAAGCAGCACTCTCGCTCACCATCTTGCTGATGGCCTTCGGCACCGCGCTCATCGGGCTCGCGCCCACCTACGAGCAAGCCGGCATCGCCGCGCCGCTGCTGATCGTGCTTGCGCGCCTGCTGCAGGGATTCTCCGCAGGCGGCGAAATGGGCGGCGCCACGGCGTTCCTCACCGAGTACGCGCCGCCGGGCAAGCGTGCCTACTATTCGAGCTGGATTCAGTCGAGTATCGGCTTTGCCGTGCTGCTGGGCGCGGCCACGGGCACCTTTGTGACCTCGTCGCTCGACTCGCAATCGCTGCATAGCTGGGGATGGCGCCTGCCGTTCCTGATCGGCATTCTCGTGGGCCCGGTGGGTTACTACATCCGCAGCCATATCGACGAAACGCCCGCGTTCAGCGCCGTGGAAGCGCAGGCGAAAGACCATTCGCCCCTCAAGGAAGTGTTCGAACGCTACCCGCGCGAGACTTTCGCGAGCTTTTCCATGGTCATTCTCTGGACGGTCTGCACCTACGTGCTGCTGTTCTACATGCCGACCTATTCGGTGCGCACGCTGCATCTGCCGCAGTCGACGGGCTTTTCCGCGGGTATGGTGGGCGGCCTGATGATCATGTGCTGCTCGCCTATAGTGGGCAAGCTGGCGGACGCGTGGGGCCGGCGCGTGTTCCTGAGCGGCGCCGCGTTCCTGATCCTCGTGCTGGCATGGCCCATGTTCACGTGGATCAACCGCGCTCCCGGCTTCGCCTCGCTCATCGTGTTTCAGGCTGTGTTCGGCGTGCTGATCGCCGCCTACACCGGGCCGATTCTCGCCGCGTTTTCGGAACTGTTCCCGACCAAGGTGCTCTCGACGGGCCTCTCGGTGGCCTACAACTTCGCGGTCACGATCTTCGGCGGCTTCGCGCCGTTCCTGATCACATGGCTCATCGCCCGCACGGGCAGCAACATGGCGCCCGCGCTCTACGTGATCGTTGCGGCCGCAATCAGCCTGGTCGGCACGTTCTTCGTGAAGGACATGCGGCGCGCGAACTGAACGACTCTATAAGGAATCCAGACAATGACCATCACTGTTCTCAAAGGCGGTAACGTACTCGATCTCGAACGTGGCGTGCTGCTCGAACATCATCACGTCGTAATTGAAGACGAGCGCATCGTGGAAGTGACGGATCGACCCATCGATCTGCCAAACGCGAACGTGGTGAACGTGCGCGGCAAGACAGTCATGCCGGGCTTTATCGACTGTCACGTGCACGTGCTCGCCTCGAACGCGAATCTCGGTGCGAACGCCATGCAGCCCAACATTCTCGCGGCCATCCGCTCGCTGCCGATTCTCGACGCGATGCTCTCGCGCGGCTTCACGAGCGTGCGCGACGCGGGCGGAGCCGACTGGAGCCTGATGCAGGCTGTGGAAACGGGCCTCGTGCGCGGGCCGCGCATTTTTCCCTCGGGCAAGGCGCTCTCGCAAACGGGCGGTCACGGCGATTTTCGCCCTCGCGGCGACTTGCTCGAACCGTGCTCGTGCTGCTTCCGCACGGGCGCGATTGCGCGCGTCGTGGATGGTGTGGACGCCGTGCGCCTCGCCGTGCGCGAGGAGATTCAGAAGGGTGCCACGCAGATCAAGATCATGGCGTCGGGCGGCGTGGCATCGCCTACGGACCCGATCAACAATACGCAGTACTCCGAAGATGAAATTAGCGCCATCGTGGCGGAAGCGCAAGCGGCGAACACCTATGTGATGGCGCATGCCTACACGGGCCGTGCGATTGCGCGCGCGGTGCGCTGCGGCGTGCGCACGATCGAGCACGGCAATCTCGTGGACGAAGCAGCGGCTCGGGTGATGCGTGAGTTCGGTGCATTCGTGGTGCCGACGCTCGTGACCTACGACGCGCTGGCGACGCATGGCGCGCAGTTCGGACTGCCGCCGGACTCGGTGGCGAAGGTGGCTTCGGTGCAGCAGAAGGGGCGCGAATCGCTGGAAATCTATGCGAAGGCCGGTGTGCAGATGGGCTTCGGCTCCGACCTGCTCGGAGAGATGCACGCGTTCCAGACTGGCGAGTTCCGCATTCGCGCGGAAGTGCTCGGCAATCTGGAGGCGTTGCGCTCGGCGACGAGCGTTGCTGCGGACATCGTGAATATGAAGGGCGAACTGGGCGTGATCGCGGCGGGTGCTTTTGCCGATGTGGTGGTGCTCGATGGGAATCCGCTTGACGATATTGGCGTCGTGGCCGGAGAGGGCGAGCGGATCGATTATGTGTTGCAGCGGGGGAAGATTGTGAAGGCGCGGGTGGAGGGGTGAAGCGGCGCCGGGCATGATTCACATTGCCGCGAAAGCGGGTCGATCTGGCGGAGCCTCGGGGCTGGTTCTGCCTTCCGGTAATCTCGTCGCTGAAGTCGGTATCGGCCCATGCATGGAAGTACGCAGCGAACGCTTCCCGGCATCTGGCGCGACGCGAATTTCTCGCCGACAACTGACGGTCGCACCGACCACCCGCGCCACATCGTCGAAGTCAGGCAATTGTTGCGTGTATGCGCGCCAGCACACACTTGGAACGTAGAAACGAGAATACTGTTTGTCTCCAAATCGGCCTTGCACAACGTTGGAAGCCGCAAACGTCGCAGATTGTTTGCAGAGAGGAGGAACTGTCACAGTTGCCTTGGCTCTCGCAATACCCTGGCGCCGTCGCGGACCCGCAATCCGGCGAGCCGCCCGTCACGTCCGTGGTGAACGTGTTGCGGCGGCAATTGTGAAACCAGCTAGTTAATTCGGGTTCCTTAGGCGGACGCGCCGCAAGCGGCGCCTTCATTCCCGTAACACCGGTGGACTGACGAAAATCCCTGACGTGGAGGAGGTTGAAAATGACTCCCAACGGCCCGCCGACAGGCGAACCAATCAACGTTGGTCAATTGCGCATCCGGTACCTGCTCGATGGAACGGCCACAGGCGGCATGGGTGTTTTCGAGCTGACCGTGCCGCCCAACTCTCCAGTCCCGCCGCCACATAGCCATAAACACAACGAAGAATGGATCTATCTTTTAGAGGGCGTGCTCCGGTGCTCGGTCGATGGAACAGTCCGAGACCTAACGCCGGGAGAGTGGGGGTTTAGCCCAAGGGGTTCGGTCCACCACTTCAGCAACCCACACACTGATACAGCACGCGCCCTGGTTGTCCTGACGCCCGACATCGGAGCACAGTATTTTCGTGATGTCGCAACAATCATCAATGCCGGTGGGCCGCCCGACCGCGAGAAGCTGCTCGGTGTAATGTCGAGGTACGGACTGATGCCTGCACAGCTTTCGTGAAATGTCCCCAGCGCAAAGCGCCCGTTCTTGCGGAAACGTTGAATCTTAGTCCTCCGTTTGGTCGGTCACGCAAGCCATGTTTTGATAGACGTGGCCATTGTCCCCGTCGAAATGCCGTAGCGGTCGTGCAGCGTTGGTAGGGCGCCTGCATCGAGAAACTCGTCGGGCAGGGCGATCTGCCGGAACGGCGGCGTCACGCCCGCGCTGAGCAGCGTGCGCGCCACGGCTTCGCCGAGCCCGCCAATCACCGTATGGTTTTCTGCGACGATCACCATGCGGCCGGTACGCTTCGCTTCGCGCAGGATCGTGGCGGTATCGAGCGGCTTGATGGTTGGCACGTGCAGCACGGCGACCCCGATGTTGTCCGCTTCCAGCGCCTTCGCGACCTCGAGCGAGCGCATCGTCATGATCCCGGACGAGATCAGCAGCACGTCGTTACCGTCGCGCAGCAGCTTCGCCTTGCCGAGTTCGAACTTGTAGTCGTATTCGTCGAGTACAGCAGGCACGTTGCCGCGCAACAGGCGCGCGTAGACGGGGCCTTTGTGTGCGGCGATAGCCGGCACCATCTGCTCGATATCGAGCGCGTCGCACGGATCGATCACTGTCATGTTCGGCATCGCGCGCATCAGCGCGAGATCTTCGGCGGCCTGGTGACTCGGGCCATAGCCTGTCGTGAGGCCCGGCAGTGCTGCCACAATCTTCACGTCGAGGTTGTCCTCTGCGATTGCCTGATGGATAAAGTCGTAGGCGCGGCGCGTGGCGAACACCGCATAGGTTGTCACGAACGGCTGCGCGCCTTCATGCGCAAAGCCTGCCGCGGCGCCCATCAGCAACTGTTCGGCCATGCCCATCTGGTAATAGCGTTCAGGGAATGCCTTCCCGAAGATGTGCAGGTCGGTGTATTTGCCGAGGTCCGCTGTCATGCCGATCACGTTGGACTTCGTGCGCGCGAGTTCGGCAAGCGCGTGGCCGAACGGCGCGGAACGCGTGATCTGCCCTTCTCCCGCGATCGACGCGATCATCGCCGATGTTTTCAGGCGCGGCTTTTTCTCAACGGTGCTCATGCTTTTCTCCCTGCTTCGAGTGCTTCGAGTGCTTCGAGCGCGAGTTGCCACTCATGCGCGTCGACGCGGACAAAGTGGTTCTTCTCGCGTTGTTCGAGGAACGGCACGCCGCAGCCCATCTTCGTATCGCACACGATGATGCGCGGTTGCGGCTTGTCGTGATTTCGGGCGTTATCGAAAGCCAGCTTCACAGCTTCGATGTCGTTGCCATTCACGCGCTGCGTGTACCAGCCAAATGCCTCGAGTTTCTCGACGAGCGGCTCGAACGCCATGATTTGCGTCGACGGGCCGTCCGCCTGCTGGTTGTTCACGTCGACCATGGCGATCAGGTTGTCGAGCTTCCAGTGTGCAGCAGACATGATGCCTTCCCAGATTGCGCCTTCGTCGAGTTCACCGTCGGAGAAGAGCGTGTAGACGAACGCGTTCGACCCCTTGCGTTTGAGCCCGAGGCTGCGGCCCACGGCAATCGTCAGGCCGTGGCCGAGCGAGCCACCTGACATTTCCATGCCGGGCGTATAGCTCGCCATGCCGGACATGGGCAGACGGCTATCATCGCTGCCATAGGTTTCGAGTTCGCCGGCGGGCAGGATGCCGGCTTCGAACAACGCCGCATACAGCGCAATCGCGTAGTGGCCATTCGACAAAAGGAAGCGGTCACGCTCTTCCCATTCGGGGTCCTGAGGGCGGTAACGCATGGCGCCGAAGTACGCCACGGCCAGTACGTCTGCGATGTCGAGCGCCTGGCCGATATAGCCCTGGCCCTGTACTTCGCCCATCAACAACGCGTTTCTCCTGATCCGGTACGCGCGCTCAGCGAGCGAGACGTCCCCGGTCTTGATTTCGGTGTCCATGTACTGCTCCTTTGATATCGAGAGAATCCTGAAAACGTCAGCGGTTGACGGACCTGGCCGGGACGAGGAACACGAGCGCGGCACCCAGCGTTACCGCCACGGAGATAAAGACGAGACCCGCGGTCGATTTGCCGGTCAGATCATTGAGCCAGCCGACGATGGCGGGTGAGAAGAATCCCGCCAGATTGGCGAAACAGTTGACAGCGGCGATACCCGCAGCGGCCGATACCCCGCCAAGCAGTGAAGTCGGCAGCGCCCAGAACTGCGAGGACGATGCGAGGATGCCGGCGGCAGCAACACTCAGGCAGACAATCGATGCCGCGACGCTGCCCAGCGCAGGCAAGGCTGCAAAACCTGCTGCTGCGATCAGCATCGGAATCGCAAGGTGGAAGCGGCGTTCGCGGCGGCGGTCCGCGCTCATGCCGATCAGCGGCAGCGCGATGAGGGCGCACAGGTAGGGAATCGCGGTGAAAATGCCGACCCACAGCGGGTCCGATACACCCGCTTTGCGCACGATGGTGGGTAGCCAGAAGGTCAGACCGTACTGGCCGAGCACGACGCAGAAGTAGATCGCGGCCATCAGCCACAGGCGCCGGTCGCCGATGAACGCCCTGATCGACAGGTGAGCCGTCTTGTGCGCATTGTCTCCAGCGACATTACGGGCGAGCAGCGCCTTTTCGGAGTCGGTGAGCCACTTTGCCTTCGCGATGCTGTCATCGAGGTACAGCAGGATCGCGATGCCGAGCACCAGCGATGGCACGGCTTCGAGCAGAAACAGCCACTTCCATCCCGCCATCGACATCGCGCCCTGGAGCGAATGCATGATCGCACCCGACAGAGGGCCGCCAATGATGCCCGCCAGCGGAATCGCCATGAAGAACAGCGACAATGCTTTTGCGCGGCGCGCGGAGGGAAACCAGTAGGTCAGGTACAGGATCACGCCTGGCGCAAACCCCGCTTCGGCCACGCCGAGCAAAAACCGCAACATGTAGAAGGCGGTTGGCGATTTGACGAACACGAAGCTCGCGGAGATAGCGGCCCACGTGAGCATGATCCGCGCAAGCCACCTGCGCGCACCGACCCTGTGAAGAATGAGATTGCTTGGGACTTCGAACAGAAAGTAGCCGAGAAAGAAGATGCCGGCGCCCACGCCGTAGACGGTCTCGCTGAAGCGCAGGTCGTTCAGCATCTGCAGTTTCGCGAAGCCCACGTTGACGCGATCGAGATACGCGCCCAGGTAGCACAGCATCAGAAAGGGAATCAATCGGCGGCTGACTTTCGAGTAGGTTTTGGCCTCGAATGTCGGCGAGTCGCCACGCGGGATCGCATCGCCCGGAACGGGCGGCGCGGTGTATCTGGATTTCATGTGTCTGTCTCCTGCCACGGCCCCGATTTGTCCCGGGTGCTTAGGAATGCCACGCAAGCGCGGCGTTGTCATCAGTGAATCAGCATGCCGCCATTCACGTCGAGTGTGATGCCAGTCAGGTAGGTCGAGAGGTTACTGACGAGAAAGAGGCATGCGTTCGCGACATCGGTTGCATCGCCAAGTCTCCCGAGGGGGATGCCCTTGATGATATCGGCGCGCATGTCGGGCGTCAGTTTGTCGCCCGTGATGTCTGTCTGGATGAGACCTGGCGTGATGGAATTGATACGGATGTGATTCGCGCCAAACTCGCGCGCCATGGCTTTGGCGAGCCCGAGCACGCCCGCTTTGGCGGCGCTGTAGTGCGGTCCGCCGAAGATGCCGCCGCCGCGTTGCGCGGAAACGGACGACATGCAGACGATGCTGCCGCCGTTTTGCTCCTTCATCGCGGGAATCACCGCCTGCGACATATACAGCGTGCCACGCAGATTCACGTCGACGATCGCGTCGAAATCCTTGCCGCTGATTTCAAGCGTGCGGACCGGCTGCGTGATGCCCGCATTGTTGATCAAGCCATCGATGCGGCCGTACCGTTCGAGCGTGACACGCGCAGCGGCTATGCAAGCGTCCTTGTCGGTGACATCGCAGGCGAGGCCGAGATGTTCAGGGCCGAGATCGGCGGCGGCAGCCTGCGCGTCTTCCCGGCGCAGGTCGAGGATCACGACACGCGCGCCCTGTGCGGCGAGCGCCTTTGCGGTCGCCTTGCCGATACCACGGGGCGATGCCGCGCCCGTCACCACGATAACCTTGTTCTCGAGCAGCATTGCTTGTCTCCTGAGTGTCGATTGGTGCCTGTAGTGTCGGCGGACAGGGCAGCGGCATCAACGCGGAAACGTTCAACAATGGCTGAGAAAAATTCAGATGGACGCCGCCTCCCGCTCGATCCACGCGAGGAACCGTTCGATACGCGGCAATTCGGCGTTTTGCATCGGGTAAACCAGATGATGCGCGCCGACTTCAACGGAATACGTCTCGTCGAAAACAGGCACCAGCAAACCATCGCGGATTTTCACCGACGCCAGCGTGAGGCTTTCGAGCGCGATGCCGAGGCCGAGCGCTGCTGTTTCGATCGACATGTACGAGCGGTCGAACGCAAAGTCGAAGGTCTTCTGTTTGGCGGATACACCCGTTCTGCCAAACCACTGTTTCCACTGGACGAGCGGCGTCTCCGAATAGATCAGACGATGCGCCAGCAGATCTTCCGGCGTCTTGACGGGATGGCGCTCCAGATAGGCGGGCGACGCAATCGGCGCAATGAACTCGCCACGCACCGTTTTCACTTCCAGATTGTCCCAGTTGCCGTAGCCATGCCGGATGTCGATATCGTAATAGCCGTTTGAAAACGAGACGTTTTCATACGAACACGCGAGATTGAGCTGGAGATCGCCGTTTGCTTCCTGAAACGAAGCGAGTCTCGGAAGCAGCCACATGAGTCCAAAGCTCGGGCTCGAATGTACGCGCAAGATGTCGACCTCGGTACGGCTCGATGCGCGCTCCGTCGCGCGGCTCAGATCGGCGAGTGACCCGGTCACGTCGGAAAGGTAGCGCTCGCCAGTTGGCGTCAACACGAGGCCGCGCCCTGACCGCTGGAACAACGGCTGGCCGATGATCGACTCGAGATTGCTGAGCTGATGGCTCACGGCCGACGCCGTCAGGCCCAGTTCTTCCGCCGCGCGATTGACGCTTTTGGTTCTGGCGACACTCTCGAACGCGATGATGGACTTAAGCGGTGGAATACGCATCGTGAAATTTTTTCAGTTTCAGTTGCGGTGGCGGTTGAACGAAACCGCCTTTTGCGCGCGTCGTGTGCGCTGCCATTCTGTCGATACTCCTCACCGGTCGCATGAAAAAAATATGGCGACGACCCCGGTGCGGCGGGTCGGAAGCTTTGACTTCACCGGCACATTATCTTGATGCGCTGCACAACTGCGCCGGAGACAACGATGCATTATCCGTTTTTCCTTGCCGATGGGGCGCACCCTCGATTTCGACTGCGTGGAGATCGGTGCTTCGGCAAGCTGTGCAGCTGGTACGACCACCTATTCGAAGCGTTCAAGATGATCACAGAGGACTTCGCACCGCAGGCGTGGCGTGAGTGATCCCATGACAATGCAGAGCGGGTAGCTCTGCGCGGTGCAATCAGCGCGGTAACCGCTAGAATTGCGGTTTTAGCCCGGAATACGTCCATGTCTTTTGCCTCGCTTGGCCTGATCGATCCCTTGCTGCGTAATGTGCAGGACCTCAATTACCAGACACCTACGCCGGTGCAGGTCAAGGCGATTCCTGCTGTGCTCAGTGGCAAGGACGTCATGGCCGCGGCACAGACCGGCACCGGCAAAACCGCGGGTTTTGCGCTGCCGCTGCTGCAACGGCTGGTGCAACACGGCCCGGCGGTGTCCAGCAACCGTGCGCGCATTCTGGTGCTGGTGCCCACGCGTGAACTGGCCGAACAAGTGCTGCAAAGCTTTATCGTTTACGGCAAAGGCCTCGACTTACGATTTCTGGCCGCCTACGGCGGTGTGAGTATCAACCCGCAGATGATGAAGTTGCGCAAAGGCGTGGATGTGCTCGTGGCCACGCCGGGCCGTTTACTGGATCTCAATCGCCAGAACGCAGTGCAGTTCGATCAGATACAAACGCTGGTGCTGGACGAAGCCGACCGCATGCTGGATCTGGGCTTTGCGCGCGAACTTAACGCCGTCTTTGCTGCTTTGCCGGCTCAGCGCCAGACCCTGCTGTTCTCTGCCACGTTTACCGATGATATCCGCGCCATGGCGGCGAGCATTCTGCGCGGCCCGGTCAATATCAGCGTCAGCCCGCCCAATGCCACGGCCAGCAAGATCAAGCAGTGGGTGGTGACGGTGGATAAAAGGAACAAGCCTGAGCTCTTCATGCACCTTGTGGCTGAGAACAACTGGGAGCACGCGCTAGTGTTCGTTAAGACCCGCATTGGCGTGGACTACCTGGCGGCCATGCTGGATGAAGCGGGCTATGCGGTCGACACCATCCACGGCGACAAACCGCAACCCGCGCGCCTGCGGGCGCTGGAGCGCTTCAAGACGGGCGAAGTCAATATGCTGGTAGCGACCGATGTGGCTGCGCGCGGGCTGGATATCGACGATCTGCCGCTGGTGATCAACGTTGATCTGCCGATCGTGGCGCAAGACTATGTGCACCGTATTGGCCGCACTGGCCGCGCGGGCGCCAGCGGCGTGGCGGTGTCCCTTGTGTGTGCCGATGAAGCGCCACTACTAGCCGCGATTGAGGCGCTGATCCGGCAAACGCTGCCCCGTAAAGAAGAGCCCGGTTTTGAAGCCGAACACCGCGTGCCGGAAACCAGCGCGACGGGTCAGATCATCAAGAAACCAAAAAAGCCCAAGAAGCCCAAAGTGTTGCAAGCTGCGCCGGGCGCCATGCCGGTGCCCGGCAAAAAACCGCGCCCGCAAAGTGGCGAAAACAAACACAAGCCTGCGGCGCAGCGCGCTGTGGCCGCGGGTAAAGGCACAAGCTTGTCCAGCGGCAGCCCATTCAGCGTGCAAAAGCCACGCAGCAAACCCGCCAGCAAGCCAGCAGCGGGTTCACGTAAGCCGGCTGGCAAACCCGCTGGTGGCCGCGGCAAACGCCAACCCTGATGCGTGCGGATGAATAACGCCAGCCCTGGAACAGGCCGGCGGTTTGCGGCCCACTGGCAGGCCAACTTCTTATGGAATGCGAACGCAGCCTGGTGCCTGGGTTCGATGGTGGAGGCGCGCAGCCGGAGTGCCTTGCCATCGAACACCTAGTGATACGTGCCGTGTTCGGGGCGCTCGTCGCGACCCCCGCGCGCCAGCACGTAGAGCAGCACGCCCGCTTCCCGCGAAACGGGAAGGGCAACGTCCTTGAGGCGGCCGACCTATGATTGAAGTGGGAACGGATCGAAATTACGGAGTAGGACTAAGCATTATGAAATGAATCGTTCGAGCTTTGCAATCACGTTAGTCAGTTGTCAAACGTGCCGCGATATTCGGGAGCAGCGTCCAAGCGAGTATTCATTTCGAACATCACGCCGCCCGGCGCGCGGCAGAAAAAACGCGACCCGCGGCCATTGTTGAAGATGCCGGTTTCCATGTGGACGCCCTCTGTCGTGAAGCGCTCATACAGGTCGCGCACGGCGTCGAGGCTCGGTAGTTCGAAGCCCACGTGGAAGGCCTTCGGCCAAGTCGGCGTGTCGCCGCTTGCGTGGTCGATTACCACGTCGTAGCCGGGGCGCTTGAGGATAAGCGACCGGTCCCATGTTCCCGCTATGGTGAATCCCAGGTGGCATTCGAAGAAGGCCGCTGTCGCGGCGGTATCGGAAGAGGGGAAGCTCAGGTGATTGAGCTTCATGGCTTGAATCACGTCATTCATCGTCGGTCTCTCGTGGTGTGGCGGCGGCCCCGTGCCGTTACCGCCTGAGGACTTCAGAATATAAGCAAATGCTCACATTCGGCTACTCGCATTGGGCGTGTGCGCGCCATGCGCGCAAAACTCCTGTGTCACAGCCGATTCAACGATAAAAGACAGGAGCCACGCCGACGCGTACTCGCATTCAGCGGCGCACGAGCGCCACGACGTAGACGCACGAGCCCTCGCCCGGATTGAAGAACGCGCAGGCGGCGGGCGGCCCGAGCTGGAGGCAGTCGCCGGCTTCAAGCGTGTGAACCTGCTCGCCTTCCTCGAATACCAGCGTGCCGCTGCGCACCCAGATCTGCTGATGCTGGAACGTGAACGCCGACGCCGGATACGCGACACGAACTCCGCCCGGCAACTCGATCTCCACCAGGTCGAGCATGCCGCCGCTGCGCGGCGAAACGGCTCGTCGCGTATAGCCGGTTTCAGGGTCTTGCCAGATCTGTTGATCGGCGGCGCGGCTCAAACGCTCGCCGGTCTGCTCGGCGAGCGCGAGCAGCATGGAAAGCTGCAGGCCGAAGGCGCCTGAGAGCCGGCCGAGCACGGTTGCCGTGGGGCTCGCTTCGCCGCGCTCGATCTTGCTGATCATTGCCTTGGACACGCCTGAGCGCTCGGCCATGTCTGCGAGCGACCAGCCGCGCGATTCGCGCTCGATGCGCACGCGCGTGGAAATGGCGGAGGTGGGGTCGGTGAGCGGTCGGTTCATGCCTTGAAGGTTGGCGTCGGGCGGGAGCGAGTCGATTATACGGGGCCAGTCGCAGCGCACCGTTTAGCAGATCGAACGGCATTCGAGTTAACCCGGATTAAATCGCAGTTTCATTAGTATCCATTCGTCTACTATAGTAGATGGCATCGAGCGCGCCGAACAGGAGCCGACATGCCGCGTGAAATCCGTCTGAACGCTTTCGACATGAACTGCGTGGGCCACATTCAGCAGGGCTTGTGGACGCATCCGCGCGACCAGTCGAGCCGCTATACGGAGCTGCAATACTGGACCGATTACGCGAAGAAGCTCGAACGGGGCCTGTTCGACGGCATTTTTTTCGCGGATGTCGTGGGCGTGTACGACGTCTACGGCGGCAACGCAGACGCGGCGCTGCGCGGCGCGGTGCAGGTGCCCGTGAATGATCCCACGCTCGTCATACCGGCCATGGCCGCGGTCACGCGGCATCTGGGCTTCGGCGTGACGGCGAATCTCACGTACGAGCAGCCGTTTCTGTTCGCGCGGCGCATGTCCACGCTCGACCATCTTACGGGCGGGCGCATCGGCTGGAACATCGTGACGGGCTATCTCGACAGCGCGGCGCGCGCCATCGGCATGGACGGCCAGAACGCTCACGACGACCGCTACGATCTGGCCGACGAATACATGTCGCTCGTGTACAAGCTCTGGGAAGGCAGCTGGGACGACGACGCCGTCGTCAACGACCGCGCGGGTGGCCTATACGCCGACCCGGCGCGCGTGCGCATGATTCATCATTGCGGGCCGCAGTACAAGGTGGATGCGATGCACCTGTGCGCGCCGTCGCCGCAGCGCACGCCCGTGCTGTACCAGGCGGGGTCGTCCACGCGCGGCAGGCGCTTTGCTGCGACACACGCCGAGTGCGTGTTCATCAATGGTCAGAAAATGGAAGGCGTGAAGGAGATTGTCGATGACATTCGGCGCCAGGCGCTGCAACTCGGGCGCGCGGCCGACGACGTGAAGGTCTTTCTCGGCGCAACGCTGATCGTCGGACGCACGGATAGCGAAGCGCGCGAGAAGTTCGAAGAGTACCGGCGCTATGCGAGTTCCGAAGCGGCGCTCGCGCACGCCGCGGCGTCGCTTGGCATCGACTTCGCGCGCTACGATCTCGACGAGCCGATCGAGACAGGCAAGAGCCAGGCGATCGTTTCCAACGTCGAAGCCATGACGCGCAGCGCCGGGCCGCAATGGACGCGCCGCAAGCTGCTCGAGCAGATGGTGCTCGGCAGCCGCCAGGCGCCGTGGGTGGGTTCTGCGCAACGCATCGCGCAAACGTTGATCGAGTGGAGCGAAACGGCTGGCGTGGATGGTTTCAATCTCTCGCGCACGGTGGTGCCGGAGTGCTTCGACGACGTGGTCGAACTGCTGGTGCCGGAACTGCAAGCGCGTGGAGCGTACAAGCGCGCGTATCGTGAGGGCACCCTGCGCGAAAAGCTCTCTGGCGGCGCGCGACTGCCGGCATCGCATATGGCAGCACGGTATCGCGGCGCGCGCGTCAACGACGCATGACAATCAGGCACTGAATTCCCGCTACGAGGAGACCGCGGCAAGCGGGCAAGAATATGGTAGACAAATCCCTCTTTCGCGACGCCATGGCAGGTCTTGGGGCCGCCGTGAACATCGTGACCACCGATGGCGACGCAGGGCGCGCCGGGTGCACGGCGTCCGCCGTATGCGGCGTGACGGACGAACCGCCCACGCTGCTCGTTTGCATCAATCGCACGAGCCGCAATAACGCGATCCTGCGCGAGAACGGCCGGCTTTGCGTGAACGTGCTGGCGGCCGACCAGCGCGAGGTGGCCATGCGCTTTGCCACGAAAGACATGGACATGGGCGAACGGTTCGCGCTCGCCGACTGGTATCGGCTCGAAACGGGCGCGCCGGCGCTGCGCGGCGCGGTGAGTTCGTTCGATTGCCACATTACGCGCACGACCGAAGTCGGCACGCACACGGTGTTCTTCTGCGAGATCAAGGCGGCGCGCATGGTGGGCGGGCGTGACGGGCTGATCTGGTTCGGCCGCGCGTTTCATCGCGTGCTCGCGCAGGCGCACGCGGCAGCAGCGGCCTGAGCGTGGTGCGCACGCCTTCTCAAGGTGCTGCCGGTTCCCGTTCTTCGGACGAAACGGGGCCGCCCGGGCGAGGCGCGGCGCAACGCGGCAAGGCCGCATCGCTGGCGTTGCTGCTGCTTGCGCAGGTGGCGGCGATGGGCGTGTGGTTTTCGTCGAGCACCGTGGTGGCCGTCATCAAGCAGGCGCACGCCATTGCCGCGTTCGATGAGGCGCTGCTTACGAGCGCCGTGCAGTGTGGCTTCGTGGTGGGGACCATCACGTCCGCGCTGCTTTCGCTGCCCGACCGCTACGATCTGCGCCGGTTGCTCGCGGGCTCCGCGCTCGTGGCGGCGGTCGCTACTGCCTCGCTCGCGTTCCTGCCTCCGGTTGGCGGCGCGGTCGTCGCGCTGAGGTTCATCACCGGCATGTGCATGGCGGGCGTCTATCCGGTCGGCATGCGGCTCGCGGCCACCTGGGCGAAGGGCGATCTCGGCCTCCTTGTTGGGCTACTCGTCGGCGCGCTTACGCTCGGCTCGGCGAGCCCCCATTTGCTGGCAGCGACTGGCGGGCTCGATTGGCGCACGATCTATGGCGTCGCCGCGGCGTGCGCGGCGTGCGCCGCGGTGCTGATCGGCTTTGCGGGAATCGGGCCGAATATCCGGCGCGCAACGCGCATCGACTTTGCGAAGGTCACGCAGGCGTGGCGCCAGCCCGCCTTGCGGCTCGCCAATCTCGGTTATCTCGGCCACATGTGGGAGCTTTACGCGATGTGGGCGTGGCTCGCGCTGTTCCTTCAGCAAACCTTTATCGCGCGCGGCATGGTCAACGGCCGCACGCGCGCGGAATGGATGACGTTTAGCGTCATCGCGATCGGCGCGGCGGGCGCGTGGCTCGGCGGCGTGCTGGCGGACCGCGTGGGGCGCACGGCCGTCACGGTGGGTGCAATGGCGACGAGCGCAACGTGCGCGGCGCTAATGGGCTGGCTGGCCGACGCGCCGCTCGTCACGATGGGTGCGGTCGCGCTCGTGTGGGGCGTCTCGGTGATCGCCGACTCCGCGCAGTTTTCGGCAAGCGTGGCCGAACTGGCCGATCCGGACTCGGTCGGCACGCTGCTGACCGCGCAGACCTGCGCGGGTTTTTTACTCACGCTGGTGAGCATTCATCTCGTGCCGTATGTGGTGACGTGGCTGGGATGGCGGGGCGGCTTCGGCATGCTGGCCGTGGGTCCGGCGCTCGGTTGCGTCGCGATGCTGCGCTTGCGCCGCCATCCCGATGCGGTGAAGCTTGCGGGCGGGCGGCGTTGAGCATCGAGCCAGCATGAGCCGCGCGTCGATACGGTCTCAGTGTTGAAAAGACTCATGAATCGTTGCGCACGCATGCATCTCTCCCGGCGCAACGAATTGCAGGACTGGCGTGCCGCGATGTCGCAAGAATCGGGCGAATTCGAATCCGGTCGTGGTTCCAGCGCATCCACAATCCGTGGATCTTTTCACGGGGCCACAGCTAATGTACCTTTGCGCGGATACCCCCATCTGTCTCGCGCAAGAGGAGCTTGTCACGCATGTCAGCAAGACTGAACGAATACCAGCAGCCCATTGGCGATCCTGTAACTGGCTGGCAGCCGCGTGAACGGCCCGCGCGCGTGACGATCGAGGGTCAGTTCTGCCGCATCGAGCCCATTGACCTCGACCGGCACGCCGCCGATCTCTTCGAAGCCTACAGCGCGGCGGCCGACGGCCGCGACTGGACCTATCTGTTCGCCGAGCCGTTCACCGACTTCGCGGTGTTTCGCGAGTACCTCGCGAAAGCGGCCGCGTCGAGCGACCCGTTCCACTACGCCGTGATCGACCGTGCGAGCGGCAAGGCCGTGGGCACGTTCGCGCTCATGCGTATCGAACCGGTGCATGGCGTGATCGAAGTGGGCAGCGTGACGTTTTCGCCGCGCCTGAAGCAAACGCCGGTTTCGACCGAGGCGCAGTACCTGCTGATGCGCTACGTGTTCGACGACCTGGGCTACCGGCGCTACGAATGGAAATGCGACAGCCTCAACGCGCCTTCGCGCAAGACGGCGCTGCGTCTGGGCTTCCAGTTCGAGGGCATTTTCCGCCAGGCGATCGTGTACAAGGGCCGCAACCGCGACACCGCGTGGTTCGCCATCATCGACCAGGATTGGCCGCTCGTGAAAGCCGCGTTCGAGAAGTGGCTCGCTACGGAGAACTTCGACGCCGACGGCAAGCAGCGCGCGTCGCTCGCGAGCCTCAGGCAAGCGGCGTCCTGAATGTCCGGGGCGATCGTCATCCGCGACGTCGCGCCCGCTGACCGCGACGCGTGGTTCCACCTTTGGGCCGGCTACAACGCGTTCTACGAAACGAGCGTGGCGCCGCACATCAGCGAGCGAACCTGGCAGCGCATGCTCGATGCGAACGCGCCGGTGTTCGCGCGCGTCGCGCAAGTCGAGGGAAGGCTGGCGGGGTTCAGCCTCTGCGTGCTGCATGAAGGCACATGGGTCGACGCGCCCATCTGCTATCTGGAGGACCTGTTCGTCGACCCCGGCTGTCGTGGGCGGGGCGTAGGCAGGCGGCTCATCGAAGACCTCATCGCACTGGCGCGTTCGCGCGCGTGGTCGCGTCTTTACTGGCACACGCGCGAGGACAACCCCGCGCGCAAGCTCTACGACGAATTCGCCAAAGCCGACGATTTCGTGCGGTATCGATTGCAGTTCTGAATTGCTCTTTGGATGTGGCGCGCGCTTACGCGCAAACGGTAACGGTGGCCTCGCGCGAAAGCTGAACGCGCGGGCCGGCGTTCCCACGTCCCAAAGGCGATAGATAGGATTGTAACGAGTATTGTCACGATCGTTTCATCGGTATAGGATGGGTGCGAATAAACCACCACGGTTTGATGTGCATTGCACAAATTCGCCTCCCAGCCTATGTCAGAAGCTTCAACGAACTCGCTCGTCGTGCTGCGCGGCGCCTCAGCCCAGCATGCTGCGCATGTCGCGCGCAACGCCGGCGTGGCGTTCGACGCGGCGTGGCTCGACGCCTTGCGCGTCAACCAGTCCGCCGTCGAGCGGCGCACGGCCACGCTCGGCACGCGCCGCGCAGTCAAGAAGGACGCGCAGGCCGCGTGGCTCTTGAAGGCCATCACCTGCATCGATCTCACCACGCTCAACGGCGACGACACCGAAGGCCGCGTGCGGCGCCTGTGCACGAAGGCGCGCCACCCCGTGCGCGCCGACCTGCTCGCTGCGCTCGGCTTCGCGCCCGAGACCATCACGACGGGCGCGGTGTGCGTGTACCACCGCTTCGTCGCGGCGGCCGTGGACGCGCTGGCGGGCAGCGGCATTCCCGTTGCGGCGGTCTCCACCGGCTTTCCTGCCGGCCTCAATCCGCACGCGCTCAAGCTCAAGGAAATCGAGGCCTCCGTTAAGGACGGCGCCGAGGAAATCGACATCGTCGTGACGCGCGAGTACGTGCTGACCGGCAACTGGCGCGCGCTCTACGACGAAGTGCGCGAGTTTCGCGCGGCGTGCGGCGACGCGCACCTGAAGGCGATTCTCGCCACCGGCGACATTCGCGTGCTGTCGAACGTCGCCCGCGCTTCGATGGTCTGCATGATGGCGGGCGCGGACTTCATCAAGACGTCCACGGGCAAGGAAGGGACCAACGCCACGCTCGACGTTTCGCTTGTCATGGTGCGCATGATCCGCGAGTACCGCGAACGCACCGGCGCGCTGGTGGGCTTCAAGCCCGCGGGCGGCGTATCGAACGCCAAAACCGCGCTCGCGTACCAGATCCTCATGAAGGAAGAGCTGGGGCGGCCCTGGCTCGAGCCCGAACTGTTCCGCTTCGGCGCGTCGAGCCTGCTTGCCGACATCGAGCGACAACTCGAACACCACGTGAGCGGCCGCTATTCCGCCTTCCACCGCCACCCCGCAGCCTGAGCAGACCATACCGATGAGCGTAGCCGAGTACTTCCGAACGATGGATTACGGTCCCGCCCCCGAGGACGATCAGCCCGTGCGCGCCTGGCTCGCACAGCACGAGGCCACGTTCGGGCATTTCATTGACGGCGCGTGGCGCGAAAGTGGCGATGGCGCGCGCTTCCAAGTGCGCGCGCCCGCCACCGGCGAGGCGCTCGCAACCGTAGCACAAGGCGGCGCGGCCGATGTGGCGGCAGCCGTCGCGGCAGCGCGCGCGGCGCAGCCCGAGTGGTACGCCATGGGGGGCGCCGCCCGTGCGCGCCATCTCTACGCGCTTTCGCGCATGGTGCAGCGCCACAGCCGCCTCTTTGCCGTGCTCGAAGCGCTCGACAACGGCAAGCCGATTCGCGAGGCGCGCGATATCGACATCCCGCTCGTGGCGCGCCATTTCCTTCATCACGCGGGCTGGGCGCAACTTCAGGAGAACGAACTGGCCGGCTGGTCGCCGCTCGGCGTGATCGGTCAGATCGTGCCGTGGAACTTCCCGCTGCTGATGCTCGCGTGGAAAGTGGCGCCCGCTATCGCGCTCGGCAACTGCGTCGTGCTCAAGCCCGCCGAATACACGCCGCTCACCGCGCTCCTGTTCGCCGAACTGGCGCATCGCGCTGGGCTGCCCAAGGGCGTGCTCAACGTGGTCACGGGCGACGGCAGCGCGGGCGCGGCGCTCGTCGAGCATCCCGGCGTCGACAAGATCGCCTTTACCGGCTCGACCGAAGTGGGTCGCCTCATCCGCGCCGCCACGGCCGGCACGGGCAAGTCGCTCACGCTCGAACTGGGCGGCAAGTCGCCGTTCATCGTTTTCGACGATGCCGACCTCGACGGCGCGGTGGAAGGTGTGGTGGACGCCATCTGGTTCAACCAGGGCCAGGTGTGCTGCGCGGGTTCGCGCCTGCTCGTGCAGGAGGGCGTGGAAGCGCGCTTCATCGAAAAGCTCAAGCGCCGCATGGCGACGCTGCGCGTGGGGCCTTCGCTCGACAAGGGCATCGACATTGGCGCGATCGTCGATCCGGTGCAACTCGAACGCATCGAGTCGCTTGTGGAAGCCGGGCGGCGCGAATGCTGCAACGTGTGGCAGCCGCGTGAAGTCGAGCTGCCGTCGGGCGGCTGCTTCTATCCGCCAACGCTCGTGACGGGCGTGGGGCCTGCCTCGACGCTCGCGCAGGAAGAAATCTTCGGGCCGGTGCTCGTGGCCATGAGCTTTCGCACGCCGGAAGAGGCCGTAGCGCTCGCGAACAATTCGCGCTACGGACTCGCCGCGAGCGTGTGGAGCGAGACCATCGGGCGCGCGCTCGACATCGCGCCGCGTCTGCAATGCGGCGTGGTGTGGATCAACGCGACGAACCTTTTCGACGCGAGCGTGGGCTTCGGCGGCTACCGCGAATCGGGCTTCGGGCGCGAGGGTGGCCGCGAAGGCGTGTTCGAATATCTGAAGCCGGCCGCATGGAGCAAGCTGCCGATGCGCGCGCAACGTAAGGCGCGGCCGCCCGTACAAGACTTTGCGCACGCGGGAACCGGTCTCGATCGCACTGCGAAGCTCTTTGTCGGCGGCAAGCAGGTGCGGCCCGATAGCGGTTATTCGCACGCCGTGTACGCGCCGAATGGCGAGTGGGTGGGCGAAGTCGGCGCGGGCAGCCGCAAGGACGTGCGCGACGCCGTTGCCGCCGCGCGCGGCGCGAGCAAGTGGACGCAGATGAGCACGCACGCTCGCGCCCAGGTGCTGTACTACCTCGCGGAAAACCTGAGCGCGCGCGCGGAAGAATTCGCGCGGCAACTCACGCGCCGCGCGGGGCATGACGCGCGCGCGGCCGAGCGCGAAGTGGAAATGGCCATCGACCGGCTGTTCAGTTACGCGGCGTGGGCCGACAAGTTCGATGGCGCGGTGCACACGCCGCCGTTGCGCGGCGTTGCGCTCGCGATGCACGAGGCGATTGGCGTGGTCGGCATCGCTTGCCCCGACGAAGCGCCGCTGCTTGGCTTCGTTTCGCTGATCGCACCGGCGCTCGCGATGGGCAATCGCGTTGTGGCACTGGCGAGCGAGGCATGCCCGCTCGCGGCAACGGATTTTTATCAGGTCGTGGAGACCTCGGATGTGCCCGCTGGTGCGCTCAACATCCTGACCGGCGAGCGTGCGGCGTTGCTGCCGGCGCTTGCGAAGCACGATGACGTGGACGCGCTCTGGTGCTTCGGCACGGCGGCGGATTCCTCGCTCGTGGAGCGCGAGTCGGTCGGCAACCTGAAGCGGACCTTCGTCGATCATGGCCGCGAGGTTGACTGGTTCGACCGGACGAGCGCAGGATTGCCGTTCCTGCGCCAAGCCGTGCAGGTGAAGAACATCTGGATACCTTACGGCGACTGAGCGCTCCGAAACAAGAAAGCGCCACGCCGATCGACGGCTTTGCATGGGGCAGCACTAAGCGCTAAAGCGCCAAGTGCTGCCGACAGCTTTGCATGGGGCGGCACTAAGCGCTAAAGCGCCAAGTGCTGCCGACAGGAGACAAAAATGCTGAAGAATCTTGACCCGCTTCTGAACGCCGATGTCCTGCAAGCGCTGCGCGCAATGGGTCACGGCGACGAACTCGTCGTTTGCGACGCTAACTTTCCCGCCGACTCCGTTGCGCGCGCAACGGTGCTCCGCAAGCTCCTGCGCATCGACGGCGCAGACACACCTCGCGCCGTGCGAGCGATCCTCTCCGTGCTGCCGCTCGACACCTTCGTTGAAGCCCCGGCCATGCGCATGGAAGTGGTGGGCGAGCCCGACACGATCCCCACGGTGCAGCACGAAGCGCAGGCCGAAGTCGACGCCGCGGAAGGCCGTTCCGTGCCGTTCGCGCCCATCGAGCGTCATGCCTTCTACGCGCGCGCCCGCAAAGCCTACTGCGTGATCGCCACGGGTGAGACGCGCGGCTACGGCTGCTTCGTGTTCACCAAAGGCGTGTTGCTCGCGCCCGATGCGCCGCGTGCGACGGAGCCAGGCCAATGAGCGGACGCGTCGTCATCCTCGGCATCTATGTGACCGACCTCGCATTCCGCGCGAGCCGCATGCCGATGATCGGCGAGACGCTCGCCGGCTCGGCGTTCGCGATGGGGCCGGGCGGCAAGGGCTCGAATCAGGCCGTGGCGGCCGCGCGCGCGGGCGCGCAGGTGGTGTTCTGCACACGCGTGGGCAACGACGCGTTCGGCGATATCGCACGTGCGACGTGGGCCGCCGAAGGCATCACGGCGCGCACCCAGGCGGTGGACGGACTGGCCACGGGCGCGGCGCACATCTTCGTGGACGATACGACCGGCATGAACGCGATCATCGTCGCCGCGGGCGCGGCGGGCACGATGGAGCCCGGCGACGCCGAAGCGATCGAAGCCGATATTGCGGCCTCCCAGGTATTCGTCACGCAGCTCGAACAGCCGCTGGCGGCGGCGCGGCGCGGCCTCGAACTCGCTCGCCGGCACGGCGTGAAGACCGTGTTCAATCCGGCGCCCGCCATGGCGCTGCCCGACGACATCTTCCCGCTGTGCGACTACGTCACGCCCAACGAGACCGAGGCGCAGGCACTCACCGGCATCGAAATCCGCAACGCCGACGACGCGCGCCGCGCGGCGGACGCGCTGCTCGCCAAGGGCGCAGGCGCGGTCATCGTGACGCTGGGCGAAGCCGGTGCGCTATTGCATACGCGCGATGCCTCGGTCTTGCTTCCCGCGTTCAATTGCGGCCCGGTGGTGGAAACGGCGGGCGCGGGCGACGGCTTCACGGGCGGCTTCGCGGCGGCGCTCGCGCGCGGCGACGATGCGCTCACGGCCACACGCTTTGGCTGCGCGCTGGCGGGCATTTCCGTCACGCGCCCCGGCACCGCGCCTTCCATGCCACGAAAGGAAGAAGTCGACGCCATGCTCGCGCGCACGGTGAGCGCCGACGCACATTAAGCGCGGCACAGTAAGCATTGCCAGGTGAAAACACACCGCAAAGGATGAGGTCCATGAAGTCTGCACTCTTTGCCAAATGGTTCGGCGACCGGCAGTTGAATTTCCTGCTAGCGGTGAACCTGCTGGTCGTGCTGGTCGCAGTCTGGGTATCGCGCGGGCAGTTCGTCGGTATCGACAACCTGCAGTCGATGGGCGCGCAACTGCCCGAAGTCGCGTTGCTCGCGCTCGGCATCATGCTCTCCATGCTTTCGGGTAACGGCGGCATCGACCTTTCCGGCGTGGGGCTCGCGAATCTTTCGGGCATGATCGCCGCGCTGGTGGTGCCGCGCTTCGTGAGCGGCGACGACTCACCCGTGCTGTATACGACGCTCTTTTGCGTGATCGTCTTGTGCATGGGGCTGATTGGCGGCCTGCTCAACGGCGTGGTGATCGCGCGCCTCGGGCTCACGCCCATTCTCTGCACGCTCGGTACCCAACTGCTTTTCACGGGCTTCGCGGTGGCGCTGAGCAACGGCGCCTCGGTCCATGTGGATTATGTGGAACCGCTCGCCGATATCAGCAACGGCACGTTCTTCCAGGTGCCGATCTCATTCCTGTTATTCGTGGCCGTGGTCGTGCTGCTGGGCTGGTTGCTCAGGCGCACGCCGTTCGGGTTGCGCCTCTACCTCATGGGCACGAACCAGCGCGCTGCGTTCTATGCAGGCATTCCGCGTGCCCGCATGCTGATCATGACCTACGCGATGTGCGGCGTGCTCGCCTCGCTCGCGGGGCTCGTGAGCGTCTCGCACACGCTCAGCGCGAAATGGGACTACGGCAATTCCTATCTGCTGATCGCCATTCTCATTGCGGTGATGGGCGGCGTGAATCCGGCGGGCGGCTATGGACGCATCATCTGCGTGTTCTTTGCCGCGACGGTGCTGCAATTCCTTTCGAGCCTCTTTAATTTGATGGGCGTTTCGCAGTTTTTCGGCGACTGCGCCTGGGGCTTCCTGCTGTTGCTCTCGCTCGCGTTCGCGGGCGGTGAGCGGGTACGCGCGATTTTCGGTTTCGGAGGCTCCCCGTCCGCGGGCAAAGGGCGGACCTCGGGCTGACCGGCTGAACCGTGCAGCAGGCGGGCCTCGAGCCTCGGAGGTCCGCCGCCATCCATTTCGGGGCGCGAGCTTATAACAAACGGAGACAAGGAACATGAAGATCAAGCGACTCAGCGTAGCAATCACAGCGTGTGCACTCGCCGCTGGCATGGCGGCCGTGGCGTACGCGGCGGAAAATCCGACCATCGTCACGGTGGTGAAGGTGACCGGCATTAGCTGGTTCAACCGCATGGACGACGGCGTCAAGGAGTTCGGCAAGGACAACCCGAACATTTCGGTCTACCAAACGGGGCCGGGCCGTGCGGACGCCGCGCAGCAACTGAAGATCATCGACGACCTGATTGCGAAGAAAGTGAGCGCGATCGCCGTCGTGCCGTACGATCCGCCGACGCTCGAACCGGCGCTCAAGAAGGCGATGGACCGCGGCATCAAGGTGGTCACGCATGAGGCCGACAACGAGAAGAACACCATGGTCGACGTCGAGGCGTTCGACAACTCCGCTTACGGCGCCGCGCTCAACGACCGTCTGGCCTCGTGCATGCACGACGACGGCAAGTGGGCGACGATGGTCGGATCGCTCGGCAGCCGCTCGCAGGTGCAGTGGGCCGACGGCGGCATCGACAACGCGAAGAAGAAGTTCCCGAAGATGCAGCTCGTCGAAACGAACCTCGAGACCAACAACGATGGCGAGCACGCCTATGAGGTAGCCAAGGAAGTGCTGCGCAAGCATCCGGACATCAAGGGCTTTCAGGGCTCGTCGTCGCTCGACGTGATCGGCATTGGCCGCGCTGTCGAGGAAGCGGGCCTGCAAGGCAAGATCTGCGTGTATGGCACGGGCCTGCCGACCGAGGCCGGCAAGTACCTCGAAAGCGGTGCGATCAACGGTATTGCGTTCTGGGATCCGAAGCTTGCAGGCATGGCGATGAACAAGATCGCGATGATGCTGATCGACGGCAAGACCGTGGAAAACGGCGCGAATCTCGGCTTGCCGGGCTACGAGAAGGTCACAGTGTCGAAGGGTCCGGGCAAGGGCATTATCGTGCGCGGGCAGGGTTGGGTGAGCGTCGACAAGTCGAACTACAAGCAATACAACTTCTGATCGGGAGAAGGTGGCGCGCGCAGCGGTCATGGGACCCAGCGCGCGCTTCGTCGCAACGTCACGAAGAGACGACATGGCTTCAGAACCGTTATTGCAGGTGCTCGGCGTGCACAAGCGCTTTACGGGCGTGCACGCCTTGCGCGGCGTGACGCTCGCGTTCGAGCGCGGGCAGATCTATCACCTGCTCGGCGAGAATGGGTGTGGCAAGAGCACGCTCATCAAGATCATCTCCGGCGCGCAGCCGCCCGACGAAGGCGAGCTCGTGATCGACGGCGCGCGCCATGCGCGGCTCACGCCGCTCGAATCGCTTGCGGCGGGCATTGAGACCGTCTACCAGGATCTTTCGCTGCTGCCCAACATGAGCGTGGCGGAGAATGTTGGGCTCACGACCGAACTCGCCGAGCATGCTGGGCGTCTCGCCCGCACGTTCGATCGCCGCGCACTCGCTCGCACGGCCGAGCGCGCCCTGAAGGCCGTGGGCCTACCTGGCGACGCCGACTTTCAGGCGACGCTCATCGAACAACTGCCGCTCGCCACGCGCCAGCTCGTAGCGATCGCGCGTGCCATTGCAAGCGAGGCGAAGTTCGTCATCATGGACGAGCCCACGACCTCGCTCACGCAAAAGGAAGTGACCAACCTCATCGCCGTGCTCGGCCAGTTGCGCGCGCAGGGCGTGACCGTGCTGTTCGTGAGCCACAAGCTCGACGAGTGCTACGCGATCGGCGGCGAAGTGATCGTGCTGCGCGATGGCCAGAAAGTGACGCAAGGCCCGATCACGAATTACACCAAGGCGCAGTTGAGCGAACTGATGACGGGCCGCGAGCTTTCCACCGAACGCTACCGTAACGTCGCGGCGCAAGCCGATGTGCTGCTCGACGTTCGCGGCCTTGGCCGCACGGGCCTCTTTCGCGATGTGTCATTCACGCTGCATCGCGGCGAGATTCTCGGCGTGACGGGTCTGCTCGATTCGGGCCGCAACGAACTCGCGCGTGCGCTGGCGGGCGTCGCGCCAGCCGACGCGGGCGAGATCGTGCTCGAAGGCCGCGCGATCAAGCTTTCCACGCCCGGCGACGCGCGGCGCGCGCGTATTGGCTACGTGCCCGAAGACCGCCTGAATGAAGGCCTTTTTCTCGACAAGCCGATTCGCGACAACGTGATCACGGCGATGATCGCGAGTTTGCGCGACCGCTTCGGCCAGATCGACCGCACGCGTGCACGCGCATTGGCCGAGAACACCGTGAAAGAACTGCAGATCGCCACGCCCGATGTGGACAAGGCCGTACAGTCGCTTTCGGGCGGCAACCAGCAGCGCGTATTGATTGGCCGTTGGCTCGCCATCGACCCGCACGTGCTGATTCTGCATGGGCCGACCGTGGGCGTGGACGTCGGCTCGAAGGACATCATCTATCGCATCATGCAGCGGCTCTCGCAGCGCGGCATCGGCATTCTGCTCGTGAGCGACGACCTGCCCGAGCTGCTGCAGAACTGCGACCGCGTGCTGATGATGCGCAAAGGCCGCCTCGCTGAAGAGCACCACGCCGACGGCCTCACCGAGGCCGAGCTGTACCGCGCGCTGCTTGCCGAAGCTGCCTGAATTTCGCGTAACGTTTTGCCGGATACCGCATGAGCATGAATCAGACAATGAGCACGTCGTCCAACACCGTCGAAGTCGCGCGCCAGACCGTGCCGCTCAACTGGCGCGCGAAACTCGCCCGCAATCCCGAGTGGTTCACGGCCACGCTGATCGTCATTACCTGCGTGATCGTGGCCTCTATCAACCCGCGCTTTTTCCAGTGGGCGACGCTGTTCGACCTGCTGCACTCGGCGACGATCACGTCGTTGTTCGCGCTCGGCACGCTTGTCGTGCTGGCGTCGGGCGGCATCGATGTGTCGTTCACGGCCATCGGCGCGCTCACGATGTACTCGATCACGAAAGCGGTATTCGCCTGGTGGCCCGATGCGCCGTTCGCGCTCATTCTGCTCGCGGGCGCGGTGGGCGGCATCGTGCTCGGTGTGATCAACGGCATGCTCGTGCACCGGCTGCAAGCGCCCTCGCTGATCGTGACGATCGGCACGCAGTACCTCTATCGCGGGCTGCTGCTCACCTTCGTGGGCACGACGTTCTTCATGAACATTCCGCACAGCATGGACCACTTCGGCCGCATTCCGCTCATTGCGTACAAGACTGCCGACGGGCTCAACGCGGTGCTGCCCGTTTCCGCGATCGCGCTCGTGGCGGGCGCGATTCTCACGTGGTGGCTGCTCAATCGCACGATGATGGGACGCGGCGTGTACGCCATGGGCGGCAGCACGGCGATTGCGGAGCGGCTCGGTTTCAACCTGCGCGCGATCCGGCTGTTCGTGTTCGGCTATACGGGGTTTCTCGCCGGCGTGGCGGGTATCTTGCACGTTGCGAACAACCGCCTTGCCAATCCGTTCGACCTCGTGGGCTCGGAACTCGACGTGATCGCGGCGGTGATCCTGGGCGGCGCACGCATTACGGGCGGCAGCGGTACGGTCGTGGGCACGCTGCTCGGCGTGGCGCTCGTTACGCTCATCAACAACGTGCTCATTCTCGTAGGCGTGCCGAGCACCTGGCAGAAGGTCATTGTCGGCGCGTTCATTCTGGTGGCCGGCACGCTGTTCGCGTTGCGCCGGCGCGGCTGAGTCAGCCGGCATTGAGAGCGACCGGCCTTCGCGGCCGGTCGGCGCTTATGCGCTGGGCTCGCGCAGCGTCTGGCCTTTTTCGGTGATGATGGAATTGAAGTCGTCCATCTGCGAAAAGCGCCACGCTTTCACGATGCCGTATTTGCTTGCGTCCACAACGAGATGACTTTCCACGGCGCTGGCCATGGCGGCCTGCTTGAGCGCCACTTCGTGGAAGTTCCAGCAGGTCACGCCGCGCGCGGTGTCCACGCCGCCTGCCGAAATAAACGCCTTGTTGATGCCCATGCGGCGCAGCGTTTCAAGGCTCTCCTCGCCGGAAAACGAGTCCGACGACGGCACATAGACGCCCCCCAGCAAGATCATGCGCACATTGGGCATGCGCCGCAGAATCTCGGCCACGTTGAGCGAATAACACACCGCCGTGATCTGCAGTTGGGAAGGGATGAGGCGCGCGAGCGCCGCGAGCGTCGTGCCGCAGTCGATGAATACGGTGTCGTTCTGCGCGATGAGCCGCGCCGCGTGCGCTGAAGCTTGCGCCTTGGCCTGCGCGAAGTGGTCTTTTTCGTGCTCGAGCGAGTAGCCGGCGGTATTGGGCACGTCTTGCGCGCTCACGATATAGCCGCCCAGATACGTGAAACGCTCGGGATTCGCGGCGATATCGCGCCGCACGGTCATTTCGGAGACACCAAGCACGCTGGCTGCATCGCGCAGATGCATGACGTTGTGTTTTGCGAGCGCGTCGGCAAGGGCGCGCAGCCGGTCGGTTTTGGCCATGGAGTGGGGTGCTGCGCCGCAATGGGCTGCCTTCCGGCAGACGTTAGATTTGTTTCGTCGGTGTGATCGAATTATAACAAGCACGGCGTGCGAAGGCCACGCGCTTTGGTTTGCGCCGCTGCCGTGCTGCACTCGGCGAGCATGCGTTTTTCGCATGCTCCGCTCGACAATTAATCGTTTGTCGCGTCCCGATGCCGCGCAGATACTGCCCTTTCTCAAGAAGCGGCGGCAACGCCAAACCGGCAGCAATCCATGCGATCAGACCTCAATTTCATCAATGGGCAGTTCGTCGGCGCCGAAGGGCCGCACATCGCTGTCTATAACCCCGCAACCGGCGACGCGATCGGTCAGGTGAGCGCAGCGAGCGCCGCCGAGGCAGTGCGCGCGGTCGATGCGGCGAAGGCCGCCCAGCGCGCCTGGCGCAAGCTGCCCGCCGCCGAACGCGGCGTGATCCTGAACCGTTTTGCGGACGCGATCGTCGCGCGCGCGCCGAAGATCGGCGCGGCGCTTGCCGCCGAGTCGGGCAAGAGCGTCGCCGACGCAACCGCCGAAGCGCAGTACGCCGCCGAAATTCTGCGCTACCACGCGCAATGGGCGCGCCGCATTGAAGGCGAGGTGATTCCGAGCGACAGCGCGAACGAAAACCTCATTCTCATGCGCGAGCCGATCGGCGTGGCTGCGTGCCTGATTCCGTTCAACTTCCCGGTGTACACGCTGCTGCGCAAGGTCGCGCCGGCGCTCATCACGGGCAACGCGGTGGTCGTGCGGCCAAGCAACAACACGCCGTGCTCGGCGTTCGAAGTGGCGCGCGCGGCGCAGGAAGCGGAGTTGCCGGCGGGCATTTTCAACGTGCTGGCAATGGACCACGACACGGCAGCAGTGCTCTGCACGCACACGGACGTCGGCATGATCACGCTCACGGGCAGCGTGAACGCGGGCCGCAAGGTGCTCGACTACTGCAAGGAAAACATCGCCAAGCCGTCGCTGGAACTGGGTGGCAAGACGCCCGCGATCATCGAAGACGACGCCGATCTCGAAGCGGCCGCAACGGCCATCGTGCGCTCGAAAACCACGCATTGCGGCCAGCTTTGCACGGCGATTGAACGTGTGTACGTGCACGCCAGCGTGCATGACCGCTTCGTCGCGCTGCTGCGCGAAAAGATGAGCGCCGTGCGCTTCGGCGACCGCGCCGAAGACGAAACCCGTATGGGTCCGCTCGTGAGCGCCAGCGCGCGCACGGCGATCCACGCGATGGTCGAACGTGCGGTGGCAGAAGGCGCGAAGCTCGAAACGGGCGGTTACGTGCCCGAAGGCAACGGGCATTTCTATCCGCCTACGCTGCTTACGCATTGCCGCCAGGACATGGAGATCGTGCAGGAGGAGATCTTCGGCCCGGTGCTGCCGGTGCTGTCGTACGAAACGCTCGACGACGCGCTGCGCATGGCAAACGATCACCAGTTCGGCCTTTCGTCGGTGCTTTTTACGGAGCGCTACCGCACGACCATGCGCGTCGCAAACGAGATCGAAGCGGGCGAACTGTACGTGAACCGCACGCCTGCCGACCCCTACCAGGGATACCACGCTGGCTGGAAGCGCTCGGGACTTGGCGGTGACGACGGCAAGCACGGCATGCTCGAATTCACGCAAACACGCCTTGTCGTGATGCCATTCTGATTATTCGACATACTGATTAATCGCAGAAACGGCGCCCCTCGCAACGGGCGCCGAAGATGAAGAAAAGAACGCCTCGCGCCGGCAACCGCCCGCGCGCTGGCGTCAGGAGACAATCTTGCAGAAGTCCATCGGAAAGCCCAATGCGCCGGCGAGTTTGCCGCGCGCCGAAAACTCATCGCTCACGCCCGTCGCATCGGGCTCCATGCAGCGCTACGTGCAATTGCTGCTGCTCGTGCTCGCCGCGGGCGGCATCTATCCGCTGCTGTATCTGCGTCAGGTCTACCAGACCACGATGCTCGATGTCCTGCATATCGATAATGCGCAGCTCGGCTATCTCTACTCGGTGCTCGGCATCGTGTTCTTCGTATGCTATCTGCCGAGCGGCTGGCTCGCCGACCGCGTCGCGCCGCGTCTGTTGATCTGCTTCTCGCTCATCGGCACCGGCGCGCTGGGCCTTTGGTACTCCACGGCGCCCTCGTTCCATGCACTGCTCGTGATCTTTTGCTGCTGGGGCATTACCACCGGCCTCACTTTCTGGGCCTCGGTGCTCAAGCGCGTGCGCATGATCGCGGCGGCGAATGAACAAGGCCGGTTTTTCGGGTTACTCGACGGCGGACGCGGGCTCGTCGAGGCGCTGCTCGCCACCGCGGCGCTCGCGCTCTTCGCCGCTGCGACCGGTTCGGGACGCGGTGAGGCGGCGGGCCTGCGCCACGTGATCTATCTGTATTCCTTCACGTGTATCGCGCTCGGTGCGTTGATGAGCTTCTTCAAGGATCCCGCGCCCGCGCAGGCCGAAAGCAAGTCGGTCGAAGCGAATGCCAAGGGTTCGCTTTGGCGCGATCTCGCGACGCTCGCCTCGATTCCGCAACTCTGGCTCATGGCGGCCGTGGTGTTCTGCGGCTATCAGATCTTCTGGGCGACCTACAGCTTTTCCGCGTATCTCCAGCAAGGCGAGATGCATATGAGCGTCGTGGCTGCCGGCATGGTCACCACCGCGAAGCTCTGGATGCGTCCCATCGGCGGCATTGGCGGCGGCTTTCTCGGCGACCGTCTCTCGAACCTGCGCGTGCTGATCTGGGCGCTGTTCCTGGCCGTCGTGGGGCTGATCGGCCTGATCCTGTTGCCCGCGCTGCGCAACATGGTGCTGCTCGGCGCGGTGGTGCTGTTCATCGGCCTCATGACCTACGCGATTCGCGGCCTCTACTGGACGCTGCTCGACTACTGTGCGATTCCCATGCGCATAACGGGCCTCGCCATTGGTCTCGTTTCGCTGATCGGCTATTCCTCGGACATCTTCCTGCCGCTCGTGAACGGCTACATCACCGAGCACTACGCAGGCATGCTCGGCTACCAGATCTATTTCGCCTATGTGGCCGCCATTGGCACGCTCGGCGGTATCGCTGCGCTCGTGCTCAAGCGCATGACCCACTCCAAACTTGCCTGAAACAGCCTGAACCATGAAAGTCGTTGCAATTGAAACGCACGTCGTTGCGGTGCCTCCTCCGCACCTCGGCGGCATGTACTGGATCTTCGTCACGTTGAAAACGGATTGCGGCATTGAGGGCGTGGGCGAAATCTACGCCGCCACGTTCCACCCCGACGTGATGGTGCCCGCGATCGAAGACGTCTTCACGCGCTATCTGCTCGACCACGACCCGCATCGTGTCGAGCGCCTGTTCCGCGAGGCGTATTCGAGCGGCTTCACGCAGCGCCCGGACCTCACGATGATGGGCATCGTGAGCGGCCTCGAAATGGCGTGCTGGGACATTATCGGCAAGGCGGCGGACAAGCCCGTGTACGCGCTGCTCGGCGGCATGGTGAATGAGCGCCTTCGTTCGTATACCTACCTGTACCCGAAGAACGCGAAAGGCGAATACGATTACGACGACCCGGACCTCGCCGCGGAATGCGCGGCCGAGAACGTGAAGCGCGGCTTCACCGCGGTCAAGTTCGACCCGGCGGGGCCGTACACGGCCTACTCGGGGCACCAGCTCTCGCTCGAAGTGCTCGACCGCTGCGAAACGTTCTGCCGCAAGGTGCGTGAAGCGGTCGGCAGCAAGGCCGACCTGCTGTTCGGCACGCACGGGCAGATGGTGCCTTCTTCGGCGATCCGGCTTGCGAAGCGGCTCGAAAAATACGACCCGCTGTGGTTCGAAGAGCCGGTGCCGCCGGGGCAGGAAGAGGCCATCGCCAATGTCGCGAAGCATACGTCGATTCCCATTGCCACGGGCGAGCGCCTCACCACGAAATACGAATTCCACAAGCTCTTGCAGGCGGGCGGTGCGTCGATCCTGCAATTGAACGTGGCGCGCGTGGGTGGCCTGCTCGAAGCGAAGAAGATTGCCACGCTGGCGGAAGTGCATTACGCGCAGATCGCGCCGCATCTCTACAACGGGCCCATCGGCGCGGCGGCGAGCATTCAGCTGGCGGCCTGCACGCCGAACTTCCTGATTCAGGAAAGCATCGGCACGTGGGACGGTTTCCACGCGCAAGTGCTCAAGCAGCCCATTCAGTGGGAAGACGGCTACATCATTCCCTCGAAGGCGCCGGGCCTCGGCGTCGAACTCGACATGGACGTCGTGCGCGCGCACTCGCCCTATACGGGCAAGCGTCTGCATCTGCAGATGGCGAGCCAGCCCGCCGACGTGCGCGACACCTCGCCCGCACGCGGCTGACCTGCCGGAGCACACAGATGAACTACGACTACATCATCGTCGGCGCCGGTTCGGCGGGTTGCATTCTCGCGGAACGGCTCTCCGCTTCCGGCCGTCATTCGGTGCTGCTGCTCGAAGCGGGCGGACCTGACGACTCGTTCTGGTTCAAGATCCCGATTGGCTTCGCCAAGCTGTACTACAACAAACAGTACAACTGGATGTATTACAGCGAACCGGAGCCGGAGCTGGCCGGCCGGCAGATCTACGCGCCGCGCGGCAAGGTCCAGGGCGGCTCGGGCGCGATCAACGCGATGATTTACGTACGCGGCGCCGCGCGCGACTACGACGACTGGGCCGCGGCGGGTAATGCGGGCTGGTCGTACCAGGAAGTGCTGCCGTACTTCCGCAAGCTCGAGTCGCACCCGCTCGGCGACACGCCCTGGCACGGCGCGAATGGTCCGGTGCGCATCACGCCGATGAAGGAAGGGGCGCATCCGGTCTGCCGCACCTTTGTCGAAGGCTGCACGCAATTGGGCTATGAGCGCAACGACGACTTCAACGGCGCACGGCTCGAAGGCGTGGGCATCTACGATGTGAATACGCGCGACGGCAAGCGCGATTCGAGCAGCGTGGCCTACCTGCACCGCGCGGGACCGCGCTCGAACCTGAAGATCGAGCATCATGCGCGCGCCACGCGTGTGCTGTTCGACCAGGGCAAGCAACGCGCCGTTGGCGTGGAGATCCTTCAGCAAGGCGTCAAGCGCACGTTCCAGGCGAGTCGCGAAGTGATCGTCGCGGCTGGCGCGGTCGACTCGCCGAAGCTGCTGCAGCTTTCGGGCGTGGGCCCGCGCGCGTTGCTCGCGAAGCACGGCATCGACGTGGTGCACGAGCTGCCTGCGGTGGGGCAGAACCTGCAGGATCACCTGTGCGTGAGCTTCTACTATCGCTCGCGCGTGAAGACGCTCAACGACGCGTTCAGCAGCTGGACGGGCAAGCTCAAGTTCGGCCTGCAATACGTGTTCAAGCGCAAGGGACCGTTCTCGATGAGCGTGAACCAGTCGGGCGGTTTCTTCCGCAGCAGTCAGGACGAGGCGCACCCGAATATGCAGGTGTACTTCAATCCGCTGTCGTATCGGATTCCTAAGTCAAATCGGGCGCAGCTCACGCCCGAGCCGTACTCCGGCTTTCTCGTCTGCTTCAATCCGTGCCGGCCCACGAGCCGCGGCTCGGTGGAGATCGCTTCGGCGAACGTGGAAGACGCGCCGAAGATCCGCGGCAACTACCTCTCGACACAGAAGGACCGCGACGAGGCGATTGCAGGCAGCCACCTCGTGCGCAAGCTGATGACGGCGCGCGCGTTGGAGGCAATCACCGAAGCCGAGGTGACGCCTGCCGGTGAAGTGACCGACGACGCGAGCATGCTCAAGTTCTTCCGCGAGCAAAGCGGCTCGATCTATCACCTGTGCGGCACCTGCGCGATGGGACCCGATCCGCGCACGGCGGTCGTGGACGCGCGTCTGCGCGTGCATGGCATCGAAGGCTTGCGCGTGGTGGATGCGTCAATCTTTCCAAATATCACATCGGGCAACACCAACGCGCCGACGATGATGGTCGCGGAGAAGGGCGCTGACCTGATTCTGGAAGACGCCGATCAGGCCATCGCCGCGAAGGCCGTCGCGCAGGGCCGTCAGCCCATGGCGGCGATCTCGTCCTGAATCCATTGCCGGAACAGCTTGAGCGGCTTCGAAGCCTTCTGTTCGGGCCGCACGACGAACCAGTATGACTGGCGGCCGTCCACGTGGATGTCGCGCACGGGCGCGAGCAGGCCCTGGGCCAGCTCGTGCTCGATCATGTGGCGGTCGGCCATCGTCACACCGAGCCCTTCGATGGCCGCGCGGATCGCGTGATCGAGCAGGTCGAATTCGTAACCGCCCGAGGTGTCCACGTCCTCGATGCGCGCCGCGTCGAGCCAGTGCCGCCACGTGAGATAGCGCTGGTTGTCGCCCGCGAGCACGTGCAGCAAGGTTTGCTGCGTGAGGTCGACGGGACCTTGCGCGAGCAGCGCGGGCGCGCATACCGCAATGTGCGATTCGTGCATCAGCAGGGAGCTGTCGAGGCCTTCCCATTCGCCATCGCCAAAGCGGATCGCGCAGTCTAGCGCCGTCGAATCGGCAAGGCTGTCCTGCAGATGCGTCGTGAGGCTCAGCTCGAGCTCAGGATGGCGCGCGCGCAGGCGCGTGAGGCGCGGCACGAGCCAGCGGCTCGCGAAGGTGGGCGGCGCGTTCACGCGCAGGCGGTTGAGGTCGCTCTTCTGCTGGATCGTGCGTACCGTCAATTCGATGCGGTCGAACGACTGCTGGAGCGTACGCAGCAGCGCGCGCCCGGCTTCGGTCAGCTCGAGCCGGTGGTGATGGCGCTCGAGCAGCGCCTCGCCAAGCTGTTCCTCCAACTGGCGCACCTGGCGGCTCACCGCGCTCTGTGTCACGTTCAGCTGCTCGGCGGCGCGGGTGAAGCTGCCGCTCGTGCCTGCCGCCTCGAACGCCTTCAGGGCGTTCAGCGCCGGCATCTTTCGCTTCAAGGTCGTCTCCTCGCTCCAGGCGCCATCTCGAAACGACGCCTCATGCAAACGACGCAGTATACCGGCCCGCACCGCCATTCAGGCGCCCCGCGCACGTGAGAGCGCGGCTAGCGCAAGCGTGACGACGAGCGCGAACACATAGAGGCCGCCCGCCCCCAAAAGACGCATGAACAGCGAAGCGACGGTAGGACCAGCCGCGCCGCCGAGCGAGAAGACGAGCAGCAGCGTCGCGCTCGTCTGCACGCGCCGCGCCTGATCGACCCGGTCGTTCACGTCGGAGACGATCACGCCGTACAGCGTGAAGGTGAGCGCGACATAGAGAAAGAGCAGCGTATCGACGAAAGCCGGCGCGCGCAGGACCGCGAGCGCCGCGGCCGCGCACGCGGAAACGAGCGAGATCAGGCCGAGCGTGGCGCGCCGCCCAAGGCGGTCGGAGAGTCGCCCCACGGGCCATTGCGAAAGGAGCGCGCCGATCAGCACGACACCCATGGCGCGCGAAATGCTGCCGGCCGGATAACCGATGCGCGCGAGATACACCGGCGTGAGCGCATAGAACGCGCTGGAAAGCAGCCCTGCGCCAATACAGGCCGGCACGCTGCGCGGCGCGACGCGGTGCAGTTCGCGCAGGCCGTCGAGCAGCAGCGTGGGGCGCTTGGGCGTGCCGAGCGCGGAAGCCGGTGCCCTGGCCGCAGGCGCGGGCAATGCGGCTTCAGCCGATTGCCACTCGCCGATCAGCGCCACCGGAATGAGCGCGGCCACGAACAAGCCATTCACCAGCGCGTGCTCGAAAATGCCGCCGGGCGCGCCGAGACCCAGCAGGAACTGCCCGGCGCTCACGCCGAGATACGTGAGCACGAGATAGAGCGCGAATGCGCGCCCGCGCCGCTCGTTCGGCACGGCGCCGTTCACGCCGCTTTCGATCGACGTGAACACGCCGACCATGCTGAAGCCGGTAATGAGGCGCAGCACGGCCCAAACGTCAGGGGAATCGAAGGAGAGATAGCCGAGCGCTGCAAGCGCGGCGAGCGCGCCGAAGCCGATGAAGGCGCGCTGCGGCCCGATGCGCCCGACGACGGGCCCAAGTCCCAGCGCGCCCACGATGAAGCCGACGTAGTAGCACGATTGCACGAGGCCGACGTCGAGCGCGGTGCGTTCGTCGTGCAGCATGCGCAGCGAGATCAGCGTCGTGAGAAGGCTGTTCCCGCAAACGAGGATCGTATAGCCGCCCAGCAGGCCGATGAGCGCCCGCATCTACGGTTTAGTGCGTGGTCCCGGCGCGGCGCTCGACGAAGCGCCGCACGTAGTCGTCGGCGGGGCGGTGCAGGATGTCGTCGGGGGTGCCGCACTGGATGAGGCGCCCGTCGCGCAGGATGGCGATCTGGTTGCCAATGCGCAGCGCTTCATCGAGATCGTGCGTGATGAACACGATCGTCTTCTTGAGCGTGGCCTGGAGTTCGAGCAGCTGGTCCTGCATTTCGGTGCGAATGAGCGGATCGAGCGCCGAGAACGCTTCGTCCATCAGCAGCACGTCGGTGTTCGCGGCCAGCGCGCGGGCGAGGCCCACGCGCTGGCGCATGCCGCCCGAAAGCTCGTCGGGATAGTGGTCCGCATAACCCGAGAGGCCCACCTTGCCGAGCCATTCGCGCGCGCTCGCCTGCGCCGCCGCTTTCTTTTCGCCGCGCGTGGCGAGGGCATACGCGGCATTGTTGAGCACCGTTTGATGAGGCAGGAGTCCGAAGCTTTGGAACACCATGCTCACGCCGTAACGCCGCAAATCGCGCAGGCCGTTGTCGGAGAGCTTGAGCACGTCCTTGCCGTCGATGAGGATCTCGCCCACGGTCGGCTCGATGAGCCGGTTGAAGTGGCGCACCAGCGTGGACTTGCCCGAGCCCGAAAGGCCCATGATCACGAAGATCTGGCCCGAACCGATCGACAGGCTCACGTCGTTGAGCCCCACGTTGCAGCGCGTCTTTTCGAGGACTTCGGCCTTGCCCGCGCCGCCGCGCAGCAGCTCGAGCGCGCGCTGGCCCGCTTCGCGCGTGCCGAAGATCTTGTAGACGTTCTTGACTTCGATGCCGCTCATGATCGTTACCTCACTCCATGCTCATTGCGTATGCTGGATGCGCCGGCCGGGTTGCTTCCACACATTGCTCATTGTGCCGGCGCTTTTGCGTTCGCGTTGGTTATTTGGCCGGCTGGCTCGTCAGATCGCTGGCCTTGGCGGCTTGCGCGCTATCGCGTTCCTGTTCGCGAACACGGCGAAACGGAATGCGCGAGGGCTGCTTCGACTTGCGCGCGAGACCACGCGTGCGCCGGCCCTGACCATAGCCCTGGCTGATGCGGTCGATCACGATCGCGAGAATCACGATGGCGACGCCCGCCTGCGTGCCCTTGCCCACATCGAGCGTTTGAATGCCCGCGAGCACGTCTTCGCCAAGACCGCGCGAACCGATCATCGAGGCGATCACGACCATCGAAAGCGCCATCATCGTGGTTTGGTTGATACCGGCCATGATGCTCGGCCGCGCGAGCGGCAACTGCACGCCAAAGAGCAATTGCAGGCGCGTGGTGCCGAACGCCCGCGCGGCCTCGACGATTTCCGCATCCACGTGGCGAATGCCGAGATCGGTCAAACGAATGAGCGGCGGCAGCGCGTAGACGACCGTGGCGAGAATGGCGGGCACCTTGCCGAGGCCGAACAGCATGAGCACCGGAATGAGGTACACGAAGCTGGGCAGCGTTTGCATCACGTCGAGCACTGGCAGCAGCACGCGGCGCAGCCCGCTGCTCGAGGCGGCGAGGATGCCGAGCGGCACGCCGAGCACGACCGAGATGAGCGTGGCGACCACCATCAGCGCGAAGGTCTGCATGAGCTTGTCCCACAGCCCAAAGCAGCCGATCAGCCAGAGCAGGACGACGAACAGCAGCGCCACGCCAATGCGCCGCGACGCATGCCAGCCGAGCAGGCCCACGGCGGCGAGCACGACGATGGGCGGCGTCGCGCGCAGCAGGCTTTCGAGCGGCACGAGCACGTCGCGCAGCATGAGCACGCTGAAGTTGTGGAACGCGTCGCCGTAGCGCTGGACGAACGCGGCGACCTGATCGTTGACCCAGTCGGCGATCGAGAGGTGAAGAAAGGGAGATCCCATGGTGAGCCTCATTCTGCGTGTGTCATGTGATGCGTACCGTCGTGCGGCCAGTGTCGTGGCTTACGTGCGCAGGCCAGCCTGCACGCGCGCCGCGACTTCCGGCGTGACCCATTGTTTCCAGATTTCCGGATGCTGCTCGAAGAACGTACGCGCGACCGTGGAGGCGTCGAGCTTCTTGTCGTGCATTTGCTGGACCAGTTGTTCGTCGAGCGCGAGCGGCAAGCTAACCTTGCCGAAGAACGCAACCGCGTCGGGCTCGGCATCGTAGAACGGCGTGGAGACCGCGACCTTCAGATGCGACACCTTGAACGCGGAAGCGCAGGGCGTGCCCTTCGGATCGGCGATGGTGTTCCAGCAGGCGTCGGAATACGGCGCACTTTCCAGTTGTACGAAGCGGTACTTCGCCATCAGGCCGGCGGGCTGCCAGTAGTAGAAGAGAATGGGCTTGCCGCGCTCGTAGGCGGAGGCGATGGCCGCGTCGAGCGCGCCGCCGGTGCCGGGACGGAAGTTCGTGTAGTCGTCGCCGAGCTTGTAGGCCGTGAGCAGGCGGTTGTTGAAGCGCTCGCAATCCCAACCCGCAGGGCAGTTGTAGAAGCGGCCTTTGCCGGGCTCTTCGTCGTCGGTGAAGAGGGATTTGTACTGCGGCAGTTGCGCGACGGAGCGCAGTTGCGGCGCCATCGGCTTGATGCCGCGTTTTGCGTCGCCGTTGATCACATAGTCGGGGACGTACCAGCCTTCCTTGTCGCCGCCGGGAATCAATTCGCCCACGAGCTTCACGCTGCCATCCGTCAAGCCGCGCGCGACGATGGGGCTGCGGCCCGTCCAGTGCTCGGCCCACACCTGCAGGTCGTTTTTCGTGAGTGCGGTTTCGGTGGCGGCCGTGGCGCCTGGCACGACTTCGGTCTTGCAGCCGTAGCCCTTCTCCAGCACGGTGCGCACCATTTCGGTCATCAGCGCGCCGCTTTCCCAGGTGATTTGGGCAAGCTTCACGGTTTTCCCCGCCTCGCACCAGCCTGGGGCGGCAAAGCTGCTCGTGGCCGCGCAGGTCAGCGCGAGGGCGGCGGCAATACGCACGCCAGCCAGCGTGATACGTCTCATGTCGTCTCCAGTTTTATATGCACGGGCCGTGCTTTTCGAATCAATCCGACCAGAGTCTATCCGCGGCATTTCGGGTTGCGAAAGCCACGAATAGTCATCGATGCATTACCTGATCTCATGCCACTCTCATCACGCGAATGACGCATGCGAGAGCGATGACTGCGCGTCATGCCCCCATGAGATTTCATAGCTTTTGGGCGCTTGCGGCATGTGCTGGAATGCGTCTGGCCAAATTCGAACCCATGACACAGGAGACGGAGTCAAACATGAAAGACCTGCAAGTCTATATCGGCGAAGGTTTCGCTGGACCAGGCGTAAACGCGGCCCACATCAACATCATGATCGGCCCGCGCAATGGCCCCGTGGGGCAGGCGTTCACGAACAGCTTGTCGTCGCCTTCGCAAGGCCACGTGCCGTTCATGGTGGTGGCGCAGCCGAACGTGCCGGTCAAGCCTGCCACGCTCTACGTGAACAAAGCCGACATTCGCGGCGACCTGCACGGCAACGCCACGTGGGGCGCGTCGCAAGCGGCCATCGCGAAGGCGGTGACGGAAGCGATGCTCGACGGCACGCTGCCGCCGCAAGCGGAGAACGAATGGTGCATTGTCACGGCGAACTGGGTGAACTGGTCGTGCGACGACCTCGACGCCGTGTACGAGAACAATTACGTGGCCTGCAAAACGGCCATCCGCGCAGCAATGAACGGACTGCCCAAGCTCGACGACATTGCGAAGATCAAGGATCAGATCAGCAATCCGTTCTACACGCCGAAGGCCAAGGCGGCTTGAGCCGCGCAATGCGTTACAGGTGACTACGATGCAATACGTGCAACTTGGCCGCTCGGGCCTGAAGGTGTCGCGCCTGTGTCTCGGCACGATGAACATGGGCACGCCCGAGTGGAAGCCCTGGATTTACAACGAAGAGCAGAGCGAACCGATCGTACGCCGCGCGCTCGAAGCGGGCGTGAATTTTATCGACCTCGCGGACTTTTATTCGACGGGCGTGGGTGAGGAAGTGGTGGGGCGCATCGTGCGGCGCCTCGCGAAGCGCGACGAACTCGTGCTCACGACCAAGGTCGGCTATCCGATCGGCAATGGCGCGAACAACCAGGGCCACTCGCGCAAGCACATCATGGAAGGTATCGATGGTTCGCTGCGCCGGCTGCAAACCGATTACGTCGACGTCTACATGCTGCACTACTTCGACGTGAATACGCCCGTCGAAGAAACCATGGATGCGCTCAACGATATCGTGCGCGCCGGCAAGGCGCGCTATATCGGCGTTTCGACGATGTTCACGTGGCAGTTCGCCAAAATTCTGCAGGCGTGCGAACGCTATAACTTCGCACGCCCGATCAATATGCAGCTGCAGCTCAACTGTGCGTATCGCGAGGAAGAGCGCGAGATGATTCCGTTCTGCCAGGACCAGGGCGTGGGCGTTTCGGTGTTCAGCCCGCTTGCGCGCGGCCTGCTTTCCGGCGACGCGAAGTCGGTGCGCAACCAGACCGACTTCTTCACCGGTCAGATGTACGACGATGAAGCCTCGCGCGATATCGCGCGTTCGGTGGCGGAGGTCGCGTTGGCGCGCGGCGTGTCGTGCGCGCAGATCGCGCAGGCCTGGGTGCTGGGGCACGCGGGTATCTCGTCGATGCTCGTGGGCGCGGACACTGTCGCGCAGTTCGAGAGCGCGCTCGCCGCGCTCGACACGCAACTCAGCGCCGACGAGCTTTACGAACTCGAGCGTAACTACACGCCGTGCGACGTGATCAACGACTACGTGAGCGCACGCATTCCGCGCGTGCCGCGCGCGTCGCGACGCCTGGAGATCGCAGCATGATCGAAGGACTCAAGGAAACGCGCCTGTGGCGCACGTCGAGCTTCATCGACGGCGAGTGGGTCGCCAGCGAAGTGACCTATCCGGTCATCGACCCGGCCACCGGCGCACCGCTCGCGCAAGTGGCGCGCGCCGGTGCGCGCGAAGCGCTGCAGGCCGTGGCGGCGGCCTCGCACGCGTTCCCCGCATGGCGCGATGCCACGGCGGCGGAGCGTAGCGCGAAGGTGCGCCGTTGGGGCGAGTTGATGCAGGCGCATCGCGAAGACCTCGCGCGCATCATGACGGCCGAGCAGGGCAAGCCCTATGCGGAAGCGCTGGGTGAGGTGGCGTACGCGGCGAGCTTTCTCACGTGGTTCGCGGAGGAAGCGCGACGCGCCTACGGCGACGTGATTCCCGCGCCGAAGAAGGGCGCCCGTATCGTCGTGACGAAGGAGGCCGTGGGTGTGGTCGGTGCGATCACGCCGTGGAATTTCCCGCTCGCGATGGTCACGCGTAAAGCGGGTCCCGCGCTCGCCGCGGGTTGCACGATGGTGCTCAAGCCTTCGGAAGAGACGCCGCTTTCGGCGTTCGCGCTCGCCGAACTCGCGGTCGAGGCGGGCATTCCGCGCGGCGTGTTCAACGTCGTTTCAGGCGATGCGCCTGCCATCGGCGACACGCTCATGGCCTCGAAGGCCGTGCGCAAGATCTCGTTCACGGGGTCGACGCGCGTGGGCAAGCTGCTCATGCGTGCGGCGGCCGATACGGTGAAGAAGGTCTCGCTCGAACTGGGCGGCAATGCGCCTTTCATCGTATTCGACGACGCCGATCTCGATGCCGCTGTGGAAGGCGCGATGGCCTCGAAATTCCGCAACACGGGGCAGACCTGCATATGCGTGAACCGCTTCTACGTGCAGGCCGGCGTGCACGACGCATTCGTCGAGAAGCTGGTTGCGGCTGTGCGAGCGTTGCGCGTGGCGGGCGGCATGGAGGCGGGCGCCACGCAAGGGCCGCTCATCAACGGCGCGGCGTTGCGCAAGGTCGAGGCGCACGTGAGCGACGCGCTCGAGAAGGGCGGCGCCATTGTGTGCGGCGGCCACGCGCATGCGCTGGGTGGCACGTTTTACGAGCCCACGGTCATCACGGGCGCGCACGGCGGCATGATGCTCGCGCATGAGGAGACGTTCGGACCCGTGGCCGCGGTGTTCCGCTTCGAAACCGAGGAGGAAGCGATCCAGGCGGCGAACGATACCGAGTTCGGCCTTTCCGCGTACTTCTACGCGCGCGATATCGGCCGCGTGTGGCGTGTGGCGGGCGCGCTGGAAAGCGGCATGGTGGGCATCAACGAAGGCATTCTCTCGACGGAGGTCGCGCCCTTTGGCGGCGTGAAGGAGTCGGGGCTCGGGCGCGAAGGTTCGAAGTACGGGCTCGATGAGTACCTCGAAACGAAGTATCTGATGATGGGCGGGCTCGGCTGATTTTCCGCGCCGTTACCACGCAGTTAGCACGCTTGTCAGATTTCGGCGAAAGCCGCCGCGCGAGAGCGCGGCGGCTTTTTTGTCCCAAAGCAGGCGCCTGGCTCCTGGAAAGTGATCGAATCGGCAGCGGTGAGCGATTTGAACACCGCTGACGAGCGCGAAACTGGGCGTACCCCAATTACCCCTGCGAAGCCTGTGCCCGGCGACCTGTTGAAATGCCTGGCCATGCCGACAATGCAATATCGGCCAAACGCCTCAATGTCTCAGAGCAAGCTCCATCACATGCTTGCGCGGACATGCCCTGCACGACGGCTGCGTAAAAGCGTGCGAGTGCGACGGTGTCGGTCCCGGTTGCAAGTTCTCCCTCGGCGAGCGCGCGGTCAAAGCGTTTCTTGATCAACTGTATTGCGAGATCGCGCCGTGCAGCGACTTCGCGCGCTGCGGCCTCGCTTTTGTCGCCATGCTGAAGAACGGCAGTTGACACCATGCACCCCCGTGGCTTGCCGGGGTCAGTAAAACCCGCCGCGGCATCGTGCAAGTAGAACGCTATAGCGTCATAAGCCGATAGATGCCCTTGCAGCGCGCCAAGTCGATTTTGGTTCTCACGCTCACTGTTACGGTCGAGTGCCTGTTTAAACAGATCGTCCTTTGAACCGAACGTCGCGTAGAGCGACGGAGGCGTGATGCCCATGGCCTCGGTTAGGTCGGCTATCGATGTGCCCTCGTATCCTCGCTCCCAAAACAGTCGCGCTGCGATATCGAGCCCGACATCGCGGTCCAGCGTCCTGGGCCGGCCACGCTTTCGAGGTGATTCACTCATTTTGTATCGAAGCCTATAAAAATCATTGACAGCGCTCTTCGCCGCTCAATATTATAGCGATCACTAGCCAATTGGTTGACAACGGAGTGATCAATGTCTGGAAAACTTTCAAACAAGGTTGCCCTTATCACGGGAGGCTCGCGTGGGATCGGCCGTGCAGCAGCGCTGGCCTTTGCACGAGAAGGTGCCGCGCTGATCGGTGTGCACTATGGCGCCAACATCGATGCGGCCGCGGCAACGATCCGGGAGATCGAGCGCCTCGGTGCAAAAGCGGTCGCTATCAAGGCCGATCTGAGAGGCGGTAAGGAAGCGACGGACAGCCTTTGGGAACAGTTCTCAAGGGCTGCTGTCGCCGCTACCGGTGAGCCTCGGCTTGACATTCTTGTCAACAATGCTGGTGTGGCACCTGCCGTTTCTCTAGCGCAGACCAGTGAGTCCACCTTTGATGAGTTGTTGACGATCAACTTTAAGGCGCCGTTCTTCTTGATCCAGGCCGTTGCCGATCATATCCGCGATAACGGACGGATCATCAACATTTCGACGGGCTTTACGCGTGTCGCGGCGCCGACACATCCCGCCTACGCGGCGTCGAAAGGCGCAATTCAAACACTAACGCTGGCGCTTGCACCCGAGTTCGGTCGTCGCGGCATCACGGTCAATACGGTAATGCCGGGCGTCACGGAGACCGACATGAATGCGGACTGGATCACGATTCCCGAAGCACGCGCCGGCGCGGAAGCCCTGTCGGTGTTCTCGCGTGTCGGTCAACCCGCCGACGTGGCAGACATCATCGCCTTCGTCGCGTCGCCCGACGCCCGATGGATCACGGGACAGGTCATCGACGCGACGGGTGGTGCCCGGCTCTAAAACTTGGGGTTGCCGCGGAGCGGAACGCCCCGTTGAGTGCGATAGTAGATTTTGGCGGTGCCGTTGCGAATTCGTTGAGTTTTAGTGCGTGAAGGGAGGACCTGCGCACGTCCTGACTGGACGCGTCGCCGGCTACGGGCTCGGTGCGGTGTACGGCCACGGCGTTAAGGGGTTACGCTACCCGGAGCCACTGAACGGATGACATGAAAACGAAGACCCGCAAGTTGAGAACGTATGGGCCTTTCGTCTTTTGCAGAGAGGGGGGCATGAACGTGAACGGTGCGATCAGCAGAATCGGAGCGATCCTGGCTATGGTCGTCATGAGTAGTAGCCCGAACCATGCGAACGCGCAAACGGGCGTCGACACTCGGGCCGGCGCGACTGTGCAAAGGGCAGCGTACTCGACGTCGCGGCTTCAGAACAGGCCGGATAGTGCGGTGACTCGTGACGTCCGCAACGCCCTCTGGCGCACACCGAACCTGGATGCTTCAGGGATTCGGGTCAGGGCGCGCCTCGGCGTCGTTACGCTCACGGGATGGGTGCCGGACCGAAGGCAGATCGCGCTCGCCGGCAACGTGTCAAGGTCAGTGCGCGGAGTCAGGTCAGTGTCGAATCAATTGACCTTGCGAAACAGGCGTTAAACAACGTCTCGCGAAAATGAGGCCGTGCATCATGGGTAGTTCTGTCGCGGTAGAGTCGAGATGACAAACAAACGGCAATTCAGGTAGGTTTGGTTATGCCGGCAAGGAGTAAAACGGCCTCGCATGAGTGTAACTACGCCACCGTCTTACTTTTGGCCGCTGGTGTTCAAATTTTGGCAGCGGTCGTGGTCGATCGCTGACCGCTCATGCAGGCCGTTACCCGGCGAGACTGCCGGAAGGGACGCTTAGGCCTGACAAATTGTTCCGCACCCATTCTTCGAGCGAACAAGCCCCGAGACCTCGCTGTGCGTTGAACGTCTGGCCCATGTCCCACGCCACGCCGCGCCCCTGAGCGAACACGACACGGTACTTGCGCAGCCCGTCCTGTGGCGCTTCAGCCAGTTGCCGCTCCAGTTCCGGAACGGTCCATTCGTTGCGATGAACCTTGACACCTAACACGCCGTCGACCGTATCGGCCACTTCGCGATACGTGATCGTGTCGCCGGCGATGTGCACGACCCGGTTCGCGATGCGTGGCTCAGCGAACACGATTTCTGCCGTCAATGCGGCGATGTCATCGGCCGTCGTCACGGTCACGGCATTGTCCCAGCTTCCCAACGCGTTCACGGTATTTGCCGCCAGATCGACGACGCCGAAGGATTGCTCGAACAGGAAGCTCGTGAACATGCCTGTCGAAACGATTACCCATTCGGTGCGCGACTGTGCCCGAAGAAGGTCGCGCACGTCGAGCTGTTCGTCAAACAGGTCCTGCGCGCTGCCCCTGCCGATGATGTCGTAGTCGACGCCGAACTGCCACGGGAAGTACCGCTTGACGCCGGCATCCAATGCCGCGCGCGCGATCTTGCGTTGCACGCCCGGGCCGCCTACGAATCCTGTACATGAGATAACGGTATCGAACCGGCTGAAGAGGGTGGCGAGTTCGTCGCTCGTTTGCACAGAGAGGTCGGCCTCGACGAGTTCGATACCCAGCGAGCGTAGTTCGGCCACGTCCTTCTGTTTTGCCGGTTCGCTGGACGCGATCGTCGACGCTCGAAGCAGTACCGCGATAGTTACGTTGGTTGCATGTCCGGCACGTCGAGAGAGCGTGCGCAGCATAGCCATGCCGAGTTCGCCGGCGCCCAGAACCAGAATTGAGGTGTCGTTCAACATATGCGTGAGCCATTGGGAAAAAGCGTTGCGGGAATGGGCCGTCGCCGATCGCGTCATAGCGTATGCAAGAGCGGCCCTCGAACGATTCGCAGTGTAGTGGCGCGAACGCTGCCCATTGTTCGCGGAGCCTGAATACACAACGCAACAGGCAAGAACGGCACCATTTGGCCGCACGATCCAAACGGCCGTATCGGACGGCACCGGATTGGTAACATGGAGGCCGATGTCTGCCAGATCAGGCAGACGCATTCGCCGCGCGGGCCGCACATGGACAAACTTCAAGCGATGACCACGTTTGTACGGGTCGTTGAGGGACGAAGCTTCAGCAAAGCTGCGGAGACCTTATCGATGCCTCGTTCGTCGGTTACGACGATCGTGAAGAATCTGGAAGCCCATCTGGGCACGCCACTACTGCGCAGAAGCACGAGAAGCCTGAGTCTTACCGAGGCGGGCGCGCGGTACTTCGCGTCGTGTCAGGCCATCCTCGCGGAGGTCGCCAACGCGGAGAGCCAGTTATCGGCCACGGTCACGGCGCCGCGCGGACGGGTGCGAGTCGATATGCCCGGTGTCATCGGGCGATCGATCGTGTTGCCGCGGTTGCATGAGTTCGAGACCCGCTATCCGGACATCGAACTGGTGCTCGGCCTGAGCGACCGGCCATCGGACCTCATTTACGAAGGCATCGATTGCGCGATTCGCACCGGTGCGCTCGCGGACTCGACGCTGGTCGCGCGCAGGCTCGGCCAGCTTGCGTGGCTGACCTGCGCATCGCCTCGATATCTCAAGCGCTACGGCGAGCCGGATTCCGTGGCCGCGCTCGGCGCTCACCATGTCATCAACTACCTGTCGAATGCGAGCGGGCGGCCTCTGGAATGGCGCTTCAGCGTGGACGGCGAAGACGTGGCAATGACGATGCGCAGCCGTTTCTCCATCAATGAAACGGAGGCCTACGTGCAATGCGGTCTGGAGGGCCTCGGCCTGATCCAGCTATCCGAATTCGCGGTGTCCGCGTATCTTCGGAGCGGGCGGCTGAAGGAGGTACTCGCAGAGGCGAGATGTTCTCCCGTGCCGGTCTCCATTGTCTATCCGCAGGGCCGCGCCACGGTCGCGATCAGAACGTTTGTCGACTGGATCATCGAAATCGCAAAGTCCGGTTTGACGCAGTGACCTGGCGTTGGCGGATCGATGCAGAAGGGAGCAGTTGCAACGGCGGATCGAGTTGAGACCGTCGCTGAGCGTCGCCTCGAAGCGCACCGCGCCGCAATGGCACTCGCCAGCGTATTTGTTCGTATCACTAATCATGTAGTTTGCTATTCGAATCAAGCGCGCTGCGCAAAGTCGCAGCGTCAACCGGCCCGTGCGTTGATGTCGAGAACCGCGTCGGCGAACGCTGCTGGCGCCTCCTGCGGAAGGTTGTGGCCTGCATTCGGCACGATGCGGTTCTCATGACGTCCCGTGAACCGCTTTGAACTGGCCTCTCTTCCCGCGGGTGGGTGGACGCCATCGGCATCTCCCTCGAGCGTGATCGTTGGCACGGTGATCGGCGGCATGGCGGCGAGGCGTCGTTCGATCTCGTCGAACCGAGGGTCGCCTTCGACCAGGCCGAAACGGTGCCGATAAGAATGGACGACCACGTCGACGAAATCGGGACTATCGAACGACGCCGCCGAGCGGGCGTAGGTGTCGTCGTCGAATCGCCAGGTCGGTGACCAGAGTGACCACAAGAGCCGGCAGAACGCGCGCCGGTTTTCAGTCAAGCCAGCCCGGCCGCGCTCGCCGTGCAGGTAGTACTGGTACCACAGCCGGTGTTCCTGTTCGGGGTCGGCTGGCTGCAATGCGGCGCCGATATTCTGGATGTTGTAGCCGTTGACCGAAACCAGCCCCCGCGCTCTCGACGGGTAGAGCGCCGCCACGATGCATGCCGCCCGGCCGCCCCAGTCGTATCCCCCGAGGATGGCCTGGTCGATCCGAAGGCCATCGAGTAGCGCTAGCAGATCCGCGCCGAGCGCTGCCTGCTGGCCCGAGCGAAGCGTCGTAGGTGAAAGGAAACGCGTTGGGCCGTATCCGCGCAGGTAGGGTGTGATGACGCGCGCGCCATGGGATATCAGGCGTGGCGTCACTTCGTCGTACGCGTGGGTGTCATAGGGGAAGCCGTGTAGGAGGACGACCGGCCATCCGTTCGCGTCGCCGTGTTCGTGGAAGGCGATGTCGAGCAGTTCGGTTTCGATATGTTTAAGCATGGGGCGCTCCTTCGCGCTCAGTTCAATGATGACGCACGCGTAGCAAACGGCGTGCTCGATGCCATGTCAAAGCCCGAGACAAACCGCACCGGCCGCGACGACCACGCAGGCGAGCCAGCGCGTTCCACTCACGGCTTCCCGCAAAAACAGTCGCCCGATCAGAACCGCGAATACCACACTGGTCTCGCGCAACGCCGACACCGCGCCCATCGCACCTGACTGCAGCGCCCAGATCACGATGCCATACGCCGCGATGGACACGAGGCCACCGGCCAGCGACGAGGCGATCGACAGTGGCTCGGCACGGACCGGCGTCCATAACGGCGCGAACCCGCGCGCCGTGACGAACAGTAACGGCATCGCCCAGTAGAACAGGAACATCCATGCGGTGTAACTGAGCGGCTGGCCGTTGGACACGCGCACGCCTATGCCGTCGATCACGGTATAGAGCGCGATCGTAGCGCCGGTCGTCAGCGCCGCCAGCGCACCCGCGCGCGACACGCAACGCCCCTGCAGTGCGATCGCGATGATGCCGCCCGAAATCATCACGATCCCGAGCACGTGCAAGGGGCCGATCGCCTCGTGTGCAAAGAGCGCCGCGCCGAGCGTGACGAGCAGCGGCGACGAGCCTCGCGCAATCGGATACGCCAACGCCAGATCGCTGCGGCGATACGACCGCACGAGGCTCACGTTGTAGAAGATATGCACGAGCCCCGAAGCGACGATGTAGGGCCACGCGGCGCTAGCCGGCCAGGGCGTGGACAGGACGCCGAACGTGGCAACCACCGCGATGGCGATGCTCATCCAGGTCATGGACAGAAACCGGTCGCGGTTGCCGTGGAGCATCGCGTTCCAGCTTGCGTGGAGCAGCGCTGCGAAGAGCACGATACCGCCGGTATAACTGAGCATGAGGGCGCGGGGCAGGTTTCATGAATGGTCTATCAAGAAGAATATCTATCTTGCGACGGGCGAGCAAACCAGATAAATTGATCAGTCACGTTAGATAAACTATTTCGAATGAAGCCGGTGTTGCCCCCACTCAATGCCCTGCGGGCCTTCGAGGCCGCAGGTCGGCTCGGCAGCTTCAAGGAAGCCGCCGCAGAGCTGCACGTGACGCCGGGGGCGGTGAGCCAGCACGTGCGCCTGCTGGAGGAGTGGCTTGGCGCGTCTCTGTTCGAGCGGCACAACCGGCGTGTGGCGCTCACGGCGGCGGCAAAGGCATATCTGGAGGAAATCGGCCCGTTGTTCGAACAGCTCTCGCAGGCAACCGCGCGGTACGGCATGCCGCGAACGGTCTCCCGGACGCTATCCGTGAGCGCACCCGCGACATTCACATTGCGCTGGCTGGTGCCGAGGCTGGCGAGATTCCGGGCCGAACATCCCGACGTCGACGTTAAGGTGGAAACGTCGAACGAGCCGCTGGAGAGTTTGAAGGATGACTACGACGCCATCATCCGGGGTGGTCCGGACACGTTCTACGGCTATTCGATGCGGCCTTTCTTGTCCGAGGAGCGCCTTCCGGTGTGTAGTCCTACGCTTTTGCAGCGCGTGCCGCTCCGCGCGCCTCGCGACTTGCGAGAACACACCTTGTTGCACACCTCGAGTCTTCCGCGGCTTTGGCCTGACTGGCTGGCGAGCGCGCGGGTTCCCGAGCTGAGGCCGGCCGCCGCTTTGACGTTCGACCATTTCTATTTGACCTTGCAGGCAGCGATCGACGGAATCGGCATCGCGATGGGCCCAACTGCGTTGGTAGCCGACGATCTCGCCGCTGGCCGGCTCGTCGCACCGTTCGCGCTTCCGCGCCTGCCGTCGCGCAGCTATTGCACTTACGTTGCGGACGAGAAGTCTGGCGATGAGTTGGTCGCGTTGTTCCGTTCGTGGCTCGAGCGGGAGGGGATGGGTTCATGAACGCGCAGGGGCGCCGCTCGATGCAGGGAAAAGTCGGTTATCGCGGCGATCCGCCGCCGGAATCGGCGTCGCAAATATGCGACGCCTGGCAGACTTTTTCCGCGCATGCGCTACGGGATAGGCGCTCCATTTCTCTGCCAACCGGGGAAAAGCGCGTGGCAGCCGTTCGATCGTTGACGCACCCGATTGGGGTTGGGGCCGATGTGACCATAAGCTAATGGCTACAATCGGTGCTCCTACTCCATGATGCGATCGATATCAAGCGAATGATTCAGCCGCATTTTCCCTGCCCTGTGCCGCACATTACATTCATATAATCTGGCGCGCGCTCGCGTTTGGCGCGCGAATGCTTAGTAGCGGATGGCGTAGTGCACCGGCTCGTTCGTGGGCCCACAACAAGACTGTGACAACAGGAGAAACTGCATGAAGGCTCTTCAAGTATTCAAGCTGGCCGCGGCGACGGCTCTCGTGGCTGCGTCCCTGCACGCCTATGCGCAGGACGACGCGGCGAGCGGCGCGACCGCGGGTGCCCAGCAACAGGCCACCCCGTCGCACGCACTGTCGAAGCAGGAGAAGGCTGCTAACCGCGCGCTCAGCCGCAAGGTCCGCTCCGCGCTCGCCAAGGACAAGAAGATCGACGTTGCCAGGATCACCGTGCGCGTGCGTGACGGCGCCGTGGTTCTGCAGGGCTCGGTGCCTGAGCAGGCGCAGATCGAACACGCCACCGAAGTCGCCACGGGCGTGCAAGGCGTAACGTCGGTCAAGAACGCACTGACGATCCGCCCGAACGAGTCCTGATCGTCTCCCACGACTGCCATGCGCCCGCCCGGGCGCATGGGCTGACACCCGGAGACAAGTCTCCGGGATCTTCCTTGACCCGTGTGCGAGTGCCGTGAAAGCGGCGATGGTTGGCTCCTATATTTCCACATTAATCAAAATGTAAAATGATGGACAAGGAGATGGCTCGTTGGGCTTCGAAAGTTCTGGGAGCCGTGGCGGACGCACGGACTGTTGACCGGCCCCCTGCCAACGGGGAGATGCAAGGTGATCTCGATGCGCATGCAACGAAAGTGGCGCACGGCGATCACGCGTGGGGCAAGGAAGGCAACGGATTGTCCGAAATGTAAGTGCGAAAGCCATGCCTCGCAAAATGCGATGTATATCGAAACCCGTCGAATATCCGTTCCGGGGCGATTTACATGAATTTCCTGCAATGCGTGAATCACGCAACCTTCGATTGGCGACGCGAATTCATTACTGCTAATGCCAAAAAGCGAAATAAATCGTTGCGCACAATGCGCTTAATTATCTGCGATCGTTTTCCTACACTTGTTATGAACTGGTAGTGGTCTGCTTTACACGTACCACTGCGAACAGTTACGCGATTTTGATCGCCGCGAGCCGCGCGTATAACGACCCCCAAGGAGAAATATGAGTGGACCGTTTGCGCCGGAATTCCAGTCCAATCAATGGAGGAGCGAATTATGAACAAGACAACCAGCACATTGATCGCGGCCGTTGCCGCATTCACGCTGTCCGCCGGTGCGTATGCACAGGCCAACAATACGCTGGCAACCCCGAGCGTTGTATCGCCCGCTGCTGCCAATACCAATGCAACGAGCGGCTACGGCACGCCAGGCGCCACCAACTCGGACAGCGGCATGAGCGCCGCGTCGCCGAATAGCACGAACAATAGCGCAACGTCGCTCACTAACGCGCCCGGCAGTAACAACACGCTGGCGACCCCGACCACGGCGTCGCCGGCTGCCAAATAACAGCAGCCTCTCGCCGTAAGAAAGACCGCTGCCCTCATGGGCAGCGGTCTTTTGTTTTCCCCCTGGTCCCACGGGCAGAGCGCAGCCTCGCCCGGACCGCGGGAAAAGGTGGTCGGGTTGCGAGTCTTCGTCGTCCAGCGCTCAAGTCTGTCCCCAAGCTGCCGTAATAGCAGACTTCGGAATATTCTCGATGCATCGTGACACATCCCGGGACTCAGCCTTCACTGGATCTTGCTGCGCTTATCGAAACCGTCCAGCGGAACGAGCGCGCGTCGAAGTCCTTCCAGGACGTGGAACTGCGCCTGATCGGCGCGCACGACTGGTCCGCCTTTCTCGAAGGGATATTCGTCTATCTGCCCGAGGTGTTTCGGCTCGCTTCCTCCGGGATCTGGCTCGACGCCCGCACGCCGCTCCTGCGCGACCTGCTGGAAGCCGGCTGCCCGCGCGCCGACCTCGAAGCGAACCTGAGATCCGGGCTGCAGGGCGGCCTCGCGCTGTCGCGCCTGTGCGCGGGCAACCAGCCGTGGCTTGGCCTCGTGAGCGAAATGAGCGATCTCGAGCCCGCGGTGAGCGAGACCTTCTTCGGCGCGCGAGCGGCGCAGACGGCGACTGGTAGTGCGATCGTCTTGCCGCTTCTGAACCGCACCCATGTGCTCGGCTACCTGTGCCTCGCAAGCGATGACCCCGCGCGCTTCGACGCCAGCATGGGCACCGACCTGCTCATGCGCTTCAGCAGCGTGGCGGCGGCGAGTCTCGACAACGTCGCTCACCGCGAGCATCTACGCAAGACCGGCGTGACCGACCCGCTCACGGGCCTCTCGAACCGCCGCTATTTCGACGAGCGTCTGCATCACGAGATTCGACGCGCGAGCTCGCACGCGGCGCCCATGTCGTGCCTCTTCATCGACATCGATCATTTCAAGCAGATCAACGACACGCACGGCCACGCAACCGGCGATCTCGCACTGGGCGCCATCGGCACTTGCCTTAAGCAGCAGGTGCGCGTGGGCGATACCGTGTCGCGTTACGGCGGCGAAGAGTTCGTCGCGCTGCTGATGTGCGAGCTGCCCGACGCGCTGGCTGTTGCGGAGCGAATCCGGCATGCGGTCGAGGCGCTCGACGTGCTCGACGACGAGGGCGAGCGCATTGCGCTCAGCGTGTCGATTGGCGTGGCGGCGTATCAAATGAACGCGCTCGCCGCGAGCCCCGAGGTGCTGGCGCGCTCGCTGCTGGACGAGGCCGATCAGGCCATGTACCGGGCCAAGCACCAGGGGCGCAACCGCGTTTCCCTGCTAGAGGCGTAAAGGCATCGACGTTCGCAAACGTGACATCGACACTCGCGGCGACATGGGCATGACCCGAGGCCGCGCTGAAACGTAAGTTTTCAAAATCCTGCACTATTTGCGGTAGCAGTGGTTTCAGACGCCCGTTGAGCTGTACAGCGACCAGGCAAAGCGAAATCATGTCTACCGACCTTTTGATGACCGTTGCCTGTCTGGCCTGCGCGATCGCGATGTTTCTGATCGGCCGGCCCCGTTCGGACGCGGTGGCGCTCATCATGATCGTCGCGCTCTCGCTCTCGGGCATCGTGAGCGTGAACGAGGCGCTGGCCGGTTTCTCCGACCCGAACATCGTTCTCATCGCGGCCCTCTTCGTGCTCGGCGACGGGCTGGCGCGCACGGGCGTCGCCCAGCGCGTGGGCGACTATCTCATCGCGCGCGGCGGGTCCAACGAGCGCCGCCTCGTCGTGTTGATCATGGCCGTTGTTGGCGTCATGGGCTCGGTCATGAGCTCGACGGCCGTCGTGGCGATCTTCATTCCCATCGTCATTCGCATTGCGCGGCAGTCGGGCGTGTCGCGCGCGCGCATGCTCATGCCGGTCAGCATGGCCGCGCTCACCAGCGGCATGCTCACGCTCGTCGCCACGACGCCGAATCTCGTCATCAACAGCGCGCTCGTCTATCACGGCTACCAGGGCTTCAGTTTTTTCGGCATCACGCCGCTGGGCCTGCCGATTCTCGCCGCGAGCATTGCCTGGATGCTGTTCGCAAGGCGCTTTCTGAACGGCACCGGCGGCGCAGAGGCGAGCACGCGCCCGTCGCTGAACGACTGGGTCGCGCGCTATTCACTCGAAGGGCGCGCATTTCGCCTGGAGGTGGGCCCGGATTCCCCGCTCGTGGGGCAGACGCTCGGCCACACCGGGCTCGACGACGACCCCGTGGCGCACGTCGTCGCGATCGAGCGGCGCACACGCATGGGCGCGACGGTGCTGCCCGCGACCGCGGACAGCAGCATTGCGCCCGGCGATGTGCTGCTGCTCGATGTGGAGTCCGCGAGCTTCGACGTAGAGACGTTTTGCGTGCGCTATGCGCTCGCGGTGCGCCGCATGTCGGGCGCGTACTTCACGGACCAGACCCACGACGTGGGCATGGCCGAGGTCATCGTGCCGCCGGACTCGTCGCTCGTGGGCAACGTCGCGCGCAGTTCCGCCGCGCTGCGCCGGCACGGCGTGACGGTCGTCGGCCTGCGGCGCGCCGACGCCGCGCTCGTGCAGGATCTCCAGGCCACGCAGCTGAAAGTGGGCGACACGCTGCTGGTGGTGGGGCCGTGGATCGATATCTTCTCGATGCAGTCTGTCGAGCGCGATATCGTGTGTCTCGCCATGCCGGTCGAAAGCGACGCCTACGTGCCCGTGCCGCACAAGGCGCTGCACGCGCTCGCCATCATGGCGCTCGTCATCGCGATGATGCTCACGCCGCGCGTGCCGAACGTGCTCGCGGGCCTGATCGGGTGTCTGCTGATGGGCGCGTTCGGCTGCGTGAGCCTCGACAGCGCGTATCGCGCGATTCACTGGCGCAGCCTCGTGCTGATCGTCGGCATGCTGCCGTTTTCCATCGCGCTGCAACGCACGGGCGGCATCGACATTGCCGCCGACGCCGTGCTGCGCGTGGCCGGCAACTGGGGCGCGCATGGCCTGCTGGGCGCCGTTTTCCTGCTGACGCTCGTGATCGGCACCGTGATTTCCGGCACGGCGACGGCGGTGCTGATGGCGCCCGTGGTGCTCGCGATGGCGGCGCACCTGCATGCGTCGCCGTATCCGTTCGCGATGACGACGGCGGTTGCTGCCTCTGCGGCCTATATGTCGCCGATATCGACACCTGTGAACGCGCTCGTCAGTACGGCGGGCGGCTATCGGTTTCGGGAATTTTTCAAGGTGGGCTCGCCGGCCGCACTCGGTGCGCTCGCGATCACCGTACTGCTGGTGCCGCTCATCTGGCCGGTTTTCCCGCGCTAGCGCGAGGGTAGGCAGGCCGCCCGTACGCGAGGCATTGACCGGACATGGCGAATTTCTTGACGAGAGCGTGGGCCCTCCGCTGGATCAAGCGGCTTTTCCTTTTCGTGCTGATCGCATTCGTGTGCATTGCCGGCGTGCGGTTGTACGACGCGCAGCGCAAGCCGCCGTTGAGCCTGTGGCACACGTATGTGCCGGAAGACATGCACGCGCACGAAATCGATCATGCGACGTGGGAGGAATACATCGCGAACGAGAACCGCCTGTTCGACGCGGTCAAGAAGAACGTGACCGACAAACTACCGGCAGACGAACGCGTGCCCGCCAATCGCTATTTCTCGGGCAGCCCGATTTATCCCGGACACTTTCGCACCGACTGGAACCGCTCGTACACACTCATGCCGCAGGGCTCGCCGCGCGGTGTGGCCGTGCTGCTGCATGGACTGACCGATTCACCGTACAGCCTGCGGCACATCGCGCAGCGCTATCAGCAAGATGGCTTCGCCGTGGTAGGGGTGCGCTTGCCGGGGCACGGCACCGTGCCCTCGGGTCTGACCGAAGTGACGGCCGAAGATTGGGAGGCGGCCACGCGTCTCGCCGTGCGCGAAGCGCGGCGCCTCGTGCCGGCGCCGGCGCCCCTGCATATCGTGGGGTATTCGAACGGCGGCGCACTCGCACTGCAATACTCGCTCGAGGTGCTGGATGACCCGAGCCTGCCGAAAGCGGATCGCCTGATCCTGCTTTCGCCGATGATCGGCATTACGGCCTTCGCGCGCTTTGTGGGGCTCGCGGCGTTGCCTGCGATCCTGCCTGCGTTTGCGAAAGCCGCGTGGCTCGACATCGTGCCGGAATTCAATCCGTTCAAGTACAACTCGTTTCCGGTGAACGGCGCGCGCCAGTCATGGCGGGTCACGCGCAAGATCCAGCAGGAAGTGGCGGACGCGGCGCGCAACGGCAAACTGGCCGCGCTGCCGCCCACGCTCACCTTCCAGTCCGTGCTCGACTCCACGGTCAGCACGAGCGCGATCATCAGTTCGTTGTATTCGCAACTGCCTGCGAATGGCAGCGAGCTTGTGCTCATCGACATCAACCGCACAGCGCAATGGAGCCCGCTGCTGCGCGCTTCGATGCGTGACGCGTTGCACCGTCTCTCGCCAGTGCCGCCGCTGCGCTACCGGCTGACCGTGCTCACCAACGCCTCCGCCACCTCGCCGCAAGTGGTCGAAGAGAGCACGGCGCCGAACGAGACAACGGCGAAAGTCGAACCCACGGGGCTCGACTATCCACCTGACGTCTATTCGCTTTCACACGTGGCCCTGCCGTTTCCGGTGACCGATTCGCTGTACGGCCGCACCCCCGATCCCAACGACGACGTGGGCATCCAACTGGGTGCCCAATCCGTACGCGGCGAAACCGGGGCGCTGATCGTGGGGACTGGGTTCCTCACGCGGCTCTTGTGGAACCCCTTCTACGGGTACATCGTCGAGCGCATCGACTACCTGGCGAGCCATGGGCCGTGAAACGCGTGATCGACACGCGCCGGGCCCGACCTCGGCCCGCCTTGGGCTTATGCGCGCGGTGCCAATTCGACTTGCGCGGTCATCTGCTCGCCGTCGCGCGCAACGACGATCGACACGTTGCTGCGTGCCCGCGCAATCATGCTTTGCAACTGCTCGACGTTGTCCACCTCGATGCCGTTGACCGCGATGATCACGTCGCCGGCGCTGATGCCAGCCGCCTTGGCCGGTCCGCCCGCTTTCACGACGAGCACGCCGCCGTCCACGCCGACTTGCTGCGCTTCGTCGCTGGTGAGCGCTCGCACGGCCACGCCAAGACGCGGATGCGAATTGTGGGCCAACGTGGTGCCGTTGCCGCCGCCCTGCACGATCTGATCCTTGATGTGCATGGCTTCGTCGATGGGAATGGCGAACGAGAGGCCCTGGAAGCCGCCCGTGCGCGAATAGATCATCGAATTGATGCCGATGACTTCGCCGTTCAGGTTGAAGAGCGGGCCGCCCGAATTGCCCGGGTTGACGGGCACGTCGGTCTGGATGAGGTGCGTCGGGCTATCTTCCGAGAGCTGGCGCGACTTCGCGCTGATGATGCCCGAGGTCACGGTGTTGTCGAGACCATAAGGCGAGCCGATTGCGACAACCCAGTCGCCCACCTTGCTGTTCGCCGGATTGCCGATCTTCACCGTGGGGAAACCCGTGCCGGCGATTTTCAGCACGGCCACGTCGCCCGCCTTGTCGGTGCCGATGACGCGCGCGGGGAGCTTGCGGCCGTCCGTGAGCTTGACCGTCACGTCGTCCGCGCCTTCGACGACGTGATTGTTGGTCAGGATGTAGCCATCCTGGCTCACGATGAAGCCCGATCCCAAGGCGCCCGAATGGCCGTCTTCGGAGTCCGGGTTTTCCTTGACGACCTCGACATGGACCACAGCCGGACCGTACTGCGCGACGATCGCCGAGAAGTTCGGCGCCGTGCTCTTGACGTCGTCTGTCTTGGGCACGGGTGCGGACAACGTCGTTTTCGTGATGCCGCTTTCGTCTGCGCTGGCGTGCTGATGGCTGACGACCCAGGCGCCGGCAAGCGCCACCGCTACACCGGCGATCAGGCCCCGGCGCCGATATTTGATGGTACTCATTGCTATGGTCTTCGAAGAGGTTGATGAAGGTGCGCGTAAGGTACTTTTTGCTGCTTAAACGTGACTTAAAGGAAAGAAGGATCTTTTGACCGCTCGAAGAGTCGATGTGCACGCAACGAAAATGGGGACGCGGTTCGCTGTGGTTCGGAATCCTCGCCAGCCAGCGCGCAAGTCTTCTTCAAAGCGGCTAGTCTTTCGAAGTGGCGCCCGATCGCGCCCCGAAGAGGCTTTATTGGGGGCCGGATAAGACGCGGCGGGACGTTGATAGATTGCTAACGTCTCATCAACGCAACGTGGTTCGTCATCCAAACCATTTCCATGAAACAGGATCTCGTCACGTTCACCTGCGTGGCCGTCATCGCCGTCATCACGGGATGGGTGCTGTATATCGGGCGCCCGGTGCTGGTGCCGATCGCATTCGCGATCATCACGTCGTACGTGATCTACGGGCTCGCCGAAATCCTGCGGCGCGTGCCCCACGTGGGCACGCGCATTCGCACGGGCGTGCGCTACTGGAGTGCCGCCGCGCTCATACTCGTTGCCGTGTGGCTCGCAACCGAACTGCTGCTATCGGACACGGACCGCATGCTCGCCGTGGCGCCCAAGTACGAAGCCACGCTGCTCGCGTTGCTCGCTAAAATCACCGCGCTGTTCCATCTGGAAACCGAGGCTTCGTGGGGCGCATTCCGGCGCGAGTTGCTCGCAACCGTCAACGTGCAGTCGCTTCTCACGTCGCTCCTCGGTTCGCTCTCTTCGCTCATGGCAACGACGCTCGTCGTCTTGTTGTACACGGCGTTCTTCATGGTCGAGATGGGGCGGTTCCGCCGCAAGCTCTCTGCGGTCATGCGCGGCAAGGCCGACATGGAGCCCGTGATCGACGCCATCAACGCGAAGATCGGCACGTATCTGGCGTTGAAGGCGCTGCTCGGTGTGGTGCTCGGTATTCTCAGCTGGATCTGTATGCATCTGGTTGGGCTGGAGTTCGCGCCGCTCATTGCCATTCTCATCGTGTTGCTCAACTTCGTGCCGTATGCGGGCTCGCTCATCTCCGTTGCGCTTCCCGCCTTGCTCGCCGCGCTTCAATTCGGCCAGTGGAACGAGACGATCACATTGCTCATTGCGCTTTCGGCGATCAACTTCGTGATGGGCAATGTGCTCGACCCGTGGTTGATGGCGGGGTCGCTGAACCTGAGCCCCGCGGTCATCCTCATGAGCCTCGCCGCATGGACGGCGATCTGGGGCATTCCCGGCGCATTTCTCGCCGTGCCGGCGACCGTGGCGCTCACGATCATCTTCTCCGCGTTCAGTTCCACACGGCCCCTGGCCTTGCTGTTGACGCAAGACGATGTGATTAGGCATGCAGAATAAACGCGTAGCTTACTTTAACAGGTGATCTATGGCTTCCAGAATCAACCGCCGCGGCAACGCAATCGGCCCGGTTTCCGCGTGCCTGTGCGACAAGGCGCTCGCAGCGTTCGCAAATCGCCGCATCAGCGCCGATCTTGCCCGGCGCGGCTTTTTGATCGGCATGGGCGCATCCTTGTTGAGCGCCGTCTTACCTGAGTTCAGCAGTGCGCAGCAGCCCGGCGCCGCGGCGCCCGCCCAGCCCACGACCTTCACGAACTTTCGCCTGTTCGACGGCAAGTCGGCCGCGCTGCAGGACGGCATGTATCTCGTGGTTGATGGCAACCGCATCTCGCAGTTGCGCCGGGGCTCGCCTGACGCCCAGAACGCGTCGGGTGGCCGCGTGATCGACTGCGGCGGCAAGGTGATGATGCCTGGTCTCATCGACATGCACTGGCATTCGCTGCTCGCCGCGCTCCCTATCGCCGCCATCATGCAGTCCGACTTGAGTTTCGTGTACCTGGCCGCGGGTGCAGAGGCCCAGCGCACGCTTTTGCGAGGATTCACGACCATTCGCGATGTTGGGGGGCCCGCGTTCGCCTTGAAGCAAGCCATCGACGCCGGCATGCTGAGCGGCCCGCGCATTTATCCTTGCGGCGCGATGATCACCACGACGGGCGGGCACGGGGACTTTCGTCTGCTGACTGACGTGCCGCGCACGAGCAGCCAGATCAGCGAGATCGAGCGAACCGGTGCTGCCGCCATTGCCGACTCGGCTGACGAAGTGCGCCTGCGTGTGCGCGAGCAGTTCATGATGGGCGCTACGCAGATCAAGATCGTGGGTTGCGGCGGCGTCTCCACGCCGCGCAGCCCGCTCGACATGCTCACGTTCACCGAGCCGCAACTCAGGGCCGCAGTGGAAACGGCATCCGACTGGGGCACCTACGTGCTCGTGCATGCCTACACGCCGGAATCGGTGAAGCGTTGCGTTGCCGCCGGCGCGCAATGCGTCGAGCACGGACACCTGATCGACGACCGGACTGCCGAACTCCTGGCGAAGAACGGCACATGGTTGAGTACGCAACCGTTTACCAGCGAAGAGGATGTTGCGCCGTTGGCGCCGTCGAGCCGGGAGAAGTTTCTCGAGGTGACCGCCGGGACCGACAACATGTACAAGCTCGCGCACAAGCACGGTCTCAAGGTGGCGTTCGGCACGGATCTGATCTTCTCTCAGGCGCTGGCCACGCGGCAAGGCACGATGCTCGGGCACATGACGCGCTGGTATTCGAACGCCGAGGCATTGCGCATGGCCACGGCCACGAATGGGCAATTACTCGCGCTGGCGGGCGAGCGTAACCCGTATCCGCACAAGCTTGGCGTGCTGGAAGAGGGTGCGTATGCGGATCTGCTGGTCGTGGCTGGCGACCCGCTCCAGGATATGACGCTGCTAGCCAACCCCGATCAGAACCTGAACCTGATCATGAAGGATGGGCGGGTTTTCAAGGATGCGTTGAAGGCGTGACGCTGTGGGGCGCGCGCCCCGCGCGTCACCAAAGCCCGTAAGAGACCCCGGCATCGCGATCGCGACGTGTCTCTGCCTCAACGGACGCTGGTGAAATCGTCGTTCGCGTGCGGCGAACGCAGAACCAGTCCAGCAGGCGAAATGGAAGCCAGGTGGTCGCGGGGGCGTTGCGAAACCCCCGCGGATCGCGTATCGGCCACACGATTTCTGTATCAAGATGTCACGGCGTGGGGCCCCATCAACCGGGCGTATTGGCCTGCGTGGCGCAGCCATCATGGCATGGCCCTACAACCCGCGGCGGGGGTCGAAATCCCGTCTGTCCAAATCCGCCATCTGGCCGATTACGCCGGTTGAACTTCGCGGCGAAGTAGCTCATATTCAAAACGACTATTTGTTACAACCGTCCAACGATCCGCGAAATACAGTAGCAACTACAGCGAATCCTTCGAATCCGTGTCGCCTGGTTGCCTGGGCTGCGACGCGCACCAGCCGCCGGTAGCAAACCCGAAACTATCCTGTCAACGCTTCCATGCCTGCAATGTTCAACGAACCTGGCCGAGCCAAGTCTGGTCCGTGGGGATGTCCATACTGCGGGACCGGTTTTAAGGCGCCACTGATGATTTGCCCTCAGTGCGGCGCGAAGCAACTTTCCGCTGGCCCGCGCATGTCGCCGGCGAGCGAATCCGCCGCGCCCGAATGGCACGATGGTTTCGCGCGCCACGCGCGCACGGAGTGGAACCCTCCGGCATTCAGTTTCAGCGGCGCGCCGCGCGACAGCGATTACGAACTGCGCGATGAAGCGCCCGCCGCGCCACGTTCGTGGTTGCCCTTCTATGCCATCGGCAGCGTGGTTTCGATCGCGTTCCTGCTGACCGCGTACTTCATTTCGCATCGAGCCGAGCGGGAGCCGACCCCGGGCGCCCAGATCGTCGAGGGAGCGATCCTCGGGCCGCAGGCCGCATCGGCCGTGCACGGCACGTTGCCGCAAACGGTGCGCAGCGTGTCGCCGGTGGCCAGCGTGAAGCCGCCCCCTGTATGGGCGCATGCCGCGCCGCCGGCTATCACCGCTCAAGCGCCACTGCCACATCAAGCGCCGCAGGCGCGTACCGCAATGGCGCATACGGAGACCGCGCCGCCGAGCGTTGCTGCGCGAAAGACCAGTGCTGAAGAGCGCGCACTCGCTGCCGCGACGATCAAGGCAGAAAGGGCCAACGAAGAGAAGGCCAACGCAGCGAAGGCCGCCACATACGCGCGCGCCGACGTCGCGCGAAATCTGGCAAGCGCGCGTGCGAGCCTCGACAAGAACAGCCTTGGGCCTGCGCGCAGCGCGATCAATTCCGCGCTCGCGGAACAACCGGGCAACGGCACCGCGCTGCAAATGCAGGCCGAATTGACTTCGCGAGAAGATCAGCGCGATTCGTTACTTGGCTACGCACGGCTCTGCGCACGCGACGGGCGGTGGGTGTGCGCCTGGCATAACGCGGGGCACGCATTGACCGTCGATTCATCGAGCGGCGAAGCGCGGGAGATCCTCTCGCGTTCGATCGCGGCGCAGGGCGCGGGCAACATGGCACAGGGCGCAGGTACCGCGCCCACGGTGAGGCAGGTGGATGATTCGGGTCCGCCGGGCCCGCCGATCGATCCCAACTGACGACTTCCGCAGCGTAGGTCTGGATGCGTGACGCCAGTCATGCACCCGGATTAGCTGCGCATCGCGTGGGGCTCGCTGGGTTGCTCGCGGCGTTGTTCGCTATGGTGCTCGACCAGCCAGTTGCTGAAGTTGCGAACGCGTAGTGTGTCCTGCACTTCGGGCCGCACGTCGAGCCAGTATCCCGAAGGTCCCACCACTTCCACCTCGCTCAGTTGTACGAGCGTGCCGTTCTCCAGTTCGGGCGCGATCATGTGCCGGTCGGCAACGGCAATGCCAAGACCGGCCACTGCCGCGTGTATCACCTGATCGAGCGTGCTGAACTCCAGTTCCCCGCGCGGCGCGATCTGCACGTCGAGCGCCGCGGCTTCGAGCCACGCTTCCCAGATCAGCAGACGCCTGTCGATATCGAGGATGTAGAGCCACGGATGCTGCGCGAGGATCTCGCGCAGCGCGTTTTGATCGGCGGCGGCCCGGGTGAACTCGCGCGCCGAGCCGACGAGCACGTGATGCTCGCGCATGAGCAGCGTGCTCTGCCCACCCGGCAGCGGTTCCATCCCGAAGCGGATCTGGCAATCCTCGTTGCGCTCCGTGCCGTGCAGCGGCCCGTATTCGTTGGTGATGGAGATGCGCAGATCGGGGTGGCGCACCTGAAAGTCGCGCAGGCGCGGCGTGAGCCAGCGCGTGGCGAGCGTGGGCGCGGCGTTCAGACTGAGCAGGCTGTTCGAAGGATCGGCGCGGATCGTGTCGAGCGTGTGGGCGATGCTGTCAAACGCGGCCTGGAGCGTAGGCAGCAGACGCTTGCCCGCGGCCGTGATTTCGAGCCGGTGATGATGCCGCATGAAGAGCGGCGTGCCGAGATAGTCTTCGAGCAGGCGAATCTGGCGGCTGATCGCCCCCTGGGTCACGTGAAGATTCTGTGCGGCCCTGGTGAAGCTGAGCGTGCGGCTCGCCTCCTCGAATGAACGCAGTGCCGATAAAGAGGGAAGGCGGCGCATGCAAGCCTCGCGATGCAGAGCGCCGACGCATGTTCATTCGCGCCGGCGCATTTTCAATGATAAGGACTACGATAGGAATGTTAGAACGCGTGCGTGATACCCACGCGGGCAACGGCCTGGTTGTCGGTGCCCGACGGGTTGAAGCCCGTGATCTGTGCGTTCTCTGCCGCGCCCGCCGCGTGCTGGTACACGCCCATCGCATAAACCGACGTGCGCTTGGACAGCGCGTACTGGCCGATCAGGTTGACCTGGTGATACTTCGGCGAGCTGTCGGTGGCGTGGTCCTGGCCCACGGTATAGGTGTAGCCCGCGCCCACCGTGAAAGCGGGCGTCACGGCGTAGGTGCCGGCCACTTCGAAGTTCTGGAAGTGCAGGTCGCCGCTGCCGGTGGCCGAGGAGAAGTCCACGTTCGAGTAGTTCGTCATCAGCTTGAGGCTGCCGATCACATACGACGCGCCGGCCGAGAGGATGCCCTGGTAGCGCGCGTTGGCGAGCGCGTCGCCGAACACCGAGTTGACGAAGCTGCCGCCGCTGCCGTAACCCGCCACCGCCGTGATCGGATCGTTCACGCGCAGGTAGCCCACGCCCGCGCTGAACGAGCCGAGCGTGTAAGCCGCCGCCGCGCTATATGAGGCATTGTTCGAGAACTGGCCCGCCTGGCCGCCAAACGAGTAGTGGCCTTCGAACTGGAAGCCGGCGAGCACGGGGCTCACGTATTTCACGGCGTTGTTGACAGGGAACCCGTTGTCGAGGTTGTCCATGTCGTTCGGGTGTGCGAAATACCAGCCGCCGTAGTTGCCGTTGAGCGAATACGGTTCGATCAGATCGACGGTGGCGTCCCATTGCTTGCCGAAGGTGACCTGGCCATATTGATCCGATTTGAAGCCGACATAGGCGTTACGCGAAAACGCCAGACCTCCTCCGAGTCCCCCCGTCGCGGCATTGAAGCCGCTTTCGAGCCGGAAGATCGCGGAGTAGCCGCCGCCCAGGTCTTCGGAGCCGCGCAGACCCCAGCGGCTGCCAGCGGGCACGCCGCTTTGCATCTGCACGAGCTTGCTGCCCGTGCCCGGCACGAGCTGGCCGTTTGCTCCGTTCGCCACATTGCTGGCATAGTCCACGCCGAGGTCGATGAGCCCGTACAGCGTTACGCTGCTTTGCGCGTGCGCGCCCGCTGCGGCGAGCGCCAGCGGCAGCGCCGCGAGAATCTTCTTTTTCATTTAAGTCTCCTTATCATGCAGCCGCGTTGCGCGGCTGTCGTCTTCTAGCTCAAATCGGGTTGGTTTTGTTTATCTCGTGCGGAGCATTGCGCTTACGCGCCGAGCGACTTCTGCACCTTCGCCGCTACCTCTGCAGGCACCCAGGTCTTCCACATCTCAGGGTGCTGCTTGAGGAACTTGAGCGCTTCGTCCTGGGCATCGACCTTATGCTCGGTCATGTCGAGGATCGTCGTGTTCAGGAAGTCGATGGGGAAGCTCACCTTCGAGAAGAAGGCCATCACGTCGGGCTCAGCCTGATAGAACGGTGTCGAAACGCCGATCTTCAACTGCGAGACCAGATACGACGAGGCGCATTGCTGCGCGCTGTTGGCGTCGCGCAGCGTCTTCCAGCACGCTTCGTTGAACGGTGGCATTTTGAGCTGAACGAACTTGTACTTCGCCATCAGCGCGGCCGGCTCCCAGTAGTAGGTGAGAATCGGCTTGCCGCGCGCGTAGGCCGAGGAGATGGCCGCGTCGAGCGCCGCGCCCGTGCCGGGGCGGAAGTTCGTGTAGGTGTCGTCGAGCTTGAGCAGCTTGAGCAAGCGCGTATTCACGCGCTCGCAGTCCCAGCCCGAGGGGCAGTTGAGGAAGCGGCCGCGATCGGGTTCCTCGTCGTCCACGAAAAGGCCCTTGTATTTGGGCAGGTCGCTCACGGATTGAAGGTCGGGCGCGCTTGCCTTGATACCGCGCTTCGCGTCGCCGTGCACGACGTAGTCCGGTACGTACCAGCCTTCCTTCGTGCCGCCCGGCAGCGTGTCGCCCACGAGCTTGACCGAGCCCGCCTTGACCGCGCCCGCGATGATCTCCGAGCGGCCCGTCCACTGCTCGGCCCAGACCTGCAGGTCGTTGCGCGAGAGCGCCGTTTCGGTGGCCGCCGTGCTGCCGGGCACGGTGTCGGTCTGGCAGCTATAGCCGTTCTTGAGGATGTAGCGCAGCACTTCGCTCGTGAAGTTGCCGCTTTCCCACGTGATGCCCGCGAAGCGCACGGGCTTGCCACTGCTGCACCAGGTGTCCGCGGCGTGCGCCGGCAACGCGGCGAGGGCGAGCGGCGCCGCGAGGCAGGCCGCGCGCAGGAGGGACGTCAAGCTTTTCATTGCATGTCTCCGTTTTATTGAAATGATCAGGAATGCTTTATATGGAGGCTGGCACCTCGTTCATGCCATGGCCCGTTGTGCTTCAGTCGTAACGGCTGTCGTGTGCGCGTGTGGCGGCGAGCATGGCTTCGTCGAGTTCGATGCCAAGGCCCGGCGCATCGCTCAGCTCGATCCAGCCATTCGCGTCGATGTCGATCACGTGCTTGATCGGGAAGTCGCGCCGCGCAGGCGTCCATTCGGGCGGGTCGTACGGAAACTCGACGAACGGCGCTTGCGCCGCTCCCGCCACGACATGGAGGTTCGCTGCGAGGCCAATGCCGTTGCCCCACGTATGCGGCGTGAACACCTTGCCGTGCGCTTCGATTTGCGCCGCGAGCCGTCGCGCGCCTTCCATGCCGAGCGTGCAGACGACATCGGGCTGATAGACATCGAGACAGTCGTGGGCGAGGAGTGCCGCGAATTCGTGCGCGTCGCGCGTCATCTCGCCGCCTGCGATACGTATGCCGAGTCCTTCCGTTCGCATGCGCAACTGCGCGTGGCCCGCGTAGTCGCCGCGATGCAGCGGTTCTTCGACCCAGTACACGCGATACTTTTCGATCTGCCGGATCACGGCGAGCGCTTCGTCGGCGTGCCACGGCGCCTGGGTGTCCCAGGGCATGCGCCAGCCCTGATTGCAATCCACCATGAGTTCGATGGCGTCGCCCGCCGCTTCGCGCACGGCGGCGAGCGCGGCGAGATCGTCGGCGAGGGTCGGTCGGCCAAAGCGCACCTTGAGCGCCGGGAAGCCGCGCGCGACGGCATGCTCGGCCCACTGCGCCATGCCTTCGAGCGAGCGATGCACGCCCGAAGACGCGTACGCCCGCACCCGCTTCGAACGGCCGCCGGCCATTTGCCAACAAGGCTCGCCGCGTATTTTGCCGGCGAGGTCCCAAAGCGCGACGTCGAGCGGCCAAAGGCGGCCTGCATGGAAGCTGAGATTGTCGAGCACCGCCGAGTGCCGCGCCAGATCGAGCGGGTCTGCGCCGATGAAGAGGTCGCGGTAGTCGTCAAAGCCGTACATTGCGTCGCCGGAGCCGATGCCCACGCGGCCTTCGTCGTCTTCCACGCGCACGATCGTCGCCGGGAAGGCGTGTCGCGGGCGGCTGTCCCACGAGGCGGGGAACGGCGGGTCGAGCGGCAGCCGGTGCTGGCTCACGGTGATACGGGCGATGCGGTTCGTCATGGCGCGTGGGGCGCCGCCCGTAAGGGCGCGACATTGCGCAACTTTCGTATGAAGGTACGCATGCGGCGCGCCGTGGGGCGGGCGATTGTCTCCTTGGCCTTGTCAGGCGTTACGGCATCCTAGAGGGTCAATTTCACGCACTCAATGAAGTCAATTGAAGTAAATGACAGCCTTCATTTCCGCGAATTGGGCGCGATAATGACGCAGCCGCCGCGCCGTGCCGCGGCGTGCTTTTCTCCTTCGGGAAAACCATGAATGGCTGGATGCCTACGCTCTCACGCAGCAGCGAACCCAAGTACCGGGCGATCGCCCAGGCCTATGCGCAGGCCATTCACGGCGGCCAGATGCTGCCCGGGGAAAAGCTGCCCGCACACCGGCTGCTCGCGAAGAAGCTCCATGTCACGACCGGCACGGTGAGCCGCGCGTATGCGGAGCTGGAGCGCGGCGGCCTGGTGGTGGCGCGCGTGGGCGACGGCACCTATGTGGCCGAGCCCGACGCCGACGGCGCGCGCATGCAGGACCGTACGCGCCCCGCACCCGAGTCCAGCGAGCGCGCTGCGGCGATCACGCCGGGTGTGCCGGGCGTCTATGCACCGGGGCGCCTGATCGATCTCGGCCAGAACGTGCCGATGCCGACCGACGAAGCCTTCCTGCTGACACAGACCTTGCGCGAACTGGCCGCCGACGAGCGGCTGGCGGGCGAGCTGCTGCTTTACCAGCCCGAAGGCGGCCGCCGCTCGCACCGCGAGGCGGGTGCGCGCTGGCTCGCGCGCATGGGCTGCACGGTGGCCGCGGAGCGCGTGCTGGTCACGCAGGGCGCGCAGCACGGCCTTGCCTGTGTGTTGCGCGCGGTGCTGCGTCCAGGCGACACGATTTTCGCCGAGGCGTTGAGCTATCCTGGCATCGTCGCGCTCGCACGGCAGTTGCGGCTGAATCTCGTCGGCATCGAAATCGACGAGGAAGGCATCGTGCCCGCCGCGCTCGAGCGCGCGTGCGGCCTGCTCGCGCCGCGCGCGCTCTTTTGCGTGCCGACGCTGCACAACCCGACCACGGCGACGCTCTCCGAAGCGCGCCGCGCGATGATCGCCGAGATCGCCGTGCGCCATCACCTCGTTGTGATCGAGGATCTCGTGCCCGCCGCCTTGCTCGATGCGCCGCCCACACCGCTCGCGGCGCGTCTGCCCGAGCATGGCATCGTCATCAGCAGTCTTTCGAAGGCGGTCGCGCCGGGCTTGCGCATTGGCTATGTGCAGGCGCCGCAGGACTGGGTCGGCAAGATCCTCGCGGTGATACGCAGCGATTGCTGGATGACCTCGCCGCTCGCCGCGGAGATTGCGGCGCGCTGGATCGTGGACGGCGAGATCGATCGCCTCGTCGCGCAGCAGCGCGCGCAGGTGGACGCGCGCCACGCGATCGCCGCCGAGGTGCTGGCGGACTGGACGTATCGGACCGATCCGGCAAGCCCGCATCTCTGGCTGCCGCTCGCCGAACCCTGGCGCGCCGCCGAATTCTCGGCGGCGCTGCGTCAGGCCGGCGTGCTCGCGAAAACGGCGGACAGCTTCGTGATCGGGCGCGGATCGGCGCCGCACGCGGTGCGCTTGAGCCTGGGTGGCGCGCGCAGCCACGAGGCGCTGCGCGAGGGGCTGGAGTTGCTGGCGCGCACGTTGCGCAACGGGCCGGAAGGGCTTTATTCGGCGTAACGTCGCGCGGCTTAGCGTTGCGAGCTTTTACTCCGCGATGAACGAGACCGTGCGCTTGCGCCGTTCATCGACCGACAGCGAGAACACATCGGGCCGCGCATAGTGCCCCACGACATCGAAATCGTAGCGGGCGCGCGTGAGTTCATCGGTATCGATCTCCGCGACGATGAGCGCGGTTTCACCACGCAACGGTCCCGCCAGCACGTCGCCGAGCGGCCCGACGATCAAGCTGCCGCCATTGATGAGCGGCCGGTTCTCGTCCCAGCCCGGCACCTCGACGCCGAGTGCCGCAGGCGAGGGCTGCACCTGGCACGCGCTGATCACGAAGCAGCGCCCTTCGTGCGCAATGTGGCGCATGGAGCACTGCCAGATGTCGCGCTCGTCCACGGTGGGCGCGCACCAGATCTGCACGCCCTTCGCGTACATCGCCGTGCGCAACAGCGGCATATGGTTTTCCCAGCAGATCGCGGCGCCCGCCAGGCCGGATTCCGTGCGAACGGTGGGCAGCGTCGAGCCGTCGCCTTGCCCCCAGATGAGCCGCTCGGTGCCGGTGGGCATGAGCTTGCGGTGCTTCGCCGCGAGCCCCTCGTCCGGGTTGAAGAACAGCGCGGTGCAAAAGAGCGTGCTGCCATCGCGCTCGATCACGCCGATCACGAGCGACGCGCCGCAACGCGTCGAAAGCTCGGCGAGCGCTTCGGTTTCCGCGCCGGGCACGTCGATCGCGTTCTCGTAGTAGCGCGCGAATGCCTCGCGGCCTTCGGGCAGGCGGTAGCCGAGGCGCGTGCCGAATATTTCACCCTTCGGATAACCGCCGAGCAACGCCTCGGGCATCACCACGAGCTTCGCGCCCGAAGCACGGATCTGCGCTTCGAACGAGAGAATCTGTTCCAGCGTTTGCGCTTTGCCGGCGGCGGACGAACCGATCTGCAGCGCGGCGACTTTCGACTTGGCCATGACGGCGTGCTCCCAGGGGTTTGGACAGCTCACATCTTTCCACGGCGATAAAATCGCGAGAACGTATATCGATACTATGTGATATGAACCAGTTTGATATCGCAGGCGTGGACCTGAATCTGCTGAAGATCTTCGAGGCGCTGTTCGAGGAGGGCGGGGCGAGCCGCGCCGCGATTCGCCTCGACATGACACAGTCCGCCGTGAGCGCGGCGCTCAGGCGCCTGCGTGTGCTCTATGCGGACACGCTCTTTGTACGTACCGGACGCGGGCTCGCACCGACCTCGCGCGCGCAGGAGCTCAAGCCCGTGATCAGCGAAGCGCTCGACCGTTGCCGCCATAGCCTCGCGATCGCCTCGCCCGGCGCGACCACGTTTCATGGGCGCGCGGTTTCGATCGGGCTCTCCGACGACTTCGAGGTGGCCATTGGCCGGCGCATCATCGAAACGCTGGAAGCGAGCGCGCCAGGCCTGCGCATTATCTTTCGCCAGACGCACAGCCAGATCGTCGCCGACGCGCTCGCGAATCAGGACATGGATCTCGCGGTCGCGGCGGGCGGTTTTGCTTCGCGCGGGCTGAGCCACCGGGTGCTGGGCGAGGGCAGCTATGCGTGCCTCGTGGACGACGCGCCGCGCACGCCACGGCGCTTGACGCTTGGCGACTACGTGTCGAGAGGGCACATTCTGGTGTCGTCGGGCGGCGTGGTCGGGATCGTCGACGAGGGGCTCGCCGCGCGCGGCCTGAAGCGTAATGTGGTGGCCTCTACGACGCATTTCGCCGCGTTGCCTTTCCTGCTCAAGGGCACCCGCAGCGTCGCCACCATTCCGCGCCACGCGGCCGAGGCGATCGCGCGCGTGGCGGGTCTGAAACTGCTTGCGTGTCCGATCGATCTGCCGCGCTATCCGGTGGAACTCGGGTGGCGCAACAGTTCGCTGCGCGACGCCGCCATCGTCAAGGTTCAAGCCGCCATCATTGCGTGCTTTCCGGCTAAACACTGATCGACACCCACGCGGCATTCGCGTTGAATGATCGGGCACGAGATTTGCATCCAACCATTGATTTCCCATACGGCGATAGCAACGATAACGACGATATCGACGGACTCGACAAGGAGATTCTCCGCATGCGCGCAATGCCTTTCCCCGACGGCTACACGATCGAGTCACATTTGCAAGAACCGCGCGACCTGCGCCGAGTGCCTATTCATCCCGATCACTGGTATCCCCTCGCCTGGTCGCGCGAACTCAAGCCTGGCAAGACGCTGGGCACGCATTTCGCAGGCGAGCCCATCGTGCTCTTTCGCACCGCGTCGGGCGCGGTGTACGCGCTCGAAGACCGCTGCGCCCACCGCCAGGTGCCGCTGCATGCGGGCGTGGTGGACGGCGAGTCGCTTCGCTGCGGCTACCACGGCTGGACCTACGATTGTTCGGGGCAATGCGTGGACGTGCCCTACCTCGGCCGCGAGCGCCTGCCCAACGGCGTGCGCGCCTATCCGTGCCGCGAGGCGCACGGCATGATCTTTGTTTTTCCCGGCAACGCCACGCTCGCCGAAGACCGTCCGCTGCCCGTGCTGGATTCGGTCACGGACAAGGCCTACAAGACGCGCCGCTTCGGTCAGGAGGTGAAGTGCCACTACTCGTTCATGCACGAGAATCTGATGGACATGAATCACCAGTTTCTCCACCGCCGCCAGATGGGCCAGATGCGGGCGCGCTCGCTCGGCCGGCGGCGCGGCGAGAACTTCATCGAAGTGGATTACACGTTCGCGCGTATGGCGGGCAAGCAGCCCGCGGGTGAGGCGCTCGTGTTCGGCGCGAGCAAGAACCGCGCGGACCCGGCCGATCAGAGCGTGATGACCATCCGCACGCAATATCCGTATCAAACGCTGAAAATCCGCTCGGGCGACAACTCGCTCCTCATGGACCTGTGGATCATTTATGTTCCGCTCGACGCGCAGCAGCGCACGAACCGGACCTTCGGACTCCTTTCGGTGCGCAGGCCTGCCGTGCCGTTCCTGCTCGACGCGGCGTGGCCGCTGCTGGTGTGGTTCACGGAGCGCATCTTCAAGGAAGATCGCACCATCGTGGAACTCGAACAGGCCGCGCACGACAACCAGGGCGCCGACTGGAATCACGAAGTCTTTCCCGTCATCAACGAATTGCGCGACCTGCTGCGCGAATGCGGCGCGCGCACCGTGATCCCCATTCGCGAGGTTAGCGAAGTCTGACGCGAGCGCGTCAGGCGGTTTTGCTGGCGCGCGGTTTCGCAGGCGCTTTTTTCTTCGCTTTGCCCTGGTTGAATTCGATCGCCGCGCGAATGAGCGCCTTCAGCGCGCGCTTGTCGACCTTGTCACCCTCGAGAAAGTCGATGGCGCGTCGCGCGTTGCCGTCGAGTCCGGCGTTGAAGAGCTTGTTCGGGTCGGCCAGGCTCGCGCCGTACAGGAACGTGAGCTTGACCTTGCCTTTGTGCGCATTGCCCACGGCAATCATGCCGTCCCGATACCACACGGGGCTGCCCATGTATTTCCATTCCTCGACGATCGCCGGGTCGGCTTCGAGAATGGCCTCGCGCATGGCGGTGAAGGTTTCGCGGCGCCAGTCGGTGAGTTCCGCGATTAGCTGGTCAATACGTTCCGATGGGGTCATTCGCGCTCCGTGCCTTGCATGTCTTCCCGTCGCCGGGCGATCAGGATCGTAATGTAGCACTCAGCGCATCAGGCGACGTGCGCAATGACCATGGGAAGCACGAAGGGCAGGACGAGCGCGGAAATCGTGCCGTTCATCGCCATGCCGAGCCCGGCGAACGCACCCGCTTCCTCGCTGATCTGGAACGCGCGGGCCGTGCCGATGCCGTGCGCCGCGACGCCAATGGCGAAACCGCGCGCGTCGTCGCGCCGGATGCCGAGCACGCCGAGGACGAAGGTCCCCATCACGGCGCCGGAAATGCCGGTGGCGATCACGATTGCGGCGGTCAACGCGGGCATGCCGCCCACTTTCGCGGAAATCAGCATTCCAATGGCGGCGGTGACCGACTTAGGGGCGAGCGAGGCGACCGTTGCGGGCTGGCAGCCGAACAGCACGGCGATCGCCACGGCCGAAACGACGGCCACGCAACTGCCGGCGAGCAGGCCGAACACAAGCGGAACGAAAGCTTCGCGCAGTTTGTGTAGTTGACGATGGAGCGGCACAGCGAGCGCCACGATCGCCGGGCCGAGCAGAAAATGAATGAGGCGCGCGTGCTCGAAGTACGCCTGGTAGGGAATGCCAGCTAACTTCAGCAGGCCGGTGAGCAGCAAGACCGCGATCGCGACGGGGTTTGCCAGCGGATTGCGGCGGCAGCGTTGGTGTATCCAGCATGCGAGCAGATAGACGCCAATCGTTGCGGCGATAGCGGGCACATCCGAACTTGTGAGCCACACGCCCATGAAGGCAGGTGCCGTATGTTCTGGCATGGTTGGTCTCCTCGCGCATAACGGGTGCAAATCCGCCGAAGCCGCCTATTGTTCGACCTTCGCGGACCGCATCGATTGTTTCGTTTTCCTTTCGAGTAACGCGCAGGTCACGAGTCCGCCTGCGGCGATCGAAAGCGCGGTGCTCACCACGATGGCAACAGCGATTGCGAATAGTTGACCTTTCAACACGCCGGCGAGCGCGAATACGCCTGTGCCAGCGGGGATGAACAAAAGCGAAAGATGATTCAGCAACCCAAGTGCCGGGCCCTCGATGTGGCGCTCGACCTGAGGCGCCGCTGAAAGCAGACAGAGGAGCAGCACGAGGCCGATGACCGGACCGGGAATGGGCACGCGCACGATCCAGGCGATCCATTCTCCTGCGCCTTGTAGCGTGACGAGCAGCGCGAACGTGCGCACGAATGCCAGGTCCGCCTTGACTGGCGCCGGGGCATCCATTGGGGCATGGGCGGAGGGGCGCATCGGGAAGCTCCGAAGGAACGCATCGAACGCAACGACACGCAGGCAGTATCCGCCCAGCCCGTGTGGACAAACATGGACGGGATCTGAAGAAATCGTTAAGTGTTGGTCGACGCGCCCGTTTCGATCCGGGCGCCGGCGCGCGGAGTAAAAGGGCGCCGAAGGTGCGCCAGATGTCCCGGGACAAATGCGAATAGACGTGCCGCAACCGCCAGCGACCCGGTTCAACAGAGGAGCGCATTTGCGCTCGCTCAGAATCCTGGACTTGTTTTGCAGATTTGTACGCGAACGCGGGATACGCTGGATGCCCGAAAACATGACGGGCAACTTATGACGTGGAACACGCTCGACGTACCGCTCGAAACCGGTTGGCAATGCACGCTTATTCCGGGGACGCAGTATTACGACTTGACGGGTTGGGGGCGCGGCTACCGGAATATGTCGGCCCGTCAGCTTTACCCAAACGCGGAGCGGGAGAACTTCTCCTATTCGTGGAATGCGCGGCCTCTGAGCGAAGTGGACAAGAGCGAGCTGTGGGAAAAGGACCGGCTCAGGCAACTCGCGGACGATACGGCCGCCTTTGCCCGACATTTCCGCCCGAACTGGGACTTGCTTACGATTACGGGTGAAAAGGCGCTGCGCGACGTTCAGGCGTTCCTTCGCGACAGCCTGAAACTGGCGCACTGGAACCTGCCGACTGACAACGCCGGAGTCAGGAAACAGCTATGCGATGCGGTGGTCTCCGGCCAGCTTGTGCCGGTGGTGAATCGCGAATACCGGGGCGTACCGCGCGTTGGACCGCCAGCCCACGCGCCGCAGCATTGGCCCGCAACGGGCGGGGGCGGTGGTTATGGGTACCCGCCAAAGGTCTTAACCGGCAGTGAATTCCAGGCGCTCAAGCGGGCCAATGGCGAGCTGCCCGCACTGGATTCGGTTGCCGGGGGCGTCGTGGGTGCGAGGCTGAGTCCGTTGCCTGACCTGGGCGCCCCGGCCACGGATGGCGATGGTTTTGGCTTGCTCGGCGGCGGTGAATCGGCGGCGGCCGCGTTGCTCGGCAGCGGTGACGCTGATTCAGATTATGGCGGCGCGTTTGATGGCGATCGGTTTAGCGACGATACGGGCAATAGCTCGACACCGCTAGGCGGAGGACAGGCGTTCGGATATAGCGGAGACGACGCTGGAGCATTTGGCGACGACCTGCAAACCGCGTGGCTCCCCTCTACAGGCGGCCCGCCGAATCAATGGGTTGAAAATGCATCAGGTAAGCAACAATGGCGCTTATACGACGGAGACGGTAACGCAGCAGTTGATATTGACTTCGGCCATGACCACGGTTTCGGCATTCCTCATGCCCATAACTGGGATGATGGCGTCAGAGATAACGGCAATGCTTTTTCTCTGCTTCCTTATTGACAGATATAGCTATGGACAAGCTGAAAGAGTTTGAATATTTCCACGACTGGAATCTTGAGGTCATCGCAACTCGCGATCGGCACAAACTTATTGTTGTGCTGGAATGTGGTGGGCAGCGTGCGGCACTTAGCTTCAACAAAACTAGCCGCTGTACCATTGAGCATTTCGGCGTAGCAAACAATATTGTCTTTGAGGTTAAGGTACTTAAATCAGGAGATGCCAATTACGATCTCGCGCTGTCCATGCTCTCGAAAAGCGAGCGTTTTTCGAAAATACCGGGACGCCAAATTGCGATGATCGTCGCGACAGCGGGTGCAGAATTGGCTGTCGAGTTTGATTCAATAGAAATTACGCTAGAATCGCCTAACGTAGGCTGAATTTCTAAGGCCGACTCTTGAGGGTCGGTTTTTTTTTGTGTCTGCCTGGCGTTCCTCAATCGCGCTGCCCCGCCGCACACGCTCCCATCATCGGGCCGCGGGCCTCAAGCAAACGAGTCCTACTGGGTTGCATAGAATATTGGCGGTCACTCTCACATCCATGCCGACACCGACCCACGCGAGACCGCACGGACACGACCGACCGCACGCCGCAGCGCAGACATGGGCGCTCGCGGTGGCTCAACTCGTTTCGTGGGGGACGATCTACTACGCATTCTCGCTTTTCGTCGTGCCCATGGAGAGCGCGATGGGCTGGAGCCGCACGGCGACGAACGCCGCGCTTTCAGTGGGTTTGCTGGTCTCGGGGTTCGCGGCCTACCCGGTCGGCACGCTGATCGACCGCGGCCATGGCCGGCGCGTCATGGTGGGCGGTACGCTGCTCGCTTCGGCGATGCTCGTGGTGTGGTCGCAGGCGCGCAATCTGCCGACGCTCGTCGCCGTGTGGTGCGGGCTGGGCGTAGCGATCGCGGCGACGCTCTACGACCCCGTGTTTGCAGTCGTGACGCGGGACTTCCCGCGCAGTTACGCGAGGAAAATCACGCTCATCACGCTCGTGGCGGGTTTCGCGAGCACCGTGTTCATTCCGCTCACACAAGGCTTGATCGGCGAGTTCGGCTGGCGGGGCGCGTTGCTCGCGCTTGCGCTCGTCAATCTGCTCGTCTGCCTGCCGGTGCACGGATTCGCGATTCATCGCGGCGAGCCGGGTGAGGATACCGCGAGGCAGAAAGCGGCGCGCGAGGTCAGCCGCGCCTCGGCGCGCAACGCCTTGCGCTCGCCCGTATTCTGGGCGCTGGCCGTTTGCTTCACGGCGTACTACTCCACGTTCGTCGCGCTCACGTTCCATCTGATCCCGTTGATGCGCGAGCGTGCCGTTGCGGGCACAACGGTCATTGTGACCATGGCGGCGATCGGGCCGGCACAGGTGCTTGCGCGTGTCGTGTGGTTCGCCGTCGGAAGACGCGCGCCACCGGGGCTCGTCGCCATCGTGGTGACGGCGGCATTTCCGTGCTCCGTCGTGATTCTGATGTGCGCAGGGACGTCGGCTGGGTGGTTGCTGCTATTCGCCATCGTCTACGGCGGCGCCAACGGCATGATGACTATCTTGCGCGGGACGATCGTGCAGGCGCTGCTCTGGACCGAAGGCTACGGCACGGTGAGCGGCCTGCTCTCGATGCCCGCGAACATCGCCAAAGGCATTGCGCCCATCGCGGGCGCGGCGATCTGGGCGATACGCGCTAGCTACGCGCCGGTGGAGTGGGTTGTGCTGATCGTCTCGTTGATATCGATGGCGGCTTGCGTGGTTGCCGTTCGCATGGCTGCGCCCCGCGTCAGCGATACAGAATCTGCCGCTTCAGGTCGCCCGAAATGACGCGCGCGGCCGGGGATAACTGCTGGAGCATTGCCGCGCTGCACACGTTCGTGTGGAAGTTGCGTTCGAGCACGCGATCGATTTCCACCGTCTGTCCGTCGCGGTGATAACGGGCGGTATAGGTTACGTCGCCGCTGCGCGTGTCGACGTCGGGCGGAATCGCGATGATAGTCGCGTCGGCCGGCAACGTTACCCGGTAGTGCTCGTGGAGCGCGGTGCCGCCGCAGGGGCCGTCGAGCGGCTGGCCGGCTTGCCTCAGCACATAGTCGGCAAAGCTTCTGATGGAGCCGTAGTTCGGCATGGTGGGGACGGCGAGCGCGGCGGGGCCCGGCATGATCGCCATATTGTCGATCGTGCTCTTCAGGTCGAAGCGCAGCGCGCCAGGCGCATCGCGCTTCATGGCGGCGACGTGCAGCGTGCCGTTGAGGCCGCTTTGCCGCAGCAGGTCATAGGCGATGCGCCCAGAGGTGTACTGCGCAAGCTGGCGGCCAGGACCGATGCGTGCCTGCCCGCTGAGTGTGATGGAGCCGGTGAGTTCGGCATCGCCGTCGTCGTGCACAGCGATGGCGTAGTCGGTCGCGGAGGTGCTGTTCGTGCCGTTCTGCGGCGGCGTGTGAAGCATCTCGCCGGTCGCTGTGTCGAGTGCCGGCTTGTCGCTCACGGCGAAAGGCAGGATTCCGAACGGTGCGAAGCCGTTGGTGGTATCGGCGAACACGCCGAACTCGGGCAGCCATGTAATGGCGTGGTTGAAGAGGATCCACGCCGGCGCGTTGGGCAGACGGTAGCTGTTGCCGAGGTTCACGAGCACGCTATCGGCATGGATTCCCTTGGCCGCGAGCAGCGCGATGAACAAGGTGACGTGATCCTTGCAGTCGCCATAGCCATTGCGCAGGACGCTGTCCGCGCTGTGGGGCACGACCGGGCCTGTGCCCACCCATGCCAGGAGGTAGCGGATATTGCGGCTGACCCAGTCGTAGATCAGCATGGCCTGCGCTCGCCGGTCGGAGACATTGGCCGTGATCTCGTCGGCGCGGCTCTGGATCGCGGGCGTAACCTGCGCTTGCGGGCGGGCGCCGTGCTCGTAGGCTTGGCCGACTTCGGCGTAATCGGCGAAATTCGTCGCGACGAAATACGGGCCGGCGTCGATCGCGGCGACGGAGTCGCCCTGGGCCGCGAGCGGACCCGAGGGCGGCGTGCGATAGCGATACACGCGAACGCGCCGCGCGCCGTTCACCGTGTCGCCGTCGGCTTGCAGGCCGTGCGCCTCGATGCGCACCGCCATGCCGGCGGGGGTATCGAGTGTCTCCTTCACGTCATCGAAGGCCTCGGTTGGCGGGTAGTCCACGATTTCGGCGAATTTGCCCGGAAACATCGTTTCGCGGTCCTGCAACGTGTAGCGAAGGCGCACGGTGTCGCCTACCGAGGTCGCGGGAAAGGCCACGATCCGCAGGTGCTCCGCGCTGAACAGCGGCGCGCTCACGGTTGCCGGGGCCGGCCGGTCGAATACCGCGCTGCCCAGGTCGGCGCTCACGCGCTGCCCGCCCGGATGCTGGGTCTCGGCCTCGTCGATCGTGAGGGATTGCGTGTCGGCGTTGTAGGGCACCGCGTATTCTGAAAAGCGGCGCAGCGCGGCGTCGCTCGATAGCACGACGCTCACCGTGACCCGTGTGGTGGCGTGGCCAGCATCGTCCACCGAAATGGCGCGCTCGAACTGGCTGACCCGGTATTCGGGAGCGTCGGCAGCCGGGGCGCTGGCCGCATGAGCCTGCGTCAAGCCGGTGAGTGCGACGCCAATGCATTGCATGAGAAGCAGTCGGCTGTGGGTTTTCACGCTAACCCCGTTATCGGTTTATTGGGCTAGCGCAGAGCATAGCAGCACGGTTCTGCCGATGCCGGGTTTCGCAAGCCGCGTGAGCGACGACGAAGCCGCGCAACTGGCGACGTTCGAGCGCAGCGGCGGGGCCGTGCAAGCTTCGCGCGGCCCCTTCAGCGACCTTCAGTGATCGTGCTTCACCTGCGCCATCACTGGCTGGCTCGCTTTGCGGCTCAGCATCAACGTCACCACCGCGGAAAGCGCGAGCGTCGCGCCCACGACGTACAAGCCCGCGGCATAACTCCCCGTCTGAGTTTTCAGCCAGCCGATCGCGACGGGGCCCACGAACCCGCCGAGATTGCCGATCGAATTGATCATGGCGATCCCTGCTGCCGCCCCAGCGCCGGAGAGAAACATGCTCGGCATGGCCCAGAGCGGCGCCTTCGCGGCGCTGATGCCGATATTCACCACCCCGAGCGCCAGCACGATCATCAGCGCGGTGCTGGCCTGCCCCGCGAAGAGGAAGCCCACACAGGCGAGCACACAGGGAATCACGACGTGCCAGGTGCGCTCTGTGGTGCGGTCGGAGTGCCGTGCCCAGAGAATCATGGCGACGACTGCGACGACGCTCGGAATGGCATTGAGCAGTCCGGTCTCAAACGAACTGAAACCATATTGCCGGATGATGAGCGGCGCCCACAGACCCAGCGTGTAAAGGCCCGCCGAGGTGCCGAAGTAGATCAGCGCGAGCGCCAGCACGCGCGGGTCGCGCAGGGCGCTCAGCGCGCCTGCCGTGTGGCCCGTGTGGCTCTCTCGCGCCCGCGCTTCATCGGCGAGCTTTGCCATGAGCCAGTCGCGCTCCTGCGGCTTCAGCCAGCGCGCTTTGGAAGGTGTATCGGTGAGGACCTTCAGGACCACGAAACCCAGCAGCACGGCGGGAACCGCTTCGATCACGTAAAGCAGTTGCCAGTTGGCGAGACCGAACATGCGCGGCAGTTGCATGAGCGCGCCCGAAACGGGGGAGCCGAGCGCCGTGGAGATCGGCGCGGCCGCCATGAACCATGCGGCGGCTGCGGCGCGTTGTTTGATCGGGAACCAGAGGCTGAGATAGAGGATGATGCCGGGGAAAAAGCCCGCTTCCGCCACGCCAAGCAGAAAACGCAGTGTGTAGAAACTCGTAGGCCCGGTCACGAATGCGGAGGCCGCCGAGACAATACCCCACGTGACCATGACGCGCGCGATCCAGATGCGCGCGCCTACGCGGTGCAAAATGAGGTTCGAAGGCACCTCGAACAGAAAGTAGCCGATGAAGAAGAGTCCGCCGCCCAGGCCGAACGCCGCGGGCGAAAGGCCAATCGCCTTATTCATCGTCATTGCCGCGAAGCCTACGTTGACCCGGTCGAGAAAGCTCACGAAATAGAGCAGCATGACGAACGGGATGATGCGCCACATGAGTTTGCGCGTGACAATTACTTCGGTGTCCGAATTCACGTGTCTCCTCCTTGGAGGGTTGACGAGGGCGCGCGTGTATTTATTGTGTCACGCCCCCGTGTCAGCTTGCTTTAGCGGCGCGGTAGCGCTCAGGCAGCGATGGCCGCCTTCTCGACGAGTTCGCACACCGCGGCCGTGACCTGCGCGGTAGTCGCCTTGCCGCCAAGATCGCCGGTGTGCAGCGCGGGGTTGGCCGTCACGGTCTCAATGGCCTGCATCACGTGAGCGGCGGCTTCGGTTTCGCCGAGGTGTTCGAGCAGCATCACGACCGACCAGAACGTGCCGATGGGATTGGCGAGCCCCTTGCCCATGATGTCGAAGGCGGAGCCGTGGATCGGCTCGAACATCGACGGATAACGCCGCTCGGGGTCGATGTTGCCCGTGGGCGCAATGCCGAGACTGCCTGCGAGCGCGGCGGCGAGGTCGCTGAGGATGTCGGCGTGCAGGTTGGTCGCGACGATCGTGTCGAGCGAGGCGGGGCGGTTGACCATGCGCGCCGTGGCGGCGTCCACCAGCTCCTTGTCCCACTTCACGTCCGGGAACTCCTTCGAGACTTGCAGCGCAATCTCGTCCCACATGACCATGGCATGGCGTTGCGCGTTGCTCTTGGTGATGACTGTGAGCAGCTTGCGGGGCCGCGACTGTGCAAGCCGGAACGCAAAGCGCAGGATGCGCTCGACACCGGCGCGCGTGAGGATCGAGACATCGGTTGCGGCTTCGAGCGGATGGCCCTGGTGCACGCGGCCACCCACGCCCGAATATTCGCCTTCCGAGTTCTCGCGCACGATCACCCAGTTCAGGTCTTCGGGGTTGCAGCGCTTCAAAGGCGCGTCGATGCCGGAAAGGATGCGCGTGGGGCGCACGTTGGCGTACTGATCGAAGCCCTGGCAGATCTTCAGACGCAAGCCCCAGAGCGTGATGTGGTCGGGTACGTCGGGGTCGCCCGCGGAGCCGAACAGAATGGCGTCCTTGCTGCGAATGGCGTCGAGGCCATCGGCGGGCATCATCACGCCGTGCTGGCGGTAGTAGTCGGCACCCCAGTCGAAGTTCTCGAACTCGAACGCGAAGCGCTGCGTGGTTTTCGCAAGGGCTTCCAGCACCTCCTTGCCCGCGGGCACGACTTCCTTGCCGATGCCGTCGCCGGGAATGGTTGCGATGCGATAGGTCTTCATGTCTCGTTCCTTTGGAGTGTGGCCAGTGTGAGTTCACTTTACCCAACTTCCGGTTCAAAAACCGGTGCTAGACTCAAAGCATCTTTAACCTGAATTCACAAGTGGCGACCGTGACCGACACCGTTCAACCTGCCGATCTGGGCTTTTTCTCCACGCTCGCCTCCTCGGGCAGCCTGAGCGCCGCCGCGCGCGAACTGGGCCTCACGCCCGCTGCCGTGAGCAAGCGGCTCGCGCAAATGGAGGAGCGCGCCGGGGTGCCGCTCGTGAACCGCACGACCCGCCGCATGATGCTGACGCCCGAAGGCGAGGTGTACCTGGAGCACGCGCGGCGCATTCTCGACGAGATCGACGAACTGGGCGAACTGCTGGGCGGCTCGAAAAAGCACCCTAAGGGGTTGCTGCGCGTGAACGCCACACTGGGCTTTGGGCGCAGCCATATCGGGCCGGCGCTTTCGCGTTTCGTCGTGCAGTATCCGCAGGTTTCCGTGCAGCTTCAGCTGTCGGTCATGCCGCCGCCGCTCACGGAAGATTCATACGATGTCTGCATCCGCTTCGGCGAGCCGCCCGATACGCGCGTGATCGCACGGCGTCTCGCGGCGAACCGGCGTTTGCTCTGCGCTTCGCCCGCCTATCTCGCGAACCGGGGCGCGCCCGCCACGCCGCACGATCTCGCGAAGCACAACTGCATCAGCATTCGCCAGGGCGACGAAGCGTATGGCGTGTGGCGGCTTTCGAGCGAGCGCGGCAACCCGCGTAAATCGGAAGCAATCCGAATCAATGGCAATCTCACGACCAACGACGGCGAGATCGCTGTGAAGTGGGCGCTGGACGGTCACGGCATCCTGATGCGCGCGGAGTGGGATATCAACGAATATCTGGCGGACGGGCGGCTCGTGGTCGTGCTGCCCGAGTACGAAACGCCGGGCGCGGACATCTACGCCGTGTATGCGCAGCGGCATCAGCTTTCCACACGCATTCGGGCGTTTGTCGACTTCCTTGCTATCGAACTGGGGAAGTCGCAGCGATATCCAGTACCCCGAAATGATTGATCCCGCTTCATTTCGCCACCGTCGCAATCACAGCGGCGAGGCGATGCGCAGCCTCTTTCATTTGAGCGCTGCTAAAGCCACCAAAGCCCAGGATCAGCCCCGGGCGCGCGGTGCCCGTGGCGAACATGGGCGACGCCGCGCGCACGGCGACCCACTCGTTCGCTGCGAGCCGCACAACCTGGTGATCGTCCAACCTCGCGGCGAGCCAGAGCACGAGATGCATGCCCTGATCGCCGGGCTCGATCCACGCTAAATCCTGGGGCAAAAGCGCTTCGAGCGTCTCGATCAGGCTGAGCCGCTGCTCCGCATAGACGTTGCGAACCTTGCGGACGTGACGTTCCAGGTGTCCCTCCGTCATGAAGGCGGCGAGAACGTGTTGATCGGCAGTGGGCGGATGACGGTCCACGAGCACGCGCGCGCCGCAGAACGCATCGACGAGATGGGGCGGCACGACGACATAGCCGAGCCGCAGTGACGGAAAGAGGATCTTGCTGAAGGTGCCGAGATACACCACGCGATCCGGCGCCAGCCCCTGCAGCGCGGGAAACGGATAGCCCTCGTAGCGCAACTCGCTGTCGTAGTCATCCTCGACGACCCACGCATGGGCCGAGCGCGCCCACGCGAGCAACGCCGCGCGCCGCGCCATGCTCAGCGGCATGCCGAGCGGATATTGATGCGAAGGCGTGACGAACGCCACGCGGGCCTTTGGCGCCATGCGAATGCCCGCCTCAACGTCGAGACCTTCGGCGTCCACGGGCACGCGGACCATGGCGTCGCGGTAGGGCAGGCTCTCGAGGATGGCGGTGACGCCACGGTAGGCCGGGTTCTCGACCCATGCCTGGTCGCGCGGCCCGAGCAACACCTGGCTTGCGAGGAAGAGCCCCTGCTGGGTGCCGCTGGTCACGATGATCTGATCCGCTTCGCACCGCACGGACCGGGATTTGCGCACATAGTCGGCGATGGCTTCGCGCAGCGCCAGTGCGCCAAGCGGATCGGCATAGCCGGTGGGCGAGGCCGGACCCCGCGCGCGTAAGCGGTTGCCGAGCCGCCGCCAGATATCGCCGGGCGCGGTCATGCCCGTTGGCACCGAAATGGCAAACGGCACCGGAGGAAGCGGCTTGAACTCGCGCCCGATTCTGGCGAACGCTTCGGCGCGTTCCGGCAGTCCGGCTTCCTCCGCCTGCCGTGAAGCCGCGCGGGGCTCGCGCGCGGGCGGCGGCTCGGCCAGCGCGAGCGCCACGCGCGTGCCGGCGCCGGCTTTCGATTCCAGAAAGCCTTCGGCTATCAGTTGTTCGTACGCCTCGACCACGGTGCCGCGCGCGACCTGGAGCGAAGCGGCGAGCGCGCGCGTGGAAGGCAACGCATCGGCGGGTCTCAGGTGCCCTTTGCGCACGGCTTCGCGCAGCGCCTCGGCCACCTGGCGGCTGAGATTGCCGGCCTCACGGTCCAGCGTGCCGAATGATGGCATTTCGACGATCTGCGCTGTTCTCGGCATGATTCTGGTTCACTGGAAATTAAATAAACTGGATCTACAGAATAAACCACTTTTGATGCAGACTCCGGTTGGTGGCAACGCTGGCCACGTCATCCATTCACCTTACGAGCAGGGACACACGCATGTACGTACCAGCCCATTTCGCCGAAAACCGCAAGGACGTCCTGCATGATTGCATTGCCCAACATCCGTTCGGCACGTTGGTCACGCAGGGGAAAAGCGGGCTCGACGCCAATCACATTCCCTTTGAACTTGCGGCGGCCGAAGGCGAACTGGGCGTGTTGCGCGCGCACGTCGCGCGGGCCAATCCGGTTTGGCAGGATGTGGCGAACGACGACGAAGTGCTCGTGATCTTCCGTGCGGGCGACGCGTATATCTCGCCGAACTGGTATCCGAGCAAGCACGAAGCGCACAAGCAGGTGCCGACGTGGAATTACGTGGTCGTTCATGCACATGGCCGCATCAAGATTCTCGATGACGAGCGCTACGTGCGCGGCGTAATCGCCCGCTTGACGCGCACGCACGAAGGCACGCAGCCCAAGCCATGGAAAATGGCCGATGCGCCCAAGGACTACACGGACACGCTCGTCAAGGCGATCGTCGGCGTGGAGATCGAGATCACGCGTCTGGTCGGCAAGAGCAAGCTCAGTCAGAACAAGGAAGAGCGCGATATTCGCGGCGCGGGCGAAGCACTCAAATCGAGCGGCGAGTCGCGCATTGGTGACGCCATGCTTGCCGCTGCCGACGAAAAGGCGCAATAGCGCACAAATGGGGGCCCCGTTATGGCAAACGATCCTCCGCTCGCACCAGGCTTCTCATTCGTCGATTCCGCGAGCACGCCATGGATGCCCTCACGCTTCGCTCACGGCGTGGAGGTGAAGAACCTCGGCAAGGCAGACGGCCGTGCCATGCAACTGGTCCGGTTCGCTGCAGGCGCAACGTTTCCCAGGCACCGCCATGCCGGCCCCGAGTTCATCTACGTGCTCGAAGGCGAGGCCGTGCAAAACGGCCGGCGGCTACCGGCGGGCTACGCGGGCGTCGCCGCACAGGGCACCGTCGACGTGGATTTCCATAGCGATACGGGCTGCGTCTTCCTGCTCGCCTACGACCTGGACCAGGCTTTCGACCAAGGCTGATTGCCGGGCGCTCTGGTGGGCAAACACGGGTAAACCACATTCCAGGCGCTTGAAGAAAATCTTCACAGGCCTATTCAACTAGTATTTAATAAACCGGCGCGGCAGTGAGCGACGGGTCACGCGCGTCGCCGTGACCTGACCCTGACGGTACGAGGCCGGAACGATGAATCCCCACGAATACGAAATCCACGATGCGCGCTTTCGCATGCTGCTGCAGCCCAATGCGCAGTTCGAGAAGCTCGCGGGCGGCTGCATGTGGGCGGAGGGGCCGGTGTGGTTTCCCGCCGGCGACTTTCTCGTCTGGAGCGACATTCCCAACAACCGGATGATGCGCTGGGTGCCCGGCATCGGCACGGGCGTGTTCCGCGCGAATTCGAATTTCAGCAACGGCAACACGCTCGATCGCGAATGCCGGCTGGTGACCTGCGAGCACGGCACGCGCCGTGTCACGCGCACGGAGCACGACGGGCGCATCACCGTGATTGCCGATCGCTTTGAGGGGCATCGGCTGAATTCGCCCAACGACGTGATCGTGCATTCGGACGGCTCGATCTGGTTCACCGACCCCGACTACGGCATTCTCGGCGACTACGAGGGCTATCGCGCGCCGAGCGAGATCGGCGGCTGCCATGTCTATCGCGTGGCGCCCGATACGGGCGTGGTGCAGCGCGTGGCCGACGACTTCACGAAGCCCAACGGCCTCGCATTCTCGCCGGATGAGTCGCGGCTTTACGTAGCCGACTCGGGTGCGTCGCATATCGAGAACGGCCCGCATCACATTCGCGTATTCGACGTGGATGCGCAAGGCGAGTTGCACAACGGCCGGGTGTTCGCGGAGGTGGCGCCGGGCGTGCCCGACGGTATGCGCGTGGACGAGCACGGCAACGTCTGGACGAGCGCGGGAGACGGCATCCACTGCTATGCGCCCGATGCAACATTGCTCGGCAAGATCCTCGTGCCGGAAACGGTCGCGAATCTCGTGTTCGGCGGCCCGAATCGCAATCGCCTGTTCATTGCAGCCAGCACATCGCTGTACGCGCTGTACGTTGGCGTGCGCGGCGCTTCCCAGGGAGACCGGCTATGACACTTCTCGACCCCGCTCAGCTTTCGGCCGCGCTCATTCTCCTCGATCGGCGCGACGACGTCGCCATCGCGCGCGGGCAGTTGATGCCCGGCTCGACACTCTATGGGGGCCACACGGTCGCGGGCATGATTCCGCCTGGCCACAAGGTTGCGCTGCGCGACATCGAGCAAGGCGAACCGGTGCGCCGCTACGGGCAGATCATCGGCTTCGCGAGCCGGCCGATCCGCCGTGGCGAACACGTGCATACCCAAAATCTTTCGATGGGCGATTTCGAGCGCGACTACGCGTTCGGCGTGGACGCGCACGAAACGGCCGCCGCCGCACAACCTGCCACGTTTCTTGGCATCCGGCGCGCGGATGGCCGCGTTGCCACGCGCAATTACATAGGCATCCTGACGTCTGTCAACTGCTCGGCTACGGTTGCGCGCGCGATTGCCGACCACTTCCGCCGCGATATCCACCCCGAAGCGCTTGAAGCATTCCCTAACGTGGATGGCGTGGTGGCGCTCACGCACGGCGAAGGATGTGCGCTCGCGGCGGAGGGCGAGCCCATCACAGTGTTGCGCCGCACGCTCGCGGGCTATGCGCGGCACGTCAACTTCTACGCAGTGCTGATCGTGGGTCTTGGCTGCGAGACAAACCAGATCGATGGTCTCGTGGAAGCCGAGCAACTGGAGCGCGGCGCGCGCCTCTCGACCATGACGATCCAGCAGACGGGCGGCACCGCGCGCACGGTTGCAGCGGGCATCGACCAGGTGCGTGCGCTGCTGGCCGATGCGAATCGCGTGACGCGCGAGCCGGTGGATGCGCGTCACTTGATGGTCGGCTTGCAGTGCGGCGGCTCGGACGGCTACTCCGGCATTTCCGCGAACCCGGCGCTCGGCGCAGCCGTCGACAGGCTGGTCACGCACGGCGGCACGGCAATCCTCTCCGAAACACCCGAAATCTACGGCGCCGAGCATTTGCTCACACGGCGCGCGGCGTCGCGCGAAGTGGGCGAAAAGCTGGTGGCGCGCATCCGCTGGTGGGAAGCGTATTGCGCGCGCATGGAAGCGAACATGAACAACAACCCGTCCGCCGGCAACAAGGCTGGCGGTCTCACGACGATTCTCGAAAAGTCGCTCGGCGCGGTGGCGAAAGGCGGCACGACGCGGCTCGTCGAAACCTACGAGTATGCGCAGCCCGTGCGCGCTCGGGGGCTCGTGTTCATGGATACGCCCGGCTACGACCCTGTGTCCGCCACCGGCCAGGTAGCGGGCGGCGCCAATCTCATCTGCTTCACGACGGGTCGCGGCTCCGCCTACGGCTGCGCGCCTTCGCCGTCGCTCAAGCTCGGCACGAACAGCGCGCTCTGGCGACGCCAGGAAGAGGACATCGACCTGAACTGCGGCCGCATTCTGGATGGCGAGCAAAGCGTGGACGAGACAGGCGCCGCGATCTTCGAACTGATGCTCGCGACGGCCTCCGGGCAACGCACGAAGAGCGAACTGCACGGCTACGGCCAGAACGAATTCGTGCCCTGGCATCTGGGGGCGGTCATGTAGCGCGGGAGCGATTCGGACCGGCGCCGCAACTCGATGGGTAAGCGACGCCATATTCAGAAGGAGTGCTTTCCATGAAGGAAAAATCGCGCTGGCTGGTCATTTTCTTCTGTTTTCTGGCAATTGCAGTGAACTACATCGACCGCGCCAATCTCGCGGTCGCCGCGCCGCACATCATGAAGGACCTTGGCATTGGTCCTGCTGCCATGGGGCTGCTGCTGAGCGGCTTCTTCTGGACTTACGCCGTGATGCAACTGCCCTACGGCTGGTTCGTCGACCGGGCCGGCGCGCGCATCGCGTTGCCATTCGCCGTGGGCTGGTGGTCGGTGTTCACCGCGGCCACCGCGGTCGCGGGAGGCTTCGCGGCGATGTTCGGCTGCCGGCTGATGCTCGGCGCGGGCGAGGCGGGCGCGTATCCATCGTGCGCAAAGCTCGTTAGCCAGTGGTTTTCGCGCGAACAACGCGCGCTCGCCACGAGCATATTCGACAGCGGCTCGCGTGTGGGCTCCGCGCTGTCGCTGCCGCTCGTCGCCGCGATCATGGCCGCATGGGGCTGGAAGGCGTCGTTTGTGATTACCGGTGCGCTCGGGCTCGTGTGGATCGTGGGCTGGGTCGCGCTGTATCGTGAGCCTGAGGCCCGCGCCGCACTCGATCAGCCGCGCGCCCCCGTGCCCGCCGCCGCCTCGATACGCTGGAGCGGGTTGTTCCGCTACCGCACCGTGTGGGGCATGATGCTGGGCTTCTTCTGCCTGAACTTCGTGATTTACTTCTTCATTACGTGGTTCCCGAGCTATCTCGTGGAAGCGCGCGGGTTCTCGCTCAAGTCGCTTGGCACGCTCGGCACTTTGCCCGCCATTGCCTCGATACCCGGAGGCTGGCTGGGCGGCTGGCTTTCCGACACACTGGTGAAGCGCGGCTGGAGCCTGACGGCCGCGCGCAAGACGTGCATTGTCGGCGGCATGCTGCTTTCGTCCGTAATCACGCTCACCGGCATTGTTCAGGATATCTATGTAATGCTCGCACTCTTCGCGATTGCTTATGGAAGCCTCGCGGCCGCCGCGGCCAGCATCTGGTCGCTGCCTGCCGACGTCGCGCCCACGCCACGGCACGTCGCTTCGCTGGCGGGCATCCAGAACTTCGCATCGAATCTCGCAGGTATCGCGCTTACGACGTTTACAGGTGTGATGCTGCAAATCACGCGCGGCTCCTTCACGATTCCGCTCGTTGTCGCCGGCGGGTTTTGCGTGCTCGGCGCGTTGAGCTATCTTGTGATTGTCGGACGTGTCGAGCCGCTGCAGGCGCCCGAGGCCAGCGGTGTCGACGAATCGGCTTACGCGCCGCGCGCCTGAGCGCCGCCTCTTACTCCGTTGCCATACAGGGTCACGTCCATGTCGAATGCCACTGCTGCAAAAAATTCAGAAGTCGTTATCGAGGCTCGTGCGCTGCATGCCTTCGTCGTCGCCATATGGTGCGCGGCCGGCAGCGAGGCGCGCGAGGCGACGCTGGTTGCCGACCATCTCGTCGAGGCGAATCTCGCGGGGCACGACTCACACGGTGTGGGCATGATCCCGCGCTATATGCTGGCGTGCCGCGAAGGCGAGCTCAAACTGAACGCGCACGCGCAGGTCGTGCGCGACGCGGGCGCGGTGCTCACGATCGAAGCCGCGCGCGGCTTCGGGCAAGTCACGGCGTTCGAAGCGATGGAGCACGGCATCGAGCGTGCGAAGTCGCTCGGCGTGTGCGCGCTCGGCCTGCGCAATGCCCATCACATCGGACGTATCGGGCACTGGGCGGAGCAATGCGCGCGCGCCGGGCTCGTGTCGTTCCACTTCGTCAACGTCGCGGGCGATCCGCTCGTCGCGCCGTTCGGCGGCATTGACCGGCGCTTCGGCACCAATCCGTTCTGCGCGGCATTTCCGCTCGAGGGGCGCACGCCGCTGGTGCTCGACTTCGCCACGAGCGCGATTGCCGCAGGCAAGGTGCGCGTGGCCTACAACAAAGGCGTGGATGTGCCGGCCGACGCGTTGATCGACAGCGACGGCCGCCCCACGCGCGACCCCGGCGCGCTGTTCAGCGATACGCAGCATGGCGCGCTGCGCGCATTCGGCGGCGCGGTGGCGGGGCACAAGGGTTCGGGGCTTGCCGCGATGTGCGAGATTCTGGCGGGCGCGCTCTCGGGCGGCTTCACGACGCGCGAGCAAACCATCGTCTCCACGCACGCGATCGTCAATTGCATGATGTCGGTGATCGTCGATCCGGCGGCGTTCGACGCGCCATCGCGCGAGTACGAAGCACTGGCGTTTGTCGAGTGGCTAAAGGCCACGCGGCGCGCGGCGGGTGTCGATGAGATCCTGCTGCCCGGCGAACGCGAGGACGCGACACGGCGTGCGCGCGAGGCGCACGGCATTCCGGTGGATGCGACGAGCTGGGCGCAGATTGTCGATGCCGCGCGAATGGCGGGCGTGACTGATGCACAAATCGCGGCGTGCGAGCGCAACTCGCGCTAACGACCTGCTAACGACGTGCCGCTCACTCGTCGCACTTCACCTCGTTGCTGGGCGCGACGATGATCACGGGATAGGTTCCGCGATCGAGTTCCACGCGCACGACGATAGCGGTGGTAGCAGGGTCGCTATTGTCGTACACGCTCACCTTCTCGTTCTTCAATAGCGTGACGCCCGTGCAGCCGGACGCGTGGCTGTCGTCGTCGGCGACCTTGCATTGAATCTCGTTGTCCTTGAGGTAGCGGATTCGGTCGCGCTCCGGCGTGGCCAGATAGTCGCGCACGCTTTGCGCCGAGCCCGCAACGCCGGTCACGTAACCGATTGCGCAATCGCGCTTCGAATTCGAATCGCCCGACGATGTTTGAGCAAGTGCGGGAGTGGCGGCCAGAGCGATGGCAGCGAGGACGCACGAGAGGGTGAGGCACTTCATGAGTGTTCTTTGGCCGCAAAAGTGGAATCGCCGATTTTAACGCTTTCGCCATTGCGCGATCAGGCCAGGCGCGCCGCTTGGCGGCTGGCAGGGAACCCGGTCCGGCGTATCGGCGTACCGCCAGCCTGGCGGTTGCGCCTGCCGCGGCTAGCGTAGCTCGCCTCAAGCGGCAAGCGCTGCATCGACCGCGGCCACGTATTGCTGGAAGCCGGCCTGCAACAGCACGGTTCGCACGCGCGCAAGCTCGGATCGCGCGGCTTCGTCGGCAGGCTCGTGCAGGGCGCGCGCGAGCGCGCGTCCGCGCGCCGCGAACAGGTCGGCCCAGGGCAGCGGTTCGCGCCGCGTGTAGTCCTCTAGTGCTCCCACATAGCGCAGCACGCCGGCCGGATCGCGAGCCGCCAGCATCGCTTCGATCGCGTCGCGGTAGAACCAGAGGTGGTTGTGGCCGACCGCGCCGAGGCGCAGAAGATCCTCGCCTTCTGCCAGGAGCCGCGTCCTTTCGTCATTTTCGTCGACTGCGAGGGAGAGGGCGCCCAGGGCCTTCGGCGCGCAGAACTGCGTGCCCACTTCGCGCGAGATCGCAAGCGCCTCACGAAGCGCTTTGAGGGCTTCGTCGCGGCATCCATCGGCGAGCCAGGCACGCCCCTGCATTTCCAGGTTCTGCGCTTCGAACCGGCGTGCGCCCAATTGCCGGATCACGCGCCTTTCCTGCTCCAGATGGACCTGTATCGCCTGCATATCGCCTAGCTCGTAGCTGGCGAACACGCCGAGCGTCTCGCCTAGCAATTGCGCGCGCGGCTGCCCGATCAGCTCAGCGGCGCGCACGGCGGCAACGGCGTCTTCACGCGCCTGCCGCGGGTCGTTCAGATAAATGCGGCTGAAGCCCTGCATCGACCGATTGGCGACTTCGATCTGGCCGCACCCGTGCTCGCGGCTCAACGTCACGCAATCGCTGAAATGGCGGAACGCGGTCCGCATCCGCCCTTGCGCGTACGCGGCGTCGGCGAGACCGCCTAGCGCGCGGGCCTCTGCCTCCGGCAGGCCGAGGCGCCGCGCATAATCGAGTCCGCGTTCGTGCTCGATGCTGCAGGCATCGATCTTTCCGAGCGGAAAATAGATGTTGCCGCGCAGATAGTGAAGGCTTGCGAGCTCGGCCACCCGGTCGTCGCGCTCCGCGATCCGCTGCGCAGCGTCGAGCAGGTCTAGCGCTTCGTCGAGACCTTCGCTCACACGCAGGCCTTCCGCGAGCCCGAGCTGGCAGCGGCACAGACTGGCGTCGTCGGGGGCGGCCGCCAGCGCCGCGCGCCAGGTAGTAATCGATCCCGCGATGTCGCCGAGGTCGCGCTGGAGCTCGCCCTTGCAACAGCTCAGGGTGTGGCGGTCCGCCTCGGTCTGCGCGATCTCGAGGCCACGCTCGGCGAGGCGCAGCGCGGCTTCGAGCAGGTGGGCCGTGCGCTGCGCGAGCGCGGCGGCCAGATAGGCCTGCGGCGCGCGTTCGTCGTCGGCGCGGTCGAGATGCTGGGCGTGCAGCGTGGGGTCGCCGTGCGCGAACCAGTCGGCCGCGCAGCGGTGCAGCTCGCGCCGGCGCGCGCGCAGCAGTGTCGAATAGGCGCTCTCCTGGATCAGTGCATGGGCGAACAGGAACTCCTCGCCTTCTGGCAACACGAGCGCATTGGCGAGCAGGCCGTCGCAGATGTAGCCGGGATCGTCGATGAGCCGCCGCAACAAGGCGATGTCGAAACGCTGGCCAATCACGGCGGCCGCCTGGAAGGCGAGGCGGTCGCGCCGCGCGAGCCGGTCCATCCGCGCGAGCACCAGGCTGCGGATCGAGGCGGGCACGGCGCTGCCGCTGCCTTCCTCGACGTTGCGCAATAGCTGCTCGAGGAACAGCGGGTTGCCGCCCGCGCGCTCGATGCAGGCGAGCGCGACACGCTGCGTCGCGTCGATGAAGTTGCCCGCGAGGCTCAGTGCCTCGTCCTGGCGCAATGGCCCGAGGTCGATCGTCGCGAACGGGGTGTTGCGGCAGCGCGCGCGCCACGTCGCATCGATCGGATCGCCTTCTACGCGCGAGGTCGTCACGAGCAGGCCCGGGCCGTTCGCGATGCCGGAGGCGAAGGCCGAGAGATAGTCGAGCACTTCGGGGTCGGCCCAATGCAGGTCTTCTACGACGATCAGCGTTGCGGCCTGCCTGCAGGCGTCGTCGGTCAGTCTCGCGGCGAGCGCCTGCTTGCCGCGCTTGCGCGCGCCGTGGTCCATCGCGTCGTAGAAGGCTCGCCACTCGTTGGCGAGCGGCAGGTCGAGGAGGTCGTGGAGAAACGCCTGCTGCTCGGCCTTGACGACGCCTTCATCGGCGAGACGCGCGGCGGCGGCCTGCCGCGCGTCGCTCGAAGCGCCGGCCGGCAGGCCGAGCAGGCTGCCGACGATCGTGTGCACGGGATCCTGCCCCTTGCCCACGCCGAAATCGAGCACAAGGCCCCGATGGATCTCGAAGCCCTGCGACTGCGCGTGGCGGCGCATCTCGTCGACGAGACGCGTCTTGCCAATGCCCGCTTCGCCACGCACATGAACGATGTGGCCGGCCCGCCTCGCGACGCACGCATGGACGATACCGTGAAACTGCTCGAGCTCGGCCTGGCGTCCGACGAAGCGGCTCTGACTCGCCTTCGCCGATTCGCTCGCCGGGTCGCTCGACATCGCGCGCAGCCGCCATGCGCGCACCGGCGTGTCGATGCCCTTGAAGCGCTGCTCGCCGAGCGCGTCGCAGACGGCGGCGTCGCCGAGCGCGCGCGCCACGTCATCGGAAAGCCAGGTCTCGCCGGCCGCCGCCGCGGCCTCGAGCCGCGCAGCCAGGTTCACCGGATTGCCGGTCACGGTGTAATCCCGCGCATCGACGCAGCCGAGCGCGCCGGCGACGACCTCACCGCTCGCGATGCCGATATGCGCCTGCAACGTCCGAGCCGCCTGCGCGCTCAGCTGCGTCAGCGCCTCATGGATGTCGAGCGCCGCGCGGGCCGCGCGCAGTGTGTCCGTCTCGTGCGCGCGGGGCGCGCCGAACAGCGCCATCACCGCGTCGCCGATGTGCCGGTCGGTCGTGCCGCCATAGGCAAGCACGATCCCGTCGACGAGCGCCGTGAAGCGGCCGATCAGCGCTCGCACCTCTTCCGGATCGAGGGTACGCGAGAGCGCGGTGAAGCCGCAGAGGTCCGCGAAGAGGATCGTGACCTGCCTGCGCTCGTCCGCGGGGATGTCCAGAGCGTCGGGTGCGTTCGGCGCCTGCGCCACCGGCAGAGCCGCTGCAGGCAGATCCCGCGCGGCGGCAGCGAGGATGCGTTTACGGTGGCCGAGCGACTGCACCCCGAGTTCCCTCAGGTCCGCGTCGGTCAGCTGCGCGAGCAGCGACAGATCGATATCGTTTGCCGCGAACGCTTGCGCGTACTGCTCAAGTCCCAGGGCGTGCAGCCATTGCTCGATATCCATGTTCGCCGCCTGGATCCAATGACGGTTGCCTGATGCGAACCGCCGCGAGCCTGTCGGGGATCGTGCCGATGAATATCCAGTGTAGACGCGCGCCACGGACCGCGTATGGCCTGCGTACGGCGTTTGACAGGCTTTCGATTGCGGACGGATACTGGATCGCTCCCCATCGCGCCTCGCGCATTCCACTGAGCATTCACGTGAAGCCGGGCAACACCGCTACCGTCGCCGACGCCCCGCCGCGCTCGCGTGTCGCGGCGCTGCCCGGCGATCTGGCGGCTGGGGCGGTATCGGCGCTTGTCATGCTGTGCTACGCGATGAGCCTCGGCACGATGATCTTCAGCGCCGATCTTGCCCGCTACGCGATGCTCGGCGTGCCCACTGCGCTCGTCAGCTGTGTCGTCACGGCGCTCGTGATTGCCTTGACAAGCTCAATGCGCCTGAACATCGGCGGCCCCGACAGCAATGCGGCTGCGTTTCTCGCGGGTGTGGCGGCAGGCGTTGCGAGCAGCGTGCGTGCGGACGGCGGCTCCCCGCAAACGCTCCTGCTCACCGTGCTGATCGCCATCGCGCTGTGTTCGCTCGTGACCGGCGTCGTGCTCTACGCGATCGGTTCTTCGAAGCGCAGCCGCTCGCTGCAGTTTCTGCCTTACCCAGTCCTCGGCGGTTTCCTTGCCGGCACCGGCTATCTGCTCCTCGCGGGCGCGTTCCGCGTCATGACGGGCGAGCCCCTGCACTGGCGCACGCTCGCGCTGTTGACACATCTTCATTGGCTCGCGTGGCTGCCCGCACTCGTCGTCGGCGTGCTGGCCACAGTCCTGATGCGCACCTGGAAGCACGTTGCAGCGCTGCCGCTCACGCTGGCCTTCGGGATCCTCCTTTTCTACGTTCTGCTGCGCGCCGCGGGCCTGTCGATTGACGAAGCGCGCGGCATGGGGCTGCTGCTGCCGCGCGTGGCGCTGCGGCTCACGGGGATTCCGGAGTTGCACTTGCGCGCGCAGCTCGCGCAGGGCGGCATCGACTGGACGGCGATCGCTGCCCACCTTCCGGAGAGCCTCGTGGTCACGTCGGTCTCGGCAATCACGATCCTGATGAATTCGACGGCAATCGGCGCGGCCACGGGCGAGGAAGTCGATCTCAACCGCGAGATGCGGGCCGCGGGCCTCGCCAATCTCGCGAGCGGGCTGTTAGGCGGAATGGTGGGTTATCAATCGTTCAATCGCTCGATGCTCAATGCGCGCGTTGGCGCGACGAGCCGGATGGCGGGCGTGTTCGCATCGCTCGCGTGCCTCGTCGTGCTGGCGGTGTCGCCCGGATTCGTCGCGCTCTTTCCCGTGCCGGTGCTGGTCGGCCTCCAGCTGTTCATGGGGCTGCGCCTCATCGTGCAGTGGGTTGTCGGCGCATGGACGAAGCTCGCCTGGTACGAGTACCTGCTCGTGCCCGTCATTCTCGGCACGATCGCCGCCTGGGGCGTGATTATCGGCGTAGGCGCAGGCGTGATCGCTGCGTGCATGATGTTCACGCTGCTCTACGGCCGGGTGAGTTGCATACGCATGGAGTTCGACCTTCGCACCCGGACATCGAATGTCGAGCGAAACATAGAGGATACCGAAGCGTTGCGCGGACTCGGCGCACAGGTGTGCGGTATGTGCCTGCAAGGGTTTCTTTTTTTCGGCACGGCCAATTCCATCCTTCAACGCATACGAGAGCGGCTCGCCGCGCGCGATCCCGTGCTGGTTCGATTCGTCGTGCTCGACTTCGCGTCGACTCAAGGCATAGACGCGTCGGTATCGATCAGCTTCGTCAAGCTGCGGCAGCTCTGCGCGACGATGGGCGCCGACTTGATTTTGACCGCGCTGCCGCCGCGCTCGCGCGATCTGCTGACGAAAACCGGTACGCTCAATCTGCGGATTCGTGAATTCGACACGCTCGATGCGGGCCTGGAATGGGTGGAAGACCAACTGCTCGGCGCTAGCGCGTTCGCGCCGAAGCTCGGTGACGACCTTAACGCGTTGCTCGCGCCGCATTTCACGGCCAGCGCGCTGAACACGCTCTCCAGCCGGCTCGAAGTGCACGATCTGCAAGCGGGCGAGGCGCTGTTTCTTCGTGGGGATCCGGGCGACGCGCTGTACATCATCGAGCGCGGGCGGCTCGCCGTTTCGCTGCCGCTCGGAACCGGGCGGTCGGTGCGGCTGCGCGTGTGTCTCCCGGGTACGGTCATCGGGGAAATGGCCATGTACACGCAGCAGCCTCGCAGCGCGGACGTGTTCGCCGAGGTGCCAACGCGGGTGCGCAGGTTGTCGCTGGCCGCGCTCGTTGCGCTCGAGCAGGACAATCCCCCAGCCGCTCAGCAGTTTCATCGCTTTCTGGTGAAGGTGATTGCATCGCGCCTCGCCCTCGCCACGGAGGCCCTGCGCGCGGCCTACTGAGCGGTGGGAGTCTGCCAGTCGCGTACGCGTTCAGTCACATCTTCATGCGGGTGATCATCAAGCGATATCCGGGACGTTTCCGGCAAGGACATACCGCCAACCAGTGCCAGCAGCGAGACAGCGATCAGGTAGAAAGCGGGAGAGATGTTGTTGCCCGTCGTTTCGATCAGCCAGGTGGCAACCAGCGGCGCCGTTCCGCCAAAGATCGTATAGGCCAGGTTGTACGTGATGGCTGAAGCGGTATAACGAGTCCGGGTCGGAAAGACCTCGGATAGCAGTGCCGCCGTGACTACACCCGACAACACCGCTCCGATCGCAAGCATGGCTGCGCCAACCAGGGCGGAGCGAAAATCCCCAGACCCTCCCAGCACGAAAGAAGGGTAAACAGCGGCGATCAGGATGGCGCATACCGTGAATACGGATTTTCGTCTTCCAACTGCGTCCGAGTAGAGGCCGGCAAGCGGGCAGATTGCCGCGGCGAATACCAGCGCAATCACCGTGATCAATAATGCGCTCGCCCGGCTCAGATGACCCACCACTTGCAGATACGTGGCGAAGTAGGTCGTAAATGTATAGAAGGAGAGCGCAGTCACGGACACAAAGGCCCCAAGGCGCAGAATCGCGCTTGCCTGGGTCTTGAGTGTTTCACGCAGTGGGGCGTGGGCCAGGTCGTGATCGTGTTCGACTGCGGCAAACGACGGTGTTTCGCCAAGGCGCGTGCGCAGATACAGTCCGACCAGGCCGATAGGTGCCGCAGCGATGAACGGGACTCTCCACCCCCAACTGCTCATCGCCTCTGCCGACAACATGGCGTCCAGTCCGGATGCCACAACGGCGGCGCTCGCGAATGACAGGAAGGTGGAGACCGGAAGAAAGCTTCCGTATCGCGCGCGCTGGTGCTTCGGCGCATGTTCCATCAGATACGCGCACGCGCCTGCGTACTCTCCGCCGGCGGAAAAACCTTGCACGCATCGTACTATCGCGAGCAGCGAGGGTGCGAGCATGCCGACCGATGCGTAGGTCGGCAGGAAGCCGATTACCGTCGTTGCACCTGCCATGATCAAAATGGTCAGCGCGAGCGTTTTCTTGCGACCTACCCTGTCTCCCACTACACCGAAGAAGATCCCGCCGAGCGGTCTGAATGCAAAAGCGACGGCGAAAACCGCGAAGGTCTTCATCAACGCGATCGCGGGGTCGCCATTCGGGAAGAATTGATGAGTCAGCAGCGTCGCCAAAAATCCGTAAACGGCAAAGTCGAACCATTCGACAAAATTGCCTACCGCAGCGGCGATGATCACCTTGCGAAGCGTCTTTGAGTCCACTTCTGGCTGATACGCTTTCATGTTCTGGCCGTCCCTTATGCGTTGAATAAGGTGTGCGTATCACCATGAATGGCAAAGCCACTTGAGGCGAGCGGTTTAACGCTGAAGTCGCACGGTATGTATTTGCACAGTTAATGCGACCATAAATGCCGTTCCTAGAACGAAGCCGACATGGTGACGCTCCTGAAGCGACATCCGACTGCGCTGTCGCGCGATGGCAAGACAAGGCCGCTTTTTGAATGGCTTTTTTCAGCGAAAGCAAGTTGGTTCCGGTCGATTGACAACTGCCTTTCGATTCATGGCGAGGGCGACTCGACACCGAGGTATCGCATTCGCCAGGCGCATGCCGTAGCCGATCCCGACAGGCAACCGATTCGCATACCTGATTTCATGCGAGCGCTAGCCTCAGATCGGTCGTAAGATAGCAGCGAGGTCAGTGAGTAGCGCGTCGACACGCAAGTCCGACTGCGCGGACTCGGATCTGTCTGCACCAAAAGACAGGTTATGGCACGCGCGGTAATGACGGCTCCAGCTGAAAATGTCAGACGAAACGCTCGAAACGGACTATCTCGTGGTCGGTGCGGGAGCCGCCGGGATGGCATTTGCCGACGCGTTGCTTACCCATTCCGACGCCACAGTGACCCTTGTCGATCGCCGCCACGCGCCCGGCGGACACTGGATCGACGCTTATCCCTACGTCCGCCTCCATCAGCCGTCCGCATTTTATGGGGTGAGTTCGGTGCCGCTTGGACGGGATATCGTCGATACGGCAGGGACGAATGCCGGCTACTACGAGCTGGCCGGGGCAGACGAGATTCGCGCTTACTTCGCGCACGTCATGCACGACCGCTTTCTGCCGGGCGGGCGCGTGCGCTACTTTCCCAGCAGTGAGTACCTTGGGGATGACCGTTTCGTGTCGCGGTTCGGGCAACGGTCATGGAAGGTTCGAGTGCGGCGCAAAATCGTAGACACGACCTATCTCGAAGGCGCGGTGCCCGCAACGAGCGCGCCCCCTTTCGAAGTGGCAGACGGCGTTTGCTGCGTGCCTGCGGGTGATATCGCGCGCATCACGCAGCGGCCTGAGCGTTTCGTTGTCATCGGTGCAGGCAAGACCGCCCTCGACACCTGCGTGTGGCTGCTCGAACAGAACGTGTCCCCGTCGTCCATCCGCTGGATCAAGCCCCGGGAGGCCTGGTGGATGAACCGCCGGTTCCAGCAGCCGCTGGCACAGCTTCCGGGTTCGTACCGCGGCATGGCGATTCAGCTCGAGGCCATGGCACAGGCCACTTCCATTGAAGATCTCTTTGCTCGGCTCGAAGCGGAGGAGGTCTTCCTTCGCGTTGACCGCGGCGTCGCACCCAGCATGTTTCGCGGAGCAGTGATCAGCGAGGGTGAACTGGAGCGCTTGCGCAAGATCGAGGATGTCGTTCGTCTCGGTCACGTACGCAGGATCGAGCGCGATGAGATCGTCCTCGACGGGGGAAGCATCCCGACAAGCGAAGCTTCGGTGCATATCCATTGTTCGGCGAGAGGGTTGGCGCGCCGTCCCCTGCGGCCGATCTTCGAGGCCGGTCGGGTGACAGTGCAGCCTTTCCTGTGGGGGTTCGTCTGCTACCAGTTCGCCATGCTTGGCGTGATTGAGGCCCTCGTGGCGAGCGACGAAGACAAGAACCGACTCTGTGCGCCGATCGCCTATTGGGATGAGAACGCGGACTACCTCAGCGCTTTCCTCTCGACTCTCGCGCACGAGCGCGCCCGGTTGGCCTGGCCGGCGCTGGCGGGCTGGGCAAAGGAAACCCGGCTTAATCCGTTCGGCGCAATCGGACACTATCGCGATGCGCCGGATGTTATCGACGCGCGCGAGCGCATCAAGCACCACGCGGCGACGGCGGCTGGCAACCTCGCACGGCTCCTCACGACGAACGCCCGTCAAGCGCAACAAGCCCCTCTCCGTTCGGAAGAGTGAAGTGCATATCGCTGATCGCTCTGGAGCGGGATATTTAGTTATCCGAATTGCTTCGCTTTAGCCTGCCTCGCGTGCCGCGCCGGCAGTCTGCCACTAACCCGCAAACCTGCAAGAAGTGCCAACCGGGATGCGGGTTCATGATACAAGATCAGGCAAACGCAAAAGGTCATCTAATGCTGTTTGCGTTAGACGGCGATCGAACCATGTCCCGGCGCGGTTTTCGAAGTGAGTGCTAGTCGCGCGCTGGCTATAACCGCTAAGATCGACGTGGAATTGACAGTGCCAAGCGACCATCAAACCAGAAACGCGCAATGGACCGAATCGACGCCATGAAGGTTTTCGTCGCCACGCTCGACGAGGGAAGTCTCGCGGGCGCGGGGCGCCGGCTGGGCCGCTCGCCCGCGGCGGTGAGCCGGGCCATTGCGTTTCTGGAGGAGCACACGGGCACGCCGCTCCTGTACCGCACCACTCGCACGCTCCGGCTGAGCGATGCCGGCGAGCGCTATGCGCTGGCGTGCCGGCGCATTCTCGCCGATCTCGAGGAGGCCGACCTGCTCGCCGCCGACGAGCGCTCCGCGCCGCGCGGGCTCCTCGGCGTAACGGCGGCGGTGGCCGTGGGCGAAGAGGTGCTGCGCCCGATGGTCGAGGAATTCATCGACCGCAACCCCGAGGTGTCGATCCGCCTGCACCTGCTCGACCGGCCCGCGAGCCTGATCGACGAGGGCATCGACGTGGCGTTGCGCATTGCGCATTTGCAGGACTCCACGCTCGTCGCCATTCCGGTGGGCGAGGTGCGGCGCGTGGTGGTCGCTTCGCCCGACTATCTCGCCACGCATCCGGCCATTAAGACGCCCGCCGATCTCGCGAGCCACCCGATCATTTCGATGACGCATTTCGGGCTCGACTCGTGGAGTTTCCCGGCGGCGCGCCAGACGGCGCTGCCCCAGGTCGTGCAGTTCTCGCCGCGCTTCATCGTGAACACGATCCGCGCGGCGCGGGCTTCGGCCGTGGCGGGGCATGGCGTCACGCGGCTTTTTTCCTACCACGTCGCCGAAGAGGTCGAGGCGGGCAGGCTCAAGATCGTCCTGCGCGACAGCGAGCATGCGCCGCTGCCCGCGCATCTCGTCACGCCGCACGGGCGCCTTTCGGTGCCCAAGGTGCGCGGTTTCGTCGATTTCGCCGCGCCCCGGCTGCGCGACTACTTCGAGCAGGCCCGGCGCATTACGGACGCCGATTGAGCGACATCGACCTGGGCGACATTCGCTCATTCATGCGCCGCGCGGAAGAATGACTTCCGTATCGCGGCGATTCTCTCGCCGTGCGATCTAACCTAAACTGGCTCCCATCTTCAGCAGGTGTTTCATTGCCTCGCTTGCAGGGAGTGGTAATGCATCAAGCCGTCTCGAATCCGTCCGCGCCTGCCGCCTGCAACGTCTGGCGGGGCACGCTCGCCGGGGCTAGCGCAAGCCTCATCGGCATTGGCCTCACGCGTTTCGCCTACAGGCCGCTATTGCCCGCCATCATCGGCCGCACGCTGTTTCCCGCCTCGACCGCCGTCTGCCTCGGCGTGGCGGCGCTCGTGCTCGCGCTGTGTGTCGATCTCCTCTCCGCGTTGAGGGCCAAGTGAATACCACCACCGTATCTTCTTCTCCCGCCGCTGCGCCGCGGCAGACAACGCCTCAGCCGCGCGGCTATTCGGAGCGCAATGCGCAGTACTGGCAGCGCAATCTCGTTGTGTGCGTGATCGGCTCGTTCACGACGCTCGTGAGCCTCAGCATGCTGCTGCCGTTCCTGCCGATCTATGTGCGGCAACTCGGCGTGACCTCGCAGTCCGCCGTCATTCAATGGTCGGGCGTTGCATTCGGCGCGACCTTCCTCGGCACGGCGGTTACCGCGCCAATCTGGGGGCGCCTCGCCGACCGCTATGGCCGCAAGCCCATGCTCGTGCGCGCGGCGATCGGCATGGCCGTGGTGATGTCGTTGATCGGCGTGGCGCACAATGTGTACGAGCTCGTCGCGCTGCGTCTGATCGCCGGTCTCGTGGGGGGCTATGCGTCGGCTTCCACCGTGATGGTCGGCACCCAGGCGCCGCGCGAGCGCGCGGGCTGGGCGCTCGGCATTCTGTCCACGGGCGCGCTCGCGGGCAATCTCATCGGGCCGCTGGTGGGCGGCGTGCTGCCAGGCTGGATCGGCATTCGTGGCACCTTTTTCGCCGGCGGCGCGATGATCGCCGCGGCGGCGCTGCTGACCATCTTCGTGGTGAAGGAAGAGTTTCATCCGGAAAGCGACGCGAAATCGCACGCCAGCAGTGCAGCGGCCGGTTCAGGCGGTAGCGCGCGCCGTCCCGACTATGCGGTCGTGGCCGCGCTGCTCGTGACCGCGATGATGGTGCTGCTCGCCAACATGTCGATCGAACCCGTCATCACGGTTTATATCGGCAGTCTGGGCGTGGGCGCGGCGCATCTCGCGCGCGTGGCGGGCGTGGTCATGGCATGCTCGGCGCTTGGCAGCATGCTCACGGCGGCGCGCCTTGGCGCCCTGGCCGACCGCTTCGGGAGCTGGCGCGTCATCATCGTGTGCCTCGTGCTCACGGGGCTCGCGATGGTGCCGCAAGCGTTCGTCACGCACTGGTGGCAACTCGCGGGCCTGCGCGTGGTGATGGGCATGACGATCGCGGGGCTCTTGCCTTCGATCGGCAAGCTCGCGCGGCAATCGGTAGACGAAAGCCAAACGGGCCGCTTGCTCGGGTATTTGCAATCGGCGCAATTCAGCGGCCAGGTGGTGGGCCCGGTGATCGGCGGTGTGATCGGCGTTCACTTCGGCCTGCACGCCGTGTTCTTCGTGACCGGCGCGCTGCTGGTCGCATGCGGTGGACTCGCGCACTGGGCGCAGCGCCGCGCTCACGCTTGAAACGGGAACGGATCCGGAGGGAACGCAACATGAGCACTCAAGTGGACGAACGGGCGTTGCTGCGCTCGCTCGGCATTCAAAAGCCGATCATTCAGGCGCCCATGGCGGGCACCAGCACGCCGGCGCTGGCCGCCGCCGTGTCGAACGCGGGTGCGCTCGGCTCGCTGGGCGTGGCCGCGATGAACGCGGAGAACGCGCGCAAGGCAATCCGCCAGACCCGCGAGCTGACGGCCAAACCGTTCAACGTCAACGTGTTCTGCCATCGCCCGGCCACGCCCGATGCGGCCGTTGAGCGCGCGTGGCTGGACTGGCTCGCGCCGGTGTTCCAGCAATACGGCGCAACGCCGCCGCAATCGCTCTCGGAGATCTACACGAGCTTCGTCGTGGACAAGGCGATGCAGAGCATGCTGCTGGAAGAGAAGCCCGCGGTGGTGAGCTTCCATTTCGGCCTGCCGCCCGATGCGGTGATCGCCGAACTCAAGCACGCGGGCATCCGTTTGTTTGCGAGCGCAACGAATCTCGATGAAGCGGCCGCGGCCGTGGAGGCAGGCGTGGATGCGATCGTCGCGCAGGGTGTGGAGGCGGGCGGCCATCGCGGCGTGTTCGACCAGAACGCCCGCGATGACGGCCTCGGCACGTTCGCGCTCACGCGCCTGCTGGTGAGCGAATTCGACGTGCCCGTGATCGCCGCGGGCGGCATCATGGATGGCGCCGGCATCGCCGCCGCGCTTGCGCTGGGCGCGCAGGCGGCGCAACTGGGCACGGCGTTCGTGGCCAGCCCGGAGAGTGCGGCCGACGAGGGCTATCGCGCCGCCTTGCTCGGCGACGCGGCGCGGCATACCACGTTCACTTCGGCTATTTCGGGGCGCATTGCGCGCGGCATCGTCAACCGGTTTACCGCGCTTGGCGAGGACCCGAAGGCGCCGCGCATTCCGTCCTACCCGATCACCTACGACGCGGGCAAATCCCTGATCGCGGCTGCGAAGGCCAAGGGCGAATTCGGCTACGGCGCGCAGTGGGCGGGCCAGGCCGCGCCGCTCGCGCGCGCGTTGCCGGCGGCGGAACTGGTGGCGCAACTGGAGCGCGAGACGCGCGAGAGCATCGCGCGGTTGCAGTCCGTATGGGGTTGAGCGGGATTTAACGGCTGCAAACGGAAACGGAAACGGAAACGGAAACGGAAACGGAAACGGAAACGGAAATATTGGCACGCGCGATGGATGCGCGTGCCAATGTTTCGTTACCCGGCGGGAAAAACGCTTTCAGGCGGACACGATCTGCGCGATCACCACGAGTTCGACGGGCAGGTTGAGTGGCAGTTGCGAATGCGAGAATGCGGAGCGCGCATGTCCGGCCTTCTCGCCGAGCACGGCCGCGAAGAGATCCGACGCGGCGTCGAGGACGGCAGGCTGTTCGAGAAAGCCTTCGGCGCTGCTCACGTGGCCTTCCATGCGCACGATGTGATGCAGACGCTCGAAGCTGCCCAGGTGGCGCTTGATCTGCGCGAGCACGTTCAAGGCAGCGAGCTGCGCGGCCTCGCGGCCTTCTTCGAGCGTCAACTCTGCGCCCACGCGTCCGGTGCAGCGCAGCTTGCCATCGGCAAGCGGCCCCTGACCGGAGATGAAGAGCAGATTGCCCGCCTCGGAAACGGCCGTGTAGTTGCCGAGCGGTTGCGGCGCGGTGGGCAGGGCGAGACCGAGATCGGCAAGTTTTTGTTCGACGGACACGACGTTCTCCTCGAGTGGTGATGAGCATTCGGCTCATGTTGGAGCCTTCAGAATAGAGCTAAAACAACAGGCGCGAACAGGAACAGTCAGGAGAAAACGGGCATGCAACGCAAATTCGACGATCTGCTGCTGGGCAGCATTGAACTGTTCTGCCAGGCGGCGGAACTGGGCAGCTTCACGCTGGCGGCCAATGCGGCGAGCGTCACGCCCGCGGCGGTGAGCCGCTCCGTGGCGCGGCTCGAAGAGCGGCTCGGCGTGCGCCTCTTCGTGCGCACGACGCGCCAGATCCGCCTGACCGATGCGGGGCGACGCTACTTCGAGCAGTGCCGCCAGGCGCTGTCGCAACTCGTGGACGCCGAGCGCGAAGTCACGGGCGAGCAGACCACACCGGCTGGCGTGCTGCGCATCAGCATGCCGACGCCCTACGGGCACTATCGCGTGCTGCCGCTGCTGCCGGCGTTTCGCGAACGCTATCCAGAGGTGCAGGTCGACACGCACCTGAGCAACCGCAACATCGACTTCGCCGACGAAGGCTTCGATCTCGCGATTCGCGGGCGTGCGCCCGCCGATTCCAACCTGGTGGCGCGCAAGCTGGAAGACGCGGAGATGGTGGTCGTGGCAACGCCCGCTTATCTGAAGCGTGCGGGTACGCCGAAGACCGTGGCCGATCTGCAGTCGCACGAATGCATACAGTTCGAACTGCCAAGTAGTGGGCGGCATCTCGCCTGGACGTTCGAGGGCAATGCCAATGAGGATGGCGATGTGGTCACGAGCGGAAGTTATGGAACCTCCGGCGACGCGCTCGCCGGCGTGACCCTCGCGCGCGCGGGGGCGGGGCTCTTTCAGACGTATCGCTTCGTGGTGGCGGACGACCTGCGCGAGGGCCGGCTCGTGGAGGTGCTGCGCGACGAGGGTGGACGTACCCGTCCGTTCATTCTGCTCTATCCGCACGCGCGCTATTTGACCTCGCGCGTGCGGGCCTTTGTGGATTTTCTGGTCGAGCAGTTGGCGGCGCCGGCTGCCGCGCCGCGCGCGAAGCGCGCGCAGTAAGGGGCCGCGAGAACAAATCGCAAGCGGCACAACATTGCAGCGCGATCAACGGAATAGCCTCGCTTCTGGATCGTTTACGCAAAACGCGGGGCGCGCGAAGCATGGTGGGTTCACCGGCCGCGCGAGTCTTCCTGGCGTTCCGGATCGTCCCCGCGAGAAGGAGGTGTCAGATGGAAGCTTCTCGCTCGTTGTCTGCATGTCGTTCATACATCGGCAGGAACCGCGCGGCGTTCGTGCCGCGACTGCGTCACCTCGCGTTGGGCGCGGGGCTCTTCGCCCTTTCGCTGGGCGCTGTTCGCGCCGACGCCCAGCAAGCGATCCTGCCGCCGGCATTCGCGACTTCGTCGACTGTGCCGTCCAATGGCGATGTCAATCCGTACGGCATCGCGTTCGTACCGGCCGGCGTGCCGTCGTGGAGCACGCTCAAGCCCGGCGACGTGGTGGTGTCCAACTTCAATGCGCAATCGAATCTGCAAGGCACCGGCACGACGATCGTGAAGATCGTTCCCAATAGCCAGCCGGTGACCTTTTTCGCGGGACACAACCTCGGTCTCACGACGGCGCTCGCCGTGCTGAGAAGCGGCTTCGTGCTGGTGGGCAACGTGCCGACCGCCGACGGCAAGAACGTCATCGCGCCGGGCTCGCTTCTCGTCATCAATCCGCAGGGGCGGCTCGTCAAGGAACTGAAAGATGCGCGGCTGCTCGACGGCCCCTGGGACCTCACCGTGATCGACGGCGGGCAAGTCGTGAAGGTCTTCGTCTCGGACGTGCTGAACGGCACGGTCGCGAGAATCGACCTCGCGATCGGCGAGAACGGTGTGACGGAGTTGCCGAGCTCGACGATCGTCGCATCGGGCTATCTGCATCGCACCGATCCAGCGGCGCTGGTCGTCGGCCCGACGGGGCTCGCCTACGATGGCCAGCGCGACGTGCTCTATGTCGCCTCGACCGGCGACAACGCGGTGTTCGCCATTTACGGCGCGGCGGGTGCGAGCCATAGCGGCGGAGTGGGAAGGCTGATCTATCAGGACAACACCCACCTGCACGGACCGCTTGCTCTTGCGCTTGCACCCAACGGGCATCTCGTCACGGCCAACGGCGACGCCGTGAACGCCGACCCGCAACAGCCGAGCGAAATCGTCGAATTCACCGTGGATGGACAATTCGTCGCGCAAATGTCGGTCGATCCCACGGCGGGTTCTGCGTTCGGGCTGGCATTTGGCATGGACAGCCAGCACCACTTGCAGTTTGCCGCCGTGGACGACAGCACCAATACGGCAACGGTCTGGACGTTGCGTCCGGATAACTGATAAACAACACCGCAGCGTCATTGGCCACGCCCCGCTCCGACACTTCGGAGCAGGGCGGCCAATGTCGATTGCCTGGCGTACCGAAATAATGTCAGGGCTTCACGGTGTGCCACATGTCTTTGAAGCCATCGCCGTTCATCTGTCCGGCGTGTGTGTCCTTCGCGTAGCGGTAGAGGGGGTGGCCCTTGTAGGTCCATTGATGCTTCCCGTCTGCGGAAGCGATCAACCCCCAGTCGCCGCTGGCCTTGTCGTAAGGGTCGGCGAGCGCGGCCGGCCACATGGTTGCGCACGCACCGGCGCAGGCGCTTTTGCCCTGCACGGTATCCTTGTCGAACGTATAGAGCGTCATGCCGTCGTCGTCTACGACCATGCCGTTGGCCACTTTCGGCGCTTCCGCGAACACCGCGATGGGCAGAACGCAAGCCATGGCGCACAACAAGATTCTGATCATGATTTCAGTCCTCTAAAAAACCCCGCCGGGATACGTGATAAACGGCTGACGGCGGGCTTTCTTCCATTTTCGATTCGCCATTGGGAACAGCCTCGCGGCTCGTGACATCTATTTCCTCGAAGGCTGGTGAAGCGGCCGCCGCTCATCGAGGAGCGTCGTATGAACCCCATCAGGATGCTGCGAACCGCATCGTCGCCGCGGTGCTGGCCAGGCTGCGGCGTCTTTAGGACGCAACTAGCGCGGTATTCGCATCGCCGCCCGCTCGCCCATTCGTTCGCTGCCGCACAAACGCGGGCAGATCGCGCACGTTGAGCAGCCGGGCCGAAACCGGATGCGGCATACTGCAAACCGCACCACGCATTTGCCTTCACAGAGAGCCGCGATGATCTTTCGCCAGCTTTTCGACCCTGTGTCGTCCACCTATACCTACCTGCTCGGCGACCCCGAAAGCGGCGAGGCGCTGCTGATCGACCCTGTCTACGAGCAGGTGCCGCGCGACCTGGCGCTGCTGCAGGAACTGGGCCTGCGTTTGCAAACGACGCTCGACACCCATGTGCACGCCGATCATGTGACGGGCGCGTGGCGCTTGCGCGAGCGCAGCGGCAGCGAGATCGCGCTCGCCGACGTGGTGGGCGCGCAGGGCGTGAGCCGCCCGCTGCGGCACGGGGATCGTATCGCTTTCGGCAACCGGTATCTGGAAGCGCGCGCCACGCCCGGCCACACCAGCGGCTGCCTGACCTACGTGCTCGACGACGCGAGCATGGCCTTCACCGGCGACAGCCTGTTGATACGCGGCTGCGGCCGCACCGATTTTCAGGGCGGCAGCGCGGAGCAGCTTTTCACTTCTGTGCGCGAGCAGATCCTCACGCTGCCAGGCGACTGCTTGCTCTACCCGGCGCACGACTATCGCGGCATCACAGTGACGAGCGTGGCCGAAGAGCGGCGCTTCAATCCGCGCCTGGGTGGCGACGTCGATCTCGGCGACTTCGCGGGCTACATGCACAACCTGAATTTGCCGCATCCCAAGCAGATGGCCGTCGCGGTGCCCGCCAACCTGCGCTGCGGCAAGCCCGAAGGCGAGGCGCCGAGCCAGGAAACGCCCGACTGGGCGCCGCTCACACTGCGTTTTAGCGGCGTGTGGGAAATCGAGCCCATGGCGCTGCTGGAGCATGCGGCCGCGCTGCAGATCGTCGACGTACGCGAGGCGCCCGAGTTCATCGACCGTCTCGGTCATCTGCCCGATGCGAAGCTCGTGCCGCTCTCGCAACTGATGGCCCGCATCGACGAGCTCGATCGCGACCGGCCGGTCGTGGCAGTGTGCCGCTCCGGCGTGCGCTCCGCGCAGGCGAGTGTATTGCTGACCAAGGCGGGCTTCGGCAAGGTGGCCAATCTCGCTGGCGGCATGTTGCGCTGGAAGGCCGAGGGATTGCCTGTCGCGCCGTGCAGTCCTTGATGACGCCCTGGAGGAGACGAACATGACAGCCCACGACTTCGCCGAATTTTCCTGGGACGAACAGGAGGACGTCAAGGCTGTGCTCGCCAGCCGGGGCCTCGACCTGCGCGAGTTCCGGATCTCGGACCACGAGAAAACCGCTGCTGCCGGCGAGCGCGCGGCGATCCGGCAGGTCTCCGTCACACGCATCGCCAACGGCAAGACGGCCACCTACGACACCGACCACTTCGCCCCGTGGATCACGGATTTCGACGAAGCGCTGCAGGCCGGCGAGTTCGACGACTGAACCCGGTGAGCGGGCGCCGGCAACACCGGGAGCGCGTACCGTCCTGCGCGCATGGCTGGCGTACACTCGTGCCCTTGGGAAAGGAACCGGGAACGAGGAGCGAGGCTTGCCATGACGAACGCGACGGTGACTGAGGGCCGGAACGATCACTGGCTAGTCGCGCGGCGCGATGCGCAGACGGGCATCGAGAGTTTGCGCGCGCATTTCAGCGGCCACGCCTACGATCCCCACGATCACGACGACATGCTGATCGGCTATACGGAGCAGGGGGTGCAGCGCTTTCAGTGTCACCGGTCGCTGCATACGAGCGTGCCGGGCCGGGCGATCCTGATCGAGCCGGGTGCGCTGCACGACGGCCACGCGCCCGAACCGGGCGGCTTCACCTACGCGATGTTGTATCTGCCGCAGCCGTGGGTCGAGCATGCGGCGCGCAGGCTGAACATCGCGGGCCTGGCAGGCGTGGAAGCCGCTTTCGGCCAGACGCTCGTTGACGATCCGCGCCTGACCCATGCAATCCGCCACGCATTTCTCGCGCTATACGGCGAGGAAGGCCGGCTCGCGCGCGACGAGGCGCTCGACCGCTTGCTGGAGCAGCTGGGCGGCCATCTGCTTGCTACGACCGCAGCGGCGACTCCGGCGCCGCCCGCGCTGGCCCGCGTGCGCGATCTGCTGCACGCGCACATGGGCGCGAACATCGGGCTCGACGAACTCGTCGATAGCTCGGGCATCGACCGGTTTCGTTTGACGCGCCTGTTCCAGCGCGAGTTCGGGACGTCGCCCCATGCGTACCTGGTGCGCTTGCGTCTGCGCGCCGCGCGCAGGCTGCTGGCGGCGGGGCGCACGCCGGCCCAGGTCGCCGCGGAAGTCGGATTCGCGGACCAGAGCCATTTGGGACGCTGGTTTCGCCGCGCATACCGCATGACGCCGGCCACCTACCGGCGCATGTGCGAGGACAGGTTGGACTAAAGGTCTGCGCTACCGGCTCAACGCGGCCTGGGCCCGTTGCAGCCACTCGCTGTTGTGCTCGCGGGCGTGGCGCGGCCAGTGCTTTGCGTCGTGCACGATATCGGCGTAAAGCTCGCGCGAGCGCTGGCGGTCGGCGTCGCCGGGCTGCTTTGCCAGCCAGTCGGCGAAGAGGCAACGCGGGGCGGCGTCGCTCGCGCACGAGAGCGCGGCTTCGAACGCGGCGCGCGCGCCCGCTGCGCCATTGGCGGCGAGTGCCCGTGCATACAGCAAGGCCGGATCCGGCTGCTGGCGGGCGACTGGCTGCACAGCGAACAGCTTTTCCAGCGTCTCTTGCGTGGCCGCGGCATTGCCGTTGGCAAACTGCGCGCGCGCGAGGCCTTCGAGCAAGGCGGGATCGGATGCGAACGGCCCCGTGGCCGCCGCCTGGTAATGCTCCAGCGCTTCGGCGGCATTGCCCGCGTCGAGCAGCGCCGCGCCCAGCCGCATCCGGTGCGCGACGGTCGGCGCGCGGTCGAAATCCGTGCGCGCCTCGCGCACCGCGCGGTTCGGATCGACCAGTTGCGAGAGGGCCCGGCCAGTCGCCCTCGCCCCGCGCGACTGGCGCAGGCTCGGCAAATAAATCACGAAGAAGTAGACGAGGCTGCCAAGCCCGGGGAAAAGAAACAGGATCAGCAGCCAGTACATGTTCTGCTGGTTGCGAATGGCATGCACTGCAAAGAGCAGGGCGATGATGACGTAAAGGCTGATTCCGAAAATGCGCATTGACGAAAGGGTCCGTTGTGGTGCGTTGCCGGTGTGTGGTTGTGCGCGTCGTCGAATTGACCTGAAGCTCGCAGATCAATGGCGACGTTTGTGCAGTTTGCGCTGCAGCGACTCCATCCTTTCAATGATACCCGCCGGCAGCTTGCGTTCCCTCGCAATCGCCACACTGTCGCGGCCTTTCGGATCGGCAATGGACGGATCGGCTCCGGCGTCGATCAGCATGGCGAGGGTCGCGAGCCGTTTGAGCCGCGCGGCATAGAAGAGCGGCGTTTCGCCGTGCGCCTTGAGGTTCAGCTCGGGCCGCGCCTCCAGCAACGCGCGGCAGACCTCTTCGTCGTCGCGCCATACCGCGGCCCACAGCGAATAGCTGGCGTTGGCGCCTTGCTTGAGAAGGAACTCGACGAGCGGGAAATTTTCTCCACGCGCCACGGCGTACCAAAGCGGCGTGGCGCGAAAGTCCCCCTCGTCCTCGTCCATTGGCACCGCCCGTTCGAGATCCGCGCCTGCGCCGAGCAGAACCTTGACGGTGGCGATGCCGTTCGACTCGAGAAGCGCGGCGCTGCTGCCCGGCTTGACTGCGCACGCCCGGTGCAACGCAGTGTGGCCTTGCGGATCGCTCGCTTCGACGAGCTCGGGCGCGGCTGCGCATAGCGCTGCCACCGCTTCCCGGTCCCACATGCGGGCTGCGGAAAATAAGGCTGTCCTCGATGGCTTTGTCATGATTCCGCCGCATTGGAGCAACCGCCAGATTGTTGTGAATTCTAGCCGTGTCGTTCGATGAGCGCTCTTTTGTTGGTTCGCGTCATTTATGCGACTACAAAAAACACACGTTGCGCGTGCATCGATTTGTGCAAGAGCTTGTTGCGTCTTCTGCCTCTAATGCGTGCGCAGCCCGAGCCGTTATTCGCAGTTACTCTCGCAGTGCGTGCCCGCAATGGCGGGGTGCCGCTTGCTCAGGCACGCTCCTCAAAATATTAGAAGACCGCAGAATGATGAAGCTTTCTTTTGTGCAAAGGCTCTGGTTGCCGCTGGTTCTAAGCCTCGTGTGCCTGGCAGGGGTATCGATTGATGATGCGTGGCAGACGCGGGCAACGCGCCTCGAGGAGCGCAAGGCGGATTTGAAGCACGCCTCGGAGATCGCGCTGAGCGTAGTGAAGTCATACGGCGAGCGCGCCAACGCCGGCGCACTGTCGCAAGAAGACGCCCAGAAGCGCGCGATGGACGCCGTCAAGAACATGAAGTACGGCGAGGGCGGTTACTTCGGCATTATGAATTCGCAGTACGTGCTACTGATGAATGCCGCGAGCCCGCACCTGGTCGGCAAGAACGTCGGCGACTTTCAGGATTCGAACGGCATCTACCTGTTCAAAGAAATTGTTTCCGTCATCAAGCAAGAAGGTCAGGGTTTCGTGTCCTATTCCTTCAAGCGTCTCGGCACGAACGACGTTGCGCCCAAAATCTCCTATAGCGTGACCTACCAGCCGTGGGACTGGATTCTCACGACGGGTCTTTACGTCGACGATATCGATGCGGCATTCCGGGTGACGCTCTATTGGAGCCTCGGCATTCTGGCCGCGATCGCACTGGCGCTTTCGGCGGTCGTGGCAGTGGTCAATCGCGGCATTCTGCGCTCGCTGGGCGGCGAACCCGCCTACGCGGCGCAAATCGCCAATCGCATCGCCAGCAATGACTTGACCGCCGTGGTCGAGATCGCAGCGGACGACCGCTCGAGCCTGCTGTTTTCGATGAAGCGCATGCAGGAGCAACTCACGCAGACCATCGACACAATCAAGCATTCGGCGGATTCCATCGCCACCGCGACCAACGAAATTGCCGTTGGCAATCAGGACCTCTCGCAGCGTACGGAAGAGCAGGCCGCGTCGCTCGCGCAAACGGCGGCGAGCATGGAGCAACTCACGTCCACGGTTTCGCAAAACGCCGACAGCGCCCGCGAGGCGAACCAGCTCGCCGCGCAAGCCGCCGAAGCCGCGGAGCAAGGGGGCGCCGTGGTCTCGCGCGTCGTGCAGACCATGGTAGACATCAACGCCAGCTCGGACCGCATAGCGAGCATCGTCGGCATTATCGAGAGCATTGCGTTCCAGACCAATATTCTCGCGCTCAATGCGGCGGTGGAAGCGGCGCGCGCCGGCGAGCAGGGGCGCGGCTTCGCGGTGGTGGCTTCGGAGGTGCGTTCGCTCGCGCAGCGTTCGTCGGCGGCTTCGAAGGAAATCAAGGAGCTGATTCACGAATCGGTCGAACGCTCGCACGCGGGCGCGGCGCACGTACACGAGGCCGGCGAAAAGATGCGCGTGATCACGCAGGAAATCCGCCGCGTGACCGATGTCATCAGCGAGATCACGGCCGCGTCGGAGGAGCAAAGCAAGGGCATCGGCCAGGTCGGTCAGGCCGTCACGCAGATGGACGAGGTCACGCAGCAGAATGCGGCGCTCGTGGAGCAGGCCGCGGCGGCGGCAAGTGCGCTCGCCGCGCAGGCGAACGATCTCAAGGGCTCCGTTTCGATGTTCAGGCTAACCGGCTCGGCCGATATGCCCGCGCGGCATGCTTTACAGGGGTAGGCGCCGCCGTTCGCAACCGCAGCCGCTGGCAATTTGCAGACACGGGCCGACCAGAGGCAAAATACGCAACTCCAGCGGATGTAAAGACGCTATACGCGGCGGATTGGCGCTATAAGCGGCCGCACGCGCAACAATCAAAAAATTGAGCTTACGGGGTAGTCAAGATGATGGGACGGCTTCTGGTGGTGGTATCGATGGTCGGCGTACTGGCCGCTCTGGCGGGCTGCAATACGGTCGCCGGTTTTGGGCAGGACATCACAGACTCCGCCCGCGCCGTCCAGCGTGTTCTGTGACCGTTGCTTCGGGCGGCGTAATAGCCGCCCGGTCGAAGGTTACGGTTGAGGTGGGCAAGCCCTGTTGAGTGAACACGGAACGTGGATACGTTTCGTGGTTTCAATCGTTAAGTTATCCTGTTTAAATTAAAAGCGGCGCTGCCGCTGCTTTAGGTTTCAACATAACGACGCATCGAGTTGGCGAGCTATTCTGGCTGAATAAAAGCCATTTTTATTCAGAAATATAAAAGGCATAAATAATGCCGCCGCTTATGGAAATCCCGTATAAATCGGCGGGACCCGCGAAAGCTTCGAGAAGGGTTTGAATCACTAGAATCCCCGAAACGATCGAGGCGGCCAGCATCGCGCCGCCGGCCCATTCTGATGGAGACACTCAATGCAACCCAGTTCTGGCGCGCTGCGTCAAGTCGCACTCGCTGGTGGTCTGCTGTTTGCCATGGCGCTTCATGGCGCTCATGCCGCCGACGATGCCGGCGACAAGATCACGATTATGGTCGGCGGTATTACGAAGCTTATTTACCTGCCCGCGCGCCTCACCGAGCAACTGGGTTATTTCAGGGACGAGGGGCTGAATGTCGAGTTGCTCTCGCAACCCGCGGGCGTGGATGCCGAGAACGAACTGCTCGCGGGCGCGGTGCAGGCCGTTGTGGGCTTCTACGATCACACCATCGACTTGCAGACCAAAGGCAAGGACGTCAAGGCGATCGTCGTGTTCGGTCAGGTGCCGGGCGAAGTGGAGATGGTGTCGTCGAAAGCGGCCGGCACCGTCAAGTCGATGGCCGATGTGAAAGGCAAAACGCTGGGCGTCACGGGCCTTGGCTCCTCGACCAGCTTTCTCACGCAGTATCTCGCGAGCCAGCATGGCATCGCCTCCAGCGCCTACACTATGTTGCCGGTGGGCGCGGACGCGAGTTTCATCGCCGCCATCAAGCAAGGGCGCATCGACGCGGGCATGACGACCGAGCCGACCGTTTCGGCGCTGCAGAAAGCCGGCGACGCGAAGGTGCTCGTGGACATGCGCACGGTGGAAGGCACGCGCGCCGCGCTCGGCGGCACCTATCCCGCCGCAAGCCTTTACGTGCAGGACGCGTGGGCCGAGTCGCACAAGGCGCAGGCGGTGAAGCTTGCGCATGCGTTCGTGCGCACCATGCAGTTCATTCACACGCACAGCGCCGAGGAAATCGCCGCCCAAATGCCCGCCGACTATCAAAAGGACAAGGGGCTTTATGTGAGCGCACTCAAGGCCTCGCTGCCGATGTACACCGCGGACGGCAAGATGCCCGCCGACGGACCGGCGACCGTACTGAAGGTGCTCTCGAGTTTCAATCCCTCGGTCAAGGGCAAGCACGTGGATTTGTCCGCAACGTATACGAACGAATTCGTCGGCGCGAAATGAAGGACGCCCAGTGCCGCCGTCCTGCGCGCGCCGCACGGCGGCTTTGTCTCTGAGAGAGCGTGACATGGTGCATAGTCTGCGTGCGCGATTGCTGTTGTGGCTGCTGGTGCCGCTCGCCGCGTTTGTCGTCGTGACGGGCGGCGTGTCGTATGACGCCGCACGGCAGACTGCGGATCTCGTGCAGGACCACTCGCTGCTGAATTCGGCGCGGACGATCATCGAAGACGTCGACTGGGACAACGGCTCCCTCAATGCGTCGATTCCGCCGGCGGCGCTGGAGCTGTTCGAATCGCCCTGGCAGGATCACGTTTTCTACAAGGTGCTAGCCGGCAATGGCCGCTTGCTGGGCGGCGCGCAGGACTTGCCGCTGCCGCGCGCGGATACAGCCGAGGTGCCTGTGTTCTACGACACCACATATGCGGGGATGCCGATCCGCGCCGTGGCCTACGAGCGCATGCTCTACGACTCGGGGCGTGCCGAACGCGTCATGGTGATCGTCGGCAAGACGATCGCGTCGCGCGAGGCGATGATCAACGCGTTGTGGAGGCCGCAACTTGCACGCCAGTGGTTCATGCTGGCGCTCGTCGCGCTGCTCGTGCCGCTCGGCCTCACGCTCGAACTGCGGCCGCTCATGAAGCTCAAGGACGACGTTGCCGATCGCGAGCCCCAGCAACTGGAGCCGATCCGCCCGGACCATTTGCCTTCGGAGCTGAGGCCGATCGTCGAAGCGATCAACCAGTGCATCGCGCGGCTCAAGGTGCATGCCGCCATGCAGCGCCAGTTCATTGCCGACGCCGCGCACCAACTGCGCACGCCGCTCACGCTACTCACCACGCAAACGCAATTCGCGAGTCAATGCGACGCGCGCGATCCCGCGCTTTACGACGCACTCAAAGGCGTGCGCCGCACCAGTCAGAAAATGGCGGAGTTGACGAATCAACTGCTTTTGCTCGCGCAGGCAGAGTCGATGGCGCAATCGTCGCGCAGCCAGACACGTGTCGATCTTGCCGAGGTCGTCTCTTCGGTGCTCGAAGAGATGGTTCAGGCCGCGGAGCGGCGCGGCATCGATCTCGGCGCGGAACTCGCCGACGATGTGCACGTGGCGGGCAACACGGGCCTGCTCGCTTCGCTCGTGTCAAATCTGATCGACAACGCCATTCGCTATACGCAGCCCGGCGGCCGCGTGACCGCCATCTGCCGCAGCGAAGACAGCGAGGTCATGCTGCAGGTGGTGGACAACGGCCCCGGCATTCCAGCCGAGGCGCGTGCGCACGTGTTCGAGCGCTTCTATCGCGTGGCGGCGGACACCGAGGGCACGGGCCTCGGTCTTGCCATCGTGCACCAGGTCGCGCGCTCGCACGGCGGCTCGGTGAGCGTGGCCGCCGGGGCCGCGCGCGTGGGTCTGGTCGCGACGGTGCGTTTGCCTGTCTGGTCCGGATGAGAAGAGGTGAGGAGGGACCATGAAGCTGCTGCTCGTAGAAGACAATGCCGAACTCGCGCATTGGATCGTCAACCTGTTGCGCGCCGAGAATTTCACGGTGGACTGCGTGGTCGATGGAGAGGCCGCCGACTCGGTGCTGCTTACGCAGAGCTACGATCTCGTGCTCCTCGATATGCGCCTGCCCCGCCTGAGCGGCAAGGACGTGCTCAGCCGTTTGCGGCGCCGGCGCAATAACGTGCCCGTGCTCATGCTGACCGCGCATGGCTCGATCGACGACAAGGTGGCGTGTTTCGGCGCCGGCGCGGACGACTACGTGGTCAAACCGTTCGACAGTCGCGAACTGGTTGCGCGTATCAAGGCGCTGATACGGCGGCAGACAGGCGAGAAGTCGGGTTGGCTCACTTGTGGCGACCTGCAGTACGTTTGCGACACGCGCGAGTTCCGCCACAAGGACGCGCCGCTCACGCTACGCCGGCGCGAGCATTCCATACTCGAAGCACTCATGCTGCGCCAGGGCCGTGCCGTGCCGAAGCATGCGCTACTGGAGCGCATCTGCAGCCTGAGCGACGAACCGAGTGTGGACGCGATCGATATCTACATCCATCGCCTGCGCAAGCATCTGGCGGAGTCGAGCGTGCAAATCACCACGCTGCGAGGCCTCGGCTACATCCTTCGCGCGAAGGAGCCGGTGCCGGCCTGAGCAGGCCGGCTTTGTTGCCGGTATTGGTGAATGTACTTAGGAATACAGATTGTTCGTGAAAGAATCGCGAAGGATTCACCTCTCTACTATTCGTCTCACCCGCTGAGTGATGCCAGCGGGTCCATGAAAACTTCAACACATGCATTCCTGGAGACGATCTTGAAGAGAAGGCACCTTGCATTCACCGTGACGGTTGGCGCACTGGCGGCGAGCGGCGCACACGCGCAATCGAGCGTTCAACTCTATGGTCTCATCGACCTGAGCGTCCCGACGTATCAGTCGCACGCCGACGCCAACGGCAATCACGTGATCGGCATGGGCATTGGCGGAGAACCGTGGTTCAGCGGCAGCCGCTGGGGCTTGAAAGGCGCTGAAGACATTGGCGGCGGCACGAGGGTGATCTTCCGGCTCGAGAGCGAATACCGCGTGAGCGACGGCCAGATGGAAGACCCGGGCCAGATCTTCGACCGCGACGCCTGGGTGGGCGTGGAGGACGACCGCTTCGGCAAGATCACGGCGGGCTTCCAGAACACCATCGCGCGCGACGCCGCGGCCATTTACGGCGACCCGTACGGCAACGCGAAGCTCACGACGGAAGAGGGCGGCTGGACCAACGCGAACAACTTCAAACAGATGATTTTCTACGCCGCGAGCGCAACGGGCACTCGTTATGACAATGGCCTCGCGTGGAAGAAGGTGTTCGACAATGGGATCTTCGCGGCGGCGGGCTATGCGTTCGGCAATTCCACGAGCTTCGGCAACAATGCGAACTATCAGTTTGCACTCGGCTACAACGCCCCGACCTGGACGGCCTCGACCTTCTATAGCCACGTGAACAACAACGGCAACACGAACCAGGCGTTCTCGGTGGGCGGCAACTACACGATCGGCATCGTGCGCGCCAATGCGGGCTATTTCCGCTACTGGGGCAATCAGGGTGCGCTCGGCCAGCGTCAGGACAATGCGTGGACGGTGTCGTTCAAGCTCGTGCCGAAGGGCGCGTTCGACTACGAACTGGGCTATCAGCAAATGCGCACGCACAACGCCGCGTATAACGTCGATGGCGATATTCCGAACGCCAACATCGGCGCATTCGATCCCACGAGCGGGCTGCACAACGGCTTCAAGGAAACGCTCTACGGCTCGATCTTCTATCACCTGTCCAAGCGCACCGAAGTGTATCTGGCGGGTGACTACATGAAGCTGCACGGCGGCTACACGGTGGGCACGACCTTCGGCGCGACCAACCAGGTCGAAGTGACGACGGGCGTGCGCACACGCTTCTGAGCCGGCTTCTCAACCGCGCTCATGGCACAACGGGCTCGATTCGTCAGGCGAATCGAGCCCGTTGTTCTTTCCGCGGCATCAACCCGCGTTCACGCAGGCCACGCTCGGCGCCGTATAGGCAGAGGGGTAAGGCGACTCCGGTCCGCTAACGAGCCGCAAACGCTGCGTGGCGAGGACATCGGCCTCCACTTGCTCGCGGCGCGTGAGCACCGCGGTTTCGCCAGCAGGCTGTGACTCGTTCACGCTGCAAAGCAGATTCCTTCCGCTCGATAACTGCACAGACGTCTGATAAGCGGACCCCGGCGGCGCGGCCAGCGCGCAGGCACTCCACAGCGCCGCGGCGCAAACGACGGCGCATCCTGGCAAGACGATCTTCATGGCTCGCTCCTCAAAGTGCGGTGATTCATCTTCGGCCAACGATCGGCGTCGTTCCAGAGCGAATTCTGAAAATGACTCTTGCCATGAGCTCAAGGGTCGTGCCGTTCGTAAGGGCGGCGGGTGCGATCGGTCAGCAGGCAGGCCGAGATTTCGGCCTGCGGCTCGGGCCGATTCTGAAATTTCGGAGCGGTGGGATGCCCGGGGTGGGGGGTGTTCATGGAAATGGCAAATAAATCAACAGGTTGCAGGTCGATCGCCACGCGGGAACGCGCTGGCACGGCTACTGCTTTATAGACACCCGGCGGCCTATCCCTCGATAGCCCGCACCCCTTATTAAACAAGCACCGGAGACGCGACGCAGTCCGGTCGCGAAAACGAAGGAGACATCCCGTGCAGAACAGCGCATCCGCCGCCTCGCAGGTGACCCAGGCAGTCCCTGAGACATCCGCCACGACCCCAACCCGCTTCTGGCCCGAAGGCTGGTGGAAGCTGATGGAAATCCGCATCGGCATCATTCCGCTGCCGATCTACGTGATCCTGTTTGCGCTCATCGCGGGCTTCGCGGTCACCGGCAAGGTGCCCGGCGAGATCTCGATGGCCATCGCCGTGCTCGCCTTCTGCGGCTTCACGTGCGCCGAACTCGGCAAGCGCCTGCCGCTCCTGCGCAATATCGGCGCGGCGGCGATTCTCGCGACCTTCGTGCCGTCGGCGCTCGTGTACTACCACGTGCTGCCCGCGCCCGTGCAGCACCTCACGGTCGAGTTCACGAAGCAGACCAACTTCCTGTATCTCTTCATCGCCTCGATCATCGTCGGCAGCATTCTGAGCATGGACCGGCGCGTGCTGATCCAGGGCTTCCTGAAGATCTTCATTCCGCTCGCGGCCGGCACGGTTGCGGCGACCATCGTGGGTACGGCGGTTGGCGCGGCGCTCGGCCTTGGCGTCAAACACACGCTGCTCTATATCGTCGTGCCGATCATGGCGGGCGGCGTGGGTGAAGGCGCGATTCCGCTCTCGGTGGGCTACTCGGAAATCATGCACGTGGCGCAAGGCGACCTGTTCGCACAGGTGCTGCCGCCCGTGATGCTCGGCAGCCTCATCGCCATCATCCTCTCGGGCATGCTCGACATGCTGGGCAAGCGCATGCCGCATCTCACCGGCAACGGCCGTTTGCAAATTGGCGCAACCGATGAACTGGGGTCGTCGAACGACGAAGTCCGCGGTCACGTGGATGTGAGCCACATCGCCGCAGCGGGTATCACGGCGATCACGCTGTACCTCATCGGCCTGATGGCGAACAAGCTGTTCGGCCTGCCCGCGCCGGTGGCGATGCTGTTCCTCGCCGTGCTCGTGAAGCTCGCGCGCGCGGTTTCGCCGCCGCTGCAGGAAGGCGCGTTCGTGGTCTACAAGTTCTTCTCGACTGCGGTCACGTACCCGCTGCTGTTCGCGATCGGCGTGGCGATGACGCCGTGGGACAAGCTCATGGCCGCGTTCACGCTCGTCAACGTCGTGACGATTGCCGCGACCGTGGTCACGCTCATGGGCACAGGCTTCGTGGTGGGGCGCCTGATGAAGATGTACCCTATTGACACCGCAATCGTGAACGCGTGCCACAGCGGCCAGGGCGGCACCGGCGACGTGGCGATCCTCACCGCCGCGAACCGCATGCAACTCATGCCGTTCGCGCAGATCGCCACGCGTATCGGCGGCGCCATCGTCGTGACCGTGACGCTCATCCTGCTCGCGCATTTCGGCGCATGACGCGCTGCTGTGCGCCCCTCGCACGCGCCTTCGCGATGACGGCGCCGGTGGAACCGGCGCGCGGTGTCCGCTGAACCCGCCGTCTGGCGGCAGCCAATCGACGAGGGTGAACGTGCGCATGCGTTACAAGGGCATTCCATGGTGGGGATGGGCGGCGGCGGCCGTGCTGTATGTTGGCGCGGCCGCCGCCGCGGTGGAGTTCGCCTGGAATCGCGCGATCGACGCGCTGGCCGACGTGGGCGAGCATCGGCTCGATCTCTACGCGGCGAGCCTGAAAAGCGAGCTGGGACGCTTCGAGATGGTCCCCGCACTCGTGGCGCGGCAGGACAGCGTGCGCGCGTTGCTCAAAGCTTCGCCCGATGAAGCGCGCGGCATGTTGCCCGCGGTCGATACCTACCTCGAAGCGGTCAACGACGATGTCGGCAGCGGCGCCGTAGACGTGATCGACGCGCACGGCACGGTGATCGCCGCGAGCAACTGGAACCAGCCGGTCAGCTTCGTCGGCACCAACGTGTCGTATCGCCCGTATTTCAAGGACGCGCTCGCGCAGGGCCGCGGCCGCTTCTTCGGCATTGGGACGAACACCGGCGTTCCGGGGCTGTACTTCGCGAATGCGATCCACGATGGCGACACGGCGATAGGGGCGGCCGCCGTGAAGGTCAGCGTCGACGCGCTCGAATCCGCGTGGCGCACGCCTGGCGAAGCGGCGATCGTCGTCGACAGCAACGGCGTGATCGTGATCTCGACCCAGCCCGAATGGAAATTCACCGCCATGCGAGCGATCACCGAGCCGCAGCAGCGCGATATTCAGGCGTCGCGGCAATACGCGGGCCGCATTGTCGAGGCGCTGCAATTCCGGCGCGTCGGCGACTGGAATGAGAGCGCGTGGATCGGCATCTTCCCCGACCCGCGCCGCGCGGGCGACACCGCCCGCTTCCTCGTGATGTCGCGCCCCGCGCCGCAAGGGCAGGACACGATCATGGCGCTGCTCGACACGGCGGGCGCAAGGCGGCAGCAACGAATCGCGTTCGCGTTCGTGACGGGTGTGTTTCTGATCGCCGCGCTCTACGCGCTGTATGCGGTGCAGCGCCGCCGCGTGATCGTGGAAAAGCTCAAGGCGCAAGAAGCCTTGCGGCGCGCGAACGACCAGCTGGAAACGACCGTGGCGCAGCGTACCGCCGCGCTCACGCAGGCAAACGCGCAGATGCAGCGTGAGATCGCCGAGCGCGAACGCACCGAGCAGCGCCTGCGCGCCACGCAGCAGGAGATCGTGCATGCCGGCAAGCTCGCCGTGATCGGCCAGATGGCTGCGGGGCTCACGCACGAGCTGAATCAACCGCTCGTCGCGATCCGCACGCTCTGCGACAATGCGCGCACCTTCTTCGAGCGCAATCAACCCGCACAGGCGATCGCCAATCTCGAGCGCGTCGGGCGTCTCGTGGACAGCATGGCAGTCCTGACGAGCGAACTGAAGGCGTTCGCGCGCAAGCCGGAAGTGGAGCGCGTGGCGGTGTCGCTTGGCGAAGCTATCGCCCATGCGAGGCTCATCTACGAGTCGCGGATCCGCGACGAAGCGGTGCGGCTCGACGTGCGGATCGCGCCGGGCACGACCGTCTACGCGGAATCGAGTCAACTGCAACAGGTGATCGTCAATCTGCTAGGCAATGCGCTCGACGCCGTGCGCGACGCGAGCACGCGCGTGATCGCGATGGAGGCCGGCGAGGCCGACGCACAAGGCCGTGTACGCTTTACCATCGACGACACCGGCCCCGGCATCGCGCCGGATGTGCTGGCGCACCTGTTCGAGCCGTTCGTGACGACCAAGCCGCGCGGGCAAGGCCTCGGGCTCGGGCTTGCGATCACGTCGCGCATTGTCGAAGGCTTTGGCGCGAAAATTACCGCAACGAATCGCGACGAAGGCGGAGCCCGCTTCACGATCGAATTCGCGGCCGCCGAGCCGCAAAGGACAGAACATGGCAGATGAGATTCGCGTGCTGGTCGTTGAGGATGACGAAAATGTCCGCATCGGCGTCGAGCAGGCGGTGGCGCTGGCGGGCTTTCCCGTGAGCGCGTATGCATCGGCGGCCGACGCCTATGCCGACGTCGCGCCGGGCGCGCCGATTGTGATCGTCTCGGACGTGCGCATGCCCGGCATCGACGGGTTGCAATTACTCGATCACGTGATGGCGATCGACCCGCAAATTCCGGTGTTGCTGATCAGCGGGCATGCGGATATTTCGACGGCGGTCAGTGCGATGCGCGTGGGTGCCTACGACTTCATCGAAAAGCCGTTTTCGTCCGATGTGATCGCGGGCCGCGTGGCTCGCGCGGTCGAGAAACGGCGGCTCACGCTCGAAGTCGAGGGGCTGCGCGCGACGCTGCACAACTGGCAGGGGATCGAGGCGCTGGTGCTCGGCAAGTCGCCGGCCATGGCGGAAGTCCGCAAAAAAATTCTGCGCCTCGCGGATACGTCCGTGTCGGTGCTGATCACCGGCGAAACGGGCACCGGCAAGGAACTGATCGCACGCAGCCTGCACGACTTCAGCGCGCGGCGCGACGCGCATTTCGTGGCACTGAACTGCGGCGGACTGCCCGAGCAGGTGTTCGAAAGCGAACTGTTCGGGCACGAGGCGGGCGCATTCACGGGCGCGATCAAGAAGCGCGTTGGCAAGATCGAATGGGCGAACGGCGGCACGCTCTTTCTCGACGAAATCGAAACGATGTCGATGCCGCTGCAAATCAAGATGCTGCGCGTGCTGCAGGAGCGCGTGGTCGAGCGGCTTGGCGCGAACGAACTGATTCCGGTCGATTGCCGGATCGTCGCCGCTTCGAAGGCGGACCTCGCCGAAGTCTCTGCCGGAGGCGGCTTTCGAGCCGATCTGCTGTACCGCTTGAACGTCGCGCAGATCGAACTGCCGCCGCTGCGCGAGCGGCGCGAGGATGTCCCCCTGTTATTCGAACATTTCGTGCTCGCGGCCGCGCGCCGCTTCGGCACGCCGGCGCCGGTCGTGACCGCTGCACAGGTGTCCGAACTGATGACGCACGCGTGGCCCGGCAACGTGCGCGAGCTGCAGAATGTCGCCGACCGCTTCGTGCTCGGGCTGACCGGCGACAACCTGCTTTCCGCGGGCGCGGCTACGGTGAAAGGGGAGACGCTTGCGGACCAGCTCGCGTACTTCGAACGCATGTTGATTGAGAGCGCCTTGCGACGCCATCACGGTAACGTCGCGGATGCGAGCACCGAACTTGGAATGCCACGCAAGACCCTCTATCACAAGCTGCGTCAGTTGAAGATCGCGGCCCGCGATTCGCTGGGTGAGGAAAAGGACGATAAGGATGACTGAGCACTCCACTACCGGAAGTTGAACGGTCATCGACCTTTTTTTGTCGGCGGGCGACGACGGCGGCTCCGCATTTCGCCGCCGGCAACTACCCACCCAGCGCGATGATCGCCATCGTCAGCACGACGCCCACCAGCGTCATCGCGAACCCCGCTCTCATTGCGCCCCCGCCGGTGTAGCGTCCAAGCGCGAAGCCCGCGCCGAAAAGCATCGCGAGCGTGAGCGCGCGGGAGATGATCAGCGCCGTTGCGTGATCCTTGAGGACGAGAAACGGCAGCGCAACCGGAAACGTCGATACGACGACAAGCAGAAAGATGCCGAGTGCGCCGAGATAATCCCCACGTGCGAGACGCGCGCGCGGTGGCAGCGTGGGCATAGCGGCGAGGCGTGCGCGAATCTGCTCGAGTTCGGCGTTCTCGATCAGCGGCTCCAGCGCCTTCGGTAACGCGTCGCGCAGTACACGTACGGCGGTGGCGTGGTCACGCTCGCGTTTCACAGTCAATGCGAGCTTCAGGCGCTGTCCGCGGTCCGCAAGCGTGCGCACGAGAAACATCACGGCGTCGGCGAGGCCCCAGGCGAGATTGCATCCGAGGGCGGAAAAGAACAACTTGCGCCCGACGTCTTCGTCCACTGAAACGGCCTTGACCGCGCCGACGAAGGTCAACGCCATGAACAGGCCAAAGCACAGCTCGGTGACGCGATCGACGGTATTCAATATCGGCTCGCGCGTTTCGGGTTCGTCTTGTCCGGTCGGCGTGACAGTGCTCATAGGACCTCTTTGCAGGGGTGAGGCTCGAACGGCTCCTATTCGTAGCTCAATTTCCGGCATGAGCAATCAAACCGGACGACGACACCGGCAGACACGCGCACTCAATGGTACGTTGTCGTCGTCGATTGCAGCTTCGTCAGCGTGCCGTTTCTGAACCGGAACCAGCCTTCCGGGCCTTGCATCACGACTTCATCGGGTTGCCAGAACACGCGCTTGACGGTCATGTGCGCGTTCACGTGTTGCACAACTGGCGGACGGCGGCGAAAGTCGTACAGCACCGGGCCGTAATTGGTCTGCACGAGCATACGCGTAACCGTGCTGTTGTCGCGGCCGATTTCATCGAAATGGGTGAGTGTTTTCGCGTCGAAGCGATCGAAAATATCCTTGTCGATGATGGCGACGAAATCGCGGTCGTCACGCACGAATTGCAGTGTGCCGGAAGGGGTGGTGAATGAGCCGGCGGTGTCGCTTTGCGCGTGCGCGCAAGTCACGAAAGAGGTGGCCGCGAGCGCAGCGAGTAATAGTCGTTTCATATTGCATTCCAGATAGAGCGGCAGCGCCAGTAACGGAGCGTGACTCATAAAGGTTCTTTCAAGGCATTTTCGCAGAACAACATCATGGACGCGAGAGCGCCGCAAGCAGCCGATTCTTCACAATAGCCGTGGCGCGCGGCTGGCGGCCGAACTCGTACCAGGCCACGTGGCGGCGCCACGTGGTGCCGGGAATCGGCTTGACGACCAACTGCGGGTCGTCGGCCCATGCGGCGTGCCGCAGGCTCGGCACGATCGAAACCCCCACGTTCTGCCGCACCAGGTCGGCAATCGCAGCGATCGAATTCATTTCCAGCACCGGATTGACCTCCACGCGCAGGCGGCGCAGCAGGCTGGTCACATGCCTGCCGGTGAGCGACGCCGCTTCGAAGCCGATGAACGGCAAGCGCTTGAGCAGCGAGGCCGCGGATGCGTCGGCGGGACCGACTGCGGGATTGGCGAGCAGCACAAGCGGCTCCTCATAGAGCGACTCCCACGATTCGGGCAGCGTGGTGGTACGCGGCTCGCTGATGATTACCGCGGCGTCGATCTCGCCCGCGCGCACCTGACGCTCAAGTTCCGGACTGCTGCCATGGGTGAGGCGCACCTTCAGCGCGGGGTAGGGAACCTTGAGCTTGATGACGTTGGCGGCGAGAAAGCCCATCGACGAGACGGTCGCGCCAATCGTGACCGTGCCTTCGATGCTGTGCGTGTCGGCCACGCCGCGCAGCAGCGAGTCGTAGGCCGCCACCACCGTGCGCGCCTGTTCGAGGATCGAGCGGCCCGCGTCGTTGAGCTGGATGCTGCGGCCGCTGCGGTCGAACAGCTGCCGCTGGCACACGCGCTCCAGCGTGCGCATTTGCGCGCCGACCGCCGCGTGGGTCAGCGCCATGCGATCGGCGGCGGCCGCCATGGTGCCGTGCTTCTCGATCGCCAGAAAGGTCCGGAGCATCCGGATTTCGCTCATCTTCCGCCTCCTCGGGCGAGTGTTTGGCATGTCCTGCCGTGCCCGCATGATCGCACGAAACACAAAAAAATCTTTCCTTTCAGTAAATAAAATAACGCTTTTTATTTTGTTTTTCTCGCCCGAGAATCGGCTCATTCAAGTTCACTCGTTTCTCGCGTGGGAGTCACTCGATGCCGCAAATCCAGCCGTTTCCATTCGTTAGCGTGTCCGGCAAGCCGTATGAGCGCGGGGTGCAATATGGCCGCGCCGTGGCCGATCGCGTTCGTCTGAGCGCGTCGCGCTACGGCCAGACGCTGCGCAATATCGGCTATAGCGAAGCGTCGCAAATGGCGCTGATCCGCTCGCTCGAACAGGCCATCGGTGAGTTCCAGCCGGCGTATCTGGACGAAATGCGCGGCATTGCGGCGGGCGCGGATGTGCCGTTCGAGGACATCGTCATGATCAATGCCCGCACCGAGGTGCTGGCAAAGGCGCGCGCAGAAAAGACCATGCCGTCCGACGCCGAAGACGAAGACGGCTGCACCGGGGTGCTCGTGCTGCCGTCACGTTCGGCAACCGGACAACTGATCCACGCGCAGAACTGGGACTGGAAAGCCGATTGCGTCGATACCGGCATCGTCCTGCGTGTGCGCGGCGACGACGGGCCCGACTATCTCACCTTCGTCGAAGCGGGCGGCCTCGCGCGCAGCGGCCTGAACGCAGCGGGTGTGTCGATCACGGCGAACTACCTCGAATCGGATCGCGACTTCACGCAGATGGGCGTGCCGCTCTCGCTGCTGCGTCGCCGCGTGCTCGAAGAACCGGTATTCGCCAATGCGCTGCGCACGATCGCCACCACGCCGAAGTCGTGCTCGAACAACATCATGCTGGGCATGGCCGAAGGCTTCGGCATCGATTTCGAATGCGCGCCGGACGAGGCCTTTCCGATCTGGCCCGGCGACGATCAACTGATCGTGCACGCGAACCACTGGATGAGTCCGGTCGCGCGCACGAAGCTGCGCGACACCGGCTGCGAGAACTCACCCGACAGCTACTACCGCGACTGGCGCGTGCGCCAGTTGCTAAACGCGGCGCCGAAGGTGGACCGCAACGCGGTGAAGGCCGCGCTGTTCGACGCCTTCGGCACGCCGCATTCGGTTTGCCGCCCGCCGCGCCTCGGCACGCGTCATACGCTGAGCGCAACGGTCGCGATGATCGTCATGCTGCCGGCCAGCGGCGAGATGGACGTCGCGCCAATGCCGGCGCTCAACCGCGTATTTACGCGCTACAGCCTGCAGCACGAACCGATTATCGAAGTCGCTTGAAGCGCAAAAGACGCCCTATCAGAAACGAATCAGGAGGAGAGACCGATGTCCGACGTTGCAGAACAGCCGCTCGCGGCAGTCACCGCGCATGCCGAAGCGCTCTATGACCTGGGTTCGACCACGGTGTACGCTAGCCGGCACGATTCCCGGTTCCCATACACGCTATACGTACCGCCCGAAGTGACGACGCCTGGCAACGACGTCGAACTGGTTGTGGTGATGCACGGCACCGGCCGGCAATTCATTCAGTACCGCGATGCATTCGCGAGCTTCGGCCGCTGGAACCGCTGCATCGTGCTGTGCCCGCTCTTTCCCGTAGGCGTGCGCGGCGACGGCGACCGCAATGGTTTCAAGCGCCTCGTGGAAGGCGACATCCACTACGATAAAGTCCTGCTCGACATGGTGAGCGAAGTCGGCGAACGCTACGGCAAACGCTTCGAGAAGTTCGCATTGTTCGGCTACTCGGGCGGCGGGCAGTTCGTCAACCGTTTCGCCTACGTTCACCCCGAGCGCTTGTGGGCGGCCACTATCGGCGCGCCGGGCAATGTGACGCTGCTGGACGCGTCGAAGGATTGGTGGCTGGGCGTGGGCGGCTTCGAGCGGCATTTCGGCAAGCCTTTCGATCTCGCCGCGCTGCGTCGTGTGCCGGTGCAAATGGTGGTGGGCCGCGCGGATCTCGAAACGTGGGAAATCACCGTGCGTGACGACAGCCCGATGTACCTGCCGGGCATCAACGACGCGGGCAGAACGCGCCCGGAACGGCTCAGAGCGCTCAAGGCATCGTTCGAGGCGGCCGGTATTGGCGTACGCTTTGACGAACTCGAGAACATCGCGCACAGCGGCCTGCAGGTGGTCGAGGTGGTTCAGGACTTCTTCGCGCAAAGCCTGCGCACGATGCGCACGGGAGCCTAAGCCGATGGACACGGTCAGCGAAGCCAGAAAGATCCGCAAAGTCATCATCACGACCGTGGCGGGCGGCACGTTCGAATGGTTCGACTTCGCGGTATACGCCTATTTTTCGAGCTTGATCGCGCGGACGTTTTTCTCTGGCGTGAATCGCGGCGAGTCCTTGCTGCTGACGTTCGCGACGTTCGCGGTCGGCTTTCTCGTGCGGCCGATAGGCGGCGTGGTGATGGGCATGTACGCCGACCGCGCGGGGCGCGTAAAGGCGCTCTCGTGGATCATGGTGGCGATGTCCGTGGCCTCGCTGCTGCTGGCGCTGACGCCGGGCTACGCCACGCTCGGGCCCGCGGCGCCCATTCTGGTGGTGATCGGCCGTCTGGTGCAGGGCTTCGCGGTGGGCGCGCAGTTCGCGCTCTCGTCGGTCACGATCTACGAGGTGGCGCCGCCTGGCAAGAAGATGTACTACGGCAGCTTCAACATGGTCTCGCTCGGCGTGGCGGCCATGCTGTCCTCCGGTTTCAGCTACCTGCTCACAAGCCATCTCTCGCATGCAGCGCTCGCCGCGTGGGGATGGCGCGTGCCGTTCCTGATCGGTGCGCTCGTTGGGCCGATTGGCTTCTATCTCCGCCATCATATTGGCGAGTCGGAAGATTTTCAGCGCATGCAGGCGCGCCCCGCCGCGCAGGCGCCGGCGCTCGCGCGCGCACGCCAGTTCGTGCGCGAAAACGGCGATGCGCTTGTGTGCGCGATGGGCGTGATGATCGCTGGCACCTCGCTCAATTACGTGTGGAACGCCTATTTGCCGAACTATGCGCAGTTCCAGCTGCATCTCTCGCTGGGCTCGACGCTGCGGGGTGTGTTCGTGACGAGCCTCGCGATGTCGATCCTTTCGCCCGTGTTCGGCAAGCTCGCCGACCGCATTGGCGCATATCGTCTGTTCTGCTTATTTATTGCGGGATGGATGGTGTGCGTCTTTCCGCTCTTCTGGTATCTGCTCGCTCAGCCGAGCGAGTACAGGCTGATGTTCGTGCAGATCGTCGGCATGCTGTTCCTGACGCTGCAAGGCGCCGCACACCCCGGCATGCTCGTGAAGATCTTTACGGTGCAAGGCCGTTCCACAGGCGTGGCGATCGCGTACAACACGGCAGTGATGCTGTTCGGCGGATTGGCGCCTTTTTATATCTCGGTCGTGGCGCGATTTACCGACGCCAGATTCATTCCGCCGGGCTATCTGTTCGGCACGAGCCTGCTTGCCATCGTGCTCGTGCTGCTTACGCGCACGGGGCGGCGGGTGTTGCATGACGACCGCGCGCAGCAGAGCTACGAGGCACAGACGTCTTCAGCCTGATTGCGTCACGCACAACGCGCGGCTAGGCGAGCAGGTCCTCGTAGAACGCGCCGAACGCGCGCGTGGGGTGAGCGATCTGTATTTCGAGGATCCACAACCCGGCGGCCGGCACCGTTTCGAAGTCGCCGAGGTCGCCGGCCCGGTAGATGGCGTGCGGGAAGTCGCTCACACGATGGCCCTTGATATCGACGTTCAGGCGCCAACCGTAGGCGCTCGCCCGTGCGGCGGCGAATGCGTAGAGCGCCTTGCCGCTGCAACCCGTGCTGCGCCAGTGGATGGCCACCTCGTCGTAGATGATCTTGGCGTCGCGTGCGCAGCGCCGCATTTCCAGGTCGCTGCCGGTGACGAAGGTGGCGCCCGCGTCGCCTTCATGCTGGTTCCACACCACGCCAAGGTCGATGAAGAAGATGTCGTCCGCGCCCAGAACGGGGTCGCCTTCGGAGCGCTCCTTGAAGATGCGCAGCGTGTTCTCGCCGAAGCGGATCAGCACGGGATGCCAGATGCGATCCATGCCCAGCGCTTCGAGTATGGACTTGCTTTGCGCTGTGGCTTCCGATTCGCGCATGCCTGGCCGGATGGCCGCCGCAATCTGCTCGATCGCCTTCCAGGTCATCACGCGTGCGTGCGCCATGGCGGCGGCCGAGAATTTCCCTCCCACCGCTTCCTTGCTGCCAGTGTTCACCTGATGTCGCTCCAGTTGTCTTGCCGCCCATTGCACGCCCATGACATAGGGGACCGGGACGGTAACGCTATATTCTCGCGTATATTTCGGTTCGTTGACAACCGCAACGATTTACCGCTCGCGGGGAGCAAGCCCGTCGACGGTAAACGGACGAAGCGTCCGGCACGCGGAACAGTGTCCGCGGGCCGGGCGCTTCGGGGTAACGCTTTTCGTGCGACCAGGTGGCCGCTCAAGTTCGGTCAGTTCGGCACGTAGCCCGTGGGAAGCGTCGAATTGGCGCTCGCCACCGTCGCATTCTGCGAAATCACGTACACCGGCGACTCAGTCAGACTCAGCGAAAGCTGGCCATTGGTGTAGCTCTTCGTCGTGGGGTTGCCCATCTCGTCGAGCACGGTGACCGTGCCGCTCGTGCCGGGCGCATCCACCGCGAGGCTGTAGGCCACGCTATAGGTCGAGCTGTAGCCGCTGCTCGCGCTCCACACGCTGTTGTTGTGCGTCCAGAGCGCTGTGATGACCGCGCCGTTGTTCAACTGCCGGAACGCGTAGGCGTAGACACCCGAGGGCGTGCCGTTCACCGGACCGAGCGTGTTGGTGCCGTCGAGAATGCGCGTCATCGCCGCGACGGCCATTGCCGCTGGCTTGGGACTGATGTCCTGCGCGCCGTATTGGCCCTGGGCGTCGGCGAGATCGAAGAACGTGCCATAGCCCACGAGGCCTGGGAAGTCCGCGCCATAGAAGATCCAGGTTTGATCGGCGCCCTCGCCCAGAATGATCACGTGGCTGCGCGCCACCAGCGCGCCTTGTGCGTACAGGATGTTGGCAGTCGGATAGTTGGCGCCATACGACGAGCCGTTGTCATAGCTGATGCCCAGTTCCGTGGTGAACAGCTTCATGCCCGGCTTGTAGTCGGCGGCCATTTCGCTGCGCAGCGCGCGCATTTGCCCGATCAGCGAGCCGGATGCGTTGGCCGGATCGGTCGCGAGACGCTCCGGCGGATACGAAGGCGAGGTGCCGTTGATGTCGTAGTAGCCGTGCGTCGTCACGCCGTCGATGTACTGCGCGTAGCCGAGCGGTGCGAGCGTTTTGAGCTGGTCGGCGGTGCCGGAGGGCGCTGTATCGGTCGGGCCCATCACGACAGCGTGAGGGTCGGTCGAGTGGATGCCCTGATAGACGGTCTGATAGAGCTGCACGAACTGCGCGTTCGTGCCCTGCCATTGCGCATCCGGTTCCCAGGTGAGCTGGTAGTAGTTGGCCGACTGGTTCGGAAAATAAGTCGTCCGAATGATGTTCGATTCCGTGCCGACCCGAGCCATGTAGTTCTGGTAGTACGCGAGATCGGTAGGCGGCAGCGATTCGTCCTCGAACGCGCCCGTCGGGCTCGCCCACGCGGGAATGCCGTCCAGACGCACGAGCCGCATCACCTGGCCCGTGGTGTAGAACGGGTCGAGGTTATTGGCGTTCGGGTTGAAGGTGTTGGGGCCGTTCGGCTCCATGTTGTACAGCTCGCGATGGTCGTACGTCCACGAGATGCCGAGCGAGGAGAGTACGGAGGTGTTGTCGTCCTCGCCTTGCATGCCGAAGCGATGCAAGTCCTGATGCGCATACGTGACGCTCGGCACGATGTTGGCCAGATTGGGCAGCACGCCGAAGGTCGCGGTCCCAGCGGGGCGGGTGCCGAGTTCGGGGAGCTGACCGCCGGCGGTGGCGAGCGTAGCGGACACCGCGAAGTAGCCCGCGAGCGTGGACGTGCAGGAGAGCGTGGTCGTCAGGGGGCCTGCCGTCACGGGCAGGCGGCCACTTGCGGCCACGTTGCCGAACTGGTCGGCAATCGACCAGATCAGCGTGTCGGCGGCAGGGGCGTTGGTCGTGAAGGCGACAGGGAACGCCGTGGCCGAGGCGAAAATGCGGCCACTTTGCGTGGTCGGCGTATCGGCCGAAACGAGGACGCTGCTGGAACTTGCACTCGATGTCGAAGCGGAGCCGCAGGTCATCGTCCCAGGCGTGAGCGCGGTCGAGCCCGCGTTCGCCGTGTCCGCGGCTGCGGCTGCATTGCTGGTATTGGCGCCGCTTGCATTCTGCGACGTGGCCGAGGCATTGGTTGCATCCCCGGAACTTCCGGAACCGCCGCCGCCGCACGCCGCGAGGAATAGCGACGAGGACAGCAAGAGATAAAAGAGTTTCATCGTTATTGAAAAGGCAAAGCGACGCCCAGCCGGCGACGGCGCGCGCTGCGCGCTCAGAGGCTGGCTAAGGTCTGAAGAATGAGTTTTGGCAGACGCGGCACAACGGCTCGATGAGCCCTGCGCCCGCCACGTGCGCCGCGCGGCTCGCGCTATCCGCGCGAACGTGCGTATCTGTCCTTCGCTTTCGCGTGGGTAAATATTGCGCCCTCGCTACGGCTGCCCGTCGGGAATTTCGGCCCTGCGCTGGATCCCTGGAGGAGGGGAGACGTGCGCAATATTTTCGGACGAGACTACAAAGTCACTACTTGAAGTCAGACGCGCGGCGGATGTTACCGATAATTCCCCCTGGCATGTGAAAATCAGACGTAACAAAATGTCACACGAATTCACATGAGTTTCAATTACCGAAACTTAGTGAATTTCCGCCAATAGCAAGGTATTAATTACCTCAAGAGAAGCCGGTAATGCTTGCTGCATCGATTGCGTGTTTCAGTTGCTATTTCCGGCTATATCGGCAGTTCTGGGGCGGGCTGAAGACCGAGAGTGTAATTAATTCTTTGGTCTATATTTCCCTTTTAAATCCCTTTCTGATTTAATTCGGGTCGGAATTTAATTGACTCTGCTGCGGCGGTTATGCGAATCGATCCCTATAGCTTCGGGCTGTTCATTTCGGTCGAGGAGGAAGAGGCGTTCGGCGTGACAGGCGTGTTTGTTTTCATAACGGGCGCAATGGCGCTCGTGATGGTTTGCATCGGCCTGATGCGGCGGCGCACGCCTTGCAAGTCGCTGGAGAGCATTTCGCACTGAGCGCCCTCAACCCGCCGCCTGCTCCCGTGCATACTGCGCCGGCGGCACGCCCACGTGCCGCGTGAACGCCACGCTGAACGTGCTGGCCGAGCTGTAGCCAACACGCAGCGCGACCTCCGCCACGCCCTGCGCTTCCCGGCGCAGCAGGTTTCTCGCGATCGCCATGCGCCAGCCGAGCAGATACTCCATCGGCGCGACACCCACCGCTCGCCGGAAGCGCTCGAAAAACGCCGAGCGCGACAGCGCCGCTTCCTTCGCGAGCTGCGCGACGGTCCAGGGCAGGGTGGGGCTTCCATGCATACGCCGTAGCGCCGGCGCGAGGCGCGGGTCGCCGAGACCGCGCAGCAGGCCCGGCGTAGCCGACGCGTCCCCCGTCGAGCGCAACGCTTCGATCAGCAGCACCTCCAGCAGGCGCGCGAGGATGACATCGCGCGCGGGCCGCTGCGCGCGCGACTCGTCGCGCACGAGTTGTACGAGCGTGGCGAGCCGCTTTTCGCCACGAACATGGACGAGCTGCGGGAGCAGGGAGACGAGCAAGGCCGCATCGGGCGAGCCGAACACGCAGTAACCCACGAGCATCTGCACGTTGGGCGGCCCGCTCGGGTTGCCAAGCCGGTATTCGCCGCTGAGCTGCGCGACGGGGGTGGTGTCGGTGGTCTGCGTCGTCGCCGGATCGAGGCTCGACACCGTGAAGCCGTGGGCCTCCGGGATCAGGATGAAATCGTCGGGTTCGAGCGTGACCGGCTCCTGGCCATCCACTTCGAGGCGGCATGAACCTTCGAGGATCGCGCAGTAGAAGGGCTGCCCGGCATCCACGCGCCGAATACGCCAGGCACCGGCGCCGCTCACCCTTTTCGAGAGCGAGGCGCCCGGCTGGAGCAGCGCGACCACTTCGGCAAGCGGGTCGATCATGACCGGACTCCTGCAAATGAAGCATGGAGTTCTGATTGTAGCAAGTCCAGTTACGGCGGCTTATCGACCGGGTAGTGCCAACCCACTTGCAGGAGCCTTCATGAAAACCGTCTTGCCGCTGCTCGCCGTGTACGCCGCGAGCAAAGCGGCGGTCAACGCGTTTACGGAGTCGCTTGCGCACGAACTCGCGCCGTTCAATGTGCGCACATGCGTCGTGCTGCCGGGCCGCGCGCCGTACCCGCTTTAGCGATCTACCCGCTGCTGCCACTGCGCCGGATAGCGGTCGCCCACCACCTGGATCTCTTTGAGCGCCGCTTCGATGGCGGCGAGATCGCCAGCGCTCAACTCGATACTGGCCGCGCCCACGTTTTCGTCGAGCCGGGAAAGCTTCGTGGTGCCAGGAATCGGCACGACCCACGGCTTTTGCGCGAGCAGCCAGGCCAGCGCGATCTGCGCGCGCGTCGCACCTTTGCCCTCCGCAAGACGGCCTAACACGTCGACGAGACCCGCATTGGCCTTGCGATTCTCCTCGGAAAAGCGCGGCACGATCGCGCGGAAGTCGCTCTGGTCGAACGACGTGCGCTCATTGATCGCCCCGGTCAGAAAGCCCTTGCCGAGCGGGCTGAACGGCACGAAGCCAATGCCCAGCTCCTCCAGAACCGGCATCACCTTGTGCTCCGGCTCGCGCCACCAGAGCGAATATTCGCTTTGCAGCGCGGCTACGGGCTGCACGGCGTGGGCGCGGCGAATAGACTGCTCGCCCGCTTCGGAAAGGCCGAAGTGCTTCACCTTGCCTTCCCGGATCAGATCCTTGACCGTGCCCGCCACGTCTTCCATGGGTACGTTCGGATCGACGCGGTGCTGGTAGAAGAGGTCGATGCGATCGGTCTTCAGGCGCTTGAGCGACGCCTCGGCGACGGCGCGGATGCGCTCGGGCCGGCTGTCCATGGGCTTCTTCGAGTCGCCGTCCTGAAAGCCGAACTTCGTGGCGATTACCACCTGGTCGCGAATCGGCGCGAGCGCCTCGCCGACCAGTTCTTCGTTGACGAAGGGCCCGTAGACTTCGGCCGTGTCAAAGAACGTGACGCCGCGCTCGAACGCCGTGCGGATCAGACGGATCGCGTCCGTCTTTTCGGTGGCGGGCCCATAGCCGAAGCTCAGCCCCATGCAGCCGAGGCCCAACGCGGAAACTTCGAGGCCGTTCTTGCCGAGTGTGCGCTTTTGCATGTCTTGCTCCTTTAATGCGATTGGACGAGCGGCCCCGGTGTTCACGCGGGAGCCGCCTTCTACCCGACCCAGTTTAGGTTGCTGCATGCCGCTCAACAATCCCGCTAAACTTGCATGAGGTATTGAGCGAAATTCATAAATGGTGCGTACCGGCTTATCCGAACTGACGGCTTTCGTGATGATCGCTGAACAGCGCAGCTTCAGCGGCGCGGCGCGCATGCTGGGCGTTTCGCCGTCCGCGCTCAGCCACACCGTGCGCAACCTGGAGGCGAAGCTCGGGGTGCGCCTCTTGAACCGCACCACGCGCTCCGTGGCGCTGACCGAAGCGGGCGAGCAACTGCTCAACCGCGTGCGGCCCGCCATGGCCGATCTCGAAGACGCCGTGAACGACGTCGCGACCGCGAGTGACCGGCCTTCGGGATCGATCCGCATCAGCGCGTCGGAATCGGGGGCGCGCCCGCTCATTCGACATGTGTTGCCGGGGTTCCTCGCCCGCTATCCGGACATCCGCGTGGAATTCGTGGTCGACTCGCGGCTCGTGGACATCGTGGCCGGCGGGTTCGACGCTGGCGTGCGCGTGCTCGAAGACGTGCCGCGCGACATGATCGCCATCCGCTTCACGCAGGACATGCGCTTTGGCGCGGTAGCCTCGCCCGCGTATCTGACGCAGCATGCGCCGCCGCGCGCGCCGCACGACCTGGAGCGGCACCGCTGCATCCGCTTTCGCTTCGAGAGCGGCGCGCTGTTCCGCTGGGATTTCGCGCACCGAGGCAAGAGCGCCAGCATCGACGTGGACGGGCCGCTCACGCTCGGCAATCTCAACCTGATGGTCGAGGCGGCGCTCGCCGGGGTTGGCGTGGCGTGGGTACCGGAATCGCTCGTGGGCGAGCATGTGGCCGCCGGTCGGCTCGTCCACTTGCTGCCCGAGTGGGGGCCGGTGTTTTCAGGGCTCTGCCTTTACTATCCGGCCAATCGCCATCCGCCCGCGGCGCTGCGCCTCTTCGCGCAGGCCGTGCGCGAGTGGGCCGATACGGCCGATGCCGCACCGCAGCGCAAGCCGCAAACGCGATGAAATGAATCGGCCTGCAATGTATTGTGTCCCGCGCCCGCGCCGATACAGTGGGATACAAAGCCTCTCGCGGCATACGGTATAAACCCACCATACCCTGCACACGGAGTCCGAACATGCACGCCGATGGTTTTGCGGGCGGCGCGGCGATGAGCGCGCTGCACTGGCCGCGCACGCTGTTCGCGCGCCTCGCCCTGATCCTTTGCGTCGGCCTCGCGCTCGCGCAGTTGCTGTCGTTCAAGCTCACGATGACCGAGCGCAACGACGCCACCGCGAACATGATGACCAATTACATCTCGCGCGAGGTCGCCATCTCCGTGGCGCTGCTCGACCATCTGCCCGCAGCGCAACGCGCGGCGTGGCTGCCGCAGCTCGCGCGGCGCACCTACAGCTTCATTCTCGGACCCGGCACGCCCGGCGAGCCGCCCGACGCGAGCCGCTCGAAGAACGTGGCGTCGGCCATCGCGGCGGGCCTCGCCGACAAGTACGCGCTCACCACCAATTCGGTGCCCGGCAACGGTGAACGTCTGCAGATCCATTTGCGGCTTTCCGACGGCTCGCCGCTCACCATCGATTACCGCCCGGGTCCCGCGCTGCCCTTGTCGGGCTGGCTGCCGGCTGTGCTCGTCGCCCAGCTCGTCGTGCTGGCGGCGTGCTGCTGGTTCGCGGTGCGCACGGCCACGCGGCCGCTGCACGAACTCGCCCGCGTGGCCGACGCGCTGGGTCCGGACCTGAAGGCGGAGCGCCTGGAGGAAGAAGGCCCTTCCGAAGTGGCGCGCGCGGCGCGCGCGTTCAACGCCATGCAGGAGCGCATATCGGCGCACGTGGCCGAGCGCATGCAGATACTCGCGGCCATCTCCCACGATTTGCAGACGCCGATCACGCGCATGCGCCTGCGGGTGGACCAGATGGACGACGACGCGCAAGCGGGCAAGCTCGCCCAGGACCTGCACGAGATGGAGCAACTGGTGAAGGAGGGCGTGGCCTACGCGCGCACGCTGCACGGCACCGGTGAAGCGCCCGCCCGCGTCGATCTCGACGCGCTGCTCGACAGCCTGGTGTGCGACTACGTGGATGCGGGTTCGCCCGTGACCTTCGAGCGCCGCCTGAACGTGGCGATCGTCACGCGTGTGCAGGCGCTGCGCCGCATCGTCGGCAATCTCGTGGACAACGCGCTGAAGTACGGCAGCACGGCCGCCATCGAAGTGAGCGCGTCGCCGCGGGACAAGACCGTCACGATCTCGGTGCTCGACAGCGGCCCCGGCATTCCCGAAGAAGCGCTCGAAAAGGTGTTCGAGCCGTTCTACCGGCTCGAAACCTCGCGCAATCGGGGCACGGGCGGCACGGGTCTCGGCCTCGCGATCTCGCGCCAGCTCGCCGTGGCGATGGGCGCGCAGCTTACGCTGCGCAACCGGCCCGAAGGCGGACTGGAAGGACGGCTCGTGCTTGGCGGCGCGGATGCGTGAAATGCGGCGCGCCGTGCGCGCTCGCCCACGTCGCTTAAGCGAGCGGAATGAAGACGTTGAACTGGCCTTCCTCGGGGTGGCGCGAGCGATGACCCTTGCCCACGGTGTCTTCGCACAGCACGACCGTGCCCGGCTCGCAATGGCGCGTGTCGCCGTCGCTCGTTTCGAACTCGACCCAGCCGGTCATCCAGATCACGAACTGACGAACCGGCGTGGTGTGCCAGTCCGCCTCCTTGAGGCCCGCCGGCACCCACCCAAAGCGCACCGCCTTCGCCTGCTCCCACGTCGAAAGATAAATGGGCGGGATGTTGGGAAAGAGCTCCAGCGGCGTGAGCGGGATATCGATGTCCTCGAAATGGGACTCGCCCTGGGCGTCGGCGTAGATTCGCAGACATTTCATGGAGACCTCCTGGAGCCGTTCTCTGCGTTTCGCTCGCTACAGCAAACGAGCATAAACAATGCCGGTTTGTTGCTGGCCCGGCTGCGGTCATTGCCGGGCATTTCAGGTCATTTCAGGTCGATGAGCAGCGCGCCGAATCTGCGCCAGCGCACATTGTCGTCCCGAATCGCGCGCCGCGGGTCCGGTTTGTACGCGCCCCGTCGTCGTGCCCTGTAGCGATTTGCGCCCGCATTGCAATATGTTGTGTCCGCCCGCGCGGTGGATACCGTGCGATACAGCGCCGCGCGCGCCTTGCGCTATAAATCAGGCAACCAGATCAAACGAGCGGAGAGCAATATGAGCACGTCGAAGGGCACGTCTAGCTGGAAGGGTTCCTGTCATTGCGGTGCGGTACAGTTCGAAGTCCGAACGGCGATCGAGCCGGCCGGGCGTTGCAACTGCAGCCTGTGCCGCCGCAAGGGCGCGCTGATGAGCCCGCTGTTCGAGGCTCGCGAACTGACCATCCTCGCGGGCGAAGACGCGCTCACGCTTTACCAGTTCAATACGCGCGTGGCGAAGCACTATTTCTGCAAGCACTGCGGCATTTATCCGTTTCATCAGACGCGCAAGGACCCGGCGCGCTGGCGCGTCAATCTCGGCTGCCTGGAAGGCGTGGATGTCTATGCGCTCGAAGCATCGGTTGCCGACGGCGCCAGCCTTTCCGTGATGGAGGACGCATGAAACGCCTGCTCGCTATCCTGTTCTTCGCGGCGAGCGGCCTGGCTGCGGAGATTGCCCATCCGGTGTACTGTTCGTGCATCGCGGAAACCCGTTCACGCCTCGCGCGCAAGGAGAAAAAGAACCAATGACGGAAAAGATCGATCACGTCCTGATCGTCGATGACGATCGCGGCATACGTGAACTGGTCGGGGCGTACCTCGAAAAGAACGGCATGCGCGTGTCGCTGGCCGCGAACGGGCGCGAGATGCGCGCGTTGCTGGAGAGCGGCGCGCCCGACCTGATCGTGCTCGACCTCATGATGCCCGGTGACGACGGCCTCGTGCTATGCCGCGAACTGCGCGCGGGCAAGTTCCGCGCCGTGCCCGTGGTGATGCTCACCGCGCGCAACGAGGAGACGGATCGCATCGTCGGCCTCGAAATGGGCGCCGACGACTATCTGCCCAAGCCCTTCGCCGTGCGCGAACTGTTCGCGCGCATCCGCTCGGTGCTGCGCCGCACACGCATGCTGCCGCCGGGCATGGAAGTGAGCGAGTCGGCGCAATTGCTCGCGTTCGGCGACTGGCGGCTCGATACCACGGCGCGCCATCTGCTGGATGCCGAAGGCACGATTGTCGCGCTGAGCGGCGCGGAATACCGGCTGCTGCGCGTGTTCCTCGACCATCCACAGCGCGTGCTCACGCGCGACCAACTGCTGAGCCTCACGCAAGGCCGCCAGGCCGATGCGTTCGACCGCTCGATCGACCTGCTCGTGAGCCGGCTGCGCCAGCGCCTGCGCGACGAGGCGCGCGAACCGCGCTACATCAAGACGCTGCGCAGCGAGGGGTATGTGTTTTCCTCGGCGGTGAGCACAGTCCAGGCCCCGGAGTAAGGGCGGCCAGGGTCAGGGCTGGCCGAATTAGTCGAATTAGCCGAAGAAGCGCAGCAGTGCTTCGCCAACCGCTGCGGGCTGTTCCTCCGGCAGGAAGTGGCCGCAGTGGGCAATCGTCGCGCCTTGCACTTCATCGGCGTAATTGCGCAGCGGACCAGCCATGTCCGCAATCGAGCCCTGGTCGGCGCTCAGCGCGAGAACGGGCATCCGCAATTTGCCGCGCGTGCTCAACTCGCGATTCTGGCGCGCCGAAACATCGGCCGCGCGGTAGTAGGCCAGTCCCGCGCGCAATCCGCCTTCCTTCGTGAACACGCGCAAATATTCGTCGATATCGGCATCCGTGAAGGTTTGCGGATTCGCCGTCTTGCGGCGCAGAAACCAGTCCAGGTACGCGCGCTCCTTGCCGGCTATCAGCAACTCCGGCAGATCGGCAATCGCATGGAAGGCGAAGTGCCAGGTGCGCCACGCGCGTTCGGGCGCCACGGGCAACGCTTCCGGCAGGGTGATGCCGGGGATGCCGGCGTCGAGCAATGCGAGTTTCGACACTTCATCGCCAAATAGTGCAGCGTAGGGATAAGCGACCCATGCGCCGACGTCGTGGGCGGCGAGGTGGTAGCGACGTGCTTCGAGCTTGCCGAGCAACGTGTGCAGGACGGTTGCGAGCGATTGTGTGTCGTAGCCGCCAGGCGGGCGGTCCGAGTCGCCCTGGCCGGGCAGGTCAGGGACGATCACGCGGTAACGCTGCGCGAGGCGCGGCATGACCTTGCGCCACGCGAACCCGCTCTGCGGATAGCCGGCTAGCAGCACCACGGTCTCGCCTTGTTCCTTTCCGCCGATGACGTAGTGCAGCCGTGTGCCTTCGACGGTCGCGAAGCGATGCTCGAAGCCGGGCAGGATTGGGTCGGCCAGCGAGGCTGGACCGTGGTCGATCATGCGTGAGGGCGTACTCATGACGTGAAGCTCCTGTGGGTGTAGAGGAACGCAGGCATAGATTGGAAATAATCATTTCCAAATTAGCCAAAAAAATTTCAACGCAGCAAACGCATGGCTTCTTCGGCCGCGGCTAGCATGTCGCGCTGTGTGCGACCGGATTTGCCGATCAACCGAAAGCCATGGAGCAGCGCGAGCAAGGTGCGCGCCATGGCCGGAACATGGATTTCCGGTGCAACGGAGCCGTCTTTCTGGCCTTGCTGGAGGAGTTCGCGCAGCATCTCTTCGGTACGCCGCATGGCGGTTTCGATGCGCGTGGCGATTTCGTCGTCGAACGTCGCGAGTGCCGTTGCGCTCGAAACGACCAGGCATCCGCGTCGGCCCTCGCTGCCATGGGACGATTCGGCGTAGAAAAGGAGGATGACGCGGATCTTTTCGTTTGCTTTGGACTGCCTGGCGAGGCGATGGCGCAATTCGGCGTTGCGCGTCGCGACATAGTGATCGAACGCGGCGAGAAAGACACCGCGCTTGTCGCCGAACGCCTTGTAGAGGCTGCCTGCGGTCAGGCCCGTTGCTTCGCTGAGATCGCCTACGGAGGTGGCGTGGTAGCCGCGCTCGCGGAATACGCGCACGGCGCCGTCCACGACGGTTTCCATGTCGAATTCGCGCGGCCGGCCGGGGCTGCGGGCCACGGATTGGGGTGGGTGATCGGATGCCATGGTGCGATTATAGGAAATGTTCATTTCCTAATCAACTACCCCATCTAATCCACCCTCACTCCACACTTTCCCCCCGCCCCTTATGCTGCGCCGCCAGCCTTTCCTGGTGCGTCGGCGGCACGGGATCATAATGGCTCAGTTGAATGCTGTAGTTCCCATGCCCGCCCGCGAGCGAATTCAGCCGCGACTGATAATCGTTGAGTTCGGCTAGCGGCACCTTCCCCGCAATGACCATGGCCTGCCCGCCCATCGTGCGCGTGCCATGCACCTGCCCGCGCCGTGCGGAAAGATCGCCGATGATGTCGCCCATCGCGCCCTCGGGCGTCATCACTTCGATATCGACAATCGGTTCGAGCACGATCGGCTGAGCCTTCAAAACCGCATCGATAAACGCCTTGCGCCCTGCGGTTACGAACGCCACTTCCTTCGAGTCCACCGGATGGTGCTTGCCGTCATACACAATCACGCGCACGTCCTGCATGGGAAAACCCGCGAGCGGCCCGCTGTCGATCACCTGCAAGACGCCTTTTTCCACCGCTGGCATGAACTGCGAAGGAATCGCGCCGCCTTTCACGGCATCCACGAACTCGAAGCCCGCACCGCGCGGCAAGGGCTCAACGCGCAACATGACCTCGCCGAACTGGCCCGCGCCGCCGGTCTGCTTCTTGTGGCGGCAATGCCCGTCGGCTTTGCCGCCAATCGTCTCGCGCCATGCAATCGTCGGCGGACGCGTCACGACTTCAAGTTTGTACTGATCGGTTAATCGTTCCAGCATGTAGCGCAAGTGCAGTTCGCCCAGCCCACGTACAACGGTCTCGTTGGTGCCCTCGGGGTGATCGATCTGCAGACAAGGATCTTCCGCCGCGAGCTTTTGCAGCACTTCCCACACGCGCTGCTCGTTGCCCGGACGCGCCGGCTCGATAGCGAGACCGTAAATCGGCGTGGGAAACGCTGGCGGCGTGAGGTGGATGTTGCCGTCTTCGGGTGCGTCGTGCAGCACGGCGTCGAAGCCGATATCGTCCGCCTTCGCCACCGCGCAGATATTGCCGGGCCCCGCGCGTTGGACCTCCGTATGTTCCTTGCCCTGCAGCATGAGCAGATGCGCCACCTTGAACGGCTGCCGCGCGTTGCCGATATAAAGCTGGCTGTCACGCGTCACCGTGCCCTGATGAATGCGAAACACGGCGACCTTGCCGATATACGGGTCCATCACGATCTTGAACACATGCGCGAGTACGTGTTTATCGGCGTCCGGTTCGGCGCGCACGGGCTCCTTGCCTTCCTTGCCGTCTACCTCGCGGTAAAACAGCGGCGGATTGCCTTCGGTGACATTGGGCAAGAGCTTCACGAACACGTCGAGCAGTTGCGCGATGCCCGCACCCGTCGTCGTCGAGGTGAAGCACACCGGCACGAGATGCCCTTCGCGCAACGCGCGTTCGAACGGCTCGTGCAGTTGCTCGGGGCTAATGGCTTCGCCCTGTTCGAGATACAGTTCCATCAACTCGGGATCGAGTTCGATCACCTGGTCGACTAGCGCATTGTGCGCGGCTTCCACCGAATGAAAATCGGCCTCGCCCGCGGGGTTGAAAAAGCAGTCCACCACTTCGCGGCCGCCTTGCGCAGGCAGATTGATCGGCAGGCAGGTCTTGCCGAAGGTCTCCTGTATCTGCGCGAGCAGTCCCGGCAAATCGACCTTTTCCGCGTCGATGCCGTTCACGATGATCATCCGGCACAGCTTGCGCTGCTGCGCGTACGTCATCATGCGAGTCGTCGTCATTTCGATGCCGGTACGCGCGTTGATGACAATGGCCGCTGTTTCCACCGCGGGCAGCGCGCTCATCGACATGCCGGAGAAGTCGGGGTAGCCGGGTGTGTCGAGCAGGTAGATTCGCGTGCCCTGGTGGTCGAAGTGGGCGATGGCGGAATTGAGGGAGTGGTGGTACTTGCGTTCGAGGGGATCGAAATCGCAGAGGGCGGTGCCGCGATTCACGCTGCCTGGGGCGTGCAGCGCGCCGCCCTGGTGCAGGAGCGCTTCGGCAAGCGAGGTCTTGCCGCAGCCGGCATGGCCGACCAGAGCGATCGTGCGGATGGCTTCGGGACTGTAATCCATGGCCGCCGTCGTCCGTTAGTGGATGTTCGGCAATTATTGGCGATATTTCCGCGCTCTGCCAATCCCAAGCAGAAAATAGCGTGCACGAACGCGCGCAACGCACTGTCCGGCCATCTTCGCTGCGCTGCAATATTCAGGTGAACTGTAGAAGACGTTTGATGCGTGAAACTGAGGGGACGGATCACTCAACGTTCGCGCGGCGTACCGCCTCGCTCGATCAGCGCGTTGAGCAACTCGATTGGCAGCGGGAAGACGATGGTGGAATTCTTGTCGGCGGCGATGGTGGTGAGCGTCTGCAGATACCGCAATTGCATGGCCTGCGGCTGCTGCGCGAGACATTGCGCGGCCTGCAGCAATTTTTCGGACGCCTGCAGTTCGCCTTCCGCGTGAATCACCTTTGCGCGGCGCTCGCGTTCGGCTTCGGCCTGGCGTGCGATCGCCCGGATCATCGTTTCATTGATGTCCACGTGCTTGATCTCGACGTTCGATACCTTGATGCCCCACGCGTCTGTTTGCGCATCGAGCGTTTTCTGGATGTCGGCGTTCAGTTGCTCGCGCTCGGCGAGCAGGGCGTCGAGTTCGTGTTTGCCGAGCACGGCGCGCAGCGTGGTTTGCGCGAGCTGGCTCGTCGCCTCGACGTAGCGCGCGACCTGAATCACGGCCTTTTCCGGGTCCACCACGCGAAAATAGACCACGGCGTTGACCTTCACCGAAACGTTGTCGCGGGTGATGACATCCTGTGCGGGCACGTCGAACACCACGGTGCGCAGGTCCATGCGCACCGCCACCTGCACGACAGGAATGATCAGCACGAGGCCCGGCCCCTTGACCTTCCAGAAGCGCCCGAGCATGAACACGACGCCGCGTTCGTACTCCTTGAAGATGCGGATGGACGATAACGCGATCAGCAGCACCAGCGCGATCAGAAGACCTGTGAAGCCGAACGTGAAGCCGATCATGAACGTTCTCCTTTGTCGTGTGCCCTGTCGTGTACGGCGCCGTGCAGCGGGGCGACGGTGAGCGTGAGGCCGCTGCGCGAGCTCACGCGCACGCGGCTGCCGGCGGCGAGCGGCGTGGCGCAGGCTACGTGCCAGCGCTCGCCGTGCACGCGGGCCCAGCCCGTGGAAAGTGCCGCGTGGCCGGGTCGCGGATCGGGCTGCAGGCCCTCGTCGATCACTTCGCCAATGGCGCCCACCATGGCCTCCGCGCCGGTCACCACCGGGCGCCGCCGCGCGCGCAGAGCCACGCTGGACACGACGGCGACGAACGCCGCGCCGCCGAGCGCCAGGCCCGCAATGAGCGGTATGGGGATGCCATAGCCGGGCGCGCCGGTGTCCATCAGCATGAGCGCGCCGATGGCGAACGCCACGATGCCGCCAAAGCCCAGCACGCCAAACGTCGGCAAAAAGGCCTCCGCGATGAGGCATGCGAGCCCGAGCAGCACGAGCCCGAGACCCGCGTAGCTCACGGGCAGCAATTGCATGGCGAACAGACCCACGAGCAGGCAAGTCGCCCCCGCTATGCCTGGCAGCACGAAGCCGGGGTTGGCGAATTCGAAGAAGAGCCCGTACACGCCGATGGTCAGGAGAATCAGCGCGACGTTGGGGTCGGCGATGATCGAAAGGAAACGGTTGCGCCAGTCGGGCGTGACGACTTCTAGCGGCGCGTGCGCGGTGGCGAGGCGCAGCGTGCCCGCCGTGGTCGTGACGGTGCGGCCGTCGAGCTGGCGCGCGAGATCGGCAGGGTCCTGCGCGATCAGGTCGATCACGTGCTGGTCGCGCGCCTCTTCGTCGGATAGGCTCACCGCCTCGCGCACCGCGCGCTCGCCCCACGCCGCGTTGCGCCCGCGCAGTTGCGCGAGGCCGCGAATGTAGGCGGCGGAGTCGTGCATGACCTTGCGGGCTTCCGTCGATGCGTTGTCGTCGGCGCGCGGGGCCGATGCGCCGGAGGCGGCCTCCGGGAGGCCTGCTGGGCCACCTGCAGGGCCACCGCCGCCGCCCACGCCAAGCTGTACCGGCGACGCCGCGCCGAGATTGGTGCCCGGCGCCATGGCCGCGAAATGGCTTGCGTAGACGATATAGGTGCCCGCGCTCGCGGCGCGTGCACCGCCGGGCGCGACGAACGCCGCGACCGGCACCGGGGAGGCCAGGATCGCCTTGATGATCTGCCGCATCGAGGTGTCGAGGCCGCCGGGCGTATCCAGTTCGAGGATCGCAAGCGGCGCGCGCTCGCGCGCGGCACGCTCCAGCGAACGGACGATGAAATCGGCGCTGGCGGGTCCGATCGCACCGTTCACGGTCATGACGACGACGGGTGGGCTAGCCGCAGCGAAGGCCGCTGGCAAAGCGAGCGCAGCCGCCAGCGCTGCCCACGCGACGAGCAAGGCGACGAACACGACGGCACGAGCAAGCCGCGCCGTGAGCGGATGGTGCGGCTGAGCGGGCGGCGTGTCGTGCACCGCGGCATGCGAGGGGCGATGATCGCGCATCGGAAGTCCGGAGCATGGCGCACGTTCCGGTTCACAGATGGGGCAGGAGCCGATACCTCAAGATTAGGCGCTTTCCGCGCAAAGCGCGAACCGGCCCGACTGGCTGGAATACGCGCCGAACGTTGCGCCGCACACTTAAGCGCTCACGCGCTCGCCCGCCACGGACAACAACGCACGGCGGACGTGAAACACATCAGCGCCGTGCCTGCGGCCTCGGAGGGTTACGCCGCGTACGGCCATGGCAATGTCGACAAGGCGTGGGCAGTCACCGACGACACCGCCGCCTTCCTCGACGTGGCCGGCGTCACACCGCCGAACCAGGCCGCGCCCGCGCTCATCAACGCACTCACGGGTGTCGACCAGAACAAGGGCAAGGTGACGGGCAAGTCAGTTGCGTGCGCAACTGAATGGCAAGACGACTGTGGAAGTGCACACGGAAGCGTTCGGCGACGAAGCCTATGCCGCCGCCTGGTTGCGCAGCGCGGATGGCCGCTGGAAGGCATTGTGGACGGAGCCGCGGCTCGGATCCACGGACGGTCACTGGCAGCTTTACGATCTCGCAAAGGACCGCGGCGAAACCACGGATGTCTCGATGCAGAATCCCTCGGTGATCCAGAGTCTCGTGAACCGGTGGAACACGGATATGAACAACGTGGGCGGCGTCGAACCGTTGCGTCCGCAAGGTTATTACTGAGGGCGCGGCAATGCGCTATCGGCTAACACTCGCGGCGCTCGGCAACGAGCGCAAGACCGGCTTGGCGCATCTGCAAGGCGGTTCGCTCGTGTTCGGCAGCACGGTGGGCTTACCTGGACGAGCGCCCCGCGCCCGGCCGACGCAGTCCGGAGCGGGAATACGCGGAGAAGGCCGGCCGCGAGCGCGCGGACCTCGACACAGCGCCCACGGCGAGCTACTGGCAAGGCGCATCTCCGGTGCTCAACACCGCCGAGGACGGCCATGCCGGCCCCGTTCCCGCGGGTACGGACGCTTGCTGCAGTCAGGCGCTAATTAGTACCAGCGGCGCTGAGCTTCTGCGAGCAGCTCGCAGTATTCGAGGTGACGGTTCAGCGCTTCGGCGCCGAGACGACGCAGTGCAGCCAGAACTTGAGTCACTTTTTCGACGATTGCACCCATGATTTCCTCTTTGCTAGGGTTAGTGCCTAAGGGATAACCCTTATTATAGAGATCTCGGGGCAGAATGCAAGGCTCGAGGACCCTAAGTGTGTGGTGCAGCAACACTTTTGATTTGCCCCTTATTGGTGTGCTAGCGGGCAGTCCGCACGCGGTAAGGCGCCTTCTTGTATCGCACTGTGTCTGGCCGCCCGTGCGACAAGCGCGCTTGCAAAAACGGGCGCGCGCGCAAACAAGCCAGATACATCGCGGCGTTCAAATGTCTCCTACGCAAGGTTGATACACAACAGTGCGCAACCCGTCACCCAACGTCAGGAGAAACACCGTGAAGCTCGCTCAATCGCTCGCCGCCGCCGCTCTTGCTGCCCTCGTTGCCGTTCCCGCGCTCTCGTTCGCGCAATCGAGCCAACCGGTAACCCGCGCCGAAGTGAAGGCCGAACTCGTGCAACTCCAGAAGGCGGGCTACAACCCCGCCAGCGACAACACGCAATACCCCGCGAACCTGCAAGCCGCGCTCTCGCGCGTGAGCGCTGAGAATGGCGCAGCGGCGGCGGCATTCGGTGGGGTGGGTGAGGGCGCATCCGCGGCAGGCAGCCGCACGCACGCTCGCGCCGTATCGAATGCCCCCGGTGCGAATGCGGCCGATCAGGATGTCGTTGGCCTCGAACCGATCTACGCTCACTCGTAATGCGCGCGGCATCATGCCGCGAAGTTTGCCGCATACCGGCAAGCTTCGCGGCTTTGCCGCGTCTATGCCTGGCGCGCGCTTCCCCCCTGTTCCCAATTGCCCGACTTGCTGCTGGTACCATGTGCTTGCGTGCCCGCGCGGCACTTGCGAACGTTTGAGTTCAAGACGCGTCCATGCGCGTCAACGCGCCATTCGCGCATACACCCCGAAGCTCGCACGAGGTCAACATGCCGGGAACCCAGATCCCCATTTCCGCTCGCCCACGCATGATCCTGTTCAGCGCGCGCCAGTACGACGTCGATACGTTTGCCGAGGCGAACACCGCTTTCCAGTACGAATTGCACTACCAGGAATCGCACCTCGACGCCGATACCGCCGTGATCGCCGACGGCTATGACGTGGTGTGTCCGTTCGTGAACGATACGGTCGACGCCGCCACGCTCGAGCGCCTCCACAAGGGCGGCACGCGACTCGTGGCGCTGCGCTCGGCCGGTTTCAATCACGTCGATCTTGCGGCGGCGCAGCGCCTTGGCATCACCGTCGCGAGAGTGCCCGCGTATTCGCCGCATGCGGTGGCCGAGCATGCCGTCGGGCTGATCCTCGCGCTGAACCGCAAGCTGCCGCGCGCCGTGTCGCGCACGCGCGAAGGCGACTTCTCGCTCGCGGGGCTGCTCGGTTTCGACCTGCATGGGAAGACGGCCGGTGTGGTCGGCACAGGCATTATCGGCCGGTGTTTCGCGCGCATCATGGCGGGCTTCGGGATGCAGGTGCTCGCCCATGACCCGGGCACGCCGGCCGCCGACTTGCTGGCGCTCGGCGCGCGCTACGTACCGCTCGACACGCTGCTTGCGCAGTCCGACGTGGTGAGCCTGCATTGCCCGCTCGTGCCCGCAACGCGTCATTTGATCGATCGCCACGCGCTCGCGAAGATGAAGCGCGGCGCCATGCTCATCAACACCGGGCGCGGCGGGCTCGTGGAAAGCAGCGCGCTCGTGGATGCGCTCAAGAGCGGCCAGCTTGGACACCTCGGCCTCGATGTGTACGAGGAAGAAGGCGGCCTGTTCTTCGAGGACCATTCGGATGCGCCGTTGCAGGACGACGTGCTCGCGCGTCTCCTGATGTTTCCGAACGTGATCGTCACGTCGCACCAGGCGTTTTTCACGCGTGAAGCGATGAGCGAGATTGCGCAAACGACGCTGCGCAACGTGGAGGCCTGGCGCAACGGCTCGCCGGCCAATCTCGTGGACGCGCCGCACGGCTAACGCGCAACGCATACAGCAACAGGCAAAAAAGGCGAAGCGGGGCGCGCGCAAGCAGCCCCGCTTTTTTGCTTTCTACTACTACACGATCATGCCTCGACGACTGCCAGCGTGACGTCGATGTTGCCGCGCGTCGCCTTCGAATACGGGCAGATCTGATGTGCCGCTTCGACGATGCGCTGTGCCATCTCGCGATCCACGCCCGGCAGCGTCACGTTCAGGCGGCCGCGCAGTTTGAAGGCGTCGTCGGCGTTGACGAGGTCGATCTCGGCGTCGACCGACACGTCGCGCGGCAGCGTCGCGCCGAGCTTCGTGGCGGCGCGGCCCATCGCGCCGATGAAGCACGCCGACCAGCCCGCCGCGAACATCTGCTCCGGGTTCGTGCCCGGTGCGCTCGAGCCGGGCGGCGAAAGCTTCACGTCCAGACGACCATCCTCGCTGCGGGCCGCGCCGTCGCGGCCGCCGGTGGTGTGGGTCGTGCCGGTGTACAGCACTTTTTCTGCCTGGGTCATGGTTCTTGGCTCCTGAGGTTAGCTTCGTGAGGACAATGATTTAACTGCCGCGATACAGCTGCTGGAGCGCGGCGAGCTGGCCGTCGTGCTGCGCCTGGACCAGTTCCTGGCGAACCTGTGCACGCGTGATCTTTGCATTCGCCGCATTGCTGGCGGGCGTCCATGCCTGGCTTTGCTGCGTTGCGCTCGACTGAGCGGGCATGGCGGCGAACACCGGAGAGGCTGCGAGGACTGCGGCGCTGGCGGCGAAGGCGAGAGCGAGCTTCGATACGTTCATGACTTTCTCCTGGGAAGGGTTTGGAAATCCGTCCGGTCATCAGCAAGTTCCGGCGTTGATGCATTACAACCGCCGGACGTATCTGCCGTGTTTCATGAACGCCGCGTTTTGCAAGGGTATGTGTCTGGACCAGGCGCTTATACATTGCGATACAAACGCGCCGCTCGTTCAATCCCGTCCTCACCGCGATCGATCCTGCCGCCCCGACGTTTTTTGATTCGTTTTGTGTACACGCTCTCAGCAGACACATTGGGATACATGGCGCTTTTCCTGCTCGGATATAAATTCACCGGGGCGTTTATGCCTGCCGCCGCGAGCGCGATCGACCGATCTGCTGCCGCTGGCTAATCAACGAGGCCAAGCCGTTTGGGCGCGGCCTGCATGCACAACAAGGAGAAGTGGTCATGTCAGATCCCGTCAACGTCCGGCGCCGTCGCCTTCTCGGCACGTCGCTTGCCGGCCTCACGCTCGCGGACTTCGCATTCGGCGGTCTCGCGCACGCACAGTCGACTGGCGGCACGGATGGCAACACGCGCACGGGCAACGGCGTATCGTTCGGCCCGATCAAGCAGATCAACGCGGGTCTGCTCAATGTGGGCTACGCCGAAGCGGGACCGAAGAACGGCCCGGTGGTGATCCTGCTGCACGGCTGGCCGTACGACATCCATAGCTATGTCGAGGTTGCGCCGATGCTGGCCGCGTCGGGCTATCGCGTGATCGTGCCGTATCTGCGCGGCTACGGCAGCACGCGCATTGTCTCGGACGACACGCTGCGCAACGGCCAGCAGGCCGTCACCGCTGTCGATCTCGTCGCGTTCATGGACGCCCTGAAGATCGATCAGGCCGTTCTGGGCGGCTACGACTGGGGCGCGCGCACGGCGAACATCGTCGCGGCGCTGTGGCCTGAGCGCGTGAAGGGGATGGTTTCCGTGAGCGGCTATCTGATCGGCAGCCAGGAGGCGAACCGCAAGCCGCTGCCGCCGCAAGCCGAGTTGCAGTGGTGGTACCAGTTCTACTTCTCGACCGAGCGCGGCGCGCAGGGTTACACCGCGAATCGCGATGCGTTCAACAAGCTGATCTGGCAACTCGCCTCGCCGAAGTGGAACTTCGACGACGCGACCTACGAGCGCAGTGCAGCGTCGTTCCAGAATCCCGACCATGTGGCCATCGTGATCTCCAACTACCGTTGGCGCCTGGGTCTCGTGCAGGGCGAAGCGAAGTACGACAGCCTCGAGCAGCGTCTCGCCGCCGCGCCCGTCATTACCGTGCCGACCATCACGCTCGAAGGCGACGCCAACGGCGCGCCGCATCCCGCGCCGGCCGCTTACGCGAAGAAGTTCACGGGCAAGTATCTGCACCGCAATATCGACGGCGGCATTGGCCACAATCTCCCGCAGGAAGCGCCCAAGGAGTTCGCGCAGGCCATCCTCCAGGTCACGCATCTGTGATCGGGGCCGCGATGCGAGCGCGTTTCTTCAGGCGTCACGCGCTCCTCGCGGGCGCGCTGCTCGCGAGTCTGGCGCAGGGTCCCGCCGCATGGGCCCAGCAAGGCGCACAAGCACAGTCGCAAGCGCCCCGGCAGGCGGCTTCGCCGATCTACGGCGTGACGATTCCACCCGGCTACCGCAAGTGGGAAATGATCGCGCCGGCCGAGGAGGCCGCGCCGCTCGCCGAACTGCGCGTGGTGCTGGGCAATCCGGTTGCGATCAAGGCCATCGAGAATTCGACGCTGCCGTATCCCGACGGCACGATCCTTGTGAAGCTTGCGTACAAGCGTAAGCAGTCCGATGATTTCGCGCCGGCCACGGTGCCGGGCCAGCCCACGACCGTGCAGGTCATGGTGAAGGACTCGCGCCGCTATGCGTCGACGGGCGGCTGGGGGTATGGGCGTTTCATCAACGGCGTGCCTGCCGACGAGGCGCAACATCAGACCTGTTTTGCGTGCCACGCTTCGAAGGTGAAGGATCGCGACTACGTGTTTACGCGATTCGCGCCTTGACGGGATGCGGGGGCTCTTGATTCATGATCGGTGACATAATCCCGCAGTTGTCTTCAAACTGATCGGGAGAGCCCCATGCAGCGGACATACCGTGGAAGTTGCCATTGCCAGTCGGTGAAGTTCGAAGCACGAATCGATTTCAGCAAGGGCACGGGAAAATGCAACTGCAGCTTCTGTGGAAAACTCCGGCTCTGGCTTGTGCAGGTCCGCCCGGAAGACTTCGTTCTACTTTCGGGCGAAAGCGATCTCACGCACTACGAAGGGAAAAACCCGGTCGCCCATCATCCGTTTTGCAAACACTGCGGCGTGCACGTATTCGACCGCGTCGATATGCCGAACGGAACGGGCTACCCCTACATCAACGTGAATATCATGTGTATCGACGACTTCGACTTGAACGAAGCCTTGAATGCACCGATCTCCTATGCCAACGGTCTCGCGAATGACTGGGGCAATCCGCCTCGGGAAACGCGGCATCTTTGAGTGTCTTCAGCGGGGCGGCGCAGCCTCAGGGCGCGCGTCCCGAATATTGAGCGATGCCGGGCTCGCGAGCGTCGAGCTGATGTCGTTCGGACGTGAACTGAACGAATTCGGCATGGAACCGTGAAGGGTCATCTAGCGTTCCCGCGTAGATCGTCACGATATCCGGCGCATGCTGCGGTGTGCCAAAGAGCAGGCTGCCGCAATGCGCACACGAATTTCGCGTGGTCGGCATGCCGCTGCCGCCGGTTATCGTATAAGCGCGGATTTCGCCTTCGAACGAAAATTCGGCGGCACTCACGACAACGACAGGCAAACCGCCCGATCCTGACGCGCGCTGGCAATCTCGGCAGTGACAAATGAGCTGCGTCAGCGCGGCGCCGCGAGCGTGGTAGTGCACCGCGCCACACAGGCAGCGGCCTTTCCAGGCATTCGACATTGGCCTTCTTCCTTTTTCGGGGTTGCGCGGAATATCGCATGGTACGCGCGCATGGTACGCGTATAGTCGCTCACGTCTGTCGAGAACGAGAAGAGGAAAGCATGGCGCAAAACATATACGACGATCCGGAATTCCTCGCCGGCTACAGCCGGATTCCGCGCCAGGTGCTGGGGCTCGAAGGCGCGCCTGAATGGCCAGCCATTCGCGCGCTGCTGCCAGACCTGCGCGGCAAACGCGTGGTCGACCTGGGATGTGGCTTTGGCTGGGCTTCGCGCTGGATGCGCGAGCAGGGCGCGGCGTCAGTGCTTGGTATCGACATTTCGCAGAGCATGATCGCGCGCGCGAGGGCGGATACAGCGGACCCAGCCATCGAATACCGTATCGACGATCTCGACACCCTGAGCCTGCCGGATCAGCGCTTCGACCTCGTGTACAGCGCGCTGGCCTTTCATTATGTGGCCGATTTCGGCCGCCTCGTGCGCACACTTCGCGGCGCGCTCGCGAGCGCTGGCCAACTGGTCTTCACGATCGAGCATCCGATATACATGGCGGCGGCCAACCCGCACTGGATCAGCGGCGAGGCGGCCGACCAGCGCGGCCGCAAGACCTGGCCTGTGAACGGCTACGCAATGGAGGGCGAACGCCGCACCGACTGGTTCGTCAAGGGCGTGCTGAAATACCATCGAACGCTGGCCACCACGCTGAACACGCTGATCGATGCGGGGTTTCGTATCCAGCGCGTGAGTGAATTCGCGCCGACGCCCGGGCAGGTGCAGCAAACGCCGTCATTGGCGGAAGAACTCGAACGCCCGATGCTGCTGCTGGTCTCGGCAAATACATAGCGCTTGCGATCGCCGCCGCCCCAGAATCCGCAGCGGCGGCGCAAGCCGATCATCCTTGCTTGCCCTGAATGCCCAACAGATCGCGAATCTTTTGTTCGGTCTGCGCGTAGTCCCCTTCGCCGAAGTGCGTATAAACGAGCTTGCCGTTCTGGTCGATGAGATATTCCGCCGGCCAGTACTGGTTGCCGTAGGCATTCCACGTCGCGTAACCGTTGTCCTGTGCGACTGGGTACGTAATGCCGTATTGCCTGATCGCCTTCTTCAGGTTGCCGGTGTCGTGCTCGAACGAATACTCGGGCGTGTGCACGCCGACCACCACCAGACCCTTGTCGCGATAGCGCGCGTCCAGCTCCTTGACGTGCGGGATGGTGTGCGCGCAGTTGATGCAGTCGAAGGTCCAGAAGTCGACGAGCACGACCTTGCCGTGCAACTGCTTGAGGTCGAGCGGCGGGCTGTTGAGCCAGTTGTTGATGCCGGTGAAGTTGGGCGCCTGCGCGCCGGTTTGCAGCGCGGCCGAGCCGCCCGAAGGTTCCTCGCTGGAGGCGTAGGCGGCGAGCCCGGCGGTGGCGGCGAGGCCGATGGCAACAGCGGCAATCCTGAGACGAGAGATCATGAGGGTTCTCCTTGTGTGGACGACGAGCGTATTGGAACGCTCCTACGTATCTGGCTCGTGTCCCCGCCGCGGCACTGTTGAAACGTAGTGTGTCGCCGCCGGGGCGCGATACGTAGAGATACAAATCGTTCACCGCTAGTCCACAGCCTCGGGTACGCCGCTGCACGTTTGTATCGTCATGTATCAAACCGCTTTCGCGATACATGACGATGCACGACGCACGCGTTCCAGACATTCCCCGGATACATGCTCGCGCTCAAATACGGCACATGGCAAGTCCGCCGACATTAGTCTGGAGACCGAACTCATGTTACTCATCGTCATCGCATTCGTGGGCGGTGTGTTCACCGTCCTGAGCCCCTGCATCCTGCCGGTTGTGCCGTTCGTGTTCGCGCGTTCCGAAGAGCCTTTCCTGACCGGCCGCCTGCCCATGCTGCTCGGTCTCGCGCTCACGTTCGCGCTGCTCACGGGTCTGGGCGCCGCGGGCCTGAACGGCGCGGAGCAGTTGAGCGAGTACGGCCGCTGGATCGCGCTCGGGCTCTTCGCGCTGTTCGGCGCGGCGCTGCTCTTTCCCGCGCTCTCCACGCGTCTTTCCGGGCCGCTCACGGCGCTTGCCGACCGCTTCATGGCGCGCTCTCAGGACGATGGCGCGTCGCGCCGCATCGGCTCCGCCGCGCTGCTCGGCGCCGCGACGGGGCTGCTCTGGGCGCCGTGCGCCGGGCCGATCCTCGGTCTCATCATCACCGGCGCGGCCCGTCACGGCGTGACCTGGCAGACGTGGGCCGCGCTCGCGGCCTATGCCGTGGGCGCCGCCAGTTCGCTCGCGGTGGTGGCGGGTCTCGGTCATCGCGCGATGGCCGCGCTCAAGCGCTCGCTCGGCGTGGGCGAGCATGTGCGGCGCGCAATGGGCGCGCTCGTGCTCCTCACGGTCGGCGCGATCGCGCTGGGCGTGGATACGCGCTTGCTCGCCCTCGTGCCAGGCGCGCCGACCAACGGCGTGGAAGCGCGCCTCGTCGATTTGCTGGCGGCGCCCGCCGCGAATCAAACGAAAGTGGCGAATCACGCCAAGCGCGCAGAGCCGGCGCCTCGTGTGGAACGAGCGGCGCAGTCGAGTCCGGCCCCGCAGTTGTCCACGCAGTTGGCACAGCAGTCGGCCGATCTGTCTGCCCACATCGTGCGCGTGTCCTTGCCGGCCCGCGCGGCCGCCGCCGATCTGCCGGTGGAAGGCCGCCTGCCGCCGCTCGATGGCGCGACCGCGTGGCTCAATTCCGCGCCGCTCACGCCCGAAGCGCTGCGCGGCAAGGTCGTGCTGGTCAACTTCTGGACCTATTCGTGCATCAACTGCTTGCGAACGTTGCCGTATCTGAAGACGTGGGCCGAGCGCTACCGCAATGACGGCCTCGTCGTGATCGGCGTGCATACGCCCGAATTCGGTTTCGAGCATGACACGGGCAACGTCAAGCGGGCATTGGCCAACCTGAACATCCGCTATCCCGTTGCCGTGGACAGCGATTACCGCATCTGGAACGCCTTCGGCAACCAATACTGGCCGGCGTTCTATCTCGTCGATGCGCAGGGTCGGGTTCGCTATCACCACTTCGGCGAAGGGGACTACGCACAGGCCGAGCAGACGATCCAGCAACTGCTGGCCGACACCGGCCGCGCCACGCCCACGGCCACGCCGCAGGCACCGCAGGCGAGCGGCGCGCTGGCTCCGGCGGACCCGCGCGACATCGGCTCGGGCGAAACCTATGTGGGGTATCGCGAGGCGCAGGGCAATGCGAACGCGGAGCGCGTGCAGGGCGATACGGCCGCGGCCTACACAGTGCCTCGGCGACTCGACGTGAACCAGTGGGCGTTTGGCGGGCAGTGGAACGTGGGCGCCGAGTCCGCCGTGGCGGGGGCGCCGCAGGCGAACATCGCCTATCGCTTCCATGCGCGCGACCTGCATCTGGTGCTCGCACCGGACGCCGACGGCAAGCCCGTGCGCTTTCGCATCAGCATCGACGGCGCGCCGCCGGGCGCCGCGCATGGCGCCGATGTCGCAGCGGACGGCACCGGCGTTGCCACCAGCGCGCGGCTGTATCAGCTCGTGCGCCAGCCCGGCCGCATCGAGGATCACACCTTCGAGATCCGCTTTCTCGACCCGGGCGCGCACGTCTACAGCTTCACCTTCGGCTGATACGCGCAACCTCATGCCACGCCGCCGTGCCCTCGCGGGCCCGGCGGCGTTCGCGTTGTGGCCCGCTCCGCGCTTCATGGGTTTTTTTGTAGTGCAATGTATCTGCGCGCAATCCGGACACGTTGATACGCAAACCGCGCCCCAAATGGAAACACGGCAGATACATCCGGGCGTTCAAATACACCTACGCCAGCTCGATACACCACTCGCGCTGAACGGCAACCCGATTTGAACCCGACTGCTGTCTACCTCATCTTTGGAGAACGTCATGAAAGCCCTCAAGCTCCTCGCCCTTGCTGCTCTCGCCGCCGCACCGGTTCTTTCGTTCGCGCAGTCGAACGAGCCCGTCACCCGCGCACAGGTGCGCGCCGAACTCGTGCAGTTGCAGAAGGCCGGCTACAACCCCGCCGCCGACGAAACCCAATACCCGCGCAACATCCAGGCGGCGCTGGCGCGCGTGGAGGCCTCGCAGGTCGCGCAGCAAGCCACTTCGTCGTCGTATGGCGGTGTGGCGGGCGCGTCGTCCGCTTCGGGCGCGCCCCATCGCGACGCGAACGCCGCGCGCGCCCCGCAGGACGATATCCCGGGCCTCGGCCCGATCTACGCGCATTCGTAATACGCCCTCGCCGACCAACCGAACGACCCGATAAAAGAAGAGAGAAAGACCATGGCTTCGATCAAGCAGATTTTCACTTCCGTGGCGCTCGTCGGCGGCCTCTTCGCGCTGCAAGCCGCGCACGCCGCGCCGCCGCAGGATCTGAAAGGCACCAACGTCGTGCTGGTGCACGGCGCGTTCGCCGACGGCTCCAGCTGGAGCCGCGTGATTCCGCTGCTCGAAGCGCGCGGCCTGCACGTGGTCGCCGTGCAGAATCCGCTCAGCTCGCTGGCCGACGACACGGCCGCGACGCGGCGCGTGATCGAGCAGCAGAAGGGCCCGGTGGTGCTGGTCGGCCATTCGTGGGCGGGCGTTGTGATCAGCGAGGCGGGCAACGACGAGAAGGTGAAGTCGCTCGTGTACGTGGCGGCTTTCGCGCCCGACAACGGCCAGTCGATCGCCGATATCACGCAGGGCCAGCCGGACGCGCCGTGGGCGAGCGAGTTGCAGAAGGACTCGGCGGGCTACCTGACGCTCTCCGACAAGGCGATTCGCCAGGACTTCGCGCCCGACCTGCCGCTCGCGCAGCAGCGTATCGTGGCGGCCACCCAGGGACCGTGGTTCAGCGGCGCGCTCTCGCAGAAGGTCACGCAGGCCGCGTGGCATGACAAGCCGTCGTATTTCGTCGTGACGGCGCGCGATCGCATGATCGACCCCGCACTGCAGGAATCGATGGCGAAGCATATCGGCGCGAAGGTGACGCACGTGAACGGTAGCCACGTCTCGATGCTGAGCCAACCGAAGGCGGTGGCCGACGCGATCATCGACGCAGCGGAGCGTACACAGCAGGGCGCCAGGTAACTCGTCCGCACCGGCCCGGGTTGTGGAAGCGCTTCCACTGCGCGGCTCCCCGCATGCCACCGTCATCGCACCGGAGGAGCACCTGAATGCAGCGCTGGGTACAGGGACTGATAATCTGGACACTTCCGTCATCGTCCGGAAGTGCAGCGGTGCGTCCATTCAGTGCCCTCATCATGCTCGTCGGCGTCCTGCTCGCATCGGCAGGCTATGGCGCGACGTTCCTGTTCTCCATGCGCGTGCACGCTATCGGCGGGAACGACATCAACACCGGCGTGGCGCTCGCGGGCGCCGCCCTCGGCACCTTCGTGGGCGTCTCGCTTACAGGCTGGGTTGCCCAGCATGTGGGCGCGGCGCGCATGGCGGCGTTGGCGGCGCTTTGCGTGGGCGCGGGCGTCGTGAGCTTCGCGCTCGTGGAGCACGTGAGCAGCTTCGATGTCGTGCCGGGCTTCCTCGTGGGCTTCGGCTGGGGCGCGTTTTGCCTCGCCGCGCCCATGGCGCTCGCCGAGCGCACGAACGACGCCGAACGCGGACTCTGGTTCCTGCGCTTCGCCACCATGCAGATGACGGGCATCGGCGCCAGCCCGGCGATTGCGGGGTTTGCGATCCGCTTCTGGCGTATGCCGCTTGGCGGCGTGCTCTACGCGATCGGCGGGATGTGCGTGCTGGCGGCCGTGCTGCTCGAACTATTCGGCCGGCTTGCGCCGCATGTGCGCGCCACTTCCGCGACGCAAGAGCCGGCGTCGCCAGACCCGTGGCTCCTGAAGGTGGGCGTGATCGCCCGCACGCGCGCGGTGTATCCCATTGTCATCATCGCGCTCGGCGGCTGCGTGTTCTCGGGCCTCATGACATTCCAGATGTCGCTCGTGCAAGGCACCGAGGCGAAAGCGACCACCTTCTTCAGCGTGTACACGGTGACGGTCATCGCCACGCGCTGGCTGCTCTCGCGCGTGGTCATCAAGCTGCGCTCCGAAACGGCGACGAAAGTGCTGCTCACGATGATGGTGCTGGGCAGCGCGGCGATGTTCGTCGTGCCGTTTCACGTGCTGTTTCAATCGGCGGCCGCAGTGCTGCTGGGCACCGGGTACGGGCTCGCATACCCGATCGTCCAGCTCCAGGCTGTCAACGACTCCGTAGCCGCGCACCGCCGCGCCGCGCTCACGTGGTTCGTCGCGGCGTACTTCGTCGGCGCCTTCGGGTTTCCGGCCGTCGGCGGCTGGGTGCTGGTGCATGGCGGCCGGGTGGCGCTGCTCGCGCTCATCGCGGCGTGCGGACTCGCGGCGCTCACGCTGGCCGTCCTGCGCGACAGGCAGCGTGCCGAGACGTTATCGGCAAACGCCTGACCGACTCATTCTCAATGTGCTAACGAACCGGAGGGATCGTGACTGAACTATGGCGTTTAACCGCAACTGAACTCGCCAAGCGGGTTCGCGCGCGCGAGGTGTCCGCACGCGAGGCCGCGAAGGCCGCGCTCGAGCGCCTCGAAGCCGTCAATCCGCTCATCAACGCGGTGATCGACTATCGGCCCGAATGGGTCTTCCAACAGGCCGACAGGATCGACGCGGCGATCGCGCGCGGCGAAGATCCGGGGCCGCTGGCGGGCGTGCCCGTCACCACGAAGATCAACATCGACCAGGCGGGCTTCGCCACGACCAACGGCACGCGTCTGCAAAAGGATCTGATCGCGCAGGTGAACAGCCCTGCCGTCGAGAACCTCGTGCGCGCTGGCGCGGTGCTGCTCGGCCGCACCAATTCGCCGACCTTCGCGCTGCGCTGGTTCACGAGCAACCAGGTCCACGGGCATACGAAGAACCCGCGCAATGCGTCGCTCACGCCAGGCGGCTCGAGCGGCGGCGCGGCGGCGGCGGTGACGGCCGGCATCGGGCATATCGCGCTCGGCACCGACATTGGCGGCTCGGTGCGCTACCCCGCGTATGCGTGCGGCGTGCATGGCTTGCGGCCCAGCATCGGGCGTGTGCCGGCGTTCAACGCGTCGTCGCCCGAGCGGCCGATCGGCGCGCAGATGATGTCGGGCGCGGGCCCGATGGCGCGCACGGTCGAGGACCTGCGCCTCGCGCTCGCGGCGCTTGCGGCGCCCGACCTGCGCGACCCCTGGTGGGCACCGGCCCCGCTCATCGGACCCGACGTGCCGCGGCGCGCGGCGCTCTGCCTGCGTCCGGGCGGCATGAGCATCACGAAGGAAGTGGAGGACGCCTTGCTCGACGCCGGCCGCCGGCTCGCCGACGCAGGCTGGACGGTCGAGCAGATCGACGACGTGCCGCTCTTGCGTGACGCCGGCGAAGTGCAGGAGCGCCTGTGGCTCGGCGACGGTTTCCCGGCGCTCGCCGACGCCGTGGCGCGTGACGGCGACCCGGGTGCGCAGGCGGTAGTGGATGGCGTGCGTGCCAAGGTCGCGGCGATGCCCGAGAACGTGGTGGTGCCGTCGCTGGTACGCCGCACGACGCTCACGCGCGCATGGCGCTTGTTCCTTTCGGACTATCCCGTGCTGCTGCTTCCGGTTTCGGGCGAACTGCCGTTCCCCGATAACCTCGACATGCAGGGCGCGGCGGGATTCCAGCGCGTGTGGGAAGCCCAGCTGACCATGCGCGCCTTGCCCGCGATGGGCTTGCCGGGGCTCGTCGTCTCGACGGGCATGGTCAAGGACGTGCCGGTGGGCGTGCAGATCGTCGCCGGGCACTTCCGCGAGGACCTGTGTCTCCTGGCCGGCAACGCGATCGAAGCGCGCGGCGCGCCGCCTTCGCCCATCGACCCGGCCATGTGAGCCGGGCAGGCGCGGCACCTGACCATCCCGTCCGCTTCGACAAATCAGGCGAAGCCCCTCAAGTGGGCTTCTTGACCACGGTGTCGTGAGGTGTGAGCGCGTGCCCCTCGCGGGTCTGCGGAAACATGGAAAGCAACGGCTTGCCCGTTGCTTTGTCGATCAACCACGAATGCCGCTCGCCGCGGTCGAACAAATGGCGCTCGCCCCACTGCTGAAGGGCGACGATAACGGGGAAGAGGCTTTCCCCTTTCTTTGTTAGTACGTACTCCTGATAGGTCGTGCCATCGGAGGCCGGCCGTGTTTCGAGAATGCCAGCCTCGACGAGATGGCTCAAGCGGCCGGACAGAATATTGCGCGCCACGCCCAGATTGCGCTGAATGTCACCGAAGCGGTAAATGCCGTCGAAGACATCGCGCAGGATCATCAGCGACCACCGATCGCCGATCACGTCCACCGAGCGCGCGACCGGGCAGGTCTCCTTCTTCATGGATTTGCGGCTTGCCATGGGGATTTCCTCTCTTTGCCAGTGCGCATCGACGAAACGCGTACGCCTCACGTGGTTGCATTTTAAAACCAGTCGACATACTATTCAATCGGTTTTGTTTTGAAACTGGATTGAAGCTCATGAACGCGGACCCCATTGCGCTTGCACCGCCGGCCAGCGGCGCTTCCGTCTGGCCGCACGCACCGATGCCGAGCGGCCTCGTACTATTGTTCGCGGTGGCTAGCGGCGTGAGTGTCGCCAATGTCTACTATGCGCAGCCTTTGCTGGACGCATTGGCGCGCGACTTCGGGATTACCCGCGCCGCCGTTGGCGGCGTGGTGACGGCGACGCAGGCCGGTTGCGCGCTGGCGTTGCTGCTGCTCGTGCCGCTGGGCGACAGGGTGGAGCGCCGCCGCCTGATGATCGCTCAGGTGCTCGCGCTGGTGGGCGCGTTGGGCGTGGTCAGTCTCGCGCGATCCGTAGCGGTGCTGCTGGTTGGCATGCTCGGTGTGGGCATGCTCGGCACGGCCATGACGCAGGGTTTGATCGCCTATGCGGCCGCCGCCGCCGCGCCCAACGAGCGCGGGCGTGTGGTGGGCGCAGCGGGCAGTGGCGTGTTCATTGGCTTGCTGCTGGCTCGCGTGTTCGCCGGTGGCGTGAGCGATCTTGCTGGTTGGCGTGGCGTATATGGCTGTTCCGCCGCCGTCATGCTCGCGCTTGCCGTGCTGCTGTGGCGTCGGCTTCCCAGACTCGCGCACGGTGCGTCGAGTGCGATGAGTTATGGACAACTGATCGTTTCGATGTTCGCATTGTTGCGCTCGGATCGCGTGCTGCAGACGCGCGGCGTGCTCGCGCTGCTGATGTTCGCGACGCTCAATATCTTCTGGAGCGCGTTGGTGCTGCCATTGAGCGCGCCGCCCTACCATTTTTCTCACACGGCGATCGGGGCCTTCGGCCTGGCCGGGGCGACGGGTGCGCTTGCCGCCGCGCGCGCCGGTCAATGGGCCGACCGGGGTTGGGGCCAGCGCACCAGTGCTGCCGCGCTGGCGCTCTTGTTGCTGGCGTGGTGGCCGCTCTCAATGCTGGGATACTCTCTATGGATGCTGCTGATTGGCATCGTGCTGCTCGATCTTGGCGGCCAGGCGCTGCACGTGACCAATCAAAGCCTGATTTTTCGCAGCAACGCGCAACTGCATAGCCGGCTCGTGAGCCTTTACATGCTGTTCTATGCGGTTGGGAGCGGGGTTGGCGCGATTGGCACGACGGCAACGTATGCCGTGGCGGGCTGGCATGGCGTGTGCAAGCTGGGTGCGGCCGTGAGTATGCTGGCGCTGGTGTTCTGGGTCGTCACTGTGCGAAGTATGCCGCGCGCGCTCGAACATTGAACTGACATATGAATGGAAACCGAACCAGGAGGTCTGGATGGACGAACTGAAACTGCTGGCGGATGCCGACGCACGCGGCCTGCGCTACGTCGAAGGCAACGCCACGCGGCGTGTTTTCCCTTCGAACGAGGCCATCGCGGCGCTCGACGCATTCGACGAGTCGCTGCCCGTAAGCGGATTGCCCGCTGAGGACACGCTGTCATTGCTCGACCGTATCGGCTCGCCGGCGACTACGGCCTCGAACGGCCCGCGCTATTTCGGCTTCGTGATCGGCGCGGCGCTGCCGGCGGCAGCCGCGGTAGAACGGCTCATGCTGGCGTGGGATCAGTGCGCCTCGACGTTCGACAACTCGCCGGTCGCGGCCACGGTGGAACGCGTCGCGAGCCGCTGGGTGCTGGAAGCGCTCGACCTGCCGCGCGAAAGCGCGGTGGGTTTCGGCACCAGCGCCACGGCCTGCACGCTCGGCGCGCTTGCTACCGCCCGGCGCACGCTGCTTGCGCGGCAAGGCTGGGATTTCGACCGCCAGGGGCTGATGGGCGCGCCCGAGATCAAGGTCGTGATCTCGGAACTCGCCCACATCACGGTGAAGAAGGCGCTGCGCATACTCGGCTTCGGGCTGGATCGCATCGTCTATGCGAGCGTCGACAACGATGGGCGTGTGGATGCCGCGCGACTCCCGCCGCTCGACGACCGCACGATCCTCTGCCTGCAGGCTGGCGAGGTAAATACCGGCGAATTCGACCCTTTCGCGCCGATCATTGCGCGTGCGAAGGAGGCCGGCGCGTGGGTGCATGTCGATGGCGCGTTTGGCCTGTGGGCGCGGACCGCATCGGCGGCTGCGTTGAGCGCGTTGTGCGAGGGCATCGAAGGGGCGGATAGCTGGACGACCGATGCGCACAAGTGGCTGAATACGCCGTATGACTGCGCGATGGTCATTTGCCGCGACGCAAAAGCTTTGGCCGTGGCGATGAACAGCGACGCGGCGTATCTGTCCGCGAGTGCGGACGCACAGAAGAACCTCACGCTGGAGTTCTCGCGCCGCGCGCGCGGCATTCCCGTGTGGGCGGCGCTACGCACGCTGGGCAGGGTCGGTGTCGCGGCCATGATCGAGCGTCATCACGCGCAGGCGCGGCGCATCGGCGCGGAACTCGCGCGCCTGGGCTACGAGGTGCTCAACCGGGTCGTGCTGAATCAGGTGCTGTTCCGCTGCGAAACAGACGCGCAAACGCAGGCGCTGCGCAGCGCTGTGCAGGCCTCTGGCGAAACGTGGTTCGGCGGTACGACGTGGCAGGGGCGGCCCGCGTTGCGAATCAGCGTGTCGTCGTGGCGCACGCGGGACGAGGACGTCGAAGCGCTCGTACAACTGCTGGCATCGCTGCGCGGTGACTCGTGTGCGCCGTAGTGGACACCGACGATAGCGTTGCGCGCACAACGAAGGAGGCAGCATTGCCGAGGACGGTTCACCACCCTCGACTCAACGCAGCAACGCAAAACTCAACGCGATGCCGGCAGCATAAGTGCCGAGTGCGCCGAGAAATCGAGCGGGATTGGGCTTCGCCATCGAGGGAAACGCGATCAGCCCGACGACGAGGAGGCACCGGCAGAGGGTCGCCGCCACGATCAGCGCGAGCGTTGCAGGCGAGGGCGAGCGTGCGCCCAGATAGAGAAAGAGCACGGCCAGGAAGGGCACATATTCGGCAGTGTTCGCGTGCGCGCGAACAAACTTGTGCAGCAGGCTAGCCGGGTCTGGCGCGCAACCCGAGAGCGTGCCTTCGCGAAAGCGCAGCAGGGAAATGGTCACGCCGAGGCCAAACAGCAAAAGACCCAGCACGGCCACGCAGGCCAGCGCGATTCTGTCCATTAGAGGCTCCTTGGCGAGAGGGGGCGATGCGCTTGCGGTGCGCGCTAGCCGATTTCCACGCGGTTGCGTCCGTTGTCCTTGGCTCGATACAGCGCGAGGTCCGCGCGTTTGACGAGCGGACCCAGGTCGTGCTCGCCCGGAAGGCGCTCGGTCACGCCAATGCTCACCGTAAACAGAACGGGTTTGCCTAGCCGCCAGGTGTGTTCGAAGTTCTGTTGCTCGATCGCGAGCCGCAACTCTTCGGCTGCCGCCGTTGCCTGCTCGATATCGAAGTCTGGCAGCGCGGCGACGAACTCTTCGCCGCCCCAGCGGGCAAACACGCCGATCCGGCAGTCGGAGTTCATCACGACCTTGGCCAGGACGCGCAGCACTTCGTCGCCAATGTCGTGTCCGTAGTTGTCGTTGATCTTCTTGAAGTAATCGATATCGAGAATGAAGACGGAGAGCGTGTTGTCCGACTCCAGAAGCTTGTCAACCGTGTCAGTGAATTCACGGCGGTTCGGCAGGCCGGTCAACTCGTCGGTTACGGCCTGCTTCTGGAGCAGGTCCATCAATTGAACGCGATCGGTAATATCGCGAATCACGGCGGTGAATTCGATCAGCCCGCCAACGTTGATTTTCGAAATCGCGATTTCAACGGGCAATAGCGACCCATCGCGATGGAGCCCATAAACGCGGTTACGTTCGTCCATTTGCCGGGAACGCACGGGCGAACGCGCGAACTGGTGGACGTATTGCGAATGATTGGCGCGGTAGCGCTCGGGGAGAAGCTCCGTAATGGGCTGCCCGAGCATTTCCGTGGCGGAGTAGCCGAACAGGTTCTCGGCGGCACGGTTGAACAGCGTAATGCAATGCTGCTGATCGATCGTGATGATCGCGTCGTAGGCCGCATCCACGACGGAGCGAAAGCGCGAAGTGCTGACTTCCAGTTCGTGCGTCAGCAGCATTTTCGTCGTGATTTCCAGGCCCGTCACCATGATTTCGAGCACGGCGACTCCGCCTTCGGCGTGCCGTATCGGCTTCAACGACAAGCGCCACCAGTGCGTTCCGTCCCTCAGGTCGTAGGCTTGCTCGAGTTCGCGGGCAACGCCGGATTCAAAGCATTCGGTCAGTTTCTGGCGGAATTCGGTTCTGGCGTAGTTGGGAATGATCGCATCGAACGACGCGGGGAATGACTTGATCGCGTTGCGCCTGCCGCCCGTCATCCGCGTGAAATGATCGTTGCAGGCCGAAACGACGAACTGTCCCCGTTCGTCGCGGCCAATCATGGCCACGCTCGCAGCGATTTCGTCGACGAAATCCCGAATCATGTTTGACCAGTCGGCCATCGAGCCTCCTTTGCCAGGTAGCCCAATACACTGACAATATAGTAGTCCGCATTACACGAGGCGGCAGGGCAATGTCGCGCCGTGCACGTTCTCGAACATGTCGATGTACGCACGCTCTGTGCGGTAGCTCACCAAAGCCGCCCACACTCGTTACGAATCTTCTTGATGTCGTGCTGGCGGATATCTACATTGAATTTACGTGCTGGCGGCGAGAGAGTGCAGCGCGAGAACAACCCGAAAATATGAGGAATCGCATGCGGCGCAAATCTACATGGCTAGGATGGTCCCTGTGCCTTGTCGCCATGCACGCGTTCGGGCAGACCCAGGCTGGCTCCACTGCCCCTTGCGCTACCCCGCGCCAGCACGCGGCGACCGAAGCGCGCGTGACTGCTATCACGCAGGGTTTCGACGCGTATCGCATCGGCAACGATTACTCTTCGGCCGACAATCAGCGGCTCCAGGCGCTGGCCACTGTGCGCCGATGCCAGACGCGCTCGTCGAGCGATCGATGCAGCCGCGAACTCCAGCAGTACACGATTGCCGACCAGCAGTACCGGTACGCGGCGCAGAGTATGGACTCGTACAACTCGGCCGCCGCGACGCAACAAAGGGCACGCGCCGCGGAGTTGCCGGTTTGCCGGTAACAGCGCGTTGACCTCGCGTACGCGTTGCATTCACGTTGCGCTGTGCTGTCGCGCCGCCACGACGCCTCCATGCAATTCCACATGCAGCACGACTAGCCACCGGGCAGGGCAAGCGCTCGACACCCGCACCGCGCGCCCGGGCCGAATGGCGGCCGGCTGAACGAAGCCCGACTCTCGTGCTCGCGACCACGCATGCCGCGCGTCTGAGCGTATCCAGACGGCAAGCAGCGTACAGCACATGAAACAGAAGAATGCTGTCAGGCCCAGAGCGAAATCCGGGTGATTCGAAAACGCGAAGAACGCGAATGCCGAAGTCAAAATAGGATTGATCAGCAGAATGAGCGCGCAGACGCGAAGCAACGCTCGCGTTTGCGGGCTAGTGGCACGGACAGCATGGAACATGCGGCGGATTGGCGTAGAGGGTTTGCGCATTTGTCGAGCGTGATGCGCAGTCAATGCAACAAGGTCACCGGCACGCTGCAAAGGCGCCTGAGCCTTGAGAGCATCATCCATTGGCGCAGGAAGCTGAGATGGCTTGCGTCCACGAGAACGATATCCGCGCCACTGCATTCCACGCAGGCTGCAATGCTGCGTTCTGCGGGCCCCGGAGCGTGCCGCAGCCGGTACGGCACGCCTGCGTCTTTGAGAATCGCGCAGGTGGCGTCGAGCATGTCGCGTGTGCGCCGTCGCCTGCGTGTGCTCGCGGCGTGGTTGCTGGCTGCGCGTTGCGTCGTCTCGACGACCTCGACCTCCACCATGCCGCGTTCGGCGAAAAGAAACGCGCTGTGGCGTGCGGCTTCGGCAGCGCCGTGGTGGTCGAAGACGGGAATGAGGAGTTTCAACACGAAGGGGCCTGATAGATTGTGCAACAGAGTGATCGTAGCGAACGGCGTGTAAATAAGCTGTAAAAGATCGGCCACCGGCGCGTAAATGCGGCGTTTGTTTACGGCATTTTTTCTTGTGCGCGGACGAACGCCACGCCTACACTTGCGCGTCGAATCCGCCCGAGCAATTGCCATGTTTTGTCACCCGCCGTTCAATCCCGTGGTTCTCCGTTAATCATGCCGATGCGCTTTCGAGGCTGGCTGAAGCTCGCGCTTCTCACGTTTTCCGTGGACCAGATACTGACCGCCGTGTTCGGCTACGCTACCCAACAAATCGATCCGGGCATTTCGGACTTCGAGACGGTGATCTTCAGCTGCATTACGTGCTTTCTCGTGAGCAACTGGCTGGTGTCCGATGCGCGGGCCGCATGGACCGCGGCAAAGAAGCAGGGATTTATCGGACCTGCGCGCAGCGGTGGCGCGCATGAAACGCAACTCGAAATTGCCAACGCGTGCCCCCGCCGCTGGCTCGTCGTGCTGCATCTCGAGTTGAATCCCCAGCTCGCACAAAGCATTTGAAATTTACACAACCAGGGCCGCTATTTTTAACACCGGTTTTACGCGTTCGGTAATACGCTGAAGTTGTGTTCACAACCTGCGAATGGCAATTCAAATCTCATGGCTTGCGCAAATCCCATCCCCCGTTTCGAAATCGTGGCGCCGCTTGAGCGCCCGCGTGCGAAGGTCGTCCCGCTGCGGGCCCCGCGTGCCTGGCTCGAAGTCATGCTGAACGCGAATACTGAAGAAGGCGCGCGGGCCCATCTCACCGCGCTGCTTCATTCTCCGCTCGGCGTCTACGTCGCGCAGACCGCCTTCGTGCGTGGCGCCATGCGCGTGCAACTCGATATCGCGCCCGAAGACATCGACTTCACGATGCATACGCTGATCTCCAGCGTCCCGCAGGCCACGATCGGCGCGTTGCGCCCGCGCATCGCCAACAAGGGGGCCTGATATGTTCGAAGGAATCTGGTTGCCCATCATTACGCCGTTGCGCGATGGCGAAGTGGATATCGAGGCGCTGGAGCGCCTCACCGACGAATACGCGAGCCGCGGCGTGACAGGCATCGTTGCGCTCAGCACGACCGGCGAGGCCGCGCTCCTGAGCGACGTAGAACGCGTGAGCGTGCTGCAAGCCATCACGGAGGTGGCGGCGGGCCGCGTGCCGGTGATCGCGGGCTTGGGCGGTAGCGACACGCGTGCGTTCGTGCAGGATCTGCGCGCGCTGGAAAAGTGGAATGTGGCAGGCTTTCTCGTTCCCGCGCCTTCCTATGTGTGCCCGGACCAGGCGGGGCTCGCCTGGCACTTTGGGCAGATCGCGCGTGCCACGTCGAAGCCGTTGGTGCTCTACGACGTTCCGCATCGCACAGGTGTGTCGATCGAAATCGAAACAGTGCGCGAACTGGCGGAAATCGACAATATCGTGGCCATCAAGGCTTGCGCGAGCGAGCGCTTCAAGGCGCTGGGACAATTGCCCATCTCGCTGCTTTGCGGTACGGACGAAGCGTACCTGGAATGTCTCGAAGCGGGTGCCACAGGCGGCATCCTCGCGAGCGCACACATTTGCCCGGACTTGCTGCGCGATGTGCGCTCGCTCGTGAAGGCTGGATACGGCGAGGCGGCGAGCCGGCTTTTCGCGCGCTTCAAGGGAGTGCTGCGCTTGTTGTTCGCCGCGCCGAACCCGAGTGCGATCAAGGCCATGCTGTCGCTCGACGGCACCCTGTCGCCCGAAACGCGCATGCCGATTCGCCCGGCTTCGCCCGCGCTCGTCACGCAACTCGAATTCGCGCGCGCCGTGCTAGACGACCTGCGCGCCGTCGCGCCGTCACCCTGATTTCGCTTCATGGGCGCGCCGCGCGCGGACGTTTTTCCGCTTTTTCGAGCTTTCATCTTGCGGCGCTACTATCCCCCTACCGTGTCATGGGGAATCGCGAAGATGAAGTACGAGAACGCTCTGCAACGAGCGATCAACGGGGGCCTCGAGCGCGCCCGGTCAGAGGGGAAGATAATGATGCAGGACAGACCACCCGTCTCCGGTGATGCCTCGCACCTTCAACGCTGCGATTTCCTCGGGGCCAAATCCGAAATCCCGGAGAACCGCTGGCGTATCGGAACCGGGAAGCGGCGCCGACCGAAGTTGCGCTATGGGAGTGCGAGCGGTCCGATACCACGTAGGCAAAAGCAGTGAGACGGTGTAACCACTGGGATGCTCAAAGTGCTGCATCACGATGGAGCGTGTGTCCGCTGCATCGGGACTCGCTTGAATTCCTTGCTGCTCATAATCCGCGCGAAGCTCGTCCAGCCGTCGAACTGCGACCGCCACGGTGTGGTGGACGCCCGCGACTGCCTCAGCGACTTCCCTCTTGTTGAGTTGCCGAATTCTGGCTGCGATTCCGTCATAAGTCGTGCTGTCGGCCTGCAGCGCGTTGGCAATCGCCGCTATGGACGACTCTCGGCCCCCGAGATAGGTCCAGCCGTCGGCTGCCTGATAAACTGCCTGAGCCGGACCATAGCCGGTTGCCCTCGAAATTTCCGGCTCGTTCAGTTTATTCACGCTGTCGACGACATACGGAAACTGCACGAGCTGGCCGCCCATGCTCAGGGACGTTTCCACATGCGCGCTTCCGCGGCCCAGTTCTCTCGCTACTAGCGACTGAGCAATACCCAGAGCGGACAGGAAACCCGTTATGTAGTCGATACACGACGCGAGCCCGTGCAGGACCGGTTGCTCGGCGGTGCCGTAGCGGGAAGCAATGCCGACGCCGAACTGGACGACCGGGTCGTAGCCGGGGTCGTTCTTGCGAGGACCGCCCAAGGGGCCGCGCCATGCAGTTATCTGGCACGCAATCGCGCGAGGGTTAGCGGCTGCGATCTGGGGGAACGAAATCCCCAGCCTCTGGCTCGACTCGTCGAGAAAGTTCTGGATGACGACGTCGGATTGTTTGACGATCCGGCCTAGCGCCTCGCGGCCTTCTTCGGTCTTCAGGTCGATGATGATGGCGCGCTTGCCCTGGTTGACCTCCATGCCGAACCACATGGTGTGGCGAGGACCGGCAATCGGAGCAGGCGGATCGACGCGAATGACGTCAGCTCCGAATTCAGCCAATACCCGTGCGGCCGCAGGGCCGGCAATCGTATTGGAGATATCCACCACGCGAATACCTTCCAGCACGGTGTTACGCCTGGACTCGACGGCTTTGGGCACGATACGTTCGCCGGACCACCGCGCCGCGAGCGGGTCGTCAATATGGCGGTACGGGCGCAATTCCGGCGAAATGCTTTCACCATTCGCGCCACGGAAGGTGACGAAGCGTCCAGCTTGACGAGTCTCGCCAAAGCGTGGATCAAGCAGTGATGTAACGTTGCCGCCTTCAATTGCAGAAGGGAGCTGGAGCCATTCTTTCGTGGTACGAATGATCGAGACGGGGACGCCAGCGCGCGCAAGCTGCGCTTCCCATTCGGCTGCGGGTCGAGTGGAGAGGCGTTCGGCGATGGCGGTCCGCAATTTTTTCCGCCAACCGACGCTCAGCGTCGCCAGATTGACGTTGTTATCCGCTCCGCTCTCGTCGAACGGGCTGCCAATGACGAGGCCGTCGCCAATCATACGATCGAGCAACCCGAGCGCCTCGAGCAGCACACGGGACTGGTGGACATGTTCCACCGCATTGATGAAGATCTGCCTGCCGTCCGAACAGCGATATGCCGCGAACATCGGCCATGCGAAATCGGACAGATAGCGCTCCAGCGCGGCGCGATGTTCGGCCGTGAGATGCGTCGAGAGGTCCCGCAGAATCGGGAAAGCGACATCCCGCATGGCCTTTTCAACCGGCGGGAAGTCGAATCGCAACGGTTGGTCTTCAATATTGATCGCCAGCAGCGCCATCGCAGACATCACCGCGTCTGCCAGCGGGACTTCAATGTACTGTCCGATTCCGCTGCGCAGTCGGTGGAGATAGCCCATGCTTGCGGCAATCGCTCCATGCACGCCGCCGTATGCCGAAGCCAGCGGAATGGACGTAAAGCGCGGCGCGCCGCCAAGCAGTGGCCCGGCAAGATGGATGTCGGTGTACACGCCGCAGGCGGCGTCGATCACGCCTTCCCAGCCGGGTATGTCGCTTTCCGCGCTCTGTGACGCGAATGCGGGCAGCGAGATGTAGACGACTGCAGGATTGACGGCCTCGATTGCGGCGTAGTCGACACCGAAACTCACGCTTCGGCCGGGGCCGAGGTTGTCGATGATGATGTCCGCGTCCTGGGCGAGTGTGAGGGCGGTGCGCCGGCCCGCGTCCGATTTGAGGTCGAGCGTGATGCCGGTTTTGCCTCGACCCAGCAGTGCGTCTTCCATGGAAGCCCGTCGATTCGGCGGCTCGATCTCGATCACTTCCGCGCCCTGGTCGGCAAGAAGCATTGCGGCAACCCGGCCGGGCCAGGAACTGCCGAGATGGAGGACCCGTATGCCTTTCATCGGGTAAGTGGGTTCGGTCATTCGCTGTCTCCTCGAGTCGTCCGCCTTTTGGCGCCCGCTTGTGCAATCAGACTTGACTGTTGGGTGTGGGCACGGGCTCAGTCCAGCAGGTCCGGTTGTTCCTTGACGATGCGGGAATAAAGGAGTTGGAACTGGAACCAGCCCGCCTGCGCGGAGCCGACAATCGAATGCGACTGGCGCGCTGCGGCATCGGAAATCGTCTTCAGCGGTGCGCCGGTGCGTGCCGCTGCGGCTTCCGCCATCAGTTGCACGTGGCACGAACGCTCCATGGTGATGAACCACCATGCGGCCTCGTCCACCGTCTTACCCACGGTCAGCAAGCCGTGGTTCTGCAGGATGGCCGCCTTGTTCGAACCCAGCGCATTGGCAATGCGCTCGCCTTCGTCCAGTTCCACTGCCACGCCGCCGAATTCATCGTAGACGGCATGGTCGTTGAAGAAGGCGCAGACGTCCTGCGTGATCGGGTCCAGTGGCCGGCCCAGCGTCGACCAGGCCCTGCCGTAGGTGCTGTGCGAATGCGCGGCTGCCATCACGTCGGGACGGGCGTGGTGCACGCGCGAGTGGATCGCAAAGGCCGCTGCGTTGACCGGGAGGTCTCCCTCCACGACATTGCCATGATGGTCGCAGCGGATCAGGTTGGACACCTTCACCTGACTGAAATGCACGCCGAACGGATTGACCCAGAAGGTGTCGCTGTACTCCGGGTCGCGCATCGTGATGTGGCCCGCCGCGCCTTCGTCGAAGCCGAACTTCGAGAACAGCCGGAACGCGGCCGCGAGACGCTGCTTGCCGTGCAGGCGCGCCTGCTCAGGGGAATCGAACTCAGGCGGGCGAGAGACATGCTGGTATCGCGCCTGGAGTTCTTCGGGGAGGCCTTTAGCCAGATCAATGTCGGGCGTTGCTCGCGTTTGCGGGGACGTCATGTGGATTTCGCCTGTCGGGATGTACGAGTGAAGCGATGGACATGCGCGGTCACTGGTGCTGTGCTCTTAGTCAGTGAAACCCACATCCATTCGGCTTGACTACATCCTACGATCGCGCATGTTCGCCGATCTGCAAGATTTCTTACGTTTCCAGCTTGTCGCATGCAGTTTCTGACTCGCCCTGTTCTGCTACCCAACACCGGCAGCTAAGGAGAGGCTGTTGCCGGCACTCGCTCCTGGCAACGTGGACAAGACGATGAGCGCCCGCAGTGAAGGCCATCATCGCTCACTACCTGAAGGTCTACGAGAAGTTGCCACAGCTAACTCCGCAGCGTTGAACAGGTTTGTAGTCTGAGCCGGTTCAGGCCGTCATGCAGCCTGTTGCCGATGGGCATTGCCAGGGCTTTCGTTTCGACCTCTAGCGGAAACCGTCCTTGGCCGTCCGATTCAGTCACTGTGAGTCTGCCTTCGAGTCCAATATCGGTCGGTCCTGAAGTTGTGCCCCCGCCACGGCTGAGGCTGCAGTGGCCACCGTCTCGTCGCCAGCAAGCTTTCTGACCTCGGATGCGCAATCGTCGGACGCTGCAACGTGCGCCTGGGTGAGCAGCAACTGGAGCCCCGCGATCTTCTGCTGATCTTGGGCCAACAGCGATTGGCAAGCGGTTTCCACTTGGTGCAGCCCACTGTGGTCCAGGATCGATTGGAGGTGGGTGGCCATCCGCTCCCGGTCTTCAACCACCGGGGTAGGCTGACCCAGAACGCGTAGGGCCTCCAGCACTGCGGGCTGACACGCACCAGTGTAGGTCAGCACGCGGTCACAGACCGGTGGAAGTACCCACGTGGGCGCGTGCACTGTCTGCTGAGTCCACAGTTCGTTATCGACTGGGTGATGAATGCCCTTCGCACGTGGTGCCCACCCTCCATGGTGGTGGCCATGGTTGCGCATTCTGACGCCGACGCGGTACAGGTGGTGACTGCCGTGTGTGCCGCGAGCGTGATGGACCGCCTGTCCCCCGTGCGCGCGCACCGTGTGTCGGATGTGCTCGGCGTGTTTAGTCGTCTGATGTTGGTGGCCGTGTGCGTCAGCCATGGCGGGGACCAACAGCGTTCCCGCCATGATGGCCGCCACGTTAATGCCTGTTCTTGCGCTGTTGTAGTCCACTACACAATCCTATTAGTCTCGGTCCTCACAGCACACGTTAACGGCAGTCTATGCGGTCTGCTTTACCCCACACAGTCGGGGAGCCTGCCGAAGCTCTGGATGAGTATCTAAAATCTGTTCGATAAGTGTTCAGGCGACGTTAATTTGAAATTTAGAGGTGGTCGCTGCGCGCAGCGTGACTTCAAGTTTTTCCATTCGTACCGGTCGTCCGTGGCATGGGTATCTCGCCGATTGTTGACGCCCATTAGCGGGCCAGTGTCAAGTGCGTCACTGGATTGTTCGCGATCCAGCCTGCAGCATCGAATGTCTCTTCATGGCCGAGGCCGGAAGGCGGCCTTGCGAGCCGGTTGTCGAGAAGTCGAATGTGTCTCCGTCCGCTGGAATACGCAAACCGAAGCGACCGGACGTGCAGGTTAGCCAGAAGCGCTCGGCCGTTTCGAGAGTGCGGGCGCAGCAGGATCTCAAATCAACCCGGAAACGCCTGCGATTTGCAGTAGCAGGATCAGGTTCAGAAGCAGCACAGCGACGGTGCCCGATACCGCCGCGACTATCGTCAAAGGGCTATTGCGATAGCGTCCCATCAGCGCGGTGCGTGACGTGAACCACACCAACGCGCTCATTGGGACCGGCAAGGCGATGCTGATCACGACCTGACTCCATACCAATGCACGGGTCGCATCGGCACCCGAGGCCACGACGACGAATGCAGGCACCATCGTGACGAGTCGCCGTACCCACACCGGAATGCGAAAGCCGACGAACCCTTGCATGATTATCTGTCCAGCAATCGTGCCGACCACCGAGCTTGAAATGCCGGACGCGACAAGCGCGACGAGGAACAAACCTGCCGCGGCGCTGCCTAGCAGCGGCGTTAGCGTGTGCCACGCAGTCTCGATGCTGGCGATCTCCGGATGCGTCTCGTGAAAAGCGCTGGACGCCATGATCACCATGGCCATATTGATCAGGCCTGCGAAACCCAGCGCAACCACCACTTCGATGTTGGAGAATGCGAGCAGTTGTGAGCGCTCGCGCTCGTTGCGTGGCGTCACACGACTCTGCATCAGGCCTGAATGCAGGAACAGAACATGTGGCATGACGGTCGCGCCGACGATGCCGACTGAAATGGTCAATGCGTTGCGGTCCGGAGCGCTCGGCATAAAGGTGTGCCGCAACACCATCGGCCACTGAACCGGCGCGATCCATAGTTCGGCCATGTACGAAAGGCCGATCACGCCGACCAGTCCGGCGATGAACAACTCCAGCGGGCGGAAGCCTTTTCGCTCGAATTGCAGCAGCGCATACGTGACGGCGCCCGTGACCAGCATGCTGACCATCATCGGCAGATGCAGCAGCAACGACACGCCGATCGCCCCGCCCACGAATTCCGCGAGGTCGGTTGCCATCGCGGCGATTTCGCTGGTCAGCCACATGGCAACGACCCACGGAGCCGGCCACGACTCTCGGCATAGTTCGGCGAGATTGCGTCCTGTCACGAGCCCGAGCTTGGCCGACAGAGACTGGAATAGCATCGCCACGACGTTGGCGGCCGCTACCACCCACAGCAGCGCATACCCGTAGCCGGAGCCAGCCTGGATGTTGGTCGCGAAGTTACCGGGGTCCATGTACGCGATCGACGCGACCACCGCGGGCCCCGCAAAGGCGAGCATGACACGTGGCCCGCGGCGTCGACCTGAGAGGCTTTCGCGGATATTGAAACAGGTCTGTTCGGTAAGCGTCTTCGGCACGACGGCCTGACTCACGGCTTCGTTCATGATGCTCCCTGTACAAGGTCTTCGTGACCCGGTCTGCGGCTGGCGGGATGTCTGCCACTGCCCAACGGGTGAGCGCGGCTGCCGCCACGCTCACCTGACCGGTGTTCCGCCGTTGCGTTCAGGCGCTCATGTTGAGCGTACCGTTCACGCCGTTCGGGAAGAAACCGCCTTTGACCGCTGCGGTACTGGTCAAATAGACGATGTTGAGCACGTCGTTGTAGGTGCGACTGAATGCGAGGCCGTTGCTGTCGAGCGGGACGATGTTGGACGTACCCGCGGTGCTGCCGCTGATGCCCTGGTCGTCGTTGCCTACCTGGTCGAGGCTGTCACGTGCGGCAGAGATGGCGTTGGCTGCACTGATCAGGTTTGACATGTCGAGGCCCTTTGCGTACAGCGTGGTGCGCACGAGGCCCGCGTGATAGGCCTCGGCAGCGAGAATGCCTGCGGCAGCCGACAGGAACGTCTTGCTGGCAAGTAGCGGCGCAGCGCCCTTGTAGGCCGTCACGCCGACATCCTCGAAGATGAACGCGCCCAGCAGAAAATTGTTGTCGCTTGCGTACGGACTGAACGCGACACCCGCGCCGACCAGACCTGCTGCGCGCGCAGCAACGGAGAACGCACCATTCGGATTGGTGCCGCTGATATCGATGACGGGTTGTGCAACGGCGGCCGAGCCCAGTGCGCTGCGCAGAAACGCGACGTGCTCGCGCTCGTCGTTGGCAATTTCGTTTGCGTACGCCTGCACCAAAGGATCCTGGAATGGGACTTGCGCTCCGGGGATGACGGCGCCCGGTGTACCAACGCCGCTGAGCATATTCGCAGGCAGGCCGCTACCGGTGGTTGCGTACGTATAGAACTGCGCTTCGAGGTATTCGAGGTTAAGCGCGAAATTCAGGATCTCGTCGTCGGTCGGCGCGCTCGGGGTCGGGTTCGCCGAAGCGGGGGCGCCGGAGCCACCGCCGCAAGCGCTGATAAGGGTCCCGCCGACCAGGCCGAGACCCAGTCCCCCGGCGTTCCTGAAAAACTGCCTGCGTTTCAGGCGCCGTTCGACGCGACGGTCGAACACGTCGATGAGCGCTGCTGAATTGCCTTTCGTATCGGACATAGCCATGCTCCTCATAAAGTTCGCAGGGGACTACCGCAAGACTCGCGGCCCATGCGCGGAGGCAACAGAACGCCATCCGCGAAGCGGTAGCGAGAATCGCAGGCACGAAGACGGGCCATCCTTGAGCGAAGAACAGGAGCAACGACAGGGGGCGGCAAGTCTTCAGATTTCCTTACGGACAGCAAGGATCTGCGGATGCGGGTCGCACACAAAAATATTTCTGGCGGCGGGTGCACACAAAATTTTTTTGTAGCAAGTGCATCCAGCCACGCCTCTGTTCCGTAACTGATAGATTGGCAGCGACTGGCATGGCAGGAATATGCCCGCGGTCCGCCGCGAAAGTGCCTGCGGATGCGATGGAAGCTGCCACAGAAGAAGCGCGTTTCAAGTGGGCATCGCACGGCGGCTTCCCAGCCATGCCAAATTCCGCAAGGGCGATCCAGTGAGAGCACAGACTACATGAGCGGTAACCCGGCAACCGATGGCGGTCAACCGATGGGCGATCCCGAAGCCCGTCGCCGCGACGAACTGAATCTGCTCCTGCTCGACGTTGGAACAGGCGATCGGGCCGCTTTCGGCACACTTTACCGACGCACGTCCGCGAAGCTCTTCGGTGTGTGCCTGAGGATGCTGCGCGATCGCGGCGAAGCCGAAGAGGTGCTGCAGGACGTCTATGTCACCGTATGGCGCCGCGCCGTGACGTTCGACCCGACGCTGGCCAGTGCGATCACGTGGCTTGTCGCGATCGCGCGCAACCGGGCCATTGACCGCCTGCGGCGGCACCGCGAAGAACCACTGGACGAATCGATCGGGGATGAGGTTGCCGATGAAGGTCCTTCGCCTGCCGCGATCGTCGAACATAGCGAGGAGCGGCGACGTCTGGAGCGTTGTCTGGAAGGACTGCCGGCCCAGAAGGGTAGTGTCATTCGGGAAGCCTTCTTCACGGGCGCGACGTATGCCGAACTGGCGGAGCGCTTGAGCGTACCGCTGGGTACCATGAAAAGCTGGATCCGGCGCAGTCTGCTCCAGCTCAAAGCATGTCTCGAACAATGAATACGCCCCTATCCAGCCCTGATGACCTGCGGTGCGCCGAATACGTACTGGGCGTTCTCGACGCGGCTGGGCGCAGACATTTCGAACAGGCATTGCAGCGCGATTCCCAACTGGCCGCAAGCGTCGCAGGCTGGCAGAACCGCTTGATGCCGCTTAACGAAGATATCGACGAGATCGCGCCCGCGCCGTATGTGTGGGCGCGCATCCAGTCCGAACTGGGCTTCGCGCCCATCGAGACGTCGCGGCCTCGCGTCAGACTCTGGGATGACATTCGCTTGTGGAGGTGGATCGGCATTGGTTCGAGTCTCGCAGCCATGGCGCTCGTCATTCTTTCCGTCCTGCCGGTTCGCGATCGCTCCATCGCTGGGCCGGGCCACGATGCCTACAAGGTGGCCAGTCTGGTACGGGACGGAGGCGGCGCAGGATGGGCCGCGATCGTCGACGTCGAGCGTGCCCGCATGGTGATCGTCCCGGCAAACGGTACTCCGGTTGCGGCAGACCGCTCCACCGAACTGTGGCTGATTCCGCCGGGCGCGCAACCTTTGTCGCTCGGCGTGATCGCAGGAGACCGCCCGACCATCGTCTCGTTGCCGCAGACCCGGCTCGCGCTGCTGAACGCGCGAGCGACCCTCGCCGTATCGCTGGAGCCGCGTGGCGGATCGCCGACCGGACAACCGACCGGGCCGGTGCTGGCGAAAGGCGTCGTGGGTGGCGCATGAGCGCGCGACACGATTCATGCGCTTGCCGCTCAACAGGTGCGCGACAAGGCGTGCATCCACAGCTTCGTTTGACCCGTATCTTCGCTAGCTTCCAGTCCGGAAGCATCGATCTTTCGGGAGAACGCAGATGGAATCGTGCAACAAGATGAAGGCGGTCGGCGCAGGGCTGGCGCTTGCTCTGGTGCTGGGAACGACGACCGCCGCAATGGCCGGTTCGATGTCCGCTGACGACACCGTGGAGGTCGGCGGCGCCGCCATGTATCCGTCAAGGAACATCATCCAGAACGCGGTGAATTCGAACGACCACACGACGCTGGTCGCCGCGGTGAAGGCCGGCGGGCTGGTCAATACGCTATCAGGCAACGGTCCCTTCACGGTCTTCGCGCCGACCAACGAGGCGTTCGCCGCGTTGCCCGCCGGCACGGTTCAGACGCTGCTCAAACCCGAGAACAAGGCCATGCTCGTGAAGGTGCTCACGTATCACGTGGTGCCGGGGCGCCTCACGGCGAACGATCTCGCCATGGCGGTTGACCAGGGCGGTGGCAAGGCGATCCTGAAGACCGTGGAAGGCGATTCGCTGATCGTCAGCAAGGACGCCAAAGGCTGGGCCATCACCGACGACAAGGGGGATGTCGCGCACGTGACGATCGGCGACGTCATGCAGTCCAATGGCGTCATTCATGTTGTCGACACCGTGCTGTTGCCCTGATGTCGAATGGAAAACCGGGAACGAGCGGCCTTACGCCAACGAGGTGAAACCTCGCGTGTGCTCGTTCCCGGCGTGTCATTTGGATTCGCTTCCGCTGGCGCGATCGCCGACTCCTCCACCTCCTCCACCTGGCTTAACGCACAAATCGTTGACAGTTCGTTCATGTAAGGCGAACGGCTCCTTCTGGCTAGTGCCCGCGGTCGGCGCTACTTGGTCGAGCCGCCGCTTCTGCAAAGGCAGGAATTTGACTGTAACGGCCATTCAGTAACCGTCATTCGCAGGACAACCTGCCGGAAAGAGGCAGATCACGTCAGTTAGCGCGCTGATCATTCCATTGCGTCGCGCACCGCTTCGAATATTTCAGCGGGTATGGATTGTCGGTTCAAGTGGGGGTTTCGCAGAACCGTATGCTCGAAGAGTTCGCCCTTGTTCAATCCGAGTGCAAGAAGCCAGCACTACGCGCCGCGAATCGCCAGCTATATGCCGAGAGGGCCTACCACTGCGAAACATGTTAATGTCGACAATAACAAAATCGACAGAGCCGAATGGTATACTTGCTGTAGTGACATCAGGCGCAACTTTCCCGACTGGACATTCCGATATGGCAAGACAGAAAACACAAGAACTTCCGGATCTCGGAACCTTGCTCAAGCCGAGGGACCAACTGATGCTGGCGGTGGAGGATGCCGTGTTGCGGGGCAATGAATGGGCGCGGGCGTCCATGCCCGTGGCGGCACAGATCGCGGCCCGCATCGCGGGTGCCATCACGCTCAATCACATCGAAGCCGGCAAGCGGCTCCTGGAGGGCGACATCGGCGAGGTTCTGCACGTCAGCCGTGCGCCGGTGCGCGAAGCACTGCGCATTCTCGAACGCGACCGCCTGGTCGCGTTCGAGGCACGCCGTGGCGCGATCGTGACGCAACCGGACGCGCGTGAACTGCGCGACATTTTCGCGGTGCGCACCGTGCTGTATTCGGCCCTCATCGAGGAGTTGCTCGCCGAGTGTCCGGAGGAGCTCGGCAAAGTATTCGACGAGCACGTGAAGGCGCTCGAGCGCACCATGAACGAATCGCTCGATGCCTACGTGCTCGAAGGCTTCCTGCTGAATTTCGCCGTGTTCGACCTGAGCAGCAATCTCGTGCTCGCGGACATGCTGAAGTCCATCTCGTTGCGCGTCCTGCGCTACAACCGGTTGGCGTTCGCCACGCATCCCGAGAGCATTGCGCAGTCGATTCGGGGCTGGCGCGATCTGCGCCGCGCGGTGGCGTCGCGCGATCTGGCGCGCGTGCTCAAGTGCGTGCGGGCGCGCATGGACACTTCGCGCGACAACGCTATCCGCGCGGTCGAAAAGCCCGAGGGCGGCACGCCTGCGCGACGCAAGGCACGCGCCGCCTGAGCGCCGCGCCGCTGCGCCCGGGCGCCGGTTGCGGCAGGCCGTTGGGCCGTTTTGCGGCGGTGTACGGTCGCGTGGCGCGCAGGCGTCCTGCTTTCTCGACGTCTGTCCCGTATAGGCAAATGGTTGTCGTGGATTATCAAGCGGGGGAGTGAACTGGACAGGACAATGGGCCGATTGCAGTCGAGCCGGTAGCGCCGACCGCAGTTTCCCTTTGGAGATCCAGCATGAACTTTCTCGACGGCCATCTCTTCCCGGAGAACCAGCAGCCCCTGATCATCACGGCAGCACCCTACGCCCCCGGCTGGTTGCCCGCGGACTTCCCTGAGGATATCCCGGTCACCATGGAGGACCAGATCCAGAAGGCGGTGGACTGCTACAACGCGGGCGCCACGGTGCTGCACCTGCACGTGCGCGAACTGGACGGCAAGGGCAGCAAGCGCTTGTCAAAATTCAACGAGCTGATCGCCGGCGTGCGCAAGGCCGTGCCGGAGATGGTCATCCAGGTGGGCGGATCGATCTCCTTTGCGCCCGAGAACGAGGGGCAGGCGGCGAAGTGGCTGTCCGACGACACACGCCATATGCTGGCCGATCTCGAACCCACACCGGACCAGGTCACGGTGACGGTCAACACCTCGCAGATGAACGTCACGGACCAGGCCGAAGACGCGGACTTCCGGGGCACTTCGCGCGAGAATCCGGCCATTTTCAACGCCTATAAGGAAATGTCGGTGCCTGCGCAACCGGGCTGGGTGGAGGAACACGTGCGCCGCCTCACGGCAAGGGGCATCCAGAGCGCGTTCCAGTGCTATAACCTCAACAGCTTCGAGTCGGTGGAGCGTCTGATGCGCCGCGGCTTCTACAGAGGCCCGCTGGTCATGAACTGGGTGGCCATCGCGGGCGGCATGGATACGCCGAGCGTCTACAGCCTCGCCAACTTCATTCGCGCCGTGCCCGATGGTGCGGTCGTGACCGTGGAGAGCAACGTGCGCAATGTGTTGCCCGTCAATATGATGGGGATCGCGATGGGCCTGCACGTGCGTTGCGGCACTGAGGACTGCCTGTGGAACCAGTCGCGCACGGAGAAGATGAGCACCGTGAAGCAGATCGAGCAGCTCGTGCGCATCTCGCGCGAGTTCGGCCGCGAGATCGCCACGGCGCGTGAGGCGCGCGAGATCTCGAAGATCGGTGTGTTCTACGACACGGCAGAGGAGTCGCTTCACGCGAACGGCTTCGCGCCCAACCGCAACGGCGGCAATCAGGGCTTTCTGCGCAAGACGGCCTGAGTGAACCCTTAGGTCTACTTCGCTCTTCAACGAACCGAAAGGGTCTGCTGATGCATACCGACAACAGGGGCCTGCCGCTGGCAGGCGTGCGCGTGCTCGACTTCTCGCGGATTCTGGCTGGGCCGTGGAGCGCCATGGTGCTTGGCGACCTGGGCGCAGAGGTCATCAAGGTCGAGCACCCGGAGCGGGGCGACGACACGCGCGATTGGGGCCTGCGCATTGGGCGGACCGAGACTGCCTACTTCAACAGCGTGAATCGCAACAAGCGCTCGATCGCGCTGGATCTGCAGACGCCCGAGGGCCAGCGCATCGCGCAGGATCTCGCGAAGACCTGCGACGTCGTGATCCAGAATTTCAAGTTCGGCGGGGCCGAAAAGCTCGGGCTAGGCTACGAACAACTGAGCCGCGAGAGCTCGCGTCTCATCTATTGCTCGATCTCGGGCTACGACCGCGCTGGCCCCGAGGCCGCGCGGCCCGGCTACGACCTCGTCGTGCAGGGCGAAGCGGGCCTCATGGCGCTGAACGGCGAAACGGAGCAGCCGCCGCTGAAGTTTGGCGTTGCGGCCGTCGATCTGTTCACCGGCATGTACTCGGCGCAGGCGATGCTCGCGGCGCTGTTCGAGCGCGAGCGCACCGGTCGCGGACGCCACATCGAAATGGCCCTGTTCGACTGCGGGCTGATGATTACCGCCTACTACGGGCTGGAGGCGCTAGCGATGGGCGAAGACCCGCCGCGCTACGGCAACGCGCATCCGTCGATTGTGCCTTATGGCGTGTTCGACGCAGCGGACGGCCCACTCGTCATTACCGTGGGCAACAACAGCCAGTTCGAACGCTTCTGCCGGGAGGTGATCGAGCGGCCCGACCTGGCCGACGACGCGCGTTTCAAGACGAACATCCTGCGTTCGCAGAACCGAAAGATCCTGCTTCCCGAACTCACGCGCGAACTGGGGAGCCGGCCGCGTGTGTGGCTGCTCGAACGGCTCGCTAGCGCGAGCATTCCGTGCGGCGAAGTGGCGGGGTTGCGCGAGGCGCTGCTCTCGAAGCGCACGATGGAAGCAGGCCTCGTGACCGAGCAACCGCATCCGCATACGGCAAGCGGCAAGACGTACGTGCTCGCGCCGCCGTGGCGCTTCGACGGTGAACGCTTGCCGGTGCGTCGACCGCCCCCGCGACTTGGCGAAGGTACGTACGACGTTCTGCATGGCGAGCTCGGTGTGTCGGATCAGGAGTTGGTGGCGCTGCGAGAGAAGGGCGTCATCTGATAAGTAGTCCGGTCGATGCCACGGGCGGGATGTCTGTGGCATCCAGCGCGCGAGCCTGCAGGCACTGTACAAGCAACGGAATGGCCGCAGGCGGCTCGCGAGAACCGCCTGCAAGTGCTACCGGAAACCGAACAAGTCATGCCGCAGTCGCTGCTTTCCAGTCACCGCGAGCGAGCGCATCGAGGCGCCGCTGGATCTCCGCCTGATGTTCGGCCTCCGCCGCACGCTGGCTTTCGCCCGGGAAGTAGGCGCCGTCGTACAACAGGAAGCCGCGCTGTCCGCGCTTGCGCAACGGCGGATAGCCGTTTTTGGCCAACGTTTCTTCGATGCTGCCGTAACTTGTGCCGATCTGGTAAATGCGTTTGGCTTCCTCGCCGGTGGCGATTTCGCGGTTCAGTTCGCGCGAGATGCGCACCATTTTTTCGACCTGCTTCACGGAGGGAATGCGCTCGCCGAGGTCGTCCTGCAGCGTGTCCTCGATACCGCACCGCACGTGCATGCCGAGGCAGATGCCCATGGTGGTCAGCGGCCAGTGAGGACGGTTGGTGCCTTCGATGGTCAGCACGGCACCGTCCGGAACATGATTGATGAACTCCATCATGGCGCGCGGATTCGGGCCATCCATGCCGCCGCCGATGGCCACCCAGTTCAACACCAGCGGGCCCATGTACTTGCCGCGGCGGATCATGCGCCCCAGCGTTTCGAGCTGCGCGAGGTGGCCGATCTGGAAGTGAGGCTGAATACCATTGGCCACGAGGCGGCGGATGTGCTCGTCCACGAAAGCCGGACCGGCGGGAATGGTCATCTCGCGGTACGGACTGTTCTCCAGGTCTTCCCACGATGTGTGCAGGACGTCTGTGTGTACCTTCAACTCCGCCGTGTTCATCTGGCTGGTGTTGATGGCGACCGTCACCTGGTCCGGGCGCGGGTTCAACTCGGCCAAACCGTGGCGCGTGTCGTCGTTCAGCCAGCGGGCAATGTCGCCTTCGCTTTCGGGTGCAAACGAAATCGAGCCGCCCACTTGCAGGACCATTTTCGGCACGGCGGAGCGCAGACGGTCGAGCATCTCGTTGAACATCGAGAGGCGCTTGGAGCCCTTACCGTCGGCTTCGCGCACGTGCACGTGCAAAACGGTCGCGCCGGCGTTGTAGCAGTCCACGGCCTTTTGCACCTGCTCGGCCATCGTTACGGGCACATCGTTCGAATCGCCGGGCAACCATTGCGGGCCATAGGGCGCGGCTTGAATGACGAGGGGCTGCTGGTTCTCGGGCAGCAGGGAGTCATCGATGAAATGCATGCGGATCTCCTGTAGACGTCTTCGAGTTTCGACCCACCGCGCGGGAGTGCGGGATCAGGTTGGAGGCAGTGTAGCATCGCGAAATAATTAATGTCGACAAAAATAAGAATTCTCTGGGGACGATATGCCGATGCGTACACCGCCGTGCGTATCGAGGGCACTCGGTATAAACATTAATGTCGACATTAAATAAACTGGCCGATGATGGATGACATCAGCACCACGCCGGCTCCGGCGGAAACCGGCGGCGCAGGTGAATTTTTGGAGGAGGCAGCGTTGAACCTTTCTACGAGTAATGTCCTGCCGGCCGGATCGATTTCGATTTCCCGCAGCGCCCGAGCCTACGCATGGCTGGTTTTCGCGTTGATGTTCTGCCTCCTGTTGTCCGACTACATGTCACGGCAGGCGCTCAACGCGTTATTCCCGATCCTGAAAGCGCAGTGGGGCGTCTCCGATACGCAACTGGGTTCGATCAGCAGCATCGTGCCGCTGGCGGTCGGCGTGCTGACGCTGCCATTTTCCGTGGTGGCGGATCGCTGGGGGCGCGTCAAAAGTATTGCCCTGATGGCTGGGTTATGGAGCGTTGCCACGATTGGCTGCGCGGTTGCCGCGAACTATCACGAGATGTTCGTTGCCCGCTTGTTCGTCGGCGTCGGCGAGGCAGCCTACGGAAGTGTCGGGCTGGCGATGCTCGTGAGCCTCTTTCCACGGCATATGCGCTCTAGTATCGTCGGCGGCTTCACGTCCGCGGCGGCCTTCGGGTCCGTGCTCGGTGTTTCGTTTTCGGGCCTCATCGCTGCGCACTTCGGCTGGCGCTGGTCGATGGGCGTCATGGCGATATTTGGCCTCCTGCTGGTCATCATTTACTGTTTCGTCGTCACGGAAAACAGGATCGCGCGCGCCCATCCGGACGAAGCGGGCGCGAGCCCCGCGCAAGGCCGCGCCACGCTGACACTTCGGGCCCTCTTCCTTGGACTGTTTCCGTCACGCTCGGTGTTTTGCGCATATCTTGGCAGCGCCCTTCAGGTCTTCATTCAGGGCACGCTATTCGTGTGGCTGCCCAGCTACCTGAATCGCTACTGGGGTATGCCTGTCAGCAAGGCTGCCGTCGTGGCGGCCGGCCTGGTACTGGTGAGCGGCATCGGCCAGTTCCTGTGCGGCGTGGCGACCGACTGGATCTGCCGGGAATCGTCGCTCAAGCGGTGGAGTATGGCGATCGTGTATTGCCTCGCGCTAGGTGTCTTGCTGGCGATTGCATTGCGCATGCCGACGGGCAACCTGCAACTCGGACTGCTTGCAGCCGCGGTGCTCTTTCTTGCCAGTTCGTTCGGCACCTGCGGTGCGATCATCGCCACGGCTACGCCACCGGCGTTTCATGGATCGGCCTTTGCCACGCTGACGCTGTTCAACAATGTACTGGGCCTTGCAGCCGGTCCCTTCGTCACTGGCGTGATATCGGACGCTGTGGGCCTTCAGGCCGCCCTTCGTTGGCTTCCATGCGCGGCCGTGCTGCCCTTGACGGTCTATCTCATCGGCCGCTGGTGCTGTCTGGAGGAGGCACGCCGTGGTTGAGCGCAGGACAGTCATTGCCGGTTCGATGAAAAGGAATATCAACATGCTGCCCCAACGCCCCGACTCCAGCCACAACGACAATTACCTGACGAGCCCGCGAGAGGCGTGGTTCGCCTTCGTGATGACGTTCGCACTCATGTTCTTCGATTTCGTCGATCGACAGGTGATCGTCTCGCTCTTTCCTCACATCAGAAGCGCATGGCACCTAAGTGACAAGCAGTTGGGCTCGCTGGTATCCGTCATTTCCGTAGTCGTGGGCGCGGGCGGCATACCCGTTGCGCTGGTGGCGGACCGCATGGGCCGCGTGAAGAGCATTGTTGCGATGGCGCTCGCGTGGAGCCTCGCCACGATCTCGTGCATGTTCACGGCCAACTACGGCCAGTTGTTTGCCGCGCGCGCGGTGGTGGGGATCGGCGAAGCAGGCTATGGATCGGTCGGCGTCGCCCTCATCTCGACACTGTTTCCGGGGCGTATGCGCAGCGCGGTGCTCGGGGCCTTCTATGCCGCTCCGTCGTTGGGTTCGGTGCTTGGCGTGGTGCTCGGCGGCGCCATCGCGGCTAAATGGGGCTGGCAAGCGGCCTTTGGCGTGGTCGGCGTGCCGGGGCTCGTGCTGGCCCTGCTTTATCTGCGCGTGCGCGACTACCGGACGCCCGCGCTGACGTTCGACTCGAAACAACCAACACGGTCGCTGGCCCAGACGCTCAAGCCTGTGTTCGGGACCATGGCACGCACACGGACGCTGCTATGGGTCTGCGCCGGCGCTGCCGCCCAGTTGATTACGGTGTCGGCCATCTGGTCCTGGCTGCCGAGCTACCTGAACCGCTTCCACGGCATGGCGCCGGACGCCGCGGCCAGGTCGGCGGCGGTGGTTGTGCTGGTCGGTGCCGTCAGCAGCACGGTCTGGGGCATCGTGGTGGGGCGCCTCGCCGTTCGCAGGCCCCGCAACAAGCTGCTCGCGCTGGCCGTGTTGTGCCTGATGACGTGGGCAGTTTTTGCCGTCGCGTTCGGCGGTACGTATAGCGGAGACGCGCAGTTCAGGATGATCCTGCTGGGGGCCTTTTTCATGAACTGTACGGTGGGCGTGGTGGCGGGCATTGCGATGGACATCATTCACCCGGGGGTGCGTTCTACGGGTGCCGCCGTGGTTTCCCTGTTTCAGAACGTCTGCGGGCTGGCGACGGGGCCGTTCCTGGCCGGCATCCTGTCCGACCAGTGGGGGCTGCAGCGGGCATTCGCGGTCACGCCGCTGTGCAGCATCATGGCCTCGGTGTGCTTCGTCGTCGCCATGCGCAGCTACGATTCGGATGTTGCCCGGATCTCGAGCGGGACGCCGGACATGGCGCCAGTCGCCGCCGATGCGGTGAGTCAGGGCACTGCGGTCTGAGGCCTAGGCCACGGCACGTTCATTGTCCGCGCTGGACCGTCCCGGCGAGCATCTGCGTGACGTGCTCGTTGCGCCACACGCTCGGCGGCCTGCCGAATTCGGCGCTGAACCAGCGCGAGAACGCACTGAGTTCTGAAAAGCCCAGCAGGTTGCCGATATCGGACATCGAATGACGTGGCTGCTCCAGGTATCGCACCGCGAGTGATGCACGGACCTCGTTCAGGAGAGCTGAGAATCGCTGCCCGGACTGTTCGAGCTGGCGCTGCAGCGTACGAGGCGTGCGGCCAAGCCGAAGGCTCACAGGTTCGATCGCGCCTTGCCCGCGCGGCAACAGGACATGAATGGTGCGGCGCACATTGTCGGCGAGCGATTCCGTGCTGTAGCGCGGCTGCAGGTCGAGCAGATCCTTCGCGTAGCGCGCGAGATGCATGTCTGCCAGCGGGTTCGCGCGATCGAGATCCTGCCGCGCCAGCACGATGCTGTCGAACTCGCTATCGAATTCCACGTTTCGCCCGAAGAAGCGGCGATGCACCGCGAGGCTGGCCGGCGCCGCATGCGAGAAATGCACGCTGCGGGGCGCGTAATTCGAGCCGAGTATCGAGCGCATGAGACTGAACACCACGCCGACTGTCAGCTCCACCATTTCCGGTCCCGGATGGGGCCGCCCGGTCACGAGCCCGACGTGCACGAGCGCGACATCCCCAGTTTCCTCGACGTGAATGACCACCGAATCGCTCAGCAGATGGCGGTAGCTCTCGATCTGCGCCAGCACCTGGCGCAGCGTCGGCTGATGCTGCAGATACAGACTCAACGGGCCGAAATCGGAGAGCCGCCACGCTTCGCCGACGCGCACGCCGAGTGAGCCGCAACCGGCCTGGCGCGCCGCGCCCTCGATCACCTGTGCAAGGCCCGATTCCGGAATGCGCAGATCGGGGGTCGCGAGGCACGACGGATCGAGCCCCGCGTCGCGCAGCGTGCGAACCGGATCGATGCCCGTGCTTCGGGCGATCTCCGAAAACTTGGCGAGAGAGGCGGCTCGAACCAGGAGAGGCATGGCTTCACGCACAGACGGTAATTTTCAGAGGGTAATGTTTGTGCAGTGCGGCGTCTGTCGGGACTAACCATGAACGTGCAGCGTGTCGCGTGTTGTCAGATCGTGTCGCGCAGCGTCAAGCGCGCGAGTGACGCATTTCCCACAATGCCTCTTCATGGCGGTGCGTCACTAGCGGCATCAGCAAAAGGGACGCAACGAGCCAGGCGGGCAGGCGGCATACGCGAGCATCCCTGCCGCCCTCCACGCAAGCCCCTTCTTCACTGGAATCAGTCCATGCGAATCGAACGATTGACCTGCACCATCGGCGCCGAAATCTCCGGCGTTCATCTGGGCGATGCTGCGCGCGATGACGCGCTGTTCGCCGAAATCAAGGCGCTCCTGCTCAAGCACAAGGTGCTGTTTCTGCGCGACCAGAACATTACGCGCGCGGAGCATGTCACATTTGCACGGCGCTTTGGCGAACTGGAGGACCATCCTGTCGCCGGCAGCGATCCGGATCATCCGGGGCTCGTGCAGATCTATCGCAGCGACAAGAAGGAGAATTACGAAAACAGCTATCACACCGACGGCTCCTGGCGGCCATGCCCTTCGATGGGCGCGGTGTTGCGCTGTGTCGAGTGTCCGGAAGTCGGCGGCGACACCATCTGGGTCGACATGGGGGCGGCGTACCGCAATCTGCCCGATGAGATCAAGCAGCGCATCGACGGGCTGCGCGCGAAACACAGCATCGAGCATTCCTTCGGCGCGGCAATGGCGCCCGAGGCAAGAGCGAAGCTGGCCGAAGACAATCCGATGGTCGAGCATCCGGTGGTGCGCACGCATCCCGAAACAGGCGAAAGGGTGCTGTACGTGAACGGCTTCACCACGCACTTCGCGAACTTCCACACGCCCGAAAACGTGCGCTACGGGCAGGACAAAACGCCCGGTGCAAGCCATCTCCTCAACTACCTGATCAGCCAGGCCTATATCCCCGAGTTCCAGGTGCGTTTTCGCTGGAAGCCCAACAGCGTGGCCATCTGGGACAATCGCGCCACGCAGCACTACGCCGTGCACGACTACTGGCCCGAGCCGCGCAAGATGGAACGCGCCGGCATCATCGGCGACCGGCCGTTTTGACGCGCACGCACTGCCCCCGCATTGGCGAATGGTTAGCAGAACGACATAACAGACAGGGACGTACGAGCTGGAAATCAGGAGACGCAACATGGCACACGCAATCAGGATGTACGAGACCGGCGCGCCGGAAGTCATGCGCTGGGAGGAAATGGCAGTCGGCCAGCCCGGCCCCGGCGAGGTGCGGCTACGCCACGAGGCGGTGGGTCTGAACTTTGCCGACACCTACTTCCGCACCGGCCTCTACCCAGTTCCGTTGCCGGCGGGCCTGGGCGTGGAAGCGGCGGGCGTGGTTGAGGCAGTGGGCGCAGGCGTGACCAATCTGGCGCCCGGCGACCGCGTGACCTACACGGGGTTCGTGAATACGCTAGGCGCGTACAGTACCGAGCGGCTGATTCAGGCGGCCCCGCTTATCCGGCTGCCGGAAGGCATCGCGTGCGAAACGGCGGCGGCCATGACGATGCGCGGCCTCACGTCGGCCTATCTGATGCGGCGGATCTGGCCGCTGCAGGCTGGCGAAACGATACTCGTGCACGCCGCTGCAGGCGGCGTCGGTCTCATTCTTTGCCAGTGGGCGAAGCTGCTGGGGCTGACGGTGATCGGCACCGTGTCGAGCGAGGAGAAGGCGGAGATCGCACGCAAGCACGGCTGCGATCAAGTGATCTACTACATGCGCGAGGACGTGGCGCAGCGTGTGCGGGAGTTGACTGGCGGCACAGGCGTATCCGTGGTCTACGACAGCGTGGGCAAGGACACGTTCGCGGCATCGCTCGATTCGCTCAAGCGCCGTGGCTTGCTGGTCTGTGTCGGCACCGCATCCGGCCCGGCGCCCGCGTTCGAGCCGCAGATTCTTGCGCGCAAAGGTTCAGTCTTCGTCACGCGCCCGGCGCTCGCCGACTATATTGCCGATCCGCTCGAGAAGGCCGAGCTTGCCGCCGAGATCTTCGGTCACGTCGCTGCGGGACACATCAAGATCGAGATCAACCAGCGCTACGCGCTCGAGGACGCCATCCACGCACATCGGGATCTCGAAGCACGCAGGACGACGGGTTCGTCCATCTTCACGGTCTGAGGGGGAGAAACCATGAACCGGACCGGCAAAGCGCCGACTGTCGTCATCGTGCCAGGGCTGCGCGATCACGTCGAACAGCACTGGCAGACGCGACTCGAAGCGCATCTGCGTGCGCAGAACCGGCCCGTTCTCGCGGTGCCTCCGATGGGGCGCGCCGAGCTCGATTGCGCATCACGCATCGAGGCGATCGAAAAAGCCGTGGAGGCCGCTGACTCGCCCGTCATCGTCGTCGCCCATAGCGCCGGCTGCATCATGGTGGCCCACTGGGCCCGGCGCTATCCGCGGGCGATCGGGGGCGCGCTGCTCGCCGCGCCGCCGGACTTCGAAACGCCGATGCCCGAAGGCTACCCGGACCTCGATGCGCTCGGTGCCAATGGATGGCTGCCCGTACCGCGCGAGCCGTTGCCATTTGCCTCGATCGTCGCTGCGAGCCGAAACGACCCGCTTGCCCGTTACCAGCGCGTGGTCGAGATCGCACGCGAGTGGCGCAGTGAACTGGTGGACTTTGGCAATGTAGGTCACCTGAATCCGGCCAGCGGCTTCGGCGAATGGCCGGCCGCCGTCGGGCTGATCGAGTCGCTGGCGCGCCGACGGGCAGCGGGAGCAACCACCGCACTGTGGCACGCCTGACCGGATCGCGGCGCACAGACGAGAGCGAACGCTACGTAGCAAAGGGGCAGAAACCCGGCGCGTGCCGCTCAAGGAAATAATCAAGGAGACGATTGTGGGAATGCAAGCGACTGCCGCCATGGGCGACCCCTACGCGCAAAGGCCGACTGTATCCAGGTCCTACGCCTGGTGTGTCTTTGCGCTGACCTTCGGACTCCTGCTCGCCGACTACATGTCGCGGCAGGTGCTCAACGCCGTGTTTCCGCTGCTCAAGGCGCAATGGTCGCTCACGGATACGCAGCTGGGCTCGCTCAGCGGCATCGTCTCGCTGATGGTTGGGCTGTTGGCGTTTCCGGTCTCGATCCTGGCCGACCGCTGGGGACGCGTGAGGAGCCTGTTCCTGATGGCCATGCTGTGGAGCCTCGCCACGCTGGGCTGCGCGGTTTCGGCAAACTACGGCCAGATGTTCGCGGCGCGCCTGTTCATCGGCGTCGGCGAGGCTGCCTATGGCAGCGTCGGCCTTGCTGTCGTGCTCAGCGTGTTCCCTGCTCACCTGCGCGCGACGCTGTCGGGCTCGTTCCTCGCGGGTGGTTCGTTTGGCTCGATGCTTGGCATGGCGCTGAGCGGCATCGTGGCTGCGCACTTCGGCTGGCGTTGGTCGTTTGCCACCATGGCGGTGTTCGGCTTCGTGCTTGCACTGATCTATCGCGCCGTGGTGACCGAGGAACGCATTGCGCGTTGCCGGACGGCTGTTTCGGGCGCCTCGCCCACAGGCACGCGGCCGCGCTTCACGCCGCGCGAACTGGCACGCGCGCTGTTCGCCTCGAAGTCTGTCGCGTTCGCATACCTCGGTTGCGGCGTGCAGCTGATTCTACCGGGCGCGCTGTTCGTCTGGCTGCCTAGCTACCTCCTGCGCGCCTATCGTCTGCCGCTCGACCGCGCGAGCGTGCTGGCCGCCATTTTCGTGCTGACCTCGGGCGTGGGGCTGATCCTGTGCGGCATGCTGACCGACCGCATCAGCCGTGGCCACCGGGCCCGCAAGTGGATGATGGCCATTGTGTACTGCGCGCTTTCGGGTGCCGCGTTCGCAGGGGCTTTTCAATTGCCGGCGGGGCATCTGCAGTTGGGGCTGATCGGTCTCGGCATGCTGCTCGGCTCGGGCGTGTGCGGCCCGACCGGCGCGCTTGTGGCTGAGCTTACGCCAGCACCGATCCACGCGAGCGCCATGGCGATCTGGGCGCTGGCCAACAACCTGCTCGGCCTCGCTGCGGGTCCCGTCATCACGGGCATGCTCGCGGACCGCATCGGACTGCACGCGGCGCTCGAACTGATTCCATTCGCGACTGTTGTCTCGACGCTTCTTTTCGTCGTGGGCAGGTGGCGCTATCCGCGTGACGTTGCGCGCCTTGCAGGCTAGTTCCGGGACTCGTGGGAGCGACACACTGCCAGGTAGTAAGCAGTGCGAACAGGAAAACAGAAAGCATCAGGTGGTGCCTCATGACGCAGGCAAACAACGCGCTGGCCAGAACCTGATGCCACAGGAGATCTGAGGAGACGAAATGAAACTGAAACTGGGTGCAGTTGCCGTGCTTGCGACCGTGGCAGGTGCTGCACACGCGCAATCATCGGTGACGCTTTACGGTGCGATCGACACGGGCCTGCTCTATCAGAGCACGTCGGCGGCGTCGTACGCGGGGAACGCGAAAAACCTGGGGCATGTCTTTTCGCTGAAGGACGCGGGTATCTACGCGAGCTTCTGGGGTATCAGGGGGACCGAAGATCTTGGCGGCGGCTACAAGGCTAATTTCCGGCTACAAGGCGTGTTCAATAGCGGCACCGGCAAGTTTGGTCTGGCCGATGCGACGGGCGCGACCGCCATCTTCAACATGCAGTCGACAGTGGGCATTTCCGGACCATTCGGCTCTGTCGACTTCGGGCGACAGTACGCGCCGATGATCTTTGCACTGGCCGATACCGATGTGCGCTCGGCGCAGTACTTCGGCAGCGTACTGGGGGCATGGCTCGGCCTGAACCAGGCGGCACACTGGACCGGTACCAACACCAACGTGCCGATCGGCGCGCTGTACGACGATAACGCGATCGTCTATCAGTCGCCAAAGTTCTACGGCGCCTGGCTCGCGCTGGAGTACGCGCCCGGTGGCGTGGCGGGACAATTTCAGGGCGGCACGCGCGAGTCCGCCGTGCTGCGGTACTCGAACTACGGTCTGAATCTCGCGGCGGTGTACTACAGCGGGCATGACACCAATCTTGCTGCCGCCACACCCACTGGCCTCGAGAACAACCGCTTCTACTATTTTGGCGGAAAGTACACGTTCCATGCTCTGAGCGTTTCGGTTGGCTATGGAGTCGGGCAAGATCCGTCGAACCTGAAGTCGGCCGACCTCGAACTCGTTTCGGCTGGGCTCGGCTATCAATTCACGCCATTCTTCAAGGTCACCTCGGGCTTTTACTATATGAAAGACCGAAACGACTCGGCGAATCATTCCAGCGAATTTGCCCTCGGGGCGGAGTACAACTTGTCGAGCCGCACGCTGCTCTACGCACAGGTGGGCCATGTCAACAACCGCGGAACCATGAATCAGGCCATCACCTATGGCGCACCGGTCGCGCCAGGCGTTTCGACGACGGCGGCGAACATCGGCATCCGCCATACCTTCTGAAGACATCAAACGTAAGCGGAGCAAGCCATGGAAAGAAGGGGAATCCTGAGAACTTCGGCCTGCGTGTCGATTATCGCGTTGCTGGCGGCCCTGAGCACCAATACGAGCGCGCAGGCCAGCGGGGCCGAGGCTGCTTCGGCGATGGCACCCGCCGCGCCGACGGCAAGGGAAGTGAGGAGGGCCAACCGAGCGTTGAGCCGCAAGGTCTACGCGGCGCTCGCGAAGCACAAGGAAATCGACGCCGGTAGCATCAGCATCGTCGCGAGAAGCGGTGCGGTTACCCTCAACGGCACCGTCACTGAGTCGTCCCAAATCGGCATGGTGGCGGAGATTGCTAAGGGAGTACCCGGTGTGACGTCCGTGACGAACCGGCTTTCGGTTCAACGGCCCTTCGGCGAATAGAAGGGCGCGGCGCCTTGGACGGCCGTTGCGCTATCCGTGAATCCCCGCGAATGCGCCGAGACTTTCAGCGTGAGCCCGAAACCGTCGATGTTCTTCTTGAGGGACAAGCGAGCCGCCGGTTGTCCAGATGACGTGGGTCGCGCTGCGCATGTCGAGTCCATGTTGATGCGCGTACGCTCTTCCCGCAGCCGATTCGCACAGCCACAGCGGGCCTCCGATGGCAGCAGCGGCCGACGGCTCGATTTCCACCTCTAGCGATGCCTTCAGCGCCAGTAGATGTGCGTAGAGCCGATCGTCGGAAACGGTAAGGACACCGGACAGTTGGCTGGCCATCAACGGACTGACGAGCATGGAGGCCTGTGCCACCGCGAGGCCGTCGGCAGCGGTGCGGTTATCGAGCCCGATGTCGTACACGGACAGCGGTGCGGTGCTGCCGGATGCCAGTTGGACAAGAACGCAGGGTGACGCAACGGGCTCGGCGAAAAAGCAGTGCACGTGCTCGCCAAACAGCGCCTTGAGCCCGAAGGTGATGCCGCCGGGCGCGCCACCCACGCCGCACGGCAGATAAACGAATAGTGGATGCGATGCGTCGACGACTCGTCCTGCATCGGAAAGCTGGCGTGCCAGATAGCGCGCAGCGGCGGCGTACCCGAAAAAAAGCCGCTCGGAGCGCTCGTCGTCAACGAAGTAGCAGCGCGGCGATTCGAGCGCCTCCCTGCGCCCAGCGGCCACCGCTTCGGCGTAGTCGCCCGCGTGCTCGACGACGCGCACGCCACGCTTGCGCAGACGCTCCTTCTTCCACGCCTTCGCATCCGCGGACATGTGGACGACCGCATCGAATCCGAGGGCTGCGGCCATCACGCCGATGCTCAACCCCAGATTGCCGGTACTGCCCACGCTTACCGAATATTGCGCGAACAGGTTGCGTGCCCGCGCTCCGGAACGGATACGGAGGTCTGCATCAGAATCGAGCACGCCATGTTCGATGGCAATCGACTCGGCGAGCGCCTGGATCTCGTGGAAGCCGCCGCGTGCCTTGATCGATCCAGCCACGGGGAGCGCGTCGTCGCGTTTGATGAACCATGCGCCCTTGGCGCTGCTGTCTGCGCCCAGCGCATGTCGAAGCGGATCAGCCGGCATCAGTTGCGACTCAACGTGGCCGCCAGTGGACGCCAGTTCCGGAAACAGCGTTGCCATCAGCGGTGCAAACCGCGCGAGCCGTGCCTCGGCATCGGCGATCAGTGCGGTCGGCGGGGCCGCAGCGGGAAACGCCTGACCAAGCTTTGGGTTCAGCCAGAGCAGGGGCTGCCGTGATTGAACTTCGTGTAGCAGAGCTGGGTCGAGGGGTACGGTTTCCATAAGGCTGGGTTATCCATGTTGTTATCGGGAATGACGTTCATTCTGGCGATAAAATGACCGCCAAAACAGCGATCATTCCTAACGCAAACATTAGCCAGACTTATGCAAACGAAGATTGATGCATCTCTGCTCGGCGCCTTGCGCTGTTTCGAAGCGGCGGGCCGCCTGCTCAGTTTCACCCGGGCGGCCGAGTCGCTGAACCTGTCGCAGAGTGCGGTGAGCCAGCAGATGCGTCATCTGGAGGACCGGCTCGGATATCCGTTGTTCGTGCGCGAGGCGCGCAGCCTCAAGCTCACCCGCGAGGGCGATGCGCTGCTGAAGACCACGGCTCGCGCACTCGACGACATCCGGCAGACGATCCATCGGCTTGCCGTGTCGCAGGCACCGCTGCAGGTCAATTGCCTGCCATCGTTCGCCATGCAGTGGCTCATGCCGCGTCTGAGCGCATTCCTTCAGCAACAGCCCGACGTGCAGGTGCGCCTGATGGCCGAATTTCAGGCGCTCGATCGCCGAGCGATGGATGAAGGCAATATCGATGTGGCGGTGCGTTACGACCCGGTTCAGTACCGGCATGTGCAGTCCGAGGTGCTGATGGACGAATACCTGATACCGGTCGCGACACCCGAATACCTCGAGCAGCATCCGGACTTTGCGAAGGGCGCGTCGCTCGACGGTGTCGTGTTGCTTCACGACGCCTCGCCGTGGACGGGTTCGCGCGAGTTCGACGAATGGCGCATGTGGCTGGAAGCGTTCCATCCCGCCTGGCTCGCCCATCTCGAGGGGCCGCAGTTCAACTTCTCCAGTCTCGCCATCAGCGCGGCATTGAGCCATCAGGGCGTGGCAATGGGACGTACGGCGCTCGTCCACGACGAGATCCGGAACGGGCGACTCGTGGATGTCTTTGGCAAGCACGTGCGCGCATCGGCGCGTTACGTGCTGCTCACGCGGCGGCCCGAGGATCGTCGCGCGGTCGCGTTTGCCACGTGGCTCAGAGGCGAATGCGGCCGGTTCGAAACGGCCCGCACGGCGCTGCTGGTGCCGCACCGGAGAGGGCGTCGCCAGAGCCAGCATGTGTCGTCAGGCAGGGAGGATTCTGCGTAGCGTAGCGACGGGCAGACAAATACCCGGAAAATGCCAAGTTGCGGGTATCGGACTATCTGATCGAAGATGGGCAGATTCGCGTTGATTCGTATTTGCGGCCGGAGATTGCGTTCAACGGTAAGGCTAGGCCGCTCGTCTGGGCAAACGTCAAAACGTGCAGTGCGGTCGTACGCTTTGGCACACCTCGGCTGGACCCAGGTAGCATTCGCTGAATATTCGGGGTATGACCGCCGCACCATCGGTCGATGGATGAGCGGAGCGTCGGTCATTCCGTTGCTTGTTGAGCGGCACCGCGATCTGTTGCTCGCTATTCGTGACCGCTTGCCTTGAAGGCTTGGCCGGCGGCCTCTGGAAGTTTGATCTGTAATGTCAAGATTCGCTAGGTGAACATTTCGGTAAGCGCGCCGGCGCTGCAGTATCCGGCGCCAAGGCCAATGTCCCGTATATGCGAATGGGTCATATCGACCCGCTGCCGCCGGTCGCACTGTCAGGGATTCAAGGGCAGCTAACGGAGTGGTCCGATCATCCAAGCCGACTTCTCAGGGGACGGCAGTTCGGCAAGAGCCGACGCTCGCGGTTGGGAACCCCTGCGGCACCCGTCCGCCGGTTCAGTACAATCGTCCCACTGGGTTCGGTTACTCTTTGAAGCCCAATCTGAGGCGGACCGTTGGAGGTTTGCGATGGCGCGCATGGTGGTGGCGAGCGTTGAACCCCTAACGCGGATGGCGCTGAGTCAGTGGCTCGTCGATGCCGGGCATGAAGTCGTTGGTGAAGCCGAGGACGGCTACAAGGCATATCAGCTTGCGCGCGGGGTTGCCGCCGACGTCATGCTGCTCGACCTCGATCTACCCCGGCTCAGCGGGTTGGAGGTGCTCAAGCGGATCCGCACGCGAAAACTACCGGTTAAGGTAATCATCCTGGGCGCCAGCGCCGCGGAAGCGCTCGTGCAACGCTGCATGGACGCCGACGCGGATGCCCTCGTCCCTCGGAATCAGGACCCGGCAGTACTACACCGCGCAATCGCAGACGCATTGGCGGGCCAGCGTTATTTCCCGCTGCCCGATTCCGCCACGCTCGCCGCCCCGGCCAGCAAGTCACCGTTTGCGCTGCTTTCGGACCGGGAGCTAACCATCCTCAAATACCTCGCGCGCGGCATCCCGAACAACGCGATTGCGCGTGAACTGTCGATCAGCGAAAAAACCGTGAGCGCGCATCGCAGCCATCTGCGGCGCAAGCTGCATGCACGTTCGCTGGTGGACCTTCTGGAGATTGCCAGACAGCACGGGCTCATGGAAAGCGTTGCGCCGGCAAGTGTGAAGCCGTCGCCAGAAATCGATCTTTCGGCGGCCGACATCGATGCCATGCACGGCATGCTCGACGGCGCGCCGCTGCCGCTGCATATCCGCGACCTAGAAGGACGGTTGATCGCCTGCAACGCGGCGTTTCTGGAACTGCACGGCACGACATTCGAAGCGGTCGTCGGCAAACGCATGACAGACGTGGACTGGTTTCCTCCTCATATCGCGCAGTCGTTGCATGCGCGCTATATGAACCGGCTGGCCTCCGGTAGCGCCATGCAGGCGGACGTCGAGATCACGCGCCATGGACAGCGGGTCATCCTGCATACATGGGCCCATCCGTTCCGGAATGCACAAGGCGAACTGCTCGGCGTAGCGTGCGGGTCGGTCGACGTAACCGGCCGCTCCGACATGGCCCGCGCGCTTTGGCTCCAACGCGAGGAAGCGGAATCGGCGAGCCGGCGCAAGAGCGCGCTTTTCCTTGAGATCTGCGCCCAGATGCGTCCTGCCGTGGGCGTGCTATCCGACATGCTGGCCGAATTGCGTGACCGCGGTTCACCCCCTACGTCGAACGAACGCATAGGGGCTGCGGCGGAGGTGATCCATCGACTGAGTGGATTGATCGACGGTATCGAAGACATGATGCGGCTCGAAGAAGGCGAACTGAGTCTGTCGCCACGGTCGACAAACGTTGGTGCCCTGATCGACGATACAGTGACATCACTGACTGAGTACGCGTCCCATCTCGGCGTCGCCTTGCGGTCGCGGACGGATCTGCCTGAGGAGGACATGATGGTCGACCCCGTACATGTCGGACGTCTGCTGCGCGCACTGCTACGTCAGTGCGTCGTCGGCCATCCTGGGGGCGAAGTCGCGATGTCCGCCATGACGGTCACGCGCAGTGACGGCCAGCGTGATATTGCCGTCCAGTTCGACGCCAAACACGGCGACAAGCGCGTAGACCCTCTCGCGGCCCCGGCAATCGAACTCAATCTGTCTTTATGCCGCGCAGCCGTCGAACTGCTCAAAGGCTCCATGCAGCATCGCGCGCCAAGCGCCTTATCCACATCGATCACGCTGCGGATACCCGTACACAAATAAACGTTTCCAGGCGGTCCAGGTGGGCCGCAGTATTTTCCTATGCTAGCCGCAGTGTTCGCCTATAGAACGCTGCCGGTCGCACTCCTATTCTGAACTCGCCGGCCCTTGCGGCCCAGTCAATTGAGCTCAGGAGTGCATCATGACCGCCCGCTTCAACCTTCGCCCACTCACCTTCTGCATCCTGGCCAGTCTTGGCGCCGTCACTTTGCAGGCGCTTGCGCAAACAGATGCGAGTTATATCGCGCACCCCATCAGCACGAATGTGACCGACTGGTCATCCGATAGACAGGCACCGTATGGAAACCTGATCAATATCGGTCAATACGAGGGCCGCGGCAACGTGCTCACGTTCGGCATCGACCCGCCCGCGTCAGTGCATTCGTTCTACAACTGGCAAGGCTATAACACGAGTACGCACGCGGCCGCCGGCAACAGCTTCATCGGTGGCGACCTGTGGGTCAATCCGGCGTGGCAAACGGGCAGCAGTACAGACTATGTCCGCACGGGCATGTGGGGTGCCGCCATGCCTTCGGATACTGTGGCCAGCGGCAAATACGTGGATAGCAAAACGTCCATGCCGATCATGAGCTTCACCAACAAGGATGGCGTCGGACGACTCGAGGTATGGGACACCACGGTCAATCCCGACAGCGGCTGGGTCGATCTGCCCGATACGGCCGGGCTGATCCACTACGGGTCATGGAATGCAATCGACATGCGGCTGCTTCCCGGTGAGGGCAAGATCGAGTATTACCTCAACGGCTCGCTGGTCTATACGTGGGCCAACCCCTCCGGCGATGACGGCAGCCTGCCGCAGCAGTTCTGGAAGATGTATCTGCAGGGACGCAACAACGGTGTGACTTCGTTTCAGACCTACTGGGCGGATCTCGCCTCAGGTGAGCTGATCCAGAGCGGCCAGACGATCGGCAGCACGGGCGGCAACGTGGTTGCGGTGTCCAGCGCCAGCACGCCGCGTACACCCACGCTGGTGGCGGCGGGCGCGCAGATTGGTGGCTCGCTGTCCGCGAAAGGCACGGCCGAAAATCCCGCCGTCGTTGCCTTCCAGGGCGACACGACGATCGGACAATCGGTCGGCGGATCGAACGCCGTGCTGGGCTTTAGCGCCGATCCGTCCCACACGACGCAGATTGGCGCAGACGTATCGCTCGTGCAGTCGACCACGACGGGCGGTTCGGTCGCCAACCCGATCAAGGTCGGCGGCAATGTCAGCGCGGACGCGCATTCTGACATGGGCGGCAACTGGCGCATCGCCGGCGATCTTGTCAGCAGCGGCAATCTGAGCCCCGGCAATTCAATCGGCGTGATCGGCGTAGGTCGCAATTTGACGCTGTCGCCGAGTTCGATGTATGGCGTCGAAGTCACGGCGGCGGGCGCGTCCGACCGCGTGGCTGTCGGCGGCGTGGCGACACTGGCAGGCGGCGTGCGCGTCAGCGCATCCGATGCCTACAAGCTCGGCCACCCCTATCTGATCGTGACGGCCTCCGGCGGATTCGGCGGCACGATGTTCGACGCGTCGCAGGTAACGTGGGATCGCCCCGACTATCTGTTCCTCGCACCGCGCCTGAGCTATGGATTGAACGACGTGAACCTGATCATCGACCGCAACGGCACCTCATACGCGGTTGCCGCGCAGACGGCCAACCAGGCGGCGACCGCGCAGGCGCTCGACACGCTGACATTCGACAACGCCGCGTATGAATCGGTGGCTCGCGCCACCAGCGCGGCGAGCGCCGCACAGGCGTTCGACCAGCTTTCCGGCGAGGCCTACGCAACGGCTAGAACCGCGATGATCGAAGACAGCCGCTTCGTGCGCGACGCGATGAACCAGCGTTTGCGCGACACGGCAGCCCGTTCCGGTAAGGCGACACCTGCCGCCGCCACGCCTGTCGAGGTCTGGACACAAGCGTTTGGCGACTGGGGCAGCATGAGCGGCGGCAACGGCGCCGCGGCGGCGGACACATCGGGGAGCGGCGTATTCATCGGTGCCGACGGCACGATCCGCGACGCCGTCACGATCGGCGTCATGGGCGGTTACAGCCACTCGACGCTCGATCTGAAGACCCGCGCATCCGGCGCGAACAGCGACAACTACCATGTCGGCATCTATGCAGGAACGGACCTGGGCAAGCTCGGCATTCGCGGCGGCGCGGCTTATACGTGGCATCAACTTGCAATGGACCGGTCCGTCGTCCTGCCAGGTTATGCCGACGCGCTCCGTGGCCATTACGGCGGTGCTACCGCGCAGGTCTTTGGCGATGTCAGCTACAAGCTCGGCGCCGGGCCCGTCGTGATCGAGCCATTTGCCAACGTGGCGCTCGTGAACCTGCACACCGATGCGTTCCGTGAAAGCGGAGGCGCCGCGGCGCTGTCTGGTCAGTCCAGCAGCAGCAACACCGCGTTCTCGACGCTAGGCCTGCGCGGCGCATCGGACTTCGCGATCGGCCCGAGCATGTTGACCACCACGGGCACGCTCGGCTGGCGTCATGCGTACGGGACGCTCGTACCCGCGCAAACGATGGTGTTCGCGGGCGGCGCGCCGTACATCGTCACGGGCGTCCCGATCGCCCGCAACGCAGCCGTCGTCGAGGCGAACATCGACGCAATCATCGGGAAGAATGCCAAGGTCGGCGTCGGGTATAGCGGACAGATCGGCGGGGGCAACCAAAGCCATGGCGTCAAGGCCCGCTTCCTCTACCGGTTCTGATCATGGAAACCGTCAGCGAACTCAGATCCGCGCATGAGGCTCTGCGGACTGCAGTGCTCGACATTGCAAACAGACGGGCGGCTTGCCTGAACGAGCTGCCTGTCCGGCGGCGCGCAGCCGCGATTGAAATGTTCGAGCACGGACTCCGATGCGGTCTTTACATGCGTGCCTTTGCGAAAGCCGTACGCGACTGTACCGGCTTGCCCATCGAAGTGAACAACCTCGTCTTTGCGGCCGTCTACCATGACATCGGAAAATTATGCGTCCCTGCCGAACTGCTACTTGCACCCCGCCCATTGACCCCAGACGAGCGAACCATCGTTCAGTCCCATGTCACCTGGGGCCGTGTGCTGGCGCGTCGAGCCTTACGGGCCATGCGTGTACCTGAACCTGCATTGCGGTGTGCAGTTGAAGTGGCCGCGCTCCATCACGAACGATGGGACGGCCTCGGATACGCCCATGCGCTGGTCGGCCAATCGATTCCGTTGGCGGCACGCATGATGGCGATAGTGGACTGCTACGACGTTATCGTCAGCCCCAGGCCGTACAAATCTGCCGGCAGCCACAGCCACGCCTGCGGGATCATTGAAGCCGAAGCAGGGACTGCATTTGAACCTTCACTAGTGGAGATCTTCCTTTCGATTGAACACGAGGTAGAACTCACGAATTCGGCATGGTGGCATTTCCCAAGGGTGGTCCGTGGCCAATGATGACGTATGTTAATTCTGCTACCCGTGTGTGCAGAGGCGCTTGGCGAAGGGCATCCGGCAGGTTGAATCCGCAGAGTAAAGCGGACGGTCGCGGGATGAAATCGTTGGCCCGTACTCGGCCATAACTGCTGCTCGCCACGCTCCACTTACATGACCGCAAGAAGCTGCGAACCGATCGGAGCCGCGTTGGCAGATGTCCTGAAGCGGCTCTGGGTGTTTGTGTTGCGCATCGTTGTGATGGCGACGTTTCCCGTTTCGACCTGGCTGGTCGCCGCGCTCCAGCGCAAGATCAGAGACGATGCGCTGGTGGCGAGGTTGCAGGCCGAGCGGGAGTCTTGCCAGCGGCTACGTCAGCTGAGCCAACAGGCGACACGATCAAGGACGTTCAGTTCGTCGCTTAGCGGCAAAAGGGACCCGCCGTTCGCGGCCAACATCTTGGACAGTCGCATAGACAGCAAACCTGCCTGATGCCCTCTGCGTCGAGTGTGCCTCCAACATACCCACGCTGTAGCGGAAGGCGGATAACAAGGCCCGTTCACCAGCCATACCAGTGCCTCAAACTGCTCATGTCACCATGACGGGGCGGTCAGGCCGGCTCCGGGTCCAGATAGTTGGTTACCGGAACAACAGCAGGTTCCGGCAGATGGTTGTCGGCCTTCGAGCGACTCGAATCAGTCCGCTTCATATCTTCAGTCAGTCGCGCGTCCAGTGCAGTAGCGATCTGCGCGAGCAATTCGGTTATCAGCGTCTGCCGCCTGCGAAATTCAGCACGCCGGTTTGAGGGCACCTCGCTGATGTCGCGATGATGTGGACGAAGCGGCAACACGAACCGCCCATCGACCTCAACGCCACCTGATTCACGCCAGAAGCCGTTATAGTCCGCACTAAACTGAACGGCGGTTGCGGCGGAAACGTGCGTCTCCTTCGTCACACCGGTGAGCGTGTCTACCGCTGCCATCGTGCAGAGTTCGCCAACGGCTTCCATGACAGCGGCCTTCGGTCTCAACCCATGGCATGCGCGCGTAGCGTCGCGCACACGCTCCCGATCCGCCCCGGCTGGCCCTTGCAGGCCGCCGATCAACGCCCCCCGTTTGCCTGAACCGGCGTGCTTTTCGAAACTGATAGTCGCCCACGCAAGATCGACCTGCTCGAATGTGTCGCGCCAGGCGACGGTAAGCAACCCTTCGCGCCAGCAGCGGACCGGCTCGCTCACGACGAGCGCAAACCTTCCACTCGACGCCAAAGTTACGTGTTCCGAATTCAGGTAGAGCCTGCGAACCAGGTCTTCACCAAACAGTTCCCGGACGACTCGGAAATGTCCGCATAGGAGTTTCGCCCGCGAGAAAGCGCGCATATCGGACTGTGCAAAGCAATGAAAGGGACGCTCGAGAAATCGCCTGTTACGGGCAGCAATATCCGCAAGGAGGGAGTTCGTCACCAGTGCCCGCAACCAGATGCGGGCCGCACGTGGATAGAGCAGTGCGTACATGAGTACGCGGACCTGCCGGAAGAGGGCATGAGGAGTCCGCTCTGGGATAGACCTGGACAGCAGGTGGAAAATATCAGCGATCGACACTATTAACCATGACCGATTTTTCGTTTTTATGAATGCCCCAAATACGGAGGCAGCTGCGGAAAATATGGAAGTCTCCGCCGGCGAACTTGTTGCAAGGGCTAACTCCAGGAAAATCCCTGATGCGTCTGAAGAAGTGCCCGACGCCACCGCGCGCAGTACGTCGTGTGGAGTGCCGGCGCTTCAATTCGCGACCAGGGCGCACCCGAATGTCGACGCTGTATCTGTGGATCGGACTATCGATTGAATAGCATTCCTTATCAATAAGGTCGCCTTAGCTGCCGAGTTTCGACAAGCGCTTCGGCTGGATGTCATCGCCCGTCCTTCGGTCAGCGAACGCGAGCGTTCTTCCGAGGATTCGACCGGCTTTGTTTGGTTACAAAAGTTTTCTAAACGTTACGCGATATTACTGGATATTTCATCGAACGCCTAGTATCTGACGAAGATAGTAAACGTCTCACCGAGGAACGCGCCGCGTCATGGAGGGACGGATTGGTGATCGGCTACCAGCCTTTTCTGCCGCGCTCCTGGGCGCCGAACGCAACGCTGCCGCCGGTCCAGTTTCTGGCGGAGTCGAGAGGCAGCAGAGCAGTCAATCAAGCTCGTCAGGATTCACCTTTAGGCACAGTCCTTTGCTGTCACATGCCGAGCGTCCGTTGATGAACGGCGATTCGCCAGGAGGATGAACAAGCCCGGACGCCGTCAGGCGGCGGCAATTACATACGACGCGCAGCAGCGGTATCCGCAAATGAAAAGCAAGAAACGGGACGCACTGACCGTCGATAAATCTGATCATGGCCTCCACACGTAACCAAAAAGGATACAGACATGGAAGCCTCCAAGGTCAGCAGCGGCGGTGACACAACCCTATGTAACGCTTCGACGCGCGGGTGGCTTTCAGTCGCCGCCGTTTCGTTCGGTACATTCGCTCTCGTCACGAGCGAGCTAATGCCAATCGGGCTTCTACCGAAGATCGCGGCCGGCGTGCGTGCGGTCGAAGGCAATGTGGGTCTCACGATCACCATTCCGGGATTGGTGGCAGCGTTCGCCGCCCCTGCTTTGATCGTCGCCTCACGGCGTCTTGATCGGCGTGGGTTGCTTTGGCTGACCACCACGATGTTGATCTTCTCCAATCTGATTGTCGCCTCGGCCGCCCGTCTTTCTACGTTGCTGGCCGGACGTGTTTTGCTTGGGATCGCCATTGGCGGCTTCTGGGCCATCGGCGCAGCAGTGGCGAGGCGACTGGTGCCGCCGGAATCCGCCGGCCGCGCAACGGCGCTGGTGTTCTCCGGTATTTCCGCGGGCACGGTAATCGGATTACCCGCGGGGACGTTGCTCGGGGAACTGTGTGGTTGGCGCATCGCGTTCTCGGGAGCGGCTACCCTCGGCGGCATAGCGCTCGCGGCACAACTCTGTCTGCTGCCGAGATTGGCCGCAACGGACGCCGTCGGTCTGCGGCAATTGCCTGCGGTTGCCCGCATCCCGCGAGCGAGGGTAGCGCTCGTCGCCGTCGCGTTGGTGATAGGCGGTCATTTCATGGCTTATACGTATCTCGCGTCTTTCCTCGAACAGCGGGCAGCGGTCTCGCCGGGAGTGGTTTCCGCTGTGTTTCTGGCCTACGGCCTGGCCGGTTTGGCTGGAAATACCATTGCTGGAGAACTGGTTCAGCGCGACGTACGCAGGGTTCTAACGGGCGCGGGACTGTTGGTGGCAGCGACGATTCTTCTTCTTTCGCTGGTCGGCTCCCGCCCGCTTATCGCCATAGCACTGGTCATTATCTGGGGGTTCGGATTTGGCGCGGTGCCGGTCTCTCTGCAAACGTTGATGTTCATGGCTGCGCCCGCACTCCAGGAAGGCGGTAGTGCGCTATTCGTTTCGACTTTTCAGTTGGCTCTCGCGAGTGGAGCGTTCCTCGGCGGCCTCGCCGTGAGTTCGGGAGGTATTACGGTGGCCACGCTGCTGGGAGGGGCAGCCGTTCTTACGATGCCTGCCACGATCTGGATCTTTGGTAAGTCCGTTTCGCCACGGTAACGATCGTTAGCGCGGGGTGCGTTCGGTCGACAGGACGCCGGTATCGAGGTGATCTGCCATGCAGCCATTTGTAGCTGCACTCATCCATCATTCAGAACAGCATTGAAACGGCACCCGATTGGGCAGTAGTTGGGTCGATTCGTGCCTGAAGCAGTCGGCTCAAGTCGACTGTGGATTCAACCGGTCGAGCGGCGAGCGTGGGGTCGTGCACAATCAAACTAGCGCGGGCATGAATGGCATATCTGCCAGTGAGCCTTCAGGCGCTGCAAGAAGCGCTTGCAGGCGAAGCACTCGTGGAATCGAAGCTGAACACGCGTGGTCGCCGTTTTCTCATCAGGTTCCCTTTTCGTTGTTACTCACCGGGCTGCCAGCGGCCTTCTCATAGCCATCACCCAGTCGACTCCCTTGCCTGCGAGGAAGATCGCGATCAGCGTGGCAAGCATACTTGCCCAGCCGAGGAACGCCCCCGAAACCAGGACCACGAGTGTGTTCAAGAGAAATGAAAGCTGGCCAAAGCTAAAGCGCGGGTACCTGCGAGACAGCACCACACAGACGATATCCATTCCGCCCGTGGATCCCCGGCACATCAGAATGACGGCGATGGCGGCCCCGTTCAACAAGCCTCCGACCAGGGTTCCGAGCACGAGCCCGTGAATGCCCGGCATCGCGCTGAACAGCTTGAGAAAAACCGATATGGCCAAGGTGCCTGCGAGGCTCAGCATCAGGAAACGTAACCCGACTACGCGGAATCCAACGAGGAACAGAGGGATATTGACCGCGAAATAGACGATATCGAATGGCAGGGCAAATTGACGCGATGCGAATGCCAACAGTCCGCCCAGACCGGGAGGCAAAATCTGGTTCGGCTGTAGCAGCACGTAATAGTTAAGGGCGATAACGGCCGATCCGAGTATCACCACGGCTGTCTCGAATCCCGTTCGCCACCAGGTTCCTTGCTCCAGGATCGGCTTATTCATCGCTCGGGTTCGCCAATGGGCGTTCCATATTTAGTTATCCTGTCATCTAGAGGCCGCGCGCACAGGCGGCCCGCATCGCAGTGGGAATGTGGCCGGATAAAGCGCGTGCGCGCCTTATTTCGATCACTGATCCTGGCCGTCTATCAGGACGAAATAGCGCTGTTCAGCGTTGAGAATGAATTCGAGCATGACGGTTCTTGCGCGCTTCGCATCGCGCTCGAGGAAGCTTTCCAGCAAGTCATGCATTCCGCCCAATGCGATCTTCTGGGTGGACGCGTCGGTTAGCGTGAGCGATCTGACTTGTTGCGCGTGGTCCGCAAAACGTCTGATCGTGTCCTGCAACCGACTGTTCTGCACGGCTGAGAGCCAAACATCGCGAAACTCCACGTTGGCAGTGATCATCGCAGCGCGGTCCTGCTTTTCGCAGGCTCGCACGGCTTTCTGGTAAGCACGCTTCAGCGCGCCGTGCTGTTCGTCCGTTAGCGCCGCCGTTGCGCCAGCAGCTGCGCTCGGTTCGAGCAGTCTGCGGACTTCAAAAATCTCATGAATGTCGTCGTTCGTGAGTCTGGGCATGACAAAGCCACGCGTTGTGCCGACCAGGTATCCCTCGTTGACCAGTCGGACAAGCGCCTGGCGAACAGGCATGCGCGTGCAGCCGAAGTCGTCGGCGATTTCATAGTCGAGAATGCGCTCGTTCGTCCCAATATCTCCGCGCTGCAGCCGCGCGCGGACCTCCTGGTAGATCGTCTCAGTCAGCGTCGTCTGTTTGAGCGCAGTTCTAGTGGGCGCTTTCGCAATCTTTTCAACCAGCGTCGTCATGATGGCCGCTTTATAAACTGGATTCAGAATTCGTTCTTTATTCTCGTCCGCTCCAGTCTGGATTGTCAAGGCAGCCGAGAAGCCGGAGAGGCCGACGTCAAACAGCGTTGCGATGTGGTCCCGAAACGCTTGCGGTAAGCCCACCCCATTATTGTTGTTGAGGCAACTTGTTGTGAGCAGATTTCGCCCGTTTTGGCCTGAAAACGGGCGCGTGGTATCAGTGAAAACCCATCCCGGTAAAACCCCGAGTTCGTTATGGATCAAGGCTCTGCCGCGAGTTGGTGCCAGTCCCGGAGCACAGTTCGTTGACATCAAAATATATCCACAGTAATGTTCTTCTCAACCACAAAACTGAATTCAGTTTATGAATTGTCTGAACAATTACGGCTTGACGGATAACCTTGAGCGAGGCGCAAATCCATGCTCTTTCGCTCGCTGAAACCGCTCCTGGCCTGTGACGCGCCAGTTCATTTGATCTGGCTGGCGCTGGGAAGCGTACCGATGGTGGAGTTTGCCGCTCATGCGAAGCCTGGCGCACTCGTTCTCGATCTCCAGCACGGCTTGTGGGAGCGCGGCACGCTTGAATCGGCAATTGGCGCGGTTGGTGCGCAGATCCCGGTGATTGCCCGCTGCGCGGAGAATTCGCACGGCGCCATCGCACAGGCGCTGGACGCAGGCGCCGCTTCCGTACTGGTGCCGCTCGTCGAAACCACGGACGACGCGCGCAGGGCCGTACTCGCGGGACGTTACCCGCCAATGGGAAAGCGCTCTGCCGGCGGCGTGCGGCCATTGCTGGCGGGTCTCGAAGCGATGCGGGCCGCCGATCGCGACGTGGCAATCGGACTGATGATCGAAACGGCCGAGGGAGTCGAAAACGTCGAAGCCATCGCGGCCATTGAGGGCGTCGATTATCTGTTCATCGGCACGGGCGATCTTGCTCTTTCGCGCGGCACCCACGATAGCCAGGTCATCAACCGCGACTGCGAGCGCGTGCTGCGTGCCGCCGCGGCAAACCGTTTGCCGTGCGGCATCTTCACCGGCAACGCACGTGCAGCAAGTCAGGCTGTCGAGAGCGGATACCCGATGGTCGTCTGCGCCAACGACATTGACCTGGTAAAGCTAGGTTTCCTCGCGGCACGAGAAGAAGCGTGCCGCTCGTCGGACGACCGAAGCCATTCATTTTGATCGGACTCCAAAGGGATGACGATGAATATCACGAGCCCAACGATCTTGGCGATGCCTGATTCGCCCATTATCGACGTCTGGCGTCTAGGAATCGGCCGGAATGACGTCATAGGTCTGTGGGCGGGCGAGAGTGATCTGCCGACGCCGCAGGCGTTTTGTGACGCGGCAAGTCGCGCGCTGGCAGCCGGAAAGACTTTTTACTCGGCCAATCGCGGCATTTCTGAACTGCGAGATGCGATTCGCGCGTACTACACCCGGTTGTGCGCAATAGACGTCGAAGACGAGCGAATCGCCGCCACTTGCGGCGGCATGAATGCAGTCATGCTTGTCGCGCAAGCGATCATTGAGCCGGGCGACAACGTGGTGTGCGTGACGCCGTCGTGGCCCAATATTCTGCGCGCCGTGACGATCGCCGGTGGCGACGTTCGTAGCGTGCCGCTCGACTACAGCGATGATGGATGGCATCTCGACCTGCAGCGGCTGATCGACGCTTGCGACGCTCGCACGAAGGCAATCTACTACGCGTCGCCGGGCAACCCGACGGGCTGGATGATGGAACGCGACCAGCAGCGGCAGTTGCTCGAATTCACGCGTTCGCGAGGAATCGCGATCCTGGCCGACGAGGTGTACCAGCGCATCGTCTATGACCGCCCGTATGCGCCTTCGCTGCTGGAAATCGCGTCTCCGGATGACCCGGTTTTCGTGATCAACAGCTTTTCCAAAGCGTGGCTCATGACCGGCTGGCGCATGGGCTGGCTCGTGTACCCGCGCTCGATGCTCGACACATTCGAGAAACTAATTCAGTTCAACACGAGCGGAGGTCAGGCGTTCCTGCAGGCGGGGGCGGCAGCGGCCCTCAACGAGGGCGAGGCCGTCGTCGAAGCGTTCGTGTCGCGCTGCCGCGGCGGAAGGCAGATCGCACTCGATCGTCTGCACACTTTCGAAGGGCTGCACGTGGTGCCGGCCAGCGCTTCGTTCTATCTCATGTTCAGTATCGACGGAGTCACCGACACGCTCGAGTTTTGTCGGCGCGCGGTGCACGAAGCCGGCGTAGGGCTTGCGCCGGGCATCGCATTCGGCAGGGAGTCGGCGCACCAGATCCGGCTGTGCTACGCGCGCAGCGACGCCAGCCTGATCGAAGCCCTGGACCGACTTGATCCGCTGTTGCGCAACAGGCACTAGACCAGCCCGCGCAACCGGAATTTTGCCGCATTCACGTTCGGCGATCGCCGCCGGGCAGTTTCCCACCCAAAGAAGAGAGAAAGCTCTAATCATGCAACGCAAACTCCACGCCGCGATAGCCACTCTGGGGATCGGATTGACGGGCACGGCCTTCGCGCAAAGCTCCGTTACGCTGTACGGCATCGTCGACCAGAGCATTCGGTTCACGAACAATTCGAATGCGGCGAACGACAACCAGGTGCAGTTGACCAACGGCGCGATTACCAATAGCCGCTGGGGTTTGAAGGGAGAGGAGGACCTGGGTGGTGGAATGAAGGCGGTGTTCCGTCTCGAAAGCGGTTTCGATCCGCAAACCGGCGAACTCAACAGCGGACGGCTGTTCGGCCGCTACGCCTACGTGGGCCTGTCGAGCAAACTTGGCACCTTCACCCTTGGCCGGCAGGGAACGGAGGCGTTCAACTTCTTCGGTGACTTCGATCCGCTGACCGTCGGCAATTACACGGCGAACTCGTGGCCCTTCTTCATGACGGTCGGCCGGATCGACAGCGCCGCGACCTACGCGGGTCAGTTCGGCGGGCTGCATCTTGGCGCGACCTACGGGTTCGGTCAGCAACCGGGCAGCCTCAGCAAGAACTCGTCCTGGAGCGTGCGCGCCTCATACGACCTCGGTCCGGCGAGCTTCGGCGGCACGTATCAGGAAACGCGCGATCTCAGCAACAACATCCAGCGCATGTGGGGTCTCGGCGCGAAGTATGCCGCCGGCCCGGCCACGTTGTTCGCCGGGTACATGGGCGGCCAGGACGGCACGGGATTCGTCGATGAATCGCTCAACGATCCGAGCCGCACCGTTGCCACCGGCTCGTTCTCTGCCAACCAGCGTCGCGACATGACGCTCTATACGGGCGCAACTTATCAGGCCACGCCAGCGCTGGCGCTCACGGGCGCGTTCTACTACGACGACATGCATAACCTCAACGGTTTCGCCGGCAACAACGGCGAGCGGTATACCGGCGTGCTGCTGGCCGAGTATTCGCTGTCGAAGGCCACGCAGGTCTACGGAACCGTCGACTACAACCACGTCTCGGGCGGCGCATATACCGAACTGCCGGGCAAGAACAACCAGACTGGTGTAGCGGTTGGCATCCGCCACATGTTCTGACGCGAATCTCTAGTCACACTGAAAGGAACCCATACATGACTCATCCCGCCGATTCCGATCGCTCAGGGTGGCTGCTTTACCACTCGGTCGGCATGTTTCCGGGGCAGGAGGACGCGGTTCGCGCTGCGCTCGACGCCTTTGCGTCCAGCTGGTGCCGCCCCGACCTCAAACGATGGGACTACGGTCTCGAAGCTCGCCGTCAGGTGCTCGATCAATGGGCCACGCTGGTCAACGCTCCGCAACACGCCGTTTTTGCTTCGGAGAACGTCACTGACGCGTTCGCGCGCTTTGTCGGCGCGCTCGGTCGCGGACGTCTGGCTGGCCGTCGCGTGCTGATCGCCGGGGACTGCTTCCCGAGCCTGCACTACATGCTGCGCGGACTCGAGCCCGTGCTCGGCTTCACGCTCGATACGGTCCCGCTCGCGCCGGGCGCCGCCTACGTGACCGACGACGAATTCATCGCCCATTGGCAGGAAGACGTGGCGCTCGCGATCATCACCTGGGTTACGTCGACCTCTTCGAAGCGCGCGGATGTTGCGCGGCTCGCTGCCCACGGCCGCGCGCAGGGCAGCCTGATTGCGGTCGATATCACGCAGGGCGCGGGCATTCTCGATTTCGACGTCACGCAGCCAGCCGTAGATTTTGTCGCCACCACGACGCTCAAATGGCTGTGCGGCGCGCCGGGCACCGGGCTCGCGTATCTCGACCCGAAGCTCATCGACAGCGATATGAAGCCGCTCGTGCAAGGCTGGTTCAGCCAGCCCGATCCCTTCAATTGGGATCTCACGCGCTTCTCACTGGCTCCTGACGCGCGGCGCTTCGACGGCGGCACGCCATCGTTCTTGCCGTTCGTCGCGTCGAGCCCTGGACTCGCGTGGCGACTCTCGCCTGCGGCGGTCGGTATGCGTGAACACAACCTTGCGCTGTCGCGCGGGCTGATTGCGCTCGCCGACGCAAAGGGATACCGCGTGCGCTCGCCGCGCGACGACGCACAGCGCGGTGGCAGCGTGATGGCGGATCTGCCCGCTCACGTCGATCCGCAGGAGCTGGAGGGCGTCCTGGCGAAGCACGGGGTCCTGGTCGATACGCGAGGCAGTACCGTGCGCATGTCACCGGGCATGCTGACCACGCGTGGCGTGCTCGATACTTTGGCGACGTTGCTCCCAGAAGTCTGATCCGCTTGCGAAATGCAAATATCAAGGAAATAACGACATGGAAGAGACAAACATTACCGCGCGCGAAAAGGGCTTGCACAAAGCCTTGACGCAGCGGCAGATCACGATGATCGGCATCGGGGGCGCAATTGGCACGGGCCTGTTCATGGGCAGCGGCATCGCGATCGGTTACGCGGGTCCTGGGGTGCTCATCAGCTACGCGATCGCCGCGCTGATCGCCGTGATCATGGTGTTCAGCCTGGCGGAGATGGCCGTGGCGCACCCGACCGCCGGTTCGTTCGGCACGTACGCGGAGATGTACCTGAGCCGCGGGGTTGGCTTCGTCGTGCGCTACACGTACTGGATCATCGAAGTGGTCGCTGTCGGCGGCGAAGCGATCGCCGTTGGCGTCTATATGGGCCTCTGGTTCCCGGGCATCCCCGTGTGGATGTGGTCCATAGCGTTCGGCATCGCGCTGGTCTATATCAACTGCCGGTCGGTGACCAACTTCGGCTCGTTCGAGTACTGGTTTGCGTTGATCAAGGTGGTGGCGATTCTCGGCTTCATCGTGGTCGGGCTCGCGCACGTGTTTGGTATCGGAACGGGAACGCCCGCAGTTGGCCTGCACAACCTGACCGGCTTGCCGGGTGGCTTCATGCCGCATGGCTTCAGCGGCGTGTGGATGGGCGTGCTGATGGCGATCTTCTCGTTCTACGGCGTGGAGATCGTGGCCGTGACCTCGGGCGAAGCGCAAGATCCGTCGCGCGCCATTCCGCATGCCCTGCGCTCGATGGTGCTGCGCCTCACGCTCTTCTACATCCTCGCGCTCGGCATCATGGTCGCGTACCTTCCGTGGACCGAAGCCGGTGCGAAGGTGGTGCAGCAAAGCCCGTTCGTGAAGCTCTTCGCGCATGCAGGGATTGCGCACGCGGCAGGGCTGATGAACTTCGTGGTGATCACGGCGGCGCTCTCGAGCATGAACACCAACATCTACCTGTCCTCACGCACGTTGTTCTCGCTTGCGCGCGGCGGCTACGCACCGCGTTGGCTCGGCTCGCTGACTGCGAACGGCACGCCGCTCGTCGCCACGCTCATCTCGGGCGCCGGCATTCTGGCAGCGGCAGCGGTGTCTTTCTTCAGCCCGCTCGCGTACAACTATCTGTTCGGTATTGCCTTGTTCGGCGGCATCTTCGTGTGGATCGTGATCCTGGTTACGCATCTGCGCTTCCGTCGTGCATGGCGTGGTCGCAAGCTGCCGGTGCGCATGCCGCTGTTCCCGATCGCCCAGATCACCGGTATTGCATTGCTGAGTGCGATTCTGATCACGATGGGTCTGGATACCGAATTCTGGAACATCTCCTGGATCGTCGGCGTGCCCTGGCTGATCGTGGTTTCCGTCGTGTACCTCGTCTACCGCAAGCGGCTCGCGCAATCGGTGGTCGCTAACACCGCCAGCGCCTGAGCGTCATGAGGGCCGGGTTGTGCAACACGCACAACCCACTGGAAAGGGCCTGTCAACAGGCCCTTCCTCGCAGCGCGCATGCGGTGACATGGCTTCAAAGAACCGTGTCGGTTCGGATCACCCAAAAGGAACACCATGGCCGAGCGGTCATTTGTAGAGGAAGTGAAGAAGCTGCGCCTTCAGGCCGGCGACGTTTTCAGCGGCGAGGGAATTCTCGCCGTGACCAAGGCGCTGCTGGAGTCCGGCGTGGCGTATGTGGCCGGCTATCAGGGCGCGCCGATCTCGCATCTGATGGACGTGCTGGCCGATGCTCAGGATATCCTGAGCGATCACGGTATCCGTTTCGAGAACAGCGCGAGCGAGGCGACAGCCGCCGCGTCGCTGGCTGCTTCGGTGAACTATCCGCTGCGCGGCGCGGTGACGTTCAAGGCGACGGTCGGCACGAATGTCGCGTCGGACGCGCTTGCGAATCTCGCATCGGGCGGCGTGAAGGGCGGCGCGCTCATCATCGTCGGCGAAGACTACGGCGAAGGCTCATCGATCATGCAGGAACGCAGCCACGCATTTGCGATGAAGTCGCAGATCTGGCTGCTCGACCCGCGCCCGAACTTGCCATGCATCGTTCAGGCGGTGAAAGACGGCTTCGATCTGTCCGAGGCGAGCAACACGCCCGTCATGCTGCAACTGCGCATTCGCGCGTGCCATGTGCATGGGCAGTTCGTCGCGTCGGATAACCGCGTCTCGACTTTCTCGATCAAGGACGCACTCGAAAAGCCTGAGCGCGATGTCAACCGCATCGTGCTGCCGCCCGCAAGCTTTCTGCATGAGCAGGAGAAGGTCAAGCATCGCTGGCCGGCAGCCGTGAAGTTCATCGAAGAACGGCAGCTCAACGAATTTTTCTCTGCCGACGCCGCCGACATCGGGATCGCCGTGCAGGGCGGCAGCTACAACACGGTGCTGCGCGCGCTGGAACGTCTGGATCTCGCAGACGTCTATGGCGAATCGAAGATCCCGCTTTATGTCATGAACGTGGCCTATCCGCTCATCGACTCCGAGTGGCAGCGGTTTTGCGCAGGCAAGCGCGCCGTGCTCGTGATCGAAGAAGGGCAGCCGAACTTCGTCGAGCAAAACGCCGGTGCGATTCTTCGCCAGACGGATTGCACGGCGATGCTGCACGGCAAGGACATGTTGCCGCTTGCCGGCGAGTACAACACGGCCACTGTGTTGAAGGGACTGCGAACGTTTTTCGAGCGCTATGGCGTGCTCGCGCCCGAGCCGGCTGCGCCCGCCACGCGCAAGGTGATTCCGCTTGTGGCTGCACCGGCGGATCCGGTGCCTGCTGCGGATGCGCCATTGCCTGCCGCCGAGCAGGTTTCCCCGCTCGACGACAATGTGCACGCACGGCCTCCCGGATTCTGTACCGGTTGCCCGGAGCGGCCGATCTTCACGGCGATGAAGCTGGTCGAGCGCGAACTCGGACCGCGCCATGTGAGCGCCGATATCGGCTGCCATCTGTTTTCGATCCTGCCGCCGTTCAATCTCGGCAGCACGACAATGGGCTACGGTCTCGGTGGCGCGAGCGCCGCGGCACTGAACGTGCCAGGGGGCAAGCGAGCGATCTCGGTGATGGGCGACGGTGGGTTCTGGCACAACGGTTTGACGAGCGGAATCGCAAACTCCGTCTTCAACAAGAGCGACAATCTGACCGTTATCGTCGACAACAGCTATACGTCCGCAACGGGCGGCCAGGACATTCTCTCGTCGACGGCTCTGAATCCGACGCGCAGCACCGGGCACGAGATCGAACGTGCCGTGCGAGGCGTCGGGGTGAAGTGGGTCCGTACGATTCGTCGTACGTACGATCTGAAGTCGATGATGGCGAGCTTGAAAGAAGCGTTGACCACCGGCGAGAAAGGACCGAAGGTGCTGATCGCGCAAAGCGAGTGCATGCTTAACAAGCAGCGCCGTGAAAAGCCGAAGACGCGCGCAGCAATAGCCGCTGGCGAGCGCGTAGTGCGTGAGCGTTTTGGCGTCGACTCCGATACCTGCACGGGCGACCACTCGTGTATCCGCCTTTCGGGCTGTCCGTCGCTTTCGGTCAAGCCCAATCCCGACCCGCTGCGCACCGATCCTGTGGCGACGGTGCTCGATAGCTGCGTGGGCTGCGGGCTGTGTGGGGAAGTGTCCCATGCAGCCGTGCTGTGCCCGTCGTTCTATCGCGCGCAGATCGTCAGCAACCCGACCCGCATGGACCGGCTGCGCCAGCGTATCCGCGAAGGTCTGATCGGCTGGCTGCAGCGACGCGACGCCGCGCGTCGTGCCCGCTTTGCCTTTTGATAAGCAAGAGTTCAATCATGAAAGTCCAACCGATCAAGATCGCCATTCTCGCCATGGGCGGCGAGGGCGGCGGCGTGCTCGCCGACTGGATCGTCGACCTCGGCGAGCACAACGGCTACTACGCGCAGACCACGTCAGTGCCCGGCGTCGCGCAACGCACCGGCGCGACCATCTATTACGTCGAACTGTTCCCACGGGAAATCGCGGAGCGCGCCGGCCGCCAGCCGGTGCTCGCGCTGATGCCACTGCCCGGCGACGTCGACGTCGTGCTCGCCTCCGAACTGATGGAGGCCGGACGCGCGGTGCAGCGAGGTCTCGTAACGCCTGAGCGCACGACGCTCGTAGCTTCCACGCATCGCGTCTATTCGATTGCCGAGAAGACGGCAATGGGCGACGGCCTGGTGGATAGCGACGCGTTGATCGCGCATGCCGGCAAGGCGGCGAAGCGCTTCGTGCGCTTCGATATGGCTCGTGCGGCCGAAGCCTCCGGCAGTGTGATCAGCGCGGTGCTGTTCGGCGCACTGGCTGGCACGGGCGTGCTGCCGTTCAGCCGCGAGCAGTTCGAGGCGACCATCGAGCGTGGCGGCGTTGGCGTGAAGCCAAGCCTGAGCGCGTTCGGCATGGCGTTCGTGAAGGCGAACGATAGCGGACACCCTGCAGGCGAAGCCGAAGAATCCGCGACCGCCGGCATCGAAGCGAAGCCACGCAACGCAGAGGTGGTGGCGCTCGTCGAACGCGTTCGTACCCAGTTCCCCGCCGGGATGCAGCAACTCGCGATGGAGGGCGTGCGCCGCCTGATCGATTATCAGGACCCCGACTATGCAGGCCTCTATCTCGATCGCCTAGCCGACATGCAGCGCGCGCTCAAGCAGCAGGACGTCACACTCTTGCGCGAGACGGCGCGCCATCTGGCGCTGTGGATGTCGTATGAGGACACGATCCGCGTGGCCGACCTCAAGACGCGGGGCTCACGCTTCGAGCGGGTACGCGACGAAGTGCGCGCGAAAGCGGATCAACTTCTGGCGATCAATGAGTTCATGCATCCGCGTCTCGAGGAAATCTGCGAGACGCTGCCTGCCTCGATCGGTCGCTGGCTGATGCGTCCGCACTGGGTGCATCGCCTCGTGCGTCGCGTCACGCGCTCGGGCCGGGTGGTGACCACCAGTTCGCTGCGCGGGTACGTGATGCTTTATGCGGTATCGCGCATGCGGCGCTGGCGGCGCGTCACGCTGCGCTATCAGATGGAAAACGCGCGCATCGAACAGTGGCTGCGGCAGGTGCTCGACACGGCACAGCGCAACCCGGCGCTTGCCGTTGAGGTGGCGCAATGTCAGCGGCTCGTCAAGGGCTACAGCGACACGCACGCACGCGGGTTGGCGAACTATGAAAAGGTGATGGCCGCCGTGGTCCGTGCGGGCGCGTTGCTGGCGCCCGCCACGCTGCGTGAGCTGCGCGAGGCGGCGCTAGCCGACGAGCACGGGAAAAAGCTTCAGGCGGCACTCGCGCGGCACGCGTTGGCCTGAGCGAGGCGCAGACAAATCGGTACAGCGAATCATCATGCAGGCATGCAATATGAGCAACGTTTCATTCAGACGCCGGCACAAGATCCACTTTTCCGAGTGCGATCCTGCTGGCATCGTCTTCTACCCGCAATACTTCGTGCTATTCAACGATCTGATCGAAACATGGATCGACGAGTTGCTGCCTTCGGGGTATCACGGCGTGATCGTGGAGCGCAGGATCGGCTTGCCGACCGTGCATCTGGAAGTCGATTTCAAGGCGGTCAGCCGCATGGGCGACCAGGTGTGGCTCTCGCTCGAAGTCGTGCGGAAGGGGGAGCGTTCGCTTACCCTCGCGTGGCAGTGTGCTGGCGTGGACGGCGACGTCCGGATGGTGGCGACGCAGGTCATCGTGACGACTTCGCTCGACACGCATCGGTCGGTTGTTATTCCGGAGGACCTGCGTGCAGCGATCGAACGCGAAGGTTCCGGCGCGAGGGTGCCTGTTTGACGATTGCAGTGCGGAGAATACCGGGCAGCGGCTGCTGGACCAGTCTGGCGCTCAAACTTCCGTACGATGCAACTCGATCAACAGCCGCAGGGTTGCTCTCAGTTCCTCGGCTCTTTGCTTGCCGAGGGGCGCGAGGACGTGCTCTTCGTGTGCCCTGGCTTGTTCGATCAACGCCGAAACGAGATGCTGCCCTTGCGGCGTGATGCGAACGAGCGTCACGCGCCGGTCGGTCTCGTGGGGCAGGCGTTCGACGTATTCCTGCGCCTCGAGGCGGTCCAGCAACCGCGTGACCGTGGGTTGTTTGGTGACGGAGACTTGCGCCAGGCGGCCAATGCTGATGGGCTTGCCGTCGGAAAGGGTGGACAGAACCCGCCAGTCGGAGATCTCGAACCCGTTGGCCTGCACGATAGCGTGAAATTCGCCGGAGATGAGTTGACTGACCTGTGCGAGCAGCGCTGGCGTGTAGTCCTCAACAAAAGCCCGTGCCGGGGACGCGGTCGAACGTTTGGTATGCACAGCTGAAGTGGCCTGAGATGGAGAGAAGGAATGGCAACCATAGCACGGAAAGTCATCTCGACGAGAGACAGAACGGCTCACGGATGACAGGCGCCAACACATGTGCGATACCCGCAGCGGCCCAGTCGGGTTAAGTACGATTCTGGATCGGATTCGGCGGTCCGGAAAACGTGATGAATGCGCGGGAGTAAGTTTTTTTAGAGTTGGCACTACGATATTTTTGTCAGCAGCATCAGCAATACGCAAGCTACGGCGGCTTTGCCGAAGCCAATGACGGTTGTCCACAAATCACGGAGACGACAGGTAATATGACGACGATTCTCAATCAACTCACTCGCGAACTTACCCTCGGCGGGATTCGTACGGTCGATCTGACGCATACGCTTTCGCCTGATTTTCCCGCCTTGCAGTTGCCGCCTGAATTCGGGCAAGTATGGTCGTTCAAAATGGAACAGATCAGTCGCTACGACGAGAAGGGTCCCGGTTGGTACTGGAACAATTTCTCTTGTGGCGAACACACCGGAACGCACTTTGATGCTCCGGTCCATTGGGTTACCGGCAAGGATCACGCACACAACTCAGTCGATACGATTGACGTGAAGAATTTCATTGCGCCGGCAGTCGTGATTGACGCCAGCACGGAAGTGGCGGCCAATCCCGACTGGCTACTCACGAAGGCATTCCTGGAACAGTGGGAGTCGCGGCACGGCCAGATACCTGCATCCGCATGGGTGTTGTTCCGCACCGATTGGTCCAAACGTACGGATCCTGCGGAGTTCGTCAACTTTCGGGAGGATGGCGCGCATACGCCGGGGCCGACGCAAGAGGCAGTGGAGTGGCTAATTCACGAGCGGAACGTGCACGGCTTTGGCGTTGAAACGATCAACACGGACGCTGGCCAGTCCTATGCCTGGCCGGTCCCATACCCGTGCCATACGCTGATGCACGGCGCCAATCGTTACGGGTTGCAGTGCCTGAATAATCTCGACGAATTGCCGCCAACTGGCGCGATGATTCTGGCCGCACCTTTGAAGATACAGGGCGGCTCCGGGAGTCCACTTCGCGTAATCGCGCTGGTACCCGGCCGTTGAGCGTCTGGGAGAAGAATCTGTGTGGTGGGCGACGCGGCCGGGCAAGGCAGCGTCGCATCACGAAGGACGAGTGTTGCAGGCGAGGGCGCTTGCAGGGTATCGCACGAAGCGTTTATTTGTTCCCGCTACTGCTGACCAGGCGAATTCGCTCGCCGTTCCGCCACGATTCGTCCCGCTTCCTGGGCGTTGGCGGGGTAGTGCTCGAAGTTGATGGGCGGTTTGAATCCTGCGGCGCGCCAGGCGACAAGGTCAGACTGGACGTCCGCGCGAGCCAGGGGTGCCGACTGATATTGCGACGCCAGGGATGTTTGTGCATTCGCGGAAATGACTCCCGCCATGCCAAGCAGAACGCCCAGCACGCACCGGGTTTCGATCTTCATGACGTGTCCTCCGAAAAGGGGCGGCACAGTCACATTCTAGTCGCTACCGGGCGACTCGCCAGGGGTATTGCGCGAGGCGTTTCACCTGACAATTAGTGAGGCGAACGGCAAGCATTGTTGAAGCCTCGTCATGCTGCTGCGTCGCTCGCTTATGAGCACGGGGTGGAAGGATGGGAGCGAACCTGGTCAAGTGGCCGTTTATTGGGCGAAGCCGCCGCCTGAATGTCACGGCAACGCGTTGGACGAAGTTTCCTTTGTGGCCGCATGCGACGAACAACGTCAGGAACAGATGGCAAGCGAGGACAGTGGGCACGATAGTGAATGCCTTGGGGCGCACGGGTCAGTCCCGTAAGCGACATCGTCAGACACGCAGCGCAGAACTAGCCTATGAACGGCAACTTCTCATCGCGCGCAGTCGCGAGCATCGACAGGGTGATCTTTCTCACTTCCAGCTTGCTTTGCGTAATGTGAGCGCGCAGCAGGATGCTCGCTTCGGCAAACTTCCCGCGATCGATGAGGTTGAGCATCGTCGAATGCTCGTCGTAAGTCGCGCTCGTGCGATGCGCCTTGAGAAAATCGAGCCGTCGCACGATACGGATGCGTTCGGTCACCTCGTTGTGCACGCGCAGCATTTCGTCGTTGCCGGCAGCGCTCACGAGGCCGCGATGAAAACCCTCGTCCAGAACGAACATCGCGGCCGGATCGCTTTGGCGCTCGCCTTCCTCGACGCACCACACGGCCCGCAGTTCGTCCATGGCGTTGTGAGGGACCGCGGAGAGCCGCTCGATCGCCGCCAGCTCGAGTACGATACGCAAGTCGTAGAGCTGGTCGAGCCGGTTGAAGTCGATATCGCAAACTTTCCAGCCGCGCCGGAACCCCACCTCGAGATACCCTTCGCGCAGCAGGCGGAACAGCGCGTCGCGCACCGGTGTGCGCGACACGCCGTAATGCTGGGCGATGTCGTTTTCGGAGAAGCGGTCGCCAGGAAACAGGCGAAAGTTGAAGATGTCCTGCTTGATCAGCTGATACACCTGTTCTGCAAGCGGATTCGCGCTATAGACCACCTTCGCGCCAGTTGCTGTGGAGGCCTCCGCGGCCGCTTCGGGCAAGTCGTTCATGAGTCGGGTGTAGAAAACGTCGAAAGTTTTGCGGTGCGGCCGTGTGACGCCGGGCGACTAAGGCCGGTTCGTTATTATCCGCGCCTGGATGGGCTCGATGAGGCTGACGTGCGCCGCCACGATCATCCAGCCGCCGAAAGCATCGTCCGGCTTGAGCAGCCGCGCCCAGGTCTGCATCTGGCGGCCTGTCAATGGCGTGGCGTCGCTCGTGAACTCGGTGCTTACCGTCGCATAGTCCGCGCCGAACGTCGTCACAACGGTGCGATGCAGGCGTCTTGAGCGCGGCACGGCCACACAGGTCTCCCGCCAGCGGCGGATCGCTTCGCCGCCATGCTGGATTTCGGCGATGCCATAGCGCACCGTCTCGGGCGCGTCCCAGAACAGCGCGTTCATCGTCTCGATGTCGTTGTCGACGAGCGCGCGCTCGTAAGCCTCGAAAGCCGCCGCCACCTGCGCGACGACCTCGGCACGGTTCACTTCCAGCATCATCAGTGCGCCTCCAGCAGGGCGTCGAGCGGCGCGGTCCAGCCGATGATACCGCCCTGCGAATGAATCATCGCAATCGTGGCCTCGCGAAACGCGGGGATGTAGCTCGCCGTCGCATCCTCGATCAGCAAGCACTCATAGCCTCGATCGTTGGCTTCGCGCATTGAGGTTTGTACACAGACCTCCGTTGTCACGCCCGCGAACACGAGGTGCGTGATGTCTCGCATCGCCAGCTCCTCGCCAAGGCGCGTGGCGTAGAAAGCGCCTTTGCCGGGTTTGTCGATGACGAGTTCGCCGTCGAGTGGCCTCAGCGAATCGATGATCGCATTGCCGGGTTCGCCGCGAATCAGGATGCGGCCCATCGGCCCTTCGTCGCCGATACGCGCATTCGGCGTGCCGCGCAGAAGTTTGGCGGGTGGGCAATCGGAAAGATCAGGTGCGTGCGATTCACGCGTGTGCACGACCTGCCAGCCCGCTGAACGTGCGTGGGCGAGCAGCCGCGCGACCGTTGGCACGATGCCGGAAAGCAGCGACACGTCGTTGCCGAGCGCCTCGCCAAAGCCACCCGGCTCGATGAAGTCGCGTTGCATGTCGATGATGACGAGTGCCGTGTGACGCGCATCGAATGTGAACGGCGCGGGCTTCGCGCGGACGATGGTTGTCATCGCTGTCCTTCTCCCTTTGTGTTGAGCGTGGTTCGAGTGTCCGCTCAGGCGCTGGCGTGCAGCACGACCGGCTCGGCCGCCTGCGGCTTGCCTTCATCACCGTGACCTGCCATGTGACGCCCGAGCACCACGCGGTCCGCAACGCCTGCCGCCGTCTCATACACGAGGCGGCCTTCGGCCATCACGACGATACGGTCAGCGAGTTCCAGGAGTTCGTCGAGGTCTTCGCTCACGAGCAGGACAGCCGCGCCGGCATCGCGCGCAGCGAGAATACGGGCATGAATATCGGCCACAGAGGCAAAGTCGAGTCCGAAGACCGGATTCGCGACGATCAGGACGTTCACTTCCTGACCGAGTTCGCGTGCGAGTACGGCGCGCTGTACATTGCCGCCGGAAAGCGTGCCGATGGCACGCTCGGGCAGCGGCGGCCGCACGTTGAATTCGGCGATCAACCGTTCGGCGCGTGCGCGCATGGCGCGACGGTCAAGCCACCATCCCCAGCGCCGCAGCGGTGCGCGATCGAAATCGCGAAGTGCCATGTTCTCCGCCACGCTCATCCCCGCGACGCAGGCATTGCGCAGCGGCTCCTCCGGAAGGGCGAACACCCTCAGGCGGGTCATGGCTTCGCGCGTCGCGGCATAGGGCGCGCCCTCTACGCGCATCTCACCCGACTCGACCTTGCGCTGGCCAACGAGCGCTTCGATCAGTTCCTTCTGCCCGTTGCCGGAGACGCCTGCGAGCCCGAGAATTTCTCCCGCCCGGATCGAGATCGAAGCTTCCCGTACGGCGGCGTGCCCGCGGTCGTCAACGACCGAAAGGCACGACAGCGCGAGCCGTACCGGGGCGTCAGGTGAGGGAGTCAGGCGCGCGGGCCGCGCCTCGCCAGCGTCTTCGGCGACACCCTCACGCGCTTCGAGGGTCGCGTCGCTGCCCATCATCCAGGCGGCCAGCTGGTCGCGGTCGGTGTCGGCAACGGCGCAGGTAGCGACGAAGCGCCCCTTGCGAAGCACGGTCACGTTGTCCGCATAAGCCATCACCTCGCGGAACTTGTGCGTGATCATCAATACCGTGAGGTCGCCACGCGAGGCAAGCGTGCGCATCAGGCCGAGCACTTCGTCGGCTTCCTGAGGGGTGAGCACCGACGTCGGCTCATCGAGGATCAGGAAGCGTTGTTCCAGATACAGCTGCTTGAGGATTTCGAGTTTCTGTTTTTCTCCGGCAGCGAGAGACGACACCGGCGCGCCAGGATCGAGGCGAAACGGCATGCGCCGCATGAACGCTTCGAGCGCGGTGCGCTCCGCCGCCCAGTCGCTCCTCCAGGGCAACTTGCCGCGCGCAAGGACCAGGTTCTCTTCGACGGTCAGCCCGGCCGCCAGTGTGAAGTGCTGGTAGACCATGCCGATGCCGAGCGCCTGGGCATCGCGCGGAGACGCAATATGCACTTCGCGCCCGTCGGCCAGGATCGCGCCGTGATCGAGCACGCCATAGCCCACGAGCCCTTTCACGAGCGTGCTCTTGCCCGCGCCGTTTTCCCCCAGCAGGGCGTGGACGGTTCCGGGCGCCACCTTGATCGTGACGTCGTCGAGTGCGCGGAACGCACCGAATGACTTGCTTGCGCCGATCACCTCGACGCCGAGCGCTTGCGTCGCGGTAGCCATGATCAGCGCTCCAGGGCGGCGACGAGCGCCGCCGACCCGGAGACCGTGCCGAACACGCCGCCCTGCATCAGGACCATGTTGAGCGCAGCGTCGTGATTGCCCTTGTCGGTCGCACCGCAGCAGTCTGCGAGGAGGGTGCATTCGAAACCGCGGTCATTCGCCTCGCGCATGGTCGTGTGGACGCACACGTCGGTCGTGATGCCGGTGAGCACGAGGTTGGCAATGCCGCGCGTGTGCAGGATCAGCTCGAGGTCCGTCGCGCAGAACGAGCCCTTGCCGGGCTTGTCGATGATGATTTCGCCGGGCAGCGGCGCCAGCTCGTCGATGATCTCCCAGCCCGGTTCGCCGCGCACGAGAATGCGCCCGCATGGTCCGATGTCGCCGATGCCGACGCCATTCGTGCCCGCCTGGCGGCTGCGCCAGCGCTTGTTGGCGGGCAGGTCGGACAGGTCCGGGCGATGCCCTTCGCGCGTGTGGATGATCGTGAAGCCGAGTTCGCGCATGAGGCCCAATACCCGCTTGATCGGCTCGATCGGGGCGCGGGTGAGCGAGAGGTCGTAGCCCATCTTGTCGACATAACCGCCGTAGCCGCAGAAGTCGGTCTGCATGTCGATGATGACGAGCGCCGTGTTGTCTGGGCGCAGGTCGCCGTTGTAGGGCCAAGGGTAAGGGCGGGCTTCGATGTAGCGAGTCATGGTGATTCTCCGTGCGTGTGCATGAGGCGCGCACGCGATTCTGGATTCGGTCAGTCGTGCGGGTGTCCGCGCCTAGCGCGTGAGGCTCAGTTCGCCCGGTGCGCCCGCCAGCGTGCGGTCCGGGCGGCAGTTGACGATCATGAGCGCGAGCGTCAGCACGTAAGGCGCGGCGTTGAAGAGGTAGTAGCCGCTCGTCACGCCGATTGCCTGGAGGGCGGGCCCGAGCGCGCCGGCGGCGCCGAACAGCAGCGCAGCCCAGAGACAGCGCAGCGGCTGCCAGCGCGCGAAGATCACGAGCGCGACGGCCATGAGGCCCTGTCCGCTCGACAGTCCCTCGTTCCAGCTGCCGGGATAGACGAGCGAGAGATAGGCGCCGCCCACGCCCGCAAAGAGGCCGCCCACCGCCGTAGCGAGGACGCGCACGCGCGTGACCGGGTAGCCCATGGCGCGGGCGCTCTCGGCGTTCTCGCCCACGAGTCGCAGCGTCATGCCCCAGCGCATCGAGCGCAGGCCCCACTGCAGGGCGACGGCAAGCACGACGCCAATCACGAAGAGCAGGTTGATGTGCAGCGCGTTGTGTACCTGCGGCGAGGTAGCCCACGCGCCGAGGTCGATCGAGGGGAGCATCGGCGCCTGCGGCTCGATGAACGGCTTGCCGAGATAGAACGCGAGGCCGGTGCCGAACAGCATGAGCGCGATGCCGAATGCGATGTCGGAAACACGCGGCAGCGAGCAGACGAGACCGTGCAGGCAGCCGAGCACGAGACCGGCCGCCGCCGCCGCGAGCACGCCGATCCACGGCGACCCGGAGAGATACGAGCCCGCGTACCCGCACATGGCGCCGCAGACGAGAATCCCTTCGAGGCCGAGATTCACGCGTCCGCCTTTCTCGGTCAGGCACTCGCCGAGGCTCACGAACAGATAGGGCGTGCTTACGCGGATGGCTCCCGCGAATAGCGAAAGCAGCAGCACCGCAGCGGGAGAGTGAAAGTCAGACATGGTGTGTACGCTCCAGCGAAACGGAAGAGGCGTCGAGCGCGGCGGCCTGCAGCTTCACGCGCCAGGCAGCGAGGCGAGGAGCAAGCGCCTCCCAGGCGAGCAGATTTGCGAAAAGCAGGCCCTGCAGCACGAGCGTGGCGGCGTCGGGCAGGTCGAGGCGGCGTTGCAGCAGACTGCCGCTCGCCTCGATGCCGCCGACCATCAGCGCGCAGACGATCACGGCGAACGGATTCTGGCGCGCCGCGAACGCGACCAGGATGCCTGCGTAGCCGTAGCCCGAAAGCAGCGATGCATTCGCGCTGCCTTGTACGGCCGCCACTTCGAACATCCCGGCAAGTCCTGCCGATGCGCCGCCGAGCGCGCAGGCGGCGAGCGCGAGCCCGCCCACAGGCAGACCCACGAGGCGCGCCGCTCGCACGTTGCCGCCCGTTACGCGCATCGCAAAGCCCAGTGTGCTGTGACGCACGAGCACCCAGGCGGCGAGACACGCGAGCGCGCCCCAGAAAAGCCCCCAGTGCACGTCGAGACCCGGCAGCGAGCCGATGGCGACGGCGTCGGGGATGGGCAGCGTCGACGGCTTGTTGAGGCTCGCGGGATCGCGCAGCGGCCCTTCGACCAGAAACTTGAAAACGGCGATGGCGATATACGACATCAGCAGGCTGCTGATGGTCTCATTGACGCCGCGCCATTGACGCATCGCGCCCACCGCACTGATCCACAGGCCGCCCGCGAGCATGCCGGCGATGGCCATCAAGGGCGTGGCAATGAGCCAGGGCGTCGCGTGCGGCAGGCATTGCGGCACGACGGCCGCTGCGAGCCCGCCGAGCGCGAGCGCACCTTCACCGCCGATCACGATCAGGCCGACCTGGGCGGGCAGCGCGACGCACAGTGCAGTCAGCATGAGCGGCGCGGCGCGCAGCAAGGTGTTCTGCCATGCGAACGACGAGCCGAAAGCGCCCTGGACAATGAGGCCCAGGGCCTCGACGGCGGGCTGCCCCTGGACGAGCAGGAACGCGCCGAACAGCACCAGCGTGGCTGCGATGGCGCATAGCGTCGGCAACGCGGGCAATACGGCAAGGAGCAGGCGCGCAACGCCTGCGGGCAGTCTTCGCGGCCGCCCGTGAACAGGCGAAAGGGAAATGGACATCACAACTCCTGGTGAGGACGCAAGCGTTCCTCAGATCTGGCCAACCACACCGGCAACCAGATAGTTCATGCTCTCGAGCGCGATATCGGTTTGCGCGTAGCTCGTGCCGGACGCAATGGCGCTGCCGCCCTTGTTGTCCTTCATCGGCCCCTTGAAGATCACGTAGTCGCCCGCGACCATCTTCGCCTTGACGCCGTCGGCATTGGAACGGGCATCCGGGGTCACCTTCGCGCCATAGGGCGACATCTTCACGAAGCCTTCGCGCAGGCCGCCACGAAGGATGTTGGGCTGCGGCTTGCCTGCCTGCGCGTTGGCGACGAGCAGCTTGTAGGGCGTTGCCCAGTCCCATTCGGCGCCGGTCAGATAGCCCTTCGGCGCGAGCGCCGCCTGGCTTGCGTGGTAACCGCAGCTCATGGCGCCGCGTTTCTCGGCCGTCTCGATCACGACTTTCGGCCCATCCACGTGGCACGTGAGGACATCGCAACCCTGATCGACGAGGCTGTTTGCGGCTTCCGCCTCCTTCACCGGCATCGACCAGTCGCCCGTGAAGATCACATGCGTGGTGATCGACGGATCGACCGATTGCGCGCCCAGCGTGAACGAGTTGATGTTGCGCAGGACCTGCGGAATCGGCTTGGCCGCGACGAAGCCGAGCTTCTTCGTTTTGCTCGCGTGGCCCGCCACGACGCCGCTCAGGTACTGGCATTCATCGATGTAGCCAAAGTAGCTCGAGATGTTGGCCGGGTTGCCGCTCTTCCAGAGACCGCCGCAGTGTGCGAAGCGAACCTTCGGGTATTTGGCGGCCATCTTCAGCACATGCGGATCGAAATAGCCGAACGAGGTCGCGAAGATCAGCGTCGCGCCGTCCTGTTCGATCATCGCCTCCATCGTCTTTTGCGCAGCGACGGTTTCGGGCACGTTCTCTTCCTCAACGACCTTCACGTTCGGCAGCTTCTTGATGACGGCTGCCGCCTGCGCCTGGGCCTGGTTGTAGCCGTAGTCACCGCGCGAGCCGACGTAGATCACGCCGACCGTGAGCGGTTCGGCACCGAAGGCGAGGTCGAACGGGAACGCGCTGCCGAGGGCGAGGGCGCCGGCGCCCTTGAGAAAATCGCGTCGGTTGGTCATGGCTGGACTCCTCATGAATTCGATTCGTTAAATTTAGGCATGCGTATTAAACTGGATCTTGTGCTTCAACCGCGGTGGCGAGCCATGCGCGCCAGCCGCCGAACCCGGTGATGTCGCGTGCGCCACTTCCTGGCTCGACAGCCGCGGGCTCGCAGATGAAGCCCTTGACCGTCAACCCGTCGGTCGTCTGCACGCTGCCAATCCCAAGCGGCGCCGGCACCCGCGCAACAAAGGCGCCGAAGCTGCGCAGCGGCACTTCCCAGAGTTCGATTTCGATGGGCTGGCCTGCTTCGTTCGGCGTACGCACCAGCGCGGGTTTGGCCGGTATCGTGCCCGCGAGCGCATAGAGCCGGTACTGCGACGAGGTGTGGGTTGTCTGGACGAACCGCGCGCCAGCCTCGAGCAGTTGCCAGCAGAGAGGCTGCCCGCGCAGATGCGCACCGACCACGGCGAGCGTCACCGTCGGCTCCTCGAAGGGCAGCGGTCTCGCGGCGATGCTGGCGTCATCGTCGGATGTTGCGTGGGCCATGAAGAGCGCCTGGATCTGGGCACCGAGTACGGCGAGCCGCTGGTCAGCCCCCGCCGGTGCGATCAGCGTCACCCCTGCGGGCAGACCGTCCGCCCGGCGCACACCGGGCACGGCGAGCGCGCACAGATCGAGCAGATTCACGAAGTTGGTGTACACGCCAAGCTGGCTGTTCGCGCCAATCGGGTCCGCGCGCACGTCATCGAAGCTCGGATGGGTGGGTGTGGTCGGCACGATGAGGACATCGATCTCCTCGAACATCGCTTCGACTTCCCGGCGTAACGCGGCGAGTGCGTACTGGCCGTTGAACGCATCGACGGCGCTGTAGCCGTCGGCTTTGGCAATGACCGCGGCGACAACGGGATCGATATCGGCGCGATGGGCCTCGAAGAACGAACCGAGCGCCGCCCGCCGCTCTGCCACCCATGGACCGTCGTAGAGGAGAGCCGCGGTGCGCTGCATGGGTTCGAACGGCACGCGTACCGGCGTCAGTTCAAGGCGCGTGGCAATCGTGTCGAGCGTGGCAGCAAAGGCCTGCTGCGCCTGCGTGTCTCCGAAGAATGTCAACGGCTCCGGCACGGCGAGGCGCAGCGCTGCATGGGTCAGCCCAAGTGACGGCACGCGGCGCGCATAGCCATCCTCTCCGTCGTACTTCGCCATCTGCAACAGGACTTCCCAGGCGTCGCCGGCGTCGTGCGCGAAGATCGATATGCAGTCGAGGCTCCGGCATGCCGGAACCACGCCGCGCTTGCTCACGAGGCCCGGCGTTGGCTTGAGACCCACGAGTTCGTTGAACCCGGCGGGAACACGCCCCGAACCCGCGGTGTCCGTGCCAAGTGAAAACGCAACGAGCCCCGCTGCAACCGCGACCGCCGAACCCGAACTCGATCCACCGGAGATGTATGCATCGGATTCGAACTGGCGCACGGCGCCGTAGGGCGAGCGCGTGCCGACGAGGCCTGTGGCGAACTGGTCGAGATTTGTCTTGCCGACGAGGATGGCGCCCGCATCGAGCAGTCGCCTGACTGCAAAAGCCGATGTGCGGGGCGTGTATGCGAAGGCGTCGCAGGCAGCAGTCGTCGGCATACCGGCGACGTCGATGTTGTCCTTCACGGCGAACGGGACGCCAAAGAGCGGCATCCGCTCGAACACAGCTGCGCCGAGGCGTGCGCACGCTTCTTCGAGCGCGGCAACGCGGCTGGCGAGGTCGGCCTCGCTCGCACGCGACAACCAGACTTCCGGGCGACTGGAGGCCGCGATACGGGCGAGCAACGTCTCGACGACCTGGCGAGGCGTCGTGCTTTTACGGGCATAGGAGTCGAGCAGGGCACGAACTCTGAAACGGGTGTCTTTAGACATGAGTCCAATCTTGAATACAAGTTTGGACTCAAGCTAGCAGCAACTGTGCCATCAACCCGATTGTTGCCTGAGATGCTTGCAGGACAAGGGGCTCAGGCGGTGTGGATGCCGGGCAGGGTGCGTGCCCTGATCCAGCCCTGATCCGGAATGGGTCGCAAATGTGGCCACGCTGGTGCACGCATCCCGCACATCGTGCAGGAGCTTGCAAAGTGCCTTCAGTGACCGCTGGGGTCACTGCGTCGGGAAACGGGCGCCCCCTGGCTGAAGCGCGAACATTGATGGGCTGGCCCGTTCGCCGAAATCGAAACGCTTAACGGTGATTGTCGTCAGCTTGCGGCCGAGGGCATCAGGCAATCGTCGGCCGAGGCTGAGAGGAAACGCACGAGCGGTTGAACAAGACGAGGTCCGTGCCGCGCAGGATCGTCACCGTTCAATTGCGAAGTTGTCTCGCGGTTCTCGTTTGCATCGGAACTGGATGCACCGGTTCGCAATGAAGCCCGATTGCCAATTTGGCAATGCTTCCAACCAAACTCGGCAATTGTCACAGGAGAATTGGCTTCCTAGAATCGGGCAAACTCCTGCACTGTCCCGTTTCTGGAGACACGTTGCGCAGGCTGGGAGTCAAACGACAACAGGATTCTCATGCAAACAGTGACGATGCGTCGCGAGGTCGCAAGCAACAAACACGAAGCATCCCGAGGCGCCGTGGTCGCGGCCGTTATCGGCAATGCGCTCGAGTTTTACGACTTTACGGTCTACGCGTTCTTTGCCGCGATCATCGGTAGAGCGTTCTTTCCCTCCGATAGCCCCTTGGGCGCCTTATTGCTTTCGGTCGCAGCATTTGGGGTGGGTTTTCTGGCTCGCCCGCTAGGGGGTATTGTCATTGGGCGCTATGCGGATCGGGTGGGTCGGAAGCCGGCCATGCTCCTGACGCTAGCGCTGATGGCGGTTGGGATGGCGATCATTGCGCTTGCCCCGCCTTACGCATCAATCGGTGTGGCGGCGCCGTGCCTGATCGTGCTCGCCCGGCTCATCCAGGGTTTCGCGTGGGGCGGAGAGGCCGGCCCCACCACGTCCTTTCTGGTCGAAAGCGCGCCCGAAGGGAAGCGAGCGCGTTACGCAAGCTGGCAGGTGGTCAGTCAAGGACTGGCCGTGCTCGCGGCGGGCACAATCGGCGTTCTGGCTTCCGCGTCATTGTCTGCCGAACGCATGGAGGCGTGGGGCTGGCGCATTCCCTTCGCGCTCGGACTAGCGGTGATTCCGGTCGGTCTGATCTTGCGCCGTAATATGCACGAGACAGGCGCTCCCGCAGAAACAGCATCGACTTTCGCTGCCGCGACCGCATCGATGCAGGGACGCTATCTGAAGTGCGTGACGCTTGCCACGTTGATCATTATTCCGAGCACTGTGACGGTCTATGTCAACAACTACATGACCAGTTATGCGTTGACGCTCCTGCACTTTCCCATGACGATGTCCATTGCCGTCACCATGATGGTTGGCGCATGTATGGTCGTCGCTGCGTTGACAGGCGGCGTTCTCGCGGACAGGTTCGGACGCAAGGTAGTGATGATCGTGCCGTGCACGTTGCTGATGCTGGTTGCGTATCCTGCATTCGTTGTGCTTAACAGTTGGCATTCGCTCACCACGCTGTTCGCCGTGCCGGCGGTGCTCGCGTTGCTGACTGGGTCGCACGCCGCGGCCGTGATCACCATCATCCCCGAGACTTTTCCGAAGGCGCTGCGAAGCACCGGTCTCTCGATCAGCTATGCGATTGCGGCAACGATATTCGGCGGTAGCACGCAATTCGTCGTGACCTGGTTGCTGCGTGTCACCGGCAACCCGCTTTCGCCGGCTTTCTACATCATTGGTGCCTGCGCATTGGGGTTGCTCGGCATGGCACTGTTGAGCGAAACGCGTGACGCGACGCTCGAATAGCCGAATTCAGATTGAGATATTGAGGACATTGATGCTGATTGACGCGCACCACCATCTGTGGCGTATCGCTCGGAATGACTACGGCTGGCTCACCCCCGACACCGGCTTTCTCTACCGCGATTACGAACCGTCGGATGTCAAGCCAATACTCGATGCGCACGGAATCGAACGTGCTGTCGTGATACAGGCGGCACCGACTCTGGCGGAGACGGACTTTCTGTTGTCGCTCTCGGAAAAGCACCCGTATCTCGGTGCGGTAGTCGGGTGGGTGGATTTTGCGGACAGGGACACGCCAGAGCAACTCGACCGGTTGTCCAGGCATCCACGGTTTCGTGGCGTGCGGCCGATGATTCAGGATATTCCCGAAGACGACTGGATGTTGCGCACGCAATTGAATGAAACGTTCGTTGCGCTCACGGAGCGAGACTTGAGCTTCGATGCACTGATTCAGCCGCGTCATCTGCGCTCGTTGATCGAACTGGTGGGGCGGCATCCGTCACTGCGGATCGTGATTAATCATTGCGGGAAACCCGAGGTTCGTGACTGGCAAGCGGGCGACGCGAATTTCAATGCGTGGCAGGCTGGCATGACCGAACTGGCGCGTCATCCGAATGTCTTTTGCAAACTCTCCGCGTTGCCTACGCGGTCTGCGCCCAACTGGACGACCGCGACGTTCGCCGCCTATGTCGACGTGCTGATGACGGCGTTCGGTGAGGCCCGGCTGATGTGGGCGAGCGACTGGCCGATTCTCGAACGAAATGGCCGCTACGCGGACTGGTTTCGGGTTGCACGTCAGCTCGTGCCCGAATCGGCGCACGCGAGCGTTTTTGGCGGCACGGCGCAAACGTTCTATCGAATCGTTTAACAACGCGGCGGCGAACCGTCGCGTTGCTAATGTGTTCAGCGGCGTTTGTCGAGATAACGGGTCAACCGGTCCACGCCCGCTTCGATGCGCTCCGGCGTACTCGCATAGCACCAGCGGAGAAAGCCTTCGCCTTCTGGACCGAACGCGGCACCCGGCGCAAGTCCGAGCCCTGCGTCAGAGACCAGCTGCTTGCAGAACGCGAGACTGTCCGTTACGCCATCGACGCGAAAGAACGTGTACATCGCACCGGGTGACGGCGCGGCAAGCTGGACGCCAGGGACTTCGACCAAACGCGCCGCGAGAAGGTCGCGCGATTGTTTGAGCCGGGCCACGGTGCGCGCGATTACCGGCTCGCCGTGTTCGAGCGCATGAAGCGCGGCGTTCTGCAGGAAGCCCGGCGTGCAGGTCGTGCTGAATTCGATGAGCTTGCCGATTTCCTGCAGGAGCGGCGGTGGCACGACGATCCAGCCGATGCGCCAGCCGGTCATCAGCCACGCCTTGGAGAATGAATTGCAGCTGATTACGCGGTCGCTTGCGTCAGCCAGATCGAGGAACGAGGGGGCGCACTGCGTGTTGTCGTAGTAGTAGCGCTCGTAGACGTCATCGGTGACGATCCAGATCCCGTGTTTGCGGCAATGCTCGAGTACGGCGCGCTGGGCTTGAGTGCTCATGACCCAGCCGCTCGGATTGTTCGGCGAATTGACGAGCAGTGCACGGGTTCCGGGACGTAGCGCATCGAGCAGGGCATCGAGGTCGAGTTGCCAACCGTCTGCGGAAAAGCGTAGCGACACGGTTTCCACATGGGCGCCGAGAACTTTGGGCATCTCGACGAGGTTCGGCCAAAGCGGGGTGACTGCGACGACACGCTCGCCTGGATTGACGATTGCCTGCATCGCAAGCATCAGTGCTGTCGTGCCGGAACTCGTGACGGCGACCTGGTCGACGTCGAACGGCGCGTTCGGCCGATGCAGTTTGCTGATGTACGCGGCGATGGCTTCGCGCAACGTCGGCAGACCGAGGGTCTGGACGTAGAAGGTGTCGCCCGCGGCGAGTCGCTGTGCGGCGACTGCGCGCACGTCGGAGGGAGTGGGCTCGTCGGGTTCGCCAAACCAGAATGGCAACACGTCGGTGCGGCCCATGCCGGCATTCGCGACTTCGCGGATTTTTGAGGAGCGGAGTGCTTGCACGGCACTGCGCGCGTGCAGAGAAAAGAATGAGGTCGTCGACATGGCGGAGTATCAGGAACGGTGTGCGTTGAACGGCTGCAGGGCTTGTTTGATGGGATTGATGTACGGCATCGTCAATGGACTTAGGGTTGAAGGAGGTCTTAACGATACCGTCCGCAGCGAGGCGAATTTTGCCGAAGTGCGAGGGAAAAATGGCATGCGTGCGCAATGAACAGAGCGTGATAAACGGAAACGTGAAATGAATGAAGCAGATGTCAGGATTGACCGGGCAGACAGCCTGATTCTCAATGCCTTGCGTAGCGACGGGCGGTTATCGAGCCAGGAACTTGCCGAACGCGTTTCGTTGACCGCGTCTCCGTGCTGGCGGCGCGTCAAGCGCCTCGAGGAAGCCGGCGTGATCCGCGGCTATCACGCAGATATCGACCCGAGGCGGCTGGGCTACCACGTCATGGCGTTCGCGCAGGTGGCACTGGAAAAGAAGGACGCGGCGCACATTCGTGCGTTTGAAGATGCCGTAAGAGCGAGTCCCGAAATACTCGCCTGTCACTGCATTAGCGGTCGCTACGATCACCAGCTGACGGTGATCGCAAGAACGCTCGACAGCTTTGGCGATTTCATCCGACTCAAGATTGGCACCTTACCGAACGTCCAGGAAATTCATACTTCACTCGTCCTCAAGGAAGTGAAGGCGCTGGCTCACGCGGCGATCGAGATCGCCTGATCATTGACTGGAGAGACTGCATGACCCGTAACACCGCAATCGAGTTTGCTGAACGCTATTTCGACGATGGGCGTTTTCTCGAGGACCTTGGGCGCCGCGTCGGCTGTCGCACGCAAAGCCAGCATCCTGAAAGCGCATCGACTCTGCGGGCCTACCTGACTGACGAAATGGAACCTGCGCTGCGCAAGCTAGGCTTTGTCAACGCCCTGCATGACAATCCGGTTGCAAATGGGCCGCCTTTCCTGGTCGCGCGACGCGTTGAAAATCCGGCGTTGCCGACGGTGCTGGTCTACGGCCACGGCGATGTGGTGCGCGGCCAGGAGGAGCAGTGGACACAAGGGGCGGGCCCCTGGCAGGTCGCCATTGAGGAGGACCATTGGTACGGGCGCGGCAGTGCGGACAACAAAGGGCAGCATACGGTCAATCTCGGCGCACTTGGCGCGGTTATCGACGCGCGTGTCGCAGCGGGGCAGCCGCTCGGCTTTAACGTGACCGTTCTGATGGAAATGGGTGAGGAAGTCGGGTCACCTGGACTGAACGAACTCTGCGCGGCATTGACGGATGAATTGCGCGCTGACGTGTTGATTGCGTCCGACGGCCCGCGCATCGGAGCGGCACGGCCGACGATATTTCTCGGCTCCCGTGGCGCGGCGAACTTCGAATTGTCCGTGACAGCGCGTGCAAAGGCTTATCACTCCGGTAACTGGGGCGGTTTGCTGAGCAATCCTGCGGTTCGTCTTGCACACGCGCTGGCGAGTATCGTCGACGAAAAAGGGCGGCTGCGGGTCGAGGGTCTGCGCGCCCCGGCGATCGACGCACCCGTGGCTGCGGCCATTGCTGAACTCGAAGTCGGTATGGATCAGGGCGACCCGGTCATCGATACCGAATGGGGAGAGCCCGGGCTCACCCCAGCCGAACGTGTGTTTGGCAGCAATACGCTTGAGGTGCTGGCGATGGTGGCAGGCAATCCGGCGCATCCGGTCGGCGCGATTCCGGCCACTTCGCGCGCGTTCTGCCAGCTCCGCTTCGTCGTGGGAACCGATATCGCGCGCCTCGAAGCGCATCTTCGCGCGCATCTCGATCAGTGCGGTTTTCGCGACGTTGAAATCGGCGTGACTCTGGTTGCACCGGCGACCCGCCTTGCGCCCGATCATCCGTGGGTGACTTGGGCCGTGCGCTCAATCGCGCAAACAACGGATAAGAAAGTAGCCATCCTGCCTAACCTGGGCGGCACCATTCCGAACGACGCTTTCGCCGATGTGCTCGGTCTGCCGACCATCTGGATTCCGCATTCCTATCCGGGCTGTGCACAACACGCGCCGAACGAACATATGCTCGGGACGGTCGCTCGCGAAGCGTTGCAATTGATGGCGGGGCTCTTCTGGGATCTTGGTGAGATTGGCACAGCGAAGCGGCCTGCCGCCTGTCAATCGCGCGTCTGACGCGGTGTACGCGTCTCGCGTGCCATGCCCGGCACGCGCTTGAGTTCCGCAATCAGAAAGTCGGCGAACTCGCGAACGGCGACGGGCAGTATGCGTCCCGTCATCGTCTGGACCTCGACGCGGCGTTGGTGCACTTTTCCCGCCAGCGGCACCGCGACGAGCGCGTCGTTTTGCTGCTTGCCTCGAACCGTTAGCGCGCCGGAGAAGGTGATGGCGCCCGACAGTTGCGCGTACCGGTAGAGCGCCTGGCTATTATTGGTCACAAAAACCGGCGCGAGTGCGATGCCCTCCGCACCCGCCGCGACATCGATCAGCGTGCGAATCGTTGTTCCAGGCTCGGACAACAGGAGTTCGTGTTCGGCGATTTCCGCGAGTGACAGTTGCCGGCGCTTTGCCAGCGGATGATCGCTACGCATCAGCGCAAACACGGGTGCGCGGCAAGCATGCATGATGTGGACGCCGGTCTGAACCGTGAGGCTGAAAGTGAGCGCGAGATCCGCGTCGCCGGTACGCACAAGCTGGGTTGCGTCGGCGGGGCGGGTGACCGCCAATTCGAAGTGCACGCGCGGATTGATCTGCCTGAACAGATGAATCAGGGAAGGCAGGAAGTCAGTTGCAAAGCCTTCGGAGCACGCGAGCTTCACGACACTGGCAAGCGAATTCTGCGCACTGTCGATGTCGTGCACGATCTGTTCTGCTTCGAGCAAACTTCTGCGCGCGTAGCCAAGGAGCGCCTCGCCGGCGCTACTCAAAGTCATTCCACGCGACTGACGATCGAACAGCTGGGCATTGACCTCATATTCGAGTTTGGCAATCTGACGGCTAATGGCCGACGTAGCAACATGCAGCCGTACGGAGGCTTCGGCGATCGACCCGCTATTCGCCACTTCGACGAAGTAGCGCAACGCGGTTGAATGAAGGATATGCGCCATGGACGGAGAGGTTTGGCGAGCAGGTTGTGTTGCCAGAAGAACATCACAGGGTTTGAAGCTATCCGTTGCGGCTTCGCGATTCAACCTTCGGATCGGCGGCAATCAGATCGCGCGATGAGGCTAGCACGAACGCCTCCTCACCACGCTTCTTGGCCTGGGTGTCAATCACCCGGCAGCCTTCACCTGGACACGACTGTCTCCTGTACTTCCCATTTGCCACCGCGAACCTGATAGATGGTCGTAGCCGCAGCCTTCAAGGCCCCCGTCTTGTCGAACTCGATCGGGCCGGACACGCCCGCGTAGCTGAGCGTGCGCAGTTTCGGCAGATAGTCGGACGGATTCGATGAGTTGGCTTCCTGCATCGCCTTGATCACCACCCAGGTCGCGTCGTATCCCAGGGGCGCATAGACCTGCATGTTCGAGTTGAAAGTCTTCTTGTACTTGTTCTCGAACTCCGGTCCGCGCGGCATCCTTGAGACAGGCAGCCCATAGTCGAGGCCTTCGACGCCCTCGGCGCTGGCACCTGCGATCTGGATGAAATCCTCGGAAACGGTGCCACCGCCACCCATCAACCGAGTCGTCATGCCGAGCAGCTTCATCTTCTTCGCGATGCCTGCGATCTGCGGACCCAGTCCAGAAAAGAACAAGAGATCTGCATTGACACTCTTGATGTGCGTTAGCTGCGCACTGAAGTCCATGGATTTATCGCTCGTGTACTGCTGGTCGACAATGGTGCCGTGCGCGGCGAGCACTGCCTTGCGAAACTCCTGGGCGGCGCCCTGACCAAAGGCCGTCTGATCGTCCATGATCGCGATCCGCCTGGCCTTGAGGTTGGTAACGGCATACGTGCCGGCACTGCCGGCGGTTTGTGCATCGGTCGGCACGACGCTGAAAACCGTATTGAAGCCTTGCTTCGTGATCATCGTATTCGAAGCAGCAGGGGTAATCATTGGAATGCCGGCACTGGCATAGATTTTCGATGCCGGGATGGTCGTACCGGAATTCACATGTCCGATCACGGCGCTCACGCCCTCGTCGACCAGTCGTTGCGCGACCTGCACGCCTGTGCGCGGGTCGCCCTGGTCATCCATGTATTCGGGAGCGAATTGCACGACCTTGCCGCCAAGCGTGATCTTTTGGGCGTTGGCTTCCTCGATGGCGATCCTGACGCCGTTTTCCATGTCCTTGCCATAACTGGCACCCGACCCGGTCAACGGGCCCACTACCCCGATCCTGATGGTGGACTGGGCAAAAGCCGACGTGCTTGCTGCCGCAAAGCACAAGGCTGTCACGACGGCCAATTGATTCAGTTTCATTGTGTCTCCTCCTTCGAACCTTAATCGATGAAAAGCGGCGAATAACCGGTAATGGAACGTCGAGCGCGGTCCTTATGAATCATGCGTGGAGCACGCAGACTTCTCACGTCCCTTCTTGCGCGCAGTTCACGCCGTTTGTTCCCAAGCCGTCCACTTCGTAGTGCCAGACTTCACCTTCGACAGGAAAGCGGGTGCGCACCACGCTTCCGGTCATGACGATCTCACCCGCACGGAGATGCGATCCTCTGGACGCAAGCTCCTCGGCCAGCCATGCGACGGACGCGAGCACGTGCCGATAATCGACGGCGCCGGTCTCTGTCTGCGGGTCTTGCGAGAACACGCGCCCCTGTCGAACGGAAAATTCGCCAGGCAGCGGTTGCCAGTCTGCCAACACCACGCCCGCATTCCAGGCGTTGTCGGCGATCAGCGAGCCGGCATCGAGTGTGCTGTATTCAGCATGGCGGTCGTCCACCAATTCGAGTGCGGGGCAGATCGCCGCGGTGCATGCTGCGATATCCGCCGTCGACAAGGGCGTGCCGTTGGGCACGATATCGCTGCCGAGCTTGACTGCGATTTCGAATTCCAGACCCAGGTGGACGTATCGCTTCAGATCGACACGCGTTCCGCTCCGATAAACCTGGTCACTCAGGATGCGCCCGAAGACTGGTTTGTCTATGCCGCACATTGTTTGCATGGCGGTAGAAGTGAGCCCGATCTTGTAACCGGCGACGTCGGCATTTCGTGCCTTTCGGAGCAGGGCCACCAATTCGTCCTGCACGTCGTAAGCCGCTGCGGTGTCGAGTACCTTGCCTGCCGACCGAAGCGTGCTGAAGTGCGCGCGCGTCGTATGTTGCTCAAAGAGCGCTTGTGCGAGTTGCTGTTTCGTCAAATTCATGGAGATGTCGAGATCATCGATCAGGTTAAATGCGATTCGGGCCCGATGCTAGAACGTGCCGGGATACAGGCCGCCATCGAGCAGGATGTTCTGCGCGGTCATATAGCCCGCGCTCCTGCTGCAAAGAAACGCACACACGTCGCCAAACTCGGACGGACTGCCGAAACGCTGCGCGGGAATGGTGAGGCGCTTTTGCTCGGAGACAGACGCATTTTCTCCAGCCTGACTGTCCCAGCTCTCGAACATCGAGCGGAGTCGGTCCGTCAGGAAGTAGCCTGGCAGGAGATTGTTGATGGTGACGCCGCGTGCGATCACCTCGCGCGCCACGGTCGCCACATACCCGGTCAGGCCAAGGCGCGCCGCCGTCGAAAGTCCCAGCAGGGCCTGCGGCTGTTTGACCGTGACCGAGGTGATATTGACGATGCGGCCATGGCGCTGTTCCAGCATGGCTGGCAGAAACGCCTTGATCAGAAAAATTCCACTGAGCATGTTGGCTTCCAGCGCCGCGATCCAGTCCTCGTGCGACCAGTCGACATACTGACCCGGTGGCGGGCCACCAGCGTTATTGATAAGGATGTCGACATTTTCTGTCTGCCCGACGATCAACGCCCGACCCGCTTCGGTCGAAACATCTGCGGCAACCACCTCCACCTGAGCCCCGCTGCATTCGCGCAGCTGCTTGCCGGCGGCGACCAGCTCCGTCTCGTTGCGCGCAATCAGGGTGACCCGCGCACCCTCACGCGCGAGCGCTTCGGCGCAGGCGTAACCGAGTCCTTTACTCGCTCCGCAGACGACTGCGTGCTGATTTTTCAAGCCAAGATCCATGCAACGCTCTCCTGAGTAAACCCGATCATCGACCCGATCGACGTGCCAGACATTCACTGTGCAGATCGATGCTGCTCGTCGTGTGGGCGTGGCAGCGGGCGTGTTTTGACATCACTCGATGGTTTTTTGTAAGCAAACTATACGCGTCATGGACAGAAATTGTTTGGCGGAAATTGCCGAAAAAGCTGTTTTGGTTAAAATGAATGTTTCGCTAGCAGGAAAAATTTGAAATGAACAATGCAGAGCATGAGGTGGATCGAATCGACCTGCAGATTCTGAAAGCGCTGCAGCTCGACGCGCGGCTGTCGAGCGCCGAATTAGCCGATCGCGTCGACCTGACGACATCGCCGTGCTGGCGGCGGGTCAAGCGTCTCGAGCAGGAGGGGATCATTTGCGGGTATCACGCTGACGTGGATATGAAGAAGTTGGGCTTCCACGTGACGGCGTATGTCTACGTATCGCTCGACAAAAAAGATGAGAAGCATGTCAAGGCATTCGAAGATGCCGTGATCACGAGTCCGCAGATCATTGCCTGCAGTTGCATTTCGGGCCGATATGACCACCAGCTCACCGTGGTCGCACGCACGCTCGACGAATTCGGCGAATTTGCACGCCATCAGATTGGCGCGCTGCCGAATGTCAAGGAGGTCTATTCCGCCTTTGTCCTGAAGGAAGTCAAATCGCGGAGACAGGCACTCGTTGACCTGACGTAGGAGGGTGAGTCGAATACGCCAGGTATCGGGTTCATTGGGAAATACATCATGAGGCATGGGCCACGGCAGCTGTCCTTCCCAGCCGCAAAGCGAATGAGTGACCGACCGCAGGCCGAATCTTTTTTGACGACACGTGCGGTCAGGCTGCGGATTCGACGTTATAACGCACCCATACACTGCCGCCGTCGAGCGTCTCAACCGATTTGAATGCGAGCGATCGACCGTAGCCGGGATTCCCCGCTTCGGGGCCTTCAAAGATCGTCTGGATGCCGCGCACGCCGTCGATCCCCGGACAAATCAACACACTCAATTCGTCGATCAGGCCTGCCTTTAGAAAAGCCGCGTTGATGCCGGCGCCCCCTTCGAGAAGCAGTGTCTTGATACCCAGCGTTTCGCCCAGTGCGTCGACACCGGCTTCCAGGTCATGTCCATCTTTTCCCGCGAACACGTACGACACGCCGCTTTGCCGCAACTCGGCGAGGTAGGCGTCCGATACGTGCTCGCCAAGTACCGCGGCAATTTGATCGTCACCCACGGTGGGGCGCGCGTAATGAAGCTTGCCATCGGGGTCGAGCCCGACCGCGAAGGTGGGTTTGCGATCGGGATTGAGCCATGCGCTGCGCGCGCCGATATCGCCTGTTGCGATCGACGCGCCACGCTCGTCTTTCACGATTTCGGCCATCGTCACGCGGCCGACGAGCCAGCCCTCGCCACCGAGACTTGCCGCTACGTTTTCGTATTGCGTCACGAAATGGCGCCGGTCGAAACCGTGCGGCATCGAATAGCGGCTCGGATGAAGTTTGCCGTCGATCGAGGACATCATGTGGCAGATGATTCGGGGGCGCATGGCTGGCTCCTGGTTCTCTCGCAACGGTTTCCGGGGAATCAAACTGAGTCATTCGAATTGCAATTCCCGTGCCTGGCGCATGCCGGGTGGGCACGCAAAAGCACCGCTTCAGTGGGAGACATTGCCAGTCTTGCGCGGAATGTCCTGACAACAGCTTCCTTGTCCACCGCGCCCATCCGAACGTATTGGGGTGATATCAACCCGCTAGCTGATCCTCCGATGTGAGCGGTCGAAAACTGAATCGCTGGCTCATCCATGTCAACGGTAGTGGCGCGCCCCCGAAGCCCTAACACCAGATTTGCCGGGTCACATAATTGTCGCGACTGGGTGCCCGCCCACGCGTCATCCTCGCCCTCTCATCGACGCCTCCGCTTCATGCAACCAGGTCGTGAAGCCATCTCTCGCCGGTGAAACGGCGTTGAGCAGCATAAGGGCGCTGACCTGGCCGCGGTGGCCGGTGCCGTGGTTGATGACGTGCATGAGCATTTCCTCCCGGGACATGCGACCCGGCGCACCATCGGTGAACACGAAATCGATCCGTTCCGCCAGGGCGTCGCGATCGAGTCCACACACGTACTTGATGTATTCCTGATCGGACCTCCTGATGTCTGCAGCCAGATCGTCCAGCGTTGGCAACTCGCTCAGGTTGGCCGACGTATAGGGATGAGCCTTTCGCTGCAGATGCGCGGCGAAGATCCGGTCGACGACATAGCTATGGCTCAGGGCCTTGATGGCCAGTCGGGTAAGGGTGAGTCGACGCCAAGCCCCAAGCCTGGCCAGCGCGGTCAGCAGTTCGTCATTCGCCCAGGCCTTGTATCGAAACAGATGTTGCAAGGTGTCGTGCATGTCGTGACTTCCCAAGAGTTTTGCGCGTCGCGCACGTTGCGCAAGGTACTGCCTTGCATTGCCATGTGGCGTAATGTACGAGCTATCATTCGCTTTTTATACTCGCGTTGACGGCGTGGAAAAATGGCACGCAGACCGCTCATAAAACCCAGGAAGATCGCCACTCAGCGGCGATCTCGCGCGACGGTCGACGCGCTGGTTGAAGCGACTGCTCGCATTCTCGTCAAGGAAGGCTTCGACAAGGCGAGCACCAACCGCATCGCAGCGGTGGCGGGAGTGAGCGTTGGTTCGCTCTACCAATATTTCCCCAGCAAGGAGGCACTCGTTGCCGCCGTCATCGAGCGCCACCAGCAGGAGATCATGCAGATGGTCCGGCGCGAGTTGGCCGGGGTTTTGACGGAATCGGTCGAGAAGGCGGTGCACAAACTCGTCACGGTCGCGGTTAAGGCTCACCGTGTCGATCCCAAGCTACATCGCGTACTCGCGGAGCAGATTCCGCGCGTGGGCAAGCTCGAGAAGCTGGAAACGTTCAACCGTGAGAACTTTGCCCTGTTCAGCACTTATCTGGAGATGCACCGCGACGAACTGCGTATCGACGACCTGGGACTCGCATCGTTTGTATGCGTGACGGCCATAGAGGCGTTGACGCACAACGCTGTGCTGCACTATTCCAGGATGCTTTCGGATGAAACGATGGAGGCGCTCGTCGAGGAAGCGGCGCGCCTCGTGACCGGATATCTGAAGAGATGAGGACCTGTCGCACTGCGCCACTAGCGGTACGGAGGCGGGGGCCGGGAATCGTACACAGCGCCCCGTTGCCTCGCCGCGGTCGAGCGTAGCGGCTCCGTCGCGAACGGCCGGTTCGGAGGAACCGAGTCCGCGCCGCGAATGACCGAAAGTGGCTGAACCGGGAAGTAGGAGGTCGACCATTTGAGTTTCGGAGGCGCCGCAACTCTGAACTTCCGTAGACGTTTAGGTTTATTCGATGCCTGCCATCGGCCGCAGGAATGTGCATGCCTCCGCGCTGTCGGCAGGAGTCGAATAAGCCCGACGGAGGAAACCGCGGAGTGCCCCAATGCGGCTGGAGGTTTCGCGGCTACGGCGATTGATAGGCCGGGATCTTCGGTGGTGCCGGATGCGGCACCGTCAGGCGGTGTGACGGGCCAGCAAATGCACTGCTGACGATGCGGGACGATTGATTGCGGCTGGCCTCGTCATTCTCGTGCCTATCTGGCGGCCGCACCCGGCGCCTGCTTAATTCGAATTGCCGCCACAGCCACTATCGATACACATTTCGCACGATGCAGTCGGACTACCTCCGACAGAAACATCTTGCGGAGGGCTTTCGACGTCCAGGCAGTCTTGATCTATATCGAGTCTGCAGCAAAGCAACAAGATTTTTCTGCTTTTCTCCGTCAGATCCGGCTTTTAAATAAATTAGGGATCGATTATTCTCGCGGCGCTGTTTGGCAATGGCTTAAGCGACACCTGTGTTTCAGGTACAGGTGAGTAGGGACTCTGCTGTTGTTCTGCCAACGGTCGTCGATCGCTCCGTCCTGTGCGCGAGTCGTGTACTTGCCGGCAACCTGGCGTGACTATTTGATTTTGTTATGTGTTTGTTTGATAGCTGAATGAATAATAATCAGGATAGCGAAATACGTAAGGTGCAAGATGCTGGCTTGATCGCTCTCGTCACCATCGCGCGATTTCATAACATTGCCGCCGATGCCGCGCAACTGAAACACGCAGCAGCTGTCACCACGAAGCTGTTCACCGACAAGGATCTCGTACTCGCGGCGCGCACTATTGGCCTCAAGGCGCGCGCGGTGCCACTGCGCCAGGAGAAGCTGCAAACCACGCCTCTACCCGCGCTCGTGCTCGACCGCGACGGCAAGCACTTCATCCTCGCCAAGACCGACGGTAAGACCGCACTAATTCTTGAAGCCGGCGCGCCCGCGCCCGTCATCAAGCCGCTCGACGAGATTATCGAGCGTGGCGCGGGCCAGATGCTGCTGTTCGCATCGCGTGCCTCGCTTGCGGGCGAACTCGCGCGCTTCGACTTTTCGTGGTTCATTCCCGCGATCGTGCGCTACCGCCGGCTGTTGCTCGAAACGCTGGGCGTGTCGCTTGTGCTGCAACTCTTCGGCCTCGTTTCGCCTTTGATGTTTCAGGTCGTGATGGACAAGGTGCTCGTCAATCGCACCTATTCAACGCTCAACGTCGTTTGCGTCGCCTTGCTGATTGCCTCGGTATTCGAAGTATTGCTCACGGGCCTGCGCAACTATGTGTTCGCGCACACCACGAACCGCATCGACGTCGAACTCGGCGCGCGCCTGTTTCGCCATCTCATCGCGCTGCCGCTGAATTATTTCGGCGCGCGCCGCGTGGGCGACACGGTCGCGCGCGTGCGCGAACTCGAGAACATCCGAAATTTCCTCACGGGCCAGGCGCTGACCGCCGTTATCGACATTGCGTTTTCGTTCGTGTTTATCGGCGTGATGTGTATTTATAGCGGTTGGCTCACGCTGCTCGTGGTGGGGTCGCTGCCGGTGTATGGCATTGTCTCCGCGCTGCTCGTGCCCGCGTTTCGTGCACGTCTGAACGAGAAGTTCGCGCGCGGCGCGGACAGCCAGTCGTTTCTCGTCGAGTCGGTGTCGGGCGTGGAAACGGTCAAGGCGATGGCCGTCGAGCCCCAATTTATCCGCCGATGGGAAACGCAGCTCGCGGCCTACGTGAGTGCAGGTTTTCGCGTGAACCAGCTCGGCAATGTGGGGCAGCAACTGATCCAGCTTGTTGGCAAGCTCGTCACGTTGGGCACGCTGTTCATCGGCGCGCGGCTCGTGATCGACGGGCGGCTCAGCGTGGGCGAACTCGTCGCGTTCAATATGATGTCGCAGCGCGTGAGCACGCCCGTGCTGCGCCTCGCGCAACTGTGGCAGGACTTCCAGCAGACGGGCATTTCCATGCAGCGTCTAGGCGACATCCTCAACACGCGCACTGAGATTCCGCAGACGCGCCAGGCGCTGCCGCCCATTCGCGGCGACGTGCAGTTCGAGAACATCCGCTTCCGCTATCGCCCGGATGGTCCCGCGGTGCTCGAAGGCGTTACGCTCAACATTCGCGCGGGCCAGGTGATCGGCATCGTCGGACGTTCGGGCTCGGGCAAGAGCACGCTTACGAAACTGCTGCAACGGCTCTACATTCCCGAGCAAGGCGCGGTGCGCATCGACGGCCAGGATCTCGCGCTCGCCGATCCCGCTTGGCTGCGCCGGCAGATTGGCGTGGTACTGCAGGAGAACCTGCTGTTCAACCGCTCCGTGCGCGAGAACATCGCGCTGACCGATCCGGGCGCACCCACCGAGGCCGTGATCCAGGCTGCGAAGCTCGCGGGCGCGCACGGCTTCATCTGCGAATTGCCCGAAGGCTACGACACGGTGGTCGGCGAGCACGGCAGCAACCTCTCGGGCGGCCAGCGCCAGCGCCTCGCGATTGCGCGCGCGCTGCTCACGAATCCGCGCATCCTGATCTTCGACGAAGCCACGAGCGCACTCGACTTCGAGACCGAACGCATCATTCGCGAGAACATGAAGTCGATCTGCGCGAACCGTACGGTCATCATCATCGCGCACCGGCTCTCCGCCGTGCGTCACGCGAACCGCATTTTCGCGATGGATCACGGCAAGATCATCGAACATGGCGATCACGAAAGCCTGCTCAATCACGGCGGCTACTACGCGCACCTCGTATCCATTCAGGATGCCTGAACATGCAATCGATGAAATTTCTGGCGTTCACTGACCTGGTGAAACGCTACGCGGCGGTATGGCGCGAGGTCTGGCAGATCCGCGCGCACCTTGAACATCCCACGCGCGACGCCGAGCAGCTCGCGTTTCTGCCCGCCGAACTCGAACTTGTCGAAACGCCGGTGCATCCTGCGCCGCGCTGGACGATGCGAATACTCGTCGCGCTGACGGTACTCGGATTGCAGGTCGGATTGTTAGGGCGACTTGATATTGTGGTGACGGCCAGCGGCCAGTTCATCCCGAACGCGCGCGTGAAGACGGTGCAGCCCCCGATTACGGGTGTCGTGCGGGAAATCCGCGTGAAGGATGGCCAGCGCGTGGCAGCGGGCGATCTGCTGATGAAGCTCGACACCACGCAGGCCGCCGCCGATGCCGACAAGGCGCACATGTCGCGGCTCGATGCGGAACTCGCGGTGGCGCGCGCGAACGCGCTGCTCGCCGCGCAGCAGGCCGCGCGCGCACCGGTAGTGGCGAAAGTCGACGATGCGCCGGACGCGCGCATGCAGGACGCGCAGCGTCACGCCGAAGGCACGTGGTTCGAATATCGCGATCAATACAAGAGCGAGAAGGCCGAACTGGCGAAGCGCGAGGCGCAACTGGCGAGCACGCGCGCGGAGATCGCCAAGCTCGTGCAGACCGCGCCGCTCGCGCGCCAGCAGGCGGACGCGTATCACGCGCTGGTGGCGGACAAATACGTGTCTCGCAACGATTACCTCGACAAGGAACAGTCCGCGCTCGACAAGGAGCACGAACTCGCCGCGCAACGCGCGCACGCGAGCGAACTCGCGGCGGGCATTGCGGAGCAGCGCGCGCAGGTGGACGCCGCGGCGTCGAAGTTCCGGCGCAACCAGCTCGACGAACTGGAGAAGGCCACGCAGGCCGCCACGCAGAACCGCGACGACGAAACCAAGGCCACGACGCGCCAGGCGCTCATGAGCCTCACGGCGCCTGTGGCTGGCACGGTGGAGCAGCTCGCGGTGCATACGCTGGGCGGCGTGGTGATGACTGCGCAGGCGCTCATGGAGATCGTGCCCGACGATGCGCTCGAAGTGGAGGCGCGGCTGCAAAACAAGGACGTGGGCTTCGTGCAGGTCGGCCAGCGCGCGGCCGTGAAGATCGAGGCGTTTCCATATACGCGTTACGGGTATCTGGATGGCACCATCGTCGCCGTATCGAACGACGCCGTGCAGGACAAGAAGCTCGGGCTCACGTTCCCGGTGCGCATCCGTCTCACGACGAACCGCATTCATATCGACAACCGATGGATCACGCTCACGCCCGGAATGACGGTGACGGCCGATATCGCCACAGGGAAACGCAGCGTGATCGGCTATTTCCTCGATCCGCTGATGCGTACGGCACGGGAGGGCATGCGTGAACGCTAACCGGACATTCATCGCGTTCGCGAGCCTCGCGGCAATCAGCATGAGCGCGCACGCGTTCGATCCGCTGCGTGCGGAGCAGGGCATCGCCGCGACGGCGGGTGGTTCGATCGTGCCGGTCTGCGCGTTCGACGCGGCGCCAGGCACTCCGTTGACGCTCGCAGAGGCGGTCGGGCGCACGCTGTGCAGCAACCCAAAGACGCGCGCCGCGTGGGCCGACGTGAAAGCGCAGGCCGCGGGGGTGGGCGTGGCGCGCGCGGCGTATCTGCCGCGGATCTCAGCGAACTGGCAGGGCGTGCGCGAAAGCTCGGTGATCGACATCGAGAATCATCCCGCGCTCAGCGAGGACATCAACGCGCTCACGCGCACGGCGGGCGTGAGCCTGAACTGGCTGCTCTACGACTTCGGCGGCCGCGAGGCCGCGCTGAAGAACGCCAACGCGCTGCTCGACTCGGTGCGCGCCACACAGGATGCCACGCTGCAGGGTTCGTTCGCGCAGGCTGCCAAGGATTACTACGCAACGCAGACGGCTATCGGCGAGTTGCAGGCCGCGCGCGAGGTCGAGGCGATGACGCGCCAGAGCATGCAGGCCGCGCAGACGCGCGCGGACAAGGGCGTGGCGCCCATCACCGACTCGCTGCAGGCGCAGACTCAGCACGAGCAGGCCGTGTTCAGCCTGACCAAGGCCGAAAGCGACGCGCAGACCGCGCTCGGCACGCTCGCGGCCGACATGAATCTCGCGCCCGACGTGCCGCTCGATGTGCCTGCGGTGACGGATACGGTGCGCATCGATCGCGCGTTCAGCGAGTCGGTGGCGGAGATGATCCGCGACGTGCAGGCGTCGCATCCCTCGGTGCGGGCGGCGCAGGCGCAGTACGAGGCGGCGGTGGCGAAGGTGAGCCAGGCACGCGCGCAGGGTTTGCCGAGCATCAGCCTCGTGGCGAAGTACAGCCGCAACAACCAGCCGCAGAGCATGGGGTTGGGACTCGCGACATATTCGTCGATGGGACACGACGCGTACATCGGCGTCCAGGTGAGCATTCCGCTGTTCGAGGGCTTCGGGAGCAATTACCGGATTGATCAGGCGAAGGCGCAGGCGGAGCAACAGGAAGACGCGGTGGAAGACGCGAAGCGGCAGGTCGCGCTCGGCGTGTGGAGCAGCTACCAGACGCTCATCGGCGCGACGAAGAACGCGGAGAACAGTGCGATTCTGCTCGCCATCGCGACGCGTTCGTGGGATGTGGCAAAGCATCGGTACGACTCGGGCGTGGGAAGCGTCCTGGAACTGCTGAACACACAGGCGGCGCTGGCAAATGCGAAGCAGCGCAGGGTGCAGGCGCTTGCTGACTGGGATAACGCAAGGGTGGATCTGGCGGGGAAGTTAGGGGTGTTGGGGCAGGAAAATTATAAGTAACTACCTCGTAACGTTTGCTCCAATCTACACCAGAGAGGATTAAGTTCATAAAAAGTTTTTGAAAATCTGTCAATAAATCAGATTTTCTTAATCGTGATTTGTAAATTACAAATCATATTTTAAACTTGTAACCAGGAATTAAAATGGGAAAGCAATTCTTCGATGTGCTTAATCCGAATACTGCGTACACTCAAGATAATTCGATCTTCGATGTGGAAAGCGGCGCATCCTTGAACCTGCACGGTTCAGGAAATTTTGTCATCATGGAGAGTGGCGCGACAGGTGGCACGATCTACGGCAGTAATAACACTATCTCTGGCGCACAGGTCGATGGCGTATACGAAGATGTGTTCGGCTCAAACAATACGGTAGAACTCGGAAACTCCAGCTGGGTGAATGATCGCGGTACGGGCGATAATATCACGGTGGGTTCGTCGAGCCGGGTCTATGACTTCGGCAGTGGTAACACCTTTACCCTTGGGCGGAACTCTAGTTATGGCCCTGACATGCTCGGTCAAACGCGCAACGCGACGATCTATGCGACGCTCGGCGGTGCTGGTATGACACTTGGAAATGGCGACACAGCATACGCGGAGCAAGATTCCGTAACAGTTGCAATGAACTCCTCCGTCACAATCAACGGTAGCGATAACCAGGTCAACTGCTGGTACATGGTGAATTCAATCGTTAATCAGGCGGAGACGGTCAATGTCGACGGGAATAACAACGCGATTTCCGCGAATGGGAATGACACGATCATCCTGAACGGGAAAGGCAACTCTGTTGCGTTCAGTGTGAATTCGGGCAGCGAGCTTATTCAGTCCGCGGACGGCTACTGGGTTAAAGAGGATAGCAACGGTGTCGTGACCTATTCAGGTTCCTCCTTTAGTGTCCAGAATGGAACGGCGAAAATTGGTCTCGGAAGCTGTAATGTGGTGACAGTCTCAGACTACTATGGACAGCCGGCTGGCAATGTGAGCCAGCTGGCTTCGATGATGGCTTCCTATGGTGGCGGGGCTGCGTCCGGGAACTCGGGAACTCTCGCAATGCAGCAGCCGAACGTCGAATCCATGTTGGCTGTGACGCATAACTGACAAGAGGTATTGTCTAGCTAGGGAAGTTTGGTAGTTATTTGCGCTGACGGAGATTATCCTCCGTCAGTTGCCTATAGCTGTTCAAACTTCGCGGCTTGCGATTGTATGAGGTTCTGGGCGCATAGTCTCACCGCGATGCGTAGGGTGATTTGCGCGATGGGGTTGTGTTACACCAGATGGTATAGATATTGTTTCCACTCCTCAGCGCGTCGATCCCATGAGTAAAACGTGTTGAAGTATTCAACTTGTTGCGCGCGTGAACTATCGTCCTCGGCGCGACGTAACCTGATCGTTCGGATGGAGTCATCGAGCGCAGCGGAAAAGCGTCTTGCGTGAATCGGTCGATCTTCTGAAAACGGATAAAGATGCGCGAAATTCGCGGTGGTTTCCGGCAGTGCACCATACGAGGGGCAGACCATGAGGCACCCAGCAGCCATCGCCTCTATAGCTGCGACGCAACTTGTTTCAGGTTCGATGCAAGGATACGCGAAAATGTCGCACTCACTTAACGCGAGTCTGACTCTATCGTTAGATTGCGCACCATGAAAATGGATACGAGGATGTGCTACACAACGAGCAAAGAGAGAACGGTATGGCTCATCCCGTTCCACCCAACCATATAGGCGAAAACTTGAGAACACATCGAGTTCGATATCTGGATGAATTGTCGCCAGATACTCGAAAACCGGCACGAGGATTTCCAGACCGCGATTCGGTGCACTGTGATAAATCAAACGGATCCGTTGCGCGCGTCTTGGCAGATAGGGACCAAACGGCGTAATGGCGTTTTGCAGGACCCGCATTTCACCATAAGGCACACCGGGAATCAGGTGGTAAAGTAATGCTTGGTAGTGCGATACGCAGACAATTCCAGCAAACAACGTGCGATTGGCTGCCTGTTCAAGAAAGCTCGATTCTTCCCTGCACGGCTTATCGTGGAGCCAGAGAATGCGCTTACGCGCAGGGTCGAGTGTTCTCACGCGCGAGGCGATAATCTGAAATTTATGCAGCAAATCAGGATTGAGTCGAGCATGGAGCGATTCCAGCATCAATTCCGTGCCGCCACGCGACTGCTTGCTAATTTCGTTAGTCTCCATCTTTAGATTTCCCGCCTATGGCCGTCTGGGGACTAACCGTGAGCGCAGCCGAGAAGTCGCCATACCACGTATAAATGCCCTGATGCGACAACTTCGATTGCGTATCGACGAACACGCGGCCGCCAATGTCGCGCCAGCGGCGGCAGAACGCGTAGTCTTCCGAGAGATATCGTCCCGTGGTCGGTTCGACCATGACGTCGAAGAATCGATAGCAGAATTCGCGCAAAGGAGAATCAGGTGGGCCGTCCGGCACATATTTCAGCTTCGGCAGATTTGCCAGCATCGCTTCGATGACGTTGCGCCGGATGCACATAAAGCCGGTGGGTGCTTCGCTGACCTCCAGAAAGCCGTCTTCATCGATATTGGACGCGACGCCGTCATGCGCGTTGACGGGATAACGCAGATAGCGCTGGTGGAAAGTTTCACGAGTGAGGCCTGCTGGCAATTGAGACGGCCAGTCGAAGCGCTTGACCGGATATGCGCCGGCCACCACATCGCGATCGGCCAGCAAGAGGCGGAAGACTTGATCCACGGTAAAGCCTATATCGGCGTCGATCCAGAAGAGATGCGTCAGGCTGGGGTCCAACAGGAATTCTGCGACCGCCTCGTTGCGCGCGCGTGTAATCAAGCTTTCACCTGATGCGATACGCACGACGCCAGGCATTCCCGATTGCCACAAGCCGTTATTGAGGGCGAGCAGACTTTGAGCAAAATTCGCCGCGACGTTGCCGGAGTGGCATGGCGTCATGAAGAAGGGCTTCATCGTCGCGAGAGCGGTAGATTCGAGCATAAGAGGCGCGTGAATAAATAAGCGGGATGTGATTTGTTCGAGGCACCGATTATCCACCTCGGACTCTATGTGATGAGCTAAGACCAGTCCCAATTCTCCGTAGTCAAAATCGCGGGCAGAGGTGGCCACGCCTGAGGTAATCCAACTACCGATTCGGATACAGGCAGCGTTGCGAGGTATGCCCATCGGGCGTCTGAGCCGCCAGGCCCGAGTGAGGACGGTTTCGGTTGTACAGCTCAATGTATTGGTCAATGGAGCGTCGGAGCGTGGCCGGCCGAAACGTAGGCTCTCAAGTAGGCCTATCTCTTCGTACTTGATGCTGTGCCACACGCGCTCGACTAATGCGTTGTCGCGCTAGGCGCCTTTGCCGTCCATCGACAGCCGAATGCCTCGGCCCAGCACGTCGGTGAAATTCCCTAGGGCGCTCGGACGTATTGAGATGACGGCGATCGAAGTGAGCTGTGGTGGCCCCTCTGCATCGGCGCCTCGACAACGCAAATACTTGGCGTACACCGTCAGCAGATGGCTTGTAGAGCATCCCTATCGCGGAAGCTATGCGGGTCGACGACGTCGACTGACCGCTTGTGGTTGAACCCGGAAGCGGGCAGTCGACACCCGGGTTTCTGGGGCGCAGGGATCTCGAACTTCCGTAGACGTAAAGGGTTAATCGACGCCTGCCCTCATTCACATGGCTGCGAGCGTGCTGCGGCGCGCGCGGGCTAGCTTATCGTCGGCCCGACTGCATCGGTCAGAAGTCAGCACCCGTACGGGTCTTTCAGCTCACGCCCACCGAGGGTCATAGTGTCGCTTCAACGTCGCCGCTTTGCCTGCCTCGCGTAGGCCGACGCCCGACGACATTGTCGCTGCACCGCTTCGATTGCGACGTTGTGTATCGGATAGCAGATCTGCCTGCGACCCACGCAGCAGCACGCGACTAGAGACAGCTACGCCGCCGCCATCGCGAGGACACGCTGGGCCATGCGCACGTTGGCGAAGTCCACGAGTTTACCGTCAAGCGAAACCGCCGCGAGACCCGCCACCTGAGCGGTTTCGAGCGCCTCGATCGTGCGGCGCGCGTCGTGCACTTCGGCGGGCGTAGGGCTGAAAGCCTCGCACGTCGGCGCGATCTGGTCGGGGTGAATGACCTGCTTGCCGTCGTAGCCCATTGCCGCCGCCTTGAGTGCCCAGGCGCGCGTGAGCACGGGATCGCGAAACGCGCCGCATGGTCCGTCGATCGCGCGCAGCCCGAACGCGCGCGCGGCCACCAGCAGACGCATCATCGGATAGGTCCAGAGATCGAGCGCCGTCGTCGCATAGCTGCTCGCGTCGTTCCTGAGCGTGAGGGCGTAGCCGGGATGCGTGCCGCCGATATCGACGTTGCGCGCGCCTATCGAGGCGGAGAAGTCGCCCACGCCAAAGTGCAGCGCGACGAGTTGCGCGCTCGATGCGGCGATGTCGTCGACATGGACGATCCCGCGCGCCGTTTCGATCAGCGCTTCGATCGCGACCGGTCGATGCGCTGGCGGCCGCGCACGTAGCAGGCGCTCGACGTCGTGCACCATCGCAATGCTTTCGACCTTTGGCACGAGCAGCGCGTCGAGTCGCGCCGCGTCGCGCACGAGGGCATCCACCTCGTGCTCGGCCACGCCGTCCGCGCGTGTGTTGATGCGCACAGACACCCATTTCGAACCCCAGTCGAGTTCGTTGAGCGCCTGCACGGCGCAGGTCAAGGCTTCGTGCTTCTTGTCGAGTGGGACCGCATCTTCGAGATCGATGAACACCGCGTCCGCCGCGCTCGCCGCCGCCGATTGCAGCATCTTGAGCCGATGCCCGGGCACCGCAAGCACGGTGCGGGTGATACGCGGGGCGCTCATGCTTCGCTCCGCTGCACGGTTTCGCGCTCGGCGGCGAGTTCGGCGAGTTCCGCGAGAATTGCCCCGGTATGCTGGCCTACGGCGGGCACTGGCCCCATGACGGGTTCCACGCCCGCAATCGTCACGGCAGGCATGAACATGTCCATCGCGCCGCGCTCCGTCTCCACGCTGCGGTAGCGCTGGCGCTCCACGAGCTGCGGATGATCGAGCAGCGCTTCGACGTCGTTCATCTTGGCGTTGGCAATCGCCGCGCGGTCAAGGCGCGCGAGGACTTCGTCGCTCGTCCACGCGGCAAAGCGTTCGGTGATGACGCGCTCCAGCGCGTCGCGGTTGGCAACGCGCAACGAATTCGTCACGTAGCGAGCATCGGTGGCGATTGCCGCATCACCGAGCGCCACCGAGCAGAAGCTCTGCCACTCGCGTTCATTCTGGACACCGAAGAAAACCGTTTTGCCGTCGCCGGTCGCGAACGGTCCGTATGGCGCGATCGTCGCGTGGCGCGCGCCGCTGCGCGGCACCGGCTCGCCGCGTCCGCGCGTGTAGTAGGCGGGGTAGCTCATCCACTCGGTCATGGCGTCGAAGAGCGACACCTCGAAGGCCATGCCGCATCCCGTGCGTGCGCGCTGATGCAGGCCCATGAGGATGCCGTTGAGCGTGTACATACCGGTGGCGATGTCGGCGATCGCGAGGCCGCATTTGGACGGCGTTTCGGGCGTGCCGTTGATCGAGAGAAAGCCCGTTTCGCATTGAACGAGCAGGTCGTAGGCTTTCTTGTCGCTGTACGGGCCGCCGCTGCCGTAGCCCGATATGTCGCATGCGACGAGACGCGGAAAGCGGGCGACGAGCGACTTCGCGTCGAGCCCCTGGCGCTTCGCGGCGCCGGGCGCGAGGTTCTGGATGAACACGTCGGCGCGCGCGAGCAGCGATTCGAGCGTTTCCTGGCCCTGTTCGTCCTTGATGTCGAGCGCGAGGCTCTCTTTCGAGCGATTGGTCCAGACGAACTGGCTCGACAGGCCGTCCATGGCGGTGTCGTAGCCGCGTGCGAAGTCGCCCGTGCCGGGGCGCTCGATCTTGATGACACGCGCGCCCCAGTCGGCCAGATGGCGGGTGGCGAGGGGCGCGGCGATGGCCTGTTCGATCGAGACGACGGTGATGTCGGCGAGCGGAAGTGCGGAGTTTTGCATGACGTCAGGAGTTCCTTGCTGGCTTGTTTGCGGCGCGACCCACGCTCGGGTGCGTGGAGGCCGCGCGAACCTGGTTACGGCAGGGTTACGGCACCATCCAGCCGAGCAGCGGCGTGGATTGCGCCCATACGAGCAGGCTGAGCGCGGCGATCATCAGTACGGTCCAGCCTGCGACGCGCCGGAACAGCTGGCCTTCGCGGCCGACCATGCCCACCGCGACCGCGCCGACGGCGAGGTTCTGCGGGGAGATCGCCTTGCCCACCACGCCGCCGGAGGTGTTGGCGGCCGTGAGCAGGATGTCCGAGAGGCCGGTATGGTGCGCGGTGGTGAGCTGCAGCATGCCGAACAGCGCGTTGGCCGAGGTATCGGAGCCGGTGAGCGCGGTGGCGAACCAGCCGAGCACTGGCGAGACCGGCGCGAACGCCGTGCCTGCGCGCGCGGCCCAGATGCCAAGCGTCACGATCTGCCCGGAGAGATTCATGATGTATGCGACGCCCACCACGCAGCAAACGGTGAACACGGCCCAGCGCAGCTCGTGCAGGTTTTTCACGTAGGTGCGCGCGGCCGTGCGGGCGTCGAGCTTGAGGAGCGGCACGGACAGCGCGCCCGCGATCAGCACGATCGAGCCCGCTGAAAGCAGCCATTCGAACTTGGCGGTGACGGCCGAGACCGGCGCCCCCTTCGGATCGACGACATGCAGGCCGGGCCACGCGAATGTCGAGGTCAAGGCGCCCATGGCGTGCGCGATGAAACCGATCTGCGTCGCGGCGACGACAAGAATCACGGCCGCATACGGTGCGAGCGCGCGCAGGATTTCGGCGCGGGAATCGCGCGGGGTATCGGCGAACGCGGCACGCGCCCGGGCGTCTTGCTGAGGGTTGCGCTCGAAGGCTGCGCCGCCGCCCGTCATCGGCATGGCGAGGGCTGCGCCTTGCAGGCCCGCGCCATGGCCGCCGTTGTTCGTAGCCGCTGCGCCACGCGCACCGCTCTGGGCGAGCACGCCTTGCGGCGCGTTCAGATCGGCGCGCAGCACGGCGGGCGCCCATGCGCGAAGGAACGCAATCGATGCGCCCGCGCAGACCAGCGCAGCGACGATATCGACGAGCTCGACGGGCAGCAGCATCGAACCGGCGAACTGCGCGAATGCGAACGCGAGTCCAGCGACGGCGGCGAGCGGCCAGACTTCCTTGAGGCCGCGGCGACCGTCGAGGATGAACACGAGCATGAGCGGAATGAACAGCGACAGCAGCGGCGCCTGACGTCCGACCATCACGCTGATGTCGTGCACCGGCAGGTGCGTGATCTTGGCGAGGACCGTGATGGGCAGTCCCAGCGCGCCAAACGCGACCGGGCTCGTGTCGGCGATCAGGCAGACGGTGGCGGCCTTGATCGGCTCGACGCCAAGCGAGATCAGCAGCACGGCGCAGATCGCGACGGGCGCGCCCCCGCCCGCGAGCGCTTCGAGCAGCGCGCCGAAGCAGAAGGCGATCAGCACCGCCTGCACGCGCTGATCGGGACTGACGTGAGCGAGCGTCCGGCGCAGGACGTCGGCGTGCCCGCTCTCCTGCGTGAGCTTGAACAGCCAGATCGCGTTGATGCCGATCCAGATGATGGGGAAAAAGCCGATCGCCGCGCCTTCCAGCGCACCGCTCACGACCTGGCCGCCCGGCATGCCGTAGGCGAACACGGCGACGATCATCGAGACCACGAGCGAGGCGAGCGCGGCCCAGCGCGCGGGCAGGCGCAGCACGCCGAGCAGCACGAACAGGGTAAGCAGGGGCAGGGCCGCGAACGCGGCGGAGGCCGCGATGGAATGCGCGACGGGGTCGAATATTTGCGTGTACACGTGTCTCCTTCGAACGTCTCGCGGACGTTTTTCTATCGATTCGAAAGAGACAGACTAGCCGCCTGAGCGCGCGGCGTGAAATACCGATTGCGGCTAGTGGGTATAGGCCGCGCCTATATCGACCGCTCTTTGCGCTTGCCGCGCGACTGGCTTGACACGCTGGGCGGGCGCAGCACGCCGGCCCACACGCCGGTTTCCACCAGCTCGCCGACGAGCTGCTCGACGACTTTCTGGATCGCAAGCGAGGCGGAGCTCGTGGGCAGCGCGTTGGGTACGCACAGCGCGACCGCCCGCACGATTTCCGGCTCGACGAGGCGGTGGATCAAATGCTGATCGGCGGTGCGCCCGAAGGCGTCGGACGAGACGATGGTGACGCCGCCGCCCTGGCGCGCGATGGCGAGCATGGTCGGCAGCGAATCGATGTCGGCGACGACTTCGGGCTCGATGCCCGCGCGCGCGAACGCCCGCTCGATCAGCAGCCGCAATCCGTTGGCCGCGCCGGGCAGCACGAGCGGCACGCCCGCGAGACGGCGCAGCGGCACGTCCTCGCCCGCACCGATGCCCTCGATTTCGCCGAACACGTACAGGTTTTCCTCGAAAAGCGGATGCACGGCAATGCCGCGCGTCTCGGCCTCGCGAAAGAGAATCGCCATGTCGAGGCGGCCGTTGGCGAGCAACTCGGCAAGGTAGCCGCTCATCCCCTCGACGATGTGCAGGCGAATGCCCGGATAGTGACGGCGCACATACTCGTAGAGCGGCAGCGCGAACACGACGGCGACGCTGGTGGGCAGACCGATCGCCACCTGGCCCGATTCGGTGCCGTGCACGCGCACGGCGAGGGGGATCTGCTCGATCTGACGCAGCACGTCACGCGCGCGCAGATAGAGCGCGCGGCCGGCTTCGGTGGGCTGGACGCCCTGGTGGCTGCGCAGCAGCAACTGGCTCTTGAGTTCGCTTTCGAGGCTGGCGACCTGCTGGCTCAGCGAGGGCTGCGCGACGCACAGCCGCTCGGCGGCTTTGGAGAGACTCCCGCAGTCGACAATGGCAACGAAGTACTTGAGTTGGCGGATATCCATAGGCGTAGCTTATCGCAAGCCATGCGCCTGCTATTGCTCGCGAGGTGGATTCGCGGACTTCGGGCAGGCGAAATATCCCAGCGACACCCGACGAGCGACGCGTGGAAGAGGCGAAGCAGGCGAGCCCAACAGTTGTTGCGCTAACGCGCGCAAACCGGGCCAAGGCGCGCGGCAATCGTGCGGCACGCGGCGAGCAGCGGCTCGATGTAGCTGCGTTGCGCGTCCTCCTGGCGGCGAAACATCGGCATGCTGACGCTCACGCAGCCCACTGCCTGGCCATCGGCGCCGAGAATCGCCGCGCCGTAACACCAGATCGATTGCTCGTTTTCTTCGCGGTCTTCCGCATAACCGCGTTGCGCCGTGAGTTCGATTTCGTCGCGGATCGCGCCGAGGTCGGTCATCGTATGCTCGGTGAAACGTACGCGCGGCGCCTGCGCGAGCAGTGGCTCGCGCTCGGCAGGCGTGAGCGTGGCGAGCCAGGCTTTGCCGACCGAACTCGACGTGATCGCCACGCGCGTGCCGATACGCGAGGCCATGCGCACCGCGTGCGGACTTTCGAGCTTTTCGATGTACACCATTGCGCCGTCGCTGGGCACGGCGAGGTGCACCGTTTCCGAGGTGGTGTTGCGCAGTTCCATGAGGGCGTCGACGGCGGCGATGCGCAGGTCGGAGCGCTCCCAGCTGCGGCCCGCGAGATTCACGAGACGCGGCCCGAGTGCGAACGTATTGCCGCCGCCCACGGCCGCGACGAGCCCTTCGGCCTGCAGCGCGGCGACGATGCGATGCACGGTCGGGCGCGGATAGCCGCTCGCCGCCACGAGCTTCGCGATGTTCGGCGGCGTGCTGGCGTCGGCAATGAGTTGAAGCACGGCGATGAACTTCGAAAAAGCGGCCGTGCCGGCAACGCCCTTGGCGTCGCCGGGTTGGGAGGAGGCGGGGGAATCAGTGGTCGACATCGGAAAACGTGCGGGCACCATGTGTGGCGCCATTATGCCCGCAATTCCAGGGGGTCAGGCGCACAGATAGCCGCCGTCCACGGGCACGATCGCGCCCGTCATGAACGAAGCGGCGGGCGAGCAAAGAAACGCGGCGACGTTCGCAACTTCCTCGGGCTGCCCCCAGCGTTTCATCGGCGTGCGCTCGAGTATGCCCTGCGAGCGCCCATCGTCGTCCTGCAGCGCCTGGGTGAGGGGCGTGGCGATCCAGCCGGGCGCGAGCGCATTGACGCGGATGTTGTCGGGCGCATAGGCAATGGCGAGCGAGCGCGTGAGCTGCGCCACGCCGCCCTTGCTGGCGCTATAGGCCGGCACGAGGCCGCCACCGAAAAAGCTCAGCATGGAGGCCGTATTGACGATGCAGCCAGACGACGCCTTGAGCAACGCTCGCGCACTCGTACACACACGCATGGTGCCGTTGAGATTGATGTCGAGCACGCGCTCGAACGCTTCGATCTGGTGCTCTTCGCCGCGGCTGATCACGCCCGCGCAGTTCACGACGATATCGAGCCGCTCGAAGCCATCAATCAGTTGCGCCACGTCTTCGGTGGAACGTACGTCGAGCGAGGCGCGCTGCACGCCCGCATCGAGTGCGTCGGGCGTACCGGCGGGAGGCGGCAGGCCGGCGGCCGTTGTGCGCGCGCCGAGTTGCGCGAGCCGGTTGGCGATAGCCGCGCCGATGCCGGAGTGTCCGCCGGTCACGAGCGCGACCTTGCCCGCGAGAAAGTTGTCCTTGAATGTCATGATGCGTAGTGCGAATGAATGGGTGAATCAGGTGGGTTGGGTCGCGGCCGCCTCGCGCTCGCCTTCAGGCGCGACTTCCCTGACGACGAAGAGGTAGACGAACGCGGCGGCGAACGCGACGGCTGCGCTAATGAGCAGGGCGTTCACGAACGAATGCGTCTGGTCGACCACGATGCCGGTGATGACCGGCGCGAACGAGCCGCCCAGATAGCCGCCGAAGTTCTGCATGCTGCCAAGCGACGCCACGAGATGGCGAGGGGCCGCCACGCTCACGAGCGCCCAGGCCGCCCCGCTCGACATGTTCACGAAGAACATCGCAACGGAAACATAGGTAATGGCGAGCGCGGTGCTCGGCGTGTAGGCGGCGGGTACGGTGAAGGCCGCGGCGCCGATCAGGCCGACACACAGCGGCCACTTGCGACTGCGGATGGGCGCCATGCCGCGCTTGAGCAGGTAATCGGAAATAAAGCCGCTGCTGGCCATGCCGATCGTGCCGAATACATAGGGAATGGCGACGAGCCAGCCCGTATGCGCGATGGAGATATGACGCTCCTTCTCCAGATAGCCCGGCAGCCAGGTGAGATAGAGCCACACCATGTAGATCACGCCCATGAAGCCGAAGATCATGCCCCACGTGTTGCGCTGCTTGAGCAGCATGCCCCACTCGGCGAAGCTCAGTGAACTCTTTTTCGGGGCTTCGGTTGCGCCGTCTTCGAGCCAGGCCGTTTCTTCAGCCGTGAGCGTGATCTGATCGCGGTTGCGATAGACCATATACCAGCCGACCGCGACGAGCACGCCCAGCACGCCCATGATGATGAACATCGGACGCCAGCCGAATGCGAGCATCAGCACCGTGAGCAGCGGCGGCGCGATCATCGGCGCAATGGTCGACGAGGAAACGAATGTACCCGTTGGCGCGCCGCGTTCGCGCACGGCGAACCACTCGTGAATGACTTTGGCGCCCGCCGGAAAGAGCGGCGCTTCGGCGATGCCCAGCACCACGCGCGCTGCCAGAAAATGATTGAGCGTCTGGATGAATCCGCCCGTGACCTGCGCAAGCGACCACACCAGCATGCCAAGCCCGAGCATCACCCGCGAGCCGAAACGGTCGAGCATCGCGCCCACCGGCAATTGCGCGAACGCATAAGCGAGCGAGAACGCCGAAAGCAGCAAGCCCATTTGCGAAGCGCTCAGATGCAGTTCCTCCGCCACCGAATGATTGGCGATGGAAAGCGTGCTGCGGTCCAGATAGTTGACGATGCCCGCTATTGTCAGAAAGGCGACGGCTATTGTCTGTATGCGTTTGAGCCGTTGCGGTTTTTTGGTCATGGCGTGTCTCCTTTTGGCTGTTATCGTGTGTGTGTCTTGGATCGGGCGGTTCGTGTACTAATACGTCGCGCGGCCGCCGGAAAGATCGAATATCGCGCCGGTGCTGAACGTGCAGGAATCCGAACAAAGCCATAGCGCGAGATCGGCGACCTCATCGACGGTGCCCAGACGCCCGAGTGGGCTCTTGTCGATCATCGTCTGCACGTGGGCGGCCGACATCTGTGCGAGCAGCGGCGTTTGCACGGCAGCGGGCGCAATGCCATTGACGAGAATGCCCGTTTGCGCGAGCTCCTTGCCAAGCGATTTGGTGAGCGCGATCACGCCGGCCTTCGCCGCGCTGTAGGCGGATGCGTTCGGCGTGCCTTCCTTGCCCGCGAGCGACGCCACATTGACGATGCGCCCCGTACCGGCGCGGCGCATGGCGGGAACGACGTACCGGCAAACGTGATAGGTGCCGACCAGGTTGACGTCGACAATGCGTTGCCATTCGGCGGGATCGTAGGCGTCGAGGGGAACGGTCGAGCCGGCGAAGCCCGCGTTGTTCACGAGGTAGTCGATGCGCCCGAATTCCGCGAGCGTCGCGGCCAGTGCCGCTTCGATCGTCTCCGCTCGCGTGACGTCGGCCTCGATATGACGGGGTGCATCTTGCGTATCGAGCGAGCCGGGCACGCGGTCCCAGTTGACCGTGCGCGCGCCGCCGCGCGCAAACGCGTTGCAGATCGCGCGGCCTATGCCGCCCGCCGCGCCTGTCACGACGGCTACGCGCCCCGCGAAATCGTATTGGGCGCGGCTCATCGGATGAACTGGTCCACATAATCCTCGCCAAGACCCACCGCCGCGTAATGTTTGCGGCACATGTCGATCTTCGTGAACACATCTTCATAGCCCGTGTAGTTGCCCCACGGATCGCAATAGAACATCACGCCGTTCACCTGGAAGTAGGTGATCATTTCCTCGACGTCTTCCGGCACGTAGAGCGTGTGCGTTTCGCCGGGCGGCTCGAACACATAGCTGCCTTCGGTCGCTTCCCAGTCGTGCTCCAGATAGCGCCAGCGGCCCTTGAGCACCATGCCGTGAACGGCCTGCGGATGCCGGTGCCTGCTCAGGACACCTGACTTGCGGACGCGCAGCAAATTCATCCAGTAGCCCTGTGCCGTGTTCAGGCACAACGGGCGGAACCACACGTTCTCAGCCTGGGGCACCCACTCGCGCTCGTCGGCGGGAATGGCGTGGGGAATGACGATTTCCTGTTGCGCTTCCTTGGGGAACGGAAGCTGATACGGCGTCATGGGGGAATAGGTTTTATCCGTCATCAGTTGCTCTCATGCGTCCATAATATGGACATTAGGTCCACGATATGGTTCATTGTGCGGGAGGGATTTGATTTAGGTCAATGCCAGGGTTTCCCCCCGGGCTCGGTCGCCACGCACTCAGAATTCAATACCCTGCTTGTCGTACAGCGCTTCGATGAGCAGCCGCGCCGCGGGCGCGAGCGGTGCGCCTTTGCGCGTGACGAGTTCATAAGGTTCGCTGCGCGAAGCGAGGCGCAGCGGGAGGATGCAGGCCATTTCCTGGCTGGCGAAGAACTGCGCGACGTCGATCGAAACCAGCGCGACGAACGACGGATTACCCTGTAGCAACGCGAGCGTGGCGAACGCGGAGGTCGTTTCGAGCAGATGCATCGGAAAGCGGATTTCGGCCTCGCGAAACTCGCGTTCGAGCAACAGCCGCATCGGCATGTTCGCGCGGTAGACCACCCAGCGGTACTTCTCCATGTCCTTGAGCGCGAGCTTCTTCGCGCGGCGCAACGGATGCCGCACGTTGGCGATGACGGCGAGCGTTTCGTCCTGAAGCTTGACGCTCTCGTAGTGCTGCGGCGTCTGGCTGACCGTGGTGCGGCAGATCGCGAGATCGAGCCTGCCCGCGTCGATCTGGCTCAGGAGCGCCGAGCTCGTGTCTTCGACGATTTCAACCGACATTTCCGGATGCGCCGCGATCAACGTGGAAATCGCATCGGTTAGCAGCGGTACCGCACCCATGATGACGCCAACGGCCACGCGTCCGCCACGCCCGCGCGAGAGTCCAACCAACTCCTCGCGCAAATGCGTGAGATCGGTGTGAATCAAGCGCGCGTAGCGGATCGCGCAGTGTCCCGCTTCGGTGGGCTCGAGTCCGCGATTGGTGCGATTGAAGAGCGGCGTGCCAAACGTCGTTTCGATCTCCTGCAGCGCTTTGCTCGCACCTGGCTGCGTGAGCGCGACCTGTTGCGCGGCCTTTAGCAGCGAGCCGTGATCGCCCAGTGCGATCAAAAGCCGGAGCTGCTTCACATGGAGGCGGGAGATGATGGAATTGAGCGACGGGGTCATGGGGTTGAGGAAAAGTTATAGCCGTATCAAATCTTCTCAATTACCGCGTAATGGGCGTCTCCCTATACTGGCCCGAAACAATAGCACTATGCGGCTGAAATGCGGTAATCAAATTGCAGTCTCGAGCGATTGCTGCCGCAACGGTCGAATTCACTATAACTGAAGCTCAATCCTATGTCCCTCATCAACTACGTCACGCAGATTCAGTTCGATTTCGGCGCCATTCGCTTGCTCAAGGACGAATGCGAACGTGTGGGCATCAGCCGGCCTTTGATCGTCACGGACAAGGGAGTGCGTGCAGCGGGAATCATCGATAGCGTGATTGACGCTCTGGCAGGCGTTGCGCCCGCAACGATCTACGACGGCACCCCGCCCAATCCGAACGAGGCGGCGGTGCGCGAGGCCGTGGCGGCCTACCGCGCAGGCGAGTGCGACGGCGTCGTCGCAGTTGGCGGCGGTTCGGCAATCGACCTCGCAAAAGGCGTGGCCGTTTGCGCAACGCACGAAGGGCCATTGCAGCGTTTTGCCGTGATCGAAGGTGGGGCGGCAAACATCACGGCGAAGACGGCCCCGGTTATTGCCGTGCCGACGACGGCGGGCACCGGTAGCGAAGTGGGACGCGGCGCGATCCTGATTCTCGACGATGGGCGCAAGGTCGGCGTGATTTCGCCTTATGTCGTGCCCCGTGTGGCGATTTGCGATCCCGAACTCACGCTAGGCTTGCCGCCGGTTTTGACGGCGGCGACGGGCATGGACGCCATTGCCCATTGCATGGAGACCTTTCTCGCGCCCGCTTTCAATCCGCCCGCTGACGGTATTGCGCTGGACGGATTGTGGCGCGCGTGGCGTCATATCGAGCGCGCGACGCGCGATGGCGGCGACCGCGTGGCGCGCCTGAACATGATGAGCGCCTCGATGCAGGGCGCGCTGGCGTTCCAGAAGGGCTTGGGTTGCGTGCACAGCCTTAGCCATTCGCTCGGCGGATTCAATCCACGTTTGCATCATGGCACGCTCAACGCTATTTTCCTGCCGGCTGTACTGCGGTTCAACGAGCAAGCGCCTTCGGTGCGTGACGAAGGCAAGCTCAACCGTCTGGCGACGGCGATGGGGTTAGGCAGCGGCGCGGAAGTGGCGCCCGCTGTGCGCGCCATGACCGAACGGCTCGGCTTGCCGACGGGCCTCGCGCAGCTAGGCGTGAACGCTGAGATGTTCCCCGAGATCATCAAGGGCGCGCTCAAGGATCACAGCCACAAGACCAATCCGCGCGAGGCCTCCGCAGACGACTACCGCGCCATGCTCGAATCGTCGATGTAACGCGGCGCGGTTTCGGTGTGACGGCCGTTTTGCCCGCGTCGATCTGCCTCGCGGATAGCGTCGCGACGCAGTCACTCCGGCCCTTCGGCCGAACGCCACGGCAATGACGGCTTCGAAGGACGGATTCCGTCTAGGTGGCGTTTCGTGATTCGGTGTCTTCCCTGGCCGCACGCACGCATTGCCCTATGCGGGTAGTACGCCTGAGCCCGCACGCTAATGACCGTCCTTGGGACAGGCTCACGCAAATAACGGCGCTAAGCCCCCTCGGCGCCGTTCGCGCCGAGGTAGCGCTCGCTCCACACCGCAATCACGTTCGCCGCGTAGATGGCGTCGGGCTTGCGCGACAGAAGGTGGTCCGCCCCGGCCAGCGAGATGAAGCTCTTGGGATGCCGTGCGGCCCGGAAGATGTGGTTCGCGTTGACGATGCCGACCGTCGAGTCGTCGGGTGCATGCATGACCAACAGGGGGAGATTCATGCCGGTGATCTTCTCCGTCAGCCGCTGCTCGGCGACGTCCTCGAGGAACTGACGCTTGATCCGGAACGGCCGTCCCGACAACTGGACTTGCGCCTCGCCCTCGGCCTCGATTTGCGGCAGGTAGTCCTTAAAGAGCCCTGTCACATGCCCGGGGTCGCTCGGCGCCCCGATCGTGACGACGGCCTCGGCGCCTGTGACGTCCGACACCGCGGCGAGCACGGCGGCACCCCCCAGGCTGTGGCCGATCAGCAGCGCGGGCGCGCGGTGCGTCGCGCGCAGATGATCGGCTGCCGCGATCAGGTCGCGGCAGTTCGAGGAAAAGTTGGTGTTCGCGAATTCGCCTTCGCTTGCGCCAAGCCCCGTGAAATCGAACCGCAGCACGGCGATTCCGTGCTCGGTCAGCGCCTGGGCGATCCGGCTCGCTGCGAAAACGTCCTTCCCGCACGTGAAGCAATGGGCGAACAGGGCGAACGCGTGAGGCTCCGCGTCAGGCAACTCAAGCCGGCCGGAAAGCTGTTGTCCATCCGATCCTGGAAACGTGAATCGTTCGGTAGGCATTGCGGACCTCCACGGGTGGAATGCTTGGGGCCTGTTCCCCTAACGCTACGATTCTCTCTGGCGAACACTCCGAGCTCATCATTAGCGTGAACAGGCACTAGTTTAGGCGGCGTGAATTCGACGCCGTGCCGTTCGAGCCGTGCGTAGATGCTCCCGGTTTTAGGCAGCAGAACCGGCATCGTTGACTGTAGCCCAATTCCGCCGTACACCGAACCGCTATGTGAGAAACCGCTTAATGTCTCGCGCGGCATCCTCAAATGTGCCTCCGCCCGCAATCGTTTCGACGCAATGCCTACGGAGATAGGCCAATGGTACAACGTGCTCGCCCAATCCGCCGCCATTCGTCCCATAGCCAAAGCGCACGTTGTACTTCCCCGTGCAGGAAGTATTCGAAACATCGGAGGTGTGCGCATCAGGCGGCTTTTGCGTCGACGAGGTTCATCATTTGGTCTCCGAATCAACCGCGGAGAACAAGCATTCGAAGTCCGCGATTCCCGATCTTGAGGCTCGTGGCTACCGCTTCGGGCGCGATGGCCCACCCACTCGACCTCTCTGGTGTAATTTATGTCTGCATCCTCGCCAGTCGCGATACGCGATATTCAATGTCCTATATTGGTATTTGGCTTTGAGCCACTTTTCAGGGCCGCTCACTACATCAACTAACTGAGAACAGGAGTGAAAATGCCTATCGCCAGACATATGATGGTCCTTCTCGCCGCAGCCTCGCTCGGGGTTGGCGCGGTTACGCCAACCCTCGCGCAGAACGACGCTTCGGGCGCAGGAAATGCCGCAGCGTTGCAGGGCGCGTCGTCTGCAAAGCCGACCAAGGCGGAGCGCAAGCAGGCCAGAAAGGAAGCGCGGGCAAAAAAGAACGCGGAATTGAAGAAGCTTGAGGATGCGGGCTATCAGCCCGGCCGCGCCAATGATCAGAACTATCCGCAGGATTTGCAGAACGCGCAAAAGAAGGCGGGTATTGGACAAGGTGCGAGTCAATAGTGATCGAACCTGGTTTTGCGCGTCGCAGCGACGTATCTGTGTGCGGTGTCGGCGTACTTGGCCGGGCTGGGGTGCCTGATATCGAGCGCCCGGTTTAACCCGCAACTAAGCAACGACCCTTGCGGGGCGCGACGCTCCGCAAGGGTGAAGGACTCCGCGTTCACACTTGCTGCGCCGCGTCGATCGGCAGGAATTATCGTGTTCCCATCATCCGGTCAGTTTCCTCGCGCACAGGCGCTGTCGCTGGACCGAAACGGGTCACTGCAAGCGCTGCAGCGGCATTGGCGCGTCGCGTTGCCTCCAGGGGAGCGCGACCTTCTGCTAGCGACGCCAGCAGAACACCCGTATGCGCATCGCCCGCGCCATGGCTGTCGACCGGCGTGACGGCGAAGCCGCCGACGCGATGTACGCCTGATCCTCGGCGAGCGGCGTGACGCCGCAACGGTTCTTGCTCCGCGACGCGCCGAATGCCCGAACCCGTGTGCGCCGTCGGCGCAGCGGCTGCGTTATGGCTTGATGAACCTGAGCGTCATGCGATCCGATTCGCCGATAGCGGCATAATGCGCGCGGTCCGCGTCGCCGCCCTCGTAGCTCGGCGGCAGCGACCAGACACCATGCGGATAATCCTTGGTGTCCTTCAGATTCGCGTTGATCTCGCTACGTGCGGCCAGCACGAAGCCGGCGCTCTGCGCATGCTCGATCACGTACGCTTCGGTTACATAGCCGGTATCGATCATTTGCTGCACGGTCGCGCCTCGCCGCGCGCGATGCTCCTCGACGCCAAGCACGCCGCCGGGTTTGAGCGCGGCATAGAACGCGCGCAGGTTGTCGTCGATCTGGCCATCCTTGATCCAGTTGTGGATGTTGCGGAACGTGAGCACCTGGTCGAACTGGCCGTGCGCGTCAAAGCCCTCGAATTCGCCTGCGTGCAAGGTGCCGACCTTGACGTTGCCATAAAGCGCCGGAGCCGCCGCGAGCTTGCGCAAAAAGGCGGCGTCGGTGTTGCGGTCTTCGGCGGCCAGTTCCGCTGACGTGCTGACGTACTGGGCCTCGTAAAGATGGCCGCGATCGTGCAGCCACGGCGCCAGGATATCCGTGTACCAGCCGCCGCCCGGTGCGATTTCGAGCACCGTTTGCGTGGGCTCGACGCCGAAGAACTCCAACGTCTCTTTCGGATGTCGATAGACGTCCCGCGCTTTGGCCCGCTCGTTACGCTGGGAACCGTCAATGGCGGCATCGAGTGAGGTGGTAGGCGCAGGTTGCGAGTGCGCGCTGAGCCCGGCCTGCTGTGTGGGCGTCGCGCATCCAGCCGCGAGGAGCGCGAGAGACGCCGTGACGATGGCGGCAGTACGTTTCAGTGCAAGACGCGCGAAGACTCGATGATGTTGGACCGGATTCATGGGCGAGGGGGCAGGTTCTGGATAGTCGACACGATACCCGGTTATGCGCTCTCGCGCTGGTGAGCCGGTGGAGCCGATCCAACGCTCGAGCACACGGGTCCGCTCGCGGGACGGAACTGCGCGTTGGGACACTGCTGGATTTACTCAGTAGTACGGAGAGAACCGAGGCGGTCGATGGCCCCGCGTCTTGACGTTTTACCCAGGCGGTCTTGATGCGGCCGCGTCCGCTGCGTCCCGGTCATTCCGCCTGCCGGGACGCGAGCGCCAGGTCGACGAACTGCGTGACGCGCGCGTTCGCATCGCCGTAGCGGTGCGCGATGTAGAGCGTCGTCGTCGTGTCGTCGTCATCGAGGGTGCGAAACACGACGCCGGGCACCGCGATGGCGCGCAGCGACGCCGGCACGAGCGCAATGCCGAGCCCCGTTGCGATCAGACCGACCAGCGTCGACGCTTGCTGGGCTTCCTGCACGACTTCCGGCTCGAAGCCGCGTTTGGCGCACAGGGCGAGCGTTTGCTCGTGGACGACGACACCTGCCGCGCGCGGGTAGGCGATGAACGGTTCGCCGTTCAGATCCGCCACGCGCACGGTGCGCGCCTTCGCGAGCCGATGCCGCGAGGGCACCGCGAGCAGCAGCGGCTCGGTGTAGAGCGGCGTGAGCACGAGGTTCGACGAGGCGCCGCCAAGCGGTGCGCGCAACAGGCCGACGTCGAGCTCGCGTTGCTCGATGGCTTCGAGCTGGCGCGTCGAAGAAAGCTCGATGAGCGACATGATGACTTTCGGCCGTCGCGTGCGGTAGGCGTGGATCAACCGCGGAAACACGGGCGAAAGCGAGCAGGCGTTCGTGAATCCCACCCGCAGGCGGCCGACCTCGCCGCTGACCGTCTCCCAGACCGACTCCTTCGCATGCTCGACGCGCGCGAGGATCGCACGCGCGTCTTCGAGCAGGGCAATGCCCGCCTCCGTCAGCGAGACTTCGCGCCGCGTGCGGTGAAACAGGCGCGCACCGAGGTCCGCCTCCAGCGCCTGGATCGCCAGACTCAACGGGGCCTGTGTCACGCCGAGCCGCTCGGCGCTGCGCCGGAAGTGCAGCTCCTCGGCGAGAACCACGAAGTATTCGAGATGGCGAAGATTCATTGATATAAAAAACAAATCAATAAGTTGGTTTCCGAGAATAAATGAAAACGTCTCCATCGGCCATACTTTGCTCGACCGAAATGGAAACATGGGAGACAACATGGACGGAGCGGAACTGCTCGAACGCCTGCGCGGCGGCCACAACGTCGTGGCGCTGGGCATTCGGGCCTCACGTACCCCCGAAATCGTGCGTTGGGCGAAAGCGGCGGGCTACGACACGATCTGGATCGACATGGAGCACAGCCCGCTGCCGGTCGACGCCGTCGCGCAGATGTGCCTGTGCGCGCAGGACCTCGGGCTGATGCCCTGGGTGCGCGTGCCCGAGCGCGACTATGGGACGATCAACCGCGTGCTCGACGGCGGCGCGCTCGGCATCATCGTCGCGCGCATCGAAAGCGCGGAAGAGGCGCGCCTCGCGGTCACGGCGACGCGCTTCGCACCGCTCGGCCAGCGCTCGCAAATCCTCACGCTGCCGCACGTGGGCTATGCCGCGTTGCCGGTGCGCGAAATGAATGCCCGCGTGAATGCGGCAAGCGCGCTGAAGGTGCTGATCGAAAGCCGCGCGGGCGTCGAAGCCGCCGACGCGATCGCCGCGGTCGATGGCGTGGATATCGTGGCGCTCGGCTGCAACGATCTCTCGGCCGATCTTGGACATGCGGGCGAACCCACGCATCCGGAGGTCGTCGAGGCCTGCCGGCAGGTGCTCGCGGCGGCACGCCGCCACGGCAAGGTGGCAATCGTCGGCGGGATGCCCGAAGGCGAAACGCTTGCCGCGCTGCGCCGCGAGGGCGCGAAGCCCTTCCTGTTCGCGGGCATCGACACCGATCTCTTTCTGGCCGCGCTGCGGCAACGGGCTGCCCAGGCCCGGGCAACCGTCTGATTCATCAAACTTCACCTACTCATGGCTACCACCACCGAAACTCCGCTTGTCTCCACGCCGATGCGCGATTGCGAAACGCTGGCGCGCCCCGCTTTTGTCGTGGCGGATCTCGCCTGCGATGCGCATATGCACGTATTCGGCCCGCTCGACCAGTATCCGTGCGTCGCGCGTCCGCACTACACGCTGCCCGACGGCAAGCTCGATCACTACCTGCGCCTCATGGAGGTCCTCGAACTCAAGCGCTTCGTGATCGTGCAGCCGAGCTTCTACGGCACCGACAATCGCTGCATGATCGATGCGCTCAAGGCCGCCGGCCCGATCGCGCGCGGTGTCGCGATGATCGAAGAGGACACCGACACAACCACGCTCGAGCGCTTCCACGAAGCCGGCGTGCGGGCAGTGCGTCTCGATCTGTTCGCGCGCTCGGGTCTGCCGACTGCCGAGATTCAGCAGTACATCACACGCATGGCGCGGCGCTGCGCGTCGCTCGGCTGGCATCTGCAGTTCTACGCACCGGGTTGGGTCGTGCGCAACCTGATTCCGTTCCTCGCCGATGTGCAAACCGATTTCGTGATCGATCACATGGGCTACATGCTCGAAGAAGACGGGCTCACGGAAGACGACTTCGCGCGTCTGCTCGGCCTGCTGCGCGAAGGGAACTGCTGGCTCAAGCTCAGCGCGCCGTACCGCATTGCGAAGCACCGCGGCTACGACGCCGTCGCGCCGATGGCGAAGGGCATTATCGCGGCGGCCCCGCACAAGGTGATCTGGGGCTCGGACTGGCCGCACATTCCCGACGGTTCCCGCGACACCGGCGAGCTGCTCAACCTGCTCGCCCAGTGGACCGGGGACGCGGACGTGCAACGCGCGATCCTCGCCGACAACCCGGCGCGTCTGTTCGACTTCTGATGCTGGCGAGGGAGGCAAACATGAGCTATCAGCCTGATCCCGCGTTCGCGGGGTTGTTTCGCGCTTTCACGTCGGACCCGCAGAGTATCGGCGCGCACCTGACCGGGCAGATGGCCGCGCTGGCTGCGAGCGATCCGCTCGTCGTTTCGACGGGCTCGGACATCGTGCTGTTTCCGGGCGAAGGCGGCGCGCCTCGCATCGAGAGCTTTCGCAAATCCACGCGCGGCTTTATCGAGTTGACCGCCGTCTCGCATCTGCCGCTTGCGCTCGCCTACCTTGCGCGCATGCGCGAGCTGGCGGGTGACGACAGCGAGGGTGCGCACTGGCGCGCCGACGCGCAACGCCTGCTGGGCCACGTGCGGGCAACGCGCGAGGCCAACTCGCTCGCGTTGTGGCGCGATTACGTGAACGTGGCGAGTTTCGCGGGCTACGAACAGAAGATCGTCGATCTCGTCGACTACACGTGCGGCGCGTCGGCGGGGATGCTGGAGCGCGTGTTGCGCGACCCCGCGCAGCTGAGCTTCGACGCACTCAACGCGCAGTTCTTCGCGCCGCGCGCGGGCATGGGCCAGGTTGTGGGAGTCGGCGTGCCGATGAACGACGTCATGTTCGCGACGTTTGGCCTGGCGTACCTCGACATCGTCTATCGCATCGGCAACTGGTTGCGCGAGCAACGGCTAGACTGGAACCGGGCGATGGCGCTGGTGAGCGGTCAGTCCGGACGGCCAACCGCGGGCGTGACGTGGGCCTCGAACAACATGTGCTACCTGCTGTGGCGCACGTCGGAGCGCGCATTGCAGCCCGAGCGCGTGCTCGTCGCGCCCCACGCACCATCGTTTTCGGTCGCGCAGTTGCCGGACGAGGCGGGATTGGCGAAGCTGGAGCGCGACTACCGGCTGCTTTGGCTCAACACGCGCGCGAGCATCGACGTGGCGCGCGCACTGTTTCCGAACCAGGCTGGCTACTGCTTCGAGCCGCAGACGGCCGACGCCATGCCCCCGATCACGAATCTGCACGACCGGACGGCTACGACGGCGCGGCTGCGCCGCATCATGGAAGATCCCGCGCAACTGCTTTCCAACTGCGTGGCCGACTATATCGTCGACCAGTTGCACGCGAACGGCAACGATCCCACGCGCGTGCCGATACCGGGTTTCACCGATGTCGAGTATCCGCAGGCGCCGCGGGCGTGAGCCGCGGGCACCGTTCGACTAGATAGTTATGCATAACGAAAAGGGCGGCGCCATGATCGCCGCCCGTCAGGAGACACTCATGACCGAACGTTCCACCGGGCGCGCGGCGCTCATCACGTTTGTCTGTTTTGCGGTATCGATGATCGACGGCTTCGATACGTTGATGCTGTCGTTCGTCGCACCGCTCATCTCGCAGGCGATCCATGCCGATCATGCGTCGCTCGGGCGCGTTTTCGGTGCGGGCTTCATCGGCACCGTGATCGGTTCGGTCGCGGTCGGACCCGCCGCAGACCGCTTCGGGCGCAAACCGATGCTGATCGGGGCGCTCGCGCTCACGGGCCTGCTCACGCTGGCCTGCGCACTTGCGACATCGGCGCCCCAGCTCGCGCTGCTGCGCTTTATCGGCGGCCTCGGCATGGGCGGTGCGATTCCGCCAGTGGCCGCGATTACCGCGGAATGCACGGCGCCGAGGCACCGCACGTCATCCGTCATTCTGATGTTTATCGGCTTCCCGCTCGGCGCCGTGGTTGGCGGAGCGATTTCGGCCGCGCTCATGACGCGCTTTGGCTGGCCCTTCGTGTTCCTGATGGGCGGCGCCTGCGCGCTCGCGATGCTCTTGCCGGTGGCGTGGCTGATTCCAGCGCAGACGAAGGCGGCGGTTCATGAGGGCGGCGGCCATGTCCGCATCGGCGCGATCCTCGCACAGGGGCGCAGCGCGCCCGCGTTCGCGCTCTGGTTGGGCGTGCTCGCGAGCATGATCGTCTCGGGTTTTCTCGTGAGCTTCATTCCGACCATCCTCAATCTCAACGGGGTGCCAGTGGCTCGCGCGGCACTGGGCGCGGTCGTGCTCAACGTCGGGGCCATCGCGGGTGCGCTGGCGCTGTCATGGATCGTGCGCCGGCGCGAGCCGTTCCGGCCGGTGGCCGTGTCGTTCGCGGCAGCCGCGCTGTTGACGAGCGTGCTGGGCCTGCTCATCGGCGTGGGGGATGCGCTCTTCGGCATGCTGTTTCTGGCGGGCGCGTGCCTCGTGGGCGCTCAACTAACGTTCCCCGCGATCGCAAGCCGACTGTTTCCGCCTGCGGTGCGCGCTTCCGGCGTGGGCTGGACGATGGCGATCGGGCGCCTCGGCTCGATCATCGGGCCCGTGATCGGGGGATCGTTGCTCCAGCAACATACGGCGCTCGACCGGTTGTTCGCGCTTGCTGGACTGCTCGCGCTGCTGGCGGGCGGAGCAGTGGCGCTGGCGGGCCTATGGAGCCGTCACGGGGGAATCGCTGGCGACGGCGAGCGGGAAACCGGCGCGCCGTTCGCCATTGCCGAAGGCAAACATTGAAGCCATCGCGCGCCGGCCAGGAATGAAGCAGGAAAAATGACCATGGAAAACGAATCAATGAGCGACCGCCTCCTTACCCCTGTTCAAACGCTGAAAACCACCGGCGCCCGTGCGCTCGCGACCTGGCGCATGGACGAGGTTCGCTGGCTAGCGGCGGCGCAACTCGCGCGCGACGTGCCTGGCGAGTCCGCGCACATGAACGGCGGTGACAGCGATATCGAAGCGCCGCTCTTTCGGATGGAAGGCGGCCGCTTCTTGCAGGACGGCGCGTTGCCGTTGGCCGGCGGCGAGGATGTCGAGTACTTCGAGATCGGCGGCCGGCGGTTCCTGGCCGCGGCAGGCATCCGCACCGGACGCGGCCCGTACGACCTGAATACGCAGGCCACACTGTACGAGTGGCGCGATGGCGCGTGGGCGCCGCATCAGCGCTTCGACGTGTTCGCGGCGAAGCAGTGGCGCGCGTTCTCGATCGGCGAAAGGCATTTCCTCGCGCTCGCGCAGGGCGTGACCGTGGAGGGCGTGAACGCGGTGCATCCACGAACCTCGCGGATTTTCGAGTGGAATGGCGAGTGCTTCGAAGCGTTTCAAGCGATCGACGGCATGTGGGGCTATGACTGGAACTACGCGTGCCGCGGCGATGCGCACTTTCTCGCCTACGCCGATCACGTGAGCGGATCGTCGGTGCTGCGCTGGGACGGCGCGCGCTTCGTCACGTTTCAGCGCTTTGAAGAGAAGGGCGGCCGCACGTTCCGCTTCTTCGAAGCGCAAGGCGCGTTCTGGATGGTCCACGTGAATCTGCTCGGTGCGACCACACTCTACCGTCTCGATGGTGAGCGCTTCGTCGAAGTACAGCATCTGGGCGGCGCTGGCGGCCGTGAGCTTTGTCTCGTCGAGGGCGCGCATGGCCGCTATCTCGTGCGCGTGTGTTTCATCACGGGCACCCCGCAGGCGCCCATCGTCGAAAGCGAATCGCAGGTGTTTCGCTGGATGGGCAGTGGGTTCGCGCTCGCCGAGACCTTCGAAACGAGCGGCGCGACGTCGGCTCTCAGCTTCATGGAGGGCGACACGCGCTACCTCGCCGTGACCAACAGCTTGAGCGCCGATCAGCGCTTTGGCGTGGCTTCGACGTTATACCGCTTCGACGTCTAGCGCGACACCACGCGTTTCCACCCAGGCCCGGCTGACTCCGGGCCTTCCCTTACCGGAAAACCCATCCCTCGCGCGAGGGAGGGACTCGTTTTGACTAAAAAAACTACAGGAGACAGACAATGAAGAAGATCGTAAAGAGGACGGCGCTGGCAGCACTGATCGGCGCCGGCGCGATGGGGTGCATGGGGAGCGCCCATGCGCAAAGCAGCGTGACGCTCTACGGCATCATCGACGCGGGCATTACCTACTTCAGCAATCTGAATGGGCATGCGACGTTCGTCGCGAACGACGGATCGATCCAGTCCAACCGCTGGGGCCTGCGCGGTGTGGAGGATCTGGGCGGCGGGACACGCGCCGTATTCGACCTCGAAAATGGCTTCAACCTGTACAGCGGCACGATGGTGCAGTCGGGCGTGCTGTTCAGCCGGCAGGCCTGGGTGGGGCTTGCGAACAACGCGGCCGGCACGCTGACGCTCGGCAAGCAATACGACTTCTTCTGGGACAACCTCACTCAGTTCGCCATGGGGCAACTCGCGGGTCAGTATTCATGGCATCCGGGCGACTTCGATCATCTCGCGGGCACGCTGCACATCAACAATGCCGTGAAGTACACATCGCCCACGTTCGCCGGCGTGACACTCGGCGGCCTGTATGCGTTTCCGTCGCAGTCGGTGAGCGCGGGGACGGGGCGCGTATATGCGTTCGGCGCGCGCTACGCAAATGGTCCGCTGAATCTGGGGATTGCCTATACGAACACGCACGACCTCGGCCTGAACGGGCCGACCCAGGCGGGTACGACGTTCTTCCCAGGCCTGCCGGCGGGGCCTGTACTGGCAAACAACGTCGCGTCGCTTGGAGTAGGCGGCAGCTATCGTTACGGCCGTAGCCTTACGCGACTACTTTTCACCGATACGCGCTTCAAGATTGGCAGCGACAGCGGGTCCATGCTGACTTACGAGGCGAACGAAGCCTTCTTCCTGACGCCCGCCACGACGCTGATGGCCGGTGCGTGGTACAGCAAGCTCGGCTCGCAGAAGTGGGTGAATATAACGGCCCTTTGCGACTACTGGCTTTCGAAGAGTGTCGACATTTATACGAGCGCGACATGGCTTCACGCGAGTGGCGGAGCGGCGCCCGTTTTTCTCGGTGGCGGGTCGGCGCCGGTCTTCGAGAATGGCGTGTACGTAGGGTCGGGCGCTACCTCGGTTGCGGTGCGGGTGGGCTTGCGTAAGTTGTTCTAAAGCATCGTGGCAAACGCGCCGTGGCGTCCCCGCTGTGGCGCGGTCTGCTTTCGGGTGACACGCTTGCTGGCGCAGGCTCGGGGTGACGGTACGCGAATGCGAGGAAGCCACTATTCGACTATTCGCGTCTCGCGTTACAAGTCGCGCGCGGAGCGAGTTCGATAAAGCGCGCGGCAAGCATGGCATAGAGGAACTGGCGCAGGCGCGCGGCGAAGTGCGGGACGGGTTGCATGGCGAGTCTCGTTGGGCGCATGGACAGGCGAGTGAGCGGGCAGTGGGAGCCGCATGCAAACGCAATTCATATGCCATCGGCCTTTCGCGCCTTCGGAGCGCTGCATGCGCATGCGCAGTGCCCCGTCACGGTGCCTGGCCCTGCAACATGGTGCACGCACTGCACTGTGATTGCGCGGGCGTGGCGGGTCACCGCGCGCGTCGCGCTCCCACCCGCGCCGCCAGTGCGCATCGAGGCGAGTTCCAACGCATTCAGACAGACCTGGCACAGAACTCGCTAATTAGCCTGGCGAGAGGTGCGAAGCAATTTGCATCATCTTAGGATCGCTAGGGTTCCGGTCGGCGTGGCACATCTGTTCATACCGCGTCCGATGTCTGGTCCGAGAGCAATCCGGTCTCGTCTCCCACCTTGCCTGCAAGGCGGCGATGAGGCTCCACGGAGGGATAAAAGCCCGGGAGGTCGCGATGTCGTTCGGTCGCCCTCTCACGCGCTATCCCTTCGCAAACTGGAGCCTCCATGCCGACCCGCTTCTCCTCTGCCTGCGCGCAGTCTGATCTGCCATCCGCCTTGCCACCCGTGGACGTGCTGTGGGAAACCGTGATTCCCGCCGGCACGCATTGGTCGGGCATCCTGCGTCGCGGCCTCGCGCTGCGCGTGATCGACCTCGAAGGCGGCGCGAATCTCGCCGCCGTGTTCCACCGCCAGGAAGATCCGCTGGAACGCTACAACATGGCCGACACGCTCAAGGCGCAGCACACGGCTCATCTCACGCGCGGCCACGCGCTTTATACCGATATGGGCCGCGTAATCGCATCGATTACCGCAGACACGCTCGGTTGGCACGACCCCCTCGGCGGGGTGGGCGACGCGACGCTATTCATGCGCAAGTATGGCGAGCAGCGCTACCAGGCACACCGCAACGACATGATCCGCAACGGCCGCGACAGTCTCGTGCTCGAACTCTCGAAATACGGCCTGGGTCCGCGCGATCTGGTGGCCAACGTCAACTTCTTCAGCAAGGTCGCCGTGGGCGAGGACGGTTCGCTCGAATTCTTGCCGCGCCACTCGCATGCGGGCGCGACGTTCGACCTGCGCTTCGAGATGAACACGCTCGCCGCGTTTTCGACGGCACCGCACCCGCTCGATCCGCACGGCGAGTACGCGCCGAAGCCGGTGAAACTCATTGCCTGGCGCGCCTACGCGGCCGACTCCGCCGCGAGCGCCGACGACCTGTGCCGCACGGCCTGCGCCGAGAACCAGCGCGGTTTCATCAACACCGACCGTCTGTTCGCCTGAGCGCAAGGGAGCTGTCATGCCGATTATCGAAAGCGCGCTCGACGAGCGCAATGCCGACACCGATTTCACCTTGCCCGCGGGCGAGCCGTGGATGCACGACATGAAGCGCGGCGAAACGCTGCGCATCGTCGACCTGGAGGGCAACCAGGCCGTGGACACACTGTTCTACAGCAGCGCCGATCCCACCGAACGCTACAGCGCGCAGGACACCATTCGCGCGCAGCGCAATCTCTATCTCAGCGCGGGCAGCGTGCTGATGTCGAACCGCGGCGCGCCGCTGCTCACCATCGTCGCCGATACGTGCGGGCGCCACGATACGCTTGGCGGCGCCTGCGCGGCCGAGAGCAACACGGTGCGCTACGCGCTCGAAAAGCGCCACATGCATAGCTGCCGCGACAGCTACCTCAACGCGCTCGCGCACTGCACCTGCGGCGTGGGGGCGCTGCTGGGCAAGCGCGATATCGTCAGCAACATCAACTTCTTCATGAACGTGCCCGTTACGCCGCTCGGCCAGCTCACGTTCGAAGACGGCATCTCCGCGCCCGGAAAATACGTGGAAGTGCGCGCGGAACAGGACGTGACGGTGCTGATCTCGAACTGCCCGCAGCTGAATAATCCGTGCAACGGCTATAACCCGACGCCCGTGCGTCTGCTCGTTTGGGGGGCGTGACGATGGCGTTCGACAAGGTTCTCATTGCCAACCGCGGCGAGATTGCGTGCCGCGTGATCCGCACGCTCAAGCGTCTGGGCATCGCGTCCGTCGCTGTGTATTCGGAGGCGGATCGCCACGCCATGCACGTCATGCTCGCGGACGAAGCCATCTGCATCGGGCCCGCGCCCGTCGCGCAGAGCTATCTGAACGCAGAGGCCATTCTCGCGGCGGCGCGGCGCACCGGCGCGCAGGCGGTGCATCCGGGCTATGGCTTTCTCTCCGAGAACGCCGCGTTCGCGGGCGCGTGCGAGCGCGCCGGCATCGCATTCATCGGCCCGCGCGCCGAACAGATGACGGCGTTCGGCCTCAAACACACCGCGCGCGAAATCGCGCGCGCCAACGAAGTCGCACTGCTGCCCGGCACGGGCTTGCTGCCCGACGTGGCGGCGGCGCTCGAAGCGGCGCTCGCGCTCGGCTACCCGGTGATGCTCAAGAGCACGGCGGGTGGCGGCGGTATTGGCATGTCGCTGTGCCGTGATGCCGCGCAACTCGAAGCCGCATTCGCCTCTGTTGTGCGGCTTGGCGAGAGCAATTTCGCAAACGCGGGCGTGTATCTGGAAAAGTTCGTCGAACACGCGCGCCATATCGAAGTGCAGGTGTTCGGCGACGGTATGGGTAACGTGATCTCGCTCGGCGAGCGCGACTGCTCGGTGCAGCGGCGCAATCAGAAGGTGATCGAGGAAACGCCCGCGCCGGGCTTGACCGACGACGAGCGCCGCGCATTGCACGCCACGGCCGTGCGCCTCGCGAAAGCGGTGAGCTATGCGAGCGCGGGCACGGTGGAGTTTGTGTTCGACACGCAAACCCGCGCGTTCTACTTCCTCGAAGTGAATACGCGGCTCCAGGTGGAGCACGGCGTGACGGAAGAGGTGTACGGCGTCGACCTCGTGGAATGGATGATCCGCCAGGCCGAAGGCACGCTCGCGCCGCTCGATACGCTCGCACCCGTCAATACGCTCGCGCCGCGCGCGGCGAGCATTCAGGTGCGCGTCTACGCCGAAGATCCGAACCGCCAGTTCCAGCCGAGTTCGGGGCTACTCACACATGTGGCGTTTCCCGCCGAAGCGCGCGTGGACACGTGGGTCGACGCGGGTACCGAAGTCAGCGCATTCTACGACCCGCTGCTTGCGAAGATCATCGCCACGGGCGAAACGCGCGAAGCGGCGCTCAGGAAACTCGGTGACGCGCTCGCGCGCACGCAGCTTTACGGCATCGAGACGAACCTCGATTACCTGCGCGCAATCGTTGGCTGCGCCACGTTCGTGGCCGGCGAGCAGACCACGGGCTTTCTCGGCCGCTTCCTGTTCGCGCCGCACACGATCGACGTACTCGACGGCGGCGTGCAGACCACCGTTCAGCAAACACCTGGCCGCCTCGGATACTGGGACGTGGGCGTGCCGCCCTCAGGCCCGATGGACGACCGCTCGTTCAATCTCGCCAACGAACTGCTCGGCAACGCACCCGATGCGGCGGGGCTCGAATTCACGATGGTGGGCGCGACGCTGCGCTTCAATACAGAAACGCTGTTCGTGCTGGGCGGCGCACCGCTTGCCGCAACGCTGGACCGCGAGCCGGTGCCGTACTGGCAGGTGGTGCGCGCGAGCGCGGGCATGGTGCTCAAGCTCGGGGGCGTGACGGGCGCGGGTGTGCGCGCGTGCCTCGCGGTGAAGGGCGGCCTGCAGGTGCCCGACTATCTAGGCAGCAAGGCGACCTTCACGCTCGGCCAGTTCGGCGGCCACGCGGGCCGCGCGCTGCGCAAGGGCGATGTGCTGCATCTCGCGCCACTTGCTGGCAAGGGCGCAGCGAGCGAAGTGGGCGCGCGGCTCGCGGCCGCTCGCGTGCCGGCGCTCACCCACGAGTGGGAGCTGGCGGTGTTCGACGGCCCGCACGGCGCGCCCGACTTCCTCACGCGCGCAGACATTGCGATGCTCTACGAAGCGCGCTGGACCGTGCACTACAACTCGAGCCGAACGGGCGTGCGCCTGATTGGCCCGAAGCCGCAATGGGCGCGAGCGGACGGCGGAGAGGCGGGCCTGCATCCCTCCAACATCCACGACAACGCCTACGCGATCGGCGCCGTGGACTTCACGGGCGACATGCCCGTGATTCTCGGCCCGGACGGCCCGAGCCTGGGCGGCTTCGTGTGCCCGGTCACGGTGATCGGCGAGGAGCTATGGAAGCTCGGTCAACTGCGCCCCGGCGACACGGTTCGGTTCGTGCCCGCGGCGCCTGCGGGTGGCGCCGCTGTGAACGGGAATGCGCGCGAATGCGTGCTTTATCGCGACGAACAGGCGGGCGAAGGCGTAGGCGTGGTCTATCGGCGCTCGGGCGACCGCAACCTGCTGATCGAATACGGCCCGTCCGTGCTCGACCTGAAGCTGCGCTTTCGCGTGCATGCGCTGATGAACTGGCTCGAAGCGCACCGCCTTCCCGGTATCGTGGATCTCACACCGGGCATCCGTTCGCTTCAGGTGCATTTCGATCCCGCGGTGCTCACGCTCGACAAGCTGATCGCACATCTGAAGGATGCCGAATTAATGCTGCCCGCCGTCGATGCGATGCGCGTGCCGAACCGCATTGTGCATCTCCCGCTTTCGTGGGACGACCCGTCCACACGCGTGGCCATCGAACGCTACATGCAGTCCGTGCGCCCCGACGCGCCGTGGTGTCCGAGCAATATCGAGTTCATTCGCCGCATCAACGGTCTTGCTGGCATCGACGACGTGAAGCGCATCGTGTTCGACGCGCGTTACCTCGTGCTCGGCCTCGGCGACGTCTATCTTGGCGCTCCTGTCGCGACGCCCGTCGATCCGCGCCACCGGCTTGTCACCACCAAGTACAACCCCGCGCGCACGTGGACGCCCGAGAACGCCGTGGGCATCGGCGGCGCGTACATGTGCGTGTACGGCATGGAAGGCCCCGGCGGCTATCAGTTCGTGGGCCGCACCGTGCAGATGTGGAACCGCTATCGCACGACGACCGAGTTCGCGCCGGGCAAGCCGTGGCTACTGCGCTTCTTCGACGAAATCCGCTTCTTTGAGGTGAGCGAGGCCGAACTCGCGGAGTGGCGCAGCGAATTCCTCGCGGGGCGCCGCAGCCTGCGCATCGAAGAGTCGGTGTTCGACCTCGGCGAATACGAGCGCTTCCTGCATGACGAGGCGGAGTCGATCGCCGCATTCAAGACGACTCAGCAAGCCGCGTTCGAAGCCGAACGCGAGCGCTGGCGCGAAGCGGGTCAGGCCGAGTACGTGGCCGAAGGCGCGGCGGACGAAGCCGCAAGCGCCGTGCGCGCCGCCGAATCTCTAGCCGACGACTGCCGCGCGATTGGCGCCGATGTATCGGGCAGCGTGTGGAAGCTGCTGGTTGCCGCGGGCGAGTGCGTCGAAGAGGGCCAGGACGTGGCGATTCTCGAGTCGATGAAGATGGAAGTGACCGTGACCGCGAGTGCGGCCGGCGTGATCGACGCGCTCGATTGCGCGGCCGGCGACGCTGTGGTGGCGGGCCAGCGCTTGATGGTGATCCGTGTGGTATCCGAAGCATCGGGCGATACCGCACAAGCCACTGCCGTGAGCGGCGAGGAGGCCGCATGCCAATGAATCCGCATAACGACGATCTGCCCATGAACATCGAGTCGCTACGCGCGCGCTATCTGCAAGGCAACCTCACGCCGGCGCAACTCGTCGAGCGCATTGCCGCGCGTACCGCTGGTGACGATCCGCATCGTGTCTGGATACGCGCGCTCACGCGCGACGAGATGATGCGTTACGCAGAGGCGCTGGCACAGCGCGATCCCGCCACGCTGCCGCTGTACGGCGTGCCGTTTGCGATCAAGGACAACATCGACCTCGCTGGCGTACCGACCACCGCGGGATGCCCAGCGTATGCGTATACGCCGGCGCGCAGCGCACCCGTGGTCGAGCGCCTGATCGCTGCGGGCGCGATTCCCGTGGGCAAGACCAACCTCGACCAGTTCGCGACGGGGCTCTCGGGCCAGCGCTCGCCCTATGGCGCGTGCCGCAATGCGCTGGACCCGGAGTACGCCTCGGGCGGTTCGAGCTCGGGCTCGGCCGTGGCCGTCGCGCTCGGCCTCGCCGCGTTCTCGCTGGGCACCGATACGGCGGGCTCGGGCCGCGTGCCGGCGGCGTTTCACGGTCTCGTGGGCCTCAAGCCGACCAAGGGCGTGCTGAGCACGCAGGGCGTGGTGCCCGCGTGCCGTTCGCTCGACTGCGTCTCGATCTTCGCGCATTCGGCGAACGACGCCCAGCGCGTGTTCGAGTGCGCGCGTGGCGTAACGCAAGGCGATCCGTATGCACGCGCCTGGCAGCCGAGCGGTCGCGAGCGCGCGACGCTTGGGGGCGTGCGCTTCGGCGTGCCGCGTGCGACGCAGTTGAACTTCTACGGTGACGCCTCGTATGCGGCGGCGTTCGACGTAGCGCTCGCGAAACTGCGCGCGGCCGGCGCCGAACTCGTGGAAATCGATTTCGAACCGTTCCTCGCCACGGCGCGCCTGCTCTACGAAGGCCCGTTCGTGGCCGAGCGTCTTGCCGCCATTCGACCGTTCTTCGAGGCGCAGCCCGAGGCGCTGCACGCCGTCACGCGCGAGATCCTGGGCGGCGCGGTGCGCTGGAGCGCGGCCGACGCCTTCGCGGCGCTCGACCGTCTCGCGTCGCTTCGTATGGAAAGCGAACGCGTGTGGCCGCAGATCGACGCGCTCGTCACGCCAACTTCGCCCACGACATCCACGATCGCCGAACTCGAAGCGGACCCCATCGGCGTGAATGCACGCTTCGGCTACTACACGAACTTCGTGAACCTCCTCGACCTGAGCGCGCTCGCCGTGCCAGCGGGCGAGTGCGCAGCGGGCCCGCACGCGGGCAAACCGTTCGGCATCACGTTCGTCGCTCGCTCACACGACGACGCGTACCTCCTCGACCTGGCCCGCGCGTGGCTGGGCGAGCGCGAGCGCCCGGTGTCGCCGCCCATGCAGGACGGCTCGCAGGCGACGGTGCAGGCCAGCTCGCAAAACGAAACCGGGAACGCCGAAGCATGAAACCCCACGCCATTACGTCAAGAAAACCGTTGCACCTTTACTCCTGGAGATTCGCCATGAAGACGACGCACGTTCCGTTTGCAATCGACGCAGGCGAGGCACGCCACGCAAAATCCGCCGCACCGCTGCGCCGTTGGGCGCTGGGCGCCGCCACCGCGCTCACACTGGCCACGGGCCTGTTCGCAGCCGGCGTACAGGCCGCGAATGCCGCGCCGCTACGCATCGGCTATAGCGACTGGCCGGGCTGGGTCGCGTGGCAGGTGGCAATCGACAAAGGCTGGTTCAAGGAAGCGGGCCTCGACGTGAAGTTCGACTGGTTCGACTACACGGCCTCGATGGATGCGTTTGCGGCCAACAAACTCGACGCCGTGCTCGTCACCAACGGCGATGCGCTCACGATGGGCGCGAACGGCGCGAAGAACGTGATGGCGCTCATCACCGATTATTCGAACGGCAACGACATGGTCATCGCCAAGCCGCCCGCACGCAAGATCCAGGACCTCAAGGGCAAGAAGATCGGCGTGGAATTTGGCGTGGTCGATCACCTGCTGTTGCTCGACGCGCTCCAGCGCGCAGGCATGAAGGAGGGCGACGTCACGCTCGTGAACGCGAAGACCAACGAAACGCCGCAGGTGCTGGCTTCTTCCGACGTCTCGGCCGTCGCCGCATGGCAACCGAACGCGGGCGAAGCGCAGCGCGCGGTGCCCGGCGCGCGGCCCGTATTCACCTCGGCCGACGAGCCGGGCCTCATCTACGACGTGCTCGCCGTGAACCCCGTGAGCCTTGCGGCGCACAAGGCCGACTACGAAAAGCTCGCGAAGGTCTGGTACCGCGTGGTGAAGTACATCGACGACCCGGCCACGCAGCCCGACGCCGTGAAGATCATGGCCGCGCGCGTAGGTCTCACGCCGGCGCAGTATTTGCCGCTGCTCAAGGGCACGAAGCTGCTCACGCTGCCCGAGGCGCAACAGGCCTACGTGAAGGCCGACGGATTTCGCTCGCTTTACGGTTCGAGTCATACCGCCGACGCGTTCAACGTGAAGTACCAGGTCTACAAGACCTCGCAGGACGTGAACGCCTATGTGGACCCTTCGCTCACCAGCGCACTGAAGTAAGGCGGCGTGCGCCGACCGTCGTCATACAGGGCCTGTTATTAGCGTGAACAGGCCCTGGCAGGGCAACGTCAAGGAGAACATCATGGCCGAAATCAGCCAGACCGGATGGTTTGCCGTACGCCGCGAGCTTTCGCCGCGCGGCAAGTGGATGTTGGGCATCGGCTCGTTTCTGTTGCCGGTGCTCGTGTGGTGCGTAGTGAGCTACGTGCCCTTCGTCTGGCATTCGCAGATGTTGATCAGCCAGCCGGGCAGCGTGGACTATTTCCAGCCCGGCATGCGTGTGGACAAAGCCGTGTTCGCCGACGAACTCGACCATGCGCGCGAAACCCACGCCGCGCTACCGGCGGGCGTGCCCGCGAACCCGGTGTATCTGCCCGCGCCGCACGAGGTGCTGCGCGCGTTCTACACCGCGTTCACGACACCGCCCGTCGCTCAGGACGGCGTATGGCTGCACCAGAGCCTCTGGCACAGCGTGCAGATCATCTTCTGGGGCTTCGTGGTCTCGTCGCTGATTGGCGTGCCGCTCGGCGTCGTGTGCGGAACCTATAGCGTGCTCGCGCGCCTGCAGGAGCCGTTTTTCGAGTTCTTTCGCTATTTGCCGGCACCCGCGTTCGGCGCGCTGATGGTGGCCGTGCTCGGCATTTACGACGCGCCGAAGATCGCGATTATCGTGATCGGTACGCTGTTCCAGCAGGTGCTCATCATTGCCAACACCACGCGCAAGCTCGAATATGGCCTGCTCGAAGCGGCGATGACGCTCGGCACCACGCGACTGAAGCTGCTCACGCATGTTGTCGTGCCCGGCATTCTGCCCGATCTCTATCGCGACCAGCGCATCCTGCTCGGCTGGGCGTGGACCTATCTGATCGTCGCGGAGCTCGTGGGCACGAGCTCGGGCATCACGTGGTACATCACGCAGCAGGCGCGTTATCAGCACTTCGATAACGTCTACGCCGCGATCATGATGATCGGCATCATTGGCTTGGGCACCGATCTTGTGCTGGCGTTCCTCGGTCGCAAGCTGTTTCCGTGGGATCGGACGCTTAAGGCCTGAGGCCTGGCGCAATCGCCTGCATTCGTTCGCAACGACACGCCTTTTGAAACGCATTCTGAGTCTTCAAGGACCGCATCATGTTCAATCCGCAAACCGTTCCCGACTATCTCCTGCAGTCCGATGCGGTGCGTGCGCGCTTCGAGCGGCTGAAAGCGCGCGAGCCGATCCTCGAAGTGCGCAATCTCACGAAGCGGTTCGTGACGCCCCAAGGCGAGCACACGGCGCTCGCCGATGTGAGCTTCACCACGCACCGGCGCGAGTTCGTGTGCGTGATCGGGCCTTCGGGCTGTGGCAAGTCCACGCTGATCCGCATTCTCGCGGGCCTCGAAGCGCAAACGTCGGGCGAGGTTCGCGTGAATGGCAAGACGGTGAGCGGCCCCGGCGCCGACCGCGGCATGGTGTTCCAGGGCTATACGCTCTTTCCGTGGCTCACGGTGAAGAAAAACGTGATGTTCGGACTGCGTATGAATGGCCAGGGAAAGTCGGAGGCCGAGCGCGAGGCGCTGCAATGGCTCGACCTCGTCGGCCTGGAGCCGTTCGCCAACGCATATCCGCACCAGCTTTCCGGTGGCATGAAGCAGCGCGTGGCGATCGCGCGCGCGCTCGCCAATCGGCCCGGCATCCTGTTGATGGACGAACCGTTCGGTGCACTCGATGCGCAGACGCGCTCCAAGATGCAGGCGCATCTGCTCGATATCTGGCGCAACGTCGACATTACGATCTTTTTCATCACGCACGACCTGGACGAGGCGATCTACCTGGCTGACCGCATCCTCGTGCTGAAGGCGCATCCGGGCCAGGTGCAGGAGTTGATCGAGGTGCCGGTGCCGCGTCCGCGCGGCTACGCACAGTTCAATACGCCCGAGTTCCTTGCCACGCGCGCGCGTCTCGACGCGCTTATTCATCCGCCAACGCAGGATGAACCGGAGGACGAGGCGCGCGTGCGCCCGCACATGATTCGCCTCACGGACGTGAACGACACGGTGGAATGAGCGTGAGGTGGGCATATGGCCCCACGCCGCTAGCCGCAGCCGTCATATCACGTAACGGGCCAGACGAGCGTGACTATCGGCGCGCGGCGTCATGGAGCCATAGGTCAGGCGGCAACAGGCGTGTGGTGTTCCCGCTTGCCGGCATGATGCTTGACGGTCTGCCGGTGCACGCCGGCCGTCGAACCTGTCCGGTACGATGCGAACTGCACCCTGACGCGATGCGACCGCGCCAGCACCGAATGGTGATGATGCAGCCGGGTGCTGGCGTAATAGTGCGGCTCGACGACGGGCGTCTCGTCGCCATTCAGCCATCGGCGTATTGTGACGAGATCGGTGGAGCGCCCCCACGATGTTTTCGAGCCGAGGAGCGCAATCATCACCTGGCCGTTCGGCATGTTCGCATCGACCACGATGCAGCGCCCCGCCTCGCGGATATAGCCGGTCTTTGCGACCAGAACGTCCCAATCGGCCGCGCGGACTATCGGGTCGGTATTGTGATAGAACCTCGTCCTGCTGCCGATCTCCTCTTCATAGCGGGGAAGTGTGGTGTATTCGCTGATCAACGGATAGTGCGCCGCCGCTTCCGCCATCTTCACGACGTCGCGTGCCGTCGAGAGATTGTCCGGCGAGAGTCCGGTTGGATCGTCGAAGTGCGTATTGGCCATATGCAGCGCGCGCGCCTTTTCATTCATCTTCTGGATGAACGCAGGCTGGCCGCCCGGGAACGCACGAGACAGCGCGGACGCCGCGCGGTTTTCGGACGACATGAGCGCTAGGCGCAGCATCTCTCCCCGTTCGAGCGAGGCACCGATCGGGATGCGGGACCCCGAGTGCTTGAGCCGATCGATGTCGTCATCGTCGACTGTCACCGTGTCTCCCAGCGGCTGGGCGCTGTCCAGCACGACCATTGCCGTCATCAGCTTGGTGAGGGATGCGATCGGCTGGAGGTCGTCGGCGTTCTTTTCCAGCAGGACCTCGCCGCGTCCGACGTCGTACACGATTGCGCTACGTGAATAAAGGAACGGCGCTTCGGCCCACGCGACGAACGGCGCAGTGGCGAGCAGTAGCGCGCTGAGGAAGTTCTTCATGGCGTTCACACCTTGGGACGGCAATCAGGTGATGGCGGGTCCGACGTGCTGGATTGTCCCCAACAACTAAACTGTAGTTGCTCATTGCAGGAATGAGTGTGTGGAAGAAGACGGAATTTTTTTCCCGGGATGACCATTCACACGCGAAGTGACAGCCGCGTGTCGATCCACAACCGCCTGACACGCCTTTCCGGCGAATGTCCGTCCTTCCGTTGATCCCCGACGGGAACCGGCGTTGACCGCTCCCCATATTTACGACGCTCGATGCGTCATATCCGGTCAGCCCAGGCTAGACAACCCACCTCACGCTCCCTTCGAAATCCATGGCCCATGCTCGATAGGCATGCCCCCCAGCCCAGCAAGTATTTTTCCCATCCGCGTCGGTCGCTTACATTGCCTTCCAGACGGCCCCGATACGCGAGCGCCATGACGGCAACATCGAATCGCGTGAGGGTCATTCTTGTTTCGAATAGCGGATGACGCGTCCGCATAAGGAGAACATCGATGAGCAACTTCAACCACCAAACAGCGCCGACGCAATATGTCGAAGCCAACGGCGTTCGCTTTGCCTATCGCCGTTTCGGAAAGCGAGGCACCGTGCCGGTTGTCTTCAATCAGCACTTCACCGGGACAATGGACTATTGGGACCCTGCGGTGACAAACGGCATCGCCATGACACGTGAAGTGATCCTGTTCAACAATGCGGGTATTTCGAGTAGCTCCGGCGAGGTCCCCACAACGATTCAGGAGATGGGCGCGAATGCGATTGCCTTCATCAAAGCGCTGGATCTCAGCAGGGTTGACGTTCTCGGCTTCTCGATCGGCGGCATGGTTGCGCAGGAAATCGCACTCCAGGCGCCGGCGCTCGTGCGTCGCCTTATTCTGGTCGGCACCGGCCCTCGCGGCGGGGAAGGCATTGCGCCGATGACTGAAGCCGCGGCGGCGATCTTCGCTGCGGCCTACGATCCGCCCGAGCACCTGTGGCTAGCGGTTCACTTCGCGCCGTCAAGGACGAGTCAGGCTGCTGGGCTGGCGTTCCTTCACCGAAAGCATTTGCGTCAGGAAAATCGCGACCCAGAAGTCAGCGACAAGGTGGCACCGGCGCAACTGGAAGCGCTTGGGAACTACGGCGTTCAATTCGAAGGAGTGCTCAACTACCTGAAGGAAATCAACCAGCCGACGCTTATCGTGCAGGGCAACAACGACGTCATCGCTCCGACTGTCAACTCGTACACGATGCAACAGACCATGCCGAACGCTCAATTGATCCTGTACGAAGACTCGAACCACGGGTCCTTCTATCAGTTTCCCGAGCGCTTCGTTAGTCAGGTGGAAGTATTCCTTTCGGAGCCGGACAGCCGCGTCTAACTTGCCGTATCCAGGTTGCGTGCGAGTTTTGTCGTCTGATCGTTGACGATTCAAGCGGTGCGCGCGCCTGAGCGGCGGGCATCGACTTTTCGAGCGCGCTGGCATAATCGAGCAGCGTGTAACGGACGGCGAGCAGGAAGCCGTCGGGTTCGGCGCGCTCGATCGCACGCTCGTGCAGGGTTATCGCGAGCGTTATCCGCAGGTCGAGCTGGAGTTGAACAGCAATGAGGGCATCATCGATCTGCTGGAGCGGCGCACTGATGTGGCGATCCGCATTGGCCGGCTCAAGGACTCCACGCTGCATAGCCGGTTGGTCGGCAATAGCCGCGTGCGGGTGCTCGCGAGCCCGCAGTATCTGGCAGCGCGTGGGCGGCCCGCGCGGGTGGCGGATCTGGGCAAGCACACGCTGCTAGGCTTTACCCAGCCCGAAGCGCTTAACGTATGGCCGCTCACGGGCGCCGATGGCGAGCCGCTGCGCATCGAGCCGGACGTGTGGTCGTCGAGCGGCGAGACCTTGCGGCAACTCGCGCTCGCGGGCGTGGGTATCGTGTGTCTTTCGGACTTCATGACGGCGCAGGACCGCGCGCACGGCAGCCTCGTGCAGGTGCTCCCGCGCCAGACTCAGGACGCGCGGCAGCCGATTCACGCCGTGTACTACCGCAACACGGCGATTTCGGCGCGCATTGTGTCGTTCGTCGATTATCTGGTCGAGGCCGTGCGCGCCACGGAGTTCGGCGGCCGGGCGCCGCGCCGGGGCGCCTGAGTGGAGGCTGGCGTTAGCGCGGCTTCAAAACCGTCGTCATATATTCCGTAGCGAATTCGATAAATGCTTGCACGCGCAACGGCAGCCGCCGTTGCACGGGATAGACGATTTGCGCGGCGAGCGGTTTCGCCTGCCATTTCGGCAATACCCGCACGAGGCGGCCCGACATCAGATCCTCCTCGACCAGCCATTCCGGCAACACGGCCAGCCCCAACCCCATGCGCGCGGCCTCGCGCATGCTCGTCACTCCTTCCGAAATCATCACGGGCTCGATCTGCAGCGTATGCGTCGCTGCCTCCGAATACAGCGTGACATCTCTCGAGCCGCCGAATTGCCGGCTCGAAAGCGCGATCCACGGTAAGGCCCGGAGATTTTCCGGCTTGCTGACGAACTTGTGATCCTTGAGGAAGGCGGGCGAGGCAACCGGATAGCGCCGGATCTCGCCCAGCGCGCGCGCAACGACGCGATCGTCAGTGAGCGCCCCTGCGACGATGCCGGCGTCGCAGCCCTCTTCGATCATATGCAGCGGACGGTTCGAATACGCCAGTTCCATTCTCACCGCCGGGTGCGCCTGGATAAAACTGCTGATCATCCGGCTGACCACGGACTGGCCAAAGTCGATCGTGGAAAACACGCGGATATTGCCGCTCAGCGCGCTCTGGTCGCGCCGCATGCGCTGCTCGGACTCCTCGGCTAGCGCGAGCAGCGCCTGCGCGTCGGCAAGGAACTGGTGGCCCATGTCGGTGAGGCTCATGCGGTGCGTGTCGCGCCGCAGCAGCGCCGTGCCGCATTGATCTTCGAGCGAGCGCAACTGGCGGCTCAGCGTGGGCTGACTTAGATTCAGCTTGCGCGCCGCAGCGGAGAGGCTGCCACTCTCCACAATGGCAACGAAGGCTTGCAGCAGACTGAGGTCGTTGAAGATGGTCATACGTGGAAAGCATAACCGATATTCTGGTTATGCGGCTACCGTTGAGCGTTGTCTGGAGGGAAGATGCACCCATCGCATCACGTTGCATCACCCGCCCAACCGAAACGGAGCATTACCATGAGCACGCAAGCCAACACCAGCAAAGTCGCGATCGTTACCGGCGCTTCCCGCGGCATCGGCGCATCGATCGCCCGACGCCTCGCAGGCGAAGGCATCGCAGTCGTCGTCAACTACGCTGGCCGCGCGGCGGACGCCAACGCGGTCGTGGAGGAAATCACGGCAGCCGGCGGCCGCGCCACGGCGATTCAGGCAGACGTGGCCGTGCCCGCTCAGGTGGCCGCGATGTTCGACCAGACCATTACGCTCTTTGGGGGCGTGGATATCCTGGTGAACAACGCGGGCGTCATGCAGCCGGGCCTCGTCAATCTGGTCGATACCGACGACGCGCTGTTCGACCGGCTCGTCGCGATCAACCTCAAGGGCACCTTCAATACGCTGCGCATTGCCGCGAAGAAGCTGCGCCAGGGCGGCCGCATCGTCAACTTTTCGAGCAGCATCCAGGCGCTCGCGCTGCCGGGCTACTCGGTGTACGCCGCCACCAAGGCCGCCGTGGAAACGATGACAAACATCTTCGCCAAGGAACTGCGCGGCCGCAATATCACGGTTAATGCGGTTGCCCCCGGACCTACCGCAACCGAACTGTTCCTCAAGGACAAGACGCCCGAGCAGATCGAGCGCCTTGCGAAGATGCCGCCGCTCGAGCGGCTCGGCCAGGCGGACGATATCGCGGAGGTGGTCGCGTTCCTCGTCGGCAGCGGCGCAAGCTGGATCGATGGTCAAACGATACGCGCGAACGGCGGCATTGTTTGATGTCCTGATCAAGCGTTTCATGACGCACGAGGAACCCATCATGAAGAAGGTTATTGTCGTTACCGGCGCATCCAGCGGTTTTGGCCGCCTTGCCGCCGAAGCACTCGCCAACGCCGGCCATACTGTCTACGCGTCCATGCGCGCGATAGCTGGGCGCAACGCCGCGGTCGTCGAGCAGATGGCGCAATTCTCGCGCGACGAGGGCGCGGATCTGCGCACCGTCGAACTCGACGTGCAGTCGCAGGCGTCCGTGGATGCGGGCATCGCCCGCGTGATCGCCGAAAGCGGGCGTATCGACGTCATCGTCCACAACGCGGGCCACATGGCCTTCGGGCCGGCCGAAGCGTTCAGCCCGGAACAGTATGCGCACCTCTACGATATCAACGTGCTGGGCACGCAGCGGGTGAACCGCGCGGTGCTGCCGCACATGCGCGAACGGCGGGAGGGGCTGGTGGTGTGGGTGTCGAGCAGCAGTTCCGCAGGCGGCACGCCGCCTTACCTCGCGCCGTATTTTGCGGCGAAGGCCGCGATGGATGCGATTGCGGTTCAGTATGCGCGAGAGCTTTCGCGCTGGGGCATCGAAACGTCGATCATCGTGCCGGGCGCCTTTACCTCGGGCACGAATCACTTTTCCCATGCGGGCAGTCCGGAAGACAACGGCGTGGTCGCGGCTTATGAAGCCGGCCCCTATGCCGGGTTCGGCGAGCAGATCCAGCAGGCGTTCGCCGCCATCGTGCCGCCGGAAGCTGACGTGGGCCTCGTGGCCGAGGCGATCGTCGAAGCGGTCGATGCGCCCTTTGGGAAGCGGCCGTTCCGGGTGCATATCGACCCGACCCAGGACGGCGCGGACGTCGGCTTTGCCGTACTGGACCGCGTGAGAGCGGAGATGTTGCACCGCGTGGGCTTGTCCGACCTGCTCGTGCCGCGCAAGCGTCACGCAACGTGAGACGAAAAGTGGCGTGGCGCGCCTACTCCGTGACGCACTCCGCGGCCTTGAGTCCGCGCAACGCGGCTTCGAACTCCTCGACAGGAATCGGTCGGCAGAAGAGATAGCCCTGATACGCGTAGCATCCCGCCGAGGCGAGGAAGGCGCGTTGCTCCTCGGTTTCCACGCCTTCGGCGATCACCCCGAGGCCCAGGCTGTGGGCAAGCGCCACGATGGTTCGCGCGATCACGGCGTCGTTCGGATCGACGAGGACATCGCGCACGAATGAGCGGTCGATTTTCAGTTGGTCGAGCGGCAGGCGCTTCAAATACGAAAGCGACGAATAGCCGGTGCCGAAATCGTCGAGCGCGAAGACGATGCCGTTCGCCTTCAACGCTTCCATCTTCTCGATGATTTCCTGCACGTTGTCGACCAGCACGCTTTCCGTCAACTCCAGCTTCAGCCGGTCCGCTCTCGCGCCGGTTTGTTCGAGCGTGGCCAGTACGCTTTCCACGAAGTCCGGTTGGTGAAGCTGCTGCACGCTGACGTTGACCGCAATCGTGAGATGCGCGGTGTCGGGTTGCGTGGCCCAGCGCGCGAGTTGGGTGCAGGCTGCACGCAGAACCCAACTGCCCAACCCGGCAATGAGCCCGGTTTCTTCGGCCACGAGAATGAAATCGGCCGGGTAGACGAGCCCGCGTGCGGGATGACGCCAGCGCACCAGCGCCTCGACGCCGGTTACGCGGTCGCGGTCGATCTGCATCTGGTAGTGCAGCACGAACTGTTCGTTTTCGATCGCTTCGCGCAGCGCCGCCTCGAGCGCGGCACGCTCCACCACGACGGTTTGCATGTCGGGGTCGAAGAGGCGCACCGCGTTGCGTCCGCGTTCCTTGGACTTGTACATGGCGAGATCGGCCTGCTTCATGAGGTCGTCCGTCGATGCCTGGAAGCCCTTGAATACCGTTGCGCCAATGCTGGCCGTGCTGCGGTAGTCGATATCGTCGAGTCGATAAGGATTCCCGAGCACGGCGAGAATCCGCTCTCCCAGGGCCTCGGTTTGGCGGGCCGCTTCACGGGGAACGGGATTCAGATTGCCCACCACCACGACGAACTCGTCGCCGCCCACGCGCGCCACGGTGTCGCCTGCGGGTATGCTCGCCGCCAGGCGTTTGGCCACCTCCTGCAGCAGCAGGTCGCCCTTGTCGTGGCCCAGCGTGTCGTTAAGCGTCTTGAAGTGGTCCAGATCGATGAACAGCAGCGCGCCGCTCGTGCCGTTCCTTGCGCTATCGGTAATCGCGTCCTTCAGGTTGTCGAGCAGCAGCGTGCGATTGGGCAGGCCGGTGAGCGCGTCGTAAAAGGCCAGCTCCTTGATGCGCTGGTCGGCGATCTTGCGCTCGGTGATGTCGCGTCCGCTCGTGCGAAAACCAATGAAATCGCCCTTGGTGTCGGTAATCGGCACCCACGACGCGGAAAGCCACATGAGCGAGCCATCCTTGCGCACGCAACGAAACTCCAGGTTGTCGCCCCGTGAGCCCAGTTGCGCGCCGCGGAATTCGGGCGCGACGTAGGAGGCGTCGCCCGGATAGATCACGGTGCAGGCGAAATCGCTCATGGTCATGCATTCTTCGACGGTATAACCGATGTACTGCTCCACCGCCGAGTTGATCCAGCGCGGCTTGCCTTCCGGCGACCACCAGATTTCCCAGTTGACGGTGCAGTCCGCAATGGCGCGGAATTTTTCCTCGTTTTCGCGCAGTTCCTTCGTCATCGAGGAGGCCAGCCGTATTGCGCGGCTGCGGCCCGTCATCATCAGCCGCGTGAGCAGCGCGAGTAGCAGGCTCAGACCCGTGCCGGTGATGGCGATGAGCGTGGCCGCGTCGCGGCCGAAGCGGGCCTTGAAGCCGTCGCGGGCCATCAGCCTGAGCATCCAGTCGTGTCCGCAAACAACGAGATACTCGGTTGCCGAGAGCTCGCCTGGCAGGTGATGGGAGGCGGCGCCCGACGTTCTGTAGAGCAGCGCATCCGGCGACGATTCCACACCGTCGTATATGGAAACCGAGAGGCCAGGCAGTTCCTCGCCGTAAAGACTGGCGATGACGTCGTGCATGCGAAAGGACGCATACACCCAGCCAACGAGCTGCGCCTGGCGTTCCGTGGCGTTTTCCGGCGTTTGGCCGCGTGCGTAGACGGGCATGTACATCACGAAGCCGGGGTCGGCGCCGGGGTCGGTGTCCACCGCGAGGCGCACCTTGCCCGAAATGGTCGCCATGCCGGTGTCGCGCGCTTGCTCCATGGCGCGCCGGCGCACCGGGTCGGCCCAGGCGTCGAAGCCGGGCGCCGCGCGATTGGCGCCGATATACGGCTCGCGCTGAATGATGGGCGCGTAGTTCGCGCGCGCGCCATCGGGCTCGATCGAGTAGCCCGGCAGGCCGCGCTGTTGCATGGCCGCGATATGCGCGGCCTTTTGCGTTTGCGGCACCCACGCGATGATGCCGATGGCCTGGATGCCGGAAAAGTTGGCGTCGAGATTGAGCGTGTCGACGTAAGCCCGGAATGCGTCGCGGTCGACCTCGCCGCTCGCGGCGAACAGGCTCTGCACGCCGCGCAGCAAAAGCTCGTACGTGCCCATGCGCTGTTCGATGCGGCTCACGACGTCGCCGAGCGAAAAGTCGAACTGCGTGAGCAGTTCGTGGCGGGCCGCTTCCCGCTCGTGATTCCACAGCGCCCATGTCACGCCGAGCGCGGTGGCGAGAACCAGTAGCGGGAGCAGAACGAGGCGCGTCCGGGTCATGGTGGCGTCTAGAAGGGGACCATCGAGTCGGCGAGGTCGGGCTTGAAGTACTTCGTGAAGATGCGCCGCACCGTGCCATCGGCGATCATTTCGTTGACGAGGGCGCGCCACTTGTCCCGCTCGTCGGGCGAGAGCGCCTTCTTCGACATGATGAGTCCATGCGGAATGGGTGGATCGTCGAACTCCACGATATTGGTCACGCTCCGAATTTTCGCTTCATCGATAGCGGGATAATCGAACGGCTCGATGATCATTCCCTGAATGCGCCCGAGAATCAGCGCCTGGTAAAGTGGCTCCAGGCCGCCGGCCTGACTTACGCGGTTTTGGGCGGAGAGCGAGTCGACCAGCCGGTTGGCCGACTGGCTGTAGCGGAAACTGCGAATCACACCGAGCTGAAACTTGTCGTTGTGCTCGAAATCGGCCAGTTGATGGATGCCCGAATCCTTGCGAACCAGCAGATAGTACTTGTTGCTGAAGTACCATGCAAAATCCGCGTATTGATTGCGCTCTTCGTTCGCAATTCCCGAAAGGCTGAAATCGAGCGCGCCCGACTCGATGAGTTTCCAGATGCGTGCGCGCGACATCAGGCTCACGCGGACCTGGCAGCCGCTGCGCCGCGCGAGTGCGTCGGCGAAGTCCTTGTCGATGCCCGTGTCCGTGTCGACCGAGTAAAGCAGCCCGTGATCGTGTAAGGCGAGCGTAAATGAGCGCGAGCAGTCAGGGCCCGCGGCAACGGCGGTGCCAAGACAGCTGAGCGCCAGCAACAGGCCCCCAAGGCAGTGTCGAATCACAGCGTCTCCATGGCTTGAAAGTGGCCCGATGATGGTGTATCGGGCGGAAAACAGTCTTCACGACTTATCGGCAGCGTGCTGAAATTCTTTAGACACTTCTCATTGTTTATTTTGCACGCTTTTTGTGCAAGGGCTGGGGTGTTCAGGCTGGCCAATTTCCCGTGCAGGCCGGACTGCGCAGGCCAAAAAAAAGCGCCGGCGCAAGGCCGACGCAATTTCTAAAAAGGGATCGTGTAAGGAAGGCCCAGCCAGAAGGTGGCCTTCGCAACGAATGTTTTAGCTGATTCGCATAACGCGCAGTGATTCCCTCAGTTTTCTTCCACCGGGTCCCGGTTCAGCATGCTTTTCGGAATCGACAGAATCAAAACGCAGCTCACGAGCAAACAGGCGCCCAGCGCATAGGTGCCGTTATTGATGTCGCCGGTCAGGTCCTTCGCCACACTGGTGATCATGGAGCCCGTGAAGCCGGACAGATTGCCGACCGAGTTGATGAGCGCAATACCGGCCGCCGCGGCCGTGCCCGAGAGAATCTGCCCCGGGAACGTCCAGTAGATCGGCATGAGCCCAAGGATCGCGCAGGTGGCGATAGTCAGGAATACGATGGAAAGCGGCACGTTGTGCGCGAACAGTGCGCTCAGAATCAGGCCGATGCCGCCAATACAGGCCGGAATGGCCGCATGCAGCCGGCGCTCGCCCGTCTTGCGAGAGTGCGATGCATTCCAGATCATGGCGACCACCGCGCTGAGATAGGGAATGGCGCTCAGCAAGCCGATATTGAACGTGCTCTTCACACCGGAAGCCTTGATGATGGAAGGCAGCCAGAACGCCAAACCATAGAAGCCGGTATTGAAGGTGAGAAGAATGAACGTCAACAGCCAGACGCGCGGGCTTTTCAGCGCCGCCACGGCACTATGCGTCTTCTTCCCGCTTTCCTGTTCGAGATTCTTTTGCAACACCGCTTTTTCGGCGGCGCTCAGCCATTTCGCCGACTGAATGCCGTCGCCCATGCGCAATAGCACCACGAAGGCGACGAGAATCGAAGGAATGCCTTCGAGCAACAGCATCCACTGCCAGCCGCCGAGGCCAAACAATCCGTGCGTGTTTTCCATGAGCCACCCCGAGATGATCCCGCCGAGCGTGAGGCTCACCGGAATGGCGATCAGGAACCCCGACATCGCGACGCTCTGGCGGCGCGCCGGAAACCAGTAGTTCAGGTAAAGAATGATGCCGGGGAAAAAGCCCGCTTCGCACACGCCGAGCAGAAACCGGAGGATGTAGAACATCGTCGAGGTTTGCACGTGGAAGAAGCTCGCGAGCGGCGCGATAAAGGCGAGGGACGAAGAAACGATGCCCCATGTCACCATGATGCGCGCGATCCAGAAACGCGCGCCATAGCGGTGAAGGAGCAGGTTGCTCGGCATCTCGAAGAGGAAATATCCCCAGAAGAAAATGCTCGCGCCCACGGCGTAGATGCTGTCGCTCAGGCCCAGCGAATCCAGCATCTGCAACTTGGCAAAGCCGACGTTCACGCGGTCGAGGTAGGCGACGACGTAGCACAGAAGCAAAAGCGGCAAGATGCGCTTCAATACCTTGCGGTACAAGAGGTCTTCGGCTTCATCGACGGCGGCCGGCGAGTCCGCAATCTGGGTCAGGATTGGCATGGGATGTGTCTCCTTTCACATATGCCTTTGATCGGTCCCGCGCAGGGGAGGCTATTTCCACGAAGTTCGTGGTGTGTTTGCTGGATCTCGGTGCCGTCGGTGAACAACACGCTGTCTTGTTATCGGTAACACTGCGGGCGCTAAATTAGCACGGCAGGGCGTGCCAGGGCAAGTCGGGGGACTTCGCCGGGGCCGATCGGTGTCTCGCCTTGACCGGGAAAACGCGTGGTCTCACCTGGTGCACAGCGCGCGCGCAAAGTGCTAATATCGAGAAATGTTACCGATAACAATTCGGCGCGGACGCAGATAGGCGCTCGCGACATCGTCGAGACAAGGAATACGGAGTGAGTGATATGACCCAGCCCAATGCACGGCGCCTGCGCAGCCAGGAATGGTTCGATGATCCGGCCCATGCGGACATGACCGCGCTCTATGTCGAGCGCTTCATGAACTACGGTCTGACCCGCGAAGAACTGCAATCGGGCCGCCCCATCATCGGCATCGCGCAAACGGGGAGCGATCTCGCCCCCTGCAATCGCCACCACATCGAACTCGCCGCTCGCACGAAGGCCGGCATTCGCGACGCGGGCGGCATCCCGATGGAATTTCCGGTGCATCCGCTCGCCGAACAGAGCCGCAGGCCCACGGCGGCGCTCGACCGCAACCTGGCCTATCTGGGCCTCGTCGAGATCCTTCACGGTTTCCCGCTCGACGGCGTCGTGCTGACCACGGGTTGCGACAAGACCACGCCCGCGTGCCTGATGGCCGCGGCAACGGTCGATATGCCCGCTATCGTGCTGTCCGGCGGCCCGATGCTCGACGGCTGGCACAACGGCCAGCGCGTCGGCTCGGGCACGGTCATCTGGCATGCGCGCAACTTGCTGGCGGCCGGTGAGATCGACTATGAGGGCTTCATGGAACTGACGACGGCTTCGTCGCCGTCCATCGGCCACTGCAACACCATGGGCACGGCGCTGTCGATGAACAGCCTTGCCGAAGCGCTGGGCATGTCGCTGCCGGGCTGCGCCAGCATTCCGGCGGCGTACCGCGAGCGCGGCCAGATGGCGTACGCAACGGGCAAGCGCATCGTCGACCTCGTGCGCTACGATATGCGGCCTTCGCGCATCATGACGAAAGAGGCGTTCGAGAACGCCATCGTCGTGGCCTCCGCGCTGGGTGCGTCCACCAATTGTCCGCCGCACCTCATCGCCATCGCGCGGCACATGGGCATCGAGCTGAGCCTCGCAGACTGGCAGCGCGTTGGCGAACAGGTGCCGCTCATCGTCAACTGCATGCCGGCGGGCGAGTTTCTGGGCGAGAGCTTCCACCGCGCGGGCGGCGTGCCCGGCGTGCTGCGCGAACTCGATCGCGCGGGCCTCGTGCATCGTGAATGCCTCACGGTATCGGGCCGAACCATTGGCGCCATTGCCGACAGCACGCCGGAGCCCGATCGCGAAGTCATCAGGACAACGGACGATCCGCTCAAGCATGGCGCGGGCTTCATGGTCCTTTCGGGCAACTTCTTTGACAGCGCGATCATGAAGATGTCCGTGGTCGGCGACGCCTTCCGGCAAACCTATTTGAGCGAGCCGGGCGCGGAGAATAGCTTCGAGGCGCGCGCGATCGTGTTCGACGGTCCCGAGGACTACCACGCGCGTATCAACGACCCGTCGCTCGAAATCGATCAGCACTGCATTCTCGTGATTCGCGGCACGGGCACGGTGGGCTATCCTGGCAGCGCCGAAGTGGTGAACATGGCGCCGCCGGCGGAACTAGTGCGCCAGGGCATCACGTCGCTGCCTACGCTCGGCGATGGCCGCCAGAGCGGCACGTCGGCAAGCCCGTCGATCCTGAACATGTCGCCCGAGGCGGCGGTGGGGGGCGGCCTCGCGCTGCTGCAAACGGGCGATCGCATTCGCGTGGACCTGAACGCGCGCAGCGTGAACGTCCTGGTCGACGAGGCCGAGCTTGCGCGGCGCCGCGAAACCGCGCACTTCGAGGTTCCGCCCGCGCAGACGCCCTGGCAGGAGCTTTACCGCAAGACGGTGGGGCAACTGTCCACGGGCGGATGCCTCGAACCCGCCACGCTTTATCTGAAAGTCATTGCCGAGCGCGGCAACCCGCGCCATTCACATTAAACACTCAACACCGGACACTAAACTGGAGGCACCATGACCTCGAACACCCCATCAAACTGGCTTCCCGGCGACGTCGGGCAGGCGTTGCTCGTTGGCCGCGTGTGGCGCAAGGCAGGTGAGCATGAAGGCCCCTGCGTCGTGCTCGTTCGCAGCGGCGAAGTCATCGACATCACGGCCAGCGCGCCGACCACCGCGGACCTTTTCGACCGCGAAGACGTGGCGCAATTTGCGCGTACCGTGAGCGGCGAATCGCTCGGCCCGGTGGAGAAGCTGATCGAAGCGAATCTGCCCGGCAACGCGGCGAGCGCACTGCGCCTGCTCGCGCCCAACGACGTGCAAGCCATCAAGGCATGCGGCGTGACGTTCGCGGTGAGCCTGATCGAGCGCGTGATCGAGGAGCAGGCCGGCGGCGACCCCGCGAAGGCGCAGGAAGTTCGCGAAACCATCGCGGCCACGATCGGCACCGATCTCTCGAAGATCAAGCCGGGCTCGGAAGAAGCGATGAAGCTCAAGGCGGAACTCGAGCGGCGTGGCGCGTGGTCCCAGTACATGGAAGTGGGCATTGGGCCCGACGCGGAAGTCTTTTCGAAGTCGCAGCCCATGTCGGCAGTGGGCTTTGGCGCGGATGTCGGCTTGCTGGCCGCTTCGGTCTGGAACAACCCCGAGCCGGAAATCGTTCTGGCCGTGAACAGCCGCGGCGAGATCGTCGGCGCGACGCTCGGCAACGATGTGAATCTGCGCGACATCGAAGGTCGCTCGGCGCTGCTGCTCGGCAAGTGCAAGGACAATAACGCGTCGTGCGCGATCGGCCCGTTCGTGCGTCTGTTCGACGAATCGTTCACCCTCGACACGGTGCGCAAGACGAGCGTCGCGCTGCGCGTGGAGGGCGCCGATGATGACTTCGTTCTGGATGGCGTCAGCCACATGAGCGAGATCAGCCGCGACCCAGCCGACCTCGTGGCGCAAACGTGGGGCCCTCATCATCAGTATCCCGATGGCTTCATGCTCTTTCTCGGCACCATGTTCTCGCCGATCAAGGACCGCGATACGGCAGGCGGCGGCTTTACGCATCATCTCGGCGACAAGGTCACCATCTCCGCGCCGGAACTCGGCGCGCTGATCAACACCGTGCAATTGAGCACGGCACTCGCGCCGTGGACTTTCGGCGTGCGCGCGCTTTATCGTAATCTGGCTTCGCGCGGATTGCTGTGAGCCACTGAATCAGGAAACGCCATGAACCAGTTCGACAATTACATCGGCGGCCAATGGGTGCGCGGCGCCACGGCCTCCACCAACGTCAATCCGTCCAATCTCGACGACGCGATCGGCGAGTTCGCACAGGCAGACGACGCGCAGACGCGCGACGCCATTGCCGCCGCGCGCAAAGCCTTTGCGCAGTGGTCGCTTTCGACGCCGCAGCAACGCTTCGATCTGCTCGACCAGGTGGGCAGCGTCATTCTCGCGCGCAAGGCCGAGTTGGGCCGCCTGCTCGCGCGCGAAGAGGGCAAAACGCTGCCCGAGGCCATCGGCGAAGTTGGCCGCGCCGCGCAGATCTTCAAGTACTTTGCCGGCGAGGCGCTGCGCCTTGGTGGCGAGATCGTGCCTTCGGTGCGCCCGGGCATGACCGTCGAGGTGACGCGCGAGCCGATCGGCGTGATCGGGCTCATTACGCCCTGGAATTTTCCGATCGCCATTCCCGCCTGGAAGATCGCGCCCGCGCTGGCCTATGGCAATACTGTCGTCATCAAACCCGCCGATCTCGTGCCTGCGAGCACGTGGGAACTCGTAAAGATCATTGCGGAAGCGGGGGCGCCTGCCGGCGTCATCAACCTCGTGATGGGGCGCGGCTCGGTGGTGGGCGAGGCGATCGTCAGCTCTCCTGATGTCGACGCCGTGAGTTTCACCGGCTCGGTCGCGACGGGCCGCGCGATTGGCGCGAAGTGCTTTGCAACGGGCAAGAAGTTCCAGTTGGAGATGGGCGGCAAGAATCCCATGGTCGTGCTCGACGACGCCAATCTCGACGTGGCCGTGGAAGCCTGTATCAACGGCGCATTCTTCTCCACGGGGCAGCGTTGCACGGCGTCGAGCCGGCTCATCGTGACCGAAGGCATTCACGACCGTTTCATTGAAGCGATGAAGGCCCGCATGAAGACGCTTAAGACGGGCGACGCGCTGGCGGATGGCACGCATATCGGGCCCGTTGTCGATGATAAGCAGCTTCAGCAGGACGAGCGTTATATCGCGATTGCGCGCGAAGAGGGTGGCGAAGTGTACGGCGGCGAGCGTGTTGAAGGCGCCACCCGCGGCTATTTCCTCGCCCCCGCGCTCGTCACCGGCACGACTTCGGGAATGCGCATCAACCGCGAAGAGGTGTTCGGCCCTGTTGCCTCGGTCATCAAGGTAAAGGACTATCACGAGGCGCTGGCTGTGGCGAACGACACGGAGTTTGGTTTGTCGGCGGGCATCTGCACGACGTCGCTCAGTTATGCCAATCATTTCCGCCGCCATGTGCAGGCCGGCATGGTCATGGTGAATACCGCAACGGCGGGCGTGGACTATCACGTTCCGTTTGGCGGCCGCAAGGGCTCGAGCTACGGCCCGCGCGAGCAAGGCAGCTATGCGCGCGAGTTCTACACCACGGTGAAGACGGCGTACGTCAACCCGGGCGCAGTGTGATGCCGCGCGGGCGGTGCGCAGCAGGCACCGCCCGCGCATTAATCGGGTAGCAGTGACCCAGTGCGCCGCGGCGTGGCGCCGGCAACCCACGCCACTTCCATCCCCGCAGTGGCGAAGCGCGTGCGTTGACGCGCGTACAGCATCCCGGTCACAGAACTCGCGATCGTGATGACGCGATCGGTCAGCGGATCGACTACATCGGCAATCGGCTGGCCAGCTTCGACCCTTACGCCAACCGGCGTGCGGAACACGAGCACGCCCGAGGCCGGCGCGATGAGCGATTCGACGCCCGCGAACGGCGTGGCCGCGCATTCGAGCGGGGGCAGTGGCGCGGGCGTGCCCTCGATCACACCGCGATGCGTGAGGTAGTCGATGATGGCGTTCGCGTCGTGCTCGGCGAAGTCGTAGCTCACGTCCGCCTGGCCGCGCAGTTCGATCGTCACGGAAACCGCCCCGTTGGGAATCGGATGGCGGTCGCCATAGTGCTCGCGCAGCGCGGACCAGCAGAAGCTGTGGATCTCGTCGAAGGGATTGCCGTTCGAATTGAGCGCAAAGAGCGATGCTTTCGCTTCGAGATAGCACGCGAGCGGCTCGACATCGGCCCACAGGTCCGGGTTCGTGTAGAGATGCATCGCGCCTTCGAAGTCGCAATGCAGGTCGAGCACGACATCGGCGTCGTATGAAAGGCGCTGGAGCGCGAGACGTTGCGAGCCGAGTTCGGTGGTGGGCGCCTGTTCGTCAAGCGCTTCTCGCATCGCAGCGCGCGCGGCGAGCAGATTCTGCTGCGCGTCGTCGCCCAGTCGAGGGCCGACACGCGGGAGCACGAGTTCGGCGAGATCGTGGAAGTGGCGGTTGAAGTTGGCCGCGGTGCCGCTTTCGAAACGGCCGAGCAACTGGCCGAGCAGGCGCTGATTCAGACCGATCGGGTTGGGCACGGGCACGACGACGACCTCGCCGCGCAGCTTTCCCGCGGCTTCGAGCGAAGCCAGGCGTTTGCGCAGCGCCCAGGCGACCAGCATGCCGGGCAGTTCGTCGGCATGCAAGGAAGACTGAATGTAGATCTTCTGTGCGCCGCTTGGGCCGTAGTGGAAGCTCGTGAGATGCCGCGCAGTGCCGAGCGCCGGCGAAATTAGCGGATGGGTTTGAGTTTGCATGATGGCGTGAGCGCGAGGTGAGTTTCCAGCGGCTGAAGAAGGACAAAAGGCGCGGGAGTGTCCCGCGCCTTCGTCATTTGTGTAGTGCTCGCGCTTACGAACCGTACACGTCGAATGCGAAGTAGTGCGATTCGATCTTCTTGTACGTGCCGTCCTTGATCATGTCCGCCAGCGCTTTATCGATCTTGACCTTCAGATCGGCGTCGTCCTTGCGCAGGCCGATGGCGGCGCCATTGCCGAGTATGCCGTTCGGGTCGCTCAGTTCTCCGCTCGTGAGCGCGAAGCCTGCGCCGCGCGGGGTATTCAGGAAGCTCAGGTTGGCCTGCACGGCGTCTTGCAGCGCGGCGTCGAGGCGGCCGGAAAGCAGGTCCGCATAGACCTGGTCCTGATCCTGGTAAGGCACGATCTTCACGCCGTTGGGCGCCCAACTGGCTTTGGCATAGGCTTCCTGAGTCGTTCCCTGCTCGACGCCAACCGTCTTGCCCTTCAACGAATCCGCCGTGGGCTGGAGGGTCGAGCCTTTCTTCGCGACGAGACGGGTAGGCGTGTGGAAGACCTTTGACGAGAACGCAATTTGCGCTTCACGCTGCGGCGTCATCGACATCGAGGAGAGCACGGCGTCGAACTTCTTCGCCTTGAGCGCCGGAATCATGCCGTCGAATTCACTTTCCACCCAGACGCACTTCGCGTTGATGCGCTTGCAGATTTCATTGCCGACGTCGATGTCGAAGCCGACCAGCTTGCCGTCCGTGCTTTTCGATTCGAACGGGGGATAACTTGCATCCACGCCGAAGCGGACGGTGGTCCAGTCCTTCGCGCAGACGGAGGTTGCGACGGCGAGCATCGCAATGCACAGGGCAAACTTCTTCATTGACGTGGAGTCTCCAGTATGTCTTTCAACGCCGCCATGACGGATGCGGCATGGTCAACAGCGTGCTGTCACGTCAGCCGTGTTGTATAGACAAGATAATGAATCTCACATCATGAGACAACTAGGGTTTTTGCTGGCGGAAGGTGTAAACGCGCTGACATATAGGCGTTGCATGCCGGGGTGAAGGCAGGGAGCGCGTTGTAAGCGCCTATTGACTAGTCAACTTGAAGGGCCAGACAAAAAGAACTGCTGTCGCGAAGAGGGCACCCGGGAGTTGCACGAGCGCAGGGGCATACGCACGCGTTATGTTGCGCACACAACTATCTGGGTAACGGACGCGGGTCAATCGTCGTCGTCGCCGTGATGATGTTCCCAGCCGCGATGGTGGCCGTGGTCATGCCAGTGGCGTTCGTCTTCGTCGTGGTCGTAGCGGTAGTAGCCGTAAGCCGGGGCCGCTTCGTAGACCGCGGCGGGCGGCGCTGCATAAACGACGGGCGGCGGCGCCTCGTACACCGGCTGGGGAGCGGCATAAACCGGACCGGGAACGCCGAGATAGACACCGATATCGGCATGGGCGGATGCCGCGCTGCTGACACACGTCCCTGCGAGCCCCGCGAGTAGATAAAACGTCAGGCGATTCATGATGATCTCTATTCCATTGAACGGACGCGGTTGCGATGGAAGCGGATTCTAGTCGCTGAGCTTACGAAAGGAATGCGCAGATTTGTCAATCGTGTAACCGGTGGTAAAGCCGCGGGAAAAATAGCTGGCTTAAGGTTCCCATAAGCAAATCAGGTAGAGCGTCATTGAGGGTCGCTTGGGTGTGCTGCTTTAGGGTCATTACACGCTTGTGCACCGTGCGGGTTGAATGTGTGTGTCAGTTGCCATTACCCTGTGAAGGCTGTTTGCGCCCAGGACAGGTTTCCCATGCGTGCCGACGATCGAACTTCTACGCAAGCTTGCGTGCCCGAATTCCGGAAGGAGGGCGACGTCTGCTCGTTCGGCAACGATGCAATTGCATTGCGCTGGGCACTCGCGGATGAACACCTCACCGGCTTCTCGCTGGTCGATTGCGTAGGGGAACGCGCGCTGCCCATCGTCACGCCGTTCGCGCTGACCTTCGCGGACGGCACCACACTCGGCCCGACCGGAATGCGCGTGCTTGCACCGGTACGGGAAGACGCGCTCGCCGCCAACCCTCAGGCTGCGCGATTGGCCGAACGCGTCGCGGGCCGCCGCGTGAGTTTCACGCTGGAAGACGCCCAGGGACGCCTGCGGGCGCAATGGAGCGTAGAGCAGCGCGCAGGCGCGCGATATCTGCGTATGAGGCTGGATCTGACTGCCCTGCGCCAGGACGAAGCCATCGCCGTCGTTTCGTTGCTACAGGCGCGGGCTGCCGGTGCGCAGGCTAGCAGCGAACGCAAGGGCACGCCGGTCGTAGCGGGCAACTTCTATCTGGGCTTCGAGCTGCCGCTTGCAACCAGCCACGTGGAAGGGGAAAGCGTCGGCTTTACGCTGCAACGCGCGCTGCCGCTCGAAAAGAACCGGTCGCTGACTTATTCCGCGGTGGCCGGCGTGGCTCGCGAAGGTCAATTGCGGCGCGATTTCGCCGCATGCCTCGAACAGGAGCGCGGCCGCCCATATCGTCCGTTTCTGCACTACAACAGCTGGTGGGATATCGGTTACCTCACACCTTATACGCAGGACCAGGCGCTGGAGCGTATCGAAACGATGGGTCGCGAGTTGCATACCGCGCGCGGCGTGCAGATCGATTCGTTTCTTTTCGACGATGGCTGGGACGACCTCGGCGGCGGCTGGCATTTTAGTCGGGCATTTCCACATGGTTTCGTGCCGCTGCGCGACGCCGCAGCACGCTATGGCGGCGCGCCGGGTGTATGGCTGTCTCCCTGGGGCGGCTATTGCGCACCGAAGGACGAACGCGTAACGCGCGGCCGCGCCGCCGGCTATGAAATCATCGACAACGGCTTTGCGTTATCGGGGCCGCGGTATTACGAGCGCTTTCATGAAGTCGTGATGAACCTGCTCGCGAGAGACGGCGTGAACCATTTCAAGTTCGACGGGACGGGCAACGCGGACAGCGTGTTTCCAGGCAGCCTTTTCGATAGCGACTGGGACGCGGCGATCCAGCTCATCGGCGACATTCGCGCAGCCAAACCCGAAACCTTCATCAATCTCTCGACAGGTACGCGCCCTTCGCCGTTCTGGCTGCGCTACGTCGATGCGATCTGGCGCGGCGGCAACGACGACGGTCAAGCGGGCAGCGGCACGAACCGCGAGCGCTGGATCACCTACCGCGATGCGCAGACGTATCACAACGTCGTGCAGCGCAGCCTGTTCTTTCCGCTCAATTCGCTCATGCTGCACGGTATTGTCTTTGCACAGTGCAATCCACGTCTGAATGCTTCGGCTGGCGACGAATTTGCGCACGAAGTACGGTCGTTCTTCGCAAGCGGTACGCAATTGCAGGAGCTATACGTCACGCCTTCGCTGCTGGGCGAGGACGAGTGGAACGTGCTCGCGCAAGCCGCCCGATGGGCGCGCGCGAACGGCGACGTATTGCGCGACAGCCATTGGATTGGCGGCGCGCCCGACGAAGCAGCCATCTACGGCTGGGCCGCGTGGGCGCCGTACAAGGCAATCGTGACGCTGCGCAATCCGCACAACCACGCGCGGCGCTTCGCGCTGGCGCTGCGGCATCAACTGCAACTGCCGGTTGCGGCGGCAGGGCGATTCCACGCGCGCAGAGTCTGGCCTACAAGCATGACCAGCATTCCAGCAGTGCTGGACGCGGACGTGCCGCTCGAAATTCAGCTCGCCCCATTCGAAGTGCTCACGCTGGAACTCGTGCCAGGCGGTGGGTGCTAATACAACGAATTGGCCAGTGGCACCGGCTTCGACTCGGTCTGGTGCAGGTCGAAGATCAGCACTTCGTTCTCGCCCTGCGTGAGCCACGGCGCGGGGCAATACAGGCGCCTTTGCGGGCCGATACTCCAGTAGCGCCCGAGATTGCGCCCATTGACCCAGACCACGCCCTTGGTCCAGTGGCTCATATCGAGCCAGGTGTCACCGACCTCCTTCAAATCCAGACGCGCCTTGAAAAAGAGCCCGGGTTTAAGCGGATTCGTGCGGCGCTCCTTCAACCCGGCGATGAACGTTTCATCCATTGGCAGCAAAAAGGCTTCCCAGTCCTTGAGTGACGAGATGGACCCATCGGCGTATTGCAACGTTACGGGCTCGAGCAGCCCTTTGCGGTCGACTATCGCCGCCCCGAAGTTGACGCGTCCCATGCCTTCTACCAGGATTTCCAGCGCTCCCGGCGCGCCAGTCGAAGTGGCGGGAAGCGCGAGCGGTGCGCGATGCGTCACGCGCAACGCCTGTGCATAGTCGCGCGGAATCTGTGCGCGCGAGACGCCACCCGCATATTGCTCGCCGACGAAAACGGCCGCATAGTCATGAACGCCGCTGATATCCAGCGCACTAGCGGGTTGCGTCTGCAACGTTTTGCGATACAGCATGAAACCGAAAGTCTGGCCGTAGTGTTCGAAGGAATGCGGATCGACGCTTAATTCGCGTGGCAGGGGCGCGGGCAGATTGTCCCAGATCGACGCGTAGAGGGTTGGCGCGAGGGCCGGGACCGAGAGTGTGGCGATGGCATCGGGAATGTCCGGTAGAGGCTCGCTCAGGTAGCGGGCGATGATGTCGCGATACTTGATGTATTTCGCCGTGGCCGCCCCTTGCTCGTTGATCGGTGCGCCATAGTCGTAGCTGGTGATATCGGGTTGATAGTTGCCCGACTCGTCCACGTTTGCACCGGCATAAAAATCAAAGCTCGTGCCACCATGAATGACATAGAGATTAAACGACAATTGCGACTGCATGAATTCCGTCAAGATGGCCGAAAGATCGTAATTGAGTCCAGCGAATATCGGCTCGCCCCAATGCGTGAGCCAGCCCGGGTAGACCTCGCCGGCCATCGCGGGCACGGCGGGAAAGGCGCGCCGCACCGCTGCGATTTGCTGCGCATTGCCGTTGCTCAACGCAATCGCACCGCCCTTCACTGTGCTGCGATTGCGTTCGAGTTGCCCGAGGCCGTCTTCGGTATAGAACGGCCCCGTTATGCCGCCTCGTAGCCAAAGCTGCCTGAGTTCTTCCAGATAAGCGGGATTGCTTGCGTACGATCCGAACTCATTCTCGATCTGGATCATCAGGATCGGGCCGCCTTCTTCGAGCATCAACGGCTTGATGCGCGGAACCAGCTCGCCGATGTAGCGCGCCACCGCCGCCATGTAACGGGCATCCGTGGCCGAGTCGGTGCGCAGCTCAATGTCCGGTTCGCTCAGCAAGTAAGCGGGGAGGCCTCCCAGGTCCCACTCGGCGCAAACATAAGGTCCCGGCCGCAACAGTACCCACAGCGCTTCTTCCTGACACAGGCGGATGAACGCTTCGATATCGCGGTTGCCGTTCTCGAAGTCGAACACACCACTGCGCGACTCGTGATAATTCCACATGATGTACAACGCGATGCAATTCATGCCCATCGCTTTGGCCATGCGAATGCGATGCAACCAGTACTCGCGTGGAATGCGCGCGGGATGCATTTCGCCGCTGCGAATCTGGAGCGGCTCACCGTCGAGCAGGAAGTGCTCGCCGTCGGGGCTGAACGAGAAGGTATGGCTGCGTTCGAGGTTCACAGTGCAATCGCGCCCTTGTATTTGCAGACTCACGCACTATACTTCCACGGCTGATCGTAGAACGCTTAATTCCGCTTAGGCCTATAATTCGGCAAGAATACGCGCAAGTCAGATATGCCGAGCTATGTAACCGTATTGACGCAGTTACATTCGAATATGAAAAAGCGTGCTATTTTTCCGATTGCCAGCTCAACGCTTCTCGTCGCGGCGGGAATTTTCTGCATCGTCTTGTCACTCACGACAAGGTCAATGATTGGAACGCTTTTCATCGCAAGGATGCTGCTGTTCTGCGGCTTCGTGCATGCCTTGAGTCTCTTCACGACGAAAGACTGGACACTCGCCGTCAGGCGCATTCCACCAGTCGTTGTGCCCGTCCTGGTCGGCATTCTCATTCTGGTCAACGACAGCGCACGGGCGCGTGGTCTTACCGTGATGCTGATGATCTTCTTCGTGCTGGACGGCTTCTTCAAGATCATTGCGTCGGTCGGGCAGGACGTGAAGATCAACAATATCGGCATTGTCAGCGCGGCGCTGTCTTTCCTGCTCGCCATTTTTCTGGCCGCCAATTTCCCGAGCGTGCCGTTACCCTTGCTCGGACTGTTCCTTGGGCTGGATCTCATTTCCATGGCCGTGGTGCCGTTTGCCGGCCGGGAGCGCAGGCGCGGCCTGATCTGACCTGACGAAAGCAAAATTGGCGGCCGCGTCACGTTCGTGCATCACGATTCGCGCGAGCACGGTGTAGCCCTCGATACCCGTCTCAGCGCACAGTTGCCTTTTCCACACGCAAAACCGACGGAGGCGATTCATGATCTTCGCAAATGGCTTTACGTTTTCGAACTTTATTATCGATGCGTTTTCGATATTCATGTTCATTCTGTGGTTCTGGCTGTTCATCACGATCACGAGTGACCTGTTTCGTCGAACCGATATATCGGGATTCATGAAGATCATATGGGTGATATTTCTGATTGTTTTGCCCTATATCGGCATATTCGCCTATGTCCTTACGCAAGGCAGAGACATGGCGCATCGCAACCAGGAGCGGGCGCAGAAGGCGCGCGAAGAACTGCGCCACATCGTGGGCTACAGTGTCGCGGACGAAATCGAGAAGCTGGACAAGCTGAGAACGACAGGATCGATTTCAGACGACGAGTACAAGCGCCTTCGCTCGCGGCTCGTCGATTGAGGAGGGCGGCAGGCATGCCAACCGCCCATGCATGAATCATGCAGCAATGGAACGGGCTACGCTTACGTAGCCCGTCTCGTCACCCCACTCATTCAGTACCCGGAACAATCTTCGAGATCTTCCAGTTGCTTCTCGTCACCAGCACGTAGTCGCCGTTCACACCCAGCCATTGCTGGCCGCGCCCAGGTGCGTCCAGGTTATGCGACTTCCAGTCTTTCATCTGGTAGTTGTAATGCCGGTACTTCGAGGGAACCTGCTGGCCTTCGTGCCAGTCGCGATGCGGCATGGTCGGCATGACCTGCTGGCGCCCTGTCCCCTGGCTTTGATCGCCACCGGAGCCTTGTGCAATTGCGGGCGAGGAGACACCGACGAGGAGCGCAGCGATGACTGAGAGGACGAGTTGGCTTTTCATGATTCGATCTCCTGAGGCAAGAAGATGATTGACGTCGCCATGGCCTATGGCTTCTTCGGTTATAGAGCATCCTGAAAGCCGTGATATCCGACTGTGCGAACGTGCCCTTAAAGACGTATGGGCAATGGCTGGAAAACGGAAGAATCCAGCGGTTTGAATAGGGGTGTGAAGCGTCTATCCATAGTAGTAAAGGGAATTCCGACTTCAAGAAATTTACGACTGATTGATTTTGTGGCGGTTTTGCGTAAATCGCGTGAATGCGTGAAAGCGATATCTGTTAGATAACGATCGAAATGCGGTGTGCTTTTCGCGCGTTTGTGCGCTTGCGGACTGCGCACATCGAGGGCCGCAAATCGCAGTTTGAGAGAACATCGCAGTGAGCCGTTCGAAAACATGCGCAACGAGCCGTTCAGGCGCGCGTGTACCGACTCTATTTTTCGGTGGAGCCTCGCGTGTCAAACTGCGAACCCAGACGCTGTCGACCGTTGCTGATCGTCGTTGCGGCAATGTTGCTGCTGGCGGGCTTCGGATGCCGCGACCGGCAAACCCAGGGCGGCGCAGCGCCGCCGCCGAGCGTGCTGGTCGAAACGGTTGCGGCGCAATCCATTCCCCGCGTGATCGAACTGCCAGGGCGCATCGAAGCGATCCGCTCAGCGGAGGTGCGGGCCCGCGTAGACGGTATCGTCGAGCGGCGTCTCTTCGAGGAGGGCACCGACGTGCGCGCCGGCGCGCCGCTCTTTCTCATCGATTCGCGCGACTACCAGGCCGCATTGCAGCAGGCCCAGGCGGCGCTCAACCGGGCCCTGGCCGTGCAGGGCAATGCGGCCTCGGAAGTTGCGCGCTTCAAGCCGCTGGTGGCGCGCCAGGTCGTGAGCGCCCAGGAATTCGAGGCCGCGACAGCCGCACTGCAGCAGGCCGACGCGAATGTTGCGGACGCACGCGCCGCCGTGACGCTCGCGCAGCTCAGGCTCGATCGATGCACGGTTCGCGCGCCCATTGCGGGCCGTGTCGGCCGCGCGCTCGTGACCGAAGGCGCGCTCGTCAGCGCGGCCGGCGCGACCTTGCTCACGCAGGTCAACCAGCTCTCGCCCGTGAACGCCGTGTTCACGCAATCGAATATTTCGCTGCTGGAAGTACGCAAACAGATCGCGTCGGGTGCGCTCGCGGCGCCCGACGCAGACCGCGCGCAGGTACGGCTCACGCTCGCGACCGGCGACGACTACAGCGAGCCGGGCGTGCTCGACTTTACCGATCTCGTCGTCGATCCTTCCACCGGCACGCAGGTTCTCCGCGCGCGCTTCAACAATGCGTCGCGCATCTTGTTGCCGGGGCAGTTCGTGCGCGGGCGCATCGTGATCGGCACGATACCGAACGGCCTGGTTGTCCCCGCGCGCGCCGTGCAGTTCGACAACAACGGGGCGAGCCTCTCGCTCGTCGCCGACGACGGCACTGTCGTGCGGCGCAATGTCGTTCTCGGCCCGCAGGAAGCGGGGCAATGGGTCGTGAAGGATGGGCTGGAGGCGGGTGAGCGTGTCATCGTCGACGGTTGGCAGAGGGTGCAGCCCGGGCAGCGCGTGGAGGCCCAGCCCTTCACCGCTCCAGGCCACTCCTGAGCGGCGCGCGCCATGAACCGATTCTTCGTCTACCGGCCGGTCTTCGCGTGGGTGGTTGCGCTCTTCATCGCGCTCTTTGGCGGCCTCGCGCTCATGCTGCTGCCGGTCGAGCAATATCCCGACGTCGCGCCGCCCTCGCTCACGATATCGGCGGTCTTTAGCGGCGCGGACGCGAATACGCTGGACCGTACGGTCACGTCGATCATCGAAGACGAAATGAACGGCGTCGAAAACTTCCTCTACATGTCGTCGCAAAGCCGCTCGAACGGCACGGCGCAGATCACCGTCACGCTCAGACCCGGCACGAATCTCGACGTCGCGCTTTCGCAGGTCCAGGACCGCTTGAGCCGTGTCGAGCCGCGCTTGCCGCTGGAGGTTAGGCAGGTGGGCGTGACCGTCACGAAGGCATCGTCGGGCTTTCTGATGCTCGTTGCGCTGCAATCCGCCGATGGGTCGATACCGGCTGTGGAACTGGGCAACTTCGCCGCCAATAATATCGTCAACGAATTGCGCCGCATTCCCGGCGTGGGCGATGCGCAGCTGTTCGGTTCGTCGTATGCCATGCGGATCTGGATCGATCCGGAAAAACTCAGCAGCTTCGGTCTTTCGGCCAACGAAGTGATGACGGCCATCCAGGAACAGAATAGTCAGACCGCGGGCGGGAGCCTCGGCGACCAGCCCCTCGCGCCAGGCGCCGAACTCAATGCGCAGATCGTCATGCGCGGCCGCTTTTCGACGCCCGAGCAGTTCCGCGAGGTCATCGTGCGCTCGAACCCGGATGGCTCGACGGTGCGCGTGGGCGACGTCGCGCGCGTGGAGTTGGGGAACGACAGCTATGGGTTTGGCTTTCGTGTGAACGGCAAGGAGTCGGCCGGGATCGCCATCCAGCTCGCGAGCGGCGCGAACGCGCTGGCCGTGGCGAGCGCCGTGCGGCAGCGTCTCACGCAGCTGCAGCCCACTTTCCCGAAGGGCGTGGCATGGGTCGTGCCGTTCGACACGACGCCGTTCATCACGACTTCGCTAAGCGGCGTGCTGCGTACGATGGTCGAGGCGTTGCTGCTCGTGACGGTCATCGTGTTCCTGTTCCTCCAGAAATGGCGCGCGACGCTTATTCCCACGCTGGTCGTACCGATCGCGCTGGTCGGAACGTGCGTGGGGATTTATTTGTTCGGACTATCCATTAATCTGCTTTCGTTGTTCGCCATGGTGGTGGCGATCGGCGTTCTCAACGACGACGCGATCGTCGTGGTGGAAAGCGTCGAGCGCGTGATCCAGGAAGAGGGGCTCAGTGCGCCGCGGGCGACCGTCAAGGCCATCGGGCAGATTGCGGGTGCCGCCATCGCGAGCACGCTCGTGCTCATTGCGGTGTTCGTTCCCATGGCATTCTTTCCGGGCTCGACGGGCGCGATCTATCGCCAGTTCTCGGTCACGCTCACCGTCTCGATCTTTCTGTCTACCTTGCTCGCCCTCACGCTGGGCGTGGCCATGTCGGCGGCGCTGCTGGGCAGCAAGACGACGACCGATGACGGCACAGGCAAACGCGCTGCCACACGTTGGCCAGCCCGCATCCAGCAGCGCATTTTCGACGCATTCAACCGCGGCATGGAAACCGCCACCGAGCGTTACGTGCTGGCCGTGCAGGCGATGCTGCGCAAGCCGGTGCGTTGGCTCGTCGTATTCGTCGTGGTCTGCGTGGCGACGGGGTTCCTCTTTACCCAATTGCCGCGCGGCTTTATTCCGGGCGAGGACCAGGGGCACATTTTCGTCGCGTATACGGCGGCGCCGGGCGCGACGGCGCAGCGCACGCAACAGGTCGTCGATCAGGTCGAGGCCTTTCTCAGGCAGCAGCCCCAGGTGCGCAATATCGCGTCGGTCACGGGATTCAGCTTCTTCGGCCAGGGGCAGTCGGCGGCCATGTCGTTCGTCGACCTGAAGCCGTGGGCAGACCGGCCGGGCGCGGCGAATTCGGCGGGGGCGCTCGTTGGGCGCGCGAACGCGGCATTCCGCAATATCCCGCAAGCGCTCGTCTTCGCGCTCGATCCGCCGGCCATCCCCTCGCTCGGCAACGCGAGCGGCTTCACGATGAAGATCCTGGACCGCAGCGGCGTGGGCGGCGCGGCGTTGCAGCAGGCGAGCGCTCGCATGCTGGCCGAGGCCGCGCGCAGCCCGTTGCTGGTGGGCGTGCGGCCAGATGGCTTGCCGCCCGCGCCGCAACTCTATGTCGATATCGACCGCGTGAAGGCGCGTGCGCTGGGGCTGCAGATCGGCCAGGTGAACAGCGCGCTTGCGCTCGCGTTCGGCTCGAACTACGTGAACGACTTCGTCTACGAGGGGAACGTGCTGCGCGTGCTCATGCAGGCCGACGCCGACCAGCGCATGCGGCCCGAGGACGTCGGCGCGCTGCGCTTGCGCAACAACGTGGGCGAGATGGTGCCGTTTTCGGCGTTCACAAGCGTGCACTGGACTGCGGGCCCACAACAGGTCGAACGCTATAACGGCTTTCCTTCGGCCACGATCTCGGGGCAGGCGGCGCCGGGCCGCTCCAGCGGCGCGGCGCTCGCAGAGATGGAGCGCATTGCGGACCACGTTCTTTCCGGCAGCCTGTCCTACGAATGGACCGGCACGGCCTTCGAGGAACAGCAGGCGGCCGGGCAGATCGGTGCGCTGCTGCTGCTTTCTCTCGTTGTCGTGTTTCTGCTGCTCGCCGCGCTGTACGAGAGTTGGGCGATTCCCGTTGCCGTGCTGCTCATCATTCCCCTGGGGGTGCTGGGCGCGGTTCTTCTCACCATGGCCCGGCGCTTTTCCGCCGATATCTACTTCAACATCGGCCTCGTGACGATCATCGGCCTCGCGGCCAAGAACGCCATTCTGATCGTGGAGTTCGCCATCAAGGAGGAGGCCGCGGGCAGCGATACCGTGACTGCCGCGGTCAACGGCGCGCGCCAGCGCTTGCGTCCGATTCTGATGACGAGCGTGACCTTCGTGCTCGGCATGCTGCCGCTCGTGCTCGCCACGGGCGCGGGCGCGGCGGGGCGGCAGGCGGTGGGCACGGGCATCCTGGGCAGCATGTTCACGGCGACGCTCTTTGGCATCTTTTTTACGCCCGTGTTCTATGTAGTGGCACGCAGATGGTTGAGCCGCAAGCGCACGCAGGACGATGACGAAGAAGACGTGCGGCCCGCGGGAGCGAGCGATGTTTAAGACTGCCAGGTGGATGCCGATTGCTGCATGCCTCGCGCTCGCGTCGTGCAATTTTGCCCCGCGCTACCAGCAGCCGGCGTTGCCAGTCGCCAGCACCTACGAGAGCGCGGACATAGCTGCGCCCGGCGGCGAGCGTCTCGCTTCGGAACTGACGTGGGAGACGTTTTTCCGCGATCCGGCGCTCAAACAGCTCATTGCCATGGCGCTCGAGCATAACCGCGATCTGGCGGCCTCGGTTGCGCGCATCGAGCAGGCGCAGGCGCTCTACCGCGTGCAACGCTCCGCGCAGTTTCCGCAAGTGGCCGTGGGCGCGGATGCCACCCGCACCAAAACGCCGCTGAACACCATCGAGCCCGAGCTTCCCAACAACAACACCTCGATTCACTTCAACCAGTACAGCGTGCAGGTGGCCGTCACGTCGTTCGAACTCGACTTCTGGGGGCGCGTGGCGAACCAGAGCGAGTCCGCGCGCCGCAACTATCTGGCGACGGTGGAGGCCAATGAAGCGTTTCGTCTCTCGCTCATCAGCAACGTGGCGGCGACTTACTACGCCATTCTCTCGGGCAACGAGGGCATCGACCTGGCGCAGCACACGCTCGAAACGCGCCAATACGCGCTGGAAGTCGCGCGCCTGCGCCTTGAAGCGGGCGCGACATCGCTCGTGGATTACGAGCAGGCGCGCATTCTCGTCACGCAGGCGCAGACGCAGCTTGCCGAGCTGCAAAGGACGACGGGCCAGCAGCGCAATCAGTTGGCTGTCCTGATCGGTGGTCCGCTGCCCGACACCGCGGACATGACGCAGCGCCATGTGCTCGCCGACGCCGACCAGTTCGGCACGCTCGATGCGGGCATGCCTTCTTCGCTGCTCGCGCTGCGCCCCGATATTCGCGCGGCCGAGCAGTCGTTGCGAGCCGCCGACGCCGACATCGGCGCCGCGCGCGCGGACTACTTCCCGCGCATTTCGCTCACGGGCAATTTCGGCTATGTGTCGCCAGAGTTGAGCGATCTGTTCGTGCCCGGCAAGCAGGCATGGCTCATCTCCGGATTCGTCACGCTGCCCATCTTCGACGCGGGTCGCCGCAGCGCGCAGGTGCGCCTGTCCGAAGCGCGTCAAACGGAACTTGTGGCGAGCTACCAGAAAACCGTTCAGGTGGCGTTCCGCGAAGTCTCCGACGCGCTGATCGCGCGCCAGCGCCTGCAGGAGCAGATCGCGGCGCAGGAGCGCGCGGTGGCCTCCGAGGCTCGCCTGGCTGAAGCCGCCGATCTGCGCTACCAGAACGGCATTTCCATCTATCTGGAAGTGGTCGATGCGAAGCGCAGCCTGTTCGCGGCCCAACAGCAATTGATCCAGCTACGCGCGGCGGCGCTGCAAAACGGCGCTTCGCTATACGTGGCGCTAGGGGGTGGGCAGGATGCGCCCCCGCCGGCGCATGCGGACGCGGCTAGCAACGTTGCCAACCCCTAGCCGCGCGGGTCAGGCGACACACATGGCGACGCGGTTGCGACCGCGCGCCTTGGCGTCGTACAGCGCCTGATCGGCCGCCTTGATGATTTGCGTGACGTCGACATCGTGCTCGGGTGACCAGCTTGCGGAGCCGATGCTCGCCGTCACGCGTCCATACTCGCTGTCCGAATGCTCGATGGCGAGTTCGCTGATCGCATGGCGGATTTTCTCGGCAATCGCACAAGCGCCTTCCAGCAGCGTATCGGGCAGCACGACGATGAACTCTTCCCCACCGTAACGGGCGGCAGTGTCAGCGGGCCGGCGGATGTTTTCGCCAATGCAGCGCGCCACGGCGGCGAGCGCGTCGTCGCCGGCCTGGTGGCCGTACTTGTCGTTATAGGCCTTGAACCGGTCGATATCGACGAACAGCAGCGAGAACACGCTGCGCGCGCGCCTGGCGCGCCGCCATTCCTGTTCGAGGATTTCGCCGAGCGTGCGGCGATTGTTCAGTCCCGTGAGGCTGTCGGTGCGCGCGAGCAACTGCAGTTCGGACTCGGCGCGCATTCTGCGCCGCAACTGCGTGGCGAGCACGAACGAGAGCGCGACGAAGCCGATGGCGAAGGTGCCCATGAGCGTGCCGATGGTCAGCGCGCGCCGCCGCCACGCGGCGTAGATATCGGGCTCGGCTTCCGCCACCATGATGATGAGTGGCTGGCGCGGGAAATTGCGGAAAAAGTACAAGCGGCGTACGCCATCGATCGACGACGTGTCCGAGAAACTGCCTTCCTTCGCGGCCAGAAAGTGGCGGAACGTACTGGCGTTGCGGATGTTGCGTCCCACCACGGATGCGTCGTAGGGCTGGCGCATGATCATGGTGCCGTCTTGCGCGATCAGCGAAATCGCCCCGTGCGGGCCGAGCGAGAGCCCGGCGAACAGCTGGTGAAAATACTCCAGGTTAATCGCGATCATGACGATCCCGGCGAACGACCCGTCGGGATGCGACAGTCTGCGGCTCAGCGCGATGCTCGGCGCGCCGTTGCGCAAGCGCGAACGGTACGGCGCGCTGATGTAGAGGCCGGCGTAGGGATTGTCGCGCTGAACCGTGAAGTAGTCGCGGTCGGCGAAATTGGCCTTCAGCGGCGCGTCGGTGGCCGAGTTCATGACGACGTTGCCCGCTTCGTCGAGCACGAGCATCGAGCCTAGATATTCCGCGGTAATGGCGTGGTCGAACAGCAACTGGCTGCGCAGATGCGCGGGCAACGCCATGACGTCGGCCCGGCCGATGCCGTCGACCACGGCTTGCAGCGAGAGCGAGTAGAGCTCGAAATTGCGCTCGATGTCGCGTTCGGCAACGAGCGCGACGTTTCGCGAGTTCTCCCGGGCGCGCTCCAGGGCGTCGTGGCGGCTCTCGTAGAGCACCGTCGCGCAGAGCGACGCCATGATGAAGGCGACCGCGAGGCTGCCATAGAAAACGGCGCGCGGCCCCGTGAGCCATCTGAGCAGGTTACCGCTGTTGAACGCTGGCCGCATGGCTCGCTTCCAGATAGGACTGCGCGCTCGCCGCATCCACGGGGCGTGCGAACCAGTAGCCCTGCGCCTCCTTGCAGCCGTTCTCGATCAGGAATTCCAGTTGCCGCAGCGTTTCCACGCCCTCGGCCACCACGCGCATGCCGAGCGTATGGCCGAGGGCGAGCACCGCTTTCACGATGACCTCGTCCGCGCGCGAATGGCCGATACCGCTCACGAACGACATGTCGAGTTTGAGACGATCGGGCATGAAGCTGCGAATGTACCCGAGGCTCGAATAGCCCGAGCCGAAGTCGTCGATAGCGACCGAGAGCCCCATCTCGCGAAGGGCGCGCAGCGTGGCGAGCGAACGGGGCGCCATGAGGACGCCCTCTGTGATTTCCAGTTCGATGTTGCGCGGGTTCACGCCGCTGCGCGCGAGCGCATCCGCCATCATGGCGGGCAAATCCGCGCGCATGAACTGGACCGGCGATACGTTCACCGAAACGACGATGTCCGGGTACTGGCGCGCCCATTCACGGGCCTGGCGGCACGCCTCGTCGAATACAAACTCGCCGATCTGCACGATCAGGCCGTTTTCCTCGGCGAGCGGGATGAACAGCGCCGGGCTGACCTGGCCGCGCTCCGGTTCGTGCCAGCGAACGAGCGCCTCGAAGCCCATCGTCTCGCCCGTCGTCGGGTTGACTCTCGCCTGCCAGGCAACGGCAAACGCGCGCGACGCCACAGCCAGCCGCAACGCCTGCGCGAGGCTCGCCCGCTCCAGGTGCTGCCTGGCGATGGCCATGTCGAACACCTGCATGCTGCCAGGGCCTACCGACTTGGCGCGGTACATGGCGGAGTCGGCGTACTTGAGCAGGGAGTCCGGGTCGCTCGAATGATCGGGGAACACGGCGAGGCCGACACAGGCCAGCGGTACGATCACCTTGTTGCCGACCAGCAGGCCATGTGTCAAGGACTCCTGCATGCCTGCCGCGGCGGCGACGAAGTTGTCGACGTTGCCTCGCCCGTACAGCACGGCGACGAACTCGTCGCCCGCGTATCGGGAAACGATTTCGCCCTGCGCGATGTTGGCGGAAAGGCGGCGCGCCACTTCGCACAGCACTTCGTCGCCCGCGGTATGGCCAAGGGAGTCGTTGACCTCCTTGAAGTTGTCGAGGTCGATGAACACCAGCGCGAACTTCTGCTGCTCGTGGAGCGCTGTCCTGACCAGTTCGCGCAAGCGCGCTTTGAGGCCGAGCCGGTTCGGCAGATGCGTGAGCGAGTCCTCGTTGGCTTGCAGGCGCAACTGCTCCTGATAGCGGATGCGCTCGGAAACGTCGTTGAACACGGTCACGCAATGGGTGGGGCGGTTGCGCTCGTCGAGCACGGGCGCGACATGCAGCTCGATCCAGTAGGGCGCGCCGTCGGGCCTGTAGCACTTGAGCAGGCCCTCGCCTTCGCGCTCGGATTGCATGGCACTCCGAATGGCATCGGCATCGGCGGACGATACGTCGCAATCGAGCATGCCCCAATGCTCGGCGTTATTCGCCCTTGCCACCGTGCGGCCGGTGATGCGCTCGAACGCAGCGTTGGCGTACGTGATGATGCTCTCGCCATCGACCTTTTGCGAAATGATCACGGCGTTTCTCGAAGCCTCCAGCGCCCGGCTGCGAATGCGCAAATGCTCTCGCGCCTGCTCGTGCGCCGTGACGTCGTGCGCCGTGATGAAACACGCATCGTGGCCTGCATAGTCCAGCAGATGCCACGCGATATCGACGTGGATCACGTCTCCGCTAATGCGCACATGCCGGCGCACGCCGCCCGCGCCGCTTTGGGCGCCAGAGTTGACGTAGCCGTGCAGGTCGCGACGGAACGCGTCGGTTTCGGCCGGCGGGCGAAGCTGCTCGATCGACATGTCCTTGAGCTGCTGTAGGCTCGCGCCGTATTGGCGCTGGGCCGCGGCGTTCGCGGTGAGGATCGAACAGGAGCGGACGTCGAAAATGAGCATCGCGACCGGATGCTGTTCGAAGTACTCGCGAAAACGCCGTTCGGCTTCGAACGCAACGATCTTTGCCGCGCTGCGGGAAAGCGCCGCGCGGTGGCTCGTGAAAAGCGTGAAGAGCAGCAGCAGCGCGCCGGCTGTCGCGGTGCCGATCAGCGAGATTTTTTGCCGCGCGAGCTGCGCCTGCGCGCCGAACTGCACGACCTTGATTTGCTCGCGCTGCTCGGAGCGCAGCTCGGTGAGGAGCGACATGATGGAGCTGAGCGTTTCGTTCGCGCGCTGCATCAGGGCGGGCTCGAGCTTCGCACCCGCGTCGGCGAGCGCGATATTGCGCGCGGCCGCGTCGAGCTGCTCGGGCCAGATGGAGCTCAACTGCCGCAACTGGCGGATCGTGCGCGCATTGCGCGCGCCGGCAAAGTCGTGCTCGAGCCGGTCGTAAATGCCCGCCACGACTGCAGCCCGCTTGATCGGCCACCCGCGCGACGTGTAGCCCGCCGTGCCCACGCCTTTGAGGAAGTCGGTATTCGCCGCGATATGCAGCGTGAGCAGGGCTTCGAGTTCCGACGTGATGTTCAGTTCCTGGCGAAGCCGCGAGTCAGCCGTTCCACGCGAAAGGTTCGCGCTCAGCATCGCGCCGACTGCCACGCATACGATCAGCGCAACGGCAAGCGCGACGGCGACGCCTTTGCCGGGCGTGCGAGGCGGTGCCTGTGGTATGGATGCGGATAGTTCAGCTACGTTCATCGCCACGCAACGCGATTCGGCACATCGCCACTCGCGCCGCGTTGCCCGGCGGGAGTGGGCAGGTTACTGGTGAAGGCACCGGCATCAGCGCGGAAGGCGGGCAGAGGGGCCATGTGTTCCAGGCATGCAGACGGCGAAGGCACGGGCAAGTCCGTGATCGGACGCTACTGTTTGAATAACGGGTGTTCGGCGTGCCGCTTTGATGGGTGTTTTTACCTAGGCGCCTGGATCTGTTCCGGGGAGTCTCGCGCTGCGAGCGGGGCACGAATCCGGAGCGCATTTTGATGCTCGTGCTTCAATACGCCCGTGGCGTAAATGGACCGCGTGCGGTCCGCTGTTTCTGCCCCTGTTACTCTTTCGAGGGACTCAGATGAAAAAGCTCGTCAACGATCCGTCGTTTGTCGTGCGCGAAATGCTCGAAGGCATTGCGCGCACCGCGCCGCATGTCGCCGTGCTCGGCGACGAAAACGTCCTCATTCGCAATCCGCTACCCAGCGCACCTGCGCGTAGCGTCGCCGTGATCTCGGGCGGCGGCAGCGGCCACGAGCCTGCGCATGGCGGCTACGTGGGGCAAGGCATGCTGAGCGCCGCGGTGTGCGGCGAAGTCTTCACGTCGCCTTCGACGGACGCCGTGCTCGCCGCGATCCGCGCGAGCGCGGGCCCGAACGGCGCGCTGCTCATCGTGAAGAACTACACGGGTGACCGGCTCAATTTCGGTCTGGCGGCAGAGCTCGCGCGGGCCGGGGGCATTCCGGTCGAAATCGTCATCGTGGCGGACGATGTGTCGTTGCGCGGGCATACGGAGCGCAATCAGCGCCGCGGCATCGCGGGGACTGTGCTAGTGCACAAGATTGCGGGCGCGGCGGCCGCGCGCGGCGACGCGCTGGGCCTCGTGGCCGCGATTGCGCGCAGCGCGGCCGAGAATCTCGGCACGATGGGCGTGGCGCTCGACGGCTGCACGTTGCCCGGTGTGGAGAAAGCCGGCTTTCGCCTGGCTGACGACGAGATCGAACTCGGCATGGGCATCCACGGCGAGAAGGGCGTGGAACGCACGGCGCCGATGGCGGCGGGCGTATTGACGGAAACGCTGCTCGCCAACATCGTCGAAGACCTCGCGTTGAAAAGCGGCGAGCGCGTGGCGCTGCTCGTGAACGGGCTCGGCGCAACCCCCCAGATGGAACTGGCGATCATCATGCGCGATGCATTCGAGAGCCTGAGTCGCCGTCAGGTGGTGGTCGAGCGGGCGTGGACCGGCACGTTTCTTTCGGCGCTCAACATGCCGGGCTGCTCGATCTCCGTGCTCCGGCTCGACGACGCCAAACTCGCGTTGCTCGACGCCGACACCGAAGCGCACGCGTGGCCCGGCATCGGCACGGTCAATCGGCAGATTCGTATTGAGCCTGCATTTTCGGCAGCGGATACGCGTGCAGAGGCGGGCGCAACGCCTGCGGATGCGGCCAGCGAACACTGGATGCGGCTTCTCAAGCCGGCGCTCGATGCCGTTGCGCACGCATTGATCGAGAACGAAGCGCTGTTCACGGACCTCGATTCCCGAGCCGGTGACGGCGATCTGGGCGCGAGCATGCATCGCGCCGCGCAGGCCATTATCGCTGTGCCGCAAAGCGCGCTTGGTTCGCCGGGCAGCGCGCTCGGCGCGCTCAGTACGGCATTGCGCCGCGCGATAGCGGGCAGTTCCGGGCCGTTCTATGCAACGGCGCTGCTGCGCGCCTCGCGCACGCTTGGCGAGACAGCGCAGCCCGGCGCGCTGGATTGGGCGGCCGCCATGCGCGGCGCGGCTGAGGCGATCAGCGAACTGGGCGGCGCGAAGCCGGGCGACCGCACGATGCTCGATGCGCTCGTACCCGCCGTCGAGGCGCTGGAAAACGCCGTGAAGTCGGCGTGCCCCGTGGGTGAAGCGTGGGCGCAGGCGGTGAGCGCGGCGGAGTCGGGCGCGAGAACTACGGCGCAAATGACGCCGCGCGCGGGCCGGGCAAGCTATCTGGGCGCGCGCGCGATCGGGACGCCCGATGGCGGGGCGGTGGTGGTGGCGTGCTGGCTCAAGGCGCTGCAGCCGCATATCGACGCGGTGTGAATCGGGGTTGCGGCGAAGCGCGTGGCTTAGAGCACCTCGAAAACGCTATAGACCGGACCGCCCGGAAAGCGGTGGCCCGTGCCGACGGCAATGACGCGGTTGAGCCACTCGTACTCGCCCGCGGGCGCTTCGAAGACGGGATTGGTCCGAAAGTAGTAGCTGGCGGGGTCGACGGCTTCGCCACGGTCCAGCCGCTTCAAGACTTCCGGCTCGCCATGGCGCACGCCGCGATACGACATCAACAGGTTCGTGCCGTCGTCGGTGCGCAGGAGCAGCCGCACGTCGAGCGTCGTGCTGCCGTCGCCGCGCACGGTCTGCCAGTCGCTGCCGCCTTCGAGCACGACGCCCGAGAGGCGTTCACCCGCGAACGTACCGGACGGCACGATGCCGACACGGCGCAGCGCGCTCCCGGTCTGGCCGACGATCTCGATCGGCTTGACGTCGAGCCGCATCACGAAGAGCGGACGGGTTTGCACCGCTTTGAGCGCGGGCGGAAGTTCATCGAAACGAGGCGTGGACATGGTGTTCACCTTGGAGGCTGGTCACGTTGAGAGCGGGTTTTGCAACGGCGCAACGAGCATCACGCCGCCGTCCGACCGCCGTTCACGCGCAGGATTTCGCCCGTCATGAAGCTGGCCTGGTCGGAGCCGACGAAGCGGATCGCGTCGGCGATTTCCTCGGGGTTGCCGGCGCGCTTGAGCGGCACGCCCGCGAGCGCGGCCGCCTTGCGCGCCGGGTCGGGCATGAAGCGGTCGAGCATGGCGGTCTGCACGGGGCCGGGCGCCACGGCGTTCACGCGCACGCCGAACGGCGCCGCTTCGAGCGCGGCCGACTTCGTGAGGCCTTCCACGGCGTGCTTGCTCGCCACGTAGAGCGCGACGTTGGGCGCGCCGCGCGAGCCCATGGTCGACGAAACGTTGACGATGCTGCCGCTGCCCTGCGCCGTCATGGCGAGCAGTTCGTGCTTCATCGCGAGCAGCGTGCCGAGCACGTTCGCGTCGAACACAGCCGCGTAGCGCTCGGGCGTTTGCTCGGTGACGGGGCCAGGCTCGCCTTCGAGGCCGGCTGAGTTGACGGCGATATCGATGCGGCCGAAACGTTCGATGGTGCGCTCGACCAGCGCGCGTACCTCGTCTTCCTTGCTGACGTCGGCGCGGATGTATTCGGCTTGCGCACCGAGTTCGCGAAGTTCGTCCGCCAGTGCGCGGCCGGGTTCGTCGCGGCGGCCGGAAACCACCACGCTTGCCTTGTCGCGCGCGTAGGCGAGCGCGGTGGCGCGGCCGATGCCGGTCAACGCGCCGGTAATCAAAACTACAGGTTGGGTGCTCGTGCTCATGGTATGGCTCCAGTAGACGTGTGCGGGTATGGTGGGGGTTCTGCGAGTTTGATGCTGTTCGTATTCACTTTGGATGCCTTATTATTTTGCATTATTTGGTGCGTTGATGTTCGAGCGCCGTCTCAGAGCCGCGAGCCGCCGTCCACGCGCAGCGTGTCACCGGTGATCCAGCGGGCCGCGTCGGAGGCGAGGAACGTGACGGCATCGGCAATGTCCTCCGGTTGCGCGATGCGCTTGAACGCCTGCATACCCAGCGCCGTCGCGCGGCCCGTTTCGGTTTTCGTGAAGCTCGACATGTCGGTGGCCACCACGCCTGGGGCGACAGCGTTCACGCGGATGCCGCGCGAACCGAGCGCGGCGGCGAAATGGGCGACGAGCGTATCGACCGCGCCCTTGCTCGCCGCATAGGCGGAAATCGCGCCAACGGCCGTGCGCGCGGCCAGCGAGGAAAGCAGCACGATGCTGCTGCCCTTGCACATGGTAGGCAGGAGTTGCTGGACCAGAAAGTACGGCGCCCGCACGTTCACGGCGAAAAGCTCGTCGAAGTCGTCGACGGTCGTGTCTTCGAGCGGCGCCGACTTCGAGATGCCCGCATTGGCGACGAGGATATCGAGCCGGTCGCCGATGATCGCCCGCACGCGTTTGGCCAGTTGATGCGGGCCATTGGCGTCGCGCAGGTTCGCGCCCACTTTCTGGGCCTTGCCACCCGCTGCGCGAATTTCAGCGACGACTGCGTCGGCGGCATCTTCGGCGTTGCCGTAGTGCACGAGCACCTGCGCGCCGGCGCTGGCGAGCGAGAGCGCGATGGAGCGGCCGATGCCGCGCGAGGCGCCCGTAACGAGCGCGGTCTTGCCGGTGAGCTGGGACATCGCGAATCTCCTGATCAATGGTTGGAGCCATACCCGCGAGCGATGACTCTCGGGCAGGCGATACTATGAGCCCGCGCCGGCTGTTGCTCGATTGCTGCCGTGCGCGCTGCCATGTGTCGAACTCTAGAGGGCGCTTGCGCGGCGGGAAAAGACTTTGTAGGCTTGCCGGCATACTTGCGAGGCATGGCCAGACTGGAGAGCGCGATGGAATTGCGGCATCTGCGGTATTTCGTGGCCGTGGCCGAAACGGGCAGCCTGACCGTGGCCGCGGAGCAGCGGCTCTTCACGTCGCAGCCGTCGCTAAGCCGCCAGATCCGCGATCTGGAGGACCAGGTGGGCGTGGAGCTGTTCATTCGCAGCGCGCGGGGCGTGGAGCTGACGACCGCGGGCAAGGCGTTTCTGGACCATGCGCGGCTCGCGCTCGCGCAGGTGGACGCCGCTGCCGAGGCAGCGCGCCGCGCGGCGCTGCCCGAGCGCAAGGTGTTCGCGCTGGGCTTTCTCACGGGCCAGGAAATGACGTGGCTGCCGCGCGCGATGAGCGTACTGCGCGACGAACTGCCCAATATCGACGTGACCGTCTCGAGCTACTACTCGCCGGACGTTGCCGACGCGCTCGCACGCGGCAAGCTCGATCTTGGCTTTCTGCGCGCGGAGCCCGGCTACGACCTCGAGTACCGCGTGGTGAACCGCGAGCGGCTCGTCGTGCTGATGCCTAGCGATCACCCGCTCACGGCGAAATCCGCCATCTGTGCGCATGACATTGCCGGCGAGCCGTTCGTCATGGCGTCCAACAAGGCGCGCGTGCTGCACGAGGTGATCGTGGGCTTTCTGCAGGCGCAAGGCGTGGAGGTGGCCACCGAGCACCGCGTGGACAACCTCGCGATGGCCATGTCGCTCGTGGCTTCCACGCGCGGCCTCGCACTCTTGCCCGAGTATGCGAACAACCTGCTGCCATGGTCTGTCGTGAGCCGGCCGTTGGAGGGAGAGGCGCCGACGGTCGACCTCGTGGTGGGGTACAGCCGCGCGAATGCGTCGCCTACCTTGCAGCTATTTCTTTCAAGGCTCGACGAGCTCGTCCTTCCCTGATCCCCAGGCGGCGAAAGCCGCCAAGGCACGCGCCTGCCAGTCATGCCCGCGAGGCATGCCCCCCTTCCCAGAAGGTCTTTTTACTTTGCGTCGCGAATCGCTAGATTGTCCATCAGACGGCGACGCGACGAAGCGGAGCTCCTGAAGGACGGTGCGGGATCGCGTATCCCCCATGCCTGGAGCCGATATCGACAGCTTGCGTGCCGGCCACTTTGTCACTCTCAAGGAAAGACCATGGCACACCTGTTCAACGCTACCAAGCTCGGCGCCTATTCCCTGTCGCATCGCGTCGTTCTGGCGCCGATGACCCGCCTGCGCACCACCCAGCCCGGCGATATTCCGAGCCCGATGATGGCCGACTTCTACGGCCAGCGCGCGTCCGCTGGCGGCCTCGAGATCGTGGAAGGCGTCAGCATTTCCGTGACGGCCCGTTCGTATCTCGGGGCGGCGAGTTTCTATCACGACGGCCAGGTCGCGGGCTGGAAAGCCATCGCCGATGCGGTTCACGCGAAGGGCGGCCGCGTGTTCATGCAACTGATCCACGGCGGCCGCCAAAGCCATGTCGAAATGACGGGGGGCGTCGCGCCGGTAGCACCTTCGGTCGTGCCCTTCGAAGGCGTAGCGTTGACGAAAGACGGTTTCGTGCCGGTCTCGCCCCACCGTGCGCTCGGGATCGAAGAGATTCCTGGCATCGTCGAGGAATTCCGCGTCGCGGCGCAACGCGCGCTCGATGCAGGATTCGATGGCGTCGAACTGCACGGCGCGAATGGCTATCTCGTCGACCAGTTCATCCAGGACGGCACCAACCAACGCACGGACGCCTACGGCGGCCCGATCGAAAATCGCGTGCGCTTCCTGCGCGAAGTGGTCGAAGCGCTGATTTCGGTGTGGGGCGCGGATCGCATCGGCGTACGCATCTCGCCGTCGGGCGAATGGGGCGGCATCTCCGACAGCAATCCGGAAGCAACGTTCAGCCACGTCGCCAAGGTGCTCGATGAATACAAGATCGCATACCTTCATGTGATCGAACCGCGCGTCAAAGGTGACGACACGCTTCACGAAGGGCACGCGCCCGTCGCAGTGAAATACCTGCGCGAGCACTTCACCGGGCCGATCATCGCCGCTGGCGGCTTCAACGGCGAAAGCGCGGAAGCGATCGTGGCGTCCGGCGACGCGGATCTCGTTGCGTTCGGCAGGCATTTCTCGTCGAACCCGGACTTGCCGTATCGTCTGAAGCACAAGTTGCCGCTTACGCCCTATGTGCGCGCAGCGTTCTGGGGCGGCGACGAAAAGCACTACTCGGATTTCCCGATTCATCAGTCGAACTCACAGACCGCAGCGGCCTTGTGAGACGTTCATTGCTTCATCATCAATCGAAACAGGAGTTAGTCATGTCACGGACTGTCAGGTTTGCAGAAGCAGGTGGCCCGGAAGTGCTGAAATTCGTGGACGAATCGGTACGCGCTCCCGGTCCCGGCGAGGTTCGCATCACGGTGAAAGCCATTGGTCTGAATCGCGCGGAATCGATGTGGCGCACTGATCAGTACATCGAGCCGGTCCGCTTTCCGGCGGGCCTCGGCTACGAAGCGGCCGGCATTGTCGACGCCGTGGGCGAGGGCGTAGCGGACTTCGCAGCGGGAGACGAAGTCAACGTGATCCCGTCGTTCTCGATGAATCAGTACTTCACCTACGGAGAAAGCATCGTCGTGCCTGACTACGCAGTCGTCAGGCATCCTGAATCACTTTCGTTTGCTGAGGCCGCATCGGTCTGGATGATGTTCGTCACCGCCTACGGCGCGCTGATCGAAGATGCAAAGGTGGGCGCTGGCGACTATGTCGTCGTGCCTGCGGCGTCGAGCAGTGTCGGACTTGCGGCAATCCAGATTGCGAACTACGCGGGTGCGACTTCGATCGCACTCACGCGCCACGCCGGGAAGAAGCAGCAGCTGCTCGATGCGGGCGCGGCGCACGTGGTCGTGACCGACGAGACGGACCTTGTCGACGAGATCATGCGGATCACCGGCGGCAAAGGGGCTCGCGTCGCTTTCGATCCGGTTGGCGGTCCTAACTTCGCGAAACTGATCTCGGCGCTGTCTTTCCAGGGGATCGCGTTTCTCTACGGCGCGCTCGATGAACGCGCCACGACGCTACCCGTGCTGGAGATGATCGCGAAGGTCATCAGCGTGAAGGCCCACAACATCTGGCTCACCAGCGGCGACCCCGAGCGCAGAAAGGCTGCGGTGGAATACGTGCTCAAGGGACTCGAAAGCGGCGCGCTCAAGCCCGTTATCGACCGTACCTTTACGTTCGAAGAAATGGTGGATGCGCACCGCTACCTCGAAACCAACGGGCAGTTCGGCAAGATCGTGGTGACCGTGTAATACGCCGATACGCGGCGCTCGACACCGGCAATCGCTATTAGCAATACCCGGTGCGGAGCGCCGCTTCCCAGTCGGGGCGGCCATTGGCGGCAGCGAGTTCGGCGGCTGCGTGCCAGTCGTACTCCACGGCGCGAAACGCTACCTCCCAGCCGTTTGTCCTTCTCGTGACGCTCGCGTAGCGGGCATGGGGAGTCCTCGCTTCCATGCGATGCGCAAAGGGGTGCTTGTCCTCGTACGCTGGCAGGCCGACACTGCCTGGGTTCACGATGAAGCGGCCGTCCGCGAGTTGCATCGAACGCGCGAGATGCGTATGGCCGCACAGAATCAACGTTGCCTCGACTTCGGCTGCGCGGCGTCTGACCTCGCCATGCGTCGCGGTTCGGCATCCATCTGCCGTGACGGTTTCGAGGAAATAGGAGAGGTCGTCCTGCGGCGTGCCGTGCACGAGCAGCACGTCGCTATCGAGCCATAGCGTGGCAGGCAATGCGCTGACCCACGCGAGGTGTGCTTCACTCAGGGCCTCGCGCGCGAAGCGGTCCGATGGCCCCATGCGGGTGCGATCCGCGCCAAGAAGCTGTCTTTCGTGATTGCCGCGAATCGTGGGCAAGCCGAGTTGCATCAACCGGTCCGCCGTTTGCGACGGATAAAGCGGGCCAGAGAGGATGTCGCCGAGATTGACGATGACATCCGCCCCTTGCCGCTCGATATCGTCGAGCACCGCTTCGAGAGCGGGCAAATTGCCGTGAATGTCGGAAAGCGCCGCGATTTTCATATGCGAACCCGGGCTGGCCGCGAAAGTCGTGAATTGGGCGATTCTGGACGATTCGTCGTCCGGTGTCCACGGCCGATCGTTCGTGTTTGCGTTTTGGGTCGATTGCTGCGAACACTTCGGAAAGCTTGACATCGCCGTTGTCAACGCGGGCATTCTCATGCTCGGCGATATCGCGACGGTGGGCGTCGAAGATCTCGAGCCTCACCATCGACGGCGGCATGGCGCTTTAAGTGCTGCGGCCGTGCGGCGCGTTCAAAGCTTCATGCGCTGCAGCACACGATCGTTGAGCACGAAACGATGAAAGAGCGCTGCGGCCACATGGAGGCAGATGAGCGCAAACAGCACCCACGCGAGCACGCTGTGAACGTCGCCCATGGCGTGCCCGAACGATGACCCCGCAGGGGAGAGCGCGGGCAGGGGGATGGCGCCGAACAGCGTGACATTCCACGCGCGCGACGAGGCGTTGATCCACCCGAGCACGGGCACCGCGATGAGCAGGGCGTACAGGCCGAGATGCGTGAGGGCCGCCACGGCGCGCATGAGCGGGGCCTGGTTGTCGGGCGGTGGGCGATGGGTCGCGCGCCAGACCAGACGGCAGGCCATCGCGGCAAGGAGCGCCGTGCCGACGCCCAGATGCCAGGCGATTTCGCCAACGGGGCGCGTGTCGCGGTGCACATCGGGCATCGTCCAGCCGATCACGAACTGCGCCGCCACGAGTGCGACGACGAGCCAGTGCAGCAGACGCGCAACGAGGTCGTAGCGCGAGTCGGCGGTGATTTGCATGGACGCTCCTTGTGCAGAAATGATCAGTTAAAGACCGCGATTCTAGATCGCCGAGATTAACGGATCATTAACTGCGCCGCTTGCGCGCGCCCTCAAAGCCACGTTCCGCCCTGCCGCTCGTTCGGCTCCTGCGCAAGCGCGTCGAAATCATGAATCCAGTCCAGATGATTCAGCACGCCGGCTCGCGAGCCGAGCCGGGCATTGCGCTCCTCGGCAGCGGGGCCATCGGGCAGATGCAGGACGTCCGCCGTGGTGATCGAAGCGTACTGCACCTTGCGCGTGCGGCCCCGGCGCAGGCGCTCGTAGGCTTCCTGCGCTTCGCGCCAGTTGCCCGGCCCCGCCTTCGCCAATTGGTCGGCCAACACCACGGCATCTTCGATCGACTGGTTCGCACCCTGGCCGTGGTGCGGCACGAGCGCATGCGCGGCGTCGCCGATCAGCGTGATGCGGCCCTTGCTCCAGCGGCCGAGCGGCGGACGGTGGAACAGACCCCAGCGCTGGCTGATCGGCACGGCAGTGATCATCTGTACGACGGCAGGGTGCCAGTTCCTGAAAAGGCGCAGTTGCTCGCCTTCCTCGGCAGGCATGACCCACTCGCGCGACGGCCACGGCGAAGGATGGCGCTCCACCAGCAGGAAGTTCTGGTCGCCCTTGTCGCCAATCGGGTAGTGCAGCAGATGGCCGCCCGGCCCGACCCAGAACTGGATGGTCTCGGGATCGGGCAACAGGTCCATGAGTCCGGCCGGCACCACGCCGCGAAAGCCGGAGCAGCCCGAATACAGCGCGTCGTCGTAGCCCAGCATCCAGCGTCGCGTGATTGAGCGCGCGCCATCGGCGCCGATCACGAGATCGGCATCGACGCGTTCACCGTTGGCGAACGTCAGGCTCACGCGATCGGGATGCTGCGCGAGATCGACGAGCCGATGGCTCAGCTTGATGCGCTCGAGCCCGACCGCGCTCGACAACACGGCTTGCAGGTCGGCGCGATGCACGCCCCAGTACGAGCCGCCGAATTGCCCGCGATAGTCTGGCGCGCCGCGATGGTGGCCGATCACATCGCCGCTGCGTCCGTCACGATAGACGAGCCCCGGCACTTCCGCGCACACTTTCTCGAAGGCCGGGCGCAGGCCCATGCGTTCGTAAAAGCGCGTGGCGTTGGCCGAGAGCGCGACGGCCGCGCCGACTTCGCGCAGTTCGTCGGTCTGCTCAAAGAGCTGCGCGTCGATGCCGTGCTCGCGCAGTGCGAGCGCAAGCGTGAGGCCGCCGATCCCGGCGCCGACAATCGCAATCTTCAGATCACGCTGTTTCATGACTATGTCTCCGATATTCAGATTTATGGGGTCGGCTAGCGTGGGTACGTCACGCACACACCGTGTCCGTATTCTCAGCAGTCGCTGCTCATTCCACAATAAAATGGAATGAATCTGCTTCATCACTGGATTGAATGAATGGAACTGGGCGATATCGACCTCAACCTGCTGTTGCTCTTTCATCGGCTCATGCGGGAGCGGCGCGTGGCGAGCGTGGCCGAGCAGATGAACATGAGCCAGCCCGGCGTGAGCAACGCGCTCGCCAAGCTGCGCCGCCTGCTGGGCGATCCGCTCTTCGTGCGGGGGCCCGGCGGCGTGGTGCCCACGCCGTTCGCGCTGCGTCTTGCGGACCCGGTCGCGCAGGCGCTCGCCACACTGCACGGCGCGCTCAATCCGGTGACCGGCTTCGATCCGTTGCGCGCCACGCGCACCATCACGATCGGCATGACCGATATCGGCGAGGTCGTGTTTCTGCCTGACCTGCTCGAGCGCCTTTCGCGTGTGGCGCCAGGCGTCGCGCTCAATACCGTGCGCAATACGGGCGTCAATCTGAGCGACGAGATGGCAGACGGCCGCGTCGATCTCGCCATCGGCTTGCTGCCGCAGCTCAAGGGCGGCTTCTACCAGCGGCGACTCTTCGATCAGCGCTATGTGTGCCTTTTCAGGCGCGGTCATCCGCTGGAGAGCGCGCCGCTCACGCTCGCGGCGTGGCGCGAGGCCGAGCATCTGGTGGTGGTGTCGGCCGGCACGGGGCATGGCCAGGTCGATGAATGGCTCAAGCGCCGCGGCGTGAAGCGCCAGGTGCGGCTCACCGTGCCGCACTTCATGAGCGTGGGCTATATCCTCGAACGCACTGACCTGATCGCCACGGTGCCGGAGCGGCTTGCACTGCAGCTCGCCAAGCCGTTTTCGCTGAGCTTGAGCGCGCTGCCCATGAAGCTGCCCGCCGCGCCCATTCATCTGCTCTGGCACGCGCGCGTGCAGCACGACGAAGGCAACCGCTGGCTGCGCGAACTCGTGATCGAACTCTTCGCCGATGGGGGCGGCAGAACGGCGCGCTCTTCTCCTTTGCCGACACGTGCACGCTGATCCCGGCATCACCAGTTACATCATAATGTGATATAAAGTGCAGAGGATGTTACTGACCGATCTTGAGCGGCAAGAGGAACCATGAGCAATCACAACGGCGACAGAGGCGATTTCGCAACCGATGTCCGGCTTCTGCGCATTAGCTTCATTGCAGCCGCTTGCGGCGCGCTGAGCACCGTCGCGGCAGACTTTCTCCTGCACCTCATCCGGTTTTTCACAAACCTCTTTTTCTTCCAGTCGTTTTCCACGGCGAATCATTCGCCGGCGCAGAACACGCTCGGCGTGCTCGTGGTCGCGATGCCCGTGATCGGCGGCCTGATCGTGGGGCTGATCGCGCGCTACGGCTCCGAACAGATTCGCGGCCACGGGATTCCCGAGGCAATCGAAGCCATTTTGTTCGGCAAAAGCAAGATGTCGCCGAAAGTGGCCGTGCTCAAGCCGCTCGCCTCCGCGATTGCGATCGGCAGCGGCGGCCCGTTCGGGGCCGAAGGCCCGATCATCATGACGGGCGGCGCGATCGGCTCGCTCATCGCGCAGTTTTTCCATCTCTCGGGGGCCGAGCGCAAGGCGCTGCTCGTGGCGGGCGCGGTGGCGGGCATGACGGCGGTGTTCGGCACGCCGGTCGCCGCCGTGCTGCTCGCCATCGAACTGCTGTTGTTCGAGTTGCGGCCCCGCAGCCTGCTTCCCGTTGCAATCGCCTGCGTCGTGGCGGGGTTCACGCGTCCGCTGCTGCTCGGCAGCGGACCGCTCTTCCCGCTGCAAACCATGCCGCTCGGGGCCGTCGGCATCGTGTCGTCCTGCATTGCCGGGGTCGTTGCGGGCACGTTGTCGTGGGGCCTTTCCACGTGGCTCTACAAGGTCGAGGACCTGTTCGGCAAGCTGCCGATCCACTGGATGTGGTGGCCCGCGCTCGGCGCCATCGCAGTGGGCGTTGGCGGCTATTTTCAGCCGCGCACACTCGGCGTGGGCTACGACGTGATCGGTGACCTGCTGCACAACCACCTCGCCATGCAGGCCGTGATCGGCATCGTGGTGGTCAAGGCCATCATCTGGGTCATTGCGCTCGCCTCCGGCACTTCGGGCGGCGTGCTCGCACCGTTGCTGATGATGGGCGCGGGCGTGGGCGCGCTAGTCGGCCCGTACATGCCTGGCCACGAGAGCGCGGTGTGGCCGCTCATTTTCATGGCGGCAGCGCTTGGCGGCATGATGCGCGCGCCGGTCATGGCCGCCGTGTTCGCGTTCGAACTCACGGGCGACGCCAACGCGTTGCTGCCACTTCTCGCTTCGGCGGCGGTCGCGTACGGATTTACGGTGCTGCTCATGCGTCGCTCGATTCTCACCGAGAAGATCGCGCGCCGCGGCTATCACATCTACCGCGAATACAGCATCGACCCGCTGGAGCGGCACTACGTGGAAGAAGTCATGACCAAGGGCGTGCAGTCGATCGACGCCCGCACGACGGTCGCCGACGTGCTGCGTACCCACTTCGGCGCGCAGCAGAAGTTCCGCGCGTTCCCGGTGGTCGACAACGGTGTGCTCGTCGGCATGGCCGATCGCGCATTGCTCGACCGTGCGTTGTCCAGTTCGGGGGATGCGCCCATTGGCGCGCTCTTCTGCGCTGCGCTGCCCGAAATCGCGCTGCCCGGCGAGACCTGCAGGAACGTGGCCGCGCGCCTGGCCATTACGGGCCTCGACCGCGTTCCGGTCGTGGCCGACGAAAACACCCGCCGTCTGCTCGGCATCGTTTCGCGGCACGATCTCGTCAAGCCTTCGCTTTCGGTGTTCACGGAAGAGCGCGAGCGCGAACGGTTCCGCCGCGTGTGGGTGCCGCGTAGCGAGCGCTTCGCACCCATCAGCAAGCGAGCGGGCATGACGGACGAGCGCGCCGAAGCCAAACACTGAGCGAGTCTGCAGAGTGACGAATAGCGCGCCGGCTTAGCCCGCTACCTGAATTTTCCCGCGCGCTGCGTAGCCGCAGGCAACTGCCGGGTTTCGCGCACCGAGCGCGGGTGCCACAAACGCGCGCCGCCCTCGATGCCGCGATCGTTCGGAACGGTCGCCACGTTCGGCGGCAGGTCGAACGTGAGGCGAGCCGCGTTGCCGCCGCCTATCCACAGCTTGTCGTAATGCACGAGCGATTCGAGTATGCCGATGATCTTCTCGACGCGCGCGTTCCATCGCTTGTTGCCCGCCTTGCTGCGCGCGGCGTCGCCGATGTACTCGTCGTATGCGCGCTTCTTGCTGACCGGATGATGCGCGAGTTCGAGGTGTGGCATCAATTCGCCGTCACGGAACATGGCCGTGCCCACGCCGGTGCCGAGCGTCATCACGAATTCGAGGCCTTGTCCTTCGATGGCGGCGAGGCCCTGCATTTCCGCGTCGTTGATCATGCGCACCGAGGCAATCGAGAGGCGCTCGCCCAGCATCTGCGCGAGCGGCACGTCGTTCCAGTCATCGAGGCCGAGATGCGGCGCCGTGATCACATGATTGTTGCGCACGAAACCAGGGAAGCCGATCGAAACGTGCGTTGACGGATACTGCTTGAGCAGCGGATCGACGAGCGTCGCGAGCGTATCGACCAGCAAGGCGGGCGGGCACGGATGCGGCGTCGCCACGCGCACGCGTTCCGTGCGCATGGTGCCGTCCGCGTCGACGATCGCCGCCTTCAGGCCCGTTCCGCCTACGTCGATGGCGAGAATGTTTTCGATGCCCTGCGAGGGGTGCGTCGCGGTTGCCGCGCGCTTCACAGGACTCTTCACAGGACTCTTCACAGCGCTTTTCTTGACCGTCTTTTCGATTTTGGCCATACGTTCTCCTTAGCTGTCTGGTTCACTTCTTCTTCGTTTGCGGCTGCGCGAGCGCGCGCCACGCGCGGCCGTCGCGCGCGAGCAGCGCATCGGCTTGTGCCGGGCCTTCGCTGCCTGCGGCGTAGTCGTACACGGCAAGCGCGGCGTCGAGTTCCGGGTGCAGCACACCATCCACCGTCGACCATGCCGACTCTATGCCGTCTGCGCGTTGAAAGAGCGTCTGGTCGCCGAGCATGCAATCGTAGAGCAGCGTTTCGTAGCCGACGTTGGCGCGTTCCGCGAAAAAGTCGTCGTAATCGAACGACGACTGCACCGGGCCGATCTGCACGAGCGGCCCCGGCGTTTTTACGTTGAAGTCGAAGCTCGTGCCATGCGACGGATCGATACGCAGCGTCAGCACGTTGGGCGTGAGCGTATCGACTGGCGTGTCGCGAAAGAGGAGAAACGGCACGCTCTTCAACTGCACCGAAATCTCCGTGCGCCGCGCGGCCAACCGCTTGCCGGTACGCAGATAAAACGGCACGCCCGCCCAGCGCCAATTGTCGATCTGCACGCGCGCGGCGGCATAGGTTTCGGTGCGGCTGTCTTTGGCCACGTCCGGTTCGTCGCGGTAGCCCACACCTGCCGGGCCTTTTGCGTATTGCCCGAACACCACGTCGTCGGGCGTGAGCGGCTTGAGCGCGTCGAAGATTTCGGCTTTCTTGTTGCGCACCGCTTCGGCGTCGAACGAATTGGGCGGCTCCATGGCGACCATGCCGAGCAGTTGAAAGAGGTGATTGGGCACCATGTCGCGAAATGCGCCGGTCTGCTCGTAGAACTTGCCGCGGCCTTCCACGCCGATCACTTCCGAAGCCGTGATCTGCACGCTGTCGATGTACTCGCGCCGCCAGACGGGCTCGAACATGGCATTGGCGAAACGCAGCGCGAGAATGCTCTGCACCGTGTCCTTGCCGAGGAAATGGTCGATGCGATAGATCTGCGATTCTTTCGCGACACTGAGCAGGTGCTGGTTCAAGTCGCGCGCCGAAGCGAGATCGGCGCCGAAGGGCTTTTCGATCACGATGCGGCGGAACGCGCCGTTGCCGTCGTCGCCCTCGTCGAGCAATCCGGCTTTGCCGAGACGCTCGATAATCGGCTTGAAGAAGCGCGCGCCGACCGCGAGATAGAACACGACGTTGCCGCGCGACTTGCCGTTCAGTTGCTGGGCGAGACGCTGAAATGCGGTGTCGTCCTCGAATTCGCCCGCCATGTACGTGAGGCGCTGCGCGACCCAGTCCCACGCTGTGTCGTCGAGCTTGCCGGCGTGGAAGGTGCTCGCCTTGTCGGCGGCGAATTTTTGCAGCGCGGCGTGCAGATCGTCGGACCATGCGCGGGTTTCGCGCTCGCCGTGATTCACGCCGATGATCTTCATGCCGTCGTCGAGCAGACGGTCGACGGCGAGGTTATAAAGCGCCGGCATCAAAAGGCGCTGGGTCAGATCGCCGCCCGCGCCGAAGATCACGAGCGTGCAGGGCGGCGCGGGCTGCTTGCCGGCAGGCGAGGCGGGGGCGGCCTGCGCGCCCTGCGGATGCGCAGGCACTTTTGCGCTGGGGGCCGCGCGGGAAGCTTCGCTGGAAGAATCGGGTTGGGTCTGTTTGGTCGACATGATTTCGCTTCAGTGGGCTGAAATGAACACGGCAAGCAAATCCGGTACCTTGACTGACCGAGTTTGCGCGCATTCGGTTCAATCCGCCATTGAAGGTGATTTGTAATATCGTGAGCGAAGGTCCGCGCTCCACCTCGCGCATTGCGCGATTCGCAGTACCCTTACCGGCGACCGCGCTTTGACCAATCTGAACCGACCCGAGGATGGTGGCTATGTCCGAGAAGCACTCCCCCGATGAAGAGAATGCCCCTGATCCCCAGGGCATGCGTGGCGGACTGACGAACTACGGCGACACGGGCTTCTCGCTATTCCTGCGCAAGGCCTTCATCAAGGGCGCCGGATATACCGACGATGCGCTGCAGCGTCCCGTAATCGGCATCACCAATACGGGCAGCGCGTACAACCCGTGCCATGGCAACGTGCCCCAACTGCTCGAGGCGCTCAAGCGCGGCATTCTGCTGGCGGGCGGACTGCCGATGGAATTCCCGACCATTTCCATCCACGAGAGCTTTTCGCAGCCAACGAGCATGTTCATGCGAAACCTCATGTCGATGGATACGGAGGAGATGATTCGCGCACAGCCCATGGACGCGGTCGTGCTCATCGGCGGCTGCGACAAGACGGTGCCCGCGCAGTTGATGGGCGCCGCATCGGCGGGCATTCCCGCCATTCAGCTGATTACCGGGTCCATGGTGACGGGCGTGCATCGCGGCGAACGCGTCGGCGCGTGCACGGATTGCCGCCGCTATTGGGGCAAGTTTCGCGCGGGCGAAGTCACGGAGCAGGAGATCGCCGAGGTGAATGACCGCCTCGTGGCGAGCGTCGGCACCTGTGCCGTCATGGGCACGGCCAGCACGATGGCTTGTGTGGCGGAAGCCATGGGCATGACGATGCCGGGCGGCGCCACGCCGCCTGCCGTGACGTCGGACCGCATGCGCGTGGCCGAGCAGACCGGCGCGCAGGCTGTGGAGATGGCGAGGCGTCGGCTCTCGATCGACCAGGTGCTCAGTGCCGCGTCGATCGAGAACGGCTTGCGGGTGCTGCTGGCCATTGGCGGATCGACGAACGGCATCGTGCATCTTGCCGCCATTGCCGGACGGCTCGGCTTCGACATCGATCTGGACGCAGTGGACCGTATGGGCCGCGAAACACCGGTACTGCTCGATCTGAAGCCGTCGGGCGAGCACTACATGGAAGATTTTCATCGGGCTGGCGGCATGGCCACGCTGCTTCATGAACTCAAGCCCTTGCTTCATCTCGACGCGATGACCGTGACTGGCCGCACGTTGGGCGAGGAAATGGAGCGCGCCGGGCCGCGCTTCGCGCAAGACGTGGTGAAACCGCTCAGCGCGCCCGTCTATCCGCAAGGGGGCCTGGCCGTTCTGCGCGGCAATCTTGCGCCGGGTGGCGCGATCATCAAGCAATCGGCGGCTTGCGCAGCGCTGATGGAGCACGAGGGCCGCGCGGTCGTGTTCGAAGACGCCAGCGATATGGCAAACCGCATCGACACCGACGACCTCGACGTGCACGCCGATGACGTCATCGTCCTCAAGCGCATTGGGCCGAAAGGTGCGCCGGGCATGCCCGAGGCCGGCTACATTCCCATCCCGAAGAAACTCGCCCGTGCAGGGGTGAAAGACATGGTGCGGATTTCGGATGGACGGATGAGCGGCACGGCATTCGGGACGATCGTGCTGCACGTCACGCCAGAAGCCGCCATCGGCGGCCCGCTTGCCCATGTGCGTAACGGCGACCGCATCCGCTTGAGCGTGGCCAACCGCGAGATCAACTTGCTCGTGGACGACGAAGAACTGCGGCGCCGGGCGCAGGCGGAGCCGGTTACCGTGCCCACGGCGAGCCGCGGTTATCACAAGCTGTTCCTGGACACCGTGACCCAGGCGGACAAGGGCGCCGACTTCGATTTCCTCAGGGCGACCGAATCGCGAGGCGCAGTCCCGAGGAAGTAGCGTGCGGGCCCGAAATCCGGGCACGAAGTTGCTGGCCCCGCACTTCTTGCCCGGCGGCCTGATTCCGGTATAATGAAAGCTCGTTCGGAATATCGAACAAGAGAATCAAGCATCCAGAGTCGGAGTGACCGACGCCAACCTGCCCTCCCGGGCAAGGTGGAAGCCCTAGAGGCGATGCGGCCGATTTACGGCAACGAAACGGGAGCAGCGTAGCTGGCACCGGTTCGATCAACCTTCATCCGGAGCCACTATGCGTCAAGATATCCCCGCTTCTTCGTCCTCGGTCTGTGAAGACTTTTCGCACTGTCTTCCCGGCTTCACGCTCACGCATACCGTTCATCTGGTGTCCGGCCTGGATCTCGGCGTCGTTTCGACAGCCGCTGGCGTGCTCGAAGGCGAACAGGTGGTCGTCGACCGATGGGCGGTTACCCGCTGCGGCGACGTGCTCGAGCAAAAAATCGTATTTGGCGAAATGACCGAAAGGCGAGCCGTGCGGCTGCGCGAACAACTCGCGGCCGTCGACGGCGTGGTGCGTGCAAAGATAGAGCATCATTTCGTTCGCGCCCGCTGAACCCGCAGGCTGGCGTCGCACAGGCACGGATAGAGGAGCCAGGGGTGCCAGACACCAGCGTTGATTCAGGGCCATACCCGCAACCCCCACGCGTCTTTGTCGCGGACATCGGCGGCTCATACGTCAGGCTCGGTGTATCCGACAGTCCGGGTAGCGTGCGCCTGCTCGAAAGCGTGCCGACGCCGGTCGACAGTTGGGAGGCGTTTGGCGCGACTCTCCAATCCCTCGCGGACCGTCATATTGGGCAGACCCGCTCGCCTCTCGTAATCTCGATGGCCGGTGCGATCGATCCCGCAAGCGGGGTGATTTGCTCGTCCAACGTCCCATGCGTCTCGGGCCGCGTGCTTGGCGCGGAGTTGACCGACCGGCTTCAGCGACGCGTGCGCATTGCCAACGACGCCGACTGCCTCGCATTGGCAGAGGCCGTCGAGGGCGCGGGTGCGGGCCACGATGTCGTGTTTTGCGTGGTCCTCGGCTCCGGTGTCGGCGGCGGGCTCGTGGTGGGGGGCCGCGTAGCCGGCGGCGCGCGCGGCATATCGGGAGAGTGGGGCCACGGGCTGCCTGTGAACACGCACGTCGACTTCAATGGCTCAGGCCACGCGGAGCCATTGAGCGCACTGCGTTGCGGTTGCGGCCGCATGGGCTGCGTCGACACCGTCGGCGGGGCACGTGGCATGGAACGGCTCAACGCGGTCCTGAACGGCGAACAGAAAGACAGCCACACAATTCTCGACGACTGGCGGCAAGGCCGCGATCGCGCGCAGCGCACCGTTTCCGCGTGGCTCGCCCTCGTATCGGAACCGCTCGCAGCTGTCATCAACATTACGGGCGCTTCAATCGTCCCGGCATGCGGCGGACTTTCCAATGTCTCCTCACTCATCGATGCGCTGGATGCCGCCGTGCGCAAGCGCACGCTGCGGGAATTTCGCGAACGCGTAGTCGTTCCCGGAGCGTTCCGGCGTGACGGCGGGCTTATTGGCGCGGCCATCATTGCGAGGCAGGACGATTGTCGGCAGCCGTAATGCGCCGTGAAACGCGCACAGGAAAAATGGGCTTGCGACGCCTAAACTGATCTATGTAGCCAACCGGCTATCGATGGTTATCGGTCAGCGGCTATCGGGGTGAGCATCATGAAAGGGCGTGAATTGTGCAGACTCCTGCTCGTGCTCGTGGCGCTATGCATCAGCGCCGGGGCGAGCGCGGGTAGAGGCGGCGGCTGGGTGCACGGCGGCGGCGGTTACGGCGGTGGCTGGGGCGGCGGCGGTGGCGGTGGTTACGGTGGCGGCTGGGGCGGCTACGGCGGCGTGAATCACAGCAGCGGCTGGAGCGGTGGCTACCACGGCAACTATAGCGGCGGCGGTTATTACCATGGCGGTTATTACCACGGCTATGGCTGGTATCGGGGCGGCTACTATCACGGCTACTATCACGGCTGGTATGGCTGCTGCGGTTCGGTCGGCTTCTACTACGGCCCTGGTTTCATCTACGGCTATCCGTTCTATCCGTACTACTATCCGACGTACATCGGGAGCGTCTATTACCCCTACGTTTCAGGCGACTTCTCGCAGCCCACGCAGTGGATCGAAGAGGGTCAGGGCCAAGCCCAGCAAGCGCCCCAGTACGGCGGCGCCAATATGTACGATCAAAGCGGGCAGTATGGGCAAGGCGGCGGCCAAGGTGGGCAGGGTGGCGAGGCCCCATACGGCGTCTGGTACTACTGCGTAGCGTCGCAGACTTATTATCCGTACGTGCAAACCTGCGCCGGCGGCTGGCAGCAGGTTCCCGCGCGGCCACCTGATAGTTGAATGACGGCGCGTTACCCCACCGCGTAGCGTTCGGCGTCGGCGTGCCGCGTCATTGAGCTAGTGAACGCCGGTGAAGCCGAACGCGCCGATCTCGACCACACCCTTCGCGCCTCTCAAGTGATTAGCGTGTAAGGGTCCGCTTCGAGCGCGACGCCCGCACCGCGAATCACCTGCAAGTAAGCAAACGTGTCGCCCACGGCAGCACTGGCCTGCTCGGCGAGACTGTGTGCGTTCGCCGATTTTTCGGCGCTCGCCATCATGGATTCGAGTGCGTCCGCATGCACGAACCCGTGAGCCGCCGCCGCACTGAGAACCGCATCCAGAACGCGCCGGGCTGCCGCCCGGGCATCGACCGAAGCGAGTGGGGCGCGGTAGGCGAGAAAGCCCGCCATCAGCAGGAATTCGGCCGGGCTGATATGGTGACCATTGCCAACCGGCACGCCTTCCGGCATGTCGTGATATCGCGACATACAGCGCCTCCCGCTTTGGAGTGCTATGAATGCTGCTACGGATGCCCCAGAAAATATAGTACAGAAAGCATCCCGCATGCCGATGAATGCGGCATCAACTGGCGCCGGCTTTTGTAATTGGGTGTTTCGATAGGCGGGCACAGACGCTTTTTTCGCCGTGCCACGACGGCAAGTCGTAGTATTCTTGACCCGGGCAAAGCAGCCCTCCAGCAAGTGTCATGTTTTTGTAGGCTTCGAGACAAATTCACGGTTTTTCTCCGAGGGCATTCATGAAAACGCTGTTTCTGCAGGCACCTTCCTTTGAGGGCTTCGATGGCGGCGCTGGCTCACGTTTCCAAACAAAGCGCGAGATCCGGTCGTTCTGGTATCCAACGTGGCTCGTCCAGCCCGCAGCGTTGGTCGAAGGCAGCCGCGTGGTAGATGCCCCCGCAGACGAGCTTTCACTGGAAGCGACCCTGGATATCGCTCAGGAATACGAACTGGTTATCATTCACACGAGTTCGCCCTCGTTCCAGAGTGACGTTCAGTTTGCCGGACATTTGAAGCGGCGCAAGAGCACGATCCTCATCGGCATGATCGGCGCGAAAGTGGCGGTCGATCCTCATGGTTCGCTTACCGCGAGTGACGCGCTCGATTTCGTATGCCGCGAAGAATTCGACTTCACGTGCCGCGAAATTGCACAGGGTCTTCCGTTCGAATCGATCCTGGGCCTGAGCTATCGCCTGCCCGACGGCGGGATCGTGCACAACGACGCCCGGCCGATTCTCGAGGACATGGACCAGCTTCCATTCGTCTCGCCGATCTACAAGCGCGACCTCACGCCCGAGCATTATTTCAGCGGCTATCTCAAGCATCCGTATCTCTCGCTCTACACGGGCCGCGGCTGCAAATCCCGCTGCACGTTCTGCCTTTGGCCGCATACGGTTGGGGGGCACCGCTATCGCACGCGCTCGGTCGAACATGTGCTGGAAGAAGTGAAGTGGATTCGGGACAACATGCCCGAAATCAAGGAGATCATGTTCGACGACGACACCTTCACGGACCTGAGGCCGCGAGCCGAGGAGATCGCGCGAGGGCTGGGCAAGCTAGGCGTGACGTGGTCGTGCAATGCCAAGGCGAACGTGCCGTACTCGACGCTCAAGGTGATGAAGGACAACGGATTGCGGCTCTTGCTCGTGGGCTACGAATCCGGCGACGACAAGATTCTCGTGAACGTCAAAAAGGGCTTGCGTACCGATATGGCGCGCCAGTTCAGTGAAGATTGCCACAAGCTTGGTATCAAGATCCACGGGACGTTCATCCTCGGTCTGCCGGGCGAGACGCACGAGACGATCCAGAAGACCATTCAGTACGCGAAAGAGATCAATCCCCATACCATTCAGGTGTCGCTCGCCGCGCCTTACCCGGGCACGGTGCTTCATAAACAGGCCGTTGAAAATGGGTGGCTGAACGATACCAAGGTCATCACGCTCATCAATTCGGCGGGCACGCAGGCTTCGACGATTGGCTATCCGCATCTCTCGCGCGAAGAGATTTACCTTGGCGTCGAAGAGTTCTACAAACGCTTTTATTTCCGGCCATCGAAGATCTGGGAAATCGTCCGCGAGATGTTGATGAGCTGGGAGATGATGAAGCGGCGCCTGCAGGAGGGCGCGGAGTTCTTCCGGTATCTCCGGGCACGCAAGGTCTGAGACGCCCGCCCTAAAGAAAAAGCCCGGGATTCCGGGCTTTTTTTCACTCTTTTTTCACTCACTTGTCACGCCTGTAACGCGCCCATGTTTGCCTCCTTCTCACATCAGGGCCGGCGCGTCGAGGCGAGCAGCTGGCAGGGTTCGTTACACAACAGCGCAGGCCGATCTGGTTGACGGTTCGAACCCTGTTGCGGTTGCGCTTATGCCAGCGCGATCACTCCAGATCGCGCGTTTCCAGTTCCACGGACTGGCCCCCGTTTTTCTCCAGCGCGTGGCGCGCGGCCAGCTCGATGCTTGGGCGGTTCGCCTCGAAGGCGCTCAATAGCGCATGCGCCGATGTGCCGGTATTGCCAAAGCGATCGTTCAGCGCGTCGAGCGACACGCTGCACCATACCGGCCGGTTGTCCACGTTGGCTTCGAACGCTACGCGCGCGGCAGCCACGGCGTGCCGGCGACTCGTGAATTCGATTCTCATTCTGATCCTCCGTGAGTTTCACTGTTACAGGGTAGAGCCTGGCGCGGCCGATGTTGAGTTCTTTTTGCAGCTATTTCGCTTGAGCGCCGCTCGCGGGGTCGCTGCGCATCATCTTGTCATGAGTGGCGGGCCCCTTGGGCTTTTTCACCGGCATGTTGTCGGGATTGGATGCGCTCGCGCCGCCTGGGGCCGCTGCCGGCGGCTTCACCATCGGCGGGGCAGGTGTATGCGCGGCCGTTTGTGCCTGCGCGCTGGCGGGCAGCCAGAAGGCCGCTAGCGGCACGCAGGCGATCGCGCCCCAGACGAGAGCATGAGGTGCCTTCATGGCTTCTCCGTTTGTTTTCGTCGACATGATTCTGCAAGTGTCGCGAATCGCATGCCCGCAAGCGTGCGCTTGCGGCCAACGTCCGCAGTGACACAGCGCCGATGTCGTCGCGGCGCGTAAAACTGACTGCAAGTAGCGCAAGGGGCGGCTTCACGCGGATGCGCTGTCATGACTCTCTTGCGAGCAGGGTCTTTCGCATCGGGCGTTCCTGCTTCGCGTTTCATGCGCTCCAGTTAAACACTCCCCATGCCAGGGTTATGACAGGAGTCCTAGAATGAAGTTGTGAGTGTAAAGGAGACCGTAATAACGTCATGGATACACAAGCGAAAACATTCGAGGAATTGCTGCGGCGGGAGTATCGGCACGGGTTCGTTTCGGACGTGCAGTCGGATACGTTGCCGCGCGGTTTATCCGAGGACGTGATCCGTCTTATCTCGGAGCGCAAAGAGGAGCCGGACTTCATGCTCGAATGGCGGCTCACCGCCTACCGGCATTGGCTCACGATGACCGAACCGCATTGGGCGAGCATCGTACACCCGCCGATCGACTTCCAGGACATTGCCTACTATTCGGCGCCGCACACGCAGACGGGGCGCCCGAAGAGCCTCGACGAAGTCGACCCGGAACTCCTTCGCACTTACGAAAAGCTCGGCGTGCCGCTGCAAGAGCGCGAGATGCTCGCGGGCGTGGCCGTGGACGCGGTATTCGACAGCGTGTCCGTTGCCACGACGTTTCGCCGGCAGTTGGGCGAGCTTGGCATTGTGTTCTGTTCGTTCTCGGAAGCGGTGCGCGACCATCCGGACCTCGTGCGTCAGTATCTCGGCTCGGTCGTGCCGTACACCGACAACTTCTTCGCAACGCTCAACTCTGCGGTATTCAGCGACGGTTCGTTTTGCTATATCCCGCCGGGCGTGCGCTGCCCGATGGAGTTGTCCACGTACTTCCGCATCAACGCACGCAACACGGGCCAGTTCGAGCGCACGCTCATCGTGGCTGACAAGGGCGCTTACGTGAGCTACCTGGAAGGCTGCACGGCGCCGATGCGTGACGAAAACCAACTGCACGCCGCCGTTGTGGAACTCGTAGCCCTGGAGGGCGCGCAAATCCGCTATTCGACGGTGCAGAACTGGTACCCGGGCGACGCGCAGGGACGCGGCGGCATCTACAACTTCGTGACGAAGCGCGGCGACTGCCGCGAGGCGAACGCCAGGATTTCGTGGACACAAGTCGAAACCGGCTCCGCGATTACGTGGAAATATCCGAGCGTCATTTTGCAGGGCGATAACTCGATCGGCGAGTTCTATTCGGCGGCGCTCACCAACCACTATCAGCAGGCCGATACCGGCACGAAGATGGTTCATATCGGGCGCAATACGCGCAGCACGATTCTCTCGAAGGGGATCTCGGCTGGCCGGGGCAAGAACGCTTATCGCGGGCTCGTGAAAATGGCGCGCTCGGCTGAGAACGCCCGCAATTACACCCAGTGCGATTCGCTCTTGCTCGGCGATCGATGCAGCGCCTTCACATTTCCCTATATCGAGGTGAAGAACCCGAGCGCGAAGGTCGAACACGAAGCCTCGACGTCGCGCATTGGCGAAGACCAGTTGTTCTATTGCCGGCAGCGCGGGCTAACTGAGGAGGACGCGGTGTCGATGATCGTCAACGGTTTTTGCAAGGACGTGCTCAAGGAATTGCCGATGGAATTCGCCGTGGAAGCGCAAAAGCTTCTGGGCGTGAGCCTGGAAGGCAGCGTAGGTTGAGAGGGAGAGCAGTATGCTGGAAATCCGCAATCTGAATGTCGAAGTAGAAAGCAAGCCGATTCTGCGCGGTGTGGATTTGCGCGTGAATACGGGCGAGGTTCACGCGATCATGGGGCCGAACGGCTCCGGCAAAAGCACGCTCGCCCATGTGCTGGCGGGGCGCGAGCAATACGTGGTCACGGGAGGCAGCGTGCAGTACGACGGCTGCGACCTGCTCGCGCTTGCGCCCGATGAGCGCGCGCGACGCGGGCTCTTTCTCGCGTTTCAGTATCCGGTGGAAATACCGGGCGTGAGCAATATCTATCTGCTCAAGGCCGCGCTCAATGCGCTGCGCAGACATCGTGGTGAGTCGGAACTCGACGCCATGGATTTTCTCGCGCTAGTGAAGCAGAAAATGGCGGCCATGGAGATGAAGGAGGACCTTTTGTACCGCGGCGTGAACGAAGGGTTTTCGGGCGGCGAGAAAAAGCGCAACGAGGTGCTGCAAATGACAGTGCTGGAACCGCGTCTCGCGATTCTCGACGAGACCGACTCCGGGCTCGATATCGACGCGCTGCAACTCGTCGCGCGCGGCGTGAACCAGATGCGCAGCGCGGACCGCGCGATCGTGCTGGTGACGCACTACCAGCGCCTGCTCGACTACATCGTGCCGGACCATGTGCACGTGCTTTCGCAGGGGCGCATCGTGCGATCGGGTTCGCATGAGCTCGCGCTCGAACTGGAGCGCAAGGGCTACGGTTGGCTCGGCGAGCCGGATAGCGACGGACCGGCAGGTGGGCCGGCCCCTGGCACGCAACACACGGCAGCCGTCAGGGAGCAACGATGAGCGAATCAATGCGCGAGCATTACCGCGACGCCTTCCGCACGATGGCGGGAACATTGGCCGGCGTCGAGCTGCCCTGGCTGCGCAAGGCGAGGCGGCACGCGTTCGAACGGTTCGAAACGTTGGGCTTTCCGGGCACGCAGCTGGAAGCGTGGAAATACACCAATGTGACGCCCATTGCGAAGCCGCTTTGGCATTTCATGCCTTCGGACGGTGAGCCAACGGACTATGCCCGCCTGATCGACGACCTCGTGCCCGCCGACGCTGGCGGCCGTATCGTGTTCGTGAACGGCCGGCACGCGCCGAAGCTCTCGTCACTGCCGCCTTTACCGGAAGGCGCGTTCGTTGGCACGCTCGCACAGGCGATGCGAAGGATTCCTGATCGGGTAGAGTCCATCATGGCGCGCCGCGCGCCCGAGGACGGCTTTGCGGCGCTCAACGGCGCATTTCGCAGCGACGGCTATGTGGTCGTACTGCCGCCAGGCTGCGCGCTGGACTGGCCGCTGCATGTGTTGTTCTTTAGCAGCGAGGCCGCGCTCGCCATGCATCCCTTCAACGCGGTGGTGGCGGAGCGAGGCGCGCGGTGCTCGATCGTCGAACAGTTCGCGGGCATTACCGACGAAGCCTATTTCGTCAACACCGTCACGGAGATCGTCGCCGATGAAGAGGCTGACGTTCAGCACTGCCGTATCCAGCAGGAGGCACGCAGCGCGTTTCATATCGCGCACGTAGGCGTTTCGCAGCGGCGCGCCAGTCACTTCACCTCGCACTCGTTTGCGTTTGGCGGCGCATTGTCACGCACGCAGATCGATACGCGGCTCGACGCGGAAGACGCCCAGGCCGATCTGAACGGCCTGTATTTCGTGAGCGCGAGGCAGCACGTGGATCATCACACGCGTATCGACCATGAGATGCCGCGCGGCACGAGTCGCGAATACTATCGCGGCGTGCTCGACGGCGCCTCGCATGGCGTGTTCGATGGCCGCGTGATCGTGCACCAGAATGCGCAGCAGACCAACGCACACCAGGGTAACGACAATCTGCTGCTCTCGCGCAACGCCGAGATCGACACGAAGCCGCAACTGGAAATTCACGCCGACGACGTGAAGTGCACGCACGGCGCGACCGTCGGCCAACTCGACGAGAGTCCGCTTTTTTACCTGCGCTCGCGCGGCATTGACGAGCGCATGGCGCGCGCGCTCCTCGTATGGTCGTTCGCGCGCGTGAGCGTGGATCGCGTGGAAAGCGCCGCGCTGCGCAGCCGGCTCACGCAACAACTGCTCGCGCGCTTGCCCGGCGGCGAATATCTGCGAGGACTGTCATGAATCTGATCGAACCGGTGAGTATTCCCGACGCCGAAACAGTGATGGGTTGGCGCCGCGACTTTCCGATTCTGCGCGAAAGCGTGCATGGCAAGCCGCTCGTGTATCTCGACAACGCCGCGACCACGCAGAAGCCCGCGAGCGTGATCGCCGCCGAGCAGGCCTATTACGAGCATGACAACGCCAACGTGCATCGCGGCGTGCATTTGCTGTCGCAACGCGCGACCGACGCCTATGAAGGCGCTCGCGCACGCATTGCGCGTTTCCTGCATGCGGCGCATGAGAACGAGATCGTGTACACGCGCGGCACGACGGAAGCGATCAATCTGGTGGCGCAAAGCTACGCGCGGCCGCGACTTCGGCCCGGTGACGAAGTGCTCATCACCGCGATGGAGCATCACTCGAACATCGTGCCCTGGCAACTCGTCTGTGCGCAGACGGGCGCTCTGCTGAAGGTGGTGCCGATCGACGACGACGGCACGCTCGACCTCGACGCCTACGAACGCCTGCTCGGCGCACGCACGCGTATGGTGGCCGTGGCGCATGCGTCGAACGCGCTGGGAACCGTCAATCCGGTTGCGCGGATGATCGAGCTTGCGCACGCGCGTGGCGTACCGGTGCTGGTGGATGGCGCGCAGGCGATTGCGCATCTTCCCGTGGACGTGGCCGCGATCGGTTGCGACTTCTATGCGTTCTCGGGTCACAAGATCTACGGCCCCACTGGCATTGGCGCGCTGTATGCAACATCTGCGTTGCTGGAGGCCATGCCGCCATGGCAGGGCGGTGGCGACATGATCCGCTCCGTGACGTTCGAGAAGACCGAGTACAACGTGATTCCGTGGCGGTTCGAAGCGGGCACGCCGAATATCGCGGGCGCGATCGGTCTGGCGGCAGCGCTCGACTACGTGAGCGCGATTGGCCTGGAAGTGGCACAGCGGCACGAGACTGATCTGCTCGCTTATGCGGACGCTGCCCTGCGTGGTATGTCCAACGTGAGAATGATTGGAACTGCGAAGGAAAAGCTGGGCATTGTCTCGTTCGTCATGGAGAATGCACACGCTCACGACATCGGCACGATCCTCGATCAGTGCGGCGTGGCGGTGCGTACGGGCCATCATTGTGCGATGCCGGTGATGGAGCGCTACGGCGTGCCGGCCACGGTGCGCGCTTCGTTTGCGCTGTACAACACACGTTCCGAAGTCGACGCGCTGATGGACGGTCTCGCGCGCGTAGAAGAGGTGTTTCCGCTATGAGCGACCTGCGCGACCTATACCAGGAAACGATCTTCGACCACTACAGGCGGCCGCGAAACTGTCACGCCTTGCCCGGTGCGACGCATAGCGCCGAAGGATATAACCCGTTGTGCGGCGACCGCGTCACGCTGTATCTGCGTATCGAAGACGGAGTGGTCAAGGACGCCGGCTTCGAGGGCGCGGGCTGCGCGATCGCAACGGCTTCGGCTTCGTTGATGACGGAGGCGCTCAAGGGCCGCACGCAAGCGGAAGTCGAAGCGCTGTTCGAACGCTTTCACGCGATGGCGACGGCGCCTTCGGATCGGCCGGTCTCGTCCGAAGGGCTCGGCAAACTCACGGTGCTCGCGGGCGTGCGCGAATTTCCGGCGCGCATCAAATGCGCGACGCTCGCGTGGCACACGCTGCACGCCGCGTTGCGCGACGAGCGCGGCACTGTTTCAACCGAATGAGGCTGCGCGTGCCTGGAGGCAAATGACAATGAATACGCAAACGGCGAGCAGCGACCTGCGCGAACGCGTGATCGACGCGCTACGCTCGGTGTTCGATCCGGAGATACCGGTCAACATCTACGATCTGGGGCTCGTCTATCAACTGGACGTGGACGCCGAAACGGGCCACGTGACGATTCACATGACGCTGACCGCGCCCGGTTGTCCGGTTGCGCAAACCTTCCCGGGCACGGTCGAAGAATGCGTGAATGATGTGGAGGGCGTGAGCGCGGCGCATGTGGAACTGGTCTGGGATCCCCCGTGGACGAGAGAGCGCATGTCCGAAGCGGCGCTCCTGCAACTGGGGATGCTTTGACATGGCCGATTGGGTGGACGTGGCGCCATACGGCGAGTTTCAACCGGGTTCCGTGCGCAGCGTCGACGTGGACGGCACGCAGGTCGCCGTATTCAATCTCGAAGGGACCTGCTATGCAATCGAGAACACCTGTCCGCACGATGGCGGCGTGCTCACGGGTGGCGACGTGGAGGGCGACGAGGTGATCTGCCCGCGGCACGGCGCGCGCTTTTGCATCAAGACCGGCAAAGTCCTCGCGCCGCCCGCCTATGAGGACCTCGCGGTGTTCGCGGTGCGTGTGGAAGCGGGCATGGTGCAAGTGCGGGATACGCGCTGGGACGAGGGCTTTTCCTGAGCGCGCAAACCACGCCGTCGCCTCTCGCGCAGTTGTCAGCGGCATAATGGATGCGCGGATTGGCGCAGTGGTGCCTTGTACCGTTCACGCCGGTCTTTGCGCTTTGCATGCGTTGCAACTATCGAGAGGCATCCATGAAGGCTCTGTTCCATCTTGCAGCGGCCGCCGCGGCAGGCACGCTCGTCATGTTCTACCTGGACCCGGTTTCCGGCCCCCGGCGCCGCGCGCGGCTGCGCACCACGCCGTTTTCGCGCCATGGCGGCCGCGCGAGCGTTCACGGCCACGCAACTGAGCTTGGCGTGGACGGCGAACTGGCGGGCCCGGGCGGCGGCATTGGCACCGCGCCGTGAGCGTGTCCGGCGGCCGCCTTGTGCGGAGAGCGGGCATGTAATGGGCGCATATGGCGAAGCGCATCGCAGAAGGAGTCCGCATGTCCGCACTTTTACCTGACCTGAATAACCGCGTTGCGCTCGTGACGGGCGGCTCGCGCGGAATCGGCCGCGCCATTGCCATTGCGCTCGCTTCGGCTGGCGCGGCGGTTGCCGTGAATTACCGGCAGCGCGCTGACGAAGCCGAGCAGGTCGTCGCGCAGATCGAAAACGCAGGTGGCCGCGCGCTCGCGGTGCGCGCCGACGTGTCGGCGGCCAGCGAGGTGACCGGCATGATCGGCGAGATCGAGCGCGGCCTCGGCGCGGTCGACGTGCTCGTGAACAACGCGGGTACGGGCACGTTCAGCGACATCGAGTCGCTTACGGAAGCTGAATTCGACCACACGCTCGCCGTCAACCTCAAGTCGGCGTTTCTCTGCACGCAAGCGGTGTTGCCCGGCATGCGCGCGCGGCGCTGGGGCCGCATCGTCAATCTTTCGTCGGCCGCCGCGCGCGGCGCAGGTCTCGTCGGCGTTCACTACAACGCTTCGAAAGCGGGCCTCGAAGGCTTGACACGCGGCTACGCCTCGCGCGTGGCGCGAGAAGGGGTGACCGTGAACGCCGTGGCGCCAGGGCCCATCGATACCGAAATGGCCGCGCCGCTGAAAGCCGCGAACGTTGCCGAACGGCTGCCCGTTGGTCGGCTGGGTGAAGCCAACGAGGTTGCACAGGTCGTGCTGATGGTGGTCGGCAATGGCTTCGTCACGGGGCAGACCATTGCTGTAAACGGCGGCGTCAGTTTCATCTAAGCCAGCTGTTCAATTCCAGGGCCGCCACGGCGCGGTCCATTTCCATTAGTTCACCTTGTTTGCTAACCGGCGCGTGAGTGCTGGTCAATCTTCATACCTGAATTCAAGGCAGATTTCGTCGATTCAGCGCCCATTCAGTGCCACGCCAGCCTCAAACTTACCAATCGAAAATATTTCGTAAGGAGTCTGACGCTGAGCATTCATACCCCGATGCTCTAATCCTCATGCCGTGTAGCCTCCGCATTCCGCTGGCATGAGCGCGACGATGCGGGCTGCATAACGCCTTTTACCCGGCTTCACGGTCATCCCGACAATACGAAACCAACCAGGAGCCGAATATGCAATGGCGTCACGTCGCAGTTGGTTCGCTCACAGCCGCAGCATTCGCATCGACAGTTGCGTGGAGTGCTGGTGACGATCACGACAAGAATCATCCGGAACACGGTCACACTGCCACCCCGATCAAGCACCTGGTCGTGATTTATGGCGAGAACGTTTCGTTCGACCATTACTTCGCGACTTATCCGCATGCGGCCAACCCGTCCGGCGAGCCTGCATTCAAGGCGCAACCCGGCACGCCCGAAGTGAACGGGCTGACTGGCACGCTGCTGACCAAAAACCCGAACTTCACGAATCCGGGCAATGGCGCGGGCGCGGCCAATCCGTTCCGTCTGGATCGCACGCAGGCGGCCACGGCCGACCAGAACCACGCCTATACGGCCGAGCAGCAAGCGTACGACGACGGCCGGGCCGACCTCTTCCCGGAGTACACGGGGAATGGTACGAGCGGCGGCGCCGGCGCGTTCGGCACGAAGGGCCAGGTGATGGGCTATTACGACGGCAACACGGTCACGGCGTTGTGGAACTACGCGCAGCACTTCGCGATGAGCGATAACGCGTATACGTCGACCTATGGTCCGTCGACGCCCGGCGCGCTCGAAGTGGTCTCGGGGCAGACCAACGGCATGAAGGTTGTGCTCACAACGAAGCAGCCTTCGACCGCCGGTTCATATTATGTGAACGACGGGCAGGGCGGCTTCACGATGATCAATGACGTCGATCCGGCCTACGACCTCTGTTCGAGCGCGACCGACACGGCGCAGATGACCGGCAAGAATATCGGCGACCTGCTGAATGCGCGCGATGTCTCGTGGGGCGGCTTCATGGGCGGCTTCAACCTCGCGACGACGAACAGCAACGGCACGACCGGCTGCAAGCGCAGCACGCTGTCGCCGGTGGTCGGCGCGGCGACGGCCGACTATATTCCGCACCACAACTGGTTCCAGTACTACGCTTCGACCTCGAACCCGCAGCATCTGCGTCCGGGTTCGCTCGCCGCAATCGGGCACACCGCGGGCAAGAATGGGAACCCCGACCCGGCGAATCACCAGTACGATACCGACGACTTCTTCAATGCTGTGAAAGCGGGCAATTTCCCTTCGGTGAGCTTCCTCAAGGCTCCGGCCTATCAGGATGGCCACGCGGGTTATTCGGATCCGCTCGACGAGCAGGCTTTCGTCGCGAAGGTCGTGAATTTCCTGCAGGAGCAGCATGACTGGGAAGATACGGCCGTTATCGTGGCGTGGGATGACTCGGACGGCTGGTACGACCATGCGTACACGCAGCCCACTAGCGCTTCGTACGATAGCGTTGCCGACCAGTTGACGGCGGCCGGCATCTGCGGCACGGGTTCGGCGCCGGCTGGCTTGAGCGGCAAGCCCGTGAACGGCCGCTGCGGTCCGGGCACGCGCACCCCGTTCGTCGTGATCTCGCCGTGGGCCAGGGAGAATTACGTCGACCATACGCTGATCGACCAGGCTTCCGTGGTGCGTTTCATCGAAGACAACTGGCTTGATGGTCAGCGCATCGGCGGCGGTTCGTTCGATGCGACGGCAGGCAGCGTCATGGGCATGTTCGACTTCGACCGTCGCGGTCGCGGCCACGAAGATCGCAGGGTGTTCCTCGACCCGACGACGGGCGTGGTGGTCGACAAGGCGCCGAAGATTTGACAGCTTAGGATAGCTGATCGTTGAGGCGTGAGAGAAGAAGCGCGCTCCTGCAAGATTCGTCAAGCAGGGGCGCGCCTGGTTTTTCAGCAGTTGATCAGGCGGGGTGAGAAGCGTGCCCGTGATCGCCAAGTCCGTGCTTATCGTCGTATTCGCGTGAAATATCCTTGTTCGTGTAATCGCCCATGCGCCAGGCGGCAAGCAGACTGATCACCGCGCACACGGCGATATAAATCGCAATCGCGTAGCCTGTGCGGTAATACGCGAATAGCGCAGTGGCGATCAACGGCGCCGGGCCGCCCGCAATCACGGAAGCCAGCTGATATCCGAGCGAGGCGCCGCTATAGCGCAGCCGCCCTGTGAACGATTCAGCGATGAACGCAGCCTGCGGACCGTAAAGCATGGCGTGCGGCACGAGCGAAAGCACCACGGCCGTGACAATCAACGCCGGGCTTCTCGTATCGACCATCCTGAAGTAGATAAAGCCGAAAATGCCCACGGCCACCGCGCCGATCATGTACATGCGCTTGCGCCCGATCAGGTCGGACACGTGCCCAAAGAGCGGAATGGTGACGAACTGCAGCACAGCCGCCGCCAGCACCGCGCTGAGCATGAGGTCGCGCGAAACGTGCAGCGTCTTCACGCCATACGTAAAGACGAAGGCCGTGTAGAGGTAGAACGGCGCCTGTTCGGCCATGCGCGCCAACGCCGAGAGGAGAATGTCCTTGGGCTGGCGGCGAATGACTTCGAGCATCGGCGTTTTCTCGATCCTGTTCTCGGCTAGCAGCTTCGCGAAGATCGGCGTTTCAAGAATGTTCAGGCGGATATACAGGCCGATCGCGACGAGCACGATGCTCAGCAAGAACGGCACTCGCCATCCCCACGTCATGAAGCTGTCTCCGGAGAACTGGCTGACGGCGAGCACCACGAGATTGGCGATAAAAAGTCCTGCCGGCACGCCGAATTGCGGCCAGGAAGCGACGAAGCCGCGGTGCGAATTGGTGCGCGCCCATTCCATCGACATCAGGACGGACCCGCCCCACTCGCCGCCCACGCCCACACCCTGGATGAAGCGCAGCACCGTGAGTAAAACGGCGCCCCAGATGCCGATCGACGCATAGGTCGGAACAAAGGCCACGGCGAACGTGGCGAGCCCCATGAGCAGCAAGGTGACGATCAGGGTGGCCTTGCGGCCGACGCGATCGCCGTAGTGGCCGAATATAGCCGCGCCAACCGGCCGGGCGATGAAGCCCACGGCATAGATGAGAAAGGCCTGCAGGGTGCCAACGAGCGGGTCGGATTCAGGAAAGTACAGCTTCGCGAAGATAAGACCGGTGACTGTACTGTAGAGAAAGAAGTCGTACCATTCGATCGTCGTGCCGATAGTGCTGGCAATCACAGCGCGGCGCAACTGGCGATGAGCGTCTTCCTCCGAAAGGGGCGTGGCGCCCGGTTGATCGGCATTCATTTCGCACCCCCAAGGCAAGCGCGATATGGCCCATGCAAAACGCATGGCCAGGGCTCCCGGTGGTGCGCAAAAAACGTACCCCAATTGACCGGGATGATGACTTCGCCGGATCAGGTGGAAGTGATACGTCCCTCGCTATCGCTCCATCCATGATTGGCATGGGTTTAGACGTTCTTATACAAGTGGATGGTATATCACGTTGTGAGGCAATGCGTGCGTTTTGAATAAAATCGCCATGCGGCAGTGCATCACACACGACGGAGACGCGATGACCTTTTATCTATCCTCGCAGGCGCTCAGCCCTTCGGACTATATTGCGCGGCATCTGCAGAATTTCGCCTCGTCTACGCCGACTTCGGCGATTGGGGGAGGACATCCGCAATGGATCGTGGGCAATGAGGGCGCATTCGTGGTCGCGGGCGCTCTGTTCGTTGTCCTCGCATGCATTGGCGCGCGCCGGGACAAGTGGGCGCTGTTTACGCTAATCCCAGGTGTGTCGTTCGGCCGGCGTCTTTACGTCTGGTGGTCCTGCGCCTGGCGTCAGTGGCTCGCGAGCACGCTGCTGTTCGTGGTGGGTTTCTTCGTGTTGCGTCTCTCGCTCGGGAAGATCGCGACGCCGCTCATGGCGTTCGCCGCGAATGGGGTTCCGCACGACATCGCGCAGTCATCGCCCGCATTTTCGCTTGCGATTGCCGGCATGCCTCTCATCGTGCCCGCGCTGGTTTATGTTCTGCTCAGCCTGCCGCTCGCGGGGTATATGGTGCGTCGCGGGTTGGCCGCGCACGCTATGCCCGCGCCCCGGCATTTCGGTTTCTGGCGCGCAACGCTGCTCGGCTTGACTACGTATGCGTGGACCTTGCCGGGTAGCCTGGCCATTGCCAATGTTGGGATTTCCTCTTCGCATCCACTCGCAGACGCACTGCGCGCGATCCTGCTCGTGGCCTGGGGCATGTATATCGTGCTGCCGCGCCAGGCGCGTAGCGTCGCGCGCCTGGCCTCCCTTGCGTAGCGGGCACTTCAGGCCGCCAGATCGACTACCGCTTTCAACGGTATCAGTCGCCATGCTTCGGCGGTCGCGAAAGCGATGATCTGCGAGAACGTGGCGGGCGCGTTTTTGAAAATTTCTGCGTCGAGCACAGGCGCGCTGCCGCTGCGATTGATGATCGAATCCGGGTCCTCGTCCAGCAGCCCGTAGAACACTTCGACGACGATGCGGCCACCCACTGGACCGAGACGCGTGAGTGCGCCGACGCCGGGCTTGTCGTCCTGCGTGCCGAGCATGGCGTCCTCGCTGAACGTCACGCCAATGGGCGCAAGCTTGAGCACCGGAAGTTGCGCTTCGGCGAGGATATAGAACCATAACGGCGTGTCATTCTTGAAGGTGTCGCCAAGCGCTGGGCTCTCGCCATCCGCATTGAGCGACGCGATGCGATCGAAGCGGTACGTCTTCGACGGATCACCCGAAACCTGCGTGCGGACCACGAGTTCGTCGGGCCCGAGCGGCGTTACGCCGAGGGCACTCGCCACCGTCTCGCCACTCGGCAGGCCATAGGCGTTGCCGCGCAACAAGTTGAGCATGGCCAGCGAACGATAGCCCTTTGCCGATGCGAGTTTGTTTGCCGCGTCGGGAATCGGCACATCGGACACGCTGTGCGGCAATTTCGAAAGGGGATCGACGAGCGATGGATCGAGCTTGTAGGCGTATTGCAAACGCTTGACGTCATTCGACGCATTGTCGGCAACACCGGCCGCGGCTTTGTTCGCGCCATCGAGTCCGGGGCCGCCTTTCTCACGCGGCAGCGGATGCTCGCTCGGGAAGAAGCGTTGCCAGTCGTCGATCACGTGTGTTTCGGGCAGCCGGTCGAAACCGACGAGGCTATGCTTGCTCGCATTCGTGCCGTCGAATATCGGTGCGCTGAAATTGTCGTTCAGCACATAGCCGTTGCGCACGCCCGAGTGGCCATACCGGTACGCGGCCCCGCTGAATTCGCGCGGCAGGTTGCGTCTCGCGGGACCTGGACCGTAGAGCTTGTAGGCATGCGCACGGTCCTGATCGTGGCCGCTCACGAATGCGTCGATAACGGACGAATCGACGATCCGATGCAGGAAGTCTTCGACCAGCACGCGCTGATACGCCCAGCGTACCTGCGCGCGTGCCGCGTCGAACAGATCGCTGCCGCGCAGCGTGTCGTCGGCTTTCGCGAGCCGCGCGACGACGCGGTTATGAAAGCGCAGGAAAAGCATCTGGATCTGGCAGACGATCGAATTTTCATCGTTGCGCTTGTCGCCGATTATCGCGCGAGCGTTGTAGGCATTCTCGGTTCGAGGCAGATCGTCGTGACCTTCGATCAACGAGGCACCCTGATAAATTCCCTTTTTCGGATGAGTTTCGTCCGCATACATGTAGGGCGCATCGTCGGGTCCGGGGCCGTACACGTTGTCCAGGTCGAAGCGCGGCGTGCGCAGGTTCGTCGGAATCTGGCCAGTCGCGCGCGCCTGGATCAAGGTCAGCTGCGACGTGGTGTCGAGCGTCAGGTCGTGATCGATGAACTGGCCGAAATACGTGTATCCGGCCGGTACATAAAGGTTCTCTTCCGGGTCGGGATCGTTCGACACGGTATCCGCCGCTGACTGCATGCCTCGCGCGAGTACGGCGAGGCTCCCGGGGTCGTAGTGGTTGAAGCGCGGCGGGAAAATCGAAGTCAACTCTTCGTTCAGGCGGCTCATTCCCGCATGTTCTTCGACGAGGTTGCGCGGTGTACCTTGGGGATTCATCATCGTTCTCCTAAGTGATTCATCGCAGAAAAGACACTTCGCAAGCTAGCTTGCGAAGGACCCCGTTCGATTTCAGACTGAATGGATTATTGTTAGGTGCTGGAGGAGACGATCGCCGCAGACGGAACGAGCGGATTGACAGGAAGCAGGTTTAATCTTTCTGAAAGCTTTGAATGTGCGGTAACGCACGCGTGGGCGGTGCTTCGATTTGCGAACGTTCGAAAACGCGTGTAGCCGGTTACGTCAATTGGGCCGAAGCAGCCCGGTCGACTTTTACGTTACGGTGTTCGCGTGTTGCGCGCCGAACTGCAGCGCCGCGAGCTGCGCATAAAGCGGCGAACTCTGCAGCAGTTCCGCGTGACGGCCTTGCGCCACGATACGGCCTTGTTCCATGACGACAATGCGGTCGGCTTGCTGCACGGTGGCGAGACGATGCGCGATGACGAGCGTCGTGCGGTTTTGCGCGGCGTTGTCCAGCGCCGTTTGCACGAGGCGCTCGCTTGCGGCGTCGAGCGCGCTGGTGGCTTCGTCGAGCAGCAGAATCGGCGGGTTCTTGAGGATCGCGCGCGCGATGGCAATGCGCTGACGTTGACCGCCTGAAAGGCGCACGCCACGTTCACCGAGAAAGGTGTCGTAGCCCTGCGGCAGTTGCTCGATAAAGCCGGCCGCAGCGGCCATTTCGGCGGCGTGCTGGACGGCTTCGAGCGTGGCGTCGGGCGAGCCATAGCGAATGTTGTCGAGCACGCTGCCCGAAAAGATCACGGACTCTTGCAGCACGACGCCGATCGCGTGGCGCAGCGCCGCGAGCGACACCTGCTGCGTTGGCACGCCGTTGATGCTGAGGCCGCCCGACTGCGGATCGTAAAAGCGCAGCAGCAATTGAAAGAGCGTGGTTTTGCCCGCGCCGGACGGACCGACGAGCGCGACATGTTCTCCGGGGCGCACGTCGAGCGAGAAGGCGTCGAGCGCAGCGATGCCGGGGCGCGAAGGGTAGGAGAAGCAAACGTTGTCGAACCGGATGCCTGTGCCGTGTGCCGGCAGCGGCACGGTTGCCGCCGCCTGCTCCACGGGCGAGCGCACGGCGAGCAATTGCAGCAGCCGTTCGGTGGCGCCCGCGGCCCGTTGCAGATCGCCCCACACTTCGGCAACGGCGCCCACGGCGCCAGCCGTGAACACCGCGTAGAGAATGAACTGGGAGAGCTGGCCGGCGCTCATCTGCCCGGCGAGTACCGCCTGCGCGCCGAGCCACAGCACGAACACGACAGCGGCGAACACGAAGACGATCACCACGGCCGTCAATCCGGCGCGCGCCCGAATGCGTTTGAGCGCCGTTTCAAAGGCCGTTTCCACCGCGCCGCCGAAGCGCCTCGCCTCGAACGACTCCTGCGCATACGACTGAACGGTGGGCATCGCATTGAGCACTTCTCCCGCCAAAGCGCTTGCGTTCGCAACCTTGTCCTGGCTCGCGCGCGAAAGCCGCCGCACACGCCGCCCGAAGACGACGATAGGTGCGACCACAACGACCAGTGTCGCGATGATGTAGCCGGACAGCACGGGGCTCGTCGTGACGAGCATTGCCACGCCACCGACCGTGAGCAGTAAATTGCGCAGGCCCAGTGAGAGGCTGGTGCCCACCACGGTCTGGATCAGGGTTGTGTCGGTGGTGAGCCGCGAGAGCACTTCGCCCGATTGCGTGGTCTCGAAGAACTGGGGGCTCATCCGTATCACGTGGTCGTACACGGCGCGCCGCAAGTCGGCCGTCACCCGTTCGCCCAGCCACGAGACCCAGTAGAAGCGCAGCGCCGTGGCGGCGGCCAGGACCAGCGAAACCACGAAGAGCGCGATGAAATAGCGATCGATATGCGTGCGATCGCCGCTCGCGAAGCCACGGTCGATCAGGTACTTGAACGCCACCGGCAGCGCGAGTGTTGCGCCCGCCGAGGTCAGCAGCGCGAGGAATGCGAGCGCCCAGCGCCCCGCATAGGGGCGCAGGAAGGGCAGAAGGGCGAAGAGGGGCGCGACGCGTGACGGTCGGGCGGCGGCATCTGGCATGGAACGTCCTGGCGGATCGACGATAGTTGAATTGTGCCAGCCCGCGGCGGGGCGAGGCTGGCCAAGGGCGGTTATGGCGAAGGCGGCGTCGCTCCCGGGGCTGCCCCGCGCCGGAATTGCTCGCGCTCTTCCGGCGTCATGTGTTGCCACTGTTGCCACTGGTGCCAGTGCATGCGTCTGCGGCAGCCGCCATGCCCACGGAATCCACCGAACAGAATCCGGCAAAGCACCAGCAGGCCTATTGCGCGCGGATAGTCGATGGCATGCGCACCCGCCACGATTGCCGGCGCGATCCAGTTCCACAGGCCCATGACGATTGCGCCCAGCAGCGCGATGACCGCCACCATCAGCAGCGCCTTGGCGAACATTTTGCGGCGAAACTTCATTTCATTCTCCTTCGGTTCAAATTTCGAAGTCGTCCCATGACGCGCGCAAACGTTCGCGCAGATGCAGCACCGCATAACGTTTGCGCGCCAGCAGCGTGTTCACGCCCACCCCGCTCGCGGCCGACATTTCCTTGAAACTGCGCCCGTCCAGTTCGTGCGCGATGAACACCTCGCGCTGGCTCGCCGGCAATTCGTCGAGCGCGGCGCGCAGTGCGTCGAGCATTGCCGCGCGCGCGTAGGCGGCCTCGGGGCCAGCATCCGGCGAGGGCAGTGCGAGGTCGAGGCGATACTCGCTCCCGGCCTCTTCCGGTTCGGTGAGCGGCACTTCCTTGCGTTTGCGAAACCGGTCGACGATGCGATTTCGCGCCACGCGAAAGAGCCACGCGCCCACTTGCTCGATGGGCTGAGGCAGCCGCCATGCTTGAACCAGTTCTTCGAATACGTCCTGAAGAATGTCCTCGGCTTCATCCTGGTCGATCACGCGGCGACGGATGAAATTGCGCAGCCTCGGGCGCTCGCGGGCGACGGTGTCGGCGATTTCGCGGTCCTGCGCGGTGAGCGGACTAGGGGTGGGCGGCGTTTCCATACCCGTGTAGACGATTCAGAAAGAGAAATATTGTGGCGCGTAATCTCCGGCTTTATGTGGCATGAATATTTCGTTAAACAAGGCCGGAGATAGGCGGCATTTTTTATTGACATCAGTCACTATATTTCGGTCACAATGCTGCCAACGAACAAAACCAACAAATTCACACGCTATCGGTCATGCACATTCACGAGCCTGGCAGCGGTACCGCGTCGAAAACTCTAGAACGCCTCGCGGACCCTGGGCAATTGCCTCTGGAAACACCACTGCCATTGGCGGTGTTTCACCATGACGGAACGATGCTGCTGCCGCAAGGCGGGGTGCTGAACTGCGAGCAGCGCGACTTCCTCTTCGCGCACTTCCAGCCTTATCGCAACACGGCAGAGGCGGCGAGTCTCACGAACGCGCAAGAAGGCCCTGGCGATCGTGCCGATCGGGGAAAAGTGCCGTTGACGCTGGACGACATGAATCTCGCCATTGGCGCGCTGCTAGGCATACGCAGCCAGGCGGGCACGGGGCGCGAGATGCTGCCGTGCCGGCTGATCGGTTTCCGGGCAGGCGGCGCGATGTTCGTTACGCCTCCCGCAGCCGCGAAGCCCGCATGGGAGCCGTTTCTGGGCGAACAGGTCGAGATCGTTGCGATCGCAACACAAGCCGTGTTCTGGCTCGTCTGCACCGTCGAGGCGGTCTGCGCGCATCCGTTCCGCTATCTCGTGCTCTCTGAGCCCGGCACGATACGCAGGCTGCGCGAACGCCGCGCCGTGCGCGTGCGCACGCAACTCGCAGTGCGCTATGGCGTCGATTTGACGGGCTCGCAACTGGACTGGCTCGGCATTGGCTGCGATATCAGCGTGCTGGGCATGTCGCTTGCCGCCGGGCGCAAGATCGGCGAACTGGGCGAGCGCATTTGCGTGGAATTTCCGATCGAGGCGGGGAATGGGGGGGCGACGTTCCAGGCTGTCGCTGTGATCCGCAATCTGCGCGCCGAATACCCACAGGAAGGACTGACCTTGCACGGACTCGAATTCGACGCGCTTTCTCCCGAGCGCCAGGTCGCCCTCAAGACCTTCGTGTTCGACCGGCAGGACGCCGTGTCTTACTGGGCTGGCATGCCGACCTGAACGCGTAGTCCGATAGCGCTTAATTGCGCTTACTCCGCTTTGCCGCTACCGCACCTTTTTTGGCCGCAGCGGCGCGCGCGTTGCCCGCAGCGTTGGCCGTGGTTTTCGCGGCGGCTTTGTTGGTCGACGCGGCGGTGGGCGTGGTGGTGGACTTCGTGGCGGATGTCGCGGTGGGGAGTGTGTAGCCCTGCGCCTTCGCCGTCATGTGTTCGGCGATCAGTTCGGTCTGAAACCGGTTGATCGTGTCCGGGTCCGTGAAGATGGTCTGTGTGTTGTTTTGCGCCAGGTAACCCGCGCCTCCCGGCACGCCCTTGATCACGAAGGTTCCCTCGCCGGCCGCCGACCAGTTCACCGATCCCTCGCCGCCCACTTTGCCGTCGGCTACGAATCCCTTCGTATGACTGATTTGATGGGTCGCCGATTCGCCGATCACGAAGAACGTGTTGAATTTGGTCGGGTCCTGCGCAATATCGGAATCGAGTAGCTTCTTTTCATGCACGCCGCCCGCCTGGCTCCTGTCGAGCGTGATCATCATGGTGATGGTCGGGTCCAGCGCTTGCTGCATGAGGATTTCGTTGAGTTCCTCGTCGTCGAATCCGAACATGTTCATGTAAAGCGAAACGCTGGCGCGGGAAAGGACGTACTTCAGGATGTCGTGAACGTCATCGCGTCCCACGTAGAAGAGATGGAAGTCCTTGCTAGCCGTGCTCGAATAGCTTTTTTCGCGCGTATATTGCTGCAGTTCGAGCACATCGAAGGTCTGCAGGGTTTGCGTGACATCGGATATGACGTTGCTCGCACTAACGTTTTCAGCCATTTCAGGTCTCCTCGTGCAGGTCAATGCAATGAGCGGATATTCGAACTCGAAGGCATGGGTGTGAACGTGCAATTCGGGTCTTTGTGCGCAGGGTCTTTGCAGCAGGCCAGCAAGGCATTGACCGACGCGATGTTTGCCTTGTCCCATTGCGCCGTGCTCATGGCGTTGTCGGTTGGCATCCAGTGGTTCAGTGGATAGCTGTTGGCGAGCCGGTCGTTTCCAGGCGCTTTCAGATTGCCCGCCGAGAGTCCGAGAAAAGCGGTGCAACTCTGCTCGCTGCCGATGCGGTGGCAGCCAATGCAGGTGTTACCGGGTGTGCTCATCGTCATGAGGTGATACGACGCGAAAGCCTGCCCGATACTCGAATACTTTCCCCATGGGTCGGTGGGCACCCGGTCCCACACCTGCCCGATATAAGGGCTGAAGATGAAGGGCCCCGCGTCGTGGCATTTGAGGCAGGTGGGGTTGCCCGCCGTGCTGGCGGCAACCCGTGCGGGTGTCGCCCAGAATTCGACTGCGGAGGGCCGTCCTGAAGGCGGTCTTCTCTCGTTTGGCGGTGGCACGCGTGTCGCGACGAACCCGCTACTCGCGGGCACATCGGCTTGCGATTGCGACGGCGGCGGCTTCGACGCAAACCAGCAAGTCTTGCCGTTGCCGGAGTGATGCATGACCACCACCACGAGGTCATAGAGCGGGTCCTTGTCGGGGCGCAGCACGTCGCGTCGGCAGTACGCGGAAATTTGCGTGCTGCCGCGCGACAGATTCAGGATCTTCGAAAACGGAATGCATTGACCTTTGGCTTCCGAGGTCGGGCTCAGCAATGAAGGCTTATCGCATCGCGTGGGAGACGCATTTGGCCCGGGAGGTTTCCCATCGACCGTAATGGGAATGTCCGTTCCGTCATTGCAGTTGAACGGCGGGATTTCGCCAATTTCCCTCACGCATTGATCGGCGTATTCGAGCAATGTCTGCTCGTGCGTAAAGGCAGCGAGCGGCACGGTGAACAAGAAACACAGAGCGAACAGGCGGATGCGCAAAGACATGGTCATCCTCCGTGCTTCATCTGCATTTGCGCGACTTTTCGAATCGCTTCCCGGTACTTGACGTAGCCTGTGCAGCGGCACAGGTTTCCTCCGACCCAGGTGTCGATTTCGGTTTCGAGCTGGTCTGCGCTAATGCGGTACGCCTTTACATGTTCGAGCATGGCGGTCGCAGCCATCAAGAAGCCAGGCGTGCAGTAGCCGCACTGAAATGCGAAAGATTCGAGGAAAGTCTGCTGCAGTGGCGAAAGCCTTTCGCCATCCGCGAGGCTCTCTACGGTATAGATATATTGATTCGCAACCGCGCTCACGGGCGTGACGCACGCCAGGGTCTTTTCCATCAACGCGTCCTGGCTGCTGCGCAGGCCCACGGTGCACGCACGGCATGAGCCAATGCCGCAGCACACTTTGGTTCCCGTCAGGTCCAGGCGCTCGTGAAGGAATTCAGCGAGGCTCATGTCGGTATCGGTGGCCGGCACCGTGACGGCGTGTCCGTTCACGTGAATCTTGACGTTGGCTTCGCTCACTTCAGGGCCTCGCGTATCTTGTCGGGCGTGACGGGGGTGTCCCTGAAGCGATGCCCGGTTGCCATGGCCAGTGCGTTCAGCAGCGCCGGTGCGATGGGGCACATCACGGCCTCGCCGATACCGCGCGCGCTGTGATGGTCTTTGCCCGCGGGCGGGGGCAGCGCGATGAGTTCCTGGCGCGGGACATCGGTCATGCGCGTGATGAGGTACCGGTCGAGATTCCATGTGCCGTTGCCGGGACCGAGATTGCCGAGCGGACACGATTCGCTCAGCACATTGCTCATCGCCATGGCTACCGCACCTTGCGATTGGCCTTGCACGATCTCAGGGCAAATCAGGCGTCCGGCGCTGAGCGTCGTGACGACATGTTCCACTTTCACGCGCCCGCTTTCGGGGCTCACGGACACCGCGACAAGCGCCGCTGAAGGCGCATAATTCGTGCGCCCGTAGTTAAACGTATCGAGTGGCGCCAGCAACTCTCCCTGAGGCAAGCTCTTGAGATTGTGCGTATCGTGGCCAATCGCTATGTAGTCGCAGTCCATCTCGACAACGCCCGTCGCGAACGTGTACTTGCTTCTCCAGAACCCGCCGGCGTAGGTCACATGGGCGGCGGCCACGGTAGGTAGCTGCAGGCGGTTGATCTCGTCGAGCAACGCGGGCCAGTTAATGGCCTCGTGACCGGCTGTCGTCAGTTTTCCATTAGTCCACCTGAGATCTTGCCGCTCGACATGCGGGTTGCGCCATAGTGTGCGTGCAGCAGGCAGTACGCTTTGCAACAACAACACCATCGCGGCGCGGTCTACAGCCTGAAAGTGGTGGAACGCACCGAGGCAGGCGCTCGAAGAACTAAAGGGACCAGAGATCGATTTGCTTCGGCTATCGCTCAGGATCCCCAGGATTTTGTAATTGAAATCCGGTATCTGAAACGCCTCGACTTCGTTCATGGTGATTATCTGCGCGTTCTGCCCCAGGCAAGCGGCAGGCGCGAGGGCCAGCGTGGTTGCTGCACCATTGCCCATGTCCGTGTAGTGGGTGAGCACACGCAGGCCGGCGTTCGCCTGAATCTGCACCATCGCGAATACGGCATCTTTGCCGGTACCGTATGCCTGATTCGACATCGCGAGCCCAACGCCATATCGCAAGCCGAGCGCGCGCCGTTGCGCGCGCACGATTTCCCTGCTGCGCCATAACTCGTGCGCTTCAAGTCGGTTCAGCAGGTCTGCGAGTTGCAGATCGAACAGAATGGGCGCGCCAGTGAGTGTTTTGCCGTGACCCTTGCCGAGCAGGTTGGTGTGCCGGATATCGAATGGACTTTTGTGCAGCGCCTGGGCGGCTTCGTCCATGAGCGTTTCGATGGCGAGGTAAGCCTGCGGACCGCCGAAGCCGCGCTGCGAGCCGCCGAACAAATCTGGCGTATAACTCACGGAGCTTTGCGCAATGGCGCGCGGAATATCGTAGCAACTCATGGCGCTCATGGCGGCGAGGTCGCCAACGGCGCCCGTGAGATTTTCCTTGCCGCCGCCATTGAAGCTGAAGGCGCTGTCGAGCGCCTGGAGCTTGCCGTTATTGTCGAGCCAGATGGTCTCGGTGAATGCGGTCTCCGCGCGTTTCAACCCAACCTGGAACTGCTCGTAGCGGGACTGTTGCCAGCGCAGGGCCCCCTTGGCGAAGGGTGCGGCGAGGGCGAGATAAATGGGAAAATTCGAATTATCGCGGCCGCCGAATCCACCGCCGGGGTAGCAGCTGATCACGTGTACGTGCTTGACGTTGATATTGCTATCGGAAAACACGTAGCCTACGGATATGCCGTCGCCGCGCGGCGATTGCGTGCCGAGAACCAGATGCAGACAACCCGTGTCCGCCTGAAACCACGCAAGGCCGGATTCCGGCTCCATGAAGACGGGATCGATCGCGGGCGTTTTGAAAGCGCCGTTGAACGGGTGCCAGGACTTGCTGTCGACCTTGGCGCCGGCCAGACTGAGAATTCCTTTACCTATTTTGTTGCATGTGTCCGTGAATGCCTGATCGGCGTGGCCGCTGCTCTGGAGGTTCGAAAACGCATTGTCGTCGTCGCGCACATAGAGCTTGGATGCGGACGCATACAAATCGGTCCTGGTGTTTTTCGATACCGTTGCGCCGTAGCGGATCACCGACTCGTTGAAATCGAGCAGCTTTTTTGCGCGGCGATACGTATCGAAGTTTTCGAAAATCAGTAAGGCGACGGGCTGGCCATAGCAATTGGCGGGTTGGCCTTTTTGCGCAAAGAGGTAGATATCCTCGTGCTTTAACGGATCAGCCTCTGAAGCGAGATAGATGCGATTGTCGTTCAGCGTCTGGTTGGATACCACGGCAATCGGGCGAAGAGGATGCGGCAATACGCTCAGGTCGAAATCTTCGAAATTCTTGTCGACGCAATTGCATCTCAGGGCATATAACCAGTTTTCTTCTTTCGGCCAGCCGTCGAAGTCGCGTGCCTTGTGATCGCGCGCGTAGATCTTCGCGCCTGTGACCTTGGGGACTCCATCGATTCGCCAGCGCGCCTTGCCCGGCTCCGGCGCCCAGTCGGGCGCGGCATTCGGTGCTTGCGGCGTGGGTTGGGCGTTCGCCGCGGCATTGGCGGCGGGGCCGATGGCCGGGCGCTGCGAAGAGCAGGCGGCTATGAAAGCGGAGACGGAACTGACCGAGATCGTGAATGCGCCACTCCCCATGGCCTTGAGGAATGTCCGGCGGGTGAACGGAACATCGCAAGCCATGTTGCGCCTCCACGTCTTCTTCGCTATTTCATGTCGCGCGCGACGCGAAAACCATTGGCTTCGTAGCGAACGCTGCTGTCGTATTTAAAGCGCGTGGCGGCGAGCATATAGCCCGCGCCATCGCGCCACGACCCGCCGCGGATCACGCGCGTCTGGCAGTTGGGCTCGTCCCATGAGTGACCGTCGTTCGGGGCGTTCTTGTACGAGTTGTGCCAGCAGTCGCTGGTCCATTCCCAAACGCCCCCGGCCATGTCGTAGAAGCCGAACGCATTGGCCGGAAAAGAGCCGACGTCGTTGGGCGCCTCGGCGTGCCACGGCGGCCCGCAATCCTTGCAGTTCGCCGTGCCCTTGCGCATATCGTTGCCCCACCAGTAGCGCGTTTCGGTGCCGGCGCGCGCCGCATATTCCCATTCCGCCTCTGTCGGCAAGCGGTAGGGCTTGCCGCTCACCTTCGAAAGCCATTTCACGTATTGCTGCGCGTCGTCCCAGCTCAGATCGCGCACGGGAGCGTTCGGTGAGGCGTTGTTCTCGTTCGACAAGCGCGGGCAGGCGCTGGCGGCGACGCACGCGTTCCACTGCGCCACCGTCACTGCATATTTCGCGAGCGCATAGCTATGGCTGATCGTTACACGGTGCGCGGGCCGCTCCGATGCGTCGTCGTTGTCGATGCCCATGGTGAAGTTGCCGGGCGTCACCGCGATCAGCACCGGGCAAGATGGGCAGTCCTGAATGTCGTGTGGACCCGGTTTCGAAATGGCGGGGTTGGCCTTCGCAGCCACCGCGGCTGCGGCTGCGGCCGTTGCCGTTGCCGTGGCCGCAGCGGGAGGTGCGGAGGCGGGCGCTGTTTTGGTCTGCGCGGCTGGCGGGGGAGGCGTTGTCTTTGCCTGAGGCGTGGGCGCCGGTGCGCTCGCCGGTGTGGGCGTTGGAGTGGGCGCGGCGGCAGCGGGACTGCTAGCCGCGTGCATGGTGGACGTAGCGGACGTAGCGGACGCGGCAGGCGATTTCGATGCCTCCGCACGCAAACGCGTAAGGCGGGCCTGTGCGAGCGGCGCGAAGCGTCCATTCGGATAGGCCTTGAGGTACGCCTCGTAGTCGCTGGCGTATTGACTGTCCTTGATCGAATTCCAGAACGTGATTTCGTATTCCTGGGAAGTGTCTTTCGGCATCAGGCCAACTCGCACGATCTCAACGCCATAGCGCTGCCGCGTTGCGCTGGCCGCTGTGATCCGCTCATGCGTGCGGTGGGCGCTTGCGTACCCACCAGGGTCTTGCGGCTCGAAACGCAGCTGTACGCGAACCGCAGCCGAACGTTCATGCGCAGCCTGCACGGCTGAACGCAGCGTGGAAGTCAGGCCGAGCGAGATCAACAGGCACACAGGCAACACTAGCCGCCTCATGTTCGTTCTCCCTATCAGGTGCCAGCAGGTGCCAGCCGAGGTGCAAACCCCAGGCGTCATCGTCTTTCAATGCCGACGGTGCGCTACCCCGCTGCAGTCGCCAGCCGCGCTCGCGTGAGAACGCGGGCCGCCGCCGGAACAAGCACTGCCTGCGCACAACTACAAAATAGCACGCACGCCGGGCGATGCAGTAACTCAGTGGCACGCGCGTGTGCCGCGCCGATTTATCTCCATCCGCTTGAATCCGACCTAAGCTGTAGAACACGCACCGAACTCCAAAGCCTTGCGCCGTCTGCCGAACAAGGAGCACGAAGATGCAACGAAGAGCTACTCTGTTGGCCCTGGCAGCGGCCGCTCTGATGCCGCGCCTCGCGTTTGCCGAGCGCACCCCTTCGCCGTCCGGCGCGGAGGTCTACATCATCTGGCCGCCGGATGGCGCGACGATCCCCACCGGCAAGTTCTGGGTTCGCATGGGCCTGCGCAACATGGGTGTCTGCCCTAAGGGGATCAACAAGCCGAATACTGGCCATCATCACTTGCTCATCGACACGGACCTTCCGCCGCTCGATCAGCCGATCCCGTCGGATCGCAATCATCTTCACTTCGGCGCGGGCGAAACGGAGGCCCGGATCGAACTGCCGCCCGGCAAGCACACGCTGCAGTTGCTGATGGGCGACTACAACCATGTGCCGCACGATCCGCCGGTCTACTCGAAGAAGATCACGGTCACGGTGAAATAGAGAAGGACATCCGTCTTTAGCCGCAGCGCAAAAGAAGCGGGAGTGCATGCCATGAACAGGTTCCTCGTTTTTGCTGCCAGCCTCGTGCTGCTCACGGGCGGTGCGGCGCATGCAGGCACGACGCCGGCCGATCCGAACGCACACGTATACATAGGCTGGCCCAACGACGGCCAGGTAATGCCGGCCGGGCGGCCATTTCGCGTGTGGTTCGGCCTGCGCAGCATGGGCGTGGCGCCTGCCGAAGTTGAGTTTCCCAACACGGGCCACCATCATTTGCTCGTCGACACGGACTTGCCGCCGATGGATCAGCCCATCCCATCCGATCGCAACCACCTGCACTTCGGCGCAGGCCAGACCGAGACCATGCTTCAGTTGCCACCGGGCAAACATACGCTGCAGTTGCTGATGGGCGACGCTCATCACGTGCCGCACAACCCGCCTGTGTACTCGAAGAAAATCACCATCTACGTTAAGTGATCCATACGATACGATCGTGCCCTTCACGATGAGGCATGAGACGTTTGCGACGCTTTGACATCACACTGACCCCCCGTGTTCGCAGCACGCCAACATAAGTCGCGCGACGAGTTGGCGCGCACCCATCACACCACACGTTCAGCGAGCGCCATTCACTGCGCGTGAGCCTTCGGAAATTCCAGAGCAGTCCTTATGCAGCGGGCGATGCGCGGCCGTGCGCTCGCGCGCTCGTGCACCTGGCACGCCTCATGCCTTGTTGGACCCGAGCCCGCAACCTTGCAGCTCAAAACTCAACACCGTTGCATTCCTTTTCTGGAGAACTGCCATGAGCAAGCTGATGATTGCAGACCTGAGCGTCGCCCAAGAACTCGACAGCCGTGAAATGAGCGCCGTGCGCGGCGGCAACCTGGGCTTTGGCCCGCTGCCCATCCTCTATCCGAGCATGCCGAGCGTGAAGGTCAGCACCACCAACTTCACCGCCGAGCAAGTGATCGGCCAGACCAACAGCATCGCCAGCAACACGGGCAACGACGTGGCGTTCGTGACGGGCATCACCTCGTCGACCAACCCGATGCAAACGGCGCACAACACGATCAACTTCTGATCGTGCTGCCAGCCGTGGAGGCTTACCGGCCTCCACGGCGCCGCCGTCCACCGCATCCGTTGCACACCGCTTTATCGTCGCGCCTTTTGCCACACTCGTCGCCGCCTTCCGCTCAAGGAGTCGATCGTGAACACACTGCTCTCGCCGTCCGCCGCACACGTACTCGGTGGCGCGTCGCGCTGGCTGACCCGCTTCGTCGGAACGGCTGGGTTGTGTGCCGTGGCGCTGTGCGGCTGCACGGATCTGAGTACGCCTGCGTACCGGCGCCCCGACATGCCTGCGAAGGACGCCTGGGCGCATACGAACCGCACGTTTTCTGCGGCCGATACGGTCAATCCGCAGTGGTGGAAAGCGTTCGACGATCCCTACCTGAATACGCTCATAGAAAAGGCGATTGCGGGCAATGTCGATATCCGGGTGCTGGCCGCGCGCATCGGCGTGGCCGGCGCGCAGATCGGGGAAGTGCAGGCCGGTGCACTGCCCACGGTCGACGCGGGCGCGGGTATCGACTATGAGAAGAGCACGGGGTTAGCGCTCTCGAAGACCTATAACGTCGCCACTCAGGTGAACTGGGATATCGATATCTGGGGCAAAGTGGAAAAAAGCGTGCAGGCCCAAAAGGCCGAGTATCACGCTACCGAAGCGGATTGGCGTGCAGGCTATTTGACGCTCGTTACGAACGTGGCGAGCACTTATTTCCAGATCCTCCAGTTCGACGACCAGATCCGGGACGAGCAAGACACGCTCAACAGAAACAAGCAGATTCTCACCATCTACCAGCAGATGTACGCAAACGATGTAGCGCCCAAAACCGAAGTGCTGCGTCAGAGCGCCGAAGTCAACGGCGTGGCGAACGAACTGCTGGAACTGCACCGCGAGCGCGATACCGCCGAAAACGCGCTTTCCACGCTGGTCGGTGTGCCGGCGGGCGAATTCAAAATGCCGGCGGGCCAGTTGCGCGAGCGCGTGAAGCTGCCGGACGTGCCCATGGGACTGCCCGCGCAGTTACTGGGGCGCCGCCCCGATGTGGTGGCCGCGCAGTACCGGATTCTCGAATCGTATGATCAAGTCGGTTCCGCGCGGCTCGCGCAATTGCCGACCATCAGTCTCACGGGCCGCGCCGGCACGGCCGCGTTTTCGCTTTCCGATCTCTTCAAGGTGTTCACGCTGAGCTTCATGCCGAGCATCGACTTCCCGATGTTCGACCCCAGCGTCCACGCCCACATCAAGACGACGGAGGCCGAGAGCAAGGTTGCCGAGGAGCAGTATCGCCAGGTGGTGTTCACGGCGTTCGAAGAGGTCGAGAACGCACTCGTCAATCTCGACGCGCATAAAAAGCAACGCATCGAACTGCTGCAGCAGAACGAGCGTCTGCGCACCGTCGCGGCGCAGGTCGAGGCGCAGTTGAAAGAAGGGCTCGTATCGCAGCTCGAAGTATTGGAGTCCGAACGTTCGCTAGCTTCCGCGGAACAGTCGCTTCTGGCCAACCATGAGCAGATCCTGAGCGACACTGTCACCCTCTATAAGACGATCGGCGGCGGCTGGCCCGACGTCGATGTGGCCAGCGTGGCCTCGAATTCCGCTGTGTCGGCAGCGCCCGTCAAGTGAGCGCGCTCGTTGCGGCAGGGCACGTCAGTTGTTTGACTCCAGCCAACAGTCGCCTACACTTTTCTAACACCCCGATCGCCCTGTGCAAGGCGCGCGGCTTCTCAAGGAGAGTCAGTGCGCACGCGGCGCTTGCGCCACGCGCGGCCTGGCTGACAACTGCTGATCGCTGGCGGAATCATGGTGCCTGACGCCGCTTCCATTGCCGAGAGCCAGACATCGCTCGACCGGACGTTCGATATCGTGTTGCGGCCGATATCGCATGCGGAACTGGGCGAGATCCGCATCGACAAGGATCTGTTCGCAGTGGGGCGAACACAACCGCCTTTTGCCGAGGCGCGGCCCGAGGTCGTCGTGGATGTCTCGCGCCGCCACGCGCGCATCTTCCGCGAGGGCGCGTCGGCCTATGTGGCCGACCTGGGCAGCAAGAACGGCACGGCGGTCAACGGCATCGAAGTCACCCAGAAGCCCCACGTGCTCAACGACGGCGATGAACTCAGCTTTGCCGGCGCGCTCGCGTTTCGCGTGAGCTTCGCGCCACGTGCGGCGCGCGCGGCCGTGCGGGCAACCGTGGTGACGCTCACGCCTGAGCGCGCCGATCTCGGCTTGCAGCAGATCGTCGTCACGAGTTTTCCGTTCCTGGTCAGCAAGGCCGACGAGACGTTCTCGCAGTATCACGACGCGTATCCGCATCAGGTGAACTATTTGTCGCGACGTCATGCGCACATCTATGCAGAAGACGACGCGATGTATGTCGAGGACCTGGGCAGCACCAACGGCACGTTCCTCGACGGGCAGCGGCTCGACGATCACGCGGTCAAGCTCGAAGACGGCCAGCGCATCGCATTTGGCGGCGAACACTTCGTCTACCGTGTTGGCCTCGACAGCACGAGTGGAAGCGATGCCACCGTGACGGCGACGCGCGAGCGCCGCGCGCAGGTGCTCGCGGAAGACGCCGACCGCACGACCTTCATTGGCAGCGCGCACTCGTTTCTCGACATTTTCTGCACGCCCCCCGCGCCCGCACAGGACGACGAGATCAATCCCGATGCGCCTCAACAAGCGCCAGAACCCGGCCACGACGCAAGACACCGGCGCGGCAAGATAGAGGTCTTCCTTAGCGAACTGAGCGAAGCGCTCGGCGGCAGCGGCAAGATCAACATGAGCGCGTTCGTGCGGTGGGGCGGCGGCGGGCTTGCCGTGATCGTTGCGCTCGTTGCGCTCACGTATTTCCAGGGCGCGCCGCAGCGCGACATGCAGGCCTTGCTGACGAGCGGCCAGTTCGAAAACGCGGCACGGATGGCCGACCAATATCTCACGCGCCACCCGAACGACACCACGTGGCGCGCGATGGGGACAGAAGCGCTCATCAAGGCGAACGTGCCCGACTGGGTTGCCGCGATCAACGCGCGGGCGTTCGATCGCGCGCGTGCCATCGTGGAAGACATGCGCACGCTCGCGCGCCACAATCCGGACGCCGCGCCGCTCGTGGAAAACATCGACTGGATCGGCGCGCTGCAATCGTTCGTGCAGGGGCGGGGCGGTCAACAAGCGCCGATTCGCATCTACCGCGACGAAGCGCCGATCCACGCGTTGACGAGCCGCTGGAGCGACGACCCCGGCGAGCATCAGCGCGCATTCGACCGCATCTCGGCTTATGTGCCGGCGTTTGCCGCGGTGTATGCGGATTCGCTCAGCCACTTGCGCAAGCTGCAGAGCGACGATTCGGTCTACGTGGCTGCGCTCGATCGCATCCAGCAGGCCATTGACAGCGCGCTCGCGAGCGACCGCTTCGACGCGCTCACCGCGATGCTGAGCGACTATGCGCAGCGCTATCCGCGCCTCGCCGGGCTCGACGCCGTGCGCGCCGACGTCGACCAGTATCAGCAGATCGACAGCGAGGCGCATGCGGGCCATGTGCAGGCCGTGCACGACCGTCTGGCCGCCGCGCACTTCTCCACGCCGCCGTTCGCAGCCCATGCGGGCGCGCTCGAAAAGCTCGCGCTAGCCGGAGGGCACGGTGAATCCGTCCCGGCTCATTGAGCGCCTGCGCAAGGCGTTCGGCATGCATGGACTGCATGCCGCGCCCGAGGCGCCGCGGCCGCTTGGCGAGGCATTGGGCGACCACAGCGAAGAGGGCGTCGCGATCCTCACCGCGCGCCCCTGGCGTCTCATCGAAGCCACGATCATCACGATGGTTGCGCTCGTGGTGTGCGCGCTCTTATGGTCGTTCGTCGGGCGTGCCGATGTGATCGTCAGCGCGCCGGGGGCACTTGCTCCGGAGTCCGAAGTGCGCCGCATCTACGCACCGGTGGACGGCGAGCTCGTAGATATCTATATCGCCGAAGGTCAGCCCGTGGAGAAGGACGACGTGATTGGACGTCTCAACGCGCGCGGGGCGATCCAGGCGGCGACCAATGCGCTCGACGCGCGTCTGAAGCTCGACGACGCCGAACGCGACTGGAAGGAGTTCCCGGAGAAGAAGGCGCTCATGGAGCGTAAGGCCGAGGCCCTCAAGGCGCAGATGGACGTTGAAGAACACATGCATGAAACGCGCGTGGCGGAAGGCACGAGCAAGCTTCAGCAGGCCGAGAACGCCCAGCTCGACGAAGCGCGCGGCAATATCGACAACGCGCGCCACGTGCGCGACCTCGCGAAGGAAGACCAGGACAAATACGAGCGCCTGTTCGCGCTGCCGGGCGGCGGCGGCGTGTCGCAAAGCCAGGTCGAGGAAAAGCGCAGTGCGTTCGTGCAGGCGGACAATAATTACCGGATCGCGCAAGCGCGGCTCACCGAACTGCAGGCGCAAACGAGCCACGAGTTCGGGCAGGCGAAGGCGCAACTCGAAGGCAGCGCCCAGCAGCTCACATCGCTGCGGATCGAATACGACGCGACGGAGCGCGAAATCGCCAATACCGAGGACAAGCTGCGCCTGCAGGTGCAAACCGCGCGCCTTGCCGCCGACGCCGCGGCGCGCATCCGCTTCGAGAACATCGACAAGGACAACTTCCTGCTCGTGCTCGCGCCGGTCTCGGGTGTGATTACGGACGTGACGACGACGCAGCCCGGCGACAAGATTCAGGCGAACACGCCGCTCGGGGCCATTGCGCCAGCGAATGCGCGCCCGGTCGTGAAGGTGGCGATTGCGGAGCAGGACCGCGCGTTCCTGCACGAGGGCTTGCCCGTCAAGCTGAAATTCAACGCGTTCCCGTTTCAGCGCTATGGCGTGGTGGACGGCACGCTCGAATATATTTCGCCGACCACGAAGCCGCAGGCGCAGACGAAGGAGCCGGTGTACGAAGGACGCGTGCGTCTTTCGCGCGATCATTTTTCGATTGGCGGCGCGACGTATCCGCTGCGCTACGGCATGACGGCGACCGCCGAAATCGTGGTGCGCGAGCGGCGCCTGATCGATTTCGCGCTGGACCCGTTCCGGCAAGTCGCGGGTTGAAGACGCTAATCCATTCAGAATTCGGGAATCAGAAATCAGGGGAACGAAATGACGACAATCGTACGGATCGACGATGAAGCGATCGCCACGGAAGATTTCATCCGCGTGCTGAAACTCACGGGGCAGTTCGAAAGCCTGGTCGAACAGCAGGTGCGCGACCGGCTCACGGTCATCGCCGCGAAGAAAATGGGCGTGCAGGTCGGGCCCGACGATATCCAGGAGCGCGCCGACCAGTTTCGCCGCGTGCGGGGGTTGCACCGCGCGGCGGACATGAACCGCTACCTGGATGTGTTCGGTATCAGCCTCGACGAATTCGAGCGCTTCATTACCGACACGCTCTATCAGGAGAAGACATTTAACCTGATCTGCAACGAAGAGGCGGTTGAAAGCTATTTCAAGCTCAATTCGCCGAAGTTCGACAGCATCGAAGTGAGCCACATCGTGGTGGACTCGGAAGGCAAGGCGCGCGAGGTCATGTCGATTCTGGAGGACGAACCGCAGGCGTTCGGTGAAATGGCGCGCGAGCATTCGATCGCGGACACGAGCGAGCGCGGTGGCGTGATCGGCAAGGTGCTGCGCGGGTCCTTGAAAACGGACATCGAGGCAAAGGTGTTCAATGCGCAAGTTGGCGACCTGCTCGGCCCGTTTCCCGCGCCGGACGGCTCGTTCTTCGAGATTTTCTGCGTGACGGCGAAGCATCCGGCGGTGCTCGAAGCGGACGTTTCCTCCGAAGTGCGGCGGCTTCTGCGCGAAGAGTGGCTCGCGGAGCGCGCGCAAGAACATATTATCGACGCGCACTGAGCGCGCAGAGCCAAGCAGATGGACACTCAGGCGCCCGCACCGGCCAGCGCACCTTCGCTGGCGGATTTTCTCGCATCGGTCGAACCGCTTTCGCTTTTTTCGCGCGAAGAACTCGACCGCCTCGCCGCGCAGGTGGAAACGCGCAGCTACGCATTCGGCGACACGCTCTGCAAGCGCGGCGAACCTGCCGCCGGACTCTACGTGATCCGTTCGGGCTCGGTGCGCCTGATCGCCGAAGAGCGCGGCAAGGAAATGAGCCTCGGTGTGCGCAAGGAACGCGAAGTCTTTGGCGAGATCGCCATGCTGCGCGATTACTGGCACGAAGTGTCGGTGCGTGCTTCGGCGAAAACCGACGTGCTGTGCATCCCGCGTGCGGCGCTCGAACCGTTGCTCGCCGCCAATCCGGCCGCGCAGTCGTTCGTGACGAGCTATGTGGCGATCAGCTCCGCGGGCGGTTTCGTCTCGCGGCTTTTCGACCTGCGCGGCAAGCTTTCTCGCGCCGAGCTGGAAGAATATGTGTCGAGCGTGGGCGTCAAGCGCGTGAGCGCGGGCAAGGAGATCATCCATCAAGGCGCGGGCGGCGATATGCGCCTGTATGTCGTGCGTCAGGGCGAGGTCAGCATTGCGCGCGAGGAAGACGGCAGCGTCTATCAGATCGCGAAGCTTGGCGCGGGCGAGATCTTCGGCGAACGCGCGTGCCTGCTCCGCCAGGATCAGCCCGCGAGCGTCACGGCGCTCACCGATGTACGGCTGCTGGTGATTCCCGAGAAGACCGTGCACTTCATGCTGGAGCGCAACCCCAAGTTGCGCGAGGTGTTGGAAGAGCGCGTGCGCTTCACCGAACGCGAATTGCAGCGGCAGAAGAAGCTCGCCGAGCGCCGCAGCCGGCCAGTTGCCGTGGACAGCGGCGCGGATGCGAAATTCAGCGAACGCGTGGTCAAGCGCTTCGTGCTGGTCGAGCAGGCCGAGGAGATGGACTGCGGCGCGGCGTGCCTCGCGATGATCTGCCGGCACTACGGCATTCCCATGACGCTCGGCAAGCTGCGCGACCTCGCGAACGTGACGACCCAGGGCGCGACGCTGGAAAGTCTCGCACGCACCGGCGAGGCACTCGGCTTCGCCACGCGTGGCGTGCAGTGCACATACGAAGCGCTGCAAGGCTTTGAGCTGCCCTTTATCGCGCACTGGGAGGGCTACCACTATATCGTCGTGTATGGCGTTTCGAAGCAATGGGTGAGGGTGGCAGACCCGGCGCTCGGCTTTCGCAAACTGAGCGTCGAAGCATTCGAGCGCGGCTGGAACGGCACGTGCCTGTTGTTCACAGCGGGCGAAACCACCGGCGCGCAGGCAGCGACGCGCTCGGCGTGGGTGCGCTTCATCGGTTATCTGCTGCCTTACCGGAAAATACTCGCGCACCTGTTTCTCGCGACCTTCGTGATCCAGATGCTGGGCGTGGTGCCGCCGCTCATCATCCAGAACATTCTCGACAGCGTGATCGTCCACCAGAACGTGAGTCTGCTGCACCTGTTGATCGTCGGGCTCATTATCTCGCACGTGTTTACGCAACTCATGGCGACGATACGCGCGCATCTGTCGAATTTCATGGTACGCAGTCTCGACTTCGCGATGATGTCGCAGTTCTTCAAGCACACCATGTCGCTGCCGTTCTCGTTTTTCGCGCGCCGTAAAACGGGCGATATCTTCGCACGCTTTCAGGAGAACCAAACGATACGCGCGTTCCTCACTGAATCGACGGTGACCACGGCGCTCAACCTCCTGATGATCTTCATCTACTTCACGATCATGTTCCTCTACAACGTGAAGCTGACGCTGCTGCTCATCGCGTTCGTGATTCCCATTATGGCGCTCACCGCCATTGCCACACCGCGCATCAAGCGCTATGCGCGCGAGGTCTTTTCTGTGTCCACGGACGCGCGCTCCATGCTGATGGAGACGCTGGGCGGCGCCGAAACCGTGAAGGGCATGGGCATAGAAAGAGCGGTGCGTCTGAAGTGGGAGCGCAAGTATGCGAAGTCGCTCGAAGTGCAGTATCGCGCGCAGGCGTTCAACATTCTGGTGGGTCTCGGCAGCCAGTTGCTCAATGCCGCGACCACGATCGTGATCCTGTGGGCGGGCGCCACGCTCGTGCTCAATCAGGAGTTGAGCATCGGGCAGCTCATCGCGTTCAATGCGTTCATGGGCAGCGTGCTTGCGCCGCTCATGGGTCTGGTCGGGCTATGGAGCCTCATGAACGACGCGGCGGTCGCGATGGAGCGGCTAGGCGACGTGCTCGACATCGAGCCGGAGCAGAAGCCCGCCGACCTCGGCTCGCGCGTGCTGCTTCCCGACCTGCAGGGCGATATTGAGTTCGACGGTGTGTATTTCCGCTATGGCGGCAACGAAACGCCTTACGTGCTGGAAAACATCAGCTTCTCGGTGGGACGCGGCCAGATGGTGGCGATCGTGGGGCGCAGCGGCTCCGGCAAGACGACGCTCGCCAAGCTGCTAGTGGGCTTCTACGCGCCGACCGAAGGCAAGATCAACGTGGACGGCTACGACATGAGCGCGATCGACCACGCGTACTTTCGCGCCCAGGTGGGCTACGTGATGCAGACGAACCTCGTGTTTTCCGGCACGATCGCCGAGAACATCGCCTGCGGCGATGCCACGCCGGACTGGCGGCGCATGGAGGAAGTCGCGCGCATGGCCGACGCGCACGCGTTCATCAGCAAAATGCCGCTCGGCTACGAGCAGATGGTGGGCGAGCGCGGCGTGGGCCTTTCGGGCGGGCAGATACAGCGCCTTTGCATTGCGCGCGCGCTATATCACGACCCGCGCCTGCTTGTGTTCGACGAAGCCACCTCGTCGCTCGACACGCAGTCGGAAAGCAACATCCTCTCGAACATGCACGACATTCTTCAGGGCCGCACGGCGCTCATCATCGCGCACCGGCTGAGCACCATCATGCGGGCAGACAAGATTCTTGTGCTCTACGAAGGCGCTATCGTGGAGCAGGGGCGGCACGAAGAACTCGTCGAGCGCAAGGGCATGTATTACCAGCTCGTTCAAAAGCAGCTTGGGCCATCATGAAACTCTTCGACCCGCATGGATTCGGCAGCTCCGTTGTGTCTTATGCGGGGCTGCTCGAGAAGATCGAGATCCTTCGCTCCACGCTGCGCTGGGCGCCGCGGCTCGAGCGCACCGATATCGAAAAGCTTTTGAACCAGTCGAACGCGTTGCGCGAGGAAGTCATGCAGCTCTCGCGCAAGGAGCGGTTCGTCGAAGCGGCTGCCGAGGCGCCCGAGGCGCTCGATGCGCTGGAAAGGCCGGATGCCATGGCGCCTTCCGCGCACCGGCGGCGCGAGGCGCTCATCGAGCGCAGCTTCATATTCGAAGGCATATTCGGCGACAACCCGAAGTTGCTGGCCGCACTGGAGATCGCGGAAAAGGCGGCGCCCACCGACCTGCCCGTGTTGATCGACGGCGAAAGCGGCACGGGCAAGGAGCTGATGGCGAAGGTGATTCACGCCAACGGCGCGCGCGCCGACCGCCCGTACATCTCGGTCAACTGTGGGGCGATACCCGAGAACCTGCTCGAATCGGAGTTGTTCGGCCATCGCAGAGGGGCGTTCACGGGCGCGTCGAGCGATCGCAAAGGGAAGTTCGAAAGCGCGCATACGGGAACGATCTTTCTGGACGAGATCGGCGAGTTGCCGCTCCAGGGGCAGGTGAAACTGCTGCGTGTGCTCGAAGCGCACGAAATCCAGCGGGTGGGCTCCGATGAAACCATTGGTGTGGACACGCGTATTGTTGCGGCGACGAACCGCAACCTGCGCGAACTCGCGGCGCAAGGGCAATTTCGCGAGGATCTCTTTTACCGGCTGAGCGTCATTCATGTCACGCTGCCTGCGCTGCGCGAACGCAACGATGAAATTCCGCTGCTCATTGCGTATTTCGGCGACGAGGCGGCTGGGCAGCTTAAACGCCGGCCCTTGAAGCTCACGCCCAAGCTGCGTGACTTTTTGCTGACGTATGCCTACCCGGGGAATATTCGCGAGCTGCGCAATCTCGTGTATCGGTTGTCGTGTCTTGCCGGCGATACGGCAGATGTCGAGCACTTGCCCGACGATATTCGGCCTAAGCCCGCGGCGCTGGCGCTACGCGCGATGGAAGCCGAGACGGCTGGCATGCCACTTTCGCTTAGCGATGCGAAGCGCGCTGCGAGCGATGAGGCCGAGCGGGCGTTTCTCGAGCGGGGGTTGCAGGAAACTGGTGGCACCGTGGCCGAGCTTGCGCGGCGCTGTGATATGAATCGGTCGCACTTGCAGATGCTGCTCAAGAAGCACGGTATTCATTCGAAGGACTTTCGGCATGCCGAGAAGATGAATCACGTGAAAGAATCGTGAGTTTGTTTGGGGGGGTGTCGTGGTTCTGGTTGTTTTTGGCCTTTCCTTGTGTTCGTGTCGGTATGCCGGTGTTGCCCCTGTGCGGGGCGGCACCTACTTTCTTTGCAGCGGCAAAGAAAGTAGGCAAAGAAAGCCGCTCACACCGCCAGCGCCAGCCACAGTTCATCTCTGGCCGTACATGCCAGTGGCTCCGGAGCGTCTGTCACCACTCGCCCACAATCGGAGTGACAAGGCGCTCATACCTCCGGCGGCGCTACGCGCGCCGAAGGGCATAACCCAAAACCATTCGGGCGCATGATTTCTCGCTAATGCCCGTTCGTACCATTTGGTTTCCCTTGCAGACCCGGCCGCTGCACGCGTAGCGAGCAGCGGGATGAATGAGCCCTTTGTCACTAAGTTCAGTGGTGCGAGGCGACAGACGCTCCGGAGCCACTAACTGTGGTGGCGCGAGATGAACCGTGGCAGGCACTAGCGGTGTAAGCGGCTTTCTTTGCCTACTTTCTTTGCCGCTGCAAAGAAAGTAGGTGCCGCCCCGCACAGGGGCAACGCTGGCATACCGACGCGAACACAAGGAAAGGCCAAAACAGCCAGAACGACCACCACCACGAACAAACCACGCTCTCAGCGCCCCACAGCAGGATTCACCAGCGTCCGATCCGACGCAACAGGATCATCCACCCTGACGACCACCGCCGTGATGTTATCGCGCCCGCCCGCCTGCAAGGCCATCTCCACGAGTGTTTCGGTTGCCTGCTGGCAGTCGCCGGCCTCTAGCGCGCGCACGATCTCGGGTGCCTGCACTTCATTGCTCAGGCCGTCGCTGCACAGCAAAAAAAGGTCTCCGTCGCGCACGACGATGCGGCCTTCGTCTAGATCAAGCCAGTCTGCCGCACCGACGGCCCGTGTTATCAAATGCTGCGAGGGATGGTGGCGCGCCGCTTCGGCGCTCAAATGCCCCTGCGCCTGAAGCTCCGCCACGTAACTGTGGTCGGTCGTGAGCGGTTCGAGCTGCGCATCGCGGTACAGATAGATGCGGCTGTCGCCCGCCCATAGCCAGCCGAATTCGCGCCCCCTCGCCATCAGCGCGGCAACGGTGCTGCCGATCATGCGAACCCCGCGCCGCGCCGCTTCTTCGCGCAACTGGTGATTCACGGTCTGCAGCGTGCCACGCGCGGCGGTCGAAAAGCTGGTGAGCGTGTTGGGGATGGCGAGGCCTCCGAGCGCGCGCACGATCATGCCGCTGGCAAGATCGCCCGCCGTGTGCCCGCCCATGCCGTCCGCCACTGCCCATAGGCCCTTCTGGGGCAGATCGAGACATGCATCTTCGTTGAGCGCCCGTACACGGCCTACGTCCGTGCGCGATGCCGAGCTCCATAACAATCCGCCTGCCACGATCGAGCCTCCATAGGCTACGCGACGAGTCCGTTATTCTTGCCGTTCTGGCCCACGCCTACCGTCACGTTCGAATTGGATGCGGAGTTGGTCACGTCGAGCGTCTGGTACTGATTGACGACCTGATTCGCGTAGAACGTGTTGTTGGTCTGGTAGAGATTGATGATGGATCCGAGCGGGGAAGGCTGTGCGGGCTCGTAGGGCTGTATCCAGCCGAATACCCACGGCGCGCCTGCGCCCCGGATGAACGACATGGCCTTGCGGTCGAGATCGCATTGCAGGTGAAGGTCGGTGATGGCGAGCGAAGTCATGACAGGTCTCCGTCAAGATATGGCCGCGGGCGCGCGGCGTTCCGACCATACCTTGCAAGCAGCATGCCATTTTTCGGCGAAACGCGGCGCTCGCGCGCCCTGGCCCGGTGAGGCTTGCTCCATATGACGTTGCACTCGCCCTGCGCGTTTTGTGCGCGCCCATGCCTCATCGGTCTGCGGCGCAATCGTCGTGTGCTCACCAACACGCAGGATGCCCGTCGTCATCAGGACTCCGACACTTAGGCAATCCCGCTTTGTGTACCCGGTTGGCGGCGAACTGATGGTTTATCGCCGACACAACCGAAGCGTTCGAGTTGGCGCGCGGCCGACACACTGGCGCCTCCCGCACGCACGCTCTCCCGCTACGCCTTATAGAACCGTGATCGCTCGCCTGGCATGTCTGATGCAGGTTAGTTGGCAACCGGCAAACCGTTGAACAGCACGCGATGCCAGCAACCAGCCAGACGGATGCAGCCATGAGCCCCGATCTTCAACCGACGTTGCACAGAGAGGAACCGCCGCTCGGCGCGCATCTCGTGTCGCGTCGCGCGGGCTACAACCATCACGGTATCTATGTCGGTGCTGGGCGCGTCGTCCACTACGCCGGGTTGTGCGTATCGCTGCATCGCGGTCCGATTGAAGAGGTCACGCTCGAACGTTTCGCGGCTGGCTGCGAAGTCGACATCGTCGCGCATCCGTGCGCGGCCTTCGCGGGCCGAGAAGCCGTGGCGCGTGCGCGCTCGCGTCTGGGCGAAGACCGCTACCGCCTGCTCAGCAACAACTGCGAACACTTCTGTACCTGGTGCGTGGACGGCAAGGGCCGCAGCGAACAAGTCCGTACCTGCATTGCCCATCCACTTGCCGGCCTGCGCGTGGTTCGCGCGCTGGTTCGCGCACGCCGCGTGCAAGCCCACTACGCGTACGCCGTGCAGGCGGCGTGAACGCCATTTCCTGTCGACGCCGATACACCGCGCTTCGCCACTTGCTTCGGAGACCATCATGAATTCCGCCGAAACCTCGCTGCGCACCCTCGTCGACAAGTGGCTCGCACCCAATGCGCGTGTGCCGGCCCGCGTGGTGCGTTTTAGCCGCACGCAGGAGCAACGGCTGCGTTATGTTTGCGTAGAGGCGGTCCATCCTGCGCGCACGATTGCAATCTTCTTCTTCCGTCACGACGACGGCACGTGGTGCGTATTTCCGCCTGCCAGCACGCGTCCGGCCATGACCGCGCGCGCTGCGTGAATTCAACGCAACAGCGTGGGGCGGGGTCGCGCCGTGGCGATGGTTGCCGGCCCCCGCTGCGCAGGTGAGCCTTCGATCTCCACACGTACCCCGATGAACGGCCGCGGCACGAGAAGCGTGCGCTGCGAGGCGACGCGGGCGCCGCCCATGATCGCGGCCATGGCCTGCCGGTCCAGTTCCACGCTTTCCGGAAGATCCTTGATGACGATAATGCTCATGGTCTGCTCCACGAGAGCGGATTGGGTTTGATGGGTTTCGTTTGAGTATAGGCGGTGGTGCGCGGCGCACGTAAACAAGCAGGCGGCGCCTCGCGGCGCCGTCTGCATTTTCGCTTCGCGGCAACGGCTAAAACAGCACGCCGGTGTTTGCGTATTGCGAGGGATTGACCTTGAGATTCAGTGGTCCGAAACCCGCGCCGATATAACCGATGTTGTTGAGCGCGGCGACGTCGACGACCTGAACCTGCGAAATGTTCTGCACGATGTTGGGCGACACGTTGATATTGGCAATCGGGCCATAGCCACCGTACGCGCTGTTGGTGCCGCCGCGTACGGCTGTCATGGCGCGGCGGTCGAGTTCCGTTCCGGGAGCCAGCTCGCGGATAACGAGAGAAGTCATGATGAGCCTCCAGTTGCTGATAAATGGGGCGGATGAATCCAGGCGGGCGCGGCACACGAAGAAAAGCAGGGGTGTGGTCGCGCCGCTGCCGGGACGATCAGAAGTTGATCGTGTTATGCGCCGTCTGCACCGGGTTGACCGTTGCGTGGATGTTCGACGCGAATGCAACGTCGTTGCCCACATTGTTCGCGATGCTGTTCGTCTGGCCGATGACTTGTTCGGCGGTGAAGTTCGTCGAGTCGTACTTGAAGGTCGGCATCGACGGGTAGTAGCCGGGCCAGAGGCTCAGGCCGCCACCGCCGCGCACGGCGCTCATTTCGCTGCGGTCGAGTTCTTGCGCGACGCTCAGGTCGGCGATCATCAGCTTGCTCATGACAGTTCTCCAGAAGGGCAGTACAGGGTAGTTGGCGAATGAGCTGCAGTATCTTGCGGGCTCGCTCTTCTTAATGCACAGGTTGTGCCAGCGACGTCACCGTCAACTCACTTGCCGCTCAACGCCTTGTGCGGCGGGGTTTTACGCCAGTCCGCCACGCGTGCGCAGGGCAGGCGGCAGCGCTCGCGCGCGAAAACGCTGATGGCGCGAGCCCAACAGCGCGCGGCGAAGCCGTTGGATTCGGGGCAACACGCGTGAGCCAGAGGCCAGGTTCAGGCACCGATTGCACTGCGTGCGGCGGCAGACTAATCTTTCATCAGACCTTGCTGTATGGTGACTGGCGCGGGCCGTCCGAGATCACGGTGAGCGCAGATTCGGCGGCGACTCTGTATGCTTTAAGGATGACGAGGCCACGTTGCAGCGGGCTCGACGGAGAATCGGGGCACGCAGCCAGATGCGGCGCGATCGTGCGCCGGGAGCATGTGACGGAAAGCGCCTCGGCCATCCTGAAGCTGAGTTGAAGGCATACGAATGATGAGCCTTGCGCAGCTGATCCAGACATTCCAGAGCGGGGCGCTCTCACGTGAGGCGTTCTTCGCCGAGATCGACCACGTGCTCGCGGTCGACGCGGCCAATTGCGCTCGCCTGCGCGAAGTGGTGGACGCGACGCAGACCGTCCATCCGCTGCCGGATGCCGTGTATGCCGAGCTTCTGCGCCGCATCGAACATCGCCAGGACAATACGGGGGCCGTGGACGACTCCACTCGCATCCACGAAGCGCTTGCCGCTGCGCGCTCTGCCTCTGCGGGCGACGACGCGGAACATGTGAAGGGCATTGGCGACACGCTCAACGGACGCTTCGTGCTTGAAGAATGCTTAGGCGTGGGCGGCATGGGCACCGTCTACAAGGCGCTCGATTTACGCAAGCTGGAAGCTTCGGACCGCAAACCTTATATCGCGATCAAGGTGCTGAACGTGCAGTTCCGCGGCCAGCCCACTTCGCTGATCGCGCTGCAACGCGAGGCACGCAAGGCGCAGACGCTCGCACACCGCAATATCGTCACGGTGTACGACTTCGACCGCGACGGGCCGCTCGTCTACCTCACGATGGAATATCTGTCCGGCAAGCCGCTCAGCAAGCTGTTGCGTGCGCAGGGTTTCGCGGGCATGCCGTTCGAGCAGGCGCGGCCGGTCATTGCCGGCATGGGACAGGCGCTGGCTTATGCGCATGAGCGCGGTTTCGTGCATTGCGACTTCAAGCCCGCCAATGTTTTCCTCACCGATGGCGGCGATGTGAAAGTGATTGACTTCGGCATTGCGCGCGTATTCCAGCGGCCCGAAGAAGATCCCGACGTCACCGTGTTCGATCCCGCGACGCTTGGCGGTATCACGCCAGCCTATGCGAGCCCGGAGATGTTCGAGCATCGCGAGCCTGACCCGCGTGACGATATCTACGCGCTCGCCTGTGTGACCTACGAACTGTTGACGGGAAAGCATCCCTTCAACCGAAAATCGGCCACACAGGCTCGTAGCGAAAAGATGCGCGCCGAGCGAGCGCCGGGGCTCGATCGCGGCCAATGGCGCACCTTGAGCGCGGCGCTTTCGTTTGACCGCGCTTCGCGCACGGCGAGCGTCAATCAGTTTCTCGAGGGCATGGGCGTGCTCGCGTATGCGTCGGCGTTCTCGGGCGCGCGGGTCGGCGCCGTTGGCGTGGGGGTTATTGTCGTCGCTGCGGGGTTGTGGGTGGGGTATCGTGTGCTTTCAGAACACGGGCAAACGGGCGCAAAGCCCTCCGAGGCCGCCATCGCCACCACCGCTCCCGCTAGCGCAACGAAGACGGCCTCGGAAGCGGCGGCCTCGCCAGTGCTTGCTGCTACGCCTGCGGCTGTGGTCGCCAGCGTGCCTGCCGTGAGCACGGTTGCAGCGGTTCCCGTGTCGAGCGCTCCGGTGCCCGACGCGGCGTCGCTCGCCGCGTTGAATGCGACGCTTGCGCGCATCCCGTGCTCGGCGCTTGCGGCGTCGCTGCCCGGGCAAGTGATCCAGGTGCGTGGCTTTGCCAATGTGGGCGAGGCGCACGTGCACAACGCGCTCGCGCAAACGCCGGGCGGGCAGGCCGCGAAACTCGACGTGACCGCGGTGGAAAACCACAACTGCGAAGTCGTGAGCGCATTCGCGCCGTACTGGCGCGCCAATCATCTGGCGGGCAGCGGCGCGACGATCCATACCCAGCCGCTCGATGCGCACCTCACGCAGGGCATGCCGCTCATCGTCGATATCACCACGCCGCATTACGACTCATACGTCAACGTGGATTATTTCGCGCTCGACGGCAGTGTCGTGCATCTTGTTCCCAGCAATGTCGAGCGCGACAACCAGGCGCCGCCCGGGTTCTCGGCGACGGTCGGAGGGTCGGGCTACTGGCTCGTGGACAAGCCATTCGGTACGGAGATGATCGTTTTGCTGATTACGCCCGCGCCGTTGTTTGATGGGCTGCGTCCTGCTTCCGAGTCTCGCTCGGCCTACCTTGCGGCGGTTGGGCAGCAGTTGAAACAGATGGAAGCGCGGTATGGCGCCGGGCATATCGTTGCGGATTTCGTGCAGATCACGACGCACGCGCGAAATGATTGATGCATGGAAGCGTCATTTTCTCTTGCCCGATCCGAGTGAAAAATATAGCAATCCGAACGAATAATGGGATTGCAAGAAAAGGCCGGCGCGTGCCGGCCTTTTCCGCCTTACATCACCCGCACTCCGCAGTCTCCAACCAGCATCACAGCCTGATCGATGGAGAGTATCGTGCCTTTCAGATGCTGCAGCACGTCGGAGAGACGAAAACCACTTAGGTCTACAGAGCGTAGGTCGGCGCCATCGAAGCGGCTGTTTCGCAGCTGTGCGTTGCTAAGGCTGCCGCCTTCGAACACAGCGTCGCGGAAGTCGCAGTCAGACAGATCCGCGTCGGAAAAATTCAACGCCTCAAGGGTTTGCTTCCGAAACGAGAGCCCCCGCAGATCTGCGCCAACAAGCAGAGAATCGTGAAAGCTAAGCCCCAGCGTGCGGGCATCGACAAAGCGGGCGCCCGTGAGCTTGACCTCGGTAAATGCCGCTGACGCGAGTCTCGAGCCTGTCCAATCGGTATTGTTGAGATCGCTCCGGCAGAAACGCGCGTCACTCAAATTGGCGTAGCGAAACCCCGCCGCTGCGCACTTGCACGCCAACCAGCGGGTTCTTGTGAGTTCGCAGTGCGCCATGAGGGCGTGCTCGAAGTTGCACTGTGAGAATCGGGCGGCTCGCAGATCAAGATTGGAAAGATCTTCGCCGCTAAAACTGCAGTGCTCGAACGTCGGCCCGTCACCACACTCTCGAAGCAGGCGGGTCAGCGCCTCGCGGTCGAAGGTCAATCCGCTGAACAGCGCTCCTTCTCCCGCTTTTTCTCGATTTGACGGCTCATTTGTGTTGCTGCGCATCTGGGCAGGCTCCTCGTCTAGAGGGGCGCGCAGCGTCCTGTCCACAGCGCGTCCCCTCAACTTGGTGAAAGTAAGGTTGACGCCGCGGCATATATAGAACCCAGCAATTGGGCGCAGGAGATACCAACCTGCTACTCTATTTTCGGCGGACAGGATTTTATCGTCTCCGCCGTTACATGCACAAGGTCACCGGCAATCTGCCCGACCTGCCCACGCGCGAATCTGATCGATGGTAGCCGTCGCGCCGCCGCATACGACAACCAGAATCTTCTTGTAATTGGCCAACGCCGGATGCCTGTCGTAAGCGACAGACAACGCCGCGCCGCAAGCCGGCTCAACCAGAATGCGGTGATCCGCGAGAAAGCGCTCGCAGGCAGCGAGTGCGCTGAAGTCCGACACGACGAGGCTGCGTATGGGGTGCTCGTGCACGCAATGCAGCGCCTGTTCGCACACCCGCTTGGCGCCGAGCGACGTGGCGACGCTGGAAATATGCGGCAACTCCACCGTATGACCCGCCTCGACCGCTGCATGGAACGAAGCGGCGCCTTCGGTTTCGACAGCCAACACCGGCACATCGTGCCAATGATTGCGCTGCAGGCCTTCCACCACGCCGGAAAGCAGACCGCCGCCACCGACGGAAAGCACCACGGCGTCCGGCTTGAACCGGGCTTGGGCAACTTCGTCGATCATCGAGGCATGGCCGTGCCATAGCAGCGGATCGTCGAAGGGATGCAGAAAGGCGTCTGTTGCTCCGAGCAAAGTCTGCGCGAACTGGTTCGCCTCTTGCCAGGAACTGCCGTGCACCACGACCTCGGCACCTTCCAGGTGGAGCAGTTCTTTGGCGCGCTCCGTCGTCGTTTCCGGTACTACCACGACAACAGGAATACCCAGGCGCCGACCCGCATAGGCAACGGCAAGACCCGCATTGCCCCCGGAGGAGGAAACGAAACGCTGTGCGCCACGGCTTCGATGTACGGCGCACGCGTGGCCAATGCCCCGGATCTTGAACGATCCACACGGCTGCAACGCGTCGAGCTTGAGCCACACGGATTGATTGCCGAGGACGCTCAAGGCGCGCGATTCCATTAAAGGAGTTTCAAAATGCAGATTCATTGAGATGAGTTTCCGGATTTGCGATCGGAACAACAAGTCGTCGAGGATTTTTCTGGTGTGGCACGACGAGTATATGTCAACGCTTGAGTGGGCGGCATTTTGGTAATCGACAATCTGCCGAACTCACTCGACATTGAAATGGACGCGGATGTCCTGTTCGCTTTCGACCGGATGTCCTTCTTTCATTGCCGGGAAAAAATGCCAGTTTCGAAGTGTTTCCAGTAGCAACTGGTTCAGACGTGGGTTCTGTGTCGGCTTGACAAGCGCGACGTCGACCGAGCCGTCCGAATGAATGGTGAAGCGGGCTAACGCCACGGACTGATACGCGTACTCGCGCAGGTCATCGGGAAGCACGGGTAGCGGCTGGACGACCGGACGCGCGGTGGTATCGCCGGACGATGCCGAGGGAGGACCCGAAGACGCGGGCGTCGCCGCTGCGTTCTCGGCGCTGACGTGAGTCGTCGTCGTGGCGGGCGGCGCGGCGGCAGCCGCAGGCAACGGGGATTCGGTATGCGCGGGCAAGCGCGCGGGAGCCGCTACCATCGGCCGATTGAACGGCCGAACCACGCGCTCGGGTCGGGACGGCGCTGCGACGGTCGGAGCAAGGCGCGCGACCACGGCCGGCGCTGGGGGCGGCGCTCGCGGAATGATTTCTACCAGACGCGCGTCGAGCGTCAACGGCCGCACAGGTTCCGCATTTTCCGAAAGACCGACGACGAAGACGCTGACGAACGCAGACCACAGCGCGAGCGCCACAACGCATCCGGCCACGACTCTCAGGCCGCGTGTGTCAAGCAGCATCACGAAGCGCAAGATCCTACGGTTGGTCACGGTGGACCGCAATGAGGAAATGGCCGGCCCCGCCCAAACGGGCCTGGAGCATGGCTTGGACCACCATCCCGTTCGGAGCCCCGGCGTCCGCGGCGACAACCACGTTTGCATCGGCGGCGAGCAGGTGTTTCACCGTTCCCGCCACTTCGCTTAGCTGCACATTCTGGCGGTTCACCGCGATCTGGCCGCTGCGGCTCACGCTGAGCGTGAGTGGCTGTTGCTCGGCCAGCGGTTGCGCCGTGCCGCGCGGTAGTTCCAGTTTGACTGCGTCGAGCCGCTGCATCGTAAGTGACGCGAGCATAAAAGTGGCGAGCAGGAAGAACATCACATCGATCATCGGAATGATCTCGATGCGACCGCGCTTCGATGCGCGGGAACGGCGCAGTTTCATGACGTCTGCGCCTCGTGTTCCTGTGCCAGTCTCACGTTGCTGAGCCACGTGCTGGCGATCGCTTCGAGTTCGTCCATGAGGCCGTCGATGCGCCTTGAAAAGTAGTTGAAGGCGAACAGCGAGACGAGTGCGATCACGAGGCCGATGGCTGTTGCCACCAGCGCCTGCGCCACACCGCCGGTCACACCGCCTGGATTGACCAGGCCGTTATTTCCGATCAACCGGAACGCGTGCATCATGCCGACGATCGTCCCTAGCAGGCCGAGAAGCGGTGCGGCCGTCACGATCGTCTCGAGTACCCACAGGCCTCTAGACATGTCGCGCTGCACGTCGAGGGCTAGCGCGCCCGCCCTGGCTTCGATCCACCATGCGGGTCTCGCTGGGTGACCGATCAACGGTTCGAGCAGTCGGCGCAGTGCGTGCTGCCGGGGCAGTTGCACAAGCGCCGCGGTGAGAGCGGCCTCACCCGCTGCATCGGCTTGCTTGTGCGCAGCGGCGGGAATGAGCGCGAAGCGCCAGAACACCCAGCCGCGATCGAGCGTGATCACGAGCGCAACGATGGCTAGCAACGTCAGCGGATAGACGACCCATCCGCCAATTCGCGCGGCCTGCACGATTCCTGTCCAGTCTTGCATGGGGACACCCGGTTATGAGGTTCTGTCAAAAATATTTGGTTAGACCTGCATAGAAAGCGCGATAGGGGCCGTACTGAGGCGCGAACACGCCGATGCCTGAACCGTCGCGCAGCGCATAGGTCCTGCCGAATGCGTTGATCACCACGACGCGCCCATCCATCTTGCCGACCACAGGCAAGTCGAAATGCTCGATGACGGCCAGATTGACCTGCGCATAGAACGGCATCTTGCCGGTGTTGGCAAAGCCGTTGCGCAGGCCGCTGCCTGCCGTGCCGTCCATCGTGAAGGTGGTGCGATGCCAGTTGTAGGCGCCGCCGAACGATGCTGTCACCCGCTGGTCGTGATCGAGGAATACCCAGTTATTGCTGATGAACGCCAATTCGTCCGCGCCGAAATTGAATTGGGCTGAATTGACGTTTTTGCCCATCGCACGGCTGTAGGCGAGGTTCAGATACGCCGACACGTTTTCGTGCTTGTAGTTGGCCGTGAATTCGACGCCATAAACGCGCCCGTACTGGTAGTTGAACGGCGTGTAGATGAGCGCCGCGCCAAACTGGCCGAGGTCGAGCAGGTTGTGCGCCTTCTTGTAGTACGCGTCCAGCCCCAGCGTGAGATCCGAGCCGATTTGCTGCGTTACGCCAAGATCGAAGTAATCGGCGCGTTCGGGCTGTACCGGATCGTTCTGCGTAACCTCGCTTTGATTAGTAGTGCCATTGAATCGGCTGATGGTGGAACTGGATACCAGTTCGAACGAAGGCGGCGTGAAGTAACGGGCGTAGCCAGCATGAAATGTCGTGGTCGGCGTCAGCTTGAAAACGGCGCCAATGCGCGGACTCAACTGGTTCGCCTGCACGTATTCGTCCATGCCGTCATAGCGCAGTCCGTAATTCAGGGTCAGCCGGCTGTTGATCTTCCACTCGTCCTGGATATACGCACTGTACAGGTATCCCGTCTTGCTGCTCGAATCGGACAGCGTGAAGGGCACATCGGAAGTCTGGTTGCCGTTGGCATCGGCGGGAAAGACGGATACGTTGTCCCAGAAGGTCGCATGCTCCTGCTGGAAGAGCACGCCGGCGCGTAGCGTGTGGTGATCGTTCAGCCGGTACGTGGTGTCGGCCTGCAGGCCGTTGGCGGTATCGCTGTGGAAGTCCTGTGAGGCGACGCCGTTGAAGATCAGGTCGCCGACCGGGTCCGGATTGAACTGGGTGCGCGTATAGCGCGTGAAAAGCGCCACCTGATAGTCGAGTGCCCCGCCGTTGGTCCCTTGCAGCGCGACGACAGCGAAGTTGTTCAACTCCGACTGGGTTTCGTTCAGGTTAGCGGAATCGAACGACGGCACGCCTGCGAGCATGAAGTTGGGCGTGAGGCCCGGCGTATTCGGAATCTGGAACTGGTTGGCTGTTGTGCCGAACATCACGCTCACGCGCGTGAGCGGATTGATGATGTAGGACATATACCCGAAGGCATTGCCTTGGCGCGTGTGATCATGGATCGGGCTTGGCGACGCGGTGGGCGCCTCGATGCCCAGATTGTTTTCACCCAGTGAGCCGCTGAAGAAATAGCTGAAATCGCCCTTGCTGCCGTAGACATCGGCGCTCGTCTGGATGGTCTGATGGCTGCCGCCATAGACATCGATCGAACCACCATTGCCGAGGTCGCCCGATTTGGTGCGGATATCCACGATGCCGGCAGTGCGGTAGCCATACTCGGCCGGCAGCGCGCCGGTCAGAAGGTTGACCTGCTCGATGATGCGCGTGTCGAGCGATTGGCCGAAGCCGCTGATCGGCTCGGGAATCAGAATGCCGTTGATGCGGTATTGCAGGTCGGCGTGGTCGCCCCGTACATGCAACTGACCGTATGAGTCGTCCGCGACGCCGGGGGCCTGCAGCAGCACCTGATTCAGCGGTGTGTTTTGACCTTGCGGCATGGCCGCTATGTCGGCCTGGGTGATCCGGTAGATGCTGCTACCGGTTTCCGGGAGCAACCCGTTGCGTGCCTCGGCGAGCCGCTTCGCATTGACCTGCACGTCGAGCGTATCGCCCTTGTTCAGAACCACTGCGACGCTGGTTGGCCTGGCGGGCGCGGTGGTCGCGATTTGCGAGGCAGCGGCGAAACCGGGCGCCGTTACGGTCACCGCGTAAGTACCGGTCGCAACGTGAAGGAGTTCGAAGTGTCCGTCCGCATCGGTCGTGGTATGTCCCGCCGCCGCGCCGTGCGCGTCCTGGAGCACAACGGCGGCGTGGCCCACCGGCTTGCCCGCCATGTCCTTCACGGTCCCGTTGAGCGTGGTGTCGGCGTCTGCGGCCCGCGCCTGGCTGGCCGTGATCATGGCGAAGGAGACAAGCGCCGCGTGGGCGATGAGTGAGCGGTGGATCATCATGCGGTTGGGAAGAGTTGTTGTTTTCCGGACGTTCTTACGAGGCAGCCGCGTCCGCGGTCCTGGGCTCCCTGGACTTCGGCCGCTGGTTGGATCGGCTCACCTCGAAATTGAAATGCAATGATATAACATTGCAATTGACTTCCGCCATGGCAGATCGAATAAAAAAGAACGGCCCAAAAGTGAAATCAATATGAAAGCTAGGCGTCGGATATTTTAAACACTCGACGGGGGAGTACCGACGAAACGTGGGCGAGGTTGTTGCGTCGGAGCCGGCGTGGCACGATATCGCGTCTGTCTAGTGCACGGTTTCGCGACCGCACTAAGGGAACCTCCCGCAACGCTACGCGTCCCGGCAATCCGTCTTGCTCAGCATCATGTTGGCTGCGATGTGGGTCGCTGTCGTGCAGCGCGCCTGGCAATTGTTCATTTGATCCACTCCACCATGCTTCGATTCGAAAACCTCAGCAAACGCTATGGCGAGCGCGTTATCTTCCAGGGACTGCATCACCTCTGCGGCGCCGGATGCGTGGCGCTATGCGATGAAAACGGCAGTGGCAAGTCCACGTTGCTCGGCATCCTTGCCGGCGCGATCGACGCCGATGCTGGGGAGGTGTGGGTCAACGGCCATTCGCTGCGTAGCGCTACGCTCGAGGCGAAGTCCGCCTTGGCGTATGTGCCCGACGACTGCATGGCATATCCGTTCCAAACCGGCCGGGCGTTTCTCGAACTCGTGGCGTCGACAAAGAAGACAGCCGTCGGCGCTCGTACGCTCGATCTCGCGGACCGCTTTGGCCTCACGTCGCATCTTGAGAAACGCTTCGAGCAGATGTCGCTCGGCACCCGCAAGAAAATCTTCCTGACGGCGACGACGCTGGGCGAGCCAGCCGTCGTTATCGCGGACGAACCGGGCAACGGGCTCGACGCCGCTGCGCGCGCCGTTCTCATCGATCTATTCAAGAATCTGGCGAAACATAGCGCGGTCTTTTTTTCGAGTCACGATTTGAAGCTTGCGCGAGCTTGTGAGGCAAAAGTCGCCAGTTTTGCCGATCTTGGTGCGGGCGTGTGAGCATGAACGGTTGCGCGACGGCGGCGGTCGCAGTCCCAGTCTGCGTGGAATGCGGCACGGCGCAGCCAAATGCCGATATGCGATTGGCGCAACGGGTCGCGTGCACGGGCTGTGGCGCACTCGGCGCGCGAACGCAAGTGCCGGAAGGTCGAAGCGCTCAGGCCCGGCGCCAATAAATCACCGACCACGCCACTCGGCTTGCCAGAACTGATACGCAGTCCAAAGGATGGCGAGGTTGCGCCGTATCGGCTAAACGTGCAGCCGTAGCTCGCAAGCCCGCCGTTCCCAGCAGGCTTCTATTCGAGCATCGACAGCGTATCGTCCGGCAGTACGGCGCGCGCGGGCTAGTTAGTGCCCATGCGCCTCGCGGAATCCGGCGTCCTTTTCGAGTCGGCGACCGTGAGTGCCGACATGGAATCCTGCTGAAATCACAAAGAGGACTCCGGCGAAAGGCCAGATATAGATTGCCAGCGAGAAGGAAAGCCAACAGGCTTCTTGTGGCGGATATGCCTGGAGGGCCCAGACAAGACAGGCAACTGGCAACAGCATCAGACACAGTGCCGACCGGGTGAGAAAAGTGGCGGCCCTTGCTTTCTTTAGCGTCTCTGCTTGCATGCCTGGCTCCATAGGGAATGGCATTGGGACATAGAGTCGCACGGCGACCATTTGTCGCATACTTAGTAATATCCCTGACAGGTGCCATTTTGCGCACTGCAATTTCCCAAAAGGATTCGCGATGCTGCATAGCCTTTCCGAATCGATCGTAGTTCTGATCGACTTGCAAACGAGACTGATGCCTGCGATTCACGACGGCGCATCCGTTGTCGCTCAAGCCGCTCGGCTCGGGCGGATCGCTAGGGGGCTCGATGTTCCCGTTATCGGGACAGAGCAAAATCCAGAGTCACTTGGCGAGAACGCGAAGGAAATAAAGGATCTGAGCTCGATTACTGTTGCAAAGCACCATTTCGACGCCACTGCCGATGGCCTGATAGACGCGCTGCCTCAAGGGCGAACCCGAGCCATCGTCGCGGGATGCGAGGCGCATGTCTGCGTGCTGCAGACGGCGATCGGTTTGCTCCATCGCGGCCTATCGGTCACTGTCGTTATCGATGCGATAGGTTCGCGAAAAATCGTCGATAAAGACGCGGCAGTTGCGCGGCTGAACAAAGCGGGCGCCGACGTGGCTACGGTCGAGATGGTCGCGTTCGAGTGGTTGCGCTCCAGCCAGCACCCGCAATTCCGCGACATACTGCAGCTGATCAAGTGAGTTGCGATACGCCGCACGATCATTGGCAAAACGCGGCGCCAGTGAGCAAGGCAAGCATCGTCGACGGCGACAGATATTCGACGAACGTCCAGGCAATTAGCGCTGCGAACGAAACAGCCAGCATGATTTGCAGCACGGCCAATCTCCCGCTCACGAGGGTTGGCCCGCGATCACGACGCGCTGCACAACCCGCTCGTCGTCGATTGGCAAGTGCATGACGCCGGCCATGATGCCGAGCGCAATCGAGCCTTGCCAAAGCAGGTCGTAGCTATGTGTCGCGTCGAACACCACGCCGCCGAGCCAGACGCCAAAGAAACTCCCGATTTGATGCCCGAGAAACACGAAGCCGAAGAGCGTCGAGATGTAGCGCACGCCGAACATCTGCGAAACGATCCCGTTCGTCAGCGGTACGGTGCCGAGCCACATGAACCCCATCGCGAACGCGAACACATAAAGCGTAAGGGGCGAGAGTGGCAGGGCGAGGAACAGCGCCATCACACCTGAGCGCGCGAAGTAGATTCCAGAGAGCAGATATTTGCGGCGCAGAAAGCCGCCTGAGTAGCCGCATAAAAACGTGCCCGCTGTATTAGCCAGCGCGATCAGTGCGAGCGCCAGGCTCGCTTCGCGCGCGCTCATGCCCTTGTCGAGCAAATAAGCGGGCAGGTGCGCGCCGATGAATGCGAGCTGGAAGCCGCACGACAAAAAGCCCAGATTGAGCAGCCAGAACCCGCGATGCGAAAACGCTTCTCTCATCGCGCGGCGCAGTGTGTCGTGCGAATCGGTCGCGCCGATGCGTTCCGCCGGCCGATCGCGCAGCCATGTCGCGAGCGGCGCGCTTGCGAGCATCATGGCGGCGAGCACGAGAATGGCCGCGACCCAGCCGAATCTGCCGATCATTCCTTGCGTGAGCGGCACGACGCAGAACTGGCCAAGGCCGCCGAACATGCCCGCCACGCTCAGCGCCCAGCTACGCTGATCGGCTGCGAAGAGCCGGGAGAGCGCGCCATAGACCGCGCCGAACGCCGTTCCCGACAATGCAACGCCAAGTACCACGCCCACGCCGAACGTGTAGACGCCAGGCGTCGCGCTCAGCGCCATCATCGCGAGGCCGAGCGCATAGAGCACGGCGCCCGCGAAGATCACGCGCGCGGAGCCGAAGCGGTCCGAGATCATGCCGGTGAGTGGCTGTGCAACGCCCCACAGCAAGTTTTGCAGCGCGAGCGCGAGGCCGAACGTCTCACGCGACCAGCCGCGATCGAGCGTGACGGGCAACAGAAAAAGCCCTTGCACGTTGCGCACGCCTAGCGCCGCGCCCATCACCACTCCACCCGCAATCACGAGCAGCCAGCGGCGGCGCCATGCATCGTCCATTCCGGTCATCGTTCGCCTCCTCGCACTGTGCGCTTCGCTGTTGCGTAGCGTCGCGCCTAGTAGAGCGCGGGGAGGCTAGTTGGCTCAAGCGAGTTTTTGGCACTCTTCGCATGCGCGTTGCTCATGCGATCTGGCTTTGGCGAGCCTGTTCGACGATCCAGTCGATGACGGCGCGCACGTCGTCGCGCGGGGTATCGTCGGCCTGATGCAGCCAGTAGGCGTAGCCGGTCGGGCCCACGGCGCGCGCATTGCCGATGGCGGCGAGCCTCCCGTCGGCAAGCAGCGGCTGAACGAGCGCAAGGCGCCCGAGTGCGATGCCGCGGCCGGCAGTGGCGGCCTGAATGACCTGATCGTACTGGTTGAAACGCAGCACGCCGCGAAGCGGCGCGCTGTCGAGGCCGCGCGCGCCCAGATGATCTGCCCAGCGAAGCAGCGGGCGGCGCACCCCTTCGAACTCGAGCAGCACGTGGCGCGCGAGCGTGGCCGCGTCGAGCTTCTTGACGTTCAACGAGGGATGCGCGACTGGCAGTACGTACTCGTCATATAAGTGCATCGCGCGACTCGACGCCTCCGGCGCAATGCGCTCGGGAGCATAGCGCAACGCCAGATCGATGCCTTCGGCGCGCAGATCGAGCACCTTCTCGGACGTCGCGATACGCAGATCGATATCGGGAAGCAGGCGTTGCAGTTCACCGATACGCGGCAGCAGCCAAAGCCCGGCAATGCCGATGCTGGCAGTGATCGTCACCGGCTGGCGTGTCTGCGGCGCCGCCAGCGCGCCGACGATTTCCTGCATCTGCTGTACCGCGCTGTCCGAAACGCGCAGCAGGCGCTCGCCTTCCGCTGTGAGTGAGATCGAACGGTAGCCACGGTTGAAGAGGCGCACGCCCAGCGCCTCTTCGAGCGCAGCGATCTGGCGGCTCACGGCGGATTGCGTCACGCACAGGTCGTCGGCGGCGAGCGTGATGCTCATGCGCCGGCCCACTGCCACGAAGCCGCGAATGAGGTCGAGCGGAGGGAGTTTCACGAGCGGCACTGACATGCGGTTTCCTCATGCGAAAGCTGCTGAAAGATTGATTGAAGTGGCGGGCAAGGTCAAGTGAAATCGACGCTCCGGGTTTCTTCATGGAGCACGTTCATGCACACTGCCGATCCAGGCGAGACGCGTCCTCTCGCCGTCGCCATTACCGCCGCCGACGGCTTCACGCTCCGCGCTTATGTGTGGCGCCGCCACGCATGGCTGAACACGGGCGATCCGCGTCCGGTCGTCATCGTCAATTCGGCCACGTCGGTGCGCTGCCAATACTATTTCCGCTTTGGCGCGTGGCTGCACCAGCAGGGCTTCGACGTGCTGGTCTACGACTACCGTGGCATTGGTGCTTCCCAGACAGTTGCGCTAGCAACGATCGATGCGAGCTGGCTGGAGTGGGGCGAACGCGATTTCGAAGCGGTGATGCGTTATGTGCGGAGCACGTTCCCCGGGCAGCCGATCGATGTCGTGGGACATAGCATCGGCGGCTTTCTGATCGGGCTCGCGCCGTCGAATCATCTCATTCGGCGCGTCTTCACCGTCAGCACGCAGTACGCTTATTGGCGCGATTACGCGCTGCGCAGCATGCCCCTAATGCTCTGGAAATGGCATGTCGTCATGCCCGTTTTGACGTGCCTGAAGGGCTATTTCCCGGCATCGTGGTTCGGCTGGATGGAGGACACGCCGCGCGGCGTCGTGAGCATCTGGAGCCGGGGCCGCGCCCGCTTTGAAGATACGCTTCGCAAGGGATCGCTCGCGCGCACGCCGCAGCAGCGCGCTGAGATCGTTGCTCGCTTTGGCGCTATGCATGCGCCCATTCTTGCCGTCAGTTTCCCCGACGACCCGTTCGGCACGATCCGGGCGATCGAACGCACGCTGCACTATTTCACACATAGCGACTCGACGCATCTGCGCATCACGCCCGCTTCGGTTGGCGAGCGCAGCATCGGGCACTTCGCATTTTTTCACTCGCGATTCGAGCGCAGCCTGTGGCCCGTCGCGCGCCATTGGCTGACCGATGGCAACGTCATCGCGGCGACCCCGGCGACTACGCAGCCGAGTCCCAGCCATGCCGAGGGCGAGAGCGATTCACCGAGCCACGCAATGCCGATTGCCACGCCGATTGGCACACGCAAATAGGCTTGCGCCGTTGTGCCAACCGAGCCGAGCGTCTGTACGAGCCGGAAGTAAATGACAAACGCGATCGCTGTCGAAAAAACGGCGAGCGCGATCAGCGCCATCATCGATTGCAATGACGGATGCAGGGTCCACGGGCGGTCAACGACCAGGCTCACGGGGACAAGCACGATTGCGCCCACCATGAGCGATCCCGCAGCGGGAGTGACCGGCGACAGTCCCTCGAACGATCGACCGTAGATCGCCGCGCCTGCGTAGCAAATCGTCGCGGCGACGATCGCCAGTTGCGCAACGAGCTGCCTGCCGAGTCCTTCGAACGCGCTCACGCCAACCACGAGGCAGATACCGGCGAGGCCAGCGGCGATACCGAATAGCTTGCGCGCGCTGACCCGCTCGTGGCGAGTAATCAGCCATGTTCCGAGGAATGCCATGACAGGTGACGTGGAATTGAGGATCGTCGCCAAACCGGCTTCCACCGAACGCTCGGCCCATGCGATCAAGGTAAAAGGAATCACGCTATTGAGCAGGGCCTGCACGGCGAAACGACGCCATACGGCAGGGTCTCGCGGGATAGGAACGCGCTGCGCCAGCATCCAGAGCAGAAGGAGTGTTCCGGCAATCAACGTTCTCGCTGCGATGAGCGTGAATGGCGGGATCGTCGCCACGCCGATTCTAATGAACGTATAGGACGCTCCCCAAAGGGTGGAAAGTGCGAGGAGCCAAAGCAGGTCGAGCCCGGTCGATTTGCTCGCAGTCGTCGTTTGCATGCTGGGCGATTGATTTCGCGAAAGTCGCGGTGAGATTGCATGGCCACGCGCCGGGCATGTAAAGCGCGTACCGGACAGATTATGCGGGTGTCGTTGCTCCGAACATTTCGGCCTGAAGCGAAATGTGGAATGCCGACGTCGCGAAGCGAACGATTCGGATCGTCTCGCGACGCGGGAACCTTTGACTATAGAAAGCGATCGTGAACACGGCAAATGACCGATTCGTCAATGCAACCCACGCGTGCGCTGAAGAGCGTCCGTCAATTGCTTCGTTGCATGCGTAGCGGAGCCGATGGTTTGATGTTCTCCACCCTTGACCACGGAGAACGCAATGAGCACGGTACTGGAGCAGCCCCAATCGCAAGCCGGCGCCCATCAGGAACTGCGCGTACGTCGTTACAAACCACTGATCGGCGCGGTGATCGAGAACGTCGACCTATCGAAACCGTTGAGCGAAGCGAACCGGCAAACGCTGCGTCAGGCGCTCGTCGATCATGGGGTGGTCTTCTTTCGCGAGCAGACCCTCACGCCCGAGCAGCACGTCGCGCTTGCGCGCATTTTCGGCAACCCTATCCGCAAGAACGTCTATTTGCCTGCTGTGGCGGGCTTTCCCGAAATTGAAGTCATCGCGCACAGCGACAAGACGCGTTCGGGCGGCACGGACAACTGGCACGTCGACGTTTCCTGGCAGCATCAGCCGCCCAAAGCCACTGTCCTCCACGCGCAGGAGATTCCCGAAGGGGGCGGCGGCGACACGATCTGGTCCTCGTCGGCGGCAGTCTACGACTTGCTGGATGCCGATCTGGCCCGCTACTTCGAGAAGCTGACCGCGGTGAACACCTTCATCGCCTCGCCGAAAAAGGCTGCGCTGGCCGAGCTGCTGAGCGGTTACGACATTCCGGAAGGCACCGAGGAAAATAGTGTGGAAGCAGGACTTGCACGCGTGCGCGACGCCGCGCAAAAGTATCCGCCTATCGAAGTGCCGGTGATCAAGACCCACCCTGAAAACGGCCGCAAGCTCGTGTTCGTGAACGAAGGCCACACGAGTCATTTGCTCGGCGTTTCCAAAACCGCGAGCCAGAGCCTGCTCAATTATCTATACGACCTCATCAAGACGCCCGAGGTCCAGGCGCGATTCGAATGGCGTCAGGGCGATGTCGCGATTTGGGACAACCGTCAGGTGCAGCATTACGCGGCACGCGACTACGGCTCTGCGCGGCGGCGCATTCATCGCGTCACGCTCGAGCACGACGGCGTCTTCTAAAGCGGAAATTCCGCCTCTACTACGGAACATCACATGAAACGCCGTCTCCTTAGCCACTCAAAACGTTTCGTCATCCTTCATATTGCGGCGATATTAGCCGCGGCTGCGTCGATGCCGGCGTTCGCGCAGACGCCGGAGAAGCAGGAGCTGCGCTATCAGGGCTGGGCGAGCAAGGTGCTGTACCCCGAGCTGGCCGAAGACCTCGGCTATCTCGCGCCTCTGAAGCTCCAATGGGTGGGTAACACGACGAGCGGGCCGCAGGATATTCAGGCGGCCGTGACTGGCGACGTCGATTTCGGCGGCGCGTTCAACGGCTCGATCGTCAAGCTCGTGGCCGCCCATGCGCCCGTGAAAGCCGTGATTTCCTATGTCGGCACGGACAAAGAGACCAACGGCGGGCTGTTCGTGCGCGACGACAGCCCGATCAAGGGGCCGCGCGATCTGATCGGGCGTCGCGTCGGCGTGAATACACCCGGTGCGTATGAGCAGTACGTCGTGACCGCCTGGCTGCAGAAGGCGGGTGTTTCGCAGGCCGATATCGACAAGGTGGTGTTCGTCGCGGCGCCGCCCGTGAATCTCGCGCAATTGCTCAAGCAAAAGCAGCTCGACGCCGTGTTTCTGGAAGACATCGTGAAGGACAAGCAACTCGCGCTGGGCGGGGCGAGGCTCCTCACGACCGACTACCAGCTGTTTGGTTCGTTCGGCTACGCGAGTTATCTTTTCACCGATCGCTTCATCGCGCGGAACCCGAATACGGTGCGCAAATTCGTCGAAGGCACGGCGCGCGCGATCGAATGGACACGCACCACGCCACGCGCGGAAGTCGTGGCCCGGCTGCACAAGATCATCGAGGCGCGCCACCGCAATGAAGACGCCACCATCGTCGAATACTGGAAATCGCCGGGTGTAGGCGGCAAGGGCGGCTTGATCGCCACCGACGATTTCACGACCTATTTCGACTGGTACGTGAACAACGGCGTGCTGAAAGCGGGTCAGGTGAAGCCCGGCGATGTCTATTCGAATCAGTTCAATCCGTTCAACCAGAGAGTCGCGAGCCAGTGAAGCGGCGTCATCACGCGAGGAAAGCGCAATGAGTGCATCGATCAGCGTGCGCAATGTGGTCAAAGGGTTTCATTTGAATCGGCGGGGGCATTTTGTTGTGCTCGAAGACATTTCCTTCGATGTGGCGGCCGGTGAGTTCGTCGCGCTGGTGGGGCCGAGCGGCTGCGGCAAGACCACGTTGCTGGACCTGATCGGCGGACTCACTCAGGCGGATCGCGGCAAGATACTGATCGGCGGGCACGAAATAGAAGGGCCCGGACTCGATCGGGGCATCGTCTTTCAGCAATACGCGCTCTTTCCCTGGAAGACGGCGCTCGGCAATATCGAGTTCGGGCTCGAAGCGAAAGGGATCGCGAGGCGTGAGCGCGCCGAGCGCGCGCGGCGTTTTCTCGATCTCGTCGGTCTCGGTGCGTTCGCCGATCGCTACCCGCATGAGCTTTCGGGCGGCATGAAGCAGCGCGTGGCAATTGCGCGGGCGCTGTCCTATGAGCCCGACGTACTGCTGATGGACGAACCGTTCGCGGCGCTCGACGCGCAAACACGCGAAAGTCTGCAAGACGAGTTGTTGCGCATCTGGCAGCGCACGGGCACGACGGTGGTGTTCATTACGCATTCGATAGACGAAGCCATTTACCTGGGCCAACGCGTGCTGGTGATGGCCGCCGGACCCGGCCGTGTCACGCATACGCTGCCGGTGCACGTGCCGCGTGGCGACCTCTCGGATGACATACGTTCGACGCCGGAATTCGTGCGCTTGCGCCATGAAATCTGGCAACTGATTCGTCAACGCCGCGGCAACGCGCATTTGCAGGTCGCGCACGCGGCATGAGGAGAATGGCGATGAGTACGTTGTCTGTTGAATCGAAGCGCGGCTTTTCTGCCGCGTCTTTTGCGGCGGCGGCCTGGCGCGCGGCGCGCGGCAGCATTGCCGTGATTGCGTTTCTTGCGCTCTGGGAAGTATTGCCGCGCGCGGGCTGGGTGGACGCCACGTTCCTGCCGCCTTTCTCCGCAGTGCTCCACGCATTGTTCGAGATGAGTGTGTCGGGCGAACTCGGTGCGAACTTGCTGGCGAGCGCCGCACGCGCAGCGAGTGGGTTTGCAATCGCGGTGGCGATCGGCGTGCCGTTGGGCCTCTTTCTCGGCTGGTATCGCACGCTCGCGGACTTGCTCAATCCCTTGCTGGAGATTTTTCGCAATACGGCGCCGCTCGCATTGCTGCCCGTGTTCGTGCTAGTGCTGGGGATGGGGGAGACGTCGAAAGTCTCGATGGTCGTATATTCGTGCCTCTGGCCTGTCGTGCTCAATACGGTGAGCGGTGTGCGCAACGTCGATCCGCTGCTGGTTCGCTCGGCGCGTTCAATGGGCCTGGGCCCGTTGCGCCTGTTCGTGAAGGTCGTGCTGCCGGCTTCCGTGCCAGCCGTGTTCACGGGCATTCGCGTGGCGGGCGCGTACTCGATACTCGTGCTGATCGCCGCCGAAATGGTGGGCGCGAAAGCGGGGCTCGGCTATCTTGTGAATTATTCGCAATATACGTTCGAAATTCCGAAGATGTACGCGGGCATCGTCACGCTAGCCGTTCTCGGGCTCGCGTTCAATCACGCCGTGGTGATCGTCGAGCGGCGTCTCACCGCATGGCAAGGTAATCGATAAGGAATCCGACATGACGAACCAAAGAACGGGGGTAACGGCATCGTCTGCGCAGGCGTGGTACGACGCCGACGTCCTCGTGATCGGCGGCGGCCCGGCGGGCGCGTGGGCGGCTATTGGCGCGTCGGCGCGCGGCGCGAAGGTCGTGCTCGTCGACAAGGGTTTTTGCGGCACGTCGGGGGCTACCGCGCCATCGGGAACCGGCGTCTGGTACGTCGCTCCGGAAAAGGGCGCGCGCGAGCTCGCGAAAGCAAGCCGCTTCAAGCTGGGTGGCGAGCTTGCCGAGCCGGCGTGGATGGACCGTGTGCTCGAACAAACGTGGGCCCATTGCGAGCAGCTCGCGCAGTGGGGCTATCCATTTCCGCTCGACGAAACAGGGCTCGCGCGCCGCACTTCCTTGCAGGGCCCCGAATATATGCGCTTGCTGCGCAAGCAGGTGAAAGTCAGCGGCGCGCGCATTCTCGACCATAGTCCCGCGCTCGAATTGCTGATCGACGCGCGCGGCGTGGTGGCGGGTGCGAAAGGCGTGCATCGTCAGGCGGACGAAACGTGGATCGCGAAGGCGGGCAGCGTGATCATCGCCACCGGCGGTTGCGCATTCCTGAGCAACGCGCTCGGCTGCAATGTATTGACCGGCGACGGGCAGTTGATGGCGGCGGAAGCCGGCGCGGCGTTTTCCGGCATGGAATTCTCGAATGCTTATGGTTTGGGGCCAGCGTTCGGATCGGTGACGAAATCGTTGTTCTATACATGGGCAACGTTTTATGACGAAGCGGGCAGCGTGATCGAAGGCGCGGGCTCGTCGCATGGCCGCGGCGTGATCGCGAAGACGCTGGAAACGCAACCTGTGTATGCCTGTCTCGACCGCGCCGACGAAGACATTCGCGCGTGGATGCGCCGTGCCCAGCCCAACTTCTTCCTGCCGTTCGACCGGCGCGGCATCGATCCCTTCACGCAACACTTTCCCGTGACGTTGCGGCTTGAAGGCACGGTGCGGGGCACGGGCGGTCTGCATCTCGTGGACGAAACGTGCGCCACGTCTGTCGAAGGCCTCTACGCAGCGGGCGACGCGGCGACGCGCGAACTGATCTGCGGTGGCTTTACGGGCGGCGGCAGCCACAATGCGGCGTGGGCCATGTCCTCGGGATTCTGGGCCGGAGCAGGCGCTGCCGATTACGCGCGCGGGCAACGTTCAGCGCGCGCCTCGCGTCGACTCTATCAAGCGGGCACCGTCGCCTTGCGCGATGGCGCGAGCCCGGTGACCTTCGATAGCGACGCCGTGATTCGCGCTGTGCAGCAAGAGGTATTTCCGACGCAACGCAACTGGACGCGACGCGCTGATCTGCTCGAAGACTCGCTCACGCGCCTCGACGCATTGTGGCGCCATGTGAGCGGCGCCCGCGCGGCGCCTGGCGCGCGCGAGGCCGTGCGTGCGCGCGAAGCGGCCGCGATGCTCGCGAATTCGCGCTGGATGTATCGGAGTGCGTTGCAACGCAAGGAAACGCGCGGCATGCATCGGCGGCGCGAATATACGGGCGCCGATCCCGCGCAGCGGCATCGGCTGTTGAGCGGCGGGCTCGATGAGGTGTGGGTCGAGCGCTTGTACGGGCAAGCCAGCTTGGGAATCGCCGCATGATCGAGATTGTCGATACGTCGCTTTGCACGGGCTGCAATATCTGCGTGCGTGCTTGCCCGACCAATGTATTCGATGCCGCACCAGATGGCGCGCCACATATCGCGCGGCAGCAGGATTGCCAGACCTGCTTCATGTGCGAACTCTATTGCCCTGAAGATGCACTCTTCGTCGCGCCGGAGCCAGCGCCTTGCCCGGAACACAGTGTGGATCGGGCGCTGGTGGGGAGCTATCGCCGTGCGGTGGGTTGGGGCCGCGATCGACAACCCACGGCGGCAGACGATGCGAGTTACGAACTATTGATGCGCGCGCATTGAACGCTGCACGACACGCAACGCTTATGCGTTGCGTGTCGATCAACAGAATCAGGAAGCGACACGCAAGGCGTCTTCCTGTTGCGTGGCGAAGCGGTTCGCGGGACGGGGCAAGCCAAGATGCTCGCGCAACGTGCGCCCCGTATATTCGGTGCGAAAGAGTCCGCGTCGCTGCAATTCCGGCACCACGGACTGCGCGAATTCATTGAGGCCGCCCGGCAGCCACGGCGACATGATATTGAAGCCGTCCGCGCCTTCCTCCTCGTACCATTGCTGAAGCTGGTCGGCAATGCTTTGCGGTGTTCCGATCACCTGTTGATGCCCGCGCGCTCCCGCAATGCGCAGATAAAGATCGCGTATGGTGAGGTTGTCGCGCCGCGCGAGATCGAGCAGCAAACGTTGACGGCTCTTGCCGCCGTTGGTTTCTGGCAGTTCGGGCACGGGGCCATCCACGGGATATTGCGAGAGGTCGAGGCCGCCCGACATGTTCGAAAGCAGTTGAAGCCCCACGCTCGGATGGATCAGCGCCTGCAACGCGTCGAACTTCTCCTGCGCTTCCTCCTGGGTGCGGCCAATCACGGGGAAAATACCCGGCATGATCTTGAGATGCTCGGGGCGGCGGCCATAACGCGCGAGCCGCCCCTTCACGTCGCGATAGAACTGCTTCGCTTCATCGAGCGTTTGATGCGCAACGAAGATCACCTCGGCGGTCTGCGCCGCGAGTTCCCTGCCGGCTTCGGAAGCGCCCGCCTGCACCACAACGGGCCAGCCTTGCGGCGAACGCGCGACGTTCAGCGGTCCGCGCACCTTGAAATGCTTGCCGCGATAGTCCAGCGTGTGCAGCTTCTCGGGGTCGAAGTAGATGCCGCTCGCCTTGTCGCGGATGAAGGCATCGTCTTCCCAGCTATCCCAAAGCCCGGAGACGACATCGTAGAACTCCTTCGCGCGCTCGTAGCGCAGGGCGTGATCGAGATGCTTATCGAGGCTGAAGTTGTGCGCTTCGGTTTCGGTGCTCGAGGTCACGAGATTCCAGCCCGAGCGCCCGCCGCTCAGATAGTCGAGCGAGGCGAATTTGCGGGCCACGTTGTAGGGCTCGTTAAACGAGGTCGACACCGTGGCGATGAGCCCGATGTGCTTCGTGACGACCGATAGCGCGGAGAGCAACGTGATCGGCTCGAAATGATTGGCGCGCGCAGTGCGCGAGAGCGAAGGCACATGGGTATCGCGCACGCTCACGCTATCGGCGAAAAAGATGGCATCGAATTTGGCGCGCTCGGCCGTTTGCGCCAAGTCGGCGTAGTGCGCGAAATCGAGGCCGCCGCCTGCGTGTGCATCGGGATGGCGCCATGCGGCGATATGGTGACCCGTCTCCATCAGGAAGGCGCCGAGGCTCAATTGGCCAGGGCGTCGCGGTGCTGCGCTCATGTGTGCTCCTCGGATCGTGGTTGGCGTTCGCTACGAAAATGGACTGCAAGGATTCAATGCGCGAGCGGCTTGTGCGCCGTGGCGAAAATCATGCGCCGGGTGAGTTCGTAGCCGCGTGCGCTGCGATGCGGTTCGAGTGCTTTCACGAGCCGTGCGCGTACGAGCGCAATGTCCTCGGGCGTGAGCGAGGAAAGGAAATTGCCGAACGAACTCGACTGGCTAAAAGCGAGCACGTCGTCGACGTGTTCGAAGGTGTCGCCGAAGGCGCGAATCTCGTTGTGCGTCACCTCGAAGCCAGCGTCTCGGAGCAGGGCTGCCGAGCGCTCGCGCGTGAGCTTGTTCGGCGCGCCGACTCCCGCGCTTCGCCATTCAGGCTCGCGCGTGAATAGCGCCTGCAGCACGACATGCAGGTCGTGGGGCGCTTCTTCCGGCATGGTCGTGAAGCCAATCCGGGCACCAGGCTTCAGCACGCGCCAGGCCTCGCGCAGCGCCTGCGCCTGATCGGGAATCCAGTGAATCACGCTGTTGAGATACACCACGTCGTAGTGTGCATCGGGCACTGTTTCCAGCGTTTCGGCGCGGCCAACGCGCGCGGCAAATCGGCCTTGCGCGCGTTCGAGCGCGCGTTGCACGCGCAGCGGCAGCGGATCGAGCCCGAGCACTTCACCGTGTGCCCGCACGCGCTGTGCCGCGGATTCGGTGAGTCGACCCGTTCCGCAGCCGACGTCGAGCACGCGTTCGCCTTCGCGCAAGCCGAGCACGTCGAGCAGTTGCAGACCGTGATGAAACTGGCGAATGCCAAGCCGGTCGTATTCTTCGACGAGCGTGGCGGAATCGAGTTCAAGGCTGGGCGCATTCGACATATCGTGGTCCTGACCAAAGTTTGGCAGGGCCATTCTTGCCGATCGGTTTTCTCACCACAAACAAGCAATTGAGCTATTCATAGTTGCGCGAGTGCGTTCGCGCGTCTAAGCATTCCAGAAATGCTTGCTTGGCCGGGCGGAATCGGCAGACTAGATTGGAATATCTCCCTTGCTGTGAGGTATGCCATGTCTAACGCGACGATTGCGCTGCTACAGCGGATTTTCAAACGTCGAGTACGCGTGCCGGAGTATGTGGACGTCAACAGCGCGACTCAAGCCGAGCGCCTCGCGCACATTGCGGTTTGCGCACGCCACGGGTATTTCAGCATGGGCTATACGCCGCTCATGTTCCCGTTCGTGGCGGAGATGCGGTTCGAGTGAATGCGCAAGAGGCGCGCTCAATCCGCAATCGAACGAATGACGCGTGCCGGATTGCCACCGACAAGCGTATTCGGAGGAACGTCTTTCGTGACCACCGATCCCGCCGCCACGACCGAGTTTTCGCCGACCGTTACGCCGCCGATAACGGTCGCGCCCGCGGCGATCCAGACGTTCCTCTCGATCACGATGGGCTTTGCGATGACGCCGTCGCGCCGCCGGGAAGGTTCGATGGGATGACCGGACGTGATGAGGCTCACATTCGGGCCGATCATCACGTCGTCGGCAATGTCGAGGCCGCCCAGGTCATAGAACGTGCAATTCTGGTTGATGAAGACATGGCGCCCGACGCGGATATCGACCCCGCCGGTCGTGTAGAACGGTGGAATCAATAGAACGCTGTCGTCGACCTTCTTGCCGATGAGCTCACCGAACAAGGCCCGGACTTCGTCGGCATCGTTGAAGGTCAACCGGTTCATCGTGGCGGTAATCGCCATCGCGCGTTTGAGGTTTGCGGTCATGGCCGCGGATTCCGGCGTTCTCCTGGGAATTATCGTGGTGCGGTCATCATTCGCCATGCGTTTGTTTTCTCCAGTGATACGCCCGATCGCACGCCTTAGAGATTGATCTGTCCACCCATCTCGACAACGCGGTTCGCGGGCAGGCTGTAATACTCGGCCGCTTGCGCCGCGTTGCGCGCCATGAACGCGAAAAGCTTCTCGCGCCATAACGACATGCCCTTGCTCTGTGCGGTTGCGAGGATCGTGTCGCGCGCCAGGAAGAACGATGTTGCTGCGCTCTCGTACTGCCATGCGGGTATCTGCTTCTGCACGAGCAGAAGGAGTGCCGGGACGTTGGGCATTTCCATGAAACCATGGCGTGCCGCGACCGCGTAGCATCCGTGCCCCAGATCGCTAACCGAGACTTTCTCGCTTTCGGGTACGTGCGGAACGTTCTCTGTTGTGCCGGCCAAAAAGATATTGGTCTCGTGCATCACGCCGTTGTGCTTGAGATTGTGCATGAACGCGCTCGGCGTCATGCCGGGCACACCGCCGGGAAACACGGCTGTTCCGGCCACGCGGGGAGGCGGGTGGGATCCGTCACACAACGAGTGAATGAATGCCGGCAGCGGCAGGTTGTCGCTTTTCACGCGCTCGACGACCATTTCCCGCCCGCGATGCCACGTTGTCATGACGGTGAACAGCACGCCGCCTGCCAGCAGCGGAAACCATCCGCCATCGAGGATCTTGCCCGCATTACTCGCGACGAATATCGCATCGACCACGGCCAGCGGTCCGATCACAGCCGCCGTTGCGACCGGTTTCCAGTTCCACAGGCAGTGGGTGATGAAGTACATGAGCAGCGTCGTCAGCAGCATCGTCGAGGCGACGGCGATGCCATAGGCGGCCGCGAGATTATCGGAAGACCGGAAGAACACGACGAGGAATACGACCGCGGCATAGAGCGATATGTTGATGAACGGGACATAGACCTGACCGACTTCGTGCGTCGACGTGTGTATGACGGGGATGCGGGGCAGCAAGCCCAACTGGACTGCCTGCTTCGTCATGGAAAACGCGCCGGAAATGACGGCCTGCGACGCGATGATCGTCGCTGCCGTTGCCAGCAGCACCAGCGGAAGCAGTGCCCAACCCGGCGCCTGGGAAAAGAATGGCTGCGTGAGCGCCGAAGGCGTCGAGAGCACGAGCGCGGCCTGGCCAAAGTAGTTGAGAATGAGGCTTGGCAGGACGAGCAGCAGCCACGCGAGCCGGATGGGTGTCTTGCCGAAGTGCCCCATGTCCGCATAGAGCGCTTCGCCCCCCGTCAAGGCGAGGAACACGGAGCCGAGGACGACGAACGCCGTACCGGGTGCGTGCGCAACGAAGTTCAACGCATAAGACGGCAATGCGCCTCGCAATATGCCGGGGTTGCGTGCGATATTGGAAAGGCCGAGTACGGCAAGGGTCAAGAACCAGACGATCATGACCGGTCCGAAAACTTTTCCGACCGTGCCTGTGCCGCGTTTTTGAAGCTTGAACAGACCGGTCAGAATAACGAGTGCAATGGGCACGACCCACGTGGCCAGATGAGGGTCCACGAGTTCGACGCCTTCCACTGCCGAGATGACCGAAATCGCGGGTGTGATCATCGAATCGCCGTAAAACATCGCTGCGCCGAAGACGCCGAGCGTCAGAAGCACGGTGCGCAGCCGCACCGGCGCCACGCGCGCGGCCAACGCCGTCAGCGCCAGAATGCCGCCTTCGCCGTCATTATCCGCACGCATGACGAAGCTCACGTACTTGAGCGTCACGACGATGATGATCGACCAGAGGATCAGCGACACGATCCCGAATACGTTGGTCTGGCTAATTCCGCCGGCGGCTTTCAGGCATTCGCGCAACGTGTAGAGCGGGCTGGTTCCGATGTCGCCGAAAACCACGCCTATGGCGCCCAGAATAAGGGCGGGGGGAACGTCTGTAGTTTGACTGGAAGAACGCGCGGGAATAAAGGCCATGAGTAAGGAAAATGAAATTCAACGTCCCTCGGGACGGGGCGTGGAGCGCAAACGTCGGGCCTGGTCTCGCGGCGGGTGCGGGCAACGCGGCGTCACGAAGGTTGCGATCGGGAGACAGGCGTCTCGTGTGCAACGTCCTCTTGATTCGAGTGGGCGTCCGGTTGCCTGAGACTCCATATTCCCCAGATTGCAATCAGCAGGCCCCCACCAAAGCCACAACCCAGAAGGAGCCAGGTCATCGTCATGTCGTATCCCCAAAGTCTGGTCGAATGCGGCGGCGGGACGGCGCGTCCTGACTCGCACGCTACAATCGCTCGACAGATACTACAGGCGCATCCTTTCAGAACGCATGACCCGTCTCCCGACGCTCAAGGAAACTGTTTCGCGAGGGCTGCGCCGGCTCGCCCTATGGGGCCCCGGCCTCCTCGTGATGCTTGCCGACTGCGACGCCGGAAACGTCGTGACGGCCGCACAGGCCGGCGCGCAAACGGGGCTGCGGCTCTTGCCCGTGCTGCTTGCGCTCGTCCCGCTGCTCTACATGGTTCAGGAACTGACGGTGCGCCTCGGCATATTCACCGGACGCGGGTATGGCGAACTCATCCGCTTGCGCTTCGGACCGGTGTGGGCGGCGCTGGCCGCGGCCGGACTGGTCGTGGCCGTCCTCGGGTCGCTCGTGACGGAGTTCACTGGCGTCGCTGGCGTGGGGGAAATGTATGGCGTATCGCGTTCCGTCACGCTGCCGCTCGCCGTCATCCTGTTGACAGGTATCGTGCTCACGGGCTCGCACAAGCGCGTAGACCGGATCGCCATTGCCATCGGCGCATTCGATCTGACGTTTTTCGCCGTCGCATGGAGTGCGCGCCACAAACTTCAGGTCATGGTCCCGCAGATGACCCAGTTGGCCGGCGGCGGCCGGGAAGCCGGCTATCTGGCCGCGGCGCTGATTGGCGCGACGTTCAATCCGTGGATGGTGTTCTATCAGCAAGCCGCCGTCGCGGACAGCCTGACAGCCAGAGACTTCACATCAGCGAGGGTCGAGACCGCAGTCGGCGCGGTCCTCACGCAATTGCTCACGGCAGCGGTGCTCGTCGCCGCGGCCGCGACGTTGTCGGTGCATGGTGAGCCGCGCGCCCTCGACAGTATTGGCGAAATCAGCAATGCGCTCGTTGCCGTAACGGGCCCGTTTGCAGGCCGCCTGCTATTTGGCGCGGGTGTGCTCGGTGCGGCGCTGGTGGCCGCCATCGTGAGTTCTCTCGCGCTGGCATGGGGGCTCGGCGATGTGTTCGGATATAGGGCATCGCTCGAGGACCGTCCCGACCGTTCGCCCTGGTTCTTTGGCGCGTACGCACTGGCCGTTGCAGGCAGTGCGGGCGCTGTCTGGCTCGCGCCCAATCTCGTTTCCCTGAACGTTGCGGCGCAGGTGGTCAACACGCTGATGTTGCCGCTCGTGTTGGGGCTGCTCGTCGCCCTCAGCGTCACCGCTTTGCCGCAACGCTATCGGCCTCGGGGAATTTATCTGTGGCTCGTCGTTTTTATCGGGGCGGTCGTGTGTGCGGCAGGTGCCTGGGGCGCTATGCAGGGGCTGCGTCCTTCACCTGCGATGCCAGGCTTACATATCATTTAATAGTCCGAAGTAGACGGCGGCAAATACAAGGACAATGCCGATGTTCACGGCCAGCCGTAGCCAGAACAGATTCTTGAGGAAAATAAAATCCACGCCGACGACAACGGCGATCAACAACAGAATGTAAATCGCAACATACACGTTTCTCATCACGTCAATCGCCGGTCAAACGGTCCTGGTTGCTAGCTGCCAGAAGTCAGGATACGCCCAGACCAGGCGCCTCCAGGCATCGCGAACGTTTCCATTCATTCTGCCGTCTGGTGCGGCGCATCAGCCAACGTTCCCCGACGCTGCCTTGCGTGTGTTTCCAGGTTTTTATTGTTTTGTTGCTATCTTGCTGAAATCGACATTACGAAAGGCTTTTCTCGCTATAGTTAAAGTGCTTTCTCAAGCACTTGACGCGGCGCGGTAAAAATTGCGCTATGCATCAAGGGCGCCGGTTTGCGCAGGGTGTTTTCGCCACTTTGGGTGAAAGGCCGCAAAACCAACCGATGTCTGGGAGGACCAGATGAGACGCACGAAGACGCAGTCACTGCGTTATCAGGTCGAAAAATGGCTCGCACCCACCACGCCGGTGCATGTCACCGCGTTCGGCCACACCCCCTCGGGCAAGGCACGCTATGTGTGCGTGGAGACGCGCCAGACAACGGGATTTCACGCGCTGTTCTTCTTTCAGCACGACGACGGTTACTGGAACGTGTTTCCTCCCGTGGGTGAAGAGGTGCTGTGATGCGATTAATATAGTTAGGTATCCAATGTAACGCAAAGCGCTTCATTGCATGGCCGCTTGCTCGACGCAGGCGAGAAAGCGCGAGGCCGCCGTGGTGAGCGGACGCTCCCGCCTTTGCACGACGTAGACGTCCATGTCGGGAAACTGCTCGTGGATCTTCACCTCGCGGATCCTGCGGCGCTTCATCTCGAGCTGGAACGTCGGCAGTGTCGCCACGCAAATCACATCGGTCTTCGCGATCAAGGCGACGGACGGCGCCAATGCCTGGCAGCGCATGATCCTGCTGGGCGCGGACAGACCCAGCGAGTGGAAGTAGGCGCTGAACCCCTTGTCGATTTCGTCGCCAGGCTCGCAAGGCACGAGCCATTCCGCTGCGTGCAGCATCGACATCGAGCGAGCCTGCGCGAGAGGATGGCCCTGGCGCGCCACGACCAGCAACGGCATCGACATGATTTTTCGTCGCTCGACGAAATCGGGCCATTGCGTGTCCGCGACTGCCGTGATGACCGCAAAATCGGTGTCCCCGTCACGCAGCGCATGGAGCGCGGCGGGCAGCGCCAATTCGCGCACGGTCACTGACGTATCGGGATTCTGTGCGCGAAACTGCCCAAACGCCTGGGGCAGCAAAGCACACGCAACGGCCGATGACACGGACACCGCAACCTCGCCGCCCGCTCCATTGAGCATGACCGACAGTTCTTCGTGAATGTGCCGCACGTCGTTGACCAGCATGCGTGCGCGGCGCTGAAACACGACGCCATATTCGGTGAGCGCAATGCCGTTGACCGAGCGCACGACGAGTGGCACGCCCAGCGTCCTTTCCAGTTCGCGGATCGTGACCGTGACGGCGGGTTGCGTCAAACGCAGTGCGCGCGCGGCGCCATGCAAGCTGCCCTGCTCGGCGACACTCAGGAATACCCGCAATTGACGAAGTTTCATTGTGCTCCATGGGATAAAAAAACGTTATCAAGGCCATTTTTTTATTGCCTTGTGCGCCGGTACGTTAGTCATGATGATTGTGACCGAACGCACGCCTCGCGTGCATCTCCTCGGGGTCACTGCATGGTAATAAAAAAATATTTCTCCGCTTCGTATGCGCAGGCGCGCGAGCGATTCACGCAGGCGGCACGCGCTGGCGGGTTCGAACTGGGGCAGGTCGTGCACCCCACGGCTGTCGGCCCCGATGGTGGGAGCCTGTCGATCGATCTCGCGATTCACGCGCCCGCCGGCGCGCGTTCGCTGCTCATCATCACGTCTGGCACACATGGTGTTGAGGGCTTCTGCGGATCGGGTTGTCAGGTCGGATTGCTCGAGGACGCGGCCTTCCTGGCCGAGACGAAGCGGCGCGGCGTCGCGCTGTTGATGATTCACGGCGTAAACCCGTACGGATTTGCGCATCTGCGCCGGGTGAACGAAGACAACGTCGATCTGAACCGCAATAGCGCGGACTATTCGACGCTCGCCGATTCGAATCCCGGGTACGTGGCGCTCGATCCCTTGTTGTTGCCGGAGGTTTGGCCGCCTGACGCGGCCAATCAGGCCGCTCTCGGCGCTTATATCCAGACGCATGGCGAAGAGGCGTTGCGCAATACGGTGTCGAAGGGGCAGTACGTGGTACCGGACGGGATGTTCTACGGCGGAGCGCAAACGAGTTGGAGCACGCAGGCCGTCCACTCAATCCTGCGCGCGCACGCGAGCGGCTATCGGCGCCTCGCGTGGATCGATCTTCACACGGGACTGGGCCCATATGGTCACGGTGAAAAGATCTTCATGAGCACGGATTGCGCCGAACTGGAAAGAGCGCGCCGTTGGTGGGGCAACGATGTGAAGCCGATCCATGAACCGGGTTCGATTTCGGCCGACGTGCAAGGCCCGATCATCACGTTTTCGTACGACGAATTCCCGGGCGTCGAAAAGACGACGCTAGGCCTGGAATTCGGCACTTACGAACCCTTGCATGTGTTGCAGGCGCTGCGCGCCGATCACTGGCTGCACCGTCATCCAGAATGCGAGGCCGCCACCGCCGCGCAGATCCGGCAAAACCTGAAGGACGCGTTCTATTGCGACAACGACGAATGGAAGGGCCTGATTTTCGGGCAGATGCGCGTCGTCGCCTCGCAGGCCGTTGCTGGGCTCTGCGAAAGTGATTCGGATGTAACCGTCTAGAGACGACGCCGGCTTTCCTCCGGGAATCGGAGCGGGAACATGAAGCGTCGGGGTTCCATCGAATCTTGAATGCTAGATGTTATGGAATCCGAAATTAATGTGACGGAACAATCATCAGCAAGACAACGCATAACTATTTTAAAAACCATCTCTAAAGATAGGAGACTCATGAAGATGGCGAAGCAACGGAAGTGGCCACTCAAGGCATGCGTGGCCGCCGCGGCGCTCGGTGCAGCCAGCGCGGCGTATGCGGACGGGAGCGTGACGCTGTATGGTATCGCCGACGTCGGCGTGATGTATCTGAGTCATTCGACACCGGAATTCAATGGCAGCACGGGCACGGGCCACGTGTTCCAGCTCACGAACTCGGGCTATTCGCCTTCGCTGTGGGGTTTGTCAGGCAAGGAAGATCTGGGCGGCGGCCTCCAGGCGGAATTCAAGCTCGAAAGCGGTATCAACCTCGCCAATGGCGGCTTCGATAACCCGGGCGGCAACAACGGGCTGTTCAACCGTATCGCCGAGGTCGGTGTGTCGGGAGGCTTTGGTACGGTCAAGGCGGGCCTGCAGATCTCGCCATTCTTCAACATCATTTACGCACTCGATCCGCGCGGTGCGGGCGAATTCGGCAGCATTCTCACTCCCGTCAGCGACAACAGTCTGATCGCCGCTGTCTTCATGCCCAATGCGGTGTCGTATACGTCGCCCGACATAGGCGGATTCCAGGCGGCGGGCCTGTTCGCGCTCGGCGGCGTCGCGGGTTCCTTCCAGACCGGCCGTGCATGGTCGGTCAGCGGGCGGTACACCAACGGCACATTCCTCGCCGCGGCGGCGTACATCAGCACCAACAACGCAGCCGACAGTGCGCTCGCGAGCATTGGCCAACTCTATCCAATCAACGTACGCGCTTATACCGCGGGCATGAGCTACAAATTCGGCGGACTGATTGCCAAGGCGGCGTTCGCCAATTTCAAGGCGAACAGCGTGCCGGTCTCGGTGAATCCGTCGCTGATGTATTCGACCAATACCAGTGTGAACATCTATAGCGGCGGCTTCGACTATTTCCCGCTGCCGTATCTCGATCTGAACGCCGGCGTGTACTACCAGCAGGACCGCGTGAACTCCGGCGGTCATTCGGTGATGGGCGCGATCGGCTCGCAATTCTTCCTGTCCAAGCGCACGTCACTGTATGCGCAGGTCGGCCTCGTGAACAACACTTGCGCGCACAACGGTGTATGCCTCGGTTCGGGTCTGACGGTGGACAGCGCCGGCAGTGGCGTGGGGGGGCTGCAAGGTCTCGGACTGGCTGCAGCAGGCCTGGGCCTGCCGCCGGGCACGACGGTCGGCGCCAACGTCGGCATTCGAACGACCTTCTGATCGTGGCAACGCCCACCAACCAAAACGGAGCAACATGACCATGGGTATTCAAAAGCTCGCCGTCATTGTCGGCGCTGTCGCGGCGCTGGCTGCGTTCAATGCACAGGCACAGCCCGCTGATTCCTCGGTTCCCTTAGCCGCCGCATCATCAGCCAGAGCCGCCCGCAAGGCGGACCACATGCTTGAAAAGACGGTGCGCAAGGCGCTGGGCAAGGACAAGGCCGTGGACGTGACCAACGTCAGTGTCCGAGCGCGCAACGGCGCAGTGACGTTGCTTGGCACGGTGCCCGAACAGGGCCAGGTGGACGCTGCCGCGCAGGCCGCGCAAGGCGTGGCCGGCGTGTCGTCGGTCAACAACGCGCTGACGGTCAAGGCCGTCGCCCATTAGGAGCGGGACTGCCGACTTCTCGCCGGCGCTCCTTTCCCCCAACACATCAAGGCCGCTTCCCCAGGGAAGCGGCCTTGATGCTTTGCGGCCTAAGTCGTGAAAAGCGGCATGCGATCCCGCTCGCCGTTGTCCACCCATTACCGTGTGCGTGGCCCATCTGCATGCGTGCGTCGATGCAGCGGTCCGAGCGCGCTCGAGAGCAGCGCGCAAGGCAGCAGGATCGCGACGAGCGCGAACATCGTGGTCCTGAATGCCTGCGCGTACTCGAGCGCGCCGGGCGCGGCGCCGAGCTTCGAGAAGAACAGGCCGCCCAGCGTTGCCGCGCCAACGGCGGCGCCGATCTGCAGCGTTGCCGTGACCATGCCCGAGGCGATACCCGCGCGCTCGGGCTCCACTTCGGCAAGCACGATGCGCACGACGGAGGGCAGAACGAGCCCCTGGCCGATGCCGATTGCTCCGAGGCCGAGATAAAACCCGGCGCCTGGTTGCGCCACTCCCGCGAGCGCAGCCGCAATGGCGAGCCCAAGCGCGAGCATCACGAAGCCCAGCGTCAGAGCGTGATAGCCGCCGAACCGGTGCACGAGGCGCGGCATCAGCAACGGGCTCGAAAGAAACCCGAGGCCGAACGGCAGGATCGCGAGTCCCGATGCGAGCGGCGTCCAATGCAGGCCGCCTTGCAGATAGATGCCGTAGGTCAGGAAAAACGCGCTCATCGTATAGAAGAGGAACGCCAGCACGAGGCCGAGCGCGATGACCGGATTGCGGAAGAGGCGTACGTCGAGCAGGGGATCCTTGCCGTCGACGAGGCTGCGCCACTCCACGCGCAACAGCAGGCCTAGCATGGGCGGCGAACCGATCAGGCAGGCGAGCATCCACAACGGCCAGCCGGACTCGCGCCCGCGCGTGAGCGGATAAACGAGCATTAGGAGAAACAGCGAAAGCAGCAGGGTGCCTGGCACGTCGATGCGCTTGCCGCGCGGCGGCCGGCTTTCCGGAATGAAGCGCCAACTGCCGATGAGCGCGAACACGCCTATGGGCAGGTTGACAAGAAAGATCGCGCGCCAGCCCAGACCGAATGGGTGCAGGCTGATGAGCGCGCCACCGCCAAGCTGGCCGATCACTGCCGCAACGCCGAAAACGAACGCATAAAGGCCCATCACGCGCACCTGCTCATGCGGCGTGAATACGCTGCGGATGGTGGCGAGCACCTGCGGCGCGAGGGTCGCGGCGAACAGGCCCTGCAAGATGCGGCCGGCAACGAGCGCCGTGCCGCTGGTGGCGAGGCCGCAGAACGTGGAGGCGACGACGAAGCCCGCCATGCCGATCATGAAGATGCGCTTGCGGCCGTACAGGTCGCCGAGGCGCCCGCCGGTGATCAGCATGACGGCGTTCGCGCACGCGTAGGCCGAGACGACCAGCTGGAGTTCGGACGCATTCGCGCCGAGTCCGTCGCGGATGGCGGGCAGCGCCAGGTTCACGATGAAGTAGTCGAGCGGCGGCAGGATGGCGCCCACCAGTAAAACGACCAGCGCCCAGCCGTGATGACCATGGCCGGCTTCGACGGCGGCGCGGGGCGCCACGGCGCAGGCGGCATACGTATTGTCAGACATGAGTGTGCTCAGCGATAAAGGGCCGGATTATGGTCAGACTGCTTCGCCGGGGGCGCGCAGTCTGGCTATCGAATCGACATTCTGACGACACCGGAAGGTCCGGAAAAGCGGGAATAAATGGTACTATCCATCGACTTATTCGATGGGTTGGGGATGTCATGCGCGGTTTCGAATTCGACCAGTTGAAGACGTTCGCGGCCGTGGCGAACGTGGGCAGCCTTTCGGCGGCGGCGCCGCTGCTGCATCTTTCGCAATCGACGATCAGCGAGCAGGTGCGCAAGCTCGAGGTGCGCGCGGGCGTGCCGCTTTTCCTGCGCAGCAAGCGCGGCGTCGAGCTGACGCCCGCGGGCACGCGGCTGCTAGAGCACGCGCGGCGCCTCGTGGCGCTAAACGAAGCGGCTTTCGACGAGGTGCGTGGCCAGGCCATCAAGGGAGAGCTGCGCGTCGCGATTACCGAGTACTTCCGCACCAACGAGGTGGCGGGTTTGCTTGTGAGGCTGCGCGACTGCTATCCGCAACTGAGTTTGCACGTGAGCGCGATGAAGAGCGCCGACATCGAAGTCGCGTATGCGAAGCGGCAGATCGATCTCGGCGTGGTCATGCACCTGTCGAGCGGCCCGTTCCGGCCCGCCGCCGCCGACGCGGACACACGCTGGGAGTTGCTGCGCGAGCCGCTCTACTGGGTCGCGTCGCCCACGCTCGCCGAGCAGTTGCCGCAAGCGCTGCCGCTCGTGCTGCTGCCGGGCGACTGCATGATGCACCAGGTCGCGGTGCGCTCTCTCGAAGAAAACGACATACCGTACGTGCTCGTTCACAGCGCGTCGGGCGTGGCCGGGCTGCAGTCCATGCTCGCAGCCGGTCTCGGTGTGGGTTGCCTGTGCGCATCCGCAATCGGCGAGGGCCTCGTGCGTCTCGGCCCGAAACATCGGCTGCCGGTCTTGCCCGACGCTGTGTTCTCGCTCATGCCGCCTCATCCCGGCGAAGGGGACACCGTGACACAGGCGAGGGAAGTGTTGGCGCGGCAACTGCTGGTGTGATGCGGCCACCGCGCCAACCGCCTTCGCGCCTCAATGCGGCACGTTCACGACGCCATCGTTCGCGCGAATCGCATTGCTGCCCGGATTCTCCACGATGGCCGGCAGGTTCGCGAGACCCAGCGGCGGTGCGGCGCCCGGACTGCCGCCGCGTGGGATCGTGCGGATGACCTGCGACGGCGGCAGCGGCGTGCCGTTCTTCAGGTGACTCCACATCAGATTGAGCGCTGCGATGTTGTAGTAATGAACCGGCACGAAGCGCGTATCGAAGCCCGGCACGGCGAGGAAGGCATCGAAGTGCTGCCCGTTCATCACCTCGTAAAGCGACACGTGGCTGCGCGAGCCTTCTCGTTCGCTGTTTGCCGCGAGATACGCGCGCGAAGCATGGTTGATCGGCACGAGCGCATCGCTGCGGCCTTGCACGATGATCGCAGGCTTGCCGTGCAGGTTCGCATTGACGCTGATCGCCTGGACGCTTTGGCGCATGCGCGGATTTCCCTTCGTCCACAGCGCACGCAGGCAGGCCGCGCCCGCGAAGCTGGCATCGGGCGTCGCGAGCCGATGATCGGCGCCGCCCGGCGGCGTGACGTTGTAGACGAGACTGACGCCATTGGTCGGCGGCACACCGTTACCCACGCCGAAGATCGTGAGCAGGGGCGAGACGGCGGGCGCAACGCCCGCAGCGCCCGTCGAAGCGTTCGTCGTGCCGAAGCTGAAGCCGCACAGGTTGTCTACCACGCTCGACCTCGTGTAGGCATCGGCGTAAGTCACGGCGACGGCTGGCACGGCTTGCGAATCCCACATCGGCGCGTGTAGCAGATCGGAGTCCGCTTCATAGCCGGCTTCGTGCAGGCGTGCGAGCGCATCGTTTGCCTGCGCTTGCGTATCGCCGCCGTGTATGTAGCCTGCCGCCGCGAGCGACGTGCAGCGCGCCTCGCGAATAGCGGTTGTGGTCGCAACGGGCAGCGCCGTGAGGTAGGGCGCGCCAGTGGCGGCGTCAGCGAGCGCGGCGCAGGGTTGCAGCAGGTTCGCGAGCGTCGTGTAGTCGGCCAGCGGTTTGCCGGCCGCAGCAATACGCTGACCGCCTTCCCTGACTTGCGCGTCGCCGGGCATGCGCACGTTGATCTGCGGCTCCCCAACGACGACAGCCGTGATCCACTTGCCCGTGTCCTGTTCGGCCGCCGCGAGCGACGCGCCGCCGCCGTTGCTCACGGAAGCCGCGATCGTCGTGATGTCGCCGCTCGCGTAGCGCACGCCGTGATTCGATGCATCGACGCGCGGCGCGAACTGCTGGTTGAGCACCCAGTACGCGAACTGGACTGCCTCGAGGGTGTCCTTGCCCCAGTCCGCCTCGGGGTTCAACTGGGAATGCGCATGCTTGAACGCATAGCGGTTCGGAAACTTCTGGTTGTACGCGGCGAGCGCTCCCGCCGGCACGTTCGCGGTGAACAGGCTCGCGCGTCCCGCCGTTGCGGCATCGGCGGTGCGGCCATCGATCAGCGTGACGAGACCGCTCATCAGTTCTTCTGCGCCGTTGCCCGTGCCCTTGTCGGTATAGGCAACCGCGCAGCCGCGCTTGAGTCCCCACTCGCCGGCCGCCGAGATTGCGCCGTACACGCCGCGCGAGCCCGACGACGTGGCGGTCACGATGCACGGGTTCGCCGGATCGAAACTGGCTGGCACTTGTACGAGCAGGCTGACGTTCTGGCGGCCGCTGCCGTCGTCGGCGAATGCGAGATATTCGGTGCCGGCGATTTTGCCTTCGCCCAGTGTGTCGTTGCCATAGAGATCGACGTTAGGCCCCCAGAAGCGGCCATAGCCGCCGTTCGCACTGATGTCGACGAGCGCGCGATAGTTCGACCAGATCGCAAGCCTGCGCAGTTCGGCTGCCGTCGGGGCCGCAGGATTCGCGATGGTCGGCTGCGCGCCGGCAAGCCCGGTTTTGCCGAGGCCGGCGGTCAGCAGATCGTCACTGACGCCGTCGTAGCTGGTGGTTTGCAGGCTGCTCGCCACCACGAATGGCGGCAGTCTGTTCAGTGCTGCGTGATTGGCGTTGTTGTCGGCAGCGCGCGCGCCAGGCACGAGCGCCGCGCCTGCCATGGCGATCGCGGCACCGAGCCGTGCCGTTTTACACCGGACTGCTAACGGAGTATCTCTCATGGGTGTTTCCTTGTTTGTTGTTAGGGTAGGACGCACTGCATCGGGAAGGCCGTCGCGACGTGCCGGCATCGCGGCACTCATGGACATTAGGACATCCTGAAAGCAGATACCAGGAGAGATTGTGTGCGCGCGCAAGGGGATCCGCTTCCACGTCGTACTGACGTTGGAAGGCGGGACTTGCGCGGCCGATTACGCGATTTGGGGATCGCGTTCCCGTGACGGGTGACTGGCGGCGTTATTTGCACAGCAGGAGCAAGCGCTCCTGATCCGAGCATGGCCGTCCATCGGCTCGTTGCGTGGCGGGGGCGCCTTGTGCCGCCGCCGGGGCTTTTGCGGCCTGCGCTGCGGCGTGATGGGCGAAACACGCCTTCAGGCGTCGCTCGACGGGCTGATAGTATTGCCAGCCTTTGCCGAGGCCAGGTAGTTCAAGCTTCACTTGCTTCCACTTCGGATGGCCGTGCTCCTGCAGGTTGTCGAAGTTCTCGCAGAGCGAATCGGCAAAGCGCTTCAGGTTGCCGACCGTGTCGCGCAGGTTGTAGTCGTAGGTGACGAGAAAGGCCTTGACTGTCCAGGTCGACACGTCTTCTTTCAGCCAGTTCGGGTAGCTCGAAACGTGAATGGTCGCGGGATAATAGGTTTGCTTCGCGCGCGCCGTTTCTGGCGCGTTTGGATCGACGTGCAGGAAGCGGATCTGCTGCAGCAGTTCGGGGTTCATGTCCGTAAAGAGCTTGGCGGGCTGCCCGGCGACGATGATCGCCACGTCGATCTTCTTGACGATGAGCGCGGCGAGCGCGTCTTCGTTGCTCAGGTGCTGCGCGTTCTGCTCGGGAATGGGCTGACCGAACATGAGGCGGTATAGCGTCGTTGCCGACTGAGCGGTGCCGCTGCCGATCAGGCCGACGCTGATTACCTTGTCCTTGATCTCGTTGATCGCCTTCATTGGCGAGTCGTTACGCACGACAAAGTAAATCTCTTCGTCATAGAGCGGCATGATGAGCCGCAGCGGCCGTATCAGTGTGCCGGCATCTTCATTGCCGGAATTGGCCATGTCGACGTAGGCCTGGTAGACGTCGGACTGCACGAGCGCGAGCTTCACGCCGGGCTCGAAACGCATGCGCTGCACGTTTTCCGCCGAGCCTTTCGATGGAATCACTTCGAGGTCGATGCCGGCCGGCGGCGCTACCCATTTCGCCAGGTCCTGACCGATCTGAATGTATGTGCCGCGCTCTGGGCCGGTCACGATCCGGTAGTGCGCATCTGCCTCGGCAGCGACGGCGAGCGTTGAGAAAAGCAGGGCGATCAGCGCCGCCACTCCCGCTAGAATCGTTTTCAACATGGTCTCTCTCCCGCTCTGTTTGTGATGTACGGCAGACTTCGTTATGTTAGGGAATCCTTTTCAATGCGTGGCGCCTGGTGGCGCGGTGTGCGTCCAGCCGTTTTGCACGATCGCGCGCTGCCGTGCGTCGGCACTGTTGTCGTTGCTGGCGGGACTGGCAGCCGTCGCCGCGTTCGTCATATTCGTTGCATTCGTTGCGTTCGTTGCGTTCGTCGCGTTCGTCGTATCAGGCAGCGGTGGCGGCGATGGGTTCGTGTTCCAATCCTGCGACGACGGCAGTCGCACGGTGTTCGCTGCGTGCGGCATGGGTGCTGCCGCGTTCGCTTGCGGGGCGCCATTGGGCGAGCTGAGCGGTTTCCAGGCAGACGATACGATGGCGCGCTCCATAAACGATTGCGCGGCTTGACTGCTCGAATCGATCGCCAGTGCCTCCGAAGCTTGTTGCTGCACGCAGCCCCAGACACGCTGTGCGGCACAGCGGTCCGCGTTTTGCAACGCGATATCGCGCCGTTGCTCGCGCGCCGCGATATCTCTTTGTAGCGCGTGTGCCTCTTCGTTGTTCGGGTCGCGTGCGAGCACGGCATTGGCCGCGGCGCTCGCGTCGAACAGGTTGTTTTGAGCAAGACTGGTACGCGCGACACGCAGGCCGTCGGCCACATCCGCGATTTGCGGCGCGGCGTGTGCATTCGGCGCGGGCGATTGAGGCTCGACGCGGGTCTCCGTGCTCGCAGCAGCGGGCGTTTCATCCGTCTGTTGCCGAGGCGCATTGATCGAAACCGATCCGCCCGAAGAATGCAGGGTCGCTTCGCTCGCTGTGTCCTCCCGCTGGCGGTTGGTGCCGAGCAGCAGATACGTGCCGTATGCGAAAGCAAGAATGAATGCGATGACGAATAGGCCCTTGGGAAAGATCCACTGCCCCATCTGCGAAAACCGCAAGTTCTGCGCGAGTTGCATGGCGTGCTGCGCGGCGTGCTGCACGCCGTTCTGTTCAGTGTGCGGGTAGCTGGGGTCCAGCGATGGCCCATCGGACGGGGGCACGCCCGCCGGCGCCATCTTCGCGGCCGAGGGTGCGGGGGGCGCCGCCGTAGTGGCGCCGAGGGGTGTCATCGTGGCTTTCGGATGGGTGCCTAGCGAAACTTTGTCGAGCGGAGAATCCGTGCCGCAGTAAGGACAGAATTCGAAGTTCTCATACAGCAGCCCGCCGCAGCGCTTGCACGCGGAGGGGAAGTTATGGTCGCGACCAATCTGAGCGGACATGATGTCGTCCCACCGTTATGGCGATGCCATTTCGGCATGCTCAGAATCGTCGTTGAAGCGAAGCGCGATGCCCCGCGGAACTCACGATCTGCATGCGCAGGAAAGCGGCGTGGCCGACCGAGCGCAGCCGCGTTAAGAAAATATGGTTGATTTCCCACAGCGCGTCAATCTCCGCTGTTGCCTGGCGCACATATGCGTGGTGGCTTAATTCTGGTGAAGATTGAGGTGCGGAACGTTTTACCGCGCAATTCAGGTTTCGTGTGCGTGCTGCTTTTATTTATAAGGGTAGCGAAATGACCGAGCGTGCTTCTTTACGGTCCTGCACCGAACGAGAAATGTGGCCCCAATTGAACACGCTGGCCGATGGCCGCCAACCACGGATTGCAATCATTCAGACAAACGCTGAGGCCTTGTCGAGCATGCAATTCGTCATTCGCTCACGGCCGCGTTGCAACGAGATCTCGCATCGCCGGCACGCATGCACCTGTTGGTTTCGTGCTTGCTGGAATTGCTGCGTGCGCATCGAATCAGCACGCATAGCTTGCGAAACTATCCCTTGACAAAGTACCGCGGCGCCTCCTATTTTTCCTCTGCCATCTTTCATTACAAAATATTTCCCGCGAAATCATGTCGGCGAAACTCAATGTATTCGCCTCATGCGCTATGGGTTATTTAGTTATCCATAGTAAATAAATAACGCTCAAATTGAATCGACTTTGTCAGGAATGGAAAGTTAAATGTCAGCCGCTGTATGCCGTTAGTGCATTTGAATTTCGATGCTTTTTTCAAGGCTTCATTTCCGGCGAAGGCGGTCCCCGCGTAGTGTGACGTCATCATTCGAAGGGGTATAACAATGCATCCGGACAGTAGACCCAGCGTGGGTTGTAGCCGTAGTTGGAGCCAGCTGCGCCATGCAGGCGCGATGGCTATTGGTGTGCTGATGCTTGCGGGATGCGGAGGCGGCGATAGCAGCCCGTCCTCGTCTGCCGCGAGCGCGCTGAACCAGGTTTCGGCGAGTGCTAAGGCAGCCGCGCAGACGCCAAATTCATCAAACGCAAACCAGCCCTACACGGACCCGATCGCGTACTCGGCAAATGCCAACGATGGCCTTGCCGTGTCGCAGGTCGCCGAAAAAGCCGCAATCATGCATTACCAGTGGAGTTCGGGGAAAACGACCATCAACTACACGACGACAACCGGCCATTTGACCGCTTCTGACGCGAACGGCAATCCGGAAGCGACGATGTCGTATGTCGCTTATACCGCGCCGAGCACAAACGGTTCGCCGCGGCCGGTGACGTTCATCTATAACGGTGGTCCGGGTTCGTCATCGATCTGGTTGCGTCTCGGCTCGTTTGCGCCAACGCGTGTCGCCACGCCCGATCCGCTGCTCACCAACTGGCCGAACTTTCCACTCGTCGACAATGCGGAGAGCCTGATCGACACCACGGACATGGTGTTCATCGACCCGCCGGGCACGGGGCTTTCGGAGGCCATCCTGCCGAACACGAACCAGAAGTTCTGGGGCTGCGATCCAGACGTGGACGTGATGCGCGATTTCATCAAGCGCTATCTGGCGGTGAATAATCGCGGCAGTTCACCGATCTATCTCTACGGCGAATCGTATGGCACGCCGCGCACCGACATGCTTGCGCTCGCGCTCGAAGCGGCGGGCGTGCAACTGACCGGCATCGTGCTTCAGTCGTCCATCCTGAATTACTTTGCCGACGCGATCGAGGCGACGGCGATCACGGATTCAACGGCAGGTTTGCAGCTCGACACCGATACGCTCGCGGGCTATTACCCCGGCTATGCCGAAGTGGCGGCCTACTTCAATCTGGTTTCGCCGCCATTGATCGATCAAGGACTCTTTGCGCTGCAGTCGGAGATCTTCGCGACAGGTCAGTACCAGCATTTCAGGAAATACGCGCAATCGTGGGTGCTGAGTCAACTCGGCATTCCCGACGCGCTCGGCAATCCTGTCTTTCCGCCCGAGAAAACGCTGGATTCGTGGCGCTGGCCTTCGAGCCTCACGTTGCAGGCGCTCAATGGCTATTTCAACGTGAATCCCTTCAATAACGAACTGATTCCGGGCACGACGATCGGGCGTTACGATGGGCGCGTGTCGTTGCCGGATTCGGATCCGCGTTTGCAGAGCGACGGCGACCCATCGGACATCCTCATCTCGCAGCCGTTCACGACCGCACTCGCCACGCAGATGCCGGATTATCTCGGCTACACGGCGCCGAATGCGACGTACATGCCGCTGAACGACAACATCATCGAGGTCTGGGACTTCTCGCACGACGGCCAGCCACTGCCCGATACGCTACCCGACCTGCTCGGCGCGATTCAGCTCAATCCGCAGCTCAAGGTGCTTTCGGAGAACGGTTATCACGATCTCGCAACGCCGTTCTTCAATACAGAGAAGCAGCTTGCTCGCCTGCAAACGGTGGCGGGTTTGCGCCCGAACCTGCAGGTCAACTTCTTCCAGGGCGGCCATATGATTTATCTGGACAACGTCGCGCGCCCGAAGATGAAGGCCGATCTCGTGAGCTACTATGGTGGCCAACCCATACCATTGGCGCTTTCGCTCTGGACGCTTCCGCAGCCGTGGCCCGACGAGAGTCCCGCGGGCACGCCGACTTCCACTGCAGTCGCGGCAGCGGGCCAATAACGTCACAGATCGGGGTTTGCGTCGAGCGTCGATATTCGATATTCGATGTGGTGACCCCGCTCCTCACTCATTGAAGGCGAGCGATCATGTCTACATTCAAAAAGCTATGGTGCATTACGCCGCTCATGGTTTGCGCGGTTGCTGCCGTCACACTGGCCAACGCCCAGGCCGCAACGCAGGCGGTGGCGCCCGTTCAACTCCCGAAGGGCGGCCACGGTGTGGATGGCCCATTTTTCCCGTCTAACCGGCCAGCGCCGCTCACGCCCTCCACGGGTACGCAATTGCAGCAGCAGGCGCAGCAGCGAGTGGCGGCTCGACTAGGCGCGAATTCCGCGTTGAGCAACGGCGCTTCGATTACGAAAGCTCAGGCGCAAAGCAGCGGGCTGGGGTACATCGCGCAGCATTTCGATCAGATCGACACGGCGCATACCGGCCGTGTGTCGATGGGCGACGTGCAGCAATATCTGCAGAAGCAGGGCCAATGAGGGCACATGTGCGTCGCGCCGCAGCGATCGGCGTCGTGTGCGTGCTGGCGGCGGGGCCGGGCGCCCCGTCGAGCTTCGCGCTCGACGCCGCTTCCATTGTGCTGCCTCAGGACGCGCCGCACTACACGGTCGGGGACAACTGGACCTTCGAGCGGTCCGACCCGCTGTCCGGTAAGAGTCGAACCTTCACGCAAACCGTGACGTCCGTCGATGCAGACGGCAGTGCATCGCTTCTGGTCGGCCCGGGCGGCGGGCGTCTGGAACTCACCTCCGAAGCCAATGTGATTCCCAATGGCGCCGACGCGCGTGCCTGCGGGATCGCCCTGCATTTTCCGCTGCGAGCCGGTGAGCGCTATGAGGCCGACTGCATAGCGAGGACCCCTTCAGGCATGAGGGTGCAGCGCCGAGCCCAATGTGAAGTGCAAGGCGTGGAGACGGTCAGGACGAAGGCGGGCGCTTTCTCCGCGATCAAGATCACGATGAGCGGTGTCTGGCAGCCGCAGTACGGCCCGGGCGGCGGCCCGATGGAGGAGACGCTCTGGTATGCCCCGAGCGTCAAGCGCGTGGTGCGTGAAGAGTTTCAAGGGCGTCTCGCCGGCAGGGGCGCGCCCGCGACGAACGCGATCGAACTGGTGCATTACGCGGTGAAGCCGTAACACGCTCGCACGTTTGTCCTCCAACTAGTCTGCACACGAAATCTCCCGCTGTCTCGTTCTCATTTACGGATTCCGCTAAGCGCGCCTCTCGTTGTCGGAAGGGCCACGTTGCACATATTCGCTTCGTGCAACGTGGCCCTTCCATCATCGCGATTCTTCGCTTCGTTTCTCGACGCTATCGCCGGCGCTTAGCGCAGGGAATAGCCTCGGCCCTGCATGCAAGCACCCCATGCACGGTGAAAACTTGCGAGCGCCTGTTGCTGCGCCGATTCCGTCTGTGCGTTTTGCGCCTCTGCGGCACGCTCCTGCCGCCGGTGCGCTATGCCGCCCGCAACCTCGCCGGACACGGCGCCGATGGCCGCGCCGCGACCGGCGTTGCCCGCGATCGCGCCAGCGGCGGCACCCACGGCCGCGCCTCCGGCGGCGCCCCTGACGCGTTGGCCGTTCTGCGCTTGCGCTTGCGGCGCGCCGTTTGCCACTTTCGCCGGGTCAATGCCCGTTTGCTGTTTTGCCCACGTATAGCAAGCACTTTCATCGGCGCTTTGCTGTTGAGCGCTTTGACCTCTCGACGGATACACAGCTGTTTGTTGGGCAAGCGCCGGAAGTGCAGTACCTGCAATCAGAATTGCGGCAGGAATAAATGCGATGCGATTGATTCTCATGGAGTTCTTCTCATAGTGGCGTGAACAAGCCGGCAGAGAATATCGTGTGATCGTTCGATAGCGTAGATGGATGAATCAAGAAGCGCTTCACTCCCGTTGATAGGTGTCAATGGAAGTTGAGACAAACCGGGAGATCACGGAGTGTGGTTGTATTTATTTGATTTGCTTTTGCATAACGCAAAAAAAACGGCATTCGACAGAAATTTTGGTTCTGGCCAAATTCAATGCGCTTAATGATTTTGAAATAGGCAAGCAAGGCACCTGCGCAGCTCCGCGCGACGGTGGTGGGGCCAATGGTACGCTTGGGCTTCAAAATCACGTGGCTGGAGATTGCCTATCATGAAGCGCTTGCGCTGCGCAGCGTTCCTCGCCTTGCTGGTTGCCGGTTGTGCTTCATCGCCTCCGCCCGCCGCGGACACGGAAACCTACATGCTGCACACGCCCGAGGGTGCGAAGCCCGGCGCGCCCGCCTCGAAGCCGCCGAGGCTCACCGTGGGCGTTAGCGATCCCGACACGCAATTGATTCTTCCGTGGTTCCTCAACGACATCATCAACTTCGTGAACTACCGCTAGTTTTCGCGCTTTCTCCGGCGCCCCGGTAAAACCCTCCCTTGAAGCCTGAAAATCCATTTCCTACTCTATGAAACGTTTCAGTTCAGACGGATAGCAACGGGCGGATAACCTCAGGCGGACAGACCAGCATGGACGACCGCAAGAAGAGTGCCAGTACGCTCAAGGACGTTGCGCACGCGGCGGGTGTCTCGCTGGGCACGGCATCGAAGGTGCTCGCGGGGGCCGCGAACGTGAGCGAAGCGCGGCAGCGGCAGGTCTGGGAAGCGGCCCGCAAGCTCGGCTACCGGCGCAACAGTCTGGCCGCCGAATTGCGCAGTTGCCGCTCCACGTCCATCGGTTTTGTCGTGCCCGACCTGACCAATTCGTTTTTCATCGAACTGGTCTGCGCGCTCGAAGATCACGCACTCGAATCCGGTTATCGGCTCATCCTCGCGCACGCCCAGGAGGACCCGGAACGCGAAGCGGAGCGCGTCCGCTTCGTCCTCTCGCGTCAGGTGGCGGGCATGATCATCATTCCGTGCCACGGTTACGAGCACGCGATCAGCGAGCTGCGCGAATGCGACGTGCCGCTCGTGATGGCCGATCGCGTGGACAACAGCTTTCCTGCCAACACCGTCACGACCGACAGCCATCGCGCGGCGATGGACGGCACCGGGCATCTCATCGCGCTCGGTCACCGCCGCATCACGTTCATCGTCAATGCGCTCGACCTCGTCAACAGCCGCGAGCGGGCCCAGGGCTACCAGGACGCGATGCAGCGTGCCGGGCTGGCGCAATACGCCAACGTCGTGGTGTGCGGCATGAGCGATACCGAAAGCCACGCGACGACGCTCGGCGTGCTCGCCGCGCGCGAGCGCCCCACGGCGCTTTTCACCGGCGCCAACGTCGCGACGCTCGGCGCGCTGCGAGCGATAAGCGACGCGGGCTTGCGCTTGCCCGACGACGTCTCGCTGCTTTCCTTCGACGACGCGCCGTGGATGTCGGTGCTGCGTCCCGGCATCAGTTCGATTCGTCAGCCCGCCGAGGCGATAGCCCGCGGCATCTGGCACCTCCTGCACAAACAGCTGCAGGGCGAGAACCCGGAGATCGTGCACTTGCGCATGCGTGCCGACTTGCGCGTGCGCGACAGCACGGGCCCGATGCGGTATGACGAATGGGGCGAAGCGGTGAGCGCATCCGCCGCGCCGCCGCTATAACGTTTTATTTTTTGTAGCACCCGAGGCCGGTCACTCGCGCCGCCCGGTTCAGACAACAAAGGAGACAGGGCAATGGACAGTCAACGACGCATTCTGATTGCGGGTTTGGTCGCCGTGCCGCTTGCCGGTGCAGCGGGTCTTCTCGGGACGCTCAGCGCCCCCGCGTTCGGGCAGCAGAAGAAATACCGCTTCGGCTTCTCGCAGGTGACCACGGTCGAGCCCTGGCGCGTGCAGTTCAACAAGGACATGAAAGCCGAGGCCGCGAAGCATCCGGAGGTCGATCTGATCATTGCCGACGCCGGCGACCGCACCGACAAGCAGAATGCCGACATGGAGAATTTCATCGCGCAGAAAATGGATGCGATCTTCATTTCGCCCAAGGAGTCGGCGGGGCTGACGGGCGTGGTGGAAAAAGCCTATAAAGCAGGTATTCCCGTGTTCGTGCTCGACCGCGAGGTGAACGGCGAATCCTATACGCAGTTTATTGGCGGCGACAACGTGCAGATCGGCCGCGAAGCCGGCGCATTCATCGTCAAGCTGATGGGCGGCCCGGGACATGCACAGGGCAATCTCGTCGAGGTGTGGGGCGGCTTCGGCGCACAACCGGCGCACGATCGCCACGACGGCGCAGTGAGCGTGACCGGCAAGGAGCCGGGCATCAAGCTCGTAGGCGAGCGCGTGGATTGCGACTGGAAGCAGGACAAGGCCTACGAGTACATGAAGACGGTGTTGCGCGTGAATCCAAAAATCGATGTTGTCTACGGGCACAACGATCCCATGGCCTATGGCGCCTATCTTGCGGCCAAGGATGCGGGGCGCGACAAGAGCATCAAGTTCGTGGGCATCGACGGCTTGCCGCAGGAGGGCGCGACCTGGGTGTCGCAAGGTTTGCTTGCCGGCACGTTCATGTACCCCACGCCCGGCGCCGAAGGCATACGCCAGGCGCTCAAGCTGCTCCACGGCGAAAAGATCCCGAAGAAGGTCACGTTGCCGACGCAGGGCATTTTTGCGGACAACGCCAAGGCGTATATTGCTAGCCACTCCTGAATGAATGCCGCTGCCACCGCGCCGCTGATCGAGGCGGCAGGCCTGTCGATATCGTTCAACGGCAGCGCCGTGTTGTCGAGCGTCGACTTCGATGTCGTGGCGGGCGAGGTGCATGCGCTCGTCGGCGAGAACGGCGCGGGGAAATCGAGCCTCATGAAGATGCTGGGCGGGCTCTATACGCCGGACAGCGGCACGATACGCGTGCGGGGCGTGCCCACACGCCTTGCGAGCGTGAACGACGCGATTGACGCAGGAATTGCGGTCATTCATCAGGAGCTGAATCTCGTCGATACGCTTTCGGCTGTCGACAACATATTTCTCGGCAAGGAACCGCGCACACGCTGGGGTTTTCCGGACCGGCGTGCCATGCGCACGGCTGCGCGCAACGTACTTGGACAATTGGGCTTTCGCGAGAGCCCCGACACGCTGGTCGGCGCGCTGCGGGTGGGCGAAAAGCAACTGGTGGAGATCGCCAAGTCGTTGCTGGCCGAAGCGCGGGTGCTGATCATGGACGAGCCCACCTCGGCGCTCTCCGACGCCGAGACCCACGCGCTCCTCACACTCACGCGGCAACTGCGCGAGCGCGGCATGGGAATCGTGCTGATCAGCCACCGGCTGGGTGAGGTCTTCGCCGTGGCCGACCGCGTGACCGTGCTGCGCGACGGCCGGCGCATCTCGACACTGCCGGTCGCGCAGGTGGAGTCCTCGACGGCGCTCGTCTCGATGATGATCGGCAAGGACTTCGCGCCGCCCGAGCGCGGCGCGGACGAGGCGCCGCGCGCTCGCAGCACGAGTGTCGAGGTGCGCAATCTTTCGCTGTGGGGGCCGGCGCGCGCGATGGTGCGCGACGTGTCGTTTTCGGTGCGCGAGGGCGAAGTGTTCGGCCTTTCGGGTTTGCTCGGCGCGGGCAAGACCGAAGTGCTCGAAGCCATCTACGGAATCTCGGCCTACCGGCTGGAGGGTGCTATTGCCATCGCGGGGCAGCGGCGGTCATTCAGGTCTCCGAATGAAGCCGCGGAATCGGGTCTTGCCTTCGTGACCGAAGACCGCAAGAAGGATGGCCTCGTGCTCGACCAATCGCTGGAAGCGAATCTCGTGCTGCCGTCGTTGCCGCGCGTGCCCGGCTTTCCGTTCTACAGGCGGCGCAGGTTGTGCAACTGGGCCGCTGAGCAGGCGCGCGCCTCGCGGGTCAAGCATCGCAGCCTCGCGCAGAGCGCCAATAGCTTGTCGGGCGGCAATCAGCAAAAGCTCATCATCGGCAAATGGCTGATGACGAAGCCGCGCATCCTGCTGCTCGACGAGCCGACACGAGGCGTGGACGTGGCTGCAAAAGCGGAGATTTACCGCCAGATACTCGACGCGGCGCGCTCGGGCGTGACCGTGCTGATCGCAAGCTCCGAAATCGACGAATTGACCTTGCTGTGCGACCGCATTCTCGTGCTGTGCGAAGGGCGCGCCAAACAGATCGTGCCGCGCAGCGATTTTTCCGGCGACCTGCTGATCGACCTCGCTTCGCCCTGAATTGCCCCTGACTGGAGACTGACCATGCTGCATGTGCAGGACCATGTCGCCGAGCCGGACGCGCCAACGCGCAGGCGTCAACTCAGCATGCTCATGACACACCTGAAATACTACGTGGGGCTGATCGTGCTGCTCGTGGTGGGCGCGTTCACCTCGCCTCACTCGACCGATGGCGGCAACATCTTTCTTTCCAGCGCCAATATCTCCGATGTGTTTCGCGAAGTCGCGAACGTCGGCGTGATGTCGATCGGCATGACGCTCGTGATCATCACCGCGGGCATCGACCTGTCCGTCGGGGCGATCATGGGCCTCGGCAGCGTGCTGACCGCGATGCTGCTCACCACGGAAGGGTGGAGCCGGGCGACTTATGCGTCGCTCGCGCTCAACGCGATTGCCGTGTTCTCGATCGTATTGATCGTGCTGGGTGCATGGCGCAGGCCGCAACGCTTGCCGGGCGCCCACACGGGAACTGCACGCGCGGTGCGCGGTGGCGTAGCGCTGCTGTGCGCGGCGCTGGCGTGCCTGTATATCGTGTCGCGCGCGGCGCACCGCATGCCGCTGGCAGGTGTGCTCTGGATCGTACCGCTCGCGGGCTTCACGGTGGGCAGCATCAACGGATGGATTATCACGCGCGGGCGCATGCAGCCATTCATCGTCACGCTCGCGGCAATGGTCGGCGTGCTTGGGGCCGCGCGGCTGATCGCCGGGCAGGACACCGCCGTTTATTCGATTTACAGCGGCACGAATGCCACGGCGGATATCGAGAGTCTGCGAGCGCTGCTGTTCAATCTGATTCCGGTACCCGCGCTTTTCTTTCTCGTGATTGCGCTTGTTTTTAGCTTCGTGATGAACCGTACTGTGTTCGGAAAATATCTGTACGCAATCGGAGGAAACGAGAAATGCGCCGTTGTTTCAGGGCTCGACGTCAAGCGCTACAAGATGATGGCCTACGCCATTTCCGGCCTGCTCTCGGCGCTGGTTGGCGTGCTCTATGCGGCGCAGTACCGCCAGGGGAAGGCCGATGCCGGGACCGGCTGGGAACTCGATGCGATTGCCGCCGTGGTAATTGGCGGGACGAGTCTTTCCGGCGGCGTTGGACGCATATCGGGCACCGTGGCGGGCGTGCTCATATTCGGCTTCCTTGGCAATATCCTGTTGCTCAACGACATCGACAGCAATACCCAGCTAGTCCTCAAAGGCCTGATCATCGTGATCGCCGTGTTTCTGCAGCAGACCGACTATGGGCGGGGCGGCTGGTTCAAACGGATCAGACGTGCCAAAAATGCCGAAAATGCTAAAAGTGCGATTGCGCGGCGCGATCAATAAATAGAGAGCAGCGCGCGGACGATACGGGCCGTGTCCGCGCGCGGCGTTCCATTCAATCTCACCGACTTCAGCGTCCACGCGCAAGCCAGCTGTCCACCGATTGCACACCCGCGACACCAGCCGCAGTGCGTTCGGCCAGTGCGACCTGTTCGTGCTCTGGTACAAATCCTAGCAGCGTGACCGTGCCTCCCCGGGCAAATACAAAGACATGAGAATTGCTCACGCCGTTGCGCGCGAGACTGACCCGGACGTCGTGTGCGAGTTGCGAGTCGCTTGACCCCGAATCGGTTTGAGCCTGAACGGCCGGCACCATGGCGCTGGAAATCAGTAATGCGAGAGTGGAAGTGATGATGGCTTTCACGATACCTCCTTGCAGTGTGGCAGAAGTGCCGGTCAACTCCGGCAGCAAGCCTTCCGGCCCGCTTCAACGCAGGGCCGCGGAAGTCAGAGGGCAGACCACCTCGTGCGGCGTGCGGCACAGTGGTCACCGCAATGGCGCGTCGAGGGTTTTGCCAGTCGGGCAAGGAACGGCTGCGCCGTTGCCCGGCGAAAGTTACGCTGGTGCGTGCTGGTGCATTGCGTTCGGACGGGACGTCGCGCGCGCGACGTGGCGGGGGAACAGCGGGAGTCGAGGCGCAGGGTTTTACGTGGCGCGATCGTGTGAAGCCGGCAAGCCCGCGGGATTCATGCACACAGTCCCGCGCTGAGGGTGCTTACCGGCAAGTCTCAACTCGTTGCCCGGCAGGGTATACCTTGATCATAGTCGCTATCGCCCGCGCGTGCTGGTGACAGCGCTGTCAATCCCCTGCAGGGAAAGCTGCAGATGCAACGGGCAAGAATTTTCGTATCGTCGTTGCAACTTCACAACATCGATGCGCGGCGTTTGAAAGCGCTGTCAAGCGTGTTTTGGCCGATGTAGCACGGGTGTTCGGAACATTTCCCACGCCGCGCATATTTTCCCTCACGACCGCAAATGGATTTGCGAGGCTTGTGACCATAACGCGATGGTCACAAAGCAGGGGCCTACTCCGGGACATGGCGGCGTGCAACTGTTATCGGTAACAGAGTTTTCCCTAACGTGCCGGTTCGATACACGGGGCGGGGGCGTCCCTATAATCGCCTCGAAATGTGATTCGGGACATTTCAGTGAGGCAGCCTGGTAGGTAACGTGTAAGAGCGCACGCGACCTGCGCGGTTTGGAGACGCTAAAATATATATAGGATAGCTAATGAAGAAGAAGCTTATTGCTTTGTCGGTGATGGCAGCTGCGACGACGATGGCGCACGCGCAGAGCAGCGTCACACTGTATGGCCGTATCGACAACGGCGTGCAGTATGAAACCGGCCTGCCGGGCGGTAACAAGTTCTCGGCACAGAGTGGCGACTGGGGTTGCTCCTGGTTTGGCCTGCTGGGTTCGGAAGATCTCGGCGGCGGCACGAAGGCAGTCTTCCAGTTGGAAGGCCAGCTCAATACGCAGACGGGCGCTTCGGCGGGCAATCTGTTCGGCCGTCACGCCACGGTGGGCTTCTCCAACGACCGCTTCGGTCTGTTCAAGGTGGGTAACCTCGGCGCCGGCGAACTTTCGCAGGACAGCTGGGGCGCGGACCCGCAGCTGATGCAGCGTTACGCCATCTCGACGCTGGTGCGCGGCCGTAACTGGGCGAGCACGAGCAACGGCGCCGAATATGACTCGCCTACGCTGTTCGGCGGTCTCGTGTTCAAGGGCCAGTATTCGCTGACCAACAACACGAGCTGGAACTCGGCGCCGGTCAACGCGCAAGGCGTGCCGACTGGCCAGGGCCGTACGAACGCGATTGAAGGTATCTACACGTGGGGCAGCGGCGATTTCCGCGTGATCTATGACGAAGTCCGCGGTGCAGACGGCTCGTTCAACAACGTGTATTCGGCGTCGCGCTCGATCCTCGTTGGCGGCACGTACGTGCTCGGTCCTGTCAAGCTGTATGCGGGCTACCAGCACTTGAGCGCACCGGACGCCACCGACGCAACCATGGGCGTGGCTGGCACGCAGCCGGCTGGCGTGAGCGCACCGACGGCGGTGAACCACGAGTGGATCGGCGCGGGCTGGCAGGTGAACGACGCTTCGGCGATTACGGCTGCAGTGTTCCACGCGAACGCGAACAACGGCAACGGCAATGCCACCCTGTTCACGCTCGGCACGACGTACAACCTCTCGAAGCGGACGTTCCTGTACGCGGAAGCGGGCTACGTGCACAACAGCTCGACGTCGAACATCAACCTCGGCAACGGTCCGTACGGCAACAACAACTTCGACGCGGCGACGGGCACGTCGTCGAACGACAACCCGAACTACGGTCACAGCCAGACCGGCGTGTTCGCGGGCATCATGCACATGTTCTGATTTGACTTCGTTTGACCTGTAGTTGTTGTGATCTCTTTGTGTCAGGTATTGCTTAATTCTCTTTCATAGAGAGGCCGGTGCGATCTCTCCTCCACCCTGGTCGCACCGGCTGCTTTTTCTGCGCTTTGTTGTTCCACGTTGTTGTTCCACTTTTTTGTTCCAGTTAGTCACTTCGAATTCGTATCGGGAATCGCTTTTTTCAGTGTTTGAAAGCGCTTTCATGGAAATGTTCAGGCGGAACTCATGACCGATGGCACCAACGAAACACCCGGCGCGCCCAGTGTCCCCAGTGGTCCCAATGCGGGTCCCAACGTGACGCTGGAAGAAATTGCGCGCGCAGCCGGTGTGTCTCCGAGCACGGTGTCGCGCATCCTGAACGGCACCGCACGTGTGCTTCCCGAAAAGCAGCGCGCGGTGGAAGAGGCGATCGCGCGTTTCAACTATCGGCCAAACGTGCTGGCGCGCAGTCTTGCGAGCGGCCGGACCGAAACCATCGGCGTACTGACGCAGGCCGTGTCGAGTCCGTTTTACGCTGAGTGGCTGCGCGGGATTGAAGAGGCGCTTTCGGGGCCAGGCTTCACACCGATTTTCGTGAGCAGCCGCTGGAATGTCGTCGACGAAAAGGCGCGCCTCGAAGAATTCATCGCGCGCCGCGTGGACGGCATCATTCTGCTGCATGCACAACTCGACGAGCCCACGCTCACCGAATATTCGCGCTACGCACCCATGCTCGTGCTGGGGCGCTCGGTTCAAAACGGCACGGCGCTAGCAGGCCTGCCGATCGACAACCTGCAAGGCGCTCGCGACGCGACGCACCATCTAATCGAGCAGGGTCACCGCGAGATCGCGTTCATTGCTGGCCCAAGCAGTCACGAGGACGCGATCGAGCGTCTCGAAGGCTACCGTATCGCACTGGAAGAGGCGGGCATCGGCTTCGACGCCGATCTGGTCGAGCAGGGCGACTACCTCGAAACAGGCGGAGTCACGGCGATGGAGCGGTTGCTGGTGCGCCGGCCGTCGCTGAGTGCGGTGTTCTGTGCGAACGACCAGACCGCATACGGTGCGCGTCTTGCCATGTTTCGCCGCGGCGTGCGCGTGCCCGAGGACGTGTCGCTGGTCGGCTTCGACGATCTGCCGACCTCTTCGTATATGACGCCGCCTTTGACGACGGTCAGGCAGCCGACCTATGAAATCGGCCGGCTCGCGGCGCAAGGCATCGTGCAGATGATCCGCAAGCAGCCCATTGCGTTAAGCCCGATTCCGCTCACGCTGGTGACGCGCGAAACGACGCGACGTATAGGGCCTTCGTTGAGCAGGGGAGATACGGGCGCGTGAGGTTTGCGTCCACGCCTGTGTCCTTATCGGGCCGTTTTTTTAGTTTTGCGGTGAAAGCGCTTTCAAACAATGGAACGCGGTAAGCAATTCGTCAAGTAGTGCGAATCAAAACAACAGGGGAAGCAGTTCGTAGCAGCAGGGGAGCATTTGAACGTCACTCACAAACGTTTCGTCAGGAGACATGTAATGAATTTCCGCTTTTCAGGCACTGCCGCCGCCGCTTTGCTCAGCCTGGCTACAGTCGCTGCGCATGCCAATACCACGCTGACCGTCGCGGTGTTTCCGAAGCTGGACCAGGAAATCAAGGACGCGATTCCGGCGTGGAAGAAGCTGCATCCGGACGTCGACATCAAGGTGACGTCGCTCGCGATCGGCGATCACCACAACGCCATGACCACCGCGCTTGCAACCAGTTCGGACCTGCCCGACGTGATGGCCGTGGAAGTCGGCTTCATTGGCCGCTTCGCAGCGGGCGGCGGTCTCGAAGACCTGGCCAAGCCGCCTTATAGCGCGGGTCAGTACAAGAGCCAGTTCATCAACTACACGTTCGCGCAGGCCACCACGCAGGACGGCCAGATTGTCGGCATGCCGGGCGATATCGGCCCGGGCACGCTGTTCTACCGCAAGGACATTCTCGACAAGGCAGGCGTGAGCGAAGCCGACCTGACGAAGTCGTGGGACTCGTATCTCGCGGCTGGCCAGAAGATCAAGAAGGCAACGGGCGCGTACCTGATGGCATCGTCGCGCGATATCGAAGACATCTATATTCGTGCCGACCTGAAGGAAGGCGACGGCGTGTACTTCGACAAGGCCGGCAATCCGATCGTGACGTCGCCGCGCTTCGTGAAGGCGTTCGAGCTTGCGAAGAAGGCGCGCGATCTCGGCCTCGACGCGAAGATCACGCCGTGGTCGAACGAGTGGGCCGAAAGCTTCAAGCGCGGTACGGTCGCGACGCAAATGATGGGCGCGTGGCTTGGCGGCCACCTTTCGTCGTGGATCGCACCGGACACGAAGGGTCTCTGGCGCGCGACGAATCTGCCTGGCGGCGCTTATGCATCGTTTGGCGGCACGTTCTGGTCGATTCCGGTGAAGGCCACGCAAAAGCAACTGTCGTGGGAATTCATCAAGTTCCTGACGACGCGCCCGGACGAGCAGCTCGCTTCGTTCCGCTCGATCGACGCGTTCCCGGCACTGCTTTCCGCACAGCACGACGACTTCTTTGCGCAGCCCGTGGCGTTCCTCGGCAACGAGAAAGCTCGCCTGATCTGGCGTGATGCAGCCGCGCACATCCCGGCGATCCAGCGCAGCAAGTACGACCAGGTTGCCGAAGAGGCGGTCCACTCGGCGCTCGACAAGGTGGTCGACAGCAACGAGGACATCAATCAGGCGCTGCAGGAAGCACAGGCTGAAATCACGCATCGCGTCCGCCGTTAAGCGGTTCTGATGAAACGGCGCGGCACTTGGCCGCGCTCTGAAGTCTGCTGCAACAGCGTGGCCGGTCACCCAGGCCGGCCACGCCCGAATGGACGGAACTATCGATGAACTCTCCTCTGCCCACAACTGAACAGGTTTCCCGGGAAGGGCTCGTACGCGACACGCTCGCGCCGCTCGCCCACGCTCGTGGAAAACCGCGGCTCAATCCGGTCAAGATCGCGCCGTACCTGTTTCTCGCGCCGTTTTTCGTGCTGTTCGCCGTGTTCCTGGCCTTTCCGCTGCTGTTTTCGCTGTATCTCTCGTTCCAGAGCTGGGACGCGACGGCGGGACTGGCGAGCATGAAGTGGGTGGGCCTGTCGAACTTCACGTTCACGCTGACTGACCCGTGGTTCTGGAAGTCGCTCTATAACACGGCCTCGATGGCGGTCATGTCCGGTGTGCCGCAGCATCTCATTGCGCTACCGCTGGCGTTCTTTCTGCAAACCGCGTTCCGCCGTTGGCGCAATTTCGTGGTGGGACTGTATTTTCTGCCCTTCATCACGTCGAGTGTGGCCATCGCGCTGATTTTCTCGTCGCTGTATTCGACCGACTTCGGCATGATCAACCTCGCCATTACCGAAATCGGCAAGATTCCGGGGCTGCACTGGATCGTGCCTTCGAAACCGATCGAGTGGCTGTACAACCCGGCCAATGTGAAACCGGCGGTCTCCGTTGTCGTCTTCTGGCGCTACGTAGGCTGGAATACGGTGCTTTATCTGTCTGCACTGCAGACCATTCCAAAGGACATTTACGAAGCGGCGCGCATTGACGGCGCAAATGGCTGGCAACAGTTCACGCGCATCACGATTCCGCTTCTTAAGCCGATGATCTTCTTCGCCGTCACGCTTTCGATCATCGGTGGGCTGCAACTGTTCGAAGAGCCTTTCATCCTGCTCCCGAACGATGGCATGGGTACGAGCCAGTCCGGCTTGACCACGGCGGTCTACATGTATCGCACGGCATTCCACGACGGCGACTTCGGCACGGCCAGTTCGATCGCGTGGCTGCTCTTCATCACGATTTCCGCGCTGATGTGGCTCAACACGCGCATTTTCCACCGCAGCGGCATGAAAGAGGAGGCACAGCGATGAAACTGTCCAAAAACAAGGCACGCTATACGGGTTATGCCGTCGTGCTGACGGGGGCGGTGCTGATGTTCTCGCCGTTCTGGTTCATGTTCGTCTTCGCCACGCACACGAGTTCCGAGATTTTCTCGATGCCGCCGCCGCTCTGGTTCGGCAACGCGTTTCTCGACAACATGGCGTCGCTCATGCGGCACATTCCGTTCTGGCGTAATCTGGGCTGGAGCTTCTACACGGCCACGATTCAGACCGTGCTGACGTTACTCGTCACGTCGATGGCCGGTTACGCGTTCGCGATGTATGAGTTCCGCTTCAAGAAGACGCTCTTTGCCGTTGCGCTCACAGCCATGCTGGTGCCGCCGTTCCTCAGCATGATTCCGACCTTCATGACGATGAACCTGCTCGGCTGGATCAATCAGCCGCGCGCGCTGTATGTGCCAGGAGCCGCCGCCGCGCTCGGCGTGTTCCTCATGCGCCAGTACATCTCGTCGGCCATTCCGTCCGACCTGATCGAGGCGGCGCGCATCGACGGCTGCGGCGAGTTCCGCATTTACTGGAGCATCGTGCTGCCGCTGCTCGGACCGGCACTGGGCACGCTTGGGCTCATCAGCTTCATTCAGGCCTGGAATAACTTTCTCTCGGCGCTCGTCGTATTGCGTTCGCCTTCGATGTACACGCTGCCCCTTGCGCTGCGCATTTTACAGAGCCCGACCAATTCGGACTGGGGCGCGGTGATGGCGGGTTCCGCGGTCGCGGTGGTGCCGTTGCTGGTGCTGTTCGCTTTCACCTCGCGGCGGTTGATCGACGGTTTGACGACCGGCGCGGTCAAGGCCTGAGTTTCTCTCCATTCATTTTCAGCCCGTTCGCTAAAAAGCGGACGACTAATAAGGATACCTATAGTTATGTCGACGTTTCGATTCAAGGAAGACTTCGTCTGGGGCGTGGCCACCAGCTCGTATCAGATCGAGGGTGCAGCGCGCGAGGACGGCCGTGGCGAGTCGATCTGGGACACGTTCTGCCGCGTGCCCGGCAAGGTCGTGAAAGGCGAGAGCGGCGACGTAGCCTGCGATCACTACCATCGCTTTGAGGAAGATCTCGATCTGATGGCGCAAATGGGCGTCAATGCTTACCGTTTTTCGATTGCATGGCCGCGTGTGCAACCGGATGGTCGCGGCGCTTACAACGAAAAGGGCCTCGCGTTCTACGAGCGTCTGGTCGACGGTTTGCTCAAGCGCGGCATTCAACCGTTCGCCACGCTGTATCACTGGGACTTGCCGCAAGCGTTGCAGACGGAGCAAAGCGGCTGGGAAAGCCGCGACACGGCGTATCGTTTCGCTGATTACGCAGGCAAGATCGGCCGCGTGCTGGGCGACCGGGTGGCTTCGATCGCCACGCACAACGAACCCTGGTGTACCGCATGGCTCGGCAATGCAACGGGTTACTTCGCACCGGGCAATGCCGACCTGAAGAAAGCGGCTCACGTGGCGCATCATCTGCTGCTTTCGCACGGTCTCGCGGTTCAGGCCATGCGCGCCGATGGCGTGAAGGCGCCGCTTGGCATCGTGCTCAACCAGTCGCCGGCACACGGCGCGACCGAGGCGCCGGAAGATGTTGCGGCTGCATCGCTCGAATACGCGAAGTTCGTGCGCTGGTACATGGACCCGATCTTCAAGGGCGAATATCCGGCCGAAGCATTGCAATGGTATGGCGCGAACGGCCCGCAGGAGGTGATTCGCGACGGCGACTTCGACATCATCGGCACGCCGCTCGACTTCCTCGGCATTAACTATTACACGCGAATTTTCGCTAGCGCCTCGGGCGACAAGCGTCCGCCGGGCGTGCACGGCTTCACGGACATGGACTGGGAAGTCTATCCGGAAGGCCTGACTGAACTGCTCACGAATCTCAACGGCGAGTACAAGCTGCCGCCGATCTACATCACCGAGAACGGCTGCGCGGCGAAAGACGCGCTGGAAAACGGTCGCGTGCAGGACACCGATCGAATCAACTTCCTCGATCTGCACCTGGCCGCACTGTCCGAAGCGGCGCAACAAGGTGTGGACGTGGCCGGCTATTTCGCATGGAGCATGCTGGACAACTTCGAATGGGCATCCGGTTACGACAAGCGCTTCGGCATGGTGTATGTCGACTACGAGACCCAGAAGCGCACGCTGAAGGACAGCGCGCACTGGTATAGCGAGGTCATCGCGGAGCATGCCGCCGCCGAGGCAGCCCGCTAACGCGGGCACACAGACAGCACCGCAACCCGCGCGAAGAAGGAAGTGACGTCGACCTCGCGCGGGACGACAAGCAAGAGCACTAAGGAGGACGTAACAATGGGCGAACTCGTATTGCGCAACGTCGTGAAGACGTACGGCGAAGGTCCGCAGATCATTCAGGGCATCGATCTGCATATTCCGGACGGACAGTTCACGGTATTCGTCGGCCCGTCGGGTTGCGGAAAGTCGACCATGCTGCGCATGATCGCCGGACTCGAGGAAGTGAGCGGCGGCGACATTCTGATCGACGGCGTACGCGTGAACGATCTTCAGCCTGTGGATCGCGGCGTGTCGATGGTGTTCCAGAGCTATGCGCTCTATCCGCATATGACGGTTGAGCAGAACATGGGCTTTTCGCTCAAGCTCTCGGGCAAACCGAAGCGCGAAGTACGCGAGGTGGTGGGGCGTGCCGCCGAAATCCTGCAGATCACGCACCTGCTCGATCGCAGGCCCAAGGCGCTCTCGGGCGGCCAGCGGCAGCGCGTCGCGATTGGGCGCGCGATCGTGCGCAAGCCACGCGTGTTTCTGTTCGACGAACCGCTGTCGAATCTCGATGCGGCACTGCGCGTGCAAATGCGCATCGAGCTGGCGAAGCTGCACCGTGAGCTCGGCACGACGATGATTTACGTCACGCACGATCAGGTCGAGGCGATGACGCTCGGCGAGCAGATCGTGGTGTTCAACAAGGGCAACATCGAACAGACGGGCGCGCCGCTCGATCTGTACGACCGGCCTGCGAACCGCTTTGTCGGCGGCTTTATCGGCTCGCCGCAAATGAACATGCTCAGCGCCACCGTTGTGTCGCAAAACGGCGTGCAAACCGTCCTGTCGCTCGCGGGTGCAAGCCACCGCATCGCGCTATCGGGTCGTCCGGACCGTGCGCTCAATGGCGAATTGACCCTGGGCGTGCGCGCCGAACACCTGAGCATCGGCTTGCCGGACGAGGGCATCGCCGCCCGTGTCGAACTGGTCGAACATCTCGGCGACGTGTCGATCCTGCACGCGCGTCCGGATGGCATGGCGCACGCCATTGCGCTCAAGCTCGACAAGAAGGACGCGCAGTACGAACCGGGCGCACGCGTGGGCATCAAGGTGGCGTCGTCCGCGGTCACGCTTTTCGACACGAAGGGCGAGGCGGTGGCGTTCGAGCGCCCCGAAGTGGGAGAAAACGTTCAAGCCGTCGTTTGAGGTGCGCGCTTGCGATGGAGATGAGTGCAATGGCGAACAAAGGGTCGAAGGGCGATTTCGAATCCGCTGCGAAGGCGTTGTCCGGACGTACGGCGACGCCGGCTGTCGCGCCCGACGTGACGGACCAGGAACGCGAGCCGCCGCGTAGCCGCCCGGAGAAACGGCGCGAACCGCTGTATGCGTTCATCGTCCATTTCGATGCGGAGCCTTCATCGAAGCCGCTGCCCCCGGATTATCCGGACCAGCAAGCGTGACGATGTCGGGGCAGGGACGATTACGAGTGTCGCGAATGTGCGTTACGACTTTTGTTACCGCACATTTAACGTTAGCCGGAACGGTACTTTCTTGCAGTACCCTGTGGCGAACTCGCCAGGCGCTCTTGCCTTGCTGAGCCGGCTTCTGGCGGGGTTTACACGCACGCTGCCGCATTTCGCCGAGCCCAGGTAAACCACGCATGGCGGCGCCAGAACGGGGCATTTAACATGAATTAACGTTAAGGGTAACGTTATTATGTTTCTGCTTAATCGACGGTCTGCAGCAAGGGCAATTATCTCCCCCGACGCTCCGCTTCCCGGCGGCAGCGTCCGTACGGCGAAGCGAGGCGTACACCGCATTCGCACTGGGCCGCCGGCAAGCAACACACCCTGTTGTCTTGCCTCGCGGTTCGCTCGAACACAACTCGGGCTGCCTGACGGGCATTCACCAGACGTATCGATTATATGAAAGCGTAAGGGCTGCCAGGGGGCATTCGAGCGAAATATGTTACCGGTAAAAACCCGCAGTTCGTTGGTGCGGGGTGTACCGGCGCCAGGGCGTATTTCAGGCAGTAAACCGAAGGGCTTGGCCGATAAAGAGCCATTGGGGCACGAAGCGCGGGCATTCGATTGCGCGCGCAACGACCCGATGCAATAAAAATCTATTTGAATTTTGATGGGTGGAGAGCGTCATGGAAAAGCGAGTATCCAAAGCCATTTTCAAGTCCCGGGCCTGCGAACTGTTCCGCCAGGTCGAAACACTGGGCGAAACCGTCATCGTGACGGACCGGGGGCAACCCACCATTGAAATCCGGCCGTATCGCAGCAAGACGGAGAATCCGCTCGAACTGCTGCGCGCGTCGATCACGCATTTCAACCTCAAGCACGCGCTTGCACCGGTCGCCGCCGAGCAGGAAGAGTAATGATCACGCTCGACACGCTTGCGCTTGTGTGCTGGCTCGGCAGGCAGAAAGCGTTGAGCCAGGCTGCGCACGATGCGATCGACCGTGAACTGGACGGCGGCGAGATTCTCATCTCGGCAATCAGCGCGCTGGAAATCGCGGAGTTCGTGAAGGCCGGCAGCCTCGGGCTTTCCATGGACGCGCGGAGCTGGCTTTCCACCTTTCTAAAACTGGATGGCGTGCGCCTGATTCCGGTCGATTCCGAAATTGCCTTTCGCGCGGCGACGCTGCCGCCCGCGCTCACTTCGCATCAGAGGTTGATCGTCGCGACCGCCCGCACGCATGGCGGCGCGCTCGTGACCTCCGATGCGAAGGTGCGCGCTTCGACTTACGTCGAAACGATCTGGTGACGCGAACGGCGGTGCCGCGTCTTGGCCGGACCGGTCGAGTCGCGCACCACCAGTTCCGCGGGCAGCGTGATGCGCTGCGAAGCGGCGTCGATGCCGGCGATCTGCGCGAGCAGCGTATTGACCGCCGAGCGTGCCATTTGCTGGAACGGCTGGCGAATCGTAGTGAGGGCGGGATGAAATTGCTCGGACATCGGAATGTCGTCGAAACCGATCACGGAAATGTCGTCAGGCACACGCAGGCCCGCTTCCCTCACCGCGGCGATCACGCCGAACGCGCTCTGGTCGTTGGCCGTGAAGATCGCGGTGGGCGGATCGGAGAGGTTGAGCAGATCGAACGTGACGTCGAACGCCATCATTTGCGAGAGATCGCCCGCGGCAACCAGCGCGTCTTCGCGCGGCAAGCCGAGTTTGGCGAGCGTGTCGCGATAGCCGCGTTGACGATCGCGCACACCCTCGATGGTTTCGTCGCCGGCGAGGAATGCAATGCGCTTGTGACCGAGTTCCGCGAGATGTTCGACCGCGAGACAGGCGCCGCCGTAGTTATCGACGGATACCGAAGGAAACCCCGTGAGCGTGCCGCGCTGATCGACCACCACCACCGGCACCTGGGCCGTGGCGAGCGCTTCGAGGCAGAGCGATTCGCGCGGCAGGATGGCGAGAATGCCGTCCGAAAACTGTTGAATCAACCCGAGCAGGTCGTGATGCGCATGGCGGTCTTCGTCGAACACGGTGTACACGAGCATTTCCATACCCGCGCCGCGTGCCGCGCGGCCCGCGCCGAGCACCAGTTCGCTCGAGAACTGCGTGTCGAGTGTGGGCGTGATGATGCCGATGATGCCGTTGCGCCCGCCCGAGAGTTTCTGCGCAGTGCGATTCACGACATAGCCGATATCCGAAGCGATTCTCAGCACTTCGTCGCGCGTTTCGCGCGACACGCCCGGGCGTCCATTGAGCGCGCGCGACGCGGTCATCTGCGACACGCCGGCCAGCTTCGCTACGTGCTCAAGCGTGGGAGTTTGCCTTGCCATGCGTGGTGTGGGCTTACGAGAGGTCATGTCTGCGAAGACTCGCTCGTGACTCGCCGGTTACTCCGCGGGTTAGACACTAGTCACGTTAGCGATACCGTTTATGTGCTGGCTATTCTATCAGATGCGCAGTCATTCAACCGCTCCCGAGCGCGCCAACCTTGCGCGGGGCGCAAGCTCTGACAGGGGCTCACCAGGAAAATCCCGCATAGCTGTAGTTCATATCTTAGCTTAACATCCATTAACGTTAAGGCTAACGTTAAATCCGCAGGTAACTCAGGTAGCTCTCAAAATTCCATAAGAGGGGACACAAACATGGCGTACCCAGGTTTCTCCAAGGCGCGGGCAATCGTCGGCGCCACGGCACTGCTGTTTTCGATGTCTGCAGTCGTTTCGAGCGCCGTTGCGGCGGATACCAAAACAATCACGGTATGGGATCAGCAGACCAATGCGTCGTCGAGCAAGATCATTCACGACGCCTCGGAACGCTTCGAAAAGGCGGACCCGGGCTACAAGGTCGAGAATTCGCACGTGTTGAACGAGGCCTACAAGACGAAGCTGAAGGTCGCTTTCGGTGCGAACCAGCCGCCGTGCGTGTTCGAGAACTGGGGCGGCGGCGGCCTGCAGGAGTATGTGAAATCAGGCCAGATCGTCGACCTCACGCCGTACCTGAGCAAGGACCCGGCGTATCGCAGCCGTTTCATGCAGTCGTCGTGGAATGTCACGACGTTTGGTGGCAAGACCTACGGTGTGGCCGCCGAAAACGCAGCGGCCGCGGTGATCTTCTACAACAAGGAAGTGTTCAAGAAGTACGGCATCACGCCGCCGAAGACGTGGGATGAACTGATGCACGTCGTCGATGTGCTGAAGTCGCACGGCGTGGCAGCGTTCTCGCTCGCGAACAAGAACAAGTGGACGGGCTCGATGTACTACATGTACCTCGTCGACCGTATCGGTGGGCCGCAAGTCGTGAGTGACGCGATCGAAGGCAAGGGCAAGGGCTTCGAAGATCCGGCGTTCATCGAAGCCGGCAAGCGCATTCAGGAACTCGTGAAGGCTGGCGCGTTCGCGCCGGGCATCAACGGTCTCGACTATGACTCGGGTGCTTCGCGCCGTCTGCTGTACACGGGCAAGGCTGCGATGGAACTGATGGGCGCCTGGGAAGCTTCGACGATCGCGAACGAAAATCCGACGTTCTCGAAGGATCTCGACTTCTTCCCGTTCCCGAGCGTGCCGGGTGGCAAGGGCGACCCGCGCGACCTGATCGGCACGGTGGGCGATGGCTTCCTGAGCATCTCGACCGAGTGCAAGACGCCGGACGCCGCTTTCAAGCTGATCCAGTCGCTGACCGACGACCAGGCGATGCAGGCACGCGCGTCGGATGATCACAAGCTCCCGCCGGTCAATAACGTCAAGATCGACGATCCGTTCACGCAGCGTCTGCAGCAACTGCTTGCCGCGGCGCCGAGCGTGCAGCTGTGGTACGACCAGGCACTGCCGCCGGCGCTGGGCGAACTGCACAAGGACACGACGCAGGCGCTGTTCGGTCTGTCGGTCACGCCTGAGGCGGCTGCGCAGCAAATGGAAGCCGCTTCGAAGAAGGGCGGCTGATCTCCAGCACTCAAGAAAAGTCCGGCTGGCGCCGCGAGGCGCCGGCCGGCAGAAAAGCTCGTGAATATCGCACTTTCCGCTACACCTGAACGCCGGCTGAGGCTTTCATCGCAAACGCTCGTCACGGTCGTGTTTCTTGCGCCGTCGCTGCTGCTGCTGGCCGTGTTCCTTCTTTATCCGCTCGTTTCCAGCCTGCGGCTGTCGCTGCTCGACTGGAATGGCCTCGGCAATACTGCCCGCTATACGGGGCTCGCGAACTGGGCGCGGCTCGCCCACGACACGGTGTTCTGGCAATCGCTCAAGAACAACGTGATTCTCGCGGTTGCCTCGATCGTGATCCAGCTTCCTATCGCGCTCGCGCTCGCCGTGCTGCTGGAAAAGGCCGGCCGTGGCTCGCGCGTGCTCAAGGTGCTCTATTTTCTGCCGCTGCTCATGTCGAGCGTGGCGATCGGCGTGCTGTTCAAGCAGATCTACGATCCGAACTTCGGACCCCTGAACGTCGCGCTGCAGGCATTCGGGCTGGATGGTCTCGCGAAAGACTGGCTGGGCGACCCGCATTTCTCGCTTGGCGCGACCATCGCCGTGATCATCTGGCAGAACGCGCCGTTCTATATGATTCTGTTCCTTGCCGGCCTCTCGTCGATGCCGGCCGAGGTCAACGAAGCCGCACTGCTCGACGGCGCTTCCGAGTGGACCATTTTCTGGCGCATCAAGCTTCCGCATCTGCAAGGCACGGTGCGCACGGCTGTGCTGCTGTCCGTGCTCGGCTCGCTGCGCTACTTCGATCTCGTCTTCGTCATGACCGGCGGCGGCCCCGAAGGCTCGTCCGAGGTGATGGCCACTTACATGTATCGCACGGTGTTCAGTTCGTTCCAGCTCGGTTACGGCAGCACCATCGGCTCGGCGATGTTCCTGATCGTTATCGCTGTGGCGGCGGTGTCGATGTATCTCACCCGTCGTTACGCAACCGAGGTCTAAACCATGAAGAAGAAATTTCGCTTCCCGCGCGTGGGGATTCCACTCCTCGCGCTGATCTGGCTGGCCGTCACGACGATCCCGTTCATCTTCATGGTCGTGTCGAGCTTCAAGAGCCAGGAAGAGACCTTCGCGACGAACGTTTGGGCGCCGCCGAGTCACCTGTTCTGGGGCAATTACGCGGCGGTGTTGCAGGGTCCGTTCTTCACGTATTTCCGCAACAGCGTGTTCACTGTGGGCGTTTCCGTGGCGCTGATCGTCATCATCAGCGCGATGGCCGCCTATGTGTTTGCGCGCATGCGCTTCACGCTGAACAAGATGCTGTTCGGTCTCGTGGTCGCCGGCATGATCGTGCCGCTGCATGCGACGCTCGTGCCGATCTATCTGCTCACGCGCAATCTCGGTCTTTACGACACGCCGTTCGCGCTTCTCGGCCCTTATGTGGCGCTCAGCCTGCCGGTGTCGATCTTCATCCTGACCGAGTTTATGCGCCAGATTCCGCGCGAGCTCGAAGAAGCCGCGCAGCTCGACGGCTGCAGTCCGTTCCGCATTTTCTGGCGTATTTTCTTCCCGCTTTCGGGGCCGGGGCTCGCCACCGTGGCGATCTTCAACGGCATTGGTCTCTGGAACGAGTTCATCTTCGCGTACATGCTCACATCGACGGCCGAGCACCGCACGCTGCCGCTCGCGATCTGGGACTTCATGGGGCAATACGCGTCGAACATACCCTCGATGCTGTCTGTTCTCGTGCTCACGTCGTTGCCGCTGATCGTTGCCTACGCATTCGGTCAGGAGCGCGTGATCAAGGGGATGATGGCCGGCTCGCTCAAGGGCTGAGCCGCTTCGCACACCGAACTTCGCACAAAACGATATGGCAAGCATTTCCCTCAATAACGTACAGAAGGCCTACGCGAGCGGCAACGCGGTGATTCGCGACGCCAACCTCGAAGTCGGCAAGAACGAGTTCTGCGTGTTCCTCGGGCCGTCGGGCTGCGGCAAGTCCACGCTGCTGCGCATGATCGCCGGTCTCGAATCGATTACCGACGGCGAGTTGCGTATCGACGGCCAACGGATGAACGAGGTCGAACCCGCGAAGCGCAAGGTCGCGATGGTGTTCCAGAATTACGCGCTCTATCCGCATATGAGCGTGTACGAGAACATGGCGTTCGGTCTGCGTCAGGCGAAAATCGACAAGGCCGTGATCGACAAGAAGGTGCGCAGCGCCGCTGCAGCACTGCAACTCGATTCCTATCTCGAACGCCGCCCGGCAGCGCTCTCCGGCGGCCAGCGCCAGCGCGTGGCGATCGGGCGCGCCATTGTGCGCGAGCCGGGGGTGTTTCTGTTCGACGAACCGCTGTCGAATCTCGACGCCGCGCTGCGCGTGCAGACGCGTACCGAAATCGCGCGTCTGCATCGCGAGTTCAGCGAAGCGAGCGCCGTGTATGTGACGCACGACCAGGTCGAAGCGATGGCGCTGGCTGATCGCATCGTGCTCATGCAGGCCGGTGCGCACATGGAGCGGCACGGCAGCGTTGCACAGGTGGGGGCGCCCCTCGATCTGTATCACCATCCGAAGAGCCGCTTTGTCGCGGGCTTCATCGGCTCGCCGAAGATGAACTTCTTCGCCGGCACGCTGGTGGGCGGTGACGATGGCGGCGTGGTCATCGACCTCGAAAGCGGCGAACGTGTGCGCGCGCGTGTGGACGGCTCGCGTGCGCGCGCCGGCATGAAAGTGACACTCGGTGTGCGTCCGGAACATCTGCGCGTGGCCGTCGATCCGCGCAACGAACAGACGCTGGCGAGCCGCGTGAAGCTGGTCGAGCACATGGGCGAGCACAGCTATATCCACGCGACGCAAACGGGCCCGGCCGCGGCGACCTTGATCGCCAAGGTGCCCGGTGACAGCGCGTTGACGCACGACGAAGGGGTCAACCTGGCGCTGCCACCCGAGGCTTGCCACGTTTTTGACGATCATGACATGGCGCTGCGACGTCTCATCTAGGCCGAGCGCGGCTTTCGCCGCGCGCGTGCGCAACGCCAATTTCAAAAGCACAACTAAGCAGACGGTGAGAAAAAACACCGTCTCGTGCAATACCAGGGAGTGAATCGATGTCGCTTGAACACATCACCGAGGTTCCGGTTTATCGCCGCGCGGACGCGCCGACCGAGCAACGTGTGGCCGATCTGCTCGCGCGCATGACGCTCGACGAAAAAATCGCCCAGCTTCACGCCGCGTGGCTGAAGCTGTCGGCCGACGGCGAGCACAAGGCGCGGAGCATCGATTTCGCGCAAAGCGCCAACAGCCTCACCGTGGACCAGATTCTGGAGCATGGTCTTGGCCAGATCACGCGCCCGCTCGGTACGCACACGGTCGACCCCAAAGAGGGCGTGCGCGCGCTCAACGAGTTGCAGCGCAAGATGGTCGAAGACACGCGCCTCGGCATTCCCGTCATGTCGCACGAGGAATGCCTCGTGGGCCTGATGATCAAGGACGCCACGCTGTTTCCCTCGCCGCTGAACTACGCGGCGACGTGGAACCCGAGCCTGGTGGGGGAGGTCGGGCGCATCATCGGCGAGCAGGCGCGCTCGATTGGCTGCCATCAGGGTCTGGCGCCCGTGCTCGACGTGTCGCGCGACCCGCGCTGGGGCCGCACGGAAGAAACGCTCGGTGAAGATCCGTATCTGGTTGGCGTGCTTGCGTGTCACTATGTGAACGGCCTGCAAGGCGAGCGGCGCGATGTGCTCGCCACGCTCAAGCACTTCGTGGGTCACTCTGCAAGCGAAGGCGCCCGCAATCATGCGCCCGTGCACGTCGGCCCGCGTGAGTTGAACGACGTGTTCCTGCTGCCGTTCGAAATGGCGGTTAAGCTCGCGCATGCGGGCTCGATCATGCCTGCGTACCACGATATCGACGGCGTGCCTTGCCATGGCGACCGCACACTGCTGCACGACACGCTGCGCGAGAAATGGGGTTTCGAGGGCCTCGTCGTCGCGGATTATGCTGCCGTAGACCTGCTCTACAGCCATCATGCGGTCGCGCACGACAGCGCGTCGGCGGCGGCGCTCGCGTTCAATTCGGGACTCGACGTCGAGCTGCCGGGGCACGAGTGCGCCGTGCATCTGAAGGAAGCGCTCGATCGCGGCGAGATCACTGAAGCGACGATCGACACCGCGGTTTCGCGCGTGTTGCGCACGAAATTCCAGCTTGGCCTGTTCGAGAAGCCGTATGTAGACCCCGAGCGCGTGGATGTGAAGGGCATCGCGGCGGGCGATACGGCGTACCAGGTCGCGCTCGAATCGGCGGTTCTGCTGCGTAACGAAGGCCGCGTGCTGCCTTTGAATACCAATGGCGCGGAGAAGATCGCGGTAATCGGCCCGACTGCCGACGACCCCCTCGCGCTGCTCGCCGGCTACAGCTTCCCGGTGCACCTCATCAACTCGGGCGAGCAATCGGTTGCTTCGATCGCCACGCCGCTGGGCGCACTGCGCGCGCTGCTCGGCGAAGCGCGCGTGCTGCATGCCACGGGTTGCGACATCATCAAGGAACGCCGTGCGGGCGCGCCGGTGTTCCCGGGCGACGTGTCGCTCGACCTGAGCGACAGCGCCAACCGCGACGAATTGATCAGTCAGGATACCGAAGGCATTGCGGACGCAGTCGAAGCCGCGCGCCAGGCGGGTGTGGCAATCGTGTTCGTCGGCGATCTGGCGGGCTTGTTCCAGTCCGGTACGGTGGGCGAAGGGTCCGACACGGACAGCCTCGAACTCCCGGGCGTGCAACTGCAATTGCTCACGGCGGTGGTCGAGAGCGGCACGCCAACCGTCGTCGTGATGACGGGCGGCCGCCCGTACAACCTCGGGGGTCTCGAAGATCGCATTGCGGCGCAGATCATGGCGTTCGCGCCAGGCGAGCGCGGCGCTGAGGCGCTTGCCGATCTGCTGGTGGGCCGCGCCAATTTCAGCGGCCGCATGCCGCTCTCGGTGCCGAAGAGCGCAGGCGCCGTGCCGTATGTGTACAACCATCGCCTCAAGAGCGCGGGCACGCCGGTCGCCTACCACTTCGGAAGCCGCTATCCGTTTGGTTTCGGCCTTGGCTATACGCAGTTCCGCTACGGCGATCTCGCGTTGGCGCAACGCGAAGTCCCGCTTGCAGACGGTACTGTCGAACTAAGCTTCACGGTTGAAAACATCGGCGAGCGCGACGGCACGGAGATCGTGCAGATCTACGTGCGCGATCAGCACGCGTCGGTGGCGCGACCGGTGCGCGAATTGAAGGCGTTCGCTCGCGTGCCGCTCGCTGCGGGCGCGTCGACGCGTGTGCGCGTGACGCTGCCAGTCGACATGCTCAACTTCACCGACGCTCGGGGCGAGCGCATCGTCGAGCCGGGCGATTTCGATTTGATGGTGGGCAGTTCGAGCCGGGACATCCATCTGCGCGGCGCGGTCACCGTCGCGGGCAACGCGGTTCGGACGCTCCCCCGTGACTGGCGCATGCTGAGCGCCGTCGAGGTCGTATCGTAAGGGGAAGACAAGCGGCAGGTCAGGGCGGTGAGCGATTCATGGCTAGCCGCCCTGTTTTGGGTCTTACAAGTCAAAACTGGAATATCAGATGTCGTACGCAATCTATCCGAGCCTGGCGGACAAAACCGTCGTTATCACCGGCGGCGGCAGCGGTATTGGTGCTGCGATCGTCGAGGCGTTTGCGCAGCAGGGCGCCCGCGTGTTCTTCCTCGACGTGGCCGAACACGATTCGCTCGCGCTTCAAGAAACACTTCTTCATGCGAAGCATCCGCCGCTCTTCAAGCGTTGCGATCTGCGCAGCGTCGACGCGATCGAAAACGTGTTTGCATCAATTGTCGAAGTCGCGGGCCCGATCGACGTGCTCGTGAACAACGCGGGCAACGACGACCGCCATGATATCGGTGAACTCACTGCGAACTACTGGGACGAGCGTATCGCCGTGAACCTGCGCCATCAGTTCTTCTGCGCGCAGGCCGCCGCGAGGGGCATGCGCGAAGCCGGGCGCGGCGTGATCCTGAACTTCGGTTCGGTGTCGTGGCACATCGCATTGCCGAACCTGCCGATTTACCTGACCGCGAAGGCCGGCATTGAAGGCCTCACGCGCGGTCTTGCGCGCGATCTGGGCGGCGCGGGTATTCGGGTGAACTGCATCATCCCGGGCGCCGTGAAAACGCCGCGGCAGATGAACATGTGGCAAACGCCGGAAAGCGAGGCGAAGGTGGTAGCGGGCCAGTGCCTGCAACTGCGCATCGAGCCCGAGCATGTCGCCCGCATGGCGCTGTTTCTCGCTTCCGATGACGCCTCGCGCTGCTCCGGTCGCGACTACTTCGTCGACGCGGGATGGTACGGAGAATGACGATGCCGGTTCCTGTGTGCGTATGGCCGATCGGCGCAGAGCTTGCGGAAGGGCCGCTGTGGCAGGCCGCGGAGAACGCGATCTATTTCGTCGATATCAAGGGGCGGCAGATCCATCGCCTCGTGGTCACGACCGGGGAACGCACGACGTGGTACGCGCCCGACCAGGTTGGCTTTATCGCGCCGCTCGGGGACCGGGTTTTCGTGTGTGGCATGCCCGACGGCCTGTATCGTTTCGATGCGGTGGGCGGGGAGTTCGACAAGCTGATGGACGTCGAGCCGCATTTGCCGGGCAATCGTCTGAACGACGGTTTCGCCGACGCGCGCGGACGTCTGTGGTTCGGCTCGATGGACGATGCCGAGGAAGCACCGACTGGCACGCTGTATCGCGTGGACGAAGGCGGGGCGTTGAGCGCGCAGGACAGCGGCTACGTGATCACCAACGGCCCGGCCATGAGTCCGGACGGCCGCACGCTCTACCACAACGACACGATGCGCCGCGTGGTGTATGCGTTCGATGTGGCCATTGACGGCACGCTGTCACGCAAGCGCATCTTCACCGCGATTTCAGGCGACGGCCACCCGGACGGCATGGCGGTGGACGCCGAGGGCTACGTGTGGGTCGCGCTGTTCGGCGGCTGGCGTATCGACCGCTATTCTCCCGAAGGCGAACTGGTCGATCAGGTTGCGTTTCCTTGCGCGAACATCACGAAGCTCGCGTTCGGCGGGGACGATCTGCGAACTGTTTACGCCTCGACCGCGTGGAAGGGGCTCACGTCCGCCGAGCGCGAGAAGCAGCCGCACGCGGGCGGCTTGTTCTCGTTTCGGTCGCCGGTGCCGGGACAGGCTCAGGCAAGCTGCGCGGCGGCCTTTGTACGTTGAGCGGTGTCGGTCGTATCGACCGTGGAGCGTGTTAGGGACTGAAGGGCAGACCTGGTAGCCTGGCGGGATGAGCAAACGCCGCCCCTGCACAACGGATGTATCGGACGAAGAATGGCGCTTCGCAGCGCCGTATCCGGAATTCTGTTGGCGGAAGCTGGGCCGCTGGCAATGGCAGTGAGACAGCATAGAGGCGGAGCGCGCCCCCGCCTCTATGCTGCTTTCCGTTTCAGTGTTGAGGCTGAACTGGCCCGACACGTCGTATTCAAAGCTCGCATCTGATGGAGTGGCACTTCATGGATTCGGGATCGAACAGCGTCCAAAAATTGCCTCTATTTTTTTTGTTTTGATAATGCAACAGAGATTACAATTATAAAGGTTGCACTCCAGGCGACAAAAAAAATTGTAAATGGAACTAGAAAAAGAGAAAGTCCATCATCACAATCTTCTGCGTATCCGCCAAAATTGTGTATGCATTCTAAAACAGGATAAAACAGGTAAAGTGCGGCGCCGATGAATGCGCCTATGAAAATAGTAACAATACTTGTTATCGACTGACGGTTATTGGTATTTTTTGTCATTCATAAAATCCTTTTTGCCATTCAATTCACGCGTGACTCTATACCTTCCATCGGTAATATAAGATTGTCAAGGGCGCCGGAAATTATCAATATCTTCTTGATTGAGTCGCGAGGATACGGGTTCCGCTTTTCTATTTCAATTGCAAACCGCTTCTTCGCGTCATTATCTCGATATTTCTCAATCATCGTCGTGAGATTTACCCACGTTTTATTGGAAAAGAAGGCTTTTTCCATTGTTATGTTCGCCGCTTCCTCGGGTGTCTCGCGGATACTCTTTTTTGGAATAAACGCAAAGCATCCCTCCGAGCCACCGAGCCATTTTGCGTGTAGAGCCGACGCTCGAGCTATGTAGAAGCCTCCAATGTGAAACATTACATTCGTGGCAAGCGATTCGTCTGTTCGAGAAGATATTGGAGCCCCGAATGGATTGTCAATACTTACTTTTTCAGCGTGAAGGTAACGCTTCTCCTGCTGACGCTGGGACTCGTCCTCCATGGGAAAATATCCATGAATTATGGGGTCCGCTGCCGTTGGAAAATGAATCTGGTCTGTCAAATATTTGTTCTTGGTTGCGTCGGCTGGTTCAAATGCTATGTTTCTACATTGGGTCGCGTGATTAGTATCGACGCCAAGAAAATACCACGCGTCCCGCGTGACGTTTATGTCATATTTAACAGAACCATCCTCGCCTTTGGATGAATCGAATAAAATCAACTTCGCGTGATACGTCGGGACTACGACTGCAGGTTGCGGCTCCGTGGATTTTCCCCAGCGCGTGCCAACGTTAGGATGGCCATACACTTTCTGGAGTGTATATCCGGAAATATTTGTTGTTATTTTTAATTTAACATATTTTTCTGGGATGAGAATTTCCTTTACACTTTCGTCAGTATATGGCGTAGTATTTTTCTTGCATACAAGATTTAAATTACGCCCAAGTGGACTGGTTATGCAATTGTCTGTATTGCTTCCGAAATCAATGGAAAATGTTTCTTCGCTCATAGAGATCTGTGATTTAAGTTATAGGGATGATGTGATCGAATAAAATTCGAACATTGAGTGACGTTGAATTACACGTATATTTTTATGTTCTCTGATTTCGCAGTCTGACTAAGCAGATGTGTGTGGCCGCCGTCATCCGTGATGCCATGTTCCACCGATCTATCAGCGCGAACGATTGCGTATTCGGCATTTTGAAGCGGTGCGCGAGTAAGTGCGTCGAGCAACCTGAAGCGGTCGTCGAACGCGTTTTGGGCACCAGGAAGTGCCGGCAAAAGTGTATGTTTTGACTCTTTGCCTTTCTTCTGTACGGTAATAGTTTTAAGGAACAGATCACCCGGACCGCCAAGCGTGATGCTGCTGTCCTTGATATGCACAAACGCGCCGCCGCATTCGAGGATGATTTCCTTGGCCGCCGCGAGGTTGACCTTCCCGTTGACGCTGCCGACGTTGACGTCCTTGGCAGCGGTAAG
>NZ_CAJHCQ010000003.1 GCF_904848665.1 Paraburkholderia hiiakae
GTCCTGGAAGACGTCCTTGATCGCGGCGCACAGGGCGTCGGTATCCACTGTCAGCACTTCGTCGAGATATGCCTGGCACAGGCGGAAGGTTTCCTCGCCCACGAGCTTCACGGCGGTGCCGTCCGAGAACAGGCCGACTTCAGTGAGTTCCACGCGCTTGCCCGCCTTGATCGACTGGGCCATCGCGCAGGAATCGTCGGTCTGCACGCCGATCACCTTGATCTCGGGGCGCACGGCCTTCACGTAGGCCGCCACGCCCGCCGCCAACCCGCCGCCGCCGATCGGCACGAAGATCGCGTGAATCGGGGCCTGATGCTGGCTCAGCACTTCCATCGCCACGGTGCCCTGGCCGGCGATCACGTAGGGATCGTCGAAGGGATGCACGAAGGTCAGGCCGCGCTCTTCCTGCAGGCGCACGGCGTGGGCGTAGGCGTCGCTGTACGACTCACCGGCCTGCACGACCTCGACGGTCGCGCCGCCGTGCGCGCGCACCGCATCGACCTTCACTTGCGGCGTGGTGACCGGCACGCAGATCACCGCTTTCACGCCCAGTTTCGCGGCCGAAAGCGCCACACCCTGCGCGTGATTGCCCGCGGAGGCGGTGATCACGCCGCGCTCCAGTTGCGCGGGCGTGAGGTGCGCCATCTTGTTGTAGGCGCCGCGCAGCTTGAAGGAGAACACGGGCTGGTTGTCCTCGCGCTTGAGGAACACGGCGTTGCGCAGGCGCGCCGAGAGGTTCGGGGCACGCTCGAGTTCGGTCTCGCGGGCGGCGTCGTAGACGCGGGCGGTGAGGATTGTCTTCAGGTAATCGTCGTGGGAGGCCATGCGAGGACGCGCCGGGCGCGGGTTTAGGGCGGGAAAGCGTAAATGATAGCGCCAACGGCTCCCGCTCTGGCGGCGCGCTCAGGCAGCCGGTGCTCGACGCGGTGGCGCTATTCGCCGACCGGCCGGAAGGCAAATCATCGTCAAAGCGCGCGCAATCTTGCGCGAATCACCCGTCAACGCAAGTGAATCTTATGTGTTCACCAAGTTCCCACGCCGCGTCAGCGCGGGCGCGGATCATGCGGTAAAATCGTTTTTCGAAACAAGGATCGGATGATGCACTGGCAACCTCGGACAGCCCATTTGATGCCCGCACGGCGCGTGACCCGCCCGGCGGCGCAGTGGCACGCCCGCCACGCACGATCGTGTCGCTAAATCCGAGCGCCGGGGAACCATCGGTGTGAGCGTTGCCGCCATGTGCCTCCCCACCCCTTTCGTCCGCAGCCAGCCACAGGCGGACACGATTTCAGAATAGCGCCCCACGCGCCCCGTCAGCATCCGTCGTACTGGCCGCGAGCCGTGCGCGGGGCTGACTCAAAGAGTCGTCCAACCATGAACGCACCTCAAGTTTTCGATCCTAACGGCGCCGCCGCCGCCGTGGCCGCCGATATCGAACCGCGCCTGCGCGAGATTCCCTATAACTACACGTCCTTTTCGGACCGCGAAATCGTCATCCGCCTGCTTGGCGAAGAGGCGTGGAACGCGCTCGCCGAGCTGCGCGCGGAGCGCCGCACCGGCCGCTCGGCGCGCATGCTCTACGAGGTGCTGGGCGACATCTGGGTCGTGCGCCGCAATCCGTATCTGCAGGACGACCTGCTCGACAACCCGAAGCGCCGCGCGCTCTTGATCGAGGCGTTGAATCACCGCCTCGCCGAAATCGAAAAGCGCCGCCGCGCCGACCTGCACGAGCATGCGGACAAGGAAGGCGTGGACCGCGCCGCGCGCGTGGAAAAACTGGTCGGCGCCACGCGCCGCGCCATCGACGCCTTCGGGGGCGAGTTCGAGAAGATGGCCGACCTGCGCCGCCGCTCAGTCAAGGTGCTGGGCAAGCGCACGCAGAAGGACAACATCCGCTTCGACGGCATTGCGCGCGTTTCGCACGTGACCGACGCGACCGACTGGCGCGTGGAATATCCGTTCGTCGTCTTGACGCCCGATACCGAAGCCGAAATCGCCGGCCTCATCAAGGCCTGCTTCGAACTCGGCCTCACCGTGATTCCGCGCGGAGGCGGCACGGGCTACACGGGCGGTGCGGTGCCGCTCACGCCGTTCTCGGCCGTCATCAACACCGAAAAGCTCGAGCAGCTCGGGCCTGTCGAGATGACCGACCTGCCGGGCGTGAACCGCAAGGTCGCGACCATTTTCTCGGGGGCGGGCGTGGTCACGCGCCGCGTGACCGAGGCCGCCGACGCCGCGGGCTTCGTGTTCGCCGTGGACCCGACCTCGCTCGATGCGTCGTGCATCGGCGGCAACGTCGCGATGAACGCGGGCGGCAAGAAGGCCGTGCTGTGGGGCACGGCGCTCGACAATCTCGCCTGGTGGCGCATGGTCGACCCGCAGGGCAACTGGCTCGAAGTCACGCGTCTTGACCACAACATGGGCAAGATTCACGACATTCCCGTGGCGCGCTTCGAGCTGAAGTGGTTCGACGGCGAATACGCCCCGGGCGAAAAGCTGCTGCGCACCGAGTCGCTCGATATCGAAGGCAAGCGCTTTCGCAAGGAAGGCCTCGGCAAGGACGTCACCGATAAATTCCTGGCCGGCCTGCCGGGCGTGCAGAAGGAAGGCTGCGACGGGCTCATCACGTCCGCGCGCTGGGTGCTGCACAAGATGCCCGCGCATACGCGTACGGTGTGTCTGGAGTTCTTCGGCCAGGCGCGCGAGGCGATTCCGAGCATCGTCGAGATCAAGGACTACCTGTTCGAAACGTCGAAGCGGGGCGGCGCGATTCTCGCCGGCCTCGAGCACCTTGACGAACGCTATCTGCGCGCCGTGGGCTATGCGACCAAGAGCAAGCGCAACGCGTTTCCGAAAATGGTGCTGATCGGCGATATCGTCGGCGACGACGCCGATGCTGTGGCCACCGCGACCTCGGAAGTCATCCGCATGGCCAACGGCAAGAGCGGCGAAGGCTTCGTCGCGGTGTCCGCCGAGGCGCGCAAGCGCTTCTGGCTCGACCGCAGCCGCACGGCCGCGATCGCCAAGCACACCAACGCGTTCAAGATCAACGAAGACGTCGTGATCCCGCTCAACCGCATGGGCGAGTACACGGACGGCATCGAGCGCATCAACATCGAACTGTCGATCAAGAACAAGCTGCAACTGGTCGACGCGCTCGAAGTGTTCTTCAAGGCAGGCAAGCTGCCGCTCGGCAAGACCGACGACGCGAACGAGATTCCCTCCGCGGAACTGCTCGAAGACCGCGTGCAGCAGGCGCTCGACCTGCTCAAGCGCGTGCGCGAGCGCTGGACCTTCGTGGGCGAGAAGCTCGACTTGTCGCTGCGCGAGGCGCAGCACTACCTCGTTCAGCTCGGTTACGAGTCGCTGGCGGAGAAGTTCGCCGACCGTGTGGACGTGCAAGGCGACGCCAACGTCTTTCACGTGACGCAGGACCGCACGGTGCGCATCTCGTGGAAGCAGGAGATCCGCGCGGAACTGCGCAAGATCTTCAACGGCGGCGAATTCAAGGCGATCCTCGACGAGACTCAGGCGATCCACAAGAAGGTGCTGCGCGGCCGCGTATTCGTGGCGCTGCACATGCACGCCGGCGACGGCAACGTGCACACGAACCTGCCGGTCAACTCGGACAACTACGAGATGCTGCAGGACGCGCACCACGCGGTTGCGCGCATCATGAAGCTCGCGCGTTCGCTCGACGGCGTGATCTCGGGCGAGCACGGCATCGGCATCACCAAGCTCGAATTCCTCACGGAGGACGAGATCGCCGAGTTCCGCGCCTACAAGCAGCGCGTCGATCCGCATGGCCGCTTCAACGCGGGCAAGCTGCTCGAAGGCGCCGACCTGCGCAACGCCTACACGCCGTCGTTCGGCCTGATGGGTTACGAGTCGCTCATCATGCAGCAGTCCGACATTGGCGCGATTGCCGATTCGGTGAAGGACTGTCTGCGCTGCGGCAAGTGCAAGCCGGTGTGCGCGACCCACGTGCCGCGCGCGAACCTGCTCTACAGCCCGCGCAACAAGATTCTCGCGACCTCGTTGCTGGTCGAGGCGTTCCTGTACGAAGAGCAGACGCGCCGCGGCGTGTCGATCAAGCACTGGGACGAGTTCAACGATGTGGCCGACCACTGCACGGTCTGCCACAAGTGCGTGACGCCGTGCCCGGTGAAGATCGACTTCGGCGACGTGACGATGAACATGCGCAACCTGCTGCGCAAGATGGGCAAGAAGAAGTTCAACGCGGGCAACGCAGCGGGCATGTTCTTCCTCAACGCCACGAACCCGCAGACCATCAATCTCGCGCGCACCGCGATGATGGGCGTGGGCTACAAGGCGCAGCGCCTTGGCAACGACGTGCTGAAGAAGTTCGTGAAGAAGCAGACGGCGCATCCACCCGCAACAACGGGCAAGCCGGCCGTGGTCGAGCAGGTGATCCACTTCATGAACAAGAAGATGCCGGGCAACCTGCCGAAGAAGACGGCGCGCGCGCTGCTCGACATCGAAGACAACAAGGTCGTGCCGATCATCCGCAACCCGAAGACGACGAACGTCGATTCGGAGGCGGTGTTCTATTTCCCCGGCTGCGGCTCGGAGCGTCTGTTCTCGCAAGTGGGGCTGGCGACGCAGGCCATGCTCTGGGAAGCGGGCGTGCAGACGGTGCTGCCGCCGGGCTACCTGTGCTGCGGCTATCCGCAGCGCGGCTCGGGCCAGTACGACAAGGCCGAGAAGATCGTCACCGACAACCGGGTGCTGTTCCACCGCGTGGCAAACACGCTCAACTACCTCGATATCAAGACCGTCGTGGTGTCGTGCGGCACGTGTTACGACCAGTTGGCCGGTTATGAATTCGACAAGATTTTCCCGGGATGCCGCATCATCGACATCCACGAGTTCCTGCTGGAGAAGGGCATCAAGCTCGACGGCGTGACGGGCACGCGCTACATGTACCACGACCCGTGCCACACGCCGATCAAGACGATGGATCCGGTCAAGCTCGTCAACGAACTGATGGGTTCTGAAAAGGACGGCTACAAGATCGAGAAGAACGATCGCTGCTGCGGCGAATCGGGCACACTGGCCGTCACGCGCCCGGACGTTTCGACGCAGGTGCGCTTTCGCAAGGAAGAGGAAATCCGCAAGGGCGCGGCGAAGCTGCGCGGCATTCCGATCGTCGCGACTGGCATAAGCGGCGCGAACGGGGTGCAGCCTGCAACGCAGCAGGAAGCGGGCGGGCAGGGTACGACGCAAGACGTCAAGATTCTGACGAGCTGCCCGTCGTGCCTCCAGGGTCTGTCGCGGTACAACGAAGACGCCAACATCGAAGCCGACTACATCGTGGTGGAAATCGCCCGACACAAGCTTGGCGAAAACTGGATGGCGGACTACGTTCAGAACGCGAACAATGGCGGAATCGAGCGCGTGCTGGTCTAATGGCAGCGCTCAATTTTCCGTGAACGGGTCGGGGACGACGATGACATGCGTATTCTGCAGTGAGGAAGGCGGCGATGTGCTGTGGCAGGACGAGCGCATGCGTGTCGTGGTCGCGACTGCCGAGGCCGACTATCCCGGCTTTTGCCGGGTCATCTGGAATGCGCACGTCGCCGAATTCTCGGACCTGGGCGCGGCCGACCGGGAACATCTGATGCGCGCGGTGTACGCCGTCGAGCGTGCGCTGCGCCGCGTTATGCACCCTTCGAAGGTGAATCTGGCGAGCCTTGGCAACCAGGTGCCGCACGTGCACTGGCACGTCATTCCGCGCTTCACTAACGACGCGCATTTCCCGCTGCCTGTCTGGGCCCCGCGCCAGCGCACGGTGTCCGAGGCGATGCTGGGCCAGCGCCGCGCGCAGGCCACGTTACTGCGCGACGCAGTGCGCCAGGAAATGGAGCAGGCTTAAGGCCTGGGCAGGCCGGGCGGTGGGCGTCCAACAGCAGGAACGATCATGAGTGGATTGAAATCCGATACGCCGGTGCCGACCGGCGTCGTGGTGCACGCCGTCTCGCGCGTGCTGGAACTCCAGTATGCGAACGGCGAGAGCTACCGCGTGCCTTTCGAGCTGATGCGAGTGTTTTCGCCCTCGGCGGAAGTGCGCGGTCATGGCCCCGGCCAGGAAACACTGCAGACGGGCAAGCGCGAGGTGACGATCACGGCGCTCGAAGGTGTCGGCAACTATGCGCTGCAGCCCACGTTCTCCGACGGCCACAACACCGGTATCTATTCGTGGGACCAGCTCTACGAGTTCGCCACGCGCCAGGACGAACTCTGGGCGGACTATTTCGCCAAACTGAAAGCGGCGGGCGTCGAGCGCGACGCACCCATGGCGGCGCCCCCTGCCGCGCACGGCCACTGCCACTGACGCTTCCTGTTACGATCCAGCCCCGCCGCTTCTCTGACAGACGCGGCGCAGCAACTCAATAGAACACCCTTCCGCGAAAGGACGAGCGCGATGAGCAAAACCCACTTCGGCTATCAGACAGTCGACGAACAGGACAAGGCGAAGAAGGTGGCCGGCGTGTTTCACTCGGTTGCCTCGAACTACGACCTGATGAACGATCTGATGTCGGGCGGGCTGCACCGCGCGTGGAAGACGTTCACGATCGCCCAGGCGAACATCCGGCCGGGCGCGAAGGTGCTCGACATTGCGGGCGGCACGGGTGACCTTTCCATGGCGTTCGCGAAGAAAGCGGGCCCGACGGGCGAAGTCTGGCACACCGACATCAACGAGTCGATGCTGCGCGTGGGCCGCGACCGCCTCATCGACAACGGCGTGATCACGCCGGCGCTCCTGTGCGACGCCGAGAAAATTCCCTTTCCCGACAACTACTTCGACGTAGTGACCGTGGCTTTCGGACTGCGCAACATGACGCACAAGGACGCCGCGCTCGCCGAGATGCGCCGGGTGCTCAAGCCGGGCGGCCGCGTGCTGGTGCTCGAATTCTCGAAGGTCTGGGAGCCGCTTAAGAAAGCGTACGACGTGTATTCGTTCAAGGTGCTGCCGTGGCTTGGCAGGCGCTTTGCCCAGGACGCGGACAGCTACCAATATCTCGCGGAATCGATCCGCATGCATCCGGATCAGGAAACACTCAAGACGATGATGGAACAAGTCGGCCTCGATGCCGTCAAATATTACAATTTGTCAGCTGGCGTGGTAGCCTTACACGTCGGCACAAAGTATTAGTGTTCCCAAATCACTGTCTTTAAAGGAATTTTCATTATGTCTGAGCCCCGAATCGATGCTTCCAAAAAGCTTTCAACATCGTGGGCCAGACGAATTGGCGTTCTGGCCCTCGCCGGCGTGATGATCGCTGGCAGTCTCGCGTCGTTCGATGCCGAGGCTCGCCGCATGGGTGGCGGCCGCAGTTTCGGCAATCAGTCGTCGATGGCCTCGCAGCGCAGCACCACGCCGCCGCCCGCCCAGCCCAGTCCCACGAATCCCGCGCAGCAGGCCGGCGCTCAACGAGCGCCCGGTACGCCGGCGCCCACGCCCGCGGCCGCACCGGCTCGCAACCGCTGGCTTGGGCCTATCGCGGGCCTCGCAGCTGGTCTCGGCATCGCCGCGCTGCTTTCGCACTTCGGTCTTGGCGAGGCGTTTGCCGGCATGATGGCCAACATGATCGTGATCGCGATCATCGCCTTTGTCGCCGTCTGGCTGATCCGCAAGTTCATGGGCCGCCGCCGTGCCGTGGAACCCGCGTACCAGACCGGTGGCGGGTACGGCTCGTCGACCAACCTGAACCAGTCGTCGGGCGGATATCAGCCGCAGGAGCCGCGCTATACCGCGCCGCCCACGGGGCAGTACCTCGCGCCTGAAGCCAATCCGGTCAGCACGCCGCGCATCGATACGCCGGCCGCCGTCCCGGCTGGCTTCGACACCGAAGCTTTCGTGCGCAACGCGAAGGTCTACTTTGTGCGCCTGCAGGCCGCGTGGGACGCCGGCAACATGGACGACATCCGCGAATTCACGACGCCCGAGATGTTTGCCGAGATCCGCGTCGATCTCGCGAGCCGCGGCGCGCAGCCCAACCAGACCGACGTCGTGCAGCTCAACGCAGACCTGCTCGGCGTGGAAGACCGCGGCAGCGATCATCTTGCGAGCGTGCGTTTCTCCGGCCTGATTCGCGAGGCCGCGGGCGCGCCGGCCGAGCCGTTCGTCGAGGTGTGGAATCTCTCGAAGTCGCGCACGTCGGGCGAAGGCTGGCTGCTCGCGGGTATCCAACAGGTCGAATCTCACTGAGTTCGCAAGGAGGCGGTGCGCTTCGTGATTTGATAAAGATCATGGAGTGCTGCGCCAGCCAGCCGCAGCACCGGGCAGGGTGGCGGCGCGATCCGACGGCTCGAACGTTACAATAGGAACCCGCCCGGGCTTGTGCCCGTGCGGGTTTTCTTATTCCATGCCGATGACTCTTGCCGCCAAGCCCTTCGCTGCTGCCGTCAATCACCTGCTTGCCCGCGAAACGTGGGCACGTGAGCGTCTCGCCCCGTATGCCGGCAAGACGGCGCGCCTCACATGCCCGCCTGTCGTGCTTACGCTGCTCGTACAGCCGGACGGCTATCTGGCAGCGGTAGAGGACCACGATGCGGGCGACGTCGATGTGACGCTTTCGCTGCCCGCGGGCGCGCTCTCGTGGTTCGTGCAGGGCGGCCAGGCGGCCGTCATGAAGCACGTCAAGATCGAGGGTGATGCCGAGTTCGCGCAGGTCATCGGCAAGCTCGCCGAGCATCTGCGCTGGGAGCCCGAAGAGGACCTCGCGAAACTGATCGGCGACGCGCCGGCTTCACGCATCGCCACGCTCGCGCGCGCCGCAGGCGAGCAGGCGCTGCGCACCGGCCGCAACGTGCTCGGCTCGGTCACGGAATATCTGCTCGACGAAAATCCACAGCTTGTGCGGTGCGCAGAGCTCGACGGCTTCAATGAAGAGCTGTCGCGCGCACGCGATGCGCTGGCGCGCGTGGAGAAACGCATCGAGCGACTCGAACAAAAATCACAGGCCGGCGGCCGGAGCCAGAGCGCTGCGCCGCACGGCTCGCGCTAGTCAACAGGCCCCCCAGACATGCGTTTTCTGCGTTTTCTCAAGATTTTCTTCACCGTCATCCGCTTCGGCCTGGACGAGATGATGTTGAGCCGGATCAACGACCGGCGTGTGGCGCTGCTCCTGCGCATCACCACGATCGGCCGTCGCTTCGACGACCCGCCTGGCTTGCGCTTGCGTCTCGCCCTGGAAAGCCTCGGCCCGATCTTCGTGAAATTCGGCCAGGTGCTGTCCACGCGCCGCGACCTGCTGCCGCCCGATATCGCCAACGAGCTTGCGAAACTGCAGGACCAGGTGCCCCCGTTCGATTCGAACGTCGCGATCGGCCTGATCGAGAAATCGCTGGGGGCGCCGGTCGATGCGATTTTCGACGAGTTCGAGCGCGTGCCGGTGGCGAGCGCGTCGATTGCGCAGGTGCACTTCGCCAAGGTGAAGTCCGGCCAGCACGCGGGCAAGCCGGTGGCGGTGAAGGTGCTGCGCCCGAACATGCGTCCGGTGATCGATTCGGACCTCGCGCTGCTGCGCGACATCGCCGTGTGGGCCGAGCGCCTGTGGGCCGACGGCAAGCGCCTGAAGCCGCGCGAAGTGGTGGCCGAATTCGACAAGTACCTGCACGACGAACTCGACCTCATGCGCGAGGCCGCCAACGGCAGCCAGTTGCGCCGCAATTTCGCGGGCCTCGACTTGTTGCTCGTGCCGGAAATGTACTGGGAATTCAGCACGGCCAACGTGCTCGTAATGGAGCGCATGGTCGGCGTGCCGATCAGCCAGGTGGACAAGTTGCGCGCGGCGGGCGTGGACATTCCGAAGCTCGCGCGCGAGGGCGTGGAGATCTTCTTCACGCAGGTGTTCCGTGACGGTTTCTTTCACGCCGACATGCATCCCGGCAACATCCAGGTGAGCCTCGATCCCGCGCATTTCGGCCGCTATATCGCGCTCGATTTCGGCATCGTCGGTGCGCTGTCGGACTTCGACAAGAACTACCTCGCGCAGAACTTTCTCGCGTTCTTCAAGCGCGACTATCACCGCGTGGCGACGCTGCATATCGAGTCGGGGTGGGTGCCGCCCAATACGCGCGTGGAAGAGCTGGAAAGCGCGATTCGCGCCGTGTGCGAACCGTATTTCGACCGGGCGTTGAAGGACATTTCGCTGGGCCAGGTGCTGTTGCGGTTGTTCCAGACCTCGCGGCGCTTCAACGTGGAAATTCAGCCGCAACTCGTGCTGCTGCAAAAGACCATGCTCAACGTCGAAGGCCTTGGGCGCTCGCTCGATCCGGAACTCGATCTCTGGAAAACGGCGAAGCCTTATCTCGAGCGCTGGATGACCGAGCAGATCGGCCTGCGCGGCTGGTACGAGCGCTTCAAGATCGAAGCGCCGCAATGGAGCAAGACGCTGCCGCAATTGCCGCGTCTTGTGCACCAGGCGCTGCTGCACCGCCAGGAGCCGGGCGGTTTCGCCAACGACGAGACAATCCGCGCGATGCTCGCCGAGCAACGCCGCACGAACCGCCTGCTGCAGGGCCTGCTTGTGTTCGGCGTGGCCGTGGGCGTGGGCATGGTGGCGGCGCGCGTGTGGCTCGCATTCGCCTACGGCGGCTGACTGACCACGAGAGCAAGGAGTGAGACGATGAGCGACCCGACCCTGCCGCCGCAACCGGGCGAAGCGCCCGAATTCGAAACCCGCGACCCGGCGTCGCCCTCGTTCTGGGACGAGCGCTTCGAGCGCGGCTTCACGCCGTGGGACCAGGCGGGCGTGCAGCGCCAGTTTGAAGCCTTCGCCACCGCGCACCCTGAGGCCGCGGTGCTGATTCCGGGCTGCGGCAACGCCTGGGAAGCGCGCTGGCTCGCCGAGCGCGGCCGCACGGTGCGCGCCATCGACTTCGCGCCGGCCGCGGTTGCGAGCGCGCGCGCGGCGCTGGGGCAGTACGCCGGTGTCGTCGAAGAGGCGGACTTTTACGCCTACACGCCGCCGTTCGCGCCAGCCTGGGTGTTCGAGCGCGCTTTCCTGTGCGCGCTGCCCAAGGCGCAGCGCGCGAGCTACGCCGCGCGCATGGCCCAACTGTTGCAGCCCGGCGCGCTGCTGGCGGGCTACTTCTTCATCGGCGAAACGCCCAAGGGGCCACCGTTCGCCATCGCACGTGACGAACTCGACGCCTTGCTCACGCCGTATTTCACGCTGGCCGACGATCAGCCTGTGGCCGACTCGCTGCCCGTGTTCGTCGGGCGCGAACGCTGGCTCGTGTGGCGCCGCAACGACGTCGCGCCGTCGCACGTTTGAGCTATGTCAGGCGGGCGCGCCATGCGCTCGCCGCCTTGCATCGCCGCGCGCGCTCTTGATGTGCGCGCAACCTGCCCTCATGTGACTTGAGGCGGTCGCGACCCTCGAACCCTCCCCGCTGGACACCCAAGCCCGGTAAATGCCAGGGGCGATGTTGGTTTGCGGCTATAATTCAAGGCTTTGCAAGCAATTATCAGATTTTCATCAGGATAGAGATCATGCCGATCTACGCTTATCGCTGCGAGTCGTGCGGCTTCGACAAGGACGTGCTCCAAAAGATGAGCGATGCGCCCCTGACGCAGTGCCCGAGCTGCGGCGCGGACACATTTCGCAAGCAGGTTACCGCAGCGGGCTTCCAGCTGAAGGGTTCGGGCTGGTACGTCACCGATTTCCGCGGCGGGAACGGCGCCAAGAGCGGTGCGGCGACCGGCGCGAAGGCGGCGGGCGAAAACGCATCGTCGTCGGAGGGCAGCAAGCCGGCCGGCGAGGGCGCCGCGAGCGCCTCCAGCGATTCGAGCGCGGCCGCGCCCGCCGCGAGCACCCCAGCGAGCACGCCCAGTCCGGCGGCCTCGACCTGAAAAACCTGCGGCGCGATTCCTGCATTCCCGGGGACACGCGCCGCGCCGAAGCCGCGCCGGCAGCCCGTATGCCGCGCGCGGCGCGTTTGGCGGTGTACATGACGATCAAGAAAGCGACGTTCAAATCGGTATTCCTGACCGGCCTGCTGGTGCTGGTGCCGTTGGCCATCACGCTGTGGGTGCTGAACCTCGTGATCGGCACGATGGATCAGACGCTACTGCTGCTGCCCGAATCGTGGCGGCCGGAGCGCATGTTCGGCGTGCGCCTGCCGGGTCTTGGCGCGGTGCTCACGCTCGCGTTCATCTTCGGGGTCGGTCTGCTCACGCACAACTTCATCGGCCAGAAGCTGGTGGAGTGGTGGAACGCCCTGGTGCGCCGCATTCCGATCATCGGACCGCTGTACGGCAGCATCCAGCAGGTTTCCGATACACTGCTTTCGAGCAACGGCAACGCATTTCGCAAGGCACTCCTGATCGAGTACCCGCGCAAGGGTTCGTGGACGATCGCGTTTCTCACCGGCATTCCGGGCGGCGACGTGGTCAACCACCTGCGGGAAGATCACGTGAGCGTGTATGTCCCGACTACGCCGAATCCCACGTCGGGATTTTTCCTGATGGTGCCAAAGAGCGAGGTGGTCGAGCTGGACATGACCGTCGACGCCGCGCTCAAGTATATTGTTTCGATGGGCGTGGTCGCGCCGACAACCTCTCCACGCCGCCCCATCGATCCTCCGCTTTAAATACCGGACGACGCGCTTGCACGCGCCGCTCCCGTTCATTCATGCATAACGAAAGACGAACATCATGTCGATGAGATCTGAATACTGCGGTCTGGTGACCGAACAGCTGCTGGGCCAAACTGTTTCGCTGTGCGGATGGGTGCAGCGGCGCCGCGACCACGGCGGCGTCATCTTCATCGACCTGCGCGATCGCGAGGGCCTCGTCCAGGTCGTCTGCGATCCGGACCGCGCGGAAATGTTCAAGGCCGCCGAAGACGTGCGCAACGAGTTCTGCGTGCAGGTGAAGGGTCTCGTTCGCAATCGTCCCGAAGGCACGGTCAACGCCAACCTCACGAGCGGCAAGATCGAAGTGCTTTGCCACGAGCTCGTGGTGCTCAACGCGTCGGTCACGCCGCCGTTCCAGCTCGACGACGACAACCTCTCGGAAACCACGCGCCTCACACATCGCGTGCTCGACCTGCGCCGTCCGCAGATGCAGCACAACCTGCGTCTGCGCTATCGCGTGACGATGGCCGTGCGCAGGTATCTCGACGCGCTCGGCTTCATCGACATCGAAACGCCGATGCTCACGAAGAGCACGCCGGAAGGCGCACGCGACTACCTCGTGCCGTCGCGCGTGAACGCAGGCCAGTTTTTCGCGCTGCCGCAGTCGCCGCAGCTCTTCAAGCAGCTCTTGATGGTGGCGAACTTCGATCGCTACTACCAGATCGTCAAGTGCTTCCGCGACGAAGACCTGCGCGCTGACCGTCAGCCCGAATTCACGCAGATCGACTGCGAAACGTCGTTCCTCGGCGAGCAGGAAATCCGTGACCTGTTCGAAGACATGGCGCGTCATGTGTTCAAGGAAACGATCGGCGTCGAGCTCGAAGCGAAGTTCCCGGTCATGCCTTACTCGGAAGCCATGAGCCGCTTCGGCTCGGACAAGCCGGACCTGCGCGTGAAGCTCGAATTCACGGAACTGACGGACGCCGTCAAGGACGTGGACTTCAAGGTGTTCAGCACGCCGGCCAACAGCAAGGACGGCCGCGTCGCGGCGCTGCGCGTGCCGAAGGGCGGCGAACTCTCGCGCGGTGACATCGACGGCTACACGGAATTCGTGCGCATCTACGGCGCGAAGGGCCTCGCCTGGATCAAGATCAACGAAGTCGCGAAGGGCCGCGACGGTCTGCAAAGCCCGATCGTCAAGAACCTGCACGACGCGTCGATCGCCGCTATCCTCGAGCGCACCGGCGCGCAAGACGGCGACATCATCTTCTTTGCAGCCGACCGCGCGAAGGTGGTGAACGACAGCCTGGGCGCGCTGCGCCTGAAGATCGGCCATTCGGAGTTCGGTCGTGCCAACGGTTTGGTCGAGAAGGGCTGGAAGCCGCTGTGGGTGATCGACTTCCCGATGTTCGAGTACGACGAGGAAGAAAACCGCTACGTGGCTGCCCACCACCCGTTCACGAGCCCGAAGGACGAGCACCTGGAATACCTCGAAACGGATCCGGGCCGCTGCCTTGCTAAGGCTTACGACATGGTGCTGAACGGCTGGGAAATCGGCGGCGGTTCCGTGCGTATCTATCAGGAAGACGTGCAGAGCAAGGTGTTCCGCGCGCTCAAGATCAATGCGGAAGAAGCCCGCGCGAAGTTCGGCTTCCTGCTCGACGCGCTCCAGTATGGCGCGCCGCCGCACGGTGGTATCGCGTTCGGTCTGGACCGCATCGTGACGATGATGGCCGGCGCCGACTCGATCCGCGATGTGATCGCATTCCCGAAGACGCAGCGTGCGCAGGATCTGCTCACGCAGGCGCCGAGCCCGGTGGACGAGCGCCAGCTGCGCGAACTGCACATCCGTCTGCGTCAACCCGAGCAGAAGACGGCGCAGTAAGCTACACCTCCTGCTGCGAAGGCCCGCCAGGGCTTTTGCATCGCAACAACAGAAAAGGCGCATCGTGCGCCTTTTTTGCTTTTTGCGTTAAATTACCTTTAGACGCGCCGCAAGCGCGCAGCGCGCGTTCCTCCCCAGCTCCATCACCATGCAGAAGCCGCCGAAGATTCCGGAATCCGTACTCGTCGTCATTCATACGCCGCAACTGGAGGTCCTGATCATCGAACGCGCCGACCGGCCCGGTTTCTGGCAGTCGGTCACAGGCTCCAAGGACCGGCACGACGAACCGTTCGCCGAAACCGCCATGCGGGAGGTGGGCGAAGAGACGGGTATTGCTGTCGGCGCGGTGGGCGTTCCGCCGTCGGCGCTGCTCGACTGGCATCACGAGATCGAGTACGAAATCTATCCCGTGTGGCGCCATCGCTATGCGCCGGGTGTTACGCGCAACACCGAGCATTGGTTCAGCCTGGAAGTGCCCACGGGCACAGTCGTCACGCTCGCGCCGCGCGAGCATACGGCTTATGTGTGGCTGCCCTACGAGCAGGCGGCGGCGAAGTGCTTCTCGTGGTCGAACCGCGAGGCCATTCTGCAACTGCCCGAGCGGCTACGCGAGGGACGCGAAGGGCGCGAAGGAAGTGAGGGACGCGGGTGAGCCGAACATGAGCGAAACCAGTACCGATCCCGGCATTGAATCGCAGCGCGTGGTGAGGCTGCGCGAGGCGCTGCTTGGCCGGCGCTATCGTTCGCGCTATCGCTTCACGAGCGGCAACGACGTGCGCCTGTTCGAATCGAGCGCCGAACTGTTCGGCGCGATGATCGAACGCATCGACGCCGCCACGCGCGACGTTGCGCTCGAAACCTACATCTTTTGCGATGACGATATCGGCCGCGCGCTTTCCGATGCGCTCGTGCGCGCGGCGGCGCGCGGCGTGCGCGTGCGCGTCATCACTGACGGCATTGGCTCACCGCGTATTGCGCTCTTCGAGACCTGGCCCGGCGCCGGCGTGGAGCACCGCGTCTACAACCCGCATATCTTCGGGCGCTTCGGTTTTTCGCGCACGCACCGCAAGCTCGCCGTGATCGACGACCAGTTCGCGTATTGCGGCGGCATCAACGTGATCGACGATTTCGAGCAGGACGGCTACAGGCTGCCGTATCCGCGTTGGGATTTCGCCGTCGAACTGCACGGGCCCGTGGTCGTGGACGTGCGCCTTGCGATCGAGCAGCAGTGGCGGCGTATCCGTCTCGGCTACCGGCCGCCGCTGCCGCAGCAGCTTTCGCCCGGCGTGCCCGCGAGCGCGGGCTTCATGTCGCCGCATCCCACCGGCCACACGGTGGGGCGCCCCACGCAGATCGTCGACGACGCGTTGCGCGCGCTCGCGCCCACCGTGCGCTCGCCTCGTGCGAAGCGCTTCTTCACGCGTCTGCGCGAGCGTCTGCGCGCGAGCGTGCGCGATCCGCGCACGGCGGACGTGCCGTGCGTGGCGTTCGTCGCGCGCGACAACGTGGTCAACCGGCGCGCCATCGAAAAGGCTTATCTCGACGCCATCGGCGAGGCGCGCAAGGAAGTGCTGCTCGCCAATCCGTATTTCATGCCGGGCCGGCGGTTGCGGCGCGCGCTTGTGAGCGCCGCGGAACGCGGCGTGGCCGTCAGGCTTTTGGTCGGACGAAAGGAATTCAAGGTGCTCGACTACGGAGTGCCATTCCTCTATCACCAGCTTCTGAGCGCGGGCGTGCAGATTGCTGAGTATGAGAAAACGATGCTGCACGGCAAGGTGGCCGTCGTCGATTCGAGCTGGGGCACGGTGGGTTCCTCGAACCTCGATGCGCTCAGCCTCGTGCTCAACAACGAGGCCAACGTGTTGCTCGTGCAGCATCCGCAGATCGAACAGTTGCGCGAGGAGATTCTCACGGCGTTCGGCGATGCCGCGCAGATCGACCGCGCGCGCTACGAGGCGCGGCCGTGGCACGTGCGCGGCGTGAACTGGCTCGCATGGGCGTTCTATCGCGCGCTCATGAAGCTCATCACGGTAGGCGGCTACGACTAGAACGAGAACGCTGCCGTAAGCCCCACCGCGGCCCCTCGGCGCGATGCGCCTGCCATACGAATCAGCGCGCGTGCAATCGAGAGAATGTCGGCTTGTGCGCGGCGCACGAACCCCGGAAATTAGAGTACCGGTTAGAAATCGGTTTCTAATAAAGTCCTTGTTTCGCGGACGGCTGTCCTCAACAATAGTACGGCCGTTCGATTTAATTCAGGCCTAGATGTAAGCAGTTAATGAGCAGTTGACGGCTACATCGCGGCCACATCGTTACGGTAAAGAAAGCTATGCGAAAAGGCGAACAGACACGAGCCGCCATTCTGGATGCAGCACTCGACCTGGCAGGTCGCGATGGACTGGAAGGACTGACCATCGGCCTGCTCGCCGAGCGCATGCAGATGAGCAAGAGTGGCGTCTTCGCTCACTTCGGGTCTCGGGAAGACCTGCAGGTCGAGGTGGTGCGCGAGTACCACCGTCGATTCGAGGAAGAAGTCTTCTTTCCGAGTTTGCGCGAGCCACGCGGTTTGCCGCGTCTGCGTGCGATGCTGTCGCGATGGTTCGAGAAGCGCATTCACGAAGTCACGACCGGCTGCATCTACATCAGCGGCGCCGTCGAGTACGACGACCGCGCGGACAGCCAGGTGCGCGAGACATTGGTCGCGAGCGTGTCGATGTGGCGCGCGGCGCTCCTGAGGGCCATTTCGCAGGCAATTGAAGAAGGCCATTTGCGCAAGGAGACCGATCCCGCGCTGATGCTCTTCGAACTGTATAGCGTGACGCTCGGCCTGCATCATGACGGCCGCTTCCTGCATCTGCCGGACGCGGTCGAGCATACGTGGGCCGCGTTCGAGAAGCTGATTGTTTCGTATCAGAGCGAGACCCAGTAGCGCCTGGCTGCAACATCGGAGTCGCGGCGGCGCGCGAGGGACCCGAAGCTCAAATTTTGGAGAGAAGACATGGGACAGTACACCGCGCCGCTGCGCGACATGCAGTTCGTGCTGCACGAACTGCTGAACGTGGAAGGCGAAGTGAAGCAGATGCCGAAGCACGCCGACCTCGACGCCGACACCATCAACCAGGTGCTCGAAGAAGCCGGCAAATTCTGCTCCGAGGTGCTGTTTCCGCTGAACCAGGTCGGCGACCGTGAAGGCTGCACCTACGCCGGCGACGGCGTGGTCACCACGCCCACTGGTTTCAAGGAAGCGTACAAGCAATATGTCGAAGCCGGCTGGCCGGCGCTCGGCTGCGATCCCGAATACGGCGGCCAGGGGCTGCCCGCGTTCGTGAACAACGCGCTCTATGAAATGCTGAACTCGGCGAACCAGGCGTGGACCATGTACCCGGGTCTCTCGCATGGCGCCTACGAGTGTCTGCATGCACACGGCACGCCCGAACTCCAGAAGGCTTATCTGCCGAAGCTGGTCGAAGGCGTGTGGACCGGCACGATGTGCCTGACCGAGCCGCACTGCGGCACCGACCTCGGCATCCTGCGCACGAAGGCCGAGCCGAACGGCGACGGCTCGTACGCGATCACCGGCACGAAGATCTTCATCTCGAGCGGTGAGCACGACATGGCCGAGAACATCATCCACCTCGTGCTCGCGCGCCTGCCGGATGCGCCGCCGGGAACCAAAGGCATCTCGCTCTTCGTCGTGCCGAAGTTCATCCCCACGGCAGCGGGTGAAGTCGGTGAGCGCAATGGCATCAAGTGCGGCTCGATCGAGCACAAGATGGGCATTCACGGCAACGCCACCTGCGTCATGAATCTCGACGGCGCGAAGGGCTGGCTCGTCGGCGAGCCGAACAAGGGCTTGAACGCCATGTTCGTGATGATGAACGCCGCGCGTCTGGGCGTGGGCATGCAAGGTCTCGGTCTCACCGAAGTGGCTTACCAGAATTCGCTCACGTACGCGAAAGAGCGCCTGCAGATGCGCGCGTTGACCGGCCCGAAGGCGCCTGAAAAGGCTGCGGACCCGATCATCGTGCATCCGGACGTGCGCCGCATGCTGCTCACGCAAAAGGCCTGGGCCGAAGGCGCGCGCGCCTTCACCTACTGGTCCGCGCTCCAGATCGACAAGGAGCTCTCGCACGGCGACGAAGCCGAGCGCAAGGAAGCGGCCGACCTCGTCGCGCTGCTCACGCCGATCATCAAGGCCTTCCTCACCGACAACGCCTTCGATAGCACCAACCTCGGCATGCAGGTGTACGGCGGCCACGGCTTTATCTCCGAGTGGGGCATGGAGCAGTACGTGCGCGACGCGCGTATCAACCAGATCTACGAAGGCACGAACACGATCCAGTCGCTCGACCTGCTGGGCCGCAAGGTGCTGGGCGACATGGGCGCGAAGCTCAAGAAGTTCGGCAAGCTCGTGACCGACTTCGTCGAAGCCGAAGGCATCAAGCCGGAAATGCAGGAGTTCGTGAATCCGCTCGCCGACATCGGCGACAAGATGCAAAAGCTCACGATGGAAATCGGCATGAAGGCCATGCAGAACCCCGACGAAGTGGGCGCGGCCGCGGTGCCGTATCTGCGCACGGCGGGCCACCTCGTGTTCGCGTACTTCTGGGCGCGCATGGCGCGCATCGCGCTCGACAAGGAAAGCTCGGGCGATCCGTTCTACAAGTCGAAACTGGCCACGGCGCGTTTCTACTTCGCCAAGCTCCTGCCCGAAACGGCTACCTCGATCCGCCAGGCGCGCGCGGGTTCGAAGACGCTGATGGAAGTCGACGAAGCGCTGTTCTAAAAGCCAACGGGCGCGCGCTTTTCAAGGGCGCGCCCGGTCAACACGACGTCCAGAGGCGGCGCCCGTTGAGGCACGCCGCCCTCACACTTCAATCCGCTCGACATTGCATACCCGCTGGAGGAACAACGTGAGCAACCTCAATATTCGCAAGGTGGCCGTGCTCGGCGCCGGCGTGATGGGCGCGCAGATCGCCGCGCACCTGATCAACGCCCGCGTACCCGTGCTGCTGTTCGATCTGCCCGCGAAGGAAGGCCCGAAAAACGCCGTCGCGCTCAAGGCAATCGAGACGCTCAAGAAGCTCTCGCCCGCGCCGTTCGGCGTGAAGGACGACGCGCAATACATCACGCCCGCGAACTACGAAGACGACATCGCCAAACTCGCGGAATGCGACGTGGTGATCGAGGCGATCGCCGAGCGCATGGACTGGAAGCACGACCTCTACAAGAAGGTCGCGCCGCACATCGGCCCGAACGCGATCTTCGCGACCAACACCTCGGGCTTGTCCATCACCGAACTCTCGCATGGCTTCGACGATGCGTTGAAGGCGCGCTTTTGCGGCGTGCACTTCTTCAACCCGCCGCGCTACATGCACCTCGTCGAGCTGATCCCGACGCCGCAAACGAAGCCCGAAATCCTCGACCAGCTCGAATCGTTCCTGACGAGCGTGGTGGGCAAGGGCGTCGTGCGCGCGAAAGACACGCCGAACTTCATCGCGAACCGCGTGGGCGTGTTCTCGATCCTCGCGGTGATCGCCGAGGCGAAGAAGTTCGGACTGCGTTTCGACGAAGTCGATGACCTCACGGGCTCGCGCCTTGGCCGCGCGAAGTCGGCGACGTTCCGCACTGCGGACGTCGTGGGTCTCGACACGATGGCGCACGTCATCAAGACGATGCAGGACAACCTGAAGGACGATCCGTTCTTCCCGGTCTACGAAACGCCCGCCGTGCTCGCGGGTCTCGTGGCGAAGGGCGCGCTCGGCCAGAAGACGGGCGGCGGCTTCTATCGCAAGGAAGGCAAGGCAATCAAGGTGCTCGACGCCAACACGGGCGAGTACGTGGACGGCGGCGGCAAGGCCGACGAACTGGTTGGCCGCATTCTCAAGCGTCCGGCCGCCGAGCGCCTGAAGCTGCTGCGCGAAACGCAGCACCCGCAGGCGCAGTTCCTGTGGTCGATCTTCCGCGACGTGTTCCACTACATCGGCGTGCATCTGCAGTCGATCGCGGACAACGCGCGCGACGTCGATCTCGCGATCCGCTGGGGCTTCGGCTGGAACGAAGGCCCGTTCGAAGGCTGGCAGGCCGCAGGTTGGAAGCAGGTGGCCGAGTGGGTGAAGGAAGACATCGACGCAGGCAAGGCGCTTTCGAATGCGCCGCTGCCCGCCTGGGTATTCGAAGGTCCGGTCGCAGCGAACGGCGGCGTGCATGGCGCGGACGGCTCGTGGTCGCCCGCTGAAGCGCGCTTCGTGCCGCGCTCGAAACTGCCGGTGTATGAGCGTCAGGTGTTCCGTGCGGCGCTGTTCGGTGAAACGAACGCACGCGATCCGAAGACCTACGGCAAGACGCTGTTCGAGAACGAAAACCTGCGCGCCTGGGTGGACGACCGCGCGGGCGAGGACGACGTCGTCATCGTCTCGTACAAGAGCAAGATGAACACGATGGGCCCGGGCCTGCTCGACTCGCTCGTGAAGGCCATCGACATCGCCGAAGACGGCTACAAGGGCCTCGTGATCTGGCAGCCGACGTCGCTCAAGCTCGGCGCGCCGGGCGGCCCGTTCTCGGCTGGCGCGAACCTCGAAGAGGCGATGCCCGCGTTCATGATGGGCGGCGCGAAAGGCATCGAGCCGTTCGTGAAGAAGTTCCAGGACACGATGCTGCGCGTGAAGTACGCGAACGTGCCGGTCATCACGGCGGTGTCGGGCATCGCGCTCGGCGGCGGCTGCGAAATCATGCTGCAAAGCGCGAAGCGTGTGGCGCACATCGAGAGCTATGTCGGCCTCGTGGAAGTGGGCGTGGGTCTCGTGCCCGCTGGCGGCGGCCTGAAGGAAGCGGCGATTCGCGCAGCCGAAGGCGCGCAGGCGATTGGCGCGGCGCCGAGCGATCTGCTCCGGTTCCTGCAGAAGTCGTTCGAAAACGCCGCGATGGCGAAGGTCTCGGCCTCGGCGCACGACGCGCGCGCAATGGGCTATCTGAAGCCTTCGGACACCATCGTCTTCAACGTGTTCGAACTGCTCGACACGGCGAAGAAGGAAGCGCGCGCACTGAGCGCGGCGGGCTACCGTGCGCCGCTGCGCGCCACGCAGATTCCGGTGGCGGGCCGCTCGGCGATCTCGACCATCAAGGCATCGCTCGTGAACATGCGTGATGGCCGCTTCATCAGCGATCACGACTTCCTGATCGCGAGTCGCATCGCGGAAGCGGTGTGCGGCGGCGACGTCGAGGCGGGCAGCCTCGTCGACGAGGAATGGCTGCTCAAGCTCGAGCGCCGTGCCTTCGTCGATCTGCTCGGCACGCAGAAGACGCAGGAGCGCATCATGGGCATGCTGCAAACCGGCAAGCCGGTGCGCAACTAAGCGGCACGACGCACACCAGATACTGGAGTAAGAGATGAGCAAACAGTTGCAGGACGCCTACATCGTCGCCGCGAGCCGCACCCCCATCGGCAAGGCGCCGCGCGGCGTGTTCAAGAACACCCGCCCGGACGAGTTGCTCGTTCACGCGATCAAGTCGGCCGTGGCGCAGGTGCCCGGGCTCGACACGAGCGTGATCGAAGACGCCATTGTCGGCTGCGCGATTCCGGAAGCCGAGCAAGGCCTGAACGTGGCGCGTATCGGCGCGCTGCTCGCGGGGCTGCCGCAGAGCGTGGGCGGCGTGACCGTCAACCGCTTCTGCGCGTCGGGTCTCACGGCGCTCGCCATGGCCGCCGACCGCATCCGCGTGGGCGAATCCGACGCGATGATCGCGGGCGGCTGCGAGTCGATGAGCATGGTGCCGATGATGGGCAACAAGCCGTCGCTCTCGCCGCACATCTTCGATCGCAATGAAGACGTTGGCATTGCTTACGGTATGGGCCTGACCGCCGAGAAGGTCGCGGAGCGCTGGAAGGTGAGCCGCGAGGCGCAGGACGCGTTCTCGGTCGAATCGCATCGCCGCGCGCTCGCCGCGCAACAGGCGGGCGAGTTCAAGGACGAAATCGCGCCGTACACGCTCGTCGAGCGCTTCCCGGATCTCGCTTCGGGCGAAGTGAAGGTGAAGGAGCGTTTGATCGAACTGGACGAAGGCCCGCGTGCCGATACGACGCTCGAAGGTCTCGCGAAGCTGCGTGCGGTGTTCGCGAACAAGGGCTCGGTCACGGCCGGTAACAGCTCGCAGACTTCGGATGGCGCGGGCGCGCTGATCGTGGTCTCCGAAAAGATCCTCAAGCAGTTCAACCTCACGCCGCTCGCGCGCTTCGTGAGCTTCGCGGTGCGCGGCGTGCCGCCGGAGATCATGGGCATCGGTCCGAAGGAAGCGATTCCGGCGGCGCTGAAGGCCGCGGGCCTGAAGCAGGACGATCTCGACTGGATCGAGCTGAACGAAGCGTTTGCCGCGCAGTCGCTGGCGGTGATCCAGGACCTCGGCCTCGATCCTTCGAAGATCAATCCGCTCGGTGGCGCGATTGCGCTGGGCCACCCGCTCGGCGCGACGGGCGCGATTCGCGCGTCGACGGTCGTGCACGGCCTGCGCCGCCGCAACTACAAGTACGGCATGGTGACGATGTGCGTCGGCACCGGCATGGGTGCTGCGGGCATCATCGAGCGGCTGTAAGCATTAGCGCCCAGGCGTTATCGACACGGTTCGCAGACTTCACGGTTTGCGGACCGTTTTTCGTATCAGATCCAGGTGGGACCGGAGTAAGGCGCTCAAGCGCCAACTCCGGTCGACAGAGGAGACATTCGTATGAGTAACGAAATCCTTGTGGCACGCGAAAACGGCGTGCTCACGATCACGATCGACCGTCCCGCGCGCAAGAACGCGCTCACGCCCGCGATGTATCAGGCGATGGCCGACGCGCTGACCGGCGCAAACGAGGACGCCTCGGTACGCGCGGTGCTGCTGACCGGCCACACTGAGATCTTCACGGCCGGCAACGACATCGAAGACTTCCTGAAGAGCCCGCCCGCCGGCGCCGATTCCCCCGTAATCCGCTTTCTCGACGCCATCTCGACTTTCGAGAAGCCGCTCGTCGCAGCGGTGAAAGGGCCGGCGATCGGTGTCGGCACGACGCTGCTGCTGCATTGCGACATCGTCTACGCTGCGGACAACGCGCGCTTCGCCGTGCCGTTCGCGCAACTGGGGCTGTGCCCCGAGGCGGCTTCGTCGCTCTTGCTGCCACGCATTGCGGGCTATCAGGGCGCGGCGGAAAAGCTGCTGCTCGGCGAGACCTTCGACGCGGCGGAAGCGCATCGCATGGGGTTCGTGAACCGTGTGCTGCCGGCTGCTGAACTCGACGCGTTCGTCGCCGGGCAACTGGCGAAGCTCGTGGCGTTGCCCGCGTCGTCGCTGCGCGTGACGAAGTCGCTCATGAAGCGCGCGAGCGACCACGAGGTCAAGACGCGCATGAGCGAAGAGTTCGTGCACTTCGGCAAGATGCTGCTCGCGCCCGAAGCGCGCGAGGCGTTCACGGCTTTCCTCGGAAAGCGCAAGCCGGATTTCCGGCAGTTCGACTAGGCCGCGATTGGTAACTCAGGCGGTTTCGTAATCGACATAGCCGGACTCGCGGCAGAAACTCACGAGCCGCAGTCCGGCGCGCCTGGCGATGGCGATGGCAAGCGAGGAGGGTGCCGAGATCGTCGCGACCATCGGAATGCCCACGCGCGCGGCCTTGCGCACCAGTTCGTAGCTCGCACGGCTCGAGAGGAAGACGAAACCCTGCTGCGTGTCGGCGCGCTCCATCACGAGCTGGCCGATGAGTTTGTCGAGCGCGTTGTGGCGGCCCACGTCTTCGAAGGCGCGCAGGATCGCGCCGTTTTCGTCGCACCACGCGGCCGCATGCAGCCCGCCAGTGAGCTTCGTGAGCGCCTGGTGCTGCGGCAGTTCGCGTGCGGCGCGCGCGATGGCGTCCGGTGCCAGTCGCGCGACGAAGCCGGTGTCGGGCACCTGCTCGGGCTCGAGATCGAGCAGGTCGATGCTCTCGATGCCGCACACGCCGCAGCCGCTGCGCCCGGCGAGCGCGCGGCGCTTTTCCTTGAGTTCGACGAATGCCTGCTGCACCACGGTCAAGTTCACTTCGGCGTGTGGAAGATCCGCTTCGTCGTGCCAGTCAACCTCGATGTCCTGGATATCGGCGTTGCGCCCGACAATGCCTTCGGAGATCGCGAAGCCCACGGCGAACGCTTCGAGGTCGCGCGGCGTGCACATCATGACTGCGTGCGAAATGCCGTTGAACACGAGCGCGACGGGCCATTCCTGGCCCACGTGGTCCTCACGCGTTTCCACCGTGCCGCCGCGGTGCCGATGCACGCGCAATTCGACGGCGCCGGACTGGCCTTCGGATTCCAGGGGATTCGACGCCGCGATCGGCTCGCGGGTTAGCGGGCTCATTGGCGAGCGGGTTGGGGTCGTCAAGCGCAAAACTCCATCAGTCCTTGTGCGGCGCGGCACCGCAGCGCCGCCGGGGACGGCGGAGCCGCGCCGCGCGCGGAAGGTTCTAAAATACCTCAAGCGGGCCGCCCGCGCTTATCTGCGCCTTTGCCCGCCTCGCGAGGATACCGTCATGGCATTGAACGAAGCTCCGCTGCTTTTCGGGTTCGAGGTCGACTCGTCCGAAAACCTCACCTATATCCCGATGTGCGTGCGCTTCAACCTGGATCGCTTTGGTCTGCGCATATCTCTCGCGCAATGGCAATTGCTGCCCTATGAGGACCGTCGGCTGCTGGCGTGTTTTCCCGTCGATGAAGACACGCAGATCGAGCCCAATTTCGACCACGCGCTCTTCGAGATGATGCGCACGCATGCGAACGTCGAGCCCGAATGGTTCGCGCCCGAAGAAGCGCCGGCCTGGCGCGACGTGAACGCGGTGCCGGGCGGCATTGCGCTTCAGTCCGAGCTTGCCAACCTGCAAGCGCCCGGCCTCGAAGACTGGGCGCAACTCGACCCGTTCCAGCGCTATGTGCTTGCGAAGCTCGCGCGTAAACCCGAGAGCAATCACGACTTCGCGCCGGCGATGCGCGAGTTCGGGCTGGCGGTGCCGCGCTGATTTCCAGCCGCTGATTCCCGCCGATCCTGGCCGCCTCGGCGTCAAAGCCAACGCATAGCCGGCTCATAGCCGATCCATACCCGATTCCCGCTAACCGCGGCTGCCTCGGGCATCGCGCGTCTTTTTCCGCTTCTTTCTCCGCATTTACCCTCAAGACAAGGCCGGCCGTGCCGTTATTTCGGGTTGGCGCGTCAGGCGCCGACCGGTCGCGCGCAGTCGTGACCCATCATCCCGCGCTCACGGCGCGGGCGCGAACGACGCTCGGCATTCATGAACCTTCTTTTTTCGAAGCGCCAACTCATCAATCTGGCCGTCGTTGCGGCGGCCGTGGGCGCGAACGCTTTTGTCGCGTGGACGCAGATCGACGGTCAGCGCCAGATCGACCTGCGCGCTAGCCAGGCGGCGACGATCCGTCACGATCTCGACCGTTATCGCGATGCCCTTGGCAGCGGCGTCAGTGCGCTGGGCCGTTTCGCGGTGCAGGGCCAGCCGGAGTCGGCTGCCGCGCACGACGCGCGTGCCGCCATGCTCGACGAAAGCGGCCGCGCACTGCGCGCGGAACTGGCCGGCAGTGCCGACCTCGCAGCCCGTTTCGACGCGTTGGCGGGGCAGGCCACCGCAATTGCGAGCGAGATCGACGTGACGCTTGCGCGCGCCGAGCAGCGCGTGGCTGACGAGCGCGGACAGGCTGCCGTGGTGGCGGCAAACGGGACCGCGGCTGCGCAGGCCGTGCCGGCTGACGGCGCGGCCAGCCAGGAATTCGGCACGGCGATGCCCGCTAATGCCGCACGTTCGCCCGCAGCGCCATGGGGATCGCGCGAGGCGCTCGCCCGCAACGCCGCCGCCGCGAAGGCGGCTCAAACCGGGAGCGCCGCAGATGCGCGCACGGCCGGTCATGTCGTGACCGGCACGATCTTGCCGCTGCACGCCGCGGCGGATGTGGCGGCGAGCGCCGTGACGCTGGATACGCTCACGGTGGCGCCGCTCGGTGCAAACAGTACGGTAAACAGCGCGGCAAACAGCGCCCCAAATCCCGCCACGGCGACCGCTGCGCTGCCGGACGCGGCCATGCCTTCGCCCGCCGCAGTGTCCGCCACTGTGCCCACAACCGGCGGCGAAGCGCCGTCGCCCGCCACTGCCGCGTGGCTCGCCGGCGAATACATCCGCATTGACAACCTCGTGGACCAGCTCGACGGGCGGCTCGCGGCGTTGCAACGCGCACAGGATCTGGCGCTCGCCGCCGCGCTCGCCGACTCGGCGCGCTCGGGCCGCCGCGCCCTGTTGCTATTGATCGTGACGATGCTCGCGGGCGCGACGCTGCTCATCTACACGTTCGGCGCGCGCGAAAGCGCCGCGCGCGAGAAGCTGCGCGCCGTGAGCGGCATGCGCCTGCGCAGCGAGCGCTTTCAGGGTCTGTTCGACGCGCATCCGGTGCCGATGTACGTGTTCGACCGCGAGACGCTGCGCTTTCTCGCCGTGAATAGCGCCGCGATCCAGCAATACGGCTACAGCGAGGAAGAGTTCCTCGCGATGACGGTCCGCGACATCCGTCCCGCAGAGGACATCTCGCGGCTCGAGCAGCATCTCACGCGCTCGGACATGCTCACGCAGAACGTGCGCATGATGGCGGGCATCTGGCACCATCGCCGCCGCGACGGCTCGATCATCAGCGCCGACATCTCGCATCACTCGCTCACCTTCCTCGGCCGCGACGCCGTGTTCGTGCTCGCCGACGACGTCACCGAGCAGATCAAGGCCGAAGCGGAGGCGCAGCGCTCGAACCAGATGCTCGAGTCGGTGATCGACAACATCCCGCAGCGCATCTTCTGGAAGGACGCGCAATCGCGCTATCTCGGCTGCAACATGACCTTCGCGCGGGACGCGGGCCTTTCGTATCCCGAGCAGATCATCGGCAAGTTCGACGACGACCTGCCGTGGCGCGCCTACGCCGACGGCATGCGCGAACAGGATCGCGAGGTGATCGAGTCGGGTCTGCCGCGCATCAACTACGAGGACAACCTAGCGATCGACGGCCTGCACCGCACGACGCTCACGAGCAAGCTGCCGCTGCTCGACGGCGACGGCCGCGTGATCGGCGTGCTCGGCTCGTACTCGGACACCACGGAAAGCAAGCGCGCCGACCTCGCGCTGCGCCTGCAAAGCCGCGCGCTCGACGCATGCGTCAACGCCATTCTCATCACCGCGCCGGGTCCGGGTGGCAGCAATCTGATCGAGTACGCGAATCCTGCGTTTCGCCGCATCACGGGCTTCGATCCGGCCGAGGTGATCGGCCAGGACTGCCGCCTCCTGCAACGCGACGATCGCGATCAGGACGGCCTCATCGCGGTGCGCAAGGCGCTGCTTTCCAATCGCGAAGTGAGCGCCGTGCTGCGCAACTACCGCAAGGACGGCGTGCTCTTCTGGAACCAACTGCTGATCGCGCCGGTGCCCGATCTCGATGGCCGCATCACGCATCACATCGGCATCATCAACGACGTGACCGAGCTGATCCGCTATCAGGAGCAGCTCGAATACCAGGCGAACTACGACAGTCTCACGCTGCTGCCCAACCGTAACCTGCTGCGCGACCGGCTTCAGCATGCGCTGCTCGCGGCGCAGCGGCACGATACGGGCGTGGCCGTGGTGTTCATCGACCTCGACGGTTTCAAGAACGTCAACGATAGCCTCGGCCACAGCGTGGGCGACCGTCTGCTGGGTGTGGTGGCCGAGCGGCTTCAGCGTTGCACGCGCACGACCGACACGGTTGCGCGCCACGGCGGCGACGAGTTCGTGATCGTGCTCACCGACACCATCGACGAGAAGTCGCTGATCGGCTGGATGGAGCGGGCGCGCGCGCTGATCTCGGAGCCGGTGTGGATCGACGGCACCGAGCTGTACGTAGGCTGCAGCATGGGAGCGAGCGTCTTCCCGCAGGACGGCAACGACGCCGAAACGCTCATGAAGAAGGCCGACGTCGCGATGTACCGTGCGAAGGACATGGGCCGCAACACGTTCCAGTTCTTCCAGCCGGAGATGAACGCGAACGTGGGCGCGCGCCTGAATCTCGAACGGCGCTTGCGCCGCGCGCTGCGCGACAGCGAGTTTCTGCTGCACTACCAGCCGCAGGTGGAGATCGAGGGCGGGCGCATCGTCGGCATGGAGGCGCTGGTGCGCTGGCGCGACCCCGAGGTGGGGCTCGTGTCGCCTGCGCAGTTCATTCCCGTGGCGGAGGAAAGCGGCCTGATCGGACCGCTCTCCGACTGGGTGCTACGCGAGGCGTGCCGCCAGAACCGGGCGTGGCAACTCGCGGGGTTGCCGCCTGTGCGCGTTTCCGTGAACTTCTCGGCGAAGACGTTCCACCAGCGCGACATTGCGCAGCTCGTGAAGGACGTGCTGCAGGAAACCGGGCTGGAAGCCTGCTGGCTCGAAATCGAGCTGACCGAGAGCACGCTCATGCGCAATGCCGAAGAGGCCGTGTCGATGTTGAACGAGCTGCACGCGCTGGGCATCGGCATTGCCGTCGACGACTTCGGCACTGGCTATTCGAGCCTGAGTTACCTGAAGCGTTTGCCTGTGGACCGGCTCAAGATCGACCGCTCGTTCGTGGCCGACATCGGCACGAGCAGCGACGACGAAACGATCACGGCGGCCATCATCGCGCTTGCGCACGAGTTGCAGCTGCAGGTGATCGCGGAAGGGGTGGAGACGTCGGCGCAATTCGCCTTCTTGCGCGATCGCGCGTGCGACGAGCTGCAGGGTTACTTCTTCGCGCCGCCGCTACCTGGCGAAGAGGCCGCGGCACTGTTGCGCGCGAGCGCGACGTACGAGGAAGCGCCCGGGCTTGCGTGGACGGTTTGAGCCCGGCGCAACGGGCGGGCATGGGCTGATTCGTTCGCTTTTGCGTTCGCGGTTGCGTTATTCGATCGGCGGCAGCTGCCGCGGGCGGCGGTCCGTGCCGGTCGCGACATAGGTGAGCGTGGCCTCCGTCACCTTCACGACCTCCTCCTGAAGGCGCATCCGCTGCGCGTACACCTCGACCTCGACGGTCACCGAGGTGTTACCGGTCTTGACGATCTCGGCGTAGAAACTCAGCAGATCGCCGACGAACACCGGTTGCTTGAACACGAACGAGTTCACCGCGACGGTCGCGACGCGTCCGTTGGCGCGGCGGCTCGCCGGAATCGAACCGGCAATATCGACCTGCGCCATGATCCAGCCGCCGAAGACGTCGCCGTGAACGTTGGCGTCCGAGGGCTGCGGCACAACGCGCAGCGCAGGCGATTTTTGGGGGAGCGGGAAGGAGTCGTTCATCGGGCTTCCATGAAAAGGGATCGAACGGCGGACGGCGCTGCGGAGCGGGCTTGGGGCTTGAGGCCGGCGTGGCGCGCTTAAGCGGCGCGCGCCGCCTTCTGCGACAATATGTCGATCAGGAATTGTACGGGAAAGCATAAGGTGCGGCGCTCGGGTCGATTAGAGCCTTCCACCTTCGCGAAACCCGTCGCCGATCCCCCACATGACTCGCCGTGCCGCTTGCGCCGCGCCAGCTTCCGGTCCTTGAACCGGACTTTCGCGCACCGCATTGCGCACATTTCTCGCTGCTCGCCCCATGCGCCGCTTTCCCGCTTCCAACGAACCCGCACTGCCCGCCACCGGGCCGCGCAACGACTGGCAGACGATCGTTTCGCTGCTGCCTTACCTCACCGCGTACCGATGGCGCGTGGGCTTCGCGCTCACCTGCCTTATCGGCGCAAAGGTGGCCAACCTCGGCGTGCCGATCGTGATGAAGCACATCGTCGACGGCCTGGCTTCCGTGCGCCATCTCACCGCGCTCGGTCGCGCGGAGCACGCGCCGGGCATCGTGCTCGCGGGCGGCATCGGGTTGCTGGTGTTGGCTTACGCCGTGGTGCGCCTCTCGACATCGCTCTTCACCGAGCTGCGCGAAATCCTTTTTTCGAAGGTGACCGAGAGCGCCGTGCGCCAGCTCGCGCTCAAGGTGTTCCGCCATCTGCACGCGCTCTCGCTGCGCTTTCATCTTGAGCGGCAAACAGGCGGCATGTCGCGCGACATCGAGCGCGGCACGCGCGGCATCACGCAGCTCATTTCCTACTCGCTCTACAGCATCCTGCCGACGCTCGTGGAGGTGGGTCTCGTGCTCGGCTTTTTCGTGGTGAAGTACGAGGCGTACTACGCGATCGTCACGCTCATCGCGCTCGTTGCGTACATCGTGTTCACGGTGAAGGTGACCGAGTGGCGCACGCATTACCGCCGCACGATGAACGAGCTCGATTCGCGCGCCAACGCGCGTGCGATCGATTCGCTCATCAACTACGAGACCGTGAAGTACTTCGGCAACGAAGAGTGGGAGACGAAGCGCTACGACGAAAACCTGCACCGCTACCGGCAGGCCGCGATCAAGTCGCAGCACTCGCTTTCCGCGCTCAACTTCGGGCAGCAGGCGATCATCGGCACCGGGCTCGTGTTCATCCTCTGGCGCGCCACACAAGGCGTGATGGCAGGACGGCTCACACTCGGCGACCTCGTGCTCATCAACACGTTCATGCTGCAGCTCTACATTCCGCTGAATTTTCTCGGCGTGGTGTATCGGGAGCTCAAGCAGAGTCTCACCGACATGGACCGCATGTTCACGCTGCTCACTGTCGAGCGCGAAGTGGCCGACGTGCCCGGCGCGCAGGCGCTTGCGGTGCGCGGCGGCGAGGTGCGCTTTTCGCACGTGAATTTCGCGTATGAGCCGTCGCGTCAGATTCTGCACGACCTGAGCTTCACGATTGCGGCGGGCACGACCACGGCCGTGGTCGGGCATAGCGGCTCGGGCAAGTCCACGCTCGCGCGGCTCTTGTTCCGGTTCTACGATCTCGATCGTGCCGATCCTGGCGAAAGCGGTGGCGCGATCACCATCGACGGCCAGGATATCCGCGACGTCACGCAGGATTCGCTGCGTGCTTCGATCGGCATCGTGCCGCAGGACACGGTGCTGTTCAACGATTCGATCTACTACAACATCGCCTATGGCCGGCCGACGGCGAGCCGCGAGGAAGTGATCGCGGCGGCGCGCGCAGCGCATATTCATGCGTTCATCGAAAGTCTGCCCAAGGGCTACGACACGTCCGTGGGCGAGCGCGGTCTCAAGCTTTCGGGCGGCGAGAAACAGCGCGTGGCGATCGCGCGCACGCTGCTGAAGAATCCGCCGATTTTGCTGTTCGACGAGGCGACGTCTGCGCTCGATTCGCGCTCGGAGCGGGCCATCCAGCACGAACTCGACCAGATCGCGCGCGAGCGCACGACGCTCGTGATCGCGCACCGGCTCTCGACTGTCGTGCACGCGCAACAGATCATCGTGATGGATCACGGGCGCATCGTCGAGCGCGGCACGCATGCGCAACTGCTGCGCGCGGGCGGACACTATGCGCAGATGTGGGCGCTTCAGCAGCAGAAGACGGGCGATGCGCCCCAGTCACGAGCGGGGCAACAAGCGGGGCAAGTGGAGTTGCCTGCGGCGGGCGGAAATTGAAGCGCTCCGCGCGCCGGCGTTTGCAGGCTTTTAGCCGTGGTGCGCGGGAGTCGTCTTTCGCAGCGCGGCGTCGAGCGCATTGAGCTGCGCGGGCGTGCCGACGTTTTCCCAAACGCCTTCGTATAGCTCGCCGCTCACGTGTCCTTGCGCGATGGACTCGCGATAGTACGGTGTGAGCGCGCGCTTCGTGCCGGGCGCGAGATCGCGGAACATGCGCGTGTCATAGAGGCCAATATTGCCGAACGTATAGCGCGGCGCGCCTTCGAGGGCGAGCCGGCCGTCATCGCTCAGCGCGAAGTCGCCCTTCGGGTGGAACGGCGGGTTCGGCACCATCACGAGATGCATGCCCGGTTGCGCTTGCGCCGCGAGCGCTTGCGCGTGCGTGTTCAGGCGCGCGAAATCGTAGGCGCTGTAGACGTCGCCGCTTACCGCGAGGAACACTTCGGGCACGCCGTTTGACTCGATGAGCGGCAGCGCCTGCGCAATTCCCCCCGCCGTTTCGAGCGCGTCGTGCTCGGGCGAATAGTGGAGCCTCACGCCAAAGCGCGCGCCGTCACCGAGCGCGGATTCGATCTGCGCGCCGAGCCAGGCGTGGTTGATGACGATGCGCGTGTAGCCCGCCGCGGCGAGCTGCTCGATCTGCCACACGACAAGCGGTTTGCCGCCCACGGCGAGCAGCGGCTTCGGGCAGGTATCGGTGAGCGGACGCATGCGTTCGCCGCGTCCGGCGGCGAAGATCATGGCGGTGCGGTCGTGGCTCGCCTTGGCCGGCGGGTGATTCGATTGGGTCATGACGGCCCGTTTCAGAAGGTATAAGCGACTTCGACGGCGCTGCCCTGCAGTTCGTCGATGAGCCGTGCGAACGGCGCGAGCGGGCGGTAGCGGTGCGCGACCTTGCTCGCGTAGCCGAGAAAGCGCGGCAGGTCGGCCATGTAATGCGGTTTGCTGTCGCGATAATTGATGCGGCAGAAAAGGCCCAGCACCTTGATGTGGCGCTGCAGACCCATCCACTCGAGCTGGCGGTAGAACTCGCCGAAGTCGGCCTCGACAGGCAGCCCCGCCTTCTTTGCGCGCTCCCAGTAGTGCACGAAGCAGTCGAGCTCGAACTCTTCGTCCCAGCTCAGGAACGCGTCGCGCAGCAGCGAGACGACGTCATAGGTGATCGGGCCATACACCGCGTCCTGGAAGTCGAGCACGCCGGGGTTGGGCGTCGCGATCATCAGGTTCCGGGGCATGAAGTCGCGCAGCATGTAGCTTTGCGGCTGCGCGCGGGCGCTCGCCACGAGCAGCGCGAAGGTGCGATCGAGTACGCCGCGCGTGGCTTCGTCCACCTTACGGCCCAGATGGCGCTCCAGATACCACTCGGGCATCAGCTCCATCTCGCGGCGCATGAAGGCTTCGTCGAAGTCCGGCAGCACGCCTGGCCGCGAACTCAACTGCCAGCGGATCAACGCGTCGATGGCGTCGCGCATCAGATCACGCGAGCGCGCGCCGGGGCCGGCTTCCTGCAGCGTTTGCAGGTAGGGCGCCGTGCCGAGATCGGTCACGAGCATGAAGCCCGCGTCGAAATCGGCTTCGAGCACGCGCGGCACGTGTACGCCGGCGACCTCGAGCATCTGCGCGATCTGGGCGAACTCGCGGCTTTTTTCGGGCGGCGGTGCGTCGACGGCGATCAGCGTCGCGCCGTGCGCGCCCGCGCTCGCGAGGCGGAAATAGCGCCGAAAGCTCGCGTCGGCCGAGGCGGGGGCGAGTGTTGCGAGGTCGAGGGCGTACTGCCCGGCGTGGCTGCCGAGCCAGGCGGCGAGCAGGTCGCGGCGATTGTCGCTCGGCGATGCGGCCGGGGAAGTGGCGGGAGAATGCGCTGCGGAAAAGGTCATGAAAGCCAGAGGCAAAATCAGTGGATCAACGTCTTGCCATATAATACCCCACGACTTTTTTGACGCGACTCGCGCCAAAGCCCGCATGACGGTTCGCCTCCCGCAATCATCGTCGCTCCAGGGTTCGATGAATTGTAATTAATTGTTTGCAGCCCGGCCTCGATCCGGTTCATCGGGAGGCGGGTGCTCAGGCGGGCCACCATCATGGAGAGGGCAGGCGGCCGGGCCGATTCGCCAAAACCATACATGCCGCCCAGACAGTTTTTCCAGACGATCTCCCATAGTGACGACGGCGTGCCGGGCAAGCGGCGGCTCATCGCGGCACTCCTGGCCGTACCGGGTCTGGTGCCCGCGCTCGCGCACGCCCAGCTCTCGGGCGCGGCCGCGCAGCCCCAACAGCTGGACGGCCCGTTGAGCCTGCGGCTCGCGCCGCAACTCGAGGATCACCCCAACACGTCGGGCCAGCACCCGGCAACCTTCGTGCTCGGCGATTCGACGACCGGCACGGTGGACACCGACCTCGCGGTGAAAGGCGCAGCAGAACTGCGCCAGGGGACCAACGTGGTGAAGGGCGACGCCCTGCACTACGACCAGGACACCGACATGGCCAATGCCTACGGCAATGTCGTGGTCGTGCAGACCGGCACGACGTTCACGGGGCCCGAGGCGCATTTGAAGGTCGAGGCGAACGAGGGCTTCATGGCCGCGCCGAAGTACCACTTCACGCTCACGGGCGGCTCGGGCAGCGCCGCGCGCGCCGACCTGCTGGACAGCGAGCGCTCGGTGCTCACGACCGGCACCTACACTGCGTGCCACTGCTCGACCAATCCGGCCTGGTACATCAAGGGCAGCGAGTTCGATTTCGACACCGGCAGCGACGAAGGCGTCGCGCACAACGCTGTGCTGTTCTTCCAGAACGTGCCGATCTTCGCGAGCCCGTGGCTGTCGTTCCCGCTTTCGGGCGACCGCCGCAGCGGCCTGTTGCCGCCGACGTTCTCGGTCAGCTCGACGAACGGCTACGAAATTTCGCTGCCGTATTACTTCAACATCGCGCCGAACCGCGACTTCACGTTCACGCCCGAGATCATCTCGAAGCGTGGCGTGTTCCTGCAGGGTAACTACCGGTATCTCTCGACGAATTACTCGGGATCGATCACCGGGACGTTCCTGCCGGACGACGCGATCACGAAGACAAACCGCTACGCGCTGTTCATCCAGCACAACCAGAACTTCGGCAACGGGTTCGGCGGTTATGTCTACTACAACAAGGTCTCGGACAACACCTATCCGTCGGACCTGTCGTCTCCGGCCAATCAGTTCCTGAACGGCACGCAGACGCTGTACCAGCAGGAAGCCGGCCTCACGTACAACAACGGACCGTGGTCCGTGCTCGGCCGCTACCAGCACTGGCAGGCAGTCGAGTCGTCGACGCCCCCGTATGGCCGCGAGCCGCAGTTGAACGTGAAGTACGCGAAGTACAACGTCGGCGGCTTCGACTACGGCATGGAAGCCGACTATTCGCGCTTCCGCATCTCGGAAGACAACGCGACCGAAGGCGATCGCGTCGTCTTCAATCCGTACCTGTCGTATTCGTTGATGGGGCCGGGTTACTTCGTCACGCCGAAGGTTCAGTGGCACTTCGCGTCGTACAACCTGAGCAATATCGGCCCGGCGGGCACGACCTTCGGTTCGCCCGTCGGCACGCCGAAGAGCTTCACCGAATCGATTCCGACCTTCAGCTTCGACACGGGCCTCGTGTTCGACCGCTCGGTCCATCTGTTCGGCCAGGATTACATCCAGACGCTGGAACCGCGCCTGTACTACGTGTACACGCCGTACCGCAACCAGCAGTTCGCGCCCCTTTTCGATACCGCCGAGTCGGACTTCGGCCTCGCGGAAATCTTCACGCCGAACACCTTCGTCGGTAACGACCGTATTGCCGACGCGAACCGCATTACGGCCGCGCTGACCACGCGCTTCATCGACCCGGCTTCGGGTGACGAGCGTGCGCGCTTCGTGATCGCGCAGCAGTACTACTTCCAGGATCAGCGCGTCACGCTTACGCCGGGCGAGACCACGGAGCAGGCGACCCATTCGGACCTGATTGCGGGCGCCGCCCTGAAAATCGGGGCCGGTTTCGCTTCGGAAACGGCGTTCCAATATAATGCCGACAACAACCAGCTCACGAAGGCGAGCATCGGTTTCGGGTACAGCCCGGGAACGAGCCGCGTCCTGAACGTGGCCTACCGCTACACGCGCGCGAACACCACGCTGGATTTCCAGCCGATCAACCAGATTCTGATCTCGGCTCAATGGCCGTTCTCACACCGGGTGTACGCCGTGGGCCGCTTCAACTACGATCTGAACGGCCATCGTATCGTCGACGGCCTGGTCGGCATGCAGTACGACGCCGATTGCTGGGTGCTCGGGGTCGGCCTGCAGCGTTACGCGAACGGGCTCAATACGTCGGGCACGCCGAATTCGTCAACGCGGTTTCTCGCGCAGTTGACGCTCAAGGGACTGTCGAACGTCGACAACGGGCTGGTGGCGGCGTTCAGAACCGCAGTGCCGGGGTACACGCAGTTGCCGGGTCAGGCGCCGCCGGATTCGCGCTTCACTGATTATCAATAACGCGTGATCCGGAGCGCCTTGCTAGCGCAAGGCGCCTCGGGGCAACGCGGTGTCGGTTGCATAGAGACGGGCGAAGCGCGCCCGCCAACATTGGAGTATCTGTGGGAATCATGAAAAAGCTTCGCCTGGCAGCGTACGCTGCGACTCTCTTCGCCGTCGCAGGCGTGTTGCCGGCCGCGCCGGCGCAAGCTCAAGGTCTCCCGGCTGGCAACGGCCAGACGGTCGATACGATCGCCGCAGTCGTCAATGACGGCGTGATCACGCAGCGCGAGCTCGACAGCCGCGCCGAAATGATTGCTCACCGGCTGCAGCAGCAAAACGCACCGGTTCCGCCTGAGGAACAGTTGCGCGCGCAGGTGCTCAACCAGATGGTGCTCGAGCGCATCCAGCTCCAGAAGGCCAAGGAAGACGGTATCACCGTCGACGACGCCGCCGTGCAGCGCACGCTCGAGCGCCTCGCCCAGGCCAATGGCATGGATCTCGCCACGTATCGCGCGCGCATCGAGGCGGCCGGCGTGCCCTGGACCACGTTCATGCGCGACGCGCGCACCGAACTCACGCTCTCGAAGCTGCGCGAGAAGGAAGTGGACAGCAAGGTCACGGTGTCCGACGCCGAAGTCGCGAACTACATCGCGAGCCAGCGCGGACCGAACGCAGGCCAGTCGAACGATCTGCACTTCCAGCACATCTTTATCAAGGCACCGCTGAACGCCTCGGAAACCGACATCGAAGCCGCGCAGGCGAAGGCCAATGCGCTGCTCAAGGAAGCCCAGTCGGGTAGCAAGTTCGAGAGCCTCGCGAAGTCGAACTCGCAGGCGAGCGACGCAAGCAAGGGCGGCGACATGGGTTTCCTCGCGCAGTCGAAGCTGCCGCCCGAGTTCGTGACCGCCGCTTCCACGCTGCGTCCGGGCGAGGTGAACCCCTCGGTGATCCGCACCAGCGACGGCTTCGAGATCGTACGCCTCGTCGAGCGCCGCCAGGGCCAGGGCACCGCCGCCGACGCGCCCAAGCTCGTGCAAACGCACGTGCGGCACATCCTGCTGCGTGTGGGCGACGGCATGTCCGAACCCCAGGCGCGCCAGAAGCTGCTCGAAATCCGCCAGGAAATCGCGGCGGGCGGCGACTTCGCCAAGTTCGCACGCACCTACTCGCAGGATGGCTCGGCCTCGCAGGGCGGCGACCTCGGGTGGATCAGCCCGGGCGAAACCGTGCCTGAATTCGAGCGCGCCATGAACACGCTGCAGGACGGCCAGTTGAGCGAGCCGGTACGCACTGAGTATGGCTACCACCTGATCCAGGTGCTGGGCCGCCGCGACGCCGAAGGCTCGATCGCCCAGCAAATGGAACTCGCGCGCCAGGCCATCGGCCAGCGCAAGGCGGAGCAGGCTTACGCCGACTGGCTGCGGCAGCTGCGCGACAGCGCCTACGTCGATTACAAGATCGCGGGCATGACGCCGCCGCACAACTAAGCGCAGTCACCCAGGGATCGAGCCATGAACGCCTCCGCATCGTCGTCGCCGGCTCCGCGGAGGGCGGGGCCGATCCGCATCGCCATCACCACGGGTGAACCAGCCGGCGTCGGCCCCGAGCTGACCGCCGCCGCGCTGGCGGGCGCCTCGGCCCACTGGCCCGACGCGCAGTTCGTCGTGCTCGGCGACAGCGCGCTGCTAGAAGCGCGCGCGAAGGCCGCGAGCGTTGACTGGGGCGCCGTGCTGGCGAACCAGCCTGTGCAGGTCGAGCATGTCGCACTCGCGACGCCAGCAAAGCCTGGCAAGCTCGACGCCGCCAATGGCCGTTATGTCCTCGCACTGCTCGACCGCGCGATCGACGGTGCACTGGCGGGCGAATTCGACGCGATCGTCACGGCGCCGCTGCAAAAGAGCACCATCAACGACGCCGGCGTGCCCTTCACCGGCCACACCGAATATCTCGCCGAACGCACGCATACGCCGCGCGTGGTCATGATGCTGGCGGGGACCGGCGCGCGTCCATTGCGCGTGGCGCTCGCCACGACGCATTTGCCGCTCAAGGACGTGTCGGCGGCGCTTACCGTCGACGGGCTCGTTGAAACACTAGGCATCATCGACCATGACCTGCGTCATCATTTCGGTGTGCCCGTACCGCGGATTCTGGTGACCGGCCTCAACCCGCATGCGGGCGAGAATGGCTACCTGGGGCGCGAGGAAATCGACACGATCTCGCCGGCGCTGGCCGCCGCCGCCGCGCAAGGTATCGACGCACGTGGCCCTTACCCTGCCGACACGCTGTTCCAGCCGCGCTACCTCAAGGACGCGGATTGCGTGCTGGCGATGTTCCACGACCAGGGCCTGCCGGTCCTGAAATACGCGACGTTCGGCGAAGGCATCAACGTCACGCTCGGCTTGCCGGTCGTGCGCACCTCGGTCGATCATGGCACCGCGCTCGACCTCGCCGGCACTGGCCGCGCGGACGCAGGCAGCCTGATCGCCGCCCTCGACACCGCCGTTTCGATGGCGCGCCACCGGCGCGCTATCTGATTGATTCTAAAGAAGATGTCCAACAGCAGCAGACAGCACCAAGGCCACTTCGCGCGCAAGCGCTTCGGCCAGAACTTCCTCGTCGACACGGGCGTGATCGATTCGATCGTCGACGTCATTCGCCCGCAGCGCGGCGAGCGCATGGTCGAGATCGGGCCGGGCTTGGGCGCGCTCACCGAGCCGCTCATCGAGCGCCTCGCCACGCCTGAATCGCCGTTGCACGCGGTCGAGCTGGACCGCGACCTGATCGCGCGCCTCACGAAGAAGTTCGGCCGGCTGCTCGAACTCCACGCGGGCGACGCGCTCGCGTTCGACTTCGGCTCGCTCGCGGCGCCGGGCGAGAAGCCTTCGCTGCGCATTGTCGGCAACCTGCCGTACAACATTTCGAGCCCGCTGCTGTTTCATCTGACCACGTTCGCCGAGCGGGTGATCGACCAGCACTTCATGCTGCAGAACGAAGTGGTCGAGCGTATGGTGGCGGAGCCCGGCAGCAAGGCGTTCGGCCGTCTCACGGTGATGCTCCAGTACCGCTACGTGATCGACAAGCTGATCGACGTGCCGCCCGAATCGTTCCAGCCGCCGCCCAAGGTGGATTCCGCGATCGTGCGCATGATTCCCTACGCACCGCACGAACTGCCGAAGGTGAACGACGCCGTACTCGGCGAACTCGTGACGGCCGCCTTCTCGCAGCGCCGCAAGATGCTGCGCAATACGCTCAGTGATTACCGTGAGCGCCTCGACTTCGACGCGCTCGGCTTCGATCTGGCTCGCCGCGCCGAGGAAGTGCCCGTTGAGGAATATGTGAGTCTTGCGCAGGCGCTGGAAGGGGCAGGCGGCGCTTGATGCGCCGCGTTGCCGGTGCGTTAGCCGTCGCTCAGGCGGCTTCGGTGCGCTGCGCCTCGTAGGCCTTGAGCTGGCTATGGACGACGCGCAGCACCGAAAGCTCGCTCGATCCGTGCTGTACCGCTCCGCCGCGCCGGATCAGGTCGCCGAGAACGTGATCGGCCTCGATACGCGAACCGTTTTGCACGTCGCGCAACATCGAGGCGGTGAGCGACGAACCCTTGGCGAACAGCATCGCGCGCGAACGCTCGAGGAAGCTGTCGCGTACGGCGTGGCCGTGTTCGGCTGCGATCGCGCGGCATTCGGCGAAGAGACGCTCGATGATCGTGGCGCCGTCGGGCGTGGAGAGAATCACGCCAACGGGCGCACGGAAAAGACACGTGCTGCCCGCGAGCGACGCGAGAAACACCCACTTCTCCCACATCTCCTGAAGGATGTGATCGCTCGCCTTCACGTGGAAACCGGCATTGCCGAACTGATCCGCCACGGCTTGCACGCGCGGCGAGACGCCGCCGCCGAGTTCGCCGAACGTGATGGCCTGCACGTCGTTCAGATGCACGATCTCGCGTTTCTCGTTGAGCGTGGACGCGATCAGGCACACGCCGCCTAGTACCGCCTGCGTGCCGAAGTGCGCCTGCAGGACTTCGAGATGGCGCATGCCGTTGAGCAGCGGCAGGATCAGCGTGTTCGGGCCGACGGCCGCGGCGAACGAATCGATGGCGTTGTCGAGGTCGTAGGCCTTACAGCTCAGCAACACGAGATCGAACGGTTGCCCGCCTTGCGACTCGAGCGCTTCGCGCGTGACGGTCTTCACGTCGCGCAGCTTGAGATCGCCTGCCGGGCTGTGGATGACGAGGCCTGCTTCGCGCAATTGCGTGGCGCGCGCCTCGCGTACCAGAAACGTCACGTCACGCCCGGCAGCGCCGAGCCGGCCGCCGAAATAGCCGCCCGTCGCACCCGCGCCGACTACCAGAATTCGCATGTCTACTCCTCATTGCTTGCGTTTAGCGAAATTGCCGAGGCAATTCCGGGATGGCGTTCATGCTAGAGCAAATCGGCGCATCTTGCCGGCGTCGGCAGGGCCGGCGCGTTTTTGGTACAGTCCGTTTTTTGACGACGGCAAAACGGAGTACACAATGCGCCTGCTGCACACGATGATCCGGGTCGGCGACCTCGATCGCTCGATCAAGTTCTATACCGAACTGCTCGGCATGAAACTGCTGCGCCGCGAAGACTACCCCGATGGCAAGTTCACGCTGGCCTTCGTCGGGTACACGGACGAGCGCGACGGCACCGTGATCGAGCTTACGCACAACTGGGATACGGCTTCCTACGATCTTGGGACTGGCTTCGGCCATCTGGCGGTTGAAGTGGCGGACGCCTATGCGGCTTGTGCGAAGATCAAGGAGCAGGGCGGCACGGTGGTGCGCGAGGCTGGCCCGATGAAGCATGGGACCACGGTGATCGCGTTCGTGACCGATCCGGATGGGTACAAGATCGAGTTTATTCAGAGGAAGTAGGGGAGTTGGTAGGGCGGCGTCAGAATCCTCCGGCGCCGCCGTTTAAAGCTCGTTCAGCTTTAAGTGGAAGTAACAAATGTCCAAAAATTAAAAAGAAAATACTGGACGAGTTGTGTGAATTGAGTACCCATCCGTTTTATCTCGATCGAGACAATTGTTTGTGATCGAATTCACATCTTTTTTCAGAGTGAAATATATCGATACAAATAATTTGCACTGCAAATTATGCGATATCAAAAGCCTGAGTAGCACGCAGCCAGTTGCTTATTCTTGGCGGATTTGAGATTGGCGGGATACCGTGACGCACTCTCCTATGGGTCCATTTCGGACTCTTCCTATATACGCGGAAGTAGCGGCGGTCGAAACTTTCTCCCCTGTCAATATGCAAGAAACGGACTCGGCGAGGCGCCCCCACGCGAAAGGTGGTGCGCGGGGTATCCACCTTTAGGCTGGCAAGCGCGGGAGCTGCTTATCCGCGCGAGCGTCTTCGAATTCATTGAGCGAGGGAGTTCAGCGTGCAGGGAAGCAACCAATTTTCGCGTAATCCGTCTCTTATCCCCGGTGGATCCGCGACGTGGCTGGACGTTTCACGAATGAACCTGCAGCAACTGGCGGCGATTGGTGCGCGCCAGCGTTGACGTCCCACGTCCGCTGGGACGCGCAAATCAATTCATTCGTGGATAACTCAATGCATCTGCCCGCTCAAGGCCATCGCGCCACATCAAGACGCCGTTCTGGCGCACTGATGCGTTTGCTGGACATTGTTGTGATCACAGTGTGCGCGTCCGCCGCCTTGCGGCTAGAGGCGACAGCGGCTCAACCTGGCTATGACAACGCGCTTGTCGCGTTCGCGCTATTGGCGTCGGTATTCCTCTTCCCGCTCTTCGGTCTGTATCAGACCGTTCGCAGCAACATCCTCTGGCACTGCGTTTGCGCGCCTTTTGTCGCGGTGGTGCTCGCTCTCGTAGTAGCGTTGCTGGTCGCGATCATTCTGCTGGACCCGTATCGTCCGGCGGGCGATTGGTTCACGCGGTGGATGTACCTCTCCGGGTTGAGCCTGGTGATTTGCCGGATCGTCGAACGCAGCCTTTGTCTGCGGCGGGCGGAGCAGGGCGCACGCACACGTGCCGTCGCGATCGTTGGCAGTGGGGCGCACTGCCGCCACCTCCTGCGCAAGGTCGAAACAACACCGAACTCAATCTACGCCGTGTCGACCATCTTCGACACCGGCCCGGAGATTGCCGCGGCGCCTGGCGTCGTGCCGGCGTTTCGCGACAGGGAAGGGTTTGCCGATTTCGTGCGCCGTTATCACGTCGTGGAAGTCTGGCTCGCGCTGCCGCTCTCGGAAGAGAACACGATTCTCGAATTCATCGACTTGTTTCGCAACGACCTCGTCAACATCCGTTTCGTTCCAGATGTCAGTGGCCTGGCGCTTTTCGAAGGCGAAATGGTCAACCTCGACGGCACGTCTGCGATCAACCTCGTGGGCTCACCGCTTTCGTCGGACGCACTCGTTTCGAAGGATATTTTCGATCGCGTGTTTGCGCTGCTGGCTGTATTCGGGCTGGCTCCGGTGCTTTTCATCATTGCGCTAGCCGTGAAGCTTTCTTCGCCGGGGCCGGTGCTCTTCACGCAACGGCGCAAAGGTGCGAACGGCAAGGTCTTCAACATATACAAGTTTCGCAGCATGCGGGCGCATGAAACGGCGCACGGCGTAGTCAAGCAGGCAACCCGCAACGATCCCCGTATTACGCTCGTTGGCGCTTTCCTGCGCCGCACGAGTCTAGACGAGCTACCGCAATTCTTAAACGTACTGCGGGGCGAAATGTCGGTAGTCGGGCCGCGCCCACACGCCATCGAACATGACGCCCTCTATCAAAACATCGTGGACGACTATGTCCACCGCTATCGCATCAAGCCGGGAATTACAGGCTGGGCTCAGGTGAACGGCTTTCGCGGCGAAACGGATTCTGTCGAGAAGATGCGGGGCCGCGTCGAACACGATCTCTATTACCTCAGCAACTGGTCCTTCTGGCTCGACATGCGCATCGTGGTCGCAACGATGTTCAAGGGACTGGTACATCGCAACGCGTATTGAATAGCCGGAATGTAGAAGTGCTGAAACGAATCAATCAACCGTGTAGTCGCTCCGGTCATGGGCAGCGGCGCGACACCGCCGCCCGGCTTGCGAGTGGCGGCATTGCAATCGCGCTCTGCATGGCGCTTGGCGCCTGTGCCGTTGCACCGGGCATGCGCATGTCCGTTTCCCAGGGAACGACTCAGGCCGCGCCAAGCGATGCAACTAGCGCGGACGCCGACACGACGTCCTCCGAGGGATCTGTCGCCGACGGCGCGGGCGCGCAAGTGGCGAATGCCACCTCTGCTACGCCCGAAGTGCCCATCACGGAACTCAACGTCGACTCCGTGAAACGCTCCCAGGAAGCGCGTCTGAAGCAGCAGCAACAGCAGGTCGATCTGCTTTCGTCGGTTCCGCAGCCCTATGCGATCGGTGCCGGCGACGTTTTGCAAATCGTTGTTTGGGACCACCCGGAACTCGCCGCGGCCCTCGGTAGCACGCAGTCGCAAGCCTCCACACGGCCGGGCGATCCGTTCTCCGGTTTCGTCGTCGATCAGTCTGGTGAACTCGCGTTTCCGTATGCGGGCACGATGCGCGTCGCGGGACTTCGTGCGGAGGACGTGCAGCGCCGCTTGACCGCTGCGCTCGGCCGCTATTTCATTAAGCCACAAGTCACCGTACGGATGGCTTCCTATCGCGCGCACGAAGTCTATGTCGACGGCGAGGTGCGCACCCCCGGCGTGGTCGCTGTGAACGACGTCCCGATGTCTTTGTACGAAGCGATTTCGCGCGCAGGCGGTTTCTCGGACACTGCCGATCAAAGCGACCTCGTGCTCGTACGCGAAGGTAAATCACATCGCATCAATCTTACGCAGATGGTAGCCAGCGGCCTGAGTCCGTCGCGCCTGTACCTCAAGCCTGGCGACATGTTGCGCGTCGTCGCTCGCGACGAAAACGATGTCTACGTGATGGGCGAAGTCAACAGGCCGATCTCCGCCATTCCGCGTCGCACGGGGCGCATCACGCTGGCCGATGCCATCGCTCAGGCTGGCAGTGTTAACTCGTCTACCGCGGACGCGGCGCAAATGTTCGTGATTCGTGGCGCGTTGAACGGCAAGCCTGAAGTGTTCCATCTGGATGGTCGTTCGCCGGTGGCAATGCTCGTTGCCAAGGAATTCGATCTTCAGCCGAAGGATGTCGTGTATGTCGATGGCAATGGCCTCGTCCGCTTCAACCGCGTGCTGACGTTGTTGATTCCTGCAATCAATGCGGGCTTGACTGCAGGGCTGGTGGCGAAATGATCGAGAGCGTTCTTGTTGTTTGCGAAGGCAACATTTGCCGCAGTCCGTTGGCGTGCGCCATGCTGGCGCGTTCGCTGCCCACTATCGGTTTTAGTTCGGCGGGTACTCACGCACTCGTGGGCGAGGGAGCGGACCCGCTCATCGTCGAGCTGGCGCGTGATCGCGGAGTGCAACTTAAGGATCACGTGGCGACACCGCTCACCGATGAGCGCGTGCGCGGTGCCGATCTGATTCTCACCATGACGAAGGCGCAGCGGGACCAGATCGAGCACGCCTGGCCGTTTGTGCGCGGCAAGGTGTATCGACTGATCGAAACGGAGGGTGTTGACGTTGTCGACCCTTATCGGCGACATCGCGCAACGTTCGACCTGGCGGTCGCACAGATCGAACATGGCGTCGCGCACTGGCGTGGCGTCCTCGCAGGACAGCAGGTTCATTGAATCATGACTCTTCTTAAGAAAAATCCGCCGGTCAATACTGCGGATGACGACGAAATCGACCTTTCTGAACTGATTGCCGTGCTTCGAGAGAATATCTCGTTGATCGGTATCGTTACCGCAATTGTCTTCATGATCGGTGCGCTTTACGCCTTTCTCGGGACGCCTGTCTATCGCGCAGACGCGATGATCGAGGTGGACGACGATTCGGGCATGGGTTCGATCAACGAGAAGCTGGGCGACCTGGCGTCGCTGTTTCAGTCGAAGGCAACTGCCGACGCCGAGATCGAGCTGATTCGGTCGCGTATGGTCGTTGGCGAGACGGTCGAAAGGCTGCATCTAGATATCCGTGCGGTTCCTAACTATTTTCCCTTGATCGGCGCCGCTATTGCCCGTAACCGCTCCGTTGCAGGCGGTGGGATGCCCTCCGCGATGCTCGGGCTGGACAGCTTTGCCTGGGGTGGGGAACGAATCAGCGTCACGAAATTCGACGTACCGCAAGCGCTTCGCGAGAAGAGATTCAAGCTGACGACATTGACTAACGAACGCTATGAATTGCGGGATCCAGATAACAACGTGGTGCTGTCGGCGCATGTCGGTGAACTCGCTCGCGGCGAGACGCAATATGGTCCAGTTGAGTTGAACGTAGCTTCGTTGCTCGCGCGCAGTGGGACGCATTTCGTTTTGACGCGCCTCTCCACGCAGCTTACCGTCGCCGACCTTCAGAAAGCACTCGACATTGCTGAGAAGACGAAACAATCCGGGATTATCGGCGTAAAGTTGGACGGCGACGACGCACCGCGCATTGTGGCTACGATCAACATGATCGCAAGCTTGTACGTGCAGCGAAACGTCGACCGCAAATCGGCTCAGGCGCAACAGATGCTGGATTTTCTTAGCGAGCAGTTGCCTGAATTGCGGGCCGCGCTCGATCAGTCTGAGGCCCGCTACAACGCTTTTCGAGAAAAATCTGGTGCGATCGATCTCGATACACAGGGCAAGCTGCTATTGCAGTCGATCGTCGATACGAAGACGCGCTTGAATGAGCTACAACAGCAGCGCGCCGATCTCGTCCAGCGCTTTACGGCGTCACACCCTTCAATTGCGGCGGTTGATGCACGGATTGCAGAACTAGAAAATCAGCAGGACCAGTACGAAAAGCAGGTAACGAGGTTGCCAGAGACGCAGCAGCAAATGCTACGCCTTCTGCGTGACGTGAAGGTCAACACAGACCTGTATATGAAACTACTGGATAGCACGCAGCAGTTACGCGTGTTGAAGGCTGGCCAACTTGGCAACGTGCGGACTGTCGATTACGCCGTCGTCCCCGAAAAGCCGGTTCGCCCGCTGAAAATTCTCGTATTGCCGCTTGCGATCGTACTCGGGTTGCTGCTCGGTTGCGCGATCGCCCTTGGTCGCCGCATGTTCAACCGCGGCCTGGAAAGCCCGGCTGAAATCGAGCACGCAGTAGATATTCCCGTCTATGCGATCATCTCGCACAGCGACAAGGAGCTGACGCTGCGTCAATCGGTACGCCGCAATCCCACGAGGCCAGGCGTTCTTGCGGCCGTATACCCGGATGACGTCGCAGTGGAAGGACTACGGAGTTTGCGCACCGCAATGCAATTCGGCGTTCTCAAGCCTGAGAACAACATCGTCATGATTACTGGACCGCGGCCGGGTGTCGGCAAGTCGTTTGTCTCCGTGAACCTCGCCACCGTTCTTGCGGCAGCAGGAAAACGGATCTTGCTGATCGACGCCGATATGCGGCGTGGTGATGTGCATTCCTATTTCTCGATCAATAGGAAGCCTGGCTTCGCCGAAGTTCTTGTCGGACGTGACCCGAAGGATGTCATTCATCGCGAAGTTTTGCCAAATCTCGACGTGATGATGTCTGGTTCGACTCCCGACCGTCCGGCGGAACTTCTGGTTCGCGACCGCCTGGCGGACGTGCTCAGGGCGCTTGCTTCGACCTATGACATGGTGATCGTCGATTCGCCACCAGTGCTGGCGGTCACGGATGCCGTCCTAATTGGCAAACACGCCGGAGCCACGCTGATGGTCGTGCGCCATGGTCGTCACTCTGCCGCAGAACTGCGCGAATGCACGCGACAACTCTCGAGCGCGAACGTTGTTGTGGACGGTCTGTTGCTCACGGATGTTCCGGAGCGTGGTGCGACTTACGGCGCCTATTCGAACTACAGCAAGAAGCCCGACTGAGGCTATCAGCCATTGCGCGCAGGGCGCCATTTGTACAGGACACGGTATCGATGGAAAAAAAAGTACTACTAACGTTTGGGACGCGACCGGAGGCGATCAAGATGGCACCGTTGGTCAAGCGCCTTCAACGTGAGCCAGGTATTCGGTGCCAGGTTTGCGTGACGGGACAGCATCGCGAAATGCTAGACCAGGTGCTCACCTTATTCGCCATCCAGCCTGACTTCGATTTAAACATCATGAAGCGTGGCCAGAATCTATACGACGTCACGACGTCCATCTTGACGGGCATGCGCGACGTGTTGGCGCAGGCACAACCGGATCTTGTGTTGGTGCATGGCGATACGACTACAACGATGGCGGCGACGCTCGCTGCGTTCTACGGCCGAACACCGGTCGCACACGTCGAAGCGGGATTGCGCACGGGCAATCTGCTTTCGCCATGGCCGGAAGAGGCTAATCGCAAGTTGACCGGCGCACTCGCTTCGCTGCATTTCGCGCCTACTGAAAAGGCGCGCGACAACCTCATTCGTGAAGGCGTGCGGGCGCAAGCAATCGTTGTGACGGGGAACACCGTGATCGATGCTTTGTTGCACGTGCGCGAACGCCTGGCAACGGACGCGGAACTGCGCGAGGACGCGCAGCGCATGTTGCCAAAGTTTGACTCCTCGCGGCGCCTCGTCCTGGTCACAGGCCACCGTCGTGAGAGCTTCGGCGACGGGTTCGAGCGCATCTGTGCCGCGCTTGCACAAATTGCGCGTACGCGGCCGGACGTAGACGTCGTCTATCCCGTTCATCTGAATCCGAGCGTGCGCGAACCGGTTAATCGCCTGCTTACCGGCATTGTCAACGTTCACCTGATCGAGCCTCTCGACTACCTTCCGTTCGTTAGCCTCATGGACCGCGCTCATTTGATCCTGACCGATTCAGGTGGAATTCAAGAGGAGGCGCCGTCGTTGCGCAAACCCGTTCTCGTGATGCGCGAGACCACGGAGCGTCAGGAAGCGGTCGACGCAGGCGTGGTCCGGCTAGTGGGTACTGACGTGCGTGCGATTGTCGAGGGCGTGACGCAATTGCTGGCAGACCACGATGCATACGCCGCGATGAGCCGCGGCGATAACCCCTATGGCGACGGGCACGCGTGCGAACGAATCGCAGGCACGCTGAATGGCTGGTGGGCTGCTGCGGCTTGCGCAGCGTGAGATTTTGAGAACCAAGTGTTGGCTACTATGAATTTTGAAACGATTTCGGTTGTTGGTCTGGGTTATATCGGATTGCCCACGGCTGCGGCGTTTGCCGCTCGCCGCAAGAAAGTCATTGGCGTGGACGTGAACCAGCATGCGGTTGACACGATCAATCGCGGCGCCATTCACATTGTGGAGCCGGAACTCGACATGCTGGTGCACGCGGCGGTGTCGCAGGGCTATCTGCGGGCGACTATGAGTCCGGAACCAGCCGACGCCTTCCTTATCGCCGTACCAACGCCATTTTCTGAAGGGCACAAGCCGGACCTTTCGTATATCGAAGCGGCCAGCCGTGCAGTCGCGCCGGTACTGAAGAGGGGCGACCTGGTTGTGCTCGAATCGACTTCACCGGTTGGCGCGACCGCGAAGATGGCGGATTGGATGGCTGAGATGCGGCCGGACTTGACTTTTCCGCAACAGATGGGAGATGCCTCTGATGTGCGCATTGCACATTGCCCTGAACGCGTGCTCCCGGGACACGTGATTCGGGAACTGGTCGAGAACGACCGGGTAATTGGTGGGATGACGCCTCGGTGTAGCGAGGCGGCGCAGGAACTCTATCAGGTGTTTGTGCGCGGCCAATGCATTGTGACGGATGCGCGGACGGCCGAAATGTGCAAGCTTACGGAGAACTCGTTCCGGGACGTGAATATCGCGTTTGCGAACGAGCTCTCGCTGATTTGTGATCGGCTGGATATCAATGTGTGGGAACTCATCAAGCTGGCGAATCGACATCCACGCGTCAACATTCTCCAGCCCGGGCCGGGCGTGGGTGGGCACTGCATCGCCGTTGATCCATGGTTCATTGTTGATTCCGCGCCCGAGCAGGCGCGCCTCATTCGTGCCGCGCGTACGGTGAATGATGACAAGCCGCACTGGGTGATCGAGCGCGTGGAGCGCGCGGCGAAGCGGTTTAGGGAGCCGCTCATTGCGTGTCTTGGACTCGCATTCAAGGCGAATATTGATGACTTGCGCGAAAGTCCATCCGTTGAGATCGCCAAAGAACTCGCGGATCGGTTCCCAGGGCGAGTCGTTGCCGTCGAGCCGAATATTCGTTCTCTCCCAACCGAGCTAGAAGGTCGCCTTGGGCTTTGTGATTTGCGAAGCGCGATGGCTGAAGCAGATGTGATCGTCATTCTCGTAGATCACGCGCAGTTCAAGCAGGTTGATCCGATTCGCTTGCAGGCGAAAGTGGTGATTGATACGCGTGGGGTGCTGGCGCGTGGCTAGGAAGGGTCTAGGGTTGACAGCGGGCTATGGGATGTCGCTTGTTGGGGGCTTGCTTTCGTTGACTATCTACGCGCGGATCCTTGGCCCGCAAACCTATGGCCACTTGGCGGTCTACCTCGCGCTTGTTGAGGCATTTCAGGGCGTCTGTTTCCAGTGGCACAGGCTCGCTCTGGTCCGGTACTGGAATACATCCAGGGATGGCGAGGCGGATTCGTATCTCGTTACCAGTCACGTGACGTGGATCATTGTCGCAATGGTCGGAGTCGTCGGTTGGCTCATTGCGCTAATGCTGTGCGATGGTTCCCGCGTGGAATGGGCAATGGTCGCCATCGTCGCACTTGCCAAGAGCGCGGCGCTGTATGCACAAGAGATTGCACGGGCGTCAGGCGCGGTACTGCGCTACGCTCTGGCCTCTTTGCTGCTCACTGTCGGTGCAACACTAGCGGGTATTGCCGCATGGTCGACCACCCATTCCATGACTCTGACATTGTGTGCAACCGCTACGATTTTCATCCTGCAGACCGTGCTCTGTGCGTACGACCGTATTTCAGTATTCCGGCGTGCCCATTTCGAAATGGCGCAGCTACGAACGATGTTGCGGTATGGCCTGCCGCTCGTACCGGTATTTCTCGCAACAACTGCGCTTACTCGCATCGACAGGCCAATCCTAGCCGCGTTCAACAATGCGGAGGTTGTCGGCGTTTACGCGGCAGTGAGCGGCTTGGTGACCAACGCAATTTCTGCGGCGTGTCTCCTTGTTGTGACACCTGCCTATCCGTGGTTGCTAAGGGAAAGGACGAGCCGTTCAGAATCGGGTCACCGGGCATTGCATTCCCAGATAGGTTTGCTGACGTTGGCGGGCATGCTTGCCATCTGCATAACGTTCTTTCTCGCGCGGGACGTTGCGCTTCCTCTCCTGCTTGGTCACGCAATGGGTACCGCTGCTGAGCCCCTCGTTTTCCCGCTTCTGACGATTGCCGTCATCAGTGCATTTCGTATGCATTTCTTCGACCAGGCTTATCACTTGCACGCCCAGACAAAAATACTGATGACGATCAATATATCGACACTCTTTGTGGCGGCTTGCGCGGTCTATCTTGGCACCCGCTTAGACGGTCTGCACGGCTTGCTAACGGGGCTGTTGATTGCCAACGTGTTTTCACTTGGCGTGAGCGCCACGTTTGCTCGGGCGCTGGTGGATATGAGGCGGGTAATGACTGGCGGGATACTTCTCGTGGGAATCGCGGGTGCCGCGGCATGGTGCGGCAGTGTTTCGCGGTTTGCGTTAACTCATCTACCTAATTCGGACGTTTGGGGTACTTACATTTCAACTGTAGTTGGCATAGTGCTGTTTGCAGGAATGTATTTTGGCGGAAACATCGGTTCGATTCGTTGCGCTTTGAAGGGGCGACTGTGATACAAAATGATGAAGTAATTTTTCATATTCCGCACTTGTCGGGAGGGGGAGCAGAGCGTGTCGCCGTAGAGGTCGCCCGGCATTTTCTGTCGAGAGGCGTAACGGTCGTTTTCTTCATTCATAGTGAGAAACGTGCATACGCGCTGCCTGATGGAATCAAGATTTTTGTGGCGTGCCACTCTGGTCATTTTGGCCGGCTTCGGGAATTCAGGGCAATGATCAAACAGAGGAAACCTGTTGCTGTCTTGTCCTTCATGCCCTACGCAAACCTGATCTCCCTGATTGCGAATGTCGGTCTACGGAAAAAGACGCGTCTGGTAATCAGTGAGCATCTCACCATTGTGGGCTATGAATGCACCGGCTTGATGGATAAATGCAAGCAGGTATTTAGACGTTACCTGTACCAAACGAGTGACGTTATCGTGGCGGTATCCGGCGGCGTCGCCGACGATCTCCGGCGCATGCTCGCTGGTCGGGTTAGTGAAAAGATCACCGTCATATACAACCCGTGCTTTATTCCAGGTGAAATCAGGAATGTGCCAGGACCGTCCGGGACCGGCAAGACGGTTCTGGCCGTCGGTCGTCTCTGTCAAGACAAAGGTTTCGACGTCCTGCTGCGGGCATTTGCTCAGGTTCGGTTGAGCATTGCCGATGTCAGGCTGACTATCGCAGGGGAGGGACCGAACCGGATAGAACTGGAGAATTTGATTGGCGAGCTGGGTTTGTCGCACTGCGTCAGGTTGCTGGGCTTTACGAATGATATTCGCAGCCTCTATCGCGATGCCGATCTGTTTGTCTGTTCTTCCCGACGTGAAGGGTTCGGAAATGTCATTGTCGAGGCAATGTCATTTGGATTGCCCGTTGTTGCGACACGGTGTCCGCACGGTCCGGAAGAGATCCTCGCGGGTGGTCAGTACGGTCTTCTCGTGAGCGTGGATGATGTACGAGGCCTTGCGAACGCCATTGTTGAATCGCTGACCTCTGCAGGTGATCCGCAGATGCAAATTGCCCGCGCACGTGAGTTTTCTCTAAATGAGATCGGAGACCGTTACCTGGAGCAGGTTGGCCTCCTAGGAGGGGCAGACGAAGGGCAGCGTGGCAGAACGGGTTATTCGACATGAGCTTCTCCAGGTCGAGGTGTGTCTCGGGTTTGTTCACCTCGGCGGTGACGCTTGCTCTGTTCGTCAGTGGAGCCGCTCTTAACTATTTTGGGCTGAACTACTCGGGTGATGAAAGCGCATCGGGTATGAAGATTCACCCGTACGTAGTGGTTACGTTGATTTGCATGCTGGTACTCAGCGTCTCCATCGGGCGGTCTCATTCGAAGATCTCAGATAGGCGATTTCGCGTTCCGACCATTTGTTCGGTCGTGGTAATTGGTATTCTCATTTTCAGGTCAATGGGAAGTGGGCGCCAATCGCTGGGATTTGCTGTCGATACGCTAGTGTCAGCCCTCTGGGCCGCGGCAATTGTTCCATTCTTGAACGAGAGGACGGCAAGGCGTGTCTGGGCGCTGGGATTCGCGTTTGTACTCGTGGAATGCACGATGGCAATGACCGAAGTCGTCACTAGAATCGAATTCATTCCTATCGATACGTGGTACGGAGGTTACTTTCGCGCGACGGCACTGCACGGCCATCCATTGAACAACGCACTGGTTCTTGTAACGGTGGCAGTTTCGCTTCAGTGGAGCGCGACGAGAAGGACGTCGGTCGTTATTTTTCTTTTGACCATCGGTGCTCTGTCGGCATTTGGTGCAAGAGGTGCACTTGCTGTTTATCTTCTGACGAATGCGATCTGGTTCATCCGCTTTGGATTGCAATCTGCCAGACGGATGTCGATCGTCCTGATGGGTATTCCGATCATCCTGACAATACTCGGCTGGGTATTGCTCTCTGGGGCATTTGGCGATCGTATCGCGAATGTGGGCGCCTATGACGATAGCTCCGGTGTCCGTCTCCAATCCATTCAGATGCTCCAAGGCCTGAACTGGGGCAATCTCATTGCCGGCACGGATCCCGACCAGGTCCTCAGGATTATGGAGAATGCGAACGTCGGTGTAATTGAGAATTTTCTTGTTGCGTACATCTTCATGTTTGGCCTTGCGTGCACGCTATTGCTGTTCTTGTGCTTCTGGGCCAGCGGAAAAGGAGTGTCACGCCTTTGGAACCATGGATCGGGCGGGACAGTTTATGCAATTTTCACGGTATTCGTGGCGACTGCCATGACGAACAACTCTTTGGTGACAAAGACTCCCGCGCTATACCTGTGTTTCGTATTTGCGTGGGCGGCAGCGTACATCCGACACTCCCATAAAAGACCAGCGTCGAAGATGAGATCGCTGGAGGAAAGGTTGCACGTTGGTGGATGACCAAGACGATGAACGAACCTTCGAAGCGGCGCCTGAGGGCGCTCCAAATTGGCCCAGACAAGCGGGCGCGCGGCGGAATTGCATCATTGCTACACGCAATGGGAGAGGGCGCGACGGCGTTCGAGAATATGGGGGTTGAACTTCAATTCGCAAGTACGACGCGGCCTAGCGGTAGCGGAGTGCTTCACAAAGCGATGGCATTCTTGCATGCGCTCTGTCGCGTAGGAGGAGCGCTTGTGAAATCGGAAGTAGACGTCGTGCATATTCATGCTGCACTCAAGGGGTCACTGTTCAGAAAAACGCTGATTGCGTGGATCTGCATCCTGTTCGGGGCGCGATATGTTTTTCAGATACACAACGGAGGGTTCTTCGATCGCTATCCGAAAATGGTTGGTCCGGGACGCTTCTTTGTACGTGTGGCCTTGCGTCGCGCGGAATACGTGATCGTGCTTTCGAACTACATGCGGGAGCGCGCCCTGAAGGAGTGCTTTGTGTCCGCGGATCGATGTGCAATTGTTTACAACGGGATTGCGGACCCGGTTCACGGACGTTCGCCGATAGAGGGGGAACACGCGGGCGCCGTGAGAATTATTTTTCTGGGCTTGATATCGGAGGCAAAGGGAGTTCCAACTCTGCTAGACGCAGTTGAGATCCTCAGAGGCAGGGTTGGGGAGTTCACCCTCACAGTTTATGGCGCTGGTGATATTTTGGCCTTCGAGAAGGTACTGACATCGCGCAGATTGAATAAGGTAGTCACATACGGCGGCTGGATTGGCGGAGAAGAGAAAATATCGGTTTTTTCGAGCGCCGACATTTTCGTACTCCCGTCAAGAAGTGAAGGCTTTTCCGTTGCTGTGCTTGAGGCCATGGCGCACGGACTGCCGATTATATCGACGTCAATACCTGGCGTTCTCGATGCAGTGCGGAACAATATTGAAGCCCTGCTTGTCGCGCCGGGCGACGCGGTAGCATTGGCCGTTGCAATCAGAAAACTGATCGACAACCAGGATGTTCGAATAAGATTGGGCGTTGCAGCGCGTCGCCGCTACCTTGAGTATTTCACTCTGGAAAAGATGGCTGCTGAGTTGTACAGAATTTACGCATCATGCGTATAGTGGAGTTAAATATGGAATTGCGAAATTGTGTTTAGTAAAACGTATCATATATTTAGTTCGAGCATATGAATGATTAAGAGAATTACTCTGTTTTCGTGCCCAATGGATGTCGCGTTGATGGATGAAACGGTAAATTGGATTGCAGATCGGACAAGTCGTAGGCAGTTCACCCAGCACGTTGTCGTAAATGTCGCAAAAGTGGTGAATATGAGAAGTGACGCGCGTCTTGCGGAGTCCGTTCGGAACTGCGATTTGATAAACATCGATGGGATGGGGGTGGTCTGGGCCGCTCGCCTGTTAGGTCATGTTGTTCCGGAGCGGGTCGCTGGCGTTGATCTTTTCGGGCGACTGGTCGCAATGGCCGCTAAGCGGGGCTTTCCCGTGTTCTTCCTTGGAGGGACAGAGGAAGTGGCTGCAAAAGTATGTGCGAAATTGAAAGCGCAGTTTCCGGCATTGAAGGTGGCAGGATCTCACCATGGCTATTTCTGGGACAACGAACAGGAAGTGGTCGAGAATATTCGCACGTCGGGTGCGAGGCTGCTCTTCGTCGCAATAACGTCGCCAAAGAAGGAAGCATTTATTGAGCGCTGGAAACAACAACTTGGTGTCGATTTTGTGATGGGTGTTGGTGGCACGTTTGATGTTATTGCCGGAAAAGTTCGCCGGGCTCCGAGATGGATGCAGATGGCCGGCATGGAATGGGTGTTCAGGGTAATTCAAGAGCCGCGCAGGATGTGGCGACGATATTTGATTACGAACAGTAAATTTACACTGATGCTTATCAAAGCACGGATTGCAGCAACATTCGGATCCACCGCCTAATGCACCCATGAGAAAGACACTGACACGCGCAGGGATGGTCGTTGTTGTCCTGACAAATGCGGCTTGCTCCTCGCAGGTTACGACTGGCGCCAACGACTACGAAAAACTGTATAGCAGTACATGGGCGCAAGGTATTGATCCACGCCTGGCTATTCAGGCTCCGCGCGATGCAATCTCGATTGTTGAAAGTCCGGTGTTTCGCGAGCCGGTGATGCGCGTCTCCATCAATCGATCCGACGATTTTCATAGCGTCGCGAACGGGACACCGCGTGGGGAGATCGCATTCAACCGGATTTTCCACTTCGAGCCTGACCAGTTATACCAAATCACCTGGTCAACTGCGACTCCAGAGAGCTACCAATTCGACTCCCGACAGCCTGAGTTATTCACACAGATATTGCAAGGACCAGAAGGTGGTCTTGGTCCGCCGCCGTTTTCCATTCGCTTTGTGAATGAGCGCTACCAGGTAGAGATTCGAAACGCAGCCAAAGCTGCGCCGCATATATTTGTATTCGGCAATCCGTCAGCAGACAGGGGTAAGGCGATACGCTGGATCCTGCGCTATCGGCCGGATCATGCGGGAGAGAACGCTGTAACGGATCTATCGATGAACGGTGTTAGTGTCGTTCACTGCGAAGGGTGTGGGAACGCCTATGCCAACGACCGGGGAGCATACTTGAAAATGGGTGTCTATAAATGGTGGTGGCAGTCTATGTCGTCGGACGTTAGTGTTCGAACACTTTTTTTCGGAAGCGTTGAGGTTAATCGTTTCTTGGCGAGATAGCATAATTAGAGAAAAGTTTAAAGCTTCTCTCTGAGCCTTTTCTAGTTCAACATGACCGGTCGCGCCGGTATGCCAACAACCGTTGCCTGCGGTGCAACATCTGCAAGCACAACGGAGTTCGCGCCGATAACTGCGCCTCGACCGATACGGACATCGCCGAGGATGCAGGCACCAGCGCCGATTATGACGTCGTCCTCAATGATCGGAGCGCCCGGTTTGCCCCTGCCTTTACCGCCAATGACAACGTTGGGAGAGATAATGATATTAGAGCCGAGGCGCGCATTCCTGTGAACGACGATGCCAAGGCCCTGATAACCGAATGTGACGTTCTTTCCGACCTCTACCGACGGTGGCAAGGATACCGAGAAAAGAATACGGTTCATGATCTTCAGGAGCCACGGCAAAACAGGTATTCGCAACTTAAACAGCAGATTTGCCAACCGATAGATATAGATCACCGTAACACCAAGGAGGGGAGGAGAGAGACGTTAGCGTCTCACGAGACGCGGTCGCGATTCAATAATACTGTTCCTAATTCTGCGGTCAGCAACGCGTCGTTAGCCAACGTCTCGAGAAAATCTCGCAGCTCTTCCTTACATCTCCACCGGATGCTGCTTAAGCTGCTTCCTCGCCTCGCGAAACTCCGGAAAGATCGATTCAACGGTCTGCCAGAACCTGGGACTATGGTTCATCTCGCGCAAATGCGCGAGTTCATGCGCCACAACATAGTCGACAACAGAGAGGGGAAAATGAATCAACCGCCAGTTCAAGCGAATTCTCCCTTCGCTTGAACAGCTCCCCCACCGCGTGGCAGCCGAAGAAAGCGCATAGGACCGAAACGAAACCCCAAGCTTCTCGGCATATACGTCAAGCCGCTCACCAAAAACGCGCGTTGCTTCACCCTGAAGCCACCCGGTCACGCGATCTTTGATCTGTTGCGCCTCAGCATGCGGCGGCAGTGGCAACGCGAGCACGCGCGTCGCCTCATCAAACGCTAGCAACGAAGCCCCGAGCTTCACCGTAATCGGCTTGCCAAGAAAAGGCAGTTCGGCCCCATCGCTCCAAACCACGCGCGGCAAGGCTCGCTGCTCCGTGCGCGTTTGCCACTCGGCGAGCTTCGCGAATATCCAACGCTGCTTCTCGGTGATAGCGGTCTCGATATCGGCGATCGTGACCCACCTGGGTGCAGTGATGCTAAGCCCAGTACCGTCAATCACGAATCCAATCGATTTGCGCGACGAACGCTTGAGCCGGTAATGCAGCGTGTGCGTGCCAAGCACGACAGTGCGCAGCCGCGTGCCATCCGGCGCGAGCGGTGCCTTGCCGGGCTCGCCTGGAGGTGTTCGAGTCGGTGGGAGGGAAGGGGATGGCGACGCAGGCGCCACAACAGGCGCCGGTTCAGCAAAGAGCGGCAAGTCGAGCTGCCGGTTGTCGAGTGCCGCGTTTGGGCGCGGCGCGGAGGACTTCTGCATCGTCAGGTCTGGTGCGGATGGGCGTGCGCGGCGTGGGCATTTGCCGCTTTTCGCAGGGCGTTTGCGCGGGGCTTCTGGCGCAGCGTTGCGCGGCGCGCTCAGCCGTGCGGCGAACAGCGCCAACACTCGCGCGCCAACCCTCCGCGCAACGCGAGCCAGCACTTCAAGCATCGGTGTCTCAAATCCGCGCTGCTTTCGCCGCTGCGCCATCCGTTTCGCGATACGCCTCAGGATCGATGCGTCGCATTTCCGCTTCAATCCACTGCTCCACGCGCGTGTTCACTTCGTCGGGCGTGAGTCCGGTCGTCTCGATCGGCTTGCCGATCGACACCGTGACTATACCCGGATATTTGATGAACGAGTTTCGGGGCCAGACGTGGCCCGCGTTGTGCGCGATCGGCACCACGGGCGCGCCCGTTTCAATGGCGAAGCGCGGGCCGCCGGTCTTGTACTTGCCCTGCTTGCCCACCGGTATGCGTGTGCCTTCGGGGAACATGATCACCCATGCGCCTTCGGCCATGCGCTGCTTGCCCTGGCGTATCACTGAGGTGAAGGCGTTCTTGCCTTCCTTGCGGTTGATGTGGACCATCTTCAGCATGCCCAGCGCCCAGCCGAAGAACGGCACGAACAGCAACTCACGCTTGAACACGTAGCACATCGGCCGCGGCATGAGCGCGGGGAACGCCAGCGTTTCCCAGGCGGACTGGTGCTTCGAGAGCAGCACGGCCGGCCCGTTGGGCAGGTTCTCCATGCCCTCGATGCGGTAGCGAATGCCATTGAGGTAGCGCGCGACGAAGAGCGTGGAGCGGCACCAGCCCACGGCCATCCAGTAGCGCCGCGTCGCACTCATGAACGGAAACGCGATAAAGCATGCCGTTGCGTACGGCATCGTGTAGACGATGAAGTAGATGAACAGCAGCAGGGAGCGGAGAAAGCGCATCGGTCGAGCCGGGTTAATGTACGCGTGAACTGCCTGCGTCTTCACGCAGGGGAGTTCGCGAGAAAATCGAGCGCGAAAGCGCGCAAGTTGTCGTGGATCATCGTGCCTTCAGGCAAGCCGCCGGCGGCTAGCGTTTTCTCGCCTTTGCCCGAGCGCACGAGGTGCGTGCGAAAGCCGAGCGCCGCGCCCGCTTGCAGGTCGCGCAGCGAGTCGCCCACCACCGGGGTATCGGCGGGTTCGATCTCGAAGCGTTCCGCGATCATCTTGAGCATGCCCGGCAGCGGCTTGCGGCACTCGCAATGATCCTGGGCCGTGTGCGGACAGAAGAACACGGCGTCGATGCGCCCGCCCACGGCCGCGGCCTGGCGGTGCATCTTCGTGTGCATGGCGTTGAGCGCGGCCGTGTCGAACAGTCCGCGCCCGATGCCCGACTGGTTCGACGCCACCGCGACGCGATAGCCCGCCTGGTTCAGGCGCGCGATCGCTTCGAGGCTGCCGGGAATCGCGATCCATTCGTCCGGCGACTTGATGAACGCGTCGGAGTCGACGTTGATCACGCCGTCGCGGTCGAGGATCACGAGTTTTCTGGTGGTGCTGTTCGGCATGACGTCTCGCTTAGTTCAGCTTATGCAGCGAGGCGCGAGATATCCGCGACGCTGTTCATCTGGCGATGCAGCGCCTTGAGCAGCGCGAGGCGGTTCGCTCGCAGCGCCGGGTCTTCGGCGTTGACCATCACGTCGTTGAAGAACGTATCCACAGTTTCGCGCAGCGCCGCGAGTGCGGTGAGCGCGCCCGTGTACTCGCGCGCGGCGAGTTGCGCTTCCACGCGCGGCGCGACCTGTTCGAGCTGCGCGTAAAGCGCCTTCTCGGCGGCTTCGACGAAAAGGGCGATCTGCACGCCGGCGTCTTCCGCACCCTCGGACTTTTTGAGGATGTTGGAGATGCGCTTGTTGGCGGCAGCGAGCGAGGCCGCTTCCGCGAGCGCTGCGAATTCGCGCACCGCGTCCAGACGCGAGACGATGTCGTCGAAGCGCGTGGGGTTCAGTGCGAGCACGGCGTCCACTTCGGTCGCCGCAAAGCCGCGTTCGCGCAGCATGCCGCGCAGGCGGTCCATGCAGAACTCGTAGATAGCCTGGGTCGATTCCGTCACCGCCTCGATGCCCGCGAATTGCGCATACGTGGCGCGCAGAAGCTCGACCAGGTCGAGCGGCAGTTGCTTCTCGACGAGAATGCGCAGCACGCCCAGCGCGTGGCGGCGCAGCGCGAACGGGTCCTTCTCGCCCGTGGGCGCGAGGCCAATGCCCCAGATGCCGACAAGCGTTTCCAGCTTGTCCGCGAGCGCGACGATCGTGCCCGTCGTGGTAGCGGGCAGGGCGTCGCCGGAGAAGCGCGGCTGGTAGTGCTCGGAGCACGCAATCGCCACTTCTTCCGGCTCGCCGTCGTGGCGCGCGTAGTACGTGCCCATCGTGCCTTGCAGCTCGGGGAACTCGCCGACCATGTCGGTGAGCAGGTCGGCCTTCGCAAGGCGTGCGCCACGTTTCGCGAGCGCCGCATCGGCGCCGCTCAGTTCGGCGATCTGGACGGCGAGCGCTTCGAGGCGCTCCACGCGCTGCAGCGTCGAGCCGAGCTTGTTGTGATAAACCACGTTCGCGAGCAGCGGCACACGGTCGGCCAGCGGCTTCTTCTTGTCCTGCTCGAAGAAGAACTTCGCGTCGGCCAGACGCGGGCGCACCACGCGTTCGTTGCCTTCGACGATCTCGTCGGGCGTATGCGTCGCGATGTTGGAGACGATCAGGAAGCGCGAGCGCAAGCGGCCCTGGTCGTCGGTGAGTGCGAAGTACTTCTGGTTCGTCTGCATCGTGAGGATCAGGCATTCCTGCGGCACTTGCAGGAACTCGTCCTCGAACTTGCACGCGTACACGACCGGCCATTCGACGAGCGAATTCACTTCGTCGAGCAGCGAATCGGGCATCACGACCTTGTCGCTGCCAGCCTGTTCGATGAGTTGCGCGCGGATCGACTCACGGCGGTCGGCGTAGCTCGCGACCACGAAGCCCTTGTGCTGGAGCGTGTGCGCGTACTCGTCGGCGTGCTGGATGGCGATCAGGCCTTCGGAGAGGAAGCGGTGGCCGCGCGTGGTGTCGTCGGCGTCGACGCCGAATGCCGTGACCGGCACGATCTGCTCGCCGTGCAGCACCGTGAGGCGATGCACCGGGCGCACGAACTGCACGTTGCTGCCGTCCGGGCGCTGGTAAGTCATGACCTTCGGGATCGGCAGCTTGCCGAGCGCTTCGTCGAGCACGGCTTGCAGGCCGTCGGCGAGCGTGGCGCCCGGCGCCGAGTAGCGCAGGAAGAACGCTTCGTTCTTGCCGTCGCTTGCGCGTTCGAGGTCGCTCACGGGGAAATCGGGAAAGCCGAGCGCCGCGAGCTTCTTCGCGAGCGGCGCGGTGGGCTGGCCGCTCGCGTCGAGCGCGACCGAAACGGGCAGCACTTTTTCGCGCACCTGCTTTTCGGGCGCGACGCTGCGCACGTTCTTGATCGTGACGGCGAGGCGCCGCGGCGTGGCGTAACGTTCGAACGAGAGATCGCCTTCGATCAGGTCGCGCGCGGCGAGGCGCTGCGCGATGCCTTCGGCGAACGCGTCGCCCAGGCGCGCGAGGGCCTTCGGCGGCAGTTCCTCGGTCAGCAGTTCGACGAGGAGAGTGGCGTGATGAGCTTGCGTCATTGTTCTTGAGATCCGGTCATTCCTCGTCGAACTTGCGTTCGACCTTCAGCGGCGGCGCCCAGGCGGGCATCGCGGCGTCCTGTTCGTCGGTGGTGAGGCCAGGCACGCCGTGCACGGGGTTGCCGAGCATCGGGAAGCCGAGCTTCTCGCGCGAGTCGTAGTACGACTGCGCCACGCTGCGCGAAAGCGCGCGAATGCGGCCGATGTACGCTGCACGCTCCGTTACGGAGATCGCGCCGCGCGCGTCGAGCAGGTTGAACGTGTGGCCGGCCTTGAGCACGAGCTCGTAGGCGGGCAGCGCGAGCTGCAGATCGATCATGCGCTTCGCTTCGCCTTCGTACGCGTTGAAGAACGTGAACAGCAGGTCGACGTTCGCGTGCTCGAAGTTGTAGGTCGATTGCTCGACTTCGTTTTGGTGATAGACGTCGCCATACGTGAGGCGGCGCATTTCCGGGCCGTTCGGGCCTTGTTCTTCCCACTCGGTCCAGACGAGGTCGTAGACGTTCTCGACCTTCTGCAGATACATGGCGAGACGCTCGAGACCGTAGGTGATTTCGCCGAGAACCGGCTTGCAGTCGATGCCGCCCACCTGCTGGAAGTAGGTGAACTGCGTGACTTCCATGCCGTTGAGCCACACTTCCCAGCCGAGGCCCCAGGCGCCGAGCGTGGGGTTCTCCCAGTCGTCTTCGACGAAGCGCACGTCGTTCTGCTTCAGGTCGAAGCCGAGCGCCGCGAGCGAGCCGAGATACAGGTCGAGAATGTTCTCCGGCGCGGGCTTGAGCACCACCTGGTACTGGTAGTAGTGCTGCAAGCGGTTCGGGTTCTCGCCGTAGCGGCCGTCCTTCGGGCGGCGCGAGGGCTGCACGTAGGCCGCGCGCCACGGCTCGGGGCCGATTGCGCGCAGGAAGGTGTGGACGTGCGAGGTGCCGGCGCCGACTTCCATGTCGATCGGCTGAAGCAGTGCGCAGCCCTGCTTGTCCCAGTAAGACTGGAGCGTCAGGATGATTTGCTGAAACGTGAGCATGTGTGCCTGCAGTGTCTTTCGGGCTTTCGTGAGCGGAATGTGGCGGGCCGCCCAAGCGAGCGTGCCGGCGGGGTGGCGATTCCCCGCCTTGCCCCTTCCCCCTGCGTGGCCCGGGCCGGGAAGCGGCCAGGTGCTAAAACCCTGAATTTTACCGGATTGCCGGAGCCTTGAAACCTGGACGGGGTTCCGGCGGCCGGCATCGGTGTGGTTGCGTCGTCGGCGTGACGTTGCGCGCGCGTTATTTTCCGTTAGCCGGCTTGCGTGCCTTCCTGCCCTTGAAGGCTGGTCCGAACGCAAAGCCGAGCGCCAGCAGCAGCAACGAAATGGCGATCACGGTGTTGTTGCCGCTCGTCACATAGGGCGTGAAGCCGCTCGTGCCTTCCACCTTCACGTCGAGCGAACCCACCGTGAACGTAGGCAGACGCGCGATCACGCGGCCTTTCGCGTCGATGGCGGCGGTCGCGCCCGTGTTGGTCGCGCGCAGCATCGGCCGGCCGGTTTCTAGCGAGCGCATACGTGCGATCTGCAGATGCTGGTCGAGCGCGATGGTGTCGCCGAACCACGCGAGGTTCGTCGAATTGATGAGGATGCCCGGCGAGGTCGGGCTCTCGCGCACCGTGCGCGCGACCTCCTCGCCGAAGATGTCCTCGTAGCAGATGTTCACGGCCACGAGCTCACCGTGCACGCGGAAGGGCGGCTGCACGGACGCCCCGCGCGCGAAGTCGCCGAGCGGGATATTCATGAGATTGACGAACCAGTGGAAGCCCCAGGGCACGAACTCGCCGAAGGGCACGAGGTGATGCTTGTCGTAGCGATAGAGGCCGTTCTGGCCCGGCGTGATGCCGAACAGGCTGTTGGTGTAGTCGATCACGCGTCCGTCGGACGTGATCGTGCCGCCCACGGCACCGAACAGGATGGCCGTGTTCGTGCCGTCGGCGAAGGCGCGGATATCGCGGCCGAACTTCTCGGGAATCTCCTGCACGAGCACCGGCACCGCGGTTTCGGGCGTGACGACGAGATCGGCGGGCTTTTCGGTGATGAGCTTCTGGAACTCGTTGAGCGCGTCGTTCATGCCCGACTCGGAGAACTTCATCTCCTGCTTGACGTTGCCCTGCAGCAGACGCACGTTGAGCGGCGTGCCGGAGGGTTGCGTCCACGAAACGAGCGAGAGCAGCAGGCCGGCTGCGATCACGGCGACAGCGAGCAGCGCTGGCGTCGCGACCGCGCTGCGCGAGGGCGCTGCGGGCGCCTGGCGATTCACGTCTCGCACGCGCAAAACCGCCTGTGCGATGAGCGCTGCGACGAGCGCGAGCACCCAGCCCACGCCATAAACACCGACGATCGGCGCGAAACCGGCGAGCGGACCGTCCACCTGCGCGTAGCCGCTCGAAAGCCAGGGGAAGCCTGTGAACACATAGCCGCGCGCCCATTCGCCGAGCGCCCACGCGCTTGCGAACGCGAAGGCGCCGTGCCACGTCGGCGAAAACGGCAACTCGCCGCTGCGTCCATTCTTCGCATGTCCCGCGCAGAACGACCAGATGAGCGCGGCGAGCGCCGGATATACACCAAGGTAGAGCGAGAACAGCACGAGCGCGGCGCCCGCGAGCACCGCGGGCATGCCGCCGTAGAAGTGCATGCTCACATAGAGCCACCACACGCCGCTCACAAAGTTGCCGAAGCCGAATGCCCATCCGGTGAAGAGCGCGCTCCTCCAGCCGGTTGTGCGCGTGAGCCAGACGTAGAACAGCGCGAAGATCGCAATGGCGAGCCAGCCGCCGTGCGGCGTGGGCGCGAACGACAGCGTGTTGAGCGCGCCCAGCGCGGCGGCGGCGAGATAGTGCCAGAAGGGCAGCGCGCGGCGCGCGGCGCCGGTGGTGGTTTCGGTCGCGCGCGTCTCGGTGCGCGAGCGGGTATCGATCGGTTCGGCCATGCGGTGCGGTGGAATGCGATGAAAAGCGCGATGAAGGGCGCGAGCGCGGATTGCGCGACGAGCGCAACGATAGCACTTTCGTGCGGCGTTACCGGGATGGTCTCCTGGGGACGGATCGGGGCTTCAGCGCGCTCGAAGCAAAAACGCCAGCCCGAAGGCTGGCGTCATCTGCGCATACGAGGCGCGCTCGCGTAACGTCAGGTGCCCGGCGGCTGCAGCACGGCTTCGCGCTGTCCTGCCATCGGGTCGCGCCGCACGAGCAGCATGTGGACCTGGCGCGCGTCGGCGCGCAGCACCTCGAAGATCAGATCGTCGATGCGTACTTTCTCCCCGCGATGCGGCACGTGCCCGAAGTGGTTCGTCACGAACCCGCCGATCGTATCGACTTCCTCGTCCGGATAATGGGTGCCGAACGACTCATTGAACTGCTCGATTTCGGTGAGCGCCCGCACGCGGAAGCGCCCGTCGGGCGAGGCGATGATGTTGCCGCTTTCCTCGTCGAAGTCGTACTCGTCCTCGATGTCGCCGACGATCTGCTCCAGTACGTCCTCGATCGTGATGAGACCGGCCACGCCGCCGTATTCGTCCACGACGATGGCGATGTGGTTGCGGTTCTGGCGAAAGTCGTGCAGCAGCACGTTCAGGCGCTTGGACTCGGGGATGAACACGGCCGGGCGCAGCATGCCGCGCACGTCGAATTCCTCTTCGGCGTAGTAGCGAAGCAGATCCTTCGCGAGCAACACGCCGATCACGTTGTCGCGGTTACCGTCGTACACGGGGTAGCGCGAGTGTTCTTTCTCCAGCACGAACGGAATGAATTCGTCAGGACTTTCGGCGATGTTGATCGCGTCCATCTGGGCGCGCGGGATCATGATGTCGCGCGCGCAAAGCTCGGACACCTGGAACACGCCTTCGATCATCGAAAGCGAATCGGCGTCGATCAAGTTGCGCGCGTGCGCGTCCTGGAGGATTTCGAGAAGCTCGCTGCGCGAATCGGGCTCGGGCGAGATGAAGTCGGTCAGCCGCTCGAGTAGAGAGCGCTTTTCCTGCGGTTTGTCGGTCTGGCGTCGACTGGGATAGGAGTCGTTCATGGTGGTGCGCCCGTTGCCGCTTGGGGGCAGGGCGCGCTGTTGCGGAGGGTTAAGGATACAACATGCCTGTGGCGCGACCGTGTAATGGCATACACACGGCACACGTACGGTAAGCACCGGCAGATCAATCCTAACGCAGATGCGGCGTGGCCGCCCGGTGGACGAAAATGGCCTGCGCCGTTACACGGAGCTTACGCGCAGCGCACGAGCAACCGCTCCAGCGCACGGTCGCGCATGCCGCTCTCGCGCAGCGCGTCCACGGTGCGGCGCACGTAGTCGAGCGTCGTGCCGTAGCGGCCCGACGCGCAGCCGAACACGGTGCGCACCGTCGCTTCGGAAAGCTTGCCGGTGTACGACGGCACATCGCGCCGCATGACGAAGGCGAGCGCGTCGATGTGGCGGCCGTCGGCGAGCACGCACGGCAGCCAGGCGGGGCGGTAGGAGCCCATCGGCATCTCGCGGCGCCAGAGCGCTTCGAGGTGCGGCATCACGCCTTCAGCCGCAAGACGGAACGCGACGCCCGCGCACGAGCCGCCGCGGTCGAGCGCGAGTACGAGGCCCGGTTGCTCGGGCGTGCCGCGGTTCACGCGCGACCACAGGTAAAGCCCGCGATGGTAGCCGTGCACGCGCGAACGCACGTTCTCGACGGTGGGCAGGCCTGGGTTCCAGATCAGCGAGCCATAGCCGAAGAGCCAGATGTCGCTTGCGCCGTCCCAGCCTTTCACTTTGAGCGTGCAGTCGAGTGAGGCGCGCAGCTCGTCTTCGCTCAGGAGCCGCGACTCGCCGAGCGCCGGCGGATAGCCGGGGCAGGGCACGCTCGCATCGCCCGCCTCGGGCAGTGCTGAGGGTTCGGCGAAGTCGGGCGTGCGTTTGTCGTTCATGGCGGGGGCTTACTTGTACGGATCAGGAAAGCCTAGTGAGTTGAGCACCTCGGTCTCGATGCCTTCCATCTCTTCGGCTTCGGCCTCGACCTCGTGATCGTAACCCTGCGCATGCAGCGCGCCGTGGACGAGCAGGTGCGCGTAGTGCGCGGCGAGCGGCTTGCCCTGCTCGGCGGCTTCCTTCTCCACCACGGGGCAGCACAGGATCAGATCGCCCGTGACCGGATCGTCCTCGCTCTCCGCATAGGCGAAAGTGAGCACGTTGGTCGCGTAGTCCTTGCCGCGATAAGTGCGGTTGAGCGTGCGGCCTTCCTCGGCGTCGACGAAGCGCACGGCCAGTTCCGCGTCCGCGAAGAGCGCGGCCTTGAGCCACGCCGCCACGGTGGCGCGCGGCAGCGCGGCCTTGTGCTTGGGGAACGCCTTCGCGGCGGGGAACTGCACGGTCAGTTTGAGTTTCGGTGCGCGGGGCATGGGGCTAAAACAATGAAACGACGCAGGCGGCGGCGTTACCGCGCGTCGCCAACGCCTGCGTCCTTTTTCGAATGCGCGTCATAAGCCTCGACGATACGCGCGACGAGCGGATGGCGCACGACGTCCGCACTCGTGAAGTGCGTGACGGCGATGCCGCGCACGTCCTTCAGCACATGCTGCGCCTCGATCAGGCCGCTCTTGTGGCCGCGCGGCAAGTCGATCTGCGTGGTGTCGCCGGTCACGACCGCCTTCGAGCCGAAGCCGATACGCGTGAGGAACATCTTCATCTGCTCGGGCGTGGTGTTCTGCGCCTCGTCGAGAATGATGAATGCGTGATTGAGCGTGCGCCCGCGCATGTAGGCGAGCGGCGCGATTTCGATCATCTGGCGCTCGAACATCTTCGCGGTCTTGTCGAAGCCGAGCAGATCGTAAAGCGCGTCGTACAGCGGACGCAGATACGGATCGACCTTCTGCGAGAGATCGCCCGGCAGGAAGCCGAGACGCTCGCCCGCTTCCACGGCCGGACGCGTGAGCACGATGCGTTTCACCTGGTCGCGCTCGAGCGCGTCCACGGCGCAGGCCACGGCGAGATAGGTCTTGCCGGTGCCCGCGGGCCCGATGCCGAACGTCACGTCGTGCGAAATGATCTGCTTGAGGTACTCGCGCTGCGCGGGTGTACGCCCACGCAGGTCGGCGCGGCGCGTGTAGAGCTTCGGGCCCAGTTCTTCGACATCGACGCCTTCGCGCGCGGGTTCGTCGAACGGATGATCGGGGTCGCCGCGGAATCTGACATCTCGCGGGTCGATCTCGGAGGCGTCGTTGCTGCCGTTGCCACCGGCATTACCGCGCACGCCGCCGTTGCCACTGCCGCGCGGATCGTTTGCCGAGTTGCTCCCGAAGTTCGCCGGGTGTCGTGCTTCGACGAGCGCGAGTTGAATGTCGTCGACGGAAAGCGGATCGCGCGACCGGTTGTAGAAGTTCTCGAGCGCCGCGAGCGCCAGCTTGGCGCCGCGCCCGCGAATGGCGATGCGATGGCCGCGCCGCGCGAGCGTCACGTCGAGCGCTTGCTCGATCTGCCGCAGGTTTTCGTCGAGCGGGCCGCAGAGGTTGGCGAGCCGCGCGTTGTCGTCGCGCGGCGCGGTGAATTCCAGATGCTGCTGATTAGGCTTCAAGGTGTCTCTGAACTCCTGAATTCCTGGCCGGGTGCGCCGAGCCGATTAATGCGCGAGCGACGAGGCGTCCTCGTGCGTGAGCACGAGTTCGCCGCGCAGCGAGTGCGGGTACGCGTGGTTGATCTTCACGTCGATCATCTGGCCGATCAGGCGCGCGTGCGAAGCGAGCGGGGCCGGGAAGTTCACGACACGGTTGTTCTGTGTGCGGCCCGACAGTTCGCTCGGGTCCTTGCGCGAAGGGCCTTCCACGAGAATGCGCTCGACCTTGCCGACCATCGACTGGCTGATGCGCGCCACATTCTCTTCGATCGTGGCCTGCAGGTGCTGCAGGCGCTTGAGCTTCACTTCGCGCGGCGTGTCGTCTTCGAGATTCGCGGCGGGTGTGCCCGGGCGCGGGCTGTAGATGAACGAGAAGCTCGTGTCGTAGCTCATCTCTTCGACGAGCGCCATCATCTTTCCGAAGTCCTCTTCGGTCTCGCCGGGGAAGCCGACGATGAAGTCCGTGGAGAGCGACAGGTCGGGGCGGATCGCGCGCAGCTTGCGGATGATCGACTTGTATTCGAGCACGGTGTAGCCACGCTTCATCGCCATGAGCACGCGGTCCGAACCGTGCTGCACCGGCAGATGCAGGTGGCTCACGAGCTTGGGCACCTTCGCGTAGGTGTCGATCAGGCGTTGCGTGAATTCCTTCGGGTGCGAAGTCGTGTAGCGGATGCGCTCGATGCCGGGGATTTCCGCGACATATTCGATGAGCGTGGCGAAGTCGGCGACGTCGTGTGCGCCGCTGGTCAGCGCGCCAAGATAAGCGTTCACGTTCTGGCCGAGCAGCGTGACTTCACGCACGCCCTGGTCCGCGAGGCCGGCGATTTCGGTGAGCACGTCGTCGAGCGGACGCGAGACTTCTTCGCCGCGCGTGTAGGGCACGACGCAGTAGCTGCAGTATTTCGAGCAGCCTTCCATGATCGAGACGAACGCGCTCGGACCTTCCACGCGCGCGGGCGGCAGATGGTCGAACTTCTCGATTTCGGGGAAGCTGATGTCCACCTGCGCGCGGCCCGAGGCGCGGCGCGCGTCGATCATCTGCGGCAGGCGGTGCAGCGTTTGCGGACCGAACACGAGGTCCACATACGGCGCGCGCGCGACGATCGCCGCGCCTTCCTGGCTCGCCACGCAGCCGCCCACGCCGATGAGCAGGTTCGGGTTCGCTTCCTTCAACTCGCGCACGCGGCCGAGGTCGGAGAAGACCTTCTCCTGCGCCTTTTCGCGCACCGAGCAGGTGTTGAAGAGAATGACGTCCGCGTCTTCGGGGGTGTCGGTCTTCACGAGACCTTCGGCGGCGCCGAGTACGTCGACCATCTTGTCGGAGTCGTACTCGTTCATCTGGCAGCCAAAGGTCTTTACATAAACTTTCTTGGTCATCGGGGTTCGCCGTTCGCAGTGGTTGACCTGGGGGCGTCGTCCGCTTGATGCACGCGCGTGATGCACGGTCTGCACGTCAGGACTACGGTGTTTTATGGGGCTGAATCGGGAGGCGGGAGACCGGCTATGAGACCGGCGTCGGCATCCTGTTTCTGGTAATGCGCGGTTGGCGACTTTTTGCCAACTTGAGACGTTCCGCTTTGCTTTCCGCTTCATTTGCCGACGCGCATTTACCCATGCTGATGCGGCTGCGGATCGCCTTCTGCGCAGTCGGACATTATATCCGTTTGCGCCTTCGGCTTTGCGTCTCAACGGCGGGATCCGTGCAGGGCGCGAGCGCCTCCAGTTCGCCCGAAGTCTGCGCGAAACGCTCGGTGAGGAAATCGAGCAACGCGCGCACACGCGGCGCGAGAAAGCGGTTGCGGTGATAGAGCGCGTGCAGCGGCGCGTCGGGGTAGCGCCACTCGGGCATCACCGTCTTTAGCCGCCCGGCGCGCAGATCGTCGGCGACATCCCAGATCGACTTCACCGCAAGTCCGTAGCCGCACAGCGCCCACTGGCGCACCACTTCGCCATCCGTGGATTCGAGCGCGCCGTCGAGCGGCACCGTGTAGGTCTGCGTTTCGTCGCCGCGCGTGAAGCGCCATTCGTTCACCGGCCCCGCCGCAGAACCGATCACGATGCAGTCGAAACGGGCCAGATCGTTCGGCTCACGCGGTTCGCCGCGGCGCGCGAGGTATTCGGGCGAGGCGCACAGCACGCGGCGGTTCGGTGCGAGCCAGCGCGCCACGAGCGAGCTGTCCTGCGGCGTGCCGAAGCGGATCGCGAGATCGATGTCTTCGAGCACGAGGTTCGAGAGCGAGTCGGTCAGCATCAGCGCGAAACGCACGTCGGGGTAGAGGGCGCGGAATTCGTCGAGCCAGGTCATCAGCAGGTTGCGGCCGAAATCCGAGGTCGCCGAAATGCGCACCTTGCCGCGCACCGCGTTCTGGCCCTCCTGCAACGCCGCCTTGGCGTCGTCGAGTGAGCGCAGCGCGTGCTCGCTGCAGGTGAGGTAGAGGCGCCCTTCGTCGGTCAGGCGCAACTGGCGGGTGGTGCGATCGAAAAGACGCGCATGAAGCTCCGCTTCGAGCCGCGCAAGCCGGGCGCTGGCCGCCGCGGGCGTGAGGCCGAGTTTGCGGCCCGCCGCGGAAAGGCTGCCGAGGCGGGTCGCTTCCACGAAAAGGCGCACGTCACCGAGGTTGTCCATCGCGTGATTATTAGAAATTGATTGAAAATGATTCAAATGCTACGCCAATTATCAAATTTGAGCGTAGCCGCGACAATGCGCGTGTTCTCAGGACAATCGCCTCGGCCCGCACGCCATGCAACTCGATCACGTCACCCTCGTCACGCCCGACCTCGAAGGCACATGCCGCTTCTTTTGCGACATCGTCGGTCTTGCCGACGGCCCGCGTCCGCCGTTTCGTGTGGACGGTCACTGGCTCTACGCAAACGGTCGCCCGGTTATCCATCTGGTCGATGCGACCGTGCCCGCGCAGTTGCCAAATGCGTCGTCCGCGCTCGTTGCGCCGCGCATCGATCACGTGGCGTTTCGCGTGGCGCCCGGCGAAGCGTGGCGCGCGCTCGTCGAGCGGCTTGCCGCGCACCGCGTGCCGTACCAACTGGCCGAGGTGCCCGCGAGCGCGCAAGTGCAGCTTTTCGTCGCTCTCGCGCCGGGCGTAGTCGTCGAGTTCGTGACGTCGATGCCCGCTGGCGCTGCGGCCTGATTGCCATAGAAGCCAACTTGAATCCAGGCTGATTTTCGGAGATTTCGATGCCTATCCCCTTGCTCGCGCTGGCCATCAGCGCCTTTGCCATCGGCACCACCGAGTTCCTCATCATGGGCCTGTTGCCCGACGTCGCGCGCGATCTGAACGTGACGATTCCCGCCGCGGGCCTGCTCGTGACCGGCTATGCGCTCGGCGTGGCGGCCGGCGCGCCGCTGCTCGCCGCGCTCACGAGCCGCATGCCTCGCAAGCTCGCGCTGCAACTGCTGATGGGCGTGTTTATCGTCGGCAACGTGATGTGCGCCGTCGCGTCGAACTATTCGCTGCTGATGGTCGCGCGCGTCGTCGCTTCGTTCGCGCACGGTTCGTTCTTCGGCATCGGCGCCGTGGTGGCGGCCTCGCTCGTGCCGCAGGAAAAGCGGGCGAGCGCCATCGCGCTGATGTTCACCGGGCTCACGCTTGCCACCGTGCTGGGCGTGCCGTTCGGCACGGCCATTGGCCAGCAGTTCGGCTGGCGCGTGGCGTTCTGGATCGTGAGCGGCTTTGGCGTGATTTCGCTGATCGGCGTGACCGCACTGGTTCCCAACCATCACGACAGCGGCCCCGCAGGCCTCGGCCACGAAGTGCGCGTGCTGCGCGACCCGCAGGTGTGGCTCGCGCTCGGCATGACGGTGCTGGGCTTTGGCGGCGTGTTCGTCGTGTTCACCTACATCGCGCCGATTCTCGAACAGGTGGGCGGCTTCTCTCCGCGCGGCGTGACGCTGATGCTCGTGCTGTTCGGCGTTGGCCTCACACTCGGGAACACGCTCGGCGGCAAGCTCGCGGACCGCGCGCTGATGCCTTCGCTCATGGGCATTCTCGTGATGCTCGCCGTGGTCATGGCCATCTTCACGAAGACGAGCCATGCCATGTGGCCAGCCGCGATCACCGTGTTCGTGTGGGGCATCGCCGCGTTCGCGACCGTGCCGCCCTTGCAGATGCGCGTGGTCGCGAAGGCTGCGGCGGCGCCGAATCTCGCTTCGACGCTGAACATCGGCGCGTTCAACGTGGGTAATGCGATGGGCGCATGGATGGGGGGGCTCGCCATTGCGCACGACGTGCCGCTCGATTCGCTGCCGTGGGTGGCCGCGGCTGTTTCGGTGGCGGCGCTCGCGCTCACCTGGGCGGCGGCGCGGCTCGACACACGCAACGCACCGGTGCGCCATGCGAGCGTGGCGGCGCGGCAGAATACGTGAGGGCCTTATGAAGGCAATGCGCCTTATGCGCCGCGCGCGAAAGCAATCCCGGATTCGCGCTCTGCAATGCTGATAACAGTGTGAAGATAACTTCGTTGGGCGCGGCAAATCGCGATGCTAGTCTTGCCTCCATTCATGCTCTTGCGCCGCAATGACGCGGCGCGCCTGGAGGCAGCCATGCATTCACCCCTCGCGCTCGTGCGCGACGCACAGCCCAATATTGCGCACATCGAAGGATCTTACGAGGCGCTCGAACATCTCGTAGGCGTGAACCTCGCCCGCCTGCGCGCCGAACGCCAGCTTTCGCTCGATGCGCTCGCTCGCGCCTCGGGTGTCTCGCGCGCGATGCTCGCTCAGGTCGAGTCGGCGCGCAGCGTGCCGTCGATCAAGGTGCTGTGCAAAGTGGCGGCGGCGCTCAAGGTTTCGGTCTCGGCGTTCCTGCGGCGGCATGCGGTGAACGGCTTCGAGCATTTGCCAGCCGAACGTGCGTCACGCCTCGTTTCCGCCGACGGCCGTTATTCGGCACGCGCGCTCTATCCGGAAGGGGAGCCTGCTGCAGTTGAGTTTCACGAGTTGCGCATTGCGCCGCTGCACACCGAGCCCGGTGTGCGCCGCCCGCCCGGCACGACGGTGAACCTCGTGGTGAGCGAGGGCACGCTCGAAGTGAGCGTGCACGATCGGCGCCAACTGCTTGCCACCGGCGACGCGATTCTTTTCGATGCCGATCAGCCACATAGCCTGCGCAACCCGGGCGACACCGAGGCGCGCGTGTTTCGCGTGACGCTCAACGCCGAGACGCCGCCGCGCTGGGACGTGCCCGCCGCGTCGGCTGGCGGCGAGGCGGCATCGGCAGTCGAAGCGGTCGCCGCAGTGGCGGCGCAGCCGGCATGAGCCGCGTCGCATCTCGCATGGCGGCACGCGTGCCGATGCGGCATCGCACAAAACCCGTTTCGAGAAAATTGTCTAGTCGTACTTTTTCGCGCTGCACGGTTTTGCGACCTGTTGTATTCTTTGCCCGCCGGATGATCCGGTAATCAGTGCGTCTTCAGGGCGGGGTGCAATTCCCCACCGGCGGTATGCCGGCCGCGCCGAAAGGCAACGCCGACGAGCCCGCGAGCGCCTGCGCGAGCCTCATGATGTGATGCGCAGGGTCAGCAGATCTGGTGCGAAGCCAGAGCCGACGGTCATAGTCCGGATGAAAGAAGATGTGCAGATGGTCATGTTTGCCCATCCGCCGCGGCGTTTCGGTCAATGCGTGTGCGTCCCCATTTTTTTGGACGTACCGCATGTTTGCCGAATGACGCGTGCCGGGGATTCCTGTCTGTTTGCAATGCCCTGAAACGTTTTTCGCCTAACTCTCGCGAGGAGCGTTTCACATGTCCCTTACTGCCAGTACCACTCTCGCCTCATCCCAAGGCGCGCCGCTCGACGCCGCCGTCGATCTCCCGTTCATCGATTCCGAGCCGGTGCCGCCGCGCATTGCCGCCGCGTTGCAAGCCATGCGCGAAGGCCGCCCGGTCGTGCTGCAGGACGACCACGACCGCGAGGACGAAGCCGACCTGATCGTCGCCGCCGAACGCCTCACGCCCGAAACGATGGCGCTTTTCATCCGCGAATGCAGTGGCATCGTGTGCCTGTGCCTCTCCGACGAGAAAGTGCGCGCGCTCGAACTGCCGCCGATGGTGGCCCACAACGAAAGCCGCAACCGCACCGCGTTCACGGTCTCGATCGAAGCGCGCGAGGGCGTCAGCACGGGCGTTTCGGCCGCCGACCGCGTGACGACGATCCGCGCTGCGATCGCTCCGAACGCGAAGCCTGCCGATATCGTGCGTCCCGGCCACGTGTTCCCGCTGCGCGCGCAGTTGGGCGGCGTGCTGGCGCGCCGCGGCCATACCGAAGGCACCGTCGATCTGGCGGTGCTCGCGGGCCTCGCGCCTGCCGGCGTGCTGTGTGAGCTGATGAATCCCGATGGCACGATGGCGCGCGGCAAGCAGGTCGACGACTTCGCGAAGCTGCACAACCTGCCGATGCTCACGATTGCCGAGCTGGTCGCGTTTCGCGAGTCGCTCGCCACGGCGCGCGAGCGCTGCGCCGAGCCGGCCTGAGGTGCGTTGAAGTAGCGGGGTGAGAGACGGGGCGCCGCCAGGCGCCGCGTCTCGTTTTCATTGCGGCTCGTGCGGTCTGCGCGCCTGCCGCACGCGCAGCCTTACGACTGCACGTCGCCGAATTCGCCGCGCACGCCGGCCTCGACGAGCGCCGGCAGTTCTTCCATGTGCGCCATGATGCGCGTGATGCCCATCTCGCGCAGCACGTCGGCGTAGCCCAACGGAATGTGGCTCGCGCCCACGAACGCGATCGTCTTCATGCCTGCCGCGCGCGCGGCGTTCAAACCCGAAATGCTGTCCTCGACGACGATGCAACGCGCCGGCTCCACGCCGAGTTGCTTCGCCGCGTGCAGATAGACGTCCGGATAAGGCTTGGGCCGCGCGACCTGCTCGGCGCTGAAGATACGCTCGCCGAAGATCGTGTCGAGCCCGGCGCGCCGCACCGAAGCGTGCACGCGCGTGAGCCGGCTGTTCGAAACGACGGCGGCGGGAAGCGTCACCTGCCGCAAGGCGTCGCGCACGCCGTTGATCGGGCTTACCGACTCGGCGATGGCCGCTTCGCAATGATGTTCGATAGTCTCGAGAAAGTCCTCGGGCATCGTGAGGTTGAAGCGCGCGGCAACGTCAGCGAGAAAGCGCGAGGTCTGCTGGCCAAACGCTGCGTTCACGGCGGCGTGAAAATCGATGCCGGGAAAGGTGCTGCTGAGCATTTCGAAGAGAACGCGGTCGGCGATGACTTCGCTGTCGACGAGCACGCCGTCACAGTCGCAGATGAGATGGTCGATCATGCGTGAAACGAGAGGTCGGGCAGCGCGCGGCCGGGGCCGGCGCGCGCGCCTGAGCCAGGCAGGCGGGAAGGTGGAAACCCCCAATCATACGTGCTTTTGCTTTTTGTACGCAGCGCACGCGCGGTCCACGACGCTCAGCCGTCGTCCGCTGCGTTTGCCTCGCCGGCGTTGGCCCACGCTTGCGCTGCGCCTATCGCGCGCTGCCAGCCGGCCAGACACCTCGCGGCATCGTCGCGCGCCAACGAAGGTGTGAAGCGGCGCTGGAGGCTCCAATGCTGCTGGAGTTCGTCGATATCACGCCAGAACCCCACCGCTAGCCCGGCCAGATATCCCGCGCCCAGTGCGGTGCTCTCGCTCGAGCGCGGCCGCAACACATTCACACCCAGCAGATCGGCCTGGAACTGCATGAGCAGATCGTTCGCGCTGGCGCCGCCGTCCACGCGCAGTTCGTTCACCTGCATACCCGAATCGGCTTCCATGGCGGCAAGCACGTCGAACGATTGATACGCGATGGCGTCGAGCGCTGCGCGTGCGATATGCGCCGCGGTGGTGCCGCGCGTGAGCCCGAACAACGTGCCGCGTGCGTGCGCGTTCCAGTGCGGCGCGCCGAGTCCTGCGAACGCAGGTACGAGGTACACGCCGTCGCTGTGCGCCACGCTGGCAGCAAGCGGTTCGATTTCCGCGGCGGTGCGGATGATGCCAAGCCCGTCGCGCAGCCATTGCACCACGGCGCCCGCGATAAAGATGCTGCCCTCCAGCGCATATTGCGTTTGCCCCAGCGCTTGCCACGCGATCGTGGTGACGAGGTTGTGGCTCGACTCGATAGGCTGCGCGCCGGTGTTCATCACGAGAAAGCAGCCAGTGCCATACGTGTTCTTCACCATGCCGGGCTGCAAGCACATCTGCCCGAAGAGCGCCGCATGCTGGTCACCGGCCACGCCGGCAAGCGGGATTTCAGCTGCGAAGAGCGACGCCGCCGTGCGCGCGTAGACCTCAGACGACGAGCGCACCTCCGGCAGCATGCTGCGCGGAATCTCGAAGAGCTCGAGCAGGTCGTCGTCCCAGCGCAGCGTGTGGATGTCGAAGAGCATCGTGCGCGCGGCGTTGGTGACGTCGGTGGCATGCAGCGCGCCACGTGTGAAGTGCCACAGCAGCCAGCTGTCCACCGTGCCGAACGCAAGCTGCCCGGCACACGCTTTTTCGCGCGCCCCTTCGACATGTTCGAGAATCCAGCGGATTTTCGTGGCCGAAAAGTATGCGTCGATCGGCAGGCCGGTTTTCGCGCGCACTGTCGGTTCGAGGCCGCGCGCTTTCAATTCGTCGCAATAGCCGGCCGTGCGGCGGTCCTGCCAGACGATGGCGTTGTACACGGGCTGACCCGTTGCACGTTCCCACACGATGGTCGTTTCGCGCTGGTTCGTGATGCCGATGCCCGCAATCGCGGCGGCCCCGACGCCCGCGCGCGTGAGCGCCTCCGCCGCGACGCCTGCCTGGCTTGACCAGATGTCGCGCGGGTCATGCTCGACCCAGCCGGGCCGCGGGTAAAGCTGCGCGAACTCCTTCTGCGCGAGCGCGACGATCGCGCCGCTACGGTCGAGCAGCAGGGCGCGTGAGCTCGTCGTGCCCTGGTCCAGCGCGAGGATGTACGACTCAGCGTGCGACTGGGACATCGCGCAGTCTCCTTGGGTGGCGCGCGGCGGTACGCATTGCGGCGACCGGCCAACGGCAGGATCGCGCCGAGGGGCGTGGCATCGAACCCAGCATAGCCCGAAAGCGATGTGCGCTCGACTCGGCCGAACGGCCAGGGTGTCGCTGGCGCGGCGCGGTGCGACAATAACCGAGTCGGGATGCAGTCGTTCCAACGAGTCGAAAACGATAACGAGGCAATCATGCGTGGAATTGCAATGTTCGGTGCGGCCGTGCTGCTTGCGGGGTGCGTGGGCGCGCCACCGGGCCCGGAAGGCGGGGGGCGCGCACCGTCGCTCGCCGCTTTGCAGCAGATGTGCGGCGGCCAGGCGGTCGATTTCGGTGCGTATGCGCCGGGCGTCTACGCGGCCATGTTCGACGCCTGGGTCGCCAATCGGCGCGGCAGGCTGCCCCAGGACCAGTTTTGCGGCTTCCAGGCGCAACTCGCGCAGCAATACACCAAGCTCGGCAAGAGCGGTAACGGGGAGGCGCGGGGCGAGTGGGTGAACTTCCTCAATACCCAGCGCGCGCAGGCGCTGAGCTGGCGCGCGGCTGCCGACCCCACGCTGCGAGCGGGGTAGGCGGGACGAGGCGTGGCAGGACGTATGCGTCCGCGCGTGCGTTGAGACACGCGTGGTGCGAGCCAACGTGCGCCGCGCGGGAGGGAATGCGAAGGCGCAAAAAAATGGTCACGCGGGCATGAAGCGCGCGGGTCCGCGTGACCATGCACTGCAGGCGCGTACGTCTACTGCCGTGCGCCTGCATCGGGGACGTGCCCGACTAGCCGGGCTGGCGGACGATCCATACGTCCGCGCAAATCGATAGAGGGCAATGGAGCCTGTGGCTGGGCGGGCACTTGGCCCGCGGGATCAGGCTACGAACACCGTTTGATGGCGCGCAACGCAGAGTCGCCGATTTCGGTTAGTCGCCATTGCTGAAGGCCGGATGCAAGGCGCTCCAGTTGGACGAGCTGTCGTTCGAGCAAGGCGTCCAGTTCTTCTCGCTCCATGTCGAGCTGGTTGGGGGCGTCCTGTACTAGCAGCAGGGTGGCGAATTCATGCGGACTCAGCATCGTTCTCTCCGTGTTGCCGCATCAGAGGTCGCTGGTTGCGGCCCGCAGGGCGGCGCAGCGACAAGAATGCGGTGGTATGAGCGAAAGCCTGCGACCGTGGCAGATCGACTGGCCGGCGGGACCGACCGCCTGGACCGCCTGTGCGTGGCCAAAACGGCATCCAGCCCGGGATCTACCTCGGGGAACTGGAGTGTAGTCAACGCCGCTGCGTTGTACAAACCACGCCCCCAAAATATTCCCTTTGACATTCGATCACGCTTGAAGCGGTGGTGCGAGCCGTCCTGATTCACGAAATCACTTGAAGTTCTTACCGCACCGCGGCACGCAGCGAGCGAATCCACGTCGATCTGCTATGCATCACGCGCTCGCTATCTCCCGCAGGTATTCCGTTTGCGCCGCGGCCCGTGAGCGTCACATGACGTAATGCGGGGAAGTCGTCTATTCCCGGAACTGTGGGGCCCGGGCCCGGTCTGTGCTTTGTGACTGCAGCTACGCGAAACTACGGCTAAGATTCAAATAGGGATGGCTGGTAATGCTCGCCACGCGTGACTGGCGCAGTTCGCCGGGCCTCTGGGCTTCCGGCCATGCGCCGCGCGTCGTAAGCGAAGATACCGCTTCGGGAGTCGGACACAATGCGTAACGAAAACGAGCCTCGCCATGTGATGCCATGGCGCATCGAAGACATCGATCTCACACGTATCGACCGTCAACGTGCCGCCGCCAACGAAGATCTGATGCTGCTGCTGAGCGCCTCGTCGTTCATCGAAAGCGGTTCCGATCTTTACACCAGCAACCTGAACGTGTTCTTCAACGGCGACCCCGAGGTCTCCGAGTGGCTCAACCGCGAATGGGAGCCCGAGGAGCTTCAGCATGGGCGCGCGCTGAAGACGTACATCCAGTACGTGTGGCCCGAGTTCGACTGGGACGCGGCCTTTCAGAACTTCATCGAAGAGTATTCAAAGACCTGTTCGTTCGAGGAGTTCGAGAAAACGCGCGCGCTCGAAATGGTCGCGCGCTGCGTGGTCGAAACCGGCACCGCCACGCTTTACCGCGCGATCGGCGAATACTCGGATGAGCCCGTGCTCAAGGAAATCACCGACAACATTCGCAGCGACGAAGTGCGCCACTACAAGCACTTTTTCCGCTATTTCAAGAAATACAACCAGATTGAAGGGCACGGGCGTCTCGCCGTGCTCGGCGCGCTCATGCGCCGCGTGATGGAAATCAAGAACGAGGATTCCGAGATCGCGCTGCGTCATGTGTACGCGTGCCGCTACCCCGACCGTGTGCGCGACGAGGCCTACAGCCGCGAACTCACCGCGCGCGTGAACAATCTGGTGCGCCACAATCTTTCCGCCGACATGTGCGTGAAGATGCTGCTCAAGCCGCTCAACCTGCCCGCGAAGATTCGGCCGGGCGTGCACTATCCGCTCGCGAAGATCACGCAGCACGTTTTCTTCCGCTAAGCGTCGGCGCGCGCGAAAACAAAAAGCCCGCTGCTAGAGCGGGCTTTTTCGTTTCTGGACGCGAAGATCAGCGATCGCGCTGGCCGTTGCCGTCGCGGCGCGAATTGCCGCCTGGGCGGCCACCGAGCAGCGCGCCCGGGTTGCCTTGTGGCTTGCGTTGTTGCGGGCGGCCCAGTGCGCTTTCGTGCGTAATGCCGCGCTGGCTTTCGCGACGCGTATGCTCGCCGCGCGCGCCTTGTGCGCCGTGATTCGCGCCTTGCTGTTTCACGGGCTTGGCGGTGCGCACACCGCCATTCGAGGCCGGCTTGGCCGGGCGCTGGCCGCTGTTGCCGCCGCCATTGGCTGCTTGCGCGCGGTTGTTTTCACGGCCGCCTTCGCGGCTGCCTTCGCGATTACCGTCGCGATTACCGTCGCGGCCACCTTCACGATTCCCGCCGCGCGGCTCACGCGATTCACGTGCCTGCGCGGGCCGACCGCCGTTCGTGGCATTCGCGCCATTCGACGCACCGCGGCCGGGGCCTTGCCCCTGGCGCGGCGAGCGGCCTTGCGGCTGGCTGCGACGCTGGATCGGCTCAGGCTTCGCGTTCGGGTCCGGCTCGAAGCCCGGAATGACCTCTTGCGGCACCGCACGCTTGATAAGCTTTTCGATGTCCTTGAGCAGTTGATGCTCGTCCACGCACACGAGCGACACGGCTTCGCCCGTCGCGCCCGCGCGGCCGGTGCGGCCGATGCGGTGCACGTAGTCCTCGGGCACGTTCGGCAGATCGTAGTTGACGACGTGCGGAAGCTGGTCGATATCGATCCCGCGCGCGGCGATGTCCGTGGCGACGAGCACCTGGAGCGTGCCGTCCTTGAACTCGCTCAAAGCGCGCGTGCGTGCCGACTGGCTCTTGTTGCCGTGAATCGCGAGCGCACTGATGCCGTCCTTCGCGAGCTGCTCGGCGAGGCGGTTCGCGCCGTGCTTGGTGCGCGTGAACACGAGCACCTGAAACCAGTTGTGCTGGCGGATCAGGTGCGTGAGCAGGTCGCGCTTGCGGTCGCGGTCGACGGGATAGATCTTCTGCGCGATGGTTTCGGCCGTCGTGTTACGGCGCGCGACTTCGATGAGCGCGGGCGAGTCGAGCAGGTTGTCGGCGAGCGCCTTGATCTCGTCGGCGAAGGTGGCCGAGAAGAGCAGGTTCTGGCGCTTGGGCGGCAGCTTTGCGAGCACGCGCTTGATGTCGTGGATGAAGCCCATGTCGAGCATGCGGTCGGCTTCGTCGAGCACGAGAATCTCGAGTTGCGAAAGGTCGATCGTCTTTTGCTGCATGTGGTCGAGCAGGCGCCCCGGCGTCGCGACCACGATATCCACACCGCGCCTCAGGGCGTCGATTTGCGGATTGATGCCCACACCGCCGAACATCACCGTGGACTTGAGCTTCAGATACTTGCCGTAGGCACGCACGCTTTCTTCGACTTGCGCCGCGAGCTCACGCGTGGGCGTGAGGATCAGCGCGCGTACCACGCGCTTGCCCGTAGCGGCCGGCGGCATGTCCGTGAGGCGTTGCAGGATTGGCAGCGTGAAGCCGGCGGTCTTGCCGGTGCCGGTTTGCGCGCCGGCGAGCAGGTCGCCGCCGCCGAGCACGGCGGGAATCGCTTGCGCCTGGATAGGCGTAGGCGTGGTGTACCCGAGTTCGTTGACTGCGCGGACCAGCGGTTCGGACAAGCCGAGAGAATCGAAAGACATAAACACCTGTTGTGTTGCAGTAGCGCGGGCGTCGCTTCGCGGCCCGAGGGCGCGCTGCGCAGCCAAAGCGGTGTTGCCGGGTTCAAATGCGCCAGGCGTTGCCGCTTCTTCGCGTTGTTCGGACGGCGCGCCAGTGCGCGCGCCGCGTTTTTTTCTTCATGGAACGGACGGGTCTAACAAGACACGTCGTCTGGCGTTAAGTTGCATCGTGCGGCCGCGGACACTGCGGCGGCCGTGCGATGCCTTCACATTGACGCGTCACGCGACATAGCGCGCGACGCTCACGAATTGACAGACGCTTCCGACGAGCACGAACAGATGCCAGATTCCATGTCCGTGCCGGATGCGCTCGTCATTGACGAAAAAATAAATGCCGACGCTGTAAATGACGCCGCCGGCCAGTAACCACGCCGTGCCGGCGGCCGGCAAGGCCTCGACGAGCGGGCGGACCGCCACCACCGCGAGCCAGCCCATCACCACGTAGAGCACCATCGAAAGCACTCTCGTGCGGCGCCCGAGCGTGAGTTCCTGCACGATGCCAAGGGCTGCGAGCCCCCAGCTCACGCCGAAGAGCGACCAGCCCCAAGGCCCGCGCAGCGTCACAAGCGTGAACGGAGTATAGCTTCCCGCGATGAGCAGATAGATCGCCGCGTGGTCGCACTTTTGCAGCACCGCCTTCAGACGCATGCCGCGCACGCCGTGATACAGCGTCGAGATCGTGTACAGCGCGCACAACATCGCCCCGTATACCGCAAAGCTCACGACCTTATAGGCGTCGTGATCCAGCGCCGCGAGCGTCACGAGCGAGACGAGACCCGCTACCGACAACATCGCGCCCACGAGGTGAGTAATGCTGTTCAGACGCTCACCGGCGTGCATGACGACCACTCCTTGTTCTTCTTGAGCGCGACGCGTGCCGGTGGAACGTTGTTCCACCCCGTACCGCGCCGTGCTCGACCGCAGCGTTCAAAACCAGGCCTGACGGGCCACGGAACCGTTTTCACCGCACGGCCCGGCGCCAAATAGCGAAGGGCGCAGCCCGCGCTCCGCGGACTGCGCCCTTATCAGGCAACCAACACTATAACAAACGAGCGTTAGTCGAGCGGAGACGACCGCAGGTCGGCAACCTGCTGCGGGGACACCGGCGTGCCCTTGTTGCCCCAGGACATGCGGATGAACGTCACCACCGCCGCAACCTCCTGGTTCGAGAGCGCCTGCGCGAACGGCGGCATGCCGTACGGGCGCGGGTTGCCTCCCGTGCTCGGCGGATAGCCGCCGTTGAGCACCATGCGGATCGGGTTCACGGCCGAATGCATCTGGATCGACTGATTGTTCGCAAGCGGCGGGAAGTTCGGCGGCATGCCGAGACCGTTCTCCGCGTGGCACTTTGCACACTGGTCATGGTAGATCTTCTGACCTTGCTGCAAGAGTTCGCCACCGAACGCTTCCGAAGTCTCCATCTGCATCGTTTCGGGCGCTTCCTTCTTCTGCGGGATGGTCTTCAGATACGAGGCCATCGCATGGATATCGTCGTCCGAGAGGTATTGCAGGCTGTTGTGGATCACGTCCGCCATCGGGCCGAACACCGCGCCGCGCTCGGAAACGCCGGTCTTCAGGAGGCTCGCGATGTCCTTGATGTCCCAGTCGCCGAGGCCGCCTTCGCTGCCCGTGAGCGACGGCGCGTACCAGTTCTGCAGCGGGATCAGGCCGCCCGCGAAAGCCGCCGAGTTGACCGGGCCGCCCACCGCGTTGATGGACGTGTGGCACATGCCGCAGTGGCCGAGGCCTTCCACGAGATACGCGCCCCGGTTCCATTCGACCGACTTGGTCGGATCGGGCTTGTATTCGCCTTCGCGGAAGAACAGCGTGCGCCAGCCGATCAGCAGGTTGCGGTTGTTGAACGGGAACTTGAGCTCGTGCGGACGGCTAGGCACGTTGACCGGCGGGACCGAGCGCAGATAGGCGAAGATCGCGTCGGCGTCGGCGCGCGTGACCTTGGTGTAGCTCGCGAACGGGAACGCCGGGTAGAGCAGGCTGCCGTCCTTCGATCGGCCCGTGTGCATGGCGCGATAGAAGTCGTCCGCGCTCCACTTGCCGATGCCGTACTGGTCGTCGGGCGTGATGTTGGGCGTGTAGAGCGTGCCGAACGGCGTGGCCATCGGCAGGCCGCCCGCGAACATCTGGCCGCCGCGCACGGTGTGGCAGGCGATACAGTCGCCGGCGCGCGCGAGGTACTCGCCTTTCTTGATGAGATCGGCCTGGTCGACGGGCGTCGCGGCAAGCGCTGCGCCATTTTGCAGATAGTGGGTGCCCGACCAGAGCACCGGTACGAGGGCCGCGGCGGCGGTCACGACGACGGCGGAAAGTGCGAACAGGGACTTGCGGTTCATATTGGCTGTCTCCCCGGCGCCTTATTGCGGTTCGCTGCCGCAGGCAAGCGGCGTCTTGAGTGAGCCAGCCGGCGCCGGCACGGGGTTCTGCGGGGCGCTCTGCGTCGAGAGCCAGGCCGCGACCGCGTTCACGTCTTCGTCGGTGAGGCGCGTGGCGATCTCATGCATGCAGTCGGGCGCCTTCGCATGCCGCGAGCCCGAGCGCCAGGCGCCGATCTGCGCGCTGATGTAGTCCATGTGCAGACCGACCAGACCCGGAATGGCCGGTTCCATGCCGGTGAGCTTCGCGCCGTGGCAGGCCGCGCAGGCGGGCACCTGCTTGGCCGGGTCGCCGTGCAGCACGATCTGCTGCCCGCGCGCGAGCGTGTCGCTGCCGACCGAAGGCTTCGCGGGCGGCGGGTAGGGCGGCCGCTGCTGCGAGAAGTACGTCGCGATCTCGTGCAGGTAGTCGTCGGAGAGATAGGTGACCAGATAATTCATCGGAGGGTACTTGCGGCGACCCTCGCGGAAGTTCATTAGCTGGTTGAACAGGTACTCGGCCGGTTTGCCGGCGAGACGCGGGAAGTAGTCGTTGTCGGTGCCCTCGCCGTGCGCACCGTGGCACGCGATACAGCCCTGCACGCGTGAGGCGATCGTGTCGGGGGCTTTGGGCTGCGGCGCCGAGGCCGCCGTCTGGGCATATGCAGCGCTGAGAACGCCGGTCGACCCGAGCAAAAGTGCTGCTGCCAGAGGCGCGACGAGCGGAATGAGCGGCCGGAAGATACGTCTTGGGGACACGCGTAACTCCATCTTTATCGTGGACCTGACCAGGCTTCGAACGGCCCGGCTTCAAGGCTGCGCGCGATGAAAACAGAAGACCGTGCGCGCTGCGGCGACGCAGCAGATTCTAGCATCGGGAACTCATAGTGACCATTTGCCACATGCGCCACAAGAGCCCTCCGACGCGTACGAGGCGACATCGCGACGTGCTTGCGGCCGATAGTCGCGGCGGTGCCGGTTATGATTCTGCACCTGTTCGCCGATCGGTGACACGGGGTTGTCCCGCACCCGCGCCACACCCGGCGAGCCGCTCGTTGCTGAGTTCATGCATGACCTCATGCCAGGCGCATGCCGCAGCCTCGTTCAGTTTCGTGCCCCGGCTCGATGCTCGCGCATGGAATCCGCGTTGAACCCGCTTCGAATCCGCATGAAAGCCGCTTCAAAGCCGCATTGAACCGAATGGTGCGCCGGCTATCGAAGCAGGCACGCTTGCGGACGTGCGAAGCGATGCGATGTGATGCGTCTGTGTCCGGCCGTTGCTGTTTTCATGTTGTTTCCTTGCCACTTGTCTCGATGACTCCAATTGCACTTTCCCTATCGTTGCATCCAGCCGACCGTTCCACTTCGCGCGAGGTCCGCGCGACCCGCAACACGCGGGAGGGCGAGGTCCGATGAAAGCTGACTGGCTCTGGATCGGGCAGGTCGCCATGGCGGCCATTGTCAACGTTGCCTACGCCTTCGCGCTCGGCTCGGCGTTCTATGCCGCGTGGCTCGATAAGGACGGCCGCACGGCCGTCGCGCCCGCGCGCCTCGCGTGGCTGCGCGCGCAACGCTCGCTGCGCGCCTCGGCACTCGTGCTCGTCGCGGCGCTCATCATGTGGATGCTGTACGAAAGCGCGTCGGTCAGCGGCGAGTCGTTGCCCGGCGCGTTCGGCGTGGTCGGCACGGTGCTCTCGCAAACGCATGTTGGCCACGCGTGGTCCGTTGCTTTCGCGGGCGCGCTCGTGCTGCTCGGCTGCGCGTTCGCGGCCTCGAGCGTGGCGCGTGACGGCGTGCTGTGGCTCGCGCTCGTCGCCATCGCCGCGGGGCGCGCGGGGCTCGGGCATGCCGCCGATGCGGGCTTCGCCTCGGCGGCGCTCGGCCTTCATACGCTGCATGTGCTGAGCGCCAGCGCATGGAGCGGCATCGTCATGGCGGGCGGCCTGGCTGTCCTGCCGGCACTCGGCGCATCGACGGCGCGCGGCGTGTTGATCCGCACAGCGGGCCAGGTCTCGAACGTAGCGTTCTTCGCAGTGGGCTTCGTGATCGCGACGGGCGTGTTCAACGCACTGCGCGGCAGCGGCGGTTCGCTCGACGCCATCATGCACAGCACGTGGGGCCGAGTGCTGCTGCTCAAGACCGCCCTCGTCGTGCTCGCGCTCGTGATGGGCGGATTCAACCGGCTCGTGGCGATGCCGGAGTTGCGGCGCGCGGCGTCGACAGCGGCGGCGCGCCGCTTCGTCAACGTGATCCATCTCGAAGCGATCGTGATGATCGGCGTGCTAGTGACGGCCGCTGCGCTCGCGCACAGCGTGCCGGGCTACGTGTTGCAGGGCTGAAACGTCGCCGGTGCAGCTTCGCTGGAACTTACTCGTAGCCGAGCCGGTGACTCAGGATGGGTGCGCAGAAGAGGGCGATGGCGCAGCCCGCGGCGTTGCCTTCGAGTTCCGCGAGCGCGGTCACGGACGAAGGATTCGCGATCAGCGCGAGCAGTTGCGGCGCGCACCATAAGGCCGCGGCGCCGATCGCGGCGTATTCCACCCAGCCGATGCGCCAGCCGCGCGTGAAGGCAACGGCGCCAGCGAGCACGCGCATGAAGCCGAAGGCGACGAGCGCGCCTACGGCGGCTTGTTCGCGGATGAGATAGTCGGGAAGCGACGCGTCCATGGAAACCTTTGCAATACCGAAGTTGGGTTGCAAAGGAATCAGCAAGGAGCAGGCCAGCGAGTGGCGTTCGCTGGCTCAGATTACGCTCGATGATGGCCGCGCCTTGAGCCGCGCGGCTTTCCACGAACTGGCTGTGTGCGCAAACGACGTAAGCCGATCGCGCGATTCGCTGGCGCGCGCCGGAGCGCGCAAAGGCGCGCGAAATGTTACGTCGCCGAAACGCGCGGCGTTGAGCGTGTCACGTTACGTGGCGTGCCGCGCGTTTGACGTTCACCCGCGCATCACCATTCGGCGACGCTGCCATCCTCGTGACGCCACACCGGATTGCGCCAGCGGTGACCGGTCTTCGCCATCTCGCGCACCTTCTCCTCGTTCACGTCGATGCCAAGACCCGGGCCCTGCGGAATCGAGACGAAGCCATCTTCGTACTTGAAGACCTCGGGATTCCTGATGTAGTCGAGCAGGTCATTGCCCTTGTTGTAGTGGATGCCGAGGCTCTGCTCCTGGATGAACGCGTTGTAGCTCACCGCGTCGATCTGCAGGCACGTGGCGAGCGCGATCGGCCCGAGCGGGCAGTGCAGCGCGAGCGCGACGTCATAGGCTTCGGCCATTGCGGCGATCTTGCGGCACTCGGTGATGCCGCCCGCGTGCGAGGCGTCGGGCTGGATGATGTCGACGTAACCGCCCGCGAGAATGTGCTTGAAATCCCAGCGCGAATAAAGACGCTCGCCCAGCGCGATCGGCGTGCTCGTCTGGTTGACGATGTCGCGCAGCGCCTCGACGTTCTCGGAAAGCACCGGCTCCTCGATGAACATGAGCTTGAACGGATCGAGCTCTTTCGCGAGTACCTTCGCCATGGGCTTGTGCACGCGGCCATGGAAGTCCACGCCAATGCCGACGTTCGGGCCCACGGCCTCGCGCACGGCCGCGACGTTGTTGATGACGCCTTGCACCTTGTCGAACGTGTCGATGATCTGCAACTCTTCCGAGCCGTTCATCTTCACAGCCTTGAAGCCACGCTCGACCACGGCGCGCGCGTTGTTGGCCACGTCGCTCGGGCGGTCGCCGCCAATCCACGAATACACCTTGATCTTGTCACGCACCTGGCCGCCGAGCAGCGCGTGCACAGGCACGCCATGATGCTTGCCCTTGATGTCCCACAGGGCCTGATCGACGCCGGCAATGGCGCTCATCGAGATCGGGCCGCCGCGGTAGAAGCCCGCGCGGTACATCACCTGCCAGTGGTCCTCGATCAGCAATGGGTCCTTGCCAATCAGGTAGTCGGCGAGTTCATCGACGGCGGCGGCCACCGTATGCGCGCGGCCTTCGACGACCGGCTCGCCCCAGCCGACGATCCCCTCGTCGGTTTCGATCTTCAGAAAGAGCCAGCGCGGCGGGACGACGAAGGTTTCGAGCTTGGTGATTTTCATGCGGTGTCTCCATGACCTGAGCGGTAGGGCGGCGCTCGCACCCCACGCGAGCAGCCACGTCTTCAGCCGCACATGCTACTGCAAAATTCGCCTTTAAGTGCTATTAATAGTATTATTTCGCAGCGCTTCCCAATATCCAGGAGAACAGCGATTCAACGCGATCTGCATGGCACGGTGGCCTACGAACTCGGCAGCGCGATCCTGCGTGGCGACTATCCGCCCGCGACGGTGCTGCCGCGCGAGGCCGAACTCATGGCGATCTTCGACGTAAGCCGCACGGTGTTACGCGAGGCGCTGCGCACGCTCACCTCGAAAGGGCTCGTGGAGTCGCGCCCGCGCGTGGGCACGCGGGTGCGTGCGCGCGAAGCGTGGAACCTGCTCGATGCCGACGTGCTCGACTGGTACGCGCGCGTGGCGCCCCCGCTCGCTTTCGCGCTCAAGCTCCAGGAAATGCGCGAAATGATCGAGCCTTTCGCAGCAGGACTGGCCGCAAGCGCGCACGATGCCGACGCGCTTGCCTCGATCGCCGCCGCGCACGAGGCCATGGCGGGGGCGCGCAATGTGGACGAATGGGTGCGTGCGGATCTGCGCTTTCATCTCGCGGTGTTGGGCGCTTGCCGCAACGAATTGCTGGTGCCGCTAGGCACGCTGATCGAGCGCACGCTCGAAGGCCAGTTGCGCGTGAACGCGAAGCGCGCCGACGTGTTCAACGCGGCGCTGCCCGACCACACCCTCGTGTACAAGGCGATTGCGCACCGTGACGCCCTTGCGGCGAGCCGCGCGATGGCGGCGTTGTTGCGTGTGACGCGCGAGCGTATCGAGTGCTGAGTTGGATGCGCCCGCAACGAATCGCAAAAAAGCGAAGCGAATTGAAAATGCGAAACGTTTGCGCTGGCGCAATCAACAACGTTTGCTATGCTTTAGACCGATCCGACGGCGCTTCGGCTTTCAGTGCCGTCAGTCAGTCAAAGGCAACGCTAACGGTTGAGCGATGAAGAAAAACGAAGCGAAAGAGACGCCACTGGACAACGCAACCCTGCTGGAAATCATCAAGGCGCAGTCGGACATCGCGAAGCTCGGGCTCGATCTCGGCGGCGTGATGGCCTACGTCGCCGAGCGCACCGAGCAGCTCACACGCGCACAAGGTGCAGTTGTCGAACTCGCCGAAGGCGAGGACATGGTGTATCGCGCGGCTTCGGGCAGCGTCGCGGACTTGCTCGGGTTGCGTCTTGCACGCGAGACGAGCCTTTCGGGCATGTGCGTGCGCGAGGGCGAGATTCTGCGTTGCGACGACTCCGAAACCGACCCGCGCGTGGACCGCGAAGCCTGCCGCCGCGCCGGCCTGCGCTCGATGATCGTCACACCGCTCAAGCACCTCGAGACAACCGTCGGCGTTCTGAAAGTCACGAACTCGGAAGTCGATGCTTTCAACGACGAGGACATCCGCACGCTCGCGCTGATGTCCGAGCTCATCGCCGCGGCCATGTTCCATGCCGCGCGGCACGAGACGAGCGAGCTCTATCTGCGCGCGACGCACGACGCGCTCACGGGCCTGCCCAATCGCGCGCTCTTTTACGATCGCTTGCGCCAGTCGGTGGATCTCGCCGTGCGCTCGTCGGGCGGACTCGGCGTGCTCAATCTCGACATGGATGGCCTCAAGCCCATCAACGACCGCTACGGCCATCGCGCCGGCGACGCGGCGATCCGGGAGACCGCCACGCGCATCGCTCGCCGCAGCCGCCGCGTGGACACGGCCGCGCGCGTGGGCGGCGACGAGTTCGCTGTGATCTTGCCCGGCATCGCGGGGCGCGGGGACGCCGAGGCATACAGCCGCCGGCTCGTGGAGACGGTGGGCGAGCCGTACGAGTTCGAAGGACACCGCATCGATCTCGGCGTGAGCGTGGGCGTTGCCGTCCTGCCCGAAGACGGCACCGAGATGACGGCGCTGATCGAATCCGCAGATCGTTCGATGTACGAAACGAAGCGGGAGCGCAAGCGCATGCGATGAGCGCCGCAGTGGGCGCGCAGTGGACGCACGGTGTACGACTACGCAGACGCCGCGGCGATCAGTGTTGCCACGGTGCCTGAGCCGTTGCGGTCGATACTCGCGAAGACGAGCTAGCGGCGCTCAGCGCGCCTCGACAGGCATCCGCGAGAGGCCGAGCACCCCTTGCAGGACGGCCGCGCGCGACTGGCCGAGAATCTGCCCTTGCCAGAGCGGGTCGTCGAAGCAGAATGCGGCGCGGATCTGCTCGCGAATGCCGGCGGCTTGAGGCGCGTCCGGATGGCGGCGCACCCACACATCGGCGCGCAACATGTGCAGCATCGGCACGAGCGGCACGGTGCCGAACTCGATCGCGATCGCCGTTGTCTGCGCATGCGGGCAAGTCGTGCGCAGCGTATCGAGAATCGGGCCCCCCACATTCGACGCGATCGTCGAGCCGTCGAGCGGGCTTGCCACGTCGGCGCCCCACCAGGCACGCGCGCGCCCAAGCTCCGCTGCATCGATGCGGCCCACGCAGATCTTCTCGCCATGCCCGGCCGGACCGAGGCCGGTATGGAAGTCGATCCAGCCGATCTGCTCGCATTGGCTCGCGTGTTCAGCGAGCGACGTCTGCAGCAGGCGGGTGCTCCATACGTGCCGCGCGCCGCCATAGAAAAGGCCGTCGGGATGATGGTACTGGCCCGTCGTCAGCGCGCGTTGATAGGCCGGTTCGCCGTGGCGTGAAATGTAGCTGGCGATTGCCTCCGCGTTGCCGGCCGAAGGCGGCCATTGCGGCGGCACGAGCAGCGCGTGCAGCGCCTCATAGTCCTCGTTGTGTGGAACAGGACACGCGAAATCGATGCTGTTGCGATTGAGGTCGACGTTGTCCTCGTTCGTGCGCGAGAGCCACGAGAAGCCATACGGGTTGATCGCGTGCACGACGAGCACGGCCACGCCGAGCGTGGCGAGGCGCGCCTGCAGCGCGGCGTCGCCGAGCAACGCCGTTTGCGCCGCGCTCCCGCAAAAGCCTTCGACACCATGCGTGCCGGACGTCAGCACGAGCAGGCGCTTCGCGTTGGCGGGGCCGAGCCGAACGACATCGGTCGCGAGTGCCTCACCTTCGCGTCCTTCCATCTCGGGAATCACATGGCTCGCGAGCGCCAGGCCGCGCGCGGCGGCAGCGCCCACGAACCGGGCGCGGGCCTCGCTGTAGGTGGTGGAAAACAGGGAAGACATGAGCGCTTATTTCGTGAGGAAGGCTTCGACCAGGCGCACCCAGTACGTCGACCCCAGCGTGAGCACGTCGTCATTGAAGTCGTAGCTCGTGTTGTGCAGCATGCAAGGGCCGAGGCCGTGGCCGTGTGCGCGATGACCGCCGGTGCCATTGCCGATATAGGCGTAGCAGCCGGGACGCTCTAGCAGGAAGAACGAAAAGTCCTCCGCGCCCATGGTCGGGTCGATATTGCTCACCACGTGGCTGGAACCGACGACGTCCTTCATGACGTCGAGCGCGAACTGCGTTTCGGCTGCGGTGTTGACCGTCGGCGGATAGTTGCGATGGAAGGAGAACTCCACGGTGCAGCCGTAAGCGGCCGCCGTCGCCTCCGAGAATTCGCGCATGCGCTTCTCAATCAGGTCGAGCACATCGATCGAGAAGGTCCGCACCGTGCCGGCCAGCGTCGCCGTGTCGGGAATCACGTTGACGGCCTCGCCGGCCTGCATCTGCGTGATCGAGAGCACGGCGGCGTCGATCGGGCGCTTGTTGCGCGTCATGATGCTTTGCAGGCCCGTGCCGATCTGCATCGCAGTCAGCACGGGATCGATGCCGTCTTGCGGAATGGCGGCGTGCGCGCCCGTTCCCTTCACGACGATGCGAAACTCGTTGCTCGACGCCTGGGTTGCACCCACGCGCGCGCCAAAGCTGCCCGCGGCGAGGCCCGGCCAGTTGTGCAGGGCGAAGACCGCATCGACGGGAAACTTTTCGAAGAGGCCGTCTTCGAGCATGGCCTTTGCGCCGCCGCCGCCTTCCTCGGCGGGCTGGAAGATGAACACCACGGTGCCGTCGAAATTGCGATGCTGCGACAGATGCTGCGCCGCGCCGAGCAGCATTGCGGTGTGGCCGTCGTGCCCGCACGCGTGCATCTTGCCCGCGTGCTTCGATGCGTGCGCAAACGTGTTGAGTTCCTGGATCGGGAGCGCGTCCATATCGGCGCGCAGGCCGATGGTTTTCGTTCCGGCGCCGTTGCGCAGCACGCCGACGACACCGGTCTTGCCAAGACCGCGCGTGACCTCGATGCCCCAGGACGCGAGCCGTTCGGCGACGAGCGCGGACGTGCGATCTTCTTCGTAGCGCAGTTCGGGGTGGGCGTGGATGTCGCGGCGAATGGCTTGCAGTTCGGCTTCGGCTGCGGCGATTTCGGCGATGATGGTCATGAGACTCCCTTCGTTTCGGTGATGATGCGCGGCAGCCGTACGCGGGACGGCTGCGCGATGGATGGCGAATGCGTCGCGCCGCCTACAGTAAAGGCTGGCGCGAGCGGTCCTTCAGAAAGAGCAGGGTGATGAGGCCCACGGCGGCGCCAAACAGGCCGTAGTACACGACAGAGAGCTTGTCGCCGGTCCAGCCGATCAGCAGCGTGGCGATCGCGCCGGCGAACCCGCCGAAGATCATCACCGCGAAGTTGTAGCCAATGGCGAGCGACGTGGCGCGCACGCGCGCCGGAAAGAGCTCGCAGACGAAGGCGCAGTACGCGCCCTGGAACAGACCGAGCGAGAGCATCAGGCAGCACTGCACGAAGATCAGCACAGGCAGCGTGGGCACCGCGCTCACGAGCCGGAAGAGCGGATACGCGACGATCAGGCTGATCAGCGCCGAAGCGACCATCGGCTTCTTGCGGCCGACGGCGTCGGAGATGCGGCCCGAAGCGAGCGTGCCGACGATATACGCGAGCGCGGCGCACAGCGACGCGATCACGGCGCTTTGGAACGACACGCCGAGCGAGCGCGTGGCGTAGCTCGGCATGTAGTAGTAGAAGAGGTAGGTGCCGATCGTGCCGTACACCGTCAGGCCGAAGCCCGCGAGCACCTGGCGCCAGTGCGAAACCAGCGATTCGAGAAAAGGTGAGCGTTTCGCGCGCGTCTCGTGGCGAGCGTCGCTGAACACGGGCGACTCATCGAGGCGCGAGCGCACGTAAAGCCCCACGGGCACGATGAGGAGGCCGATCGCGAACGGGATGCGCCAGCCAAACGCGCTGATCTGGTCGGGCGTGAGCATCTGCGTGATGGCGACGCTCACCGTCGCGCCGAGCAGCATGGCGCAGGCCTGCGCGATCATCTGGAAGCTGCCGTACACGCCGCGGCGTTCGACGGGAGCGTGCTCGACCAGAAACGCCGTCGCGCTGCCGACTTCGCCTCCCGCCGAAAAGCCCTGCAGAAAGCGCCCGACGAGCATGAGGACGGGCGCCGCGAGGCCGATCTGCGCGTACGTGGGCGCGAGCGTGATGACCGCCACGCCGAGCGCCATCACGAAGATCGTGATGAGCAGGGCGGCCTTGCGGCCGTGCCGGTCCGCGTAATTGCCGAGCAGGATGCCGCCGAGCGGACGCGTCAGGAAGCCGACGCCGAATGTGGTCCACGTTGCGAGTAGCGCGGCGGTGGGATTCTCGCTCGGGAAGAACTGCTTCGCGATCACCGCGGCGAAGAAGGTGAAAACAGTGAAGTCGAACCACTCGAGTGCATTGCCGATGGTTGCGACCGCAATCACACGCAGGTCGATGCCGCGTGCTGTGCTTCGGGTGTGTGCCGGCGTGGCTGCACCGGTCGTATCAATTGAGAACCCCATCCGGACGTCTCCTCCAGTTGCTGGTTTGACTGGCTGATGCCTTGCCTTGTGGCTTCTGTCGACTGGCTTTCGCGTCGAATCATTCTGGTTGTGCAGCCAATCAAAAAAAAGTGATATTTTCTGAAACGTAACTTCAGGATATTTGATGAATTGGATGAGAAAACGGGAGGCGTGAACCTGTGAGTACGTTGCGATTTCTGCGCGCGTTCGACGCCATTGCCCGATACGGCTCGTTTGCGCTCGCCGCCGAGCATCTGTCGCTGACCCAGTCGGCGATCAGCATGCAGATGCGCTCGCTCGAGGAAACGTTCGGCCAGCAGCTTTTCGACAGAGCGGGGCGCACCGTCGTCCTCAACGCGATGGGCAAGGCGCTGCTGCCGCACGCCCAGGAGATGCTCGCGCAGTACGAGGCGATGCGCATGCTAGCCGCCGGACTCGAAGCGCAGACGGGGCCGGTCACGATCGGCGCGGTGGAATCGGCCGTGAGCGCGCTCGCCCAGGCCGTGGCGAAGCTCAAGACTGCGCGGCCGAGCCTGGAGATCCGCATCGTGACGGCGAGGTCGATCGAACTCGCCGCGCAACTCGATGCGGGCGACGTCGATTGCGCCGTGCTCGTCGATACACCGGGACGGCGCTCGGCACGTGTGCGCTGGACGCCGCTTTACACCGAGCCTGTTGTCGCACTGGTTCCTGCGGGCGTGAAATCGGGCTCGGTGGCGCAACTGCTGAACGACGAACGGTTCCTGCGCTTCGACAGCACGCAGCGAACGGGCATTCTGATCGAGCGCGCTTTGCGCCGGCGGCGCTATAAGGTCAACGTGTTTCTCGAACTCAGTTCACTGGAAGGCGTGGCGGCGCTGGTGAGGCAGGGCGTGGGCGTGACGGTCGTGCCGCTCTTGCGCAACTCCAGCTGGGCCCACGATGAAGCCCTGCGCGTGCTGCCCTTGCCGGGCGAGACGGAATTTCGCAGCGTGGGGATGCTGGAGCGCGCGGAGCACGAGAAGAAGCACATCACGGCGTTGATCGCGCAACAACTCGTGGCGGCGGTTTGATGGCGTTTAAGCGTGGAAAATGAAAAAGGCCGCTGTCCTTGCGGGACAGCGGCCTTTTTTTTGCAACTGGTGGCGAATCAGGGATTCGAACCCCGGACCTGCGGATTATGATTCCGTCGCTCTAACCGGCTGAGCTAATTCGCCGAAGAAAAGAATTATCGCGGTACAGTCCGAAGCTGTCAACCCCCTTCGTCATCTTTTTTGCAGCCAGGGCCGCCACCGAGCGAGAAGCCTCGGCCGAGGTGGCGGCGCTCACAGCCTCAATCCTGCGCGTAAATATCCGAGTCCTTGGTTTCCTTCACGAACAGCATGCCGATCACGAAGGTGCCCAGCGCGATGATGATCGGATACCAGAGGCCCGAGTAAATATCCCCTCGCGCCGCGACGATCGCGAACGCCGTTGCCGGCAGGAAGCCGCCGAACCAGCCATTGCCGATGTGATAGGGCAGCGACATCGAGGTGTAGCGGATCCGTGTCGGGAACATCTCCACCAGCATCGCCGCGATTGGCCCGTACACCATGGTCACGAAGATCACGAGGATCGTCAGCATCACCACGGTCATCGGCCAGTTGAGTTGCGCGGGGTCGGCTTTCAGCGGATAGCCCGCCGCCTTCAGCGTGGCTGCCAGCGTCTTCTCGAATGTCGCACCGGCTTCCTTGGCGCCCGGCGCCCGGCCGTCGAACGTGTCGATGGTCGTGTCGCCCACCTTGATCTGCGCGAGCGTGCCTGCCGGAGCGGCCACGTTCTCGTAGTTCAGGCCAGCCTTCGAAAGCGCGCTCTTGGCGATGTCGCACGAGCTCGTGAACTTCGAGGTGCCTACCGGGTTGAACTGGAACGAGCATTCGTCCGGATTCGCGATCACGACGATCGGCGCGCGCTGCGTGGCGGCTTCGAGCGCCGGATTCGCGTAGTGCGTGATCGCCTTGAAGATCGGGAAGTAGGTGAGCGCCGCGATCAGGCAGCCAGCCATGATGATCGGCTTGCGGCCGATCTTGTCAGAAAGCGCGCCGAAGAACAGGAAGAACGGCGTGCCGATCAACAACGCCAGCGCGATCAGGATGTTGGCGCTCGAACCGTCCACCTTGAGCGTTTGCGTGAGGAAGAAGAGCGCGTAGAACTGGCCCGTGTACCAGACCACGGCCTGGCCGGCCGTGAGGCCGAAGAGGGCGAGCAGCACGACCTTGAGGTTCTTCCACTGGCCGAACGCTTCCGTGAGCGGTGCCTTCGAAATCTTGCCTTCCGCCTTGATGCGTTTGAACGCCGGCGATTCGTCGAGTTGCAGACGGATCCACACCGAAACGGCGAGCAGCAGGATCGAGGCGACGAACGGAATGCGCCAGGCCCATGCGGCGAACTGTTCTTCGCCAACGAAGGTGCGCACGCCGAGGATCACGAGCAGCGAGAGGAACAGGCCGAGCGTGGCGGTCGTCTGGATCCACGACGTGTAGAAGCCGCGGCGCCCGGGCGGCGCGTGTTCAGCGACATAGGTCGCTGCGCCGCCGTACTCGCCGCCGAGCGCGAGGCCCTGCAGCAGACGCATGCCGATGAAGATCACCGGCGACGCGATGCCGATCGCCGCGTAGCCGGGCAGGAAGCCGACCACGAAGGTCGAGAGACCCATGATGACGATCGTGACGAGGAACGTGTGCTTGCGGCCCACGAGGTCGCCGAGGCGTCCGAACACGATCGCGCCGAACGGGCGCACGGCAAAGCCCGCGGCGAAGCCGAGCAGCGTGAAGATGAAGCCGGCCGTGGGATTGACGCCGGAAAAGAAGCTCTTGCTGATGAAGGCCGCAAGCGATCCGGCCAGGTAGAAGTCGTACCACTCGAACACGGTGCCGAGCGACGACGCGAAGATCACGCGTTTTTCGTCGCTGGTCATCGGCGTGTGCGAGACTTGTCCGCCAACGGTTGCCATATTTGTCTCCAGTATTGATATGCGTGTGGTCCGTCGGGCAGGCGACGCTTAAGACCCGCGGTCCTGCGGAGCATTATTGGAATGGAAACTTACGGGCTTCTGACGCGCGCGTGGGTTTCTGAGCGAGGTATCGGAGTGGGGTCTAATCAGCTATGTTCGTTGAATTCGCCGACAAGTGCGTGCAGCGTCGGTCGAACGTCTTTTAACGCGCGAATTTTAGTTTGCGTATTGCGTATCGGATAAGGGTAAGTCCCATCCCGATTTTCTGACGCGATCCGTCAGTTTCGCTGTGGCTTCGCTGTCCAGGCGGCGGCGGCGTCGCTCAAGCGTGCGCGCGCAGCCGCAGTGTCACGCGCACGAGCGTCCCGGCGAGGCGCGGCGTGTCCTGGTAGACGTGATCGTCGATCGCGAGCGTGCCGGCGTGCATCGTGGCGATCTCGCGCACGATCGCGAGCCCGAGCCCGCTGCCTTCGCCATCGCGTCCGAGAATGCGGTAGAAGCGCTCGAGCACGCGCTCGCGTTCGGCGGGCGGAATGCCCATGCCCGTGTCTTCCACCTCGAGATGGACCACGCCCGCCGCGGGCTCGGGCCGCACGCGCACGGTGATGCGCCCGCCCGCGGGTGTATAGCGGATCGCGTTGTCGATGAGGTTCGAGAGCATCTCGCGCAGCATCACCGGGTTGCCTTCCACTTCGACACGCGCCGCCGCAACGCCCTCGTCTTCCTCGCTCCCGTACGCCACTTCGGGGCCTTCGTAGCCGAGGTCCATCTGTTTGGCGAGCGCCGGCTGCACCCAGTCTCGCACGGCGTGGCGCGCCACGTCCGCCACATCCACTGGCGTGAAGATCTGCCCGGACATGCGGTTTTCCGCGCGCGCGAGCGCGAGCAGTTGCGTGACGAGCCGCGCGGCGTGCTCGGAGCTCGTCGCGATCTGCTCGAGCGAGCGGTGCACTTCGGCGGGCGCGTTTTGGCGCAGCGCGAGTTCGGCCTGAGTGCGCAGGCCCGCGAGCGGCGTCTTCATCTGATGCGCCGCGTCGGCGATGAAGCGCTTTTGCAGCTCCATGTTCTGTTCGAGACGCGTGAGCAGGTCGTTGAACGAGGTGACGAGCGGCTCGATCTCGGGCGGCGCGCGGCGTGCTTCGAGCGGCGAAAGATCGTCGGGGCGGCGCATGCGGATGTTCGACTGCAGCGCGTGCAAGGGCGCCAGGCCCCGCGAGAGGCCGAACCACACGAGCAGGATCGCGAGCGGCAAGATCACGAACTGCGGCAGGATCACGCCCTTGATGATGTCGTTGGCAAGCTGGCGGCGCTTGTCGAGCGTTTCCGCGACCTGCACGAGCACCGGTTGACCTTGCCGATCGCCGGCGCTGAGATGCGTGGGCTCCACTGTTGTATAGGCGACGCGGATGTCGATGCCACGCAGCGTGTCGTCGCGAAACTCGACGAGGCCGGGCGGTGGGCGGTCGTCGTCGTGCGGCAGCGGCATGTCGCGATCGCCGCCGATTAGCTCGCCGCGGCTGCCGAGCACCTGGTAGAACACGTTGTCGACGTTGTCGGCGCGCAGGAAATCGCGCGTGGACGCAGGCAATGTAAGCTCGGCCACGCCGTTCACGGGCTGGATCTGGCGCGCGAGTACATAGGCGTCGGTTTCGAGCGCGCGGTCGAAGGGACCGTTGGCGATCGACTTCGCCACGAGATAGGTGACCGCGATGCTCATCGGCCAGAGCAGCAGCAAGGGCGCGAGCATCCAGTCGAGAATCTCGCCGAAAAGCGAGCGCGGGCGCGCCTCGGCGGCGGCTTCGGCTTCGTCGGGCGGGGCGAACGGGTTGGCGTAGCGGGCGTCGCGCGCGTTGTCGTCGAGGGCATCGGCCGTGAATGCGGACGCGCTGGAGGCGCTGGAAGTGCCTTCGCCGGCCATGCTCGCGGCGCCCTTTGGGGGGGGCACCGCGCGCGCGATGGGAGGACGCCCGGCCATCGTCGATCTCGCTTACTTGAAATAGTGGCTGGCGGGCATCGCCGGCGCGGCGTCGGGTGCGCCGGCCTCGGCCCGGGCGCTCGGCTGACTGGCGCCGGTTTGCGTTTCCTTCGCCTCCTTTTCGAGGCAGTAGCCGAGTCCGCGCACCGTCACGATGCGCACGCCGCCGGCTTCCAGCTTCTTGCGCAGCCGGTGCACGTAGACCTCGATGGCGTTGTTGCTGACTTCCTCGCCCCATTCGCACAGATGATCGACGAGCTGTTCCTTCGAGACGAGCCGCCCGAGCCGCTGCAGCAGCACTTCGAGCACGCCCAGTTCGCGCGCCGAAAGATCGAGCACCTGGTCGTTGATGCGCGCGATTCGCCCTACCTGGTCGAACGCAAGCGCGCCATGACGCACCACGGTCGGGCCGCCGCCCGCGCCGCGCCGTGTGAGCGCACGCACGCGCGCTTCGAGTTCGTTGAGCGCGAAGGGCTTGGCCATGTAGTCGTCGGCGCCGAGGTCGAGGCCTTTCACGCGCTCGTCCACGCTGTCGGCGGCGGTGAGGATCAGCACGGGCAGATTGGAGTTGCGCGCGCGCAAACGGCGCAGCACTTCGAGGCCCGGCATTTTCGGCAGGCCCAGATCGAGGATCAAGAGGTCGAACGACTGCATCGACAAGGCAGTATCGGCATCCACGCCGCTGCGCACGTGATCAACGGCATAGCCCGATTGGCGGAGTGATCTCACGAGCCCGTCCGCGAGTATGCTGTCGTCTTCGGCAATGAGGATTCGCATGTTGCGCCAACGTCGCCTTCGAGGCTTTTGGGCCTCGTAGCACCCGCGCCGCGCCGCGTCTTTGAAGGCGCGGCCAGGCGACGCGCGGCGGTCTCCCGAAATTCGCGGTTCTGGATCGCCAGAAAGGCTTGCCAAAACCACTGTTTTTTTATACAGTGTCTGAGTTCGTGTGCATTAGCCCGAATGAGGCGTGCGCATGGTCACGAGACGCCGTTCATCATAGCAAAGGACGATTCATGGAAGATAGCAAGAAAGGCTCGGCTGGGCTGACTGCTGAAAAGAGCAAGGCGCTGGCCGCCGCGCTCGCGCAGATCGAAAAGCAGTTCGGCAAGGGGTCGATCATGCGACTCGGCGACGGCGACGCGGTCGAGGACATCCAGGTAGTCTCCACCGGTTCGCTCGGCCTCGACATCGCGCTCGGTGTGGGCGGTTTGCCGCGCGGCCGGGTGGTCGAGATCTACGGTCCGGAATCGTCGGGCAAGACCACGCTCACGCTGCAGGTGATCGCCGAAATGCAGAAGCTCGGCGGCACGGCGGCGTTCATCGACGCGGAACACGCGCTCGACGTGCAATACGCTTCCAAGCTTGGCGTGAACGTGCCCGAGCTGCTTATTTCGCAGCCGGACACGGGCGAGCAGGCGCTTGAAATCACCGACGCGCTGGTGCGCTCGGGCTCGATCGACATGATCGTGATCGACTCGGTCGCGGCGCTCGTGCCGAAGGCCGAAATCGAAGGTGAAATGGGCGACTCGCTGCCTGGTCTGCAGGCGCGTCTGATGTCGCAGGCGCTGCGCAAGCTCACCGGCACGATCAAGAAGACGAACTGCATGGTGATCTTCATCAACCAGATCCGCATGAAGATCGGTGTGATGTTCGGCAACCCGGAAACCACCACGGGCGGCAACGCACTCAAGTTCTACTCGTCGGTGCGTCTGGACATTCGCCGCATTGGCTCGATCAAGAAGAACGACGAAGTGATCGGCAGCGAAACGCGCGTGAAGGTCGTGAAGAACAAGGTCTCGCCGCCGTTCCGCGAAGCCGTGTTCGACATTCTCTACGGCGAGGGCATTTCGCGTCAGGGCGAAATCGTCGACCTCGGCGTGCAGGCAAAGATCGTCGACAAGGCGGGTGCGTGGTACAGCTATAACGGCGAGCGCATTGGCCAGGGCAAGGACAACGCACGCGAATTTCTGCGCGAGAACGCGGACATCGCTCGTGAGATCGAAAACCGCATCCGCGAGTCGCTTGGCGTGAGCGCGATGCCGAACGGCGTCAAAGAATCCGGCGAAGTCGAAGTCGCCGACGAAGAGTAAGTCCTCCAGGCTCTCGTAGATAAGGCAAGCTAATGCGCAAGGGCGGGTCACCTATGTCCTCGCCTTCTGGCGATCAGGCTAACTCGCGTGCGGGTTCGCCTGCGGACAGGAGCGCCGAGCGGCGCCCTGCCATGAAGCCTGCCAACTCACGCATGAGCCGTTCAAGCCGCGACGCCCAGGCGGGCGATCGCGGCTTTGCGCATTCTGGCGCAGCATATTCTTCGCCTGCCGATCTCAGCGACGATGGCGGCGCGGTCTTCGAAGTGCCGTTCGAGGCCTTCTTCAGCGGGGACGATGAGTCGGCGGCAAACGTGTCGTCAGAGCCGCCGTTCGAAACATCAATCAAGCGATCGTATTCATCCCCGCCGCGCGCGCCTGGCGAAACAGCCGGCGAATCCAGCGCACCGCAAGCCGACCACTACGAGCGCAGCTCGGCCACCCGCGCCGCACGTGCGAGCGAGCGCGAAAAATCGTCCACGGCAAAGCAGCGCCCCGAGCGCTCCCTGAAGGGCCGCGCGCTCGGCTATCTTTCGCGCCGCGAATACAGCCGCGCCGAACTTTCGCGCAAGCTCGTGGCGTACACCGAAGACGCTGACGCACTCGAAGCGCTGCTCGATTCGCTCGAACGCGAAGGCTGGCTCTCCGACGCGCGCTTTGCTGAAAGCGTCGTGCACCGGCGCGCGGCGCGCGTGGGGGCGGGGCGTATCGTCAGCGAACTCAAGCGCCACGCAGTGGGCGACGCGCTCATCGAAGAAGTGAACACGCAACTGCGCGAGACCGAGCTCGTGCGCGCCCGCACGGTCTGGCAGAAGAAGTACGGCCAGTTGCCCGAGACGCCTGCCGAACGCGCGCGCCAGGCGCGCTTTCTCGCGGCGCGCGGCTTCTCCATGTCGATCATCAGCAAGATCCTCAAGGGAATCGAGGAAGACTGGTCCGATAATTGAGCCGGTCGTCTCGAAAAATCCGCGTAGACAAGTTCACGCCCGGCCTGTGTGTTCGCGGCTGTCTCAAATACCCGGTATGTTAAAATCACGAGGTTTTCCAATCCGGTCTTACCTTTAGCATGCCGCTTTCTCCGCCCGTGCCCCGCCAGTTGCGCCATCAGCGCGCCATCCGGGCGGTTGCCTATGAGCGCGAAGACGGCCTGTGGGACATCGACGCGTGTCTGACCGACCACAAGCCACGCGACGTGCCGCTCGCCGCCGGTGTCCGGCCCAATGGTCTACCGATCCATGAACTCTGGCTGCGCATTACGATCGATCGCAAGCTCAACGTCGTCGACGCAGAAGCGTCATCCGACTGGGTGCCTTATGACGGTCAGTGCCAGAACGCTCATCCCGCCTATCGGGCCCTTATCGGGCTCAATCTCCTCCAGAATTTCCGCCGCGAAGCGGGCCGGCTCCTCGCCGGCACGGTCGGCTGCACGCATCTCACAGAAATGTTGGGCGTATTGCCGACCGTTGCGATCCAGGCGTTCGTTGGAGAAGTGTGGGACACATCGAATGGCTCGCCGGGTGAAGCGCCCGGACCGGAACTCGGCAAGACCGCCGGAGGCAATGAGGCCGCCGGTGAAAAGCCGCCCTTCCAGCTTGGCCGCTGCCACGCGCTGCGGTTCGACGGGGAGGCGGTTAAGCAGTTTTATCCGCGCTGGTATGGCCATGTGCCGCGTTCAATAGCACGCGGCGCGGAAACCCCCAGCGTGCGCGACAGCCGGAGCCCGGGCCAAGAGGGCAGGGCCGACGCCGTCTCGCATGAATAACAACAGCGGAATCGAAGTTCACTCCAACTCTCAGACTGAAGGAATCACGCATGAAGATTCACGAGTACCAGGGTAAGGAAATCCTGCGGAAATTCGGAGTCGCCGTCCCGCGCGGCATCCCGGTGTTTTCGGTGGATGACGCGGTCAAGGCCGCTGAAGAGCTGGGCGGTCCGGTTTGGGTCGTCAAGGCACAGATCCACGCGGGTGGTCGCGGCAAGGGCGGTGGCGTGAAGGTTGCCAAGACGCTCGAGCAGGTCCGCGAATACGCGAACCAGATCCTCGGCATGCAGCTCGTCACGCACCAGACCGGTCCGGAAGGCCAGAAGGTCAAGCGTCTGCTGATCGAAGAAGGCGCTGACATCAAGCAGGAACTGTATGTCAGCCTCGTCGTCGATCGCGTGTCGCAGAAGATCGTTCTGATGGGTTCGAGCGAAGGCGGCATGGACATCGAAGAAGTCGCCGACAAGCACCCGGAACTGATCCACAAGGTCATCGTCGAGCCGTCGACGGGTCTGCTGGACGCCCAGGCAGACGACCTCGCCGCCAAGATCGGCGTGCCGGCTGGTTCGATCCCGCAAGCGCGTGAAATCCTGAAGGGCCTGTACAAGGCATTCTGGGAAACCGATGCATCGCTGGCCGAGATCAACCCGCTGAACGTCTCGAGCAACGGCACCGTGACCGCACTCGACGCGAAGTTCAACTTCGACTCGAACGCGCTGTCCCGTCATCCGGAAATCGTCGCTTACCGCGACCTGGACGAAGAAGATCCGGCCGAAATCGAAGCCTCGAAGTTCGACCTTGCGTACATCTCGCTCGACGGCAACATCGGCTGTCTGGTGAATGGCGCGGGCCTCGCAATGGCGACGATGGACACCATCAAGCTGTTCGGCGGCGAGCCGGCGAACTTCCTGGACGTGGGCGGTGGCGCCACGACCGAGAAGGTCACCGAAGCGTTCAAGCTCATGCTCAAGAACCCGGATCTGAAGGCGATCCTCGTGAACATCTTCGGCGGCATCATGCGCTGCGACGTGATCGCGGAAGGCGTCATCGCCGGTTCGAAGGCCGTGAACCTGAAGGTGCCGCTCGTCGTGCGCATGAAGGGCACGAACGAGGACCTCGGCAAGAAGATGCTGGCCGATTCGGGCCTGCCGATCATCTCGGCAGACAGCATGGAAGAAGCCGCGCAGAAGGTCGTCGCGGCTGCCGAAGGCAAGTAATTTTCACCGGACACGAATGGCGGCGCGAGGGCGCGAAGGCTTCGGCACATGCCGCGGCTGACGCGACACGCGACGCCAAACGAACAGAGGTCAATACATGTCGATTCTGATCAACAAAGACACCAAGGTCATCACGCAGGGCATCACCGGCAAGACCGGTCAGTTCCACACCCGCGCTTGCCGTGAGTACGCGAACGGCCGCGAAGCGTTCGTCGCTGGCGTGAACCCGAAGAAGGCCGGCGAAGATTTCGAAGGCATTCCTATCTACGCGAACGTGCGTGAAGCTAAGGACGCCACCGGCGCGACCGTTTCGGTCATCTACGTGCCGCCGGCAGGCGCTGCTGCTGCGATCTGGGAAGCCGTCGAGGCCGACCTCGATCTCGCGATCTGTATCACGGAAGGCATCCCCGTCCGCGACATGATCGAAGTCAAGGACCGTATGCGCCGCGAAGGCCGCAAGACGCTGCTCCTCGGCCCGAACTGCCCCGGCACGATCACGCCGGACGAGCTGAAGATCGGCATCATGCCGGGTCACATCCACCGCAAGGGCCGCATCGGCGTCGTGTCGCGTTCGGGCACGCTGACGTATGAAGCGGTTGCGCAGCTGACCGCGATCGGCCTCGGCCAGTCGTCGGCAGTCGGTATCGGCGGCGACCCGATCAACGGCCTGAAGCACATCGACGTCATGAAGATGTTCAACGACGATCCGGATACGGACGCCGTGATCATGATCGGCGAAATCGGCGGTCCGGACGAAGCCAATGCCGCCGAGTGGATCAAGGACAACATGAAGAAGCCGGTGGTTGGCTTCATCGCGGGCGTCACGGCGCCTCCGGGCAAGCGCATGGGCCACGCCGGCGCGCTGATCTCGGGCGGTGCGGATACGGCCGACGCGAAGCTGGAAATCATGGACGCGTGCGGCATCAAGGTCACGCGCAATCCGTCGGAAATGGGCCGTCTGCTGAAGGCGATGCTGTAAATTCGAAATACGCTGCCGGTCGTGCATCACGTATGCGCGGGCGGTCAGCGTTTTTTGATATGCTTGCGGAATCCTTTCACGAGGTTTCCGAACAAAAAGCGAGGGAGCCAGTCATGGCCTCCTCGCTTTTTTTATTTGGCTCACCGCCTGAGCCTCCGTTTCCATGCTCGAATTTTTCGCGACGCTCCATTGGGGCGCTGTCATCCAGATCATCGTTATCGACATCCTGCTCGGCGGCGATAACGCGGTGGTGATCGCGCTCGCCTGCCGGGACCTGCCTTCGCAGCAGCGCATGCGCGGCATTCTGTGGGGCACCGCGGGCGCGATTGCGTTGCGCGTGGTGCTGATCGCCTTTGCCGTGGTGCTGCTCAATGTGCCGTTTCTCAAGTTCACGGGCGGCTTGCTGTTGCTCTGGATCGGCGTGCGGCTGCTCGCGCCCAGTCATCTCGAGCACGCCAACGTGAAGCCCGCCGACAAGCTGATAGGCGCGATCAAGACGATCATCGTCGCCGATGCGGTGATGAGCCTCGACAACGTGGTCGCGATTGCGGGCGCTGCCGAAGCGGCCGATCCGCGCCATCGCATCGCGCTCGTGATCTTCGGGCTGATGGTGAGCATTCCGCTCATTGTGTGGGGCAGCCAGCTCGTGCTCAAACTGCTCGACCGCTACCCGGTGATCGTGACGCTCGGCGCGGCGCTGCTCGGCTGGATCGCGGGCGGCCTCATCATCAACGACCCCGCCGGTGACCGCTGGCCACTGCTCGATACGCCGCTGGCCGAGTACGGCATGTGCGTGGCCGGGGCGGTGTTCGTCGTCGCGCTCGGGTCCTGGCTCAGGCGCCGCAACGCGCGGCGCGGCGAGGCGCAAGGACCGCAGTCGCACTGAGCGCACATGGCTGTGCCATTGCGCCTAGGCCATTTGGCCGACTGATGCGCAAGCCGGGCCGCCGATACGATCAAGACGCCTGTTCACGACTGCGAGCAGGCGTTTCTTGTTTCAGGAGCCCTGACGATGACCGTATCTGCATTTCCCATGAACCCGCCGCCGCGCAATGGCTGCCCGTGTTTCGCCCGACTTTCGCGTCTCGCAAGCGTTGCCACGCGCTGGACTGCGCGCGGTTTCACGCTGATCGAATTGATGATCGTGCTCGCGATCGTCGGCGTGATCGCCGCTTACGCCATCCCTGCGTACCAGGATTACCTTGCCCGCAGCCGCGTGGGCGAGGGCCTCTCGCTCGCGGCTTCCGCGCGCCTTTCCGTGGCGGAGAACGCCGCTAGCGGCAACGCGTTCGGCGCGGGCTACACGGTGCCGCCCGCAACGCGCAACGTACAGTCGCTGCATATCGACGATACGACCGGGCAGATCACGATTGCCTTCACCTCGCGCGTGGCGCCCGAGGGCAGCAATACGATCGTGCTCGTGCCTTCGGTGCCCGACAACGCCGATGCGCCTACCGCGCGCGTCGCGCTCGCGCAGGGCAGCGTGCAAGGTGGCACGCTCACGTGGGAGTGCTTCGCAGCGGGCAAGACGGCTTCGTCGCTCGGCGCGCCCGGCGCGGGTCCATCTCCAGTGGACGGCGCGACGCTGGCGGGCAATCTCGCGCCGCCGGAGTGCCGCGCATAGGGACTGCGCGTTGGTGCGGATGCGACCCAAGCGGCCGCACCCGCACAGCGGGGGAAAAGTTTTGTATAGTGCCCCGTTGCTGAACGCCCCCGCCCAACCATGCCTTCCAATTTTGCACGTTACCTTACGTTCGTCTTGCTGGCCCTCGCGCTGACGCTGCCCTATGCGGTCGTCAGCCACACGTATCCGATTCCCACGTTCTACGCGGAATTCGTTGCGCTGACACTTTATGTACTGATGGGGGCCGCGACGCTGCTGCTCGTTCGCCCGGCACGCTCGGGCGAGGGCTTCGCATCGCCCGCGGTCGCGCTCGTGCCGCTTTTCTTCGGCCTGCTGCTGATCGTGCAGACGTTCGCCTTGCCACTTGCCGAGCCCTCGATGAACTGGCTCGGTGCAGGCTATCTGCTCGCCGCCTTCCTGGCGACGCACGCGGGCTACACCATCACGCGCGCGCGCCTCATGCAGTCGGCGCTCGTGTGGGGGGCGTTCGCGCTGCAGTTCGGCGGCCTCTTCGCCGTGTTCAGCCAGGTGATCCAGCTCTTTCACCTGGAAACGAAGGTCACGCCGCTCGTGGTCGCGTACAACGTGACCGTGGAGCGCCGGCCGTTCGGCAACATGGCACAGGCCAATCACCTGGCCACGTATATCGCCTTCGCGATGGCGGGTGCGATGTACCTCGCGCTTACGCGGCGTCTGAACATCTTGCTCTGGGGCGTGTTGACCGCGATCTATTCAGGTGGCCTCGCGCTCACGGTATCGCGCGGGCCATGGCTGCAGATGGGCGTGATTTTCGTCGCGGGGCTGTGGATCGCGCTCACGGGCTGCCGCAGCGAAGCAGGCGAGGGGCGTAGCGTGGGCGCGGAAGGCCTGACATCGGTGGCGGGCTCGGGTCGGAAGGGCGGCGGCGTGCGCGCCTGGATCATCCCGGTCGTGCTCGTGCTGATCTTTTTCGGCATGAATGCGTTCGTGCGCTGGGCCAACATCCACTACGGCCTGGACCTTGCACAGTCGGCCGCTGAGCGCATGAAGGACGCGAGCCAGATCGCGCCGCGTCTCGCGCTGTGGCGCTACGGCTGGACGATGTTCAAGTCGCATCCGGTGCTGGGCGTCGGCTGGGGCGATTTTCCAGTGCATCAGTTCGAGTTGGTCCGCTCGCTTGGCGGCGTCGAGATCGCCAATAACGCGCACGATATCTTCCTCGACCTGCTTGCGAAGACCGGGATCGTCGGCCTTGCGATCGTCGTGATCGGGCTCGTCGCGTGGTTCGTGCGCGGGCTGCGCGCGCCGCACACCGCAGAGCGCGTGTTCGGCTTCATGCTGATCGGCGTGCTCGTCATGCATGCGCTCGTCGAATATCCGCAGCAGTACATGTTCTTTCTGCTGCCGGCGATGTTCGTTTTTGGCCTGCTGGAGACGAAGCCGCTGCGCATCGTGCCGTCGCGCGTCTCGCTCGGCGTGTATGCGGTGGTCGCGCTCGGCGGCGTCGCGGCGCTGTACCCGGTTCTGCGCGACTACAACCGCGCCGAGGTGCTCTATTACGGACAGCATCCGGCGCGCGACTACGGCGACGACCCTTCACGCCTGTTCGGCGCCTGGGGGGACTACGGCATGGCGACGCTGTTGCCCATGAACGCCGCGAGCCTTTCGAGCAAGCTTTACGCGCACCAGCGCGCCATCGCGCTGCTGCCCGGCGAGACGGTACTGCGCCGCTACGCCGTTTTGCAGGCGCTGGATGGCGATACGGCGGGCGCATCCGATACGGTGGAGCGCCTGCGCATTTTCGCCACGGAGTTACACGACTGGTCGACTCAGCTCGCTTCGCTCTACGGCCTGCTCGACGAGCAGCCCACGCTTGCGGACTTCAAGGCGCAACTCGTCAAGAAATACGGGACGCCGGCGAAGTCGATCGAAGAAGACGACGAGGACGATTCGGACGATTGAGCGTCATGGTTCGTGCATGAAGCGGCGGCTCGCCGCCGAGTTCTGCGCCGCACCGTTGGTAATCAAAGCTCGGAGTATTTCGCGGCGGTGCCTTTCGCCTTCTCCACGGGGTAGCGCTGGGCGTTCAGCTTGAGCTTTTCGGCTGCCGCATCGACCAGATCGATCCCCGCGGTATGCGCGACCAGCAGAAGGTAGATGAACACGTCCGCGCATTCGTGCTTGAGGTGCGTGAGTTGCGCGGGATCGGCGAGCAGGGCGTCGATCTGCGCGTCGGTCTTCCACTGCACCGTTTCCAGCAGCTCGCCTGCCTCGATGCTCGTGGAGACGATCAGGTTGCGCAACGTGTGAAACTGTTTCCAGTCGCGCTCGTCCCGGAAGGCCAGAACCTGCGCGCGCAGTTCGTCGAGAGTCATGGCTTCAACGCTCCGCCACCCAATCCCCCGACTTCCCGCCGTGCTTCTCCAGCACGCGCACATCGGTGATCGTCATGCCGCGGTCCACCGCCTTGCACATGTCGTAGACGGTCAGCAGTCCGACCTGCACGGCGGTCAGCGCTTCCATCTCCACGCCCGTGCGGCCGAGCGTTTCCACCTGCGCCGTGCAGTGGACGCCAGGCAGCGCTTCGTCGAGCGCGAAGTCCACTTTCACGCGCGTGATCGCGAGCGGGTGGCACAGCGGAATCAGATCCGAGGTGCGCTTCGCCCCCTGGATCGCGGCGATGCGCGCAACGCCGATCACGTCGCCTTTTTTCGCGTGGCCGTCGCGGATCAGCGCGAAGGTTCCCGGCAGCATGCGGATCGTCCCGCTCGCGAGCGCAATGCGCTTCGTCTCTGCCTTGCCGCCAACGTCGACCATATGGGCGTCGCCGGCTGCGTCGAAATGCGTGAGTTCAGGCATGGTGGGTTCTTCCTTGAGGGGTACCTATCTTAACAGTGCGGCAAGCAGCGTTTTCTGCGTGTCTTGCCGGGTCGCAAGGGTTGTAAGGCGGGCTACAATCATTCGGTTAGCACTCGCGAGCGCAGGCGGTCCGCACTGGGCGCGCCGCCGCGCCAGTGTTCCGCATTCCCCGATCCTGTCATCAATGCGTCTGAAACGACTGCTTGCTGCATGGTTGTGCGCGTCGCTCGCGGCTTCCCCGCAAGCGTACGCGCAGGCGTCGAATGGCGCCGTGCTCAATCTCGGCGCAGCTTCGCCGGCAGCCACGAAGCCCGGCTCGGCCTCCTCCGGCCGCGCGCCGAATGCACCCAGTGCGGCACCCGCACTCGTCAGCGGCCCGTTCGACGACACTGCAGACCCCGTCATCCCCGCCTCGATCGCGCAGGGCGTGTTCGGCACATACGGCGGCGCGCAGAGCCGCTTTTCGGCACCAGGCCAATCCGGTGCGTCTTCCTCGAGCGGCAACGCCAGCGTGCGCCCCCCCGCCTGGGTGCCGCAACTGCCCGATCTCGGCGACGGCTCGGGCGGCGCGCTCACGCCGCAGGCCGAGCGGCGCATCGGCGAGCGCGTCATGCGCGAGATTCGCCGCGACCCCGACTATATCGGCGACTGGCTCGTGCGCGATTACCTCAATTCAGTCGCCGCGCGCCTCGCGGCGGCCGCGAGCGCACAGTTCATCGGCGGCTATCGGCCCGACTTCGATCTGTTCGCGATCCGCGACGGCCAGATCAATGCGTTCTCGTTGCCGGGCGGCTTCATCGGCGTGAACTCGGGGCTCATCGTCGTTACGCAAACGGAATCCGAACTCGCCTCCGTGCTCGGTCACGAGATGGGTCACGTATTGCAGCGGCACATCGCACGCATGCTTTCAGAGAGCGAGCGCACCGGGCTCGCAGCGCTGGCGGGCGTGCTGTTCGGCATTCTCGCTGGCGTGCTCGCGCATAGCGGCGACCTGGGCGCTGGGATTGCGCTCGGCAGCCAGGCGTATGCCGTGGACAGCCAGCTGCGTTTCTCGCGCGCCGCGGAGCACGAGGCCGACCGCGTGGGTTTCCAGCTGCTCACGGGCGCGGGTTACGACCCGTGGGGCATGGTGGCGTTTTTCGAGCGGCTCGAGCGCGATTCGATGGAAGACACGGGCGTGCCGGCCTACGCCCGCACGCACCCGCTCACTGGCGAGCGCATCGCCGACATGCAGGACCGCGCGCGCCGCGCCGCTTACCGGCAGCCGCGCCAGGCACCCGAGTACGGTTTCGTGCGCGCGCGCGTGCGCGTGCTTCAGGACCGCACGCGCAACGAGTACATCGACGATGTTTCGCGCCTGCGCTCGGAACTCGAGGACCGCACGGCGCTCAACGTCGCCGCGAACTGGTACGGCATTGCTTACGCGCAAACGCTGCTCGAGCGCTACGACGATGCCACGGCGTCGCTCGCGAACTCGCGCGCGGCGTTCGCGCAGTTCGAGGCCGCAGACGGCAGCAAAACACGAAACTCGCCGAGTCTCGACGTGCTCGCCGTGGATATCGCGCGCCGCTCGGGCCGCGTCGACGACGCCGTGCGGCTAGGCGAGGCCGCGCACAAGGCGTGGCCAGGCTCGCACGCGGCCACCGATGCGTTGCTGCAGGCGTTGATCGCGGCGCGCCGCTTCAAGGAGGCGCAGGCGCTCGCGCGCAGCCAAACCGAGGCCGAACCGCAACAAGACGCATGGTGGCTCTATCTGGCGCAGGCGAGCGCAGGACTCGGCGACGCGCTCACGCAGCATCGGGCGATGGCGGAGAAGCTCGCGCTCGACGGCGCGTGGCCCTCGGCCATTCGGCAGCTCAGGGAGGCACGCGACATGAAATCGGTGGGCTACTACGATCTGTCGACCATCGAAGCGCGCCTGCACGACTTCGAGGCGCGCTACAAGCAGGAGCGCGAGGATGAGAAGGATGAGGGCCGCGGCTGAGCCGGCACTCAACCTCTCGAGACTGGCGACGTGCCGCTGGGCTCCGCTGCCTGCGCTTCGCGCTCGGCGAGCGCCGGGCTCGTCACGAAGGCAAAGCGCGCGCCCACGTCGGCGCGTTTGATCGGCTGCAGCGGCAGCGCGGCGCCGGCGCGCCAGTGGAAGGTGCCGCTGTGGGCGTCGTCCGCGAGCGTGGCGTGGTCGGTGAAGAGGTCGAGGTCGTGATCGTGCAGCAGCGCCGCGCGCGGCGGCGTGCTCGCATCGGCAAAGATCACGCTGCCCGCTTCGTCGAGGTAGGCGGCCACGGGTTCGAACGCTTGACCGCCCTGATCGGTGAGCGTCAGCGCGCCATCGCTACCGTCGTGGCCAGCCGCGAGGCGCACGATCCACGGCGTGTATTCGAGTTCGACATACACGCGCTGCGGCCCGTTCTGGAAGTACCACTGGCCAAATTCATCGCGCTCGTAATTGCGGTTGATGAAGCCGAGCAGGGCTTCGTGGCGGATCGCCGTGCCGGGGGCGTTCTGTGCCTGGGCGGCCTCGTCGCGCATGCGCCAGTTGCCGCGTGCGTCGAGCAGCAGCCAGCCCGTGCAATGCGGGACGTTGGGCCAGCGCGCGAGCGCCTGTTTGACGATGTCATCCATGAGAAACGAAAGGCGAGAGATAAGTGAGCACGCGCTGCGCGAGCCAGTCGCTGCGGCCAGGGAACGGTCCGGTCATGAAGCCGACGTGGCCGCCGTGCTCGGGCTGATCGAGCTCGACGGCGGCGCTCACTTCGTGGCGCGCGGGCAGCGCTCGGCCCGGCAGGAACGGATCGTTACGGGCGTTCAGCACGAGCGTGGGGACGACGATCTCGCCGAGCTTCGGACGGATCGTCGCCTGGGTGTAGTAATCGTGGGTGTCGCGAAAACCGTGCAGCGGCGCCGTCACGACGTTGTCGAATTCATACATCGTCCGGCTCGCGAGCACGGCTTGTGCGTCGAAGAGACCGGGGTACTGCTCGAGTTTCTGGAGCGCCTTGACTTTCAACGTCTTCAGGAAGCTGCGCGTGTAGATCATGCCGAAGCCCTGCGTCAGCATCTCGCTGCCCGCATGCACATCGAGCGGCGTGGAGATCGCGGCGGCGGCCGAGACGATCGCGGCGTCTTCGCGGCGCTGCGCGAGCCAGTGCAGCAGCACGTTGCCGCCGAGCGACACGCCCGCGACGACGAGCGGCCCGGCGTGGCGGGCGGCGAAGCGGCGCAGGACCCAGTCGACTTCGGCGGCGTCGGCGAGATGGTAGAAGCGCGGCAGCAGGTTCAACGGACCGCTGCAACTGCGAAAGTGGGGAATCGCCGCGTGCCAGCCGCGGTCGTGCGCCGACGCGGCGAGCGCGCGCGCGTAGTGCGAACTCGAGCCGCCTTCCAGGCCATGAAACAGCACGAAGAGCGGTGCGCTATGCGCGTTGCGTGAATCCGCGCCGCTGCTCTTGCCGTCCAGCCAGTCCACTTCGATGAAGTCGCCATCCGGCGTGTCCCATCGCTCGCGCCGATAGGCGGGCGCGGGCAGGCGCGAGAAGAGCGCCGGCACGATGGTCTGGATGTGCGCACCGGGTAGCCAGAACGGCGCGCGGTAGTCGGTATCGTAGTTGGCGCCGAGCACGGCAGCCTGAGCCTCGAGCGCGGCGGCGACGCGGGCCGCCTCGCTGGGCTTGCTGGTGTCGTCGGTCGTACTCATGACTGCCCCCTGCTTTGCGCCCCTTTTGTCAGTGCAGCGCGCCCTGGCCATGGCGCAATTTGGCCGAGAACTGGGTGGCTGCGTCGTCGGGCATGCGGCTCGCGTGAATGTGTGCGATACGCCACTCGCCGCGCTCGTGAACCATCACATAGGTCGTGAAGACCATGGCGGGAATCGCGCTGGGATCGACCGGACGATGCGCTTCCACGATCGCGTAGACCACGGTGCCGAGGCTGTCGTACACGCGGATGTCGAGCGGCTCGATCGACACCGGCGCCGCTTCGAGCTGCGCGGCGAGGCCCGCGCGGATGCTCGACAGGCCGTGAAGGTGCGCGCCTTCCGCGGTGATGCAGCTCACGAATTCTTCATCGATCCACAGACCCATCAAGCTGTCGATGTTGACTTCCGCGACGGCCTGATAGTACGCGTTGAGGGTGTCCGCGGCGGCTTCGAAGATGTGGGCAAAACGTGGCATGGCTCGTTGGTCTTGTGCGCTCGGTGTTGCACTCGGCGTGTACCTGGGCGCGGGTTGGCGGATGATCGGTTGCGTCGCTTCGCGTCTGTCGCTGCGCGCGTTTTGCCGCGAGCATGCCGCTTTCGCGAGACAGGCCTGTGACGTGCTCCGATGTGGCGCTTTGGTCCCTCCCGCGCCTTGTTGCCTCTATTGGGCGCGCGCAACGCGCGTGGCGTCCGTTGCGTGGCGCACATCCATTCGCGTGCGCGCTATTCTCAGCGTGGCGGGCGGCACATAGCCGCCCAACGCTGGCTGGCGATGTCGGCGGCTTCCTGTCGCTGCCTGGCGGTTCCTAACGCTGCCCGAGCAGCATGCCGCGTAGATCGCCGAAAACTTGCTCCGGGCTCAGTTCGCGCAGGCAGTTTAGATGCCCGAGCGGACACTCGCGCGCAAAGCAGGGACTACATTCGAGATGCAGCCATTGTACCTTTGCAAGCTCGGACAAGGGCGGCGTGTGGCGCGGATCCGTCGACCCGTAAAGCGCGACGAGCGGGCGGCGCAGCGCGGCGGCCACGTGCATCAGGCCCGAATCGTTGGTGACCACGGCGTTCGCGCGCGAGATCAGCGCGCACGCTTCGCCGAGCGCGGTCTGCCCGCACAGGTTGCGCACGTTCGGCGCGCGATCGGCAATGGCCTGGGCTAGCGGGGCGTCCTTCGGCGAGCCGAGCGCGACGATCTGCGTGTACGGGAACGACTGGCCCACCATCTTCGCGAGCGCCGCGAAATGCTCCGGCGGCCAGCGCTTGGCGGGACCGTACTCGGCGCCGGGGCAGAACACGAGCAGCGGCACGCGCGTATCGAGATTGAAGCGCGCCGACACGCGCGACGCCTCGTTCGGGTCCGACTCGAGGCGTGGCATCGGCAGGTCGTCGGGCACGCTCGCGCCGGGCGCGTAGGCGAGCGCGGCATAGTGCCTGACCATGGGCGGGCGCTCGTCCTTCGGCGGATTCGCATGGCGCACGTTCAAGAGGCCGTAGCGGTTCTCGCCCGTATAGCCAATGCGCAGCCCGATATTGGCGAGCCACGGGATCAGCGCGGACTTGAGCGAATTGGGCAGCACGTAGGCGGCGTCGTAGCGCTCGGCGCGCAAATCGCCCGCCAGTTGCCAGCGGCGCAGCAGTTGCAGCTTGCCGTGGCCGAGGTCGGTGGCGTAGACGTCGCGGATCTCGGGCATGCGCTCGAGCACGGGCGCAACCCAGGTTGGCGCGAGCGCATCGATCTGAATGCGCGGGTGCAGTTTCACGAGCCGCGAAAAAAGCGGCTGCGCCATCAGAGCGTCACCGATCCAGTTCGGTGCGATTACCAGCGCGCGGCGCATTGGGAGTCAGGGTCCGGAGAGGGTAAAGGTTGCACGCGGCTTGACCGTGTTGGGAAATCGGGGCCGGCGCGTGAAACACAGTTAAGTCAACGAAGCGGTTAGCGTGACGTCCCGCCGGCGTACCGGCGGGCGTTAGCGCAAGATGCGGCCTGGTGCTTCGTGGCGATGTGCGTAAAGCCCGCGGTGCGCCGCCGTTTTCATGGCGGCGCGCGACGGGCAGTGAAGCACGGTGAATGCCGCACGCGCGAGGTGTCCTCACTCGGCGGCCATGTCCCGCGAACGAAAATGACGTGAACGCGGCTTCGCGCCGTTCTGGCGCGAGCCTCGCGACGCGTCAGTGGCCGTGGACGACCTCGCCCGCGCGCAGCTTGTAACGTGTGCTGCAGTACGGGCACTTCGCTTCGCCGTGCGTCACGTCGAGGAACACGCGCGGGTGGTTGCTCCAGCGCGGCATCGACGGATTCGGACAGTAAGCGGGCAGATCCTTGGCCGAAAGTTCGACCAGCGGCATTTCCTTAATTTCGCTCATGAGGACGATTCTCTGTGTAGCTGTGGGGGCCAGGCGTTGGTTCGCCCAGACCGTTCTTTCTTAGACCTTCGCGAGCCATTGCGCGTACTTCTCGTTCTTGCCCGAAACGACGTCGAAGAAGGCCGATTGCAGCTTCTCCGTGACCGGACCGCGCGAGCCGCTGCCGATGGTGCGGTTGTCGAGCTCGCGGATCGGCGTGACTTCGGCGGCGGTGCCGGTAAAGAACGCTTCGTCGCAGGTGTAGACCTCGTCGCGCGTAATGCGCTTTTCGATCACCTGAATGCCCATGTCGCGCGCGAGCGTGATGACCGTGTCGCGCGTGATGCCGTCGAGGCACGACGAGAGGTCCGGCGTGTACAGCTTGCCGTTGTTGACGAGGAAGAAGTTCTCGCCCGAGCCTTCCGACACATAGCCGTCCACGTCGAGCAGCAGCGCTTCGTCGTAGCCGTCGGCGGTGGCTTCCTGGTTCGCGAGGATCGAGTTCACGTACCAGCCCGAAGCCTTGGCGCGCACCATCGACACGTTCACGTGATGGCGCGTGAACGACGACGTCTTCACACGGATACCCTTGGCGAGGCCGTCTTCGCCGAGATATGCGCCCCACGGCCACGCGGCGATAGCCACGTGAATGGTGTTGCCCTTGGCCGAAACGCCGAGCTTTTCCGAGCCGACCCAGATGATCGGGCGGATATAGCACGACTCGAGCTTGTTCGCGCGCACGACTTCGAGCTGTGCGTCGGCGAGCGTCTTCGCGTCGAACGGCACGTCCATCTGGAAGATCTTGGCCGAGTTGAGCAGACGCTTGGTGTGCTCGGCGAGGCGGAAGATGGCGGTGCTGCCGTCGGCGGTCTTGTAGGCGCGTACGCCTTCGAAAACACCCATGCCGTAGTGCAGCGTGTGGGTCAGCACGTGAATGTTGGCGTCGCGCCAATCAATCAGCTTGCCGTCCATCCAGATCTTGCCGTCGCGGTCGGCCATTGACATACGATTCTCCAGACAAGTGCAGTAAATATCGGGCTTATACAGGGGGCCTCGCCGCGTGCCGCGTGGCTGCGGTTGGCAAAGACAATTATTCTAGCGTCATTTGACGCCCTCCAGCGCGCCCGCGGGCGCGTGGGACGGGGTTTTCGGGCGATTTTAGGGTCGTTTCGCGCCGGGGTCGGTTGAATTTTTTTCGGCCTGCGCGCATGTTGCGCTGCAGCAAACCCCGCGAAGGCCCACCCGGCGAGCAGCGTCTGCCCAAATACGGGAGATTCGCCTGGACACGTCTCAGATCGTCCTGGCTATCAGCTAAAATACCGATCTCGCAATTCGATGCCGGCTCGTGCCAGCGACGAGCAGCGACCCGGAGCCGCGACCCGAGACAGTCAGACCGGATCCCGCGCCGTGCCGTCGAGCACGTCTTGCCGCGCCAAAAAATTAGGCCCGCGGCGCCGCATCGCCTTGCCACCGCCTTCCCACCATCAAGATGACATGCCCATGAACAAGGTTCTGCGTCTTTCCGATCTGATCTCCGAAGGCAAATTGAAGGGCAAGCGCGTATTCATCCGCGCCGACCTGAACGTGCCGCAGGACGACAACGGCAACATCACCGAAGACACCCGCGTGCGCGCCTCCGTGCCGGCGATCAAGGCCGCGCTCGACGCCGGCGCGGCCGTCATGGTCACCTCCCACCTGGGCCGCCCGACCGAAGGCGAGTTCAAGCCCGAAGACTCCCTCGCGCCGGTCGCGAAGCGCCTCGCAGAATTGCTTGGCCGCGACGTGCCGCTGGTCGCGAACTGGGTTGAAAACGGCGTGAACGTCGAGCCGGGCAATGTGGTTCTGCTCGAAAACTGCCGCGTCAACAAGGGCGAGAAGAAGAACTCGGACGAGCTTTCGCAAAAGATGGCGAAGCTCTGCGATATCTATGTGAACGACGCGTTCGGCACGGCGCACCGCGCCGAAGCCACGACCTACGGCATCGCGAAGTACGCGAGCGTCGCCTGCGCGGGCCCGCTGCTCGCAGCGGAACTCGACGCCCTCGGCAAGGCGCTCGGCGCGCCCAAGCGCCCGCTGGTCGCGATCGTGGCGGGCTCCAAGGTTTCGACCAAGCTCACGATCCTCAAGTCGCTGGCCGAGAAGGTCGACCAGCTGATCGTGGGCGGCGGCATCGCCAACACGTTCATGCTGGCGGCGGGCCTGAAGATCGGCAAGTCGCTTGCCGAGGCGGATCTCGTCGACGAAGCCAAGGCCATCATCGATGCGGCGCGCGCGCGTGGCGCATCGGTGCCGATCCCGACCGACGTCGTGACCGCCAAGGAATTCTTGCCGACGGCCAAGGCCGAGACGAAGAACGTGGCCGACGTGACCGACGACGACATGATTCTCGACATCGGCCCGGTCACCGCCAACGCGCTCGCCGCGCAGCTCGCGCAGGCCGGCACGATCGTGTGGAACGGCCCGGTCGGCGTGTTCGAGTTCGACCAGTTCGGCAATGGCACGAAGACGCTCGCGGACGCCATTGCCAACTCGGGTGCCTTCTCGATCGCTGGCGGCGGCGACACGCTCGCGGCCATTGCGAAGTACAACATTGCCGACAAGGTCAGCTATATCTCCACCGGCGGCGGCGCCTTCCTCGAGTTCCTCGAGGGCAAGAAGCTGCCAGCGGTGGAAGTGCTCGAAACGCGGGCGGCTGGCTAAGTGGCGCCGCGCGCCCCGGCCGGGAAGGCCACGAACAAACTTCCTCGTGCTGCTGCACAGAAGTCGCGCAGCGCAGCCGGGGCCGCAGCAAAACAGAAGGGGCGCGCAGCGCCCCATGCAGAAACAGATAAGGCGAGGGCGGACGCGACGCCCGCCGCCGCTGTTGCTGCTGAAACGGACCTTGCGGCGACGCAGTCGACTGCTGAATCGACAGCCGCACAGAATCCGGCAGGGCGCACAGCCACGCCCGAACCGAATACAACTACGCAGGTAAAAAGCGCCGCAGCTCATGTGAGCCCCGCGGCGCCCTCCAAGAAAGCGACGCCGGGTACACCCGGTGCGCGTTCCGGCGCGTCCGCACTCGCGGCGCAGCCGGCCAGCACTTCTCGCAGCAACGGTTTTCCCAGCGATCCTATCCAGACGAGGAGACTCATGCATCGCGCCACCAAGATTGTCGCCACCATTGGTCCGGCTTCCAGCACGCCGGACATCCTGCAGAAAATGATCCGCGCAGGACTGGACGTGGTGCGCCTCAACTTCTCGCATGGCACCGCCGACGACCATCGTCAGCGTGCTGAAATGGTGCGGGAATGCGCCCGCCAGGCTGGCCGCGAAGTCGCGATCATGGCGGACCTGCAAGGCCCGAAGATTCGCGTCGGCAAATTCGAGAACGGCAAGACGACGCTCGAACCGGGCCAGCCGTTCATCCTCGACGCCGAATGCGAACTCGGTAATGACGAGCGCGTCGGTCTCGACTACAAGGACCTGCCGCGCGACCTGAAGCCGGCCGACATCCTGCTGCTCAACGACGGCCTGATCGTGCTCGACGTCGCGCGCGTGATCGGCAGCGAGATCCATACGATCGTGCGTGTGGGCGGCGACCTGTCGAACAACAAGGGCATCAACCGCCAGGGCGGCGGCCTCACGGCGCCCGCGCTCACCGCGAAGGACATGGAAGACATCCGCACAGCCATGTCGCTGGGCGCGGACTTCGTCGCCGTGTCGTTCCCGAAGAACGCCACCGACATGGAAATGGCGCGCCAGCTCGCGAACATCGCGGGCGCGCCGTATGGCATCAAGCCGAAAATGATCGCGAAGATCGAGCGCGCCGAAGCGATTCCGGCGCTGCAGGAAATTCTCGATTCGTCGGACGGCATCATGGTCGCCCGTGGCGACCTCGCCGTGGAGGTCGGCAATGCCGCCGTGCCGGCGCTGCAAAAGCGCATGATCCGCATGGCGCGCGACTCGAACAAGCTCGTCATCACGGCCACGCAGATGATGGAGTCGATGATCCACGCGCCGGTGCCCACGCGAGCCGAAGTCTCGGACGTCGCCAACGCCGTGCTCGACGGCACGGACGCCGTGATGCTCTCAGCCGAATCGGCGGCGGGCAAGTACCCGGTGCAAACCATCGAGGCCATGGCCGCGATCTGTCTGGAAGCCGAAAAGTCGGAGCAGTCCGAGCTGGACAAGGACTTCCTCGATCGCACCTTCACGCGCATCGACCAGTCGATCGCCATGGGCGCGCTGTTCACGGCCTACCACCTGGGCGCGAAGGCGATCGTCGCGCTCACGGAATCGGGTTCGACCGCGCTGTGGATGTCGCGTCACTGGACCCACGTGCCGATCTTCGCGCTCACGCCGCGTGCGGGCAGCGAGCGCGCCATGTCGCTCTACCGCAATGTCACGCCGCTGCATCTGGATACCAGCACCGACCGCGACACGGCGCTTCAGCAAGCCATCGAAGTGGTGGTCAGCAAGGGCTACGCCGCGCGCGGCGATATGGTCGTGCTGACGGTGGGCGAGCCGATGGGGCAGCCTGGCGGCACGAACACGCTGAAAATCGTGCGCGTGGGAGATGTGCTTTAACTGCGATGCTTTAACCGCGGGACTGTAGTCTCGCGGCGATTTCTTTCGCATTATTTTCGAGACTCCCGAAAATAAAGCCCGCTGGCGTCGACTGGTATCACATTGGTATCAGATCGGCGCCAGATCGGTACCATTTAGACGTTTTTTCCCCGTAATTGCAGTCCGTACGCCGAAGAAGCGGCGCGCGGGCTGTCAACTCTTTTTGCACCTTCTCGCGGTTTTGACGCTCCGATACGCCAATTTCATGCCAGTTACGTGCCTGGCGCCGGGAACGCACCCGCTTCGCGATAAAATCACGCCATTGAGCCCGCGGCAGGTCACGCGGGCGGCGGCTGCCAGGCCGCCCTCGACCGGCTGCGCAAGACAGTCGGCGGCAGAAGAAATTCGTTTCAAATCAAAGGAGTAGCAACAATGCCTCTCGTATCAATGCGTCAACTGCTCGACCACGCGGCTGAACACGGTTATGGCCTGCCGGCGTTCAACGTGAATAACCTGGAACAGGTCCAGGCGATCATGGAAGCGGCGAACCAGGTTGGCTCGCCGGTGATCATGCAGGCATCGGCCGGCGCGCGTAAGTACGCGGGTGAGCCCTTCCTGCGGCACCTGATCGAAGCCGCTGTCGAGTCGTATCCGCATATTCCGGTCGTGATGCACCAGGACCACGGCCAGTCGCCTGCGGTTTGCATGGCAGCGATCCGCAGCGGTTTCACCAGCGTGATGATGGACGGCTCGCTCGAAGCCGACGGCAAGACGGTCGCATCGTACGAGTACAACGTCGATGTGTCGCGCAAGGTCGTGGAAATGGCGCACTCGATCGGCGTGACGGTCGAAGCCGAGCTGGGCGTGCTCGGTTCGCTGGAGACGATGAAGGGCGACAAGGAAGACGGTCACGGCGCGGAAGGCACCATGACGCGCGAGCAGCTCCTGACCGATCCGGAGCAGGCCGCCGACTTCGTGAAGCTCACCCAGTGCGACGCGCTGGCCATCGCCATCGGCACCTCGCACGGCGCGTACAAGTTCTCCAAGAAGCCCACGGGCGACATTCTGTCGATCCAGCGCATCAAGGAAATCCACGCGCGCATTCCGAACACGCACCTCGTGATGCACGGTTCGTCGTCGGTGCCGCAGGAACTGCTGGCCGAGATCCGCGAATTCGGCGGCGACATGAAGGAAACGTACGGCGTGCCGGTGGAGGAGATCCAGGAAGGCATCCGTCACGGCGTGCGCAAGATCAACATCGACACCGACCTGCGTTTGGCGATCACCGGCGCGATCCGTCGCTATATGTATCAAAACCCGTCGAAGTTCGACCCGCGCGACTACCTGAAGCCGGCTCGCGAAGCCGCGAAGAAGGTGTGCGTGGACCGCTTCCTCGCGTTCGGCTGCGAAGGCCAGGCTGGCAAGATCAAGCCGGTCTCGCTCGACAAGATCGCCGAAAAGTACAAGTCGGGCGAACTCGCGCAGATCGTTCGCTAAGCGAGTATCTGCGTTAGGCGCTATGCGCCCGAAGTCGTAAAAACATCGCCGTTTCCGCCTGTTTTGGGGGAACGGCGATGGGCTTTTCCGGGAAATTTGCCAGTTTTTGGTTTACCCTCGCAATACCTTCGGTTTTACGGTTTCCTGCCGCGGTTGCAACCGCGATTCTGGACCGAATCCGTTTCCGTTTCGATTGTCCTTTTAGCGAATCACGACGATGTCTACCCTCTACGAATCCACGCTCCGCTCGCTGCCGCTTCTCGGCCGCGGCAAGGTCCGCGACAACTATGCCGTGGGCAACGACAAGCTGCTGATCGTCACCACCGACCGTCTGTCGGCGTTCGACGTCATCATGGGCGAGCCGATTCCGCGTAAGGGCGAGGTGCTCAACCAGATGGCCGACTTCTGGTTCGAAAAGCTCAAGCACGTCGTGCCGAACCACCTCACGGGCGTGGCGCCTGAAACCGTCGTGGCCGCTGACGAAGTCGATCAGGTCAAGGGCCGCGCCGTGGTGGTGAAGCGCCTCGAGCCGATCCTCGTCGAAGCCGTGGTGCGCGGTTATCTGGCCGGCAGCGGCTGGAAGGACTATCAGGCAACGGGCGCCGTGTGCGGCGTGGAACTGCCGCCGGGCCTGCAGAACGCGCAGAAGCTGCCCGAGCCGATCTTCACGCCGGCAGCGAAGGCCGAAATGGGCCACCACGACGAGAACATCACATACGAAGACATGGAGCGCCGCATCGGCACCGAGCTGTCGCGCACCATCAAGGAAATTTCGATCAAGCTGTACAAGGAAGCCGCCGACTACGCGGCCACGCGCGGCATCATCATCGCCGACACGAAGTTCGAATTCGGTCTCGACAACCACGGCCAGCTTTATCTGATGGACGAGGCGCTCACCGCCGACTCGTCGCGTTTCTGGCCGGCCGACCAGTATCAGGTGGGCTCGAACCCGCCGTCGTTCGACAAGCAGTTCGTGCGCGACTGGCTCGAAACCCAGGACTGGAAGAAGGAGCCGCCGGCGCCTAAGCTGCCCGACGAAGTGATTGCGAAGACGTCAGCGAAGTATCAGGAGGCGCTCGAGCGTCTCACGGGTCAAAAGCTCGCCTAAGCGAGCGCGCGCAAAGTAAATAGAGGGAAGAAGGAAGCACAATGAGCGAAGTTCAGACGGCTCACCAGCATGCGGCGCCGCTCGTCGGCGTGTTGATGGGCTCCAGCTCCGACTGGGACACGATGAAGCACGCGGTCGCGATCCTGCAGGAGTTCGGCGTCGCGTACGAGGCCAAGGTGGTCTCGGCGCACCGCATGCCCGACGAGATGTTCGAGTACGCGGAAAAAGCGCGCGAGCGCGGCCTGCGCGCGATTATCGCGGGCGCAGGCGGCGCGGCGCATTTGCCGGGCATGCTGGCAGCCAAGACCACGGTGCCGGTGCTGGGCGTGCCGGCCGTCAGCAAGTATCTGAAGGGCGTGGATTCGCTCCATTCGATCGTGCAGATGCCCAAGGGCGTACCGGTCGCGACCTTCGCCATCGGCGAGGCGGGCGCGGCCAATGCCGCGCTCTTCGCCGTCTCGATCCTGAGCGTCACGAACACCGAATACGCGAACAAGCTCGCGGCGTTCCGCGTGCGCCAGAACGAAGCGGCGCACGCCATGGTGCTGCCCCCGCTTTGATCGTTCCGCTTTGATCGTCCCCACGCGCCGCGGCCATCCCGCGGCCGACCACGAAGATGACTCCTGACAACTCTCCGGTTTCACCGATCCTGCCCGGCGCCTGGCTGGGCATGGTGGGTGGCGGCCAACTCGGCCGCATGTTCTGCTTTGCCGCGCAGGCGATGGGCTACCGCGTCGCCGTGCTCGATCCCGACGCGACGAGCCCCGCGGGCACCGTGGCCGACCGCCACATCTGCGCCGCCTACGACGACGAAGCCGCGCTCACCGAACTCGCGCGCCTGTGCGCGGCCATCTCGACCGAATTCGAGAACGTGCCCGCGGCGAGCCTCGACACGCTTGCGAAGTCGACGTTCGTGAGCCCGGCCGGGCGCTGCGTGGCAGTGGCGCAGGACCGCATCGCCGAGAAGCGCTTTATCGCGGCGGCTGGCGTGGCGGTCGCGCCGCACGTGGTGATCGAGTCGTCGCAGGCGCTCGCCGGCATCGACGACGCGGCGCTCGCCGCCGTGCTGCCGGGCATTCTCAAGACCGCGCGCATGGGCTACGACGGCAAAGGCCAGATTCGCGTTTCGAACGCCGAAGAAGTGCGCGAGGCGCATGCGTCGCTCGGCGGCGTGCCCTGCGTGCTGGAAAAGCGCTTGCCGCTGAAGTTCGAGGTGAGCGCGCTGATCGCGCGCGGCGCGAACGGCGGGGCGGTGGTGTATCCGCTTGCGCAGAACACGCACCGCAACGGCGTGCTGTCGCACACCATCGTGCCCGCACCGGACGCGAGCCCGGTGCTCGTGCAGCACGCCCAGCAGGCCGCGATCCAGATCGCGGCGAAGCTTGGCTACGTGGGCGTGCTGTGCGTGGAGTTCTTCATCCTCGAAGATGGCTCGCTCGTTGCGAACGAAATGGCGCCGCGCCCGCACAACTCGGGGCACTACACGACCGATGCATGCGCCACGAGCCAGTTCGAGCAGCAGGTGCGCGCCATGACGGCCATGCCGCTCGGTGACACGCGCCAGCACTCGCCGGCCGTGATGCTCAACATTCTCGGCGACGTGTGGTTCCCCTGTGCCGTGGGAGAGGCGAAGCCCCAGAAGGGCGCCGCGCCCGTCACGCCGCCGTGGGACCAGGTGGCCGCGATGCCGGCCGCGCGCCTGCATCTGTACGGCAAGGAAGACGCGCGTCCGGGCCGCAAGATGGGCCACGTGAACTTCACCGCACCGACGCTCGACGAAGCGCGCGCGGCCGCACGCGACTGCGCGCGCCTGCTGCACATCGTCACGAGCTGAGGTTGGGCCCGAAGTTGAGTGATGCCATGTCCGATCAGCAAAACGCGCCGCACGAAGGCACGCCGCATCTGACCGACGCCGATATCGAGCACGCCGCCGCGCTGCTCGACGCGGGCGAACTGGTCGCGTTCCCGACGGAGACCGTCTACGGTCTGGGCGGCGATGCGGCGAGCCCCGAGGCGGTCGCGCGTATTTACGCGGCCAAGGGGCGGCCGGCAAACCACCCGGTGATCGTGCATCTGCCGCCCGGCGGCGACCCGCAGTACTGGGCCGCGGAGTGGCCCGAGGCGGCGCAGAAGCTTGTCGACGCCTTTTGGCCCGGTCCGCTTACGTTGATCGTCAAACGCCATGAACGCATCGATGCCGCCGTGAGCGGCGGGCAGGATTCGGTGGGACTGCGCTGCCCGTCGCATCCGGTTGCGCAGAAGTTGCTGGCCGCGTTTTCTGCACGCCGCGGGGGCCATGGCGGCGTGGCTGCACCTTCGGCGAACCGCTTCGGCCATGTGAGTCCGACCACGGCGCAACACGTGCGCGACGAATTTGGCGCGGCGGTGCATGTGCTCGATGGCGGCGCATGCGACGTCGGGATCGAATCGACGATTCTCGATCTCTCGCGCGGCTTTCCCGCGTTGCTGCGGCCCGGCCATGTGACGCCGCACGACATCGCCCGCGTGCTGGGCGAGGCGCCGCGCTTGCCCGACGGTTCGGACGCCACGGCGCCGCGCGCCTCGGGCACGCTCAAGGCACATTACGCGCCGCGCACGCCGCTCGCGCTGCTGCCGTTCGAGGCGCTGGAGCCGCTGCTTGCGGCGGCGCGCGTTGCTGGCGAAACGGTGGCGCTGGTGGCGCGCGCCTCGCGAGCGGGCGTTTGGGTGCAGGCTCAGGGCGTGCATTTCGTTGCCGCGCCGGAAGAGCCGCAGGAATATGCGCGTGAGCTGTATGGCTTGCTGCGCGTGCTCGATCGCGCGAATGTCTCGCGCATTCTCATCGAGAAGCTGCCCGAGACAATCGAATGGATTGCGGTCAACGACCGGTTGGGGCGGGCGGCGGCGGCGTTCGAGGCGCAGCAGTAGGGCGGATTACGCTTTCTCGCGTTCAATGAAAACACCCCGCGCACCTGACGGTCCGCGGGGTGTTTTTTCTTGCACCGGAAGATCAGGTGCGCGCCTCAGATGAGGTTTATCACGGCGCCTTGCCGATGCCCGCAGCAGCCAGCTGCGTTTCGACGAACGTCGCAAATTGCGAGTGCAGCGCCGTGCTCGGGTGCACGAGATCCGCGAACATGTAGGTCGTGGGCGCGTTGGGCGTCGTCAGCGTTTGCGGCGAGCAGAACAGCGAGCTGCCGAAGTTCTGGCCGTACACCTGCGCGTAGGCGTTGATGGTGGCTTGCGGCGTCGTGGCCGGATTCAGCCCGAGCGTTGCCTGCGGGTTGGCGATCGCATAGTTCGTCGCGCTGTTCGTCATTGCCGTGAGATTGCAGGCCGTGTCCGTGTTCGTCACGGTGAAGCCGAGGCTTGCCGCGTTCTTGACCGACTGATCGATCCACGAGAACGTGTCGACCAGCACGACCTTCTTCGCCTGAATATTGGCTGAGAGCGTCTGGATCAGCGTCAGGTTGTACATCGCCGAGATGAGCGAGAGCGCCTGATCGGCCGAGTTCGCGGAGCCCGGCGTGGCGCCGATGGCAGCATCGGCCTTCAGCGCCGCTGGCGTCACGCCAATATCAGGCACCGTCACGACAGCGATCTTCGGACCGCCGGGGACGATCTGCTGATTGACGATCCCGCCCAACGTGCCCGCAGCCTGTAGGACCGAGGCGATCGACGAGAAGGCCGCATTTTTATCTGCGAGCTGAAGCGCGACGGCCGCGGGCGCGAGCGCCGTAGCCTGAGCCTGCGTGAAACCCTCTCCCATCAGGGTCTGGACGGCGGCAGCTCCGTTCGCCGCGACAACGGCCGAAAAATTGCTCGCGACGAGTGCGTCGCCGAACAAGCTCAGGTTCGTCGTGGTGCCGCCCGCAGGCACGTCCAGCAGGTTCAGGATTTCATTCGCGCCGCCTTCCACCAGCACGAGCTGATTCGAATTGAAGCTGCCGTGCTGCGCCTGATACTGCTGGAGCTGCCACGTAACCGGCTGCTCGCTCGCGGCGGGGATCACCGCGCTGGTATTCGCAACGCCGCCGCCCGTCACCAGCGCGCCGCCTTGCGCGTAGTCGAGACCACCCGTTGCCGTGAGCGGCACACCGAAGCCGCCTTCGAAGGCCGGCGAAAGCGTGTTGCCGAAGTACTCGGACACATGCTGCGCCCAGACTTCGCCCGGGTTGGTCGTGAAGCGGCCGCCGCCGAAGCCCGGCAGAATCTGCTCCGAATACGTGCCTGCGTCGGTCAAGCTCGTGCCGAACGCCACCACTTGCAGGTTGACGCCCGACGGCGGCGGCGTGCTCGCATTGTTATTCCCACTGCTGCCGCCACCGCAGGCGGCGAGCAGCGCAAAGGCGGCGCTCGCAGCAGCGATCTGGGTGGCGCGCAACAGCGTACGGTGTCTCGGTCCTTGATGCTTCATATTCACTTCATCTCCTCTGTGTGTGGCCTTTGATGCCATGCCTGCCTACTCATGCAACGGGTGCTCGTGGCACGAGCGCCCGTTGTCGATGTTCTTTTCGATCGTCGGCCTTGCATGCAACCCCCTGCGTGCTGCGGCCCAGGGTCGGGGCCAAGGCCGACAGACTACGCAATCTCTCAGCTACTGCGCGACCCGAACTCACCCTCGGTGTTGTTTTCCGGCACGCCGCAGCGTGTACCCGCCGTCGCCGATGCCGCCGATGTGGCGGACGCGAGGCCCAGCGCGTCGTGGCGCTCGCACCAATCCGGCGGTGCGAATAACGCGGCGAGACGCGAACGCCAGTCGGGCATGCGCGCGAAGTCCCGCGCCATCGCGAGCCATTCGTGAAACGTCGCCTTGAGCGGATTGCATGACGCAAGCGGCTTGACGATGCCGTAATCGGGCGCGTCGTGAGCGTCCTCCTCGACATAGCTGCCGAACATGCGGTCCCAGATCGCGAGCACACCGGCGTAATTGCGATCGATATAGCGTGCGTTGCGCGCGTGATGGACGCGATGCATCGACGGCGTGTTGAACACGTATTCGAGCCAGCCGAGCTTGCTGATCGTTTGGGTGTGCACAAAGAACTGGAACGCGAGATTGACGAGCACGATCGCCACGATCTGTTCCGGCGTGAAGCCGAGCATGGCGAGCGGAATCCAGAACACCCACATGCCCGCAACGGGATACATGAGGCTCTGGCGAAACGCCGTCGAGAAGTTCAGGCGCTCCGACGAATGATGGACGACGTGCGCGGCCCAGAGCCAGCGCACGCGATGGCTCGCGCGGTGAAAGACGTAGTAGAGCAGGTCCTGCGCGATAAAGAGCGCGAACCACGCGACGAGGCCCGGCTGCCACGAAACGAGCCGGAAGTGCCGGTAGACGTAGGCATAGACGGGGATCGCCACGAGCCATGCAAGTTTGTCGGCGCCCTGGTGCATGAGCGCGAGCGCGGCGTTGCACAGCGTATCGGGCCAGGCGTAGCGGGCGCTGTCGGGGGTATCGTTCGATGCAACGCGCGGCCGCGTACGGGAGAGATGCCACGCTTCCCAGGCGATGCAGGCGAGAAACACGGGGGCGAGGGCAAGCAGCAGCCATTGCGCGTCGAACTGCACGAACGTCGTCCTCCTTGTCCCGTGGGCGGCGCTGGCGGGCAGCGCGGCGGTTGTAGTCTCGTGTCTTTTCGGCCGCGTTGGGGCGCGTTCTCAGGGGCGCGCGGCTCGATTGCCGTACGCGTTTGACAGATTATTGTGACGCGCCTTCGGCCTTTGCCCGTCAGGGTACACGCCTCGCGCCCAAGACGGGCGGCGCTTTGCTAGAGGAAAACTTCGAGCCCGGCGCATCGAATCGGGCTCGGGCGAGGCGCGCGGGGACAGGTCCGCGGCGCGCGCCCAGCATGCAAACCGTGTGCAAATAGCGTGCGCTCAGCGCCGCGTCAATGCGCGCCGCGCCGCTTGGCCGGAGCCTTGTGCGTCGCTTTCGCGACCTTCGACTCCTTCGCAGCGCGTTTGGGATGCGGCTCGACGTACACGGGCTTCTCTTCGGGCATGCCCTTGTAGACCCACTCGAGCAGCGCGTCGTGCGCGGTGCGTGCGGACTCGGCGCGCGGATCGTTGATAAGGCTCACCACGATCCAGCTCTCGCCGTTTTCGGCCGCCACGTAACCGGCGATGGCGCGCACGTCGCGCAGCGTGCCGGTCTTGATATGCGCGTTGCCTTCCACGCCCGCGTTGGTGAGGCGGTTGCGCATCGTGCCGTCCACGCCGACGATCGGCAGCGAGTCGATGAACACCTGCGCGACCGGGCTCGCGTTCGCGTTCTGCAGCAGATTCGCGAGCGAGAGCGCGCTGATGTGCTCTTCGCGCGAGAGGCCGCAGCCATTGTCGAGCACGAGTTCGGGCATGTTCAGGCCGCTGCGCCGCAAGAACGTGTTGACGGCCGTGGCGGCCTTGGCCGTGGTCGAAGGCGGCTTGCCCTCGACGGCGCCGAGCGTGAGGAACAGATTGCGCGCCATCACGTTGTTGCTGAACTTGTTGATGTCGTGCACGACGTCCGCGAGCGGCGGACTCTGGTGCACCGCGAGAAGACGCGCGCGCGGCGGCACGACGCCTTCGCGCACCGCGCCGGCGGGCGTGGCGAACAAGCTGCCGCCCTGCTGTCCCGTTTGCTGCCCCGTTTGTTGCCAAAGCGCGAGGAAGCCATCCGCGAAGAACGTGCTGTGGTCCACGGGCGCGGCCATGTTAAGCGTGCGCTCGCCGCAGCGCATGGCGTAGCTGCCCGCGAAGCTCGCCGTGACGACACCGTTGCCGCCGGGCGAAACCTGCGGGCTTGGCAGCATGCCACCGCACGCGCCGGCGCGCTCGCGGATCTGGTTGTCGATCTGCCACTGTGCAACGGGCGGCACCACGTCGATCGATACGCCCTCGCGCGAGGGCGAGAACGTGAACGAGACCGACTTGAACGCGTACATCAGCGGATCGGGGCCGACGTTGTAGGGCGCGCTATCGTCGCCATCGAACGAGGGCAGGTCGCGCGTGGACGGATCGAATTCGCTCTTGTCGAGCACGAGCGAGCCGTCGATGCGCGCGACGCCCGCCGCGCGAATCTTCTGCACGAGGTCGATCAGCTCTTCGGGCACGAGCTTCGGATCGCCCGTGCCCTTGATATACAGATTGCCGTGCAGCGTGCCGCTCGTATCGATTTCGCCGTCGGTATAGGCGCTCGTTTTCCAGCGATAGTCGGGACCGAGCATCGCGAGGCCGCTCCACGTCGTGACGAGCTTCATCGTCGAGGCGGGCATCATGGGCTGGCCGGCGTTCACGGCGACGCTGGGCTGGCGGTCGCCGACCTTTTCGATCACCACGCTAACCGACGAGAGCGGCACGTGCGCGCGCTCGAGGCCCGCCATCACGGTGGGCGGCAGCACGGTCGTCACGTTGACCGTGGGCACGCGCGCGCCTTCGGGCTGCGCGTACGCGGCCGGCGCGGCGGCGAGGCTCGCGGCGAGCGTGGCGCAAGCCAACGCGAGGGCGAGCGGTTTGGGCAGGCGCGATGTGACGGCGGCGAAATGCGTGCGGTCGGTGCGCGAGGCAGGCAGTCTGAGCAAGGAGCGTAGGCGGGACAGCGAAGCGGGCAGCATGAAAAGCGTTCGGGCGAGTGCGGGGGCAGTGCAAGGGCCGGGCGCGGCGCACGGAAAGACGGGACTCGCCGGTGCTGCGCGCGGATGCGTAAATTAGGGCGGCGTGTGATTCGTGGTGCACACGCGATGCGCTCGCGTGAGCGTTGTACGGAAGCCGGCTCGCGCGCATCGCGGCCGAATCACGAGTGAAGCGCCGCAAAAGCGCACATTGTAAAGATCTCGCGCCGCGCGCGCGCATTGCAGGCGAGAAAACGTTGCACATTGCGTAGCGTGGTTCAAAGACTGTCCGCGACGCGAGCCCTTGCATCGCGACCGGCTACGTGCGGCAGCGGCGCCGCGCCCCTGCTCAGGCGCTAGAATGCACGCATCGTCACCCATTCACGCAGCGCGGCGCAACGTCGCCGCCCCGCCAACAATACGATGCGCATACTGCTAGTCGAAGATGACCGCATGATCGCCGAAGGCGTGCGCAAGGCGCTGCGCGGCGAAGGCTTTGCGGTCGACTGGGTCGAAGACGGCGACGCCGCCCTTTCGGCCGCGAGCGCCGATTCTTACGATCTCATGCTGCTCGATCTCGGTTTGCCGCGCCGTGACGGCCTGGACGTGCTGCGCACACTGCGCGCACGCGGTGCGGCGCTGCCCGTGCTGATCCTCACCGCGCGCGATGCCGTGGCCGATCGCGTGAAGGGTCTCGACGCCGGCGCGGACGATTACCTCATCAAGCCCTTTGATCTCGACGAATTGGGCGCGCGCATGCGCGCGCTGATCCGCCGCCAGTCGGGCCGCAGCGATTCGACCATCCGCCACGGCTCGATCACGCTCGATCCGGCCTCGCATCAGGTCACGCAGGACGGCTCGCCCGTTGCGCTCTCAGCGCGCGAATTCGCACTGCTCGAAGCGCTGCTCGCGCGTCCGGGCGCGGTGCTCTCGAAATCCCAGCTCGAAGAGAAGATGTACGGCTGGGGCGAGGAGATCGGCAGCAATACCGTCGAGGTCTATATTCACGCGCTGCGCAAGAAGCTCGGGGCCGATCTGATCCGTAACGTGCGCGGCCTCGGCTACATGATCGCCAAAGACGCATGATGCCGCACATGAAGCGCGGCCTTGCATGGGAGACCGGAGTAAGCGCTGAAGCGCTAACTCCGGATCGACAGGGAGACCTGCTTAGCCGATGAGTTCCATCCGACGACAACTGCTGTTCTGGCTGCTCGCGATCGTCGTCGCGGGCGTGGGGCTCGCGGGCTGGCTGATCTATCGCCAGGCGCTCGCCGAAGCCAACGAGCTGTTCGACTACCAGCTGCAGGAAATCGCCGAGGCGCTGCCCTCCGAGCCATTCAACGAGATCCTCAGTTCGCGCGATACCGGCGACGAAGGCATCGTGCTGCAGATCTGGAATCGCAACGGCGTGCTCATGTACTACTCGCATCCGCGCGCGCCGCTCGCGCCGCGCGCGGAACTCGGCTTTTCGACGGAGCGAACCGATCGCGGCGACTGGCGCGTGTACGGCGCAATCGTCGGCGACAATGTCGTGCAGCTCGCGCAGCCCGTTTCCGTGCGCAACCGGCTCGCCGCGAACGTCGCATTGCGCACGCTTTGGCCGCTCATCGTGGTGCTGCCGTTTCTCGGCATCGCCGTCTGGATCATGGTGGGGCGCGGGCTCAGGCCGCTCTCGCGCGTTGCGCGCGCGCTCGACACGCGTCATCCCGAAGCGCTCGACCCGCTGCCCGAAGAGCGTCTACCGCGCGAAGTCACGCCGCTCGTGCATGCGCTGAACGCGTTGCTCGAACGCCTCGCACAGGCCATCGACACGCAAAAGGCCTTCGTCGCGGACGCCGCGCATGAGTTGCGCACGCCGCTGGCGGCCGTACAGATCCAGGCGCAACTCGTTGCGCGCGCAAAGGATGATGAAACGCGCCGCGAAGCGCTCGACGATCTGCAGGCAGGTGTGACGCGCGCCACGCGTCTTGCCGAGCAACTGCTCGCGCTCGCGCGTTCCGAGCCCGATGGCCATGCGCGCGCACGCAACGTCGACCTGCATGCACTGCTCGATGATTGCGTGCTCAACTATGCGCCGCTCGCGCAGCAGCGCGGCGTCGATCTCGGCATCGAGGAAAGCGCCGCGGCGAGCGTGCATGGCGACGCCGATGCACTGCGCGTAATGCTCAACAACCTGCTCGACAACGCCACCAAATACACGCCCGCAGGCGGCCGCGTGGACGTGAGCCTCGCCGTCGTGGACGGCCATCCGCGCGTGCGCATCGCGGACAGTGGACCGGGCATCCCCGAGGACGAGCGCGCGCGCGTGTTCGATCGCTTTTATCGCGTGGGCGCGGGCGTGAACCGCACGCGCACCGATATCGCCGGCACGGGCCTGGGACTCGCTATCGTGCGGCGAATCGCGGACCAGCACGACGCGACCATCACGCTGGGCGATTCCCCCGCCGGCGGCCTGCTCGTGGACGTGCGGTTTTGAGCTTTCATCGCCCGCAAATGCCCGCCGCGCGGGCGTTTGCGCGATTTTTGCTATTTCTGCGTAATTAAGACTCCTTTAAGCGACACGGCTTACTCTTCGTTACGTCGTGATGAGTACCCCGCGCAAGGAGTCCGCAATGAATACAAAAGTTATTTCCCGCAGTGCCGTGGCAGCCGCCGTGGTCGTCGCGTTGTCGGCGGGCTACGTAGCAGGGCACCGTGATCTGCCTGCCCCGCAGGTTATCTCGCAGGCGCAGGCCGCGGCCATGATGCCCGCCGAAGCCGCAGCCAAGACGGGCATTCCCGACTTCTCGGGTCTCGTGGAAACCTACGGGCCCGCGGTGGTCAACATCAGCGCGAAGCACGTCGTGAAGCAGACGGCGATGCGCAGCGGCGGCAGCGGTCCGCAGCAACTGCCGATCGATCCGAGCGATCCGTTCTACCAGTTCTTCAAGCACTTCTACGGCGGTGCGCCCGGCATGGGCGGCGGCGATAACGGCCCGCAGGCGGACCAGCCGAGCGCGAGCCTCGGCTCGGGCTTCATCGTCAGCCCGGACGGCTACATTCTCACGAACGCGCACGTCGTGGAAGGCGCCAACGTCGTGACGGTGAAGCTCACCGACAAGCGCGAGTACAAGGCGAAGGTCGTGGGCGCGGACAAGCAGTCGGACGTCGCCGTGCTCAAGATCGACGCAAAGGATCTGCCGACCGTGAAGATCGGCGATCCGCGCCAGAGCAAGGTCGGCCAGTGGGTGGTGGCGATCGGCTCGCCGTACGGCTTCGACAACACCGTGACCTCGGGCATCATCAGCGCGAAGTCGCGCTCGCTGCCTGAAGAGAACTACACGCCGTTCATCCAGACCGATGTGCCGGTGAACCCCGGCAATTCGGGCGGCCCGCTGTTTAATCTGCAGGGCGAAGTCATCGGCATCAACTCGATGATCTACTCGCAGACGGGCGGCTTCCAGGGTCTTTCGTTCGCAATCCCGATCAATGAGGCGATCAAGGTCAAGGACGATCTCGTCAAGACCGGCCACGTGAGCCGTGGGCGTCTCGGCGTCGCGGTGCAGTCGATGAACCAGACGCTCGCCAACTCGTTCGGCATGGACAAGCCGCACGGCGCGCTGGTGAGTTCGGTGGACGCGAGCGGTCCGGCCGCGAAGGCGGGCCTGAAGCCCGGCGACGTGATCCTGTCCGTGAACGGCCAGGCGGTGGACGAATCGTCGGATCTGCCTTCGCTCATCGCGGGCATGAAGCCGGGCACGAAGGCCGATGTTCAGGTGTGGCGCGACAAGAGCACGAAGGACTTCACTGCGACCATCGGCGCGCTGGGCGACGCGAAGGTGGCGTCGAACGACGCACCGCAAGCGCAGATGCAGGGACGTCTCGGCGTCGCGGTGCGCTCGCTCACGCCGGAAGAGAAGAGCAACGGCTCGCTCGATCACGGCCTGCTCGTCGAGCAGGCGGGCGGCGCCGCCGAAAATGCGGGCGTCCAGCCCGGCGACGTGATTCTCGCCGTGAATGGCCGGCCGGTTACGAGCGCCGATCAACTCAAGCAGATGGTCTCCAAAGCTGGCAACAGCATTGCGCTCCTGATCCAGCGAGACGACGCACAGATTTTCGTGCCCGTCGATCTCGGCTGATCCCTGATGCCGCGAATCCGGCTCCGTGCGCCGGATTCGCGGCGAGAGCAGGTTTCAATACGTTGTTCCTGCGCTGCCGCCGTTGGCCTCTGGCCCCGGCGGCAGCGGCGTTTTTGGGCGCACAAAACTGTCTATGCGCGCCGCTCGGGCATGCGCCTTGCGCAAGCACTACATCGGACAACCTGAAAGGAGCGATCGATGAAGAGTTTCCGCAATTCGCGCCCCGTCCATCTCACCGCTTACGCGACGATCCTCGCGGCCACCCTTGCGTTTGGCTACGCGGGCGGCGCGGCAGCGCAGCAAGCCGATGCGTCGGGCACAGTCGGCGGCACGACCACCGACGACACCAGCGCCGGCAACACCAACGGCGGCGGCATGCCGCAAGTCCAGCAGCAGGGCGACGTATCGTTCGTCTCCGGCGGCGTGGGTCTCGACGAATCCAAGGCGCTGCTCGGCGCGGAGCGCCAGTGGCCACTTGCGTTGCGCTTCACCCAGCGTAGCGGCGAGTACGTCGCGGACGTGCGCGTGCAGATCACCGACTCGCATGGCGCGAGCGTGCTCGATACGACTTCCCGCGGGCCTTACATGCTCGTCAGGGTGCGTCCGGGCCGCTACAGCGTGCATGTGAGCCATGCGGGCGTCGACAAGACGAGCGCCGTGACGGTGGGCTCGAACGGCAGCGCGCGGGCGGCGTTCATCTGGTAAGCCGCACCGCGGGGCAGGCGCGCGTTGGGGCGTTGCCGCACGCGCGCCGCGCATAAGATTCACGCAGCCTGGGCGAGTTTGGCCGATAATGAAGCCGAGGGGAGGCCCGCGATCGCTCCGGCGTTGCGCGAGCGTGTGCGCTTGTCGTCGATACAGCGATCGAGGCGGCGACCGGCGAGCGGCCACCCGTGGAATTGCACGGCACGCGCCATCGTGGCTGCGTGCCAAGCGACCCGGTGCGGCCTGCCGCCCGGCAAGGGCACGGCGCCACACAGGCGCCGCCTACCAACAGGGAGCCGAACATGGCGGTCGAACCGGATGCGGTCCATCGCATCGACCTCGTCGCGAACCGTCACCGTGTGCGCGTGATTCATGGCGGGATCACCATTGCCGACACGCTGCATGCCATTACCCTTCGCGAAACCGGCTACCCCGACGTCTACTACTTTCCGCGCGCCGACGTGAACATGGCGCGACTCGAACGCTCCGGACACACCTCGCATTGCCCATTCAAGGGCGAGGCGACGTATTTCCATTTGCGTACCGAAGACGGGCGCGTCGAAGACGCGGCCTGGAGCTACGAAGCGCCGCTGGATGATGCACGCGGCATCAAGGGCTATCTGGCGTTTTACGCGACCCGCGTGGACCGGATCGACCAGACCTCTTGAATTGGCCGGTAGCTTGCAAAGGGGAGCCGCCATGGAACTGAAAGATGCGCTGAGAATTCCGCTCGAACCCGCCGCCGTCTGGGCGGCGTTGCAGGACGTGGCGCTCGTGCGCGCGAGCATGGAGCATTGCGAGTCGTTCCGGCGCCTCGGCCCCGGCGAATACGCGATCACGCTCACGGTGCCGCTCGGGCCGCTGCGCGCACGCTACGAAGTGCGTGCCCACATTTCCAATGACACGGCGCAAGTACCGCTCACACCACGCCGCGTGCTGAGCTTTCGCGCCCGCGCGGACGGCATCGGCTCGCTGCGCGGACAGATCGACGTCGCATTGCGCCCGGAAGAGCGCGCCACGGCGAAGGAGCCGGGTACGGACAAGGACGCGAACACGCGTATCGACTACTCGGTGTGGGCCACGCTCACGGGGCCGCTGTCCGAGTTGCCGCCGCGCCAGATCGAGAACGCCCTGCACGAACTCGCCGACGACTTCTTCACGGAGTTCTGCGCTGTGGTCGCGGCCAAGCACGGCCAGGCGCCCAACCGCGTGGCGGGCGAGCAGCCGCGCCGGCAACATGTGTTCCTGCGGCCGATCAACCTCGCCGGTTTCGCCCGGCGCGCGCATATCCTGCCGCAGCACCATGCTGGCGGGACGCTCTCGGGCCGGGCGGCCAGCACCCTGCATCACGAGCCGTCGCCGCACGCCATGCCGTACTGGGCGTGGGCAGCGATGATCTTTTTCGTCGCGTTGCTGCTTTATGCGGCGCGCTGGTTTACCGCGACCTGAATTCGGCGGCGGGCGGCGCGCGCAAGTTGCGCCGCCCATCGAACTACTTAAGCCCCCCGAAACTCCCGCCGCCACGCCGACGGCGAAATTCTGAACGCCTCCACGAAATGCTGACGCAGCGACGCGGCCGAGCCGAAGCCCGCGCGCTGGGCGATCGCGTCGATCGGATGATCGGTGCTTTCGAGCAATTGCTGCGCGCGTGAGAGGCGCTCGCCGAGCAGCCAGGCGCTCACCGTCGACCCCGTCGTCAAACGGAACTGGCGCGTGAAAGTGCGTCGGCTCATTAGCGCGCGCTGTGCGAGCGAATCGAGCGTGTGGGGCGCGTCGAGGTGGGCCCGAATCCAGTCGAGCAGGCCTGGCAGACGGTCGCCGCGCCCGGCCGCCGCGACCGGCTGCTGTACATACTGCGCCTGGTTGCCCTGGCGATGCGGCGGCACGACGAGCCGGCGGGCCACATAATTCGCGGCGTTCGAGCCGCACAGGCGCCGCATGAGATGCAGGCAGCAGTCGAGTCCCGCCGCCGTGCCCGCCGAGGTGAGCAGGTCGCCGTCGTCGATATAAAGCACGCCGGGATCGAAGCGCACGGCCGGAAAGCGCTGCGCGAAATCGTCGGCGGCGGCCCAGTGTGTGGTGCCCGGACGGCCGTCCAGCAGGCCCGCATGCGCGAGCACATAGGCGCCGAGGCATAGCCCGACGAGGATCGCGCCGCTCACGTGCGCTTCGCGAAGCGCCTCGCAAAGCGCGGCGGATGGCGCTTCGTGGGTGTCGCGCCAGCTCGGCACGACGATCACGTCCGCGCCGCGCAGCCCGTCGAGGCCCTGCGGCGCGCCGATCGTAAAGCCTGCCGTGGTCGTGAGCGTGCCGGGCTCCGCCGCGCAGACGGCGAGTTCGAACGGCGGCACACCGCCTTCGCTGCGGTCTTCGCCGAACACGACGCAAGGCACGGAAAGATGGAACGGACTGATGCGGTCGAAGGCGATCACGGCGACGCGCAGCGGGGCGGAAGACGGAGTCTGACGAGAAGTAGCGACCATGACGAGCACCGAGGAGGAATGGCCCGATTTTAGCGAAAGTTGTCATCCGGGCCACTGTCGCGTGGGCGGGCTCAGCGCCACAATCCCGCCATCGACTTTGCGTCTTCGGACCGGTCGGTTCCTTTCAATCCCAGGAGGCATGGCCATGTCCGCGAATCCGCGCCGGGCGCTCGTCGTCATCGACGTGCAGAACGAATACGTCAGCGGCGATCTGCCGATCGAATTTCCCCCCATCGAGACGTCGCTCGCCAACGTCGGCCGCGCGATGGACGCCGCGCGCGCGGCCGGCGTGCCGGTCGTGGTGGTGCAGAACGTCGCCCCGGCGGACTCGCCGCTGTTCGCGCGCGGCAGTGTGGGCGCCGAGCTGCATCCGGTCGTGGCCTCGCGTGAGCGCGATCACTACGTCGAAAAATCGCTGCCGAGCGCCTTCACGGGCACCGATCTGAAAGCCTGGCTGGCCGAACGCGGCATCGACACACTCACGGTGGCCGGCTACATGACGCACAACTGCGACGCCTCGACAGTGTTCGAGGCGACCCACGCGGGCCTCGCCGTGGAGTTTCTCGTCGATGCGACGGGTTCGGTGCCGTATGCGAACGAGGTAGGAACGGCTAGCGCCGAGGACATCCACCGCGCGTTCAGCGTGGTGATGCACACGCGCTTCGCGGCGGTCGTGACGACGGACGCCTGGCTTGCCGCCGTCAAGGCAGGCGTGCCGCTCGCGCGCGACAACATCTACGCGTCGAATCAGCGGGCCCGCGCGAACCGCGTGCCGGCCTGAGGGGGCAAGAAAAAGGCGGCCCCGTCAGCAGGCCGCCTTGATCGATCCGGGAGCCGCGCGCGCAGGACTCAGGCGTGCGACTCGCTCGCGCCCATGCGCAGCGACGGGCTGTAGCGCAGCGCGTCGAGCATCGCGTCGACGTGCCGTTCGGCGTTGCTCGCCACGTCGAACACGTCAGGCAGGATCGCCATGTCGCGCAGCGCGCCGCCAATGAACGAATGGAGCACGCGCGAGGCGCGCATGGGATCGAGGTCGGCGGGCAGTTGGCCCTTCGACATCGCATTGCGCAGCCCTTGCTCGATGCTCGCCAGGCCCTCGCGCATGTCGGTCTGGTGGCGCGCCATCACCGGCCCCATCTCCTCGACGAACTCGCACTTCAAAAACAGGATCTCGAACACGCGGCGGCGGCGCGCGTCGGTTGCCGTATTGCGCAGACACAGAATGCAAAGGTCGCGCATGCGCCCGAGCGGGTCGGGCTCACCCGGATCCGTCGATGCCACTTTCAGTTCGTCGAGCGGCAGGACCACGCGGTCGAACATGGCCGTGAACAGGTCACCCTTGTTCTCGAAATGCCAATAAATCGCGCCACGCGTCACGCCCGCGGTCTGGGCGATGTCGGCCAGCGACGTGCGCGACACGCCCTTTTCGTAAAAGACGTGTTCGGCAGCGTCGAGGATCCGGTTGCGCGTCTCCAGCGCTTCCTCTTTCGTTCGGCGGACCATGTTCTGAAGTCAGTGTGTAGTTATGAGTGACGGGTGAAGGAATGTATTTGGGGTGTGAACCGTAATGTATTGATTTGTAATATGGATGGGATGCGCGGATCGCACCTGCAACACCACTCAACGGCTACGTAACGTTCTTTTACATTCGTTCGCGAATGTATCTATAATAGCACCCCACCACTTGGGTGCCTCAAGTGGCGATGTCCGGTTAATATCCGTCACTGGCCAAAGTGGTCGTAGAAACCCCAATGCGCGACGCCCCGCGGGTGGCGCGCAACAGTATCACCCGGACGGATGTGCAGACCGGCACGCGCCTTTCTAAAAGAAGTACCGGGTTTATCCGTCAGGTATTTGCCAGATGCTGGCGTGCGTAGTCGTCCTCCTCGTTGCAGGACGCCGCACGCTTTTATTGTCAGTTATAGACAGAGGTCGCTCCATGCGCGTCGAACGGGTTCCATTCCGCCTAATCAGTGTCGCGACGGCTGCCATAGTGCTCGCAGCCTGCGGGCAAAAGCAGTCGGCGCCGCCGCCGCAAACCCCCGAAGTGGGTGTCATTACCGTCCAGCCGACCGCCGTGCCGGTCGTCTCCGAACTTCCCGGCCGTACTAGTGCCTTCCTCGTCGCGCAAGTGCGCGCACGGGTCGATGGCATCGTCCTGCGCCGCGAGTTCACTGAAGGCGCGATCGTGAAGGCCGGTCAGCGGCTCTACAAGATCGACCCCGCGCCGTATATCGCAGCGCTCAACACCGCCAAGGCCACCCTCGCGAAGGCGCAGGCCAACCTCGTCACGCAGAACGCGCTGGTTTCGCGCTACAAGGTGCTGGTCCAGGCCAACGCCGTGAGCAAGCAGGACTACGACAACGCCGTTTCCGCGCAGGGCCAGGCGGCAGCGGACGTCGCCTCCGGCAAGGCCGCCGTCGATACGGCGCAGATCAACCTCGGCTACACCGACGTCGTCTCGCCGGTCACGGGCCAGGTCGGCATCTCGCAGGTCACGCCGGGCGCCTACGTGCAGGCGAGCGCCGCGACGCTCATGTCGACCGTTCAGCAACTCGACCCGATGTACGTGGACGTCACGCAGTCGAGCCTCGATGGCCTGAAGCTGCGCCGCGCGATTCAGGAGGGTCGTCTGTCGACCAATGGCCCGAATGCGGCGAAGGTTTCGGTCGTGCTCGAAGACGGCCGCGTGTACGCACAGAAGGGCAAGCTCCAGTTCAGCGACGTCACGGTTGACCAGACCACCGGTTCGGTGACGGTTCGCGCGCTCTTCCCGAACGCCGACCGCGTGCTGCTGCCGGGCATGTTCGTGCGCGCGCGCATCGAAGAAGGTATCAACAACAACGCGTTCCTCGTGCCGCAGGTTGGCGTGCAGCACGACCAGAAGGGCCAGGCGTCGGTGCTCGTCGTCGACCAGGACAACAAGGTCGTGCCGCATCCGATCGTCACGTCGGGCGCGCAGGGCCAGGACTGGGTCGTGGAGAGCGGCCTGCAAGCAGGCGACCGCGTGATCGTGCAAGGCACCGACAAGGTCAAGCCGGGTGCGCAGGTCAAGCCCATCGCGGCGCAACTGCCGCCGCCGCCGCCGCCGGGCGCGCCTTCGGCCGACATGGCGACCGCTTCGGGCAATGCGAACGCTGCCAGCGCCGCATCGGGTCCCGCAGCAGGTGCAAGCGGTGCCTCGGCTGCGCCTGCCGCCTCCGCAGCGCAATAACCGGGAGCCTGTTTCATGGCAAAGTTCTTTATTGATCGCCCAATCTTTGCATGGGTGATCGCCATCATTCTGATGCTGGCGGGCGTGGCCTCGGTGTTCACGCTGCCGGTCGCGCAGTATCCGACCATCGCGCCGCCTTCCATCCAGATCAGTGCGAACTATCCGGGTGCGTCGGCCAAGACGGTGGAAAACACGGTCACGCAGGTGATCGAGCAGCAGATGAGCGGTCTCGACCACCTGCTGTACATCTCGTCGACTTCCGATGACTCGGGCACGGCCACCATCACGCTGACCTTCGCCGCGGGCACCAACCCGGACATCGCGCAGGTGCAGGTGCAGAACAAGCTGCAGCTCGCCACGCCGATTCTGCCGCAGGTGGTGCAGCAGCTCGGTATCAGCGTCACGAAATCGAGCAGCAGCTTCTTGCTGGTGCTCGCGTTCGTGTCCGAAGACGGCAGCATGACCAAGTACGACCTCGCGAACTACGTGGCGTCGAACGTGAAGGACCCGATCAGCCGTATCGACGGCGTGGGTACGGTCACGCTCTTCGGCTCGCAGTACGCGATGCGCGTGTGGCTCGATCCAAACAAGCTAACGAACTTCCAGCTAACGCCAACCGACGTCACAGCCGCGATCACCGCGCAGAACGTGCAGATCGCGGGCGGTCAGCTGGGCGGCACACCGGCGGTGGCGGGGCAGTCGTTCCAGGCGACCATCACCGAATCGACGCTGCTGCAGACGCCTGAGCAGTTCGGCAACATCCTGCTGAAGGTGAATCAGGACGGTTCGCAGGTGCGTCTCAAGGACGTGGCGCGTATTGGTCTCGGCGGCGAAAACTACAACTTCGACACGAAGTACAACGGTTCGCCGACGGCCGGCCTCGGCATTCAGCTCGCGACGGGCGCCAACGCGCTGCAGACCGCGAAGCTCGTGCGCCAGAAGATCGACGACCTCTCGAAGTACTTCCCGCACGGCCTTGTCGTGAAGTACCCGTACGACACGACGCCGTTCGTGCGCCTGTCGATCGAGGAAGTGATCAAGACGCTGCTGGAAGGCATCGTGCTGGTGTTCCTCGTGATGTACCTGTTCCTGCAGAACCTGCGCGCGACGCTCATTCCGACGATCGCGGTGCCGGTGGTGCTGCTGGGCACGTTCGCGATCATGGCGGCGGTGGGCTTCTCCATCAACACGCTGTCGATGTTCGGTCTCGTGCTCGCCATCGGCCTGCTGGTGGACGACGCGATCGTGGTCGTGGAGAACGTCGAGCGGGTGATGGTGGAAGAGGGCTTGGGGCCAAAGGAAGCCACTCGCAAGGCCATGGGCCAGATCACCGGCGCACTGGTGGGCGTGGCGCTCGTGCTCTCCGCGGTGTTCGTGCCGGTGGCGTTCTCGGGCGGCTCGGTGGGCGCCATCTACCGGCAGTTCTCGCTCACGATCGTGGCGGCCATGGTGCTGTCCGTGCTCGTCGCGTTGATTCTGACGCCGGCGTTGTGCGCGACCATCCTCAAGCCGATCCCGAAGGGCCATCACGAAGAGAAGAAGGGCTTCTTCGGCTGGTTCAACCGCACGTTCGAGACGAGCCGCGACAAGTATCACTCGGGCGTTCACCACGTGATCAAGCGCTCGGGCCGCTGGCTCATCATCTATCTCGCGGTGATCGTCGCGGTTGGCATGCTGTTCGTGCGCCTGCCGAAGTCGTTCCTGCCTGATGAAGATCAGGGCACGATGTTCGTGATCGTGCAGACGCCTGTGGGCTCGACCCAGGAAACGACGGCACGCACGCTCGCCAACATCCAGAACTGGCTGCTCAAGGACGAAGCCAGCATCGTCGAGTCGGTGTTCACGGTGAACGGCTTCAGCTTCGCGGGCCGAGGCCAGAACTCGGGTCTCGTGTTCGTGCGGATGAAGGACTACAAACAGCGTCAGCACGCGGACCAGAAGGTTCAGGCGCTGGTGCGGCGCATGTTCATGCACTACGCGGGCTACAAGGACGCGTTGGTGTTCCCGGTGAATCCGCCTTCGATTCCTGAACTCGGCACTGCGTCGGGCTTCGACTTCGAACTGCAGGACCGCGGAGGTCTCGGTCACGAGAAGCTGATGGAAGCGCGCAACATGCTGCTCGGCATGGCTGCGAAGGATCCGACGCTCGCACTCGTGCGCCCGAACGGCCTGAACGACACGCCGCAGTTCACGATCGACATCGACCGTGAAAAGGCCGAGGCGCTCGGCGTGACGGCGGCCGCGGTTGACCAGACCTTCTCGATTGCCTGGGCGTCGGCATACGTGAACAACTTCCTCGATACGGACGGCCGTATCAAGAAGGTGTACGTGATGGCCGATGCGCCGTTCCGCATGACGCCGGAGCATTTGAACCTCTGGTATGTGCGCAACAGTGCGGGTGGGATGGCGCCGCTGGGCTCGGTCGCGACTGGCCGCTGGACCTTCGGTTCACCTAAGCTCGAGCGCTACAACGGTATCTCGGCTGTGGAAATCCAGGGGCAGGCGGGGCAGGGCAAGTCGACTGGCCAGGCCATGACAGCCATGGAGCAGATCGCGGCGAAGCTGCCCGCGGGTATCGGCTACGAATGGACGGGTCTGTCGTATCAGGAACGCCAGTCGGGTTCGCAGGCGCCGATTCTGTACGGCATCTCGATCCTCGTCGTGTTCCTGTGTCTCGCGGCGCTGTATGAAAGCTGGTCGATTCCGTTCGCGGTCATCATGGTGGTGCCGCTCGGCGTGCTCGGCGCGCTGCTGGCGGTGACCTTGCGCGGCCTCGAGAACGACGTGTTCTTCCAGGTGGGTCTGTTGACTACCGTGGGTCTCTCGGCGAAGAACGCGATTCTGATCGTGGAGTTCGCGCGAGATCTGCAGGCCGAAGGGAAGATGGGACCGATCGAGGCGGCGCTCGAAGCTTCGCGACTGCGTTTGCGGCCGATTCTCATGACGTCGTTGGCGTTCATTCTCGGCGTGTTGCCGCTCGCGATCAGTAACGGCGCGGGTTCGGCTTCGCAACACGCCATCGGCACGGGCGTGATCGGCGGGATGATCACGGCTACGTTCCTCGCGATCTTCATGATCCCGATGTTCTTCGTCGTGATTCGCGCGAAGTTCGCCGGCGAGAAGGAAGACGCGGACGTCGCGCTCCAGCACTACGAAGAGCACCACGCGCACGACCATGACCAGGACAACGGCGGCAACGCCGGCGCTCAGGGCGGCACGGGTGGCAACGAAGGTGGTGGCAACGGCGGCAGCAACGGCGACGGCCCGGGCAAGGAAGGACATTGAGATGCATAAACTATCCGTAATTGCAGTGGCCGCCGCAGTGGCCACCACCGTCCTCGCGGGTTGCACGATGGAGCCGTGGTACCACCGGCCCGAAGCGCCGGTGTCGCAGAGCTTCCCGCAGGGCGGCGTCTACGCGACGCAGCCGGTAGCCGCGGGCGCGAATGGTCAGAACGGCCAGGCCGCCCCGAGCGCCAACGGCGCCGCGGCGACCGACATCGGCTGGCGCGAGTTCTTCGTCGATCCGCGCCTGCAGCAGCTCGTCGGTATCGCGCTGAAGAACAACCGCGACCTGCGCGTCTCGGTGCTCAACGTCGACGCGGCGCGCGCGCAGTATCAGATCGCGCGCGCCGATCTGTTCCCCGCCATCAACGGCGTGGGGACGGACACGCGTACGCGGGTGCCGAAGGCATTCCAGACCGCGCCTGAGAATCCGTACAGCGTCTACAACGTGGGCGTCCAGGCGTCGTGGGAAATCGACTTCTGGGGGCGCGTGCGCAGCCTGAAGGACCAGGCGTTGGCGCAGTACCTTTCGACGGCGTATGCGCGCAAGGCCGCAGAGATCACGCTGGTGTCGGAAGTCGCGGACCAGTATCTGACCATGCTCTCCGACGACGACCTGCTGAAGGTCACGCAGGAAACGCTCAAGACGGCGCAGGACTCTTACGCCATCGCGAAGGCGCAGTTCGAGACGGGCACTGGCACCGAACTCGATTTGCGCCAGGCGGAGACGGTGGTTGAGAACGCGCAAGCCAACATGCAGGCGCAACTGCGGGCGCGCGCCCAGGCGGAGAACGCGCTCGTGCTGCTGATTGGCGAGCCGCTGCCGGCGGATCTGCCGCAAGGCCTGCCGCTCGACGGCCAGGCGCTGCTCAACGACATTCCGGCAGGACTGCCGTCGGATCTGCTCACGCGGCGTCCGGACATCATGCAGGCCGAGGAAACGCTCCTCGCGGCAAACGCCAACATTGGCGCGGCGCGTGCGGCGTTCTTCCCGAAGATCTCGCTTACGGCGGCGTTCGGCAGCGAAAGCCTGACGCTTGGCGGTCTCTTCAAGGCAGGCACGGCGGCGTGGAGTTTCGTGCCGCAGGTCACGCTGCCGATCTTCGAAGGCGGCTCGAACGTCGCGAACCTGCAACTCGCGAACGTCGAGAAGCGCATCGAAATCGCCAGCTACGAGAAGTCGATCCAGTCGGCGTTCCGCGAAGTGGCCGACGGTTTGGCTGCACGCGGCACCTACGACGAGCAGATCGCGGCGCTCGAGCGCAGCACCTTCGCGAACCAGCGCTCGCTCACGCTTTCGGAGCTGCGCTACAGGAACGGCGTGGACAGCTATCTGCCGGTGCTCGCCGCGCAGACAAGCCTCTACACCGCGCAGCAGTCGCTCGTCACGGCGCGCCTCGCGCGGCTGACCAACCTCGTCGATCTGTATCGTGCGTTGGGTGGTGGCTGGATCGAGCACGCGGGCGAGACGCCGCGTGAGCCCGACGCGCCGGCCGACTACGGCGCGGCCAGCGCGCCGGCGGCGGCTTCGGCTGCGACGGCCGGGTAACGCGCCAGGCTTCTGGATCAGAAACGAGAACGCCACGGGAGACCGTGGCGTTTTTTTTGCGCGTCAGGAGGGCAAAAAGCGGCGCAAAAAGCGGGGGCAAAAAAAAAGCGCCATGGTTTCCCACGGCGCCGAACCAGCAAAAGACCCCTCCCGCATGTGTGTGTAGATGGACACCTGCGAGCGGGGCACCTCTCGCGTCAACTCAGTACGTTCAACTCAATTCGTTCAGCTCAATGCGCGGCCGAGCGCGGCATTTCGTGGCCCGCATCCGGCGCTTGTTCCGAGTCGGGGCGGCCTTCGAGATCGTGCCCGGCGCGGCGGATGGCGCGCTCGGCAGCTTTCTCGCTCTTTGCGCCATTGAAGATCAGGTTCAGCACCACCGCCGAAACCGAAGCGAGCAGGATGCCGCTATGGAGCAGCGGCGAAAGCGCAGGCGGCAGCTTGGCGAAAAAGTGCGGCGACACCACCGGCACGAGGCCGAAGCCCACGCTCACGGCGACGATGAAGAGGTTGTGCTGGTTCTTCACGAAGTCCACACGCGAGAGCACCTTGATGCCGTTCGCCGCCACCATGCCGAACATCACGATGCCCGCGCCGCCGAGCACGAAGGCGGGCACCGAGGCGACCATCTGCGCCATCTTCGGAAAGAGGCCGAGCAGCACGAGAATCACGCCGCCCATCGCGCACACATAGCGGCTTTTCACGCCCGTTACGCCAATGAGGCCGACGTTCTGCGAGAACGACGTATGCGGGAACGAGTTGAAAATGCCGCCGATCAACGTGCCAAGACCGTCCACGCGCAGGCCGCGCACGAGTGTGGCCTGATCGACGGGGCGCTCGACCATGTCGCCCACGGCGAGGAACATGCCCGTCGATTCGATGAAGGTCACGAACATCACGATCACCATCGTCGCGATCGGCAGGATGTGGAACCTTGGCATGCCGAAGTGGAACGGCATGACGATGCCGACCCACGGCGCACTAGCCATTCCTTCGAGATTCACGCGGCCAAGCGCAAGCGCAATGGCAAAGCCCGCGACAATGCCGAGCAGCACCGAGATATTGGAGACGAAGCCGCGCCCGAACTTGTTGATGAGCAGGATCAGCATCAGCACGAGCAGCGAGAGGCCGAGGTAGATGGGGTTGCCGTAGTCGGGGTTGCCCACGCCACCGGCGGCCCAGTTGATGCCGACTTCCATGAGCGAGAGGCCGATCACCGCGATCACGGTGCCCACCACCACAGGCGGGAAGAAACGCAACAGCTTGCCGATCATCGGTGCGATCACGATGCCGATCGCACCCGCCGCGATCGTCGAGCCGAAGATGTCGAGCAGACCGAGCGACGGATTGGTGCCGATGGCGATCATCGGGCCGACCGAGGCGAACGTGCAGCCCATGATCACGGGCAGGCGGATGCCGAAGATCCAGAGGCCGAGCGTCTGGATCAGCGTGGCGATGCCGCAGGCGAACAGGTCGGCGCTGATGAGGAAGGCGATCTGGTCTTTCGGCAACCCGATCGCGCCGCCGACGATGAGCGGCACAGCCACCGCACCTGCGTACATCACGAGCACGTGCTGGATGCCGAGTGTCAGCAGCTGGCTGAACGGCAGGCGCTCGTCGCAGGGGTGCACCTGCTTCTGGCCAGACCGCTGGGCGGCCTGGTCCTCAATGCCCTTGGCTTGCATGTCGTCTGTCTCCGTCTCTTTGTTTAAGGATATGGCCTCCAAGGTATGCGGTAAGAAAATATGCAACAAGACCGCTGGGGACTATTCCGTGCTTTCCGGGCGCGATATGCACCCGTAGCGATGGACAGACGACATAAGGGCGCGATGAGCGCGTGTGGGCCGCGCGCGGCGGCTTCATGGCGGCTTCGGCAAGCGTTGTTTCGAACCCTGCTCGCGGCGACGTAAGGCGGGAACGCCCCTGTTTGCGGCGGTTGAACGCTCTCGCACGATGGGCGCTGCGCCGCGGGCGTGGCGGCACGGCGGCCATGACGAACGTCTGCGGGTGCATCGAGCGCAAACCGGCCACACCCAGCGAGCCGTGTCACATATGGCCGCACCGTTATGAACTCTATTTCGAATGGGCAATGTGAGCCATTTTGCATCGCGCAAACGCCCACGGGGTTAACCCGCGAATAGCCGTTTTTCGCATCGAAATCGGCGGTGTTGCGCGCGGGTTCGAGGCACATTTGAGCACCCGGCTTAACGTGCATTTCGGACCATGCAGCTCGCCGGGCATCGCGCCGGTATGATGGCTTTTCCCTTCCTCGTACACGTCGCACACCGCTTCCCATGAGCCCATCGCAAACGCGTTTTCTCGGCATCGACCTCGGCACCGGTTCACTCAAGCTAGGCATCATCGATGGCGACGGCGTCGAGCGTGCCGCCGCGAGCGTGGCTTACGCGCTCGAAACACCGCAGCCCGGCTGGGCCGAGATCGCCGTGGATCGCTGGTGGGACGCGCTCGTCGCGGCCTGCGCGCGACTGCCCGAGAGCGAGCGCGCCGCGGTGCGCGCCATCGGCTTCTCCGGGCAGATGCATGGCGTCGTGCTCACCGACGAGGCCGGCCGCGCCCTGCGCCCCGCGATGCTCTGGCCCGACACGCGTGCGCATGCGCTGCTCGATGCGTGGCCCGACGACCCCGAGTATCCGCAGCCCAATCCCGTTGCGCCCGGCATGGCGGGGCCGCTGCTGCGTTGGGTCCTGCAGCACGAGCCGCAAGTCGCACAAGCCGCGCGCTGGGCGCTGCAGCCGAAAGACTGGCTGCGTGTGGCGCTGGGGGGCGCGCTCAACGCCGATCCCTCGGACGCGTGCGCGACGGCGCTCGCCGCACCCGATGGCGCGTGGGATTTCGCCCTGATCGAGCGGCTGGGATTGCCGTCGCGGTGGTTTGCGCCACTGGCCGCGTCGCATGAAGCGAGCGGCGCGCTAAGCGCGGCCGCCGCGCAAGCGCTCGGGCTGCCCGCCGGCATCGTGCTCGCAACGGGCGCGGGCGACACGCCTTGCGCCGCCTTCGGCAGTGGTCTGGCCAACGAAGGCGACGCGCTTCTCACCACGGGCACCGGCGGCCAGATCGTCGTGACCGCGCGCAGCGAGCCGCCCGCGCGGCGCGGGCTACATCGCTACCGCTCGGCCACGGGCGGCTGGTACACCATGGCCGCCATGCAGAACGTAGGCGTGGCCCTCGAGGCGGCGCGCGGCTGGCTGGCCTACGACTGGGCTTCGGCTTATGCGGACGCGTTCGCCGTGCCCCCATCGGCGACGCTCGCATTCCTGCCTTACCTGAGCGGAGAGCGCTCGCCGTGGCTCGACCCTGCGGCGCGCGGCGGCTGGCTCGGCGCTTCCCTTGGCGACTCGCGCGGCACGCTCATGTGCGCGGCGTTCGAGGGCGTGGCATTCGCATTGCGCGCGGGCCTCGACGCCGTGCGCAGCACCCACGAAGGCACCCACGCCATTGCCGATGAAGGCACGCGAGATGCGCGCACTGTGCCGACGCTCAAGCTCGCGGGCGGCGGCTCCGTGGACGCGCGCTGGCGGCAATTGCTCGCCGACACGCTCGACGCGGACCTCTACGCGATCGACTGCCCGAACGCAGCGGCGCGGGGCGCTGCGATGCTGGGCGGCCTCGCCTGCGGGCACTGGCGCATGAGCGACCTCGCGGCGCTTGCGCCGGCCGCGACGCAGGTGGCGTCGCCGCGCGAGGACGCCGCGCTCGCGCAGCGCTATGCGCGCTTCATCGATCTTTACGGCCGCGTTCGAACCTGGTTCCCGCCGGCATCGTGATGAGGCGTATCGACATCATCGACTCAAAGGAAAAGGGCGAATCGATCCGCTCGGTCGTTCTGTACTGAGCGAGGCGTAAAGCAAAAAAGGCGTTGTCCCGCGAGGGATAACGCCTTTTCTTTGTTGCACGCACAACGTTCTAGCGGCGCCCGATCAGACTCGCGCCGTAGACGAGCGCGGCGAGCGCGGTGATCCAGAAGCTGGTGGGCCAGTCGGTGTAGAACGCGAGCGTGACGCCGAGCCACGCTTGCACGAGTGCGAGTAGCGCGGCCAGAACGAGGCCGGTGGAAAGGCGCGTGGTGAGATTCTGCGCGGCGGCGGCCGGGCCGACCATCAGCGTAAAGACGAGCAGCACGCCGACGATCTGCGTGCACGCGGCCACCGCGAGCGCGGCGATGGCGAGGAACAGCATCGAAACCGCGCGCAGCGACACGCCCTTCGCTTCGGCGAGTTCGGGCTGCAGCGAGGCGAACAGCAGCGGCCGCATGATGGCGGCCAGCGCCGCGAGGCTCGCCACGGCGAGCGCGGCGAGCACGCCGAGCGTCTCGCGGTTCACGCCCAGCACGTTGCCGAACAGCAGCGCCGTGACCTGCGTTGCATACGACGTGAAAAAGTGCAGAAACAGCAGGCCGAAGCCGAGCGCGAGCGAAAGAATCACACCGATCGCCACATCGCGGCCCGCGAGCTTTTCGCCGAGCGCACCCATCGAAACGCCCGCGGCGAGCGTGAAGCCCACCATGCCCCACATCGGCGACACGCCCAGCAGCACAGCGCCCGTGGCGCCCGTGAAGCCCACGTGCGAAAGCGCGTGGCCCGCGAAGGTTTGACCGCGCATCACGAGGAAATAGCCCACCACGCCCGCGAGCACCGCGACGATGCCCGACGCCGCGAAGGCGTTCACCATGAAATCGTATTCAAGCATCGTGCGTGTGGCCGTGTGTGTTGTCGTTATTGTTGCCGTGATCGTGCGTGTGGCCGTGGCCGCCGTGGTCATGGCCATGGTCGTGCTCATGCTCGTGGTCGTGCTTTTCGACTTCCACGTCGCCCGACATCACGAAGATGCGACTCTTCATGCGCATCACTTCGATAGGCGAGCCGTAGAGGCGCGAGAGCACGGGCGCGGTGATGACTTCATCCACGCTGCCGAGCGCGGCTACGCCGTTGCCGAGATAGAGCACGCGATCGAGCGCGTTGAGCAGCGGATTGAGTTCGTGCGCGGAGAACAGCACCGCGATGCCCAGCTCGCGCTGCACGCGGCGCACGAGTTCGACCACGCCGCGCTGATGGTTCGGGTCGAGGCTGATGAGCGGCTCGTCGAGCAGCAGCAGCTTCGGGTCGCCGAGCAGGCATTGCGCGAGCAGCAGGCGCTGGCGCTCGCCGCCCGAGAGCTCCGAAAGCGGGCGATCCGCAAGCGCGGTCGCACCCACGAGATCGAGCACGCGTGCAACGTCGGCGCGCGTGGCGGCGTCGGCGCGCGGCAGGCCCCAGCGGTGGCCGTCGGCGGCCATCGCCACGAAGTCGCGGCCGCGTACGCGCCGGCTCGCGAGCGCTGTGCGCGTCTGCGGCATGTAGCCGATCCTCGCGTTGCCGCGCGCGACCGGCTCGCCCAGCACGCGAATCGCGCCGTGCGAGGCCGGCACGAGGCCGAGGATGGCGCGCATGAGCGTGGTCTTGCCCGCGCCGTTCGGCCCGAGCACGCCGATGAATTCGCCCTGGTTCACCGCGAAGTTCGCGGCGCGCAGGATCGTGCGCTCGCCGAGCGAGAGCGTCACGCCCGCTAGCGTGAGCACAGGCGTGGGCGCGCGGTGCGCGCCGTTGCGCTGTGCGTTGTGTTGTGAAGCGATATCGGTGGGCGAAGGGCCGGCCCCGGTCATGACATCTGTCCTTGCTGAATACGGTTAGTGTTGCCCGGGTGTCCCCACTGCGAGCGCCTTGTCGAGCGAGTCGAGCTGCGCGAGCATCCATTGCTGGAAGTTCACGCCGGCCGGCTGCGTCTCGGTCACGCTCACGGAGGGCACCTTCGACTGCTTCGCCAGCGCCAGCATGCGCCGCGTGAGCGCCTCGGTCGCCTGGCTGTTGTAGATCAGCACACGCACGCGGCGCTCGCGCAGGTCGCGCTCGAACGCGGCGATGTCCGACGCGCTCGCTTCGGTGTCGTTCATCGTCGCGAGCTGGAAGCGCAGGTTGCGCATATCGAGTCCGATCGCATCCGACATATAGCCGAACACCGGCTCCGTGGCCGTGACCGGCTGCCCCTGGTAGCGCGCGCGCAGCGCCGCGACCTTGGCGTCGACCGGTTGCAGCGACGCGAGGAATGTTGCCAGGTTGGCATCGTACACGCTCTTGTGCGCGGGGTCCGCCGCGCCGAGCGCGGCGCTCACGGCGCGCGCCACGGCGGGCATGGTCTTCGGGTCGTACCAGAGGTGCGGATTGTCGCCCGCTTTCTTGCCGACAAGGTCCGCCGCGACGATCGTCGTGCGGTTGTTTGCGCTTTTCCCACCGCCCGTCGCGCCGAGCAGCTTGGTCATCCACGGGTCGTAATCGGCGCCGTTATAGACGACCACGCGCGCATTCTGGAGCGCGCGGGCAGTCTTCGGGCTCGCTTCGAAGAGATGCGGGTCCTGGTCGGGGTTGCTCAGGACGCTCGTGACATCCACGTAATTGCCGCCGATCTGCTTGACGACGTCGCCGTAGAAGTTTTCCGCCGCAACAACGGGAATCGTGGCGCTGGCAGCCATGGCCGCGCTCGCGCCGCCGAACGCCGTGCCCAGCGCGAGAGCGAGCCCGGCCGCGAAGCGCGCGAGCGCGAAGCCCCGGCGCGTGCCTGCTGTAGCAGGGCGGGGCGTGCAGTTCGCGTGGGTGAACGTGATCATAGTTCTATCCTTGTTGATAAGGGAGCCTGAAAGCGAATGCGGGAGCGTCGGTCTCGCGAAGGCGAGATGATATAACGTATCACTTCGATTGGCGAGTCAGCTCGCCATCCGGTCAGGGGGCCGGGTCTGTAGGCCGCAACCCGCCGAGGCTTGCGCGTCGCACCATCGAAATCTCGTTCAATCGCGTTTGTTCGCCTTGACAGTCTCCAACTCGTATCCGATCATTCGATCAACGACAGAGCAAATGCTCACATGTCGGGCGATCGCTCAGGCGCGCCCCGCACGAATGAAAATTGGAGACAACCTGTGGCACACACCGCGACCCCAGCGGCAGGACGTTTGCAGGACAAGGTAGCCGTGCTGACTGGCGCGGCGAGCGGCATTGGCGAGGCGGTCGCACAGCGGTATCTGGACGAAGGCGCGCGCTGCGTGCTCGTCGACGTGAAGCCCGCCGAGTCCGTCGCTCCAACGCTCGCTGCAGCGTACCCCGAGCGCGTGCTTGCGATCTCCGCTGACGTTACCCGCCGCGAGGACATCGAGCGCATCGTGCTCAGCGCTCTCGAGCGCTTTGGCCGCATCGACATCCTCTTCAATAACGCGGCGCTCTTCGACATGCGCCCGCTCCTCGACGAATCCTGGGACGTGTATGACCGCCTCTTCGCGGTGAACGTGAAGGGCATGTACTTCCTCATGCAGGCCGTGGCGCGTCGCATGGTCGAGCAGGGCCAGGGCGGCAAGATCATCAATATGTCCTCGCAGGCGGGCCGTCGCGGCGAGGCACTCGTTTCGCACTACTGCGCAACCAAGGCCGCTGTGCTGAGCTACACGCAGTCGGCGGCGCTCGCGCTGGCGCCACATCGCATCAACGTGAACGGCATCGCACCGGGCGTGGTCGACACGCCGATGTGGGAGCAGGTCGACGCGCTCTTCGCACGCTACGAGCATCGCCCGCTCGGCGAGAAGAAGCGCCTCGTGGGCGAGGCCGTGCCGCTCGGGCGCATGGGCCTCCCCGCGGATCTCACGGGCGCAGCGCTTTTTCTCGCTTCTGCCGATGCCGACTACATCACCGCGCAGACGCTCAACGTCGACGGCGGCAACTGGATGAGCTGACCTTTCCCGTAACCCTTGCACAACGCATCACGACAGCAGCAAGACATAACGCAACGAACAAGGAGACAACGTCATGAAGCCAGCAATGAAGACCGTCGCAAAGTGCATAAGTCGAGCGGTGAGTGCGGGTGCACTCGTCGCCGCGGCCAGCGCCGCTCACGCGCAGACCGTCACGATCGCGATGTTGAACAACCCGGACATGATCGAGCTGAAGAAGCTCTCGCCGGCGTTCGAAAAGGCCAATCCGGGCGTCAAGCTGAACTGGGTGATTCTCGAAGAAAACGTGCTGCGCCAGCGCGCGACCACCGACATCACGACCAACAGCGGCCAGTTCGACGTGATGATGATCGGCACCTACGAGGCGCCGCAATGGGGCAAGCGCGGCTGGATCGTGCCGATGACGAACCTGCCCGCGAGCTACGATCTCGACGACGTGGTGAAGACCGCGCGCGATGGCCTCTCGTACAACGGCACGCTTTACGCGCTGCCGTTCTACGTCGAAAGCTCGATGACGTATTACCGCAAGGACCTGTTCGACAAGAAGGGCCTCAAGATGCCGGAGCAGCCGACCTATGACCAGATCCGCGACTTCGCCGACAAGCTCACCGACAAGTCAGCCGGCACGTATGGCATCTGCCTGCGCGGCAAGGCGGGCTGGGGCGAGAACATGGCGTACGTGACGACGGTCGCGAACACCTTCGGTGGCCGCTGGTTCGACGAAAAGTGGCAGGCGCAGCTCACCTCGCCCGAGTGGAAGAAGGCGGTGAACTTCTACGTGGACATGCTGAAGAAGGACGGTCCTCCGGGAGCGAGCTCGAACGGTTTCAACGAGAACCTCACGCTAATGTCCTCGGGCAAGTGCGCGATGTGGATCGACGCCACGGTGGCCGCGGGCATTCTCTACAACAAGCAGCAGTCGCAGGTCGCCGACAAGATCGGCTTCGCGGCCGCGCCGACCGAAGTCACGCCCAATGGCGCGCACTGGCTGTGGTCGTGGGCGCTTGCGGTGCCGAAGTCGTCGAAGTCGCAGGACGCCGCGAAGAAGTTCATCGAATGGGCCACGTCGAAAGAGTATGTCCAGATGGTCGCGCAGGACGAGGGCTGGGCTTCGGTGCCGTCGGGTACGCGGATTTCGACGTATCAGAATCCCGAGTACAAGAAGGCCGCGCCGTTTTCGGACTTCGTGCTGAAGGCGATCCAGACCGCCGATCCGACCCATCCGACCGCAAAGCCGGTGCCGTACACGGGTATCCAGTTCGTCGGGATTCCTGAGTTCCAGTCGTTCGGTACGGTCGTGGGGCAGAGCGTTGCGGGCGCGGTAGCCGGGCAGATGAGCGTCGATCAGGCGCTCACTGCGGGTAACGCCGCTGCCAACCGCGCCGTGGCGCAAGCCGGGTATCAGAAGTAACTGCGAGAAGTAGCTGCGAGAAGAAAGGCTGCGATGTGCGAGCAGCCAGCGTAGTAGCGCGAGCGCGCGCCGTGCCACCGGCGCGGCGCGCACCCTCGCGAAGCCGATGCCGCGCCTGCGCCTGAGCAGGCGCGCAACCGAGAAGGGTGGTCCTCATGCGTCATCTCCATCTCCCCATGCCTATATTCAATCGAGCGCGCACGCCACAGAAACCGCAGCAGGTCGACTCGCGACGGACGGCGTCGCGCTGGCTCGTGTCGCCATCCGTCGCGGTGCTGCTCCTGTGGATGACAATTCCGCTCGCGATGACGATCTGGTATTCGTTCACGCGATACAACCTGCTGAACCCCGACCTCAAGGGTTTCGCGGGCTTCGACAACTACAGGTTCCTCGCTACCGACCCCTCGTTCGTGCCGTCGATCGTGCACACCATCGAGCTGATCGTGGCGGTGCTCGTGATCACCGTGGTCGGCGGCGTGCTGATGGCGGTGCTGTTCGATCGCAAGTTCATCGGCCAGGGCGTGGCGCGTCTCTTTGCCATCGCGCCGTTCTTCGTGATGCCCACGGTCAGCGCGCTGATCTGGAAGAACATGATCCTGCATCCGGTGTACGGTCTCGTGGCGATTGCGATGCGCGCCGTGGGCATGACGCCGATCGACTGGTTCGCCGTCTATCCGCTCACCGCAGTCATCATGATCGTGGCCTGGCAGTGGCTGCCGTTCGCGTTCCTCATCCTCTTCACGGCGATCCAGTCGCTCGACCAGGAGCAGAAGGAAGCCGCGAAGATCGACGGCGCGGGCCCCATCTCCTTGTTCTTCTACATCACGCTGCCGCACCTGCGACGCGCGATTGCCGTTGTTGTGATGATGGAAACCATCTTCCTGCTCTCCATCTTCGCCGAGATCTACACGACCACGGGCGGCGGTCCCGGCAACGCGACCACCAACCTCACTTACCTGATCTACTCGATGGGCCTGCAGCAGTTCGACGTGGGCATCGCTTCGGCTGGCGGCATTCTCGCCGTCGTGCTCGCGAACATCGTGTCGTTCTTCCTCGTGCGGATGCTCGCGCGCAACCTCAAAGGGGAGTACGAAAAATGAGCCAGATTACTGCTACGCCCGCGCAATCGCCCCACGCGGTCAACCGTTCGTCACCGCTGCAGTTCATCGGGCGGGTTGTGCCGGGGCTGCTCGCATGGCTGATCGCGATCGCGCTGTTCTTCCCGATCTTCTGGATGACCATCACGGCATTCAAGACCGAGCAGCAGGCCTATGTGCCGACGATCTTCTTCATCCCGACGCTCGACAGCTTCCGCGAGGTATTCGCGCGCAGCAACTACTTCGCGTTCGCCTGGAATTCGGTGTTGATTTCGGCGGGCGTGACGATCGTCTGCCTGATTCTCGCCGTGCCCGCTGCCTACTCGATGGCCTTCTTCCCGACCCAGCGCACGCAGAAAGTCCTGCTGTGGATGCTCTCCACGAAGATGATGCCGTCGGTGGGTGTGCTCGTGCCGATCTATCTGCTGTGGAAGAACTCGGGACTGCTCGACACCGTGACCGGGCTCGTGATCGTCTATACGCTCATCAACCTGCCTATCGCGGTGTGGATGGCGTACACGTACTTCAACGAGATTCCACGCGACATTCTCGAAGCGGGGCGCATGGACGGCGCGGCCACCTGGCAGGAGATCGTCTATCTGCTCATGCCGATGGCGGTGCCGGGTCTCGCTTCCACCGCACTGCTCCTGATCATTCTTTCGTGGAACGAAGCGTTCTGGAGCATCAACCTCTCCAGCTCGAACGCCGCGCCGCTTACCGTGTTCATCGCCTCGTATTCGAGTCCTGAGGGCCTGTTCTGGGCGAAGCTTTCCGCGGCGTCGCTGCTGGCGGTCGCGCCGGTGCTGATCGTCGGCTGGCTTTCGCAGAAGCAACTGGTACGTGGCCTTACGTTCGGTGCAGTCAAGTAAATGGACAACGCGATGCCCATTCAAGCCCTGATCTGCGACTGCGACGGCGTGCTGATCGACAGCGAAGCCGTGGCCGCCCGCGTGCTGGTGCGCGAACTCGAAGCGCGCTGGCCCGGTGTGGACGCGGCGCCGGTCGTGATGCCGCTGCTTGGCCAGCGCATCGAGCGCGTGCTGGGCGGCGCGGGCGAGGCACTCGGGCGCAGCCTGAGCGCAGCAGACGTCGATGCGATCCGCGTGGTCGCAGAAGCGGAGGCACGTGAGGCGCCGCTTTTCCCAGGCGTCGTCGCCGCGCTGGAAGCCGTGACGCTCACCAAGGCCTGCGCGAGCAACAGCTACACGGCGGTGGTGCGCGAAGTGCTGGCGCGCAACGGGCTCGAGCGCTTCTTTGGCGAGCGCGTGTACTGCGCGGATCTCGTCGCCAAACCGAAGCCCGCGCCCGATGTCTACCTCGCGGCGGCGCAGGGCATGGACGTCCCGCCCGTCGCCTGCCTCGTGGTCGAGGACAGCGTGACGGGTGTGAGCGCGGCGCGCGCGGCCGGCATGACAGTGCTCGGCTTCGTGGGTGGCACGCACGTGGGCGGCGACGCGCACGCGCACGAGTTGCGCGAAGCGGGTGCAATCGAAATCTTCGACGACATGACGACGCTGCCTGCACGGGTGGCGCAGTGGATGAACAAGGCGCAAACGCGTTCGAACTGAACCGGCTTAATAGGCAGATTCAGGCAGATTTAGGCAGAAACGGAGACATATCATGGCAAGCGTGATCCTCAGAGACGTACTGAAGCGCTACGACGAAACCGAAGTCCTGCGCGATGTGAACCTCGATATCGGCGACGGTGAGTTCGTTGTGTTCGTGGGCCCGAGCGGCTGCGGCAAGACCACGCTCATGCGCATGATCGCGGGGCTGGAGGACATCAGCGGCGGCGACCTGATGATCGACGGCACGCGTATGAACGACGTGCCCCCGGCCAAGCGCGGCATTGCGATGGTGTTCCAGTCGTACGCGCTCTATCCGCACATGACGCTCTACGACAACATGGCGTTTGGCCTGAAGCTCGCGGGCGCGAAGAAGCCCGAGATCGACGCGGCCGTGAAGAATGCCGCGAAGATCCTGCACATCGACCATCTGCTCGACCGCAAGCCCAAGCAGCTTTCGGGCGGCCAGCGCCAGCGCGTGGCGATCGGGCGCGCGATCACGCGCAAGCCCAAGGTGTTCCTGTTCGACGAGCCGCTCTCGAACCTCGACGCCGCGCTGCGCGTGAAGATGCGCCTCGAATTCGCGCGTCTGCACGACGAACTCAAGACGACGATGATCTACGTGACGCACGATCAGGTCGAAGCGATGACGCTCGCCGACAAGATCGTCGTCCTCTCCGCGGGCAATGTCGAACAGGTCGGCAGTCCGAACCGTCTGTATCACTCGCCTGCGAATCGCTTCGTGGCGGGTTTCATCGGCTCGCCGAAGATGAACTTCCTCGACGGCACGGTGCAGCAGATTGCGAGCGATGGGATCGTCGTGCGCTACGAGACGGGCGATACGCAGAAGGTGGCCGTCGAGCCGGGCACGGCGCGCGAAGGCGACAAGGTGACGGTGGGCATCCGCCCCGAGCATCTGCACATCATGACGGGCGCAGAAGGCGTGAGCGCGAAGGCGATGACGGTCGAATCGCTTGGCGACGCGGCTTACCTCTACGCCGAATGCCCGGTTGCGCCCGATGGCCTGATCGCGCGCATTCCGCCGTTGGAGCGGCACGAGCGCGGCGAGGCGTTCAAGGTGGGCTCGACGCCCGATCATTGCCATCTCTTCAACGCGGAGGGCCTCGCGTTCGAGCGTCGCTTCGCGCAGCAACTGGCTGCGTGATTTCACTGGCTTGCTGGACGCACTGCCTCGAAGCGGGAGGCGGTGTTCGTATGGCGAGGTACCTGAGGTTGCCTTTGTTAGCCCGCTTCGAGCGGGCTTTTTTTTCGCCCTGCGCAGGTTTTAGCGTTCGATCGCTGCGCGCGCGCACAGCTCGTCGGTGACGAGCCCGGAGAGCCAGCCGCCGTTGAGCGCCGCGATCACGGCTTCGCGCTTGCGCGCGCCGCCTGCGAAGCCGATGGTCGGGCGGCGCGGCGGCGAATCGAGGTACACGCTCGTCACTCGGCGGCCCGTGGGTGAATCGACGCGCTTGCCAGCCGCGTCGATCGGCAGGCCGAGCATTTCGGCCACGGCGCCCTGGCCCATCAGTTCGCGCACTTCGTCGGAGGTGATGAAGCCGTCCTCATGCAGCGGGCAATGTTCGCCGATGTTGCCGATACCCACGAACGCAACGTCGGCCTCGCCCGAAAGCGATTCGACGATGCGATAGAGCCGGTGATTGCACCATTGCGCGCGCTCGGCCTCGTTATCCGCGATGAGCGGCGCGGGCAGCAGGAAGTGCTTGCCGCCGGTTTTCTCGGAGATATGGAGCGCGACGTCGTAACGGTTCGACGAGCCGTCCTGGGCGATCGCGCCCACCATTGATACCAGCCGATGCTGCGGCCGCTCCAGTTGCGCGATCTGATCGACGGCCGCCTTGAGCGTACGTCCGCTGCTCACGGCCACCACCATCGGCCGCTCTTCGGTCAGGTAGCGCTCCATCACTTGCGCGCCCGCGACCGCGAGCTTGCGGTCGATTTCCTCGGGCGTGTCGTTGTCCACGGGCACCACTTCGCAGACCGAAAGGCCGTAGCGCTTCGAAAGCGCATCGGCGAGCGCGAGACAATCGGCGAGACGGTGATCGACGCGCACGCGAATGAGGTTCTTTTCGACCGCGAACGCGACGAGGCGCTGCGCGACTGGGCGCGACACCTGCAGCTTCTCGGCGATTTCGTTCTGGGTGTTGCCGGCCACGTAGTAGAGCCAGGCGGCGCGGGTCGCGAGATCGAGTTTTTCGGTGGACTTGGGCACGGTGGTGGTCGGAGCGGGATCGGGGCCGAAGTGTACTGCACGATATTGCTGGACTTACGCGAGGCGTTCGCGTGAGGGCTCGAAGAGTGGGCGCACGTGGCGGTATAGCGCGCGGTAGGCGGTGAGACGCTCGCGCAGCGCCGCATGGCGCGAGGCGTTCGGCGTGTACTCGGCCACCACGGGCGGCTTCGTCAGCACCTCGCGCGCGTCGCCGCCCGCCGCGAGCCAGCCGAGGCGCGCTGCACCGAGCGCCGCGCCCGTCTCGCCGCCGCCGTGCTGGCGTGTGGGCGTATTGAATGCGTCCGCAACCAGTTGCGCCCAGTAGCCACTGCGCGCGCCGCCGCCCAGCATCGACAGCGCGCCCACTTCGGTGCCTGCGGCCGCGAGCGCGTCGAGACCGTCGGTGAGCGCGAGCGTTACGCCTTCGAGCACGGCGTAGCCGAGCAGCGCGCGGTCGGTCGCGTGGGTCATGCCGAAGAATACGCCCTGCGCATACGGGTCGTTGTGCGGCGTGCGCTCGCCCGAGAGATACGGCAGGAAGAGCGGGGCTTCGGCGAGCGTTGGCGCGCTGAGCTGCTCGACTTCGGCGAGCAGCGTGGGCTCGTTCGTGCCCGTGAGCTTGCAGACCCAGCGCAGGCAGCTCGCCGCCGAAAGCACGACGCTCATCTGGTGCCAGCGGTCCGGAATCGCGTGACAGAACGCGTGCACGGCGGAAGCCGGGTTGGGCCGGAAGCGGTCGCCCACCACGCAGAGCACGCCCGAGGTGCCGAGCGAGACGAAGCCGTCGCCGGGCTGCGTCGCACCGATGCCGATGGCGCTCGTCGCGTTGTCGCCGCCGCCCGCTGCGACGACCACGTCTTCGCGCAGGCCGAATTCGCGCGCGAGCGCGGGCAGGAGCGTGCCGGAGGGCGCGCTGCCTTCGGCGAGCGCGGGCATTTGCGCGCGCGTCATGTTGCAGGCGTCGAGCAGCGCGTCGGACCAGTCGCGTTTGGCCACGTCGAGCCAGAGCGTGCCCGCGGCGTCCGATGGATCGGAGACCTTGCCGCCCGTGAGTTGCAGGCGCAGATAGTCTTTTGGCAGGAGCACGCAGGCCGTTTCGCGAAAGATCTGCGGTTCGTGGCGCGCGACCCACAGCAGCTTGGGTGCGGTGAAGCCCGGCATGGCGAGATTGCCCGCAATGCGATGCAGCTGCGGCGCGCGCGCGGTGAGCTCGGCGCATTCGTCCACCGCGCGCATGTCGTTCCAGAGGATCGCGGGGCGCAATACGTTGTCGTGCGCGTCGAGCAGCACGGCGCCGTGCATCTGTCCGGAAAGGCCGATACCGCGCACCTGCGCGAATTCGTGCGGATGCGCCTCGCGCAATGCGGCGAGCGCGCGGCGCGTGCCGTCCCACCAGTCGGCGGGATTCTGCTCGGACCAGCGCGGATGCGCTCGCGAGACGACGAAGGGCGTGCCGGCAGTGCCGATCACGCGGCCGTCGGGCGCCAGCAGCAGGACTTTCACTTCGGAGGTGCCGAGGTCGATGCCGAGATACATAGGCGCGCTGAAGTCGTGATGAAGTTGCGCTACTTTAGCCGCGCACCGTGCGCGACGCCATGCGCGCCGACCCGGAGGGCGCGCTTGGCGCAGGTGTTAGGGCGCAGTTATTACTGATTACGCCGCGGTATGGCTTCACACGCTGCAACCGCGTGAGGCGAGCCACTGGTCGACGCGCGTGAGCGCGCCGCGCACGGCGCCGCCCAGCGTCGGGTTGCCGGCGAGGCCGCCCCAGAGCAGCTTGTCGCCGAGAAAAGTCGAGACGGGGTCGCCGCTATCGAACATGCGGTGCACGGCCGCTTCGTCCATCACGCCGTCCTGGTAACTGTAGGGCAGCGTGCCCTTGTGCCAGCGCTCCAGAAAGCGCAGGAAGAGCGCGGGCAGCATGGCCGTGGCGGCAGGCGTCGCGCCGCTGGCGATGCGTTGCGCGAGCGTGGGCGCGATGAAGCCGGGGATCTTCGAGTAGCCGTCGGCGGCCACGCGCTGGTTCGTGTCCTGGATGTAGGGATTGCTGAAGCGTTCGAGCACGACGTCGCGATACTGCGCGAGATCGAGCGGGCTGGGGGTGAGGCAGGGGATCACGTCCTCGCTCACGTACTCGCGCGCGAAGGTGCGGATGTCGGCGTCGTTGCTGCCTTCGTGGATGAAGTCGAGCCCGACGAGCGTGCCCGCCCACGCAATGCAGCTGTGCGTGGCGTTGAGGATGCGGATCTTCGCTTCCTCATAGGGCATTACCGATTCGACCATCTCCGCGCCCGCGCGCTCCCAGGCGGGCCGCCCCGCGCAGAAGTGATCCTCGATCACCCACTGGATGAAGGCCTCGCCCATCACGGGGCAGGCGTCGTCCACGCCGGTTGCGGCCTTCACGCGCTCGCGCACGTCGGGTGTGGGGCGCGGCGTGATGCGGTCGACCATGGAGTCGGGGCACGCCGTGTTCACGTCGAACCAGTCGCGCAGATCCGTCGCGCCTCGCAGCGCAAGGAACTCGCGCATGCCCGCGTGAAAGCGCTTGCCGTTGCTGCGCAGGTTGTCGCAGGTCTGCAGTGTGACGGGGCCGCCGTCGCGCGCCATGCGCGCTTCGAGGATCGCTGCGAGCGTACCGTAAATCGTCGTGCGGCCGCCGCTGAGGTCGGCGGCGAGATCGGGGTTCGCGGTGTCGAGGCGGTCGTGTTCGTCGAGGTAATAGCCGCCTTCGGTCACCGTGAACGCGATGATCTTGCAGTTCGAGTCGGCGCCTGCGTCGATCAGGCTCGCGAGATCGGCGGACCACGGCAGCACGCGTGTGATCGAGCGGATCGTCTCGTAGGCGCGCTCGCCCTGCGGCGTGACCGTTTCGAGCGTGTAGGCGCCGTTCTGCGCGGCTAGCGCATCCATCACGGCGTTCATGTCGGAGCGGATATTGCCGACGCTGAGCGACCAGGCGGCCTCGTCGGGCTTGCGCGCAAGGTTCACGCGATGCAGATACCACGCCTGATGCGCCCGGTGAAACGACCCGGCGCCGATGTGCAGGATCACGTTCGCATTGCTGCGTTCGGTGTTCATTCGGTGTCTCCTAACTCAAAGCGGCCTGGCGGCTCAAGCCTGAGCAATTGCTCTAGTGATGAACGAATGATCGTATCCGGTCGATCGAAAGTCAAGCGGCGAGGGCGGCTTTCGGTGGCGCGCTGCGGCGGGGGACGGCGCGCGTGCGATTGACGAACGCGCGTCGAGTGAATGTTGCTGGGGGATGTTGTGGCGCACAAAGCGCCCGGGAGTAAAACGCAGGGGAAAAAGGGCCGGCGGTTTCAGCCGCCAATCCGCTCCACCGCCGCGACTGCCTGTGCGGTTGCATCTTGCGCGCAGCAATCCACGACCATGCGCTCCGGCATCGCACGCAGCCATGTGAGTTGGCGCTTGCAGAGTTGGCGCGTGGCGAACACGCCCTTGTCGCGCATGGTGGCGTAGTCCACCTCGCCATCGAGGTATTCCCACACCTGGCGATAGCCCACGCAGCGCATGGACGGCAGGTTGGGATTCAGGTCGCCGCGCGCGCACAGCGTCTTCACCTCGTCGATGAGACCGCCCGCGAGCATCGCGTCGAAACGCGCTTCGATGCGCGCGTGCAGCACACTGCGATCGGACGGCTCGAGCGCGACCGGCACGAAGCGATAGCGCGCGGCTTTGTCCTCGCGCGTGGACGGCGTGGCGAGCAGCACCGACATCGGCTGCCCGCTCAGCATGAAAATTTCGAGCGCCCGCTGAATGCGCTGCGAGTCGTTCGGGGCCAGGCGCGCGGCCGTGGCGGGATCGACCTGCGCGAGGCGGGCGTGCATGGCGGGCCAGCCGTCGCGTGCGGCTTCGGCGTCGAGTTGCGCACGCACGGCGGGATCGGCCGAGGGCAGGTCGTTCAGGCCTTGTGTGAGTGCCTTGTAGTACAGCATCGTCCCGCCCACGAGCAGCGGCACGTTCCCGCGCGCGACGATCTCGCCCGTCACGCGCAGCGCATCGGCGCGAAAGTCGGCGGCCGAATAGGCATCCAGAGGATCGACGATATCGATCAGATGATGCGCGGCGGCCGCGCGCTCCGCGGCGCTCGGCTTCGCGGTGCCGATGTCCATCTCGCGGTACACGAGCGCCGAATCGACGCTCACGATCTCAACCGTCCGTCCGCGCGCCGCCGACTGCGCGGCATACGCGAGCGCAGCCGCCGTCTTGCCTGAGGCCGTGGGGCCGAGCAGGCACGCGACGGGCAACGCTTCTCCGGCTTGTTTCGTGGACTGCGTCATTGACCGCGCATGAAGAGCCGATCGAGATCGGCGAGCGTGAGCTGATACCAGGTCGGCCGGCCGTGGTTGCACTGGTCGGCGCGCTCGGTTGTTTCCATCTGGCGCAGGAGCGCGTTCATCTCGTCGAGCGTGAGACGCCGGTTCGCGCGCACCGCATGATGGCAGGCGAGCGTGCCGAGCATCTCGTGCTGGCGCTCGGTGAGTACACGCGAGCCGCCGTACTCGTGCAGATCGGCGAGCACGGCGCGCGCGAGCGCCTGGAGATCGGCGTCCTTGAGGAGCGCGGGCACCGCGCGGATCGCGATCGACGTGGGCGAAAGCACGGCGAGGTCGAAGCCTAGCGCTTCGAGCGTCGCTTTTTCTTCCTCGACGGTGCCCGTTTCGACGGGGTCGGCCGTCATCGAGATCGGGATCAGCAAGGGCTGCACGGCGAGCGCGCGCTCGGCGAGAGCCTGCTTGAACTGCTCGTAGAGAATGCGCTCGTGCGCGGCGTGCATGTCGACGATCACGAGGCCGCGCGCGTTTTGCGCGAGCACGTAGATCCCGTGCACCTGCCCGAGCGCGAAGCCGAGCGGGTTGTCCTCGCCCGCTTCGAAGCCGGCGTGCGGCGCGCCGGCGGCGAATGCATCGGCTGCGACGTCTTGCGCCTGCGGCACGGTCGAGCCCTGCGCCGTGCCCGCGCCGACGTCCTTGCGGCCGAACAACGCGTCATAGAGCGCGAGCGGCTGCGCGACAGGCAGGCTGCCTTGCGTCATGCGCGACTGGCGCAGCCAGGTGTTGCCGCTGCTCGCGTTGGCGCCGCCTGCGTTTGCAGCGCCAAAGCCAGACGCGCGCGAGAGCGCGTCACCCGCGCCGCCGCCGAAGCTGCTCGCCACGCTTGCGGTGCCAAACTTGCCGTCCGCGCCGAAGCCGCCCGCTGCGCCTGCGCGCGGGTAGTCGGCCGCACCCGACGCCAGCCCGACCGAGGCGCCCAGCACCCCGGCGCCCGGCAAGGCGCGCGGCTCGATGAGCGCGGCCGCGTGGCCGCCCGAGGTCGTCTCGGGCGAAGCGCCCGCGTGGCGCGCGAGCGCGCGCTGCACGGCATGGAACACGAACTGGTGAATCGAGCGCGAGTCGCGAAAACGCACCTCGATCTTCGAGGGATGCACGTTCACGTCGACGGCTTCGGGCGGCAGGTCGAGGAACAGCACGTACGATGGATAGCGCTCGCCGTGCAGCACGTCCTCGTAGGCCGAGCGCACTGCGTGCGTGAGCAGCTTGTCGCGCACGAAGCGGCCGTTCACGAAGAAGTACTGCTGGTCGGCGCGGTTGCGGCTCGCCGTGGGCAGACCCGCGCAGCCGTATACGGCGAGCGGCCCGGCGCGCTCGTCGAGCGGCAGGTGCGCCGTGGCGAAGACTTCGCCGAGAATTTTCGAGACTCGCGTGGCTGGATCGCTCGCATTCCAGTGCTCGACCGCGCGGCCGTTGTGCAGCACCGAGATCGCTACGTCGGGGCGCGCGAGCGCGCTGCGGCGGATCATCTCGAGGCAGTGGCCCAGTTCGGTCTGCTCGCTCTTCAGAAATTTGCGGCGCGCGGGCGTATTGAAGTACAGCTCGCGCACTTCGATGGTCGTGCCCTGACCGCCCGCTGCCGGCGAGATCGCTCCCGTGTGCCCCTCGATCTTCACGGCGTGCGGCGCATCGGCGCTGCGGCTCGTGATCGACATCTCGGCCACCGAGGCGATCGACGCCAGCGCTTCGCCGCGGAACCCGAGCGTCGCGACGCTCTCCAGTTCGGCGAGCGAGCGGATCTTGCTCGTGGCGTGGCGCATGAGCGCGAGCGGCAACTCGGCTTCGGGAATGCCGCAGCCGTCGTCGGCGATGGAGATGCGCTTCACGCCGCCCTCGTCGAGCAGGATGCGCAGCGTGCTCGCTCCCGCGTCGAGCGCGTTTTCGAGCAGTTCCTTGACGACGGAGGCGGGCCGCTCGACCACTTCGCCCGCGGCGATCTGGCTGATGAGCTGATCGGGCAACGCCTGGATCGCGCGCGCGGGCTGCGCGGCGCGCGACGCGACGGCGGCGCTGGTCGTGCTGGCCGCGTCGGCGGCGTTGGCGGAATCCGGCACGGCGCCGGTGGGTTCGGAATTCGAAGACATGCGCGTAATTATAGCGAGTCGGCGCTGCGTGACCTGACGCCCATCTACGCCCCTAAAATCGCCATCCAGCGTCGCTTTGTGCGCGAATTCACCGAAATTGGCGGGAATTTTTCGTGACGGCCTGGCACTTTCGGTATCATGGCGCGGTCAATTTTGCTTCTCGCGCAACACTGGGCGAACGCGTTTTTTCAGGGGCGCGGCCCATGATCAATAAGGGACACTTTTGGATACGCTTCTGCAGTTCTTCAATCTTGTCTTGCACATCGACAAGTTTCTCGGTGTCTTCATCCAGCAATACGGCGGCTGGGTCTACGCGGTGCTGTTCCTGATCGTGTTCTGCGAAACCGGACTCGTGGTGCTGCCGTTCCTGCCGGGCGACTCGCTGCTTTTCATCGGCGGCGCGTTTGCCGCCACGCATGAAATGAATCTCGGCCTGCTGATCGTGTTGCTGCTCGTGGCGGCGGTCCTTGGCAATACGGTCAACTATCTGATTGGGCGCGCCATCGGGCCGAAGGTGTTCAATACGCACATTCCTGTGCTCGAACGCTTCCTCGATCGCGCCGCACTGCAGAAAACGCACGAATTCTACGAGCGTCACGGCGGCAAGACCATCGTGCTCGCGCGCTTCATTCCTGTCGTGCGTACGTTCGCGCCGTTCGTGGCGGGCGTCTCGCAAATGAGCATGCGACGCTTTCAGTTCTTCACGATCACGGGCGCGCTGTTCTGGGTGTTGCTGCTCGTGCTGCTCGGCTACTTCTTCGGCAACATTCCGTTCATTCGCCAGTACCTCAACGTGATCGTGCTGGTCGGCATTGGAGCCGCGATCGTGCCGATCCTGATTGGCGGCGTGTGGAAGATGCTGCGCAAGGACTCGCGCGGCGGCGCCGTGCGCAAGCCCAACGGTAGTTGAGCGCCCGTCGCCTCTAAAGCGACAACGTAATGAGAAACGGCATCGCCTGCGAAGGCGATGCCGTTTTGCTTTGGCGAGCGCGTTGAACCCTGCGTGTTATGAGCCCACGCGGCGAATGATCGTGGGCGTTTCGGGCGTGGGGTAGCCCGCGTCCTTGAAGGTCTCGACGATCGCGCGGTTGGTGTCGAAGTAGACCTGCCAGTAGGTGTCGTTGTTCGTGTAGGGCCGCACGGCCAGCAGTGGGCCTTCAGGCGTGAACGAGAGGATCTCGACGTCGGGCGCCGGCTCCTGCGAAACGTTTGGAATCTTCGCGATGGCCGCGCGCAGGCGGTTCGTTGCGTCGACGGGATCGACACCGTTGGCGATCTTCGCTGTCAGCTCGACGCGGCGCACGGACGTCGCGCTGTAGTTCGAGATGGTGTCCGAGAAGATCTTGTTGTTGCCGACGATGTTGACCACGTTGTCCGGCGAGACGATGGTCGTGCCGAAGATGCCGAGCTCCTTCACGGTGCCCGTCACGCCCCCGGCCGTCACGAAGTCGCCTACCTTGAACGGCCGCAGCACCTGCATGAACACGCCCGCCGCGAAATGCGCGAGCAGGCCGCCCCACGCCGTGCCGATGGCGAGGCCGAGACCGGCGAGGAGCGCGGCGAACGAGGTGGTCTGCACGCCGAACACCTGGAGGATCGCGAGGACCAGCAGCAGGTTCAAGATGGCGGCGAGGATCGAACTGAGGTAATGCGCGAGCGTGGGGTCGACGCGCTCGTTGCGCGCGAGCACCTTGCGCAGCAAACCGGCGACGAGGTTGATGGCCCAGCGCCCGATGATCCACAGGACGATCGCCGCCAGGACCTTGGTCCCGAAGTCGATGCCCCGGGTCATGATGAATACGCGGATGGTTTCGAGATTCAAAATGCCCTCGCTTGTGCCGTGGAATTGCCGTTGACCGAGCCGGAAAAGACCTGCAACTGACATTCGCGGGGAGTGCGGCGCGCCTCGTGGCTGGCGTCGTCTGTCCCTGGAGCATTTATAGGCGAACTGAAAAAAGCGCGCATCCAACGTGCCCAGCGGCCTGAGGGTTGACCCGGCGCACGGAGCGCGTAGCACCTGTTCAATTGATACGGCGTGCATGGCCGTTCGGCTGTATCGTTGCGCGATCGACACTGACACTAACCGACTCGAAAAAGGAGGCCCGCCATGAACCTTCAGAACACCGATCTCCATCTCATCACCGTGAAGCTCGACGAGCTTCGCCCCACGCAGATCACGGTGGGCTTTCGGGAGGTGAACGCCAAGCGCGCGCATTGGCAAGCGCTCGACAAGAAAGGCCGCGCGGCGGCAATCGACTCGCACTGGTTTCCCGCCGTGCTCGGGCCGAAGTCGCGCTACTACGTGGTCGATCACCACCACCTTGGCCGCGCGTGGCTCGAAGAATCGGTGGAGAGCGTGCGAGTGACCGTGCTCAAGGATCTCTCGTGGCTCGAGCCCACCATCTTCTGGCGCATGATGGAACACAACCAGTGGGTGCATCCGTTCGATGCCTCAGGCAAGCGCTGCGAATTCGACCAGCTGCCGAAGCAGCTCCTCGGGCTTGCGGACGATCCGTATCGCAGCCTCGCGGGCGAGTTGCGCACGTCGGGCGGCTACGCGAAGGACACGACGCCGTTCAGCGAATTCCTGTGGGCCGACTATCTGCGTCGTAAGGTATCCGAAATGCGCTTGCGCAAAGACTTCGACGCGGCGCTCGCCGACGCGCTTTCGCACGCACACAATCCCGAGGCGCGTTATTTGCCGGGCTGGTCGGGGGTGGTGCCAGCCGCGGCGACTGGCGTGCCGGCGGCGCCAGGCAAGGCGGCCAAGGTGGACAAGCCTGCCAAGGTCAAAAAGAGCTGAAGCGGACGTCGCGCCTTACATTGGCAGCGTCGATTCGCTGTAGGGAGACGTTTCGATTGCCTGCGCGCCAGCCGGCCCATTGCGCGTCTTGCGTGAGGCCTGCCGGCGCGCATGCCACGCGATCAGCATTGCCATCAATGCAGCGAGCGCGTAGGCGAACGCGCGCTCCGGGTAAGTCTCGCTCGGATTGTGCGCTTGCCACGGCCCACCGGCATCGGCGAACACGAGGAAGGTGACCGCCGTGTCGAACGCGAGTGCAATCGCCATCAAGCCGGCGAAGATGTGCGTGCCATTGAGCGTGAGATCGGGCCGCGCGCAGACGATGAGCCAGCTACCCACGCGCACGGCGAAGAGCAAGGCGAGATTCCAGAACAGAAAGCAGATGAAGTTGACCATGATGCGAAGTGACCGGGCGCGTGACGCAAAGCTCGCGCTGGGTGTTCGGGGCTTGCGGCGGTGCGCATGCCCACGCTCCCGGCGAGCGGTGGCGCGATCCTGGCACGGAGGTCCATCTCGATAAATGCGGGCGCACGAAGGTCGATGGCGCGCGGTCAGCGTCGGTCGCCGCGCGAGCTCGGCGTGACGGGGCTCGCGTGGGTTTGTGAAGCATTGTCAGGCGTGCGCGGGGTTGCGTACGTACAACTCTTAGGCGCCGCGCTGAGGCGCCATTGGGCCATCGCTGGCCCGCTGCTCGCCCGCCGTTGGCCCTCAGCGCGCGTCGGGCAACGGCGCTTGCGGCGGTGTGCCTTGCGTCAGGTAGTGGCAGAGCCACTCGCTGGCGGGGCCGCGTGCCGCGTCGGTGCGATGGATCAGCGAGATGTTGTAGCTCACCGAGCGCCGGTCCGCGAGCGCGACGCGCACGAGCCGCCCGGCTTCGAGATCGGCTTCCACGAGATGCTTCGGCATCGATCCCCAGCCTAAGCCCGCGAGCAGCAGTCGGTGCTTGGCGCCGAGGTCACCGAGCTTCCACGCACGATTGCTGTACACGCCGAAGTTTTGGCCTTCGGTGAGGCGGCTGCGGTCGGTGAGGACCAACTGCGTGTGCTCGCGTGCATCCGAAATACGCACGGGATGCTCCGCCTTGGCGAGCGGATGGCAGGGGGCGGCCACGAGCACGAGTTCCACGGTGCCGATGGACTGTGCCTCGATCACATGCGGCCAGTTGTGGTTCGGCCCGCTGATGCCCACCGCGCAATCGCCGTCGAGCACGAGCTTGAGCACGCCGCCAAGCGCTTCCATGGTGAGATTCAGTGCGACGGTGGGAAATGTGAACGCGAACGCCTGGAGCGCCTCGACGAGCCGCTGCGACGGAAACATCACGTCGACGGCCAGCGAAACCTCGCCTTCCAGCCCCCTCTGCAGGCCGGCCGCCTTGGCGTTAAGCTGACCCATGAGCAGATCGAGGCGGCGCGCGTCGGCGAGGATCGCGCGGCCGGCGGCCGTGAGTTGTGGCTTGCGCTTGCCGCGCTCGAACAGTGCGACGCCCAGCAGCGCCTCGAGATTGGCGATCGTATAGCTGACCACCGACTGGGCGCGGTCGAGCTGACGCGCCGCCGCCGAGAAGCTGCCGGTTTCGGCGACGGCGATCAGCGCGCGCAGCTGCTCGAGGCTAGGGGAGCGATCCGAGGTGCGGTCCACGAGGTGCGGTCCTTTTTGAACTATCGAAAAAGTGGATGATAACCATCCATTTTAGACGATTGTTTGAATAGGTTTGGCCGGGTAAAGTGCACACCTCGAATATTGGAGTCGTATGCCGATGAACCCTCACGTCAAGCCCGCCGGCCGCTATAGCGGCATTGCCATGCTGCTGCACTGGCTGATCGCCGCGTTGATCGTATGGGGCTTTGCGCTCGGCTGGGTCATGACCGACATTCCCGGCATCACGCCTACCAAGCTGCGCTACTTCTCGTGGCACAAATGGATTGGCGTGACCGTGCTCGCGCTGGTGCTCGTGCGCATTCTCTGGCGCGTCACGCATGCCGCCCCCGCGTTGCCCGGCTCCATGCATGGTTGGGAAAGGCTCGCCGCGCATCTGGGCCACGCCGCGCTCTACGTGCTGATGGTCGCGATTCCGGTGACGGGTTACCTCTATAGCTCGGCGGCCGGCATTCAGGTCGTGTACCTCGGCATCTGGCCGCTGCCCGTGCTGATCGCCCCCGACACCGCGCTCAAGGGTGTGCTGCGCATCGTGCATATCTCGCTGAACTACACCTTGCTCACCGTGGTCGTGCTGCACGTGCTCGCCGTCATCAAGCACCAGTTGATCGACCGCCAGAACATCCTCGCGCGCATGCTGCCGTTCGGCACGCCGCGCGACTGACTTTGCGGCGCGCACGCGCCGTATCCCTTTCCCGATGCTTCCCACCTTGGACCGACTGATCATGATCCAGCGTCTTGCCCATACCGCTTCTGTCGTCGCACTCGGCGCGGCGCTCGCCGCCGGCGCAGCTTTTGCCACGACTTTCACCACGAACGCCAACGCCGCGGCCGAAGCCGCGAAGAACTCCGTGACCGCCGTGTTCAAGCAGATGAACGTGCCGGTCGAAGGGCGCTTCAACCACTTCACCGCCGACGTGCGCTTCGATCCGGCGAACGTCGCGGCATCGAGCGCGAAGCTCGACGTCGAGGTGGCGAGCTTCGACATCGGCGCTCCGGAATACAACAAGGAGGTCGCCGGCGACGAGTGGTTCGACGCCTCACATTTCCCGCACGCGAGCTTCGTCTCCACGCAAATCAAGCCGGGCGCGAACGGCGCGTTCACGGTGGCCGGCAAGCTGACCATCAAAGGCAAGACGACCGACGTCGTCGTGCCGGTGCAATACCGCAAGGATGGCGCCAACCAGGTGTTCGACGGCACGCTGCCCATCAAGCGCCTCGCGTACGGCATCGGCTCGGGCGAGTGGAAGGACACCTCGATCGTCGCCGACGACGTGCAGATCAAGTTTCACATCGTGTCCGCCGCGCACTGAAGCGCGACCGGCATCGCTTTTTCACTCAGTTTCTTTCGCACCAGGAATCGATTCATGAAGACCACGATTTTCGCCGCGGCCGTTGCCGCCTCGCTCGCAGCCTTCGTCGCCACGCCCGCGCTCGCGGCTGCGACGACCTACAACCTCGACCCGATGCACACGTATCCGAGCTTCGAAGCCGATCACTTCGGCGGCGTCTCGGTGTGGCGCGGCAAGTTCACGAAGAGCTCGGGCACCGTCACGCTCGACCGCGCGGCGAAGACGGGCACGGTGGACGTGACGATCGACGCGTCGTCGATCGATACGGGCAACTCGCAGCTCGACAAGCATGTGAGCTCGGGCGAATTCCTCGACACCGCGAAGTACCCGACGGCGACCTACAAGGGCACGTCGATCCGCTTCGACGGCGACAAGCCCGTGGAAGTGATCGGCACGTTCACGCTGCACGGCGTGACGAAGCCGCTGAACCTGAAGATCGACTCGTTCAAGTGCTTCCAGAACCCGATGCTCAAGCGTGAAGTGTGCGGCGCGGACGCGTCGGCGCAATTCGACCGCGCGGACTACGGCGTGAACTGGGGCCAGTCGTATGGCTTCAAGACGGCTACGACGCTGCAGATCCAGGTGGAAGGCGTCAAGGCAGACTGAGTTTGCGCGCGGCGTGGGCCGCGCCTCGCTCGATGCGAAGCCCGCGCGCTGTTTGGCACGCGGGCTTTTTTTGTTACTGGTAGCGATAAGTAGTACGAAGTGTCGTCAGTGGATTGGGGACGTTGCGTGCGTGCTGCGCGGCGACAGCGCGACATCGACGACGTGCGAATGCCAGATACCGCAGGTGGCTTTCACGGGAACCCAGGCGTACTTGCCGCGCACCTTGGCGAAGGCGTGCAGGTGGATCAACGTGTCGATGGACGTGACAGGCGTGAGCGCATCGCTTGCGGCGGGCACGGGCGTGGCATTGACGGGCGTGGGCTGCTCGATCTTCGCCGAGAGCGCGCGGCGGTCGGGCACGAGGAGCGAATCGTAGCGCTGCGCCTTGTGCACCCACTGGTCGAGCGCGGCAACGCAATTGACGACGGTGTCCGGCACGCGAATGCGGCGCAGGTATTCGTAGTCTTCGGGTTGCGGTTGGACTTGCGCCTGAACGCGCAGACTGAGCCAGAAAAGCGCGAGCAGAGCGCAGGCAAGGGTCGTGAACTTCATGATGACGTGGCCTGTGCAGCGGAGAGGGGACGGCGGGGGAGGGCGGAGTATACATGCTGGACGCATGCTCGCGTGCCGAGCCTTCCAAGGCCGGTTGTGGGCGAGGCGCCGTACGCTGCAAAGCAAAAAGCCCAGTCCGGAGACTGGGCTTTTCGTTTGATTCTTTGGTAGGCCGTACGGGATTCGAACCTGTGACCAACGGATTAAAAGTCCGCTGCGCCAACGGCGAAGTTCACGCCTAGCGACGTGCCGGGCGCCCGGGCATTCGCTCGCTGCATTGCTCTCAGTCAATCCATCGCGATTTTCGGGCGGACGCCTCTTGAAGCGAAATCCCCTGAAGGGTTATCAACGCTGGACGGGCTTTGAACAGGCCCGCATCGCGGCCTTCTCCTGCTTTGGAGTCCCGATGTTCCGGGCCGCGCTGAATCAGTTCGCGCACGCGCAGAAAGTCCAAATCGCGACGCGGCACGCGCGAGCCAGTCCACCCCGAACTGACAGGAGCAGGCAAGACACATGGCTAACCACCATCATCCGCATCAGCCGGCAGCGCCCGCGACACCCACGCCTCCGCCGCAGCCACAATGGCAGCCGCTGAACTGGAGCTTCCCGTTTGCCCCTAAAACCGGTAATCCAGCCGATCCGCAGACCTGGCTCAAGGCACTCGCCAATACGGACGGCGGATTCTATCCGCTGGGTCTGAACGGCATGTATCACGGCGGCATCCACTTCGACGCGGGCACGGGCGGCGTGCTCAAACAGGGCGATGGCGTCAAAGTCATTGCTGATGGCGAGGTGGTGGCGTACCGGCTGGATTCAGCCTACCCCGAACTGACCTATCCGACCACGCCGCCCCATTACGCGTTGTACTCGACCGGTTTTGTGCTGGTGCGCCACCGGCTCGTGCTGCCACCCACGCCGACGCCTGCTGGGTCTCCTGCTGGCGCGTCGGGGGCATCGGCTCCGGCCGCCGCACCGACAGGCGCGAGCGGCACGCAGGCTCCGAAGGCGTATGAGCCGCACGCCGACGAAGTGCTGGAGTTCTACAGCCTGTACATGCACCAGCTCGACTGGAAGGGCTACCAGGACGCGGTGCAGGCGAGCGGCACGCAATCCGCCCCGGCGATTCAACCGCTGCCTTTCTGGCAGGGCGAACGGCATTTCTGTGTGGGCGCGAAAGCGAGCGACCACCAGGCGCGGCCCCCGCAACTCAATACGCCGCTCGCCTTCGCGCAGCCTACAGACGGGCTGGGCGCGGCCCTGCTGGGCGGCGGCGCAGCGCTCGGTGGTGTTACGTCAGACCCGGCATTGGAAAGCGGTCACGCGCTGTCGCAGTATCAGGACAAGGTGCGTTACGTCGTGCCGCCAGGCAGCCCGGCAGACGCTTCGCAGAACACCGATACGCCACAAACCGGCATCCGTATCTGCGAGCGTGCATCGGGATCGGTAATCGGCCTGCTGCCGCGTGGCGGCGAACTCACGACTGTCGGCAACGCCACGAAAGGCTGGGCGCAGATTGCGGCCATCACGAAGGGCGCGGCGGTTGCTGCCGTCTTGGGCCGCACGCCGGACCCGAGAGCGGTAACGGGCTGGGTGAATCTGGACGAACTCGATGCGGTAGTCGATCCGAAACCGCTGGATACAGTCGTTGTGCTCGATACGCCGTTCAAGGTGAGCGCGGGCGATGTGGTGGGCTATCTGGGCGAGTACCAGAACTCCAGCGAGGCGAGTTTGCTGCCGCCCAAGCTGGTCCGCCCGTTGCTTCACGTCGAGGTGTTCACCGGGGCGCAGATCAACGACTTCATCAGCAAGAGCAAGGAACGGGCGAAGAAGCTGCCGGACGGCAAAACGCTGCTGGTGATCCAGCAGGGTGCGAACCTGGTCAAGCCCGCCGATGCGCAACGCAATACAGACCTTGCGGGCCTCACGCTCGCACTTGCGAAAGGCGATCCCGGTAAGGGATGCTGGGCCAAGGTTCAGCCGACCCGGATGCCGGCGCAGCCCAGCGCACAGGGGCACGGCCACGCTCACGCCCATCCCGCCAGTGGCACGCCCGTAGGCAATCCACTGTGGGTCGAGCGCAAGAATGCGGGCAAGGTTGCCGGCGAAATTGTCCAGACCTGGACAGAGTTTCCTTTGCAGCTCGCCAACGCCGAGGACAAGGCGGTTGGCTTCCAGCAGGTGCTTTCGCGCGCCCAGCTTGACCAGCTTTCCGAACCCGCCAACGCGACGGACGACAAGGGCGCGCAATGGTGGTCAGTTGACGCGGGCGATACGAACGGCTGGACGATGCATAGCTGGGTGCGTGAAAAGGACCATCTTGATACGCGGTGGGAAAGTCCCTGGGCGTGGCCGGGATTCGATACGGTCGATACGACGGGCACGCCCCTGATCGACATGTACCGGCGCAACCTGTTTGAGACGCAACAGCTGTTCGACGGCGAGGACAAGGAATTCAGTCCTGTGGCGGCAACGGTCAACGCCGGGGAGTTTATCGGCAAGCTGGCGAAGGCGGCAAAGAGCCAGGGCGACGGCAAGGGCAGCGTGAAGCCCGCTGACCTGAGAAGGGCGCTTGTGACCCCCTGGCTTGCTGAGGCTATCTCGCACCTGATCTTCCGTTACGAGAGTGAATGGGGCGGCGACATGGGCAAGTGGGAGGCACTGTCGCGGCTGATGGGCAACGGAAAGATGGTCTGGCAGACCGAGCTTGAGCGCATCAAGAAACTGCAATGGTGGGACAAGGTGAGCGCGGTCAAGGGCTTTCCTGCCAGCGCAGACGTTTGGCACATTCATCCGATTGGATTGATTGGAAATTTCTTAAAAGCTCGACGACAAGTTCAAGGTAACGGACGATATCCGTCCGACGTTATTGAGGCAGCTCAACTCGCACAAACAAAATGGCAAATTCCTGCGTGTATTAGTTTGGCTCAATGGGCGTTTGAGAGTGGGTATGGACACCACATGCCGCCAGATAGCAACAATCCATTTGGTATCAAAGCGAACCACCAGGATATTGCAAGCGGTAACTATGTGATGGCTATGACAACCGAGGTCATTCATGGGATACGAGAGCGCGTACCACAGCCATTCAGAAAATTCGCGAGTATTGACGATGCGTTTGACTATCATGGTCGCTTATTGGCAACCGGAGGTGCCTACGCAATTGCACGAAGTGCGCTTCCCGATCCTTTTGGCTTCGCAAACGGCTTGACTGGACACTATGCGACCGAGCCGAATTACGGACAAAAATTGATCGACGGATATATCAATCCAGATAATCTCACGCAATACGATAATTTTTAAATGAGGTTATGCATAAGATGCCTGATTTTAGAAAATTCTCGAGCAAGGCGAATCAGTTTGTGTTAACCCTGATGGTCGTTTCCCTTTTCTGCCAAACGGCCAGAGCAGACTGCGGTGACGCGAGCAATATCGCAGAAAAACAAGGGATATATATTCCCGGCGATGATTCCGAGCGACAGGTTATTGGGAAGGGGCGCTTGCAGTTTTACTCCGCGCCGGATGAGAAATGTAAAATGGCCGGGGTTTTTGTGCTCCCTAAGGAGAGGTTAAACGTCTATTACGAGTACGGAAAATATACATCGGTTATATATATAAATCCCAAGACAAGTGCGCGCGCAAGTGGATGGGTGAGGTCTGACCGGCTGCGGTCAACGGGCTTGGGTATAGCGCCGCATCAGCAGTAGGTGCAGATCCCGGCTTTTGGCTAGCGCCGGGTAATCCCCGCAAGTCTGCGACGGGACCACGCAATCGATCCTGGCCGCCTCAACCTTGTTCGCGAAGATGTGCTTGCCGAAGTCAGAGGCGATAGCCCTGTACGCGAACGAACGCGAAGAAGCGGCGGTAGTGCTGATGCGCGCACCTGCCGCCAGCGTCGATGATGCGCCTGACGATTGGCAAAGCCGCTTGGAGGTTGTGGGCAGCGGTGCCCAAATTTGTCGACGGAGTGTCTACATGGGCGTAGAAAGCAAAAAGCCCAGTCCGGAGACTGGGCTTTTCGTTTGATTCTTTGGTAGGCCGTACGGGATTCGAACCTGTGACCAACGGATTAAAAGTCCGCTGCTCTACCAGCTGAGCTAACGACCCAAAAGAGAAGCGGGATTATAGCGGCGCATGGCCTAAGCGTCAACCATTGCCGCCATAAAACCGATGGAGTAGCCCGAGGCACGCCGTGCCCCGGGCTTTCCCTGTACGCGAGAGGCGCGTTTCGCGGGACCGGCAATACGCCAGCGCCACATCACGCCAAAACCAGCCAGCAGCGCTTACTTGAGCTGTGAAAGCTTGCTCTGCGCCGTCTGGGCGACATCCGAGTTGCCGTACTGCGAAACGACCTGCTCGAGCGTGCGCTTGGCCGCAGCCTTTTGCCCCTGCTCGATCTGATTGTTCGCAATGGCCAGCAGCGCTTCGGGGGCGCGCGGATGCTGCGGGTATTTGTTGACGACGTTCTGCCACGTCGCGGTCGACCCCTTGTAGTCCTTCAGCGCATAGAGCGCATTGCCGAGCCAGTACTGTGCGGTCGGCTGGTAAGGACTCTGCGGGAACTTCGCGATGAAGCTACGGAACGATGCCGCCGCGTTCTTGAAGTCGCCGTTGCGGAACTGCTGCGAAGCGGCGTTGAACGCGTCCATCTCACCCGGCTGAACCGTGCCTTGCATGCCGTCCACGGTCTCCTGCTGCGGCTCGAACTTCTTGAGTCGCGTGTCGAGATCCGTGTAGTAGTCCTTCTGTTGCTTCTGCAGGGTCGCCAACTGGTTCGCCATGTCCTCGTTCTGTCCGCGCAACGTGGCGACCTGCTGGTTGAGCTGGTCGAGTCGGTTGGACTGATCGAGAATCGTGCGCTGAGCGGCGGACAGTTGATTAGTCAGGCTGTCCGTTTTCGTGCGCAGGTCGAGAATCGCCTGGCGCGCCTGATCGTCGTCGAAGATACCCGCGTGGGCCGGCAGCGCCGCAAAGGCGACGCCAGCCACGCAGGCGGCTGCGGCTGCGCGCAGCGGGGAGAAACGGTGCGACATACGCCCCTTCATCCAATGCTCAATTACTGTTGATACACGAGGTCAGCACGGCGGTTCTGCGCCCACGATGCTTCGTCGTGGCCCGTTGCGACCGGCTTTTCCTTACCGAGGCTGACAGCTTCCATTTGCGAATCGGGCACGCCCATCAGCGAGAGGGCGCGTCGGACCGCTTCAGCACGCTTTTGACCCAGCGCCAGGTTGTATTCGCTCGTGCCGCGCTCGTCGGTGTTGCCCTGGATCAGGACGTGACGTTCCGGGTGCGTCTTGAGGTACTGTGCGTGAGCTTGCAGCAGCGACTGGTAGTCGTCCTTGACGGCGTAGCTGTCGAAATCGAAGTACACGCTGCGTTTGGCGAGCGGGCTGTTCGGGTTGTTCAGCTCATCGACGTTCACCTGAGCGACCGCGTTCGGGTTCGGCTGGGTGTTCATCGCGCCGGCGTTCGGGTTCGTTTCCTTGACACCCGACTTACACGCTGCCAGTGCACCGATCATCAAAACGGCCAAGGCCAGGCGTACTTTCTTCGACATCATTTTTGCTCTCCTGAAGTGTTATTGCATAAAAGGACCCCAGGACGGCTCGCGTACGCTGCCGCCCTGAACGGACAGGATTTGCCGCGTACGACCGTCGGTCGATACAGCAGCCAGCACGCCACGGCCGTTCACCTGTGTGGCGTAAAGAATGTACTGACCGTTCGCCGCGAAGCTGGGCGATTCGTCATGTGTCGTGTCAGTGAGCGCCGTGGCGACACCGGACTGCAGATCTTGAATGTACAGCTTAAATCCGCCGCCCGTGCGTGAGATGTACGCCAGTTGCTTGCCGTCCGGGCTGACCTTCGGGCTCGTATTGTAGTTGCCGGTGAACGTCACACGCTGTGCCGCTCCGGCGCTTTCGCCCTGGGCCGCCATCTTGTAAATCTGAGGCTGGCCGCCGCGGTCGCTCGTGAAGTAAATCCAGCGTCCGTCAGGAGAGTAGTTGGGTTCGGTGTCGATTGTCGTGCCTTGCGTGAGGCGGTGCAGGCCGGAGCCGTCGGCATTGACGGCGAAGATCTGCGTGTTGCCCGTGCGCGACAGTGCTACCGCGAGCGTGCGGCCATCGGGAGACCAGGCCGGCGCCGAATTGTTGCCCTTCTGGTCCGAAATGACCACGCGGCGACCCGTAGGCAGGTCATGCACGTAGACGATCGGCTTCTTCTTTTCGAAAGATACGTAAGCGACCTTGGTGCCGTCGGGCGACCACGCCGGCGAGATGATCGGCTCGGGGCTCGAGAGCGCGATGTGCGCGTCTTGTCCATCGGAGTCCGAAACCTGCAACTGGAAACGGCCGCCTGTCTTGATCACGTACGAAAGACGCGTGGCGAACACGCCGCGGTCGCCGAGCAGCTTCTGATAGATGTAGTCCGCAACCTTGTGCGCGCTCATGCGCAGGCCGCTTGGCGGGCTCGTGAGCACGAGGCCACCGAGGCTTTCGCCCTTCACGGTGTCGTAGAGCTTGAAGCGCACTTCGTATTGGCCGTTGGCGAGCTTGTTCACGCTGCCCGCAACGAACGCATTGGCGCCCTTGGCTTTCCAGCTGCCGAGGTCGACGGAGTCGTTTTCCGAGATCGGTGCGCCGCCGGCGTCGATGTTGGTGAATTTCCCGCTGCGTTGCAGGTCGGCGCGCACGATGGCCGCGACCTGTTCTGGCGAATTCGCTTCACCGGCAAAGTTAGCCGTGGCGATGGGAAACTGGGTGGAGCCCACGCCGGTGACGAGGACGTTGAGTTGTGCGTTCGCCGCGCCGCCCGCCGTGATCAGGCAGGACGCGACGAGGGTTCGCAGGCCAAGCTTCGTCATCAATGTCATGCTGTGATATTTCCTGAAAAAAGCAATTTTGTCATAACGCGCAACAGCAGACTGACCCGAAAACGTTCGAATCGTTCCTTTTTCAGCCACTGTCGCGCGCCGGCTTTCCTCAACCTTTCCGTGCCTTGCGCGCGGCATTAGCCCGCCGGGCGCAAGGTGATCAAAAAGTTCGACGGCGCCTTGCCGTTCGTATCGAGCGGCATCGGATCCGAGCGCTGGACCGCTCGTAGCGCGGCGTCGTCCCACGACGAGTTGCCGCTGCTACGCTGTATCTGCGCCGAAAGCAAAGTGCCAGTCGGCGAGCAATGCACCGCGACAACTGTCTCAAGTCCTGACGTCTCGCCGGACCAGATGATGTTCGGCCGCACGCGTCGCTGCACCTTCTCTGCATAGCCCGGTGACGTCGCATTGCCGCCCGAACCGCTGCCCGTGCCGCTCTTCGCGAGACCGTTGCCGCTCGTGCCTTCGCCGCCGCCCATCGAGCCTTGCATTTGCGCGATGCGGGCACGGCGTTCAGCGTCGAGCTTCTTCGCGGTGGCGTCCGCTTGAGCCTTCGCCTTGGCGGCCTTATCGGCGTCGGCCTTCTTCTGCGCGTCGAGCTTCGCCTGCTTCTGCTGCTCTTCTTCCTGCTGCTGCTTCTTGAGCGCGTCCTGCTGCTGTTGCTGCTGCTTTTGCTTCTCTGCCGCGGCTTGTTGCTGGTCCTGCTGCTGCTTGAGCTTTTCCGCCTTCTGCTGCGCGGCGAGTTGCGCTGCCTGTTGGGCCGCGAGTTGCTGCTGGCGTTTCGCGTCCGCTTCCTGTTGTGCTTTCAGGCGCTGCTGCTCGGCCAGTTGCGCCTCGCGCTGCGCTTCCTGCTGCTTACGCTTTTGCTGTTGCAGCGCGATGTCGGCGTCCTCGGTTTGCGGCGGCGGCGGGGCAGGGGCGACCGGCGCGGGCGGCGGCAACGGCTTCGGTGTCGACAGGTCCGGCACTTCGGTCCACAGTTCCGCCTCTTCACCCGCCGGCGTGCTGTTCTGCCAGTGGATGCCGTGATAGAGGAACAGACCGAGCAGCACGTGCATGATCACCGCGAGGGTGATAGCACGTCCCGTGCCACGCTCGCGCGGAGGCTGCAGCGGATACGAATCGTTCTTCCGGGTCATTGCGATTTGACGAGCAGTCCGACACGTTTGACGCCATGCGACTTCAGGTCGGACATCACGTTCATCACCGTCTCGTATTTGACGGACTTGTCGGCGGCGATCACGACCGGCTGGTCGGGATGGCTCTGCTCGCGATCGGCGACGAAGCCGTTGAGATCGGCGCGCGTCATGGTTTCCTGCTGCGTGGCGCCGGAGTCATCCTTGTAGCGTACGCTCAGATTGCCATCGGGGCGAATATTGACCACGACGGGCGGCACCTGCTGCTGCTGCGACGCGCCGCCGACGGTCGGCAGATTGACGATGGACGGCGCCACGAGCGGCGCGGTCACCATGAAGATCACGAGCAACACCAGCATCACGTCGATGTACGGCACGACGTTGATGTCGGCCATCGCACGGCGCGAGCGGCTGCCTCGCATGCTCGAACGCATTGAGCCTGCCATCTTCGACTCCTTTGAAGATTAGTGGGCCTGACGCTGCAGGATGTTCGAAAACTCTTCAATGAAGGTTTCGAAGCGGATCGCCAGACGGTCGATGTCGTGTGCGTAGCTGTTGTACGCGACCACCGCCGGAATGGCGGCGAACAGACCGATCGCGGTCGCCGTCAGCGCTTCGGCAATGCCGGGCGCGACGTTCGCGAGCGTGGCCTGTTGCACGTTCGCGAGGCCGCGGAACGCGTTCATGATCCCCCAGACCGTGCCGAAAAGACCGATGTACGGACTGACCGAGCCGACCGAGGCGAGGAACGAGAGGTTCGCCTCGAGCGCGTCCATTTCGCGCTGGAACGCGGCGCGCATCGCGCGGCGGGCGCCATCGAGCACGAGGCTCGGATCGTTCAGGCGCTTCTCTTTCGCCTTCAGGAATTCGCGCATGCCCGACTCAAAGATACGCTCGAGCGCGCCGATCGTGTGACGGTTGTTGGCTGCGCTCTGATAGAGCGCCTGCAGGTCGCCGCCTGACCAGAAGTCGCGCTCGAAGCGCTCGGTCTGCGACCGCGCCCGGCGGATCGCAAACCACTTGCGGAAGATGAAAGTCCAGGAAATCAGCGACATGAGCAGAAGAAGCCCCATCACCGCCTGTGCCAGTATGCTCGCATTAAGAACGAGAGAAATGATCGACAGATCTTGTGTAGTGTTCATATAGGTTCGTTGTGACGTCCCGAAAGGGGCGAGCGGCTGCAAGACAACGCAAGGCTTCCCTTAGGCGGTTGGGAAGCTCTCGCGCCGTCGCGGCCGAACCCTGCTTGGTCCTGCATTGACCGGCGCGAGTTCACTGGCGTCGTATCAACGGTAATTACTGCACTGCCGTTGACACGGCGTACAGGTCTTTCTGTGGCCCACGTTGCAAGGCTTCATGAACGGGGGCCGGAATGGGAGCGGGGCGCATGGCTGTGCTGTCGACGCAGGCGACACGAATGGTGCCCGTGGCGAGCAGCGTGTTCTCGCGCCACGCTTCCTGCACGAAGTCGACCGAGGCGCGGCCAAGCTTCTCGACGCGGCTGACAGTCGTAACGACATCGTCGAGGCGCGCGGGCGAACGGTAGTCGAGCGCGGTGCTGCGCACGACGAAGAGCACGCCCATTTCCTCGGCGAGCCGACGCTGATCGACGCTGCACGCGCGCAGCCATTCAGTGCGCGCGCGTTCGAAGAACTTCAGGTAATTCGCGTAAAACACGATGCCACCGGCGTCGGTGTCCTCGTAGTAGACGCGTACCGGCCACATAAAACCGCGCCCGGCCGGTGACGACGCCGCGTCCGGCTTGCTGGTGGAATTTTCCATGCCGCGCATTCTACCGGAACGCGCGGCCCCAACGTCTTTCGTACGACTGACGTAAGTATAAAATTTGTAAGGTAATTTTAGCCGCGATGGATGCTGAGGCCAGCAAATGTCTGGGCAACGGGCATCAGCTCGATCGTGTTGATGTTGACGTGCGCGGGGCGCGTGGCGATCCAGTAGATCGAGTCGGCGATGTCCTCGGCCGTGAGCGGCTGCACGTCCTTGTAGACGTTGGCCGCCTTGGTGTCGTCGCCGCGAAAGCGCACGTTCGAGAATTCGGTGCCGCCGCACAGGCCCGGCTCGATGTCGGTCACGCGCAGCGCCGTGCCCGCGAGGTCCGCGCGCAGATTCAGGCTGAACTGGCGCACGAACGCCTTGGTCGCCCCGTAGACGTTTCCGCCCAAATACGGCCAGCGGCCCGCCACTGAACCGAGATTGAAGATGTGGCCGCGGTTACGCGCGACCATGCCGGGCAGAAACGCGTGGGTGACCTGCACGAGGCCCGTGCAGTTGGTCTCGATCATGGTTTCCCATTCGTCGAGGTCGGCCTTCTGTGCCGGCTCCACGCCGAGTGCAAGGCCGGCGTTGTTGACCAGCACGTCGACGCCGGCGAACTCGGGCGGCAGCGCGCCGGGCGCGGCTTCGACCGCAGCGCGGTCGCGTACGTCAAGCTCGATGGGCAGGAGGGCGTCGCCGAGTTCGGCGGCGAGCGCGTCGAGACGGTCCTTGCGGCGGGCCGTGGCGACGACGCGATGTCCGCCCTTTACGAAGGCCCGCGCAATGGCGGCGCCGAATCCTGCGGATGCGCCGGTGACGAAAACGATCATGGTGGCTCCCTGGTCGGTAGAAGGCGAGGAAAGCGGAAAGCCTACTTCCAATGCCGCGTTGCGGCAAGGAAGGGACAGAACGCGCGCGGGCCGCCGCGTGGGCCGCATTAGCGGGGCCACCGTCCGTCGCGCCAGAAGACGCGGGGCGCCCGCCCGCACGGGGCGCGGGCGGTTGCCTATTCCCTGCCATTCCAATAAACTAACGCGCTCAATCCCTGCGTGACTGGCGATAGGGTTCCGAAATAGCGGCAATAGAGGTAGCAATCTGCCGGCTATGAAGGACTCAAGGTGGAACGACCCACCGTGAAGCGCAGGGTGCCGTTTTGCCGTTCGCCTGGGCAGCCTGATTTCGCGCGCTTTCGTTAGCGCTGCGGGGGCTGTCCTGCCTCGCGTGTGCGGCACCTCCTTCCGCCACGTCAAGGCTGGCCTCTTCGCCAGCAGCGCCGCGTACCCGCTACGCGTTCCGCGCGAGACCCGGTCAACCTGAACACACTTAACGGAATCCGTATGTTTGACAGAGCCGAAAGCACCATCGCCAACGTCGATCCCGAACTCTTCAAGGCGATCGAACTCGAGAACCGCCGCCAGGAAGAGCACATCGAGCTCATCGCGTCGGAAAACTACACCTCGCCCGCGGTCATGGCCGCGCAGGGTTCGCAGCTCACCAACAAGTACGCCGAAGGCTACCCCGGTAAGCGCTATTACGGCGGCTGCGAATACGTGGATATCGTCGAGCAGCTCGCGATCGACCGCGTGAAGCAACTGTTCGGCGCCGAAGCCGCTAACGTTCAGCCGAACTCGGGCTCGCAGGCCAACCAGGGCGTGTTCTTCGCCGTGCTCAAGCCGGGCGACACCATCATGGGCATGAGCCTCGCCGAAGGCGGTCACCTCACGCACGGCATGGCGCTGAACATGAGCGGCAAGTGGTTCAACGTCGTGAGCTACGGCCTGGACGCCAATGAAGACATCGATTACGACGCGCTCGAAAAGCGCGCACACGAAACGAAGCCGAAGTTGATCATCGCTGGCGCGTCGGCATTCGCGCTGCGTATCGACTTCGAGCGCATCGCCAAGGTTGCCAAGGCGGTCGGTGCGTACTTCATGGTAGACATGGCGCATTACGCGGGCCTGATCGCCGCGGGCGTCTACCCGAACCCGGTTCCGCACGCCGACTTCGTCACCACGACCACCCACAAGAGCCTGCGCGGCCCGCGCGGCGGCGTGATCCTGATGAAGGCGGAGTTCGAGAAGCAGATCAACTCGGCCATTTTCCCGGGCATTCAGGGCGGTCCGCTCATGCACGTGATCGCCGGTAAGGCCGTGGCGTTCAAGGAAGCGCTCTCGCCGGAATTCAAGACCTACCAACAGCACGTGGTCGAGAACGCTCGCGTGCTGGCGGAAACGCTGGTCAAACGCGGTCTGCGCATCGTTTCGGGCCGCACGGAAAGCCACGTGATGCTGGTGGACCTGCGCGCGAAGAACATCACCGGCAAGGCTGCTGAAGCCGTGCTGGGCGCGGCGCACATCACGGTGAACAAGAACGCGATCCCGAACGACCCGGAAAAGCCGTTCGTGACGAGCGGTATCCGCCTTGGATCGCCGGCCATGACGACGCGCGGCTTTGGCGTGAAGGAAGCCGAGCAGGTGGGCAACCTGATTGCCGACGTGCTCGACAATCCGGAAGACGCCGCCACGATCGAGCGTGTTAAGGCGCAGGTCGCCGAGCTGACGAAGCGCTTCCCGGTTTACCGCTAAGCCACGCGATAGCCCATGCGCTGCCCCTTTTGCCGGCACGAAGACACGCAGGTCGTCGATTCGCGCGTGTCCGAAGACGGCGCCGCGATCCGGCGCCGCCGCCGCTGCCCGGCCTGCGACAAGCGTTTCACGACGTACGAGCGGGTCGAGCTGGCGATGCCGGCCATCGTCAAGAAGGACGGCAGCCGCACGGAATTCGACCGCCGCAAGATCGCAGCGAGCATGCAACTGGCGCTGCGCAAGCGCCCGGTTGCGGCCGATGCGATCGACGCGGCAGTTGCCCGTATCGAGTATCAATTGCTCGGCAGCGGCGAGCGCGAAGTGCGCAGCGAGCGCCTTGGCGAGCTCGTCATGGGCGAATTGCGCGAACTCGACAAGGTCGCGTTCGTACGGTTTGCTTCGGTGTACCGGCGCTTTGAGGACGTCTCCGAATTCGAAGACGTGATCGAGGAATTCCGCCGTGCGGGTGCTGCCAACAACCCCACGAAAAAGCGCTGAGCGCATTCGCATTTTTCTTCCCTCCCGCATTGCCGCTGTCGTAACGCTTGCATTCTCGCGAGCCGACGCTGCGCGCACCAGCTAGCCGTTCGGCTAATTGTTTCGTTTCTTGTTCGTCCGTAGATTGATGGCAATCCGCACAAACTAAGGATTGCTGATGAAGCACGGAGGATTCACGCTCATTGAGACGATGGTCGTCATCGTCTTGCTGGCGATCTGCGTAACGGTTTCCACGCCCGTTTTCACCGCGTGGCGCGTGCGCGATCAGGTCGACGCGCGCGCCAACGCAATGCTCGGCACGCTCGCCTACGCGCGAAACGAGGCAATACGGCGCAAGGCGCGCATTACCGTTTGCCGCGTCGATGCTGCGCGCAATTGCCTTGCGGCCGCCAAAGCGTGTCCGTCAGGTACTGCGGACTGGTCCTGCGGCTGGGCCGTCATGATCGAGCGCGCAGGCGCGTATATCCCTTTGCGCGTCCAGCCGGCGCTCGACTCAATCACCGTGGCTTCGGGGCTCACCGCCATCACGTTTTCGCCGCCGGCGGGGCAGACCATTGGTAGCTTGCGCAACTTCGAGATCGCCCCGCGGACCACGTCGGTTGCACAACGCGGCGCGGGCTGGCGGCGCTGCATACGCATCGCTGCGGGAGGCAGGGCACGCGTGAGCGACGGCGCATGCACGGGGGCGTCATGAGTCGGGCGAGCGAGCGTAGCTTGCGCGGATCGACGCTGCTCGAAGTCGCCATCGCGCTCGGCGTCATGGCGATGTGCGGGCTCGGTCTGATGAGCACGCAGCTCGGCTTAGCCCGGCAAGCGCAACTGGCAGCGGCGCGCGAGCGCGCGGCGTTTGCCGCGGACGCCATCGCCGAAGCCGCGCGCGTGGCAGGTGCAACGGGCGCCACGACTGATCGATGGAAGGCACTGACGGCGAGCGTCGTGCCCGATGGGCAACTGACTACGTCGAGTGCAGGCGGCGACGCATCGATCGCGTCCGTGAGTTGGGCGGCTACACCGTTCGGCGCAGCGTCAGGATCGGCGGCGGCCTCGCGGGTCGCGCCGTGTATCGACGCGACGGCGCCCGCTGGGCGCGCCTGCGTTGCCTTGGCATTTCTGCGATGAATAAGCGTCTCGCGCATGCATGCCAGCATGCCGGCCACACACTGCTCGAACTGACGATCGCCGTGGCGCTCGGCCTCGTGGTGACGCTTGGCGCGCTCTCGGCCTACCGTACTCAGCGCCAGGCCTACGCGCAGGCGAGCGACGCCGCGCGTATCCACGAAGCCGGCATGAATGCGTTGATGCTGATCGGCGAGCAGATCCAGATGGCCGGCTTTGTTGCCGCGGACGCGCGCTCGCCGCTTGCCGGCACTGCGATATTCGGCTGCGTGTCCGGGCGCCCGACCGGCGCCGATGCAGCGCTTGCCTGCGAGTCGCTGTCGAGCCGCTCCGATGGGCTGGCTGTGCGCTATCAAGGCGACGGTGTATCGACGTGGCCCGCCGCGAACGGCCAGGTCACCGACTGCCTCGGGCAGGCGGTTGGCGCGGCGGGCGTCGAAATCGTGAACCGCTATCACGCCAAGGTGAGCGGTTCGACCGGGGAGACCGAGCTTTACTGCGAGGGCTCCGGCAAGGTCGGCACGGCGCAGCCGCTCGTCGAGGGCGTCGAGCGTTTGCGTGTGCGCTACTGGACGGCGGGCGCGGCCCAGGCGGTCGAGGCTTCGGCGCTCGCACGCGATCAGTGGGCTGCGGTCGTCGCGGTCGATCTGTGCGTGCTGGTGCGCGGGGCGCCCCTTTCCCGACGCATACGCTACGTCGATTGCGATGGCGTGCAGGCGGTCGGCACGGATGGGCGTGCGCGACAAGCGTTCTGGCGGCACATCGTGCTGCGTGACGGTCTTTCGGTCGCGTCGTGAGAACGCGCCTTCGTGTGAAGCATCGGCCATGCGCCGCTTGTCGCGGCGTCGCGCTGCCGGTCGTGCTGCTCATCGTTGCGATGATGCTCGTGACCTCGGCGGCGTGGTTCGAGGCAGCGCTGCTAACGCGGCGCAACGCAGATGCCGTCGCCGATCATCTGCAGTCCTTCCATGCCGCCGACGCCGCGCTCGTGTCGTGCTCGCGTGCGCTGACGAATGGCTCGCTGGGCGCGCCTGCGCCCGCGGCGCAGCCAGGCGAGCCGCAAGCCTGGCGGCGGCAAGACAGCTTCGAGCGGCAGGCCATCGTGCCCGTTGCCGCGTGGCCTGGAGCCGTGCGCGCACCGCAATGCTTTGTCGAAGCCTGGCGCATCGAGAGCCGTCCGCTGGCTCGCGCGTATCTCGTCACGGCGCGAGGGTTTGGCGCATCGGAAGACACACAAAGCTGGCTGCAGAACCAGTTGGTCATCGAAGCCGCGGGTGACGCGACGCGCGTCGAGCATCACTGGCGTCACGTCGTCGCGAGGCCGTTTTGATGAAGCAAGCGGGAGGAAAGGTGAAGAGCAACCGCCACAACGCGTTCACACTGCTCGAGCTGGTCATTGCGCTGGCGGTGGCGGCTATCGTCGCGGCCTTCGCGTTGCCGGGATGGAGCGCGCAGATCGCGCGGGGACATCGCACCGACGCTGTCGCCGCGCTCTATCGAGCGGCGCAACTCGTCGATACGCAGAGCGCGTCGTTGGCGTCTTTGCCCGCGGGATTCGACCAGGCGCCGCCGACGGGAACGCCCATTTACCGCTTGCGCCTGATGCCCGCCGACGAGTCCAACGGCGGCTATGCCATCGCGGCCGATCCTGTGGAAACCGGGCCGATGCGTGGCGACCCTTGCGGCGCTTTCGTGCTCGACGCAACCGGCGCACGTAGCAACCACGCCTCAGGCGGCGGCGCTGTCGCGGCAGCTATCCAAACGTGCTGGAGGGACCGGTGAACGTCCACAAACTGCGAAACGGTCGGCGATCAGCCTGTGAGGTCGTCTTCGTCGGACCTGGCGCGGGCGGGCGGATTCGGGGAGGCGCCGCGCTGGCGCCGCACCTGCTGCCACACGCGATACGCCTCCCACGCCGTAAAGGCGAGGCCGCCCCACTTGATGATGGGGCGTGCAACCGAGACGATGCTTGTGCGCAGCGGTTTCGCCACGATGAGCGAGACGAGCGAACTGACCAGCGGATATTCCTTGAGCAGGTTACCGAGGCCGGAAGCCACGCCGCCGCCGGAGCCAGAGCGACCGAATCCGGGCACCACGAAGCGCAGCCAGCTGAAGTTCGTGACCGTCGAGCGGATGTCCACGAGCGCTTCGGCCATTTCAGCGCGCTCGACGCTCGCACGCACGAGCAGTAGTTCCTTACGCAGTACGCGCAGTTGTGGCGTCGAGAGGTCGTGAGCACGACCGCGGCGAGGGCGAAAAGCGGTGTCCGGTCGGGATTGGTTCATGGCGTCGGCTCGCGGCTAGGGGTTGCGCAGGGCATCTCGGTCTTTCTCGAATTCCTCGAGCGTTGCCTGGAACACGAGTGGCGCGGTGTGCAGGCCGCGGCGCGCCTTCAGGCCGCAGAAAATCGCCGCGATCGCATAGACGACCGTGAGACCGGCGAGCGCCTCCCAGCGGTACGTGTCCCAGAAGGCGATGGCAACGAGCGCCGTGAGCGCGATCAGCGCAAGCATCGCGAACATCATCCCCGCGAGGCCAAGGAAGAGCACGCCGATGAGACGGTCCTTCTCCTCGGCGAGTTCGATGCCGATCAGTTCTAGCCGCGTCTGTAGCATCGCGGACGCGGAGCCGAGCAGTCGGCGCAACGGTCCGTGTTCGTGTCGCTGCGAGTGAGTGTCTGTCGTCATGGCGATGGCAGGCGGCGCAGGCGTGTGCCCGGGCAACGCGCAAGAAAAAACGCAAGAAAATACAGCGGACGAGATCGCCCGGCGAGACCAAGCGGCGCGGCGGCGCGCGCCAGTGCCAACGGGCTGTTCGACCGCGCCGCGCGAGCGGCCCGGAGACCGCCCGCGTGGCTCGGGGAGCGCCGCTTTACTTGCGGTTGATCAGCAGACCGACCAGCACTCCCACGCCGGCGGCGATGCCGATCGACGCCCACGGATGCTCGTGGACGTAGTCGTCGGTGGCGCGCGCCGCTTTCTTGCCTTTCTCGACCACGACCACCTGGACGTCGGCGGCCTTTTCTTTTGCCTGCTTCAGACGCGAGAGTGCCGTTTCGCGCAATTCCGAAGCGCGCTCGCCCGTAGCGCTCGCAGCTTGCTTGAGCAGATCCTCTGCATCCGCGAGGACGGTTTTGATATCGGACATCAGCCTCTCCTTGTTGACTTCTGACATTGACTGGCTCCCATCGTGTCACATCACGCGTGAATCGTAACAAAGATACGGGCGCTGGCAAGCGTGACGCGCCGCCACGACCTCAGAATTCGCACGATCCGTTCCCGCAAACGCGGATGGACGGGGTTTTGGATTCCGCGCGTCAAAGAAAAGAAGCGCGCGGTGAGAGTCATTGATTTGATCGGGCACCTAAAGTTTCCCTCATCCGGTTCAAAATTACAAAAACTCATACCGGTGTGAGCCGATGTTCGTTCGCGGTGCGCAACCAGGGCCTGTATGCTTGACTGTTGTAAACGTCCACTGGATCAACGGGCCGCGCGCGCCGTTTCGATCAAACTCCGTTCACCTCGTTCAAAGGAACCGCACCATGAGTCTACGTCTTGGCGATATCGCACCCGACTTCGAGCAGGATTCGAGCATTGGCCGCATCGAGTTTCACGAGTGGCTCGGCAGTAGCTGGGGCGTGCTGTTTTCGCACCCGGCCGACTTCACACCGGTCTGCACGACCGAGCTTGGCCTGACCGCCAAGCTCAAGGACGAATTCGAGAAGCGCAACGTGAAGACGATCGCGCTTTCGGTCGATACCGCCGAATCGCACAACGAGTGGATCAAGGACATCAACGAGACGCAGGCGGCGAGCGTCGGTTTCCCGATTCTCGCGGACGGCGACCGCAAGGTGTCCACCCTGTACGACATGATCCATCCGAACGCGAACGAGACGCTCACGGTCCGCTCGCTCTTCGTGATCGACCCGAACAAGAAGGTGCGCCTCATCATCACCTATCCGGCGAGTACGGGCCGCAACTTCGACGAAGTGCTGCGTGTGATCGACTCGCTGCAGCTCACCGACAACTATCAGGTCGCGACGCCCGGCAACTGGAAGCAGGGCGACGACGTCGTGATCGTCCCGTCGCTGAAGGACGAAGAAGTCATCAAGCAGAAATTCCCGAAGGGCTACAAGGCGCTGCGTCCGTATCTGCGCATGACGCCGCAGCCGAACAAGTAAGCCGTTCGGCCAACGTCAGAACAAAAACGCCGCACGAAACAAATCGTGCGGCGCTTTTTTATGAGCGGGCGATGCAGAGCGGGGCGGCGGTCAGAAGAACGCCTGGATACCCGTCTGTGCGCGGCCGAGGATCAGCGCGTGAATATCGTGCGTGCCTTCGTACGTGTTCACCACTTCGAGGTTCACGAGGTGACGCGCCACGCCGAATTCGTCGGAGATGCCATTACCGCCGAGCATGTCGCGGGCGAGCCGCGCGATATCGAGCGACTTGCCGCACGAATTGCGTTTCATGATCGACGTGATTTCGACCGCCGCGGTGCCTTCGTCCTTCATGCGGCCGAGGCGCAGGCAACCCTGCAGGCCCAGCGTGATTTCCGTTTGCATGTCGGCGAGTTTCTTCTGGATCAGCTGGTTCGCCGCGAGCGGGCGGCCGAACTGCTTGCGGTCGAGCACGTACTGGCGCGCCGTGTGCCAGCACGATTCCGCAGCGCCGAGCGCGCCCCAGGCGATGCCATAGCGCGCCGAATTCAGGCAGGTGAACGGACCGCGCAGGCCCTTCACGCCCGGCATGAGGTTCTCTTCCGGCACGAACACTTCGTCGAGCACGATTTCGCCGGTGATCGAGGCGCGCAGGCCCACCTTGCCGTGGATCGCAGGCGCCGAGAGACCCTTCCAGCCTTTCTCCAGGATGAACCCGCGAATATCGTCCTTGCCGTCTTCCTCGAGCTTCGCCCAGACGACGAACACGTCGGCGATCGGCGAGTTCGTGATCCACATCTTCGCGCCCGAGAGCGAGTAGCCGCCGTTCACCTTCTTCGCGCGCGTGACCATGCTGCCCGGGTCCGAGCCGTGGTTCGGCTCCGTGAGGCCGAAGCAGCCAATCCACTCGCCGCTGGCGAGCTTGGGCAGGTATTTCTGCTTTTGCGCTTCCGAGCCGAACTCGAAGATGGGCACCATCACGAGCGAAGACTGCACCGACATCATCGAGCGATAGCCCGAGTCGACGCGCTCCACTTCGCGCGCGATCAGACCATAGGCCACGTAGTTGAGGCCGGGGCCGCCATATTGCTCGGGAATCGTCGGGCCGAGCAGGCCGACTTCGCCCATCTCGCGGAAGATCGAGGCGTCCGTCTTCTCGTGGCGGAACGCTTCCAGCACGCGCGGCGCAAGCTTGTCCTGGGCGTACGCGGCGGCGGCGTCGCGCACCATGCGCTCCTCTTCGGTGAGCTGCTGGTCGAGCAGAAGCGGGTCTTCCCAATGGAACTGGGCGTGTGCGGCCATGGTGTCTCTCCTTTCCTCAAATCCTTTAGATGGGCGAATTTGCGCTTGACTTGAGTTCCGCTATGCGGAACAATGTTTTGCAAATTGGCTTTAGTGTAGCACCAGGGCGCCCATGTCTGCATCCGGAACGACTCCAACTTCTTCTTTTTCTTCCTCGCTGGCTGAGGGCCCGATCGACGAGCGCAAATTCGTCGTGGCGCTCGCCCGCGGGCTCGACCTGCTGCGGGCGTTCCGCCCAGGCGAGACGCTGCTCGGCAACAGCGACTTCGTTGAGCGCACGGGCTTGCCGAAGGCGACCGTGAACCGGCTTGCGTACACACTCACCGTGCTCGGCTATCTGCGTTTTGACGAATCGCTTGGCAAATATGCGCTCGACGCCGGCGTCCTGTCACTTGGCTTTGCGCTGCTGTCGGGTACGGACACGCTCGAACTCGCCCGCCCGCATATGCGCGCGTTCGCGCGCGAGGTGGGCGCCGCGGTGTCGCTGGGCTGCCGCGACGGTCTGGACGTGATCTATCTGGAGACGATCCGCAGCGAGACGGCGCTCACGCTGGGCCTCGCCTCAGGCTCGCGGCTGTCGATGCTCACGAGCTCGATGGGCCGCGCGTATCTCGCCGTCCAGCCCATCGATGTGCGTATGGCGTTGTTCGCGGATCTGGAGAAGACGGCGGGAACCGAAGGGCCGGCGCTGGTCAAGGCCGCGAAACGCGAGATCGAGGTATTCGGCAAGGAGGGGTGCTGTTACTCGTTTCGCGATTGGCACGAAGACGTCAACGCCGTGGCGGTGCCGTTTCGCGAGCCTCGCGACCGTCGCTGGCTCGTGCTCAGCTGCAGCGGGCCGGCTTCGTCGATGGGGCCCGAGGTGTTTCGCGAGCGCGTGGCGCCGCTCCTGAAGTCGCTGGCGCGGCGTCTTGGCGAAACGGTCTGACGCGCAAGCCGCAGCGGGCGCAAAAAAGCCGACCTTGGGGTCGGCTTTTTCATGATGGCTTACGGCACAGGCTCAGTGGTTCAAGCGCCCGAGCAGCAGGAACTCCATTAGCGCCTTCTGGACGTGCAGACGGTTTTCCGCCTCGTCCCAAACCACGCTCTGCGGGCCGTCGATCACCTCGCCGCTCACTTCCTCGCCACGGTGCGCGGGCAAGCAGTGCATGAAGAGCGCGTCGGCGTTGGCTCGGGCCATCATCGGCGTGTCCACGCACCAGTCCGCGAACGCCGTCTTGCGCGCTTCGTTCTCGGCCTCGAAGCCCATGCTGGTCCAGACGTCGGTGGTCACGAGGTCAGCGCCGTCGCAGGCGTCATGCGGGTCCTCGAACACTTCATAGAACGGCCTGCTTTCCGGCGCGACCAACGCCGGATCGAGCGGATAACCCGGCGGCGTGGATATATGCAGCTTGAAGCCGAGGATCTGCGCGGCTTCGATCCACGTGTAGAGCATGTTGTTGGCGTCGCCGACCCACGCCACGGTCTTGCCGCGGATCAGGCCGCGATGCTCGTAATACGTGAAGATGTCGGCCAGCACCTGGCAGGGGTGGTACTCGTTCGTGAGACCGTTGATGACCGGCACGCGCGAGCTTTCGGCAAAGCGCTTGAGGATGTCCTGGCCGAACGTGCGGATCATGATGATGTCGACCATGCGCGAGATGACCTGCGCCGAATCTTCGATCGGCTCGCCGCGGCCGAGCTGCGTGTCGCGCGTGTTCATGAACACGGCGTGGCCGCCCAGCTGGAAAATACCCGCTTCGAACGAGAGGCGCGTGCGCGTGGAACTCTTCTCGAAGATCATCGCCAGCGTGCGGTCGTGCAGCGGGTGATAGGTCTCGTAGTTCTTGAACTTGCGCTTCAGGATGCGCGCGCGCTCCAGCACATATTCATATTCGTCAAGGGAGAAATCCTTGAACTGCAGGTAATGGCGTATGGTCCGGGAGGTCATGAAACAAAAGCGGCGCCCGATCCGGCCTCGAACTGCAGGATTGGGCCGGCGACGCCGCTGCGGTTGGTGGTAAGTCAAAGCAGCATAAAGGATTTTGCACACTTTGACGAGTTGCCCAAAATTTGGGCGGGGTGCGCTGGCGTGGGGTGGGCGGCGATTTCGGGATGGCTTTCGTGGCTGCTTCGCGAGCATCGCGAGGGCCTGGATTTAGCCTTTCAAGTGCCTTGTGTGCACTGCGTCAAAACGGTCGGTGCGCTATAATCTCAGAGATTTCTTAGGCACGACAAACGGGCTCTGAACGTGTGTGGCGCAAGGTGGCAACACCACGCGGCAACGACAGGCAAGCCCGCGGGAGCGGCCTGCGCGCCGACTGGCAGTGCGCCGTGAAATCGTCCCGTCGATCCCGTTGCGAGACTTCACTTGTGACCCGCGGTGGCGGCGATTTTCGAGACTGGACGCCAGGCGGGGTGCGCGGCAGCCGTTCCCTATCCGTCGGACTGTCCATGCGCGTGGCGGCGGGCGATCCCCGCGGCCGGCGTTCCGCGGTACCAGCGCGGACCCACGCGCGGGCGCAGCGCTCGTGCCGCCGTTACATGCTGCAAACGCACCCAGCAGCTACACACACAGGTACTCCTGCATGGCCGACGACGCTCCAACCGAATACTTCATTCAAGGCATCACCAGCGCGGGGAAGAAGTTTCGTCCGAGCGACTGGTCGGAGCGTCTGGCAGGCGTGATGTCGAGCTTCGGTCCGAAGGCATCGGCGAATGCTCGCGGCCCGAACGCCTATCTGCGCTACTCGCTCTATGTGCGCCCGACGATGATCGGCGATCTCAAGGTCGTTGTGCTGGACTCGCGTTTGAAGGACATCGAGCCGATGGCCTTCAATTTCGTGATGAACTTCGCGAAGGACAATGACCTCCTCGTGACCGAGGCGTGCGAGTTGCCGCACGATCACGCGACGCAGCAAGCCGGCGTGCGCTAACGGCGCAGTCGCGGCAACGAACGGAACCGCTTCGGCGGGTTTTTTTGTGCCCGTTTTGTGCCCGACAGAAAAAAAAACCCGCCGAAGCGGGTTTTTTGTCGTGCAGCTCAAAGAGAGGGCTGCCAGCCGTGGCCGACAGTCCGAATCTCTTTACTGCGCAGCTTGCATTGCCTTGACGGCAGCAGCGAGACGGCTCTTGTTGCGAGCGGCCTTGTTCTTGTGAACGATCTTCTTGTCGGCGATGATGTCGAGCGTCTTGCCCGCTGCCTTCAGAACTTCAGCAGCCTTAGCCTGGTCGCCGGCGTCGATTGCCTTGCGAACGGCCTTGATGGCGGTGCGGAACTTCGAGCGCAGTGCCGAGTTGTGCGAGTTTGCCTTCGCGGCCTGACGGGCGCGCTTGCGTGCTTGTGCGGAGTTTGCCATTGCGATTCCTTGTGATTGCGGAGCGTGGACCTGGCCGACGCTCTTTGCCTGGATTTGAACCTTCGGCAGCGTTGCCTGAGAGTCCAAAACGGTATTTGCCAGTTCGGATTGCTCAAAACCGGCCGCGCCTTTTGTGCCAGAGCAGCTTTCCTGCCCCCTTTCCAAGACGCGCTTCGAGCCCCCTGAGAGAACCCGAATCAACGATTATAGCAACAGAATCATCAGCGTGGCAATCCCGGCGCTTCGGCGAAGACAAGCGCCGTCGGAGGTGAACGCCTTTAACGCGACGTGGTCACACTCACCGCGTTTTGTCTTTGCCTCCCGTTCGTCTGCGCCGTCGCGCGGGTTTTGCGTCGACCATCGCGCCGCGCATCCGCGATGGAGCGCAAGGCGCCCGTATAATAGCCGCCCCATGAATCTATTCCGAGCCCTGCTGACAGTCAGCGGCTTCACGCTGCTGTCGCGCGTGACCGGTCTGGCCCGAGAAACGCTGATTGCTCGCGCGTTTGGCGCGAGCCAGTACACCGACGCCTTCTACGTCGCGTTTCGTATTCCCAACCTGCTGCGCCGCATCTCGGCGGAGGGCGCCTTTTCGCAGGCGTTCGTGCCGATTCTCGCGGAATTCAAGAACCAGAAGGGCCACGACGCCACGCGCGCGCTCGTCGACGCCACGTCGACCGTGCTCGCCTGGGTGCTCGCGATCCTCTCGGTGCTTGGCATTTTCGGCGCGTCGTTCGTCGTGATCGTGGTCGCCTCGGGCTTGAAGAGCGACGGGCAAGCGTTTCCGCTCGCCGTCACGATGACGCGCATCATGTTCCCCTATATCGTGTTCATCTCGCTGACGTCGCTCGCGTCCGGCGTGCTCAACACGTACAAGCAGTTCTCGCTGCCCGCGTTCGCGCCGGTGCTGCTCAACGTCTCGTTCATTACGGCCGCCGTGGCCTTCGCACCGCACATGAAGCAGCCCGTCTACGCGCTTGCGTGGGCCGTGATCGTGGGCGGGGTGCTGCAGTTCATCGTGCAATTGCCGGGGCTCAAGCGCATCGACATGATGCCGCGCATCGGCCTGAATCCGCTCAAGGCGCTCGCGCACCGGGGCGTAAAGCGCGTGCTAGCGAAGATGGTGCCCGCCATGTTCGCCGTCTCGGTCGCGCAGATCAGCCTCATCATCAACACGAATATCGCCTCGCGTCTCGGACCCGGCGCGGTGTCGTGGATCAATTACGCCGACCGCCTGATGGAATTCCCCACTGCGCTGCTCGGCGTGGCGCTCGGTACGATCCTGCTGCCCAGCCTCTCGAAAGCGCACGTCGATGCCGATCCGCACGAGTACTCGGCGCTGCTCGACTGGGGCCTGCGCGTGACGTTCCTGCTTGCCGCGCCTTCGGCCGTTGCGCTGTTCTTCTTCGCCGAGCCGCTCACGGCCACGCTCTTTCACTACGGCAAATTCGACGCCACGTCCGTCATCATGACGGGCCGCGCGCTCGCCGCGTACGGGGTTGGGCTCGTCGGCCTCATCCTGATCAAGATCCTCGCGCCCGGGTTCTACGCGCGCCAGGACATCAAAACGCCGGTCAAGATCGGTGTGGGCGTGCTCATCGCCACGCAGATCAGCAACTACATCTTCGTGCCGATCTTCTCGCACGCGGGCCTCACGCTCTCGGTCGGCCTTGGCGCCTGCATGAACGCGCTACTGCTTTTCATCGGGCTGCGCCGGCGCGGCATCTACATGCCGTCCTCGGGCTGGACGACGTTCTTCGTGCAGTTGCTCGGGGCATGTCTCGTGTTGGCGGGCGCGATGCACTGGTGCGCCATCAGCTACGACTGGATCGCACTGCGTCATGAACCGCTCGCGCGCATCGCCTTGCTCGGTGCGTGCCTCGTTCTGTTCGCGGCGTTATATTTCGGTATGCTTTGGCTCATGGGCTTCAAATACGCGTACTTCAAGAGGCGGGCGAAGTGACGACGATGACTACGCGGGTACTGGATTATTTCAGCGCGCTCGTTGCCGACGACGAGAGCCTGCCGCTCACCGAGGCGGCGCTCGCGATCGCGCAGGACGCGTATCCCGATCTCGATCTGCAAGGCACGCTCGCCGAGATCGACGAACTCGCGCTGCGCGTGCGCCGCCGCATGCCCGAAGGGGCGGACGTGCGCCAACAGGTCGCCGTGCTCAACCGCTGCTTTTTTCGCGAGATGGGCTTTGCGGCCAACCTCAACGACTTTCTCGACCCCGAAAACAGCCACCTGAACGTCGTGCTCAAGCGCCGGCGCGGCATACCCATTTCGCTGGCGGTGCTGTATCTGGAAATGGCCACGCAGCTCGGGCTGCCGGTGAAGGGCGTATCGTTTCCGGGACATTTTCTGCTGCGCGTCGCGCTGCCCGAAGGCGACGAGATGCTCGATCCCACCACGGGCCGCACGCTCACCGAGTCCGACATGGTGGAGATGCTCGAACCGTTCGTGGCCAACGCCGGCGATTCCGTGGCGCGTGCGCTGCGCATGTTGCTCGAGCCGGCCACGCGCCGCGAGATCGTCGCGCGCATGCTGCGCAACCTGAAGTCGGTGTATCTGCAGACCGAACGCTGGCAGCGCCTGCTGGCCATCCAGCAGCGGCTCGTGATCCTGCTGCCCGAGAGCATCGAGGAAGTGCGCGACCGCGGGTTCGCTTATGCGCGGCTCGACTATCTGCGCCCCGCGCTCGAAGACCTCGAACACTACCTCGACGAGCGCCCCGACGCGCAAGACGCGACCGTGGTCGAGGCGCAGCTGCATGAGCTGCGCCAGCGCACGCTCGATAACGACTGAAGCCCTCGGTCAGGCCGCAGACAAAAAAGCCCGCGACGAATCTCGCGGGTTTTTTTTTCGGGAAGCCGTGCGCGCCGCTACTTCGGCTGCATGCGGATCGCGCCGTCCAGACGGATCACCTCGCCGTTGAGCATCGGATTCTCGACGATTTGCTTGACCAGCATCGCGTATTCATCCGGCTTGCCGAGGCGCGGCGGGAACGGGACCATCGCGCCGAGCGCATCCTGCACCTCTTTGGGCATACCGAGCAGCATCGGCGTTTCGAAGATGCCGGGCGCGATCGTCATCACGCGGATGCCGCTGCGCGAAAGGTCGCGCGCGATCGGCAGCGTCATCGCGACGACACCGCCCTTCGACGCGGCGTAGGCCGCCTGGCCGATCTGGCCGTCATACGCGGCCACCGACGCCGTGTTGACGATCACGCCGCGCTCGCCGCCCTCGCCGGGTGCCGTCACGGCGATCGCGGCCGCCGCGAGGCGGATCATGTTGAAAGTGCCGATCAGATTGACCGAGATCGTCTTCGAGAACGTGTCGAGCGGATGCGGGCCGTCCTTGCCCACGGTCTTGACGGCGGGCGCGATGCCCGCGCAGTTCACGAGGCCGCGCAGCGTGCCGAGCGCGGTTGCGGCGGCCACAGCGCGCGCGCCGTCGTCTTCGCTCGCGACGTTGCACTTCACGAACGCGCCGCCCAGTTCCGTCGCAAGTGCGTTGCCCGCGTCCTCGTTGAGGTCGGCGATGACGACCTTGCCGCCCTCGGCCGCGATGAGACGTGCGCTTGCCGCGCCGAGCCCCGACGCGCCGCCGGTGATGAGAAATACGTTGCCGCGGATCTGCATGTTTCGTCTCCTGTCGTTGGGCTGTGTCTTACGCAGAGCGGGAGTCCACGCAAGGCCACGCAAAAACAAAGCGGGCCGGCTGGCGTCGCGTCCCGAGTGACCTCAGGAGTGCGGCGCCAGCCGGCCCGCAGGCAAACCAGCTTGAAAGCCGAAACCGGCTTCGAATTATGCTTTTAACCGGACGTTGAATCGCTCACTTGAGCGCTTCGAATGCGCGCTCGCGAATCTCGTCGACGCTGCCGAGGCCCGAGATGGCGCGATACTGCGGCGGCTGCACGCCGCTTTCTTCACCGCGCTTCGCCCAGTCGCTGTAGTAGGCGATGAGCGGCTTGGTCTGGGCGACGTACACGTCCAGACGCTTGCGCACCGTTTCTTCCTTGTCGTCGTCGCGCTGGACGAGCGGTTCGCCCGTGACGTCGTCCGTCATGTCGACCTTGGGCGGATTGAACTTGACGTGATACGTGCGGCCCGAAGCCGGGTGCATGCGGCGGCCGCTCATGCGCGTGATGATCTCGTCGAACGGCACGTCGATCTCGAGCACGTAGTCGATCGCGACGCCTGCCTGCTTCATGGCTTCGGCTTGCGGCAGCGTGCGCGGGAAGCCGTCGAACAGGTAGCCGTTCTTGCAGTCGGGCTCCTGAAGGCGCTCCTTCACGAGATTGATGATGAGTTCGTCGGTGACGAGCTCGCCGGCGTCCATGAATCGCTTCGCCTCGAGGCCAAGCGGCGTACCGGCCTTGACGGCTGCGCGCAGCATGTCGCCCGTCGAGATTTGCGGAATGCCGAACTTTTCCTTGATGAAGCTTGCCTGGGTTCCCTTGCCCGCGCCCGGGGCGCCCAACAGGATCAAACGCATGTGAACAATCTCCGATCTGTGTGAATTCTTGCGGCGCGGCAGCTGCACCACACGCGTGGTGAGACAGCATCGTCAGCGTCGTGCGTCTCCTTGCCCGTTCGCTCACGGCCCCGTCGAGGCAGTGCTGGTGGGGGCGACGGCCCGTCCCGCGCGGCTTTCGCCCGGTGTCTATGACTCGCACAAGACACGGAGCGGCGCTGCAAGACGGTACCGAATAGCGGGGAAACCCCGACGCACAAAGGCTTTAGACGGCTCGCGCAAACAATTGATTATGCCATGGGATTTTTGCCCCACGGACGGAATTAAGGCCGGTATAACGCCTGCACGCGGGCGAGGTCGGCGGCCGTGTCGACGCCCGGCGCGGGTGCTTCGGCCGTCACGAGCACCGCGATGCGCTCGCCGTGCCACATCGCGCGAAGCTGCTCCAGCGCCTCGACCTGCTCGATCGGCGAATGCGCGAGCGAGGGGTAGCTGCGCAGGAATTTCGCGCGGTACGCGTACAGGCCGATATGCCGATAGACGGTCGCGGGAGCCGGTGGGGCGGGCATTGCGCCGAGGTCGAGGCGCGCCGGCGACCAGTGCGGCTGCCAGGCGTCGCGGGCCCAGGGAATAGGCGCGCGGGAGAAGTAGAGCGCCACGCCGCGCGCGTCCAGCACGACCTTCACGACGTTCGGGCTGAAGATTTCCTCGGGCGCCGTGATGGGATGCGCCGCGGTGGCGATCGCGCATTCGGGATGCGCGGCAAGGTGCGACGCAACGTCGCACACGAGCGCGGGGTCGATCAGCGGCTCGTCGCCCTGGACGTTGACCACGATCGTCTCGTCGCTCCAGCCGTACTGTTCGGCGACTTCAGCGAGGCGGTCGGTGCCCGACGGGTGATCGGCGCGCGTGAGCACGGCCTCGAAACCGTGGTCGCGTGCGGCGTCGAGCACGCTCTGGGCGTCCGAGGCGATCAGCACCTTCTGCGCACCCGAGTCGCGCGCGCGCTCGGCCACACGCACCACCATAGGCTTGCCGCCGATGTCGGCCAGCGGTTTGTTGGGCAGCCGCGTGGATGCGAGGCGCGCCGGGACGACGGCGATGAAGGGTTGCACGGGAGCGGTCATGGCCAGTTGGGGCAAGGACAGGAAACGGGATTAGGGATAAGCGGTTCTGGGAACCGCCTTTGAAGACGACAGCGCGCCGGGGGCGGCGCGCGTAGCTCGGCTTCCAGCCGGAAAGACGGGGTGAGCGGAGTTGCAGCCGCCTGGCGGCGCGCGACGCGCCGCCAGCGCGCCTTACGCGGCGCTTGGGCCTTGCGGATCGACCGGCGTGCCTTCCACGGTTTGACGCGCTTCGTCGACGAGCATGACCGGGATGCCGTCGCGGATCGGGTAGGCGAGCTTGTCGGCGTTGCAGATCAGCTCCTGCGCGGCGCGGTCATAGCTGAGCGGGCCCTTGCAGATCGGGCAGACCAGGATTTCAAGCAGACGAGCGTCCACGGAGTTTCTCCACAACCAGGGTAATGAGGCGATGATCGAGCGCGGCTTCGACGGGGACGACCCAGATGCGCGCGTCGTTCCAGGACCCCAATTTTACTGCATCCTTTTCGGTGACCAGGATCGCGTCGGCAGCGACATCGGCGAACGGGTTGGTCGCGTAGGCGTAGTGGTCGGGCAGCGGCAGGGTTTGCGGCGCAAGGCCGGCGGCGCGCAGCGTCGCGAAAAAACGCTCCGGCGAACCGATGCCTGCCGCCGCGACGATACGCAGCGCGGGCTGCGACCCTTGTCCGTCCGGCGTAATTCGGGCGCCTTGCCCCGGCGCGGCCGCGCCAGCGGCAAACTGCGCGAGTGGACGGCGCAGCGCCGGATTGGCGAGATGCCAGGCGTCGCCGGGTTCGAGTTTGAGCGCGAACGTATTGGGCCAGGGCGGCAGCGCGCGCTCGAACGGATTGTTGATGAGCGTGGCGTCGCGGCTGCGCGAAAGCGGCTCGCGCAGCGGGCCCGCGGGCAACGGAAAGCCATTGCCGCCCAGGCGATGGTCGAACACCACGATCTCGACGTCGCGCGCGAGGCGGTAGTGCTGGAGGCCGTCGTCGCTCACGATCACGTCGACGTCGCTGTGAGCGCCGCACAGCGCCGTGGCCGCCGCGACGCGGTCAGGCGAGACCCACACGGGCACGCCCGTGCGGCGGGCGATCAGCAAGGGTTCGTCACCGCAAAGGCGCGCGGGCGTATCCGCCGTGACGGGCGTAGGGCGTGCGATTTTCGCGCCGTACCCGCGCGAGACCACGCCGGGCGAGAAGCCCGCTGCGCGCAGCGCCTCGACGAGCGCGATCACCGTGGGCGTCTTGCCCGTGCCGCCCACGGTCACGTTACCGACCACCACCACGGGTACGCCCACGCGCACGCTCTTGAACCAGCCTGCCGCGAAGGCGGCGCGTCGCGCGCCGCTCACGGCGGCGAACACGGCGGCGAGCGGCGTGAGCGCCCAGGCGAGCGCGCCGCGGCGTTGCCAGGCGTGCGCAAACTGCGCTTCGAGGCGTTCCTTGAGACGAGGGACGGGGCCGCTCATCGGCAATTTGCGCCCGAAGCGCCGCGCGCGGCATGCGGGAAGCTGACAGGCAGGGCGGGCATCGGGTCGGTTCTCCGGTTCGAGGTGAGCGACAAACAAGACGGCAGACGAATGACCTGCGTATGCGAGCGCCTGGCGCTTCGCGTGGCGCGGCACAGGCGGTCGTGAACCCGGCACTCTAGCGCGGGTAGGCGCTACGCGGCAAGCTGGCTGGCAGCACGCCATTGTCGGCTGTCTGCAAGGTGTGCAAAACGTCCGAAAACTCGCCGCCTGTGGATAACTTTGTGGAGAAGTAGGTCCCGGGAAGGCTGAAAGGCCCATTCTTCGGCCTCCCCATCGGTCTGTAAGGATGTTATAGAGATAAAAAGCGTATAAAAATCAATAGGATGGGTTATTTTTTCAGCGTTTGCGGGTAGGGTGCGGTCAACTTGCCGCATGACGGCGCCGATGTGGACACTTCGCGGAGCTTGCGGGCCGGGTCTCATTCGTGCTGGACTGTCGCCCCCCGAACGGTCTATCGTCTGTCCGGCCGACGTTTCTCCATACCCTTTCGCATGCTATCCGACCGATTCTCCGCTTCTTCCGCGCCTTCGGGCGACGTCGTCGTGCCGGTCTCGGCGCTCAACCGGGCGATCGCCTCGATGCTCGAGCGCACGTTCCCGCTTGCATGGATTTCCGGCGAAGTTTCCAACTTTACGCGCGCCGCGAGTGGCCACTGGTACTTCTCGATCAAGGACGCCCAGGCGCAGATTCGCTGCGTGATGTTCCGCGGCCGCGCGCAGTACGCCGAATTCACGCCGCGCGAAGGTGACCGTATCGAAGTGCGCGCGCTCGTCACGATGTACGAACCGCGCGGCGAACTCCAGCTGAACGTCGAGGCCGTGCGGCGCACCGGCCAGGGCCGGCTCTACGAAGCTTTCCTGCGACTGAAGGCGCAACTCGAGGCCGAAGGGCTCTTCGACCCCGAGCGCAAACGCGCGCTGCCTTCGCATCCGCGCGCCATCGGCGTCATTACGTCGATGCAGGCCGCCGCGCTGCGCGACGTGCTCACCACGCTGTGCCGCCGTGCGCCGCACGTGCCGGTGATCGTCTATCCCGCGCCGGTGCAGGGCGCGGGCTCGGCCGAAAAGCTCACGGCGATGCTGGAGACCGCGAACGCGCGCAACGAAGTGGACGTGCTCGTGCTGTGCCGCGGCGGCGGCTCGATCGAGGACCTGTGGTCGTTCAACGACGAGGCGCTTGCCCGCGCGATCGCAGCCAGCGCCATTCCCGTGGTGAGCGGAGTAGGACACGAAACCGATTTCACGATCGCCGATTTTGCCGCCGACATGCGCGCGCCGACCCCCACTGGCGCGGCTGAACTCGTCAGCCCGCAGCGCACGCTGCTGCTGCGCGACCTCGACCAGCGCCATGCCGCGCTTGCGCGCGATTTCGGCCGCCTGCTCGAGCGGCGCTCGCAGCAGCTCGACTGGCTGGCGCGCCGGCTCGTTTCTCCCGTCGAGCGGCTTGCGCAGCAGCGCACGCATTTGCGCCAATTGACGATACGGCTCGCATCGGCGGGCTCGCGTGCCAGCGCCGAGGCGCGTGCGCGCCTGAACGTCATGCAGATGCGCTGGCAGCGCGCGCGGCCCGACGCCACTGCGCAGCGCGCGCAACTCGAGTCGCTTGGCCGACGTCTGGACGGCGCCTTCGCGCGCCTGCGCGAGCGCGAAGCGGCGCGCGTCTCGGAGCTCACGGCGCGGCTCGAAGTGCTGAGTCCGCAGCGTACGTTCGAGCGCGGCTATGCAGCGCTGCTCGACGCGCAAAGCGGCGCGGCCGTGCGTTCGCCCGCCGCGCTCAAGCCCGGCAAGCGACTCACGGTGCATCTCGCACAGGGCAGCGCCGACGTCGCGCTCGCCGATGTCCAGCCGCGCCTCGCCGACGGTTTCTGAAACAGGCACGCAGTCAAGCAGTCAGGCTCGCGGTTTGCTGCGCAAGGAAGAACCGGCGCAATCTGGCGCAATCGCACGATCGCTTGCTCCACGACGAAAAATCGCGGCGGCGAGCGATTGTTGCAGTCTCGTTGCAGGAAGTTTGCATGCCGGTTGCGCGGAGATTGCAATGCGATTGCAGCTGTTTTGTCTGCGCGCGACTCCGGCATGGATTACGTGGCTTCGTGAGCGCTGTTCGAGCATCGTTGATCGCGCATCACGCGCTGTGCAATCGACGCAGCGCGGCACGCATGAGGTCAGGAATCGGCGAAAAACCGCGTAGCGGTTCATCCGCAAAAGCCCCGCGCAAACGATATCCGGCATAAAGGCCGCTCGTTTGCGGGGTTATTCCAACTCGCCTACAATCGAGTGCTCCATGCCGGTTATCACGCAGAACTCCCCATAACACGACGAAGGAACCGCATCATGTCATTTACGCTCCCGCCGCTGCCGTTCGCGAAGAACGCCCTCGTTCCGCACATGTCGGAAGAGACGCTCGAGTTCCACTACGGCAAGCACCATCAGGCTTACGTCACGAATCTGAACAATCTGATTCCGGGCACCGAGTTCGAAAACCTCTCGCTCGAAGAGATCGTCAAGAAGTCGTCGGGTGGCGTGTTCAACAACTCGGCGCAGATCTGGAATCACACGTTCTTCTGGAACAGCCTCTCGCCGCAGGGCGGCGGCGCACCGTCGGGCGCGCTCGGCGACGCGATCAACGCGAAGTGGGGCTCCTACGACGCGTTCAAGGAAGCCTTCACGAAGGCTGCAGTGGGCAACTTCGGTTCGGGCTGGACGTGGCTCGTGAAGAAGGCAGACGGCTCGCTCGACATCGTGTCGACCAGCAACGCCGCCACGCCGCTCACGACCGACGCGAAGGCGCTCCTCACGATCGACGTGTGGGAACATGCTTACTACATCGACTACCGCAACGCGCGTCCGAAGTTCGTCGAAGCGTTCTGGAACATCGTGAACTGGAACTTCGCAGCGCAAAACTTCGCGTGAGTTTTACGTGAGTTTTACGTAATACGAAGCTTGTTCCGCGTGCCGCAATAGCTGCGGCACATGCAAAAAGCCCTCGATGCGAATCGAGGGCTTTTTTGTTTTGCGTGAAGTGTTTTACGCAAAAGCCGCGATGGTTTCCTGCGTCGAGCGCACGTGGCCCATGTGGGGGAACAGCTTGTTGAACGAGAAGTGATGCATCTCTTCGTTCAGACCCGAAGTGGCGTCTTCGACGAACACGAGCTTGAAGCCGAGATCGAACGCCGCGCGCGCGGTGGATTCGACGCCGAAGTTCGTGGCGATGCCGCCGATCACGATGGTGTCGATGCCGCGGCGGCGCAACTGCTGCTCGAGGTTGGTGCCGTAGAACGCGCCCCATTGGCGCTTGGCGATGATCACGTCGCCGGCTTGAGCGCCGATCTCGGGCACGAGTTCGGAGGCCTCGGCCGGTGCGGGCGGCGTGTCGGGTGTGCGTCCGGGCGCGTCAGCGGGCAGCGCGAGCAGCTCGTTCAGGAGCACGTGGACCCAGACGACGGTGCCGCCCTTGGCGCGCAAGGCGTCGGCCAGCGGCTTGGCCTTGGCCACGACCTGTGCGCCGCTATAGGGCGCGATCTGGCGGCCGACGATGCCGTGCTGGAGGTCGATCATCACGAGCGCCGTGGTGCGCGCGTTCAGTGAAAGTGCTTGCGTCATGGTTCACCTATATGTGAGGATGGCTTCACATAATCATACACGAATGTGAGGGAGGCTTCAGATATGGCGGCAGACCCGCTCGCGCGAAAAGAGGCGCAAAAGGAAGACGCACGGCGCGTGCCGCGCCAGGAACGCGCGGCGCGCACCGTGGACACGCTGCTCGAAGCCGCGGGCGAAGCGTTCGCCGAGCGCGGCTTCGAAGCGGCGACGATGACGCAGATCGCGCAGCAGGCGGGCGTTTCGGTGGGCGCGGCGTACCAGTACTTTCCGAACAAGGAGGCACTGGCTCTCGCGTTGCGCCAGCGTTACGGCAACGAGATGGACGCGCGCTGGAGCACGCTCATCGCCGCGCACGACGACGTGGGCAAACTGCCGCTCGCAGAACTGGTCGAGCGCCTGTTCGACTTGATGGTCGATCTGATGCACGACTATCCCGCTTATTTGCCGCTGCTTTCCGTGCCGCTTGGCTTCAAGCGCGATGCGGCCGTGCGCAATCTGCTGCGCCAGCGCTTCACGGCGCTCTTCCTGCGTTATCAGCCGGCGCTTTCGTCCGACGAGGCCTATCGCGTGGCCGAAGTCATGCTGCAGGTCATCAAGAGCCTCAATCCACTATACGCCGCGGCGAAACCGAAGGAGCGCAAGCTGCTGGTCGCCGAGTACAAGGGCGTGCTGGCGGCGTGGCTCGCCGTGCGGCTCGCGTGAGACCGCGAGGCAAACGCACCCGCACCCGCACCGCGCCTTAGCGCAGTAGCGGCTCGTCGCGCGACGTCAGCACGCGGTCGATCAGGCCATACTCCGCGGCGGCTTGTGCCGACATGAAATTGTCGCGGTCGCTGTCGTGCGCGATCTGCTCGATGCCGCGTCCAGTGCGCGCGGCGAGCATCGCGTTCAAGCGCTCGCGCAGGTAAAGGATTTCGCGCGCCTGCAACTCGACATCGGCAGCGGTGCCCTGGCCGCCTCCCGAAGGCTGATGGATCATGATGCGCGCATTTGGTAGTGCGAAGCGTTTTTCAGGCGCGCCCGCAGCGAGCAGGAACGACCCCATGCTGGCCGCAAAACCCGTGCACAGCGTCGAGACATCGGGCTTGATGAACTGCATCGTGTCGTAGATGGCGAGTCCGTCGTAGACCGAACCGCCCGGCGAGTTGATATAGAGGTGGATGTCCTTGTCGGCGTTTTCCGCTTCGAGAAAGAGCAGTTGCGCGACCACGAGGCTGGCGCTCTGCTCGGTCACCGGCCCGACGAGGAACACGATGCGCTCGCGCAAGAGGCGAGAGTAGATGTCGTAGGCGCGCTCGCCGCGCCCCGATGTTTCGATGACGGTCGGGACGAGATTGAGCGCGCTCGGCGGCATTGCTGCATGATTCAGTGCAAAGGATGGCATGAGTGGCCTCGCGTGTTTCCGTTGACGGCTGTTGACGTTGGCGGCGCAATTGCGCCACTGCTGCCATGACGCCCGGCAAGGCCGCCGCGTGACGAGAATATTTTTGCGTGGGGCTGTCACGTCTGCCTCGCGCCGAACGTCATGAGGGAAACGGGCGGGAGCGAGCACGCAAGGCGAAGGAGCGGAGCGAATGACGCAGGCGATCGACACAATCGAAGGAACGAATATGGAAGGCGCTGGGCGCAATGAGGCTGCGACCCCAGTGAGCGAGGAGGGCGGGCCTGGAGGAGAAGCGTGGACCGACGCGCGCCGCGCCGCCGCCTTCGGCGCGGCGCGCGGGCGGCTCATTGCGCTGGCAACGCGCGTGCTGGGCAGCCGCGCGGAGGCCGAGGACGTCGTGCAGGATGCATGGTTCCGCTGGCGCGACGCCGACGCGCAAGCCTTGCGCGCTCCGCAGGCGTGGCTCGCCACGGTCACGGTGCGCCTCGCGATCGACCGGCTGCGGCGCTTGCGCCGGGAGAGTGCGGGCGAACACGAGGCCGCGTGGCTCGAAGAAGCGGCGCCCTCGGCGGAAGAGGCGGGTTTGCGTGCGCGGCGGTTCTCGGACGCGCTGCTGATGCTGCTCGAAAGGCTAGGACCGCTCGAGCAGGCGGTGTTCGTGTTGCGCGAGGCCTTCGACTGCGACTACGCGCAGATCGGCGCGCTCACCGGCTGCACGAACGAGCATTGCCGGCAGATCGTGCGGCGTGCCCGTGTGCGGCTCGCCCGCGAGGCCGCGCCGCAAGCGGCTCCTGCCGACAAAGTGCAGCACGCGCGCACGGTCGAGCGATTGCGCGATGTGCTGCATGCGCAGGATCGCGTGGGATTGATGGATTTGCTCGGCGTGACGGCAACCGCGCTGGTCGCATCGAGCGTGGCCGAAGTGGCTCACCGCCACGGCACGCAAGAAACGCTGCCCGCGCGCGTTCTGCGCGCCGAGGCGCTTGCGTTGGGCGGCGAGCCGGGCGTGGCGCTCGTCGCGCAGGACGGCGCGCTCGCGGCCTGGCTGCATGTGCGCGACGACCGCTACGGGTTGCCCGAGCCGGTCGTTTGTGTCGCGGCAATGGAAGAGGGAAGCGCGCTCCAGGCGGCCAACCAGGCTTTCGGCGGCGATGCGGTGCGCAGGCTGCTCGCCCGGCTCGCCTCGAGCGACGGCGCGGCGTGCGTGTCTACGCTGTGCGTCACCGCGCAAGCGTCCACCACGCACGGCTGCGCGACGCTGCTCGCGCAGCCGCTCGCCCTGGCCTGAGGCGAGGCTCGAACGCTAGCTAGCCGCGCAAGGCAGCGTCCCAGTTGATATCGACGCACAGCACCTGGACGCCGAGCTCCGTCTGCACGGCGACCGACGCCGTGACGCACAGGTGCGCCTCGTTGATCGACAGATAGGGGGGCGTGAACTGCACGCGGCCCGGCGCCTTCATCGCACCAATGAAATATGGCCGCCGCTCCCAGCTCGCGCCTTCCGAATGGAGCAGCGGCCGGAAGCGCTTGGCGCGTTGCGACGTGCGGCCGTCGGGCAGCACGTTGTCGCCGATCTGGCGCCCCGACGCGTCGAGCAGGAAGCAGCGCGCCGTGTCGTCGAGGCCTAGCAGCGGCAGCGTGGCGTCGTTCATGTTCACGCCCTCGGCAAGCTGCTTCGCCGCCGCTTCGATGGCGCTCACGTACGGCGCGAGACGCGCGGACTGCGAGCGCTCGCGCGCGGCCACGCGCTCGCGCAGGCGCGCCGAAAGATCGTCCATGAGCTGCGCGGCCTTGGCCGGCGGCACCGGCTCGACGTCGGGCCGTGCGAAATAAGCGCCCTGCACGAAGTCGGCGTTGCTCTCCAGCGCGATCAGCGCGTCGCGCTCGGTCGAGAGCCCGCCCACGAGCACGAGCTGACCCGACTCGTGCAGCATCGAGACGAGCCCCGGCAGCACGCGCTCGATATGCGCGTGGCGGCTCGCCTGGGCGAGCAGGCTGCGATCGAGCGTGACGATGTCGGGGCGCACTTGCCACACGCGGTCGATGTTCGAATGCTTCGCGCCGAAGCCATCCAGCGCGATCACGAAGCCCGCCTTGCGCAATCCGTCGATGATTTCCGCGAAGCGCGAATTCTCGCCGCCCGCCTGCTCCGACACTTCGAGCACCACGCGCTGCGGCTGCAGGCCGAGCGCCTTGAGGCCGGCGAGCAGGGCGTCGCCGTAGCTCGTGTCCATCAGCGCGGCCGGATGCAGGCTCAGAAAGAGCCATTCGTCATGCGAATCGAACGCGTTGAAGTTGCCCAGATGCAGCGATTCCGCGAGGCGCCCCAGTTCGAGCAGGTCGCCGCGGCGCGCCGCCTGCGTGAACACCTCCTGCGACGGCGCTTGCTGGCCCTGCTCGTCGTGCGCGCGCAGCGACGCGTGATAGCCGATCGCGCGCCGGTGCGCGACCGAAAACACGGGCTGGAACACGCTGAAGACGGTGTAGCCGCCGTACAGCACGGTGCGGCGGGCGCCTTCTTCGCCGGCAATGGGGCGAGACTGGAAGCCGGGGGGATCGAGGTCGATCATGCTGGTCATTTCGTTTCGATGGCGCGCGGGACGGACGTGACGGGCGGGACGCGTGAGCGTCAAGTTTACAGGATAGGACAGCAAAAAGTATGCGAGCCCCAAGTGCCGTGGCAGCCTCGTGGTCATCGCCCGTACGCTGGCGCACGCGCTATTTCGCGACGGTGCACGCGATGTTCCTGAGTTGGTGCCTGAACGCGGCGCGAACGCTGGCAACGCACGGCCCCGAGGCGCGCCGCACCTTTGCGGTGCGCGCGCCGGCACTGGCGCTGCAATGGTCGCGACCCCTGCAGCGGCGTCGCCTTATCAGGCCCGCTCGGACGGATCGGTCTTCTTCGCGGTGCGCCGCAGGTCCGACGAGAGCTGCGCGAAGATCCACGACGAACCCGCCGTGATGATGCCCACGCAAATAAACGTCGCGTGGAACGCCGGAATCACATTCTCGCCCGTCTTGTGACCCATGATGCCCGTGAAGGTCGTGAGCAGCGCGCCCGCGACGGTCACGCCAAGGCTCATCGAGAGCATCTGCACGAGCGAGAAGAGGCTGTTGCCGCTGCTTGCGCCGCCAGTGCCTAAATCCTTGAGCGTGAGCGTGTTCATCGCCGTGAACTGCATCGAGTTCACGCCGCCGAATATCGCCAGTTGCGCGATGCGCATCCACAGCGGCTCGCCCGGCGTGGAAAGGGCGAAGCTCGCCATCATGAGGCCCACGAGCACGGTGTTCGAGACCAGCACGCTGCGGTAGCCGTAACGCATGATGAGGTACGTCACGAGGCGCTTGGAGAACATGCCCGCCGCGGCCGTAGGCAGCATCATGAGGCCGGCCTGGAAGGCGGTGTAGCCGAGCGCCACCTGCAAGAGCAGCGGAATCAGATACGGCATCGCGCCGCTGCCGATGCGCGCGAACAGATTGCCGAGCAGGCCCACGCTGAAGGTGTGGATCTTGAAGAGATCGAGCGAAAAGATCGGCTGCGGCGTGCGTACCGCGTGCAGACCGTAGGCCACGAACGCGGCGAGCGAGAGGATGAACAGCACGAGCACGGTGGCGTGCTGGATGCCGAACTCGCTGCGCCCGTCGAGCGCGAACGAAATCGCGAGCATGCCGATGACGAGCAGCAGGTAGCCCGGCAGGTCGAAGCGCGGCGTGTCGGGGTTGCGGCTGTCGGGCATGAAGATGAAGGTGGCGATGCATCCCACCACGCCCACCGGCACGTTGATGAGAAAGATCCAGTGCCACGAGGCGATCTGCACGAGCCAGCCGCCGAGCGTCGGGCCGATGAGCGGGCCGATCAGCCCCGGAATCGCCACGAACGAGAGCGCTGGCAGATAGCGCTCGGCGGGAAACGTGCGCAATACGGCAAGCCGCCCGACCGGCAGGAGCATCGCGCCGCCCACGCCCTGCGCGATGCGCGAGACCACGAGCTGGTTCAGCGTATGCGCGCTCGCGCAGAGGAGCGAGCCGAGCGCGAACACGAAAATCGCGCCGAGAAACACACGCCGTGTGCCGAGCTTGTCCGCGAGCCATCCCGATACGGGGATCATCACCGCCATCGTGAGCGAATACGCGATCACGACTGATTGCATGCGCAACGGTAATTCGCCAAGACTCTTCGCCATCGCCGGCAAGGCCGTGTTGACGATGGTCGAATCGAGCGTCTGCATGAAGAAGCCGGTGGCGACGAGCCACAGCATCACGGACAACGAGCGGGGCGACGGGGTGGTGCTGGACGCAGCGGTGGATTCGGACATGGGCGAGGAGTGGGGCGCGCAGGCAAGCGCCATTGTAGGGAAAACGGCGCGCGCGCGCAGACGGCAGGGCCCGCTGCCGCGTATGCGTCCGGTGTGCCGTGCGTGTCGTGCGCCCCGGCGCCTGCGTGTTTATCCGCCGAGACGCGCCGCCGCCGCGAAGAACGCCTGGGCGCGCGGGTCGAGCGTGAGCGCCACGTTGATGCGAATCCACGGGCTCGCCTCGCCTTGCGGGCGAAAGTGGCTGCCCGGCGAGACCGCTACGCCGAGTGGCTCGCCGCAGGCTGCGAGCCGCGTCGAATCCTCCACGTGCGGCACGCGCGCCCAGACGAACTTGCCGCCCGTTTGCGCGTACCCGCGCGCCGCGCTCGACGCTGTAGCCGTCGCCGCGCCGCCGAACAGCTCCCACCCATGCGCTTCGAGCGTGCGCGTGGCCGACCCTTGCGCTTCGGCGATGCGCCGGCGCAGCCGTTCGAGGTATTTGCGGTACGCGCCGCGCTCGAGCAGCGTGGCGGCCACGGCCTGCGTGAAGCGCGAGCCGCTGATGGTGGTCAGCGCCTTGATGGCCGCGAGGTCGCGCACGATCGCCGGGTCGGCCACCACGTAGCCCACGCGCAGCGCCGAGGAGAGCGTCTTCGAGAGCCCGCCCACATACACGACATGCTCGAACTGGTCGAGCGCCGCGAGGCGGTCGGTGGGGTCGGCCTGGAAATCGGCGTAGATGTCGTCCTCGACGATCGTGAAGCGGTGCTCGCGCGCGAGCTGCAGCAAGCGGAACGCGACAGGCGGCGAGATCGTCGAGCCGGTCGGGTTGTGGAATACCGTGTTGACGAAGAACGCGCGCGGGCGGTGCTCGGCGAGCATCGCGTGCATATGGTCGAGATCGGGCCCGCTCGCCGTGCGGCGGATACCCACGAGGCGCACGCCGTGCAGCTTGAGCAGACCGTACAGGTTGTAGTAGCCGGGGTCTTCGACGAAAACCGTATCGCCGGGCTTGAGCATGTAGCGCATGAGCAGGTCGAGGCCCTCGCTTGCGCCTTCGGTGATGAGGATCTGCTGCGTCTCGGCCACGATGCCAAGCGGCGCGAGTCGGTTGCGCAGATGCTCGCGCAGCGTGGCGTCCCCGGTTGGCGTGCCGTAGTCGACGAGGCTCGCGGGGTCGCTGCGCGACACATGGCGGATCGCCTGGCCGAGCGCGTCGATGTCGCGCCACGCCTGTGGGATCGAGCCGCTGTCGAGCTGCAGCGATTCGTCCGCGCGTTCGAGCTGGCTGAGCAGGTGGCCCGACTCGTCGGCGGCGTTCGTCAGGTCGCAGGTGCCCATGCCGGAAAGTCCCGAGCGCGCGTGCTCGCTCACGTAAAAGCCCGAGCCGTGGCGCGAGTCGAGATAGCCGAGCGAGACGAGCCGGTCATAGGCCTCGATCACGGGAAAGCGGCTGATGGCGTAGTCGGTGGCGAACTGGCGGATGGACGGCAGGCGGGAGCCCGGGTGCGCCGCGCGCGAACGGATCCACGTCTGTACGCCGGTGACGATCTGGTCGGTGAGCGGCACGTCGCTCGCGCGGTCGAGTTCGAGTTTCATCCGGGTCTCGTTGGGTATGCCAGCTTCACGCTGGGGGTTGAAACTGCAGGACTGTTCGGTTTTTTCGCTGCACAGTTCCAGATGAACTGTTCGGAACTGTACATGGGATCGTCCGTCACTGATCGCAATAATGCTCCTACCGGGAAGGCACTTCAAGTCCTTGTCTGCAAGCCTTCCGGTGGCCGTCCGAAGGTGTTCGGCGGCCAGTCTGCAAGGAGCACGGCAATGCGCGAAATCCGAATCTTCGAACTGGAACACGGCGAGCCCGTCGAAACCTGGCGGCTCGGAGAGGCAATGCAATTGCATGTGAGCGAAGGCGAAATCTGGCTAACGATCGCGGGCGACGCCGGTGACTACTGGCTGCGCGCCGGCGAATCGATCGGGCTCGCGGCGGGCGTGCGCGTACACGTGAGCGCGGGCCGCGAGGGCGCACGTTTCGTGCTGGCGCTGGGCGGCGCAACCGCCGACGCGCCGGCGTGGACGGTCGCTCCAGTCGACATGGAACGTGTACGCGCGGCGGGCGCGAGTGGCGTCGCGGCGCGCATCGGCGAGGCGTTGCGCGGCTGGGCGCAGCGCGGGCAATGGGGTGTCCGGGCGGCGGGTTGAGCCGGGTTGAGCTTCCCGCTCGCGCCTGTCGTGCTTGTCGTGCGTGTTACGCGATGGGCTTCGCGGCATGCCTCAAATCGCCTGCCATTTCCCCCACATAACGTGCGCGCGGGCGGATCAGCCGGCCATCGGCGGTCTGTTCGAGCGCATGGGCGATCCAGCCCGTCACGCGGCCGGCAGCGAACAGCGTGAACGCCGCGCCGCGCGGCAGTCCCAGCACGCGCTCGATGGCCGCGAGCGCGTAGTCGAGCGTCGGGCGCGCGCCGCTCGTCTCGGCCACGGCCTGGGCGAGCGCGTCGACTTCGTCCATTGGCGAGCGCGCCGGCGCACGCTGAGCGAGCAGGTCGAGCAACAGGCGCGCGCGCGGGTCTCCGTCGGGATAGAGCGGGTGACCGAAGCCGGAAAGCGGCACAGCCGCGCCGAGTTCGTCGGGCGCGAGACGGTCGGCCAGATAGCGATGCAGGTCATCGGCGCGCGCGGCCTCGTCGAAGAGCGCGGCCACGCGCGTGGTCTCGCCGCCGTGGCGCGGTCCGGCCAGCGCGGCAAGGCCGCCCGTCGCCGCGCCAAACAGATGCGTGCCGGTCGAGGTGATGCAGCGCACCGTGAACGTAGAGGCGTTCAGCTCGTGGTCGGCGCACAGCACGAGCGCCGCGCGCAGCAGGTCGGTTTGCGCGCGTGAGCGCACGCCCCATGCCTCGCCTAGCTGGCGGTGCAGCGGCTCGTTCGACGGCGCGGCGGAAACGAGCGCCGCGGCGAGCAGGCGCATGAGCATCGCACCGGTGTCGATTTGCGCGTCGCGGCCCTGCGCCCAGATGCGGGGCATTTGCGCGGCGGCGGCGGGCAACAGCACGAGCGCACGTTCGAGCGGCGTGTGCCCACTCCAGATTTTCAGCCACGCCGACCATTGCGCGGCCGCGATGGGCGCCTCGGGCGCCTGCAGCACGCGGCGCGGCGCGCATTGCCAGAGCAGTGCCGCGACCTCTTCGAGCGAGGCCTGGCGCGCGAGCGCGATGGCGTCCTCGCCGCGATAGAAGAGCTTGCCGTCGGCGATCAGCGTGATCGACGATTCGAGCACGGGCACGCCCCAGTCGAGCACCTTCTGCGCGACCTTGCCCGCGCGCTTGCCGTCGGCCTTGCGGCGCGCGAGGCGCCGCACCTCGCCGGCGTCGTAGTGGTTGTGGCGGCCATTGGGAGAGGGCGCCGAGGCGATCAGCCCGCGGCTCACGTAGGCGTAGAGCGTCGCCCGGCTGATGCCGAGTTCGGCGGCGGCTTGTTCCGCGGTCATATAGCTGGACATGGTGGCTCGCCTCCTGGAACCGGAGAAATTAATCTATGTTGATCATGATAATCAAGATTGATCCTGGATTCGAGCGGCGCGACGATGCGTGACATCACTTCGCCTGATTTTTCTCCCGCTCCCCTCGCAAAAGGACTGCACACCATGACGCCACGCGACGCGCTCGAACACCTCTGGATGCTGGCGGGCTGCGATCCGTCCGCGCTCGACTGGCTCGAGATGGAAGGCGGCGATCCGGGCCTGCCCTCGATCTTTCGCGTGGGCACACTCGCGGCGGCGAGCATTGGCGCGGCCGGGCTCGCAGCGGCGCAACTGCACGCGTTACGTAAGGGCCGGACGCAGCGCGTGGCGATCGACGTGCGCCGGGCGCTGGCCGCGTTTCGCAGCGAGCGTTATTTGAGCGTGGATGGCAAGCCGCCCACGGAACTGCGTCATCCCGTGACGGGCCACTTCCCGACCGGCGACGGCCGCTGGATCCAGCTACACGCGAACTTCCCGCATCACCTAGCGGGCATCCTGCGCGTGCTCCAATGCGCGGACGACCGTGACGCCGTGGCGCGCGCGATCCTCGGCTGGGAAGGCGCGGCGCTCGACGACGCGCTCGCGCAAGCGGGCCTGTGCGCCGCACTCGTGCGCGCGCCGCGCGAATGGGCCGCGCACGAGCAGGCGAAAGCGGTGGCGAGCCTGCCGCTCTTCGAGATCGAGCGCATTGGCGACGCGAGCGCCGAGGCGCCGCGCGCGGGCGCCGGCGCGCGTCCTCTGGAAGGCGTGCGCGTGCTCGACCTCACGCGCATCATCGCGGGGCCGGTGGCGGGGCGCACCCTCGGTCAACACGGCGCGGACGTGCTGCTCATCAACGGAGCGCATTTGCCGAACATCGCGCCGCTCGTGATCGACAACGGCCGCAGCAAGCGCTCGGCCACGCTCGACCTGCGCGACGAAGCGGCGTGCGCGCAATTGCGCGCGCTCGTGCGCGACGCCGATGTGTTCGTTCAAGGCTACCGGCCGGGCGCGCTCGCCGCGCGCGGATTCGCGCCCGAAGCGCTCGCGCAGTTGCGGCCCGGAATCGTGTGCGTGTCGATCAGTGCGTATGGGCATCGCGGTCCGTGGCGTGAGCGGCGCGGCTTCGACAGCCTCGTGCAGTCGGCGAGCGGGATTGTGTGGGCCGAGAGCGTCGCCGCGGCAAAACATGGCAACGGCGGCCGCGAAAGCGCGCCGCCATTCACCGTGGCCCGTCCGCTGCCGTGTCAGGCGCTCGATCACGCCACGGGCTATCTCGCGGCGTTCGGCGCGATGGTCGCGCTCGCGCGGCGCGCACGCGAAGGCGGCAGTTGGCACGTGCGCCTTTCGCTCGCGCAAACGGGCCGCTGGCTGCAGACGATGGGCACACTCGAAGACGGCCAGCAGTCACCCGAGGTGGGCGCCGCCGATCTCGCCGATTGTCTGGAGGAAATGGATTCGCCGTTCGGACGGGTGCGCACGGTGGCGCCCGCCGAGCGCCTCGAACTCACACCCGCGTTTCACGCGCGGCCACCGGTGCCGATCGGCAGCGATGCGCCGGAGTGGAACGCGCGGTAGAACGAACAGGCACGATCAGGCGCCTGCGCGCGTGTGAGCGAGCTACTTGCGCAATTCCGCGACGAAATCGTAGTAGTCGTTGCGGCAGTACGTATCGGTGAGTTCGATGGCGCGCTGATCGGCGGTGTAGCCCACGCGCGTGATGAGGAGCAGCGCCTCGTTGGGCGCGATGCTCATCTGCCGTGCGATTTCCTCGCTCGCATTCACGGCGCGAAAGTGTTGCAGCGCGCGCACGATCGAAAGTCCGCGCTGTTCGAGAAAGCTATAGAGCGAGTCGCCGATCGCGTTCGGGTCGGGGATCAGCGCGGCGGGGAAAGTCGAGTTCTCGACGGCCATGACGATACCGTCCGCGAGACGCAGGCGTTTCAGGCGCGTGACGGCGGCCGCCGGCGAAAGGCCCAGCTGGATCACCTCGTCGCGGCTCGCGGGCTGGATCTCGCGCGAAAGCCAGCGCGAGCTTGGCGTGAAGCCGCGGTGGCGCAGCATCTCGCTGAAGCTCGTGAGGCGCGAGAGCGGGTCTTCGATACGCGGCGTGATGAAGCTGCCCGCGCCTTGCGTGCGGCGAATCAGGCCCTGCTCGACGAGCAGCGCAATCGCTTTGCGCGCCGTGATGCGCGAAACGCCGAGAGACTCCGCGAGTACGCGCTCCGAAGGCAGGGCTTCGCCCGCGTTCCAGCGATTGTCGTGAATCGCGACGCTCAACTTGCGTGCGAGCTGCAAATAAAGCGGCGTGTCGTTGTCCGGGTCCGGGCGCAGATCGCGCCAGCGGTCTTCCGTGGGTGCGTTCATGGGAGGCAGGCATGAAAGGCGAACGGCAATTTTATGTCATCGGCGTGCGATCACGGAAATGAACGGCTTGCGAGAGTGTGTATGACCGCATTGCGCGCGAGGCGATACACTGGCCGTTCTTTGCCAGTGGGCGCCGTTGCGGCGCGCAAAGGGAGATCATGACGACCGATATCGCAAGCGTCGCATTGCCGGACGGCGAACGCATTCCGAAGCTCGGGCAGGGCACGTGGGAAATGGGCGAGCGCAGCGCGCATCGCGCGACGGAAATTGCCGCGTTGCGCGAAGGCGTGGCGCTCGGCATGACGCTCATCGACACCGCGGAGATGTACGGCGACGGCGCGACCGAGCGGCTCATCGGCGAGGCCTTGCAGGGTCTGCGTGACGAGGTGTTTCTCGTGAGCAAGGTGTATCCGCACAACGCGAGCCGCAGCGGCGTTGCGCGCGCGTGCGAGGCGAGCTTGAAACGCCTGCGCACCGACCGGCTCGATCTCTATTTGCTGCACTGGCGCGGCGGCGTGCCGCTCGAAGAGACGGTCGAAGGGTTCGAAGCGCTCGTGCGGGCGGGCAAGATCCGCCACTGGGGCGTGAGCAACTTCGACACCGACGACATGGAGGAACTGTTCGCCACGCCCGGCGGCGACGCATGCGCGACCAACCAGATCCTCTACAACATCGCGCGGCGCGGCGCCGAATTCGACCTGCTGCCGTGGAGCGCCGCGCATCGCATGCCGGTGATGGCGTATAGCCCCGTCGATCACGCGCGCTTGCCCAGGCGCTCGCCGCTCGACGACATTGCTCATGCGCACGGCGTGTCGGTGTATCGCGTGGCGATGGCATGGGTCCTCGGTCAGAGCGGGGTCTGCGCGATTCCGAAGGCAGGACGCGTGGAGCACGTGCGCGACAACCGCGCGGCGCTCGATCTCGTGCTCGGCGCCGAAGAGCACGAGGCGCTCGACGCTTATTTCAAGCCACCACGCAACAAGCGTCCGCTGGAGATGCTGTAGGGCGCGAGTGGGGTACGCGCTTCGCGCGCGCGGTCATGGCCTTCGCCGGCGTATCGCGAGCAGACAGCCGGCGTGGCCGCCTGGGAACGCCACGCGCATCGCGCATCCAGCGACCGGCCCCCGGCGGCGGTGCCCGGCCGGGGGACCGGGACGCCGCCGCCGACGCCAGGACTGGCGCGCCTGGCCATCGCGCCAGATCGGGGTGGCTGCGGCGGTCTGCCTGCACCGCCGTACAGGCTCAATGACCGCTGCCATGGCCGCCACCGTGTCCGCCGCCGTACCCGCCGCCTGGGCCGCCCGACGGTCCACCCTTGCCGAATCCACCTCCGAAGCCGCCGAAACCTCCGCCAAAGCCGCCGCCGAATCCGCCCGCGGGTCCGCCCGAAGGGCCGCTTGCCGATCCGCCGTGGCTGCCGCAGCCACACCCGCCTGAACTGCCGCCGCCGTTGTTGCCGCCGCCGTTGTTGCCACCGCTGTTATTGCCACCGCCGTTGTTGCCACCGCCGTTGTTTCCACCGCCGTTGTTTCCACCACTGCCTTTCCCACCACCGCCTTTCCCGCCGCCGGAGTTGCTGGAACCGCCTCCCGAACCGCTCGGTCCCATTCCTCCTACGCCGGAACTGCCGCTGCGGCCAAGCCCTCCCGTGCTCGCCGTAGCGGCGCCCGCACCGCCGCCGCTGCTTCCGTTGCTGCCACCCGACGAACCCGAGCCGCCATGGCCGCCGCCGTTGCCCCGAAAACACGCGCTGCCGGTAGTCCGGCTAATGCAATCATTCGGTGCGAACACAGTAGAAACGTCGCTCGCCAGGATAGCTGAATCGGAGTCCGAATCAGTTTTCGACGAGATGCCGGCAGCAGGCGAACCTGCGGCAGGCGACTGAGCAGCAACCGGCGCGCTGAAAGCTCCGAAGCCTTCCGCCCCGCTCGCCGGCAAAGGTGCGTCGGCGAGCAGGATCACCGGATTGATGGCGTCGCCTGCGGCGTGAGCGGTGATCGCGGGGAACAGAACGCCCGCGCCCACCGCGCACATGCCAGCTCCCCGTCTAATCCAATAGCAGTACTGATGAGTATTCGTCTTTTTCATCTTGTTCTCCCCGCGAGGCGGCAGCGTGATGCACTGTCGTCCCTCATGCCCCCGTGCAGGCTGCACGCCTTGTTCGCGTGCGCCGCCTCCGTCAGGCTCGCAACCCGCTTCGCGCCGGCATTGATGGTTCTTCGATCCGGCTGGAGCGGTACTCGCCAAACAGAAGGCATCCGGTCAGGCCGCGCGCAGGATGACCGGCTTATGCAGGACTACTTGTGGATTGTCGGGACCCATGGCGTGGGACGGCAGATTACAAGCGCGTCGAGCAGCCGGTCATCCGTCCGCCCGGTGCGACACCCCGCGCGTGTCGGGGCGGATTGCACTGGATTTGCAGCGGCCGGATGCCTGGTGCCGATGTAGCCAGTTTTGTGCCATCGGCCGGGGAGGGGCGTGCGAGGTGGACTTAACAATTGATGTGTCGCTCGCGTGGCAAAAAAACGCGAAAAACGTTACGGCGATGAAACGCGCGCGCCGAAGGGCGCGTATTTGCGTTGCGAAAGCGGACAGCGCAACGAACCGGGGCGCGATATGAGCGCTACCGCACCTTCAGGTTGCCGCTTGTGTGACCGAGGTGGCGCTCTGTTGTGCGCGCAATTCGTCGACGGGAATGTGGCAGAGAATGCGATGGCCGCCGCCCGCGTCGGCAAGCGACGGGGGCGCTTCGTCGCAAATGGCGCCGACTTTGCGCGGGCAGTGCGCGCTGAAAATGCAGCCGCGCCCCGTGGCCTGCGTGCTGTTTGCTGAAGCCACGCCCAGCGCGCGCGCGGCCAGCAGCGTTTCTGTATACGGATGCCATGGGCCGTCGAACACCGCGCCGGCCGGACCGTTTTCCACGATGCGGCCCGCGTAGAGCACGACGATGCGATCGGCGAGATAGCGCACGACATCCAGGTCATGCGAGATGAACAAGTAGCTCACGCCGCGTTCGCGCTGCAGGCGTGCGAGCAGATTGAGAATCGCGGCCTGCACGGACACGTCGAGCGCCGAGGTGGGCTCGTCGCAGATCACGATGCGCGGCTCGCCCGCGAACGCCTGGGCGATTGCCACGCGCTGCTTGAGGCCGCCCGAAAGTTGCCGCGCGCGTGCCACGAGATAGCGCGCCGGCACGCGCACGGCTTCGAGCAGCCCCGCGATGCGCGATTCGTCCGAGGCTTGGCGATCTGCCTGTGTGTCGTCACGCGGCCGGGAAAGCGCACGCTCGATCAGCCGTTTCACCGGCAGCGCACGATTGAGCGAGGCGTCCGGATGCTGGAACACGACGCGCAGCGCCGCACGCTCGTCGGCGCGACGACGAGCGACGTGAGCGTGCAGGCGCTTGCCGTCGAGTTCGACGGCGCCGCCCGCGTCGGGCGCATTGAGGCCGAGCAGCATTCGCGCGAGTGTCGTCTTGCCGCTGCCCGATTCGCCTACGAGGCCGAGCGTTTCGCCCGCATGCAACTCGATCGACACGCCGTCGAGTGCGCGCACGGCTTGCGCGCCGTGTCCGAAGGTGCGCGAGACGTCGAGCGCACGCAGTACGACGCGCGGTTCGGCATCGGGATTCGAAGGGCTATGGCTCGATGTCTGCGAGCCGTCGCCGCCTCCGATCAGATTCCCGAACGGCAATTCGATCGCGCGTTCGTGATAGTGGCAGCGCGACATCTGCTCGCCGTGCGGCGACGTCATGCGATGCGGCGGCGGCGCTTCCACGCGGCAACGCGCATCGGCGAGGCGGCAGCGCGGGGCATAGATGCAGCCGGGCGCGCTCGCACCCGGCGCCGGCAACTCGCCCGGTATCGTGTCGAGCGCGCCTGCATGCTTGTTGCGCCCATGCGCGGGCAGGCAGCGCAGCAGGCCCACCGTGTACGGATGCCGCGCGCGCTCGAACACGTCGCGCGTGACGCCTTCCTCGACTAGCCGCCCGGCGTAGAGCACGCCCACGCGTTCGCACATGCGCCCGATCACCGCGAGGTCGTGGCTGATGAGCAGCACCGCCATGCCCAGCTCCGCGCGCAGCCTCGCGATGAGGTCGAGCACTTCGGCCTCGACGGTGGCGTCGAGGCCCGTGGTCGGTTCGTCGAGGATCAGGAGCGCGGGGTTCGACGCGAGCGCCATCGCAATCACCACGCGCTGCTGCATCCCGCCCGACAGCTGATGCGCATAGCTCGCCAGCACGCGGCCCGGATCGGCGATGCGCACGCGTTCGAGCATCGCATGCGAGCGTGAGCGGGCCACGCTCGCGTCGGCGCCCGCGGCTTCGAACGCTTCGTTCAACTGGCGGGCGATGGTGAGCGTGGGATTGAGCGCACTGGCGGGGTCCTGATAGACCATCGACACGGCGTTGGCGCGCAGCGTGCGCAGGCCGTCGGCGTCGAGCGCGAGTACGTCGTCGCCCGCAATCGCGATGCGCCCCGCCTTCACGCGGCCGTTGCGCGGGAGATAGCGCAGTGCGGCGAGCGCGACCGTCGACTTGCCGCAGCCCGATTCGCCCACGAGCCCATACGCTTCGCCGCGCCGGATGCGCAGCGAGACGTCGGTGAGCACGTCGCGCTCGCGCCCGCGCACGCGATAAGCGACGGTGAGGCCGACGAGCGCGAGCGCGTCGTCGTCGCGCGGCGCGCTGAAGGTGGCGAGAGCAGGGCGTGAAGAAGCGGGGCGGTTCACGATTGGAGCACCTCGCGCAGGCTGTCGGCGATGAGGTTCACGGCGACCACGAGCGAGGCGATGGCGAGCGCGTCGAACGCCACGGTCCACCATGCGCCGCCCGCGAGCAGGGTGTACGACTCGGCGAGCGCGAGCCCCCAGTCGGCGGACGGCGGCTGGATGCCGAAGCCGAGGAACGAGAGCGTCGCCACCGCGAAGATCGCATAGCCCAGGCGCACCGTCCCCTCGACGACGATGGGCGGCCATACGTTGGGCAGGATCTCGGTGAACATCACGGCGAATGCGTTCGCGCCGCGCAAACGCGCCGCCGCCACGTAGTCGAGATGGCGCTCGGCGAGCACGGCGGCGCGCACCGTGCGCGCGATGAGCGGCGCGAACGTAATGCCGATCACGAGCACCACGGCGAGATTCGAGGCGCCCACGGCCGCGAGCACGAGCAGCGCGACGATCACGAGCGGCAGCGCGAGCACCGCGTCGAGCGTGCGCGCGACGAGGGTGCCGAATGCGCCTTCGAAATAGCCCGTGACGAGCCCGAGCGCCGCGCCCGCGAGCGTCCCGACGAGCGTGGCGAGCGGCGCGATCGTGAGGATGTCGCGCGCGCCCACGATCACGCGCGAGCAGATGTCGCGGCCGAGCTGATCGGTGCCGCACCAGTGCGTAGGGTCGGGCGGCAGGAGCGAACTGAGCGGGTCGGACGCGTAGGCGTCGTGCGGCGCGAACCACGGGCCCGCGAGTGCGCAGACGATCCACCACACGAGGATCAAGGCACCCGCGACGAACGAGGGCGAGCGAAGGAGCAGATGCAGCGTGTCGCGCAGACGCGTGTCGGCAAGCGCTGCTTCGCCCGGCTCGCCCGGCGGTTGCGCATCGGGCGGTTCGCCGCCCGGAGAAATTGCTTCGGAAGCCATAGCGTTTATGCGCCTCCCGGCGTGCGCAGGCGCGGGTCGAGGAACGCGTGCAGCGCGTCGGCGGCGAGATTGGCGAGCGTGTAGACCGCGCCCACCGCAAGCACGCCTGCTTCGAGCAACGGAAAGTCTTTGGCTTTCGCGGCGTTGAAGATGAGGGAGCCTACGCCCGGATAACGGAACAGCGATTCGACCACGACGAGTCCGCCGATCAGATAACCGAGCTGCGTGGCCGCCACCGTCACGCTGGGCAAGAGCGCATTGCGCAGGACGTGCCGCACGATCACGACGTGGCTCGGCAGCCCTTTGAGAATCGCGGTGCGCGTGTAGTCGGCATCGAGCGCCGTGATCGTGCCCGCGCGCGCGATGCGCGCGAGGTAGCCGAAGAACACCAGCACGAGCGGCAGCACGGGCAGCACGAGATGGCGCAATTGTTCGAGCGCGCCTGCGCCGGTGGGCGCGGTGGCTTCGATGGGCAACCAGCGCAGCCACACGCCGAAGATGAGGATCAGCACGATCGACGAGACGAACTCCGGCACGGCGCTCGCGCACAGGCCGCCCGTGCTGACCGCGCGGTCGATCAGGCGGCCTTCGTGGAGTGCCGCCCACACGCCGCCCGCAATGCCGAGCGGCACCACCACCACGAATGCGAGCACGCCGAGCTTTGCCGACTGCAACAGCGCGTCGCTCACGAATGGCGCCACGGGCTGCTTGTAGCTCCACGACATGCCGAAGTCGCCGCGCAGCGCATGCGTGATCCACGAGGCGTACTGATCGAGCACGGGCCGGTCCGCGCCCAGCTCATGATTGAGCGCGGCCACGGCACGCGCATCGGCGAGCGGCCCGAGCACGGCGCGCCCGATGTCGCCAGGCAGCAGCTGGCCGCCCGCGAACACGAGCACCGAAAGCAGCCAGAGCGAGAAGATCGCCCAGGCGGCGCGCCTGCCAAGAAAGCGCGCGACGCCCGCGCGCGCAGCGAATGCGCGCACGATGCCGGTCGGATTCGACATGGGCGGGAGCGGAGTAGCCATCGGACCTCCGTTTCGGGTGCGCTAGCCTCGCGTGCCGGCTCAGGCGGCGAGCGTCGCGCGGTCGAAATAGAGCTGGGCGAGCGCCGTGAAGCGCACACCGGAAAGCGCGGCGCGCTGCGCGATCAACTGGTCGTAGAAGTACGGGATGATCACGGGCGTCTCGTCGAGCAACAGCGTCTGGATCTGCCTCGCCACCTGCTTCTGGGCCGCCACGTCGAGCGTCGCCGCGAACTGCGCGACCAGCTTGTCGTACTGCGCGTTGCGAAAGTGCGCAGCATTCCACGTGCCGCCCGAGGTGAGCGGCGCGTTGAGAAACACGTTCGGCACGCCCCGATGCCCGTAGTCGGTCATGCCGAGCGGCGAGTCGAGCCAGTCCGATTTGCCGAACGTGCCCGCGCCGTAGTACTGCGACTGGCTCTCCACCTTGAGCGCGATGCGAATGCCGACCGCCTTCGCCGCGTTCTGCACGACCACGGCGAGGTCCGGCAGCTCCATGTACTTTTCGGTGGTGAGCGGCACGTCGAAGCCGTTGGCCACGCCCGCCTGCGCGAGCAACTCGCGTGCCTTCGCGACATCGAGCTTGCGCTGGGGTACGTCTGTCGCCGTAGAAGGGAAGATGGGCGCGAACGGACTGTCGTTGCCCACCACGGCGCGGCCCTTGAAGAGTCCGCGCACGAGCACGTCACGATCGAGCGCAAGCGCGAGCGCCTGGCGCACCCGCTTGTCCTTGAACGCGGGCGAGTCGTTGCGCATGTGGATCTGGCGATGCGCGCTCGAGCGCACGCCGATCACCTTGAAGTCGGGATTGTTCAGGATGCCGATGCCGCCCTGCACGGTGAAAGTGCCCATCACGTCGGCCTGGTGGCCCTGCAGCGCGAGCAACTGTGCCTGCTCGTCGGCGTAGAACGCGAATTCCACGCGCGCGGGCAGCGCCTTGTCGCCCCAATAGTCGGGATTGCGCACGAAGCTCACGCCGCGCCGCGCTTCGAATTTGTCGAGCTTGAATGGCCCCGTGCCGATGAAGCTCTTTTCGTAATTGCCCGCATAGTTGGCGGGCAGCATCACGGCGTTGTAGTTGTCCGAAGAAACGTAGTAGGCGAAGTTGCCGTTGGGCGCGTCGAGATGGAACTCGACCGTGTGCTCGTCGATGGCCTTCGTACCGCCTTTCGAGAGCACGCCCTTGAGTACCGACAGCGCCGCCGACCCGGTTGCCGGATCGGCGAGGCGATCGAAGGTCGCTACCACGTCTTTCGCGCCGAACGGCTGGCCGTCGTGGAATTTCACGTTGGGGCGCAGCTTGAACGTCCAGACGTCTGCTTTCGCGTTGGCTTGCCACGAGAGCGCGAGGGCGGGCTGCAGATGGCCTTGCGCGTCGTCGTTGGCGAGGAATTCGCCGGTTTGGTTCAGGAGACACAGCCCGCCCGCATCGGTCACGGTGAGCGGATCGACGGCGCCCGCAGGCATGAGGTGCGCCACGCGGATCGTCTGCTCGCCAGGCTTGCCCGCGGCCTGGGCGTGCGCGCTGCGTGGCACGCTGAGCCCCGCAAAGGCGGGCAGCGCCGCGAGGCCGACCGCGCTCGCATAGCGCAGCAGCTCGCGGCGCGTCAGGCGGCCGGCAACGAATTCGTCGAGAGCATGGTTGCCATGGTCGTCGGCCTGAGGGCGCAACGCTTCGAGGCGGCAGAGGAGCGGACGGCGGGACTGCGGTCGTTTCATCGGTGCGGGTTTCCGTGCGATTCCGTTCAGGGGACGCGCGAGGCCCGAGGGCGTACGCGACGGCGGCATGCGGTACGGCAGACGACGAATGGGTGCAGCTAAGTGAGACTAAGCGCGAAACCAGGCGAATCGATTGATGAGGCTACTGTGCGCAATAGCTGGGGCTAGTTTACGCGCTTTCGGCAAACGAGGCGAAGGGTAGGGTTTCGCGGGGTTGCGCGCACGTGGCGCGCCGTGCGAGGAACGGCGCACGTGGCGCGTGCGTTTTAGCGGGCCGCGGCGGGCCGGCTCCAGCGATGGAACAGCACCGAGCCGATCCAGCACGCGATGAACGCCGCGACAATGCCGTAGCCCAGCTCGCCGAAGCGCGCGTTCAGGCCGGCTATGAGTGTCCACGCGCCGCCGCTTGCGCCGAGCTTGTCGGCGATGAGCCCCAATGCTTCAACGCCGCCGATCACGATCGCCACGAGCGCGGAGACGAACGTGATGCTCGCGTTGTAGTAGAGCTTGCGTCTGGGGTCGTCCATGGCCCATCCGTAGGCGTGGACCATCAGCACGTTGTCGGTGGAATCGACGAGCGTCATGCCCGCGGTGAAAAGCGCGGGGAACACGAGAATCGAATACATCGGCAAGCCCTTGCCCGCTTCGGCGGCGGCGATGGCGAGCAGGCCGATTTCGGTGGCCGTGTCGAAGCCGAGGCCGAACAGCACACCCACGGGATACAGGTGCCAGCTCTTCGTGACGAGTGCGAAGAGCGGACGCAGTGCGCGCGAAAAGAGGCCGGCGGGAGCGGGTGCATCGGCGGCCGCGAGCGTCGCGTCGTCGCCGTGTTGCGCGCGCCGGTAACGCATCCATACGTCGCGCAGGATCACGAGGTTCACGCCCGCGAGCACCAGCAGAAACGTCGACGAAACGAGCGTGCCGATCGTCGAGCCGATCTCGTGGAACTGCTCGAAGCGGCCATGCAGGGAGAGCGCCGTGAGCGCGATGCCGAGCGTGGCGACGATCACGACCGTCGAGTGGCCGAGCGAGAACGCGAGACCCACGCCGAGCGGGCGCTCGCCCTGCTGCATGAGTTTGCGCGTGACGGCGTCGATGGCGGCGATGTGGTCGGCGTCCACCGCGTGGCGCAGGCCGAAGCCGTAGGCGAGCAATGCCGTACCGAGCAGCAGCGGGTAGTGGCGAAACGCGATCAGCGCCCACACCCACGCGCCGAGATTGACGGCGATGAGCACGGCATAGAGCGCAATCAGGCGAGCGCGCAGCGAGGCGGCGGGTGTCGTCATCGCGTCAGTGTGGACTCGTGGCCAGGTGTTCAATGGTCGTGCGGATGGCGGTGGATCGGATCGACCCAGTACACGGTTTCCGGCGCTTCGACGGCGTCGATGTTCAGGTTCACCACCACGGCCTCGTTGTCGCTGCGCACGAGCACGCATTCGAGCGGATCGTCGGTGCTCGCGTTGATCTCCTGGTGCGGCACGTAGGGCGGCACGAAGATGAAGTCGCCAGGGCCGGCCTCGGCCGTGAACTCCAGATGCTCGCCCCAGCGCATGCGCGCGTGACCGCGCACGACGTAGATCACGCTTTCCAGCGCGCCGTGATGATGCGCGCCCGTCTTCGCGTTCGGATGGATCGTTACCGTGCCCGCCCAGATTTTTTGCGCGCCCACGCGCGCCGCGTTGATTGCGGCCGCGCGGTTCATGCCAGGCGTTTGTGCGGTGTTCGTGTCGAGCTGATCGCCGCGTATCACCTTGACGCCGTTTTCGCGCCAGTCGATGGGTGCGTCGTCGTGAGGGTGTTCATGAGGATGCGCATGGTCGTGATCGTGACTCATCGTCGTGTCTCCTTGACTGTGGGCGTCGCAGTGTTATCGCCGCATTGTGGCATGGTCAAAATTGCGCCGCGCGCATGTAAAAAAGCCCGTCCGCAAGGGACGGGCTTTCGTGTGCACAGCAACGCCTGCACGTCGCCTGCATTACGCCTTCTTCGCGTTGATGACCGCTTCGGCCACGTTCTGCGGCGTTTCCGCGTAGTGCTTGAACTCCATCGTGTAGGTGGCGCGGCCTTGCGTGAGCGACCGCAGTGACGTCGAGTAGCCGAACATCTCCGAGAGCGGCACTTCGGCGCGCACGATCTTGCCGCCGCCGCCCGCGATGTCCTCCATGCCCTGCACGATGCCGCGACGGCTCGACAGGTCACCCATCACGTTGCCCATGAAGTCTTCAGGCGTTTCCACTTCCACGGCCATCATCGGCTCGAGCAGGATCGGCTTCGCCTTGCGCATCGCATCCTTGAAGGCCATCGAACCGGCCATGCGGAAGGCGTTTTCGTTCGAGTCCACGTCGTGGTACGAGCCGAACGTGAGCGTGACCTTCGTGTCGACCACGGGGTAGCCCGCGAGCACGCCGGCCTTCAGCGTCTCCTGAATGCCCTTGTCGACAGCCGGGATGAACTCGCGCGGAATCACGCCGCCCTTGATGGCGTCGACGAATTCGTAGCCCTTGCCCGGCGGCTGCGGTTCGAGCGTGATGACCGCATGGCCGTACTGGCCGCGCCCGCCCGACTGCTTGACGAACTTGCCTTCCACATCTTCGACCTTGTTCTTCACCGTCTCGCGATACGCGACCTGCGGTTTGCCGACCGTCGCCTCCACGCCGAACTCGCGCCTCATGCGGTCGACGAGAATTTCCAGGTGCAGCTCGCCCATGCCCGAGATGATGGTCTGGCCGGACTCTTCATCGGTTTGCACGCGGAAAGAGGGGTCTTCCTGTGCAAGACGGTTGAGCGCGATGCCCATCTTTTCCTGGTCGGCCTTGGTCTTCGGCTCGACGGCCTGCGAGATCACGGGCTCGGGGAAGATCATCCGTTCGAGCACGATGGCATGCGCCGGATCGCAGAGCGTGTCGCCCGTCGTCGCTTCTTTCAGGCCCACCGCTGCCGCGATATCGCCCGCGCGGACTTCCTTGATTTCCTTGCGCTCATTCGCGTGCATCTGCAGGATGCGGCCGAGGCGCTCCTTCTTGTCCTTGGTCGCGTTGAGCACCGTGTCGCCCGAATTCACCACGCCCGAATAGACGCGGAAGAAGATCAGCTGCCCGACGAACGGGTCGGTCATGATCTTGAAGGCGAGCGCCGAGAACGGTTCCTCGTCGCTTGGGTGGCGCTCGATTTCCTTGTCGTGGAGGTCGTGGCCGAGAATCGCGGGCACGTCCACCGGCGAGGGCAGATAGTCGATCACGGCGTCCAGCATGGCCTGCACGCCCTTGTTCTTGAACGCGCTGCCACAGAGCATCGGCACGATCTCGTTGGCGATCGTGCGCTTGCGCAGGCCGCCCTTGATTTCCTCTTCGGTCAGGCTCTCGTGGTCGTGAAGGTACTTTTCGAGCAGCGTTTCGTCGGCTTCGGCGGCGGCTTCGACCATCTTCCCGCGCCACTCATGCGCAAGCTCGATGAGATTCGCGGGGATCTCTTCATACGCGAACTTCACACCCTGGCTCTCGTCGTCCCAGACGATCGCCTTCATCTTCACGAGATCGACCACGCCCTGAAAGTGATCCTCCGCGCCCACCGGAATCTGGATAGGCACGGCCACGCCTTTGAGACGCTCGCCGATCTGCCGCTGCACGCGGAAGAAGTCCGCGCCCACGCGGTCCATCTTGTTGACGAACGCAATGCGCGGGACCTTGTACTTGTTCGCCTGGCGCCACACGGTTTCCGACTGCGGCTGCACGCCGCCCACGGAGTCGTACACCATGCACGCGCCGTCTAGCACGCGCATGGAGCGCTCCACTTCGATCGTGAAGTCCACGTGCCCCGGGGTGTCGATGATGTTGATGCGGTGTTCGGGGTAATTGCCGGCCATGCCCTTCCAGAACGCGGTGGTCGCGGCCGAGGTGATCGTGATGCCGCGTTCCTGTTCCTGCTCCATCCAGTCCATGGTCGCCGCGCCGTCGTGAACCTCGCCGAGCTTGTGATTCACGCCGGTGTAGAAAAGGATGCGCTCGGTCGTCGTGGTTTTACCGGCGTCGATGTGAGCGCTGATCCCGATGTTGCGATAGCGCTCGATGGGGGTCTTGCGAGGCACGGTGATCTCCTTGGAATGACGCGCCATGGAAGCTGCCGGGCGGCACGCGGCGCGGCCAGCGCGCGGCCCGATGCGCCACAAGGCACGCGCGGTTGTGGCACGCGCCATGTGGGGGACTACTAGCATAGCGCTTGCGCGCCGGTTTTGCTGGACGCATGTCGCGGCGCGGGAAGACGGCCGAAGCGGGCCGAAGCGGCGCCAGGCGGGGCGCCGCGCACGCGGACCCTTGCGCACCGCTTGTGGGTACCATTTGTGAATCGAAACGTGGGCACAAAAAAAGCCGGCGCCGCGTGCGTGCGGGGCCGGCTTGCGCGTCTCGCGCTGCGCGCGAGTATTGCGTGACGGGTAACTGCGGGGTAACTGCGGGGTAACTGCGGGGTAACCGCGCGCTTACTGCAGCGGCGGCAGTCCCTGAATCACCATGCCTGGCTTGATGCCCTTCGACGTGAACCAGCCCTTGGGCATTTCGAGCGCGAAGGTGCCGTTGTTGCGCGGGCAGTGGTTGTTGGTCGTTTCGGCCTGCATCTCGTCGATGTCGGTGATCGTGCCGTCGGCGCGAATGAAGGCGATCGACAGCGGGATCAGCGTGTTCTTCATCCAGAAGCAGTGCACTGCGTTTTCGCCGAATACGAACAGCATGCCTTCATTGGGCCCGAGTTGCGAACGGTACATGAGGCCCTGTTCGCGATCCGCGTCGTTGGCGGCGACCGCGGCATCGATCACGAACATGCCTGCCGTGAGCTTCACGCGCGGAAAATCGCCGGGCTGCTTGGCCCCCGGCGGCATCTGCTGTGCCAGCGCGATGCTCGACGTGGACGCCGCGGTGAACGTGAGCACCGCGAAAGCGGCAAATGGCAATGCGACGACAAGCGCGCAGCGCACGACGAACGAGCGCAGGGAAAATCGCACGAGAGACTCCTTGCTGTAGGTTAATCCGCGCATGTTACGCGACCAGGTCAGAACGGGTCAAAATGCGCGGCACGCTTCACGTCATCGTTCACGTCATTCACGTGAGACGGCGAGCGTGCACGTCAAAATAATGCCTAAAAATCGCGCAACCAAACAAAAAGGCAGAACGCCTTGCGGCGCTCTGCCTTTCGTCGCGCTGAAGACGCGGCAACGAATGCCGCTTCTTCATGCGTCTTACAACAAGCTTACTCCGAAGCTGCCGAAGCGGCTTCAGCCTTCGCTGCCTTCTTGTGCGACGACTTCTTGTGTGCCTTCTTGTGCGCAGCCTTGTGTGCCGACGAAGCAGCAGCAGCCGGAGCAGCCGAAGCAGCTTCCGGAGCCGAAGCTTGTGCGAATGCAGCCGATGCGAAGAGGCCAGCGACCAGAGCAGCGATCAGTTTGTTCATGTTGTGAATCCTCAAGCTTGAGTTAATTAACCAAGTGACCCGGTTTTTGGAGTCAGGTCGGTAAACGTGCCATCCACCTTTCGGTTGACAGTCGCTTTCGACAAATTCGCGTGAATTTGATTTCTGCGTCTGCCAGCGGTCAGGACCGTGCATTGCTGCGAGGACCCGGAAGGCTGAATGCCGGATAGCTTCTGGCATCTGCGTCGATTAACGCATGGTCTCGCGAGACGGTTGACGCAAACTTTTCATTTGCTTCGTAACGAGACGCAACAGAAAGGTAGGGGACGTGTCGCGTGATTCGAAAAAAATCGTTCAGCAAGCGAAAAGTGCTTGCACAACAATCACTTGTGTTTGTGAGTCGTGTTTTGCCAGGGCGCATTGGTGGGCACGTCGATGCTTTCGCCGGGCGTGAGGCCAAGTGAAAAAATATCGAGTGCGCCAATCGCGACGCGCACGAGCCGCAATGTTGGATAGCCCACTGCCGCGGTCATGCGTCGCACCTGCCTGTTCTTGCCCTCGCTGATCGCGATCTCCACCCACGTGGTGGGTATTGACGCGCGATAACGAATCGGGGGATTGCGCGGCCACAGATTCTCCGGCGCAGCAATGATTCTTGTTTGACATGGCTGCGTCACGAAATCACCGAGATCGACACCGCGTTCGAGCGCGGCAAGCGCTGCGGCATCGGGCTCGCCTTCCACTTGCGCCCAATAACGCTTCACGAGTTTGCGTTTCGGTTCGGCAATGCGCGCCTGCAATGCGCCGTCGTCGGTGAGGAGCAGGAGACCTTCGCTATCGGAGTCGAGCCGGCCCGCGGGATAAACGCCCGGCACCTTCACCCAGTCGGCGAGTGACTGACGTGTTTCGTGCGGCGAAAACTGGCAGATCGTGCCGAACGGTTTATTGAGGGCGATCAAACGCATGACAGGGCGGCGGGTACGAATGGATGACTGGCTAGCGCCGAGATCTTAATGCATATTGCGCCTCGTCGATTTCTATCTCTTATATAAGACATAAGACAAGAGCGGTCTGGATCCCCCTTTGCGGCTACGACAACCGTGCGACGACGTCTCGCGCGTGGCTCGGACGTGTCCGCGATGTGGCGCCGCAGTAGCGCAAGTGGCTTGCCTCGCGCTGGCGCTCGCGTGAAGTGCGCGGCACGCATGTGCGAGGCGTGGGCTAGAATAGCCGCCAGACCCTCACGCCGACGGGCCGCTCGCGCCGCCTGGCAAGCCGCTCGTCGAGCCGCTTACTCCGCTCGGTTGCGCGCTGTGCGTCGCGTGTCCCTGGACAGTCTTGCTGCGAATATCGACCGCGCCGGTTGTTGAGAAGCCGCAACGGCGAGATGCCTCTCTCGCCGGGCGAAACGGCTTCGCCGCCGCCGCGAGGCGCCGAGCGCCGCGTCAAACCCGCTACAACAGCGTTGCCCTTACTGGAGTCGATCATGCCGTATCAGCACATCTTGGTTCCGACCGGCGGTGAAAAGATCACCGTCAATCCGGACTTCTCGCTCAACGTCTCAGACCAGCCGATCATCCCGTACATCGAAGGCGATGGCACGGGTGTGGACATTACGCCGGTCATGCTGAAGGTGGTCGACGCGGCGGTTGGAAAGGCCTACGGCGGCAAGCGCAAGATTCACTGGATGGAAATCTACGCGGGCGAGAAGGCGACGCGGGTGTACGGTCCCGACGTGTGGCTGCCCGAAGAAACGCTCGACGTCGTGAAGGAATACGTGGTGTCGATCAAGGGGCCGCTCACGACGCCCGTTGGCGGCGGCATCCGCTCGCTGAACGTCGCGCTGCGCCAGCAGCTCGACCTGTACGTGTGCCTGCGTCCTGTCCAGTACTTCAAGGGCGTGCCCTCGCCGGTGCGCGCGCCGGAGAAGGTCAACATGGTCATCTTCCGCGAGAACTCGGAGGACATCTATGCGGGCATCGAATGGCCCGCGGAGTCCGAAGGCGCGAAGAAGCTCATCAAATTCCTGCGCGAAGAGATGGGCGTGGCGAAGATCCGCTTTCCAGAAAGCTCGGGCGTAGGCGTCAAGCCGGTGTCGCGCGAGGGTACGGAGCGTCTCGTGCGCAAGGCGATCCAGTATGCGATCGACAACGAGCGCCGCTCGGTCACGCTCGTGCACAAGGGCAACATCATGAAGTTCACCGAAGGCGCGTTCCGCGACTACGGTTATGCGCTCGCGCAGAAGGAGTTCGCGGCGGAACTGATAGACGGCGGCCCGTGGATGAAGATCAAGAGTCCGAAGACGGGCGGCGACATCGTGATCAAGGATGTGATCGCCGACGCCTTCCTGCAGCAGATCCTGCTGCGCCCGGCCGAATACGACGTTATCGCCACGCTGAACCTGAATGGCGACTACATTTCCGACGCGCTGGCGGCGCAAGTGGGCGGCATTGGTATCGCGCCGGGTGCGAATCTTTCGGACTCCGTTGCGATGTTCGAGGCCACTCACGGTACCGCGCCTAAATACGCGGGCAAGGACTATGTGAACCCGGGCTCCGAAATTCTCTCGGCGGAAATGATGCTGCGCCATCTCGGCTGGGTCGAGGCGGCGAACCTCATCATTGCCTCGATGGAGAAGTCGATTCTTCAGAAGCGCGTCACCTATGACTTCGCGCGTCTGATGGAAGGGGCGACGCAGGTGTCGTGCTCGGGGTTCGGACAGGTGATGATCGAAAATATGTAAGCGAATTTGTGAACATCAAGCAGGGCGAAATACGACAACCCCCGGTGGACCTCTGGTTCACCGGGGGTTTGTTTTAGCGCCTCACTCCTTGAGCTTCGTAATCTTCTGCCCTTGCACGCCAAGGCCGGCCATCAGCCCAGTCTCACCGAAGACGAACGCATACACGTCGGAGCGCGCCGTAGTCGTCGAAAAGTCTTTGGCCATGCCCTTGTCGGCGAGCACGACGCTCGGGCCCAAGCCGACCGACCAGCCGTCGCTGCTCTCGAGATATTGTTTCGCCCCCGGCGTCATGAGAAACATCGCCTCTGAGAAGTCCTGGGCGCCGGCCTGCAAACCGTAGGAGAGCGCTCTGACCTTGTAATAGCCGAGCACGTTGCCATCATTCGAAAACAGTACGCCGTTGCCGCCTGAGCCGCCAACCAGCAAACCCGCTTTAAGGATGCCAGGAAAGATCAGGACGCCGACTGATTGATTGGCCAACTCCTTCGCATGCGGCGTGCTGGCGTACAGGCTGTTCATTGCCTGGCGCGCATCGTGAACGAGTTGTATGCGCGCGTCGGCGTTGCTCAACGAGGTCGCTGAAGTCGTGGGGTTCGGCGTGGAGCAAGCTGCGACGAACAGCGCGGAGAGAATGACGGCTGCGCGCAGGATTTTTTGTGACATAGTGTGTATTCCCAGTGTTTTCGGTACAGCGCCGGCCCGCGTCATGCGTGCGGACCGCGCTCGAGCGATCCTGGCGAACTTTCATTCCCATGTCTTTGTTCTGGACACGGTACGCGGCAAGGCGTCGTGCGCGTCGCGATGCCTCCTGTGCGATATGATGATGTGTATCAACCTAGTCAGTTCCCCGCCCAGGTCGCATGCCTTTTCTGTGTCGTCTTATTCTTGCTTGCTTGTTCGCGCTCTTCGCCGTGCGCGGTGCGACGGCGTGCGAACACATGCAGCGAATCGCGCAGAAGCCGAACGCCGTCGTCGTGGCCAGCGATCATTGCGGCACGACGAAACCCGGTGAGATGACAAACGCTAGCGGCAACGGTTCGCACGGTGCGTGCGGCACGAGTTGCTGTGTCGCGGGTTGCGGCGTGCATTGCGGCGCGCCACCCGTTGTGTCGGCGTTGGGTATGCCTGCTCCCGGTGGGTCTACGCTCGCCGTGCTTCCCGTCCCGATGCGTGCCGGGATTACGCACGCGCCTCCTTTGCCTCCTCCGATCGTCTGAGCCGGGCCGCCGCGCTTCGTCGAGTGCGGCCCGACAGTGGCTTCGAAGTGCTTCGCGCGCGCGTCACGCGAGCGAAGCGAATCGCCATACGCGTGGCGCGGCTGTCGTCGCGCGGCGCGTGCTCAGGCATGGACCAGGTAAGAGGAATTCATCGATGAAACGAAGAGCATTTCTGTCCGGCGCGTTGAGCGCTGCCACAGCGACCCTGTTCGCGCGTCGCGCATTCGCACAAGGTGCGGACGATGCGATGCACGGCATGTCGGATATGCCGGCGATGTCCGGCGGCATGATCCACGCGCAAGTACCGCTTGCTGCGGCCGACGCGTTGCCCGCCGGCGAGCCGCTGGCCACGTTGCGCGCGCTCGCGAACCAGAGCCGCGAACCGGGCCTCTTCCGCGCGACGCTCATCGCGCAGCTCGCTGCGCGCGCGCTGCTGCACGGTCAGCCGCAAACCATTTTTTGGCAGTACGACGCGGACGTGACGGCGAACGACGGCCCGGTCATCGGCCCGTTGATCGACGTGCACGAGGGCGACACCGTCGAGATCACCTTCGTGAACCGGCTGCCGCAGCCTTCTACGATCCATTGGCACGGCTTGCCCGTGCCGCCCGATCAGGACGGCAATCCGTCGAAACCTGTCGCGCCGGGCGAGCGGCACGTTTATCGCTTCACGTTGCCGCAGGGAAGCGCGGGCACCTACTGGTATCACCCGCATCCCCACATGCTGAGTTCGGAGCAGGTGTTCCGCGGGCTGGCGGGCCCCTTCGTCGTGCGCGCTGCGACCGATCCGCTCGCAGCGTGGCCTGAGCGCCATCTGTTCGTTTCCGACCTGAAACTCGCGGCAGACGGCACGATTCCCGGGAACGGCATGATGGACTGGATGAACGGCCGTGAAGGTCAGTACGTGCTCGTGAACGGGGCGCGCGAGCCGCGAATCGAGGTCATGGGCGACGAGCGCTGGCGCGTCTGGAATGGCTGTAACGCGCGCTATCTGCAACTCGCTTTCGACGACGGCCGCGCCTTCGCTCAGGTGGGGACCGACGGCGGGCTGCTGGGCGCTCCGCGCGAGGGCATAACCTCGCTTTTGCTCGCACCGGGCGAGCGCGCTGAGCTGATCGTGCGCGTGGGGCAGGGCGCCTCGCGTGCCTCGCTGATTGCCGCGCGATACGATCGCCACAAGATGGCGATGACACACGGCAGCTTGCCCGCGGGGCCGTCGCTGATCCTGGCGAACGTTGGCTTCGCACCGGCAAGCGCAGCAGCACAATTGGCATTGCCGGGGCGCTTGCGCGAGGTTGCGCCGCTCGTTTCGTCAGGTCCGCTAACAGTTCCGCAAAAAAGCGTGGTGTTCAGCGAAGCCATGGACATGAAAGCAATGCACGCGCCGGGTGCGTCCACGCAGCCCATGCCGCGCGGCATGCAGTTCATGGTGAACGGGGCGGTATTCGATCCGGCGCGCGTGACCCTGGCGAGCCGGCGCGGCGAAGTCGAGCACTGGGCGATAGCAAACGGCACGGACATGGATCATCCGTTTCATCTGCACGGTACGCAATTTCAGGTGGTGGCGCGCGAGTGGGGCGGTGTGCGCAAGGCAGAGGAACTGCTGGCATGGCGCGACACGGTGAACGTGCGGCCGGGTGAAACGGTACACATCGCAACCGTCCAGCACGAGGCGGGCGACCGCATGTTTCATTGCCACATCCTCGAGCACGAGGATCTCGGCATGATGGGCACGTTACGCGTGAGCTAGCACGCAAACGTTAAAGAACAATGATGCCAAAAAGAAACCCGGCCGAAGCCGGGTCTCCAAGGTACGGGTACCGAACAGATCAGGCCGCTGCCTGAATGTTCGATGCCTGTTTACCCTTCGGGCCTTGCACGACCTCGAAGCTCACCTTCTGACCTTCTTTGAGGGTCTTGAAGCCATTCATTTGAATAGCCGAAAAGTGAGCGAACAGGTCCTCGCCGCCTTCATCCGGCGTGATGAACCCGAAACCCTTCGCGTCGTTGAACCACTTGACCGTACCGGTTGCCATACCAACTTCCCCTGTAACTCATGTCACTACCACGAGCAGTTCGAAAAGCTAAACGATCGCGGTGCGATCGCCCCCTCCTCACAAGCTCACCAACGGCATTTTTTCGAATATAAGGCGGTTGAAAAAAGTGCCAGCTTGATTGTTGAGGGTCTTTATTCTGCTGTCAAGAATATTTTGAGACGCCCCTTGACGCGTTGTAAAGAGCGCATTTCCAGGGTTTTTCCTGCTTTTCGCCGACGCTGAGCGCCAGTGTGCAAAGCAGGGTGCATGAGGGATCTTGAAAAATTGCGCAAGCGACGCACATGGAATGCATCGCAGCATGGAATCTGACGCTGAGCGTGCGGGCGCCTACAGTAGCTTCCCACGGCAACGCCAAGGTTGTGCGATACTCGATTCAACGGTGGCGTGAAAGCTGCTGAGAGCAGGATTGTGTACCGGCCCCGCAGCCGGTCCAAGGGATCGGGGCCGGGCCAGGGCGCATGAATTGCTTGCAGCGGGTCGCAGGTCGGGAGCGCCGGGTTCACCGGCCGGCCGGTCAGGTTACGGCAGGATTGCGGGCCTGTCCGAGTTGTTTAGAATGGATGTATGGCGATTATCCCGGACAAGCAGGATTCAACCGTACTGGAGCGGCAGGAGCAAAAGGTCAAACCGCCCTCCATGTACAAGGTCGTGCTAATGAATGACGACTACACGCCGATGGAATTCGTCGTGATGGTCGTGCAGGAATATTTCAATAAGGACCGCGAGACCGCAACGCAGATCATGTTGAAGGTGCATCGCGAGGGCAGGGGCGTTTGTGGGGTCTATACGCGAGACATCGCGTCGACCAAGGTTGAGCAAGTCGTTACCCATGCACGGCAGGCCGGGCATCCGCTGCAGTGTGTGATGGAGGAAGCATGATTGCCCAGGAACTGGAAGTCAGCCTGCACATGGCGTTCATGGAAGCACGTCAGGCACGGCACGAGTTCATAACGGTCGAGCATCTGCTGCTGGCGCTGTTGGACAACCCAACAGCGGCGGAAGTGTTGCGCGCGTGTGCCGCCAATATCGAAGACCTGCGCCAGAACCTGCGCAACTTCATTCACGACAATACCCCTACGGTTCCCGGCACGGATGACGTCGATACGCAGCCGACGCTCGGGTTCCAGCGGGTGATCCAGCGCGCGATCATGCACGTTCAGTCCACTTCCAACGGCAAGAAGGAAGTGACAGGCGCGAACGTGTTGGTCGCCATCTTCGGCGAGAAGGATTCGCACGCGGTGTACTACCTGCAGCAGCAGGGCGTCACGCGTCTGGATGTCGTGAATTTCATTTCGCACGGTATCGCGAAAACGGGCAGTGGCGAAGCCGCCAAGGCCAGCGACGCGAACGCCGAAGCCGAAGACGCCGCCGGCCAGAAGGAAACCCCGCTCGCCCAGTTCACGCAGAACCTGAACCAGATGGCGAAGGATGGCCGGATCGATCCGCTCATCGGTCGCGAACTGGAAGTGGAGCGCGTGGTGCAGGTGCTGTGCCGCCGCCGCAAGAACAATCCGCTGCTCGTCGGCGAGGCCGGTGTCGGCAAGACCGCGATCGCGGAAGGGCTCGCTTGGCGCATTACGCGCGGCGAAGTGCCGGACATTCTTGCAGATGCTCAGGTCTATTCGCTCGATATGGGTGCGCTGCTTGCGGGCACGAAATATCGCGGCGACTTCGAGCAGCGTCTCAAAACGGTGCTGAAAGAACTGAAAGAGCGTCCGCACGCCATTCTGTTCATCGACGAAATTCATACGCTGATCGGCGCGGGCGCCGCATCGGGCGGCACGCTGGATGCGTCGAACCTGCTCAAGCCGGCGCTCTCGTCGGGCACGCTCAAGTGCATTGGAGCTACGACGTTCACGGAATACCGCGGCATCTTCGAGAAGGACGCGGCGCTGTCGCGGCGCTTCCAGAAGGTCGACGTGGTCGAGCCGACCGTCGAGCAGACCGTGGCGATCCTGCGTGGCCTGAAGTCGCGCTTCGAAGAGCACCACGGCGTGAAGTATTCGTCGGGCGCGCTGAATGCGGCCGCTGAACTGTCTGCGCGTTTCATCACCGACCGTCACTTGCCCGACAAGGCAATCGACGTGATCGACGAAGCGGGCGCGGCCCAGCGCATTCTGCCGAAGTCGAAGCAGAAGAAGACTATCGGCAAGAGCGAGATCGAAGAGATCATCTCGAAGATCGCGCGCGTGCCGGCGCAAAGCGTCTCGCAGGACGATCGCAGCAAGCTGCAAACGCTCGACCGCGATCTCAAGGCTGTGGTGTTCGGCCAGGACCCGGCTATTGACGCGCTTTCGGCTTCGATCAAGATGGCGCGCGCGGGTCTCGGCAAAACGGACAAGCCAATCGGGTCCTTCCTGTTCTCGGGCCCGACTGGCGTCGGCAAGACCGAAGTGGCGCGTCAGCTTGCGTTCACGCTCGGTATCGAGCTGATCCGCTTCGACATGTCGGAGTACATGGAGCGCCATGCGGTGAGCCGTTTGATCGGCGCGCCGCCGGGCTACGTCGGGTTCGACCAGGGCGGTCTGCTCACCGAAGCCGTCACGAAGAAGCCGCACTGCGTGCTGCTGCTCGACGAAATCGAGAAGGCGCACCCGGACATCTTCAACGTGCTGCTGCAGGTGATGGACCATGGCACGCTGACCGACAACAACGGCCGCAAGGCGGATTTCCGCAACGTCATCATCATCATGACGACGAACGCGGGCGCCGAGGCGATGAACAAGTCGACAATCGGCTTCACGACCCGGCGCGAGCAGGGCGACGAGCTGGCCGATATCAAGCGCCTGTTCACGCCGGAATTCCGCAACCGGCTCGACCAGACGATCAGCTTCCGTGCGCTCGATGAGGAAATCATCATGCGTGTGGTCGACAAGTTCCTCATGCAACTGGAAGACCAACTGCACGAGAAGAAGGTCGACGCTGTGTTCACCGACGCGCTGCGCAAGCATCTGGCAAAGCACGGCTTCGACCCGCTGATGGGCGCGCGGCCGATGCAGCGCCTGATCCAGGACACGATCCGCCGTGCACTCGCCGACGAACTGCTGTTCGGCAAGCTCATGAGCGGCGGCCGCGTGACCGTGGACGTCGATGCGGAGGACAAGGTCCAGCTCACGTTCGACGAGCAGCCGGCGCCGCGCAATCCGGAAGCGGTGGAAGTGGAGTAAGCGGCGGCGCGAAAGCGCGCACACTGCCTTCAGGCAAGACGGCGCAGTCCGAAAGGACTGCGCCGTTTTTTCTTTTGGGCCGGCAGGTTCAGGCGGTGCGCCATGACGCGCAGGTGGGCGAGCCATCAGCCGGTAAAATGCGGGTTTGTCCCGCCGTCGGCGTTTTCTTGATGCGCAGCGCTTCAGTAGCGTCTCGCGCGAAGCAGGGGTGTAACAGTGGTACCACGTAAATCGGGCGCGTTCGACGCCATCGTCGAGCGCGAACAAGGGCTGCGCCAAGGCTTGTCCGCCGGGCAGATGACGATGATCGCCATCGGCGGCGCAGTCGGCACCGGGCTCTTTCTCGGCAGCGGCTTCGCGATCTCTTTCGCGGGGCCGGGCGTGCTCATCTCCTACGCGATCGGCGCGCTGATCGCCTTGCTGTTGATGGGCGCACTGGCCGAAATGACCGTCGCGCATCCTGTGCCGGGCTCGTTCGGCGCGTATGCCGAGCACTACATCGGGCCGCTCGCGGGCTTCGTCGTGCGCTATGCGTACTGGTCGGCGTATGTGCTGGCGGTCGGCACCGAGGTCGCGGCGATCGCCGTCTACATGAAGTTCTGGTTTCCCCACGCGCCGGGGCTCTACTGGATCATCGGATTCTCAGCAGCACTGATCGTTGTGAACGCAATGAGTGTGCGCGCTTACGGCACCATCGAATATCTGTTTTCGAGCCTCAAGATCGCGGCCATCGTCGCGTTCATCGTGCTGGGCGCATGGTTCGTCTGGCGCTCGCCAGCCGGCTCGGGCGTGGGCTTCGCGAACTACACGTCGCACGGCGGGTTGCTGCCGCGAGGATGGTGGGGCGTGTGGGTGGGGACGATCGTCTCGCTCTTCAGCTACCTCGGCGTGGAGACGATCGCCGTGGCCGCCGCCGAGGCGCAAGACCCGCAGCGCGCCGTCACGCGTGCGTTTCGCGCGACCGTGCTGCGGCTCGTGCTGTTCTACCTGCTCACGCTCGCGCTCATGCTTGCCATCGTGCCCTGGACCCAGGCGGGCGGGAACGAGAGCCCGTTCGTGAAGGTGATGGCCGCGACCGGCGTGCCTTATGCGGCGGGCGCGATCAACTTCATCGTGCTCGTGGCGGCGCTTTCGGCCATGAACAGCCAGCTCTACATCACCACGCGCATGATGTTCAGCCTCTCGCGCGCGGGCTATGCGCCCGCGGCGTTCGGGCGCCTCACGCGCCACGGCGTGCCGACCGCTGCGCTCTCGCTGTCCACCATCGGCATTGCGGTGGCGGCCGTGCTCAACGCGCTCTGGCCGCAAGCGGCGTTCACGCTGATGATGTCGATCGCCATGTTCGGCGCGATGTTCACGTGGTTCATGATCTTCGTCACGCAGATCTTTTTCCGCGCGCGACAGGCGCGTGAAGGCGGCGCGCCGCTCGCGTTCCGTATGTGGGGTTTTCCGTTCACGAGCGTGCTGGGCGCGCTGTTGATGCTCGGCATTCTGGCTGGCACGGCCTTTACGCGCGAATTCCGCATGACGCTGGTCTACGGCCTCGCGTTTCTTGCGGTGCTCGTGGTGGTCTATGCGCTCTGGTATCGCCGGCGTCCGGGCGCGGCGCAGCGAACCGAAGCCTCCGTCTAAACGCAAAAAAGCACGCCAAGGCGTGCTTTTTTGTTGCCAGCGCAACTGCTCGGATTAGTGCTTGCCCGTGCTGCCGAAACCGCCCGCGCCTCGTTCGCTCGCCTCGAAGTCGTCGACGATGTTGAACTGCGCCTGCACGACCGGCACGATCACGAGCTGCGCGAGGCGCTCCAGCGGGTTGAGCGTGAAGGTGGTGTGACCACGGTTCCAGGTCGAAATCATCAGCTCCCCTTGGTAGTCCGAATCGATCAGGCCAACCAGGTTGCCGAGCACGACGCCGTGCTTGTGGCCGAGGCCGGAGCGCGGCAGGATCAGCGCCGCGTAGCCGGGGTCGGCTACATGGATGGCGAGACCCGTCGGCACGAGCTTCGTTTCGCCCGGTTCGAGCGTGATCGGCGCGTCGAGGCACGCGCGCAGGTCGAGGCCGGCGCTGCCCTGGGTGGCGTACTGGGGCAGTTGGTCGCGCATGCGCTCGTTCAGGATCTTGATGTCGATTTTCATGAAGTCAGGGTGATGGGGCGGTGGTGGATCGCTCAGGCGCGAGGCAGCTGGAACGCCTCGGCGAGAAGTTCGTAAGAGCGCAGACGAGCCTTGTAGCTGCCCGCAACGGTCAGCACGATCAGTTCGTCGGCGCGAAAGTTGTCCTTGATCGCAAGTAGGCGCTCCGTGACGCTCTCCGGCGTGCCGATTACGCTGCGCGGCTTCTCACGGTCGATCACGATCTGCTCGCGCTCGCCGTACTCCTGTGCGCGCCCTTGCTCGAGGCTCGGAATCGGCGCGTTCAGGCCGTAGGCCATCTGTACGCGGCGCAGGTCGACGGCCTTTTCCAGGTCGGCGGCTTCGGCTTCGGTGTCGGCGCAGATCGCGAACACGGCGCACGCGAGATACGGCTTGGCCTCGTGGCCCGGCTTGAAGCGGTCGAGATACGCCTGCGCCACGAGATGTCCGAAGTGCGCGTTGATGAAGTGGGCGAACGAGAAGCGCAGCCCGAGCTGCGCGGCGAGGATGCCGCCGAAGTCGCTCGAGCCGAGCACCCAGAGCTCCGGGCGCGTGTCGATCTGCGGCTGCAGCACCACGCCGTGCGCGAGGTGGTCGGCGGGGAGCTTGCCGTCCATCAGGCCGACGAGATCCTGCACTTGCTGCGCGAACTGGTCACCGCGGTTATACGCGCCCGCGGCCACGGCCTGCGCCGTACGCATGTCGCCGCCCGGCGCGCGCCCGACACCGAGATCGACGCGCCCCGGAAAGAGCGCCTCGAGCATCATGAACTGCTCGGCGACCTTGAACGGGCTGTAATAGGGCAGCATGATGCCACCCGAGCCGATGCGGATGCGCTTCGTCACGCTGCCAAGGCGCGCGAGCATGACTTCGGGGCACGGGTTGCACACGCCCAGCAGGCCGTGGTGTTCGGCGCACCAGTAGCGCGTGTAGCCGAGGTCGTCGGCAAGCTGTGCGAGTTCGATGGTGGCGGCGATGGCGTCCGCCGCGCTGTGCCCGGCGATGACGGGCGACTGGTCCAGTACGGAAAGCCGTGTCATGGCAGTGCTGCTCCTTGCCTGTGTTCGCGGCGCCGCGCGCCGGCACACGGGTGCGCCGGCGCGTGCGTCACGAGATGATGCTCCGGTCGGGCAGACGCCGCGCGATTTCGGCGACGAGCGTCTGCGCGAGCGCCTGCTTGGCCGCGCGCGGCAGCGGCTTGCGGCCTGCCGCCTCGAACAGCACGACTTCATTGTCGTCCTGGCCGAAGGTGAGCGGCCCGAGATTGCCGATCAGGAGCGGCACCTTCTTGCGTGCGCGCTTTTCTTCGCCGTGCACGTCGAGGTCGCCGCTTTCGGCGGCGAAACCCACGCAGTACGGAGGATTCGGCAGGGCCGCGACCGAGGCGAGGATGTCCGGGTTCTCGACGAACGTGAACGTCGGCATGCGGTGCTCGGCCGTTTTCTTGATCTTGTGCTCGGCGACGTGATCGACGCGCCAGTCGGCCACGGCCGCCACGCCGATGAAGACATCGGAGTTGGTTGCGGCGCGCATGACCGCGTCGTACATCTGCTGGGCGGTTTGAACGTCTTCGCGATACACGCCCCACGGCGTTTCCAGCCCGACCGGGCCCGCGACCAGATGCACCTCGGCGCCCGCCTGCTGCGCAGCGCGCGCGAGCGCGAAGCCCATCTTGCCGCTCGAACGGTTGGTGATGCCGCGCACGGGATCGAGCGGCTCGAAGGTCGGGCCGGCGGTGATCAGGAGCTTGCGGCCCGCGAGCACTTTCGGCGCGAAGAACGAGACGATCGCCTCGTACACGGCTTCGGGCTCGAGCATGCGCCCGTCGCCGATCTCGCCGCACGCCTGCGGGCCGGAATCGGGGCCGAGCGTTTCGATGCCGTCCGCGCGCAGCTGCGCGACGTTGCGCTGCGTGGCCGGGTTTTGCCACATCTGCCGGTTCATCGCGGGCACGACCAGCAGCGGACAGTCGCGCGCCACGCACAGCGTGGAGAGCAGGTCGTCGGCGAAACCGTGGGCGAGCTTGGCGAGGAAGTCGGTCGAGGCGGGTGCGATCACGATGGCGTCGGCCTCGCGCGAGAGGTCGATGTGCGCCATGTTATTGGGCACGCGGCCGTCCCACTGGCTCGTGTAGACGGGGCGGCCCGAGAGCGCCTGCATCGTGACCGGCGTGATGAACTGCGTGGCCGCCTCGGTCATCACGACTTGCACGGTCGCGCCTGCCTTGGTCAAGAGGCGCGTGAGCTCAGCGATCTTGTAGCAGGCAATGCCGCCGGTCATGCCGAGCACGAGGTGGCGGCCAGCAAGCTCGCCTGGGTTTGCAGCGGACGTGTTCAAGTCACAGCTCCTTTAACCGTGCAGCCCGCACACTCAGCGCGCGCCGCGCACGCGCCGCAATTCGTCGAACACCAGCAGCGCCGCGCCGATGCAGATCGCGCTGTCGGCAAGGTTGAACGCCGGCCAGTGCCAGCCGCCCACGTGGAAGTCGAGAAAGTCGATCACGTGGCCGTACAGCAGGCGGTCGATCACGTTGCCGAGCGCACCGCCCATGATGAGCGCGAGCGCCGTGCAGAAGAGCTTCTGCGTGGCGTGGCGCTTGAGCAGATAGCAGATCACGAGCGCCGCCACCACGCCGAGCGCGGTGAACGCCCAGCGCTGCCAGCCGCCCGCCGAGGACAGGAAGCTGAATGCCGCCCCCTTGTTGTAGACCAGCACGAGGTTGAAGAACGGCGTGATCACACGGCCTTCGCCGTAGCTGAACACCTTGTTGATGGCGATTTTCGTGAGCTGATCAGCGAGGATCACGATGACCGCGACCCCCAGCCACGGTGCGAGCGTGCCGCTTGCGCCGTTCGACCTGGTTTGCTTGGGCAGCGTTTTCGCCATTATGCCGCGCTCCGTTTTTCACCGTCGCCGAACAGATTCACGACGCAGCGGCCGCACAGGCCCGGATGCTCCGCGTTCGCGCCCACGTCCTCGCGGTAGTGCCAGCAGCGCTCGCACTTGAGGTACTTCGAGGTGACCACTTCGACGCCTTCCTCCGCTTCGCTTTCCACCTTCACGACTTCCGCCGCCGAGGTGATGAGCACAAACTTGAGGTCGTCGCCGAGCGACGTGAGGGCGTCGTAGCGCGCGCCGCTCGCGAGGATGCGCACTTCGGCCTGCAGCGACGAGCCGATCTGGTTCGCCACACGCGCCCCCTCGAGCGCCTTCGTCACGTTGCCGCGCACTTCGCGCAGCAACGTCCACTTGGCGATCAGCTCCGGCGCGCCTTCGACGTCCGGGAAGGCGTGGAAGGTTTCGGTGAAGATGGTTTCGCTTTGCGGCTGGAACACCTTCCACGCTTCTTCGGCCGTGAACGAAAGGAATGGCGCGAGGATGCGCAGGAGGCTATGCGTGATGTGGTGCAGCGCCGTTTGCGCGCCGCGGCGGGCCTTCGAGTCCGCTGCGCTCGTGTAGAGGCGGTCCTTCAGCACGTCGAGATAGAAGCCGCCCAGGTCTTCCGAGCAGAACGTCTGCAGCTTGGCCACCACCGGGTGGAATTCGTAGCGGTCGTAGTTCGCGAGCACATCGTTTTGCAGCGTATGTGTGAGCGCGACGGCGTAACGGTCGATTTCGAGCCATTCGCTTGCGGGCAGCGCATGCTTCTCGAAGTCGAAGTCCGACAGGTTCGAGAGCAGGAAGCGCAGCGTGTTGCGGATGCGGCGATAGCCTTCCGTCACGCGCTTGAGGATCTCTTCCGAGATGGCCAGCTCGCCCGAGTAGTCGGTCGAGGCGATCCACAGACGGATGATTTCCGCGCCCAGGCGATTCGCCACTTCATGCGGATCGACGCCGTTGCCGAGCGACTTCGACATCTTGCGGCCCTCGCCGTCCACGGTGAAGCCGTGCGTGAGCAGCGCGTTGTAGGGCGGGCGGCCGTCGAGCATGGAGGCCGTGAGCAGCGACGAGTGGAACCAGCCGCGGTGCTGGTCCGAGCCTTCCAGGTAGAGGTCGGCCGGGAACTGCAGCTCGTCCTTGTGCGAGCCGCGCAGCACGTGCCAGTGCGTCGTGCCCGAGTCGAACCACACGTCGAGCGTGTCGCGGTTCTTCTCGTACATGTTGGCGTCGTCGCCGAGCAATTCGCGCGGGTCGAGCGTTTGCCAGGCTTCGATGCCTGCCTTTTCCACACGCTTCGCGACTTCTTCGAGCAGCTCCAGCGTGCGCGGATGCAGCTCGCCGGTTTCCTTGTGCACGAAGAACGCCATCGGCACGCCCCATTGGCGCTGGCGCGAGAGCGTCCAGTCCGGGCGGTTGGCGATCATCGAATACAGGCGCTGCTTGCCCCACGAGGGGTAGAACGCCGTTGCCTCGATGCCTTCGAGCGCGGTTTCGCGCAGCGTCTTGCCGCCGTCCGAGGGCTGAACGTCCATGCCCGCGAACCACTGCGACGTGGCGCGGTAGATGATGGGCGTCTTGTGGCGCCAGCAGTGCATGTAGCTGTGGAGGTACTTCTCGCTGCGCAAGAGCGTGCCGGCGGCGTCGAGCGCGTCGACGATCTTCGGGTTCGCCGCCCAGATCGAGAGGCCGCCGAAGAGCGGTAGCGATTCGATATAGCGGCCATCGCCCATCACCGGGCTGATGATGTCCGAGTCGGCCATGCCGTGCGCCTTGCACGACACGAAGTCTTCCACGCCGTAGGCGGGCGCCGAGTGGACGATGCCCGTGCCGGTGTCGGTCGTGACGTAGTCGCCGAGATAGATCGGCGAGGTGCGCTTGTAGCCGGGGTGCGCGGAGGCCAGCGGGTGATGGAAGCGCAGGTTCGCCAGCTTCTCGCCCTTCGTCGTGGCGACGATCTTGCCGTCGAGGTCGAAATCCTTCATGCACGCTTCCACGCGCTCGACGGCGAGGATCAGCAGGCCGCGTTGCGTGTCGACGAGCGCGTAGTCGATTTCCGGGTGCACGTTCAGCGCCTGGTTCGACGGGATCGTCCAGGGCGTGGTGGTCCAGATCACGATGCCGCCTTCCTCGCGCGGCAGGGCGCTCAGGCCGAACGCCGCCGCCGTTTCAGCCGGCTGCGCAAACGGGAACAGCACGTCGATGGTCGGATCGGTCTTGTCCTTGTACTCGACTTCGGCTTCAGCGAGCGCCGAGCCGCAGTCGAAGCACCAGTTCACGGGCTTGAGGCCCCGGAACACATAGCCCTTCTCGATGATCTTCGCGAGTGCGCGGATCTCGCCGGCCTCGTTCACGAAGTTCATCGTCTTGTACGGGTTGTTCCAGTCGCCGAGCACGCCCAGGCGCTTGAAGCCCTTCTTCTGCGTCTCGATCTGGCCGGCCGCGTACTCGCGCGCCTTCTGCATCACTTCCTGGGCGGGCAGCGACTTGCCGAACTGCTTTTCGATCTGGATTTCGATCGGCATGCCGTGGCAGTCCCAGCCCGGCACGTAGACCGCGTCGAAGCCCGCAAGGTTGCGCGCCTTGACGATCATGTCCTTGAGGATCTTGTTCACCGCGTGGCCGAGGTGGATGTCGCCGTTCGCATACGGCGGCCCGTCGTGCAGGATGAACTTCTTGCGGCCCTTCGAGGCCGCGCGGATCTTCTCGTAAACCTGGTTCTCTTCCCATTCCTTGACCCATTGCGGCTCGCGCTTGGGCAGGTCGCCGCGCATCGGGAACGGAGTGTCGAGCAGGTTGACGGGGTACTTCGATTCGGACTTCTGCGGCTTGCCGGAGGATGCTTTTTTATCGCTCATGGTGAGATCACGTGGAATTCAGGGGATGCATGGCGTCAGCGTTGCGGCCGATGCCGCGCAACCGTCGCCTCGGGCGCTGCATGCCGTGCTTTTTCGCACGCGGCGCCTGGGGGGCGGGGCAGCCCGCGCACGCGGGCCGCAGGTCACCTAATTCGGTCAGTGGCCGAGGTGGCGAAGCCGGTGGATGCGCCGCCGGCCACGTCGGCGCCCGCGGCGGCGAACCACGCGCGGGTGTTCGCCACGTCGCGAGCGATCGCGGCGGTGAGCGTTTCGAGGTCGGGAAACTTCTCCTCGTCGCGCAGCTTCTTGAGGAACTCGACGCGCACGAGCTTGCCGTAGGCGTCGCCGTGCCAGTCGAGCAGATGCACTTCAAGCAGCACGCGGCCCGAGTCGTCCACGGTCGGGCGCAGGCCGAGGCTCGCGACGCCTGGCAGCGGGCGGTCGCCCATGCCATGCACCATCACGACGAAAATGCCCTTGAGCGCCGGCCGCTTGTGGCCGATCAGCAGGTTCATCGTGGGGAAGCCGAGGTCGCGGCCGAGCTTCAGACCATGCGTGACGTGCGCGCTGATGTGATAGCCGCGGCCAAGCGAGGCGCGCGCGGCGTCGAGGTCGCCCGCGTGCAGTTGAGCGCGCACGGCGGAGCTGGAAATGCGCACGCCCGAGGGGTCGGCCACCGTCGCCATCTGTTCGACTTCGAAGCCGTGCTGCGCGCCCGCGGCCTGCAGCGAGGCGAAGTCGCCCGCGCGCTTGGCGCCATAGCGGAAGTCGTCGCCGATCATCATCCAGCGCGCGTGCAGGCCGCCCACGATGATGCGTTCGACGAACGCCTCGGGCGACTGGCTTGCGAACGTGTGGTTGAAATGCTCGACCACGACCCGGTCCACGCCGTTTTCGCGCAGCGCCTCGAGCTTGTCGCGCAGCATGGCGATGCGCGGCGGGGCGCTGGCCGGGTTGAAGAACTCGCGCGGATGCGGCTCGAAGGTCATCACGCAGACGGGCAGGCCGCGCGCGTCGGCTGCCGCGCGCACGCGCGCGAGCAATGCCTGATGCCCGCGGTGGACACCGTCGAAATTGCCGATGGTCAGCGCGCAGGGCGCGCGGCTTTCGGCATTGGGAAGACCGCGGAAGACTCTCACGATAGCGGAACCTGGTGGAACCTCGAAAAGCGCGCTGGCGCAGCACGCGTGCTAAGGACCTTCTGACTTGGCCACTCGCGGCCCAAGGACCGCGACGAAACAGAAGATTATAAACGCAGGAGGCGACGATCGCCGCCGCACGAGCGTTGAGCAGGCCCCCCCGATGATAAAATCCGCGGATGAAAAATCTCGTTATCCTGATTTCGGGGCGGGGCAGCAACATGGAAGCCATCGTGCGCGCTTGCGCGCAGGAAGCTTGGGGCGCACGTATCGCCGCCGTGATTGCCAACCGTCCTGACGCCGCGGGCCTCGCGTTCGCGGCTGCAAACGGCATTGCCACGGCGGTCGTCGACCACCGTCAGTTTCCCGATCGCGCCAGCTTCGACACGGCGCTCGCTCAAGTCATCGACGGCTATGCGCCGGATCTCGTCGTGCTGGCGGGCTTCATGCGCGTGCTGACTGAATCGTTCGTCGGCCATTATGCGGGTCGGATGCTGAATATTCATCCCTCGCTGCTGCCGATGTTTCCGGGCCTCAAGACGCATCAGCAGGCGCTCGACGCGGGCTGTCGCGTGCACGGCGCGACGGTGCATTTCGTCACGCCTACACTGGATCATGGTCCGATCGTCGCGCAGTCGGTGGTTCCGGTGCGCGCGGGCGACGCCGCTGCGGCGCTCGCCGCGCGCGTGCTCAAGACTGAACATGTGATGTATCCGCGCGCGGTGCGCTGGTTCGTCGAAGGGCGCCTCGCGCTCGACGGCGCACGCGTGACGCTCACGCCAGCCGAGCCACAATGGCTCTTCTTTGACGACTCGCAAGCCGCCGGGGAGGGCGCATGAGACTGCATGGATTTCTGATTGGACAAACCGAAACGTTGCTCGCCGACGTCCTCAAATTCACGGGCCCAGCCGACGCGGTGACGAGCCGCTTCTTCCGCGAGCATCCGAAGCTCGGCCACGCCGAGCGCGGCGTGATCGCCGAAGCCGTGTTCGCCGTGCTGCGCCGGCGCATGGAGTTCGCACACCTCGCCGAGAGCGGCGCGGGCAGCCCGACGCGCCGCCTCACGCTGCTCGGTCTCATGGCGACTGCGGGCCGTTCGGCGATCCGTCCGTTCGTTTCCGACGCCGAGGCCAGCTGGCTCGAGCACGTTTCGAAGATCGACCCGGCGAGCCTGCCGCAGCGCGTGCAGCTGAACCTGCCGGAGTGGATCATGAAAGCGCTGGAAACGCGCTTCGAGCCCGCCGAACTCACGCAACTGGCCTCCGCGCTGAACTACCCGGCGCCGCTCGATCTACGCGCCAACCCCATCAAGGCGAACCGCGACGAACTGATTCGCTCGCTGTCCGAGTCGGGCATCGAAGGCGGCGAAACGCCGTTCGCGCCGTTCGGCGTGCGCGTGACGGGCAAGCCCGCGCTCTCGAAACTCGACGCGTTCAAGAACGGCTGGTTCGAGGTGCAGGACGAGGGCAGCCAGTTGCTGTGCACGATCCTGGCTCCGCGCCGCGGCGAGATGGTCGTGGACTTCTGCGCGGGCGCGGGCGGCAAGACGCTGGCACTCGGCGCAATGATGCGCTCGACGGGCCGGCTCTACGCCTTCGACGTGTCCGAGCGGCGCCTCGCCAAGCTCAAGCCGCGCCTCGCGCGCAGCGGCCTTTCGAACGTCAATCCGGTGCTGATCGACAGCGAGCATGACGCCAAGATCAAGCGACTGATCGGCAAGATCGACCGCGTGCTCGTGGACGCGCCGTGCTCGGGCCTCGGCACGCTGCGCCGCAACCCCGACCTCAAGTGGCGCCAGTCGCCAGAGTCGATCGCCGAACTCGCGCCCAAACAGCTGTCGATTCTCACGAGCGCGGCGCGCCTGCTCAAGCGCGGCGGGCGTCTCGTCTACGCGACCTGCAGCATTCTCGAAGCCGAGAACGAAGCGGTCGTGAAGCAGTTCCTCGAGGCGCACCCCGACTTCGTGCTGGTGAGCGCGCGCGACGTGCTGGCCGAGCAGCGTGTGGGCCTCGACACGGGCGACTACCTGGCGCTGTGGCCGCACCGCCACGCCACCGACGGCTTCTTTGCCGCCGTGCTGGAGCGTCGCGGCGAAGCCCAGCCTAAGGCGAAGGCGGCAGGCGCGCAGACCACGCCCGAGGAAGCCTCGGCGGTGCAGGAAACGTCCGACGCGATCGCAAAGGCGCAGGAAAGCGAAGCCGCCGAGCCGGACGCCGCGCTGGACTAAGCGCGCGGCAGGCAGCCGCGATGCGGGACCGTCCAGCCGGTACGAGCCGGGCGGCCCCGCAAAATCGCCAGTGACTGAGTGTCAGGCTGCGTCGTGTTGGCCGACCGCTCGTTGCGTAAAGGCGACACCATAAGCGTAGGCGGCATTCAGGGCCAGGTGACGCAAATCCGCCGTCGTGCGAAGTCTTGACGGCATCGAGACCCTGATTCCCAACGTTCCGACGCCGTTTCTCATCGAGTTTTCAGGCGACGGCGCACAACTCGAACTAGGATTGTTAATAGAGGATGCTGCGGTCGGCGCGACCGGGGTGCGCTCAGTTGCGGATCGCGCCGTGGAAGGATGGATGGGGCCAGATGATGCGAAAAGGGTCGATTGGGGTGCGGCAAAGCGCCTCGAAACGTCCTTCAGACGTTGACGCCGTAACCATTAAAGAAAAAAATCTTCCTTTGTTACAAACACTTGGAACGGTTCTAGTAGAATGCCGTCCAACCGGATCTAATCGCTTTCACTTTCTTGACACCGGCGCCTGGCTGAAAGGCCGACGCGCTTCGTTTCACAGGTAAATGCCTTGTTGAACTCCCTGCTTGATTTCCTCGCCCACGGCGTGCTCCATTTCTCGTGGTGGCAGATCGTGCTGTTCGCGGCGGTGGTCACCCACATCACGATTATCGGCGTGACGGTGTACCTGCACCGCTGCCAGGCGCACCGCGCGCTGGACCTGCACCCCATCGCGAGCCACTTCTTCCGTTTCTGGCTGTGGATGACCACGGGCATGCTTACGGGCCAGTGGGCGGCGATCCACCGGAAGCACCACGCCAAGTGCGAAACGGAAGAAGATCCGCACAGCCCGCAAACGCGTGGCATCTGGAAGGTGCTGCTCGAAGGCGCTGAGCTCTATCGCACCGAAGCGAAGAACGAAGAAACGCTGCGCCGCTTCAGCCACGGCACGCCCAACGACTGGATGGAGCGCAACGTCTACACGCGCTACCCCATTCTCGGCGTGAGCATCATGATGGTGATCGACGTCGCGCTGTTCGGCGCCGTCGGCCTCACCGTGTGGGCCGTGCAAATGGCGTGGATCCCGTTCTGGGCTGCTGGCGTCGTGAATGGCCTCGGTCACTTCTGGGGCTACCGCAACTTCAATTCGTCTGACGCAAGCACGAACCTTCTTCCGTTCGGCATCATCATCGGCGGCGAGGAACTGCACAACAACCACCACACGTTCGCGACTTCCGCGAAGCTCTCGAACAAGTGGTACGAGTTCGATATCGGCTGGATGTATATCCGCATGATGCAGGCGGTGGGTCTTGCCAAGGTGAAGAAGGTCGCGCCTACGCCGCGCCTTACCAAGGGCAAGCTGGTGCCCGATCACGAAACGCTGCAGGCCGTGCTGTCCAATCGCTACGAAGTGATGGCGCGTTACGCCAAGGCCGTGAAGCAGGCATACCGCCAGGAGCTCGCGCACCTCAAGGAAGTGGGCGAGCGCGAGAAGTACAAGGTCATGCGCGGCGCGCGCAATTGGTTCGACAAGGAAGAAGCCAGCCTGAACGAGCCGCAGAAGCGCCAGCTTCCGCAAATTTTCGCGAACAGCCAGAAGCTGCGCACGTATATCGAACTGCGTAACGAACTGGCCGCGATCTGGGAACGTTCGAGCGCCTCGCGCGAACAACTGCTCACGCAGCTCCAGGATTGGTGCCATCGCGCTGAACAAAGCGGTATCAAGGCGCTGCAGGAATTCGCGTCGCGCCTGCGCCGTTACGCCTGATTGGCCACATCGTCCCGAGGGGATTTTGGCCCCTCAGTGGGGCGTAAGAAAATCCTTTAGAATGACGAGACGTCACAAAACCCCGCGCTGGCGGGGTTTTTCTTTTTGGGCCGCAAAAAAGCCGGAGTCCCCACAATGGCTTCAATGGCGCGGCGATCCGTAGAGGCAGGAGATGATGAGTCAGGCAATCAGGAAGGTCGAATACGACCGGCCGCAGGGTGCCGTCTGCAGCGTTGGACAGGCTTGGGCGCGTGTACCCGATGCACCGTCCACGGCAGAACGCGTTGCATTGAAGGAGCGGATTCGCGCGTTGCTCAAGCGCGAGAAGGCGGTGCTTGTCGCGCACTATTATGTGGACCCTGAATTGCAGGAGCTCGCCGACGAAACCGGCGGCTGCGTGGCCGATTCGCTCGAGATGGCGCGTTTTGGCCGCGACCACGAGGCACAGACGCTCGTCGTGGCAGGCGTGCGCTTCATGGGGGAGACGGCGAAGATTCTGAGCCCGAACAAGCGCATTCTCATGCCCGACCTCGACGCGACCTGTTCGCTTGACCTCGGCTGCCCGATCGACGAGTTCTCGGCGTTTTGCGACGAGCATCCGGACCGCACCGTGGTCGTTTATGCGAACACGAGCGCGGCCGTGAAGGCACGCGCGGACTGGATGGTCACGTCGTCGATCGGCCTCGAGATCGTCGCCGACCTGCACGCCAGGGGCGAAAAAATTCTGTGGGCGCCGGACCGGCACCTGGGCAGCTACATCCAGAAGAAGACTGGCGCGGACATGTTGCTGTGGCAGGGCTCGTGCCTCGTGCACGACGAGTTCAAGGGCATCGAGCTCGACCAGCTGCGCGCCGAATACCCGGACGCAAAGATTCTCGTCCACCCCGAATCGCCGGAAGGTGTCGTCGCGCTTGCGGACGTGGTCGGCTCGACCACGCAGCTGATCGACGCCGCCGTGAAGCTCGACGCGCAACGCTTCATCGTCGCAACCGATTTGGGCATCCTGCACAAGATGCGCCTCGCGGCACCGGGCAAGACCTTCATCGAAGCGCCCACGGCCGGCAACAGCGCCACCTGCAAGAGCTGCGCGCATTGCCCGTGGATGGCCATGAACGGCCTCTCGAACCTTGCCGACGTGCTGGAGCGCGGCCACAACGAGATTCACGTCGACACCGCGATCGGTGAGCGCGCGCGTCTGCCGATCGATCGCATGCTGGCGTTCGCGGTAGAGCACAAGCGCCGCGTCCAGGCGAGCGGCGACCTCGCGCGCGACACGGCGTTGTTCTCGCAAGTGGGGGCGGCATAAATGGGTGCACTCGAATTGCTCGCAGTCGATGCGGTTTCGCCCGTGCTCGATGAAGTGCGCGCTCAGTACGGCGCAGCGTTCGACGCCGCGATCGTACGCAACGTGGCCGACGCGCTCGCGGAAGACGTAGGCCCTGGCGACCAGACTGGCCGCCTCGTGCCCGCCGATGAAATGCGCGACGCTCGCATCATCGTGCGTGAAGAGGCCGTGCTGTGCGGCGTGCTCTGGTTCGACGGCGTGGTGAAGCACGTTGATCCGCGCATCGAGGTGCGCTGGCACTATCGCGAAGGCGATCGCATGGCCGCCGACACGACCGTATGCTCGCTGCGCGGTCCGGCGCGCTCGCTGCTCACGGCCGAGCGCAACGCGATGAACTTCCTGCAACTGCTTTCGGGCGTGGCAAGCGTGACGCGGCGCTACGTCGATATGATCGCGCACACCAGTACGCGTATCCTGGACACGCGCAAGACGCTGCCCGGCCTGCGCCTCGCGCAGAAGTACGCGGTGCGCGTGGGCGGCGGCGCAAACCAGCGCCTCGCGCTTTACGACGGCATCCTGATCAAGGAAAACCACATCGCTGCGGCCGGCGGTGTGGACGCGGCGATGGACGCAGCGCTCGCGCTCGACGCGGGCGTGCCGATCCAGATTGAAGTCGAGACGATCGAACAGCTCGAAACGGCGCTCGCGCACGGCGCCAAGTCGGTCCTGCTCGACAACTTCTCGTTCGACATGATGCGCGACGCGGTGAAGCTCACGGCGGGGCGCGCGGTGCTCGAAGTCTCGGGCGGCGTGAACTTCGACACGGTGCGCACGATCGCGGAAACGGGCGTGGACCAGGTATCGATTGGCGCATTGACGAAAGACGTGCGCGCGACGGACTTCTCGATGCGCATTGTCTGAATCAGTAAATTCGTCGGGCTGAACTGAAACGAAAAGGCCGCCTCGCAATGAGGCGGCCTTTGTTTTTGCGGCGCGTTTAGTACGTAGGTCTTAAGAAATCGTGCGATTGCGTACGCGCTCCGGCGCGAGCACGCTCGGCAGCGCCTTGGGCAGCGAGTTCGGCCAGTCACGGCTGTAGTGCAGGCCGCGGCTCTCGCGGCGCGAGCGCGCACTTTCCACGATCAGCGAAGCGACTTCGACGAGGTTGCGCAATTCCAGCAGGTCGCGCGTGACGCGGAAATTCGCGTAGTACTCGAGAATCTCATCACGCAGCAGGGCGATGCGATGCTGCGCGCGCTCGAGCCGCTTGTCGGTGCGCACGATGCCGACGTAATTCCACATCAGCCGGCGCAGCTCGTCCCAGTTGTGGGCAACGACGACTTCCTCGTCGGAATCGGAAACGCGGCTTTCGTCCCAGTCGGGCAGCGGCGCGTGCGCGCCAGCGCTGAAGCCTTCTTCTTCGATCGCCCCCGCGGTCGAGCGGCCGATCACGAGGCACTCCAGCAGCGAATTGCTCGCGAGGCGGTTCGCGCCGTGCAGGCCTGTGTACGAAGTCTCGCCCACGGCGTAGAGGCCCGCAAGATCGGTGCGCCCGGCCAGATCGGTGACGACGCCGCCACAGGTATAGTGCGCGGCGGGCACGACCGGAATCGGCTCTTTCGTGATGTCGATGCCGAACTCGCGGCAGCGCGCGAGGATGGTCGGGAAGTGCTCCTCAAGAAACGCCGGCGGTTGATGGCTGATGTCGAGTTGCACGCAGTCGATGCCGTGCTTCTTGATCTCGAAGTCGATCGCGCGGGCGACGATATCGCGCGGCGCCAACTCGGCGCGCGCGTCGTGCGCGGGCATGAAGCGCGTGCCGTCGGGCAGGCGCAGCACGCCGCCTTCGCCACGCACCGCTTCGGAAATGAGGAACGACTTGGCGTGCGGGTGAAAGAGGCAGGTGGGGTGGAACTGGATGAACTCCATGTTCGCCACGCGGCAGCCCGCGCGCCACGCCATGGCGATGCCGTCGCCTGTGGCCGTGTCGGGGTTCGTCGTGTAGAGGTAGACCTTGCCCGCGCCGCCCGTGGCGAGCACCGTGTGCGGCGCCTGGATCGTCACCGTGCGGTCGTTCTTCAGATCGAGCGCATACAGGCCGTGGCAACGACGGCCCGGCAGACCCAGGCGGTCGGACGTGATGACGTCAATCGCCTGATGGTCTTCGAGGATCGTGATGTTCGGGTGCGAGCGGGCACGCTCGAGCAGCGTTTGCACGACGGCGTGGCCGGTTGCATCGGCGGCGTGGATGATGCGGCGATGGCTGTGGCCGCCTTCGCGCGTGAGGTGAAAGCCGAGTTCGGCTGCTGCGTCCTTCGTGAACGGCACGTCTTGGGCGATCAGCCATTCGATAGCCTCGCGGCCATGCTCGACGATGTAGCGTGTCGCCGCCTCGTCGCACAGGCCGCCGCCGGCGACGAGCGTATCGTCCACGTGGTTCTCCACGCTGTCGGCCGAATCGAGCACGGCGGCAATACCGCCTTGCGCGCGGTCGCTCGCGCCTTCGGTCATCGCGCGCTTGGCGATGATGACGACGCGACGCGAGTCTGCGAGATTCAGCGCGACGCTCAGTCCTGCGAGGCCGCTGCCGACGATCGCTACATCGAAATTCATGATCCTGCTTCTCCGTCTCTCTTGTTCTACGCTTTGTGGCTACCGCATTCGCCGCGGTCCTGCGCCGTCGCGGGCATATGACATGCGTGTGGCAGCCGGTATAAAGCGGGAAGCATACTCCGAGAGAGGAGCGAACGGATAGCGGCAGTTCGGGCGCTGCCGTTAAAACACCGTTGCGTGACGCGAACCGAAGCGGGGCGGGCGCGCAAAAAGAAAAACCCCGCTAAAAAGCGGGGTTTTTCTGTCTTCGTCAGGCTCGAAACCCGATCAATTACTTGATCTTGGTTTCCTTGTACTCGACGTGCTTACGAACAACCGGGTCGAACTTCTTGATCGACATTTTTTCCGGCATGTTGCGCTTGTTCTTCGTGGTCGTGTAGAAGTGACCCGTGCCTGCGGTCGACTCGAGCTTGATCTTGTCGCGGATACCCTTGGCCATGATTTACTCCTTACAGTTCGCCGCGTGCGCGCAGGTCTGCGAGCACGGAATCGATGCCGTTCTTGTCGATCAGGCGCAGGCCTGCGTTCGAGATGCGCAGACGCACCCAACGGTTTTCGCTTTCAACCCAGAATCGGCGGTTTTGCAGATTCGGGAGGAAACGGCGCTTGGTCTTGTTGTTAGCGTGGGAAACGTTGTTGCCGCTCATCGGCGCTTTCCCAGTGACTTGGCATACGCGTGCCATAAGTGCACTCCTACGGAATTCTGAGTTCGAGAGCCGCTTAAGTTTCCCAGGGCGAGAAATGGCCGGAAAAGAGAGCGCTCACGTATGGATGAGAGACAACCTCGAACCCAGGCCATATTTCCCCTAGGAAGCCTTGATGGCTTTCGGAACAGGGTTGGAAATAGGCAAACCGTGATTCTAGCAGAAAAAAGCCTGGAAAATCAAACCCGATTTGCGCGTGTTGTTGTGCGGCGCCGCAGTTGCCTGCACTCTCCACCCCGCAGCCGCCTCAACTCCAGCCGTGGCGCGCGAAGGAAAACGTCTCCCGCGTGCCAATGACCAGGTGGTCGATGAGTTGAACCTCCACGAGCGCCAGCGTTTCGCGCAACACCCGCGTGAGGCGCCGGTCGCTCGCGCTCGGCTGCACCGCGCCCGATGGGTGATTATGGGCGACGATCAGGCTCGCGGCATTGAGCGTTAGCGCGCGCCGCACGATTTCACGAGGATACACCGCCATGCGCGTGAGCGAGCCGCGCGAGCTTTCCTCGGAGCGGATCAGCCGATGGCGGGCATCCAGAAAGAGGCAAATGAACACCTCGTGCGGCCGCCCGCCGATCAGGAGACGCAAATAGTCCTCGACCGCGCCCGGAGAGTCGACGAGCGGCTTGTCGTCGAGCGCCTCGGCGAGCGCCCGCCGTGCGAGCTCGGTCACCGCTTGCAACATCGACGCTTTTGCGGGCCCGATGCCGCGCAGGGCCTCGAATTCTTCGCGCTGCGCATCGAGCATCGCGCGCAGCGAACCGAATTGGGCCAGGAGCGTGCGGGCCACCTCGAAGACATCGTGGCCCGGCAAGCCGGAGCCGAGCAGGATCGCGAGCAGCTCCGCGTCCGATAGCGCGGCCGCGCCCGCCGTGCGCAGTCGCTCGCGGGGCATGTCGCGGCGCCGTGCTGCAGGCGCCGCGCCATTGCGGACCGACACCGGAGGCGCAGCCGGCGCGGGAAGTGCGGCGTTGCCGGGGCCATGCTCCGCGCAACCCAGACCGCGCGGGCGGCCGGCGAGGGCGCCGCCAACTGTACTGGGTGCCGTGTCGGGCATGCACGCAAGTTCGGTCATGACAGTCTCCACAGACTAATAAGGAGCGCGCAGCGCACGTGAGCACCGGCGGTGGCAGTGCACAATCGCGCCGCGACCGCCCCGGCCAAGTGGCTTACAATAGATGTTTTCCGGCCGCCCAAGGCAGGCCGGGCCGGCGCCTTGCGGCGCGTACGCGCGAAGCGCGCGTTCCGACGAAAAGAGTTACGCATGAGCATCATCGACATCTCCGAAGTGAAACCCGGTTCCCACGTGACGCTGCATTACCGGCTTTCGCTCGCCGATGGCACCGAAATCGTCAATACCTTTGTCGACCGTCCCGCCACCCTGCTGATGGGCGCCGGCCAGCTCGCGCCGCCGCTGGAAGATATTTTGCAGGGCCTGAAGGTGGGTCACCACTCGACCTTTCAGCTAGAACCGGGCGTCGCTTTCGGCCAGCGCAACCCCGACCTGATCCAGCGCGTCTCGCTCAAGACCCTGCGCGAGAACGGCATGATCGGCGAGGAGTTCAGCCCGGGCGACCTGATCGAGTTCAATGCGCCCAACGGTGGCCGCTACGCGGGTGTGCTCAAGGAAGTGAACGAGACTTCCGCCCTGTTCGATTTCAACCACCCGCTCGCTGGCCAGGCGGTTGCGTTCGAAGTGCAAATCATCGGAATCCTTTAAAGCCCATGACCAACACGGACACGTCCCTCATCGCAGATCTGACTGAAGCGGAAATCCTGCTCGCCCAGCCGCGCGGCTTCTGCGCCGGCGTCGATCGGGCCATCGAGATCGTCGAACGCGCGATCCAGCTTCACGGCGCACCGATCTACGTGCGTCACGAGATCGTCCACAACGCGTATGTCGTCGAAGACCTGCGCAAGAAGGGGGCGATCTTCATCGAGCAGCTCGATGAAGTCCCGTCCGGCAACACGGTGATCTTCAGCGCGCACGGCGTCTCCAAGTCCGTGCGTGCCGACGCCGAAGCGCGCGGCCTGCGCGTCTACGACGCGACCTGCCCGCTCGTCACGAAGGTGCACGTGGAAGTCGCGAAGATGCGCGACGAAGGGCTCGACATCGTCATGATCGGGCACAAGGGCCATCCGGAAGTGGAGGGCACGATGGGGCAGGTGGCCGAGGGCATGTACCTCGTCGAAGACATTGCCGACGTCGAGGCGCTCGCGCTGCGCGATCCGCAGCGCGTGGCGTTCGTCACGCAAACCACGCTTTCGGTGGACGACGCCGCGGAAATTATCTCGGCGCTCAAGGCGCGCTTTCCGGCGATTCGCGAGCCGAAGAAGCAGGACATCTGCTACGCCACGCAGAATCGCCAGGACGCCGTCAAGTTCATGGCGCCGCAGTGCGATGTCGTGATCGTGGTGGGCAGCCCGAACAGTTCGAATTCGAACCGGTTGCGCGAAGTGGCTGAGAAGCGCGGCATTCCGGCCTATATGGTGGATGCCCCTGAGCAAATCGACCCCCAGTGGCTCGCGGGCAAGCGCCGGATCGGCCTGACGGCCGGTGCGTCGGCTCCCGAGGCGCTTGCACAGGAAATCATTCGCCGCCTGCACGAACTTGGTGCGCGCAACGTCCGCGCACTCGAAGGCATCGAGGAGAACATTGCGTTCCCCTTACCGCGCGGCCTTGGCCAGTCGGTCTGAAGCCTCCCGCTTCCCGCCAGAACGCGCCCATCCGGCGCGTTTTTTTATGCCCCAGACGCGTGCGGGACGCCAAATAATAAGGGCCATATTAATAGAAAAAGGAGGTTAACCTCACATTGGGCGGGTGTTCTTATTAGTGTTTTCGCTAGAGTGGGGCATCGAATCATGTGGTGTGACCCCTATTTAATGGGTCGATTGACACGCGTTCGACATGAATGCACCGCGCCGGGGCGGGATTTTTATGCCCTCCCTTAAATACCATTCATTTAAACCAATGCCCGCCCGACAAGGCATTGCGGCGATTATCCGCAACACATGATGCGAAGTCCGTCGATTTTTGGTGCAACTGGTGCACGAAAATGCGGCGCAACCTGTGGTGCAACCTGGTTCATACGCTTATCTAAAAATATGGTTGCAATGCAGGAAAACCCTGCCGGTTCAACAATATTGCCCGTCGCATAATTGGCGTTACAATGCGCGCGTTCTGAGGGCTGGATTCGTTGAGAAGGCCATCAGGCAAGCATTTCGGAAGGCGCAGGAGACCTGATTAATGCAATTCAAGTCTGTTTTTGCCGCGTCATCGATTAATGCGGTTGCGCTGTGCAACGCGCGGCACAGCCGCAGTGTCGAGACGGGCATGAGCGCAACATCGATCATTCCTGGCATGCAGATTGCTTTTGCATGCTCCGGCGTTGTCATGCCGGTTCGCCGCCTGGGTGCGATGGATCTCGCGGGTGAGATTCCGAAGTGCGTGGGCGGCCGGGGAGAGGGAGTCATGGCGTTTGACGCATTCGCGTTTGCCGGCCGCAAGGCTTGCCGCGAATACGCCAACGCGAATATGACGCGTAGTTGATTGAACCCGACGGCACCGAACCATCCGACGGTGCCGTTTTTGCATCCGCTTTTGGCGAGCCTGCCGCTGCAACACAGCGGCAACGCGAACCAGGGCGGCCAACCGTTACCGGTTTTTACTTCAATACCCGAAAGTGTCGTTGCGGTTCCGTAAAACATCGCCCACCGGCCGATGACGAGCGCGAATCCGGTTGCACGGGCTAAGGAGCATTAAATGGATATTTTCATCCAGCAGATCCTGAACGGGCTGGTGCTTGGCAGCATCTACGCCATCATCGCTTTGGGCTACACCATGGTGTACGGGATTCTGGGCATCATCAACTTCGCGCACGGCGACGTGCTCATGGTGGGCGCCATGGTTGCGCTCTCCGCGATCAACGTGCTCCACAATCACTTCCCGGGCCTCGGGAACATCCCCACGCTGTGCATCGCCCTTGTGGTCGCCGCAGTGGTTTGTGCGGTCGTCGGGTACACGATCGAAAAGGTCGCGTACCGGCCGCTGCGCCGGGCGCCGCGCCTCGCACCGCTGATCACCGCGATCGGTGTCTCGATCCTGCTGCAGACGCTCGCCATGATCATCTGGGGCCGCAATCCGCTCGCGTTCCCCCAGCTCATCTCGACCGATCCGATCAACGTCATCAAGCCCACTGAAACCGGCGTGGGCGCCGTGATCTCGATGACGGAAATCGTCATCATCGTCGTCGCGTTCCTCGTGATGGCGGGCCTCCTGCTCCTCGTGCACAAGACCAAGCTCGGCCGCGCCATGCGCGCCATCGCCGAGAACCCGAACAATGCCTCGCTGATGGGCGTGAACCCGAACTTCGTGATCTCGGCCACGTTCATGATCGGCTCGGCGCTCGCGGCGCTGGCCGGCGTGATGATCGCCTCGGAATACGGCAACGCGCACTTCTACATGGGTTTCATCCCCGGCATGAAGGCCTTCACGGCCGCGGTGCTGGGCGGTATCGGCAACCTCGGCGGCGCGATGGTCGGCGGCGTGGTGCTCGGTCTCATCGAGCAGCTCGGCGCAGGCTACATCGGCAACCTGACCGGCGGGGTGTTCGGCAGTAACTATCAGGACGTCTTCGCATTCATCGTGCTGATCGTCGTGCTCGTGTTCCGTCCGTCGGGGCTGCTGGGCGAACGTGTCGCGGACCGCGCATAAGAGGGAGTAGCACAACATGACTTCAATTCAACCGATCGAGCCGTCGACGACGCTCATCCCCGAAAAGAACACGACCAAAACGCTCGCCGTGGGTGTCGTGACTGCCATCGTCGTTGCTGCGCTGCCCTTCGTGGTCGGCGCCGCGGGCGGCAACTACTGGGTGCGCGTGCTCGACTTCGCGATGCTTTACGTGATGCTCGCGCTGGGCCTGAACGTGGTGGTGGGCTTCGCCGGCCTGCTGGACCTGGGCTATATCGCGTTCTACGCGGTGGGCGCCTACGTCGCTGCGCTGCTGACTTCGCCACACCTCACCACGCAGTTCGCGTGGATCGCCAGCATGTTCCCGGGCGGCCTGCATACGCCGTACTGGATCGTGGTGCCGTGCGCCATGGGGCTCGCCGCCATCTTCGGCGTGCTGCTCGGCGCACCGACGCTGCGTCTGCGCGGCGACTACCTCGCCATCGTGACCCTGGGCTTCGGGGAAATCGTTCGTATCTTCATGAACAACCTCGACCGTCCGGTGAACATCACCAACGGGCCGCAGGGCATTACCGGTGTCGCGCCGCTGCAGGTCTTCGGCTTCAATCTCGCGCAGCCGCACGAGGTCCTCGGCTTCACGTTCACGTCGGTGTACATGTACTACTACGTGTTCGTGATCTGCGCGCTGCTCGTGATCTGGGTGTGTACGCGTCTGCAGCACTCGCGCATTGGCCGCGCATGGGCCGCGATCCGCGAAGACGAAATCGCCGCCAAGGCCATGGGCATCAACACCCGTAACGTCAAGCTGCTCGCGTTCGCGATGGGCGCGTCGTTCGGCGGTCTTTCGGGCGCGATGTTCGGTGCGTTTCAGGGCTTCGTGTCGCCGGAATCGTTCACGTTCTGGGAATCGGTCGTCGTGCTCGCCTGCGTGGTGCTCGGCGGCATGGGCCACATCCCCGGCGTGATTCTCGGCGCCGTGCTGCTCGCCATTTTCCCCGAGTTCCTGCGCTCGACGATGGGCCCGCTCCAGCACATGCTGTTCGGCCACGAAATCGTCGATACGGAAGTCATTCGCCAGCTGCTCTACGGTCTCGCCATGGTCGTCATCATGCTGTATCGCTCGGAAGGCCTGTGGCCCGCGGCGAAGCACGAGGACAAGATCGCGAAGATCGCCAAGCGCGCCAGCAAGAAGCCGGTTCGCGCATAACGGGGAGAACAGAATATGAGCAACAAACCCATCCGCCTGTCCGTGAAGGGCGTGAACAAGCGCTTCGGCGGCCTGCAGGCGCTGTCCGATGTCGGCCTGCAGATCGAGGAGGGCACGATCTACGGCCTGATCGGTCCGAACGGCGCCGGCAAGACCACGTTCTTCAACGTGATTACCGGTCTCTACACGCCGGATTCGGGCGAATTCAAGCTCGACGGCACGGCCTATACGCCGACCGCCGTTTATCAGGTGGCGCAGGCCGGCATTGCGCGTACGTTCCAGAACATTCGCCTGTTCGGCGGCATGACGGCGCTCGAAAACGTGATGGTCGGCCGCCACGTGCGCACGAAGCACGGCCTGATCGGCGCGGTATTGCAAACGCCGTCGGAACGCAAGGAAGAGCGCGAGATCAAGGAACGCGCGATCGAACTGCTCGAATACGTGGGCATCGCGCAGTATGCGGACTACACGTCGCGCAACCTCTCGTACGGCCACCAGCGCCGTCTGGAAATCGCGCGCGCGCTCGCAACCGATCCGAAGCTGCTCGCGCTCGACGAGCCGGCGGCCGGCATGAACGCGACCGAGAAGGTCGAACTCACGCGCCTGCTCGACAAGATCCGCGCCGATGGCAAGACCATCCTGCTGATCGAGCACGACGTGAAACTGGTGATGGGCCTGTGCAACCGGATGACAGTGCTCGACTATGGCAAGGTGATCTCCGAAGGGCTGCCGCAAGACGTGCAGAAGGACCCGAAGGTGATCGAGGCATATCTGGGCGCGGGGGTTCACTGATGTCGACATCGGTTCTGAAAATCAAGGGTCTGCAGGTCAACTACGGCGGGATCCAGGCGGTCAAGGGCGTGGACATGGAAGTTCGCCAGGGCGAACTCGTCACGCTGATCGGCGCGAACGGCGCGGGCAAGACCACGACGATGAAGGCCATTACGGGTCTGAAGCCGTACGCGGCGGGCGACATCGAGTACATGGGCCAGTCGATCAAGGGCGTGCCGGCGTACGAACTGCTCAAGCGCGGCCTCGCGATGGTGCCGGAAGGTCGCGGCATCTTCGCGCGCATGTCGATTCTCGAAAACATGCAGATGGGCGCGTACCTGCGCAGCGACAACGACTGCATCCAGAAGGACGTCGAGCGCATGTTCGGCTTCTTCCCGCGCCTGAAGGAACGCGCCACGCAGCTCGCGGGCACGCTCTCGGGCGGCGAGCAGCAGATGCTGGCCATGGCGCGCGCGATCATCAGCAAGCCGAAGCTTCTGTTGCTCGATGAACCGTCGATGGGTCTCTCGCCGATCATGGTCGAGAAGATCTTCGAGGTGGTGCGCACGATCTCGTCGGAGGGCATCACGGTGCTGCTCGTGGAGCAGAACGCACGTCTCGCGCTGCAGGCCGCCAATCGCGGTTACGTGATGGACTCGGGCCTCGTGACGATGGAAGGCGAGGCGAAGCAGATGCTCGACGATCCGAAGGTGCGCGCGGCGTATCTGGGCGAATGAGCTGGGAGAGTAAGCTGCATTGCGTTGCGGTCTACGCGACCGCATAAAATGCAAAAGCCGCATGGGTGGAAAACCCATGCGGCTTTTTTCATGGCATCGACCAATAAAGTCTAGACGAGCGCTTCGGACTCCTGCACGGTGAGCCGCTTGCCGAGACTCACCACGGCATCGGCGCGATAGCCGAGCCGCTCGTAGAACGCGAGCACCTCGGCCTTGTCGGTTAGCACCTGAAGGTTGAGCTTAAGGCAGCCCATCGTGGCGAGCGCGTTTTCCGCATGGCGCACGAGCCGCGTGCCGAGACCATCGCGCCGCGCTTCGGGCGCAACGGCGACCGAATAGAGCCAGCCGCGATGCCCGTCGTAACCGGCCATCGCCGTGCCGACGAGCGCGCCGTCAACGTCGCCGTCGTTGCGAATCGCGACGAAGAAAAGCTCCGGCTGCGTGCCGAGCTTGTTCGCGATCGACAGCCGCGGATTGCGGTGCGGCCGGCTCGTGTCGTTGTACTCGGGAAACGCCTGCAGCCAGAGCGCGATCACCGCTTCGGTATCGGCTTCGCTGAACACGCGGATCGTGACGGACATCGCTCGTGCTCCGTCCGATTACAGCGAGTCGAGGATCGTGCGCAGCATCGCCATCATCTGGTCGATTTCCTGCGTAGTCACGTTCAGCGCCGGCATGAAGCGCAGCAGGTTCGGACGCGCGGCGTTGAGCAGCAAGCCGTCGGGTTGCATGAGGCGCGCCTTCTCGACGATCTCCGGCCCGATGTCCTTGCCGAGCAGCAGTGCGCGCAGCAAGCCTTCGCCACGCTCGCCCTGGAAGCCGCGTTCAGCCGAAAGCTCGAGCAGCTTCTCGCGCAGATACTCGGCGCGAGCGCGCACGCCTTCGAGGAAGCCGGGCGCAACCAGTTGCGAGATCACCGAATAGCCCACGGCCGTCATCAGCGGGTTGCCGTTGTACGTGCCGCCCTGGTCGCCCGCTTCGAACACGGCGATTTCCTTCTTCGCGAGCAGCGCCGCGAGCGGCACGCCGCCGCCGATACCCTTGCCGAGCGTCATGATGTCCGGCTCGACGCCCGAGAGTTCGTAGGCGAAGAGGGTGCCCGCACGGCCGCAGCCGCTCTGCACTTCGTCGACGATCAGCAGGATGCCGTGCTTTTTCGTCAGCGCGCGCAGTTGCTGCATGAATTCGCGCGTGGCGGGAATGACACCGCCTTCGCCCTGGATCGGCTCGAGCATCACGGCGACGGTCTTCGCGTTGATGAGCTTTTCAACCGAGGCGATATCGTTCAGGTCCGCCTTCGGGAAGCCCGGCACTTGCGGCGCGTAGATCGTGTCCCAGCCCGGTTTGCCGCTCGCCGACATCGTCGCGATCGTGCGGCCGTGGAAGCTATGGTCGAACGTGATGATCTCGTAGGCGCCGTCGCGATGCTTCTTGCCCCACTTGCGGGCGAGCTTGATCGCGCCTTCGTTGGCTTCGGCGCCGCTGTTGGCGAAGAACACCTTGTCGAAGCAGCTGTGCTCGGTGAGCAGGCCCGCGAGCTTCGCCATCGGCTCGTTGTAGAAGGCCGGCGACGGGTTGATGAGCAGGCGCGACTGCTTCTCCAGCGCCTCGATCATGCCTTCGTTGCAGTGCCCGAGGCTGTTGACGGCCCAGCCCTGGATGAAGTCCAGGTATCGCTTGCCTTCGTTGTCGTAGAGCCACGACCCCTTGCCATGCGTGAAAACGATTTCGGGCCGGTTGGTGATGTACATCAGCGACTCGATCGGGTACTCGGAATAATTCATGGCAACGGGCTCCGCGTTGGGGCTGCAAAAGGGTTGAAAACGGGGTTGCAAAAGATACGGCGGAAAAACAAAAAGCCACGGACTGGCCGTGGCTTTCGTGATTCGAACTTGCTGTGCGTTGAGAAGTGCAACGCGCGTCCGCGAGTAGCCAGGCCCTAGAGATGGGGCGAGCGGCGACGTCGGAGGGCGGACAGAATGCAGTTCATGGGCGCAAGAATACGACAAGCGGAACGACGATGTAAACCGTCAATGTGCCGAATTTTTCCAATCGGCCGAAGAATTTTTCGTGACGGCAGCCTGGTTGGTCAATTCGTGGTCGATGCGGGTCATTGCATTGTGCACGCAACGACCCGCTCGCACGACGCTCAGACGGCGTTCGCGAGGTCCGCGGCGCTCGTGAACGAGTCCGCGTAGAACTCGTCTTCGGGCAGACCGTGGTGCTGCGTGAAGTCGCGCTGCGCCGACTCGACCATCACTGGCGCGCCACACGCATAGACCTGGTAGCCCGAAAGGTCCGGCAGATCCTCGATCACGGCGCGGTGCACGAAGCCCGTGCGCTCGGTCCAGTTGTCGTCGGCGGCGGGCTCGGAGAGCACCGGTACGAAGCGGAAGTTCGGGATGTCTTTCGCCCATTGCCCGGCGAGATCCATCAGGTACAGGTCCTTCTTCTGGCGCGCGCCCCAGTAGAGCGTCATCGGGCGGTTCAGATTCTTGTGGACCGCGTGCTCGACGATGGCCTTGAGCGGCGCGAAGCCGGTGCCGGAGGCGAGCAGCACGATGGGCTTGTCCGAATCCTCGCGCAGGAAGAAGGTGCCGAGCGGCGCTTCGAAGCGCAGGATGTCGCGCTCCTTCATCTGCGAGAAGACGTGGTCGGTGAACTTGCCGCCCGGCATGTGGCGGATGTGCAGCTCGATCGGGCCTTCCTCGTGCGGCGCGCTCGCCATGGAGTAGCAGCGGCGCGTGCCGTCCTTGAGGATGAATTCGAGGTACTGGCCGGCGAGATACTGCAGGCGCTCATTGGCGGGCAGTTGCAGCTTGAGGACGACGACGTCATCGGCCTTGCGCTCGATGGCGGCGATGCGGGTAGGCAGCTTGCGCACTTGCACGTCGCCCACGCCCGCCACTTCGCGGATATCGATTTCGAGGTCGGTTTGCGCCGTTGCACAGCAGAAGAGGGCCATGCCGCGCGTTCGTTCGTCATTGGACAGCGCCGAAGCCGCGTGCGCGCGCTGCTCGATTTCGCCGTGGCAGACCGTGCCCTTGCACGAGCCGCACGCGCCGTTCTTGCAGCCATACGGCAGGCCGATGCCCTGGCGCAGGGCCGCGTTGAGAATGGGTTCGTCGGGCTCGACCTGGAATTGCCGGCCGCTTTGCTTGAGTGTTACGTTGAAAGCCATATTCAGGGAAGCGTAAGTCTGTATCCGAGGGTTGAATCCGGGCGCGTGCCCTTTCCGGACAGCGTCCGGCTAGTGTCCGCGTTACCTTGCCGGCCTTCGCCGCGAGGCCGGGGCCGCTAAAATGGTTCCACCATGATTGCCACACGAACCCTGCGCCGTGCGCGCATCCTGATTGTCGGTTGCGGCGACGTCGGCCTGCGCTGCGTCGCCCAGTTGCGCGAGCGGCCAGACCGCGCGCGCGTTTTTGCGCTCACGCGCCGTGCCGAGCGCACAGACGCGGTGCGGGCCGCGGGCGCTACGCCGGTGCGCGGCGACCTCGATTCCCGCACGAGCCTCGCGCGCATCGCGGGCCTGGCTGGCACCGTACTGCACCTCGCTCCGCCGCAAAAATCCGGCGACGACGACCTGCGAACGCGCCGCCTGATCGCAGCGCTCGCGGTGCGCCGTCGCGCAGTGTCGCGGCCTGCGTTGGCGGGCGTGGCGCCGCGCGCGTTGCGGCCCTCATTGCATGCTCTCGTGGGCCGTATTCGCCGCAACGCTTTCGGCCATACCGTAGGCTCTGGAGCGTCCGTTATTGTACCCGAGCGCATTCGGCGGATTCCTCGCGCCCGGCGTAAGCGCCTCGAACGCCCGACGCTCGTCTACGCAAGCACGACGGGGGTGTACGGCGATTGCGGCGGCGCGCGCATCGATGAAACCCGCACGGTGCAGCCCGCCAACGCCCGCGCCAAACGCCGGGTATCGGCCGAACGGCAACTGCGGCGCGCAACGGCGTGCGGTGCGCTGCGCGCCACGATCGCGCGCATTCCCGGTATTTACGCAGCGAACCGTCTCCCGCTCGCGCGGCTGGAGAAGCGCACGCCGGCGCTCGTCGCGAGCGACGACGTCTACACGAGCCACATCCACGCGGACGATCTCGCGGCGATTCTCCTGCGCCTCGCGACACATGGCCGCCCAGGGCGCACGATCCACGCAACGGACGACAGCGAACTGAAGATGGGCGAGTATTTCGACCGCGTAGCCGATGCCTTCGGCCTTGCGCGCGCACCGCGCGTGAGCCGCGCCGAGGCCGAGCGCGAACTCGAGCCCGTCTTGCTGTCGTTCATGCGCGAGTCGCGCCGGCTCGCCAATGCGCGGCTGAAGCGCGAACTGGGCGTGCGTTTGCGTTATCCCGATGTAGATGCGTTCTTGCGCACGCTGCCGCCGCACCCGTGACTCCGGGCGGGCGGCGCGGCGCAAAGCGTGCCGTTCACGTGATGGCCGGCAGCGCTTCGAGCAGGAGGAAGCACAATAGCGCTCCGATGAGCGCCCCGATGAGGTTCGGATGATACTGATGTCGCATATGCATCGACGTGAGCAGGCCCCCGATCAGAACCGCCCCAAGCGCCACGAATGCCATCAACACGAATGAGACTTCGAATGAGCCGTTGATGATCATGATGCCCCTCCTTGCAACTTGTAATCGTTCTTGAGACGAGTATAGGGCGGAAGCTCGGCAAGGACATGCTGCGGCGCGGCAAGAACGATGCCTGTTTGCAAGCATCGGTGCGTCAACACACTGAGCGGCGGGCGCTCGTGCCGCTCAGTGGTGGTTTACCCCTTGTTGCGCAACGCGTCGAGTGCGGCGGCGTCGAGCCATTGCCAGGCGCCCGGAGCCAGTCCGGCGGGCAGGGGAAAGCCGCCGATGCGCTCGCGGTGGAGCGCCTCGACCCGGTTGCCGGCCGCCGCCACCATCCGTTTGACCTGGTGATATTTGCCTTCGAGCACGGTCAGCTCCAGCTCGTAGTCTGCACGTGCGTTTGCGGCGAGTGCGACGCTCGGCTCGCGCTCGCCGTGCAGCAGCACGCCTTCACGCAAGGCGTTCAGCTGGGTTTCGTCGAGCGGATGGCGCGTTGTCGCCACGTAGACCTTCGGCACCTTGCGCTTGGGCGACGTGAAGGCGTGGACGAACTGGCCATCGTCGGAAAGCAGCAGGAGGCCGGTCGTATCCTGATCGAGGCGGCCGACGCATTGCACGTTGCGCTCGGCGAACTGCGGCGGCAGCAGATGAAACACGCTCAAGTGATGCTGCGGATCGCGCGAGCACTCGTAGCCCGCGGGTTTGTTGAGCGCAATGTACGCGCGCTCGTGAAACGGCCACGGCGTACCGTCGACGCTGAAGACGAGGCTCGCCGTGTCGAACGTGGCGAGCGGGTCGGTGCACGGCTCGCCCGCGACGGCGACCCGCGCGTCGGCGATGAGCGCGCGGCATTGGCGGCGTGAGCCGAAACCCTGGGTAAAGAGAATGCTTTCGAGATTCATGACGGACGGCGAACAGCGTAGAGCGGGGTATTTTATCCGTGTCGACGTGTTCCACGTCCCACGTCCTCCGAGCTGCCGTGCCAACGCGCCGTGCGCGGCTTGACCGCGTATCTCGGGTGGATGGCGTAACGTAGCGCAAGTAGTGGCAGGTCCGGTCGGGTTGCAGGGCATGGACGCCTACATGATTGACCCCCCAATTTTCTTCTCGCGCAGCGCCCGGCCTCGGTGTGCGCGCTGCGCCATACGGCTCACGTGGAGAACACCATGGCGAAGACAATAGCGGATCATTTGGCGAAAACGCTCGAGGCAGTTGGCGTCGAGCGTATCTGGGGCGTGACAGGCGACAGCCTGAACGGGTTGTCGGCGAGCCTGCGCAAGCTCGGCACGATTCGCTGGATGCATACGCGGCATGAGGAAGTCGCCGCCTTTGCGGCGGGCGCCGAAGCCGCGGCAACCGGCCGGCTCGCGGTGTGCGCGGGCAGTTGCGGGCCCGGCAACCTGCATCTCATCAACGGTCTCTACGACTGCCATCGCAACCGCTCGCCGGTGCTCGCGATCGCGGCGCACATTCCGTCGACGGAAATCGGCCTTGGCTATTTCCAGGAGACGCACCCGACCGAACTCTTCCGCGAGTGCAGTCATTACGTGGAACTGGTGACGAACGCATCGCAGTTCCCTCGCGTGCTCGACACCGCGCTGCGCACGGCGATCGACCAGAAGGGCGTCGCCGTGATCGTGCTGCCCGGCGACGTGGCGCTACTGGAAGCGTCTGACGAGGAGCCGGCATGGGCCCACGCGGCGCGTCCGGCGACCTTGCCTTCGTCGGCGGATATCGACCGGCTGGCCGTGCTGCTGAACCGCTCCGAGGCGGTGACGCTGTTGTGCGGAAGCGGCTGCAAGAGCTCGCATGACGAAGTGGTGGCCTTCGCGGACGCACTCGGCGCGCCGACGGTGCATGCGCTGCGCGGCAAGCAGTACGTCGAATGGGATAACCCATACGACGTGGGCATGACCGGGCTGATCGGCTTCAGCTCGGGCTACCACGCGATGATGTCGTGCGACACGCTCGTCATGCTCGGCACCGACTTCCCGTACCGCAACTTCTATCCGCACCACGCGAACATCGTGCAGATCGACCGCGACGCGGCCGCGCTCGGCAAGCGCGCGCCGCTCACGCTCGGCCTCATCGGCGACGTGCGCGAAACGCTGCGCGCGCTCACGCCGAAGCTCACGCGCAAGACCGACCGGCGCTTCATCGAGCATGCGCGCGAGCACTACGCGAGCGCGCGCAAGGGACTCGACGAACTCGCGCGCCCGGCAGCCGCGGGCAAGCCGCTCCATCCGCAGTATGTGGTGTCGCGACTCGACGCGCTCGCTGAGGACGATGCGATCTTCGCGGTCGACGTTGGCACGCCCACGCTCTGGGCCGCGCGCTACCTGACGATGAACGGCCGGCGCCGCCTGCACGGCTCGTTCAACCACGGCTCGATGGCGAACGCCATGCCGCAGGCGCTCGGCGCGCAGGCTGCGCACGCCGGGCGCCAGGTGGTCTCGCTCTCCGGCGACGGCGGCCTTTCGATGCTGCTCGGCGACATTCTCACGGCGCGTCAGCTCGATCTGCCAATCAAGATCGTTGTCCTGAATAATAGCTCGCTCGGTTTTGTCGCAATGGAGATGAAGGCCGGTGGCTACGTGGAGACGGGCACCGATCTGGCGGCGACCAACTTCGCGGATATCGCGAAAGGTGCGGGCCTCTTCAGTGTGCGCGTGGAGACGTCCGAAGCACTCGATGAGGCGTTGCGCGCGGCGTTCTCGCACGCAGGGCCCGCGCTCGTCGACGTGGTGACGACGAAGCACGAACTGGCCATGCCGCCGAAGCTGCAGTGGGCGCAAGCGAAGGGGTTCAGCCTCTACATGCTGCGCGCGGTGTTGAGCGGGCGCGGAGACGAGGTGGTGGAGCTGGCGCAGACGAATTTGCGCTGAGGCTCGTGCGGCGGACCTGCGTCAATCAGTGATTGAGACGCAGGTGCTGTCCTCCGGGTTGGTGAAAAATTCATCGACCCGGCCAGCGCGCACGTCGAGCAGCAACCGGTCCAGCACTTCGAGCCTGGCGGATCTGTCGTTGCCCGATTTGATCAGCGTCGCTGCGGTGCGCCCGGAGACGGATTCGTGGGCCTCGATGAGGATGCGTATGGCTTCCTCTCGTGTCATGAAAATGCACGCGACGTGCCACTAGCTGCAAGCCCCAAAAGTTGTTTGCACTTTGCGTTGCAGTAGCGTCTTCAATGCGTTTCACATCAATTACTTGCCGGTCCATGTAGCGCAAGGTCGCCCGCCTGGTGACGTGCTATTAAACACGCCACAACCAAGCGGAGGTGACACGTTGTTACCCGAATGGAGCAATTCTTATAACGCGCTCTACGTGCCGCTCAAGGGCGGTTGGCAGTGCGCGCTAGTGCCCGCTCGCGATATCGAAGACGTAGACCGTGGCTGGCGGTTGTCTTACGAGGAGCGCCAGAGAGCGCGAAAGGCGCGCGAAGACCAGATGGAGCAGGACAGGCGGGATTTCGATCAACTGTTCAGGGTGAGCATTGCTCGCCGTGCGTCGCGTACCTCAGACGATTTCAGCGCCTACGCGGACTTCATTGGCAAGCACGTACGTGGGCAATGGCACACGCCGATCGACGGCGAAGACATAACGCGCATTCTGCGCGAAGCGGTGCGCGACGGCCTGATCGTCCCCGCCATTGATCGTGACTGGCGTGGCAGTGTCGGCGTATCGAAGCGTTACGCGCCGCAAACCTGGGGCGAAACAAATCGGAGCGGAGGTGGGGGTGGAGTGGCCGCCAGTACGTGCGGCAAGACGTTTCACCAATCGGTGATGGAATCGATGGCCCTCGACGCCGACGACGCGACGGCCTACATCGAAAAGTACAACGCGATGGTCGAGCGCATCGACGCAATACAGGCCGCAAACGCCGCAAGGCGCGCAGTAGCCGCAGCGGCCAGCGATGGCGACGAGTTGCTCGGTGCGGTGGAGACGGCAGCCGGGGCGGTGCTCGGCGGCGTTGACGATTCGGTCGATCGCGGTGACGGCGGCGCCTCTCACGATGACCTGTTCAGCGCGGATTCTGGCCACGATTCGACGCTGCTCGGTGACGCACGGCCGTTCGACTATCAGCGCGATATGCCGGATGGCGACGCTGAGCAAATCGCAGGTATGCCGTTCAATGGAGCGCCGGGCACGTGGGCGTCGAGTATGCCGGGAACGATGCCGCAGTTGCGGCAGTACGGCCCCGACGGCACGCCAATGACGGATATTGACTTCGAGGCCCATCACGGCAATCCCAACCCTCATGCTCACAATTGGGACGGAACTAGCCGTGACGAGGGCGCGCCGGTTTCCTTGCTTCATTGGTGAATGGAATGACGGACAACTTATTGGCATCGTGGAATTACTTCCACGATTGGTCTCTGGATAGCGTTGCGATTGGGCCGAACGTAGAGCCCCGGACGCTGACACTTGGCCTGTACCTTGGCGACAGACGCGTGGTGGTGACGTTCGAAGGCGTTACGTGCGTCTCCGTTGAGCGCTTGGGGTTGCTGAACATCGTGTATGGCATTCACATCGTTCGGCCGGATGATACGAAGTACGCGCGCGCCAGCGCTTCGCTTGAGCGCGGCGAGCGGCTTACTCATAGGAGGGCGGCGCTGCTCGTGTTCGTCTATTCAACGCTCGGCGCCGAACTTGCGATTGAGTGCGACTCCTTGGCGGTGCGGGAGGTGGGTTACACGTGAGCACGAATCGAAAAGGGCCCGCCTGGCCGGCGAACTTGGTTGCTTCACGCAGATGTACGCGCGTAAGGCGCACGCCGGCCGCGATCCTAACGATCGGCGTTACGACAGGGAAATCGAGAAGGCAATGCAGAGACTACGCTCCGACGAGCTTTCGGAGCTGCAGGCGAACGATCGCTATCGGACTGACTCTGATAGGGGGCCCAAAGCACTGACGGCACGCGACCCGCCACGAGAATTGCAGCATAGCGACGCGACGGCAGGTGAAAGCGGTATTTATCCGCAGGGCGTGGGGCGGCGACCGAGGGGTGCGGTTGGTGATTGCGGTGTGCTCTGACGGAGTGTCCGGGAGTTTCCCGCAGCGCCCAGAAAGCAAAAAGCCCGATCTGACTGGATCGGGCTAAGTGCTTGAATGTGTTGCTGGTGCCTCGGGCCGGAATCGAACCGGCACTCCTTTCGGAACCGGATTTTGAGTCCGGCGCGTCTACCAATTTCACCACCGAGGCATGTGCTTGCTTGTTTCAAGCACCCGAGCGCAAATATGCAAGCGCTCGAAGCAGCCCTAGATTATGACGCAAATCGCCCGCCCAGGCAACCACACGGCGGCAGCGAGCCGTCAAATCGTCCGCGAGAACCGTTTGGGCTGCTGTGCGTCAAGATAGCGGTCGAACACCATCGCGATATTGCGCACCAGCATGCGCCCAGCGGGCAGTACCTCGAGCCGGTCGGCGCTGCGCGCGACAAGCCCGTCGCGTTCGAACTCGCGCAGCCGTTCGAGCTCGGCCGCGAAGGTCGCCGGAAAACGCACGCCGTAGGCGGCCTCGAACTCGTCGTAACGCAGTTCGAGATTGCACATGAGTTCCGTAATGATGTCGCGGCGCAGACGGTCGTCGGCGGTGAGGCGCACGCCTTTCGCGGTCGCGAGCTTGCCCGCGCCAATGGCCGCGCCGTAGCCGATCAGGTCCTTCGCATTCTGCGCGTAGACGTCGCCGACCTTGCCGATCGCCGAAGCGCCAAAGCCGATCAGGTCGCAGTCGGCGCGTGTGCTGTAACCCTGGAAATTGCGGTGCAGCGTGCGTTGCGCCTGGGCGCGCGCAAGTTCGTCGGTGGGCAGCGCGAAATGGTCCATGCCGATGTACACATAGCCCGCCTCGGTGAGCTGCTCGATCACGAGCCTCAACAGCGCCATGCGCTCCGTGGGCGTGGGCAACGTGGCTTCGTCCATCTGACGCTGCATCTTGAATAAATGCGGCATGTGCGCGTAGCCGAACACCGAGATGCGATCGGGCGCGAGCAGCAGCATCGTCTCGAGCGTGCGGCCGAATGTTTTGACGTTCTGGTGCGGCAGGCCATAGATCAGATCGACGCTGATCGATTCGAAGCCGTTCGCGCGCGCGGCGTTCATGACGTCGACGGTCAGCTCGAGCGGCTGAATGCGGTTGACCGCCTTCTGCACAACCGGATCGAAGTCCTGAACGCCCAGGCTCAACCGGTTGAAGCCGAGCGAACGCAGATGCGCAATGGTCTGCGCCGTGGCTTCGCGCGGGTCGATCTCGATCGAGTATTCGCCGGTGTCGTCGGGCTGCAGCGCGAAGCATTCGCGCGTGGCGGCCATGAGCGCGCTCATTTCGTCCAGCGAGAGAAAGGTGGGCGTGCCGCCGCCCCAATGCAGCTGCGAAACGGGGCGCTTCGTGTCGAAGAGGGCGGCCTGCAGCTCCAGTTCGCGGATCACCTGCGCGAGATACGGTTTCGCGCGGCCGCGGTTCTTCGTGATGACCTTGTTGCAGCCGCAATAAAAGCAGACGGTATCGCAAAACGGAACGTGGAAGTAAAGCGAGAGATCGGTTTCGCTCGCGCCCGGATCGGCAGCCGCGCGGCGGTAGTCGGCGGGATCGAAGTCGTCACGGAACTGCAGGGCGGTGGGGTAGGACGTGTAGCGCGGGCCGTTGGCACCGTATCTGGCTAGCAGGTCGGGGCGAAAGAGCAGGTCTGCGTCGCTCATGCAAAGCTCACTGGGAAGGGCGGCGCATGGCTGGGCGGCGTCCGGCGCCGCGGAACGCCGCGCACAGTTGACCTGTCCCCTGTCCTACAGCGCCAGATTGATAAAGTGTACGAGCGGGTAGGAGGAAGCGATTGTGTAAAAAGGTCGCATGCGGGCGATGGCACAATGCGTCTGATCTGTCGCGGCGTGCGGTGTCGCAATCCCCACCGCGCCTCGGACACAATTTGTCAGAGTTCCAGGAAGCCGAAGTGAGTACCGCTATTCCCGCCGAAGTCTCAGTGCATGCATGCCGCCCCGGTTGCGGCGCGTGCTGCATCGCGCCGTCTATTACGAGCCCGATTCCGGGGATGCCCGAAGGCAAGCCGGCCGGCGTGCGCTGCGTTCAACTCGGCGAGGACCTGCGCTGCATGATCTTCGGCTCGCCGTTGCGCCCGGCGTGCTGCTCGGGGCTGCAGCCGCAGCCCGAGATGTGCGGGGCATCGCGCGAGGAGGCCATCGTCTGGCTCACGCGTCTCGAGGCGCAAACCCAACCGCAATCGCTGATGCGGGCCGCGCGCTGAACCAGGCGCAAACTGCGTCGGCCGGCCGTTATGCGCCAGGATGGCGGCGCGTCAAACCCGACCAAACAAGGAGATTTCGCATGGTCCACACCGCAACGCGCGCTTCCCGGCGCGCCTTCCTGCTCACAGCCTGCGCTGCGGCGGGTACGGCGATGTCGCTCGGCGCGTGTGCGACGGGGATTTTCCCGTTCATTCCCGATCACTACACGTTTTCGCAGCAGCAGGTGCAGGACGCGGTGCAGCGCAAGTTTCCTTATCACCGCTCGATGCAGCAGATTTTCGACGTTTCGCTCACGAACCCCGTCGTGACGCTCCAGCCCGATCGCAACCGCGTGGCCGTGCGGCTCGACGCGCACCTCGAAAGCCCGTTGATGCAGCAACCCGTGAGCGGCGCGTTCACGGTGTCGAGCGAACTCGCCTACGACAGCGCGAGCCGTGCCGTGGTGCTGCGCTCGCCTTCGGTCGATGGCGTCGACATGGCAGGCAACGCCGCCGCCTACGCGCCGCAGGTGAGCGCGGTCGCCGCGCTCGTTGCTACCCAGTTGCTCAACAACTATCCCGTCTACACCTTCAAGCCCGATCAGCTCCAATTTGCCGGAGTCAACTACGAACCCGGTACAATCAGCATCCTTACAAACGGTATACGCGTGCAGATCGTCGAGAAGTAAGCAGACGAAACGCCAGCGCGCGCGGCCGTCGTCGGTCGTGTGGCGCGGCGTGCGCCGTCCCGATGTACAAAGAAGAGGGATAAAAGGGATGGACTGGTTTTTGACCTGCAAGGCCTTGATTCTCGGCATCGTCGAAGGGCTGACGGAATTTCTGCCCGTTTCGAGTACGGGGCATCTGATCGTCGTCGGCAGCTTGCTCAACTTCGACGGCGAGTCTGCGAAGACCTTCTACGTGGTGATCCAGTTTGGCGCGATCCTCGCCGTGTGCTGGGAGTTCCGGCGCAAGATCGGCGAGGTCGTCGTAGGGTTGCCCTCGCGTCCCGATGCGCGGCGCTTCACGCTCAACGTGATCGTCGCCACAATTCCGGCGGTCGTGCTCGGTCTGATGTTCGAGAAGGCGATCAAGTCGGTTCTCTTCGCGCCGGTGCCGGTAGCGTTCGCGCTCGTTGGCGGCGGCCTCGTCATCCTGTGGGTCGAAAGTCGTCTGCGCGGTCCGAAGGGACTGCCGGTCGCTGCGCAACGCAGCGCGCGCGTGAATTCGATTGACGAGATCACGCCGCTGGACGCGTTCAAGGTGGGTTGCGCGCAGTGCTTCGCGCTGATTCCGGGCATGTCGCGCTCGGGCTCAACGATCATCGGCGCGATGCTGTTCGGCCTCGAGCGGCGCGTCGCGACCGAGTTCTCGTTCTTCCTTGCGATTCCCGTGATCTTTGGCGCAACCGTTTATGAGCTGTACAAGAGCTGGCACGAGCTTTCCGTGGACGGGCTCGGGCTCTTCGGCGTCGGCTTCGTCGCCGCGTTCGTCAGCGCGTTCGCATGTGTGCGCTGGCTGCTGCGCTTTGTCGCGTCGCACGACTTCACCGCCTTCGCCTGGTACCGGATCGCTTTCGGTCTTGTGATCCTGCTGTTCGGCTATGGCGGCGGCATGGGCTGGGACGACTAAAAACACGACGGGCGCCGCATGACATCACGGCGCCCGTTTTTCTGCCTGGTTCTCAGTTTCAGTCCGCGCGGCGGCGGAACACGAGATCCCACACGCCGTGACCGAGCCGCAGGCCGCGACGCTCGAACTTCGTCACCGGACGGTAGTCGGGGCGCGGCGCGTAGTCGGCGGCCGTATTTTCGAGCGCGGGTTCCGCGCTGAGCACTTCGAGCATCTGCTCGGCGTAGTTCTGCCAGTCGGTCGCGCAGTGCAGGTACGCGCCCGGCTTCATGCGCGAGACGAGTTGCGCGACGAACTTCGGCTGAATCAGGCGGCGCTTGTGGTGGCGCGCCTTGTGCCACGGATCGGGGAAAAAGATGTGCACGCCGTCGAGGCTCGCTGGCGCGATCATGTGCTCGAGCACCTCAACGGCGTCGTGCTGAATGATTCGGATGTTCTCCAGATTCTGATCTCCGATCAGCTTCAGCAGCGCTCCCACGCCAGGTTCATGGACCTCGACGCCGAGGAAGTCGTCCTCGCGGCGCAATGCTGCGATTTCCGCCGTGCTCGCGCCCATCCCGAAACCGATCTCCAGGATGCGCGGCGCGTGCCGTTCAAACACGGCGTCCCAGTCGGCGGCTTCCGGCGCATAGGGCACAACGAAGCGCGGCCCGAGTTCGTCGAGCGCGCGACGCTGGCCGGTCGAGACGCGGCCAGCGCGGGTCACGAAGCTGCGGATGCGGCGGTGGTGCAGCGCGTCGCCGACGGCGGCCTCGGATTGCGCGTTCGTGCCGGAGGCGGCGTCTTGTGCGTCTGACGGCGTGCAGTCGGGACGGGTGGCGTCGTTGGGATCGTGATTCATCTTCGCGGGTGAATGTGAGAGCGGCGGATTTCGCGGCTGTCGATAATCGGGGCAGGCTGTGCCTTCGGCTCGGTGCTGGCCATTTCGCGGGCTATCCGGGGCCGCATAGCCGGGCGCGATGCGCGCCGGCGTGGCCGGATGCGTTGTGCGCCGCTTTTGCGTTCGCCGGAATCGGCGGCGGCCTTCGGCCCGGCAGGGCGGGCGCGGCGCGCTCGAAGCCCAGCGGCTCCGAAGCCGTCGCGCATTATATCAGCGCACTCGCACGGCTCTGGCGGCTGAGGCGGGGCCGCTTCTCCTCGCTGCGACACCTCAATCGGCTGAAACGACGACCTGCATGCGCGTGGGTTCGTTCAACTCGAACGCGCTCACACGCCCGGCGCGCACGTCGAACATGAGGCGCGTGAGGTCGTCGGCCGCGGCGCGCAGGCGCTCGGCTTCGTCGGATGGGCGCTCGTCGGCGTCGGCGAGAAGGGCTTTGCGCGAGCGCACGATCAGGGCGATCGCGCTCGGCCGGGACATGAAAAATTGATCCATCGTGGGACTGGTGCGCCAGAGGGCGCGCAGCGAGTCGTTATGTGGCAGCAGACCTGCTCGCGGCGCGTGCGGGAGGACCCGAGAAGCGCCAGAGTGCGTTGTGCAACGGAGGAATTCAGGTCATGCCCGGCATGTGCCGGTCGGGCGGGCAGGGCGTCCCGGGAGGGGCGCTCATCGAAAGCCCAGGCCTCGAAGAGAGGTCGGTAAACCGACGTGGAGCGGGCGATGGGAATCGAACCCACGTCATCAGCTTGGGAAGCTGAGGTAATGGCCATTATACGACGCCCGCAGAGCGCGCTATTTTACGCGGTTTTGGCCGTTTCGCGCAATGACGCGGTCAAACGACGCGGCGCCCCGAGCGTGACGCCGCGTGCACGAGAGCGTGCGCGGATATGTCCTCAAATGCCAGTCAGATGCCGCTCAGATACCAAACAGCGTGAGCGAAACAGCTGCGCGCGTGACTACCATCAGCAGCACCTGCACGATCACGAAGAGCAGAATCGGTGAGAGGTCGAGGCCGCCCAGGTTCGGCAGGATACGGCGCAGCGGGTTAAGGAACGGCGCCGTCAGCTGGAACAGCACCGGCATCGCCGCCGAGCGAGGATTGAGCCACGAGAGCAGCGCCATCAGGATCGTCAGCCAGATCAGCAGGTTGAGCGCCCATTTCACCAGCGTGAGCACGGCAACGATGAGAAGCGTCGGCAAAAGACCCAATGGGTCCACGCCTGCGATCCATACCATCAGCAGCACGTAGGCAATGGCCGCGACCAGCGCGGCGACCACGCTCGCCCAGTCGATGCCGCGCACGCCGGGAATGGCGTGCCGCAGGGGCAGCACCAGCCAGTTGGTGACCTGCTGGATCGCGTGGGTCACGGGGTTGTACGGCGGCACACGCACGAACTGGAGCCAGGCGCGCAGCAGCAGGGCGGCGCCGAATAGTGTGAAGACCGTATTGAGCAGAAAGCGGGCGATATCGCCGAACATCGGTGTTGTTTCCTTCTTGTGTTGGGTGGCGGCGCACCTGGCGTGTGGCGGCCGATGGAAGGTCTAGTCCAGGTCCGCTCGTCCCAGCAGGCTCGAGCGGAGCACGTCAGACGGACACCTTGACCTCGCTGATCAGAATGGTGCCATTTCCGCCGTCGGTGTAGTTGGGAATGTCGTCGAGGAGTGTGTCGGCATTCGGCTGAAACGCCGCGTAGAACGCGTCCATCGTCTCGAACAGAAAGTGTCCAGCCGCGACGTACGGCGGCGGCGTGCCCGGCGGCCCCGCATTGATGCCGATGTCGACCGACCAGCCCTTGAGCGATTCGCCAAAGAGCTTCGCCGCGAGCGGCATGTGGTGCGTGCAGTAGTACTCGGAGTCGAAACGCCCGTTCTCGCGATACGGATAGAGGATGCTGACCTTGATCATTGTGCGTTCTCGTCGGTGAGTCCGATGGGCGCGCGTTGCGTGCCCTTGCGATGCGCGCGCCGTCGCCACATTACCACGGCTTACGCCTCGCCAGTATCCGCGAGCGATGCTGCCGCGCGGGCCTGGCGCGCGGCAGCCGCTGCGGTTTCTGGCGTGCGCGCCGCGCAAAATGGCTGCATTCACTGCAGGCTTTTCCGCGAACGGCTACAGTGTTCCGACAGACCGCGTCTGACAGGCGCCTCGCGACCCGGGTGTTGTGCCGCAGCCGCGCGGCGCGAAATGTTCGCTTTCGTACCGATCACGCGCCGACGGTGCGGCTACAAATGAACACTGACGAGCGCGATGTCGCGTCCGGTAGCCTGGCGCGGCACGATTTCTGCTGGTGGCTGGCGGCGCACCTGTGCGCAGCACCCAAACCCAGCACGGGGAAGCCGCAACGAACAGTGCGCTGCGCATATGCGGCGCTCGTGAGGCTATCTCGCAACACCGCCATTTTCGTCGCGGAATCTGAGCACAATACTTTTCATCGTTTCGGTTTCGTTGTTGCAGTCGTGCAATTGGGTTTGTTCCTGTCGGTAGTCCGATTCGGGGAGTTCACCATGAGCATCTTCGCTTACCGAAAGCATCTGCGATTTCTCACGCCCTTTCAGCGCCGCCGTTGGTGGGATCAGAAGAAGCGCCTGACGCCGCGCGTTCGCATCAGCGGCGCCTATGTGCCGCCGAACGTCACGCGCGAGTTCACCTACGTGAAGGTCGGATAGCGGAGTGTTTGTTCCAAGGCGGTGGCGGTTTGTGCGCCGCTGGCTGGTCGGATGAGATGCCCGGTTCCAGGACCGGGCATTGTCGTTTACAGCGTCGCCGCGCGTCTGCGACTGTGGTGCGAACGTAGCCCTGTCCAATCAATTTGTAATCAAACATTACCGGGAGACTTGCTTCCCGACTCCCTCGCGCAGGTAACAATGACAGCGCCCTGGTTTTTGTAACGAATAGCGTCGTGACGGCGAGCGTGGGCGGCGATTTTTTGCCGCAGCCGCGCCCGCTGGGCTTGACGCGCTATTAAGCGCCCCCCAAATAGCATTGCAATTCGAAACAAATGGCTACCAATGACGGCCGCCGTTTTCGATACATTGAAGGCGTGGGCAGTGCCCGTTATATGCGCGTCGCCGCTGGTGGCCGCCAGGAGAAGAGAAGTGAAAAAGACCGTATCGTTCATCGTTGCCGCCGCGCTGGGTGTGGGGTTCGTCAGCGCGGCCCAGGCGCACGTCTCGGTGGGTATCGGCATTGGCATTCCGGTGGCCCCGGCCTATCCCGTCTATGCTGCGCCGGTCTACGCACCGCCGCCCCCGCCCGTGGTCTATGCGCCGCCGCCGGTGGTGTACGCGCCGCCGCCTGCCGTCGTCGTTGGCGGCTACTACGGCCATCCTTACTGGCATCACGGCTACTACCGCGGCTATTACGGCCGCGGGTACTACGGCCACGGCTACTACCGTCATTGAGCGTGACGGGCGGCGTACGCCGCCCGGTCGCAACTTTCACGAACGGCGCAACGCCGGCTCACGCCGCGTTGTGCTGTTTGTTTTGGGCGGCCGCTTTCACCACCTGCACCGCGCGGCTAGATCGCTGCGCGCCTGACGCGGATTATGTCGCGCCCGCGCCCTGCACGATCAGGTCGCGATAGCCGTGCACGATCACGCTGTACGAGAAGTACGCGAACAGTAGCGCCGAAAGTACATGGCAGGCGCGCAGCAGGCCGGTGCCGGCGCGTTTGCGGCCATGACTAGCCAGTCCGCAAAGAAACAAGGTCCAGCCGAGGCCGCCGGCGAAAAAGCCCAGCAGAAAGAGCGAGGCCGCGCCGGCGCTCGTCGCCCCCGACTTTGCGATGAGCGCGCCGCCGACAGCGGCAAACCAGAGAATTGCACTCGGCGACGAGAGCGCGAGCAGCACGCCGCGCCCGAAGCTGCGCCATGGATTGGGCAGCGGTGCAGCGTTGTCGGCTTCGCCTTCCACGGGCGGCGCCGATGCCGGATTGAGCGCTTCTCGTGCCATCTTCCACGTGAGCATGAGCAGCAGGGCGGAGCCGCCGATCCACACGATCCAGCGCACGGCCGAAAACTGCAGCAGCGCGGCCATGCCCGCAAGTGCGAGCGCGGCATAGATGAGGTCGCCGAAACACGAGCCGAGCCCCAGCCAGAAGCCCGAGCGGAAGCCGTGCGTGAGCGTGAGCGAGATGATGGCGACGTTGACGAGACCGATGTCGAGGCAAAGCGAAAGCGACAGAAAAAAGCCGTCGGAAAGCAGGGAAACGTGAGACATGAAAACGATTTCTTGTTGGTATGGGACTGCGCCGCGTGCGCCCGCATGGGAGGAAGCGGGCGTCGCGGCTCAAACGTGCTTCAAACGCCGATGCACAGATACTTCAGTTCGACATATTCGTCGATGCCGTACTTCGAACCCTCGCGCCCGAGACCTGATTGCTTCACGCCGCCAAACGGCGCGACCTCGTTCGAAATGAGTCCGGTGTTGACCCCGACCATGCCGTACTCGAGCGCTTCCGCCACGCGCCAGACGCGGCCGATGTCGCGGCTATAGAAGTAGGACGCGAGGCCGAAGTCGGTGTCGTTGGCGAGGCCGATGACTTCGGCTTCGTCGCTGAAGCGGAACACCGCCGCGACCGGGCCGAAGGTTTCCTCGCGCGCGATCAGCATATCGCGCGTAACGTCGGCGAGCACGGTGGGCTCGACGTAGCGCCCCGAGCTGACCTTGCCGCCCGCCACGAGCCTTGCACCCTGGGCCGTTGCATCGCTGATATGCTGCGCGACCTTGGCGACAGCCGCGTCGTCGATCAGCGGCCCCTGGTTCACGCCATCCTCGAAGCCGTTGCCCACCTTGATCTTGCGCGAGGCAGCGGCGAGTTTCTCGACGAAAGCGTCGTACACCTTATCGTGCACATAGAAGCGGTTCGTGCAGACGCAGGTTTGGCCCGCGTTGCGGTACTTCGAGATCATCGCGCCTTCCACTGCGGCGTCGAGATCGGCGTCGTCGAACACGATGAAGGGGGCGTGGCCACCCAGTTCGAGGGCGATTTTCTTGACGGTCGGCGCGCACTGCTCCATGAGGATGCGCCCGACCGGCGTCGATCCGGTGAACGAGAGATGGCGCACGATATCGCTTTCGCACAGCGCTTTGCCGATCTCGATGGAGTTCGCCGAGTCGGCAGTGACCACGTTGAACACTCCCTTGGGCACGCCCGCGCGCTGGGCCAGTTCGGCGAGCGCGAGCGCGGAAAGCGGCGTTTGCTCGGCGGGCTTCACGACGATCGTGCAGCCCGCGGCGATGGCTGGCGCGACCTTGCGCGTGATCATCGCGATCGGGAAATTCCATGGGGTGATCGAGGCGCATACGCCGATAGGCTGCTTGAGCACGACGAGCTTGCGGTCGCTCGCGGGGCTCGCGAGCACATCGCCGTTCACACGCTTGGCCTCTTCGGCAAACCACTCCAGGAACGACGCGCCGTATATCACTTCGCCGCGCGCTTCCGCGAGCGGCTTGCCTTGTTCGGCGGTCATGATCGCGGCGAGGTCGTCGGCATGTTCGATCACGAGGTCGAACCAGCGCCGCAGCACGGCGGCGCGTTCCTTACCCGTCTTCGCGCGCCACGCCGGCAGCGCGGCATTCGCGGCCCCGATGGCGCGATGCGCCTCATCGGCGCCGAAGTCGGGCACGCTCGCGATCTCCGTGTTGTCGGCGGGGTCGAGCACGGCGAACGTGGCCGCACCGCCGCTCCATTCGCCGTCGATGTACGCGCGGGTCTTGAAGAGGGCGGGATCGTTCAGTTGCGTCAGGCGCTCCGATGCGGGCAAGCTCATCTTCGAGTCTCCTCAGGTTCAGTGGCGCCGCGGCTCATGCCATGCACGAGGCGTGACGCGGTAAGCGCGGCGTCGCGAAAAGGCGTCGCGGATGAATCGGCCGGCGTGGCGCCGAAGGCACCACGCCGGGTCGCGAGGCGCGGCGCGCTAGCTGCGGCTAAGGCCGAGTTCGTCGTAGAGACGGTCGACGCGCGTCTTCACGGCCGCGTCCATCTCGATCGCGCGGCCCCATTCCCGATCCGTTTCTCCGGGCCACTTGTTGGTCGCGTCGAGCCCCATCTTCGAGCCGAGACCGGCCACCGGCGAAGCGAAGTCGAGATAGTCGATCGGCGTGTTCTCGACGAGCACCGTGTCGCGCGCCGGATCGATACGCGTGGTGATCGCCCAGATCACCTCCTTCCAGTCGCGAATGTCGACATCATCGTCGACCACGACGATGAACTTTGTATACATGAACTGCCGCAGGAAGCTCCACACCCCGAACATCACGCGTTTTGCATGCCCGGGGTAGCTTTTCTTCATCTGCACGATCGCCATGCGGTAGCTGCACCCCTCGGGCGGCAGATAGAAGTCGGTGATCTCGGGAAACTGCTTCTGCAAGAGCGGCACGAACACTTCGTTGAGCGCCACGCCGAGCACCGCCGGCTCGTCCGGCGGTTTGCCCGTGTACGTCGAATGGTAGATCGCATCGCGGCGCATGGTGATGCGCTCGACCGTGAAGACGGGGAACCACTCCTGTTCGTTGTAGTAGCCCGTGTGGTCGCCGTAGGGGCCTTCGAGCGCGTGCTCGTACGCGGCGCTCGCGCCTTTGGCGGGACGTGGCGGCGCGCCGGCGGGTGCGGGGCCGGGCTGGGCCGCCTGCGGGTAGATGAAGCCCTCGAGCACGATCTCGGCGCGCGCGGGCACCTGGAGGGTGTCGACGCCGGGCGTCAGGCACTTCGCGAGCTCGGTGCGGGCGCCTCGCAACAGGCCCGCGAACTGGTATTCGGAGAGCGTGTCGGGCACCGGCGTCACGGCGCCGAGGATCGTCGCGGGGTCGGCGCCGAGCACGACCGCCACGGGATACGGCTTGCCGGGGTTCTTCAGCGCGAACTCGCGGAAGTCGAGCGCGCCGCCTCGATGCGCGAGCCAGCGCATGATGAGCTTGTTGCGGCCAATGAGCTGCTGGCGGTAGATGCCGAGATTCTGGCGCGTCTTGTTGGGACCGCGCGTGACGGTCAGGCCCCACGTGACGAGCGGGCCGGCGTCGCCAGGCCAGCAGGTCTGGATCGGCAGCTTCGCGAGATCGACGTCGTCGCCTTCCCAGACAATCTCCTGGCAGGGCGGCGCGCTCACGGTCTTCGGCGCCATGTCCCAGACGGCCTTGGCGAGCGTGAGGAGCTTGCCTGCGTCCTTCAGTCCGCGCGGCGGCTCGGGCTCCTTGAGCGCCGAGAGCAGCCGTCCCACGTCGCGTAGCGACTCGAGCGCGGCACCGTCGCCGCCGCTTTCCGGCGCGTCGATGCCCATGCCGAGCGCCACGCGCCGGGGCGTGCCGAACAGATTGCCGAGCACCGGGAATGCGTGCGTTGAACGGTTCTCAAAGAGTAGGGCCGGGCCACCGGCGCGCAGGACGCGGTCGCACAGCTCGGTCATTTCCAGTACCGGAGAGACAGCTTGTGGGACGCGGCGCAATTCGCCGAGCGTCTCCAGGCGACCAACGAAGTCGCGCAGGTCTTTGTATTTCATTGGGGGCCAGTCTTGGACAACTCAGTGGGCAACTCGCTGAGCAACCCGGCAGGCCGGCTCGCGCGGCCAGACGGGGGCCGGATTGGACAACTGCGCGGCGGTTGCAGGGCGGCTGCAGTTCGCGGCCGGTGCTTGAAGCCGGACGAAACGCGGCGTAACGATTGTCGATTTTACCTGTGTTGGCTGACGCACGCTGCTAGCTAATCCGCATAACAAGCCGCAGACCCCCTTGGCACGCGGTTTCCGACCGACTGAACGATGTTCATCATTACAATTAGTTATAGATTTGACATTCTATAGTATTGACGATCTATAACAGGCTGCTAGAATCCGTCCACACTGGTTGCAGGGTTTGAAATTTTTAACCACCTTCCCGGCCCTTCAGACGCAACGCGTCGCCGTTTTGCCGAACCCCTGCACGGCTTGCATACGGTCTTGATTGGTTGTCCTCGTCAGCGCCCCTTCGCGCTGGCTTTTCGCGTGAGAACTCCCGGCGCGCGCACACTGCGTGCCTGGTTGTCCAGGAGGAGTTCCACCCACGGCGTACTTGCCGTTTTCCCGACACCGCTGCCGCACCAGCCAGGGCGCGCGGTGTCTTGATCCTGCAATTGGCCGTCTGCCTCGTGCCGACCCCGCTGCCGGATCATGCAACATGGGGAGATCTGTAGATGAATACCTGGTTATCGTGGTGGCGCGCCGACGAGCGTGTAGCGCTTGGCCTGCGTGCGCTGCTGCGTCGTGGCACGCGCCTCAGCCATCACTTGTTCAGCATCGTTGGTGGCTGTGCCGTTGTGCTCGCGGTTGCCGTCTGGCTGCTGCCCACGTGGCGCGGCACGCTGGCCGCTCGCGTGATGCCCTTCGTCTCTGCAGCAGTGCAGGCCGGCCCGGCACGTCTGCTGCAAGGCAACCCGCTGCCCTCGTTCGCGCCCCCTGGTGTCGCGACCAACGACGACAACGCCGACGGCGCGATGCTGCCCACGGCGCTCGCGCCTGATGCCAATGCGACCGGCCCTGTCGGCGCCACGGGCATTTCGCTCGCGGGCTCCAACGGCACGGTCGCGAAGGTTGCGACCTCGGTGTCGAACGGCGGGATCGCCACACTCGACGCCGTGACGCTCAACGGCCTCGATCCGCGCGCGCTGCCCACCAGCGTCGGCTCGCTGGCGCGCATGATTCCGCCCCAGCGCATCACACCCGACGCACGCGACGACCGCGTGCTCGTCTCGGCGCGCGAGCAGGCGCTCGTTGCTACCTATCTGGCGCGCCGCTACCGTGTGGCGCAGGAGCCGGTTGGCGAACTCGTGAAAGCGGCGTTCGACACCGGTCGTGAAGTGGGGCTCGATCCGCTGCTGCTGCTCGCCGTGATGGCGATCGAATCGGGCTTCAACCCTTACGCCGAAAGCGGTGTGGGCGCGCAGGGCCTCATGCAGGTCATGTCGAAGGTGCATTCGGACAAGTTCCAGTACTTCGGCGGCCAGCGCGCGGCACTCGATCCGCTCGCGAACATCAAGGTCGGTGCGCTGGTGCTCAAGGATTGCATCGCGCGCGGCGGTTCGCTGCCGGGCGGCCTGCGCCTCTACGTCGGTTCGAGTACGCCCGACGACGGTGGCTACGGTGCCAAGGTGATGGCCGAGCGCGGGCGTCTGCGCGACGTCGCCCGCGGCCGCAACGTGCCGATCAATGCGCCGCAGGCGCCCGTCACCAGCACGGCTAGCGCGCCTGCGCCGCAGAAAGTGGCGAGCATCAACGGCGAGAAGCGTGTGCACGTGACGCTCGACAGCGCCCATGCGATCGTCGAGAAGTCGTCGGCGAACAGCGGTTCCGATCAGGACGACGCCAGCACGAGCACGACGGCCCAGAAGCACGGTTCGCCGGAACTGGGCGCTTGAGTATCTAGCTGAAAGATCGGACGCAACGAAAAAGGCACCCTCGGGTGCCTTTTTTCTATTGCGCGACCCGTACGGATCAGCGGCCGAAGAACGTATGCAACCTGTCGACCGCTTCTTCCAGGCGCTCGTACGCCGTGGCATACGAGAGCCGCACGTACTGGCGCGGCGCGGCGACGCCAAAGTCCATGCCGGGCACCATGACCGTGCCCGCGTCGTGCAGCATCGCGCGGGTGAGCGCGTCGCTGTCGCCGGCGGCGCGGTGCGTGACATTCGAGCAGTCGGCGTAGACGTAGAACGCGCCGTCGGGCATCACGGGCACCGTGAAGCCGAGCGACTCGAGCGCCGGTGCGATGAAGTCGCGGCGGCGCTTGAATTCCAGCCGGCGTGCTTCGTAGATCTTGAGCGTGTCCGGCTCGAAGCAGGCGAGCGCAGCATGCTGCGCGAGCGCCGACGCGCAGATGAACAGGTTCTGCGCGAGCTTCTCGAACGCACCGGTGAGCGAGGGGGGCACCACGAGCCAGCCCAGTCGCCAGCCAGTCATGTTGAAGTACTTCGAGAAGCTGTTGACGGTCACCACGTCGTCGCCGAACGAAAGAGCGGAGACGGGCGGCGCGTCGTACGACAGTCCCTGATAGATCTCGTCGACGATCGTGAAGCCGCCGCGCGCGCGTACGGTTTGCACGATGCGCTTGAGTTCGGCGGGCTCGATCGACGTGCCGGTAGGGTTCGACGGCGAGGCGAGCAGCACGCCGCGCGTGCGCGGCGACCACAGGCGCTCGACATCGGCGGCGGTGAGCTGGTAGCGCGCTTGCGGGCCGCTCGGCACGAGCACCGGCTTGCCTTCCGCGGCGGCCACGAAGTGCCGGTTGCACGGATAGCAGGGGTCGGGCATCAGCACTTCGTCGTCGCGGTCGACGAGCGCCGTGCACGCGAGCAAGAGCGCCGCCGAGGCGCCCGCCGTCACAACGATGCGCGCGGGGTCGACAGTCAGGCCGTACGCGTGCTGATAGTGCGCGGCGATCGCCTCGCGCAGCGCGTGGATACCGAGTGCGCTCGTGTATTGGGTGACGCCGCGGCGCAGTGCGGCGGCGGCGGCCTCGACGACGGGCTCGGGCGCCGTGAAGTCCGGCTCGCCGATACCCATGTGGATGATGTCGCGTCCAGCGCGCTCGAGCTTCGCGGCTTCCTTCGCCAGTTCCATGACGTAGAAAGGCTGGATCTCGTCGACGCGCGCGGCTAGCCGCAGCAGCGGTTCGGCAACGGTGTTCATGCGGGTATTTCCAGTACTGACAGATCACGCGCGCGGCGCGCGGGGCAGGGCGCTCAGGCGCACCCGCTTGCCCCGGCGGCTCGCGTTCTTATGACTTGCGGGCGTTTTGCGCTTCGGTGGCGCGCAGTTGCGCCGCGAGCTTGTCGAGCACGCCGTTCACGTACTTGTAGCCGTCCGAGCCGCCAAAGGTCTTCGTGAGCTCGACTGCCTCGTTGATCACGACGCGGTACGGAATGTCGACGTGATGCTTGAACTCATAGGTCGCGACGAGCAGCACCGCGCGTTCGACGGGCGAAAGCTGCTCGATCGGACGGTCGAGGCACGGCGTGATGGAGGCGGACAGTTCGTCCGACTCGCGGATGACGCCGTTCAGGATCGCATCCAGATGCTCGTGATCGGCCTTGTCGTAGCCCTGCGAACCGCGCAGCTGCGCGTCGATCTCGCCGGCGGGCACACCCGACAGCAGCCACTGATACAACCCCTGCGTGGCCAGTTCGCGGGAGCGGCGGCGCGCGCTCTTCATTGCTGTTCCTCTTCGTCTTCCTCGTCTTCTTCGTCGTCGTCGCCGCCGTCGAGCTGCTCCAACGCCACCGTCAGGTTCGCCATTTCCACGGCGACACGCGCGGCGTCACGGCCCTTTTCGGTCATGCGGGCCACGGCCTGCTCGTCGTTCTCGGTGGTGAGCACGGCGTTCGCGATAGGCACGTTGAAGTCGAGCGAGACGCGCGAGATGCCCGAGCCGCTTTCGTTCGAGACGAGCTCGAAGTGGTACGTCTCGCCGCGCACGACCGCGCCGAGCGCGATCAGGGCGTCGAACTGGCCGCTTTCGGCGAGCTTTTGCAGCGCGAGCGGGATTTCGAGTGCGCCCGGCACGGTGACGAGCAGCACGTCTTCGCCCGTTACGCCAAGGCGTTCGAGTTCTTCGATGCAGGCGTCGGCGAGGCCATTGCAGACGGGTTCGTTAAAGCGCGACTGGACGATGCCGATGCGCAGTCCGTCGCCGTCGAGGTTCGGTTGGTATTGTCCGATTTCCATGTGGTGTCCGTAAGTTCGGTTGAGCGTGGTGACGCGTGAAAAGAGCGCGATGCGACTTCAGGCGCGCGACGAGGCAGGGTCAGCGGCATCCGGCGGGCAGGGCGCTTCTGCGTTGCCGCCGGGCATCGGCACGAAGCCGGTGACTTCGAGGCCGTAGCCCGACATGCTGCCGAGGCGCCGCGGCTTCGAGAGTACCTGCATGCGGCCCACGCCGAGTTCGCGCAGGATCTGCGCGCCGATGCCGTAGGTCTTGAAGTCCACGGGCCGGCGGGCGAGCGCCTCCGCGCGCTCTTTCTGGTCGAACGCCTTGAAGACGTCGATCAGATGTTCCTTGGGTTCGCCGCAGTTGAGCATGACGATGACGCCCACGTCGCGCGAGGCGATCTCGCGCATGGCGGCGTCGAGCGTCCACGAATGCGTGGACGAGCCCGTTTCGAGCAGGTCCAGCACCGAGAGCGGCTCGTGCACGCGCACGGGCGTGTCAATGCCGGGCTGCGGCGTGCCGCGCACGAGCGCGATGTGCGGGGTGCGCGTGGGGTGATCGACGTACATGATCGCGCGGAACGGGCCATGCGCGGTATGCATGGTGCGCTCGGACACGCGCTCGACGATCGATTCGGTGCGGCTGCGATAGTGGATCAGGTCGGCGATGGTGCCGACCTTCAGACCGTGTTCCTGCGCGAACTCCATGAGGTCAGGCAGGCGCGCCATCGTCCCGTCGTCCTTGATGACCTCGCAGATCACCGAGGCAGGCGTCAACCCCGCGAGCGCCGTGAAGTCGCAGCCCGCTTCGGTGTGGCCCGCGCGCACGAGCACGCCGCCCGGCTGCGCCATGATCGGGAACACGTGGCCGGGCTGCACGATGTGCTCGGCGCGCGCGTCGTGCGCGACGGCTGCCCGGATCGTGCGGGCGCGGTCGGCGGCGGAAATGCCGGTCGTGACGCCTTCCGCGGCCTCGATGCTGACCGTGAACGCCGTGCCGTACTGTGTGCCGTTGCGGTAGGTCATGAGCGGCAGGTTGAGCAGCTTGCAGCGCTCCTGGGTGAGCGTGAGGCAGATCAGCCCGCGGCCGTACTTCGCCATGAAGTTGATGGCTTCAGGCGTGACGAACTCCGCAGCGATGACGAGGTCGCCCTCGTTTTCCCGGTCTTCTTCGTCGACGAGGATGACCATCTTGCCGGCTTTGAGCTCGGCGATGATCTCAGGGGTGGAGGCGAGCGTCATGTTGGGATTCTGGCTGGAAAGGCCACATTTTACGCCACGCGGGCGGACGCGTCGCCCAGAACGCGGGGCGGCGCAGCGCCTTTTGCTCGGTGGCCCTGTGTTCCGGCGCGCCGGGACGGCGGCGAGCGACTGCCGATGTTGGCCGAACGGCCGACTGGTGCGCGAATCGCGTCGATCTCACACTAGTAACGCTTGACGTTATTAACGTAACGCGTTACTATTTATGCCGATTACTTCCTTTGCCTGCCGCGACACCGCGGCGTTTTTTGCCGGGCGACGCGTCGCCCGCTTCGTTGCGATTGAAACGGTCGCTATGCGCAAGCTCCAGCAGATCCATGCGGCCGCTACGCTCGCGTTCCTGAGGGCGCCGCCGGGCAACCGGCTGGAGAGTCTCTCCGCGGAGCTGGAAGGCTGGTACAGCATCCGCGTCAATGCGCAATGGCGAATCTGCTTTCATTTCGCGGGCGGCGAGGCATCGGACGTACGCATCGTGGACTATCACTGAGGAGCAAAACCATGGCACGTGAAGTACCGCTTGCCACGCCGGGCGAGATTCTGAACGAAGAGTGGCTCAAGCCGATGGGCATCAGCCAGTACGCGCTCGCCAAGGCGATCGACGTGCCGCCGCGCCGTATCAACGAGATCGTGCTCGGCAAGCGCGCCATCACGGCGGACACGGCAGTGCGCCTCGCGGTCTATTTCGGCACCGACGCGCGCAGCTGGATGGATTTGCAGGCCCACTACGACACTGAAATCGCGAGCGAGGCGCTTGCCGAGGTGCTCGCGCGCATCACGCCGCACGCGCGCGCAGTCGGCGCCTGAGCCGGCTTGCGGCGGGAGCGCGCGAGCGCGAAGGCGTGTCGCTTCAGCGCAGGATCACGTCGTCGGCGAGCCCCTTCGTCAGTTCCAGCGCCTGGCGCTCGAACAGCCGCCGGTACAGGCCGTTTTCGCGGCGCACGAGCGCGTCGTGCGTGCCTTCCTCCGCTACGCGTCCGCGCTCGAGCACCAGCAGCCGGTCAAGCGCGCGCACGGTCGAAAGCCGGTGTGCGACGACCACGGTCGTGCGGCCCTCCATGAGCCGCTCCATGGCGTGCTGAATCAGCACTTCGCTTTCGCTGTCGAGACTCGACGTCGCCTCGTCGAAAATCAGGATCGGTGCATTCGCGAGGAACGCGCGCGCGATCGCCACGCGCTGGCGCTCGCCGCCCGAGAGCTTCACGCCGCGTTCGCCCACGAGCGTGTCGTAGCCGTGCGGCAGCGCCATGATGAAGTCGTGGGCGCTCGCAAGCTTCGCTGCGCGCTCGATTTCGGCGTGCGTGGCGCCAGGCCGTGCGTAAGCGATGTTCTCGGCAAGCGAGCGGTGGAACAGCACCGGCTCCTGCTGCACGATGGCGATCTGCGAGCGCAGCGACGCCTGCTGTACGCGCGCAATGTCCTGGCCGTCGATCGTGATGCGCCCGCCGGAAACGTCGTAAAGACGCTGGATCAGCTTGATGAGCGTGGTCTTGCCGGAGCCCGAATGACCGACCAGGCCCACGCGCTCGCCCGGCGCGATGCGCAGCGTGAGGTTATCGTAGAGCGCCCTCGCATCCGCGTGCGCGCCATAGCGGAACGTCATGTTCTCGAAGCGGATGTCACCCTGATCGACCACGATGGGCGGCGCGTCGGGCTGGTCTTCGATGCCGAGCGGCGACGCGTCGAGCGTGACGAGCTCTTCCATGTCGTTGACCGAGCGCTGCAGGTTGCGCACGTGCATGCCCACATCGCGCAGATAACCCTTGAGCAGGAAGAACAGCGTGAGCGCGAACGTAATGTCGCCAATGCTCGCGAGACCGCGTGCCCAAAGCAGCAGCGCCGCACCGAGGATAGCCGCCTGCATGCCGACGAGCAGCGCGCCCTGCACGCCGCCGTTGAGCGTGCCGCGCTGCCACGTGCGTCGCGTGCGGCTGCTCCACTTCGATACGACGCGCGCGAGCCGCGCCTCCTCGCGCGTTTCCGCGCCGAAGGCTTTCACGACGGCGTTGCACGAAATGGCGTCGGCGAGCGCGCCGCCCATTTTCGTGTCCCACTGATTCGCGAGCCGGGCCGAAGGTGCAACGTAAAAGAGCGACAGCGAGACTGTGATCGCCAGATACACCGCCGAGCCGAGGCCGACCACGAGGCCCATCACATGCCACTGCACCGCGAGCAGGATGGTCGAGCCGACCAGCATGACGAGCGACGGGAAGAGGGCAACGAGGAGCGTGTCGTTGAGCAGGTCGAGTGCCCACATGCCGCGTGTGACCTTGCGCACCGTGGAACCCGCGAAGCTGTTCGCGTGCCAGTCCGTCGAGAAGCGCTGCACGCGGTGAAATGCCTGCGTGGCGATCTCGCTCATCATGCGCAGCGTCAGCGTGATGATGTTGCGGTACGCGGCCTGCCGCATGATCGTGCCGCCGAGCCCGAGCGCCGTGAGCGCCCAGAACGCGACCACCGCCGCATGCCAGGCGGCGGCGCTGCTGGCGGCGCCGTTGTGGGTGAGGGCGTCGACGAGCTGGCCTGCGTAGTGCGGCGTGAGCACGTCTGCGAGCGCGCCGAGCAGCGAGGCGAGCGCGACGGTCGTGACGCGCGCAGGCTGGCGCGTCCAGTGCCGGAAGGTGAAGCCGAGGACCTTGCGGAACGTTTGTCCGCCCGATTCGGGTTTGTTATTTAGCTCTGTCATGGACAGCATGCTCCGGACGTGACGCCCGAAGACTCTCCTGAAGGAAGCATGAAGCGTTAAGTCGGAAAACGGGATTCGCACGCCCTGGCATACGTTGCCGGACGGCCTGACCTCGAATTCTCAGAAATACGGCGCGGCGTTTAAAAACATGCCGCGCGGGACGCGCTATGGCTGCGCTGGAAGCGGGAAGGCTGCGTGGCGGGACGCAACTTGCAACATCACCCGGACCATCGGCATGGCGGCGCTCGTTTCAATCGTTGCCATCTGTGCCTCCTTGTTCGATTCGGGTGATGGAAACGCGGCACGCCGAGCGGCGAGCGCGTAGGGAAAGGCTAGATTCTATCAGTGCCCCGGCGCGCGTGCTCGCGCGCCTGCGGGGCATGACTTGCGCTGGCTCAGCGGCTTTTAGTCTTTCGAGGCCGAATCTGCTGCCTTCTCGGCGGAGAGCATCCGCTCCACATACCGCGCAATCAGGTCGATCTCAAGATTCACCTTCGTGCCAGCCCGAAGATGCTTGAGCGTGGTCACTTCCACGGTGTGCGGGATCAGATTGATCGAGAATTCGCAGCCATCCGCGCGATCGTCGACCGAGTTGACCGTGAGGCTCACGCCGTTCACGGTGATCGAGCCCTTGTAGGCGAGATAGCGACCGATTTCCGGCGTTGCGAGAATGCGCAGCTCGTGCGACTCGCCCACGGGCGCAAAGCGCGTGACGGTGCCAAGACCGTCCACGTGACCCGAGACGATGTGGCCGCCCAGCCGGTCGTTCGCGCGCAGCGCCTTTTCGAGGTTCACTTCGCCCGTTGCCGCGAGGCCCACGGTGCGGTTCAGGCTTTCGCGCGAAACATCGACGTCGAAGCTCGTTGCCGACTTCTCGATGACGGTCATGCACGCGCCCTGGATCGCGATGCTGTCGCCGAGCTGCACGTCGTCGAGGTCGAGGCTGCCCGCGTTGACGTTCAGGCGCACGCCGGCGTCGGCCTGTGTGCCGAGCGGTTTGATCGATTCGATGCGGCCCACTGCCGCGACGATTCCGGTAAACATCGTGCTATTCCTTGTGTTCAGTGCATCAGTGAGGGTCAGGCGTCTTGCGTCGTGACGACACGCGCAAGAATGCGCAGGTCGCCGCCGAGACGATCGACGGAATGAAATGCGAGGCGCGTGCGCTCGTCGAGCGTCGCGGGCGCGGCGATGTCGATCATGCCGAGCGAGTTCGTCCCGAGCAGCGAAGGCGCCACGTACACGAGCAACTCATCCACGCAGCCTTCGCGCAGGAGCGACCCGTTGAGCTTGTAGCCGGCTTCCACGTGCAGTTCGTTCACGCCGCGCGCGGCGAGTTCCGTGAGCATGGCCGGCAGATCGACCTTGCCCTGATCGTTGCCGAGCGCAACGATTTCGGCGCCGCGCACGCGCAGCGCTTCGGCGCGTTCTTCGTTGCTCGCGTCGAGCGCCGCGCAGAACACGAGCGTCGGCGCGCCCACGAAGATTTGCGCGAGCGGCGAGGCGTCGAGCCGGCTGTCGATCAGCACGCGTTTGGGCTGACGTGGCGTGTCGACGGCGCGCACGGTCATACGCGGATCGTCTTCCTTTACCGTGCCGATACCCGTGAGGATGGCCGAGGCGCGCGCGCGCCAGGCGTGGCCGTCGGCGCGCGCGGCTTCGCCCGTGATCCATTGGCTTTCGCCCGAGGGCAGGCCCGTGCGGCCGTCGAGTGATGCGGCCACCTTCATGCGCACCCACGGGCGCTTGCGCGTCATGCGCGAAACGAAGCCGATATTCAGCTCCCGCGCCTCGTTGGCCAGCAGCCCGCAACGCACGTCGATACCCGCGTCGCGCAGGATCGAAAGGCCGCGCCCTGACACGAGCGGGTTCGGGTCTTCCATCGCCGCGATCACGCGCCCGACCTTCGCTTCGATCAACGCGTTCGCGCAGGGCGGCGTGCGGCCGAAGTGGCTGCACGGCTCGAGCGTCACATAGGCCGTCGCCCCGCGCAGGTCGTGGCCGCGCGCGCGGGCGTCCTTCATCGCCTGGATTTCGGCGTGATCCTGGCCGGCCGGCTGCGTGAAGCCCTCGCCGATCACCACGCCGTCCTTCACCAGCACGCAGCCCACGCGCGGGTTCGGGTCGGTCGTGTACAGGCCGCGCTGCGCGAGCGCGAGCGCACGCTCCATGTGGACGAAATCGGATTGCGAAAACATCGTCGGGCTTTCTCTCGGGCGGCGGTCGGGTGGGGGCCGGCGAGGCGCGCGCCGCGCCGGCTGTCGATAGCGTGAGGCCTTATTGCGTCACGTTTTCAGCCGCGGCTTGCGCGGCGAACGCACTGCGCGCCGCGGCGATCGTCTCGTCGAGGATCGCGTCGTTGTGGGCGCTCGAAACGAAGCCTGCCTCGTAGGCCGAAGGGGCGAAGTAGACGCCCGCGTCCAGCATGCGGTGGAAGAAGCGGTTGAAGCTCGCGATGTCGCTCTTCGTGACCTCGGCGAAGCTGCCCGGCACCTTGTCCGCGAAATAGAGGCCGAACATGCCGCCCACCGAATCCGCAACAAACGGCACCTTCGTTTCGCTCGCTGCAGCGGTTAGCCCCTTCACGAGCCGTTCGGTCTTCGCCGTGAGCTGCTCGTAGAAACCGGGCGCCTGGATGAGCTGCAGTGTCTTCAGACCCGCCGCGACCGCGATCGGGTTGCCCGAAAGCGTGCCCGCCTGGTACACCGTGCCGTTGGGCGCGAGGTGATCCATGATCTCGCGACGGCCGCCGAACGCTGCTGCAGGCATACCGCCGCCGATCACCTTGCCGAGGCACACCATATCCGCCTCGACGCCATACAGCGCCTGCGCACCACGCAGACCGACGCGGAAACCGCACATCACTTCGTCGAAGATCAGCACGCTGCCGTGCTTCGCCGTCAGGCTGCGCAGCGCGCCGATGAATTCGGGCGTGGCCTTCACGAGGTTCATGTTGCCCGCGACCGGCTCGACGATCACCGCGGCGATCTCGTCGCCGAACGCCTTGAACGCTTCTTCGAGCGCCGCGACGTTGTTGTATTCGAGCACTGTGGTGTGCTTCGCGATGTCCACGGGCACGCCCGCCGAAGTCGGGTTGCCGAACGTGAGGAGGCCCGAGCCCGCCTTCACGAGCAGGCTGTCGGCGTGGCCGTGGTAGCAGCCTTCGAACTTCACGATGCGATCGCGCTTCGTGAAACCGCGCGCGAGACGCAGCGCACTCATGGTCGCCTCGGTGCCGCTCGACACCATGCGCACTTGCTCCATCGACGGGACGATCTTGCAGATTTCCTCGGCGATCTCGATCTCGGCCTCGGTGGGCGCGCCAAACGAGAAGCCGTTCGCGAGCACGCGCTGCACGGCTTCGAGCACTTCCGGATGCACGTGGCCGACGATCATCGGGCCCCACGAGCCGATGTAGTCGATATAGCGCTTGCCTTCGGCGTCCCAGAAGTACGGGCCTTGCGCGCGCTCGATGAAGCGCGGTGTGCCGCCGACCGAGCGGAACGCGCGCACGGGCGAATTCACGCCGCCCGGAATGGTGCGCTGGGCGCGTGCGAAGAGGGCTTCGTTGCGGTTCGGCGTGCTGGACTGGGTGCTGGACATGAGTGCTGGACCTGCGAAAGTGGTGTGGCGCGCGGCGCTGACGAAACGGGCCGGCGTACGGACCCATGCGGCGCCGCAAGGGCGCGGGCGATGGGGCTGTTCTCTCGAAATTGTACCGGAGTCGCGCGGATCGGGCCGGAGCCCCGGGTTGGCTTGGGCATTCGCCGGGCGGCCGGATTCAGCGCTTTTGCCGCCTACGTTTGCGGATCTGGCGGCGCGAGGTGCGGCGCCACGTCGCGCGGGTCGACTTTCACGGCGGCTCGTTTGCGGGCGGGTCGAGTCGCGCCCGGTGCTGGTTCATTTTTCGCCGCCGATGCCATCTGCGCGTCGTGCCATGCCTGCATGGCCGCAAGAGCGGGCGCCGGCATCGGCCGCCGCCCGGTCAACTCCGCCCAGCGCTTTTCCAGCGCGCCTTCGGCAACCGGCTTGATGACCGTGCCGGAACTCTGTGCGTCCCAGGTCTGGATCGAAAACGGGTGGGGCCGCAAATCATTGCGCGCGATGACCACTTCCTGCCCCGCGTCGACGAGCCAGTCGTAGACGAAATCGATGCACAGCCTGTAGCCGCGCTTGTACGTGGCGTCCTGCACCTCGTAGGGCGCTCGCGTGACGTAGCCGGAAGCGAAGAGCCCGCGCGGCTCGGTGGCGACGCGGTGCAGGAACACCCGGTCGCCCGGCAGGATACCGCGCGCGAAGCCGCATCCCCAGCTGTCGGCGACGGCTTCCCCGGCGCGCACCCGGCGCGCGAAGTCGGGCAGTTCGGGCCAGGGCCACTTCTTGGGGCTCCAGATGAGCAGGAAGGCGGTCATATCGGTGACGCGGCAAGTTGAACGAAAGCGGGCAGCTTAGCGCAAAGCCGCGGCGATGCCGCATGGGGCGCGGCGAAGGGCAGCGAAGGGCGGATAAGGGGCGTCAGGTACAATTCGACGGCACTGCGCTGCCGTTTTTGTCCGCTCCCGCAGCGACGGATAAATCGGCCCATGACATCGAGACCGCGCGAGCCGCGCGCGCTCCGCCGCCATACACACCACATGTCCCATTCCCCGCGCCGCCGACCCGATGGCCGGCTGATCCTGTTGCTGGGCGCACTCGCCGCCTGTGGCCCGCTCGCCACCGACATGTATCTGCCAAGCCTGCCTGCCATCGCGCAGTCGTTCGGTGTGAGCGCCGCCGCCGCGGCCTCGACGCTCACGAGCTTCATGGCCGGCTTCTCGATCGGCATGCTGCTCTACGGCCCGGTTTCCGATGCCTATGGCCGACGCCCCGTACTCCTCGGCGGCATCGCGCTCTTCACGCTGGCCAGCATTGCCTGCTGGCTCTCGTTCTCCGTGGGCGAACTCGTGGTCGTGCGCTTTCTTCAGGCGCTCGGCGCGGGCGCGGCCTCGGTGCTTTCGCGGGCCATCGCGCGCGACGCCCATGAGCCTTCGGATGCCGCCAAGGTCCTCTCGATGGTCGCGATCGTCACGGCGATCGGGCCGCTGCTCGCGCCACTCATCGGCGGACAGTTGCTGCTGATCGGCGGCTGGCGCGTGGTGTTCGTCGTGCTCACGCTCTTCGGCCTCGCGTGCGCCGTGGCGGCCTACCTGCGCGTGCCTGAGACCTGGCCGCCGGAAAAGCGCGAAAGCGCAGCCGTGCTGCGCTCGTTCGCGGCTTATGGACGCTTGCTGCGCGATCCGCTTGTCTGGGGGCACATGCTCTGCGGCGGCATGGCGTTCGCTGCAATGTTCACCTATATCTCGGCCACGCCGTTCGTCTACATCGAGTATTTCCACGTTTCGCCGCAGCACTACGGGTTCTTCTTCGGCGCGAACGTATTCGGCATCATGCTCGGCAACTTCCTCAACACGCGCTTCATCGGGCGTCTCGGCACGCTTCGCATGGTGTCGATCGCGTCAAGCGTGAGCATCGTCGCGTCGCTCTTCGTCGCGCTCATGTGCGTAACGGGCTGGGGCGGGCTGTGGTCGATCGTGTTCGGTCTCTTCTTCGTGGTGAGCGTGGTGGGGCTGCTCGGCGCGAACTGCGCGACCGATCTCATGTACCGCTATCCGAAGAACGCGGGGGCGGCCGCGGCGGTATTCGGCGCGACGCAGCTTGCCCTCGGCGCGCTCGCAAGCGCCGTGGTCGGCTGGTTCCCGGGTATCTCACCGTTCGGCATGGGCGTGACGATCGGCGTGTGCGGCCTGTTCACGTGGGTAGGGCGCGCGCTCGTCGTGAAGTGGCACGGCACGCCGGCGCCGCATACGGTGCAAGCGGCCGCGCCGTGAGGGGAACGTCGCACGAAACGAAAATGGGACGCCGAGGCGTCCCATTTTTTTCATCGCTCGAATGAGCCGACGAATGAGTCGACTTCAGTCGCGCGCCGTAGGCGATGCGCCGTGGCTCAGCCAGTCGAGCACGGCCGATGCGTCGTCGTCGGCATGCTCGCGTGCCTTTTCGACGGCGTTGCCCAGGTCCGCATCGGGCGAAGCGCGGCGAATCGCGACGCCCACCGCGAGGATGTCGATCATCAGCAGGTGCAGAATGCGCGAGATCATCGAAAGCTGCGACTCGCGCATCTCGATGTGATCGGTTTCGAGCGCCACGGTCGCGCGCTTGGCGAGCGGCGTGTTGCTCGACGTGATGGCGATCACCTTCGCGCCCGCTTGCATCGCTACGTCGAGCACGCGCAGCAGTTCTGGCGCGCGGCCCGACTTCGAGATGGCCACGATTACGTCGCCCTTGCCGAGCAGCGCGGCGGAAGCGGCCTGCATGTACAGGTCGCCATAGGCGATGGTCGGAATACCGAAGCGGAAGAACTTGTAGTGTGCGTCCTGTGCGACGATGTGCGAGTTGCCGAGGCCATAGAATTCGATGCGGCGCGCGCTATTGAGCAGCGTGATCGCATTCTCGACTTGCTCGAAGTTCAGGTGTTCGCGCAATTGCAGGATGGCCGAGACGGTGTTGTCGAGCACCTTCGCGCCGAAGTCGGTCGCAGTGTCGCCCAGATGCACCTGGCTGTGGCTCACCGGAATCGTGCCGGTCAGACCCGTGGCGAGCTTGAGCTTGAAGTCCGAGAGGCCCTGGCAGCCAAGCGAGCGGCAGAACCGGATGACCGTGGGCTGGCTCACGTCGGCCTTGCGCGCGATATCGACGATCGGATCGTTGATGATCGAGCGCGGATGGTTGAGCGCGAGGTCGGCCACGCGGCGCTCGGCGGGGGTGAGCGCGTCGCGCATCTGGCGAATGCGTTCGAACACGGCCGACGATCCGCCGCCCGCGCGATTCGAAAGTTGCTCCGCGAGAATGGCCGAAACGCCGAGGAACGCCGGATACTCCGCCGTGATGACGTAGGTGGGCACGTTCGCGAGATAGGCGTCGAAACGGCCTTTGGACTCGAAGCGCTGGCGGAACGACGAGCGCGTGAACAGATCGCCCAGGCGCGGCACCACGCCACCGCCAATATAGATGCCGCCGAGCGAACCGAGCGTCATCGCGATGTTGCCCGCGAAGCTGCCGAGAATGCCGCAGAAGCATTCGACGGTTTCGAGCGCGAGCGCCTCGCCATCGTGCGCACGCTGCACGATTTCGGCCGGGTTGATATCCGCGGGCACTTTCTTCTTGTCGCGTGCGGCGAGCGCGCGGTAGATGAGCTCGACGCCGGGCCCCGCGCACACGCGCTCGAACGACACATGCGGCCACTTCTTGCGCGCGAACTGCAGCACGATGTCTTCGCGCTCGTCCTGCGGCGAGAAGCTTGCGTGGCCGCCTTCGCTGCCGAGCGCGATCCAGCGGTCGTCGGCGGGAATGAGACCCGAGACGCCCAGACCCGTGCCCGGACCGAGCAGGCCGATCACGCTGTTCTGGCGGCGCTGGCCGCCGCCCACCTGTACGCGCTGCGCGTCGGTCAAGCCGGGCAGCGCCATGGCGAGAGCGGTGAAATCGTTGACGACCAGCAGCGTGTCGAAGCCAAGCGCGCGGCGCGTCGCTTCGATCGAGAAGGTCCAGTCGTGATTGGTCATGCGCACCTGGTCGCCGTCGACCGGATTCGCAATGGCGATGGCCGCATGATTCACGCGGCCGATCTTGTTGTCCTTCAGGTATTGCTGGATCACTTCCGCCACGCCGGGATACTGCGCGCACGGATACACGCGCACCTGGCCGATCTCGCCCGGACCCGTTTCCAGCGCGAAGCGCGCGTTGGTTCCGCCGATGTCGGCGAGCAGCCTCGGACCGTCGGCGTGCTGGCCTGCGCCAGGGGCGTTTTTATTAGGCGCACCAGTAGACATCGAGTCTCACTCCCTTGTCGTTCGCCAGCTTCGAGATGGCGTTGTTTTGTTCGGCCGCGGCGGCCTGTTGCAGCACTTCGAGCTTGCGCTGTCCCGCGATCAGCAGGAACAGCCGATCGACCTGGCGCAGCGCCTGCATCGACCACGAAACGCGCGCGTGCGGCGCGGCCTGCGGATGCACGGCCACGAACGGGCGCGGCGTGGTGATCGCTTCGTGCCATTCGGGGGCATCGGCGAAAATCGAGGCCGTGTGGCCGTCTTCGCCCATGCCGAGCACGGCGACGCTCGGAAGCTTGCGGGCCGGGTCGGCGTTGAGCGCGGCGACGTGTGCGTCGAGATCCTGCGCCACATCGACGAGCGGCAGGAAGTGCGCGCTGGCCGCTTCGTGCGTGAGCAGCGTCTCGCGCGCGAGGCGCGCGTTGCTCGCGGAGTCGGTGTCGGGCACCCAGCGGTCGTCGACGAGCGTGACATCGATGTGCGCCCAGTCGAAACGGTGCGTCGAAAGGTTCTCGAGGAAGGGGCGCGGGCTCGTGCCGCCGGAGACGGCAAGCGTTGCGCGGCGCGCGGTAGTACCGGGCGCCGCTTGCTGAGCGGCGAGCGACGCATGTAGCGCGTCGCCCACGGCTCGCGCCAGCGCGTCGGATTGGACGCGCGGGTCGTCGAATACGTGAAGCTCGATCACTTCTCCTCCATGCTGCTTTTTTGTAGGCCTACAGGGTCGTTCATCTGTCCGGTCCGGCTTCGCGCTGACTGTGCGCGAAGCCATGCAATCCCATCAGTTCTCTTCTTCGAGCCAGCAAGTGCCGTGCTGCGCGAGCATCGCACTCGCCGCCGCCGGCCCCCACGTACCGGCCGCGTACGGTTTGGGTGCACGCGGCGAAGCGGCCCACTCGTTCAGGATCGGTTCGACCCACGTCCACGCCGCTTCCTGCTCGTCGCGGCGCACGAAGAGTGCGAGGCGTCCGTTGATCACGTCGAGCAGCAGGCGCTGGTAGGCCTCCATCTGCCCTTCGCGGAAGAACTGGTCGAACGCGAGATCCAGATGCACGCTCGCGAGATTCATGCCTTCGCCGGGCTGCTTCGCGAGGCAGTAGAGCCGGATGTTCTCGTTCGGCTGCAGGCGGATCACGAGGCGGTTCGCACCTGGGCGCAGCGCCGGGGCGCCGAGCGCCGAATGCGGCACCGGGCGGAAGTTCACGACGATCTCGGCCACGCGGTCGGCAAGCCGCTTGCCGGTGCGCAGGAAGAAGGGCACGCCCGCCCAGCGCCAGTTCTCGATCTCCACCTTGAGCGCCACGAAGGTCTCGGTGTGACTCTCGGGCTTCACGCCATGCTCGGTCGCATAGCCCGGCACCGACTGGCCGCGGATCACGCCCGCGTGATACTGCCCGCGCACCGCGACCTTGCTGATGTCGAGCGGGTTGATCGGCTTGAGCGCGCGCAGCACGCGAAGCTTCTCGTCGCGCACCGAATCCGAGTCCATCGAATGCGGCGGTTCCATGGCGACGATCGAGAGCAGCTGCAACAGGTGATTTTGCACCATGTCGCGCAGCGCGCCAGTGTTGTCATAAAAATCGCCGCGCGCCTCGACGCCCAGTTCTTCGGCAATCGTGATCTGGATGCTCTCGACCCACTCGCGACGCCACAGCGGCTCGAAGAGCGCGTTGCCGAAACGCAGCGCGAGCAGGTTCTGCACCGGCTCCTTGCCGAGGTAGTGGTCGATCCGGTAGATCTGGCCTTCGGCGAAGATCTCGCCCACGGCGTCGTTGATCGCATTCGACGACTTGAGGTCGTAGCCAAGCGGCTTTTCCAGCACGATGCGCGAGTTCTCGTTCAGACCGACGGCGGCGAGCGCGCGGCAGATCGGCACGAACAGCGACGGGCCCGTAGCCAGATAGAACACACGAATGCCGGGCAACGACGCAATGCCGTCGCGCAAATGAGTGAAGTCTTCGGCGCGCGAGAGGTCGAGCTTCACATAGACGATGCGCTCGAGGAAGCTGGCCCACGCGTTGTCGTCGAAGCCGCCGTTCTTCGTCACATGCGGCTTGACGTGCTCGTCGACCCACTGAATGTACGCTACGCGATCTTCTTCGTGGCGCGCGACGCCCACGATCTTGCCCGACTCCGCGAGCATGCCTGAACGGTGCGCTTCATACAGGGCTGGGAGAATCTTGCGCATCGACAGGTCGCCGGTGGCGCCGAAGAGCACGAACGTGAAACCTGATTCGATCTGGGTTTGCATGAGTCTCAATCAGAGTCCTGGGCGGCCGCAGCAGGTTACATCGGGTGCCCATCGATGTGGGCGATCGGGCGGCCGTAGTCCGATAAAATTTTTTTTGACACTGAATTGTAGTTTAACTACAATCCAAATCAAGAGGTAACGTTCATTCGATGAAAAAAGCGTGAAACGCAGCCAGCAAGGCGGTTTGCGCGGTTTCGCGAGCGGACGGAATGCCCCCTCATGTTAACGGAGAACAACGCGGGACTCAGCCCGGCTTGCCAGTGAGTCGTGCGCCCGGTTCCCCATCGTGCGGGGGCTTCAAGGCCGCGTGACGCAAGCGGCGCCTCGGCCGGCCAGTTGGCCGGTGAAAATCAAAAGAGGAGACAGTCAAGTTGCATTCAGATCCACTCATCTCTTGAGCGTCCTGCGGCCGGTAACCGGCACGCGGCCCGCGCGCATCTAATGAAAAGCACGCGCGCGGCACTCCGGCGCCCGTCCGTCCAGTGTTTTGCCTGTTTTGCCTGTTTGACCAACCACCGCACCCTGGCGATCAGGGGCCAATCGTTTTTTGTTCAGGTGTCTGGAGGAGATAAGCAATGAAATTCCGCGCGATCATGGGCGCCCTGTGCGCAGCAGGTCTGTTGGGTGGCGTCGCCACGGCGCAAGCGGCCGAGTCTCTTGAAGTGCTGCACTGGTGGACCTCGGGCGGCGAGTCGAAGGCCGTTGGCGTGCTCAAGGACGACATGACGAAGCAGGGTTATGTGTGGAAGGACTTCGCGGTCGCCGGTGGCGCGGGCGCGGCGGCCATGACCGCACTGAAGACCCAGGTGATCTCGGGCAATGCGCCTTCGGCTGCCCAGATCAAGGGTCCGCTGATTCAGGAATGGGCCGAGCAAGGCGTGCTGGTGCCGATCGACTCCGTCGCAGGCGACTGGAAGGCCAACCTTCCGCCGCAGATCGACAAGATCATCCACGCAGACGGTCACTACGTCGCCGCACCGTTCTCGGTGCACCGCGTGAACTGGGTGTGGATCAACAAGGCAGCGCTCGACAAGGTGGGCGGCAAGGCGCCGACGACGTGGCCGGAATTCTTCGCGCTGGCTGACAAGTTCAAGGCCGCAGGCATCCAGCCGGTCGCAGCCGGCGGTCAGCCGTGGCAAGACCTGACGCTGTGGGAAGACGTGGTCCTTTCGCAGGGCGCGGACTTCTACAAGAAGGCGCTCGTCGACCTCGACCAGAAGACCCTCACGTCGCAGCAGATGGTCGGCGTGTTCGACACGGTCCGCAAGATCGAGTCGTACATGGATAACGGCCGCACGGGCCGCGACTGGAACCTCGCCACGGCCATGGTCATCAACGGCAAGGCCGGTATGCAGTTCATGGGCGACTGGGCGAAGGGCGAGTTCGCGAACGCGAACAAGCAACCGGGTACGGATTACGTCTGTGCAGCAGTGCCGGGCACCGCGAAGGCCTACACTTTTAACGTCGACTCGTTCGTGTTCTTCCAGCAGAAGGGCCAGAAGGCGGCAACGGCTGGTCAGCTCGCACTCGCGAAGACGATCATGAGCCCGGAATTCCAGGAGCAGTTCAGCCTGTACAAGGGTTCGATCCCGGTGCGTCTGGGTGTCGACATGAGCAAGTTCGACGACTGCGCCAAGAAGTCGTACGCGGATGAGCAGACCGCGATCAAGGCCGGTGGCTATGTGCCGTCGCTCGCGCACGGCATGGCTCAGCCGGACGCCGCTGCCGGTGCGATCACCGACGTCGTGACGAAGTTCATGAACTCGAACCAGGATTCGAAGAGCGCGGTGGAAGCGCTCGCGAAGGCTGCGAAGACGAAGTGATCGACGTAAGTTAGTGATGTAAGACGGGGTGCGCCACACTTGGCGCACCCCGGGCATGACGGTTCACCCTCTGAACCCCATCATCGTGCGAAAGCTGTTTTCGCACCGTACCAGGAGTTGCGCAGTGACTGCTTCTCTTAGCGGCAACGGCAAGGCGGCCACGCCTGCTACCCGCCGCGCGTCGCCCATGGCGGCGCTCGCAGACCGCTGGATCCCGAAGCTGGTGCTTTCGCCCAGCATCCTGATCAGCCTCTTTTTCGTCTACGGCTTCATTCTTGTTACCGGCTATTTGTCGCTCTCGACCTCGCGACTGATGCCTCGCTATGAATTCGCGGGACTCGACCGCTATCGCGAGCTGTTCTCCAACGACGTCTGGTGGACGTCGGCGCAGAACCTCGGGTGGTTCGGCATCCCGTTCATCGCGATTTGCGTGGCGCTCGGGCTGTTCCTCGCGATCCTGCTCGACCAGCAGATTCGTCAGGAAGGGGCGCTGCGCGCCGTGTTCCTTTATCCGATGGCGCTTTCGTACATCGTCACGGGCACGGCCTGGCAGTGGATTTTCAATCCGGATCTCGGCATTCAGCAAGTGATGCACAGCATCGGCTGGACGAGCTTCCAGCTCGACTGGCTGAACAATCCGGACCGCGCGATTTTCTGTATCGTGGTCGCCGCTGTGTGGCAGTCCACGGGCTTTTGCATGGCGCTATTCCTGGCAGGCCTGCGCGGTGTCGACAGCGAAATCTTCAAGGCCGCTCAGGTAGACGGCGCGACGCTGCCCACGATCTACCGCAAGATCGTGATTCCGAGCATGCGTCCGGTGTTCTTCTCCGTGCTGCTGATCCTGTGCCACATCACGATCAAGACGTTCGACCTCGTCGTCGCGCTCACCGCGGGCGGCCCGGGTACGTCGTCGTCGCTGCCGGCCATCTTCATGTACACGTTTTCGTTCAACCGCGGGCAGCTCGGCGTCGGCGCAGCTTCGTCGATGATGATGCTTGCGACGGTGGTGGCCGTGCTCGTGCCGCTCATGTATCTGGAATCGAGGAGCACGCGCAATGCAGCCTAAGATGACTGTGAGCCGCGTGGTCGTGTACGCGGCGCTGATCCTGTTCGCGCTGTACTTCCTGTTCCCGCTCTACGTGATGCTGTCGACGTCGTTCAAGTCGCTCGACCAGATTCACTCGGGCACCATGCTCTCGCTGCCCACGAGCCCGACCTTCGCGCCGTGGATCAAGGCGTGGAGCGAAGCGTGTACCGGCGTGCGCTGTGACGGCATGCAGCCGTTCTTCATGAACTCCGTGAAGATGGTGATTCCGGCCGTGCTGATCTCGTCGATCATCGGCGCGTTCAACGGTTACGTGCTCACGCACTGGCGCTTTCGCGGCGCGGACGCGCTCTTCACGATGCTGCTGGTGGGCTGCTTCATCCCGTTCCAGGCCATCCTGCTGCCGATGGCGCGTTTCGAGGGCTTTCTCGGCCTTTCGAACACGATCGGCGGTCTGGTGCTGGTCCACGTCGTGTACGGCATTGCGTTCACGACGATGTTCTTCCGCAACTTCTACGTGAGCGTGCCCGCTGAACTCGTGAAGGCCGCGCGCATCGACGGCGCCGGCTTCTTCATGATCTTCACGCGCATCATGATGCCGATCTCGCTGCCCATCTTCATGGTGTGCCTGATCTGGCAATTCACGCAGATCTGGAATGACTTCCTGTTCGGTATCGTGTTCTCGGGCGTCGATTCGATGCCGATCACGGTGGCGCTGAACAATCTCGTGAACACGTCCACGGGCGTGAAGGAATACAACGTCGACATGGCCGGCGCGATCATCGCCGCGCTGCCCACGCTGCTCGTCTACGTAATCGCCGGCCGCTACTTCGTGCGCGGTCTCACGGCGGGCGCGGTGAAGGGCTAACCCCCGCATTCGATTAAAGGATTCATAGCATGGCAAGCCTTTCCATTCGCGACGTCTACAAGACCTACCCGAACGGGGTCCCCGTCCTCAAGGGCGTGAACATCGACATCGAAGACGGCCAGTTCCTGATTCTGGTCGGCGGCTCGGGTTGCGGTAAGTCGACGCTGCTCAACATGATTGCGGGTCTCGAAACCGTGACCAAGGGCGAGATCTCCATCGACGGCAAGGTGGTGAACAACCTCTCGCCGAAGGATCGCGACATTGCGATGGTGTTCCAGTCGTACGCGCTCTATCCGTCGATGACGGTGCGCGAGAACATCTCGTTCGGCCTGAATATCCGCAAGGTGCCGAAGAACCAGCAGACGGAAATCGTCGGCCGCGTGTCGAAGCTGCTGCAGATCGAGCACCTGCTCGACCGCAAGCCGGGCCAGCTCTCGGGCGGCCAGCGCCAGCGCGTGGCCATGGGCCGTGCGCTTGCGCGCGATCCGGTGATGTTCCTGTTCGACGAGCCGCTCTCGAACCTCGATGCAAAGCTGCGTATCGAAATGCGCTCGGAAATCAAGCTGCTGCATCAGCGCGTGGGCACGACCATCGTCTACGTGACGCACGACCAGATCGAAGCGATGACGCTCGGCGACCGCATCGCGGTCATGAAGGACGGCATCGTGCAGCAGTTCGGCGCACCGCAGGAGATTTACGACTCGCCGTCGAACCTCTTCGTGGCGGGCTTCATTGGCGCGCCGCCCATGAACTTCATCAACGGCAAGCTGGTCGAGCAGGGCTCGGGTATTGGCATCGAACTGGACACGGGTGTGGCGCGCAATGTGCTGAACCTGCCGTTCGAAGCGAACAAACTGCGCGGCCAGATCGGCCAGGAAGTGGTGCTGGGCCTGCGCCCGGAGCGCATCACCGACGCGCGGAGTTCGCACGACGGCCATGGCCACGAACTGCAGCGCCATTCGGTGAAGGTCGACGTGATCGAGCCGACCGGTCCGGACACGCTCGTGTTCGCGCAGGTCAACGGCAAGCGCATCGTGAGCCGCGTGCACCCGGGCGCGAACCCACAGCCGCTCAACAACATGGATCTGCTGTTCGACGTTTCGAAGGCCGTGCTGTTCGATCCGAAGACGGAAGAGCGCCTCGCCTGATCTTCGTTCGCCCGGTGTGCCGGGCGCGATAAAAAACCCCGTTGGCTGCGTAACCAGCAACGGGGTTTTTTCATATCGACACGCCGATGATGGGTTCGGTCATGGCACGTGATGATGATGCTGTCCGTGCCCGACCGGATGCGGCTGTAACAGCACGAGCACCGCACCCGCGCCACCGTCGTGCGGCCGCGCCTGGCAGAACGCGATCACTTCTTCTTTCTGCACGAGCCACGCGCGCACCTTGCCCTTGAGCACCGGCTCCTTGCCGACGGAGCCGAGGCCCTTGCCGTGGATCACGCGCACGCAGCGCAGCCCGCGCTTGCCCGCTTCGCGGATGAAATTTTGCAGTGCCTCGCGCGCTTCTTCGCGGCGCATGCCGTGCAGGTCTAGCTGCGCCTGCACGATCCACGTGCCGCGCCGCAGCTTCTTGACGACTTCCTCGGTCACGCCGGGGCGGTGGTAGTACAGCGAGTCGTCGGTGTCGAGAAGTGCTTCCGGGTCGAATTCGTCGGAGATCGCTTCGTGCAGCACGGCCTGCTCGTCGAGGCGCGTTTGCAGCGGCAGCGGCACGGGGGCTTCGCGACGCGGCTGCGCGCGCGTCGGCTGCTTGAGCGGCGCGACCTGGCCGATCTCGCGGCGAAAGAGGTCGCTGTCGACGGCGGCTTCGACGCGCGCCGCTTGCGCAGCCACGCGTTCGCGCTCACGCTGGCGGGTTTGCACCTTGAGGGCGTCGCGCAGGCTGCCGAGGCCGGCGAAGCCAGAAGCCGTCTTGCCGGGCGCGGCTTCGTCTGTCGCGGGAAGAGGCGTGGGCGCCGGAGCTGGGCGCGCGGAGGCGGGGCGCTTGGGCTCGCCCGGATGGGGCACGTTCTTGGGCATGGCGAAAGACGCTGGGTAAATCTGTTGGGTAAATCATGGGCGGCGCACGAACCGCCGCAAAAGCAAAGGGCCGCCGGCTGGCTGCCCGCGGCCCTCGTTGCCGGCGCGCCGCCGGGCTTTAGACCGCCATTTTAGCGGCGCGGCGCCCCGCGTATTTGCGGTCGCCCGATCGAAGGCCAGGGCGGCACAGCTCGCTGGCTTCAGCGATCGGCTTCGGCGCTCATCACATGCGCCTGGCCCAGCTCGTTCACGGTCTCGAGGTAGCGCTGCGCGTCGAGTGCGGCCATACAGCCCGTGCCCGCGCTCGTGATCGCCTGGCGGTAGACGTGATCCTGCACGTCGCCGGCCGCGAACACGCCCGGCACGCTCGTGCCGGTGGCGTTGCCGTTCAGGCCGCCGTTCGTGATGATGTAGCCGTTCTTCATCTCCAGTTGGCCTTCGAAGATGTCCGTGTTCGGCTTGTGGCCGATCGCGACGAACAGACCCTGCAGATCGAGGTCGGTGGTCTCGCCCGTCTTTACGTTCTTGACGCGCAGGCCGTTGACGCCGCCTTCGTTGCCCTTCACTTCATCGAGCACGTGATCCCATTTGATCTCGACCACGCCTTCCTTCTCCTTTTCCAGCAGGCGGTCGATCAGGATCGGCTCGGCGCGGAACTTGTCGCGGCGGTGAATGACCGTGACCTTCTTCGCGATGCCGGACAGGTACAGCGCCTCTTCGACGGCCGTGTTGCCGCCGCCGACCACGGCGACGTGCTGATTGCGGTAGAAGAAGCCGTCGCAGGTCGCGCAGGCCGAGACGCCGCGGCCCATATACAGTTCTTCGCTCGGCAGGCCGAGGTACTGCGCCGACGCGCCGGTCGCGATGACGAGCGAGTCACAGGTGTACTCGCCCGAGTCGCCGATCAGGCGGATGGGCTTTTCGTTCAGCTTGGCCGTATGGATGTGATCGAACACGATTTCCGTGTTGAAGCGCTCGGCGTGCTCGAGGAAACGCTGCATCAGCTCGGGGCCTTGCACGCCGTTCGGGTCTGCGGGCCAGTTTTCGACGTCGGTCGTCGTCATGAGCTGGCCGCCCTGGGCCAGGCCGGTGACGAGTAGCGGTGAAAGGTTCGCGCGCGCCGCGTAGACGGCAGCCGTGTAGCCGGCGGGGCCGGAACCGAGAATCAGGACTTTGGCGTGTTTGGTTGCAGACATGATCGAATTCCGTAGAAAGACGCTGCGTGGCGCGAAATTTGGGGCGGCGGGCCTGGGCGCGCCCGGCTAGGGGCGCCCGGCGTTGCGGCGGGGCTCACGCATGTAGTTGGGCATCAGCGCGCAATTATAAAGGCGGGGGAAGATGGCCGCTCGATGAAGCTTGCTGATCGCGGCGATAGGCTGGGTCTTGCGGCGGCGCGGACAGGGCGGAACGGCAGGCCGGGCGCCGCCCGAACACCGTTGTCAGTTACCGTCATTTACAGCGAGGGGCCGCCGGGGCCGAAACAACGCGTTTACAATAGGCCGGATCGGACGACGGCGGCCGCGCCCGTCTGCCCGGGGTTTCGGGCATACGGAAGAACTGGCGGACCGCAAACGCATCAAGAATCAGCCCAGGATTCAATGGCCAAAGCTCCCTTTTCCGCGCAGGCGCAGGCATTGCCTCACCGCATGTCGCGCCTTTTCACCGAAATTCGCTGGATCCTGCAGGTCGCGCTAGGCGTGTTCCTGCTGATGGCGCTTATCAGCTACAGCCGCCACGACCCGAGCTGGACGCACGCGGCCCAGGTCGACCACATCTCGAACTGGGCGGGGCGCGTAGGCGCGCGCGTCTCGGACATCCTGCTGCTTCTGTTCGGGCTTTCCGCCTACTGGTGGATCGTGCTGCTCGGGCGCCTCATCTCGGCGAACTACCAGCGCATCACCCGCAACGAGGCGATTACCGACGATGACGACGACAAACCGCGCGACATCAGCTGGGTCGCCGAAGCCTTGTCGTTCGTGCTCGTCATGCTGTCGAGCTGCGGCATCGAAGCGCTGCGCATGTGGTCGCTCAAGGTGCAACTGCCTCAGGCGCCCGGCGGCGTGGTGGGCGGGGCGGTTGCGCGCGGAATTTCGCACGCACTCGGCTTCACGGGAGGCACGCTCGCGCTTTTGCTCGGGCTTGCGATCGGTCTTTCGCTCTATTTCCGCTTCTCGTGGCTTTCGGTTGCCGAAAAAGTCGGCGAATACATCATCAACGCCGTGACCATGGCCAAACTGCGCCGCGAGGCGGGCCGCGACCGCAAGCTCGGCGAAGCGGCGGCCGTGAAGCGCGAGGGCAAGGTCGAGCGCGGCCGCGTGAAGATCGAGGAGCACGAGCCGGTCACGATCGTGCCGCCAGTGGTCACGCCGCAGCGCTCCGAGCGCGTGGAAAAAGAGCGCCAGGTGCCGCTCTTCACGGACCTGCCGGGCGATTCCACGCTGCCGGCGATCTCGCTGCTCGACCCGGCCTCGGCCACCCAGGAAACCGTCTCCGACGACACGCTCGAATTCACCTCGCGCTTGATCGAGAAGAAGCTCAAGGACTTTGGCGTGGACGTGGCCGTGGTGGCCGCATATCCGGGACCGGTTGTCACGCGCTACGAGATCGAGCCGGCCACGGGCGTGAAGGGCAGCCAGATCGTGAACCTCGCGAAGGACCTTGCACGTTCGCTCTCGCTCGTCTCGATCCGCGTGGTGGAAACGATTCCGGGCAAGAATTTCATGGCGCTGGAACTGCCGAACCAGCGCCGCCAGACCGTGCGCCTTTCCGAGATTCTCGGCTCGGCGGTTTATTCGGACGCGCCTTCGGCGCTCACCATGGGCCTTGGCAAGGACATCGGCGGCAAGCCGGTTTGCGCCGATCTCGCGAAGATGCCCCACCTGCTCGTGGCTGGCACGACCGGCTCGGGCAAGTCGGTGGGGATCAACGCGATGATCCTCTCGCTGCTGTACAAGGCGAGCGCCGAGCAGGTCCGCATGATCCTGATCGACCCGAAGATGCTCGAAATGAGCGTCTACGAGGGCATTCCGCATCTGCTCTGCCCGGTCGTGACCGACATGCGCCAGGCCGGCAACGCGCTGAACTGGACCGTGGCCGAGATGGAGCGCCGCTACAAGCTCATGAGCAAGCTGGGTGTGCGCAATCTCGCGGGCTACAACAACAAGATCGAAGAGGCGAACAAGCGCGAGGAGAAGATCCCGAACCCGTTCAGCCTCACGCCGGACGATCCGGAGCCGTGCCAGAAGCTGCCGCATATCGTGGTCGTGATTGACGAACTCGCCGACCTCATGATGGTGGTCGGCAAGAAGGTCGAAGAGCTGATCGCGCGTATCGCGCAAAAGGCGCGCGCGGCGGGTATTCACCTGATTCTCGCTACGCAGCGGCCTTCGGTGGACGTCATTACGGGCCTCATCAAGGCCAACGTGCCCACGCGTATGGCGTTTCAGGTGTCCTCGAAGATCGACTCGCGCACGATTCTCGACCAGATGGGCGCCGAGTCGCTGCTCGGCATGGGCGACATGCTCTACCTGCCGCCGGGCTCGGGCCTGCCCGTGCGTGTGCACGGCGCTTTCGTCGCCGACGACGAGGTGCACCGCGTCGTCGAGAAGCTCAAGGAGCAGGGCGAGCCGAACTATATCGAGGGCATTCTCGAAGGCGGAGTGGGAGGCGAGGGCGACGAGGGCACGGCTGCGGGAACCAGCGGCACCGGCGACGAGTCCGATCCGCTGTACGATCAGGCCGTCGAAGTGGTCATCAAGAATCGCCGTGCGTCGATTTCGCTCGTGCAGCGGCACTTGCGCATTGGCTACAACCGGGCGGCGCGGCTGCTCGAACAGATGGAGCAGTCCGGGCTCGTTTCGGCGATGTCGTCCAGTGGCAACCGCGAGATCCTCGTGCCCAACCGCGGCGACGCCGAATAGGCCGCGCCTGGCCGCCGGTCTGGCGGCCTCTCTGGCCTTGTGCGGCAATCCGGCGGCCAAAGACATACCTCTTGGAGAACGATAGATGCAGTATCCGGCTGGACTTCCGACCCGCTTTGCGCGCACCGCGCGCCGCGCGCTTTTCCTCGCGGCTTTTGCCACACTTGGCGCGTCGGTCCTGATGGTGTCGCAGGCATATGCGAGCGGCACCGATCAACTGAAACAGTTCGTCTCGCAGGTCCATTCCGCGCGCGGCAACTTCGTGCAGCGCGAACTGAAGGCGCCGTCGGGTGCGAAGAACGCCAGCGACGCCATTGCCACGGCCACGCTGAACGCCAAGACCTCGAGCGGCACATTCGTGTTCGCGCGTCCTGGCAAGTTCATCTGGTCGTACGAGAAGCCGTATCAACAGTTGCTGCAATCGGACGGCGACAATCTCTACGTCTACGACAAGGACCTGAACCAGGTGACCGAGCGCAAGCTTGGCGGCGCGCTCGGCGCGAGCCCGGCGGCGATCCTGTTCGGTAGCAACGATCTCGACAAGAACTTCACGCTCTCGGATGCGGGCGTGAAGAACGGCATCGACTGGCTGGAGCTGATTCCGAAGTCGAAGGACACCCAGTTCAAGAGCGTGGGCATCGGCTTTCGCGACGGCAACCTCGAAGCCATGGAACTGCACGACGTGTTCGGCAACGTGACGCTGCTCACGTTCTCCAACATCGAAAAGAACCCGTCACTGCCGGCTTCGACCTTCAAGTTCGTGCGGCCTCAGGGCGCCGATCTGATCACGGGCGGCTCGAACTAACGCGCCTCACGCTTCGCGCCACGTGAAAACGGGCGGCTCCTTGCGGGCCGCCCGTTTTTGTTTGTGTCCGCCAGCCAATCAGGCGGCGAACCGGATCACCCCGTCCGCGGCGGTCGTGCGCGTGACCTTGCCTGCGAGCCACAGCAGGTTCAGGTGCGCGAGCGCTTCGCCCATTGCGAAAGTCATCTGGTGGATGTCGAGCTCGCGCTTGAACATCATCGGCACGATGTCGGCGGCGCTTTGCGGCACTCGCTCGCACGCTTCCATCACTTCGGCAAGACGCGCGTCATGGTGTGCCCGCAGCTGCGCGATACGCGTGCGCACACCCCGGAACGGCTTGCCGTGCGAGGGCAGCACGAGTGTGTTCTCCGGCAGCGTTTCGTAGCGGCCGAGCGATTCCAGGTACAGGCCGAGCGGATTGCCTTCCGGCTCCATGTCGAACACGGAGACATTGGTCGAGATGCGCGGCAGCACCATGTCGCCGGAGATCAGCACGCCGGTTTCCTCGCAAAACAGCGCGCAATGCTCGGGCGAATGGCCGTAGCCCGTGATGACGCGCCAGTCGCGCCCGCCGATCGTCACCGTATCGGCTTCGCGCAGGCGACGGTACTGCGTGGGCAGCGTCGGGACGAGGCTGCCGTAATAGCCGCGGCGGTTGCGCAGCTTGTCGAGCGACGCTTCGTCCGTGAGGCCGTGGCGCGCGAAATGACGCGCCGCGCCGTCGCCGCCCGCGTTCGAGCCGTCGCCGGCGGCCATCACGCGTGCCTGCATGTATTCGCCGAGCGTGGTCCACAGGCGCACGTCCCAGCGTGCTTTGTCGCCGCCTGCGCAGATCCAGTGAGCGAGGCCGATATGGTCGGGATGGCAGTGCGTGACGAGCACGCGCAGCACCGGCAGCCCTTCCAGTTGGTTCTCGAACACAGCTTCCCAGCGGGCCTTGATGGTGTCATTGGTGATGCCGCAGTCCACCACGGTCCAGCCTTGCTGGCCGTCGATCTCGTCGCGCAGCAGCCAGAGGTTGATGTGGTCGAGCGCGAACGGCAGCGGCATGCGCAGCCATTTCACGCCCGGCGCGACATCGAAGGCGAGGCCGGGCTCCGGCAGGGTGTCGGCGTAGGGATAGTCGAGCTGGTGTTCGAGGGCGTTCATTGGGGGTGTCTTCTCCTGTCGACCAGAGTTAGCGCTTCAGCGCTTACTCTGGTCCCATGCAAGGCGGTCGGCCGGAGTGAGTGCTTCAGCGCTTACTCCGGTCCCATGCGAGGCGGTCGGCTGGAGTTAGTCCTTTACCACTGACTCCGGCCCCATGCAAAGCTTGTCTCATGCATCGTCGTCGCCGGTTGCGCAATCGCGTACTTGACGATAACGTAAACGTCGATTCTATCGTCCCTTGCGCTGTCGTGCAGACAACAGCCGGACCAGCCGCCTTCCGCACATCATGACGACCCAGTACACGATTACCGAACTTGCCCGGGAATTCGACGTAACGCCGCGCGCGATCCGCTTCTACGAAGACCAGGGCCTCCTTGCGCCGAGCCGCGAAGGCGCGGGGGGCTTGAAGCGCGTCTTTTCGGGGCGCGATCGCACGCGACTCAAGCTGACGCTGCGTGGCAAGCGGCTCGGCTTCACGCTTTCGGAGATCCGCACGCTGCTCGACCTCTACGAATCGCCGACCGACACGCTCCCGCAGCTCCAGGCGTTCCTCGACACGGTGATGCACCACCGCGAGATACTCGAGCGCCAGCGAGCGGACCTCGACGCGACGCTCGAAGACCTCGCTCAGTACGAGACGCAGGCGCGCGCGCTGCTCGAGCGCAATGCGGCGCACGAGAGCGCGGCGCACGAAAGCGACGCCCCCGCGAAAACCTGACTCTCTCGCTTGCGAAACGGGCATGGCCGCCATGAAACACTTCCCGAAACTGCTCTCTTCGCAGATCGGCTTCGATGTCGCGCAAACCATGCTCGACGGCTTCAACCGTCACTACCACAACTTCTGCGACGCGGCCGTGAGGGCGCGGACGTTCTTCGAAGCCGCTGACTGGCGCGCGCTGCAGCAGCTCGCGCGCGAGCGCATCGCTTCCTATGACGATTGCGTGAAGGAGTGCGTGGTCGCGCTCGAAGACGAATACGGCGCCGAGAGCATCGACGACGAAGTCTGGCAGCAGATCAAACTGCACTACATTGGTCTGCTCACGACGCACCGGCAGCCCGAATGCGCGGAGACGTTCTTCAATTCCGTGTGCTGCAAGATCCTGCACCGCTCGTACTTCAACAACGATTTCATCTTCGTGCGGCCCGCCATCTCGACGGAATACATCGAGAACGACGAACCGGCCGCGAAGCCCACCTACCGTGCGTACTATCCGGGCAAGGACGGCCTCGCGGCGACGCTCGAGCGCATCGTCACGAACTTCCAGCTGGAGACGCCGTTCGAAGACCTCGGGCGCGACGTCGAGTGCATCGTGCAGGCGATGCTCGACACCTTCGGCGTGGTCGAGCCCAAGCCGAACTTCCAGATTCACGTGCTTTCGTCGCTGTTTTTCCGGCATAAAGGCGCGTATATCGTCGGGCGTATCATCAACGGCGATCTGCTTGCGCCGTTCGTCGTGCCGGTGCGTCATGTGGAGGAGGGCAAGCTCGCGTTGGACACCGTGCTGCTGCGCCTTGAACAACTGCTCATCCTCTTCAGCTTTTCGCACTCGTATTTTCTGGTGGACATGGAAGTGCCGTCGGCCTATGTGGAGTTTCTGCGCACCATCATGCCGCGCAAGGCCAAGGGCGAGATCTACACGTCGATCGGGTTGCAGAAGCAGGGCAAGAACCTGTTCTATCGCGACTTGCTGCACCACCTCTCGCATTCGAGCGACCCGTTCATCATCGCGCCCGGCATACGCGGCATGGTGATGATCGTGTTCACGCTGCCCTCGTATCCGTACGTGTTCAAGGTCATCAAGGACAGCTTTCCCGCGCCGAAGGAGACCACACGCGAGCAGGTGGTGCAGAAGTATCAGCTCGTGAAGCGTCATGACCGCCTCGGGCGGCTTGCCGACACGCTCGAATATTCAAGCGTTGCGCTGCCCATTGCGCGGCTCGACGAAGCGCTCGTGCGCGAACTGGAAACGCTTGCGCCGTCGATGATCGAGTACGAGGGCGACAACCTCGTGATCCGCCATGTCTACATCGAGCGGCGCATGGTGCCGCTCAATCTCTATCTGCAGAACGGCAGCGACGCCGAAGTCGAACACGGCATTCGCGAATACGGCAATGCGATTAAAGACCTGCTGCGCGCGAATATCTTCCCGGGCGACATGCTCTATAAGAATTTCGGCGTGACGCGCAACGGCCGCGTGGTGTTCTACGACTACGACGAGATCGAATATCTCACCGATTGCAACGTGCGCGCCGTGCCAGCGCCGCGTAATGAGGAAGACGAACTATCGGGCGAGCCATGGTACCCGGTCGGCCCGCGCGACATCTTTCCGCAGACGTACGGCACCTTCCTGCTCGGCGATCCGCGCGTGAAGCGCGCATTTCTCGCGCATCACGCGGACTTCTTCGAGCCCGCGCTCTGGCAGGAGAGCCGCGCGAGGCTCATCGCGGGCGAGGTGCCTGACTGTTTTCCCTACGACGCATCGATACGCTTCAGCGTGCGTTACCCCGAACGTTTCGCGCGTGAAGATGCGCCGGCTGTGCGCGTCGCTTGAGCGCGCAGCGAACAGGTCGAACGGATTCAAGCCGGATTCAAACGGATTCATCAAGGAGCAGAAACATGAGTGAGACGCAAAAGCAGGACGCCATCGTGATCGTTTCGGCGGCGCGCACACCGATGGCGGGTTTTCAGGGCGATTTCGCGTCGCTCACCGCGCCGCAGCTTGGCGCGGCAGCGATCGCGGCGGCCGTCGAGCGCGCCGGTTTGAAGCCCGAACAGGTCGACGAGGTTGTGATGGGCTGCGTGCTGCCCGCAGGGCAGGGCCAGGCGCCCGCGCGCCAGGCGGCGCTCGGCGCGGGGCTCCCGCTTGCCGCGGGTGCGACGACCGTCAACAAGATGTGCGGCTCGGGCATGCGCGCGGCGATGTTCGCGCATGACATGCTGCTGGCGGGCTCGGCCGACGTGATCGTCGCGGGCGGCATGGAGAGCATGTCGAACGCACCTTACCTGTTGCCGAAGGCGCGCGCCGGCATGCGCATGGGCCACGGCCAGGTGCTCGACCACATGTTCCTCGACGGCCTCGAAGACGCCTATGACAAGGGCCGCCTGATGGGCACGTTCGCGGAAGAATGCGCGGGCGAGTTCGACTTTTCGCGCGAGCGCCAGGACGCGTTCGCGATCGAGTCGCTCAATCGCGCGAAACGTGCGAACGAGGACGGTTCGTTCGCGTGGGAGATCGCGCCGGTGAAGGTGGCCTCGCGCGCGGGTGAGACGACCATCGATCGCGACGAGCAGCCGTTCAAGGCCAACCTCGACAAGATCCCGACGCTCAAGCCCGCGTTCAGCAAGACGGGCACGGTGACGGCGGCGAACTCGTCGTCGATCTCGGACGGCGCAGCGGCGCTCGTGATGATGCGCGAATCGACCGCGAAGCAACTCGGCCTCACGCCGCTCGCACGCGTGACTGGCCATTCCACCTTCGCGCAAGCGCCCGCGAAGTTCACGACCGCCCCGGTGGGCGCGATCAAGAAGCTGTTCGAGAAGACCGGCTGGAACGCGAGCGACGTCGATCTCTACGAGATCAACGAGGCCTTTGCCGTGGTCACGATGGCCGCGATGAAGGAGCACGATCTGCCGCACGAGAAGGTCAACGTGAACGGCGGTGCGTGTGCGCTCGGTCACCCGATCGGCGCTTCGGGCGCGCGCATTCTCGTAACGCTGATCGGCGCGTTGCGCGCGCGCGGCGGCAAACGCGGCGTGGCGACGCTGTGCATCGGCGGCGGAGAAGCCACGGCGATGGGTATCGAACTGCTGTAGGCTAGCGCCAGAAGAAGCGCGCCGCGTTTGAAGCGAGGAGGGCGGCGCGCTGCAGCGATTTCAATACACGGACAGACGAGGTGGCGAGATGAAAACAGCGTTGATCGTGGGCGCGTCGCGGGGTCTGGGTCTCGAGTTCGCTCGGCAGTATGCGAAGGCCGGCTGGCGCGTGCTGGCCACGGCGCGCGGGCCCGAAGCGCTCGAAGCCTTGCGCGCAATCGGAGCGCAGACCTTCCAGCTTGACATCGCGAGGCCCGAGGAAATCGCCGCGTTCGGCGAGCGGCTCGACGGCGAGCGGCTCGACGTGGCGCTCGTCGTCTCGGGCGTTTATGGCCCGCGCACCGAAGGCGTCGAAACCATCACGGCCGAAGACTTCGAATACGTGATGAACACCAATGTGCGCGGCCCGATGCAACTGATCCCGCTCCTGCTGCCGCTCGTCGACGAAGCCCACGGTGTGCTCGGCGTGCTGTCGAGCCGCATGGGCAGCATTGCGGAGACCACGGGCACGACGGGCTGGCTCTATCGCGCGAGCAAGGCCGCGCTCAACGACGTGCTGAAGATCACCTCGCTGCAAACGCGCCGCGCCACCTGCGTCGCGCTTCATCCGGGCTGGGTGCGCACCGACATGGGCGGCGCGCACGCGGCGATCGACCCGGTCGTGAGCGTCGCCGGCATGCGCGAGGTGGTGGCCGAAGCAGCTGCTGCGCGCGACGTCTTCAATGGCCGCTTCTTCCAGTACGACGGCACGGAGCTCGACTGGTAAGGCGCCGCTCGTCTGCGCTACGCTTGCGGGCTCTCGCAACGGAAGCCCTGACTCATGAACGCTGAAACCGCGCGCGGTACCCGGTCAACTAGCCGGCCCGCCGATTGTCCCTGCGGCGGCGCCGCGCCGAACCAGAAGTCGGGAGCCAAGGCGCCGCGCTACGCACAGTGCTGTGGCCGCTTCATCGACGACGCGGCAGTGCCCGCCACGGCGCTTGAATTGATGCGCTCGCGCTATACGGCGTATGTATTGGGCGACGAGGCGTATTTGCGCTCGACGTGGGCGCCAGAGACGACCCCCGCCGATCTCGATGTGGACCCCGCGGCCGTTGGCGCGCCGCGCTGGCTCGGACTTGCCATCAAGCACCACGAACAACGCGACGACACGCACGCGATCGTCGAATTCGTCGCGCGCTACAAAACGGGCGGCCGCGCGTTCCGGCTGCATGAAACGAGCCGCTTCACGCGCGGCGAAGACGGCCGCTGGCGTTATGTTGACGGTGACGTTTCGTCAGGCTAACGAATAACTGACTGCCGACGATATTTGCCGCTGCGAGTCCCCGCAGTGGTTCGCCGTCATGGCGCCGGAAATAATGCCTTTGCAAACAAGCGCTTACTGAATAATCGCGCGGCTGTTGTCCGCGCGCGACGCTCGCCTCCCGGACCCTTTTTAAAAACTCTCGCATTCGCTACTTACCGAAAGCCGCGTGTGCGCCATGCCTCATAGGGTCGCGCGCGGTTGGCATGCCTTATGCCGGGTTACCCCTGAATTGCACAACAAATATTTGTCGTGCGAGTATCTAATCACGGTGCCCTGCGCGATACGTAAGTGCATAGTGAAAAAGCTTTTTTCACATACGCATGTGTCGACTGCAAATGGGTGCTGGCGGCGGGTCTGATCGACGATAGAACTGCGCCGCGCAGGTGTTCTGATCGATGCAATCCCACGTGACGGGTTACACGCCCGCTCCTGGCCTCGCGGCCAGGCGCAACGGTGTCTCGTTGTGCCCTGAAAGGGCCGAACCGCGGGTAATGATCGGACGGTTGTCGGAATCACAGCAGCAGGTCTTTTGCAGGTGGTGTAGCGCATGGCGTTCAGGAAGCTCCTTACCGGATGGGTCGTAGCCGGCACCGCGTGTGTGCTTTCGGTTGCTCACGCAGCGTCGCTTTCCGATCCGGCAAGTGCGGGCGCGAACCCGCAACTCGCCGCCACTACCCCCGCAACGCATTCCGCCAACGCGACTCAAGCAAACCTCGCAGGCGGTCCCCTCGGCAGCGCCAACGTGCCGCGCATTGCGCTCGACGACGCGTATCTGCCCGTCGTGCCCGCCACCATGAACGAGCAGGTGATCCGCGTTCCCGTGGACGCATCCGGCGACGTCACGCTCGAGACCACGGTGTACCTCCCGAATGGCCCCGGGCCGTTCCCGATGGTGATCTTCAACCACGGCAAGATTCCCGGCGACCCGCACCTCCAGGCGCGTAGCGACCCGCTTTCGTTCGCACGCGAATTCGTGCGCCGCGGCTATGTCGTCGTCGCGCCGAACCGCCAGGGCTTCGCGGATTCGGGCGGCTCGTATCAGCAGGACGGTTGTGACGTCGCGAGCAACGGCCTCGGCCAGGCGGCCGATGTCGCTTCGACCATCGCATACATGTCGAAGCAACCCTATGTCGACGCAAGCCAGATCATCGTCGCGGGCACCTCGCACGGGGGCCTCGCCACCATGGCCTATGGCACCGAGGCGGCGAGCGGCGTGCGGGCGCTCATCAACTTCTCGGGCGGTCTGCGCCAGGACGCCTGCACGGGCTGGCAGAACAACCTGACCCAGGCGTTCGGCGACTACGGCGGCAAGGCCCGCGTGGCCTCGCTCTGGCTCTACGGCGACAACGACTCGGTCTGGTCGCCCGATCTCGTCACGAAGATGTTCGCCGCTTACCGCGACGCGCAAACGGGTGAGGACCACCCGGCCGCGACGGCGAAGCTCGTGGACTTCGGCGCGTACAAGAACGATGCGCATCGCCTCGTGGGCGATCGCGACGGCGTGAAGATCTGGTGGCCCACGGTCGAGGCGTTCCTTGCGAACCGTGGCCTGCCGACGGCGGTGCAGTACCGCGTGGCCACGCCGAGCGCGCCCCGCGGCACCGGCTTCGCGCAGATCGACTCGGTCGGCGCGGTGCCTTTCGTCGATCAGGCCGGCCGCGACGGGTATCGCAACTTCCTCAAGCAGTATCCGAGCCGCGCATTCGCGGTGTCGGACTCCGGCGCATGGTCGTGGGCTGAAGGCGGCGACAATCCGATGTCCGTGGCGATCTCGAACTGCGAAAAGCACAGCTCCGATCCGTGCCGTCTCTACGCCGTGAACAACACGGTGGTCTGGAACAACGGCGGCACGCAGACCGCCCAGACCGACGACAGCGACACGACGCGCGCCACGGCGGACAACGACAACGCGGACGAGAGCGACCACGCGCTGGCGAGCCGCTGAACGTTGGCATCCGGCTGCTGCCGGGCTCGAATTCCCTATCACTGCAGCACTGCGCGGCCCCAAAGCGGGCCGCTTTGCTTTTCATTTCCCCCCGCATTTTCTCGCACGCACCCCATTGCGTCGCGCCTTATCGTCTGACTTTCACGCGCCTGTGCTCTTGCCACGCCTCGCCAAAAATATCCGCCGCGCGGTCCCACGTTCTGCAATTTCGCCCCGGCGCGCAGATTTTTTTGCATAAGCCGGGTTCACTTTGCCGTCGTCATCTCCGCGCATTTCTGGTCTTTATTTTCCATCGGTTCCGAGTTGTCCCGAACGGCTCGAAACGCCGCCCCGCCGCGCGTTGGAGGGCGAATTTCGGGGTAGTGCATTGCGGCAGCTAACACGTTAATCTCGGTCCCGCTGTCGTATCGGGAGTCGTATTTGAATTCGCTATCGCACCCTGCGCACCCTGCCCGCGAAGATCGCGCCGCGACCGACTGGGTCGCTCGCAGCCTGCGCGCCGTGTGGCACCCTTGCACCCAGATGAAACATCACGAGCGCCTGCCGCTCGTGGCTGTCGCGCGGGGCGTTGGCCCGTGGCTGCATGACCACGAAGGCCGTCGCTATCTGGACGCGATCAGTTCGTGGTGGGTGAACCTCTTCGGCCACGCCAATCCTGCGATCAATGCCGCGCTCAAGGCGCAGCTCGACACGCTCGAGCACGTCATGCTCGCGGGCTGCACGCACGAGCCCGCCGTGGAGCTTGCCGAGCGTCTTTCGGCGCGCACGGGCGGCGTGCTCGGCCATGCGTTCTTCGCTTCCGATGGCGCTTCGGCCGTCGAAATCGCGCTCAAGATGAGCTTTCATTCGTGGCGCAATCGCGGCGAGAGCGACAAGCGCGAATTCGTCTGTCTTGCCAACAGCTACCACGGCGAGACCATCGGCGCGCTTGGCGTGACCGATGTGAGGCTCTTCAGGGATGCTTACGATCCGCTGCTGCATCACGCGCATGTGGTCGCTTCGCCCGACGCGCGCGCCGCGCAACCCGGCGAAACGGCGGAGGATGTCGCGGCCCGCGCACTGGCCGATGTCGAGCGTCTCTTCATCGAGCGCGAAGGCCGTATCGCGGCGCTGATCGTCGAGCCGCTCGTGCAGTGCGCGGCCGGTATGGCGATGCACGATCCCTCCTATCTCAAGGGCTTGCGTGCGCTATGCGACCGTCACCGCGTGCACCTGATCGCAGATGAAATCGCCGTGGGCTGCGGGCGTACCGGCACCTTTTTCTCGTGCGAGCAGGCAGGCGTATGGCCCGATCTGCTTACGCTTTCGAAGGGCATTAGCGGCGGTTATCTGCCGCTTTCGATTGTGCTTTCGCGCGACGCCATCTACGAGTCGTTCTACGACGACGACACGACGCGCGGTTTCCTCCATTCGCATTCGTACACGGGCAATCCGCTCGCGTGCCGCGCCGCGCTCGCCACGCTCGACCTGTTCGAGCGTGACGACGTACTCGCTGCGAACGTGCGCAAATCGGCGCAACTACGCGCGCTGTTCGAGCCGTTCGCCGCGCATCCGCTTGTGCGCAACCTGCGCCAGTGCGGCACGATACTCGCGTTCGACGTAGCGCTCGAAGACCCGCAGCGCGCGGCGACATTCTCGCGACGCTTCTTCGAAAACGCGCTGCAGCGCGAACTGCTGCTGCGCCCGATCGGCACGACGGTCTATGTCATGCCGCCGTATATTCTGGACAACGAAATGCAGGCGTTCCTCGCAATGCGCACGCGCGAGACTTTCGACGCCACCGTCGCGGAGGACCTCTGAAATGGCATTGCTTGACACCCTCGAACAGGGCTTGCGCGACATCGACGCGCGCGGCCTGCGCCGCCGCCGCCGCACCGCCGACACGCCTTGCAGCGCCCACATGCAGGTGGACGGCCGCGCGACCATCGGCTTTGCCAGCAACGACTATCTTGGCCTCGCCGCGCATCCTCAACTGGTCGCAGCCATCGCCGAAGGCGCGCAGCGCTACGGCGCGGGGAGTGGCGGCTCGCATCTGCTGGGCGGCCACTCGCGCGCGCACGCACAACTCGAAGACGATCTCGCGGCATTCGCGGGCACCTTCGTCGATGCGCCGCGCGCGCTGTACTTCAGCACCGGTTACATGGCGAATCTGGCCGTGCTCACGGCGCTCGCTGGCCGCGGCACGACAATCTTCTCCGACGCGCTCAACCATGCCTCGCTGATCGACGGCGCGCGGCTCTCGCGCGCCGACATCCAGATCTATCCGCATGCCGACATGGCGGCGCTCGCGGCGATGCTCGAAGCCTCCGACGCGAGCGCGAAAGTGATCGTGAGCGACACGGTGTTCAGCATGGACGGCGACGTCGCGCCGCTCGCGCGCCTCGTCGAACTCGCGGAAAAACATGGCGCGTGGCTCGTGGTGGACGACGCGCACGGCTTCGGCGTGCTCGGCCCGCAGGGCCGCGGCGCGCTGGCGCAAGCCGCCCTGCGTTCGGAACATCTCGTGATGGTCGGCACGCTCGGTAAGGCGGCGGGCGTTTCGGGAGCGTTCATCTGCGCGCACGGCACCGTGATCGAATGGCTCGTGCAGCGCGCGCGTCCGTATATCTTCACGACGGCTTCGTCGCCGGCGGTGGCGCACGCGGTGTCCGCGAGCCTGCGTTTGATCGAACGCGAGGAGGGCGATGCGCGCCGCGCGCATTTGAAGCATTTGATCGGCCGCACGCGTTCGCTGCTCATCGATACATGCTGGCAGCCGGTCGATTCGCATACCGCCGTGCAGCCGCTCGTCATCGGCGCCAACGAGGCGACGCTCGCGCTACAAGCCACGCTCGAACGCGACGGCCTGTGGGTGCCCGCCATCCGTCCGCCCACTGTGCCCGAGGGCACGTCGCGTCTGCGCATTTCGCTTTCCGCGGCGCACTCGGATGCGGACCTCGACCGGCTGAACGCATCGCTGCAACGCGCGAGCCTCGAAGCGCGGGAGTTCGCGCAATGACGGTTTCGCTTTTCGTCACCGGCACCGATACCGAGATCGGCAAGACTTTCGTGAGCGCAGCACTGCTGCGCGGCTTCGCCCACGCGGGGCTGCGCGCCACGGCGCTCAAGCCGATCGCCGCGGGCGCTTACGAGCGCGACGGCGTCTTGCACAACGAGGACGCCGATCAGCTCGACGCCGCCGCGAGCGTGCTGCTGCCGCCCGAGATCCGCACGCCGTTCCTGCTCAAGGAGCCCGCCGCGCCTCACATCGCCGCTGCGCTCGAAGGTGTGACGCTCGACATGGCGCGCATCGTCGATTGCTACCGGGCGGCCTGTGAGCGCGCGGATGCCATCGTCGTGGAAGGCGTGGGCGGTTTTCGCGTGCCCCTCACGGCGACCGAAGACACCGCCGACCTCGCCGTCGCGCTCGGTCTGCCCGTGGTGCTCGTGGTGGGCATGCGGCTCGGCTGCATCAGCCACGCGCTGCTCACGGTCGAAGCAATTGCCGCGCGCGGATTGAAGCTCGCGGGCTGGGTCGCCAACCGTATCGACCCGGCCATGACGTTCCCCGAAGAAAACATCGACGCGCTGCGCGAGCGTCTCGCCACCCAGTACGGCGCGCCGCTCATCGGCGTTGTGCCGCATATGCGCGGCGCAGGCGCCGACGACGCAGCCGGACATCTGAACATCGACGCGTTGCTCGCGCGCTTGCGCGCCGACGCATGATGCACATTCAAGCACTGCCAGGCACAGTCACGTAAAGAAGGACCACGACACCATGACGCAAACCCACATCGACATCACTTCGCTGAAGGCGACCGCGCCGAGCGCCCAGGCCGCCGCCGAATCCGCTGCGCGCTGGAAAGTCGCCGACGTCGCCGCGCTCTACGAGCTGCCGTTCAACGACCTGATCTTCCGCGCGCAGCAGGTGCATCGCGAGCATTTCGACGCGAACGCCGTGCAGCTCTCCACGCTACTGTCGATCAAGACCGGCGGCTGCGAGGAAGACTGCGCGTACTGCCCGCAGTCGTCGCACTACGAAACCGAACTCGAAGCCGGCAAGCTGATGGCTGTTGACGCCGTGCTGGACGCCGCACGCGCGGCCAAGTCCAACGGCGCGACGCGCTTTTGCATGGGCGCGGCGTGGCGCAATCCGAAGGATCGCCACCTGGAGCCGATCAAGGACATGATCCGCGGCGTGAAGGCGATGGGTCTGGAAACCTGCGTGACGCTCGGCATGCTCGAAGATCACCAGGCGAAGGAACTGGCCGACGCGGGCCTCGACTACTACAACCACAACCTCGATACGTCGCCGGAGTACTACGGCAAGATCATCACGACGCGCACCTACGAGGACCGTCTCGAGACGCTCGAGCGCGTGCGCGACGCGGGCATCAACGTGTGCTGCGGCGGCATTGTCGGCATGGGCGAGTCGCGCCGCGAGCGCGCGGGCCTGATCGCGCAGCTCGCGAACATGGAGCCGTACCCGGAGTCGGTGCCCATCAACAATCTCGTGCAGGTCGCGGGCACGCCGCTCGAAGGCACCGAGCCGATCGATCCGTTCGAGTTCGTGCGCACGATCGCGGTGGCGCGCATCACGATGCCGACGGCCATGGTGCGTCTTTCGGCGGGCCGTGAGCAGATGGACGACGCGCTCCAGGCGCTGTGCTTCATGGCGGGCGCGAACTCGATTTTCTACGGCGACCAGCTGCTCACCACGAGCAACCCGCAGGCGCAAGCCGACCGCAAGCTGCTGCAGCGTCTGGGCATCACCGCGCAGGCCGCACAGCATTTGCCCGCTGACGACCACGGTCACGATGGTCACTCGCACGGCGGCTGCGGCCACTGCGAGTAACGCCTCGCACGTCGCCAAAAGTCAAAACGCCACGCTGCGAAGCGTGGCGTTTTTCATTGCTCGGGCAAAGCGAAATGCAGGGCCCTAAGCGTACGCCGCGCGGCGGCGCCCCGCGAGCAAGAGATAGCACAGTGCGCCGATCACGAGCGACGGCAGCGTCGCGCCGAGGTTCGGCAGCCACTGGTTGAGCGCCTGATACGCGCCGAAACCGACCACCCAGGCGACGAACGCGCTCACGTGCCAGCCGCCCGAATAGCCATACGCGCCGTTCAGGTCGGCGAGCGCCTGCGGGTCGATACGGCGGCGCCGCACGATGAAGTGATCGGCGAGCACCACGCCAAAGAGCGGCGCGAACACCGAACCGATGAAGAGCAGGAAGTTCTCATATTTCGCCATCGGCACGACGAGGCCGATCAGCGTGCACAGCGCACCGAAGGCCGCCGAGAGCCAGGGCACGCTCGCGCGCGTCCAGAACGTGCCGGTCGAGACGGCGGCCGAGTGGATATCGGCGAACGCGTTGTCGATTTCGTCGATCAGCACGAGCAGCAGCGCGAAGCCGCCGCCGGCTTGTGCGAGCGCCGTGGTGAGGAGCGCGTCGCCGCCGCCCGCGGCCAACCCGTAAATGGCGCCGAGCGCATAGAACCAGAGGTTCGCGATGCCATAGCCGAACAGCGTGCCGCGGAAGGTTTCGCCCGCTTTGCGGCCGAAACGCGTGTAGTCGGCGATGAGCGGCAGCCACGAGAGCGGCATCGCCACCACGAGGTCGATGGCGCTGCCGAACGGCATTTCGCCCGTGCCGGGGCGGCGCATCAGCGCGCCCACGTCCTGCTTGACGAGCAGGCTCCACGTGAGCCAGGCCGCGCCCGCGAGCAGCAGCCAGATGCCCCACGTGCGCAGGAAGCGCCGCACGAACGAGAGCGGGCCGCTCACGGCGAGCAGCGTGGCGAGCACGCCGAAGATCACGGTCCAGACGAGCGGCATCGAAAGGCCGAAGGCCTGTTTGGCGAGCGCGTCGGCGGAATCGCGCATCACGATGATCTCGAACGAGCCCCAGCCCACGAGCTGCACCATGTTGATGACCGCCGGAATCGCCACGCCGCGAACGCCGAGCGTCGGGCGCAGCGACGACATGGCGGCGAGGCCCGTGTCCGTGCCGATCACGCCCGCGAGCGCGAGCAGCACGACGCCGATCACGCTGCCGATGGCGATGGCCATGAGCGCGTGCGGCAGCGAGAGGCCCGGCACGAGCAGCGCGCCCGCCTGCGCGACCAGCAGCCCGATGCCGAGCGAAAACCACAGCGCAAAGGCGTCGCCGGTGCGGAACTGGCGGCGCGCGTCGGGTACGGGCACGTTCGGCGCGTAGGTGGAGCCGGCGTCGCCGGCGTGCGAATCTTGAATCATGTGGAACGCTTTCCTCTGTGTCGTGTGTTGTCTGTTTTGTCCGGTTTCGTCAGCGTGAGCGGATCGGCCCGCGCTTCGCGCCGCGGCACTCGCTGTCATAATGCACGACTGCATCCGGTGCGGCAGGCCGTTTTGTGGTGTCGGGCGCTGTGTCCCCGAATCCGTCGCTCTATAGGCAACTCACGCTCGGCCAGCCGGAAAGCCGTCATTATCGCGAAAACGTCATGTTTGAAGAAACCCGTGCCAACGTCCCCCTCGCCGAACGGCTGCGCCCGCGCGCCATCGACGAGGTCATCGGCCAGAAGCATCTGCTCGGGCCCAACAAGCCACTGCGCGTCGCGTTCGAGTCCGGCGAAGCGCATTCGATGATCCTCTGGGGGCCGCCGGGCGTGGGCAAGACCACGCTCGCGCGCCTCATGGCCGATGCCTTCCACGCCGAATTCATCGCGCTCTCCGCCGTTCTTTCGGGCGTGAAGGACATCCGCGAGGCCGTGGAGCAGGCGCAACTGCATCGCGCGCGCGGGCACCAGACGCTCGTGTTCGTCGACGAGGTCCATCGCTTCAACAAGAGCCAGCAGGATGCCTTCCTGCCGCACGTCGAATCGGGCCTCTTTGTGTTCATCGGCGCGACGACGGAAAACCCGTCGTTCGAGGTGAACAGCGCGTTGCTCTCGCGCGCGGCCGTGTACGTGCTCAAGAGCCTCGACGAAGAGGAGCAGGGCGAACTGCTCGCGCGCGCGAGCGAGGAGCTGGGCGGCCTGACTTTCACGGACGAAGCGAAAAAGGCGCTGATCGGTTCCGCCGACGGCGACGGCCGCAAGCTCCTGAACAACCTCGAAATCGTCGCGCGCGCGGCCGCTCAGCAGAAGAAGACCGAGATCGACGGCGAACTGCTCGGCAGCGCGCTCGCCGAAAACCTGCGCCGCTTCGACAAGGGCGGCGACGCGTTCTACGACCAGATCAGCGCGCTGCACAAGTCGGTGCGTGGCAGCAACCCGGACGGCGCGCTCTACTGGTTCTGCCGCATGCTCGACGGCGGCGCCGATCCGCGTTATCTCGCGCGGCGCATCGTGCGCATGGCGTGGGAGGATATCGGTCTCGCCGACCCGCGCGCCGGGCGCATCACGCTCGACGCCGCGGAGACCTATGAGCGTCTGGGCTCGCCCGAAGGCGAACTCGCGCTCGCGCAGGCCGTGATCTATCTTGCCGTCGCGCCGAAGTCGAACGCGGGCTACAACGCCTATAACGAGGCGCGGCGCTTTGTGAGCAAGGATCAGTCGCGCGCGGTGCCGATCCATCTGCGTAACGCGCCGACCAAGCTCATGAAGGAACTGGGCTACGGTCACGAGTATCGCTATGCGCACGACGAGCCCGACGCCTACGCGGCCGGCGAGACCTATTTGCCCGACGGCATGCGCGAGCCGCGCTGGTATCAGCCCACGCCGCGCGGGCTCGAAGGCAAGATCGGCGAAAAGCTCGCTCGTCTGGCCGACCTCGACGCGCAATGGCGCGACGCGCATCGGGACGAAATCCGCGACAGGAAGCGCAAAGGCTGATGCCAGTCCCGCCGGGATGCCCCGGCCGGTGCGCTAAAATCGACCCTTCACACAACGAAACTGCGTCTCACAATCCCATGCTCGACATCCAGCTGCTGCGCAAAGACCTCGATGGCGTCGCGAAGCGCCTCGCCGACCGCGGCTACACCCTCGACGTCGCGGCCTTCTCCGCGCTCGAAGCGGAACGCCGCGCCATCCAGACCCGCACCGAAGAGCTCCAGGCACGCCGCAACAGCCTGTCGAAGCAGATCGGCGCGATGAAAGGCCGCGGCGAGGACACCTCGTCGGTCATGGCCGAGGTGGGCGGCATCGGCGACGAGATGAAGGCGTCGGCCGCCAAGCTCGACGAGATCCAGTCGAAGCTCTCGGACCTGCTGCTCGGCGTGCCGAACCTGCCGCACGAGAGCGTGCCCGTTGGCAAGGACGAGGCCGGCAACGTGGAAGTGCGCCGCTGGGGCGCGGCGCGCGCGTTCGACTTCGAGGTGAAAGATCACGTCGATGTCGGCACGCCGCTCGGTCTCGATTTCGAGACGGGCGCGAAGCTCTCGGGCGCACGCTTCACGATGCTGCGTGGCCAGATCGCGCGCCTGCATCGCGCGCTGGCGCAGTTCATGATCGACACGCACACGCTGGAGCACGGCTACACGGAAACGTACACGCCGTACATCGTCAACCCGGAAATCCTGTACGGCACGGGCCAGCTGCCCAAGTTCGCCGACGACATGTTCCGCGTGGAAAAGGGTGGCGGCGAGAACACGGTCACGCAGTACCTCATTTCGACCTCGGAAATCTCGCTCACGAACACGGTGCGCGAGAGCATCGTGGAAGGCGGCGCGCTGCCGATCAAGCTCACGGCGCACTCGCCGTGCTTCCGTTCGGAAGCGGGTTCGTATGGCCGCGACACGCGCGGCATGATCCGTCAGCACCAGTTCGACAAGGTCGAAATGGTGCAGATCGTTGCACCCGAAACGTCGTACGACGCGCTCGAGCAGATGGTCGTCCACGCGGAAACTATCCTGCAGAAGCTCGGCCTGCCGTATCGCGTCATCACGCTGTGCACGGGCGATATGGGCTTCTCGGCTTCGAAGACCTATGACCTCGAAGTGTGGCTGCCGGCGCAGAACACGTATCGCGAGATTTCGAGCTGTTCGAATACGGAAGCCTTCCAGGCGCGCCGCATGCAGGCGCGCTACCGCAACGCGCAGGGCAAGCCGGAACTCGTGCATACGCTCAACGGCTCGGGCCTCGCTGTGGGCCGTACGCTCGTTGCCGTGCTGGAGAACTATCAGGAAGCGGACGGCTCGGTCACGGTGCCGGAAGCGCTGCGCCCGTATATGGGCGGCGTGGCGCGCCTCGCAGTGAGCGCCTGAGGCACTGCCTCGCGAACAGAACATATGACTTGCTTGCCCTCGAAACTTTTTTCCAGTGAGGGCTTGCAAAATTCAAAACATGTTCTATAATCTTCGCTTCTCCGGTTGCCGACCAACGCCGGAGAGGCAGTAAAAAAGCAGTGCCCCGGAGAGGTGGCAGAGTGGTCGAATGTACCTGACTCGAAATCAGGCGTACGGTTTCCCCGTACCGTGGGTTCGAATCCCACCCTCTCCGCCAAATTCAGAAAACCCCTGCATGCTTAACCGCTGCAGGGGTTTTTGCTTTTCTGCGCGCTTTGCGCGCGCAGGCGCGTTCACTTCTGCCTATGTCCGCGCATCTCCAGCGCACGCAGGTACGTCCCGGAAATCGACGACCCGCCGTGATGCACGATCTTTTCGTCGACGAGCGCCCACACCGACTTGCCTGCCGCGCGCACGCGCTGGCAGAACGACAGGTCTTCTGAGAGGTACACGCCTTTCTCGCCGACGGTGTCGAAGAACGCATAGAACTTGCCGTCCGGGAGGTAGCCGGCGTACTGCGCGGGCGGCCGGTATAGCTCCGTGTGCGCAACGATCGCCTCCAGCGCGTCGCGCCGCACGAGGAAAATGCCCGTGCCGATATGGCCCACCTCGGCCCAGCCGTCGGACACGAAACTGCTGCCCGCTTCATCCGCGAGGATTGCCGTGTTGTAGTCCACCGTTTTTTCCTGCCATTCGCGCAGCGTGAGCCCCACGTCGGCGCTCGTGATCTGCTTTTCCCGGTCGAAATAGCGGTAGGGGCAGGCAATGCCGGCCACGGGCTTGTTGCCGGCGATCAGGCGCAGAACCGCTTCGCGCGAGAAGTCCATGTCCGTATCGAGAAAGAGGAGATGGGTGAACTCGGGATGGCTCAAAAAATAATTCGCAAAGAAATTGCGCGCGCGGATGATGTGCGACGAGGCCGTATGGATGTACTCGTAGCGGATGCCGCGCTCCTTGAGCGTTTCCATGAGGCGGGCGAGTGCCATGGCGAAATCGAAATGCACCGAGTTGTCGTAAGTGGGCAGCGCGATCAGGATGTTGAGCGCCGTGTTCGGGGTGGAGGAGGGGGCGGGATTACTTGAGGTCATGATCGGACTGTCTGCTCGCGATGTAAGATATTTCTCATTCTTGACGGCGGCTTGCGCTCGAACAATCGGAGATATCTGAAAATTCCGCGCCCGGCGTCATGGGGATGACGCGGGTTGCTGCGCTAGCGATGCTGCAGCGCCGGTACAATCGCTCCTTTGAATTTGCGGCGAAGTGTTCTCAAGTACACCGCCGCGCCCACTTCGGTCCACAGATGCCTATCACCTACAAGTCTGCCGACGATCTCGCCCGCCTGCGCATTTCGGGCCGGCTCGCCGCCGACGTGCTCGCGATGATCGGCGAGCACGTGAAGCCGGGCGTCTCCACCGACGACCTCGACGCCCTCTGCAACGACTACATCGTCAACACGCTGAAGGCCGTCCCGGCCAATGTCGGCTACCTGGGCTTTCCGAAGACGATCTGCACGTCCGTCAATTCCGTGGTCTGCCACGGCATTCCGAATCGCGGCGAGGTGCTCAAGGACGGCGACATCATCAACATCGACGTGGCCGTCATCAAGGATGGCTATTTCGGGGACACGAGCCGCATGTACTGCGTCGGCACGCCGAGCACGGTGGGCCGCCAGCTGATCGACACGACCTACGAAGCGATGCTCGCGGGCATCCGCCAGGTGAAGCCGGGGGCGACGCTCGGCGACGTCGGCAACGCCATCCAGAAGCGCGCCCAGGCAGACGGTTTTTCGATCGTGCGCGAGTATTGCGGCCACGGCATCGGCAAGGTCTACCACGAGGAGCCGCAGGTGCTGCACTACGGCCAGCCGGGGCAGGGCGTGCGCCTGAGGCCTGGCATGGTCTTCACGATCGAGCCGATGGTCAACGCAGGCCGCGCAGGCACGACGGTGCAGCGCGACGGCTGGACGGTCGTCACCAAGGACCGCTCGCTCTCGGCGCAGTGGGAGCACATGGTCGCGGTTACCGACGACGGCTACGAACTCCTCACGCCCTGGCCGGACGGCACAGGCGCCTACGAGGCCCCGTGAGCACGGCTGTGCGGCCTCTGTGGCCGTCTGTCAAGGATCGCGCGCGAGGCGTGGTCTGCAGGCAATTGTCAAATAAGGATTTGACTCTCAAGCCAGTTCGGTTAAAGCTACGCGTTAGCGCTTTATTGGGGTTTACGACTGCATGAGTCCGTCACTGACCGTTCGCCGTATCGCCGCCGATCAGGGTGCCGTGCTCCGCGAGCTTCGAACAGCTTCGCTGCGCGACGCGCCTTATGCATTCGGCGACACGCTCGAAGACGCGCTATCGGCCGATGCCGCTGTTTTCGATGCCGCGGCGGCCCGGCATGCGGTTTCGCACACGGGCACGTCGTTCATTCTCTATACCGAAGGCCATCCGGCCGGCCTGATCGGCGCGAGCTTCGAAAGCGCGCCGGCGCGCCGCGCGTTCGTTTCGGCGCTGTGGGTCGCGCCTGCGGTGCGTCATCTGAGCGGCGGCGAGCTGCTTCTGAACAGCGCCATCGAATGGCTCGTGGGCGAAGGCGCCACGCAGGTCTACGCCTGGGTGACCGACGCGAACACCACAGCCATGCGTTTCTACGAGCGCCTCGGCTTTGTCGCCACCGGCGATCACGCGCGCAGCCAGCAACAGCCCGAACAGTGGGAGACGCTGCTCATGCGCGCGCTCGGCGAGCATACTAAGTCCGCTTCTTAACCATAACGCCCGGCGTTCGCGCCGCTGCGTGCGGCGGCGCTCCCGCTTCACCTCCCTGCGTACGACATACCGAACCAGATCGTTCACGCTTGCGCTTCGCGCGCTTTTTTTGCGCCATTTTTGTTTGTGCGTATCCGGCTGCGAATTTGGCCGAATACACCATTAAAAATAATGGCCGTGTGCGTCCGCGCCTGTAAAATACGCAAAATTTTTAGCCGAACGCCATGTCGCCCAGGAAATCGCCATATTTTGAACTGAAGAGCGGTGCAGTCGATACGCTTCTGTTCGTGGTCAAGACGACCGAGCTCGATGCCATGCGCGCGGAACTCACGCGGCGCTTCGAGGCGACGCCTGAATTCTTCGCAAACGACACCGTCGCGATCGACGTGCGGCGTCTCGCCGACGGCGAGCAGGTCGCGCTTGGCGACATCGCGCGTCTGCTCGAAAGCGTGCGCATGCGCCCGGTAGGCGTGGTTGCACAGCCTGAACAGCACGGCTGGGCTGCTGCGGCAGGCTTGCCGTTCCTCGAGGCGCGCGACCGCCGCAGCGTGGGCGCAAAGCCGTCCGCCGAAGAAGCGGCGAGCGACGGCGAGGCATCGAACGCATCTGCCACCGCTTCTTCCGCGGCTTCTGCCACCGCTTCTGCGACCGTTACGGCCGCACCGCAAACCACCGCTGCACAGCCGGAACTCTTCTCCACCGACGCGGACCCGGCCGCCACCGAAGCGAGCGCGGCGGCAACGGTAAGCGCCGCCGCGACACTCGACGCTGGCGCATCCGGCGCGCGCGCGGATCCCACGCTCGTGATCGATCGGCCGCTGCGCTCGGGCCAGCGCATCTACGCGAAGGGCGACGTGGTCGTGCTCGGCCTCGTTTCCAACGGCGCGGAAGTGATCGCAGAGGGCAACATCTACATTTACGCACCGTTGCGCGGACGAGCGCTCGCGGGCGTGCATGGCAACCACGACGCACGCATTTTCTGCACGAGTCTCGAGGCGGAACTGATTTCGATTGCGGGCATCTACCGTACCACCGAAGTTCCACTCGCCGACGACGTGCGGGGCAAGCCGGCTCAAATCCGGCTAGAGGAAGAAAGGCTGTTGATCGAACCGTTGAGGCTCACCTGAGTCGCAGCTCGAACGTCGTGCGCAGGCGCGCAGGGGCATGAGCGGCATGCGATGAGACCAAACTGAGAAACTGACGAACGCAAGGTAAGGGAATGGCAAAAATCATTGTGGTGACTTCGGGCAAAGGTGGTGTCGGTAAGACGACCACGAGCGCGAGTTTCGCATCGGGCCTCGCGTTGCGCGGCCACAAGACCGCGGTCATCGACTTCGACGTGGGCCTGCGCAATCTCGACCTCATCATGGGTTGCGAGCGCCGCGTCGTGTACGACCTGATCAACGTGATCCAGGGTGAGGCGAATCTCAATCAGGCGCTTATCAAGGACAAGAAGTGCGAGAACCTCTTCATCCTGCCGGCCTCGCAAACGCGCGATAAAGACGCGCTCACGAAGGAAGGCGTGGAGAAGGTGATCGAGGACCTGCGCAAGATGGACTTCGAGTACATCGTGTGCGATTCGCCCGCCGGCATCGAGTCGGGCGCGCTGCTCGCGATGCACTTCGCCGACGAAGCGCTCATCGTGACGAACCCGGAAGTGTCTTCCGTGCGCGACTCGGACCGTATTCTCGGCATGCTTTCGTCGAAGACGAAACGCGCGATCGAAGGCAAGGACCCGATCAAGGAGCACCTGCTCATCACGCGCTACAACCCCAAGCGCGTGAGCGAGGGCGAGATGCTTTCGCTGAACGACATCCAGGAAATCCTGCGCATCGAACTGATCGGTGTGGTTCCCGAATCGGAAGCGGTGCTGCACGCATCGAATCAGGGCCTGCCTGCCGTGCATCTGGACGGCACCGACGTCGCCGAGTCGTACAAGGACGTCGTGTCGCGCTTTCTCGGCGAGGACAAGTCGCTTCGCTTCACCGATTACCAGAAGCCAGGCCTCTTGCAGCGCCTCTTCGGTAGCAAGTAAGGGAGGCGAACGTCATGTCGTTTCTTACGTTTTTTCTCGGCGAGAAGAAGAAGTCCGCCTCGGTAGCGAAGGAACGCCTGCAGCTCATCATTGCTCACGAGCGCGCAGGTGGCCACGCGCCAGCCGACTATCTGCCGGCTCTGCAACGCGAACTGGTCGCGGTGATCTCGAAGTACGTGAAGATCTCCGACGACGACATTCGCGTGAGCCTCGAACGTCAGGACGATCTCGAGGTGCTCGAGGTCAAGATCGAGATTCCGCAGGCTTGAGTTTCAGCGCGCGCAGCCGCTGCGCTGCGCGCGTCGTTTGTCGTATCGCTTTGCTCTTCCTTCGCGCCTTTCTTTCTCGCGCGCTGCGCTCTGGCGCGACCGCCTGCCTTACCGAAATATTCGGTTTCACTTCACCCTGCGCCGTTACACCGCTGCTGTCAGCGCAACGCCGTGCTCGCGCATTGATCGGGTAACGCCAATCATGGCGTCCATATTCAAGGGTGATCAACATGAACAACTCTATTCGCCTCTTCATCGCCAAGGCTGCGATCGTTGCTGCTGGCACTTGCGCTGTCGCGGCGCCCGCACTAGCCGAAATCGTCGTGGTCGAGCCGAGCGCGCCGCCGCCCGCCGAACGCGTGGAAGTCATGCCGGCGCCGCGTGCGGGCTACGCATGGGACAAGGGCCACTGGCGCTGGGACCACGGCCAGTACGTCTGGGTGCGGGGCCACTGGCAGGCTGAGCGTGTCGGCTATCACTGGGTGCCGGGCCACTGGATCGCGCACGGCCCGAACTGGCGCTGGGTCGAAGGCCATTGGGCCGCCTGAGCTTCGAGCCCGAAATGAGCCCTATCCATGAGTAAAAAACTGCTTGCGGCGGCCGTGCTCGCGCTTACGCTGGCGGGCTGCATCGTCGTGCCGGCACGGCCCATGTACGTGAGGCCCGCTCCGGTCGTCATCTACTAGCCGTTGACCGTTGTTATCGATCCCTCGACGGGTCGTCCATTCCGGGCCCGACGCGCTTTGGCGCGTCGGGCCCGCGTGTTTTGTGGGGCGCACCGTCGATGCCGCACGAGGATCGAGCAAGAAAGGGACAGATATCGTTCGCATCGGATCGCCTGTTCGCAGGTTGACGCAAGGTTCGTCCGTTAGAATCTCGGAGAATCCCTTGAAGACTGGAATATCGGGCCTTGTGGTCCGCAGCACAATGAAACGAGTTTTAATTGTCAAAGTGACTTCGCTCGGCGACATCGTCGAGGCGCTTCCGGTCGTTGCCGACGTGCAGCGCGCCTTCCCAGGCGTCAAGGTCGATTGGGCCGCGGACGAGGCCTTTGCCGATATCGTGCGCTGGAACGCGGGCGTCGACCGCGTGCTCTGCGCGCCGCTGCGCCGCTTCAAGAAGGCGCGCCGATGGAGCGACTTCAAGGCGATCTGGGCGTCGATCTCGGAGCTGCGCGCCTACCGCTACGACGCGATCGTCGACATTCACGGCGTGTACAAGAGCGCGATCATCGCGTTTCTCGCGCGCGGGCGGCGTCGCTTTGGCTATCTCTCGCAGGACCTCGGCGAGCGCGGCGCGGCCTTCGCTTACAACGGCCGCTTCGGGCCGCGTCCAAAGTGCGATGCGTGGCACGGCATGCGCATCAGCGCCGGCGAGGCGCTTGGCTACACGGTCGATACACCGCCCGACTTTCAGATGCGCGTTCCGCGCGACGGTAGCGCGCTGCCCGCGCCTGACGCGCCCACGGCGCTGCTCTTTCATGCGACCTCGAAAGACGAGAAGAAGTGGCCGGTCGAGCATTGGGGCGAGCTGGGCAATGCGTTGATCGCGCGTGGCCTGCGCATCGAACTGCCGTGGGGTTCCGATAACGAGCACGCCACGGCGCGTGAAATTGCGGCGCTCATCCCTGGTGCGACGGTGCTGCCGCGTCTCACGGTTTTGCAGGTCGCACAGCGCATCGAAGATTGCGCGCTCGTGGTCGGCACCGACACGGGCTTCGTGCATCTCTCCCACGCGCTCATCAAGCCGACCGTGATGGTCTTCGTTACGACCGACGCCGAGCACAGCGGGGTGCGTGCGCCCAATCGCTCGATCTCGATCGGCGATGGTCGTCATGTGCCGCCCGTGCAGGTAGCGATCGATGCCGTCGATCGCATCTACCCCGCGCGCGACGGCGGCGCATCCACGCAGGCATCGCGCGTTCACGCCGCTTGAGTTTCGCGGTTCGGCGCGCGCTGGCTGCGGCGGTCTTTCCGCGTGCTTTCCCCGCAGTTTCCCATTACGAGCTTGTTAAAAGTGTCGCGCTTGTATTGCATGCGCGCGTGAGAGCGCGCATGCAAAAGGCTTTGGGCGCTCGTGTTGTTACACGAGCCACACCGCTGCTTACAAATTGCAACGCCTCACGCCTTCGCCGTCGTGTTCAATCATAACCATCCAGCCCGACATCGCATGGCTGGACACAGACACTGACTTGAAGGGAGAACACTGTGAAACGATTGACGCTTACCCTCATCGCCGGCGCATTGCTCGCGGCTTCGCTGGGCGGCTGCGTCGTGGTGCCGGCCGGCGGCTACTACGGCGGCGGCTACCATCACGGCTATTACTATCGCTGATCGCCGCCACGCGGCGCAGCGCCACATAGCGCCGTGCGAGCGGCACCCGCGGCACCTGCAGCACGGCGGCCTTCAGGCAAGCAGCATTTCAATCGCGACGACCGCGGCAATTGCCGCGACGTTCGCCGCAAGCGCTTCGAGCACGACCGCGCGCCAGCTCGCGGTGCGCAGGCGAAACGCCAGCAGGAGGGAGATGCCCAAGGCGAGGGCGATGATCAGAACAATGTCGGCGTTGCTCAGATGCAGGTTCATCGTCGGCTCCCCCGGGAGATCGCTCCCCGCCTGTTGATTCGAGTATAGACACGCGTCGCGCGTGCCCCAAGCGATCAAAAATCGCGATCTGGAAGGGCGTAAAAAAAGCGGAGTCCGGCTGGCGGACTCCGCTTTTTTGCTTTGCTTTTTCGTCGATACGGCGATGCGTTACGAGAGCGACGTATGGCGCGTCTCACGCATGCACAGGACACCGAACAGGCTCACGCAGGCGGCGATCGACACATACGCGCCGACCCACGAGAGACCGCCGCGCGCGGCCAGCACCTGTGCGATATACGGCGCAACCGAAGCGCCGAGAATGCCGCCCAGGTTGTACGCGACGCCCGCGCCCGTATAGCGCACGTTCGTCGGAAACAGCTCGGGCAGCAGTGCGCCCATCGGTGCGAACGTGGCGCCCATCAGGAACAGCTGGATCACGAGAAAGAGCAGCACGAGCGGCGTCGCACCGCTGCCGAGCAGCGGCTCCATCGTGAAGCCGGAGAGAATCGCCAGAATGCAGCCGACGATCAGCACCGGCTTGCGACCGAAGCGATCGGAAAGCCAGGCCGAGATCGGGGTGGCGATGCCCATGAACACCACAGCGATGCACAGCATGCCGAGGAAGGTCGGGCGCGGGATGTGCAGCGCCGTCACGCCGTGCGAGAGCGAGAACACCGTCGCGTTGTAGAAGAGCGTGTAGCACACGACCATGGCGAGCGCGCCGAGCAGCGTCGGCCACCAGTACTGCGAGAGCAGCGTCGCGACCGGCACCTTGACGCGTTCGTCGCGCTCGACAGCGGCCTTGAAGGCGGGCGTTTCAGCGATCTTCAGGCGCACGTACAAACCGAGCGCGACGAGCACTGCCGAGACGATGAACGGCACGCGCCAGCCCCAGTCGCGGAACTGCTGGTCGGAGAGTGTCGAAGCGAGCCCGAAGAACAGGCCATTCGAGGCGAGGAACCCCACCGACGGCCCGAGCTGCGGGAACATGCCGAACCAGCCGCGTTTGCCTTGCGGCGCGTATTCCGTCGCGAGGAGCGCGGCGCCGCCCCATTCACCGCCCAGGCCGATGCCCTGGCCAAAGCGCAGGATGCACAGCAGGATCGGCGCGAGGCTGCCGATCGCGTCATAGCCGGGCAGGAAGCCGATCAGCGTGGTGGAGAGGCCCATGACGAGCAGCGACGCCACCAGCGTCGATTTACGGCCGATACGATCGCCGAAGTGGCCGAAGATGAACGAGCCGATCGGCCGCGCGACGAACGCAATGCCGAAGGTGACGAACGCCGAGAGCGCCTGCGCCGTGGCCGAGCCGTGCGGGAAGAACACGGGGCCGATCACGAGCGCGGCGGCCGTTGCATACACATAGAAGTCGTAGAACTCGATGGCGGTGCCGATAAAGCTCGCAAAGATCACGCGTGCGGTGCTTTGCTGCTTCGCTGCGCTTGCCTGATCGGCGCGCGCGGGCGAAATGGGGGAGGTGGACATTCAAGGGTCTCCAGTCGTTGTGACGCGCTTACGCCTGACTCTTGCGAGGCTTGCGCGAGCGTCTTTGTTCAGGCTCGAAGCGTGGCGGGGCGCGTGGCTGGCGCGCGACGCACAGGCCGCGTCCGTCAGGCGGCGACGCTTCGCCAGTATGCATCGCACAGCGCGGGCTGTGCGCGGTGGTTCCTGACCGGCCATTGGCGCGCGCCGATAGGCACGAAGGGGCGGGAGCACGGTCGAAGCCTCACGTGGGGGCGCGGATGGCGCGTGGCGAGAGGCATGGCCGGCGGGCGCCGGCTGGGGATAGCGAAAAATTATAACGACCGTGCGCGTCGAGCGGCAAGGCGGGCGTAAGCAGGCGAGCGAAGCTTTTACGTCACTGGAAGTTCTGCGCTTGCGGCGAAGCGAGCGTGCGCAACTGGAACTTGCCGTTGTCGTTAAAGAGCCAGTCCTCGAACATCTCGAGCTGGCCTGCGGAATTGAGCAGACCGCCGGGCGGAGGCGGCAGCGGCGCGGCACGGCGCAGGGTTGCGAGGGCGGTGGCTTCGGCTTCGTCGTCGCCGTTGGTGCGATAAACCGATGACTTCACGATCTGGCCATTGCGATTGACCGTGAACGAGACGACCACGAGCGAGCGCAGCATGGCCTGCGGCGCGCCGCGCAGCACATAGGTCGGGTTGTGTTCGACGATGTGTCTCGCGACCGTGGTGCGATAGTCGTCGAGTGTGGCGCTGTTGATCGCCGCGGGAGGAATGACAAGGAGCGGTTTGGGCGGCGGCGTGATCGTGCAGGCGCTAAGGCACCCGAGAATCGCGAGCAGCAAAACCAGACCGAGGCGCCGTGCGAGGAAGGCGCGAGGTGCGGACGAACCGCATGACCACTGGACGCAGATGAGCATGTCGAACAAGCTCGGAAGCGGAACCTGAATCGAGCTTAGACGATACGCAGCGGGAAGCAATCAGAACTGTCCCGCGTAGTTCGCGGGACGTGCGAAACGGCGACAGTGCTTGGGGGTGCTTGAACGTGTTTATTCGACCGGGAACTGTGCGCAGGGATCGGCTGTGGTCGTCGCGCAGGCGTACGAGTACTCGCCGCTCTTCAGGAACAGTTCTTTGCCGACCTGCAAGTTGTCGCGCAGATTGGGCGAGGTTTCCCACGCGATGTAGCTCGAGCACATCACGGCGAACAGGACGACAAGCGAAAACGCGAATTTTTCGAGCAGTTGGTATTGGTGCGGCATGGTGATCTTTCCCATCGATGCGTAGGATTTTACCTCATGGTTAGGGTTTTCACCTAGTGAATTGGGCGCGATCTGATGGGGCGATTTATGGGTTCGACCCTTTAATTGCGATCGTCGTGATGAGATATCCGATCGGGACCTCGCAGCGCTCTGGGTGAGCACGGCCTGTCAGCGCGAAATTGTTCGTTGTCCTGATTATTTATCGCGCAATGCTGGCCACGCATTCTCTCGTGGCGTAGGGGCGGCATCTCGTTGATCAGCGGCGTTTCGGCCTGGCGGCCGGCGCTTTGACGACACGCTGGCGCTCAGACGCGCCAGGTTTCACGAATTGGCGGAGGCGGTGTCTTTCTTTGATCCTTACTGGGTATGGGTTTTCGGTCAGCATTAGCAGAAAGTACCCGACAAAGTACCCGGATTTGGTGGTGGTTGCGGCGGGCGCTGGCGGGCCGTGTGCTGACTCCCGGCCAGTAAAAACGCTTGGAGACGTGGAGACAATATGTGTGTCTCGTCTAGAACCCGTATTGCATAAGGCTTTAGCCCGTCTCCAGATTGTCTCCAAAGTGTCTCCAACGATATGGCACTTTGGAGACAAAAGAAAGCGGCCAAGCACAGAAGGCGGTGGCAAAGTATCCGCCTCTGGAACGCTCCGCGCAAAAGGAACCCCGCGCCGCCGCCTACCACGGCGCGCGCTGTGTCGGAAACTGGGTTTTCCTATGAAAGGATTTCCGTTAGGAAAAGAGCAAACGAGGTAGCCCTCAGACGTCGCTTACGCTGGACGCTCCTTTAACGAAACAGGAGAGCGCGATGGATCGCGATCGACCGAAGCACGATGCGGTTACCAGTGAACACCTCAAACATGTTCGAGCGACCCTTACTGACACGATCGAGCCTGTGCGGATACCCGGTCCTTTAGGGATCGAGGAATGGCAGCCGCATGTACGCCGCCACCCGCATGCTGGTGCATCGGACGAAGAACTATTGATGCTGTATCCGTTGCCGAAGTGACGTGCAAAAGCTGGCGGCGTCGCCGCCAGCTTCATTGATAAGAGTGCGAAGGCTAGGATGCAGCGCGGATGCGCATGATCGTTTGGCGGCTCGTGCCGTAGTGTCGTGCCAGCGCTGCCACGCTCTTACCGTCCGCCAACTCGCGCAACACTTCGGCGCGTTGATGTTCACTGAGCGCGGCGGGGCGCCCTATCGCTTTGCCTTCGGCCTTCGCGCGCGCAATGCCCGCGTTCGTGCGTTCGATGAGTAGATCGCGCTCAAACTCGGCCACGGCGTTCAAAACCTGCATTGTCATGCGACCGGCCGCGCTCGTCAGATCCACGCCGCCGAGGGCCAGACAGTGGACCCGCACACCACGCTCCGCCAGCGCTTCGACTGTTGCGCGTACGTCCATCGCATTGCGGCCGAGCCGGTCCAGCTTCGTCACGATCAGCACGTCGCCTTCCTCCATCCGGTCGAGCAGTTTGGCGAAGCCGGGGCGCTGGTCGGCGCTTACGCTACCGCTGATGCTCTCCGATACGACGCGGCGCTTATCGACTGCGAACCCGGCCGCCTCGATCTCGCGGAGCTGGTTTGCGGTGGTTTGGTCGGACGTGCTGACGCGGACATAAGCGAACGTGCGGGACATATCGCCTCCAAGGTGTACGAAAGGCATGTACGAATCATAAGGGACGTACGAAACTATTCCACCCTTACTTGCGTACACCTTGAGCTAGGTATGTCTAAAAGGGTTCGGTTTCGGACAGGGGCAAACGGTGCGGACGCATCGGGACTTGTGGGGACTTTGAGGGCGTATGATTATGCCGCCCTTACACGCCCTGCAAACCCGATATGCCAGTCCGTTACCGGCGCATTCTGAAACACCATCCATTGCGCGAGCTGCTCGGCCCGCGCCACCCCGGCGAAACGCCGCTTCGATATCCGGTCGATGCGCCGTGGTCGATCGTTCAGGCTGGAATGCGGGCGTATGTGGGGATTCTGACGATGCTACAAGCGGCGGGCAGGTTGCCACCTACGCTTGACGATAGGCGGTTCTACAAGGGGCTTGTTCGTGAGTTCATGGCCTTTCGAGAGCGCGCACTCGACGCAATGTCGGAGTTCGCACCTACTGACTTGGGAGCTACTCCCGGAATCGCGGAGCTTGCGTGTTGGCGGGTGTTCCAGCACGGCCCCGAATCAAGGTTCGACGTGCATCTTGGCGCCCTTGAGGACATCTGGTTGTCGGCTGGAGCTGCTGACGCTCCCAACGGCCCTTTGGCCCTTGGTGTGCCTGTCGAGGGCCGGGGTGCATTCCTTGCTCGCCACTACGCCGTGGCCGTGCTGCTGGAGTTCGACACAGCGTTGATCTGTCGAGCGAGAGGCGACATAGACGGCACACTCCAGGCGGCGGTCTATGGCGGCCAATCGGCTAGTTCGTCATTCAATCTCGAAACGGCACCGAGCGGAGCTGGGGATATCGCGTCTCTTGCGGCGACTCTTGCGGCGCTTCGTAGCGAACAGGCCAGAGCGGCGGCAAATCTCCGTCACAGCAACAGCGACGAAGGGCGCGCGAAGCTGGCGGTCTGTGAGCAATGGAGGCGCTGGCGTGCGGGCGAATTGCACTTCCAAAGCGTTGCAGCGTTCGCCCGCGAGGCATTGAAACAGCACATCGCCTTGAATAGCGGGCCGACCGTTGAGAGGTGGGTACGAGAGTGGGACCAAGGAAAGAACATTCCCGATCTGGCCTGACGGACTTTCGGGCTCACTCTGTCAGATAAAAACGTACTCTGCTAGCACAGTGCGCATCGTGCGAGCATAGTGCGCACTGTGCTAGCACAAGCGTTTCGCACCTTCAAAATAAGGCTGATACTCCGGCCAGTCCCGCCATCCGACGCGGGATAACGGAGGAATCATGCGTGAGCTTGACAGCACTGCGAGCGGCACGCGGCCGGAATCGCTCTTGCGATTAAACGCCGTAGTCGCTCGAACCTCTCTCTCGCGAAGCGAGATTTACCGCCTGATGAGTGAGGGCGCTTTTCCGCAAAACTTCAAGCTCGGTGAGCGCTCGGTTGTGTGGCGTGAGTCTGAAGTGAGCGCATGGATTCATGGCGTAGTGCACCGCCAGCAAGGTGCGTCATGACTCCGCGCGGCCGAGCTGGAAAAGACGCGGGCGGCCGACAATGCGCCTTGCCCTTCGACGATGCAAAGCCGGGTGCGCTTGTGCATTGGCGCCGTGGTGTGGCGGTCACTGATTCGCTGACGATTGCCCGCGAATTCGGCCGCCGCCACGATAACGTGTTGCGAACCATTGACAGCTTGCTTGCGGACGGGACGCTAAATCGCCTCAACGTTGAGGCGATCTCGTACGCCGATGAAATGAATCGCCCACAGCGGGCCTTCGAGCTTGACGAGCGCGCGGCGCTAATCGCCATGCCGTTTGTTGGCGGCCGCAATTCGCGCATCGGGCAAGCGCGGCTTGTCGATGAGTTCTTGGCGATGCGTGACCGCGAGCGCACGCGCAGCACTGACGCATGGCGAGAGGTACGCGGCGAGACACGCGCAAGCTTTCGCCTGATGGGCGCCTCTCTGGTGCACACTCGCGCGGCCGCTGGCAAGGCCACAGAGACGCACCACTACATGAACGAGGCCCGCCTCGTGGACTACGCTTTGACCGGCCGATATGGCCCGCTCGACCGCGATACGCTGTCGCGGTCGGAGCTGGCCTTGCTCGATGAGTTGGCGGGCCAAAACGCAATCCTGATTGCGCGCGGGCGCTCCTACCCTGAACGAAAGGCCGAGCTGGTGGCGCTGGCGGCCAGGTATCGCGCCGCGCATGGCGTGAGGACGCTCCAGTGAGAGCCATGAGCGTGCGCCAGGTGCGCGCTGGGCCGCTGCTTGGGCCGCGTGGCCGGCCGGGGTATACTGGCCTTGTCGCCGTGCGTACGGCGGCAAACTGGATTGGCGTCCAGACAAGTCAAGGCGGGCAACCGCCGACCGGCGGTTTTTTTTCGCCCGCACGCATCAAGCGCCTTCTATGGTCGGGCCTTGGTGGGGGTGCGCTCGCGCACGCCGGTTTCCTTGACGCCGGTACGCCAACTCCGCCTTGTGCCCGGCCACCCCGATTGGCGTTGGGGGGACGGGTTGGAAAACTCGTTCAAGGAGTCGCGTCATGCGTCTTGTCTCCGCTCGCCCCGAGCAATCGCAATCCCCCCTTCAAATCATCCGTGCTGCACTTCGCGCCGAGCTGGCCCGCGTGGAGGTCTGCAATGGATAACCGCCAGCACGCTATCCCGGCCGCCAGCATCGACGCGGCTGTTATCCGCCTTGGTGAGCTGGCGGCCTTCGCAAACCTGCTATCGAACGAGGACGCGGCGGGCGCTTTCGGCCAGCTCGATCTGGCCGAACAGGTGTCGATCTTCGGAGCGCTCGAAGGCATGGCGAACGCTGCACGCGCAGCGCTGACGCAAGGTGCGGAGGTGACGCATGAATAAGCGTGATTCGTCGGCTGGAGTTCCAAGCGTGCGCGAGGCCGCGCTGTATTTCGATGATTGCGCGCGGAGGCTGTATCAGCTCGGTGCACTGTTCGAGGCGGTCTCTTGCATGAGCGCTGAATTCACAACCGCCCGAGGGTTGGCGGACGTTGGCGTGCGGCTCTCTGAGGAATGGGCCAGCTCGATGGAAGCGCAGCGCGAACGGTACAGGTCGGAGGTGCCCCATGCGTGAGCTAACGACTGTCGTAGCCGTGCTTGACGCGGCCAACAATGCGACCGGGCGCGCGCTCGAAGGCATGCAGCGGGCCAATGCGGTGTTCCTGGCGCTCGAAAGGATCGCGGCGGCCGGTGGCGACAACGTGGCCGCTGGCCTGGCACGTGAGGGAACCACGATGCTGGACGACTACATCGACACGGCGTCGGGCGACGTGGAGGAGTTTTTCGGAGCGTGGAAACGCGCTACAGGCGCGGCTGTTCCCGCGACGAAGTAGGCGGTACTGACATTCAATCGGGGCGGCAATGTACGCCGCCCGTTAAGGATTCCTACATGAAAGACGAAACTTGCATCATCCATCTTCCCGGTGACGACATGCTGCCTTTCGAAACGCGCGTTCCCGTCATCCATCGGATCAGCGTGGCGGCGGGCGCGGTTGCGGCGGATGAAGTGCTCGACGTACTGGAGAGGGTCGATCTGGCGTCCGAGGTGGCAAACGCCGTAGGCGCTTTCCTTGCGGAGGTTGAGCGCGAAATAAGGCAAGCCGGGCTGGACTCGCACGAAGTGACGTTACACGCGATGCAGGCCGCGTTTCTCGCCGGGTTCGTCGGCCGCGTGCAGCAAGTCATGATGCACGCGGGCATCGGCGTAGTGAAGCATTGAGGGCGAGCCGTGGCAGATACCGTGCATGACGAGTTTGAACGCGCCCGGATCGCGCTGGGCTACATCCCGCCCGATGATCGCGAGACGTGGCGCAAGGTCGGAATGGCGCTCAAAACTGAGTTTGGTGATGAGGCGTTCCCTCTGTGGGACGAATGGAGCCGTGGCGCACAAAGCTACAAGGCCAAAGCGGCGCGCGATTCGTGGAAGTCGTTCAAGGGCGGAGGAATCACAGTCAACACGCTTTTCCATATCGCGAAGGGACACGGCTTTGACCCGCGCGCACACAAGGCAAAGCCGATTGACCCGGCCGAGCGTAAGCGGCGCGATGCAGAGCGCGCGGAGCGTGAGACACGCGAGCTGGCGGACGCTGCGGAGCGGCATGAGGCGGTAGCGGCCGAGGCTGCACGGATCTGGGAAGCGGCCGGGGCGGCTCCGGCCGACCATCCCTACCTCAAGCGCAAGGCGATTCAACCGGGTGAGCTGCGCCTCTATCGCGGCCCGCTGCGCTTTGGCACGGCCGTATGCGATGGCGCTTTGATCGTTCCAGCGTGCGACACGGCGGGTAAGGTCTGGACGCTCGAATTGATCCTTGTGGACGGCCAGAAACGCTACCTAAGGGACGGCCAGAAGGCGGGACACTTCGCCAGTGTCGGCGGGCCGGTAGGCGATACGTTGCTAATTGCAGAGGGCTACGCGACCGCCAGCACGCTCGCGGCCGCGACGGGGCTGCCGTGTGCCGTGGCATTCGACGTGGGGAACCTGCTGGCGGTCGCCAAGGCGTTGCGCGGCCAGCATCGTGACGCGCGCATTGTCCTGTGTGCTGATGACGATTACCGCACAAAGGGCAATCCGGGCGTGACGAATGCGAATGCGGCCGCTGCTGCTGTTGGCGGCGTGGTGGCCGTGCCTGACTTCGGGGACAAGCGCCCCTCCTCTGGAACGGACTTCAATGACCTGGCCGCACATCGGGGCGTTCAAGCGGTGGCGGCTGCTGTGCGCTCCGCTCTCGCTACACGCCGCCCGGACGGTGCAGGCAATGCCGATGCGTCCACAACGGGCGCGAAGCCCGCCAAGGCCCGGAAAACGCCCCGCGCAGGGGATCGGCGGGTGCGTTTTGAAGTGGACGATGAAGGCGTCTGGTATCACGGCGTCAACAGTCACGGCGAGCCATTGCCCCGTCACAAGATCAGCTCGCGTCTGGACGTGGTAGCACTGACCCGCAACGAATTGAATGGCGAATGGGGCTACCTGCTTGAGTTCGCGGACCCGGACGGTGTGCCAAAGCGGTGGGCGATGCCCGCCGCCATGCTGGCGGGTGACGGCTCCGAGCTGCGCCGCGAGCTGATGGCAATGGGCCTTGATATCCGGCCGTCACTGACGGCCCGCCAGCAGATCGTCAACTACATTCAATCGTCGCGGACGGAGGACCGCGCCCGCTGCGTGCCGCGTATTGGCTGGTATCGCGGCGCGTTTGTATTGCCGGACCGGGTGATAGGCGACGGCCGCGAGCCGTTGATCCATCAATCCGACACGCCGATGCAAAGTCAGTTTCGTGAGAGCGGCACACTGGATGAATGGCGGCGCGAGGTGGCCGCATATTGCGTTGGCAATAGCCGCCTGCTGTTCTGCGTGTCCGTCGCGCTGGCGGGGCCGCTATTGCACTTTGCTGGGCTGCAATCGGGCGGGTTTCACCTGCTCGGCTCCACGTCGGAGGGCAAGTCAACGGGCGGCGCTGTGGCCGCGTCGGTGTACGGCTCGAAAGACTATGTGCGCGGCTGGCGGGCGACCGATAACGCGCTGGAGGCTGTAGCCGCGCAGCATGCGGACACGGTGCTGATACTCGATGAAATTGGACAGGTCGAGCCGCGCATCGTGGGCGACGTGGTTTACATGCTGGCGAACGAGGCGGGCAAATCTCGCGGTGCGCGTGCTGGCGGTGCGAAGCCGGTTCTGAACTGGCGGTTGCTGTTCCTCTCGAACGGCGAGAAGAGCATCGACGCACTGATGGCCGAGGGCGGCCGACCGATGAAAGGCGGCATAGAGGCGCGTTTGCCCGCGATACCGGCCGACGCGGGCCGGGGCATGGGCGCGATAGAGGAGCTTCACGGCTTCGATTCGTCACGCGCCCTTGTGGAGCATCTGAAACACGCCGCCAGCCGGTTTTACGGCATGGCGGGACCGGCGATGATTCAATGGGCGTCGGAGGTCGCGGACGAATTGCCCGAGCTGTTGCGCGCGGCTGTAGCGGAGATGGTGGACGACTGGATTCCGCGTGATGCCAATGCGGCCGTTGCGCGGGTGGCGGAGCGTTTCGCATTGGTTGGCGTGGCGGGCGAGCTGGCGACGGCGGCGGGCATTACCGCATGGCCCAAGGGCGAGGCCGAGGCGGCGGCGCGTGCTTGCCTCGATGCGTGGATCAAGGCGCGGGGCGGTACGGGTAGCGCCGATCAGGCCGCAATGCTGCGTCAGGTCGTGCTGTTCTTCGAGCAACACGGCGACGCGCGCTTTGTATGGGTGCAGCGCATGAACGACGATCACCGGCCGAACGTGATGCACCGGGCGGGGTTCAAGCGCCTCGTAAGGCGCAATGCGGAAGGCGACGATACGGCGGTTGATAGCGCCCAGTCGTGGGTTATGGAGTACGGCACCAACAGGGAGATAAGCGACGCCGACGCAGACAGGAGCGAGATTGAGTATCTGGTTTCGGTCGAAACCTTCCGCTCTGAGATTTGCCGGGGCTTCGATCATCGGCACGTCGAGCGCGTCTTGATCGAGCGAGGCGTTCTGATGCCAGAGTCAAGCGGACGGGCGACACGCGCGGAGTACGTGCCGACGCTCGGCAAGCGTGGCCGCTATTACCGCATCCTTCCGTCTATTCATTCGCTTGCATCGTGACGGCCGCCGCGATGGCGGCGACGCGGGGCGTTTGTTTGCGCGAAAACTGAGTTTCCGTGCATTGCTCCAGCCGGAATGTCCCCGCGTCGGCAGTCGATTAAATCAATTAGCGTAACAATAGGCGGCCTTGTCACCACGTCACCAACCGTATCTCCAGCGGTTTGGTTACGCTCAAAGCCTTGCTGGTATTGGCTTTGAGCGTTTGTCACCACGTCACCACCAAAATCAGCAATGCGGGGAACGGTCGTGTTGCGTCCAACATTACAGTGCATGCCAGGTGAAAAACCCGTAGTGGCAAGGGCTTGACGGCTGGCGGGCTGCAAAAACGGCCACGTTTGAGAGTGGGGGTAACGGTGCTTTACCGGGGGGTAGGCGCTCGAGGCTGGCTTACGATCATTGCGGCATCTGCAACAGCGCTCGCCGCCTTGGGTCCTTTCCGGCAATCGACAAATGAGGGTAGTTCGAACCCCGTCACGCGCGGCGCTCCCCGAGAATTTCAGGGTAGCCACGCGGTAGCCACTCGCGACCGGGGGTAGCCAAAAAGGGTAGCTTGCGCCCGATCAGGACCGTCAGTTCAGTCAGATTTTTGTGTGCGCGAGTTTTGGAGGGGGGGGTGTCCGGCCGCCTTCCTCACTTCGGCCTTGATGTGTTTCGCCCATGCCTCCATCAGCTCGCGCCGCTTGTCGAACAGATCGCCGCGACGGTAGGCGCTTTCCGTCTTGTCGCGGATCGCGTGCGCGAGCGCCATCTCTACAACCTCATTCGGAAACGGCGTGCATTCGGCGGCCCAGTCGCGGAACGTCGAGCGAAAGCCGTGAACGGTCAACTCGCCCCGGCCCATGCGTTCGAGTAGTTGCAGCATCGCCATGTTGGAGAGCGGCCGGCCTTCGCGGCGCCCTTCGAAGATCGGGCCATCTGCGGATAGGGACGGGAGCGCACGTACCGATGCGAGCGCGGCCGAGGATAGCGGGACACGATGCGGACGCTTCGCTTTCATCCTATCCGCTGGAACGGTCCACAGGCCCGCTGAGAGGTCGAATTCGCCGGGGAGCGCCCCGATTACTTCGCCGGTACGCATCGCCGTGAGGATCGTGAATTCAAGCGCTCGCGCGGCCGTACCGACCATCGCGTGCAGCTCGATCATGAACGGCCCAATCTCAGAGTAGGGCAACGCCGCGTGATGCTTGGGCTTCTGCACCTTCGACGGGGCCGCCAGCAGTTGATCGAGGTGGCCGTTCCAGCGGGCCGGGTTCTCGCCGTCGCGCAGGCCGCGCACCTTCGCCCAGTCCATGATGTTTTCCAGGCGCCCGCGAAGGCGCGAGGCCGTCTCATTCTTGGTCTGCCAGATCGGCTCCAGCACGCGCCGTATCAGGTCCGTGTCGATATCGGCGGGGCGCAACGTGCCGATGACGGGATAGGCATAGGTGGCCAGCGTGTTGGCCCATTGCTGGGTGTGCTTCGGGTTGACCCATTCGGCGCTCCGGGCGTCGATGAAAGCCTCCGCGCATTGCTTGAAGGTGAGAGAGCGGGCCGCGTCAATCTTGCGGCGGGCCTTGTCCTGCTTACGCAGCACGGCCGGATCGTCGCCGCGCGATACCGCGGCGCGGTGGTCGTTACGCGCAGCTCGCGCAGCGTCGAGCGTGAGGCGGGGATGCGGGCCAATCTGTATCAGCCCTTCGCGGCCGTCCGGCTTCATGTACCGGAACTGCCAGTATTTCAGGCCATTGGGCTTGATCTGGAGGAACAGGCCGCCACCGTCGCGCAGCCGGTAGGCGCTCGCGCGTGGCTTCGCGTTGCGGCATTGCAGGTCGCGTAGGAGGCTTTCGGGCATGGCTGGAAACCCTGAAAAAGTACCCGGAAAAGTACCCGCCAAAAACGGGGATTTTCGAGGATTGTACAGGATGACCGAGGACTGCAGATTTCCATGAAACCCTTTCTGCTATTGGGTTTGCGGGATGTTTGAGGACTGCTGGGGTAGCTATTCTGGCGGAGGCGGTGAGATTCGAACTCACGGAAGGGTTACCCCTTCGCCGGTTTTCAAGACCGGTGCATTCAACCACTCTGCCACACCTCCGGAGCCGCGCATTGTAACCCGAAACATGAGCGCGGCGGCAGTCGCCCGGTCGATCCAGGTCGACCTTAGTGCGGGTCTTTCAGGAACAGTGCCTGCAAGTCGTTCAGGAAGCGCTGTCCCAACTCGGTCGGCGCGATTTTTTCGTAATCGCGCGTGATGAGCCCGCGCCGCTCAGCTTCCTGCAGTGCCGGTTCGATCGTCGTGATCGGCAGGCCCGTGCGCTCGATGAAGCGATGCACCGGAAACCCTTCAACGAGCCGCAGCGCATTGAGCATGAACTCGAACGGCAAGTCGCGCGCGCTCACCTCGTGTTCTTCCTGGACCGGCGTGCCCGCCCGCGCCTGGTCGATAAAGGTCGCCGGATGTTTGTAGCGCGCCTGGCGCACGATGCGGTTCGGAAACGAGAGCTTCGTGTGCGCGCCCGCGCCGATCCCGAGATAGTCGCCGAAGCGCCAGTAGTTGAGGTTATGCCGGCACTGGCGATCCGGCTGGGCGTACGCCGAAACCTCATAGCGTTCGTATCCTGCGCCCGAAGTGCGCTCGTGAATCCAGTCCTGCATATCGGCGGACTGGTCGTCGTCGGGCAGGGCGGGCGGGAACTTCGCGAACAGCGTGTTCGGTTCGAGCGTCAGGTGATACAGCGACAGATGCGGCGGCTTGAACGAGAGCGCGGTCTCGATGTCAGCCTGGCATTCGGCGAGCGTTTGCTGCGGCAGCGCGAACATCAGGTCGAGGTTGAAGTTGTCGAAAGTATTCGCCGCGACCTCGACCGCGTGTCGCGCCTGCGCCGCGTCGTGAATGCGCCCGAGCGCCTTCAGATGCGCTTCGTTGAAGCTCTGGATGCCCACCGAGAGCCGGTTCACGCCACTCGCGCGAAACTGCGCGAACTTCGCGGCTTCGAACGTGCCGGGATTCGCTTCGAGCGTGATCTCAGCGTCGGCGTCGAGCGGCAGCAGGGCGCGCACGTCCGAAAGCAGCCGATCCAGGCCCGCCGCGGAAAGCAGGCTGGGCGTCCCCCCGCCGATGAACACCGTATGCACCTGGCGGCCCCAGACGAGCGGCAACGCCTGTTCGAGATCGGCGCGCAGCGCGTCGAGGTAGTCGTCTTCGGGGAAGCGCTCGCCCTTCCATTCATGCGAGTTGAAATCGCAATACGGACACTTGCGCACGCACCACGGGAAATGGACGTAGAGCGCGAGCGGCGGCAGCGAAGTGAGGCGAATGCTGCCAGGCATCGTGAACGACTGGACCACGTCGATGCCGATTCGATGCTGCTGGCTCACGCTTCCTCCTGCAGTCGCGCGAGCAACTGGCGCAGGGCGACTGCGCGATGGCTCGACGCGTTCTTGAGTGCCGGATCGAGTTCGGCGGCCGTGGCCTCCAGCTCCGGAACGTAGAAGTAAGGGTCATAGCCGAAGCCGTTGTCGCCGCGCGGCGCGTCGAGCACCACGCCGTGCCAGCGGCCTTCGGCGATGAGCGGTTCGGGGTCGTCGGCGTGGCGCACAAGTGCGAGCACGCAGTAGTAGTAGCCGCGGCGATCCGCGTGATCTTTCAGGTTCGCGACGAGCAGCGCATTGTTCGCCGCGTCGCTCTTCTCGCCGCCCGCTAGCTGCGCGTAGCGCGCCGAATACACGCCCGGCGCGCCGCGCAGCGCACGCACGCACAGGCCCGAATCGTCGGCGAGCGCGGGCAGGCCCGTGAGCTTCGCCGCGTGGCGTGCCTTGGCGAGCGCGTTCTCCACGAAGGTGGGATGCGGTTCCTCGGCTTCGGGCACGTTGAGCGCGCCTTGCGGCACGAGCTCGATGCCGGCCGCGCCGAGCAGCGCCGCGAACTCGCGCAGTTTGCCCGCGTTGTTCGAGGCGAGCACGACGCGCGAGAGCGCGCGAGCCGCGGTTTTAGCCGCTGAATCCGGCTGTAAATCAGCCATGCGAGGTCTCCAGCGCCGCCTTCTGCTTCTCGATCAGCGAGCGGATGCCGCTTTGCGCCAGGTCGAGCAGCGCGTTCAGTTCATCACGCGAGAACGGCGCGCCTTCTGCCGTGCCCTGGACTTCGACCATGCCGCCCGAGCCGGTCATGACGACGTTCATGTCGGTGTCGCACTGCGAGTCTTCGTCATAGTCGAGGTCTAGCACCGGCACGCCTTCGTACACGCCGACCGAAATCGCGGCTACGTAGTCGGTGATCGGCGAGCGCTCGATACGGCCAGTGGCCAGCAGCTTCGAGACGGCGTCGTGGGCCGCCACGAACGCGCCTGTTATGCTCGCGGTGCGCGTGCCGCCATCGGCTTGCAGCACGTCGCAATCGAGGTTGATGGTGCGCGCGCCGAGCGCTTCGAGGTCGAACACCGCGCGCATGGCGCGGCCGATCAGGCGCTGGATTTCCTGCGTGCGGCCTGTTTGTTTGCCGCGCGCGGCTTCGCGGTCGCTGCGCGTGTGCGTGGCGCGCGGCAGCATGCCGTACTCGGCGGTGAGCCAGCCCTGGCCCTTGTCGCGCAGGAACGGCGGCACGCTTTCGGACACGCTCGCGGTGCACAGCACCTTCGTGTCGCCGAACTCGACGAGGACCGATCCTTCGGCGTACTTCGTGTAATTGCGGGTGATGCGGACTTCGCGAAGCTGGTCGGCGGCGCGGCCGGAGGGGCGCTGGTTGGATTGGGTCATCGTGAAGGTGCGCGAGGGCACGAGCGGGAAGGGGAAACCGTGATTTTACCGCCTAAGCGCGCCTCGCGATGGACGCCGCCGGCAGGCGGCGGGAAGGCCGAAGGAGGGCCGCTCGGGCCGGGCGCCCCATGCAGCCCGCACTTGCGAAGGCGTGCCCTCAAAAATGGGATAATGCAGTTTCTCCGCCCCGCGCTATCGTCCATTCGCGACACCACGCCGGGCGCCTCGATTCCCCCGCCGTGACCCGCGCGCGCCCTGCGCACGACGCCACGGCTTTCTTCGCGAGACGAACCATGATTTACAGCATGACCGGCTATGCCAGCGCGACGCGCGAGCTTGCTGCGGCTTCGGGCACGGGCGGCGCCAGTGTCTCCGTCGAATTGCGCACGGTGAATTCGCGCTTTCTCGACCTGAACTTCCGCATGCCCGAAGACGTGCGCGTGTGCGAGCCCACGCTGCGCGAAATGCTGATGACGAAGCTCTCGCGCGGCAAGGTCGACATCCGCATCAACATCCAGCGCAGCGAGCAGGGCGCCAACGCGGGCGCGCTCAACCGCGACGCGCTCGATCAGCTCGCCGGGCTCGAGCGCGCCGTGCTCGAAGCGTTTCCTGAGTCGGGCCGCTTGCGCACGGGCGAGATCCTGCGCTGGCCCGGCGTGCTGGCGGAAAGCGGCGTGGCGGCCGACCTGCTGCGCGACGCCGTGCTCGGCTGCGGCAAGCAGGCCATCGTCGACCTGATCGAAGTGCGCGCTCGCGAAGGCGCGCAGCTCGCCAACATGCTGCTTGCGAACGTCACCGAAATGGAGGCGATCGTCGCGCGCATCACGCCGCTCGTGCCGGAGCTGATCGCGAAGCACCAGCAGAAGATCGTCGAGCGTCTGCAGGAAGCGCTCGGCATCGCCGCGCCGGACAGCAATGGCAACGGTGGCAGCATCGGCAATATTTCGCGCGAAGAAATCGCCGAGCGCATTCGCCAGGAAGTGACGATGTACGGCATTCGCATTGACATCGCTGAAGAGCTCTCGCGCCTCACGGCGCACCTGAACGAAACGCGGCATGTCATCGAGAAGGGCGGCCGCGTCGGCAAGCGTCTCGACTTCATGATGCAGGAGCTCAACCGCGAAGCGAACACGCTTGGCTCGAAGGCGGCGGCGAAGGAACTCGCAGACGCCTCGATGACGCTCAAGCTGCTCATCGAGCAGATGCGCGAGCAGGTCCAGAATCTCGAATGAAGGAAGCAACGAACATGACCGACCACAGTAGCGCCCCCAAAGCGGACGCGAAGCACGACAAGAAGCGCAATCCGTACGCGGGCATGTACCCCGGCAACCTCTTCATGGTGGTGGCGCCTTCGGGTGCGGGCAAGTCGACGCTCGTGAACGCGCTGCTCGCCGAAGACAGCGCGATCCGCCTGTCGGTTTCGTACACGACGCGCGCGCCGCGTTCGAAGGAGCGCGACGGCGAGCACTATCACTTCACGAACGTCGACGACTTCCTCACGCGCCACGCCGCGGGCGAGTTTCTCGAGAGCGCGGAAGTGCATGGCAACTACTACGCCACTTCGCGCGTGTGGATCGAAGACCAGATGAAAATCGGGCATGACGTCCTGCTCGAAATCGACTGGCAAGGCGCGCAGCAGGTGAAGAAGCAGTTTCGCAATGCCGTGGAAATTTTCATCCTGCCGCCGTCGCTCGAAGCGCTCGCCGACCGCCTGAAAAAGCGCGGCGAAGACGAGCCGAACGTCATCACGCGACGCCTGCTTGCAGCGGGCAGCGAGATCGCACACGCGAGCGAATCGGAGTACGTCGTGATCAACGAGAACTTCGATCGCGCGTTGCAGGAGCTGCGCAATATCGTGAGCGCCACGCGCTTGCGGTTCGCTTCGCAATACGCGCGGCATACCGAGCTCTTCGTGCAGCTCGGTATCCACCAGCCGCAGCCCGGCGCATCGGGCACATAAGGTAGAATAAGAACCTGTGAGAATGAGAAGGAACCCGACATGGCCCGCATCACCGTCGAAGACTGTCTGAAACAGATTCCGAACCGCTTTGAACTGGCGCTCGCTGCGACTTATCGCGCCCGCCAGCTCGCACAAGGTCACACGCCCAAGATCGAAAGCCGCGACAAGCCAACTGTTGTCGCGCTGCGCGAGATCGCGGCTGGCCAGGTCGGCCTCGAAATGCTGAAGAAGGTGCCCGTCTAAGGGCGCATTCGGACGCATTGCCCGCATTGTCGTTAGGCATGTAGTTCGTACCGCGCGCAGTTGCATCAAACGGCTTTAGTCGTCAACGCCAAACCTGATACGGAGGGGAACATGAGCACCACGCCCTCGCCGGCCACCGACGTGGACCAGGAAGCCGAGACTGCGAGCCCTGCGCGCAATTACATCGACGCGGTCCTCGAACAGTCGTTTCGCCATCTGTTCGGGCCGACCGCGACGCCGGAGCAGCCCCGCAAGCACGGGGTTGTCTCCATCGCCAATCTGACCGCTGCGCTCTCCGGTTACCTCACCCCCGAGGAAATCAAGGAGGTCAAGGCGGCGTTCCACTTCAGCGATGAAGCCCACCTCGGGCAATATCGCCAGAGCGGCGAACCCTATATCACCCATCCCGTCGCCGTCGCGGAAATCTGCGCCGGCTGGAAGCTCGACGCGCAGTCCATCATGGCTGCGCTCCTGCACGACGTGATGGAAGACCAGGGCGTGACCAAGGCGGAACTCGCCGAGCGCTTTGGCGCGAAGGTCGCGGAACTGGTCGATGGCCTGTCGAAACTCGACAAGATGGAGTTTCGCAACCGCGAGGAAGCGCAGGCGGAAAACTTCCGCAAGATGCTGCTCGCGATGGCGCGCGACGTGCGCGTGATTCTGGTGAAGCTTGCCGACCGTCTGCACAACATGCGCACGCTCGGCGCGGTTCCTCCCGAAAAGCGCCGCCGCGTGGCGCGCGAGACGATCGACATCTACGCTCCCATCGCGCACCGTCTTGGCCTGAACAACACCTATCGCGAGCTGCAGGACCTGAGCTTCGCGAACTTCAACCCGAATCGCTACGCCACGCTCGAAAAGGCGGTGAAGGCCGCGCGCGGCAATCGCCGCGAAGTGGTGAGCAAGATTCTGGAAGCGGTGCAGCGCGCGATTGCCGACGCGAAGCTCGACGCCGAAGTGACGGGCCGCGAGAAAACCATCTTCAGTATCTACAAGAAGATGCGCGACAAGCAGTTGTCGTTCTCGCAAGTGCTCGACGTGTACGGTTTTCGCGTCGTGGTCGAATCGGCGCTCGAGTGCTACACCTGCATCGGCGCGCTCCATGCGCTCTACAAGCCGGTTCCAGGCAAGTTCAAGGACTACATCGCCATTCCCAAGGTGAACGGCTATCAGTCCCTGCACACCACGCTCGTGGGCCCGTTCGGCGCGCCTATCGAGTTCCAGGTGCGCACGCGGAAGATGCACGAGATCGCCGAAGCGGGCGTGGCCGCGCACTGGCTCTACAAGAACGGTGGCGCAGATCTCAACGATGTGCAGAAGCGCGCGCACCAGTGGCTCAAGTCACTGCTCGACATCCAGAGCGAAGTCGGCGACTCGAGCGAATTCCTCGAACACGTCAAAATCGACCTGTTCCCGGACGCGGTGTACGTCTTCACGCCGAAGTCCAAAATCATGGCGCTGCCGCGCGGCGCCACGGCGCTCGACTTCGCTTATTCGATCCACAGCGACCTCGGCAACCAGTGCGTGGCCGTGAAGATCAACAACGAGCTGCTGCCGCTGCGTACCGAACTCAAGAGCGGCGACATCGTCGAGGTGATCACAGCGCCGTACTCCAAGCCGAATCCGGCGTGGCTCGGCTTCGTGCGCACCGGCAAGGCACGTTCGGCGATCCGGCACTACCTGAAGACGATGCGTCTCACGGAGTCGGTGCAGCTGGGCGAACGACTGGTCGATCAGGCGCTCAAGGGCTACGGCTACCAGCTTTCGGAAGTCACGCCGGAAGTGTGGGAAAAGCTGGTCCAGTGGACCGGCAACAAGAACCGCCAGGAAATTTTCGCCGACATCGGTCTTGGCCGGCGCGTGGCGGCGGTCATGGCCAAGCGCATCGAAGTGCTGATGAGCGGCCAGGATGCCGACGACGCCGATCATCATCATCCGCCGCGCGACCCGAATGCGCCGCCGGCGCCGCCCGTAGTCATCACGGGCACCGAGGGCATGTCGGTGCAGCTTTCGGCTTGCTGCCGCCCGATCCCTGGTGACAGCATCATGGGCTACATCGGCATCGGTCTCGGTATGGCGATCCATACGACCGACTGCCGCGTCGCGCAACGTATCCACCGGCGCGACCCGGGTCGCTGGATCGACGTAGCGTGGGCGCCGCAGCCGGGGCGTCTGTTCGATGTCGCGGTGAAGGTGCTCGTGAAGAACACCAAGGGCGTGTTCGCCCGGGTGGCGGCCGACATCACGTCGGCGGACGCCAACATCGTGCACATCGCGATGGACGACGATCTGGCACAGGAATCGAACATGTTGCGCTTCGTGATCCAGGTGAGCGACCGCGTGCACCTCGCGAACGTCATGCGCCGGGTGCGCACGAATCCGGACGTAATGCGCATCGCGCGTGAGCGTTCGAGCGACGACGGGCACCATCGCCACGACGGCGGCATGCGCATCGAACGCGAACGCGCGGATTATTGAGCGGGGCGCGTGGCTCTGGGCGGGAAGCTCGGGGCACGTAGCTCCGGGCGCCCCGCGTCGGGAAGTGCTGTTCCGTGGCACGGACCACTCCCACTGAGCGTATCGCGCGGTACTCTACCGTTTTCTCATTGCCGCATCTTCGCGGCAGCCTGACCGGGCTCGCCGGTCACTTCGCCATCTTCCTTCGACCCGAAACGAGGGACTCGCAATGAACGTAGCTGAGCTGACCGGCCTCGCGCTCGATTACTGGGTGGCGCGCAGTCTGCCGGACTTCGTGCGCGAAATCTATTTCACCGACAGTGGCGAGACAGTCGCCGTGCGCGGCAACGATCGCGGGCGTCCATGGGATGGCCGCTTCATGCCTACCGATTCGTGGGAGGCGGCCGGCGTGGTGCTAGACCGCGCAAAGCGCGTCGAGCTTCGCGAAGGCGAGCCGGCTTCCTGTGTGGCGGAGTTCGAGGGCGAATCGGGTGCAGTGAAAGCCCACGGAGAAACCACGCGCGAGGCGCTGCTGCGGGCGTTCGTCACAAGCCGCTTTGGTGAGACGGTAGGGCAGATGCTGCGACAGCCTCAGGCGCTGCTGGGCATGGGCATGGAGCCTGTAGGGGAGCCCAGCGCGATTGGCGACGTGGAGGACTTGCCGCGACCCGACGCGCAGATCGGCGACATCGGCACGCCGCCGCGCTAGGGTCTTGCCTCGCACGAGACGGCAGGCGCACACAATTCTGCAGCTGAAAAGACAAAGGGCCTTTCCATTCGGAAAGGCCCTTCAATGGGTGGTGCGGCTGGCAGGATTCGAACCCACGACCCCTTGGTTCGTAGCCAAGTACTCTATCCAACTGAGCTACAGCCGCACGCTAAAACGATACTACGTACAACGATATACTGCTTGAAACCCTTCCCAGATTAAATGGGAAACGCTTCGAATAAGTGGCGCGGCTGGCAGGATTCGAACCCACGACCCCTTGGTTCGTAGCCAAGTACTCTATCCAACTGAGCTACAGCCGCACGCAGAAGTGAGATTATAGCAGGGGTTCGAAAAAAGGGAAGACCCTTATCGCGATTTGTCTTGGGGCGTGATTCGTGTACGCTGGCAGTAGTGAGTGAGTTAGTACACACATACCGCAGTGATCCCATCATGAACAAGGCCTTTGTCAAAGAATCGACCGACAACGACGACGACGATCTCGAAGCCGGTCACCCCGAGATTCCCGCCGGCACGAAGAACTACATTACGCCCGCCGGCTACGAGCGCATGCGCAGCGAGTTGCTGCACCTGATAGACGAGGAGCGGCCCGAGGTGGTCAAACTCGTCTCATGGGCGGCCTCGAACGGCGATCGTTCCGAAAACGGCGATTACATCTACGGCAAGCGCCGTTTGCGCGAAATCGACCGCCGCATCCGCTTTCTCACGAAGCGGTTGGATCTGGCTGAAGTCGTGGACAGCAGCCGGCAGGAGAGCGTGGACCAGGTGTTCTTCGGGGCGACCGTCGAGTACGGCACCGAGGACGGCGAGGCGCACACGATCACGATCGTCGGCATCGACGAGGTCGATCTCGACCAGGGGCACGTGAGCTGGGTTTCGCCTGTCGCGCGGGCGCTACTGAAGGCGAAGATAGGCGATCAGGTCACGCTGCACACGCCAGCGGGGCCGGAGCCGATCGACGTTCTGGACGTGCACTATCCGCCGGCAGCCGCGTAATCAGACTGCGGCAGAAATGAAAAAAAGGCACCCGAGGGTGCCTTTTTCAGCTGCAGTGCTGGCCAAGGCGGCCAGCAGCGTGCTGCTTAGAAGCGGTGACGCATACCAACCGTCACAGCAACCTGGTCTTGCGTTGCCGAAGCCGACGTCAGGCCGTTCAGGTACGGTCCGATGTTCGCCGAGTTCGACGAGACGTGCTGCCAGTTGCCTTGGAGGTACACATCGGTGCGCTTCGACAGAGCGTAGTCCGACTGGAGCGAAACCGTGTTGTAGTTCGGGTTCACGCCGCCGCCGAAGTTCGTGCGCGTGTACGTGTATGCGCCGGCCAGGCTCAGAGCCGGGGTCAGAGCGTAACGAATGTTGCCTTCAAAGTTCTGGAAACGTACGCTGTTCCCGTTAAGAGCGATGCCGTTAGCCGTACCCGACTGCGTGGGCGAGATGCCAATCGCGTTGCCCAGTTGCGTCTGCGTGTAGACGAAGCCTGCCGTTGCCGGGCCGAACGTGTAGTTCACGCCGCCGCCGAACGTGCTTTGGCGAGCTGCACCGAAGGTGTAGTCGCCTGCTTGTGCGCCCGAGAACGTAGCCGCGTTGAACTGCGGGTTGTTGATGTTGTTGTTCGCGTGCAGGTAAGCAGCTGCAAAGTTCAGGCCGGCGTAGTTATACGTCGCGCCGAAGCTATAAGCACGGTTGTTCGCGAATTCGGTGCTGTTCGAGAACGAGTACGTACCGCCGAACTTGAAGCCAGCGTAGTTGACGCTCGAGTACTTGACCGTGTTGTTGAAACGAACCGAGTTGTTCAGGTTGTCGTTGTCGAACGGGTGAGCAGCGATCGTGCCACCGTATTGCGTGCCGGTGTTCGACAGCGGTGCGAGGTAGTCGACGACGGAGTCGTACTGACGACCGAGGGTGACCGCGCCGTATTGGTCGCTAGCCAGACCCACGAACGCTTGACGGCCGAACATGCGGCCCTTTTGACCGAGGTTGCCGTTGTCGATGTTGAAGCCGTTTTCCAACGTGAAGATGGCCTTCAGACCGCCACCGAGGTCTTCAGCACCGCGCAGGCCCCAACGGCTGCCGTTGACCGTGCCGCTCGTGGCTTGCCACGCGCTGTGACCACTCGTTGCGCTCACGCGCTGGTTGTTCGAGTAGGTGATGCCTGCGTCGATCAGGCCGTACAGCGTAACGCTGCTTTGCGCGTGTGCAGCCGTTGCAAAAATGCCCGTCAGGGCGGCGACCATGAGAGTCTTTTTCATCTTTGTAAACTCCGAGAACAGAGGTGGGTTTCGTCGAACCCCGTTTGGGAAACCGTCCATGCGAAGCGCAGCGAGAGGCAAAGTTCGCGTGGTACGAATTAATCCGTCCAAGTCGGTTTCCAGACAGGCAGAGTGTAGAGAGGGTGCTCGGAGAGGGGGTATTCCGAATTTCGCAATAAAGTATTGCGATATCGGAAATGATTATCGCGCTCGTCTTAAGCCCTGCTGCTAAAGGCTTTGAGCGGATTTCTCAGGGAGGGAATGAAACTGTCAACCGCGCGAGCGTTGTGCGATCGCTACAACAATTGATTGCGAAAAACGGTTTAAATTGGTCTCAACTGATTATTGCGCCCGGCGTAACAGATGATTGTGCGCCGCAGACTTAATCGTCAGACCTGGGCCCGGCTATACTTCAATCGCTGCTTTCCGAAGCAGACTTTTTCGTTGACGAAAAAGATCTCCAAACCTTTGTCGGCGCGGCCTTTTCTGCCGCGCTTTTTTTTGCCCGTCTTCAGGCCATGCGCGCTACGCGCGCCCCTTACTGGGTGCCCGCTTGCGGTGGCTCAGGCTGCAGGCTCCAGTCTTCCATTACGTAGTGCCTTGCGTCCATAGGGGAACACAGCAGGTTGTGCCAGTGGTCCCCATGCCATGCGCCATAGGTTTCGGCTTCCTCAGCCGTTGGCGCAATCCCGTCCGTTTGAACGAGCCAGTGAATCCATCGCCGCAGAGCTGTCAGCATGATGACCTCCGATGCCGCTAATAATATGGATCATGAATTGAATGTATTACTCGAACAACCGGGAGAAACACTTACGTTTGACACGAATTGTTACATTTCGGGAAAACTTCCCGGTAGAAATGACGTAAGCAGGATAGTCGCGTAAAAATGACGTGTTTTTATATATAAATTCGGATCGCATACGATTTTCTTGCGACTTTTTGATGCATACCGCTTTTATCGTCGAATCGGGAAAGCTGTTATAAAAAATTCGCTTGACTGGCGATTGACGTTCCCCGTATAACGGCAAAGCTGATTTTCGTTCCGCTGCAATTTAAAGAATTCGCTGAAGCGGGACGGCGGGAATTGGCTGGATACGGCGTGAGGGTTATTACCCGCGTCATTAAAATCTCGAGGGAAACTGAAACATGGAAACCGGTATCGTCAAATGGTTCAACGATGCGAAGGGCTTTGGCTTCATCACGTCTGACGCCGGCGGCGACGATCTGTTCGCGCACTTCTCGGAAATCCGCGCCGACGGCTTCAAGTCGTTGAAGGAGAACCAGCGTGTGTCGTTCGACGTCAAGGTCGGTCCGAAGGGCAAGCAGGCCGCGAATATTCAGCCGCTGTAAGTGCAGCGTGCGAGCGCTCGCTGCGCGAGCGCTCATCAACACCAGGCCCCGGGCGAACCCCGGGGCTTTTTCATTTTTGGCATATTGATATTCAGGCAATATTAGTGGTCACGGTTTTTAGTCGCGCATTTAATCGGGAAAACCCTGGGATCTTGCAATTTTCCTGATTCGGGTTTGCACTAAAAGACGAGAGTCGCGCTTAGGCTGCCGGGACTGTCGGCGCGTGGCGTGCAAACAGTGCATACTTGGGCCGTTTTCCATTTCCCCTGTCGTTTCACCATGTTTGAATCCTCCTTGAGCGCCGCCCAGGCCGCCGGCGACCTTCCCATTGTTTTCGTAGACCTCGAGACGACCGGCGGCTCAGTAAGCGAGCACCGGATTACCGAAGTTGGGGTGGTGGAGGTGGCGCAAGGGCAGGTGACACGATGGAGCACCCTCGTCGATCCCGGTCAGCCTATCCCGCCCTTTATTCAGCAGCTCACCGGTATTACGGACCAGATGGTGCGCGGCGCGCCGCGCTTCGCCGACATTGCGGCTCAGCTCCATGGGCGACTCGCCGGCAAGCTCTTCGTCGCGCACAACGCGGCCTTCGACCGCGGCTTCCTGCGGGCAGAGTTCGAGCGTGCCGGTTATTCCTTCAACCCCGATGTGCTGTGCACTGTGCGCCTGTCGCGGGCGCTTTTCCCGGGTGAGAAGCGCCACGGGCTAGACGCGTTGGTCGAGCGCCATGCACTCGTGCCATCGGACCGCCATCGCGCGCTCGCCGACGCCGATCTCCTCTGGCAGTTCTGGCAGCGCCTGCCCGCGCTGGTGCCGGGGGAAGCGCTGGCGTCGCAGATCGAGCGCACGACGCGCCGTCACGTACTGGCCGGCGACATCACCGACGAACTGATCGACACCGCGCCCGCGGGTCACGGCGTTTATGCGTTCTACGGCGAGAACGACGTGCCGCTCTACGTGGGGCGCAGCGTACGGGTGCGCCAGCGTGTGCGCGCGCATCTTTCGGGGGATCGGCGCTCTTCACGCGAACAGCGGATGGCGCAGCAGGTGCGCCGCGTGGAGTGGCGTGCGACGGGCGGCGAGCTTGGCGCGCTCCTTGTCGAGGCGCAATGGATCGCAACGCTCAAGCCCTCGTTCAATCGCGTGCCGCGTGCGTCGAAGCGCGACCCCGTCGACCTTGGGGCGACGCCCTGGCCGTTCGACGGCGCGGTGGTCGTGCCGGAGCGGGACTCGACCAACGGCGCCGACGTTTATCACCTGATCGATCGCTGGTGCTATATGGGTGCCTTTCCCAGCGCGACTGAGGCTGAGGCGCTGGTGGACCGAAGCGCTGAGCGGGTGTTCGAGCTTTCGACCTGGCGCATTCTGCAGACGCACTTCGAACGCGGTCTGCGCGTGCAGGTGCTGCAGCCTTCCGAGGCTGACCGCCTCACGAGCGCGGCCTAGCGGTCCTTAAGCGACGCCGCCTACGCCGCCCGATTCGCACACATGCTCAAGCGCCTGATTCATCGCATTCGTGCGCGCGGAGTCGTATCGGGTGAGTTCCTTCCAGTTCGCAACCGTTCGTGCGACGCGCGCCGGGCAATCCGGTGCGCCGCGCATTGATTGCACGCGTGCGAGTGCGCCGATCAATTGGCCCGTGAGTCTGTCGAGTTGGGGTCGAGTGGCCGTGGCGAGATCCGGCGCCGGGTCGCTGGGCGCCTGCGAGGCACGCCATGTGTCGAACAGCGACTTTTGCATTTGCGTGCTGGCATCGATCTGATCGCGGAAGAACGCACGCGCAAACGCGGGATCGACACCGGCCGCCTTGGCGCGCTTTTGCACGTCGGCGATCAAGGCGTCTTCACGGGGCGTATCGGTGATCGGCTTCTGATGTTGCCATTTCCAGTGCGCGACCGGCTCGGCGAGCGCCAGCCGCTGCGAAACGAGGGCGACAAGGTTGGTCAGGGCAGTGTCGTCACCGTCGGCATGGACGGGGGCGATCGGCAGGGCGAAGAGCAGCGCAGCAGCGCAACGCGCGCTGGCGCGAGTCAGCAATGTCATCGAGTGGAGGAAAGACGCCGGCAATAAAAACCGAAGCATAGCCGGTTATGGTGCGCTTGCATCTAACGGCGCGCAGGTCGAATCGCGACAGTGGCATGAAGCCGCGCTCTCGATCGAGCGTGCCGAGCGCTAACCGCTACGGCGCAAAAACGCGCGCGCAGCATCACACGCGCGTCCCCTAACTACGCGTGTCGATTTGCACACGAACGTCTGCAGCGCGCGGTGTCACTCAAAACCCACGCGAGAGCGAACGTGTGCGTAGCCCCGTCACTTCTGTTCGTGTGCCTTGCGTTGCTCGTCCAGAAAAGCCCGCACGTGAGCAGGCAATTCGTCGCCGAGAAACTCAACGGCCACCGGTTCCGGATCCGGGCTGAAGACTTGGTCCGGGGTCGGAATCCTTGGCGGTTTGGCGTCCATGATCTTTCTCCTATGTAAGCCGATTATCCGGCTCGGCACTTCTGCTGCGCTAGTCCCGCTTACGGTAACAGTGCTTTTCTCGCACGCGTGTTGCTTTCTTCGCACAGCGATACAAATGATTAACGGCGCGGGAATATAATTGTTGAGATGTCCTTCGCACTTGCGCATGCTGCGTGAATCAAGTTCGGCTCCTCATTCTCCGAATCTCCCGCACAGCGGCTGCTGCAGTCGCACAACGCCTCAATCGCACTTCCCCCGGCTCTGAGACCCGCGTTCGCGCTTGCACCTTTCCGCGCCTGTGTTGCGCGGCGCCGCAAGCGCGGGCGGGTCCGTCCGGATCAGCGTGCACCCATCATTGGTCTACAACGGATGATTATGCTTAGCCGTTGACGTCGAAACGTTAATAAGAATTAAAACTATGTAAGTGTCCGTTTCCATCCGATTGGGCGATTAATACTTTGTTCCGCGTCATTTGGTCGCGACTTAATGACCGAACGTACGTAAATAGCCGCGCATTCGGGCGCGGCGTATTGATGCACTCCGATAATTCGTTACGTTTGGTCCTCCGGCGGCGCCGGCACGCGTTGCACGTGAGCATGGTTTGCGGGTGTCGCACGCACGTCCACCTGGCCGTGAATGCGTGACTGGTGGCCGTCCGCGAACATGTAGTACGGAAACGGGTGCGCGGGTTCGGAGGCTGCGTCGAGGCGCGCGACCAGTTCGGGGGCGAGTGTGAAGTCGAGCGAGCCGAGCGACTGTTCGAGTTGCGCAGCTTGGGTTGCACCGACGATGATGCTCGCCACGCCGCGCTTTTGATATAGCCAGTTCAACGCAACTTGCGCCATGGGCCGGTTGGCCTCGTACGCGACCCGCTCGAGCTCGGCGACGATCGCGAAGTTGTGCGCAGAGAGCTTGTCGAAGCCGGGCGGCGGCTTCGCGCCCACCGTCTGCAGGCGGCCCACACCGTGCACGCCTTCGCTTGCCTGCGACGGCCGATATTTCCCCGACAGCACGCCCATACCGAGCGGACTCCACGGCACGAGCCCCATGCCGAGTTGCGTCGCCAGGTCGGCAAATTCGTGCTCCGCGTTGCGTTCGATCAGGGAGTATTCGAGTTGCATGGCCGCCACCGGTTCGAAGCCGCGCCAATCGGCCAGCGTTTGCGCCCGGCCCGCGTACCAGGCGGGCACGTCGGAGAGACCTACGTAGCGGATCTTGCCCGCGCGCACCGCGTCGTCCATGGCGCGCATCACTTCGTCGGCGGGCGTCATGCGGTCCCACGTGTGCAGGTAGTAGAGATCAATGTAGTCGGTGCCAAGGCGCTTGAGCGAGCCGTCGAGCGCACGCAGCAAGTTCTTGCGATGGTTGCCGCCAGCGTTCGGGTTGCCCGATTCCGCGTTATAGGAATACTTGGTGGCGATGACGAGCCGCTCACGCAGACCGCGCGCCGCCGCGAAGCGCCCCACCCAGGTTTCGCTTGTGCCTTCCGTATAGAGGTCGGCGGTGTCGATGAAGTTGCCGCCCGCGTCGACATAGAGGTCGAAGAGTCGCTGTGCGCAGGCTTCGTCGGCGCCCCAGCCCCATTCGGTGCCGAACGTCATCGTGCCCAGAGCGATGGGGCTGACACGCAGGCCAGAGCGGCCGAGCAGGGTGTAGCTGTCGAGATTCATGGCGGCTTCCTTAAAGGATGGGTGGCGAACGCGAACTCATCTTGCGCCTTTCCTTTTTGTGGAAAAATCGGGTTCACCTGAAATTACTGTGAAGCTGAGCTTCACAATGGAGGCTGCATGGGCCCGGTTTCCAATCCGGCGTCAGCGCCGGCCGCCGCGTCCGGGCTGGCGGGACGCCTGCCCGCTCTGCTCGCCGTGGCTGCCGTCGCACGGCATGGCAGCTTCACGCGCGCGGCGTCCGCGGCGGGCTTCTCGACTTCGGCGCTATCCCAAGCCGTGCGTGCGCTCGAAGCGCAACTCGGCGTGAGGCTCTTCAATCGCACGACGCGCCGCGTCGCGCTGACCGAGGCGGGCGCGCAGTTTCTCGCGCGCGTGCAGCCCGCGCTGGCTCAGATCGAGGCAGCGTTCGACGCGCTCGACGCTTCGCGCGATGAGCCCGCTGGCACGCTGCGCATCAATCTGCCACGCGTGGCGAGCGAGTTGCTCGTCATGCCGCATCTCGCTGACTTCATGGCGCGTTTTCCGCAGATCAAGCTCGAACTCGCACTCGACGACGGTTTTGCCGATCTGGTGGGCGAGGGCTTCGACGCGGGTATTCGCCTGGGCGAATCGGTGGCGCCTGGCATGGTTGCTGTGCCGATCGGCGGGCCGATTCGCATCGTCGTGGTGGGCTCGCCGGCATACTTCGAACGCCACGCGCGCCCCGTCACCCCCGACGATCTGGCCGCGCATGATTGTCTGCACTATCGCTTCGCGACAGGCGGCGTCTACCGCTGGGAGTTCGCGCAGCCCGACGATCCCCGGAGCATGTTCGACGTGGTCACCGAGGGCCGCTTCGTGACCAACGATCTGCGCACGATGGTGCGCGCCGCGGAGCAGGGCGTGGGTCTCCTGCACGTGATCGAGGATTACGTGCGCTCGCCGCTGGACGAAGGCCGGCTCGTGCCGGTGCTCGAGTCGTGGGGCGCGTCGTTTCCCGGCTTCTATTTGTATACGGCCGGGCGCGCCCAGTTGCCGCCCAAACTGCGTGCGTTCATCGACTTTCTGCGCGAGCAGCGTGGGGGGCCTGGATTCGCGTAGCCGTTTTCAGATACGTCTGATTCGGTCGCACGGCGATTTTGCTTATCTTTAAAAGATGCTGACGCAAGGTCCGCACGACGCCCAGCAGTACACCCCTTTCCAGATAGCAACGTAACAGACCCGTGCGCCACATTGCCGGCGCGATCCTACGATGAGCGACCATGTCACCACGCCGGCCGAAGCTTCGGTCGAGCAAGCGCACACGAAGGCGGCGCTTGCGCTCGCAGACCAGCACTTCGACCTGGGCAGAACGCGTGACGCGCTGCTCGCCTACCAGGAGCTGCTCGAGCACGAGCCGCACAACGCACACGTGTTGCATCGCCTGGCGCTCTCATATTTTCGCGACGGACAACACGACCTCGCACGCGACCATCTCGAACGCGCAATCGGCGCGGCGCCCGAACGCGCCGAGCTGTGGGAGCATCGCGGCCTACTCGCGGCGATGGCGAACGAGCATGTTGCTGCCGAGGCGTTCTACTATCGTGCGATTGCGCTCAGCGGCGGCACGGCTAGCTTGCACCGCAACCTGGCCGATGTACTCAAGCTGGCGAAGCGCCGCGCCGAGGCGCGCATGCACTACGAAAAGGCGCTCGACTATGAGCCCTCGCTTCATCACGCCTTGCGGTGCCTGGCGCGATTGTGTCTCGAAGACGCGTACCTGGAAGCGGCCGCGGAGTATCTGCGCCGCGCACACGCAGTGGGAACCTCACGGCTCGCAGATGGGCTCGAGTTGCTAACGGTCCTCGCGCGTCTCGAACGCCCCACGGAACTGAACGCGCAAATCTCGCAGATGCGAGCCGAGTTCGCGGCAAACGCGGCAGCGCTCGAGAACCTCGCGTTGCGGCTCAACGAAATCCATCGCTTCAACGACGCGTATCAGGTCGCGCTGGAGGGGCTTGCGGTCGATGCGACCCGCGGCAAGCTGCATCACAACGCGAGCTACGCGTCGAACATGCTTGGCGAGCATGGCCGCATGCGCCATCACGCCGCAGAGGCGGCGCGCTTGCTGCCCGAGGACGAACATGTGCAGTTCAACGCCGCCGTCACGATGCTGCGCGACGGCGATTTCGAGCGAGGGTGGCGGCACTATCACTGGCACGAACGCTTGCCGCAGAACAGTACGCTCGTGCGTCCCGCCTTTCCGGAGTGGTCCGGTGAGGCCGTGAACGGGCGGCGGTTTTTGCTGATCGGCGAGCAGGGGCTGGGCGATCAGCTTCAATCCTTGCGCTACATCGACTGGCTGCAGCGCCGGGGCGCGACGGTCGATGTTTGGGTCGACAAGGCGATTGGCGATGTCGCGGCATGCGCGCGCGGCGTGAACAAGGCCTGGACGACGTTGCCGCCTGGTCCCTACGACTTCTGGAGCCGCATGTTCCGCTTTCCAGCGTCAATGAAGCTGACGGTGGACATGCTTCCGCTGGCAATGCCTTACCTGGGAGCGCCGCCTGGGTGCGTTGCCGATTGGCGCGAGCGGCTTTCCGGCGGGGCGCATCGTGGTACGCGCAGACTCCGCGTGGGGCTCGTATGGGCTGGGAACCCCGATTACGAACTCGACCGCTACCGCTCGCTTGCGCTGCACACGTTACTGCCTGTGCTCGCCCGGCGTGGTGTGTCATGGTTTTCGCTGCAGAAGGGCGGCGCGCAAAGCGAGTTGGACACGTTGCCTCACGACGTCGACATCACACCGCTCGGGCCGCAGATCGCGAACTTCGCGGACACGCTCGCCATTGTCCAGTCGCTCGATCTCGTGATGACCGTCGACACCTCTGTCGCGCATCTTGCGGGTGCGGCTGGCGTGCCGGTGTGGATCCTGCTGCCGACCTGCACGGACTGGCGCTGGATGACGCAGCGCTCCGATAGTCCCTGGTATCCGTCGGCGCGACTTTTCAGGCAGCGCGAGTTGGGGCAATGGGATGACGTGCTCGCAGAGGTGGGCGAGGCGCTGGATGCGCTGGCGCCGAAGGAGTGACGCAGCCGCCGTTCAGCACCGATCGCAGGCGAGGGCACAAAGCAAAAAGCCCAGTCCGAAGACTGGGCTTTTTGCTTTAATTCTGGTGCCGGAAAGAGGAATCGAACCCCCGACCTTCGCATTACGAATGCGCTGCTCTACCGTCTGAGCTATTCCGGCGTGCATCAGAGAAGAAAGATTATAGGAAGTTGCCGCGAACTATGCAAGCCCCTTCCTCATCTTTTTTCATTTTTTCGCTTCGTGGTGGTAGCGCGTGACGCGCTCGACCTCGTTCTTCGAGCCGAGGAACACGGCTACGCGCTCATGCAGGCTCGTAGGCTGGATGTCGAGAATGCGCTCCTCGCCGTTGGTCGCCATGCCACCCGCCTGCTCGACGATGAACGACATCGGGTTCGCTTCGTACATCAGGCGCAGCTTGCCGGGCTTCGACGGATCGCGCTTGTCGGCCGGGTACATGAAGATGCCGCCACGGTTCAGGATACGGTGCACGTCGGCAACCATCGAGGCGATCCAGCGCATGTTGAAATTGTCGCCGCGCGCGCCATCTTTGCCGGCGTTCAGCTCGCCGATGTACTGCTGAACCGGTTCATACCAGTGGCGTGCGTTCGATGCATTGATCGCGTATTCGCGCGTTTCTTCCGGAATGCGCATGTTGCTCTGCGTGAGCACCCACGAGCCGAGTTCGCGGTCGAGCGTGAAGCAGTTCACGCCGTTGCCGGTCGTAAGCACGAGCACCGTTTGCGGGCCGTACACGGCGTAGCCTGCGGCCACCTGCTTCGTGCCGGGCTGCAGGAACGATTCTTCGGTCGGCTGCTGGCCGTCCGGGCAGCGCAGCACCGAGAAGATCGTGCCGATCGACACGTTCACGTCGATGTTCGACGAGCCGTCGAGCGGGTCGAACACCAGCAGGTATTCGCCCTTCGGATAGTTGGCCGGGATCGGGAAGAACGTTTCCATTTCCTCCGAGGCCATGGCGGCGAGGTTGCCGCCCCATTCGTTGGCGTCGAGCAGGATCTCGTTCGAGAGGATGTCGAGGTTCTTCTGCACTTCGCCCTGGACGTTCTCGCTGCCGGCCGTGCCGAGCGCGTCGCCGAGCGCGCCCTTGCTGACGTTGAAGCTGATCGCCTTGCACGCGCGCGCGACAACTTCGATCAAAAGACGCAGATCGGCGGGCAGGTTGCGGTGCTCGCGCTGCTGCTCGATCAGGTACTTGGTGAGGGTGGTGCGACGTTGCAAAGCCATTGCAGTACTCCGGATACGCTTGGGAATAGCGCAATTCTACCCGCTCGACTGTGACCGCCCGCCGCACAGCCGCGCAAAATAAAGCGCCGGGACGCGGCCCGGCTGGCTGGAGCGGCTTTTCGCGCGGTGGCGGGTGGGAGCGCGCCGCCAAAAATAATCACGAAAAAATGCGCAAAAAAAACCGGCCGAAGGCCGGTTCGTGGGTTGCCGCGCGGTGCGGCTCAGGCGCCGCGCGTTTCCCGTCATTTCGTCTGATCAAGCCAGCGCTTTTTCGACGATCTCGCGCACGTCGCGCGATTTGGCTTCCGCGGCGACGCGCTCCAGCGCCGCGCGCATCGCGTCACGCAGCGCGGGCGTGAAGCGGCGCCACAGTTCGAGATTGCGGGCGAGGCGCGCCGCGACCTGCGGATTGAGCGCGTCGAGCGCGATCACCTGGTCGGCCCAGAACGCGTAGCCCGAGCCGTCGGCGGCGTGGAACTGCGCGGGGTTCGCGGCGCAGAAACTGAAGATCAGCGAGCGGGCGCGATTCGGGTTCTTGATGTTGAACGCCGGGTGACCCATGAGCGAGCGCACCGTTTCGATGGTCGGGCGTTGCGCCGTGCCCCGTTGCGTGGCCTGCAGCGCGAACCACTTGTCGATGACGAGCGGTTCCTTCTCGAAGCGCACGTAGAAGTCTTCGAGCGCCTTGTGCGCGACGTCGCCGCCGGTGGCCGCCTGCACGTTCAACAGCGCGGAAAGCGCCGCCGAACGATCAGTCATGTTGTTCGCAGCGTCGTATTGCGCCGTGGCGAGTCGCACCGCTTGCGCGGAATCGTCGAGTTCCGAGAGATACGAGAGCGCAAGGTTCTTCAACCCGCGGTGTCCGGCCGCCTCGGGCGTTGGCTCGTACGCGCCCGGCGTGACATTGCGCTCATAGGCCGCGAGCCATTCGCCTTTCAGCGCTGCTGCCAGTTGCTTGCGCACGAACTGGCGCGCCGTGTGCACGGCGGCCGGATCGGATTCGCTCATCTGCTCGGCAAGATAAGTTTCCGAAGGCAGCATGAGCGCTAGCTCGCGGAACGACGGCGAGAGCGATTCGTCAGTCAGCACGCGGCGGAATGCATCGATGAGCGCGGTGTTGATTTCGAGCGGCTGGCCCGCGGCGGCGCGAGCGGCGAGCGCGAGCAGTTCGCGCGTAGCGAGGCGCTGGCCCGCTTCCCAGCGGTTGAAGGCGTCGCTGTCGTGCGCGAGCAGGAAAGCGAGTTCGTCGTTCCCATAGTCGTAGTCGACGATGACCGGCGCCGAGAAGTTGCGCAGCAGCGAGGGCAGGGGCTTGCCCATCACATCGGCGAACGTGAAGGTCTGCTGCGCGTCGGTCAGCTCCAGCACGCGCGTCGTGCCGTGCGCGGCGGCTTCGCCTTCGAGGCGCAGAGGCAGGTCCGCACCGTCCGGGCCGATCAGGCCGATCGCAAACGGAATGTGCAGCGGGCCCTTTTGCGTTTCGCGCGCGGCGGGCGAGCCGCTCGCGTAGCCCTGCGTGAGCGTCACGCTGTAGCAGCGCGTGCCTTCGTCGTAGCTCGTCGTCACGCTCACGCGCGGCGTACCCGCCTGGCTGTACCAGCGCTCGAACTGCGCAAGGTCGCGGTCATTGGCGTCGGCCATCGCGTGGCGGAAGTCGTCGCAGGTCACGGCCTGGCCGTCGTGGCGCTGGAAGTACAGGTCCATGCCCTTGCGGAACCCGTCGCGGCCAAGCAGTGTTTGATACATCCGCACGACTTCCGCGCCTTTCTCGTAGACGGTCATCGTGTAGAAGTTGTTGATCTCGACGTAGCTCTCCGGTCGCACCGGGTGCGCCATCGGGCCCGCGTCCTCGGCGAACTGCATCTGGCGCAGTACGCGCACGTCCTCGATACGCTTGGTCGCGCGCGCGGCTTCGTTTTCGTCGCCGCCCGACATCGCCGCTGAGAACTCCTGGTCGCGGAACACCGTGAGGCCTTCCTTCAGGCTTAGCTGGAACCAGTCGCGGCAGGTCACGCGATTGCCAGTCCAGTTGTGAAAGTACTCGTGGCCGACCACGGCTTCGATGTTCGCGAAATCGACATCGGTGGCCGTTTCGGGATTCGCCAGCACGTACTTCGTGTTGAAGATGTTGAGCCCCTTGTTCTCCATCGCGCCCATGTTGAAGTCGCTCACGGCGACGATCATGAAGCGGTCGAGATCGAGTTCGAGGCCAAAGCGCTGCTCGTCCCAGTGGATCGAGTGGATGAGCGAGTCCATTGCGTGACGCGTCTTGTCGAGATCGTGCGGCTCGACCCATACCTGCAGCAGCTTTTCCTTGCCCGAGCCGGACGCGATGCGTTCTTCCAGCGCCACGAGCGTGCCCGCCACGAGCGCGAACAGGTAGCTCGGCTTGCGGAATGGGTCTTCCCATTTCGCATAGTGACGGCCGTCGGCCAGGTCGCCTTGCGCGATCAGGTTGCCGTTCGAGAGCAGTACCGGGTAGGCGAGCTTGTCGGCGCGCAGCGTGACCGTGTAGGTCGCCATCACGTCGGGGCGGTCGAGAAACCACGTGATGCGGCGAAAGCCCTCGGCCTCGCACTGTGTGAAAAAGTTGCCGCTCGACACGTAAAGGCCCGAGAGCGTGGTGTTGGCGGCTGGGTCGCACGCGCCGGTGAGCGTGAGCTCGAAGGCTTCGGGCACGTTCTCGACCGTGAGGCCGTGCTCGTGCGCGCGCACGCTCGCGTACGGTTTGCCGTCAATGGCCGCGCCAATGAATTCGAGCTGCTCGCCCATGAGTTCGAGATGCGCGGTGGGTTGCGCGTCGGGATTGCGACGCACGCGCAACGTGCTCTTGACGACCGTGCGCTCAGGCGCAAGGTCGAATTCGAGGTCGACGGTATCGATCAGAAACGCGGGCGGTGCGTAGTCTTCGCGGCGGATCACGGTGGGCGTGGCGGTATCGGACATGGTCTGGATAGGGGCGTGTCGGATCGGTGTGGATCGATCGTGTGGATCGGATTGGCCGGCCGCGGCGGCGTGGACGCCCGTTGGGCGCTGCCTGCCGTCGCGTGAGCACGGCGGTTCGCCTCATTGTACAAAGGCTCGGGCCGCTTTGTCCGTCAGGGCTCGGCCCCCGAACTTTCGCGCCGCGTCGCGAGTCAGTATGATCAGGCCCTGCCGCGCCGTAATGGACCACAAAGCGGACCACAACGCGGACCACAAAACAAGACACGACCGGCGCGGAGCGCGCACGGATCGGACATGGAGCCGGCATGGAATAAGCGCGGCGCAAAGTTCGTATCGGAGAAAGCGGCCCCCACGACTGCACTTTTCCAACTGAAGCAACACTGCTACGAGAAGACCATGATGCACGACAGATGGACCCGCCGCGCCCTCCTGATGCTGGCGGCGCTCGCACTCACGCTCTCCGGCTGCACGACTTACGTGACGAGCCAGGTGACCGCTTTCTCCGCATGGGACGGCGGCAGCGACGCCACGCGCACCTTTGCATTCACACGCAGCCCTGAGCAGAGCCAGAGCATCGAGCAGAGCACCTACGAGCAGTTCGTCGCCAACGGGCTCGCGATGCACGCGTTCCACCTCGTGGCCGAACCGCAGGCGCATTATCTCGTGGGCCTTGCGTACGGCAGCCGCACGGACACGGTGACGGTTGCGCAGCCGGTGTTCTACAACCCCTGGCCGGGCCCGTATTGGGGGCCCTGGAACCCGTGGGGCGCATGGGGACCGTATCAGCCCGCCTACGTGAACCAGACGTATCCGGTGTACTCGCATGCGCTCGGCATTCGCATCACCGAAAGGGCGAGCGGCAAGGAGGTCTATAACGTGCAGGCGCGCACGTCGGGCGACGATCCCTCGCTCGTGCGCGTGATGCCGTTTCTCGTGCAGAGCGCGCTCGGGAATTTCCCGCTGGCCAACGGCACGGTGACGGAGGTCAAGATTCCGCTAGGCAAGAGCGGCGGCGCGCCGAACGAAACCGGCGCGGCCCCGGCGGGTGCGGGGCAGGGCGGTGCTGCCGCGGCGGCGAAATAGCCACGTCAAGGCGCGTCAGAACCCCACGCCCAGAATCGCGAGCACGCCGAGCACGACAAACAGCACCGCCGCGATGGCATGCACGAGCTTCGTCGGCAGCTTGTGAGCGAAGCGGTCGCCGAGCAGGATCGCGGGCACGTTCGCGATCATCATGCCGAGCGTCGTGCCGGCCACCACGCCGAAGAAGTCGTGAAAGCGCGCGGCGAGCGCGACGGTCGCGATCTGCGTCTTGTCGCCCATCTCGGCGAGAAAGAAGGTCACAACGGTCGCGCCGAACACGCCGAGCTGCGAGCGGTTCACGTTCGCTTCGCCTTCTTCGAGCTTGTCCGGCACGAGAATCCACAGTCCCATGGCGACGAACGAGGCGGCGAGCGCCCAGCGCATCACACCCGGCGTGACGAACGCGCCGAGCCATGTGCCGAGCGCGCCCGCGCCCGAGTGGTTGACGAGCGTGGCGACGAGCACGCCGAGAATGATCGGCACGGGCTTGCGGTAGCGCGCCGCGAGCACGAGCGAGAGCAATTGCGTCTTGTCGCCGATTTCGGCGAGCGCGACCGCTCCGGTGGAGACCAGAAAGGCTTGGTTCACGTTGTGATGGATCCGCGGGCCGTGATGTGTGCGAGCGACGACCCACGAACCGCCGGGCCCTGTTGCGGCGGTCATGGGTCATCGGTCTCGCCAGGCCCGGGATAAAGGCTGCGTCCGCCATGGCCGTACAGGCCAAGTCTGTTGACGGACGCCCCCGCGAATTCGCGCGCGGCAAGCCCGCGGTCCGAAGACCGGCACTGCGGCGCTGCGGCACGATTCGGGGGCGGCTACTCCCCAATGAGGGGCGGATTATACCACGCAGGATTTTCCTGCAACCCGCGTGGGGCGGGGCTGTCAGCGGTGCGCGCCGTCGCGGCTGTGCACGCGTTTGCCCGCTGCGTAGGTCTCGAACACGGCGCGGTCGTCGCCGAGCAGGGCGAGCGCGAACAACAGTTCTTCCAACGATTCGGCGCGCGCCGTGCGCCGCGCGAGCAGCGGCGTGGCCTGTGCATCGAGCACGACGAAGTCCGCTTCACTGCCGGGCGCGAGCGTGCCGATCTTGTCGGCGAGATCGAGCGCCTGCGCAGCGCCCGCTGTCGCGAGCCAGAACATGCGCGTGGCCGTGAGGTGGTGGCCGCCCATGCGCGCGACCTTGTGCGCCTCGTTCATCGTTTGCAGCATCGAGAACGAGGTGCCGCCGCCCACGTCGGTGGCGAGCGTGACGGGCATCGACGATTCGCCCGCCTTGTCGAAATCGAACAGGCCGCTGCCGAGGAACAGGTTCGAGGTCGGGCAGTGCGCGGCGACCGTGCCCGTGTGCGCCATGCGGCGGCGGTCTTCGTCGTCGAGCCAGATGCAGTGGCCATACACCGCGCGTTTGCGCAGGAGTCCGTAGTGATCGTACACGTCGAGATAGCTGCGGTGGCCCGGGAACAGTTCCTTGACCCACTTCACCTCGTCGGGGTTTTCCGCCACGTGGCTCTGGATGAAGATGTCGCCATGCGCTTTCGCAAGCGCGCCGCAGGCTTCGAGCTGCGCTTCGGTCGAGGTGGGCGCAAAGCGCGGCGTGAGCGCGTACATCTGGCGCCCGCGGTTGTGCCAGCGCTCGATCAGCTCGGCGCTGTCGTCGTAGCCCGTTTGCGGCGTGTCGCGCAGGAACTCGGGGCAATGGCGGTCCATCAGCACCTTGCCCGCGACCATGCGCAGGTTCTTCGCTTCGCTCGCGGTGAAGAGCGCATCGGCGGACTGCTTGTGCACGGTGCAATACACGAGCGCCGTGGTCGTGCCGCAGGCGAGCAGTTCATCGACGAAAAAGCGCGCCGTGTCCTGCGCTACCGCTTCGTTTTCAAAGCCGCGCTCGGTCGGGAACGTGTAGGTGTTCAGCCACGGCAGCAGACCCGGCGCGGGCGACGCGATCATGTCCGTCTGCGGATAGTGGATGTGCGTGTCGATGAAGCCCGGCACGATCAGCTTGTCGCGCAGATTGTGAACCGTCGCACCATCGCTCACGCGTGACTTGAGCGCGGACCACGCGCCCGAGGCGAGCACGTGGCCGTCTTCGACGATTACGACGCCCTCTTCGTCAAAGACAGCGGCGTCGGACGATTGCGCAGGGTCGCCGGTGAACGTCAACAGTTTTGCGCGGTAAGCCGATTGAGTCATGGGAACTTCGTCTCCGATAAATTCAGGTATTCGTCCAATGCATGCCCCGCATGACGCGTGCCGCTCCTGAAAAAACGGCACGAGAGGGCCCGCGGTCCGGCGCTCGCGCGCTGGACCGGATTCGTGTGACAGCCCGGGCTGGGGCTTGCTGTGCGGACGAGTCCGCGTTTTTGTTCGCGCTTTAGTTCACGCTTTAAGCTGTTGCGCGATTCCAGTTCGCGTCGAGTTTCGCGATTAGCGCGGCGCGCTCTTCGGGCGTCACGAACGAAGCCTCGAAGCCGTTGCGCAGGATCGTGTACACCTCGTCGTCGTCGAGCTTGAGCGCTTCGATGATGGCGCGGTAGTTCTCGTTGACGTAGCCGCCGAAGTAGGCGGGATCGTCGGAATTGACGGTCACCGCGACGCCTTTGTCGAGCAGGGCCTTGAGCGTGTGCTGCGTCATGTCGTCGAACACGCACAGCTTGGTGTTCGAGAGCGGGCACACGGTAAGCGCCACGCGCGTGTCGGCCAGACGCGTGACGAGCACAGGATCTTCGATGCTGCGCACGCCGTGATCGACGCGATCGACCTTGAGCAGATCGAGCGCTTCGTAGATGTACGAGGGCGGACCTTCCTCGCCCGCGTGCGCGACGAGCTTCAGGCCCAACGCACGCGCTTTCTCGAACACGCGTTCGAACTTGGAGGGCGGATGGCCGCGCTCGGACGAGTCGAGGCCCACGCCGATCAGGCGCGCATAGCGCTCGAAAAGCGGGCGCGCGGCTTCGAAGGTGGCGAGCGCATCGGCTTCGCTCAAGTGGCGCAGGAAGCACAGGATCAGCTTGCTCGTGAGGCCGCGCTTTTCCGCGTCGGCGAGCGCGCGGTCGATGCCCGCGACCACGGTTTCGACCGGAACGCCGCGTTCGGTGTGCGTTTGCGGATCGAAGAATATTTCGGTGTGCACGACATTGTCGGCGAGCGCGCGCTCGCAGTACGCCATCGTCATGTCGTAGAAGTCCCGCTCCGTGAGCAGCACGCTCGCACCTGCGTAGTAGATGTCGAGGAACGACTGCAGGTCGGTGAACGCGTAGGCGGCGCGCAGCGCGTCGATCGATGCGTACGCGAGCTTCACGTTGTTGCGCTGCGCGAGCGCGAAGATCAGCTCGGGTTCGAGCGAGCCTTCGATATGGATGTGCAGCTCCGCCTTCGGCGCGTTGGCGGCCTTTTCGACGAGCGCCTCTGCGATGGCGGCGGTATTGGCGGTGGTCGTGATCGTCATGTTCGGTTCGATTCGCTTATGGGTTCTTCAGTGTTTGACATCACGCGGAATGGGTTGCGGGGGCATGCGCCGCGCTCGCCAGCTTCGCTGCCTCGATGGCCTGCAGCAGTTGCGCGGCAGCCGAGACGGCGATGACTTCGGGCGACTTGTCGACGATACCGTCCACGCCGAGCGGGCAGTTCATGCGTGCGATCTGCATGGGGTCGATGCCGCGAGCGGCGAGCCGGTGCTCGAACTGCTTGCGCTTCGTGTGCGAGCCGATCATGCCGAAGAACACGAAGTCGCCGCGGCGCAGGATGCGCTCGGCGAGATCGAGGTCGCGCGAATGATCGTGCGTCATCACGATGAAGCTCGTGCCGGGCGGGGCGGTGTCGATGGCTTCGTCGGGCGCGTCGTTGGCGTCGATCGCGACGTTGGGCGCGTTCAGCACCGCGAATGCGTCGGGCGTCGGAAACGCGGCATCGCGCTCGTCCACCCACAGCACGCGGCAAGGCAGCGTCCCGAGCACGCGCACGAGCGCCGCGCCCACATGGCCCGCGCCGAACAGCACAACAGGAAAGTCGTTCGGCGCAATCGTCTCGGTGAGGAGCAGCGCACCGCCCGTTTCCCAAAGCAGGCAGTCGGGCGCTTCCACGCCTGGCTCCGGCTCGGAAAGCATGGCCGGATCGGCTGCGGCGCCAACGCCCTCGGGGCTCCCGTTCCGCGAGGAGCGAAATGATACGCTACGCACGGTCGATGCGCCTGCCGCGAGGCGGCGCGCGAGCGTGGCGAGCCAGCCGAGGTCGGCCACATCGAGGCGCTCGAACGCGAGCACGACGGCGCCGCCGCAGCACTGGCCGAGGCTCGGCCCGAGCGCGAGGCGCTCGAGTCGCCGCGCGTGCGGCGTGCGCATGCCGTCGCGCAGCACCTGGCGCGCGATCTCGATGGCCTTCCATTCGAGGTGGCCGCCGCCGATGGTGTGGCGGGCCGCTTCGCGCGTGACGATCATCTTCGTGCCGGCTTCGCGCGGCGCCGATCCCTCGACGCGCGCGACGGTGACCAGCACGGCGGCGTCGCCGTGCGCGAGCAGTTGCTGCAGATCGGAAAGCCAGGCTTGCATCTGGCGGTTCTCCCTACGGGGCGGCACGTTGTTGCGTGTACCGCCGGTTAATCTTCGTGGCCAGGCTTGCGCCGCGCCTCACGGTTGGAGCGTGCGAAGCGCCGCTGGTTCGCTCGCGCGCAGTGCGTCCAGCGCATCGAGAATCGCTTCAGGCGTCGCGGGCGCGCGTAGCGGCGCGGCCTCGCGCGCCTCGGGCACCGCCGCGCCCACGGCGTCGCGAATCGCGAGAAAGGCCGAGAACGGCAAAAGCAGGGGCGGCTCGCCCACGGCCTTCGAGCGAAACACGGTCGGTTCGACGTTGTCGTTGGCGCCGTTGCGATAGAGCCTCACGTTGAACGCCTCTGGCGTGTCGCTCACCGCCGGGATCTTGTACGTGGACGGCGCGTGCGTCATGAGCCGCCCGTCGCGGTTCCACCAAAGCTCCTCGGTCGTGAGCCAGCCCATGCCCTGGATGAAACCGCCTTCCACCTGCCCGAGATCGATGGCCGGATTGATCGACTGGCCCGCGTCGTGCAGCACGTCTGCACGCACGAGCTTCCATTCGCCGGTGAGCGTATCGACGACCACTTCCGATACCGCCGCGCCATAGGCGAAGTAGTAGAACGGACGGCCGGTGAGCGTGCGCGCGTCCCAATGCACTTTGGGCGTGGCGTAGAAGCCATCGGACCACAGTTGCACGCGCTTCATATACGCGAGTTCGACGAATTCAGCAAAAGCGATCGCTTTGGCGTTCGCCCGCACGAGGCCATCTTCGAACGCGACGTTTTCGGGCGCGCCGCCGTATTGTGCCGCCGCGAACGCCGCGAGGCGCGCGCGGATCGTGAGCGCGGCATCCTCTGCGGCCAGGCCGTTGAGGTCGCTGCCAGTGGATGCCGCCGTGGCCGACGTATTGGCCACTTTCGACGTATCGGCGGCGCTCACGCGCACGCGCTCGAGCGGCAAACCGAGCGTGCCCGCCACGACCTGCGCGACCTTGGTGTTGAGCCCCTGGCCCATCTCGGTGCCGCCGTGGTTCACGAGCACGGAGCCGTCGCGATAAACATGCACGAGCGCACCCGCCTGGTTCAGATGCGGCACGTTGAACGAGATGCCGAACTTCACCGGCGTGAGCGCCATGCCGCGCTTGAGCACGGGGCTCACGCGGTTATACGCGGCGATGGCCGCGCGCCGCTCGTGATAGCGGCTCGACGCGAGCAGATCGTCGGTGAGCGGCGCGAGCACGTTGTCTTCCACGCGCTGGCCGTATGGTGTGACGTCGCGCTCGCCAATGCCGTAGTAGTTCGCAAGCCGCACATCGAGCGGATCGCGGCCGAGGGACCTGGCGATTTCGTCGAGCATCACCTCCATCACGAGCGCGCCCTGCGGGCCGCCAAAGCCGCGAAACGCCGTATTGGACTGCGTGTTCGTCTTGCAGCAGAGCGCGACGATTTCGACATCCGAAAGATAGTAGGCGTTGTCGAAGTGACAAACCGCGCGCGTGGCGACCGCGCCCGAAAGATCGGCGGAATAGCCCGCGCGCAGCGCGATTTCCACGCGTGCGCCGAGGAGCCGTCCTTCGTCGTCGTAGCCCGCTTCGTACGTGTAGAGCGCGTCGTGGCGCTTGCCGGTGATCATGAAGTCGTCGTCGCGATCCGCGCGCAGCTTCACGGGTCGCTGCAGCTTGTGCGCCGCGAGCGCGGCGACGCAAGCGAACAACGCCGACTGCGATTCCTTGCCGCCGAAACCGCCGCCCATGCGCCGGCATTCGCAGCTCACACGGTGCGCGGGCCAGCCGAGCAGATGCGCGACGACCTGCTGCATCTCGCTCGGGTGCTGCGTCGAGCTGTAGACGAGCATGCCCGTTTGCTCTTGCGGCAGCGCGTAAGCCACCTGGCCTTCGAGATAGAACTGTTCCTGGCCGCCCACTGCGAACGTGCCCGCGAGGCGATGGGGCGCCGCGGCGAGCGCTGCATCGGGCGCGCCGCGCACGAGACGCAGCGGCGGCAGCACGTAATGCTGGCGCTTGCGTGCTTCTTCGATGCTGAGAACAGGTTCCAGCGGCTCGTAACGAACGACATCCTCGCTTGCAGCGAGCGCCGCGGCGCGGCGCGCGAGTTCGTGGCTCGTGGCGATCACCGCGAACACGGGCTGCCCGAGGTACTGCACGACGTCGCTCGCGAGCACCGGATCATCGTGCACGACCGGGCCGCAGTCGTTCTCGCCGGGGATGTCGGCGGCAGTCAGCACCGCAAGCACGCCCGGCGACGAGCGCACGCGTTCCAGATCGAGCGCGACGATGCGTGCGTGCGCATGGCGCGCGAGGCCGAGCGCCGCGTGGACGGTGCCGTGCAGTTCGGGGATGTCGTCGGTATAGCGCGCCTCGCCGCTCACGTGAGCATCCGCCGATTCGTGCGGCAGCGGCGCGCCGAGCGCGCGTTCATGGGCGTGCTCATCGCGGTGCTCCTGCCGCATGACGAGCGCTTCGGCTTGATCGTTCATGGCGTGGCTCCAGCGGCTGCGTTGTCCTGGCCATCGTCGTCGCTGTCGGCGAAGGCGAACGCGTTGACGTCGCACAGCGCGAGCGGCGCGTCGTCGCGCGTTTCGAGCCAGCAGCGCCACAGGAGGTTACGCGCGACCTTCAGACGATACGCGCTGCTCGCGCGCATGTCCGTGAGCGGCTGATAGTCGGTGGCGAGCGCATCCATCGCGCGCTGAACGCTGATTTCGTCCCATCGCGCGCCGTTAAGCCCCGCCTCTGCGCGCGCGGCGCGCTGCGGGATCGCTGCCATGCCGCCGTAGGCGATACGCGCGCTCGCGAGTGTCCCGTCCTCGCGCACGTCGAGTGCAAACGCGGCGCACACCGCCGAAATGTCCTGGTCGTAGCGCTTCGAGACCTTGTAGGTGCGAAAGCGCAGTGTCGGCGCGGGGCGCGGCACGCGGATCGCTTCGACGAATTCGCCCGCTTCGAGCGCGTTCTTCTGATAGCCCGTGTAGAACGCCGCGAGCGGCAGCGTGCGCACGCGCGCCCCGTTACGCAGCACGAGCGTGGCGTCGAGCGCGAGCAGCGCGGGCATCGAGTCGCCGATCGGCGAGCCGTTTGCGACGTTGCCGCCGAGCGTCCCCGCGTTACGAATGGGCAGCGAGGCGAAACGCGCCCACAGTTCCGCGAGCTCCGGGTAGTCGATGGCGAGCGCCGCGTAGGCTTGTTCGAGCGGGACGGCCGCGCCGATCGTGAGCGTCTGCGCGTCACGCGAAACGGTCGTCATTTCCGCGACGTTGCCGGTGTAGATGAGGTCGCCCAGGTCGCGAAACTGCTTTGTGACCCACAGCCCGACATCGGTGCTGCCCGCGAGCACGCGCGCGTCGGGATGCGCGGCACGCAGCGCCGCGAAGGCTTCGAGCGTGCGCGGCGCGTAGAACGTGCTCTCGCCGTGCCCGGCGCCCCGCACGTCGGGACCGTGATATTCGAACGTGCCGGCACGCTGCAGCACGCGCAGTTGGGCTTCGACGCGAGCGCGATCGAGCGCCACGCGCGGGTGACAGGTTTCGTCGAACATGCGCAGCGCTGCCTCGATGATCGGCCGATAGCCGGTGCAGCGGCACAGATTGCCCGAGAGCGCCTCGTTGATCTCTTCGCGACTCGGCAGGCCCGCGCCGGCCGGCTGGTTCTCGTACAGCGCCCACAGTGACATGACGAAGCCCGGTGTGCAGAAACCGCACTGCGAGCCGTGGCAATCGACCATCGCCTGCTGGACCGGATGCAGTGCGCCACCCGGCTGGCGCAGATCTTCGACGGTGTAGAGCGCGCGGCCGTCGAGGGTAGGCAGAAACTGGATGCAGGCGTTGACGGCCTTGAGCGCGAGACGACCTTCGCCGTCGAGTTCGCCCACCACGACGGTACAGGCGCCGCAGTCGCCCTCGGAGCAGCCTTCCTTGGTGCCGCAGGCGCGCAGATCCTCGCGCAGGTGCTGAAGCACCGTGCGTGTGGGAGGCAGGTCGCGCACTTCGTGCACGGTGCCTCGGTGGAGGAAGCGGATGGTTTGCGTTGTCATGGTGAACCCGGGGACATTGCGGATCAGGCGCGCGTTACGAGAGGGGCGCGCCAACACCGGCCTCGCGCACGTAGATCGCCATCCAGTTCCGAAGATAGCACCGCTAGCCGCAGGAAAGTATTTCCCCCGCAAGATGGGGGTTATGTGATTTGGGTCATGACGCCGTCACAGCGCGGATTGCGGTGCACAGGCGTTGCGTGCGGTGATTGCGCCCGGATGGCAGGGGGGATGCGGGAGTCGCGCGCGATTCGATGCCGCCGTGCAAGGCTAGCGCTCGAATCGCGCTGGCGGGGCGTGCCGCCCGATGGCTGGGCGGCGAATGAGGCGGGTGAGCCGGAAAGAGCCGGTGGCGCTTGAACAGGCGCGGCGCGTCTGCGCCGTGCCCCGTCGTGTCCTTTAGCCGGTCAGCGGCGGATGCCGGGCCACGACACCTGGCGGCGCCGGTTGCGCCACAGGCTCAGAATCACGGCCAGGAACGCAATAATGAACGCGAGCAGCGACCACATCGGCATGGTCAGGCCGAGCGTCGGCGGATAGGTGGTTTCGCAAAGGCCTTGCACCTTGAACACGCCGGGCAGCCAGTGCGCGAACGGCAGGCTGTCGACAATGGGCTGCAGCGTGTCGAAACCGCAGCTGTAGCTCGGGAACGCCTGCACCCAGACGAGTTTTGCGGCCGCGACCGCGCCGCCTGCCGCCGAAAGCACCACGAGCGCTTCGAGTACGCGCACGCCGCGCCAGCTCGTCATGCGCGCGCCGAGAAAGGCGAAGACCGCGATCAGAATCAGGAAGTAGCGCCCCAGGATACACAGCGGGCATGGGTCCTGGTGCTCGACATACTGGAAGTACAGGGCGCCGCCCAGGAGCGCGAGGCAGATCAGGCCAAGGAGGACCAGCAGGCCGCGCTCGCGGCGCAATAGCGCGTTATCGTCGTTCATGAGGCTCGTTTATTGGCTCGTTCGTTCGGGTTGTCTGGCGCAGCGCCCAGGCGGCTGCGACGGCGTGACGGGATTCTAGCGCGAAGGTTGCGCGCGGCGCGGACGTGTCCTTGCTCGCGCGCAGGGGTTGATTGAGCGATTCCCGCTCAGGTCAGCGCAGCGGCGCGAGCACCGCCTCGACGCCGCGGCCGATGGCGAGCAGTGCGTCGTCATTGTCAGGCGCGGCGGCGAGCATCAGCCCGACGGGCGATGCGCCATAGTGGTGGCATGGCAGCGAGAGCGCGCAGGTATCGAGGAAGTTGAACGCGCTTGGATTGCGCAGCACGAGCGCGTTGGTGCGCGCGAACACATCGTCGTCGGCGGCTAGCGGGGCGACGGGCGGCGGCGCGATCGGCACGGTCGGCGCGATCACGACGTCGAAGCGCGACCAGAGCGTGGCCTGGGCCTCTTCCATCACCGTGGCGCGCGCGGCGATCAGGTCCAGATAGTCGGTGGCCGTGGCGTGCTCGCCCTTGAGGATGCGCACGAGCACGCGCGGATCGTACTGGTCGCGATGCTTCGCAATCAGCTCGCGATGCCACGCATACGCTTCCATCGGCGAGAAGCCGATGCGGTTGATCTCGGCGAAGCGCTCGAAAGCGGCAAAGCGGACTTCGCTCACGATTGCACCGGCCGCATCCAGATGCTTGAGCGCCGTATCGATCGTTTCCGCGACTTCGGGGTCCACGCCGTCGGTCACATAGTTGGTGAGCACGCCGAGGCGTACGCCTTCGAGGTGGCGCGCCGCCGGCACGCGCGGCGCGAGCCCGGCGAGCACGCGGTCCACGAGCGCGCAGCACGCCACCGTGTTGCCGATTGGACCGAACGAGTCGAGCGTGGGGGAAAGCGGCACGCCGCCCGTTTTCGGAATGCGCCTCGCGGTGGGTTTGAAGCCCGTGAGGCCGCAGAACGCGGCGGGAATGCGGACGGAGCCGCCGGTGTCGGTCCCGAGCGCGACGGCGGCCATGCCGTCCGCGACCGAAGCCGCCGCGCCCGAGGACGACCCCCCCGCCACGCGCGCGTCGCCGGCCACGCCGCGGCGCCAGGGCGAGAGCGGCGTGCCGTAGTGCGGATTCAGGCCGAGACCCGAGAACGCGAATTCGCTCATGTTGGTACGGCCGACCAGCACCGCGCCTGCATGGCGCAGCCGCGCTACAGCGGCGGCATCTTCCTTGGCGGGCGCCGCGTTCGCGAGTGCCGTGGAGCCCGCGCGCGTGACTTCGCCGGCCACGTCGAACAGATCCTTCACCGAAACGGGGATGCCCGCGAGCGGCGAAAGCACGGTGCCGGCCGCGCGCAGGCGGTCGTGTGCGTCGGCGGCGGCGCGTACGCGCTCCGGATCGACGTGCGTGAAGACGGTCGCGCCCTGGCCGGCCGGGTCGGCGATGCGCTCGAGTGCCGCTTCGGCGAGCGCGCGGCTCGTCGTGCGGCCCGCGGCGAGATCGGCGCAGAGCTGGGCGAGGGGAGGGAACGGCGTGAAGGCAGTGGATGCGGATGTCATGGCGGCAGAAGATTCGGTCGGTGCGCTGCGGCGCGGGCGGGCATCGCCCGCAAGGGTCGCATCATTGTAGGTCGGCTTTTTTCCTTGCGTGCGATTTGGCTACGCCGCGCATCGGGTAACATGCGGAGATTCGATAGCTATTTGTAAGGAAAGACCTTCATGCACCAGGGAATCGGCTTCATTCAGGATCTGGCAGTCGTGATGGCGCTCGCGGGCGTCGTCACTGTGCTGTTTCATCGCCTGAAGCAGCCGGTCGTGCTCGGCTATATCGCGGCGGGCGTGATCATCGGGCCGTACACGCCGCCGTTCCAGCTCATCCACGACGAGCAGACTATCCAGACCCTGGGCGAGCTCGGCGTGGTGTTCCTGATGTTCTCGCTCGGTCTCGAATTCAGCCTGCGCAAGCTTTTCCAGGTGGGCGCGACCGCGATCGTCGCGGCGCTCTCGGAAATCGTGCTGATGCTGTGGATAGGCTACGAGATCGGCCGCGCGTTCGGCTGGGCCACGATGGATTCGCTGTTCCTCGGCGCGATTCTCGCCATTTCCTCGACGACGATCATCGTCAAGGCGCTCTCCGATCTCGGCGTGAAGCGCGAGCCGTTCGCGCAGCTCGTGTTCGGCATCCTGATCGTCGAGGATATCCTCGGCATTGCCATGCTCGTGCTGCTGGGCGGCATTGCGCAGACGGGCGAGCTCTCGCCGGGCATCGCGCTCATCACGCTCGGCAAGCTACTGCTCTTCATGCTGGTCTCGCTGCTCGCGGGCATCCTGATCGTGCCGCGCGTGCTTGGCTACATCGCGCGCGTGGGCAACGACGAGATGCTGCTCGTCTCGGTGCTGGGTTTTTGCTTCGGCTTTTGCCTGCTCGTCGTGAAGCTCGATTATTCGATCGCGCTCGGCGCGTTCCTGATCGGCGCGGTCATGGCCGAGTCGCGGCATCTGCATCGCATCGAGCATCTGGTTGCGCCGCTGCGCGACGCATTCTCCGCCATCTTCTTCGTGACGATCGGGCTGATGCTCAACCCGCTCGTCCTGGTCGATTATGCGTGGCCGATCGCCGTGATCTCGATTGCCGTGGTGCTCGGCAAGCTCGTGTCGTGCGGCCTCGGCACTTTCCTCGCGGGCCGCGACGGACGCACCGCCATGCGCGTAGGCATGACCGTCTCGCAGATCGGCGAGTTCTCGTTCATCATCGCCTCGCTCGGTCTCACGCTGAAGGTGACGAGCGGGTTTCTCTATCCGATCGCGGTGACCGTCTCTGCCATCACGACGCTCACGACGCCTTACCTCATCCGCATTGCGGACCCGCTCTCGCAGCGCCTCGCGCGCGCCATGCCGCCCGCCGTCTCGAACGTGTTCGGCATGTACAGCCAATGGCTGCGCTGCCTCGTACCGCGCTCGGACGGTCCTACGATCTTTTCGCTCACGAAGCGCATCGTCGTGCAGATTGCCGTGAATCTCGCGCTCGTCTCGGCGATCTTCATCGGCGTTTCATATGGCGCGCGCTACGCGGCGCCGTTGCTTGCGCACTGGATTGGCGACGAGCGCATCCAGCGCGTCGTGCTCTGGAGCGCCGCGCTCGTGCTCGCGATGCCGTTTCTCGTGGCGGTGTGGCGCAAGACGCAGTCGCTCGCGCTCCTGCTTGCCGAAGTGAGCGTGCAGCCGGAGAAGGCAGGGCGCTTCACGCGCGCGATCCGTCATGTGATTGCGGAGCTGGTGCCCGTGGTGTCGATGTTCGGCGTGTTCGTGCTCGTGGCGGCGCTCTCGGGGACGATTCTGCCGCCCACGGGCTTCCTCGTCGGCGTGCTGGTGTGCGCCGCGGCGCTCACCATGCTGCTGTGGCGCTGGTGCGTGAAGATCCACGCTTCGATGCAGATCGCGTTGCGCGAGACCTTCGACGAGCGGCCGGATGCCTGATCTGGCCAAGCGAGCAAGTCGTTAGCTAGTGGCGCACCTCGCACGCCGGTTCGAACCGCGTCTTGTGTCACGGGATGTGAGCAATTGTGTGCGGGGGTGGCGGCGACGTGCCGCGCGACGGATAATCAAAGCTTGTTCATTCGTTCGCGCGCCGCGCGCCTGACCCCACGTCATGAGCGATAACAAATCAGACCACCCCGAGGTCCCTGACGGCGCAAGCCGTCCTGCCGATGCCGGTCCTGCCGGCGCCGCCTCGTCCACTCCTCCCGCCGGCCCTCCCGGCGCTTCTGCCAGTTCTCCCTCTGCATCGACCACCGCTTCGCCCTCTGGGGAAGCCGCGCAACGCGCTTCGACCGATGCGCCCGAAAGCGCTTCGACCGTGACGCCAGGCGCCGGGCAGGCGGCAGCGGCTTCTACGTCGGGCGAGCCGATGCCGGCGCCGGCCGGCACCACGCCGAGTATTCCGATCAGCGAAACGGCCGAGGCCGGCAAGTCCGCGCCTGCGCCGGCCCCGCATACCGAACCGGCGAGCACTAGCGAGACGGCAGCGTCTGCTGCGCCGCAACGTCCTGGTGCTGCGCCTGCCGGCTTTGGCCAGGCGCCCGACTTCACGGCACATCACCCGCCGCCGCCCGGCGCCATTCCGCCGGAACCGCCGCGTTATCTGCGCGCAAGCGATTCGGCTTGGGCCGTGTTCGGCCGCATCATCGCGGCGCGTGCGCGGCAAATGTTCGACCGTGCCGGTCAACGGATTACGCAGCGCACGCTGCGCATAGGTGTCTCGGCGCGGATCTTCCACCCGGAGCCGGGCGCACAAGGGCTGCGCGGCAAGACGCTGCAATACCTTGAGGAATCGATCGCACACTGGGTGATGTCCCGAGGCGTTATCGTGTTCATGATTCCGACGGTCGGACACGAGGGCATGCTGCATCCGAGCAATATCCGCCTGCGCGATTACGCGAAGCATCTCGACGGCCTGTTGCTCCAGGGCGGCGCCGACGTCTCGCCGCAGACGTACGCGGAGGTCTCGCCACGCCCCGAATGGCCGGGCGACCGCGTGCGCGACATGTACGAACTCGAACTGCTGCATGAATTCGTCGAGTCGGGCAAGCCGGTGCTGGGCGTGTGCCGCGGCTGCCAGCTCATCAACGTAGCGTTTGGCGGCACGCTTTATCAGGACATCGCGTCGGACGTTCCGACAGCCGGCGTGCACGTGAGCGAGCATTACGACCAGCATCGTCACTCGGTCACGTTCCCGGAGGGCTCGACGTTCGCGACCATGTTCCCCGGACGGCGCGAGGCGATCGTCAACTCGATTCACCATCAGGCCGTGAAGAACCTCGGACGCGACCTGACCGTCGAGGCTGTTTCGGCGGGCGACGGGCTTATCGAGGCGGTGCGTTACCGGCGCTCGCCGTTCGTCGTGGGCGTGCAATGGCACCCCGAGTTCCACCGCGCTGGAGGCCCCGAAATGCTCGATTGCACGCCGCTGCTCGACACCTTCTTGCGAACCGCGCGCGAAACGCGCTTTTGATTGCAAACCGCGGGCAAAACGCAACGCGTCACGGCGACCCGCAGCAACCCCGTTCTCGCCGCGCGCAACCTGCGCGCGGCGTTTTCATTTCGGTCTTCTTCCTCGGCGTCCTACGCGCCTTGGGCCTTTTCTGTTCTCGATCGGCACGCTTCCTACGTAAGACTCGTCCTAATCTTCCTATTCCACTGCTTATCCAAATTTAAACTTCGTTTTTGAGATTTCCCGGCGGCGATAATGAAGGGTTACTGAGAATCCTGAATGGAATAGGCAGGTATGAAGCACTCAATCACGTTGCGTCGTGTGATGCTCAGCGCCGCAGCACTCATGCTGCTCCAGCAGGGCACGACGGCATGGGCCGGCATGCCGGCCGACGCGGCGAACGCGGCCGACGTGTCTGGCGCAGCTGGAGAGCGTGTGCCGCTGGCGGGTAGCCGCCCCTCGCTTGGCAGTTTGACGCCGCAGCCGGCCGCCGCGTTGCCGCCGTCGGGCGATATGACCAACGCGGGCGAGCAAGCCAGCGCCGGCGCCGTGCAAGGTGACGTTGCCACGCTCATGCAACTGATTCACGACGCCCAACTCGTCGAACTGCGTACGACCTATAACGCGAGCTATGGCGCGAGTCTCTTCTTCTACCCGCCGGAGATGACGTACTACGTCGTACTGTTTCAGGACAAGCACTTCTGGCGTGTGATCCGTTCGCAGGACGAAGCACGTTCAGAGGCGATCTATGCAGACTTCGTGCGGCAAACCGAGCAGCTTTCCCAGGTAGAAATACGCCGTACGGAGCTCGAGGCGCAAAAGAGGTTCATCGAGCGCGTGATCGCAATGTCCGAAGAACGCGCGCGCCGCCTGCAGGCCGATCTCGCCATCGCTCGCACCCAGCAGGCGCGAGTCGACGACTACCAGCGTCAGGCGCAGGGCGACGCAGCGGCGCTCAACGCGCAGAAGGCCCAGGCACAGGCGCAATTGCGCGAACTGCAGAGGCAAGTGGACGCACTGCAGCGCGCAACGGAGGCAGGACTGCCCGGAGTGCGGCGCTGAGCGTTGCGGGGCAGCATTTCGCCCCGCCGGCGGAGCGCTTCCCCTGCAATCTACAAAAAAGCCCGGCAAATGCCGGGCTTTTTCTATGGTGCAACGGCGGGCGGACCCTCGGATTACTTTGCGAACCGGTCCGGCACCTCGGTGATGCGACGTTGCGAAACATGATTCACCCATTCCGTACTGTCGACCGGGGCGGCAGGCGAATTCGATACGCGTGCCGGGGCGTACGTTTTCGCATAGGAAAGGATGGACGCGTATTCGTCGGCGGGATTCGCGCCGGTTTGCCGTGGCGAATAGCCTTGCGCTTGCGAGTAGGCGCCATGCGCGCGATGTGACGTCACCGGTCCCGCTTCGCGATATGGCGCAAACGTGCGGATGTCGCGACGCGGTGTCGTACCGCGTTCTGCAACGCGCTGACCGCTACCGCGCTTGACCGCACGCTCGTTGCCGCGAGCTTCGCGCTGGACCAGTCTCGCAGGCGCTGCGGGCTGCGCACGCGTGCTGAAATCGGATTTCGTGTGTGCTGTTGCCACGGCCCGCGAAGGCTTGCGAGTATCGACGACTGTCGTTTGGGGTGCCTGCGTGGGCACTGCCACAGAAGCTTGCGCTGGCTTATCCACCGTGCGAGACAAGACTGCGGCGGGCATAGGCGCCGCGGTGCTGGACCGCTTTATGGTCCCGGTAGTGCCGTGCTCGTGCTGTGCGCGCGCTTCGGCAAGACGCTGCGAGGTGTCATGACCCGCGCTCGCATTGGAGCGTGGGGAAGCGTTGCCGGTTGCGCCTGGTGAATCGTGTGGTGCATGACTCGCGACGATCCATGCGAGCAGTGCGGCGCCGCCAATCGCAACCGCGCCGCCTGTGAGCTTGCGTGGCTGGAACGGCGGTATGTGGTTTGGCGCGTGGCCTGGCGAAACCCCAGGTGTGCTCCGCGCATTGGCAGCGCGCCCGGCTTGCGGATTACCGGCGGTTTCCCGCGCAACGGACCCCACGGAAGCAGGCGGAGCAACAGACGCGGCAACGGGCCTGGGCGGCTGCGGAGCCTGGCCGTGATCGTTGCCCCAGCCGACCGCCGCACGAAACGCTTCGGCGCTCAGGCAAACCGTGCGCATGACGGCCGCATAGAGCGCGCGCAGTTCAGTACGCAGGCTGAAATGCGGAGGCGTTAGCGCCCATTCCCGACCAAACGACGCGGGCAAACGGGCAAGCGGGCGAATGTGCGGCAACGCAAGCGTGCCTTCGACTTGAACGAACGGAAATGTTGACATCGATCTCTCGCAACCCCGGTTTGGCGACGGCGCCGGGTGGCAATGTCATCGGCGCGCGCGTGTTGATGGGTCGCCTGCGGCGCATGCAATTAAAGGGATGCCGCTGATGATAGTCGTCACCATTGCGCCGTTCTATCGGAAATGTCTTAAAAGCCGGGGGTCTTTGCGCTGCGCCAGGAGCGCGTGTCACTCGCCGTCGAGCCTGTACACGTAACGCAGTGCCGTGATGTCGATGCCGCCCATGCGATCGGGTTCCGAGCCCGAATAGGTCCAGCCCTGGCGCTCGTAGAACGCGATCGCGGGCGTGTTGCCGTCGAGCACGTACAGGTAAAGCTGCGTCTCGCCCTGGGCGCGCGCCCAGTCCTGCGCCGCACGCATGAGCCGCTTACCCACGCCAATGCCCTGATGCGCCGGCAGCGCATGAAGATTGTCGAGCAGCACACCCCAAGGAGAGCCCGGCTGGCGCTCGACGCACACGAAGCCCACGGCCGCCCCCGACGCAAGCTCGGCGATCAGCACGAGACGCCGGTCGCCGCCTGGCGCCTCCATGCGTGCGCGCCAGTACGCCGAGCGCTCGGCGTCGACTTCGCGTTCGAGAAACGCGGCGGGCAGCAGCGCACGATAAGTGGCCTGCCAGCTTGCGGCGTGCATGGCGGCGAGCAAGGGAGCATCGGCAACGGTGGCCGGGCGCAGCGTAAGGGCTGGGATTTGGGTCATGCGGATGGAAGACGTGTGGGCGTCCGGATCAAGGCGCGCGTCGGGGGCCGCGCGCCGAGCCCTGCTGCGAAGTATTGTGCCCCAATCGAGGACACTCGCGGCGGGCGCGCCAGAGTGAAAGCGTGACGAATGACGTTAGTAATACATATGAAAGAAATGTTCGATGTTGACGCTTTTTGCTAGCCTCTTTTAAGGAAATGCCCGAATATCTGACTCCCGGCGTGTACCGCACAATAAAACACCCGCGCGTGCGCGCCCGCGCGACCCTCGCTTTACCGCGGGTGATTGTTTTTCACTGTCCCGCGAGCCGCACTGGCTTCCCGGACAGTCTCTTCAGAGAATGTCATGTCTACCGCGTCCCACGCATCCCCAAGCGAATCAAAATTCCGGACAGTTTTCCGCGTCGTCAGCGGCAACTTCCTGGAAATGTACGATTTCATGGTCTATGGCTACTACGCTTCGGCGATCGCCCGGACCTACTTCCCCAGTGACAATGCGTTCGCTTCGCTGATGCTCACGCTGTCGGTGTTCGGCGCGGGCTTCCTCGTGCGTCCGCTCGGCGCCATCGTCCTCGGCGCGTACATCGACCATCACGGCCGCCGCAAGGGCCTGATGCTCACGCTCGGCCTGATGGCGTTCGGCACGCTTGCCGTTGCCGTCGTGCCTGGTTACGCAACCATCGGCATACTCGCACCGGCTCTCGTGCTGCTCGGGCGCTTGTTGCAGGGCTTCTCGGCGGGCGTGGAACTGGGCGGCGTCTCGGTTTATCTCTCCGAGATCGCGACCAAGGGCAACAAGGGCTTCTACGTTTCGTGGCAGTCGGGTAGCCAGCAGGTCGCCGTGGTGTTCGCCGCGCTGCTGGGCGTGCTGCTGCATCGTCTGCTGCCCGTCGAGCAAATGACGAACTGGGGCTGGCGCGTGCCGTTCCTCATCGGCTGCCTGATCGTGCCGTTCCTGTTCATCATTCGCCGCTCGCTCCAGGAAACGGAGGAGTTCGCCAGGAAGAAGCATCGTCCGTCGATGGGCGAAATCATGGCGTCGATGGTGCAGAACTGGGGTGTCGTGGTCGCCGGTATGGGCATGGTCATCATGACCACCGTGTCGTTCTACCTCATCACTGCCTACACGCCGACTTTCGGTAAGGAAGTGCTCAGGTTGAACGAGTTCGATACGCTGCTCGTCACGGTCTGCATCGGCTTGTCGAATCTGTTCTGGCTGCCGGTTTCCGGCGCGGTTTCGGACCGTGTCGGCCGCCGCCCGATGCTGATCACCTTCACCGTGCTGACGATCCTCACCGCGTATCCGACGGTGCAGTGGCTCGTGGCTGAACCGTCGTTCGGCCGCCTGCTCACGGTCGAACTGTGGCTGTCGTTCCTCTACGCGTGCTACAACGGCGCGATGGTCGTGGCGCTCACGGAAGTCATGCCCGCCGACGTGCGCACTGCCGGTTTCTCGCTCGCCTACAGCCTCGCGACGACGGTTGGCGGCTTCACACCGGCGATCGCGACGTACCTCATCCACGTGAGCGGCAACAAAGCTGCGCCGGGGGCGTTGATGGGCGTGGCGGCCGTGTGCGGCCTCATCGCGACGCTCGTGCTCTATCGCACGCCGGAAGCGCGTAATCAGTACAAGGCGGCTTGATCGGGCGAAGCTGTCATCTCGCTACGAAAGCAATAAAAACGGGGCGCTCAGGCGCCCCGTTTTTTTGTGTCGCTTATTGTGCCGCTTACGCGTCGCGTAACTCACGCGCGACCGTTTCCACGACTTCCGCCCATGCATGCGGGCGCGGCTGGCGTACGAGGCGGGCGCGTGGGTACCAGGGGCTTTCGTCGGTATCCGCGAACCAGCGCCAGTCCGCGGCGAACGGCAGCATGACCCAGAGCGGTGCGCCAAGCGCGCCCGCGAGGTGGGCGATCGAGGTGTCGATCGACACGACGGCGTCCAGACGTTCGATGACAGCCGCGGTATCCGCGAAATCCTGCAGCTTGCCGCCGAGGCGGTGGATCGAGCGCGAGCGCGGATGCGCGTCGAGCGCCGCGTGTTCCGCGGCGCTGAGCTCGGGCTGCAGCACGATCCAGTCGATACCTTCGAGCGCAAAGAGCGGTTCGAGCGCGGCGAGCGCAATCGCGCGGTTCTCGTGTTTCTGGATGCGTCCGGACCATGCGAGTCCGATCTTGCGGCGCGCCTGGCCGCCCAGCGAGCCGCGCCATTTACGCCCGTAGGCGGGGCTGGCGTTGAGGTAGGGCGTGCGCGCGGGCAGCGTGTCGACGCTTGTGCCGAGCGCGAGCGGTAGCGAGAGGAGGGGGCAGTGCAGGTCGACGGCGGGGCGCGGCGCACCCTGCTCGACGAGCGTGACGTGCCAGGCTTCGGCGACGGGCGCGATAAGCGGCACGAGCGCGCGCTGCACTTCGAGCACGACGCGCGCGTTGCCCGAGCGCGCCGCGGCTGCCGCGACGAGCGGCACGAAGCGCACAAACTGAAGCGTGTCGCCGAAACCCTGTTCGGCCTCGATCAGCAGCGTGCGGCCGTTCAGGGGCTCGCCGTGCCAGCGCGGCAGCGTGCTTTGCGTCGTGCGCGGCGCAATGGATGCAGCCTGTGCGTTCACCGGCAGGGGCAAGGCATAGCCTGCGCCGCGTGGTGCGTTGGCGTGCGCCTCGTCGCGCGCGGCCGGATCGAGCCGCCATTCGTATTCGGGCAGTCCGCGCCGGAAGTCACCGAGCGTGAGCCACGTGAGCGCGCGATTCAAATGCGCGGCGGCCAGATCGGGCCGCACGCGCAGCGCTTCGTCGAAGGCGCGCAGCGCGGCCGCATGCCGACCGAGTGCGTGATGCGCCACGCCGAGCGCGAGCCACGCGAGAGCGAATTTCGGATCGAAGCCGATCGCACGCTCGTAGGGTCCGATGGCTTTGTCGTGGCGGCCGAGCGCGGCAAGCGCATTGGCAAGCCCGAAGAGGGCCGGCGCAAAGTGGGGCTGCAGCGACAGCGCCGTTTCGAAGGCGGCGACGGCCTCGCCGTGATGGCCGGTCGCATCGAGCGTGTTCGCAAGATTGAAATGTGCGGCGACGAAGCGCGGCTGCACGCGCAGCGCCTTCTGGAAATGTTCGATCGCGCTCGCGCTGTCGCCAAGCGCGTTGAGCGACATGCCGAGGTTATTGTGCGCCCCCGCATGGCCCGGGCGGATCTTGAGCGCGCGGCGAAACGAGTCCGCGGCTTCGGCATGGCGGCCGAGCGCGTGCAGCGCGTTGCCGAGATTGTTGTGCGACGAGGCGTCGCCGGGCTGCAGGCGCACGGCCTGGCTGAACGCGTACATCGCGTCCTCATGTCGACCGATCACCGCATAGGCGTTGCCGAGGTTGTAATGCGCGAGCGCAAAAGCGGGCGCGAGCGTGAGGGCGTTGCGAAATCGCTCGATCGCGCCTTCCAGTTCGCCGAGCGCCTTCAGCGCGTTGCCCAGGTTCAGCTGGAGCGCGGCGTCGTCGGGGCGCAAAGCGACCGCGCGGCGCACGAGGTCCGCGGCTTCGGCGTGCTGGCCTCGCTGATGCCGTAGCACGCCGAGCAGATGCAGCGCATCGACGTGCACGGGATCGGCGGCGAGCGTCGCGCGATAATCGCGCTCGGCGTCGTCCAGCCGGCCGTCGCGATGTGCGGCGTACGCGCGGACAAAAAGCTGTTCCATGACTGAAGAAGCAAAAAGATCGAGACACAAAGGCGGCATTTTCCCACACTCGCGGACCCGGTCCCGAAGTTCGCCTGAGTTTGACTCGAATCCGTTGCTGAACTAACATATGAACACATATTCATATGTATCGTATCCATTCATGACCCTGGTTTCCGACGACGAGCGTGTCGTCCCGCTCGCCGACCTCTTCCGTTTGCTTGGTGACGCTACGCGCCTGCGTATCGTGCTCGCCTGCGTTCAGGACCGGCTCGCCGTGGGGGCGATTGCCGACACGCTCGGCTTGTCGCCGTCGCTCGTGAGCCACCATCTGCGGCTCTTGCGCGCCGCGCGCATCGTGCGCGCCGAACGCGAGGGCAAGCAGGTGTTCTATGCCGCCGCGGACGCACATATCAGCGCGATGATCGCCGGCATGCTGGAACACGTTGCCGAGCCCTCGGCGCAATGGCCGGAGGGCGCATGAGTGCCGCTGACCACGAGCACGCGCATGGCGCCAAAGGCGCCCGGAACCACGAGGACGAGCGCGAACATGACCACGATCACGGCCATGCGCACGACGATGCCGGCGTGCACGACACCCACGCGCCGCACGGGCATGGTCACGCGCACGGCCACCATCACCATCATCACGCGCCCGTCGCCGGGCACGGCCGTGCGTTCGCCATCGCCGTCGCGCTGAACGTATTCATCGTCGTCGTACAGACGGTGTACGGCGTGCTTGCGCATTCCACCGCGCTGCTCGCCGACGCCGGCCACAATCTCTCCGATGTGCTCGGTCTGCTGCTCGCCTGGGGCGCCGCGTGGCTCGCAACACGCCGCCCGTCCGCGCGCTTCACGTTCGGGTTCGGCAGCTCGTCGATTCTCGCCTCGCTCGCCAACGCCGCGCTGCTCCTCCTCGCGTGCGGCGCGATCCTCGCCGAGGCGCTTGGGCGCCTGCTCCATCCTGCGCCGGTCGCAGGCTTCGACGTGTTCGTCGTCGCGACCATCGGCATGGCGGTCAACGGCTTTTCGGCGTGGCTTTTCATGCGCGGGCAAAAGGACGACCTGAACATTCGCGGCGCATTCCTGCACATGGCCGCCGACGCCGGCGTGTCCGCCGCCGTGGCCGTGAGCGGACTGGTGATTCTCGCGACCGGCCAGAGCTGGATCGATCCGCTCATGTCCATCGCGGTCGTGTTCGTGATTCTGTACGGCACCTGGGGGCTGCTGCGCGAGTCGGTACGGCTAGCGCTCGCCGCGGTGCCCGAGAACGTCGACATCGTGCGCGTGCGCAGCTTCCTCTCGCAGCAGGAGGGCGTGGTCGATGTGCATGACCTGCACGTCTGGGCGCTTTCGACCACGGGCTGTGCGCTCAGCGCGCATCTCGTGATGCCGGCGGGGCATCCCGGCGACGCCGCCCTCGATCGTATGGTCGAGTCGCTCGAAGTGCGCTTCGGCGTGAGGCACGTCACGCTACAGGTGGATCTCGGCACGAGCGAGCATCGCTGCGCACTGGACATGCCGGACGGCGCACATCGGCACGCGCACTGAAGCGCGGCAATTTGCAGCGCGACTTGTCGAGCCATTCAGGTCGCTTTTGATGCGCTGCCGCGCGACCGCTTGAGGCGCGGGCGATACACTACGTATCGTGTCGAGCGCAAGGAGGTCTGCATGGCCGTGGCTTCTTCTCTCGCGCCCGTGCTCATCGTGGGCGCGGGACCCACCGGGCTGGCCGCCGCGATGAGTCTTGCGCGCGCGCATATCCCCGTGCGGCTGATCGATCGCGCGCCGCAGGCAGGACGCCACTCGCGGGCGATCGGCATTCAGGCGCGCACGCTCGAACTGTTCGAACAGCATCGCATCGTCGAGCCGTTTCTCGAGCTTGGCCACCGCGCGCATATCGCGAATCTTTATTCGAACGGCCAGCGCCGTGCGCGGCTCGACTTCGATCCGCTCTTCACGCGTTATCCCTATTTGCTCTTCATTGAACAGACCGTTACCGAGCGCATTCTCGCCGGGCATCTCGCAACGCTCGGCGTGGAGATCGAGCGCGGCTGCGAGTTGCTGGAGTACACCCAGGGCTCGGCTGGGGCGAGCGCAGAAGTGCGCCGCCCTGATGGGCGCGTGGAGTCGCTGCGCTGCGCTTACGTGATTGCCGCTGACGGCGCGCATAGCACTGTGCGCCATCGCCTCGCCATGAAGTTCGACGGCGAGACGATGACGCAATCGTTCCTGCTCGCCGACCTGAGCGCGAGCACGCCCTGGTCCGACGACGAGTTCCACATCTTCGCCTCGGGCGAGGGCCTCGCCGCGCTTTTTCCGTTCGGTCATGGCCGCTACCGCCTGATCGCCGATCACAAGGCGATGCTGCCCGCCGCGCCGGAAGGCACGATCCCAGTGCCGACGCTGGAAGAATGCCGCGACATCATTCAGCAGCGCGTGCACCACCCGGTGTCCGTTTCTGACATGAGCTGGGCGTCCTACTTCAGCGTGAACAGCCGCATGGTGCGGCAATTACGCGTGGAGCGCACCTTCTTTGCGGGCGACGCCGCGCACGTGCACAGCCCCGCCGGCGCGCAGGGCTTGAACACGGGCATCCAGGAAGCCTTCAATCTGGGCTGGAAGATCGCGCGTGTGCACGCGCGCGGCGCGCCCGAGCGCCTGCTCGACACCTATCACGCGGAGCGTTATCCGATCGAGCGGCTCGTGCTGCAGCAGACGAGTTTCATGACGCAACTGGTGGAGGCCGATCACGGTCCGCTCAAGCTGCTGCGCGAGCGCGTGATGCCGGCGCTCGTCGCGCTCGGGCCGCTGCGCGACGCGGCGCGCCAGGCGGTCAGCGAGTTGTCGATCCAGTATCGCCGCAGTCCGCTCACGCTCGAGCGCGTGCTGGACGGCGGCCCGCGCGCGGGCGAGCGCGCCCCGGACGCATTCGTGCGCGTGGTGGACGGTCCGCTAGGCAAGGCGCCGGGCAAGGGGCGCATCTTCGATCTGCACGACCCGGCGTGCTTCTCGTTGTTCCTGCTGGTCGATGGCGATGCCGATTCCGCGGGCGCGGCGGCAAAAAACAGCGCAGAAGCGAGCGCGACGCTCAAGCATTTCACCGAAGCCATCGAGCGGCTCTTTCCGCAAGCGCTGCGGGTATGGTGGATTGCCGATCTCGCCAACGGCGAGACGCCGCTGGCGGGCGAGGGCGCGGCCTCGCTAAGCGAATCTTACGGGCGCACGCGGCCCGCGTTTTATCTGGTGCGGCCCGATGGCTATATCGGCGCGCGGGGACGGCCCGCGTCGGACCTCAATGCGTTGCTGCGCCACTGTGAGACGTGGTACGCGGCAGCGGGATTCGCGCAGGCACCGCCCGTCTGAGCGACCCGGCGGCGCCTTGCGCGTGATGCAACGGCCTGGCTCAGGCCGCCGCGGGCGCCAACGCCTCGCGATACTTGGTGAGCGAGGCGAGCACGATTTCCGTGAAGCCTGCTTGCTCGCGTTCGCCATCGAGCGCCGCGAGCAGCGTGCGGCGCATGCGCGGCTCCCAGAACTTGCGGATGTGCTCCGCGATGCCCGTGAGCGCTTCCTCGCGATCGGGCAGCGAGTCGAAGAACATGCCTATCTGGTTCGCCATTTCGATCAAGTGATCAGCTTTCATCGCCTTATTTCCCTGAGGTTGTAAGCGGTTCGCGCTTGCTCAGCAACTCGAGTTGGGTCGTGTTGAAGCGCGAGTATTCGCGCTGCCATTCCGAGGGCTGCTGCACGTGGCTGACCTGCACGGCCGTCACCTTGTATTCCGGGCAGTTCGTGGCCCAGTCGGAGGCATCCGTGGTGATCACGTTCGCGCCCGATTCGGGGAAGTGGAACGTCGTGTAGACCACGCCCGGCTGCATGCGCGTGCTGACCTTTGCGCGCAGCACCGTATGTCCCGCGCGCGATTCGATGCCCACCCAGTCGCCGTCGCGAATGCCGCGATCTTCGGCGTCCACCGGGTGGAGCTCGAGGCGGTCTTCTTCGTGCCAGCGCGAGTTCTCGGTGCGGCGAGTTTGTGCGCCCACGTTGTACTGCGAAAGGATGCGGCCCGTCGTGAGCAGCAGCGGGAAGCGGCGCGTGACCTTCTCCGGCGAGGCGATGAACTTCGTGATGACGAACTTGCCCTTGCCGCGCACGAATTCGTCGATGTGCATGATCGGTGTGCCTTCGGGCGCTTCCTCGTTGCAAGGCCACTGGATGCTGCCCATCTCGTCGAGCTTCTTGTACGAGACGCCGTGGAACGTAGGCGTCAGGCGCGCGATCTCGTCCATGATCTGCGACGGATGCGTGTAATCCATCTCGTAGCCGAGCGCGCGAGAGAGCAGGATCGTCGCTTCCCAGTCCGAGTAGCCGGCGACCGGCGGCATGACCTTGCGCACGCGCGAGATGCGGCGTTCGGCGTTGGTGAACGTGCCGTCCTTTTCCAGGAACGACGAGCCCGGCAGCAGGACGTGCGCGTACTTCGCCGTTTCGTTCAGGAAGATGTCCTGCACGACGATGCATTCCATCGACGAAAGCGCGGCCGCCACGTGCTGCGTGTTCGGGTCCGACTGGACGATGTCCTCGCCCTGGCAGTAAAGGCCCATGAAGGTGCCGTCGAGCGCTGCCTCGAACATGTTCGGAATCCGCAGGCCCGGCTCGCTTTGCAGCCCGACCTGCCAGGCGTCCTCGAAGAGCGCGCGCACGTTCGCGTCGCCCACGTGCCGATAGCCGGGCAACTCGTGGGGGAACGAGCCCATGTCGCACGAACCCTGCACGTTGTTTTGGCCGCGCAGCGGGTTCACGCCGACGCCTTCGCGGCCGATGTTGCCCGTAGCCATCGCGAGGTTGGCGATGCCCATCACCATGGTCGAGCCTTGCGCGTGTTCCGTGACGCCGATGCCATAGTAGATCGCCGAATTGCCTTGCTGCGCGTAGAGACGCGCGGCGGCGCGAACTTGCTCAGCCGGCACGCCGGTCACTTCGGCCATGGCTTCCGGCGAATTCTCCGGCAGCGCGACGAAGTCGCGCCATTGCTCGAATGCGCGCGTTTCGCAGCGTTCGGCCACGAACGACTCGTTCACGAGCCCTTCGGTGACGATCACGTGCGCGAGCGAGTTGATCATCGCGACGTTGGTGCCCGGGCGCAGTTGCAGGTGATGTTCGGCCTTCACGTGGGCGGTATCGACGATATCGATGCGGCGCGGATCGACGACGATCAGCTTCGCGCCCTGACGCACGCGGCGCTTCAGGCGCGAACCGAACACGGGGTGACCGTCGGTGGGGTTCGCGCCGATCACCATGATCACGTCGGAGTGATCGACCGAGGCAAAGGTCTGCGTACCCGCCGATTCGCCGAGCGTCGTCTTCAGGCCATAGCCGGTGGGCGAGTGGCACACGCGTGCGCAGGTATCGACGTTGTTGTTGCCGAACGCGGCGCGCACGAGCTTCTGCACGAGATATGTTTCCTCGTTCGTGCAGCGCGACGACGTAATGCCGCCAATCGAATCGCGCCCGTGCTTTGCCTGGATGCGGCGGAACTCGCTCGCGGCGTAGTTGATTGCTTCGTCCCAGCTCACTTCGCGCCACGGATCGGTGATCTTCGCGCGGATCATCGGCTTCTTGATGCGGTCCTTGTGCGTGGCGTAGCCCCATGCGAAGCGGCCCTTCACGCAGGCATGGCCTTCGTTCGCCTGGCCGTTCTTGTGCGGCACCATGCGCACGACTTCGTTGCCCTTCATCTCTGCCTTGAACGAGCAGCCCACGCCGCAATAGGCGCAAGTCGTCACGACCGAGTGTTCGGCCTGGCCCAGCATCACGACGGTTTTTTCCTGCAGCGTGGCGGTTGGGCAGGCGGCCACACAGGCGCCGCACGACACGCATTCGGAGTCCATGAACGATTCGCTCGCGCCGGCGGCGACACGCGATTCGAAGCCGCGCCCGGCGATGGTCAGCGCGAACGTCCCTTGCGTCTCTTCACACGCGCGCACGCAACGATTGCAGACGATGCACTTCGAAGGGTCGTAGGTGAAGTACGGGTTCGACTCGTCCTTCTTGTCTTTCAGGTGATTCGCGCCGTCAAAGCCGTAGCGCACTTCGCGCAGGCCCGTGACGCCCGCCATGTCCTGCAGTTCGCAGTCGCCGTTGGCGGGACAGGTGAGGCAGTCGAGTGGGTGATCGGAGATGTACAACTCCATCACGTTGCGGCGCAGCTTTTGCAGCTGATTGCTTTGCGTGCGCACCTTCATGCCCGCTTCGACGGGCGTCGTGCACGAAGCGGGATAGCCGCGGCGCCCTTCGATTTCCACGAGACACAGGCGGCACGAACCGAACGGTTCGAGCGAATCGGTCGCGCACAGCTTGGGCACGTTGATGCCGGCCTCGACGGAGGCGCGCATCACCGAAGTGCCGGCCGGCACCGTGACGGACTGGCCGTCGATTTCGAGCGTGACGTCGACATCGGCGTGGACGAGCGGCGTGCCGAAATCGGTCTCGTCGAAGGGCGAGCGTTGCTTCTTTGCTGCCGATTTGCAGGCGCAATTGCCGGAACCGCAACCACCGGCTTGGGACATGAGCGTGTCGGACATGGTGGTTCCTCGTTCAGGCGGCTGCTGCCGGAGCAGCGACGGGTTCGAGACCGAAATCTTCAGGAAAATGGTTGAGTGCGGAGATCACGGGGTAGGGCGTCATGCCGCCCATTGCGCATAGCGACCCGGACACCATCGTGTCGCACAGGTCGCGCAGCAGCGTGACCTGCTTCTCCGACGTGTCGCCCTTGCGGATCTTCGCGATCACCTCGACGCCGCGCGTCGAACCGATGCGGCAGGGCGTGCACTTGCCGCACGATTCGAGCGTGCAGAACTCCATGGCGTACTGGGCGAGTTCGGCGAGATTCGACGTATCGTCGTGCACGACGAGGCCGCCGTGGCCCACGACCGCGCCGACTGCCGCATACGCTTCGTAGTCCATGGGAATGTCCCACTGGCTCTCGGGCAGATAGGTGCCGAGCGGGCCGCCCACCTGTACCGCGCGCGCCGCTCGCCCGCTGGCGGTGCCGCCGCCGTACTCGACCATCAGCTCGCGCAATGTCACGCCGAACGCAAGCTCGACGAGCCCGCCGCGCGCGATGTTGCCCGCGAGCTGGAACGGCAGCGTGCCGCGCGAGCGGCCCATGCCGAAGTCCTTGTAGAACGCTGCGCCTTTGGCAAAGATGATCGGCACCGTGGCGAGCGTGATGACGTTGTTGATGACCGTGGGCTTGCCGTAAAGACCGGAAAGCGCGGGCAGCGGGGGCTTCGCGCGCACGATGCCGCGCTTGCCTTCGAGCGATTCGAGCAGCGCCGTTTCCTCGCCGCACACGTAAGCGCCCGCGCCCTTGGCCACGAACAGCTCGAAGCGCTTGCCGCTGCCGAGCACGTCGTCGCCGAGCCAGCCCGCCACACGCGCGCGCTGGATGGCTGCCTCGAGCGCCGCGATCGAATGCGGATACTCGCTGCGCACGTAGATATGCCCAACGGTGGCGCCCACCGCGATGCCCGCGATCGTCATGCCCTCGATCAGCACATACGGGTCGCTTTCCATGACGAGGCGGTCCGAGAACGTGCCCGAATCGCCTTCGTCGGCATTGCAGACGATGTACTTCTGATCGGCTTGCGCATTCGCGACCGTGCGCCACTTGATGCCGGCCGGGAACGCCGCGCCGCCGCGGCCACGCAGGCCCGACTCGACGAGCGCTTCGCAAATATCGGCGCCGGTCATCTTCAACGCCTTGCGCAGTCCTTCGAGGCCGCCGTGAGCGACGTAGTCGTCGGTGGAAAGCGGGTCGGTGATGCCGATGCGCGCGAACGTGAGGCGCTGCTGCTTGCGCAGATACGGAATCTGCTCCACGAGCCCGACGCTGCGCGCGTGCTGGCCGCCCTGCAAGAAGCCGGCGTCGAAGAGCGCGCCCACTTCATCGGGTTCGACGTTCGCGTAGCCGACGCGGCCGTCGGGCGTTTGAACTTCGACGAGTGGTTCGAGATAGAGCAGACCGCGCGAGCCGTTGCGCACGAGCTCGATGCTCGCGCCGCGCGCGGCAGCCTCACGTTCAATGGCTTCAGCGATGGCATCCGCGCCGAGCGCGAGGGCCGAGGAGTCGCGGGGTACGTAGACGCGTGTCATGCCGCCTCCTCGGTGCGAGCGACCGCCGTCATGGCGGCGGCAAGGAGCTTGTCGAACTTCTGCGGAGTCACTTTTGCGTGCAAGGTGCCGTTAATCATCATGGCGGGCGAGAGCGCACATTGGCCGAGGCAATAGACGGACTCCAGCGCGACCGGACCTTCGTGCGCATGCGCGTGTTCGGCGTCGTGCCCATGTTGTCCGAAACGGCAGCCGGTATGCGCCTCGACATGCTGCGCGAGCGCTTCGCTGCCCATGCTTCGGCACGCCTCGGCACGGCACAGCTGGACCGTAACCGGCGCGGGTGGCGCAGTGCGGAAGTGGTGGTAGTAGGTGATCACGCCGTGCACCTCGGCGCGCGAAAGATTCAGCGCCTTCGAGAGCGGCACGACCGTGGCCGGCGGCACGAAGCCGACTTCGTCCTGGATCGCATGCAGGATCGCAAGCAGCGTGCGGCCCGGTTGCGAGTGACGCAGGACGAGATCGTCCGGCGTGCTAACAGCTGTCTCTTCCATCATGGGGCTTCTCCTGGGCATATATGCACTTGTTATTCATAAAGTGTGCATCTATGCTGCGGTTGTCTTGTTGTCTGACCGAACAATAGGCCTGCGGAAAGGCAGACGCAATAGGAAGGAAAATTTCATAATGATCAAGGTCGAATGCCATGCGCAGCTCGTTGTGCGCGACGCTGAAGGTCGCGAGGCAAGCCTGACGGACGTTGTGCCGTTGCTTGCGCTCGTCGCCGAAGAAGGAAGCATTGCGCAGGCCGCGCAGCGTAAGGGTTTGTCCTATCGCCATGCGTGGGGCGTTTTGCGTGAAGTGGAGGAGCGCCTGGGGGGCGCGCTGATCGCGAAGGCACGCGGTCGCGGCTCCGTGCTCTCCGAACTGGGCGAGGCTGTGCTGCGCTCGCAACGCCTGTGCGTGGAACGGCTCCAGGGTAACCTCGAGGCGCTGGCGAGCGAGGTGGCGAGCGACCTGAACCGCTGGCTCGCCCCCGACGCGCAGGATCTGCGTATTCACGCTTCACACGGCTACGCGGTGGCGGCGCTCGTGACGGCACTCGTCGCCGACCAGGTGCCCGTGGAGATCAAGTACCGTGACAGCGTCGATGCGATCACGGCGCTCGCGCGCGGCGAATGCGATCTCGCGGGCTTTCATCTGCCGCGCGGCGACTTTCGGGCCGCCTGTGCCAACGCGTACCGCAGCTGGCTCGATCCCCAGCGGCACGTGCTCGTGCATCTCACGCAGCGCAAGCAGGGGCTCTTCGTCGGGCGCGGCAACCCGAAGCAGGTCACGGGTCTGGCCGACCTCGCGCGTGGCGATATCCGCTTTGTGAACCGGCAGCCGGGCTCGGGCACGCGCATGCTGATCGATCTGCTGCTCACACGCATTGGCGTCGACCCGGAGCGCGTGAACGGCTATGCGTCGTCGGAACTCACGCATTCGGCGATCGCCGCATTCGTGGCGAGCGGCATGGCCGACGTGGGCTTCGGTGTGGAGCCGGCTGCGCACCATTTCGGGCTCGATTTCATCGAAATCGCAGACGAAGACTACTATTTTGCGTGTGATCGCGGTCATCTCGCACACGAACCGCTGGCGACCGTACTGGGATTGCTGCGTGGCGCCGGCTTCCGTGCGTCGGTTGCGCAACTGGAGGGGTACGATCCGGCGGCCTGCGGTGACGTAGTGGAACTCGACGCCGCATGGGGCCAGCCGCGAGCGTTGTAATAGAAGGCAACGTATTGGCCGGACTACGCTGCAGACTGAGGCGCTTTTTGTGATACTTTCAGTTCGTATTCGCTCTCACGTTTCAGATGCGCGCTCGTCGCGCCGGTCGACCATGAAATTTGTCCTCAAAGTTGGTGCTGCTGCCGCTACGGCAGCGGCGTTGTTGGCTACGTTCAACCTTGCCTTTGCGCAGAACTCCCCAGGCGTCCCTGGCGGCATTCTGAGCGATCAGTTCAAGTTCAACGAGCATCCGCAAATGCAGTTCGCCGCTTCGGCGCCTTCGGGCAAGTATCAGCATGGCAAACCGTCTGCCGAGCGCAAGCGCGGCGATCTGGGCGATCCGAACGGCTGTAATCTGCAGTGCCCGCAGGACAATTAACGGCGTAAAGGCGCGGGTGGCGGTTGCATCGCCTGCGGAATGAAGAAAAACTCGCGAGGCCCGAACGGGCTGTCGCGAGTTTTTTATGGGCGCTTTGCCGGGTTGGCCGGCGTCAGGACGGCGCGGAAAGCAAAAAGCCCCGACAGCCTTGCGGCGGCGGGGCTTGAGTCCGTTCGTCGTGAACGACCGGAAATATCTGGTGGAGCCGGCGGGAATCGAACCCGCGTCCAGAAGCAGTCCATAACCAGTTCTACATGCGTAGTTCTGTCATTTGATTTAACCGGAGCGACGCGGACGAACACGCTGCGCTACGGCGATTCACTAAATTTTCGACCTTGGCGTCATGACGCCACCAAGGCTTAACTGACGTAAATGACCTCTGGCGGTATTGCTACCGGTCTTGCGACGCTAGCCCGTCAGTGAGCCAGGCAGAGGACGGCGGCCCTTAGGCTGCCAGTGCGAACGTTTCGTCGTTTGCAGTTACGTTTTTCCCATTGATTAACGAGGTGACGGGTCCTCGGCATGCCCTGATTACTTCATAACCCCTGTCGAAACCAGGTCGGCCCCAGAGGAAGGAACAATTATCCCATAGTTCGCGATATGAGGCGAACCGCGCCCGGTTCAAGGGCGCGCGGAGCTGTCGCCGGGCAAAAGCCGCTTGCACGTTCGGCTTTTAGTCCGCCTTACGTCGCCTCAGGCCGGCTTGCCGATGTGCTGAAGCAGGGCGAACAGCGTCGCCGGGGTGTCGGCGACATATTGCGCATTCCACTGCGAGGGCGGCACGTCGTTACCGCAGTAGCCGTAAGCGGCGGCGATCGTCGCCATGCCCGCAGCCGCGCCCGCTTGCACGTCACGCAGATCGTCGCCGACATACACCACACGCTGCGGCCCAACGCCGAGCACCTCGGCCGCGTGCAGCAACGGCGCGGGATGCGGCTTGGAATAGGGCGTCGTGTCGCCGCTCACCACGCAGCTTGCGCGCGTGTCCAGATGCATCAGTTTCACGAGCGGCTCGGTGAGGCGTGCGACCTTGTTTGTCACGATGCCCCAGCGAACGCCGCGCGCGTCGAGGTCGTCGAGCACGGCGTCGATCCCTGCGAAGAGCGCCGTCTCGACGCGCAGATTGGCCTCGTAATTGGCGAGAAATTCCTCGCGCATGGCGGCGAACTCGCGATCGTCAGGGCCGATCCCGAACGCGCCGCCAATCAGGCCGCGCGCGCCCGCCGAAGCGAGCGGACGCAGTTTCTCGAGCGGCGCGGGCACGAGGCCGCGTGCATGGCGCATCTGGTTGACGGCGGCCGCGAGATCGGGGGCCGTATCGGCGAGCGTGCCGTCGAAGTCGAACAGCACGGCGTCGCAGGCGGCGAGCGCTGCGGCGCTGTCCGCGGCAGATTGGGCGTTCGTGGGTGAGTTCATGTCTGGAAACGATGGCGCGGCGCGCCGGTGTGCAGGAAATGCCGCCGGAGCAGGGTGGTCCGGCGGCACCGATCGCGCAAGCGCCGTCAGGCGTCGCGCCGACAGGCGATCATGTAATTGACGCTGGAGTCGTTCGAAAGCGCGAAGTGCCGCGTGAGCGGGTTATACGTGATGCCCTTGATCTCCGCGACACGCATGCCGGCGTCGCGCACGAACGCGGCAAGCTCCGAGGGGCGGATGAAGCGCGCGTAGTCATGCGTGCCCTTGGGCAGCATCTGCGCGATGTATTCTGCGCCGATCACGGCGAGAAGATACGACTTCACGTTGCGATTGAGCGTCGAAAAGAATACCCAGCCGCCAGGCTTCACGAGCGTTGCGCAGGCCTTCACGACCTCGGCGGGCTCCGGCACGTGTTCGAGCATTTCCATGCAGGTCACGACGTCGAACGACGCAGGTTCGCGTGCGGCGATGGCTTCGGCGGCGATCAACTCGTAGTCCACCGTCACGCCGCTCTCGAGGCTATGCAGGTCGGCTACGCCGAGCGCCTCGCGCGAAAGGTCGATGCCTTTCACGGTCGCGCCAAGCCCCGCCATCGATTCGGAGAGGATGCCGCCGCCGCAGCCGATGTCGAGGACGCGCTTGGACGGCAGATGCGCATGCCTGTCTATCCAGCCGAGGCGAATGGGGTTGAGTTCGTGCAGCGGCTTGAATTCGGCGTTCGGGTCCCACCAGCGATGAGCGAGATCGCTGAATTTCTGCAGCTCGTGGGGATCGGCATTCGTCATGTCGTGGCAGCCTGAAGCGCGGTGCGGGTCGGAAAGAATAAACCCCGAGTATATAGGCGGGTGCCCAGGGCGGCAAAATGCCACGCTGCGCCGTAAACCTTTCCAAAACGATAAAGCCGCGCGGAGACAGGCGAAATGAAAGAAGGTAAAGCGCGGGATAAAAAAAGCCCCGCCGAAGCGGGGCTTTTGAGGCTTGCGGTCGAAAGCTCGCGATTACTGCTTTTGCGTGCCGACGACTTCGACTTCCACGCGACGGTCCGGTGCGAGGCAGGCGATGAGAGCCTTGTGGTTCTTCTGGTTGCAGCCCGTCGTAACCGGGTTGCGCTTGCCCTTGCCTTCCGTGTAGATACGCTCTGCCGGAACGCCCTTGCTGACCAGGTACGACTTGACGGCTTGCGCACGGCGCAGCGACAGACGGTCGTTGTAGGCAACCGAGCCGATACGGTCGGTGTAGCCCGTCGCGACGACGACTTCGAGGTTCAGAGCCTGGATCTTGCTTGCCAGGTCGTCCAGCTTTTCCTTACCAGCCGGCTTCAGGATGGCCTTGTCGAAGTCGAACAGGGCGTCAGCCTGGTACGTGATCTTCTGGCTGCTGATGGCCGGCGGCGGCGGAGCGACCGGCGGCTGCGGTGCCTGGGCGACCAGGGCGCCATCGCACTTGGCGTTGGCGGTGGCCGGCGTCCAGAATGCATCGCGCCAGCAAAGCTCGTTCGTGCCGTTCATCCACACGTATTCGCCGGTACCATTCACCCAGTTGTCATTGACGGCTTGTCGCGACGCCGGCACCGATTGTGCCTGAGCGGATGCAGCCACAACTGCGGTAGCTGCAATGAACGCGAGCTTTGAAAGTTTATTCATATTTCTCCTCTCGAAATTGAGATTACCGCAGGTTTACTGCGAGCCATATGACGAAGACAAGTCATACATTGCTCGAAGTATAACATTGGCAAGTTGTGGGGAACGCTTTGCGTTGTGTAGACTTCGAGCAGTGTCTAACTTTGTGCGTTGGCATTTTGCCATATCGTTCCCCTCCGACGATAAAAAAAATCCGCCCCTTTCACTGCGGCTTCTCGAACGTGGTACGCCCGCAACAAAAAAGTTCCCGTTATTTTACCTGGTAGTGCGCCTGGGTAGTCGGTGCGTCACACATTGTCATCCAAATCGGTGGCGATGCATCTGATTCCGGTTCGCACTGCGGCGTTTGCGCCACGCTCAAGGCGCTTTTGAGCGCTTCGGCTTCACTCCTCTAATAGGTATACGCAGGCGGCGGGCGAGGGTGTCGTGCATGGTAGAATCGCGTGATGCGCTGCGTCCGCGGCGTCCATGCGACAGCTGGGCGTCTCGCGGTGAATGCAGCGACCTTCGCTCTTCCAGTTGGGGCGAGGCGCTAGCACACCGTGTGCCCAAATAAGACATCGATAATGGATCAATTCGCCAAAGAGACTCTGCCAATCTCCCTCGAGGAGGAAATGCGCCGCTCGTATCTCGATTACGCGATGAGCGTAATCGTCGGGCGGGCACTTCCGGATGTTCGTGACGGCCTCAAGCCCGTCCATCGGCGCGTGCTCTATGCGATGCACGAACTGAATAACGACTGGAACCGCGCTTACAAGAAGTCGGCGCGTATCGTCGGCGACGTCATCGGTAAGTACCACCCCCACGGCGATACGGCCGTCTACGACACGATCGTGCGGATGGCGCAGAGCTTCTCCCTGCGCTACATGCTGGTCGACGGCCAGGGCAACTTCGGCTCGATCGACGGCGACAACGCCGCCGCCATGCGATACACCGAAATCCGCATGGCGAAGATCGGCCACGAACTGCTGGCCGACATCGACAAGGAAACGGTCGACTTCGGGCCGAACTACGACGGCAGCGAAAGCGAGCCGCAGATCCTGCCCGCGCGCATTCCGAACCTGCTTATCAACGGGTCGTCGGGTATCGCGGTCGGCATGGCCACGAACATTCCGCCGCACAATCTCAACGAAGTTGTCGACGCTTGCCAGCACCTGCTGAAGACTCCGCAGGCAACGATCGACGAGCTGATCGAGATCATTCCCGCGCCCGATTTCCCGACCGCCGGCATTATTTATGGCGTCGCCGGCGTGCGTGACGGCTATCGCACCGGCCGCGGCCGCGTGGTGATGCGCGCGACTACGCATTTCGAGGAAATCGATCGCGGTCAACGCATGGCGATCATCGTCGACGAGTTGCCGTATCAGGTGAACAAGCGTTCGCTACTCGAACGCATTGCCGAGCTTGTCAACGAGAAGAAGCTCGAAGGTATTTCCGATATTCGCGACGAATCGGACAAGAGCGGCATGCGTGTCGTGATCGAACTCAAGCGCGGTGAAGTGCCCGAGGTCATCCTCAACAATCTTTACAAGGCGACGCAGCTGCAGGACACGTTCGGCATGAACATGGTCGCGCTGGTGGACAACCAGCCGAAGCTGCTGAACCTGAAGGAAATGCTCGAGCATTTCCTCTCGCATCGCCGCGAAGTGCTCACGCGCCGCACGGTGTACGAACTGCGCAAGGCGCGCGAACGCGGCCACGTACTCGAAGGTCTCGCCGTTGCGCTCGCGAACATCGACGATTTCATCGAGCTCATCAAGGCCGCACCCACGCCGCCCATCGCGAAGCAGGAGTTGATGAACCGCTCGTGGGATTCGTCGCTTGTGCGTGAGATGCTCGCGCGCGCGGAGCAGGAGAACGCGGCGGCGGGCGGGCGCGAAGCCTACCGTCCGGAAGGGTTGAACCCGCAATATGGTATGCAGGCCGACGGCCTCTACCGTCTGTCCGACACGCAGGCGCAGGAAATCCTGCAAATGCGCCTTCAGCGCCTGACTGGCCTGGAGCAGGACAAGATCATCGGCGAGTACCGCGAAGTCATGGCGCAGATCGCCGACCTGCTCGACATCCTTGCGCGCCCCGAGCGCGTAACGACCATGATCTCCGACGAACTCACCTCGATCAAGAGCGAATTCGGCGATGGCCGCCGCTCGAAGATCGAGATGAATGCCACGGAGCTCAACACCGAGGACCTGATCACGCCGCAGGATATGGTCGTGACCATGTCGCACGCCGGTTACGTGAAATCGCAGCCGTTGTCGGAATATCGGGCCCAGAAGCGCGGAGGTCGCGGCAAGCAGGCGACCTCGATGAAGGACGACGACTGGATCGACACACTCTTTATCGCCAACACGCACGACCACATTCTGTGCTTCTCGAATCGCGGCCGCGTGTACTGGGTGAAGGTGTATGAAGTGCCGCAGGGCTCGCGCAACTCGCGCGGCCGTCCGATCGTCAACATGTTCCCGTTGCAGGACGGCGAAAAGATCACGGTCGTGCTGCCGGTCAAGGAATTCTCGGCCGACAAGTTCGTTTTCATGGCCACTGCGCTGGGCACGGTCAAGAAGACGCCGCTCGAAGCCTTTAGCCGCCCGCTGCGCAAGGGTATTATTGCGGTCGGCCTCGATGACGGCGACTACCTGATCGGCGCTGCCATCACCGACGGCGAACACGACGTGATGCTGTTCTCCGACGCCGGCAAGGCTGTGCGCTTCGACGAGAACGACGTGCGGCCGATGGGCCGCGAAGCGCGCGGCGTGCGCGGCATGCAGCTCGAAGACAATCAGCAGGTCATCGCGCTCCTCGTAGCAGGCGACGAGCAGCAGTCGGTGCTCACCGCGACCGAGAACGGTTATGGCAAGCGCACACCGATCTCGGAGTACACGCGTCATGGCCGCGGCACGAAGGGCATGATCGCGATCCAGACTTCGGAGCGCAACGGCAAGGTGGTTGCGGCCACACTCGTCGACTCGGAAGCGCAGATCATGTTGATCACCACCACGGGCGTTTTGATTCGCACCCGCGTGTCGGAAATTCGCGAAATGGGCCGTGCAACGCAAGGTGTTACACTCATCAGCCTTGACGAAGGGACGAAGCTCTCCGGACTGCAGCAGGTCGCCGAAGCGGACGCAGAGGCGGACGCCGAAGGTGAGGGCGAACCGGGCGAAGGCGAAGAGTGATGCGTCATCTGGGCCCGCAGAAGTGTGTTCAATCGATGCGCTTACGCGGGCTTTAAGGTGGGTTTCAGCGAACCTTGTTAGTGTCAGCTAAATGAATGGTATGCCGGGCGGAGCGGCCTGCGGGCGAACAGCGCCCCGCGGTCCGCGCGGCAGTGCAAATCGATTAATTTCTCAAAGGGAGTAATGATGCAAAAACGATTCAAGCAGGTGATGTTGCTGGCCGCTCTCGTGCCGACGTTTGCCATGGCTCAGGCGCTCCAGAACCAGGCGCCCGCCCAGGCACCGGCAGCGGCCGCAGCACCCGTCGATCCGGCCAAGCAAGCCGCGATCAAGGACCTGCTCGACGCGATCGACGCACAGAAGCTCGTCGGCGCAATCGGCAACAGCGCCCAGATGCAAGCCAAGCAGCTCGTCCCGGCAATCCTGTCGGACGCGCTCTCGGAAAACAAGACGATGACGGACAAGCAGAAGCAAGCTGCCGTCCCGTCGCTGCAGAAGAACGCCGTGCCGAAGCTGGTTGACTCGGCAGGCCAGGTCTTCGCGACCGACTCGTTCAAGCAAGACGCCATGGAAGCTCAGTACGAAGCGTATGCGAAGTACTACAGCACCCAGGAAATCAAGGACCTGACCACGTTCTACCGCAGCCCGACCGGCCGCAAGTTCATTCAGGTCCAAGACCAGGTTGGCCGCGACGTCGTGAACAGCCTGATGCAGAAGTACATGCCGCAGTCGATCAAGGCAACGCGCGACCAGGCCGACAAGGAAGTCGCTTCGGTCAAGGCTGGCAAGTAAGCCTGACAAACGCACCGCTGGTCCGCTGTCATGATGCAAGGGAGCGGGGCCGGATTGGCTGCGTAGGCTGGGAAGCCACCGCCGCGCCACGCGTGGCGGGTTCCCGGCGACAATGCGATAATGGTCGTTTGCGCGATGAGCGCAAGCGGCCATTTTCTTTTTCTGGCGTGTTTTCCGGTGGTTTTTGCCACAACGCCTGCCTCGGGGATCTTTTTTACGATGCGCGTCTACAACTTCTCAGCCGGACCGGCAGCGTTGCCAGAAGAAGTCCTGCGTCAGGCCGCCGACGAAATGCTCGACTGGCACGGCAGCGGCATGGGCGTGATGGAGATGAGCCATCGCGGCCCGGAATTCATGCAGATTCATGCAGAGGCGCTGCTCGATCTGCGCGAGCTGATGCGGGTGCCCGCAAGTCACCAGATTCTGTTTCTGCAGGGCGGCGGCATCGGCGAGAACGCGATCGTGCCGCTGAATCTGTTCGGCTCGAAGCCGAGCGCCGACTTTGTCATCACCGGCTCGTGGTCGCAGAAGTCGCAGAAGGAGGCGCTCAAGTACGGCGAGGCGCATATCGCCGCGACGGGTCGCACCGAGGCCGGCTTCACGCATTCGCCGCCGAAGAGCGAGTGGAAGCTCTCCGACGATCCCGCCTACGTGCACCTGTGCACGAACGAGACGATCGACGGCGTCGAAACCTTCGAGATTCCCGACCTCGGCGACATTCCGCTCGTGGCCGACGCCTCGTCGCACATCCTGTCGCGCCCGATGGACATCGCCAAGTACGGCGTGCTCTACGGTGGCGCGCAGAAGAACATCGGCATGGCGGGCGTGACGGTCGTGATCGTGCGTGAGGACCTGCTCGATCGCTCGATGCCAATTTGCCCGTCGGCATTCGAATGGAAAACCGTGGCCGCGAACAACTCGATGTTCAACACGCCGCCGACCTACGCGATCTATATCGCGGGGCTCGTGTTCAAGTGGCTCAAGCGCCAGGGCGGTCTCGAAGTCATCGAGGCGCGCAATGTGGAAAAAGCGAAGCTGCTCTATGACACGATCGACGCAAGCAGCTTCTACAACAACAAGGTGGAGCGCCGCGCGCGCTCGCGGATGAACGTGCCGTTCTTCCTCGCCGACGAAACACGTAACGCAGATTTCCTCGCCGGCGCCAAAGAGCGCGGGCTGTTGCAGCTGAAGGGCCACAAGTCCGTCGGCGGCATGCGGGCATCGATTTACAACGCGGTGCCGCTCGAGGCAGTGAAAGCGCTGGTCGAGTACATGAAGGAATTCGAGGCGAAGCACGCGTAAGCGCCCCTCGCTCATCGAGCGAAGCGGCGCCGCGCGCATCCTTTCAGATTGCCGGTTTCACGCATGGACGACGAACTCAATTCCCAACTCAAGCCGCTGCGCGAACGCATCGATGCGATCGACGCACAACTCATCGCGCTTCTGAACCAGCGCGCCTCGGTCGCGCTCGAAGTGGGCGAAGTCAAGAAGCATTTCAATGCGCCGGTGTTTCGCCCGGAGCGCGAGCTTCAGGTGATCGAGCGCCTGCAGAACATGAGCGACGGCCCGCTCGGCAACGATCACATCAGCGCGATCTGGCGCGAGATCATGGCCGCGAGCCGTTCGCTCGAAAAGACGATTTCGGCCGCGTTCCTCGGCCCGGTCGGCACCTATAGCGAACAGGCGATGTACCAGTACTTCGGTCAGTCGATCGAAGGCCTGCCGTGCCCGTCGATCGACGAGGTGTTCCGCTCGGTCGAGGCGGGCGCCGCCGAGTTCGGCGTCGTGCCGGTCGAGAACTCGACCGAGGGCGCCGTTTCGCGCACGCTCGACCTGTTCCTCGAAACGCAGCTCGTCATTGGCGGCGAAATCGCGTTGCCGATCCAGCACAATCTGATGACGCTAAGCGGCAACCTGAACGGTGTGAAGCGTGTGTGCGCGCACCCGCAGGCGCTCGCGCAGTGCCAGCACTGGCTGACCGCAAACGCGCCGCAACTCGAGCGTCAGCCCGTGTCGAGCAATGCCGAGGCCGCGCGCCTCGCCGCTGCCGACCCCACGGTTGCGGCGATTGCCGGCGATCGCGCGGCGACGCACTACGGTCTCCTGATCGCAAACGCGCTGATCCAGGACGACCCGCACAACCGCACGCGCTTCGTGATGATCGGCAAGCAGCCGGCGGGCGCGACGGGCCGCGACCAGACCTCGATGATCGTTTCGGTGAAGAACGAGCCGGGCGCGGTGTACAAGCTGCTCGAACCGCTCGCGCGCCACAGCGTGTCGATGACGCGTTTCGAGTCGCGGCCGGCGCGCCTTGGCAGCACGTGGGAGTACTACTTCTACATCGACTTCGAAGGTCATCGCGACGAGCCCGCCGTGGCCGCGGCGCTCGACGAACTCAGCAAGAAAGCCGCGTATCTGAAGATCCTCGGCTCGTATCCGCGCGCGCGCTAAAGCGCGGAAGGAGCGGGCGGCCCGCCGCCACCGCCGTCCGCCGGGAGGATGCCAGGCGGCGCGCCGTTCCCGATCCGGCCGTCCGGAACTGACCGTTGTACGCCCGGCGCCTTGAGCCTTGGAGAGACGCATGACCACGCAATTCGGCCCCTCGTATGTGCGCGCAATCGCGCCTTACGTTGCCGGCAAACCGATTTCCGAAGTCGCCCGCGAGTTCGGGCTCGACGAAGCACGAATCGTGAAGCTCGCGTCGAACGAGAATCCGCTCGGCATGCCCGAGTCGGCGCAGCGCGCGGTCGTGCGGGCGGCAAGCGAACTGGGCCGTTATCCCGATTCGAACGCGTTCGAGTTGAAGGCCGCGCTCGCCGCGCGCTACGACGTACCGCCCGAGTGGATCACGCTCGGCAACGGCAGCAACGACATTCTCGAAATGGCCGCGCATGCGTTCGTCGAGCGCGGTCAGTCGATCGTCTATTCGCAGTACTCGTTCGCGGTCTACGCGCTCGCGACTCAGGGCCTCGGCGCGCGCCATATCGTGACGCCCGCCGTGCGCTACGGGCACGATCTCGACGCAATGCTGGCGGCTATCGGTGAAGACACGCGTCTCGTATTCGTGGCGAACCCGAACAACCCGACTGGCACGTTCGTCGAAGGCGCGAAGCTCGAGACGTTCATCGCGAAGGTGCCCGCGCACGTTGTGGTGGTGCTCGACGAGGCGTACACGGAATACCTCGCGACCGAGAAGCGCTATGACTCGATCGCGTGGGTGCGCCGCTATCCGAACCTGCTCGTTTCGCGCACGTTCTCGAAGGCCTACGGACTCGCCGGCCTGCGCATCGGTTTTGCGATTGCGCAGCCAGAACTGACCGATCTGCTCAACCGTCTGCGCCAGCCGTTCAACGTCAACACGCTCGCGCAGGCGGCCGCGATCGCCGCGCTCGGCGACACACCGTTCCTCGAGCGCAGCGCGGCGCTCAACGCCGAAGGCTATCGCACGCTCACCGCGGCGTTCGAGCGGCTCGGCCTCGAATATGTGCCATCGGACGGCAATTTCGTGCTGGTGCGCGTGGCGAAGGACACAGCGGACGATGGCGCCGGCGAGCGCGTGAACCTCGCGCTGCTCAAGCAAGCCGTGATCGTGCGGCCGGTGGGCAACTACGGTCTGCCGCAGTGGTTGCGTGTGACGATCGGCTTGCCCGAGGAGAACGCGGCATTCGTCGCGGCCCTCGAGCGAGCGCTTGGCGCGCCTTGAGCGCGCAACCTTTACTTTTTTCGGTGGCGTCGTGAGTGCGTTTTCGTTTAACAAACTGGTGATTTTCGGCGTGGGCCTGATCGGCGGGTCGCTGGCGCGTGCGTTGCGCGAGCGCGGTTCGTCTGGACGAGAAGGCGCGCAGGTGATCGGCGTGGGCCGTCACGCGCGCTCGGTGTCGCGCGCGCTCGAACTCGGTGTAATCGACGCCGCCGCGACGCTCGACGACGAAGCGGCGCTCGCCGCCGCGCTCGATGGCGCCGATATCGTGTTGATCGCCGCACCCGTTGCGCAAACCCAGGCGCTGCTCGAGCGCATCGCGCCGCACCTCGGCAGCGAGACCATCGTCACCGACGCCGGCAGTACCAAAAGCGATGTGATCGCGGCGGCCCGTGCGGCGCTCGGCGCGCGCGTTGCGCAGTTCGTGCCGGGGCACCCGATCGCCGGGCGCGAGTCGAGTGGCGTCGACGCCGCGTTGCCCGATCTGTATGTGGGCCGCAACGTCGTGCTGTGCCCGCTCGAGGAAAACGCGCCGGCATCGGTCGAGCGCATTGCCGCGATGTGGCGCGCCACGGGCGCGGTGATCGGCGAGATGCCGGCTGCGCAGCACGACCGCGTATTCGCCTCGGTGAGCCATCTGCCGCACGTGTTGTCGTTTGCGCTCGTCGACCAGATTCTCGCTTCGCCCGACGCTCAGCTGAAGTTTTCGTTCGCGGCGGGCGGCTTTCGCGACTTCACGCGCATTGCCGCGTCGAGCCCCGAAATGTGGCGCGACGTGTGTCTCGCGAACCGCGCCGCGCTGCTTGCCGAACTCGACGGCTACACTGAAGTGCTGACCAGGCTGCGCGCGGCTATCGACGCCGGCGACGGCGTAGCGCTCGAAACGGTGTTCGCGCGTTCGCGCGCGGCGCGCGAGGCGTGGCAGGAGCGCGGAGGCAAGGGCGCGGCGGCGGCCATCGAAACAGCGCCAGGCAAATAAGCCAGGCAGGACTAAGCCCGACGGCGCGAGCGCCGCAACCCAAGGCATTCTCAGGACACGCTCATGGAACACCTCGATCTCGGACCGTTCACCCGTGCGTCCGGCACGATCCGTCTGCCCGGCTCGAAGAGCATCTCGAACCGCGTGCTGCTGCTCGCGGCGCTGGCCGAAGGCGAAACGACGATCACAAACCTGCTCGACTCCGACGACACGCGCGTGATGCTCGACGCGCTGGAAAAGCTCGGCGTGAAGCTCAAGCGCGAAGACGACACCTGCGTCGTGCAGGGCACGCGCGGCGCGTTCCAGGCGGTGCGCGCGGATCTCTTTCTCGGCAACGCGGGCACGGCGGTGCGTCCGCTCACGGCTGCGCTCGCGGTGAACGGCGGCGACTACCGCATTCACGGCGTGCCGCGCATGCACGAGCGGCCCATCGGCGACCTCGTGGACGGCCTGCGCCAGATCGGCGCGAAGATCGATTACGAAGAGAACGAAGGCTTTCCGCCGCTGCGCATCCGCCCGGCGCCGATTTCGGTCGAGGCGCCCATCCGCGTGCGCGGCGACGTGTCGAGCCAGTTCCTCACCGCGCTTCTCATGACGCTGCCGCTCGTGCGCGCCAAGGATGGCGTGACGATCGTCGAGGTGGACGGCGAGCTGATCTCCAAGCCCTACATCGAAATCACGATCAAGCTGATGGAGCGCTTCGGCGTAAAGGTCGAGCGTCACGGCTGGCATCGCTTCGAGATTCCCGCGGGCGTGCGCTACCAGTCGCCTGGCAAGATCATGGTGGAGGGCGACGCGTCTTCGGCGTCGTACTTCCTGGCTGCGGGCGCGATTGGCGGCGGCCCGCTGCGCGTGGAAGGCGTGGGGCGCTCGAGCATCCAGGGTGATGTCGCGTTCGCGGCGGCGCTCATGCGCATGGGCGCGAACGTCACGGTCGCCGACGACTGGATCGAAGTGCGCGGAATCGGCAACGATCACGGCAAGCTCGACCCCATCGACATGGACTTCAACCTGATCCCGGACGCGGCCATGACGATCGCCGTGGCGGCGCTGTTCGCCGACGGCGCCACCACGCTGCGCAACATCGCGAGCTGGCGCGTGAAGGAAACCGACCGCATCGCCGCGATGGCGACGGAGCTGCGCAAGGTGGGCGCGGACGTGGAAGAGGGCCCGGACTATCTGATCGTGCGTCCGCCCGAGAAACTCACGCCGAACGCCGCGATCGACACCTACGACGATCACCGTATGGCGATGTGCTTCTCGCTCGTGAGCCTCGGCGGCGTGCCGGTGCGCATCAACGACCCGAAGTGCGTCGGCAAGACGTTCCCCGATTATTTCGAGCGCTTCCTGGCGCTCGCGCAACCTTGATTCAAATGAAGCCGAGTACCTTTGCCGCATGAAATCGACCCGTCCCTTTTATCCGACGCCCGTCATCACGATCGACGGCCCGACCGCTTCCGGCAAGGGCACGGTGGCCGCGCTGGTCGCCGCGCAACTCGGCTTTCACCTGCTCGACAGCGGCGCGCTATACCGGCTGGCCGCGCTCGCAAGCGTGCGCTATGCGATTGCTGCCGACGACGCCGGGAGCCTGGCGAAGCTGATCGACGATCTTCACATCACGTTCCGCGAGGGGCTTGCGCAACTCGACGGCGTTGACGTTTCGAACGAAATCCGCGCCGAGGAAGTGGGCAACCGCGCCTCGATGATCGCCGCGCATCCGGCCGTGCGCACGGCGCTCGTGGCGCGCCAGCGGGCGTTTCGCAAGCTTCCTGGGCTCGTGGCGGACGGCCGCGACATGGGCACCGTGATTTTCCCGGACGCCGTTCTGAAGGTGTTTTTGACGGCCAGCGTGGAGGCCCGTGCGGCCCGCCGGCATAAGCAATTGATCCAAAAAGGTTTTTCTGCTAATATGGAAGACTTGCTTCGGGATTTGCGTGAACGCGACGCGCGCGACAGTAACCGCGCGGCCGCGCCGCTCAAGCCCGCAGCGGATGCGCAGCTTCTCGATACCTCGGCGCTTTCCGTCGACCAGGCGGTCGAACAGGTGGTGCGGTGGTATGAGGAGTCGAGCCAACTGCGGCCCGTGCGGTAATTTACGCTCGCGGCAAAACGCAGTAGTCAGGTAGCAGCAAGAAAGCAGTAGCAGTACGAGTTGGTGCCCTGGAAAGAAACAGGGCGTGTCTTAAACCCTTTAACCCCGTGTGGCTTTTGCATCTGTGCCGCGAACGTAAGCGCTCCGGCCTCAACGCCCGACCGGTCAAAACTGGCTGGCGGAGCAGCGAAAACCATGCAAATCCAGATTTTTATGTCCGACCTGCAAACCTCCACCCCGAATACCGAATCTTTTGCGGCTCTGTTCGAAGAGTCGCTGACCCGTCAAGACATGCGCGCCGGCGAAGTGATCTCCGCCGAAGTCGTGCGTGTTGACCACAACTTCGTGGTCGTGAACGCTGGTCTCAAGTCCGAAGCCTATATTCCGCTCGAAGAGTTCCTGAACGACGCGGGTGAAGTGGAAGTGCAGGCGGGCGATTTCGTTTCCGTCGCGATCGACGCGCTGGAAAACGGCTACGGCGACACCATCCTGTCGCGCGACAAGGCGAAGCGTCTGGCTTCGTGGCTGTCGCTGGAAAAGGCTCTCGACAACAACGAACTCGTGACCGGCACGATCACGGGCAAGGTCAAGGGCGGCATGACCGTCATGGTCAACGGCATCCGCGCGTTCCTGCCGGGTTCGCTCGTCGACACGCGTCCGGTCAAGGACACGACGCCGTACGAAGGCAAGACGCTCGAATTCCGCGTGATCAAGCTCGACCGCAAGCGTAACAACGTCGTGCTGTCGCGCCGCGCAGTGATCGAAGCCACGCAAGGCGAAGAGCGCGCAAAGCTGCTCGAAACGCTGAAGGAAGGCGCGATCGTCAACGGCGTGGTCAAGAACATCACCGACTACGGCGCGTTCGTGGACCTCGGCGGTATCGACGGCCTGCTGCACATCACCGACATCGCATGGCGTCGCGTGCGTCACCCGAGCGAAGTTCTGTCGGTTGGCCAGGAAGTCACCGCGAAGATCCTCAAGTTCGACCAGGAAAAGAACCGCGTTTCGCTCGGTATCAAGCAACTGGGCGACGATCCGTGGGAAGGCATCTCGCGCCGTTACCCGTCGGGCACGCGCCTGTTCGGCAAGGTCACGAACATCACCGACTACGGCGCGTTCGTCGAAGTCGAATCGGGCATCGAAGGCTTGGTTCACGTGTCGGAAATGGACTGGACCAACAAGAACGTTGCTCCGTCGAAGGTTGTTCAGCTGGGCGACGAAGTCGAAGTCATGGTCCTCGAGATCGACGAAGACCGCCGCCGCATCTCGCTCGGCATGAAGCAATGCAAGCCGAATCCGTGGGATGACTTCAGCCGCAACTTCAAGAAGGGCGACAAGCTGCAAGGCGCAATCAAGTCGATCACCGACTTCGGCGTCTTCATCGGTCTGCCTGGCGGCATCGACGGTCTGGTTCACCTTTCGGACCTGTCGTGGTCGGAAACGGGCGAAGAAGCCGTTCGCAAGTACAAGAAGGGCGACGAAGTCGAAGCCGTGGTTCTGGGCATCGACGTCGAGAAGGAACGTATTTCGCTCGGTATCAAGCAGCTCGAAGGCGACCCGTTCAGCAACTTCGTTGCTGTCAACGACAAGGGTTCGACGGTCGACGGCGTGGTCAAGTCGGTCGACGCCAAGGGCGCTGTGATTACGCTGAACGCCGATGTCGAAGGCTACCTGCGTGCTTCGGAAATCGCGCAAGACCGCGTGGAAGATGCTCGCAACGTGCTGAAGGAAGGCGACAAGGTCAACGCGATGATCATCAACATCGATCGCAAGTCGCGTGGCATCAACCTGTCGATCAAGGCGAAGGACTCGGCTGAGACGCAAGAAGCACTGCGCAGCATGTCGTCGGATACGGGTTCGGCTGCCACCGGCACGACCAACCTGGGCGCGCTGCTCAAGGCCAAGCTCGACGGCCAGAACCAGTAAGCCTCAAACGGGGGCAAGCTGAAGTATGACCAAATCTGAATTGGTCGCGCAGCTGGCTACGCGATTTCCGCAACTTGTTCTCAAGGATGCGGATTTCGCGGTCAAGACGATGCTCGATGCGATGTCCGAGGCGCTTGCCAAGGGCCATCGCATCGAAATTCGTGGCTTTGGCAGCTTCGGCCTGAATCGTCGGCCGTCGCGCGTTGGGCGCAATCCCAAGTCGGGTGAAAAGGTGCTGGTGCCTGAGAAGTTTGTGCCGCACTTCAAGCCGGGCAAGGAGTTGCGCGAGCGCGTGGACCGTAATTCGGGCGAGCCGCTGAAGGCGGACGAGCCGGACGACGACCTGTAAGCGTTGGATCGTTTTTCGATCGGGCGATTGCGGTCGTCGGCGGTCAATGCCAGATGGCCAGAATGCATGGACCGGTAAAAAGCGCTGGGGTGAATAACCCCGGCGCTTTTTTTTCGTCTGCGCCTTTTCGACGCTGTTTGCGCTGGCGTCCCGGTTTGATCTGGTGCTGCGCTCGCTCACACGTGTCGGCGCGCGAGCCGTTCAATTACAATACGGGACACTTCGGCGCGGCTTGTGCTGCGGCGCAGCATGTCCGCCACGCCGGCGCCTTTCTCAACTGCCGAGAGAATCCTTCAATGAGATTGATCGCCTGGGTGATCCGTGTGCTGGTGTTCGTACTGCTGCTCGTACTCGCGCTCGCCAACACGCAAACCGCGACGCTGAACTTTCTGGCCGGATATTCGTGGCAGGCTCCATTGATCCTGATCGGCCTCGCGTTTTTTGTGGTGGGGCTGCTGGCGGGGCTGCTTTCCGCGCTGCCCGGCGTGTTCCGGCTGCGCATGGAAAACGGCCGCCTCAAACGCGACTTGCGTGTGGCGCGAGAAACGCCCACGCCGAGTGCCGAGCCGCCGCTGCCGCCGCTCATCTGATTTGTATTGCCGTGCCGCGCGCCTGATCGCGTGCGGCTGATTTTCTGCTCATACCATCGCTCGCATGGATCTCGATTTTTGGTGGCTCCTCGTCATTCCCGTGGCTTTTGCGCTCGGATGGATGGCGTCGCGCTACGACCTGAAGGCACTCCTTTCGGAAAGCGCCAACCTGCCGCGCTCGTATTTTCGCGGGCTGAATTTTCTGCTTAACGAGCAGCCGGATAAGGCCATCGATGCGTTCATCGAGGTCGCCAAGCTCGACCCTGAAACCGTCGAACTGCACTTCGCGCTCGGCAATCTGTTTCGGCGCCGCGGCGAGACCGATCGTGCGATCCGCGTGCATCAGAATCTGCTTTCGCGCTCCGACCTGCCCGTGAACGAGCGCGATCACGCGCTCTATGAACTCGGCCAGGATTTCCTGAAGGCCGGCATGCTCGACCGCGCCGAGGAAACCTTCGGCAAGCTCAAGTCGGGCGACTTTGCGCTTGGCGCACAGCGCGCGCTGCTCGCGATCTACGAGATCGAGAAGGACTGGAATCGCTGCATCGACACCGCACGTCATCTCGAAACGATGGGCGCGGCGTCGCTCGACCTCGAGATCGCGCAGTTCCATTGCGAACTCGCACAGGAAGCGCTCCAGCAGAAGAAGCCCGACGAAGCACGCCGTCAGCTGGCGCTGGCGCTCAAGGCCAATTCGCAGAACGTGCGCGCGACGATCCTCGCGGGCGACGTCGATGCGGCAAGCGGGGATTGCGAGACCGCGCTAGGCCACTGGCGCGAAGTCGAGGCGCAAAACCCCGCGTATCTGCCGCTCGTCGCCGAAAAGGTCATGAAGGCCTACGAGACGCTCGGCCGCGCCGAACAGGGCGCGCAGTTGCTCACGACGTGGGTCGACGCATATCCGTCTAACGATCTGCTCGATGTCGCCTACAAGTATGTCGCCGCCCTGCGCGGCACCGATGCGGCACACGCGCTCGCCCGCACGCAGATGCAGAAGTCGCCCAACCTCGCCGGCATGGCGCGCCTGCTCGAAGCGCAGCAGGCGACGGCCGAAGAGCCGCGCCGCAGCGAACTCGAACTGATGCGCAAGCTGCTCCAGCAGCGCACCAAGAACCTGCCTCGCTACACCTGCCAGAACTGCGGCTTCCGCGCGCGCCTCTTCTACTGGCAGTGTCCGGGCTGCAGCGGCTGGGAAACCTACGCGCCGCGCCGCGTCGAACCGGTTCCCGCGTCGAGCTGAGCCTAAGGGCGCCTCGCCGGCCACAACTGGCCGGCCGCAGCTCGCGGGCCGCACAAACAGTCATTCCAATATCAGCATCTGTCACCGGAGCGCCTATGAAGATCACCATTGTCGGTACCGGCTACGTCGGCCTCGTCACCGGTGCGTGTCTTGCCGAAATCGGCCACGACGTGTTTTGCCTCGATGTCGATCCGCGCAAGATCGATATCTTGAATGGCGGCGGCGTGCCGATTCACGAGCCGGGCCTGCTCGAACTCATCGCGCGCAACCGCGCGGCCGGGCGCATCACTTTTTCCACTGACGTGGCGGCGAGCGTCGAGCACGGCGAGGTGCAGTTCATCGCCGTGGGCACGCCGCCTGACGAAGACGGCTCGGCCGATCTCCAGTACGTGCTCGAGGCGGCGCGCAACATTGGCCGCCACATGAACGGCTTCAAGGTGATCGTCGACAAGTCGACGGTCCCGGTCGGCACGGCGCAGCGCGTGCACGGCGTGCTGGCCGAAGAACTGGCGAAGCGTGGCCTCACGCATAGCGCGGACCATCGCTTCTCGGTCGTCTCGAACCCCGAGTTCCTGAAAGAGGGCGCGGCCGTGGACGACTTCATGCGCCCGGACCGCATCATCATCGGGCTCGACGAGGACGAGAACGGCAACGCCGCGCGCGAGAAGATGAAGCGCCTCTACGCGCCGTTCAACCGCAATCACGAGCGCACGATCTACATGGATGTGCGCTCCGCCGAATTCACGAAATACGCGGCCAACGCCATGCTCGCCACGCGCATCTCGTTCATGAACGAGATGGCGAATCTCGCCGACCGCGTGGGCGCCGACATCGAGTCGGTGCGCCGCGGCATCGGTTCCGATCCGCGCATCGGCTATCACTTCCTCTATGCGGGCTGCGGCTATGGCGGCTCGTGCTTCCCGAAGGACGTGCAGGCGCTGATCCGCACGGCCGCGGAGTCGGGCCAGAACCTGCGCGTGCTCGAAGCGGTCGAGGAAGTCAATCACGGCCAGAAGGAAGTGCTTGTCAAGAAGATCGCCAAGGTGTGCGGCGAAGACCTCACTGGCAAGCACTTCGCCGTGTGGGGCCTCGCATTCAAGCCGAACACCGACGACATGCGCGAAGCGCCGAGCCGCCGCCTGATCGCCGACCTGCTTGCGCGTGGCGCGACGGTGGCCGCCTGGGATCCGGTCGCGGCTGAGGAAGCGCAGCGCGTATTCGCGCTCGATCTCGCGCACCTGCCAGAGCAGCATGCGCGCCTTACGTTCGCGTCGAGCCAGGACGACGCGCTCACGGACGCGGACGCGCTCGTGATCGTCACCGAATGGACCGCGTTCAAGGCGCCCGATTTCGCGCATTTGAAGAAGGTGCTCAAGACACCGCGTATCTTCGACGGACGCAATCTCTACGAGCCCGACGCAGTGGCGGAGCTCGGCATTGACTATCACTCGATTGGGCGGCCCCATGTCAATCTCGCAAACTCCGCAGCCTGAAGCCACGCCTGTCACCGCGCTTGCGACAGCTATCGCGCCCGAAGTGCGCGTCGTGCCGCGCGAGAAGCTCGCCACCTCGCGCGTGCTGGTGGTGGGCGACGTCATGCTCGACCGCTACTGGTTCGGCGACGTCAACCGCATCTCGCCGGAAGCGCCGGTGCCGGTCGTGCATGTGCAGCGCAAGGAAGACCGCCTGGGTGGCGCCGCGAACGTTGCGCGCAACGCGGCGGCGCTCGGTGCCCATGCGGGGCTCCTGTGCGTGGTGGGCCACGACGAACCCGGCGAGCGCATCGTCGAGTTGCTCGACGAAAGCAACGTGAACGCGTATCTCGAACGCGATCCCACGTTGCCGACCACCATCAAGCTGCGCGTGCTGTCGCGCCAGCAGCAGCTCTTGCGTGTGGACTTCGAGAACACGCCCGCGCACGAGATCCTGCTTGCCAGCCTCGCACGTTTCGACGCGCTGCTGCCCACGCACGACGTGATTCTGCTCTCCGACTACGCAAAGGGCGGCCTCACGCACGTCACGCAGATGATCGCGAAGGCGCGCGCTGCGGGCAAGGCGGTACTTGTCGATCCCAAGGGAGACGACTGGGAGCGCTATCGCGGCGCGAGCCTCATCACGCCGAACCGCGCGGAGCTACGCGAAGTGGTGGGCACCTGGAAGTCCGAGGAGGACCTGCACGCACGCGTGACGAAGCTGCGCCGCGAACTGCAGTTCGATGCGCTGCTGCTCACGCGCTCGGAAGAGGGTATGACGCTCTTTTCCGAAGACGGCGTGGTGCACGCGGCAGCCGACGCGCGCGAAGTGTATGATGTCTCGGGCGCCGGCGACACGGTGATCGCGACTGTCGCGGTCATGCTGGGCGCGGGTTTGCCGCTCGTCGAGGGCGTTGCGCTCGCGAATCGCGCGGCCGGCATCGTGGTCGGCAAGCTCGGTACGGCCACCGTCAATTACGACGAACTCTTTCAATAACGTTGCGCACCCCGGCCGGGATTTCCGGAGAGTTTTCCCGGTTGTGGGTCAACCTCGCATCAACCTCGCGTGAACCTCGTCACCGCAGACCTATCATGACCCTCATCGTCACCGGCGCGGCCGGCTTCATCGGCAGCAACATCGTCAAGGCGCTGAACGAACGCGGCGAAGACCGCATCATCGCCGTCGACAATCTCACCCGCGCGGACAAGTTCAAGAATCTCGTCGATTGCGAGATCGACGACTATATCGACAAGACCGAGTTCGTCGAGCGCTTCACGCGCGGCGACTTCGGCGACGTGCGCGCGGTGTTCCACGAAGGCGCCTGTTCGGACACGATGGAAACCGACGGCCGCTACATGATGGACAACAACTTCCGCTATAGCCGCGCCGTGCTCGACGCGTGTCTCGCGCAGCGCGTGCAGTTTCTGTATGCATCGTCGGCGGCGATCTATGGCGGCTCTACGCGCTTCGTCGAAGAGCGCGACGTGGAAGCGCCGCTGAACGTGTACGGCTATTCGAAGTTCCTGTTCGACCAGGTGATCCGCCGCGTGTTGCCCACGGCGCAAAGCCAGATTGCGGGCTTTCGCTACTTCAACGTGTATGGTCCGCGCGAGACGCACAAGGCGCGCATGGCGTCAGTGGCGTTCCACAACTTCAACCAGTTCCGCGCTGAAGGTCGCGTAAAGCTGTTCGGCGAGTACAACGGTTATGCGCCGGGCGAGCAGACGCGCGACTTCGTCTCGGTCGAGGACGTCGTGAAAGTCAACCTGTTCTTCTACGATCATCCGGAGAAGACGGGCATCTTCAATCTGGGCAGCGGCCGCGCGCAACCGTTCAACGACATCGCAACGACCGTGGTGAACACGCTGCGTGCGATGGAAGGCAAGCCAGCGCTCTCGCTGGCGGAGCAGGTCAAGGAAGGGCTGATCGAATACATCCCGTTTCCCGACGCGCTGCGCGGCAAGTATCAGTGCTTCACGCAAGCGGATCAGTCGAAGCTGCGCGCAGCGGGCTACGACGCGCCGTTCCTGACGGTGCAGGAAGGGGTGGATCGTTATGTACGTTGGCTTTCTGGCCAGGTGTAACGCGAAGCCGTGACTTCATAAACTGGATTCTCCTCGCCGGCGGTGGTCGCCGGCGTTTTCAGGGAGATCCAGCATGTTCCGAAAAATCCTTGCGGCGGCCGCGCTTCTGGCCGTATTCAGTCACGCCTTCGCGGCCGTGGACGTCAACACGGCCAACGAAGACGCGCTTCGCGGCATCAAGGGCATTGGACCCGCGCGCGCCAAGGCCATTCTCGACGAGCGCGGCGCGCACGGCCCGTACAAGGATGCCGCAGACCTCAGCAAGCGCGTAAAGGGCTTGGGCGGCCATACTGTCGAACGTTTGCAGGCCGAAGGATTGGCGGTCGGCCCCGCGAATGCCCAGGCGGGGCAGGCGAAGGTTGCACAGGCAACGCCCGCGAAGGCGGGAGTGCCGCAGCCGGCTACCGTGGCCGTCAAGAAGTAGGCGTCCGCTTGTGTTTTGCCCCGCGCGTCGTGCTTTGGCATCGCGGGGTGCAGTCTCCTTCAGGTGTCGCTCAGGGGATGTCGACCCGCGACGTTGACCCGCGGCCCTGTCCGCGGGCTTTTTGCTGTGGCGTCGAGGTCGGGTCGCCAGCCTGCGTCCATACCAGCGTTATGGGTCTCCAGCGGTCGCTGGCCGCGTGGTTTAGAATCGACGGATCACGTCATCGCGCCTCACCGCCATTCCCATGCCCTACAAGACCATCGAAGACACGATCGGCAATACACCGCTCGTGCAACTCGTCCGCCTGCCGGACGACGAAATCCGCGCCCGCAATAACGTCGTGCTGGCCAAGCTGGAAGGCAACAACCCGGCTGGGTCGGTGAAGGACCGCCCGGCGCTTTCGATGATCCGCAAAGCCGAAGAGCGCGGCCGCATCAAGCCGGGCGATACGCTCATCGAAGCGACGAGCGGCAATACGGGCATCGCGCTCGCCATGGCAGCGGCGATTCGCGGCTACAAGATGGTGCTCATCATGCCGGAGGACCTCTCGGTCGAGCGCCGTCAGAGCATGGCCGCTTACGGCGCCGACATCATGCTCACGCCCATCAAGGGCGGCATGGAATATGCACGCGACCTCGCCGAGCAAATGCAACGCGACGGCAAGGGCATCATCCTCGACCAGTTCGCCAATCCCGACAATCCGCTTGCGCATTACGAGACCACCGGCCCGGAAATCTGGCGCGACACCGAAGGGCGCGTCACGCACTTCGTTTCGTCGATGGGCACGACCGGCACGATCATGGGCACGTCCCAGTTCCTGAAGGAAAAGAATCAGGCCATCGAGATCGTCGGCGCGCAGCCGGAAGAGGGCTCGCGCATTCCGGGCATCCGCAAGTGGCCCGAAGCGTATATGCCGAAGATTTTCGACCGCAGCCGCGTGGATCGCGTGGAGAACGTGAGTCAGGCCGCTGCCGAAAACATGGCGCGCCGGCTCGCCTCGGTCGAAGGCATTTTCGCGGGTATCTCGTCGGGTGGCGCATGCGAGGTGGCGATACGTCTTGCGCGCCAGCTCGAGAACGCGACGATCGTGTTCATCATCTGCGATCGTGGCGACCGCTATCTGTCTACGGGTGTGTTTCCCGCTTGATTCAAGCGTAGGTGCAAAAACGAAACGGCCTTCGGTGTTTCCGAAGGCCGTTTTGTTTTGCGCCGCTGAAATTAGTCTTGCTGTCCGGGTGGGGTCGTGCCCGTACCATTCGGGGCGCTGTTCATGCCGTTGCCATTTCCGTTGCCGCCATTCCCAGCATTGCCGTTCGCCGGGCCCACACCCACACCCGGCTGCGTCGCCAGCATCTGCGCCTTGACGCGCATACCCAGCTGATACACCGCAAGTGCATAGAAGAAGCTGCGGTTATAGCGCGTGAGCACATAAAAGTTCTTGAGCCCGAGTTTGTACTCGGTGCCGCGTCCGGGCGAGGGCAAGTCGATCACCGTGACGGGCGTGCCCGCCTCGGCGGCGATGTCCACGTCCGGCTGGTCGAGCACGAGCCCCGATCGCAGCAACTGGCTAAGCGGCCAGCGCGGCTCCGGCTTGCCGTCCGCGGCGGCCTGCGCAATGCCGAGGCTGCCCGCATCGGTGGCGATGTTCCACACCACGGGCCGGCCCGATTCCCAGCCGTTCTGCCTCAAATAGTTCGCTACGCTGCCGATCGCGTCGGCTGTGCTCGCGCGCAGGTCGATGTGATTGTTGCCCTCGTAGTCCACCGCGTACTGCACGATGCTGCTCGGCAGGAACTGCGGAATGCCGATCGCGCCCGTGTACGAGCCGAGCACCGACGACGGATCGATCTGCGCGTCGCGCGTCCACACGAGGTAGTCCTCGAGATTCTTGCGGAACGTTGCCATGCGCTCGGCGCGGTTCGGCGTGTTCGGATAATCGAAGGCGAGCGTGGTGAGCGCATCGAGCGCGCGGAAGTTGCCCATGTAGCGGCCATAGATCGTCTCCACGCCGATGATGCCGACGATCACCTCAGGCGGCACGCCGAACTCTTCCGACGCGCGCTGCAGCGTGGCCTGGTTCGCGCGCCAGAAGCGCACGCCCGCATTGATGCGTACTGGGTCGAGAAAGCGCGCCTGATACGCGCGCCAGTTCTTCACGCCCGGAACCGGCGAGGGCGTGACGAGCTTCACCGCCGTCGCCGAATAATTCGCACTCGCGAAGAGCGCGTGCAGCGCGGTGGGATCGAAGTCGTAGCGCGCCACCATGTCGTTGATGAAGCCGTCGACGTCCGGATTGTTCGCGTAGCGCTGCGGGACGATTTCCTCTTCGAACGTCTGGCCCTGCGTCGGCGTTTGCGGCTGTGCTTGCGCGAGCGTGAGCGGCGTCTGTCGCGATTTCGGCGCGGCAGTTTGCGCGCGCGCCGCGCCGGTGCACAACGACGCCGCGACGCAAAGCGCGAGTGCGAGGGTCGTGCGACGTGGGCGGCTGGAGGCCAACAGAGCGGTCTTGAGCGTCATGAGCGAGAGGGGGAGAGCGGTCCGGGAAGATCCCGGGCAGTATAACCGAGGGCCTTATGGGAATTGGGCCGCTGCGCGCTTGCGTGGCGCGTGAGCACCAGGACGCTGTGGTAACGTGGTGCCTGTTCGCGCGCCGGCCGGCGCGCCGCCAGACAAAAGATCGAAGGAGACCCGCGGCCGCGCGCATGCGCGAAGCCCGCGGCCAGTGCGACTCATGACGACCGGTTTCTTCTCTCACCCCGATTTTCTGCTGCACGAGATGGGCGAATGGCATCCTGAATGCCCGGCGCGTCTGCAGGCCATCGAAGACCAGCTGATCGCGAGCCGCATCGACGCGCTGATCGAGCGCGACGAATCGGCGCCGCTCGCGACCGAAGCGGACCTCCTGCGCGTGCATACCCAGGCGCACATCGACTTCATCCGCAACACGGCGCCCAAGGAAGGCTACGCGAGCATCGACCCCGACACGCTGATGAATCCGCATACGTGGCAGGCGGCGCTGCGCGCGGCGGGCGCGGCGATCGCGGCCACCGACGCGGTGCTCGCAGGGCGCTACGAGAACGCATTCTGCAGCGTACGGCCGCCCGGCCATCACGCGGAGCCCGCGCGCGCGATGGGCTTTTGCTTCTTCAACAACATAGCGATCGCGGCGCGCCATGCACTGGAAGTTCATGGCCTCCAACGCGTGGCGATCGTGGATTTCGACGTCCATCACGGCAATGGCACCGAAGCGGCGTTCGCGGGCGATTCGCGCGTGCTGATGTGCAGCTTTTTCCAGCATCCGTTCTATCCGTACACCGGGGCCGAGAATCCGGCGCCGAACATGGTCAATCTGCCGATCGCGGCGCGCACGAAGGGCATGGAAGTGCGCGAGGCCATCGACATCATGTGGTTGCCTCGCCTGCACGAATTCAAGCCGGAGATGGTGTTCGTCTCGGCGGGCTTCGACGCGCATCGCGAAGACGACCTCGGCAACATGGGGCTCGTGGAGGACGACTTCGCGTGGATCACGGAACAGATTCGCGAGATCGCGGGCCGCTATGCGAAGGGGCGTATCGTGAGCAGCCTCGAAGGCGGCTACAACCTCTCGGCGCTTGGCCGCAGCGTGGTGGCGCATTTGCGCGCGCTGGCCGATATCTAGGCAACCGTTGTCGCACACATTCGAACGAAGGAGACACGCATCGTGAGTGCCATTCCCTCCGTATCGCCATCGCTCGTCGACGTGACGCGCGACGCGTACAGAGTGCCAGGCGTCGTGCGCCTCACGCTGAACCGCCCCGATGCGTTCAATGCGCTTTCCGAAGCGCTGATCGATGCCGTGCAGACCGAACTCGCCGCGCTAGCGAAATCCGATGCGCGCGTGATCGTGATCGCTGCAGCGGGCCGCGCATTCTGCGCGGGCCACGATCTTAGGGAAATGCGCGCGACGCCCTCGCAGGAGTACTACGCGAAACTGTTCGAGCGCTGCTCGAAGATGATGCTGGCCATTCAAAAGATGCCGCAGCCTGTGATCGCGCGCGTGCAGGGCGTGGCGACGGCAGCGGGCTGCCAGCTCGTCGCGATGTGCGATCTGGCGGTGGCGGCGGATACGGCGCGCTTTGCCGTGTCGGGCATCAATCTCGGGCTCTTCTGCTCGACGCCCGCTGTGCCGCTCTCGCGCAACGTCTCGCGCAAGGCGGCCTTCGAAATGCTGATGACGGGCGAATTCATCGACGCGCAAAAGGCGCTGCGCGAAGGCCTCGTGAATCGCGTGGTCCCCGTCGACGAACTCGACGTCGCCGTGACGGCGCTTGCCGCGAGCATTTGCGCGAAGCCGCGCGAGGCGGTCGAGGCAGGCAAGGGGCTCTTTTACCGGCAGATCGAAATGGGCATCGAAGCCGCGTATCAACTGGCCGGACAGACCATGGCCTGCAACATGATGACCGACCCCGCGCTCGACGGTGTGCAGGCATTCATCGAAAAACGCGGGGCGAAATAGCGAGTGTGGCCGCTCAGCAGTGGCGGTCGATCCAATCCATCATTGCCCCGATCACGCGCTCGCGATCGAGGTCGTTGAGCGTTTCGTGGTAGCTGCCTTCATAAAGCGTGAGCGTGCGATCGGGCGATCCCACGTTCGCACCGAATGCGCGGCTGCCTTCGGGCTCGGTGAGTTTGTCCTCGGTGCCGTGCCAGATCAGCACGGGTAGCCGCAATTGCGCGCGGCCCGCCTCGATGCGCTTCATCGCTTCCAGCAATTGCGCGCCCGTGCGCGCGGGAATCGCGCCGTGATGCACGAGCGGATCGGCGCGATTCGCTTCGACCACGGCGGCATCGCGCGCGAGCAGCGCGGCGTCGATCTTCATGGCCGGAAAGGTCGGCCAGATCGCGCTGATTACGCGGCTCGCGGCGATCATCCATGCGGGCACGTCGCGGCCTGGAGCTAGCGCCGCGCTCGAGAGCAGCAGGCCCGCGAGCGGCACGCGCGTTTGCGGCAGGCGCTCGACGGCATAGAGCGCGGCGATCGCGCCGCCCATGCTGTGGCCCATCAGGAAGAGTGGCGTGCCCTGGGTGGCGCATTGCGCGCTCGTGTGGGCGAGAAGCGCGTCGGCGTCGTCGAGATATTCGTCGACGCGCGCAACCCAGGTGCGACGGCCCGGCGCATGCCCGTGACCGCGCAGATCGATTGCGTAGACGTCGATGCCCGCAGCGTTCAGCCGCGCCGCAAGCGCCGCATAGCGGCCCGCATGTTCCGCCAGGCCATGAACCAGCGCGATGGCCGCGCGCGGCGGCGCGCTCGCGCGCCATACGTAGAGCGGCAGTTCGACGCCGTCGCGCGAGCGCAGCGTCGATCGCGCAGTGTGCTCTTTGGCTTCGGCCGTGCCGATTTTCTGACTGGTCTCCATCTCGCTCCTTCGTAGGGCGGTTCGTTTTCGGTATCAGTCTGTCGGCTGCAGTGTAGCGGCCGGACGAGCGGCGACGCGCTGCCAGAGCCCTCTAATGCAATCGAGTTATGAAAGTATCGAAATTGATTATTAAAAGGAATTTTGCGTGCCAGGGTAAAATGCCGAGCTATATCCAGTCCATCAAACGGCGGCTGTCTGCCGGCGCGACGCGTTTTCCGCTACTCGAAAGGGGCGGCCTGCGCGAGCGGCGCGCGGCACACCCGCCGTTTTGCTTTTCTCCATGATCGAAATTCGAAACGTGTCCCAGCGCTTCGCCGGCCCACAAGGCTGGATCGAGGCGCTGCACAACGTCAATCTGACGATTCCGCCGGGCGAAGTGTTCGGCATCATCGGGCGCAGCGGCGCAGGCAAGAGCACGCTCGTGCGTACCATCAACCTGCTCACGCGGCCCACCGAAGGCGACATCGTCGTCAACGGGCGCACGCTCACGTCGCTCTCGTCAGCCGACTTGCGCGAAGCGCGCCGCGAGATCGGCATGATCTTCCAGCACTTCAACCTGCTGTCGTCGCGCACGGTGTTCGGAAACGTCGCGTTGCCGCTGGAGCTTGCTGGCGCGAAGCGCGCCGAGATCGAAGCGACGGTGCTGCCGCTGCTCGAACTCGTTGGCCTCACCGCGCAGAAAGATCGATATCCCTCGCAGATCAGCGGCGGCCAGAAGCAGCGCGTGGGCATCGCGCGCGCGCTCGCCAGCAAGCCGAAGGTGCTGCTTTCGGATGAGGCGACTTCCGCGCTCGACCCCGAAACCACGCGCGCGATTCTCGATCTGCTGCGCAAGATCAATCGTGAGCTGAACCTGACCGTCGTGATGATCACGCACCAGATGGAAGTGATCAAACAGGTCTGCGACCGCGTGGCCGTGCTCGATGCTGGCCGCGTGGTGGAAAGCGGTCCCGTGATCGACGTGTTCCTGCAGCCTCGCCACGAAGTCACGCGCGCGCTGCTCGGCGACGTGATTGCCCAGGAATTGCCGCCCGCGCTCAAGGCGCGCGTGGCCGAGCACCTCGCGAAGGGCAGCGGCCATTTGCTGCGACTCGCGTTCAAGGGTACGGGCGTCGACCAGCCGGTTCTCTCGGAAACGATCCGCCGCTTCGAACTCGATTTCAACATCCTGCACGGCCAGATCGACGAGATCCAGGGGCAGGCGTTCGGCTCGCTCGCGGTGCTCGCGGGCGGCGATCCGGTGAAGGTGGCGCAAGCCATTGCGTGGCTGCGAGAGCAAAGTGTCGTGGTGGAGGAACTGTCCCATGTGGAGTGAAATGTTCGACATGTTCGTCCAGTCGTTCTGGGAGACGCTCATCATGGTGGGCATCTCGGGACTCGTGGGCGCGGCCTTCGGCCTGCCGCTCGGCGTGCTGCTCTATCTCACCGACCGCAACGGCGTGCTGCAGAACATCGCCGCGAATCGCGTGATGGGCGTGATCGTCAACGCCGTGCGATCCACGCCGTTCATCATCTTGCTGGTCGCCGTGATTCCGTTCACGCGTCTCGTGGTCGGCTCGTCGATCGGCACGGCGGCCGCCATCGTGCCGCTCACCATTGCTGCTGCGCCGTTCATCGCTCGACTCGTGGAAACGGCGCTGCGCGAAGTCGATCGCGGCCTGATCGAAGCCGCCCAGGCCATGGGCGCGAGCACGAGCCAGATCGTCTTCAAGGTGCTGTTGCCCGAGTCGCTGCCCGGCGTGGTGGCGGGGCTCACCATCACGTTCATCTCGCTCGTCGGCTATTCGGCAATGGCGGGCGCGATCGGCGGCGGCGGTCTTGGCGACCTCGGCATCCGCTACGGCTATCAGCGCTTCGAGCCCGAAGTCATGCTGATCGTCGTCGTGATCCTGATCGTGTTCGTGCAGCTCGTGCAATCGTTCGGCGACTGGCTTGTGCGACGCTTGAGCCACAAATAAGCCTTAAAGCAGGCTGTTTTTCGATCACCATAACTACACAAGACAAAGGTTTGGTATGCAACGTCGTTTCATCATCCGGCTCGCGGCGGCGCTTGGCGCGGCGTCGCTGATCGCACCGCTTGCTGCGCACGCGGACGAAACCATCAAGGTGGGCGTGACGGGCGGCCCGCACGAGCAGGTGATGGAAGTCGTGAAGAGTGTGGCCGCGAAGAACGGTCTGAACATCAAGATCGTCGAGTTCTCCGACTACGTGCAGCCGAATGCCGCGCTCGCGGGCGGCGACCTCGACGCCAACAGCTACCAGCACGGGCCGTATCTCGATGCGCAGGTAAAGGATCGCGGCTACAAGCTCACCAGGATCGCGGACACGGTCACGTTCCCGATGGGCATCTACTCGAAGAAGATCAAATCGCTCTCCGAACTAAAGCCGGGCGCTCGCATCGCGGTGCCTAATGATCCGACGAATGGCGGCCGTGCATTGCTGCTGCTGCAAAGCCAGGGTCTCATCAAGTTGCGCGCCGACGCAGGTTTGAAGGCGACACCGCTCGACATCGTGGAAAACCCCAGGAAGCTGAAGATCGTCGAACTGGACGCCGCGCAGATTCCGCGTTCGCTCGACGACGTGGACGCCGCCGCGATCAACACGAACTTCGCGATGGAAGCGGGCCTGAAGCCGAAACAGGACGCGATCGCGATCGAAGACCCGAAGGGGCCCTACGTGAATATCCTCGCGATCCGCGAAGCCGATCGCAGCAAGCCCTGGGTGGCCAAACTGGTAGCCGCGTACCACTCGCCGGAAGTGAAGCAGTACATTGAAACGAAGTTCGGCGGGGCGGTCATCACCTCCTGGTAAGTCCCCTCCAGGCCGTGAAATTAGAGATATTTTTCGGCGCCCGGGCTTGATGCCCGGGTTTTTTCCAACGTAAAATCGCACGATCGTTCGCTACTGACGACCGGGGTGCGGCAGCGGTGGTTCGTGAAAATTGCTGGTGGCAGATCGGCCCGACAGGGCTATCGCTATAATGTCCGCCAGGTTGACGTATTCGTAACTTCGGAGCATGTGAATGAAAGTCCTTGTGCCAGTCAAACGCGTAGTCGATTACAACGTGAAGGTTCGTGTGAAGTCGGATGGCACGGGCGTCGATATCGCCAACGTGAAGATGTCGATGAACCCGTTCGATGAGATCGCTGTTGAAGAAGCGGTGCGTCTGAAGGAAGCGGGCGTGGCGACGGAAGTCATCGCCGTTTCGGCGGGCGTCACGCAAGCGCAGGAAACGCTGCGTACGGCGCTGGCCATCGGCGCGGATCGCGCGATCCTCATCGAGTCGAACGAAGACCTGCAGCCGCTGGCTGTCGCCAAGCTGCTGAAGGCGCTGGTCGACAAGGAACAGCCGCAACTGGTCATTCTCGGCAAGCAGGCCATCGACGACGATTCGAACCAGACCGGCCAGATGCTCGCCGCGCTGGCGAACCTGCCGCAAGCGACGTTCGCCTCGAAGGTGGTCGTTGCCGACGGCAAGGCTACCGTGTCGCGCGAAGTGGATGGCGGCGCGGAAACACTCTCGCTGACGCTGCCCGCAGTCATCACGACGGACCTGCGCCTGAACGAGCCGCGCTACGTCACGCTGCCGAACATCATGAAGGCGAAGAAGAAGCCCCTCGAAACGGTCAAGCCGGAAGACCTGGGTGTCGATGTCACGCCGCGTCTGAAGACGCTGAAGGTTGTCGAGCCGGCGAAGCGTAGCGCAGGCGTGAAGGTGCCGGACGTGAAGACGCTGGTCGAGAAGCTGAAGACGGAAGCCAAGGTGCTGTAAGGAGCGAGACGAAAATGACGAATCTGGTTATTGCTGAACACGACAATCACTCGATCAAGGCCGCGACGCTGAACACCGTCGCAGCAGCACAGAAGATTGGCGGCGACGTGCACGTGCTGGTCGCGGGCCACAACGCCCAGGCCGCGGCGGACGCAGCCGCGAAGATCGCAGGCGTGGCGAAGGTGCTGCTCGCCGATGCGCCGCAACTCGAACAGGGTCTCGCAGAGAACGTCGAAGCGACGGTTGTTGCGATCGCGAAGAACTACTCGCACATCCTGGCTCCGGCTACGGCAGCGGGCAAGAACGTCACGCCGCGTATCGCCGCGAAGCTCGACGTTGCGCAGATCAGCGACATCACCGCAGTCGATGCGCCGGACACGTTCGAGCGTCCGATCTACGCGGGCAATGCGATCGCGACGGTGCAATCGGTCGATCCCGTCAAGGTCATCACGGTCCGCACGACCGCGTTTGACCCCGTTGCAGCCGAAGGCGGCAGCGCAGCGATCGAGAAGCTCGAAGCGGCAGCAGACAGTGGCCTGACGCAGTTCGTCGGCCGTGAAGTCACGAAGCTCGACCGTCCGGAACTCACGAGCGCGAAGATCATCGTCTCGGGTGGCCGGGGCCTGGGCAGTGGCGAGAACTACACGAAGGTTCTGGAACCGCTCGCCGACAAGCTCAACGCCGCGCTTGGCGCCTCGCGCGCAGCAGTCGATGCGGGTTACGTGCCGAACGATTACCAGGTCGGTCAGACCGGCAAGATCGTCGCCCCGCAGTTGTATGTCGCGGTGGGCATCTCGGGCGCGATCCAGCATCTGGCCGGCATGAAGGACTCGAAGGTCATCGTCGCGATCAACAAGGACGAAGAAGCGCCGATCTTCAGCGTCGCCGATTATGGCCTCGTGGGCGACCTGTTCACGCTCGTGCCGGAACTCGTGAAGGAACTCGGCTGAAGCTGGCCGGAGTATCCAGCGACGAGCGCCGCGAATCATGATTGAACGCGCGGCGTGAGACGAAGAACAAAGGGGCGCCGCGGCGCCCCTTTGTCATTTGAGGAACCGCACTCTGGAAAGGGGAGGAGACTGACATGTACCAGGCGCCCACGAGTGACATGCTGTTCGTCATGAAGGAACTGGCCGGCCTCGAAGCGATCGCGAAGCTGCCGGGCGGTGAAGACGCCACGCCCGAAACCGTCGAAGCCGTGCTGCACGAAGTCGCCAGGCTATGCGGCGAAGTGCTCGAGCCGCTGAACGCCGAAGGCGACCGCAATCCGAGCCGCTGGGAAAATGGCAACGTGCACGCCACACCCGGTTTCAAAGCGGCATTCCGGCAATACGTGGAAGGCGGCTGGCAGGGTGTACAGCATCCTCAGGAATACGAAGGACAGGGCTTGCCGAAGCTCGTCGGCACGCCGTGCGTGGAAATGCTCAATGCGGCGAATCTCTCGTTCGCGCTGTGTCCGCTCCTCACCGACGGCGCCATCGAAGCGCTCCTCACCGCCGGCACCGAAGCGCAAAAGCAGCGCTTCGTGCCGAAGCTCATCTCGGGCGACTGGACCGGCACGATGAACCTCACCGAGCCGCAGGCGGGCTCGGATCTCGCGGCCGTGCGCACACGCGCCGAGCCGCAAGGCGACGGCACGTTCAAGCTGTTTGGCACGAAGATCTTCATCACGTGGGGCGAGCACGACATGGCGGAGAACATCGTCCATCTCGTGCTCGCGCGCACGCCCACGGCGCCCGAAGGCGTGAAGGGCATTTCGCTCTTCATCGTGCCGAAGTTTCTCGTCAACGAAGATGGAACCCTTGGCGCGCGCAACGACGTGCACTGCGTGTCGATAGAGCACAAGCTCGGCATCAAGGCGAGCCCGACGGCCGTGCTGCAGTTCGGCGATCATGGCGGCGCGATCGGGCAGTTAATCGGCGACGAGAATCGCGGCCTCGAATACATGTTCATCATGATGAACGCGGCGCGTTTTGCCGTGGGCATGCAGGGCGTGGCCGTTTCCGATCGCGCATACCAGAAGGCGCTCGCCTATGCGAAGGAGCGCGTGCAGAGCCGTCCGGTGGATGGCTCCGCGAAAGCCGCGGTGAGCATCATCCATCATCCCGACGTGCGCCGCATGCTTGCGACGATGCGCGCGCTCACCGAAGCCGCGCGTGCGCTCGCCTACGTGGCGGCGGCCGACAGCGACCGCGCGCATGGCGATCCCGATGAGGCGGCCCGCGTGCGGCATCAGGCGCGCTACGAATATCTCGTGCCGATCGTGAAGGGCTGGAGCACCGAACTCGCGCTGGAAGTGACGAGCCTCGGCGTGCAGGTGCATGGCGGCATGGGCTTCATCGAGGAGACGGGCGCGGCGCAGTTCTACCGCGATGCGCGCATTCTGCCGATCTACGAGGGCACGACGGCGATTCAGGCCAACGACCTGATCGGACGCAAGACGCTGCGCGACGACGGCGCGGCGGCAAAGGCGCTGCTTGCCGATGTCGCACAGACCGTCGGCGCGCTAGCCGGGCAACAAGGCGCGGCGTTCGAGTCGATGCGCAAGCATCTTGCGCTCGGTCGCGAGGCGCTGTCCTCGGCCGTGGACTTCGTGCTCGCGAAGGCCAGGAGCGATCCGAACGCGGTGTTCGCGGGCAGCGTGCCATATCTGAAACTGGCGGGAATTGTGCTGGGCGGCTGGCAGATGGCGCGCGCCATGCTCGCCTCGCAGCGTCTCATGCAGGACGATCCGAAGTTCCATGGCGCGAAGATCGCCACGGCGCAGTTCTTCGCGCAACACGTCTTGCCGCAGGCTGTGGCGCTCGAAGCGGCGATTGTGAGTGCAAACGGCAGCGAGGGCGTGCTGGCGCTGGCGGAGGATCAGTTCTGACGCCGCGCGCCAATCTAAGCGAGAAATAAAACACGGCGCCTCTAAGGCGCCGTGTTCGTTCATGCTGAAAGCGTTGCTTCAGGCATAAGCCGGGCGATGCGAGCCCTGCGTGTCGCCGAGATAACGATGGACCGAAAGATCGTCGGCGCGGATGGCGGGCTGCTTACCCGAGATCAGGTCGGCGAGCAGTTGGCCCGAGCCGCACGACATCGTCCAGCCGAGCGTGCCGTGACCCGTGTTCAGGAACAGGTTCGAGATCGGCGAGCGGCCTACGACCGGCGTGCCGTCCGGCGTCATCGGGCGCAGGCCGGTCCAGAAGGTGGCCTTCGTCGTGTCGCCGCCGCCCGGGAACAGATCGTTCACGCACATTTCGAGCGTTTCGCGGCGCGCCTGTTTGAGCGTCTTGTCGAAGCCGACGATTTCGGCCATGCCGCCCACGCGGATGCGGTCGTCAAAACGCGTGATCGCAATCTTGTAGGTTTCGTCGAGCACGGTCGAGACCGGCGCGGCGTCGGCGTTGACGATCGGCGCCGTGATCGAGTAACCCTTCAGCGGGTAGACCGGAATCTTCACGATGCCGGCGAGCATTTTCGTCGAGAAGGAGCCGAGCGCGACGACGAACGAATCCGCGCGCACCAGTTCGTTGCCGCATTGCACGCCCGCGATACGGTCGCCCTGCATGGCGAGGCCGTCGATCGGCGTGTTGTAGCGGAATTTCACGCCCAGTTGTTCGGCCATCGCGGCCAGGCGCGTGGTGAACATCTGGCAGTCACCGGTTTCGTCGCCGGGCAGACGCAGGCCGCCCGTGAGCTTGCCCGACACCGCGGCGAGCGCGGGTTCGGCGCGGCCGAGTTCGGCGGCGGTGAGCAGTTCGTACGGAACGTTCGCGTCCTTCAGCACGGCGATGTCCTTCGCCGCGCCTTCGAACTGCTGCTGCGTACGGAACACCTGGAGCGTGCCACCCGTGCGGCCTTCATACTCGATGCCCGTGTCGGCGCGCAGCGCCTGCAAGCAGTCGCGGCTGTATTCGGCGAGGCGCACCATGCGGCCCTTGTTGAGCGCGTATCGTTCTGCCGTGCAGTTCTGCAGCATCTGCCACATCCACTGCAACTGGAATTTGCTGCCGTCGAGGCGGATGGCGAGCGGCGCGTGCTTCTCGAACATCCACTTGATCGCCTTGAGCGGTACACCAGGCGCTGCCCACGGCGCTGCGTACCCCGGCGAGATCTGGCCGGCGTTCGCAAAACTCGTTTCGAGCGCGGGACCGGCCTCGCGGTCGATCACCGTCACTTCGTGGCCCGCGCGGGCGAGATACCAGGCACTGGCCACACCGACCACACCACTGCCTAACACGACGACTCGCATAGCTGCTCCATATAGATTCGTTGGGGCTACGCCGCGTTGCCGGGGCCCTGAAGGCGCTGTTGTGGCACCGATAGGGTGTAAGGCATGAAAATTCGGGTATAGCCAGTATTTGTAGCTATGCTATTGTTGTATGGCTAGATTTTGTTATCGTATTTTTCAGATTTTCGGGAATAAATCATGAGAACGCAGCGCCAACCGGTCCGCGCGCTCGACCGGCTCGATCACCGCATCCTGAAACTGCTCCAGGAAGACGGCCGCATGGCCATGAAGGACCTCGCGGAGCAGGTCGGGCTCTCGGTTACGCCGTGCATCGAGCGGGTGAAGCGCATGGAGCGCGACGGGGTCATCACGGGCTATTTCGCGCGCGTGAATCCCTCGGTGCTGGGCGCGGCGCTGCTCGTGTTCGTGGAGATCACGCTCGACCACAAGAGCGGCAACATGTTCGACCAGTTCCGCCGCGAAGTGCAGAAGATTCCCGAGGTGCTCGAATGCCACCTCGTCTCGGGCGACTTCGACTATCTCATCAAGGCGCGCATTGGCGAGATGGCCGACTATCGCAAGCTGCTTGGCGACATCCTCTTGCAACTGCCCGGCGCGGTTCAGTCGAAAAGCTACGTGGTGATGGAAGAGATCAAGGAAACACTGACCATCGCCGTGGGGGAATGAGGGGCTGAAAGCGCCCCGTTTTTAGGACTCGACAAAGCCGTCAAGTACTGTATATTTGTACAGTACCTGGCGGCTTTTTTCATGTCCTGTTCGCTCTAACCGTGACCCACTCTCATCACCCCGATCCCGATACCTGGTATCCCGTTGCGCCGCCTACGGCGCGCAAGGGGCGCGGTGCGGTTACGAATCTGCAAGGGCGCTACGAAGTGGACCAGCGCGAAGCGTTCGACGATGGTTGGCAACAGACGGGCGAAGGCGAGGGGGGCCAAGCGGACCAAGCCGACCAAAGCGGCGAGCCCAGGCTGCGCACCGAAGTCTTCGAAGAGCGTGCGAAAAGCATCCTCACGCGCAACCAGTCGCCAGACATTCCGTTCAACGTCTCGCTCAATCCTTATCGCGGTTGCGAGCACGGCTGTATCTATTGCTTCGCGCGGCCCACGCACAGCTATCTCGGTCTCTCACCGGGGCTCGATTTCGAAAGCCGCATCTACGCGAAGGTGAATGCCGCGGAGCTGCTCGCGCGGGAGATCGCGAAGCCGTCGTACGAGCCCGAGCCGATCGCGCTGGGCGTGAACACCGACGCCTGGCAACCGGTGGAGCGCGACATGCGCATCACGCGGCGAGTGGTCGAGGTGCTGGCCGAACGGCAGCATCCGTTCGCGGCGATCACGAAGTCCTCGCTGATCGAGCGCGATCTCGACCTGCTCGCGCCGATGGCCGCGCGCAAGCAGTTCATGGCGGCCATTACGATTACGACGCTCGACGCCGATATCGCCCGCTCGCTCGAACCGCGTGCGGCGACGCCTGCGCGGCGCCTGCGCACCATTCGCACGCTAGCCGAAGCCGGCGTGCCGGTGGGCGTGAGCATCGCCCCTGTCATTCCGTTCGTGACCGAGCCCGACATGGAGCGCGTGCTCGAAGCCTGCGCCGAGGCCGGGGCAACGAGTGCGAGCTATATCGTGCTGCGCCTGCCATGGGAGGTCGCGCCGCTCTTCCAGGATTGGCTGGCGGCGCACTTCCCGCAGCGCGCCGAACGCGTGATGAGCCGCGTGCGCGACATGCGCGGCGGCAAAGACTACGAGTCGGCGTTTTCGCAGCGCATGAAGGGCACGGGGCTTTGGGCCGACCTGCTCAAGCAGCGCTTTCACAATGCCGTGCGGCGCCTCGGGCTGAACGAGCGGCGCCACGGCATCCTGGACATGTCGGCGTTCGTGCAGTCGAAGACCGTGCGTGAGAAGCCGCAACTCGACTTGTTTTGAGGGGGGGCGAGGCGTTACTGCGAGTTACTGCGAAAGCGCCTTTGCGGCCTCGACCTGCGACTCGAAATACGTCTGGAATGAGAGCGCGAGTCCCGTCATCAGCAGGAACGCGCCAATCAGCAGCGAAAAGATCACGACGAAGATCACCGTCCAGCCCGAACGACTCGTGCGGCCTTTCTCCGCGAACGCGGCGTTGAACTGCGCGTCCCATTTGGCGTCGGGGCGCAGCCCATAGACGATCGCCGCCAGAAACGCCGAGATGACCGACACCGCGCCGATCACGGCGAGCACCCAGCCGGGAATCGAAGCGCGTTCGGTCGCGACGAGCAGCATCACGCCCGGGATGCCGATAAGCGTGCCGAGCAGATGCGCCCAGCCCCACACGTCGCGCGGGCCGTACAGATAGAAGCGATGCGCGCCGAGGCTGCCAAACAGGAACGCGAGGGCGGCGGTGAGCGTCTTGGAGCGAAAGCGTGCGGAGTTATTTTCGTTGGGCATGGGCTGGGCGAAACGTGGACGTTTGACCGTCATGGGCGCGTCACGTCATCGCACATGGGCCGCCGGGCATTGTATGCCGCACGCCCGGCTTGCAGCACAAGCGCACGCTTATGCCCGGCAGCACGTCAGCAGCCTTAACGTGGTGCTCGCCTCACGGCTTGGTGTAAGTCACGCGATAGATCGCGCCCGCGTAGTCATCGCTGATAAGGAGCGAGCCGTCGGGCAGTGGCAGCACGTCGGCGGGGCGGCCCCATTGGGTCTCGTCGGAATTTAGCCAGCCCTGCGCGAACACTTCCTGGCGTGCGTTCGTGCCGTCGGGGTTAGCGCTCACGCGCACGACGCGATAGCCGACCTTCTTGCTGCGGTTCCATGAGCCGTGCTCGGCGATGAAAATGCTGTTCTTGTAGTCGGCCGGGAACATTGAGCCGGTGTAGAAGCGCATGCCGAGCGACGCCACGTGAGCGCCGAGTTTCGCGACCGGGGGCGTGAAGCCGCTGCACGGATGCCCGGCGCCGAACTCGGGGTCGGCGACATTGCCGCCATGGCAATAGGGAAAGCCGAAGTCCTCGCCCACGTGCGCGAGGCGGTTGAGCTTGTCGTCGGGGATGTCGTCGCCGAGCATGTCGCGGCCGTTGTCGGTGAACCAGAGTTCGTGCGTCTGCGGATGCCAGGCGAAGCCGACCGTGTTGCGCACGCCGCGCGCGATGGTCTCGTAGTGCGAGCCGTCGGGGTCCATGCGGCCGATCATCGCGAAATGCACGCGCTGCGGGTCGCTTGCCGGCAGACAGACGTTACACGGCGCGCCTTGCGGCACGTAGAGCTTGCCATCGGGGCCGAAGGCGATGAACTTCCAGCCGTGGTGGCGCTCGGTGGGCAGCGAATCCGTGACGACTACGGCCTTGGGCGGATCGACGAGATGACGGTCGATGTCGTCTAGCCGCACGATCGACGAAACCGCCGAGACGTACAATGCGCCGTTGCGCCAGGCCACGCCCACCGGCATCGTCAGCCCGGAGGCCACGATGTGGTGCTTTTCCGCCTTGCCGTCCTTGAGTTCTAGCGCGTAGACGTCGCCGCCCATACTGCCTACATATAGGGTGCCGCTTTCCGAGAGCGTCATTTCGCGTGCGCCGGGAACGTCGGCGGAGAGCACCTCGATGTGGAAGCCCGGTGGCAGCTTGATGCGCTCGATGGGAAGCGCCCCGTGAGCGAGCGGCGCCGCGAGCAGGGCGGCGGTAAAGGCGATCCACGCCCCCGCGAAGCGTCCGGCTGACGCTCGAGACATCGGAAAAGGGGCGCTGTCGCCCACGCGGCCGTCGCAAGCGCGACGCAGCCATTGCACGAGTCGTCTGAAAGTCGCCACAATTCGCTCCAAGGCCCGTCCACCGTGGGCACGAGCCGCAGTTTGACCGCTGCGTCCTGTCGCTTTCTCAGCGCCAGCGCGCAATTTCCCGTTAAGTGTTTGTTATACCTTCTGTTTCGGGCTATAATCGCATGTTTCAGTAGTCCCGAACCCCCGGTTTTCAAGGATTTTCGTATGGTCATCATCCGTCTGGCACGCGGCGGCTCGAAGAAGCGCCCGTTCTACAACATCGTCGCAACCGACTCGCGCAACCGTCGCGACGGCCGTTTTATCGAACGCGTGGGCTTCTACAACCCGGTCGCCACCAAGGGTGAAACGCTGCGTATCGCTCAAGATCGCGTGACGTACTGGAAGGAAAACGGCGCGCAAATGTCGCCGGCTGTCGAGCGCCTCGTGAAGGAAGCGCAAAAGACCGCCGCCGCTGCGCCGGCTGCTTAAGCTTTTAAGCGTCTTTCAGTCTGTTGTCTGTGTTTTACCCGCGTACGCGCTGCATGAGCTGCGTGTGCGATATCAAGCTGGTCGCAAGGGGTGCTGATGTCCGCGCATGACGCTAAATCTGCCGTAGAGGCGAACGACGCGTCGGAAAACGGGGCGCCCGCAGTTGCAACAAGCGCTGCGACCGGCGGCGCTGGCAAGGCTGCGGCCCGCGGCACGCCTTCGTTTGGTGCGTTCGTGCGCAAGCCTGCGCGCGAGAGTGCCGCGAAAGCTACGCCCGCAACCGAGGGCCTGCACGCCGAAACCGAAGCGAGCTGGCCTGCCGACGCCGTTGAAGTCGGCGCCGTGATCGACGCCTATGGCCTCAAAGGCTGGCTGAAAATCGCGCCGCACGCGCAGGACGGCCGCGCGCTGCTTTCCGCTAAACGCTGGTGGCTTCTCAAGGGCCGTGAGGGTCAGGGGCACCGCGAGCGTCATTCCGCGGTAAGCGTGAGCGCCAAGGTTCATGGTGACAGCGTCGTTGGCCAGCTTTCGGGCCTGGCCGACCGCGATGCCGCGCTGCTGTTGCGCGGTGCGCGCGTGTACGTGAGTCGGGCCGAATTCCCGGCGCCCGCAGCCGATGAATATTACTGGATCGACCTGATCGGCCTCGACGTCGCCAATGAGGCGGGTGTCGAGCTCGGCAAGGTCGCCGACCTGATCGACAATGGCGCGCAATCGGTGTTGCGTCTGACGTACCCGGCCACGGACAAGGATGGCAAGCCGGTCACCGGCGAGCGCCTGATCCCGTTTGTGGGCGTGTTCGTGAAAACGGTAGACCTGGCGGCGAAGCGTATCGTCGTCGACTGGGAAGCCGATTACTAGGCAACACGGTAGTCCCGCGCGCCTTGATTCAATTTCGCTGAACGGAGAGAGTGATGCAGTTCGATGTCGTCACGCTCTTTCCCGAGATGTTCCGCGCGCTGACCGACTGGGGTATCACCAGCCGGGCGGCGAAGCAGCAGCGTTACACGTTGCGCACGTGGAATCCGCGTGATTTCACGACCGACAACTATCGCACGATCGATGACCGCCCCTACGGCGGTGGCCCCGGCATGGTCATGCTGGCCAAGCCGCTCGAAGCGGCGATCGGCGCGGCGAAGGCTGCGCAGGCGCAAGCAGGCGTAAGCGCCCCGCGTGTGCTGCTGATGTCGCCGCAAGGCAAGCCGCTCACGCACGAACGTGTCATGCAGTTCGCGCAGGAGCCGGGTCTCGTGATGTTGTGCGGCCGCTATGAAGCGATCGACCAGCGTCTCGTCGACCGCTGCGTGGACGAAGAAGTGAGCCTCGGCGACTTCGTGCTCTCGGGGGGCGAATTGCCCGCGATGGCCTTGATGGACGCCGTGGTGCGCAACCTGCCTGGCGTGCTGGGCGATGCTCTTTCGGCGGTGCAGGACAGCTTCGTCGACGGTTTGCTCGACTGTCCGCACTACACGCGCCCGGAGGAATACGACGGCGAGCGCGTGCCTGATGTGCTGCTTGGCGGTCATCACGCGGAAATCGAGTTGTGGCGCCGCCGCGAGGCACTGCGCAACACGTGGAACAAGCGGCCCGATCTGATCGAGCGGGCCAGAAAGAACAAGATGTTGAGCCGTGCCGACGAGGCGTGGCTCGCTAGTCTCGCGAAGGGTTCGAACTAAGCGTAAGGCTTCGGGCGTGCTCGACAAGGGGCGCAAAAGGCGGTGCCGCTTCATGCGTGAACGGCGCCAGTTGTGAACCCATCCTCTATCGGGGCCGTAGTTGCAGGTCATCCTGCACAGGTACGAACGCCGACAAGATGGCATACGGAGTCAATCCATGAATCTGATTGAAAAACTCGAGCAGGAAGAAATCCAGCGCGTGCTGGGCGAGAAGACCATCCCCGAATTCGCCCCCGGCGACACGGTGATCGTCAACGTGAACGTGGTTGAAGGTAACCGCAAGCGCGTTCAGGCATACGAAGGCGTCGTGATCGCGAAGCGTAACCGCGGCCTGAACTCGTCGTTCATCGTGCGCAAGATCTCGTCGGGTGAAGGCGTCGAGCGTACGTTCCAGACGTACTCGCCGCTGCTGGCCAGCATCGTGGTGAAGCGTCGCGGCGACGTGCGTCGCGCGAAGCTGTACTACCTGCGCAACCTGTCGGGCAAGAAGGCACGTATCAAGGAAAAGCTGGTGTCGAAAGACCGCGCAGCTGCTCCGGCCGACCAGGCGTAAAAGCTGTAAGAAAGAAGCACCCTCCGGGGTGCTTTTTTCTTTTTGGCCGCAAAATAATCTCGTGTACGTGTAATCCGAGACGCCCGTTGATCCGCCCAGTATTTGAACCCGAAAGCCTGCCGATCGAATCGACAGGCGCGAACCTTCCGCAGGTCGCTGCCGAACGCCTGACCGCCGCCGGCTTACGTGCGCGCTTCGAGCAGCACCTGCCGTGGGACCCCGAGCCGCAGGAAGCCCGTCTCGCCGAGATGCGCGATCCGCGCGAAGCCGCTGTGCTCATCCCCATCGCCATGCGCCCGGGTGGCCTGACCGTGCTGCTCACGCAGCGCGCTGACAACCTCAGCAATCACGCGGGCCAGGTGAGCTTTCCCGGCGGCAGCCGCGAGCCTTCCGACCCCACGCCCATCGCGGCCGCGCTGCGCGAGGCGCACGAGGAAGTGAACCTCGACCCCGCGCGTGTCGAGGTGCTCGGCGCATTGCCCGATTACCTCACTGGCACCGGCTTCAAGGTCACGCCCGTGGTCGGTCTCGTGCACGAGCCGTTCAGCCTTGCCGCTGATTCGCTCGAAGTGGCGAGTATCTTCGAGGTGCCGCTCAGCTTTCTCATGAACCCGGTGCATCACCAGGTGCGCGTGTTCCGTTGGGAGGGTGGCGAGCGGCGCTTTTATGCGATGCCGTATCCGGACCGCCATTCGCCAGACCGTAATGCGCCAGAACCCGCTGCCGCTTCCGGCGTAGGTTCCTCGCACTTTATCTGGGGGGCGACCGCGGGGATGCTGCGCAACTTCTACCGTTTCCTGCTCGCGTAACATGTCTGGCGGCGCGCGCAAGCGCCGCCGCGCACTGTTGCGAGATTGCCGCCCGATTGGCCGGCGATGGTCAGGCACATCTGGCCCTGTGATATCGTTGCAACACTTTCTAAAACCCTTTCGCAACTCGATCTGCACGGCGCGTCGCATGACCTTCTTTTCCGTATTGCTGGCCCTCGTCATCGAACAGGTGCGGGCGCTGTCGCCCAATAATCCGGTCATGGCGCTCGTGCGCCTCAATGCGGAATGGGCCGCTCACGGCTTCGACGCCGGCAAGCAGAAGCACGGCCTCCTCGCGTGGCTCGTGGTCGTGCTGCCGTGGACGCTCGCCACGGCGCTCGTCTACTACGTCCTGTACCACATCAGCTTCGTACTGGCGTTCCTGTGGAACGTGGTGGTCGTATACTTCACGCTCGGTTTTCGCCAGTTCAGCCACTATTTCACCGACATCCATCTCGCGCTGAACAACGACGACGTGCCGCGCGCGCGCGAAATTCTCCACGAATGGACCGGCATCGACGCCGTGGACATGCCCGTGAGCGAGATCGTGCGCCACACGCTCATTCATGCGGTGATCGCCTCGCATCGGCATGTGTTCGGCGTGTTCTTCTGGTTTCTCGTGCCCATCGGGCCCGCGGGCGCCGTGCTGTACCGCATTGCCGAATACCTGGCGCGCGAGTGGGCGCGTCCGGCCGAGGACCGCACCGAGGCGTTCTCGAACTTCGCGCAGCATGTGTTCTTCGTGATCGACTGGGTGCCGGCGCGGCTGACATCGCTGGGCTTTGCGATCGTGGGCAACTTCGAGGACGCGATCTACGCCTGGCGCAACCATACGAACCAGTGGCCCGATACCAACGAAGGCGTGCTGCTCGCGACCGGCAGCGGCGCGCTCGGCGCTCGCCTTTCGGGGCCGCTCGCAGAGCAGTCCAGCGTCGAGGTGCTCGCGCAGCCGGGCGAGGGCGGTCCGTACACGGTTGGCGACGACTGCACGCCGCGCACGCTGCAATCGGCGGTGGGCCTCGTGTGGCGCGCCGTGATCCTGTGGATGATCCTGCTCCTCATGCTGACTATCGCCGTCTGGCTCTGAGCGCTGGATCGCCAAGCCGCAAACATGCAAATGGGCCGCTAAAAGCGGCCCATTTGCATTTGGGGCAGTCCTTGCGTCACTCGTCGCGCACGTCGCGATCGCGTCCGCAATTCCAGCAAACGGTGAATTGCGCCTCGAGTACCTCGCCGCAGCGCGCGCAGCGCCACGTCGGCGAGCCTGGCGGCGGGCCGTTCACCGCCTCGTCGATCAAACGCCGGGCGAGCTTCTCGTCGCGTTCGTCCACGAGCCACAGTTCAGGCGCGCACTGCTCTGCTGGGATCTCGCCCATCGCGCCGCTCAGGTAGCGGTTGTGCAGCTCGCACGGGACGCCCGCCGTCGCGAGGATGTTCATCCAGTGCTGGGCAATCAGCAGATTCGGCGCGCGCAAGAGCTTGAGCATGAGGTGCAGGGGCCAAGCGCCGCGTTAGCGCACGACCTGGCTGATCTCGTGCATGAGCTGCGCGTAGAGCGCCTGGCGCTCCGGCGCGATGCGGCCGTCGTCCACGGCTTCCAGAATCGCGCAGCCCGGCTCGTGCAAGTGATGGCAGTTGTAGAAGCGGCAGTGCGCGAGCAGGGGCCGGAACTCGGGGAAGGCGCGCTCCAGCATGCCTTCGGTGAGATGGTAGAGGCCGAATTCCTGGAAGCCCGGCGAGTCGATCAGCGCGCCGCCGCTTTTCGATCCACCGCTTTTCGATCCATCATCAGGCAGCATGTAGAGCCGCGTGAACGTCGTGGTGTGGCGACCGCTGTTGAGCGCCGTCGAGATCTCGCGCGTGGCGGCTTCGGCATCGGGAATCAGCAGGTTCACGAGCGTCGACTTGCCCATGCCCGACTGGCCGAGCAGGATCGTCTGATGGCCGTGCAGGTGCTCGGCGAGCGTCGCGCGCGCCTCGTCGGGACGGCCCTTCACCGAAAGCTCCAGCACCGTATAGCCCAGCGCGCGATACCGTTCGAGCCGCTGGCGCGCGAGCGGCAGCGCGGCCTCCACGTCGATCTTGTTGAGGACGATGAGCGGCTTGAGGTCGTTGGCCTCGGCGGCCACGAGCGCGCGCCCGAGCAGGTCCTCGCTGAAGTGCGGCTCGGTGGCGAGCACGATCAGCAACTGGTCGAGGTTCGCCGCGAAGAGCTTCGACTTGAACTGGTCGGAACGGTAGAGCAGGTTGCGCCGCTCGCCGATCGCGACGATCACGCCCTGATCGGCGGAAGTCGATTGATATTCGACGCGGTCACCTACCGCCACCTCGCTCTTCTTGCCGCGCGGGAAGCATTGCAGGTGCGCGCCGCCGCCGTCGGGCGCGACGAGATAGTGGCGCCCGTGGGCGGCGATCACCACGCCGTGCAGCGTGGCGCCAGCGGCTTTCGTACTGCCGGTGGCTTTCGTTGCGCGCCGGTTCATGCGTGCGCGAGCAGTCGGTCGATCCGCTGCGAAGCCGGCGGATGCGAGTAGTAGAACGCGGTATAGAGCGGGTCGGGCGTGAGCGTCGAGGCGTTGTCCTCGTAGAGCTTCACGAGCGCGTTGACGAGATGCTGCGCGTCGGTTTGCGTGGCGGCGAAGGCGTCGGCCTCGAACTCGTGTTTGCGCGACGAGAGGCTGCCAAGCGGCGTGACGAAGAACAGGAACACAGGCACGGCGAGGAAGAACAGCACGAGCGCGAGCCCCTCGTTGCCGCCGAGGAGCGACGGCCGCACACCCAGGCCCTCGTAGAACCACACGCGCTGCGAGAGCCAGCCGAGCAGGGCGAGCAGCGCGAGGCTGATCGCGAACGTGACGATCATGCGCTTGATTACATGCCGGCGCTTGAAGTGTCCGAGTTCGTGCGCAAGCACGGCTTCGATCTCGCTGCCGGAGAGGCGCGCGAGCAGCGTGTCGAAGAACACGATGCGCTTGGCTGCGCCAAAGCCCGTGAAATAGGCGTTGCCGTGCGCGGAGCGGCGGCTGCCGTCCATCACGAAGAGGCCTTTGGCTGCGAAGCCGCAGCGCTGCATGAGCGCCTCGATGCGCGAGCGCAGTGCTTCATCGCGCAGCGGTTCGAACTTGTTGAAAAGCGGCGCGATGAACGTGGGGTAGAGCACCAGCACGAGCATCTGGAAGGCCACCCAAACGGCCCACGTCCAGAGCCACCAGAGGCTGCCCGCCTGCTTCATGAGCCAGAGCACGACGAACAGAAGCGGAATGCCGAACGCGGCGCCAATCAGCAGCCCCTTGATGCGGTCCATGATGAAAATGCGCTTCGTCATGCGGTTAAAGCCGAAGCGCTCCTCGACCACGAACTGGCGGTAGTAGTCGAGCGGCAGTTCGATCACGCCGGAAATGGCGAGCACGGCCCCGACGAGCGCGATCTGGCCAACATAGTCGCGCCCGATCGCGTCCGAGATGCCGAGGTCCAGCGCCTGCACGCCACCGAGCAGCGTGAGCGCGATCAGCACCACGGCGCCGAGCACGATCTCGATCATGCCGAGGCGCGTGCGCGCGACCGTGTAGTCGGCGGCGCGCTGGTGCGCGGCGAGTGGGATGGTCGCGGTGAACTGCGCGGGCACCGCGCCGCGGTGGGCGGCCACGAAGCGGATCTGGCGCGACGCGAGCCAGAGTTTGGTCGCGACCATGGCGAGCACGCCCACGACGAAGAGCACGCTGAAGTACAGCGCAGGGGAGGGGGACAGATTAGGCATCCAGGAAGTCCGTGGTATCTATGCGACAATTATATGTTCTCGCCGGCCGGGCATCGCATCCTGTCGATGCCGCGCACGCGCCGCGCCTCCAACGCTCTCCGGGTTGCCTTTCATGACTGACATTACCGCTGCCGGTGCGCCGCTCATCGAGCGCACCGACATGAATCTGATCTGGCTCGATATGGAAATGACGGGGCTCGATCCCGACAACGACCGCATCATCGAGATCGCCGTGGTGGTGACGAACTCGACGCTCGACAAACTCGTGGAAGGCCCGGTGCTGGCCATCCACCAGCCGGAGTCGGTGCTCGACCGCATGGATGAATGGAACCGCAACACGCACGGCCGCTCGGGCCTCACCGAGCGCGTGCGCGCCTCGACCGTTACGGAAGAAACCGCGACCGAGCAGATCATGGCATTCCTTTCGCAATACGTGCCGCCAGGCAAGTCGCCGATGTGCGGCAACTCGATCTGTCAGGACCGCCGCTTCATGGCGCGCTGGATGCCCACGCTCGAGCGCTTTTTCCACTACCGCAACCTCGACGTGAGTACGCTCAAGGAACTGTGCCGCCGCTGGCAGCCGACCATCTACAAGGGCTTCCAGAAGCGCGCGATGCACACGGCGCTCGCCGACATCCACGAGTCGATCGACGAGCTCAAGTACTACCGCGAGCACTTCCTCGTTGCGGCGCCGGGCATCGTGCCCGATGTGGCGTCGGGCGAGGCCGGTCCGGCGCTTTGATCCGATCGCGCAAGCAGCGCCGCGGCGGCGGCATCGCGCCGTCGTCGCTGCGTTGTGCACTATCGTAGAAGTTTGGGTATTACGCGCGCGGCGCACGCTGCGCGTTCTTGGGCCGGAACGCCGCTACGACGTTCGGATCGGTTTCGATATACGGGCCGCCGATCAGGTCGATGCAATACGGCACCGCAGCAAAAATGCCCGGCACCTTCACGGCGCCCTGATCGTCGCGCAGACCTTCCAGCGTTTCCTTGATCGACTTCGGCTGGCCCGGCAGGTTGATGATGAGCGCCGCGTGGTCGTCGTTTTCGCGGATCACGGCGACCTGGCGCGACAGAATGGCCGTCGGCACGAAATTCAGGCTGATCTGGCGCATCTGCTCGCCAAAGCCCGGCATTTCCTTAGTCGCCACTGCAAGCGTCGCCTCGGGCGTCACGTCGCGCCGCGCGGGGCCGGTACCGCCCGTGGTCAGCACGAGGTCGCAGCCCAGACCGTCCACGAGCGCCGTGAGCGTGGCGGAGATCGTCGCCGCGTCGTCGTGGATCAGGCGCGTTTCAGCGCGCCACGGCGTTTTCAGCACGCTGCCGAGCCATTCCATCAGCGACGGAATGCCCTTGTCCTCGTAGATGCCGCTCGTCGCGCGGTCGCTGACCGACACGAGGCCGATCACGAGTTCGTCCGGGTGGCTGCGCTCAGGCTTCGTCATCTTCGCGGCCCTCGTCGGCGCGCTCGTCGTCGGCTTCCACGGCGCCTTGCGTGCTCGCGTCCTTGATCCACTGGAACAGTTCGCGGAAGGACTTCGGCGGCCGGCTTTGCTCCTGCTCGCGGCGCGCGTTGCGGATCAGCGTGCGGCCTTCCTGCGGGTCGGCGGCGGGGTACTGGCGGATGAATTCGGTGAGCGCGGCGTCGTCCGCGAGCAGCTTGTCGCGCGTGCGCTCGATCCAGTGCAGGCGCGCCGTGGCGGCCCTGTTCACACCACGGTGCTCTTCGAACTTCGTGCGCAGCGCGGCGACTTCGGCCTCGGTGAGGCCGCGCATCATGCGGCCCACGTACTGGAGCTGGCGGCGCTTGCCTTCGTGGTCGGTGATGCGGCGGCACTCGTGGACGGCGTCCGCGAGGTCTTCGGTCATCGGCATGCGCTTGAGCGCGTCCTTGGGCAGGTCCACGAGGGCCTGGCCCAGTTCCTGGAGCGCTTCCATGTCGCGCTTGAGCTGCGATTTGCTCGGGCGATCGTAGCCGTTGTCGTCCTGGTCGGCGACAGCGTCGTTCATCGGTTGAATGCGGGTTTTGCGTTTCATGGGGCGTATTGTAGCGTGCGCGGCTCGCGCGGCTCAGGCTGTAAGGCGGCGCCGGTGGCCCGATGCCCGCCCGAAGGTTGGGACGAACCGATGCGAGCGTTGATGAGAAGCGCGAAGCGACGAAAGCGCCTGTGATGCGTGTTCACATACCTTGCTATGATCGCGGGATGCGCTTCGCGAACGCGGCGCGTTCCGAAGCACCCGAATCGACACCAGCTAAACACGACATCAGCGGGCCGCATCGGCCCAGAACCGGACCGTAACGACAATGGCAGCAGACATCGAAGCCCGGCAACGCTTTTTCCCGCACACCCAGGACGAGCTGAAGGAGATCGCGTCTGACATCCTTCGGCACGCCAACGCGCTCGGCGCGAGCGACGCCGCGACCGAGATCTCCGAAGGCGATGGCTTGTCCGTCTCGGTGCGCCGCGGCGAAGTCGAGACGATCGAGCACAACCGCGACAAGATGGTCGGCGTGACCGTCTATATCGGCAATAAGCGCGGCAACGCGAGCACCTCCGACTTTTCGCCGCAGGCGCTCAAGGACACGGTGGCGGCCGCGTACAACATTGCGCGCTTCACCGCCGACGACGACTGCGCGGGCCTCGCCGAGCGCGAGCTTCTAGAAACCGCGCCGCGCGACCTCGACCTTTACCACCCGTGGAATCTCTCGCCCGACGAGGCCGTGGAAATCGCGCGCCGCGCCGAAGATGCGGCGTTCGCAGTCGACCCGCGCGTGAAGAACTCCGAAGGCGCGAGCGTGTCGGCGCAGCATTCGCAGTTCGTGCTCGCCACCTCGGGCGGCTTCATACACGGCTATCCGTACTCGCGCCACTACGTTTCGTGTGCGCCTATCGCTGGCGTTGGCCGCAACATGCAGCGCGACGACTGGTACACCTCGCGGCGCAGCGCGGCCGAGCTGGCCTCGCCCGAAGCCGTTGGACGCTATGCGGCCGAGCGCGCGCTCTCGCGCCTGAACGCGCGCAGCCTCGACACGCGCAAGGTGCCGGTGCTGTTCGAGGCCCCGCTGGCCGCGGGCCTGCTCGGCGCGTTCGTGCAGGCGGTGAGCGGCGGCGCGCTGTACCGCAAGACGTCGTTCCTCGTCGACAGCCTTGGCAAGCCGGTGTTCGCGCCGCACATCCAGATCGTCGAAGACCCGCATGTGCCGCGTGCGGCCGGCAGCGCGCCGTTCGACGAAGAGGGCGTGCGCACGCAGCGACGCGAAGTCGTGAAGGACGGCATCGTGCAGGGCTATTTCCTGTCGTCGTACTCGGCGCGCAAGCTCGGCATGCAGACCACGGGCAACGCGGGCGGTTCGCACAACCTGCAGTTCCAGAGCTCGCTCACGAAGCCGGAGGACGACTTCGAAGAGATGCTCAGGAAGCTCGGTACGGGCCTCTTGCTGACCGAACTGATGGGGCAGGGCGTGAACTTCGTGACGGGCGACTATTCGCGCGGCGCGTCGGGCTTCTGGGTGGAGAACGGCAAAATCCAGTACCCGGTGGAGGAAATCACGGTGGCTTCGACGCTGCAGGAGATGTTCCATCACATCGTCGCCGTGGGCGCAGATACGCTCGCGCGCGGCACGCGTCAAACCGGCTCGGTGCTAATCGAGCGGATGACGGTGGCGGGGCAGTAAGCGGCTTTTCCGCAGGCTAGATGAACAACGGCACGCCAAGGCGTGCCGTTGTGCTTTTGGGTGCCAAGTTGGGCGCGGGTTGGGCAGCAATGCGCGCCCAGGCAATCAATCCCGCCGCACGTACCGCACGAACGCAAAGTCGAAGTCGTTCGGCGCATTCGCATGCAGCGTCTCGCGCGACGTTTCTTGCCACACGTCGGGGTCCGGCGCGGGAAAGGTGGCGTCGCCCTCGAAGTCCGCGGAGATTTCCGTCACCACGAGTTCATGCGCGAGCCCGAGTCCCTCACCATAGAGCTGCGCACCGCCGATCAGGAACGCCGCGGGCGCCTGGTCCTGCGCCGCGAGCGCTAGCGCCTCGTCGAGGCTCGTGGCGGTGTCGCAGCCGGGAAAGCGCTTGCCCGCGTCGCGCGTCACGACGATGTTGCGGCGGCCCGGCAAGGCGCGGCCGATCGATTCGTGCGTCTTGCGGCCCATGATGATGGGCGCGCCCATCGTGGTGCGCTTGAAGAACGCAAGGTCTTCGGGGAGCCGCCAGGGCAGCGCGTTGTCGCGGCCGATCACGCCGTTGCGGGCGCGGGCGACGATGAGGGTGAGCGTCGTCATCGAAAGGGTAAAGGTGCGAGGTTGTAAGCTGTTCGCATCGATTCTACCTGAGCGCGCCGGGCCGCCCGGCGCGCTCGCTTGTGCCGTATCGTGCCATATCGTGCGTTTCAACCCTGCACGTCAGGCGGCAATTCCGCCTGGTTCTCCGCTTCGCCGCCAAAGAACGCTTTTTCGTCGCGCAGGCCGTGCGTGCCCATTAGCCGGTAGAGCGTCACGCGCGAAATGCCGAGGTCGGCAGCGGCTTCCGTGAGCCGGTGCCGGTGCCGCAGCAGCGCCGCCTCGATCGCGCGCCGCTCCGCGGCCTCGCGCGCCTGCGCGAGCGTGACCGTCTGCTGCGCGCTGAATTGCGCGAGATCGAGATCCTCCGCGGAGATCAGCTTGCTTTCGGCCATGACGATCGCGCGGCGCACGCGGTTGATCAGCTCGCGCACGTTGCCCGGCCAGTTGTAGTTGTACAGCGCCTCGATGGCGTCGGGCGTGAAGCCGCGTATGCGGCGCGCGCTGTCCTGTTTGAACTTGTGCAGCACGTGGTGCGCGAGAATTTCGATGTCCTTGCCGCGTGCGCGCAGCGGCGGCTCGTCCACGCGCAGCACACACAGGCGGTGAAAGAGGTCGGCGCGAAAGCGTCCGTCGCGCATCGCTGTCTCGAGATCGACGTGCGTGGCCGAGATGATGCGCACGTCCACGGGAATCTGCTCGCGGCCGCCCAGACGTTCGATCTTGCCTTCCTGCAGAAAGCGCAACAGGCTCGCCTGGCTTTCCAGCGGCAAGTCGCCGATTTCGTCGAGAAAGAGCGTGCCGCCGTTGGCCGATTCGACGCGCCCGATCTTGCGCTGGTTCGCGCCCGTGAATGCGCCGCGCTCGTAGCCGAACAGTTCGGATTGCAGAAGATGATGCGGGATCGCGCCGCAGTTGATCGGCACGAACGTCGCCTTGCGGCGCGCCGAGCGTTCGTGGATCGCGAGCGCGGTGAGTTCCTTGCCCGTGCCCGATTCGCCCGAGATGAACACGGTGGCGTCCGTGTTGGCCACCTTGCGGATCGTGCGAAAGAGCTGCTGCATCGCCTCGCAGGTGCCGACCATCTCGTCTTCTTCCTGACTCGCAGCGGCGGCGCCCGGCGCGTCGAGATCGCACAGCGACACCATGCCGAACGCGTGGCCCACGAGGTAGTCGAGCGTCGCGTGTGAGACCGGCACGTGCACATAGTCGAAGCAGTAGTGGCGGATCAGACGCCGCACTTCGGCGTCGGTGAGGCGCGAGTCGTCGGTGAGCGCGATCCATCCGACCTGCTGCAGCCGCAGGATCGTCTCGAGGCCCGCGAACTCGCGCGGCGCGAAGCCTGTGAGATCGACGATGCCGGCATAGGCCGCCTCCGGCTTCACGAGGCGCGAAGCCTCATGCACCGTACGCGCAGTCGCGATTTCCCAGCCGCGGCTCTTCAGGTACGCGCCGAGCAGCGGGTCGGGCGTGCGTGCGACGTACAGCAAGGTGCGATCGAAAACCGCCTCGGGCTTCTCATCGCGCGCGCGGCCGGCGCCGGGTGCAACGCCCGCAAGCGGCGGTCCGGTCACGGCGAGACGCTGACCGGCTCCGGCGAGCGGTGTCACAGTGGCGCCCAGATGTGAGGATTCGCGCACGATCGACCTCATGACATCAGAAGGTATATGGGAAACGCACGCCGACGACGAAGTTCGGTGCATCGGGCGTGAGCCCGACGGATACCGCGCCGTTGATCGTCAAGTGCTTGTTGACCACGTGATTCAGGCCGAAGTTGAGTACCGAGGCGGTGGTCTCGCTGCCCGGCACGCCGGTCCAGGTGCCACCCGGCGCCTTCGTCTTCGACTGCGGTTCGATGGCCATGGTGTACGAAATGCTTGCCGAATCCTTGTCGGAGAACGCAAGCGCGACGCCGCCGCCGAACTGGATGATGTCGCCGAGCTTCACTTCGGCGGGCTCGGTCTGCCCGATCACCGACGAGATGTCAGCGAACGAGCGCGAGATGTTGTACGTGTACGAGAGGCTGCCGAACAGCACCACCGGGTCGTAGGTCTTCAGCACCGAGAGACCGGCCGTCACGTTCCAGAAGCCCGTGCCCGTGGGCAGCTTGCTGGGCGCGACGAGATTGGTGTTGTCGGGCGTGATCTGCTGCACCTTGATGCCGAACGGCGAACTGCCCGTTGGCGTCTTCACGCGCAGGCTGCCGACCACGTCGGGCATGTTGTTGGTTTCCTTCAGGAACTGGTAGTAGATCCCGAAGTTCACGTCGCCGATGTCGCTCGAATTGACCGACGCGTCCGAGAGCGTACTCGCCGAGCCGCCCGCGCCGCCCACGATAAAGCTGCTGTGGCGGTAGACGTACGGCACGTCCACGTCCACGCTCATGCGGTCGGTGAGGCCGTAGCGCGTGTCCAGGTCGGCAGTGATCTGGTGCGACTTGGTCTGCCCCAGATTGATGTTGCCGAGGAAGATCGCGTCGAGCGCGAGAAAGCCCGACAGCTGCAACTGGCGGCGATCGTAGTAGCTGTCGCTGATGCCCCAGTCCAATGTCAGCTTGTGGTCGAAGAGCGGCGCGTGTTCGCGCTGCACGACCGCTTCTTCGGCTTGCGTGCGGGAGGGCTCGGCGCTCTTCTGTGTCTCGCCCACAGTCGGGCTGCCGTTGGGGTTCACGCCAACCGGCGCGCCCTGCTGCGGGCCGCTCGAGGCCGCGGTGCCGGTCGCGCCGTTGGTCGTCCCGGCGTCGGGCGAGGGCGGGTTCACTGGCACGCCGGTTGCCGTGCCGGTGAGCGCACCGGGCGCGGTCGCGCCCGGCAGCGCCTGGGCGAGCGGCGGCAGGGGCACAGGCAGGCCGTCGGCGCCCGGCTGTTCCGCGACCGTTGCGTCCGAAGCGGCGTCGGGCGCGCCTGCGCCCGGCATGCCTCGACCGCGTTGCGCCATTTCGAGGTTCGTCACCTGGCGCTCGAGTGACTGGATTTGCCGCTGCTGCTCGTCCACCACCCGCATGAGCGTATTCAGGCGGTCTTCGACCGACTGGCTTTGTAGCGCCTGCGCCTGGGCGCACTGCGAGAGCGCGAACAACAAAACGGCTGCTGGTATGGCGGCGAGCGCCACGTGCGGCGCGGCCGTCCTTGACATCATCTTCATTCTTCTTCCCCCGGGATCGAATGCGGGCGCCAACTGGAACCCCCTGGTCCCACGCCCGCGCACGTCGATGCTCCTCTTTCAAAGTCCTGCTTCTCGCGCGGGTCCTTGCCCGCGTGGTGGTCTCCTTGCTGGTGCGCCTCGTTATGAGCCCTCGATTAATGGAGATTTCGCAGCGCCTGTAGTACGCCGGTCTGCCGGATCATTTGCGCCGTCATCTGCTGCGTCTGCAGATTCAGTTGCAACTGGTTGGCGACCTGCTGGTTATTGCCTGCGACCTGGAGTAGCTGGGCGATCGCGCCGGCCTGTTGCGCGTTGCCCGGCACGATGTTTTGCGTGGCGAGGCCCGCCGGCGTCTGCAGCGTCACATTGACGCCGTTACTGCCGAACGAGATGCCCGCTTTGACGCTGCCGGTCGCGTTCGAGGCGGACGCGCTCGACTGGTTGGTGGCGCCTGGCAGATTGGCGAGCTGCGGCGCGTTGTTGTCGTAGGAGATGGTTGCGGCATTGGCGCCCGTATTGCCGTTGCCGGCCACCTGGGTGATCTGCGAGACGCCGTTGACCGAGACGTTCTGGCCGCCGGTAGCCGTCGCGTTCGGGTTGGCGCCGCTGTTCGCGCCCGTGGTCCCGCCCTGCGTCGGGTCGATCACGGTTGCATACGTCTTCACCTGCGCGCTCACCTGGTTGGCCGCGTTCTGGGCGACCGCGAGTGCGCCTTGCGCGACTGCGGTCGCGCCGTTTGGCAATTGCCATTGAGAAAGCAGGTTCAGAACGAACCCGGAAATCATGTCGCTGCCGGCATATTTGCCGGTCTGATGCGCGAGCACGTCGTCGCCGACGGCCTCGCAGCGGATGCTTGGCGCCTGCGCGTCGGCGTTCGAGAGAAACGCCGGCACCGGCTGCGGCAAGCCGATGCCTTCGGCCGCTAGCACACCGCTCGAAAAAGCGCAGGCGAGCGCGGAGACGGCTGCCGCGATGCCACACTGTGAGAGGTTGCGTTTCATGATTCTTAGGACTTCAGAACATGACGGCCTTATCGAGGCCGTATTCGAAGAAGGGAGTCGCGGCCGTGCCATTGAGCAGTGCGTTTTCACGCAGCTTGAGCGCGAGCGACTCGTTGTTCTGCAACAGCGGAGAATCCTCCAGGAACGGTTTGCCGAGGACCGCGAAGACGAGGCCGTTCCATGTTTTGGTAAAGTCGTCTTCCGCGACGATACGGTTGCCGAGCGCGGGGTCCGCAATGAAGATGCGGCCGTTCTCGGCGTGCTTGACGATCACGAAGTGCTCATAGCCATCGATGTTCATGAGCACCAGCACGGGAATCTGCAGGTGGTAGAGCGCGTCGGAGTTGACGCGAAAACCGCGGCCGCGCAAGCCGATCGTCTCGACGTACTTCTTCATGTCGAGCATGGAGAAGCCATTCTTGACGACCACCTCGGGTGTGGAGAACACCATCATCTGGCGGATCAGCTCAGGTTCGGGGATGTCGATGCCGTAGCCGTACTTGAGCAGTGTGGCGAGTGCGGCGGCGCCGCAGCTGTAGTCATACTGCTGGCTGACGATGCTGCGATAGCGCAGGTCCCGCATCGAGTGGACCGGAAGCTTCACCGGCACGCCCACGAGATGGGTCACGTCGATTGTCGACTGCGCATGCACAGGCACAAGGGCCGCGCTGGCGGTGAGCGTCAGCGCGAGCACAAACATCCTTGACGCCGGGGTTGAAACGGGCCCGGACATGGTGGTCTCCTACCTTCTGGTTTGCGCGCCGGCTGCGGTGGGACAGCCGGCGCGCGTTGCTTGCTGCGTTACTGCCTGGGACGAGCCCAGTTCCTGCGGTGCTGCCAGCCGTGCTTAGTGGCCGTTGTTCATCGCGGCTATGGCCATGCCGTTGTGCTGCAGGTTGCCGATGCCGCCGGCAATGTTCACGCCGATGTTGCCTTGCGCGCCGGTGAGCGTATTGGCGCCGAGGCTGGCCGTACCCTGGAACTGGCCGCTCGCGCCCATTGCCGCGTTCTGCACGTTGTTATCCGTCGCGACCATCGCAACCGTCGAGTAGGCGCCCGGGGTTGCTGTCGTCACGGAGCCGGCGAGGCTGTTGTTCTGTGCGTTGCCGATACCGGATGCGACGTTCACGCCGACGTTGCCCGAGACGCCCGCGAGAGAGCCGTCGCCGACCGACGCGTTCAGATTGAAGTTCTTCACCGTCGCGTAGCCGCCGGACGACTGGTTGTTGAAGATCTGAGCGTTGCCGAAGACGTTGCCCATGTCGACGGAAGCGAGCGCGACATCGTTGCTTTGCGCGTTGTTGATGCCTTCCGCGATGTTCACGCCGAGATTGCCCGTCACGTTCGTCGCGGCGCCGCTGCCGGTGTTGGCGTCGAGCGTGCCTGCTGCTTGCGTGTTGTAGTGCTGCGTGATCGAGCCGGTGGTGTGCTCGTCGACCGTGTTGAGCGTGTCGCTTACGTTATAGCCCCAGCTGTTGCTCGAGCTCGAGCTGCGTGACGACGAATGGCTATGCGAATCCGAGCTGGAGCTCGACGTGCTGTACGTATGAGCGTACGTGCTCGATGAGTTCTTCGACTTTTCGCTCGTACCGTTTACGCTCGCTGAAAGCGCGGCGCTGGCCGTGCCGTCGGCATGAGCCGTATTGGCGGTGGTCGAGCTGTTGCTCGTGTTCTTGTTGTTGTTCACGTCCCACGCTGCGCCGACGTTCGTCGTGTCGCTGTCGTTATGCGCGTTCGTCTTCGTGTGCGACGTGCTTTCCGAGCCGCTGAGGTTCACGCCAGCCGAGCCGTTCCTGAAGTTGCCGCTGTGCGACCACGATGCGTTTGCCTGGAGGTTGCCATTGCCGCTTTGCGACTTCGTGGACGTGTTGTTGCCTACGCTGTTGTAGCTCGTGCCAAGTGCCGCGCTGCCTGTGTCGCTATAGGTGCTGGCGGTCGTATGATCGTGCGTGCTGCCATTGTCGGTCGACACGTGATAGTCGGCGTTCACGCTTGCATTGAGCGTCTTGCCGAAGCTCGAGCTGCTCGACGAAGCCTTCGTGGTCGACGCGTTGACGTCATGCGAGTGCGACGAACTGCTCGATGAGGACGAGCTGCTCGACTCACTCGAGCTCGAGGACTTCGAGAACGTATTGTTGCCCGTGCCCGTTACGCTCCAGGTGGTGTTGTTGAATGTCGTCGTGACCTTGCCGCTCACATAGCTCTGTGCTTGCGGAAGCAGCGTGCCGCCGCTGGTGGTTTGGCTGTTGTTGATGACGGCGCCGGCGGTGCTCGAAACCGAGACGCAGCCGAACAGCGTGACAAAGCCTTCGATGCCGACGCCTTCGGTTACGCCCGTGGCGTTGAACAGATACGCCATGTTCGATGGAACCGCGTAAGCGGAGCCGGCCGCCGACGCAAGAACTGCCGCTGCTATGAGGGTGCGCTTCATGATTTCGCTCCGATACTGAGTGGTCAGTTAAAAAAGAGTGCCCGCCGGGGGACGGAGCACAAAACTGTTTGCCGTAGCGTTACCGGCGCCGGCTGTCTGGTTCACCTGCACGAGACCCGTCGCATTCCTGAATGCCGCATTGTCGATGCGTACCTCACGAATACCCCCTGCCTGGACCATTTGCCCCTGACTGCCGTTTCTGGCAGCCGCCGCGGACAATTCCCCGTCCGAGACCGCCACCACACCAATCGCACCACTGCTGATGAGAGCAGTGTTGCGCTGGACATTGCCCACGCCCGCCGACTGATTCACCATCATTGCGCCGTTCGTGTTTGCAAAAGCTCCTGCACCTATGGTCGCGCTCGCGCCTTTGAGCCGCGCCGTGACGGTGGCGAGCTGGTCGTCGCCGTTCACGTTGATCGACACGTTGCCGGTCGTGATCGTCAGCTGGTTGGCCTGCGCGTTGTCGACACCCGCTGTTTCGTTCACCGTGAGCGCGCCCGTCGTCGAAGTCGCGGCGCCCGGGGCGATGATCGCCGTCGCGCCGACGCTCACCTGGGCCTGCGCGGCGCTCGCGAATGCGAGCGCGGCGGCGCAGGCGAGCGCGCTGGGCAGCGCCGTGCGCAACATGCGCGAGGTCTGGATCGAACGGCTCATTTCATGCCTCCCATGGCGCCCGAAAGTGGGGCGAGCGCGCCTGTGATCGTCGAGGAAATCGTGCCGCCGAGGCCGCCGCCGATACCGGCGCTCGCGCCGGGTCCGGCCGCCACGTTCGCGCCGGTCGCGCTGCCCGTGAGAATGCGCGTGAGCGCCTGGACGCCAGCGGTTTGCGCGCTCAATGCGCCGTTCGCGTTCACGCCGCTTGAGCCGTGCGCGTTGGTGAGATCCGTGTCGGTGACGAGCGTCGCCATCGCGGGATCGAAGCTGTTCTTTGGAAAGGTCGTGGCGCGCACGAGCACCGGGTCCTGGCTCTTCGGCACGTTGTCGAAGGCGCTGCGCGGCGTGATGTCGCGTTCGACGATGACGTCGCCGGGGTTCGTGGCCTGCTGGGCGGCCACATCCGCCGTGACGCTCGCGGCCAGGGCGCCGCACAGGGCGGCGATGACCTGGACCGAGCGGCGGCTTGCGCCGCGCATCGAGTTGCGTGCTCTCATTCTGGTCTCCTCCTGGCCGGAGTCGGCGCATTGGCGCCTTGTCCGGTCCTTTGTCCTGGCTTCGCGCATTTCGCAGCGAACCGGACACCGCGCCGCAAGCGGCACGGGTGCTATCTCATCGTTACTTTCTGGTGTAGCTCGCGATGTTGCCCTGCGCGTTCTGTGTGGCGTCGACGGGGATCGGCAGCGGTGCAGGCGGCGCGATTTCGTCCCAGAGCGTCACGTTGTTGTTGCCGCGCATCAGTTGCGGCGTGGCGGCCACCATCACCATTCCCACAGCGCCGCCGCGCTGGCGCGAGAGCGTCTGATCGTCGAGCGAGCCGATGCCCGCGAAGGCGCCGTCGTTGCCGGAGGCGACGGGGTCGGCCGGCGCCTGCGCGCTGGCGGCCGTGGCGCTGGTCGAGTCCGTGCCGGTGGCGCTGGCGTCGTCGGCCGGCGCGCTCATGACGAGCGTGGCGGGAACGAGTGCCGCAGGTGTTGCAGGAACGACATCCGGGGCGGCGTTCGCGACGCTGACAACCGTATTTGGCGCGGCAGGCGCATCGTCCAGTGCCTGTGCGCGAGCAGCGGGCGAGAGGACGAGGAGGGCGGCCGGCACGAGCATGGCGGCGCATGCGCTGCCGTAGCCGATGACACTGCGCCGGACCTGCTGGATGTTGAGTCGCATGGCATATCTCCTGGTGCGAGACATTTAGCGAAACGTGTGCCATCGCCCGCAATCCATTGATGCGCTTCGAACCGCACTATTTTCTGCAAACTTTGAATGGCGGATATTCGCCAAAATGTTTCAGTGCTGAAACGTGAGGCCGTTTAAACCCGTTTGGAATGCCATACGGTTTCAAAGGAGAACGTTTGCGCGCCAGGCGCTTAACTATTCAGAGAATGGAAACATCCGTAATTATTTCTGCACTGACAAAATACCGGGAAGAGGTGGAAACATTTCCATCGGTCCCTTAACCATTCCTATTGCATAAATTCTATCCAAGTGCCACGAGGCTATAGTAAGCTTCAGAAAAAGCCGTAATGCCTAAAAGAAAACGCCCGCAACTGGGCAAGTTGACACACACGCCACAGCTCGGGGATTCACTGTCAGCAAAAGCATGCGCGTTCACTGTTTTTTCAGGTACGCGAAAGTCGCTTTTTGCTGCGTGTCTGTACATTCAGGTGCGTGCCGTCATTCCCAAACGATGGTGTTGGCAAGAGGATCTGAATAATGGAACCTGCAACGCGGCAATTGGTGTACGTGACGCGAAAACCGGTCGAAGCGTTGAACGAGCGGTTCCACGAGCGCGGCTGGCAGGTGGAGATCGTCGGTAACGCACGGGACGCGCGGCGGGCACTTCGCGCGGGGATGCCTGCGGGGGGCCTGCTCGATCTTTCCAGCGAATTTCATCTGCATGAAATCGGCTCGTTCGAACCGTGCCTCACGCTGCCCAACGTCGGCTGGGTGGCGGCGACCACGACCGGGCAACTGCAGGACGCAACGCTGCGCCGTCTGGTGCGCGATTACTGTTTCGATTACGTAACGGTCCCCTGGAACGGCGACCGCATCGTCGATTCCGTCGGCCACGCGTATGGCATGGTTTCGCTCGGCGAAGTCGCCTCGAACGACACCACGGGCGGCACCGAAGGCGAAATGGTCGGCTCGTGCGAGGCGATGCTGGCGTTGTTCCGCTCGATCCGCAAGGTCGCACTGACCGACGCGCCGGTGTTCATCTCGGGCGAGTCGGGTACGGGCAAGGAACTCACGGCGGTGGCCATTCACGAACGCTCGTCGCGCCGTAGCGCGCCGTTCGTGCCGATCAACTGCGGCGCCATTCCCCCCCACCTGTTGCAGTCCGAACTGTTCGGCTATGAGCGCGGCGCGTTCACGGGCGCGAGCCAGCGCAAGGTCGGGCGCGTCGAATCGGCCAACGGCGGCACGCTCTTTCTCGACGAAATCGGCGACTTGCCGCTGGAAAGCCAGGCGAGCCTGCTGCGCTTCCTGCAGGAAGGCAAAATCGAGCGCCTGGGCGGCCATCAGTCGATTCCCGTGGACGTGCGGATCATCTCGGCCACACACGTCGACATGCGCGCGGCGATGGTGGAAGGGCGCTTCCGTCAGGACTTGTATCACCGCCTGTGCGTGCTGCAGATCGACGAGCCGCCGCTGCGCGCGCGCGGCAGGGACATCGAGCTGCTCGCGCGGCATATGCTCGAGCGCTTCAAGAAGGACGGCAGCCGGCGCCTGCGTGGCTTCTCGCCCGACGCCATCGCGGCGCTGCACAACTACAGCTGGCCCGGCAACGTGCGCGAGCTGATCAACCGCGTGCGGCGCGCGATCGTGATGTCGGAGGGCCGGGCGATCACGGCGCGCGATCTCGAACTCGGCGACTACGTCGAGGTGGTGCCGGTTTCGCTCGCCCAGGCGCGCGAAGCCGCCGAGCGTCAGGCCATCGAACTCGCGCTGCTGCGCCACCGCGGCCGTCTTGGCGACGCCGCCCAGGAGCTTGGCATCTCGCGCGTGACGCTCTATCGGCTCTTGTGCGCGCACGGCATGCGCCATATGGAAAGCGAGCCGCTCGCGCCGCATCCGGGCGGCCTGGCTTCGGGCGCTTGAGGCGCGGTGAGGGGCTTGAGGTTGATCGAGAGTGATTGAAGTTGCTTGAGGCGACCGGCGCTTTCGTGCTCTGCGCATTGACCGCGCGCCGTCGCTTTTGCCGGGCCAGTGTCATGGCGTTTCACCTCGCTGCGGCTCGTTGCGCCGCGAGCTTCTCCTTGGGCTCATCGTAGCCCGTCCTGCGGGCATTTCGCCCTTGTCCCCGTTTCGTGAAGAACTCGCGCTTTCGGCGCGGCCGACCTTGGACGCGCGCGCCGGGTAAAATCCTCCTTTTCCATCTGAATCCGAACCGGGCGCCACCTGCCCGACGAGGGAACCGCGCATGAAACAGTATCTCGAGCTCGTCCGCTCGATTCTCGACACCGGCACCTGGCAGGAAAACCGCACCGGCATTCGCACGATCAGCCAGCCGGGCGCCATGCTGCGTTTCGACCTGCAGGAAGGCTTCCCAGCGGTGACGACAAAGAAGCTGGCGTTCAAGTCGGCGGTGGGCGAGCTGATCGGATTTTTGCGCGCCTCGCGCAGCGCTGCTGATTTCCGCGCGCTGGGCTGCAAGGTCTGGGACGCCAACGCGAACGACAACGCTCAGTGGCTCGCCAATCCGTACCGCGAAGGCACCGACGACCTGGGCGACGTGTACGGCGTGCAATGGCGGCGCTGGCCAGCTTACAAGGTGCTCGACGCCCACGCCGCCGCGCAGCTTGCCGACGCGCAATCGCGCGGCTACGCGCGCGTGGCCGAATTTACCGAGGACGGCTGCTCCAAGGTCCTGCTCTACAAGGCGGTCGACCAACTGCGCCAGTGCCTCGACACGATCATGAGCAACCCGACCGACCGTCGAATTTTGTTTCATGGCTGGAATCCGGCGGTGCTCGAAGAGATCGCGCTGCCGGCTTGCCACCTGCTGTATCAGTTTCTGCCGAACCCGACGAAGCGCGAAATCTCGTTGTGCCTCTATATCCGCAGCAACGATGTGGGCCTCGGCACGCCGTTCAACCTGACCGAAGGCGCGGTGCTGTTGCACCTCGTGGGCCGGCTGACGGGTTATACGCCGCGCTGGTTCACGTACTTCATCGGCGACGCGCACATTTACGAGAATCAACTCGATATGCTGAACGAGCAGTTGCGTCGGGAGCCCTTTGCAAGCCCGCGTCTGGCCATCTCCGAGCGCGTGCCCGAGTACGCGAAGACGGGCGCCTATGAGCCGGAGTGGCTCGAAAAGGTCGAGCCGTCCGACTTCTCGCTCGTGGACTACCGTCATCACGAACCGCTCACTGCGCCCATGGCGGTGTGATGCGCTTGCATTCACGGTAGCGGCGGTATGACTGCGCCATGAAGAAAGCCCGCGAACGGCGACGTTCGCGGGCTTTTTCGCTGGTGGCGCGGCGATCAGCCGTGGTGGTGATCGTCGTGATTGTTGCCGCTGGCGCGCTCTTGCGGATGAGGCGCGGGCTGCGGTTGCGCACGCGGTTGGGGCTGCGGCTGCACTCGGGCCTCCGCGTGCTGCTGCGGCTGGGGCTGGGGCTGCGGATGGAACTCCTGGCGCGGTTGCGGCTGCGGGCGGACTTCGGCGCGCTGCTGCGGTTGCGGCTGCGGATGGAATTCCTGACGCGGCTGGGGCTGCGGCTGCGGACGGACTTCAGCACGCTGTTGCGGCTGCGGCTGGGCTTGCGCCTGCGGATGGAACTCGGGGCGCGCCTCCGACTGCTGCGCCGGCCGCGCCTCGGCTTGCGGCGCGTGTTGTGCCGCGGCGGGCTCGGGCATCCGTTGCTGCGGTTGCGCCTGCGGCTGGCCATGTGCCGCGTCACGCTGCTCCTGCATCGCGACGGCGGGCGGTCTGCCTGCCTCGTTGCCCTCCGGCTGGCCATGCGTGGCCATCGGCGCGTGCGGCTGCGTCCATGCTGGCTGATGCGCTTCGCCGCGCGCCGCGTTTGCCGCGTTCATCGCGCCCGGACCCGGCTGGCCGGCTGCGGGTGCGCCGCCTTCCGGACGACCGGCGAACTGCGGCGGGCGCGGCACGCCGTGTTCTTGCGCGGCAGCGGGCGGCACGCCCGGCTGGCCATGCTCGGGGCTACGCGGCGTGGCGTTGGCGGCTGCTGCGCCGGGTTGGGGTGCGCCGCCAGGCATGCCTGGACGGCCTGCTTGCGCCTGCGGCGCGGCCGGCCTGCCGGCCGCGCCGAGCAGCGGCGAATGCGGCGGCACGACGCGCACGTTCTGGACGGGCCACGCGCCATGCGAAGCCGGAGCGAACGGCGAGGAGGGCGCATGCGCCGGTGCCGAGACGCGCACCACGGGCGCACCCGCGCCCGGCACCGTGCCGCCGGTGTGGGCGAAGCGCTGCGCGAGATTGTCGTGGAACGCAGGCGGTGCGACCGGCGCGCGCGTGGCCACGACCTGGCGCTGGTTGAGCGCCGCGGGCGGCCGGTAGTCGGCGCGACGCATATTGGGCCCGAAGCTGCCCTGCACGGGCGCGATGCCGGGCGTACCCGGGTTGATACGCGCATTGCGCCATTGCTGCGGATCGACATGCTGCGCGAAGCGAGAGACCGGCTGACCGTGGACGAACGCCGTGGCCGGCACGGCCGTCACCGCGCCCGGCGCGCGATAGTTCACATAGGTGTTGCGAACGTTGATATTCGTGATGTTGACGTCACGCCGGTAATTGTTGACGACGACGGTCTGGTTCACGCGCTGGTAGTAGTTCGGGCTCCAGCCGCCCCAGTGCGGATGCCACGGCTCGCCCGGCCCGAGCGCGAACCACGCGACGCCTGCGGCCGCGACGCCGCCCACGGCGAGGTTGACGCCCCAGTCCGTGCCGCCATCTCCGCCGCCCACGAACGCCACCAGCGCCGGCGCATAGACCGGCGGCGCGCTCTCGACGTTCGGGCCGGGCACCCAGGCCCATGAATCGTCGACGTACGCCCAGCGGCCGTAGTGATACGGCGCGAAGCCCCAGGGCGCGTCATCGACCCACGTCCAGCCCCACGGCGCCTGCCACACCCAGTGGCCGTCGTGATACGGCGCCCAGCCAGCGGGCACCGAGTTCGGGGTCCAGACTTCGCCGTACTGCGGATCGCTGCGCCACGTACCGTTGTTGTCGAGGTCCTGATAGCCCGGGACGTCACGCGAGACATAACGCGCCGAGACCGAACGGTCTTCGGCGGCGTCGCGTGCGAGGGACCACTGGTCGAAAGTGTCCGGCGGCGGCGCTGCATCGCTTGCCACCTGTTGCAGGTCGGTACCGGCGAAGCGGATCTGCTGACCGGCCGTCATCGGCGTCTGACCGTTTTCGCCGTACACGGTCACGCTGCCGCTGCGCACGGTGACGGTCGTGCTGCTGCCGTCGGGCGCCACATCCACGCGATAGTCACCGGGGCTCGTCACGCCGAGTGCGAGGTTCGGCGTATCGATTTCATACGAGGTGCCGGGCGGGACTTCGCGCACACGCGTCGAGAGCGTGCCTTGCGCCATTTTGAGCTGCGCGGTTTGATCGTCGAGGTTGAGGACGTCGAGGCTCGTCTGCGCGCCGAGGCGCACCGCCGTCGAGCCGATATGCAACTCCGAGCGCCCGTTGGCGTCGTTCCAGAGCTGGTCGCCGGTCGTGAGCGGGCGGTTGAGCTGCGCGTACGACCAGTCGCTCGCGCCGGCTGGCTCGGTGGTCACGGCGCCGGCCATGTAGTCGAGGCGCGCAACGCGGCTGGGCGGATCGCCGCCCGTGGCGGCGGGGGCGGCCGCGGCATCGGGCGGCGCCTCCTGCGCGAAGACCGCGGGCGCGACGGCGAGGTTCAGCGCCGCGAGCGCGGCGAGTGCAAACAGCGTGCGCCGGGACGTGCGGCGAAACTGGGTGATCGTAGGTGTGCGCGTTGTCATCTTTGTTCTCCTGTCGATGGGACTTGGCGCTTTGGTGCTTCAGCGCTGATTGCCATCCCATGCAGGGCACTGTATCTGGCGGGCTTGTTTCCATGCTCACGGATTTGTTAAGGCTTATGCACCAGATGTAACAGAACGTGTGACCGCGGGCGGAACGCGAGCTTTTGCGCGCGAAATCGGCAATTTTGTTGGATATTTGTCAGCTAATTCGACGTGCTCGCGAGGCGTTTTACGGACCGACGAGCGCATCGAATTCGTGCCGTCCCTTGGGTGTGATGCGCAGCACGCGCGGGCGGCTCGTCCGCTCGATCCAGCCGCCGTGCGTCCACGAATCGAGCAGCGCCGCGCCGAGCGCGCCGCCCAGGTGCGGCCTGCGCTCGCTCCAGTCGAGACAGGTACAGGCGAAGCGCCGCCGCCGTGCGCGCAGCGCGGCAACGTCCACGCCCCAGGCCGCGAGACGCGCCGCGCCCTCGGGCGTGGCTTCGAGCGTGTCGCCGTCGCGCACCAGCAGGCCGCCTTCCACGAGGCGCTCGAACACCTGCACGGCCACTTCGCCTGCCATGTGGTCGTAACAGGTGCGCGCATGGCGCATCTCCAGCGGCACCGTACGCGCGGGGCGGGGCGCCGGGCGCTGCGACGTGATGGCGTTGGACGCATGCGCGACGTTCATGAACGCCTCGATCGCTGCCGCGATCTCGGGGTTGGCGATCCGGTAGTACCGGTGACGCCCGCGCACGTCGAGCGCGAGCAGGCCGCCGTCGGTCAGGCGCGCGAGGTGGCCGCTCGCCGCCGAAGGCGAGAGGCCCGCGATCATCGTGAGTTCGCCCGCGGGCCGCGCGCTGCCGTCCATGAGCGCCCACAGCATGGCGGCGCGCCCGGGATCGGCGAGCAGCGCGGCAACGCGCGCGAGGCCTGGGAAGTGGCTCGATTCGTCTGCGGCGGGGAGGTTCATGGCGGCTTATATGGGCGCCTCCCGGTTTGCCAGGTGATGTTCAATGTGCGGCGCACAGGATCAGGTTGCAGACTTATATCCGGCCTTTGATGCGGACACGGGTCCGCCGGCCCTGATGGAATTTGCCGGGGAAGGCCTCATCTCCTGGGAGTCCTCGAAGGACCGCCCGCCATTCAGGCTTGCTTCCCCGCGGTCCGACCTGTTTTGCCATCACGCGTACATCTACCTGCGCAACCTATGGGCGGTCCAACTCCTATAGTGCGTTGATCTTCTACGCGGCGTGAGCCGCGTAGCCTGATTGGTACGTGCGACCGTGCGCGAGCAGTGCCCAGATCGTGCGCGCCATCTTGTTGGCCAGCGCCACCACCGCCACGTTGAACGGTCGTCGCGCCAGCAGACATTGCAGAGCTTCGCTCAGGTGTTTGCCATGTGTGAGC
>NZ_CAJHCQ010000004.1 GCF_904848665.1 Paraburkholderia hiiakae
GCTCAAGCCCGCTTCGCAGTGCAAGCCGATCGAGTATCCGAAACCTGACGGCAAGCTCACGTTCGACCGGCTCTCCTCGGTGTTCATCTCGAACACGAACCACGAGGAGAATCAGCCCGCGCACCTGACGCTCAAGGACGCGAGCGTGCCCGTGAACGTGAACCTGCGCACCTACGCGGGTCCCGAAGCGCGCTTCTGCCCGGCCGCGGTGTACGAGTTCATGAAGAACGACGATGGCAGCGACCGTCTGCAGATCAACGCGCAGAACTGCGTGCACTGCAAGACGTGCGACATCAAGGACCCGACGCAGAACATCGTGTGGGTCACGCCGGAAGGTGGTGGCGGGCCGAACTATCCGAACATGTAGCGCGTGTCGTCAACGACCCGCGTCCAGTCGCTGAAGAAGACGCGCTCGCGATCTACCGCGCCGCGTTCCGACGCGGCGCGGGCTGCTCTGTGCGCTCAGCCCTGGACGCGATTGAGGAAGTCCATCGCCTCCCGGTGCGAGCTTTCGGAGGCCGCGCACGTAATCTTGTCGTCGCCGCCTTGCTTCTCGCTGTAGCGCTGGATCGGACCGATCACATAGGCACTGGATTGGCCGCACGGGCAGGGCGTGTCCCAGTCCACGGTGATTTCATCTCCGGTGATGAAGCCGCCCCAGCGCGACTCGGCGCCGAGGTCGAAGAACGCGGCGCGGCCAGTCACGCGCCCCGTGCGCGGCAGCGGACGGCTCGTTTGCGGATCGAGCACGAACGCAATGGCGGTGGGGCTGAAATGATAGTGGCCGTGCTCGCAGCGCGTATGGGAGGCGACCACCTCGGACATCGAGTAGGTTTCGTTCAGGCGTTTTGCGCCCGTGAAGCGCAGGACGTCGTCGCGCCAGCCTTCGGGCTGCACGATGCCCTTCGCCCCGCCCGAGGTGCTCAGGAACGAGCCCGGCGCGAACACACCTTCGAGGCCCCGCTCGAGACCGGCTTTCGCCATGTTGTGAAGGAGGTTCCACGTCGCGGACATGTACACGCGCCGGCCTTTGAGCTCACTCGCCATGCGCTCGAAGAAGGCGGCGAGATGGCGCGGCATGTCGGCTTGCAACTGATCGAAAGCGTGCTTCTTGGCGAGCATCTCCGGGCGGATCTCGAGGCGGTCGAGCGTGCCTTTCGCATGCGCCACCCGCGCCTTGGCGGCGAGATGCACGACGTCGGAACTGAGCGTCTCCGGGTAGGCCGCGTGGAAGTGGCTCTCGCCCGGCAACAGCGTGTTGATGATGTGCTTGTTGGAGCGCAGATAGCTATAGAAACCAGCGCGGAAGTACGGATAGACCGCGTGGAACTCGGGCTGCGGCGTGCCGGGGCCATCCGTGTTCCAGACTGCCATACGACGCACTTCGAGGAGCTTTTGCCATTCGCGGGTGCCTTGCGGCAGGAACGACAGCGTGCCGGAAGTACCCGACGTGTGGCTGATGCAGAGTTCGGGCACCGCGGCGTCCATCGTCGTGAACCAGTCGTCGAGGCCCTGGCAGCCGCTGACGTCGGCGGCGAGAACGGCGTGCGCAACCTCGGGCGTGACGAGCTTGGCGATCCAGCGATTGATCTGCGCGAAGTTGGCCTTGTCGAGCAGCGAGGGCGGATACGATTTGTACACCGTATGTTCGAACAGCAGCGGCACGACGTCGTCGAGCGCGTCGATGTGCTCGATGCCCTCGGCGTCCGCGAGCTTCTTGAGCACGGGAATGCGCTCGCGCAGCGCGGCGAAGCGCTGCTTCAGGCCGGCCAGTTGCATCGCATCGACATCGGCGCGCGGCAGATGCTGCCAACGATGCCACGAATGATTGGCGAGGGCGGTGGGGTGCCCGAGCAGGAGTCGGGTACGTTCTTCGAAGGACGGGGATGTCGTGGACATGAGGTCTCCTGATTGATGGAAGACCCAGTATAGGAACGAGACCGACGCTTTGCGCTCCGCATTCCGCGTGGAAGCCGAGGCGTGCAAGCCATTGAATGGACGTGAAAATCCGCGATTTTGGCCGCGCCATGCGGCGCAGATTCTCCATCTGTCGCGCAACACGCGAAGAAAGCGGGCCGAAGGTTGTCTCGATGTTATGCAGGAGTCCAACGCAGATGAGCAGGCAGCATGAAACCCAAGGCGCCAGCGCGCGCAGGGTGCGCCTCGCGATCCCTTCCGGGTTGCGCAGACATCCGCGGCAAGCGCGTTCGGTGAAGCTGGTGGAAACGCTCAAGGGCGCGGCCCGCGAGATACTGGAGCAGGGGGGCCGCGCCGCGCTCTCGGTCAGCGTGCTCTCGCAGCGCGCCGGGTTGGCGCCGAGTTCGATCTACAAGTACTTCCCGACCCTGGACGATCTGATCGCCGCGATCTTCGACGATCATCGCATGGAGTACAGGCAGCGGCTGCTCGACGGCATTGCCGCATTGCCGCCCGAGAGCACGCTTTACGACGGCACCGTGCTCGTGGTCGAGACCGGCATCGAATTGCTGCGCAAATGGTCGCGCATCGATCCGGCGTTCAACGTCAAGGCCGCGCACTACGACGAACTGGTGCGCCTGAATCTCATCAGGCCGGACGCATTCTGGCGTCGTGGCGTAACGCCGGCTCTGCTCGCGCGCTTCGCACACGAAATTTGCGTGGAAGACCCCAGAAAGGCGCGTTTTCTCGTCTATCAGACGTTGATGGCGTTGCCGCGCGCACTGGTGCTCGAAAGGCCGGACAGCCTCGCCGATCCGAAAACGCCACACCGCATCGCACGGATGTTGTGCGCTCTCCTGACCGGCGGGCTGTCGTGCCGCACACCGCCTTGAATCAGTCGATGAGCTTGCGGCCGCGCGCCCAGACCATCGCGTCGTAACGGCGCGAGACGCCGAGCTTCGCAAAGACATTGCGAAGGTTCCACTTCACCGTTTCCACCGTGATGTTCAGCGCGAGAGCGATGCGCTTGTTCGACATGGCCTGGCCCACGAGACTCAGGATCTCGATTTCGCGCTGCGTGAGTTGCGTGAGTTGGGTGAGAGCGGTCTGAGCGGCACGCGTGCCGCCGCCCTGGCGCGCACTCACCGCGCTTTTTGCGGAGGTCACGGGCGGCCACGTGGCGAGCAACGCCTGCACGAATTCGAGCGCCGGGCCCTGAGGCGGCTGCCCGTCGAGCAGCAGTACGAGTTCGTCGCGCGCCAGCGTGCCTTCATCGAGGAACGTTCGCACGAGCCCGTATCGGCAGCCGTATTGGACGGCGCGGCTGCGCGACGTCATGGCCTCTTCGGCGCGGCCGAGGCTGGCGAGCGCGCGCGCGCTGAGCAGATCGATGAGCGTGAGCAAACGGCCTCTGCCGATCGAGAGCGCGAGGCGGCGCGCCTTCTCGAGCGCCTCCAGGGCGCGTGCGGGATCGCTGTGCAGGTTCATGCGGGCGTGAGCCATCGCCGCCGCAATGGGGATTTCGGTGAGGAAACCGCGCGAGCCGGCATGAGGTTGCGCCATGGCGTCGAGCGTTTGCAGCAGCGGCTCGGCCTCGTCGCGATGGTCGTGGCGCACATGGATTCTCACCTGCTCCGCAAGCATGAGCGCGAAGGGACGCGCGTAGCCCAGGCTGCGAAAGCGCGTCGCCTGCTGGCGCAGGAAGGCGAGCGCGGTCTCCGGTCCTTCCTGCAGCAGGTCGAGCCGCGCGCGGCACAGCGACGCGAGCACGGTGACCTCGACACCCGACGATTCGAGCAGCCCGTGCCGGTTAGCGAGCGTTTCACGCGCCTCGTCGATCTGGTCCAGTTCGTAGCAGGCGTCCGCGAGAAACGCCGAGCACACATTGGCGCACATCGAGCGTTCGTCGAAGGTGGCGCGCGCGCGCGCGTGGAGACTGGCAGCGAGGCCGGCCGCTTCGCGCGCGTCGCCTTCGAGCAGCAGCGAAAGGGCGAGCGTGCTCTGGGCGATGAGCGTCATGTCGTTGTTGCGATCCGCGGCGGGAATCGGCTCGCTTTCGAGCAGCGCCCGCGCGTGGGCGTGACGTCCCGCGCCCGCATACGCCATTGCGAGGATCGAGAGGCGCAGGTAGCGCAGGAACGGATTGCCCGTCGTATCGGCATGCCGCGATTCGAGCAGGTCGATTGCCTGGGCAGTGTCGTCGCGCTGCAAGGCAATGGCCGCGCGAACGAGCGGCAGCGTGAGCATGAGCGATGCACGGCCCGTGTGCGCTTCGGCGCCAAGCTCGGCGAGCCGCGCCTCGGCGCGCTCGGGCCGCAGCGTCAGGGCAATCGCAAGGCATGCCAACTGTGCGAGACGCGGATGGGCGAGCACGGTTTCGCTCGGCAAGCGCTCGAGCAACGTGAGTGCGGGTGCGAGGTACGCGAGTGTCCAGGTGGCAGGCGCGGCGCGCTCGATGAAACGGGCCGCGAGTTCGACGTCGCCGGCAAGCGTCGCGTGACGCACCGCTTCGGCCAGCAGATCGTGCTCGGCGAACCAGTGGCTGGCTCGCCGGTGCAGCCCGGCGAGCGCGGCCGCACCGCGCCGTTCGACGCGCGTGTTGAGAAACTCCGCAAAGAGCCGATGAAAGCGAAACCACGAGACGTGCCCGTCCAGCTCGACGACCTGGAGCGGCAGGTTCTCCTGCTCCATACGCACGAGCCGTTCCGGCGCGGCCGTGTCGCCAGCCACGAAGGCCGCCAGGGAAGCGTTGAAGCGCCGGAAGATCGACAGGGTTTCGGCCAGCTCCACGATCTCGGGCGGCAGCGACGCGATCACCTCTTCGTTGAGCCAGGTCTGCAGGTCGTTCGAGCGCCACACGAGATCGCGCAGACGCGCACGCGCCGCCGGCCGGTTGCGCAGCATGATGGCGACCAGTTGCAGGCACGACGGCCAGCCGCCCGTCAGCTCGTGGATCAGGCTGCTGTCGTCTGCGCTGACCTTTCCCGTGCCGAGGTTGCCTTCGAAAAAGCTGCGCGTTTCCGCCGAACTGAACGGCAGGCTCGCGCTCTCGACCTCGACGACCTGGTCCATGACGCGCAGGCGGCCGAGGCTAAGCGGCGGCGTGACACGCGAGGCGATCAGCAAGTGCAGATGCGACGGGCAGCGCTCCAGAAGGCGCTGCACCAGGCGGTGCGCGCTGGGGTCTTCGACGTGGTGATAGTCGTCGAGGATCAGATAGAGCTCGTCGCTCTGCCTGGCCAGTGCGCCGAGCAGGGCGGAAGCCGCCTCGTCGACGGACTCGACGCTCAGGTCCACGTCGATGGTGACGCCAAGCTTCTGTAACGCCGCGAAGAACACGGCGCAGAAGTCCGCGAAGCCCTTGTCGTCGCTCGTGAACGAGAGCCACGCCACCTTCGCGCCGTCCTGCAGACAGCGTTGACGCCACTGTGCGAGCAACGTTGTCTTGCCATATCCGGCGCTGCCGGTGACGAGCGCCAGCGCGCGCTGCTGCACCTGTGCGAGCGCATCGAGCAGTTCCGTGCGCGCGACGTGAAGTGCGCCGATGCGCGGCGGCGCGAACCGGGTCTCGATCAGCAGTTTCGTGAATTGCATGGTTGCAGCATCGCCCAACAGAAGCGCCGCGCCTGGCGCGGCGCACAACGGCACGGGTGGAAAGGGTTATCCGGCCTGTGGCGAGTGTAGGGCGGGCGGCCGCGCCCGCGCGCCCTTCTTTTGGAGGGGGGCGCGGCGTGCGGCGGTCGCGAACCGCCGGTTTCAGCGCGCTGCCGCTTCGCGCAGCGTTTCCATGTCGATCACGAAGCGATATTTCACGTCGTTCTTTTGCATGCGGGCGAACGCCTCGTTGATCGCGCCCATTTCGACGCGCTCGCATTCGGGCAGCACCCGGTGCTCGGCGCAGAAGTCGAGCAGCTCCTGCGTTGCACGCACGCCGCCAATCAGCGAGCCCGCGAGCGTGCGATTGTTGCGGATCAGCAGGCCGCCGTGCACAGGCTCGAGCAGGTCGATCGCGCCGACCACGACGAGCTTGCCGTTGCGGCCAAGCAGCATCAGGTACGGATTCGTGTTGTGACGCTGCGGGATCGTGTCGAGGATGAAATCAAACGCATTGGCGGCGCCCTGCATGGCCTTGACATCGCTCGAGAGAAGCACGTGGTGCGCGCCTAGCTTGAGCGCGTCGTCGACCTTGCCGGGCGAAGTCGTGATGACCGTGACCTTGGCGCCGAGCGCCACGCCGAGCTTGACGGCGAGATGACCGAGCCCGCCGAGGCCGATCACGGCTATCTTCGTGCCCGTGCCCACCTCGTAGCGGCGCAGTGGGTTCCACACCGTGATGCCCGCGCAGAGCAGCGGGGCGGCGCACAGCGGGTCGAGCGAATCCGGCACGCGCAGCACGAAGGGCTCGCGCACGACGATGTGGTCCGCGTAGCCGCCGAGCGTGGTCTCGCCCGTTTGACGGTCGCGGCCGTTGTACGTGGCGGTGGGGCCTTGCTCGCACAACTGCTCTTCGCCGTCGCCGCAGGGGCCGCAATGCAGGCAGCTATCGACGAGACAGCCGACCGCCACGCGATCGCCGACCTTGAAGCGCGTGACTTCGGGCCCGACTGCGGTAACGTGGCCGGTGATCTCGTGCCCGGGCACGCAGGGGTAAGCGGTGTTGTTCCAGTCGTTGTTGACCTGGTGTGCGTCGGAGTGACATACGCCACAAAAGGCGATGTCGATGGCGACGTCGTCGGGGCGCAGCGCGCGTCGCTCGAAGTGCATGGGAGCAAGCGCGCCATAGGCCTCGCGGGCTCCGTAACCGAGACAGGATGTCATAGGAAGTCTTTATTCAGGAGTCGAAAGGAAAGGATCAGACGATCGGCGGACGTTGCCACGGACCCGGCGTGACCTCGGGCGAGTTGATCTGGTTGGAGATCCACTTGCCCATGCGGCGCAGCGGTTCGATGGCGTCTTGTGGCGCGGGCCATTTGAGCGCGACGGCATAGCCTAGCGAGACGATGCGCTGCGCGCCGTAGAGCGGCAGCCGGTTCTTGAGCTCGTCCTTGAGCGCTTCGGGATAGATGCCCACCGTCTGCGTGTAGGCGTCCACCGCGTCCATCACTTCGTCGAGCGAATCGACGGGAACGAGGTTGACGGTGCGGTCGTCGAGCAAGGTCGAAAACGACACCGGCTCGGCGAGCTGGGACACGATCACGGCGCCTTCGCCGCCCTTGCCGCCGATCACGCGGTACCACTCGTCGTCGAGGCGCAAGGCGTCGACGTGCGCCTGCAAGCCCGCGTCATAACGCTTTGCGGGCGTGCTGAGGCTGTTCGGCAAGCGCTGCAGCGCGTCGTAGACCGCTTGTCCGAACGCATTGATCGTCGCGAGACCCTGGGCGTCGGTGCCGCATTGGACGTAGACGACGCGTGCGTTCACGCAGCCCTTCTGGTTGAGCGCGCCGATGTCGGTCGCAAGCCGCGTTGCGGCTTCCTGCACACTGGCATCGCTTGCGAACGTGCCCGCGCCGATGATGCTCGCGCTGCGCTTCGGATCGAGCGAGATCAGTTCGAGCCCGGGCTGGATGTAGCGGCTCACATGCTTCATCGAAGCGAAGCCGCCCCACGCGACGATCTTCTCCAGGTTGTGCGGCTGGTACAGGCGCGCTTCGAATGCCTCGTCGCCGCCCTTCCAGTAGGCGACGCTCAAGTGGCGCGTGAGTGGATGGTCCGGCGCCATCTCGACCATCGTGCGCGCGATCGCGAGCGCCGTGAACGGGTCGTTCGAAGGCGCCTTGATGATCGCATCGCTGCGCAGCACCATGTTGCGCAGGATGGTGAGCAGCGAGACCGCCGGCGAGTTGCCCGCCACGATGTGAAGCGCGCGCGAGCCGAAGCAGCGGATTTCGAGTTCGGTGCCGTCGATCAGGCGCTGCTTCACCCATCCTTCGAGATACTGAATGCCGACCGTGCTCTCCACCGCTTCGACGATCGCCTCGCGCGTGAGCATGTTGCGCAGGCCAAGATAGCTCGACTTGACGAGCGTCGGTGTGGTGGGGGCCGTGAGATAGGACAGCTCGCACGCTTCGCGCAGATGCGTGTTGGTCGCGAGATCGAGCCGCGCGCCGAGCGCGACGGCGTAGTCGACGATATCGTCGAAGGACAGGTCGTACAGATCGGCCAGCTTCGCGGGGTTGCCGAGCGGCAGCTTGTCGATATAGCGGTGAGCGTCGGGTGTCTGAAAGACGAGGTCGCCACCGCGGCCGCCGACTTCGATCAGGTTCTCGGTGATGATCTCGCCGCGGATGATCATCGGTGCAATGGGTTTGTTCATGGGGTCGATTGGTCCAGTCAGGGAGCGTGTCGTCGATCGATCGAACCTGGCCAGTATAGGTGGGGCCTCCGCCGCGTTCGTTCCGGATTCCGTACTTTGGGCGAATGGCGAAAATGCCTGAAATTGAAGGGTATTTCGTGGATTTTTCGAATGCCTCGCGCGGTCGAGTTTTCGTTTGCGCTTTCGTTTGCGCCTGGCCGGGGGCGAGCGGCGCTATCCGCACGAGGGGGGACGCCCGACGCACGCTTGCGTAAATTGACCTGGAACGGCCCTGAATGCGCCCCGGCGATTCACCGGAATCGCGACAACGGAGAAACGACATGGACTCACGCGCACCGCCGCCTGCCGGGCCCCGGGTGCAACGGCTCTGGGGCGCGCATGCCGCCCAGGAAGAACGCGACGCGGCCGAGGTGCTCATCGAACTCGAATTGCCGCCCGGCCCGCGCAAGGCGCCACGTCAGGCGCGTTCGGTTGCGCTCGTTGCCGCGTTGATGCAGGCGGCGCGTCGGATTCTCGAAGAAGAGGGGCGCGAAGCGCTGACCGTGTGGCACCTCGCCGATGTCTCGGGCGTGGCGTCGAGTTCCATCTACGAGTACTTCCCGACGATGGACGCGCTCGTCATGGCGATTTTCGAAGCGTTTCGTGACGAGGTGTACGCCACGCTGCGCCGCGAAATCGAGGCGCTGCCCGCGCAGGCGACGCTGTTCGACGGTATTCATCTGACGGTGAGGGCGGGGCTTGGTCTCTACGCGGAGCGTATCCGGCTCGATCCGGGTCTATGCCAGCGCATGACCTGCTATGACGAGATGGTGCGTCTGGACATCGTGAAGCCCGCGGGACTGGCGCAGGCGCGCATCGTTCCGCTACTGCTTGCGCGCTTCGCCGGAGAGATCGACGTGGACGACGTGGAGCACGCCCAGTTCCTCGTCAACCAGACCCTCATCGCGCTCGCTCGCGCGATGCTGCTGGTGCGGCCAGTGTGGCTAGCCGAGCCCGACACGGCGATCCTGATCGCACGAATGGTCCACGCACTGCTCGTCGAGCGCTAATCCGGCGAACCCGCTATCGGCTCACGCGATGGGTGCGCCACGTTCGGCGTCGGGCGCGGCGGGGTTCGGGGCAGGACCGTTCACGTCGTTTTCCCTCGCAGGCGATGAACCGATGGCGTGATCGCGACCCATCGTGCGCGACCCGCAGCGGCACTCGCAGCTTAGGTGCGGTGAAGCCCAGCGTCCCCTCTCCGGAGGAGGGGGAAGCCATCCACGTCGGGAAGACTGACACGGGCGCGTCGTCCCGCGCCCGCCTCACCCCCGAGAAAAGGAGGGGGCGTGTGGCGCGAAGCGGCTCCTATCATGCAGCGTAACCAAATCGCCTCGACGGCGTAGACAACGGAAAAAGGAGCAAGTATGACGCGCAAAGTAGTAGTGGCCGGTGTCGGCATGGTGCCGTTCACCAAGCCGGGTGCCAGCGAGACGTACGATCTGATGGGCGCGCAAGCGGCCCGCTTTGCGCTTGCCGACGCAGGCGTCGAATACCAGTCGATCCAGCAGGCCTATGCGGGCTTTGTCTACGGCGATTCCACCGCGGGCCAGCGTGCCCTGTATCACGTCGGTATGACCGGCTTGCCGATCATCAACGTCAACAACAACTGTTCGACGGGCTCGACGGGCCTTTATCTCGCGCGCCAGGCGATCGAGTCGGGTGCGATCGATGTCGCGCTTGTCGTCGGCTTCGAGCAGATGAACGCGGGTGCGCTCGGCAGTTACTTCACCGACCGCCCGCTGCCGCTCGACCTGTTCTTCGGGCAATGCGACCGCCTCGGCGTGCCGCCCGAAGTGCCGCCGGCGCTGCGTATTTTCGGCGGCGCGGGTCTCGAGCATATGAAGCGCTTCGGCACGAAGATCGATGCTTTCGCAAAAATTCGCGCGAAGGCGAGCCGTCACGCGGCGAACAATCCGCTCGCCGTGTTCCGCCAGGTCGTGACGCCCGAAGAAGTGCTCGCCGACAAGGTGATGTGGCCCGGCGTGATGACGCGTCTCATGGCCTGCCCGCCGACCTGCGGCGCGGCCGCGGCCGTGCTGTGCAGCGAAGACTACGCGAAGAAGCACGGCCTCGATTCGCGCGTGTGGATCGCCGCGCAGGCGCTCACGACCGACCGTCCCATCGCTCTCGAAGGCGATGACCTCCGCTATACGGCTGGTTTCGGCCTGGCGAAGGAAGCCGCGAGCCAGGTCTACGAGAAGGCCGGCGTGGGCGCGGAGGACGTGGACGTGGTCGAGCTGCACGATTGTTTTGCGCACAACGAATTGATCATGTACGAAGCGCTCGGCCTGTGCCCGGAGGGCGAAGCGGCGAAATTCATCGACGACGGCGACAACACCTATGGCGGCCGCTATGTGGTCAACCCGTCGGGCGGCCTGCTTTCGAAGGGCCATCCGATCGGCGCGACGGGTCTTGCCCAGTGTACCGAGCTGGTTCAGCAATTGCGCGGCAACGCGGACAAGCGCCAGGTCGAAGGCGCGCGCGTGGCGTTGCAGCACAACGTCGGCCTCGGCGGTGCGTGCGTCGTCACGATGTACCGCATCTAAGGCGGAGGCACGGATGGATTTCCAACCGGATCCGGGGCTGGACGCGTTTCGCGAGGAAGTACGCGCGTTCCTGCGCGAACGCTTCCCCGCCGACCTGCCCGGCAATCCCGTGGGCAGCGTGCGCTCGGCGCGCGAGGATCTCTTGCGCTGGCAGCGCATCCTGAACGAGCAGGGATGGGGTGCGCCCTACTGGCCGAAGGAGCACGGCGGAACCGGCTGGACGGTGCTGCAGCGGCTCGTGTTCGACGAAGAGTGCGTGGCCGCGGGCGCGCCGACGCAGGATTTCCTCGGGCAAAAGCTGCTTGCGCCCGTGGTCAACGCATTCGGCACGCCGGAGCAAAAGACCGAGCACATCCCGCGCATCCTGAACGGCGAGCGGTTGTGGTGCCAGGGCTTCTCCGAGCCGGGTTCCGGCTCGGATCTGGCGTCGCTGCGCACGCGCGCCGCGCTGGACGGCGACCATTACGTCGTGAACGGCCAGAAGATCTGGACGAGCTACGCGCACGAAGCCGACTGGATCTTCCTTCTCGTTCGTACGGATACCGAAGGAAAGAAGCAGGCGGGCATCACGTTCCTGCTGGTGGACATGAAAACGCCGGGCATTACCGTGCGGCCGATTCGCAGCATCGACGACTGCCATCACCTGAACGAGACGTTCTTCGACAACGTGCGCGTGCCGGTGAGCAACCGCATCGGCGCTGAGGGCGACGGCTGGAAGATCACCAAATTCCTCCTCAACAACGAGCACGCCGGGGCGGCCGATGTGCCGTTCCTGCGCCGCTGTCTCGGCAAGCTCAAGCACATCGCGCTGAGCGAGCAGGTCGACGGTGCGCCGCTGATCGAGGAGCAGGGATTCGCGTTGAGGCTCGCGCGTCTCGAAGCGGAGATCGATGCGATGGCGATGCTGGCGAAACGGGTGGCGGCGATGGAGCAGGACCACAGTCCGGCCGCGCACGCGATGGGGTCGATGCTCAAGGTGCGCGGCACGGAGCTGCAGCAGCGGATCACCGAGTGCATGGTGGAAGCGCTCGGCGACTATGGCGCCGTCGCTTATCCCGAGCCTCACGATCGCACGCGCGGCGTGGCGTTGCCGCGCGAGGACGTGGGGCGCGGCGTGGCCACGGAAATGTTCTTCCGCCGCGCCTCGACCATTTATGGCGGTACGAGCGAAGTGCAGCGCGGCATCATCGCGAAGATGCTGTTTCAACTCTGAGCGGGCCGAAACAAACATGAATTTCAACCTCAACTCAGAGCAGCAGATGCTGCAGGACAGCGTACGCCGCTTCGTCGAGCGGGACTACGCTTTCGAGGCGCGTCATGCGTTGATCGTGTCGGGCTCGAAGTGCAGCGCGCCGCACTGGGACACGTTCGCGCAGAACGGCTGGCTCGCCGCGGCGCTGCCCGAGCCGTATGGCGGACTCGGCGGCACGGTGATCGACACCGTCCTGATCGCACAAGCGCTCGGGCGTGGCCTCGTGAACGAGCCTTATCTGGGCTGCGCCGTGCTCGGCGCGCAAGCGATTGCGGCGGCAGGCACGCCCGAGCAATGCGAGCGCTTGTTGCCCGCGCTGGCGGAAGGCAAACGGCGTGTCGCGCTCGCCTGTGGCGAGGCGCAATCGCGTGGTCTGGCCGCCTCGCTACGCACTCGCGCAGAGCGCACCGGCGAGGGCTACCGCCTGACCGGGCGCAAGACGCTCGTGGCGGGCGGCGCGGACGCGGATGCATTCGTCGTCCCGGCAGTGACATCCGACGACTGCGCGCTGACGCTCTTCGTCGTCGAGGCCGGCATGCCGGGACTCACGCGTCAAGCGCTGCCGCTGCATGACGGCAGTTGGGCCGCCGAGTTGACGCTGGAGAGCGTGGTGTTGCCCGCGCAAGCCGCGCTCGGTGAGCCGGGACACGGCCTACCGGCGATGCAGGCGGCGCTCGCGCACGGTATCGCCACGCTATGCGCGGAGCTGATCGGCGGCATGGAGCGGGCCATCGAAATCACCGCGGACTATCTGAAGGTGCGCAAACAGTTCGGTGTGCCAATCGGCAGCTTCCAGGCTTTGCAGCACCGGCTTGCCGACATGGCGGCGGAACTCGAAATGGCGCGTTCGATGCTGTACGGCCTGCTTGCGTCGATCATGAACGACGAACCCAGCCGGCGCGACTATGTCGCCTCGCAAGCGAAGTCGCTGGTGGGTCGCGCGGCGAGGTTCGTCTGTGCTCAGGCGATCCAGCTGCATGGCGGCATTGGCGTCACGGACGAATATCAGATTGGCCACTACTTCAAACGCGCGGTTGTCGCGGACGCCTTGCTCGGCGGCAGCGATCGACACGACGCCCGCTGCGCCGGCTATCTGCGGCGCGCACTGACTCAAGGAGACACATTGCAATGAGAGAGTTCGACAAGATCGCCGATCTTCAGCCGCTGGTCGGCGAGCCGATCGGCACGAGCGAGTGGCTGCTGATCGACCAGGCTCGCGTGAATCAGTTCGCCGACGCCACGGGCGATCATCAATGGATACACGTCGATGCCGAGCGCGCGAAAGAAGGCCCGTTTGGCGGCACGATCGCGCATGGCTTCTTGACGCTCAGCCTGTTGCCCGCGTTCTTCGCGACCGCGTTCAAGATCAACGATGTTCGCAGCGGGCTCAACTATGGCCTCGACAAGGTGCGTTTCATCGCACCCGTGCCGGTGGGACGGCGCCTGCGTGCGAATTTCCGGCTCGCCGCGTTCGACGACCTCGGCAACGGCGGCGCGCAGGTCAAGTTCGAAATGACCGTGGAGTGTGAGGGCGCACAGAAGCCGGCGTGCATTGCCGAATCGATCATGCGCCTCTTCGCGTAACGTTTGGTTGATGCACAAACGCGAACGGCGGCGCGGGGCCATGCCTCGCGCCGCCGTTCGTGCTGGTTCTACACGTTGACAGGCGTCTACTCGATCAGCCCGTTCTTGCGGGCCCACATCATCGCGTCGTAGCGGCTCGACACGCCGAGCTTCCCGAAGACATTGCGCAGATTCCACTTTACCGTCTCGAGCGTGATGTTCAACACAAGCCCAATGCGTTTGTTGGACATCGCCTGTGCAACGAGCGCGAGAATTTCCAGTTCGCGCTGGGTGAGCGTCGCGTTCGGCTTGCGGCCGTTCGCTGCCGTAGCTACGCCTCGCCGCGTATCCGCGTTCGGCTCTGCGGGGAAGTGGTCGAGCAGGGCGATGGCATAGTCGCGCGCGAGGCCATTGAGCCACGCCTCCTGTACCGCGCGGTTGAGCAGTGCCGAGGCCAGTGCGCCTTCATCGACGAACGTGCGCACGAGGCCGAGTCGCGCGCCTGTATCGAGTGCACGTATGAGAGCGGCTTGCGCATCATCGGTGCGTTCGAGATCGCTCAGTATGGATGCCGAAAGAAAATCGGCGAGCGCAGCCATGCGGCCGCGGCCCACGGCTTCGGCGCGCACGCGCGCATCGTAAAGCGACGCCAGCGCGGCATCGGGCCGGTCCGATCGCCGCACGCGCGCATGTGCGAGTGCAGCGATCGCTGCGATTTCCGCGCGAATGCCACGATCGTCGCGATGCGCTTGCGCCAGTTCGTCTAGCAGGGCGTCGAGTTCCACGGCGCGCGTATGCCGATTTTTCTGCGCGAGGATGCGGATTTGTTCGCCCAGCATGTGTGCCACGGCGCGCGGCTGCTGCTGGTCGCGCAGGTGGGCGGTCTGCGCTTCGAGAAACGCCAGCGCGACGTCGGCGCTCACCTGCAGACAGTCGAGCCGCGCGCGGCATAACGATGCGCGAATGGTCAAGTCCGGTCCCGAGGCTTGAAGCAGCCCGCGGCGGTTCGCGATGGTTTCGCGGGCGTCGTCGATGCGGTCGAGTTCGTAGCTGGCATCCACCAGCACGCTCGCGCAAATGTTGGCGCTGATCGACTGATGGCCCGCGGCTTTCACCACGCGTGCGAGCAGCGGGGTACCGAGGCGTTCGGCCTCGCGCACATCGCCCGCGTGAAGGATGGCCGCAACGCGGGCCGTTTCGGCCACGAGCGCCATTTCGTTGTCGCGGTCGGCGGGCGGGATAGGACGCACGTCGAGCGTGCGCGTCACCTCGGCATACTGCCCGGCGCCCGCGTAGCCAACGCAAAGTTCGGCCAGCAGAAAATAGCGCAGAAAGCGGTTTTCGATGACGGCGTCGCGCAACGGCTCCAGCAACTCGAGCATGCGCTGCGTATCGTCGTGCTGGAATGCAACGGCCGCGTGGAGCATGGGCACGCAGGCCGCCAGTTCAGGATCGTCGGAAAGCGCGCTCGACTGCAGGTGCGGCAGCCAGGAAATCGCTTTGCCCGGCCGCGTGGTGAGCGCGATCGTGAGGCAGGCAATGAAGAGAAGGCGCTGATGCTGGAATAGCGTTGCCTCGGGTAGCTGCTCCAGCAAGTGCAGCATTGGACTCAGGTACTCGAGGCTCCACGTCGCCGGCTCGGCCCGTTCGATGACGATTGCCGCGAACTCCACGTCGCCGCCTGCGCTTGCGTGGCGCACCGCATCGGCAAGATAGCCGTGCCCGGCGAACCAGCGGCTCGCGCGCAGGTGCAACGCTTTGACCGCTTCGTTGTCCCTCGCCGCAAGCCGCGTGGCGAGGTATTCGCCGAATAGCGGGTGAAAGCGGTACCACGCAATGCGGTCGTCCGACTCGACGCGGCTGACCAGCAGATTCTCGTCCTCCATGCGCTTGAGCAGTTCGGCCGCCTGCGTGTCGCCCGTCACGGCGCGCGCGAGCGGCGCATTGAAGCGTCGGAAGATTGAGAGCGCCTCGCAGAAGGTGGCCAATTGCACCGGCAGATGCGCCATGACCTCCTCGCTGAGCCAGCTTTGCAGGTCGCCCGAGCGCCAGACCAGCGTGCGCAGCGTTGCAAGCGTATCCGGCCGGTTCTTGAGCATGATGACGATGAGCTGGATGCACGAAGGCCAGCCGCCCGTCAACTCGTGGATCAGGCCAGGCGCGTCGGCATCGAGCTTGCCCGCGCCGAGATTCTCTTCGATGAAAGCGCGTGTTTCGGCGAGGCTGAACGGCAGCGCCGGACTCTCAATCTCGACGATCTGGTTCATCACGCGCAGCCGGCTCAAACTCAGCGGCGGCGTGACGCGCGATGCGATCACGAAGTGGAGATTGCCTGGCGCATGTTCGAGCAACTTTTGCATGAAGCGGTGCGCGGGCGGTGCCGCTACATGGTGGTAATCGTCGATGAAGACGACGTGCTCTTTGGGCGCGTCCAGCACGCTTTCGACGATGCTCGCGATGGCCGTGTCCATCGCGCCGGGGCTCGTGTCGTCGAGGCGGAAGTCCGCTTGCGCACAGAGCCCGATGCGCTGCATCGCGGCAACGAGCAGCGAGCAGAAGTCGGCGTAGCCCTTGTCGTCGGCGCTCAGCGTGAGCCAGGCGACTTCCGCGCCCGACTTGACGCACGTTTGACGCCATTGGGCGAGCAGGGTGGTCTTGCCGTAACCGGCGCTGCCCGTGACGAGCGCGAGCGTGGCGTGCGGCATGTGCTGCAGTTGGTCGAGCAGGTCGGCGCGCGCGACGTGCTTCGCGCCGATGCGTGGTGGTGCGAAGCGTGTGGCGGCCACGTGTTTGGTGAAAGGCGTTGTCAAGTCGTCACCTGGTCGATGCCATGCCTCTCGGGTCGCTGCCCCCTCCGAACGAGGGGTGAAAAAAGAATTCGCGAAAACTAACTTAACACAACTGCAACGTCAAGGAAGCGCACGTGCCTTGTGGCGCAAAACCGCATGCCGGGCGCTCAGCAAACCTGCGTCGCAGAGCGGGGCAAGGTCAGGGTATTCCCGAAACGGAGCGAGACCCTGGCGATCCGGCATCGAACGCCATATCGAGGCGCGGCGACGCGCAATTGTGACCCATGACCTATCGAGTCCCCACGGAAGAGCAGACCCTGGCAGTCGAGAGCTTTCGCAAGTTTCTGCTGGCAGAGGTCGGGCCGGTCGTCCGTATGTATCGCGACCGCTTCATCCCAAAGGCGACGATGCGAGAGCTGACACAGCGCATTGCCGAATTCGGCCTGCCCGGCTGCACGGTGCCCGTCGAGCACGGCGGCATGGGTTGGTCATACACGACGCAGGGCATGCTGTTCGAAGAGCTGGCAGCGTGCTCATGCGATGTGGCGCTCTGCGTGATGGTGAATACGGCAGTCGCGGCGATGCTGCTCGACGCGACCCCCGCCCTGCGCGAGCGCTATCTGCCTGAAGTATTGGGGGGCCGGATTTTCGGTGCCCTCGGCATTGGCGATCCGGACGCTGGCCAGGATATCGAGGAAGTTCGTACGCGGGCCGTGCGTGACGGTGATCATTTCGTAGTGACCGCAACGAAAACCTGGGCCACCAATGGCGTCTATTCGGACGTACTGGTCTGTGCCGTTCGTACCGGCAGGGCCGTTTCGCTGCTGCTGATCGACCGTGAGGAACACGGTTACGAGGCGCGCAATATCGACAAGCTCGCACTCAATGCGCAATCCAACGCGCAGATTGTCATCGCCGCTACGCGCGTTCCGCAAACTCATCTTCTCGGCGAGGAGGGCGAAGGCACGTGCCGCGCCCTGAAGATCGACGAGCAGGTTCGTGTTCATAGCGGCGTGCTTTCGGTCGGGCTCATGCGCGCCGCACTCGACGAGTCGGTTGCCTACGCAACGAAGCACTCGCGCTTGGGTAAGGTCATCGCGGCACATCAGCTGATCGCAGCGAAGCTGGCGGACATGGCGATCCGCACGGACGCGGCCCGGCTTCTGTCTCACCGTGCGCTGGGCCTGATGGACGCGGGCACGCGGTGTGACGTGCAGGCGTCGATGGCCATGGCGTTCGCGGCCGAAGCCGCCGTGCAGGTTTGTCAGGACGCCGTACAGTTGCACGGCATACACGGCATGATGCGCGAATTCGACATCGAACGACTGTTGCGCGAGGCCGTCACGCTTTCGACGTTGGGAGACACGGTGCAGGTGCGCAAACTTGCCATCGCACTCGCCTTGACAGGCATATCCCCCTTCGTTTGACCGGGATACACGACAACCAGGAGACACGCGAACACCTTTGAAGAAAAGCCGACGCAGTGATTCGAGATGAGCAGAAAACACGGGACGTCATTCCCCCTCGCGGGAACGCACGAGCCCGGCGCCAATGAGAGCGCGCAAAAGAGACGTATCTGGAGGAGTTCGCATGTGCATCATCAGGCAAGGTATTGGCGGCGCAGCGCTTCTGCTCGCCGCGCAGGGCGCGTGGGCGCAGTCGTCGCTGACGTTGTACGGTGTCGTCGACAGCTTCGTGCAATACCTCGGCAACGGTTCGACGCATTCGTTTTCGCTACGTAGCGGAGGCAATAGTGGGTCGAGTCTGGGATTGAAAGGCGATGAGGATCTGGGCGGCGGTTTCAAGGCGAGATTCGTGCTCGAGAGCGGCTATACCGTCAACAATGGCGCGTTCTTCGTCGACAGTTCAACGCTGTTCTATCGTCAGGCGTGGGTCGGACTCGCGCACGCGGACTATGGATCGCTGACGTTCGGTCGCCAGTATCAGCCAACCTTCTGGGCTATTTACTACACCGACCCGTTCCGCGGCGACGAGGTGTTGTCGCCCGTAGCGGCTGCGGCAGTCGCGCTCGATCGCAACACGCTTGCCACGCAGGCCGCATCCGGCCGCACCAGCAATTCGATCGAATATCAGTCGCCGGTTGTCGGTGGGCTGAAGCTCTACACGATGTATGCGTTCAGTTCGACGACGACGTTGCCCGTCGTGCAGAACACCGGCAATCTGTTCGATGTTGCGGTGACGTACAACGGCTACGGGTTCTTCGCAGGACTCGCTTACCAGAACCAGCACGCGGGTTCGGAGAATGTGCCGGGGCTGCCCGCCGCCTTGAACCTGCTCGGCACGGAGCGCTTTACGGGCGCCATTGCGTACCGGATCGGCATTGTGAACCTGCAAGCGAACTACACGTACAACCGGTCCAACGACGCGCCCGCCGGTTCGCTGGCCGCCCGCCTCGGCGCTGCACACTCGTACAGCTTCGCCGAGATTGGCGCGACGATTCAGGCAACGTCAGCAGATACGGTCGAAATCGCCGGGATCGAGCGCAACGCGCGTGGTGTGGACGATAAGGCGCTGGGCGTGCAGATCGGCGTCGATCACAACATCTCGAAGCGCACGCAGATCTATGCGCGCGCCGGCTATATCAAGAATCACGGCGCATCAATGATGAGCTGGCCCGGCGTCCAGGTGACGGAGCTGGGGTCATCGCAGAGTCTGGTGGCTGTGGGGATGACGCACCGGTTTTGATGTTCTCGGGGCGTTTGGGGCGTCCCTCGTGTACGGGATGTCGTTTTCGCCGGGCGCCCAGGGAATTGCGCGCCTCCGGCGAATTCCCGTCGGTAGTTCAGCGCGGCATGGCAAGCAAAGGCCTGGTTCGGCGGCAAAATCCCTCGCTAGACCGAGATCGCTTTCAGTTCGTCGGCAAGATACGCAGCCAGTGCGCGGGCGGCCGGCCGGGCGGCCCGCGCGGCTGGATAAACAGCGTACATTTCGATGGGCTCGACCGCCCAGTCCGGCAACAACGGGATGAGCCGGCCATCGGACAGCTCGACACGGCACCCCCAAAGCCCCGTTGCGAGAATCCCCAGGCCAGCAACGGCCGCCGCTGTGGTCCCTTCGTTGAGGGAGATACTCAAACGTCCTTCTCCACGGACCATGACCCGCTGTCCGCCCTTCTCGAAGGTCCATCCTCGCACTCCGGCACCCGGTGGCCCCATGATGAAACTATGATCGGCCAGATCGCCCGGCTCGACCGGCATTCCCGCCCTGGCGAGATAGTCAGGTGAGGCGACCAGCATCCGGGGGCAACGCCCCAGCATCGTTGCGGTGGCATTCGAGTCCTTCAATGTTCCAAAGCGGAACGCGACATCCACGCCTTCAACGATCAGATCCTGGCGGTTGTCGGCCATTCGCAGGTCAACGTGCAAAGCCGGATGCATGCTCATAAACCGTCCTATCCGCGGGATCACCTCGCGAACTCCAAAGCTGGTCGACAAGGCAACGCGCAGATGGCCTCGCAACTCCGTGGTGCCTCGCGCAGCGTGGTCTGCCTCATTTAGCGCGGCGAGAATCGCTTCTACGCGGGCAAGGTAATCGCTACCCGCTTCCGTCAGCGTGACGGCTCGCGTGCTTCTGATGAATAGCGCAGCGCCGACTTCCGCCTCAAGTTCCGAAATGCGCCGCGATGCCGAGGGCTGGCTTAAGCCCAATTCCCGGCCAGCTTTGGTGAAACTCGACGTGCGGGCAACCCGTACGAACAACTGAAGGGTCGAAAGCTTGTCATTCATTTGCGGGGTGAATAACTGAAAGTCATCCGGGCATTCTACCGCCATCGATACAAATGAATCACCATGCAATTCAGGCAAGGATGAGGCGATAAACAGAGCCGTCGGCTCAACCGGCATCAAGCCAGACATCTACGTTTTTCTGGAGTAAAGCATGAGCACGTCACAAAAGGTCGTCGTCGTTACCGGCGCATCGCAAGGCATTGGGGCCGACGTCGTCAAGGCGTTTCGCAAACTCGACTACCGCATTGTCGCAACATCACGTTCGATCAAGCCATCGGAAGATCCGAACATCCTGACGATTGCCGGCGATATCGGCGATCCCGCCACCGCCCAACGCGTCATTTCCGAGGGTGTCGCAAAGTTCGGCCGGATCGACACGCTGGTGAATAACGCCGGCATCTACATTGGCAAGCCTTTCACGGAAAACACGCGGGAAGACTACGCCGCCGTGGTGAATGTGAACATGTCGGGCTTTTATTACATCACGCAGCTCGCTATCGCTGAAATGGAAAAGCATTCGAGCGGCCACGTGGTTAGTGTGACCGCGAGTGTCGTGGATCAGGCAATCAGCGGTGTTTATTCGGTACTGGCTGCGCTGACGAAAGGCGGTTTGAACGCCGCCACGAAGTCATTGGCGATTGAGTACGCAAAGAAAGGTATTCGCGTGAATGCCGTTGCGCCGGGGGTCATCAAGACTCCGATGCACCCGTCTGAATATCACGACATGCTCGATGCTCTCCACCCGCTCGGTCGCATGGGCGAGACGAGCGATATCACCAACGCGGTTCTTTACCTTGATTCGGCACCGTTCGTGACGGGAGAAATCCTGCACGTCGACGGCGGCCAGAGCGCCGGCCGTTAGGCGAAGCATTATCCAGCGCATCGAACGCCCAGCGCACCTGCGCGCAGACCAGGCTCGTCGCCATCGGCGATCGCGAGACTCATTGATACGAGCTGTTTGCCGCAGGGGAATTCAATAACCTTTATAGAGGTAATTAAAATGGTATCTAGTGATATTCAGGAAATCAAGGCATTAAACGCAAAATACAACTTCTCAATCGACGAAGGCGACGCTGAAGCATGGGCAAGTTGCTTCACAACTGACGGAGTCTTCAATGCTGCGATCGACGGCGAAAAACCAAAAGGTACCGAGCAATTGAAGGCTTTTGTTGCTAAGGGAATCGCAACGTTTGGGACTATGTATCATCTCACAACCAACGAAATTATTTCGGTCGACGGTGAAAGTGCTCGTCAAAAGTGCTATCTGCAGTTTTTCACGAAAAAGGACGGTGCCATTGATGGCTACATTTGCGTCTATGACGATTGGCTCAAGCGCGAGAACGGCGCTTGGGCGTATAGCCGGCGAGACGTGATATCAAAAGACAAATTTAGTCATCTGAAAGATTGATACAACACTCGACAAGCCAGTCGACTTTCCGCCAACGTTTCCTTCCGGATGCCTGGCGTGTCGCCGCCGGCTCATCGAATGCGAACGGCCGCCTCCCGGTGGCGATCGTGCGTTCTCAGCGAACTCCCACGGTCCGTCATCGCGCCCCCCATCGGGATAAACGCCTAATCCACTGCAATCGTTGCTACGGCATAATCCGCCATTGAGTGGAAGCGCTTCCATTCGATGTCTTTTGCGATGCTGTTCGCCTCGAATGGGCCGAACATAGGCCTGGTCGCCGACAGCTTGCGAATGTATTTCTCTCTCACAGCGGGGGGTGTTTCGTCATCCCTTGCCAAATCGATAGGGAATCTGTCGCTATGTCTGGCAAAACTGGCAATAGATCTGCGCTGCGTCAGGTGATGGCATCGAGGTTATTTGCAGGCGCGACGATAGCCATGTTTCTCTCTGGGCTAGGCGCGTCAGCTGCGGCACCGCAGCTCGTCATGTTCCTCGTGAAAGCGCTCGGTGCACCGCTGCCATTGGCGGGACTGTATTACCTGACCAGTCTTGCGGCCCCCGCGGCGGGCTATTTCGTGGGGCGCTACTCCGACCGCACCGGAAACCGTCTTGGTCTGTTCCGCGTGTGTGCCGCAGCAGGCTTCGCCGGGTGGGCGGGGCTGGCGCTCTCCACATCGGTCTGGATGCCTTTCGTGATTGGCGTGGTTTTGCTGGCAATTTCCGGCGCGTCGACTTCGCAAATTTTCGCGGCTGTCCACGATGAACTTGGCCGCAAGCCTGCTGATGCAAATGAAAGCGTCGTTGCTGTGATTCGTATGGCACTGACCGGCGGCTGGATCGTCGGTCCGGTTGTCGGCGCGTGGGTGGCGGCCACCTATGGTTTGCGTCCCATGCTGTGGATGACGGCGGCCTGCACGCTTTTGCAGATCGCTCCGCTCGGAACGCTGAATCCGGCGCCAGTCCGCAAGCCCAAACCGGCTAGCGAGCCCGCGCATCACGCCGGCCTGCGCGCCATGTTGCCGCTCCTGATGTTCACAGGACTCTTCGTTTTGGTCTACGCAGGAGAACCTGTGAAGTATGGCTTTCTGCTGATTTATATGGAGGAGCACCTCAAGCTGAGTCCGCCGGTCCGAGGCGCGGTTATCGGTATTCAACCCTTTATCGAGCTGCTAATCATGCCCTTCAGCATCGGCTTGGGGCGCAGATTCGGCAATGTGTGGCTGATGTGTTTCGCGGCAGGCCTCGGGGTGTTGGCCAATCTGTGTTTTGCACTTTGGCCGTCCGCCGTGGGTATGTTCGCCGGACAGATCCTCATGGGCGGAGTTTGGGGCGTCTTCATGGTGTTGGGGATCATCGTGGCCCAACGTTTGCTGCCCGAGGCGGTGGCCACCGCGTCGGCGATTTTCATGAGTTCGAGCGCGCTTGCCTCGGCGCTCGGTGGCAGCGCGGGTGGCCTCGGTGTCGCCCTGTTGGGTCTTCCCAGTGTCTTTCTGTTGCCCGCACTCTTTGCTGGGCTTGCCGTTGTGGGACTGGCGTCGATAGCACGTAGCGCAAGTTTTCAGGAGCATTTGTCCCGTGCGAATGCGTCGAGCGATTCATCCCCAGTGTCGGGCAGGTCAGCGAGCGAAACCGCCACCTGAGAAAGCTGGGGTGCCACATGGCCGTTTTAGGGCGACGTCATGGTCTTCCGATGGACCGCCGGATTCGGCCAGCGCTTGGCCGGTAGCGAGTGCAGTTGGAGAGACGCTCGAACGGCCGTTCCGGCCAGCCAGCGGGCCTTCGTGGCCTCGCGTGGTTGTCCGGGATACGGCACTTAGCCATTCTTTTCGAATACGGCCTTGTACAGCGACCGCTTCGGCTCGGCAAACACTCGCCGCACCATCGGCTCGAAGAACGCTAGCGGCAGCGTTTGCGCATCCGGATCGAAGGCCGCCGCGTCATATTTCTCGCAGAAATGCGCAGTCCGTTTGAACAGCTCCGGCATGTCGCGATACTTGTCGCGCTGGTTGCCGTCCATGCCCATGTGATGGAAGAAGTAGTACCCCTGGAAGATGCCATGATGCTTGATCATCCAGTGGTTTTCCGCGCTGACGAACGGCTCCAGCAGCACAGCCGCAACATCGGCGTGGTTGTAACTTCCCAGCGTGTCGCCGATGTCGTGCAGCAGCGCGCAGACCACGTATTCCTCGTCCTGGCCATCGCGATAGGCCAGCGTGGCAGTCTGCAGGCTATGCGTCAGGCGATCGACAGGAAAGCCGCCAAAATCGCCGTGTAGCAAGCGCAGGTGGTCCAGCAGGCGATCGGGCAGTCCCTTGGCGAAACGCCCAAACTCCTCACCAATGATCGCCCAATCCCGCTCGGTGCCTTCGCGCATATGGCGGAACGCGGCGCACTGTTCAGTTTGGCTCATGAGGCCACTCCTTCTCTGTGTTTGGAGCTTTCATTATCAGGAGAAGGGCGATATAGAATCCAATAACCTGAAAGTCAAAATCCATAACTCTCAGGAATGCCATGATTAGCGACGACCTTGCATACTTCCTGACTATCGCGAGTACCGGTACGCTGGCACGCGCCGCTGAACAGCTAGGCATTTCGCAGCCGGCCGTGACCAAGGCCATACAGCGGCTGGAGCGCAAGGTGGGAGTAGCGCTGGTCGAACGCACGGCACGCGGCTCGGTATTGACCGAGGCGGGGAAGGTATTCCATGCACGGGTATCGGGCGTGTCTATGCAGCTCGATAGTGCGCTTCAGGAGGCGCGCGATATCGGCGGTGGACATGCGGGCCTGCTGCGCATCGGCGCGACGCCGGCCACTACGAGCTTCGCGCTTCGCTCATTGTTCCCAACGCTGCTGGTGGAGCGGCCCGCCGCGCGCATCAGTGTGACGACAGCGTTTAGCGACACGTTATTGGACGCCATCGACAAGCGTGAAGTCGAACTGGCTGTGTGCCCGTTGCCCGAAACATTGGACGCATCCATCGCCAGGGAGGTGCTGTATGACGATCAGTACAGCTTGATGGTGAGCGCAGGGCACCCTCTGGCCCAGAGGGAATCAGTCACGCTCGAGGACCTCGTAGACTGCGGCTGGGCTGCGTCCACTCGACAGGAATTTGCACGCGTGCAGATCGAGCAAGCCTTTGCAAAACTCGGTTACCCGCGCATGCGGATTGTGGCCGAGGCCAATAGTCTGGCCGCGCTAGTTCTGATCGTTTCCGCTACTCAGCTCGTCAGCTTGATCAACACACGCAGCTTCGACCCAGGCCCCTTACCGTTCGACATTGCTGTACGCCCGATCCGGCTCGACGGCCTGGTGCGTCAGGTCGGACTGATGCGAAGGGCCGGCTACCTGTCCCCGATCGCACAACGCGCTCAGGAAATCTTGCGCAACGCGGCCCGGGAATTGTAAGCATGCCGTTCGAGGTGGCTCAATGAACGTCGACCAGCCGACCGATTCCATCAATCGATTGCATCGACGGGTTGAACTCGCAGCCGATCTGCGTCCCCCTTTCCGAATCTTTCGGGGCTCGATTCGAATCATGCAAAAAGAGGATTAGCGATGGATCGAATGACAGCCATGGAGACCTTCGTTGCCGTCGTCGAGGCGGGCTCTTTTTCCGCGGCGGCGAGGCGCCTGAACGTGGGGCAGCCCGCCGTCTCCAAGTCGGTCGCGCAGCTCGAGGAACGGCTGGGCACGCGCTTGCTGCTGCGCTCGACGCGTGGCCTCAATACGACCGATGCCGGCCAGCGCTTTTACGAGCACGCGCGGGTCGCCATCGAGGAGGCGGACGAGGCCGAGAACGCCGCGAAGCAGTCTTCGGAGAGCGTGTCCGGGCGGCTGCGCGTTTCGGCGGCGCCGACTTTCGCGCGCCTGCACGTCATGCCGGCGCTCAAGCGCTTTCTCGACCAGCATCCGCAGCTCGAGATCGACATTGTGCTGGACGATCGCAACATCGATCTGCTGGAGGAGGGCATGGACGTGTCGCTGCGCATGGGCAGCCTCGACGATTCCGGCATGACCGCGCGGCGCATCAGCCGCAGCCCGCGGCTCGTGGTAGGCACGCCCGCGTATTTCGAGGAGGCGGGCGTGCCCGCAACGCCGGCCGACTTGAGCCGCCATCAGGCCATTGTGTATTCACAGCGTGGCGGAGGCGAGTCCTGGTCGTTCAGCCAGAACGGCACCGAAACGGCCGTGGTGGTATCGGGCCGCGTGCGCGTGAGCGCCGCGGAAGGCATCCGAACCGCGGTGCTCGGGCACATGGGGCTCGCCGTTGCGTCGCAATGGATGTTCTCGCCTGAGCTGGCCAACGGCAGCGTGCGTGCCGTGCTGACCGACTGGCAATTGCCGCCGATGGACCTGTGGGCGGTGTTCCCCGCGGGCCGGCTTGTTACCTCGAGAGCCAGGGCCTTCGTGGCCTTTGTGGAAAGCGTGCTGGCCGAAGCGTCTCTGTGACGCTTTGCATGACCGCGCCGCGCTTTGCGGCAATGGGGCGCGCCGCGCCGGTCCTGCGGCGGCGCGGCGCGAGGCACGAGCGCTTCAGTGTGCCTGCATGAGCTTTTGGAGCACCGGGATCATTTCCGAAGGGTCGGGGCGGTGCGTATAGTCGGGATTGACTTCGGAGTACGCAACGATTCCGTCCATGCCGATCACATAGCGCGCCGGCATCGGCAGTGTCCAGCTCGGATCGCCATTGAAGGCGGGCAGATCGTTCTTGAGCGCCTTGTAGAGATCGACCAGATAATCGGGCAGTGCGAAACGCAGGCCGAATGCGCTGGCGGTTTCGTTGTGCGTGTCGTTGAGCACGGGGAAATTCAGCCCGTTTACGCGCACCGATTTGCGGCTGTTGACGGCGGACTGCGGCGAAATCGCCACCACGCTCGCGCCATGGCGCTGCAACTCGGGCAGCGCTTCGTTGAGCGCCTGCAATTCCAGATTGCAGTAGGGACACCACACGCCGCGGTAGAACGTCACGACCAGCGGGCCCTGGTTCAGAAGATCTGCCGATGTGACTTCCTGGCCGTCCTGATCTTTGAGGCGGAAGGTTGGGGCGAGGTCGCCTGCTTTCACGGCGCGGCTGGCCTGGCCGCTCGCGATGAGCTCGGCTGTTGCGCGCTCCATGATCGGATGGATTTCCGGCGGGGCGAAATAAGGCGCCTTGCCGCCCTTGAAGTCTGCCTTGAATGCGTCGAGTTTGTCCTGAAGCGACATGATGACCTCCGATGAACGGTTAAACGTGGGACGAGGGGATGAAGTGCGGCCCTCCACGCGACTCAACGCGTTGGGGGCACTTCGGCAGCAACGGATTACATCGGCGCTCGGCCGATGGAAGCGCCGCCGTCGACAAAGAGCGTCTGGCCGGTGATGAATCCTGCGTCCCCGGAAAGCAGGAACGCGATGGCGGCGGCGATTTCGTCGGGCGTGCCGAAGCGCTGCATCGGCACGCCCGAGAGATAACGCTGTTCACCCGTGCTTCCAGGCGGGTTGTTGGCGCGAAAGAGTTCCGTTTCCGTGGGGCCCGGGGCCACCGCGTTCACCGTGATCCCGGTCGCGGCGAGTTCGAGCGCCCATGAGCGCGCGAAACTCACGAGCGCAGCCTTGGCGGCGGCGTAGGCAGTTCTCTCGATTGCGCCGAGCACAGTGAGACTCGCGACGTTCACGACCCGCCCCCAGCCGCGCGAGCGCATGCCCGGCAGGATGGCCTGCATGGCCTGCAGCGCGGGATGGAGGTTGACGGCGAGCACGCCGTCCAGATCGTCCAGCCGGATTTCGCCGACCGCCTGCGGGCGCACAAGGCCGACGTTATTCACGAGGCCGTCGAAAGCGTGAGCGCTGGACAACTCGTGGAGCACATCTTCCGTGGCTGTGCGGTCGGCCAGGTCGACCGTCACGAGCTTGCCGGGAAAGTCCTCGTGGTGGCGTGCGAGGCCCACGACGCGATGACCAGCCGCCGTTAGCCGGCGCGAAAGCGCGAGCCCAATGCCTTTGGTCGCGCCGGTCACGAGAAACGTACGGGTTTTCATGCCGGCTCTCCCGTTGCAGCATCGGCCGTCTGACGCGCAGATACCCGGCTCGTGGCGAATGGATAGTCGATATAGCCGCGAGCGTCGCCGCCATAAAACGTCGAGCGGTCATAGCGATTGAGCGGCATGCCCGTGCGCAGGCGTTCGGGCAGGTCCGGATTGGCGAGGAACATCCGCCCGAAGGCGACGAGGTCGGCATGACCGTCGATCACAATCTGCTCGGCACTCTCGCGCGTAAAGCCGCCGGCCGCCACGAGCGTGCCCTTGAAAACGCGGCGGATATCCTTCGACGAGACTTCCGACTCGGCGGCCTCGCGTTCGTCGATGCCGCGGATGCGCGGCTCGATCACGTGCACGTAGGCAAGCACGTAGCCGTTCAGGCGCCCGGCGACGTAGCCGAAAGTGGCGTGCGGGTCGCTGTCCGACATGGTGCCGTAGGTGCCGCTCGGCGAGAGCCGCACGGCGACGCGGCCCGGGCCCCAGACTTCGACAACCGCATCGAGCGTATCGAACAGAAACTTCGCGCGGTTTTCGAGCGATCCGCCATACGCGTCGGTGCGATGGTTCGAGCCGTCGAGCAGGAATTGCTCGAACAGATAGCCGTTGGCGGCGTGCAGCTCGACGCCGTCGAAGCCCGCTTCCTTCGCCAGCATCGCGCTCTGGCGAAACTGTTCGACGATCGCGGCGACTTCATCGGTTGCGAGTTCGCGCGGCAAGGGCAGTTCCGCTTCGACGATCTGGCCTTGCCCGTCGCGAATCGCGGCGTGCTCGAGCGAGCGCAGCGCGGAGGGTGCAACCGGCGTGAGCCCGCCCGTGTTGGCCGCATGCGCCTGACGGCCCGCGTGCCACAACTGAACGAAGATAAGGCTGCCTTTCGCGTGAACGGCGTCCACCACGCGCTTCCAGCCGGCGACCTGCTCGCGCGTCCACATGCCCGGCGCGTCCACATAGGCGATGCCAAGTGGCGCGACCGCCGTTGCGTCCGTAATGAGCAGACCGCCTTCTGACGCCCGCTGGGTGTAGTACTCGATCATCAGATCGCCGGGCACGTTGCCGGGCTCGGTTCTCATGCGCGTGAGCGGCGCGAGCACGACCCGATGCTTGAGGGCGAACGATCCGACATGGGTTTGGCTGAACAGCTTCATTTGGCGCTCCTGGCTTCAGGGAATGGGGTGACGCCATATTCGCGGCAACCGTGTCGGGCAAGAAGACAGGCGGCGGCGATAGCAGTCATTCCTCCAGGGCATGGGTGTTCAGCCGCGCCGTCATGCCCGCCAGGAATCGCTGATATGCGCGGCGCCTGCCTAGCGCATTGGAAGCGCTTGCGCCAAAGTTCATCCACACCGCGGCGCCGCGGAGCCCAAGCAAAACGGCGCCACTTCGGTCAACGTCGCATCGTCGACAAGCCACCCTTACCATCAGGAGAAGTTCAATGAGCACGTTCAACGTTCCCACCCGCGAAACCGTCTCGCCCGCCAATCAAGCCATCTTCGACAAGCTCAAGGCAGGTCTCGGCGTCGTGCCGAACCTCTACGCGACATTCGCGTATTCCGAGCATGCGCTCGGCAGCTATCTGGCCTTCCAGAACGCGAAGAGCAGCATCACCGGCAAGGCGCGGGAGGTCGTCAACCTGGTCGTGAGCCAGGTGAACGAATGCGAATACTGCCTGGCCGCCCACACCATGATCGGCAAGAAGAACGGCTTCTCGGACGAGCAGATTCTCGAGATTCGCAGCGCTCGCGCGAGCTTCGATCCGAAACTGGACGCGCTCGCGATTCTCGTGGCTGACATTGCGGTGCGCCACGGTCATGCCGATCAAGCCCGCGTCGACGCGTTCCTGGCTGCCGGGTGGACGAACGAAAACCTCGTGGATGTGATCGTCGCGATCGGCGACAAGGTCGTGACCAACTATCTCCATGGCGTGACCCGCGTGCCAGTCGATTTTCCTGCCGCACCGAAGCTGCCGGCATAAGGGTAAGATCAAGAGCGCCCATTCGGCTGTGGCCAAATGGGCGCTTTTGTTTACGACCTCTCCCAATACGACCAATTCGAATTGCCCAATGGAGCGTTCGCGGGACCTGTTGCAGGCGGCGCGTCCGGCTCGTCGAGATGGCAATCTTGATTCTGCGTAACACAGGGGCGTGTCGCGGCACCTCGCGAAACGAAAGCGACCCAAGCGGTCCATGAAAAACACCCCAAAGATTGGATCAATGTCCAACTTTTGGGGTGCAATTCAGCGGGGCTTTTCTTTGTCTGGGTAATGCGTCCATTACCCAGGGGTTGTGAACCTGCGATTAGAACCTGTGGTACATGCCAATGTTGGCTTGAACCTGGTTGCCGCCCGATGCGGTATTGCCGAAGTCCGCAGCCGAAGCCTGAGCGCCCTGAGCATGAACGTAGGCACCCATGGCGTATACCGAGGTGAGCTTCGACAGTGCGTACGTAGCACCCAGTGACACCTGGTTGATCGAAGCCATCGTGCGGCCCTCGGCGGCTTGCGCAGGCGTTGCCTCCGAACCATAGACGTACGTATACCCAGCAGCCAGCGACAGCGCCGGGGTTGCCTGGTACTGCAGAAGACCAGCTACAACGTTGAAGTGAATCGACTCCTGGCCGTCGTTGCCCTCGTATTGAGCGTTCGAGTAGCGCAGGCCAGCCGTGTACGGACCAAATTGGTATTGGCCAGCGACTTGAGCGATGCCCGCGCTCTTGAACGCATTGCCACCGTAGTAACCAGAACTCGGATAGCCCAGAGCACCACCGAACGACGGTTGTGCCGTTGCGTTCTGCCAGCCGTTCTCACCTTGGTTTGCAGCATGGAAGTAGCCGCCAGCGACCGTCAGACCACCTTGAGCGTAGTCCGCCGCCACCGACCACGATTGACCCGAACCCATAGCACCGGCAACGCCCCCGAACGAGTACGCGCCTTCAGCCTGGAAACCCTTGAAAACCGGCGAAATGTACTTGACGGCGTTGTTTTGGTTCGTCGTGTTGTCGTTGTTGTCCACGTCGCCCGGGGTCGAGAATGTCGAGGCCGAAACGGCGTCGCCCGTCAGACCTTGAACCATTTCCGTCACGGCGTCGATCTGGCGACCCAGACGCAGGGTACCGTACTGGTCCGAAGTGAGGCCTACGAAGGCCTGGCGGTTGAACAACGAACGTGAGGAGCCAATGGGGCCCTGGCCGCCGATGCCGCCGCTGGCAATGTTGAAACCATTTTCGAGCTTGAAGACTGCCTTGAGGCCGCCGCCGAGGTCTTCCTGACCCTGCAGGCCCCACTTGTTCGAACCTGAGGCGCCGCCAACGAGGCTGACCGCCGAGTGGCCATTGATGTTCGAGGTGTAGCTGATACCTGCGTCGAGCATGCCGTACAGGGTGACCGACGACTGTGCCATTGCTGCCGAGGATGCTGCGAAAGCGATAACTGCGACAACGCTTGCCTTGATGTTGCTGTTCTTCATCTGTATTTCAGTGTCCCTGAGTATCTTTTGAATTGATTTACTTCCTGTTGCGCGCCGGAGGATAAGGTACCTCCGGCAACTCAAGGAAACGAAAAAAAAAGACTGTCGCAAAAACGTAACAAAAAGGCGCAGTGTCTTGTACGGCAGGCGATCGAGGGACTATTCGGTCTCAATGCGCGCACGCCGCAGGTTGGGCGACGTGGTCGATCGCAACGTTCGCCCGCCCTGGCGTATTCATGAAAGAGAGAGTGTGACTGTTGTGTCCCCAGGTCGCCAACGGCCGACGGGTGACCGCTTTCCGGCTGCCGCTGACGCTTGAATGCGCGGCCGAACCATGCTCTCATCTCGCGCCGAGAGATCGCAATTCGGCCGCTCGAGCGCGTATGGTCCGTCTACGCGCCCAGCCTGGTTACCCAGCTTTTGATGGCGTCGCCGGAAAGGCCGCTACTCCTCCATCCGATATGACCATCCGGTCTGACAATCCATAGGGAGCCACCGTCCGCTCGAAACGTGCCAGCGAATTCGCCCGATGCGTCGGTTAGGACTGTCAAGAAATCGGATGCGGGTACTTCGCACGCGGATGCCGTGATGAGAACGGCGGTCGTAGCGTCAGGTAACGAGGTGGATAAAGCGCGGTAATTTTCGACGTAGTTATCGTATTGCTCTTTCCTGTCGATATAGCCTACGAGCGTGTGCTTGCCGCGACCGACGAACTCATGCAGTCGCCTCGGATGACCAACGAAGCGTTGTGCCAATGCCTGCACGTCCGGCAATCGGTCTCCTGGCGCTGGCAATGCCGGATCGGTGTCAGGGTTAAGATCGTCAACGACGGAACTATCCCGATAGGAAATCAGCAATTGCGTCTCACGCATCGCTGGATTCGCTGCTTGCCGCGCCAGCACAGCATTGAGTGCGGCACTTGTTGACTTGACCACATCAACGCCAACCGGATGCCGTTCTTCGTGGTAACTGTCCAGCAATGCAGAACCCGCGAGCCCTTTGGCGGCGTACGCCAGCTTCCACGCGAGATTGTGTGCGTCCTGCAGACCGGTATTCATGCCCTGTCCGCCCACTGGCGGATGAATATGCGCAGCGTCGCCAGCAATGAACACCCGGCCGCGCCCATAGGCCGACGCGATACGATGGCTTACGCGGTAGACCGACGACCAGCGCATTGACGACAGATGCGTTCCCTCTGGCAAGGAAGGCAGCAGCAGGCTGCGCATTGTTTCGATGTCCGGGGCTCCAATGTTGGTAAGTAACGACGCGCGTTCTTCGGGTACGATCATCGAGAGCCGGTAGCGCCTGGCGGAACCGTGCACGGGCACTGCCGCGACGCTTACCTTCGCCCGCTCTGAATCGGTCCATTCGAACCTGTACATGGGCCCACGAGGGCACGACCAGTCCACATCGACATCGGCGAGCGCAAAGGTCTGCGGATATTGCTCGCCGTCGAAACCCAGCCCCAATCCTGATCGAACCTTGCTGTGCGCACCGTCGCAGCCAACCAGCCATTTGCACCGCACAGTAAGCGCCTCACCCCGTACTCCTTTCACAAGGGCTGAGACGGCGTCGCGCTCCTCGGTGAAGCTATCCAGCGCATACTCGTAGTTCACCTGACCGCCATGGCCTGCAAATGCAGCTTCGAGCAAACGCTCCGTTTCGTGTTGCGCGAGCGAAAGAGAGCCATAAGGCAAACCCGCATCCGGCACCTTTACCGAGCGCGTGGGCACCATCATGCCGTCGACCCAGGTTTCCACGCCGGTCAACCATGTGCCCGCCTCGATTGCACGATCAACGATTCCGAGATCGTCAAAAATCTCGAGCGTCCGCGCTGTAATACCGAGCGCTTTACAGAAAAATCCTCGACTCGCCATTTTCTCGATCACCATCACCGAGACTCCATCACGTCTCAATTCGGTGCCAAGTAGCAGGCCAACCGGACCAGCGCCAACAACAAGCACGTCTACATCTTCCATGTCTTGCTCCTGATAGTCCGTGATGCATTTAGCGAGACGGACACACGTAGAGATGGAACTGCGCTTTTGGCCGACCCGTAGCGGCCACTCAAATTCTTCAGAAGTAAATGGCGGCTTTAGCGTGCGCTTCAGACGCCCATGTCATCGCGACCGAAAACAAGTGGCCGTCGCACAGCGTTCCAAATGCCTACCGTTCGAGAATCGCGTCGAACCCGACTTCGTTGCTCGCCGACGCTGCGTTCTTTTCGTTGGCGACTTCGACTGCGTACTCATGAGCTTGCGCATCACCCGTTACGTGGTACTTGTACGTCGTGTCGACGACCGGCGCATACAGATCAACTTTCGCGAGCGGTTTGCCATCACAATAAATGTTGGCCATGCCCGCTGAACTATTGCGCTGCAAACGCAGATCCAGCGATCGATCGGACCTGAAGCGAATCACCGATCCCGGTTTGCTGCTTGACATCACGTGACCAAAGAGCGCGTAGGTCTGCTTAATGTCGGCCCAACCGGAAGCGGGGGGTGGCTTGCGGATCGAATGGTACGGTTCACTGTCGATCCGGTAAATTGCGTATTGGAAAGTGGTCGTCGCGAAGACCTGCGACAGACTGGCAAGAAAATTCGCTGCGTCCTGCTGGTTTTGTGTCATGAGCGACGGAAGCAAAGGAAATGAAGTGAGGTCGGCGAGGTAACGGACATTGTTTGCCTGCAGATACCGATTCATGGTTTTGCTTTCGAACGCATGATACGCGTCCATATTGACAACGCCATCGAGGTTGATTGCTCGACCTTTGCTGTAGAAATAACCTGTATTGCCAGTTTGAATTGCGGCGACGACTTCACCTGGACTTGCAATACGGTTGAGCATCTGCACGCCATCATACCAGCCATAGCTGGGCGTTTCCTCGCGGAGCAGCTTCGCTTTCGACGCTACGCCGAAGCACACGAGCGGTGCGATGACGGCAAGCGCAGTCATTGCCTTATACATATTCGGGCGCGAGCGGATCGAATCGAGAAGCGCAGTCGCAGCGACCGTCACGAACACAGTCCAAATGAAGATCGACGGCAGAAAGTAGCGCTCGTAGGGTTGGAACGAGTAGATCGTGTATGCGAACCCGTAGAGGCCGCCCAGCATCGCGACAAACAAAATCTCACGGCGACGCGCGGTATAGGTTGCATAACTGATGACGACGGACCCTGCCAATATGGCGATGGTAACTATCGCGACTGGCTGTGACCACGTGTCGGAGTAGAGGAAGAAGCCCCCCACCGATGTGAGGCCCGCGAGCATCAGGCCGATGATGTAAGGTGCATACTGCATAGTATTGCGCAGCGTGCGCCACGTCAGGTTGTCGCGCCAAAACATTAACAAATTCGTACGATGCGTCGTCACCTGACCGCTTGTCGGAAGTGGCGAGCCATAGTGAACAACATTCCATATGCAGTACGGGGCGATCAACACTGAAAATACAACGAGCGCAATGATGAGGAACCGAACCCGGAGCCCGAATGGCGAATGGTGCAGGAACAGGAGATATAGGGACACTGCGATGACCAGAAAGATCGCGTCAACGCGTGCGAGAAACGAGACACCCAAGAGTACCCCGAGCGTCACTGCATGGCGGCTCGCGCGCTGACGAAGGTCAATCGCGATGACGTAGGCTGCCGTCGCGGCGACCATCATCGTTGCAAGCCCAGTTTCCAGCCCAAGGGTGCCGTTTCGCGCGACCGCGAGGTTCATCGCCCAGATCAGGGCGGCGGCGATTCCGCTCCACGGTCGCTCCGTCACCTTTGTGACGACCAAGTAGAGGAAGATAACGGTGACGCTATTGCAGATCGCTAGAAGAGTCTCCGCCACGTAGACCGGAATAAGTACGTTGCTCGGAAAGAGCCAGAAAGCGGGCACCAATATCCACACGTAGAGGGGTTGGTAGCCGTTTGTCGAAATCACGCCGTCGAACGTTTCACCGACACCGAGCGCGATGTTTTTCGCGATCTTGAGCGAATAGCCGAAATCTTCGAAGAGCCAGAAATTTGTCAACCAGCTGATTGGCCGATAAATGAAAATCGCTCTCCACGCAAACGCCAGCAGGACGATTGCGGCTAATGCATATAAAGGATTGATCTTTCGCGTTGCAGCCATTTGGGTGTCCAGAACAGGGGGAAGACTGGTGGACCACTACCGTGTTGGCTCATACGAATCCGATAGGCTATTTATTGCCAATACTATCGGTCTCCTGAGTGTACGAGCGCCCGCGGTTTGATCTGTGAGCTCGACCACATATCGGGACGATTTCCGTTTCGGTGGGCTGAGTAAGCTCGCCGCGCCAGCGGCAACTGCCTGAACCCGCAACGCAACACGCTGCCCGTCACAGGCAAAGTGCGCACCGGCAGCCGCGGAGATTTTCGCAATCTGCATAGGATTCAGCGGTCTGCAGCGTTGGTTGAAAAGTAAACTGTGTGTACGCCTATCGGGCATGGACTCGACACCCACCACCGCACGTGAGTTCAATGAATGCGGCGTGTGCATCCACGTCAGCCGTTCCATTTTCGACGCATCAGACGATAGTTCTTCCTAGACTGTCGTCATGGCCTCAACCCGCGACCGCGATCCGCCTTCTACGCCTCTTTCCCGCTATCGAAAAAAGCGGGACTTTCAGGTCACCCCCGAGCCGGCACCCCCGGTTGTCAGTGAGTCCGCTGCGGATGGACATCTGAGCTTCGTCGTGCAGAAGCACTGGGCAAGTCGGCTGCACTACGATTTTCGGCTCGAATTCGACGGGGTGCTGCTGTCGTGGGCGGTACCTAAGGGGCCTTGTTACGACCCGAAAGAGAAAAGGATGGCCATTCACGTGGAGGACCATCCGGTCGACTACGCGGGCTTCGAAGGCATGATTCCGGCCAAACAATACGGCGCCGGAGATGTGATTGTCTGGGACCGTGGTACTTGGGAACCCGTCGGTGCTCCACAGGAGGGGATGACGGCTGGCAAGCTCGTCTTCCGTCTCCACGGCGAAAAGCTCGCCGGACTCTGGGAACTGGTGCGCATATCGAAGCCCGGCGACAAGCAAGACCAGTGGATGCTGTTCAAGAAGCGCGACGCGTGGGCGCAGCCACTCGCTGATTACGATGTCATCAAGGCGCTTCCCGACAGTGTCATCACGAAGCCGCTCGGGCTAATCGAGGAGCGCGAGCCGAAGGGTACGAGGCCTGTGCGCAGCGGAGCGCCCCAAGTGGACCTTTCCGCCGCGGTGACCGCTGCGCTGCCTGCGAAACTCGAGCCGCAACTCGCAACCCTGGCGGCTTCACTTCCAACGAACGGCGACTGGATAACGGAGGCGAAGCTCGACGGCTATCGCATGCTGTCCCGTGTCGCCAAAGGACAAGTGCGACTCATCACGCGAGGCGGTCATGACTGGACCGCGAAGTTTCCCGAGCTTGCGGCAGAGGTCGGAGCGCTTCCGCTCATCAGTGCGTGGCTGGATGGTGAAATCGCAGTCCTCAAAAATGGCATTCCGAATTTCGCTGCGCTGCAAGATGCGATAGACGGCGCGGCAAAACAGGACATCGTCTACTTCCTGTTTGATCTGATGTACCTCAATGGGAAAGACCTCAGGAAGGTGCCCCTTTGGGCCAGGCGCGCACTTCTCGCGCAGCTTGTTGAAAATGCCGGCGAGCACATTCGGTTAAGCCAGGACTTCGAGGCGCCTCCTTCCCGGTTGTTCGAGGCCGCCTCGGGCCTGGGCCTTGAAGGCCTCATGCTCAAGCGCCGCGATGCACCCTATGAATCGGGGAGGACCCAGACGTGGCTCAAGGCGAAATCCCGGCTTCGGCAGGAAATGGTCATCTGCGGCTTCACTGCCCGTGGCGGCAAGGACGGGGAGGTCGGCAGCCTGCTGCTTGGCTACCACGCCGATGGCAAGCTTCGCGATGCCGGGAGCGTTGGCACCGGGTGGGACGCGAGGACCGCGCGGGACCTTTGGACGCGGCTGAAGCCGCTCGAAATGGATACGGCACCATTTGATGTCGACATCGCCAGGTCGCGCCGGTGGTCTCGGCGTTCAGCCGGCAGCGAGCGGTGGGCTCGCCCTGAACTCGTTGCGGAGGTTGAATTCGCGGACTGGACCGCCGATGGCCTCGTCCGGCAGGCCTCGTTCAGAGGTTTGCGAATCGACAAGCCGCCATCGGGTGTCGTACGTGAGGGCGGGAAGACGCAGGCGCCCGAACCTCCGTCGAAGCTGAAAATCACGCATCCGGAGCGGGTCGTCGACCCCTCAACGGGCATCACGAAGGCAGACCTCGTCCGCTACTACGCGAGTATTGCGGAGCGGATACTGCCGCACCTGAAGGCCAGGCCCCTCGCCATGGTCCGCGCGCCGGACGGCATCGCGGGACAGTTGTTCTTCCAGAAGCACGCCGAGAGAACCGCCATGCCCGGCCTGACGGCTCACGACGGCGATCTCTGGCCGAATCATCCGCCGCTGCTAACAGTCGACACCGTCGACGCCCTGCTGTCGGCAGCACAGATGAATGTCGTCGAGTTTCATACGTGGAATTCGACGGTTCGACGACTCGACAAGCCCGACCGCGTCATCTTCGACCTGGACCCAGGCGAGGGCGTGAAATGGGGGCGTGTTCAGGAAGCGGCGCTCCTCGTTCAAACGCTGCTCTCGGAACTGGGTCTGGAAGCCTGGCTGAAGACGAGTGGCGGGAAAGGCTTGCATGTCGTCGTGCCGCTTGCTCCAAGGTTGGGCTACGAGGCGGTCAAGTCGTTCTCGCAGGCATTCGTGCGGCACCTCGCGAAAACCATTCCCGAGCGCTTTTCGGCGAAAGCGGGTGCATCGAACCGCGTCGGCAAGGTCTACGTCGATTACCTGCGAAACGGCATGGGGCAGACGACCGCTGTTGCGTTTTCCGCGCGGGCGCGAGCCGGTATGGGCGTCTCAATGCCGGTCTCCTGGGCGCAGTTGAACGACCTGAAAAGCGGGGCACAGTGGACGGTGCAGACGGCCCGCGAGTACCTGAGCTTCCAGCAGCAGGACCCGTGGGCGGATTACGGGTCGGCGGCGCAATCGTTGGCATCGGCGATAAAGCTCCTAAAATGAAACCACCGCTAGTCGGCGGCGGCACGGGCCTTGCGTCAAGCGACGTGCCGAACGCGCAAATCCGCGAGGAGAAGTCCATGCCCGCCCGCTCAATCGCCTCCCTGTCGCTATCCTTCGGGCTCGTTTCGATACCGGTGAAGCTCTACACCGCGACCGAGAGTTCCTCCGACGTCAGGTTCCACATGCTCGCGCCGGACGGCTCGCGCGTGAAGCAGCAGTACGTCTCCGAGAAGACGGGCGATGTCGTCGAGCGCTCGAGCATGAACAAGGGCTACGAGTTCGAAAAAGACCGGTTCGTGGTCTTCACCACCGATGAGCTCAAAGCGCTGGAAGACGCTGCGAGTCATGTCGTCGAGATAATGGCCTTCATTCCCGAAGAGGCGATTGACCCGGTCTTCTACGACAAGGCCTATTACATTGCACCCGACAAGCGGGGCGCAAAGCCATACAGCCTGCTGCAGCAGGCGCTTGCACAGAGCGGACGCTGCGCATTGGCGAAATGGGCGTCCAAGGGAAGGACGCGGATAGTGCAGGTGCGCCCGGAGGAAGATGGGCTCGTTTTTCAGCAACTGCTTTACGCGGACGAGGTCCGTTCGCTGGCGGACCTGCATGTCGAACGCGTCGAGGTGTCCGATACCGAGATGAAACTCGCGTTGCAGATTATCGAGCAGGGTGCTGAAGACAATTACGACCCGAAGGCGTATGAGGACGAAGAGAAGAAGCGCATCCTGGCAGCCATCGACGAAAAGATTGAAGGCAAGCAGGTCGTCGTTCACGAGGCAGATGAAGAACAGGCCGGCGGCGGCCAGGTCATCGACCTCATGGACGCCTTGCGCGCCAGTCTCAAGGGTGGCGCGAAAGCGAAAGCGGCTCCAGCACCCAAGCGCAGCAAGAGCGCGGAGCCCGTTGCCGAGCTACCCGTAGCGCCCAAAACGCGCAAGCCAGCGGCGCGTGCAACCAAGGCGCCCGCTGAAGTTCCTGCAAAGGTCCGGGCACGCAAGTGACACCACAAGGCGCCGCGCGCGAGATTTCGATGCGCGAGTTGCAGGCCATGCTGGGCGTCTCCCGGAGCGTGGTTTCAGGCCTCATTGCTGCGGGATTCGTGAAGCCGTCACGGGGGCCGGGAAACGCATACCGCTTCACGTTCCAGGACGTTGTGCTGCTGCGGACGGCGTTGCAGTTGCGCGCAGCGCGTATTCCGCCGCGCAAAATTATCACGGCCCTCTCACGGCTGAGAGACGAATTGCCCGATGAGTTACCGCTCACTGGAATTCGCGTATCGGCAGTCGGCAACGATGTGGCTGTTCGAGCAGGCCCTTCGCAATGGGATGCTGCTACAGGTCAGTTCCTGCTGGATTTCGAAGTCGCGCAAATCAAGGGCGATGTTGTCTTTCTCGACCTGGTTCCTGCGCAGAAGAACCTCGCGCATCAGGCGGAAGAATGGTACGACCTCGGCGAGCAGCTTAGAACATCCGATGTGAACGGTGCCGAACGGGCGTACAAGAAGGCCATCGAGTTATCTCCCCAGCCTTTTTATGCTGCCTATGTGGACCTCGGCGCGCTGCTGTGCGAACGCGAAGCGCGTTGCGAAGATGCGCTACACGTATTCGACGAGGCGTTGGCTCACTTCCCTGACGATGCCGTGTTGTACTTCAATCGCGCGATTGCATTCGAGGAACTGGGCCGCTTCGAAGACGCTGAGCGAAGCTATATACACTGCCTGGAAGTCGACCCGTCGTACGCGGATGCCCACCACAATCTGGCAATGCTGCTCGAACGACGTGGCGATCCACAGGGTCTGGTCCGCCATTTGAGCGCGTATCGTCGGCTGACTACCTGAACCGCGCCAAAATTTGCTTCGTATGAAGACGTTCACCGAGATCTATCGAGGACGTCACTCACGCTCTGGATGACGCAGTCGCGAATGATGCCGGCCATAAAACATGTAGATCAGCATACCGATCAGCAGCCAGACGATCAGCCGTACCCAAGTGACGAGCGGTAATCCCACCATCAACAACACGCAAAACGCGATGCCCAGAATAGGGACCACCGGCACGCCGGGCGCGCGGAAAGGACGGGTCGCGTTCGAGTCGCTGCGCCGCAGGTACATCACTGCGCCACACACGAGCACGAACGCAAACAGCGTCCCGATGCTGACCATCTCGCCGAGTACGCCGATCGGCGTGAGGGCCGCCACGATGGCGACGATCGTGCCGATCATGATCTGGCTTCGATGCGGCGTGTGCAGGCGCGGATGGACGGTGGAGAACAGATGGGGGAGCAGTCTATCCTCCGACATCGTGAAGAAGATACGGCTCTGCCCATAGAGCAGCACGAGTATCACGGTGGTCAGGCCGGTTAGCGCGCCGATCTTGACGAGCACTGAGAACCAGGTGAAACCAATGGCATCCACACCTTTGGCGATCGGATCGGGAACATTCAGTTGTGCGTATGGAACGAGTCCGGTAAGCACCGCGGCCACGAGGATATAGAGCAAGGTGCAGATAACGAGCGATCCGAGGATGCCTATCGGCATGTCGCGTTGCGGCCGCTTTGCCTCTTGTGCGGCCGTCGATACCGCGTCAAAGCCGATGAAGGCAAAGAACACCACGGCGGAACCGCGCAGAACGCCGCTTGCCCCGAAGCTGCCGAATGCACCGGTGTTGGGCGGCACGAAGGGATGCCAGTTGGCGGGATGCACGAAGAACGCGCCGATGGCGATGAACGCCGCTACCACCGTCAGCTTGACGGCGACCATGACGTTGTTGATCCGTGCAGACTCCTGCGTGCCGAGCACCAGCATCGTCGTGAGGATCGCGATGATCAGCACAGCAGGGAGATTGACGGAGCCGGTAGCCGTGGTGCCGTCGGCAAGCTGGACGGTCGTGCCGGGTGCGGCAGCGAGCGTGGGCGGGATGTTGATTCCGACGTTATGCAACAGGCTGACGATATACCCTGACCATCCGACCGCGACCGTCGCGGCACCCATGGCGTACTCGAGAATCAGGTCCCAGCCGATGATCCACGCAAACACTTCGCCAAGCGTCGCATAGGTATAGGTGTAAGTGCTGCCGCAGACGGGGAGCATGGCGGCCAGTTCGGAGTAGCAAAGGCCGACAAACGCACAGGCAATGCCGCCCAGCACGAACGACAGGATGATGCCCGGTCCGGCATATTGTGCCGCCGCGGTGCCAGTGAGGACGAAAATACCGGCGCCGATAATGGCGCCGATTCCCATCGCCGTGATGCTGGGCGCCCCAAGGGTCTTCGACAGCGCGCGACCGCCTTCCGCGTCGGCGCTTCCCACTATGTCGGCGACGGACTTGCGCGCCGTGTAGCTCGTGTCGGCCATGATAGGTTGTCCCATTCAATTGCGATTGGAAACGACTCGATTCGGCTTGCTTTACTTCTTTAGAATAGACACAGGCGCGTGTTCGCGAGGGTAAGTTTTCACTTAACCGAACGACGACGATCGCCTTGCGTGGGCAGAGATGTTTCGGAACGCTTCACACGGATCGGCAGAACGAGTGATGCGGCAAATACGCCACGCATACCGCGGGATTCCTCGGCGTAATTGATGGTCCGCCGTCCACTTGCAGTCCATGCTCGAGCGAGCAGTTCAGCCGGACGGCGGCTGGGAGAAAAGGGATGCACAACGATAGACCGTCGCCACGGCGCGCGACGTATGAGAAAGGGATCCGGATCGGCGGGACTGGATGGTTCGGCCGATTGTCGGCCGTCGTCGTGAGCGCAATCGTGCTCGTGGTGGCTGCGATGTTGTCGGTGGTGCTGCTTGCCGTGCTGTTCGCCGTGGGCACGGTCGTCGCCGGCTATCTCTGGTGGAAAATGCGCGCGCTACGCCGGCAGGCGAGCGAGTTCGGCGACGATGGCCGGACCATCGACGTCGAGGTCGTTCACAAGGGCTCGCACGGCGACGATATCGCGAAGCGCTGACCTTTGATGCCCGTACAAGCACGTCCAGCGTACGCGTAAACGCCAAGGCCGCACAAAATTTATCGAACGATTTCGGCCAATTGTAAGCATGCCGACTTCTGCCACACCTGGCTCCGCGTGACGGGCCAGCATGCATGCGCAATGCTGGCCAATTCACGTGAAAGCCTTGCATTTCACGGACTCGCCGTTCCTCAAAGGACAACGCGCGAGACTCCGCTTCTACCCTGTTCGCCACGGTTAGGAGATCCTGCAATGAATGTTATAAATGTAGGAATACTACTGATTTCTGGTGCGTGTGAAAGATTCGTTAGCGGTATCGCACACAGCGCCCCGCGCTCTTCGCCCAACGCGAGTATTGTCAACATCAAGAATGCGCCTATCGGAGTCGATGGGCAGTCGACTTATTGGCCACGCATTGCATCGGTCATCGACGCGCATTGACTTGCGTCGGTGCCGTGTCTATAACAAAACGAAAACCCCAGACGAATTCGCAAAGAATTTTTCCCGGCTCAAACGTAATGGAACGTCGTGCTGTCGACGCGGCAGGACGTCGCGACTTCATTGTCCGTCGAAGCAGCACGGGGCTGGAAGGGGGTGTGAGATGGCCATCAATGTCTTGATCGTTATCGACGGAGAATTTCAGTATCAGACCAATACGGTCGCGCCTGATTTCACGTTCAACACGCTGGTCAGCACGCTGCAGGGCGCTGGCTTTCTGGTCAAAAAGGCGAACCGCGAAGCCGACCCGGATGCTGACCATCAAAATTTCGTTTTTAACGATCCCAGCATCGACCTTCTCGATTTCGACGTTATCTGGATGATCGGAGACGGTGGGTATAACGACGATCCGCTCGTGCCCGAAGGCTCGAAGGGCCCTATCTCCGTGCCGGAACTGAACGCAATTGCCACGTTCATGGAGCAGGGTGGTGGCGTCTTTGCGGTCGGCGATCACTACAGCCTGGGTTCGGATATGTGTGGCCAGATTCCACGCGTTCGAATCATGCGCTCCTGGTACGGCAAGAACGACCCGAGCAATCCCGCGGTGCCGGCAAACGCGCCTTTCAATTACCCGGCCATCGGTGGGCGGGCGGACACGACCGTCAGGAATCCGAACGCAAGCTATCCCCAGACTGACTCCATAGGCAATGCGACTGTCGATCCATACGCCTACTTTGAGAATCAATCGGACGCCAAGCCGCAAATCATCACGGCGATGTCGTCACCGGCGCATCCGATCCTGATGAATAACGGGAACGTTGTCACGTCTTATCCGGACCATATGCACGAGGGTAACGCTCTGGGTGTGGTGACGGGTTTCGACTATACGCAGTTGTCGCCATACGGTGATACCTCTGCGCGGGAGTTTCGCCAGATCGGCTCGGCCCCTCCTGAGATGCCTATGGTCATCGCCACCGGGACCTCTACCGCGATAGCCAGTTACGACGTCGGCAGCGGCGTTCCGGTTCCGCTCGATAAAACGCCGGCCGTCAATGCGACGATCAACACGCTCAGCGTGTACGACGGGCGCGAGGTGGGAGTTGGGCGGATCGTGACCGGTTCGACGTTTCATCACTATCTCGACATCAATCTAACTGGGGCTAGCAGCATTACATCGCCACAGCTCGATCAAATGGTTGGCGGCGACGCCGCAAAGGGAGAGGGCCTGCAAACCAATGCTGGGGCGTTCTCCGATATCCAGGCTGTTTACATCAACATTGCGAATTGGCTCGCGCGTCCCACTCCCGCTATTGGTCTCATCCTCGAGCGCAGCACCTTCAGCCAGGACGAGGTCAACGCGACGTCCAGCTTCCCGGCGGCCATTTATGTGACAGTGGACGGCCTGAAGCCAAGCCAGTTTCCCGGTGGCGGGATCACGACTCTGACGCCTACCGCGGCGCAGCTCGCGCAGTGGGCGCCGGCGGTGACGGCCACAGGCGCGCCGATCGGTGTCGTCGCGACCGCCGTTGCAAGCGACGATCCCCCTTTGGCCGACCGTCTGCAGCGCTTCACGTTCACCTACACGGTGAACTTCACCGGCAACGCGTTTGGCTTCGCCGGCACGGTGGACACCGTGTCGGTCGGCGCTTCGTTGACGACGAGTGCGGCGAGCGCGCCGCTTACCGACTCTGGATGGCTAGAGCTCGTCAAAGGCGCGAATCCTTTCATGCTCGATCTCGCGGACGGGAACACCACATACTGGCTCAGTTCGGATATCAAGGTGTTTCACGTCGTTGCCGGAGAAAGTTTCCTGAACACGTCCTTGGCCGTCAACGCTAGCCGTTCAGATGCGCTGATGTTCCTGCGAAGTGTCGTGGCCAACATCAATTCCGCCCAGTTTTCGGCGCTGCCTTCGACGGAGGCCGGCTCCGTGCTCAGCGTAGCGGCTGTGACCACGAGCAGTCCGCCGAAACCTGTTTACAACTTCGCGCTCGCGCGCGTGCGGCTGAGCAGCACCGGCGCCGACGCCAATCCGGTTCAGATTTTCTTCAGGACGTTCGTTTCTCAAACCACGGCTGCGCTGACCTACCAGCTCGACGCCAGCGGCAACCCAACAGGCGGATATCTCCAGACATCGGGGGCACCGCCTATCGATCTCCCGGGCACGCAGGACGGCGGCACGCAATGGCTGTCCTTCCCGTACTTTTCGGCGCTACGCGTGGAGCCGCCTGCCAGCCAGACCGACCCCGACAACTCAAAGGGTATTCAGACCAGCGTCGGCTACCAATATTACGGAGCACTGATCGATAACAACCTGACCGATCCCTATCTCAGCGCGACGCCGGGGTCGAATGGTCCACTGGAGCCCTTGACGACGCTCCTGATGGGCGAGCATCAATGCGTCGTCACCGAGGTCATCTACACTGGCGCGCCGATTGTGAATGGCGCCACGCCCTCGAAATCCGACAAGATCTCGCAACGCAATCTGGCGATCAGCACCGTCGCCAATCCAGGGTTTTCCGCTTCGCGTGTCGCCTTGCACACGTTCGAAATCGAGGCAACGCCGAGCGCGATTTCGTCCGCTCTCCCGCCCGATGAGTTGCTTTTCGCGTGGTCGAGAACGATCCCGAACGGGACTTCGCTCAACCTCCATATACCGGGCTGGAATGCTCAGGATGTGATCGATCTGGCGGATCGCTTCTATGCGCGGCACGAAATCCGCGCGATCGATGCGCATACCATCCAGATCCCCGCCGGCGGCGATCGCTACGTGCCCATTCCGAAGAGCCTGCGTCGCCAGACCGGTGTTCTTTCTGTCCAACTGCCGCTCGGAATACGCAAGGGGGAACGGTTTGACCTGGCGGTCCAGCAGATCACCAACCGTGAGGGCGTGACGGCGGTGCCCGCGCCGCGGGGCGAAAAGATCACGCTGGACGAAGCGCAGCGGCTGCTCGCGGGCAAGACTTCCAAGGCGTCGAAAGGCACGAAGAAGGGCCACGCGGCCGAGAGTGTGCCGCGGGGCGTGTTCGGCCTCGACGATGGCCGAACGCTCGTGACCGATCTTTCGGTGTTCGATTCGGCGGGCGACTATGCCATTGTCCTTACGCAGCCGGACCCGAAGCAGGTGGCCGCTGCGCGCGAGGCGTCGGGGCAGTGGCGAGAGCCCATCGGGGCGTTTCAGATCGGCATTCCCGTTTCGACACAGGAGGAAATGCTGCTCTACCAGTTGCAGTTGCTGTCGATCATGAGCTGGCGTGTCGAGCACCTCGATCCGAACAGCCCATGGTATCCGACCATGCTTTACTATCTCGGACTCCTGATTGAAAAGGTTTGGGCGCTCGGCGGCAACCCCCATACTGTGCCGCCGACGCCCGATGGCAATATACCCGTGCTTCACGGCGGCGGCCATGAATGCCACGACGCATCGGCGCGCGAAGTCGTCATCGTGAACATTTTCCCGCGGGGCAACGAGCACAAATAGACATCAAAGCTCGCCGCTCATCCCACCCGTCAATAACGGCTTGACACGCCGCGCGCGGGACCTTAATCTAGCCCCCGCAGATCGAGATAAGAGACTATCTGTAAGATGGTCTCTTATGCGCGAAGCAATTGCATAGGCCCTCTTGCAGAACCATACAGGAGACGGCTTGTGCAAACGCATGTGCAAACTACTGCGCTCAAAATTCGTGGCGTCGACGACGTCATCGCCTTCATCGATTCGGGTTCAGGCATTGCCGGCCGCGCCGGTGTCATCTGGTGGCTCGCACTGGGTGGCCTGTTTCTCGACGCGTTTTCCAATTCCGCCTTAAGCGCCGGCCTCGGGCCGATGGCGCGCGACCTGCGCCTGAGCGCAGGCGACATCGCGCTCATGACGTCGTTTGCTTCATGGGTGGCCATCGCCTTCAATCCCATCGGCGGCTGGATGGCCGACCGTTGGGGCAGGGTTCGGCCGCTCGTGCTCGCCAAGATATTCGCGCTGGTGGGCGCGTTGCTCGTGATGTTCGCACCGGGCTTCGAGGTCGTGCTTGCCGGGCGTTTCTTTGTCGGCATGGCGTATGGCATCGACTTCGCCATTGCCATGGCCATGCTCGCCGAGTTCACGCCCGCTCACCTGAAAAGCCGCCTCAACGCCTGGCAGGGCATGTGGTACACCGCGGTCTGCCTCAACCTGCTGCTCGCGCTGCTGTTCCACGCGTGGCAGGTGGGCGACTCGATCTGGCGCTACTCCATCGCCGCCACGGCGGTATTCAGCGTGGCCATTCTCGTGCTGCAACTGCTCTTCCTTGTGGAGAGCCCCACGTGGCTCGCACGCAAGGAGCGCATCGTGGATGCGGCAACTGCGATGACGCGCATCTACGGGCGCAGCTTCGTCGCCGCGCCGCCCGAGGAGCGCGTACCTGTGCTGAACCAGGCGAAGCGCGGGCTCGCGAACCTGACGCTGATCTTCCGCGGCATCTATCGGCCGCGCACCCTTCTTGCCGCGACCGTGCAGATCGGGCAGTCGCTCGAGTATTTCGCCATCGGCTGGTACTTGCCGCTCATCAGCGCCGCGTTGTTCGGCAAGGACTTTGTCTACGCGACGCTCGGCGCGCTGCTGTTCAACGTGTTCGGCATTGTCGGGGGCTTCATGTCGCCCGTGGTCGGCCGCAAGATCGGCTTACGGCGCGCGTCGGCGTTGGGCTTTGCCGCCGTGTTCGCCATGCTGCTCGTACTCGGCCTCTACGGTACGAAGCTGCCGATGTGGATGTCGGTCGTCGTGCCGTCGCTGTTCATTTTGTTTCACTCGGCAGGGCCTGGCGCCAATGGCAAGAGCCTGTCGTCGCTCTCGTTTCGCAGCGAGTTGCGCGCCGGCGCCAACGGCGTCGTCGGCGCGCTCGGCTCGATCGGCGCCGCGCTTGGGCTGCTCGTGTTTCCGCTCTTTCGCGAGCGCTATGGCCTCGACCACACCTTTCTCATTCTCGCGGCCGTGCCGTGCGTGGCGAGCGTGATCTGCTTCGCGATCCGCTGGGACCCCACGCGCAGCGCCGTCACGCCCGACAACGAGCCCGACGCCCCTCATTTCGAAGGCGACGAAGATGAGCGCGGCGCCTGGCTGAATCCGGTCATGGAGGACCCCCGGCGATGAGCCAGCAGCAGCGAGTCATACTCGCTATCGATGAAGGAACGTCCGGCACGCGCGCCGCGGTGGTCGATGCGCACGGCCGTGTGTCGTGCCTCGAATACCGCGCGTTGCGCGTGGAGAGCCCGCAGCCCGGCGTGGTCGAGCAGGACGCGAACACGACGCTCGAGAAGACGCTGGAAGCGTGCCGCGCGACGCTTGCGCGCGCTGCGCAGGAGCAACGGGAAGTTGTTGCGTTCGCACTCGCCACGCAGCGCGCCACCGCCGTGCTCTGGGACACGCGGACGGGACGCGCGCTCGTGCCGGCGATGGTCTGGCAAGACACGCGCCATGCGGCTTCGCTCGCGCAGCTCGCCCCGGCCTGGGATGCCGCGTTGATCGAACGCGTAGGGCGTCCCGCGGGCGTGCGCTCGCCGTACCTCTGGGCGGCGCGGCATCTGCGCGAAACGCCTGCGGTTGCCGAGGCATATCGCGAAGGCCGGCTCGCATTCGGCACCGTCGACACGTGGCTGCTCTGGCATCTCTCCAGCGACCGCGCATGCGTCACCACGCCGACCAACGCGACCTCGGCGAGCGCCTATGTGCTGGCGCAGCACCGTTACTACGGCGAATGGCTCGATGCGCTCGGCTTTCCGGCCGACCTGTTGCCGGCGCTGCGCGAAGACGCCGACGCGTTCGGCCGCACGCGCGTCGATCTGCTCGGCATCGACGTGCCGATCCTGGCCTGTGCCGGCGATCAGCTTGCGGGCGGCGTGGGGCTGGGCTGCCTCGATCGCGGCCAGTCGATGTGCGTGCACGGCACCGGCAGTTTCGTCGATCTGCTCACCGGCACGACGCAGCCGCGCGCGAGCGGAGGCCACGACGGCACCTTGACGATGACGGCGCGGCGGCACGGCGGCGTCTCGCACTTCTCGCTCGAAACCTTTGTGCCGACCACCGGTTCCGCGCTGAACTGGATTTGCGAAAAGCTGCGCTGGTTCGATGACGCCAAGGCAATCGCCGCGCTGGCCGGCACAGTGAATTCCGCGCGCGGTGTGGCGTTCCTGCCGGCGCTCACCGGCGTGCGTGTGCCGAGCCTCGAACCTGCCGCGCGCGCATCGCTCTGCGGCGTTTCCATCGCCACGACCCAGGCCGAGATCGCCTACGCGATTCTCGAAGGCGTCGCGCAATCCGTGGCGCTGTGCGTCGATGCGAACGAGTCCGTTGCGGGCGTCGCCACGGGCGAACTCATCGTCGGCGGCGGCCTCTCGGGCAGCGACACGCTGCTGCAGATCCAGGCGGACCTCAGCGGCGTCCCGGTGCGGCGCATGGCCGGAAGCGACCGCGCGAGCCTGCGTGGCGCGGCGTTTCTCGCGGGCGCCTCGGGACTCATGTGGGACTCGCTCGATGAGGCACGCGCGACGCTCGCCACCGACGCGGTGTTCGAACCCAACATTTCAGCGGACGCACGCGCTCACCGGCGCGCGGCATGGCGTGCCCGCGTGAATGCCGAACTCGCCTACGTGGCGCAATTCGATCAAGGTTGAGCAGGAGAACTAACCCAATGCTGTTGTTTACATCGAGAAGTGCCGGCCGCGAACGCGAGAAGATGACTGCAACCGAGCCGCTGCGCCTCGTGCGTGCCGAGCAGCTGGATCGCCTCGCGAGCGAAGCGTTCGACATCGTCATCGTGGGCGGCGGAGTGACTGGCGCCTACGCGGCGCTCGACGCTAGCCTGCGCGGCTACCGCGTGGCGCTGCTGGAAAAGAGCGACTTCGCCTCCGGCACGTCGTCGAAGTCGTCGAAGATGGTGCATGGGGGCCTGCGCTATATCGAGCAGGGCAATCTGGGGCTCGTGCGTCATTCGCTGCTGGAGCGCCAGCGGCTGCGCAGGAATGCGCGTCATCTGGTCCAGCGTCTGCCGTTTCTTTTTCCGGTGCTGGAGAAGGACGGCGTGTTCGACAAGCGTCTGGCCAAGGCATTCGAAAGTCTGCTGTGGACCTACGACCTCGCGGGCGGTTGGCGCGAGGGCATTCTGCACCAGAAGCTCTCGAAGGCCGAGGTGCTTTCGCATTGCCCCACCTTCAAGGAAGACAACCTCAAGGGCGGTTTCCTGTATTTCGACGCCCGCGTCGACGACGCCCGGCTCACGCTCACGCTTGCGCGCACGGCGGCGTTTCATGGCGCGGCGGTCGCCAATCATGCGAAGGTGGCGGAAGTCACGCGCAGCGAGCAGGGGAAGGTGGACGGTGTGATCGTGCACGCCGACGGCCGCGAGATCCGCGTGCGTGCGGGTGTGGTGGTCATGGCGACGGGCGTGTGGCTGCGCGACTGGAGCGGGCGGCGCAAGGGCGAAACCGCGCCGCTGCAGATCCGCCCCGCGAAGGGCGTGCACGTGGCGATTCCCTGGCTGAAGATCCGCAACGACTGCACCGTGACGATACCCGTGCCCGGCCGCAGCCGGCGCGCGACCATCACGCGCTGGGGCAACGTGTCGTACCTCGGCACGACCGACGAGGACTACACCGGCGATCTCGACGACGTCTGCTGTACGCGCCAGGAGCTCGACTTCCTGCTGGAGGGCGCGCGTTCCGCGCTCAAGACCGATCTGTGCGCCGAGGACGTGGTGGGCAGCATCGCAGGCTGCCGGCCGCTCGTCGGGCCGCCTGGCGGCAAGACGCTGGAGATGAAGCGCAATCACGAGATTCATGTCGCGCAAGACGGCCTCGTCACGATCGTGGGCGGCAAGCTCACCACCTCGCGTCACATGGCGGAGCAGACCATCGACGCCGCGCAAAAGGTCATCGGCGAGCGCCGCCGCTGTTCGACACGCTCGGCTTACCTGCTTGGCGCGGCCGGCTACGACGCGCAGGCCATCGTCGCCTCGGGTGGTCTCGGCGCGCATCTGGGCGAGCGCTACGGCAGCGAGGCGCGCTTCGTGAGCGATCTGCTTCAGGCCGATGCGCGCCTTGTGAAACCCATCGTCGAAGGCTTGCCCTATACCGAAGCCGAAGTGCTCTATGCCGTGCGCCACGAACTGGCGTGCAGCGTGGACGACGTGCTCTCGCGGCGCATGCGCGCGCGGCTCATGGCGCGCGACGCGTCGGCGCGCGCGGCAGCCCGCGTGGGAGAGATTCTGCAATCCGAACTCGGCCTTGGCGCCGAGGCTATCGCCAACCAGGTGCGCGACTACATCGCTTCGGTCGAGCACGAAAAATCCGTTTTGATGGGAGATACCGAATGATCAGCAAGGAAGCAGTCAAGCGTGGCTATAACCGCGGCAACTACATCGTTGGCGCACCGACGCCGCCCGCATGGTCAGTCGCGCGCGAGGCCACCGGCACCGAGGCCGGCTTGCAGCGCGATCCCGTTTCGTTGAACGCGCAACAAATCGAAGCGCTGCGCGCGCTGGCCGACGAAGTGCTGGTCGCGACGCCCGACGTGGTGGCGGCCACGCGCGACTGGTGGGCCGGCACGATGATCGCCGAAACGGGCGGCAAGCCGGCCACGCCGCACGCGGTGGTCGTGCGCGTTTCCACGGCCGAGCAAGTGCAGGCCGTGATGCGTCTTGCGAGCGAGGCCGCGATTCCGGTCACGCCGTCGGCAGGACGCAGCAACGTGACGGGCGCGGCGCTGCCCGTGCGCGGCGGCATCGTGCTGGACGTTTGCGGCCTGAACCGCTTGTTGAGCTTCGACCGCGAGAGCCAGATCGTCGAAGTCGAGGCGGGCATGTTCGGCGATATCTTCGAGGAGACGATCCAGCGCGATTACCGCATGACGATGGGACACTGGCCTTCGTCGTATGCGATCAGCACCGTGGGCGGCTGGGTGGCGTGCCGCGGCGCGGGGCAGCTCTCCACGCGCTACGGCAAGATCGAGGACATGGTGTTCGGCATGGACGTCGTGCTCGCCGACGGGCGGCTCGTCACGCTCGGCGGGTACTCGCGCGCAGCCGTCGGGCCCGACCTGCAGCAGCTTTTCATCGGCTCCGAGGGCACGCTCGGCGTGATCGTGCGCGTGCGCCTGAAGCTGCATCGTCTGCCCGACTACGGGCGTGCCATCGCCTATGGATTCAGTTCGTTCGGCGAGGGTCTCGAGGCGTGCCGCGAGATTCTGCAACGCGGTGGCAATCCCGCTGCGCTGCGCCTTTACGACGAACTCGAAAGCGGCGTGCAATTCGGCTTGCCCGACTCCAATGTGCTGCTCGTGGCGGACGAGGGGCCGCGCGAAATTGTCGAAGCGGTACTCACGATCAGTGAGCGCGTGTGCAAGGAACTCGGTACGAAGCTCGACGAGGCCGCCATCTTCGAGAAATGGCTCGACACGCGCTACCTCACCGGAAAGAGCGCCGAAGGCTTCAAGCGCAGCCCCGGCCTGGTCGCCGATACGCTCGAAATGATTGGCCCATGGAAGGATCTCGCGGCCATTTACGACGATGTCGTGAAGGCGATCAACGCGGTACCCGGCACGCTCGCGGGTTCGGCGCATCAGTCGCACGCCTATGTGGACGGCGCATGCCTCTACTTCTCGCTGCGCGGCGATGTGGAGGTGGCGGATCGCGCACAGTGGTATCGCGCGGCCTGGGACGCCGCGAACCGCGTGATCATCCAATACAATGCAACGCTAAGCCATCACCACGGCGTGGGCCTGCTGCGTGCGCCTTATATGAACGAGTCGCTCGGCAGCGCGTTTGCGGTGCTGGAAACGATCAAGCAGGCGCTCGACCCGAAAAACATTCTCAACCCGGGCAAGCTCGGTCTCACCGACACGCTCAGTCACGAGGCGAAGTACTAAAAAAATGGATATGTCACTTGGGGCGCGTTTGCAGCGGCACCCGGTCATCGCGACGCTTTACGGCGTCGAGCAGTTCGACGACTTCCTGAAGAGCGCGGCCGAGGTCGCCATCGTCGCGAACGTCGATCTGCGTATGCTCCACAAGGTGGTCGCGGCGCTCACGAAGGCGGGCAAGTTCGTCATCGTCAATATCGATAGCTGCGACGGCCTTTCGCAGGACAAGGGCGGCGTGGAGTATCTGGCCGATATCGGCGTGACGAGCCTCGTTTCGACCCGGGTGGCGACGATCCAGCGCGGCAATCGCGCGGGCCTCATCACGATTCAGAAGGTGTTCGTGACGGACCGCTCGACCTGGCCGCGCAGCGTGAAGGCGCTCGAGCAGAGCGACCCGAACATCGTGCAGCTGATGCCGGTGCCGATGCTCGCGCGTCTTTGCGCGCAGGACCGCAAGGTGCTGCCGCCCATCGTCGCATCGGGCTTCGTCTGCAACGAGACCGATGCGCGCGATGCGCTGGAACGCGGCGCAATAGCCGTATCGACGAGCGACGCCGAGTTGTGGGACATGAAACTCGCACGCTGAAGCGGCGAAATTTTGTTGGAGCGAACGATGGCGAAGTCTTATTTGCAGGTCATTGCGCACTACTATGTAAAGCGCGGCCACGGCGAGACGATTGCGGCTTTGCTGCGTGAGCTTGCTGCGGCGTCGCGCGGCGAGCCGAAGAATCTCTATTACGACTATTTCCGCTCGCCGGCCGATCCCGACCACTTCGTCATCCTCGAACAATACAGCGACGCGAACGGTTTGGCGGAGCATCGCGAGACCGCGCATTTTCAACGCATTGGCCTGCAGTCCATCGTGCCGCTGCTGGAGCGGCGCGAGGTGTCTAGCCATATGGTCAACGAGCCCGACGCGTAAGCGCCGGTTTCGAATGTCCAGCCGTGCCGGGATGCTGAGGCGTTTATCCCTCTACTGCACCGTGATGGTTGCCTTCATATACGGGTGAATGCCGCAAAACACGTTGTATACCCCCGGCTTGTCGAACTTGAATTGATACGTATCGTTCTGGTCGAGCGCGGCCGAGTGAAATACGCCCGCGTCGTTGACGACCGTATGCGGTTCGCCGTCCATATTTTTCCAGGTGACGGTCGTGCCCGCCTTGACCGTGAGAGACATGGGCGAAAACATGAAATTCTTGATGACGATCTGATTGGACTCCTGCGCGTGAGCGGCAGGCGTGCCAAGGGCCGCCATCGCCATGAGCATCGCGATCCCGCAGAAGAGGGCGAATGCGCGACGATAGTGAATGGAGAGCATGGCTCGGATCCTTGTTCAATGAGCGAGACGCAAAGTCAGGCGAGGGAAGTGTCGGAAAGCGTCGCCGCGAGGGGATGGCGCGAGATTCGGATACTGGTTACGCCAAGCATCTTCGGTAACTGATCGCTCGCCACCGTAAGCGGTCCCGGTCCCGGGCCATCGCCGGCAGTCGGCTGCGGATAGGCGGTCGAGCGTGCCGTGTGGAACGTGATATTGCCCTCCACCTTGGAAACGATCTGATGAATATGACCGTTGAGCACGGTCACCGAGCCAAAGCGCTTTAGATAGTCCATGGCCTGGCCCGCATCGCCGGTACCCCAGCCCCACGGTTCGTAGATCGTCCACATAGGCATGTGAGTAAAGACGACGATCGGCGTGCTGGACGTGCGCCCCTTCAGGTCGTTTTCCAGCCACGCGAGTTGGTCTTCGCCCAGATTTCCCAGCCCGTTTGGCTTGAAATGCATCACGTTGACGAGCGCGACGAAGTGCACGCCGTTGTGGTCGAAGCTGTAATAGCCCCGGTTGTCCGATGCCTTGCCGAAACGCTTGAAGTATTCGCCTTGCGGTCCGTCTGTCACATCGTGCTCGCCGGGCGTGGTGTGCAACTCCGTGATGTCGAGACCGGACAGCAATTGCGCCGCCAGATCGAACTCCGCAGGTTTGGAGAGGTGGGTGATATCGCCCGTGTGAATTGCCAGCGCGGGTTTGACTGGCATGGCGTTGACGTAGTCGATCGTCTGTTTGAGCGTGCCCGCGACATCGGGATTGGCTTCCTTGTTGAAGCCAATATGCGAGTCGCTGATCTGCAGAAAGAGCGGAACGCCGGAAATCGCGGCGCTGTCCTTGGCGCTGGCCGCCAGCGCTAACTCCACGGGCGTGAGGACGCCTCCGGCGAGGACAAACACGGTGCCCACGCCACCGAAGGCGAGGCATTTCAGGGCGTTGCGGCGTGACGGGTGGGAAGGAAGATCTGACGACATGATGTCCTCTCGACTGGGTTCAGGAAGTCGACCGCCGGTGCAATACGGAGCGCCTCCAGGGCGGGCTTCACGTGCAATACCGTGAAGGCTGCGGTTTTATTCCCGGTTGTCGCGCGGGAATAACCGGCTTGGGTTCGCGGTAGTGCAGGCGTGGCAAACGCAATGGCGGAAGCAAAAATGGACATCATCGAGATGACCCGTCGCCGCGCCGGCGAAGTGAGCATCAACGTGCAATTCGTTCTGCGCCGACTTCAACTCGGGTCGGGGCTCGTGATGCTGACTTACCTCTTTCTGCATCTGGTCAATCACGCGCTCGGCATCTGGTCGCTCGAGCTTGCCGGACGCGGTCTCGTGCTCGCGCTGCGGCTTTGGCGCAGCACGCCCGGAACGATCGCGCTATATGGCGCCGCGTCGGTGCATTTCGTGTTGGCGTTGCGCACAATGTACGGGCGGCGCCATTGGGCACTGCCGCCCGCGGAATGGCTCCGCTTATGGGCGGGGCTCAGCCTGCCGCTTCTGCTGATCCGCCATGCGGTGACGACGCGGCTTGCGTCTTCGCTCTATGGTTTCGAACCCGACTACGAGCGCGTCATTGTCGTGCTGCTCACGAGCGGCACGCAGGGCCTGCAACTCGCGCTGCTAGCGCCTGGCTGGATACACGGTTGCCTCGGGTTGTGGTTCCGGTTGCGCCACTATGGGTGGGCGCGTCGCATGCGGCTGGCGCTGCTGATGCTCGTCGTCCTGCTGCCGCTGCTCTCCGCGGCGGGCTTCATCCACATGACGCGAGTCGTCGAGGGCAAGAGCCACCTGCTTCCGCCCGTCGATGCCGCGCTCGTCGTCCATCAAGCGGCCCTCAACGGTGCGCGTCACGATCTCGTCACGCTGTATCTCGCCCTGATTGCCAGTACGTTGATTCTGGGCCAGTTGCGCAACGCGCTGGAGCGCCGAAGGCTACGGAGATATTCGGCAAACGCCTGCTTGCTGGCCCGCAGTCCGTCGCGCGAACAGGATGTCCAGGAATGACTTTCGATGTCGAGTTTGTTCCGCCAGGAAGGCGAAATATTTATATTCAGCGCACGCGAACAGGGGAGAAGATACGTGTTCTGGCGCTCCGCCAAAGCGTTGCGAGATTCCGGGAGGAGACATGTCCGCAGGGTGTGCGATCCACAGGGACTTGCGTTGCGAGACGCTGAGTTCGGTCGCTGAGCGATTTAAAGGCAGGACGGTGCGCCTGTGTTCAGGCGGGCCGTTGATGACAGTGAACCAGGTCGTGCCTACGGCATACGGGCCGCAGCTTTCGTGTGCATGGTTCGATCCGCCCGAGTCGACCAAACTGGTCAGGGCCGTATTCAGTACCGATGCGGTTCAGTTCGCTTGCGCGGAGTTGGGAACTCAGACGCTGTAGCCCGAGTTGCGCATCAACTGGCGCGATACCTCGCCGCCCGAGCCGTGCGAATCGAATTGCGCGCGAAGTTTCTCGTCGGCTCTGCGGGTCACGCCGCGGTGCATGGCCACAATGATCGCGAAAAAAGCGATCAGAAGGATCGGTACGGTAAGCATCATGTTACGTGGCTCCTGGCTGGACAGGCCGGATAGGCGGCCGTCTTCATTGACGATGAGGCGCATAGTCCGCCCCCCGCGGTTCATCGTTCACCCAAGCAGATATTTCGATTTATCATTCGCGGTACGCGCGAGGTGCCAAAATACGCGCACAACTTCGAAACGAGGCGGCCCCACACCGAACGTGCGGGCTGATCCGCCCCTCTTTGCTGGGCCGCGACCGCGAATCGAAGGCGGCCGGTTATGCTTGAGAATAGGACGCCGAATCCCATTTAGCTTTCGTGAACCAGCGTATTCGTCCCCCCTTGCCACCTGAATGGCCTTTTCCGCCGACTCGCGACGTCTCCGGCCGCGCCTTCGGCGATCTCGTCGCGCTCCAATATCGCGGCGCTGGCGTATGGCTCTGGCAGTGCCGATGCGGCGCGCACGTCACGGCCGCGCTCGACGCGGTGGAGAGCGGACAGACGCGGGACTGCGGCTGCCGCGAGCAGCGTCGTGTATGGCGGTCCCGGCCGGGCTCGCCTGCGCTCAAGGGCGGCGAGGTCTTCGGCCAGCTGACGACGGACCGGTACGCTCGCGATGGTATGTGGGTGTGCCGGTGCGACTGCGGTAACGAGGTGACAGTGAGCGCCGGGCGTCTGCGCTTGGGCCAGGCGCGTTCCTGCGGCCGCTGTTTTGGCGGGATGTCTGCTTAATGTAAGGAAAGGCCTTGCGTGGGTTCGAACGCCGCCTTGAGAAATGCCGCGACATCGGCTGGAGATTGCGCCTGGGCTTGCGGGTCACCGCCCAACGTGACGCCCCGCGTCAGGCAACGTTTCGATTCGGCCACGGCCGGGGAACCTGAGAGTGTCTGGCCGTCCCGGACCATGGTGAGCGTTCTGCTGTCGAGATCATAGGCGCCGTGGCATTCACGTGCGCTGGTTGCAAGCGGTAGTGAATGCAGGCGTGTCGGTCTGTCGAAACCATGCCAGGCATCCGGAAACGTTTCAACTGTTACCTTTGCGCCTTTCGATCGTAACGTCTCGGCATAGGCAATACAGGCGGGCGCCGGCGTGTAGTTGTCCTTGCCGCCGAGCAGCAACATGACGGGCGCGCCGTCCAGATGCGCCGAGTTGTAAGCGATGCCGCAGGACGGATAGAAAGCGACATGGGCGGCAAAGCGCAGATTGCCTTGCGTTGCGGCCTGGCGGAAAGGCTCCAGTGACGAATAGAGCGCCGCGACGCCTCCGCGCGAAAATCCCATGACTGCGATCTTCTCTTTGTCGATTCGGGGATCCGTGGCTAACAGGCGCAAGGCGGCATAGGCATCCGCGATGTCGGCACTCATGGAAAGCTGCGACTGGTCTTTTTCAGTATTCCTGATACCGCGACCGGTAAAGCTGTCCACGACGAAGCTGGCGTAACCCAGCGCGTTCATGCGTTTTGCCCAGACCCGCTCACCGGGGTTGACGCCGCTACTTCCATGGAGAATGATCACCGCGGGTACGACGCGCGGCGCGTTGTCCGGCATGCTCAGATCCCCCGTAATCGCGACCTTGCTGGTGGTGGCGTAATGCAGGAGAAAGTCGCGGGTGTTCGTGGGCGTTACCGATTCAAACGTAATGCTTCCGCTACGGCCGTCGACGAGAGAAGTCGTGACAGGGGAACTCACGTCGGCAGCCGAGGTGCACGCCACCATTGCGCTCGCGGCAATAGCGGGCGCAAGGATTCGAATAGCGTGACGAATAATGCTGTGCTTCATGGCTTGACCGGAAACCCGTACGCGCTGACGATGCGCGCGTCCTGTTCGGCTGCCGAGAACAGCTCCCATTCGAGACCGTTCACATCGACACTGCTCGAATAGCCTGTGACCGCGTCGTCCTCGAATCCAACATGGCGCAACATTCCCGCTTGCGCCGGCTTTTCGTTGATCGAAAAGTTAAGGATCTCCGTGCGCCACATCGCATACTGGCCCGGCACGACGGCTGACGGCGGCTGTCCGAGCCGCTGGCTATAGTCCGCGATTGAGGCTTCGAGGTTCGAAACGGCCAGTGCAATATGAAAGCGCTTCATGATGGTCTCCGTGATTGGTCGGCTCAAGCTTTGCCTCATCGTAATCAGCGGGCGGTGGCACAACCAGTTCAGCAGCCATTCTGGTATGCGAACTACTCGTCATTGCGCCGCTTCGCGAACCATCGCTTCGTGCTCGTTCTCTCGCTGCAGAAAGGCCACCACCGCGGACGCTTCCATCGGGCGGGAACAATAGTATCCCTGAACAAGCGTTGCTCCGAGCGCCGCGACGACTTGCAGTTCGGCGGCCGTTTCCACACCTTCGACCACGCAGTCGAGCGACATCTGCCGACTCAGATTGAGCAGCGTGCGCACGACGGTGAACGCCGTCGTGCGTTCCTTGAGACCGCTCACGAACATCCTGTCGATCTTCAGGCGCGTGAGCGGAAGCTTGCACAGGTAGGAGAGGCTCGAATAGCCGGTGCCGAAATCGTCCACTGACAAACCGCAGCCCAGCGCGCGCAGCACTTTGGCCGTCTTCTGGATCTGGTCGAAGTCCTTGGCCATTGCGGTTTCGGTCATCTCGAAGTCCAGCCGGGCCGGGTCGATGCCGCTGCTGACAATGCACCGCGCCAGTTCTTTCACTGCCGATTCGCTGGCGAAATCATGCGCGGAGAGGTTAAAGGACAAGCCGATATGCGCCGGCCATTGTTTCGCGCAGGCCAAGGCCTTGGCAAACAGCGCGAGGGTCAAGCCGTTGATGACCCCGTTGCGTTCCGCGGCAGGAATGAATTCGCCGGGCGGGACCGTGCCGAGCAAGGCGCTCTGCCAGCGCGCGAGGGCTTCGAAGCCGACGGTGCGCTGGCGCTCGAGCGAGAAGATCGGCTGGAAGGCGAGGTGAAGCTCGCTGGCGAGATCGGGGGAGCGTAGCGCCTGGGCGATCTGCGACTCGCGGATGATTGCGTTGCGGTGAGTCTCCGAAAAGATCGTCACCGACCCGCGCGAGCGGCGCTTGCCTTCGTAAAGCGCGTAGTCCGCTGTTTCGTATAAATCCGCCTTGTTGCGCGATATGTGCGGATAGGTCGAGAAGCCGATCGTCGCCCCGAGGCGCACGGAAATCTCGCCAACGAGCACGGGATAGTGAAAGACATCGCAAATGGATCGACCCAGTTGCGAGAGGCCGGCGTCCGAACAATCGTGGGTGACAAGGACGCCGAACTCGTCGCCACCCAGCCTTGCAAGGGTGATCGTGCTGCGCGCCGCTTGCGCGAGGCGCGACGCGACTTCGGCCAGCACGTGGTCTCCCAGTGAGTGGCCGTGAATGTCGTTGACGGACTTGAAACCGTCGAGATCGACCAGTCCCACCGCGAGCCGACCACCCGACGCCACAGCGGAATCGAACTGCTTGTCGAGCGAAGCGAAGAAGGCCCGCCGGTTGGGCAGGTTCGTGAGACTGTCGATATTCGCGAGGCGCTTGTTTTCGCCTTGCGTTGCAACGAGGTCGGAGAAGTTCTTGAATTGCGTGAATGCAACGACCAGCATCGCCATCGATACCAGTGACGTATCGATTGCAATGGCCTGGAATACCCCATTTCCCGAACTCAGGAACGTGACAACGAGCGCGCCGTTGACAATGGCGGTCACGGTGAAAGCTGCCTTGACGACGTTCATCAGGCAGAAGATGACGCCGATGACCGTAATGGCCATGTAAAAGGCAACATGAAGCTTGAATGCCGCGCCGCCATGAGGCAAGAGGGACAGCGACCAGGCTGTGAACGAGATGGAGAAGACCCAGGCGAGCCTGCCGGAATTACGCAGGAGCGTAACCGCATCATCCGCGGTGACACGGATCCTCGCGAGCCGCAACCAGGAGAGGACGCGTACGAAACAAAACCCCGTGAGCACGAGCGGGCAGATGATGCCCTGCCATGCGGGAATCTCGTTCTCGTGCGGCAGCACCATGCCCCACGTGTTGACGACCAACAGCCCATACATCATGGGAAGCTGATAGATCATCACGCGCAACTGCGCCTGCTTCAGTGCCGCATTGTTTCCGGCGATGAAAGTGCGCCGAATCGTTCCCCAATACTGGGCCAGAACGTTGAACATGGTCTTGCGAGTCGATGCCGTCCCGTTGCAACTGCCGGGAACGAAATGTAATACCTCCGTTTACGACCGCTCGCATTATTTCTGGAGGAAACGCGTGTGCTTTTCATTGTCGTCCGCGGTCCTCATTTTTCATCAGGCTTTCAATGTGCCTGCGTTCGCGTCTTTCGTTTTGTCAACGAGTTGGAGGGCGATTGCTATTCGATGAGCCATTGCGGGTGCCGACAATTTGATAAGGAATGCAATTTATGGCGAAAGCCCGCAAAGCGAGCGCTGAGGATCAGTACGCAACGACCCCGCCGGCGTTCCCTATGATGCGCACTGGATAAGCGCGGTTTTGACGGCCGCAAACGAGGCCCCCAGCATCAGCGGAGCAAACCTCAACGGCATGATGTCGGCGCAAACGTTTGCACGGGCGAAGGGCAGCGTAAGTCTCTATCCACGCATTCGGGGAATCGCTGGACGGCCCGTTTTGTCCTTGGGGTAGCACGCTGCGACAGCCTAAAGTTCGCCCGGCCGTTGCCGAAATACCGGCCATGGCGCGCAAACATTCTGACTATCCCGACAAACCTCCCATCTGGGCAGAGGCGCGCGCGCTCGAGGCGAGCATTCGCGCCATCCGCCGTGCGCAAGGCAAGAAGAACCCCGAGGATTTCCCGGCGGGAAGCCCGGAGTGCACGGCTGCCATGGACGAGTTCGTGCGCGATGTCTGTCGCGCCCTCGAGATCGATATCGACACGCTCGGTAAGGACTCCGGTGACTATTAAGGCTTGTCATCCCCGTTAGCCGGCGCCGGTCCACACACGGGAATGCGGTTTGCGCGCTTCGGAATGACCGAATCCGAGTTGACGAGGTTGCGCGTGAAAACGACTCTTACGCTTGCGTTAGCGTCATGTCTTGGCGTGGCGTTGCTCGCGACCCAGCCGGCACACGGCGCAGATCCCGCCCCCGACGCCGCGCCGCCGTGCGGCAGGCTCGTGGGGGTGAACGCCGCCGGGGGCTTCGCATTGCGCAGCGGCGAACCGGTCGATTTCGTCTCCGCCGGGCAGGCCACGCATGGCGTGCTGCTCGTTTTCAGCGACGGCCCTGTATTTCGAGCCTATTGGCAACCGCAAGGCAGCGAAGAAAAATACGCACTCGCGAACGCGGGTCCAGACGGCGTGCGCCTCGTCTCAACGCCACCGCAGGGCACGCCCACCACTGGCGCTCAGCCCGGCGTCGCCACGCAGCCATTGCAAGTGCTTTCCTGTCCGAAGCTTTGATTCCGCTTTAATCCCGCTTTCGGCCCATATCCCACCATGTGAACCGTCCTTTCGTATCGCGCCGCGAGCGACTAGTCTTTAACGATACCAAACCGACCGGCCCGTGACTGGCGCACCGCGCCGCACCGCCGGCCTCGAAGGAGACAGATATGGAGATCGAAGCCCGGACCATGGCGCGCGTGACCGCGAGGCTCGTTCCGTTCCTGATCGTTTGCTATTTCGTGGCGTATCTCGATCGGGTCAACGTGGGCTTTGCCGCACTGCAGATGAACAAGGCGCTCGATCTTTCCGCGAGCGCGTTCGGCTTTGGCGCTGGGATCTTCTTCATTGCTTATTTCTTTTTCGAGGTGCCGTCGAATCTGCTGCTCGAACGCTTTGGCGCTAGGCGCTGGATCGCGCGCATCATGTTCACGTGGGGCATCATTGCGGGGGCCATGGCGTTCATTCCAGACATCGCCCGCATCACCGGCATGTCGAACGCGCATGTTTTCTACGGACTGCGTATCTTGCTGGGCATCGCAGAGGCGGGCTTCTTCCCAGGCATCATCTTCCTGCTTACGCTCTGGTTTCCTGCCAAATATCGCGCGCGCGTGGTGGGCTATTTCATGGCGGCCATTCCCTTGTCGACGGTCATTGGCGGCCCGGTATCCGGCTCGCTGCTTTCGCTAGACGGAAGAGGGGGTCTCGCAGGCTGGCAGTGGGTCTACCTGATCGAGGCGATACCCGCGCTCGTGCTCTCTGTAGCGGTGTTGCTCTATCTGACCGACAAGCCCGCCGACGCCAGCTGGCTCGCCGACGACGAGCGCCGCTGGCTCGTCGATCGCCAGGCGCAGGAGCGCCGTCACCGCGAGAAGGTGCGCACGTTCAGTGTGCTGGAGGCGCTGATCAACCCGCGCGTGCTGGCCGTGGCATTGATCTATTTCGGTGCGAACGCAACCAATTACGGCCTGAGCTTTTTCCTGCCGCAGATCGTCAAGGCATTTGGGCTCACGAATTTGCAGACTGGCTTTGTCACTGCGCTGCCGTACGCGGTCGGCGTCGTTTCGATGGTGCTATGGGCCCGGCGTTCCGACCGCCGTCTCGAGCGCAAGCGTCATGTGGCGTTTGCGCTGGCCGTCGCTGCGGCCGGTATTGCGGCTGCGGCCGGACTCGATAATCCGGTGCTCAAGATGCTGGCGCTCTCCATTGCGGGCTTCGGTATTTTCGGTTGCCTGCCGGTGATCTGGACACTGCCGGCCGCGTTCCTTTCTGGCGCGGCGGCCGCCGGCGGCATTGCCGCCGTCAATTCGCTCGGTAATCTCGCGGGCTTTTTCGGCCCCTATGCGATGGGCTGGATCAAGGACAGCACGGGCGGCTTCGGCGCGGGCCTGCTATGTCTCGCGGGAGCCGGTCTCGTGGGCGCGGGCGCCGCGCTCGTCCTCCATCACAACCCGGCGCTCGAAACGCTCGACGAATCGGCGCACAGCGAAACGCCTGGGGAGGGCGGTGTGGTGAGGCCTTGAGCGGTGCATATGCACGCTATTCGCTCATTTCAAGCGCGCCATAACAAGCGTCGCGAATTTCCGATAGACGCGCTTGACCTGCGCCCATGACAGCGCCAACTCGATGAGCCGTCCGCGCGCATTGAGCACGACGATGCGCGATTCGTGCCTTGTTTCGCGATCTGCCCAACGCACCTTGTAGTCGCCGTGCAGCGGCCGAAAGTCGAAATCGCGGCTATGCGCGTGGGCCCACTGCGCGATGTATTCGATCAGCAGGTTCCCCACTGAAAACACGCCGAACGCCTCGTCATAGGTGGTGATCAAATACTCGACGCTGCGCGTGCCGACGAGATTGACCGAAGCCGCCACCGGCTGCCCGTTGACCTGAACATAAGCGACGAGTGGCAGGCTGGTCAGCTCGGTGTTCTTTGCAAGGCCGACGAAGAAGTCGCGTACGCAGTCGTCCATTAAATAGGGCGAATCGATTCCGCGCTTGAGCGCCCATTGGCGTTTGTTTGCGAATAGCCACCGCAATACGCGCTCGGTGTCCTCGGCGCTGTCACACCACCCAAAACTGACGTCGCCTTCGCGCCGCAAACGCTTCGCGCTCGAGCGCAGCGCGGCGCGCAGCGTCGAGTGCCGCGTTGCGAGGAAGTCGGTCCATGTGGGCACGGCACGCAGGTTGATCGAATAGCCGGGCATCACGCGCCAGCGCGGCGGCAGCGCGCGCTGCACCCATGACTGTGGCGCGGCGTCGAGCGCGCGTTGCAGCGTGCTGCCGTTTTCCAGCATCGGAATGTGGAGCACGTCGGCGTGTATCCGCAAGACCGCCTGGACCGCCGCATCGTAAAGTTCCGCGCGTCGGGTGTCGGCGATCAACGGGCCGCCGTATTCCTCGCCGCATCCGCAGCCCAGCGTGTGGGCAGCTCGCCACGCGCCATTGCGCGTGATTGCAACGGGCCATAGCGCCAGAAGGTCACCCGCGTCGTGCACCGTCGCGACTTCGACCTTCGCGCCGCTCTTCAGCGCTACCGCGACTGCAGCCTCGCAGTAGGCAAAGCTGATGAAAGGCGACCAGGCGTCGGCTCCAGATAAAAGCGCTTGCCATTGCGGCTCGAACGCACGAAACGCATCGACGGTCTCGCACGTGCGCAACGCGTACCGCAAGGATGCGGCCGGCGACGACTCGTATATCGCCACGACGGAGGTCGGCACTTGCGTCTCCTCAATGAATTCGTGGTGCTGATGATTCAGCCTTCAAGGGAAGTGCTGAGCCGGTCTTTAGTCGTAATGCGGCGGTTGCGGTCCGCGAATGTGTCAGGGCGCGCGCCGCGCACGCTTTGCCAGACGACGACGTTCTCGTGGTCCTCGGGTCCAAAGCCGACTTCGTCGTGATCGTACGGAAATACGCCAGCGAACCAGCGTTGCAACTGTTGGGATCCGTCGAAGACTTCACTACACACAGGGTTGTCGTAGACGATGAAGAGATGCTGGATGGTGCCGCTCGAGAGGCCCGCTTCGAGTTTCTCCAGCAATGACGTCATCAACTCGGGACCGAATGGATTGAACAGAAAGACAACTACATTGCCCGACGGCACCTTCAAATCGGCGACATTCGCGTGCAATGCGCGAATGGGCGGCCGTTGTGGAAAGTGCCGTGCCATAACGACCGCGTTCGCGTTCGCCGTCCTCACCAGGTCCGCGCTGATGTCGTAGCCCAGCGCCAAAGAGAACGGATACTCGGAGGCGACGATCATCGGGCGGCCTTTACCGCAACCGATGTCCATGAACGTATAGCCGGTAATATCGCCCAGGGTGTCGAGCGCGCGGCGGATGATGGTCGGCTGCGAGCCCATATAAGGCCTTAGCTGCCCGGCGAGGCGGGCGTCGCGCTGCAGCGCGTGGGAATCGACCAGGCCGCTCGTGTCGGTGCCGTACTGGAGGTCGATGGGATGGCGCCGCAGGCAGCCAGAATACACCGCGCGCAATACCGGTACGCGAATGCAGACGCGGCGTATTGGCGGAATGAACATCGCTCGCTGTACGCTGTCGGGCAACCGGGCCACCGCATTCAACAGCGGTTGCTTCAGTGCGCGTCCGAGCGCGAATCGGGGGCCGCCGTGTGTCGTTGTTCGCATGGATTTACGCGCGGTGAACCATTCTGGAATGGGGTTGCCGATCCGTCATCATCGCGCGGCGCGACGTTAAGCCGCCGCCATTCATCGGTTGTATTTCGACAAGAGGCGCGAATCCGTGGCTTACTGGCGAGTGGAGTGTCATATGGCCGGCGTAGTGTTGTGAGTGAATGGAGAGCCAGATCGCCCTGGGTGGCACGCCCTGGTTCGCACTGCCGGGCGAAAGCGCTTTCATGGCGACTGCCCTCCATACTCTCCCTGATGTTTCCGCCGTTTTTTCCGTGCCTTAATGAGCGTTCTCGTGGGGTTCAGCGCGAGTGATGCACACGCTTCGCAAGGTATCGGTGCAGGTGAGTCTCCAGGCTTTTGTCTGCGCAATACTCAACCGGAAGAGGCGAGACGATGAATGCGCGAATGGACACCGAAGCACGGCGCAAGCGGTACGCAATGCACCGCCTTGGCCTGGCAATGAAGCGGCTGATGAATGCCGAAGCGACAGCCGAGAAAATGATGGCGACGCGCTGGGTGAATGCCTGGAGCGCTTCCGTTGGCGAGCGATGGTTCGCGGCAAGCCCCTATGGCAGGCTCAGTCATGCGGCATTAATGCGTGCCCCATTAAAGGGCGCGAAAGGCGCACGTAGTGAGCAAAAATCTGGGCCAAAATCGGGACCGCAATCGTCAATATGAAACAAAACGCATATTTAATTGACCAATAGGGGCGCGAAACGATATTGTCATAATTTAGACATTTCCGCGCTTACCTTGGCTCTTGCAGAATACGAAACCACCCATCCCTTGAATATCGAACTGGATGGCGTGAACTACGCGGGCGCGTACCGCGTGATGGCCGGAAGCGTTATCGTCTACTTCGAAAACGAAATCAAATCCGCACAGTACGGAACGAATCGCCCTGAGATCATCGCCCGCTGGGTGTTGACTGACCTCTGCCGTAAAACCGATCCCCGCAGGCGTAAGGCGGCCAGGCGTTGATGCGTGCATGTGCGTGGCATCGGCATGTGACCACGCAAGCATTCAGTGCGCGTTCTTGCGCATGTTGCGAAGGTCCTCCCGCACGCGCCGCGAGACGAGCACGGTCAGATAATCCATGACGCGTGCGCCGTCACTGAACGCCGCCCACGTTTGCTCATACATCTTCGCGACGATCTCCAGCGGCGTTTGTGTTTCGTTCGCGATCGCCTTCACCACCTCTTCGGCAGCGGGATGTTTCATCAACGCCTCCCTGGCGCATCGGCGCCTGGCGTGAGAACACTCGTGAACTGACGTGGAAGCTATTGCACGGCAACCGCTTTGTTTGCGACTTCGTCGTTTTTGTCGCCGTGCCATTGCGCGCGGATTTTCGTCACGACTATGGCAGGCAGCGGAATATAGTCCAGTGCCTGAGTCGTCGGCTCGCCATGCGTCAACGCCCAATCGAAGAACTTCAGCGTTTCGGCGCTACGGGGCGAGTGGTCCGGCGCGGCCTGCAACAGCACGTAGGTCGCGCCCATCACGGGCCACGCGTCCTTTCCTGGCTGATTGGTCAGCACCTGAAAGAGCGAGCTCGACCAGTCCGCATTCGCGGCAGCTGCGCTGAATGTCTGGATGCCCGGCTCAACGACCGCGCCCGCCGCGTTGGTCATGGCCGTGTAGGTCAGATGATTCTGCTTCGTGAAGTCCCAGGCGATATAGCCAATCGCCCCGGGCAGATAGCCCACGAACGTGGCGACGCCTTCATTGCCCTTACCGCCAATCCCCAAGGGCCAGTGAACACTGGTGCCTTCACCGACCTTGCGTTTCCATTCGGGGCTCACCTGCGAGAGATAGTGAGTCCAGATCAGCGTCGTGCCCGAACCATCCAGACGCCGCACGACAGCGATCGGCGTGTTGGGCATCTTGATCTTCGGATTGAGCTGCGCGATCGCCGGGTCGTCCCAATACAGGATCTTGCCGAGAAAGATCTGGCCCAGCACCTCGCCGGTCAGCATCAACTGCCCGGCCTTGATGCCCGGGAGATTCACGACGGGAACCACGCCGCCGATCGCGGTGGGAAACTGTCGCAATCCTTCCTTGCTCAATTGCTCGCTCGTGAGCGGGGCGTCGGAACCGGCGAAGTCGACCGTGTGCGCGACGATCGCCTTGAGTCCGTCTGTCGAGCCGGTGCTGCGATAGACCACCTTGCCGCCCCCGGACTTCTGGTAGTCCGTGGCCCAGTGGGTGTAGAGGGGAGCGGCGAGCGTGCTGCCGCAGCCAGTCACATCTTGCGCGCGGCACGTCAGCGCGCAAACACCGCAAATGAGCGCGGTAATCAGCGGGCGCAATGGTCTCACGAGCCTCTCCCGTTATTCATGTTCTGCGGGGCGTCGCGGAAGTCTAATGGGGTCCGCGCAGAGTCAATTACAGTATGGTGACAAGCAGGATTCAAATTGAATCCTCCTATCGTGCTGCGGTTTTTCGATGAAGCGTTGCGTGTGCGCTCAAACAGATGATGAGGATAACAAACTAAGTGACTTCAACCGAAACAGGCTGAAATGATCGAATTCAGCAGAGGAAATCGCGTGCGCGAAGCCGCGACGCTGCAACAAATCTTTCACAAAATTTCGCTACGGTAAGCGGGATTGACCCCGAGTTCGTCTTGACAAAACGCTTGTAATTCCTTTCGGAGACGCTACAGATGGCCATCCATACCCTTCGCTCAACATTGTACGGCGCTTGTTTTGCCGCACGTCGTTCACGTCTTGCAATTGCCGCTGCTTTGGTCTGTGCCAGTACAGGTGCAGCCACAGCCGCGCAAAATGCGGACGCTTTTTTTGGTGGTTCGGGCCTGCTCGTCGTGAGCCGCAGTGTGTACGACAATATGTCGAGCAACGTCACCGCCGGTATGGCGCTGCCGCCCAATTGCAATAGCGCGCAGGCGAGCTGCCCCACGGGCGGTGCGCCCACTGACGGCACCTATCCGGCGGTCTGGAACAACGTGCTTTACGATCCGAGCTTCGGCATCACTTCGCGCATTTTCCTCGACACCATCACGCCGGGAGGCCAGGTTGTCCACACGCTGGAAGTGCCCAACAGTCTGCATGCGGGCCATGATCACGACCAGCTCGTGACAAGCTTCAGCTCCAAGTCCGAACTCGGGCTCAACCTCTCGAGCGACGGCCGTTACCTGACTTTCATGGGCTACGTTGCGCCGGTCAACACGATCGACGTATCGAACTCGAATACGCCTGGTGCGATCGATCCGACGAATCCGGACGGTCAGGCGTTCTATCGCGCAGTGGCGCGGGTCGATGCCGAAGGGCACTTTTCCTTCACGGAGACCAATGCGTACAGCGGCAACAATGGCCGCAGCGCGCTGCTCAACAACGGCAACGGTAACGGTGAGGGCAACGGCTTTTACTTCACAGTGGGCAACGCGGGCAACGGCTCGAATCCGCAGCCGGCAGGCGTGATTCTTGGCGCGGGCGCGCAATTCATCGAAGCGACGCACCAGCACGAAGCGCAGCAAACGCCTGGCACGCCCACGCCGCTCGCGAGTTTTTCGGTCACGGAACTCGGCGCGAAGGCCGACAAGGTTGGCAAGGATGACAACTACCGCGGGCTTACCGTCTTCAACAACGTGGTGTACTTCACGAAGGGCAGCGGTAGCAACGGCGTGAACACGGTGTATTTCGTCGACACAACGGGCAAGGCGTGTCCCTCGGGCGGCGTAGGCGTGCCGGTGGCGGGCGCGAAACTGCCGGCCAACCCGCTTGCGTACGACGCTTCCACGTTGACGACCAGCGGCTTGCCGAGCAACGTATGCGTGCTCGCGGGTTTCCCGGCCACGCCGAACAAAACTGCGACGACGCTTTCGTACCCCTTCGGGCTGTGGTTCGCCGACGCGAATACGCTTTATGTCGCCGACGAGGGCGATGGCTATTCGGGTGGCACGGACCTGTACACGCACGCGGCCCAGCAGACCAGCGCGGGCCTGCAAAAGTGGGTGTACAACGCGGGGACGAAGTCGTGGAAGCTCGCTTACACCCTTCAGAATGGCCTGAATCTTGGTACTTCGTACACCGTAGCAGGTTATCCGCTCGGCACGAACAGCGCGACCAACTTGCCGTGGTCGCCCGCCACGGACGGCCTGCGTAACATCACGGGTCACGTCGAGCAGGATGGCACGGTCACGATCTGGGCGATCACCTCGACGGTGAGCGGCAACGGCGACCAGGGCGCGGACCCGAATCGCCTCGTCGCCGTGCGCGACGTGCTGCGCAACAGCACGGCTTCGGGTGCTGCGAACGAGCGCTTTGTGACGCTGCGCAACGCCGGCTTCGGCGAAGTGCTGCGTGGCGTGTCGCTTGCGCCGGGAGGCCAGTTCGGCAAGTGGTTCTGATCGCCGCGTAGTCATGCGGGAACGGCCGGTCGTGCGTAGCGCCCGGCCGTTTTTTTGCGGTGTGCGTACTATTGGCTGTTGAATTTCGCAACGAGTGGGCCGAACACGTCCCGTAATGCGGTCGTGCCGAAACGCCGCTCGCTGCGGCTCGCTTCCACGTCGATGCGGCCGGTGTTGTGGACGTCGTAAAGATCGGTGATGAGCCGCGCGTGATTCTCGCTGAGTCCGGCCTTGAGAAGCATCGGTGTCCACGATTCGCGCGGCAGCGCATGAGGCGTGATCGTGCGACCGCTCGCTTCGCTGAGTGCCGCCGCGATGTCGTTCACGCTGACTCTCTGCGGTCCTTCAATGCTCACGATTCTCGGTGTGCCGGACTGCTGCGATTCGAGCAGCAACCCGGCGCTCGCCGCGCCGACGTCCTGTGCGGCAACCGAGGCAAAGCGGCGCTCCAAAGGCAGATGGAGGCTTGGCAGCGTACCGGTCGCGAGCGCCCCGGGAATGAATGCCGCCCAGTTCTGCATATGTTCCGCTGAGCGCAGCAAGGTGAGTTGCGTCGCCACGGGCTTCAGTCGCTTTTCCAGGTAGTGGTATAGCCGCGTAATGCCCGTATTCAACGGCAGTTCCGCACCATAGTCGGAAATGGCGAGCAAGGTGGCGGGCGGGTCTTCGCACAGGGCGTTGGTGGCGACGTCGATCATCGTGCGCATGGTTGTTTCGGGATCCGTATCACCGGATGGAACGGGGCACAGCAACTGAACGGCGTGTGCGCCTTTGATCGCGGCCGCGACCGATTGCGGGTCGGTGAGATCGGCGAGCGCGATTTCGCAGCCCAGCTCCGCGAGGCTTTCGCCCTGACGAGCATGGCGCACTACGGCGCGCACAGGCTTGCCCGCACGACGCAACGCGGCAGCGGTGACGCGCCCGGCCTTTCCCGATGCTCCAAAAATCACGAACATGATCGCTTTCTCCTGGTTTGCGTGGTCTGCGTCATCGTAGGCATGCGGACGTTGCGTGGCGCGCAGGAAAGGATGGTGTTGCGCAGAAACGGATGATTGAATACGTCCACCATGGCACGGTGCGCGAGCGTCGCCGTATTCCAGTAAACTGGCCGCAAACATCGCACGATTTCCCGCACGGCTTTAGCGTCGAAAAGGAATGTCATGAGCGCAGTGACTGCAGATTCGAACCAGCAGACTGGAGCAAGCATTAGCCTGCGTTCGAGCGTTGGGTTGGGCTGGCACGGCGGTGGCGCCGAACTGCTCAGTGTTAGTGCGGGGCAGCATCGCTTTCCCGCGATGACGTATCACCGCATCGGCATCCATGTCGGCGCGCCAGTGCGTGCGAGATGCGCGTGCGACAGCCGCCGGCAATCGAGGCTCCAGGCACACGGCGACGCGGATGTGGTGCCTGCAGGGGTTGAAGGCGAATGGACTGATGACGGGGACTGCACGATTCTGCGCGTGTGGTTCGACGACCACTTCGTGCAATCGATTGCGCAGCAGATGGAGAACTCCAGGGATCAGCGCGAGATGCTGCCGCAGCTCCAGTTGCGCGACCCACGCATCAATGCGCTGGCGGGAGCGCTGCTGGCCGAGATCGAAGCGGGAACGGCGTGCGACCCGCTATTCGCCGAGAGCATTTCGACCGCAATGGTCGTGCGGCTGCTCGGTGGCACGGATGCACCACGCGGCCGGGCCGCAGTGCTCGCGGCACATAAAGCGGCCCGCGTGACCGATTACATCGAGAGCCATCTCGATCGGCGTCTCACGCTCGGCGAACTCGCTGCACTAGTCCACTTGAGCGTGCCGCATTTCAAGGCCCTGTTTCGCGAAACGCTGGGCATGCCGGTACATCAATACGTCGTGCGGCGGCGCGTCGAACGGGCGAGGGCACTCCTCATCCAGGGCAAACTCAGCCTGAGCCAGGTGGCGCTCGAAGCAGGGTTCGCGCATCAAAGCCATATGGCGCACTGGATGACGCGGCTTCTCGGCGTCACGCCGCGCGCGTTCGCGAAGGCTTCGTGAAAGCGGCGAAATCGTCCAGTGTCGAATCGCCGCTGCTGCGCACGTTACCGGTTCACGTCGACTACGAGCCGCCCGCGCACATGCCCGGCGAGCAGTTCGCCTGCGGCCGGGATGGCTTCGGCCAGGCCGATTTCATGTGTAATGGTGTCGAGCTGCTTCAGGTCGAGCGTTTCGCCCAACGCGTGCCACGCTTGCTGCCGCTGCGCAAACGGACGCGTCACACTATTGATGCCGAGGAGGCTCACGCCGCGCAGAATGAATGGCGCGACCGTGGCGGGAAGATCCATCCCTTGTGCAAGGCCGCAAGCGGCCACTGCGCCATCTGCGCGCAGACTCGCGCAGACGTTCGCCAACGTGTGGCCGCCGACCGAATCGATTGCGGCAGCCCATCGCTCTTTTTGCAACGGGCGGCCCGGCTCCGATAGCGAGGCGCGGTCGATGACTTCCACGGCGCCAAGCTGCTTCAGATACTCCGCCTCTTGCGGCCTGCCGGTCGAAGCCACCACGCGATAGCCTCGGCGCGTGAGCAGTGCAATGGCAAAGCTGCCCACGCCACCGCTCGCACCGGTGACGAGCACGTCGCCATGCGCGGGCGTGATGCCGTGCCGTTCGAGCGCGAGAATGCAGAGCATGGCCGTGTATCCCGCCGTGCCGACTGCCATCGTTTGCCGCGGCGTGAATCCAGGCGGAAGCGGAATGAGCCAATCGCCCTTGACGCGTGCCTTCTGCGCGAGCCCACCCCAATGCTGTTCGCCAACGCCCCATCCATTGAGCACGACCGCGTCGCCCACCGCGTAGGCAGGGTTCGCGCTGTGCTCGACCGTGCCTGCGAAATCGATGCCTGGAACCATGGGGAAGCTGCGCACGACCGGGCCTTTGCCGGTGATCGCGAGGCCGTCCTTGTAGTTCAGCGTGCTGTAGCCGACATCGACGAGCACGTCGCCTTCCGGCAGACGCGCGTCGTCGAGCTCGGCGATACGTGCTTCATACGATCCGGATTCCTTATCAATGACAATGGCCTTGAACATGATGCATCCTGCTCCTGAAACAGTGAATGGTTGGCGTTGCCGCGGCTCACGCGCGAGGCAACCCGGCGATGAAACCTCTGAAGAATGTGTCGAGTGGAGCCGCGCTGCGCACGAGTCTCGCGCGCAACACGGCGCCTTCCCAGCCAATCCAGAAGAAAGCGGCGAGTGAAGCCAGGTCGATTCGCTTCGCGAGCACGCCTTCGCGCTGGGCCTCGCGCAGGCACGCCACGATACGCCCCTGCCAGCCCTGCAGAATACGTTCGAGCGTCTCGCGAAAGTCCTCGGGCAGGATATCCACCTCTACGCCGAGGTTCCCAACGAGGCAGCCGCGCGTGTAGCGGTGGCGGGCCATGCCTTTGCTGGCGTCTTCGACGAAGGCGCCAAGCCGCTCCAGCGCGGGGCGCGTCTCATCCTGCAGCCAGCGGTCGAGCTTCGCGCAGAAGTACGCATCGTACGCGGTCATCAGTTCGCGCCCGAACGCTTCCTTGCTCTCGAAGTAGTGATAGAACGAGCCCTTGGGTATGTTCACGCGCTTGAGTACGGCGTCCAGCCCCGTGGCCGCGAAGCTCTGTTCGGTCAGCATTTCCATGCCCGCGCGAATGAGCGATGCGCGTGTGTCGGCATGCGCGCGCGGGTCTTTCGGCGGCCTGCCGCGGCGTGGTTTGACGATGGTCGGTTCCATGCCGACGATATTAGACCGATCGTCTATAAAATTCAAGCTCGCGGTTGTATCAGGTCGCTAGTGGGCCAGTGCTTCGAGTTCCCCTCGCAGCACGCCCCACAACGTGCGGGCGGCCAGCACGAGCAGCAGTGGCGTGACCGTTGCGAGCAGGAAGATCGCGATGCCATGCGTGATGGGGCCCGGCGCATGGTCGGCGTAGCGTTCGGCGCAACTCACCGCGCCCGCAAGCGGAAAACTCACGGCCCACCACGAGAGCCGGAAGGGGCAGGTAATCGCGAGATAGCGCAACCGGCCCACGAGCACGGTGAGGAGGAACAGCGTGAGCATGTAGAGCGCGTCGGCGAAGCGGTCGACCTCACCCGTCACGGTGACATAGGCCGAGAAGCCCACGGCGAACGGCGCGAGCAGAATGAGGAGCGTCGGCTGCAGATTGTTGGGCATGGGCTCTTCGAACATCAGGCGCGAGAAGATGAGCGTGAAAAGCGGCACGGCGAAAAAGAGCCCCACAGCGAGCGCGAGCAGCAGGACGCCATTCACACCCGTGATCTGGATGGAGGGCGTGGCGAGTGGAATGTCGATGAGCCCAACGACCGGCACGATCCACGTGGGCGTGGCGTGGGACGGATGCTGACGCTGATTGAGCCAGCGCATGATGACGAACCACGCAAACACGATCATGCCGATTGCGCCGACGATCCACACCGCGCGCGCGAACGGCACGCTCAAGTCGGCAAGCGGGATGGGAAGCAGAAGCAGGCTGATGAACAGGGTCCCAAAGAGATTGCCGGCAATGGGATGATTGAATTCGGCTTTCACGGCGATGGGGCCGGTGACCCATTTGACGGCGTAGCCGAAGCCGATCAACAAGAACGCCAACACCGCGAGCACGCCAATGGCCTGGGCGACCCACAGCGGCATGCCATACACGCGGTGCGCGAGCCGCCATGCAGACGAGAGCCCGGCAAGCCCCATGACCGAGCCGAACAGCGCAACGGGCAGGTAGCCGAGTCGCCCGGCCTGTGCGGTCGCCTTCGGACTGCCAAACGAGGCCGGCGTTTCGATGCGATCGCTCATGCGTGGCTCCTGGCTGTTCAGAAAAGCGCGCCGCTGGATGTTTTTAAATGTTTGTCATGCGAAATGGCTGTCCACGTTTCTCAAGAGCAAGCTTGCGCGCTTACGCGAGTTCGCGTGCCTTGATCGTGTTGCCGGCGCGCGCGAAATTGCCGGCACCCAGATGATGGATCGTGTGCAGATCCGCGTTGCTGCTGTCGAGTTCCCAGTGGCCATTGCGGAAGGCGCGCGGATCGGCTGCGGCTGAGATCACTTCGGCGAAGCACGTATCGTAGGCGTCTTCGGTATGCCGCTCGGGAATCAGGCGGCATTCCATCCACGCGGAGCAGCCCGCTTCGAGCAACGGCAAGCCGAGCTTCGGGCCCGTAATGGCGGCGATCCCGAAGCGCTGGAACTTGTCGGTCTCGCGGCCGCTCACGCTGCCCACGGCGTAGGTCAGGTCGATTGCGGCGGCGCCGGGAATGATCACGCCGAACGTGCCGCTCGCGCTGATGAGTTCGCGCGTGTACGTGCGTTTGTCGATCACGATTGCGATGCGCGGCGGCGTGAATTCCACGGGCATTGACCACGCGGCCGCCATGACGTTGCGGCGCTCGCCGTCGCTGCTGGTGACGAGCACCGTGGGACCGTGGTTGATGAGGCGGCTCGCGTGTTCGAGCGCGACCGGCGTGAAAGTGGAGAGATTTTCCATCGTTGCTGGATTCGCAGTGAGTCGGAACCCGAGCGACTTTACCTCAGAAAGCCGAAGCTCGTGGTGCGAGGCCGTAGCCCCTCTGCGGTCGAATCGCGTGTCAGGCCGTGGCCGGCGGTAGATTCGCCCGCGGATAAATCGACATCGGCGTTTGCAGCGGCAAGCTCGCGGCCGCGCCGCGGTTGTAGTGGGCGAGGATCACTTCGACGGCGCGCACGGCTTCGACGAACGGGCTTTGGTCGAGCACGGCGTCCATTACGCCTTCGGCGAGCAGCGCGCGGCTGATCGCCGTAAGTTCGTGGCCGATCAGGGTCGTTGCGTCCTCACGCTTGAGCGCTTTGAGCGCGCGCGCAATGCCTTCTTCGCCAACCGAATGACTTCCGCTCAGGAAGCCTGCGCGCCGCGCGCGTTAGCGGCACGACGGCCGAAAGCCTGACGGACCCAGCCTTGCGCGTTCACCACCAGCAGACCGATCAGCACGAGCGCCGAGCCAAAGAGGAACGCGGGCTCCACGCGCTCGTGCAGCAGCACGACGCCGAACGCCACGCCGAACAGCGGCGTCATGAACGAGAGGATGCCGAGGCGCGCGGCCAGATAACGGCGCAGCAACCAGAACCACACGAGATAGCTCACGAACGAGACGAGCAGCGTCTGGAACGCGAGGGAAGTCAGGGCGAGCGGCGTGCCTCGAAAGTGCGCCTGTCCGGTCAGAACCGCGGACGGCACCAGCACGACGAAAGCGCCCGCCAGTTGATAGAAGAGCGTTTGCGTGGCGGGCGCCTCGCTCAGGCGGCTCGTGCGCACGACAACGGTGGTGAGCCCCCACGCCGCGCCTCCGCACAGGCCCATGAAGTCGCCGAGCAGCCACATCGGCGAACCGGGTGTGCCGCCGCCCAGCAGCGCCGGGCCGAGGAACGTGATGGCGATGCCCGCGAACGCGATCGCAATGCCGCACCATTGCAGCCGCGCGAGCCGTTCGTCGGGCAGGCGCAAATGCAAGCCGATGGCCGCGAACATCGGTGCGGTATAGAGAAACACGGCCATGTGCGAGGCATTGGTCCAGCGCAGGCCCATGGCCACGAACACGAATTCGAGCGCGAACAAGCCGCCTGTGACGAGCCCGGCGCCGCGCGCCACGCCTTGCAGCCAACGCTCGCGCGAAACGAGCTGGTTGAAGAGCCATACGAGTGCCGCCGCCACGCCAGAGCGCAGCCCGATCTGCAGCATGGGCGGGATGTCCCCGGCCACCGCCTTGATCGCGGCCTGTTGCAGACCCCATGCGAGGCATAGCGCCACCATGATGGCCACGGCCGTTGCGTCGACTTGCTTTCTCATTGCGGACTCGCTGACTTGAAGTATTCGGCTGAAGTTTGTTGGCAGTGGGCGTAGTATTGATGCGTCGGGATGCGCGCATATAGCGCAAAACTGACAATCGATAGCCCCAGACCGCCATGCCCCAAATGCCTAAAGCGCCTGACCGTGGTCGCCCGGCGCGCCATCTGCGCCTGCCGCCCTTCACCGACGTGCTGCCCACGCCCGTGTTCTTCCGCATGGAGCACATGCCCTCGCACGCCACCTATCCGCAGATGTGCCACCCGTGGGGCGAGTTCGTCTACGCGTTCAGCGGCACGACCGAGGTGAAGGCGGGCGATGAGCACTACATCACGCCGCCGCATCTCGGGCTCTGGATCGCGCCGGGCACCGAGCACGTGGGCTTCAACGAGCAGGAGACGGTGCATTGCTCGGTGTACATCAGCCGAGACCTGTGCACGCGCATGCCGTCAACGAGTTGCGCGGTGATGGTGTCGCCGCTCGTGCGCGCGATTCTCGAGCATCTGCGCGTGACGCCGGTGGAGGAGGAGGGGGAAGCTCCGCGCGCGCGTCTCTTGCGCGTGCTCGTGGATCAGCTTTCGACCTGCGCGACCACGGGCAGCTTCGTGCCGCATACCGACGACGCCGATCTCAACGCGATCCTCCAGGTGCTGCGGCAGAATCCCGCCGACAATCGCTCGCTCGCCGAGCTGGCCGATGCGTTTCACATGAGCGAGCGCACGCTCATGCGCCGCGCGCAAAACGAGTTGGGCATGTCGTTGACGGAGTGGCGCCAGCGCATCCGGCTCGTGAATGCGCTGCCCATGTTGCACGCAGGGCGCAGCGTCGAGGCCGTGGCGCTGGATTTGGGGTACGCCACGTCGTCGGCTTTCATTGCGATGTTCCGGAGATTAACGGGCACGAGTCCCGGGCAGTTCGTGGCGCGCACGCGTTGAGCATAGGGCTGCGCGCAAGCATTACCAAACCTCACGAAACCCCACAAAACCCTAAAGATTCCCCGCGCGTGCGCCGTTAGAGCAGGCATGAAAGCCCTACTCACCCAAACCGACGCACGCTTTATCCTGTCGATCGCCCTCGAACTGGCCGAAAGCCAGGCCGCCGCGGCCGGGGTTCAGCTCGAATCGGCGGCAGGATCGGCGATTACCGACGACGTGATCGTCGCCACGCTCTCGCAGTTCGCGCCGACCGTGACGATCGACGAGTTCTACGGCCTGCTGGACCGGCCCGAGGTGCTGCACTGAACGGCTGCGCGGCTGGCAAAAAAGCGGGCGCTCATGGCATGAGCACCCGCGGTTTCGTTGCATAGGCAACGAAGTCGGAGGCTGCCTAGAACTTCTGACGCAAGCCCACGCTCACAATGGCTTGCGACTGCGTGGCCGACGAGTGGCCGTTACCCTTGTCGGACACCGAAGCCGTCGCCGCGACCGGATCGCCCGCGGCGTCGAGCGTCATGCCTGACGCATGCTGGTAGCCCGCGAGCAGATACACCGTCGAGCGCGTCGAGAGATCGTAGGTCGCGCCCACCGAAACGTTGTGGTACTGAGCGTCTTCATCCACGCCTTCTACGGCGCTGCCACGCGTATAGCTGTAGCCCGCGAACACATGCGTGCGCGGCTGCACATTCCACTGCGTGAAAATACCGGCGATATTGAAGATCGCGTTGCCCGAGAACAGCGAATTCGCGCCCGAGCGGTACTGCACGTTGCTGTAGTTCACGCCGACCACGGCGGGACCGAAGTCCCACGTCGCGCCCGCCGCCACGACCTGTTGCGATTGCGCACTCGCATAGCCTTCGTTGATCGACGAGTTGAAGGTGCCGTCGTAGGTGCCTTGCCACTTGCCGTAGGTGGGATCGTCGAGGCCGGTCTTGCTGTTGTCCGAGCGCTCATAGCCCACGCCCATGCGCAGCGGGCCGTTTGCGTAGCCCGCGCCCACGCTCCACGTGTTCTTGCGCTTCATGCTGCCCGGCTGGCCGCCAAAACCGTACAGCGCGCCGAATGTGAGGCCCGCGTAATTCGCGCTCGTGTACTTGATCGAGTTGTCCACGCGCGTGGTCTGGTCGAGGTCGTCGATGTCGCCCGGATGCGCGCCGAATCCGCCGATGAAGTTCACGGGCGCGACCGGCCCGACGAAGTCGTCGAGCGAGGTGTACTGGCGGCCCATGGTGAGCGAGCCGTAGCGCTGGTCCGAGAGGCCCACGAAGGCCTGGCGGCCGAACAGACGCCCGCCCTGGCCCGAAGTACCGTTCGTGATGTCGAAGCCGTCTTCGAGCAGGAAGATGGCCGCGAGCCCGCTGCCCAGATCCTCCTGGCCCTTGATGCCCCAGCGGCTGCCCGAGAGGTTGCCGGTGGAAAGGCCCACGTTCGAATGGCCCGTGTACGCGCCCGTGGTGCCGGTGCGCTCGTTGCTGCGATACGTGATGCCGGCGTCGGCAATGCCATACAGCGTGACCGAACCTTGCGCCAGAGCGACGCCGGCGAGCGAGAACAGGACTGGTGCGGCGAGCAGGTGTTTTCTCATCATTTGTTGTTTCAACGTCGATGGATCGCCTCGTGAGCGATTTCTGGTTATGCGCGCACGCACTCGCGGCCTCGTTGAACGAGACCGCAAGTGCGAAACGCGGGGAATGGAAAGGTGCGGCGTGGAGCGCGTTAGCGCTTGAGCGTTGCGCCGGGCGGCAGCGCCGGCGTGCTCGCGGTAACGGTCTTGCGGACCCTCGCGACGTCTTCGGCGCTCACTGGTGTGCCGGCGTTGCCCCAGCTCGCGCGCACGAAGGTGGACACGTCGGCCACTTCCTGGTCGGACAGACGCCAGCCGAACGCCGGCATCGTGAACGACGAGGGCGCGGATTTCGTGCCTTCGAGCGCGCTGCCGGAGAGCAGCACATGAATCAGCGAAGTGGGGTCCTTGCCCTGCACGACGGGGTTGCCGCCGAGTGCCGGGAACACACGCGTGTAGCCGCGTCCGTCGCTGCGGTGGCAGGCCATGCAGTTGTCGCGATAGACCGCCGCGCCGCGTGCGCTCGCGTCGCCGTTTTGCAGCTTGTTCGCGGCGGCGGGATCGTAGGCGTACGGCGTTTCCTTCGGGTCGCTGGCGGGCAGCGTCTTCAGGTAGCGCGCGATGGCGAGCAGGTCCGCGTCGTTCATGTGCTGCATGCTGTGCTGAACCACATCGGTCATGCCGCCGAACGCAGCGGTGTGCAGATTGCGCCCCGCCTTGAGGAACTGCACGATGTCGTCCTCGTTCCAGCTGCCTAAGCCCGTGCGCGGGTTGCCGCGCAGGCTCGAGGGCACCCAGCCGTCGATCGGGCCGCCGCCTGCGAGGAAGTCGTCGCCTTCGCGGTCGGTGAGTGCGAGTTCCTGCATCGTGCGTGCGCGCGGCGTGTGGCACGCGCCGCAGTGGCCGAGGCCCTGCACGAGATACGCGCCGCGCGCGACGATCGCATCGTTGTAGTGCGCTCCGTCGAACGCCTGCACCTTCGGTGCGAACAGCATGCGCCAGGCGCCGAGCGGCCAGCGCATCGAGAGCGGCCAGGGAATGTCCACGGCGCGGTTCTGCGCCTGCACGGGCGCAACGCCGTGCATGAAGTACGCGTAAAGCGCCTTCATGTCGTCATCGCTCAGGCGTGCGTACGAAGGGTAGGGCATCGCGGGGTAAAGCGTTTCGCCGTTCGGCCGCACGCCTTGCCGCACGGCCCTGGCGAAGTCGTCGTAGCTCCATTTGCCGATGCCGGTGTTCGCGTCGGGCGTGATGTTGGTCGAGTAGATCGCGCCGATGGGCGTATCGAACTTCAGGCCGCCCGCGAACGGCTTGCCGCCTTGTGGGGTGTGGCAGGCAATGCAGTCGCCGGCGCGCGCGAGGTATTCGCCATGCGCGACGAGCGCGGCGTTCGGCAGTTCCGCTGCGTGCGCCGCGAATGACGTGAATGTCGCGATAGCCGCACCCGAAACCGTTGCGCGTGCAACGTTCGCGCACGCGGAGAAAAGGTTTTTCTTCATGCGGCTCTTCACACGCTCACGAGGGGACCGGGGTTCTTCAGATACTGGTTGCGAATGGCTTTCGCGCTCCAGTAGGCGAGGGCGGCGACGAGGCCGGTCGGGTTGTAGCCGATCCCCTGCGGGAACGCGGAGGCGCCCATCACGAACACGTTGGGCACGTCCCAGCTCTGCAGATAGCGGTTGATGACGCTGGTGTTCGGGTCGTTGCCCATCACGGCTCCGCCAACGAGGTGCGTGGTCTGGTAGCGGCGCGAGTCGAAGTGCGCGCCGAATTCGCGTGTGTACACGTTGATGGCCTTCGGGCCCATCGCCTCGGCGATCTTTTGCATCTGGCCCGTCACGTATTGCGCCATCTTGATGTCGTTGTCCTTCCAGTCGAAGGTCATGCGCAAAAGCGGCTGGCCGTACGAGTCGCGGTAGGTCGGATCGAGGTCGAGGTACACGTCGCGGTACGACATGTTCGAGCCGTGCGCATCCATCGAAATGGTGTGCGCGTAGTGGTCCTTCACGGCCTTCTTCCACCCGGCGCCCCAGTTCGGCGTGCCAGCGGGCGTGGCGATGCCGCTGATCGGCTTCACGCCCGCCTGGTTCACCCACAGCGGCGAGCCGCCCACGAAGCCGAGCGGGCCGTGGTCGAAGTTGTCGGCGTTGAAGTCGTCCACGGCCACGCCGTTGCCGCCCGCGCCGATGAACGGATTCGTCCACGTGTCCTTGTCGAAGAACGCCGTGATGGTCGAGAGGTTCTGGTACGCGAAGTTGCGGCCCACCACGCCCTCGCCCGACACCGGGTCATAGGGCTTGCCGATACCCGAGAGCAGCAGCAGGTGCACGTTGTGATACTGGAACGCCGAGACGATCACGAGGTCAGCGCTCTGGAACACTTCCTGGCCCGCCGGATCGATATAGGTCACGCCCGTGGCGCGCTTTTTCGTGTCGTCGAGTTCGACGCGCAGCACGTGGCATTTCGAGCGCAGCTCGAAGTGCTTTTCCTGCTTGAGCGCGGGCAGGATGTTGAGATTCGGTGAAGCCTTCGAATACATGTAGCACGCATAACCGCTGCAAAAGCCGCAGAAGTTGCACGGGCCCATCTGCACGCCGTACGGGTTCGTGTACGGCCCCGAAGTGTTGGCCGAAGGCAGCCGGTAAGGATGCAGACCGATCGACTTCGCCGCGTCGAAGAAGCGCTGCGCGGAATACGTGTTCAGTTGCGCGGGCAACGGAAAGTTGTCGCTGCGCGCGGCTTCGAACACGTTGCCGTCGCCGACGACATTGCCCTTCACCTTGTACGCCTGGCCCGAGGTGCCGAATACCTTCTCCGCGAAGTCGAAGTGCGGCTCCAGTTCGTCGTAGCTCACGCCGTAGTCCTGGATCGTCATGCCTTCGGGGATGAACTGCTTCCCGTAGCGCTCTTCGTAGTGGCTCTTCAAACGCAGCTCTTCCGGCGTAATGCGGAAATGCACGCCCGACCAGTGCAGGCCCGCGCCGCCCACGCCCTCGCCGGGCAGAAACGCGGCGAGCTGGCGGTAGGGCAGCGCCGTGTCGTTCACGCCGTGGCGGATCGAGACGGTGGTCTTCGAAAGGTCGAGGAACAGCTTCTTGCGGATGTTGTACGTGAGCTCGTCGATGGTGTTGGGGTACGCGCCGTCCGGGTAGGTGTCGCGATACTCGCCGCGCTCGAGCGCGACCACGGTGAGGCCCGCTTCCGTCAGTTCCTTCGAGAGGATCGCGCCGGTCCAGCCGAAGCCGACAACCACGGCATCGACGTGAGCTTTCTTGATCGCCATTTACGTACGCTCTCCGTTGATCGAGACCGGGCCGTACGGATAAGGCTTGCCGTTCTGGTTCACGAAATCCATGAAATCGGCGCGGGCGCCGGGGAAGCCGATCATCTTCCACGCGGCCATGTCGCGGTTGCCGCCGTGGATCGGGTCGCAGAAGTAGCCTTCGCGTGTGTTCTGCAGTAACTGGCCGAAGAACAAGGAGGCAGGCACGCCGTCCAGTTCGACCTTGCCCGCTTCGAGCGCGCTGAGCACGCGCTCGCGCGTGTTGGTGTCGAGCGCGTCGAAGTCCTTGCCGTACGCCTTCGTGCAATACGCGTTTACGGCCTTGATGCCGAGCCGGTAGATGTCGCGCGGTACAAGCTTCAACTGGTAGCCCAGTTCGGGCACGCCTTGCTGGAATGGCCCCTGCATGTACCAGAGCGCGCCGTGCGCGTAGGGCGTGTCCATCTGCCGGTCGATGAATTCGGGGACGCCCGCTTCCAGCGCGCCGGGGCCTTCGGAATCGGCGGGAATCAGGCGGTCGGCGGCGGCTTCGACAAAGGCCCACTCGCGCGCGTCGAAGAAGCGCGGCTTGTAGGCGGCGGCCTGCCCGGCTTCAGGCTTGGCGTTCGGCGCAGAGGCGGCGCTGCCCGCCGTGGCGGTTTCGCTCGACGGCTGCTTGCCGCCCTCGCAGCCCGCCAGTGCGCTGGCGGGTACGAGCACCGCTGCCGTGCGTAGGAAGCCGCGGCGTGTCGTGAGAGGAGATTCAGACATTGTGGGATTCTGTATGAGTTCGGCGGGGCGTGGTTCGACCGTGTCTGCGTGGCGATCTTGCCCGCTGCGCATGACACGCCGCCGCGGCGGCTACGGAACGGAGATGTTAGATGGAACCGGTTCCATGATTCGGCCGCGATTCTACAATATTCCTTTACGGGGCCTGTACCGGTCGCGCAAGGGCGGGCGGCCGCCTGTTACCGTGCCCTCAGAACAAACCCTAACAAATGCAACAAGTTGTTTGACAACTACGGCGAGCCGGTGCTACTGTGCTCGATATTGACAACCCTCCATCCCAGCACGAGGCCTCATGAACGTGTCCCCGATTGTCGAGAGCGAATTCGCCTCGACTGTGATGGCAGTGCCGCCGCTCGCACGCCGCCCCGACTTCTCCCTCGACGTTGAACAGAACGGCAAGCTGATCCGCCATATGGAAGCGGGCGGCATCCGTACGCTGCTGTACGGCGGCAATGCAAACCTGTACCACGTCGCTGTGAGCGAATTCCGTGAGTTGCTAGACATGCTCGCCGACCTCACCGCGCCCGAAACGCGCGTGATTCCGGCCATCGGTCCCGACTACGGCAAGATGCTCGACCAGGCGCGCATCCTCGCGCAAACGCAGTACAAGACGGCCATGGTCCTGCCGCTCTCCGGCTTCACCACGCCCGCAGGGGTGGAAGCGGGTCTGACTCGCATCGCCGACACCGCCGGCATTCCGCTCACGCTCTATATCAAGAGCGAAGACTATGTCGACGTGGACACGCTCGTGCGCCTGATCGACCGCGGCATCCTGATTGCGGTCAAGTACGCCATCGTGCGCGCCGACCCGGCGAACGACCCCTATCTGCGCCGCCTGCTGCAAAGCGTGCCGGCTTCGAAGGTCGTCTCGGGCATGGGCGAGCGTCCGGCACTGGTTCACGTGCGCGACTTCGGTCTGGCCGCCTGGACCACGGGCTCGGGCTGCATCGCTTCGAACACCATCATGGCGCTGCTGAAGGCCGCGAAGGAAGGCCGTGCGGAAGAAGCGCAACGCCTCTACGATGCTTTCATGCCGCTCGAAACGCTGCGCGACAACATCTCGCTCATCCGCGTGCTGCATGACGCCGTGACGCTCTCGGGCATCGCCGACATGGGCCCGATCCTGCCGTTGCTCTCGCAGTCGCCCGCTGAGGCGCTGCCGGCGATCGGCGACGCAGCCAAGGCGCTGCTCGCATTCGAGCAGAAGCTGGCCGCTTCGGCACAGACCGCCAACGCCTGAACGGCGGCAACAAGCAATTGAACGGAGCGAACATGCAGATTACTGGAGCAATGCTGCTCGGCGCGCAAGCCGTGCGCGGCGAGGCGGGCGAGATGCGCGCCTTCGCGCCCGCGCTCGGTCAGGAGATCGAGCCGTCGTTCGGCCTCGGCGGCAAGGCCGAAGTCGCGCGCGCTTGTGAACTCGCGGCGCAGGCGTTCGACGCCTTCCGCGCGGCCCCGCACGAAACGCGTGCGCGCCTGCTCGAAGCGATCGCCGAACGCATTCTCGGCATCGGCGACGCGCTGATCGAACGCGCGCATCTCGAATCGGCGCTGCCCAAGGCGCGTCTGGAAGGCGAGCGCGGCCGCACGGTCGGCCAACTGCGTCTTTTCGCATCGCTCGTGCGTGACGGCCGCTGGTGCGGCGCCGTGCTCGACTCGGCGCTGCCGGAGCGCAAGCCGCTGCCGCGCTCGGACCTGCGCGCGCATCGCATTCCGGTCGGCCCCGTGGCCGTGTTCGGCGCGAGCAACTTCCCGTTGGCGTTTTCGGTGGCGGGCGGCGATACGGCTTCGGCGCTGGCTGCCGGCTGCCCGGTCGTCGTGAAGGCGCACCTGGCGCACCCCGGCACCTCGGAACTCGTGGGCCGCGCGATCCAGCAGGCCGTGGCCGACTTAGGTCTGCCCGAGGGCGTGTTCTCGCTCGTCTTCGGCGGCGGCAATGAAGCGGGCGAAACGCTCGTGGCGCATCCGGCCATCAAGGCCGTTGGCTTCACGGGTTCGCGCCGCGGCGGTCTCGCGCTCTCGCATATCGCGGCCGCGCGCCCCGAGCCGATTCCGGTCTACGCCGAAATGAGCAGCATCAACCCGATGTTCGTGCTGCCCGCGGCGCTGGCCGCTCGCGGCGAAGCGCTCGCGCAAGGCTTCGTGGATTCGCTCACGATGGGCGTGGGCCAGTTCTGCACGAACCCGGGCCTCGTGCTCGCCATCGACTCGCCTGAACTCGACCGCTTCGTGAAGGCGGCGAGTGCCGCACTCACGCAGAAGCCGTCGCAAAGCATGCTGACGGCGGGGATCGCCTCGACGTATGGCGAAGCCATTGCTGCGCGCAAGCAGTTGCCCGGCATCGAGAACCTGGCCGAAGGCGCGAAGACGGATGCGCATTGCGACGCGCTGCCGGTGCTCTTCAAGGCCAGCGCCGAGCAATTCCTCGCGCAGCACGCATTGTCGGACGAGATTTTCGGGCCGACCTCGGTGGTCGTGGCGTGCCGCGACGAAGCCGAACTCGCGCGCGTGGCGGAGCACCTCGAAGGCCAGCTCACGGCGACGCTGCACATCGACCGCGACGACTACGCGATGGCCGCGCGGCTCATGCCGATTCTCGAGCGCAAGGCCGGCCGCATTCTCGCGAACGGCTTCCCGACGGGCGTCGAAGTGTCGTATGCGATGGTTCACGGCGGCCCGTTCCCGGCCACCTCGGACGCGCGCACGACTTCGGTGGGTGCGATGGCGATCGAGCGTTTCCTGCGTCCGGTCTGCTACCAGGACCTGCCGGCCGAACTTCTGCCGGTCACACTGCAGAACGACAATCCGCTCGCGCTGTGGCGTTTGCGCGACGGCGAGCTGGTGAAGCAGTAATCCCGCGAAAGCGGTCAGGAAAGCGCCTGCAGAAGCCTTGCAGGCGCTTTCTCCAAGCAGATTCCGACAAGGGGCTCACAGTAGTCTCACAAAGGGCCTGACGTTGCTTGACAACTTGGTGCGTGGTTCGGCATCCTGTGTCCGGCTTGGACATTACAAGAATTAACGGGTCGCGTTAGAACAAATTCCATAAACAGATGTGAGGAGATGCGATGTTCGATGGACGCTTCAAGGCCAGCGTGCTGGCCGTGTGTGTGGCGGCCGCCACGGCGCTCGGCATGAGCGCAGCCAAGGCCGATCCCGTTTCCCTGAACATAGTCGACGTGGCCGGTAACCTGCAGCTCACGCAGAAGGCCTTCGAAGCGTTCAAGGCGAAAAACCCGAATCTCGTCTCCAATATCACCTACACCAACGCGCCCGCGCCGCAATTGCCTGGCAAGATCAAGGCGATGCAGGCCGCCGGCCGCGCCGACATCGATCTCGTGCTGACGGGCACCGACGCGCTCGCCGCCGGCATCGAACAGAATTTGTGGATGAAGCTGCTGCCGGATGAGCAGGCAGCGCTGCCGGGCGTGCTCGACAAGTACGCGCCAGGTCCGCGCAAGATGCAGGATCTCGCGCAAGGCTATGGCCTCGAAGTGTCGTACATGCCGGCCGGTCCGCTGATCGAATACAACCCGGCCAAGGTCGCCAAGCCGCCGCAAACGCCGCAGGAACTGCTGGCATGGTGCAAGGCAAACCCCGGCAAGCTGATCTATGCGCGTCCGGCCAACTCGGGTCCGGGCCGCACGTTCCTGATGGGCCTGCCGTACCTGCTCGGCGACAAGAACCCGCAAGACCCGATCAACGGCTGGGACAAGACCTGGGCGTTCCTGAAGGAGCTGAACTCGTGCGTGCCGTACTACCCGGGCGGCACCTCGGCGGTGATGAAGGAACTGGGCGAAGGCACGCGCGACATGACGGTGACCGTGACGGGCTGGGATATCAACCCGCGCGCGCTCGGCATCGTGCCGGCCGACTTCAAGGTGCAGGCGTTCAACAACATGACGTGGGTGAACGACGCTCACTACATGGTCGTGCCGAAGGGCGTTTCGAAAGAGAAGCTCGCGGTGCTGCTCAAGCTCATGAACTTCATGCTCGAGCCGCAGCAGCAGGCCATGACGTATGACGACGGCTACTTCTACCCGGGCCCCGCAGTGAAGGATGTCACGCTGCAAATGGCGCCCAAGGAAAGCCAGGATGTGATCGCGAAGTACGGCCGCCCCGAATACGCGAAATGGCTCACGGCCTACCCGCATGTCCAGCCGCTTTCGGCGCAGGCGATGGTCGCCGCGTTCCAGAAGTGGGACCGCGAAGTCGGTTCGCAGAAGTCGCAGTAACGAGAGGAAGAGAGCGGAAGAAGCAGCAATGGACGGACGGTGCTTTCGTGGTTTCGATTGGGGAGCGCCGTCCTCGATCCCTGCTCATCCAGGTTGATCTTGTTGGTCAGGAACGTGTCATGAAGCATTCTTTCGATCGTCTGCGCCTCGACTCGGTGGGCCGTAGCTTCACTAACGCGGAGGGCACGCAGCTCGCTGCGCTGCGTGGTCTCGACCTCGAGATTCGCCGTGGCGAATTCATCGCGCTGCTCGGACCTTCGGGCTGCGGGAAATCCACGGCGCTCAATTGCATTGCAGGTCTGCAACCGCTCACGAGCGGCAGCATCTGGCTGGACGACCTGCGTATCGACGTGCTGCCGCCCGAGAAGCGCGGCTTCGGCATGGTGTTCCAGAATTACGCGTTGTTCCCGCACATGACGGTGCTGGAAAACGTCGGCTTCGGCCTGAAGATGCAGGGCGTGCCGCGCGAAGAGGCCAAGCGCCGCGCGCGCGAAGCGCTGCAGCTCGTGCAGCTCGTCGGCCATGAAAGCAAGCTGCCGGGCCAGCTTTCGGGCGGCCAGCAGCAGCGCGTGGCGATTGCCCGCGCGATCGTCATCGAACCGCCGCTCGTGCTGATGGACGAGCCGCTCTCGAACCTCGACACCAAGCTGCGCATTGAAATGCGCGCGGAAATCCGCCGCATTCACGGCCAGCTCGAACGCGCCACCATTTACGTGACGCACGATCAGGACGAAGCGCTTTCGATGGCGGACCGCATCGTCGTGATGAAAGAGGGCGTCGTGCAGCAGGTGGCAACGCCGAAGGAAGTCTATAGCCGTCCGTCGAACCTGCACGTCGCGCGCTTCATGGGCTTTCGCAATGTGCTGTCGTTCGCGATTACGGGCGAGCAGGGCGACCACATCGCGATGTCGTCGTCGGGCATCACGCTGACCGGCGTGCCGATGGGTGAGTTTAATGGCGGCGAGATTTCGGTCGCCATGCGTCCCGAAGATTTCGAGCGCGCCAACGCGGGTGACGCCAACGCCTTCGACGTGGAAGTGGAAATGGTCGAGTACGGCGGCCGCGATTCGCTGTTGCTCGCCAACGCGCCGTTCGGCAAGCTGTGGGCGCGCGTGGAAGGCGAATTCGAAGCGGGCGAGCGCGCCACGCTACGCGTCGCGCCTGCGCACGTGCTGGCCTATGCGGAGCGTGTGTCGTGAGCACGCACATTGCGTCGCTGACCAGGGCGCCTCGCGATTCGCGCGGCTGGCTTATCACGCCTGCGCTCGGCTTCATCATCGCGATGTTCCTCTATCCGTTCGCCTACGGTCTCGTGCTGTCGTTCAAGCCGATGAACGGCGGCGGCATGTTCGCGAATTACCTGCATTTCGTGCACGATCTGTCGTTGTGGCCCACGGTATTCGTCACGCTCAAGCTGGCGGTGCCCGCGACCATCATCAACGTTGGGCTTTCGCTGCCGGTGGCCTTTGCGCTGCGCCGCAAGTCGCCGTACCAGAAGCTCGTGACCACGCTGCTCGTGATTCCCGTCACGCTTGGCACGGTGCTGATCGCCGACGGCATGCTCAGCTACTTCGGGCCGAACGGCTGGTTCCCGCAGGCGCTGCACGCGCTGCATCTGTACACGAACGAAGAGATTCGCCTCACGCATAACTACTGGGGCGTGCTGATCTCGCTGATCGTTTCGGGTTTCCCGTTCGCGTTTCTGCTCACGCTCTCCTACGTCACCGGCATCGACCCGACGCTCGCGCGCGCGGCGGCGACGCTCGGCGCAGGCCCGTGGCAGCAGTTCCGCCAGATTTATTTGCCGCTGCTCGCGCCCGGTCTCACGATGGCCGCGTGCCTGTCGTTCGTGCAGGCGTATTCGGTGTTTCCTTCGGCGGTGCTGCTCGGTGCGCCCGCAGGTCCCACGCGCGTGATCTCCATTGCGGCTGCAGAAGCCGCGTTCGAGAGTTACGACTACTCGCTCGCCTCGACCATCGCGATCGTGATGGGCTTCGTGCAGTTGATCGTCGTGGCCGCGATGTTGAGCGCGAAGCGCTTCTTCTACTCGGGCCCGGTGAGCGGAGGGAAAGGCTGATGACCGCACATCAACGTAACGCGGCCGGCCTCGGCACGGGTGCGCAGGCGAGCGAAGAACGTTCCACGCCGGCCGCCGATGCTGCGCAGCCAAAGCCCGCTTCGCGCCTGCCCGACGTGCTCTGGAAAGTGTTCGTCTGGGGTGGTGTGGTGTTCTTCCTGCTCAATGTGGTGCTGCTGATCGCTACCGTGGGTGTGAACTCCATCGCCACGCGCTGGTTCGGCACGCCGCTGCCGCAAGGCTTCACGCTGCACTGGTATGCGCAGGCGTGGCGCGACTTCCAGCTTTCGAGCGTGCTGTGGGTGACGTTCGAAGTGGTGGGCTCGGTCGTGCTGCTCTCCATCGCGCTGGGCGTGCCCGCCGCCTATGCTTTGGCGCGCGCGCAGTTTCCCGGCAAGCGCATTGCCATGCTCGTGTTCCTGCTGCCGCTCATGGTGCCGCCCGTCACGTACGGCATTCCAATGGCGACCGCCATGTACCAGATCGGTCTCGCGGGCACGCTACCTGGCGTGATCCTCGCGAACCTGGTGCCCGCGCTGCCGTTCGTGATCCTCGTGATGACGCCGTTCATCGAGCAGATCGACCCGAACCTCGAGTCGGCCGCGCGCATTTTCGGCGCGAACACACTGCGCTATTTCCGTTATGTATTGCTGCCGCTTCTCGTGCCCGGGATGCTGGCGGCGGGGCTGCTCGTGCTCGTGCGCACGATCGGCATGTTTGAACTCACTTTCTTTACCGCCGGACCCGACACGCAAACGCTGGTGGTTGCGCTGTACTACGCCGTCTTCTCGACGGGCGTGCGTGCGCCGCAATCCATCGACGCCATGGCGATGATCTATATGGCCATCACGCTTGCGTGGGTGCTGGTCGCCCTGCAGTTCGTCAGCCCGACACAACTCGTGTCGCGCGTGAAGGAGCAGCGCTAGGCCAACGCCGGCGGCTTTACTGGAAACACCTGGAGCAACGCAAGATGAGCAAGAAGCGAAAGACCCCCGAAGAACTGCGCAGCCACCGCTGGTATGGCGTGAACGACCTGCGGTCGTTCGGCCATCGCTCGCGCACCGCGCAGATGGGCTACAGCCGCGAAGAGTACGCGGGCAAGCCGGTGATCGCCATCCTCAATACGTGGAGCGAGATCAACCCTTGCCATACGCACTTCAAGCAGCGCGTGGAAGAGGTCAAGCGCGGCATCTGGCAAGCGGGCGGTTTCCCGATCGAGCTGCCGGTGCAAACGCTCTCCGAGCCGTTCCAGAAGCCCACCACGATGCTCTACCGCAACTTCCTCGCGATGGAAGCGGAAGAGACGATCCGCTCGTACCCGGCCGACGGCGTCGTGCTGATGGGCGGCTGCGACAAGACCACGCCCGCGCTGCTGATGGGCGCGATTTCGATGGACCTGCCCACGATCTTCCTGCCCGCGGGCCCGATGCTCAACGGCAACTGGAACGGCGTGACGCTCGGCTCGGGCTCGGACACCTGGAAGTACTGGGCCGACCTGCGAGCGGGCAAGATCACCGAAGAAGACTGGAAGGGTGTGGAAGGCGGCATCGCACGCTCGCCGGGCCACTGCATGACGATGGGCACGGCATCGACGATGACGAGCGCCGCTGAAGCGCTGGGCTTCACGCTGCCGGGCTTCGCCTCGATTCCCGCGCCGGACTCGCGCCATGCGCAGATGTCGGCGAAAACGGGCATGCGCATCGTCGAGATGGTGTGGGAAGACCTGAAGCCTTCGGACATCATCACGCGCAAGTCGGTGGATAACGCCGTGACCACGTGTCTCGCGCTCTCGGGCTCGACCAACGCGATCGTGCACATGATCGCGCTCGCGCGCCGCGCCGGCGTCGATCTCACGCTCGCGCAGTACGACGAAATCGCGCGCCACACGCCGGTGCTCGCGAACATCCGCCCGACCGGCAAGTACCTCATGGAGGACTTCTACTACGCTGGCGGCCTGCGCGCGATGCTCAAGGAACTCGGCGACCTGATCGACGGCACGCAGATGACCGTGAACGGCAAGACGCTCGGCGAGAACATTGCCGATGCCGAAATCTACAGCGAAGAGGTGATCTATCGCCGTGCGAAGCCGCTCATGCCGGATACGGGCCTGGCCGTGCTGCGCGGCAATCTCGCGCCGGACGGCGCCGTGATCAAGCCGGGCGCGGCGGAAAAACATCTGCACGTGCACACGGGCAAGGCCGTCGTGTTCAAGGACTACAACGACATGGCCGCGCGCATCGACAGCGAAGATCTCGACTGCGATGAGAACAGCGTGATCGTGCTCCAGCACGCGGGTCCTGTGGGCGCGCCGGGCATGCCCGAGTGGGGCCAGCTGCCGATTCCGCAAAAGATTCTGCAGAAGGGCGTGCGCGACATGTTGCGTATTTCCGACGCGCGCATGAGTGGTACGAGCTATGGTGCGTGCGTGCTGCACGTGGCGCCGGAATCGTTCATCGGCGGTCCGCTCGCCCTCGTGGAGGACGGCGACCTGATCGAGCTGAACGTGCCGGAGCGACGCCTGAACGTGCTGATCTCCGACGAAGAGATGGCGCGCCGCAAGGCCGCGTGGGTCGCACCGGAACCGCGCTTCAAGCGCGGCTATGGCGCGATGTACCAGATGCACGTGATGCAGGCCAACAATGGCTGCGAATTCGACTTCATGCAGCGTGACGGCGCGGGCGGCGCGTGCGCCAGCGCGGGCGGCGAACCCGAGATTCACTAAGGAGACACATTCGGCAAGGAGCGTTTCAGGGGTGATGCGCTCCCTGCCGGACAGGAGGCAATGTAGCAACCAGGGTTTTAACGAGTATCAAACCACAACGACTAAAGATAGGACTACCGATGAAAAAAACTATCCTCGCATCTGCGCTTGGACTCGCCGCGCTGGGCGCACACGCCCAAAGCAGCGTCACGCTGTACGGTATCGTCGATACCGGTATTGGTTATCAGAGCAGTTCGGCCAAGCTGGGCAGCAATGCTGGCGGCGCTTCAGTTGTCAAGATGGTGCAGGGCGTGTGGGCCGGCTCGCGTTTCGGCTTGAAGGGTAGCGAAGATCTGGGCGGCGGCACGCGCGCGATCTTCCAGTTGGAAGAAGGCTACAACTCGGCAACCGGCGCGCAATCGACCACGAACCTGATGTTCAGCCGCGCTGCGTGGGTTGGCGTCGCGAACACGAACTACGGCACGCTGACGGCTGGCCGCCAGTACGCTCCGTACTACACGCTGCTCTCGCCGTACAGCCCGACCACGTGGCTGACCGGCGCATACGGCGCGCACCCGGGCGATATCGACTCGATGGACACGATCTATCGCATCAACAATTCGCTGGTCTATACGTCGCCGAACATCGCGGGCCTGACCGTGAGCGGCATGTACGCGCTGGGCGGCGTGGCGGGTGCCACCGGTGCGGGCCAGACGTGGAGCGTTGCCGCGCAGTATCTGCATGGTCCGGCAGGCATCGCAGTGGGCTTCGAGCGCCTGAGCAACGCGGCGAACGGCGGCGGCCCATGGGACGCGAACTCGACGGCGAACAGCGGCGGCGAGCCGGGCGTTTCGGGGCTCACCAACGGCTTCCAGTGGGCGCAGACGCAACAGCGCCTCGCCGTGACGGCCGGCTACCAGTTCAGCTCGCAGTGGGATATCTCGGTGGCCTACTCGAACGTCCAGTACATTCCGGGCGTGAATTCGCGCTTCGTCGACACGCAGATCTGGAACACGGGCGGCGTCGTGCTGCACTACAAGCCGCTCACCGTGCTCGACCTCGCGGCTGGTTTCTCCTATACGCGCGCGACCAAGGCCAACGCCATCCAGAGCGCGGCTTCGTACGCACAGTACAACATGTCGCAGTACTACACGCTCTCGAAGCGTACGGGTATCTACTTCGTCGAAGCGTACCAGCGCGCGGGCGGCCAGACGCTGGGCACGCCTAGCGCGACCGGCGCGAGCAGCATCATCAACGCAACTGCCGACATCGGCGACGGCCAGAACAGCGCGCCGTCCTCGTCGCGCAGCCAGGTTGCGGGCGCGATCGGTATCGTTCACCGCTTCTAAGTCTTTTCACACTCCGAAAGCCGTATCTTCGGCGGTGCCGGGTTTGGCCGGCACCGCCGTTTTTTTGCGCTACAAACCCAGCGCCCGTCCATCGCTGCGTGGATCGTGTGCGCCCGTGAACCCCTGGCCATCGACGCGAATGGCACCGGGATGTCCGGCCAGCTGGCTTTGCGCAGGAAGCGGGCTCAGTTGATGTCCACGCGCCGCCAACTCAGTGAAGACGGATGCCCCGGCATCGCTTTCGAGTTTCAGGCTGTCGCGGCTATCCGAGAAGGTCTTGCCGAGCAGGAAACGCGGGCGGCCAAGCGCACTAAGGGGATCCATTCCATAGTCGATCAGACGTGTCAGCACGGCTGCGAGGGTTTGCGGCTGTCCGTCGGCGCCTTGCGTTCCATAGAGCAGATGCGGGCGGCCTTGCTTGAGGTACATGCCGGGATTGAGCGTGTGAAATGGCCGCTTCCCGCCGCGCAGCATGTTGGGGCTGCGCGCGTCCAGGCTGAACGACGCCCCGCGGTTGTGCCACAGCACGCCGGTATCGCCCAGCACGACACCGCTGCCCCAATCGAAGTAGACGGTCTGCAGCATGCTCACGCAGTTGCCGTCGCCGTCCGCAACGGCGATATACACGGTATCGCCCGTCTTGAACCGATGCGGCCAGTGCATCGCGCGATCCATGCGGATACGCTGGGCGTGTGCGTCGAGGGTGCTGGCCGAGAGCAGACGCTCGACGGGCACGTCCACAAAGTCGGGATCGGCCACGTAGCGGTTGCGGTCCAGAAACGCGAGCTTCACGGCTTCGACCAGCACGTGGTAGTAGTCGGCGCTGCCTTCCGGAATCGCGGCGAGGTCGAAGCGATCGAGAATGCCCATGATCTCGAGTGTGGTCACGCCCTGAGTCGGCGGGCGCAAGCCGAGCAGTTCGCCGTCGCGGTACGCCACGCGCAGCGGCGCTTCCTCGCGCGCCCGGGTGCGCGCCAGATCGACTGCGGTGAGCGGCGAGCCCACCTGCTTCAGGCCGGTGGCAATGCGCGCGGCCAGGTCTCCCTCGTAAAACTCGCGGCCGCCCTGTGAGGCAATGCGCTCCAGACTGCGGGCGAGGGCAGGCTGGAAGAATCGCTCGCCGGCCTGTGGAATGCGCCCCCGCGGCATGAATACCTCGGCGAAGCCATCCCACCCGTTCAGATCGTCTGCGCGCATCTCCTGCCAGAACTGCTGCGATGGCGTGACGGGAAAGCCCTCGGCCGCATACGCTATGGCGCGTGAGAACAGCGACGGCCACCCTTGCTTGCCGCCCCAGGCCGAACGGCTGAACGTGTAGGCCTGGTCCCAGACCGCCACGGTCGCGGCCGTCGTGAGCGTCGCGCCCGCACCGCGCACGGGTATTTCGCCTGCGTATTGCGGCACCACCGAGGCCGCTTGCCCAATGCCCGATAGCGTGCGGACATTGCCGCCGCGGTCGCTGATGACCATGAACGCGTCGCCGCCGAGTCCAGTGAAGTGCGGATAGGTCACGCTCAGCACCGCGCCAACGGCGATGGCGGCCTCGATCGCATTGCCGCCCGCACGCAGAATCTCGAGGCCGGCCTCGCTAGCCAGGTCGTGCGGGCTGGTGACCATGCCACGCGTGGATTGCGCGGGCCGCGTCGCCCTGATTGCTCTAGAGGCATCTGCGATGACCGGGCGCGCGGCGTCGCCCGCAAGCACCGAAGTATCCGCCTCGAAGTCACGCGCCTTCTCGTCGTCGGCCGGTTGCGCTGCTGTCATGAACGCCATGTCATCCTCATTGTGTCTATCGTGTCGGCCGCGGCATGCGCGGGTTCTTACACCTCCGGCTTCCAGCCTTTCCACCAGCGATGGGCGGTCACCTCGGGTGCGGAGCAATGTTCCTTCACCCATGCATAAGCCGGCCCGAGTGCATTCATGGCGATGGCTGCGCCCAGCGCCATGACAGGATCGTGCGCCACGGGGCCGAAGCCGCCGAAGAGCGTGCCGAAATACGTGGCGAAGCCGAAGAACATTCCCGGAATGAAGTTCAGCATGACGAACAATCTGGCGAGCGCCATCATGGTGCCATTGAGCGTGAAGAGCACGAGCATTTGCGCGAGTACCAACGAGTTGCCGCTGAATTGCCTCGAGACCTGTTCGAAACCCAGCACGACAAGAAATGCGAAGCACGATCCGACTGGCAACGTTGGCCAGATGCGCTTGAGATTCTGTGCGGTGGGGCCGCCCATGGCGAAGGTCGCGGCCCAACTGATGAAGATCGCCCATGGCGGCAGATGCAACGGCCCCATCGCGATGGGGATGGTCGTGACGGCGAGCAACGACGCGACTATTTCAGCAGGCAGTTTCTTCATGATCGTCTCCTTGCATTCTTGTGGACTTCATTGCGCGCAACAACAGGTATGCCGGTGAATCTCGCAGTGGTGGCGGGTCACCACGGTGATGCGCCCGCGCTTCACGACCCACAGGCGCGGCGGAATGTCGAGTAACGCGTCCGCCACCCTGAACGTATCGAGAATGACGATATCGGCCTGCTTGCCAACGGCGAGCCCATAGTCATGTCCAATGCCGATCGCCCGCGCGGCATTGTGGGTGCCCATGTCGAGGATCGCGTTCTGATGCTCCGGCACACCGAACTGCGCAACGTGCGCGAGGAGATTGCCGATCTGCAGCATGTCGGCGTTGCCAAATGGCGTGAACGCGTTGCGGACATTGTTCGAGGAGTAAGCGACATTCACCCCCGCGCTATGTAGCGCCTTGACGGGTGTGAGGCCGCGGCGCGGGTTTCGATCGTCCTTGCGCCCGCCAAGATACAGATCCGTGGCGGGCAAAGTGACGATACTGATGCCGGCCGCGCGAATCTGCTCGATGACGGGTTTGAGCGCATCGGCATCGAGTGCGCCGAGGCTCGTGACATGGCCGAGCGCCACGCGCCCCTGGTAGCCCGTTTCGATGGTCTTCTGCGCGATATACGAAATCGCCGCGAAGCGTGCATCGCTCGTGTCGTCGGCGAAGTCGGCATGCATGTCGATGGGCAGGTCGAAGCGCTGGGCCAGTTCGAAAACGATGTCGACATGCCGCCGGGTGTCGGCCCAGTTCAGTTCGTTGTACGGACAACCACCCACCACGTCCGCACCCATCTGCAGGGCTTCGATCATTAGCTCGCGGGTGCCTTGGGACTTCAGGATGCCTTCTTGCGGAAAGGCCACGATCTGCAGGTCGAGCAGGTTTTCGTATTCGGATTTCAGCGTGAGCAGCGTTTCTACGCCGATCAGCCCCTGGATGAGGTCGACGTCGGGATGCGCGCGCACGGCAACGGTGCCGTTCCTGACCGCCATGTCCAGCACCTGGCGCGAGCGTTCCAGTACGTCTTCGCGCTCCTGTTTGCTCTTGAGAATGCCTGTCACACGGATGGCTTCGTCGAGCGTGCCGAAGCGTGCGGGCAGCCGGCGATGCAGCAGGGCCTTATCCAGATGCAGATGCGCTTCGATCATGCCCGGAATGGCGGCCCGGCCACCCGCGTCGATGACCTCGTCCGCCGAAGCGTCGATCGCCGGCTCCAGCGCTGTGATACGGCCGTCGCGAATCGCGATGTCGACGAGCGGATCGTCGTCGCGAACGCATACGTTGTTGATCAGCAAGTCCACATGCATGGTGTGGTCTCCTTACGGAATGGCGATGGGAATAGGATCGCGGCGCACGCTGTGCCGCGCGCTCCGGCGTTGGGGCCCAGGAGCCTCGTACGGTTATGAAAAGATTAAGGTTGGTAGCGCGCGCAAACCATCGGGATTGGCTGGATTTCGTCCAGGATTTTCCCGAGATGCGGCGCACAAACCATGGGGTGTTCAGACGCCGGTGCTGGCGACGATCAGGCCGTGTTGAATCGCGTAGTGGACGAGCCCGGCCGTGGACGGGATATCCATTTTCGTGAGGATATTGGCTTTGTGAGTGCTGACTGTCTTGTTCGATAGCGACAGGCAGTGCGCGATTTCATTGATGCCGTTGCCTTCCACGAGCATCTGGAAGATCTGGAACTCGCGTGCCGTGAGAAGCGTATGCGGGAACGAACTCGCGGGCTGGTGCAACTGCTTGACGAGCTTCTCGGCCACGAGAGCGGAAACGACGCTGCCGCCGCGCACGACCCTGCGGATCGCGTCCATCAGTTCCGCGGATTCGGCGTTCTTGGTGAGATAGCCCGCCGCGCCCGACCGGATCGCCTGCACGGCGTACTGCGATTCGCGGTACATGCTCAGGACCAGCACGGGCAGCGATGGGTGGCTGGCCTTGATCTGCTGGATCAGCGCAATGCCGCTCTTGCCCGGCATCGACATGTCGAGCAGCAGCACGTCCACGGCCGTGCTGCGCAGCCCTTCGATCACCTCCGCGCCGTCGCACGCCTCGGCGACGACGTGCATGTCCTGCGCGGTCGAGAGGATCTTTTTCAGGCCATCGCGAATGATCGCGTGGTCGTCGGCGACCATGAGCCGAATCATCGCAGTGCTTCCGCCGTTGCTACGCCGTGCAAGGGGATGCGCGCGGCCACCGTCGTGCCGTGACCGGGCCGGCTCTGCACGCTGAGCTGCCCGCCAAGCATGAGCGCACGCTCGCGCATGCCGAGCAGGCCAAGGCTCCCGCCGTTCGCGGCGCGCGAGGTGTCCATGCCGCAGCCCTCGTCGGTGATCGCGAGCAGGCAGTCGCCGCCGCGCGCGTTGACTTCCACCAGGACCCGTTTGGCGCGGGCATGCCGCCCGGCATTGGTGAGCGCCTCCTGGACGATACGGAAGATCGCCGTGCTGCGCTCCGTATCGAGACCGGTTACCTGAGCCTCGGACATCTCCATTCGGAGTTCGCAAGGCAAGCCGTTTCGTTGAACGAATGATTCCGTGAGCCATTCGAGCGCGGCGTGAAGTCCAAGCTCGTCGAGCACCGCAGGGCGCAGGTCGGAGGCGATGCGGTGCACCGCATCCATGGTGGCGTCGACCAGTTCCTTGAGCATCTGCACATGAGCGGCCTGACCTGACGTTGCCTCACCCGCCTGCGCTTCCAGGTAATTCAGGCCGAGTCGCAGGCCGCTCAGCAATTGGCCCAGCTCGTCGTGCAGTTCGCGCGAGATGCGGGTTCGCTCGGCTTCGCGTATGGACTGCAGATAAGCCGACAGTTTGCGCAATTGCGAGCGCGAATCGCGCAATTCCGTTTCCGAGCGCTTGAGGTCGGTGATGTCGCGCGAAATGCCGACTGTGCCGACTATGCTGCCCTTGGCATTGCGGATCGGCATCTTGACCGTGTCGAACCAGCGTGGCGTGCCGTCCGCGCCGCTGCGGGTTTCCTCGTAGCGGCGCCGCACGCCGCTTTCGAGCACGGCGCGATCCGTCGACATATACACCTTGCCCCATTCAGGCGGCCAGACCTGGTCAGGTGTGCTGCCGATGATCTCGTTCTCCCCGCGTCCGCACGCGCCGATGAACGCTTCGTTGACGAGAACGTAGCGGGACTCGGTGTCCTTGAGCCATGCCTGGTCGGGAATATTGCTCAGAATGGCCCGGTGTAATTCGCCATAGGTCTCCACCGCTTCTCCTGGTCAGAATGTGCGTGCGTTGTCCAGCGCACACCCGGTGGGCCTCAATATATACACAGCGGCAATCGCGCGCGCCTCTAGTTTTCCCGCATATTCGCGCGCTGAACCGATTCATGATTTTTGCGTATGAGACGCGCACGCACGTACGCGATGGCGACGACACAGTCGCGCCGCTCACTGACGCTGCGGGCCGAGCATACGGCACAACGCGCGCGCGAGTTCCTTGACGACGGCGTCGGCGGTTGGGCGATGCAGCAAGGCGATATCCATCGTTTCGATGGCGGGCAGCCCGCTTTTCGGTGTCAGCACGGCATGATCCGCCGTTACCGCGCGTGCGGGCAACAGACTCACGCCAAGGCCATCGGCAACGGCTGCCTGGATTCCGCTCAGGCTCGAACTGATGAAGCTGATGCGCCAGCGGCGGCCCATCCCGTCGATGGCGTTGGTCATGTCGTCGCGGTAGAGGCCACGAGGCGGAAAGGCGACGAGCGGAATGGGGTCGAGCTGGAAGGAGGGGTTTTTTGCGCTGTCGATCCATCGCAACTGCTCGGGCCAGCACGCAATGACCTCGCGGCTGTTGCGCCGCTGCTTGACGAGGATGAGATCGAGATCGCCGCGATCGTAGCTGCTCGCGAGGTCGCGGCTCAACCCGCTCGTCACTTCGAGTTTTACCTGCGGGTGCTTGCGATTGAATGCAGCGAGCGCGTGGGTCGTCGGGCCGCCGACGAAGTCCTCCGGCACGCCGAGGCGTACCGTCAAGCCCACCGTCGCGCCCGAGAGCGCTTCGATCATTTCATCGTTGAGCGCGAGCATGCGCCGTGCGTAGGCGAGCAGCGTCTCGCCCGCGTCGGTCGGCGTCACGTCGCGGCTCCCGCGCTCGAGCAGCTTATGTCCCGCCATCTCCTCGAGGCGACGCACTTTCTGGCTCACGGTGGACTGCGTGGAGTGAAGCCGCGCGGAGGCCGCGGTGAAGGTGCCGGAGTCGGCAACCATGACGATGGCTTTGAGCAGGTCCAGATCGAATAGCGGTGTACGTGCTTTGGCGTTGCGTTTCATTGAACCCATTGTGCCTCGAAGAAGAACGCTGAATGCACGGCGCAGCCGCCGCTCATGGTATTCGATTTTGCACTACATCGCAGTAGAACATTTAATTTTTGAATATTTGGCCAAATCGATAACATCCAGCGATGCCTCAAGGCAAACGCATAACGGGCCATTACCGCCCGCCGCGTCATAAGTTCAGACGAGATAGGCAGGAGACACATGAAACTTCGCTATTGGCTGGCCGCCTTGCCATTCATAGGCATTTATTCCGGCGGCACGCTCGCCGCCAGCACGACATTCCTGTTCGGCTTGCCGTTTCTGCTCGTGTGGAATTTGATCTGGATGGCGGCAACGGCGGCCATTCTCGCGATCATCTATTGCCTTGATACTCGCGACGAGGCGGCGCACGCAGGCGCAGGCAAGGGAGTCGAAAAGTGAACGCGGCCCTGATCATCATCGTCATGTTTGCGATCTTCGCGCTGGCTGTAGGCCTGTATGCGCGTCGCGGCAAAACGCTTAGCCTCGAACAATGGGCCGTGGGAGGGCGCGGCTTTGGCGCGCTGCTTACCTTCCTGCTGATGGCGGGGGAGGCGTTTTCGACCTTCTCATTTCTCGGCGCGAGCGGCTGGACCTACAGCAAGGGCGTCCCCGCGTTCTATATCCTTTCCTATGGCTGCCTCGCCTATGTCGTCGGCTACTGGATGCTGCCCGCCATATGGCGCTACGCGAAGGAGCGCAAGCTCGTTTCGTTCGCGGACTATTTCGCGTCGAAGTACGAGAGTCGCGCAGTGGGCGTGCTCGTCTCGCTGGTGGCTGTCTTCGCGATGGTGTCGTTGTTGATCATCCAGTTGCGGGGGCTCGGCATTATCGTCTCCGAAATGTCGTATGGTCAGATTTCACAGAACACGGCGATCTGGATGAGTGCGCTGTTGATGGTGGTCTATATGTCCGTTTCGGGCATTCATGGATCGGCGAGCATTGCGATCTTCAAGGACGTGTTGATCCTAGGGCTCGCCGTCTTTCTCGGCACGTATCTGCCGCTCCACTATTTCGGCGGCTTTGGCGAGATGTTCGTGCGCATCGATGCGGTGCGTCCCGAACTGCTTCGCATGCCTGAGCATGGTCTCAACCTGAGCTGGTACAACTCCACGTTGCTGCTCACGTCACTTGGCTACTACCTGTATCCGCACGGCTTCACCGCAGTCTATGTGGCGCGTGATGCGTCCGCGCTGCGCAAGAACACCGTGCTGATGCCGCTTTATCAGGTGCTGATTGCATTTCTGTTTCTCGTCGGCTTTGCGGCCGTGCTGACCGTGCACGGGCTCGAAGGCGCGCAAACCGATCTCGCGCTGTTGCGGCTCGTCAAGCAGACTTTCCCCGCGTGGTTCGTCGGCGTCGTCGGCGGGGCGGGGTTGCTCACCGCACTGGTGCCGGGCTCGCTGATCATGCTCAACGCGTCCACGACGATTGCGCGCAACATCTATCGTGAAGGTTTCGCACCGCACGCAAGCGACAAGGAGGTGGCGCGCGTAGCCCGCATCGCGCTGCCAGTCTTTACGCTCGTCGTCGTCTACTTCGTGCTGCGTGGCGGCGCGACGTTCGTGTCGCTCGCGATCTTCGCGTCGAGCCTCCTGACCCAACTGGTGCCGATGCTCGCGTCGAGCTTTCTCAAGCGGCCGTTCGGCACGCGCGAAGCGGCGTTTGGTGGCATCTTCGCAGGGGCAATCGTACTTGCGCTGACGAACTGGGGCGACGTGACGCTCGCTTCGCTCTTCCCGCATGCGAGCGTCGCTTTCACTTCGATCAACACCGGCCTCGTTGCGCTGGCCGCCAATGCCGTGGTATTCGTCGCGATCAGCGCGATTCAGCGCACACTGGGCACCCGTATTTCTGGCTCCGTAGAATCGGCATGACATTCATGACTTCCTCACTTCATCTCTCCAACGTCTGCCTGGCCGATGGCCAGCGCGTTTCCGTAGCGCTCGCCAACGGCCGCATCGAGGCGATCGGACCACACGTCGCCGCGCAGCCGGGCGTACCGGTTGTGGACGGCGGCGCGGCTTTGCTGCTGCCGGGTTTCGTCGAAGGCCACACGCACATCGACAAGAGCAACTGGGGCCGCCCGTGGTATCGCAACGAGGTTGGGCCGCTGCTCACCGATCGCATCGGCAACGAGCGCGAATGGCGCAAGACGTCGGGCCACGATGCCGCTGCGCAGTCGCTCGCACTGGCGCGCGCATTCGTGCAGGCCGGCACGACGCGCATGCGAACCCACGTCGACATCGACACCGATGCGCGCTTGCGTTATCTCGAAGGCGTGCTCGCCACGCGGCAGATCCTGCGCGATGTGCTGGACATGCAGATCGTCGCGTTCCCGCAGTCGGGCATGCTGATCCGCCCTGGCACGGTCGAACTGCTCGACAGCGCACTGGCGGCTGGCGCCGACGTGCTCGGCGCGCTCGACCCGGCGCTGATCGACGGCGATCCCGTGGCTTCGCTGAACGCCACGTTCGAACTGGCAGAGCGCCATCGCAAACCGATCGATATTCATCTTCATGAGCCCGGCGAGGTTGGGGCATTCACGCTGAAACTGCTGCTCGATCGCGTGCAGGCGCTCGGCATGCAAGGTCAGGTTGTCGTAAGCCACGCGTTTTGTCTGGGCGCGTTGCCGGAGCGCGAGCGCGACGGATTGATCGAGCGCATCGCGCAACTGCGCGTGGCGTTGCTCACGAGCGCGCCGCCTTCGCGCCCGGTTCCGCCGCTCAAGCTCTGCCGCGACAAGGGCGTTACGGTGTTTGGCGGCAACGACGGCATTCGCGACACGTGGTCGCCGTATGGCGTGCCCGACATGCTGGAGCGTGCCATGTTGATCGGCCTGCGCTATGACTTGCGCCGCGACGACGATATTGCAATCGCATTTGACTGCGTGAGCGATGCCGCCGCGCGTGGCTGCGGCTTCTCCGACTATGGACTGCGCGTGGGCGCGCGTGCGGACCTCGTGGTCGTGGAGGCGGAGAGCGTCGCGCATGCCGTTGTCGCACGGCCAAAGCGCAAGCTCGTCGTCGCGAACGGGCGCATCGTCGTGCGTGATGGTGAGTTGACCGTATGAACGATCAGCAGAACGTTCAGGATGTCGACGTGCTGATCGAGCACGGTTGCGTGATCACGCTCGACGCCGCGCGCCGCGTGATCGACGATGGCGCCGTAGCCGTGAAGGGCGAGCGCATCGTCGAGGTTGGCGAGACGCATGCGCTTGCGCAGCGGTATCGCGCGGCGCGCCGGATCGACGCGCGCCGCAAGGCGGTGCTGCCGGGGCTGATCGACGCGCATGCCCATGCGGGGCACGCCATGCTCAGAACGCTCGGCGGCGCGAACGGCGAGGCGTGGACGGCGGCGTGCGAGGCGATCTATACACGCGCGTCCGACGAAGCGTTCTGGGAGCTGGAGTCGCACCTCGCCGCGCTGGAGCGCCTCAAGGCGGGCGTGACGACAGGCGTGTCGCTGCTGGGCGGCGGCGACTCGATCATGCGCGTGGATGACCCCGTCTATGCGCGGCGTCATTGCGACGCCGTAGTCAGGACAGGCACGCGCTCGATTGTGGCTGTGGGTCCGTCGCGTCCGCCCGAACCACGCGCATACACTCGCCACGGTGCGAGCGGCAGCGAAACGCGCAACGTCGATTTCGCCCAGATGCACGATGTCTGCAAAGCCATCATCGACGACTGTCACGGCGACGCCGGCGGCCGTATCGAGATCGCCCTGGCGCTGCCGGTCTATGCACCGGAGCACGACCCGGCGGCTGCGGCATACGAACGTGACTATCGACGCGAGGCCGCGCGATACGCTGGGTTAGCCGGCGAACGCGGCTTACGGTTGACGCAGGACGGGCATCGGGCCGGCACGCTGGATTTCGCGCATCGTGAGTTGGGACTGCTGAACAAAAAATCGTTCATGTCGCATGCCATCGATCTGCGCCCCGCGGACATCGAGGCGTGCGTCGCGACGGGGGCTTCGATCGTTCACAACCCGAGCGCGATCATGTCGATCATCGGCCGTTGCCCCGTGCCGGAGCTCATCGACGCGGGCGTCACGGTGGCAATCGGCTCGGACGGCGCGGCACCCGACCGGGGCTACGACATGTTCCGCCATATGTGGCAGTGCATGCATTACCATCGCCGTCACTTTCGGGACCCGGATGTATTGCCGCACGGCAAGGTGCTCGAGATGGTCACGATCGACGCAGCGAGAGCACTGTCGATTGACGACGAACTCGGCTCGCTCGAGGCGGGCAAGCTCGCCGACATCATTCTGGTCGACCTGTTCAAGCCGCATATGATGCCGATGCATATGCCTGTCTATCGCGTCACGTGCTTCGCCAATGCGGGCGACGTCTGCATGACGATGGTGGGCGGCAAGATTCTGATGGAGGATTATCGCGTGCGCTCGGTCACTGAGAGCGACGTCCTCGAACGTGTGCACGAAGCAGCGGAACTGGCGCTAGAGCGGGCGGGGCTGCGTCATCTGATGGCAGCGCCGCCCACGCTGTGGGGCCGCAGCCACTACTGAGCGCTCGCTGTGTCGCCCCAGAATTGCCCGCGCCTGACGATGGCTCGATCGGCGGGCGCAGCGGCAACGGCGGCCGCGGCGTTCGGCGCGTTCACGACGACGAACGTCGCCTCGTTGCCGACCTCGAGGCCATACCCGCGTTTACCCACTACGGCCGCGGCGGCATGCGTCGCCATGTCGAGTGCGACGTGCAATTCGTCGTCGGTATAGAAGCCCGAACGATAACCGACCAGCATCGCGCGCTGCAGCATGTCGCCGTTGCCGTAAGGCCACCAGGCGTCCTGGATGTTGTCGTTGCCGGTAAACACTCGCACACCGGCGGCGCGCAGCTGGAGTACAGGCGGAAACGCCCGGTCACCCGGCGCATTCGTCATGATCGACACACCGGCTTCCGCGAGCGCCGTGGCGACGCGCTCAACTACGCCTCGCGCGACATCGCCCAAAGCATAGGCGTGGCTCACCGCGACGCGACCCTGCATGCCCAATGCCTTCGTGCGAGCAGCAATGCGATGCAGTTGGTCGATGCCCTGTTGATCCGGCTCGTGCAGATGGATATCGATTTTCACGCCGCGCTTTTCCGCAATACCGAACACGATGTCGAGTTGGCGCTGCGCATCGCCATCCAGCGTGGTGGGATCGATGCCGCCCACGACCTGCGCGCCTTCGCGGGCCGCTGCATCGAGCAGCTCCGCCGTGCCCGGGCACGACACGACGCCCGCCTGCGGAAACGCGACAAGTTCGATATCCACGATGCCGCGCCACTTTTCGCGCGCTTGCATGACGGCATGCAGATGGGTCAGCTCCGTCGTCGCGTCAACATCCACGTGGCAGCGCATCGCAATCGTGCCGAATGACGCGGCGTGGCGGATCAGCGCATCGGCGCGCTCGGCGATCGGGCGCGCATCGGCAAGCGCCTGCTTCTCGATCGCGAGGCGTTCACGCAGGCTCGCTGCGGGGCGATGAGGGCGCCAGCGGTCGCCCACGAAGCTTTTATCGAGGTGAATGTGTCCGTCGACGAATCCTGGCAGTACCAGGTATCCCTGCAAATCGATCACTTCGGCTGCGGCGGATTCGGGACGCTCCGCACCGACGGCGACGAAGCTTCCGTTGCTCACTGCGAGGTTGAGTGGGTTGCCGTTTGCCTCAACGGCATTCGTGAATAGGCGCTCGATCATTGTTCCGGCTCGGTGGCGATTGAGCACTCCACATTATCGATCCGACGAGCCATTTACAAATTAAATATCGGAATCATCGGTATTTAATTGATGAATGGGTAGGCAAAAAAAAGCGCCCACGAGGGGCGCTAAAACGCAAACACCGGAGAAGCGGCGTATTACGATTGCTTGCCGCGCTTGTCCACCGGCGTGAAATCGAAGCTGGCGAAACTACCGCCCTGATAGCGCTGCGCAGTGGCGTCGAGCGGGTTCTTCTGCGCCAGAATTTCAGCGGCCCAATCTTCCGAGTTCTGCTTCGGCTCGTAGCCCAGGCGCTTCGCGTCGTCGTGCGCGCCTTCCTGAATCCAGTAGCTGCGCGTGTTGTTCGACACGCCCCACACTACGGCAAAGCCGATCTCATCCACATTGATCACACGATCGACGAGATGGAACAGGTCCTCGTGGCCGAACCACGTGCTCAATTGACGGAACTCGGTAGGCTTCGGCAGGCAGCTTCCAATGCGCACGTTCACGGTCTCGATGCCGTGCTTGTCCCAGTACAGGCGCGCGAGCGATTCGCCCCATGCCTTGGAAAGACCGTAGAAACCGTCCGGACGAAACGCGCAGTCGAGCGTGAGCTTTTCTTCCACGGGGTACATGCCGATCGCGTGATTCGAGCTCGCGAACAGAATGCGTTTCGTGCCGTGGCGGCGCATGCCTTCGTAGACTTCGACGAGGCCGCGCAGGTTGTTTTCGATGATCTCGGGCAGCGGGCGCTCGACACTCGTGCCGGCCATGTGGATCAGCACGTCCACGCCGTCGAGCAGGCGGTCGACTACGGCGGGGTCGCGCAGGTCGCCGTGCATCACGTCTTCGCCCGCGACGAGCGGTTCAAGCGGCTTCGAGCCGGCCGCGGAACGCAGGTTCACGCCGCGTTCGAGCAGGCCCTTGCGCAACACGGTGCCGAGCTGGCCGGCCGCGCCGGTCAATGCAACTTTCTTCACTGTGATTGTCCTCAGGTAGAAATGCCGAAAGCCGGCACCCTCGCGGGCGCCGGCCGGTGATGATGTCGATCAAGCCTTCACTTTATGCGAGGACTGGAGCGTGGGGTTGGCCGTGTTGTCCTTCTGCTCGTTCGAGATCAGTCGCCATGCCACGCAGGCGCCGATGATGTCGAACAGCATGAGGCACACGAACAACGGGTTATAACCGATCGTGCTGGCCACTGCGCCGACGATGAGCGAGAACACCGTCGCGCCGAGGTAGCCGAACATGCCCGAGAGACCCGTGGCTGTGGCGACTTCGTGCTGGCCGAACACGTCCGAAGCCAGCGTGAACAGCGCGCCCGAAATCGTCTGGTGTGCGAACGTGCCGACGCAGAAGAGGGCGATGGCGGCGTAGGGGCTCGCAACGAGGCCCACGCAGGCCGGACCGACCATCAGCAGCGCGCCGGTCGTGATGACGAGCTTGCGCGAGGTGATGAGCGAGCAGCCGAACCAGCGGATGAAGAGCGGCGCAAGGTAGCCGCCCACCAGACAGCCGAGGTCGGCGGCGAGGAACGGCAGCCACGCGAACATCGCGATTTCCTTGAGGTTCATGTGGCGCACGGTGACCATGTACAGCGGAATCCACGCGCCGAAGGTCTGCCATGCCGGTTCAGCGAGCATGCGCGGAATGCCGATGCCCCAGAAGCGGCGCGTCTTGAGCACTTCCTTGAACGAGGCACGGCGCCCGCGGCTCGACTTCTGCGCTTCGGTCTGGCCTTCGCGGATGTACTCGGCTTCTTCCGTCGACAGGCGCGGGTGCTCGGCGGGCATCTTGAAGAACACGAGCCACAGCGCCACCCAGATCAGCGCGCCGCCGCCGGTCAGCACGAACGCGAACTGCCAGTTGAACCTGAGAATGCACCACACGACGAGCGGCGGAGCGAGCATCGCGCCAATCGAGGTGCCGGTGTTGAGCCAGCCGGTCGCGACCGAGCGCTCCTTGGCCGGGAACCATGCGCTGATGGCCTTCATGCCGGCCGGGAAGATTGCGGCTTCGGTCAAGCCGAGCATGCCGCGGAAGGCCGCGAGTGCGGGCCAGCTTCCAGCGAGGCCGTGCAGCATGTTGGCGATGGCCCAGCCGAACGCGAAGATCGCGAAGCCGATCTTGATGCCCACGGAGTCGAGCACGAAACCGGCGACAGGCTGCGCGAGGGCATAGCAGGCCTGGAAGGCCGTGACCACGTATGAGTACTGCTGCGTGGTCATGTGAAGCGTTTCAGTCAGCGTGGGCGCGGCCACCGCGAGCGAGCTGCGCGCGAGGTAGTTGAAGATGGTGCCGATCATGATGAGGCCGATGATCCACCACCGCACCCCCTTGATTGTCTTGCGTTGCACTGCTCGTCTCCTGCTGTTGGCGGGCTCTGGCATGAAGCGGTGCCGGAAGGTGAGCCCGAATGGCTGTGTTTCTGTGCGTGGCGCCCGGTGCTGGCCTGGTGGCCTTGTTAGCCCTTGGTAGCTTTAGGTAGCTTTAGGTAGCCGCGTTGCTGGTCTCCCGCTGGCCGGGATGGAGGACGGTGCCGGTGCGTATCGGACCCCTCATGTAAGACATCATTCTATTTGGAGCAAAGTTGTAAAGCAAATATTGATGTGCTGGGGATTTCCCTAGTGCGAACTCGGGGTCGGACGCTCGAAGCGGCTTCTGGGCGCGGGTTTCTTGACCTGGATCGTGTTGGCGCCCACCGCGCTCGCCGAATTCTGCGATGTATTCCGCGACAGTCTGCCGGCTAGTCGTCATACATCCTGGTGCGGCCCGCAGCGCAATGGCAGGTTGACAATTTCCGTGTTGTATTACAACAATGCGATCCATCCGCTCGACAGTTTTTCGAGCCGCCGCCTGCGCCACGCGCACCACGACACACGACAACGGACGAGACACGATGAATTCCCCCGCCATCCCCGTGAGCGATGCCGCGCTCGAACAACTGCGCCACGTTTCCAATGCCACGCTCACCACGCAGCTCTTCAAGCGCGGCCTGCGCAATGTCTTCCTGCAGGGCGTGAAGCCGCTCGCCGCACCGGCGCCGGGCGCGCCGAACCTGGTCGGCCCGGCCTTCACGATGCGCAACATCCCGGCGCGCGAGGACCTCGACCAGTTGAGCGCGTTCCAGAACCCCGAACATCCGCAGCGCAAGGGCGTCGAAACCGTGCCCGCGGGCGCGGTGCTCGTGCAGGACTGCCGCGGCGTGACCGACGCCGCCTCAATGGGCTCGATCCTCGCCACGCGCATGAAGGTGCGCGGCGTGGCGGGCATGGTCTCGGACGGCCCCGTGCGCGACAGCGCGACCATCGCGGCGCTCGGCATTCCGGTGTTCTGCGCGGGCGCCTCGGCGCCGCTCAATCTCTGCAAGCACCACACGGTCGACCTGAACGTGCCGATCGGCTGCGGCGGCGTGGCCGTGTTTCCGGGCGACATCATCGTCGGCGACGCGGACGGTGTGGTCGTGATCCCGCGCCATCTGGCCGAGGACGTCGCGCGCGACGCGACGGAGCAGGAAACGCTCGAGCGCTTCATCACCGAGCGCATCGAGGCGGGCGCGGCGCTGCCGGGCACCTATCCGCCGAACGAGGCGACGCTTGCCGCCTACGAAGCCTGGAAGAAGGAGCAGCGTTGAGCACGCAACATGAAGCGACGCTAGATGCGGTGTCGAGACCGCCAGTGCGTCCGCTCGAGGCGCACGACGCGCGCCGCTCGTCGGTAGGCGAGTGCCCCGTCTGGCGCGCTGAGGAAAGCGCGCTTTACTGGGTCGATATTCCCGCGCAAATGCTCGTGCGCTATGCGGTCGATACGGCGCGTCGCACGGAGTGGGCGCTGCCGGAGCGCATTGGCTGCTTCGCGTTTGCCCACGATGGCGGCGTGCTCGCGGCGCTGGAGACGGGACTTTTCGCTGTGACGCTGCACGAACCGGCCGCGAACGCGCGGGCGGGCGAGGTGAGCGTGCGACCGCTCGCGAGCGTGGCGCACGAAGCCGCGCGCATGCGTTTCAACGACGGCCGCTGCGATCGTCAAGGCCGTTTCTGGTCCGGCACGATGGTGCAGGACGCGGCGGAGCCGAACCCGGCGGGCAAGCTCTATCGCTATACGGCGGAAGACGGCTTGTCGGCGCCCGTGATCGAAGGGTTGTGCACGCAGAACGGCCTCGCATGGTCGCCGGATGGCCGCACGATGTATCTCTCCGATTCACATGCGTCGAGCCGCCTGATCTGGGCCTTCGACTACGACATCGACGACGGCGTGCCCACGAATCGCCGCGTATTCGCCGATCTGCACGACTACACGGGGCGCCCCGACGGCGCGGCCGTGGACGCTGACGGTTGCTACTGGATCTGCGCGAACGACGCGGGCCAGTTGCTGCGCTTCACACCTGAAGGCCGGCTCGAGCGCAGCGTGGCGCTGCCGGTCGCGAAGCCTTCGATGTGCGCGTTCGGCGGCGCGAATCTCGATGTGCTTTACGTCACGACGATCTGCCCGCCGCAAACCGGCGAGCAGGACGGCCTGGTGTTCGCCATCGACGCCGGTGTGCGTGGCTTGCCTGAGCCTGACTTCGCGGGTTCGCTGCGCGCGACTGCCTGACCATTGCCCATGACGCGACACGATATGCCGCAGTTTCAGAACCAGGACGTCATCGAACTCGCGTGCGGCGCTTCGCGGCTGCGGGTCGCGCCGCAGGCCGGCGGGCGTCTGCTTTCGTGGACGATCGGCGGTGCGCCCGTCATCCATTGGCCCGAGGCGCCGGACTGGAGCAAACCGGGGCTGATCCGCGGCGGCAATCCGCTGCTGTTTCCGTTCATCGCGCGGCAGTGGGTGGATGGCCGCGTGGGCCAATGGCGCGACGCGCAGGGCGTCGTGCGGGAGATCCCGCTGCACGGCTTCGCGCGCGATCTGCCGTTCGTGGCGCAGATCGAATCGCAACGCGACGGCGTGCGCATGACGCTCAGCGACAGCGCGTCAACGCGCGAGATGTACCCATTCAATTTCCGCTTCGAGGCGGCCTACCGCCTTGCCGACGAAACGACGCTCGACGTGGCGCTGACCACGACGAACACGGGCGATGCGCGCATGCCGTACTACGCGGGCCATCACTTCTATTTCGCGCTGCCGCACACACAGCGCGGCGAGACGACGATCACGCTGCCGCGCAACGTCCATCGCCGTCAGTTGCCGGACGGCACGACGACCAAGGCCGCGCCGGGCGAGACGCACTATCGCTTCGACGACACGCAGATCATCGACCGCTTTCATTGCCTCGATGGCGAGCCGGATGTGCCCGTGCGCATCGAAATGCCGTCGCAACAGCGCGCAATTGAAATCGATCTGCGCCGGCCCGGTTCGGCGGCGTGGTATGCGGTCACGACCTGGACGCTCGCGAGCGATTCGGACTTTTACTGCATCGAGCCGTGGCTCGGCCTGCCCGACGCGATCCATACCGGGCTCGGCCTGCGCTGGCTGGAACCGGGGCAGACGCAGAAAGCGGAGCTGCGCATGCGCGTGAGCGCACTGCGATAGGGCGAGCGAGCGCAAAAGTGCTGGCAGCCGTAAAGTGGCCGCGAATTGGTAAAGCGGGTCCAAACGGGCCCGAGCGGGCTGAAACAGCCGCGAAACGGGGCTGGCCGGGGGCGCGTGGACGCTATCGGCCCGCCATATGACTTACAATTGACGACACTCCTGACAACCCAAAGTGCACCGTCCGATCATGTCTGAGCAGAAAGCGCCGAATATGCCGGCGCGGATTTACAGCGACATCCTCAATCGCATCATCGAGGGCGAGTACAAGGAAGGGGAGCGCTTGCCGACCGAGCACATGCTCGCGGAGCGCTTCGCGACCTCACGCCCCACGGTGCGCGAGGCGCTCGCCCAGTTACGCGCGGACGGTATCATCGCCACGCGTCACGGTTCGGGCACGACGGTCATGCGGCGCCCCGATCCGGACGTGCGCCGCTTCGCGCCGCTCGAAACGCTGTCGGACATACGCCGCTGCTACGAATACCGCGTGGTGGTCGAAGCCGGGGCGGCCTCGCTCGCTGCGCAAAAGGCGGAAGACGAAGACATCGCCGCGATCCGACGCGAGTGGGACAACCTGCAGACCATCATCGAGACCTCGGGCATTGGCGCGAAAGACGACTTCGCGTTCCATATGGCTGTCGCGCGCGCCTCGAAGAACCAGTTCTTCATCACGGCGCTCTCGGGCATCCAGGAACAGATGGTGTTCAGCATGAACCTGTCGCGCAACCTCTCGCTCGTGAAGTCGATCGAGCGGCAGCGCCTCGTGCAGCAGGAACACCTCGAAGTGCTCGAAGCGATCCAGGCGCGCGACGCCGAACGCGCATCGAACGCCATGCGCGCGCATCTCGAGCGCGCGGTGAACCGGATGTTCGGCTCCTGAGCATTCTGGCTTGCTCGTAACGGCGGCGCGCGTGCCGCCTTTACGCTGTCGCTGGTTCCCCTCTCGCGCGCACTTTCCCTTCGGCTGAAATTCGCGGCGAGTGCCTTCATGGGTTCAAACGTTCTGCGGCAACTGACAGTTGCGCTCGCGGCGAGCGCGCTGGCCGTTGCGCCCGCATTCGCGCAGGCGCGGCCCGTGCGTCCCGTCAGCGTGATCGCGGACGCGCGCATGCCCGTCGTTACGCCGCAAGGCCACGCGCAATTTCCGCTTTATGTGAGCGCAGACTGGAACGCGCCGCAGCCCGGCGTGCAGCGCGCGGTGGTCATCGTGCATGGCCGGCTGCGTAACGCCGATACCTACTTTCGCACCGCGCAGCATGCGCGCGAGCTGGCGGGCGTCGATCCCGCGAACACGCTGCTCGTCGCGCCGCAATTTCTCGCCACCGACGACGTGCGCGCGCACGATGCCCCCGACGATCTCCTGAGCTGGCGCGGCAACGCGTGGATGGCCGGATCGAATGCCACGAGTGGTGTGCCGGTGAGTTCATACGCCGTGCTCGACGACATCGCGCGGCGTCTTGCCGACCGGCGTCGGTTTCCCAATCTGAAAACGATTGTGTTCGCGGGGCATTCGGGCGGCGCGCAGTTGCTGCAACGTTACGCGATCGCCTTTCATGCGGATGAGCTTGCCGCCGAGGGAATCGACGTGCGTTTCGTGGTGGCGAGTCCGTCGTCGTACGCGTATTTCGATGCGCAGCGGCCCGACGCGAACGGCGCGCCATCGGCATTCGACGCCTCGCGCTGCGCGGACTTCAACCGCTGGAAATACGGCATGGAGCACCGGCCGGCCTTCATCGCCGACCGCACCCCCGCGCAGCTCGAAGCGGACTACGTGAAGCGGCGCATCGTTTATCTCGCGGGCGGCAACGATGTCGACCCGGCCTCGACATCACTCGACAAAACTTGTGCCGCGCAGGCGCAGGGCGCGCAACGCGTAGCGCGTGCACAGGGCTTCTATCGCTACCTGCAAACCCGTCACCCGGAGGGCTTGAACCAGACGTTTCATATTGTCCCCGGCGTGGGACACGACGGCGCGCGCATGCTCACCTCGAGCTGCGCACTGGCGACGATGTTCGATACGGGAAACTGCGGCGGTTGATGGCTCACGCCGTGTTGCAAAGGACTGAAAAAGCAAACGGGCGTGAACCTCGTATTGCACGAGATCCACGCCCGTCTTCAATCCGACTGGCGGCAGGGGTTGCCCCCGCCAGTGGAAAGCGAAGCGTAACGCTTAAGCAGACTGCTTGGCGGCGCGCGCCGACGCTTGCGCGACGGCCTTCGTCGCGGCCTTGCCGGCGGCGTCGAAATTGCTTTCCGCGAATTCCACGGCCTGCTGCGCAGCCTTGTTCACCGACGAGTACGCGCTGTTGGCGGCGTTCAGCGCCGTTTTGAGCGCGGCGACAGCGGCTTCCGAGCCGGCCGGCGCATTCTTCGCGGCGTTGTCCACGAACGTTTCGAGCGCGCGCTGTTGCGTTTCGTACTGCGACTGGGCGGCGGTAGCGAATTCAGCTTGCGTGGCCGAGACGATGCCGTAGACGCTGCGGCCGTAGGCGAGCACCTTTTCAGCGGCGGGCTGGGCAAAGCCGGCTTGCGCGGCGAAGAAGCCTTGCGGGTCCTTGGCCGACAGCGCGCGGTGGGCTTGTTCCTGGCTTTCGGCGAACGCCGAGCGGGCCGTTTCGATGTTGAGTTCGGCGAGCTTGATCGCGCCTTCAAATGCCTTGCTCGTCAGGCCGAAGAGGGCCTCGAGACCGGCTTTCTGGTTGGCGGCGAACTGTTCGGGGGTCGGCAGGTTCATGTCTCTTTCCTTTTGATGGACGCTACGCGTCGGTTTCGGTTACGAAAATGCGAAAACATTCGGTTCGATCACCGGTTCGCGCAGAGAAGATTTTGTGCGATGCAGCAATCGAGTTCATAGTAACCCATCCATAAATCGTGTCAAGAAGTTTTTGTGCGTCGCAACAATTATGTAAACGCCTGATTTTTGGTGGAAATTTCCAACAGCGTGGCAGGCGTCCAGACAGGCTGCGAAGTGTATGAACCGCTTGAGCGCAGCGCTTCGCGTCTGCGGGCAAAATGGCCTTTCCCTCGGGGGCGCGCGGGCGGCGAAGGGTGGCCCGCGCTCCACCCGGGTTGGTCCCCAATCTAGCGATGGCGGCCCCGAGCACGGCTCGAACACGCTGAAGCAGTCGAACCGGCGTGGTGCGCGCAGCCGCCATTCGCGAATCCATCAGGAGAGCGGTAATGGGTGCATCGAACGACAAGTCTCTTGGCCACTCCACGACGAGCACCGGCGCGCCGGCTGTCAGCGACCGTAACTCGCTCTCGATCGGCCCCGACGGTCCGATCGTGCTGCACGACGTGCATTTCCTCGAGCAGATGGCGCATTTCAATCGCGAGAAGGTGCCCGAGCGCCAGCCGCACGCGAAGGGCGCTGGCGCATTCGGCGAATTCAAGACCACCGAGGATGTGTCGCGCTACACGAAGGCGGCGCTGTTCCAGAAGGGCGCCGCCACGGAAATGCTGGCGCGCTTTTCGACCGTCGCGGGCGAAATGGGCAGCCCCGACACCTGGCGCGACGTGCGCGGCTTCTCGCTGAAGTTCTACACGACCGAGGGCAACTACGATCTCGTCGGCAACAACACGCCGGTTTTCTTCGTACGCGACCCGATGAAGTTCCCGCACTTCATCCGCAGCCAGAAGCGTCTGCCCGACTCGGGCCTGCGCGATGCCGAGATGCAATGGGACTTCTGGACCAACAATCCCGAGTCGGCGCACCAGGTCTCCTATTTGATGGGCGAGCGCGGCCTGCCGAAAACGTGGCGCCACATGAACGGCTACGGCTCGCACACCTATATGTGGGTGAATGCGAAGGGCGAGAAGTTCTGGGTCAAGTACCACTTCCACACGAACCAGGGCATGCAGTTCTTCACCAACGCCGAAGCCGCGGCAATGGCGGGCGAAGACGCCGACTTCCACCGCCGCGATCTGTTCGATGCGATCAAGCGCGGCGAATTTCCGTCGTGGACGCTCTCCGTGCAGGTCATGCCGTATGCGGAGGCGAAGCAGTACCGCTTCAATCCGTTCGATCTCACGAAGACGTGGTCGCACAAGGACTATCCGCTCATCAAGGTCGGCACGATGTCGCTCAACCGCAACCCGGAGAACTTCTTCGCGCAGATCGAGCAGGCTGCGTTCTCGCCGGGCAACACGGTGCCGGGCATCGGGCTCTCGCCGGACAAGATGCTGCTGGGTCGCGCGTTCGCGTATAACGACGCGCAGCGTGCGCGTATCGGCACGAACTTCAACCAGCTGCCGGTGAATCGTCCGAAGGTGCCGGTGCAGACCTATATGTTCGACGGCAACATGGCCTACGAACACAGCGGCAACGCGCCGACCTATGTGCCGAACAGCTTCGGCCGTCCGTGGGCGGATACGACGGGCGCCGCCGACGACGGCTGGGAAGCCGACGGCGACATGGTGCGCAGCGCCTACTCGCTGCATGCCGAAGACGACGATTTCGGCCAGCCGCACGATCTTGTGCGCAACGTCTTCAACGACAAGCAGCGCGAGGCGCTGATCCAGCAGGTGGTGGCGAGCCTGAACGGCGTGGGCAGCCCCGTGCGCGAGCGCGTGTTCGACTACTGGAAGAAGATCGACGCCGAAGTGGGCGGGCAGATCGAAACGCAGGCGGGCAGCGGGAAGTAAGCCGCCGAAGCTGCGAACGCGGCGCCGCCGCGAATGAACCGGAACGGTCTTCAGGAGCCGTTCCGGTTTTTCTTTTGCATCACACCATTTCAGGGGCGCCACATGACGGCCGACTGCGGACGGCCGACTGCCGCCAAACTGGCAGAACCGCCATCTAGCGGATTCTGCACCGTCAGGGACGAGGGGGCATAATGCGCGAGTCGCTGTGTGGGCAGCATCGCGCAACCCCGCCGGCGTGCAACGCGCGGCGGGAATAAATTGGCCGCGCGGTGCGTTATCCCTACTGATCCGCAACAGCCAGGCCCACGTGAAAACCTCCCTTTCCGCCGAAACCGACTTTGCCGATGCCGCCGCCGGCGCGCAGAAGTACACGCGTGTTGCCGTGCTATTGCACTGGTTGATCGCGCTACTGATCCTCACGAACGTCGCGCTGGGTCTGACCGCCGCGCTGCTGCCCGACGGCGCGCTATCGGACACGGCCATCCGCTTCGTGATCGACACGCACAAGTCGATCGGCATCACCGTGCTGGGGCTCGCGATCCTGCGCGTGCTGTGGCGTCTCACCCATCGCCCGCCGGCGCTGCCCGCCGAATTTCCCGGCTGGGAGCGCGCGTCGGCCCACGCCGCGCACGTCGCGCTCTATGTGCTGATCTTCGCGATGCCGCTCTCGGGCTGGCTGCACGACTCCGCCTGGGTCGCCGCCGCCTCGCATCCCATGTATCTCTTCGGCCTCGTGCAATGGCCGCGCATCGGCTTCATCATGAATCTCGATCCGGCCACGAAGGAACAGTTGCACAACCAGTTCGGCGCGCTGCACACGGCGTGCAGCTATGCGCTTTATGGCGTGCTCGCGCTGCATATTGCGGGCGCGCTCAAGCATCAATGGATCGATCGTCATTCGGTGATTCGCCGGATGATGCCGTGAGCAACACGTAAGGGTACGACTTGAAAAACACGCTTGAAGAGGCGCTCGCCCGCACGTCGCCGCGCTTCGTGCCGCCTCCCACGCCGTTCGCGAGCATTGCGATTCATCTGGGCGTCATGGCGCTCTGGTTCGTGCTGTTCGCGCGCGCGTTCTTCCTGCACGGCGTGGTCGCATGGTCCACTGGCATTGCCTATGTCGTCTACGACACGGTGTTGCTGCTGTTCGTCGCCTGGAAGGCGCGCGTGCTGCTTGCGCCTGCGGCAACGCCCGCCGCCGCCGGCGAGGCGAAGTTGCCGACGCTCGGCGTGATCGTCGCCGCGCACAACGAAGCGGCCGTGCTGCCGATCACGCTCGACGCGCTGTTCGCGCAGACCCGCGCCCCGCAGCAGATCGTGATTGCCGACGACGGCTCGACCGACGGCACGGCTGCCTTGCTCGCGCAGCGCTACGGTCTGGCCGATCCAGGCGTTGGGCAGTTGAGCGCGCCTTCGCCGCAGTATCCGAATCTGCGCTGGCTGAAGCTCGCGCACGGCGGCAAAGCGCGCGCGCTCAACGCGGCGCTGCTTGCGATCGCAACGGAAACGGTCATGACCGTGGACGCCGACACGCTGCTCGAACCCGACGCATGCGCGGCGATGGCGAGCGCATTTGGTCGTGAGCCGGCACTGGTCGCAGCGGCGGGCCTGCTCACGCCGGTTTGCGACCATACGCTCAGCGGCCGCTTTTTCCAGTGGTTCCAGACCTACGAGTACATCCGCAATTTCATCTCGCGCTTCGCGTGGATGCGCGCCGACAGCCTGTTGCTCATCTCGGGCGCGTTTGCCGGCTTTCGCCGCGATGCCGTGATGGCCGTGGGCGGCTTCGATGCGGATTGCCTCGTGGAGGACTACGAACTGATTCACCGGTTGCGCCGTTACTCGGCACTTAGGGGGCTGGGCTGGGACGTGCGCGTGCTCGGCACGGCCCGCGCGCGCACCGACGCGCCCGGCACGCTCACGACCTTCCTGCGTCAGCGCCGCCGCTGGTTCGCGGGCTTCCTGCAGACGCAGTACTGGTATCGCGACATGACCGGCAACCGCCAGTATGGAAAGCTCGGTCTCATGATGCTGCCCGTGAAGGCGTTCGACACGGTGCAGCCTATTTATGGGCTGACGGCGTTCGCGCTGTTGATCGGCTTTTTGTTCGACGGCCGCTTTACGATCGTGCTGCCGGTGCTCGGCGTGATTGTCGGCAAGATCGCGATCGACCTCGCGTTTCATTTGTACTCCGTCCATCTTTACCGGCGCTGGAGCGGTGACCGCACGCACTCGAGCTTCGGCATGGCGTTGCTTGCCGCCATCTTCGAGCCGTTCTCGTTCCAGTTGATGCGCCACAGCGGCGCGGCACTCGGCTGGCTGCATTTCCTGCTCGGGCGGCGCAAGTGGGGCGTGCAAAACCGCACGGGCCTCGCGGCGGCGCGCAGCCGCGAGAGCGCGGCGTCCCAATGATCTGATTCCAGTGGTATTCGACTTGCTCCCACGTTAATCGGCCGCGCCAGGCGCGCGGCGCCGGCTTTTTATCCGGTCAGGGATCGTCAGCGGATCGTGGCGGCGCTCCACCACGTACTGCCTCTCTCCAAAGCCGAAGCACAGGACCATTGCGTTGTCGAAGCCGCGCGCGAGTGCGATGACCCAGGCATCGACGTCGTGCACGCGCAGGCAGATGTCGGTGTGCCAATCGCGCTGCACAACGGCAATGTAGGTGTGCGTTGGGCCATCGGCCACAGGTTCGATCGCGGCGGCCAAGGGCCCGCCCACGTTCGTGCACGCGCCGAGCGCGAGCACGATCGCGCCAAGCGCTTGCCACGCAGCGATTTTCGTAGGACGCTCGTCTAAGCAGGTCGCTTCGGTCATTGAAACCCTGACCCATTCAGTTGCATGTCGTTTCTGCATATACCGTGCCGCGCGAGCACGTTGCACCAGCTTGAAGCGCAAATGCGGCGCAGCATTGACATGCCCCGTTTCGATACTGCCGATCATGCCTGTGTTGCACCAATCGAGCGCATGAAACAAGGCCCGATCGCGATGGCATACGCCTTGCTTTTTAGCTTGTACCGCAGCGCGCGACGCATCTCGCCTCAATCATGAGACGAAACGCGGCAGCGCCGCTGACGCAGTTGCACTCACGCGCGAGAACGAACCGATGCAAGTCCATGACGAAATGCGCGACGAGGGCGCGGTGCGCCCGCACTACGAACGCTTCCAGCAATGGCTGGAGAGGCAGACTGGCGAGACGATGGCGCGCAAACGCGCCGAGGCGGACTTGTTGTTCAGGCGAGTCGGCATCACGTTCGCGGTGAATGGCGACCTCTCCGGCACCGAGCGCCTGATTCCTTTCGATCTTATTCCACGCATCATTCCTGCAGACGAATGGGCTCTGCTCGAGCGCGGACTACGCCAGCGCGTGCAGGCGCTCAACCTGTTCCTGCACGACGTCTATCACGAGCGCAACATCGTACGCGCCGGCGTGATTCCGGCCGAGCAGGTCTACACCAATGCGCAGTACCGTCCGGAGATGCAGGGGATCGACTTGCCGCTCGGCGTGTATGCGCATATCGCGGGCATCGACATCGTGCGCGATGGGCGCGACGGCGCGTTCTACGTGCTCGAAGACAATCTGCGCGTGCCCTCGGGCGTCTCGTACATGCTCGAAAACCGCAAGATGATGATGCGGCTCTTTCCCGAGTTGTTCGTCCAGCACAAAGTGGCGCCGGTTGCGCACTATCCCGACCTGCTGCTCGAAACGCTGCGCGCGGTGGCGCCCGAAGGCGTGGACGATCCGACCGTGGTGCTGCTCACGCCCGGCATGTACAACTCCGCGTATTTCGAGCATACGTTCCTCGCGCAGCAGATGGGCGTCGAGCTGGTGGAGGGCAAGGATCTCTTCGTAGAGGATAACTACGTATTCATGCGCACGACGCAGGGACCGCGTCGCGTGGATGTGATCTATCGGCGCGTGGACGACGATTTTCTCGATCCCCTGGCGTTTCGCTCTGACTCCGCGCTCGGCGTGCCGGGACTGCTCACGGCGTATCGCGCGGGCCGCGTCGTCCTTGCGAATGCAATGGGCACGGGCGTGGCCGACGACAAATCGATCTATCCGTATGTGCCCGACATGATCGAGTTCTATCTCGGCGAAAAGCCGATCCTGAAGAACGTGCCGACGTGGCAATGCCGCCGGCCTGACGATCTCGCCTGGACGCTCGAACATCTGCCGGACCTCGTCGTGAAGGAGGTGCACGGCGCAGGCGGCTACGGCATGCTCGTTGGGCCCGCTTCCACGCGCGAGGAAATCGAGGCATTTCGTGCGCGGCTCCTGGCGCGCCCAGGCAACTACATCGCGCAGCCCACGCTGTCGCTCTCCGCTTGCCCGACTTTCGTCGAGGCGGGCATCGCGCCGCGACATATCGATCTGCGGCCCTTCGTGCTCTCCGGCAAGACGATCCAGATGGCGGCTGGCGGCCTCACGCGCGTGGCGCTCAAGGAAGGCTCGCTCGTCGTCAACTCGTCGCAGGGTGGCGGGACCAAGGACACGTGGGTGCTCGAATGATTTCAATTGCCATGATGCACGTACAAGAAGAGGGTCGATCATGCTGAGCCGCACCGCCGATCATTTGTTCTGGATGGCCCGCTACATGGAGCGCGCGGAAAATACCGCGCGCATGCTGGACATCAACCTGAAGGCGCTCCTGCTGCCTGGCAGCGCGGACGCGGAGGCGCGCACGCATCGCGCGATGCTGCGCATCTCCGAACTGGAGCCCGCCTTCGATGCCCGCCACGAAGAAACGACCAGCAGCAACGTGCTCAAGTTTCTCGTTGCGGACCCAACGAACCCGTCGAGCATTTACTCGTGCTTGCAGGCGACCCGTGAGAATGCCCGCGCGGTGCGCGGCACGCTCACCACGGAATGGTGGGAAACGATCAACGACACGTGGCTGCAATTCGTCGAGCTGTTGCGCGGCAGTGAGCTGGAGGCCCGTCCCGATGCGCTGTTCGAGTGGGTGAAGTTCCGCTCGCATCTCTCGCGCGGCGTGCGCCTTGGCACGGCGTTGCAGGACGACGCGCTGTTCTTCACGCAGCTCGGCACGTTCCTCGAACGCGCGGACAACACGGCGCGGATTCTCGATGTGCGTTTCGTCGACGTGGAGAACGCCGACTCGCGCTCGGCCGCGCGTCAGCTCGAGGACTTCTATTACTGGACCTCGATTCTCAGCTCGGTCTCCGCGCTCGAAATCTATCGCAAGGTTTACCGCGACGTGGTGACGCCCGCGCGCGTGGTGGAGCTGCTCATACTCAACGAGCAAATGCCGCGCTCGCTACTGGCATCGCTGGACGGCGTCTGCACGAATCTCGCGATGCTGCGCACCGAGAGCTCGCGCGAAGTCGAGCGCACCGCGGGCAAGCTACGCGCCGAGCTGCTTTACGCGGACCTGCGGCAGATCTTCTCGATGGGCGTGCATACGTTTCTCACGCAGTTTCTCGCGCGCGTGTACGAGCTGGGCAATCAGGTTGCGCGCACCTATTTGATGTTGCCGGTTGGTTAGCGCGATTGAGCGCTCGTCGATATCCAAAACGTCTCGATGGAGGAATCACCTCATGCAGCTCGCGATCCGGCACGACACGGTCTACCGCTATGAAGCGCCCGTGCATTATTCGATCCAGCAGTTGCGGCTTTCGCCGCTCACCTCGCCCACGCAGGTCGTCACGCAATGGCACGTCGAGGCGCCCGGCAAGCTCGACACGAGCCGCGACGCCTATGGCAATGCGCTGATGACGCTGGTGCTCACACGACCTCACAGGGAAATTCGCGTGCGCGTGCGCGGCGAGGTCGAGACTGTGGCGCTGCCCGACGGCCGGCTGCCCGAAGGCGAGGGCATGGTGCCGATGCACCATTTCACCTCGCCCACGCGCCTCACCGAGGCCGACGCCGCACTCACGGAATTCGCGTTCAGTCTGCCGCCGCTGGACGATACAGCGGCCATTCTCCACGCGGCTTCGCGCATCACGGAGCGCGTGCGCTATGAATCTGGTGTCACAGATGTGACGCATACCGCGGCGGACGCGTTGGCGCTAGGCCGTGGCGTGTGCCAGGATCACGCGCATGTGATGCTGGCGGTGTGCCGCGCGCGCGGCGTGCCGGCGCGTTATGTGAGTGGTTATATCGACCCCGGCGACGTGCCCGAGATGGCGAGCCACGCCTGGGTCGACGTGTGGCTCGACAACGGCTGGGTGACCGTGGACGTCACGCACGCGTGTTTCGCAAGCGAAAAATATTGCCGGATCGCGGTGGGGCGCGACTACGATGCAGCGGCGCCGGTTCGCGGCCGTCGCGTGGGCGGGGCCGGAGAAACGCTCGATGTCAGCGTGCACGTGAGCGCGCACCAGTCGCAGCAATAGTTTTCCCGCTATAACAAAAACAGCGACGAAGACAGGGACAGGCAAGGAGGCGCATGACGTACTGTGTGGCAATGGCAGTGGAAGAGGGGCTCGTGTTTCTTTCGGACACGCGCACGAACGCGGGTGTCGATCACATCAGCACGTCGCGCAAGATGGCCGTGTTCGAAGAACCCGGCGAGCGCGTGCTCGTGCTGCTCGTCGCGGGCAACCTGGCTATCACGCAGGCTACGCTCCAGGTCTTGACCGAGCCGCAGGAAGCGGGGCGCGCCACGCTCTGGAACACGCCAACCATGGTCGAGGCCGCGCGCGTGGTGGGCGAAGCCGTGCGCGAAGTGCACCGGCGCGACGCGCAAGCGCTCAAGACGTTTAACGTCGAGTTCAACTGCAGCTTCATCCTCGGCGGCCAGATCGGCGGCCATCCCATGCGGCTTTTCCAGATCTACGCGGCAGGCAATTTCATCGAGACGTCGAGCGTCAATCCGTATTTCCAGATCGGCGAGTCGAAGTACGGCAAGCCGATCATCGACCGCGTGCTGACGCCGCACACCCCGCTCGACGAAGCCGCGAAGTGCGCGCTCATCTCCATGGACTCGACGCTGCGCTCGAACCTCTCGGTCGGCCTGCCGCTCGACCTGCTCGTGTACGAGCGCGACGCGCTGCGTGTCACGCGATACGCGTCGCTCGACCAGTCGAATACGTATTTCCAGATGATTCATTCGACATGGGGCGAGCGGCTGCGCCAGGTGTTCGGCGAGATTCCCGATCCGCTCTGGACCGACGAAGGCGATGTGCCGCGCCACGAGCGCACGACGCTGCCGAGCGCGCCGCGCGCCGGGCATGAAGGGCACGCGAGCGAACCGCGGCCCGCGCAAACGCTCGCGCAAGCCCAGCCGCACGGCGCTTCGAGCACGCCGCGCATGCTGCGCGACGGCTAAAACGGCGGCTTGCGCGTCGTGCGCGCGAACTTCCCTTTTGCCTCGCCAACTGCGCAACCGGTATCCTCCTGCGTAATATTCGCGGTACGGCGCGCGTAATGCGCGTCCCTTCGACGAGGAGGCAGACTGATGAAGCAGAACGACGACCCGAAGAACGGGCGCCCCGAAGACCCTTCCATTCCCACCGGCCCGGACGACCCCGCGCGCCGCCGTGTGCTCGGCGGCATCGCGGCGGTTGGCGTGGGCCTCGCGCTCGGCGGCTGCGAGACGCCGGCGCAAAGCGTCGCGAGCGCGCCGCGCACCGCCGCCGACGCGCGTGTCGATGCCGCGCTGCGCGACCAGGTGCGCCAGATCGTCGTGATCTACGCGGAGAATCGCAGCTTCGTCAATCTGTACGGCAACTTTCCCGGTGCGCAAACGCCACTTGCGAGCGTGAGCGCCGAGCGCTACGCGCAGCTCGATCGCGACGGCAAGACGCCGCTGGCGCAGTTGCCGAAGATCTGGGGTGGCCTCGTGCCCCAGGCGCAGGAGCTGGATGGCAAGCGCTACATGATTGCGGAGCATCAGATCACGGGTCTCTCGAACCGCCCGTTTCTTATCGTTGATGCGCATGGCAATCCGCTGCCGAACGGCATCATCACGCGCGATCTGGTCCATCGCTTCTATCAGAACCAGATGCAGATCAACGCGGGGCGCAACAACCAGTTTGCCGCGTGGGGCGATGCGGGCGGCCTCGTCATGGGCTACTACGAGAATTCCGCGCAGACGCTGCGGCTCTGGAATATCGCGCAGCAGTACACGCTCTGCGATCACTTCTTCATGGCCGCGTTTGGCGGCTCATGGCTCAACCACATCTTCCTGATCTCGGCGCAGGTGCCGCAATACGCCGATATCCAGACGAGCGCCGCAAAGCATCTCGCCTCGGTCGTCGAGGGCATTGACCCCACCGGCACGCGCCTGAAGGTCGCGGCGAACTCGCCGGCCTCGGCGCTCGATGGCCCGCCGAAGTTCGTGAACGACGGCCTCTTCACGCCCGATGGCTACGCCGTCAATACGATGGCGCCGCCGTATCAGCCGAGCAATGTGCGAGCGTCGGAAGACGGCAACCGCGCGCTCGCCGATCCGTCCAATCCGCGCGTGCTGCGCCCGCAGACCTACGCGACGATCGGCGACCGGCTCTCGGCGAAGGGCGTCGACTGGGCCTGGTACAGCGGGGCCTGGCAGTACGCGCTGGATCATCAGGACACTGGCGCGGTGCCCGACTTCCAGTATCACCACCAGCCGTTCAACTACTTTGCCAGCTTCGCGCCGGGCACGGCCGCGCGGTCGCGTCACCTGCGCGATGCGGGCGTGGGCGACGATCCGTCGACCAACCGTCTGCTCGCGGACATCGACGCAGGGCGGTTGCCTGCCGTTACGTTCTATAAGCCGCAGGGCAACCTGAACATGCACGCCGGCTATGCGGACGTCGAATCGGGCGACCGTCACGTCGCGACCGTGATCGAGCACATCCAGCGCGGCCCGCAATGGGCGAACACGATGATCGTGGTGACGCACGACGAGAACGGCGGCTGGTGGGATCCGGTCGCGCCGCCCGTGGGCGACCGCTGGGGCCCGGGCTCGCGCATTCCGGCGCTCGTGATCGCGCCGTTCGCGAAGAAGGGCTACGTCGATCACACGTTCTACGACACGGTTTCGATCCTGCGCTTCATCAGCCGCGTGCATGGGCTCGCGCCGCTCGATGGCGTGGCCGCGCGCGATCAGGCGTTCCTCTCGCGAGGGCAGACGCCGCCTGGCGATCTCACGGCGGCGCTCGATCTGGCCTGAGTGCTGCGCGCATCGATGGGGAGAGGGCGGTGGCCGTCGCGAAACGTTTGCGTCGCCGCCCCGGTTGCCCATCGGAAACGCAAATTGATGCAAGCGCGACACAAGCGACGAACTCTCCATCCGATCAATGAGTTGGCGCGCTCGTCAGGCGGTTATCAACAGGTTTGTCACCAAAAACTGTGGACAACTTTGGTGCGCAAAAAATATGCATCTTCTGTGTCGTTTGCGAGCTTCCTGTTTCCAATCAGTGACTTGGTGCGGATGTCCAGAAGTTGCCCACAGGGCTGTGAACAAAATCTGTGGAAAAGCCCCAGCGCGTTTTTCCATGAGATGCTGCCGCTGCAACAATCGCTGACTCAGCGCACAACCCGAATCGCATCAAGCACTTGGCGCGGTCGTCCCAGGGTTACGCACAAGGCTGTGAACAGAATCTGTGGACAAAACTACGCTGCTTTGAACAAGTCCCACAAACATCTGTTCTGTTTGGATTCAATAGCTCGCAGGTTATGACGTTGGTCCAGGCTCGAACTGGAATCCCGCCAACGCATCTGTTCTGTCCGGGAAGCCAAGGGCGTCAGTCTGCACTTCCACTACCGTTACCGCTTCCAGGGCGAGTCGCGCGAAATGGCGCTGGGTGCATGGCCGCGCAACCCGCTCGACGCCATCCGTTCTAACTTCGAGGAAACGAAGCAGCGCGTCGGGCGTGGCGGCGACCCGACGGCCCAGAAGCGGGCCGTCGGATGCCGGCACCAGCGGCAGGATGCGCGCGAACAGGAGCGGACCGAGCGGCGACTGACGGTCGCAGCCATGTTCAAAGCTTGGCATCCGAGGCAATGGCGGAGACCACGCCTCAGCGTGCAAAGGCTTCAGATGAAGAACCGCCCAAGCCGCGGAGTTGCGCGAGCGCATACGGCAGTTCGAATCGCGCGCCCCGACAGCAAGATGGCACTTTGCCGTGCACGGAATGTTTCGTTATGCAGATGGATAACAATGGCTCGAAGGCCTGCAATTCTGCATTGGTGTTGGCGAGCTTGCGCCACGTCAAGCATTTGATTTCGGTATAGCCCACGCAGCAGAAGATGCCCTATTTTTCCTTTTCTGGAAGTGGAAATGGGCGGATGCCTGCAACACGATCCGCCGGTCTGAAAAAGGAGAAGGCATGGCGGAATTTGATCCACTACGTCCCGATATCACGGGCAGGCAGGCGTATCGCCTGGAGGTTCCCGGAACGCAGAGCGCGCTAGATTTATCGGTTGTGTCGTTCACGGCCACCGAAGCGATGGGAGAGCCGACCGAAGTGATTATCGAGGCAACCCATCCGTCGCACTTGCCCCGCGCGGACTACGTGAACCTTGATGCCGTCTTCAGCATCGTGAACGACGATGGGGCCGTGCGGAGATTCTCAGGCTACCTCGAACGCGTTTCGGTCATCCAGAAGACGAACGACTTTACGATGCACCAGTTTGTTCTGAAGTCACACTTCGGACGACTGGCGGCAGTGACGACCACCGAAGTCTATCAACACAGGACGACACCCGAAATCATCATGGCGGTGCTGCGCCGGCACGGCATCAAGGACCATCAGGTTTCGTTCCAGCTGCGCCGCCAGTATCCGGTTCATCTGTGGCACTTCCAGCACCAGACGACCGACCTTGCATATGTCCAGATGCTGATGCAGAAGGCGGGCGTCTACTCCTTTATCCAGGAGACGGAGTACGGCGACCAGATCGTTTTTGCCGATGACATCGACCACTATCTTTACGACGAGCCTCAGCGCATTGTGCCGTACCGCGAGACAGCGGGTCTGGAAGCGGGAGTGGAGGCGGTCACGGCACTGAAGACTCACGCGGAAACGGTGCCGCAGTCGTACACGGTTGCAGACTACAACCCGGAAAGCGCCTGGGAGCGATTCAAGGACAGCACCAATGTCGCGCCGCAGGACCCGACCACGTATGGCCAGCCCTATGTCTACGGCACCCACCACATCGACCAGGCCGGGGCGAAGTGGGAAGCGCAGTTGCGTCACGAGGCAGCCCTTGCACGGCAGGTCATCTACGAGGGCGGGAGCAACGTTCTGGCGTTGCAGTGCGCAAGCGTGCTGGAGACGGATTTCGTCCTGCCCGACGCGCTCAAAGGCCAGGTTGTGATCGAGGTCAGGCACAGTGGTGCGCGCGACCAGCCCTATACGAACCGCTTCAGGGCCATTCCCGCCGACCGGCGTTTCAGGCTCCAGCTCAAACCGGAAAAATGGGCGCGTATCTCCGGCACACTCTCAGCACGAATTTGCAGCCCGGACAAATATTCTTACGGCTATCTCAATTCCGTCGGCTACTACGTCGTTCGTCTGGACGCCGACTTCGGCAACTGGCCCAAAGGCGGCGAGAGCGTGCCGCTGCGCCTGGCCAAACCCTTCGCGGGCAAGCTGCAAACCGGCATGCACTTCGTCGCGCTGGACAATGACGAGGCCGTGATCTCATTTCGGGATGGCGACCCGGACAAGCCGGAAATCGTCGGCTTCCATCACCACAGCCAGGCGCGCGACCTCATCACGAACGACCGTCGCTGGCTCTCGCGCAACATGATCCGAACGCAGTCGAACAACAAGCTGCGCATGGAGGACTGGGCGGGCCAGGAGGGGATCAAGCTCAGTACCGAGCACTCGGGCAAGTCGCAATTGAATCTCGGCTATCTGGTGAACCAGAAGCTCGAATACCGGGGTGAGGGCTTTGAGGTCCGGACATCGGGCTGGGGCGTCAGCCGCGCAGGCAAGGGCCTGCTTCTGACGGCATACGACAGGCCCGCTGCCACGGGCACGCAACTCGACATGCAGGAAATCATCGCGCAGCTGGAAAGCGCGCTGGCCACGGCGAAGGCGCTGGCCGCGTCCGCCAGCAGCGCGAAGGCCGAGCCTGCTGACACCGACGCGCAGCAGCAGATGAAGGAGGATTTCGACGGTCTGAAGAAGCCGGGGCTGCTCGCGGGCACGCCCGCCTCGGCGGGGATCGTGGCGGGCCAGGGCATCCAGTTCGCGGCGCAGGGCGACATCAGCACGGTGGCCGGGAGGAACGCCGCCTGGAGCGTGCTCAAGCGCTTCACGGTCGCAGCGGGCGAGAAGATATCGCTGTTCGCGCAGAAGCTCGGCGTGAAGATTTTTGCGGCGAAGGGACCGGTTGAAATTCAGGCGCAAAGCGGCCCCATGTCGTTCACCGCAGACACGGACGTGAGCGTCGCTAGCGTCAACGGCAAGGTCCAGGTCTCGGCGGCAAAGGAAATCATCCTGGAATGCGGCGGTGCGTTCATCCAGTTCAAGGACGGCAGCATTACCCTGGGCGGTCCCAACGACCTGTTCCTGAAGGTCATCACGGTCCAGAAGAAGGGCAAGGCGTCGATGCACATTCCCGCATCACTTCCGCCCGTGCCTATCGAGCAGAACGCGGCTGAACTGTACATGCAGACGTTTGATGCGAGCACGGTTGTCACCAATCGGGGAGATGGGCTGACTCTCGCTAGCCAGCCGTACCGTGTCTATCTGCCGGATGGAACAATCAAGCAGCAGGGTGTGCTGGTTGAAGGGGCAACGTTTAGCGTCAGCACTGCGGAACCGGTAAAGGTCAGGTGTGAAATTGGAGCCGGGGATTGGGGGGTAGTCGAAGACGCTTACGATCATGGCGAACCGGAAAATGACATCACGCAGGCTTGATATCTGCACGCTTTCTTAAAGTGACTTGTTGAGGCTAACAGATGGCATATTCAAGACATCCACGTAAACCGGTGGCACCGAAGGCCCCGCCATCGCCCTTTGTGGAAGTAACAATCTTGTTCCGGGATACCCTGCAAAAGCCGATTGAAGGACTGTCGGTGCTGGTCAAGGCAGGCAAAGGTGCACCGCAGGCCCCTGAATGGAAGCTGGGGCAGGACAGCGCCGATCCTCCAGCCGCGAATCCGGCATCGGCTCCTGACGGAGCATCGGCACCTGCGCCGGATGCCTCAGCGCCATTGGTGGACAACAGGACGGAGGTGGTTACGGACGCTAGTGGATATGCCGTAACGATCCAGAATGCCGCGCGTAACCAGCCGGTCGATATTGGGGTAAAGAACCGGCGTGGGAAGTATGCGTGGAAGGCGACCGTAACGCCGAAAAAGGACGTTAGCGCCTTTACGATTGTTAGTCCCGAGTACCACCTGGAAGCGACGACGAAGCTGACGCCGAAGGATGAACTGGAGCAGGATCTTGATTTGCCTGTCGTGAGGGAAGGCGAGATCATGACCATTGAGCGTCTGGTTCACGACTTCGGACCGTTCATTGGCTGGTCGCAGAAGGTAACCGAGCAGGGACAGGTCAAGAAAGATTTCCCGACGAAAAAGAAGGAAGTGACTGAGGACCAGAAGACGCATAACAAGACAACACAAATCACAATCGAGCACCATTACAAGGTTGTGGACACTGGAAAGCCACGAACAATTGTGCTGAATGTGCTTGGTTCGCGACTTAATTTTCCAAATCCGGCCTTGTTTTCGGAGGATCAGTACAAGTCCATGGCGACGCAACTGGACGTTGAGGTGGCGGCAATTAAGGCTATTGTGATGCAGGAGTGCTCTGGAATCCCGTTTGAAGAGAACGGTTTGCCGAAAATTAGATATGAACGCCACCTTTTCTATCGGGCATTGAAATTGAGGTATGAGGCGCAGGAAGCAGGAGCAGATAAGGCGGCTCACAAGAAAGGCGTAAAGAGAAAAGGCACACCTTTTGCGAATCCATATCCACAATATCCTGAATTGTGCTTCCCTGAAGGGGGTGGATATGGTTCGGATGGATTGCACCAGTACGAGAAACTCACAAGGGCGGCGGCTTTGGATTTTGATTTGGCAATTCAAGCATGTTCTTGGGGAGGCTTTCAGATACTCGCTAGTGCGTACGCATCATGCGGTTGCGCGACGTCATTTGAATTTGCAAATAAGTTCATGTCGGGATCAGAAGAACAGGCGCAAATTTTCGTTTTATTTATGAGAAACGTTAAGCCGGATGCGACTGTCGCTCTCCGCACCCACGATTGGGATGGAGTCGCATCAGGATACAACGGTGCTTATTGGCAGGATACTAATCCGGATTATGCAAAAAATTTAGGATTATTCTATGAAAAATTCAAATAAATTTTTTGTCTCAATTTTCTCTTTTTTTATCACCCAATTCTCATGGGGCGGTCAGGGAGTATTTTTTGATAATCCGGGGCTGATTGCTTTTGACGCCAACGGTATAGTGTCTGGATATTATGATGCGGAAGGTGAAAAGAGAGGATGTGTTTTTTTGTTTGCGCAGGGCGATGAGAGAGTAAACTATCGGGATAAATTTCCATATGCTGAAGTAAAGTTGCTCACTTTTATCCCGGGCGAGAATGATTTGACATTTTCAGGGCGCAGTAAAACATTCGATATTGATGGGGAATTGTATGTGAGAGGTGATACATGGCTTATCCGCACCGACACGGGGCAGGCAGGCTGTGAGAACTCGCTAGGTGTTTTTATGTCTTTGCCAGCAGATACGGTCGGAGGTGCGATATTCACGGTGAAAAAACGAATCCCAGCGAAAGGTATACGTCTTGTTAAAAAAAAGTCTCTTTTTTACGACCGGCAGGACGGGAAATTTATTGAAAGGAAGGGATACCTGACTAGAGGGAATGGAGTCATCGTGCTTCAGGTGAACGGCGAATTTGCATACGTGCGCTTTGCGGATCCACGAACAAACGTTCAGAGCTTTGGAAAAGTCACAACCGGCTGGATCCGCTCCGCCGACCTTGTGAATCCCTTTCCCCCCGCCGCGAAGCGATGAGAGAGTAGTGCAAGGACCTCATAAAAATCACAGGGTGTGATTTATCCCATCATGAATGAGGAGACATGTCGTTGGAGCATGAACAATCTGGTCGTGTGCGACCGTACTTTTCAGATTTCCCTCTGCAGGTACTGGCCCGTCCGCGTGATGGCGGCGGGTTTGACGTGTCCGGTGACATGAACGGTGACGACGAGACGGTAGGCTGCTACGCAAATTCCGTCACGGCGTTGGTCGATGCCATACAGATGGAACGGGCTGGGCGTCCGGGCTTCGGGTGCGGAGACGCGGGCACGTTCGACCGGCACCTGTTCCACAGCAGGGACGGAAAGAGCCTGATCGCGAACGTACGTATCGGCTGGCCGGTACACAGGCGGAAGATCATCTTGCGACCAGGGCTGGGGTTCGCCACCATCACAAAGCGTCTGCGCCAGCGCGTACCAGACGATGGCGCTCCATTGTCATTTGAAGTGGACGAGGACGCGTTCGCGTGGCTCGACGCGATCCACGAGCGCGCGGGGCTATATGCCTGGCGCGAGACAGCCCGCGCAGCGCTTTCATGGAATGCTGACAGGATGACGAAGGCTGCACTTCGTGCGCTGGAATCAATTGAGGTCACGGTTTGTGATGCATCGCGCTGCGATGAAGTGGCGCTGTTCGATCCCGAGTCGGAGCAGTGGCATTTCGTACCCGCGAAGGAATTCCTGATACGTTGAAAGAAATCGCCTGCAGCCCATGGAGGCTGGTCGAGCGTGGCCTCACGCTGTACGTAAAGAAGCACGGTTCCAAGCCCGCCACGCTTGATATTTAGGACCGTCTCCGCCAAGGGGAGTGGCAGTTTCCCCGCACCACGGCGTGAGGGGAAACGTGCGGGAACTGCCCAATTTTTCCCCACATCGGCCGCAAAGCCTTGTGGTTTGGGGTTCAGTGCCGTGGGGGAACAGTTATCCACGGACTTATCCCCGAAAGTTGTGGATAGCGCACCCAGATGTTGATCGCTGCCGAATCAACCTTGCACAGTGTGGGACTTCGGCCCGATAATCGCCGTCGATATGGCCGTCGCGTGACTGCGCGTGCACGGGCAACTTTCTTCTCGCCACTCCCGCCGCGCCGTGCTCAAAAACTCGCGCTTTGCCGGTCTTCTGCGTATTTCTGGTTTCCTGCCACTCGCCGGCGCTACCTTGATGCTGGGCGTGGCGATGTCCTTCACCGCGCCGTATCTCTCGCTATTCGGCGTCGAGCGCGCCGGCATGACGCCGTTCCGGCTCGGCGTGTTCATGACCGCCATCGCCACGAGCGGCGTCATCGCAAGCACCGCCGCAGGTCGCTGGAGCGACGCCACCGGCAAGCACCGAACCCTGCTGCTCGTCTCGCTGTGCGCCGCCACGCTCGGCTATCTCTGCCTGTGCGTCGTGCGTGACTACCGGCTTCTGCTCCTCGTGGGCATTGCGTTCATCGGCGCGGGCGGTTGCGCGCTCTCGCTCGTGTTCTCGTTCAGCCGCGCGGCGCTGCCTGCAAGCGACGACGCCGAGCGGACCTTCGCGAGCGCGACGTTGCGCACGATCCTCTCCGCAGCGTGGGTGTTCGGGCCCGCGGTTGGCGCGCTCGTGCTCGCCGCCACGAACTTCTACGGGCTCTTCCTGTTTGCGGCGGCGAGCTTTGCGGCGTGCGGCACGATCGTCTGGCGCATGCGCGAGCCGCGCCATGACGAACACGCCACGCAGCATTTGATGGCGCGTCCCACCTCCGGCGAAGTCGCGCAGGAGATGAGCGCCGAAAGCGCTGCGGAGTACGAGGGCCAGCCGCTGACGCAGGCCGAAGTGCAGCCGGGTGCGCCACGCGACCCAGCAACGCTCGCTGCAGCGGCGGCAACGGCAAAAGCGAAGGCCAAAGCGAAGGCCAAAGCGGCGCGCGCGCCTGCGCCCGCTGTGGAGGGCTCGCAGAAGGACATCATGCGAGCGATCGTTGCGCTCACACTCATCGGCCTCGCGGCCAATGCGACGATGATCGTGCTGCCGCTCTACATCGTGCATGGCCTGAAGGGCACGCGCATCGACGTGTCGATCATGCTCGGCCTCGGCGCGCTCATGGAGATACCGATGATGCTCGCGCTCGGCGCGCGCGCCTCGGTGCTGAACAAGCCATGGTGGCTGGCCGCGTGCGCCGTCGTGCATGCCGTGTACTTCGTCGCGATGTCGCTGGCGCCCGGCGTGCACGCGTTGATCCCGATGCAGATCCTCAACGCCTTCGTGGTTGCCGTCACGTCGTGCCTTGGTATGACCTTCGTGCAGGATCTGATGCCCTCGTCGCCGGGGCGGGCGACGGCGCTCTTCTTCAATGCGTCGCGGCTCGGCTCGATTCTTTCGGGCGTGCTTTCCGGCCTGCTCGTGCAGGCGTTCGGTTATCGCGGCACGTTTGTTTTTTGCAGCCTGCTCGCGCTGGGCGCGCTCGTGTTGTTCGCCGTGCCCGGCGAGCAGTATCCGAAAATGGCGCGCGCTGTGCGGCGCTATCTGCGCGAGCGGTTGAGCAAGCGGGACTAGCGCCTGGCAATTTCAGCCGATGCGCAGCACAAGCGCGCAGCCAACCAAAAAGGGCGGTGCTGCAAGCGCACCGCCCTCCATCGACATTCATTGCACCGTTTCTACGTCCGGCCTGGTTAGCGCTTGTGTGGGCGTTGCGGCGTCGAAGTCTTCCGCATCGACGTCATAGCCCGAAGGCTCCCAGCGAATCGAGAGGAGCGCCGCGAGTCCCGCGAGCGGCGCGACCGCGATGATCCAGAACACGCGCGTGCCGAGCGCGGCGGCGAGCACCGGGAACAGGAACAGCGAGACCGTGGAGCTTGCGCGCATGAGCGTCTGATTGAAGCCGACGCCCACGCCGCGTAGCGAGGTCGGGTAGCCGAGCGAGGCGAACGTCATGCTGTGCGAGCCGGGGCCGACGCCCTGGCCGAACAGGAACGCGGCGAGCAGGGCGACCGCGCTGACGACTTCGGGCGCCGTCGACGGCTTGCCGATGATCGCGAGGCCGACGAGCGCCGCGAACTGGATCGCATAGCCCCACACGGTCAGCTTCCACGCGCCGAAGCGCGGCACGATCCGCACGGCGATCAGCCCGCCCACGAAGGCGAAGCCGAGATTGAGCACGAGCGAGGCGAGGATCGTCGTGAGCATGGACTGCGCGAGGAAGCTCGAGAGGATCACGGGCAGGCCGAATGCGACTGCGTTGTACGCGAACGAAGAGGCCACGCCGATGATCGTGGCGAGCACCGTGCGCCGCGTGTAGACGCCGCGCAGCAGCGCGCCGTAGTTCTTCCATGAAGCCACGCGCGCCGGCCTGGCCGCGGCGCTCGCGGCGGCTTCGGGCGCGACCTGCGCGTCGATGCCGTAGGAGCGCTTGAGGATGCGCGCGGCGAGCGCGAGATCGCCCTGGTTCGCGGCCCACACCGGCGACTCGCTGATATAGCGGCTGCGGATCGCGATGATGACGAGCGCCGGCACGGCGCCGAAGCCGAGCGTGAGGCGCCAGAGCAGGTGCGCGTGCGAGGCGGGCAAGCCTGCATAGAACGCGAGCACGAGCAGATACGACACGCTGATCGCCGCGTACCAGACGGGACACCACATCGCCACGCGCGCGGCTTTGTTGCCGCGGCCCTTGAGCCGCGAGAACTCGGCGAGAAAGGCCATGGCCACGGGCAAGTCGATGCCGACGCCCAGCCCCATCACGAAGCGCGCGCCGCCGAGCACCCAGGCGTTGGGCGCGAGCGCGCAGGCAATCGCGGCGACGACGAAGAAGAACATGTCGGCCATGAACACCCGATAGCGCCCGATGCGATCGGTGAGGAACCCGCCGAGAAACGCGCCGACGATGGCGCCGAACGTGATGGCCGAAGCGACGAAGCCGGTGCCCGCGGGCGAGAGCGAGAACTCGCGCGCCACGTCCTTGAGGCCGAAGGCGAGGGCGCCGAGATCGTAGGCATCGAGGAACACACCGCCCAGCGCGATGGCTACGACGATGCGCGCGTTGCTGCCAATGGCCGCCCCCGCGTTGACGAGCTGCGAGACGTCGGCCGCGCTGCGGATCACGGAGCGGCCGGAAGTGCTGAACGAAGACGTGGGAGCTGAGGCGGACATGCGTGGCGACGCGAGCGGGCGCGCTAGTAGCGGCAAAGCGTGTGATGCTAACCCCCGCGAGGCTCGCGCCCAAATCGTTTTTGGTTATGAGCTCATGCCGTAGGGCGGGTGTCCTGCAACCTTGCGCAAGATTCCATGCACGCCAATGCCGGCGCATTCCAGATGCCGCGGTGCAGGCCAGTCAGTGCATGTAGGTGACGCGGCGCGAGCGGTCGCTCAACTGCAATCCCGCGTCGAGCAGCGCGATGGCGAACCAGCGCGCGGTCTTGAGCATGCCGCTTACGCTCGGCATCGGCAGCCAGTCGTTGAGGAGTTGCACGGCGGCCTCGCTGCGCGTGGACTGCAAAAGCGCGATGACCTGCAGCAGCGAGCCTTCGTCCTTCGCGAGTTCGGATGCGCAGCGGCAGCGCGTGTCCAACGGACGGCACGAGGCGCGGCACAGCGTCCCCATCAGCAGATCGAAGTAGCCGAAGCCTTCCGCGCCGAGCCCGGCCTCGGCGAGCACGCCGCGCCAGCTTTCGGCCTTGGCGTAAGCGTCGCAATGGGGGCGCAGCCAGGTGCGCACCGCGCGAAGCACGGTTTGCTCGGCGGTGTCGGGGTGATGGACGAACGTGTCGTCGATCAGCGTGTCATTTCTCGCGAAAGGGGCGGTGTAGTTCATGGAGCCTCCGGTCCCGCACATATCATTCGGGTGGTGCCGGGTCGTCCGGCATGGGCTCTATTCTGGGGCAAATTTCGCTCAAATGCAAATGATTCTCATTTGTAAATAGGGGCGGCATGCAGCGAAAACATGACCTGCCAGAACCGGGAAGGGACTGTTCCAGCCAGCGCCCTTAATGACGGGGACACGAGCCGCTAAAGTGCGGGCCATGCGTGTTCCAGTGCTCTGGCGCAACGTGAGAGTTGGCCCCGGCCCCATGAAGGCTGGGGCTTTTTTTTGCACCGCGCAAGGGCGCGCGGGCCGGGCCTGGCACGCGTTTTGTGCGCCGTCCGGGGCCACACCCCGATGCATAAGTCATTGAACTGAAAGAAACAAGTAATGTATTATTCGGGCCGCGCAGCGTGACAGCCTGCCGCGCATCATGGCGCCCAGGAGGTCGAAAACGTTGTTTTCGCGATCAAAAATGGGCTGTAACGGCCTATTTGTTGTTTTTTCTCTTAGTACGTTTCTGAATAAAAACAATGACTTGCGTCAATCATCGATCCGGCCCGTGTTGTTGCGCTGCAAAACTTCCGTATTCCGTTTACCCTCGTTAACCCTTGAACGTGTGTTGCATTTCGCCTCGTCGCTGACAAATACATTACAGCCAGCCTGGTTCGATTTTCACCCCGCGTCAATCTTTCAAGTTGCTTGCGCACCTGAACGTGCGCCGTGGAAGCTATTTGCTCCGCATTTTTGAGGTCCTGTTGAAATGCAATCCGTTCCATTCCTGAGTCTGGCGATCTGGATTCCCATCCTGTTCGGCGTGGCCGTGCTGCGCCTCGGGTCGGATCGTCATCCGCAGCGCGCCCGCTGGCTGTCGCTCGTTGGCGCCGTCGTGGGTCTGTTGCTGACCCTCCCGCTCATCTCCGGCTTTGACAACCACGCGGCCGGCATGCAGTTCGTCGAATTCCGCGAATGGCTGCCTGAGTTCGGCGTGGCGTGGCGGCTCGGAATCGATGGCATTTCGATGTGGCTCGTGGTGCTCACCGCGTTCACGACGCTTGTGATCGTGATCGCCTCGTGGGAATCGATCACGGTGCGCGTCGCCCAGTACTTCGGCGCGTTCCTGATTCTCTCGGGCCTGATGGTCGGCACCTTTGCGGCGACCGACGGCATGCTGTTCTTCGTGTTCTTCGAAGCCACGCTGATCCCGCTGTACCTGCTGATCGGCTCGTGGGGCAATGCGCGCCGCACCTACGCCGCGGTCAAGTTCTTCTTCTTCTCGTTCGGCGGCTCGCTGATGATGCTGGTGTCGATGCTGTACCTCTACAGCCAGTCGCACACCTTCGACATGGCGGTGTGGCACAACCTCACGCTTGGCTTCGTTCCGCAGCTCCTCATCTTCATCGGCTTCTTCGCGGCCTTCGCGGTGAAGGTCCCGATGTGGCCGTTCCACACGTGGCTGCCCGACGTCCACCTCGAAGCGCCGACCGGCGCGACCGTGATGCTGGCCATGCTGAAGCTGGGCGGCTATGGCTTCCTGCGCTTCACGCTGCCGATCACGCCTGACGCCGCGCACTTCTTCGCGCCGGCCATCATCACGCTCTCGCTCGTGGCCGTGGTGTACTCGAGCCTGCTCGCGCTCGCGCAGACCGACATGACCAAGCTGCTCGCGTACTCGACGGTCGCCCACATGGGTCTCGTCACGCTGGGCCTGTTCCTCTTCAACCAGATCGGCACCGAAGGCGCGATCGTGCAGATGATCTCGTACGGCTTCGTTTCGGGCGCCATGCTGCTCTCGATCGGCGTGCTGTTCGACCGCACCAAGACGCGCACGATCTCGGCTTACGGCGGCGTCGTCAACGTGATGCCGCGTTACGCCACCTTCATGATGCTGTTCTGCATGGCCAACCTCGGCCTGCCGGGCACGTCGGGCTTCGTGGGCGAATTCATGGTCATCATGGGCGCGATCCGCGTGAACTTCTGGGTCGGCGCGATCGCCGCGACGACCGTCATTCTGAGCGCTGCGTACACCCTGTGGATGTACAAGCGCGTGATCTTTGGCGCTGTGGCGAACAAGGGCGTTGCGAAGCTGGCCGACATCGGCCGCCGCGAAACGCTGATCTTCGCTTCGCTCGCAGCGTTCGTGCTCGCAATCGGCCTCTACCCGAAGCCGATGACCGACGCGATCGAGCTCTCGGCGGCGAACCTCGTCACCCAGGCCGGTCGCAGCAAGCAACCTGTCGACGATGGAGCGCCTGCTGACGCAGTGCGCGCGGGCACGGACGTTCGTGCTCCGCACTCGCCGACGTGATCGCTAAAGATTGACGGCGCAACCAACGCGCCGCACCGCTTCCGGGCGGCGCGGCGCGTTTGTGCGTCCAGCTGGTTTCGAGTTTTGAAGCTCGAAAAATAGCCGCGGCGGGCCGCTGTCAAGGGCGGAGAAGGGCGCGACGTGCGTGTGTTTCCGAGGCGCGACAAACCTCGCGAACACATGCGACAAAGTGTCTCAATCTTCTTTTGACAAAGGTCATTTTCCACATTCATTGATTGCGAAATATCAAAGCGGCTGTATGATGCGGGCGCGCTTCCTTTGTCGGATGTCAGGGGACGCGTCCGGAACAATTCAATGAATGAAATTCAGGCAAACGTGATGAAAAGAACGACCTTTCAAAGGTTACTGCTTCCCGTAAGCGCCGGATTGGCCTTGTGTCTTTCCGGATGCAACATGGAGCTCCTCGACCCCAAGGGAAGTGTGGGCGTGGCGGAAAAGCAGCTGATCGCTACCTCCACATGGGCCATGCTGATTGTTGTGATCCCGGTGATCATCCTGACGCTCTGGTTCGCGTACCGCTATCGCGCGTCGAACCGTAGCGCCACCTACGCGCCGAAGTGGTCGCACTCGACGGCGATCGAAATCGTCGTCTGGACCATCCCGACGCTGATCATTCTGTTCCTCGGCGTGCTCACGTGGAATACCACGCACGAGCTCGACCCCTACAAGCCGCTCGAATCCAACGTCAAGCCGATCAACGTCGAAGTTGTGGCGCTCGACTGGAAGTGGCTGTTCATCTACCCGGATCTCGGTATCGCGACGGTGAACCAGCTGGCCGTGCCCGTTGGCACGCCGGTGAACTTCAGCATCACCTCGGACTCGGTGATGAACTCGTTCTTCATCCCGCAGCTTGGCACCCAGGTTTATGCGATGGCTGGCATGCAGACGCGTCTGCATCTGATCGCCGACCACGCTGGCGACTATGCCGGCCTCTCGGCGAACTTCAGCGGCAAGGGCTTCTCGGACATGAAGTTCCGCACGATCGCCACGAGCCAGCAAGACTTCGACGCGTGGGTCCAGAAGGTGAAGACGTCGCAGACGCAGCTTTCCATGGATCAATACGCAACGGTCGCACAGCCGAGCGAGAAGGCTCCGGTTGAGTACTTCTCGACGGTCGACCCGAAGCTCTTCAACAACATCATCGCGAAGTACAACAACGGCCACGTCACGAATTTCAGTGACCCGTCGTGTGTGACCAAGGGGTAAGCCAAGCATGTTCGGAAAACTTACACTGGATGCCATTCCGTATCACGAGCCGATTATCGTCGGCACGATGATCGGCATGGCACTCATCGGCGCATTGGTGCTCGGTGGCATCACTTACCTCGGTAAGTGGAAATATCTTTGGACCGAGTGGCTGACGAGCGTCGACCACAAGCGTCTGGGCGTGATGTACATCGTCCTCGCCCTCATCATGCTGCTGCGCGGCTTTGCCGACGCAATCATGATGCGTACCCAGCTTGCGCTCGCGTACAACGCGCCGGGCTATCTGCCGCCGCACCACTACGACCAGATCTTCACGGCGCACGGCGTGATCATGATCTTCTTCATGGCCATGGCCTTCATGGTCGGCCTGATGAACATCATCGTGCCGCTGCAGATCGGCGCACGTGACGTCGCGTTCCCGTTCCTGAACTCGCTGTCGTTCTGGATGACCGCAGTCGGCGCCATCCTGCTGATGATCTCGCTCGTCGTGGGTGAGTTCGCGCAGACTGGCTGGCTCGCGTATCCGCCGCTTTCGGAGCTTGCATACAGTCCAGGGGTAGGCGTCGATTACTACCTGTGGGCGCTGCAGATTTCGGGTGTCGGCACGCTGCTGACCGGCGTGAACTTCTTCGTCACCATCATCAAGATGCGTGCCCCCGGCATGACGATGATGAAGATGCCGGTGTTCACGTGGACGGCGCTGTGCACGAACGTGCTGATCATGGCCGCGTTCCCGATCCTGACCGTGACGCTCGCGCTGCTCGGCCTCGACCGCTACATCGGCACGCACTTCTTCACGAATGACGGCGGCGGCAACGCCATGCTGTACCTGAACCTGATCTGGGCCTGGGGTCACCCCGAGGTGTACATCCTGATCCTGCCGGCGTTCGGTATTTTCTCGGAAGTCGTCGCGACCTACGCGAAGAAGCCGCTGTTCGGCTACAAGACCATGGTCTACGCGACCTGCTCGATCATGGTGCTCTCGTTCCTCGTGTGGCTGCACCACTTCTTCACGATGGGTTCGGGCGCGAACGTCAACGCGTTCTTCGGCATCATGACGATGATCATCGCGATCCCGACGGGCGTGAAGATCTTCAACTGGCTGTTCACGATCTACCGCGGTCGCCTCGAGTTCACCTCGCCGGTGCTCTGGACGATCGGCTTCATGGTCACCTTCACCATCGGCGGCATGACCGGCGTGATGATGGCGATCCCGGGCGCGGACTTCGTGCTGCACAACTCGCTGTTCCTGATTGCTCACTTCCACAACGTGATCATCGGCGGCGTGCTGTTCGGCTACCTCGCTGGCTTCAACTACTGGTTCCCGAAGGCCTTCGGCTTCAAGCTCAACGAAAAGCTCGGCAAGCGCGCGTTCTGGTTCTGGCTCTCGGGCTTCTATGTCGCCTTCACGCCGCTGTACGTGCTCGGCTTCATGGGCGCAACCCGCCGTCTGAACCACTACGACAATCCGGCATGGCAGCCGTGGATGATCATCGCGTGGGTTGGCGCCGTGCTCGTGGCAATCGGTATCGCGCATCAACTGCTGCAGCTGTACGTGTCGATCCGCGACCGCAACCTGCCGGAAAACCGCGACCTGACGGGCGATCCGTGGGGTGGCCGTACGCTGGAGTGGGCGATCTCGTCGCCGCCGCCGTCGTATAACTTCGCGATCATTCCGCACGTGAGCGAGCTCGACGAGTTTGCGCACCTGAAGGAAACCGGCCGCGAAACCGTGGACGTCGCGAACACGAAGTACACCGACATCCACATGCCCTCGAACACGAGCGCAGGTGTGTTCATCGGTTTCTTCAGCCTGGTGCTCGGCTTTGCTGGCATCTGGCACATCTGGTGGCTCATGATCGTTGGCTTCGTCGGCATTCTCGGCACGGCCATCGCCTACAGCTTCCAGAAGAACGAAGGCTATTACATCCCGGCCGCCAAGGTCCGGGCAGACGAAGAAGCGCGTAGTCGCGCACTGGTCAAGGCGTTTGCCGACAAGCAACGCGGTGGCAAGATTGAAGAAGCACTGGAGGCCAACTGATGTTGACGAAGACAAGTGCGGCCGCACTGGCGGAGCACGATCACCACGATCACCCGCCTTCACACTCGGTGTTCGGCTTCTGGCTGTACCTGATGACCGACTGTATTCTGTTCGGCTCGCTGTTCGCAGTGTTCGCCGTGATGCAGAACCAGTTCGCAGGCGGCCCGACGGGCAAGGACCTGTTCGACATTCCGGGCGTGGCCATGGAAACGGCAGTGCTGCTGCTGTCGTCCATCACGTACGGTTTCGCGATGATTGCGGCGTACAAGAAGCGCACCGGCCAGGTTCTGCTGTGGCTGGCCATCACGTTCGTGCTGGGCGCGACCTTCCTGTACTTCGAACTGCATGAATTCGCGCACCTGATCGAAGAAGGCGCAGGCCCGAGCCGCAGCGCGTTCCTCTCGTCGTTCTTCACGCTGGTCGCCACGCACGGTATCCACGTGACGATGGGCATGATCTGGATGATCGTCCTGATGGTTCAGGTCGCGAAGGCCCCGACGCTGGGCGAGCGCGAACTGCGCCGCCTGACGTGCCTGAGCCTCTTCTGGCACTTTCTGGACATCGTCTGGATCTGCGTGTTCTCCTTTGTTTATCTTGCGAGCGTGATTTAAATGAGTGCTCATTCCATCCATGAAGAAGAAAGCCATGGCAGCGTAGGCAGCTACGTGGCAGGTTTCGTCCTGGCGGTGGTGCTCACGGCCGCTTCGTTCTGGCTCGTGCTGCACGGCGGCTTTCCGCGCGAAACCGCGCTGCTCGGCCTCGCCGCGCTGGCTGCGGTGCAGATCGTGGTTCACCTCGTGTTCTTCCTGCACATGAACACGTCGTCGGGCCAGCGCTGGAACGTGACGGCATTTGGCTTCACGGTGTTGACGGTCCTGATCGTGGTCGTCGGTACGCTGTGGGTCATGCACAACGTCAGCATGAACATGATGTCGCGTTAAGCGCTCATCGTTGCTGGACTTGCGCTTCGCTCGTTTCGAGTGAAGCGCAAATGGAAACGCCGCCAGGCCTTCGGGCTGGCGGCGTTTTTCATTTCTGCGGCTCTATGTGCGGTTATGCGCCAAAGCGTTGGCGCACGACTTCCGCGACGGCCTTGCCGAGGCGATGGTGCTGCGAGGCTTCGTAGTGAATGCCGTCGGTCGTGCTGACCGTGGCGAACTCGCCGGCGTCGAGAAACGCCGAGCCATACTTCACGGCCACGCGCTCGTAGAGCGGCGCAAGCAGGCGCGACTTGGCCGCGCCGCCCGTGAAGATCTCGCCGAGGAAGCCAATCTCTTCGATCGGCACCGGCGACATGAGCAGGACGTGCGGCGTCGAGCCGCCCGGACCCGCGCGGCACGCGACGAGTGTTTCGAGCAGCACGTCCACGGAGTTCGCAATGTCGGTGGGCGTGACGGAAAAGCGCGTCTTGAGGTCGTTGGTGCCGAGCATCAACGCGACCACGTCCACCGGCAACTGGCTTTCGAGGCATGGGCGCAGATAAGCGTGCCCGTTCTTGTGCCGCCCTTCGATGGGATCGTCGTGAACCGTGGTGCGCGCGGGCAAGCCTTCCTCGATTATCGTCCAGCCCGGGCCGAGCGCTTCGCGCAGGACGCCGGGCCAGCGCTCGGCGGGGCCGAATCGCTCGGACACGCCGGGCACGGTAAGCGGCTTCGTGCCGTGCGTATTGGAATCGCCGTAACAGAGCAGGGTGCGTGACGTCATGGGTTGCCTCTCTCGCGTGTGATGTGACCGGTTGCGCTGCAATGCCATTACTCATCGTGGGAGATTACTAGACGACTGGTCTAATCGCTCTGTAACATGCCACCTCATGAATGCGACGGCAGCCGTTGAAGTGCGGCAACACATCCTCGATACCGCCATGCCCATTCTGCTGGGCAAGGGGTTTTCCGCGGTCGGTCTCAATGAGATCCTCGCGGCCGCCGGTGTGCCTAAAGGGTCGTTCTATCACTATTTCGGCTCGAAGGAAGCGTTCGGCGAAGCGTTGCTCACGTCGTATTTCGCCGAATATGCGGAGCGTCTCGACGGCATGCTTTTGCGCGCGCCGGGCACGGCGGCCGAGAAGTTGATGCGCTACTGGGACGACTGGCGCCTGATCCAGTGTGCCGACGATCCTGTAGGCAAGTGTCTCGCGGTGAAGCTGGGCGCGGAGGTGAGCGACCTTTCCGAGGCGATGCGCGAGGCGCTGCGTCGCGGTACCGATGCGACTATCTCGCGCATTACCGCGTGTATCGAGGCAGGGCGCGCGGATGGCTCGCTTGCGGGCGTGAACGATGCCACGAGCATGGCGGTGACGCTCTACGAACTGTGGCTCGGCGCGACGCTGCTCGAAAAGATCCACCGCGACCGCAAGCCGCTCGATGCGGCCCTGGCGACCACACGAATTCTGCTGAACCTGCCTCCGGGCAAATAATCCAACGCGAAGCAGCGGCGCGGGAACTGCGCGCGATTGTCGCGTATTGCGCGGATGAACTAGACGACCGGTCTAATAGATCATGAGGGACCGGTATCCGAACCTAACCGATAAAGGAATGCCGATGAAGGTACTGATCGTTTTGACCTCGCACGAGGACCTCGGCAACACGGGCAAGAAAACGGGCTTCTGGCTCGAGGAGTTCGCCGCGCCGTACTACGCGCTGCGCGACGCTGGTGCCGAACTCACGCTCGCATCGCCCAAGGGCGGCCAGCCGCCGCTCGATCCGAAGAGCAGCGATCCTTCCGCGCAAACCGATGCGACGCGGCGTTTCGCATCCGATACTGAGGCGCAAACGGCGCTTGCCAATACGAAACGTCTCGCCGATATCGACGCGAGCGCGTTCGACGCTGTGTTCTACCCGGGCGGCCACGGCCCGCTTTGGGATCTGGCCGAAGATCCTGTTTCGATCGCGCTGATCGAAAAGACCATCGCCGCGGGCAAGCCTGTCGCTGCCGTCTGCCATGCGCCGGGCGTGCTGCGTCACGTGAAGGCTGCGGATGGCAAGCCGCTCGTGGCCGGCAAGTCGGTCACCGGGTTTTCGAATGACGAAGAAGCGGCTGTGCAACTGACCGACGTCGTGCCGTTCCTCGTCGAGGACATGTTGAAGGCCAACGGCGGCCAGTATTCGAAGGCCGCCGACTGGCAGCCGCACGTCGCAACTGACGGGCTGCTCATCACGGGCCAGAACCCGGCTTCGTCCGAACCGGTCGCCGAGGCTCTGCTCGCGGCGCTTCGCCGCCGTTGATGCTTCGCGAACGCGCCGGCTTTCTGCGAGCGCGTTCGCTTCTCTCTATTTCCTTTCGGCAACGCTGCGAGCCGTTCTCGCAGCGCGTGTCGTGCTGCGCGTTGCCGCAAGGAAATCCCGTTTTTTGCCAACCGGCGCAGGTGCCGCGCGATGCGCGACCTGTGCCAAGAAAGGAGCTGTAGATGTCCGCATTGTTCGAACCGTTCAAGCTCAAGGGCGTGTCCCTGCGCAACCGCATCGCCGTGCCGCCGATGTGCCAGTACATGGCCGTCGATGGCGTGATCAACGACTGGCACCACGTCCACTACGCGCAGATCGCGCGCGGCGGCGCGGGCCTCGTGATCGTCGAGGCGACGGCGGTTTCGCCCGAAGGCCGCATCACGCCGGGTTGCACGGGCCTGTGGAACGACACGCAGATGGAGGCGTTCAAGCCGACCGTCGCCGCGATCAAGGCGGCGGGCGCGGTGCCCGGCATCCAGATTGCGCACGCGGGCCGCAAGGCAAGCGCGAACCGCCCGTGGGAAGGCGACGACCATATTGTCGAAGGCGACGCGCGCGGCTGGCAGACCATCGCGCCTTCGGCAACGCCGTTCGGCGCGCATCTGCCGAAGGTGCCGAAGGCGATGACGATCGACGACATCGCGCGCGTGCGCGAGGACTTCGTGGCCGCGGCGAAACGCGCGCTCGAAGCCGGCTTCGAATGGCTCGAACTGCACTTTGCGCACGGCTATCTCGGTCAGAGCTTTTTCTCGACGCACTCGAACCACCGCGACGACGCTTATGGCGGCAGCCTCGAAAACCGCGGCCGTTTCCTGCTGGAAACGCTGGCCGCGGTGCGCAAGGTCTGGCCGGAGCACCTGCCGCTGACGGCGCGCTTTGGCGTGATCGAGTACGATGGCCGCGACGAGGAAACGCTCGCCGAATCGATCGAAGTGGCGAAGGGTTTCAAGCGCGAAGGCCTCGACATGCTGGGCGTGAGCGTCGGTTTCTCGACGCCCGCCGCGCAGATTCCGTGGGCGCCCGCGTTCCTCGCGCCGATCGCGCAGAAGGTGCGCCGCGCAACCGGTCTGCCGGTGTCGTCGGCATGGGGTATCGGCACGCCGGAACTGGCCGAGCGCTCGGTGGCGAAGGAGCAGCTCGACGTCGTGATGGTCGGGCGCGCGCATCTCGCGAATCCGCACTGGCCGTATTACGCCGCCCAGGAGCTGGGTGTCGAGCGTGCCGCGTGGACCTTGCCCGCGCCGTACGCGCACTGGCTCGAGCGCTACAAGGTCGGCTGAAATTTGCCGATCCGCAAAACCGTTGATGACGAGGGAATTCCGATGACTGTCTATCTAATAGCGAGTATCACGCCCAAGCCCGAACATGTCGCCGACGTGGAAACGCTGACGCGCGACATGGTCACGCACACGCGCAAGGAGCCGGGCAATTTGCGCTACGACCTGCTGCGCCGCGCAGATGGCGCACCGGGCTTTTACCTCTATGAAGCCTATGTCGATGAAGCTGCGGTGCAGGCGCATCGCGAGAGCGCCCACTATGCTGCGTTCCGCGCGCAGGTCGGTGCGTGGTTGGCGCAGCCGCCCGAGGTGACGATGTTGACGGGCGTGGACATCGCGGACTGACGCCGCTTTCGTCATGGTGACTGGCAAGCGCCGGACATCGCTTCGCAGCGGTGTCCGGCGCTTGTTACTTTGAGCGGCTTAACGCAGCTTTGAGCCGCCGCGCGCCGCCTAACCCGCCATATCGAGCACGACGCGGCCTTCGATCGCGCCGCGCTCCATGCGCGCGAACACGTCGTTGATGTTCTCCAGCTTGTCGGTGGAGACGGTCGCCTTGACCTTGCCTTCCTGCGCGAACATCAGTGACTCTTCGAGGTCGAGACGCGTGCCGACGATCGAACCGCGCACGGTCACGCCGCTTAGCACCATGTCGAAGATCGGCAGCGGGAAGTCGCCGGGCGGCAGGCCGTTCAGCGACACCGTGCCGCCCCGGCGCACCATGCCGAGCGCCTGCGAAAACGCAATGGGCGAGACCGCGGTGACGAGCACGCCGTGCGCGCCGCCAATTTCCTTCTTCAGATACGCCGCGGGATCGGTCGTTTTCGCGTTGACCGTCACGGTCGCGCCGAGGCGTTTCGCAAGCTCGAGTTTCGTATCGTCGACATCGACGGCGGCGACGTTGAGCCCCATCGCGCGTGCGTATTGCACGGCCATGTGGCCAAGGCCGCCCACGCCGGAAATCACGACCCAGTTGCCCGGGCGCGTGTCGGTGACTTTCAGGCCCTTGTAGACCGTCACGCCAGCGCAAAGCACGGGCGCAATTTCAATGAAGTCGATATCTTTCGGCAACAGGCCCACGTAATTCGCGTCGGCTTTCGCGTATTGAGCGAAGCCGCCATTGACCGAATAGCCGGTGTTTTGCTGCTGCTCGCAAAGCGTTTCCCAACCGCCCAGGCAATGTTCGCAATGGCCGCACGCCGAATAGAGCCACGGAATACCTACGCGATCGCCTTCCTTGACGTGCGTGACGCCCGCGCCCACACCCACGACATAACCGACTCCCTCGTGACCGGGAATGAACGGCGGCTGCGGCTTCACGGGCCAGTCGCCGTGCGCGGCGTGCAGGTCCGTGTGGCACACGCCGCACGCTTCGATTTTCACGAGCAGCTCGCCGGGTCCCGGGGTGGGAACGGCCACTTCCTCCAGCACGAGGGGTTTGCCAAATGCGCGGACTACCGCGGCTTGCATCGTCTTGTTCATCGTCGGGCTCCTGTCGAAGCTGAGTGGCGGCGCGCGGCCGGATGCGTTGCGCATCGCGGTGCCGCCGCACGTCCGCCTGCCTTTCAAGTTTGAAGGAAAGGGTTTTCGCGTGCGATGAACGTGCTCAATAGTTGGTAATGAAGATGGGGAGAAGTTTTCGAAAGAAACTGCCGTTAATATTGGGTAAGGTTTGGTAACGACCCCGTTGCACGAATTCAGTGAGCCCGATGCAGAACGAGTCCCTCTACGAGCGCGCCAGCGAGAGCCATTTCGCAGGCGACCTGCCCCGCGCGCGTCAGTTGTATGCGCAACTTCTTGCAGTCGATGCAACGCACGCGGGTGCGATGTTTCGCCTCGGCGTAATCGGCTTGCAGGAAGGCGCGCCGGCCGATGCGATCGGCTGGTTGCAGCGCGCGCTCGCCGTCGACCCCGGTCAGCGGCGCTACCGCGAAGCGTTGGGGCAGGCGTATGCCATGGCCGCGCGCCATGCCGAAGCGGCCCAGATCTATCACGGCCTGCTGGCGGACGACGCTTCGTCCGCCGATCTCTGGTGTGGGCTCGGCTCGGCGTTGCAGGCGCAGGGTGCGCTGGCGGAGGCGGTGAAAGCGTGGCGAGCGGCGCTGGAGCGCGAGGCGAATCGGGCCGATGTCTGGAACAACCTCGGCAATTGCTTGCGTCTGCTGGGCGATTCCGACGAGGCCCAGGCGGCTTATCGTCGCGCGCTCGCCTTGCAACCGGGCGATGCCAACGCGTTGACGAACCTCGGTTCGCTGTTGCAGGAGCAAGGGCGTGACGAGGAGGCGCTCGACAGTTTGCGCGCAGCGCTGGCGGCCGCACCGGACACCGCAGTCGCGATGATCAACCTCGGCGTGCTGCTGACTCGCCTCGAGCGTTTCGACGAAGCGTTGCCCTTGCTCGAGCGCGCGGTGGCCATCGAACCGCATATCGCGCATGCGGCCTACAACTACGGTGTCGCGCTTCAGGCATGTGGCCGTTTGCGCGACGCCGAAGCGCAATATCGCCGCGCGCTCGCGCTCGATGCCGCGCACGCGGAAGCGGCCAACAACCTGGGGAATGTGTGCCGCGATCTCGGCGAGCATCGGGGCGCCCAGGAGGCGTACGAAACGGCCATCCACACGCGGCCGGATTTCGTCGACGCGTTCAACAACGCCGCCAACCTGATGCGCACGCTCGGCAGCCTCGACGAGGCGCAAGCGCTATTGCGCCAGGCGCTCGACCTCGACCCATCGCGCTCGGCCACGCTCAACAATCTCGGCAACGTGCTCAAGGACAGCGGGGACCTGGACGAAGGCATCGAATGCTTTCGCCGGGCCGTAGCGAGCGAGCCCGGCAACCTCATCGCGCACAGCAACCTTCTGTACGCGTTGTCGTTCCAGGCCGCCGATCCGCAGGTGATTCTCGACGAGGCGAGACGCTGGTCTGCGCAGCACGAAGCGCCGCTCAGCGCGCAACGCTCGCACGTGTCTGCCGAACCCGCAGCGGGAAGGCGATTGCGCATCGGTTACGTATCGGGCGATTTTCGTGAGCATTGCCAGGCATTGTTCATGACACCGCTTTTCGCGCACCACGACCACACGCGCTTCGAAATTCACGCGTATTCAAGCGTAGTGCGGCCCGATACGACGACCGCACGTCTCGCCGCGCACGTCGAAAAGTGGCACGACGTACGCACGCTGAGCGATGCGGCGCTGGCGGACCAGATCCGCGCGGACGGCATCGATATCCTCGTCGATCTCACGATGCACATGTCCGATGGCCGGCCTCTGCTGTTCGCGCGCAAGCCGGCGCCGGTGCAGGTCGCCTGGCTCGCGTATCCCGGCACGACCGGAATCGGCTCGATGGACTGGCGGCTTACCGATCCCTGGCTCGATCCGCCCGAGCACGATGGCCACTACAGCGAAAAGTCGTGGCGTTTGCCGCATACGTTCTGGTGTTATGACGCGCTTGCTTCGGAACCCGAAGTGAATGCGCTGCCGGCATCGAACGCGGGACACGTCACGTTCGGCAGCCTGAACAACCCTTGCAAGCTCACGGATTCGACGCTGAATCTGTGGGCCCGTGTATTCGCCCGCTTGCCTCGCGCGCGCCTCGTGCTCATGGCCGCCGAAGGCGAAGCGAGGCGCCGCCTCGTGCAGCGGCTCGCGCAGGCCGGCATCGACCCGGCGCGCGTGCGCTTCCTGCCGTTCAGGCCGCGCGCGGATTATCTGCGCAGCTATCACGAGATCGATCTCGGGCTCGACACGTTGCCGTATAACGGCCACACCACGTCGCTCGACGCGCTGTGGATGGGCGTGCCCGTCGTCACGCGCATCGGGGCGACGGTGGCGGGGCGCGCGGGCTTGAGCCAGCTGGCGAACCTTGGCCTCGCCGAACTGGCCGCTGATTCCGACGACGCGTTTGTGGAGACGGCGGTGAGTCTAGCGAACGACCTGCCGCGCCTCGTAAATCTGCGCGCGACGCTGCGCGAGCGCATGGCGGCCTCGCCGCTCATGGACGGCGAGCGTTTCGCGCGTGACGTCGAGGCGGCGTACGAAGGCATGTGGTGCGCCGCGGCGAAATAGGGCGATCCGGTCCGTAAATAAGGGGCATCCGGCGTTATATCCTCGGCCAGATGGGCATCCAGCGGCCTGTATAAATATACAGTAGAATCCTAGCCTGACAGCCAGGGCTGCGCGCCGATTTTCCCGCGCGCGCCGCGCTGCAAGATTCCGGGCCGCGCCGCCCCACGCGCGCCGCCCGGCCCCACGCGTGATCCCAGCCGGAATGCCAGCGCAAGTGAGCGAAAACCGATCTATCCGAATCCGTGGTGCCCGCCAGCACAACCTCAAGAACCTCGACCTTGACCTGCACACCGGCGAAATGACGGTCGTCACCGGGCCTTCGGGCTCGGGCAAGTCGAGCCTCGTCTTCGACACGCTTTACGCGGAAGGCCAGCGCCGCTACGTTGAAACGTTCAGCGCCTACGCGCGCCAGTTCCTCGACCGCATGGACCGGCCGCAGGTCGATCGCGTGGACGGCGTGCCGCCCGCCATCGCCATCGACCAGACCAACCCCGTGCGTAGCTCGCGCTCCACGGTCGGTACGATGACGGAGCTGAACGACCACCTGAAGCTGCTCTACGCGCGCGCCGCGAATCTGTTCGACCGCGTCACGGCGCAGCCCGTGCGGCACGACACGCCTGAGACGATCTACTCCGAACTGATGGCGCGCACGGCCGCGGGCGATCCGCGTCTCGTCGTCACGTTCCCGGTCGAGTTGCCCGACACGACCACCGAGGAAGAAGTTTCGCAATGGCTTTCCGCGAGCGGCTATACGCGCGTGCAGGCGCAGCGCGAGGTGAAGACCGCCGAAGGCACGCGCAAGCTGCTTGACGTGGTCGCCGACCGTTTCCGCATGCGGAACGTGGAGAAGAGCCGCGCGATCGAGGCGATCGAAGCCTCGCTCAAGCGCGGCAGCGGGCGCGTCAACATCTACGTGCTGGAGAGCGGCGACGCGGAGGCTGCGGCCGAGCCGCAGATCTGGCGCTTTTCGACCGGCCTGCATTGCCCGGACAGCGATTTGCGCTACGCCGATCCGCAGCCCGCGCTGTTCTCGTTCAACTCGGCCTACGGCGCCTGCGACGCGTGCCGCGGTTTTGGTCGCGTGATCGGCGTGGACTGGGGTCTCGTGATCCCCGACGAGCGCAAGACGCTGCGCGGGGGCGCGATCAAGCCGCTGCAAACGCCGGCGTGGAAGGAATGCCAGGACGACCTGATGCGCTATGCCGCGAAAGCCGGCATCCCGCGCGATACGGCATGGTCCGAACTTACACAGGCGCAGCGCGACTGGGTCATCAACGGTGCGCCGGACTGGAAGGGTAGCTGGCAAACGCAGTGGTACGGCGTGAAGCGCTTCTTCCAGTATCTGGAGTCGAAGGCCTATAAGATGCACATTCGCGTGCTGCTGTCGAAGTACCGCAGCTACACGCCGTGCGAAACCTGCGGCGGCGCGCGCCTGAAAACCGAGGCCTTGCAGTGGCGTCTCGGCACGCAGCAGAACGCGGACGAAGTCCTTGCGCCATCGAGGCGCTTCCTGCCGCACGGCGTGGACTGGACGCGCGCGCAGCTCGAAGCGCTGCCGGGCCTCACCGTGCATGACGTGATGCTGCTGCCGATCGAGCGCATTCGCCGCTTCTTCGACAATCTTTCGCTTTCCTCAGCATTGCTCGACGACGCGCTCAAGTTGCTGCTCGAGGAAGTGCGCACGCGTCTGAAGTATCTCTGCGATGTTGGCCTCGGCTATCTCACGCTCGACCGCCAGAGCCGCACGCTTTCGGGCGGCGAAGTGCAGCGTATCAACCTGACCACGGCGCTCGGCACGTCGCTCACGAAAACGCTGTTCGTGCTCGACGAGCCGAGCATCGGCTTGCATCCGCGCGACCTCAACCGCATTGTCGAAGCGATGCACCGTCTGCGCGACGCCGGCAACACGCTCGTCGTGGTCGAGCACGATCCTTCCGTGATGCTCGCGGCCGACCGCCTCATCGACATGGGCCCCGGTCCCGGCGAGCGCGGTGGCACGATCGTCTACGACGGCACGCCGAACGATATCCGCTCCTCGGGCACCCTGACGGGCGAGTATCTGGGCGGCCACCGCGCCGTTGCCGACGCTTCACACTGGGAGCGCCGCCCGGTTGATGCGTCCACGCCGAATCTTCTGCTCGAAGGCGCGAGCGAGCACAACCTGCGCGACGTGACCGTGCAGATCCCCTTGCAGCGGCTCGTTTGCGTGACGGGCGTCTCGGGCTCGGGCAAATCGACGCTCGTGCAGGACGTGCTGTATCCCGCGCTCGCGCGGCATCTGGGCAAAGCGACGGAAGCGCCGGGCACGTTCCGCAAGCTGAGCGGCGCGGAGCAAATCAGCGACGCCGTGTTCGTCGACCAGTCGCCGATAGGCAAGACGGCGCGCTCGAATCCGGCCAGCTACGTGGGCGCGTTCGACGAGATCCGCAAGCTGTTCGCCAAGGCGACGCTCGCGAAGCAGCGCGGCTATACGGCGGGCATGTTCAGCTTCAACTCGGGCGAAGGTCGCTGCCCGACTTGCGGCGGCTCGGGCTTCGAGCACATCGAAATGCAATTCCTGAGCGATGTGTATCTGCGTTGCCCCGATTGCGACGGTAGCCGCTATCGCCCGGAAGTGCTCGAAGTGAAGATCGAGCGCGCCGGCCGCACGCTTTCCGTGGCGGACGTGCTCGACCTCACGGTGAGCGAAGCGGTTCAATGCTTCGCTGAGGATGCCGAAGTATTGCGCGTGCTCCAGCCTATCGTGGACGTGGGCCTCGAATACGTGAAGCTCGGCCAGCCGGTGCCGACGCTGTCGGGCGGCGAGGCGCAGCGCCTCAAGCTCGCGGGCTATCTCGCGGAGACCGCGCAGTCGCGCGGCAAGGAGGCGGGTCGCCGGCTCTTCATGTTCGACGAGCCGACCACGGGCCTGCATTTCGACGATATCGCCAAGCTGATGCGCGCCTTCGGCAAGCTGCTAGCAGGCGGTCACTCACTGCTCGTGATCGAGCATAACCTCGACGTGATCCGCGCCGCCGACTGGCTGATCGATCTCGGCCCCGAAGGTGGCGACGCTGGTGGCGAAGTGGTGTGCGTCGGCACGCCCGAAGACGCGATCGCTTGCCCGCGCTCGCATACGGGCGCGGCGCTCGAACGCTACGAAGCGGCGCTTGGCAGCGGCGCCGAACTGCTGGCCGAAGAAGACGGCGTGGCGCTGCAAACTGCGTTGCGTGCCGCGCAGGCGCGCCGCGACGTGCAGGGCGAAGACGTGGTGCGCATCGTGAACGCGCGCGAGCACAACCTCAAGGCGCTCGACGTCGATATTCCGCATGGCCGCTTCAACGTCATCACGGGCGTGTCGGGCTCGGGCAAGTCCACGCTCGCGTTCGACATCCTCTTTCACGAAGGCCAGCGGCGCTACCTCGAATCGCTCAATGCCTACGCGCGTTCGATCGTGCAGCCGGCGGGTCGTCCCGAAGTCGATGCCGTGTACGGCATTCCGCCGACTGTCGCAATCGAGCAGCGCCTGTCGCGCGGCGGACGCAAGAGTACCGTCGCCACGACCTCGGAGGTGTGGCACTTCCTGCGTCTGCTTTACGTGAAGCTCGGCGTGCAGCACTGCGTGCATGACGGCACGCCCGTGACGTCGCAGAGCGTCGATGCGATCGTCGCGCAACTGCTGCGCGAACATCGCGGTCAGCATGTCGGTTTGCTCGCGCCGCTCGTCATCAATCGCAAGGGCGTCTATACCGATCTCGCGAAGTGGGCGAAGGCGCGCGGCAATACGCATCTGCGCGTGGATGGCGAATTCGTGCCGGTCGCGCCGTGGCCCAAGCTCGACCGCTTCCGCGAACATACGATTGAACTGCCCGTGGGCGACCTCGTGATCGAGCCTGAAAACGAGGCGCAATTGCGCGCCATGCTCGGCGCGACGCTCGAAGCGGGCAAAGGCGTGGTGCACTTGCTTGCGCCGCTCGACGGTCTCGATCATGTGCTTGGCAATGGCGGCTCGACGGCGAGCGTCGGTGAGGTGAAGGTGCTGTCCACGCGGCGCGCGTGCCCAGTGTGCGGCACGAGCTATCCCGAACTCGATCCGCGCATGTTCTCGTACAACAGCAAGCACGGCTGGTGCACGACCTGCGTGGGCACAGGCCTCGCACTGACGCGCGAACAGCGCGCCGCCTACGACGACACGATCGTGGCCGAAGACGGCCGTGGCCGTGAACAAACCTTGCCTTCGGAAGAGCAGGAGCCCGACGGCATGGTCGACGAGCCGTGCCACGATTGCGGCGGCACGCGCCTGAATCCCGTGGCGCGCGCCGTGACGTTCGACGCGCATCCCATCGTCGACGTCGCGCAATGGACCGTGGCGGACACGCGCCGCTGGATCGATACGCTGAAGCTTAACGGCCGCGATGCGCAAATCGCACGTGACGTGGTGAGCGAAATCCGCAGCCGTCTGCAGTTCCTGGAGGAAGTGGGGCTCGGCTATCTGAGCCTCGATCGCGCAGCGCCGAGCCTTTCGGGTGGCGAGGCGCAGCGCATTCGTCTCGCCGCGCAACTGGGCAGCAATTTGCAGGGTGTGTGCTACGTGCTCGACGAGCCGACCATCGGCCTGCATCCGCGCGACAACCAGATTCTGCTGAACGCGTTGCGCAGCCTCGGCGAGAAGGGCAACACGCTCGTCGTGGTCGAGCACGACGAGGACACGATCCGGCGCGCCGATCACATCATCGACATTGGCCCGAGCGCGGGCAAACGCGGTGGCCGTGTGGTGGCGCAAGGCAGTGTTGCCGATCTCGCGGCGCAGCCCGAATCGCTCACGGGCCGCTATCTCGCGCATCCGATCCAGCATCCGCTGCAACCGCGCCGCGAAGTGCGTCCTGCGCGCGCCGGGCGTGAAGCGGTGCCGGGGCAATGGCTCACCGTGCACGGCGGCAAGCTGCACAACCTGCGCAACGTGACCGCGCAGATTCCGCTTGGCCGCCTCGTGGCGATTACGGGCGTGAGCGGTTCGGGCAAGTCCACGCTCGCGCGCGACGTGCTGCTCTCCAATCTGCTCGACGCCGTGGGGCGCTCGGTGCTGTCCTCGCCAGCCGAGCGCCGCGCGCGCAAGGCGGTGAAGGAGAAAGCGCCGAGCGCGGCGGAGCGCCGTTCGAGCGTGCTCGCGCGCACGAGCGCCAAGCCGAAGCTCGACGTTTCGCATACGTGGCAGGGCTGCGATTCGATTAGCGGATGGGAAAGCATCGACCGCGTTCTCGAAGTGGACCAGACGCCGATCGGAAAAACGCCGCGCTCGTGCCCCGCGACCTATATCGGCGTGTGGGATGCGATCCGCCGCCTTTTCGCCGATACGCTCGAGGCGCGCGCCCGCGGCTACAGCGCGTCGCGTTTCTCGTTCAATACCGGCGACGGACGCTGCCCCGCGTGCGAAGGCCAGGGCGTGCGCACCATCGGCATGAGCTTCCTGCCCGACGTGAAGGTCCCGTGCGACGTATGCCACGGCCAGCGCTTCAATCCGGAAACGCTGGCGGTTACGTGGCGCGGCCGGAATATCGGCGAAGTGCTGACGATGGAAATCGACGAGGCGGTGGAATTCTTCGGGGCGATCACGAGTATTTCGCATCCGCTACAGCTGATGAAGGACGTGGGTCTCGGCTACCTCACGCTCGGCCAGCCTTCGCCCACGCTCTCGGGCGGCGAGGCGCAGCGCATCAAGCTCGTGACCGAGCTTTCCAAGGTGCGCGATGACATCACGCGCCGCGGGCAGAAGGCGCCGCACACGCTCTACGTGCTCGACGAGCCCACCGTGGGCCTGCACATGGCCGACGTGGCGCGCCTCATCAGCGTGCTGCACCGACTCGCGGACGCGGGGCATAGCGTCGTCGTGATCGAGCACGACCTCGACGTGATCGCCGAGGCCGACTGGATCATCGACCTTGGTCCGGAAGGGGGCGTGGGTGGTGGCACCATTGTCGCGGCTGCCGATCCCGAAGCGCTCGCGAAGGTGCGGGCGAGCCATACGGGCGCGGCGCTCGCGCCTGTGCTGGCGCGCGGCCAGGGCGACGCGAACGTTGCCGAAAGGAAACCTGCACCAGAGCGGCGCGCAACGGGCGCGGCAGGTTCGCGCTAAAAAATGGAGCGGGCCGCAGAAGCCCGCTCCGCCTTGAAACCGCTTGATCTGTGCCGCGAGCGCAAGGTATTATGGGTTCCGCTTGCAGCAAACGTTCGCTCACCTGTAGCGGCGCCACCTGAGAGCGGAGCAGTGGACTGCAGGTCCCCTCCGAACCGGTCGCGGGCTCCACACCCAGGCTATCTCATCAGTGCAGCAAGGCTTCGCAGTCTGTTCGCGAAGCCTTTGTCTTTTCAGGGAAGACGATTCGATGCCGATCGTAGTATCGGCGCCTTGCCCTTGACGAAGCGAGAGGAATTAATCGATGTTCGACCTCGATGGAGAGGCGCGCGAACGGCTCATCGTGTGGATTCGACGCCGCATGGAAGAGTACGGCATTACGTTCGAAGAGCTTGAAGCGTCTATTGCTGAAAGCGAAAAACTACCCAAGTACCGCGACGCATACGGAAATACGTGGAATGGCGAGGGCGATATGCCGTCCTGGCTGTTGCGCTATAAGCACGCGGGACAGGATATCGAGCATTTTCGCTGCTAGCCATGACGGTGCGTGAATGCGCGCCGGTGTTGCCGTTCGACCGCCAGACCGTATGCGGCGCATGCCGCAAAGCCCGCGCATTGGCGCGGCGCCCAGTATTATTCAGCATAGTTTTAAAATGCCTTTCGGCGTGAGCCCGGTTTTAATTGCGCTTCCTAATCTGCCGCGCAGGTATAGGCGCGCAATGATTTATGCATTGTCTTTTGCTGGCATTTGCGCGCGCGTAATTAGTCAGCTTTTTTGAAAACTCCGGTTGGCCACGCGATCAAGCTGCGCGACAATCTCGCCCATTCCGTTCTTGCTGCGGCAGGGAGGTTGTCATGGCGATACTCGTGCTGGGCCTCGTGATTTTCATTGGTGTCCATTCGATCCGCATCGTGGCGGCGCCCTGGCGCGCCGCGCAGATCGAACGCTTCGGTCCTCGTGCCTGGCGAGGCGCGTTCGCGGTGCTGTCCATTCTGGGCTTTGTACTGATCGTCTACGGCTACGGTCTGTCACGCCGCTATCCGGTTCCGATCTGGCTGCCGCCGTTCTGGATGGCGCACGTCACGGCGCTCCTCACCGCCATTGCCTTCATCATGATCGTCGCGGCCTATGTGCCGGGCAATCACTTCAAGCGCGCGCTCGGCCAGCCCTTCGTGAGCGGCGTCGCGCTTTGGGCGTTCGCGCATCTGCTCGCCAACGGCACGCTCAACGACATCATTCTCTTCGCGGTTTTCCTCGTCTGGGCGCTGTTCGAGCTTAGGGGCGAGAACCGGCGTGATCGCGAGGCCGGGGTCGTCTATCCTGAGGGGCAGGCGTCGCGCGATGTGATCGTCGTCGTGGTCGGACTCGTGGCCTGGGCCGTGTTCGCCTTCTGGCTGCACGGCGTGCTGATCGGTGTGCGGCCGCTCGGCTGAGCGCCTGGCAGGGCTCAAGCGCCGCAAGGGCGCTGCAAAAAAAGAAGCCTGCGCGTGGCAGGCTTCATAAGGTACAGCTCGGAGTTCCGCGATCAGATCGCAGCGGCACGATCATAGGGCCAGTTCATGAAAGGCATGTGAAAGTCCGTGCGATTCGGCTCGCGTATCCGTCGATGCATTAAAGATCGAAGAACACCGTTTCCTGTTCACCCTGCATGCGGATGTCGAACGTGTAGACGATGCTGCCGGCCTGTTCGCTGCGGCGCGCAATGAGCGTGTCGCGGCGCGCTGCGGGCACGGCTGAGAGCACCGGGTCCGTGGCGTTGGCGGCGGCTTCGTCTTCGAAGTAGATGCGCGTGAAGGTGTGCGTGAGCATCCCGCGCATCATCACGATCACGTTCAGATGCGGCGCTTCGCCGGCGTTCTCGACGCCCGGCTTCACCGTCTGCACGATGAAGCGGCGCTGCGCGTCCGTGCCCGTCCCGACGCGTGCAAAACCGCGGAAGCCGTCTTTCGCGATTTCCTCGCGCGAAGCCGGATAGCGGCCATTCGCGTCGACCTGCGAAAACTCGAGCATCGCGTCGAACACGGCGTTGCCGTCGCCGTCGATCACGCGGCCCATCAGCGTGATGTGCTCGCCCGGCGTTTCAGGCCCGACCACGTCGGCTGTGAAGAGGCTCTTCAGATCGAAGTCATATTGCTGTGGACACAGGCCGTAGGCAAAGTACGGGCCGACCGTTTGCGAAGGCGTTTCCTTGAGTGCCATGGTTCAACGCTCCGTGGGAGTTTGGTTCGGGCCGCGCAGCACGATGTCGAATTCGTAGCCGAGTGCGTAGCCTTCTTCGGTGGTGTCGAGCGAGAAGCGCGAAATCATGCGCTCGCGTGCGTCCTCGGGCGTGCCCTGATAGATCGGGTCGAACGCGAGCAGCGGGTCGCCGGGGAAATACATCTGCGTGACGAGACGCGAGCCGAAGTAGTCGCCGAACAGCGAGAAGTGGATGTGATTCGGGCGCCACGCGTTCGGGTGATTGCCCCAGGGATACGCGCCGGGCTTGATCGTCAGGAAGCGATAGCGACCGTCGTTATCGGTGATCGCGCGCCCCGCGCCAAGGAAGTTGGGGTCGAGCGGCGCGTCGTGCTGGTCCTGCTTGTGCACGTAGCGGCCGGCGGCGTTGGCCTGCCAGATTTCCACGAGTGTGTTGCGCACGGGCTTGCCGCCTTCGTCCAGCACGCGGCCCGTCACGATGATGCGTTCGCCGAGCGGCGCGCCGTTTTTTGCGGCGTTGCGCGTGAGATCGTGATCGAGCGCGCCGAGGTCGTCGGTGCCGTACACGGGCGCATGCTGGTTGCGCAGCTTTTCCTTCAGGGGGATGAGCGGGAGCGTGGGGCCGCGTTTGACCGACGAACGGTACGGCGGATAAACGTACGCGGGGTGCGAGTCGAAGTCGCGCGGCGACAGGATGGACTCGGCCATGGGGTGTCTCCTGAGTTGGATTATTGGGGGAAGGGCTTGCCGCCGGCAGCGGTTGGCAGTGCGAGCCGATGCAGCCACTTTATCCAAAGCGAAAAGTTATGCAAAATGACGTTTTCTCGCATCTCGTATAACGAATCGTTATGCAAAACCGGCTCGCGGACGGACGCGTCAAGTTCCGCCATCTACAGTGTTTCCTTGCCGTGGCCCAGATGGGCAGCGTGCAGCAGGCCGCCGAGAGTCTGTCGGTCACGCAGCCTGCAGTGTCGAAGACGATCGCCGAGCTGGAACTGGTGCTGGGCGTGAAGCTATTCGAGCGTGGCAGGCACGGCGCGGTGCCGACCCGCGAGGGGCAGCTTTTCATGCCACACGCGAGCGCCTGCGTGAGCGCGTTGCGCCAGGGCGTGGCTTTGCTGGCGCGCGACGAGGGCGCGGTGACCGCGACGCTCGATATCGGCGTGCTGCCGACGGTGGCGACGGCGTTGCTGCCCGGAGCGCTGCGTCACTTCGGGGAGCAATGGCCGCGCGTGAGCGTGCGGCTGGTGACGGGAGCCAACACCGAGCTGCTCGAGCGGCTGAAGACCGGGGCGATCAGCTTCGCGGTGGGCCGCGTTTCCGACCCCGAGCGCATGGTGGGCCTGAGCTTCGAGCAGTTGTACAACGAGCCGCTCGCCGTGGTGGTGCGCGCGGGGCATCCGCTCGCGCAGGGGGCGGGGCTACCGGCGCAACTCGCGTCGTTTCCGCTCGTGCTGCCGCCGTTCGGCACATTGATCCGCCAGGCGGCGGACAGCCTGCTCGCGGCGTGGGGCGCGCCGCCGCTGTCCGCGTTCGTCGAATTGCTTTCGGTTTCGGTGGGCCGTGCGCTCGCGCTCCAGAATGACGCGGTGTGGTTCGTGCCGGCCGGCGCCGTCGAATACGACCTCCGGCGCGGCACGCTGGTGCGGCTGCCGCTGCCATCGGCAGGCGGCGAAGAGCCGGTGGGGGTGATTCAGCGGACCGATACCCAGCCCGCGCCTGCCGGCCGCGCGCTGATCGAGGCCGTGAGGCGCGCGGCGCGTGAGCGCGAAGTGCGACCGGATGGCTCCGCCGCGCCGCGCACGCGCCGTGCGCGTGCTGCAAACACTTCCGCTGGCAAGCGTTCGCCCAGCGCGACGCGTTGAAGCTGCGCTCTAGATTCAGCCGGTGGAGAGCTTCGCCTTGGCGCGCGACTTCGACGTAGCCGGTGCTTCCGGTGCAACGCCGGGCAAGCGCGCGCTCGTGGCCATCCACAGCACTTCGGCGTCTTCCTCGCTTGTCGAAATGGCCGCGTGGCCCGTGCGGCTGTCGAAGTAGAGGCTGTCGCCGGTTTCCAGGTAGGTGGGCGCGTAAAGCTCCGAATACAGGCACACAGTGCCGCTGATCACGTAGAGAAACTCTTCGCCTTCGTGGCGGCCCCAGTCGTCGAACGCGTCGAGCGAATGCGCGGTGATGCGGATGCGAAACGGCAGCATCGCCTTGTGTGCGAGATCGGTGGCGAGCAACTCCATTTGATAGCCGCGATAGGCGTGGCGCTGACCCGCGCCGTTGCGCGTGAGCGCGCGGCGGCCGCCGGCATTGAGCTTGGGTGGGGTGCCGAAGAGCTCGGCCAGGTCGATCCTGAGCCCGCCGACGATCTTTTGCAGCACGTCGAAGGTTGGCGACATCAGCCCGTTTTCGACTTTCGACAAGGTCGAGCGCGAGACACCGCACAGGCGGCTGGCCGTATCGAGCGTAAGGTCCTGGGCGACGCGTGCGGCGCGCACGCGGCGGCCGAGGTCGGTAGTCGCCGTACTGGCGGATGGGGTGAGCGTGGAGTCCATGGGCTACGTTCGAAGACTGACGCAAAGCCCTGTTGGGCCGCGCGATGTGTTACCGATCATATCAAACGGTTGCTCGCGCGAAAGCCTGGCCTGGCTTGGCCCGGCCCGGTCGGGGCACGGCGCCGGCGGGCGGCAGGGGCAAGCCATCGTGCATTATTGCCCTATTTAATTGAGAATTAAAACGATTCGATTTAAAGATTTTTAAAACTTAATCCGCCGCCAATTTGACAAATTTTAAAGATTTATCGGGTTTAGAGTGACGCTTCAATATGCGTCCATGCGTCGCGGCTCCCACGGGATTTGATATTTATCATTGTAATCAGATGATGTAGATCAAGTGGAGAGAGCAAAATGCATGACGAACGACTCGAATTATTGCTGGCAATCTCGCGAAGAACGCTCGGGATCGAGAGCTTCGAACTGACCGGTAAGCCGACAGCCGACGTACACCTCGTAAGCGCGGAGGATATTGGCCGCGCGCTGGAGTCGGCGTATGACGCCGGGCTGATCGTCGGCTACCGCATGGGCCGCGCGGAGTGCGAGCAAACCGCCTGAATACCGCTGAAGCGATTTAGGGGGCGGCGTCCTTTAAACGGGACGCCGTTTTTTATTTTCGGCGTTATTAACTCGTTAATAAACCCTGGTCCCGAATGGCACATCGACGTTGCTCAATCGCGAATGCCTGTGTGCGTTTGCGGCGATTACCTGGGAAACCTGATCAATCAAACGAGCCGACGCAACGGCGCGAGCGACCAGTCGTGCGGCACGCCATGCACAGCGAAAAACCACGCGGCAACCCATGACGCGGCGACAACGATCAGGTCGCAACTTCCGCTGCGCCACCAGTTGAGTGAGTGCCGCTGAAAGATCCACGGCACACCCAGCGGATTGGGCCAGTCGGCGAACAGGTGGATCATGCCTCCGCAAGCGAAGCCGAACGCGGGCGCCGCGAGCGGCGCGTGCCCGAGTTTGTGATACGACCATACGAGCAATGCAATCCAGCCGATGCCCCAGTGCGTCAGCGTGCGATGCGTGATCCATAGGCGCCGCTTCTTGCGCCACCATGCGACTTCCAGCCAGTCGGGCGCCGATCCGCCCGCGACGCCCGCGGCGAATGCGAGCGCGGCATAAAGATGCCAGGCGCTATCGGCGCCCTGATGCGTGACGATTGCGGCGGCGATGACGCCTGCGGCCCAACCCGTGGCGTGATGTGCGGTGCCTGATGCCATGAAGCGGTATGTTGCGAAGTCGAAGGGGCGCAATCTTCGCAGATGTGTCGCCGATATGACAGGGGTGACATGCGGGCGACACGAGGTACGTCGTGCGACGCGGGCGGTGCCCGCGCCAGCCACTCACGCGTCAGGTCGCGCAGTCAGGTCGCGCAGCGCGCTACGTCGAAGCGCAGTTCTTCTTCAGGCGGATCGTTCGACGTGGAAGCGCCATGCGTCACGCGAATGACCGAACCGTGGCCGTTCGGCGTGAGCGTGACGAAGTACGATGCGTCCGAGCGCGAGCCCACGCTCAACTCGGTTGTACTGCCGTCTTGCGAAGCGTGCACGTGCGGCAAGCGGTCTTCGAGGCAACTCGCCACCGACGACGCCGAACGTGCCGACGAAGCGTAGATCATCGGCTCGCCGTTCGAAGCCGTGCCGGACGGCGGTGTCGAACCGCAAGCGGCGATGAATGCGAGCGGGGTAGCGGCGAGAAGTCGTAGCGTGAGCGTTTTCATAAGCGGCGTGACAGTATCGAAGCAGCGGATTATGCCAATGAGTATACGCACCCTGATCTGGATCAAGGCCCACGCAGACGTAAAAAGATGCAACAGCTAACAAGAAAAAACGCACATGCGCGTGTGGCGCATGTGCGTTGCGCGAAGGAAGGGCAGCGCGGCGGGTCGCACCGCGTTTGCCCAAACCCGAGCGATCAGAAGCGGTGACGCAGACCGATCGTCGCGGCCACCTGGTTGTTCGTCGAGGAAGGCGAGAGCGTATTGATCGCAGCCACGTTCGCGATGCCCGAGCCGTCGGCGTTGTAGCCGAGCGAGCCTGAAGCGTGCTGGTAGACGCCGGCGAGATAAACGTCCGTGCGCTTGCTCAACGAGTAGTCGGTGCCAAGCACCACGGTGTGCCACTTCGGGCTGTTGTTGCTGCCGTTGCCCGTGACCGTGCCGTCGGTGAACGTGTAGGAGCCGACGAACGCGAGGGCGGGCGTCAGATGGTACGCGCCGTTGATCTCATAGTTGTCGACGTGCAGGTTCAGGCCAGAGAGGCCCGGCAGCGGCGCGCTGCCGCCACTCGATAGACTCTGCATGCCGTCGATCTGCGAGTGCGTCCACACGAAGCCAACCTGGGCCGGGCCGTAGGTGTAGTTCACGCCCGCCCCGAACGAGCGCTGCAGCCTTGCCGAGATATTCTGGTCAGCCGAAGCGGCGCTGTTCGCGGCACCCAGGCCGCCGGAGTTGTTCTGCTGTGAATAGGCGGCCGCGAAGTTTAGCGGGCCGTTGCCGTACGACGCGCCGACGCTCCACGCTCGGCCATTTGCGAAGCCGTTCGCGTCGTTGCTGAAACCGTACAGACCGCCGAACTGGAAGCCCGAGTAGTTGGCGCTGGCGTACTTGACCGAGTTCTTGATCGAATAGCTTTGGGCGAGGTTGTCGTTGTCGAACGGGTGGCCCGCGAGGTTGTTGCCGAAGCCCGCGCCGGCTTCCGAGAGCGGCGAGAGGTAATCGACCATCGAGTCATACTGCCGGCCGAGCGTGAGCGTGCCGAACTGGTCGCTCTTCAGGCCGACGTAGGCCTGGCGGTTGAAACCGTTGTCGCCGTTCTTGTAGCCGCCGTTGTTGAGATTGAAGCCGCTCTCCAAAGTGAAGATCGCCTTCAGGCCGCCGCCCAGGTCTTCGGCGCCGCGAAAGCCGAAGTAGTTGTTGGAAAGGGCGCCGCTGCCCTGAGCCCACAGGCTGTGACCGCCTGCGTTGTTCGCGTAGACGATGCCGGCGTCGAGAGAGCCGTAAAGGGTGACGCTGCTTTGTGCATGGGCGCTCATGGCGAATGCGCTGAGGACGCCAGCAAGGATGAGTGCCTTTTTCATGTTTTTCTCCGGTCAGAACTTGGGAAATCTCAGGCCGAATATTTTGAAAATCGATTTCGTGCCCGGCTGATTCGCAACGAAGTGTAGGCCTGAGATTCGGAGTTTTTACACGGATCGGCGCAACAATACGTTCATTTCATTTCGTGATTAGCATTAATCGTTGTAAGTCACTGCATTTAAAGGGGTTTCTAATTCTATTATCCGGTGCGACAAAATGATCCGCGGGAATAATCCGTTGCGCACTTGCGACGGTGTGGCAAAGCCGCGCGGGTACTGGCTTAGCGTGATTTCAATTATTTTTCAAGTGTGATTCTCGTCGTTTGGTGAAAGGTACTGTTCCAGATCATGGGCTGAAAACGTGCACCGTGTGGCGCTACAATTTCTTCAGCCCTCGACCAAGGGTGGTCTTTTTTCATCTGTTTTTACGCGGCTCTCGGGCCGCGTTTTTTTTGCCTGTGGAAAATCATTTTCAATTAATGCGAGAAGCGAAATGGTGTGTTGCGGAAAATGTAACGATTAAAATCGCCGGCAGATATTCGGGTTCGGTGGCCGGATAATCGAAACTTTGCAGGGGCAAACACGGGGTGCCCGACGCGCGGCGCGATGCGGGTAGAATCTTGCCCTTGCCCCGCGCCGGGCAAGTCCCGCGTAGAACCCGATGAAAGCCTCGCCATGACCGATTCTTCACCCGCAACCGATCCCGATTTCCCCGCCGATGACCCCGCAGCCGCGGCCGAGGTGATCCAGGAAGCGCGCCTGTGGCGCAAGGACGGCTGGACCGCGCGCGTGATCAAGAATGAGGACGACGACGGCTGGGCCGTCGAAATGATCAAGGACGGCGAGCCGGAACCGGCACTCGTTGGCCCTTGGACCATGGGTCGTGACAAGAAGAATCCCAAGCCGCTCGATACGTCGGCGTTCAACACGCTCGTGAAGACCGCTTCCGAGGTGTTGCGCCGGCACGAGCAGCAATTGCGCGCGTTGCTTCACAAGCGCGTGAGCGTGCAGACCGCCGAGGGCGACGTGGATGTGACGCTCGACATCGTTCCCGACGAGTACGAGCCTTATGCGCTCGTCAGCGCGATCGACGCGTTTGGCGAGCAACTCGCACAGGCGCGCGTCGCGCCGAACTTCAAGCTCACGAAGGCGCGTGCCGAGGCCTGGGCCGAAGGCGGCTTCGGGCGTATCGAGTAACTATCAGAACCTGCCCGGTCACTCCTGCTTGCAGAAGATCGCAGTCAATAGCGGACCAGCATGGTGGACGATGGCGTTATTGCCTGCCGCCGTGAGCGCCGCCTGCACCTTGGCCTGGGTGCCGACCACGACCGCTCCGTAGGCCGAAGGGGCGATAGGCTCGCCGTTGCCGGTCTTGAACAGCGGGTCGTCCTTCTGGAAACCCACTACGGCGAACACACTGAAGCCATAGGCGGTCATGTGTTGGCCGCGTGCGGGCCAGAACGCGTTGATCGAATTGCTCTCGACCTTCATGGGCTTCGGATCGATCAGGTTTTGCATGATCAGCCCTGAGATGAAGTCGTGCGCGGACTCACTGCAGGTCAGCGAGTCGTCGATGACCGCGGCGCGGGCATTGCCGGCAAGAAGTGTCAGGAAAGCGAGAAGAAGCGCAGCAAAGGTAAAGCGTTTCATTACGTGAATGGCGAAAGTGCGTGCGCCGGGGCCGGAATACGGCGGGGACACAACGCCCGGGCTGGCGCGAAGGGTTGCACTCTACGCGTGTTCGGGCGATTTCGCTTGCGGCGCTGCGAGTGCCGATCTGGCGCTTTTGCTTACAAAACTACAAGCTAAAGTGGTGCGAACGTCGGAACACCTGCAAGTTTTCTGGAAGGCGTATATATTTCGCGGTTATGACCGAAAAAGACAAACCTGTAGAAACGGCTCCGCGAGCGGTGCCGCTACCGCGCACGTGGGACGCTCGCGCGGCGCGTTGGCTCGTCACTCCGCTCGTACCCACGAGCGTTACTCCGAATCACCTGACCACGCTGCGACTCCTGATTGGCGTTGCCGGCGGCTTTTATCTGGCGCACGGCGGCTTTCTGCACGTCAATATTGGCGCATTTCTGATCGTATTGTCGAATTTTGTTGATCATACCGACGGCGAACTGGCGCGTATCAGCGGCAAAGCCAGCCGTATCGGACATTTCTACGATCTCGCGGCGGACGCGCTCGTCACCGTCCTGCTGTTCTTTGGCATGGGCTACGGACTCGGCGCCGTGGCGGGCCACTCGGGCGCCGAATGGCGTGTGCCGCCGGCCGTGCTCGGCGGCCTCGCGGGCGTCGCGGTCGCCGTGATTTTTTTCCTGCGGATGCGTATCGAGGAAATGGCCGGCAAGGCGGGCACGCAACAGGCGTTCGCCGGTGGCTTCGAGACTGAGGACGTGCTGTATCTGCTACCCCTTGTCACGCTGACGGGCGTCGTGTCGCCGTTCATTATCGCGGCTTCGATCGGGGCGCCGTTGTTCGCCATCTGGGTGGTGCTCGACTACGTGCGCGTGACGCGCCGCCTGCGCCCCGCCAAGGAAACCAGTCAGGTGTGGAGCAGCAGATGAGCTTGCAAGCAGAACAAGAACAGGTCGTGGCGCCTCCTGTCTCCGCTCCAGCCCGCGCCGCACGCGCCGCGGCCGGCGACCCGGACGGCGCGATCGGCCGCGCGCTGCAACCGTTGAACACCGCGCGCCTGCGCGACGACTACCAGAGCCAGGGCTCGTTCCTGTATCTCTCCGATTTCCTGCCCGCCGACGCCACGCAACAGTTGATCGATGCGGCCAACGCGCTGCTTCCCGAAGTCAACCGCAACTATCTGCCGGGCCATAAGGCGGGCGGCAGCGTGAGCCGTCACACCATCGACCGCCTCGCGCCGTACATCGCCGAGCTTTACCGCTCGCCGCAACTGATCGCGTGGCTCGAAAAGATCACGGGCGACCGCCTCCAGCTTTCGCCCGAAAACGATCCGCACGCGTACGCGCTCTATTACTACACGCGCGCCGGCGACCATATCGGCTGGCATTACGACACCTCGTATTACGACGGGCGCCGCTATACGGTGCTGCTCGGCGTGATCGACGAGTCGTCTTGCAAGCTCGACTACGAGCTGCACACGAAAGACCCGAGCAAGGCGGATGAACCGGGCTCGGTGCAGTATCCGCCGGGTGCGCTCATCGTGTTCGACGGCGACAAGCTTCGCCATCGCGTCACGCCGAGCCTCGAAGGCGAAGTGCGCGTTTCGCTCACGCTCGAATACGTGACGAACCCGAACATGCGCCCGTGGCGGCGTTTTATCTCGAACATGAAGGACGCCATTGCGTACTTCGGTTTCCGCCAGGTGTTCCGCAAAGCGTTTGGAGGCAAGGTGTGAGCCGTGCTGCCATCCTGCTGCTGTCGATCGGCACGGCACTCTTCATTGCCCTGCTCGCCTGGCAGGGCCTCGGCTCGGTAACGGGCGCGCTTGCGGCCGCCGGCTGGGGGCTCGTGCTCGTCGCGGCATTCCACATCGTGCCGCTCGCGCTCGACGCCGGTGCGATCGCCGTGCTCTTTGGCAAGGGCGCGCGCGTCGATCAGCGTGATGCGCTGCTCGCGCGCTGGACAGGCGAATCCGTGAACAGCTTGTTGCCGGCCGGCCAGATCGGCGGCCCCGTGGCGATGGTGCGTCAGCTTGCCCAACGCGGCATGTCGATGCGCGACGCGGCTGCGGCCATCACCGTGAGCACCACGCTGCAGGCCGTTGCGCAGATCGTCTTCGCCGTATTCGGCATCGTGCTGTTTTCGGCCTATGCCGCGAACGGCGCGCCGCGCGATCTCGGCGTCGCGGCGCTGATTGCGACCGCCGTGCTCGGCGGCCTGATCGCGCTGTTCTATGTCGCGCAGCGCCGCGGTCTGTTCGGCCGCCTGCTGCGTCTCGCCTCAAAAGTGTTCGGCAAGCGCGACTGGTCGACGCTCGCCACGCGCGCCGACGCCATCGACGCGGCCGTGAAGTCGCTTTACGCCCAGCGTGGGCGTGTGGCGGCCAGCTTCGCGCTGAGCCTCGCGGGCTGGCTCGTGGGCACGGTGGAAGTGTGGCTCGCGCTGCGCTTTCTCGGCCACCCCGTAGGCTGGATCGATGCGCTGCTGCTCGAGAGCATCGGCCAGGCCATTCGCGGTGCGGCCTTCGCCATTCCTGGCTCGCTGGGCGTGCAAGAGGGCGGGTATCTGCTGCTTGCGCCGCTCGTCGGCCTGCCGCCCGAGGCGGCGCTCGCGCTCTCGCTCGCCAAGCGCGCGCGCGAAATCCTGCTCGGCTTGCCGGGCCTTCTGTATCTGCATTTCAGCGAACGTAACTGGCAACGCCGGCGCGCCTCGCGCGTCTGTGCTGTCGAAGTCGCCGATTGACCTTTTTTCTCCCAAGGAACGTTTGCGCATGCGCGCCATCATTCTCGCGGCAGGCCTCGGCCTGCGCCTTCAGCAACAAGCTGGAGAACAGTTTCCGAAATGTCTGCTGCAGTTCGAGGGCGTGACGCTGCTCGAACGCCATCTGCAATTGCTGGAAGAGGCGGGCGTGACGGAAGTCGCGCTCGCGCTCGGTTTCCAGCCTGAGCTGGTCGAGGCCGAACTCAAGCGCATCAACTGGCCGCACAAGGTCGAGGTCGTGATGAATCCGCGCTTCGACCTGGGCAGCGTCCTCACGGTGCATCGCACGGCCGAGGCGCTCACGCGCGGCGGCGACGTGCTGCTCATGGACGCCGACGTGCTGTACGACGAGCGCGTGTTCGCGCCGCTCGTGGCGGGGGCGGCGCCGGCCAACCGTCTGCTGATCGACCGCGACTTCGAAGCTGGCGACGAGCCCGTGAAGCTGTGCCTGCGCGACGGTGTGCCGGTCGAGTTGCGCAAGCAGCTGGCGGTCGGTCTGCAATACGACACGATCGGCGAATCGGTGGGCTTCTTCCGCCTGAACGAACCGACGGCCCGCCGCTTTGCACAGATCGTCGAAGGCTATGTCGATACGGGTCGCGCGAACCTGCCGCACGAAGAAGCGCTGCGCGACCTGCTGCTCGAACGCGGCAGCGAGTTCGAAACCGCGGACGTGACCGGTGCGCCGTGGATCGAGATCGACTTCCCCAATGACGTGACGCGCGCTGCCGAGCAGGTGCTGCCGCAACTGCGTCCGGTGGTGAGCCGTGTGAAGCAGACGGCTGTCTGAAGCGCATCGGCGCTGATTGCCTGACGCTCATTGCTGATATAGGCCGCGAGGTCTGTCGCCGGTTGAACGCGGCGGTGGACTTCGCGGCTTTTGCTTTTGCGCGCGCGTTGGCTTCCTGCCGCACCTGCAAAAGCGCACCGCTTCATCTGTTGCCGGGTTCCCGTTTTCCGCAACAAGGGCCATAATGGCAGCTTTACGCCATCAGCCGCGCTGATCGTCGTTTCTGCCCATGCCATTAGCCCTCGGCACCTTCATCGTTCCGCTCATTGTCGCGTGCTCGATGTTCATGGAGAACGTGGACGGGACGGTCATCGTCACCTCGCTTCCCGCACTGGCCCGCGATCTCGGCCAGGACCCCATCACACTCAAGCTGGCCGTCACGAGCTACGTGATCGGTCTGGGCGTGTTCATCCCGATTTGCGGCTGGGTGGCTGATCGCTTCGGCTCGCGCAATGTGTTTCGCACGGCCATCGGCATCTTCATGGCGGGGTCGATCCTGTGCGCGGCTTCGAGGTCGCTCGAGATGTTCGTGGCCGCACGCTTCGTGCAGGGCATTGGCGGCGCGATGATGGTGCCGGTGGGCCGCATCATCATCTTCCGCTCGCTGCCCAAGTCGGACTTCATTCGCGCGGTCAACTATCTCACGGTGCCCGCGTTGCTCGGGCCTGTCGTGGGGCCGCCGCTTGGCGGGTTCATCACCACGTATCTGCATTGGCGGCTGATTTTCTTCATCAACATTCCGATTGGCGTGCTCGGCATCTGGCTCGCGAACCGGCATATCGCGAACATGCACGAGGAGCATCCGGGGCGGCTCGACTGGGCTGGCTTCGTGCTCTCCGCGGGTGGGGCGTCGCTCTTCATGCTCGGCCTTTCGCTCGTGGGCGGCGAGCTCGTCGCCACTGGCACGGCGGTGACGATGTGCGTGATCGGCGCGTTGCTGCTCGCGGCCTATTGGTTGTATGCGCAACGTGTCGAGCGCCCCGTGCTCGATCTGAAATTTCTGCGCATTCCCACGTTCAACGCGAGCGTGGCCGGCGGGTCGCTGTTTCGCATCGGGCTCGGCGCCGTACCTTTTTTGTTACCGCTCGCACTGCAGGAAGGGCTCGGCATGACGGCGTTCGCTTCAGGCGCCATCACTTGCGCTTCGGCGTTCGGCTCGATCTTCATGAAGGCGATCGTTTCGCGCGTGCTCGGGCGCTTTGGCTTTCGCCGCACGCTCATGGTCAACGCAGTGCTCGCGGGAACGGCCATCGCGATATGCGGCTCGTTTTCGCCTGGCATGCCGGTGTGGCTCATCTGGGTCATCGTGCTTGCGGGCGGGATCTTTCCTTCGCTGCAGTTCACCGGCCTTAACTCGCTCGCCTATGCCGATATTCCGACGCGCGACATCGGCCGCGCCACGAGCGTGGCAAGCGTGATCCAGCAGGTGTCGCTCGGCCTCGGCGTGACGATTGCGGGCCTCGTGCTGCAGATTTCGCATCGTGTGCAAGGGCATTCGACCATTGTCTGGTCCGATTTCTGGCCGGCGTTTCTCGTGGTCGGGCTCTTTTCGGTGGCGTCGATTCCGGTGACGATGCGCTTGCCCGCGAATGCGGGAGAAGAAATTGCGCGCGGCCGGCGCGGCAAGGCTTGATTCAGGACGCAACGTTCGTTTTGCACAGCAGCGGAATCAGCGGATCGCCGGATCGCAAACGTTTTCCTGGCGTGCTATAAGGCCAAGGCAGGTATCAGGTAGGTAGGTCAACAAACCGAATCATGGGGTGAACTCAATGAAGCTGGTTCAAAAAACGAAAATTTCCGCTGCCGCTCTCGCACTGCTTTCGCTGTCCGCCTTGTCCACGGGCTTCCTCGAAGTCACGCCGGCCTTTGCGAAGGATACGCAGCAACGCCCTGCGGTCCTCAACGCATCTGCGGTGGCCGTTGCCGACAAGTACGCGGCCGACGCCGCCGAGCAGATCTTCAAGGAGGGTGGCAACGCCGTCGACGCAGCGGTCGCCATTGCCTTCTCGCTTGCCGTGACATACCCGGAAGCCGGCAACATCGGCGGTGGCGGGTTCATGACGCTCTACGTGAATGGCAAGCCGTACTTCCTCGACTATCGCGAGCGCGCGCCGCTCGCCGCCACGCGTACGATGTACCTCGACGACAAGGGCAACGTGATCCCGGGCAAGAGCCTGTTCGGCTATGACGCCGTGGGCGTGCCGGGCACGGTCGAGGGTATGTGGGAAGCGCAAAAGCGCTTCGGCAAACTGCCGTGGAAGAAGGTGCTCGCCCCCGCCATTGCCTACGCGCGCGACGGCTTCGTCGTGGACGAGCAGCTCGCGAAGCGTCGCGACGACGCCGCGAAGGACTTCGCCGGCAAGACCAATTTCGACGAATACTTCGGCAACCTGAAGGAAGGCGTGACGTTCAAGCAGCCCGATCTCGCCAATGTGCTCACGCGCATTGCGAACCAGGGTGCGAAGGACTTCTACGACGGCAAGACCGCTGACCTGATCGCCGCCTCGATGAAGGGCCACGGCCTCATCACGAAGCGCGACCTGCAGGAGTACAAGGCCGTGTGGCGCCAGCCGGTCGAGGCGAAGTGGAACGGCTATGAAATCATCACCGCACCGCCCCCGAGTTCGGGTGGCGTGGGTCTCGTGCAGCTACTCAAGATGAAGGCGATGCTCGCGCCGCAATTCAAGGACGTGCCGCTCAATTCGCCGCAGTACATCCACCTGATCGCGGAGATCGAGAAGCGCGTCTTCGCGGATCGCGCGCAATATCTCGGCGACCCCGACTTCTACAAGGTGCCGGTCGCGCAGCTCACCGACGACGCGTACCTCGCGAAGCGCGTCGCCGAAGTCGATCCCGACAAGCCTTCCGACACCAAGAGCGTGCAGCCGGGCCTCGGTACCTCGATGCCGGAGAAGGCGGAAACGACGCACTTCTCCGTGGTCGACAAGTGGGGCAACGCGGTCTCGAACACCTACACGATCAACGGCTACTTCGGTTCGGGCGTGGTCGTGCCGGGCGCCGGCATCGTGCTCAACGACGAGATGGACGATTTCGCGTCCAAGCCTGGCGTGCCGAACATGTTCGGCGTGGTGGGCAGCGACGCGAACGCGATTGCGCCGAAGAAGCGTCCGCTGTCGTCGATGACGCCGACCATCCTCACGAAGGACGGCAAGGTGGCGCTCGTGATCGGCACGCCTGGCGGGTCGCGCATCTTCACGTCGGTGTTCCAGGTCATCAACAACAACTACGACTTCAACATGCCGTTGAAGGAAGCCGTGGCGGCGATGCGCTTCCACCATCAGTTGCTGCCGCCCAACACGATTTTCTGGGAGCCGTACCAGCCGATCGACGGCGAACTCGCCAAGCAGGTCGAGGCGAAGGGCTACGTGCTGAAGGGCCAGGACTTCAACGGTGACATTCAGGCGATCCGTATCAACGGCGATACGCCCGACGCGGTTTCCGATCCGCGCGGCCGTGGCGTGTCGCGCTTGATCCAGTAAAACCGCGACGCCGATGCGAAACCATGCGCCGCGCATGAAAGCAAACCATTTCGCATCGGCAACCTCGCACGGGGTGGCAGAAGTTTGCATGACATGAGCGTTTGTCCTCAAATTTGGGGATGCCGCTCCGTTATTCATCGCGTACTATGCAACCTCCGGCGGAAGACAGCCCTTTGCCGGCGTGTGTTTTTCTTGGGGCGGCGTTTGCCGCCCCATTTTCTTTCCGGCATTCCGCTTCACAGCTTCACAGTCAGACCGCATTTTGAATTCGTCAGGCGGGGTCATTAAGCTCTGACGTTTGCGCTGCCACGCAAGCGAGGCACGCGCCCACTTCTCATCGCACCCGAGCATGGACCTGACGAGCCGCGAACTCGCCTTGATCGCCGACGTCTTCAAGCTGCTGGCCGACCATAACTTGCCGGAGGGCGCCTTGCGCCTCGAGGTGGGGCGGCGCCTGCTCGAAGTGCTGCGCGCCGATGGCCTGCATGCGGGCGCGGACCTGTTCGTCTGGTCGGGCGAAGCGAATTTCGATCATCTGCGCATTCGGCGCGGCAAGCGGCGCGAACATTTTTCCGATCGGGAACTGGTGTTGTTCGATCTGGTGCGCCCGGCTTTCATGGCCGCGCTGGCACGCTCGCGCGCGCAGGCAGGACAGATCCAGCCGGCGCCGGGCGACGCCTCCGCCGCGGATAACGAAGCGATCAGCCGCTTGACGCGGCGCGAGCGCGACGTGGTCGCGCTCGTGGTGGAAGGGCTGCTCGACAAGGAGATCGCCGAGCGGCTAGGCATTTCCTACACGACCGTGCGCACCCATCTCGATCGTTCGTTTCAGAAACTCGGTGTCAGCAACCGCTCGCGCCTCGCGCGGCTCGTGCAGTCGACGCAGCGCTGAGGCGCTGCGTTTCCCTTTATTCTGGCGCGGCCGCCGAAACGGTCTCACCCGCCGCATCGATCAAGCCGACGCAGGTTTGCGCGTTGCCGATCCGCTCGATCGCAAGCAGCGCGAAGCGTGCGAGAAAGAGCGGGCCGTTGGCTTCGCCCAGATTGGTCATGGTCTTGCACAAGTGCGTGTAGACGGTGTCGAGTTCGCTGTCGGTCATGGCTTTCTCCATCTGTACTTGATTGCGCCAGCGCTCAGGCGCACAGCGCATGGTCGAGGGCGGCGAGCGCATGCGCGGCTACCGTGCCGGCGTCGCCGTGCCAGCGGCCGAGCGCGTGGCCGTCCGGGCGCACGAGATAAAGCGTGCCGGGCTGCGCGTCGTACATCGGGAACAGGCGTCCCGTGTGGTCCCAGCCGCTGCGGCGCGGGGCGTCGGCGCTCTGGCGCTGCGCGAGCGGCACCAATGCGAACGGCAGCGCGCGAGCGGCCAGCGTCGTTTCGAGCGCGGCGATCGGGGCGGGCGTCGCGCCATCCTCGCTGAAGTAGAACGCCGTGAAGCATGGCGCGATCAAGTCGGTCACGTGGCCTACGCTCGCGCCCGCCTGATCGACGATCGTGAGCGGGCATTCGGGCAGCACCATGCCCGGCGCCGGACCGTTCGCGAATGCGTCGGAGGCCGCATTGAGCGGCGAGGCCGTGTAGGCGATGGCCGAAGTCTGGCGCGGATTGATCAGCGAGCGCACGGCGGCGTGCTCGCGCGCGAGGCTCAGCACGGCGGTGCGCATCAGATCGAAGGCGAACGACGGTGGCGCCATGAACTCCGTGCTCTTGGTGCCGTAGCTCAAGTTTTCGTGCGCGGCGTAGACGCGCTCGTCGGAGTAGCTGTCGAGCAACGCGTCGCTCGCGAGCCCCTTCACGACATAGGCGAGTTTCCACGCCAGATTGTCGGCGTCGTCGATGCCCGAGTTCGCGCCGCGCACGCCGAAGATCGGTACGAGGTGCGCCGCGTCGCCGGCGAACAGCACGCGGCCGTGGCGATAGCGCTCGAGCGTGAGTGCGTTGGCCTTGTAGATCGTGATCCAGACCGGCGACCACGACGCTTTCTCGCCCATCATGTCGAGCAGGCTCTGCACGCGCGGCATGACGTTTTCGGGCTTGATCGCTTCGTCGGCGTCCTCGCCGTCGCGCAACTGATAGTCGATGCGCCACACGTTGTCGGGCTGCTTGTGGACGAGAACGGTCGAGCCTGGATTCGACGCCGGGTCGAAATACGCGAGCCGTTCCGTGGGCCGCGCACTGTCGAGCAGGATATCGACGATCACGTAACGGCCCTCGTAGCTCGTGCCCTGAAGCTTCAGGCCCAGCGCATCTCGCACCGTGCTGCGGCCGCCGTCCGCGGCGACGAGCCAGTCGGTCTGCGCGGTGTAGTCGCCTGCGGGCGAGGAGAGCGTGAGCGTGGCGCCGTGTGCGTCGTCCTGCAGGGCCGTCACTTTCGTGCGCCAGCGAATGTCGATGAGGTCGGCGTGGCGCTCGGCAGCGTCAAGCAGGAACTGCTCGATGTGGTACTGCGCGAGGTTGACCATCGGCGGCAGCTTCTGGTTTTCGTCCTGCGGCATCGTGAAGTGCAGCACTTCGTCGTTGCGATAGAAGCTGCGGCCGCCCGTCCACGGCAGGCCTTTGGCGAGGAAGCCGTCGAGCGCGCCGAGGCGCTCGATGATTTCGAGGCTGCGGCGCGAGATGCAGATTGCGCGGCTGCCGTAGCAGACCGATTCGTCGGCTTCGATCAGCACTGAACGCACGCCGTGCTTCGCGAGGCCGAGCGCGATGGCGAGGCCCACCGGGCCGCCGCCGACGATCGTCACGGCGTGGCGTTGCGCTTCACGGGCACTGCTGCCGTCGCCTTCGAGTTCGGGCAGGCGGGCGGCGTACTGCTTCGCCTCGAACGGATAGGGTTTGAATCCGGCGCTCATGGTGAATGCGTCTCCGATACGAAAATCTTGTTCTTGCCGGCTTGCCCCGAAAAGAGGCACTGGCGATGAAGGCAGTATGGAGCGCGAGGCGCGGCCCGCTGTCCTCAATTTGGGTACAGGGGGCTTACGGAGGGGAGGTGAGCGGCAAATGCGCGGGCGTTCTACTTCACGCGCGCGGCGGCGGTGGTTTAACCCTGATCCGTCGCGAGACAAAGCGCAAAAAGCTGCCGCTGGCTCGAGATGCCTAGCCGCTGATACGCGCGTTTCTGATAAGTCACGACGCTGCTGGGCTTCACGCCCATGCATTCGGCGATTTCAACCGCGCTGCGTCCTTCGAGCACGCCGCGCAGGGCGTCGAGTTCCCGTTTGGACAGCGTGGGGCAGAGCCCGCGCAGGCGCGCGAGCATCATCTGAGGAATGCCGAGCTGGCTCTGCCCGCGAATCGTATAGTGATGCCGCGCCGACTCGCCGATCAGCGGCGCAAGCGATTCGACCAGTTCGACTTCGGCCGGCTGAAAATTTCCGGCGTCGCTTTCGCGGTACAGGTTCACGGAAAGCCAGATATCGGCGGCCGGCTGCAGCAGCAGCGAGAGCCGGTCGGACACATTGGGCGTGGCGTAGCACGCGGTGCGGTAACCGTCGTGCGCGATGTCCGCGCTGCTTTGCCAGTGCAGCACGAGCGATGAGCCCGGCTTGTCGGCCGAACCACCCGTGACGATCTGCTGATTGCCGTCGAGCGCGTAGAAGAGGCGCGCGTAGGTATCGGCGACGTCGCGCAGAAAGCGCCCGCCGCGATGATCGGCCACGGAAACCGTGCGTGGCCGGTTACCGAGTTCGTAGGCGAACACGGTGCACTGTGTGACCGAAGTCGCCGGGCCAAGCATGTTCAGCACTTCGGCGGCGAGCGCGTTGGCGTCGTCGCGACCGATGGCCGAAACGAGGCTGGTGACGCGCGAAAGGTCGAATTGACCTGCCTGCCTCGGTCGATCGAGATGCCAGTAACGCATGTTTCTTAACGGTAAACGGCCAAAAAGGGCAAGTTTGATGAGATTAGCATCGTTTCGCATGAGCGCGAAAGCGCCGGCAGCGGGGCCGGATCGTCATGCGCGATGCCGTAGTGAGGCTTGCGTCAACGTAAGCAAGGAACGGCACGTTGGGGTAATCTCCACCCTCGGCCGGCGCGGTATGCGCGCCATGTTTCCTTACCTGAACATCCCTGCGTGCAGGCTATCCAAATGTTGACGCTCCCCACCGCGATTCCACCCGATTTCGGCGCCGGAGCGGTCTTTCTCAGCGTACTTGTCACGCAACTGGGCGTGCCCGTGCCGGCCGCGCCGGTGCTGATTCTTGCGGGCACGATGGCGGCTGGCGGCGAGACATCCTACGGGAGCCTGCTGGCGGCGGCCGTGATTGCCACGCTGCTCGCCGATTCGCTGTGGTTCGCTGCTGGCCGCAAGCGCGGGCGGCGTCTGCTCAACGGGCTCGTGCGCTTTTCGCTGTCGCTGGACACCACCATCCGCATCGCGCGCAATGTATTCGAGCGCTACGGCGCGCCCATTCTCGCGGTGGCGAAGTTCGTGCCGGGGCTCGGCCTGATTTCCGCGCCGCTGCTCGGCACGACGACGGTGGCGGTGCACGTCTTCCTGCTTTGGGACACGGTTGGCGCAGCGTTGTGGGCGGGTACCTGGTTGCTCGGCGGCGCGGCGCTGCATGCCGAAATCGTGCGTTTCGCGGCGTTCGTGCGCGCGAACGGCATGACGATCTTCGACGTGCTCGCCGTGGCGGGCGTCATCTTCCTCGCCTGGCGCTGGCTGCGGCGCATGCAGTTCCGCCACTGGCTCGCCACGCATCGCATTTCGCCCGATCAGCTCGACGAGATGATGAAATCGAGTGCGCCGCCCATCGTGCTCGACGCGCGGCCGCAAACCGTGCGCGAGAAAGAGGCCTACCGGATTCCCGGCGCGCGGCCGCTGAATCTCGACTCGAGCGAAGAACTTTCGCCCGAGCTGACCGGGCGTCCGATCGTCGTGTACTGCGTGTGCCCGAACGAAGCGACGGCCAAGCGCATCGTCGATCAGTTGCGCAGCAAGCACATCTACCATGCGCGCGCGCTCAGGGGCGGCCTTGACGCCTGGGAGCGCCACGGTTATCCAGTCGTGCCGCTGTCCAACGAGTTCCACGCGGCGCATGCCCACGCCGATGAACTCGAAGCGGGCGAGGAACCGGAATACACCGTGCGGGCAAGTCTTTCCAAATAACGGTCGTTGCGCCGCGCGTTGCCGGGCGCGCGGCGTTGCCTATGCGCGCTGCCTGCGCGAGCCGCCGCCCACGTTCTGTCCCGCGTCGCGCGCCATCTGCGCATAACCCCACACCGAAATCAGCGTGAGCACGCCGGCGCCGAGAAAGGCGAGCCGGAAGTCGTCGAGCGTGAACACATGGCCGGTCGTTTCGCCGTTGAGGTGCGCGGCCACACGCAGCGCGAGTGCGCCGAATGCAATCCCAAGGCCGATGGTCATCTGCGCCGCGGCACTCCAGAGCGTGCTGGCCGCGCTCATCTGCGGCTGCGCGACATCGGCGTAGGCCAGCGTGGCGAGGGTGGAAAACTGCATCGAGCGCGCCATGCCATACACGAACACGACGATCAGCACGAGGGCGAGCGGTGTGCCGGGCGTGAGCAGGCCGCACGCGATCAACGAGACGCCCGCAACGCTGACATCGATGACCGAAACGAGCCGGAAGCCCCAGCGTTCGAGAATGCGCGTCGTGAGCGCCTTCATGCCGAGATTGCCGAGCGCGCTCGCGAGCAGCAGCAGGCCGGACTGGAACGCCGAGAGACCGAAGCCGATCTGGAACATCAGCGGCATCAGATAAGGCGCCGCGCCGATGCCGATACGCGTGACCGAGCCGGTCACGATCGTGACGGAAAACGTCGGAATCTTCAGCGTGGAAACGTCGACGAGCGGGTGTGGATGACGCTTCGCATGCATGAACGCGACGACGCCCATCGCGACACCCGCCGCAACGATCGCCAACGCGCGCCACGGATTCTCGCCGACCTGACTCGCGAGCTCCGCGCCGTAGAGAATGGCGGTCAACGCCGTCCCGCTCAGGACGAGGCCCGTGACGTCGAGCGGCCGGCGCTGTTCGCCGCGCAGGTTCGGCACGATCGCGGCGATGGCCGCGAGCACGGCAATGCCGAACGGCACATTGAGCAGGAAGATCCAGCGCCACGACGCATAGGTCGTAATGAAGCCGCCGATGGGCGGTCCCACCACGGGCGCGGCAATGGCGGGCCAGGTGATCGTCGAGATCGCTTGCATGAGCTTGCTTTTCTCGGTGCTGCGCACGACGATCATGCGCCCGACCGGCACCATCATCGCGCCACCGATGCCTTGCAGGATGCGCGCGGCCACGAACTCATCGACGTTCTGCGAGATCCCGCACAGCACGGACGCGACCGTGAACGTGACCACGGCGCTGAAGAACACGGTGCGCGCGCCGCAGCGGTCCGCCACCCAGCCGCTGGCCGGAATGAAGATGGCGAGCGCAAGCATATAGGCGGTCACGCCGAGGCTCAGACTATTCGGGCCGATGCCGAACGAGCGCGCCATCTGCGGCAGCGCCGTCGCGATGACGGTCGTGTCCAGATACTCCATGAAGAAGGTGGCGGCGACGAGATACGGCAGCCAGCCGACGCCGGAAGAACGTTGCGCGGGAGCGGTCATTGCGCCTCCACGCTGCAGAGGGGAATCAACGTCATCGTGGTGCGGATCATGTGCGGTCTGCGGGCGAATGTGGACGATTCGTGCCGATCGGAATATGACGGAGCGGATAGTGAAGCAGAAAGCCCGCGGCGAAAGGCGACAGTTTCCAATACGCAAGAGCATCTGTACAGCCGCGCGGCGAGCGGCGGCGCTGTGAGTCCTTCGTCATGAGACCTTCGCGGCAAGCCCGAATTGAAGCGGGTAGACTCGTGCGCTTGTCGGCATCTCATTGTCAACGCCTTGATCAATGGAGGATCGGAAATGGAATACCGTTTTCTGGGTGCGTCTGGAATGAAGGTGCCGGTGCTGAGTTTCGGCACTGGCACGTTCGGTGGCAAAGGCGAGTTCTTCGAGGCTTGGGGCGCAACCGATGTCGCCGAAGCACGCAAGCTGATCGACATTTGCCTCGACGCCGGCGTCACGATGTTCGATACCGCGGATATCTATTCGAGCGGCGCCTCGGAGTCGGTGCTTGGCGAAGCGCTCAAGGGGCGGCGCGACAAGGCGATCATCTCGACCAAGGCGACCTTCCGCTTCGACGACGAACCCAATAACGTCGGCTCATCGCGCTTCCACCTGAAGCGCGCTGTCGACGCGGCGCTCAAGCGTCTGCAGACCGACCATATCGACCTGTTCCAGTTGCATGGTTTCGATGCGCGCACACCGGCCGAAGAGGTGCTGTCCACGCTCGATGAACTCGTGCGCGCGGGCAAGATTCTCTATACAGGCGTGTCGAACTTCTCGGGCTGGCACCTGATGAAATCGCTGGCGGTGGCCGATCGCTACGGCTATCCGCGTTACGTTGCGAACCAGACGTACTACTCGCTGATCGGCCGCGACTACGAGTGGGAACTGATGCCGCTCGGGCTCGACCAGGGTGTAGGCGCGGTGGTGTGGAGCCCGCTGGGCTGGGGGCGTTTGACCGGCAAGATTCGACGCGGCCAGCCGCTGCCGGAAAAAAGCCGTCTGCACAAAACGTCAGAGCAGGGTCCGCCGGTGCCGGATGAATACCTCTTTCGCGTGCTCGATGCCATCGACGAGATCGCGAAGGAAACCGGCAAGACCGTGCCGCAGATTGCGTTGAACTGGCTGCTGCAGCGGCCGACGGTCGCGACGGTGCTGATCGGCGCGCGCGACGAGGCGCAGTTGCGCCAGAACCTCGGCGCGGTCGGCTGGAATCTCACGGCCGAACAGGTGGCGAAGCTCGACGCTGCGAGCGTCGTGCGCCCCGTCTACCCGTACTGGCATCAGGAGGGTTTCCCCGAGCGCAACCCGTCGCCGGTTTGAGGCGATGGTTCGCTCAGGGAGGGTGCTTTAAGCCGCTTCGGCCTGGCGCAGGATCTGGGTCGCGCCCAGATGCAGCGCCAGCGCGAAGAACTCGCGTTCCGCGAGATTGAGGGACTTCGCGGCGGCCATCGCGCGGTAATGGTCTTCCGGGTGCAGGAACAGCTTGACTTCGACTTTCGACTGACGGTTCTGCGCGGACTCCATGGATGCTTCTCCTTCGGTAACCGGGCGCTCGGCCCGTGACGGGTGCGAAGCCCATTACCGGGCGTCTATACGCGCTAAGGCGCGCGCCGTTTGCCGCGATGTACGGCGGCATGAAAACGGCGATGACGCGGAGTGGGCCTTGAAAGTTCGCCTGCCGCGGCGCGTGCGCGACGGCAGGACACGCGCGCTGAACTAGCGAAGCGTGCGACGACGCAATGCGCCGGTAGTGCGATTGAAGCCGGGATGAGACAGGTGATGCGACGGCGGGGCAACGTGCTGCATAAGCGACCAACCTCCGGAATTTTTTTCTTGTGCGGCAGGGCGCCGCATGTAGTACGGGCGCAAGTGTAGTCGCGTTTTTGCCTAGGGTAAACCCCTAATTCGAAAAGAATTATTGCGTAGATTGAGAAAATCGCGCGGCAAGATCCGAAATGCGCTGTGGACGCACCTGAGTTCATGCGGAATGACTAGGAAGGATTTGATGGGGCGGCGAGAACCGCCGCCCCGGCGCTAGCGTGAAAGCCAGCGTTAGGGCGTGGGCGCGTCAGCGCCCGGCCGTTATTCCTCGCCGCGCTTGCGCAGACGCGCGCGCGCTTCGGCGAGCGACAGGAACTTGCCGTGTGCTTCGTCCAGCACGGTGACCTTGCCGTGCCCGATGTCATAGACCCAGCCCTGCAATTCGAGCTGGCCCTGAGCCACGCGCGCTGCCACCGCGGGGTGCGTGCGCAGATGCGTGAGTTGCAGGCGGACGTTTTCTTCCACGAGCGCCTGGACGATCTGGTCGTCGCCCAGACCGCGGGTCTTCACCACGCTGCGCGCCGCTTCCGCGTTGCGCAGCCACGCCTGCACGGTGGGCATGTCCGCCGTGGCCTCCGCGCCCGAGGCGAGGCCCTTCATCGCGCCGCAGTCGGTATGGCCGCACAGCACGATCTGCTTCACGTTGAGCGCGAGCACCGCGAATTCCACGACGGCCGACACGCCGCCGAGCATTTCGCCATAGGCCGGCACGATATTGCCGATGTTGCGGCAAACGAACAGATCACCGGGCTTGGCCTGCGTGATCATTTCCGGCGAAACGCGCGAGTCGGCGCAGGTGATGAAGAGCGTGTGCGGCGCCTGGCTGTGGGCGAGGCTGTGGAACAGCTCCTTGTTGCCCGGGAAAACGTGATGAGTGAATTCGTCCACGCCGTCGAGCAGGTGTAACAGATCGCAGCCGCACGAATCGGAGCGACCGTCGTGCGAGTGGGTGTTGTCTGGCATGGATGTTTCTCTCTTTATCATGAATCGACACTATCGAATGGCAACAGCGGGAGTTTACGCTGAGCCGACCCCTTGCGGATCGGAAAACTTCGCGCCACGTTGCACGAGACAGCCGTCTCCCCGGTATCCAGGCGTCGAACCGGCGGGATATGTCGATAAACCGGCCGAAAAGACTGCTAAGTACGGGAAAGCGGGCTTGCTGTGTGGGCGCTTGCGCGTCGTGCGTTTCCGTTCGAAAAGAGATTTTCTCACGCCGCGCGCAATTGGCCCATCCGGGGTCTTGCCGGTAGTGTCGGGTTCATGAGGAGGGGTGAGACGCGACCGACCAGTCGGTCGGCACGCTCACCACGCCATGCGCCATTGACCTGAAGAATGGGCGGGGGTGTCGGGCAACAACGTGTCGCCGGGCGGTGTCGTCGCGTCCGAGAAGTCGGCGAGGATTTCGTCGCGCAGCCGCACGAAGCGTGGATCGGCGCGCTCGCGCGGGCGCGGCAATGTCACGTCGACAATGCGCCGGATGCGGCCGGGGCGCGGCGCCATTGTCACGACACGGTCGCCCAGGTAGATCGCCTCGTCGACGTCGTGGGTGACGAGGATCATCGTGATGCGTTCGCGTTCCCAGATGCGCAGCAATTCGTTTTGCAGGCGGCTGCGCGTGAGGGCGTCGAGCGCACCGAAGGGTTCGTCCAGCAGCAGCACGCGCGGGCGATTGACGAGGCCGCGCGCGATCGCCACGCGCTGCGCCATGCCACCTGAGAGTTGATGGGGATACGCCCGCTCGAAACCCGCAAGGCCCACGAGTGCGATGTGCTCAGCCACGGCTTCGTGCTTCTCGCGCGCCGAAAGCGGGGCATTGCGCAGCGCCGCCAGGATGTTCTGTTCGGCGGTGAGCCAGGGAAACAGCCGATGATCCTGGAACACGATGCCGCGCTCGAGCGAGGTGTCGCCCACGCGTTCGCCGCGCATCATGATTGCGCCGCTATACCCCGCGTCGAGGCCGGCGATGAGGCGCAACAGTGTGGATTTGCCGCATCCGCTCGCGCCGAGCACGCTCACGAATTCACCGGGGCGCACATGCAGCGTCACGTCGTCGAGCACGACGAGCGCGGACTCACCCGCGCCGTAACGCTTGCTCACATGCAGAATGTCGAGTCCCTCGGGTTCAATGGCGCTCATCTGGTTTTCTCTCAGGTTCAATTGATTTGCAATACGAATCATTGTGCGGTGATGTGCAACCGCGCTAGCACCGTTCGCTCCACACGCCGTGCGAGCGCATTGAGCGCCCAGCCAATCGCGCCCACGACGATGATGCCGAACAGCACGAGGTCCATGCGGAATTGCTCGCTGCCGTCGATCAGCACGTTGCCGATACCGCTGCCTGCAACGAGAAGATATTCCGCGCCGAGCGTGGCGAGCCACGAATAGATGAGTGCGAGATAGAGGCCCGTGAAAATGGAGGGCAGTGCGGCCGGCAACAGTACGTAGCGGACAAGCTGGAGCCGCGAATAGCGCAACGCCTGTGCGAGTTCGACATAGTTGCGCGGGACCGCGTGAATGCCGTCGCAAGTGTGGGCGGCAACCGGGAGCAACGCCGCGAGCGAAAGAAAGACGACCTTGGCGGCGTCACCGAGGCCGAACCATACGGAGATGAGCGGAATCCACGCGAACAGCGAGATCTGCTTGAACGTATCGAAGCTCGGCCCCACGACGCGCGCGGCGATGCGCGAGAGACCCAACGCGCCGCCCAGCAGGAATCCTGCCGTTGCGCCGATGGCGAAGCCGCAGGCTTCGCGTGCAAGCGACGCCGAAAGTGCGCGGGCCAATGCGCCGCTCTCGATCTGTTCGTAAGCGGTACGAATCACATCGGCGGGACTCACGAGCAGGCCGCTCTTCACGAGATGCGAGGCGCTCAAGGCCCACCACAGCGCAATGGCGACGAGGGGCAGCGCGGCGCCACGCAAATCGACACTTCGTCGCGGCCTGGCTTCGGCGGCCGCTTCGCAGGCGCAAGCGGGACGCGCTGCCTTGCGTGCAAGCGACAATCTCATGGCGAATTCTCCTCTTGCTCGAATGTTGTCTATCAGGCGCTATCCCGCACCATCAAGCCCGGAACGCCGATGGCGTGCCGCGCCGCAAACGTCGCTCGAGCACATCGAGCAGTCGATTGATGACGAGGCCGACCGCGCCCACCACGACCACGGACGCCATCACGAGATCCAGCTGAAAGAGCTGTCGGCCGTACACGATCAGATAGCCGAGTCCTTCTGACGACGCCACGAGCTCGACCACGACGAGCGCGAGCCACGCCTTGGTGAAGGCGAGGCGCACGCCGGTTGCGAGCGTGGGAACCGCCGCGGGCAGCACGAGCCTCACGATACGTTGCCAGCGTGTGTAGGCGAATACGCGCGCGACTTCGTCCAGTGCAGCGGGTGTCTGCCGAAAGCCCTGCATGGTGCTGAGCGTGACCGGCACGAGCGCCGCGTGAGCGATGAGCAGATACTTGAGCGGTTCGCCCACGCCGACGAGCAACAACAAGAACGGCAGCCAGCCGAGCACGGGAATCTGCACGATCGCGTTGAAGCTGGGCAACACCCAGGCTTCGAGCGTGCGCGAGAGCCCGAGCGCGCCGCCGATCAGGAAGCCGAGCACGGTCCCGCCTGCGAAGCCCAGCAGTACGCGTTGCAGGCTGATCAGCGTATCGCGCGCAAGCTCGCCGCTCTGGGCGAGATCGACGAACGTTTCATAAACGCGTTGCGGCGCAGGCAGGATTTGCGGCGCGATCCAGCCACGCGCGCAACCCACGTTCCATAGCAGGAAGAGCAGTGCGGGCAGCAGCCAGGGCGCGAGATGCCACGCGCATGCGCGCAGCGCGACGCGCCAGCGTGCGTTGGTTGTTGCCGCGTCGATACGTGGTGCTGCACGCGGCGTGTCGCTGGCAATCGTGATCGCGGTTTCCGTCATGATGCGGCTCCTCTCACGTGTTAGCCAAGCGGCTTGCCGGCGGCGTCGTAGCGGGTCCAGTAGTGTTCGAGCTTTTGCGTGCGCAGCGCGTTGTCGAGATAGCGCGGCTCGAACCACGAATCGACGTCTACGGGCTGGCGAATCAGCTTGAGGCGCAGCGCGTCCTGCGCAACGGCCTTGTAGCGCGCCACGATGAACGGATCGATCAGCGGCGAATTGCGGTACTTCAGAGGCTGCTCGCCGAATTCGGCTTGCCAGGACGCGTAGCTCACGCCGCTCTTTGCCCAGAGCTTGAAGAGCGCGTCGCGGTTGGCTTCGTCGGAGGACCATTGCGCCGCTTGCACGAAGACGTTGACTACGCGCTGCACGATATCGGGGTGCGCCTTCTCGAAGTCGTCGAGCACGAGCAGATGCGCCTGGCGCGTCAACTGCGGCCCATCATGCTGCGATTCGTAGACGATGCGGGCAAGCCCCTGATCGCGCAGCCGGTAAAGGGTGTAGTCGCTCACCGAGGCGTCGATGCCTTTCGATGCGAGCGCCGCGAGCGAGCTTGCGGTATCGAGGTTGATCACGTGCAGCGCGTGTTCGTCGAGCTGGTTCTCGGCGAGTGCGTTGTCGGCCACGAGCTGCAGATTCGTGCCGCGAAAAATGGCGACCCGCCGGTCTTTGAGGTCCTTGATCGATTTGATGTCCGAATCGGCTGGCACGCCCACCTTCACGCCGGAACGCACGCCCGATTCGAGCAGGATGCGGGTCTTGAGACCGTTGGCGCGCGCGAGGACCGAGGGCAAGTCGCCTTGATACGCGAAGTCGAGTGCATTGTTGGCAATGGCCTCGTTCACAGCCGGGCCCGCGCCCTTGAAAAAGAGCCACTCGACCTTGATGCCGTCGGCGGCGAACTCCTTTTCGAGCAGCTGCTGGCCGCGCACCGTGGCAGCAGTCGAACCGCCGAAGGTGGGCGGATCGCCCGCGCCTTGCTGCGCGACGCCGATACGGATCACGGTGGGCTCACCGGCCGCGGCATGCAGGGAGATGAACGAGAGCGCTGCGCAAAGCAGGTACTGCAGAACGCGATGTGAACGCATGGGCAGGTCGGATTTGGGTGACGAAACGGGGTGCGCCGACTGGCGAGCTTGCGTCGCTGTCATTGCCGTTGGGTCATTCTTTTCCGGGTGTGCCGATCAGGACAACCAATGATTCGAGATTTGCATTTCTCGACAAAAGCGCTGCGTGTTATGGGGAAGGTGAACGGCAGGGCGCCTTCATGATAGTGGAGCGCCGCTCGTGCCGAAGGAAGAAATCGTGCTATCGATGTGAGCAGAAGCGCAAAGCCGCACGGTGCACAGCGCGTGATGCGGCTTTGCGCAAAAGCGCGCCTTATTACGTTTCGACTGCGGTGCGCGTGGCGGCAGCGTGCCGCGACGGCATGAAGTACCACACCGCGCAGAGCACTTGCAGCACGACGAGGACCGCCCACACGGTCTGATGCGCGAGCGCAGGGTAGTGGCCGTCGAGGGCCGGCCAGTGCGCGAGCGCGGCGCCGATCGCGATCTGCAGAAAGAAGATGCCGATGAAGATGACGAGCGTGAACGTGGTGTTCACACGGCCAATCAGGCGCGGCGGGAAATATTCGGCGAGCACCGCGTAAGTGAGGATGCCGGTGCCGCCGAACGCGCCGTACGCGGCCCAAAGCAAGGATGCGGGCAGCGGCACGCGCGCTGCGAGCAAGGCTTGCACGAGCACGAAAATGAGCATCGTGACGCCGGAAAAGAGCTGAACGCTCACGCCGCGGCGCTCGAAGCTGCGTGCGAGCGCGCCAAAGCCGATATTGCCGACAATGAACGCGCCGCCCAGCACGGAAACGAGTGAGGCCGCACGCGCGCCGACATCGGCAGTGCCGGCCGGCACGACGTCGCGCAGGAACGCGCCGACCCACAGCGACTGCATGGCATAGAACACGGCCTGGGTCAGCGACGAGAACGTCGCGGTCTTCCAGAACGCATGGCTGCGCAGGATGTGCGCGGTGCCCTTGAACTGTTCGAGCACGCTTGCCTGATGGTGGGTGTCGCGCGTGCGCGGGCCGCCCAGCCAGATGATGGCGGCCACGAACACCGTGAGTGCCGCGAGCCCGAGGCTCACCGCGCGCCAAGGCGCGATCGAGAGCAGCCACGAGAGCGGGGCGCCCACGGCCACGCCACCGAGGCCCCCGACGGCCATGACGAGGCCGTTCACGAGCGTGAGTTGCGCGACGGGGAAGTGCTGCGCCGTGGCCTTGAACGCGCCGCCCAGGCAAACCGACACGCCTACGCCGATCAGCAGTCGGCCCACCATCATCGCGGCCATGTTATGCGAGACGCCGAAGATCAACGCGCCCGCCGCGGCCACGAGCATGACGCACGCGGTGACGCGGCGCGGGCCGTAATGGTCGAGCAGCACGCCGCCGGGGATCTGCGCGCCGGCGAAGCCGAGGAAATAGAGGCTCGTGAGCGTGCCGAGATCGGTCGCCGTGAAGCCCAATTCACGCGAAAGAAACGGCGCGAAGCCGAGATTGACGCCGCGAAACAGGTACGAAATGAAATAGCCGAGCGCGAATACGGCGAATACGCGCAGTCTGAGTGAGGTCATGTTTGGGGGCGAAAGCGGATTGAATGCCTGGTTGTCGATTATTGGCGATTGAGGTGCGCGAGGCCAGCGAGAGATTTCAGACGGCATTGTGAGTAAAATTTGACGTCATGGCCCGATCTCTCCCACCTTTGCAGGCGCTGCGCGCCCTCGAAGCCGCTGCGCGGCGGCGCAGTTTCAGCCGCGCCGCGGAAGAATTACATTTGACGCACAGCGCCGTGAGTCATCACCTGCGCGCGCTCGAAACGGAACTGGGCGTCGAGCTGTTCCGCCGCGCGGGCAGCCGCATGATCCCCACGGCGGCGGGCGCGCAGCTGGCCGATCGCGTGCGCCGCAGTCTCGACGATCTGCGCGACGCGCTCGACGCCACGCGCCCCGGCGTGAGCGGCGTCACGCGCCTCGAGCTGAGCGTGATGTCCGACTTCGCCTCCGTCTGGTTGATTCCGCGCCTGGGCGACTTCTACGACCGCTATCCCATGGTTGACCTCTCGCTGCGCATGCATGCCGATGTCACACCGCCCGACCCCTATCCCTTCGACATCGGCATCTGGCATCGGCGGGTGGACGAACCCGGCTTCCAGATCCGCAAGTTGCTGGACGACCAGGTCGTTGCGGTATGCAGCCCGGCCTTGCTCGCGCGCCATCCCGACTTTCGCATCGAAGATCTCGCGAGCATGCCGCTCCTGCGTTTTTCGCGCCGCTCGTGGCGCGACTTCTTCGAGGCCGCGGGCGTGGCCGGCGACGAACCGGAGCGCGGACCGGTGTTCGACGACGCTGGCCTGCTGCTGCAGGCCACGGTGGCCGGGCAAGGGGCGGCCACGGCGCGCCTGCAACTCGCGCGCGGCTTCATCGAGCGTGGCGAACTGGTGCAGTTAGGACAGGTCCGCATTCCGGCCTCACTCGACTATTACTTCACGTGGCGCGAAGGGCATCCGCGCGAGGCGGCGATCCAGCAGTTCTATCGGTGGATAAAGGCGCAATTGGCCAATTGATGCAGGCCGGCCTCTCGTATTGCGCAATGGGTATTCGGGTTAACCGCTGTGCGTATTGTCAACGCCGCTTGTGTGATGTGCGTTGCTCTTTGATTAAAGCCGCTCAATCCCGCTCTGGAATATGCGATTAGCGATCTTATTCATATCGCATGCACCAAGGCGGATCATGGCTGAAGGCATTACACACCGGCGTTTGAATGCGGCAATGAAGCGGCGGCGAATGGGCCGTGAAGCGGGCCTAAAGGGATATGAAGCGGGCTGATGAAGCCATTTCAATTGCATTGTTGAGTAGCGGCTTCACTATTTGGACAATCAACGTATTCGTCTGTGGAAAGCGGCAGGAAGTGTGGCGTGGAATCACAGATTGGGCACGTTTCGTGTCAAGAATGAAATAGTTGCGGTATTGTTACTTCCCATCGCCGTCCGGCGCGCGAATGTTTTTGTAGTCAAAGGTGTAGTTAACGGCCCATTCCTGGGCCTGCAATAAGACTGACAACAGGAGAAACTGCATGAAGGCTATTCAGATGTTCAAGCTGGCCGCAGCCACGGCGCTCGTGGCGGCCTCGTTCCAGGTCTATGCGCAGGACGCTTCGGCCCCTGCCGCAGCAGAAACCCCCACCAGCGGCCCGACGGCCTCTGCCCAGCACAACGTCAATCAATCGAAGGCAGCACTGCGTCAAGCACGCGCAGCGAACCGTGCGCTCGGCCGTAAGGTCCGTGCGGCCCTCGCGCGAGACAGAAACATCAGCGTCTCCAACATCACCGTGCGTGCGAAAGACGGCGCCGTTATCCTGCAAGGCACTGTGCCCGAGCAGTCGCAGGTCCAGCGCGCTAGCGATGTCGCCAAGGGCGTGGAAGGTGTGACGTCGGTGCGCAACGCGCTGACGATCCGCCCGGTTGGGACCTGAGCATCGGCTAGCCGGCGCGCGCCGATCGCCCTTCGAGGTGCGGGCGGCGACGCCGGAGCGGGTGCTTCCAGATTCTTCCTGAAGGCCGCACATGCAGTCCCATTCGTGGACTGCATGTGCGGCTTTTTTATTGCTTGTCGAGGCTGTAGCGTGAGCAGCGCTCAGGCCTCGACGTAATGCATTTCCGGCGATTCGCCCATGAGCAGAGGGCGATTGGCGTCGGCGGCCGCGCGCAGGTAATCCCAGAGCGACGTGATGCGCCGCAGCTTGCGCAGATCCTCGCGGCTGCACAGCCAGAAGCGCCGCGTCACCATGACTTCGTCAGGGAGGATCGACACGAGGCGCGGGTCAGGCTCGGCCATGAAGCAAGGCAGGATGGCAAGCGCGCTGCCCTGCAGCGCAGCATGGTATTGCGCGATCACGCTGGTGCTGCACAGGTTTGCACTCACATTAGGCGCTGTACGTTCGAGGTAGAGCAACTCGTGGCTGAACGCCAGATCGGCGACATAGCTGATGAAGGCGTGATTGCGCAGGTCTGCCGCTGTGCGAATGCGCGGGTAGCGCTCGAGATAGGCGGGCGTGCCGTACAGGCGCAACCGGTAATCGCACAGCTTCGTGTACACATACTGTCCGCGCTCGGGGCGCTCCAGCATGATCGCGAGGTCGGCCTCACGCTTTGAAAGGCTCACGAAATGCGGCACCGGCAACAGGTCGATCGACATGTCGGGATGCTGGCCCGTGAAGCGCGCCAGTTGCGGCGCAAGAAAGAAGCAACCGAAACCCTCCGTCGAGCCCACGCGAACATGGCCCGAAAGCGACTGCGCGCCAATCGCGAACTGCTCGCTGGCCGATTGCACCGTGGTTTCCACGGCATCCGCGTAGGCCAGCAGGCGCTGGCCTTCGGCCGTCAGCACGAAGCCGCCCGAGCGCGATTTGTCGAACAGGACGGTGCCTAGCGCCGCCTCCAGCTCCCGCACCCGGCGCGCGACCGTGGTGTGATCAACGCCCAGACGCTTCGCGGCGCCGCTCGCGCGCTGCGTGCGCGCGACTTCCAGGAAGTAGCGCAGATCGTCCCAGTTCAATGTCTCCATGCTGCTCGTTGTGTTTTTTTGCATATCGGATGGGCTTTTTCATCTCTATGCCGTGGATATTCGAATAACTATACTCGTACAGCAAAGCGACTGAAACAGACGCGGTCGCACGACAACAAGGATGGAGACAGACGATGCAAATGCAGTCGTTCCCCGCGCGGGCGCCGCAGGTGTGCCCGTGTTCAGCAGGACTCTCCGTTTCTCCGCCCGGAACCATTCCCAGTACGTTCGGCATGACTGCGCGCGTTCGCAAATGGTCCTCGCGCGCGTGCTGCGATTGAAGATTTCGCTGACCGAGCACATTCCGCCATATCCGGCCACGGCCGGCCCGTTCGAATCCATCAGGGAGAGTTCACGATGAACGCAGTGACCCAGGCATCCAACGCACATGTTTCGACCGTCAAGCTGCTCATCGACGGCGAGTTCGTCGAATCGAAAACGAAGGAATGGCGCGATATCGTCAATCCGGCCACGCAGGAAGTGCTGGCCCGCGTGCCGTTCGCGACCGTCGAGGAAGTGGACCAGGCTGTGAAGGCCGCGCACACCGCGTTCGCCACGTGGAAGAACACGCCGGTCGGCGCGCGTTTGCGCATCATGCTCAAATTGCAGGCGTTGATTCGCGAGCACATGCCGCGCATCGCGAAGACGCTCACAGCCGAACAGGGCAAGACGCTGCCCGACGCCGAGGGCGATATTTTCCGCGGCCTGGAAGTGGTCGAGCACGCCTGCTCGATCGGCACGCTGCAACAAGGCGGTTTCGCCGAGAACGTGGCGGGCGGTGTGGACACCTACACGCTGCAGCAGCCGCTAGGCGTATGCGCCGGCATCACGCCGTTCAACTTCCCCGCGATGATCCCGTTGTGGATGTTCCCGATGGCGATCGTTTGCGGCAATACGTTCGTGCTCAAGCCCTCGGAGCAGGACCCGCTTTCGACCATGCAGCTCGTCGAACTTGCAATCGAAGCGGGCATTCCGAAGGGCGTGCTCAACGTCGTGCACGGCGGCAAGGAAGTCGTCGATGCGATCTGCACGCACGAACTCGTGAAGGCGATTTCGTTCGTCGGCTCGACGGCCGTGGGTACGCACGTCTACCGGCTGGGCAGCGAACACGGCAAGCGCGTGCAGTCGATGATGGGCGCGAAGAACCACGCGGTCGTGCTGCCCGATGCGAATCGCGAGCAGGCGCTCAATGCGCTGGTCGGCGCGGCGTTCGGCGCGGCGGGCCAGCGTTGCATGGCGACCTCGGTGGCCGTGTTCGTGGGCGCGGCGCAGGAATGGGTAGACGAGCTGGTCGAAAAGGCGAAGACGCTCAAGGTCAATGCGGGCCATGAGGCTAAGACGGACGTCGGCCCGGTCGTGTCGCGCGCCGCGAAAACGCGCATTCTCGGCCTGATCGACTCGGGCGTGAAGCAGGGCGCGACGCTCGCACTGGACGGCCGCGAGGTGAAGGTGCCGAGCTACGAGAGCGGCAACTTCATCGGGCCCACGGTGTTCACGGACGTGAAGACCGATATGGACATCTACACGAACGAGATTTTCGGGCCCGTGCTCGTGGTGCTCACGGCGAAGACGCTCGACGAAGCGATCGACATCGTCAACGCGAATCCGTTCGGCAACGGCGTGGGCCTTTTCACGCAAAGCGGCGCGGCGGCGCGCAAGTTCCAGAGCGAGATCGACATTGGCCAGGTGGGCATCAACATTCCGATTCCGGTACCGGTGCCGTATTTCAGCTTCACGGGCTCGCGCGGTTCGAAGCTCGGCGACCTGGGCCCGTATGGCAAGCAAGTCGTGCAGTTCTACACGCAGACCAAGACGGTCACCGCGCGCTGGTTCGACGACGCGACCGTGAGCGACGGCGTGAACACGACGATCAGCCTGCGCTGATACGCCGCCCGATATAAACATGGAGTACTGAACAATAACGGAGACAGGCTCATGAAAATTGGATTTGTCGGGCTGGGCCACATGGGCGCGCCAATGGCGCTCAACCTGCTCAAGGCGGGGCACGCGGTGACGGTGTTCGACCTGAGCGCGAGCGCGATGCAAACGCTCGCCGAGGCCGGCGCGCAGAAGGCCGCATCGGCGAAGGCGGCGGCAAGCGGTGCGGAGTGCGTCATCACGATGTTGCCCGCGGCGGCGCACGTGCGCAGCGCGCTTACGGCAGAAGATGGCGTGCTGGCGGGCATCGCGAAGGGCGTGACGATCATCGATTCGAGCACGATCGATCCGGCGAGCGTCAAGGAGTTCGCGAAGCTCGCCGCCGCGCAGGGGAACGCGTTTGTCGATGCTCCCGTCTCGGGCGGCACGGGCGGCGCGGCCGCGGGCACGCTCACCTTCATGGTGGGCGGCAGCGCCGAGATCTACGAGAGCGTGAAGCCGGTGCTCTCGGGCATGGGCAAGAACATCGTCCATTGCGGCGAGACCGGCACGGGACAGGTGGCGAAGATCTGCAACAACCTCGTGCTCGGCATCACGATGGCCGGCGTGGCCGAAGCGATGGCGCTTGGCGAGGCGCTCGGCATCGACCCGAAAGTGCTGGGCGGCATCATGAACACGTCGACGGGCCGCTGCTGGAGTTCGGACACGTACAACCCGTACCCGGGCGTGATCGAGACGGCGCCTTCCTCGCGCGGCTACACGGGGGGGTTCGGGACGGATCTCATGCTCAAGGACCTGGGCCTTGCCACCGACGCCGCAATAGGCGTGCATCAGCCCGCATACATGGGCGCGCTCGCGCAGCAGCTCTATCAGGCCATGAGCAGCCACGGCGACGGCAAGCTCGACTTCTCGGCGATCATCAAGCTGTATCGCGCTCAGAAAGGGTGAGTCACGTAGTTTCGAGTCGCGCAAGGCGCGCTGCGAAGCGCGCTTTTTTTTTGCGGCCGTATTTTCAGCCTTTGATACGAGCCTCGACACGCGCAAAGAGCCGCTTGAACCAGACGTCGAGCAGCGTATTCGAAGACGCGAGCGCGGTGGAACAGGCGAGAATGCGATAGACGTCGTTGCGCGTGACCTTCGAGGTCTTCGCCGGATCGAGCCAGTCGTCGTTGTCGACGAGATGCTCGAGCGTTTCGAGCCCGATGAGAATGGGCCACAGGCACGCGAGCCGCAGGCGCATCGAAAGGCGCGGCAACGCGAACGTATAGTCGATGGCCGCGCGGAAATGATCGAGCGTGATGCGCACGAGTTCGAGCATGATCGGCCGCGCGCGCGCCGAGGCGCCGGGCTTGAGCAGGTCCTGCGCGGTGAGCCCGGCCTGGGCCAGCATCGAAGCGGGCAGATAACAGCGGCCGATGCGCAGATCCTTGCCGCAGTCGCGCAGCACGTTCACCATCTGCAAGGCCTTGCCGAAGCGAATGCCCCGCGCGTACATGGTTTGTTCCAGCGAGGGCGCGAGGGTGCCCGGCAAGTGCATGTACGTCATCTTCGTCCAGAACTCGCCCACGCAGCCCGCCACGAGATACGTATAGCGGTCGAGTTCGTCCCACGTGTTCAGCGCGGCCACCAGACCCGAGCGCTCGTCGGGGAACGTGCGTAGATCGAATTCCATGCCTTCGGTGAGCGTCGTGACGATCTCGCACACGGCCCGGCGATCGGCGTCGTCGAGCTGCGCGAGCACATCGAGCGCACCGCCCAGCGATTCGAGCAGCAGCTTCTCGTCCGATTGCGCTTGCTGACCCGCAACCTCGCCTGCGAGATCGGCGAGCAGGGTGTCATCGTTCGCCGCGCCGTTCACGCGCTCGCGCAGCGCGAGCAGCAGGGCGAGCCGCCGCTCGGGCGGAATCAGCGCGGTGTCGGCAATGGTGTCGGCGGCGCGCGCGAGCAGATAGGCTTCGCCCACGGGGTCGCGCATGCCGGCGGGCAGCACGCGCATCGTGAGGTAGAACGAACGGGAAACGCCTTTGAGCAACGGGCCTAGCAGGAAGGCCCGGGTAGAATTCTGCATGTCGGATAGGGGCAGCGAGGGACGGATCGGACGCAGCCGCATTGTATCGTGGACGAAGGAGACGAGGCCCGGTGAGACCCGAACGCGCGTTTTACGACCTCCAGGTGCGCTTCGCGCGCACGGCGGCGCGGCTCGCGGACAGACCGCTCGCGGCGGCATTGCTCGACTGCACGAACCTCTATGTGCGCTTCGGCGCAGGGCGGGCGTTCGATTGCACGCATCCGCTCTGGGCAGCCTACGTGCGTGGCCTCGATGAGCGCGCAAGCGTTACAGAGCAATGCGAGTGGACGTGGCGCTATGTGCAGCGCTGCCCGACGCATCAGGCGGCGCCTGCGGTCGTCGCGACGGTTGGCTGCTTTTCTTACGCGCGTGAACCGCATGGCGGAGTGCGCCTGCACTTCAACGCCCAAACCGATAGCGGCATGTCGCCGCTCGATTCCCGGCAACTCGCCGCACGGCACCTTGAGTTGCGGGCGTTGATTGAACACCTGCGTGAACACTTGCGCGGCAACCTCCAGGAAAGCGGCTGCGCGTCGAGCGACGTGCTCGTTCGCGGCACTTCCTGGCTCTACAACGTGCCCGCCTACCGGCGGCTCTTTCCCGCGGCCTACGTCGCGAGCGCGCAACCCGTGTCCCGTCTGCGCGCGCTTTCGCTTTGGGGCCAATTTCTCGACCGTCACGGCGGTGTGCGGCGCGACGCGGCCGCGATGCTGCTCGCGCGTGTCGAGCGAGTCAGCGCATTTGCTGATGTGTTGCCTTGCTTTCCCTTACAGGCACTCGCGGTGCAGGTGAGCTTCGCGGAGTTTCAAGATTTTTTTGATAAGTAACAGCATGCGTTCGCCACGATGCCCGCCACGCTGCACGTGTTAAAGCACCTGTTTGCAGATAGAAAGCAAGCGTAATCGATACGGTTACCAAAAATTTTTCAAGATAACCGTGGTGTCGTGCAGCCGAGAGCAGATTGAAAGCCGCTGCGTGCACGCAGGGTATTGGCCTGGCTCGGAAATGGGTGCGTGCGAAACGACCGGAATGAGCCCCTACGCAATATTGATGAAAGTAATCCCTGTAACGATGGGGTAACGCGCGTACCGCGCCCAACGCACTAGACTCCGCCGATGCTTTTGTAACGGAGCGTCGCCCATGCCCTCGTCCCCGGCTCTTGCCATTCATTCCCTGCGCGATTTCGAGCTGACTGCGGACGGCCAGTACTTGATGGTGAACGGCAATCAGCCGGACAGCGTCGCGCTGCATTGCTCGGTGATGCATGAACTGCTCGCCGCGCTTTCCAACGCGATTGGCCGCTCCGAGCGCATTCGCCACAAAACGGCGAGCGTGAAGTTCACCATGCCTTGCGAGGCTTGGGAGGTCGGTCGCGAGTCGGGCGACGTGCAGCATCTCGTGGTGAGCTTTCGCTTGCCTGGGGGCGCCGAATTGTCGTTCCGTCTACACCCCGCGCAAGCCGTGCACATGACCGAGGTGCTCTCGCTCGCGACGGGGCTCGCGAAGATGCGCCTGCCTGGCGGTGCGAGCATGCAATAGGCGTCGCGCGCCGGCCTCTCTTGCCGCATCCGTTGTACACCCCGCATCCGTGGATGCCAGCCGCGCGCATCTCGCGCCGGTAATGGAGCATTCGGCACTTTCACGGCTCTTTCGTTGCTTCACATTCGACCTCCCGCATGACGGCATCAACTACCACGGCGCGCTATGCACGCGCACTGACTCTCGCCGGCTTCGGCATCGGCGTGACTGCTGTGGCACACGCCACCGAGCCCTTCGTGGTCCAGGACATCCGCATCGACGGGCTCACGCGCATCGAACCGGGCACCGTATTCGCCTATCTGCCGATCAAGCAGGGCGAGACCTTCACGGACGACAAGGCCTCCGACGCCATTCGCGCGCTCTACGCGACGAGCCTCTTCAGCGACGTGCGCATTTCCACGCAGGGCAGCACGGTGATCGTGCAGGTGCAGGAGCGTCCCGCTATCGGCACGATCGACTTCGCGGGCATCAAGGAATTCGATAAGGATAACTTGACGAAGGCGCTCAAGTCGGTCGGGCTATCGCCGGGCCAGAGCTACGATAAAGCGCTAGTCGACAAGGCGGAGCAGGAACTCAAGCGCCAGTACCTCACGCGCGGCTACTACGCGGCGGAGGTCACGACCACGGTCACGCCGATCGACCGCAATCGCGTGGGCCTGCTGTTCTCCGTGGTCGAAGGGCCGAGCGCGAAGATCCGCCAGATCAACTTCATCGGCAACAACACGTTCAGCGGCGGCACGCTGCTCGATGAAATGCAGCTTTCCACGCCGAACTGGTTCTCGTGGTACACGAAGAACGATTTGTACTCGAAGGAAAAGCTCACGGGCGACCTCGACAACGTGCGCTCGTACTATCTGGACCGCGGCTATCTGGAGTTCAACATCGACTCGACGCAGGTCTCGCTGTCGCCCGACAAGAAGGACATGTATCTGACGATCGGGATTCACGAAGGCGAGCCGTATACGATTTCGAGCGTCAAGATGGCCGGCAATCTGCTCGACCGCGAAGCGGAGTTGCAGAAGCTCGTCGGCGTCAAGCCAGGGCAGCGTTTCTCGGCACAAAAGCTCAAGGACACGACCAAGGCGATCGTCGACAAGCTCGGCGAATACGGCTACGCATTCGCGACCGTGAACGCGCTGCCCGAGATCGACCAGAAGAACCACACGGTCGCGCTCACGCTGCAGGTGGACCCGAGCCGGCGCGTGTATGTGCGCCGCGTGAACGTCACCGGCAATACACGCACGCGCGACGAAGTCGTGCGCCGCGAAATGCGCCAGCTCGAAAGCTCATGGTTCGATTCGAACCGTCTCGCGCTTTCGAAGGACCGCATTAACCGCCTTGGCTACTTTACCGACGTGGACGTGACCACCGTGCCGGTGGAAGGCACGCCGGACGAAGTGGACGTGAACGTGAAAGTGACCGAGAAGCCTACCGGTACGCTTTCGCTGGGCCTGGGCTACGGCTCGGGCGAGGGGCCGATCATCTCGGCGGGCATTTCGCAGGACAACGTATTCGGTTCCGGCAACAGCCTTTCGCTGAACGTGAATACCGCCACGACGTATCGCACGCTCTCGGTCACGCAGGTCGATCCGTATTTCACGGTGGACGGCATCAAGCGCATTACCGATGTCTACTACCGCACGACCGAGCCGCTTTACTACTCGAGCACGAACGACACGAGCTTTCGCATCATCTCGTATGGCGCGGACATGAAGTTCGGCATCCCGTTCTCTGAGACCGATATGGTGTATTTCGGCCTCGGTATCGAGCAGGACCGCCTCGACGTCGATTCCAGCACGCCGCAGACCTATATCGACTACGTGAACGATTTCGGGCGCGTCTCGAACACGGTTCCGCTCACCGTGGGCTGGTCGCGCGACAACCGCGACAGCGCGCTGGTGCCGAGCCGTGGCTACTACGCGCAGGCCAACGCGGAATATGGCACGCCGGCGGGAACGCAGTACTACAAGGGCGATGCCCAAATGCAGTACTACTACTCATTCGCGCGCGGCTTCGTGCTGGGGCTGAACTTCCAGGGCGGCTACGGCAACGGTCTGGGCGGCAAGCCGTATCCGATTTTCAAGAACTACTATGCGGGCGGTATCGGTTCGGTGCGCGGTTACGAGTCGGGCTCGCTCGGCCCGCGCGACACCACGACGAACGATCCGATCGGCGGCTCGAAGATGGTGGTGGGCAATATCGAACTGACGTTCCCGCTGCCCGGCACGGGTTACGACCGCACGCTGCGCGTGTTTACGTTCGTGGACGGCGGCAACGTGTGGGGCACGGAAGGCAGCAGCACCGGCGCGAACGGTCTGCGTTACAGCTATGGCGCGGGCCTCGAATGGATCTCGCCGATCGGGCCGCTCAAGCTCGATCTGGGCTTCCCGATCGTCAAGCACGCGGGCGACCAGTATCAGAAGTTCCAGTTCCAGATCGGTACGTCGTTCTAGATTTCTGTTTGAGGCTTGAGTCGTGGTTTCTGGGGCTTTGGCGTCTCCTTGCTTTCGCGTCGGTATGCCAGTGTTGCCCCTGTGCGGGGCGGCACCTACTTTTCTTTGCCGCGGCAAAGAAAAGTAGGCAAAAGAAAGCCGCTCACACCGCCAGCGCCTGCCACAGTTCACCTCGCGCCGCGCCAGGTAGTGGCTCCGGAGCGTCTGTCACCTCGCACCACTGAACTTGGTGACAAGGCGCTCATCCTTCCGGCGGCGCTACGCGCGCCGAATGGCATAACCCAAAACCAGCGGGGCACCTGGGTTCTCGCCTCGCTCATTCGTACCATCCGGTTTCCCTTGCAGACCCGGCCGCTGCGTGCGTAGCGGGCAGCGGGATGAATGAGCCCTTTGTCACTAACCTAGGTGGTGCGAGGCGACAGACGCTCCGGAGCCACTATCGTGTACGGCCAGAGGTCAATTGTGGCAGGCACTAGCGGTGTGAGCGGCTTTCTTTGCCTACTTTCTTTGCCGCGGCAAAGAAAGTAGGTGCCGCCCCGCACAGGGGCAACGCATGCATACCGACACGAACACAAGGGAACGCGAAAGCACCAGCAACCCAAACAAGACTCAGATCAGCAGTTCGAGCGAGTGAAAGAGCCGCCGGCGTTCGGGGTTCGGCGAAGCCTCGCCCGCATGGATGGCCTCCTTGAGGCATTCCAGAAAGCATTCGGCCGCGGCGGAGAGCGGCACGCCGCGCCGCGCAACCACGCTAACCACTGTCCGGTCCACTTCCTCCTGGAGCGCGAGCGCGCGCAGGTTGTCGCGCGCGAAGCGCGTCTCCACCAGCGGCCACGGGAAGATGCTCACCATATCCGTATTCATGATGAGCCCCATCGCCACCACGAACGAGTGCGCCAGGTGCATGCTCTTCGGCATCGGCAGGCCGTGACGCAGGAACACGTCGTCGGCGACCATCTCCTTGCTTGCCGGGTCCCAGTTGAGCAACCATTCGCAATCCTGAAGTTCCTTCAGCGATTGCGCGTGCGAGAGCGGATGGTCCTTGCGCACCACCACGGCCGACTCCGTGGCAAAGATCGGCGTTTGCGTGAATTCTGCATGAAGCGAAGCGGGCCCGGGCTTGCCTAGCGAGAAGTCGAGCGAGCCGTCGCGCAGCCGCGGCATCACGATATTGAGCAGGCCTTCGTAGAACTCCAGCTGCATGCCTGGCATGCGTTCGCGAAACAGTATGACGGCGTCGGGCAGGAAGGAGAGGGCGAGCCACGGTGTCACACCGATCGCGAGCTTGCCGACGCCACGCCCGCGCCGCGCGTCGAGTTCGTCCTGGGCGCGCGACATCTGGTGCACGACGAGCCGTGCATGCACGAGCAGCGCCTGGCCCGCTTCCGTGAAGGCGATGCCGTTCGCGTTGCGCGTGACGAGCGCGATTTGCTGCTCGGCTTCCAGCTCGCGCACCGCTTTCGTTGCCGCCGCCGGAGAGATGCCAAGCGCACGCGCGGCCGCGCGAATGCTGCCGGTATCGGCCATGGCGACGAGCGCGCGGAACTGGTGGAACTTCATAAGGGATAACCCGAGTGCGCACTTCTGGTTGGCGGGCCAACTATTTTAGGGCTGTCGGTCGACAGGAGACGTCATTATTCTCAAGCGAATTCACACTCACGCTCGCCCTGGAGGGAATTCGTATGAACACGATGGCTATCCCGGCCGCAATCGCCGCGATCGAAGATGAGATGATCGCGCTGCGTCACGAGATCCACGCGCATCCCGAACTGGGCTTCGAAGAATTCGTCACCAGCGACCTCGTCGCGCAGCGCCTCGCCGAGTGGGGCTACGAGGTGCACCGCGGTCTGGGCGGCACGGGCGTCGTGGGCACGCTCAAGGTGGGCGACGGCAAAGCGCGCCTCGGCCTGCGCGCCGACATGGACGCGCTCCCGATCCACGAGAGCACCGGCCTCGACTACGCGAGCCGCATTCCGGGCAAGATGCACGCATGTGGCCACGACGGCCACACGGCCATGCTGCTCGCGGCGGCGAAGCATCTTGCACAGTCGCGCAGCTTCAGCGGCACGCTGCACCTCATTTTCCAGCCTGCCGAAGAAGGCCTGGGCGGCGCCAAGCGCATGCTCGACGAAGGCCTTTTCGAACGCTTTCCCTGTGACGCCGTGTTCGCCATGCACAACATGCCCGGTTTCCCCACGGGCAAGCTCGGCTTTCGTGCAGGGCCGTTCATGGCTTCGTCGGACACGGTGATCATCGATATCGACGGCCGCGGCGGTCATGGCGCGGTGCCGCATAAGGCGATCGATCCGGTGGTGGTGTGCGCCAACGTCGTGCTCGCGCTGCAGACCATCGTGTCGCGTAACGTGCCGCCACTCGACATGGCGATCGTCACCGTGGGCGCGATCCATTCGGGCGACGCCCCGAACGTGATTCCGCAAACCGCGCAGATGCGCCTCTCGGTGCGCGCGCTGCGCCCCGAAGTGCGCGACTTGCTGCAGGAGCGCATCACGGCGCTCGTGCACGCGCAGGCGAGCGCGTATGGCGCGACGGCGCGCATCGACTATCAGCGCCGCTACCCGGTGCTCGTGAATGACGCGGCGATGACCGAGTTCGCGCAGGACGTGGCGCGCGACTGGCTCGGCGTTGATGGCCTCATTCACGACATGGCGCCGCTCACCGGCAGCGAGGACTTCTCGTTCCTGCTCGAGCGCTGCGCGGGCAGCTACCTCATCATCGGCAATGGCGACGGGGAGGGCGGCTGCATGGTGCACAACCCCGGCTACGACTTCAACGACGACTGCCTTGCCACCGGCGCGGCGTACTGGGTGCAACTCGCCGAGCGCTTCCTGCGCGGCTGAAGCCCATAGCCGGCGGGCGAATGTACCAACAAACGCACCGCGATACGAGACACGAGACAAACGAGGAGACACCCGATGAACGCCACGTCGATTCACGCGCCGGCCGCAGCCGCACAGGCTTCTTCGCGCCGCTCGCGCGCGAAGGCCATCTTCGCGATCACGCTCGGCAACGGGCTCGAGTTCTTCGACTTCACGGTCTATAGCTTCTTTGCCTCGATCATCGGCGCGCTGTACTTTCCGGTGCATGGCTCGCTGAACCAGTTGATGCTCGCCGTGGGCAGCTTCGGTGTGGGTTTCGTTGTGCGTCCGATCGGCGGCATCGTGATCGGTGCGTTCGCGGACCGCGTGGGCCGCAAGGCCGCCATGACGCTCACGCTCTGGCTCATGGCGCTCGGCTCGGCACTCATCGCGTTCGCGCCCACCTATGCGCAGATTGGGCTCGCGGCGCCCGCGCTGATCCTGCTCGCGCGTCTCGTGCAGGGCTTCGCGGTGGGCGGCGAAGTGGGCGCCTCGACGTCGCTCCTCCTCGAATACGCGGACGACCGCTCGCGCGGCTTCTACGGCAGCTGGCAGTTCGTGAGCCAGGGGCTCAATACGGTGTGCGGCGCGCTCATCGGCGTGGCGCTTTCCACCACGCTCTCGCAGGCCGCGCTGGAAAGCTGGGGATGGCGCGTGCCGTTCGTGATCGGCATGCTGGTCGTGCCGGTGGGCGTCTACATTCGCCGCCATCTCGACGAAACGCTCGCGAACCCCGTCGAAGTCGACAACACCGAACCCGTGGCCGACATGGCGCGGCCGCTGCGCGAGATTTTCGGGCGTCATCGCACTTCGCTTGTCGCAGGCATTGTCACGACCATTGGCGGCACGGCGGCGAACTATATCGTGCTGTTCTACATGTCGACGTATGCGATCAAGATTCTCGGCCTGCCGATGTCGGTCGGCATGAGCGCGGCCCTCGTCGCGGCGCTCGTCACCGCCGTGTGTTCGCCGTTCGCTGGCTCGCTTTCCGACCGGCTGGGACGCAAGTGGGTGATGGGCGTCTCGCGCGTGCTGCTGATCGCGGTGATCTATCCGGCATTCATGCTCATTCATGCTGTGCCGACCGTTACAACCGTGCTCGCGGTCGTGGCGGTGCTGGGCGCGATCGTCGCGTTCACGGCGGTCCCCAACATCGTGATGCTGCCCGAACTCTTTCCTCAGTCGATTCGCGTGACGGGCATGTCCGTGGTGTATTGCGTGGGCGTGTCGATCTTCGGCGGCTTCGCGCAGTTTTTCGCGACCTGGCTCATCAAGCTGCTCGACAACCCGCTCGCACCCGCCTGGTATCTGATCGGCTGCGGGGCAGTCTCGCTGCTCGCGCTGCCGCTCATTCGCGAACCGGCGGGGCGTCCGCTCGATTGAGCGCGATTGCGTGCTGTAGTTCGGCCGCTACACACTTTTAGCGGCCGTGTCGTGTTTATTTACCAGACGTTTACGCGGCGCTGCCTAGAATCGGTTCGTGTTCAACTCAAGCGCGCCGGCCGAAACGGCGGCGTGCGCACAACACGTATGCCGTCTACCGTCTCGCAGGGCTCGATTTCCCGAGGTTCCCGCTCCGCCGCCACGCCGCGGCCCGTTCTTTCACTGCGCAACTCGCGCAAGCCCCTTGACCCGCCAACCCATCGCGCAACGGTGCAACTGGTTGTGCGCGTGCCCACGAGCGAAGCGCAACTCGCGCGATGCACGCTGCATGGTCTCATTGGCGACGCGCTCGGCGTGCATACGATCGATATCGACCGCCGCAGCGACCTCGCTTGCCTGCACGTCGAACTCGATCGCCGCCGCGTGGCCGAGGCCATGGCGCTGCTCATGCGCACGCTTTCGTGCGCGGAATTCGGTTCGGTGCGCCGGCTCGATCGCGCCGCCTGATTCGCAACGCGTGGCGCAACCGTCTCTCTGACGGTTGCGCCGCGTTTGCATATTCTCCCCTCCGCAGTTCACGCGACGCATGCCTCGTGCGTCCGCAACGTTCGCTTCCCCCTTTCTCTATACGCAATCGTTGCGCATATCTGTGCGAACGTTAGCGAACGATCAGCGCGTATTCATTTCGGATTTCGAAACGAATTCAGTCACTGTTTCCCCGTGCGTGCCTGCCATGTCATCGCGTGCGAATTTTTGGCCATCCTGAATCTGCTCTGTCGCGAAAGACAGTAGTATTTGCTCGAGCACCAAAGTCAGTGGCGGTGATTCGACTGGATCGCCCGCGCGCGCCTGATTTGGTTTCGTCGGTCCAGCGCAGATCGTCGACAACACGGAGAACAGCATGACTCACGGTATTCGGGTGGCCAGCTTGTGTCTGTCGTTGGGACTGCTGGTAAGTGTCGTTGGATGTCATGAAAACAAGCCAGCTGCTGAAGCACGACCTGCCGCGAACGTCGACGTGATCAATGTTGCGCTGCGCGACGTGCCCGTGGTTTTCGAGTACGTGGGGCAGACGGAAAGCTCGCAGCAGGTCGAAATTCGCGCGCGCGTGAACGGTTTCCTCGAAAAGCGCGTGTATACGGAAGGCTCGCTGGTCCATGCGGGCGACGTCATGTTCGTCATGGACCGCAAACCGTTCGAGGCCACGCTCGACGCCGCGAAGGCCGAGCTTGCGCAGCAACAAGCGCGGCTCCAAACGGCGCAGGCCAACCTCGCCCGCGTGCGTCCGCTGGCCGCGAAGAACGCCTTGAGCCAGAAGGATCTCGACGATTCGATCGGCCAGGAGCAGGCCGCCGCCGCCGCTGTCGAAGGGGCGAAGGCGAATGTCATTAGTGCTTCGCTCAATCTCGGCTATACGACGATCACAGCGCCGGTCACCGGTCTTTCGAGTTTCGCGAAGAGGCAGGATGGCTCGTATATTGATGCGGCCAATAGCCTGCTCACTTACGTGGCCAAGCTCGATCCCATGTGGATCAACTTCTCGCTCTCCGAGAACGAGATGCTCAACCTGCGCACGCAAACGCAGAACGGCACGCTCAAGCTGCCGCCGGTGGGCAAGCTCGAAGCGGTGATCGTGCTCGCAGACGGCAGCATCTATCCGGAGCGCGGCCACATTGCTTTCACCGACGCCTCGCTTAGCTCGGAAACCGGCACCTACCTGATTCGCGCCGCCATGCCGAACCCCACGGGGTCGCTGCGGCCCGGTCAGTTCGTGCGCATCAAGCTGCTGGGCGCGCAGCGCAGTTCGGCGGTGGCCGTGCCGCAGTCGGCGGTGCAGCAGGGGCCGCGCGGCGCGTATGTGTGGACCGTCGACAAGGACGGTAAGGCGCAGCAGCGCGTGGTGGAAGCGGGCGAGTGGAACGGCAATGCCTGGGTGATCAAGTCGGGCTTGCATCCTGGCGATCATGTGGTCATCGACAATACGCTGCGGCTCATGCCTGGTGCGCCGGTCAAGGCGAATCTCGTGGAGACGCCGTCCGCGGCGGTGAATATTGGCGCAGCGGCCGATGGGCAGGACAGCGGAGCAGGCGGCGGGGCGCAGGCGGGCGCGGCTGGGGCTTCCGGCCCGGCTGCGGCGAATGCGAGCCCGAGCGCGAACGCTCAGGCCAACGCGGGAACGAGCGCCGCTCAGCCGGCCGCTGCTTCCGGCGAATCCGACGTGTTGGGCGAACACACTGCGCTTTACTTCGCATCGGGCAGCGCGAGCCTCGACGCCCAGTCGGCCGACGCGCTCGCGGGCGTGGCGCGCCGTCTCGTCGCCGAGCCGGGCCTGCGCTTGGTGATTTCCGGCTACACCGATTCGACTGGCTCGCAAGCCGCGAACCAACGTCTCGCGGCCGCACGCGCGGCCACGGTGCGTGCGGCGCTGGTCGTGGCCGGCGTGAAAACCGAGCGCATCGAGATGCGCAAGCCGGCGCAGGTCGTCGCCAATGATCCGCCCGACAAATCCCGCCGCGTGGACGTCACGTTCTCGCCCGCTGCGGGAGGTTGAACGATGAAGTTCTCCCACTTTTTTATTGACCGACCGATTTTCGCGTCGGTCGTCTCGATCGTGCTCGTCGTCGCGGGTCTCGTGGCGATGTTCAACCTGCCGATCGCCCAGTTCCCGGACATCGCGCCGCCGACCATCACGGTGAGCGCCACGTATCCGGGCGCAAGCGCCGATATCGTCGCGCAGAACGTGGCCGCGCCGATCGAGCAGCAGGTGAACGGCGCGGACAACATGATGTACATGAACTCGTCGAGTTCCTCGACGGGCAACATGACGCTCACGGTGTACTTCAATATCGGCACCGATCCGTCGCTCGCCCAGGTGGACGTGCAAAACCGTGTGAACCTCGCGTTGCCCTTCCTGCCCGATTCCGTGACGGCGCAAGGCGTGTCGGTGCAGAAGCGCTCCTCCGCGTTCATGATGGTGATCGCGATCTATTCGCCCGATAACTCGTACGACGCGGCCTATGTGGCGAACTATGCGAACGTCTACGTGCTCGATGCGCTCAAGCGCATTCCGGGCGCGAACCAGGCGTCGATCTTCGGTTCTGCTGACTATGCGATGCGCGTGTGGCTCAAGCCCGACCGTATGGCGAAGCTCGGCATTACCGTGTCCGATGTGCAGAACGCGATCGCGCAGCAGAACCAGCAGTTCTCCGCGGGCCGCCTCGGCGCGGCGCCGACCAACAAGCCCGTGAACCAGACGTTCCCGGTGACGACGAAGGGCCGTCTCACCGAGCCCGCCGATTTCGACAACATCATCCTTCGCGCGGCGTCGGGTGACGCGGCGATCGTGCGCCTCAAGGACATTGGCCATGCGGAGCTCGGCGCGAAAGATTATTCGCTGCGCGGCCGCTACAACGGCAAGACGGCCACACTGCTCGCCGTGTATCAGCAACCGGGCGCGAATGCACTGCAAGTAGCCAAGCAGGTGCGCCAGACACTCGAGCAGTTGAACAAGAGTTTTCCGCCCGGTCTCAAGTATGAAGTCGCGCTCGATACGACCGAGTTTGTGCACGAGTCGATCAACGAGGTGGTCCATACCCTGCGCGATGCGGTGATTCTCGTGATCATCGTGGTGTACATCTTCCTGCAAAGTTTTCGGGCGACGCTCGTGCCGCTGCTCGCCGTGCCCGTGTCGATCATCGGCGCGTTCATCGGCATGTCAGCGTTCGGCTTTTCGATCAACATGCTCACCTTGTTCGGCATGGTGCTGGCCATCGGTATCGTGGTGGACGACGCGATCGTGGTGATCGAAAACGTCGAGCGCAACATGAGTGAGTTCAAGCTTCCACCAAAGGAAGCGGCCAAACGCGCGATGGACGAAGTGAGCGGACCGGTGGTGGCGATCGTGCTGGTGCTGCTCGCGGTGTTCATACCAGTGGCGTTTCTCTCGGGGATCACGGGGCAACTCTACAAGCAGTTCGCCGTGACGATCGCAGTCTCGGTGGTGCTTTCGGGTATCGTCGCGCTCACGCTTTCGCCCGCGCTCGCGGCCATCCTGCTCAAACCGGGCGAGCACAAGAAGAACCGCTTTTTCCGCTGGTTCAATGAGAAGTTCGACAGCCTTACAGAGGGCTACGGCAGCTGGGTGCAAAGCGCGATACGACGCGTGGTGCTCTCCATCGGGTTGATCGTCGTGATGCTCATCGTAACGGTCGGCCTGTTCAGGCATATTCCATCGTCGTTCCTGCCCGTGGAGGATCAGGGCTATCTGTTCGGCGCGGTCGTGATGCCCGACGCGGCGAGCCTGGATCGCACGGGTGACCTCTCGAAAAAAGCGGAGGACTGGTTCGCGAAACAGCCTGCCGTGAGTTCGGTGGCGGCGCCGATCGGCTACAGCCTGATCGACTCGCAGTACAAGTCGAACGCGGGCACCCTGTTCGTCACGCTCAAGGGCTTCAAGGATCGCGGCGAGAATGGCACCGCGCAGGATTTGATCCGTGATGCCACCAAAGAATTCTCGACGTTCAAGGACGGCGTGGTCGTGCCGCTCAATCCACCATCGATCCCGGGCCTCGGCACAACGGGCGGCTTCGAGTTCTGGCTGCAAAGCACCGGCGACGGCACCTATCAGCAGCTCGAAGACAAGGTGCGCCAGGTGATTGCGAAGGCGCGCCAGAACCCGGCGCTGCGGGGCGTGAATTCCACCATCAACACGAATTCGCGCCAGTTGCTGGTGGAAGTGGACCGCGAGCGTGCGGAAACGCTCGGCGTTCCGGTTCAGGACATCTATACCGCACTCCAGACGATGTTCGGTTCCCTGTATGTGAGCCAGTTCCCGAAGGGCAGCCGCCTCTTCCAGGTGATCATCCAGGCCGAGCCGCAATACCGCTTGACCCCGGACGATATCCAGCAACTCTACGTGCGCAACCGCAACAACGACATGGTGCCGATCAAGGCCGTGACGACCTCGCGCTTCGTGCCTGGACCTGACATCGTGAACCGCTTCAATAACTTCCCGGCGGCGAAGATCACCGGCGACGCGGCGCCCGGCCACAGTTCGGGCGAGGCGATCGCGGCGATGGAACAAATCGCCAATGAAGTGCTGGGCGAGGGCTACAGCTTCGAATGGAGCGGGCAGGCGTACGAAGAGAAGAAGGCCGGCTCGACGGCGGCGCTCGTGTTCGGCTTCGCACTGCTGATGGTGTTCCTCATTCTCGCGGCGCAGTACGAGAAGTGGTCGCTGCCGGTTGGCGTGCTGCTCGCCGTGCCGTTCGCGATCTTCGGGGCGCTGGTGGGCATCTTGTTGCGCGGCATGGAAAACGACGTGTACTTCCAGATCGGCTTGACCGTGCTGATCGCGCTCGCGGCGAAGAATGCCATTCTGATCTTCGAGTTCGCGGTTGAAATGCGCGAGAAGGAGAACATGTCGCCCTACGAGGCCGCGCTGCATGCCGCGAAACTGCGCTTGCGGCCGATCATCATGACCTCGCTCGCGTTCATTCTGGGCTGCGTGCCGCTTGCCATCGCCAGCGGCGCATCGGCCGCGAGCCGGCGCTCGCTCGGCACCGGCGTGATCGCGGGCATGCTGGGCGCCACAGTGATCGCGCTCTTCTTCATTCCGATGTTCTTCTGGGGACTGGAAACGCTCTCGTCGCGCAAGAAGCCGGACGCCACGCCGCATGCCAGCACGCCCCCTGCGGCGCCGCCTTCGCAGGAGGGCTGAGCGATGAAGACACGTTTGAATCGCACGCTGCGTCCCTTCGGGCTAATCGTCGCGACGGCATGCCTTGGCGCTTGCGCGGTCGGGCCCGACTATCACCGTCCCACGGTCGAGACGCCGTCGACGTTTCGCTACGCCTCCCCGCAGGCGGAACCCGTCGACACCTCGCTCGACTGGTGGAGGCAGTTCAACGACCCGGTGCTCGACGACCTGGTCACGAAGGCGCTTGCGCAGAACAAGGATCTCTTGATTGCGGCGGCGCGCGTCGAGGAGTTCTACGGGCGTTACGTCGTGACGCGCGCGGGCCTTTTCCCGCAGGTTTCGGCGAATTTTGGCGCTGCGCGTAGTCGTGGCGTTCCGGCGCCTGGCTTCCCACCCGTGGTTGGCAACCAGGTGCAGTTGAACGGCGCGGTGTCCTGGGAACTCGATTTGTTCGGCCATTTGCGCAGGCTCACCGAAGCGGCGCGCGCCGATTATCTGAGCACGCAGTCCGCGCAGCAGGCCACACGCATTTCCATCATTGCGAACGTAGCCACGTCGTATGTGCAGCTGCGTGACTTCGACAATCAGCTCGTCATCGCGCAGGACACGCTCGAAAGCCGCAAGGGCGCGCTCGATCTCTTCAACGAGCGCTACGCAGGCGGCGTCGTTTCGAGGTTGCAGGTGAGCCAGGCGCAGTCGGAGTATCAATCGGCGCAGACCTCTGTGTATTCGATCCAGCAGGAAATCGCGACCCAGGAAGACGCGATTTCGCTGCTGCTGGGCCAGAATCCGGGGCCGATTGCGCGCGGCAAGTCGATCACCGAGCTTACCGCGCCTGCCATTCCCGCTGGCTTGCCGTCGACGCTGCTGGAGCGCCGCCCCGATATTCTGCAGGCCGAACAAACGCTCATTTCGGCGAACGCATCCATCGGCGCAGCGCGCGCGCTGTATTTCCCGCAGATTTCGCTCACGGGATTGTTCGGCGCGGCGAGCACGGCGCTCTCCGGGCTATGGACCGGCCCCGCGCGCGTCTGGTCGTTCGCGGGCGCGGTCACGCAGCCGATTTTCCAGGGCGGCGCGATTGCGGGTGGTGTGCATCAGGCCGAAGCCGTGCAGCAGGAAGCGCTCTTCAGCTACGAGCAGACGATCCAGCAGGCCTTCGCCGATGTCGAGAATGCGCTCGTGGGCGTGGCGCGTACGCGCGATCAGCTGGATTCGACGACGCGTCAGGTGGCTGCACTCGTGGAATACACGTCAGTTGCGCGCGATCTCTATGAGGGCGGCTACACGAGCTATCTGGAAGTGCTCGACGCGGAACGCAGCCTCTTCAATGCGCAATTGCAGCAGTCGTCGCTGCAGGACCAGGAACTCGCGCAGATCGTGAGCCTGTACAAGGCGCTCGGTTATGGCTGGACGCCGGCAGCGCCGCCGCCGGCGGCGGACAGCGCGAAGCCGTCGCAGTCTTGAACCGCGACGGCTTCACTTCGAGGTGGCGTGACTAGCGTGATCAGGGTCACGCAGGGCGAACCTGGCGCGGGCGCGCCGGTTCGCTTCATGGACTTTCCGAGTTGAGCCAGCGCAGCGATTGCGGAGCGGGCCGGGTGGCTTTCGCGGTTGGCACGGCTTTGGGCGCCGGCTTCGCGACTTTTTGCAACGGGATGGGCCGGGCGGCGTTGAGGGCGGCTGCATGGCCGCCGGTTTGCGCGAGCGCGACGGGGCTTGCCGACGCGAACGCGAGCAGCGCGGCGAACGTCAGGGCGTGGGGGCGAGTCATCTGAGTTCTCCCGCGTGATCAAGCGGCAGGCGTTGGGTAAAAGGCCAGCGCTGCAAGCGGAAGTATGTTCCGAGGATAACCACCACGCGTCCATCATCTGATGGAGAAACGCGTGGCTTGTGCGGCGAACCCCGCTTAACGGGTCCGGATTCAGTCGGCGGGGCGGCGGTCGGCGAGCGCTCGTTCGCAGTCCTTGAGCACTTGCAGGACGAGTTTCGCCTGGTAGTTCAGGTCGTCGGTGTCGAGAATCTCCTCGACGGCGTCGCGTGCCCAGACCGCGTCGACGAACCATGCGTGCTGCTGCGCGATGTCCTGCGCCATGGCGGCGAGCCGTGCAATGGCAAGCCAGTCGGCCTCTCGCGCGTGACGGTCGAGCCACTTGTGCGCCGCCTGGACGTGAAAGGCCGCGTTGGGCCAGGATTCGTTGAGATAGTAGGCCCCGAGGCTCCCGCAGGTGAGCCAGCAGAGCAGCTCCACGCGATCGCGCGGACTCAGATGGTGGCGTACATCACTCATGGCGACGCTCGCGAAAGTAACAGAGTTCGATTGACGGGTGCGTGCAGACTTTTCGAATCCGATGACAAAACGATATCACGGCTGGTGGAAAATCACCTGCCCCGCACTGACGCTGCACGCACGGGTGTCACATGGATAGCGTCGCCTGGCGGCGCGTTGTATGCAAACCAGGAGTGACACCAGGAAGGCGCATGCCGTTATGCGCTTTGCAGCGTTTCGCGTGCCTGCTTCCTGCCGCCGTTTTTCCGGCGCTCGATCGGGCCCCTTGAGCGACGCGCGCTACGCGCCCTTGCGGCCGTCTTTCCCGGCGAGTTGGGCGGCCGTGTCCACCGCGCCCATGGCGTTCGCCACGTCGAGCGCGGTGTTGCCCGCGGCGTCGTGCGCCGCCGGGTTCGCGCCGCGCGCGAGCAGCAGGTCGACGATATCGGAGCGGTTGAACATGGCGGCGATCATCAGCGCCGTGCGACCGTCAGGGGAGGCGCCTTCCACGTCGGCGCCACTTTCCAGAAGGGCGCTGATCACGTTGGCGTAACCCTTGAAGGCTGCGCCTGCGATCGGCGTTTGCCCGTTGTCGTTGCGCAGGTTGGGATCGGCGCCTCGCTGCACGAGCGCGCGCACGGCGGCCGCGTGACCGTGATAGCTCGCGAGCATCACGAGGCTGTCGCCTTTTTCGTTGCGCAGGTTCGGCGGCAGGCCCTGGTCGATCAGTGTGGCGAGCGTGTTGGCTTCGCCGCGGCGCGCGGTATCGAACACCTGGCGCGCGAACTCGACGAAACGCGGATCGAGTTCACCGTCGCCTTCCCCGGAACCGGACGAAGAGGACGAGGGTGCGGAAGGCGGCGCGCTGGCGGTCATGGCAGTCTCCTGATTTGGATTGCGTATCGATTCGGCGCAGCATGCCGCCGTCGAAGCCCGCTCATTGTCGCCGATCTTCGCGAGCCGCGAGGCCAAGGCGTCGCACGCACAGAATGAAAAAGGCGCTGCCCGAACCGCTAAAAAGCGGCCGGCGCAGCGCCTTCCTTCATGCGGAGACCGCGAACGCTCAGGGCACGAGCCAGAGCGCGGCGGCGTAGATCACGAGCGACACGGCGAACGTCACGGCGGTATAGCCCATCACGCGCTGAATGCGGATGCCCGCGATCGCGACGATCGGCACGGCCCAGAACGGCTGCAGCATGTTCGAGACATTCTCGGCCATCGCCACGCCCATGGCGGTGCGCGGCACCGAGGCGTGCAGGCTCAGCGCGGCTGGCAGCACGAACGGGCCTTGCACGGCCCAGTGGCCGCCCGCGCTCGGCACGAGCAGCGTGATGATGAGCGAGCTGAGATAGCTCCAGAGCGGCAGCGAAAGCGGCGTGGCGATCGTGACGAAGGCCTTGGCGATCATCGAGGCGAGGCCCGTGCCCTTCATCACGCCCATGATGCCGCCGTACACGGGGTACTGGAGCAGCATGGAGCCGGTCTGGCGCGAGGCGCGCCGAATGGCATTCGCGTAGGCGATGGGTGTGCGCTGCAGCGCGAGGCCGATCAGCAGGAAGATCAGGATCGTCGTGTTGATGTCGAGATCGAAACCCTTTTCGCTCCATTCCATCGCGAGATAGCCCGCGCCGAGCACGATCAGCAGCAGCGTGCCGAGCATCGACTGTTCGAGGCGCGATGCGAACGAAGGCGTGCCGTTGCCGACGCGCGCGTGCGGATCGTCGCTGACGCCGGCATCGTTCGCTTCGGCTTCGGCCGCCTGTGCGAAGGGCGCCACGTGCTCCGGCTTCGGATGCATGCGGATGAAGACGAACGTCATCACGACCACGACGAGCACGGTCGGGATGAAGACGAACGGCGCGAACACTGTCTCGCTGAGCGGAATTACATGACCGGTCGCCTTTTCCACGAGATTGAGCGCGTTGCCATGCGAGGCTTGCGAGAGGGCGATTGAACTGGAGAGCCCGCTATTGCAGATCGACCATGCCGAATAGCTGCCGGCCACGAGCCACGCGAAATCCACGTTCACGCGCTTGGCGATTTCGCGCGAGAGCAGCGCGCCGACGATCAGGCCGAGGCCCCAGTTCAGCCAGGCCGCGATGGCGACGACCGGAAACACCAGCAGCGCGGCGCGCGCCGGTGTTTGCGCCTTGGCCGCGAGTGCGCGCAGCACGCGCTGGATCACAGGCGCCTCGGCAATGGCATAGCCCGTGGCGAGGATCAGGATCATCTGCAGCGCGAAGCCGAGAATGCCGAACGTGCCTTCGTACCAGGAACTGAGCAGCGTGGGGAGATTCCCGTGCGGCGCGATCAGAAGCGCGAGCACCGCGACGAAGAAGGTGAGGCAGATGGACAGAACGAAGGGGTCGGGCATGACCCGCTCGAAAACATACACGAGGGCGGCGACGACACCCTGGCGGGAATCGCGCGGTTCAGTCTGGAGGTCTCTTTTCATGCTCTTTGCGCTAGGTCGTAGCGTGTGGCTACTGGCTGGCCGGAGCGAACAGGATCGGCGTGACTTGCGGGTGGTCCCGGCACCGTGCGGCTGGCAAGCCAGTTAGCGCGTGGTGGACGGGGAGGCAGGTGCGGCTCCTCCATGAGCGAGAGGCGATGCCGCCCCGGCGCAGCGGGTTCATATCACGCCTTGCACGCGCGGATTTGCACGGCAAGACGGCCAGCCCGTTCTTATTGTTCTCGTGTTCGAAATACGAACACGGTTTCGATTATCGAACGAGGCATTATTCGCTTCATGCGGAGTGGATGTCAAGGCTGCAACATCGCGCAGGTGCAATCTTTTAGCGATAAATAAGTGTGAGATCGATTCAGGTTGTAATGAAAATGAAATGGGAAAGAAATTCCGAAAGCGTCACGCAGACTACGTAAAATGCAGAAGCGGAAGCTACTTTCGCGCGCACGCAGACCCTTCACGAGCTGTAAATCACCACATTCAGGAGACTGAAGATGACGATTCGTCTTGGAGAAGATGCACCGGATTTCACCGCGGAGACCACCGAAGGCAAGATTCATTTTCACGAATGGATTGGCGACCATTGGGCCATCCTGTTTTCCCATCCGAAAGACTTCACGCCCGTCTGCACGACGGAACTTGGCTACATGGCGAAGCTCAAGCCGGAATTCGACAAGCGCAACACGAAGATCATCGGTCTGAGCATCGACCCCGTGAGTGACCATGAGAAGTGGGTCAAGGACATCGAGGAAACGCAGGGCAGCGCCGTCAACTATCCGATGATCGGGGATCACGACCTCGCCGTCGCGAAGCTCTACGACATGATCCACCCGCAAGCGAGCGGCGCGAGCCCGCGCTCGGCCGCCGACAACGCCACGGTGCGCTCGGTGTTCCTCATTGGGCCGGACAAGAAGGTGAAGGCGATGCTCGTCTACCCGATGAGTTCGGGCCGCAATTTCGACGAGGTGCTGCGCTTGCTCGATTCGCTACAGCTCACCGCGAAGCACACGGTGGCGACGCCGGTGAACTGGAAGCCGGGCGACGACGTCATCATCCCGACTTCGGTTTCGGACGATGCGGCGAAGCAGAAGTATCCGCAAGGCTTCAAAACGCTCAAGCCGTATCTGCGCACGGTCGCGCAGCCGAAGTAACGTTTCGGGCTGCAAAAAAAACGCGGCGCACTGGCAGTGCGCCGCGGACCACGGGCCGGGGAGGCTTGTGCCTCACACGGCCCGGACAGGGGAAACCGGCTGGATCAGTTCGAAGGCGTGGGACGCCACTTGAGCAAACGATGCTCGAGTGCGGTGAGCAAATAGTCGGCGGCGAGCGCGACCACGGCGAGCACGATCATTGCGGCGAACACGCCGCTCGCGTTGAACGCGCCCTGCGCCGTCGAGATCAGCAGACCAATGCCTTGCTTCGAGCCGAGGAATTCGCCCACCACGGCGCCGACCAGCGCGAAGCCGAAGCTCACGTGCAGGCTCGCGAGAATCCACGAAAGCGCCGAGGGAATCACGACCGAGGTCGTCACCTGGCGGCGCGACGCGCCGAGAATCTGCGCATTGGCGATCATGTAGCGGTCGGCCTCGCGCACGCCCTGGAACGCATTGGCGAACACCACGAAGAACACCATGACCACGGCAAGCGCCACCTTCGACGCCATGCCGAGACCCAGCGCGATCACGAACACCGAGCCGAGCACCACGCGCGGAATCGAGTTGGCGATCTTGATGTAGAGGCTGAACACGTCGGAGAGCAGCTTGTTGCGGCCGAGCACGATGCCGCAGAACACGCCGGCCACCGAGCCGATGATGAAGCCGAGCCCCGTTTCTTCCAGCGTGACCCAGACCTGCGTGAGCAGCGGACCCTGCGAGGTGCCGTTCACGAACCAGTCGATGATCTGATCGAAAATGGCCGTGGGCATCGAGAAGAAGAACGGATCGATCCATTTGAGGCGCGCGGCGAGTTCCCAGCCGCCGAGCACGACGACGAGCACGAGAATGCGCAGCGAAATGACGAGCACGTGGCGCTGACGAATGCGCTTTTGCGCGGCGCGCTCGACGGCGTCGAGCGAGGCGGTATCGAGGCCTTGCGGCAGGGTTTGTTGCGGGGTGGACATATTCAACGGCTCCGGTTGTCAGGCGATCTGCACTTCTTCGCGCAGGTCGTGCCAGATCTGGCGCGACAGTTCGACGAAGTGCGGCGCGTAGCGGATTTCGGACGTCACGCGCGGACGCGGCAGATCGATCTCGTAGACCTTCTTGAGCGTGGCCGGGCGCGCGGTGAGCACGAACACGCGGTCGGCGAGCGCAATGGCTTCTTCCAGGTCGTGCGTGACGAATACCACCGACCCGGTGCCGCCCCACAGTTGCAGCAGCTCGTCTTGCATGAGCGTGCGCGTTTGCATGTCGAGCGCCGAGAACGGCTCGTCCATCAGCAGGATTTCGGGCTTGTTGATGAAGGTCTGCGCAAGCGCCACGCGCTTTCTCATGCCGCCCGAAAGCTGATGCGGATAATGCTTGCCGAAGTTCGCGAGGCCCACGCGGCGCAGCCATTCGTTGGCTTCGTCGTAGGCCGCCGACTTCGAGCGGCCGCGATAGAGCGGACCGGCCGCCACGTTGTCGAGCACCGAGCGCCACGGGAACACGGCGTCGGCCTGGAACACGAAGCCGATGCGCGGATTGATGCCGTTCACGGGCGCGCCCATCACGCGCACTTCGCCCGTGGTGGGTTTGAGCAGGCCCGTGATCATGCTCAGCGTGGTGGACTTGCCGCAGCCCGTGGGCCCGACGATGGCGACGAACTCGCCGCGCGCGACCGACATGCTGAAGTCGCGCAGGGCAACGGTCGCTTTGCCGTCCGGTGAAATGAAACGGCACGAAACATTGCGCAGCTCGATGGCCGGCGTGCCTTGCGAATGGGAGGAAGTCATTGTTCTCAGTGGGCTGAACGTGGGGCCGAGGTGAGGCCGACTCGGCGGATTACTTCGACGCCGTGGCAGTCGTCGCCGGCAGATAGTCGTTCGAGTAGGTCTTCGCGAGGTCGATGTGCTTGCCCTTCACCGAAGGGTTGAACGCCGAAAGCACCTTGAGCACCGTATCCGGGCCGTCTGCGGGCATGCGGCCGTCCTTCGTGAACATCGGCAGCGAGGACTTCAGTGCGGCCACATAAAGGTCCTTGTTGTTGCCGTAATAGTCCTTCGGCATTTTCGCGGCGATTTCCTCGGCGCTATGCGTGGCAATGAAGTTGAGCGTGCGCGAGAACGCGTGCGCGAGCTTCGTCGCGTCGTCCTTGTGCGACTGCGCCCAGGCGCGCTGCACGTAGAAGCTCGACGCGGGGTAGGTGCCACCGAGCGCCGCGCGCGTGCCTTCGAGCGTGCGCATGTCGACGAGCACCTTGGCGTCGCCGGTTTGCAGCAGACGCGAGACGGTGGGCTCCGTGGTCATGCCCGCGTCGATACGGTTCTGCTTGATCGCCGCGATGAAGGTGTTGTCCGCGCCCACCGGCAGCAGCGTGTACTGGTTGGACGGCACCCCCGAGCGCTGCGCGAGGTACTGCGTGAGGAAGCTCGTGGAGGAGCCGAGGCCCGTCACGCCGAGCGTCTTGCCCTTCACGTCGGCCATGCTCTTGAGCGTGCCGGCCGCCGCATTCGAGACCATTTCCACTTCGCCCGGCACCTGGCCGAACACCACGAGCGTCTGCACTTCCTTGCCCTTGCTCTGCAGGTCGATGGTGTGATCGTAGAAGCCCACCACGCCTTGCACCGCGCCCGCGAGCAGTTCGTTCTCCGCGTCCACGCCGGCCGGCTGCGACTGCACCTCGACGTCGAGGCCTTCGTCCTTGAAGTAGCCGAGTTGTTCGGTCAGTTTGGCGGGGAGATAGATGATCTTGGTTGCGCCGCCAACCATGATCGTGATCTTTTCCGCGTGCGCTGCCGTGGAGCCGGCGGCAAGGGCGAACGCAACACTCGATACGGCGGCGATCTGGCGCAAGGTGGGCATCGTGGAGTCTCCTGAAGGTAGTGCGCCGTGCATGCGGGCGCTTTTTGGTGGATGGAGCCGATTATAAAAACCGTAAGCCTTCTGCCAGCCTTCTAGCGCCGTGCAAAATCGTCCGTGTTAACCCGCAGGGCGGTGGCGCGCCGGCAACGGCACAATCGACTCCCCTGAAACCATCGTCCCTTGCCTGCGCCGCCCATGAAGTTGCTGCTGATCGAAGACAATCCCACGCTTGCGCACTGGCTCGTCAAGACGCTGGAGGAGCAGGCGTTCGCCTTCGACGCCGTGCAGGACGGCGAGGCCGCCGACCAGTTGCTGCAGTCCAATCGCTACGACGTCGTGCTGCTCGACCTCAACCTGCCGAAGCTCTCGGGCAAGAACGTGCTGCGGCGGCTGCGCCAGCGCGGCGACGCGACGCCCGTCATGGTGCTCACGGCGAGCGGCTCGATCGACGAAAAGGTGGAACTGCTCGGCGCTGGCGCCGACGACTATCTCGTCAAGCCCTTCGAGGTGCGCGAACTGGTGGCGCGCATCAAGGTGCTGATTCGCCGGCAAACTCCCGCGCGCGCGAACGAAATCGGCTGCGGGGACCTCGTGTTCGACCTCAACACGCGCCAGTTCACGCTGAAGGGCGCACCGCTGAACGTCACGCCGCGCGAGCGCACGGTGCTCGAAACGCTGGCGCTGCGCCTCGGTCAGACCGTTTCGAAGGGCGCGCTCGTCGATGCGATCTTCACGCTCGCCGACGAACCCAGCGAAGACGCCATCGAAATCTACGTCTCGCGGGTGCGCAAGAAGCTCGAAGGCAGCTCGGCTGTGATCGTGACACTGCGGGGCCTCGGCTATTTGCTGCGCAGAAAGGATGAAACGCTATGACGACGAACGCGTGCCGTCATGACGGGTAGCCTGCGGATTCGCCTGCTGTGGTGGATGCTCGTGCCGCTCGCGCTCTACGTGAGCTTCACGGCGACTTCCGAGTATCGCGCCGCGCGCCATACCGCCGATCTCGTGCAGGACGGCCGGCTGCTTTCGTCCGCGCGCATGATCGCCGGTTCCGTGCAATGGGCCGATGGCGCGCTGCGCGCCGACGTGCCGCCCGCAGCGCTCGAACTTTTCGCCTCGCCGCAGCAGGATCAGGTGTTCTACAACGTGCGCGTGGAGGGCGGTTCGCTGCTCGCGGGCATGCCCGATTTTCCGCACGCGGCTTCGCCGCCCGCCGTCGATTCGCCCGTGTCGTACGACGCCGGGCTGCGCGGCCAGGCCGTGCGCGCCGTGAGCGTGGTGCGCTCCATGTACGATAACGGCCGCATCTGGCGCGTGCGCGTATCGGTTGGCAAGACCGAGCGCTCGCGCGACGCGATGGTGGAGGCGTTGTGGCGTCCCCAGCTTTATCGCCAGATCGGCATGGTCATGCTGGCGGTGGCGCTTGCCTGCATCGGTCTCACGTTCGAGCTGCGCCCGCTCATGAAGCTCAAGAACGACGTGGCCGACCGCGATCCTTCGCACCTCGAACCGATTCGCGCAGAAGGGCTGCATGTCGAACTGCGGCCCGTTGTGGACGCAATCAATCAATGCATTGCGCGCCTCTCCGCGCAGACGGCGGCGCAGCGCCGTTTCATTGCCGACGCCGCGCACCAGCTGCGCACGCCGCTCACGCTGCTGGGTACGCAATTGCAATACGCGCGTCAGCAAAAAGCCGTCGATCCCGCGCTCGACGAAGTGCTGGCGGCCATGCATGTGAGCAACCGCTCGATGGTCGCGCTCACGAACCAGTTGCTGCTGCTCGCGCAGGCCGAAGCGCTGGACCCCGCGCAATTACCGGCCGCGCCCGTCGACATGGCGCAACTCGTGCGCGAAGTGGTCGAGGCGCTCGCGCTGCTCGCGCAGACGCGCGGCATCGATCTCGGCGCGGAGCTGCCGGGGCAGGCGGGCGAGGCGGTCGTGCAGGGGCATCGAGAGCTACTGCGCGCAATGGTCAGCAATCTCGTGGATAACGCGCTGCGCTACACGCCGGCTGGCGGGCACGTGACGGTGGCGGTGCGCGCGAGCGGCGAGACGGTCTCGCTCGACGTGCTCGACGACGGCCACGGCATTCCCGCGGAAGCGCGTGCACGCGTGTTCGAGCCTTTTTTCCGGGCTGCTGTACAGACGGAGGGCACCGGCCTCGGTCTTGCGATCGTGCGCGAGATCGCGCAGTCGCATCGCGGCGCGGTGAGCCTGAGTCCGGGTGCGGACGGGCGGGGCGTGCGCGCCTGCGTCGTGCTCGCGCGCTGGCAGCCCGCGCTAGCGGCCGTGGCTGCATAGGAGCCGGCGCGGCGATTCGAGGCGATGCCTTGCTGCCTCGCAACCGTACGCGACCACGCTTTAAGGGGCGGTACAATGTGGCCGCCTGATGCCACTCCGCCGCGTCGCGCCATGCAGGATCGCTCCGGCGACTACCCGTTCATTCGAAGATCGAGACCATGCAAAAGAAGACGGTCCGTAGTGCCCCGTTGCCCGCCTATGAGCAGATCAAGCGCCATGTGCTCGCGCAGATCGAAAGCGGCGCCTTGCGGCCCGGCGACGTGGTGCCTTCCGAAACGGAACTGGTGAAAGAGTTCGGCGTGGCGCGCATGACAGTGTCGCGCGCGCTGCGCGAATTGATGGCCGAAGGCGTGCTGAACCGCGTGCGCGGCTCGGGCACTTACGTGGCGCCGCGCCAGTACGAATCGACGGTGCTGCAGATCCGCAATATCGCCGACGAAATCGCGGCGCGCGGCCATCGGCATGCGGCGCGCGTGTTAGGGCTGGAGTCGAGCGACGATCCGAACGCGATTGCCGCGCTCGAACTCGACGCCGGGCCGGTGTTCCACTCGCGCATCGTGCACAGCGAGGAGGGCGAGCCGATCCAGTACGAAGACCGCTACGTGAATCCCGAGGTATTCCCCGACTATCTGGCCCAGGACTTCACCGTCGAAACGCCGAACCACTACATGGTGCGCCTCGCGCCGATCCAGCGCGCCGAGTTCCGCATCTACGCGCAGAAGCCCGACGCGCGCGTGCGGCAGCATCTGGAGATGGAAATCGGCGAGCCTTGCCTGCTGTTGCTGCGGCGCACCTGGGTGGGCCGGCACGTGGCGACCTCAGTGCGCTTGTGGCATCCGGCTTCGCGGTTTCATCTAGCGGGTACGGTTTGAGGACGTTCGTTCCCCGCATTGCATATCCTGCCGTTCGCCGGCCGCTGAAACGCGCTTTGCTGCTTAAGGCGTAGCGCCTCAGTCCTCTCAAGCCTGCTTTCCTCGAACCGCCTTGTCGTCCGCGCGGGCCGCCCGGTCGCGCCGATACGCGTTGCGCCGCCGCCCGGCGTCTGCTGTCGTCTTGTCTAGCCAACGATCTTCGCAATCCACTTACGGTTTATCGCGCCGAATCGGGAATTTCGCGCAAATACGCCAGGGTAACTACTAACCCACGTTTGCTCAAAACGAGTTGTATATACAACTTGACGGCGTTAGACTTAACGCACGTTGCAGCGCTCGTTGCACCTTCCGCGGGCGCAGCCTTTCAGCTTGCTATCCAGACTCGACGGACTCGAACAAACGCCATGAACCACCCGAACTTCACCGACCCCCGCCTCGACCCGACCCGCACGATCCGCGCGCCGCGCGGTGCGCAGAAGGTTTGCAAGACCTGGATTGCGGAAGCCGCCTACCGGATGATCCAGAATAATCTGGACCCCGAAGTCGCCGAGCACCCGCATGCGCTCGTGGTGTACGGCGGCATTGGCCGCGCCGCGCGCAACTGGGAGTGCTTCGACCAGATCCTCGCCTCGCTCAAGGACCTGAACGAAGACGAAACGCTGCTGATCCAGTCGGGCAAGCCGGTGGGCGTGTTCCGCACGCACGCCGACGCGCCGCGCGTGCTGCTCGCAAACTCGAACCTCGTGCCGCACTGGGCCACGTGGGAACACTTTCACGAACTGGACCGCAAGGGCCTCATGATGTACGGCCAGATGACGGCGGGCAGCTGGATCTATATCGGCTCGCAGGGCATCGTGCAGGGCACCTACGAGACGTTCTATTCGGTCGCGAACCAGCACTTCAACGGCGACCCCAAGGGCCGCTGGATTCTCACGGGCGGTCTTGGCGGCATGGGCGGCGCACAGCCGCTCGCGGCGACGATGGCGGGCTTCTCGATGATCGCGGTGGAGTGCGATGAAACGCGCATCGACTTCCGCCTGAAGACGCGCTACGTGGACCGCAAGGCCAAAACCATCGACGAGGCGCTCGCCATCGTCGAGGAAGCGAAGCGCACGGGCAAGCCGGTTTCGGTGGGCCTGCTCGGCAACGCCGCCGACGTGTTCGCCGACTTCGTGAAGCGTGGCATCACCCCCGACTGCGTGACGGACCAGACGAGCGCGCACGACCCGATCAACGGCTATCTGCCGCAGGGCTGGTCGGTGGAGCAGTGGCGCGAGGCACAGAAGGTTGCGCCCGAAACCATCGTGAAGGTCGCGAAGGAATCGATGGCTCATCAGGTGCGCGCAATGCTTACGCTGCAGGAGCGCGGCGCGGCCACGCTCGACTACGGCAACAACATCCGCCAGATGGCGCTGGAAATGGGCGTGGAAAACGCGTTCGATTTCCCGGGCTTCGTGCCGGCGTATATCCGCCCGCTGTTCTGCGAAGGCAAGGGCCCGTTCCGCTGGGTGGCGCTCTCGGGCGATCCTGAGGATATCTACAAGACCGACGCCAAGGTCAAGGAGCTGATCCCTGACGATCCGCATCTGCACAACTGGCTCGACATGGCGCGTGAGCGCATCGCGTTTCAGGGTCTGCCGGCGCGCATCTGCTGGGTGGGCGTGAAGGATCGCTACCGCCTCGGTCAGGCGTTCAACGAAATGGTCAGGAACGGCGAGCTGAAGGCGCCGATCGTGATCGGCCGCGACCACCTCGATACCGGTTCGGTGGCGAGCCCGAACCGCGAAACGGAATCGATGAAGGACGGTTCGGACGCCGTGAGCGACTGGCCGCTGCTCAACGCACTGCTGAACACGGCAGGCGGCGCGTCGTGGGTCTCGCTGCACCACGGCGGCGGCGTGGGCATGGGCTTCTCGCAGCACTCGGGCGTGGTGATCGTGGCGGACGGCACGCAGGCGGCTCACGAACGGCTTGGCCGCGTGCTGCACAACGATCCGGCCACGGGCGTGATGCGCCACGCGGACGCCGGCTACGAACTCGCGCAGCAAACCGCGCGCGAGGCAGGCCTCAAGCTGCCGATGCTCGGCCGATGAGCGGCCCGAAAGCGGTAGGCGGCGCGGTGCAGGCAGCGAGGCTCACGCTGCTGCGTGGCGCAGCGCTCGTGGCGTCGCCGTGGAAGAACGGCGGCGGCGTCACGCGCGAAATCGCTGTGGCGCATGTGGTCTCGCAGGCTGGCGCGTCGCTCGACACGTTCGCGTGGCGCGTGAGCGTGGCCGATGTCGCGCAAGCGGGCCCGTTCTCGCGTTTCGAGGGCGTCGATCGTACGCTGGTGCTGCTCGAAGGGGCAGGGATGCTGCTCGACGAAGCGTGCCGCACGCATGAGCTCACGCAGCCCCTGGACGTCGCGCGTTTCGCGGGGGAAGCCGCGATCGACGCGCGCCTCGTGAACGGCGCCACGCGCGACTTCAACCTGATGGTGCGCCGCGATGCGGCGCGCGGCACGCTCGAAGTGTGGCGCGAAAACCAGCGGCGCAGCATGCATGCGCAAACGGTGTTGCTCTACTGCGCGCAAGGCGAGCAGGACGTGCGCGTGGACGCAGAGCGCCACGTGCGCCTCGAAGCGGGCGACACACTGCGCATCGATACGCTCGACGCGCAATGCCCCGTGCACATCGAAACGCGCGGCGCGGGCGCCTTGCTCGCCGTGGCGCTGGATGTGCTGGGCGCGCCACACCAAGACACCACGGAAGCGGCATCGCGCGATGCTGTGCATACCTGATGAAACGCACTCTCTGGCAAAACCTCAAACTGTGCCCGCACGGCGACCCGGGCCACGCTGTCGAGAACGCGGCGATTGCCGTGGAAGACGGCAAGATCGCGTGGCTCGGCGCCGCTGCCGAGCTGCCCGCGCAGTTCGCCGAGTGGCCGCGCGAGGACCTGGGCGGTGCCTGGGTCACGCCCGGTCTCGTGGATTGCCACACGCACCTGGTCTACGGAGGTCAGCGCGCCGATGAATTCGCGCAGCGCCTTGCTGGCGTCAGCTACGAAGAAATCGCGCGACAAGGTGGGGGAATCGTATCGACGGTGCGTGCCACGCGCGCGGCCGACGAAGCCGCGCTGTTCGCGCAGTCGGCAACGCGCCTCGAAGCGTTGCTTGCCGAAGGCGTAACGGCTGTCGAGATCAAATCGGGTTATGGCCTCGATCTGGCGAGCGAGCGCAAGATGCTGCGCGTCGCGCGTCAGCTTGGCGAGCGCTATCCAGTCACGGTGCGCACGACGTTTCTCGGCGCGCATGCGTTGCCGCCCGAGTTCGCGGGCCGCGCCGACGACTATATCGATGAAGTGTGCGAGCGCATGCTCCCGGCTCTCGCCGACGAGGGACTCGTGGACGCCGTCGATGTGTTCTGCGAACGAATTGGCTTCTCGCTCGCGCAGAGCGAGCGCGTGTTCGAAGCGGCCGCGCGGCGCAATCTCGCGGTCAAGATGCACGCCGAGCAGCTTTCCAATAGCGGTGGCGCGGCGCTCGCCGCGCGTCACCGCGCGTTGTCGGCCGACCATCTGGAGTTTCTCGACGAAGCGGGCGTTGCCGCCATGAAAGAAGCGGGCACGGTGGCGGTGCTGCTACCGGGCGCGTACTACTTCATCCGCGAAACGCAACTCCCGCCGCTCGACTTGCTGCGGCGCTACGAGGTGCCGATCGCCATTTCCACCGACAGCAATCCCGGCACGTCGCCCACTACCTCGCTGCTGCTCATGATGAACATGGCGACCACGCTGTTCCGCATGACCGTGCCCGAGGTGTTGCAGGGCGTGACACGGCATGCCGCGCAGGCTTTCGGCGACGCCGAGCGTCATGGCACGCTCGCGGCTGGCCGTCCCGCAGACTTCGCTGTGTGGACGGTGCAGTCCCTCGCTGAACTGGCCTACTGGATCGGGCGTCCGCTCTGCGCACGTGTGGTGCGCGGGGGCGAGACTGTCTTTGAGCGTCGCGCATATGAGCGTCGCGCATATGAGCGTCGCGTTTGAGCGCTATTTTCACGCATGAATCACACCATCGAATCGAATCCGACTTCACACGCGCTCTTCGCGGAGCACGCGTATTTGCCCGACGGCTGGCGCCGCAATGTGCTGCTCGAATGGGATGCGGCGGGAACGCTGCGCAGCGTGACGCCCGACCTCGCGCAGGCGCCCCAAGGCGTCGCTCGCGCGGCAGGCCCGATTACGCCTGGCATGCCTAATCTTCATTCGCATGCGTTTCAGCGTGCCATGGCGGGTCTCACCGAATATCGCGCGAATCCCACCGACAGCTTCTGGAGCTGGCGCGATCTCATGTACCGCTTCGCCGCGCGCATCACGCCCGACGATCTCGGCGCAATCGCGCGCTGGCTCTATGTCGAGATGTTGAAAGCGGGTTACACGTCCGTTTGCGAATTCCACTACGTGCATCACGGCAAGGATGGCCAGCGGTATGCAAGCCCTGCCGAACTGGCGCAACGCGTCGTGGACGCGGCGGAGGTGACTGGCGTCGGCATGACGATGCTGCCCGTGCTCTATCAGTACAGCGGCTTTGGCGCGCAAGCGCCGCGCGACGATCAGCGCCGCTTCATCAACACGCCGGAACAGCTGCTCGGTATCGTCGAGGCGCTGCAAGCCTCGCGGCCCGAGCATGGCGCTTTGCGCTACGGCGTCGCGCCGCACTCGCTGCGCGCCGTTTCGCACGACTCGTTGCGCACGCTGCTGGAAGGTCTCGATCGCGCGCTGCCGGGCGCGCCGGTGCATATTCACATCGCCGAGCAAACGGCCGAAGTCGAGGCTTGCCTCGCGACCGAGGGCGCGCGACCGGTGCAATGGCTGCTCGACCGCTTCGATCTGAACGCGCGTTGGTGCCTCGTTCACGCTACGCATGTCGATGCGCGCGAGACCGCCGCGCTCGCGCAGAGCGGCGCGATTGCGGGCCTGTGCCTCACGACTGAAGCGAATCTCGGTGACGGCATTTTTCCCGCGCGCGAGTATCTCGATGCGAGCGGCGCGTTCGGCGTGGGCTCGGACAGCCATATCGGCGTGGACTGGCGCGCGGAGCTTCGCTTGCTCGAATACGGTCAGCGGCTCGCACGACGCGAGCGCAACGTGCTGGCCGCGCCGCATCGAGCGCAAGTGGCAGACCGGCTCTTCGCAGGCGCGCTCGCAGGCGGCGCGCAGGCGACTGGGCGCAAGCTCGGTGCATTGAAGGAAGGCGCGCGTGCCGACTGGATCGTGCTCGACGCCCAGCATCCGAATCTGGCCGAGCAGAAGCCGCTCACCTGGCTCTCGTCGGTCGTCTTCTGCGAGCATGGCGAAACACCGGTGCTCGACGTCTACACGGGCGGCGTAAAGGTCGTGGAGGCGCGCCGCCATCGCGACGAAGCGCGCCTTTACGCCGACTATCGCGCGGCGCTCGCCAGACTGCTGGCTGATGGTTGAACGCGGGTTGAACGCGGGTTGAACGCGGGTTGAACGCGGGCCTGAACACACACGTCATTCACCACATTACTTTCCATGACCGATATCTTTTCACTGGAACGCGGCACGGCGCCGCTCATCATTTCGATCCCTCATCTGGGCACGCACATACCCGCCGCGATGCACGGCGAGTACACGGACGTGGCGCTGAGCGTCGCCGATACGGACTGGCATCTCGATCGCCTTTACGCGTTCGCGAAGGAGCTAGGCGCGACCGTGCTCGGCGCACGTGTTTCGCGTTATGTGATCGACCTGAACCGGCCGCCGAACGACGAGAGCCTTTATCCCGGCCAGACCACCACGTCGCTGTGCCCGACCGAAACGTTTCGCGGCGAGCCCCTCTACCGCGACGGCTGTGTGCCCGACGCGGCGGAGCGCCAACGGCGCGTGCAGACATTCTGGCAGCCGTATCACGACACGCTCGCCGCTGAACTCAAGCGCCTGCGCGCAGCGCACGCGAATGTGCTGCTGTGGGAGGCGCATTCGATTGCGAGCGTGCTGCCGCGTCTGTTCGACAACAAGCTGCCCGACCTGAACATCGGCACCCAGGATGGACGCACGGTGAACGCTGCGGTGCAGGCGCGCGCGGAACGCGCGGCGGCGGCGAGCGGTTATACGTGGATCGCGAACGGACGCTTCAAGGGCGGTTACATTACGCGCCAGTTCGGCGCGCCGCAGCAGGGCGTGCATGCGATCCAGCTGGAGATGTGCCAGTCCGTCTACATGAACGAAGCGGCGCCGTTCGATTACGTTCCCGCGCTTGCGGAGAAAGTTCAGCCCGTGTTGCGCGAGATGGTGGGCGGCGCGCTGCAGGCCATCCAGGCGATGAACGAAGCTGCGGCCTGAAGTTGGCCGCAGCGTTTTCCGGTTTGATGAGGCCAGGCGGCGCGTTGCGCCGCCAGCTTTATTCCTGCTCGACCGGCAGGATCAGGCGTTCGGGAATGACCTGCGGCGTGAGGCGCATGGCGACGTAATAGAGCACGCCTGGCACGATCAGGCCGAGAATCCACGAGATGTCCGTGCCGCCGAGCGCATCGACGAAGGGCCCCGTATAGAAGCTCGTAGAGATGAACGGCAATTGCACGAGCACGCCGAGCACGTAGATGCCAATGGCCCTGGCGTTCCAGCGGCCGTAGCGGCCAGCGGGGTTCGAGAGCGCCGGCACGTCGTAGCGCGAGCGCGTGAAGCAGTAGAAGTCCACGAGATTGATCGCGCTCCACGGCGTGAAGAACGCGAGCAGAAACAGAATGAACGCCGTGAACTCCTTGAGAAACGAGTGGCGGCCTGCGAGTGCGACGAGCGTCGAGATGCCGACCATGCCGATGATGTAGACGAAACGGTGGCGCGTGGAGATCGCGCGCTTCGCGCGAAACGCGCTCACGATCGTCGCCATCGACATGAAGCTGCCGTAGGCGTTGAGCGTGGTGACGGTGAGCTTGCCGAAGGCGATGCTGAAGTAGAGCATCGCGGCCACCGAGCCGCTCGCGCCCAGGCCGACGATATAGGCCACTTCGTGATGCGCGAACGCGTGGCCCGCGAGCGCGGCGGCGAACACGCCGAACACCATCGCGGCCTGCGCGCCGATCACCGAGCCGAGCCCGACCGCGAGGAACGTGCGCGCGGGCGAAGTCGAGCGCGGCAAGTAGCGCGAATAATCGGCAACGTAGGGGCCGAATGCGATCTGCCATGAAGCCGAAAGCGACATGGAGAGCAGGAAGCTCGCAATCGAAAAATGGCGATTGGCCAGCAGCGCGCCGACGTCGTGGTGCGCGAAGAGCTGCGCGAACATGAACATGAACGCGAGCACGCCGATCACGCTGGCAATGCGGCCGACGAAGTGAATCGAGCGATAGCCGAGCAGCGTCAGCACGACGATGAGCGCCGCGAACAGGCAGATGCCCGCCGTATCGGAAACGTTGAGCAGTTGCGCGGTGGCCTGGCCGGCGAGCACCGTGCCGCTCGCGGAAAAGCCGACATACATGATGCAAACCAGCACGATGGGAATGGCCGCGCCGTAGACGCCGAATTGCACGCGGCTGGAGATCATCTGCGGCAAGCCGAGCTGCGGGCCCTGCGCGCCGTGCAGCGCCATGACCGTGCCGCCGATGAGTTGTCCAGTCAACAGCGCGACGAGCGACCAGAAAACATCGCCGCCGAGCACGACAGCCAACGCGCCGGTAATGATCGCAGTGACCTGCAGGTTCGCGGAAAGCCAGAGCGTGAACTGGCTGAACAGGCTGCCGTGGCGCTCCGCATCGGGGATGTAATCGATCGAGCGTGTTTCCAGGATCTTGCGGCCTTCGCTTTCGAGGCTGGCGACGGATTCAGGCATGGCCACGGACGGCTCCGAATGAGGGGGATGTCCGCATGATGTTGAATAGACAACTTGAGTGAAATAGGGAATAACCCTCTCGACGCCGGTGCGTGCCTGCCGTGGGCTACAGCAGCCACTCGATAGGCAGGATGGAGAAGAACCAGACGCTCAGGCGCTGGTTCCATTTCGTGTTCGGCTCGGTGTCGTAGCGGATGACCGTATCGTCGTCGGAAAGGCGCGTCCAGTAGAGTTTGCCGTTCTCGTCGAGGTGTGCCTGATAAGCGAGTTGCGGCACGCGCGTCCAGAACGCTTTTTCGATCTGGGTGGCGAGCACGGGGCTGTCGATCACGAGCCCGAGTTCGGTATTGAGGTTGGCCGAGCGCGGATCGAAATTCACTGAGCCGACGAATACGCGCTCCGCATCCACGGCGAAGGTCTTGGCGTGCAGGCTCGACCCCGAACTGCCGAACGGACCGCTGCCCGCGCCTTTGCCAGTGCCTTTGTTGGCGCCCGCCGCGGCCCGCAGCTCGAACAGCTCCACGCCGCCTTCGAGCAGCGCCACGCGGCGCCGCGCATAGCCGGAATGGACGGCGGAAACGTCGGTGGCTTCGAGTGAGTTCGTCAGCACGCGTACGGTCACGCCTTGGGCGGCGAGTCGGGTGAAGTATTCTGTGCCCACCTTACCCGGCACGAAGTACGGCGAAACCAGATCGAGTTCACGGTGCGGATCGCCAACTATCTCGTGCAGCTGGCTGAGGATGAGCGTGTCCTTTGGCGCCGTGCCCTGCGCTTTCGCCGGGTCGTCGCTGACCAGTTGCGTCTTCGCCCATTCGAGCGGCAGCGTGCCGTCCAGCAGGCGGCGTACGTCGGTGGTCTTGCGCAGCGATTCGATGTATTCCGCCGCGGCAGGGTCGGTGCGCGCGGCAAGCGCTGCGCGATCGAGCGTGTCGAGTGCGTCGGGCGCCACGTACGGCAGGATTTGCGACGCCGGGTACGAGGAGGCGCTGGCCCAGTAACGGTCGAAATCGTGCGCGACATCGGTGGCGGCGGGGCCGATGGCCAGCACGTCGAGATCGGCGAACACCACGCCGTCGGTCGCGCCGAAGTATTCGTCGCCGATATTGCGGCCGCCCAGAATGGTCGCCACGCCGTCCGCCGTGAGCGACTTGTTATGCATGCGCCGGTTCAGGCGCGAGAAGTCGGTGACAAAGCCGATGGCTTTGGGCTTGCGCGTGACGAACGGATTGAAGAGGCGAACCTCCATGTTGGGATGCCCGTTGAGTGCGGCGAGCGTGGGGTCCAGCGAGGACGGAATGCCGTTGTCGTCAAGCAGCAAGCGCACACGCACGCCGCGGTCGGCGGCCTCGCGCAGTTCTTCGAGCAGCAAGGTGCCGGTGAGATCGTTGCGCCAGATGTAGTACTGGACGTCCAGCGTGCGCTGGGCGCTGCGCACGAGCGCCACGCGCGAGGCGAAGGCGTCGAGCGGATTCGAGAGCGGGTCGATGCCGGTGAAGTCGGGATGGGTGGCGAGTTCGGCCGCAACGGCTGCGCCAAGTTGAGTCGATCGCGCTTGCTCTGATGTAAGCGCCGTGGTTTGCGTGCGCTCGGCGAGCGGCGGCAATTCCTGACACGCGGCAAGACAGGTGGCAAGCGCGATTGCGTATAGCCGCAACGCCATGGCGGACAGTTTCGGCAACTCGTTTGCAGCCAGCGCGATGAGCGATCTTTGCATGGAGCGTTCGCTTTTCCGTGTCGATCCCGCTTCGAGGCGCGAAGCACGAGGCTTCGCGAGTGTGCGTGCAACAACGTTAGCTTACGCGATTGGCGTGGCAGGCACCACGCCAGACGTACAGCTTCGGGGCGAATGCGTGGGCGGCGCGCGCTCAGTGCGCGTCGAGCGCGGCTTGCGCGGGAGTCTTGTGTCGACTGGCTGCGCCCGGTCCGGGCGCGCTGTTGCCGGTTGGCTTCGCGAACTTCCATGCGCTTCTGAACGATCGAGCCTGTTATACGACAAGTAACTTTGCATTGCTAACTAATTAGCATGATCCGGAAAGTCTCCCTCGTCACCGACGCATCATGTCTGCAATCGTTTGTGTGAGCAAACTCTGCTTGTGCGCTTTCCGGTGAATCATGCCCACCGAACGGATGAATGGCCGGCCTGGGAGCGAGACAAGCCGCAAATTCGGATCGCTCTGCCATTTTCCGCCTTGCAGAACGGGCAGCACGCTCACGCCCACGTCGTTGCGCACCAGCGAGACGATCGTTTCGATCGAGTTCAGCTCCAGATATTCGAGCGGGTCGATGCCTAGCTCGGCCAATGCCTGATCGATCACGACGCCCGTCGGCACGCGCCGGTCGAAGCGCAGGAAGCCGCGTTCGCGCAGGATGCGGCGCGCGTCGTCGCCGGGCGTCGCGCGGCTTGTGACGAGCATTAGCGGCTCTTCGTAGAGCGGCGTCCACGCGAGCGACTCGTGCAGCGAACCATCTGCACTGCCAACCACGACGGCGAGGTCCACGTCACCGTCTTCGACCATGCGCGCCAGCTCGTTCGAACGCGCCGAGGTGAGGCGCACTTCGAGTTCCGGGTGGCCCGTCTTCAGATGCGCGACGGCCAGCGAAAGCGCGCCGATCACCGACACCACCGCGCCGATGATGATCGAGCCGCGCATCGTGTCGCCGGCGCTGGCGGGCAACTCGTCGATCAGCGCGAGAATGTGCTCGACCTTCGCGCAGATCTCGCGGCCTTCGCGCGTGAGCGCGACCTGGCGCGCGCGGCGGTCGAAGATCTGGCGGCCGAGCGCATCTTCGAGGCCGCGCATCTGCAGGCTCACGGCCGCTTGCGTGAGCGCGGTTTTCTCGGCGGCCGTGGCGAACGACCCGCTGCGCGCGACGGCCAGCAAGGTGCGCAGCATGCGTAGGGTAAGCATGTAAAGAAAATTTAAGTGTCGAGAATAAAATATTAATATTTTTTTGCTTGATCCTTCAAGATAATCGACAGCTCGGCATGCGCGGTGCGCGCGCCGCTGCTTTCGTTCATCACCGGAATTCGAACTCCCATGACGCGCTTCAACTGGCAAAACCCCTATCCGACGCCGCGCCTGCCGGTGTTTGCCCGCAATATCGTTTCGACGTCGCATCCGCTCGCCGCGCAGGCCGGACTGCGCATGCTCTGGAAGGGCGGGAATGCCATCGACGCTGCCATCGCCGCCGCAGCCGCCATTACCGTGGTCGAGCCGGTATCGAACGGCCTTGGCAGCGACTGCTTCGCGCTCGTGTGGGACGGCGCGAAGCTGCACGGCCTGAATGCGTCGGGCAATGCGCCGGCGGCATGGAATGTCGACTATTTCCGCTGCAAATACGGCGAGGAGAACGGCCTTGCGAAGCAGCCCAAGCGCGGCTGGGACACGGTGACCGTGCCGGGCGTGATCGCGGGCTGGGAAGCGCTGCATACGAAGTTCGGCAAGCTGCCGTTCGCGGACCTGATGGAGCCGGCCATCGAGATCGCGGAGCGCGGTCATGCGGTGGCGACCATCGTCACGCGCAAATGGCAGGCGGCGATTCCCGAGCTGCACAATCAGCCGGGCTTTGCCGAGACCTTCATGCCGCGCGGCCGTGCGCCTGAAGTGAGCGAGCGCGTGTGCTTCCCCGGCCATGCCGCCACGCTGCGGCGCCTCGCGCAACGGGGCCCGCGCGACTACTACGAAGGCGAACTTGCCGAGCGCATCGCCGCGTTTGCGCGCGAAGGCGGCGCGGCGCTCACGCTGGACGACCTGCGCAACTATCGTCCGGAATGGGTCGAGCCGATCGGCAAGGACTATCGCGGCTACACGGTGCACGAGATTCCGCCGAACGGGCAGGGCATTGCCGCGCTCATCGCGCTGGGTATTCTCGAACAGTTCGACATGGGCTCGCTCGCGCTCGACAGCCTCGAGTCGCAGCATCTGCAGATCGAGGCCATGAAGCTCGCGTTTGCCGATGTCTACCGCTACGTTGCCGATCCGCGTTCGATGGAAGTCACGCCCGAGCAGATGCTCGACGACGCCTACCTCAAACAGCGCGCGAAGCTGATCGACCCGAAGCGCGCGACGCACTTCGACTTCGGCATGCCGCGTTCGGGCGGCACGATCTATCTCTCCGCCGTGGATGAGCACGGCATGATGGTGAGCTTCATCCAGTCGAACTACATGGGCTTCGGTTCGGGCGTGGTCGTGCCGGGCACGGGCATCGCGCTGCAAAACCGTGGCTGCGGTTTTTCGATGGACCCGGTCTCGCCGAACGTCGTGGAGGGCGGCAAGCGCCCGTTCCACACCATCATTCCGGCGTTCCTCACGCAGCAGGTGGACGGCCGCCAGGAAGCGGTCATGAGCTTCGGCGTGATGGGTGGCGACATGCAGCCGCAAGGGCATTTGCAGTCGGTCGTGCGCATGCTCGACTACGGCCAGCAGCCGCAGGCCGCGTGCGACGCACCGCGCTGGAAGGTCAACCGCGACTTCACGCTCGACATCGAATCGACCTTCAACCCGCAGACGGCGCGCGCGCTGCAAGGGCTCGGCCACGAGATCAAGGGCATCGACGATCCGTATATGGACTTCGGCTCGGGCCAGTTCATCTGGAAGCTCGACCGCAACGATCCCGAGCGCGGTTATGTGGCCGCGAGCGACACGCGTCGCGACGGGCTCGCAGCGGGCTTCTAGGCGGCGAGCAAGGTGTGCCGCGAGCGCGAATGCCTCGCTCGCGGTTCACGACCAACGGTGAGTAGACCAAATAAAAATGCAGGAGACTGATATGGAGACCGGTTCATCGGTTTCGAGAGCGCCGCTCAGCCGCGGCATGGTGCGCCGCATCGTGTTCTCCTCGTCGATCGGCAATGCGCTGGAGTGGTTCGACTTCCTCGTGTATGGCTACTTCGCGCCGATCATCGCGAAGCAGTTCTTTCCCGTGCACGATGAATGGCTCTCCACGCTGCTGGCGGTCGGCACCTTCGGCATCTCTTTTCTCATGCGCCCGCTCGGCGCGATCGTGCTGGGCATCTACGGTGACCGCAAGGGGCGCAAGGCGGCGCTTACGCTCGCCATTGCGCTCATGATGGCGGGCACGCTCGCCATGGCGGTCATGCCGCCGTATGCGTCGATCGGCATCGCGGCGCCGCTCCTGATCCTGCTTGCGCGACTCGTGCAGGGCTTTGCGGTGGGCGGCGAATTCGGCAGCGCGACGGCATTCATGGTCGAGCACAGCGCCGCGAGGCGCGGCTACTACGCGAGCTGGCAGTTCGCGAGCCAGGGCGCGGCCGCGATTCTCGCGGCGTCGTTCGGCGGCGTGCTCGCATGGTGGCTGCCGCCCGAGCAACTGCAGGCCTGGGGCTGGCGCGTGCCGTTTTTCTTCGGGCTCGTGCTTGGGCCCGTGGGCTGGTACATCCGCTCGCATCTGGACGAGACGCCTGAATTCCTCGCCAACCAGCAGGCGCAGAGTACACAAGATGCGCGCGCAACGAAAGAGCCGGGGCTCGGCCGCCAATGGGTGAACTTGCTGCTTGCTGTCGGCATCGTTGCGCAGTCCACCGTTGGCGTATATATCCTCCAGCTCTACATGCCGATGTACGCGGTGAAGCAGCTCCATATGGCGGCGGCAACGTCGTTCGGCGTGGTCGTGCTCAATGGCGGCCTGCAGTTCGCGCTCTCGCCGGTCATGGGTGCGCTCTCGGACCGCATCGGGCGCATTCGCATCATGCTGACCACATCGATCCTGCTTGCTTCGCTCACCTATCCGATGTTCGCGATCTTGCAGCGTCACCCCACGCTCGGCTGGCTGCTCGTGCTCCAGGGCGCGGCGGGCATATTCAAGGCAGCCTATTCGGGCCCGATGCCCGCATTGATGTCGGAGATCTTTCCCGTGCGCGTGCGCTCGGCCGGGCTTTCCATCGCGTATAGCGTTGGCGTGACGCTCTTTGGCGGCTTCGCACCGACGATTGCCGAAGTGCTGATTCACGTGACGGGCGATACGCTCGCGCCCGCGTATTACGTGTCGCTTGCGGCCGTGATCTCGGGTGTTTCGCTCGCGATCGTGGGTTGGCGCACGATGCGGCAGGCTTCGATGCGAGCCACGCTCGCGAGCTGATGCGCAGAAGTCCGAACCGACCCGATTGATATCGCGCCCGCAGAATCGCCCTTTAAAACAGGGCGTGAATGCGGGCGCGGTGTTTTTTCACGACTGCTTCGTGACTTCCTGTGGAGCTCGCTGAAGCATCATGAAAGTGGTGATATAGTCGCCCCCTGACCGCCGTCCGGCGGGGCGAGCATTACGTTTTGTCAGGTTTCGGGAGAGTTATATGGTAGTCGAATATCGTGGCTTTCGAGTCACTGTCGATGCGAAAGCAGACGCGACGGACACGCAATGGCTGTGCCGCGCGGTTTTGGAAGGTGTCGATGCACAAGTGGAAACGGCCAAGCTGCCTTCCTTGGAGCTTGCAGTTCCCAAGCTGAAGATCGATGTGCTGATGGCGCTCAGCGTGGTCGAGCAATCGGCTAAGCAAGCCGTCGACGAATGGTGGCACGCCAAGCAGCCGGAAATGGCCTGATGATTCAGGCGCAGGCAACCCCAATGCGGTTGCCGCGCCTCGCGCTCAACGCGCAGTGACTATCCGAGTCACACCGGAGTCACACCGCAGTCACACTATTGCGCGGTTTTCCTTCGTAAAACGCCGCAATGTTCTCGATGAGTTGGTCCGCAAGCGCCTGCATGGCTTCATCGCTCGCCCACGCAACGTGGGGTGTGAGGATGAACGCCGGGTGCGAGACGATGGCCTGGAACGGATGATCGGCAGGCAGTGGTTCCTGCGTCACGACATCGAAGCCCGCGCCTGAAATCGCGCCAGATTGCAACGCGTCCACCAACGCCGCTTCGTTCACGAGTCCCCCACGCGCCGTGTTGATCAGCAAGGGCCGCCGCTTCATGCGCGCGAACGCCGTGGCATCGATCAGATCCCGCGTTTGCGCCGTCAGCGGACAGTGCAGCGTGATGATGTCGCTGTCTTCCAGCAGCGTTTCGAGCGGCACGTAGCCTGCTTGTGCGTCGTTGCGCGTTTTGCGCGCGGCGAACAACACGCGCAGGCCGAGCGCGCGCCCCATTTGCGCGACGGCTTGGCCGAGTGCGCCGTCGCCAATGATGCCAAGCGTCGAACCCGCGAGATTGCGGATCGGAAAATCGAAAAAGCAGAACTGTCCCGATTCGAGCCAGCGGCCAGCGCGCACGGCGTCGCGATACGCGGCGAGGCTGCGGCGCAGCGCGAATATCAGCGCGAACGTATGCTCCGGCACGCTGTTGCCGGCGTAGTCGCGCACGTTGCTCACGACGATGCCGCGCGCCGCGCAGGCAGGCAGATCGACATTGTCCGTGCCCGTGGCCGCGATGGCGATCATGCGCAGGCGCGTCGCGCCGGCTAGCGCCTCGGCGGTGATGCGCGCCTTGTTCGTGATGACAATGTCGGCGTTACGGATGCGCGCGGCGACCTCTTCGGGCGCGGTGCGCTCGAACGTTTCCAGCGTGTGATCGAAAGGCAGCGGACGAAGCTGCGTCTGGGGCGCGAGCGTCGCGCGATCGAGAAAAACGACGTGCATGGTTTCTGGCCTGAGCGAAAGAGGGGCAGTACGTCTATTGTCGCGCACCGGGCATCACGGTGGTTTGCTCGATCCGCCAACTGACTTTCCGTTGAGGAAATTCGCAGCAACGTCGCGCACGAGATGAAACGACGCGACACCCGCGAGCGTGTCGAGCGTTCTCGCAGCCTTTCCATTTGCTCAAGCCAGATTGAGCAAGCATCGATTATCAAAGGGTGCGGTCAGGTTCATCATGTCTCCCATAGTCAGTCGCAGTCAGTCAGGAGACACAGCCATGCCACGACCACTCGAAGGAATCCGCGTTCTGGAGCTCGGACAGCTCATCGCGGGTCCGTTTGCAGGCCGCATGCTCGCCGAATTCGGCGCGAGCGTCATCAAGGTTGAGCCGCCCGGCGTGGGCGATCCGTTGCGCAAGTGGCGCCTGCTGCACGACGGTACGTCGCTCTGGTGGGCCGCGCAGTCGCGCAACAAGGAATCCATCACGCTCGATCTGCGCACGCCCGAAGGGCAGGACGTGATTCGCCGTCTCGTCGCGCAAACCGACGTGCTGATCGAGAATTTCCGCCCCGGCACGCTCGAAGGCTGGGGCCTCGGCTGGGACGAACTCAGCGCGATCAATCCCGGCCTGATCATGTTGCGCGTCTCGGGCTACGGGCAGACGGGCCCGTATCGCGACCGGCCGGGCTTCGGCGTGGTCGCCGAGGCGATGGGCGGTCTGCGCCACCTGAGCGGCGAGCCCGAGCGCACACCGGTGCGCGTAGGCATCTCGATCGGCGATTCGCTCTCCGCGTTGCACGGCGTGATCGGCATCCTGCTCGCGCTGCGGCACCGCGAGCAGCAGGGCGGGCGGGGCCAGGTCGTGGACGTCGCGCTCTACGAGTCGGTCTTCAACATGATGGAAAGCCTGTTGCCCGAGTATTCGGTGTTCGGCGCCGTGCGTCAGCCGGCGGGCAGCAGCCTGCCCGGCATCGCGCCGAGCAATGCATACCGCTGCAGCGACGGCAAGTACGCGCTGATCGCGGGCAACGGCGACAGCATCTATCGCCGCCTGATGGAGTTGATCGGACGCCCGGACCTGGGCAACGATCCCGCGCTCGCGCAGAACGACGGACGGGTCGCGCAGGTCGAGCGCATCGACGCCGCTATCGGCGAGTGGACGGCGCGCCATACGCTCGACCAGGTGCTCGCGGCGCTCAACGAAGCGCGCATTCCGGCGGGTCGCATTTACGATGTCGCGGACATCGCAGCCGATCCGCACTACCACGCGCGCGAGATGATCGTGGACGACACCTTGCCCGACGGCACAGCGGTGCAGGTGCCGGGCGTGGTGCCCAAGCTGTGCGGCACGCCGGGCACGATCGAGCGCAGCGCGCCGAAGCTCGGCGAGCATACCGACACGGTGCTGGAATCGATAGGCGTGGACGCCGCAACGCGCGCAGCATGGCGCGCGCGCGGCGTGATCTGAACGGAGAGCGGCAAGATGACGATCGGAAATAAAGAAAACTTCAAGGGCAAAGTGCTCTATCTCAACGAGGTCGCGACACGCGATGGCTTCCAGAACGAAGCCGCGTTCATCGACACCGACGACAAGATTGCGCTGATCAATCGACTGAGCGCATGCGGCTACGCGAAGATCGAAGTGACCTCGTTCACGTCGCCCAAGGCAATTCCCGCACTGCGCGACGCCGAAGCGGTGATGCATGGCATCGCGCGCGTGCCGGGCGTCGTCTATACGGTGCTCGTGCCGAACGTGCGCGGCGCGGAACGCGCGCTATCGTGCAACGTGAATGAAGTGAACCTCGTGATGTCGGTGAGCGAAACCCACAATCGCACCAACTTGCGCATGACGCGCGAGCAGTCGTTCACGCAGTTGCGCGACGTGATCGATGCGGTGCGCGGCACGGGCGTGGCGATCAATGTTTCGCTCTCCACAGCAATGGGCTGCCCGATGGAAGGCGACGTGCCCGTTGAAGACGTGCTCGGCTGGATGCGACGTTTCGCCGAGCTGGGCGTGCAGGGCATCACGCTTTGCGATACGACCGGCATGGCGCATCCCGCTCAGGTGCGCGCGCTGTGCGAGCGCGCTGCGCAGGCGTTTGGCGCGCTCGAGCTTACGCTGCACTTCCACAATACGCGCGGCATGGCGCTTGCCAATACGCTCGCGGCGCTCGATGCGGGCATCGTGCGCTTCGACGCCTCGCTCGGGGGCCTCGGCGGCTGTCCGTACGCGCCGGGGGCGAGCGGCAACGTATGCACGGAAGAACTCGTGCACATGCTCGAACTCGACGGCTACGACACCGGCGTCAACCTCGCCGCCGTGCTCGATGCCGCGGCGCTGCTGCCCGGCTTGATCGGCCACGACGTGCCGAGCCAGATTCTCAAGGCGGGCCGCCGCCTCGACCTGCATCCGGTTCCCGAACAGGCGCACGGCATGCCCGTACAACGGGCGTTTTCATGACAAGGAGTGAAGCATGGCGTTGATCGACCACCTCGACCACCTGGTGCTGACCTGCGTGGACCCTGAAGCGACGAAGCACTTCTATACGGAAGTGTTGCAGATGCAACTGGAGACCTTCGGTGCTGGGCGGCTTGCGTTTCGCTTCGGCAACCAGAAGATCAATCTGCACGTGCGTGGCGCGGAATTCGAACCCAAGGCGCACGTGCCAGTGCCAGGCGCGCTCGATCTGTGCTTCATCGCTTCGGTGCCGCTCGACGCGGTGATTGCGCATCTCGCAGAAGAGAACTGGCCGATCGTCGAAGGTCCCGTCGAGCGCACGGGCGCGACGCAGAAGATCCGATCGGTTTATGTGCGCGACCCGGATCTGAACCTCATCGAAATTTCCGAGCTGATCCAGGCCGGTTGATTCATCTCGGCAGTTTTCGCCGTTGAGCCGGGGGGCGCCGGCGCAGCGGCGAGCACGCCGGCCCGCGTGGCCGGCACGCGGACGTGCATCCCAGCACGTCCGCTTCTCCGCCCTCCGATCCGCACTTCCTCCCGAGCCCGCGATGCAGGACAATCGTCTCTCGCGCGGCCTTGCCCCATTCATTATGGTCAATCCACTTCACTTCGATCTGCAGTCGCTGCGGGTCTTTCTGCTCGTCGCGGAACATGGCAGCCTCACCAAGGCCGCCGAGCACGGGCAGCTCACGCTTTCGGCCGTTAGCAAGCGCATTGCCGAGCTTGAAAGCGTGACCGACTGCGCCTTGTTCATCCGCCGCGCACGCGGCGTGGATCTCACGCCCGCGGGGCATGCGCTGCTCCAGCACGCCACGCGCGTCGTCGATCAGGTGAATCGCATGGCCACCGAAATGAGCGACTACGCCGCCGGTGTACGCGGGCATGTGCGCATGTGGGCGAATACATCGGCGATCGTGCAGTTTCTGCCCGTCGATCTCGCGTGCTTCCTGAATGAGCATCCGGGCATCAAGGTCAGTCTCGAAGAACGGTTGAGCCACGAAATCGTCGAAGCGCTCGGCGCGGGCAAGGCCGATCTCGGCGTGTTCGCCGACAACGTGCCCGCGCCCGGCATCGAGCGGCGGCTCTATCGCCGCGACGAACTGGTGCTGCTCGTGCCGCGCCGCCATCGTTTTGCCGAGCTCGACATCATCCGTTTCGCGGATACGCTCGACGAAGACTACGTGGGCCTGAGCGACGGCAGTTCGCTGCTCGCGCGCATGACGGACGCGGCGTTCGCCATCGAGCGATCGCTGAAGCTGCGCATCCAGGCCTCGAACTTCGACGGGGTGTTTCGCATGATCGAAGCGGGGCTCGGTATCGGCGTGCTGCCGCGCGACGCGGTGAGCGACGAGCGCGGCAAGGCTGGCGTCGTCAAAGTCAAGCTGGCGGACACGTGGGCCACGCGCACGCTGTGGATCGGGATGAAGGCAGATAGCGCGCCAAGCTCGGACATCGTGAGCCTGTTCGACTACATGTCGGCGCGCGTGGCGCAATGAAAACCGGGGCGGCCCCGCATGACGCGGCGCCCGCCCCCGATACTCCAGGGACGCTCGAGGCATCAGCCGGTCAGACCGGATTGATCTCGTCCTGGCTGCGGCGCGTAGTGAGCGGCCCGAGCGCACGCAGGGTTACGGCGACGACGGTCAGCGCGGCGGAGATCACGCCGAACATCGCGATTGGGCCGTGCTGCGTGAGCACCGGCAACAGGACGAACGGCAGGGCGCTGCTCATGATGCGCGAGAGCGAGTATGTGCTGCCAATTGCGGTCGATCGTACGCTGGCCGGGAAAATCTCGGCTTGGTACACGTGATAAGCGTTGCTAAACACATTCGACGCACAGGTCGTCAGCATGCCGAAACAAACGATCAACGCAGCCTGCCCGGAATACGCGAAGCCAAGTCCAAAAATCGCAATGGAGATGAGCGAGGCGATCACGAGTGTGCGGCGTTCGATCCAGTTGAGCAGCGGCACGGAGAGCAGCGAGCCGATCGGGTAGCCGAGAAACGAGAGCGCGACGAAGAGCGTGCTGCCCGTTACGTCGATGCCGCGGCTTTTCACGACCACGCCTGCAAGCGTGCCGAAGCCGTAATAGCCGAAGGCCTGGAACAGGTGAAACACGACGAGCATGAAGTAACGCTTGTCATAGGGTGCGCGCCGCAGCACGGCAATCCGCTCGGCAAGACGCAGAGGGTGCTGGCGCGTTTGCGGCTCGGCAAAGCGTTTTGGCATCTGCGCGCCGGTGCCTTGCGCAAAGCGGCCCAGCATCGCATAGGCTTCGTCGGCGCGGCCTTGCGCCAGCAGCCAGCGCGGGCTTTCGGGCAGGCGATGCTGCACGGCCAGCACGAACAGGGCGCCAAGGCTGCCGATGGCGAGAATGATGCGCCATCCCGCGATGCCGCCGAGATGCAGCGGGTTGAGCCAAACCGCGAGGAAGCCGACCAGCGGCACTGCGACATACGACGTGGTATAGGCCCACGCAGCGAGCCGCCCGCGTTTTTCCTTCGGCAGAATTTCCGAAAGGAAACTGTCCGCCACCGGATAGATCGCGCCGACGCCCACGCCGGTCAGAAAGCGGCAGACCACGAGCATGGTGGCGTTCACGGAGAATGCGGCGAGCAGCGAGAATGCGCTGTACCACACGAGCGTGAACAGGAAGGCGCGCCGCCGGCCGACGCGGTCGGCGAGACTGCCGAGAAAGAGAGAGCCGAAAAACATGCCGACGAAGGCCGAGGCGAGCAGGAGCTTGAACGCGAGGCTGTGCGCGTCGAGCCCATACTCGTTTTGTAGCGCTGCGCCGATCGAGCTGACGAGAAAGATCTCGTACATGTCGAAGAAGAGGCCAATGCCGATCACCCACACCACGAAGCGATGCAGCGCGCCCACGGGCATGTCGTCCATGAAGCTGCCGAGCGTGACGCCTTGGGGGCTCGGAAACGGGGCGTCCGCAGCTAGCGGGCGGATAGACGGCTCGCCCGGCGCGCTGCCGCCGAGGTCCAGGGGATGGCTGTTCATGCTGTCTCCAGTATCTTTGATGCCGCGCCATGAGCCGCGGTCGGGGCGCAATTCCGTACGAACGGTACGGACGAGGCGTGATGCAAAGTGTGGGAGATTTTCGCGAGCGCGAAAATTGAGGAAGGGTGAAGCGTGCTTTCCCGCGGGGAAAGGCTGAGGGCGGGTGGCGCCCCCAGCATGATCTGACGTACTTGTTTCGCTATCTTGAACGGCTGGGCGCGTTACGGCGGAGCGCTTCTGCAGCGCTTGCACTTCAGCGAGGGGGATCGATCAATCCCGAACGCAGCGAAATCCCGCATAAACATATTGGTAACGCGGCTGGAACCAGTTGCGGAACGTTGGCCGCAACATGCATTGCGCGGTGCGCGGCGAGCCGCCTTTCATTGCGTAGTGCTGACCGTCGAAGAAGTTCGCCGAATACCCCTCGTAGAACGGGAACGCCTTGAAACCCGGTAGCGGCCCGAAGAGCGTGGAGGTCCATTCCCAGCCGTTGCCGTACAGGCCTTCTACGCCCCAGGTGCTGGCGCTGTCCGGTGTGGCGTCGACGGCCACCGGGTTCCAGTCGCGGAAATCGAAGTTGTCGGCGCGGCCGGGCAGCGCGCCGTGTGCCGCGCGCTGCCACTGCGCCTCGCTCGGCAGCGCCATGCCGCGCCAGCGCGCAAAGGCGCCGGCTTCCGCGTGGCTCACGTACACGGGCCACGCAAGCGGCAATGCAATGTCTTCGAACATCGTGCGCAGGAGCCAGCCTTCGGGGCCGCGCGACCAGAACACGGGGTGCGCCACGTGCGCGCTTTCCTTCCAGGCCCAATCCGCGTCGTTCCAGAGTTCGCGCCTTTTGTAGCCACCATCCTCGATGAATTGGAGGAATGCGCCATTCGTCACCATGTAGCGGTCGATCTTGAATGCCGCTACGTCGACTTGCTGCTCGCCGAACTCGTTGTCCCAGCCGAATAGTCCGCGCTCGGCGGTCATGCCGAGCTCCGTGCGGCCCGCGGGCACTTGCACCGTTTCGGCCTCGACCGTATGGAACGGGTTGGCGCGCGCGGCCGTTGTGGCGGGCGTCTGCTTTTGCTCGAACGGCAACTGGTGGAGCATGTAGGCGAGTGTTTCGACATGCATGAGCCGATGTTCGATCGCGACATTCAGCAACTGCCCCGGCGTGTCGTGATTTGAGGCATCGGGCGGCAGATCGAGCGTCGAGAGCTGCGCGTCGATGCGGCTGCGGGCGTCGCGTCCGTAGGCAAGGACTTCGGCGAGTTCGGGCCAGTCGGCGGGCGTATCGGTCGGCAGGCCGCCATCGACGGGATCGATGCCGAAAGCGAATAGCTGGTCGAGGCGCGCATCGGCGGAGGGCACGTCGAACAGGCGCTTGTCGAAGAGGTTGCGGTCAAATGCTTCCAGATGACCGATATAGAACACGATGCGATGACGCTCGCGAATGGGCCGCTCGTAGAGAAACTCGGGCTTGACGACGTTGAAGAGCGCGTCGCTGGCGGTGCGCGCCGCTTCGAGGCGGGCAGCGAGCGTGGGGGATTGCGGGAGATGCATTTCGGCGATTCTCCTTGGGTGGGCGTAGAACGAAACTTTAACCCTGCGCAGGAGTTGTGCCAACGAAGATGCCGCGCCGATGAGGCGCGTAGCAGGCGGCCGGGGCGGCCCGGGCGGACGGCCCGCCCGGAGTTTGCCACGAATTACAGATGCCGCAGACCTTCGAGATCGATGATGCGGATCAGCTTGCCCTGTGCGTCGATCAGGCCGCGCTTTTGAAATCTCGACAGGGTGCGGCTCACCGTTTCGAGCGTCATGCCGAGATAGCTGCCCATGTCCTCACGCGTCATGCGCAGGTTGAACTCCGCGGGTGAGTACCCGCGCTGGCCGTTGCGTTCGGAGACGTCCAGCAGAAAGGCGGCGACGCGTTCGTCGGCGGAAAGCGAGCCGAGCACCATCATTTGCGACGATTCGCGGATCAGCTGCTCGCTCATGAGGCGGTGCAACCGGTCTTGCATGGCGCCGGTTTCGCGGCACAAATGCTTGAGCGCCGAGTAGGGAATGATGCAGACCGAGCTGTCTTCGAGCGCCACGGCGCTGCAGGTGTGGAAGCCGGTGCTGATGCCGTCGATGCCGAGCGGGTCGCCGGCCAGACGCAAGCCAGTGACCTGCTCGCGGCCGTCGCGGTGCGCCATGACCGTCTTGAGCGAGCCGGAGCGCGCGACATAGAGGTTGTCGAATCCGTCGCCGGCGCGGTACACGGCTTCGCCGCGCCGCACACTGCGCGCGGAGCAGATCAATGCTTCGAGTTTCGGCAGGTCGTCGAGGGTGAGGCCCTGGGGCATGCACAGGTGCCGCATGGCGCAAACCGAACAGCGCGTGGACGTGCGCGGCGCCGTCACGGGCGTGCGATTGCTGCGGCGCACGGTGGTATGAGAAACGACGTTGGGATTCAGCATCGACAATGCTCCTTTGATCTATGTCCAGGCATTGTCTACCGGGGTCGAATCTCAGATTGGTGGCAAAGTGACGCGCTTTTGAGATGCTCGGTGTTGAGCCTCGTCAGAAGGCGCTTGCGCTCCGTCTGACGGAGCGCAAGCGACTTTTCGATAATGTGCAAAACTGCGTGCACCTTAAGCGACTACTGGTCGGCATTTCCTGCGGCTGACGGAATGAGCAGGACGGGCAGGGTGGACTGCCGCACGCAGCGTTCGGCAACGCTGCCGAGAATGAGGCGCTGGAAGCCGCGACGGCCGTGCGTGCCCATCACGATCAGATCGGAGCCTGCGGTCTTGGCGGCGTTGAGCACGAGCGTCGGGACGTCGTCGAGCGAGGAGGCTTCGCCCGTGAGCATGGCGCCTGCCACGCCTCGCTCGCTCATCGCCTTGTTCATGTCTTCCGCGAGTTCGTTACCCTGCGCGATCATCTGGTTGCGCAGGATCGAAGGGTCGTAGCCGGGCGCGTCGAAATACATGGGCGTGTTCTCGATCACGTAATACGGCTCCAGGATCGAGCCCATTGCCTTCGCCAGGTCGAGCGCGGCTTCGAAGGCGCGGCGCGAGGTGGCGCTGCCGTCGACGGCGACAAGGATGCGTTTATACATAAGACCTCCTCTTTGAGTGGGATCGAGAATCGCGCGGCCTCGGGCGATGCTGCGACGAGACGGGCGCGGTGTGTCGTGACTGGCGAGAAGCTTAATGGATCGCAAGTAAAGATGCAGTCGGACTGTATGAAAGATGGAAGGAGCGCGAAGGAAGATCAAGTAGTCTGCGTCGGAATACCGCGCCCCCGCCAGGTTTTCATTTGCTATTTCGTTATGTTGCATGCGCACCGGCATACGGCTATCGTTGCCTCTTTTTCGCTTCGCGCCGTCCTTCTCTCCCGTGAAACCTTCCTCCGCTAACCTGCCGTTTCGCGACGCGCTACTGGCCATGCTCGGCATTGGCCTCGTCAACATGCTCGTCGCACTCGATCAAACCGTTGTCAGCACCGCTTTGCCCTCGATCGTCGCCGAGTTGCACGGCTTCGAGTTCTATGCGTGGATCGCGAGCGCTTACCTGCTGGCCTCGGTCGTGACGGTGCCCGTGTTTGGCCGGCTCGGCGACTACTTCGGCCGCAAGCGCTTCGTGATTGCCGCGGTGATCGTGTTTACGGTGGCCTCCGTGCTGTGCGGGCTCGCGACCGACATGCGTTTTCTCGCGGCGGCGCGCGCGTTGCAGGGCGTAGGAGGCGGGATGATGGTGGGTACGGCGTTCGCCTCGATTCCCGATCTCTTTCCCGACCCGCGCGCGCGGGTGCGCTGGCAGGTCGTCATGGCGGCCGCCTACGGCATCGGCACGGCCGCGGGGCCGTCGCTGGGCGGCTGGCTCAGCGAGCACTTCGGCTGGCGCTCGACCTTTCTCGTCAATCTGCCGGTTGGTGTGCTTGCACTTTATTTCATCTGGGCGCATCTGCCGCGCTACCAGCCGGCGCGTACCGGCGAAGTGCGCATCGACTGGACGGGCGCCGCGCTCGTCGCACTGGTGCTGGGCGCTTTCCAGACCTTGATCGAGGCGGTGCCCAGGAGCGGTCTGACGACCGGCAACGCCGTGCTTGCGGTGGCGGTACTCGCCGGCGTGGCCCTGCTGCTCGTCTGCGAGCGCCGTGCGACGCACCCGATCATCCCGCTCGACCTGTTCCGCGACCCGCAGCTCGTTACGTTGTTTACGCTCTCGACGCTCTCGGGCTTCGTAATGTTCTCGCTGATCTTTTTCGCGCCGCTGCTCCTGCAGGGCGGTTTCGGGCTGTCGCCCCAGCAGGCGGGCCTGCTCGCCACGCCTATCGCGGCCTGTATCGCGCTAGGCAGCCTGATCAATACGCGCATCGTGATCCGGCTGCACAGGCCCACGACGATTCTGACAGTCGGATTCAGCCTGCTGGTCGCGGCTTCCGCCGGTCTTGCCTTCGCGTCCCGAAACACGGCGCACCTCTGGCTCGAGCTGGCGATGTCGGCCGTGGGTATCGGGCTCGGCTTCATCCTGAACAATCTGAATATATTCGGCCAGGAGATTGCCGGGCGGGAGCGTTTCGGCATCACGACCGCCTTGCTGCAATCCACGCGCATGGTTGGCGGCATGCTCGGCACCAGCGTCGTGGCGACGATCGTCAATCACCGCTATGCGGCCGGCGTGGGGGACGCGCTGGCGGTGATCGGCGCGCCGCTGCAGCAGCGTTGGCAACCGCAGCTCGCCGATCCGCGCGTGCTGATCGACCCGTCACTGCGCGAGGGTCTCGTCGCGCAGATGAAGGCGGCGGGGCTCGACGGCGCGGCGCTAGTCGATGCCTTGCGCCACGTGCTGGTGGACACGATCCATCTGGGAATCGGGCTGACGGGCTGCGCGGCGCTCGCGGCGGCGCTGTGCGTGGGGCGGATTTCCCACATCCGCTTCAGCCGCAGCGCCTCGGCGGCGCAGAAAAGCGGCGAAGCGAGAGCCGACGAGGTCAAGGCCGACTAAGGCGCGCTGAAGTCGGCGCGACCGGCGCCACGCAATGGCGCCGGAATGGTCTTTTTCGGTCTGATTTGTCAGACAAACAATCGCGTGCCAGACTGACCGAAAAAGGCTCGGCACCTGGCCAGTGTGAGTCGGTCTACTTTAGACGTCGCGCTTACGCGGCGTGCGCCATCTCCCCGAACAGCGCGTGGTGGGTCTGCTGGCTCATCGCGATTTCCAGCGCGACGGCATTCTCCACGCCAATGCGCATCGGCGCGCCAAGCCGCCTTAGCTCGATGCCCGTGCGGCGCAGCAAGCGCTCCATCGGCGTCGTGGTCACCGTCACATAGCTGTTGATGCCCGCGCGGTCGGCGAACGACACGACCGCGCGCATCGCGCTCATGGTCAAGTCGGCGAAACCGAATGCCTGGTCATTGCCGGATTCAATGGCGAAGCGGCTCAGTTCCCAGATGTTACGGGCCGTAGGCGCAGCGTTGCCTTGCAGCAGTTGCGGGAAGGTGTCCCGCAACATGTTGGGGCCTTCGGTGGGCATCAGGCGCCAGCAGCCGCGCACGTGGCCTGCGCCATCCTGAATCAGCATGTAATGGGGCCCGAGCGCGTCGTAGCCGTCGATTTCCATCCCCGCGATGGTGGGAATGTCCCAGCCCAGGCGGTCGCGGAACACGCGCGCGCGCAGCCGGTACATCTCATTGATGTCCTCATTCTCGAAGTCCTGTCTCAGTCCGATCCGTATCGCAGCTTGCATGACAACTCTCCCGATTTGTGTGGAAGCGCGGCAGTACGGTTCGAAAGCTATGCGTTATGAATATAAAAAAACACCTATCTAGATAGGTAGGTGCGCAGATAGGGCCTCTTAAGGAGAATCACTTCCGCGGCAGTCACTCATCAGGCATATCTGACAGCGAGAGTCATCATGGAACTTATGGGCAATCAATGGCATTCGGGTGCGAATACCATGTCGTCCCCCGGGGATCTGTCTTCGGTCGTCGACCGCGTCCTGATCATTGCGTATCGGAAGAAGAAGAAAGAGAGCCAGCGCCGCTTCTGGGCGCGTTTCGGCGTGACGCAGTCGCGCGGCAGCCGGTTCGAGTCGGGCGCGGAGATTCCGCCGCCGGTGTCGATCCTGCTCGGGCTGTATTTCAACAAGACGATTTCGGACGGCGACCTTGGCCGTGCCGAGCGCGTGTTGCGCGGCGACGCACCGATGGTGCTTAGCCCGGGTCAATAAGACCCATCTGAGTCGCAATCACGGCTGCCGCTCGCCGTGAGTTCACGCCGAACTTCCCGCGAATGTTCTTCATGTGGAAGTTCACGACGGCTTCAGAGCAATTCAGGATGTGAGAAATTTCCCAAGTGGACTTGCCTAGCGCAGTCCGCTTGAGGCATTCCTTTTCTCGTGGCGTGAGTTTGGGAATCAGCGACTGAACGTGGTCGTTCAGGTGCCGCTGGCTCGTGTCCAGCACGAGGTCGCGCAGCAGCACGAGATTCGGCAACGCGCGGTTCACGTCCTCCCAGAAGTTGTCGGTGGGATTTGCGTCGTTGACGAAGCAGAGCATGCCGATTTCCTGGCGCGGGCCATGGATCGGCAGGGTGATGCCCGCGCGCAGCCCGTACGAGCGGGCCTCCTCATACATCGATTGTTGCTGCTCTGTCGCGAAAAGTTCCGGCGACCAGATGAGCGGCGCCGAACGCGTCGTGCAATGCGACACGGTAGGGTCGAAGTAGGCCATACCGTGGTCGTTGTACGTCTGCCGCCAGGCGGCCGAATAGTTCGTGCGGATAAACGCGTCCTCGAGCCTCATGCCCGGGCGCGGCAAGATAGCCAGCATGAGCTGGCTGAATCCCCACGAGCTGGCGAGCTTCGCCACCGCGTCGAACCACGCAGCCTCTTCGGGCGCGTCGAGCACGGGCGACATCTGCTCAATAAAATGTAGAGGCACGTTCAACACTCTCCATCAGCGCTGGGCGAGATCGCGGGGCAAGCCCTCAGACACTCGCTCCTCGCTTCTTATGATGTAAGAATTTATCACTAAATTCCTATCCGATCCCCCCTCGTCTGCAATCCTCCCGCTTTGTGGGGTCATTTCTGTCAGATTTCGGTGACATCGGAGAGAATTTCTGCGTCTCCTGAACAAGTGTGCTGGTCTGCATGAAGCGCATTGCCCCGGTGCTGAAATAAATCCAGACGACATTTCGAAATGCGGCAAGAGTGTGCAACTCGCCAGGATAATGCCGTCGATTTATCGGCTTTCATTTATTTTCAAGCTTTCATTTCTATTTTTTAACCGCACTCGACTGAATACTGTCTGAATCCGCCAGTGCGGCGATATCGCCTGGATAATCGCAAATGGTTCGCCGCACAACGGGCGGCGAACCATGGTTCATGGCTTGCGCAGCAACTCGATGACGCGCGTCGGCCGCATGTGATTGAGCGCGAAGTGCAGGCGTCCCGGGCTGCGGCGCGCGCCCGGTTCGCGCGCGGCGTTGCGCTGCCAGTCGACGGCATTGGGCTCTTCGGGCTCGCACATGCCGAGGTCGACGAGTTCGTATCCGGACTCCAGCGCGATCGGCAGCCGATGCACGCCCTTGCGGCTGTCGAAACCCGCCAGGCCGTCATTCGCTTCGGCCACGCTGTTGTCGAGCGTCGCGTTGCAGGTCGTCTCTTCGTCGGGGCCAATGCAGCCGTCGCCCGCGAGGCGCGCGGCTTCACGGTTCTTGCCGTCGGTGTCGACCGAGCTATCGTGCGTGCGGTCGTTGTGGAGTTCGGCGCTGCGCGGCCGCGACAACGACGAGCTCACATCTCCCACATTCGCTTTTTGCATGTCGTCGGGACGATTCATGATTCTTCCTCCTTGGAAGATCGGGGTGCAGGCGTTCAGCAGGCCATTCCGCAAGCGCCGTTCCGCTGCAGCGCCGCACCCTTGAATCGGCATGAAAAGCAAGCCGGTTCGCCAGGAGAACGCCTCCAGCGATGTTGCATTTTTTTCGTTGGTTTGGACTTTTTCCCAGGAGTATGATCCTCTTTCAACGAGTTGGCGCGCTTCGATTAATGGGCCGGGCGAGGGCTCATGCTGTGGCTTTGCCGCACGATCTTGAATGCACGCGCCAAATAAAACGGACGAGGCAGTCAGGGGCGGGTGACACACATGCACTTCGACGCTGCATTTACGCATCGTGGCTATTTGCTGAATTGCGCACCGGCGCGCGCCGGTGACGGCACATATCAACCGTATGTGGTGATTTCGCGCTCGAGCGATGGCGAACTCGTTGCCAACCGTTTTTTCCCTGCTGAGCTGCGCTTTTCCGATGAGGCGGCCGCCATCGCCCATGCGCGCGACTGGGCCGTTCGCTGGATCGACGCGAGCACGGTCACGCTTTGAACGCGCGCGCTCTCCGGGCGCAGCCTGTCTCCGAGGGCGCTTCGGCGAACTCCGGCAAAACGCGGTAATCTCTGGGGTCGATACACTCACTCCCGCACAGACCTTGCGTCTGCTGCCGCATCACCATGTCCAAAGCTGCTTCCCCTGAATGGGGTCTAGAACAAATCGTCGCCGATCTGCGTGCGTCGCGTGAAGAACGGCACCGCACGCGCCATCCACTCGGTATACGCGAATTGCCGTCGCGCGATGCGGTCGTCAACATCGTGGCCGGCCTGCGCGCCGCGCTCTTTCCCACGCATTACGGCGCGCCCGACCTGACCGACGAGAGTATCGACTACTACGTCGGCCATACGCTCGACAGCACCTTGCGGCTGCTTGCCGAGCAGATTCGCCGCGCGTTGCGCTTCCTGCCGGAAAGCTCTCAGGCCAGCGACGACGAACTGCGCGTGCGTGCATTTGAAGTCGCGCGCGAGTTCGGCCGGCAACTACCCGATATTCGCGCGCTGCTCGTGAGCGACATTCAGGCGGCGTTCACGGGCGACCCGGCCGCGCAGCACATCACCGAGATCCTGCTGTGCTACCCGGGCGTGTGGGCCATGACGCACCATCGGCTCGCGCATGCGCTGCACCGCCTCGGTGTGCCGCTGCTCGCACGTTTCATCAATGAGATCGCGCATTCCGCAACGGGCATCGACATTCACCCTGGCGCGCAGATCGCATCGAGCTTCTTCATCGATCACGGCACGGGCGTCGTGATCGGCGAGACCGCGATCATCGGCGAGCGCGTTCGCGTGTATCAGGCCGTGACGCTCGGTGCGAAGAGCTTCGCCGCCGACCTCGACGGGACGCTCGTGAAGGGCAATGCACGCCATCCGATCGTCGAGGACGACGTGGTGATCTACGCGGGCGCGACGATTCTCGGTCGCGTGACGATCGGGCGCGGCTCCGTGATTGGCGGGAACGTGTGGCTCACGCATAGCGTGCCGCCGGGCAGCAGTGTGCGCCAGGGCAAGATTCGCGAGATCGAGCGGGGCGACGAAAGCCCAATGAAGTGAGGAGGGGAACGGGACACGCCGTCCCGTTCATTGTTTGCGTGCGTGTGGTTTTCAGGTATTCGCGACGCTCATCGCGCCGGGATTGCCGACGATCGCAAGGAACTCGCGGCGCGTGGAAGGGTCGGTGCGGAACGTGCCGAGCATGCGCGACGTCACCATCGACACGCCCGCCTTGTGCACGCCGCGCGTGGACATGCATTGATGCGCCGCTTCGAGTATCACGCCCACGCCCTTGGGCTGCAGGATTTCATTGAGCGTGTCGGCGATCTGCGCGGTCATCTTCTCCTGGATCTGCAGGCGCTTCGCGAATGCGTCGACGAGACGCGCGAGCTTCGAGATGCCCACCACGCGATGCTCGGGTAGATACGCCACGTGCGCGCGCCCGATGATCGGCACCATGTGATGCTCGCAGTAGCTCTCGAAGCGAATGTCCTTCAACACGATCATTTCGTCGTAGCCGTCCACCTCCGAGAAGGTGCGCGACAGGATTTCGCGTGGATCGACCTCATAGCCCGCGAAGAACTCCTCATAGGCACGCACGACGCGGCCCGGCGTATCGATCAGCCCTTCGCGAGCGGGGTCGTCCCCGGCCCAGCGCAGCAGTACGCGCACGGCGTCCTCGGCTTCGGCGCGCGACGGACGCGCGCTGGTCCCGCTGGTCGCGCTCGTTGCGCTCGTTGCGCTCTTGCGTGGCTTTCCTTTCCCGGCTTTTTTTTCTTCGCTCATGCATGGGCTCCTGTCATGTGGAACGACGCCGCTTTGGCGTGCTCCACGAGCCCACATTGTTTCATGTTTTGTCGGGCCTGGCGCAAGAGGGCATCATTTCGGCCATTCGTCCATGGCGTCGTTGAAGAGTTCCGCCACGACGCTTCGCAGCCATTCGCCACGCGGCGCGTTGTGATACTTGCGATGCCAGTGCTGCTTGAGATCGAAGCGCGGCAATTGCAGCGGGGGCTCGACGAGCGTGATCGATGCATGCTCGGACACATAGGCGAAGCCGATTGCATGAGGCACGGTCGCGATGAGGTCGGAGCGCGTGAGAATGAACGGCAAGCTCATGAAGTGCGGCGTTTCGAGCACCGCGCGGCGGCGCATGCGCCTTTTCTCCAGATACTGTTCCAGCACTTCCTGGCTGCGCCCTTCGGCGCGCACGACGGCGTGGCCCATGGCGAGAAACTGCTCGATCGTCATGGCTTTGCCCGCGAGCGGATGTCCGCTGCGCATCATGCAGATGAAGCGGTGCGTGAAGAGGCGTTGCTGGAAGAAGTTGTTGCCGCCGAGGTCGGGGAAATAGCCGACCGCGAGATCGATGTCGCCCGATTCGAGACCGCGCTCGACCTGGCTCGGCGGCAGTGACACCGAACGCAGGTTCGCATTGGGCGCGCGCTCGGCGAACACCTGCAAGAGGCGCGGAAGAAACACGATCTCACCGACATCGGAGAGTGCGATGGAGAACGTGTGGGTGCTCGTGGCGGGATCGAAGTCCTGCGCTTGCAGCATGCCCTTCTCGATACGCACCAGCGCGTCGCGCGCGGCGGGAATGAGGCCGAGCGCGCGCGGCGTGGGCTCCATGCCGCGCGAGGTGCGCACGAAGAGCGGATCGCCGAAATAATCGCGTAGCTTGCCGAGCGCCGTGCTCACCCGCGGCTGGCTCACGCCGAGCCGCTCGGCGGCGCGGCTCACATTGCGCGTTTCCTCCATGGCCACGAGGAAGGGGATGAGATTCAGATCAAGGTCTTGCATGAAGGCGAGGGCGGCACTATATCGAAATCAGATAAAGACTAGTCGATGAATCGAAATTCCGGATATTGGGGTATGTGCCCACGGCCGCGCCTGTCCTGGAAGCGCGGCAAAAAGTGCATCCCTGTACGAACCCACGCGCCCCGGCACCGACATGAAGTAGATTGCCTGTGTGGGTAGACCCGCCTTGACAAGCCCGCGAATACGCTCCGATAATGCGCTGGACGTTCGCTAAACGAATCAGTGTTCGTATGTAGAACTTTTTCGCGATCGGGTGACGTGGACCTTCCGCGATGCGCATCGCTTTCAGGAACAGGCATGATCAACAAGATTTTCGACTCGCTTCAAGCCGCCGTGGCCGATGTGCATGACGGCGCCACGGTGATGATCGGCGGCTTCGGCACGGCCGGTATGCCCGCCGAACTGATCGACGCGCTCATCGAGCAGGGCGCGCGCGACCTCACCATCGTCAACAACAATGCAGGCAACGGTGACATCGGCCTTGCCGCGCTGCTCAACGCGAAGCGCGTGCGCAAGATCATCTGCTCGTTCCCGCGCCAGACCGACTCGTATGTGTTCGACGCACTCTATCGCGCAGGCGAAATCGAGCTCGAACTCGTGCCGCAGGGCAATCTGGCCGAGCGCATCCGCGCCGCGGGCGCCGGCATTGGCGGCTTCTTCACGCCCACGGGCTACGGCACGAAGCTGGCCGAAGGCAAGGAAACGCGACTGATCGACGGCCGCCAGTACGTGCTCGAAGCGCCGCTGCACGCCGACTTCGCGCTCATCAAGGCGTATAAGGGCGATCGCTGGGGCAACCTGGTCTATCGCAAGACGGCGCGCAACTTCGGCCCGATCATGGCGAGCGCGGCGAAGGTCGCCATTGCCCAGGTTTCTGAGGTTGTCGAACTCGGTCAGCTCGATCCGGAAAACATCGTGACGCCCGGCATTTTCGTGCAACGCGTCGTGGAAGTGCCGCAAGCGGCCCATCAAGCGCAAGGCCAGGCAGCCTGAAGGAACGGAGAGAGGCAATGAAACGACTGAATCGCGATGAAATGGCCAAGCGCGTGGCCGCGGACATTCCCGAAGGCGCGTATGTGAATCTCGGCATCGGCGTCCCGACGCTGGTGGCCAACCACCTCGATCCGAGCAAGGAAATCTTCCTGCACAGCGAGAACGGCCTGCTCGGCATGGGCCCGGCGCCCGCACCCGGCCAGGAAGACGACGAACTCATCAACGCAGGCAAGCAGCATGTCACGCTGCTCACCGGCGGCGCCTACTTCCACCACGCCGACTCGTTCGCGATGATGCGCGGCGGCCACCTGGACTACTGCGTGCTCGGCGCATTCCAGGTGTCGGTGAATGGCGACCTCGCGAACTGGCACACCGGCGCGCCCGACGCGATTCCGGCCGTGGGCGGCGCGATGGACCTCGCACTCGGCGCGAAGCAGGTGTTCGTCATGATGGAACTGCTGACCAAGCAAGGCGAAAGCAAGCTCGTGAGCGAATGCTCGTACCCGGTCACGGGCGTGGGCTGCGTCGGCCGCATCTATACGGACCTCGCTGCGTTCGACGTCACGCCCGAAGGCCTCGCCGTGCGCGAGATCTATTCGGACATCGATTTCGACGCGCTGCAGAAGCTTGCCGGCGTGCCGTTGATCGACGCGACGCAGAACCGTCGCGCAGCGTAAACTGTTTGTCGAAGTGCGCATCGTTCGCACGTGCGTGGCGCGGCAGCCGTCGGCATTCGTCGACGGTTGCCGCGCCCGCTTCGTTCCATCTGTACTATCTGAACGCCTGCATTTTTCTACGCGCCACACTCCATGATTGAACGCCTCACGAGCCTGATCTGCGGGACCGAGCCGATGAATGCGGTCTGGTCTCCCGAAGCCACGCTGCAACGCATGCTGGACGTCGAGGCGGCGCTTGCGCGCGCCTCTGCCATGCATGGCGTGATTCCGCAGTCGGCCGTGGCCGCGATCGTCGCGGCCTGCGCGGCGGATCAGCTCGACGCGCCGGCGCTCGCGCGCGACGCCGCGCTGGGCGGCAATCTGGCGATCCCGCTCGTCAAGCAGCTCACGGCGCGTGTGAAGTCCGCCGACGCCGAAGCCGCGAAGTACGTTCACTGGGGCGCCACGAGTCAGGACATCATCGATACGGCCACCGTGCTGCAGTTGCGCGACGCGCTTGCGCTGATCGAGCGTGGTATCGATGCGCTCTGCGCGACGCTCGCGGACCTCGCGCGCACGCACCGCGCGACGCCGGCGGTGGGGCGCACGTGGCTCCAGCAGGCGCTGCCCATCACGCTCGGCTTGAAGTTCGCGCAATGGCTCGACGCCATGCTACGCCATCGCGAACGCCTCGCCGCGCTGCGCGAGCGCGCGCTCGTGCTGCAGTTCGGCGGCGCGGCCGGCACGCTCGCAAGCTTGCGCGACGCTGCGCCGAACGTGAGCGCCGCGCTCGCGCAAGCGCTCGGCCTCGCGTTGCCTGCCTTGCCGTGGCACACGCAGCGCGACCGCATTGCCGAAGCCGCGTCGTTTTTCGGCATGCTCATCGGCACGCTCGGCAAGATCGCGCGTGACATCTCGCTGCAGATGCAGACCGAAATCGGCGAGCTGGGCGAACCGGCGGCGGCGGGCAAGGGCGGTTCCTCGACCATGCCGCACAAGCGCAATCCCGTGGGTTGCGCAGCCGTCCTGACGGCTGCCACACGCGCGCCTGGCCTCGTCGCGACGGTGTTCGCGGGCATGGTTCAGGAACATGAGCGCGCGCTCGGCGGCTGGCAAGCGGAGTGGGATGCGCTGCCCGATCTCGCGCGCCTCGCTGGCGGCGCGCTCGCGCAGATCGAACAGATCACCGCTGGACTCGAAGTGCGGCCCGAACGCCTCGCGGCGAATCTCGACATCACGCACGGGCTCATTCTCGGCGAAGCCGTGATGCTCGCGCTCGGCGACCAGATCGGGCGTCTGGACGCGCATCATCTCGTTGAGCACGCATCGAAATCGGCAGTACAGAGCGGCCGCACGCTGTACGAAGTCCTCGCGGCGGATCCCGCCGTGACCCGACACCTGGACGAAGCGCGCCTCAAGGCGCTGCTCGATCCGGCCAATTACGTGGGGCAGGCGCACGCTTTCGTCGACGCGGTGCTCGCGTCGCACGAAGCGAGTGCAATACAACGCACGTCCCATTGACCATAGAAGACACACGAGGAGTAACACGCATGCCTTACGCAGCCGTCAACGACACGCATTTGTTCTACCGCATCGACGGTGCGCAGAACCGCTCGGCGCCATGGGTAGTTCTGTCGAATTCACTCGGTAGCGACGTGTCGATGTGGACGCCGCAAATCGCCGAGTTCACGAAGCACTTCCGCGTGCTGCGCTACGACACGCGCGGTCATGGCCACTCGGCGGCGCCGCAGGGCCCGTACACCATCGAGCAACTGACCGGCGACGTGATCGGCCTGATGGACCAGCTCGGCATCGAGCGCGCGCATTTCGCGGGCGTTTCGATGGGCGGGCTGACCGGCGTCGGTCTCGGCGCGCGTTACGCCAACCGCATCGATCGCCTCGTGCTGTGCAATACGGCCGCCAAGATCGGCTCGCCGGAAGTGTGGGTGCCGCGCGCGGCAAAGGCTCGCAGCGAAGGCATGCTGGCGCTCGCCGACGCGGTGCTGCCGCGCTGGTACACGCCCGAATTCATCGCGAACAATGCGCTCGTCATGTCGCAAGTACGCGACGTCTTCGTGCATACCGACAAGGACGGCTACGCTTCGAACTGCGAAGCGATCAACGCCGCTGACCTGCGCGGCGAGGCGCCGTCGATCAAGGCGCGCACGCTCGTGATCTCGGGCACGCACGATCTGGCCGCGACGCCCGCACAAGGACGCGAACTGGCCGAATCGATGCCCGGCGCACGCTATGTCGAGCTGAATGCCGCGCACATCTCGAACGTCGAGCTGGCGGACGAGTACAACAAGATCGTGGTCGACTTCCTGCTGGGGGCGTAATGAACGACGAAGAACGCTACGAAGCGGGCATGAAGGTGCGCCGCGCGGTGCTGGGCGACGCGCACGTCGATCGCTCGCTCGCCAACCGCACGGAAGTGACCGAGGAATTCCAGAATTTCATTTCGCGCTATGCATGGGGCGAGATCTGGACGCGCGATGGCTTGCCGCGCCACACGCGCAGCTTGCTGACGATCGCGATGATGGTCGCGCTCAACCGCAGCGAGGAACTCGCGCTGCATCTGCGCGCCGCGCGTAACAATGGCGTCACGCGCGACGAAATCAAGGAAGTGCTGCTGCAAACCGCGATCTATTGCGGCGTGCCGGCGGCGAACTCCGCGTTCCATCTCGCCGACCGCATTTTTCGCGAGCAGGACGCCGAGCAGGCCTGATCGTGTGGCGACTGAACGCGGGCGAGCATCCCCGCGTTCAGTCGAACACCGGCGACTCCACGCCGAGCACCTTGTGCAGGCGCGTGCTGGTCGTTGTGTACTGCAGATGAATTTTCTTCTCGGGAAACACATGATGCGCCGCACCGAATGCGGCGAGTGCGGCTTCGTGAAAGCCTGAGAGAATCAGCTTCTTCTTGCCCGGATACGTGTTGATATCGCCGACGGCAAAGATACCCGGCACGCTCGTTTCGAAGCGCGCCGTATCCACTGGTAGCTGTTTGCGTTCGATTTCCAGGCCCCATTGCGCGATCGGCCCGAGTTGCGGCGACAAGCCGTAAAACACGAGCAGGTAGTCGAGTTCCAGCGAGCGCGTGACGCCGTCGCCGCCCGTCACCTTGATGCGCGTGAGCTTGCCGCCTTCGTCGTCGAAGCCGCTTAGTTGGCCGACGATCGACTGCATGCGCCATTCCTCGCATAGCGCGTGCATTTTCGCGACCGTTGCCGGCGCCGCGCGATATGCCTCACGCCGATGAAGCAGGATCACGCTCTGCGCGACGTCCACGAGTTGCAGCGCCCAGTCGAGCGCCGAATCGCCGCCGCCGCACACCACGATGTCCTTGTCGCGAAAGCTTTCGAGATCGCGTATGCGATAGAAAAGCTGTGTGTCGCGGTATCGCTCGATGCCGCTCAACTTGAGCGTGCGCGGCTGAAACGAGCCCACGCCTGCCGCGATGAACACCGTCTTCGCAAGAAACTGCGTACCCTTGCTTGTTTGCACGAAGAAGCGGCCGTCTGCGCGCGGCTCGACGATTTGCACCTCCTGGCCGAGATGGAACGTCGCGCCGAAAGGCTCGATCTGCTTCATCAGCACATCCACGAGTTGTTGCCCGGTGCACATTAGCACCGCCGGAATGTCGTAGATCGGTTTGTCGGGGTAAAGCTCGGCGCACTGGCCACCGACCACGGGCAGCGAATCCACTACGTGCGCGTGTATTTCCATCAGACCGAGTTCGAACACCTGGAAGAGTCCAACGGGCCCAGCGCCGATGATGAGCGCGTCGGTTTCGATGAGCTGGGGCGGGAAGTGATCGTTGCGCTCGTTCATCGGCGCGCTCTCCTTGCGAGAGGTGGATTCGGTCGGGACAATGATCAAGAGTCCTATTCTTCTGGCTGCACGTCGGCTACATAGCGGCGCAGACAGGCGAGCAGCGCGGCTTCCTCGGCACGGCTCGCGGCGTCGCTGGCCGAGCCCGCGTCACGCTCTTCACCAAACATGGCCGCGGGCGCGGGGATGGTATCGACCACGCGGCCGTCGCGGAACACACGGATTTGATGCGTCGCTTCCACATATTCGGCGATCCAGTGGATGCCCTCGATATGCGTGCCGATACGGACTGGCATCTTCATGAGATTCCCTCCTGGCGCAGCGCACGTCGGTCGATGCGCGCTCGCCGCAATCGCGTTTGCCATGGCGGATAGGGCAACGATACGCCGATGACGTGTTCCGTGCTTAAACCCGGCCCGCGCGGGTACGGCTGCTCAATACGACTGCTTGCGTATGGCCGGCATCCAACGGCCGGAAAAAGAAAAGGCGGCCCGAACCCGGGCCGCCTGGACGGCGTATTACCAAATGAAAGCAGGCGCGAGCGAGAACTCGCGCTTTGCGTGTTACTGCACCGTGGCGAGCACGTCGCGCACCGTGCCGAACAGGCGCGCGATTTCCTCTTCGGTCACGATGAGCGGCGGCGAGAACGCGAGAATGTCGCCCGTGAAGCGGATCAGCACGCCTGCCTCGAAGCACTTCACGAAAACCTCGTAAGCGCGCGCGCCCGGCGCGCCGTCGCGCGAATCGAGTTCGACGCCGGCAACGAGGCCGAGGTTGCGCACGTCCTTCACGTGCTTCTCGCCGCGCAGCGCATGCACTGCGGCCTCGAACTTCGGCGCGAGTGCGTCGGCGCGCTCGAACAGGCCCTCACGGCGATACAGGTCCTGCGTCGCGATCGCGGCTGCGGCGGCGAGCGGGTGCGCCGAATACGTGTAGCCGTGGAACAGCTCGATTGCGCCTTGCGCGCCGCTGTTCACGATCGTGTCGTGAACCGTGCGGCTCGCGGCCACGCCGCCCATCGGCACGGCGGCGTTGTTGATCGCCTTGGCCATGGTGATGATGTCGGGCGTGACGCCGAAATACTCGCTGGCCGTGGCCTTGCCGAGGCGCCCGAAGCCCGTGATGACCTCGTCGAAAATCAGCAGGATGCCGTGCTTCGTGCAGATCTCGCGCAGGCGCTGCAGATAGCCTTGCGGCGGAATCAGCACGCCCGTCGAACCCGCCACAGGCTCCACGATCACGGCCGCGATGGTCGAGGCGTCGTGCAGTGCGACGATGCGCTCGAGGTCGTCGGCGAGGTGCGCGCCCCAGCCCGGCTGGCCCTTCGAGAACGCGTTGTGTTCGAGATCGTGCGTGTGCGGCAAGTGATCGACGGCCGGCAGCAACTGGCCCGAAAACGCCTTGCGATTCGGCGCGATGCCGCCCACCGAGATGCCGCCGAAGCCCACGCCGTGATAGCCGCGCTCGCGCCCGATCAGCTTGGTGCGCTGGCCTTCGCCGCGTGCGCGATGGTAAGCGAGCGCGATCTTCAGCGCGGTGTCGACCGACTCCGAGCCGGAATTCGTGAAGAACACACGGTCGAGCCCTGCCGGCATGATCTCCGCGATCTTCTGGGCTGCTTCGAACGCGAGCGGGTGGCCCATCTGGAACGTGGGAGCGAAGTCGAGCGTAGCGGCCTGCTGGGCGATCGCTGCGACAATTTCCTCGCGCCCATGGCCCGCGTTCACACACCAGAGGCCCGCGCTGCCGTCGAGCACTTCACGGCCATCGGTCGTGCGGTAGTACATGCCCTTGGCCGATTCGAGCAGGCGCGGCGCGGCCTTGAACTGGCGGTTGGCGGTGAAGGGCATCCAGAACGACGAGAGATCGTCGATGACAGGGCGCGAAGTCATGCGTGCTTCTCCTCAGGTGGGTTTGGCTCAACTGTAGCGCCGGGGCTTGAACCGCGGCATAGACAGTCTCTATACTGATCTGCAAACCGTGCTGGACAATTCTCGCCAACTGTATTGGTCGGCGCCTGAATCGTTCGGGTTTTCCCTCGCACTATACGCTTGCTTTCCCCATGATCGAACTCGAACTGGAGCGCGGCCGCGGCGCAGCGACTACGCTCGTCGAGCAGCTCGTACAGGGCTTCACGCGCGCTATCGAAGCGCAATCGCTGCGCGCCGGGGCGCTGCTGCCCTCGGTGCGGCAGCTCGCGCAAACGCACGAGCTATCCACCTATACAGTGACCGAGGCGTATAACCGCCTCGTTTCGATGGGCTTCGTGGTCGCGCGGCGCGGCTCGGGCTACCGCGTGGCGCAGCGCAACGAGTCGGCACGGGCGAGCGCGACGGGGTGGCAGCCGCCCACGCTCACGGCCACGTGGCTGCTCTCCGACGTGTTCGCCGATCATTCGGTGCCGATCAAGGCAGGCTGCGGCTGGGTGCCGGGCGAGTGGATCAATGAAAGCGGCCTGCAGCACGCCCTGCGCGCCATGAGCCGGGTGCCGGCCGTGCGTCTTGGCGACTACGGGCACCCTTACGGCTACGCGCCGCTGCGCGAGCGGATTGCGGCGCAACTGGACCGCCTGGGGCTGCCTGTCGACGTGTCGAACGTCCTGCTTACGCAGGGCGCGACGCAGGGGCTCGACCTCATCGTTCGCACGCTGCTGCGGCCCGGCGACACGGTGCTCGTGGAAGACCCCGGCTACTGCAATCTGCTGCAGATCCTCAAGCTCGCGGGGCTCACGGTCCACGGTGTGCCGCGCACGCCGGCCGGGCTCGACATCGAGGCGCTCGAGCGTCAGGTGGCCGCGCATCAGCCCAAGGCGATCTTCGTGAACACGACGCTGCAGAATCCCACCGGCGCGACGTATGCGATGTCCAACGCGTTCCGCTTGCTGCAGATCGCCGAACGCCAGCGCATGTGGGTCGTCGAGGACGATGTGAGCCGCGAACTTGCGCCGCCTGGCGCGCCGCTGCTCGCAGCGATGGAGGGTTTGCAGCGCGTGCTGTATGTCAGCGGCTTTTCGAAGACGGTCACGCCTTCGCTGCGTTGCGGCTATGTGGTCGCCGAGCGCGATGTGCTGCGCGAGCTGGCGCGCGCGAAGATGGCGGTGGGGCTCACATCGTCGGCGACCATCGAGCGCATGGTCGACAAGGTGTTGCTCGAAGGGCGCCACGCACGGCACGTCGAACTGGTGAACGAACGGCTGAAGGCCGCGCATGCGTGCGTGGAGGAGCGGCTGGATGCGCTGGGACTCGAGATATTCCATCGGCCGCGCGCGGGGCTCTTCGTATGGGCGCGCCTTGCGATCGAACCCGAACGGGCCGGCGCGATTGCCACTGCGGCGCTGCGCGACGGCATCTGGCTCGCGCCCGGCTCCTATTTCCGGCCAGACGACGAACCGAGCGCGTGGTTTCGCTTCAACGCGCCGTATTCGACGGACGATGCGCTGTGGCGGTTTATCGAGCGTGCGCGTTAGAGCGTGCGCTATGGCTCGCGTTCAGAACAAACTCTGCTGCCCCGACATCAGCGTATCGAAATCCTCGCGCAGGAAAGGCAGAATCGCGTCCGCAACGGGCTGTAGTTGGCGGCTTACATAGAACGCGTAATCGAGCGGCGAACTCAGCGTTTCGAGCGGCTCGGGCCCGGCTGTCGTCATGACGTAGCTGATCCAGCCGCCGTTCTGATACTGGAGCGGACGGCCTTTCGCGCGATTGAACTCGTCCGCGACCCGCGCGGCCCGCACGTGCGGCGGCACGTTGCGCTGATATTCGACGAGCGGCCGGCGCAAGCGCTTGCGGTAGACGAGCTGGTCGTCCAGTTCGCCATTGAGCGTGCGCCGCACATAGTCGCGGATGTACTCCACGTAGGGCTCGCGCTGGAAAATACGCCGGTATAGCTCGCGCTGGAACTCCTGCGCGAGCGGCGTCCAGTCGGTACGCACGGTCTCGAGGCCCTTGAACACGACTTCTTCGCCGCCGTTCTTCGCGAGTGTGAGGCCGGCGTAGCGCTTTTTACTGCCTTCTTCCGCGCCGCGCACCGTGGGCATGAGAAAGCGCGAGTAATGGCGTTCGAACTGCAATTCCAGGGCGCTTTGGAGACCGAAGCGTTCTTGCAGTTCGGCCTTCCACCATGCGTTGACGTGCTCGACGAGTTGCTTGCCGGTTCGCGTGGCGTCGGCCTCGCTGTGCGCGTGTTTGAGCCAGACGAAGGTCGAGTCGGTATCGCCGTATATCACGTCGTAGCCTTGCGACTCGATGAGCTGACGTGTTCTGCGCATGATCTCGTGCCCGCGCATCGTGATCGAAGAGGCGAGGCGCGGGTCGAAGAAACGGCAACCGGTCGAGCCGAGTACGCCGTAAAACGCGTTCATGATGATCTTGAGCGCCTGCGAAAGTGGGGCGTTGTGGTGCCGCTTCGCATTTTCGCGCTCGTCCCACACCTGGCGCACGATTTCCGGCAGACAGTGCTTCTCACGGGAAAAGCGCGCACCGAGAAAGCCGGGCACGGACGCATCGTCGCCGGGATCGCTCAGACCTTCGATGAGCCCAACGGGATCGATCAGAAACGTGCGGATGATCGAGGGGTAGAGGCTCTTGTAGTCGAGCACGAGCACCGAGTCGTAGATGCCGGGGCGCGAGTCCATGACGAAGCCGCCGGGGCTGTTTTCGCCCACCACGTCGCCGAGATTCGGGGCGACGTAGCCCAGCCTGTGCATCTTCGGCAGATACAGGTGCGTGAACGCGGCGACCGAACCGCCGCTGCGATCCACGGGTAGCCCCGTGACGGACGCGCGTTCGAGCAGAAAGGCGATCAGTTCGGTTTTCTCGAACACACGTGTGACCAGTTCGCAGTCCTTGAGGTTGTAGCGAGCCAGCGCGGGTTTGTCTTCGTCGAAGCGGCGCTGGATCTCGTCCATGCGCTGATACGGATTGTCGATGGACTTGCCTTCACCGAGCAACGCCTGTGCGACGTATTCGAGGCTGAAGGACGGAAAGCTCCAGGTGGCCGAGCGCAGCGCCTCGATGCCGTCGATGATGAGACGGCCCGCTGCGCCCGCGAAGAAATGATTCTCCCGCATGCCGTGCTCGCGCCACTCCATGACCTCGCCGCCGCGCCCAAGGCGCAGGGGCACGCCGGTTTGCTGGGCGTGCGCATGCAACACGCGCAAATCGAACTGCACGAGATTCCAGCCGATGATCGCGTCGGGGTCGTGCAGCGCCATCCACGCGTTGAGGCGTTCGAGCATCTGCGCGCGGCTTTCGCAGTATTCGAAGTCGAAGTCGATCTGGCTCGCGTCGCCATTTGCGGGGCCGAGCATGTAGACCTGGCGTTGTCCACAGCCTTCGAGCGCAATGGAATACAGCTCGCCCTGTGCGCTCGTTTCGATGTCGAGTGACACGAGTTTCAGGTGCGGGCGATAGCCGTTGGCGGGTTTCATCTCGCTGTCGAGCAGCACGCCGCTTCTGTTCGACTCAACGGCATCGCCGCGAAACAGCACAGGCGCCGTGATGAACCGCTCCATCATGTAGCGGTCCGGCGGCTGGATATCGGCTTCGTAGACGTCCACGCCCGCTTTGGCGAGGCGTTTTGCATGCCCCGCCAGGGCGCGATATTGCGGCGAGTAGAGCCCAAGCACCGGGCGGCGCTGGAAGTCGCACAGATTGAGCGGACGCAGCTCGGCGCGCGCGTCGCCCTTTAGCGCGGCGCGGGCCGGGGCTTCCTGCGCGGCCGGCACGAATGCGACAGAGGGCTGGCGACGCAGGCGCAACTGGCGCGGCCCCGCGTCGGTCGCGAGCCAGAAGTCGACCTCGGTGTGTTCGCCCGTATCGCGCCAATGGCGGGTGAGAATAAAACCCGCTTCAAACTCAGACAAAGTGTGACTCCGCCGCCCATGTTTCCCGGTTGCGATTGTAGCGGTTGAACCGGCGTTCGAACCGAAGCAAGGCGGCGCGTCGTTTTAGCGCTGAAGCAGGTGTGCGAACATCGGATACAGCGAAACCATCAGCGAAAGCGCCATGGCGATGTTGAACAGACGCAGCCGCCGCGTATTCGACAGAAAACGCCGCATGCTGGTGCCGAACGCGGCCCAGACGCAGATGCAGGGCAGGCCGATCACATAGAACAGGACGGCCATCGCCATCGTATTGGTGCCGAAGTTCGCGGAAAGGCGGATCGTGGTGGCGGCCGTGAGCACCATCATCCACGCCTTGGGATTGACCCACTGGAACGCGATGGCTTCGTGAAAGCGCATGGGCCGGTGTTCGCCGCTCTTTACCTTGAGGTCGCCCGAGGTGCCGATCTTCCATGCGAGATACAGCAGATACGCAATGCTCGCGACTTCCAGCACGACATAGAGCGATGGAATGTGCCGGAACAACTGACCAAGCCCGAAACCCACCGAAAGCATGAGCACGACCACGCCCGCGCTAATGCCGAGAATGTGCGGCACCGTGCGGCGAAAACCGAAATTGACGCCGGAAGCGAGCAACATGGTGTTATTGGGGCCGGGCGTGATGGTCGTGACCACGACGAAGAGCATGCCGGCGGGCAGCGCGCTGAGCATTTCGGGCAGCATGGTGCGAGGGGCTCCGGAAAGAAAGGACTGATTCGACAGGAACCAGTTTATCGACTGTATGCGGTACAGTACCGATACAGTTGCGAAGACGCTGGACAGTACGGATTGCCTGCCATTAGCCGCGAGCTCGGGCGCAACGATGGAAGTGAGGGTTATCGGGCGAATGAGGCCGACCGGCTTGCATCGGAGCGGGCCGGTCGGCCGAAAGATTGCAAGCTCGTGAGGAAGCAGGAGCTCTCGCTGGTCGTGGCAAGCAAGCCTGCTGGCGCCCCCGGCGACATCCCGCCGGATCACCGAAAAATGCGCCTGCCGCTTCAGACTGCGTATCCCGGAGGGGCATGGGGCGAGGGCAACTGTAACCCGGCGGTGCCGGCGGGCGAATTAGCGGTAACGTCGTCATCCGGAGTCACGACATGCTGCCCCGTTCTCTCATTGCCGTCTGCGCCAGTGCCGCGGCGCTGCTCGCTTCACATGTGTTTGCCGCCGCGCCGCGTCCGGTCGTCGTCGAACTGTTCACGTCCCAGGGCTGTTCGTCGTGCCCGCCCGCCGACCGCTTTCTGTCCGAGCTGGGCGACACGCGCACCGATGTGCTGCCCCTTGCATTTCACGTCACATACTGGAATGAGCTCGGATGGAAGGATCCGTTTTCGTTGGATGCCGCCGATGCGCGTCAGGCCCGGTACGCCCAGCGGTTTCACGACTTCGCGTACACGCCGGAAATGGTGATCGACGGCACGGCCGAGGCGGTGGGCTCAAATCGCATTGCGGCCAGCGCTGCCATCGATTACGCGAAGTCCACCGGTGTCGCGGCCGCTACGGTTAGCGCCACACGCGCAGGCGGCAGCGTCTCGGTGTCCATCGGCCCGGGCACCGGACGGGCGCGCGTGCTGCTGGTCGGCTACGATGCGCGTCACGTTACGGCGATCGGGCGCGGCGAGAACGCGGGCCACACACTCACTGAATCGAACGTCGTGCGTAGCCTCGCAACCATCGGCCAGTGGTCCGGCACAGCGCTGACGTTACGCGCCGACGCCGTGGCAGGCGAGCGTCTGGCGGTACTTCTCGAAGCCGATGATGGTGCAGTTGTCGGCGCCGCGCGCGTTGTCGATGCGCGTGAAGTTCCCGGGCGCTGAGCGGTTAACTGTTGCAACGAACTCAACGCAGGTATGCGTATGACTCGCAGGTTTCACAGTGAAGGACCATTCCGGCTCGTTTCTGACTGAAACTATATAAAGGCATGTGTTGCCGACAGGGTCTTTACGAGCGCTTGGTGGCGCTTAAGCTGATGCATACGGCATGACAGTCGGTGAGCGTCTGCCAGCCAGACGCTCATGCAAGAAACTACGGCATTACATAACAGAAATAACTGTGCCGTTAACGCCATACATCGACAGCGCTTGTTCCCGAGCTTCACTCGGGCTATTTGCCAGAATGTTCACAACCATCTTGCTACTCGGGTTGTTTCGGTCCCTCAACACGGTCACTTTGTAATTGGTCATCGTGAATTCCCAAAAAAGAAACATGATTTGTTCATGCCTGTCCAATAACGACCAAAACGGGAAGACCTTGAGTGGCTTCAACTTTCTAACAGGGATCCTGCAATTGGCCTCAGGGGACTGAGTCGCGGGCCCGTATTCAGCATAAATGTTGGCAAACCATGCATCTGTATTCTGCTGCCGACGAAGACGGTTGATTTGTCGAAAAGAGACATAGGATGGAGCTGACGAAATGGTGAACGCGCGTTTTTCCACTCAACGAGCGTTCCCGTGTAAAACCGGCTAGTCTTTATCCGTGCGCGCAAGTTTTGAATCCTGGTGCGTCATCAGGTCTCCATCGAGATCGTGCGGACTTTGGGAAATCGGATACGCACGATGCCTCGAGACAAGGACTGTCTTTTGAATGCTGTCACAGGATCCGCTCCGGTGACTTCAACAAGGAGACTGGCATGCGAGGTGTTGGCGGTGCGTTTGTCCCTTCGCTTATTGCGTCGCTCGCGCTTTCCGCGTGCGAGGCCCCAACTTCGGGCTCCACCTTTACGCCGGCCCAGGCGCAGCAGGTGATGGTGGTCGAACTCGGTGCGGTCGAAGCCGTGCGGCCCGTCACCATCCAGCCCGGTCCAACGGGCATTGGCGCAATAACGGGCGGCGCGCTTGGCGGCATCGCGGCAGGCAGCAACATCGGCCGCGGCACGGGCTCCGTAGCAGCCGGCATCGGCGGCGCAGTGCTGGGTGGCGCGGCAGGCAATGCCGTGGAGCAGCGCGTCACGCGGCGCGCGGGCCTTGAAATCGTCGTGCGTCTGGATTCGGGGCAACTGATGTCGGTGGTTCAGGATGCGGATCAGCAGTTCGTTCCGGGCGACCGTGTGCGCGTACTGCTCGGCAATAACTCAGTGCGCGTGACCCGATGAAGTGAACGCAGGTGTGGCTGGTCTCTCGATAAAGCGAAGTTCCGAACAAAGGGAGGAAACCGATGGCCGATACCGAGCAAAACATGAGTCGCGTGCAGCTGACCGCGATGGTCGTCGGGGGCATGGTCGGCGCGGCCATCGTCGTGGCGTCGGTTGACATCTGGCTGTTTCATTTCCTCATTCTTCGCGGCGTGAAGCAGGCCGCGTTCATCAACACCGTCGTGACGTTCGCCAAGGTCATCCCGATCATGGTGTTCATCGTCATTCTCCTGTTCGTATTCAAGTACGGGACCCCCCATCTGAATATGCAGTCCGCAGCGCATGAGGGCGGACTCATCCAGCAGGTCCGCGCAACGATGTCCGTCGCGGGTGCGGGCCTGAGCCGCGGGCGCGGCGGCGGCCATGACACGACGTGGCCGATCATTCGCGATGGGGTCGAGTTCTAGCGCTTGAATCGTAGTTGTTTTCGGATGGATACACCGGCGCGCCCGGCGGGGCTGCAACAGGGCGCGAAGTCATTTCAGGGTGGACGCGGGCAGCCTGTCCAAGGATCCAGAGGAATACGCCAGTGTTTGCGAATCATGCTGCAGGTCGAGTGGTTTCCCTGCCTTTGGCCGTGACGCTGTGTGCGCTGTGTGTATCGGCGGCGGGGGGGCTGTTGGCGGGCTGCCGTAAGGGCGAAGAGGCGCAGGTGACGGAAGTCCGCCCGGTACGCGTCGTCAGGATAGAAAAGCAGGAGGCGGGTGCGACCATCGCGTTGACCGGAAGGTTGCAAGCGCAGGCCGAGATCAATCAATCGTTCCGTATCGACGGAAGAATGACATCCCGCAACGTCGACGTCGGAGACCGCGTCAGGGCGGGCCAGGTGCTGGCGCGGCTCGACCGGATGAACGAGGAAAGCAGCCTGCAGTCCGCTCGGGCACAGTTGGCCGCCGCTCAGGCACAAGCCCTGGAAGCGCGCACCATGTTCACCCGCATGCGCGATCTGCTTGCGGAGCATGCCGTGTCGCGTGCTTCGTTCGAACAGTCGGAAGCGATGGCAAAGATCACCCAGTCGCAAGTCGATTCGGCGCAGTCGTTGGTCAGCATCGCGCAGAATCGGCTGAGCTATACCGATCTCGTTTCCGACGTCGCCGGCGTGGTGACGGCGCGTGGGGCGGAGCCGGGTGAGGTGGTGCCGGCTGGCCGCATGATCGTGCAGATCGCTCGCGAGGGCGCTGTGGATGCCGTATTCGACGTGCCCGCCGCGATCAAGGACGTCGCGCCGGCCAATCCCGACATTGTCATCGCGCTTGCCAGCAACCCCGAGGTCACCGCCGTTGGTAAGGTGCGCGAAGTATCGCCCCGCGCCGATCCGGTGACCGGAACCTTCGCGGTCCGGGTTCAGGTGCTCGATCCGCCGGCGGCCATGCGCCTTGGCAGTACGGTCATTGGCCACATGAAACTCCCGCGCGCGGCGGCCATCGATATTCCTTCGAGCGCCCTGATCCAGCCAGGAGGAAAACCGGCGGTCTGGGTGGTCGATACGAAGACAGGGACGGTTTCGGTGCGTGAGGTCGAGCTTCAGGCGTATGGCGAAGACCGTGTTCAGGTATCGCAAGGTCTCAATACCGGCGACGTGGTCGTGACTGCCGGCGTGCAGGCATTGCGGCCGGGACAGAAAATTAACTGGACCGAGGCCCCCAGGTGATTGGCCCGAATCTTTCCGAGTGGGCGCTTTCCAAGCGCCCCCTGGTGGTGTTCCTGATGATCGCCGCACTCGTGGCGGGCACACTGTCATTCTTGCGGTTGGGGCGCGCAGAAGATCCGGTCTTTACATTCCGCACCATGGTGGTGGCCGCCGCGTGGCCGGGAGCCACCGTCGACGACACGCTCTCGCAGGTGACCGAGCGGCTCGAACGCACGTTGCAGGAGACCCGTCACCTGGATCGCATACGCAGCTATACGACAGCGGGTCAGACGACGATCTTCGTCGATCTTCTGCAATCCACGCCACCCTCCGAAGTCCAGGACATCTGGTACCAGGTTCGCAAGAACGTGGGCGATATGCGGCAAACGCTCCCGGCCGGAACGCTCGGGCCGTTCTTCAACGATGACTTCGGCGACACCTACGGCATCATCTACGGATTCACCGCCGACGGCTTCAACATGCGTGAGTTGCGCGATCGCGTCGAGGCGATTCGCTCGCGCCTGCTGCTGGTGCCGGACGTCTCGAAGATCGAGGTCCTGGGCGCGCAGGACGAACAGATCTACATCGAATTCTCGACCACCCGTCTAGCGGGCTTGCGTCTGGACTACCCGACCATCGTCGCGGCATTGAGAGCGCAAAATCTCATCAGGCCGACCGGCGTCCTGCAAACCGGACAGGAGCGGGTGTTCTTCAGGGTGACGGGCGCCTTCGATTCCGAACGCGACATCGAGAATGTCAACCTGGTGCTGGGAGGGCGCATCGTACGCCTCGGCGACATCGCCACCGTGAGACGCGGCTTCGCCGATCCTCCACAGCCAATGTTCCGCGTCAACGGCAAGCCGGCCATTGGCCTCGCGATCGCCATGCGCGATTCGGGCGACATACTGGCGCTCGGACGCAACCTGAAGGCCGAGATGGCCGACGCCACCGCGAACCTGCCCGCTGGCATCGAGCCGTTCCTGGTCGCCAATCAGTCGGATACCGTCGACGTCGCGATCAACGACTTCATGGCGTCCCTCTGGCAGGCGATCATCATCATCCTGGTGTGCAGCTTCGTGAGTCTGGGCATACGGCCGGGGACGGTGGTGGCATTGTCGATTCCGCTCACGCTGGCGATCGTCTTCGGCATCATGGATGTCGTGCACATCGATCTGCACCGGGTATCGTTAGGAGCGCTGATCATCGCACTGACCTTGCTGGTGGACGACGCCATGACCACCGTCGACGCCATGATCAACCGCCTCGCCGCCGGTGACAGCAAAGATCAGGCTGCGACTTTCGCGTACCGCACGCTGGCCGCGCCGATGCTGATCGGCACGCTCGTGTCGATATCCAGTTTCGTGCCGATCGGCTTCGCGAAGAGTTCGGCGGGCGAATATACGTTTTCCATTTTTGCGGTGGTCGCGATCGCACTGCTCGCGTCGTGGTTCGGTGCGGTGATTTTCTCGCCGCTGGTCGGTGTGGTGATCCTGAAAGCGCCCAAGCCAGAGAAGGAGCCGCGCAAGCCCGGCAAGATGCTCATGGGCTACGACCGTTTTCTGCGTGGCGCGCTGCGGCTGAGGTGGTTGACGATTGCCATCACGCTCGTGGCATTCGTGGTGTCGATCTTCCTCGTGCGGTTCGTGCCGCGGCAGTTCTTCCCCGCCTCGGACCGGCCCGAGCTGACGGTGGATCTGACCTTGCGCCAGAACGCATCCATCCACGCCACCGAGGACCAGGTCAAGCGGCTCGAAGCGATTTTGAAAAGCGATCCCGATGTCGATCACTTCAGCAGCTATGTGGGCCGCGGCGCCGTGCGTTTTATTCTCACGCTCAACGTGCAGTTGCCCAATCCGTTTTTCGCACAGGTCATCGTGGTCGCAAAAAGTCTCGAGGCGCGGGACCGGCTGCAATTGAAACTGGAGAAGACACTGAGCGACCAGTTCCCCGGCATCGTCGCTCGCGTGTCGCCGCTGGAACTCGGGCCGCCGGTGGGGTGGCCGCTCCAGTATCGCGTCTCCGGCCCCGACCCGGCGCAGGTACGTAGGGCCGCACTCGATCTGGCCGGTATCGTGGGTTCCGACGAGCGAACGCGCCACATCAATTTCGACTGGATGGAGCCGGCCCGGCAGATCCGCATCCACATCAACCAGGATGAAGCGCGTCAACTCGGCGTGAGTTCCGCCGCGCTGGCCGCCATCATGAACACCGTCATTACCGGCACGCCACTCACGCAGATACGCGACGACATCTACCTGGTCAACGTCGTGGCGCGCGCGCAGGAAGAGCAGCCGCTGACGGTGCAGTCATTGAGTACGTTGCAGGTGCCCACGCCGAGCGGGCGCATGGTGCCACTCAGTCAGTTCGCGACGTTCACGGAGGAACAGGAGTCGCCGCTGATATGGCGGCGAAACCGCGTACCGACGCTCACGGTGCGCGCCGACGTGATGCACGGCAAGTTGCCCGACGAAGTCGTCGCAACGCTCGCGCCGAAGATCGATGCGTTCAATGCGAAGCTGCCCAAGGGCTACCACGTCGCGACCGGCGGCATCTTCGAGGAAAGCGCGATTTCGCAGGCCTCGGTGTTTGCCGTGGTCCCGGTGATGATCGTGCTGATGCTCACAAGCATGATGCTGCTGCTGGTGAGCTTCAAGCGCCTGGCGATGGTGGTATCGGTGATGCCATTGGGCCTGATCGGCGTGGTGCTCGCGCTGCTGGCTTTCAACCGGCCGCTTGGTTTCGTCGCCATTCTGGGCATTCTCGCGTTGATCGGCATGATCGCCAAGAACGGCCTGATCCTGATCGTGCAGATCGAGACCTTTCGCCAGGAAGGCATGGGCGTGCTGGAGGCCGTCGTCGCTTCGGGCACTTCGCGCATACGGCCAATGATGTTGACCTCGATCTCGACCGTGCTCGGCCTGATCCCGATCGCGCCCACGGTGTTCTGGGGCGCCATGGCCTTCGCGATCATGGGAGGCCTGCTGGTGGCGACGCTGCTGACCCTGGTGTTCCTGCCGGCGCTGTACATGGTGGTGTTCGGCAAGGAAGACCGGCCGCCGTCGCAGTCTTCGGGGATGGCGAGCGGGGCGACGTGAGCCGCCGGGGCCTGATTCCATCCGGCAGACGCCCGCCGTTTTCGCGCTGACCGGTTTTTCCATCAAGGAGGCGCATCTTCCATGAGCTCACCCACGCTCCGTGCTTTCCTGCTCGACTGGCGTTCGCACTGGCGCGTCGCGCTGGCACGCGCGGTTTGCTTTCTCGCGCTATGGATCATCCTGATGCCGAGCGTGAAGCCGGCCGATCTCGTCTGCGGCCTGATCGCGACGCTCGTCGCGACGCAGATGAGCCTGCGTCTCCTGCCGCCCGCCGCGGGAAAGGTGCGCCTCGGTGCTTTACTCGTCTTCGTGCCGCATTTTCTCTTGCAGTCGCTGCTCGCGGGCATCGACGTGGCGCGCCGCGCATTGGACCCGCGCCTGCCTTTGCGGCCCGGTATCGTGGTCTATCGTGTCGGTTTTCCGCCGGGAACGGCGCGCAACGGTTTTGCCATCATCACGAGCCTCTTGCCGGGGTCGCTTCCGGTCGACGAGACCGCGGACGGGCTCGTCTACCACTGCCTCGACACCTCGCAGCGGGTTGCCGAGCAACTGGCGGACGAAGAACGGCGCCTCGCGGGCGCGCTGGTCAGCGGTGAACGTCATGGCTGACGTGCTCATTGCCGTTTGCGCGCTGGTGCTGCTGATGGTGGCCGTGGGCTTGTTGACGGTGCTGCGCGGGCCCACGCGCGCCGACCGTATGATGGCCGCGCAACTGTTCGGTACGGGAGGGATCGCGGCCTTGCTGCTGGTCGGCACGGCAAGCGGCGTCGAGGCTGTCGTGGATGTCGCGTTGACGCTCGCCGTGCTTGCGGCATTCGCGTCGGTGGCCTTCGTCAAAGCCGATCGCCAGGCAGAAGGCGATATCGCGAAAGAGGACCGGAAATGAAAACCGCAGCCGATGTCTTCACGATCATTGCCATGCTGGCCGGCATTTTCTTCTTTGTGGCCGGTACGGCCGGGCTGTTGCGGTTCCCGGACACGTACACGCGGCTCCACGCGCTGACCAAGGCCGACAATCTAGGCTTGGGCATGGTGGTGCTGGGACTGGTGCCGCAGACCGGTCATATCGTGATCGCCCTCAAGCTGATCGTGGTCTGGCTGCTGGTGATGCTGACGTCGTCCGATGTGTCGCAGCTCATCGCGCGCGCCGCGCGTCGGCAGGAGGAGGGCAGATGATCTCCGCCATCTCCGTCGGCATCGGGATTCTGCTGCTGGCGCTTGCGCTCTGGACCGTCGTTGTGCGCGATACGTTCGCCGCGGTCGCCGGGTTCATCCCTTACGGTCTGCTGCTCACGCTGGCCTGGCTGGTACTGCGCGCTGTCGACGTCGCGTTGACCGAAGCGGCCATCGGTGCGGGCCTGACCGGCGCGCTGCTGATTCGCGCGGCGTCACGGCTGGAGGCAACCGAAGCGGCGGCCCAGGCCGAAACGCCGGGCCTCGCGATACGCGTCGCGGCAGGCGTGGCCGCCACGGCCGTCACAGTCGTGATTGCCGTTAGCCTGTTGAGCTTGCCGGACCCCGCTCCGACGCTCGCGCCCGAGGTGGCGCGACACATTGAGGCGACTGGCGTCGGCAACCCGATCACGGCCGTCCTGCTGTCGTTCCGCGCGATCGACACGCTGCTGGAAGCCATCGTGTTGCTGTTCGGCGTGGTCGGCGTCTGGTCGCTGGCGCCGGACCGCTGCTGGGGCGGCAGGCCGGGACTCGCGCAGATGGTCAGTCCCAACGACATTCTGGTGTATCTCGCGCGCGTATTGCCGCCGATAGGCGTCGTGATCGGCATCTACATTTTCTGGGTCGGCGCCGATCATCCGGGCGGCAAATTTCAGGGCGCCACGGTGATTGCCGCCATGTGGCTGCTCGTCATGATGTCCGGTCTGCGCGATGCGCCGCCGGTCAGCCGCCGCTGGCTGCGCGCCGTGCTGATCCTCGGGCCGGCGGTGTTCATCGCGCTTGGCCTGCTCGGTACCGTCATGGCGGGCGCGTTTCTGGCGTACCCCGATGGCTGGGCGAAGGTGTGGATCATCCTCATTGAAGCCGCGCTGCTGCCTTCGCTTGCCGTGACCCTGGTACTCCTGCTGGTCGGTCCACCCCAGCGGCCGGAGGTGAACGCATGAACGTCTCGCAGTTGTTCGGCTTGACCGCTGCGGCCCTCGTGGGTCTTGGCCTGTATGGCCTGATCGTCAACCCGCAGCCCTTGCGCAAGGTGCTGGCCTTCAACCTCACGGGCAACGGCGTTTTTCTGGCCTGTGCCGTGATCGCGCATCGAGGCGCTGGCGCCGGCATGTCCGGCGATCCAGTGCCGCAGGCGCTATTGATCACGGCGATTGTCGTGTCGTTCGCCGCTTCTGCGCTGGCAGTCGGACTCATGCTGCGCAGGTTCGCGGAAACGGGCTCGAATTCGCTTTCGGCGGACGGTGATGCGGCGTCGGGCGGGGCGCGCGCCAATACGGAGGCGAGGTGACAACGCTGGCGCTCACGGGGCAATCGACGCCGGGCGGCCTGCTGCTGGCGCTCGCCGTGTTGTTGCCTTTTGCCGGGATGCTCGCTGGGTTGGTGCTCGGAGGCCGCCACGCACAACGCGTGGCCTGGGTGACGATCGCCTTCGGTTTCGGCATGGTGCTGGAGATTGCGGCGAGACTCCTGGTCTCGGGCGACGCATTGCGCTATCTGCTGGGCGGCTGGGCGCCGCCGCTGGGCGTCATGCTCCGCGCCGACGGCCTCTCGGTGTGCATGATGCTGGTGGTCGCCGTGGTGGTGGGGGCGGTGGCGATTTACGCCAATGGCGACTTCGGCACGCCGTCCGGCACGAGCGAGACACGCGCGCCGCTGGCGTTCTGGCTGCTGCTGCTGGCGGTATGGGGAGCGCTCAATCTGGTGTTCGTGAGCGGAGACATCTTTACGCTCTACGTCGCGCTCGAACTGCTGACTTTTGCCGGTGTTCCCCTGGTGTCCCTCGATGGCCGCGCCGAAACGTTACAGGCCGCGTTGCGCTATCTGTTGTACGCGCTGATCGGCTCGATGCTTTATCTGCTGGGGGTTTTTCTGCTCTATGGCGCCTATGGCACGCTGGACATCGCGCTGCTTGCCGCGAGGGTCGGGGCGCAGCCGCTAGCCTGGACCGCGTTGGCCTTGATGACGGCCGGCATGCTCGCCAAAACCGCGCTGTTTCCGCTGCATCTGTGGTTGCCGCCTGCGCACGCGGGCGCGCCCGCCGCCGCGAGCGCGCTCTTGTCGGCCCTGGTCATCAAGGGATCGTGGTTCGTGGTGGTGCGGTTGTGGATCGACGTCTTCGCCGGCATCGTAAGCGGATCCTGCTCGCAACTGCTTGCGGGCCTGGGGGCGCTCGCGATCGTCTTCGGCAATGTGGTGGCGCTGCGCCAGGTGCGGCTGAAGCTCTTGATCGCTTACTCGACGGTCGCCCAGATCGGCTATCTGTTCCTGCTGTTCCCGCTTGCCGTGCAGCACGAAAGCGCCCGAGCCGTCACGGGCGGCCTGTTGCAGGCCGTATCGCACGCCAGCGCAAAAGCGGCCATGTTCCTCGCGGCCGGTCTGATCTATAGCACGCTGGGGCATGACCGTCTGGCCGACCTGCGTGGTGCCGCGCGCGCCTTGCCCATGACGCTGACGGCTTTCGCGCTGGCCGGCGCCACGTTGATCGGCCTGCCGCCTTCCGGCGGCTTTCTGGCCAAGTGGCTGCTGATGTCGGCGGCGCTCGCAACGGGGCAATGGTGGTGGGCGCTGGTGATGCTGGTCGGCGGCCTGCTCACGAGCGTCTACGTCTTCATGGTGGTGGTGCGCGCGATGGAGCCGGCCGCGCCCGGCTGGTCGCCGAAAAAGCAGGTGCCTCGTTACCAGCAGCTCGCCGTGCTGGGCCTCGCAACGTGTTCCTTCCTGCTTGGCCTCGCTGTGCTGCTGCCGGTCGACGTGGCCCAGATCGGCCGCACAGTGATGCCGCCAGCGGGGCTGCCATGAACCTCTCTCAAGCTCTGCTCGCCGCAGCGGTCGGGTTGCCGTTGCTGATGCTGCTGCTTTGCGCGTCGGCGCCTGTTCGAAGGCGGCTGCCTTCATGGTTCGCGATCGCTCCGCTGCCCGCGCTGGCCACGGCCGTCGGCGCCAGCCAGTGCGAAACCCTGACGCTCGGTCACAGCAGGTTCGCCCTGAGTTTCGCTCTCGATACGCCAGGCGCATTGTTGCTCGGCACGGCGGCGCTGCTGTGGCTCTTCGCCGGAATCTATGCCGCACGCTATGTACGCGGTCGCGAAGATATCGATGGGTTTGTCGTCTGCTGGTTCATGGCCTTGACCGGCAGCGTCGGCGTGTTTCTGACGGCCGATCTGATTGGCTTCTATCTGATGCTGGCGGTGTTGAGTGTCGGCGCCAGCGGGCTGGTGCTCCAGGGCGACGGGCCCGAAGCCCGCTACGCGGGCGCGCTCTATCTCGGCATTGCATTGCTGGCCGAGGCTTTCGTGCTGGGAGGATTGGTCCTGCTGGCACAGGCCACGCCTCACGGCAGCCTGCTAATTCGCGATGCGGCTGCGGCGTTGCCGGGCTCGCCGTCGCGTAGCGCCACGCTGCTATTGCTGCTGGTTGGCCTCGGCATGAAGGCCGGGATGGTGCCGCTGCATTTCTGGATGCCGCACGCCTATCGCGCTGCACCTGTTCCGGCGGCGGCGGTACTCAGCGGCGCGGTGGTCAAGGCCAGTGTGATCGCATTGGTTCGTTTTCTGCCACTGACTTTCAACGACGCATGGCCGCACTTTGGCATCCCTTTCGCGGCGCTGGGCATGTTCGGCGCGTTCTACGGCGTGGCGATCGGTATCACCCAGTCCCGGCCGAAAGTCGTGCTGGCGTACTCGAGCGTCAGCCAGATGGGCTTCCTGATGGCCGTGATCGGCATGGGGCTAGCCGCAGGCGACCCCGCGACCGTGGTGGCAGCCGCGTACTATGCCGCGCACCATCTGCTGGTCAAAGGCACGCTGTTTCTGGCTGTGGGCGTGGTCGCGTTGACGGGTGCCGGATCGTTGCGGTGGGTGCTGGTGCCCACGGCGGTCATCGCGCTCGGACTGGGCGGATTGCCGTTGACGGGTGGCGCACTGGCCAAATACGCGGCCAAGGACCTGCTGTCCGGCGATCTGGCCAGCTCGCTGGCTGCGGCGTCTTCAGCCGCGACCACGTTGCTGATGCTTCATTTCGTGCGCTGTCTGGGGGCCGTGGCCACGACCGATTCCAACGCGCGCGCTCCCGGGCCGCTCAGGGGGGCATGGCTGGCGATGGTCGTGGTCTCGCTGGCCGTTCCGTGGGTGTTGTATCTGCGTATCCCGGTAGGCTCGCTACCCGAGGCGCTGGCTCCTGCGGCGCTGTGGTCGGCACTCTGGCCGGTACTCGTTGGCGCGGCGCTCGCGGTAGGCTGGAGTCGATGGGGCAAGACGGTGCTGTCCGTGCCTGTGGGCGATGTAGGTGGCCTCCTGCGTGGACTGCAACGAGGCGGCGCGGGGGCCGCACGAATCGCTGTCTGTACCGATGCGTTCGTGCGCGGATGGGCCGTGTCCTGTCTGACGCTGTTGCTCGCGGCGCTGCTGTTCGGTGGCCTGCTCGCGGTGGCGGCGTGATGTGTGTGGCGCAAACGACCGCACCGCCTGCGCATACGGGACGCGGTTGCAGCAGAACCTGGAGTACGTCATGAGAACGCTGACGCGTGCTGCGATATTTGCCGCCGCTACCAGTTGCCTAGCCGGCTGCATTAGCGTGGGCCCCGATTACAGTCGCCCCGAGGTGGCGGTGCCGGCAACGTGGCGGGTCGATTTGCCCGAGGCTGAAGAAGTCGTGGACACGGCGTGGTGGGAGCAGTTCGACGATCCGGTGTTGAACGACCTGATTCAAACCGCACTGCAGGGCAATCTGGACGTGCGTATCGCCGCGGCGCGTATCGACCAGTTCATCGGCTTGTTGCGCGCTGCGCGCTCGCAGGGCCTCCCGCAGATCGGCTATGGCGCCAACGTGAGCCGCAACCGGACCAGCGAGGTCGGCATGCCGCCGCTGTCGCCGGTGCTCGATCCCGTATTCAATCTCTATCAGGGCATGCTGTCCGCTTCCTGGCAAATCGACCTGTTCGGCCGCGTGAGACGCCTGACCGAAGCCGCGCAGGCGCAGGTCTATGCCAGCGAGCAGGCCCAGCGGGGCGTCGTGCTTTCGCTGGTGACAGGCGTGGCGACCAGCTACATCACGCTGCGCGGGCTCGACCGGCAACTCGAAGTCGCGCGGGCCACGGCGGGTAACTTCGGCGAAACGCTGCGGATATTCGAGTTGCGCTACCGCGACGGCCTCGTTTCCCAGACGGAGCTTTCCCAGGTGCGCTCGCAGTACAAGCTGGCGCAATCCACGATACCGGCCATCGAGCAGCAGATCGCCATCGTGGAAAACGGCATCTCCATTCTGTCAGGTCGCAATCCTGGGCCGATTCCGCGCGGCAAGTCGGTGAGCGAGCTGGTGCTTCCCGTCATTCCGGCGGATCTGCCGTCGACATTGCTCGAGCGGCGGCCCGATATTCTGCAGGCCGAACAGAATCTGGTCTCCGCCAATGCGAATGTCGGCGCCACGCGCGCGCTTTACTACCCCACCATTTCGCTGACGGGGGCGCTGGGTTCGGTCAGCACGGCCTTCGGCGACTTCCTTTCTGGGCCCGCGTCGCTCTGGTCGATCGCGGCAGGACTGACCGGGCCGATCTTCACCTCAGGCGCCATTGAAGGCCAGGTGCAGTCGGCCGAGGCACAAAAGCGCCAGGCCGAACTGGTCTACCGGCAGACGGTGCTGGGCGCGTTCAACGACACCAACAACGCGCTGGTCAGTTCGCAGAAGACCATCGAGCAGACCGGGTTTCAGCAGCAGCGTGTCGATGCACTGCGCGAATATGCGCGATTCTCAAGGCTCAAGTTCGAAGACGGCCTGGTCGGCTATCTCGAAGTGCTGATATCCGAAAACGACCTGTTCTCGGCCGAGCTTGCCCTCGCCAACCTGCAGGCCTCGCGCTATAACCAGGTGATCAGCGTGTATCAGGCCATGGGCGGTGGCTGGGTGGATATCGCCGATTCGCATACGCCCGTGTCCCTGAGCGCCGACCGAAAGGGCAATGCCCCGCAGAGCAAGTGACACAGGCTTTAAAGACATGGTCGTGCGTTCGTGGAACTACGCCGTATTACTTGCCGCCACGTCGTTGCTATTGATCGGCGGCTGCGCGACACGGCCTGTGAACCCACCAATCATTCAGTACGACTCGCAGCAGCTGAGCCCGTTCGACCGGCTGGAAGGAAACAGGGGCGGCAGGCAGGACATGGTCATTCTCGCCTTTTCCGGTGGCGGAATGCGTGCGGCCGCGTTTTCATACGGAACGCTGGAGACGCTGCAGCGTATCGAAGTGACGGGCGCGACGGGCAAGAAGATCCGCTTGCTCGATGAAGTGGATCTGATCACCGGAGTCTCCGGCGGCAGCTTCACCGCGCTGGCGTACGGGCTTTACGGCAGGCATCTGTTCGACTTCTATGAGGACCGCTTTCTCAAGCGCAACGTGCAGGGCGAACTCATCGCCCGCATCCTGAATCCGGTGAACTGGCCCGCGCTGGCTTCCGCGCGCTGGAGCCGCTCCGAGCTTGCGGCGAAGCTGTATGACGAAGTCCTGTTCAACAATGCGACATTCGCCGAACTCGAGCGCAAGGGCGGCCCGATGATCGCCGTCAGCGCAACGGAACTGACGACGGGATCGCGCATCGTGTTTCTCCAGCAGAACTTCGACGTCCTGTGTGCGGAACTCGGTCCAGTCAAGCTTTCGCGTGCGGCGGCGGCATCCTCGGCGGTGCCGGTAGTGCTGGCTCCGATTACGATCAACAACTATGGCGGCACGTGCGGTTACGAGGAACCCAGCTGGAGTCAAGCGCTTGCCCAACCCGACAGGGTGCAGAGATCCGCGAGCCGTATTCTCAATCGACTGCAGGATTTGCGCGAAATCGTCGACGCGACCCAAAACCCCTATTTCCATCTCGTCGATGGCGGCATCTCCGACAATCTGGGGCTGAGGGGCGTGCTGGATTTCATCGGAACATTCGAGGCGCTCCACGAAGCCGGGCAACCCGCGCCGCTCGACAACGTACGCAGACTCATTATCTTCGTGGTGAACGCGGCGTCGTCTCCTTCGACCAGCTGGAACCTTTCGGAACGTCCTCCAGGCGCCATCAGGACGCTTGTCCAGGCAGTTGGCGTGCCGATCGACCGGTTTTCCAGCGAATCAGTCGAGCTATTGCAGGACATCAAGGCCCGATGGGCGCTGTTGCGCCAGATCCGCAACTCCGAGGCGTTCAGGGATAACAAGGATCCCAAGCTGGCGCGGGCCGTGGAAGCGCCCGATACCGATATCTATGTCGTCAACGTGTCATTTGACGCACTGGCCGACAAGGCCGAGCGGGACGGCCTGAATCAATTGCCGACTTCACTTGCGTTGCCGGATGAGGCAATCGATCGCTTGCGCAACGCGGCGAGCACGATCATCCTGGCGTCCCCGGAATTCCAGGCTGCACTCAAGGCTGCAGGTGCGCGAATTGTCGATCAACCTGAAACCATACCGGCGGACAAAAAGGCGAATGCGCCATAGCGCCGCCCAGCGCCCTGGACGGCGACTAACCGAAAGAAGTTCGAACGTTCCTTAACGGGGGGCAACTGAATATCACGATTTCACGGGCGGCCTATACTCCGATGGCGTGCTGGTGAACCGTCCGTCTGTTAGCAATGTGGTGCGCTAACCTGGTAGAGGGGAGAGGAATAAGTTCAAGGCCACTCTGCGTTTTGAAGTTGCTTCCAAGAGAAAACCAATGCTACGCACTTCGCTGAAGGTAATAAAAATATGCGTGTCGATTCTGGTCGTGCTTGCGTTGCTCGCACTGGGTTTGCGGGCGTGGTCTTCGCTGCGCGGCCCGGAACTCTCGGTCTGGCACACCTATGTGCCGCGCGAGATGACCGTCGAAGAAATAGACGCCGGCGACTGGAATGCGTACATGCGGGAGGAGTCGCGGCTTTTCGAGGATGTGCGCGTCAACGTCGTCGAAAAGATCAAAGCATCCGAGCGTGTCCCGTCGAACCGATACTACGAAGGCGCACCGATCTATCCAGAGCACTTCGCTCAGGACTGGAACCGCTCATACATCCTGGAGCCTTCAGGACCTCCGGTGGGTGCCGTGGTGCTGCTGCATGGCATGACGGACTCGCCGTACAGTTTGCGGCACATCGCGCGCAATTATCGTGACCGGGGCTTTGTCGCGATCGCCATCCGTTTGCCTGGACACGGTACCGTGCCTGCGGGACTAACCAACGTCACATGGCAAGAATGGGCCGCGGCAACGCGACTCGCGGTTCGCGAAGCGCGCCGGCGCGTGGGCCCGGACAAGCCGCTCGAACTAATCGGCTTCTCGAACGGCGGCGCACTTGCCCTGCAATATGCGATGGACGCCATCGAGAACCCCGCGCTCACGCGTCCCACCCGGCTCGTGCTCATTTCGCCGATGATCGGCGTCACCCGTTACGCGCGGTTTGCGGGCCTGGTGGGACTACCCGCGGTGTTGCCTGCGTTCGCGCGGGCCGCCTGGCTCGGCATCGTGCCGGAATTCAACCCCTTCAAATACAACTCGTTCCCGGTGAACGCAGCGCGTCAGTCCTGGCTGCTGACCAGCGCCATCCAGGAGCAGATGGCGAGGCTCGAGCGTGAGAATCGGTTGAAGTCGCTCCCTCCCGTACTGACGTTCCAGTCGGTTACTGATTTCACGGTCAGCACCCCTGCTGTCATGTCGTCGCTGTATGACAAGCTTCCCGAAAACGGCAGTGAAATCGTGTTGTTCGACGTGAACCGCAGCGTGAGCTTCAGAACCTTCCTGCGCGTCGCGTCCTATTCGGCGCTCACGCGGCTGCTGCGCATTGGGCCGCAGAACTATCGCACCACGGTCATTGCCAACGCGTCACAGGATTCGGCTCATACGGTCGAACGCAGTGTCGATGCCGGCAGCGTGGTCACTCGCGTTCGTCCTTTGGACATTGACTATCCGCCGGATATTTTTTCGTTATCGCATGTTGCGATTCCATTCCCCGTGACCGATGCGCTCTACGGTATCAAGCCGGGCGACGACGAAAACTTCAATGTCAACCTGGGTACGCTCGCGCCGCGCGGAGAACGCGGCACGTTGATTTTGACGCTCGACTCGATGTTCCGGATTGCATCGAATCCATTCTTCCCGTATCTCCTGCAACGCATCGACGAGGGCATCGGCGAGATGCCGCCTCCCGTTGTCAATTCACCCACGCGCACGCATGAGACCGCTGCCGGGAAGCCGGAGGATTCCGCAGAAGCGTTGAAGGAACTCGAGCAGACCGGCGATGATTACAGCGAGCCGTAAGCCGACGGCTGCAACAGCAAGTCGATTGCAAGGATCGACAGCATCCAGACACCGGGCCGGCCAACCTTGTTACCGAGCCCGGTTTGTCCGATGATACCGGCAGGGTGCGCCCCACCGGCCGGCCGGTGACGCACCCGTCCAGCACCAGCGCCTGCTGAGTGTTACGTCATACCCGGAGACGAGCACCGTGAACATTCCCCGATTGCTGCTTGGCAGCATCATGCTATTCGTGGTGGGCACGGTGTTGCAGCTGGTATGGCCGCTTGCGCAGGCGGCGTCCTATCACCACTTCGCGGATCAACGCGCGCTGGGCTTCATACCGCATGCCGCGGATGTGCTGTCGAATCTCGTCATTCTGGCGGCCGGGGTCGCGTGCCTCGACTGGGCGAAGCGAAATGCGGCGCGGCAGCCGCAGCCGCCAAAATTCCCCGGCATGGTAGTCGCCGGATTCGGGCTCGTGCTAACGGCAATCGGGTCGGCCTACTATCACTGGGCGCCTTCCGACGCGACGCTCGTCTGGGATCGCCTGCCGATGACGATCGTCTTCGCCGGCATACTTGCGATGCTCTGGACCTCGAACACCGGGCAGCGCGTGGGCTGGGTACCGTTGCTGATCATGGTTGCCGTGTCGCTAGGCACGATCGAGTACTGGCTCGCGCTCAACAGCCTGTGGCCGTACGCGATCCTGCAGTTCGGCGGGCTCATGTTCATCGTCGGGTTGACGCTCACGCGCAAGGTGGACAGCGTATTCGGCTGGACGATGGTGATCGTCTTCTACGGCGTGGCAAAGATCTTTGAGAGCCTTGACTGGCAGGTGTGGGAACTCACTCATCATGTGATCGCGGGGCATGCGCTGAAGCACGCATCGAGCGGCCTGGCCGGCGCCGCCTTGATTCTGGTGGCGAACGCGGCACCGCGCGTCGCGGTCGGCACGGTCCCACCGCAGCCGACAGCGATCAACCATTCCCGCACACCGCGCTGACATGTTCGGACTACAAAGTTTCCGATGACCGACGCCAGGACGGAGCCGGACACGAAGCGAAATACTAGTGCAGCGAAGCCACTCGCACGAGCGCGAACACGAAGGCAAGCACAACGACGATCACGCCCGTGGCAACGACCAGACGATCGGCTAGCAAGCGGCGCATGTTGGTTCTCCTACACGAAGCTGTAGCGCTCTGAATGATACCGGGCGATCGGTACCTTCATCTCGCCCAGCGCGGTTTCGATGGCGTCCATCATGACATCCGGCCCGCAAATGAAGTACTCGTGGTTCGTGTACTCGGGAGGCAGGTGACGCCTGAACAGGTCCGCGTCGATGCGGCCGGTTTCGCCGGTCCAGCCCGGGTGAGCATCCGAGAGCACATAGACGATTTTCAGGTCGAGCCGCGTCTTCAGCGCATCCAGCTCTTCGCGGAACGTCAGCGATTCCCAGTTCTTGCCACCGTAGAGCAGCACCAGCGGACGCTTGTCGCCGCGGTCGGCGAGCGTGCGGATCATGCTCATCATCGGCGTGATGCCGATGCCGCCTGCGATCAGCACGTGCATATCCGTTGGGTTGCCGATCGTGAATGCGCCATACGGGCCGTCGAGGTACACGCGCTGCCCGGTCGTGACCGTTTTGACAGCGCTCGTGAAGTCGCCGAGATTGCGGATCGTCATTTCGACGCGTCCGTCTGGCGCCTGGGCGCTCGACGAAAACGAGAACGGGTGCCCGGTGATGCGGAAGGGGCTCGCCCATAGCGTTAGCCAGCCAAACTGGCCCGGCTGGAAGCGAAATCCGGCGTGAGCTTCGGGCTGCATGACGAGCGTCGTGGTATCGCCGCGCTCCCTGCGCACCTCGACGACGCGATACGGCCTGCGCAGCATGTAGAGCGGCTTGACGATGCGCACATAGAGCAGCAACGCGATCCAGAAAATCGTCATGCCGATCCACAGGAACCGCTTGAGCGGATCGGTGAGGTAGAAGCCCCAGCCGACCATATGCAGCATGCCCGCGCCGATTGCGGTCAGCGCGAGCACGATATGTGACAGATGCCACGTTTCGTAGCGGATTTTCAGTTGCTTGCGCCACAGGGCGGTTACGACGAGCACGATGAGCGCGCCGATCGACAGCACCGCGAAGCGGGCGCCCCATGGGATATCCCAGATAGAGTCCGGCATCGCGAGCGATTCCGAGCGGATGGCGATCAGGATCAGAGGATGCGCCACGACGAGACCCACGGCCAGCAGCGAGACACGTCGGTGAAAGTGATAGATGACGTCCTCGCCCCACGGTTCGGTCACATGCCGAAAGCGTGCCGTGAGCCCGAATTGCAGCCCCATCATCGCAAGACCGGAATAGCCGAGCGCAACCGAGAACTCGGTGCCGAAATTGCGTGCGGGCGGCAGGTTGCCCGCGAGCAGCGCGAAAAGCGGGGCGAGAATGAAGAGCAGATAAATGGCCGACCAGATGGCTTTGCGCACGAGATCGCGAGAATTCATGAAACCCCCTCTACCCCGGGCCCTGCCTTCACAGCCTCGCTACGCGCTGCTCAGATACAGGTGGTGAGTAACAGCGCGGGCCCAAACGTGATGACGGTGGCGGCGAGAGCCGCGATCAAGGTCCAGATGACAACGGTGTGCAGGAATGTGCTGATCCGTTCGGGACCGGGGTCGCGCCTCGCGCCGGCACGATAGCGCCACAGCCAGCCGATCGCGACGAGGTGCGCGAGCAGCACGATCGCGAGGCTCAGGCGCAGCGGTCCCGCCGCCCAGCCGAACGCACAGCCGATTGCGTGAAGCGCGTAGAGGATCACGAGCGCGAGACACCAGATCGTGAAGCCGACGGCGAGCCACCAAAGACGCCGCGGCGGGAGCGGGGGCGCGTTCATGGCCGCGCTCCCAGCATTGCGACGAGTCCGGGCAATGCGAGCACAAGGCCGAGCGCGATGACCGCCGTCGCCGCCGTGTAGTCGAGCCACAAGCGCGACAAACGCAGGTCGGTCAACCGCCGCGGGGAGATGAAGCCCGCGCCGAAGCGCAGCAGGTTGCTGACGAGGAAGAGCAGACCGATGCCGGCATGCAGTGCGATGTAGGTGAGCAGCGCGGCGGCTGTGGCTCCGAGCGCATGCTCGCGCGGATTGGGCGTGACACCGGAGATCAGCGAGACGTCGGCGGCAAGCGCCACCAGGAGTGCCAGCGCGGCGAGTACGATCCAGCCGTGCGGTTTGCCACCCGCCGTGGTGGTGCGCAGCGAGCCGCGCGCTGCCGCCGCCGCAACGGCGAGCCCGACTACCGTGAGGAGTGCGAGCAAACGACTCGGCTGCGGCGTCACGGCAGCGGGCCAGTTCGGCGCGGCAATCCAGAGATAGAACGTGCCGAAGATCAGCGACGTGAACAGTGTGCCGTTCGCGACCAGTGCGCAGACGAGCGCAAGCCATTGTGGCGCGCTGGCCACTTCCGTATGCGGCGGCACGCTCACGCCATGGCCCACGGGCAGCGGACCATAATCGCGCGGCAATCCCGCGCGCTGTCCGGCGAAGACGAACATGCCGAACGTGACGAAGGCGAGGGCGGCCGATAGCAGGTAGAACTTGAACAGCATCGCGAGCACCGCGGCGCCAGTGACGAGTGCGGTGAAAAGCGGCAGATACGTCGCGTTCGGCAACACGATCAGCTGTTCAGGCTCACCCGACGTCATGTGTACGCCAAGCGTTTCCTGCCAGCCGTTGCGCGTAAAGCCGAGATAGCCTTCACCGCGCGCGAGCGATACGGCAAGCTGGCCCGGTCCGATACCGTCCGTCTGCGCGCCAATGCGCGGCAGCGAAGCAAACGCGTAGGGCGCGGGCGGGATCTGCATGGCCCATTCGAGCGTCGTCGAGTCCCACGGATTGCGCCGCACGCGTTTGCCGAAGCGCAGTTGCACGATGATGTCGATCGCCACCAGCGCGAAGCCGATCGTCATCACGAAGCCACCCACCGAAGACAGCAGGTTGAGCCAGTTCCAGCCTTCGTCGCCGCTATACGTGAAGATGCGCCGCGGCATGCCGAGCAGACCGGTCAGGTGCATCAGGAAGAAGGTCATGTTGAAGCCGATGAAGACAAGCCAGAAGGCGGGCAGCGAGAGCCTGTGCACGGCAGTGCGGCCGGTCAGCAGCGGGAGCCAGTAATAGAACGCCGCCAGCATCGGAAAGGCGAGGGCGCCGGCCACCACGTAGTGCATGTGAGCGACGACGAAATAGGTGTCGTGCGCTTGCCAGTCGAACGGCACGATGGCGAGCATCACGCCGGTGAGGCCGCCCGCCGTGAACACGAAGAAAAAGCCGAAGATGTACAGCATTGGCACATCCCAACGCGGCCGGCCGTGTGAGAGCGTGGCGAGCCACGCGAAGAACTGGATCGCGGTCGGCACCGCGACGATCGCAGAGCCCGCCGAGAAGAACGCCAGCGCCAGATGCGGAATGCCCACGGTGAACATGTGGTGCACCCAGATGCCGAAGCTCAGGAAAGCAAGCGCGATGATCGCAACGACAATGGTCCGGTAGCCGACGAGCGGATGCCTCGCGAACACGGGAATGATCGTCGACAGCACGCCCGCCATCGGCAGGAAAATGATGTAGACGTCCGGGTGGCCGAACAGCCAGAACAGGTGCTGCCAGAGCAGCGGATCGCCGCCGCGGCGCGGGTCGAAGAACGGCAGTCCGAACGCCCGCTCGACCTCGAGCATGATCGAGCCGAGGATCAGCGGGGGAAAGGCTACGATCATCATCATGGCCGTCACGAGGATGTACCACGCGAAGATCGGCATGCGGTCCAGCGACATGCCCGGCGCGCGCATCTTGAGGATCGAGACGACGATCTCCATCGCGAGCGAGAGCGCGGAGATTTCGACGAAGGTCACGCCGAGCAGCCAGACGTCGGCGTTGATGCCTGGCGTATACACGTTGGAGCTGAGCGGCGTGTACATGAACCAGCCGCCGTCGGGGGCGACATGCATGATGAGCGCCACGGTCAGGATCGTGCCGCCGAACAGGTAGCACCAGTAGCCGTAAGCGGTGAGCCGCGGAAAGGCGAAGTCGCGCGTGCCGAGGATCTTCGGCGTGATGTAGACCGCGAAGCTTTCCACCATGGGAATCGCGAACAGAAACAGCATCATCGAGCCATGCATCGTGAAGACCTGGTTGTAGGTCTCCGCGTCCATGAAGGCAGCGTGCGGGCTCGCGAGCTGCACGCGCGTCAGCATGCCGAGGATGCCCGCGATCGCAAAGAACACGAACGACGTGATCATCATGCGCATGCCGATCACGGTGTGGTTCACAGAGGCGAGCCGCTGCATACCGGGCCCCGTGGCCCATATGGCGGCAAGCTGGCGGTGCAGCCGCAGCGCGTTTACGCCCTGTGGCGGAGGCTCGACGGGTACGGTCATTTTTTTGCCTCCCCGGTGGCGGCCGCGCTTTTAAGAGCGGCGGAAAAGTCTTCAGGACGATCGACGATCACCGTGAAGTGCATTCCGGCATGGCCGAGTCCGCAGAACTGGTTGCACAGGCCTTCGTACTGGCCCGGCTGATCGGCCTCTACGCGCAGGCGCGTTTCATGCCCGGGGATCGCGTCGATCTTGCCGGCCAGGCGCGGGATCCAGAACGCATGCACGACGTCTTCGCTCGTGACGACGATGTCGACGGGCGTGCCTGCGGGCAGATGAAGCACGTTCTTCGTTTCGAGGCCGCCCGCATCGGGATAGCGGAAGGTCCAGTTCCATTGCTGCGCGATGGCCTCGATGCGTGGCACGGTGCGGCCCGGCAGCGGCAGCAGTCGTTCGCCGGCATAGAGCGCGTAGCCGATGAGGGGAATCAGGATCACGGCCGGCAACACGAGGCCGCCGAGCACGATCCAGCGCGCGGGCGACACCCCCGAGCCCCAACCCGGTCGCTGGATCACGAGGAAGAACAACACGAGCACGAGTGCGAACAGCACGGCCGCACCTGCCAGCATCACCCACCACAGTCCGGCAATAGAAGCCGCGGCGGGCCCGGAAGGCGAAAGCGTCGAGAGCGGACCGGCGCAAGCGGACAGCGCCGCGACCAATCCGGCTTGGACCGGGACACGCAAGGCACTATGATGGCTTGAACTATCGCGCCTTCGACGCGGGGGAGATTGACCATGGCGAAGAAAGACGATTCCGGATCCCAGAAGCAAAGCGAGGTGATGCTCGAACTGCTGCGGCTCGATGCGGGCTCGGTCGTCGCGCTCGTGGGCCACCCGATTCACGTCATGATGGTGCACTTCCCGATTGCATTCGTGGTCGCCACGCTGGGCGTCGATGTCCTCTACTGGTGGTCGGGCGATCCGTTCTGGGTGAGAGCGGGTCTCTGGGCCGCCGGCTTTGCGTTCTGGAGCGGCGTGGGAGCCAGCATTGCAGGTACGGCCGAACTGCTGCTCGTGCGCGGCATCCGCTTGCGCGAAGCCAGTTGGTCGCATGCCGTGGCCGCCATGACGCTCGTCGCGATCGCGGGCGCCAACTGGGGCTTGCGCCTTTACTATCCCACGGAGGTCCTGCCGCACGGGCTCGCGCTGTCGGTCCTCGCCTCGGTAATGACGGGCTTCGCCGGCTGGCATGGGGGCAAGCTCGTGTTCGATCATGGCGTTGGGATTCTGGTGTCCCCGAAAGACTGATGCAGCCAGCGGGCGAGTCCGCCTGGCTCGAACAGATGCGGGGCAAACGCGTTTGACGGGATGTGCGGCTTGGCGAGTACGACCCAGATGATCGCGACGATAACAAACACATAAGCGGTTGCGAGAACAATCGATGAAAGGCGGCTGAAGTGCCCCTCGGGCAGGAACAGATGATGGAGCACGAGGCCAGCGAGGACATGCAGCATCGCCATGATGCCGACGAGCACCATCTTCACCGAGAACCATTCAACGAACGTAGCCTGCAGAAAGATCAACGCCGTGCCGCTTGCGATGGCGACGAAGGCGGCCGGTGAGGTCAGTTCGACATAGACGAGCCTCGTGATGCGGTGCAACCGGTCGAGTTCCGGCCCGACCGGGAGCGTGCGCCGCTGCCAGAACAGGAACGGCAGCACGATGAGCCCGCCCGACCAGATCGCGATCGCGGCCAGATGGATGAACTTCAGGACGGTTGTCACAGTGCGGGCTCCCCGGCGCGCAGCGAGGACCATGCGATCCAGAGTCCCGCGGCGAGATAAGGGACCATCGCGAGCACCCACATCAATAGTCCGGCCAGTTGCTGATCGGCGAGCGGCGTGAGTCCCCACGCGGCCGTGCTGGCGAAATGCACCACGTAGAGCGGACGGGGAGAAAAGACGATCAGGGCGCCGAGCAGGCCCATCTGCCCGATCGTCGCGACCAGCGCCATCAATGCGACGCCGGTCTGCACGAGCGGCGCGAAAATGCTGCGCCACAACAACCAGGCACTCCCAAGCAGTGTGGCCTGCATCAACCAGTAGGCGGCCACGGTGGCCAGGCCCCAGGTATAGAGCCCCGGTGCATGCCAGAGCCAGACGATGACGGCATGAGCGGCGACCACCGGCACGAGAGGAGGCGAGGGAATGCGCGGCAGCGGAAAGGCTCGTGCCAGGAGGGGCGCGATGACGGCGATGAGGATGATGTGGTGTGTGACTCGCGCCGAAAACAACGCTGACGACAGCGCGCACAGCGGAGAGACGAATACGACGACCATCAGCGCGAGCGCCAACCAGCCGGCGCGTGCATCGGCGCTGCGCCCACTGGCAATGACACATGCCAGGGCCGCAAGCGCGGCGAGCAACAGCGGATCGGTATTCCAGCGCAGCCACAAGTCTTGAGGAGTGCCTGCGGGGCCGCAGTAGGCGATCAGTGAAGCTGGCATGACACGTTGCCCTCCGGATCTGAATCGTACTGTAATGTACGCTTAGCCGTTGGTGTGACAAGACCTGCGAGGCTGCCGACGATAGTAGCAGACGAAGGCCTTGTCAGCTTCGCCGTGAGAGCATTGTCACGTGAGCCCATACGAAGCGTTGCTCTTTTCGCGCAACATTGGTGAGAGCGCGAACAGAGAGCAGAGATAGCCGACGATGGTGGGCGTCGCAATGGCGATGCTCGAAAACGTAAAGGAGAACATATTAATCGTATCGATATCCTGATCCGTGTGCTGGTACGCACATATGAAGTAGCAACCGATTCGCAAGCTTCGTGGGGTTAGCGCTTCTCACGCGTTTCGATTAGTACCGCGCAGGGCGACCTTTCGATGACTATTCCGCATGTCGACGGGTTGGCCCAGCGGCGTAGCCGTGATAAATGATGATGCCCCATCACAATGACCTCCGCGTTCAGCAAGCGGGCCTGATCGACGACGATATCAACCGGATTCCCCGCGCAGAAGTGCCGTTCCACCGTGAGATTCCGGTCGGCAAGTTGAGCGGCCGCGGCAGTCAGGATCGATTGTGCGAAGGATGTCTGCGCGTGTGCGTAAGGATAGGTCAGGCCATCAGGCGCGACACCGCTCTCGCAACCGGGAGGCAATGCGTAGGATGGGTCGACGACGCTAAGCAGGTGTAGGGTCGCCGCACCCGGAGCGGCCACGCGACTGGCCAGTTCGATGACGTGCACGGTCTGGGGCGAGCCGTCCAGTGGAACGAGGAGGATATTGAACATGGTAGGAGATGCCTTTCGAAGATTCGATTGACATGCGGGGTTCAGCACGCGGGAGCACGGCGCCGCACTCGAAACGGCATCGCGCGATGCAGGTCTTTCGTTACCGGGTGGACCATGGCGAAAGGTCGGCGGGCCACAGTCGCTCCTTGTCAGGCGAGTCCGGGAAACACGAGCATTGCACGATGGATGGCGACCATTTACATGTAACCAAAGGTAGGCAGTTACAGGTGACGCGTCAACTCAACACAAGTCATTTATTTAACATGGAAGAAACTAGAAGCGGGGCCAAATGCCGGGGAGTAAGCACGTTGCTGCGATAGTCGTTGCGCTCGAGTACCGCGAGGCGGCGCTCGTACCCGAGCGCGTTGGCGAGCTGAGCGCGCTCTGGTGATGCGCGCGCTATCCGGGCTGGCGTCCGTCTTCCCAGCGCGGGTCCGCGGTGATCTGCACAATGAGCCGGTTTTCCAACGGATTCGTGCTGAGCGTTTCCCAGATGCGTTCGCGCAATCCGTCCTGCGAGGCGAGATCGCTTAACGCGGACGCTGCGCCGACAAGCACGCTGACTTCGACAAAGTTGCGCCGGCCCGCCTGGATGACGTGTGTGTGATGGCGCAGAATGCCAAGCTCGCGTTCGAGCTTCGAAAGCGCCATCTCGATCTCCGAACGCGGATTATTCTCTTCGGGACTCATGTGCAGCAATTCAGCAAAGCTAGTGCTCACGATCTTCACCGGCGCAAAGAGAAATATCAGGGAGAGCCCCGCGGTCATTGCACTGTCGACATAGCGCGCCCATAGATAGTGAAAGCTTTCGGGCAATATCGAATACACGAAAAAGCCGAGCAGCGTGGCCGCGCTGAACGAGAATTTCATGATCCATTTCCAGCCGTCGGTTTTGAGCAGCTTGGAATTGATCTGTGCGGCCGCGCGCTTTTTATACACCACCATGGCGAAGCTGATCACGCAACTCGCGGCGCTGATCAGCATGACGCCTTGCGCATTCACCACGTGGCCGCCCGAACGTATGCCCTCAATGCCGTTCACGAAGCCATATACGCAAACGACCAGCATCATGAGCCCGTTTATGCCATTCACGAGCGGCTCGAGGAACCAATAGCCATATTCGAAGCGAGTGGTCGCGGGCCGGTTCACCACGGTGGCCACGAGCAGTCCGAGCGCGGAACTCACGAGGTTGAGCAGATAGAAGATAGCGGTCAGCAGCAACGTGTCGGACTGCACAAAGAAGCCATAGCCGACGTTCGCCGCGAAACCGAGGCACACGACGTAAATGGAAACCTTCATCGTGCGCTGCTCGACCGCTGCGAGTTGCGCCTTGCGGAGCGCATAGCTGATAGGCATGATTTCTCGCTGTCGAACGTTGGAACGTTTGAATGGCGGCGGTGAGGCGAAAAGCAGTCAAGAGACCGATGGATGCGGGCAGGCGCAATGGCGCACGGCTAACGCCACGCAGAGGCGCTCAGCCCGAAAATCGCAACGAGTCCGCCGCCCATCACCACGAGAAACGCACACCACTCGGGCCGGGAAAAAAGTGCCTCGCCACGCTCGCGCCGCGCCCACATGTAGAGCAGGCTGCCGGGGCCATACAGGAGCGCGGACATGACGAGCAGTTCCACGCCGCAAGCGTATAGCAGGAACAATGTATAAATCGTGGCGATGGCCGCTGTGGCATAGCTCAGCGTGCGCTTTCGCGCGCTCATGGCCGATTGCGGGAGTGCGCGGATTGCCTTGAGTCCGAAGGTCGCTACAAAAAAGTAGGGGATGAGCGCCATGGCGCTCGTGAGGCGCAACATGAGCGAGAAGGCGTCGGTCGACCAGTACGTGCTGATGACGAAGGCCTGCACGACGCTGCTCGTAAGCCATATCGCGGCGGTGGGCAGCGCGCGCGCGTTGCGGCGCGCGAAGATGGCGGGCATGGCGTTCGCTTTCGCACTTGCGTACAGCACTTCCGCGCAGATCAGCGACCACGCCAGGTAGGCGCCGAGCACGGAGACGATGAGCGCGCCGCCAATGAACACCGCGCCTGGCGAGCCGATCACGGCGCCAAGCACCGACGCCATGGAAGGTTGCCGCATGACCGCGATGTCCGCGCGCATGAGGTGCGCGTAGGGCAGCAGCGTGACGAGCACGAGCAGCAACAGCACGAAGGCGAAGCCGAGTATCGTGGCGGCGCCCACGTCGGAGCGCTTTCTCGCGTAGCGCGAATACACACTCGCCCCTTCAATGCCGAGAAACACGAATACCGTGACGAGCATGGTGCCTTTGACCTGCTGCGCAAGCCCCCGAGTGCTTTCCTCGAGATTGTTCGTGAATGGCCCCGCGCTCGCATAGACACTCAAAATGCCGATAAAAACGAAAATGGGCAGAATCTTTACGACAGTGAGAATCGCATTGATGAGCGTGGCCTGCTGAATGCCCCGCAAAAGCATCCAGTGAAATGCCCATATGCCGACTGACGAAACCGCAATGGCAATCGGCGTATTGCCGTTTCCGAATGCCGGCACGAATGCGCCGAGCGTGGATTTGATCAGCACCCAATAAGAGACGTTGCCGAAGCAACCGGCCATCCAGTAGCCGAACGCAGAGAGAAAGCCCGCGTAGCCGCCAAAGCCGTCGCGCGCGTAAGCAAAGATGCCGGAGTCGAGGTCGGGCCGGATTTCCGCGAGAAGCTGGAAGACGCGGGCCAGCATATACATGCCGCCTCCCGCAATGCACCATGAGACGACGGCGGCCGTCGGTCCTGCTTCGAGCGCGAAGTTGCGCGGCAGCGAATAGATGCCTGCGCCGACCATGGATCCCACGACCATGGCCGTGAGGACTGGCAGCGACAACTTCTGGTCATCCGTCGATTTCATGTCCGAGCCTTTTCTGATCTTCGACCTGTCGTAATGCGAGCGCGGGAAATCGAGGATAAAAAAGCGCGCCACATTGAATTGATGAGCTATTCTCGAGCGAATGCCACGTTGAATGCCTCATGTGCGAATCGTATTCCATAATGTTCGTCAGGTGTCCGGAGGATGGATGGCAAAAGGAGAGTCACCGGGCACGTATTGGCTGAATGTTCGCTAATGAATAGGTGTGGGATCGTTAGCAAACAGGCCGAATGAACTAGCGAATCCGCAATGCGCCGCATTAGGGGGAATGTCATGCGATATCTCGCTGCAGCACTTCTTGGCTCCGTGGTGGGCTCGCTCGCGCTTTCGGGCTGCGAGACCCCGACTTCGGGTTCCACCTTCACGCCGGCCCAGGCGCAACAGGTGATGGTGGTCGAACTCGGTGCGGTCGAAGCCGTGCGGCCCGTCACCATCCAGCCCGGCCCAACGGGCATTGGCGCAATCACCGGCGGCGCGCTTGGCGGCATCGCGGCAGGCAGCAACATCGGGCGCGGCTCGGGCGCCGTAGCGGCGGGCATCGGCGGCGCCGTGCTGGGTGGCGCGGCAGGCAATGCCGTGGAGCAGCGAGTCACGCAGCGCGCGGGCCTTGAAATCGTCGTGCGTCTGGATTCGGGGCAACTGATGTCGGTGGTCCAGGATGCGGATCAGCAGTTCGTTCCGGGCGACCGCGTGCGTGTGCTGCTTGGCAACAACTCGGTGCGCGTGACCCGATGAAGTGAACGCAGGTGTGGTTGGTCTCTCGATAAGGCGAAGTTTCGAACAAAGCGAGGAAACCGATGGCCGATACCGAGCAGAAGATGAGTCGCGTGCAGTTGACCGCGATGGTAGTCGGGGGCATGGTGGGCGCCGGGATCTTTTCTCTGCCGCGAACCTTCGCCAATGCAACGGGGCCAGTCGGCGCGGCCATTGCGTGGCTCGTCGCGGGCGTGGGCATGTACACGCTCGCACGCGTGTTCCAGGCGCTCGCGGAGCGCAAGCCGAACCTCGACGCCGGTGTGTTCATGTACGCCAAAGAGGGCTTCGGCGACTACCCCGGCTTCCTCTCCGCGTTCGGTTACTGGATCGGCAGTTGCATCGGCAACGTTTCGTACTGGGTGCTGATCAAGTCCACGCTGGGCGCATTTTTCCCGGTGTTCGGCGACGGCAATACGGTCACCGCTATCGTCGTGGCTTCGATCGGCATCTGGCTGTTTCACTTTCTCATTCTTCGCGGCGTGAAGCAGGCCGCGTTCATCAACACCGTCGTGACGTTCGCCAAGGTCATCCCGATCATGGTGTTCGTCGTCATTCTCCTGTTCGTATTCAAGTACGGAACCTTCCACCTGAATATCCAGTCCGCGGCGCAAGAGGGCGGACTCATCCAGCAGGTTCGCGCGACGATGTTGGTCACCGTGTTCGTGTTCATCGGCATCGAAGGGGCGAGTGTGTATTCGCGCTATGCGAAGGAGCGCGCGGACGTTGGGCGCGCAACGATCATGGGCTTCGCCGGTGTGACCACGCTCATGGTGCTCGTTTCCATGCTGCCTTTCGCCGTGCTGCCGCGCGGCGACGTCGCGGGCATGCGCCAGCCCTCCATGGCGGCCGTGCTCGAAAGCGTGGTCGGTCCGTGGGGCGGCATCTTCGTGAGCATCGGCCTGGTCGTTTCCGTACTCGGCGCGTATCTGGCGTGGTCGCTCATCTGCGCCGAGGTGATGTTCGCGGCGGCGCGCAATCAGGACATGCCGGCCGTGTTCGCGCGCGAAAACGCCAACAACGTGCCGGCCAATGCGCTCTGGATCACCAACATCGTCGTGCAGTTGCTGGTAGCGAGCACGTATTTTTCGCGCGATGCGTTCTCGCTGATGCTTAACCTCACGAGCTCGATGTCGCTGATTCCCTATCTCTTCGTCGCGGCCTACGGGTTCATGGTGTCGAACCGCGGCGAGAGCTACGAGGTACGGCCCGAAGAGCGCAAGCGCGATCTCGCACTGGCTGCGGTCGCCGTAATCTACACGTTGTTCATGATTGTTGCCGGTGGTCTCAAGTTCATCCTGCTTTCGGCGATTCTTTACGCGCCTGGCACGGTGCTGTATTTCCTCGCGCGGCGCGAGCGCAAGCTGAAGGTGTTTCAGTGTACGAGCGACTGGGTCATTTTCATCGTGGCGGCCGTAGCGGCCATCGTGGGCGTCGTTGGGCTGGCCACGGGCGCCATGGCACTCTAACGAGAACGAGCGGAGATCGATATGTCCAAGGCGAAGGGCAGTGGGAAGAATGAAAAGGGCGAGAAGGCGGAGAAAGTAGAAAAGGCCGCGAAGGGCGGCAAGGCCAAGGGGAAGGAAGAGAGTGCGCTCGGGGTGTATTCGGAAGTCGGGCAACTGCGCAAGGTGATGGTTTGCGCGCCTGGCATGGCGCACTCGCGTCTCACGCCGAGCAATTGCGACGAGTTGCTGTTCGACGACGTGCTGTGGGTCGACAACGCGAAGCGCGACCATTTCGACTTCGTCACGAAAATGCGCGACCGCGGTGTAGAGGTTGTGGAAATGCACAACCTGCTCGCCGAAACCGTTGCCGTGCCCGAAGGCAAGAAGTGGATTCTCGACAATCAGATCGTGCCGAACCAGGTCGGGCTCGGTTTCATCGACGAACTCAGAAGCTATCTGGAAGGGCTCGAGGAACGCAAGCTGGCCGAGACCTTGCTTGGCGGTCTCTCGATCTACGACTTCCCCGAATCGCACGGCGGCGCCGCGCTCAAGGTCGTGCGCGAAGCGGCCGGTTCCACCGAATATCTCTTGCCGCCGCTTCCGAACACGCTGTACACGCGCGACACCACGTGCTGGATTTACGGCGGCGTGACGCTCAATCCGCTGTACTGGCCCGCGCGGCACGAGGAAACGATCCTTGCGGCGGCGATCTACCGCTTCCATCCGGACTTCGCGGGCAACGTCAACGTGTGGTGGGGCGACCCCACCGAGGACCACGGCATGGCGACGCTCGAAGGCGGCGACGTCATGCCCATCGGCAACAAGACCGTGCTGATCGGCATGAGCGAGCGCACGTCGCGGCAGGCAATCAGCCAGCTCGCCGCCACGCTGTTCAAGAAGGGCGCGGCGGAGCAAGTGATCGTCGCGGCCATGCCGAAAATACGCGCGGCCATGCACCTCGATACGGTCTTCACGTTTGCAGATCGCGACTGCGTGCTGATCGCGCCGGATTTTCTGGCGCGCACGCGCACGTTTACGTACCGGCCCAGTGATCACCCGGCGGGTGTGGAACTGCATCAGGAGAAGAAGTCCTTCGTCGAGGTGGTGAGCGCGGCGCTCGGCATCAAGAAAATGCGCGTGGTGGAAGCTGGCGGCAACGATTACCAGCGCGAACGCACACAGTGGGACAGCGGCGCGAACCTGGTTTGCACATCGCCTGGCGTCGTGTTCGCTTACGACCGCAACACCTATACGAACACGCTGCTGCGCAAGGCCGGAATCGAGGTCGTGAGCATCGTGGGTGCGGAGCTGGGGCGCGGGCGCGGCGGCGGCCATTGCATGACGTGCCCGATCATTCGCGATGCGGTGGACTTCTAACGTCGAAGTGTGAGGAGATCGTTGCGGGCGCAAGCAATTGCGTTGCAATAGTGCCGGATCAAAAAGGCATGCGAGGACGGGGCTTTCAAAGCTTACGGGCATGCGGACTGCTGCCTCGTCCTGTGGGGTGCGCAACGCGCGCACCTCGCTCCCCATCGCAACCACTTGATCCCCGATCATGGACGATTTCTTCAACCGCCTTTTTCATCTGCAACCACACGCTGCTTGCCACGATGACGCACGACGTCATGAATGTGATCGTCGCCGTGCTGATCGTCGTTGCCGGCTGGTGGGTTTCCAATCGCGTCGCGCAGGTGTTCGCGAGCATGCTGGCGCGCTCGCACGCCGACCCGACGCTCGCACCAATGCTCGCGGGTATGGCGGCGTGGGCCGTGCGCGTGATCGCGCTCGTCGCCGCGTTGAGCGAAGTGGGCATCGCCACGGCTAGCGTGCTCGCCGCGCTCGGTGCCGCTGGCCTCGCTATCGGCCTCGCGCTGCAAGGCACCCTGCAGAACATCGCTGCCGGCATCATGCTGCTGATGCTGCGCCCGTTTCGTGCGGGCGACGTGATCGAAGGCAGCGGCGCGGCGGCCGGCATCGTGTGCGAAGTGGGGCTGTTCACGACACGTATCGAGCGTGGCGACGGCAATGTCGTATTCGTGCCGAACAGCCAGATCTGGAGCAATCCCGTCATCAACTACAGCAGCGGCGGCACGCAGCGCATCGACGTCACGGTCGATCTCGCGCGGCGCGACCAGGTGGACGCCGCCATCGGCAAGCTCAAGGAAATGGTGTCCGCCGAACCGCGTGTGCAAAGCGGCACGACGCTCGCGCCGACGGTCGCCGTGGACAGCTATCCGTCTGGCGGCGGCGCGCGCTTACGGGTGCGTGCATGGGTGCGCAACGCCGATGCGCAATACGCCGTCGACGATATACGCGGGCACGCGCGCGAAGCGCTCGCGACGGCGGGGCTCGCGGTGACGGGTAACGCGCGCGTGGCGGGGGCTAGCGCGAAATAGAACCGCGTTCCGCTCTCGTTGGCTGCGCTCGCGCTCGTCGAGCGTATCGAGGAACAGAAGCAGCGCAAAACCCTGTGTTTGCGTCGCCGCGCGGCAAGGTGCTATCGGATACGACGCTGTCCGGTTTTGAAAGCAGCTTCCGCGATTGGGCCTGCGAAACGGCTACGCCCGTGACCTTGCAGAGCGAGCGCGCGCCCACACGGTCGCTAACAAGGTTGAAGCGGCCTACTACCGCACAGGCCTTCATGTGTGTGGCATGGTGGCGTGATTCTGGAGCCACCATGGTCAGAATTCATTCCGTTTATATGGTTTGATACCAACAATGAGGATTTCTTTGCAGGACAATTTAATATCCAAACCGATGTTTGGCATAAGGTCAAAATTTATCAGATCGCGACGGCGCTTTGATAAAGTAATGTCCGAAATTGAAGCCTCCGCAAGCATGGCATTAACATCCATCTCCGAAGTCATAATGTCCAGTAAGTCGACAACAACCATATAATCTGAACCACCGTCACTTCGCGGGGCAGCGTAGCGATTGTGCAGTATTTCAAGTTGAAGATCGACCAGATAGCGCGCTTGCCCAACGGGTAGCCGCTCGCCCTCCATGTTTTCGTATGAACGCCGCTTTCTTTGGAGGCGAAAAGTTAACACTGCCGAATCATGAAAAGACGGGTAGCAACCAAAAATCTTAATAAGTAAGTCGCTGTTTTCGGCCAGTTCCCAACCCCAACGTTTTGTCGTCGCTTTTCATAGATTCACCATCAAGTTGATCGCTGCATTGTCGGTCGGCAGGTTCCAGTGCGCCAGGTTCAAACTGTCGCGGACAAACGCCTGAACGTCGCGGAGTGCCTTCGCGCCGGTAATCGAACGCAAGTCCCAGTTTGGGCGGAAGTGCCGGGCAAACGCCGCCCGGTCGTCCGCGAGTTGCCTGATCCGGTCTTTTTCCCACAACTCGCTTTTGTTCACTTCGCTCAGGGACCGCTCATCCCACGACCAGGATTTGTCCCGACCCGCATTCGGATAGAGCGCGCGGGCCGACATATTGCCGTAGCCGCGTCCCCAACTCGTCAGGTCGTAATACTTCGGTCCCGGAATCAGTGTGCATTGCCATCCGGTTTCGAGCGGCACAGCAAGGGTATTCCACATCGTCAGTTACCCGTCCTCTTTTCGGGACTTTTAGCCTACCCAGCATTCGACGGCAAAATCGCAAAACGAGGTCAAATTCCGCGCTTCGCCAAGATTGCATCAATCGAATGGGGATTACGCGTGGCTGGCGACGTGGCTTATTCCTCGTCGTCCTCGCGGCTGGTCTTTCCGCGCTGGAGGATTTCCAGCAGCGCTTCGTCGCGCATTGCGCGCACGCGCGCGGTCTGCACCTCGCTCTTCTCGCGGTGACGGGCAACGCGCGCATGACGGGCGCCAACGCCACGCTCATGCAGCGCTAGCGCACGGTAGAACCAGTTAAAGCACGTTGAGCATGGCGAGCGCGCTTTCCTGCAGATGCGGCAAGACGCGCTGGAGAGCGGCCTCGGGGCTTTCTTCGCGCATCGGCATGTTGGTGCTGAGTGCGGCGACCACCTCGCCGTTGCGATTCCTGAGCGGCACGGCAATGCCGCGCACGCCCACCTGCAACTGCTGCTCGATGAGCGCGTAGCCATCCACGCGCGCACGTACGATCTTCTCGCGCAGGCGTGCGCCGCTTGTGATGGTATGCGGCGTGAATGGCGAAAGCTCGACCGTGTCGAGCCAGGCGGAAACCGCATCCTGGTCGGCCTCGTGCGCGAGCAGCACCACACCGGGCGAGATGAGCGGCGCGGGCACGCGCGCGCCGAGCACGAAGCCCGTGGTCATCACGCGCGACACACCATTGCGCGCGATCACAACGAGTTCCCAGCCATCGAGCACGCTCACATAGGCCGATTCGTTGAGCGTCGCGCTCAACTGCTGCAGATACGGCTGCACGGTGCGCGGCAGGCGCGCCGAATCGAAATAGGACCAGCCCACGCGCAGCACGCGCGGCGTGAGGCCGTACAGCCGGCCATCCGTGTACACATAGCCGAGCGATTCGAGCGTGAGCAGATAGCGGCGCGCGGCGGTGCGCGAGAGGCCCGTGCGCTCGGCCGCCTGGGTGGGGGTCATGCGCGCGTGTTTGCTGTCGAAGGCTTCGAGAATCGCGAGGCCTTTTTCGAGGCCCGCGATCCAGTCGCGCCGGTCCAGTGGCGGTTTCTTCATCGGCGTACAAAACCCTGTACTGCACCGTTGCCAAAGCAATGGAAAAAGCCGCAGGCGCCAAACGCCTGCGGCTCGCCAGTCTTCGATTTGCGCGTGTTCACTCTGGCTTCATGCGCGCCGCCACGATCAGCGAGATCAGGCAGCCAATCGCCAGATACGCGGCGACGAGGTGCCACGAACCGCCGCCAACGCCCACCAGCGCCACCGCGATGAACGGCGTGAAGCCGCCGCCCACCACGCTCGCGAACTGGTAGCCCACGCCTGCGCCGCTGTAGCGGTACTCCGCGCCGAACAGCTCGGTGAAGAGCGGCTGCTGCACGCTTACGACCATGTCGTGGGCGACGTTCGCAAGCATCACCGAGAAGATCACGATCCAGACCGTGGCCCGCGCTTCGAGCGCGAGGAAGAACGGCACGGCGCTCAACAAGCCGATGAAGGCGCCAATCAGATAGATGCGGCGCAGCCCGAGGCGGTCGGCGAGCCACGCGAAGCAGGGGATCGTGATGCAGCTGAGCGCGCCCACGAAGAGGCCGATGCCGAGAAAGAGATCGCGCGACAGGCCGAGGTTGGTGGTCGAATAGCTCAGCGCGAAGGCGGTCACGATATACATCGTGAAGAGTTCGGCCAAGCGCAGCGCGACGATGTAGAGGAAGGCCTTCGGGTGGCGCGTGAGCGCCTCCAGCACCGGCATCTTGAGCTTGCGGTCGCCGTGCTCGACCTTCTCGACGAACTCGCGCGACTCGTCCATGCTCGAGCGCACCCACAGGCCGATCAGCACGAGAACGACGCTGAACACGAACGGCAGGCGCCAGCCCCACGAGCGGAACGATGCCTCGCCGAGCAGGTGGCTCAGGATCGCGACAATGCCCGTGGCGAGCACGAGGCCCACGCCGTAGCCCACCTGCACGCCGCTGCTGTAGAAGGCCTTCTTGCCGCGCGGCGCGCTTTCCACGGCCATGAGCGCCGCGCCGCCCCATTCGCCGCCAACCGCGAAGCCCTGCAGCGCGCGGAACGCGACGAGCAGCGCGGGCGCCCATAAGCCGATCGTCGCGTAGGTCGGCAGCAGGCCGATGGCCATGGTGGAAAGGCCCATCATCATGACGGTGATCACGAGCATGCGTTTGCGTCCGAGCCGGTCGCCGAAGTGACCGAACACGATCCCGCCGAGCGGGCGGAACAGGAAGCCCACGCCGAAAGTTGCGAAGGCGGCGAGGGTGCCCGTCGACTTGCTGACCTGCGGGAAGAACGCGCCATTGAACACCAGCGCGGCGACAATGCCGTAGAGCAGGAAGTCGTACCAGTCGACGACCGCGCCGACGAAGCTGCCGAGCGCCGCTTTGCGCGCCTGGCGGCGCGACGGCGAGAGAGGGGCGGCTTCGGGGGAGCCGGTGGTGTCGAGGCTGATGGTCATGAGTTGTCTCCGATCTTCTGCGCATGTGCCATGCTGCGAAAAGCTGCGATGTGCGCTGAACGTGAAACGCAGCATAGGGCGGCCCGGGCCGCCCGGCAATGCGTGGCGGCGCCATTTTGCGCGATATTCGCCCAAATGCGTGCGACTATCGAACGCTTTGCGGGTTTGCACCGAGGTGGCGCACAGCCGCTCGAACACGGCGCCCTTCGTCAAATTGAACGAACTGGTTAAAATCGGCCTGCTTCGCGATCGTGGCGAAGCGTACGTTTCAGCGCTTGCGTCAGGAGCCTATTGCATGTCCAGCCCCTCTAATCCTCCGCCGCAGGCGGACAATCCGCTCGGCATGGCCGGTCTCGAGTTCGTCGAGTTCGCCGCGCCCGAGCCCGCCGACCTCGGCCGCCGCTTCGAACAGTTCGGCTTCAAGGCGATCGCGCGCCACGTGAGCAAGGCGGTCACGCTCTATCGGCAGGGCGAGATGAATTTCCTGCTGAACGCCGAACCCGATTCGTTCGCCGCGCGTTACGCGCAGGAGTACGGCATGGGCGTCTGCGCGATCGGCGTGCGCGTCGACAATGCGAAGCGCGCGTTCAAGCATGCCATCTCGCTCGGCGCGTGGGCGTTCGAAGGCGAGCGCCTCGGGCCCGCGGAGCTGCACATTCCCGCGATCCAGGGTATTGGGGATTCGCACCTCTATTTCATCGACCGCTGGCGCGGACGCGGCGGCCAGCGCGGCGGCGTGGGTGACATTTCGATCTTCGACATCGACTTCCGGCCGATCGACGTCGCCACGGCGCACACCGATCTCGATCACGGCGGCACAGGCCTCACCCGCGTCGATCACCTCACGCAGACGGTGGGCGCGGGGCGCATTGCGGAATGGCTCGACTTCTACCGCGACCTGCTGCATTTTCGCGAGATTCACGAGATCAACGCGAACTGGCATGTGTCCGAGGAGTCGCGCGTGATGGTGTCGCCCGATGGCGAGCTGCGAATTCCTGTGTACGAGGAAGGCACGCGGCGCACGCAGCTTTTGCACGACTATCTGCCCGAACACCCCGGCGAAGGCGTGCAGCACATCGCGCTGGCAAGCAACGACATCCTCGCGAGCGTCGATGCGCTCAAGGCCAATGGCGTGGAGTTCGTCGAGCCGCCGTCCGCTTACTACGACACCGTGGATGCGCGTTTGCCCGGCCACGGCGTGGACCTGGAGGCATTGCGCAAGCGTCATGTGCTGATCGATGGCGAGATTGGCGAAGACGGCGTGCCGCGGCTCTTTTTCCAGACGTTTGCCAAGCGCCATCCCGGCGAGATTTTTTTCGAAGTCGTGCAGCGCAGCGGCCACCACGGTTTCGGCGAGGGCAATCTCGACGTGCTCGCGCGCTCGCGCGAGGCGGGCGCGAAACAGGGCGATGCAGGCTAAACCACCGCGATCCGCAACGTTACTTCGCGGCCCCGCCCGCCGTTTTGCGCGCACGCGCCGCGCCGGGCGCGGCGGCGCGCGGCGGGACCATCGTGCGGCAGCGATGGCGAATCTCCTTGCTGAACTCGGTGCACGCCTGGGTCATCAGGTCCGTGGACCGGTACACCATGAACACGTGGAAGTCCGGTAGCTCGTCGCGAATGGGGAGCGTGTGCAATGCGTCGCGCCGCAGGACGAGCGGCCCGCTCATGCCGTAGAACACGAAATCCGACCACATGCTGATCACATCTGTGCAAGTCGCGAGCTGCAGGCCAAGCAGGTTCGACACGCTGTGCACGATGCGCTTGGGCATGTCGAGGCGATTGAGGCGCATGAGGCTCGCGAGCGGGCTGCCGGGATCGTCTAGCGGATCGAGCGTGAGCCAGTCGGCCTCGAGCAGATCGCGCAGGCGCGTGGCGCGCGCAAGCGGATGGCCGGGGCGCGTGGCGAGCACCATGCCCACCGAAAAAAGCGGCTCCCACTGAAACGCGCTCGTGCCAGGGCCGCTGTTCGTCGAAATGAGCGCGAGGTCGAGGCGGCCTTCGCGCAGCCCTTCGAGTATCTGCTGTGGCCGCATTTCGTAGGCGTGCACCTCCACGCCCGGAAAGCGCGCGCGAAACGCCGCGATGGATTCGGGCAGCGGCCCGCTCGACGCCACGGCGGAAAAACCGATGTTCAGTTGCGCCTCGGCATGGCCGCGCATGCCTTCGATATCTTCCAGAGCGTGGCGCAACTCCTGCTCGACCACGCTCGCGCGCTTCGCAAGCGCGCGCCCGTAATTCGTGAGGCTTACGCCGCGCACCGAGCGCGACATGAGCGTCACGCCCAGTTCACGCTCCAGCTCCGCCACCGCCTTGGAAAGCGCCGGCTGCGAGATGTGCAGGCTGCGCGATGCCTCGTGCATGCTGCCGTGCTGCGCGAGCGCTAGCAAAACGCGCAACTGGTGCAGTTTCATTCGTGATACTCCCCGCGCGTGGCGCTTCGACGTTTCTCCGACCGGAGGAGATTCTAAACGTTGCGCGACGCCACGTAAGCGCTGACAAGCGCCGCCTGGCGTGGGCGGCGCCCATCCGCGGCACTCATGGAAAACGACAATGGCCGCTACACAGTGGTTATGACGTCGATTCCATCTGGTTATCAAGATGAAAATTTGTGACTTCTTTCAAAAGTCAGACCGGCCTGAATATCGTTCGGCCGGTTCCCATTCCCACTGTTGCACCGCTCCATCGCTCGCGGAGATCCGCCATGAATGACGCAACGCTCAGCGCCACCGCCCCGATCGCGCCGCCCGCGGCCACTCGCCAGAGCCAGTTCCGGCTGATCGCCGCCTGTTCGATCGGCAATGCGCTCGAAATGTACGACTTCACGGTGTACAGCTTTTTCGCGCTCCTGATCGGCAGGCTCTTTTTTCCCTCGGACAGCCCTTACGGCTCGCTGCTGCTCGCCGTGGCGACGTTCGGCATTGGTTTTGTCATGCGCCCGCTGGGTGGTCTCGTGATCGGCAGCTACGCCGACCGGCGCGGGCGCAAGGCCGCCATGACGCTGACCATCGCGCTGATGGTGGCAGGCACGCTGTGCATCTCGCTCGCGCCCACCTACGCGCAGGCCGGCGTAATGGGCTCGCTCGTGATTCTCGCGGGGCGCCTCCTGCAGGGATTCTCGCTTGGCGGTGAAATCGGCGCTTCTACGGCCATGCTGATGGAGTCCGGCGAAGTGGGACAACGCGGCTTTCGCGTGAGCTGGCAAATGGGCAGTCAAGGCATCGCGGCGCTCATCGGCGCGCTCACGGGCGCGGTGCTCTACGCCACGCTCTCACCGCAGGCGCTGGAGGGCTGGGGCTGGCGTTTGCCGTTCCTGGGCGGTCTGCTGATCGCGCCGGTGGGCCTCTATATCCGCTCGAAACTCGACGAAACGCACGAGGCCGAGCCCGACGCGCCGAGCCCGCTCGGCACGCTCATGCGCGAGCACGGTGCGAAAGTGGGCCTCGGCATTCTCTCGATCACCGCGGGCACGGTGGGCATGTATCTCGTTGTGTTCTTCATGCCGACCTACATGATCCGCGTGCTCAAGATGCCGCCGTCGCTCTCGCTGCTTTCGGGCTGCGCCACGGGCTTCACGATGCTCGTCGCATCGCTCGTCTCGGGGCGGCTTGCCGACCGCCTCGCGCGCCGCAAGCGGCTCGTGCTGGGCGCGCTGCTCTTTAACATCGTGGCCATCGTGCCCGCGTTCTGGCTGATGACGCGCATACCGAGCGTGCCGCTCGTGCTCGCGCTCTCGGTGGTGATCACCGCCGCCGCGAATCTCGCCTCCACGCCCATGCTGCTGATGCTCATGGAAATGCTCCCCGCCAGCGTGCGTGCAAGCGGTCTTTCGGTCATCTATAGCGTGGGCGTGACGGTGTTCGACGGCAGCTCGCAGTTCATCGTCACGTGGCTTCTCGCGAAGACCGGTAATCCGCTTTCGCCTGCGTTCTATCTCGTCGTTTGCGGGCTCATCTCTCTGTGCGCCATCGGTGCGATTCGCGAGCAGCGCGTCGGCTAACGGTGCGCTGCGCGTGGTCGCAAACCCTTCGATCCTTCACACGAATAACGGAATCTTCATGAAACGTGAACCGTCGCTCACCCCGTTCCAGTTGCTGCCGACCTTGCTGCCCGAGATCGAGATCGACGCCGAGACTTTCATCGGCATTCGTCGCCAGATTCATTCGCAGCCCGAACTAGGTTTCGAAGTGGGCGCCACCGCGAAGCTCGTTGCGATGCTGCTGGAGAAGTGGGGCTACGAAGTGCATACGGGCATCGGCAAGAGCGGTGTGGTGGGGCAGCTCAAAGTGGGCGAGGGCCGCCGGCGCCTGGGCATTCGCGCCGACATGGATGCGCTGCCGATCGTCGAGAACACGGGCCTGCCGTACGCGAGCCAGGCGCCTGGCAAGATGCACGCGTGCGGCCACGACGGCCACACGGCGATCCTGCTTGCCGCCGCGAAAACGCTGGCGGAGCGCCGCGATTTCGACGGCACGCTCAACCTGATTTTCCAGCCCGACGAGGAAAACCTGTGCGGCGCGAAGGCGATGATCGAAGACGGTCTCTTCGAGCGCTTTCCCTGCGATGCCGTCTACGCATTGCACAACATGCCGGGCGTGCCGGCCGGGACGTTTCGGGTGCTGCCGGGGTCGGTGAGTCTTTCCTCGGATGTGGCCGATGTGACGCTCAAAGGCGTGGGCGGACACGGTGCGATGCCGCACCGCGTGAAGGACCCCATTGTGGCCGCGGCGGCGCTCGTGACGGCGCTGCAAACCATCGTTGCGCGCAACGTGGCGCCCGACGAGTCCGCGGTGGTGTCCGTGGGCTACATTCGCGGCGGCGCGACCCACAACGTGATTCCGGAGACTGTCACGCTCGGCCTGAACATCCGCGCGGCACGCGCCGAAACGCGTGCGCTCGTGGAAGCACGCGTGCGCGAAATCGTGGCGCTGACGGCGCAGGCGCACGGCGTCGAGGCGCAGATCGACTACCGGCAACTCACGCCGCCGATGGTCAATACGCCGGAAGAAACCGCACTCGCGCAGCAGGTCTGCGCGGAGCTGGTGGGCGAGAACAACGTGGTCATGCAGGCGCCGAAGGGCTTGAACGGCAGCGAGGACTTCGCGTGGATGCTGGGCGCGGTGCCCGGTTGCTACCTGCTGCTCGGCAACGGTGAAGGGGAATTCGGCGGCTGCATGGTGCACAACCCGGGCTACGACTTCAACGACCAGGTGCTTCCGCTCGGCGCGGCGTGCTGGGTGCGGCTCGCGCAGCGATTCCTCGCGGCGTGACGAGACGCGATTAGTTAGTCATTCGAATCATCTGCGCCGGCGGCCAGCAATTCGGGCGTCAGGCCCAGCCGCTCGCGCAGATCGACCCAGCCGCGCGCCGTGACCTGCACCGCGCGCGAAGTATTCGTGCGCCGCAGCCAGTCGCGTTCGCACAGCAGTGTGAGAAAGGCCACGCCGAGCGGCCCGGCCAGATGATGCTGGCGCTCGGTCCAGTCGAGACATTGACGCGCAATGCCGTGACGCCCCGGCTTGAGCGCGGCGACATCGAGACCGAGTTCGCCGAACCATGCCGCGCCTGCGGGCGTTACCGCGAAGCGCTTGTCGGCTTCAGCGGCGATGAACCCTGCATCCGTGAGGCGCGCCGTAAGCGCCACGCCTACCTGGCCCGCGAGATGGTCGTAGCAGCAGCGCGCGAAACGCAGGTTCTGCGCCTCGCGGCCGAGCGGCTTGCGGCGCACCGGCACGCGCACGCCGACTGTCGCGAGGTTCTCGAGCAAGGTGGCGACCTGCGCGTCCGCCAGCCGGTAGTAGCGGTGGCGGCCTTCCTTTTCCACGGCGAGCAGTCCGCCGTCCAGCAGCTTCGCCAGATGGCTGCTCGCCGTTTGCGCGGTCACGCCTGCCGCATAAGCCAGTTCACCGGCGGGCAGCGCGCGGCCGTCGGCGAGCGCCATCAGCATCGCGGCCCGCGCGGGGTCGGCGATCAGGAATGCCGTGGCGGACACTCTCGGGTGCAGGTTCATGCCATTCATGCGTTTCTCCAGGACATACGCGTAGCGTAGCGCGCGAGCAGGGTCGCATGTTTCGACACGCATCGAAGCATTGCCGCAGCCGCGCGCCCGATACTGGGCTCTCATGGCCGGCGCCCAACGCGCCGGCGTAGCGGGAGAGCCTATGCAGACGCACAAGACAGACAGCCGCGAACAGCAACGCCGGGTGCTTTGGGCCACGAGCATCAGCTATGTCGTGGTGATCCTCGATACGTCGATCGTCAACGTCGCGCTGGAGCGCATCGGTGCGACGCTTGCGGGCGGCGTGGCGGGCCTGCAATGGGTCGTGAACGCCTATACGCTCACGTTCGCGAGCCTGCTGCTTTCGGGCGGCACGCTCGGCGACCGGCTCGGCGCGCGGCACGTCTATATGGCCGGGCTCGCGGTCTTCACTGCGGCCTCGGCGTTGTGCGGCGCCGCGCCGAGCCTCACGCTGCTCACGCTCGGACGCGTGCTGCAAGGCATGGGCGCGGCGCTACTCGTGCCCGCATCGATGGCGCTCATCAACGGCGCGTGCGCCAACGCGCGCGAGCGCGCCGCCGCCTTCGGCGTGTGGGCCGGGCTGGGGGGCGTTGCGATGGCGGCGGGCCCGTTGCTGGGCGGCGTGCTGATCGGGCTCGTCGGCTGGCGCAGCATTTTCTTGCTCAATGTGCCGGTGTGCCTCGCGGGCATCTTCATGGCCGCGCGCGTGGCGTCGCAGCCGCGTCCAGGCGTGCCGCGGCGGATCGATCTCGCGGGCCAGACGGCGGCCATCGGCGCGCTGGCGCTGCTCAATGCGGCCATCATCGAGGCGCCTGCGTACGGCTGGCATGCACCGCTCGTCGTGAGTGGTCTCGTGCTGGCGCTGGTGGCAGCGATCGCCTTCGTCGCACTCGAAAGGCACCGCGCGCAGCCGATGCTGCCGCTCGGCTTTTTCTGCGAGCCGGTGTTCAGCGCGGCCGTGCTGGTCTCGATGATTTCGGCGTTCACGTTCTATGGTCTGCTATTCGGACTCAGCCTGTATCTCCAGCAGGAGCGCGGCTACGCGCCGTTGCGCGCGGGCCTCGCCTTCCTGCCGCTCACCGTGGTGGTGCCGCTCGGCAGTCTGCTTTCGCGGCGCGCGGTAGCGTGGCTCGGGCCGCGCGCGCTCGTCGCACTCGCCTGCCTGCTCGCGGGCGCGGGCTATCTCGGCGCGGCAGTGTGCGGGACGTTGGCGCGATACGACTTGCTGGCCCTGCCGCTGCCGGCCATCGGTTTCGCCGCGAGTCTCATCACGCCCGCGGCCACGGCGGCGCTCATGGCGACCGTCGATCAGGGCCGCGCGGGCATCGCGGCGGGCGTGCTCAACGCCGCCCGGCAGACGGGCGCGGCGCTCGGCGTGGCCGTTGCGGGCGCCATGATCGCAGGGCGCGCGTCGGTCGGCGCAGGCATGCGTGTGAATCTGCTGATCGCCGCCGTGCTCTCGGCGGCAGCGGCATGGGCGTGGTGGCGTGCATGGTCCCGCCACGCTGCCCACGTCGCGTATGGCGCCCAGTCGCGCGACGAAAAGAAGACGCGTGCCGCGAAGCAGAGAGCCTGAATCCTCCCTGCGCGCGCCGCGGATCAGCGGCTGCGAATTCTGGGATACAGTGCCGTTGCATGCATCGCGCATTCGCGCGGGCCGTGCGCCATAGGAGGAGTTTGTCATGGCCGAATACGGGCAACATCCCTCGTCCGTGCTGACGCTCAAGAGCGCCCACGACTTCGACGCGACGATCGCGCGCCTGAAGGCTGCGCTGGCCAAGGCGGGCGCGGATATCTTCGCCGACGTCGACCAGCGCGAAGCCGCCGAGACCGCCGGGCTCAGCCTGCGCCGCACGCGACTCATCCTGTTCGGCAATCCGAAGGCGGGTACGCCCGTCATGGCGGCCAACCCGCACGCGGCGGTGGAGTTGCCGCTGCGCATGGTGATCTGGGAAGACAACGAAGGGCACACGCGGCTCGACTATCGCGACGTCTCGCAGACGCTTGGCCCGCTCTATGGCATCGACACCGAAGTGCTCGTGCCGCTGCAGCGCGTGGTGGGGCTGCTGCAGGCTGCTGTGCAATAAACGGCAAACGCGCTGCGCGCCCATCTTCGGCAGGCGCTTAAAAAATTGACAGGCGCGGCGCGCTTCGCTTAACGTAGGTGCCTTGCGACTTCACCCGGCAAGCGGGCGAAGCGCGTTGCTCGCCGCTGCCTCACAATCCGCCGATGACTTCCCGCGCAGAAGACCCCGACGATCCGCCACGCGATCGCGCCGGGGCGTCCGACTCGACTTCCGCTTCTTCACGTGCGCCTGCGGCCGCCGTTTCCGGCAGGAAGTCAGCGCCACCCGAAAACACGCACGAAGCCGCTGTGGCGCAGCACTGGCAGCGCAATCTCGCGGTCTGCGTGGTGGGCTCGTTCACGACCCTCGTCGCCATGACGCTGATGCTGCCGTTCCTGCCGCTCTACGTGGAGGAACTCGGCGTGCGCGGCCACGCGGCGATCGTGCAGTGGTCGGGCATTGCGTACAGCGCGACGTTCTTTACGGCAGCGCTCGTCGCACCGGTGTGGGGGCGCCTCGGCGACCGCTACGGCCGCAAGCCCATGCTGGTGCGCGCGAGCCTCGGCATGGCGATCACGATGTCGCTCATCGGCATGTCGCGCAACATCTGGCAGCTCGTCGCGCTGCGTCTGCTCGCGGGTTTCGCGGGCGGCTATTCGTCGGGTTCGACCATCCTCGTCGCCACACAAACGCCGCGTCATCGATCGGCGTGGGCGCTCGGCGTGCTGTCGTCGGGCATCATGGCCGGCAATCTCATCGGGCCGCTCCTCGGCGGCTCGCTGCCGCCGCTCATCGGGTTGCGCGCCACGTTCTGGGTGGCGGGCGCAACGATCTTCGCGGCTTTTATCGCGACCTGCGTGTTCGTGAAGGAAGCGCCGCGCCCCGCACGCGCGGCGCAGCATGCGGCGCACAAGGGTGGCTGGTCGGCGCTGCCCGACAAGCGCCCGATCGTCGCCATGCTCGTGACCGGCATGCTGCTGATGCTCGCCAACATGTCGATCGAACCCATCATCACCGTGTACGTGGCGACGCTCGTGCACGACCCCGCGCGCGTGACCTTCGTCGCGGGCCTCGCGATGTCGGCGGCGGCGCTCGGCAGCATCGTCGCAGCTTCGCGCCTCGGGCGCGTCGCGGACCGCGTCGGACACGCGAAGGTGATCGTCGGTGCGCTCGCGGTCTCGGCCGTGCTGCTCGTGCCGCAGGCGTTCGTCACGGCGGGCTGGCAGCTCGTCGCGCTGCGCTTTCTCATGGGCGTGTCGCTCGCGGCGCTCCTGCCGTGCATCGCGACGGTCATTCGTCACAACGCGCCGGACCATGCCGCGGGCAGCGTGCTCGGCTATTCGGTGTCGGCGCAATTTGCGGGGCAGGTGATCGGGCCGCTGATCGGCGGCTTCGTCGGCGGACATCTGGGCATGCGCGCCGTGTTCCTCGGCACGAGCCTGCTGATGCTGGCGGGCGCGCTGTTCGCGTGGCGCGCGCTGGGTTTCGCCCGACGCGCGTAACGCCGCGACCACGCCGCGCGCGGGCGTTAAAAGAGTGAAGGACGAGGGCGGCGGATCTTGCGCGCCGCCGCCTCAGGTTCACCGGCGCTCGATTACCGGGTGCGAGTCAGTGGCCGAAATTCAGTGGCCAAATTTCAGTGGCGGGAAAACACGTCGCAATCGGGACGCGGCCAGCACATCTTGCCCGTGCGATGGCCAGAGGCGCTGTGCGTATCGGGCGTGCCGCCGTACGACATGTCGGTGCCGGCCTGAGCCGAAGCATCGGCGTCATCGGTCATCGTCTGATGCGCGCGCTCCTGCGAGACAGGCTCGTCCTTCGCGAACGCCGTGCCGGGCGCAACGGCTGCCACGGCCGCCACGCATGTGGCGATCAATGCCAGGCGTAATCTCATATCAACCTCCTTTCTCGAGTTCGTGAGTGCGCCTTCGCGGCAATGACGAAGTCACTGCGGGATAACTGCGGAGTGACTCCGCGGCGAAGGTGCGCGCGAGCGAGAGGCAACGCCTCAGCCGCACACTCATCTGGAAAGTCGGGATGCCTGCGCGCAGCGCACGGCTGCCGAACGTCTTAGCTCACTACTCACGAAAGAAGCGCGCCCACGCATTCGGGGGCGGCACAGCGCGGCGCGACGCAAGAAGAAGGGGCGAGCGGGCGCGCAGAGAACATCCGCACTGTAGTTTCAGTTATAGCTCGCGTCCCACGGAGTGCAATGGGCGGAACCCCGGCCCCGGGCGTGATGCGAATTCAGGGGCGAATCCAGCCGCCCGCACACACGGTCCTTTCCGTGATTCTTTCGGTTCTGAAATTCAATGAAAGTATTCGGAAATTAAACGGTCGCCGTGTAGTCATCTTGCGATGTTGTAATGCGCTCGCTCTGATGTAAGACGCATGCGGGCCCGTGCGCAGAATGGATGGGGCCCGCCTGAAGGCGTGGCGGCAGGGCGCACGTGTGCGCGCCGCGTCTGAAGGACTCTAAAAAGCAACTCAAACAATCGATGGAGCCTGACTACATGTTGTATCGCCGAGCATTACTCGCCCTGCCTTGTGCGGGCCTCGCTGCCGCTCTGTTTGCGTGTGGCAGCAGCAATTCGAATTCGGGGACATCCGCAGCCGCGGCCGCGTCGGCACAAGACACATTGACGACGGCCACGCCGATCAAGCACCTCGTCGTGATCTACGGCGAGAACGTTTCGTTCGACCACTACTTCGCCACCTACCCGAACGCCTCGAACCCGAGTGGCGAGCCGGCCTTCACGGCGGCTTCCGGCACGCCGACGGTCAACGGCCTCACCAACGCGCTGATCAACTCGAACGGCAATGCGAACACGACGCTCAACGGCGCGAACGCGTCGCCGCCGTTCCGCCTCGACCGCACGCAGGCCGCCACGGCCGACCAGAACCACGCCTACACCGCCGAGCAGCAGGCCGGCGACAATGGCTTGCTCGACCTGTTCCCGACTTACACGGGTACGGCCACGAGCGGCGGCGCGGGCGCTTTCGGCACGAAGGGCCAGGTGATGGGCTTCTACGACGGCAACACCGTCACGGCAATGTGGAACTACGCGCAGAAGTTCGCCATGAGCGATAACGCGTGGACCACGACCTACGGTCCGTCGACGCCGGGCGCGCTCGAAGTCGTGTCGGGCCAGACCAACGGGCTCGAACTCGTGAACACGAAGGCGCTGCCCTCGACGGTTGCCACGCCCAGCTACTACATCGAGGACGGCGTAAATGGCTTCACGCTGATCGGCGACGTGGACCCGGGCTATGACACCTGCTCGAAGAAAACCGACCAGGGCATGATCAACGCGCAGAACATCGGCGACCTGTTGAACGCGCAGAAGATCACGTGGGGCGGCTTCATGGGCGGCTTCAACCTGCAGACGGTCAACGCGAACGGCACGACGGGTTGCCTGCGCAGCACGGTCGCAACGGCCGTGAACGCGGCGACCGCCGACTACAGCCCGCACCACAACTGGTTCCAGTACTTCAAGACGACGGCGAACCCGCAGCATCTGCGCCCGAGCGCGACGGCAGCCGTTGGCTCGACGCTCCAAGCGGACGGCAAGACGCTTGACCCGGCGAACCACCAGTACGACACGGACGACTTCTTCGCGGCTGTGAAGGCGGGCACGTTCCCGTCGGTGAGCTTCCTCAAGGCGCCGGCTGCCCAGGACGCGCACGCGGGCTATTCGGACCCGCTCGACGAGCAGCAGTTCGTGACCAAGGTCGTGAACTTCCTGATGCAGCAACCCGACTGGAAGAACACGGCTGTCATCGTGACCTATGACGATTCGGACGGCTGGTACGACCACCAGTACATGGCGCCGGTGCACTCGTCGCTGAACGCGGCTGACCAGCTCAACGGCAACGGCGTTTGCGGCACGGGCACGCAGCCGACGGGCATCACGGGCGCGCCGGTCAACGGCCGTTGCGGTCCGGGCACGCGCATTCCGTTCCTTGTGATCTCGCCGTGGGCGAAGGCCAACTACGTCGACCACACGTTCATCGATCAAGCATCGGTCGTACGCTTCATCGAAGACAACTGGCTCGGCGGCGCGCGCCTTGGCGCCGGTTCGTTCGACGCAGCCGCGGGCGACATGCGCGCGCTGTTCAACTTTAGCGGTACGGGCAATTTGCCGGTGTTGTATCTCGACGGCACGCTGGGCACGCAGTTGAGCTCCGCGCCGTCGATCTGATCGACGTCCGGCGCGAGGCTCGACCGTCGGCACGCGCAAGTCTCGCGCGTGCAGGGCGGCCGGCCTCGCGCCGTTGTCACGTCGTGTGGCTCTCGCCGCGTTGCACACCAGCTTCGATGTTCGCTGGGTGAAACGCGGCGTTCGGCTTTTCCTTCTCGTGGTATTACGCAAAGAAAGATCGAATCATGTCCGAGCTTTCCACTTCGCCTGCACCGTCCTCAAAACCGCGCCGCGCGGCGAGCCCGACGCGGCTCGTCCTGCGCGCCGCCGCCGCCGTGATCGCGCTCGGCGCACTGGGTTTTTGCGCCTACGCCGTGGCGTTTCCGGCCGACGTGCCCGATGCCGTGGGCGAGGTCGTCGAGAACCTGACCGGCGCGAATCCGCACCCTGTGGTGCTGCAGCGCCCGCCAGTCGCGCCGCTTTCGGCGATGGCGCAGCTCGGCAAGCAGCTTTTTTTCGATCCGGCGCTTTCGGGCTCCGGTCAGCAGTCCTGTGCTTCGTGCCATAGCCCCGATCGTTCCTACGGTCCTCCCAATGGGCACGACGTGCAGATGGGCGGCCTCGCGATGAATCAGCAGGGTTATCGCCCGCCGCCTTCGCTCATGTACCTGTACCGTCAGCCGAACTTCAGCATCGGGCCCGACCAGGGCGAAAACGACGACGCGCCGACGGTCGCCCAGCAGGCCACGGCCTCAGCCGACGTCGTGAAGTCGCAGAAGGTGGCGGGCGGCGCATCGACCTCCGTGGAGATGGTGCCGCAGGGCGGCCTCTTCTGGGACGGACGCGCCGACACGCTGCAGCAGCAGGCGTATGGCCCGCTGCTCAATCCCGTGGAAATGGCGAACACAAGCATCGAACAGGTGGCGACGAAGCTCGAGAAAGCGCCGTACGCGAAGCACTTCACCGAGTTGTTCGGAGACCGAATCTTCAGCGACCCGAAGATGGCCGTGGCGGAGGCGATGTTCGCCATCTCGCGCTACCAGGTGGAAGACCAGTCGTTCCATCCGTATAACAGCAAGTACGATCGCTGGCTCGAAGGCCATGCGCGCCTCTCGCAAGCCGAGCTGCACGGCCTGCGTCTGTTCAACGACCCGAACAAGGCGAACTGCGCGGGCTGCCACCTCTCGAAGCCCGGTAAGGACGGCCTGCCGCCCATGTTCACGGACTACCAGTACGAGGCGCTGGGCGTGCCGCGCAACAACAAGCTCGCGCAGAACAAGGACCCGCACTTCTTCGATCTCGGAGTATGCGGCCCGTTCCGCTCGGACTTCAAGGACCAGACACAGTACTGCGGCATGTTCCTCACGCCCACGCTGCGCAATTCGGCCACGCGCACGGTGTTTTTCCATAACGGCGTGTACCACAACCTCGACGACGTGATGGCGTTCTACAACGATCGCAATACGGACCCGGGCAAGTTCTATCCGCGCGGCCCCGACGGCAAGATCGACAAGTACGACGATATTCCGCCGCAGCTCCAGAAGAACGTGGACGTGACCGATGCGCCGTTCGACCGCAAGTTCGGCGATAAGCCCGCGATGACGCAAAGCGACATTCAGGACATCATCGCGTTCCTCAAGACGCTCAACGACGATCCCGTGCCGTCGAAGCAGTGAGCGGGGCGGTCCGCGACCCGGTGATATTTTGGCCGGCTCGCGGACAGGATGTTGCGTCGCGCTTTAGTGTGCCGGCGTGCTGTCGACGAACTGCTCGATCGCAGCCATCGTGGGGGCCGGCGCTTCTTCCATGAGCCAGTGCCCTGCGCCCGGGATCACGACGCCCTGCACGTTCGTATCCACGAGCCGAGCCTGGTCGAAGAGGAACGTGCCGGACGCCTTCTCGCCAGCCAGTACGAGCATCGGCATCGTAAGCGGCGTTTTCGCGAACGCGGCGAAATCGGCTGCGTCCTGCGGGAACGCGTGGAAGTATTCGAAGCCGGCCTTCATGCGGCCAGGGCGCGCATAGGCGGCTGCATAGCGTTCGCGGTCCGCTTCCGGAACCGAGTGCTTCGGGTCCGCAGCGAAATCGTTCCAGAAGTGCTCGAAGTAGACGCGCTCACGACCTTCCACGAGCGCGAGCGGCGTTGGCCCATAGAAGTTGAAGTGCCACTTGTCGCGCAGCAGCCAGACCTTCTGCCAGTCGCCTACGCCGGGCAGGAAGGCATCCATGAGCGTGATGCTCTCGACTTCACCGGGGTATTGCGCCGCATAGGCATACGCGACCATCAGCCCGATGTCGTGACCCACGAGCTTGACCTTGCGATAGCCGAGCGCCTGCACCATGGCGTGGATATCCTGCGCAAGCGTCTTCTTGTCGTAGCCGCCGGCCGGAATGTCCGAATTGCCCGCCCCGGGCAGGTCCGGCGCGATCACGACTCGCTGCTCACCTAGCTGTGCCATGAGCGGTTGCCACATGTGGCTGGTCTCGGCATAACCGTGCAGCAGCAACACCGGGGTGGCGTCGTTCTGCTGGCTGCCAGCCTGCAGATAATGCAGGCGCAGGCCGTTTGCCTCGATGTCGTGCCGGGTGATCGCGGCGGATTGCGCAGCGGCAGCCGCTGTTGTGGGCAGGGCCGGCGCCAGGGCCGCGGCGCAGAAGAGGGCGGCGCCGAGCCGCTTGAGCGTGCGTAAGGATTTCATCGCGGAACTCCGTGGGTTGTCTGAACGCGGTTGCGTACGAACCCATGATCGTTCCGTGGGCACGGTTTGCCGTGCCAAGGACTCGATGCAGATGTTCGAAAGTTTCGAACGAGTTAGCGGGGCGTGCCGGACGCGATCGATGCGTCGAGCCGCGGCTACTTGCCTGTGGGGGCAAGATGGATCGTAACGATCACCGAGGCGTCGTCGAGCGCCTCCAGCGCATGCGTTTCTCCGCCGCCGAGCAGCAGCATGTCGCCCGCATGCATGGTGCGCGGGTCGCCGTTCACGAAGAAGCGGATCACGCCCTCGATGCATTGCACCGTGATCTCACCCGGCACGCTGTGCTCGGGCACGCGCTTGCCCGCCGGCAGCACCATGCGCATCACTTCGAGTTGCTGCGCGCGGATCAAGGTCGTCGACTTCGTGTTCTTGAGCGCCCCGCCTAGCGGTCGCGCGTCGAACACCTCGCCCGGCGCGGCGTGGGGGATGGCCATGGCAGTCTCACATCGATGGAGCCGACAACGCACGCGTGGCGCGTGCGAGCCGGCAGTAGGCATGCACTTGCAGCGCGCCCTCAGGCGACGAGCGTCGCGTTGAGCGTGATCTTCGCGTTGTTGGCGAAGAGCTTCGACACCGGGCAGTTCTCCTTGGCGCCCTTCGAAAGCTCGTCGAACTTCGCTTGATCGATGCCGGGAATCTTCGCGGTCATGTCGAGCTGGCAGCTCGTGATGGCGAAGCCTTCGCCCACCTTGTCGAGCGTGACGGTCGATTTCGTCTCGATGCTCTCGGCCGTGAAGCCCGCCTGGGTGAGAAAGAGCGAGAACGCCATCGTGAAACAGCCCGCATGCGCCGCGCCGATCAGCTCCTCGGGGTTGGTGCCGGGACCGCCTTCGAAACGCGAGGCGAAGCCATAGGGCGCCTCTTTGAGCACGCCGGTTTGCGTCGAGATCGTGCCCTGACCGTCCTTGATGCCGCCGTGCCATTTTGCCGATGCCGTCTTTTGCATGATGTCGCTCCGCGTTTGTGGGATGAGGGACGTGCAGGGCGCGCAATTTGCATACCGCTGCATGCCCCGCGTGGTTGGGTTCAGGGTTGCTGCGGCGGCGTTTCGCCAGCGTACCAGGCGGCGGCCGCGTCGATTTCCTCGGGCGTCATGTTGCGCGCGATATTGCGCATCTGCTCGGAAATGTCGTTATGGCGCGTGCCGTTCGCGAACGCGAGCAGTTGCGCCTTCGTGTACGCGGCCGGCAAGCCGTCGAGCCACGGGCTGCCGATCTTGCTGTCCACGCCGCCATGGCAGGCCGCGCACGCGGGAATATTGCGCAGCGGCGCGCCGTGCGCCACGATGCCGGGCGCGCCGCCATGCAGGTGCGCGATCGGCTGCAGCGAGGCGTAGTAGGCCGCGAGGTCGCGCATGTCCTCGTCGGACAGATCGCGCGCCATGGGCGACATCACCGCGTTCTGGCGCGCTCCCGTCTGGAAGTCGTGCAGTTCCTTGAAGACCACGATGGCGAACTGACCCGCCAGATTCGGCGAATTGGCCATGCTGATGCCGCGCGGGCCATGGCACATCGTGCAACGCAAGGCGAGGGTCGCGCCGCGGCCAATCGAGAGGCTGGTTGCGCCATCGAGCATGTGCGGCGTGAGTTCGACCTGACTCAGCTGGTAGCCCGGTGCGACCGCCGATTCGACCGGATGCCACTGGCGCGGCACGCCGGCCGCGCTGCAGATCGCCGTCCAGATGCCCTGAAAATATGGGTCGCTCTTGGCGGAAGGCAGCCAGATGAAGCCGATCAGCACGGAGACGACGAACACGACGATCGCCGTGCCTACGCCCGCGCGAAACCACACATTGCGAAACGAGAACAGGCGTTCGTCGCTCATCGCTGCGCTCCAATCGGGATCGCGGGCACGGCCGTTTCGGGCGTCGCCAGCAGCTGCGCGATCGGGTAGCCGTAGTTGGTGATCGTGAGGGCGATCATCAGCACGACCCACAGCCCGAAGCTATTGAGCGCCACCGGCAGCGTGGCCGACTCGTGCACCGGCTTGCTGAAGCGATATTCCTCGGGCGCGACCGCCTCGCCGCGATGCCCCTGCAGCAGCACGGTGAAGAACAGCACCGCCGAAATCAGCAGGATCAGTCCGCCAAATGCGGAAAGCGCCACGAGCGCGCCCTGGCCCGCTAGCGCCGGGTCGCTGTAATCGTAGTACGCCATGCGCCGCGGCATGCCCATGATGCCGACCAGGTGCCACGGGAAGGTCGTCACGATCATGCCGATGAACCACAGCCACAACTGCCAGCGCATGAGACGCCAGTTGTTGAGCGCGCGGCCGGTGATCTGCGGCCACAGGTCGTAGGCGATGGCGAAGTACATGATGACGATCGCCCCGCCATAGATCAGGTGAAAGTGGCCCGTGATCCACTGCGTGTTATGCACGGGCTGGTCGAGCTGGTAGCTCATGTTGATGAGGCCGCCCGCGCCCCCAAAGCCGAGCATGACGAACGAGAACGCCACGGCCAGCATTTGCGGGTTCTGCCACGGCAGCTTCGCGATCCAGCCGAACGGCCCCTTGCCGCCGCGTAGCCGCCCGGCGATTTCAACCGACGCGCAGATCGTGAACACGGTAAGGAGCGTGGGCACCGAGACGAGCGCCGTGAACACCGACTGCACGAACTTGAAGCCCGAGCCCACCTGCGGATCGGTGAAGAGATGGTGCAGCCCGATTGGCATGGCCACCACGAGAAACAGGATGAACGAGATGCGCGCCATGACGTCGCTGTAGAGCCGGCCGCCAATCGCGCGCGGGATGATCGTGTAGTACGCGATATAGGCGGGCACGAGCCAGAAGTAGACGATGGCGTGCAGCGTCCAGGAGAAGAACACGCGCGCGAGGCCCGCGTCGATGGTATTGCGCCATCCGAAGGCCACGGGCAGGATCTGGAACAGCACTTCGATGGCCGCGCCCACCGCGGTCCAGCCCCAGAGATACGCGCCCGCCGTGGTCGCGAACATGGCGAGCGGCAGCGGCTTGCCGCGATTCTCGCGCTTCCATTTCGCGGTGTTCACGCCCATCAGCGCGACCCAGACCCACGAGCCCACCACGACGAGCACGACGCCCAGGTAATAGAACACGTTGCCGATCATCGGCGGATAGAACGTGTAGAGCACCGAGGCGAGCCCGAGCGCCACCGGCACCGAAGCCGTGACGGCGCCGAGCGCGAGCAGGATGAAGCCGAGCCAGGCCCAGCGCACGCCCACGAGCGGGCGCTTGAGCGCGAGTTCCGTTACCGCGTAACCGAAGCCCATGGCGATGAGCGTGGGAAACACGTAGCCCATCACGGTGCCATGCTCCGTGACCGAGCGGTAGTAAAGCTCGGGGTCGCCCAGCCACGGGTGCATCGGGCTGCGCACGAACATCTGCCACGCGCCGAGCAGCAACGCCACGCCGAACACGATGAACGCGAGCCAGAAGTGGGCGAGTACGAGTCGCTTGTTATTTAACACAGCTGAGTCTCCGCGCTGAATTGCCTGCCTGGTTCGCCATCTGCATGAAGGCATCCTTGTCGATGACCTTCACGTGGGCCCACATGCCCTGGTGGCCCGTGCCGCAGTATTCGTGGCATGGCATCAGGTGGTCGGCGGGTTTGTCGAAGGTCGTGCGGAACGTCGAGATGTAGCCCGGCTCGACCATCGAGTTCAGGTTGGTGTCCGTGACGAGAAAGCCGTGCACGACATCGGCGCTCGTCGCGCGGAACGTAATCGGCGTGTTCGTGGGAACGACGATGCATTGCGGTGTGAACGAATATTGCTGGGCGAGAATGCGCACCGTCACGGAGCCGTCGGTTTCGACTGCGCTGCCGAGGTTCGACTCGACGAATTCGCCGGACACGTGCAGCGTTTCCGGATTGACGAGTTCCACGCGCGAGGGCGGCATCATGGCCCAGTGCAGGCCCGTGAACACCACCACGGCCACGAGCAGGGAGACGAACGCCACCATGAGCGTCGCCCAGCGGCGCTCGACGCGCGCGGCGACTTCGGCACTGGCATGGTTATCGAGCGGATTCGACATGAGGCCGGCCTTTTCTGGTCTGTCTGGTCTATTGGATGACGCCGCGCGGCAGGAACACGACGAAGTAGAAGATGAACCAGAGCGCGGCCACGATCGCCGTGGCGATGCCCGCTACCGCGAGCGCGCCGCCAGGTCCGCTGGCCACGATCTCGTCGACCTGTTCGTGTTGCGGGCGCTCGCCCGGTTGTTCGGGTACGGGAGTTTCGATCATCGCGACCTCAGAAAAGCGGCGCGGAACGCAGCGCGTTCACTTCATGTTCGGAAACCGGCGTGCCGTGGTTGCCCCACGCCGTGCGGATATACGTGACAACGGCCGCCACTTCTTCATCGGAGAGCGACTGCGCGAAGGGCGGCATGCCATAGGGCATGGGGTTCTTGCGCGTGCCCGGCGCATAGCCGCCGTTGAGCACCATGCGAATGGGGTTCACGGCCGAGTTCATCTGAATGGACTGGTTGTCGGCGAGCGGCGGGAAATGCGGCGGCTTGCCCTGGCCTTCGGTCGCGTGGCAGACCGCGCACTGCGACTCGTAGATCTTCCTGCCGAGCGGCACGAGTCGGGCGGCTTCCTCCGTCACGAAGGTGCTCTTGGGCGACTTGTCGACTTCGTTGTTGTGGCCCGGCAGCGACTTCAGATACACGGCCACGGCGCGCACGTCGTCTTCGGTGAGGTACTGGAAGCTGTCGTAGACCACTTCGGCCATCGGTCCGTACACGGCGCCGCGTTTGGACACGCCCGCGTGCAGCAGATCGACGATGTCCTCGATGCTCCAGTCGCCGAGGCCCGCTTCCTTGTTCGAGGTGAGCGAGGGCGCATACCAGTTCTGCACGGGAATCAGCCCGCCCTGGAACTCCTTCGAGGCCGAGTTGCCGCCGAGCGCGTTGATGGCCGTGTGGCACATCGTGCAGTGGCCGAGGCCTTGCACGAGGTACGCGCCGCGATTCCATTCGACGGACTGCGACGGGTCGGGCTTGAACTCGCCCTGGCGGAAGAACAGCGTGCGCCAGCCGAGCAGCAACGCGCGCTTGTTATACGGGAAGCGCAGATCGTGTGCGCGGTTCTCCTTGTGCACGGGCGGCGTGGAGAGCAGGTAAGCGAAAATGGCGTCCGAGTCCGCGCGCGTGACCTTCGTATACGACGCGAACGGCATGGCCGGATAGAGCAGCGTGCCGTCGCGCGATTTGCCCTCGTGCAGCATGCGGTAGAACTCATCGGCGGTCCACGAGCCGATGCCGAACGTCTTGTCCGACGAGATGTTCGGCGTGTAGAGCGTCCCGAACGGCGTTTCCATCGGACGGCCGCCGCCGAACATCTGTTCGGAAGGCACCGTGTGGCACGCGATGCAGTCGCCGGCGCGCGCGAGATATTCGCCGCGTGCGATCTGCTCGGCGTTGCTCGCGATCGGCTTGGCATTGGCCGCGGCTGCGGCTGCTGCGGCGCTGGCCGCGCCGGCTGCGTTTGCGCTGGGCGCGGCCGTTTGCGCGAGCGCGACCGCGGCGCCCATGCAGAGCGTGGCTGCCGCGAACGACAGGCGAAGCGAGGTGGGGAGAAGGGATCGAAGTCTGCGCACGTCGAGGCCCCGGCTAGTTATGGACGCTGCCGCACGCGAGCGGCAGCGGCGAGGCCGCCGCTGGCGTCGTATCGGCAGGCGCGGGTTGCGACGAGAGCCAGGCCGCGATCGCGGTGATATCGCGGTCGGCGAGACGGGTGGCGATGTCGTGCATGCAGTCCGGCGCGGCGGCGCGGCGCGTGCCGTAGCGGAATGCGCCAAGCTGCGCGCTGATGTAGTTCGGATGCAGGCCCACGAGACCCGGAATGGCCGGTTGCATGCCCGTGAGCGTGCCGCCGTGGCAGTCTGCGCAGGCGGGCACGTTGCGCTTGCTGTCGCCGTTCATGACGAGCGACTTGCCGAGCGCGAGCGTGGCCGCGTCGACGGTGGCTTTGGCGGGCGGCGGATAGGGCGGGTGCTGCTGCGAGAAGAACTCCGCGATCTGCTTGAGGTACGCGTCGGGCAGATACGCCAGCAGATAGTTCATGGGCGGATAACTGCGGCTGCCGTCGCGGAAGGCGACGAGCTGATTGAACAGATAGCCCGCCGGCTTGCCCGCGAGGCGCGGGAAGTAGTCGTTGTCGGTGCCTTCGCCGTGCGCGCCGTGGCAGGCCGCGCAACCCATCACGCGGGCTTGCATCGTGTCAGGCGCGGGCTCGGCGGGCGGCGCCGCGAGTAGCGGCGCCCATGGCAGTGCGAGCGCAAGGATGAGGAAGACGATGCGGTTTCTCAATGATTCCCTCGGTACGGAATGTGACTGCACAAACGCGTTGCGATTCGATATCAGTTGAGGCGTCGTCCGTGGGAATTCTTTTTCTATGTCTATGACGGCCGGGCGCGCACCTTTTCGTGGAGAGTATCGGAGAACGCCGACTTGTGCAGCCAGCATGCGCAAATAAATCTGCTCCGATCCCAACTTCACGATATGTTTGCTAACACAACGATATGCGTTTCCCGTGAGGGAGAAGCGAGCCGCGAATTACATCGGAATACGAAATAAATGGAGGATCGTACAAGACGGATTTCATGCGATGTTCAGGCCTCCCCGGATCGAGTCCATCACGCAGTCGTAGGATGTCCTCAGTCGCTTGCGCGCACGCTTTTCCTGTGGTTGTCCGACAACGTATAATGGAACGGTATACGCATATCAAGCCAAGGAGATTCATATGGCGGAGTCGCTTGCCACGCCCATCGCCGCGCGTAGCCGCAATCTCGCCGAGCAGGTCGTCAACTTCATCAACGAGCAGATCGCCGCGCGCGCGCTCAAGCCCGGCGACAAGCTGCCCACCGAAAGCAATCTCATGACGCAACTGGGCGTGAGCCGCACGGTGGTGCGCGAAGCCATTTCACGTCTGCAGGCCATGTCCGTGATCGAAACGCGTCACGGCATCGGCAGCTTCGTGCTGGAGCCGCGTCGCGAGCCGCTCGATCTCGACGTCGTACCGGCCAGCACGCTGGACGATGTGCTTTCCGTGCTCGAGCTGCGTATCAGCCTCGAAACGGAGGCCGCGGGTCTTGCCGCGCAGCGCGCGAGCGAGCGCGACCTGGCCGGCATGCGCGCCGCGCTCGAGGCACTCGACGTCGTCATCCGCACGGGCGGCGACAGCTCGGGCGCCGACCTCGAATTCCACGTTTCGGTGGCGCGCGCCACGGGCAACCGCTATTTCGTCGATATCCTCACGCAGATGGGCGCGGCGTTGATTCCGCGCCGTCGCGTCGATTCGGCGGGCATTGCGCATCGCGATCCGCAGGCTTACGCCGAGCTGGTGAACCGCGAGCACGAAAGCATTTTCGACGCCATCGCGCGTCACGATCCCGAAGGCGCGCGCGCGGCCATGCGCATGCATCTGTCGAGCAGCCGCGAGCGGCTGCGCCGTGCGGCGGCGGAGTCGGGGGAAAAGGCGTAGCGCGTTTGAACTTCGAACGTGCAGGGAAAAACAGCGGCCGAGGCCGCTGTTTTCATTTGTATCGAGAGAAGGAGATTACCCGCGTACCAGCTCGCCGTTCTTGCGGCGCCAGAGGTCGAGCGGATTGGCGTCCGCGAGCGCCTGCGGCAGCAGCTCGGCCGGGAAGTCCTGATAGCAGACCGGCCGCAGGAAGCGCTCCATCGCGCTCGTGCCCACCGACGTCGCGCGGCTATCGGAAGTGGCCGGGAACGGGCCGCCGTGCACCATCGCGTGCGTGACTTCCACGCCGGTCGGGAAGCCGTTCACGAGCAGGCGGCCTGCCTTGCGCTCGAGAATCGGCACGAGGCGCATGGCGGCGGGCACGTCGGCGCGGTCCATCTGGATCGTCGCGGTGAGTTGGCCCGCGAAGTGCTCGGCCACAGCGAGCAGTTCGGCTTCGTCCTGACAGCGCACGAGCGTCGAAGCCGGGCCGAATACTTCGTCTTCGAGGGCGGGCTGGGCGAGGAAGGTTTGGGCGTCGGTCACGAAAAGGGCGGCGAACGCCTGGTTCGGCCCGCTCGCGGCCTGACCTTGCGCGAGCGCGCTCACGCCCTGGGTTTCGGCCAGACGCCGCGCGCCTTCTTCATAAGCCGCATGGATACCCGACGTGAGCATGGTCTGCGCGGGCTTGACGCCCAGCGCCTGCGCCGCGGCTTGCGCGAACTGGTCGAGCGCAGCCCCTTCGATGCCGATCGCCAGACCGGGATTCGTGCAGAACTGACCCGCGCCGAGCACCAGCGAATCGACGAAGCCCTGCGCGATGGCCGCGCCGCGCGCCGCGAGCGCCTCAGGCAACAGGAACACGGGATTGATGCTGCTCATTTCCGCATAGACGGGAATGGGCTCGGGGCGGTTCGCGGCGATGCGCATGAGCGCCGTGCCGCCCGCGCGCGAGCCGGTGAAGCCCACGGCCTTGATCGCCGGATGCGCGACGAGCGCTTCGCCCACGGTGCGGCCCGCGCCGACGATGAGCGAGAACACGCCTTCGGGCAGCCCCATGTCCTGCACGGCTTGCTGGATCACGCGGCCGACCATCTCCGAGGTGCCGAGGTGCGCGCCGTGCGCCTTGACGATCACCGGGCAGCCCGCCGCGAGGGCCGCGGCCGTGTCGCCGCCCGCCACCGAGAACGCGAGCGGGAAGTTGCTCGCGCCGAACACCGCGACCGGGCCGAGCGCGATTTTCTGCAGACGCAGGTCGGCGCGCGGCAGCGGCTTGCGCTCGGGCAGGGCAGCGTCGAGCGTGGGCGTGAGCCACAGTCCCTGGCGCACTTCCCGCGCGAACAGCTTCAGTTGACCGACGGTGCGCCCGCGCTCGCCTTCGAGGCGCGCCTTGGGCAGGCCGGTTTCCGCGTGGGCGCGTTCGGTGAGCGCGTCGCCCAGCGCGGCGATGCCGTCGGCGATGCGCTCGAGGAACGCCGCGCGCACGGCGAGGGGCAGCGTGCGGTAGGCGTCGAACGCCTCGGCGGCAAGGTTGCAGGCGGCGTCGACGTCGGCTGCCGTGCCGCTGCCGAAGGCCGGCGCGGGGATCGCTTCGCCCGTGGCGGGATTGAACGCCGCGAGCGGTTTTTCCGAGCCGCGCACGGCGCGGCCTCCAATGAGCATGTCGCCAGTGATTTGCATGTCGTCTCCGAGCATCGTTACAGTGAGTTAAGTCATCGTACAACTATCATACGCCAGATCGCGGTTGTCGAGCACCTGCGGCAGGCATCTTTTGCGTGTGGGAGGGGCTGAAAGCAAGCAAAATCAAGCTTTGTCGGCTATGATTCCCGTTCCATAGCAGGGTAAACACGATATTGGACCTTGGGTGAGGAAAGCTTAATATGTCATCAGACAACGTACCACAAGCATCCCATCCGCGTGCCTAAAGGAGACAACCTCGATGTCCGCCCCCGCCAACGCTTATGAAGACCTGCTGGAGTCGGCTAGCGCCAAGGTCCTGCGGCACGTGCTCCCGCTCTTCCTCATCATGTTCATCGCGAACTATATCGACCGTGTGAACGTCGGCTTCGCTGGCGCGCACATGAAGGCCGATATCGGCCTTTCGGCGGCGGCGTATGGGTTCGGCGCGGGGCTGTTCTTCGTGGGCTATGCGATCTTCGAGGTGCCGTCCAACATCCTCATGCAAAAGTATGGCGCACGCGCCTGGCTCACGCGCATCATGGGCACGTGGGGCGTCGTGGCGGGCGCCATGGCGTTCGTGCACAGCGACACCTCGTTCTACGTGCTGCGCTTTCTGCTGGGGGTTGCAGAAGCGGGTTTCTTTCCCGGCGTGATCTATTACTTCGCGCAGTGGCTGCCGCAGAAGGAGCGCGGCAAGGCGGCGGCCGTGTTTCTCGCGGGCTCGGCGTTCGCCTCGGTGCTCTCGGGTCCGGTCACGGGCGCGCTGCTTTCGGTGCGCGGCCTGGGTCTTGCGGGCTGGCAGTGGATGTTCCTGATCGAAGGCGGCTTTTCCATCGTGCTGTGCGGCGTGAGCTGGGTGCTCCTCAAATCGCGCATTCGCGACGCGCACTGGCTCACGCGCGACGAACAAGGCGCGCTCGAAACTTACCTGGCGCGCGAGCAGGCCGAGCGCGAAGCGGCGACGGGCGCGCACGTGCCGGTGCTGCGCCTCTTGAGGGACCCGCAGATCGTGCTGTTCTGCTTCCTCTATTTCGCCATTCAGCTCACCATTTACGCCGCCACGTTCTGGTTGCCCACAATCATCCGCAAGATGGGCGGCCTCAGCGACTTCCAGGTGGGCCTCTACAACGCCATTCCGTGGATGATCGCCATCGTCGCGATGTACTGCTTCGCGCTGCTCTCGGCGAAGTACCGCTTCCAGCAGGCGTGGCTCGCCGTCGCGCTCGTGATCGCAGCCTGCGGCCTGTTTGCTTCGACCTCGTCGGACCCGGTGTTCTCGTTCGTGGCGATCTGCTTCTCGGCGATCGGCTTCAAGGCGGCTTCGTCGCTGTTCTGGCCCATGCCGCAAGGCTATCTCGACACCCGTGTGGCCGCCGGCGTGATCGCGCTCATCAATTCGCTCGGCAACCTGGGCGGCTTCGTCGCGCCGGCGACCTTCGGCTATCTTCAACAGCATACGGGCTCGATTACGGGCGGCCTCTACGGCCTGGGCGTAACCTCGCTCATTGCCGCCGCCGCCGCGTTCCTCGCCCGCAACAAGCCGTCGCGCCGCGCCTTTGCCGATGACCCGGTTCACAGCGGTGCGCACTGAACCTGAGCGCAACCCTCAATCGAGAAGGAAACACACACCATGAACCAGCCGAACCCCGAACGCTTCTTCGTCTACGTCGCGAATTCGAAAGACGGCGACATTGGCGTGTTTCATCTCGACGCGCGTAGTGGCGCGCTCACGCCGCAAGCGCGCGTGGCCGCGCAGGACAACGTGATGCCGATGGCGCTCTCGCCCGATCGCCGCAGCCTCTATGCGGCCACGCGCGGCGCGGACAAGCGCATCAACGACTACGCCATCGACGCGCAGACCGGCGGCCTCACGCCGCGTGTTCAGACGCCAATTGAATCGAGCCTCGCGTATCTGTGCGCCGAGCCGAAGGGGCGTTTCCTGCTGGGCGCTTCGTACGGCGAGCATCGCGTGAGCCTGTATGGCGCGAACGATCTCGAGAACGGGCGGGGCGCGCCGCTCCAGGTGATCGGCGACATCGAGCATGCGCACGCCGTCATCGTTGCCGCCGATGGGCGCTTCGCCTATGCGTCGTCGCTCGGCAGCAACCGCGTGTTCGCCTTTGTGCTGGAAGACGAAGGACGCCTCGTCGAAATCGGCGCGGTCGATCTTGGCGCGGGCTTCGGTCCGCGGCATCTGCGCTTTTCGCCGGGCGGCGACGTGCTGTACGTGCTGAGCGAATTCCGTGCGACGGTGGCGGCTTTCGCGCGCGACGCCGACACGGGCAAGCTCGCGGCGCTGCACGTTTCGCCGCGCGCCGCCGATCTCGCGCATCTGAACGACGGCTTTGCGCGCCCGAGCCCCACGGACCCCGTGCAGCCCGACCCGGCGGTGCTCGCGAAGAATGTTTGGGCCGCCGATATCCACGTCTCGCCCGATGGGCGCTTCGTCTACGTCTCCGAGCGCACGACGAGCCAGATTCTCACGCTGCGTGTCGCGCAAGATGGCGCGCTCGAATACGTGGGCGCGAGCGCGACCGAAACGCAGCCGCGCGGCTTTCGTATCGACCCCACGGGCCGCTTTCTCGTGGTGTGCGGAGAGAAGTCGCAGCACGTCTCGGTCTATTCGGTCGACGCGGCCAGCGGCGCACTCACACCCGTCTCGCGCGGCGAGGGCGGCAACGGTGCGAACTGGGTGGAGATCGTCGCAGCCGGCGCCTAACAGGTTCAAGCAAACGTTTTGATTGTCAGGGCGCAGCGCGCCGCACTTTTACAGGTAATCCGTTCATGTCTACACAAACCGTTCAACCGAACGCCACGCCCGTTGTGACCGAGCTGCGTGTCGTGCCCGTGGCGGGCCGCGACAGCATGCTGCTGAACCTCTCGGGCGCGCACGGTCCGTTCTTCACGCGCAACGTCGTGCTGCTGCGCGACAGCGCGGGCAACACCGGCATCGGCGAAGTGCCGGGCGGCGAGGCGATCCGCAAGACGCTCGAAGACGCGCGTGCGTTCGTGGTCGGCCAGTCCATCGGCAATATGCAGTCGGTGCTCAACACCGTGCGCAAGCAGTTCGCCGAGCGCGACTCGGGCGGCCGCGGCCTGCAGACCTTCGACCTGCGCACCACGATTCACGCGGTCACGGCACTCGAAGCCGCGTTGCTCGACTTGCTCGGCCAGCATCTGAACGTGCCCGTGGCCGCGCTGCTGGGCGAAGGCCAGCAGCGCAGCGAAGTGGAGATGCTCGGCTATCTGTTCTACATCGGCGATCGCAACAAGACCGATCTCGCGTACGCGAGCGGCGCCGATGGGCGCGACGACTGGGAGCGCCTGCGCACCGAAGAAGCGATGACGCCGCAAGCCGTCGTGCGTCTGGCCGAAGCCGCGAAAGCGCGCTACGGCTTCAACGACTTCAAGCTCAAGGGCGGCGTGCTGGCGGGCGACGCGGAAATGGAAGCGGTCACGGCGCTGGCCGAGCGCTTTCCCGAGGCCCGCGTGACGCTCGACCCGAACGGCGCGTGGTCGCTCGCGGAAGCCATCCGCCTGTGCCGCGACAAGCACGACGTGCTCGCTTACGCCGAAGACCCCTGCGGCGCGGAGAACGGCTATTCGGGTCGCGAAGTGATGGCGGAGTTCCGCCGCGCGACGGGCCTGCCCACGGCCACCAACATGATCGCGACCGACTGGCGCCAGATGGGCCACGCGATCCAGTTGCAATCGGTGGACATTCCGCTTGCCGACCCGCACTTCTGGACCATGCAGGGCTCGGTGCGCGTGGCGCAGATGTGCAACGACTGGGGCCTCACATGGGGCTCGCACTCGAACAATCACTTCGACATTTCGCTCGCGATGTTCACGCACGCGGCAGCCGCCGCGCCTGGCAAGATCACGGCGATCGACACGCACTGGATCTGGCAGGACGGCCAGCGCCTCACGCGCGAACCGCTGCAGATCGTGGGCGGCAAGGTGCAGGTGCCGCAAAAGCCGGGCCTTGGCATCGAGATCGACATGGACGAGCTGGAAAAGGCCCACGCGCTCTACCAGGAGCACGGCCTTGGCGCGCGCGACGACGCGATCGCCATGCAATACCTCATTCCCAACTGGAAATTCGACAACAAGCGTCCGTGCCTCGTGCGCTGAACGCCATCGTCAACTGAACACCTTTACTGACTTCGCAACAGGATCAAGACCATGACCACGCCGCAAGAACTCAAGCAAATCGTCTCCGAAGGCCTGCTTTCATTCCCCGTGACCGACTTCGACGCGCAAGGCAACTTCCGCGCGAACACCTACGCGGAGCGCCTCGAATGGCTGGCCCCGTATGGCGCGAGCGCGCTGTTCGCGGCGGGCGGCACGGGCGAATTCTTCTCGCTCACGAAGAGCGAATACTCGCAGGTCATCAAGACGGCCACCGAAACCTGCAAGGGCAACGTGCCGATTCTCGCGGGCGCGGGCGGCGCGACGCGCGTGGCCATCGAGTACGCGCAGGAGGCCGAGCGCAACGGCGCGCAGGGCATTCTGCTGATGCCGCACTACCTCACGGAAGCCTCGCAGGAAGGCATTGCCGCGCACGTGGAGCAGGTCTGCAAGGCCGTGCCGAAGATGGGCGTGATCGTCTACAACCGGGCCAACTCGAAGCTGGGCGCCGACATGCTGGAGCAGTTGGCGGACCGCTGCGAGAACCTCATCGGCTTCAAGGACGGCGTGGGTGAGATCGAGGCGATGGTGACGATTCGCCGCCGCCTGGGCGACCGCTTCTCGTACCTGGGCGGCCTGCCCACGGCCGAAGTCTACGCAGCGGCGTACAAGGCGCTGGGCGTGCCCGTGTATTCGTCGGCGGTGTTCAACTTCATTCCGAAGACGGCCATGCAGTTCTACCGCGCGATTGCTGCCGACGACCACGCGACGGTCGGCAAGCTCATCGACGAATTCTTCCTGCCGTACCTCGCCATCCGCAATCGCCGCGCGGGCTACGCGGTGAGCATCGTGAAGGCGGGCGCGAAGCTCGTGGGCCGCGACGCGGGCCCGGTGCGCGCGCCGCTCACCGACCTCACGCAAGAGGAAGTGGCGCAGCTCGACGTGCTGATCAAGAAGCTCGGCGCGCAGTAACGCGTTCGGTGTTCACGCCATGCGCGCGCCAGCCGGCCGCGCCATGGCTGGCGACAGGGCCCTTGCGGTCCTGTTTGCTTATAAAGAGCGAATGCGGCCGGTCAGGCGTTGTCGGCGGTGTCGCCGAACAGGTCCAGATTGGCGCGCTCGCGCTTTTTGCCCTCATTGCCCACGGTCTTGCTAGCGCGGCGCGCGGCCTTTTCCCGGCGCGGCTTGCCGAACACCTCGTCGGGCGTGAAGCCGAATTCGGCGATTGCCGCGCGCACATTGGCCAGCGCCTGTTGTGCCGCTTCGGCTTGCGCGGCTTCGATGCGTGCATCGAGTTCGCGCTTCTGGGCGAGCAATTCGCGGTAAGTTGCCATCGATAATTCTTGTCGAGTGAAAACGAGCCGCTGATTTTACGCGCTGCGCGGGCTTCGCGTGGGTTTGACACATCAATTTGCGGCATCAAATGTAGGCGGAGAGGAGGGCGACCACGACGCCCGATAGCCCCATCAACAAAGCCGCGAGCCAGAGCGACGCGCGCGCGGGCGCGCGTACCGAGGCGGGCAGGCGCTTTCTGCCGCTCAGCATCGGGCCGATCAGATTGTGGCCTTTCACGAGCGCGTAGACGGCAATCGCGCACACGTGCAGCACGACCGCCGCCGCGAGCACGTCCCAGCCCCATGCGTGCAGGCCGGCTATGGCATTGGCGATTTTCGCTGGCACGATTTCGCTGAGCGGGCCTTCGTCGGCGATATCGTTGTTGTCGTAGAGGCCGGTGAGCGTTTCGACCAGCAGCAGCGCGAGCAGCAGCAGAACCATCCAGCCGCCCGCCGCGTTGTGACCCACCTGCACGTCGGGCTCGCGCCGCAACACGTGGCGCAGATGCTCGATCGCCTTGCGCGGCGAGGCGACGAAGCGCGAGAAGCGCGCAGTCTCGCTGCCGAAGCACCCCCACAGAATGCGAAACAGCACGAGCGCGAGCAGCGTCTCGCCGAGGCGCACGTGCATCTGCATCCAGTTCATGCGCTGCGTGACGTAAGCCGCGGCCACGAGCACAACGGTCAGCCAGTGGAACAGTCGCGTGGGCAGATCCCAGACGGGCACGCGGCGCTCGGGGAGCTCAGGGTGCTTGGGGTGCTCGGGGCGGTCGCGGGTTGCGGATGGCGTGGAGTTCATGATCCGTGGCTGGCTGGCTGGCTGGCTGGCTGGCGTGGCGCTCAAGGGCATCATAGGTCAGGAACGCTCGCGCGCCATGTGCAGCGCAAGATACGCAACTGCGTTGCCGCCGCGACTACGTGGCATCGCGCGGCGACTTCGGCCATACTTGCCGCTCGCCTTACATCCCTTGCAAGCCGATCCCGCAGATGGAAAAAACCCGACTCGAAGCATTCAGCGATGGCGTGCTCGCCATCATCATCACCATCATGGTGCTGGAACTCAAGGTACCGCACGGCAACGATCTCGCTGCGCTCGCGCCGCTCTGGCCGGTTTATCTGAGCTATGTGCTGAGCTTCATCTACGTGGGTATCTACTGGAACAACCATCATCACATGCTGCAGGTGGCGCGCCGCGTGAACGGCTCGGTGCTCTGGGCCAACCTGCATCTGCTGTTCTGGCTTTCGCTGCTGCCGTTCACCACGGGCTGGATGGGCGAGAACGAGTTCGGACGCTGGCCGACCGCGCTTTACGGCGTCAACTTGCTGCTTTGCGCGATTGCCTATGTCGCACTGCAGTTCACGCTCGTGCGCTATCACGGCACGCAAAGTCCGCTTGCCATTGCATTGGGCAGTGACGTGAAGGGCAAGATTTCGCCAGTGATTTATTCCGCGGGTTTTGCGCTTGCGGCGCTCGACTATCCACGCGTTGGCGCGATTTTCTATTTCATTGCGGCGTTGCTCTGGCTCGTGCCCGATCGACGCATGGAGCGGCTCGCCCTGGCCGCGGGCGAAAAGAAGGAAGAGTAAGCGGCAAAGGGGCCGGCGCGCATGCGGCCGGCCCCTTTGTGCATCACATCGTCATCAGCCTGCCAGGTGCTTGCGCTTGGCGAGTTCCTGAGCCTTGGCGTAGTCGGCCTGGATCACGGGCAGGCCTGCCGTGGCAGCCTTCTTGAGGCCCGCGTCGCGGCCCGAGGCGATTTCCGCCTGGAAGGCCGAGAGCGTTTTCTGCTGGCCGGCCAGCGCGACCTGCTCGATATACGTCTTGTCGAAATCCGCGCCGCGCAGATTGTTAATGCTGCTGATCACCGCCGCATCCGGGTCGTTGTGCGGCACGTCCACGCCGCGCGGGCTCGCCGCGCGCATCGAGTCAGAGAGCTTCGAATAGTCGGCCACCAGTTTCTCTGCGAAGGCTTTCACTTCGCGGTCGGTCGAGCGCGAGTCGGCAATGCGCGCGGCATCGCGCTGCGTGGCGACGGTTTGCGTGCCGTCTGCGATGAAGGCCTTGTCGGCTTCGTGAAGCGGGCCGGTCGCGGCCGTGGTGGAGGCAGAAGCCGCGGAAGGCGCGGGGGTCTGCGCATGGGCGCTCAGCGTAACGGCGCAAAGGCTGGCGGCCGAAGCCGCGATGAGCGAGGCAAGCGAGAGGCGAGTCATGTGAACTCCATTCTGCGTAGTTGGTATCGATTGCGCGCAGCGCCGCATTTATTGCGGCATTCCATGCGGCTTTGCGCGGGACCGTTCTGACGTGGCAGCCTTGCTGCTCAACGGTCTGAGGAATTCTATGAACTCGCTTGCCGTTCAGGTGAAACGATTGCTTCGCTTGTGTAACGGTTGGTAAGAGCGCATGCGAAAAGAATAACGATCCGCGTATTCACATCGACGTCATGCGTTTATGCAAATACGGCGCTTTCCATTCGTGCCAACCGGCGCACAATGTCCCTCGCGCGTACCGTTGCTCCCACAGCGAAAAGTCCCACGATGTGGGCGCGAACGCGGTTTGAGTCCCACGAGCGCGCGCAAAAGCGCACGCAAAAAAAACGTAGGCCAACGAGGAGGAGACAGGGTGGACGACAAACTGGTTGCAACCGCATCCACCACTACATCGACAGCCGCTGCTCTACTGGTTCATGGCGCGCGATACGGTGGGCCAGCCGGCGGACGCCGCTTGAGGAGGCAGATGTGAACGCCTACGAAAGCTTCCCCTGGCGCGCGCTATACGACATCGGCATCGAGACGAATCCTCAGCAGGACTATACGAACGGCCTCGACCTGTTCGCGGCGACGCTCGCTCACGCGCCGCACGAAAACGCGCTGCTTTACTTCGACGGCAGGCTCGACTGGCAGGCGCTCGATGCGTGGAGCGACCGCATAGCCTGCGTACTTCTCGACGAAGGCGTGCAGCGCGGCGATCGCGTGGCGCTGTACTTGCAGAACGTGCCGCAGTTCGTGATGGCCTTGCTCGGTATCTGGAAAGCGGGCGGCGTGATGGTGCCTGTCAATCCGATGAACCGCGCGCGCGAACTGAAACTGCTGCTCGACGATTCGCAAACGCGCATGCTGATCTGCGACGCCGCGCTCGAAGGTGAAGTCGTTCGCGAAGTGATCGCGAGCATCGAAGCCGACGGCAACGCCGCGCCGCGCGTACTCACCACGCGCGCGCGTGCGCTGCAAACACGCGACGATCCGCGCGTGTTCGGCGCATACCGCGAAGAAAGTGGGGCAGGCGAGCGCGCACGCGATCTTTTGCAGGCAGCGCAGGCCGTGCAGCAAGGGCGCAAGCCGGCGCCGGTCGCGCTGGCGGCGAGCGACCCGGCCATGCTCGTCTATACCTCGGGCACGAGCGGCCGCCCGAAAGGCGCGATCTGCACGCACGGCAATTTCGCGTTCAACTCGCAGACCTACCGCGACTTCTGCGGCCTGCGCGAAGGCGGCCCGATACTCGGCGTGGCGCCGCTCTTTCACATTACCGGCCTGGTGGGCCATATCGGCGCGGCGTGGATTGCGCGCGCGCCGCTTGTTCTCACGCACCGCTTCGACCCGGCCGCCACGCTCGACGCCATCGAGGAACACGGCGCGGAGTTCACGATCGGCGCGATCACGGTGTTCATCGCGCTGCTGCATCACGCCGATGCGACCCGCGAAAAGCTGGCCACGCTCACGAAGATCTATTCGGGCGGCGCGCCGATTGCGCCCAGCGTGGTTGAGGCGTTTCGCGCGAAGTTCGGCCACGTGATCCACGGCGCGTATGGGCTCACCGAAACGAACTCGCCCACGCACATGGTGCCGCTCGCGAGGACGGCGCCCGTCGATCCGCACAGTGGCGCGCTGGCCATGGGCGTGCCGGTGCCGGGCGCCGAAGCGGCGATCGTCGACGACGACGGCCGCATGCTCGCGCCCGGCGAAACGGGCGAGATCGTCTGCCGCGGGCCGATGGTCGTGCCCGGCTACTGGAACAACCCAACGGAGACCGCCAATGCGTTCCGCGGCGGCTGGTTCCACACCGGCGACGTCGGCTTCATGGACGAAGCGGGCTGGTTCTATCTCGTCGACCGCAAGAAGGACATGATCAACGCGGCCGGTTACAAGGTCTGGCCGCGCGAAGTGGAAGACGTGCTTTACGGCCATCCCGCCGTGCGCGAAGCGGCCGTGGTGGGTGTGCCCGATCCTTATCGCGGCGAGACGGTGAAAGCCGTGGTGAGCCTGCGTGCGGGCGCAGTGGCCGACGCGGCGGAGTTGATCGCGTTCTGCAAGGCGCGCATGGCGGCGTACAAATACCCACGCATCGTCGAGTTCCGCGAAGAATTGCCGAAGACGGCCACGGGGAAAATATTGCGACGGGAATTACGGTAATGGTTGCGCGAGCAACGTGATGAGGTAGAACACTGACGCGCCTCAAGACAGGCTCGGGGCGCGTGAAACGGGCTGACTGCGCGCGGCTCAGTGCACCAATGCGCCTTGTTGCACCTGGCTGCGCAGCGCCTTGGCGGCAGCAACCATGTTGGTCAGCGCAGAAAGCACCTCGGCCCACTGACGCGTCTTCAAACCGCAGTCAGGGTTGACCCACAGACGCTCTGCCGGAATACGCTCAGCGGCCTTCTGCATCAGCTGCACGATATGCGCTTCGGTCGGGATATTCGGCGAGTGAATGTCGTACACGCCCGGCCCGATTTCGTTCGGATACCTGAAATTGTCGAATGCGTCGAGCAGTTCCATATCCGAGCGCGACGTTTCAATCGTAATGACGTCGGCATCCATATCGGCGATCGACGCGATGATGTCGTTGAACTCCGAATAGCACATGTGCGTGTGGATCTGCGTTTCGTCTGCCACGCTGTTCGCCGTGATGCGGAACGATTCCACGGCCCAGCGCAGATACTCGCCCCACTGTGCGCGGCGCAGCGGCAGGCCCTCGCGCAGCGCCGCCTCGTCGATCTGGATCACGCCCACGCCGGCCGTCTCCAGGTCGAGCACTTCATCGCGAATGGCGAGCGCGAGCTGGTAGCACGAGACCGAACGCGGCTGGTCGTCACGCACGAAGGACCAGTTGAGGATCGTCACCGGGCCCGTGAGCATGCCCTTCATGGGCTTGTTCGTGAGCGATTGCGCGTAGGTGATCCACTCCACGGTCATCGCCTTCGGGCGGCTGATGTCGCCGAACAGAATGGGCGGCTTCACGCAGCGCGAACCGTACGACTGCACCCAGCCGAACTGACTGAACGCATAGCCGTCGAGTTGCTCGCCGAAGTATTCGACCATGTCGTTGCGCTCGGCTTCGCCGTGCACGAGTACGTCGAGGCCCAGTTGCTCCTGCTCGCGCACGCTGCGCTCGATTTCGGCGCGCATGGCGGCCTGGTAGCCCGCGTTGTCGAGTGCGCCGCTCTTGAACTGGCTGCGCGCCTGGCGGATCTCCACGGTTTGCGGGAACGAGCCGATCGTGGTGGTCGGGAACGCGGGCAGCTTCAGGCGGGCGGCCTGTTTCGCGGCGCGCTCGGCGTAAGCGTGCTGGCGATTGCCAAGCTGTGCGTCGATGCGAGCGATCGCGGCCTTCACTGCGGGGTTATTCACACGCGGCGACTGGCGGCGCGCTTGCACGGCAGCGGCGTTCGCGGCGAGTTCGGCGGCGACCTTGTCGCGGCCAGCGTTCAGCGCCGTGGCGAGCACCTTCACTTCGTCGAGCTTTTGCAGCGCGAATGCGAGCCACGAACGGATTTCTGCATCGAGCTTCTCTTCGCTCGCGAGATCCACCGGCACGTGCAACAGCGAGCACGACGGTGCGATCCAGAGGCGCTCGCCCAGTTGCTTCGCGAGCGGCTCGAGCCATTCGAGCGTGGCGTTCAGGTCCGTCTTCCAGATGTTGCGCCCGTTGATCGCGCCCACCGAAAGCACGCTCTGCGCGGGCAGCTTTCGTGCGGCCAGCGCGACTTCGGCGCGGGCGTTGATCGCGTCGATATGCAGACCGTCTACGGGCAGCGAGCATGCGAGGTCGAGATTGTCCTGCAGTTGGCCGAAGTAAGTGGCCAGCAGCAGCTTGACGCTGCGCAGCTCGAACCCTTCATACGCCGTTGCAAACGCGGCTCGCCATGCCGGATCGAGTTCGGTCACGAGAATCGGTTCGTCGATCTGCACCCACTCGACGTCCATCACGCGGAAGTAGTCGAGCAGCGCGCGATACACGGGCATGATGCGCGGCAGCAGCGCCAGCTTGTCGGAATCGTCCTTGGCCTTGCCGAGCCACAGGTAAGTGAGCGGCCCGACGATCACGGGCTTGGCCTTCACGCCCAGCTCGCGCGCTTCGCGCAGTTGTTCGGAAAGGCGCGATGTGTCGAGGTTGAACTGCGTATCGGCCGTGAATTCGGGGACGATGTAGTGATAGTTCGTGTCGAACCACTTCGTCATTTCGCCGGCCGCGACGCCGCCGCAGCAAGCGGCATGTTCTTCGGCGCCATGGGCCGAGCGGCCACGCGCCACGCGGAAGTAGTTGTCGAGCTTGTCGCCGTGGAAGCCCTGCACGCGCTCGGGCAGGTTGCCGAGCGTGAAGCTCATGTCGAGCACCTGGTCGTAGAACGCAAAGTCGCCGGCGGGCACGAAGTCGAGACCCTGCTGGTTTTCCCAATGGCGTGCGCGCAGTTGTGCGCCAAGCGCCTTCAGTTCGTCGCGCGAAGATTCGCCTTTCCAGTAGCGCTCCAGACCGAATTTGAGTTCGCGTTTCGCGCCGATGCGCGGAAAGCCGAGATTGTGCGTAGTGACCATGTGCGTTGCCGTCCGAAATGAAAGTGCTGAAAACGATCCAGAGTGGCTGCGATCATAGAGGTATCAGACGATGAAGAAAAATGGCATTATTTCATCCATCCATTAGTTTTCTTCATCTGTCGCCGGATCGGCGGGGGGGTCGCCCTTTTCCATGCTCGAACGTGTTCACCTTGTCATCGTCCGCGAAGTCGCCCGGCAGGGCTCGCTTACCGCAGCCGCGGAGTCGCTGTTCCTCACGCAATCGGCGTTGAGCCATACGGTCAAGAAAATCGAGCAGCAGCTCGGCACCCAGATCTGGGACCGCGAAGGCCGCAGCCTGCGGCTTACGCAAGCCGGCCAGTACCTGCTGTCATTGGCCGAACGACTCTTGCCCCAGTTCGAGCTCGCAGAAGAGCGCATGAAGCAGTACGCGGCGGGCGAGCGCGGCACGCTACGCATCGGTATGGAATGCGCGCCGTGCTATCAGTGGCTGCTCAAGGTGGTGTCGCCGTATCTGGCGCGCTGGCCCGACGTCGATGTGGACGTGAAGCAGCGTTTTCAGTTTGGCGGCATCGGCGCGTTGATCGGCTATGACATCGACGTGCTGGTCACGCCCGACCCGCTCCAGCGGCCCGGTCTGCGTTTCGATCCGGTCTTCGACTACGAGCAGGTGCTGGTGGTCGCGGAAAACCATCGGCTCGCGAACGTGCGCTACGTGAAGCCCGAGCAGCTCATCGACGAAACGCTCATCACGTATCCCGTGGATACCGACCGGCTCGATATCTACAACCAGTTTCTGCGACCCGCGAACATCGCGCCGCGCCGTCACAAGACGATCGAAACGACCGACATCATGCTGCAGATGGTCGCGAGCCATCGAGGCGTGGCCGCGTTGCCGCGCTGGCTCGCGGAAGAATACGCAGACCGTATGCCTCTCGCGATCGTGAAGCTCGGCAAGCAGGGCATTGCGAAGCAGATCTTTCTCGGCACGCGGGAGGGCGACGCCGTGGTCGATTACCTGAAATCCTTCGTCGAATTCGCGCGCGACCCTGTCTGGCAGACGCCCCGCGTGCGAGGCTGACGCCGCGCGGCATGTCGTCAAGCAGGCCTGATTACATTTTGAAAATGAAAGGAACACGGCCGAAGTTCGTTTATTGATCGTTCAATTAACTTAAAGCCGTTGTTCAGTGGGCTTCGCTGGAATCGCTTGTCGCTTCTGCGCAATTGCTCGTCGCAATTGCTACGTTAGTCCGCTTTTTGCCGGACAACTATGTGTCATGAGACTTCATGACCCTGCGACGCAGTTCGATTCCTCGAGGAGATGACGATGTGCCGATTCCCCCTGCTTAAGACAGGCGCGCTCGCGTGCGCCGCAGTCCTCTGCGCCAGCGCTCACGCGGCCGATCCCGCCGCGTGCAAGGACGTGCGTTTCGCCGACGTGGGCTGGACCGATATCGCGGCGACCACGGGCGTCGCATCGACGATTCTCGGGGCGCTTGGCTATGCGCCGACGAAAACGATCGCGTCGGTGCCGATCACGTTCGCAGGGCTCAAGAGCAAGCAGATCGACGTGTTCCTCGGCTACTGGTCGCCGACCATGGACCCGATCATCGAGCCCTTCACGAAGTCTGGCTCGATCAAAGTCCTCTCGACGCCGAATCTCACGGGCGCGAAATATACGCTCGCCGTTCCCGATTATGTCTACCAGGGCGGCCTGAAATCGTTCCAGGACATTGCGAAATACGCGGACAAACTGCAAGGGCGCATCTACGGCATCGAACCCGGCAACGACGGCAACGCGCTGATCCAGAAGATGATCGGCGCGAACCAGTATGGCCTCGGCAAATTCAAGCTCGTCGAATCGAGCGAGGCGGGCATGCTCGTGCAGGTGAACCGCGCCGTGCGCGAGAAACAATGGATCGTCTTCCTTGGGTGGGAGCCGCATCCCATGAACGTGCAGATGAAGATCGACTATCTCTCAGGCGGCGACGCGGTGTTCGGGCCCGACTACGGCGCGGCGCGCGTGCTGACCGCCGAACCGCCCGACTATGCCGCGCGCTGCCCGAACGTGGCGAAGTTCGTCTCCAACCTCCAGTTCACGACCGCCATCGAGAACCATTTGATGGTGCCGATCGCCAACAAGGAGGACCCCAACAAGGCCGCCGCCGACTGGCTGCGCGGCAATCCGCAGGTGCTCGACAACTGGCTCGCCGGCGTGACCACGCTGGACGGCAAGCCGGGCCTGCCTGCCGTGCGCGCCTCGCTGGGCGTGCATTGACGTGCCTTTGTCCGCGGTGAAAGCCGCGGACACCCCTGCGGTACATCCCTATTTGCGCGGCAATTTTGGTTGATTAGCGTTCAAAAGAGGAGGAGGCAGATGGAGCAAGCGGGAATCGGTACGCACGGCGCAGAGGAGAGCGCCGCACGAGGCAACCATGGCCATGCGCTGCAACGCGGACTTACATGGAAAGATGCGTTCTGGGTGACGAGCGGCGTGCCCGCGGGCGTGCTGTTCACGATTGGCGGCGTTTGCGCGACCATCGGTCAGCCGGCCTGGGCCATCTGGATCGCGTCGATCACGATGGGTCTGGTGCAAAGCGCCACTTACGCCGAGATTTCAGGGCTCTTTCCCCATAAATCGGGCGGTGCTTCGGTGTACGGAGCAATCGGCTGGGTCCGTTACAGCAAGATGATCGCGCCGGTTTCCGTTTGGTGTAACTGGCTCGCGTGGTCGCCCATGCTCGCGCTTGGCTGTGGACTCGCCGCGAACTACGCGCTCGCCACGCTGTTTGCGCCCGAAGCCGCCGTCATGCAGTGGCACTGGACGCTCGCCAACCTGGACTTCATCAAGCCGGGTCTCACGCTTCGCATCAACGCCACGTTCCTGATCGCAGCGGCCTTTTTGCTCATCACGTTCCGGCTTCAGCACAGCGGCGCTTCGAAGGCCGCGAAAACGCAGAAGATTCTGGGCATCGCTTCGCTCACGCCGCTTTTGATCGTCGGACTCGTGCCGTTCATCACGGGCGACGTGCCGGCCAGACATCTCTTTCCGCTGCTGCCGCTCGGGCATGACTCGCACGGTAATCTCACCGCATCGGTGTTCGGCACATGGAACGGGCAGGGTGTGGTCATGGCGCTGGGCGCGATGTTCATGGCGGGATGGGCATCGTACGGCTTCGAAACGGCGGTGTGCTATACGCGCGAGTTTCGCGACCCACGGCGCGATACGGCGAGGGCGATATTCTGGTCGGGCGCGCTTTGCCTCGTGGTGATGACACTCGTTCCGCTCGCGTTTCAGGGCACGCTCGGCACGGCGATGATGCTCGATCCGCGCATCGGCGACGGCACCGGCGTGGGCACCGCGATGGCCGCGATGGTGGGCGGCGGCGCCTGGGTGGGCAACGCCGTGGTGGTGATGCTCATGCTCTCCATTCTGCTGATCGTGATGACGTCGATGATGGGATCGTCGCGCACGCTCTATCAGGCTTCGGTCGATGGCTGGCTACCGCGCTATCTCTCGCGGGTCAACGAGCACGGCGCGCCAACGGCGGCGATGTGGACCGATCTCGGCTTCAATCTCGTCCTGCTAGCGATGTCGGACTATATGACGGTGCTGTCGATTTCGAACGTCTGCTACATGTTGTTCGTTTTCCTGAATTTGCAGTCGGGGTGGATTCATCGTATGGACCGTGGCACGTGGGCGCGTCCGTTTCGTTGCCCGGCGTGGCTGCTCGCGCTGGGTGCGCTGTGCGGGTACGCGAACCTCGTGTTCGTAGGCGCGGGTGCCAATCTGCAGGGCGAGGGGACGCTGCGCGATGGCCTCATTGCCATGCTGCTGATCGTGCCGGTGTTTGCATTCCGGCATTACTGGCAGGATCGCGGGCGGTTTCCGGCGGGTAGTGCGCTCGATATGGAGGTGAGCGTGCCGGTGCGCAGCCGGTGGTTGAGTCTCGCGCCTTATGGTGCGCTCGTTGCGGCGGCGCTGACGATTGCGGTTTCGCATTGGCTGGCCGCGTCGGTCTGAGTAGGCTTCAGTGTTGGCGGCATCGTGCGGGCGGTTTGCTCGCGTGGTGCCGCGTTTTTTTCCGCCGCCTTGACAGCGCGCTGTTCACTGATGCTTGACGACGCCCAGCGTCACGGTGAAATTGCTAGTGGCATACGTGCCGATCATGCTTAATTGGGCGACCGGGTTGCCGTGTGTGTCCTTGAGCGTGAGCACGCCGCCGGTGAGGCCATTCACGGGACTGGGTGCGAACGTACGTTGCGTGGCGGGCGCCAGCAGTTCGATGATGTCGCCCTTGACGAAGCCCGCTATCACGCCGTCGAAAGCCCCAGGGTTCGCGAGAACCAGCTTGCCGGTGTTGCTGGCAAACGTGATGGTCTGCGTACTCGCCACCGCTGCAACCGATACGACGGCGCCCGCGTCGAGCGTAATCGTGCCTGAGCCGCCTAGCGAACCGGCACTGACGAGTTCGCTGCCTGCATCGGCGTTAATCTTGCCGTCATTGCTTAGGTCGCCTACCAGAATAAGTGTGCCGGTTGCCGTGATGGCGCCGCCGTTGTTCTCGAAACCCATGGGCGCAGTCACCCTGCCGCTGCCGGATAGTGTGCCGCCTTTGTTCACACCGAGCGCAGCTGTGTAGATTTTTCCGTGATCGAGCGTCAAGGTCCCCGTCGCACTGACGTTGAGGCCCACGCCGGCCGACACGACAGCGTGATCCGCGATGGTGAGCGAACCCGTCCCCAGCGCAGCGCCAACGTCCACGAAGCCCTCGATGGCCAGCCGCGCCCGGCTGCCCGAAATCGAAACCTTGCCGCTAACGTCGGTTTGCGGCGTCCAGCCGATATTCAGCTCGCTCGCGGCAACGACGCTGCAGCCTTCGATGGTCAGCGTCCCGTTGGCCTGCCGCCCGACGATGATCTCTCCGCGTACGGTGAGCGTAGCCTCCGAGACACTCACGGCCCCTTCGGCGTGGTTGCCGATGACGAGTCCCCAGGGATAGATGAGTGGGTCGCCATTGCCTGCGGTGAGGGTACCGCCATCGGCAATGGTCAACGTGCCGGGGCTGCCTTGCCCAACCGCAATGGGCTGATTGCCGCCGTCAACGACAGCACCCGCGCCTTGAACCACTAACGCGCCGGATGGTGGCCCTGCATCGCCAATCATGATGGCGTAACCGTCAACCGAATGGAAAGGCGTGATCGCGACAACGGCCTGCGCGCCAACCGTGAGCGCACAGGTGCCGCCGTGGCTGCCGTCGATGGGCAAGCCGAGCCGGGGCGTGGTCAGGACCGCGCCTGGGTCGAGCGTCAGCACCTGGTTGGCCTGCATGCCAAAAGTCGCGGTCAACTGCCCCGATACGGTGGCGGTCCCGTAGAACAACAGCCGTTGCACGGTTCCTGCGCCGCTCACAACGACGCCGGCGCCATCGATGGTCGCATTGTCATTCGGCCCAGGCGGCTGTGTTGCGGCTGCACTGTTGACCAGCCAGTTTGCCGCCGCTGCGAAATGCCCGGTCGCGCCTGGCGCCCAGCTATAGTTGGCCATGGCTGATCTCCTTTCACGTGGCGCGAATAGACGTTCCGCTTCCTAAGCCTAAAGATCGCGGTGCGTTTTCGCATCCATCATTTGATGGAGAGAGCGCGAACTGGAAATACATGACGAATTCAACGAAAAAGCCAGAGTCGGCGAGCCGACTCTGGCCCATAGGCGTTTCTTAAAGCGCCACGCTATGCGCGCGTATTTTCTCCGTACGCGACGTGTCACTCGCGGCGGCAAAGCCAGCGCCCCGCGCCGGCGTCCCGTTCGCCACAAAATACGGCGCACTCGAACGCGCCAGCCCCTCACGCCCGCGAATCCGGTCCGCGATCTTTTCCGCGATCATGATCGTCGGTGCATTGAGGTTGCCGGTGGTAATGCGCGGCATGATCGACGCATCCACGACGCGAAGGCCGTCAACGCCATGCACGCGGCCTTCGCCGTCCACCACGGCCATATCGTCGTCGCCCATCGCGCACGAACACGACGGGTGATAGGCGGTTTCCGCGCGGTTGCGCACGAAAGCATCGATCTCGGCGTCCGACTTGAGCGCCGCACCGGGGTTCAACTCGCGTCCGCGAAAACGGTCGAGTGCGGGCTGCGCAATGATTTCGCGGGTGATGCGGATCGCGTCGCGGAACTCGCGCCAGTCGAGCGCTTCGGCCATGTAGTTGAAGCGTATCGACGGATGCTGACGCGGATCGCGCGAGCGCAGCTTCACGCGCCCGCGGCTCGGCGATCGCATCGAGCCCACGTGCGCCTGGAAGCCGTGCATCTTGATCGCATTGCTGCCGTTGTAATTGATCGCAACGGGCAGAAAGTGGTACTGAAGGTTCGGCCACGGATCGTCGTCGCGCGTGCGGATGAAGCCGCCCGCTTCGAAATGATTGCTCGCGCCAATACCGGTGCCCCGCAGCATCCATTCAAGACCGATGGCCGGTTGATTGCGCATGAGAAGCGCGGGGTAGAGCGAGACCGGCTCCTTGCACTCGTACTGCATGTACATTTCCAGGTGGTCCTGAAGATTCTGCCCAACGCCAGGCAGATCGAGCACAACGGGAATGTCTAGCTCGCGCAGCCACGCACCCGGTCCGATACCCGAGCGCTGCAGAATTTGCGGCGAGGCGATCGCGCCCGCGCACAGCAGCACTTCGCGACGCGCATAACGGGTCACGCGCGCGGGTCCATCGAGAAAGACAACACCGCATGCCCGCTTGCCGCTGAACAGAATGCGGTCCGTCACAGCGTGCGTGACGATGTCGATGTTAGGCCGATGCTTTGCCTGATCCAGATAGCCGCGCGCGGTGCTCGCGCGCCGGCCTTTGGCGGTCACGGTGCGATCCATCGGCCCGAAGCCTTCCTGGCGGTAGCCGTTGAGATCGTCGGTGCGCGGGTAGCCTGCCTGCACGCCGGCCTCGATCATCGCTTCGAAGAGCGGGTTCACGCCCGGCTTGCTCGTCGTCACGTGAACGGGACCTTCGCCGCCGTGATAATCGTTCGCGCCGACGTCGCGCGTTTCGGCCTTGCGGAAATAGGGCAGGCAGTCCAGATAGCGCCAGTTTTCCAGACCTTTGCGCTCGGCCCAGCCGTCATAGTCGAGCGCATTGCCGCGGATATAGCACATGCCGTTGATGAGCGACGACCCGCCGAGCCCCTTGCCGCGCCCGCATTCCATGCGCCGGTTGTTCATGTGCGGCTCGGGGTCGGTTTCGTAGGCCCAGTTGTAACGTCGGCCTTGTAACGGGTACGCGAGTGCCGCGGGCATCTGCGTGCGGAAATCGAAGCGGTAGTCGGGGCCGCCGGCTTCCAGCAGTAGCACCGTCGCATCGCGATCTTCGGTGAGGCGCGCGGCGAGCACATTGCCCGCCGACCCTGCGCCGATGATGATGTAGTCGTACTCTTGCGCTGCCATGCAGGACTCCCTCAAAAAACGGGCTGATACGGTCCCAGTTCCACCTGGACGGATTTGATGCGCGTGTAGTGCTCGAGCGTGGTGATGCCGTTTTCGCGGCCCACGCCCGACTGCTTGTAGCCGCCCACGGGCATTTCGGCGGGCGACTCACCCCACGTGTTGATCCAGCAGATGCCGGCTTCGAGCCGATGAATCACGCGGTGCGCGCGCGAGAGGCTTTCGGTCACGACACCGGCGGCGAGACCATAAGGCGATTCGTTGGCGCGCGCGATCACTTCGGCTTCGTTGGCGAAGGCGAGAATGCTCATCACCGGGCCGAAGATTTCTTCCTGCACGATGCGCATGTCGTCACGGCAACCGGAGAACACGGTGGGCTGCACGTATTGGCCGCGCGCGAAATCGCCTTGCGTGAGGCGCGCGCCGCCCGCGATCAGCCGTGCGCCTTCGCGCTTGCCGCTTTCGATATAGCCGAGCACCTTGTCGAGTTGCGCGGCGCTCGCGAGCGGCCCGAAGTTCGTGGTGGGATCGGCGGGATTGCCCACGCGGATGCGCTGCACGCGTTCGAGCACGCGTGCTTCAAACGCGGCAATCACGGATTGATGGACGAACACGCGCGTGGCGTTAGTGCACACCTGGCCGGCGCTGAAGAAGTTGGCGGTGACGGCGATATCGGCGGCGCGATCGAGGTCGGCGTCTTCGAAGACGATGAGCGGCGACTTGCCGCCCAGTTCCATCGTGACTTCCTTGAGCGTGGAGCCGCCTGCGGCCGCCATGACCTTCTTGCCCGTTTCGACGCCGCCCGTAAAGGAAATCTTCTCGATGCCGGGATGCACACTCAGCATGGCGCCCACGCGGCCGTCGCCATGGACCACGTTGAACACGCCCGGCGGCACGCCTGCCTCGATATAAATCTCGGCGAGTTTCGCGGCCGAAAGCGGGGTGATCTCGCTCGGCTTGAAGATCATCGCGTTGCCGGCCGCAAGCGCAGGCGCCGATTTCCAGCAGGCGATCTGCAGCGGGTAGTTCCAGGCGCCGATGCCCGCCGTGACGCCCAGCGGCTCGCGGCGCGTATAGACGAACGAGGTCTCGCGCAGCGGAATCTGCTGGCCTTCCAGTGCGGGCGCAAGACCCGCGTAGTACTCGATCACGTCGGCGCCGGTGACGATGTCCACACTGCGCGTTTCGGCGATGGGCTTGCCCGTGTCGCTGGTTTCGAGAGCCGCGAGTTCGTCGTTGCGCTCGCGCAGCAACTCGACCGCGCGCCGCAGCACGCGCGAGCGCTGCATCGCTGTCATGGCTGCCCAGACGCGTTGGCCGGCGCGCGCCGATTGCACCGCGCGGTCGATATCGGCGGCGCTCGCGTGCTGCACCGTGGCGAGCCTCGTGCAGGTGGCGGGATCGTAGGTGTCGAAGGTCTCGCCGCTGGTGGCGTCGGAGTACGTGCCGTCGATAAAGAGGCGTTGCAGGGGAAAGAGGGACATCGATGGGCTCCGGGCCGGGTTATTTGGCCGACTTGCTTGAGCGCGGCTTGGCGCGCGCTTCGAGCAGCAGGTCGATGTAGTCGTTGGCCACGCGCAGCGCGGCCTTCGTGTCGAACGGTTCGCCCGTGAGCGCGCCACGCAGCCAGAGGCCATCGATCAGCGCGGCGAGTCCGCTCGCGGCGCGCCGGGCCGTGGCGCCTGGCAGCACCTTCTCGAACTCCGCGCAGAGGTTCGAATGGAGCCGCCGCGTGTTGACGCGCTGCAGGCGACGCAGGGCGGGCTGATGCATGCTCTCGGCCCAGAACGCGAGCCACGTCTTCATCACGGGCGAATTCACCTGCGATACGTCGAAGTTGGCCGCAACGATGGCGCGCAAGCGTGCGCGCGGTTCGTCTTTCGCGGCGAGGCGCCGCCGCACCGTGGCTTCCCACAGGTCGTGCAGCACGTGGCGCATGGTGGCTTCGAGCAGGCCGTCCTTGCCGCCGAAATAGTGACTGACGATGCCAGTGGAGATCTTCGCGTGCTGCGCGACAGTGGCGAGCGTCGTGCCCGAGAGACCCGACTGGTCGATCGAATGCAGGGTGGCGTCGATGAGTTGCGCGCGACGCACGTCGCGCATTCCGATCTTGGGCAAGGGGGACTCCGGGCGATGCGGGAAGGTTTCCACTCTAGGTATTTTTTATTGAATGATCAATCAATAAAAACGTAGAAATGGCGGGATCGGCGGATTTTACAAAGTCCGCGTCGGATTACCAATGATCGCCTCCCCGGAATCCCTCGCAGGGCCCGCCACATAACGGATTGCGCCTGTTTTGCGGGGGTTTTTTCGCTGTGAGCGTGTCGCGTTAGCGCCAGCGCGTGTCGTGTCTGCGCAAGTCGGGTGAGATTTGGACTTGTACGTTTTGATCCACCGCGCAAGGCGTCACACGTGCCCCGCGCGGCTCGACAACCTGTATCGCCAGACCAGAGAGACCCGACACCATGAGAAAACTGAATGCGGTGGCACTGAGCGGCATTGCGATGGCATTGAGCGCTGTTTCGAACGCATGTCATGCCCAAAGCAGCGTCACCCTGTACGGGATCATCGACGCGGGCGTGACGTATGTGAGCAACGCGGGCGGCTCGCATCAAGTGAAATTCGACGACGGCATTGCGCAGGCGAACCGCTGGGGGCTCAAGGGCACCGAGGATCTCGGCGGTGGGCTGAAGGCCGTGTTCCAGCTGGAGAGCGGCTTTCACCTTGGCAATGGGCAGATCGCCAACGGCGGCTCGCTTTTCGGCCGCCTCGCTTATGTCGGACTCCAGAACGATTGGGGCACGCTCACGCTCGGCAATCAGGCCGACATGACGCAGGAGTTCGTGTACCTGTACAACGTCACGGCGTGGGCAAGCGGCTACGCGATCAACCAGGGCGACTTCGACCGCATGAACGGCGACCATCTGCCGAACGCCGTGAAGTTCATGTCGAACACGTTCGGCGGATTCCAGTTCGGCGGCATGTACTCGTTCAGCAACACACCCGGCGACTTTCACACCGGCAGCGCCTGGAGCGTGGGCGCGCAGTACCAGAACGGCCCGTTCGCGATGGGCACGGCCTACACCCAGCTCAACAACCCATCCGGCATTTACGCGTTCGACCCGTACAACATGATCGGCGTGCGCACGTTCTTTGGCAGGCCAACCGTCAGCGTCGATCCCGCCACGGGCGCAGTCAGCTCGCTCTATAGCGAGACGCCGTTCCCCGTGGACAAGCAGGCGACCTTCGGCACGGGCGCGAGCTACGCCATCGGCGACGTCACGTTGATGGGCGCTTTCACGTACACGCAGATCAAGGCATTTGGCGAGAGCGAACACATGCAGGTGGGCGAAGGCGGCGCCAACTGGCAGGTCACGCCCGCGTTCAGCGTGGCGGGCGGTTATCAGTACACGCACTTCGACGGCCACCACTGGAACCAGCTTTCGGCGGGCCTGCATTACCTGCTTTCGAAGACCACCGACGTTTATCTCTCGGGCGACTGGCTGAAGGCCTCGCAGGGCGTGGACGCGGTGATCGGCTACAGCTTCACGCCGTCTTCCACCACCACGCAGGCCGACGTGCGTGTCGGCTTGCGACATTCGTTCTGACCGTGCAGGCGGGTGTTTCTCCGCCACAAAACCTCGGGAAAACCCCCAGTAAAACCCCGGCATAACGTCCGCCGGAGTCGCCCGAAGCCACGGCTGGCGAGGCCGTCCAACGGCGATGGCGTTTTTGTTCTATCGGCTGCCATGACCTCTTTGGTCTACTTGCACTCAAGCTCATCCATGCGCTCAGCGCGAAGGGAAGTCAGATGAACGTCAGCGTTTTCGACTTGTTCAAGATCGGAATCGGTCCGTCCAGCTCGCATACGGTCGGCCCGATGGTCGCCGCGTGCCGCTTTGCATCCCATGTCGAGGACGCCAATCTGCTCGCCTTTGTGCGCCGCGTCAAAGTCGAGCTGTACGGCTCGCTCGGCGCGACGGGCAAGGGCCACGGCACCGACAAGGCCGTGCTGCTCGGCCTCGAAGGCAATCTGCCCGACTCGGTCGATCCCGACCGGATCGAGCCGCGCCTCGCCGCCATTCGCCGCGAGAAGATGCTCGTGCTGCTCGGCAAGCAGACCATCCGCTTCGACGAAAAGGAGTGCATTGGTTTCTTTCGCAGGACGATGAGCGGCGCGAACACGCTGCATCCGAACGGCATGCGTTTTCAGGCCTTCGACGAAAACGGGCAGTTGCTCGTTGAAAAGGAGTACTACTCGGTAGGCGGCGGCTTCGTCGTGAACCGGGACGGAGACCGGGTCAACGGCGTGCGCAGCGGACGCGACGTGCCGTATCCGTTCCGCACGGGCGATGACCTGCTGCGCGTGTGCAACGAAAGCGGGCGTTCGATCGCCGAAGTCACATTGGCAAACGAGTGCGCGGCACGCTCGCCGGAAGACGTGCGCGAAGGGCTGCTCGTGATCTGGCGCGCGATGGCCGCCTGTGTGGAGCGCGGCTGCAAGATGCACGGCGAGCTGCCCGGCCCGATGCAGGTGAAGCGCCGCGCCGCCGATCTCTCGGTGCATCTGCGTTCGCGCTCGGAAGAGTCGCTGCGCGATCCGCTTTCCATGCTCGACTGGGTCAACCTCTACGCGATGGCCGTGAACGAGGAGAACGCCGCGGGTGGCCGCGTCGTCACGGCGCCCACGAACGGCGCGGCCGGCGTGATTCCCGCAGTGCTGCACTACTACGTGAAGTTCGTTGCGGGCGCCAACGAAGACGGCATCGCCAACTTCCTGCTCACGGCTGCGGCTATCGGCATCATTTACAAGGAAACGGCGTCGATTTCGGGAGCGGAAGTGGGCTGCCAGGGCGAAGTGGGCGTGGCGTGCTCGATGGCCGCGGCGGCGCTCGCGGCCGTGATGGGCGGCACGCCGGCTCAGGTGGAGAACGCCGCCGAAATCGGCATGGAGCACAACCTCGGCATGACCTGCGACCCCGTGGGCGGCCTCGTGCAGATTCCGTGCATCGAACGCAACGCGATGGGCGCGATCAAGGCGATCAACGCCGCGCGCATGGCGCTCAAGGGCAACGGCGAGCATTACGTCACGCTCGACAACGTCATCAAGACGATGCGCGAAACGGGCGCCGACATGAAGACGAAATACAAGGAGACGTCGCGCGGTGGTCTCGCCGTGAACGTCATCGAGTGCTAACGAAAGCTAATGGTAACGCGCAATAAGGGGTCTGCGAGATGAGCCGCTATTCGATATTCAGTCTGTTCCGCAATGGGTTGTCGTATCACGAGAACTGGGAGCGGCAGTGGAGAAGCCCGGAGCCGAAAAAGGAGTACGACGTGGTGATCGTCGGCGGCGGCGGCCATGGTCTCGCAACGGCCTATTACCTCGCGAAAGAACACGGCGTGAAAAACGTCGCGATTCTGGAGAAGGGATGGATCGGCGGCGGCAATACGGCGCGCAACACGACTATCGTACGCTCGAACTATCTGTGGGACGAGTCGGCGGCGCTCTATGAAAAGGCGATGAAGCTCTGGGAAGGGCTCTCACAGGATCTCAACTACAACGTGATGTTCAGCCAGCGCGGCGTGATGAATCTCGCGCACACGCTGCAGGACGTGCGCGACACCGAGCGCCGCGTGAACGCGAACCGCCTGAACGGCGTGGACGCCGAATTCCTCACGCCCGAGCAGATCAAGGAAATCGAGCCGACCATCAACCTGAACAGCCGCTACCCCGTGCTGGGCGCCTCGATCCAGCGCCGCGCGGGCGTGGCGCGCCACGACGCCGTGGCATGGGGCTTTGCGCGCGGCGCGGACCAGCACGGCGTGGACATCATTCAGAACTGCCAGGTGACGGGCATTCGCCGCGACGGTGCGCGCGTCACGGGCGTGGATACGTCTAAGGGTTTCATCAAGGCGAAGAAGGTCGCCGTGGTGGCGGCGGGCAACACCACGACGCTCGCGGACATGGCCGGCGTGCGTCTGCCGCTCGAAAGCCACCCGCTTCAGGCGCTGGTTTCGGAGCCGATTAAACCGGTGGTCAACACCGTCATCATGTCGAATGCGGTGCACGCCTATATCAGCCAGTCCGACAAGGGCGATCTTGTGATCGGCGCGGGCGTGGACCAGTACACGGGCTTTGGCCAGCGCGGCAGCTTCCACATCATCGAAGGCACGCTGCAGGCCATCGTCGAAATGTTCCCGGTGTTCTCGCGCGTGCGCATGAACCGGCAGTGGGGCGGCATCGTCGATGTCTCTCCGGACGCCTGCCCGATCATCAGCAAGACCGATGTGAAGGGTCTCTATTTCAACTGCGGCTGGGGCACCGGCGGCTTCAAGGCGACGCCGGGCTCGGGCTGGGTGTTCGCGCACACCATTGCGAAGGACGAGCCGCATCCGCTGAATGCGCCGTTCTCGCTGGACCGCTTCTATACCGGCCATCTGATCGACGAACACGGCGCAGCCGCTGTCGCGCACTAAAGGAGACCACAACATGTTGCTGATCGAATGCCCGTGGTGCGGTCCCCGCGCCGAAGTCGAGTTCACGTGCGGCGGCGAAGCCGACATCGCGCGTCCGCTCGACACCGACAAACTCACCGACGAGGAATGGGGCGACTACCTCTTCATGCGTCACAACCCGCGCGGCGTGCACAAGGAGCAGTGGCTGCACGCGCAGGGGTGCCGCCGCTGGTTCAAGGCGACGCGCGACACCGTCACCTATGAGATTCAGCGTTACGAGACTTTCGGCGCGCCAAATGAGGCGCAAGGCAACAAGCAAGGGAGCACGCAGCGATGAGCCAGAAGAACCGCTTGGGCGCCGGTGGGCGCGTCAACCGCGCGATTCCGCTGAATTTCACGTTCAACGGCCGCACGTATCAAGGCTTCCAGGGCGACACGCTCGCCTCAGCGCTGCTCGCCAACGACGTGCATTTCGTCGCGCGCAGCTTCAAGTACCATCGCCCGCGCGGCATTATGACGGCGGACGTGGCCGAGCCCAACGCCATCGTGCAACTGGAGCGCGGCGCGCATACGGTGCCCAATGCACGCGCGACCGAAGTCGAGCTTTATCAGGGGCTCATTGCGACGAGCGTGAACGCCGAGCCTAGCCTCGAAAACGATCGCATGGCGATCAACCAGAAGTTCTCGCGCTTTTTGCCGGCAGGCTTCTATTACAAGACCTTCATGTGGCCGCGCAAATGGTGGCCGAAATACGAGGAAAAGATTCGCGACGCCGCGGGTCTCGGCAAAGCGCCCGAAGTGCGCGACGCCGACCGCTACGACAAATGCTTCGCGCATTGCGACGTGCTCGTGGTCGGCGGCGGCCCTGCCGGCCTCGCGGCTGCGCATACGGCGGGCGCGAGCGGCGCACGCGTGATTCTCGTGGACGACCAGCGCGAACTGGGCGGCAGCCTGCTGTCGTGCAAGGCCGATATCGACGGCCGTCCCGCGCTCCATTGGGTCGAGAAGATCGAAGCCGAACTCAAGCAAATGCCCGACGTGAAGATCCTTTCGCGCAGCACGGCTTTCGGCTATCAGGACCACAATCTCGTGACCGTCACGCAGCGTTTGACGGAGCATCTGCCGGTGTCCACGCGTCAGGGTACGCGCGAGCTCTTGTGGAAAATCCGTGCGAAGCGCGTGATTCTCGCAACGGGTGCGCATGAGCGTCCCATCGTGTTCGGCAACAACGATCTGCCGGGCATCATGATGGCCTCGGCGGTATCGACGTATATCCATCGCTATGGTGTGCTGCCGGGCCGCAATGCGGTCGTGTTCACGAACAACGACGCGGGCTACCGCTGCGCGCTCGACCTGAAGGCATGCGGCGCGACCGTCACCGTCGTCGATTCGCGCACGCAAGGCAACGGCGCATTACAGGCCGCCGCGCGCCGCCAGGGCGTGAAGGTGATGTACAACGCCGCCATCAACTGCGCGCATGGCAAAGAGCGCGTGAGTTCGGTCGATGTGGTCGGCTACACGAACGGCCAGACCGGCGCACAGCAGGACACGCTCGCATGCGATCTCGTTGCGGTGTCGGGCGGCTTCAGCCCCGTGCTGCACCTTTTCGCGCAGTCGGGCGGCAAGGCGCATTGGAGCGACGCGAAGGCTTGCTTCATGCCGGGCAAGCGCGTGCAGGAGGAAGTGAGCGTTGGCGCGGCGGTGGGCGAATTCGGCCTTGCCCGTGCGCTCACGCAGGGTGTGGACGGCGGCATCGACGCGGTGAAGTCGCTCGGCTTGCCGTTCAAGCGGCCCGTCGTGCCGAAGGCCGCCGAGGTCGCGGAAACGCCGCTGGAGGCGCTGTGGCTCGTCGGCAGCCGCAAGGAGGCGGCGCGCGGGCCAAAGCAGTTCGTCGACTTCCAGAACGACGTTTCGGCGGCGGACATTCTGCTCGCAGCACGCGAAGGCTTCGAGTCGGTCGAGCATGTCAAGCGCTATACGGCCATGGGCTTCGGCACGGACCAGGGCAAGCTCGGCAATATCAACGGCATGGCGATTCTCGCCAGCGCGCTCGGCAAGACGATTCCCGAAACGGGCACGACGACGTTCCGCCCGAACTACACGCCCGTCACGTTCGGTACGTTCGCGGGGCGCGAACTCGGCGACCTGCTCGACCCGATCCGCAAGACCTGCATTCACGAATGGCATGTGCAGCATGGCGCGGCGTTCGAGGACGTGGGCAACTGGAAGCGCCCGTGGTACTACCCGAAGAGCGGCGAGAATCTGCACGCAGCCGTGAAACGCGAGTGCCTTGCGGTGCGCAACAGCGTGGGCATTCTCGATGCCTCCACGCTGGGCAAGATCGATATTCAAGGCCCCGACGCCGCGAAGTTGCTCAACTGGGTCTACACGAACCCGTGGCTCAAGCTCGAAGTGGGCAAGTGCCGCTACGGCCTGATGCTCGACGAAAACGGCATGGTGTTCGACGACGGCGTGACCGTACGCCTCGGCCCGCAGCACTACATGATGACCACCACCACGGGCGGCGCCGCGCGCGTGCTCACGTGGCTCGAACGCTGGCTGCAGACCGAATGGCCCGATATGAAGGTGCGTCTGGCTTCCGTCACCGACCATTGGGCGACGTTCGCCGTGGTCGGCCCAAAGAGCCGTAAGGTGCTGCAGAAGGTGTGCAAGGACATCGACTTCGACAACGCCGCATTCCCGTTCATGTCGTATCGCAATGGCACGGTCGCGGGTGTGAAGTCGCGCGTCATGCGCATCAGCTTCTCGGGCGAGTTGGCCTATGAGGTGAACGTGCCGGCCAATGCGGGCCGCGCCGTGTGGGAAGCGTTGATGGAAGCGGGCGCCGAATTCGACATCACGCCTTACGGCACGGAAACGATGCACGTATTGCGCGCGGAGAAGGGCTACATCATCGTGGGCCAGGATACGGACGGGTCGGTTACGCCATTCGACCTCGGCATGGGCGGTCTCGTCTCGCAGACGAAGGACTTCCTTGGCCGCCGCTCGCTCAAGCGCTCGGACACCGCGAAGGAAAACCGCAAGCAGTTTGTCGGACTACTAACAGATGACGCGCAATACGTCTTGCCTGAAGGCGGCCAGATCGTCGCGCCCGACGTGCAAGCGCGGCCCGACGGCACGACGCCGATGATCGGCCACGTCACGTCGAGCTATTACAGCCCGATCCTCGAGCGTTCCATCGCGCTCGCGGTGGTGAAGGGCGGCTTGAACAAGATAGGCGAGCACGTGGTGATACCCATGGCCGATGGCCGACGCGTAAAAGCGCAGATCGCGAGCCCGATTTTCTACGACACGGAAGGAGTGCGTCAGCATGTTGAATGAAACGAAGGACCCCCTGCCGGTCGCGGAGCGTGTTGTCGGTGTGCGCCTTGAGTCGCCGCTCGTCGGTGCGGCGGATCTGATCAAGGCGCAGGAGGGTCGCGCCTCGAAGGCGTTCGCCATGCGCGAGCTGCCGTTCCGTGACCTCGTGAACGTACGCGGCGAATTGAGTGACCCGGCGTTCGTCGCGGCGTTCGCAGGCGTAGTGGGCTGCGAGCCGCCCGCCGCGCCGAACACCGTCGCGCGCAGCGACCACTACGACGTGCTCTGGCTCGGGCCCGATGAATGGCTCGTGCGCTCGCTCGCCCCGGTTCAAACAGGCATGCTCGAAGCGAAGCTCACCGCCGTGCTCGGCGACGCCTATGCGGCGGCCGTGGACATCGGCAGCGGCAACACCGTGGTCGAAATCGAAGGCACGCGAGCGCGGGACGTGCTCTCGCGCGGCTGTCCGCTCGATCTGCATCCGCGCCTGTTCAAACCGGGGCAATGCGCGCAGAGCGTGTATTTCAAGGCATCGATCGTGCTGATTCCCACCGGTGACGACCACTTCGAAATCGTCGTGCGCCGCAGTTTCGCCGATTATTTTTGCCGCATCATGGTCGACGCCGCAGCGTCGGTCGCGCCATGAAGGTCGTCGATGCGGCGTTCGAACCGGCGCTGGGTGCGGTGGGTGCGATGGGTGCGCTCCGGCCGCATGACGAGCCACGCGGGCGCGGCTGGAGCGTGTTCGTCGAAGCGTTGAGCGTGCCGGCGCGCGTCGGCATTTATCCGCACGAGCACGGCGCGCCGCAGCCACTCGTGATCGACGCGCAGCTTGGCTATCGCTGTATGCCGCGAGAAAAGAGCGCAGCGGGTGAAGCGGGCGACTGGATCGACTACGACGGCTATTGCACACGTCTGGCCGACTTTCTCGGGCGCAAGCCGCACACACGGCTGCTCGAAACGCTGGTGGCGGACATTGCGGCGTTTTCGTTTCGCGAATGGCCCGCGCTGGAAACGCTCAGGCTCGCGGTGCACAAGCCGAAGATCCGGCCCGGCACGCGGCGCGTGGGCGTGGCGCTCGACTGGACCCGCGCCGACTATCGCCAATGGATTCGCGCTGACGGGGGCGGGCAGGCGTAGCGGGCGCGACGCGTAGCCCGATGTCGGCGCCAAGCAAAGGCGCGTCGTTTTTTGCACATCGTCGTATGCGGCGGGCAGGCTACGCTCGAAGCATCGTTACCTCACGCGAGAGCCCGCGCGAGGCAACGCCAACTAGTGAGCAGCGTTGCGAGCTGCATCGAACAGGAGACAGCGAGATGAGCGGTAATCGAGGCGTCGTGTATCAAGGGCCGGGCAAGGTCGAGGTGCAGAACATCGCGTATCCGAAGATGGTCGATCCGAGCGGGCGCTCGATCGGCCATGGCGTCATTCTCAAAGTGGTCAGCACGAACATCTGCGGCTCGGACCAGCATATGGTGCGCGGACGGACGACGGCGCCCGTCGGTCTCGTGCTGGGCCACGAAATCACTGGCGAAGTGGTGGAAGTGGGCAACGACGTCGAAACGCTGAAACTCGGCGACCTCGTTTCGGTGCCGTTCAATGTGGCCTGCGGGCGCTGCGCGATGTGCCGCGAGCAGCACACGGGCGTTTGCCTGAACGTGAATCCCGCGCGCGCGGGCGGGGCTTATGGCTACGTCGACATGGGCGGTTGGATCGGCGGCCAGGCTGAATATGTGCTCGTGCCGTATGCCGATTTCAACCTGCTGAAGTTCCCGGACCGCGATCAAGCCATGTCGAAGATCCGCGACCTCACGTGCCTCTCCGATATTCTGCCCACGGGCTATCACGGCGCGGTGACCGCGGGCGTGAAACCGGGCTCGACCGTTTATATCGCGGGCGCGGGGCCGGTCGGGATGGCGGCGGCGGCTTCGGCGCGCCTGCTCGGCGCGGCGTGCACGATCGTCGGCGACATCAATGCGGAGCGTCTCGCTCATGCGAAGGCGATGGGCTTCGAAGTCGTGGATCTTTCGAAGGACGCGACGCTCGGCGAGCAGATCGAACAGATTCTTGGCAAGCCGGAAATCGATTGCGCTGTGGATTGCGTGGGCTTCGAAGCGCACGGGCATGGCGCTTCCGGTCACTCGGAGGAAGCGCCGGCTACAGTGCTCAATTCGCTGATGGAAATTACGCGGCCCGCGGGCATGATCGGCATTCCAGGCCTTTACGTGACCGACGATCCGGGCGCGCGTGACGTGGCCGCGCAGCATGGCAGTCTGAGCATTCGCTTCGGGCTTGGCTGGGCCAAGTCGCATACGTTCCATACCGGGCAAACGCCCGTGCTCAAGTACAACCGCAATCTCATGCAGGCTATTTTGTTTGACCGGTTGCCGATTGCGAAGATCGTTAATGTGTCGGTGATTTCTCTCGATGAGGCGCCTGAGGGCTATAAGAAGTTCGATGGGGGCGCGCCCCGTAAGTTTGTGATTGATCCGCATGGGTTGCTTGCGGCTTAGGTTTGTTTTGGCTGCTTGCCGCTTTGGGGCTTGCTTGTATTCGCGGCGGTCTGCGAGCGTTGCCCCTGTGCGGGGCGGCACCTACTTTTCTTTGCAGCGGCAAAGAAAAGTAGGCAAAAGAAAGCCGCTCACACCGCCAGTGCCTGCCACGGTTCACCTCTGGCCGTTACTGCCAGTGGCTCCGGAGCGTCTGTCGCCACTCGCCCCCAACCGGAGTGACAAGGCGCTCATCCTTCCGGCGGCGCTACGCGCGCCGAAGGGCATAACCCAAAACCGTTGGGGCGCGTGAGTTCTCGCCGGTATTCACCCATCCCATTGGTTTCCCTTGCAGACCCGACCGCTGCGCGCGTAGCGAGCAGCGGGATGGATGAGCCCTTTGTCACTAAGTTTGGTGGTGCGAGGTGACAGACGCTCCGGAGCCGCTACCTGTGGTGGCGCGAGGTGAACCGTGGCAGGCATTGGCGGTGTGAGCGGCTTTCTTTGCCTACTTTCTTTGCCGCGGCAAAGAAAGTAGGTGCCGCCCCGCACAGGGGCAACGCTCGCATACCGACGCGAAAACAAGTTTCAAACGTGCACTGGTGCAGCCGAAAGAGCAGGCGCATCCACACCAGAAAGCGGCGCGATCCGCTTCCGCCGCTCACCGGTAGGCGCACTACCAAACGCATCGCGATAGCTCTTGCTGAAGTGACAAGCCGACTGAAACCCACATGCCATCGTAATCTGCATGATCGACATATCGGTTTGCAACAGCAACTCGCGCGCACGACGCAGACGCAGCGTCAAATAGTAATGCGTCGGCGTCATGCCAAGATGCTCATGAAAGAGCCGCTGCAACTGCCGCTGCGACATATTCGCAAGACGCGCAAGCTCTTCGCGAGAAAGCGGCTCCTCGATATTGTTCTCCATGAGCGAGATGACTTCGAAGAGCGATTTGTTCGCTGAACCGAGCCGCGCAACGAGCGGCATACGCTGCTGGGCAGAGGTATCGCGCACATGCTCGACCACGAACTGCTCGGCGATCTGCGTTACGCGTGCGGTGCCCACGCGCGCCGTGATGAGGTGCAGCATCATGTCGAGCGGCGCGACGCCACCCGTGCAGGTCACACGGTCGCGGTCGATCACGAACAGCTCCTTGAGAAAGCGCGTGGACGGAAACTCTTCCTTCAGCGCCGACATGTTCTCCCAGTGGATCGCGCAGGCATACCCGGCCAGCAGACCGGACTTCGCGAGCGCATAGGTCCCCGTGCAAAGACTGCCCAGCGCGACACCCATGCGCGCAAAGCGGCGCAAGGCAGCGAGATGAGCGGGCGTGGTGGCGCGCTGCACGTCGATGCCGCCGCAAACGAACACGATATCGGGCTGCCCCACACATTCGGCCGGGCCAGTGTCGATGGAAAGTCCGTTGCTCGACGTGACTGGACCGCCCTCCGGGCTGATGATCGACCACCTGTAAAGCGGCTGGCCGCTCAGGTAGTTAGCCATACGAAGGACTTCGATGGCGTTCGTGAACGCGATCATCGTGAAGTCGGGCAGCGGCATGAACGCGAAGTGCGCTAACGACGCTGTGCGATCCGGCAGCATGGGGGACGATTCCTTGTGATCGGTAGCCTGATGCCCAGTGGAGGCCCGGTGAGGCCGGGGGGCGGCTACGCTACCGCAATTTTCGAATTTGGCGGGTCCAGTGTGCCATGCGGCAAAACCCTGAGTCATCTGGACAAAAAAGCCAAACACGGGAAAAAGGACGAGGGTGCGGGAATGGTGCACTGCGATGCACGATAAATGATTCGGATTGGGAAACATGGGGCACGGCGCACCGTGAACGGGCGCAGCCGGGGCCACTTGTGAAAAATGGACGCGGATGGCGGAAAAGGAAAAGAACGCGTCTGAATTTCGACGTTGAGCGCCCATTCGAACGACAAGAATAGAACCGTCGGTCCCCAGCCGGTTCAACCACCGTAAAGCCAGCCGCGACGGGGCCTCTAGCATTGCAGGAAGTCCTTCATTCATCGTCACGGAAGCCCTATGTCGAACACTCAACCTTTCTTTTCGCAAACGCTGGCGCAGCGCGATCCGGCGGTTCGCGGCAGCATCCTGAAAGAACTCGAGCGCCAGCAGTCGCAGGTCGAAATGATCGCGTCGGAAAACATCGTGTCGCGCGCCGTGCTCGAGGCGCAAGGTTCGGTGCTGACCAACAAGTACGCGGAAGGCTATCCGGGAAAGCGTTACTACGGCGGTTGCGAATTCGCCGACGAGGTGGAAGCGCTCGCCATCAACCGTATCAAGCAGCTTTTCAATGCCGGCTTCGCCAACGTGCAGCCGCATTCGGGCGCGCAGGCCAACGGCTCGGTCATGCTCGCGCTCGCCAAGCCTGGCGACACCGTGCTCGGCATGTCGCTCGACGCGGGCGGCCACCTCACGCACGGCGCCAAGCCGGCGCTCTCCGGCAAGTGGTTCAACGCCGTGCAGTACGGCGTGAATCGCGAAACCATGCTGATTGACTACGACCAGGTCGAAGAACTCGCGCAGCAGCACAAGCCGAGCCTCATCATCGCGGGCTTTTCCGCCTATCCGCGCGCGCTCGACTTCGCGCGCTTTCGCGCGATCGCCGACGCGGTCGGCGCAAAGCTCATGGTGGACATGGCGCATATCGCGGGCATCATCGCGGCGGGGCGGCACCAGAATCCCGTCGAGCATGCGCACGTCGTGACCTCCACCACGCACAAGACGTTGCGCGGCCCGCGCGGCGGCTTCGTGCTGACCAACGACGAGGAGATCGCAAAGAAGATCAACTCGGCCGTCTTCCCTGGCCTGCAAGGCGGCCCGCTCATGCACGTGATTGCCGGCAAGGCCGTGGCGTTCGGCGAAGCGCTCGACGCGCGCTTCAAGACCTATATCGACAGTGTGCTCGCCAATGCGAAGGCGCTGGGTGAGGTGCTGAAGGCGGGCGGCGTGGACCTCGTGACGGGCGGCACGGACAACCACCTGCTGCTCGTCGATCTGCGGCCCAAGGGCCTCAAGGGCAATCAGGTCGAGCAGGCGCTGGAGCGCGCCGGCATCACTTGCAACAAGAACGGCATTCCGTTCGACGCCGAAAAGCCCACGGTCACCTCCGGCATTCGCCTGGGCACTCCCGCGGGCACGACGCGCGGCTTTGGCGTGGAGGAATTCCGCGAGATCGGCCGCCTGATTCTCGACGTGTTCGACGCGCTGCGCACGCACCCCGAAGGCGACGCCGCCACCGAGCAGCGCGTGCGCCGCGAGATCTTCGCGCTGTGCGAGCGGTTCCCGATCTATACGCAAGCCTGATTCTTCACACCACCGCCTTTCAATTACATTCGCGAGTTCCGGAGCGGCTAATGAGCACTCTGCACGACAACAGCATCATCATCGACGGCCTGAATATTTCGAAGTTCGAGCGTTCGGTGTTCGAAGACATGCGCAAGGGCGGCGTCACTGCCGTCAACTGCACGGTTTCTGTGTGGGAGGACTTCCAGAAGACCGTGGACAACATTGCGCAAATGAAGCAGCAGATTCGCGAGTACAGCGAGATCCTCACGCTCGTACGTACGACCGACGACATCCTGCGCGCGAAAAAAGAGAACAAGACGGGCATTATCTTCGGCTTCCAGAACGCCTATGCCTTCGAGGACAACCTCGGCTATATCGAGGTGTTCAAGGAACTCGGCGTGAATGTCGTGCAGCTTTGCTACAACACGCAGAACCTCGTGGGTACGGGCTGCTATGAGCCGGACGGCGGGCTATCCGGCTATGGCCGCGAAGTGATTCAGGAAATGAATCGCGTGGGCATCCTGGTCGATCTTTCGCACGTCGGCGGAAAGACTTCGTCGGATGCGATTGCCTGCTCGAAGAAGCCGGTGACGTATTCGCACTGCTGTCCGTCGGGTCTCAAGGAGCATCCGCGCAACAAGACCGATGAGCAATTGAAGGAAATCGCCGATGCGAACGGCTTCGTGGGCGTGACGATGTTCGCGCCGTTCCTCAAGAAAGGCGCGGATTCGACCGTCGAGGATTATCTCGAAGCGATCGAATACGTAGTCGATCTGATCGGCGAAGACCGCGTAGGCATCGGCACGGACTTCACGCAGGGCTACAGCACTGAGTTCTTCGACTGGATCACGCACGACAAGGGTCGTTATCGCCGCCTCACGAATTTCGGCAAGGTGGTGAATCCGGAAGGCATCCGCACGATCGGCGAATTCCCGAATCTCACCGCCGCCATGCAAAAAGCAGGCTGGAGCGAGACGCGCATCAAGAAGGTGATGGGCGAGAACTGGATGCGCGTGTTCGGCGAAGTCTGGGGCGGTTGATCGCCAGGCCTGACCGGTTATTACGGAACAGCCACTGTAACTAATTAGAAACCCTAAATAAACTCGCTCACTGATTCACTGGAACCCCACGAAATGCAACCGCAACTGCCGATCGATGTCGATCCCGCCACCGGCGTCTGGACCACGGACGCGCTGCCGATGCTGTACGTGCCGCGTCACTTCTTCACCAACAATCACACCGCCGTGGAAGAGGCGCTGGGTCGTGACGTGTACGCCGAGATTCTCTACAAGGCCGGCTACAAGTCGGCGTACCACTGGTGCGCGAAGGAAGCCGAAAAGCATGGCATTGCTGGCATGGCCGTGTTCGAACACTACCTGAAGCGTCTTTCGCAGCGCGGCTGGGGCCTCTTCACGATACGCGAAGCCGATCCGGCCACGGCGCGCGCGAAGATCGAATTGCGCCATTCGTCTTTCGTGCTCGCGCAACCGGGCAAGGAAGGCAAACTCTGCTACATGTTCGCGGGCTGGTTCGCGGGCGCGATGGACTGGGTGAATGACACCACGGAAGGCGGCAAGAACGCCCCGCGCGCGCGATCGACGGAAGTGCAATGCGCCGCCGAAGGCCACCCGCACTGCGTATTCGAAGTCTCGCCAATCGCCGCCTGAACGGCCGCGCGCCCCGTAACACAGGACATACCGAAAGACACGAACGCCAGAGGTCGTCTGCGATGCGCTACCCCAATTTGTTCAAACCCTTGACGCTCAATCAGCTCACGCTGCGCAACCGCATCGTCAGCACGGCCCACGCCGAAGTCTACGCGGAGCCGGGCGGCTTGCCGGGCGACCGCTATATCCGCTATTACGAGGAGAAGGCCAAGGGTGGCGTGGGTCTCGCCGTGTGCGGCGGGTCGAGCCCGGTGTCGATCGACAGTCCCCAGGGCTGGTGGAAATCGGTGAACCTCGCCACGGACAAGATCATCGATCCGCTCGCGCGTCTGGCCGAAGCCATGCACCGCCACGGCGCGAAGATCATGATCCAGGCCACGCATATGGGCCGCCGTTCCGCCTTTCACGGTGAGCACTGGCCGCATTTGATGTCGCCTTCGGGCGTGCGCGAGCCCGTGCACCGTGGTAACGCGAAGATCATCGAGGTAGAGGAAATCCGCCGCATCATCGGCGACTTTGCGGCCGCTGCGAAGCGCGTGAAAGACGCGGGCATGGACGGCATCGAAATTTCCGCCGCGCACCAGCATCTGATCGATCAATTCTGGAGCCCGCGCACGAACTTTCGCACCGACGAATGGGGCGGCTCGCTCGAAAACCGGCTGCGTTTTGGCGTGGAAGTGCTCAAGGCCGTGCGCGAGGCGGTGGGCAAGGACTTTTGCGTCGGCCTGCGCATGTGCGGCGACGAATTCCATGAAGATGGCCTCGATCACGAGCAGTTGAAGGAGATCGCGCAGGCGATGGCGGAAACGGGCCTCATCGACTACCTCGGTGTGATTGGCTCCGGCGCGGACACGCACAACACGCTCGCGAACTGCATGCCGCCCATGGCGCTGCCGCCCGAGCCGTTCGTGCATCTCGCGGCGGGCATCAAGTCGGTGGTCAAGCTGCCCGTGATGCACGCGCAGAGCATTCGCGACGCGGGCCAGGCCGAGCGTTTGCTCGCGAGCGGCATGGTCGATCTCGTGGGCATGACGCGCGCGCAGATCGCCGACCCGCATATGGTCATCAAGATTCGCGACGGCCGCGAAGACGAAATCAAGCAGTGCGTGGGCGCGAACTATTGCATCGACCGCCAGTACAACGGGCTCGATGTGCTGTGCGTGCAGAACGCCGCAACGTCGCGCGAAGCGACCATGCCGCATGTCATCGAAAAGTCGCGTGGCCCGAAGCGCAAAGTCGTGGTGGTCGGCGCGGGCCCTGCGGGTCTGGAGGCGGCACGCGTAGCGCGGCTGCGCGGCCATGACGTGGTGCTGTTCGAAAAGAGCGACGCCGTGGGCGGCCAGATTCTGCTGGCAGCGAAAGCGCCGCAGCGCGAGCAGATGGCGGGCATCGTGCGCTGGTTCGACATGGAGACGAAGCGCCTTGGCGTGGATCGCCGCCTTGGCGTGAGCGCCGACGAGAAAACGATACTTGCGGAAAAGCCCGACATCATCGTGCTCGCGACCGGCGGGTCGAGCTTCACGCAGCAGGTTCCGGCCTGGGGCGTGGAAGAAGGGCTTGCCGTGAGCGCGTGGGACATCCTGAGCGGCAAGGTCGAGCCGAAGCAGAACGTGCTCGTCTACGACGGCGTGAGCACGCATGCGGGCGCGGGCGTCGCCGACTTCATTTCGAGCCGTGGCTCGAAGGTCGAAATCGTCACGCCCGACGTCAAGGTCGCCGACGACGTGGGCGGCACCACGTTCCCGATTTTCTATCGCCGCCTCTATGCGCAGGGCGTGATTCACACGCCGAACTATTGGCTCGATCGCGTGTATGAGGAAGATGACAAGAAGATCGCCGTGCTGCGCAACGAGTACACGGAGGAGCAGGAAGAGCGCGCCGTCGATCAGGTGGTGATCGAAAACGGCAGCACGCCGAACGACGAGTTGTACTGGAAACTCAAGCCCGAATCGGTCAATCGCGGTCAGGTGGACGTGCACAAGCTCTTCGCGGCTGAGGCGCAGCCATGCCTTTCCGAAGACCTCGGCAATGGCCGTTTCCTGCTGTTCCGCGTGGGCGACTGCATCTCCCTGCACAACATTCACGGCGCGATTTACGACGCGCTGCGGCTCGCCAAGGACTTCTGAACCATGAATCCGACCTGGCTCATTACCGCGCTGTTGTGGATGTCGATGGCGGGCCTCGCGTTCGCGGTCGCGAAGCGTGCCGCTTTCTGGCGGGTGGGGCGCGCCGCCTCACCCAGCTCCGTGGGCGTCGGCAAGCTGTTCAGTATCCCGAAGCGTTATTTCGTCGATTTGCACCACGTGGTGGCACGCGACCCGTATATCGCGAAGACGCACGTCGCGACGGCGGGTGGTGCGATCGCGGCGCTTGCGCTCGTGTTCGTCAACTACGGGCTGGCGATTTATTCGCCGTGGCTCGACAAGCTGATCTTTCTCGCGGCGCTCGCCATGCTGATCGGCGCGGTGTTCGTGTGGCGTCGCCGGCACGCGAAAGATGTCCCCGCGCGTCTCTCGCGGGGACCGTGGAATACGCTGCCGTGGCTGCTCGGTTCGTTCGCGCTGGGCGTGGCGCTCTTTACGGTGGTGCCCGCGGGCGCCATGTCGGGCGGCTTCGCGGTGCTTTGCGCTGTGTTGATCGGCGTTGGCGCGTGCGCGATGACGTTTGGCGCAGCGAAGGGCGGCCCCATGAAGCACGCGATTGCAGGACTGCTGCATCTAGCGTTCCATCCACGTCAGGAGCGCTTTTCAGCGACGCGCGAGGGTTGGACCGGCAACGGCACGGCCACGCCGCCTACGGCGCTGAAGCTCCCCGACATCGAAGAGAAGCAGGAATATGGCGTGGCGAAACCCGTTGAGTTTCGCTGGAATCAGTTGCTGAGCTTCGATGCCTGCGTGCAGTGCGGCAAATGCGAAGCCGCGTGCCCGGCATTCGCCTCGGGCCAGCCGCTCAACCCCAAGAAGCTGATTCAGGATCTCGTGGTCGGCATGGCGGGCGGTACCGACGCGGCTTATGCGGGCAGCCCCACGCCCGGCATCGAGGTTGGCCAGCATAGCGGCGCGCCGAACGGTCCGATCGTTTCCGGTCTGATCGAAGCGCAAACGCTGTGGTCGTGCACCACCTGCCGCGCTTGCGTGCAGGAGTGCCCCATGCTGATCGAGCACGTCGATGCGATTGTCGACATGCGCCGCAACCAGACACTCGTGCATGGCGAGGTGCCGGGCAAAGGTCCCGAAGTGCTGGCCAATCTGCGCGAAACGGGCACGGCCGGCGGCTACGACAAGGCGGCGCGCTACGACTGGGCAGTCGATCTCAACGCGCCCGTGGCGCAACCGGGCAAGCGCGTGGACGTGCTCGTGGTGGCGGGCGAGGGCGCGTTCGACATGCGCTATCAGCGCACGCTGCGCGCGCTCGTGAAGGTGCTCAACAAGGCGGGCGTGAACTACGCGGTGCTCGGTGCGAGCGAAACCGACACGGGCGACGTGGCGCGCCGCCTTGGCGACGAAGCGACGTTCCAGCGCATGGCGAAGCAGATGATGACGACGCTCGCCACGCTGAACTTCGCGCGCATCGTGACCGCCGATCCGCACGTCATGCACAGCCTGCGTAACGAGTACCGCGCACTTGGCGGGCGTTATGAGGTGCTGCATCACACAACCTACCTCGCGGAACTCGCCGCGACCGGACGCATCGCGCCGAAGGCCGTGCAGGCGCTCGCCGACAAGCGCACGACGTACCACGATCCCTGCTATCTGGGCCGCTATAACGGCGAAACCGAAGCACCGCGCAAGCTGCTCAAGACCATCGGCATCAAGGTCGTGGAAATGGAGCGCAGCGGCATGCGCGCACGTTGCTGTGGCGGCGGCGGCGGCGCGCCGCTCACCGATATCCCCGGCAAGCAGCGCATTCCCGACATCCGCATCGCCGACGCGCGCGCAGTCAACGCCGACGTCGTCGCCGTGGCCTGCCCGCAATGCACGGCCATGTTCGAAGGCGTGGTGGGCCCGCGCCCGGACGTGCTCGACGTGGCCGAACTCGTGGCCGCCTCGCTGGAGTGAATCGATGAATACCCTCAAACGAATCGATCCGCGCCGCCCTTTCGTCGTCACGGCGGCGGGCCTCAGGCGCATCACGTTGGGTGAGACCGGCAGCGCGGATGCGAGCGCTGCGCAATGGCTGGCACAACACGGGCATGCTGGCGTTGCGAAGCCTCGCCGTGTGATTAGTAACCCAAATCAGTTTCTGCTCGTAGTCGCCCACGCCGAACGGGGCGCGCTCGACGACCACGCGTGCCAGGCCATTGCCGCCGCCGCGCTACTCGCCGATGCGCAAACCGAAGTGGCGCTGCTCGTGTTCGGCGAACTGAAAAACGACGCTGGGGCGCTCGGTGTAGACAAGCTGATCGAGATGCCCGGTTTCGAGCGCCGCATGTTCGCGCCGGAAAGCGAGTTGCGCGCGCTGCAGGCCTGCGCGGCGGCGCTCGCCCCGAAGCACATATTTCTGCCCGACAACGCTTATGGTGACGGCGACCTCGGCCGCCGCTACGCGGCCGGTGCTGGCGCGAGCACGGCGGCCCATGTGGTCGAGATCGATGCGAAGCATGTAGGCGTGTACGCGCAGTCGAAGCGCGCGTGGGCCGCGCGTTCGCTGCCCGACGTGATCCTGCTCGCTGCGAACGCCGTCGATTCGAAGCTGCCATTCGTCGGCGCGGGAGAACGCCTTGCGGGCAATTTCATCCGGCCTGCTAACGACCTCGCGTCGTCATACAGGGATCTCGGCCTCGAATCCATCGACGCCGCCCAGGTCGCGCTCGAAGAAGCCGATTTCATCGTCTCGGCGGGCAACGGCGTGACCGACATTGCGGCGTTCGGCCGGCTCGCTGGCGCACTCGGCGCGGCAATCGGCGCGAGCCGCGTGGCCGTGGACAACGGTCACTTCACGCGCGACAAGCAGGTGGGCGCAACGGGCAAGACGGTCGAGGCGAGCGTGTATATCGCGTTCGGTATTTCGGGGGCCGTGCAGCACTTGCAGGGCATCAAGGATTGCCGCCATGTGATCGCCGTGAATCTGGACGGCAGCGCGCCGATCGCAAAGCGCGCCAATCTGACCGTAGTCGGCGACGCGCAAGGCACCATCGCCGCGTTGATCGAACAGGTGCAAGCCGCACGCGCAACGCAGGGCGGGGCGAGCGCCGTCCATCACGAAACCCAGTCCGCAGGAGTCGCCGCATGAACGCGCGCCATGATCCTCAACGTGGAATCGAGCGCATCGCGGTGCTCGTTTCGGTGGGGCGCCACCCGGTAAGCGGCGCACCACGCTATAGCCGCAACGACGCGCTCGCGCTCGACCTTGCGCGCACGCTCGCCGAGCGGCATCGCGCGCGTCTCGACGTGCTGCATGCCGGCGACGCCGCCGATCCCGCGCTCGCTGAATACCTTGCGCTCGGCGCGCACGAAGTGGAGGTGCTGGCCTGCACGCCGTCCGGCGACGCGGCACGCCTGCTCGCCGAACGCGTGCGCGGTTACGACCTCATATTGACGGGCACGCGCGCCGAAGGGGCGCACGACAGCGGCATGCTGCCGTACCGCGTGGCTGCAGCGCTTGGCGTGCCGATGGTGGGAAGCGCCGTGGACATCGACGTCGATGTCGCCACGCGTGCCGCCGTCGTGCGTCAGTTCCTGCCCAAAGGGCTGCGCCGGCGCGTGCAGACGGCGCTGCCCGCCGTCATCGCCGTGCATCCGCTTGCGAGCGCCCAGCCTCGTTATGCCTACGCGCGTCTGCGTGCAGGCGCGGTGCGGTCCGAGCGTGCGTCGGGCGCGACGGGCGCGAGCGTAGCCGTTTCCACCGAAGCCGCCGCATGGACTGTTGGCCCGATCGAGCGCAAGCCGGTGCGGCTAGCCGCGGCGGAGAAGCGCACGGGCCACGCGCGCATGCTGTCGGCGACCACGACCGAAAGCCGGGGCGGCAACGTCGTAATTGAAGGGAGTTCGGTCGAAAAAGCACAAGTGATCCTCGCATATTTGCGGGAGCATCAACTCATCGACTACTGATTTTGCTGGCCTGTCGGCAACGAACTGGGATGAAAAATCCGGAGCACACATGAAAGTAACGGCAGAGATTCGCGCGCTGATCGAGCGGCGTCAGGCGGGTTACAGCCTGGAGGCGCCTTTCTACCTGAGCGAGGAGATTTTCGCGCTCGATATGGAGACGATTTTCCGGCAGCACTGGATCGAGGTCGCCACGGAAGCGGAAATTCCCGAGCCGGGTGACTACGTGACCGTCGATCTGGCGGGCGACTCGATCCTGATCGTGCGCGACGACGACATGCAGGTGCGTGCGTTCCACAACGTTTGCCGCCATCGCGGTGCGCGTCTGTGCAACGAAGACAAAGGATCGGTGGGCAATATCGTTTGCCCGTATCACAGCTGGACCTACAACCTCACCGGCGCGCTGATGTTCGCCGAGCACATGGGCGAGCAGTTCGACCGCTGCAAGCACAGCCTCAAGAACGTGCATGTGGAGAATCTCGCGGGCCTGATCTTCGTGTGTCTCGCCGAAGAACCGCCCGCCGACTTCGCGGACATGCGCGCCGAGATGGAGCCGTATCTGTTGCCGCACGATCTGGCGGGCTGCAAGGTCGCCGCGCAGGTCGACATCATCGAAAAGGGCAACTGGAAGCTCGTGATGGAAAACAATCGCGAGTGCTATCACTGCGTGGCGAACCACCCCGAGCTGACCATTTCCCTCTACGAATACGGCTTTGGCTACGCACGCACGGACGCCAACGCGGAAGGCATGGATGCGTTCGAGCGCACCTGCAACGAGCGCGCGAAGCAGTGGGAAGCGATGGACCTGCCATCGGTCGAAATCGAAAAACTGCTGGACGTAACGGGTTTTCGCACGCAACGCCTGCCGCTCGACCGCTGCGGCGAGTCTCAAACGCTGGACGCGAAAGTCGCCTCGAAGAAGCTGCTCGGCGAATTCCGCACGGCCGATCTGGGCGGCCTCTCGTTCTGGACGCAGCCGAATTCGTGGCATCACTTCATGAGCGATCACATCGTGTCGTTCTCGGTCATTCCGCTTTCCGCGGGCGAGACACTCGTGCGCACGCGCTGGCTCGTTCACAAGGACGCGCGCGAAGGCATCGACTACGACGTGGAGAATCTCACCGCCGTGTGGAACGCGACCAACAACCAGGATCGCACGCTCGTGGAGTATTCGCAGCGCGGCGCGGCGAGCAGCGCGTATGAGCCGGGCCCGTATTCGCCGTACACGGAAGGGCTCGTCGAAAAGTTCTCGGCCTGGTATATCGGCCGCCTCGCCAGGCAGATTGGCGCATAACGCACGCGCTTAAAGCAAAAAATGCGGCAAAGAGAGCGGAGTTTGACATGATGCGAGACGCGGCCCAATTCCATCCACTCGATCCCAGCGACAGCCGGGTGACGCGCCCGGCGTTCTGGGGCGCGTTGCCCGAGCGGTGGACGAGCGAGGTCGAGGAAACCCTCGTGTGCTGCCACGTATGGCAGGAAACGCACGACGTGAAGAGCTTTTTCCTGCGCTCGCCGCAGGGCCGCACGTTCTCGTTCGAGCCGGGGCAGTTCCTCACGCTCGAACTCGAGATCGACGGCGAGCCCATCAACCGTTGCTATACGATTTCGTCGTCGCCCGCGCGGCCTCATACCCTTTCCATTACGGTCAAGCGGGTGCCCGGCGGCAAGGTGTCGAACTGGCTGCACGACAATCTGCGCCCAGGCGTTTCGCTGCGCGTGCTCGGACCGGCCGGCGAATTCACTTGTGCGCGTCACCCCGCGCCGAAGTATCTGTTTCTTTCCGCGGGGTCCGGCGTGACGCCGCTGATGTCGATGAGCCGCGCGCATCACGATCTCGCCGAGGACCGCGATATCGTTTTCGTGCACAGCGCCCGCACGCCTGACGACATTATCTTCGCGCGCGAGCTGGAACTGATTGCTTCGAGCCGCGCGAATTTCCGCACGTCGTTCGTCTGCGAAAGGGTGGGGGCGCGCACCGACTGGTCGGGCGTCACAGGTTTTCTTTCCCTGCCGCTGTTGAAGCTCATCGCTCCGGACTTCATGGAGCGCGAAATCTTCACCTGTGGCCCCGCACCCTATATGAAAGCCGTGCGCGATCTGCTCGACGAAGCCGGCTTCGCGCGCGAACGCTATCACGAAGAGAGTTTTTCATTCGAAACGCTTTCGGCGCACGCCGATGCGCCGGCGGCATCCCCCCCGGCAGAATCGGAATCGTCCGCAGAAACCGCCAGCTTCACGATCACCTTCGCGAAGAGTCGCCGCGAGATTCAATGCGGTGCGCAACAGACCGTGCTCGATGCAGCGCGTCAAGCGGGCGTACGGCTAGCCTCCTCGTGCAGCCAGGGCATGTGCGGAACCTGCAAGGTCAAGCTCGTTTCCGGGCAGGTCGATATGAAGCATAGCGGTGGTATCCGCCAGCGCGAAATCGATCAAGGCATGGCCCTGCTGTGCTGCTCGAAGCCGCTGTCCGACCTCGTCGTCGATAAATGAGGCCGGCGTCGCGCAACGACAAGAACACGTCGCAAATCGACGTTAGCGGCAGATTGTGGCGGGCGAATCTGCATAGGCACGGGGCGCTTGCCCATATCACAGGAGATCGACCATGAAGCGGGCTGGAAAACTCTTTTGGACCGGTGTGTTATCGGCGATGGTGAGCATGAGCGCCCCGGCGTTTGCCGACGGCAAGCCGACCTTGAAGATCGGTTATGTCGAAGGCTGGGACGACAGCGTAGCGACTTCGAACGTGGCCGCGCGCATCATCGAGAAGCGCTATGGCTATCCGGTGCAGCTCGTGCCCGTTGCCGCCGGCATCATGTGGCAGGGCGTGGCGCGCGGCGACCTCGACGCGACGCTTTCCGCCTGGCTGCCCGTCACACAGGGCGCGTACTGGGCGCAATTCAAGGACAAGGTGGTCGACCTCGGCACGAACTTCCCGGGCGCGAAGATCGGCCTCGTGGTGCCTGACTACGTGAGCGCGAAGAGCATTGCCGATCTCAACGCGGACAAGTCGGCGTTCGGCGGGCGCATCGTCGGCATCGATGCGGGCGCGGGCGTGATGCGCAAGACCGACGAGGCGGTCAAGCAATACGACCTCAGCTACAGCGTGATGCCTAGTTCGGGCAGCGCGATGACGGCCGAACTGGCGCGCGACGTGGGTTCGAAAAAGCCCGTGATCGTCACGGGCTGGACCCCGCACTGGATGTTCGCCAAGTACAAGCTGCGCTTCCTCGACGATCCGAAGAACGTGTACGGCGCCGCCGAGCACGTGGACAACGTCGCCAACCCTGAGCTTGAGAAGAAGGCTCCGCAGGTGGTGGCGTTCCTGAAGAACTTCCAGTGGAAGCCGGGTGAGATCGACAGCGTGATGCTCGCGATCCAGAACGGCGAGAAGCCCGACGCCGCCGCCGACACGTGGATCGCCGCGCATGGCGAGCGCGTGAATGCCTGGGCGGCCACGCAGTAGTCGTCAGCAATAAAACGGCAGGGGGCCCGCCGCGGCCCCGCCAGACCCGTGCCCGTTGGGGAGCGCGCGCGGTGCGATTGTGCACATGCAGCACGTGATTATCCTGATGCGCCGCCGTGTCGCTTTTGCGTAAGCGTCTGTCGCAATACGCCATCCCGGCAGGGTTTTTTCTGGCAACCATGTAGACATACCGTGCGGGCCGGCGCCTGCCGTTCGAGGAGACGCAGTCGATGAAATCCCCCAAGATCGTGGTCGATGGATTATGCAAGGTGTTCGGGCCCAACCCGAAGCTTGCACGTGAGCTGCTTGCGAAGGGCGCAACGAAAGACGAGCTGTTCGCGAGGACCGGCTATGTGCTCGGCGTGAACAATGCCTCGTTCGAGGTGCACGAGGGCGAGATTTTCGTGCTGATGGGGCTTTCCGGCTCGGGCAAGTCCACGCTGATCCGGCTCATCAACCGGCTCGTGGAGCCCACCGCCGGCAAGGTCGTCATCGACGGGCGCGATATCGCCGCCGTGCGGCGCTCGGAGCTGGTCTCGCTGCGCCGCACCGATATGAGCATGGTGTTCCAGTCGTTCGCGCTCATGCCGCAGCGCAGCGTGCTTGCGAACGCCGCGTTCGGCCTGGAAGTGGCGGGCGTGGGCCGCAAGGAGCGCGAGCGGCGCGCGCTCACCGTGCTGGAGCAGGTCGGCCTCGCGGCATTCGCGCAGAAGCTGCCCGCCGAGCTTTCGGGCGGCATGCAGCAGCGTGTCGGTCTCGCCCGCGCGCTCGCGGTGAATCCTTCGCTCATGATCATGGACGAAGCGTTCTCCGCGCTCGATCCGCTCAAGCGCAAGGAAATGCAGAACGTGCTGCTGCAACTGCAAAAGGAGCAGCGCCGCACGATCATGTTCGTCTCGCACGACCTCGAGGAGGCGCTGCGCATCGGCAGCCGAATCGCGATCATGGAAGGCGGACGCATCGTGCAGATTGGCACGCCGCAGGAAATCATCAGCAATCCTGCCGATGATTATGTGCGCGCGTTCTTTGACGGCGTGGACACGAGCCGGTATCTCACGGCGGGCGATCTCATGCAGCGCGAAGCCGTGCCGCTCATTCGCTCGCTTGACGCGAAGAGCGTGGCTTCGTCGCTCAACGGCAGTGCCGAATACGCTTTCGTGCTGGACGGGCAGCGGCGCATCAGCGGTTTCGTCACGCGCGATGCGATCGGCGCCGCGCAGCCATCGCTCAAGAAAGTCGAATGCATCACACTGGGCATGCCGCTGGAGCACGTCGTTACGCGCGTGTGCGCGAACACGACGGCGCTGCCCGTGGTCGACGACGAGGGCCGTTACTGCGGCTCCATCGATCAGGCCGCCGTTCTGAAGGTCATTACGCGCAATCGAGGTGCCCATGTCTGAGATCATTCCCGTCGGCCAGTGGGTCGATCAGTCGGTTCACTATCTGCTCGACCACGACGCCAACAGCTTCGATGCCGTCGGCCGGGCAATCGAGGGCTTCGCCGCACTCGTCGAGCACAGCTTGCAGGCCATCCCCATGTGGGCGCTCATGGCGTTCTTCATTGCAATCGGCCTGTGGCGCGTGGGCTGGCGCTTCGCCATCTTCGCGACGTGCTCGCTATTGCTGATCTACGCCACCGGCTTCTGGGATCAGACCGTCGTGACGCTCGGCCTCACGCTCTCGTCAACGGTGATCAGCCTCGTGATCGGCATCCCGCTCGGTATCTGGACGGCGAAGAGCAAGGTCGTGCACACCATCGTGCGACCCATTCTCGACCTGATGCAGACCATGCCGGCCTTCGTCTATCTGATTCCCGCCGCGATGCTGTTCGGCCTTGGCCGCGTGCCCGGCATTCTCTCTACCGTGATTTTCGCCATGCCGCCCGCCGTGCGGCTCACGAGCCTCGGCATCAAGCACGTGAACCGCGAGATCGTGGAAGCCGGGCAGGCGTTCGGCTGCACGCCGTGGCAGTTGCTGTACAAGGTGCAGTTCCCGAATGCGCTGCCGTCCATCATGCAGGGCGTGAACCAGACCATCATGATGGCGCTTTCCATGGTCATCATCGCTTCGATGGTGGGCGCGGGCGGTCTTGGCAACGATGTGCTCGCGAGCATTCAGCGGCTGGATATTGGCCTGGGTTTCGAAAGCGGACTTTCCGTCGTCCTGCTCGCCATCATTCTCGACCGCATCACCGAAAGCTTTGGCCGTGCACCGGGCGCTGTGAAAGCACCCTTGTTCTCGGGGCTCAAGCATCTGATGCGCGTACGGCCCGCAGTCGTCGAGGCGTAACAGTCGAAATAACACGATCAACCGCTGTTCCCGAGGAGCGCAATGTGACGACCGACATCGCCGTGCCCGAGCCCGAAACGCGCACGGCATCGTCCCTCAGGCATTTCGGTTTCCTGACGTTGCAGAACTTTTCGATGATCGCGTTTTCCAGCGCGGTCGAGGTTCTGCGCATGGCGAACTACGTGGGGCGCGCTGACCATTACCGCTGGTCGATCTACTCGCTCGACGGCGCACCGGCCCGCGCAAGCAACGGTATCACGGTGCGCCCCGCGCAGGCGCTCGACCCGGCGTGCCTGCCCGACGTGCTGATCGTGTGCGGCGGCATTCGCATTCGCGAGATCATGAGCGAAGGCGTGCGCGCGACGCTCGCCATGGTGGCGCAGCAGGGCGTACCGCTTGGCGGCATCTGCACCGGCGCTTACGCGCTGATGGCGAGCGGGCTGCTGGACGGTTATCGCTGCGCCGTGCATTGGGAAGATCTCACGGTCCTGCACGAAGAGTTTCCGCGCGTGCGCTTCGCCGATGAGCTGTTCGTCGTCGATCGCGATCGCCTCACCTGCACGGGCGGCACCGCGCCGCTCGACTTGATGCTCGAACTCATTGGCGCGCGCCTTGGGCAAAGTCTTGCTGCCAAGGTGTCCGAACAGTTCATCCTCGAACGGATTCGCGGCTCGAGCGATCTGCAGCCCATCCCCGTGGATGCGCGCGTGGGCTTTTCGCGCGCCGAATTGGTCGAGGTCGTGAGGCTGATGGAGGCGAATATCAAGGAGCCGCTCTCGCTAGAGGAGCTGGCGCGCCTCGTGCGGCTTTCGCAACGGCACTTGCAGCGGATGTTCAAGGCGTATCTGAACGTCTCGCCAACCCACTACTACCTCACGCTGCGCCTGAAGCGCGCGCGTGAACTCCTGCGCACGACCGATACCTCGATCTCGCGCGTGACGGCAATTTGCGGGTTCAATTCACCGTGCCATTTCAGCAAGGCGTACCGGGTGCAGTTCGGACATGCGCCGAGCCATGAGCGGCGCGGGGCGGAATAAGAAGTTAGTGTAACGAAGCGTTGATGACCATGCCATCGGCGTCCGGTTCGGCCAGTGCAACGTCGTTGCGCAACAGCGCATCGAGGTCCGCCAACTGCGTGGCATCCTGCCCGCTGCGCTGCGCACGGAACATGACAGGCGGCACGCCGAACTGCTTGCGAAACTCGCGGCCAAGATGCGAGGCGTCAGAAAAGCCGCAACTCGAAGCAATATCGGCGACGGTGCGGTCTGAACTCGTGAGTAGCCAGGCCGCGGTGCGCAGGCGCAGGACGTTGGCGAACGCGCGCGGGCTCTTGCCCGTTTCCGCCTTGAAGAGCCGTTCGAGCTGCCGCGGCGAGAGGTTCAGCTTGCAGGCCAGTTCTTCCAGCGGCACATTGCGGCCAACCTGCTGCTCCATCAACAGCACGGCGCGCTTGACCTTCGGGTGCGTGGCGGGTTCGAGGCCAGGCGGGTGAGGCTGGGGCGCATTGCCCTTTTGCATCTCGCCGACCAGCAGAATGCGCAGCGCCTTCTGCACGGTCGCGTGGTCGAAGTGGCGCAGCAAAATGGCGGCGGCGACGTCGATCGATGCGCGCCCGCCCGAGCACGTAATGCGACGGCGGTCGATCGCGAACAGGCGGTCGGCGACGATCGCGTCGGCATTGACATTGGGGAAGCGCTCGATGAAGTCCCAATAGTGGAACCAGCTCACGCAAATACGATGGCCGTCCAGCACGCCGGCGCGCATGAGTGCGAACACGCCCGTGCAGATCCCGACCACCGTCGTCTCGCCGCTGGCTGCGCGGCGGATGTACTGCAGCGTGGCTTCGCTCGCGTGCGGGCCGGAGTGGAGCAGTCCGCCCACGACCACGAGATAGTCGACCGGCTCGGCGTCGGCAAAGGTCTCCCATGGCGCGATCTGAATGCCGCAACTCGCACGCACGGGGGCGAGCGTTTCGCCGATTACGCGCCACGAGCAGCGCACCGGCTTGCTGTAGTCGCCTTCATCGGCGGACAGACGCAGCATGTCGACGAAACCGGAGAACGCGGTCAGCGTGAAGTTCGGCAGCAGCACGATGCCGAAACGGATCCGCTCCTTGGGAGCGGCGTCGAAGGAAACGGCGGTGGCGAGTGTGTCGGACATGGAGGCACAGGAGAGCGGGGAGGCGGTTTCAGGCAAGCATCCCCGATATGGCCCCTGGGCGCTTGTCGTTTTCCGCCATCGATCGTCGCAAAAGCGAAATCGGCGGGAGGTTGATCGGATACACCGCCGCGTGACGGGGCGGTTCCGGCGCCTTGGCGTGTTCGTTCTAGCGGCAGCGCCGCAGCTTTGGTCAACTCGCTAGTGGGCACGCGCCCACGCCGAACCTATTCACGAGGCCTGCCTTCATGCCGCGCAGCGAAACCGTCGAACTCAACAAACGCGCCTGTCACGGCGACGCGCAAGCCGCGCTCGCGCTGCTGGAGCACAGCATGACGCGCGGGCACGGGCGTATCGGGCTGCTGCGCTATCTGCAGGCGCGCTGCGTGGGCGCGGCGCTTGAACAGCGGCATCACGACTACGCGCAACAGGTGGCCAGCAAGATGAGCGAGCGCCCGTACGCGGCGCTGGTGGCGCAGGCGCAGCGCCGCCACGGCAATGCGGCGGCATGAACGCCCACGCCCATGCGTGCGCTCACAGCACGACGGTGCGCCCGTCGTTGATGAAGACCCGGCGCTCGAGAAATACCCGCACGGCACGCGCGAGCGTCACGCATTCGACATCGCGCCCGACGGCCAGTAGACGCTCGGGGTTCAGCGAGTGGTCGACCCGCTGCACTTCCTGCTCGATGATCGGGCCTTCGTCGAGATCGTCGGTGACGAAGTGCGCCGTCGCGCCGATCAGCTTGACGCCGCGCACGTGCGCCTGGTGATAAGGGCGCGCGCCCTTGAAGCCAGGAAGGAAAGAATGGTGGATGTTGATGGCGCGGCCAGCCAGTTTCTGGCTCGCTTCGTCGGAAAGAATCTGCATGTAGCGCGCAAGAATCAGTAGCTCCGAACCGGTCGAGTCGAACAGGTCGAGGATCGCGGCCTCCTGTTCGCGGCGCGTTTGCGGCGTGACGGGAAGATAGTGAAACGGCAAATCGTGCTGCTTTGCGAGCGGCTCGAAATCGCGGTGATTCGAGGCAATGCCCGCAATGTCCATTTGCAACTCGCCCATGCGCCAGCGAAACAGCAGGTCGGCGAGACAGTGCTCGAGCCTGGAGACCATGATGAGGACTTTGGGACGCACCCGCAGATCGTGGATGGCCCAGGTCATCTCGTGCTTGCGGCCGACGCTCGCGAACTCGTCGCGCAGGGCCGCGAGATCGAAGCGCTCGCCCGCGCCGGCCTGCACCACCTCGTGAAAGACGCAGCGCAGGAAAAAGCGCGTGCTGATGTCGTCGTCGAACACCGTGAGTTCGTCGATATAGCCGCGGTGCGCGTCGAGAAAGCCGGCGACCGCGGCAACCTGCCCCGCGGCGGCGGGGCAGGACAGCGTGAGCACGTAGCGGTGCTGCGGGTCTTCGGTGGGCATGCGCGTTCTCCTCGTGTCGTGATGCGCCCGGTGCAACCTGCAGGTCGTGCGGGGGCGCTGGCGTGATGGCGCAAGTAAGCCACCAATCGGCTCGCGGCACATAGAACCCACGCGCTGTATCGCGAGAATGAAAACGCCAACGCAGCGCCAAACCAGCGCCAAACCACCGCCAACTCGAAGAAGATCGCTTTTGCCCTGATGGCTGTCGCATTCCTGCTATCCCCCGTTTTTTTCTCCGGCAAGCATAGGGCTGCGGCTAATCTGGAGCGGAGATGGAGAGTTACCTGGGTCTGCAGACAGGCGCGTGGAACGGGCAGCGTGTCGCGCTTTTTCGCGTGCATACATCGGTCGCCGACGTGTATCTGTCGGTGAGCCGCTCGAACTACGGCAACGAGGAACGGGCCGTGGTCGAAGTGGACTGCGCGCGCCTGTTCAGACTATGGCGGGACGAGCCACGCGGCGAGCACGCTGGGTTGGCAAATGGCAATCCGCAGACATGGCGAGCGGACCCGCGCTTCGAACTGGCCGCCGAGGGTTTCAGTTTCGGCGAGCACGACCCCGTGCCGCTTGCGGAAGTCAGCTGCCCGGCGAGCGCCGCTGTGCCGTACGTCACGTTCACGGATGGCGTGATGCGGACGCTCTGGCTTGCCGCTTACGCAGCGAAGTCTTTTCCGGTGGAGTGCGCCATGCACGAAGCCGAGGCGCTGCAGCGCCTTGCTGGAGCGGCCGGCAGCCGCTGGCTCAGCGTCGCCGAACTCGTTCCTCCACAGGTGGCTTGAGCCTGGGCATGACGCGATGGCGTTAGTGGGCGAGCGCCCACATGAGCGACACGGAAAAAGCGCCCACCACGACGGACGCACAACGCTGGAAGAGCGCCGGACGAATGAACGGCGCACGCCCATTGCGCGGCGCGGCGCCGATGGCGATCCACGTCAGGCCAATGGGGATCAGCAAGACCGCGAAGATCGCCATGGCCTGGAGCCACGTCATGACGCTCGCGAATGCCGCGGGTGGAAAAATCGAACCGGCGAACAAAATGGCCTTGGGATTGAGCACCGTGGCGCTGAACAGCGTGCGCGCACTGACCACACCCTTTGCCGACGTTTCGATCGAGTTTGCCGTGAACCAAAGACGCAAGGCGAGCCACGCGAGATAAAGGCTGCTGGCCACGCGCAGAACGTTTGGCAGCCAGCTCAGCGAATGCGACGCATGGGTGAAGCAAAGCCCCCAAAGGGTAATCGACACCAGGTAGCCGGCCAGTTCGGCGGCGGTCAGATGCGCGCAGCGCCGCACACCCTGCCTCAAACCGGCGGCGGCGAGCAGGGTGTTGGTTGGCCCCGGCATGAGCAGCACGATCGCGCAGCCCGAGACCATCAGCCCGATGGTGGAAAGGGAAAGCATGAAAGGGCGACTGGAAGAATAGGGGCTCGGATTATTGGAGGCTGGGGATAGGGCCCATCGTAGCCCGTATCGCGCGCGAACATCGGCTTGGCAGCGTCGCGCGCATGTGTCGACCATCTAAATTATTGATTTAAATGGGGCTGTCGATGCGTAACAAATCGTCTCAAAGTATTTCGGCGCTTGCTTTCCGCCGTTGAGCCGCACGTTGCGGGAGCACTTTCGCCGTCGCAAGGCTGGCTTCGTTGAGGTGTTCCTCCTGTTCAGGTATGCGTTTTGAATCTGAACTGTCCGTCCCACTGTCCATGTGAATCAACCCGGCGCGTGGTTTATTTGCGCCGATTGAAAACGCTATTGTTGAAGTTAAACGTTTGCGCGCACAACAAAGTGGTGGTTATTGCAGCGTTGATAACGAAGCGATCGTTTCTCCGATTCCCGGCATTCGGCACTCGTTTAATAAACCCTTAATTTTTTGTAAGCCGTGCCGATAAGAAGAATGCCGTGCAAAACCAACAAAACCACACCACATGCCCACTGAGACGGCATACGGAGAAAAAAAGCAATGAAGCGCTACGCTAAAACAATATTTGTCGCCGCATCCTTGGCGGCCATGGGCTCGACCAGCCTGCTCTCGGGGTGCGCCGCCACCCAACTCGCCATCGAGAAGCGCGATCTGGATGTTCAGACGAAGCTGTCCGATACCATCTTCCTTGACCCGATGGCCGAATCGAAGAAAACCATCTTCGTACAGGTGCGCAATACGTCCGACAAGCCGGACTTCGACATTGCGGCGGACGTCACGTCGGCCATCGCGGCCAAGGGTTACCACGTTGTCACCGACCCGGAAAAGGCGCAGTACATCCTCCAGGCGAACATCCTGCAAGTGGGCAAGGTGTCGGAGTCGGCGGCGCATATGGCGTTCGGCGGGTACGGCGCGCCGCTCGGCAGCGCGTTCCTGGCGGCGGGCGCTGCAGTGGGCATGGGGGCCCGCAGCGGCGGTGCGATTCTCGGCGCGGGCCTCGCGGGCGGCCTGATCGAAATGGTCGCCAATTCGGCGGTGAAGGACGTGTATTTCACCGCCATCACGGATGTGCAGATCAGGGAGCGCCAGCGCAGCGGCACGAAGAGCCACGAAAGCTCGATGCACAACCTGCACCAAGGCAACAGCGGCGGCACGACCGTGACCTACGCCGAGGATACGGACTACCGCACCTATCAAACGCGTGTGATGAGCGTCGCAAACAAGGTGAACCTCGACTTCAACGACGCGGTCACGCCGCTGCGTAGCGGTCTCGTACGAGTGATCTCGGGCGTGTTCTAACAGCCTCTCGCTCTCCCTCCCGCAGCCGTCGTTCGCGCGGGAGGGGCACTCACATCAAATCCTTCCTTTGGGTTTCGAGCGCCAGGTTAAAGTCGCGCGTCTGGAAACCGTCTCTTATCCCGCAAGCCACCGTCGCGTGACCACGTAACCCGTATTGCGCCTACGGGTCGACTACACTCAGGTTGTCATGAAATTAATAAGGAATCCAATTCAAGTGGCGTGACTCACGTCAGTTTAATTCGGATACCGATATATTTTATCGACCTTGAAGAAGGACCGCGCACGCGAAAATGGGCGTCGTAAATGCAAAGGCGGTGCGAGGGATGTCAAAATCACGGCATCACGCAGCGCAGTACGCTTGCATTGGACATGCGCGAAGTAACAGGACGTAACAAGACGCACAGAAGGGATAGAACTATGGCAGAGAGCACTGGAGAAGCAGTTATGACCCCATCCGCGCGACGCGAAGCCGTCGACGTGGCGATCATCGGCGCGGGCCCTTCGGGCGCGGTGGCGGCAGCCTTACTGCGAAAGGCCGGGCGTTCGGTGCTTGTGCTGGAGCGCCAGCATTTCCCTCGCTTTTCGATTGGCGAGAGCCTCCTGCCGCAAAGCATGGCGTACCTCGAAGAGGCCGGCATGTTGCAGGCGGTAGTGGAAGCCGGCTTTCAGTACAAGAACGGCGCGCATTTCGTATGGCGCGATCGGGCGACGTCTTACGACTTTCGTGACAAGCATTCGGCGGGCTGGGGCACGACTTACCAGGTGGAGCGTGCGAAATTCGACGAGTTGCTGATCGACTGTGCCGCGCAGCAGGGCGCTGAAGTGCGCTTCGGTCACACCGTGGTCGCGATGCGCACGGGCGACACGCCAATGCTGGAAGTCGTCGACGAAAATGAGACGCGCTATGAAGTGCACGCGCGTTTCGTGCTCGACGCGAGCGGCTTTGGCCGCGTGCTGCCGCGCCTCCTGAATCTGGAGGCGCCGACCGGTCTGCCCACGCGTGCCGCGATCTTCAGTCATGTGCGCGACGGCCTGGCGCTGGACGCCTTCGATCGCAACAAGATTTGCGTCGCGACCCACCCCGAGCACCGCGACGTATGGTTCTGGATGATCCCGCTCGCGGGCGGTCGCTCGTCGGTTGGCTGTGTCGCCGAAGCCGCCTTCCTCGACGTGCCCCAAGCGCAACGTGAGGCGCGGCTGCGCACGCTCATTCGCGAGGAGCCGACCCTGAACCGCCTGATCGGCGACGCGCCGTTTCTCATGCCCGTGAACCAGATCGGCGGCTATTCGGCCAACGTCGAACGCTTGCATGGGCCAGGCTTCGCGCTGCTCGGCAACGCCGGCGAGTTTCTCGATCCGGTGTTTTCTTCGGGCGTCACGATTGCGCTGCGTTCGGCGCATCTGGCCGTGAAGGTGCTCGAGCGCGCGCTCGGCGGCGAGGCGGTGGACTGGCAGGCTGAATACGACGTGCCGCTGCGCAAGGGGATCGACACGTTCCGCGCGTTCGTCGAGCGCTGGTACACGGGCGAACTGCAGGACATCATCTACTACCCGCGCCAGACGCCCTCGATCCGTCGGATGATTAGCTCAGTGCTCGCGGGCTACGCGTGGGACGAGAGCAATCCTTACGTGGCGGACCCGGTGCGCAGGCTCAACGTGCTGCATGAGGCGTGCATGCAGTCGCTGTAGCGAGCGCGGATGACTGTATGTTGGGTTATGGCACCTGCGCTCAGTCGCAGGGCCATCCCGGTTTTCGCGGCTTCATTGGCCCGGTGGACGAACCGCGCCTAGCTGAACCATCAACCCGAGCGTGTCCATGATGAGGCGGGTTTCCTTGATCCTGTCGTCCTGAAAGCGGTCGATGACCATGCCCCATACCTTAACGGAGCGCCCCGTAGCGTCCACGCCGAGGAACACTCCCTTGTGCGTGCCCGTCCACTCGAAGCGGGTTAGCACGCGGTCACCCTCGGTGAGTTGTTCCTCGACGCGCCAATGCATGTCCGGGAACGCAGCCCGCAAGCCACGCACGACATCCTTGAGGCCCTCGATACCGGGACCCTGCCCGGGGAACGGCACCTGCTCGACCATGTCTTCCCAGAAGAACCGGTCCGCGGCGTCGATCTGCCCTTGATTGAGAACTTCCTCGATAAACGCGCGAACCATACCGCTTGTCTCGTGCATGGGATGAAAGCCTCCTGGCTGGAAAATTGGAAGGGGAAGCCGGTTGCTGCAGAGTAGGCGGGCAAGCACAACGACGTGCACCGGAGTCGCGCGAGAACGTGCGGTGGCGCACATTTCCGGCTTTGGCGGTCAATGACCTTTACGAGCCTGCAAGGCCGATGGCCGGGTTGCCTGTGAGTTTCGCGCGCCGGCGGATTGCTTTCACCTCTTCGCGCGTCAGCCCGAGCGAAGCCAGAAACGCGGCGTGCGAGTCGGGGTTTTCTGCCTCGAACGCGGCGTGCCATCTGTCCATCTCTGCCTCATCGAAGCCAGCGCAACGCAGCATCGCAACCCACGCGTCCTTGCCACGGTGCTTGCCACGCCGGCGAAACGATGGTTGCGCGAGCAACGTTGCAATGACCCTCTGACGTTCTTTGAGACGCGCGATTTCCGCCGTCAATCCCATCAAATGCGTTTCGAGGATCTGTGCGGCGGCGTTGCCCTCGCGCGCGAGTATGTCGCGTATTGCGGCCAACGGCAGTCCCGCGGCCCGGTAGGCGCAGATCGCGCGCAGGCGCTCGTGTTGTGCCTCGTCGTAGAGCCGGTAGCCTGCCGTGCTGCGTGCGCTCGGCATCAGCAAGCCGAGCGCTTCGTAGTGCAGGAGCGAGGAGCGCGAGAGTCCTGCCTCGCGTGCCAGTCGTCCTAGCGTGAAACTAGTGCGTGTCATGACGGCAAGGGAAGTCTGTCGGGTGAGAGAAAGCCACAACGCGCTTCGGACCGGGCCAGCAATTCGGGTGAGTAGTGTTCGGCGACAAGCGCGCGGCAATCGCCGGTGAACACCGGTGCATGGGCGAGAAATCCCTCGAACGAATGCGCTGGATTCGACGCGCCGGCATGCGCCATGAGCCGGATCAGCGCTTCGGTCATTGTACGGTGGTATCGATCTGGTGCGCCGAGATGAGCGGCGTATTGCGCAATACCGGCACAGGTTCGCTCAATGGCTTCTTCCAGCGGGTAACGCTGCAAGTGAATCCACGTGACGCGCAGATGATTGCGATGATTGAACGCAGCCGGTGGCAACTGGCAAGTGAGGAAGGCTTCGAGGAAGGCCTTGTCGGTGAGATGCCGGGTCGTTTCCATGTGTTTCGACACGATATTCGTTGAACAGAATATCGATCGTGAAGGTGACTACGGTAGTCGGGTCAAGCGGATTTTGGGAGTGGTGAAACGAAAGGGTAGACGCACTGCTCAGACCGACTGTCACGATATCCGTATGCAAATCACGTGAATCACTGCAAGTCAAACATGGCGTGTCATTCAAAAATGGCAAGCATGACCGCCATGCTGACTTTCGGGCTCGATCGACGCCGCAAATCAGAAGTTACCGAAGAAGCCGCGCGCCGCGACCATGCAGAACGGCGCGACGATGTCGCCGTGGTAGGCCTCTAGAACGGCGGACATTCCGCCATCCTTCGCACCGGCCTGGACCGCCTGTACGGCGACTGCCGCTTTGGCCTGAGCAAAGCCTGACTTCACTGCGGCGAACGGATCGTTCGCGCCGGGCGCGGAATCGACGTCCAGCACGCTCGTCAGGCCCGGCGCAACTTTGGCGTTTTTCCAGTAGGCCTGCTCGATCGCCGCGTTGAAAAAGAACACAGTCGGGTCGAGGTGGCCGCCGCATAGCAGCACTGGCGAGCGCGGCACCCAGTTACGCAGATCGTTACGCTTGAACGCCTGCCGCAGCGGCTGAGCCGGACTGGCAGCCGGGGCCATCGCAGCGGTCGGCGAGGGATACGCGCCATCCGGGTTGACGATCTGGTCTTCGAGGATGCTCAGACGATAGCTATTGCGCACGAGATTCGCTGTGCCGAATCCCAACGCGAATAGCGGCGTCAATTCAGCAGGCGCGAGAGGCGGCGCAAGTGGCGGCGTCAACGAAGCGAATTGTGGCGCAGGCGGCGTGCTGCTGAAGAGTTGCGTTGCGGGCAATTTGCCTTGGGCGAACAACGTGTCCATTGACGTGACGCTCGGCAGCAGGTTCTCTATGCCCGGGGCATAGGCCGCCTCGAAAAAGTCGCCTGGCTTGCGATAGATATTGCCGTACGCGTGCTGGTAGCTCGTGGTCACCAGCACCGTAAAGATCGTCGAGCCGAGGTCGACCTCGCCCTGGACCAGCGCGTCCGCCATCGCGCCCAGTGCATACGGACCCGAGCCGGGTGCTGAGGCCGTGACATTGATGCCGGCGGCTTGCAGCGCGCGATGCGTGGCGAGCGCCACGTAGCCACCCTGCGAATATCCGGTGACGAACAGCTTGCCGTTCTCTCGCGTCTTGTTTGCCGGATCGGGGAGGGCCATCGCGAAGCGGGCCGCGCGTAACGAATCGATTACATCGGCCGATTGCTGGTCGCCGTTCAGATAGGGGTGGTACGGCAATGGCGAGCCTGCGTAGCCGGCATAGTTGCTCGCGACCACGATATACCCCTGCGCGGCGTAGATCGCCGCCACGGCAATACCTTCGCCCGCGCCGTCACCGTTGGCGGGGTCCGTTTGGGTAATGTCGGCGATATTGTAGTTGCGGTAGGTCGTCGTGCCGTGCGCATACAGCATGAGGGGACGTGGACCCGTGCACGAGGCGCCGCCGCCAGGAATCATCAGCGCTGCGCTCGACATCGTGGGTTCGCCCGCGCCACCTATCGTGAGGTAACGGAAGTACTTGATTTCGATGTCGCAGCGCGGCGTGCCTGCAACCTGCAGCAACTGCTGACCCGTTGCGTTCGTTCCTAACAGCTTCGTGAAATCACCCGCGCTCAGGCGCAGGCTCGTTCTCTGCTCGACCAACTGGCCGCGGAAAAAGCAGCTTAACCCGCTACATGTCGAACCGGCCTGCACGACAACGCTGGCACTCGACAAAAAGAAAATCAGCAGTACCCAACTCGTCTTAAGAATCGCTCCTCGCATTTCACGCTCCGTTTTTGTTGGTGTTCGGAAAATGGGGCTGCCTTGCAGAGTCAAACGAGTATAGGTCAACGAAATCGCCGATTGCTACTTGTTGCGGGAACAATTTTCCAGTGAAGCGTTTTATGAAGAATTTGCGCGGATATCTACGCAATGGCTATCAGCCGATGTAATTAAACATCAGCAACTCCACAATATTCGTTGAAAATTTTCGAAAAACCAGTAGCGTTAATGGGATCGTCGCGCGCGGTCGACCCCACCGCCTCGCCGAAGGAATCAACCACGAGCGCAGATGTAATCGCAGTGCAAGCCGGGAGCGCGCACCGGCCCGACACAACGGAGACCACCGTGAGCGATCCGTTCGCCCTCCTGCCGCCTGATGCACTGCAGAACATTGCCGGGTACTTGCCGCTGCGAAGCCAGCAGGCGTTGAGATTGGCGAGCCGAAATGCCGCGCGGAACTTGCGCATGCAACAGCGGGGTGCCGTGGTGCAACTGACCGATCATCGGATCGGCATCATTGCCGACATCGTGGTGTTCAATTTCGACAGGAGTCTCGCGTCATATCAGGTTTTTGTGTTTGCCGACAACAATCTGATTACCGTGTTCGGCACGCAAATCGCGCGCGTCGTGACCGATATGCGCGCGCTGTCGCTCGCTCGCGAGACGCAGGTGATACGCGGGCTCGTCAGACAGTTTCAATGCGTGGGTGGCGGCAGTGGTTTGCTGTTATCGGCGCTGGGCGCCGTCGGCAGTGCAATGCCGGATCTGGCCTGGCATGGTGCCGATTCTCAGAGCGGCCATAACTTCGCGCACCGGGCCAAATCGAACAGCATTTCCAATACGGCGCGCTGCCTGTTTCTGGACCGGTTCGTGTGCGTGCCCGGGCGTGGCGACCGGCGTACGTCTGCACTTCGGCAGCAGCGCGACGGCGCGGATAACTATATCGACTGCCTGGATCTCAACGCGGCAACGCTCGCGAGCTGGAAAGGCAAAACGATCCTCGATCTGGGCTGCGGCTATTCGCTCTTCTACGCCGAAGTGAACGTCATGTTCGGAGCCAATGTGGTGCCGGTGGATCTGGAAGCGCGCGATACGCAGGGGGAGCAGGAGGCGATCCGTTGTTACATAGAAAACATGTTCTTCCTCCGGGCTCTGATCGAGTTCAATCAAGCTGATCAGTGCCTGATGCAAACCATCAATGTCGAGTTGTTCATGCGGACTTTCTCGAGAATCGATGAGATCGTCCACTATTACCTCACGCATCAACCCCTGCAGATGAACATCCTTACCGACGATCTCAGCGGGTTGAACTATGAAGGTGTCATTTCATGCTTCATGTTTTGCTACTTCGACGCCGATATGACCCGTCGTGCGCTGGCCAATCTATGTCGAGGCATGCGCTCGTCGGGCTGGCTCCGGATCTGTGTTGGCAAACAAGGCCTGCTTAGCATCGGCGCTGGAATCAACCACGACATCATTGCGGCGGTCAACGAAATCGTAGGGCCGAACAACATCCAGCTAGCGATTGAACAGATCGCTCACCGCTTTTGTGTTGAAATCAAGCTGAACGTCACGGGGTGGCGATACTGGTTTTCCTAAAGCCGAGGGCACGGCCTACGGAACCAGCGTAGTCACCTGCCCCGGCTGAACCACCTTGATCACGCCGCCCCACATGCAAACGAGCGTAGCCTGCGCATCCAGCGCCGGCATCGCGCCCAGCGTGACGGTCGGCGCACCACCGGGAATCCATGGCGACGGCGTCGCCGGAACGCAGGGCATGGGCGTGAAAACGCCCAGCGCCGCGGCAGTTGCAGCGATCACCGTGGGGTTCGCCGGGCTTTGGCACAGGGCGAACGGCGTGATATTGGCGACGGGAATCGAGTCGGCAATCGTCGCGGCAGGCACCCCGCCCACGAGCACACGATTGACGGGCATAACGTTCAGCGTGCCCGGCGCGCCGCCAAAGGAACACTGCAGTGTGGCGCCGGCGCAGACTTGCGGACTTGTCATCGTGTAGCTCCTTTTCGTGTTGCCGTGCCGGCTTTGCATGCCGAAATCAGGCCAAAATCAGACTGAAGACGGATTGCCGAGCGATTGCCACCATTGCTTCCATCGTGGCAGCGGCTTGCCGTCGGCCGCTATCGGACGGCGGTCGTCGGTATAGCGCTTCGCGGCTTCGAGCGGCTTTCCCGCGCTGAACGGCTGCCGCAGCGCGAGGTAACCATTCGGATGGAAACGTTGCAAGACGCCATGCAGCTTGCCGTTGCGGTAATGCGCTTCTTCGAGCAGCGTGCCGTCGGCCAGCCACGTGCGCGAGATGCCGTGCAGCACGCCGTGCGCGTAGTGGGCCTCGCGTTGGATCTTGCCGTCGGGAAAATAGAAAAGCGTCTTGCCGTCGAGCTTGCCGCTCGCATATTGCACCTGCGCCGAGGGACTACCCTCAGGATAAAAGTAGGTGGCAGGACCGCTGAGCACACCGTTTGCATAACGAATCATTGCCACGGGACGTCCTTCGGATTCGATGCGAACCGGGCCGTGCAGCGCGCCGCCCAGCGTCGAGGCTTCAATGCGTGTGTCGTCGCGTTCTATCGTGACCGGCTGAATCGTCTCCATGTTCGCCTCAATTGATCTTCACAATGCCGCCCTTGACTACGAGCATGCCGCCTCCGTCCACCGTCTGCTGCACGGCGCCCTTGTTCGTCACGCTCTGCGCCTCGTTCGAAAGCGTGCCGTCCGACTTGTTCGTCAGTGACGTCCCGGCCTGATTCGTGAGCGACACGCCGGCTTGATTCGTGATCGATGCGTCGCTCTTCGCCGTGAGGTTGCCCGTGCTTTGCAGCGAGAGCGTGCCGCTCACCTTGATGGTGAGGTTGCCGTCCACGGTGAGCGTCATATTGCCCGTCACGGTCTGATCGAGATTGCCGCCCACCGTGCGCGTTTCGTTGCCGCCGGCTTTCACGGTGCGCGCGCCTTTGATGTCGACCGTTTCGTCGCCGGTCTTCACCGTCGTACTGCGGTTGCCTTGTTCGACCGAGAGGGTATCGTTGCCTTCCTTGATCGTGTGCGTGCGGTCGTTCTTGATCGTGCTGGTTTCGTTATGGTCGATGGTCCACGTGGCGTCGTTGATCACCTTGGCATTCAGGTCCTTTTGTGCCTGCAGGAAGATTTCTTCGCTGTCCTGCTTGTCTTCGAAGCGCAGTTCGTTGAAGCCGTTGCCACCTTTCGAGGTATTCGTCTTGATGCCGGATTGCGTCTGGTTGTCGGGCAGCGTATAAGGCGGCAAGTTCGCGCCGTTATACACGCTGCCGGTGATGAGCGGCCGGTCCGGATCGCCGTCGATGAAGGTCACCACGACCTCGTCGCCCACGCGCGGCATGAACTGCATGCCAAAGCGCTTGCTCGCCCAGGGCTGCGCCACGCGAATCCAGCATGAACTCTGTTCATCGTTCTGGCCGTCACGGTCCCAGTGAAACTGAACCTTCACACGGCCATACTGATCGGTCCACAATTCTTCGCCGCTCTTGCCGACCACCGTCGCGGTCTGCGTGGGCATGAACGGTCGCGGCGTCGTGCGCGCGGGGCGCCAGGTCGTCGCGAAGGGAAACGCCTCGAAGCGGTTGCGATAACGGTTGTGATCGGCTTCGTGGACCACGCTGCGCACGACCCATTCGATGTTGGCGTCGCTGGATTCGTGATCGGCCAGCGTAAACCGGCAGCCCGGCGCGAGCGCGCGGCAATCGCTTTCGCCAATGAGCAGCCGTGTGGGCGCGCGCAACGCGTCCACGCGATGCTTTGAGAGCGTGGAGCCATCGCCGCTGGTGGCGTAGCGGCCCGGATACTCGTACACGCTGTGTCCGTTCGATGCCGCTTGTGCCTGCGAATAGAGCTGTGCGGTCGGCGTTTCCCATGCGTAGTCGGTATGCGAGAAGAGGCCGGTGGCCGTTTCTTCGACGACCTCACAGTGAACAATCTGCGTCGATTCGCGCGCGCCGCTCGTGCCGCCCGTGTAGTGCAGCGTCGCGTCGCCGGGCAGCGGCGTGAAGGCGTCGTTGCTGTCGGCAATGACGAGCGTATGGCTGCCCGTATCGTGGCGGAAGAAATAAAACCAGCCTTCCTCCTCACAAAGACGGCTAACGAACGCGAAGTCGGACTCCGCGTACTGCACGCACCATTCGCGCGTGGCGGCCGTGCCCGTGACCGAGAACGAGTAGTCCGTCAAGCCGTGATCCGCCAACACGGCCTGGATGATTTCCTGCGCGTTTTTGCCCTGAAATATGCGGTTATTTCGCGAGAGTGTGAGGAGCCAGAGCCTCGAGCGCAGCTCCAGCATGAAGTGGCTGGCGTCCACCGTGGAGGGCAACTGCGCGGCGCGCGTGCAAACGGCGTCGATGAGGCGCGGCGACTCGCCCCACGCGAGCGAGAGCGTGGCATGATTGCCGGTCATGCCCGAGGGCGCGGGTGGCGGCAATCCGCCATGGGCGCGAAGCGTCAGCGCGGTGGGGGCGTCCAGCGCCTCGCGCGCATCGAAACTGGCGGGAAAGAGCGTACTGAACGCACTTCCGGTGAGGCCGATACGCGCATCGGTAGCGGCAGAGATGGGGCGGTTCATCGTGTGGATGATGTTTGGCTGTATGCGGCGTGGCGGGTCGTGTGCATCGTCATTCGAGCGCCCACCGCGCGAGCGTACCGACCAGCTCGTTCATGAGCACGTTGTCGATCTCGCGCGCGCCGCCCGCGGCGCGGCAGCGCGCGAGCACGGCATCGATGATCCGGCTGTCGAAGGCAAACTGCTTGCCCGTGGCGTCGCGGTAGCGCGTGCGCAGTTGCTGGAGCTTTTTTTCGATGATGGCGCGCAGCACGGTGTCGTCGAGCGCGGCATACGGCACGGCGGTCATGCGAGCGAGGAACGCGGGGCGAAACGCCTGCAGCAATTCCTCATGCAGCCGCCGCGCAAAGGCGTCGGTGGCGAGTGTCGCGGCTGGCGTATTGAGCAGCAGTTCGGCGCCCACATTGCTGGTGGCGAGGATCACGGTGTTGCGAAAATCCACCACGAGCCCAGTACCGTCTTCCATCACGCCCTTGTCGAAAACGTTATAGAAGGCTTCGAGTACATCGACATGCGCTTTTTCGATTTCATCGAGCAGCACGACACTGTAAGGACGCCTACGCACTGCCTCGGTGAGCTGCCCACCGCTCGCATAGCCCACGTAGCCCGGCGGCGCGCCGCGCAGCTGCGAGACAGCGTGCGCCTCCTGGTACGCCGCGAGGTCGATCACGATGAGATTGCGCTCGCCGCCATAGAGCGCGTCGGCGAGGGCGTAGGCCGTCTCGGTCTTGCCTGTTCCCGTCGGCCCCACGAGCAGGAACACGCCGACCGGCCGTAACGGATCGGCGAGTCCCGCGCGCCAGGCCTGGATGCGCATCGCGATGCGGTCGAGCGCTGCGTCTTGTCCGACGATGCGCTGCGCGAGACGTCCCTTGAGCGTGCGCACGGCGTGGGCTTCGTCGGCGAGCATCTTGCCCACCGGAATCCCGGTCCAGCTCGCGATCACGGCAGCGATGGTTTTCGAATCCACGCACACCGGGACCATGGGGTCGTCGTCGCGAATCGCTTCGAGGCCGCTTTCGAGGCGCGCCAGTTCGGCGGCGAGGTCTTCGCGCGGGTCGGCGGTTTCGTTACTTTCACTCGCATCCACGCTATCGGGCGGTTCTTGCGCGCCGACATCGGATGGGTCGCGAGGAACGGCGCCGAGGGCATCGAGGGCGATCAGGCGCGCGCGTACCGCGAGAATCTCGCGCACGGTCGCCGCCTCGTCGTGCCAGCGCGCTTCCAGCGTCTCGACGAGCGCTGCGTTATGCGTATGTTCGGCTTCGAGCACGGCGAGGCGCTGCGTGTGGTTCGCGCCCAGCACCGTTTCCGCGCGCAGGCGCAGCAGTTCGTCGTCGAGCGCGCGCTGCCGGTGGCGGGCCGCTTCGAGTTGCGGTGGCGTGTCGTGCTGCGCCAGCGCCACGCGCGCGCACGCGGTGTCGAGCACGGCGATCGCCTTGTCGGGCAATTGGCGCGCGGAAATGTACCGGTGCGAGAGCTTCACCGCATCGACGATGGCGGCGTCGAGGATCGTCACGTTGTGATGCGCCTCGAATTTTTGCGCGAGCGCGCGCAGCATGGCGATGGCCGCCGGTTCGTCGGGCGCTTCGATCTGCACGAGCTGGAAGCGACGCGCGAGCGCCGGGTCGCGCTCGAAGTACTTCTTGTATTCGAGCCACGTCGTGGCCGCGATCGTGCGCAGCTCGCCGCGCGCAAGGGCGGGCTTGAGCAGGTTCGCGGCGTCGCTGCCGCCTTCCGCGCCCCCTGCGCCAATCATCGTGTGGGCCTCGTCGATGAAGAGCACGACGGGCCGTGGCGAGTGCCGAGCCTCGTCGATCACGGCGCGCAGGCGGCGCTCGAATTCGCCTTTCAAGCCCGCACCCGCCTGCAGCAGCGCGAGGTCGAGCATGCGCAGCGAGACCTCGGCAAGCGGCGGCGGCACGTCGCCCGCCGCGATGCGCAGCGCGAGACCTTCGACTACGGCCGTCTTCCCCACGCCGGGCGCGCCCACGAGCAAGGGATTGTTCTGCCGCCGCCGCAACAGGATGTCCAGTGTCTGGCGGATCTCGGCATTGCGCCCGATGATCGGGTCGATGCGCCCGGCTCGCGCTTCGGCGGTCAGGTCGAGCGTGTATTGGTCGAGCAGGGCCGGCGCTGGCGCGGCGCGCTCCAGGGCGCCGGCTAGTGCGGGGAGGCTCGCGTTGTCGCCTATGGCCGCTTCGAGCGGCGCATCCGGCGGTAATGGCACAAGCGGCGCAAGCGGCGCGGCCGCCTCGCCGGGCGCGAGCCAGACGGCGAAGTTGGCGCGCAACGCGGCGCTCGCCACACGCAGCAGCGTCGGCGCCGCATGCACGATGCGTGCGCGCAGCGCGTCGTTTTCGAGCAGCGCGATGAGCAGCGTCGCCGCACGCACGCGGGGCTGCTGGAGCACGACCGTGGATTGCACGAGCGCGTCCTGGAGCCACACGAGCAGGTCGGTCGAGAACGACGGAATGCCTGTGTTGCCGCGTTTGAAGCGCGCAATGGCCGTGCGGATTTCGGCGCTCAGTGCGGCGCGGTCCACGCCGAAGTGCGGCAGCACGCACGCGAAGTCGCCGCCCTCGGGTTCGGCGAGCGTGAGCAGCCAGTGCTCGATTTCGACCGCGAAATGCGTCTCGCGCAGGCAATGTTGCGTGGCGCGTTCGAGCGCTTCGCGCGGCTCGCGCTCGAGGCGCGCAACGAGCGTCTTGAGGTCGAGCGTCACGGCGCGGCACGCCCCTGAATGTCGTCGGGCGCAAGACACGTGAGGCGCGCAGGCGCCGATTCCGCGGCGCCCGCCCAGGCAGTCCAGCCTAACCGCAGCGGCGCGTGCCGCGAGAGGCGCGCGCGCGGCAATTCGCCTGCTGCGAGCTGCAGTTCGAGATGCACCTTGAGTTCGGCGCCGAACCACTCGGCGGCCAGCGAATGCAGCGCTTCATGCGCAGGCGCACCCGGCAGGAATGCTTCGTACTGCTCACGCCTGAGCGGCCCGAGGCGTACGCGGATGCCTTGGTGTTCGTCCCAGATCCTCGTGCCCGCAACGGCGTCCTGGCCGAGCCGCCGGTTGCGGCCGCCGGAGCCGATGGCCGTGCGGCTCGCGGCGGGCAGCGTGCGCCAGCCGCCCGCGAACGGGGTGGAGCGCACGTGCACGCGGAAGTGATGGAGCACCATGACATCGAAGCCCGCGAGCGAACGCCGACGATTCGCAAAGAGGCCCGTGCGCGCCAGTACGGCGCGTATGTCAAGCGGCTCGGGCAGCGCTGGCGCTTCTTGCACCGCATGGTTGCCATACGCGAGCGAACCCAGCGAGGCGTTGCCCGTGAGCGCGCGCAGCACGACGTCAGCCGAACGCTGCGCCGTGGCCGGCAGCGGCTCGGCGCTGCGGTACTTGCGCTGCGCGCGATAGAGCAGCGCAAGCAGCCGGTGCTGGAAGATGTCGAGAAACGCCGCTGCCGAGCGGTCCTTACGGCGCAGGCGGTCCTGCAGCCATTCCTGCCATGCACCAGGCAGGGGGCCGTTCGGGCCGCCCAGCGCGAACGCATTGACCTGGAGCTGGGGCGGTCCGGCGTGTTCGGATTGTGTGGATTGTTCCTCGCCAACCTCGGGCACAAATGCGAGCGAGCGCGGCAAGCCGCGCCGCAATGGGCCGAGCGCGCTCGCGGGAAAGGCGGGCGAGAGATTGCCGCTCAACGCGAGCGCTTCCTGGCTGGGGTCGAGCCCGGTGCCGAGCGGCTGGGCGAGCGGCTGCAGCAATTCGAGCAGGCGCACCGCCTGCGTGAATTCAAACGCATGCGGCTCGTCGAACAGCCGCTGCGTCAGAGAACGAGCGGGCTGCCCATCGTCGGCCGCCATGTGTGGATCTCCCGACCGTCGCGTACGAGCGAGGTCTGTACGAAACGGTTGACACTCGCATAGAGCGAGAAGAATTGCGCGAGCACGCCAGAAAAGAGCACGGTGCTCGCGCCGACGAAGCTCGCTTCGTCGAGTTCGATCCGCACGCCAAGTCCGTTGCGCCAGCCGCGCCAGCGGTCCGAGCCGACATGCGCGACGATGGGTTCGCTCGACACCGCCACGAGTCCCGCGATCTGGCGCTGTGAAGGGGCATGCGCGCCGAGATTGTGGAGCATGAGCATTTCACGCAGTGACTGCAGCGCTTGCGGGCCTTCTACGATCGATGCGTGGTTGAGCACGAGTTGCGACACGAGACGCCAGCGCGACGTGCCGTCGAGCGCCGCCACGATCTGCGGCGTGGGCCGATGCGCAATGCGCACCCGCGCCACGGGGCCGGGCACTTCGAACGAGAGCGCGGCGCCCGGCGCGAGCCGATGGGCCAGATGACGATTGGTGCACAACAGGTCCGCGGTGAGCGTGCGCGCCGCAGTCGCGGTTGGGTTGAAGCGCGTGTCGACGAAGGTGAGCATGACGTCGCTGCCGGGGCGCGATGCATGCAGGCCGCTCACGCGCCGCGCGTACCAGTAGACGGCCGAATCCGCGCCGTGCATCGAGCCGTACCAGGGCGCCACGTCTGTTACCGTGCGGCCGGCCACGGCGCGCACATTACGCACGGCGTAGATCTCGGTGCTCGATTCGCGGTGCGCGTCGGGACTCACGCGCATTTCGCGCGCGGTGCCGTCGGGCCGCAACGGTTCGGAGGTGCGGGCGAACAGATTGAGCGCCGGCGCGCAGCCGAGCTGGATATCGTGTGTGTGCAACGTGAAGCGTCCGCGCGGGGCGGCCGTGAAGCCGATCACGAGATCGAGGCTCTCATCGGCATCGGCAGGCGGCTTGAACGGCAGGTCGAAAAACGCGAACTTCTCGGGAAACGCGAAGTATTCGACCAGCAGACGGCAGGCCGGATGCGCGCCGTCTTCGAGCGGCAGGAGCGCGTCATCCTCGTCGAAGCCAACCGGGCAGGGCAGACCTGGTTGCGCGTGCAACGTTCCCTCAGGCGCCTGCAGCCAGGTGGCGGCGCTGTGCGCGCCGAGCAGATCGTAGAGCGCAGCGGACGTGACAGGCGAACCCGCGAGGCGCACACGCAAACGCTCGATCGGCAGCGCGCCTAATCTGTGCGGCCCGATGCCGCGCAGCGTGAGACGCAGCGCCGATTGCAGCGACGCATTGCCCGTGAGCGCCTGCGCTTCCTCGGCGTCGAGCAACTGGGCCGCGGCGATGGTGAGCGGCCAGAGCGTGACGTCGGTGCTCGTGCGCCAGTGGATCGTTGCACCGCTTGCGTCCACGTGCATGAGGGGCGTGTCGCGCGGCACGCGAAACCCCGTGGCGATGCTGCCTTGCGTGGGGTCCGGCTCGAACTGCACGATCGTCATGGAAGGCACGGGCCGCGACGCATACGGATAGAACTGTTCGAGCAGGCCATCCGTAAGCGTCGTGTATTCGTCGTCGAGCGTGCGCTGGATGCGCGCAGTTAGCACCGCGAAGCTTTCGATCAGGCGTTCGACGTTCGGATCGGCGCTTTCGCCAGGGCCGAGTTCGAGCCGCCGGGCGATCTTCGGATAACGCTGCGCAAAACCTTCACTCGCGCGGCGCAGATAAGTCAGCTCGCGCTGGTAGTAGTCGAGCAGTTGCGCATCAAGCGAGTCGTTCATCGACGATCCCGATGGACTGCGTTTCGCCGTCCTGCCCGGCGATGTAGGTGACGACATGCTCCACGCCATCACTGCCGCGCAGCGTTCCCCGAATGCGCAGGCATAGGCGCCATGGCGCGGTGGCGTCCGCTTCGATTTTCACGCCTGGGCCGTGAAGGCGCGGCTCGAACGCGCGGATGGCCTCGGCCACTTCGCGCTCGATTACCGCCCGGTCTTCCGCGCGCGCCGCGCTTTGTCCGCTCCAGTCCGGCAGGCCATAAAGCAGCACGTCCGGCGCGCGCGGCACGCGTGGCGTGCCGCGGCGCGTATTGAGAAGGCGCAGCAACTCCGAGCGGACCGACGCGCGCAAGCCGGCCGCGTCGAGCGTGCGCGCGGCGAGTTCGTCAACGGACTCGTGCGTGTCGAAAGGCGCATCGTCGGCCAGCCGTTCGAAGAGCGGCATGGGCGCGATGGCGATGAAGGGGCGGATGTTCGCCACAGGCGGTACGCGCTAGGCCGCCGCCTTCACAACCTTGTTCGCAGCCAGGTCCCACGTGGAAGCCGCAGTGCCTTCCTTGGTGGCATCGTCTTTCTGCGTAGTGAGTTCCCACTTGATCTTCGTGAAGTTCAGCGAGAGCGTTTCCACGGGCTTGCCGCCCGCGCCACCCGATACGCTTACATTGCTTAGCACGACGTTGTTGAGCGTATAGGTGATGAACGGCATGATCTTGCCGTCGCTTTCGGCTGCGTTGCGGCCCACCACGACAGTCGCGGTCGCAATGGCCTTGCCGCCGCAGCAATATTCGTTGAGCGTGGGCGTAGCGACGTCCACGAACTTCGTCACGGTGAATTCGCCGAGATGGGGCTTGCCCGACGTGCGCTCCGAATTGCTGACGTCGTTTGTCACCTGCATCGCCACGTTGTGACTGTACGACATCAACTCGATCTTGTCGGTATAGCCTTCCAGCGTGCACTCGCCTTTGATGTCGCTGCCCAGATCGAGAATGATCGAATCCATGATTTGCTGCTCCCGAAGCAATAAGTGAACACACCGGTCACGTGCGCGGCGCCAGGCGCGTTCAGGGACCAGGGGGCGCCCATGCGCCGCCTGGCCGTCGTATCTTCATCGAATCGCTTTTTGTCGCTGGTGCATCAGGCGGCAGCCGGCGGCGGCAAGGTTGCCACGAGCCGGATCGACGCGGTGAGTTCCTCGAGCTGGAAATGCGGCCGCAGGAACACCGTCGCGCGGTAAGCACCGGGCTTGCCGGGCACCTCCGTCACGTCCACGCGTGCCTCGCGCAGCGGATACTGCGCCTTGATTTCCTGCGGCGCGTTGTCGTTCACGAGCACGTAGTCGGCAATCCACGTGTTGAGGTAGCTGCGCACGTTATCGCGCGTCATGAAGCTGCCGACCTTGTCGCGCATGATCGCCTTGATGTAGTGCGCAAAGCGCGAAGCCGCGAGGATATACGGCAGCATGGCCGAAATGCGCGCGTTCGCCGTGGCCTCGGGCGTGTTGTAGAGCGCTGGCTTGCAGGCGGTCTGGCCGCCGAAGAACACCGCAAGGCCCTCGTTCTTCTTGTGCACGAGCGCGATGAAGCCGAGCGCGTCGAGCTCCTTTTCGCGGCGGTCGGTGATCGCCACCTCCGTGGGGCACTTCATGGCCTTGTCGCCCGAGGCCGTCTGGAAGATATGGTCCGGCAAGCGCTCGACGGCGCCGCCGCCTTCCACGCCGCGAATCGCCGCGCACCAGCTGTATTGTGCGAACGCGTTGGTAATGCGCTGCGCAAGCGCGTACGCGGAGTTGCCCCATAGATACTTCGAATGATCCGTACCGTCGACATCCTCGAAGAAGTTCATGCCCTCCACCGGGTTGCTGTCCGGATGATAAGGACGCCGCATCAAGATGTGCGGGAGCGTGAGCGCGACATAACGCGAGTCTTCGCTCTTGCGGAATTCGCGCCAGCGGGCCATGTCGATCGTCTCGAAGACCTTGGAGAGGTCGCGCGGCACGCCCAGCTCCGTAAAGCTCGCCATGTCGAAGAGTTGCGGGTGCGCCGCCGAAATGAACGGCGCATGCGCGGCGGCGGCCACGGAGGCGAGCTTTTCGAGCAGGCTCACGTCGGGCGTCTGGCGCGTGAAGTGGTAGTCGCCCACCAGCACGCTGAACGGAAAGCCGCCGAACGTACCGTATTCCTCTTCGTAGATCTTCTTGAAGAGTGCGCTGGTATCGACGTCGATCGCCTTCTCGAGATCGTTCTGCAGGTCTTTCTTCGAAGCGTTCAGGAGGCGCAGTTTCAGGCGCGTGCCCGTTTCCGAGCCCTTCACGAGAAAGTGCAGCCCGCGCCACGACGACTCCAGCGCCTGCATGTCGGGGTGGTGCAGCACCTCGTTGAGCTGCTCGCTGATCAGCTCGTCGATCTTGCGAATATGGTCGTTGATCATCGCCACGGTGTCGCGGCTGATGGTCATGTTCTTGTCGAGCACCTGCAGGGCGAATTCGGCGAGCAGCTCGCGCGCGTGCTGCTGCTGCTCCTCGTATTGCGCCATGCGCCCTTCCTGCACGATGCGGTCGAGCAGCGTGACCGTCTCCGCCTGCGCGCTCGCGGCGGCTTGTATGTCGGACATGATTGTCTCCTCGTGTTGGGCTTAGCTGGCCGGCGTGTCGCCAGCGGGGGGCGGGGCGTCGCCCGGCTCCGGTGGCGGCAACTGCGCAGTCGGCGTGTCCTGCGGGTGCGCCGAGCGGATTTCGCTCAACCCCTTCGGGTCATGCACCACTTCCTGGAGGAGCTTGTCCAGTTCGTCGTTGCCGTCGAGCTTGGTGAGGAGGTCGCGCAGGCGCAGCCGCGCGTCGTAAAGCTGTTTGAGCGGGCCGATCTGCTGAACGATGCTCACAGGATCGAAGTCGTCGATATGCTCGAACTTCAGCTCGACATTGACCTTGCTGCCGTCGGCGGCGAGCGTGTTGTCGACCTGCAGCGTCACGCGCGGCCCGATCGACTTCATCACGTCGTTGAAATTGTCGCGGTCGATGTCGACGAAGCGGCGCTCCGTCATTTTCGGCAACGGCTCGACAGGCTTGCCGGACAGGTCGGCAAGAATGCCCACGACGAGCGGCAGCTCGCGCTTTTCGATGGCATTGCCCGTTTCGACGTCGTACGTGATCTGGACACGCGGCGGTCGGTTCCGTTCGAACCAGTGCTGGGTACTGTCGGCCATGGTCACCTCGGTGGCGGTCGTTCTTCTATTGCATTGTGTAACGGGAGGAGATGCGCGTTTGTCGTCAATCTGCCTTTTTCATGATGCATTTTCTTTAAGACGAGAATGGTCCGCAAAACGTAATTAAACGATTGCCAGATCCATTCCCGGTCCTTCAGAAAAAAAGCACAGCTATAGCATGCCCCGGATTCGTCAGACGAGAGCATTCACGGCGTTAAGCGTTCGCGCTGCCTGGTTCTTCAGCTTGTGCTTCGTCGCGCGATTCGTGAAGATAGACGGTCAGGACTTTAGGACAGTAAACGGGGAAATTCAAAGTATATTTACTGCGCATATGCTAAACGCCTTTCAAGTTTATTTAGGCATTATTTTTGAATCGACCGGTTAAAAATCGTTATTGCAATGACGTGTTGTGCACTTGTAGACTACGCGCGAAACCGCTTGCGCGGCAGAACATGCGTCTTGATTAGAAATACGAACTAGCATGAGTTCTCCTGCGCGCGGGCAGGAGGCATCGCAGACAAGAGGCGACGCACACAATGGGGATTGCGCAGTGATCACCACGTTAATGGCCGGCGCGTCGCGCGCCGCGCAGCCGCACGGCTGGCGCGCAGCCACGCTCGTGCTGCTCGCGCTCGCGCAGATGCTCGCGGCGTGTTCGTCGCTGCCGAAGGTACAGGTGGATACCCTGGCTATTGCCGTTTCCACGCAAGCGAATCAGGACACGCCCATTGCCGTGGACGCCGTGCTCGTGCGCAATCCACAATTGCTCGACGCGTTGCTGGGCCTGCCTTCGACGAAGTGGTTCGCGCAGCGCGATCAATGGCGCCGCGATCATCCCGAGGACATTACAGTCGTGTCGTTCGAGGTCGTGCCGGGGCAGCAGATCGCGGCGGCGCCGTTTCCGTTTGGCGGCAAGCGTGGTGCAGGCGTCGTGGTATTCGCGGACTACCAGACACCGGGCGCGCATCGCGTGAGGCTCGACACCGGGCCCGCTCACGCGCTGCTGCTGCTCGGCGACCAGGATCTGAGCGTGCAGGCCTCACATTGATGTGACGCGAATATGTCACGCGAATGTGCCGCGCGAATGTGCCATGAAATGGCGCGGCAACACTGAACGACGAAACGTTTAGCAATAGAAAGCAAACACATCATGCGAACTTCGTTTCCCGATCCGGTCTGCTGGTTCGACGGCATGCCCTTGCTGCCGCAGCATTTCCAGACCCAGGCACTGCACGCCGCGGGGCACGCCGCGCTGCTGGCCGGCGCCGCGCGCGCGCATTACTGGGGCGTGCTCTCGCTCGAACACGACGCCGCGGGGCTTGCCCAGGGGCTCGTGCGCATCAGCGCGCTGGAGGCGATCCTGGCCGACGGGCTCGCCATTCGCCACACGCCGCACGACCCCGTGCTGGAGGTCGACGTGAGCCACGCGTTCAGCGCGCCGGATGAAGCGCTCACGATCTATCTTGCGGTGCCGCCGCTGTACCGCGGCGGACAACTCGATCCCCAGGCCGGGCGCTACACCCAGCGCGAGAGTCCGGACGTTCCCGATCTTGTATCAGGCGGCGAGCCGGCTTCGATCACGACGTGGACGCCGCGCCTGCACCTCATGACGGATCTCGGCCGTCACGAATTCGACCGCCTGCCGCTCATGTGTGTGAGGCAGCAGGGCGGCGGTGTGGCGATTGCGGATTACGCGCCGCCGTGTCCGTTCGTGCGCGCCGACTCGGTGCTCGGTCAACGCGTGATGCGCCTCTTGCTGCGCGTGCGCGAAAAATGCGTGTTCCTGGCCGGGCGTCTGCAGGCGGCGCAACGTGCGGAGGAGCGCGACGACGCCGCGCAGATCGAGCGCCAGCTCTGCGCGCTCTGGAGCCGCCTGCCCGAAGTGGAGGCGACGCTCGTCACCGGCATCGCGCATCCCGCCGAACTGTATCGCGTCGTCGCCGGCATGACGGGCGCGCTCGCGGCACTGCGCCCCGCGCGCGGCGTGCCCGCATTCGCGACGTTCGATTACATGGCACTCCTTGCGTCGTTCGATCCACTGCTCGAGTGGGCGGACGAAGCGCTCGCGACGATCCGCCAGGGATATCGCGTACGCGCGTTCACCGAGGAGGGCGGCAGCTTCTGGATCGCGCCGCCGTTCGAAAGCGGCGGCAACGTTGCGCGCGAACTCGTGATCGGGTTGCGCATGCCGGCTGACGCCGGAGAGCACGACGCGAGCGTGTGGCTCGATCACGCCGTCGTCGCGTCGCGGCCCTACGTGCCCACGCTCGCGCGGCAGCGCATGCGGGGCCTCGCGCGCCGGCGCCTCGCGCGCGAGGAGCGCGCAGCCTACGCGACGGGCGACGACACGACGCTCTTCGCGGTGACCGTGGAGGACGCATGGTTCGACCGCGCGCAGCCGTTGTGCATCGAGGTCCGCACGACCGTGCCAGGCCGCGCGCCCTGGGCCGTGCAGCTTTTCACGCCCACGGGCGACGCCGCCGACGACGCGCGCCACGCGGGAGCCGACAATGCTTGATACCAGCGATCCGAGCGACGAGCGCCTGCCGCTCATGCGCGCATTCGTCGTGGCGTTCGCTTTCGCGGAGAACGCGCGCCTGCGCGCGGTCGCCCAGGCGGCGAGCACGGCGAATACAGCAAACGCCGCCAATGCAGAGCCACCCGCCGATCCCCAGCGCGAAGCGGACACGCTCGCCACGCAGTTGCAGTCCGCCACGCGCAAGCTCGCGCGCGACGCCATGGCGTGGACCGGGGCGGCCGGCGAAGCGGACATTGCCGCCGCGCAATACGCCTATGTCGCGCTGCTCGACGAATTGCTGCTGTTTTCGGCGTGGAATGGCGCGAGCGTGTGGGAGACCTGGCCGCTCGAAGCGCGCATTTTTGGCACGCGCGCGGCGGGCGAGCGCATTCCGGCCGCTATCGAATCTCTGCTCGCGCAGCGCGATCCGGCGCAGCGCGATCTTGCCAACGTCTATCTCGCCTGCCTCACGCTAGGCTTTCGAGGCCGCCTGCGCGGCGAGGCGGGCGCCTTGCGCCACGACCAGTTGCGTCACGCGCTGTTTGCTTTCGCCATGCAGCGCGACCCCGAGCCCAACCGGCTTGGCGCGCCGCTCGAACGCGCCGCGCTGGCGCCGCGCGAAACACGGCCGCTCACGCAGATGTTTCCAGACCGCGCACGCCTCGCGCTATTCGTGGGCGGTGGATTCGCGGTGCTGCTCGCCGTGTCGCAACTGTTGTGGCGCTACGCGACGGCGCCTGTGCGTCCTTCGCTCGAACAGTTTGAAACGGTGTCGATGGTGCAAGGGCGTCCGTCGCAGATAAGCCATACGAGCACCACGGGCATGGTGCTGCCGCGCGCGAGGACGATGCGCAGACTACGGCCGCCGGCTCCGCCCGCAGACTTGCCGGGCGTGCCGCAAACGCAGGACACACCCGCGGCGCCGACGGTTTCCACGACGCCGCCCGCCACGCTTGCGCTCGCGGCGCGGCGCATCGTCACGGTGAGCGTGCGGAACGCCGACGAAGCCAGTGAAGAAAGCCCGGACGTTACGCCACCGGGAGCCCGGCCATGACGACCACACTCGTAGTCGTCCTGATCGTCCTGATTGCGCTGTTGATCGTGGGGCTCGCGGTCGCGCTGGTGGTGCGCTGGATGCGCGCTCGCGACGAACGCAGGCCGCTGCGCAATTTCACCGCCATGATGCGCGCGGCGCACAACGCGATGGGCGTGCGCGACCCGTACTCGGTGCCGCGCGTGCTGGCCACTGGCGCACCGGCGGCGCTCGACGCGCTAGCGCTTGGCTGGCGCCTCACGAGCGTTGGCGAGCCGGCCTGGTTCGGCAGGCTCTGGCACGACGCGGAAGGCATTCTGATTGCGGAGCCGGGCGACTCGCTCGGCGCGCGCGCGGCCGCCGAGCGCCGACGCGGTTCAACCGGCGGACGTTTGCTGCGCGGCTTGTTGCGCAACCGGCCGGGCCGGCCGCTCGACGCGCTCGTGTGGGTGATCGCGCTCGACACGCTCATCGACGAAAACGGCACAGCGCGCGCGGACACCGACGCGGCGCTCGAAGCCTCGCGCACGGTGCTCGCGCTGCAACGCCAGCTCGGGCAGATGCTGCCGCTCTACGTGGTGGTGACGGGCTGCGACGCGCTGCCCGGGTTCGACGTGCTCGCGGCGCGCCTGCGTCGCGAGCGCATCGAAACGCCGCTGGGCTGGGCCTCCCCGTATGCGCCACGGCGCGCCTTCGAGCCCGCCTGGGTGGACGAAGCCTTCGCCGACATGAGCCGCGCGCTCGCGGCGACTGTCACCGAAATGGGCACGCTCGACGGCACGCTGGACGGCGACGTGTTCCTGCTGCCCCAGCGCCTCGACACGCTGCGCGAGCCATTGCGCGAGCACATCGAACCGACCTTGCGCGGCGCCGCCGACGGCACCGCGCCGCTCATGCGCGGCATCTGGTGCGTGGGCGCGATGCCGCAGGCGCAGGAGCGCGAGGAGCCCGCCATCACGAATGCGGCGCGCAAGGAAGCGCGCGCTGCTGCGGCGCCGGCCTTCGCATCGCGCCTCTGGCACGACGTGCTGATGCCGGGGCAGGGACTCGCGCTTGCTATCCCGCGCGTGCTCGCGCTGCGCATGCGGCGCTACCGTATCGCCACGTTCGCCGCGATCGCGCTGGGCGTGTGCTGGTGCGTGGGGCTCGGCGTGACCACGTGGCACGTGCGCAGCGACGCGCGCATGCTCGCCAGCAACTACGACGCGCTCGCGCTCGCGAGCGCCGCGTGGCATGAAGCGGGTGCGAGCAGCAGCGAAACGGCGCAGGCAAACGCGCTGAGCAGCGCGGCGAACGCCTTCGTCAAGGTGCCGCGCTGGCAGCTCGCCACGCCGTTCATGCCGCTGTCGTATTTCGGCCTGCGCCGCCGGCTCGACGACGCGCAATACCACGTGCTGAGCGGGCTCGTGTTCACGCCGCTGCGCGCGCGGCTCGTCAGCCGTCTCGCCGATCTGAACTGCGATGACGCAACCGTTGCATCGGGCGCGAACGCAAACCTCACGGCCGCCGCGCGGCGTTCCCAGGACCTGCCCGAGTACACGCAGGGCACGCGGCTCGTCACGAACGCGGCGCAGACCGAGCGGCTGATCACGAACTACAACGAGCTGGTGGAGCGCGACTCGGGCAACACCGTCATGCTCGCGCAACTCATGCGCGGCGCGGTGGGTGTGAGCTTTTCGCCCGATCATGTGGCCGACCGCGCGGGGCTCGACGACGCGGTGCGCGCGACCGCGGTGGAAGGCGGACAACTGACGTTCGACGGCACCGAGGCGCGCACCGCGCAAGCGCGCGCGAGCGTGTGCTTCGAGGAAACTTTCGACCGCTGGTTCGACGATATTTATCAGGACTCCTCCCTCACGACGAACGCCGCGCAAATCCAGGCCATGCTCGCCGATCTCAAGGCGCCCGGCGCGGTTCCCACCACCGCTGCGCTTTCCGAACTGGCCACGCGCATCGACACGCTCGCCACTCAGGTCGATACCGCTGACCACGGCTGGGCGGGCACGCACGGCCAGGAACTCGTGCCGGGACTCACGGCGACCTTCGACACGGCAAAAGCCCTGCGCCTGATCGGCGCGACGCCGGTGGCGAGCGTGCTGGAGCACGAGCAGAGCGAACAAAGCGCGTTCGCGGCACGCTGGCTCGCAAGCGGCAACCTGCCTGGTGTGCTGGCCTCCGATCCCACCACGGGGCTGCAACTGGCGCCGGACCTGCTGCCGCTGCGCGATGCGTTGCGCACGCTGCTCGGCCAGTCGTTCGTTGCTGGCGAGGGCAACGCGGCGGCCGAAATTCGCGGCGTGGACGCGGACTCGGCGCAGCGCGCGCTCGCAGTCCTGCCCGCCTACAAGCAATATTCCGCGGGTCTTCTTGCGCAGGCGCCCGAAGCATGGCGCGGCGCGCTGCTCGCCGCCGCGGGCAACGCAACCGTGCACAGCATGGTGGCCGCGCTTTCGGCACCGGCGGCGCCGGGTGGGGCGCGCAACGTCGCCTATGCGCCGCAAACGCAAGGCGCGCCCTTCGACACGCTGCGCAAGAACGCGACCGATCTTGTGGAAGCGTTCGACTCGCTCGGCCGCGCTGATCTCGCGCAGGCGGTGGCCTTGCGCGTAAGCGACGCTGCACTCGACGTGCTGCGCTCGACCGATGTGCAGTTGCAATCGCTCGAACCGTTTCGACCGGTGCGCGGCGACTTCTCGGCCTGGAACGGCAGCGCCGGCGGGTCGATGCGCGCCTTCGGCGCCGCGACACCCGAAGCGCTGCAAACCTACCTCGCCGCCCAGGCGGGCGCGGTGGCCGACACGGCCACGCTCGCGTCGAGCGCGCTTGACTGGCTCACGGCGCAGAACCCACCGCTCTCGACTGCGGACGCGCGGCTCGTTGCGCGCTGGAAGGCGCTTTTCGCGGACCTTGCGCAGTACCGCGCGCGCAGCCCGGCGAGCGCGCTGGTGGCGGTGCCGTCGATCATCTCCAACCAGCTCGACAAGATGGACCTCGACACATGCAGCGCGTCGCTCGCGCAGGTCGATGTGCCGGGCACGGGCGACATTGTCTCGAGCGCGGGCATGCGGCTCGTCTCGTCCGCGCGCGAACGCTGCTACCGGCTGCAGATCGGCACCGGCGGCGACGCCTATGAACAGTTGCGCAGCTATTTCGCGCGTTATCTGGCCGGCCGCTTCCCGTTCTCCGCAGACGCGAACGCGCAGGCCGCCGACCTGCGGCAGACGGCGACGTTCGTGGCGCTGCTCGATGCGAAACTCGCGGACGCGCAACGAGGCATGAGTGCCGCGGCGGCGAGCGGCGGCCAGCAAGCGGGTGCGCAGCAGTTTCTGGCGAAGCTCGCGCGCGCGAAGCCCTGGCTCGACGCGCTGGTGGCGCGCGGCGCGGACGGCGCGCTCGTGGGCGTGGACGTGGCGGTGGACTGGCGCATCGACCGCGCCGACGAAGCCGGTGCGGACCAGGTGATCCAGTGGTCGCTCGCGAGCGGCAGCCAGATGCTCGCCTGGCCCGCTGTGGCCGGCACGCCGCTGCGCTGGGCGCCGGGCCAGCCCGCGGCGCTCAGCCTGCGCTGGGCGAAGGACGGCCCGTGGCGGCCGATGCAGGACGCTTCGCAACCGACGTTGTCCGTCGATGGCGAAGCCGCCACCTGGGCGGCAAACGACACATGGTCGCTGTTGCGCCTCGTGCGCCTGCATGCGGTGCCGGATGATGGCGTGGATACCGGCACGGGAGCGGGCAACGCACGCATGGTGCTGAGCGTGCCGGTGCGCGACCGCAACGGCGGCACGCAAACCGCGCGCATGTTCATGCGCGTGGGCATGACGGGCGCGTCGAAAACGGCGCTCACGTGGCCCGATCTGCCCTACGCGGCGCCGGGCTACAGTGTGTACGGGGCGCCCGCGGTGACTGATGGACCGTATCCGTCGAGCACCTCGAACACCCAGGCGGGGCGCGGATGAACCCGGCATTCGACATCGAAGCACTCGTTCAACCGATACCGGGCAGCGCGCCAGCCGGCGTCTCGCTGCTGCACGACGCTGCCTTCGACGCGATCAAGGCGGCGCGCCGCGAGGACGACCCGGCATTGCCAGCGGGTATCTGGCAAACCACGCTCAAGGTCGCCGATTGGGCTGCGGTCGAGGCGGGCTGCGAGGACCTCCTCGCGCGCCGTAGCAAGGACCTGACGCTTGCCGCATGGCTGGGCGAAAGCTGGCTGCAACGATATGGTTGTGTTGCATTGCCGGCTTGCTTCGCATTGCTGAGCGAATTGTGTGCGCGCTATTGGGACGACATCCATCCGCTGCCGCGCGACGGCGACCTGGGTTTTCGGGCCGCGCCGCTCGCATGGGTTGCCCAGCAGTTCCCGACCTTGCTCGGCGGGCGTATCGCGCTGTGCGCGGGGCCTGATGGATCGGCGCTGACGCTTGCGCGCTGGCAAGGCGCGCAGCGCGAGGCCGTTGCAGTGAAGGACCGCAAGGACGTGCCCGCGGCGAAGCGCGAGGAAGCCGCACGGTTGGCGCAGGCACTGGCGCAGGCTGCGCACGACGCGTCGCCCGCCGCGCTACGCGACCAGTTGCAGGCGCTACGCGCGGCCCGCGCACCGATTGCGAAGCTGGACGCGTGGTGCACGCAGCGGCTCGGCGCGGAAGCTCCGTCGTTCGGTGCGCTGCTGGAGACGTTAGAGCGCATGGAGAGCGTGTTGCGAGGCTGGCTCACGAAGCATCCCGAGTGGGAGGACCTACCGATGGTTGAGGCCGCACCGATTCAGGAACAGGCGGTAGTCGAGCCTGCTGCGGTTCAGGTTGCTGCGGCTGGCGCGGCGCAGGAACCGAAGGGGCCGGGAAGGCTCGATACGCCTCAGTCGCGCGATGAGGCGTACAGGCTGCTGGCCATTGTCGCGGACTATCTCATGCGCTATGAGCCACACAGTCCTGTGCCTTATATGCTCAAACGGGCGCTTGATTGGGGCGGCAAGCCATTGCCGGAGTTGCTGGCCGAGTTGATGGCGGGTGAGCGGGGCAGAGCGTTGGGGGCAGCGCTTGGGTTGCTGCCCGAGAGTGAGCAAGGGTAGCAAGCCAGCCAGCCGCCCGCCTAAGGCCCCCACCCCTCGCCATCAGGGAAAGTGTATTTCTCCAGCGAATCCGGCTTCATTTCGATGCTATAGCCGGGCGTTTGCGGTGGCATATAGCGCCCATTGCGTATCACGACAGGATCGACGAAATGCTCATGCAAATGATCGACATACTCGAGCACCCGGTTCTCCAGCGAAGCCGAAACGCATAGATAGTCGAACAGCGAAATATGCTGCACGTACTCGCACAGTCCGACGCCGCCCGCATGTGGGCACACCGGAATACCGAATTTCGCCGCCATCAGGAGCACGACGATCACCTCGTTCAGTCCACCTAATCGGCAGGCATCCACCTGGCAAAAATCGATCGCCTCGGCCTGTAGCAGTTGCTTGAACATCACGCGATTCTGACAATGCTCGCCCGTGGCAACCCCAATCGACCCCAAACGCCGACGAATCGCCGCATGGCCGAGAATATCGTCGGGGCTCGTCGGCTCCTCGATCCACCACGGATCGAACTCCGCGAGACGCCGCATGTTCGCCACCGCTTCGTCCACATCCCATACCTGGTTGGCGTCCATCATCAGCTTCAGGTTCTCGCCGATTTCCTCGCGCAGAATGCGTGCGCGCCGTACGTCTTCGTCGAGATTGCCGCCCACCTTCTGCTTGAAATGCGTCCAGCCCAGCGCGACGCCTTCGCGTGCGAGGCGGCGAATCTTGTCGTCGTCGTAGCCTAGCCAGCCAGCCGAGGTCGTATAGGCGGGATAGCCCTGCGCGAGCATTTCCGCTTCGCGCGCGCCCTTCGTCTTCGCGTGGCGGTGCAGGATGGCTAACGCTTCATAAGGCGTGATCGCATCGGTCACATAGCGAAAATCGAGGCAGCGCACGAGTTCCTCGGGGCTCATGTCGGCGAGCACCTTCCAAACGGGCTTGCCAACCGATTTGGCCCACAGGTCCCACACCGCATTGACGACCGCCGCAGTGGCAAGATGGATCGCGCCTTTATCCGGGCCTATCCAGCGTAGTTGGCTATCCGAAGTAAACGCGCGCCAGAACGCGCCCATATTTGCGGTAATGTCTTCGAGCCGCTTTCCGACGATGAGAGGCGCCAGCGCGTTGACCGCCGTCACGCAAATTTCATTGCCGCGCCCAATGGTGAATGTCAGGCCGTGCCCCGTGAATTTGTCTGGAGAATCGGTTTCGAGTGTGACGTAAGTGGCTGAGTAGTCCGGCGCGGCGTTCATGGCATCGGAACCGTCAAGCGAGCGCGAAGTGGGAAAGCGGATATCGCGAACGGACAGCTTGCTGATCGTGGTCATTCGAACTCCCTATGGAAGGGACGGCTTTCGGGTAGGGGAAAACCAGGCGTTTGCACGCGTTGACAACGCTGAATCTGCTACCTAGCATGCTAGCATGTCTTCTTAAAATCAAGCGCGCCGTGAACTCTTCATCGGAAGTGGCGAGTGTCGCCGGCAATCCTTATGTCGCACTGCAAAAGATCAGGGGCGGTGAGCGCGGCAGCCTGACCGATGCGGTCGAGCAGGCGCTGAGAGAAGCGATCGTGACGCTCGCGCTGGAACCCGGAATGATGATCGACAAGATGGCGGTCTGCGAACGCATGGGCGTGTCGCGCTTTCCGGTTTCCGCCGCGCTGGCGAAGCTCGCGCACGCGGGTCTCGTCGAAGTTTTGCCGCAGCGCGGCACGCGCGTCAAACCGATCGCGCTCGACGATATTCGCCAGCATCTGTTCATTCGCAGCGCGCTCGAAGTCGAAACGGTGCGTGGTGTCGCGCGCATGAAGGACAGCGCCACGATCGACGCACTAGCAGCCAATCTCGAGGAGCAGCGCAAGGTTGCCGGTAACGATCAGCGTCTCGTGTTTCATGAACTCGATCTCGCGTTTCATGAAATCTTGCTCGACGCGGTGAACCTGCCGCGCGTGAAAGAGATCGTTGCGGTGTCGCGCAATGCGCTGGATCGCGCAAGGCAATTGCTGGCGAGTCCCGAGCGTCTCGTGCATACGCTCGACGAACACGAACGGATTTTCGAGGCCATTCGCGCCGGCCGCGCCGACGCGGCGGCAAAAGCCATGCACGACCATCTCGATCAGGTGATCGAGGAGTTGCACCGGTCCGCGAAAGCGCGGCCGGATCTCTTTGCGCCTTAAGCACCTTAGGCTTACGTCAAGCAGCGACCGTACTTCAACCACCTTCGTGCAGCGCCGCAAGCAACGCCGCGCACGGAATCAAGGGGCCCCGGTAATGTGTCTGGCTTTTCTTTGCGGATTTGCGCCATGACGCCGCTCATTTCCGTTAGCAAGCTGAGCAAGAGCTTTCCCGGCGTGAGAGCGCTTCACGAAGTGCAATTCGAGCTCATGGCGGGCGAGGTGCACGCGGTGATGGGCGAGAACGGCGCGGGCAAGTCGACGTTGATGAAGATTCTCGCGGGCGTTTATACGCGCGACTCGGGCGACATTCTCTACGATGGCCAGCCCGTGGCGTTTGCGAGTCCGCGCGAGGCCCAGGCCGTGGGCGTCGGCATCATTCATCAGGAACTCCAGCTGATGAATCATTTGACCGTCGCACAGAACATGTTCGTCGGCCGCGAGCCGCGCGGGCGTCTTGGCCTCTTTCTCGACGAAGACAAACTCAATGCGCAGGCGCGCGCGATCCTCGCCCGTATGCATGTGCAACTCGACCCGCGCACCGTGGTCGGCTCACTCACCGTCGCGAGTCAGCAGATGGTCGAGATTGCCAAGGCGCTGTCGTACGATTCGCGCGTGCTGATCATGGATGAGCCGACTTCCGCGCTCAACGACGCGGAAATCGCCGAGCTTTTCCGCATCATTCGCCAGTTGAAAGAGCGGGGCGTGGGGATCGTCTACATCTCGCACAAGATGGATGAGCTCAAGCAGATTGCCGATCGCGTCACCGTGCTGCGCGACGGCGAATACGTGGCCACCGTCGCCGCCGCCGATACGAGCGTGCAGGCCGTCATTGGCATGATGGTCGGCAGAACGCTCGCTGACATCGCGCCGTATCAGGGTCCGGCGCACCAGGGCGAGGTCGCGCTCGAAGTGAAGCATCTGAACGCCGGGCCGCTCGTGAGGGACGTGAGCTTCACGTTGCGCAAGGGCGAAATACTGGGTTTTGCGGGACTCATGGGCGCGGGCCGCACCGAAGTTGCGCGCGCCGTTTTCGGCGCGGACCCGGTCGAATCCGGCGACATCTTCGTGAAAGGCGCGAAGGTGTCGATCAAAACGCCGAGCGACGCGGTCGCGCACAGCATCGGGTATCTCTCCGAGGACCGCAAACGCTTTGGTCTCGCGACCGGCATGGATGTCGAGTCGAACATCGTGATGTCCAACCTCGGCAAATTCCTCTCGCTGAACCTCTTTCTGCGCCGCATGCAGATACGCAAGACGGCGGCGCATTTCATCAGTCTCCTCGCCATTCGCACGCCTTCCGCCACGCAGCCGGTGCGTCTGCTCTCGGGCGGCAATCAGCAGAAGATCGTCATAGCGAAGTGGCTGGAGCGCGACTGTGATGTGCTTTTCTTCGACGAGCCCACGCGCGGTATCGACGTTGGCGCGAAAAGCGAGATCTACAAGTTGTTGCGCGCGCTTGCGGAACAAGGCAAGGCGATCGTGATGATCTCGTCGGAACTTCCGGAAATCCTGCGCATGAGCGACCGGATCGTAGTGATGTGCGAAGGCCGTATCACTGGCGAACTCTCTGCCAGCGAGGCGACCCAGGAGCGCATCATGCATCTCGCGACCCTGCGCGAAACCTTGCAAGCGGCATGAGCCTCAAGAGGTCGAATCCATGACTATGCAATCGGATACTGCGGCTCTGGCGGATCAGAAACGGTCGGCCGGTTTAAGGGCGCGCATTTTCTCGCCTACTGCGCTGCAGAAAATGCTGGCGTTCGCGAGCCTGATCCTGCTGCTGATCTTTTTCAGCTTCGCTTCGCCTGCGTTCATGCAGATGGACAATATCCTCGGCATTCTGCAGGCAACGGCAGTGAACGGCGTGCTCGCCATTGCCAGCACGTTCGTCATCATCACGGGCGGCATCGATTTGTCCGTCGGCACGTTGATGACTTTTACGGCCGTGATTTGTGGCGTGTTTCTGACCTATTGGCATTTGCCGATGTGGATTGGCGTGCTCGCCGCAATCGCAACGGGCGCGCTGTGCGGAACCGTTTCGGGCACGCTCACGGCGAAGATGAAAATCCCGCCGTTCATCGCCACGCTCGGCATGATGCTGCTGCTCAAGGGGCTCTCGCTCGTGGTCTCGTCCGACAAGCCCATCTATTTCACCGACACCGAAAACTTCTACATGATTTCGCAAGACTCGCTGATCGGCTATTTCCTGCCCAGCGTGCCTGTGCCGAACGCCGTGCTGATTCTGTTCGTGCTCGCCATTGTGAGTTCGATCACGCTCAACCGCACGGCGCTTGGGCGCTATACGTTCGCGCTCGGCAGCAATGAAGAGGCCGTGCGCCTTTCGGGCGTGAATGTCGATCGCTGGAAGATCGCCATTTATGGCCTTGGCGGCGCGATTTGCGGCATTGCAGGACTGTTGATCGCCTCGCGTCTGAATTCGGCACAACCGGCGCTCGGCCAGGGTTACGAGCTGGAAGCCATCGCGGCCGTCGTGATCGGCGGTACGTCGCTGAGCGGCGGGTCGGGCACGATACTCGGCACCATCATCGGCGCGTTCATCATGAGCGTGCTGACGAACGGCCTGCGCATCATGTCGGTCGCGCAGGAATGGCAGATCGTGGTGACGGGGCTCATCATCATCCTCGCGGTCTATGCGGATATCTTGCGGCGCAAGAAGCGTTGAAAGAGGAGACGGAAGAAGCAAGGAAAGAACGGGGAGTAAAACAAGACTCCCTCAACGGCTGGAGGTCTATGGCCCACCTTAGGAGGAGAAATGTCATGTTGAAAAGAAAACTGATCAGTGCCGTAATCGGAGTGGGCGCGCTCGTGGGCGTGTCTGGCTTGACATATGCTGAGGAACCCTACATTCCGATCATTTCAAAGGGCTTCCAGCATCAGTTCTGGCAAGCCGTGAAAGCTGGCGCGGAACAGTCGGCGCAGGCGAACAACGTCCGGATCACGTTCGAAGGCCCTGAAACCGAGGCCATGGTCGACAAGCAGATCGACATGCTCTCGGCAGCGCTCGCCAAGAAGCCGCAGGCGCTCGGTATTGCCGCGCTCGACAGCAAGGCCGCCGTTCCGCTGCTCAAACGCGCGCAGTCCAGCAAGATCCCTGTGATCGCGTTCGACTCGGGTGTCGACAGCGATATTCCGCTCACGACCTGCGCCACGGACAATCTCGCCGCCGCCGCGCTCGCCGCCGACAAAATGGCGGAGATGATCGGCAACGCGGGCGAAGTCGGCGTGATCGTGCATGACCAGACGAGCCGCACGGGTATCGATCGGCGCGACGGCTTCCTCAACGAGATGAAGACGAAGCACCCGGGCATCAAGATCGTTTCCGTGCAATACGGCGCTGGGGACCACCTGAAGTCGGCGGAAATTGCCAAGACCATGATTCAGGCGAACCCGAACCTCAAGGGCATTTTCGGCGCCAATGAAGGCTCGGCGGAAGGCGCGGCGATCGGCGTGAAGGAGTCGGGCAAGAAACTGGTGCTGATCGGCTTCGATTCGGGCAAGGAGCAAAAGGAGGCCATCATGTCCGGCCTGATGGCGGGTGCGATCACGCAGAACCCGGTCGGCATCGGCAAGTGTGTCGTCGATTCCGCGGCGAAGGCGTTGAAGGGCGAGACGCTGCCGAAGAAAATCGACACGGGCTTTTACTGGTACGACAAGACGAATATGAGCGACCCGAAGATCGCTGCCGTGCTTTACGACTGATTGGTGTGGGAGGAAGAGCGGCAGCGCTTCCTCTTTGTTTTCCAAAGCGGAGACCGGATTTGATATCGGGTCTCCGCTTTTTTCTTTGCTTCGCTGCCCCCACGCAGGACCAATCCCTGGAAATTATCAAAGAATCCGGCGCGCGCGACCGCTACGCTAATGGGCTAGTCCCCATCTGGCAGATGAACACACTCAGAACAATGAAGAAGACATGGCACGCGTGAAACTTTCACCAGGCGACGTCGTTATCGGCAAGCCTTTGCGATTTCCCGTCTACGCGCCGGACGGCAGCCTTCTCCTCGCACCGGGGCACGTTATAGAGTCGATAGAGCAGGTCAATACGCTGTTAAAGCGCGACGCGCGAGTGGATGGACACTGCGTAGCGCCTCGCCCCCCGGTGCCGGATAAGGTTTTTGGGGGCGTAACTACGGGCGCGCCCACAGAAAGCGAGGAGGCATTGCACCGTGGCATAGAATCGACCACTGCTGCCTTTCCTCGCATGCCCCAGGGACCGGAGTTGCAATTAGCCGATCCAGAAAGGAGCGATATCCCTGTTCGGGCTATATGGGTGGGGATGCTGCCGGGGATCAGCTTGCTCGTGTCGAGTCAAAGTCAGAGCGATCTGCTGCGAATCGGGCAGTTGCTCGATGCGACTGCTCTTTACGGGCGTTATATCTATCGTTTTAGTACCCGGGTGCTTGTCAGGGATCCAGGCCCCGTGGGCGTGGTACACCTGGACTATCCTCAGGAGACGCAAAGAATTCCGATCCGCAGGCACCTTCGCGTAAGCGCCAATCTGCCAATCAGACTCCGGCAAAATGATGGATCTACCGCTGGAATCGACGGTAGGACGCTGGACCTGAGCCTGAGCGGCGCAAAGGTGCGGTTGCCGCGAGCCGCCCTCGCGAGCGGGGAGTACGTGAGCGTTGTATTGTCGCTTCCGTTTGAGAATCGCGCGAGGCAGATCAACCTCGGTGGAAAGGTGAGAAAAGTGAGTCCGTCGGGGAGCGGACAGCTTATCGGCCTCGAATTTACGAGCGTTCCGAGCGAAGTCCAGGGGTACCTGCAGGCCTTCATTTTCGAGGCCTATTCGGGTGGAATCGCGATGTGAGCTTGCCGGTCGCTCACCTGATCCAATGGGTACACGAACGAGGTATCGACGTCGAGTGTTTCGGAGGCTCGACGTCGTGCGCAAGGCAACTACCGCACTATTGTGCGATCACTGAGCCTCGATCTTTGCGAGGGAGGCGCGGATAACGTCGGCGAGCTCGTCGGCTACGAACTTCGCGACATACGCATCTGCACCGGCCCTATGCGCGTGTTGCTCGTTCGCTTCTCCGGTGAGCGACGAATGAATCACGACAGGGATCGATGCGAGCGTTGGATCTGCCTTGATTTTCCTCGTGAGCGTGAATCCGTCCATTTCCGGCATTTCGAGGTCTGTAATGACGAGGGGGACCAGGTCGCGGCAGCGCTTGTTTTGGTCCTTGGCGCGCGTGGCAGCGGTCTTTAGCCAATCCCACGCCTCCTGACCGCTCTTCACGATTTCGTACGGAACCTCGAGCGCCTCGAAGATCTGACCCAGGAGCGTGCGAGCAAGTGGAGAATCGTCCGCAGCGAGGATTCTGGCGCCCGCTGGCATGACGATCCGATCGCCGATCCTCGACTCGATGACATCTTCAGCCGTGGACGGCAGCACGTCGCGAAGAATCTGCTCGACGTCGACGACTTGTGCGAGGCGTGAGTTCTCTCGATCGCCGTCGAGCCGCGCGATGCTCGTGACCGTCTTTCCTCCGACGTAGGTCTGCGCTGGGAGAACATGGCGCCAGTCGAGCCGGACGATCTCATCGACCTCTTCGACAGCGAACCCCTGCGTCGATCGCGAGAACTCGGTGATGATCAGGGTGCGGGCGGCGCCGCCCGATTGAATACGGCCCGCGGCAGCAGAAAGATCAATGACAGGAATGACCTGTCCGCGGATATCCGACATCCCCAAGAGAAATGGGTGTCCACTAGAAACCGGAGTAATGGTGGGCATCATCGTGATCTCCCGGACCTTGAACACGTTGATCCCATACAACTCCTGCGCTGCCTCATCACTTGATCCCGTGAGTTTGAACAGTAGGAGTTCGAACTGATTGTTGCTGGTCAGATTCGTGCGCTTTTCGATTTCACTATCGGGGGGTCGATTATTCATAGCTCCCTTTTTTCGCCTTTTATCGGTTCGATGCATGACTGGATAACGGCACATCGGTTCGGGAACTGCTCTTAAGGCCGGGCGGAGGCGCGGCGGAAAGTTAACATCGGTCAAACTTGAGATGAACTCCTCGTATCGGCTTCGACACCGGCACACACGACGCGCCCGTCGTTCTGAAAATTGATGGTTATCAATTTTCCCGCAGGGACACCATGCTGTAATCGAGCGGCCGTGTTCGCTGGTCCCTGCGGACGTTCGACTGAATCACCGTTGAATGCTCCTCAGCGTCACCCATCCATCCGATAAGTTTGGAAGCGCCGCACCCTCTCGCTTCGAGCACGCGTGCCGTCCCTATACGACGGCAGAAAGACACAGCTGGCACGGCCCGGGCATACGAATTCGTGAGGAATCGAAATTGGATAAACAAATCGTACGTCTGCTTCTAGACGCCGCCGTCGAGTGCAGGAAGGCAAAGACTTTTGTTGTCGATCTGCAGGACAACGCCGGCGAACTGGGTGCGCTCCGCACCGCGATATCTCGGGCGATGTGTTTTGAAAGCAGTGAGACGCGCAAGCGTGTCGATGAGATCGTACGGAATGATCCCGCCGCGACGGCTGCGGTGATCTTGAAGTGGATGAATGATGGCAAGTAACGGGATTGAACGTGCAGCGCTGCTGCTGATGGTGCTCGGCGAAGAGCACGCGGCAGATGTTTTCAGGGCGCTTGGCCCTCGGGAAGTGCAGAAGATCGGCTCCGCGATGGCAAAAATCGCGTCCCCCTCTCGCGACGAGCTTAGCGAGATATTGGAGCAATTCAACCTCGCTGCCGAAGAACTGGGTGGTATTTCCGTAGACACGGATGAGTACCTTCGTTCAGTGCTGGTACGCGCGCTCGGCGACGAAAAGGGTAATCAGCTGATCGGCCGCATTCTTCAGGGTAGCGACACGAGCGGCATCGAGGGCCTGAAATGGCTGGACTCGTCGGCCATCGCTGAACTAGTCAAGAACGAACATCCGCAGATCATCGCAACGATCCTTGTTCATCTCGACCACGACCAGGCGGCTGAAATCGTCGCTACGTTCCCCGAGCGGCTACGCAACGATGTCTTGCTGCGCATCGCCGTGCTTGAAGGTATTCAGCCGTTTGCCTTGCGCGAACTGGACAACGTGTTGAAGGACCTGCTGGCTGGTGGCGGCAACCTCAAACGAAGCGCCATGGGTGGCGTTCGTGCGGCAGCGGAGATTCTGAATTACATGACTGGCGGGCAAGAGCAAAGCGCGCTTGAAAATGTGAAGGCGTACGATGCCGAACTCGCTCAGGCGATTATCGACGAGATGTTCACGTTCGATAATCTTCTTGATCTGGACAACCCTTCCATCCAGTTGTTGATCAAAGAGATACCCGGCGAGACGCTCATTATTGCGCTAAAAGGCGCGCAGGGGCCATTGCGTCAGAAGTTCCTCAATAACATGTCGCGACGTGCGGCGGAGCTGTTCGCCGAGGATCTCGGTGCGCGTGGCCCCGTTCGGGTTTCCGAGGTCGAGGAGCAACAACGTTCCATTCTGCAAGTCGTCAGAAACCTTGCGGAGAGCGGCCAGATCGTCATCGGAAAGAACGCGGAAGACGCGTTTGTCGAATGACGCGCAATGTGAGGGAAGCGTACCCGTGCCCGCGTACGCCTTTCATCTCCCGTCAGCTTTTCCCGCGGTTGTACTTCCGATAAACCTCCGCTTCGCTTAGTTCGCGTGACGCCATTCTCAAAAACCGCTCTGCTTTGACATCGTGGCCGCCATATCCGTGAGGATGGCGCCTGTGTACGACCTGAAGTTGCGTGCGTCCTTGAGTGACAAGGTTCTGAGCCTGGCGCAAGCCAGCCGCTGATCGTTCGGCACGAGCGTCAGCGCACACGCTAAGCAGTGAAATGGTTGCAAACGCAATGGTTGAGGGGATTCGTCTCATCGTTGCCTGGTTAAGGACGGTTGGAAATAAGCGTTGACGTTACAACCCGCAAATCGACCACGCCGTGTCGTTTCCTGTTGCGCTTGAATTCCCTGATATCAATGAAAAATCTCCAATACAGTCTCATAGCGATCGTGGTGTTGTATCTGTTTCGTGTAGTCGGGCGCAACGCAAGTCATGGCGCCGGGGCGCCCTATGCGCACGCGATCTTCGGTGCTCCGCATCGTGGGTTTTGGCGCGAATGGAGAGCGCGAAGAGGGCGGAACCGGGTGAGTCGAAAGTGAGCGACGCGCCGACAACATCACGGCGCGACGCCTTACGAGATCGACTCCTCGATCACTCGTTCCGGCTGAGTTCCAGGCGATTCCGTTGCGATTCGATAGCCGTTTTTCCCATCCTTCTTTGCCAGGTACATCGCGTGATCGGCCATTTCTACCAGCTTCTCCGCATCGGTTGCGCTTCCGGGGTACATGCTAATACCGATGCTCGGCGTTACCCATTCGTCGCGATCACCGATCCGGATCGCCGCGCCGACCGAGGTCACCAGTGACGAAGCGATCCTCTTGACATCCGAACCCGGGGCGATGTCTTCGAGCACTATCGCAAACTCGTCTCCGCCAAGGCGTGCAACCGTGTCACTTTCGCGCAATCCATGCGTGAGTCGTCCGGCAACGGTCCGCAGCACCTCATCGCCTGCGCCGTGACCACGCGTATCGTTGACTTGCTTGAAACCGTCAAGGTCGATGTACATGACCGCCACCTGATTCCGGTGCCGCTTCGCGCGGATGATCGCCTGCTTCAAACGCTCGCTGAACAGCATTCGGTTGGGTAGACCGGTCAGCGCGTCGTGCGTCGCAAGATGGCTCAGCCGTTCCTCCTGACGAAAGCGCTGTGTGATGTCGTTCATGACGGCAACGTAGTGTGAGAAGCGACCGTCGCCGTCGCGTATGCCAGCGATTTTGAGTGATTCCAGGTAGACGTCGCCGCACTTTCTACGGTTCCACAGTTGCCCCTTCCACTGACCTGTTGTTTTCAGCGCCGTCCAGAAGTCACAATAGAACTCTGGAGTCTGCCTCCCCGAATTGAGGATCTTCGGCGTCCCTCCGACGACCTCAACGGCCGAGTAGCCGGTGAGATCGGAAAACGCCTGATTCACGTGCAGGATGTGTCCTTTTGCGTCTGTCACCATCATTCCGTCTAGTGTCAATTCGAACACGCGGTTGGTCAGCCACGACTGGTAGCGTGATTCCACAACCGCATTATCCCGCTGTCTCAAGAGGTAGATCGTGAGCGTTGCCACCAGCAAAATGAAAGCGGTCAGGAAACTGATTACGGCTCGTGACATCCATTTCAAAATCGTCTTGCTTTCCTTAACCAACCCCGCCGCCTGATCGGCGTTTGTGCTGATATCGTCGGCAAGAAGCGTATCGAAATAGTCCATGCAGCCAACGCTCTCGTCGAACCACTGCATCGCGGACGTGTATTGCCCTGCACGAAGACGGTGGATCGCGACCGCAATAATGGTTTTGAATTTTGGCAAAGATTGCCTCAATTCTTCGGCGATTGTCCCCTCGCGCGGACTGCTAATGCCTCGTGGATAGTAGGCACTCCACTCAGTATCAACCTTGTCCATATCGGTCTGAAAGCCTTCGAGCGCTTCCTGCAACCGTTCGGGCTGCCGAAGTTCCGCGGTTTTCCAGAAGCGGCGGCGCGCCTGGAGTTCCGCGGCGCGAAGCTCGTTCAGTTGCACCACTGGCAGCATATTTCCGTTGATCATCACCTCGACGTGACGCTGAAGACGATCAAGCCCGATCATTGCGCCAACGTCTGCCGTCGCGATCAAAAGGGCGCTCGTCGCCAGGACCGTAATGATCCTGGCCCTGTACAAACGGACCACGGTTTTCACATTAACCTCATCTGCGCGAATCCCTGAATTAAAGGAGAGTGTCAAAAGTTGCCAAGTCCTTCCCAAACCGCAGCGAGGAAAGATTGATGGATGGCAATAGTTGGGCGATCGACGTGAAGACGAAACGCAACGCTCCTTTAGGGCCGGACGCTCTTCCTCAATCTTCGAAAATTGACATCTATCAGAGTCTCCGCAACCTGGTTCCGATATAAACATTTTCTTCACCACGCATCTTTATCGGCTGCGTCAACGAAATGCCACCTGTACCGGTCACATTTCCTGGCCGGCAGCGAACCTCTGCAATGTGCCTGCCACGGCCCATTGAAACGAAATACGAGTGGAATTTACGGGTGACCGTGTTGTATTGGCGGCGCCGCCAGAACGTTCGATCCCGAATAGATTGAGGAGAGCAAGTCCATCATGTTTGGCACAATAAGAGCCCGGCTATCAGCTTCATTTTCGGCCTGCGTCTTGATGATCATTATTGTCGGCGTGGTTGGCGTCGGCGCCGTTCGCACGCTCAGTTCGAATATGACCGAGACATATCGGGGGAATACCGAACCGATCTTGAATGTCGCGAATTTTCGCGCCCGCGTTCTGAACATCGGGATTACGCTGGTCCGCAGCCTGCTTCTCCAGAACGAGCCTGGAGAGTTTCAGAAGGGCGCTCAGGCGATCAAAGCCGACGAGGATTACGTGAAGGCGGCGTGGAACGCCTACTACCCGAGCGGAATCACATCGGCTCAGGAACGCGCGCTTGCCGACAAGATGAATGACCAGTTGACGCTATTCATCGCCAGCATCGATCGAGTCATTCCTATGCTCGAAAAGGGAAGCGCCACGGACGCCTCGGACGAATACAAGCAGCGATTTCTTCCTGTAGCACTCGCACTCGCGGCGGCCGCTACTGAGGATATCGAAATGAACGGGCGCATGGCGAAGCGCGCGGCTGACGAGGCTGCCGAGCTTGCGACGCGCACGATCTGGCTAGTGAGCGCGTTGGCCGCTTGCGCGGCAATCCTTGCCACGATCGTCGCGACCGTTCTGGTGCGGGCGATTACGCGCCCGCTCGTGCAAGCCGTGTCCGTTGCCAACAGCGTAGCTGCGGGAAAGCTCGACAATTTCATCCAGGCATCGTCGAGGGACGAAATCGGCCAACTGCTGGGTGCGCTCAAAATCATGAGCGAACGGCTCACTGAAACAGTCCGGGGTATCCGCCATTCGAGTGAATCGGTGAATGTCGCTGCCGGCCAGATCGCAGCAGGCAATATGGATCTCTCCGCGCGGACGGAAGAGCAGGCGTCGTCACTGGAACAAACTGCTGCGAGCATCACAGAGCTCACGGAGACTGTGCGGCAGAACGCCGACAACGCGCGTCAGGCCAATACGCTCGCGACCAATGCGCGCGAGATGACGGATGCAGGCAGCAAGGCGGTGGAGATGATGGTCGAGACGATCAGTGAGATCACCTCGGACTCGGCGAAGATTGCCGACATCACCGGCCTGATTGAAGGTATCGCATTCCAGACCAACATTCTGGCGCTTAACGCCGCGGTGGAAGCGGCGCGTGCGGGTGAGCAGGGACGTGGCTTTGCCGTAGTGGCTGGTGAAGTGCGCGCTTTGGCTCAACGTGCTTCAGCAGCCGCAAAGGAAATCAAGGACCTCATTGAAGTCTCGTCCACCAAGGTCGAGCGGGGCGCGCAGCAGGCGGGCGAAGTCAGCATGAACATGGGCAAGGTCAGCGGCGCCATTGGCCGGGTGTCGGATATTGTCGGCGAAATCACCGCAGCCTCCGACGAACAGAGCAAGGGAATTCAACAGGTCCATCAAGCGATCACGCAGATCGACGAAGTGACTCAGCAGAATGCAGCCCTCGTCGAAGAGTCGGCTGCTGCTGCACAGTCGCTTCAGGAGCAATCAGACCGAATGAAAACGGAGGTTGCCTTCTTCCGGACTGGCGGAGAAGCGCCGCCCTCCAGCCGCGCGACGATGTCGGCGCCATCGAAGCCGAAACAGGCGACTCGCCCAAAAAACGCAGTCACGAGCCGAAAGCCGATGGCAAAGACCGTGGCGTTCGCGCAGACTCCGGCTCCTGCCGCAACCGCCGGCGGGGAATGGGAAACCTTCTAACGGGGTTAGAAAAGACCCCGATCGGCAAGATTGGCGTACAGGGCGCGCACGCCGAACGTCCACGGTTCGATTTCAGTGCAAAGGCGCACGGTGTTGACAATGGCGCCAAGCGGCGGCGCGCTGATCGTGACGCGGTCGCCCAGGTGATGGGTGAAGCCGCCGCCGGGCGTGTCGCGGTCCTTGATCGGCGAGAACATCGTGCCGAGGAACAGCATGAAACCGTCCGGATATTGATGGTGCCGGCCCCACGCCTGCGAGACGAGATCGAGCGGGTCGCGGCTGATTTCCCGCATATGACTCACACCTTCGAGCAGGAAGTCGTCGTCTGCGCCCTCCACGCGAAGCGAAACGCTGGTGGCGCGAACCGAGTCGAGCGTGAAGGTTTCGTCGAATAAACGAATGAACGGGCCTATGGCGCACGAGCCGTTGTTGTCCTTGCATTTGCCGAGCAGCAGGGCGGAGCGGCCTTCGATGTCGCGCAGATTGACGTCGTTGCCGAGCGTCGCCCCGACCACGTCGCCCAGGCTGTTCACCGCGAGCACGATCTCAGGTTCGGGGTTATTCCACGCAGAGGCGGGATGCAGGCCGATATCGGCGCCGAACCCCACGGCGGACATCGGCTGGGACTTCGAGAACACCTCGGCGTCCGGGCCGATGCCGACCTCCATGTATTGGGACCAGGCGCCCCGGCGCTGAAGTTCTTCCTTCAGTTTGATCGCAGCCGCGGAACCCGGTTTGATCTTCGAAAGGTCGGCGCCGATCAGCTTCGTGATTTCCGCGCGCACGTCCTGCGCTTTGGCAGGATCGCCACCAGCCTGCTCTTCAATGACGCGCTCCAGAAGACTCACGGCGAACGTCACGCCGCAAGCCTTGATGGCCTGCAGGTCACACGGCGCGAGCAGCGAAGGGCGATCTTCGGGGCGATCGCCCGCGAGGCTGTGTTCGAGCAGCGCTTCAGCCGTCCCGAGCGGCTCGCCGGGCGTATGTCGCACGACATCGAGCAGATCGTCGTACTCGAACAAGTCGGCTGTGGTGGGGGCAACCTGCGAAATATCGAAGACCATGCCGCCGCGCACCACGACGACGCAGGGGCCGTCGCCTTCCGGGGTGGGCCGCCAGACGCGCCCGACGAGCAGCGCGTTATCGAGATCATGCGGAAGATAAGCGGATGTTGAGGACATGGCGGGCGTTCCGGAGTGAGAGTGGCGACACGCATCGTAGGGCGGATGGGCGTGCGCGTCCAAACGAACGCTTCATTATCCAACAGGCTGGACGAGCGCGCCGCCAGCCACGAATCGACTGAGCGGCGGTTCGTGTTGCGGGTTAGAACAGGTGCTTGATCCCCGCAGACACCGCAAGCTGATTCGACGTTGTCGAGGGCGACAGGTAGCCGATGTCCGCGACCGCTTCGCGACCCCACGAGTCCACGCCGCTTGCGTGCTGGTACGCGGCCGTTGCGTACAGTTCGGTGGCCTTGGAGAGCGAATAGCCGGCGCCCAGGTTCCACTGCTCATAGCGCGCGCCGCCACCGCCGTTCAGGTTGCCGCCGTTTGTGTAATCGAACGACGTGCCCACGCGCAGAAACGGCGTGACCTGGTAACGCACGCTCGCACCCACCGTGTTGAACGAAGCTGTGCCGTGGTAGTTCTGCGTGTTGAGCGAGGCCGTGGCCCCGAGATCGCGGTATTGCGTGTTGGACCAGGCGAGGCCCAGGATCGCCGAGCCGATTGTCCAGGTCGAGGCCACCGCGACCGTCTGCTGCGTGCGCGCGGAGGCGAATCCCGAGATGGACGGGTTCGATGCCGGCGTCGTGGCGGAACCGGCGGAGCCGAGATTGTTGCCAGTGGCGCTCGCGTTCGCATTCGTGCCATAGAGCGAGTTGTTCGGATTGCGCGCGTTGATGATCGACGCCGCGACCGCAACGCTCGGCCCGGTATAGCTGAGGCCCGCGGACCAGTACTGGTTCTGCGTGAAGTTGCCGGCTATGCCGCCCAGGCTGTACAGCGCGCCAAACCGGAATCCTCCAAAGGAGTCCGAACTGTATTTGACCGCGTTGTTGATGCGATGCGTGAAGTTGAGGTTGTCGTAGTCGGCCGGATGGATCGCGAGATTGCCGAAGTACCAGGCATAGAGCAACGGCGACACATAATCCACCGCGGCGTCGGACTGACGCCCGAGGGATGCGGTGCCGTAGTTGGGCGCGGTGAGCCCGATCCACGCCTGACGGCCGAACAGGGTGCCACCCTGTCCGAGCGTGCCATTGCTGACACTAAAGCCGTTTTCGAGCACGAACAGCGTCTTCACGCTGCCACCCAGATCTTCGGTGCCTTTCAGGCCCCAGCGGCTCGAACTCGGGCCCGAGGTGCCGCTATCGAACTGGGCGACCTGGCCGCCGCCGGTGGGTTTGCCTCCAGCGGGCGTTGCCGCCGTTTGAACGTTATTCGTGTAGGTCACGTTGCCCGTGACGATCCCGTAGAGCGTCACGCTGCTCTGAGCGTAGGCGGCGACGGGGGACAGTGCGATTGTAGTTAGCGCGAGAAGTGTTTTTTTCATGATTAAGGGCTTCTTCAAGCCGTTGTGAGCTTATGTGAGTCGGTGTCAATGCGGGAAGTAATCGGGCAGTCGATAGCCCTTGTAGGTTTCGTTGCGCAGGATCGCGGCACGGAATTCCTCCGACCGATAGGCCGCGACGATATCGGCGGTCTCCTGTGAACCACGGTTCGCCGATTTGACGACCACTTGATTCACATAAGGCGAGCGCATTTGTTCGAGTGCCAGCGCTTCGGTCAATCGGTGCCCGCTAGATATTGCGAAGTTGCCCTGGATCGCTGCGAAATCGACGTCCTCGAGTGCACGCGGCGCCTGTGCGGTTTCGAGCGGAACGATGCGAATGCCAGCGGGATTAGCGACCACGTCACGCTCGGAGACATCGACGGGATTGGGATTCTCGCGAATGCGGATCCAGCCAATTGCCTGGAGAATCTTGAGCGCGCGTTCGAGATTGACGGGGTCGTTCGGCACGGCGACCGTCGCGCCGGCTTTCACCTCGGAGAGCGAATGATGGCGGGTAGAGTAGAGCCCCATAGGTGGCGTAGGCACTTGTACGACGCCGACCAGATCGGTGCCGTTCCGATCGTTGTACGCCTTCAGATAGACGCTGTGCTGCATCACGTCGGCGGCGATCTCGCCGTGCCACACGGCCTGATTCGCTTCGAGCCCGGTGCTGAAGTTGACGTACCGAATGATGTAACCCTTGCGCTTGAGTTGAGGCTCGACGCCTTCGCGGAATTCGTCGGCGTATGGACCGGGCACGAAGCCGACGCGCAACACGTGAGCGGCGTTGTCGGCAGCGCGGACAGCCGGCGATTGCAGCGCAAACAGTGCAATAGTGGAGAATAACGTTTGGATAACTAATCGATTTATCATCACGAGTGCTTTCAGGGACTGGAAAGACCGATTATCGTTGTGGCCCCCTGGGTCGGCCAATATTAAATCGAGATTTACATATCGACAGTCCGCATGGAACGCAAAGCAATGGGGTTATCTGCTGCGGGAATTAGAAGCGCAGGATTTGATGGTTTTCACTCTGCCGGGCGGCTTATAACATCGGCTATTTACTTATTCACCGTCGATCTCACATCGAGGCAGCCGAGCATGAACGCACGCCGTAACTTCATTCGAATCTCAGCGGGCGCCGCAGCGCTCGCCGCTTTGCCCGTGCTCAGCGCTGGTCCCGCGCGCGCGGCCAGCGCATCGCGCACGCTGCGTGTCGGCAATCAGAAAGGTTATCTGAGTCTTCTGAAAGGACGTGGAACCCTCGAGAAGCGGCTCGCTCCGCTTGGTGTCGCGGTGACGTGGACAGAGTTCGATGCGGGCCCAGTGCAACTCGAAGCCCTCAACGTAGGTTCGATCGACTTTGGCGACGTGGGCGAGGCGCCCCCTATCTTCGCGCAGGCGGCCGGCGCGCCGCTCGCCTACGTCGCCGCCACGGTGCCGCGCCCGCAGTCGGAAGCGGTGCTCGTGCCTCACGCTTCAGCCATACGCAGCGTGGCGGATCTCAAGGGAAAGACAATCGCGCTCAATCGCGGCAGCAACGTCCACTACTTCCTCGTGAAGCTGCTGCAAGCGCACAACCTCCAGTATGGCGATGTGAAAGTCGTGTTCCTCGCGCCCGCCGACGCGCGCGCGGCGTTCGAGCGCGGCTCCATCGATGCGTGGGTGATCTGGGACCCGTTTCTCGCCGCCGCGCAAAAATCACTCGACGCCCGCATTCTCGCCGATGCGAGCGGCGTGGTCGGCAACCGCGCCTACTATTTCTCGTCGCTCAGCTATGCGAAGCAAAACCCCGATGTCATCAAAATTCTCATCGGCGAATTGAGCCAGATCGATCAATGGGGGCAGGCTAACCGAGCCGCGCTCGCCACCCAGCTCGCGCAGTTGTGGGGCCTGCCCAACGACGTGGTCAGCGAGGCAATCGCACGCGTGCCGTTCGGCACGGGCCCGATCACGAAAGCCATTCTCGCCGAGCAGCAACAGATCGCGAATACGTTCTTCGACCTGAAACTGATTCCGAAGCGCGTGAACGTGCTGGAAGCGGCGGCGCCGGGCATCGTCTAGCGCTCGCGCGTGCGCAGTGCCCACCGCTGCGTATCAACCCCGAACCCCGGCCGCAGCGCGCGCGCCGGGGTTTTCTCACAAGCCGAGCGCACGTCGCGCCGCCATGGTCCGCAGCAAACTATTGGACGGCGCGTGAATGCGCGCGCACTGCACATTCCGGTGATGGCGTTCGAGCGGATTGTGCCGCGCAATCCCATGATTGCCCGCGAGTTCGAGTGCGATATCCACGGCCTGAATGGCGTTGTCCACCACGTTATGCTTGACGACGGCAGACAGCTCGGCGGCCGCAGTGCCTGCGTCGATTGCTTCGGCATGCGTGCGTAGCAGCCAGTCATTGCTCGCCAGCAGCATCTCGATGCGCCCCACGCTTTCCTGCACGATGGGGACGGTGGCCAGCGCCGCGCCCCCAAGCGCAGCCGGCTTGCGCTCGTTCAGGAAGGCGAGCAGCCAGTCGCGGGCCGCGCGCGCCGCGCCGTCGTAGACCGTGCCGACGAGGCTGAAGTACCACGCCGTGGCGTGCGGATCGCGCTGCACGCCGAGATGCGCGGGCCGCAAGCCGACAACATCGTCAACGGAAATCGCGGCGTCCGTGAACACCACATCGTGACTCGCGCTCGCCCGCATGCCGAGCGGGTCCCAGGTCTGAACGATGCGCACGCCCGCCGCCTCCCGAGGCACGAGGAAATGGCCGAGGCGCGGCTCGGGCTCGTCCGTGCGTGCGAGCACGTTGATCCACGTAAGCAAGGGCGCGCCCGTCACATAGAGCTTGTGGCCCGTGATGCGCCACGAGGCGCCTTCGCGGCGCGCGAGCGTTTCGGGCAGGCCGCCATGCGAGGGCGAACCGAGCGCCGGCTCGACCTGGGCCGCGTTGACGAGCGCGCGACCTTCCACGCTTGCCTGCGTAAGGCGCTGCGCGAGCGCTGCGGGCCAGTTGCCCGTGTTCTCGCGCGCGTCGTGCACGATCATGGCGTGCTGGCTGTAGTGCATCGAAAGAATCAGCGCGACCGATGGATCGCCATAGGCAATTTTGGCGACGATGGCGCGCGCCAGCGCGAGCCCAGCGCCAAAGCCGCCGTTGCTGCGCGCAATATTCGCGCGCAGCAGGCCCGCGTCGCGCAACGCGCGAAACTGCTCGAGCGGCGGGGTGGCGTTGCGGTCATGCTCGTCGGCCACGGCGGCAAACGCGCGGCCGAGCAGCGCCGCGCGCTCGATCAACGCGGCTGCCTGATCGTCGTCGCGCGCGAGCGCGGCGTTTGGCGTGAATGCATTCACGGTTCACTCCCTGAGCGTTTAACGTTCGCCGCCTGGCGCGCGCGGCTCTTGCGCGGCGCCATGGCGCACGATGCGGCCGAAGAACGGGTGGCCCGGGTCGTTGTATCCCGGTGTCGACGGATGGCCGCTTGCCACGAGTGAATCGACGAATGCTTCGTCATCCTCATCGAGTCGGCACTGTAGCGCGGGCAGATAGTCGCGCCATTGCGCCTCGGTGCGCGGCCCCGCAATCGCCGAAGTGATATAGCGGCTATTGAGCACCCACGCCAGCGCGAACTGCGCGGCGGTGAGGTTGCGCGCGTGCGCATGCGCCTCTACGCGCCGCGCGAGTTCGATCGTCTCCGCTCGCCATTCGGTCTCGTTCAGTCGGCGGTCTTGTCGTCCCGCGCGCGTGTCGGCCCCCGGCTGGGCGCCGGGCTCGTACTTGCCGGTCAGCACGCCGCGCGCGAGCGGGCTGTACGAGACCACGCCAAGTCCATAGTGCCAGGCGGCGCTCAACTGCTCCGCCTCGACCTGGCGATTGGCGAGGTTGTAGAGCGGCTGGCTCGCAACGGGCCGCGGCACGCCCAGCAAATCGGCCACACGGCTGAACTCGGCAATACGCCATGCGCGATGATTCGACAGACCGTAGTGACGCAGCTTACCGGCCGCGATCAGATCGCCCAGCGCGCGCACAGTCTCCTCGACAGGTGTGTGGTGGTCCTCGCGATGCAGATACACAAGGTCCAGATAATCGGTATCGAGGCGAGCCAGGCTCGCTTCGACCGCGCGGATCACGTGCTTGCGCGACGCACCGGCCGCGTTGATATCGCGGCTGCCGCTGCCGGGCGAAAAGTCGAACGGGTTGCCGAACTTCGTGGCGAGCACCCAGCGGTCGCGTTGCCGCGCAATATGCCGGCCAACCACGCGCTCCGATTCGCCCTGGTGATAGACATCGGCGGTATCGATCGAATTCACGCCTTGTTCCTGCGCGGCGCCAATGATGCGTTCGGCCGTGGCGTCGTCGGTTTGTCCGCCGAACATCATCGTGCCGAGCGTCAGCGTGGAGATTTTCAGGCCGCTATGGCCAAGTTGCCGGTATTCCATGGAATTCCTCTGTGTCATTCAAACAGTGCGACGTGCGCGCTTACCGCGAGAGCCACACATCGGCAAAACTCGCGGCCGTGCCGTCGGGTGAAAGGGTGTGGTCGTGCACGCGCTTCGAGGCGAGCGTCACCCACTGCGGCGAGACGAGATTCAGGTCCGGCAAATCGTGCTCCAGAATGCGCTGGATTTGCGCGAACTGCTGCTTGCGCTTCGTTTCATCGCTTTCTCGCGCGGCTTGTGCAAACAGGCCGTCGATTTGCGGGTTGCTGTAGTGCGAGCCGTTCGTGAACGGCACGCCGGGGCGGAAGTTGTCAGTCGTATATAAACGCGCCACGCCGACCACTGGATCGAACAGATTGCTCATGCCATTCACGGTGAAATCGAACTGCCGGTCGGTATAAACGCGCTTCAAATAGGCTGCAAGATCCTGATTGCGGATCGTCACGGCGATCCCCACACGGGCGAGCGCTGACTTGATGTACTCGCCCGTGCGCGCCGGCAGGTCACCGATCGGCAGCGGGTCGAGCGTGAGCGCGAAGCGCGTGCCATCCGCCTTGCGCGGATAACCGGCCTCGTCGAGTAGACGGTTCGCGCGCGCCACGTCGAACGGGTAGGGCGTGGGGCCAGCGTCATAGTACGGGTTCGACGGCATCAGCGGGCTCGCGGTGGGTGTCGCGTAGCCGTAGTAAATGACCTTGCGGATCACTTCGCGATCGATCGCCGAGGCAATCGCCTGACGCACTTTCAATGGCTTGAGCACCGGATTGTCGAGATTGAACTCGATACGCGCAACGCCCGCCTGGAACTCGTAGCCGCGAGTTTCGACGCCGAGTTTCGGGTTGGCCTTGAGGCGATCGAGGTCGGCGAGCGGCACGGGCGTATCGCCGCCGAGATCGACCGAGCCGTCCTCGAACGCCACCGCGCGCGCGGCGGGATCGGCGATGATCTTCACGATGATACGGTCCAGATACGGCTTCCCGGCATTCCAGTAGTCGTCGTTGCGCGCGTATTCGATGAAGCTGCCGCGCACCCACTTGACGAAGCGAAACGGACCGGTGCCGATGGGCGCGTTGTTGGCCGGATTGGTGAGCACGTCCCGGCCCTCGTAGATGTGCTTCGGCAGGATCGGCGTTTCCGAGGCCGAGAACGCGCGTATCAGCCACGGCGCGGGTTCGCTGAGCGTCAGCACGAGCGTATAGGGGTCCGGCGTGGAGATCGCGGTGACGTTCGCGAACGTGGTGCGCGCACGCGGATGCACCTTGCGCAGCGTTTCGATCGACCACGCCACGTCGGCCGACGTAAACGGCGCGCCGTCGTGCCATTTCACGCCGTGCCGCAGATGAAACACGTAACGGCGGCCCCCATCCTCGATCTCCCATGACGTGGCGAGCAGCGGCTTGGCCTTCAATTCGAAGTCGTAGTCGAGCAGGCCTTCAATCACTTTCGGGCTGACCTTGAGGACATTCACTGCCGTCGTGGCGACATCCACGAGCGCCGTCGGCTCCGGCGTCACCACGAAATTGAGCGTGCCGCCGCGCGTTTGAGCGTGGGCGGCCCCGTGCGCGAGAACGCTCGCCACAACCAGAAGCAGCAGAACGACACGGTGTGACGCCGTGCGCAGGAGAAGAGAAATCATCGGTTAGGCAAAAGACGATCAGAAAGATTAGAGCGCTGGAGGGCAACGCTTCACGGGTTAGCCGGCGGCCGCCGCACGACGAGCCAGCGCTGCCTCGAGCGGCGCTGGCTCGACCCATTGTGCGAAGTCGAAATCGGTCGCGATGAAGCCGTGCTCGAAGAGAAAGCGCTTGAAGTGCTCGAGCGCATCGAGCGCCCCGGCATCCAGCCCGATTGCCAGTTGCCTGTGCAAGCCAGCGCCATACGCGCGCGTCACCCAGTGCTCGGCGCTGCGCACCTCGCGCGCGACATAGCGCGAGACTTCGCCGGGATGCGAGTTGGCCCACGCGGCGACATCGAGCGTGCGTGCGAGCACGCGTTCGACGAGGTCGGGGCGCTCGCGCAGGAGTTGCGCATCGACTGTGAGCGGGCGCGGCGTACCGTTGTTCGCGTGCGCGCGGCGATCGGGATGCGCGCTGATTTCGACCAGCACGCGCGCACCGATCACGTTGGCGATGTCGAGGCCCGTCGCGCCCTTGACGAACACCACGTCGGCTTCGCCGCGCAGGAGCGCCGCCGCCTCGCGCGAAAATTCGTGAGCGCGCTGCGCATCGAGCCAATCGGCGAGCGGTGCGGATTCATCCGGCTTGGCGTGCGCGAGACCACGGGGCGCGTGCGGCAGATCCACCAGCTCGACATCGGCAGGCGAAACGCCGATGGCTTCGAGGAGCGTGTGAAAACCGCGCAGCGCAGTGGCGCGATGAAAATCGACCACTTCGGCGGAGATATTGATCGGCAATCCGAATCGACGCCCGGCGAGCGAGGCGCGTGTTGGCGCAACGTGCGGATCGAGCGTAATGAGCGCCTGAAACTCGTCGACCCAGCTCACGCCGATGAGCCGCGTATCGCTGCCCTGGGCCCGCGCCCATAGCGCTGGAATATTGCCGCCCTGACGAAACGACCACGGCTGCGTGTGCGTGAAGTGCGAGCGGCGGATGGACGCTTCGGCGGCGTCCTGCAATGCCTTCACCTCGATGCCGTCAGCCGCGAATTCGTCCTGCAGCAGTCCTTGCTGCGCGGCAATACCAAATGGCGTCGGCGCGGGACAACGGGTGTACCAGAGAAGCGTCATGAAGATTCCTCGGTCGCGAATGGGCGCTCGGCGCACAGCGGCTGCGCGGGCAGACTGGAGCAAACGATTATCGACAAACGCCTGCCGTGTGGTCAAAGAACGAATCGTGAAATAGGTCCACGTGCCAGCGTGATTTGCTTTGACCGCAACGTCATGCTGCTCGAATGCGCGCAATGCAGGCCAACGCAGACAGGCGAATAACAAAATTCGAATTCGGTGGTTAGTCGCAGGCAATGCGCTCCCTATACTTTTCCCTTTCGGCAAAACACCTTGAGGCCGCCTGCGCATCAGAATGATTCGCGCGCCTGACAAAAAAGGAAAACTCAATGTCCGCTCTTCCCACTCAATTTTCGCCGAGTTTGCCGTTGCAGGATGCGCTCGCCAACTTGCCATCGCTCGCGAACGAAATCGGCAAAGAAGCGGCGGCGCGCGAAGGGCGCCGCGAATTGCCTTTCGAGGGCTTTGACGCGTTCCGGCGCTCAGGGCTCGGGCGCCTCAGGTTGCCGGTGGAATGGGGCGGTCTGGGCGGCTCGCTCGTCGACGAATTCGACGTGATCGCGACGCTGGCCGCCGCCGACAGCAATCTCGCGCACGCGCTGCGCATCCACTACGACCAGACCGAAGCGCTGCTGCTCTCGGCGCGCACGCCGTTCAACGATTTGCAGATTCAGCGCGTGATTGACGGCGCCATTTTCGGGGGCGCCTCGACCGAGCTGGGTACGTCGCGTCCGGGCGAGTACACCACGGCGCTCAGACGAGACGGCGAGCACTATCGGCTCGACGGCCGCAAATACTATTCGACCGGCACGGCATTTTCCGACTACGCGCGCCTGAGTGTGCTGAATGACGAGGGCAAGCCGGTCGTGGCGATCGTGCCGGTGCGGCGCGAGGGGCTCACGGTGCTCGACGACTGGGACGGCATGGGGCAGCGCATGACGGCGAGCGGCAGTCTCGTGTTCGAGAATCTGCTGGTGCGTGCGGATGAGATCACGGAACGTGGCCTCGCCACGCTCGCCGGCCGTCATGGCGGTGCGCTGCGGCAACTCCATCTGGTCGCGGTGGCGGCGGGCATCGTTCGCAATGTGGTCGCGGATGCGCAGCGCTACGTGCTGGAGCACGGGCGCCCAGTACTGCACAGCACGGCACCCTCCGCGCGCGAAGATGCGTTCATCCAGCAGGTCGTCGGCACGCTCTCCGCGCATAGCCATGCGATCGATGCGCTGGTCCGCGAGAACGCCCGCACGCTCGATCGATCGGCGCACGCGATCCGCGCGGGTGCGCCAAACGCAGATCCGCTCGTGCTGGAAGGCGCATTGGCAACGGCGCGCACGCAACTCGTGGTCAGCAAGCTCGCGCTCGAAGCGGCCGAGCGCCTGTTCGAAGCGGGTGGCGCTTCGGCCACTTCACGTGCGCACAATTTCGACCGGCACTGGCGCAACCTGCGCACGATCTTCAGTCACAACCCGCTGCTGCACAAGGCGCGCGTGGTGGGCGACTATACCTTGAACGGCGTGACGACGCACCTCACCGAAGGCCGGGTATTTTGAAATCGATGATTAGAGGAGTGTCCACGAGATGAGCCGAACTTCGGCGACCGAAGCGTCGCGCCGCCTGCATTTGAACGTCAATATCCTGCACTCGGGCTTCGTGCCATCGGCATGGCGTCTGGCCGACGCCGATCCTCGCGCATTCGTGGACGTGGGGCACTATGTGCGCGTCGCGCAACTCGCCGAAAGCGCGAAATTCGATGCGGTCTTTCTCGCCGATAATGCCGCGATCATCGACCAGATCGACTTCCGTCCGATCACGGCGCTCGAACCCACCGTGCTGCTGGCCAGCATCGCGGCAGCGACCACGCATATCGGCGTGATCGGCACGGCTTCGACGAGCTACAACGAGCCCTATAACATCGCGCGCCGCTTCGCCACGCTCGATCACGTGAGTCGTGGCCGTGCGGGCTGGAATGTCGTGACGACGGCCGATTTGCCCTCGGCGCGCAACTTTGGCCACGACGCGGTGCCCGATCACGCGCAACGTTACGCGCGCGCCGCTGAATTTACGGAACTCGTCAAGGCGCTCTGGGATAGCTGGGATGACGACGCCTTCGTTGGCGACAAGGCAAGCGGCCGCTTCATCGACGTGACGAAGGTGCGCCCCGTTGCGCATGAGGGGCGCTTTTTCAAGGTGCAGGGGCCGCTGAATCTTCCGCGTGCGCCGCAAGGTCATCCTGTGCTCGTGCAGGCGGGCGGCTCGGGCGACGGCCGCGATCTCGCGGCACGTCACGCGGAGGCCGTATTTTCCGCATCGCAATCGTTCGAGGAGTCGGCTGCGTACCGGCGCGATCTCAATGCGCGCGCCGCCGCATACGGACGAACGCGGGGCGTGCAGGTATTAGCGGGCCTCACCACCATTATCGGCGCGACCGAAGCCGAGGCATTGCGGCGGCGCGACGAACTCGTCGAGCAGATTCCCTGGCGCTACAGCCTCACGCGCCTCGCCGGCACACTGGGTCTGTCGCCCGATCAGCTCGAACTCGACGCGCGATTGCCGGAGAACCTCGCGCTCCCCGGCGGCGGCAACGGCAACCACACGTTCTTTCATGCCACGATCGCCGAGGCGCGGCGCGGCGGCCACACGGTGCGCGAGCTGATCCGCACGCTCGCGGGCGGCGGCGGGCATCGCGTGATCGTTGGCACACCGGAGCAAATCGCCGACGATATCGAGCGCTGGTTCAAAGGCGAGGCCGCCGACGGCTTCAACCTCATGCCCGACGCGCTGCCGGACGGGCTGGAAGCGTTCGTGAATGGCGTGGTGCCGATCCTGCAACGCCGCGGACTCTTTCGAACCGAATACGAAGGCACCACGTTGCGCTCGCATCTCGGGCTCGAGCGGCCGGGCGTTCGTGAGGCGGTGGTGGGCGCACAGCTTCAGCGCGCCTGAAGCTGTGCGTTTGCGGCGGCGCCCCAGGCGCCGCGAGTCCGCAATTCAGCGGCGCAGCCCGGCCTCGTGCAGTAACGGCAGCACGCATTCACCGAAGAAGTCCAGGTCGGGCTGAAAATCATAGAAGCTCAACTGCACGCCGTCGATGCCTGCCGCATGAAGCTTGATGATCTTGTCGGCCACCTCTTCGGGCGAGCCCACGATCGCAATGTTGCCGCCCACGGCGCGCGAGGCGGCCTTTGCACGATCTTCGAAACCGCCACGCCATGCGTGCGCGTCGCTGTCGAAGCGGTGAAAACTCCCTTCGTCGGCATGGGCGACGATGGCGTCGTGATAGTCGCGCGCCTCGGCGGACGTCTCGCGGCAGATCACCATCGGATTGATCAGCGAACGTACCTCGCGTCCATACGCGCGCGCCGCTGCCTTCACGCGCGCGACATGCGCGGGCAGCGCCTCCAGCGCGCGATCGATCTGCGGTCCCGCAGGGCTCGTGAGGAACACCACATCGGAGTAACGCGCGGCGAAGTCGATGCCCGCATCGGAGCCCGTCGCATTGATGAGCAACGGGCGTCCGTAGCGCGGCTTGGGCGTGACGAACGCGCCCTGCAGCCGCCATCCCGAGAGTTCCGGCTCGAAACTGAAGTTGTCTGGTTGCGCCCACAACTGCTGCACGGCGTCGACAAATTCAGCGGCCATCTCGTAGCGCCGATCGTGCTCGATGCGGTTCCAGCCAAACATTTCGTGTTCGACGGCACGATGCCCCGTGACCACGTTGATGCCCCAACGTCCGCGCGAGATGTGATCCAGCGTGGCCGTGAACTTCGCGAAATGCAGCGGGTGCCACGGCCCGTAGAGCACGTGGGTCGTTGCCGCCAGGATGATGCGTTCGGTACGCGCGGTCAGCGCCGCCAGCGTCATGAACGAGTCGAGCGCATGACCGTCGAACACGCCGCCATAGCCACCTTTTGGCAGCCATTGCGACAGGGCGAAGACGAGATCGAAGCCGAGCGCCTCGCACTTTTCCACGAGCGCGGCGTTGTAGTCGAACGACCAGTCCGTGCCGCGCGGCAGCGTGGACGCGCTCCATCCGCCAGCCTGGATCGGCAGGAACAGGCCCAGCATGAGCGGCTGCGCGAATGCGCGCGCCACTGGGCTATCGGAAAAGGCGGCGGGGGAGGCCACAGGCACGAAGGGTGTAGATGCGGGAGTGGATGCGCGCGGCTCGGCCACGGAATGTTCGCTCAAGACAGACACCTTGGAGGTTTGTAGCGGCGCCGGGCGCCATGCTAATCGATCAGCGGATCGATTGATTAAACACGCGCCGCGCGCGAATAACAAAGAAGCTTTTCTGCTTTCCAATTGAGTAGCTGTGCTGCTGCATTGGCATTTCGGTGCGCCAGTTCATATGAATAGCAGCATCGCTTGGTTAGCGCGTGAGAAGGCCGTTGCTACGATTGCAGCACTGTCGCCACGGCGCGAATTCAACGGTTCTTGCAGATCGCAACGTTTCGCCTCGTTTAGCGCCGCTTTGTCTCATTGATATCGGAACGCATCAGCATGTCACGTTTGACCCGTCGAGAATTTCTTGTTGCAAGCGGCGCGGCTGCCGCCACGGCGGGGTTTCCCGCGCTTGCCCGTGCCCAAGGCGCTGTTACGCGCAAACGCGGCGGCACGCTGAACGTGCTGATCAACCCCGAGCCGCCCGTGCTGGTCTCGATCTTCCAGACCACGGGACCGGCGCTCGCCGTAAGCTCGAAGGTGCTGGAGGGTCTGCTTGCCTACGACTTCGACCTGCGAGCGCAACCGCAACTGGCAACAGCATGGACCGTGAGCCCCGATGGGCTGCGCTATACGTTCAAGCTGCGGCAAAACGTGCGCTGGCACGATGGTCAGCCGTTCACGTCCGCGGACGTGGCGTTCTCGGTCGACTTGCTCAAAGCGATTCATCCGCGCGGGCGCAGTACCTTTGCGAACGTGACGAAGGTGCAGACGCCCGACGCCAGCACGGCCATCATCGAATTGTCGAAGCCCGCGCCGTTTCTCCTCAAGGCGCTTTCGGCGGGCGAGTCGCCGATCGTGCCGAAGCACCTGTACGCCTCGGGCGATCCGCTCACGAACCCGCACAACAATGCGCCCATTGGCACCGGGCCGTTTCGCTTCAAGTCGTGGACGCGCGGCGCGAGCATCGTCTACGAGCGCAATCCCGACTACTGGGACGCGGGCAAACCTTATATCGATGCGCTCGTGTACAAGGTCATTCCCGATCCGGCCGCGCGCTCGGCGGCGTTCGAAACCGGCGCGCTCGATCTGGGCGGCGAGAACCCCGTGCCGCTCACCGACTTGCCACGCCTCACGCAATTACCGCAGCTCGTGACCGAAACGCGCGGCTATCGCTTCCTCGAGCCCCTGGCGGAGATCGATTTCAACCTCGACCATCCGGTGCTGAAGGATCCGCGCGTGCGCCAGGCCATCGCGCATGCCATCAACCCGCAGGTCGTGCAAAAAACTGTGGCCTACGGCTATGCGGACGTCTCGCCCACGCCCATCACGCCCGCTTCGCCCTATCACGACGCGCAGATCACGCCCTACGCGTTCGACCCGCATGCGGCGGAGGCGCTGCTCGATGCGGCAGGCAAGCCGCGCGGCGCAGACGGTGTGCGATTCAAGCTAACCCATGATTACCTTCCGTACGGCGACATGTACCAGCGGCAAGCCGGCTACGTGAAATCGGCGCTCGCGCGCGTGGGTATCGATGTGACGGTGCGCTCGCAGGATCTGCCGTCCTTCCTCAAGCGTGTCTACGCCGACCGCCAGTTCGACTTCACGAGCATCGGCGTGAACACGCTGTTCGATCCGGCCGTGGGCGTGCAGCGACTTTACTGGTCGAAGAATATCCGGCCCGGCGTGCCGTTCTCGAATGCCCCGCATTACAGCAGCCCGGAAGCGGACCGTCTGCTCGAAGCGGCATCGGTTGAAATCGACGAAAGCCGTCGCGTGAGCCTCTACAAGCAGTTTCAGCAGACCGTTTACCGCGATCTGCCGATCCTCAATCTTGTCGCGCCGCGCATGGTCACGCTCGCTAACCGCCGTGTGCACGATCACACGGTGAGTGCGCAAGGTCTGGAAGGCAATTTCGCCGATGTCTGGCTCAGTGCCTGACTGAGCACGTGACGCGCACCGCAACACAGAACGGAGCCCAACGATGAGCCGAAGCGCCCGCTGGCAAACGATCCTGCGCCGCACAGCCTGGCAGGCGCTGCCCACGGTGCTCGGCATCGTGATCCTCAACTTCTTTCTGCTCAAGCTGATGCCGGGCGACGCCGCCGATGTGATCGCGGGCGAAGCCGGCTCTGCGACGACGGAAACGATGACGATGCTGCGCGCGAAGTTCGGGCTCGACCAGCCCTTGCTCGTGCAGCTCTGGACGTATCTGACGCATCTCGCGCATTTCAGCCTTGGCTATTCGCCGCGCTACGACATGCCCGTGATGCAGCTGATCCTCTCGCGGCTGCCCAACACCTTGCTGTTGATGGGCGTGGCGCTTTCGCTCGCCCTCGTAGCCGGCGTCGTGCTTGGCGCGGTGATGGCGCACTGGGCAGGCAAGTGGCCCGATCGCGTGTTGTCGGTGGGCGCGCTGCTGTTTTATTCGACGCCGGGCTTCTGGATCGGCCTGCTCGCCATCGTTCTGTTCGCGGTCCGGCTAGGGTGGCTGCCGAGCGGCGGCAACGTCACGATCGGGGCGAACCTGCACGGCTTCGCCTACGTCGCTGATGTCGCGCGGCACGTATTGCTGCCGGCGGCGACGCTCGCCACCTTCTTCGTGGCGATCTACGCGCGCATTACGCGTGCCGCGATGATCGAAGTGCAGCGGCAGGACTTCGTGCGAACCGCGCAGGCCAAAGGTCTGCATCCGTGGCGCGTGACGTTGCGGCACGTGCTGCGCAACGCGCTGATGCCGCTCACCACGCTCGTGGGGCTGCATTTCGGCACGCTGCTCGGCGGCGCGGCGGTGACGGAGACCGTGTTCAGCTGGCCGGGGCTCGGCCGCCTTGCACTCGATGCGGTGCTGGCGCGCGACTTCAGTGTGCTGCTGGGTGTGCTGCTCCTGTCGTCGCTGCTCGTCATTGTCGCGAACGTCGTCGTCGATCTGCTGCAGGCGTGGCTCGATCCACGTGTCGGTTAAAGGAGGGACAGCAATGAGTTTCGAATCGCCGAATCTGCCGGTTGAGGCACGACCTGCTAGCGCGAGCCACGGTTCGCCGTGGCGGCGTCAGTTGGCGTTCGCGCTGCTTGGCCGCCGCGGTGCCGATCGCGACGGCGCGAGCGCGCGGCGCGCCGGGCACGCTTTCTGGCGAGCGCTGGTGCGCAACCCTGCGGCGTGCGCCGGCCTCGCGCTGCTCGCCGCATTCGTTGTGCTTGCCGTGCTCGCGCCGCGACTCTACCCGGGCGACCCGCTCGACATGGTGGGAGGGCCGTTCGAATGGCCGGGCAGCGACCCGCAATTCCGGCTTGGCACGGATTCGCTCGGGCGCGACGTAGCGGCCGGCATTGCGCATGGTGCGCGCGTGTCACTGCTGATCGGCGCAGCCTCGGCGGGCCTGGGGCTCGTGATCGGCACGCTGGTGGGTGCGATCGGCGGTTATTTCGGAGGTCTGATCGATGATGCGCTGGTGCGCCTCACCGAACTCTTCCAGACCGTGCCGTCCTTTTTGCTGGTGATCGTGCTCGTGGCGATCGGGCGGCCCAACGTGGTAGTGATCGCGCTCGCCATCGGCATTGCCTCGTGGCCCACGGTCGCGCGTATCGTACGCGCGGAATTTCGCACGCTGCGCCACTCGGACTTCGTGCTCGCGGCGCGCAGCCAGGGGTTCAGCAATACGCGGATCATTTTTGGCGAGATCCTGCCCAATGCGTTGCCGCCGGTGATCGTCACGGCTTCGGTGATGGTGGCGAGCGCCATTCTGATCGAATCGTCGCTGTCGTTCCTTGGCATGGGCGACCCGAATGTCATCAGCTGGGGGGCGATGATCGGCGCCGGACGCGATTCGCTGCGCACGGCGTGGTATCTCACGGCGATTCCCGGCGCGGCCATCGTGCTCGCGGTGCTCGCCCTCAATCTGCTGGGCGACGGCCTGACCGAAGCCCTCAATCCGCGGCAGCGGCAACGACCGTAAAGGTGTCACGTGAGCCAACTGCTTGAAGTGCGCGATTTGCGCGTGAATTTTGGGGCACACGAAGCGGTGCGCGGCGTGAGCTTCGACATCGCGGCGGGCGAGACGCTGGCACTGGTCGGCGAGTCGGGCAGCGGCAAATCCGCGACAGCGCTTTCGGTCATGCAGCTCGTTGCCGAGCCCGGACGCGTCACGGGTAGCGTGCGATTCGAAGGGCGCGAGCTGCTGGGGCTGCCGCCCAGGGCGGTGCGCGAGCTGCGCGGCAAGCAGATCTCGATGATCTTTCAGGAGCCGATGACCTCGCTCAATCCGGTGCTCTGCATCGGCGAGCAAATTGTGGAGACGTTGCGCCAGCACGAAGCGCTGTCGCGTCGCGCCGCTCGCGCGCGCGCCGTCGAATTGCTCGATCTCGTGCGCATTCCCGAGCCGCAGCGCCGCTTCGACGACTACCCGCACGAGCTATCCGGTGGCCAGCGCCAGCGCGTGATGATCGCGATGGCCGTCGCGTGCCACCCCCGTCTGCTGATCGCCGACGAACCCACCACCGCGCTCGACGTGACCATCCAGGCGCGTATTCTCGAACTGCTCGACGCGCTGCGCCGCGAGCTATCGATGTCGCTCCTGCTGATCACGCACGACCTGGGCGTCGTGGCCGATCATGCTGACCGCGTAGCGGTGATGCTGGCCGGGCGCAAGGTCGAGGAGGCGCCAACCCAGGACCTCTTTGCGCATCCTCGTCACGCTTATACGCAAGGTCTCCTGAACGCTTCGCTCAATCTGGCCGATGATTTGCACTACCGGTCGTGGACCTTGCCGGAAATCCGCCACACGGTAACGGAAGATCGGGCCGGTGAGGAGGGGGGCTTCGTAGTGGTGCCGCGCAAGGTGCCCGAGCGCGCAGCGCCGGGCGCGCGGGAGGCGGCTGCTGCGCCGCTGCTCGCCGTGCGCGACCTGCGCGTGGCGTACCCGCAGCGCCATGGCGCGCCGCCGCTTCACGCCGTGGACGGCGTGTCGTTCGAGATTGGCCGGGGCGAGTCGGTCGGGCTCGTGGGCGAATCGGGCTGCGGCAAGTCCACGCTTTCGCGCGCGATCATGCGTCTCGTGCCGGTTGCGAGCGGCTCGATCGCGCTCGACGGCACTGAGCTCGTGCCGCTGCGCGAGCGCGCGTTGCGGCCTTTGCGGCGCAAGGTGCAGATGGTCTTTCAGGATCCCTATGCATCACTCAACCCGCGCCGCACGGTGGGCGACATTCTCGAAACCGTACTGGCCGTGAACGGTGTGGGCGACCCGGCGGCGCGCCGTGCGCGCGTGCGATTGGCGCTTGAGCGCGTGGGTCTTCCCGCGGCAGCGCTCTCGCGTTTCGCGCATGAGTTCTCGGGCGGCCAGCGCCAACGCATTGGCATCGCGCGCGCGCTCGTGCTCGAGCCCGCGTTGCTGATCTGCGACGAGCCGGTATCGGCGCTGGACGTCTCGATTCAGGCGCAAATCCTCAATCTGCTCGTCGAACTCAAGCGCGAGTTGGGGCTTTCCATGCTCTTCATCTCGCATGATCTTTCGGTCGTGCGCTATATCGCGGACCGCGTGCACGTGATGCAACAGGGCAAGATCGTCGAGAGCGGCGACCATCGGGACATCTGGCGCGCGCCGCGGCATCCGTACACGCGCACGCTGCTCGCCGCGATTCCCGGGCGCGAGCTTGCGGCCGAAGCGGCTTGATGAGCGCGCAGTGGCACAACGGTCAGCGAGATGGCGCTTCAAGTGCTTCAATGAGCGTTGCGCCGCCTTTGCCGGTTGGCCTCCGATCCACTGCCCATTCTGGCCCCTATGACAAACCCCACCGAAATCAAGGCCCTCGTATTCGACGTCTTCGGCACCATTGTGGACTGGCGAAGCGGTGTCGCGAGGGAAGCCAGCGCTTTTCTGCAGCGCCACGCGCCGAGCCTCGATGCTTTCGCGTTCGCCGACGCCTGGCGACGCGAATATTCACCCTCGATGGAGGAAATCCGCAGCGGGCGCCGGCCATACGTGCGCCTCGACGTTCTGCATCGCGAGAACCTCGTGAAGGTGCTGGAGCGTAGCGGCATTGCCGGGGTGACGGACGCCGAGATCGACGAACTCAACCTGGCCTGGCATCGTCTCGATCCGTGGCCGGATGCGCTCGGGGCGCTGAACCGTCTGAAACGCCGATTCATCATCGCCCCTTTGTCTAACGGAAATATCCGGCTCATGGTGGATATGGCGAAGCGCGCCGGTTTGCCGTGGGACGCGATTCTCGGCGCCGAAGTGGTTCGCGCTTACAAGCCCTCACCGCAGGTGTACAGCGAGACGGTGGACATTCTGGGTCTCGCGCCAGCCGAACTGTGCCTTGTCGCGGCGCATAACGGCGACCTTGCCGCGGCGCGCCGGCTTGGTCTTTCCACCGCGTTCGTCGTGCGGCCGACCGAGCACGGACCCAATCAGAAGACGGACCTGAAAGCGGACGAGGCGTGGGATTTCGTCGTGGGCGATTTGAACGAGCTTGCGAGTCAGCTTGATGCCTCGATAGATTGAGCTTTTAATGGTAATTGCCATGGAGGGCGTCTCTCGAGATCAGGGGCTATATGCGCTGCACAAATTGTGGCTTCGAATGCCGCGAGGGCGCGAGATTTTGCGAGCAGTGCGGCACCCACATCGCTCACACTGCGTCGCTCCCATCCCCGGTCGATTACACGCCTTCGCACCTGGCCGAGCAGATCCACGCCGCGCAGGCGGCCCTCGAAGCCCGCGGCAAAGCGCTCAGCGAACGTAAGACGATTACCGCATTGTTTGCGGACATGGCCGGCTCGACAGCGCTCATATACGGGCTGGACCCGGAAGAGGCTCACCGGCTGATCGCGCCCGTCATCGAATTGATGATGGAGGCCGTTCACCATTACGAGGGCTTTGTAGCGAAATTGCTCGGTGACGGCATTCTGGCCTTGTTTGGCGCGCCGATCGCGCACGAGGACCATCCGCAGCGCTCGCTCTATGCGGCACTCAGAATGCAGCAGGCCATGCGCCGTCATAGTGACCGCATTCGCCTCGAGCGCGGCATTCCCTTGCAGATACGCGTGGGTGTCCACACCGGCGAAGTCCTCATGCGCTCGATCCACAAGAACGACCTGCAAGCGGACTATGACCCTGTCGGCAACACGATCCATGTCGCCTCGCGCATGGAGGCCATTGCGACGCCGGCATCGATACTGGTGAGCCAGTCCACCTACAGGTTGACCGAGGGCTATTTCGAGTTCAAGGCCTTAGGGCAGACACAGGTCAAAGGCGTGGTCGAACCGCTTGCCGTGTATGAGGTGCAGGGGCCTGGCGTGCTGCGCACACGTCTTCAGGTGGCCGAGCGGCGCGGGCTCGCGCGGTTCGTCGGACGCGAGCCTGAACTCCAGACATTGCGCGAGGCGCTCGATGCGACCCGAGCCGGGCAATACAGCATCGTCGGCGTGGTTGGCGAAGCGGGCGTGGGGAAATCGCGGCTCTTTCATGAGTTCAAACGCTCGGCGCTAAAAGGCTGCCTCGTGGTGGAGACGTTCTCGGTCTCGCATGGCAAGTCGTTCGCGTATTTGCCACTCATCGAATTGCTGAAGAACTACTTTCAGATCACCTCCGAAGATGACGAACGGCGAAGCCGCGAAAAGGTGACGGGCCGGGTGCTTTCCCTCGAACGCAATCTCGAGGATGGAGTGCCTTATTTGCTCCATTTGCTTGCGGTCGGCGAAACTAGTCCGGCCCTCGTGCAAATGGATTCGCAAATTCGGCGCGACCGCACGTTCGAAGCCATCACGCAACTCTTCGTGCGCGAAAGCGCGAACGAACCCGTCGTCCTGGTGTTCGAGGACCTGCAGTGGCTCGACAGCGAGACGCAAGCCTTCCTCGCTTACCTGGTTGAGCGCGTATCGAGTGCGCGCCTGCTGTTGCTGCTGAACTATCGCCCGGAGTATCAGCACGATTGGGGAAATCGCAGCGCGTATGCGCAGCTGGTGCTGGAACCGCTGGATCGTGCCGATGCGCAGGGCCTCATCAGCGCGCTCGTCGGCGACGATCGAACGCTTTCTGGCGTCAAGCAGCATGTGCTCGACAAAACGGAAGGCAATCCGTTTTTTATTGAAGAAGTCGTACAAACTTTGGCCGAAGAACACGTCCTCGTGGGGGAGCCTGGCCATTACCGAATGGAAGCGGCACCGGTCGCACTTCATATCCCGACCACGGTGCAGGGCGTGCTCGCTTCGCGTATTGACCGGCTGCACGCCGCAGACAAAGCGTTGTTGCAGACGCTCGCGGTAATTGGAAAAACGTTCCCGGCAAATCTTGTCCAGTGTGTCGTCGACCTGCCGGACGACGAGCTGTACGCGAGCTTGTCACGTCTGGAAGCGGGGGAGTTCATTTACGAGCAACCCGCTTTTCCGGAGATGGAATACGGCTTCAAGCATGCATTGACGCAGGAAGTGGCAGGCAGCTCGATGCTGGCCGAGCGGCGCCGGCTTTTGCACGAACGCATCGGCCAGGCGATAGAAGCGCTTTTCCATGCGCGTCTTAAGGACTACTGGAACGAACTCGCGCATCACTATAGCGTCAGTGGAAACGTACCGAAAGCGGTCGAGTATTTGCTCAGCGCCGGTCAACAGGCGTGGCAGCGCTCGGCTAGCGCCGAGGCGCTTCGCCAGCTCGGGATGGCGCTGGATCTACTCTCAGGCCTGCCAGAAACGCCCGAACGCGCCGATCGCGAACTCGCGTTACGGCTTGCTATCGGGCCGGTCTTGATGGCCGCGAGAGGATGGGCTTCGCGCGACGTGGAGGCGACCTACTCACGTGCGTTGGAGCTGTGCAGACTGGCTGGGCAAACGCCGCATCTGTTCCGCGCTCAAAGCGGGCTGCGGATGTTTTATCAGTTGAGCGCGGAATATAAAACGGCGAAAGAAATTGCCGAGCGGCTGCTCGAACTGGCCGAGCGCGCGGACAATCCCACGCAAGTCATGGAAGCGCATTATCTACTCGGCATGAGCTTGTTCAGGCTCGGAGACCTCTCCGCTGCGCATGCCTACCTTGCCGGCCTCGCGCAATCGTCGTTGCTGCAGGACGCCGGGAAGCTCGATGAAGATGTCTTTGCGCACGGGCGGGATCCGCGCAGCGTGGGCGAAGGCAGCCTGGGCCTCGTTCTCTGGCATATGGGCTACCCGGACGCAGCGTTAAGACATGCTGAACAAGCGCTCACTCGCGCCCGCTCGATACACGATCTGGTTAGTCTCGGCCAAACGCTCATTTTCAAGGCTGAGCTCCATCAATTGCGCCGCGAGGCTGCGCAAACTTATGCCTGCGCCGAGGCCGCCATCGCCCTTGCAACGGAGCAGGGCTTTCCCATGATTCTCGCCTGGGCGACCATGCTCCACGGCTGGGCGCTATCGGAGGCAGGAGAAAAGGAAGAGGGTATTGCTCAAGTGCGTCGTGGCCTCACCGACTATGAAGCGACCGGCGCTCGTCTTGGCCGCTCGTACTTTCTCGCATTGTTGGCGCAAACCTACGCCAAGGCGGGTTTGCGCGACGCCGGGCAACATGCGCTGGCCGAGGCAATCGCGGCTTGCGAAACATCGGACGAACGCTATCACGAGCCCGAGTTATATCGGCTCAAAGGCGAGTTGTCGCTGCTTCCTGCGGGGCGTTCGAGCGTCGCAGGCGGGGACCGCGATGCAGCAAAGGCGAATTTCAGCGAAGCCATGGCAATCGCTCGTCGCAGGGGCGCCAGATCGCTCGAACTTCGCGCGGCGTTGAGCCTGGCGGAACTTCATACGGAAGAGGGAAGCGTGCGTGCGGCTCGGGAGATACTCGCGCCTGTTTATGAATCGTTCACCGAGGGTTTCGCAACGGCAGACTTGCGAGAAGCCAGGCAATGGCTTGAGGCACCCGTATAGAGCACGAACCGGAAGTTGCGGGTGTTAGCGCTTCGGCGCGGTATCTCTGGGAAGCACATGGCAGGCCAGCACCGAAGCGTCTGCCTGCCCATGCCGGTTCGCAGTCGCCACGGCCTGCAACCTCGAATTCGACGCGCAAACGACGCTGCCCGGCCTGTCGGCGATTCCCCAACACCATTCGGCCAAGTGATGGTCGCGCCCAAACTAGCATCGTCGCGATGCACGTTGGGACGGGCTTTACACGGATCGTGCCCGGATGGCATGACACCTGCATAGTGTGCCGCGAGTCTCTATAGCGCCCCTGTCGGCATGTATGTCGACGGCGTGCTGGAGAACTCCGTTGGCGACCGCTACTGCCACGCTTGTCCAACGACCTGTGAAGCGCAGAGGCGTAACCGCGGAGGCTCACGTGGACCAAACGGGGCTGGGTATGGCTGCCGGCACGATCGTGCTTGTTATCGCTGTGGTTGGCGTGGCGGCGCACTACCTTCGTGAGCGTCGGCGGGCTGATCTGCTGCGCAACTTCGATCACCACGAATGGTGGCAACGCAATCACGGAGCAGCCTGTTCTTCAGGCAGGACGCCGCGAGCAAACGAATACGACGCCTGGAAATGAAACCGATACAGGAGGAAATGAGTGAAGTGAAGCGGCTTGTTGGTGCAAACAAGAAGGCTTGTCCCCCCATGTGACAATCGTTAGAGGTATCTCATCATGAAATCCCCTGGTCAAACATTCGTTATCCTTATTATTGCATCTGCTCCGGTTGTTTCGTTCGCGCAATCGAACGCGGCCGTGACTCCCGAGCAGGTCCGCGCCGAACTCGTGCAACTGGAACAGGCTGGCTACCGCCCAGGTGACGGCGACAACACAAACTATCCGGCCGATATCCAGGCCGCTGAAGCGCGCGTGGCCGCGCAGAACGGCGGGAGCAGTTACGGCGGGATGGTTGGCGGCGCGTCAGCGTCCGGTGCGCCCAAGGCCGCCGACGGCATGAAGCCGATTTACTTCGGTCAGTAAGCCATTAGGTTGACGAAGCCCTTCCTCCGGATGGAGGGGGCTCTGTTCGGGCTCGTCACACGCCGCGAAATGAGGGCCGGACTTTCAGGCCCATTGCGTGAAATCTGAAAAGCTGCGAGCATTCTGGCCCCGCGTGCCCAGGCTTGACCGGGCACGCGGAATGCGCACAATTTTTTGAAAACGCTTAACACCGCTCATTGACTGGCATGTGGTCCATGACGTCATCAGTCCGCTATGTGGGAATTTCCGCAATCTGCGCCTTATTTGCGGCTTGCGGACAAATCGCGCCCAAACAGGCTGTGTGCAACGCTGATTCCTGTCGCGCGCGACATGAGGTGGTGCAATCCGGCGAGGCGTCATGGTATGCGGAAAAATTCCAGGGGCATCAGACCGCAAACGGGGAACGCTTTGATCCCGGCGCATTGACGGCTGCGCACCGCACATTGCCGCTCGGCAGCTATGTGCGCGTCAGGTCGTTGGCAACCGGAAAGTCGGTTGTCGTGCGCATCAACGATCGCGGGCCCTATGTCAAAGGCCGCATCATCGATCTCTCTTATGCCGCGGCGAAGACCCTGGGCTTGACGGACGCACGGTCGATGCAAGTGCAGATCGAACGTGTGCAGGACACGGCAAACGCACAGACAGCGCCGGACGACAGCGGAATCTTGACGACAGGAAGGTGAAACGAGGCGTGGTCCGAGTCACGCCACGCTCCTGTCGCAAAATCCTCGACGTCGCACTCTTCAACCTGCCAAAGCCCGCTGCATCAACCGGCAGTTTGAGCGGCGTTTGCGCTGCGCTGCCTGAAATGGCTCGGCTTCAGCGCCACGACGGCTACGAGACTGAGCGCGATGCCGATCATCACATAGAGCACCGGCGCCAGCGGCGAGCCCGTGAGCGCAATGAGCCAGGTCACGAAAGTCTGTGCAAAGCCGCCAAAAATCAGGACAACGACATTATTGACCACGGCGAGCGACGTCGCACGCGTGCGCTTGGGGAACATTTCGGCAAGCGTCGTGCAATAGACGCCAAGGAAGGTCGCGCTCAGCACGCCAATCACAATCTGCGTGACCAGGAGCCGGGGGACGGACGGCGCCGCCACGACCCACGCATAGAGCGGATAGATCGCAACCAGGTAAGCGCCCAGCGAGGCGACCAGCAGTGTCTTGCGGTCGTAGCGGTCGGATAGCGCGCCCGCGATCGGCGTGACGATCAGCATGACGATGGCCGCGATCATTTGCACCATGAAGCTTTCCGAAACGGGCAGCTTGAGAACCTGCTTCGCGTAGGTGACGGTGTAGCCGAACGTGACGTAGAACGTGACGGTGCTCGCCACCACCATGCCCATGCCGATCAGATAGTCGGACAGTCCACGCTTGACGGCGGCCGCCTCCGTCGCTCGGACACGCGGCGCTGCGTGGATGCGTGCATAGGTTTCGCTTGCGTGGCGGCGCAGGTAGATGGTCAGCGGCGCAATGAGCAGGCCCACCGCGAACGGGATGCGCCAGGCGCCCGCGAGCTGCTGCTCGGGCGTGAACGCCTGCGTGACCACCATGCCGAGCGCGGCGCCCAGCATCGTCGACATGAGTTGTCCGCTCATCTGCCACGAGCCGTAAAAGCCAGTGCGATTCGGCGGCGCCAGTTCGATCAGGAACGCCGTCGAAGTGCCGAATTCACCGCCTATCGAGAACCCTTGCAGAAGCCGGGCCACGAGCATCAGGAGCGGTGCCGCGAGACCGGCGGTCGCATAGGTCGGCGCGAAGGTCATGATCGCGGCGGCAAGCGCCATGATGCCCATGCCGAGCGTCATGGCCGCCTTGCGGCCATACGTATCGCCGTAAAGGCCGAGGAGAAGGCCGCCCACGGGCCGCATGAAAAAGCCCGCGCCGAAGAGGGCCGTGGTCAGCAAGATCGCGTTCAGATCCGCGCTCGCTACGCCGTGCGAGGCCGGAAAGAACAGCTTGCTGATGATCGGCGTCATCGCTGCGAAGATGGTGAAATCGAACCACTCCATCGCATTGGCCAGCACGGCGGCCACGATGACGGGCTTGATGCCTGGTTGAGTGCCCATCGGCTATTCCCGGGTATTGGTTGAAGGACGGTCCAGCATGGTTCGGTCAAGAGGCGGGTGCCATTTCGGGGAACACAGGTTCGCCGAGATTGAGCATCAGCCGGTTCGCCCACGCGAAAATGGCGATCGAATGGATCAGGTCGAGAATTTCGGCGTCCGTTAGACCGGCCTCGCGCAATTCGCGCAACTGGCCTGCATCGATCTCGTTCGGGTGCTCGGTCAGCGCAGCCGAGAAACGCGCGATCGCCTCTTCGCGCTTTGTCGTACCGGCGCTGTGAGGATCGGCGAACACCTGGCGGATAACATCGTTGCGCTTGGCGAGCTGCTCGAAACGCTGGGCATGCACCGACGCGCAATACACACAGCCGTTGAGCCGCGAAACAACAGTGGTCGAAAGTTCCCGCTCCGCGCGAGGCAAACCGCCGGGTGCGTACATGATCGCGTTGAACGCGGCGGAGCGCTGTCGCAGGATTTCGGGCTGGTGAACGAGAAATCGGTAGTAGTCCGAGATTTTTGCCTTGGGATGGCTTTCTTCGAGAACGGCGATCTGCTCCGTGGTGGCGTGGTCGAGATCGACAACGTCGAGCCACGCGTCCCATTCCAGGGATTCGTTGGTAAAGCCGTGCGAACGGATGATGTCGTTCATGATGAGCGCTCCAGCTGCTTGAGGGCTTGCAGTCCCGCGACGAGGCGCGTCTGGTACGACAGAAAGGCGATCAGCTGGGCGAGCGCGACGACGGCGGGCGTCGTCAATCCGGCGGCGGGCAGCGTCTGCAGCGCGGCCTTGTCGCCAGCGACCGGATTTTCGATCAGCGTACGCGTGAACGCGAGGATTGTGCGCAGGCGCGGCGCAGAGAGATCCTCCGGCGCACCCGTTTGCACGGCGGCGAGCGTCGCCGCATCGACTTCGTGTGCAGCCAGTTCGGCGCGGTAGTGGGCAACGAGCGCCGGGGAGGGTGCCAGGCGGCTCGCGTAGAGCGCGACGAGCAATCGCTCGACAAGCGTGAGGCCGCCGAGTACGGGATCGAACAGCGCGTCGTAGCTGCCCTGGGTCGCTTCCACCACCTTGGCGCGCTGGTGCCGTAACGCATGCGTGGCCGAGTCGGCCGCCAGGCTGGCGACGCGATCGATAATGTCGTCGTTAGTGTCGTATGTCATGGTCAAGTCCGGAAAACTGCAGATTCACACACGCTCATTTCGCTTCGCGCTCGGCGAGTGCCGGGGGCGGTGGAGCGGGCGTCCATTCGTCGCCTTCGACTTCCGGCTCGGCGAAAGCCGCCATGTTGGCGTAATGCAGTTCGACATCCTCACGATAGAACGTCGCGGCAAGCCCCTGCGCGAGCCGCTTCGCGCCTTCGCTGACAGCGGGGATGTCGCCCGACAGCGCGCCGTGCGAGAGCGTCGCTGGTGCGCAAAAGCAATGAATGCGCTCGAGTCCGGGGCACGCGCCGGGAGTCTTTTCCTGAAACTCGAAGGCCGGTCCGAGGTCGGGCGAATCGGCAAGCTCGATGTCATCGTCGCCTGCGGGCGACGCGTAGCGGTCTTTCCACGCACGCACGTGGCGTGCGAACGGCGCGAATTCCGGGCGGCTCGCCAGATCGATACGGAAGCCGGTTGCGAACACCAGGAAGTCCAGTACGAAGACACCCTTCGGTGTGCTTACGTAAAGTTCGTCGTCCACCTGCTCGATGCCGATGACCGGCGCACCGAGGTTGAATCGAGCGTTGGCATGGCGTGACACGCGCAGCGTACTGCCGCGCGGCGGCGGCACCTGCTGCACGTTGATGTAGTGGCGGATGCGCCACTTCCAGTCGTCGGACAGCGCGACATGGCCGTGCGTGAGGCCCGGATTCCCTGCGCCTTTGCCTTTGTTGATACGCGGGATGTCCGCGCGGCGAATCAGCAGATCGACCGAGGCCGCACCCGCTTCGAGCGCGGTTGCGGCGCTGTCCATTGCCGACGCACCCGCGCCGATGACACCGACGCGCTTGCCGCGCAGCGTGCCGTAGTCCAACACATCGGACGAGTGGGCATAGAAGCGGCGCGGCACATCACGCACGAATGCAGGCACGGACGGGCCGCCCAGGCCGTCGCGGCCCGTCGCGAGGACGACATGGCGCGCGACGACGGTCTCGCTGCCAGCGGGGCTCGTCACAGACAGCGCGACGCTGCCGTCCGCGCGTGGCGTGATTGCGGTGACCCTGTGTTCGTTACGCACGTCGATATCGAGTACGTCGCGATACCAGCGCAGATAGTCCATCCATTGCAGGCGCGGGATCTTGTCGAGCGCATCCCACGCCTCTACGCCGAACTGTGCTTCGAACCACGCGCGGAACGTGAGCGAGGGCAGGCCGAGGGCGGGGCCCGTGAGCTGCTTCGGAGAACGTAGTGTTTCCATGCGCGCCGTGGTGGCCCATGGGCCTTCGAAACCGCGCGGCGACTGATCGTAGATAACGGCGTCGATGCCGAGATGGCCGAGCGCGGCGGCCAGCGCAAGCCCGGCCATACCGCCGCCCACAATCGCTACATTCATGACGGAGCGGCCGTCGAGGGTGCGTTCGGGTATCCAGCGCTTCGCGGGCAGTTCGAGCCACGCGAGATCCTCGCGCAGGCGGGCTTCGAGCGCGGCAAGACCTGCGGACGATGGAGTGGTCGGATTCATTACGGCAAAGATTCCTTGTTGGCAGGCAGATCGCCATACAGCGACTGCAGGACTTGAGCGTGCTCGGCGCTCGCGCGCAGCGCGAAATCGGGCAGCACGGCGCGGGCTGCGTCGGCGAGCGCGCCGATGAGCGTCGCCGCCACGGGGGGCAGCGCGATGGCATCGCGCGAGATCACGCCAAAGAAATACGGAATGTCGGCGTCGATCGTGCGGATCGCGACGCCGGCAAGCGGCATGCCATAGGCCGTGACCGGTTCGAGCACCGAGATGCCGAGACCGGCGCGAACCGCGGTCAGCGCGTTCATCGACGAATTCGTTTCGATCAGTCCGGCTGGTGTGACGTCTGCTTGTGCGAACGCATGGTCGAGGCGGCGGCGCAAGCGATAGGGGTTCTGCATGGTGACGATGCGCCGGCCCTCGCAGGCCGATAGCGGCAGCCGGTCATGGCGCGCCAGGGGGTCGTCGTCGCGCAGCGCCGCCACGCACGCGGATTGCCCGATCCAGTGCACGACCACGCCGCGGTGTTCTAGCGGCAGGCTCGCCACGCCAATATCGGCCGCGCCCGTGAGGACATCGTGCACGACCTGCTCGGGGGGCATGCTGCGCAATTGGATCGTCTGCGCGGCGCCTGCGAAATCGGTGCGCGCGAGCGCGACGGGCACGAGGCCAGCGGCGAGCGCGGAAGTGGCGGCAATGCGCAGCGGCCGGGTTTCGCCGCGGCCAATCTCGCCGGCGCGCTTCTGGATCTGATGCAGTCCCGTCAGCACGTGCTCGACGTCCTGATAGAGCAGGATGCCTTGCTCAGTCGGCGTGACGCGCGGGCCATTGCGCGTGAACAACGGATACCCGACCTCGGTTTCGAGCTCCTGTATCAGCCGCGTGATCGCGGGCTGCGAGCGCCCCAGCAGGCGGCCGGCGGCGGTGACGCTACCGGACGTGATCACTGCGGCGAAGGCTTCGAGCTGGCGTAGTTCCATCTTCCGGTTAGTGTCGGGGCGTACAAGAATTCAGAATCTGCATTCTGAAGCGTCCAGAATGTGTTTTTCAAATAATGAATTTTTATATCGTTATTCCCGAACAGCGAAAGAGGGGTTTGCCCTAGTGGGGGCTGATCTCAACCGCGCAAAGCTCGCGATTTCGCTTGGGAAGATCGGTCGCGCACCTTGGTCGCGACCTTTCCGGAGAGGCAGGCACAGGGCCGCTTACGGGGAAGGGCGGCCGTCTTGAATGAGCAGTTGCGCTCACGCTTCGAGCGACGGTCTCCGACGCCTACGCGCGCGCATTGCTGGAGACCGGCCCCGCCGCGCGCCGGCCACGCGAGCGCGCGAGCACGGCTCGGCGCAGGGGGGTGTCGTAGTAACGGTCGGTGGCCCACGCGAGCAGCACGACGCCGGGAAGCAGTAACAGCGCGGTGACGCCGCTTGGATGGGAAATCCCGTGGATGTGGTAGACGATCTCCTGCACGATGATCTCGAACGGCACGTGCATCGCATAGATGCCATAGGAAACCATGCCGGAGAAGGCGCAAAGCCGCAGGAGCCGCGCGGGCGGTTCCACGCGGGTCGTCACCCATACCAGCGCGGGTGGGACGACGAGCGCGAGAAACAGATCGGACGCGTGTTGATGAGCCGCAGGCCACGAAACGCAGAGCAGGCCGATTACGGTCAGGAGGACGGCGACCGTCGCAAGATGATTGTGGGATTGTCCTGGGCGGCGGTGGCGGTATAGCAGCAGGCCGGCGGGAAACGAATAGCCCACGCGCGCGAAGCCCAGGTAGAACGACGACCAGAATGCGCCGCCGTTGAGGGTGGATGTGTACGCGGCGATACCGAGCCCGACACTCGACACGCACATGATGAGGAAGAGCGTTCGGGTGCTCAGAAAGCGAAAGAAAAGCCCGTAACCCAGGCTCACCATCAACTCGAAGAATAGCGACCAGGCCGGAAAATCCAGCGGGTAGCTAAAATCAATGGTCGTTAGCCATGGGTAGAAGGTGGGCAGTGCCACATGGCTCGGCAGCATGAGCACGCTTACCGGAAGCGCCGAAGCAATCTCGGCCCAGTAGGACGTCGGCAAGCGAACCATCATGGCGATGACGCCAAGCGCGAGACCGGCAAGGTAGAGTGGATACAGGCGAACCACCCGTAGCAAGAGGTATTGGTGGAACTTTAAGGAACCCGAAATAATCTTCTTATCATAAGCACTACCAATGACAAAGCCGCTCATCGCAAAGAATAGATCGACTGCAAGATAGGCGTGGGCAAAGACTGGTGAATGGTACATCAGAGAAAAATGCTGGACGAGGACAAACAGTGCGCCTATGCCGCGCAGGCCATCTAGCGTGGCGTATCTCGAGCTCGTATTCGTAGTATCCATGTCCCCGCCCTGACGTTTTTTTGCTTGCTGTCCTTCGCCAAAATAGAGTGCGACGGAGCGGGGGTTGGTGCGTTAATTAACATAGCCAGCGATTTTGCATATAAGGAATGCCCTTACCGGTTCGGAACCACCCATTGCAGATTTGCGTTGCTGCATCCAGCCGGTTGTTTCGCGGCCTCGAGCGCTTGCAATAGGCCGATGGCGCTGCCCAGCCGCAGGAATATTACAAAAAACAAACAATTGTTCGGATATCTAAGCTTTCATTTCGCAATCCCGGCGCTTACGATGCCTTGCGGGCGCGTCACGCGGCAAGCGCACCCGGCATCGACGGCACGCGATTCACCCGGTTGCGCTCCTTAGCGTCATACATCGCCCGGTCCGCCGTTTTGACCAGATCGGATGCGCGCTCGCCCGGCTGCAGCACCGCCACGCCGAGACTCGCTCGAACGCTGTAGTTGCGGCCATGCACGTCGAAGGGCGCCTCCAGCGCAGCTGTGATGCCGGTGGCAATCTGCGACGCGGCGTCGCGCGCGCAATCGTCTTCGACGATGACGAGAAACTCGTCGCCGCCCAACCGTCCAATCCGTGCACGGCCCTGCGTCGCGTCGGTCAGACGACGCGCGATTTCGCCAAGGATCGCATCGCCCAGATGGTGCCCGAAGGTGTCGTTGAGCTCCTTGAACCGGTCGAGATCCACAAAGATGACAGCAACACGGCCGGCCGCACCGGGTCTCACGATGACCGCTGCGAGTAGATCCATAATGCGGGCGCGATTCGACAGGCCCGTGAGAGCGTCCGTGTGCGCGAGCTGCCGCAACGCTTCTTTGCCCCTAAGCAGTTCGAGGATCAGTGCGGTGATCCACGTCGACAGTCCCACGAGAATTACCGAAATGACGGTTGCCATAGTCAGGTAAACACGGCGCATCCTCCAGTAGTCGTCGAGGGCTTCCGCAACAGACAGACCTGCTACGACCGTCAGTCCATACTGCTTGATCTCTCGGGTCGAGACGATGCGCTCGACATGGTCGATCGGATCAGGGGATGCTCCGATGGCAGTGCGCACACCGAGGTAGCCGCTTGGCGATGCGTCGCCCGTGCGGCTGGGTGCATCGCCTGCTCGGCGCGAAAGCATGAAGCCACGGCGGCTCAACACCGCGATCATGCCGTGCTCGCCCAGCGCAGCACTATAGAAGCCGTCGGTGAGCCACGCCGGGTTTTCCGATACGACCACGACGCCGCCGAAGCTGCCGTCTGGGCGGTTGATGCGACGTGTCGCCTGGACCGACGTCTGATGCGAGATCCGGCCGACGACCGGTTGGCTGAGATAGAGCCCGACATCTGCGCGCTCGCGATGCATGCGGAAATGCTCGCGGTCACTCAAGTCGACTTCGCCGGAAAACGGAATCGTCGAAACGATCACGCGTCCGTTTGCGCCCACAACCGTCACCTGCAACGCGGTGTCAGCCGTGACCAGTCCGTAAGACTGGTACTTCTTGAGATCGAACGTCGTGGGCGAGTTCTCATACCCGAACTTGATGAGCAGCGCGATCTCGTCGACGTCGTGGATCGTTTTGAGCGTGTGCGTTGCCAGCGCGCTCGCCGCCGTTCCCGCCGCGACGCGCGCATTGTTAAGCGCAGCGTCTTTTTCGAGGCGCAGTCTCTCGAGGATGGTGACCCACAGTACGGCCAGGATCAGCACGGTCAGCGCGGGCAGCAGGATGAGCGCCCAACGCGGCACGTCGCCTCTTTCGGTGCCAGCCGGCCGGCTCCGCCTGAGAATTGTCTGCAGTCTGCTCACGTCCGGCCCCGTTTCTTGCGCGAGCCTTACTGGCTGCTGGCTGACGCTTTGGCGCGTCAACACGACCTCGATAGTAGGTGGGGCCTCGCCCCTCGTCTTTGCTGCACCGTTATAACGGCAGCCTCGTCCGGAAGTTGATGGCCATTTGCGAAACAGCACGGACGTACTGGTCACGGGGCAGTCACGGCGGCTCCATAAGATAGGGCGCGACGTTGCGAGCACACCGGTTTTGAGGGGGGCAGGCACAGCAGATCGATCGGGTGTCATAGCGTAGACGCCTGCCAGCGCGTTTTCGCATATAGGGGAAACCCCCCATCAAGAAGCGCCAGTGGCGCGGATTTAACAAAGTTAGAATAAAGTCTCTAGATTGTTCGGCGGGCGTCGCGCGGGTTGCGGGCGACGGCGTGCGGACGATCGGCCGCAGTGGCAGCGGCCACGCCTGTTGGTGAGCACCTGGAGCCAATTCGTGAGCAGTCCTCAAGAGAAGTTGTTTGCCACTACCGCAGCCTGTGCGGCTGCGTTCCCAGTCCTGGCCGGTCATATGGTTGCCGGTTTCAGCGAACTCACGCGGTTGAATCTCGCGATGTACAGCGCTCGACTCACCGGCACGCAGAACACCCGGGACGGCATCCTGCCGCCGCAGACGCGGGGGCCGCGTGCCGGGAATCGGGCCGTCGGGTTGCCGCTGTTCGCCGATCAGTTCGTCGCGTCGCCCAGCGCCGTGCTCGAAATGACGCTGCAAACGTCAACCTCGCTCAATCGGCTTGCCCTTGAGGGTTATGTCGCCTTGCACGACATCCCGAGCAAGGATACGGAATCCATGTCTCCCAGACGGCGAAGTCCGTCGCGCTAATGTCGCGCGCTGTCCGGAGCGCCATTGCGCACCGGATCGCCGCTGGATACCGATCTCTTTCTAAATGGCCCGATGCCAGGGAGCGCCATGCTGAGCCCCCACGAACTTGCCACGTTGATGCTCGTGAAGGATGCCCCTGAGCGGATGGACGCTGGGCGCGAGGAAGTTGGCGTGCTTCGCGCACTTGAGTTGATTGCGCTCGAGCAGCCCGATGCGGGCCGGACGATGCCTCGCGTGACCCCGCGAGGCGAGGCAATGTTGCGTGCCATTGCCCGGGCGCGCTGAGCGCAGGCTCCTGGTCGAGGGCCTGCCACGAGCGCGACCTGTATTTGTGATGCGCGCCGCCTGCGTCATGAAGCGGTTACCCCGGAACTAACTGAGGAGACTGTCGTGGACCAAACCTGGCTGGGTATGGCGACCGGCACTATCGTGCTTGTTGTTGCCGTGGTTGGCGTGACCGCGCACTACCTGCGTGAGAGGCGTCGGGCTGAGCTTCTGCGCAACCTCGATCATCATGAATGGTGGCAACGAACCCGGTCACGGCGTTGAGTGCGTCGGGTGCACAGCAGGTGACTCCGATGCAGGAGAAGAGTAGTGCGTATAAGAACGATGTGGACACAACGAACAGGGAATCAATTGTGAGCAGCGAATTTGCCGAACGGGATCTGGCGCATATCAGGAACGTATTAAGCCATCTCGAGCATTCGGCCGACAGCGTTCGCGCCGCGGAGATCGGGACGGTGATTAGCCTGAGCTACTGGCGGACGAGGCTTCGCGCCATTCTGGCAATGCCTTTGCTACCCATGCACATTGAAAAGCAGGCAAAGGATCTGCTTGGTCGTCTCGATCGGCTTGAGACGCTATCTCCTTGTGCTGGGACCGACGGCGCCGCCGCATCGTCGCTCCCAGCGCGTCGAGAGTCAGGTGGGCATTCGCAATGACGGTGCCCGACCGTACGAGGTTAAGCCCTCTGTCCGAACGAATAGCGTGGCCTGGGGAAGCAGAACACTTCCCAGTGGTAGTCCTGTTTTAATAGGCGAACGCGCCGCCGGAGCGGCGCGTAGTCGCTATGAATGACCCGAAGAGTTGGAGGTTGGCAACGGGCCGATGGCAGCAGATTATCGCGTCTGACTTTCCTCGGTCAGCAGCGACGCGTGGCGAAGTTGGCAGCAAGCCGCATTCGCAACAGGAATATTTGAGTGTTTCGTATTTTACATAATGAAAATTATCGACATTTTTAATGTTAGGGCTTTTTTGAAATGTCCGGTTCTGGCTCATTAGAAATGTCCGATTCCTGCCCTGGTTGACGCGCACGCTCGCGTGAGGCGTCGACCAG
>NZ_CAJHCQ010000005.1 GCF_904848665.1 Paraburkholderia hiiakae
CCCTCGGAGCGCCCGTCGCTCTCCTTCGGCCGGAGGCGTCGCATGAACCGCTGTAGAGGACTTATTATTCGAATCCGCAGTCGCTGACATGCCGTATGAGATCAAGCTGAAATACCCTCGGAGCGCCCGTCGCTCTCCTTCGGCCGGAGGCGTCGCATGAACCGCTGTAGAGGACTTATTATTCGAATCCGCAGTCGCTGACATGCCGTATGAGATCAAGCTGAATTACAACGATCGTCTTCGAGATCACGGTGGCCCAATGTCGTCACACAGAACAAATGCCGAAACTCCGCGCGACTGTGACAGCGCAAATCTCGCGCGCTGAGCGGCTCTTGGTACTAGTCGGATCTTCGGAATTCGTTGCGGGGCCGGATTTAAACCGACGACCCATGGATTCTAAGTCCAAAGTGCTCCGCAGTGCCTGAATTCGCCTCTGGGCCGGAGATACCGTGGAACGAGCGCTATGACAGCTCTTGGCCCTCTAAGCGCCGGCCCGACGAACAGCTCATGAGTTGGCAAGCGCGCAAGCAACGGGTGACCGTCCTTAAGCAGCCATCGCCACGGACATTAAGTTATCGTCGCTCCCATTTTATGGGCCCAATTCGCTGCAGCTCCTGCATCAGGCGGCGCCGCAGTCGCCCCAAATATTTGCGTGCTTCCTCGACGGTCGCGTAGTCTTTCTGCAGGTGCCAGTAGCCCTCCGCAGCAATCGCCTCGAGTTCGGAGATGGCGTATCGCCCGCACTGCACCTCAAGTGCGAGCCGACCTACCTCATCTCGTGGATGCCGGTTCCAGATGCGCCTCAACTCGTCGTCGAGCGGCGTGACGAATGGCGGCAGGCCGTATCTGCAACGCTCGGCGCGCATCCGACGCTCTCGATGCCACGGTAGGTCAGCAGCAGGTGGGTCCACTGCCGGGCCGACCGAATGCATGCGGTCTCGCTTCGTATGCCCGAGCTGGTAGACGCACATGTCGTAGGCATACCAGTCGGACCGGGCTTCCTCATCGGTAAGCCATATCGGTGTGGGCACGAAGCGGGTTTTGACCTCGTCCCAGACTGCCCACTTGTATTCCCAAACTGGGCCATGATCTGACAAAAACACTGTATGGATGTACAGTTTATCCAGGAATGGAGACAGGCGGGCAAGATGTCTTTGCCTCGACGGAGGAACCTTACGTGCACGAACTATGCGGCGGCACGCCGCGACCGGATATTCAAGCAGTTCGGCGTCGAACCGCCCGATAGCCCTTGGCGAGACGAGGTGTACAAGGACTATCCGGCACCAATTATCAGGCGCGTGGCGGACGCAGAGAGAGCCGACGTCGCAACGTTCGGCATGGTGCCGCGCAGGCATATTCCGCCCGGCGTTCGTGTCTTCGACACAATGAACGCGCGCGCGGAAACGGTTGGCGAGAAGCGTAGCTTTAGCGGTGCGTGGAAGCGTTTGCAGTTGTGCCTTATCCCCTGCGAAGCGTTCTACGAGCCTAATTACGAAAGCGGGAAAGCTGTGCGTTGGCGCATTGACACGGCCTCCGGCGAACCGTTTGCCATTGCCGGCCTGTGGCGCGAGTGGGAGGACGGTGACGAAGGCAAAGCGCTGTCGTTCACGATGCTGACCGTCAATTCAAGTGAGCATCCGCTCATGAAGCGCTTCCACAAGCCAGGTGACGAGAAGCGCTCCGTTGTCATTGTGCGACCGACCGACTATGAGAACTGGCTCGGCAGTAACACAACGGACGAAGCGCGTTCGTTCCTGAATCTCTTCCCTGCTGAGCTGATGCATGCCGAGGCGTTCCCGGCACCGCCGCGTGGGCCGAAGAGCGCTACGGACACGCCGAAAGCGGAAGCTGAGAAATGAAGCGGCTGGATGATGAAACGAAGGCTGAACTGCTCGCGTTCCTCGTGGTCGGCCAGCTGTTCGCATTTGCTCGAAGCGGAGTGTGGTTGCGTACCATCCATCTCATCGAGTCTGCGCAAATTTGGCTCAGTTCGAACGGCGCCGAATGCGATTGGCTGGAGCGCGCACAGCTCGTCGAGGCGTGCCGGGTCGTCGCATTAAAGGCGCTTGATTTGCCGTTCCCACAAGCCGAGGCCGACCTCGTACAGCTTTTCAATCTGAATCGTGGCTGGTTTCTCGACTATAGGAAGCCCGTGGTCCAACAGATTCACGCGATGTGCGTTGCGCATCTCTCCCACGACGCAAGCATGATTTAGACGGTCAGCCGCTGTGAACTCCAGAGACCTGCACTTTTCGGACAATCGTCGCTGCCCGCATCTTAAGTCGCACAGGTTTCGATCGAGGTCACCGGCGCTCGGTCTCACCGCTTTCAGCATCTCGCCGCAACGAGGGATCTCGCGGGCCTACTCATTCGAATAGTTATGCGCCGACCCGGTAGTGGCTAGAGTGTGCGAAGAGGGTATCCCCGTATCCCTCGGTCTCCAAAGGAATTGCGCCCGCCCCGTGCGGGCACTTTTTTTCGGTTCATTGCGGACTACCGGGAAACGCGGCAGAGGCGGCCCGAGTTCGGACAAGGATCAGCTTAATGTTGAGGCTAGGCCATTCTTTAAACGGTTGGTGCTATCGGGCTGTCACGGGAAAGTCGAGAGTGCTATGGACCTACTTCAGCAGCACCGGGATGGCACTGCCCATCCAATTCCACTGAGTACCGTCTATCGCTGATTGTGTGAACGGCGGAAGGCAACCCTGAACAGTCGATCAGGCCCGCGATACCGCTATGACCGTTTCGGAAACAACAGCCGCCCTCGGGACAATGCGCATTAAATGGACGTCGGCGACGCGATGTCGCATACAGGAGGCTGACATCATTCTATATGGTTGATGTGTCAACTATAAGTTTGCCTGGTTTCCGAAACATCGCGCGAGCCCGCTCACGTCACCAACTACGCTGCAAATTAGGAAAACGAGGGGGTAAGGCGCATGATCTGGGACCCAACCACGAATGCGGATGTAATGTGTACCAAGCTGCGACTCGCAACGACTGATCAAGTGTGCGAATCCCTGGCGGAACGGGCTGAAGCGTTCATCGACTGGTAAGTTGAAGTTGCCGGGCCGGTTCAATGCAGAACACTCGCAAATACGCTCCTTCAAGCTCCTGAGGGGCCGGTTCTGAGACCGCTCCGGACAGGTGCGTGCCGAGTCCGGCCTGCGACTCAAGGACCACGCATGGCCGACCACTGTCTCCGCCGGTCACCCCGTGTCAGCCCGCGAACGGCAGCTCCCGCTTGTACGACCATGCTGCGGTTGCTTCCCAAACCAAATCGCGTCAATGCCAAACACGGACCCCTCCAGCCCCATCGGGCGAATTAAATGGGCGTTGGTGGCACTCCGTCGCATACGGATAACTTACATTTCTCATGTAGTTGATATATCAACTGCATATCAGAGACCTATTCAGGCGAGAGAAAATTATGAAACTGTTGCTCTCACTAGTCGCTGTCGTTCTGCTTGCCGCAAACCAATCCGCTTCTGGTCAATACGTACAAATGGCTCCCAATGGCTCGTACGTTGGCGGTACTCCTCAGATGGCTCCCGACGGATCGTACGTTGGTGGCACTCCGCAGATGGCTCCCGACGGATCGTACGTTGGCGGCACTCCGCAGATGGCTCCTGACGGCTCGTACGTTGGCGGTACTCCACACATGGCTCCCGACGGATCGTACGCTGGTATTGGCGATTGGCAGGCCAATGAAGCAACGTTTCCGTATGCTGATTGAGTGACCCGTCACGGTCGTCACCTTGGAACGACGACCCAAACTACCCAGATGATCTAGACGCGGCGCAGAGGCTGGTTGACCGGGGCCCCTCGCCTCCACAGGGTGTGCTGATGGCACGCCTCTCGACCGCGAAATATCCACCATACTGGAAATTTTTCATTTTGCTTGCGTCGACCATGTAACTCTAGAACTGGGCGTGGTATGCGCTGATAACCACAAAGCGGTGCATGTGACATTATCCATCGGTGCGAACGTCTTCTATACTGACTTAGCTTAGCGACCGGAGGGCGACATGCGGGTGCTGCTTATAGATGACCACGCACTGTTTCGTGCGGGTATCGGCCTGCTACTTCGGGAACTGCACCCGACCATCGAGATACTTGAAGCAGGACGGATGTCGGACGGCTTGGAACTGGCCCGAGTGGAACCGCTGAATCTAGTCTTTCTGGACTTGGCACTCCCCGATGGCCACGGTTTCGACGCCCTGAGAGTAATGAAGACGGAGAGGCCTGCACTACCGGTAGTTGTGATGACAGCGCTTGAGGACAGAGACACCGTTAATACTGCGATTGACTTACACGCAATGGGATTCGTGCCGAAATCTCAAGGCCCACAGGCGCTGAATGCAGCGCTGCAGTCGGCTCTTGTCGGCGGTGTTTTTTTGCCCAGTTCGATATTCGATAGAGGTAATCTAACCGCGAACCATGACAACTGGTCAGCTCCCATGGTCCACGGAACTGACGGAAACTCCGGGCAAGCATGTGCGTCTCTGCCACCCCCGCCCACGACCACTGGACTGACACCTCGTGAATCTGAGACGCTGAGGTGGTTAATTCGTGGATTGCCAAACAAGTCTATCGCTTCAAAAATGCAGGTCGAAGATATTACCGTCAGGAAATATGTAAGTCATTTATTGGCTCATTTTAATGTGAAGCGACGAACTGAATTAATTGTTTACTGTGCAAAAAACGGAATCATATCCGGTCCGCCGATGCGGGATACGCCTGCGAGAGGGATTGCCCCAATGTAATCATGTTATTGACAGCGGCCATTAGCTCTTCAGGAGTGGAAGCCTTCCCGATCGCGATGACAGGCCCCGGAACGCACGTTTCAATATCTCGGACAGATATCTCACCGGTAATAATCACCACAGGAATTGCTGCCACCCCATCAAAAAAGCTACGAACGGCCGCGATGACATCGGCGCCCGTATAGCCTGACTGCAGTCGGTAATCCGTCACAATAACGTCGGGAGCACGTTCGGACCGCTGCAGTATCTGCTCGACGTCTGAAAGCGATTCAGCTGTATCCGTCAACATACCTGCGTGCTCGAGTAGCCCTTTAAGGCCCTGCAGAACAGTCGGCTCATCGTCGCAAACTATCGCATACCGCCCTACCAGTCCGCTGAGGGCAGGGCGGGTTGTCTCGCGGTCCGCGTTTGCGGCAGGCAAGTCCGTCGAAAGCGGAACGTAAACGGAGAATCGCGACCCTTTGCCCACGATGGAGGTAAAGCTTAGTTGGTGGCAAGGGAGAATGTGCTGAATCCTTCGCACGATAGAAAGGCCAAGCCCAAGGCCTTTCGAGCGGTCACGCCCTGGGTTATTAACCTGATAATACTCATCAAATATCTTGCTGAAATATTCTTCTGGAATTCCTAGGCCCGTATCCACAACGTCAATACGAACGATCTCCTTGCCGATGACCCAGCCGAGCACAATTCCGCCGCGCTCGGTGTACTTGATTGCATTCGACATTAGATTGAGGAGGACGCGCTTCAACAAAAATTTGTCGGTAACGATGACAGCAGTCGCATGACGCCCGCGAAACAATCGCAAATCCAATCCTTTACTTTTGGCTGCCCCTGCATACTGCTCATGTACCTCGGAAATGAGGTCCTGCACATTCGCAGGCAGCATATTTACCTCGTAATTTCCAAGTTCAGAGTAATCCCGAATATCCTTAAAAATGCTAAAAATGTCAGCGGCTGATCGGTCGATAATGGCGAGATCAGGCTGGATGGTTGGGGAAAACTCGCTTGCTTTTACCATGGCCGCCTGAAGAAATAGGCGTATCGCGGCGAGAGGCTGTTGGATATCGTGATAAGCTGCGGCGAAAAAGCGCTCTTTATCTTCCATCATCTCCCGCATCTTTTCGTTGCGCTCTTGCACGGTGGCCATTGCGATATCGACTTCGGCTTTCGCATTAGTCAATCTAAGTCGCGCTAGAAACTCTCCTCGAGCCGCGACTTCCAACTGTACTGCGACAAAAGAGCCTAGGATGCAGAAGCAGATAAGAAAAAATGACGCCGAAAACCAGTAATATACAGATGCTCCAATGATATATTCGACAACATTGAAAAGTAGGAATTGAATGAATCCGAGAATAAGAGTGGGTCGGGCGCTCACTCGTATAAATGTAAACAGAAAATAATAACATAAAAATAGTCCTGGATAATACTCTCTGAAATTGTTGTTGGGTGGCGCTACAATCATCATAAGCAGAAGTCCGAGCCAACCAGTAAAAATCGCCGACAGCATGTAGACCGACGCCTTCCTTTCACTTAAAAATACGTCCGTCCAAGCCTGTTTGCAGACATATGCCAGAATGGCCATGCCAACGAAGCGAATCTCAAGAAGTTGAGCAAACGCGTGACGACTGAAAAAAGGGCTCTGTACCCAGTCCCAGAACAGAAACGCTGTCCACATCCCGAGACCAAGCCCAGCAGCAAGTCGCCGCTGCCGAAGGAATCGTTCCGCCGTATCGTCCTGGTAAGAGGCCTCCTGCTCGCCTTCGGCGAAGGGCAACGGCAAGTGGAGATTGTGTATCAGTGCCATGGTTTGTTAGGTTCACCGGTTAGTGGCCGCGAATGCTATTGAGACAGTATGAGTTTGTTACACCGACACTGTGAACCAATACTGGCCGCTCTGTGAAGGCTACAGATGTATCGCATCCATGTCCTGAAGCGGAGTCCGACAGCGCAATGGCTTGACGGCCTTTGCCGATTGATAGGATCAAGCTACTGAGCCAGAACCGAACCTAGCCGTTTATGGAACTTCCAGTAATGCTTTAAGGTTGGATGTGCGACCCACGATGAGTGTTCCCGACCGTTCAACGCCCAGTTCGACGTAGCGGTCGTTTAGTGTCGCCCGGCGAGGCCCTTGCTTTATGGTCCGTCGCGCGAAAAGCCCCGTTCTTTATGGCGGCGATGTGGTCAAGGTCAAGAGCATATGAAGCCGTGAGACAAGGGCAACGCCAGATGCATCTTCGGCGCAACACTTGAGCACGGCGAATTGCGACGAGACTGACGCCCTTACCAACGATTAACGCAATACCCATTTCTACAGATGTAGGCCCCACCGCGATACATCGGTTGCGCCACATATGTGCATTACATTGATCCTCCTCATCTTCCAAAATGGTTTTCACCCGGGCCGCAAACGTCCCGGCATCGCAACTTTCTTGGAGATGATCATGGAAACGGCCACAATCTTCAAAATCACATCCGCACCTGTTGTCGCCCAACTAGCGCGAAGCATTATCATATTGGCGGCAGCGACCGTTGCAATATCCGGTGCATACGCCTACGACCGGAGCTTTGTGCTAGTAAATGAAACAGACGACAATATTGACCAATTTTATGCGAGTAATGTCGGCACAAACGAGTGGGGCACTGACCTACTCGGAACGGGAGTTTTGCACGCTGGATATCACGCTACTATCGACCCGGATGACGGGAGCGGGTATTGCAAGTATGACTTCAAGACGGTCATGCACAGCGGCGATATTTTGTACAGGCACAACGTAAACGTGTGCGTAATCCGGTCCTATACGATCGACAACTGACCATTAGCCGACGAGGGCGACGCCCACTGCGACTGCGAGTGCGTCAGTAGCGGCGGCGCGCTGGTCGCGGTAAATGCCTCCCGCGCGACCTACCTGCGGTCGCACTTCCGACAGACCGCTGGCATCAAAGAACATTCGTGCCTCGTGCTGGCGGCACGCGTTGCCCTTCAGGCGACAGAAGAGAGCACAGGTCGTCTGGACTTGCCGAGTCGTCGGCGCGCGTCACCGGCGTCCCCGTCAGTTTTTATGACGCCCGGACCGACGTCCTCGCCGAGCGGGTGCACACCGCGTCCTACTCGTTCTCATATGAGGCTGCGGCGGTCGTCACGCTCGGCGACGGCCGGGAATAGTGCGTCGTTTTCGTAGGCGGCCATTCAGGTGGCAAGGACGAAGCGTTGCATGTTGCGATCGAGGTGCTGACCGACGATCCGGCACTGGCCGACTTGAACCCAGAGGAGTTGCGCCAGCGTATACGTTTGCTCGTGAAGGGGCATTGCTGCTGCCATCCACGTGAGTGGCTTCGTCCGATGCCTCGAAGGCGTCATTTGCTAGGAGGCGGCTCGAAGGGCCGCAGCGGGTCTTGACTCCGGGCATAGGATTTCACGCGAAGCGGTCATTCGCGGAACGTGGTGTGCGGTACGACGCCGATTTTCGGACTGACCGGTAAAAGAGCACTCATCCTTGACAATCGAATGGCCGGTTACGGGGGGCGGAGCCGACGCCCGAACGTCCGACCGTCAACGTGCGTGAGCGACGGCTCCCGGCCGCGCGCTGCCACACGAACTTCGGCGGCCATCCCGTCGGCAACGTGCTCTATGCAAAAGGCATATTACGACCCAGAGTGTGTGGAAACACAATTTTTCGAAGGTAAGCGATAGGCAATCAGATCGATCAAGTTCGATACGCCGAATTTTCGCTAGTCGGACATCGCAAGCACAACAAAGCCCCTCGGGGCTTCAGCCTGCCGCGAACTTCATGGCCTTTGTCGCGTACAGCCGAACGGTCTTTACAGCGAAACCTGTTGGGCTGGTTCTGTCTGCCGTTTCAATCAGGTCGAGATATCGCTGCACACTCTCCTCGATCTGCTGCTTGCGCTTGTCAGGCTTGCCCGTTGTGTAGTTCAGGTCCCGGCTATTTGATGCCTTGAACTTGCTGCCGTCGATGGCCACCATGTCGCTGGATAGCAGTTTTAGCCCGCGACACAGTTCGACGAAACGCCGACATGTATTGCGCATGGCTGTGCCGCTGTCACGGCGAAAATCTGCGATCGTCTTGAAGTCCGGAGCGAGGCGGCCCGTTAGCCACATTAGCTCGACGTTGCGCTGACACTCGCGCTCCAGGCGGCGGGCTGGATGGTATCCGGTTCAGATAGCCGTATATGTAGATCTTGAGCATCACACCGGGGTCATAGGAGGGAAGACCGGTCGTTGCTGGCTTGACGCCGTTGAAACCGAGTTCCGCGAGGTACAGCTCGTCGACGAAGGCGTCTATGACCCTGACTGGGTTATCTCCGCCGATGTAGTCATCGACACATTCGGGAAGTGGTGCGACCTGTTTGCGGTCATCGCCTTCAACGAATCGCTTCATGCATCACCCGGTCTCAGTGCGTTGATTCAGTTTGGGCGATCAACACGTTTTCACACAGGCTGGACCCGTTGCGGCCCTTTGACCTAGCCTAAACCCACCGGCAGCTTCCACGGCATAACGGTCGTTCGCCAAGCCTTGTAGGTCGGCGGTTGATCGGCCAGAGCGGTCATTTGGGCCAGTCCGCCTTCTATCCCTGCGAACGACCGCTACGGACGTTCATATAATACGTGCAAAGTATTCGCCTGCCAGTTAAGCAGCACAACTCTCTTTGCATGATTTGGTGTTTCAACTTGGCCCTGCCATTGGGTAACGAAGAAACTTGCAAGCATCGATTCGTCAAAAACTGCTTCGCCGTCGTTGTCGGGCCCTCCCGCGATAATGACAAGCTCGTCAATTCTTTGATCAGCCTTGTCATGCTTGGCGATGATTTTGTCTAAGCGCTGCTTTACGTCGGCGCCCCCTGCAGTCGCGAGATATTGATGCTCAACATTGAATCCGCACTCGAGTACAAAGCGATTGTTGTGCATCGACGGACCAGCAACGTACCACTCGATAGAGCCATCGGAAGTGACGCCTTTTTCGCCCATTGGAAATGGGTCAGGTACTTCGCCCATGACCCATTTCTCCCCGTCAAGTGTCGCCCAAGCTTCGTGATCAGGTTCAAGTCCCTCGAACATTTCCACCAATTCGGAAATTGCCGGGTCAATATTTTCTGGACGGGGTATGAAGGCGGTACTGAACTGTAGAACAATATTGAGACCCACACACTGCCTAAGTCGTCCGGCTCGGTATTCACGACGGAGACGACCCTTGATAAGTCGGAATTGAGCAATTGCCTGCCTTCGTTTATCGAACGCGAACGCCGCCACATCCAAGCCGAGCTTTTGGCCATTTCTCTCGATCCAAAAGTCAGGTCTGTCGCCTTGCTCCAGCAATATGAACGCCATATCCTTCGCGCTAGTACCCGCCAACTCCTGATACCGTTTCAGTTGAATCAACTCAAGTTCGGTCTTGGTAAGGGGCTCTTCGGGGGAAAGCAGCTTCAAGGTCACATCCGTCATTTGCAGCGTCTGGACGCCCTCGTTGCTAGTCATTAAAACTCCGTGTCCGAGCATTGGATTTCCTTAGTGACTATTGGCCGGTCATTTGGGGCAGCCTAACTATTTTGTTCGCACCTGCGGGCCACTCTCAGTGAAAAATCTGGAACGAGCGGTAATGGCCGCTCCCAAGACTACGCACGAAACTCCCATTTCTGCATCCGCGAATCGAACCCTTGTTGCTGTAGGAGCGTTGGCAGTCCAGTGGGGCTGACCATGTGAAGAGCCCTTACGGGCAAGCGTACCATGCGGTGCCGCCCGAACTGTTTCAGTAGACGCGGCCGGCTCAACGCTATCGTCACAGCTAAAAAATTTCCTCCATGCGCGGCCACACCGGCCGATGATGTGACGACAGCGTTAGGTGCTCGAATGGCCGTTGCCAAGGTGGACGGGGACATTCAAGCGTCTGTTTGATGTTGCAGATCAAAGGCTGCTCCTGGCCGAGGGTGTGTCAAAACTCGCCCGATCGCCTAGACTGAATCAACCTGTTAGCGCGCGAGGCGGAGATGGGGCGATTTGTCGAAGGTGCGAACCGCAATCAGGCAACGTTGCTGCCGGAATGTCTTGAGGACTTTATCGCCGAAGACAACCCTGTCCGGATAGTCGATGCATTCGTGGACGAACTCAATCTGGCTTCAATGGGATTCGAGGGCACCACGCCCGCGACTACGGGCCGACCGTCTTACCATCCAGCTGTTCTGCTCAAGCTCTATATCTACGGCTATCTCAATCGCGTGCAGTCGAGCCGACGTCTGGAGCGTGAGTGCCAGCGCAATGTCGAACTGATGTGGCTGACCGGTCGCCTCGCACCGGACTTCAAGACGATCGCCGAGTTCAGGCGCAGCAACAGCGCGGGCATTCGCAACGTATGCCGGCGCTTCGTGGTGATATGTCGTGATCTGAAGCTCTTCACGCAAGCTGCCGTCGCTATCGACGGCAGCAAGTTCAAGGCGGTCAACAGCCGCGATAACAACTTTACGCCCAACAAGATTGCAAGGCGTCAGGAACAGATCGAGCAAAGTATTCAGCGCTATCTGGATGCCCTGGAGACGGCAGATCGCACGCAACCAGCCGAGGTGGAAGCGAAAACCAAACGGCTACGGGAAAAGATTGAAACGCTTCGCGAGCAGATGCGCGATCTGGATTGTGCCGCAGAACTGTTGAATGAATTACCGGGCAAACAGGTCTCGCTGACCGATCCTGACTCGCGCTCGATGATGTCGCAGGCCAAGGGCACAGGCGTGGTGGGCTACAACGTTCAGGTGGCTGTCGATACAAAGCATCACCTCATCGTGACCCATGAAGTTACGAACGTCGGTGGTGACCACGCGCAGCTAAGCCCGATGGCCAAGGCCGCACGCGATGCGATGGGCAAGAAGACAATCAGGGCACTGGCTGATCGCGGGTACTTCAGTGCTCCGGAGATCAAGGCGTGTGATGACGCGGGCATTGCGGCGCTGGTGCCGAAAACACAGACATCAGGTGCAAAGGCGGATGGGCGGTTCGACCGGGCCGACTTCATCTACATTGCACGCGATGACGAGTACCTGTGTCCAGCGGGTCAACGGGCTATATACCGATACACCTCCTTCGAAGGCGCCAACCTACTGGAGTTGCGAACATACTGGAGTAGCGCTTGCCCGAAGTGCCCAATGAAAAGCCAGTGCACGCCCGCTGATTACCGTCGTATCCGACGATGGAAACACGAAGCGGTACTTGAGGCGATGCAGGCTAGGCTGGATCGTCAGCTAGACGCCATGACAATACGACGCCGGACCGTTGAGCATGTGTTCGGCACACTCAAGCACTGGATGGGATCGACGCACTTCCAGACGCGCGGACTTGGCCATGTCGGAGCTGAAATGAGTTTGCATGTGCTGGCCTACAACCTCAAACGCGTCATCAGGATTCTCGGGTTCGCAAAGACGATGCGTGCAATGAAGCTGGCAGGCGCGTGAACGCGCGCGCCGACGCTGATTGCCAGTAAACACGATCGCGTCATCTGCCGGTATCTCGGTCTAACGCAACGGCGCTTCCCACCGGGCGTCACCGGTCCGCCGTTCTGCGCGTTTTTACACGGCCTCGGCCGTCACCGGCAGTTCGGTAGCCGCGGCGTGTTGTGAGACACTCAATGTCGTAACGGCGACGAAATTAATGCGGTCTACGACCACGGACTAGTTAATCCCTGCGATCTTCGACAGAATTCCGCTAAGCCGTGCGTCCAGATATCGCTGGCTGGCGAGCGTCTTCAGATCGGCCAACAACGCGACCGCGCGTGCATCACCCCTATTGATGGTTTCGAGACATGCACTCAGGCGAACGACAATCTCAGGCGCTTTCATGTCCTCGTGGTGGGACAGTATGAGGGCGAAGTTCAATCTGAAGGCGCGAATCTGCTGGTACGCGAACGCAACCTCCTCCGCGAGCTTGCCCCCGAGTAAGCCGATCTTGCCCACGTTGGCTTCATAGATAGGGTCGTTCGGCGGGTCGAAGCGCCGAAGTGATGGGCTTTCTCCCTGCTCAACCGCCGTTTTTAGTATGGTCAGCATGGTCCGCAGCAGCGGGAATGCCTGCATGTGTGAACCTAGCTCGCCCGCCAACGCACCCGCTAGTGCTGTCCCATCCCGGAACCGGCGATAGTCTTCAGCCAAGAAGTTATTAACGTAGCCTCCTGCCAACACGCCAATAAGCGCGATCAACGCGGCATTACCGTCAGCCATATCTCCCCCGATTCGTCGTATTAGACGCAGCGGTATTTTGCGCGAGCCGGATCGAAAATTGTTCTAGATTTCCCGGGGGCCTTACGCCGCTCCCCAGCGCACACTTGCCTCCGTGTCCGGCCGCTGGTGACACGAATCAATAGACTTCTCCAGCGTCAGGCGTCGAAGAAGCGCACCAATTTCGCGCGTTCGAGTTCATCGTTCGTGAAGGTCGTGCTCAGTGGCCGGGTCGAGCCGCCGATGTAGCGCACGTTCTCAATCGCCTGGGGCGGCTGCGGAATCGCTCCATTGTCATTGCGCGGACGCAGTGCCTTACGCCCGCTTGGATTGACCACGAATAGGCCGAAGGTGTCGTCTGCCTCTGCGGCTGCGACGATCTCCCGATTGATGTGCTCGTCGGCAAAGCCGTAGCCGATGGTCATAAGTCGCGTACCGCGTTCACGCAGGCGTTCGCTGAACTCGTTGGCGTACTGTGCCAACAATGCTGATCCGGCAATCGTTTCCTCCTTGCGTGCACCCATCACAAGCAGGTCATGGCCGCCCTCGCTGCGCCAGTTGACGGAGCCGTGCAACTTGAAGATCGGCTGGCCTCGCGGCTCCACAAGATACTGGGCCAGCGGTCGTGGTCGCCACTCTGCGACAAGCTTTTCATCGGGACGGGCCGCCCAGAAGTTCGGCGGCACCTGCATGCCGGGATACTGGATGCCCACCCGAAGGTCTCCCGTGTAGAACAATTCGAGAAGCAAATCCTGATTGAGAGTGAAGATAGCGTCGAAGCGGGTCAGAAAGGCGGCGATGCTGCGCTGGACGAAGTTCGAGCCATTGCCCTGAAACTCCATTCCGGGAAGCTCCGCGAGCATGGAATTCATGTCGTTGAACGAAGCCTTGATTGCACGTTCAAGTGCGTCCAGCCGCTCACGCTGCACAGGCTGCTGGTTCTGACGCCACTCATGTTGCAGGTCCCCTAAAACCTCTTCGAAGTTCGGATTGTCGGTAAGCCTCTTGCAGAGGTCCCGGACATCCGCGAGACGGCTGATCAGGTCATCGGCGAGTTCGCCCGCGAGCCACCCGCCCCAGTTGCGGGTAAAGCCCGCGCCGAGCAAAAGGAGGTGCGCCACACGGTTCCCCTGACGATTCAGTCTGCCCATTCCACTCGTCCGCTTGAACGGGATTCCCTGCGAGCACTTGTGCTCTACGCTCGAAGGTCCGTTGGTAGGCCAAGACAGCCGTTCGAGCGTCCAACCGCGTGCTACGCAGAGTGTCGGCAGCTAGGCCGACCACAGCCTGACGCAGTCGGCCCTTGCCGGCTCTGAGCACTTGCGGACCCCGCAATGGCTGTAGGCTGTCCGTCGTGCGCGAGATGCAGTCGTTGGGCAGGCGAATTGCCCACAACTCCTCTTGGCACGATAATTCAAAGACAACCTCCGAGCAATGACGTACACATGGATCCAATCGAGTACGCAAAGGCCTACTATCTTCAGCATTACACTTTGCTGAACATGTGGAACCTGACGCCAGGTGTCAGAGTGGTACTCGAAAATGGCGGCCCACAGGTCTGTCGATTCTGCCAGAGGTCGGCACCCGAGGTTACTTTTAGGTTGAAGGCTCACGCCATCCCCGAAGCACTGGGCAACAAAGGGATGCTGTCCCGTTACGAGTGCGATGAATGCAACAAGCACTTCGGCAGCACGATTGAGAACGACTTAGGTAATTGGACGCTACCGATGCGCACACTTTTGCGCATATACGGTAAAAACGGCGTCCCCACGCTAAAGAATGAGCGCGACGGATGGCGCATCGAGTGTGGCGATGGAACCGAACTGAAGGTCAGTCACAATCGCGTTGATTCTGTGTTTGAAGTCGATGAAGCGCAGAAGCTCATTCGGTTCAATCTGAAGAGGGGGCCGTTCGTTCCGCTGGGCGTTCGCAAAGCGCTCGTCAAGATCGGGCTAACGCTGCTGCCGGAAGCTGAAGTGTCGAACTTCGAGGAAACAATCAAGTGGATTCGTGACCCACAGCACTCGAATGAACGAATGGTTCGGATGCCCGTGCTGCGAACTTTGATGCCAGGATCAATGAACGGGCAGATGATTACGGCCGCATTGTTGCGTAGAAGCCAGCCCAATATCGGCTTGCCATATGCGTTTCTTATCCTGTCGATTGCGAACGAGACCTACCAGGTGATGCTTCCGAGTCCGCAACTGGACCCTCCCTTGGATATAGCACCAATGCAAATGCCGGTGTTTCCAGTCGGACTGGGCCAGAACCGCGACTCGATTTGCGTCGCTTTGAATCTTTCCGACAGCGAACGCGTGGTTGACGAAGTTCTGTCGGCTGTCATGTCGTACGACGCCCGAATTCAGATATAGGCGTCCGCGGACCATCGAGCCCCACCGCATTCTTTGAGCGTTAAATGCGAATGCGGTAGGCGTCCAGGTAGCCGACGACATTGACCAGTCCTTGCGCAGAGCGCATGAGATCCATCGGGCGCGCGTTCAGAACCACATTGTCGTTCTTAAGCCAGGCGCGCGCCTTCTCGCCCGGGCCGACGATTGCGTCGAGCGAGCGGAAGAGCCGGACGAAGAGGAGCGCCAGTTCCCACTCCTTGCCCCGCGATTCGCTGAGCCGGTACGTGTCCGCGACAAGCCGGGAGGCGGATGCAGTGCTGATGCCGAGCACATCGGGGCGCAGACTGGCTGATCTCCATTGCGTCCGCTGCACGCACCACTGCCTTGGAGAGGATGGCTGACGGCAGTTGGGCCGACCTGATGGGAGTTTTTGGAGTTGCCCCTGTAACACAGGACACGCGGACACCGTTAGGTTGATGGCACCGCAGCGCGCCTGAACTCGCGAGGCGAGCGGTATTTCAGGGCTTTATGCGGGTGGCGCTCATTGTAGTGTTCAAACGCGATAGCCAGACGCGAGAGCGCCGTTCGTGCGTCGGGCTTGTCCATGTAGGCGACATAATTATGTTTCATCGTCTTCACGAACGATTCGGCCATGCCATTACTTTGCGGCGAACGGACCGGCGTGGTCAGCGGCTCAAGTCCCAGTTCACGAGCGAAGCTGCGCGTGCGGTGGTCGATGTAGGCCGAGCCGTTGTCCGACAGCCATTCGATGGGCTGTGTCGCCTGCGTCATACCGAAGCGCTGTTCGACGGCGGCCAACATCACGTCGCGCACCACGTCACCGCTATGGCCGCCGGTAGTCGCCGCCCAGCTAATCGCTTCCCGGTCGCAGCAGTCCAGCGCGAACGTGACGCGCAGCGGCGTGCCATCGTCGCACCGGAACTCAAAGCCGTCGGAGCACCAGCGGGTGTTGCTACGGTCAACGGCAACGCGACCGTCGTGTCGCCGACTGTCTCGCCGCACGCCGGGGCGACGCAGCAGCAACTGGTGCTCACGCATAACCCGATACACGCGCTTGTGATTGATGCACGGCGCGCTGGTCTGTTCTCGACTACGGCGCAGCAGTGCCCAGATGCGTCGGTAGCCGTAAGTTGGGAGGTGCGCTACGTGGGCCTGGATTTCCTCGACCAATTCCGTGTCGTCGGTCGGCTTGGCGCTACGACCATCTTGCCAATTGGACGAGCGAGCCTGTTTCGCTGCTACACCAGAGAGCGCCACGCCGAGAACTTCGCAGACCGTCTTCAATGGTCGTCCCCCGGCAGCAAGGGCGAGCGCGCAATCAGGTTTTTTGAGCGGCCCCATTCCACGGCTTCTTTCAGGATTTCGACTTCCATTGTCTTTTTCCCGAGTAGTCGTTGCAGTTCCTTGATTTCCTTGATGGCGGCGGCCAGCTCGGATGCGGGCACAACAGATTCACCTGCCTTCACCGCCGCCAGACTGCCTTCCTGGTATTGCTTGCGCCAGCCGAACACCTGGTTGGCGTTGACGCCGTGCCGGCGCGCCACACCCGACACGGACGCTCCCGGCTCCAGTGTTTCCTGCACGATGGCGATTTTTTCCTGCGGGGTGCGCCGACGACGGCGCTCCGGCTCGGTCAGAATTTCGATGGGTTCCACGTAATGACTAGGCTTACTGTTAGGCACAAGACTATCCCTTATTTTAAGAGAGTCCTCGTGTCCTCAGATACGTGGGGCCGCTCTGACCTTACCCCGCCGAGTACACCATTCGTAAGTTAGTGGTCTCGCCGGTTTTCGGTTGATGCAGTTGCCGGAATTGGTCCGGCGCCAGTTGCCCCAAGGCACTATGCGGGCGCACCGAGTTGTAGTCCGTGCGCCACGCTTCGATTCGCTTGCGTGCATCGTCGAGACTGACGAACGCATGCTGGTTCAAACACTCTTCGCGCAGCCGGCCGTTGAAGCTCTCGATGTGCGCGTTTTCCACCGGCTTACCCGGGCGGATGAACTGCAGCTTGACGCCATGTTCGTGGGCCCATGCGTCGAGCGCCTTGCTGACGAATTCCGGTCCGTTATCAACCTGAATCAGGTTCGGGCATCGTCCCCGCTGACGCAGTTGCTCGAGCACGCGCGCGACGCGAACACCCGTCAACGAGAAGTCGACCTCGATGTGCGGGCACTCGCGGTTCCACGCATCAATGATGGTCAACATGCGAATGCGTCGACCATGCACCAGCGCATCAGCAACAAAGTCCATCGCCCAGCTTTCGTCTACGCCGCTCGGCGTTGGCATTACCACGCGCAGATGACTTGGGCGCTTCTTGCGCCGTTTCAGGCGAAGCGACAGGCCTTCTGCGCGGTACAACCGCTCGGTGCGCTTGTGGTTCTGGACCAGCCCCTCCCGGCGTAGCAGGACATGCAGGCGGGGCGAGCCAAACCGTGGCCGCTCCTGCGCCAGTTCACGCATCCGTTGCCGGACTGCGTGGTCGGCGTCAGGTGACACTGGCCGCCGGAACGTCCGGCGATTCAGGCCAACGAGTGCGCACGCCCGGCGCTCCGAATAATCGTGCTGTTCAATCACCTGCTGCACGACTTCCCGGCGCTGCGCGGGCGAACTCACTTTTTTCCGAGAACGTCCTTCAGAACCTGGATGTCCAGTGCCTGGTCCGCTACCAGCCGCTTGAGACGCTGATTTTCCTCTTCCAGCTGTCGCAATCGTCGCGCTTCCGACACATCCATGCCGCCGTAGCGGCTACGCCAGTTATAGAACGTCGCATCCGATATGCCGTGCTTGCGGCACAGGTCTGCGACCTTCATACCCGCATCGGCTTCCTTCAGCACCCCGATAATCTGCTCTTCGCTGAACCGCGACTTCTTCATGACAAGGTTTCTCCTGCGGCCTTGCCACTAACTTTACAGTGGGATACTTCAGAGGGGAAAGGTCAGCTCCAGTTTTCATGAGGTCTCTGTTTCTAAAGCAATGTTAGTAACGAATTCTCGTTGCGCAGTTAGCACGCTTACGCTTCGGGCGGTCCGCTCTATTGCAATTGACGTAGTCGATCCGCTTTCGTCATTCGTCCCTCTGTCTAACGGCTACTTCGAAGGCACAACGATCGTTTTCATTCATGCCAGTATTACGCCGGCTTCCCCGTACGCCCTGCGACTATGGCGAGGCGAGGCAATTCCATATCCATTTCTGACGACGGATCCGAAGACTCCGACAGTGACTCGCCCGTCGGCGCAGTGGCGTCTTACGCGGCTTGGCTTGCGATATCCTCCAAAACGCTTTCAAAACTTCGACTATGCCTCGCGCGAGCGGCACAACTTCTGCCCTTCGTCGCATAACGCACATACGTTGCGGTGACACCGAAGTAACTTACGCGGATCCGTCGACGCCACAGCAATCTGGACTCCAGGACCGGTCTCATGGTCACCCAAGCTAGTTCAGCAGCGATCCCGGCGAGGAGGTTTCGAATGATCGACAAGCCCAAACATAACCGTCCAGGCGTGGCGATACTCTTTGGGCTTTACGCTGCCGGGATCCTGACCTTTGCCGGGTGCGCGTCCTCGGTTCCGCCGCGGACCGCCGCCGTTCCGAAGGAACACACCGGGCCAATTAGCGTCGATATAACGGCCGTCCCGGCGGGATCGACAACCTTGACGATCTTGAAAGACAAGCAGGACTGTGACGCGTATTCACATTTCGACGCCCGGCTTTTCGCGCAGTGTATGGAAAAGCGTGGCTATGCGGTTGCAGTCTATGGCCCGGATCATCAGCGGACGACCATTGAAGAGCTATACGCGCCCCACCCTGCTCCAAGCGTGACGGCGCCGGCTCCTGTCACCGCACCGGCCGCAACTGCGCCGGCAGCCCAAAGTGTGTCGGTGCCTCCTGCGCCCAGTGACACGACGCCTCCTTCCGTTACCACTCTCCCACCCATGCTTACAGAGCAAGAGAGGTCGACGCTAGTCAGTAACATGGTCGGTGCGGCGTTGGGAGCCCTGGCAGAATGTGGTCCAGAGTTGATCCCAACTGACGAAGACAAGAGCGCGCAGGACGGCAAAGGGAAGAATGTCAGCAGATTTATGAGCTGCGAGCTCGGATTCGCACTCAAACAAGTCGGGCACGATACAGGGAAACTGTTTTGTAATTCTCCCAGATTTGATCATGCTCTCGTTGTGAGATTGAACATGGGATTGACCGTGGTTAAGCTCCACGTGAGCGACGACGATCTCGCACGGGTGAAGCCCGGGGCTTGCATAATTTTGGCCCACTGAATGTTTGGATACCCCTCCCGATCCTGCGATTTAACGTGCTCAAACATGCGGAAATTGCATGGTATCTTCCTTAGGCCAACGCCATTCTCCGACCCAAACGTGCGCGAGCTCGATGAACACATTTCAACCTAAATGGACGGCTAGCACCGATCAGGACGGCAACGATATCGGCGCCGAAATAGAGTGGTTCCGTCAATTCACGGGGCTAGAGCAAGTGGTGCCCGGTCGGTACAGCTTCCTGCTGCTATTGAGTCTGTTCGGAGGCTGGAAGTCGGAAACGGTAGATCCGCACAAAGTCGTTCATGAAATCAGGCTGCTGGAGAACGGCGAAGCCAGTACCCTTAAGCCGCCGATCCAAAACTGTCATCCTCCTCTCAAAGGGCTGTGGCACAAGCACTACCTTGAGCAGGGCCTTGCGTCGCTCGCAAAGAACGTCGCGAGAGGCCTTCACAGGCACGGGATGCCGTACTTCGATCAGAAGATCGCGGAAGCAGAGGCTGCGGGCGAGACCCGCTACATGACCCCAGAGGATCTGCAGGCGCTGGCGGCCGACGTAGTGCGTGGCAACCTCGGGCGCTTGAGGGAAGCTCAAGTGATGACGGGCGAATGGATTCTGTTCGCGAAGCACGAAGGCAAGAACTACTACCTCGACATAACGACTCACGACAAGAGCTTCCACGAGCAAGTGCGCAAGAATATCGACGCCGTGTCATGCCGGGAGTTTCCGTTCATCGGGCAGATCCTCTCGAATGCCTGAAGCGCATAAAGCCCTAAAGAACCACCGTGTTTTCGATAGATCCGAAGCACGGTGCAGCTTGCCTCTGCGTGTGAGTGGGCGATGGCCACTCACACGCGACTGCCCCCCGTTGTAGTTGTGTAAAGCGTCGGTCAGGCCAGCCTCTTGCCGGCGCTGGCGGCAGTTCCCAGTGCGGCGAGTTTCGCCTGAATTGCGCTGTATGCGCTCGGCTCGCTGATACCCATGACGGGGTCGGTCAGTACGAGGTGCTCACGCGCCATGGCCGGCCAACCCTCACCGTCGTCGTCCAGCGATAGCCACTCGTGGGGCCGACGGCGCTGGACGTCCGCCCAGACTTGCACGCCACGTGGCATGGCTGCAAACAGGTGCGCGTCCATCTCGCCATGGAAGGTGGCGCCAACCACCCTCGCGCGCAGGGCCGGCGGCAACCGACGCGCGGCCTTGCGCACGCTCCCTAGAACGCGCACCCAACTTGTCGACAGGACGATCCGCACATCAGGGTAGGGAGCCAACAGCGCCACGAGCAGCGACGCATGCTCGAAGAGTGTGTGTCCGGGCGGCGTAGCGACGTATGGCCCGGATCTGGGGCGCCGCCAGACGTTTTCCGGATGGAGCACGCCGTCGAAGTCGAGATACAGCAGCCGCCCTCCCGTATGCATTGGAGGCGGCGTCGTGGCTCGGCTCTGGGCAGGTGGGTGGAATCGGTTCATGTCCGACGGCTTTGCCTTGTTGCCCCGGTTCCCGCGAGATATCTCGCTGCGTCTTCAATCGCCACTGCGAGGTTCCATTCGAGCGATGTGCTTGTGATGCACGTCGGCCAGCCACTGACGAATGCGCTGCTGCGCATTCTCATCGCTGATACCGCGCGTCGGGTCGAGAAGGAGGAAGTGGCCGACCAGCTCTCCAGGTTCCTGTCCGAATCGCTCCGCGCCGAACACCGCGTCGTCGATGGCGAGCCAGTGCTTTAGCCGTTTGCCGTAGACATAACTGGCGATGACATGGGTGCGCTCAGTGCCATCGAGCACATAGCTGCGACGTGGCTTAATGCTGCTGGTCGTGCCGACGACGCGCGGCCGCAGTTCGGGCGGCAGGTAGGCAATGACGCGCTCCACTGACAAGCGACGGCCCCATGACGTTGTGAGCACAATCTCAACATCGGGATATGGCGCGAGCAGTTCGACAAGCAGTGGCGCAAATTCGAGTAGCGGGCGCCCCGTGTCGAGTGTTATCTCATCGTCCTCTCCGATGTACGCGTTGCCCGCGTGGAGTGTTCCATCGAAGTCGACAAATAGGGTTGGCGTCATGTTGTCCATGACCAGGCGCGCCGGTACAGGTGGATCTCGCCTCGGCGAACGATGCTCCATCACCTTGTACCAGTCGACGCTATGGCCAATTGCCTCGAGGGCGACGCTGGCGTCGTCCCGTTTCATAATGAGCATCTCCAGTCCGAACCCAGCGAGCACCAGAAACAGAATGTCGGTACCGACGGACAGTCCATCCTCGATGCGACTCAAGTCAGCGGCATCAACATAAAGATTGTCAGCGGCGTCGAGAAGGCTAAGCTCGCATCGCAGCCTGAATTCGCGAACCAGCCCGCCGAGCGCGCAAAGATCTGCGGCGTGCGGGATGAGCGCCGAATTCGGCGTTGATGACGCTGAAGGCATAGATTTGGTCTGCGGAGACAAATAGGTTGCCGGCTCCCAGAGGCGGTCGCCAGTTCAATAGCGCGCGCACGCGCGAGATGAGCCGTCTCCGCTCAGTTGGAGACCCCCACCGTGATGAACTCTAACTCGGCGGGACGGCTCCTGCCGTAGTGCCAGCAACGCTCGCGCCGCGTGTAGCCACTCATTCGTTGTCGGGTTTTTCGTGCTCGGGACAGCGCGTCTTCATCCAGTCGTCTCCAACCAACCTGCCGCGATTGCCGCACACTTCGCAGAGGCGAGTGCTCATCAACATGGCTACTTGGATCATGCCCGACTGATAATCATTTGGTCCGTCCGCGTAAAAGCGGAGTCCGCCGAATTTTTCTTTTACCTGCCGGGCGACGACCTGTGGCGCGCCGATTTTTTTCGCGTACTGTAGATTCAAGCACAGGACATCGAGCAGGTCATACCACCCATCTCCGCATTCGAAGCCCCAGGTAGCAATGAGCGTTGGCGCAGCAGGGAAGTCGGGATCGTCGGGATCGCCGATCGGCTCGGCAGTAAAGATCTGCGGGTAGTCGGCGCGCAGCTTGGCTTCCAGTTCGGGACTCAAATGTTTTCTCCGTTGTTGGCGCAATCAATAGGCTTCGCGAAACATGGCGGGCAGGTTGCATTCTCAACGTTTCGCAGCAAGCGCACGCTGATGCCGGGGCGTTCGGCGGAACTGTCATAGTGGAACCGCAACGCCTAGGATTTTGCAGGCAATTTCTAGTGCGCCGTCTTCGGGCGAATACATCACGGGCGCGGTATCCCAGCGCGGTGACTGACTCACTACTCCGGCGCTGGCGAGCCCTTGGCGCGCGAATACATCGAGACGTACCAATGGAGTCAGCTCACTCGCGACGCTGCGGCTAACAAGTACCGTAAAACAAGATCCAGTTGGTCGGATGGCCCTATACCTTTTTGCCTGCAGTTCAAGCACCCACCGCGTTTCCTCTAGCACGCTCGAAGGCTCGCGCTCGTTCAGAACGTTGCCCTCTATGAGGCACAGGCGCGCGAGCTGTACCGCGTGACTGGTGTACTCGCCGTCCAGCAACTCTATTCTGAGGGGATCTTCACTCATTCTTTGCCACCTCCAGTCGGTCCTGGAGGCAGATCTTCGGTCGCGTCGGAAACAACTCGTCTCCCGTCGTCCTTTGGAAGGTAGTCTGGGGCCTCGGTACGATGCATCTTTGTCCGTGGGTCTCAGAACACTCGCTGTATGCAATTCACTAACGGCGTGGATTGCCTTCGTGCCTCGCACGTGCCGAACGGACGTTACATCTCCATCGTCAAGGTCTGGTTCGTCGAAGTCTCCAATCGGAGTTACGCATCCGTCGCAATAGACACGCTGCCAATTGGCCTTACGCATCTTCCCGCGTTTCCCGCAGCACTCGCAAACTAAACAGGACTTCTTTTTAATATTTTGTGCGATGTCGATCAGCCGTGACCACGTAGCAGGTTCATATAAGAATCCGTTGGCGAGAACAATCTCCAATACTCCATCGACTTGCCGGATGTCGGTGCAAATTGGTAGCGTCGGATAGCAACCCTCTTGCTCCAACAGCAGTGCGTGTTCAAGGCAGGTCATATTTTCGAGCCGGGCGCCCCAGGCTTTGCGGAATTCGCGCTCAATTTGCCTGGCCGCTTGCTCAATGAGTCGGTACCAGCCCGCACCGCACTGGATGCCGAAATTTCCAATGTTCGACGGGTATGCTTCGCTAGCCTTCACTGCACGGAAAAACAGTGGATATCGCTCGAACAGCCGGCTTTGTGCCGCGGCTGTCGCCGCCAGTCGCGGTCGTGTGTTCGCAGGCTGTTCAATAGCCTGTCCACTACGCGATTCCGAATTGGCAACCATTGATAAGACCTCTGCTAGTTAGTCAGGGCGAACGAACGCCTACGTGCTGCTGCGCATTCGCGCTAGGGACCGCACAGGCGGGCAAATATTTAAGGGATTTGGATTGTATATGTTTACGCGGTAGATGTTTAGACGGTAGACGTATAAAAAGTAGATGTTTGTGAGGTAGACGAAAAGGAGGTGTTGCGCGAATCTCGCGGGCATGACCGAGACTGAAATCAAAGACATTGACCCGTATCTCCGGCGCCGGCTGGCCGAGCACGTCCGCAGACTGCGTTTGGAAAGAGGTATCTCGCAAGAGTCGCTCAGCGTTCGATGCGGCTTTCATCGAACGTACGTGAGCCAAATCGAACGCGCGAGTAACAATGTGACGCTCGACAACTTGCAAAGGCTCGCTGCCGGGTTGCAGGTCGACCCTTCCGAGCTGGTCAGCGTCTCCAGCAACGGCAGCTGACTTCCTCCTCGGCTTTAACCAACGAAAATCATATTTGTCGACGTCGGATTACATCCGCACTGTGCCTGATCTCTCGGCTCTGACGAAACTGCGCCTTTTCCCCGTGTGCAGCAGAACTCAGCGGCCCACACACCACGCTGGTGTGGCGGGGCGCGCAGTGGGCGGTTCCGGAGTACGCACGAGAATGCACAACGCTCCCTTGCGGTGCTTGCCCAACATTCGATAAACCTATGTAAGCCCAAGGTCCGGACACACCTAGCGGTTGGGACACGGGATAGTCAGCCGCGTTGATGCGAATGGCCACTTTCGGAGCGGTCTGCGCGTGAAGGCGATGAACTCGCAGAACTGTTGCGCGCGTGGCCGCATTTGCCAAAGGCCGTGCGGAAGGAAATTAAAACGTTCCGGCCGGTCTAGCAGACCGGTGAGGCTCTCCGCGCACACTTGTGCGACGAGCCAGACGAATATCTTGGTGAACAACTGAACTGGACAGCTGCACTTCGGGCAGTGCCAGAGTTGCACACACGCGAATGTCTGACGCGCCGGCTTTGCCGGCTTGCCCAGTTCATAAAAAGAGGCATGACAAACTGTCGGCCAGAATCAGCGCGGAGTGTCCACAGAGCCAAAAGAACACCTCTTCCATGTAGAGGTGCATCACTGCCGCCGCTATGGTCTACTCCTAACAGATAGAATGCGCCTATGCTATGGCTTCCTCGTCCGACAGACTTAATTGTCCTGCGACAGACTTAATTGTTTCCGATCATAGGAGCGAAGCCGCGCGTAAAAGCGGCCAGGAAAAACAATCGGTGAAGGCAAAACGATAGCACGAATCGCGACTTGGTCTGACAGAGCCCGCTGGCCGGGTTCCCGTGGCCCATGCCGAGCCGCAAAAGATCGCCGTAAACCCTTTCCAGACAAGGTTTTCCCACCCATTGGGACGACGCCTCGCCAAACCCCGCGTAGCCCTGCGGGCATCATGGATTTCCCCTATCCAGCACCGTGCGTTGTCTGCCGTTAGGCGAGACGAGGTGCAAAGGCGCGTCGGGCCGCGCAGATTCGCATCGGCTGGAAGATAAAACGCAACGGAGACCTCATGCTGGGAAACATCACCATTCGCCGTGGGCTTACGCTCGTTATCGGTATCTTCGTCGCGTTTCTGCTGACGGTGATCGGCGTGTCGTATGGCGCGCTCAAGATCACCAACGACAGCCTGCACGACGCCCAGCGCGGCGCGCAGGCGCTCGACGCCCTCAAGACCAGTTCTGAGCGCCTGCTCCAGGTGCGCCTCGCGCTCGGCGGCTACGAGACGCTCTTCAGCGTCGGCAAGGCCACGGACGGCTTGCTCGACAAGGCGCACCAGGTGCTCGTGAACTCGAATAAGGAGTTCGCGCTCTATAGCGCCGGCCCGTTCGACGACCCCGAAGAGGCGCGCCTCGCCCAGGCCGTGAGCAGCGCGCGCGAGGCGCTCGTTTCGCAGGCGCTCGAGCCCGAGTACAAGTCGCTCGTCGACAACGACTTCAACACCTTCCGCACGATCCAGGGCGAAACCGCCGACCGCTATTACGGCGCCTACGCGAAGGCAATCGAGGCGCTCGAGGACTGGCAGACCGCGCGCCAGCAGCAGGATGCCGACACCGCTGCGCAGCGCTTTCGTGTTTCCCTCATCGTGTTTGGCCTGATCGGTGTGGTCGGCGTGGCGATTGGCGTGATTGCGCGCGTGGGGCTCGCCGCCGCCGTGGTCAAGCCGGTGAACCATGCGATTCGCCACTTCGAGCGTATCGCCGCGGGCGATCTCACTGTGGACGTGCGGGTGCGCTCGAAGAACGAAATGGGCCAACTGCTGAGCGCGCTGCAGACCATGCGCGATGGCCTCGTGGGCACTGTCTCGCGCGTGCGCGGCAGCACGCACGAAATCACGCAGGGCGCGAAGCAGATCGCGTCCGGCAACGTCGATCTCTCGGACCGCACGGCGCAGCAGGCGGCGGCACTCGAAGAAACGGCGGCGAGCATCGAGGAGCTTTCGGCCGCGGTGCGCCAGAACACGGACGGTGCGAAGGAAGCGAGCGGGCTCGCCCAGAGCGCGCTCGAAACCGTCACGCGCGGTGCCGACGTGGTGGCACGCGTGAACGCGACGATGAGCGACATCACGGCCTCGTCGCAGAAGGTGGAGGAGATCACCGGCATCATCGAAGGCATCGCGTTCCAGACCAACATCCTCGCGCTCAATGCGGCGGTGGAGGCGGCGCGCGCAGGCGAACAGGGGCGTGGATTCGCGGTCGTGGCGAGCGAGGTGCGCAGCCTCGCGCAGCGCTCGGGCACGGCGGCCAAGGAGATCAAGGAACTGATTGCGGCCTCGGCAGCGACCGTCGGCGCGGGCGCGCGCCTCGTGGAGGACGCGCGCCGCACGATGGACGAGGCACGCAGCGCGGTGGCGCGCGTGAGCGGGATCATGACCGAAATCGAGACCGCGACGCACGAGCAGAGCGACGGCATCGAGCAGGTGAACCGCGCGATTGCTCAGATCGACGAAGTCACGCAGCGCAATGCGGCGCTCGTGGAGGAAGCGGCGGCGGCTGCGCAGTCGCTCGAATCGCAGGCCGATTTGCTGCGCCAGGCCGTGGCGGTGTTCAATCTGGGTGGCGCGGGGCAGGCGGGTGCGCGACCGGCGCATGCCGCCGCGGCGGACGCGCGCGCAGCGCGTGGGAGTGGTCCGGCGCTGGGCTGAGCCTGCCGAGACGGGTTGTCCTTGCCGTTGCAAGGACAACTTTCGTCCGCTTTACGCTTTAACCTGAAGTTATACCCCGCGCGCAAATCGCAATTGAGTTCCCCATCGTTCCCGGCGAGACTGGCGGCATAGGCCGTCAAGGTTGGCCGTCAGCGGAAGAGAACAACGGATCATGCGAGTTTGCGTTTTGGGCGGTGGGGTGATTGGCGTAAGCACGGCGTATGCGCTCGCCCGCGATGGACACGAGGTCACACTCGTCGAGCGCCATGCCGACGTAGCGCGCGAAACGAGCCACGCCAATGGTGGCCAGCTCAGCTACAGCTACGTCGCGCCGCTCGCCGACCCTTCGGTGCTCCCCAAGCTGCCCCAATGGCTGTTCTCGCGCGACGCCGCGCTGCGTTTCGTGCCCCGGCTCGATCCTCATCAATGGCGCTGGTGTGCCGCATTCCTGCGCGCCTGCACGCGCGCGCGCAGCCGCGCGACCACGGCCGAACTGCTCGGCCTCGGCTTTCTGAGCCAGCGTCTCATGCACGAAGTGGTCGAGCGCGAAGCGCTTTCATTCGATTACGTGCGCAACGGCAAGCTCGTGGTGTATCGCGATCAGGAAGGCTTTGAGGGCGCGCGCCACCAGGCGGAATATCAGGCGAAACTGGGGTGCGTGCAGCGCGCGCTCGACGGCGCGGCATGCGTGGCGCTTGAACCGGCGCTCGCGCATATCGGCGGCGAGATCGTGGGCGGCATACACACGCCAGGCGAGGAGGCGGCCGACTGCGATCAGTTCACGCGCTGCCTCGCACGCGCGGCGCAGCGCGATGGCGTGAACCTGCAGCTCGCCACCGAGTTCTCTGGACTGCGAACGAAAGGTCTGCGCGTGCTCGCCGCGCAAACCTCGCAGGGCGACATCGAAGCCGACGCTTTCGTGGTGTGCCTGGGTTTCCAGAGTCAGCCGATGCTTGCCTCGCTCGGCGTGCACGTGCCCGTTTATCCGCTCAAGGGCTACAGCCTCACGCTCCCCAACGCGAACGCGCAGGGCGCGCCGCGCGTCTCGGTCACGGACGCGCATCACAAGGTCGTCTACGCGCCGCTCGGCGAGCGCCTGCGCATTGCGGGCATGGTCGATCTCACAGGCATGAACCCGCACGCCGACGACGCCCGCATCGCGCTGCTCACGCGCCAGGCGCGCGAAACGTTCCCCAACGCCGGCGACTACGACGCCATTCAGACGTGGACCGGCATGCGTCCCGCCACACCGGACAGCAAGCCCGTGATCGGCGCCACGCACTTTCGCAACCTGTGGCTCAACACGGGGCACGGCGCGCTCGGTTTCACGCTCGCACTCGGCAGTGCGCAACTGCTCGCCGATCTGCTGGCGGAGCGTGAGTTGCCGATCGACGGTGATGCCTTCGCGCCGGGCCGCTGATCTGACCGCGCTTACTGCAGGGTCGCCCCGTCCTCGCGCACGACTACGCTCGTGCGTCCGTCGATGCTCACTGGCACTTCGCCGCGCACGGTCGCGCGTCGCACGATGCGGCGCGCGTCGCCGTAGTCGTTGATCGCGTAGTGCTGAGTGGCGCGGTTGTCCCAGATCGCGACGTCGCCTGCCTGCCAGTTCCAGCGCACGGTGTTTTCGAGCCGCGTGACGTGCTCGTGGAACACCTGCAGCAAATGCGCCGAATCGAACGATGATAGACCTTTGAGCCGCTGCACGAAGTGGCCGAGCACGAGCGTGCGTTCGCCCGTTTCTGGATGCACGCGCACCACGGGGTGCTCGGTTTCGTAGAGCTTCGACGTGAAGACTTCGCGGTAACGCTTGAGTTGCGTGCTGTCGGCGTTCGCGTGCGTGGACGCGTAATCGTAGGCGTTGGTGTGCAGCGCCCAGAGCGTGTCGGCGAGCGCGCGCAGCGGCTCGGGCAACTGAGCGTATGCGGCGGCCGTGTTGGCCCACACCGTGTCGCCGCCAAATGGTGGAATCTCCACGGCGCGCAGGATCGAAATTTTCGGGTAGGCGTCGACGAACGTGACGTCGGTGTGCCACGAGTTGGCGCGCGCGCCGTGAAGCGAATCGAGTTCCAGCAGGCTGCCGCCTTCCACCGAGGGCACCGTGGGGTGCGCGACTGTTTCGCCGAAGCGCCGCGCGAAGGCTTCCTGCGAGGCGTCGTCGAGATGCTGCTGGCCGCGGAAGAACAGCACCTTGTGACGCAGCAGGGCGGCGTTGATGGCGTTGAACGTGGCGCTGTCGAGATCGGCGTGAAGACGCACACCGTCGATGCGCGCGCCAATGCGGCCCGCGACCTGATGGAGGTCGAGCGTGGTATCGGCGTGTTGCTGCGCGGCGGAATGCAGATGCGTAGACGGAACGGAAACGGCGGGGCGCTGCGTTTGAACGTCGGACATCGAAAGTCTCCTCGGCTGGACGTGGAACGCCCATTCAAGCAGCGAAGCGCTGCGAGAAGAACTGACGATTTCTGCGAAGCTAAGTGCGGGATTGCGCGCTATACATAGCAGTGCGTGTGATTAAGCACGCTACATGACGCACCAGGAGTGACGCACCAAAAGAAAATGACGCAGACCCGCGAGGGAATGCGTCATTCACAAGATGCTGCAAGGTACAGCTTCTTTACTGCGTGTTTGCTTCTATGTTCGTTGGTAGGCTCGATTGGATTCGAACCAACGACCCCCACCATGTCAAGGTGGTGCTCTAACCAACTGAGCTACGAGCCTGTCGAGGCGCGAATTATAGAGACACTCGTGCGCGCTTGCAAGCGCTTTTCTCGTATCGGGAAAAACGTCGTGTTTTCGGGCACGCGTCTATGCAAACTCCCGCGCCAGATTGCGCAGGTTTTGCGCGGGATCGGCGAGCATTTCGCGTGCAATGCGCGCGCGTTTGCCGATCAACGCCCTCGCGCTGCGCATGTCGCGACCCTGGTTCACCGTGATTGCCCCCACGAGCGCGCCCTCGCCATCGAGACCGAATAGTACGCAGGGTGGCGCTGCCAGCGTGCCGCGCGCAAGCCATTCCGGCGCGGCCATGTCGCCGGCGAACTGGATGTTGAGGCCGCATTGATCGGTCCAGAACCAATCCGCTTCAAGGCCTTCGGACGCGAGGCCGAGCATCGCGCGCGCCGCCGTTTGCGCCTGGCGGTTTGCGTTCTCCCACGTTTCGCGGCGCTGGTGGCGGCCGCTTGCAGCATCCCACTGGCTCGCGGCGTCGCCGGCTGCGTAGATGTGCGGGTGCGAAGTGCGGCACTGCGCGTCGATCACGATGCCGTTGTTCACGTGCAGGCCCGCTGCTCGCGCAAGGGTGGTTTCGGGCTCGACGCCAATGCCGTAGATCACCGCGTCGCCGGTAATGCGCGTGCCGTTTTCGAGCGTCAGCACGATTTCGTTGGCTTCGCGCATGGCCGAAGCGAGTGGCGAGCCCAGATGCAGCGTCACGCCCCGCGCGCGATGCACATCGCACAGAGGCTCGGTGAGCAGCGGTGGCGCGCAACGCGCCATCGCGCGCGGCGCCTGTTCGATTACGGTGACTTCCGCGCCGAGATCGATCGCGCTCGAAGCGAGTTCGAGACCGATCACGCCTGCGCCCACCAGCAGCACGCGTTTGCCCGTTTGCAGCACGGGAATAAGGCGTTGCGCGTCCTGAAGTGTGCGCAGCGTGTGGACGTTCTCGCCGAGTGCATCGAGCATCGGCAACCGGCGCACGCGTGCGCCCGTGGCGAGCAGCAGCTCGTCGAAGGCGATCGATTCTCCGCTCGCGAGCGTCACGATGCGCGCCTGTGTGTCGAGCGCCGTCGCGGCCACGCCGAGCTTCAACTCAACGTTTTGCTCTGCGTAGTAGCCCTCGCCATGAATCGCGCAGCGCGCGGTTTGCGGCTGGAGCAGCATGTCTTTCGAGAGCGGTGGCCGCTCATAAGGCGCGTGCGTTTCTTCGCCGATCAGTACGACGCGGCCCGCGTAGCCTTGCTGGCGCAGTTCGGCGGCGGCGAGCGCGCCCGCCTGACCCGCACCGACGATGACGATGGTCGAAGCGTTCATGATGCGTTCCCGTTACAGATTGAGTCCACCCGCCGCGTGACGAATGCCGCGAATGCCCAGGCCGGCGTCCGCATTGATCATCACGCCGCTCAACACGCGATTGTTCGGGCGCGAAGCGAGCATCACATAGGGGCCGGTGAATTCCGCAGGCTGCGGAAAGAACTGCAGCGGCAGGATGCTCGCAATCGCTTCGGGCGAACGCGAGTCCATGATGCGCAGGTCCTGCTGGCCGAGCGAAACCGGGCCGCGCAAATCGCTCGCCATCCCGCAGGGTCCGACGCCGTTCACGCGCACCTTGGGCGCAAGCTCATAGGCGAGCTGCCGGATGATGCCCACGGCCGCGTGCTTGCTCGCCGTGTACAAGGGCCCGCCACCGCCCGGATAGAACGACGAATTCGAGAGCGTGAAGATCATGCTGCCCTCGCTCGCAATGAGCGCGCGCGCGGCCGCTTTCGCACCGAGCAGATAGCCCTTCACGTTGATCGAGAAAAGCTCTTCATAACCGCTGTCGAGTTGCGCGGGCGAGAGATCGACGAGGCTCGAAGCGTGATCCCAGATCGCCGCGTTGCCGATGAAGGTATCGAGCTTGCCGAACGCATCGACGGCGGCGCTCACTGCCCGCTCGTTGTCGGCGTACGAGGTGACGTCGCCCTGCACGGCAACCACACGTTGCGCGCCGAAGCGTTCGCGCAGTGCGGCGACCTTCTCCGCCGAGCGTTCGAGCACGGCCACGTGCGCACCTTCTTCGAGAAAGCGTTCGACGAGCGCGAGCCCGAGTCCCGATCCGCCGCCCGTTATCAAAGCAACTTCGTTGTCGAGCCAGCTCATTACGCGGCCTCCGGAACGTCGACAAAAACTGCGCCATCAACGAGCGTGATTGGGAAAGTCTTGAGCGGTTCGGTCGCAGGCTGACACAGCGCTACGCCCGTCTTCAGGCAAAAACGCGCGGCATGCAGCGGACACTCAACGGTGCCGTCATCTTCGATATACCCTTCGGACATCGAAGCGTTGCCGTGCGAGCAGCGGTCGTTCAGCGCGAAAAGCTCGCCGTTCACCTTGAATACGGCGATCGCGGCGGACGGGCCGTCCACCTTGATCGCTTCGCCATCGGACAACGCATCGTCCTGGCAGACAAAAATACGGGCCATGATCAGAAAAGCACACTCAGGTTGTGGGAAGTGAGCACCGCCTGGTCGAGCGTGATCTCGCGGCGGCACACCTGCCAGCCTTGCGCGCCCTCCACGCGGCGCACGCGGTCGATGCGGCGGCCCACGTAGAACGTCTCGTCGCGCTCCTTCTGCGAGCGGTAGAGCGCGTAGTTCACGTGCGCCTCGTATTCGCCGGGCGTATCGGTGGTGAGCGCGCGCAGGTTCGTCACGAGATGGCGCGTGCGCGAGGGCGGCTCCTCCGCCCATGCCATGCCGGTCTCGAGGCGCGCAACGCGGCGTTCGAGCTGGAAGTGCGTGTCGTTGAAGATCCACGTGGTGGGCGGCTGCACGCCACGCCGACGGTCGCGCGTTTGTGCGTTGACCGTGGTGCGCATCGTGTAGCGGATATCTTTCGACATGAGGTCGAGCCACGCGCGAAAGTGCCAGCCATCGAGCAACGCGGCTTCCTCAAAGAGGAATTGCTCGATTTCGTGATGGAGTTCGAGACCGACGCGCGTAGGCGCAAACACCGGTTCGAGTTCAGCGACTTCGCTCATTTGACCACCTCCGCCTCGTAGCGCGCGGTGCGCTCGTTCACTTCGTCCCACGTTTCGGAGACCAGCAAATCGGCCCAGCGGCGGTACATGCCGCGCGCGGCGGTCTCCGAGAAAATGTAGTTCGTTATGCCAGGTATGCCGTCTTCGCGCAGGCGCTCGTTGCCCAAGCCCATTTCGAGGCAGAGTTTCGTTTTGCGCGCGCGGCTGCCGCGCAGCACCTTCTGGACTTCGGCCCAGTTTTCCGAATCGTCCTGTTCGAGAAAACCTGCAGGCCCGAACGCGCGCGTCGCGCTGCGCTCGAAAGCGGCCTTCACCTCACCGGATGCGGCCTTGTCGGTAATGCAGAACGCCCAGACTTCCACCTGGTTCGGACCGCGCGGGTGCCACACGCGCAGCGTGGCCGTGCCGTTGAGCCACGAAAGCGTGGGGAACATGTTGTTGTGGCCCGCAAGACGCATCGCGCGAACCTTGCCCAGGCGCGCTTCGGCTTCGGCGTAGGTGTCGCGGAAGTACTGCGAGACTTCGCCGTCCACCCATACGTTCGCGTCGGGCTGCTCGGTGAAGAAAAAGCCGCTGCCGTGGCCCGCCTGCCCGTACTGCAGCGCGTCCTTGGCGGTCTCCCATACGGGGCGCGCCGTTTGGCCCGCACCGAGCGCCTTGTCGGCTGCGCCTTCCTTCGCCCCGAGCACTTCGATGGCGGACGCGTGCGTGAAGAGTGCGTGATACTGGTCGCTCGCGAACTGCTCCGCGGGAAATTTCCAGTTGCAGTCGATCACCCACTTGTGTACGCCGCCCACGATCTCGGTGCCCCCTTCGCGGCGGTCGAGCACGCCGTCCAGATACCAGGCGATGTCGCCCATATAGGTTTCGAGGTCGGGGGCGCTGGCGTCCCAGTTGCCGAACACGAGGCCCTTGTAGACGGCCACGCGCGTGACTTCCTGCAAGCCCCACTTTTCCTTGCACAGGCCCTGCGGAAACGCGCGCGGTTCGAGCGGCACGTCGATGAGCGCGCCGTCCACGCCGTACGACCAGCCGTGATACGGGCAGGTGAACGCGCGCGTGTTGCCGCAGTCGGCGTGGCTCACGCGCATCGAGCGATGGCGGCACTGATTGAGGAAGGCCTTGATTGAGCCGTCCTTCTGACGCACCACGACGATGGGGTCTTCGCCCATGTAGGTATTGAAAAAGTCGCCGGCTTTCGGTATTTGACTGACGTGGGCGAGGAACAGCCAGCAGCGGCCGAAGATGCGCTCGAGTTCGAGCGCGTAAATGTCGGGGTCGGTATAGATGGACGACGTGACGCGACCATTTTGCGCGTCGACGAGTGCATCGATGTCGATGATTGCGGACATGCGAGTCTCCTCCGTGGCAGCATTGCCTTTTTGGCGGGAATGCAGACGGATGATCGTTGCTCGCTTTGCCGTTGTGAAATATTTTGTTTGTTGCCACTAAGACTTCGAAACGATAACTCGAGCATGGAACTGAGACACCTGCGCTATTTCATTGCCGTCGCCGACGAGCTGAGCTTCACGCGCGCGGCGCAGCGCCTGCATACGGCGCAGCCGTCGCTGAGCCAGCAGATTCGCAATCTCGAAGACGAGGTGGGCACGCCGCTGTTCGAGCGCACGCGCCGCAAGGTGGAATTGACCGACGCGGGCAAGGTGTTTCTCGCCGAGGCGCGTCTCGTGGTGGCCCAGGCCGATCGCGCAGTGGCGCGTGCGCGTCAGGTGGGGCAGGGGCGCGCGACGGTGACGATCGGTTTTGTGCCCGCCGCCGAGATCCGGGTTTTCCCGGTGATTTTGCCGCGTTTGCGATTGCGTTTTCCCGAGGTGAATGTCGAGTTGCGCAGTCTGCCAACGGCGGAGCAGGAAGACGCGCTATTGCGTGGCGATATCGACGTGGCGTTCATGCGGCGGCCCGTTGTTTCGCCCGAATTGCGCAGCGAAGTCGTGCTCACCGAGCCGCTGGTCGTGGTGCTTCCGAGCGGTCATCCGCTCGCGAAGCAACAGCGCATCGCACCGGCGCAATTGAGCGGCGAGCCGTTCATCAGCACGCATCCGCAGTTTTCGGGGCAGGTGCACAGCGTGGTCGAGGCGTATTGCGAGGCGCGCGGCATCGAGCGCAAGGTGGCTCAGGTCGCGACGAATATTCTGCTCAATCTGAATCTGGTGGGCATGGGGCTTGGATATGCGCTGTTGCCCGCGTATGTCTCGTCGCTTACGAGCAGCGCGATCTGCACGCGTCCGCTCGAAGGCGAGCCGCCCACCATCGACTTGCTGATGGTGTCGCGCAAAGAGCCGCATTCGGCGGAGCTCGAAGCGCTATTCGAACTCGTGCGCGAGAACGAGCCTTAACGCTTCGTGTTTTCTTCCTGCGCCTCTAACGCCGTCACCATTTCCTGCGCGGCGCGCTGCAGCTCGGGCACGAAGCGCCGCACCGCCTCCGCTGGATTGATGGCCTGTTCCAGGTAGATCACGTTCAGGCTCGCGAGCACGCGCCCATGCGCCTCGATAGCCGTTGCGAGCGCACCGATCTTGCGTTGATCCGCCCAGTCGCCATGGTTCGAGCCGAAGCCGTCCGCGCGGGTCTGGCGTACGAGATTGCGGATAAAGGCGTGGTCGCCAGCGAGTTTTTGCTGCTGATCCCCACCGGCACCGGCGCGCAACAGTTCGAGAATGTCCTCGCGCTCCGCCTCGGGGCACATCGCGAAGTACACGCGGCCCGCCGCCGTGAGCAAGATCGGCAGGCGGCGTCCCACCATCGCGCGGTGAAACGAAAGCGGGCTGAAGCGGTGCGTGGTCTCGCGGATCACCATGGAGTCGCCATCGGGCGTCGTGAGGTCCGATGGCCACACGGTGCGCTGGAGCATTTGCGCCATGATCGGCGGCGCGATGGTCGCGATCAGTTCGTCGTCGGTGAAGCCTTCGCTCAGGCCGCGCACGTTCATCGTCAGACGAAAGCTGTCGTCGGAAGCGCTGCGGCGCACGAACTTTTCCTCTACCAGGGTTTCCAGCAGGCGCCTCACGGTTGTGCGGTGCAGACCTGTTGCCTCGCTCAGTTGCTGGCTCGTGGCGCGCCCGTTCTCCATGGCGTTGAGCGCCTGGAGCACTTGCAGGCCGCGCGCCAGACCTCGCACGTTTGCATACTTCGTCATCGAAAACGCCTTAAAAATCAACTGTGTGCATTCTATGCACATTTCTCTAAAAATGTTGAGCGCGCACCGGGCGGAACCTAGACTCGCTTCCATTCACCGGACTGTGACAAAGCGTCCAACCGGGTGATCCGTTTTCAGGCACCCCCTGTCAGCATCCGCAGCGGCTCCATAAGTCGCGCGAGAAGGAGACACATGAACACCCCCCTCGCCCACGAGGCGGATACCATCCGCCCTCGCCAGATTGCCACCGACGTCGCCATCATCGGCGCGGGTCCGGTCGGCCTCATGATCGCCAACATTCTCGGCCTGCAAGGCGTGCGTGTCACGCTTGTCGAGAAACTCGACCAGATCATCGACTACCCGCGCGCCATTGGTTTGGATGACGAAGCATTGCGCGTGTTCCAGTCGATCGGTCTTGCCGATGCGCTGCTGCCGCATACCACGCCCGACCACTGGATGCGCTTCGTCACGAAGGACGGCCATTGCTTCGCCTCGATCGAACCGCGTACCGACGAATTCGGCTGGCCGCGGCGTAACGCCTTCATTCAGCCGCTCGCAGACCGCGTGCTCTATGAAGGGCTCGCGCGCTTCGAGCATGTGCAAGTGTTGTTCGGCCACGCCGTCAACGCGTTCGAACAGGACGCGCAGGGCGTGACGATCGACGTCAGCGATACGAACGGTGAGCGCCGCTCGATCCGCGCAGCGTACCTGGTAGGCGCGGACGGCGGCAACAGCTTCGTGCGCCGCGCGCTCAATGTGCCCTTCGAAGGCCGCACGAAGCCGAATCAATGGATCGTGGTGGACGTGCGCAACGACCCCATCGGCTCGCCGCATATCTACATGCATTGCGATCATCAGCGCCCGTATGTGTCGGCTGCGCTGCCGCACGGCATTCGGCGCTTCGAATTCATGGTGATGCCGGGCGAGACGGAAGAGGAACTCTCGAAGCCCGAGAACATGGCCGCGCTGATCCGCAAGGTGGTCGCCGACCCCGACAAGGTCGACTACATCCGTAAGCGCGTGTACACGCACAACGCGCGTCTGGCCGAAACGTTCCGCGTGGACCGCGTTCTGCTCGCTGGCGACGCTGCTCACATCATGCCCGTGTGGCAGGGCCAGGGGTACAACAGCGGCATTCGCGACGCGAACAACCTGGGCTGGAAGCTCGCGATGGTCGCGAAGGGCCATGCCGACGGCCGCCTGCTCGACAGCTATACCGTGGAGCGCCGCGCACATGCGCGTTCGATGATCCACCTCTCGGAAGTCGCGGGCGATATCTTCGCGCCCACGACGCGCTTTGGCGCGCGCGTGCGCGACACGTTCGTGCGCTGGATGAATGTGTTCCCCTCGGTTAAGCGTTACTTCGTGGAAATGCGCTTCAAGCCGATGCCGCGCTATGAAGCGGGCGTCGTGCTGCTGCCGCCGCCGCAGAAAACGGGTGGCTGGCTCGCAAGCCTCCTGGAGCGCTCGGGCAACTCGGCGCCGGGCCGCTTGCTTGGCTTGATGAGCCAGAAGCGCGACTCACTGATCGGCCGTCTCGCCTATGGCCGCGATCCGCTCGCGGCTTCGCCCGTGGGCCGCATGTTCATACAGCCGCGCGTGCGTCTTGCCGATGGCCGCGTGGTGCGCCTCGACGACGCGATCGGCAACGGCTTCGCGGTGCTCGCCTGGGGCGCGGATCCGACCTTTGGTCTCACGCCGCAGGCTCGCGCGCTGTGGGAGCGTCTCGGTGCGCGCTTCATCTTCGCGAAGCCCGACGTGCAGCTCGAATATGCCGACGACGTACCCGAGGGCGTGCTCGCGCTCGGCGACGCGCAGGGCCGTCTGAAGGAGTGGTTCAGCCGCCTGCCCGAATCTGTGGTGCTGCTGCGCCCGGACCGCTTCGTTGCGGGCGTGTGCACGCCGCAACAGGTATCGGACGCGATCGTCGAACTCGCGGGCAAGCTCGGCATGACCGAAGCCGCCTTGCGCGAGGCGAGCGCTGCAGCCCCGCAAAACCGTCCCGTGCGCGGCGTGGCCGTTGCGCGCACAGCAGGAGCATGAGCATGCCGATTCACCTCGAATGTCTGTCGCATACGCCGTTGCATGGCTATTTCGATCCGCTGCCTGAAGTGGTGGCGGAAGTCGAACGTGTAGGCCGCGCCGCGCGCGAGCGCGTGGAAGCGTACAAACCCGATCTGATCGTTGCGTTCGCACCCGACCATTTCAACGGCTTCTTTTATGATGTGATGCCGCCGTTCTGCATCGGTGCGCGCGCCGATGCCATCGGCGACTTCAAGAGCATGGCCGGTACGCTGCCGGTGCCCGAAGACCTCGCGCATAAGCTCGCCGAAAATGTGCTCGACGCCGATATCGACGTAGCGCTTTCGTACCGCATGCAGGTCGATCACGGCTGCGCGCAGGCGCTGGAAGTGCTCACCGGCGGCCTGGATCGCTACCCGGTGATTCCCGTGTTCATCAACTCGGTGGCGCCGCCCATGGCGACGCTGCGCCGTGCGCGTCTGCTGGGCGATGCGATTGGCCGCTTCTTCTCGCGCAGCGACAAGCGCGTGCTCGTGGTGGGCTCGGGCGGCATTTCACACGAGCCGCCTGTGCCGGAACTCTTCGGCGCGACGCCCGAAGTGGCCGAACGCCTGATCGCAGGCCGCAACCCCACGGCCGATTCGCGCGCAGCACGCCAGGCGCGTACCGTGGCCGCGGCGAAGTCGTTCACGGCGGGCGACAGCCAGTTGCATCCGCTCAATCCAGTATGGGATCGCGCGTTCCTCGCACGCCTTGAATCAGGCGAGTTGACTTCCGTGGACGGTATGACGAACGCGGCCATTACGCGTGACGGCGGCAAGTCGGCCCATGAAATTCGCACCTGGGTCGCGGCGTTCGGCACGCTGGCCGCCTATGGCCCGTATCGCGCGACGCTTGACTACTACCGCGAAATTCCCGAGTGGATCGCGGGTTTCGCCACCATGCACGCCATGCCTGACGCGGCGTGACAGGAAAATACGGACTCCGGAGAATCAACATGTCAGATTCGAAACGCGTCGCGGCACTGGCCGCGCGCCTGCGCGAAGCCGAAGCGTCGCGCAACGTGATCGAGCCGGTGCGCAGCGAGATCGCTTTGGACGATATCGCCACTGCGTATGCAGTTCAGCAAGCCAACGTCGATCTGCGCGTGGCGACTGGCGAGCGCATTGTGGGCCGCAAGATCGGACTTACGTCGCTCGCGGTGCAAAAGCAGCTGGGCGTCGATCAGCCCGATTTCGGCGCGCTGTTCGCTTCGGTGGCTTATGGCGACGCCGAAGCCATCCCGCTCTCGCAACTGATCCAGCCGAAGGTGGAAGCGGAAATCGCGCTCGTGCTCGAGCACGACCTCACGTTCGAGAAGCACACCTTCGTCGATATCCTGCGCGCAAGTGCCTATGCACTTGCGGCAATCGAAGTGGTGGACAGCCGCATCCAGAACTGGGACATCCGCTTCGTCGATACGGTGGCCGACAACGCTTCGAGCGCGCGCTTCGTGGTGGGCAGCCGCCCGGTGCCGCTCTCGCAGATCGATTTGACCGCTTGCGCCATGGAACTTTCGCGCGACGGCGAGGTGCTTTCGCGTGGCAACGGCGCGGCGTGCCTCGGCAATCCGCTCAACGCCGCAGTGTGGCTTGCGGACCGCATGGTCCAGCTCGGCACGCCGCTGCGTGCGGGCGACGTGGTGCTCACGGGTGCGCTCGGGCCCATGGTCGCCGTGAAGGAACCCGGCATGTACACCGCGCAGATCGAAGGCCTCGGCAGCGTTCGCGCGACTTTCTCCGCCTGATACAGGAATTCATATGGCTTCCGAAAAACTCAAGGCCGCGATCATCGGCTCCGGCAACATCGGCACGGATCTGATGATCAAGATCATGCGCAACAGCCAGCATCTGGAGATGGCGGCGATGGTCGGCATCGACCCGAACTCCGATGGTCTCGCGCGCGCCGCGCGCCTGGGCGTCGCGACCACGCATGAAGGCGTGGAAGGTCTCACGCGTCTGCCCGTTTTCAACGACATCGACTTCGTGTTCGATGCGACCTCCGCTGGCGCGCACGTGAAGAACGACGCGCTGCTGCGCAAGCTCAAGCCGTCGATCCGCGTGATCGACTTGACGCCTGCCGCGATTGGCCCGTACTGCGTGCCGGTGGTGAACATCGATGCGCATATCGAAGCGCTCAACGTCAACATGGTGACGTGCGGCGGCCAGGCCACGATTCCGATGGTCGCCGCTGTGTCGCGCATCGCGAAGGTCCATTACGCGGAGATCGTCGCTTCGATCAGCAGCAAGTCGGCGGGCCCGGGCACGCGCGCCAACATCGACGAGTTCACCGAAACGACTTCGAAGGCGATCGAAGTAGTGGGCGGCGCTGCGAAGGGCAAGGCCATCATCGTGCTGAACCCGGCCGAGCCGCCGGTGATGATGCGCGACACGGTTTATACGCTTTCCGAGGCGGCCGACCGCGAGAAGGTCGAGCAGTCCATCGAAGAGATGGTCGCGAAGGTCCACGCCTATGTGCCGGGCTATCGCCTGAAGCAGAAGGTGCAGTTCGACGAGATTCCTGCGAGCGCGCCGCTCAACATTCCGGGCCTTGGCAAGTTCAGCGGCCTGAAGACCTCGGTGTTCCTCGAAGTGGAAGGCGCGGCGCATTATCTGCCCGCTTACGCAGGCAATCTCGACATCATGACTTCCGCCGCGCTCGCTACTGCCGAACGCATGGCGCAAACGCTGCTCAGCGTACAAGGAGCGTAAAGCGATGAGCAAGAAACTCTACATCTCCGACGTGACACTGCGCGACGGCAGCCACGCCATTCGCCACCAGTACTCGATCCAGAACGTGCAGGACATCGCCCGTGCGCTGGACCGCGCGAAGGTGGACAGCATCGAAGTCGCCCACGGTGACGGCCTGCAGGGCTCGAGCTTCAACTACGGCTTCGGCGCGCACAGCGACCTGGAATGGATCGAGGCCGTGGCCGACGTGGTCACGCACGCACAGATCGCGACGCTGCTCTTGCCCGGCATCGGTACGATTCACGACCTGAAGGCCGCATACAACGCGGGCGCGCGCATCGTGCGCGTAGCCACGCATTGCACGGAAGCCGACATTTCGAAGCAGCACATCGAGTATGCGCGCGAACTGGGCATGGACACCGTGGGCTTTCTGATGATGAGCCACATGACCACGCCGGAAAATCTCGCCATCGAAGCGAAGAAGATGGAAAGCTACGGCGCGACCTGCATCTACGTGGTCGATTCGGGCGGCGCACTCACGATGAACGACGTGCGCGACCGATTCCGCGCGGTGAAGGCAGTGCTCAAGCCCGAAACGCAAACGGGCATGCACGCGCACCACAACCTCTCGTTGGGCGTGGCGAATTCGATAGTCGCGGTGGAAGAAGGTTGCGACCGCATCGATGCATCGCTTGCGGGCATGGGTGCCGGCGCGGGCAATGCGCCGCTCGAAGTGTTCATCGGCGCGGCGGAGCGCATGGGCTGGAACCACGGCACCGACCTCTACACGTTGATGGACGCCGCCGACGACATCGTGCGCCCGTTGCAGGACCGCCCGGTCCGCGTGGACCGCGAAACGCTCGCGCTCGGCTATGCAGGCGTGTATTCGAGCTTCCTGCGCCACTCGGAAGTGGCTGCGAAGAAGTACGGCCTGAAGACGGTCGACATTCTCGTCGAACTGGGCAAGCGCCGGATGGTGGGCGGCCAGGAAGACATGATCGTCGACGTGGCGCTCGATTTGAAGAAGCGCCAGGAAGCATTGCAGTCCTGATCAAGCGCGCCGCGCATCGCCTTTCGGGTGGTGTGCGGCGTTGCCACAAATAGCCGGCGAAAAGAGCGGCTCGCATAGATATCTGGAGACTTTTTATGACGTCACGAAACAGTAGTGCTGGAGAAACTGGAGCGAGCAGCAAGGCAACCATCGCCCTGTGTCTGGCGATTGCGCTGCTCGAAGGGCTGGACCTGCAATCGGCGGGTGTAGCGGGACCGCGCATGGCGAAGGAGTTTCATCTCGCCGTGGCGCAAATGGGCTGGGCGTTCAGTGCGGGTGCGATTGGCCTCTTGCCGGGCGCGGCGCTGGGCGGGCGGCTCGCCGACCGGTTTGGCCGCAAGCGCGTGCTCATGTGGTCGGTTGCGCTGTTCGGGCTGTTCTCGCTCGCCACGACCATGGTGTGGAATTTCGAAAGCCTGCTCGTCGCGCGTCTGCTCACGGGTCTCGGTCTCGGCGCGGCCATGCCGAACCTGATCGCGCTGTGCTCGGAGGCCGCGGGTCCACAGCAGCGCAGCACGGCGGTGGGCGCGATGTACTGCGGCATGCCGTTCGGCGCGGCGATCGCTGCCGTAATCGGCATGCTCGGCACAGGGGACGCGAGCTGGCGTCACGTGTTCTACGTTGGCGGTCTCGGTCCGATCGTGATGGTGCCGCTGTTGGGCGTGTTCCTGCGCGAGTCGCAGCAATTCGTGGCCACGCAGGCTTCGAAGGCGAAAGAAGGCGCGCCGAGCGTGGCGCAAGCGCTCTGGCGCGAGGGCCGCGCGCGTACGACCATCGCGCTGTGGATCAGCTACCTCGGCACGCTGATCGTGCTGTACTTCCTGATGAACTGGCTGCCGTCGATGGTGCTTGCACGCGGCCTCACGCGCGTGCAGTCGAACCTCGTGCTGATGCTGTTCAACATCGGCGGCGGTATTGGCGCGGTTGCGATCGCAACGATCATGGATCGCTTTGGCCGCCGCGGCACGGTGATCGGCATGTACATCGGCATCGTGGCGGCGCTTACCGTGCTCGCGGGCGCGGGCGGTGCGGGCTCGACGGCCGTGGGCGGCCTGCTGTGCGGCTTCTTTATCGTGGGCGGGCAGTCGGTGCTTTATGCACTCGCAGGTCATGCGTACCCCACGGAAGTGCGCGGCACGGGTGTGGGGGCAGCCGTGGCCGTGGGGCGTCTCGGTTCGATTCTCGGGCCGCTCGTGGCCGGTCAGTTGTTCGCACTCGGTCAGAGCCCGTCGATGCTGGTGGGCTCGAGCATTCCGCTCGTTGTGATCGCGGCGTTTGCCGCGCTGAGCGTGGTGGGTGCATTCAAGCAGCGCAGCGCATTGGGCGCACAGGGCGCATGAAATTGAAGGGGAGAAGGCACGCGCCTTCTCCGGCATGGGTTATCACGTTTTAAAGGATGGTCATCATGACTGGTACGGCACAAGCAATCACCGAAGCCTCGACGAGCAGGTTCGCCCGCGTGAAGGACGGCGACGTCGAGTTCCAGATTCACTACAACGACGCGGGCGAAGGCGCCGAAACCGTGGTGATGCTGCACGGCTCGGGTCCGGGCGCGAGCGGCTGGGCCAACTTCAACCGCAACGTCGAGCCGCTCGTCGCGGCCGGCTACCGCGTGATCCTGATGGACTGCCCGGGCTGGAGCAAGAGCGACCCGATCGTGTGCACGAACTCGCGCTCGGACCTGAACGGCCGGGTGCTCAAGGGGCTGCTCGACGTGCTCGACATCGAGCGCGTGCATATTCTCGGCAATTCGATGGGTGGTCATAGCGCCGTTGCATTCGCGCTGGCGAACCCGCAACGCGTGGGCAAGCTCGTGCTGATGGGCGGCGGCACTGGCGGCCCGAGCAGCTTCGTGCCGATGCCCACCGAAGGCATCAAGCTGCTGCAAGGTCTCTATCGCGATCCGACTATCGAGAACCTCAAGCGCATGATGAACGTGTTCGTGTACGACGCGAGCGCGCTCACCGACGAGCTGATGCAAACGCGCCTCGACAACATGCTCGCGCGCCGCGACCATCTGGAAAACTTCGTGAGGAGCCTCGCCGCGTTCCCGAAGCAGTTCAGCGACTACGGCCCGCGCCTTGGCGAAATCGCCGCGCCCACGCTCGTGATCTGGGGCCGCGACGACCGCTTCGTGCCGATGGATATCGGCCTGCGTCTGCTGGCCGGCATGCAGAACGCGCAACTGCACGTATTCAACCGTTGCGGCCACTGGGCGCAGTGGGAGCACGCGCAAGCGTTCAACCGCATGGTGATCGACTTCCTGGGGCACTGAAACACGCCGAAGCACTTGCAGCAACGACGCGGCGCACCTCATGGTGCGCCGTTTTTTTTCGTTTTGTGTGACGAAACCGTAAGTCAACGCGCCGCCAACCGGTTCATCTAAAGACAAACCCGCATTAGCGTAAAACGAAACGATTCGTCATTGACAAATTAAACCTGCCCCACCTATGATCGGCTCACTGCCTGGAGATGCGCGAACCGCGCACCCCGGCGAGTCGCGCAAGGCGCGCAAGACGCCGCGCATCAACGGTCTGCCCGGATCCGACTGGGTAAGCCGCAGTCATGTTTGGAGACAGGCAGATGCCCCAATCGATTGCCCCGGACCACGGGTCCGAAGCCGCGCGCACCTACGCCGCGCCCGCGCAACAACTCTCGCAGCAAGACGACGCGCTCTATCGCAAGGTGTCGGCGCGCGTCATCCCGTTCTTGTTCGTTTGCTACGTCGTGTCGTTTCTCGACCGCATCAACATCGGCTTCGCGCAATTGCAGATGAAGCACGACCTGGGCTTCAGCGACGCGATGTACGGCCTCGGCGCCGCCGTCTTCTACGTGGGCTACGTGCTGTGCGAAGTTCCGAGCAACATGCTGCTTGCGCGCTTCGGCGCGCGCCGCACGTTCATGCGCATCATGCTGCTGTGGGGCATTGCCTCGACCAGCATGATGTTCGTGTCCAGCCCCACGCAGTTCTACGCGCTACGCTTCCTGCTGGGCGTGTTCGAGGCGGGCTTCTTTCCGGGCATCGTGCTCTATCTCACGTACTGGTATCCAGCGCGCCGCCGCGCGGCCGTGTTCTCGATCTTCTTCGCTGGCGTGGCGGTGGCGGGCGTGCTGGGCGGCCTCATCTCGGGCTGGATCATGCGCGACATGGCCGGCGTGGCGGGCCTTGCCGGCTGGCGCTGGATGTTCGTGATCGAAGGTCTGCCGGCCGTGCTGCTCGGCCTCATGGCGGCGTTCTGGCTCGTGGACGGCCCCGAGAAGGCGAGGTGGCTGACCGACGCAGAGAAGGCCCATCTCCTCGCACAACGTGACGGCGAAAGCGATCACGCGCATTCCACGCGTTCGTTCGGGGCGGCGCTGCGCAACCCGCGCGTGTATCTGTTCGCGTTCATCTACTTCTCGCTGACCTGTGCCTCGCTCACGCTGAACTTCTGGATGCCGCTGATGATTCGCGACTTCGGCGTGCATGACGTGCTGGCGATCAGCCTCTACACCGTCATCCCGAATGCGGTGGGCGCGGTGGGCCTCATGTGGATCGCGCGCCGCTCGGACCGGCGTGGCGAACGGCGCTGGCATTTCGCAGCGTGCACGATAGGCGGCGGCATGGCATTGGCGCTGCTCACGCTGCATCTGGCGAGTTTCGCCGCGATGATGGCGATCCTTTCGGTGGCAGCGGTGCTGATCTTTGCCGCGTTGCCGATCTTCTGGGCGGTGCCTTCGGCGTACCTCTCGGGGAAGGCCGCAGCGGCCGGAATTGCGCTCATCAGCAGTATCGGCATTACGAGCGGCATTGTGAGCCCGTGGGCGATCGGGCTCATCAAGACGCATACGGGCAGCATGGACAACGCGCTGTATCTGCTCGCGGCGTTGCTGGTGACTAGCGGCGCGGCGCTGGTGACGGGTGTGCCGGCCGCGGGCAAGCGCCAATCACATTAAGCAGACTTGAGCAGCGTGCGCCATTGCGGCAGTCTGCCCTTTTCATCAAGCGCCTCGACGAGCGGAGCGGGGCGCTCGGCCAGCGCCTGCTGAACGTCCGCGATGGCATTGGCCAGCTCGCTCGACATGCCGAGTCCGTCGAGCATGGCCGCTGCCTCGCGCATTTCCTCGGAGCGCCGCTGGCCATGCTCGACCACGCGGCCAATCAGGTACGACTCATAGCCCGTGTCCCAACCCATGCCTGGGAAGCTTGCCGCAAGCGATGCAAGCACGCGGTCGTCCACGCCGAACTGCTTCGCGGCGAGCATCGATTGCACGCACATCGCTTCCATGCCTTTGATCATGATGCTGCGGCACAGCTTGATGGCGGAGGCGCGTCCGTCCAGCAGCATCGGCACGCGTATGCCTTGCGGCGGCACGGGCGCCATCACAGCGACTTCCACGTAATCGGCGCCAACGTGTGGGCGGTATTCAGGCTTTGCGAAACGCCAAATAAGCCATCTGTTTTTCTTATCGGCTCGGATGAAATTATGAGGTGCGCGTGCAGCAAGTTTCGTCCTGCGTCCCCTTGCGGGTGCAACCCTGGAATCACTGCCGCCCGGCAAGCTCCTCCAGCAGCCAGTCGCGAAACGCAACCAGCACAGGGTGGCGCTGAGCACGCTCCGGGTAGACCAGGTAATACGAGCGCGAGCTTGGCACCGCTTCGAACGGGCTGAGAAGCCGGTTCTCGTTCAATTCGTCTTCCACCAGCATGCGCGGCACGAGGCCCACGCCGATACCGGCGACAACCGCCTGGATCAAATGCGAGGTCAGCTCGAAACTCGGGCCCGGACGCAGCGCGTCGTGACGCAAGCCGAAATGCGCGCACCATTCGCGCCATGCGTCGGGGAAGCTGCGCACGCGCAGCAGCGTGAGGCCCTCCAGGGATTCGATGGTCGGCGCGACGGCCCGTCGCTTCAGTTTCTTCGCGAACGGCAACGCAGCGGGGTTGCCAACCAGCACCAGCTCTTCCGCATAGAGCCTGTGCGCCGTTACGCCGGGCCAGCGGCCGTCGCCCACCACGATCGCGGCGTCGAGATCCTGGGTCGAAAAATCGGCAGCCTCGATGCGCGAGTCGAGATCGATCTGCAAATCGGGGTGCGTCTGATAGAAGCGGTGCAGGCGCGGCAGCAGCCACTTGGCGCCAAACGTCGGCAGGGTCGCGACGCGTAACTGCGTTTTCGGCGCGTTCGCCGTGAGGGCCTGCAGCGTCGCGCTGCGGATCAGCGTAAGCGCGTGAGCGATCTCGGCCATATAGGCTCGGCCGATATCGGTCGGGATGATGCGTTTGCCCTCGCGCGTGAAGAGCGCAAGGTCGAGCATCGCTTCGAGCGCCTGAACCTGGCGGCTCACGGCGCTCTGCGTGAGCGACAGCTCCTCGGCGGCGCGCGTGAAGCTCTCGTGGCGCGCGGACGCTTCGAATGCGAGCAGCAGCGACATGGAAGGCGTGAGCTTGCGGTAATTCATTCATAAACCTCATGATCAACCCAACCAATTTACGTTTGTCCGGTGACGGTTGGGACGCGACAATTCCATGCCGGAAAGGGCCATCTAGCGCCCGATGCGAAACTTCGAGAGTGACATGACCATTGCCCAGCTTACCATCGGCGAATTCGGTAGCCCCCTGATCCGTCGATTTTTGCATGAACTGGAAGCGTCGGGTTTCGAAGGCGAGGTGGATGCGAGTCACGCCACGCGCACGGTGCTGGCCACGGACAATTCGATCTACCAGCGCTATCCACAAGCGGTGGTGTTCCCGCGCCATGCGACGGACGTCGCACGCCTCGCGAGCCTGCTCGGGCGCGACGCATTTCGCGGCGTGGCGGTCGCGGCGCGCGGCGGCGGCACGGGTACGAACGGGCAGTCGCTGACCGAAGGCGTCGTGGTCGATATGTCGAGGCATATGAACCGGATCCTCGAAATCGATCCGGTTGCGCGTACGGCGCGAGTGGAGGCCGGCGTTGTGAAGGATCAGCTCAATGCCGAACTGAAGCGACACGGGCTTTTTTTTGCGCCGGAGCTTTCGACTTCGAACCGCGCGACCATCGGCGGCATGATCAGCACGGATGCGAGCGGGCAGGGCAGTTGCACCTACGGGAAAACGCGCGATCACGTGCTCGCGCTGGAAACGGTCCTGGTCGGCGGGGAGCGTCTGTCGAGCGCGCCGGTCGCTCAGGCCGCGCTCGTCGCGCTTTGCGCACGCGACGGCAAGGTCGGCGAGGTTTTTCGCACCGCGCGCGATATCAGCGAGCGCGAAGCCGGCCTGATACGCGAGCGCTTTCCCGCGTTGAACCGCTGCTTGACGGGTTACGACCTCGCCCATCTGCATGACGGCGCAGGGCGCTTCGACATCAATAGCGTGCTGTGCGGCTCGGAAGGCACGCTCGGCTTCATTGTCGAGGCGACGCTCAATGTGTTGCCCGTGCCAAAGCACGCCGTGCTCGTCAATATCCGCTATGAGGGCTTCATGGATGCCTTGCGCGACGCGCGTGCGCTGATGGCCCATCGTCCGCTCTCGATCGAAACCGTGGATTCCACTGTGCTGCGGCTTGCGCGCGAGGATATCGTCTGGCAAAGCGTGGCCGAGTATTTCCCCGCTGACGATGGCGTCGAAGGCGGCGCGAGCGGCATCAACATGGTCGAATTCAGCGGCGACGATGCGAACGAAGTGCGCGAGCGCGTGGCGGCGTTCGCCGCGCACCTGAGCGCGGACGCGAGCGTGAAGCGTCTCGGCCATACGATTGCCGATGGCGAGGCGGCGATCAATCGCGTCTATGCGATGCGCAAGCGTGCGGTGGGCCTGCTTGGCAACGCGCGCGGCGCGAGCCGCCCGCAGCCTTTCGTGGAGGACACGGCCGTACCGCCGGAAAATCTCGCCGACTACATCGCAGAGTTTCGCGCGCTGCTAGACGGTTTCGGCTTGCGTTACGGCATGTTCGGCCACGTCGATGCGGGCGTGCTCCACGTGCGCCCCGCGCTCGACATGCGCAATCCCGACGACGCCGCGCTCGTGCGCCCCATTTCGGATGCCGTGACCGCCCTGACGATGAAGTATGGCGGCCTGCTGTGGGGAGAGCATGGCAAGGGCGTGCGCTCCGAGTACGTGCCCGAGTATTTCGGGCCTTTGTATCCGGCGCTGCAGCGGCTCAAGGCGGCATTCGATCCGCACAATCAGCTCAATCCAGGCAAGATCGCGACGCCTGCGCTCGCGAGTGCGGCGCTGTTGAAGATCGACACGACGACACTGCGCGGCGAGTTGGACCGGCGCATCGACGAGCGCGTCTGGCAGGCCAATGCTGACGCCGTTCACTGCAACGGCAACGGCGCCTGCTACAACTTCGACCCGAACGACGCCATGTGTCCGTCGTGGAAAGCCACGCGCGAGCGCGTGCATTCGCCGAAGGGCCGGGCTTCGCTCATGCGCGAATGGTTGCGTCTGCAACAGGATGCCGGCGCGGATCTCACCGCTGTGCCGCTTGCGGCGGCGTTGCCGGTGCGCATCGTCAATAGTGTGCGCAAAAGCCAGGGCGAACAGGACTTCTCGCATGAGGTTTATGACGCCATGGCGGGTTGCCTCTCGTGCAAGTCATGCACGGGGCAGTGCCCCGTGAAGGTGAGCGTGCCCGAGTTTCGCGCGCGCTTTCTGGAGCTTTATCACACGCGCTATTTGCGTCCGCTGCGTGACCATTTGATCGGTGCGCTCGAATTCACGGTGCCGCGCGTAGCGGCGGTGCCGGGCGCGAGTCGCGTATACAACGCGCTGATGAGCGCGGGTCTCGTCAAATCGTTGCTTGCGCGCTGCGTTGGCCTGGTCGATAGCCCGTTGTTGAGTCGCGTGTCATGGCGTGCGGTGCTGCGCAAGTCGGGAGCGGAGATCGCAACGCCCAAACGGCTCTCGATGCTTGGCGAAGCCGAGCGCGAGCGCAGCGTGATCGTGGTGCAGGACGCGTTCACGCGTTACTTCGAAACGCCTGTAGCGGCCGCGTTTCTGGAACTCGCCGCGCGTCTTGGCTTTAAGGTATTCATCGCGCCTTATGCTCCGAACGGCAAGCCGCTGCACGTGCAGGGGTTTCTGCCGCAATTTCGCCGCGCCGCGCGGCGCAATGCGGCGCAACTGGCCGCGCTTGCCAGCTCGGGTGTGCCGCTCGTCGGCATCGACCCGGCCATGACGCTCGTGTACCGCCAGGAGTACCGCAAGGTGGTAGGCATCGAGGCGGCGCCAGAGGTCCTGCTGCCGCAGGAATGGCTGCTCGGCGCATTGCGCACGCGCGCGACAACGCCGCGAGCATCGGGCTCATTCCGCCTGCTCCCGCATTGCACCGAGCGCACCAACGCGAGCGCCGCCATGCTCTTGTGGAAAGACGTCTTCGCCGCAGCGGGCCTCGCGCTCGCGACGCCGGCTAGCGGATGCTGCGGCATGTCGGGCACCTACGGCCACGAGGCGCGCAATCGCGCGACTTCGGAAGCGATCTTCGAGCAATCGTGGGCGCGGCATGTCGATGCGGCAGCTACGGCGACGCATGAGGCGGAAGAATTGCTCGCTACGGGTTATTCGTGCCGCTGCCAGGTGAAGCGCTTGCGCGGGCGTCAGTTACGCCACCCGGTTCAGGTGTTGCTGGACGCGCTGGGCTGAATGAGCGGTTGCAATTGGCGCAATCCGGGTACACTCGAAGGCGAACCGCGGGGCAAGCCGGTTGTGTCGCGCCCCCGCTCCAGCCAGCTTTTTGCGCCCGATGCCAAAACGAATTTTGCTTGTCGACGACAACCGCGACGTCGCAGATGCGCTCGCGGCGCTCGTCGAGTTCGAAGGTCATCAAGCCCGATGCGCCGCGGATGGACAAGAGGCCCTGCTCGTTGCCGGATCGTTCCTTCCCGAGCTCGCCTTCGTGGACTGGAAGCTTCCAGACATGAGCGGCGGCGAGCTGGTGGGCCAGCTTCGGCTCAACCCCGCTCTGTCGAATACCCGGTATGTTCTGCTATCCGGTCACATCGACCCGGACATTGCGGCCAAGGCCGCCGCAGCCGGTTTCGACAAATGTCTGACGAAACCGGTGCGGCTCGAAGACCTGTTGGCGTGCCTGTGACGCCGGTTGCGCGTTGTCGCTATCTTGACGGGGCGCACCGGGAGCCGGAACAATAATTGCGCACACTGTCTCGCTCGTGGCGGCCTCGAATCTCCACGAACATCGTAGTTCCGGTATCCAGCAGCGTCTCCTCGGAGCAGACTCGCGTCATGAACAAGGAAGTTCTACCGCGGATCGAGCGCCCCTCGACCCGTTGGCCGGGTGAAATGGCGGAGCGCATCGCCGCATTCGACTGGAGCAATACGGCGCTCGGCCCGCGCGAAACCTGGTCGGCGAGCCTCGTTGCCGCGATCAACATGCTTCTCGCCTCGCCTTCCCCGCTCGTCATGCTATGGGGCCACGAAGGCACGATGGTCTACAACGACGCCTACGCGGTTTTCGCGGGCGGGCGGCATCCGTTCTTGCTGGGCAAGCCGGTCGAAACCGGCTGGCCAGAGGTGGCGGCGTTCAACCGGAATGTCGTCGATACGTGTCTCGCCGGTGGGACCCTGACCTTTCAGGACAAGCTGCTCGTGCTGTATCGCGAGGGTCACGCCGAAGACGTCTGGTTGGACCTGAGCTATAGCCCGGTTTTCGAGGACGACGAGCGGCCGGCGGGCGTCATCGCCATCGTGTTCGAAACGACGGCGAAGATACAGGCGGAAAGGCAGCGCAAGGTGGCTGAAGACGCGCTGCTGCAACTCACCCAGACCTTGGAGCAGCGCGTAGCCGAGGAAGTGGGCGCGCGCGTGGCGATGGAGGAGCGGCTGCGTCAGGCGCAAAAGCTCGAGGCGATCGGCAGTCTCACGGGCGGTGTGGCGCACGACTTCAACAACGTCTTGCAGGTCATCTCCGCCAATCTGCAACTTATCGAGCTTTCGACGAAAGGCAATGAGGCGCTCGAGCGGCGCGTGGTCGCGGTCAGCAACGCGGTGTCGCGCGGCGCGAAGCTTGCCGCGCAATTGCTGGCCTTTGCGCGAAGGCAACCGCTCGCGCCGGCCGTTCTGAATCCCTTCCGGCTGGTCGAAGGCATGGCCGAGATGCTTCACCGCACGTTGCCGGAGACGATCGAACTCGCCATCGTGCCGACGCAAGAGAGCTGGAACATCTGTGCGGACCGCAGCCAGCTGGAAAGCGCGCTGTTGAATCTGGTCATCAACTCGCGCGACGCGATAGACGGACCCGGACGCATCGACGTGTGTCTCGCGAACATCGGCGCACAGGACGATGAAGAGGCGCGCCGTGACGGCGTGCCCGGTGGCGAATACGTTCGCCTGCGCGTTTCGGACTCGGGCAGCGGCATGCCCGACCACGTGAAAGCGCGCGTGTTCGAACCGTTCTTCACCACGAAGGCCGAGGGCCAGGGCACGGGACTGGGCTTGAGCATGGTGCATGGGTTCGTGGCGCAGAGTTCGGGCCACGTCTTCATTGAAAGCACGGAAGGCCAGGGCACCACAGTCAGCCTCTATTTCCCGCGCAGCCTGGAAGCCGAATACGACGCTTACAAGCCGACCGTTGCGAGGCAGGAGCGCGGCGGCGAGACGATTCTCGTTGTCGAAGACGATGCCGAGGTTCGCATTGCCGCGATCGAAATGCTGGCGCAGCTCGGCTACAAGGTGCTCTCCGCGCAAGACGGCGAGAACGCGCTCAAGCTGATCCAGAGCGGCCAGCGTTTCGACCTGCTGTTCACCGATGTCGTGACGCCCGGTACGGTGAGAAGCAGCGAGCTGGCTCGCATTGCCAGCGGGCCGCCCTATTACGCCGAGGTCCTGTTTGCCTCTGGCTATACGCGCGACGTCATTTTCCACGACGGCAAGCTCGACGAAGGCGTTGCGCTCATTAGCAAGCCTTATCGATTCGACGAGCTTGCCGTTGCGGTGCGCAACGCGCTCAACAAGACCGCATGACGTTGACGCGGCGTCAGGTCTTCATCCCGATCTGCGCGCGTCCGAGCGGCGTCAGGTCATCGACCGTTGCGCGGCCAGTGAAATCGACTTCGAAATGGTCCGTCGGGAAGTCGGGCGGGCTCCGGCCTTCGAGGAAGCTCGGTAGCTGCCGCGCGAGATACGCATCGTTCTTGGCGCAGAACGGCGCCGAAGCGATGTACATCACGTTGCTGTAGCCCTTGCCGCGATGCGCATCCTCCACGGCATGAATGACGTCGCTATGCCAGAAGACGGTGTCGCCCGGCTGCATCAACGGAATCGACGAAAGCGCGTGGAAAAGCGGCGCGTGATACTCCGGCTTGATCGACAGTGCCCGGCCCGGCATCGCGCCGCACAGGTCGTCGTCCGCAACGTCGTCCTGTAGCGCGCGCAGCAGGATATAGACCATTGCGTTCGCAATCGGCACCAGTTGCAGCGTGCCGTCGCCGGGGCCTTGCTGCGTGAGCGCAGTCCACCCCTGAAACGTGCGGAACATCGAGCAGACAGCGGGTGACGGAATCTCTTCGACCTCGGTGCGCCACGCCGCATCGAACGCGTCATAGTCGCGCCAGTTTCCGGAGAAGACGTGGCGGTAGACCTTGCGGAAGTTCGCTTCGATCCAGCGCTCGACTGAACCGCCGTCGCAGTGGGCGGACAGACCCAGCGACTCGGAGCCAGGTGGCCGGCGGCGCAGCCGGTCTGCATAAACCGGCACATGATTCGGGTCGAAATGCACGCGGCCTTCGCTCTCGGTGCGCCATAGCCGGTTCAGGAACACGCGCGCCTGCGTCAGCTCCGGCGACTGGCGCGCGAGCACTTGCGGCTTTGACCAGTACACGCCGTAGATCTGTGGTTTGCTCGAGGCCAGTTGGCCGAAGTATTTGTCTTCGGCGCGATGGAGCAGCTTGCGGTCGAGATCGTTTCGCTCGACATAGTCCGCAATGTCGTTGTCCCACTGCGCGACGAGCGAGCGGTCGAATACCTTGCGGATGACACAGGCGCCGCGCGCCTTCACGAGCGCGATCTGCTCCGCGCTAACCCGATTGCCGACGATGTCCGCGAACGCGATTTCGGGGATGACGGGCTCACCCCGGTCGCGAAGCTGGGCAATGCGATGCGCCTCTTCTTGCATGGCCGATTCGACCTCGGCGAACACGGCCTGGTAGTTGGGCAGTCTCTCCCGCAATTCCTGCTTCGCCCGGCGGATAGCCGCCGGCAGGTCGTCGATATGCAAAGCCATTGGGTTGTCTCCGCCGTGGTGATTTCGAATGATGGGAGCGTACGCCGGTGCAGCCTTGGCCAGTGATACTATCGAGTCATTCTTTTTGTAGTTTCGGCCATGAAAGCAGCGTACGAGCACGTCGACTTCGGCAGCAGCTGTTCGGTGCGGGTTTACCACCGGCGCTTGCCGCGCATTCCGTTCGAATGGCATCACCACCCGGAATACGAACTCACGCTGACGATGAACAGCCAGGGGAGGCGTTACATAGGCGACTCGGTCACCGTTTATGGCGCCGACGATCTCGTCCTCGTCCCGCCGGACATGCCGCACACCTGGTCGTCCAATCGCTCCATCAACCCGGCGGAATCGCAGGTGGCCATCGTCATCTGGTTCGAAGGCAACTGGGTGCAGCGCCTCGCCGACGTTTGCCCGGAATACGCGAACCTGCGCAACCTGTTGCGCCGCGCGGCCTGCGGACTGGTTTTCGAAGAAGGCGCCGGAGCGCATATGCGCGGTTATCTGGGCCGTCTATTGTCGGCGGCCCCGCGTGAGCGTCTGGCTGCCGTGCTGGATATCCTGGTCTGGTTGACCGATCTGCCTGCCACCCAGCTGGCGACGCCGAGTGCGTTCGAGGGGCGCGTTGGCGCATCGTCAGGCTATGAGCCTGAGCAGTTGAACCGGATTCTCGCGCTGATCGAAACGCAGTTCTCGCAACCCTTGCGGCTTTCGACGCTCGCCAAGGCCGCGGGTCTCTCTGAACGCACGCTGACGAGACACTTCGTGCAGCACACGGGCGAAAGCGTGGGGCAGTACATCGCGCGGGTTCGAATCGGCCATGCCTGCCGGATGTTGACCGACACGCAGATGCCCATTTCAGTTATCGCCACCCGGTCAGGCTTCCCCAACGCCGCGAACTTCAACCGGCAGTTCAAAGCCACAAAAGCGTTGACGCCAGTGGCGTACCGGCAGCAATTCACGCTCGCGAAGCGCGCCGAGGATCATGCGGCGCCGCCCCTTACCGAGCGCTCGCCTTCGCTCGAGCTTGCGCGGCGAACGGCGAGCGGCCCGCGGGCCTCGTGACGAAGCCGTGAGCGTCGCGCGTCTGATTCTGTTCAAATTCGGCCTCGCGCTGCGCTCGCGAGGTTTCTATTATCAAAGCGGCTGAACGCGAGGTTCAGTCATCGTGAATGGACCCAGGCGAGGACCCAAGCGAACCGTAAGCAAGTCGCTACGACTGCGATGCCTCGCCGCCTCAGCGATTTCCCTGGAGTGCTGTCATTCGCGCCGGGAATGTGTTGATATAGCGAAAAAATCGCACGGTCGGACAGAAAATTTTACGCACGATAAGAAATGCCCAAACAAAGGAGACAGTCCATGAGGATGTTGCGCTCGTTGCTGGTTGGTGCGGTTGTATCGTCAGCGTTGGTAGCAGGGGCCGCGCAAGCGGACACGGTCAAGATTGCCTTCATCGATCCGCTGTCCGGCTTGATGGCGTCTCTCGGAACGAATCAGCTGCACAGCTGGCAATACACGGCCGATTTCGCCAATGAGCATAACTGGGCCAACGGCACGAAGTTCGAGGTCGTGGGATTCGACAACAAGCTTTCGCCGCAGGAAAGCCTGACCGTGCTGCAGCAGGCCGCCGACCAGGGCATCCGCTATATCGTGCAGGGTAATGGCTCGTCGGTCGGCCTCGCGCTGGAGGATGCGGTCGCCAAGTACAACTCGCGCAATCCGGGCAAGGAAATCGTCTACCTGAACTACGCCGCGGTGGACCCGGCCATGACCAACGCCCGGTGCGACTACTGGCACTTCCGCTTCGACGCGAACGCGGACATGAAGATGGATGCGCTCACCACGTTCCTTGCCCGCGACAAGGACATCAAGAAGGTCTACCTCATCAATCAGGACTACTCGTTTGGTCACGACGTCTCGCGCGTGGCGCGCGAGGACCTGAAGAGCAAGCGTCCGGATATCGTGATCGTCGGCGACGATTTTCATCCGCTCGCGCGCGTGAAGGACTTCTCGCCTTACGCCACCAAGATCAAGGCATCCGGCGCCGATACGGTGATCACGGGCAACTGGGGCAGCGACCTCGCGCTGCTCGTCAAGGCCAGCAAGGACGCGGGCGTGACGTCCAACTTCTATACCTACTACGCAGGCACGACCGGCGTGCCGACGGCCATGGGCGCGTCCGGCGCCGACCACGTGAAATACGTGGGCGTGTTCGGCCCGAACTCGGCGAACAACCCGCCGGTGGTCGGCCAGATCATCGAGGGTTTCAAGAAGAAGTACAACGACGACTACTACCTGCCGACCGCCTATGCCGCCATCGCAATGTTGAGCCGCGCGATGAACGCAACGAAGTCGACCGATCCTGTCAAGGTGGCCAAGGCCATGGAGGGCATGACGGTCGACAGCATGAACGGTCCGGTGACGATGCGCGCCGCCGATCACCAGGCGCAGCAGTCGCTCGTGATCGCGACATGGATCAAGGCGGACGGCAAAACGGTAAAGTACGACCAGGAGAACACCGGCTATGGCTGGCGCACCGACGTCCAGCTTGGGCCGACCGCGGCAACGCAACCGACCACTTGCCAGATGAAGCGCCCGGGCTGAACGTGCTCCCGCTACGACACTTCACAAGGATCATCGGGCAGTGGAATTCCTGACTATCTCTCTCTTGAACGGCATCGGCTACGGGCTGCTGCTGTTCATGCTTTCCTCGGGCCTCACCTTGATTTTCAGCATGATGGGCGTGCTCAACTTCGCGCACGCCAGCTTTTACATGCTCGGGGCCTACTTCGCCTACACCATTGCCAGCAAGATGGGTTTCTGGCCTGCCCTGGTGGTGGCGCCCGTGCTCGTTGCCTGCGTCGGTGCGCTCGTCGAGCGTTTCGGCTTGCGTACCGTGCACAAGTACGGGCACGTAGCGGAATTGCTGTTCACCTTCGGCCTTTCGTATCTGATCGTGGAGGGCGTCAAGCTGGTCTGGGGACTCGCCGCGGTGCCGTACGCCATTCCGCCCGAACTGAACGGGGCGCTGTTCAAGGTGTACACGTCCGAATTTCCGAAGTATCGCGCCTTCATGATGCTGATTTCGATCGCGATGCTCGCGGCGCTGTATCTGGTGTTGACGCGCACGCGCATCGGCCTCGTCATTCAGGCGTCGCTCACGCACCCGGAAATGGTCGAGGCGCTCGGGCACAACGTGCAGCGCGTGTTCATGCTGGTGTTCGGCGGCGGCGCCGCGCTGGCGGGCCTCGCCGGCGTGATTGGCGGCAACGCGTTCGTCACTTCGCCTTCGATGGCCGAGTCGGTGGGGACCATCGTGTTCGTGGTCGCCGTGGTGGGCGGCATGGGCTCGCTGCCGGGCGCGTTCATCGCGTCGCTGCTGATCGGCATCATGCAGACCTTCGCCGTCACGATAGATGCTTCGCTCTCCGATCTGTTCTCGCTCATCGGCGTGACGGTGACGGACAGTACGACGCTCTCGTCGCTGTGGCGCATGCCGGTATCGCAGGTCGCGCCGATTCTGCCTTACCTGCTGATGGTGCTCATGATGATCCTGCGACCGCGCGGGTTGCTCGGCAAGCGGGAGGGCTGAACGATGAAACCGCTCATTCAAGCCAGCGCCGGGTCGGCCATGCAACGCCACGGACTGCCAACCGCGCATTCGCTACGCTGGATCATCTGGGGCGCCACGGTGCTCGTGATGCTGGTGCTGCCGCTCGTGTTTTCGAGCGGCTTTGCCATCGCGCTGCTTTCGCAGATGGGCATCATGATCATCTTCGCGCTCTCGTACAACATGCTGCTCGGGCAGACCGGCATGCTCTCGTTCGGGCACGCGGTGTACTCCGGGCTCGGCGCGTTCGTGGCGGCGCATGTGCTCAACCAGATCGGCGCGAGCCATTTCCCGTTGCCCGTTTCGCTGCTGCCGCTCGTGGGCGGGTTCGGGGGCATGCTGTTCGGCGTGCTGTTCGGCTATGTGACCACGCGCAAGTCGGGCACCACCTTCGCGATGATCACGCTTGGCATCGGCGAAATGGTGGCGGCGAGTTCGCTCATGTTTCCCGGGTTCTTCGGCGGCGAAGGCGGCGTGCCGACCAACCGCACAGTTGGCCATGCGGTGCTCGGCATCACGTATGGACCGGCGATCCAGGTGTACTACCTGATCGCGGTGTGGTGCCTCGTGTCGATGATCGCCATGTACGCGTGGACGCAGACGCCGCTCGGCCGCATTGCCAACGCCGTGCGCGACAATCCCGAGCGTGCGGAATTCGTCGGCTACAACACGCAGCGCGTGCGCTTTTTCGTGATGGTTCTTTCGGCGTTCTTCGCGGGCATTGCGGGCGGCCTCTCGGTGATCGACTTCGAGATCGTGACGGCGGAGAACGTCGGCGCTGCGCAGTCGGGTGGCGTGCTGCTGGCGACGTTTATCGGCGGCGGGGCGTTCTTTTTCGGGCCGATCATCGGCTCGATATTGTTCGTGCTGTTTGCGGTGGCGTTGTCCAATCTCACGCCGGCATGGTTGCTGTACCTCGGCCTTTTCTTCGTGCTGGTGGTGATGTACGTGCCGGGCGGCGTGTCGAGCCTGCTGATGAAGCAGGTTCCTCTCATCGCGGCGCGCAAGCTGCACCGCATGTTGCCTTCCTATGCGGCGGCGCTGGGCGCGGCGCTGATTCTGCTTGGCGCGCTCGTGCTGACGGTCGAACTCGTCTACAAGGTTCAGATCGATAGTGACAACGGTACGGCAATGGCGTTCTTCGGCCTGAACTTCGATGCCGCGTCGTGGAAGCCATGGGCCGTCGCGGCGGTGCTGTGGGCTTTGGGCGCGCAGGCGGGACGCCTCGCGGCCGCGCGGGTGCGCGACGCGTGGGATGGCGTGCAACGGGAAATCGCAGGGAGCAACGTATGACGGCCGCACTGGAATTACGCGAAGTCCGCAAGAATTTCGGGCGCACGGAGATCATTCGCGGTGTAGACCTGAATATCGCGAAGGGCGAACGGCATGCGCTGATCGGCCCTAACGGCGCGGGCAAGTCGACTACGTTCAACCTGATTTCGGGGCGCATGGCGCCGAGTTCCGGCACGGTGAAACTCAACGGCGTCGATATCGGCGGGCTGCCGCCGTACAAGATCAACCGCATGGGGCTCTCGCGCAGCTTTCAGGTGACGAACATTTTTCACCGCCTCTCGGTGTTCGAGAATTTGCGCTGCTCCGTGCTGTGGTCGCTCGGCTACCGGTACTCGTTCTGGCATCGCCTCGAGCAATTGCGCGATGCGCGCGAACGCGCCGAAGCAGTGCTCGAGCTGATCGGCCTGCAGGGGCGGCACGACACGCTTGCCGGGCTGCTCACTTACGCCGAGCAGCGCGCGCTCGAAATCGGCATCACGATTGCGGGCGGCGCCGAGGTGATCCTGCTCGACGAACCCACGGCGGGCATGAGCCTCTCCGAGTCGGATCACGCGGTGGAACTGATTCGCCGGGTCACCGTCGGCAAGACGCTGGTGATGGTCGAGCACGACATGAGCGTCGTCTTCGGCCTTGCCGACCGCATATCGGTGCTCGTGTACGGCGAGGTGATCGCCACGGACACGCCGCAAGCCATCCGTAACAACCGCCGCGTGAAGGAAGCCTATCTGGGCACCACGCTGGACGAACCCGCAGGTGCACACTGATGGCGACCGCCAATTCCATGCTCGAGGTGCGCGACCTGCATGCGTACTATGGCAAGAGCCATATCCTGCACGGCGTCGAGATGCGGGTCGGCGAGGGCGAGATCGTCGCCTTGCTCGGGCGCAACGGCGTGGGTCGCTCTACATTGGCCAAAGCCATCATGGGGCTCGTGCGGTGCGAGGGGCAGATTCTGCTGCGCGGCGAAGAAGTGCGCGGGCTGCGCACATTCGAGGTTGCGCACCGGGGCGTAGGCTATGTGCCGGAGAACCGCGATATCTTCCCGACGCTCACCGTGCGGCAGAACCTGATGCTCGGCGAAAAGCGCAACCGGTCGGGCCAGAGGCGGCGCAAGAAGCCGCGCTGGCAGTTCGACGACATGTACCGGATGTTCCCGCGCCTGAAGGAGCGCGAGGACACGCCCGCGGGCCTGCTCTCCGGTGGCGAGCAGCAGATGCTGACGCTGTGCCGCACGCTCATGGGCGACCCCGACCTCATCATCATCGACGAGCCGACTGAAGGACTCGCGCCGCTCGTCGTCGCGCAGGTGGGCGAGTACCTGAAGACGCTGAAGGCGCGCGGCATCTCGGTGCTGCTCGTCGAGCAGAAGCAGGCCATTGCGCTCGATATCTCGCAGCGCGTCTACGTCATGGGGCACGGCCAGATCGTGTTCGAGGGGACGCCGCAGCAGCTGAAAGCCGATGCGCGCGTGCGCCAGGAATGGCTGGAAGTGTAGGGCGCGCTTCGATCGGCTGCTGTGCGGCGCAAATTCCGGTTAGCGTGGGGGCAGGTTACCCGGCGAATAAATGGCCTGCTGACCGGTAGCCCCAAAAAGATCTTCAGGTTGGCCGTTCATACGCTGCCGTATGTTGTCGTTGACAACCACGCCTGCCTCGAAGACTCGCGCCCCCACTCCGGCGGCCAGCCAGGCCCGATCCTCTACCCATTCGCGGTGTCGCGGGCCCAATGGATCGGATTGGACGGCAACGGGAGGATTCAGGGCGAAGTGCAATCCCACGTCCGCGTGCTGCAACCTGTCCACGACCCAGAGCAGGGGGCCGTCGGAAAGGCCGTGATCGGGATAGCCGCCGCCGACATCGCAATGACCGCCGGGAAAGAGCGCTTGCGTCACGTTCGGGTTGGGATTCCACAAAGTCGGTTCGAACGGCTTGCGTTGCTCGTCGAGCGACACCGCGTGCACGCCTAATCCAATTTTCGGGCTGAGATCCAGATCGCAGAACCGGAACAGATCGATGGCGGAACCCTGATAGTAGAACGGGATGCCGAGCGAACCCACCGTATCCCAAACCGCCACGGCGGCGATTTTTGCGTCTACAAAGGAACTGGCGTCCAAAGGCTTAGGGTTGGAGAAGGTGTTATGGATCGTCAAAAACTCCAGTACGCCGTCTGCTATCTTCTGGAACGTCGTATCGCTGCCGTGTCTCCATCGATACCAGGCTGCCACCGCGGTGTCGTAACGATTCTGATCGTCGAGGGCTGCGAGATCGGGCCGAAGCAGACCCTGTCCCGCAATGAGGCCTGCAAGGGCTCGCGCGGTGTACGCACCGCGGCTGAATCCGACGATCACAATGCTGTCGCCCGCCTCGAAGTTGCGCGAAATATACGTATACCCACGAGCGATGCGGGCGACGACACCAACGCCAAACGCGCCGCCCGCGACTTTATCGATCAGTTGCTGGGAATTTCCGACCCCGTGAATATATTTCGCGATTTGTACGGGTTTGCCGCTTGCGTCTGAAAGGGCCTTTTCCATCTCGACGCCACCCCAGTCGTTTCCTTCAGGCAGCATGTTTCCATCGAGCCACGCGAAAAGCTTGCATACGTTGGTCAGTTCGGGCTGACATCCTGCCTCGGTTTCAGGAGCGACTCCGTCGCCTTTTCCTGCCGGATCTTCGGGTCCGTTCCACGTACCGTCTGCGCAAAAGACTATCGTTTTGGACATCGCTAGCTCCTTACACGCAATTTAACCGCCACACGCGGCGCGTTGACGTCAAGCTTGTTCGCAATCCTGAATAAATAACCTGTCGGGTGTTATCTCCACCAATGCGATATCGCGTGCCGAACGTTTGATCTACAAATATAGCTTCTGCGCCTCGGATTGCGAGGCGCAGGAATGTGCGATGGCGCACGTACGGCCGGAATCGGCAGGGCTCACAGCGACTGAATCAGCGTGGCTGCGAGCCCTTCAGGTCAAACAATCCCCGTTGCATAGTACACGGCGATCACGAAAAAGACGGCCAATGTCTTGATCACCGTCACCGCAAAGATGTCCCGATACGACTGGCGGTGCGTGAGCCCCGTGACCGCGAGCAGCGTGATGACCGCGCCATTGTGCGGCAGCGTGTCCATGCCGCCGCTTGCCATGGCCACCACGCGGTGCAGCACTTCCATCGGAATATGGGCTGCCTGCGCGCTCTTGATGAAGAGATCGGACATGGCCGCGAGCGCGATGCTCATGCCGCCCGATGCCGACCCAGTGATACCCGCAAGCGCGCTCACCGAAACGGCGGCGTTGACGAGTGGATTCGGAATGCTCTTGAGCGCATCGCTCACGACGATGAAGCCGGGCAGCGCCGCAATCACACCGCCGAAGCCGTATTCGGAGGCGGTATTCATCGAGGCCAGCAGCGCCCCGCCCACGGCCGCCTTCGTGCCGTCCGCAAAGCGGTCTTTCACGCGGCCGAACGCCGTGACGATCACGAGCACGATGCCAGCGAGCAGCGCACCCTGAACCGCCCAGATCGCCACGACCTGTTTGACCGTGGCCGTGACCGGCGTATGAATGCCGGGCAGCACTTCAGGCGGCACGGTTACGGTGTCGCCGTACCAGATGGGAATCCAGTGCGTGAGCAGGAAGTTCGCCACACCCACCAGCACGAGCGGTGCGACGGCTAGCACCGGGTTGGGCAGGTGCTCGGTCTTCACGTGTTCGGGTTCGTTCACGAGCGAGGTGCCGTAGCCTTCGCCCTTCGCCATCGCGCCGCGGCGGCGCCATTCGAGGTACGAGAGGCCCACCACGACGATGAAAAGCGAACCGATCACGCCAAGCGCGGGCGCGGCCCATGCCGTGGTCTTGAAGAACGTGGTCGGGATGATGTTCTGGATTTGCGGCGTGCCGGGCAGCGAATCCATCGTGAACGAAAATGCGCCGAGCGCGATGGCGCCCGGCATGAGGCGCTTGGGAATATCGCTTTGGCGATAGAGTTCGGCGGCGAACGGGTAGACGGCGAACACCACCACGAAGAGCGAAACGCCGCCGTAAGTGAGCAGCGCACACACGGCCACGATCACGGCGTTGGCGCGCGAGCGGCCGATATAGCGGATGGCGGCGTGCACGATCGCTTCGGAGAATCCCGATAGTTCGATCACCTTGCCAAATACCGCGCCGAGCAGGAACACGGGAAAGTAGAGCTTGACGAAGCCCACCATCTTTTCCATGAAGATGCCGGAAAAGACGGGGGCGACAGCAGCGGGTTCGGTGAGGAGGACTGCGGCGAGCGCGGCGATGGGCGCGAACAGAATCACGCTGTAGCCGCGATACGCGGCGAGCATGAGGAACGCGAGGGCGGCGAGAACGATAACAAACGACATGGGGTCTCCTGCGGATCGATCGTGTTGCGTGATGCGGCTTGTCGCGTGTGCGATTGGCTTCGATGCTTTTTTAATGCGGCACGGCCATGGTGCGTCGCAGCGATTGTAGCGAATGGGTGTGTCTCGTTATTGCGAGCGTGGCCGCGCGGTCCTATCGTTGCGCAGAAGAGGAAGCCGGAATGAGCCGGTGAGGTGACAGTCGATGAGTGGAATCGGTATGGGCTGGCAAAGCGCGGAGCCGCCGCGGCGCGCGCGGGCGGTGCAGACAGCGCGCCTTGCCGTGGCGCTTGCTTGCGTGAGCGTTTTCGCGGGCTTTTGGGCGGGCGCCGCACCAGCGCAGTCGCAAACCGGAGCCTCCGCACCTGCCTCGAAGGCAGCGAACCCGCCGAACCCAGTGGATGCCCAACGCAAGAACTGGTACAACGATCCATTCTTCGCGCTGTCGAACGCGATCAGCGCCTGCCCGCAACCGCTCGGCCCGCTGATGACGAAAGCCGAAGCCGACGACGACGCCCACTATCGCGTGGAGCGCGGCACGACGTGCTGGCTCGCGCACAAGTGCTCGAAGCCGAACTCGTATCTTTACGATCCGGACATTGCAGCGGCGATTCGTCAGCAACTGCAAGGCGATGCCCTGTTTGCGGGCACGAGCATCTGGATCACTGTGCAGCGCCGTTTCGTCTACGCGGAAGGCTGCGTGGGTAGAGGCTTCGACAGCGCTGCGCTGGAGCGCAGGCTCGCCGCGATTCCCGACGTCGAGCAGGTCTTCGTGCGCGTGAGTTCGAACCCGCAGGGCGCGCTGCCTTACAAGACGCTCTCCACCGCGCCCTGAGCGCGCACAGGCTGCGCTCGCGGCGTCGCATCGCACATGGCTCGCGGCATGGCACAATCGCAACGTCGAAAAACTAGAAGCCCATAGGGTGCTCCAAATGACTCGTCCAGGTTCGTCGTCGTTCCGTTTGCGCAGATTGCCGTTCGCGGCATGCGCGTTGACCTTGATCGCAGGGCTTGCTGCGTGCAGCAGCGGGCCGCCGCTGTTCCTGTCGGACGGCCGTCCGACGATCCAGGTCCAATGCCCGGCCTCGGGCGATCGCGATTCTTGCGCGCAGCAGGCGCGTGCCCGTTGCGCCGGCGCGGGTTACGACACAGTGACGACATCGACCGACAGCGGCAACTACACGCTCGTGTTCGCCTGCCGCAAGGCCCAATAAGCCTCGCGTGCGCCACTAGCCCTCGGCGGCGGCGCCTGCGCCACGCGCCGGCAGATTCAGCAAAAGGCGCAGCAGGTCAGGCTGGCGGCGCGTCGCCGTCTTCTGAAAGATCGACTGCAATTGTTTGCGCACGGTGTCGTGCTGCACGCCCACGTGTGTGGCGATTTCCTTTTGCGTGAGACCCTCCGCGAGCAACAACGCAATACGGCATTCGGCCGGCGAGAGGTCGAAGGCCGTGGCGAGCACTCGCTCGTCGACTAGCGGCGCGGAACGCGGATGATAGAAGGTCAGCGCCGCGAAGGCGCGCAATTCCGAGGCCGAGGCGTCGTCGGCCGTAACCACGTTGTAGAACGCATAAAGCACCTCCTGCTGGCTCGTAGCGAGCTTCGCCGAGGCTTGCGCGCGACCCGGCTCGCCATGGGTTTGGCTATGCGGGTCCGTTGAGGCGGCGCCGTCAGGCGCATCCGCCGCGACCGTGCCGTCGACAGCGCCTACGATGCGCAACGCGCGAAAGCGCGCCGCCGCCGCCCGCGCGCCGCTCGCCCGGCTACGCAGCCTGGCCTCGCTCACAGCGATGTCCTCGAGCAGACGCGTGTGATGGGGCGCCGCGAGCGTGAGCCGCCGCCCGCGCACCCGCACGAGCGAGGTCGCTTTCAGGAGCCGCTGCGCGGGCTCGTTGCTGTGGAGCACCTCGCCCAGCGCGCTCACGAGCATCGCTGGCGGGCGTGAGCGGTTTGCAAGCGTGTCGGCGTTCAAGGCAAAGCGGCGTGCGTAAAGGCGCACCGCGCGCACGAGATGCGGCGTGAGCCGCTCGAGCAGTTCGCGATGCTCGGCGACGAGCGGCCCGGCCACGGCGCCCGCGCGCAACGCGAGCATGACCGTGAGTCCGTGCTGTTCGATCAGCTTGCACAGCGCCACGCAGCGATGGCCTTCCTCAAGCGGACAGAGTTCGAAGCCGGCTGCATAGTCGTCTTGCGCGCAGTCGAACTCCACGCCGCAATGCAGCCACTTGCCTGCCGGGAAAGCACGCAGCCACGCAAGGCGTGCGTCGTCGCGATAGAGCGGCCGAATGCGCTCCAGCGGTTCCGCGCCGGAGAGTGCGAAACCGTCGCTCCAGGAAAAAAGATCGCGCTGCCGGTCAAAGGCAAACAGATGAATCGACGCCATGCCCGTCGTTTCGCGCAATTGCGCGCAAAAATCCTTCCAGGCGCAAGGATTATCGAGTGTGTCGTAAATAACGTGCAGCAGGCGATCGTATTGTGATTCGTTTGTTCTCACGCCATTCTCGTTGTTCGTATTGTGAAAGGCCGTCTGCAGCAAAAATGCGCTCCGCATAGCGTTCCACAATTGAGGAATATACAGATGCAATAGCCCCCGTTAATCTGGTTTCCGATATGGATGCGGATACAACCGTAGCGTGGACGAGTGGCCTTTGAAATTCCGTGCGGTATCCAACGGATAGCCGGGCGCGCTGACCTTATTCTGGTCTGACGGTACGAACAAAGCCGTAAATCCGCTGCGGCGTGCATTTAGCACGGCCGGAAGACGCGATTACCAAATTCGCCGATTATCCGCTGCGTGCGGAAAAGCGGCGATGCGACGAAAGTGAGTGCGCGCTATTTGCGCGAGCTCGATAAAACTTGTCATTACCGGGGGCAGCGATGAATCATCACCAACTCGAAAAGGACATTGAGCATCTCGAACACATCATCGGGCGGCTCTCGGGGCGCGACCGTATTCCACTGTCGTATTGGCGCGGCCGGCTCGAGTCCGTTTCCAGCGCGAACCTCGTGCCTTCGCAGATGCAGCGCGTGAAACGGCTCAACGAAGCGCTGCGTGCGCTCGAAAGCCGCCTGTCGCACGAATCGCTGCAGCAACGCGAGCGCTAACGCCAACGTTTGCGGCAGTTTTGTAAAAAAGCACCCCTTCGCAGTCGCTCGGGCTCCAAACCGGTCACAATGGCGTTCTCGTGACCGAACCGGAGATGACGTTTCATGCCGAGCTACAAGCAACTGACCGCCCAGCTGGAGAAGCTCCATAAGGAAGTGGCTGCGGCGCGTGAAAAGGAAATTGACCTGGCGATCGCCGAGATCAAGGAAAAGATCGCGCAGTACGACATCACCGCGGAAGAGCTGGGGTTCACGAGCCGCCGCGCAGGCCCCGCGCGCAAGAAGGCGCTGCAGGCCCGCTACATGAACCCGAAGACCGGCGAGACCTGGAGTGGCCGTGGCCGCGCGCCGGGCTGGCTGGCGGGCAAGAACCGCGAACGATTCCTCATCAAGGAATAACGGGCCGATTCTCGCCGGGCCGATATGCCGGGATGCGCGAAGTACCCGGCGTGAGAGCAGCACCCTTCAAGCCTCCCGAAAAAGCTCACCTCACCCCCTGTGCCGCGCGCGAGTGGCATGCCGCAATGAGCAGGATCCGGGCGTTCACGCGGTGGGTGCGCGTCTGACGCGAAAGGAAATTTTCGCGAAAATGTGGGGCGTCTCGCGAGCGTGCCGGGTGCATGCGGCTGTCGACGGGGTGCTCGCACCGAGGTCCTGTAAAAGCTCACCTTTGGCAAAGCGGCGTCAACCTGTGCGTCCAAGCCGTTCGTACCCCATCAAACCTTTAGTCGACGGGACGAATGCCGTGTATCATTCGGTCCCGGCGCCTTTTCGCTTTTTTTGCGCGGGCATCCCCGGGACATTCCCGATCGCTCGTGCTATTTGCCGCGCGTAACGGTCCGCACAGGGCCGCCGCATGTGCGCGAGGCGTTACTTGAAAACGCGCCCGCAAGCGCCGCCGCGCTCGCCGCAACCCTCGCCGCGCGGCCCGGTTGCCCGAATTCATCTGTGATACCCGCCCTATCCATGTCAGTAGCCGAACTCAGACGCCGCCGCACGTTCGCGGTCATTTCTCACCCGGACGCGGGCAAGACCACGCTCACCGAAAAACTGCTGCTGTTTTCGGGCGCGATTCAGATCGCCGGTACCGTGAAGGGCAAGAAGAGTGGCCGCTTCGCGACCTCCGACTGGATGGAGATCGAAAAGCAGCGTGGCATTTCGGTCGCCAGCTCGGTCATGCAGTTCGAGTACGGCGACGCCGTCATCAATCTGCTCGACACCCCGGGTCACGAGGACTTCTCGGAAGATACCTATCGTGTGCTGACAGCCGTGGACGCGGCCGTGATGGTGATCGACGGCGCGAACGGCGTGGAAGCGCAGACGCTCAAGCTGCTCGAAGTCTGCCGCAGCCGCAAGACGCCCATTCTCACGTTCATCAACAAGCTCGACCGCGAAGTGCGCGAGCCGCTCGACCTGCTCGACGAAATCGAACAGCACCTGGGTGTGGCCGCCGTGCCGTTCACCTGGCCCATCGGCATGGGCAAGGAGTTCCAGGGCGTGTACGACATCCAGCGCGATCAGGTGCGCGTGTTCCGCGCGGGCCAGGAGTCGCTTGGCGGCGCGGTGGAAACGCTGCAAAACATCGGCGAAGAAGAAGGCGAAGCGCGTTTCGGTTATCACTGGAAGCGCACCAAGGAAGAAGTCGAGCTGATCACCGGTGCGACGCCCACCTTCGATCGCGACGCCTTCCTCGCGGGCGAGCAGTCGCCGGTGCTGTTCGGCTCGGCGATCAACAACTTCGGCGTGAAGGAAATTCTCGACGCCCTGGTCGATCTCGCGCCGCCGCCGTCGCCGCGCATGGCCGTGCAGCGTCCGGTCTCGCCCGACGAGCCGAAGTTCACGGGCGTCGTATTCAAGGTGCAGGCCAACATGGACCTCGCGCACCGCGACCGGGTGGCGTTTATCCGCGTGTGCTCGGGTCATTTCGAACGCGGCATGCAGTTGAAGGTGACGCGCAACAACAAGACCTTCCGCGCGAACAACGTGGTGAGCTTCCTGTCGCAGCGGCGTGAAACCGTGGCCGAGGCGTATCCTGGCGACATCATCGGTATTCCTAACCATGGCACGTTGAGCCTCGGCGACACGCTCACCGAAGGCGAAGACCTGCAATTCACGGGTCTGCCGTTCTTCGCGCCGGAAATCTTCCAGACGATCGAAGTGGTCGATCCGATGCGCGCGAAGCAACTTGGAGAAGCGCTCAAGCAGCTTGGCGAAGAGGGCGCGATTCAGGTGTTCCGCCCGATCCACGGCGGCGCAACGATTCTGGGCGCGGTTGGCCAACTGCAGTTCGAAGTGGTGTCGCACCGCCTCTCGGCCGAGTACAAGGTTGCCGTGCGCCTGATGCCCGCGCGCTATCGCCTCTCGCGCTGGGTGACCTGCGACGATCCCACCGAACTGCGCCGCTTCACCGATTCGTACGAGGCCCGCATGGCCTACGACGCATCGAACGCGCCGACGTATCTCGCCTCGCACGTTTCCGAAATCGAGGTCGCGCAAAAAGCCTGGCCGAAGATCGTGTTCAACGAGTTGCGCGAGCATTCGGGCGCGCCGTTCCGTAAGTCGATGTAAAACACGCGGCGCGCTCGCGCCGCGTTTTCAAACAAGCGAAGTTCCTTCTCGCGCATCGTGGTGTCACACGCCCAAGGGGCGTGCGACGCCATGCCGCCGCATCTGCGCTCACACGCGCCGGGCGAAAAACGCGCATCGCCTGCGCGCTTGCCCTATCCTCTTCTCGTAGCGATAAAAGACGACAAACCGGCGTTCGCCTGTAGGGCAAGCGCCTGTCCGACCGACGAGGAGTCCCTGTGACCGTACGCAATCTCGATGCGGTGTTCCAGCCGAAGTCCGTGGCCGTGATCGGCGCTTCGCAGCGCCCCGGCAGCATCGGCAGTATGGTGTGGCGGCGGCTGATCGAAGGCGGCTTCACGAGCCCGCTCTGGGCCGTCAATCCGCACCATGCGGGTGACTTCGAAGCATTCGACGGCCGCCCCGTGCTCGCCGACGCGGGCGATCTGCCCGAAGCGCCCGGCGTCGCCATCATCTGCACACGGCCCGCCACGTGGCCCGCGCTCGTGCATCGCCTCGGCGGCATGGGCACGCGCGCGGCGATCATCGTCGGCGAAGTGCGCGACGAATCCGATCAGGCCGACCTGCGCCACGCGCTGGCGGCGGCGCGCCCGCATCTGCTGCGTATCGTCGGCCCCGGCAGCCTTGGCGCGCTCACGCCCGCGCTCAACGCGCAGTTGGGCGCGGCGGCATCGATTGCGCGCAAGGGCGGCGTGGCGTGGGTTTCGCAGTCCAACGCGCTCACCAATGCCGTGCTGCGCTGGGCCGCGCCGCGCGGCCTCGGCTTCTCGCACGTGATCGCGCTCGGCGACGAAGCCGACGTCGACGTGGGCGATGTGCTCGACTATCTCGCGAGCGACCCGAGCACGCGCGCCATCCTGCTCGAAGTGGATACGATCCGCGCGGCGCGCAAATTCATGTCCGCGGCGCGTGCGGCGGCGCGCAACAAGCCCGTGCTCGCGCTGAGGAGCGGCCGCGACGACAAGGGCGACGCGCTCTACACGGCGGCGTTCCGGCGCGCGGGCCTCGTGCGCGTCGATACGCTCGATGACCTGCTCGACGAAATCGAAACGCTCGGCGTGGGCCGTGTGGCCGCGAGCGACACGGCCACGCTCATCACGAGCGACCGCGGTGTGGCTGCGCTTGCGCGCGACGCCTTCATGAAGGCCGGCGACACGCTCGCGCGTTGGGATGACGAAGCGCTCGCGGCCATCCAGGCCGCGCTGCCGCATGCGCAGGCGGGCAATCCGCTCGTGCTCGGCGACACCGCGAAGCCCGAGCACTTCGGCCTCGCGCTGCAAACGCTCGCCACGCACCGCTCGAGCGGCACGGCGTTCGTCGTGCATGCACCCACCCACAGCGCGCCCGTGGACGCGGTGGCGCGCGCGCTGATCGAGCAGCAGCGCTATGCATATCGCGGCATGCTCGCGTGCTTCTTTGGCGGCGTGGACGAAAAAACGCGCGACGAATTGCACGCGCACGGCATTCCGGTGCACACCACGCCACGGCGTCTGGCGCGCGGGTTTGCGCGTCTCGTCGATTACCGGCTCGGCCGCGAGCTACTGATGCAGACGCCCGAAACGATGCCCGCCCAGGGGCCGGCCGCGATCGAGGCCGCGCAAGGCGAGGCACGCGCGGCGCTGGCGGCGGGGCGCACGGAACTGAAAGGGCAGGAGGCGGCCAGATTGCTGGCCTTGTTCGGGCTCACCACACAGGCGCAGGACGAACCGGGCGTGAAGTCGGTGGTGGACGTATCGGTGGAGTTTCGCGACGACGACAACTTCGGCCCGGTGTTCCGTTTCGCCGCGCCTTCGCCGGACGATTTTTCGCCGCCGCTGCGCGTCTATAGCCTGCCGCCGCTCAATCCCGTGCTCTCTCGGGACATCATCGCGCACTCGCCCTATGCGCGCTACGCGGCGCCCGAGCCAACGCTGGCCGCGCTCACCGAGCTGTCCCAGTTCGTGTGCGAGGTGCGGGAGATCGTGGGCTTGCGTCTGACGCTTCGTGTGCTGCCCGAGGCGGTCGTGGTCGTCGCGCCCTGCCTGCAGCTCGCGGAAAAGCGCAGCCGTTTCGCGATCGTGCCGTATCCGCGGCGGCTGGAAGAAACGCTCGACTGGCATGGCGAACGCCTCACGATCCGGCCGATCCGTCCCGAAGACGAGGCCATGCACCGCACGTTCGTCGAATCGATGACGCCCGACGATTTGCGCTTGCGCTTCTTTTCGGCGGTGCGCAGCTTCGATCACACGCAGCTCGCGCGCATGACGCAGATCGACTACGACCGCGAGATGGCGCTCATCGCGGTGGTGCAGGGCGAGGACGGCCAGCCGCGCACGCTGGGTGTGGTGCGCGCGGTGGCCGACCCTGACAACGAAACCGCTGAATTCGCGGTCGCGATTCTGTCGAATCTCAAGCGGGGCGGCCTTGGCCGCTTGCTGATGTCGCGCATCATCGCGTACGTGCGCACGCGCGGCACGCACTGGCTGCTCGGCGAGGCGCTGCGCGAGAACGCGCCGATGATCGGCCTCGCGCGCGCCTGCGGCTTCACCGTCACGCCCACGGAAGACCCGGGCGTGGTCGGTTTTCGCATGCCGCTCGACTGAGCGGCGAAGTCAGGCGGCCAGCTTCGTGAGCGCGTCGTCGATCTGGCCGCGCGTGAGCGCGAGCTCTTCGAGCCAGGCCTCGCCGTACTGCGCGCCGGTTTCCTTCTCCAGTCGCGCGATGGTCGCGGCGCAGCGCGCGGCGTCCTTGGGCGTGGCGATGAACACCTTGACCGACTGGCCGCCCTGGAACGCTTCGAACAGCGGCGTGCGGATTTCATCGGGCAGCGCGCGCGTGGTCCACTGATGCGTCTTGCCGTTGAAAGTGAGCGACGGCGGCAGCACGCGCTCCTTGCGCGTGGCCGGAATCAGGCCGAAATTGCGCGCGGCTTCGGCGATTTGCTCGGCCGTGAAAAGCTCCTCGGGAGCGATCTCGAATTGTGCGATGGCGGTTTCGACGGTCTTCATCGCGTCGGCGCGGTCGTCGCGCTTTTTCTGCGCGCGCGCGACGATGTCGCGCAGCTCGTCGGCTTCTTCGGGCGTGATCGTGAAGCTCGCCTGTTTCTGCTGGAGCTCGGAAAAGCGCTGGAATTCTTGATCGGTCAGGAGTTTCGCCATGGGTTTTCGAATGCGCGGCCGCTATTTGCCGGGAGGCAAGGGCGCACAGGTTTTTTGGGAGGGCCGCCATTCTAACCGTTTTGCGTGGCGGTCTTCCATTTGCGCGGAACGTGCATGCGTGCGCGCGCGGCGCACATGTAGGACGTGTCCGATTTCACCGGGCGACGGCGCTCCCTATCATCGCCGGATGAACTCATCCCGCCCCTCATCTCAAGCCGATTCGCGTCCGGACGCTTTGCTCCAACGCGGCATCGGGCACCTGAACGACGAAAAATACAGCTTCGCCGAAGCGCTCTTTCGCGAGATCCTCGCGCAGGACCCGCACCATGCCGAAGCGCTCCATCAACTCGGCGTGACGCTCGCGCGGCAGTCGCAGTTCGCGGCGGCCGAACGCTGGCTGCGCGAGTCGCTCGCCCAGCGCGAGAGCGGCCCATGCTGGCGCGATCTCGCATGGGCGCTGCTATGGCAGGGCCGCGACGGCGAGGCGATCGAAGCGTATCGTGCCGCGATCGGCGCGGGGGTGCGCGAGGCGCGCGTCTTCAGCAACCTCGGCAATCTGCTCAAGAAGCGCAACGCGTTGCCGCAGGCGCGGGCCTGCTACCGCGAGGCCATTGCGACAGACGCGAGCTACGCGCTCGCCTACAGCAATCTCGCGATGCTTCAGCAGGACGCCGGCGAGCTCGAAGCCGCCGAGGTAAACCTCAAGCAAGCGCTCACGCTCGCTCCGAACTCGCCGCATCTCTGGCAGTGCTATGGCGGTTTGCTGGAGCGTCTGAACCGCATTGACGAAGCCGATGAAGCCTATTGCCGCGGCGGCCGTTGGGAGGCCGCGCAATTCGTGCGCCGCCGCGAGGCGCACTGGCAGCAGCTCGCCGAGATCGACGCGGCAGCGCTCGCCATGGTGTCGGCGGGTACGGCGGACAACCTCACGCCCTGGTGCCTGCTCGGTATCCCGGCGCTCACGCCGCAACTGCATCGCGAAGCCGGGGCGCGCTTCGCGCAGAGCCGCTGGCGTGGGGAATTGGCCGCGGCGCCGCTCGTGGCGCGCGGCGCGGGGCTCGCTGCCGCACTTGCACGCTGCAGAGAGGGCGAGCGGCTGCGCATCGGCTATCTTTCGGCCGACTTTTACGACCACGCCACGCTGCGCCTGCTGGCGGGCGTGCTCGAACTGCACGACGCCACGCGCTTCGACGTTCATCTGTACTCGTACGGGCCCGACCCCGACGCCGTGACTCGCGCACGCTTCGCGCACGTGCCGGGCACGTGGCACGACATTGGCGCACTGTCCGACGCCCGGGGCGCCGCCCAGATCGTGCACGACGGCATTCACCTGCTCGTCGACCTCAAGGGCTATACAACGGGGGCGCGGCTCGGCATCACGGCGCTGCGGCCCGCGCCCGTGATCGTGAGCTGGCTGGGCTATCCCGGCTCGCTCGGCCACGCGCGGCTGGCGGACTACCTCGTCTCCGACGCCATCGTCACGCCGCCCGCGGCCGCCTCGCACTACAGCGAGACGCTGGCGCTGATGCCGCATTGCTACCAGCCTGTCGATCACCGCCGCCAGAGCGCGCCGCCACCCTCGCGCGCACAAGCGGGTCTGCCCGAAACGGGCTTTGTGTTTTGCAGCTTCAACCAGACCTTCAAGTTCAACGCGCCGATGTCAGCGCTGTGGGCGCGGCTGCTCAAGGCCACGCCCGGCAGCGTGCTCTGGTTGCTCGATCCGGGCTCGGAGCGCGCGAAAGCGAACCTGCGCCGCTTTTACGAGACGCAAGGCGTCGATCCCGCGCGCGTGATCTTCGCGCCGCGCGTGTCGCAGGAAGCGCACCTTGCGCGCCTGCCACTCGCGGACGTCGCGCTCGACACGCTCCCGGTGGGTTCGCACACCACGGGCAGCGATGCGCTCTGGGCCAGCGTACCGATGGTGACGGCGCCGGGCACGTTGTTCGCGGGCCGCGTGGGCATGAGTCTGCTGCACGCGGTGGGGCTCTCCGAACTCGTTGCGCACGATCTCGACGCGTATTTCCAGATCGCGCTCGGCTTGGCCACCGACGCGGCATGGCGCACCAGGGTGCGCGAAAAGCTCGCGGCCGCGCGTAGCACGTCGCCGTTGTTCGACACGGCGCGATTCACGCGCGACCTTGAGCGTCTCTACACGGCGATCGCTCAGCGGGAAGCGCAGGGCGTGGCGGAGGAAACGGGCGATCGTGCGCCCGTGGTCGTGCAGTAAAAGAGGCAGGCGGCATTCGCGCAGCCGTTACGCTGCGCCGTCCTCGCGAAACATCGACAAGGTCTGCACGGTCGCGCTCAGCATTTGCGTGGCCTCGTCGAGCGAGGGCGCGACATAGTCGTCGATGCGCTTGAGGAACGGGCAGGTCAGTGCCGCGATCGCCTGACCCGAAGGCCCGAGCACCGGAAACGTCACGTCCGTCACGCCGAAAATCTGCTGGCTGTCCTTGCGTGAGAAGCCGGCCTCGCGCACCTGCTCGCACGCGGCTTCGAGCGCCGCGTGATCGATCGCCACCTCGCCCTTCACCTTCGTATGCTCCGCGAGCATGTGCGCGCGCTGCTCCGGCGTTTGCCAGGCGAGCAGCGTGCGGCCCGAACTCGTATCGACGAGGCCCACGCGCGAACCCAGCCGCACTGCAATGCCCCACGTGCCCGGCCCGTCAACCTGCGCGATCACCAGCAGGTTGCCGCGGTCGTACACAGCGAGATGGCAGGATTGCTCGGCTTCGTCGGCGAAGCGCTGCATGAGCGGCAGGGCTTCCGAGATCAAGCGCTCCATGGGGGGGTGACGGTGCGCGAGTGCAAAAAGCTTCAGGCTCAACGCATAGCGGTCGCCGCCTTCCGAGCGGATAACGTACTGGCGCGCCACCAGTCGCTCGAGCATGCGGTAGATCTCGCTCGCGTTGCGCCCTAGCGCCTTTGTGATCTCGGCGCGCGTGAGGCCGGCGCGCTGCTCCGCGAGCAGTTCGAGGATGTCGAGCCCCTTGTCCAGCGCGGGCGCGCGATAGCGATCGGCGTCGTCCTTCTCTTCGGCTTCTTCGGGCACGTTGTCCATCTGGCTTTTTTTCGCGTTCTTTTCCATTTGATCGTCCCCAGGGAAATCACGGACCCATGTTGCACTGCACATCGCTTGACCTTCTGATGTGCGTATATGAATAATACGTTCACTGGTGAATAAAAACCAGCGTCGTCAGGTAAGGAAGAGGCAGTTGCAACGGGTCGCCGGCGCTTCGAGCATTCCACGTGGGCGCGGCGAACACATGTCATTCAACAAACGACAGATCGATCGTGTCGGGCACCGAGGTGCCGCGATCGACCAGAAGGAGACACACATGGCGTTCGCATCCGGGCTCTTGAAGGCCCGCCGCTCCACCGCAATTCACACCGCGCGCGGCTCCTTCGCCCGCGCCGCCACAAAATCGCTTTGCGTCGCCGCGGCCTGCGCCGCGGCGTTCGGCGCGTCGAGTGCAGTCAACGCGGCCGAACTCGGCAAGGTCGGCCTGGGCCTGCCGCTTCTCACTTCGCCGTTCTGGCAGTCATACAACAACTACCTCGGCGCTTACGCGAAGCAGGACGGCATCGACATTCTCGCGCCCGTGAACTCGAACAACGATCCCGCCCAGCAGATCACGGACATGAACAACATGATCAATCTGGGCGCGAAGGGCATCGTGGTGGGGCCGATCGATTCGGCCGCGATTAGCCGTGCGCTCGGCAATGCCGCTCAGAAGGACGTGAAAGTCGTGGCCGTGGACGTCGCGCCCACGCAGGGCAACGTCGCGATGGTCGTGCGCGCCGACAATCGCGCCTACGGCGAGCAGGCCTGCAAATACATTGGCGAGCATGTGAAATCTGGCAAGGTCGTGCAGATCATGGGCGACCTCGCCTCGGTGAACGGGCGCGACCGTTCGGAGGCGTTCCGCGCGTGCCTGAAGAACTACCCGAATCTGTCGCTGCTCGAAATTCCGGCCGGCTGGAAGGGCGACGTGGCGGCGAGCGCGCTGGATAGCCTGCTGACCGCGAACCCCGACGTGAAGGGCATCTACATGCAGGCGGGCGGCGTGTATCTCTCGCCCACGCTGCAAACGTTGCGCCGCAAACAGTTGCTCGTTCCCGCGGGCGATCCCAAGCACATCGTGATCGTCTCCAATGACGGCATTCCGCAGGAGTTCGAAGCAATCCGCAAAGGCGAGATCGATGCGACCGTATCGCAGCCGGCCGACCTCTATGCGAAGTACGGCCTCTACTACATCAAGGCTGCGCTTGAGGGCAAGACGTTCAAGCCGGGCAAGACCGATCACGACAGCACCATCATCCAGTTGCAGTCCGGCATTCTCGAAGACCAGTTGCCGGCGCCGCTCGTGACGAAGCAGAACGTCGACGACAAGAACCTGTGGGGCAACACCGTCAAATGAACGATCGAACGAGCGATCGGGCCGTAGCGGATACCGCGCCGCCTTGGGGCGGCGCGGTATCCGTGGGCAGCCGCGAGGCGGCCGTGCGAGCCCTCCTGCCCGTGGTCGAGGCGAGCGGCGTGACGAAGCGTTATGGCTCCACGGCGGCGCTCGCCGACGTGAGTCTGCGCGTGATGGCGGGCGAGTCGCATGCGCTGGTGGGCCGCAACGGCGCGGGCAAGTCCACGCTCGTTTCGATCCTCACCGGTCTGCGCAAGCCCGACGAAGGCACTGTGCGTTTCAACGGCGAGAGCGCACCCGCGCTCGCCGACCGCGACGCCTGGCGCGAGCGCGTGGCCTGCGTGTATCAGCACTCGACCATCATCCGCGATCTCACGGTCGCGGAAAATCTCTTCATTAATCGCCAGCCGAGGCGCCGCGGCGTGATCGACTGGCCGACCATGCGCCGCGACGCGCGAGCGTTGCTCGACCATTGGCGCATCGACGTGCGCGAGGACGCGCGCGCAGGCGACCTCACGGTCGAAGCGCGCCAGCTCGTGGAGATTGCGCGGGCGCTTTCGTACGGCGCGCGTTTCATCATCCTCGACGAACCGACGGCGCAGCTCGACGGCGAGGAAATCAAGCGCCTCTTCCGGCGGATCGACGAATTGCAGCGCGAAGGCGTGACCTTCCTGTTCATCTCGCACCACTTGCAGGAGGTGTACGAGATTTGCCAGGCCGTAACGGTGCTGCGCGACGCGCGTCATATCGTGAGTGCGAGCGTGGCCGAATTGCCGCGCGAGAAGCTCATTGAAGCCATGACGGGCGAACGCGGCGGCCTGAACGTCGCCGATGCGGCGGCGCGCGCCGCGCTGCCCGCCAATGCGCCGCTCGCGTTGGAAGTGCGCGGCCTCACGGGCCGCGACTATCACGACGTGTCGTTCACGCTAAAGCGCGGCGAAGTGGTGGGCCTCACGGGCGCGACGAGCAGCGGCCGCACGAGCGTAGGCGAGGCGATTGCGGGGCTCACGGCGCAGCGCTCGGGCGAGATTCGCGTGAAAGGCGCGCCGCTCACGCCCGGCGACGTGCCCGCGGCGCTTGCGAGCGGCGTCGGTTGCGTGCCGAAGGACCGTCATCACGAAGGGCTCGTGCTCACGCAGTCGGTGGCCGAGAACGCTTCCATGACGATTGCGGGGCTGCTGGGGCGTTTCGGTTTCGCGCCGCCGGCGAAGAAGCACGCATTTGGCAAGCGCATGATCGAGTCGCTCGGCATCGTCGCGCAAGGTCCGAGCCACGTGGTTTCGGGTCTCTCGGGCGGCAATCAGCAAAAGGTGGTGATGGCGCGCGCATTGGCAAGCAATCCTGATGTTCTCGTGCTGATCGACCCCACGGCCGGTGTGGACGTGAAATCGAAGGAAGCGCTGCTCTCGGTCGTGGACCGCGTGCGCGAAGAAGGCAAGGCCGTGCTCGTGGTGTCGAGCGAACTCGACGACTTGCGCACCTGCGACCGCGTGCTCGTGATGTTTCGCGGCGAGGTGGTCGCCGAGAAGGCGGCCGGATGGCAGGACCACGAACTGATCGCATCGATTGAAGGAGTCGATCTCCATGAAGAATAGTGTTTCGACGCCCGCGTTCGCAACCGCGCAGGCCGATGTGGCCACGAACGTTCGCCGTGCGCGTCCCCGTATCGAACTGGCGCGTCTGCGCGATTTCGCGCTGCTGCCCGCGCTGGTGCTGTTGCTCGTCATCGGCGGCTTCGTGAGCCCGAGCTTTCTCACGCGCGCCAATCTCATCAGCGTGCTCGGCGCCTCCGCTGCGCTAGCGCTCGTGGTGCTCGCCGAATCGCTCATCGTGCTCACGGGCAAGTTCGATCTCTCGCTCGAATCGACCGTGGGCATTGCGCCCGCCGTTGGCGCGATGCTCGTCATGCCGGCGGCGTCGGCGGGTTTCGGAATGCAGTGGCCCGCGTTCGTCGGGCTCGCCGCCATCGTGCTGGTGGGCGCGCTGATCGGCTTCATCAACGGCTTTCTCGTCGTGCGGCTGCGGTTGAACGCCTTCATCGTGACGCTCGCGATGCTGATCGTGCTGCGCGGGATGCTTGTGGGCGCAACGAAAGGCGGCACGCTCTTCGACATGCCTTCGTCGTTCTTCGCGCTCGCCACGACCATCGTGCTCGGCCTGCCGGTTTCCGTGTGGCTCGCCGCCGCCGCGTTCGCGATCGCCGCGTTCATGCTGCGCTATCACCGCGTGGGCCGCGCGCTCTATGCGATCGGCGGCAATCCCGATGCGGCGCGTGCCGCCGGCATCCGCGTGGAGCGCATCACGTGGGGCGTGTTCGTGCTCGGCAGCGTGCTTGCCGCGATTGGCGGCTTGATTGTCACCGGCTACGTGGGCGCGATCAACGCGAATCAGGGCAACGGCATGATCTTCACGGTGTTCGCGGCGGCGGTGATCGGCGGCATTTCGCTCGATGGCGGCAAGGGCACGATGCTGGGCGCGCTCTCGGGCGTGCTGCTGCTCGGCGTGGTGCAGAACCTGCTCACGCTCGCCCAGGTCCCGTCGTTCTGGATTCAGGCGATCTACGGGGCGATCATCCTCGGCTCGCTGATGGTGGCGCGGCTCGCGGGCGGCGAGGCGCAGAACTAAAGGCGGAGATTATCTGTGAACAGCAACGCACCCCATACGGACGCCCGCCTCATCCTGCTCGCCCCTGAGGACAACTGCCTGATCGCAGCGGCACGCTTGGCGCAGGGCGAGACGGTCGAGATAGAGGGCGAGCGCGTGACGCTCGCGAAGACGATCGAACTCGGTCACAAGGTGGCGCGCCATTCGCTCGCGAAAGACGAGAAGGTGCTGCGCTACGGCGCACGCATCGGCCACGTGAATGAACCGGTGGCGCGTGGCGAGCATCTGCACACGCACAACCTGGAAAGCGATTATCTGCCGACCTATACGCACGACGCGGGGCACGAGTTCGTGCCGCACAAGTCGTGACCCAATGATGCGGTATGCGCCGGGAGCAGGATTCAAGTTATGAGCGATAGCAACGTCACTCCTTCACAAGCCGCAGCGCCGATGCTCGAAGGCTGGCTGCGCAACGACGGCCGCAAGGGCATTCGCAACGTCGTTGCGGTGGCCTATCTCGTGGAATGCGCGCACCATGTGGCGCAGGAAATCGTCGCGCAGTTCCGCGAGCCATTCGACGCTTTCGATGATCCGCACACGCAACATGAGCCGCCTGTGCATCTCATCGGCTTCCCCGGCTGCTTCCCGAACAGCTACGCGGAGAAGATGATGAAGCAGCTCACCACGCATCCGAACGTGGGCGCGGTGTTGTTCGTTTCGCTCGGCTGCGAGAGCATGAACAAGCACTATCTCGTCGAACAGGTTCGCGCGAGCGGGCGCCCCGTAGAAGTCCTGACGATTCAGGAAAAAGGCGGCACGCGCAGCACGATCCAGTACGGCCTTGACTGGGTGCGTGGCGCACGCGCGCAACTCGCCGCGCAGAAGAGGGTGCCGATGCGCTTCGACGAACTCGTGGTCGGCACGATCTGCGGCGGCTCGGACGGCACGAGCGGCATCACCGCGAACCCAGCCGTGGGCCGCGCCTTCGATCAACTGATCGCGGCGGGGTCGGCCTGCATCTTCGAGGAAACGGGGGAACTGGTGGGCTGCGAATTCCACATGAAGAGCCGGGCGGCCAGGCCCGAACTGGGCGCTGAAATCGTTGCATGCGTGGCCAAAGCAGCGCGCTATTACTCGATTCTCGGCCACGGTTCGTTCGCCGTCGGCAACGCGGACGGCGGGCTCACCACGCAGGAAGAGAAGTCACTCGGCGCGTATGCGAAAAGCGGCGCTTCGCCGATCGTCGGCATCGTGAAGCCAGGCGACGTGCCGCCCACGGGCGGTCTCTATCTGCTCGACGTGGTGCCCGACGGCGAGCCGCGCTTCGGCTTTCCGAATATCAGCGACAATGCGGAAATCGCGGAGCTGATTGCATGCGGCGCGCACGTGATTCTGTTCACGACGGGGCGCGGGTCGGTGGTGGGTTCGGCGCTTGCGCCCGTCATCAAGGTGTGCGCGAACCCGCAGACCTACCGCAACCTCGCCGGCGACATGGACGTGGACGCGGGCCGCATTCTGGAAGGCCGCGCGACGCTCGACGAAGTGGGGCGCGAAGTGTTCGACCGCACGCTGGCGGTAGCGGGCGGCGAGCGCTCGAAGTCGGAAATGCTCGGGCACCAGGAGTTTATCCTTACGTACAAGACCTTCGAGCCAGTCGGTCCCGCATGCCTGCCCGCCAGTGCGCGCGTGCCGATTGTCGAAGCCGTGAACTGAAACGTGCTGTTAGACGCACGGTTAAACAGTTTCGTTGTGGACACAACCATCCCCTGGAGGTGACGAGCCATGGCGCAAGAACAGCATCCCAAAGTGGCGCACACGCGCCGTATCGGACGCACGGCGCTCGAAGTAAGCGCATTGGGTCTAGGCACCGCGCCGCTCGGCGGCCTGTATCGCGACCTCTCCGAGGAAGAAGCGCAGGCCACCGTCGATGCCGCGTGGCAAGCCGGCATCCGTTTTTTCGACACCGCGCCGCACTATGGCCACACCAAGGCCGAGCACCGGCTGGGCGCGGCGTTGCGGCGCTATCCACGCAACGAGTTCGTGATTTCCACGAAAGTGGGCCGCCACTTCGTGCCGCGCACGCATCCGTACGACGGCAGCGAGGGCTGGCAAAACCCGCTGCCCTTCGAGGCGATCTTCGACTACACGCGCGACGGCATTCTGCGTTCGTTCGAGGACAGCCAGCAGCGGCTTGGCCTCGTCGAGATCGATATCCTGCTCGTGCACGACATCGGTCGCTACACGCACGGCGAGCGCAACGAGCATTACTGGCGACAACTGAGTGACAGCGGCTTCAAGGCGCTCGACGAATTGCGCAAGGCAGGCGTGATCAAGGCGATCGGCTTCGGTGTGAACGAACGCGAAGTGATACTCGAGGCGATGCAGGAATTCGATATCGACTGCGCGCTGCTGGCGGGCCGCTATACGCTGCTCGAACAGGCGCCGCTCGACGATCTGCTGCCGGCGTGCGAGAAGAAGGGCGTGAGCATTCTGCTGGGCGGCGCGTTCAATTCGGGCATTCTCGCGCACGGGCTGCTTGGCGAACGCAAGTTCAACTACGTCGATGCGCCGCAGGAAGTGGTCGAACGCGTGGCGCGGCTCGATACGATCTGCCGGACCTATGAGGCGCCGCTCGCGGCGGCGGCGCTGCAGTTTCCCTATGCGCATCCGGCCGTGGCGACGGTGCTCAACGGCGCGCGCAGCCCGCAAGAGGTGCGCGAGAACGCGGCCTCGTTCGAGACGAAGTTGCCCCGCGAGTTGTGGCTCGCGCTGCGCGATAAGGGCCTCATCGACCCGCGTGCCCCGCTTCCGCAGGCATAGGCCATGACTACGATCGAGGCGATCGACGCCCATCAGCACTATTGGGACCCCGCTCGCGGAGATTACGGCTGGCTCGCGCCTTCGATGACCGCGCTCTATCGAGCGTTCGGCCCCGCCGATCTCGCGCCGCTGCGCGCGTCGTGCGGCGTGGCGCGCACCGTGGTCGTCCAGGCCGCGCCCACCGTCGAGGAAACGCGCTGGCTGCTCGATCTCGCGCGCAACGAGCCCTCGATTGCGGGCGTGGTGGGCTGGGTGCCGCTCGACGATCCGCACGTAGCCACGCTGATCGCCGAACTCGCGCGCGAGCCTAAGCTGCGCGGCGTGCGCCCCATGCTCCAGGACCTGCCCGACGACGACTGGATCGCAACAGCCGATACCGCGCGCGGCGTGGAAGCGCTCATCGCGCACGGTCTCGCCTTCGACGCGCTCGTTTTCACACGCCACGCGCAAGCGCTCGCCACGTTCCTCGCGCGGCATCCGGGGCTGCGCGTGGTGATCGATCACGGCGCGAAGCCGCCCATCGCGGCTGGCGGCGCAAGCGGCTTCGCGGCGTGGTCGCAGGCCATCACACGCTTCGCACAGTTCCCGCAGGTGCACTGCAAGCTCTCGGGGCTCGCGACCGAAGCCGCGCCTGGCTGGGACGACGCCACGCTTTCGCCATGGGTCGCGCATCTGCTCGCGTCGTTCGGCGCGCAGCGCCTCATGTGGGGCAGCGACTGGCCGGTGCTCAACCTCAATGGCGACTACGAACGCTGGCACGCCAGCGCGCAACAACTCACGAAGACGCTTTCCGCAGACGAGCGCGCCGCCGTATTTGGCGGCAATGCCGCGGCTTTCTATCGGCTCAAGACCGGGCTTAAGACCGGGCTTGGGGCCGATCCAGCCGGTTAGACAACGTCCGCCGAACGCCACGAGGCGCGCCTGCGTCGCCATAATGGCCGTTTGCGTCATCCCGACTTCTTCCCGCGATTTCATCGCTCGATCGCGGCATGGGGCGCCTCCTGCAATATCGGGTATCGCCGTGCCGCGCTTCCAACCGGAGTGGCAGATGGTACAAAGACTGGCCGGCAAGACGGCCTTGATCACCGCGGCGGGCCAGGGCATTGGCTACGCCGCCGCCGAGCTGTTCGCGCGCGAAGGCGCACGCGTGATCGCCTCGGACCTGCGCATCGACGCGCTTTCGGCACTGCCGGTCGAGGCGCGCAAGCTCGACGTGCTCGACGGCGCAGCCATCACCGCGCTCGCGCAGGAACTGGGCACGATCGATGTGCTGTTCAACTGCGCGGGCTTCGTGCACGCGGGCTCGATACTGGAAGCGAGCGAGGAAGATTGGGACTTCGCGTTCGATCTGAACGCGAAGGCGATGTACCGGACCATCCGCGCCTTCCTGCCGGCCATGCTGGCGAAGGGCGCCGGGTCGATTATTAACATGTCGTCGGCGGCGTCGAGCGTGAAGGGCGTGCCCAACCGCTTTGTGTACGGCGCCTCGAAGGCGGCCGTGATAGGGTTGACGAAGGCTGTGGCCGCGGACTTCGTGACGCGCGGCATCCGCTGCAATGCGATCTGCCCGGGCACGGTGTCGTCGCCATCGCTCGAGGAGCGCATCGCCGCGCAGGCGGCGGCGCAGGGCACGAGCGTCGACGCGGCGCGCGCCGCGTTCGTCGCGCGTCAGCCGATGGGGCGCGTGGGCAAGCCCGAGGAAATCGCGGCGCTCGCGCTCTACCTCGCCTCCGACGAATCAGGGTTTACGACCGGCCAGGCGCATGTGATCGATGGCGGATGGTCTAACTAGTTAGCCCCAAAATTTGCTCCCAGGCGATTCTGACCGACTGCAACGCACAGACACACGAGGAACACAGACGATGAAACTGCTTCGCTATGGCCCGAAGGGCCACGAAAAACCGGGCCTGCTCGACGCCGAAGGCCGCATTCGCGCGCTTTCGGGCAACGTGGCCGACATTGCGGGCGATGTGCTCTCCGACGCCGGTCTTGCGCAACTGCGCACGATCGATCCGGAAACGCTGCCGCTCGTCGAAGGCAATCCGCGTATCGGCCCCTGCGTGGGCCATATCGGCAAGATGGTGTGCATCGGCCTGAACTATGCCGACCACGCGGCCGAGTCGGGCATGGCGGTGCCGAGCGAGCCGGTCGTCTTCAACAAGTGGACGAGCGCCATCGTCGGCCCGAACGACGACATCGAGATCCCGCGCGGCTCGAAGAAGACCGACTGGGAAGTGGAACTGGGCGTGGTGATCGGCAAGCACGCGAAGAACGTGAGCGAGGCGGATGCGCTCAACTACGTGGCGGGCTACTGCGTGATCAACGACGTGTCCGAGCGCGAATGGCAGATCGAGCGCGGCGGCCAGTGGGACAAGGGCAAGGGCTTCGATACGTTCGGCCCGACCGGCCCGTGGCTCGTCACGCGCGACGAAGTGGCCGATCCGCAGAACCTCTCCATGTGGCTCGAGGTGGACGGCCATCGCTACCAGAACGGCAGCACGCGCACGATGATCTTCACGGTCGCGAAGCTCGTTTCGTATCTCTCGGAGTGCATGAGCCTGCAGCCGGGCGACGTGATCTCCACCGGCACGCCGCCGGGCGTGGGCATGGGCGTGAAGCCGAACCCCGTATTCCTGAAGCCGGGGCAGACCGTGCGTCTGGGTATCGAGGGCCTGGGCGAGCAGCAGCAGAAGACGCGCGCGGCGGAATAAGCGCGCCTGAAGCACGAAACAGCGCGCGAGGGGAGGCGGGGCAGACCCGCTTCGCCTCGCGCGCTTCGTTTTACGGCGCAAGTCTCTCAGTTCGTCTAACTTTTCTCTTCCGGCCCATTGCCTTCCGGCAGCCGGTTCACCGTCCCTTGCGCAAGGGCCACGAGTTTTTCGTCACCGTTTTCCATCACGTAGACGCTGCACTGGCAAGTGGCCTGGTGCCGCCCCGCGTGCACCACGCGCGCCCGCGCCATGAGCGTGCCCTTCAGTGCGGGGCGCAGATAGTTGATCTTGTATTCCCCCATCACCACCCGCGGCCCGAGCGCCAGCGCCCCGGCGAAGGTCAGCGCGTTGTCGGCGAGATAGCTGATTACCCCGCCATGCACGAAGCCGTGCTGCTGCTTGAGCTCGTCGCGTACCGGCAGCCGCAGGGTCAGCTCGTCGGCCCCCACATGCGTCAGTTCGGTTCCGAGCAGCACGCTGAACGGTTGGGCATGCAAAGCACCGCGCGCGCGATCCACAAGATCTGTCATCGTGGCATTCCCTGGGTCTATCCCCGAGTGGTTTCCTAACCACTCTAGGAAGCATCGGCGTCGAGTCAAGGTGAATCGAACCGGGTCGGCATTTTATTGTTGCGAGAAATGCGGGGAATGGCCGTGCAACCATTGCTGAAATGATCCGTTGCGCATTTTGGGGCGTTTTTTCACGGTTTAGGGCTCAAAAACAGGGTTTGCGTGGCCGTAAACGCAGTGCGGGCCCGAGCGATCACATGCTCGCGCCTCACTCATTCACTGCCATCCCAGGTGTCCCCGATGTTCAGCAAGATCAAGGTCGCATCCGGCCTGTTGTGTGTCCTCGCCGCGTTCTGCGTACTGCAGCTCGTGACCGCAGGACTTGGTTACTGGTCGCTTACGCGCACGCACGACGACGTGGCCGACCTCTCGAAAGTGGCGTTGCGGCAGGCGAGCGCCGCCAACGTCATCACCCAGCAGTTGATGGACGCCCGTATCAATCTCTCGCGCGCGGGCACGCGCATGGTCCGTGGCGGCACGGTGCCGACCGACATGGTCAATCACGCGCGCGACCAGCTCGCCGCCGCCGACACCACGTTCGCAGCGCTCATGGCCGTACCGCCGATCAACGACGACAACCGCGCGCGCGTCGCCGCGCTCGGCGAGCGCTACCAGGTGTACCGCAAGGCGCTGGGCGAGCTGATCGACGACCTCAACGGCAACAATCTGCAAGCCTTCCTCGACCAGCCGACGCAGTCGTACCAGGACGCCTATCTCGCCGAGCTGCATGCCTTCGCGCAATTCAGCTCGGCGGCGAGCCGCGCTTCGCTCGACTCGATCGACTCGCGCCTCGCGCTTTTCCAGGGCGTGGGCATCTTCATCCTGCTTCTGCTGATCGCACTTGCGACCGGCGTGCACTTCGCGTTGCGGCGCGGCGTGGTGGAGCCGCTCGAGGAAGCGGGCCGCCATTTCGACCGTATCGCGCGCGGACGCCTCAACGAGCGTGTCGCCGCGCGCGGCGAGAACGAGATTGGCCGGCTGTTCCAGGGCCTTTCGCTGATGCAGGCCAGCCTGGCTCGTACGGTCCACACCGTGCGGGAAACGGCGGGCTCCATCAATGTGGGCGCCGACGAGATCGCCACTGGCAACGCCGATCTTTCGGCGCGCACCGAATCGCAGGCGGCGTCGCTGGAGCAAACGGCGGCGAGCATGGAGGAATTGACGGGCACCGTGCGCAACACGGCCGACAACGCGCGCGAGGCGAACGCGCTGGCGGAGGCCGCGCTCGACGCGACCGCGCGCGGGGGCGCCGTGGTGGGCGAGGTGGTCGAGCGCATGCGCGGCATTGCGCAAAGCTCGGACAAGATCGCGGAGATCATTGGCGTGATCGACGGCATCGCGTTCCAGACCAACATTCTCGCGCTCAACGCCGCCGTGGAAGCGGCGCGTGCGGGCGAGCAGGGCCGCGGCTTCGCGGTCGTGGCGGGCGAGGTGCGCGGACTCGCGCAGCGCAGCGCGCAGTCGGCCAAGGAGATCAAGACGCTGATCAGCGAGTCGGTTTCGCAGATTCGCGGCGGCTCGGAGCTGGTGGAGCGCGCGGGTGAGTCGATGCGCGAGGTGTCGAACTCGATCTCGCGGGCCACGCAGATGATGGCGGGTATCAGCGCCTCGTCGCTCGAGCAGAGCACGGGCATTGATCAGGTGAATCAGGCCGTCTCGCAGATGGACCAGATGACCCAGCAGAACGCGGCGCTCGTCGAGGAGGCCGCGGCTGCCGCGGCTTCGCTGCATCAGCAGACGCGCCAGCTTTCCGAGGCCGTGGCGGCGTTCGAGATTTCGCCGGCCGTACTGGCGACCTGAGCGGCTTTAACGCCGCAGCGGCGGGCTTGCGCCCGCCTGCCTCGGCGCTTCGCGTTATGACGCCTCAGACGCCCATGCCCTGATAGGCGGTCAAGAGGTGATACGGCGTCGTGGACGGCATGTCCGCGCGCGCCACCTCGCCGTTTGCGCTGCGGCACTCCACCCAGCCCTGCGCCGTGAGAAAGCGCGGCGCGAAGCGCGCGACTTGCGGCGCGAGCGCGGCGCGCACCTCGGCGTCGCCGTGTGTGGCGAGCGCGCGCAAGTATTCCGTCTGCGCCCAGATCCGCTGCGTCGCATCAATCACACGGCCGTGCTCGTCGAGCGCGGCCGCCACGGCACCCGTTTCCGGGTCCACGCCGTGCTTCTGCGCAAAGGCGAAGGCGCGCGCGAGTGCTTCGTCCAGACCCGACGCGCCCAGCCGCGCACCCGCGCGCGTTGCCAGCCAGAACCATTCGAACTGATGTCCGGGCTCGAGGCGGTTGTCCGCCGCGCCGAGCGGCAATTCGGCGATGCAGCCCGTCGGCTCGTGCAGGAAGCCGCGCGCGAGCGCCTCGACGAGACTTGTGATGGCCGTGTCGAACGCGCTGTCGCCGGTCGCTTCGCTCGCGGTGAGCCATGCTTCCGTGAGATGCATGAGCGGATTCTGCAGCGGCGCGCCGGTGACGCTCGCAAAGGAAGCGTCGAGCGCCGCGTTGAGCAGGCCGTCGCGGGCGGCGAAGCGATCGACGATCAGCGAGGACGTTTCGCGCGCGACGTCGAGCGCCTCGGTCACGCCGAAGCGCTGGCCGTACGCTGCGGTCGCGAACACCACGAAGGCGTGCGTGTAGAGGTCCTTGGTGGTGTCGAGCGGCGCGCCGGCTGCGTCGACGCTGTAGAACCATCCGCCGTGCTTCGGGTCCTGATAAGTGTGACGCAGCGTTTCGAAGAGCGTTTGCGCGTGCGCGGCGTCGCCGGCCTGCGAGAAGACGAAGAGCTGGCGGGCGCACGCCATCGCGCGGTAGCGCGTGACGGGCAGCGGCTTCGCGCCGGCGGCATCGAGCGCCTCGTAGGGCAGGCGCAGTGCGGCGTTGAAGCCCGGGCCGCGCCACATCGGCAGGACGACGCGGTCGAAATGCTCGCGCAGGCTGGCTGCGCTCGTAGGTGTGTTCATGGCGAAAAGGTGCGGCGGACCGCGTCACTTCAAAAGAGCAATGCCGGCGATTGTACGCATTCGCAAAATGCGCGGGACATTCCCGCTTGCCGCGGGTCGTACGCGCCCATGACAACAAGACCAGGAGGGTGATAACAATGATCGGAAACTGGGAACTCATTTCGCGGCTGGTGCTGGCCGCCTTGCTCGGCAGCGTGATCGGCTTCGAGCGCGAGCGGCTTTCGTGGGCGGCGGGCCTGCGCACCCACATGCTCGTGAGCGTGGGTTCGGCGCTCATCATGCTCGTCTCCGCCTACGGTTTCGCCGATGTGCTCAAGGAAGACCACGTCGTGCTCGATCCTTCGCGGATGGCGGCGCAGGTCGTCTCGGGTATCGGCTTTCTCGGCGCGGGCTCGATCCTGCTGCGCGGCGAGATCGTGCGCGGCCTCACGACCGCGGCGAGCCTCTGGTCGGTTGCGGCCGTGGGGCTCGCGGTGGGCGGCGGCCTTTATACGGGCGCGATTGCGGCGACGGTCATCATTCTCATCATCCTCGCGGGCATCAAGCCGCTCGAGCGGCGTTTCATCACGTTCCGGCAGCGCCGCCAGCTCACGCTGCTCGTGAGCCGCGGCGCGCTCACGTTTCACTCGCTGCACGGCGCGCTCGGCACGTCGAGCTCGCGCGTGAAGCAATTCGTCGTGCAGCAGAGTGACGACTCACCCGAGCTGGACGAAGTGATGATCACGCTGAGCCGCGTGTCGTCGATGGAGTACGAGGCGATTTGCGCGACGCTGCGCCGCTTGCCCGACGTGAAGGAGTTTCGCGAGGACGGCGCGCCGGGTTGACCTGAGCGGGTTGTCTGGTCGATGCCCGTTGGGTAAGTCGAGGAAGAGCATCTGGCCACGCGTTCTGGCATGCGACAATGCGCGTTCGAACCAGAACACGAGGACGTCGCAAAACGGCCGTGACCGGCCGGCGCGCGACGCGAACCGCATCGCTGACCCATGGCTGATTACGCTGATACCGCATCCTTGAGCTCTTCGCATCCTGAACGCAACGCACCGTGGCAGCCGCGCGCCACATCTGCGTCGTCCAACGTTACTGAATCCCCTGTTGCATTTGAATCCGATGGTCCGCAAGCGCTTGCCGGCGAGGGTCTCGCCGCGGTGGCCGAAGCGGATGCTCCCGTGCGCCAGGGCACGCTGAGCGGCTTCGAAAACCCGGAGGCCGCTCAATCGGCGGCAGCGCACGGCGACGAGGCAAGCGTTGCGAGCCCCGTTGCGGGTGCAACGACTGCGCGCCGCGCGCCGCGAGCGAAGCGTACCGCTGCCCCGGCCGCGGCCGAAGCGGTGGCGCCGAGCTTTGGTGAAGCGCAGGACCCGGCGGCGGCTTTCGTCGCCGAACCGTCGTTCGCCATCGACAATGCTGAGCGCGTCGAACCTGTTGGGCTCGCGCCCGAAGCCGCTCAGACGGCCGCCGATCCGAACACGCTGGCGCAGCGCCTCGACGCGCTTCAGGGCGCGCTCGCGGAGCAGCGCCACATAGCCGCCGCGTCTTCGCGGCAACTCAAGTGGGTCCTCGCTGCCGCCTCAGTGGCGGTGCTTGCATCGGTGGGTTTCGGGATCGCGCAGTCGGTGCGGCTCGACAGCCTCGCAAACGAATCCCGCGCCGATGAGGCGCGCCTCGAGCAGTTCATCCTGAAGCAGCAATCCACGCTCGACGATCTGTCGCAGCGCGTTACCGCGCAAACCGCCGCAGTTGCTGCGGCGGCCGCTGCCGTGGAAACCCCGGCGGCGCCCCCGGCTCGCGCGGTGGTCAAGGCGTCGCCCGCCAAGGCGTCGCCCACGCCCGCGCGCCGTGCCGCGGCGCACTCCACGCGTGCGGCTCACGCTAAAAGCGCCCAGAAAGCCACCCGCTGACCGGCTTCGCCCGCGATCCCGCCCCTGTATCCGAAATCTCGATGCGTTGTTTTGCTGCAACGCATCGATTACGCGCGACCCCATGCGACGGCACGTCGCAGTTTTTTTGCTGCGTTGCACTAGCGTCGTCATAGGGAAAACCCTATAATTCGTTCTGTCTTAGGGAAAACCCTGAACTGCAGCCTAACTGGGAGTCGCCATGAGCTTCATCTTTGCCCTGTTCCAAAAGGTGAGCGACCTCTTCGCGTCGCCGTATCTGCCGATGGATTCGGAATACTCGTACGAAGCGCGTCACCGCGAAGCCGAGCGCGTTCGCCGCTCGCACTACATGCCTTTCGGCGTGCCGCGTGACTGATCGAAGCTGAAGCGCTTCGGACGGCGGGCGCCGTCCAACGCGTTTCTCCGGTCAGACCGCCAGGTCTTCAAACAAGGCCGGCTCTCGAAAGAGAGCCGGCCTTGTTGCGTTTGTGGCAAGCGCGAGTCGACGCTGCCTGGTTGGGCGTGACGGCAAGCGCGCACGGCTCGTGTCATAGTGATGCCGCATCGAAATCGCAACGCCTCACACCCCATGTCCAATACCTACTTCTACGACCCCGCCCAGGGCCACGGCCTGCCGCACGACCCGTTCAAGGCGATCGTCGCGCCGCGCGTGATCGGCTGGATCTCGAGCCGCGCGAGCAACGGCGTGCTCAATCTCGCGCCCTACAGCTTCTTTGGCGCGTTCGCCACCTTTCCGCCGATCATCGGGTTCTGCAGCGAAGGCCGCAAAAACAGCATCAGCAATATCGAGGAGACCGGAGAGTTCGTCTGGAACCTCACGTCGAAGGCGCTGGCGCCGCAGATGAACCGCACCTCCGCGCCGGTCGCCGCCGACGTCGACGAATTCGCGCTCGCGGGCCTGACGGCCGCACCGGGCCGCAGCGTCGCGGTGCCGCACGTGGCCGAGTCGCCGGCCGCGCTCGAATGCAAGCTGCTGCAGATCGTGCGGCTCAAAACGCTGGACGGCACGCCCATGGACAACTGGCTCGCGCTCGGGCAGGTGGTGGGCGTCCATATTCGCGAGGAGTTTCTGAAGGACGGCATCTTCGACACGCGCGCCGCCCAGCCCGTGATGCGCGCGGGCTATCGCGCCGACTACGCGCAGATCGGCGAGATGTTCCAGATGGTGCGGCCGAGCGCGTAAGCCGCTTCGGGCGCGGGCAGGGCGCGGCGTTGCCGCCTCCTGCGCGCCCGCCGATAATGGCCCGACAGCGCGAGGTGCGCGAGGGAGGCAATCGATGCAATCTCCGACGGGATCGGTGGTGGCGCTCAGTTCGGCCGCCTCGACGATGTTTTCGATCGGCATGATCGCGCTGGGCTACTGGGGGCTGCACGAGCCCACGGTCTGGCGCATCGGCGACCGCGTGGTCGTCGGTATTGCGCTCGCGGGCTTCGCGTGCCTCGGCAGCGTGCCCTGGCTCGCCACGTCGCCCGCGAAGCCCAACGACGAATCGCGCTTTCTGATGGCGCGCCGCGCCTTTCTCTGCGGCGCGACGGCCGTGTGGGTGTCGATCGCGCTGTCGCTGGTGTTGTGATCAGAAGCGCGCGCGCAACCCCACCGTGCCGACCACCTGATTGGCCGTCGAGGAAGCGCCGCCCGCCGTGTTGATGAACGCCACGTAGTTGTGCCCCGTGGCGTGCTGATACATCGCCTCGCCGTAGAGATCGGTGCGCTTCGAGAGGCGATACACCACCTGCGCGTTCACCTGGTTCCACTTCGGATCGGCGCCGAACGTGGTCGTGTCGCTCACATGGCCATCCGTGAAGGTGTAGGCGAGACCCAGGCTCCACGCCGGGTTCAACTGATATTTCCCGTTCACTTCGTAATTGTTGAAGCTCATGTCGCCGCCCTGCGAGCCGAACGAGCTGGTGCCCGCGTATTCGCTGCGCGTGAACACGAAGCCCGCCGTGGCCGGGCCGAACGTGTAGTTGACGCCGCCGCCGAACGAACGCAGACGGTTGGCGCCGAGCGCGAAGCCGCCCTTGCCGTTGGCCGTCGATTCCGCGAGATCCACCGCGCCCGGGCTGCTCGCCGTGGCGCCCTGGGTGCCGTTCAGTTGCAGATAACCCGCCGCGATGGCGAGCGGCCCGTTGGTGTAGCTCGCGCCGAAGCTGTAGGCGCGGTTCACGGCGAAGTCGGTCTGGTTCGAGAAGGCATACAACGCGCCGAACTTCAGGCCGCTATACGTGTTGCTCGTGAACTTGACCGCGTTGCTCATGCGCAGCGAGTGGTTCAGGTTGTCGTTGTCGAACGGATGCGCGAAGCCCGTATCGCCGAAGGTGCCCGCCGTGGCCGAAAGCGGTGCGACGAAGTCGACGAGCGAATCGTACTGGCGGCCGAGCGTGAGCGAGCCGAACTGGTCGCTCGCAAGTCCCACGTAGGCCTGGCGGCCGAACATGCGGCCGTCCTGGCCGAGCTTGCCGTTCTGCACGTTGAAGCCGTTTTCGAGCACGAAGACGGCATGCAGGCCGCCGCCCAGATCCTCGCTGCCGCGCAAGCCGAAGCGGCTGCCGTTCACGTTGCCGCTCGTCGCCTGCCAGAGCGCGCCGCCGGACTTGCCGCTCGCGACGTTGTTCGTGTACATGATGCCGGCGTCGATCAGGCCATAGAGCGTGACCGAGCTTTGCGCGTGGGCGGCGGGCGCGGCGAGCGTGCCGAGTGCGCCGAGCACGGCGGCAGCGGTGGTGAGCGAGACGGTGTTCTTCATTCGAGGTTCCTGTAGCGTTGTTGTGTCGTGGCGTGTGCAACAGCGACAGGAGTGTAGGGATGGGAAAGGCGGCGGAAAACCGGCTGTGACTGGAGAGGATTCTTCCTGTATGCGGAAGGATTTTTTCATTTCCGTGTCATAAATCGTCCCATGGCGCTGTCGGGCTCGAATCGACGGGATGAAAGAGGGGACCTGGGAGTTTGGTACGATTCACGCTTTGCCAGCCGACCCTACCTGCCGCGTGAAGCGTTACGTGCCGTTGATCCGCGATCGAATCGCGATGTCGTTGTCCCGCCTGAAGCCTGCTGCCGCGCGGCTTGGCGGGTTTGTCCGCCCCGTATTGACCCGTTCAGGCGCGCGTGCGCTCCACCATCTGAGGCATCCCACGCGGCGCGGCGTGCTCATGGCCATTGGCGCGCTGCCGGCGCTCGTCGTGCTGTACGTGCTCGTGCTGATTCCGTTCACGCCGAGCATTGGCGACATCCGCAAGGCGCGTGTGGACGAGCCGGCCCAGATCCTTTCCGCCGACGGCAAGGTGCTCGCCGAGTTCAAGCCCTCGAACCGCGAATGGGTGCCGCTCGCGCAGATCTCGCCGCACATGGTCGATGCGCTGATTTCCACCGAGGATCACCGCTTCTACGAACACCACGGCATCGACTTCAAGCGCACGGCGGGCGCGGCGCTGCACACGTTCTCGGGCGACCGCCAGGGCGGCTCGACCATCACGCAGCAACTCGCGCGCAATCTCTATCCCGATGAAATTGGCCGCGCGCCCACGCTCACGCGCAAGATCAAGGAAGCGATCACGGCGTTCAAGATCGAAGCGGTGTATAGCAAGCAGCAGATTCTCGAGACGTATCTGAACACGGTGCCGTTTCTCTATAACGCCTACGGCATCGAGATGGCGGCGCGCACCTACTTCGGCGTTTCGGCGGATCAGCTCGACATCCTGCAAGCCGCGACGCTCACGGGCATGCTGAAGGGCAACGCGTATTACAACCCGGTGATCAACCCCGAGCGCGCGCTTGCGCGGCGCAACACCGTGCTCGGTCAGATGGTGAAGTACGGCAAGCTCAGCGAGGCGCAGTACGCCACGCTCTCGAAGAAGCCGCTGCGCCTCGACTTCGAGCGTCAGACCGAGCCGCCCGGCCCCGCGCCGCACTTCGCGCTGCAACTGCGCAAGTGGCTGATTTCGTGGGCCGACCGTAACGACTACAACATCTATTCCGATGGCCTCGTGGTGCGTACCACGATCGATTCGCGCCTGCAGCAGATGGCGACCGCCGCGCTGCGCCAGCACTCGAACCAGCTCCAGGGCATCGCGAACGGCGCGTGGAGCGGACGCAACGGCTGCACATCCGGCAACGACCTGTTCGCGACGTTCATGCGTGAAACGCAGGACTACAAGAGCGCGCGCGACGCAGGCGCGAGCGATGCCGACGCGCTCAAGCAGCTCGCCACCGACCGCACCTTCATGCGCAACCTCTGCAAAAGCAAGACCGCGGTGGAGGCGGGCTTCCTCGCCATCGACCCGCGCAACGGGCAGATCAAGGCGTGGGTGGGCAGCCGCGATTTCACCGAGGAACCGTTCGACCACGTGCAGCAGGCGCGCCGTCAGCCGGGCTCGACGTTCAAGCCGTTCGTATATGGCGCGGCCTACGCGGCGGGCGCGAAGCCGAGCGACACGTTCATCGACCAGCCGGTGGAGATTCCGCTGGCGGGCGGCGAAATCTGGAAGCCGACCGACGACGTGCCGCCGAGCAATCGCCCGATGACGCTGCGCGACGCGATCGCGTTCTCGCGCAACCGCATCACCGCGCAGCTGATGCAGACGGTGGGCCCGGACAAGGTCGCGCGCCTCGCACGCGCGATGGGCGTGCGCGACAGCCAGCTCGACCCGGTGCCGTCGCTTGCGCTCGGCACGAGCCCGGTCACCTTGAAGGAGATGGTTTCCGCCTACAGCACCATCGCCAACGACGGCGTGTATCTCGAACCGCGCATGGTCACGAGCATCGAGGACCACAAGGGCAACGTGCTCGCGCAGTTCGAGAGCGCTTCGCCCGAGCGGGCGCTTTCCGCAGAAGCGGACCGCACGCTGCTCGACACGATGCGCGACGTCGTGAACCGCGGAACGGGTGCGGCCATCCGCACGCGCTTCGGCATTCGCGGCGACGTGGCGGGTAAGACCGGCACGACCCAGGGCAACACGGACGGCTGGTTCATCCTGATGGATCCGCAACTCGTGGCGGGCGCGTGGGTGGGTTTCGACGACGGCCGCGTGACGCTCGACGACTACTGGGGGCAGGGCGCGCGCAGCGCGCTGCCGATCGTCGGCGACTTCTTCCAGCGTGCGTTGCGCCAGCGCCTCGTCGATCCGCGCGCGCGCTTCGACACCGAAGTGACGCCGGGCGCGTTCGAAACCTTCCGCGAGAAGCTGCGTGCGTGGATGGACAAGCTGGTCGGCACGCACGAAGCGCCGCCGCCGCAAAGCGCGCCGGTGCGGCATGCGCCCCCGCCGCGCGTGAGCGCGCCCGCACCTGCATCGGTGGCTTCTGCGGCTTCGGAGGTGGGGGCATCGGCGCCTTCTGCCGCTTCGGCGGCGGCCGCGGAAGCCGCCGCGCGCGCGATCATGGGCGTGCCGCCGATCATCGCGCCGTCCAGCACGTCGCCTGCACAAGCGCCGCAGCCTTCGTATCCGGCGCAGGAGCCGGCGCTCGCGCCGACTCCGACGCCCGACGATGCGGAACCTGACACGCCGGGCGCGAGCGCGAGCTACACGCCACCGGTGGCGCAGCCACAGGGACAATGAACGCGTCCGCCCGCGCCGCCGCCTGAGCGTGACGGCGCGGGCGGACGCTCCGCGCTTGACCGGCCGCAAGCTTCCAATCCGGCCCCGCGTCCGTTTGACACTTCCTGACAACAGCGCTTCGAGATTCCGCTAGATTCGCGCGGATCAAAGCCTGCCCCTGGCGCTTCTTGCACCGTTGCGCCCGGGCTTTCCGAACACGCTGGAGTCAATCGAAATGTCACGCATGTCCCGATCCATCCGCGCCCTGTGCCTGCTCTCGTTCACTTCGGTGGCGGCGAGCACGCTGGCGCCTACACTCGCCCACGCAGCCGAAGCGGCAACCCTCACTTCCGCGGCCGCAGCGCTGCCCGCGGGCGCCGCCGCGCTCGTCAACGGGCAGGCCATCGCGCAATCCGCGCTCGACACGGCAGTGGGCAACGTGGTCAGCCGCACCGGCGCGGCCGACACGCCGCAACTGCGCGCCACGCTCAAGGACGACCTGATCGCACGCGAACTGCTGCGCCAGCAGGCCGTGCTCGGGCACTACGACCAGCGCCCCGAGATCGCGCAGTTCCCCGACGCCGAAAAGACCGACGCCGAGATCCGCGCGTGGATTCTGGACAACGTGCACGCGCCGAAGATCACGGACAGCGAGATCAAATCGCGCTACGAATCGGTCATCGCGACGCTCGGCAAGGAAGAGTACAAGCCGGAGGTGATCGCCGTGGCCGACGAGGCAACCGCGAACACCGTGCTCGCGGCGGTGAAGGGCGGTCAGCCGTTCGCCGATCTGGCGCGCCAGTACGGCATCGGCGAGACGAAGGCGACCGGCGGCGAGATGCCATGGGTGAGCTTCAGGCTGCCGCTCACCGAAGGCAACACGCACGGCGTGCCCATGCCGCTCGCGCAGGTCATCACGGGTCTCGCTCCCGGCGAAACCTCGCCACAGCCGCTGAAGGCTGGCGACGGCTGGCTGATTGTGCGCCTCGAAAGCAAGCGTCCGATGCAGGTGCCGACGTACGATTCGGCGAAAGAAGACATTCGTCGCCAGTTGCAAGACGAGGCCATGCAGGCCGCGCTCGGACAACGCGTGGCCGAACTGGCGCGCTCGGCGACGATCGTGCAGTGAGGCGGCGCGCGGCATCTGCCGCGCAGCTCACGAAAAAAGGCGGCGTCCTGTGACGCCGCCTTTTTCTTTTGCTGGGCACTGCGAATCATGCCCGGAAGGTGCTACGCGCGTGACTCGTGCACCTTGAACACGGAAACGAGCTCGGCGAGCGCAGCCGCGTGATCGTTGAGCGCGGCGGCGGCGCGCTCGGCGTCGCCCACGAGTGCAGCGCTCTGCTGCGTCGCCGCGCCGATCTGCGAAACCGCGATGTTCACCTGCTCGATGCCGCCCGACTGTTCGCGCGAGGCCACGCTGATCTCGCCGATGATCGAGCGCATTTCATCCACGCGCGCGACGATGCCGCGCATGGTCGTGCTCGCTTCGCCGGCAATGCGATAACCCGTCTCGACTGTCGACGACGATTCGGTGATCAGCGCCGAGATCTCCTTGGCCGCCGCAGCGCTGCGCTGCGCGAGCGCGCGCACTTCGCTCGCCACCACGGCGAAGCCCTTGCCGTGCTCGCCCGCGCGCGCCGCTTCCACGGCCGCGTTGAGCGCGAGGATGTTGGTCTGGAACGCGATGCCGTCGATCACGCCGGTGATCTCTGCGATCTTCTGCGACGCGCGGCTGATGTCGTTCATCGTTTCCACGACACGGCCCACGGCGCGGCCGCCGTCGAGCGCGGCTTCGGCTGCGCTGGTCACTACGCTGTTCGCGCGCGTCGCGTGGTCGGCGTTTTGCTGCACGGTGGAGGTGAGCTCTTCCATGCTCGCCGCCGTCTCTTCCAGACTGCTCGCCTGACTTGCGATGCGCGAAGCAATCTCGCCGCTGCCCTGTGCGATGCGCGAGGTGTCCTCGCTCATCTGCGCCGTGGCGCTGCGCACCTGCGCGACGATCTGTGCGAGGCCCACGCCGATGCCGTCGATGGCGTGCGTGAGTCGGCCGATCTCGTCGGCGCCCGCCGCGCCCTGCGCGTTCGCCGCATTGCCGCTGCCGATGCGCACCGTGAGGTCGCCCGCGGCGAGCTGGCCGGCGGCAAGCGCTGCGGCGTCGAGCGGCTGGCTCACGAGGCGGCGCGCCGCATAAATCGAAAGCGCCGCGAAGAGCGCGACCAGCACGAGGCCGATAACCGCGAAGCGGTCGCGCGTGGCGTTCACGTCGGCCATGATCTCGTCGCGTACGGCGACGCCGCCCACGAGCCATTGCCACTGCGGCACGCTCACGAACGAGACGAACTTCGCGCGCGCATCGCGCTCGTCACGCGTCGAGTCGGCGGAGGTGTAGTCGAGCGTGCCATCGCGCGCCTCGAGCATGCGCGACCAGGGCGCGTCAGCGTCGTCGTAGTGTTTGCCGACGGCGCCCGGATGCACGAGGAAGGTGCCGCGCGTCGGGCCGTTCGAAGCGTCCATCACGAAGTAATAGCCGCTCTCGCCGATCTTGAGCCTCGCGATCTCGCTCTTGAGCGCGTCGATCTGCGCGCCCACGTCCACGCCGACGAAGAGCGCGCCGATCACGTGGCCGCTCGCGTCGAGAATCGGCTTGTACTGCGTGATGTACTGTTTGCCGAACAACTGGGCGAGGCCGGTATAGGTACGGTTGGCAAGCACCGGGCCGTACGCGGGGCCATTGCGGTCGAGCAGCGTGCCGATCGCGCGCGAGCCGTCCTGCTTCTTGAGCGAGGTGGTCACGCGCACGAAGTCGTCGCCGCTGCGCGCGAAAATCGTGGCGATTTCGCCGCTGCGCGCGAGAAACTGGTCGGGCACCGTGAAGTCCAGGTTCAGCACGTGGTCGCCGGACTTGAAGACCGGCGTGGCCTTGCCGCCAATGTCGACCGTTTGCGTGGGATCGAGCGTGAAAGCGCCGGGCAGGAAGCTCTCGAAGAGCTGCATGGCGCGGTTGACTTCCGCGTCGAGCGCGCCGTCGATCAGCGAGATCGACGAGGCGACCGACTGGTCCTTTTCGGTGATGCGCGCGCGCACCTGGTCGCCGACCTGCGTTGCCGCCGAGTGCGTGATCGCCCACGTGAAGGCGGCAAAGATTGCCGCAACGAGCACGCACGATAGCAAGGCGAGGCGCACGCCGACGCTCGCGCGGCCTGATAAGCGTGAAAGCATGAGTTCGGTTCCGGAGTAGAGCTTGTAAGGAAGGAACCTGCGCCCTCGAGGCGCTGGCATGACGCATTACGGCGCGTGTGCGCGATCCTTTAGGGGTAGGCGTGAAAAACCCCACAATTTCATACGGAATGCGAGCGATTACGCGATTTTGCGTCGTAAAGAATGAGACGATTCGGATTCCAAAAAGAAAGTCGGAACGAAGAAAAGGGCGCATGAAGCGCCCTTTCGTTATATTCCATACGATACTTCGTGCAGTGAATTTGTGCGTTAGCGGCTTGCCCGCCAGGTTCTGAGCAGTAGCGCGTTTGTCACGACGCTCACGCTCGAAAACGCCATCGCCGCGCCAGCGAGCATGGGATTGAGCAGGCCGAAGGCGGCGAGCGGAATCCCGATCAGGTTGTAGATGAACGCCCAGAACAGGTTCTGCTGAATCTTGCGCCACGTGCGCCGCGAAATATCGATTGCGGCAGCAACGAGCGCCGGGTCGCCGCGCATGAGCGTGATGCCCGCCGCGTGCATGGCGACGTCGGTGCCCGTGGCCATGGCAATACCGATGTCGGCGGCGGCGAGCGCGGGTGCGTCGTTGATGCCGTCGCCGGCCATCGCGACGATGCCGCCGCTCTTGATCTTGAGGTCGCGGATCGTGCGCGCCTTGTCGTCGGGCAGCACTTGCGCGTGGACTTCGTCGATGCCGAGCTGCGCGGCCACGGCCGCCGCGCTGCCCGCGTTGTCGCCGGTCACGAGCACGCTGCGGACGCCCATCTTCTTGAGGCTCGTAATGGCTTCGCGCGCGGTGGGCTTCACCGTGTCGCCGAACGCGAGCAACGCGAGGACGCCGCCGTGCGGATCGAACAACCACGACACCGTATTACCAGCCCCTTCGAGCGAACGCGCGCGCGCCGCGAGCGTGACCGGCACGGTCAGCGCCAACTCGTCGAGCCAGCGGCCGCTGCCGATTGCGAGGCGCCGCCCGTTCACTTCGGCCTCCACGCCGCGCCCCGGCACCGCGCGCGCATGGGCGGCGGCGACCCAAGCGGCGCCTTGCGCTTGAGCCTCATACGCCTGCACCACGGCCTTCGCGAGCGGGTGGTCGCTTTGCCGCTGCACGGCGGCGGCGAGTGCGAGCGTCTCGTTGCGTTCGAGACCATCGGCCGCTTCGAATGCAGTGAGCGAGGGCTGGCCGAGCGTGAGCGTGCCGGTCTTGTCGAAGGCGACCACGCTCACGTTGTGGGCGGTCTCCAATGCTTCGGCATCCTTGATGAGCACGCCATGGCGCGCGGCGACACCGGTGCCCGCCATGATCGCGGCGGGGGTAGCGAGGCCGAGCGCGCACGGGCAGGCGATCACGAGCACGGCCACAGCGTTGAGGATCGCCGTTTCGGCGCCCGCGCCCGCGAACAACCAGCCGCCCAGCGTGATGACCGCGATCACGAGAATCGCGGGGACGAACACGGCGCTCACACGGTCGACGAGACGCTGGATCGGCGCCTTTTCGGCCTGCGCGCTTTCCACGAGGCGAATGATGCGTGCGAGTGTGGTTTCCGCGCCGATGGCCGTGGTGCGCACGGCGATCGCGCCTTCGCCGTTGATCGAGCCGGCGGTGACGGGATCGTCGGGCGCTTTCGGCACCGGCAGGCTTTCGCCCGTGATGAGCGATTCGTCGATGTGGCTACGGCCTTCCAGCACGACGCCGTCCACAGGCACGCGTTCGCCGGGGCGCACGACCACGATGGTGCCCACGCGCACCTGAGCGAGCGGGACTTCGCGCTCCTCTGCGCGAGCGCCGTCATCGACGCGGATGCGCGCGCGATCGGGCCGCAGCGCGTTGAGGGCGCGGATCGCGTCGGTTGTCTGCCGTTTCGCGCGCGCTTCTAGCCATTTGCCGAAGCGCACGAGCGTGATGACGACCGCCGAAGCCTCGAAATACAGATGTGCCATGTCGCCGGGGTGCACGAGCATGGCGTAGACGCTCACGCCATACGCAGCCGAGGTGCCAAGCGCGACCAGCAGATCCATGTTGCCCGCGCCCGCACGCACGGCCTTCCAGGCGGCGCGGTAGAAGCGCGCGCCGAACACGAACTGCACGACGCTCGCGAGCGCGAGCTGCACGGCTGCGGGCAGCATCCAGTCGAAGCCGAGCCAGTGGCCGAACATCGGCAGCACGAGCGGGGCCGTAAGCACGGCCGAGACCAGCACGGCGCGCCATTCGCGGCGTGCTTCGTCGCCCGCTGCGGCTTTTTTCGCCGGGGCGGAGTCGACGTCGGCGGCGAGCGGCGTGGCTTCATAGCCGGCCTTCTTGACGGCCGCGACGAGCTGGTCCTGCAATTCGCCTGTGAGTGGCGAGCGTGTGTTGACGGTGGCCTGCTCGGTGGCGAGGTTCACGCTCACGCCTGCCACGCCTGGCACGCGCGCGAGCGCCTTCTCGACGCGGTTCGCGCACGACGCGCAAGTCATCCCGCCGATGGCGAGCGTGGCGGTTTCCGTGGCGACGGGCACGGCTTCGTAGCCGGCCTTTTCGACGGCGGCGACGAGTGCGGCGGGCGCGACGCCGCCGCTAGCCTCGACGGTGGCCTTTTCGGTGGCGAGGTTGACCGAGGCGCGCGTGACGCCCGGCACTTTGGCAAGCGCCTTTTCGACGCGCATGGCGCACGAGGCGCACGTCATGCCGTGGACCTCGAGTTCGGCCACGGCGGTATCGGCGCGTTCTGCGACTAGGGGTTCGTTCATGATGATGGTGCGAGCACTGGCTGTAATCGATGTTAGGCAGTATCTACGTTCCCATCATGGGAAGGTCAAGGGGCGCGACACTGCGTGTAGGTCCTGAGAGCAAGCTACACGGCTGTAAGGCAATATTCCACGCTGTAGTCTTTTCAGGCCCATGCGCGAGCGATACGATACCAACCGGCGGCATTGGCGCCTTGCCGCGCGCATTTCACTACGGCCCTGGGGGGGCCCGCGCGCGGAGTGGGTAGCCGGTCGACGTCACTTCATGGACCGCCCGCACCGAATACAACCAACAAATGACAACAATACATCGAGCATTCTCGTCGCACCGTAGCTGCTCCGTGCTTGCCTGCCTTGCCTTGATTGCCGGATGCGCCTCGGCGCCAAGCGACGTTGCGCCGAAAAGCAACGGCTGGATGAAGGACGAAGTCTCCGATTCCTATGTGTTCGGCTATCCAGTCGTGCTGATGGACGTGTCGCGCGAAGCCGCCACGGGCACGGGCCCCGGCCAGGCCGCGCCGAACACGCTGCGCCACGCGCAGTCGCTGCCGCCGGTCGGGGCTTCGAGCCCGCCCGAACCCAACCTCGACACGCTGGCTTCCAGCGGCTGGCTCGACGTCTCGCGCGAGCCGGTGCTCGTCACGCTGCCCGACACGCACGGCCGCTACATGGACGCGCGCGCGCTCGACATGTGGACGAATGTCGTCTGGTCGACGGGCGCGGCGCAAACCGGCGAACGTGTCAGCGGTCTGAAAGCGCAAACGATTGCATTCGTTCCGGCCGGCTGGAAGGGCACGCTGCCTGCGCGCGTGAAGCGCGTGGACGTGACGACGCGCTACGTGTGGTTCCTCGCGCGTATCCAGACGCGCGGCGGCGGCGACCTCGCGGCCGTGCGGCGGCTGCAGCGCGGCCTGCAGGTCACGGCCCTGTCTGACTGGGACGATCGCGGCGCGCGCGGCAAGGCCGGCGCACGCGGCAACGGCGGCGCGCGCGGCAACGAGCCGACCGGCGCCACGCAGAGCGGCGATCCGGTGGCGCCGGGCACGCCGTCCGCCCAGGTCGCGGCGCTCGATGCGAACGGTTTCTTCGACCGCCTCGCGCAGGCGCTGGACGACAACCCGCCCACGGCTGACGACGCGCATGCGCTCAAGATTCTCGGCGACATTGGCGTGCATCCGGGCGACCCGGCGCAACTGCCCACGGGCGCGAAGGACGCCGCGGTCGTGAAGGCAGGTCTCGCGGACGCCCGCACGCGCGTCGCGACGCCGCCACCCAACCTGCTGGCGGGCAACGGCTGGCTCTGGGTAGGCGACGACGCGGGCAACTACGGCCCCGACTACGCGCTGCGGGCCTACGCGGCGTACACGTCGCCGGGTCTTCCGACTACCCGCGACGAAGTGCGTGCCCGCGTGAGCCAGGACGGCGACGGTCATGCGCTCAACGGCGCGAACCGCTACACGATCCACTTCACGGCGAAGCAGTTGCCGCCGGTGCGCGGCTTCTGGTCTATCACGGCCTATACGACCGACGGCGCGCTCGACGCCGACGCACCCGTGCGCGTGGCGTTCGGCGACCGCAGCGGCGCGCGACGCAACCGCGACGGCTCGCTCGACGTGCACGTGAGCGCCGAGCGGCCGCGCGGCGGCGCGAACTGGGTGCCGGCGCCGCATGGCGACTTCCGCCTTGTGATGCGGCTCTACGCCGCAAAGCCACAAGCAACCGATGGCAGCTGGCAACCGCCCGCCGTCGAGCGGCAGTAAGCGCTGAACCAGGCTGACTCAGGCTGAACCAGGCGTTGACGGGACGCTGTCCCGCCAACGCTTTTTTTGCGCCGCATAAGCCCACTCGAGCGCGCAACGCCCGCGTTTCCCGCCCGCATTGTCATGCATCGCGCAACACGCGCGACCTGCGCCGGGCAATCACACTTCCGTTGTTACTTCTTGTTGCGCAATACCTGCGCCGCAGGCGGCGTTTTCCCGCCGTCCGATCTTCTATCGGACCTATACTTCCGGCTGTCGGCATCCCCGGATTTCCGACTTCAGACCCACATCCCGCGGCGGGCCTGTTGCCGCCTTATCCGCAAGCAAGCATGGCAAGCCTGAACAAAGCGTCGCTCAACTCTTCCTTGCAATCGGTGCGCGCCGTCGCGCGTGCGCCCCGCACCCGGCGCATCCTCACGGGCGTCGTCATCTTTCTCATTGTGTTCGGTCTGGTCGGCTTCTTCGCCGCGCCGCCCATCATTCGTCATGTCGCCGAACAGCAACTGAGCAAGCAACTCGAGCGCCCCGTCACGATCGGCCGCATCGCGCTCAATCCGTATACGCTGCGTCTCGAAGCGGACCGCGTGCGTATCGGCGAGCGCGGCGGCAATGGCGACTTCTTCGATGTTTCGCGCGCCGTCGTGCAGGCGTCGTGGTCGTCGATCTTTCGCGCGGCGCCCATCGTGGACGAACTGCGGCTCGACTCGCCGCGCGCCACGATCGTGCGGCTCGACGCGCAGCATTTCAACTTCTCGGACCTCATCGAGAAGTTCTCGACGCCCTCGAAACCGAACAGTAAGCCCACGCAGTTTTCGGTTTCGAACATCCGCGTCGAGAACGGCCAGATCACCTTCGACGATCGCCTGCTCAACGAAAAGCACGTGATCGACCGCTGGTCGCTCGGCATTCCGTTCATCGCCACGCTGGCTTCCAAGACCGACATCTTCGTCCAGCCGATGTTGCGCGCGCGCATCGACGGCGCGAGCACGCTCGCTATCGACGGCAGGACCAAGCCGTTCTCCGCGACGCGCGAGTCGGAAGTGGAGTTGCGCCTGACCGACCTCGACGTGCCGAAGCTCCTCAGCTACGCGCCCACGAAGCTGCCCGTCACGGTAAAAAGCGGCAAGCTCTCGACCAACCTCAAGCTCGATTTCGTGATGTCGGGCGAGCAGCCCACGCTGCGCGTGACGGGCACGACCGACCTGAACGACTTCGACTCGACCGACAACGCCAACGCGCCGTTTTTCGGCGCGCGCAGCCTGCACGTGGCGGCGGCCTCGCTCGAACCGTTCAGCAACGTCTATCGCTTCGACGACATCCGGCTCGATGCGCCGACCGTCTGGCTCGCGCGCGACAAGCAAGGTGTGCTGAGCGTCGAAAAGCTGATGGGGACGCCGGCGGCGCAAAAGGAGCAGGCCGCGAACGCCGCGCCGGCATCGGGCGCATCCGGCGCTGCGGCAACGCAAGCGGCCCCCGCTGAAGCGAAGCCCACGCCGCTCGATCTGTCGATCCGCCAGTTCGCCCTCACGAGCGGCACCGTGCACGTGCATGACGAGGTGCCATCGCGGCCCACGGAATTCGACCTCACTGACGTCACGACCACGCTCACGAACTTCTCGACGACGGCGAAAGCGGGTGCGCCCTTTACGTTCGCGATGAACCTGCGCGACGGTGGCTCGGCGAAGGTGGCGGGCGCGGTCAGCCTCGCCGCCAGAACGGCCGATGCGAAGATCGAGCTTCAGCAGGTGGCGCTGCCGCTCTCCCAGCCCTATATCGACAATGCGACCGCCGCGCAGATCGTCGGCGGTAAGCTGAACCTCACGTCGCAGCTCAATGCCAACTGGGCGCAGCAGCCTGCCGTCGTGCAGGTCGGCCAGAGCACGCTCGGGCTCGAGTCGCTGAAGATCGCCGCACGCGGAGCGAACGCGCCGGCGATTACGCTCGCCCAGGGCACGGTGCAGGTGAGCGGCATCGATCTCAACGCGCGCAAGGCGCAAATCGCCTCGGTGGACTTGACCGGCCTCGTGGTGAACGCCGAGCGCCAGAAGGACGGCAAGATCGACCTGGCGCAGCTTGCCTCCGCGCATCAGGCGGCGCCCGAGCGCACGGCGATTCACGCGGCCCAGAAGTCGGTGCAGGAAGGGCCGGCCTGGCGCTACACGATCGATGCCCTCACGCTGAACAACGGCACGATCAACTTCACGGACAGCTCGACGCAGCGCCCGGCGAAGCTCGCCATCACGCCGTTCGACCTGAAGATTCAGCAGATCAGCGACGACCTGCGGCACCCGCTGCCGATCGACCTGAAGGCGACCGTCAACCGCAAGGGCACACTGGCGCTGAGCGGCAAGATCAACCCCACGCCACTCACGGCGCAACTCAAGATCGACGCGAACCGGCTCGACGCCGCCGCGTTCGAGCCTTACTTCGGCAATCAGCTCAATGCGGTGGTCGCAAGCGCGCTGCTCAACATGAACGGGCAGCTTTCCGTGGAGCAGGGCAAGGCGCTCAAGGCCAACTATCGCGGCGACGCGGCGCTCGTGGACGTGCGCATGCTCGACAAGGCCACGTCCGGCCCGTTCGCGGGCTGGCGCTCGCTCGCGCTCACGAATCTGAAGGCAAATTACGACGACGCGCGCGGCACCGACGTGGACGCGAGCCGCGTGACCTTCTCTGGTTTCTACGGCCGCGTACTGCTCGACGCGCAGGGCAAGCTCAATCTCAAGGACGTGGTCGCGCATCAAACCGGCGCGGCGCAGTCGCTCACGCAGGACACGAGCAGCAAACCCGGCGCGCGCGAACCCGTGCCGCTTACGCCGCAAGCGGCGAGCGCACCCGTGCAGACCGCTTCCGCACCCGGGCCGGCTTCGGCGCCTGCCACGGTCGTGGCCGCGCAGGCGCCGAAGAATCCCGTGCGCCTGCACTTCGGCGAACTCGTGCTGCAAGACGGCCGCGTGAACTACGCCGACAACTTCATCAAGCCGAACTACACCGCCGACCTCGTGCAGATCCACGGCACGGTGGGTGCGTTCGGCACGGAATCGACGACGCCCGCGCCTGTGGATGTTTCCGCGAAGCTCAAGGCGAATGGGCCGCTCTCGATCAAGGGCACGGTGAACCCGCTCATCGAGAAGCCCTCGCTCGACCTCACGGCGAGCGCGCATGACATCGAGCTCACGAACCTTACGCCGTACTCGGCGAAGTACGCGGGCTACCCGATCACGAAGGGCAAGCTCAACGTCGACCTGCATTACGCGCTCGCGAACGACCAGCTCACGGCGAACAACCATATCTTCATCGACCAGCTCACGTTCGGCGATCACATCGACAACGACACGGCCACCAAGCTGCCGGTGCGTCTCGCGATCTCGCTGCTGAAGAATCGCAAGGGTGAGATCGACGTCAACATTCCGGTGTCGGGCTCGCTCTCGAACCCCGAGTTCAGCCTGGGCGGCCTGATCTGGAAGGCGGTGCTCAACCTGATCGCGAAGGCGGTGACCGCGCCGTTCACGCTGCTCGCCAACGCGTTTGGCGGCGGCGGCGAAGATCTCGGCTATGTCGAATTCGCAGCGGGGACGGCCACGCTAACCGATGCCGACCAGAAGAAGCTCGACACGATCGTGAAGGCGCTCGACGACAAGCCCTCGATCAAGATCGACCTGATCGGCCGCGTCGATCCGGCTGTGGACACGCCTGCGCTGCGTGAGCAATACGTGGATCGCCTCGTGCGGCTTCAGAAGGTGAAGGACACGGTGGGCAACGGCGAGAGCGTGGATACCTCGCAGGTCAAGGTGGACGACAAGGAGTACGAGAAGTACCTCACCAAGGTCTATAAGGATGCCGACTTCAAGAAGCCGCACAACATGATCGGCCTCACGAAGACGCTGCCCGTGGACGACATGAAGCAGGCTGTGGCCGACCACGCGCCCGTTGACGATGCAGCCTTGCGCAACCTCGCTCAGCAGCGCGCGCAAGCGGTGCAGCAGTACTTCGAAGGCAAGGTCGATGCGAGCCGCGTGTTCGTCGTCGCGCCGAAGCTGGATGCGAAGGGTATCGACGATAAGGGCGCGACTACGCGTGTGGATTTCGGGCTGAAATAAGCGGCGCGATTCAATGCAGCGGCGCGCTTCGGTTCAACCGGCGCGCCGCAGCTTTTCCGGCCTCGCAAACGCGTGTTCCTCGATCACCTGCGCGAGCGTCGCAAAGGCCGGCGCGATTTCCTCGTGAGGCACGCACGCGTAACCGGTTAGCAATCCTTTGCGATCCTGGCGCCCGCTGTAGTAGGCCGCAAGCGGGCGCACGATTACGCCCGCATCGTAGGCGGCCGTCGCGACGGCGCGATCGTCGGCGTGCTCGGGCAGGCCGAGCACGAAGTGCAGGCCCGCTTCGTCGCCCATGACCGGCAGCGCGTCGCCGAAATGGCGCGTGACCGCGTCGATCAGCAACTGGCGCCGCTCGCCATAGAGCGTGCGCATGCGGCGCACGTGCGAGGTGAGATAGCCGTCCATGATGAATTCGGCGAGCACGGCTTGCTGCATGAGCTGGCCTTCGCGATACAGCTCCGCCACGCCCGTGCGGAACGTGGCCGCGAGCCGCTCGGGCACGACCATGTAGCCGATGCGCAGGCCCGGAAACAGCAGCTTGCCGAGACTGCCCACGTAGATCACGCGGTCTGATTCGTCGAGACCTTGCAGGGAGGCGAGCGGGCGGCTGCCGTAGCGGAACTCGCTGTCGTAGTCGTCCTCGATGATCCATACGTTGTGCTGGCGCGCGTATTCGAGCAGCGTGCGGCGGCGCGCGAGGCTCATCACCATGCCGAGCGGGTATTGATGCGAAGGTGTGACGAGCGCGATGCGCGGCGGGTCGCGCAGGTCCTGTTCGCGCGGATTGAGCCCTTCGTCGTCGACGGGAATGGGCGTGAGCTTCAATCCTGAGGACTGCAACACACTGCGCGCGCCCCAATAGCACGGCTCTTCCACCCATGCGCGGTCGCCCACATCGGCGAGCAGGCGCACAGCGAGATCGATGGACTGGTGAATGCCGGTCGTGATGATGATCTGGTCCGGCGTGCAGCGCACCGAGCGCGCCACGCGCAGGTAGTCCGAAAGCGCGCGCCGCAGCGGCCGGTAGCCGCCGCCGGGCGCGTACGTTAGCAAACCATGATTCGCCGATTTCCACAGCCGCGCCTGCAGGCGGCTCCACGTGCGCGCGGGAAATTCGGCCACGTCGGGCACGCCCGGCATGAAGGCGCCCCACTGCTTGGCGGACACGCCTGCCTCGTCGATGAGGCGTTGGCCGCGCATCGACATGTCGCCGCGCCGGGAGGCGCCGCTCGCATCGTCTTCCTCGTCGGCGGGGGCGGCAGCCGGCGCTACCGTGCTCACGGCGGCCGAGTCGGGCCGTGTGTCGGCGACATAGGTGCCGCTGCCCGTGGTCGAGATCACGTAGCCTTCGGCGCTCAGCTGGTCGTACACGTGCAGCACGGTGTTGCGCGCCACGCCGAGGTCGCCAGCCAGCGTGCGCGAGCTGGGCAGCTTGGTGCCGGGCGCGAGCCGGCCCGTCAGGATGGCCTGCTGCATGAGCTGCAGCAGCTGACGGTAGGCGGGCTCGGCGCTTTCCTTGTCGAGTTGCGCCGCGAGCCATTCGGACAGGATGACCATGGCCAAGTGGTTCCATCGAGAATAATGAAATGGCTCCATTGAATAGAGCCGGGACCATCTATAGTAATTCGCACGTCAGTTTCGGTTAATGCCTGTGACAGGATTTATTTAATCGTGTCAGAAGAGGCGGGCCGGGAAAAAGAGCAAGCAATGGAGACAGGGCGAATGAAGACCTCGGATGTGATCGTCAGCTTTCGCGGCGTACGCAAGACGTACGACGGCGAGACACTGGTCGTCAAACAACTTGACCTTGATATTTATCAAGGGGAGTTTTTGACGCTGCTTGGGCCGTCCGGCTCGGGCAAAACCACCTGCCTGATGATGCTCGCCGGCTTCGAGTTTCCCACCGGCGGCGAGATCCGCCTCGAAGGCAAGCTGCTCAATAACGTGCCGCCGCACAAGCGCGACATCGGCATGGTGTTTCAGAACTACGCACTCTTTCCGCACCTCACGGTCGAGCAGAACGTGGCTTACCCGCTGGGCGTGCGCAAGGTGCCCACTGCCGAGCGCGCGCAGCGCGTGAACGACGCGCTCAAGATGGTGCGCATGGAAGGCTTCGCGAAGCGCTATCCTGCGCAGCTCTCGGGCGGCCAGCAGCAGCGCATCGCGCTTGCCCGCGCGCTCGTGTTCCAGCCCAAGCTCGTGCTGATGGACGAGCCGCTCGGCGCGCTCGACAAGCAATTGCGCGAACATATGCAGTACGAACTGAAATCGCTGCACGAGAAGCTTGGCGTCACCTTCGTTTATGTCACGCACGACCAGGGCGAGGCGCTCACGATGTCGGACCGCGTGGCCGTGTTCGACAAGGGCATCGTGCAGCAGCTCGACAGCGTGGACCGGCTCTACGAGTCGCCGTGCAACGAATTCGTGGCGAACTTCATCGGCGACAGCAACCGGCTGCGCGGCACCATCGCCGCCGTGGATGGCGAGTACTGCGAAATGCATCTCGCGGACGGTACGCGTCTCAAGGGCCGCAACGTGGCGGGTGCGCAGGCCGGTGCCGCGGCGATCGCCTGCATTCGCCCCGAGCGCATGAAGCTCGCGTACGGTTCGAAGGGCAACGGTGCAAACGCGCTGGCGGGCGAAGCGCGCGGCCTCATCTATTTCGGCGACCACGTGCGCATGCGCTGTGGCTTGCCCCAGCAGGACGAGTGCTTCGTGAAGGTGCCGCTCGGCACCGAGGCGCTCGCCGGCTTCGCGCCCGGTCAGCCGGTCGCACTCGAATTCGCGCCTGAGCATCTGCGCGTGTTCGCTTGAGGCGTGCGGGCGCGGCGCGCAATCTCGCGCGCCGTCGCTTCGCGAAGCAAGCGTCTCGACGATCGGGCCACGTTTCTCGCATCGAAGGGCCCGGCAAGACAAACCACCAAGGAGAAGGGACTCAACCATGAAGCAGATCGGCAACATGCGCGTTGCAGCGGTCGCGGCCGCGCTCGCACTCTCGTTCGGCGTGGCGAATGCCGCGGAACTGACCGTCGTGAACTTTGGCGGCGCCAATGGCAATGCGCAGAAGGCGGCGTTCAATGAGCCGTTCCAGTCGCAGACGGGCAACAAGATCACCGCTGTCGAGTACAACGGCGAGCAGGCCAAGGTGAAGGCCATGGTCGACGCGAAGCACGTGGACTGGGATGTGGTGGAAGTCGAAACCGGCGACATCGCGCGCGGCTGCGACGAAGGTCTCTACGAGAAGCTCGACTGGGCCAAGCTCGGCAACAAGGGCGATTTCATTAAGGCGGCGCAGCAGCCCTGCGGCGCAGGCTTCTTCGTGTGGTCGACGGCGCTCGCCTACAACGCCGACAAGCTCAAGACCGCGCCCACGAGCTGGGCCGACTTCTGGGACGTGAAGAAATTCCCGGGCAAGCGTGGCATGCGCAAGGGCGCTCAGTACAACCTGGAATTCGCGCTGATGGCCGACGGCGTGCCGCCGCAGGACGTCTACAAGGTGCTCTCGACGAAGGCGGGCCAGGACCGCGCGTTCAAGAAGCTCGATGAACTGAAGCCGAACATCCAGTGGTGGGAAGCCGGCGCGCAGCCGCCGCAGTTCCTGGTCGCGGGGGACGTGGTGATGTCCACGGCGTTCAATGGCCGTATCGACGCTGCGCAGCGCGAAGGCAAGAACCTCAAGGTCGTCTGGAACGGCAGCATCTACGACCTCGACTACTGGGCGATTCCGAAGGGCGCGCCGAACAAGGCGCTGGCCGAGCAGTACATCGCCTATACGCTCTCGCAGAAGCCGCAGCAGGCATACGCGCAGCATATCGCGTACGGCCCGGTGAACGAGACCGCGATCAAGGCGCTCGACGCGAAGACGCTCGGCAATCTGCCGAACTCGCCGGCCAACGGCAAGAACGCGATCCAGCAGAACCTCACGTTCTGGACCGATCACGGCGACGAACTGGAGCAGCGCTTCGCCTCGTGGGCCGCGAAGTAAGTGTGATGTAGTGACGCTCCGGTGCTCAAGTGCCGGAGCGTTTGGCTGCTTCGTGCGGCCCGGAGGCTGGAGACAGTAAGTGACCACAATGACGACCGTGACCAACGTTGCCGGCGCGGCACGCGAAGAGACCGCGCGCCTGAAGCGCGAACTGCGCGTGGCGCAAGCGAAGAAGCGCACGATGGCGCTCATGCTCATCGCGCCGCTCGCGATCTTTTTGCTGCTGATTTTCGTGGTGCCGATCGCCGCGCTGCTTACACGCGCGGTGCAGAATCCGGAAGTGGCGACGGCGCTGCCGCATACCATTACGGCGCTGCGCGCCTGGGACCGCAAGAGCGCGCCGCCCGACGCGGCCTACGCGGCGCTCGCGCAGGACCTGACCATCGTCCAGAACGGCGACGCGATGGGCGCACTGGCGCGCCGCCTGAACGTGGAAATCGCGGGCTTCCGCTCGCTGGTCGCGAAGACGGCGCGCGCCATGCCGCTCGCCGGCGACGACGGCAAACCGCTCACGCTCACCCCCGCGCAAACACGCGCCAAAATCGTCGAACTCGACGACCGCTGGAGTGACGTCGCGTACTGGCAGGCCATCGCCAAGAACAGTTCGCGTTACTCACCGTTCTACCTGCTCGCCTCGCTCGACCACCGGCAGGATGCGTTCGGCAATATCGTGGCCGCCGACCCTGAGCAGAAGATCTATCTCGATGTGTTCGGCCGCACGTTCGTCATCAGCGTGTTCGTGACGGTGTTCGCGTTGCTGCTCGGCTACCCGCTCGCCTACTGGATCTCGACGCTCTCCGAGCGCCGCGCGAATCTCGCGACGATCCTCGTGCTGATTCCGTTCTGGACGTCGATTCTCGTGCGCGTGGCCGCGTGGATCGTGATTCTTCAGGGCGAGGGCCTCGTCAATAAGGCGCTGCTGGGCACGGGCCTCATCTCGCAGCCATTGACGCTGCTCTTCAACCGCGTGGGCGTCTATATCTCGATGACGCACATCCTGCTGCCGTTCATGGTGCTGCCGCTCTACAGCGTGATGAAGTCGATTCCGCCTACGTACCAACGCGCCGCGGTGTCGCTGGGCAGCCATCCGTTCGCGGCCTTCTGGCGCGTGTACGTGCCGCAGACCTATCCAGGCGTGGGCGCGGGCGTGCTGCTCGTGTTCATTCTCTCGATTGGCTACTACATCACGCCGGCGCTGCTCGGCGGCCCCGGCGACCAGATGGTCAGCTACTACGTGGCGTACTTCACCAACGTGTCGATCAACTGGGGCATGGCCTGCGCGCTCGGCGCGCTGCTGCTCGCGGCGACCACGGTGCTCTATTTCGTCTACGGGCGCTTCACGCGCACGCAACTGAGCCTCGGCTGAGGAAGGCGCAATCATGAAATTCGCCAAACCGCTTTTTGCGCCGCATACATCGGCCGTCGAACGCGTGTGGTACTTCGCGCTGCGCGCGCTCGTCGTGCTCACGCTGCTGTATCTGATCCTGCCCGTGCTCGCGATCGTGCCGCTGTCGTTTTCGTCGAGCACGTTCCTGGTTTATCCGATCCCGGGCTGGTCGCTGCGCTGGTACGAGAACCTCGTGATGTCCGACGAATGGCGCATGGCCGCGAAGAACAGCTTTATCGTGGGCCCGGCGGCGACGCTCGTGGCGACCGTCCTTGGCACGCTCGCGGCCATCGGCATCACGAAAGCCGATTTCCGCGGCAAGGCGCTGCTCATGGCCGTGCTCATTTCGCCGATGATCGTGCCGGTGGTCGTGGTGGGCGTGGGCATGTATTTGTTCTTCGCGCCGCTGGGTCTCGCCAATACGTATCTCGGGCTGATCCTCGCGCACGCGTCGCTCGGCGTGCCGTTCGTGGTGACGACAGTCGCGGCCACGCTGCAGGGCTTCAATCACAATCTCGTGCGTGCGAGTCTTTCGCTCGGGGCGAATCCGGTCACGACGTTCTTCCGCATCACGCTGCCCGTGATCGCGCCGGGTGTGATTTCGGGCGCGCTCTTTGCATTCGCCACTTCGTTCGATGAGGTGGTCGTGACGCTCTTCCTCGCGGGCGCCGACCAGACCACTTTGCCGCGCCAGATGTTCACGGGCATCCGCGAGAACATCAGTCCGACGATCGCTGCGCTCGCAACGATCCTGATTGTGTTCTCCACATGTTTGCTGCTCGCGCTCGAATGGTTGCGCGGCAGGAATGCGGCGCGCGCGGTGAAGGCGTGATGGGGTGAGATGTCGATGGAGAAAAAGGCAGCGCCGCGGCGCTGCCTTTTTGCTTCTGCGTTACGCCTGAAGCAGCGCCGGCACGCGCCGCTTGACCCATTGCGTGGCCCGATCGTACGCGTGGGCGAGTTGCAGCACCGAAAGATCCGCCTGCGGCTTGCCGATCACCTGCAGCCCCATCGGCAGGCCTTGCGCATTGAAGCCCGCAGGCACGCTGATCACGGGCAGTCCGGCGAGACTGCCGCCAATTACCACTTCCATCCAGCGATGATAGGTGTCCATCGTGCGGCCCGCGATCGACTTCGGCCAATGCTCGCTCGCGTCGAACGGGAAGATTTGAGCGCTTGGCAGCACGAGGTAGTCGTAACGTTCGAAGAGGGCGAGCAGCGCGTTGTACCACTGGCTGCGCGTGACCGTGGCGTTCCACACGTCTTCGCCGGAGAGCTTCAGCCCGCCTTCCACTTCCCATTGCGCTTCGGGCTTGAGCAGCGCGCGCTTTTCCGGGTCGCGATAGAGCGCACCCAGCGTGCCCGCGCACGAGAAGTGGCGCAGTGTGAGCCAGGTTTGCCACAGGCGCTCCATGGCGAAGTCGGGGCGCGCGGCCTCGACCTTGCAGCCGATCGATTCGAAGTCCTTGAGGGCCGCTTCGCACAGTGCGAGTACGCCGTCTTCCATCGCCAGATAGCCGTCGTAGTCCCCTAGCCAACCGATGCGCGCGCAACCAAAGTCGCGTTCGAGCGGGCCCGTGAATTGAGCGGGATCTTCGGAGATGGAAAGCGGCGCGCGCGCGTCGTAGCCCGCCTGGGTGGAGAGCAGCATCGCGAGGTCGGGCACGTTGCGGGCCATCGGTCCCGCATAGCCGAGCTGGTGGTAGAACAGTTCGTGCGCAGGCACGGAGGGCACGCGCCCTTGCGACGGACGCAACCCGAACACGTTGTTCCAGCCGGCGGGATTGCGCAGGGAGCCCATCATGTCGCTGCCGTCCGCCACCGGCAGCATGCGCAGCGCGAGCGCCACGGCCGTGCCGCCGCTGCTGCCGCCCGCGCTGCGCGTGGGGTCGTAAGCGTTGAGCGTGGCGCCGAAGACCGTGTTGTAGGTATTCGAGCCAAGGCCGAATTCCGGCGTATTCGTCTTGCCGATGAAAATCGCGCCTTGTGCGCGCATGCGCGCGACCATCAGGGAGTCGGCGGCGGGCACTTCGTTGCGGAACAGCGGCGAGCCTTGCGTGTAGGGAATGCCGGCCGTGGCCGTGAGATCCTTCGGCGCTTGCGGCATGCCGTGCATCCAGCCAAGGTACTCGCCCCGCGCGAGCTGGGCGTCGCGTTCGCCGGCCTCGGCGAGCAGCGTGGTGCGCTCGCGTAGCGAAACGATGGCGTTGGCCGGTGTATTCACGCGCTCGATATGGTCGAGAAATGCGGTCATCACTTCGCGGCAGGACACCTTGCGCAGGCGTATCCATTCCGAAAGCTGGAGCGCGTCGGCCGCGACGAGATCGTTGGGGGTCAGTTTTGCGGGGGACGTCTGTGCCTGGTTCATACGTGTCTCTCGTTTGCGGATGGAGCAGGGGGGAGGATCATTGTCGCGCAGCCGCGGCGCAAGCGGAAGGAAACGAATGGTTGCCGTTATGGCCCGATGGTTGCCGCGTGGGGCCGAAGGATTACCGAACGGGGGCCGTGGGGGCCGATGTGTCGCTGACTGCCGTAGGGACCACTGTGGCAGGAAGTGGGGCGCCACCCAGGGCTTGATAGAGCGCTGCGGTGTCCGTTAGCCGATCCGCGTGAACGCGCGTGCGGTCGAGCATCGTCTGGAGTGCCTGGCGTTGCGCATCGATCAGCGAAAACTCGCTCACGCCGCCTGCTTTGTAGCGCGTTTGCGTGATCGCCGCGTTGGCCTGTGCCTCGCGGGCGGCGTCGTCGCGCGCTTGCAGTTCGGTCGCATCGTTCTGGAGCGCCTGCAGTGAATCGGCGACCTGCTGCAACGCCTGCAGCACAGTCTGACGATAGTCGGCGAAGGCGGCTTCATATGCGGCTTCCGACGCACGCTTCTTCGCGCGCAGTTCGCCGCCATGGAACAGCGGTTGTGTGAGGCTGAGCCCTATGTTCCAGATATTGAGTCCGTTGACTACGTCTTCGATGTGCGTGCGCTCCGATCCAATGCCCGCAGAGAGCGAGATCTGCGGAAAGAGATTGGCGGTTGCCACGCCGACGTTCGCGCTAGCCTGGTGCAGCAGTGCCTCGGCGGCGCGTATGTCGGGACGCTCGCGGGCCAGCGTGGAAGGCACAGTGAGCGAGACGGTATTGGGCAGATGCAGTGTATCGAGAGAAAGTGCATCGAGCGGCACGGCGAACTGCGAAGGTGCTGCGCCCAGCAGGGTTGCGAGCTGATGGTCCGCCGCGTCGCGCTGCGTTTCGAGCGGCGGCAGCGACGCACGTGTTTGCGCGAGCAGGGTGCGCTGGCTTCGCACGTCGACCTCCGCTACGCCGCCGACCGTGTAGCGCGCTTGCATGATCGCGAGCTGGCGTGCCTGCGTCTGCGCCAGTTGCGTTGTGAGGTCGATCTGGCGTTGCAGCGACGCGCGACGTATGGCCGTAGCGACCACGTTGCCGGCCACCGAAAGTCGCGCGGCCTCCATTTCGTACGCCTGATAATCGACCTGGGCGAGCGTGGCCTCAAGCGCGCGACGGTTGGCGCCGAACAAGTCGAATACGTACGAGACGCTGACCGAAGCGTTGTAAAGCGTAAATGGCGCCGGATTCGGCACTTGTGTAATGCCGAACGAGGCGAGATCGACCTTCTGGCGGGTGCCGGAAAGCTTCAGATCGACGGACGGGAAGTCCGTCGCGCCCGCCTGCGCGTTGTAGTTTTCGCGCGCTTGCACGAGCCTGGCGCGCGCCGAGTCGAGCGTAGGGCTCGCGCGCAAGGCCTGATCGACGATTGCGTTCAACCGCGCACTGCCGAATTGTGTCCACCACGCGTTCGGCACGTGTTCCGCGGTGGCGAAGATCTGCGCGCCGCCGCCGGGACCTGTTGCACTAGCGCTCGTCGCGGGCACGGGCTCGCGCGTCCAGCCCGTGGCATCGGGCGCCGCGGGCGCGTGGAAATCGGGGCCCACGGTGCAGCCCGAGAGCGTGAGCACAAGCAGGAAGGCAAAGGCGGCGTCGCGCGTCATGGTGATGTGCCTCGCGCTAATCGAGCGTGCGCCGGTAAAAGCGCACGGCGATTGCCATGACCGCGACCGTGAATACGGCGAGCGGCCACACCGCTGGCCACAGGTCGGTCCAGCCGTTGCCTTTGAGCAGGATGCCGCGCACGAGCCGGTTGAAATACGTGAGCGGCAGCAGATTGCCGATCCACTGCGCCCAGCGCGGCATGCCGCCGAACGGAAACATAAAGCCGGATAGCAGCAGGCTTGGCAGGAAATAGAACATCGTCAGCTGCATGGCCTGCAACTGGTTTTGCGCGAGCGACGAGAGCGTGATGCCCACCGTGAGATTCGCGGCGATGAAGAGCAGCGCTGAAAGATAGAGCGTGACGAGACCACCGGCGAACGGCACATGAAACACGTAGCGCGCGGCGAGCACGATGATGGTCGCCTGAATCAATCCGATTGCCACGTACGGAATGATCTTGCCCGTCATCACCTCGATGGGCAGCACAGGCGTGGCGAGCAGATTCTCCATCGTGCCGCGCTCGCGCTCGCGCGTGATGGCGAGGCCTGTCATCATCACCATCGTCATCGTGAGGATCACGCCCATGAGGCCTGGTACCACGTTGTATTGCGTAATGCCCTCGGGGTTATAGAGCCGGTGCACCTGCACGTCGAACGCGGCCGGCGTGCCGTTCAAGTGTGCAAGCGGGCCGGTGAGGTCCTTCGCGGCCACGGGCGCCACGAGCCCGGGCAGCGCGGCGAGTGCCGTGGTGATGGCGGTGGGGTCGCTCGCATCGGCTTCGACGAGCAGCGAGGGTCTTTCGCCGCGCAGCAGGCGCCGCGAGAAATCAACAGGAATGCTAAGCACGAACTGCACCGTGCCGCGCGCGAGCGCATGGCGCGCCGAGGCTTCGTCGGGCAGCGTTTCGATTACGTCGAAGTAGGCGGAATTACGCATGCCCGCGACGAAGCTGCGCGCGAACACACTGTCCTCGCCCACGACAATGGCCGTGGGCAGATGCTTGGGGTCGGTGTTGATCGCGTAGCCAAACAGCGTGAGCTGGATGATCGGTAGGCCAACGATCATCGCGAACGTGATGCGGTCGCGTTTGAGTTGCAAGAACTCCTTGAGCACGATGCTCCACCAGCGCGCCACGGAAAACGGGAACGACGCGCTCACGACGTCACTCCGTAATTGTCCTGAGCATGGCTCATCAAGTAGATGAAGACATCTTCGAGACCGGTGTCGATGCGTTCCGCGCGCAACGGCTGGCCTTCCACGGTGTGCGCGACCGCGGCGGCGAGCGCCGCATGATCGCGTCCGCTCGCATGCAGCGCGGAGCCGAACACCACCGTCTGCTCGATTCCGGGTGCGTTGCGTAACTGCGCGGCCAGCGTGCTGAGCCGCTCGCCGTGAATCGCCCACGTTTCGAGGTTCTGCTCGGCGATCACCTCTGCGGCAGTGCCCTGCGTGAGCAGTTTCCCGTAGGCAATATAAGCGAGCTTGTGGCAGCGCTCGGCTTCGTCCATGTAATGCGTGCTCACGAGCACCGAAATGCCCTGCGCGGCGAGCCGATGCAATTCCTCCCAGAAGTCGCGGCGCGCGGTAGGATCGACGCCCGCAGTCGGTTCGTCGAGCAGCAGCAATTCGGGTTCGTGCAGCATGCAGGCCGCGAGCGCGAGCCGCTGCTTCCAGCCGCCCGAAAGCGCGCCCGTGAGCTGGCTCGCGCGGCTTGCGAGCCCGAGCGATTCGAGCGCGCGGTCGACGGCTTCGCGGCGGTTCGGCATCTGGTAGATGCGCGCGACGAAGTCGAGGTTCTCGCGGATCGTCAGGTCTTCCCAGTACGAGAAGCGCTGCGTCATGTAACCCACGTGACGCTTGATCTGCGCGCTCTCACGCACGATATCGTAGCCAAGGCAGGTGCCTGAGCCGGAGTCGGGTGTGAGCAATCCGCACATGAGGCGAATCGACGTGGTCTTGCCGCTGCCGTTGGGGCCGAGAAAGCCGAAAATCTCGCCGCGCGCAACACGCAGCGTTACGTCGTTGACAACATGCTTGCTGCCAAAATGCTTGTTGAGATTGCGTACGTCGATGGCGTAGTCGCCGGAAGATTGATCAGGTGTGCTCATTGCAGCGTCACCTCGACCGGCTGGCCCGGATGCAGCTTGACGGCGTCTTGTGCGGAAGGCCGCGCCTCGATCATGAAAACGAGCTTCGCACGGTTCTCGTTGCTGTAGATGACGGGCGGCGTATATTCGGCGGCGTTCGAAATCCACGTGATGGTGGCGGGGACCTCGACGGCGCAACCGTCGCAACGCACGTTGACCTTACGGCCCGGCGAGAGCGATCCGACTATCGTTTCGGGTACAAAAAAGCGCACCTTCACGTTCTGCGGGGGCAACATCTGCACGACAGGGTTGCCCGCCTGCACCCACTCGCCCACACGAAATAGCGTGTCGTAGACGAGCCCGCCGCTCGGCACGCTCACGCCCTTCTGGTCGAGCCGCCACTGCGCCTGCGCGAGCGAGGCGCGCGCGGCCTCGACATCGGCGGCCTGGGCGGCGATTTGCGCGCTACGCCCCGGCAGATTCGCCACGCGTACCTGGTTTTGCAGCTCACGCACCTGGGCGGCCGTGGAGGCGGCCTGCGCGCGCGAGTCGTCGAGTTGTGCCTGTGCAATGCCGCCTGCGCGCAGTTGCGCCTCGTCGCGCGTGAGCTGGAGCGCGGCCTTGTGTGCATTCGCTTCGGCCTGCGCGAGCTGCGCCTCGGTCACACGCACTTCGGGCGGGCGCTTGCCGGTTTGGAGGTCGGCGAGTTGCTTCTGCGCGGCAGTGAGCCGATGCTGCGCCTCGTCGCGCGCGGCCGCTTCCTCGACGGAGTCGAGCGCGAAGGCGGGCGCATTGGCGGCCACGGTTTGCCCGCGTTGCACTTCGAGGTGCGTGAGTGTGCCCGACTGCGACGACGCGAGATAGACATACTCGCCTTCTGCATAGCCCTGCCAGCCGGGCGTTCCATGTCTGGAACACGCGGCGAGCACGAACGCCATGGCGCATAGGCGGGTAGCGCTGCGGTTCATGGCGAGGCCCCCTTGCGGCGCGCGGCGCGGCGCGCGCGCTTGTCCTGGGGCGCTGGGCGCAAGGCCGCGCTCAACAGTGCGCTCACGTGGCGATGCAGGGCCTCGCGCTCGATCTTCGGAAAGCCGCGCGCGCTTTGCCAGATCTTCGAAGTGGCGAGCGGCAGCATGACGAGCGCGAGAATCGAGATGAAGAGTAGCGGCGCTTCGAGTTCGGCATTCACGCTGCCGTCGCGCTGGGCCTCGCCGATGCGCGCGGTAAAGCGTTGCAGCTGCTCGATGGGTAGCCGCTTGAGCATGCGCTCGCGCAGTAGGCCACCTTCGTTGACGATTTCGCGCAGCCAGAGCGGTGGCAGCCAGGGCATGCGCGAGGTGACTTCGAAGAGCCGAGCGAGCAGTTCCTCCACGAGCGCGTGGGGGTCTTGCGCGACTTCGCCTTCCACGCTCTCCCAGACGAAAGCAATAGAGCGCGCAATGCGCTCGTCGACCACGGCGTCGAGCAGCTTTTCGCGGTTCGTGAAGTAATAGTGAACCATGGCGGACGTCACGCCCGCGGCCTCGGCGATCTGCGCCATGGTGGTGGCCGCAATGCCCTGCTCGCCGAACAGTTGCGTGGCGCTGGCGAGCAGCCGCTCGCGCACGTCGAGGTCGGCGGCGGCGCGGCGCCGGCCGCGCGGGCGGGGCGCAGCAGCGGTGGCGGTGCGGGTGCGCGTGATCATCTTTTCACTTTAATTCACGCGTTAGTTAAATTCAAACTGCGTGCGCAGTGGGTTAACCCTGCGACGGGACCTTGAAGAGTCGTTTCAGAACTTTCCTATACAAAAACGATGACATGTCGTTCAGGCTGTGAGATTCCCGCTGAAGGGTCAAATAAATTACTCCGCCATGGAACAAAAAATGAAACGCATCGTTGTCATCGACGACCATCCGATCGTGCTGAAGATGCTCGCCAACGTGCTGAATACGGAGTACGAACTGGTGGGAGAGTGCAGCGACGGCGAAGAGGGCCTGCGCCTCGTGGAGGAATTGCATCCCGATCTGGTGATCCTCGACCTCGAGTTGCCGAAGCTCGACGGCCTTTCCGTCATCCGCGGCATTCGCGCGAAGCAGCCCGGCGCGCGCATTCTCGTGCTCTCTGCGAAGCCTGAATTGGTCATGGCCAATCACACGCGCGTGGCGGGTGCGAACGGCTATGTCAACAAGAATCGCGGCGTGGAGGAGCTGTGCGGTGTGGTCAGGGCGGTGCTGCTCGGCTACGACTGCTTCCCGGCGGGCAGCTGCGGCGGCGGCCGCGACGTGGCGCTCAACGGGCTGTCGCCTCGCGAAGTCGAAGTGTTGCAGTACCTTGCGCGCGGCATGAGTAATAAGGGCATCGCGGCACGGCTTGGGCTTTCAGATAAAACCGTTAGTACCTATAAGACTCGCGTGCTGGACAAGCTCGGCGTGTCGTCGCTGGCGGCGCTGATTGAGTTTGCTACGTTGAACAAGCTGATCGAATAGCTCAACCCGAAGCACAGCCGAAAAAAAAGCCCGACTTACGTCGGGCTCCAAGTGTGACCGCACCCGTTGCCGGGCGCGGCACCTGCAAAAAACCGCTTGCTTACGCTGCGAGCAGCGAGCGCAGCACGAACGGCAGAATACCGCCGTGCTTGTAGTAGTCAACCTCGATCGGCGTGTCGATACGCAGCAGCACCTGCACGCGCTGCGTCTTGCCGTCCTTGTGGTGGATCACGAGCGTCAGGTCCTGTTGCGGTTTGAAATCGTCCGTCAGGCCTTCGATGTCGAACGTTTCTTCGCCGGTCAGGCCGAGCGATTGCACGCTGTCCGCGCCCTTGAACTGCAGCGGCAGAACGCCCATGCCGACCAGGTTCGAACGGTGGATACGCTCGAAGCTGCGTGCGACCACGGCCTTCACACCCAGCAGCTGTGTCCCCTTGGCTGCCCAGTCACGCGACGAACCCGTGCCGTACTCTTCGCCGGCGAACACCATGGTCGGCGTGCCGGCGTCGATGTACTTCATGGCGGCGTCGTAAATCGACAGCTGTTCGCCGCTCGGCTGGTGAAGCGTCAGGCCGCCTTCCACGCGCGTGCCGTCGGCCTTCGCCGGGATCATCAGGTTCTTGATACGCACGTTGGCGAAGGTGCCGCGCATCATCACGTCGTGGTTGCCGCGGCGCGAGCCGTAGCTGTTGAAGTCGGCCTTCTGCACGCCGTTTTCCTTCAGCCACTTGCCTGCGGGCGAGTCTTCCTTGATCGAGCCAGCCGGGCTGATGTGGTCGGTCGTGACCGAGTCACCGAAGATGCCCAGTGCGCGCGCGCCCTTGATCTCGGCCACTTCCGACGACGGCGTCATCGAAAAATCGCTGCCGAAGAAAGGCGGCTCGGCGATGTAGGTCGACTTCGGCCAGTCGTAGACCTGACCTTCTTCACCTTCGATCTTGCTCCACAGGTCGCCCTTCTTCGTGAGCTGGCTGTAGTTCTTCTGGAACGCGTCCGGGTCGAGCGCGAACTTGAGCAGCGCGTTGACTTCGTCGCTCGTCGGCCAGATGTCGCCGAGGTAGATGTCGCGGCCGCCTTTGCCCGTGCCAACCGGCTCCGTCATCAGGTCGCGCGTGATGTTGCCCGCGATCGCGTAAGCGACGACCAGCGGCGGCGAGGCCAGGAAGTTCGCGCGGATGTTCGGGTGAATACGCGCTTCGAAGTTACGGTTGCCCGAGAGCACCGCAGCTGCGACGACGTCGTTCTTGACGATCGACTCGTTCAGCTCGGCCGTCAGGTCGCCGGCGTTGCCGATACAGGTCGTGCAGCCGTAAGCCGCGAGCTCAAAACCGAGCTTCGAGAGGTAGGGCAGCAGGCCCGTCTTCGTCAGGTATTCCGTGACGATGCGCGATCCCGGAGCGAGGGACGTCTTGATGTGCGGCGCGACCGTCAGGCCCGCTTCCACGGCCTTCTTCGCGAGCAGACCGGCGGCCAGCAGCACGCTCGGGTTCGACGTGTTCGTGCACGACGTGATCGCGGCGATCAGCACGTCGCCGTTGTGCAGCTTGACCTTGTCGCCCGCCGCGTATTCGGCGGAAAGGTCGGCGGCCTTCTTGTTGAAGCCGTTTTCCGCGACCGGCTTCGAGAACAGGTCGGTGAAGGTCGACTTCACGTGGCCGATTTCGATGCGGTCTTGCGGGCGCTTCGGACCGGCGAGCGACGGCGCGACTGTGCCGAGGTCGAGGACGAGCGTCTTCGTGTAGTCGATGTCGCCGGCCTTCGGCACGCCGAAGAGTTCCTGGGCCTTGAAGTAGTTCGCGAACGCCGAGATTTCAGCTTCCGTGCGGCCCGTGCCCTTGAAGTAGTCGATCGTCTTTTCGTCGACCGGGAAGAAGCCCATCGTTGCGCCGTATTCCGGCGCCATGTTGCCGATGGTCGCGCGGTCGGGCACGCCGATTGCCGCCGTGCCTTCGCCGAAGAACTCGACGAACTTGCCGACGACCTTTTCCTTGCGCAGCATTTCGGTAATGGTCAGCACGAGGTCCGTTGCCGTGCAGCCTTCGCGCAGCTTGCCCTTCAACTCGACGCCCACGACGTCCGGCGTGAGGAAGTACACCGGCTGGCCGAGCATGCCGGCTTCGGCTTCGATGCCGCCCACGCCCCAGCCCACCACGCCGATGCCGTTGATCATCGTGGTGTGCGAGTCGGTGCCGACGAGCGTGTCCGGGTAGTAGACGGTATCCGCGCCTTCAGCCTTCTTGTGCACGCCGCGCGCGAGGTATTCCAGGTTGACCTGGTGAACGATGCCGATGCCCGGAGGCACGACCTTGAACGTGTCGAACGCCTGCATGCCCCACTTCATGAACTGGTAGCGCTCGTTGTTGCGCTGGAATTCCAGCTTCATGTTCAGGTCGAGCGCGTCCTTCTGGCGGAAGTAGTCGATCTGCACCGAGTGGTCGACGACGAGGTCCACCGGCACGAGCGGCTCGATGACCTTCGGGTCCTTGCCGACTTGCTTGGCCACGCCGCGCATGGCGGCGATGTCGGCGAGCAGCGGCACGCCCGTGAAGTCCTGCAGCACGACGCGTGCGACGACGAACGGGATTTCGTCGACGCGCGAGGCGTTCGGCTTCCAGTTCGCGAGTTGCTCGATGTGCTCTTCCGCGATCTTCTTGCCGTCGTAGTTACGCAGCACAGACTCGAGCACCAGACGGATAGAGACCGGCAGGCGATTGATCTTCACGCCAAGCTGCTTGCCGAGTTGCGGCAGCGAGTAGAACTTGCCTTTGCCGGAACCGCTGTCGAATTCTTTTAGCGTTTTGTGGAGATTGTGGGCCATAGTGTTTTCCTTCGTTTAATCGCGGAAATAACGCTTACTGCTCGTTTGCTGCTGTCACTGATACCTGCCTGATTGCTCAGATCACATACATGTCGACGTACTCGTTGACGGGCAGGGCGCAAAGCCGGGCTTCGTCGAGCGAGACATCGAGAATCGCCTGCTGCTGCTTCGCGGGGAAGCGGCGCGCGAGGTTGATTCGAAACTTCTCGATCAAAAGCGGAATGCCTTCTTCGCGGCGCCGCTTGTGGCCGATCGGGTACTCCACGACGACCTCGTCGAGCGTCGTGCCGTCGATTAGCTCTATGGTGAGCGCATTCGCGATCGAACGCTTATCCGGGTCGTGATAATCCTTCGTGAACTGCGGGTCTTCCACGCATACCGTTTTCGCGCGCAGGGCGTCGATGCGCGGGTCGCTCGCGACTTCGTCTTCGTAGTCGGCGGCGGTGAGACGCCCGAAGATCAGCGGCACGGCGACCATGTACTGGATACAGTGGTCGCGGTCGGCCGGGTTTGCAAGCGGGCCGCTCTTGTCGATGATGCGGATCGCCGCTTCATGCGTGCGAATGATGATGCGCTTGATGTCCCCAACCGTCTTGCCCTTTTGCGCAAGCGCGCTGTGCAGCGTCATCGCGGCTTCGGCGGCGGTCTGCGCGTGGAATTCGGCGGGGAACGAAATCTTGAACAGCACGTTTTCCATCACGTACGTGCCGTAAGGGCGCTGAAACTTGAACGGCTGTCCCTTGAACGAGACGTCGTAGAAGCCCCACGTTTTCGCCGTGAGCGCCGAGGGATAGCCCATCTCGCCCGTTTTCGCCATGAGCGCGAGGCGCACGGCACGCGAGGTGGCGTCGCCTGCGGCCCACGACTTGCGCGAGCCCGTATTGGGCGCGTGGCGGTAGGTACGCAGCGACTGACCGTCGACCATCGCGAGCGAAACGGCGTTGATCAGCTCGTCGCGCGTGAGCCCGAGCATGTGTCCGACCACGGCGGTCGAGGCGAGCTTCACGAGCAGCACATGGTCGAGACCGACCTTGTTGAACGAATTTTCCAGCGCAATGCAGCCCTGGATCTCGTGCGCCTTCACCATGCTTTCAAGCACGTGCTGCATGGTGAGCGGCGATTTCCCCTGAGCGATGGCGCTGCGCGAGAGCCAGTCGGCGGTCGCGAGGATGCCGCCCAGGTTGTCCGACGGATGGCCCCATTCGGCGGCGAGCCACGTGTCGTTGAAGTCGAGCCAGCGGATCATCGCGCCGATGTTGAACGCGGCCTGAACCGGGTCGAGCTGGAATGACGTGCCTGGCACCTTCGCGCCGTGCGGGACGACCGTGCCCGGCACGATCGGTCCCAGCAACTTGGTGCAGGCGGGGTAGGAGAGCGCCTCGAGTCCGCAGCCGAGGGTATCGAGCAGGCAATGCCGGGCCGTTGTCAGCGCGAGTGCGCTGTCTACGCCGTCTTTGGCAAACCCGCCCAGCACGTAGTCGACGATATCGACCAGTACCTGGTCCGGCTGCGGCCTGACGTTGGAGATCAGGGCGGACATCGAGGCGATCCTGCGGATCTTACTGACCCGCGGCGCCGCTGGCGGCTGCCGGAGCGCGGTTAGCCGGGTTCAGCGCTTGAGCCTGCGTCGGCGCCATTGCGCCTTGCTGCATGGCAACAGTCTTGCACTCGTCGGCCAGGCGCGAGCTGTCCTTGTCCGAGAACAGCATGGCCTTCGTCGGGATCACGACGAGGTCGAGGCCGGTTGCGGCGTCGTGGAAGCGGTCAGCGCCCGTGGTCGTGACCTGACGCGGCAGGTTGTAATTCTTGTCAGCCCAGTGAACGGTGACGATCTGGTCGCGCGCCATGTCACCCTTCAGGTCGAATTGCGCGCCTTCAGCGCAGCTCCAGTGCTCCGAGCCTTCCGGAATCGGATCGACCTTCGCTTCCTTGGCCGGATTGGCCTTGCGCTTGATGATGCGATGCTTCGGAGCCGGCTTCTTGGCAGTCGTGGTCGATGTGCCTTGTGCGGCGGCGTCCGTGGCGGCCAGCATCAGCGTCGACGACAGCGTGCCGATGACAGCGGCGATCAGCAATTTCTTCATGAGAGTCAAACCTTTATCTATCTAAAAGCGGTTGATCAGTGCGCGGTTGAACAGGTAACCGCCGTTTGCACTGCGCGCGCCCCGAAAGCGCGCAGCGGACGCTATTTTCACCTATTTATTGCCATGACTTTCATTTTCTCCGGGCCGGTGTTGTTTGCGCCTTGGTTCGCAAGTAACTGCCTGTAACTGTCCGTGACTGCCGTTGCTGCGCTATGCGGCGCGAGATCCGCGTTATTGCCGTGGCGGGAGACGTTGAAAACGTTTTCTGCGCCCGTGCGTGACGCGTATCAGGGCGACTCCCCGGTCAGCTCGCCCCGCGTATCGACGCCCGGCGCGAACAGCGGAGCCGCTTCAGCCGGCACGGCGCGGCCCGTGGCGCGCGCGCGGCGCAGCACGGACCAGTAATAGCGATAGCTCGCGCGGTCGTGCAGCGTGTCGCCGTGGCGTGTCGGACCCCATTGCGCGTGCTGCGCGACCAGCAAGATTTCGGCGGCCAAGGCAACTTCTTCGTCGCGCGGCGCGAAAGCGGCCACGATCGCGGGAATCTGCGCCGGGTGAATGCTCCACATGCGCGTGTAACCGAACTCGTTTCGCGCGCGGCGCGCGTCGTTCGCCACCACTTCCATATCGCGCACTTCCGTGCTCACGTTGTGCGAGGGTACGCGGCCGAAAGCGTGGCACGCGGCCGCGATTTCGAGCTTCGCGCGGCGCACGAGCGGGTGGTCGAACTGGCCGGGCGAGCGCATTGCCGTGTCGGGAATCGCGCCGTCGTGCGCGGAGACGAAGTCCATCAGGCCGAAGCTCAGCGACTCGACGCCACGCAGCGCAGCGAGGTCGAACACGCGCGCGAGCGCGCCATGCGTTTCGACGAGCAATTGAACCGGAATGGGCTTGTCGATGCCCATCTCGACGCGCGTGGCTTCGATGAACGCCGTCATTTCGGCGGCGTCGCCCACGGCGCGGATCTTCGGCAGCGTGATGAAGGCCGGCGCGCGTTTCGCCGCGCGCAGGATCATACGCACATCGTCGCGCCAGTGCGGGTGATGGAAATCGTGGATGCGCACGCCGACGCGGCCAAAGCGGTCGTGCTCGCCGCCGATGAACGACGCGACGAGCTCGGCGTGTTCGGCTTCGCGGCCTACCTGGGCGCCGTCTTCGCAGTCGAGCGTGATGTCGAATACCGGGCCCAACTGCTGCTGCAGCGCGAGCGATTTGAGCATCAGCTTCTCACTGCCCGCGTAGTGGTCGCATGCGGGCAGGATGGCAGGCGGCGCTTCGCCGTCAAACAGCACTTCGGCTGGGAGAATGGCGCGCATCTTCGGCGTCGGGAGTCGAGTTTTGTAGGAGATACCGGATTCGGATGCGTCCTGCGGGCAAGGCGCATGCGGATCGGGCGGCCCGCGTAGGGCGGCCTGCGTAGGCCGGGCCGCGGAGCTTGCCCCGCGCGCCCATAAAGCAGAACGGAACGGGCGTAAATCGCGCGTTCCGTTCGTACAGCTGGCTTACTTGCCGAGCAGGTGAGCCACGCCTTCGCGCTCTTCGAGCAGCTCATTGAGCGTGCCGTCCATCTTCTCGCGCGAGAATGCGTCGATTTCCAGGCCTTCCACGCGCTTGTATTCGCCGTTTTCGCACGTCACCGGCACGCCGTAGATGATGTCTTCGGGAATGCCGTACGAGCCGTCCGACGGGATACCCATCGTGACCCACTTGCCGTTCGTGCCGAGGACCCAGTCACGCACGTGGTCGATCGCTGCGTTGGCCGCCGATGCTGCCGACGAGAGGCCGCGCGCTTCGATGATCGCCGCGCCGCGCTTGCCGACCGTCGGGATGAACACGTTGCGGTTCCATTCGTCGTCGTTGATCAGCTTGGTCAGCGACTGGCCTTCGGCCGTGGCGACACGGAAGTCGGGGTACATCGTCGGCGAGTGGTTGCCCCACACGGCGAGCTTCTCGATCGAAGCGACCGGCTTGCCCGACTTGGCGGCCAGTTGCGAGAGCGCACGGTTGTGGTCCAGGCGCAGCATGGCGGTGAAGTTCTTCTTCGGCAGGTCCGGAGCCGACTTCATGGCGATGTAAGCGTTCGTGTTGGCCGGGTTGCCGACGACCAGCACCTTCACGTCGCGGCTGGCGACGTCGTTCAGCGCCTTGCCCTGAACCGTGAAGATTTCAGCGTTGGCCGACAGCAGATCCTTACGCTCCATGCCCTTCGAGCGGGGGCGCGCGCCAACCAGCAGGGCGACGTCGGCGTCCTTGAATGCGACCTTCGGGTCGTCGGTGATGACCACGCCCGCGAGCAGCGGGAATGCGCAGTCGTCCAGTTCCATCACAACGCCCTTCACGGCGGCTTGCGCTTGCGGAAGGTCGAGCAGTTGCAGGATGACGGGCTGATCCTTGCCGAGCAGGTCGCCATTCGCAATGCGGAACAGCAGGGAGTAAGCGATCTGACCTGCGGCGCCGGTGACGGCAACGCGCTTTGCGGGCTTAGCCATTGAAAATCTCCAGGAAGATGCGTTAGACGCCAGGGTAAAACGCCATTCTATATGCGCGATACACGAAGCGTAGGTGAAACAGGCGGTCTTTCTCGCTGGCGTGCGCGCTTCACTGGAACAACAATGACTGACAAGCCGTGACGCGTGCGCCGCCGGCGCGGACCGCCGTGCCGGTAACCTGTGCAACATGGCAAGAGGTGAACGGGACGCCCTTCGAGGGACGCCAGACGCTGGCCGCTTCGCGTGTGCCGACTCCTGCAACAGCTCGCTCGGGCTCTCTCACAGGCGCGCGGCGCGCAATGACTCGCGCGTGCCGGCTGGGCGGATCGAAACCTCTACTGCGTTTACTGCGTGAGGGAACAGCATCGTGCAAGGCGGCTCGCAGCGCATTCGCCACGAGGTGGATGCAGCCGGCGGCTCCTCTTCGTCATGCTGGTTTCATGTCCTGAAATTAGCATGCAGCCTGCCCGCAAACCCTTGCTCGATCGGGAGTGTAGGAGTCGTCAGGGTCAAAGTCAACAGTATCTTATGTCTTATATAAGACATAACTATTGCAGGCAAAATGCTTGATGCGTAGGGGGCTTTATGTTGAAATGCGCGCCATGAGTGCAAACCCGGCCAGCAACGCGAATTCCACCGCTCCAGTGAGCGGGGTTTCAGCGTCTGCGCCCGCGGTTCCACCGTCCCCGACCTTCAGTCCGCTGTATCAGCAGATCAAGGGGCTCATTACACAGAGCCTCGAGTCCGGCGAATGGAAGCCCGGCGAAATCATCCCCAGCGAAGTCGAACTGGCCGCCCGTTACAAGGTGAGCCAGGGGACCGTGCGCAAGGCGATCGACGAACTGGCTGCCGACAATCTGCTGGTGCGCCGCCAGGGCAAGGGCACGTTTGTTGCAACGCACAACGAAGAGCGCGCCCAGTTCCGCTTCCTCCGGTTGCTCGCCGATGACGGCGCGGAGCACCCGCACGTTAGCAAGCTGCTCGACTGCCGGCGCCTGCGCGCTTCGGCCGAGATCGCTCGCCAGCTCGATCTCAAGCCCTCGGACCCGGTGGTGCTGATCCGGCGTCTCCTGCAGTTCGATGGCGAAAGTACCGTGCTCGACGAGATCTGGCTGCCCGGTGGTGTGTTCCGCGGGCTCACGAGCGAGCGCCTCGCCGAGTACAAAGGCCCACTCTACGCCATGTTCGAGGCGGAGTTCGGCACGCGCATGATTCGCGCGACCGAGAAGATCCGCGCCGTGGCCGCGGAGCCTACAGTGGCCGACCTGCTCAAGGTGCCCGCAGGTTTTCCTTTGCTATCGGTCGAGCGAGTGTCCTATACCTATGGAGACCGGCCGGTCGAAGTGCGCCGCGGATGGTATGTCACAACCGGGTACTACTATCAGAATGATTTGAGTTGACGGGCGACCGCGCGAAAGGCGCGGAGCCCTTCCCCAGAGTGCCTTTGCTTGCGCGCACCACCAGCCGTACCCGACGTGGATTTCGCTGCAGCGCGATATGAAAAGGCGCTAAAATTGCGAATTAGTGTTAACACATAGTAGGGGTCTAGCATGGCAGAAGCCGCAAAAAAACCGAGGCCGGAATACCGGAACATCGGGCTTGGGCAGATATTGTTCGCATACCGCCTGCCTCTGGCCGGCCGTGTGTCGATCGGCCACCGCATCAGCGGTGTGCTGTTGTTCCTGTTCCTGCCTTTCATCCTGTTCCTGTTGGACCAGAGCCTCACTTCGGAGCTGAGCTTCGAGGTATTCAAGGGCTTCCTTTCCAACATCATCGTCAAGCTCATCGTGCTGGTCCTCGGGTGGGCGTTCCTGTTTCACTTCTGCGCTGGCGTGCGCCACCTGTGCATGGACTTCAGCCATGACCTCGTGAGCAAGGAAAAAGGCAAGACGACCTCCCTCGTCGTCGTGATCATCTCCACGGTCCTCACGATCGCCTTTGCGGCAAAACTCTTCGGAGCGTTCTAAAAAATGTCGGCTAAAAACGGTATCGGTCCGAAGCGTCACGTCGTCGGCGCTCACTACGGCATTCGCGACTGGATCGCGCAACGCGCCACCGCCGTGATCATGGCGATCTACACCATCGTGCTGCTCGTCCTGTTCTTCGGCGCGCACGACTTTTCGTATGACGGCTGGGCGTCGATCTTCTCCGCAGAGTGGATGAAGCTCGCCACGTTCGTCACCCTGGTCGCGTTGTTCCTGCACGCGTGGGTCGGCGTGCGTGACATCTGGATGGACTACATCAAGCCGGTCGGCCTGCGCATCACGCTGGACGTCCTCACGATCGCATGGCTGCTGGGCAGCCTCGGCTACGCCGCTCAGATTCTCTGGAGAGTGTAAAAGAATGGCTGCAATCAAGAATTCATTGCCGCGTCGCAAGTTCGACGTGGTCATCGTCGGTGCTGGTGGCTCGGGGATGCGCGCTTCGCTGCAACTCGCGCGCGCTGGCCTGTCGGTTTGTGTGCTCTCTAAGGTGTTCCCCACGCGTTCGCACACGGTGGCGGCGCAGGGCGGCATCGGCGCCTCGCTCGGCAACATGAGCGAAGACAATTGGCACTATCACTTCTACGACACGATCAAGGGTTCCGACTGGCTCGGCGACCAGGACGCGATCGAGTTCATGTGCCGTGAAGCGCCGAACGCCGTGTACGAGCTCGAACACATGGGCATGCCGTTCGACCGTAACGCCGACGGCACGATCTACCAGCGCCCGTTCGGCGGCCACACGGCCAACTACGGCGAGAAGCCGGTTCAGCGCGCCTGTGCTGCTGCTGACCGTACTGGCCACGCGCTGCTGCACACGCTGTATCAGCAGAACGTCGCGGCGAAGACCACGTTCTTCGTCGAATGGATGGCGCTCGACCTGATCCGCGACGCCGAAGGCGACGTGCTCGGCGTGACCGCGCTCGAAATGGAAACGGGCGACGTCTATATCCTCGAAGGCAAGACCACGCTGTTCGCCACGGGCGGCGCGGGCCGGATCTTCGCGGCATCGACCAACGCGTTCATCAACACCGGTGACGGCCTTGGCATGGCGGCCCGTTCGGGCATCGCGCTGCAGGACATGGAGTTCTGGCAGTTCCACCCGACCGGCGTGGCCGGCGCGGGCGTGCTGATCACGGAAGGCGTGCGCGGCGAAGGCGGCATTCTGCGTAACTCGAACGGCGAGCGCTTCATGGAGCGTTACGCGCCGACCCTGAAGGACCTGGCGCCGCGCGACTTCGTTTCGCGTTCGATGGACCAGGAAATCAAGGAAGGCCGTGGCGTGGGTCCCCACAAGGACCACGTGCTGCTCGACCTCTCGCACATCGGCGCCGAGACGATCATGAAGCGTCTGCCGTCGATCCGCGAAATCGCGCTCAAGTTCGCGAACGTGGACTGTATCAAGGAGCCGATCCCGGTCGTGCCGACCATCCACTACCAGATGGGCGGCATTCCGACGAACATCAACGGCCAGGTCGTTGGCACGCCGAAGGGTCACGAGGAAGTCGTCAACGGCTTCTACGCCGTGGGCGAATGCTCGTGCGTCTCGGTGCACGGCGCGAACCGCCTCGGCACGAACTCGCTGCTCGACCTCGTGGTGTTCGGCCGTGCGGCTGGCAACCACATCGTCAAGCACGTCAAGGAACTGCGCGATCACAAGCCGCTGCCGGCCGACGCCGCCGACTTCGCGCTCTCGCGTCTGGCCGAGCTCGACAAGTCGACCTCGGGCGAATACGCGCAGAGCGTCGCGAACGACATCCGCGGCTCGATGCAGAAGCACGCAGGCGTGTTCCGCACCTCGAAGCTGCTGGAAGACGGTGTGAAGGACATCGCGCAGATCGCTGAGCGCGCGAAGCACATCCACCTGAAGGACAAGTCGAAGGTGTTCAACACGGCGCGCGTGGAAGCGCTCGAAGTGGCGAACCTCGTTGAAGTTGCGCGCGCAACGATGGTTTCGGCTGAAGCCCGCAAGGAAAGCCGTGGTGCGCACGCACAGAGCGACTACGAACACCGCGACGACGAAAACTGGCTGCGCCATACGCTCTGGTTCAGCGAAGGTGACCGACTCGATTACAAGCCGGTCCACATGCAACCGCTGACCGTCGAGTCCGTGCCGCCGAAGGCGCGTACGTTCTAAGGCACACGCCAGTCAAAAGGAATTGGAAATGGCCAAACGCATTTTTGAAGTCTATCGCTACGATCCGGACAAGGACGCAGCGCCGCGCATGCAGACGTACGAGCTGGATCTCACGCACGAGCGCATGCTGCTCGACGCGCTGGTCAAGCTCAAGGAAGTGGACGAAACGCTGTCGTTCCGCCGTTCGTGCCGTGAAGGCGTGTGCGGTTCGGACGCCATGAACATCAACGGCAAGAACGGTCTCGCGTGCTTGACGAACCTGAACGACCTGCCCGCGAAGATCGTGCTGCGTCCGCTGCCGGGCCTGCCCGTCGTGCGCGACCTGATCTGCGACTTCACGCAGTTCTTCAACCAGTACCACTCGATCAAGCCGTACCTGATCAACGACACGCCGCCGCCCGAGAAGGAGCGTCTGCAGTCGCCTGAGCAGCGTGACGAACTCGATGGCTTGTACGAGTGTATTCTGTGCGCAAGCTGCTCGACCTCGTGCCCGAGCTTCTGGTGGAACCCGGACAAGTTCGTCGGCCCGGCAGGTCTGTTGCAGGCTTACCGCTTCATCGCGGACAGCCGCGACGAAGCGACCGGCGAGCGCCTCGACAACCTCGAGGACCCGTACCGTCTGTTCCGTTGCCACACGATCATGAACTGCGTCGACGTTTGCCCGAAGGGCCTGAACCCGACGAAGGCGATCGGCAAGATCAAGGAACTGATGTTCCGCCGCGCGGTTTGATGTTGCTCTTCTGAAATGGAATCGCACCAGTCTGACCCCCATCGCCGCGCGCGCCTTCGCTGGCGCGCGCGGCGCGGCCTGCTCGAAAATGATCTGATTTTTGAGCGGTTTTTCGAGCGCTATGAGCATGAACTCAGCGACGCCGACGTGGGCGCTCTCACGCGCCTGCTCGAGCTGAGCGATAACGACCTGATGGACTTGCTGCTCGCGCGCAAGGAACCAGAAGGCGACCTTGCCGACCCGGACGTGAAGCGGGTGCTGGAACTGCTTCGGAACGTCTGAGCGTGGCGGCGCGCAGTTAGAGGTAAGCTGTCGCCGCGCCGGACGTACAAAACTATCGAATCCCGTGTTTATCTTCGATTGAGGATGTGCTATGACCCCGTCTGATGTAAAAGCCACGCTATCGTTCAGCGACAATTCGCCGAGCGTCGAACTGCCGATCTACAAGGGCACGATGGGCCCGGATGTGATCGACATCCGCAAACTGTACGGTCAGACCGGCAAGTTCACGTATGACCCGGGCTTCATGTCGACGGCGGCGTGCAACTCGGCGATCACGTACATTGACGGGGACAAGGGCGAGCTGCTGTACCGCGGCTACCCGATCGACAACCTCGCGCAAAACGCCGACTTCCTCGAAACCTGCTACCTGCTGTACCGCGGCGAACTGCCGAACGCGGCACAGAAGGAAGAGTTCGTGAAGACCGTCACGCAGCATACGATGGTTCACGAGCAAATGCAGTTCTTCTTCCGCGGCTTCCGCCGCGACGCGCACCCGATGGCGATTCTCGTCGCCGCAGTCGGCGCGCTGTCGGCGTTCTATCACGACTCGCTCGACATCAACAACGCGAAGCACCGCGAAGTTTCGGCGATCCGCATGATCGCGAAGCTGCCGACGCTCGTCGCCATGGCGTACAAGTACTCGATCGGCCAGCCGTTCGTGTACCCGCAGAACGATCTGTCGTACAGCGCGAACTTCATGCGCATGATGTTCTCGAACCCGTGCGAAGAGTACAAGGTCAACGACGTGCTCGTGCGCGCGCTCGACCGTATCCTCATCCTGCACGCTGACCACGAGCAGAACGCTTCGACCTCGACGGTGCGTCTGGCTGGCTCGTCGGGCGCGAACCCGTTCGCGTGTATCGCGGCCGGTATCGCTTGCCTGTGGGGCCCGGCGCACGGTGGTGCGAACGAAGCCGCGCTGAACATGCTCGAAGAAATCGGCTCGCCGGACAAGATTCCTGAGTTCATCAAGCAGGTGAAGGACAAGAACTCGGGCGTGAAGCTGATGGGCTTCGGCCACCGCGTGTACAAGAACTACGACCCGCGCGCGAAGCTCATGCGCGAGACTTGCTACGAAGTGCTGAACGAACTCGGCCTGCACGACGATCCGCTCTTCAAGCTCGCCATGCAGCTCGAAAAGATCGCGCTGGAAGACGAATACTTCGTGTCGCGCAAGCTGTACCCGAACGTCGACTTCTACTCGGGTATCGTGCAGCGCGCGCTGGGCATCCCGACCTCGATGTTCACGTGTATCTTCGCGATGGCACGTACGGTGGGCTGGATTGCGCAGTGGAACGAAATGATCGCTGACCCCGAGCAGAAGATCGGCCGTCCGCGTCAGCTGTTCATCGGCGAAACGCCGCGCGAAGCGAAGCCGATCGCTCAGCGCTAAGCCGTTTCGCTTTGCGCGCGCTGCGCGCAAGCGGTAGTGCAAACGCCCCGACGGGTTACGACTCGTCGGGGCGTTTTCCTTTTGAGCGCCAAGCTAGCCGCCGCGCTCAAACCCAGCCGTCGATTTTCAACCCGCTGGCCTTTTCCGCCTCTTCGCGCGTGACCTCGCGTACTGTCTCGCCGAAGCTCCATATATGGCCTTCGGGGTCGCAAGCCGCGTAGACGCGATCGCCGTAAAACTGATCGGCCGGTTCGCGTACGATTTTCGCGCCCGCCTTGCGCGCGCGCTCGCAATGCGCGTCGAGGCCACTCTTCAACTGCACGTGCACCGATTGCGTGTTCTTGCCTTCGAGCGCAGCGGGGCTCGTGTATGGCATGCCGGGCCAGCCGCCGCAAATCATTACGTAGCCGTCTTCGAAGCGCATTTCCGAATGGGCAAGCGTGCCGTCCGGCGATGTCACGACGAACTGACGCTTGAAGCCGAACGCGTTTTCCAGCCAGTCGAGCGCGGCGAACGGATCGCGGTAGTAGATGGCAGAGCCGAAGGCCGGTCGCGGTGAGGTGTTGCTCATGAGCGTCTCCTGGGCAGTACGTGTGAAGAATCTAGCACCGGCGTGGTGCGATTGCGCGCAGCGCGCTCACGCGTCCTTGCCACGGACGCCCGCCCATTACCTCCGACGTAATCGTCATTGCGCACGGCATCGACGACCATGGTTCTCATCCGCCCACCCCAACCGCAAGGAGCGACGACCATGGCACGCGACACCCTCAATGCCCGCCAACCCGGCTTTATCCGTATCGACGACGACACCGCACTGCACTATCGCGACTGGGGCGATGGTGTGCCGCTCGTGTTCCTCTCCGGCTGGACGCTCAACGCCGACATGTGGAACTACCAATGCGCGCCGCTTGCCGCCTCAGGATTTCGCTGCGTGGCGTACGACCGCCGCGGGCACGGACGCTCGAGCGACCCCGGCCGCGGCTACGACTACGACACGCTCGCCGACGATCTCGAAGCGGTACTCGACGCAAGGGACCTCGCGCGCGTGACGCTGGTCGGCCACTCGTTCGCGAGTGGGGAGATCGTGCGTTATTTGAGCCGTCACGGCGCGCGGCGCGTGGCAGGCATCGTGCTGGTTTCACCGGCGTCGACGCCGTGTTTGCTCAAGACTGCCGACAATCCCGGCGGCCTCGATTCGAGCCTGTTCGAAGCCTCGATCGACGAGATGCTCACTTCGTTTCCCGACTGGATCGAGCGACGCGCCGAGGCCTATTTCAGCCCCGGCACATCGCGCGGGGTGATTCAGTGGACGGCGGACATGATGCTCGGTGCGTCGTTGTACGCAGCGGCACAGTTGAGCCACGAGCAGATGGTCACCGACTTCCGCCGCGAGCTGGCTGCGATCGACGTGCCTGCGCTCGTGCTGCACGGCGACTGCGATGCTTCGGCGCCGCTGGAGATCACCGGGGGGCCCACGGCGGCCGCGCTCGAACGCGCGACGTTGAAGGTCTATGAGGGCGGCACGCACGGGATGTATTTCAACCACGCGGCGCGCGTGAACGAGGACATTCGCGCGTTCGTTACGCGGTGGCAGGCCTGACGCACCTCATGACGCACCTTGGCGGCGGCGCCGAAACAAGCGGTAATCGGGGCACGGGCCATACGTGCGGGGAAAGCGCGCCAGGAAAGGAATAGTGCCGCCACGTCCCTCGTTTTGCAGATGACATGCAGGCGCGCCGATGCATTCGCGCGCCGCGTGCGAGGCGTACCGATGGAGTCTTCACGGCGCCGGCGCGCAACCCGCGCGCCGCGCGGCCGGTCCATCGCGAGGGGCGACATCATGCGCAAATTTCTTGCCGTCAATGTGCTGGCCTGCCTGCTGGGCGCGTGTGCGACGCCGGTTGTGTCGCAGCAGGCCGCGTACGGGCCTTACCCGCCAGACACGCCACCGGCGACATGCCGCCCCGTTACCGGCACCGCCGTGATCGACGGCGCGCCGCAGCAGATCAGCGGCCTCGCGTGCCTGCAACCCGACGGCACATGGCAGATCATGCAGAGCGACGACACGCTCGTCTACCCGGTGGCCTGGCCCGACGCGACGGCTTATTACGCCGGTCCGTGGTACGGCTGGTGGCCACCGGTGTTCGTGGGCGGCTCGTTCGTGTTTGTCGACCACTTCCATCACTTTCATCACATGGATCATGTCTTCCCGGGCGCCCCGCATATGCATCCGGTGTCAGGCATGCATGGCGGCTTCCATGGCGGACACGGCGGCGTCTGGAGCGGTATGGGGCATGCGGGCGGCGGTGGCATGGGTGGCGGGGGGCATCGCTGAACCCGCCTGAGCGCCGCCATGCAGCCGAACGCATGCCGCGAATCCTTTATGATGGAGCGCGCCTCCCCACCCGAGACGCTCCATGTTTTTCGCCGCGCATTCCCTGCATCGCCGCCTGAGCATTGCGATCGGCACGCTCGCGATTCTCGTCGGCGTGCTGGGTGCGCTCGGCACCTTTCTCGTGGTGCGCAGTCTCGCTGCCGAGTTCAATACGACCCTGCGCGACGCGGCCGCGCACATGCAGACAGGCGTGCCGCATCGCGCGACGCAGCCGCGCGGCGAACGCTCGCCTGCCGACGATTTCGTCGTGCAGATCTGGTCCGTCGGCGACGGCGATACACCAGGTCGCACGAGCAACGCGAGCGTCGCGCTGCCGCGCGCGCAAAGCGGCTTCTCGTCGATCGACTATGACGGTGAGGCGTGGGACGTGTTCGCGCTCGCTGCCGGCGACGAATACATTCAGGTGGCCGAATCGCGCAGCATGCGCAACCGCAACGCCTTGCGCGTGGCGTTCTGGAGTCTGCTGCCCGTGCTCGCGTTGCTACCTCTGCTCGCGCTCACGATCGCCGTGACCGTGCGCGTTTCGCTGCGGCCGCTCGAGCGCATCGGGCATCGCGCCGCGAAGGTCGATCTGCACGACCTCAAACCGCTCGAAGCCGGGCAGGCGCCCGTCGAACTGCGGCCCTTCGTCGAATCGATCAATCGCATGATCGAGCGCCTTTCGGTGCTAGTGAACGCCGAGCGCATGTTTATCGCCGATGCTGCGCACGAATTGCGCTCACCGATCTCGGCCATGCAACTGCAGATCGACAATCTGCGCAATGCGCCGCCCGAACAGTACCCCGAGCGCTTCGACGAGTTGCGGCGCGGCATCGTGCGCACTGGCGCGCTCGTCTCGCAATTGCTCGGTCTGGCGCGTGCCGAAATCGGCAGTGCGCAACGCGTGTTGACGGAGGTGCCGCTGCCGCAAGTCGTCACCGACGTGCTGGCCGATCTGCTGCCGCTCGCCGACGCGCGCCGCGTCGATGTGGGCGTGGAGCGTCTCGACGACGTGACGGTGCGCGCCACCGAAACCGACATGCGCGTGCTCGTGCGCAATCTCGTGGACAACGCGATCCGCTACAGCCAGGAAGGGGCGCGCGTGGATGTGGTGGTGCGCCGCGAGGACAAAGGCGTTGTCATCGAGGTGACCGACAACGGGCCCGGCATTGCCGAGGCCGATTTGCCGCGCGTATTCGACCGGTTTTTCCGTGCAAGCGGTCATGATGCGCACGGCAGCGGCCTTGGCCTCGCGATCGCGCAGGCGGTGGCGCAGAGTTATCGGGGGCGCGTGACGCTCGCGAACCGGCGCGACGGACAAAGCGGCATCGTCGCGCGAATCGAGTTGCCGCGCCAATCCAGTGGAATCCGGTAAGTCAAAATCCCGGGAAGCATGCGAAACAAAGGACGGACACGATGCGCATTCTGCTGATCGAAGACGATCTGCTGATCGGGCCCGCGCTATTGCGCGCGTTGAAGGACGCGTCATACAGCGTCGACTGGGTGCGCACGGGCGAGAGCGGCCGCGACGCCATTCGCGACGGCTCGTACACGGCGATCCTGCTTGACCTGGGTCTCGGCGACATGAGCGGGCTCGACGTGCTGCGAGGCTTGCGCGAGTCGCAAGACGCCACGCCCGTGCTCATCATCACCGCGCGCGACGACGTGGACACGCGCGTGGAAGGCCTCGATCTCGGTGCCGACGACTATCTCGTGAAGCCGTTCGAGAGCAAGGAACTGCTCGCGCGCATCCGCGCCGTAGTGCGGCGCAAGTCGGGCTTCGCCTCGCCGACGATGGGCAGCGGCCGCGTAACGCTCGATATGAACGCGCGGCGTCTCACGTTCGACGGCCAGTCCGACGACCTTTCCGCGCGCGAGTACGCGCTCATGCTCGCGTTGCTCGAGCGGCCCGGCGCGATCCTGTCGCGTCAGCAGCTCGAGGAGCGGCTATATGGTTGGGGCGAGGAAGTGGAAAGCAACGCGGTGGACGCCGTGATCTACAGCGTGCGCCGCAAGTTCGGCCACGCGGTGATCCGCAACGTGCGCGGGCTGGGTTGGGCCGTTTGCACGTGAGCGCCTGAAACAATCGAACGCAATAGAGCAGGTCAAAAAAGGTGCGGCGAGCGCGAGGCTCGCCGCGTGGCGCGATGCGCGGGGGAAGGCACGCATCGCGCGCGAACTTACGCCAGCAGGCGCTGCCAGGGTTCCTTCTGCCAGGCGCGGCTAAGCGAGGCGAGCAGCGCGACTTCGTTTTCGGCGACGTGCCGGTCCGAATACACCGCGACATGGCACAGATTCAGCACTTCGGCGCGCAGCGCGGGATCGTCGAGCTCGCGCATGACTTGCTGCATCACGTCGGAGTCGAGCTTGCATGCGTCGCTCCAGTTCAGGTGCGAGGTGGTCTGCAAGTCTTCGCACAGGCCCTTGAGGATTTCGCCGAATTCGCCGGGCGCGAGGCCGAGCCGGTCGGCAAGGCGCGCGCGATGGACTGCCGCAAGCTCCTCGCTGCTCAGGTGGCCGTCTGCGAGCAGCGCGACAGCGACGATCCGGCCCGCGGCTTGCGGGCTGTTGCACGTATAGGTACGCATGTTCAGGAATCCTCTTAAAGCGTGATGTCGATGGAACGGTTGGCGTAGCCGTGGCTCAGTCGAAGATATCCTGAAGCCACGATTTGCGGCGATGACCATTGCCGCTGTAGCTGTCGTGAGCGCGGCGCGGTGCGTAGTCGCCGTGTTGCGCGCCATGCTGGCGGAATGCCTGCTCATCGCCTTCGTTGCGATTGTGCCGGTTGCCGCTGCGTTCGATCAGCTTGTCGAGTTCGCCGCGATCGAGCCAGACGCCGCGACACTGCGGGCAGTAGTCGAGTTCGACGCCCTGACGCTCTGCGAGCGAGAGGGTGACGTCAGGGCAGTTGGGGCATTTCATGATGCGCTCCGTGGTGAGTGACAGGTCATCGAGGCCTGTGCCGTCTTGCGTGAAGGGCAACGCGGCGTCGATGGAAACCATCCTGGCAGAGCAGAATGAGCGAAGAATGAGGAGCGCTGCATCTTGCGTTCATGAAGCGCCGAGCGTGTCCTTCGGCTTTTGGGTCCTGACGAGCGACACCACCACGCCGCCCGCGAGCAGCGCTGCCGTCACGCCAAGGCTGAACAGGGCCGGAATCTTGCCGATGATCCCCACCAGAAAGATCTTCGCGCCGATGAACACGAGCACGAGCGCGAGCGCATGCTTGAGGTAATAGAAGCGGTGCGCCATCGCCGCGAGCGCGAAGTAGAGCGCGCGCAGACCCAGCACGGCGAAGATGTTGCTCGTATAGACGATGAACGGATCGGTCGTGATCGAAAAAATAGCGGGGATCGAATCGACAGCAAAGATCAGGTCGGCGAACTCGATCATCAGGAGCGCGAGGAGGAGCGGCGTGGCGAGCAGCGCAGCCTTGCCGGTGCGCGGATGCGCGCGTCGCACGAGGAACGCGCGCCCCTCGAGGTGCGGTGTGACCGGCAGCTTGCGGCGCAGCCAGCGCAGCATCGCGTTGTCTTCCACGCTGTGCGCTTCCTTTCGGCCAAGCAGCATCTTCACGCCGGTTACTGCGAGGAACACGCCGAACACGAACAGCATCCACTCGAACTGCGCGACGAGCGCGGCGCCGAGTCCAACCATCAGCGCGCGCAGCACCAGCACGCCGACAATGCCCCAGAACAGCACGCGATGCTGAAGCTGCCGCGGCACCGCGAGCGCGCCGAAGATCGACGCGATGACGAACACGTTGTCGAGCGAGAGCGATTTTTCGATGAGATAGCCGGTGATGTATTCGGTGGCCGGCTGTGCGCCGAGTTGCCACCAGACGAAGCCGCCGAACAGCACGCCCGCCACGATATAACCGAGCGAGAGCCACAGGCTTTCGCGGATGCCGATTTCGTGGTCGTCGCAATGGAGCACGCCGAGGTCGAGCACGAGCAGCACGATCACCACCGCGAGGAAGGCGACCCAGAGCCATGCGGGCTGACCGAGGAAGGAAGCCGTGACGATCGGCGCAAGCATGGTCGGTCCTTTGCATGAAGAGGGAAATGAGGCCTTCGTGTGCGGATTTTTGTAGCCACGGCCGGCCTCATGGGCCTTTGGCCCATTGGGTCAGCGTAGTGGCGAAGAATGAGCGGTGAATGAGCGTGTGCGCAGCGCTACAACCAGCGCCGTGACGCAGGGAAGGCGTTCAACGATCCCGGCTGCCGGTAGCGGGCAGCGCAGCTAGAACTGGTAATTGATCGAAACGTCGCAAACTCCCCCCGTCTTCGTCTGGATGATCGGGCTGTGCGAGGCGCTGCCGAGCAGGCGCTTGATCGCGCCGTCGGCGCTCACGAACCAATGTTTGTTGACGAAGTACACCATCGTGATGCCGAAGCCGGCCGACTTGAGACCCGCGCTCGCGTCGTACTGACGGTAACCCGATGCAGCCGCCTGCTGCGGTGTCACGCCAAACCAGCTCTGCATGTAGTTGGAGTCGGCGAACGTGACCGAGGGGCCGGCGAACCAGTAGAAGTTCTGGTTGCTGCCCGGCAGCGGCATATAGGCGCCGAGATCCGCAGTCCAGCCATTCGAGCCGCCGAAACTGCGCGTGAAGGCGGTGCGGAACACGAGCGGAAAGTCCTTCGAAATCACGTACTCGCCGGCGATCTTCAATTCTGGCGACGGGTTGATGTTGCCCATCCCGTGCAGCCGCGTCGGGTCGTCCTGGCCGCGCCGTCCGAGGTCGTAGGCCCCGGCGACGCTCACGCGCCAGTTCGGGCCCTGCAGAACGTTGGCGCCGAAGCCTTCGCCCGTCGAGCCGAAGAGGATGTCTTTGTAGCGCAGGTCGATGCTCGGCCCGACCAATGTGTGATAGCGGTCCGAACCGTCGTAGCGCGGTTCGAAAGTCGCGCCCACGCCAAGCCGCGCCTCGAAGTCGGGGCGATTTGGCTGAAACATCTTTTCGAGCGGAATGCCAGCGGAATACTGCCATTCGCCAAGCGGCGAGGGGGTTTGCGCCTCGGCACGCGGGGCAAGCGCGGCGAGGGCGCATGCCGCAGCGGCGAGAGACGCACGCTGCGTGGCCCGCGAGCGGCGCGGCGCGGTTGGTTTTATTCTGCTTGTTCTGCGTTGCGCAGTGCGGATTGCAAGTGGCATGAAGCCTCCGGGTTTGCCTGGTTGGCCGCAGCGTCGTTTATTGAGTGTGATGAAAATACAAGGCGGAGTTCCGTGCGGCCGGGTTCGTCTCGCAAACCTCGTGCCTGAACGGTCGGTGTCCGCCCCAGCGTCTCGTCCCGCTCCCCGGCGGAAATGGCCGCCAGACATGGATGAAGAGCCAGAAAATAAGGATAGCTAATTGAATTGCCGATGCGCCCGCGCACCGTTTTGGCGCGCGGCATTGGCCCCGATTAAACCCTGGCGCTAAATTGCCGTTAGACAGGTATGGACATCGATGACGCGGCTCCCCCTGTGTCGCGGATTCCGAAGCCCATGTTTCACCCTCACAGCGGTAACCAACTTGCGCCGGTCGTGGTCGGGCCGGCGCATCTCTTTTTTTGCACCCAGCATCGCTTCAGCGTCGTGGTCGGCGCGTGTCCGATCCATGCTCGATCTGCGCGCTTCTGCGTCGATCCCTCTGCGCATTCCAGCGGCGGCGTGCATAGGATCCGCTGCGCCACAGCACCCGCGCTCGCCGGGTAACGCTGATACAGGTATCGCGACTACCACCCAACTCACTGTTTTTTATCGCTTTTTTTCAGGAAAGGCCCTGTAGTGGGCGGGTTTCGCGTGGCATAATCGATTCACACCGTATTGCCCCGCAGTCAAACATTTCCCCGCACATCATGGCAAAGACGCTCTACGACAAATTGTGGGACACGCATGTGGTCCACACGGAAGACGACGGCACGACGATTCTCTACATCGACCGTCATCTGTTGCACGAAGTCACCAGCCCGCAGGCTTTCGAAGGCCTGAAGCTGCACGAGCGCCCCGTGTGGCGCATCAGCGCGAACCTGGCGGTGTCCGACCATAACGTGCCCACCACCGACCGCAGCCACGGCATTGCCGACCCGGTTTCGAAGCTGCAGGTGGACACGCTCGATTCGAACTGCGACTCCTTCGGCATCACGCAGTTCAAGATGACCGACCAGCGTCAGGGCATCGTGCACATCGTCGGTCCCGAGCAGGGCGCCACGCTGCCCGGCATGACGATCGTGTGCGGCGACTCGCACACGTCCACGCACGGCGCGTTCGGCGCGCTTGCGCACGGCATCGGCACCTCGGAAGTCGAGCACGTGCTGGCCACGCAAACGCTTCTGCAGAAGAAGAGCAAGAACATGCTCGTGAAGGTCGAGGGTCAACTGCCGCGCGGCTGCACCGCGAAGGACATCGTGCTCGCCATCATCGGCAAGATCGGCACGGCGGGCGGCACGGGTTACGCCATGGAGTTCGGCGGCTCGATGATCCGCGGCCTCACGATGGAAGGCCGCATGACCGTCTGCAACATGGCGATCGAAGGCGGCGCGCGCGCGGGCATGGTTGCCGTGGACGACACCACGATCGAATACCTCAAGGGCCGTCCGTTCTCGCCGCAAGGCGCCGAGTGGGACCAGGCCGTCGAGTACTGGAAGAACTTCCGCACCGACGAAGGCGCGCACTTCGACCGCGTGGTCGAACTGAGCGCGGCCGACATCGTCCCGCAGGTCACGTGGGGCACGTCGCCGGAAATGGTCACGGCGGTCGACAGCCGTGTGCCGGATCCCGAGCGCGAGAAGGACCCGGTCAAGCGCGACGCGATGGAACGTGCGCTGCACTACATGGCGCTCGAACCGAACACGCCGATCGAGTCGATCAAGCCGGACAAGATCTTCATCGGTTCGTGCACGAACGCGCGTATCGAAGACCTGCGCGCCGCCGCTTATGTCGTGAAGAAGCTCGGCCGCCGCGTGGCGCCGAACATCCGTCTCGCGATGGTGGTGCCGGGCTCGGGTCTCGTGAAGGCGCAAGCCGAGCGCGAAGGCCTCGACAAGGTGTTCACGGAAGCGGGCTTCGAATGGCGCGAGCCGGGTTGCTCGATGTGCCTCGCGATGAACGCCGACCGGCTGGAGCCGGGCGAGCGTTGCGCGTCGACTTCGAACCGCAACTTCGAAGGCCGTCAAGGCGCGGGCGGTCGCACGCACCTCGTGAGCCCGGCCATGGCAGCGGCCGCGGCAATCGAAGGCCATTTCGTCGACATTCGCAAGCTGGGGTAAGCGCACGGGGCGCATCGAACTTAACTGAACGTATCGAAGCGCCCCAGCCCGATCAGCATCCATCAGGATCACGGATCATGGAAAAATTCATCGTACACACCGGCGTCGTGGCGCCGCTCGATCGCGAGAATGTCGATACCGACGCGATCATTCCGAAGCAGTTCCTCAAGTCGATCAAGCGCACCGGCTTCGGCCCGAATGCCTTCGACGAATGGCGTTACCTCGATCACGGCGAGCCGGGCCAGGACAACTCGAAGCGCCCGCTCAATCCGGACTTCGTGCTGAACCAGCCGCGTTATCAGGGCGCTTCGGTGCTGCTCACGCGCAAGAACTTCGGCTGCGGCAGCTCACGCGAGCACGCGCCGTGGGCGCTCGACCAGTACGGTTTCCGCGCGATCATCGCGCCGAGCTTCGCGGACATCTTCTACAACAATTGCTTCAAGAACGGCCTGCTGCCGATCGTGCTGTCCGAATCGGACGTGGATCATCTGTTCAACGAAACGTACGCGTTCAACGGCTTCCAGCTCACGGTCGATCTGGACAAGCAGGTCGTGCGCACGACCGACGGCTCGAAGGGGTATCCGTTCGAAGTGGCCGCGTTCCGCCGCTACTGCCTCTTGAACGGCTTCGACGACATCGGCCTCACGCTGCGTCACGCCGACAAGATCCGCCAGTACGAAGCCGAGCGCCTCGCGCGCCAGCCGTGGCTGAACAACCGCGTGCTTTGATACGCGCTGATAAGCGCACACCGAACAACTGAGCGAGGAATCACAGGATGAAGATTGCAGTGCTGCCGGGCGACGGCATCGGTCCCGAGATCGTCAAGGAAGCCGTGAAGGTGCTCAACGCACTTGGCGAAAAGTTCGAGCTGGAAGAGGCGCCGGTTGGCGGCGCGGGCTACGAGGCAAGCGGCCACCCGCTGCCCGAGGCAACGCTCGCGCTGGCCAAATCCGCCGACGCGATCCTGTTCGGCGCCGTGGGCGACTGGAAGTACGACAAGCTCGAACGTGCGCTGCGTCCCGAGCAGGCGATTCTCGGCCTGCGCAAGCATCTGGAACTGTTCGCGAACTTCCGTCCGGCGATCTGCTATCCGCAGCTCACGGGTGCGTCGTCGTTGAAGCCGGAAATCGTTTCGGGCCTCGACATCCTGATCGTGCGCGAACTGAATGGCGACATCTACTTCGGCCAGCCGCGTGGCACGCGCGAAGCGCCGGACGGCAACTTCAAGGGCGCGCGCGAAGGGTTCGACACGATGCGCTATGCGGAGCCCGAAGTGCGCCGCATTGCTCACGTGGCGTTCCAGGCCGCGCAAAAGCGCCAGAAGAAGCTGACGTCCGTCGACAAGGCCAACGTGCTCGAAACGTCGCAGTTCTGGAAGGACATCATGATCGATGTCTCGAAGGAATACCCGGAAGTCGAGCTGTCGCACATGTACGTCGACAACGCGGCCATGCAGCTCGTGAAGGCGCCCAAGGCCTTCGACGTGGTGGTGACCGGCAACATGTTCGGCGACATTCTCTCGGACGAAGCCGCGATGCTCACGGGCTCGATCGGCATGCTGCCCTCGGCCTCGCTCGACAAGAACAACAAGGGTCTGTACGAGCCGTCGCACGGTTCGGCGCCGGATATCGCGGGCAAGGGCATTGCCAACCCGCTCGCCACGATCCTTTCGGCGGCCATGATGCTGCGCTACTCGCTGGGGCGCCCGGAGCAGGCGGACCGTATTGAGAGCGCGGTGAAGAAGGTGCTCGAACAAGGCTATCGCACCGCCGACATCATCACGCCGGACTGCAAGCAGGTCGGCACGGTGGAAATGGGCGACGCGGTGATCGCAGCGCTGTAAGGAAGTCGTGAAAGGGCATGCCTGAGTGGCATGCCCTTTTTTGTTCAAAAATGCGCAAGCAACGACGATAGCGGCCGATAGTGGCAATACGCGGCCAGGTGTCGCTAATAGCGCAAAATGCGGGTCCCCCCGCGCGAATTCACGGTTTTCGTGTATATTGTTTCGATGGCGAAGATCTCCCCGATCACGACTGTTACGAACATCCGCGGCACGGCCCGCGCGATTTCGCTCGCCATTAGCACGAAAACCACGATTACGAAAACGATCACCATTCGTTGATCGCTCGTCGTGCCCGCTCATCTTCCCCGCGCGGCCACGCCGGGCGAGCGAAGCGGGGAAGTGTCCATCTCAAGGGTTAGTCATGAACGTAGGTCTCGTAGGTTGGCGCGGCATGGTCGGCAGCGTGCTGATGCAGCGCATGCAGGAAGAACGTGATTTCGACCTGATCGAACCGGTGTTTTTCAGCACCAGCAACGCAGGCGGCGCGGCTCCGTCGTTCGCCAAAAACGAGACGAAGCTCAAGGACGCGAACAGCGTCGACGAGCTCAAGAAGTGCGACATCATCATCACGTGCCAGGGCGGCGACTACACCAACGAGGTGTATCCGAAGCTGCGCGCGGCAGGCTGGACCGGTTACTGGATCGACGCGGCCTCGGCGCTGCGCATGAAAGACGACGCCGTCATCATCCTCGACCCGGTCAACCTCGACGTCATCAAGGACGCGCTGGTCAAGGGTCAGAAGGACTTCGTCGGCGGCAACTGCACGGTCAGCCTCATGCTGATGGCGCTGGGCGGCCTGTTCCGCGAGAACCTCGTCGACTGGATGACGGCCATGACGTACCAGGCCGCTTCGGGCGCGGGCGCGCAGAACATGCGCGAACTGCTCTCGCAGATGGGCGCGCTCAACGCATCGGTGGCGAGCGAGCTGGCCAACCCGTCGTCGGCGATCCTCGACATCGACCGCAAGGTGCTCGCCACGATGAACAGCGACGCGATGCCTACCGAGCACTTCGGCGTGCCGCTCGCGGGCTCGCTGATCCCCTGGATCGACAAGGACCTCGGCAACGGCATGTCGAAGGAAGAGTGGAAGGGCGGCGCGGAAACCAACAAGATTCTCGGCAAGCCGGCGATGGGCCAGCCGGGTTCGATTCCGGTGGATGGCCTGTGCGTGCGTATCGGCGCGATGCGTTGCCACTCGCAGGCGCTCACGATCAAGCTGAAGAAGGACGTGCCGCTCGACGAGATCGACGGCATCCTCGCCTCGGCCAACGACTGGGTCAAGGTCGTGCCGAACCAGCGCGAGGCTTCGATGCGCGATCTGTCGCCGGCCGTGGTCACGGGCACGCTGTCGGTGCCGGTGGGCCGTCTGCGCAAGCTGGCCATGGGCGGCGAGTATCTGTCGGCCTTCACGGTGGGCGATCAGCTGCTGTGGGGTGCGGCTGAACCGCTGCGCCGCATGTTGCGCATTCTGCTGGACAAGTGAATGAATTAAACTACGCGGCTAATGACGCGTAGACAGGGTGAAAAGCGCCGCGCCAGTCGCGGCGCTTTTTTTATTGCATGCTTTTTATTGCATGCATCGATGCAATCGCCCCGAAGCACACTCCTATTTGATCGAGAGCCGCAAGAGCGGTATGCCAGGGCAACTGATGATCGTTCGATTTGATTCTGTTTCCGCCGCGCCTCGCGCGAAGCGCGCCCAAGGGCGGCGCGCCATCCGCGCCACCGTGGCGGCGGCGAGTTTCCTGTTCTGCGGCCTGGCGGCTGCGCAGGGCGGCGCGACTGCGGCGCCAGGCGCTGCGAGCGCGGCCTCTTCCGCCGCGTTTGCGGCGAGCGTCGCGGGGCAATACACCGTTCATCCCGGCCAGTCACTGCACGACGTGGCCGTCGACCTCACGCAGTCGCACGACAAGGCCACGCTCGCACGCATGAGCCAGGCGCTGTTCGATGCGAACCCCAATGCGTTCATCAAGCAGGATCCCAGCCGTATGCGCGTGGGTGCGACGCTGAACGTGCCGGCAACGCCGGACGTGTCCAGCGCGGCGGCGGGCATGACGGCGGCTTCGGGTGGGGCTGCTGCGGCTTCGGCGGGGGCTTCGGCTGCCGCCAGCGCGGCCGCCGCTGCGGCGACTGCGCCTGCTGCATCCGCAGCGACCGCCAGCACACCCGTTGCGGCTTCGAGCGCTGCCGCCGAGGCTGTAGCGGCTGCATCGTCGGCCGCCGCCGCCGCGACGGCCGGCGCGAGTTCGGCCAGCGCGGCCGCGGCCACTGCGGCACCTGCCTCGGCTGTCGCAGCGAGCGGCCCCGAAGCGGCCGCGCAAGGTGCTTCCGGCGCGGCGACGGGCGCGAGTGCCGCAGCGCCGGCGTCAGCGGCCAGCGACTCGCACGTGTGGAGCGGCTCGATCCAGTCGGCCCCGGCCAGCGGTGCGGCAGGCGCTTCGGCCCAAGGCGCGAAGGGTGGCCCCGTAACGGTCTCCAGCCTCCAGCAACTGCTCGCATTGAAGAACCGCGTGCTGATGGCGTTGCAGCAGCACGGCATTGGCAAGCCGGCGCAAGTCGCGGGCGGCGCGTCCGCGGGTGCGCCCGCCGCGCAAGGCGGCGCGCCTGCGCAGAACGGCGTGGTGAACGTCGGCGCGGCCAGCGGTCAACCGGAAGTCTCGCCGATCGCCATGGGGGCCGTGGCGGCGGTCGTCGTCGCGCTGCTGGCGTTGTTTGTGCGCCTGCTCATGCGCAAGCGCAAGAAGTCCGTCGATCAGGCGCCGTCGACGTCCTCCGCAGCCGCTGTTGCCGCCGTGCCTGTGGCCGAGGAGCCGCCGGTGTTGCGCGAGCCGGTTACGCGCGCGGGCGATGAACCGCATGCGGGCGCGATTGCACCTGCGGCTGAAGCCGAATTCATGCCGCCGGTTGCGCCCGAGGCGGACGAAGTCGCGATCACGCCGGTGCCTACGCCCGCTGTCTCGTCCGCGCCGCTTGAGCACGACGAAACGGCCGCGCACGCCGCTAGCGCAGCGGACGTGGACGCGAGCGATGGGCATGGCGCCGAAGCGCTGCCGCCTACGCTAACCGAGCGGCTGCATCCCGTCGCGCCGCAAGAGCCGTCCGTCGCGCAGGAAGCTCACGCAGCACAAGAGCTGCCGCACGGCGTCGAACCGGACGAACCGCACACGCTGGCCGACGCGACCGAAGCCGCAAGCCTTGCCGCCGCGGCGGAGCTGGGCGCGGATGCGCTGCCGCCCGAAAGCATCGGTGCGCCGCGCGCAGCCGAAGACGCCGAGGCGCTGGCGCGCACGCTGGAAGACCCGGCGCGCGCCCAAAAGCCTGCTACACCCGATATCGCGCTGGACTTCGGCGACGGCGCCCCGCAAGCCGCGCAAACGCAGCAAGCATTACAGGCCGAGCCGCCCATCGCGCAAACGCCGCCCATTGCCGAAGCCTTCGAGCGCCCGCCGGCGCCGCTTACCGCACCCGGTATTCCGTCAGTACCCGCAGTCACCGCAGAAGACATGAGTTACGCCGAAGTACCGATCGCGTTCCCGCACGATGCAATCGAAGCGCTGGGCGGCCTCGACCTGCCCCTGCCGCCGCGCATCGGGGAGCCGGTCATCCCCACTGGGCCGCTCTCGACCGAGCCGGCCGCCACGCCCGAGGCGTCGGCGCGTCTCTCGTCGCCGTTCTTCGAGCCGCCGACGCCGATGGCGGGCGCGGCCATCGAGGCGGGGACGGCGGGCGCGGGCGCGCTCGCAGGCCTCGGCGCACCGCGCTTTGGCGCGCTCACGCTCGACTTCGACCTGAACCTGCCGCCCGATTCGGCCGAGCCGCTGCCGGTCTTCACGCCCGAGCAGCTCGCGCGCATCGCGCGCAACAAGCTCGATCTCGCGCACGAATACATCGCGCTTGGCGACGTATCTGGCGCCCGCTCGCTCATCAACGAAGTGATCGAGTCGAACGATCCCGCCACGCGCAGCGACGCGCAGGCGCTGCTGTCGACGCTCGCTCCGCTCTCGTGACGCCGGTGCAAGCCGTATGCGTATCGCGCTAGGAATCCAGTACGACGGCGCCGCGTTCTGCGGCTGGCAGTCGCAGCCGCACGGCAAGACAGTGCAGGACGCGCTCGAGCGCGCGCTGCGCGAGTTCGCCACCGTGCCGCTGTCCACCATCGTCGCGGGCCGCACCGACACGGGCGTGCACGGGCTCGGCCAGGTGGTGCACTTCGACACCGACCTCGACCGCACGCCCTTCTCGTGGGTGCGCGGCACCAACGCGTTCCTGCCCTCGACGGTGGCCGTGCAGTGGGCCAAGCCGATGCCCGAAGCGTTCCACGCGCGCTTTGCGGCGTTCGAGCGCACCTACTACTACGTGCTCTACGTGAAGCCCGTGCGCTCGCCGATGCTGGCGGCCCGCGCGGGCTGGATTCACACGCCGCTCGATGTCGATGCCATGCGCGAGGCGGCGGCGCACCTCATCGGCGAGCACGATTTTTCGTCGTTCCGCTCGTCGGAGTGCCAGGCGAAGACGCCGGTGAAGCATCTGTACCAGATCGACATCCGGCCGCAGGGCGACTTCATCCACTTCCGCTTTCGCGCCAACGCGTTCCTGCACCACATGGTCCGCAACCTGATGGGTTGCCTCGTGGCCGTGGGGCGAGGGCGCTACCCGGCCGCGTGGATGGCCGAAGTGCTGGCTGGCCGCGACCGCACCGTGGCAGCGCCGACCTTCATGCCCGACGGCCTCTATCTCGCCCAGGTAGGCTATCCTGACGAGTTCGCGGTACCGGCGCCGCATACGGCCAGCGTGCCGTGGAGCGCGATCTGGAGCGATGCGCCCGAAGGGCGTGCCTGAAGCGCCCCGCTTGAATCATCGAGACCAACCCCGCATTTACGATCATGACGTCAGCCGAGCAACCCGCCCCCGCGCACCGCACCCGCATCAAGCTGTGCGGACTTTCGACGCCCGAGGCGGTTGCGCACGCCGTCGACCTCGGCGCGGACGCCGTCGGCTTCGTGTTCTACCCGCCCAGCCCGCGCTCGGTGAGCGTGGCGCAGGCGGTCGAGCTCACGCACGACCTGCCGCCGTTCGTGTCGGTCGTGGGTCTCTTCGTGAATGCCACGCCGCAGTGGATGAGCGAAGTGGCGAGCAACGTCTCGCTCACCATGCTTCAGTTTCACGGCGACGAAACGCCCGAGCAGTGCGAGTCGCTGGCTTCCGTTGCCGGTTTGCCCTGGTTGCGCGCGCTGCGAGTGGCGGCAGATACTCAGCAGGCCGATTTGATAGAATCGGCTAATCGTTATTCATCAGCCAGCGGCCTGTTGTTCGACACCCATGTCGAAGGGTACGGCGGCGGCGGAAAGGTCTTCGATTGGTCACTTATTCCCGCAGGGCTCGCGCGTCGGGCCGTTTTGAGTGGTGGCTTGAACGCGCAAAACGTCAGTGATGCGATTCGCCAGGTGCGTCCGTTCGCCGTCGATGTCTCCAGTGGCATCGAGGTTCCGGGCGCAAGGGGCGTGAAGGATCACGCCCGCATGGCGGCGTTCGTGCGCGCAGTGCGCGAAGCGGACGCGGGATAAATTCTTTGGCCGGCAGGGTCCACGCAACGTGGGCCTTCCCAAGTCCGGCCGAGCGAGTGACTTATGTACAATTTGCCAGATGAACGTGGCCATTTCGGCCCTTATGGTGGCGTGTTCGCTGCCGAAACCCTCATGCAGGCGATCGACGAGCTGCGCGACGCCTACGCGAAATACAAGGACGATCCCGACTTCCGCGCCGAATACGAGCGCGAGTTGAAGCATTTTGTCGGCCGTCCGTCGCCGATCTATCACGCGCAGCGTTGGAGCGAGCTGCTGGGCGGCGCGCAGATCTATCTCAAGCGCGAAGACCTGAACCACACTGGCGCGCACAAGGTGAACAACGTGATCGGCCAGGCGCTGCTCGCCAAGCGCATGGGCAAGCCGCGCGTGATCGCCGAAACCGGTGCGGGTCAGCATGGCGTGGCTACCGCGACCATCGCGGCGCGCTTCGGCATGGAGTGTGTGGTCTACATGGGCGCCGAAGACGTGCGCCGTCAGGCCGCCAACGTCTACCGCATGAAGCTGCTGGGTGCGACCGTGGTTCCGGTCGAGTCGGGCTCGCGCACGCTCAAGGACGCGCTCAACGAAGCCATGCGGGACTGGGTCACCAACGTCGAAAACACGTTCTACATCATCGGCACCGTGGCGGGTCCGCACCCGTACCCGATGATGGTGCGCGACTTCCAGCGCGTGATCGGCGACGAATGCCGCGTGCAGATGCCCGAAATGACGGGCCGCCAGCCCGACTCCGTGATCGCTTGCGTGGGCGGCGGTTCGAACGCGATGGGTATCTTCTACCCGTATATCGACGACACTTCCGTGCAGTTGATCGGCGTCGAGCCCGCTGGCGACGGCATGGACACGGGCCGTCACGCCGCCTCGCTCGCGGCGGGCACCGTTGGCGTGCTGCACGGCAATCGGACCTACCTGCTGCAGGACGAGAACGGCCAGATCATCGAGACGCATTCGATTTCGGCGGGCCTCGATTATCCGGGCGTGGGTCCCGAGCACGCGTGGCTCAAGGACAGCGGCCGCGCGCAGTACGTCACCATCGACGACGAGGAAGCGCTCAAGGGCTTCCACGACTGCTGCCGCATCGAAGGCATCATTCCCGCGCTCGAATCGAGCCATGCGCTCGCGTACGCGGCGAAGCTCGCACCGACGTTGCCGAAGGAGAAAATCCTGCTGGTGAACCTGTCGGGCCGCGGCGACAAGGACATGCATACGGTCGCCGAGCGATCGGGCATCCAGTTCTGAGCGCCCGGAGCGACGTAAGTGATGCGTGACGAGTTCGACGAGCCGGAAGTGCCGGCGCCCGTGGGCGAGGTGAACGCCGATGCGGCTACTCTGGAAGCCGCCGAAGCGGTAGCCAACGCAGCCGTGTTGCCCACGGTGCCTGTTGTGCCGGACACCATCCGGCTCCTGAACCGCGATTTTCTGACCGATGCAGCCAAACTGCCCGACGCCTCGATCGATCTGATCGTTGCCGACCCGCCCTACGGACTCGGCAAGGACTACGGCAACGACTCCGACATGCGTTCGGGCGAGGACTTCCTCGCCTGGACGTACGAATGGCTCGACCTGGCGATTCCGAAGCTCAAACCCACGGGCTCGCTCTACGTGTTCTGCACGTGGCAGTACGCGCCCGAGATCTTCGTCTATCTCAAGTCGAAACTCACGATGATCAACGAGATCGTCTGGGATCGTCGCGTCCCCAGCATGGGCGGCACGACGCGCCGTTTCACCTCGGTGCACGACAACATCGGTTTCTTCGCGGTTTCGAAGGAATACTACTTCGATCTCGATCCCGTCCGCATCCCGTACGATGCCGCCACGAAGAAGGCGCGTTCGCGCAAGTTGTTCGAAGGCAGCAAGTGGCTGGAGCTCGGCTATAACCCCAAGGACGTCTGGTCCGTCTCGCGGCTGCATCGCCAGCACGCGGAGCGCGTGGATCATCCGACCCAGAAGCCTTTGGAGATCGTCGAGCGCATGGTGCTCGCGAGCTGCCCGCCGGGCGGCCGCGTGCTGGACCCGTTCATGGGCAGTGGCACCACGGCAGTGGCTTGCGCGCGTCAGCAGCGCGAATTCGTCGGCTATGAAATTAACGAAAGTTACTGCGCGATCGCGCGCGAACGCGTAAGCGCGGCCGCCGCAAGCGCCGTTGCGGCCGGCGCCTGATGCGCCGCCGCCGGACCCACGCGCAGTAACGCCTAAAAGCTGAGGACCCTGAAATGTCCCGTATCAAGACCACGTTCGAGGCGCTCGCCGCCCAAGGCCGCAAAGGCCTGATCCCGTTCATGACGGCAGGCGACCCCGACCCCGCACGCACCGTCGAGTTCATGCACGCGCTAGCCGCCGGCGGCGCCGATGTCATCGAACTCGGCGTGCCGTTCTCCGACCCGATGGCCGACGGCCCCGTGATCCAGCAGTCGTCCGAGCGCGCGCTCGAGAAGGGCGTGACGCTCAAGAGCGTGCTCGCCGATGTGAAGCGCTTTCGCGAAACCGACAACAAGACGCCCGTCGTGTTGATGGGCTATGCAAACCCCATCGAGCGGATGGGTGCCGGCGCGTTCGCGCAGGCCGCGAAGGAAGCGGGCGTGGACGGCGTGCTCGTGGTGGACTATCCGCCCGAGGAGTCGGTCGAGTTCGCGGCGAAGATGAAGGCCGCCGACATCGATCCGATCTTCCTGCTCGCGCCGACCTCGACCGATGAACGCATCGCCGAAGTGGGCCGGGCCGCAAGCGGCTATGTTTACTACGTCTCGCTCAAGGGCGTGACGGGCGCGGCGAATCTGGACGTTTCGAGCATCGCGGGTAAAATCCCGGCGATCAAGAAGCATGTCTCGCTGCCCGTGGGTGTGGGCTTCGGCATTCGCGACGCGCAAACGGCCGCTGCCGTCGCGCAGGTTTCGGACGCCGTGGTGATCGGCAGCCGCATTGTCCAACTGCTCGAACAGGCTGCGCCGGAAACGGCCGCCGACACGCTCACGCAATTCATCGCAGGCATTCGAGCGGCCCTGGACGAAGTCTCGGCCGGCTAGTGCGGCGGCCTTGCGCTGTTGGCTAGATTCGAGACTGCTGTAAAATCCACTTTTCGCCATGCGCGGTCGGGGTCGGAACCCGGTCGGTTTTACCGATCGGTTGACGGGATCGATCCGCCGCGCCCGCGCATCACGAAGGTCAAGGAAGGAACATCAATGAGCTGGCTCGATAAACTGCTGCCGCCCAAGATCAAGCAAACCGATCCGAAAAGCCGCAAGAGCATTCCGGAAGGGTTGTGGATCAAGTGCCCGTCGTGCGAAGCGGTCCTGTACCGCAACGACGTCGAGGCGAATCTCCACGTTTGCCCGAAGTGCGATCACCACATGCGCATTGGCGCGCGCGAGCGTCTGGACGGCCTGCTCGATCCGGAAGGCCGCTATGAAATCGGCCAGGAAATCCTCCCGGTCGACGCGCTCAAGTTCAAGGACAGCCGCAAGTACCCGGACCGCCTGAAAGAGGCGATGGACGAAACCGGCGAAACCGACGCCATGGTGGTGATGGGCGGCGCGATCCGCACGCTGCCTGTGGTGGTGGCCTGCTTCGAGTTCTCGTTCATGGGCGGCTCGATGGGCTCGGTGGTCGGCGAGCGCTTCGCCCGCGGCGCGCAAAACGCGCTCGAACAGCAAGTGCCGTTCATCTGCTTCACGGCTTCGGGCGGCGCGCGCATGCAGGAAAGCCTGCTTTCGCTCATGCAGATGGCCAAGACCACGGCCATGCTGACCAAGCTGGCCGAAGCCAAGCTGCCGTTCATTTCCGTCCTGACCGATCCGACGATGGGCGGCGTTTCGGCGAGCTTCGCGTTCCTTGGCGACGTGGTGATCGCCGAGCCGAAGGCGCTGATCGGCTTCGCCGGCCCGCGCGTGATCGAACAGACCGTGCGCGAAAAGCTGCCGGAAGGCTTCCAGCGCGCAGAATTCCTGTTGCAGAAGGGCGCGATCGACATGATCCTGGACCGCCGCAAGCTGCGCGACGAAATCGCGCAAATGCTGGCGCTGCTCCAGCGTCAGCCCGCCGACGCGGTGGCCTGAGCCTCGTTTTGAGCGATCTGCGGCGCTGCACGTGCCGCAGCCGCAACGCTTTACCCAACGCGCCGCGAGCGAAAGCAAGCGGCGCGTTGTCATTTCCGCGATAATGCCGTTCTTTCGAAGCGGATCATTCGCGTGAACCCTCCGCCGCCGGCGGCGTCTCACGCGCAGCACCAGGCAATTTCTATCCCGATGAGTACCTTTCCCACCCTCGACGCGTGGCTCACGCACCTTGAAACTGCGCATCCGGTCGGCATCGACATGGGGCTCGACCGCATCCGTCAGGTGAAGGATGCGCTGGATCTCAAGTTCGCGTGCCCGATCTTCACGGTTGGCGGCACGAACGGGAAGGGCTCGACCTGCGCGATTCTCGAAACGATCCTGCTCAAAGCGGGCTATCACGTGGGCTGCCACACCTCGCCGCATCTGCTCGAGTTCAACGAGCGCGCGCGCGTGGACGGCCAGCAGGCCAGCGACGCCGAACTGCTGCCGCACTTCGAAGCCGTGGAAGCCGCGCGCAATTCGCTCGCCAAGCCCGTTACGCTCACGTACTTCGAATTCACGACGCTCGCGATCATGCATCTGTTCGCCTCGCGCGGCCTCGACGCCGTGATCTTCGAGGTGGGTCTGGGCGGGCGTCTGGACGCCGTCAATGTGCTCGACACCGACTGCGCGATCATCACGAGCATCGACCTCGATCACACGGAATTCCTCGGCGACACGCGCGAAAAGATCGCCTTCGAGAAGGCCGGCATCTTCCGTGCGGGCAAGCCCGCGATCTGCGCCGACCCGATGGCGCCGCAATCGCTCATCGACCATGCTGAGGCGATCGGCGCCGAACTGTGGCTCTTCGGCCGCGATTTCCGCTACGAAGGGCAGCCGGGCAGCGAGCGCCAGCAGTGGAGCTACGTGGGCCCGACGATGCGGCGCTCGGCACTCGCCTATCCTGCGCTGCGTGGCGCGAACCAACTGATCAACACGTCGGCTGCGCTCGCGGGCCTCGAGGCCCTGCGCGACCGGCTGCCGGTTTCCGCGCAGGACATTCGCCTCGGCCTCGCCAACGTCGAACTGCCGGGCCGCTTCCAGGTGCTGCCGGGCAAGCCTTCGATCATCCTCGACGTCGGCCACAACCCGCACGCGGCGGCGGTGCTTTCGCAGAACCTCGGCAGCATGGGCTATTTCCCGTACACCTACGCCGTGTTCGGCGCGATGCGAGACAAGGACATTGCGGGCGTGATCGAGCACCTTAAGGGTGAGATCGACCACTGGTGCGTGACCGATCTGCCGCTGCCGCGCGCGGCCACGGCGGAACAGCTCGAAGAAGTGCTGCGCGATGCGGGCGTGACGGACGGCGCCGATAGCAGCGTCACACGCTATGAAAATCCGGCCGCCGCCTTCCAAGATGCGCTAAAACGTGCAACCGAAAATGATAGAATTATTGTTTTCGGAAGTTTTTTGACGGTTGCCGGCGTCATGGCCTGGCGAAAGTCACAGCAACACTGATCGCCCGGCATCCGCACGCCGCCCACGTAAGACAGGCCAGGTAGGCCAACAGCAAGCCATACATGGGAATTTTCTCGTTCGGCAAGAAAGATGACGCTGACGCGCCCCGCCGGCGCGGCACTGAGTCCGGCTCCAGCCGGCGCAGCAATCAGAGCACGCGTGTGGAGCGGCGCAGCCGCCGGCCGGACCGGTCTGGCGATGCCGAGGCAATGCTGCTCGACCCCACGCTTCCCGAAAAGCAACGCGCCCGCCGCCGTCTCGTCGGCGCGATCGCGCTGGTGCTCGCGGCCATCGTGATCCTGCCGATGGTGCTCGATTCGCACCCGAAGCCCGTCACCGACGACATCGCCATCGACATTCCGAGCCGCCCGGCCGACAAGGCCGCCGCGCGCCAACACGACGCCGAAGACACGCAAGCCGGCGTCGCCCCCGACAATCCCGCAGCCGCGCAAGCGACGCCTGGTGCGTCGGGTCTCGCGGCCGCGACAAGCGCCGTGGCCACGCAGAGCGCCCAGGACACGGATCAATCGCCGGCAACGCCAGCGAAAAAGCCCGCACAGGCGGCAACCGTTCCCGCTCAATCGACACAAACCGCTCAGGCGCAAAAGCCCGCTGCCAAGCCTGCGGCTTCGGCCAGCACCGCCGTCGCCGCGAACAGCAAGCCGACGACGACCGCCGCAAACGACAGCGACAGCGCCGACACCGGCGATGGAAATGGCGCGAAAGCCGAATCCGGCACGCCGGCGGCGCCCCCGGGCGCGCGTTTCGCGGTGCAGCTCGGCGCGTTCTCGAACGGCACGACGGCGAACAATTGGGTCACGAAGTTGAAAGCGGCAGGTGTACCCGCATATACCGAGCAGCGTAAGGAAGCGGACGGCACGACGCGCACGCTGCTGCGCGCGGGCCCGTTCCCGGACCGCGCCTCGGCCACGGCGGCGATCGCCAAGGTGCGCGGCGCCGGCCTGATGGCAGGCTCGAACGCCAACGCGGAATAAGCAGTCGATGTTCACCGCATTCGACTACGCTGTAATGGCGGTGATTGGCCTGTCGGCGCTGCGCGGCGCGTGGCGTGGCTTGATTGGCGAGATTTTTGGATTGATCGGCTGGATCGCGGCGTTGCTCGTGGCCTGCCGCTACGTGGACCATGTGGTGCCCTGGATTCCGGCCAACTGGCCGGGCGGGGCGCTCACTCAGTGGCTGATCGCCTTTGCGCTGATCGTCATTGCCGTGGTGCTCGTGGCCGGCGTGGGCAACGCACTGATCGGCCGTCTGGTGCAGGTGAGCGGATTGTCCGGTGTGGACCGTTCGCTCGGGATGATGTTCGGCCTCGTGCGAGGCGTCGTGCTGGTGCTGATCCTCGTCGTCCTCGGTGGGCTGACCGAGCTGCCCCAGCAGGACTTCTGGCGCCACGCGCTGCTGCGGCCGTATGCCGTGCAGGGCGTGCTCGAACTGAAACCGCTGTTGCCCGAGGCGCTCGCGGCCTACGTTCACGTCTGATCAGAAGCTGATCGGACGCGACGCCAGGCGATGCTTCCGGCAACCCTGCCCATTTGCGGCGCTCGACCGGTGTTGATGAAGCTGGGCGACCCGCTACCGATTTCGCTTTTTTGAAGGACCTGCCATGTGCGGCATCGTAGGCGTAGTTTCCCGCTCTCCCGTCAACCAGCTCCTCTATGACGCGCTGCTGCTTTTGCAGCACCGCGGTCAGGACGCGGCCGGCATTGCCACCGCGAACGGCAGCACGTTCCACATGCACAAGGCCAACGGCATGGTGCGCGACGTGTTCCGCACGCGCAACATGCGCAGCCTTCCCGGCACCCTCGGCATCGGCCAGGTGCGCTATCCGACGGCCGGCTCGGCGTCGAGCGAAGAAGAAGCCCAGCCGTTCTACGTGAACGCGCCGTTCGGCATCGTCCTCGCGCACAACGGTAATCTCACGAACTGGCAACAGTTGAAGGAAGAGATGTTCCGTGTGGATCGCCGCCACATCAACACCCATTCCGACACCGAAGTGCTGCTCAACGTGCTCGCGCACGAAGTGCAGCTCGCAAGCTCGGGTCTCGAACTCGATCCGGCGGCGCTCTTCAAGGCGGTCTCGGGCGTGCATCGCCGCTTGCGCGGCTCGTACGCCATCGTCTCGCTGATCGCCGGCTACGGCCTGCTCGCTTTCCGCGACCCGTTCGGCATTCGTCCGCTGTGCATCGGCAAGATGGAAACGCCGGAAGGCACCGAGTGGATGCTCGCATCGGAATCGGTGGCGCTCGAAGGCATCGGCTTCGAGTTCGTGCGCGACGTTCACCCGGGCGAAGCGGTGTTCATCGACTTCGACGGCAACTTCCACTCGCAGCAATGCGCCACGGCGCCGACGCTCAATCCCTGCATCTTCGAACTCGTGTATCTTGCGCGTCCGGACTCGGTGCTCGACGGCGTGCCCGTGTACAACGCGCGTCTGCGCATGGGCGACTATCTCGCCGAGAAGATCAAGCGCGAACTGCCCGACGTGAAGATCGACGTGGTCATGCCGATTCCCGATTCGTCGCGCCCCGCCGCGATGCAGGTCGCGAACAAGCTCGGCGTGGAATACCGCGAAGGCTTCTTCAAGAACCGCTACGTGGGCCGCACCTTCATCATGCCGGGCCAGGCCATGCGCAAGAAGTCGGTGCGCCAGAAGCTCAACGCCATGGGCATCGAGTTCAAGGGCAAGAACGTGCTGATCATCGACGACTCGATCGTGCGCGGCACCACCTCGCAGGAAATCGTGCAGATGGCGCGCGACGCCGGCGCGACCAAGGTGATCTTCGCTTCGGCGGCGCCGCCCGTGAAGTACCCGAACGTCTACGGCATCGACATGCCCACGCGCGGCGAGCTCGTCGCGCACGGCCGCACGGATGAGGAAGTGGCGCGCATCATCGGCGCGGATTACCTCGTGTATCAGGACGTGGATGCGCTCAAGCAGGCAGTCCGCGACATCAATCCGGATTTGAAGGCGTTCGAGGCTTCGTGCTTCGACGGCGAATACATCACCGGCGATATTACGAGCACTTACCTCGACAACATCGAGACGGCGCGCCTCGCACCTCAGGCGCAGTCGGACCGCGACGCCGCAAGCGACGCGATGGACGGCGGCTCCCGTTCGCAGTTGCACCTGCAACTCTCAGTGGAGTGATCCCCTCGGCAACGCGAGCGTGAGGCTCGCGTTTTCGACAATTCCGAAAGCCCGCTTTCTGCCGATGCAAAAGCGGGCTTTTTTGCGCGTGTGCGTGCAGGATTGAAGCAAGATGGTTCAGGACAAGGAGAACACGAACATGGACGACACCTTCAACTTCGACACGTTGGCCGTTCGCTCGGGCACGCTGCGCAGCGAGTTCAACGAACATTCGGAAGCGCTGTTTCTCACGTCGAGCTTCTGTTTCGGCAGCGCCGCAGAGGCCGCCGAGCGCTTCAAGAACTCCGAAACCGCCTATACGTACGCGCGTTTCTCGAATCCGACCGTCACCATGTTCCAGGAGCGCTTAGCCACGCTCGAAGGCGGCGAGGCGTGCATGGCCACGGCTTCGGGCATGGCCGCGATCATGTCGGTGGTGATGGCCGCGCTGCAGGCGGGCGACCATATCGTCAGCTCGCAGAGCATTTTCGGTTCGACGCTCGCCATGTTCTCGCAGATCTTCAGCAGGTTCGGCATCACGACCACCTTCGTCGATCCGACCGATCTCGCCGCGTGGAAGAGCGCCGTGCGCCCGGAAACGAAAATGTTCTTCCTCGAAACGCCGTCGAATCCGCTCACCGAAGTGGCCGACATCGAAGCGGTAAGCAAGATCGCTCGGGCGGCGGGCGCGCTCTTCGTGGTCGACAACTGCTTCTGCAGCCCCGCGCTGCAACAGCCGCTCAAGTTCGGTGCGGACGTGGTGATGCATTCGGCCACCAAGTTCCTCGACGGTCAGGGCCGCGTGCTGGGCGGCGCGCTTGTGGGATCGAAGCAGTTCATCACGGAGAAGGTGTTTCCGTTCGTGCGCACCGCGGGCCCGACGCTTTCCGCGTTCAACGCCTGGGTGCTGCTCAAGGGCATGGAAACGCTGTCGCTGCGCGTGGAGAAGCAGTCGGACAATGCGCTCGAAATCGCACGCTGGCTCGAAACGCATCCGGCCATCAAGCGCGTGTTCTATCCGGGCCTCGAGTCGCATCCGCAACATGCGCTCGCCATGCGGCAGCAGAAGCTGGGCGGCGCGATCCTCTCGTTCGAAGTGAAGGGCGACACGCCGGAGCAGCAGCGCGCGAACGCCTGGCGCGTGATCGACGGCACGAAGATCTGTTCGATCACCGGCAATCTTGGCGACACGCGCACGACCATCACGCACCCGGCCACGACGACGCACGGTCGCATCACGCCTGAAGCGCGCGCGGCGGCCGGCATTACCGAAGGGTTGATTCGCCTGTCCGTTGGCCTCGAAAACGCCCAGGACGTGCGTAACGATCTCGCGCGCGGGCTCGATGCGGCGCAGTAATCGGTATCAGTAAGCGGTCGCAGTAAGCTCTTTTAAGCAACGGTTGTATGATCGTGGGTCGAGCGCTGCTCGGCCCATTTCCTTATTGCTTTCCCGTGAGTTCGCCATGCCGATTGTTCGTGCGTTGTTCGTCTATCCCGTGAAGTCGTGCGGCGCGATCGCGCTTGACGATGCGCAGCTCGGCCTGAAGGGCATCGAGTGGGACCGTCACTGGATGGTCGCCGACGCAAACGGCCGGCTCGTCACGCAGCGCCAATACGCGGCGATGGCGCGCATCGTGCCCACGTTCGTCGAAGATGGCGTGCGCCTCACCATGGAAGGCATGAGCGAAGCGCTTCATCTGCCGTTCGCGCCGCGCGGCGGCGAGGCACGCGTGCCGGCCTCGGTCTGGGACGACAGCTTCGAGGCGCTCGACGAGGGCGATCACGCGGCGCAATGGTTCACCCAGGCGATTGGTGTGCCGGTGCGCCTGCTGCGCTTCGCGCATGACGTAACGCGCCTTGCGAGCAGGAAGTGGACGAACGGCGAAGACGCGCCCACGCAATTCGCCGACGGCTTTCCGCTTCTTGTCACGAGCGAGGCGTCGCTCGTGGAACTCAACGAGCGCCTCGCGGCGAAGGGCGCGCCGCCCGTGCCGATGGCGCGCTTTCGTCCGAACATCGTCGTCGGCGATGTGGGCGACGCATTCGAGGAAGATTTCATCGACACGCTCGCCATCGAATCCGCTTCGGGCGGCGAAGAAATCGTGCTGCGCTTCGTGAAGCCGTGCGCGCGCTGTCCGATCACAACGATCGATCAGCTAACGGGCGAGCGCGACGCACAATGGCCCACGGAACCGCTCGACACGCTTGCCGTGTTTCGCGCCGATCCGCGCGTGGACGGCGGCCTCACGTTCGGCCAGAACGCGATGGTGGTAACGGGAGCGGGCAAGCACGTGGCGGTGGGCGCCCGCGCGCAGTGGGACTACCGCTTCGACGATTGAGCCGCGCTTGCGCGCTTAGTGCGACGGCAGCGCGCGCCACTGCCCGGGCGCGAGCCCGAAGCGGCGCGTGAACGCGTGGGTGAATGCGCTCTGGTCGCTGAAACCCACTTCGAGCGCGATGTCGGTGAGCGAGGCGCGCGGGTCGGCGAGCAGTGTGAGCGCAGTGTCGAGCCGGAGTCGTTGCAAGTAGCGATGTGGCGTTTCGCCGAACGCTTCGATAAAAAGCTGATGAAAGCGCCGCATGCCGAAGCCGCAATGCGCGGCGAGATCGGCAATTCGAAGCGGCTGGGCGAGATGCGCGCGCAGCCACCGGTCGATACGGGCAAAGTCCAACCCGGCCGCCGCGCTGAATTGCGCGCCTGCGGCCACGCCGGTTTGTGCGATGAATGCCGCGCACAGGCGTGCCGAGGCGTCCCAGTGAAAGCGCCGCGCGCGCAGGTCGGCGCTGTCGCGAGGCGGCGTGGCCGCGGCGGCGCGCTGCGCGATCTGGCTCACGAGTTGCGTGAGCGCGGGATCGAGGCGCACGGCGCGCGCAGTGTCGAAAAGCCGTTCGGGCACCGCGAGCGTGGCCGCGGGCAGGTCGAGCACGAGCTGGCGGTTATCGCCTATGCCCATGTAGTCGTGTCGCGCGCCCGCCGGAATGAGCCAGGCGGAACAACTGTCGATGCGCTCGCCCTGGCCGTTCACGGTCATCTCCATCTCGCCGTCGAGACCGAGCACGATCTGGTGAAAATCGTGCAGATCGGTTTCCTCGATCGCGCCGTAGCGGCGCAATTCGACGCCGGGCGCGGTGACGGGTGCGTGATGATGCGGATTCATGATGACCGGTTGCGGTTGCAAAAAAGGCGAGCGCTGTGGCGCGTCAAGCGAGCATCAGACGTCGAGCAGCTCGACTTCGAACACGAGCGTCGCGTTCGGCGGAATCACGCCGCCCGCGCCGCGCACGCCGTAGCCCAGTTGCGGCGGAATCGTCAGCTTGCGCACGCCGCCCACCTTCATGCCCTGCACGCCTTCGTCCCAGCCCTTGATGACCATGCCGCCGCCCAGCACGAAGGCGAACGGGTCGTTGCGGTCCTTGCTCGAATCGAACTTCTGGCCGTCCGTCAGCCAGCCGGTGTAGTGCACGCTGACGGTTTGGCCGGCCTTGGCTTCGTCGCCGGTGCCTTCGGTCAGGTCCTCGTACTTGAGGCCGGATTCGGTGGTCACGATAGACATGGAAAAACTCCTGATCGGATAGTTGAACCCGTTATTGTAGGCGCTTTGCTGGGCGGGGCGCTCGGCAGCTTGTCAGGCACGCGGGATGCTCGCTAGCCGCTGCCTATAATGAGGGACCGCTCGCCTGACTTGAGGCGAAATACGAGGAATCAGATGGTGTCGACTTCGCAAAACCGTACCGAGCGCACGGCGCGCCTGTGCGCCGAGGCAGCGCTTTTCATGCGCGACCACGTGCTCTCGCGCGTCTCGCATGACCTGCGCAGCCCGCTCAATGCAATCCATAGCTGGGCTTACGTGCTCGAGCGCAAGATCGACAACGGCGACGCCACCGCGCAACGCGCGCTGGGCGGCATTCGCACGGGCGTGGAGCAGCAGGTTCAGCTGCTGGAAACGCTCGTCGATACCACGCGCGCCGAAACGCGCAAGCTGCGTATCGAGCGCGCGCCATTCGCCGTCGCGGCGCTGATCGGCGAGGCCGTGGATGACGCGCGCACCGCGCTCGGCGATGCGCGCGGCGTGACGTTCGTGGTGCAGGACACGACAGGCGCGGCGTCGCTCGACGGTGACCGCGAACGCATTGCACAGGCGCTGTGGCTGATGCTGGTGTTCGCGGCGGAAACGAGCGCGCACGGCGCGAGCGTGACGCTCGCGGCGAGCGCGAGCGCCACCGGCGCCCAACTGGAAGTGAAATGGCACGCAACACGGCAGACGCTCATCGACGATGCGCTTGCGCACGTGCTGGAACCCTTCGCGCGCGCCCAGGCGAGTGAGCAGCAGGAAGCGGGGCGCTGCGCCTGGGTGCTGGCGCTGTGCCAGCGCGTGGCCGAGGCGCATGGCGGACGCTTCGAGGCGCCGGCTCTCGTGGGCGAAGGCGAGGATATGGCGCTCGTGTTGAACGTGCCGCTGACCGGTGCGTGAGCCGCGGGCCGTATTGCGCCCGCGGGCACCTTTCATCCATCTTGCACATTTATACTGAGCGCTTCGTCCTTCGGAGCCATGTGTCTTGATCCAGCTTCTCGCCCTCATCGGGGCGTTCCTGCTCGTTGCCCTCAACGGTTTCTTCGTCGCGGCCGAGTTCGGACTCGTCAAGCTACGCGCCACGCGCGTGCAGAGCCTCGCGCAGCAGCACGGCTTGCGCGGCCGGCTGCTCGCCAAGGTTCATGGCCAGCTCGACGCCTATCTTTCCGCGTGCCAGCTCGGCATCACGCTCGCTTCGCTCGGCCTTGGCTGGATCGGCGAGCCGGCTTTCGCGCAATTGCTCTCGCCGGTGTTCGAACTGCTGGGCGTGCAATCGGCGCAACTCGTGCATGCCATTTCGCTGGTGTTCGCGTTCACGGCGATCTCGTTCCTGCACATCGTGGTGGGCGAGCTCGCGCCGAAGTCGCTGGCCATCCGCCAGGCCGAGAAGATTTCGCTATGGACGGCCATGCCGCTCTACGGCTTCTACTGGACCATGTATCCCGCGATCTGGCTGCTCAATTCGAGCGCGAACGCGGTGCTGCGTCTCGCGGGCCTGGCGTCCGAGCACGGCCACGACACGCACTATTCGACCGACGAACTCAAGCTGATCCTGCGCAGCCGCCGCGCCGCCGCCCAGGCCGAGGCGCATGACGCGATGCAGGAGCAGCGCGGCGCAAAAGGCACAGGCGGCGCAAGCGGCGCGGTGCCGCTGCTCCCCGCACCAGCCGCTAACGCCTATAACGCCGATGAATGGAACACACTCGCCCATTCGCTCGATTTTTCGCGCCTCACCATTTCCGACCTCATGCGGCCCACGCACGAAATGGTGGGCCTGCGCCGCGACCTGTCGCTGCGCGAGAACATGCAGATCGTGGCGCGCCATCGCTTCAGTCGCTACCCGCTGTTCGAAGACGCCACGGGCGAACGCGTGGCGGGCCTCATCCACCTGAAGGACTTGCTGCTTGCGCGCGAGGCGGGCAACGCACTCAGCGATCTCGGCAAGTTCGTGCGCCCCGTGCAGTACGTGCGGCCCGACACGCCCGCGCTGGCACTGTTCCGCCGCTTTCGCAAAGGTGCGCCGCATTTCGCACTGGTGGGGCACAAGGGCGCGCGCCCGCTCGGCTTTCTCACGCTCGACAACTTGCTCGGCGCGCTCGTGGGCCAGATTCACGACGAATTTCACCAGGCCGACACCGACTGGACCCGCATGGACGACGGCACGCTGATGGGCCGTGGCAGCCTGCCTGTGGTGTCGCTGGAGCAGGCGCTCGGCATCGACATCGACGAAGGGCGCGCGGAATCGGTGGGCGGTCTGGTGATTCATGCGCTCAACGATCTGCCCACCGAAGGGCAGCGCGTTGCGTTCGACCGCTTCGACATCGTCGTGAAGAAGATGAAGGGGCCGCGCATCGTGCTCGTACGCGTGTATCCGAAAGATCTCGATGACGAGGGCGGCTGAGTGTGCCTCGTGCACGCGTCGAGTGCGGCTTAGCTGCGCGTGAGGGTCGAGAGCACGGCCACCGGCATTGCGCCCAGTATGTCGCGCAGGGCGAGCGTGCCGCCTTCGGGCACCGTGTGCGTTGCGTCGCTGAGCCAGTCGTGCAGCGTGGCTTGCCTGCAGCCCTTGGGCAATTCAACCGTCGTATCTTCCCAGCGTGCGGGCGCGACGAGCGGCGTGTCGCCATCCAGCAACCCCGCGGCGAGGCGCGTGCCGATCACGACGGCCCACGTATTGCCATGATGGCGCGCGAACGCGAACACATGTGAAGCCTGCGCGCCGCTCACCGTGAGCGGCAGATACTCGCCTTCGCGCAGGAGTTCCGGCATTTTCGCTCGCAGCGCGAGCAGGCGGTGCACCGTGGCCAGCTTCACGTGTGCGTTGCGCCAGTCCTTCAGCTTCGCGGCGGGCGCTTGATCGTCGAGCGCGGCCGCGCGTGCGGCGTAATCGACAGGCCGCCGGTTATCCGGATCGACGAGGCTGAAATCCCATAATTCGGTGCCCTGATAAAGATCGGGCACGCCCGGCGAGGTGAGCCGAAGCACCGTCTGCAGCAGCGTATTGAGCGCGCCCACGGGCGCCACGCGCGCGACGAACCCGGCAAGCGCCTGCAAGAAACCGTCGCGCCGTTGCGGCGCGAGGATATCGAAGAGAAATGCCTGGCACTCCGATTCATAAGTTTCGTCGGGTGAGAGCCAGTTCGTGCGTAGCTTCGCTTCGCGCAACGCTTTGAGCAGCCACGTCGAGACGCGCTGCGCCAGCGCATGCACGCCCGCTTCGTCGCCGGCGTCCAGTTCGGGCGGCCAGCAGCCCACTAGCGTTTGATAAAGCATCGCCTCGGCGGCAGGCCCCGGTGACCACGCCGCGCCGGCTGCCGCGTCGTTACGGCGATGCGTCTGGTTCAGCGTCGACCAGGCGCGCAGCGTGTTGCTCCAGTCGAGCGCGATCTCGCTCAGTACGGCGAGGCGCGCGCGCACGTCCTCGCCCCGCTTGTGGTCGTGCGTTGCCGTGGCGAGCAGCCCATAGGGGTGGCGCTGGCGCAGCCGGTTCGTCGCGTGAAAGTCGTGTGGCGTGCGCGCGAAATCGTCGGGGTCCGCGCCCACTTCATTGCGCGAAAGCAGGCGTCCGTAACGATAGAGCGCGGTGTCTTCCGTGGCCTTTGCCGCGAGTGGCGCGGTGAGCTGCGAGAACAGCGCGAGCGCCGTGCGTTGCGCAATGAGCGCATGGCTGAGCGGCGTATTCGCCTGGCTGTTGCCCGCACTCGCGTTCGCGTTCGCACCGGCTGGCGAGGCGCGTGGCGTCCTGCCACCGCCGCCGCCACTGTTGCCGCTGCCGCTACTGGCGTTGTTCGCGGCCGGTTCGGGAGCGCGGCCGCCTAGCCAGCCATCGACGAGATCGAGCGCCGCGAGACTCGCGCGCGGCAGCGAGCGTCGCGCGGCTTCGAGCGCAACGTCGAAATACCGGTTGTCGAGCGCGCTGCGCAAGCCGTTCACCGGATAGATCCGATAGATCGGGAAGTACATGGCCAGATTCGCGGCTACGCGATGCACCGACGCATAGGTGGTGTCGCGCGTGCCCGGGAGTTCGCGCGCGATGCGGTGCAGCGCGCGCGTCACGTGGTCGAGCTCCGCGGGGAGATAGGCGGCCAGCATCTCGCGACGCGCTTCGAGCGCGTAGGCCGCGAACGGCCGGTCGTCGCCGGAAATGGCGGCCCACGCTTGCGCGAGCGGCGCGGCGCCCGCGGGATCGTGCAGAAACGCGCCCACGTCGTTCATGAAATCGTAGCCTGTCGTGCCTTGCACGGGCCAGTCGTCGCGCAGCGTTTCGCCTTGCGCCAGGATCTTCTCGACCACGACGAAGGGCGGCGTTGCGCGCAGCGTGACGAGCCGTTGCCGCAGGCGTTCGCAGTACTCGCGCGGGTCCGCGAGCCCGTCGATATGGTCGATGCGCAGGCCGTCGATCACGCCGTCGGCGTAGAGGCGAAACACGAGCTTGTGCACGGCCTCGAACACGTCGTGGCGTTCCACACGCACGCCAGCGAGCGCGGTAATGTCGAAGAAGCGCCGCCAGTTGATCTCGTCGGTAGCGGTGCGCCACCAGGCGAGCCGGAAGTGCTGGCGCTCCAGCAGGCGGTGCAGTCGCTCGCGCGGCACGGGGTCGCCACTTGAATAGGATTCCAGAACGAAGTCGATGGGGTCCGTGCCGACCCGCTCGACGAATGCGCGCAGCGCGTCGCGCCCGGCGGCGGCGCGCGCCTGATCGTCTGGCTGGGTCGTGAGGCCCTGGAACGGCCCGGCGAGCGTGTTGAGATCGGCGCGGTTCGCGGACTGCAGGAGCGTTGCGTAATCGGTCGGGCAGATCGGGCACACGTGCGGCCCGTATTGCACGTAAAAGCGGGCGGCGGCGGGGTCGAACTTCAGCTCGATACGCCCTGCCGCGAGTTCTTCGCCGTACTGTGCGCCGAGAAACGGCATCAGCACCTTCCCGCGCAGGGCGGGGTCGGGCGAGTGCCAGTCCACGTCGAAGTGGCGCGCATACGCGCTGTGACGCCCCCATTCGAGGATGTCGAGCCACCAGGCGTTGTGCGCGCCGCCCACGCCCATATGATTCGGCACGAAGTCGGCGATGATGCCCATTCCTCGCTCGTGCACTTTCGCGGCGAAGCGGCGCAACGCGCCTTCTCCGCCCAGCTCCGCGCTCACCGTGCCGTAGTCCACGGTGTCGTAGCCGTGCATCGAGCCGGGCTGCGCGGTCGTGACCGGAGAAAGGTAGAGATGGCTCACGCCGAGCGCGGCGAAGTAGTCGAGCTGCGCGAGCGCGTCGTCGAAGGTGAAGCCGTGATGGAGTTGCAGGCGCAGCGTCGCGCGAGGGTGTGTCATGGCGTCGGCTTCTTTGCGGGCGCGAGGGGCGCGCCGCTGGCGGTTGGGTTGGCGTCATTCGCACCTGCGCTCGGGCCGGCCTGCATGCGCGCGACAGCCTCGCGTGCGCGTATGACGGCTTCAACGCGCGCGGCGACGTCCGGATCGGCGAACAGCGACTCGACGGGCAACGGCAGGCGGCGGCGCCAGTTCGGATGCTCGTCGATCGAGCCGGGCAGATTCGGCTGATCGGACAGCGCGAGCAGGTCTTCGAGCGGACAGGTGACGAGCGGGCTCCTCGTTGCCGCGACGTAGGCGAGCGCGGCTTTCACGGGCGGTTCGTCGGCTGGCGGCGGATGGGTGTCGCGCGGCGCGAGCCCGCTTTGCTGCAAGGCATGCCAGAGCGCGACACGATCCGTCGCGCGCCGCGCGTGATCGAGCGCGACGGGGTCGAGCCCATCGGCGCGCGGGAGCGTCTGGCCGATGCGGTTGCGCCAGTCGATATCCGCGCCGCTCCACCAGCCCGCGACCGTCGGGAGATCATGCGTGGTGGTCGTCGCAACGCCGTGCGGGTCCCAGCGCGCGGGCGCGAGAAAGCCCTGGCCGTCGTGCTCGAACCACAGCACGCGAATGCCATACAGGCCGTGCGCGGCGAGCCGCTCGCGCAGCCCCGGCGGCACGGTCCCGAGGTCTTCGCCGATCACGATCGCGCTATGTCGCCACGATTCGAGCGCGATAAGCCGCACGAGGTCGTCGAACGGATAGCGCAGATACGCGCCGTGGCGCGCACTTTCGCCTTCGGGCACGAGCCAGAGCCGCCGCAGCCCGAGGATATGGTCGATGCGCACGCCGCCCGCATGGGCGAACGCGGCGCGCAGCATGTCGATGAACGCGCGAAAGCCATTGTTGTGCATCGCGCGCGGCGAGAACGTGGTGAGGCCCCAGCTTTGTCCCGCCTGGTTGAAGATGTCGGGTGGCGCGCCTACCGAGACGCGTTGCAGCATGTCCTGCGGCAGCGACCATGCGTGCGAGCCGGCGCCGTCGCAGCCCACGGCGAGATCGGCGACGAGGCCGATCGCCATGCCGGCCTCTCTCGCGCCGTGTTGCGCGCTCGAAAGCCCTTGCGCGGCGAGCCATTGCAGGAAGCAGTGAAAGTCGACTTCGCGCCGATGCTCCCGCGCAAACGTCGCCACGTCGGCGCTGCGCGGGTCGCGCAGCGGTTCGGGCCAGTCGCGCCAGTGGCGCTCGCCGCCGGGGCCGTGCAGCATGGCTTCCTGCAGCGCCTCGAAACGCGCGTGGTCTTCGAGTGCTTCGCCGCCCTGTGCGCAGAATGCGGCGAAGGCAGCGGCACGCGGCGAGCCGCTTGCACGCTCGTCCGTGTCGAAGCGCTCGAACAGCGCGCGCAGCACCTTGAGCTTGAGCGGCAACGCACGCTGCCAGTCCACGAGCGGCGCGGCTTCGAGCTCACGCCAGGCGTCGCCCGCATTCGCGGCCACGCTCGCGTCGTGCGCGGCCTTGGCGCCGAATACCGCGGCGGGGTCGATATGCGCGACATTGACCCACAGGCGCGATGACGGCGAATAAGGGCTGAAGTGGCCGGGCTCGGCGCTGAACATCGCATGGGTCGGGCTCACCGCGAGGGCTTGCGCGCCGCGCCGCGCGCTTTCGGCCGCGAGCGTGGCGAGCGCGGTGTAGTCGCCGATGCCGCCGTCGCCTTTGCGTCGGAGTCCATACAATTGCGCGGCGAGTCCCCACAACGGCGGCACCGCGCTGCTGTCACCATGACGTGCGCGCCAGGCGTCGGCAACCGTATGGCAGTGTGGCGGCGCAACCGCGATCGTCAAGCGATGATCGTTGACCGTGAGCGTGTGGTAGCCCGGCTCAGGAAGCGGCGCGAGCAGCGCGCTCTCGCCGCGTGGCGAAGTAAAGCGACCTTCGATATGCTCGCCGCTTTCGAGGTCGATACGATAGTGGCTGCCCGCGCGCACGGCCGAAGGCGGCAGCTCGATGGCGCTGTCGTGTTCGGCCGTGATGAGCGGCGGCAGGCGCCGCGCCGACTGCTCGGCGTTGAGCGCGGAGGCGCTCTGGCGAATTTGCGTGGCATTGGCGCAAGGCAGGCCCGCGCATTCCAGCAGCGCGGCGAGCGTGCTGTCCGGCACGCGCTGCACGGCACCATGCGCGTCGGTCCATTCGACCTCGAAGCCCGCGCGGGCGGCAAGAGTCGCGAGCGTTTCGCTGCGGCGCGCCGTGCTCATGCGTGCGGCTCCTCGCGATGCACGACGCGCGCATCGTGTTCGCTCGAATACTCGGGTACGTCTCCGGTGAGCCACGCTATGCATGCGCTCTCGGGCAGCACACCATTGTCGGCGTGGTCGCGCGCACGCGGCGGCGTTTCGAAGATCACCATGCCCTCGGGCCGCGGACTGAGCGCCACGCCGTCGCGGCCCAGGTTAAGCGCGATCGTGAGCGTTTCGCCATCATCGAGCCGCCAGCGCGCGACGAGCGCGGCGAGGCCATTCGCGGCGTCGTCGGCGAGCACGGTCGCGCCGAGCGCACGCGCGTGGCGCAGGCGCGGCATGAGCAAATGCGCACGCACGCAGAGCGCCGATTTGTAGAAGTGCATCCATTCGAGCCGTTCACCGTCGAGCGGTGCGACGGCCGGCGGCGACGAATTCACGAAGGTCTGCAGATCGTTCGGATCGGGAATGCGCGCGCGGCTCGCCTCGTCGTTAAACGCGCCGAATGCCTTGAATTCGCGGCGGCGCCCTTCGCGCACCGCATCGGCGAGTTGGCCCGTGAAGGCTGTGAAGAACTGGAACGGCTGCATCGAGCCGTATTCCTCTTCCATGAAGAGCAGCGGAATTTGCGGCGAGAGCAGCACCATGGCCGTGGCCGCGCGCAAGGCGTCGTCGTCGGCCAGCGCGCGCAGCCGGTCGCCGAGCGCGCGGTTGCCAATCTGGTCGTGGTTCTGCAAAAACATCACGAACGCGGTAGGCGGCAGGTGCGCGCTCGGTTCGCCGCGCGGCTCGTCAGCATGCACGGGCGACGCCTCGCCCTGGTACACGAAGCCTTCGCCGAGCGCGCGCGCGAGTTTGCCGATGGGGGAATCCGTGAACGCGCGATAGTAGCCTTCCGATTCGCCGGTCAGCAGCACGTGAAAGCAGTGATGCGCGTCGTCGTTCCATTGCGCGCTGAAGTGCGATTCGAGCAGATTCGCTTCGTTGTGCTCGTTTTCGAGCACGAGGTGCACATGCCGGCCCGGCTCCACGCGCGCCTTCACATGGTCGGCGAGCTCGCGCAGCCAGTCGGTATTGCCGATCGCATGCGCGGCGTCGATGCGAAGCCCGTCGAAGCGATATTCCGTGAGCCAGTAGAGCGCGTTGTCGCAGTAGAAGTCGCGTACTTCGAATCGGTCGAAGTCGAGTGCTTCGCCCCAGGGGGTTTTCACGCCTTCGCGGAAAAATGGCTTGGCGTAGTGGCCGAGCCAGTTTCCGTCGGGCCCGAAGTGGTTGTACACAACGTCGATGAACATCTGCAGCCCCAGTCCGTGCGCGGCGTCGACGAGCGCTTTCAGTTCGTCAGGACTGCCATAGGCCGCGTGCGGCGCGTAAGGCAGCACGACGTCGTAGCCCCAGCCGCGCTCGCCCGGGTAATCGTTGAGCGGCATGAGTTCGACGGCCGTCACGCCAAGCGCCGCGAGCGCGGGCAGACGTTTCATTACACCTTGATAGCCGCCCAGCGCGCCCACGTGCAACTCGTAGATCACGGTTTCTTCCCACGGACGTCCTTGCCAGTGCGCATGCTGCCAGGCGTAGGCGCGCGGGTCGAGCACTTCGCTCGGGCCGTGCACGCCCTGCGGCTGGAAGCGCGATGCGGGGTCGGGTACGCGTTGCTGGCCGTCGATGCAGTAGCGGTACAGCGTGCCCGGCCCGTACGGCGCCTGCGCTTCGAACCAGCCATTGCCGCTCGGTGTCATGTCGAGCGGCGGCGCATCGAGCGCGTTCTCGAAGACGACCTGCACCGTTTGACACGACGGCGCCCAGAAGCGAAAGCGCGTATGCGGCTGAGCGTGCGCCGCCCCGATCAGCTGCGCGCCGAACGGCAGGCAATGCATGTACTGACGGGCGTGCGGATCGTGCGAAAGCGGGGACATGGTGGATTCCTGGTTTGCTTCCTCGGTGCTTCGTTGACTCATCCGGTGGCGGCTTCGTCCGGGCCCGCGGGGGAGCCCGACTCAGGCGCGTCTGGCGTGCGGCGCGGGTCCGGCGTCGGCGTGTCGTCGCGCGTGCCACGTGTGCCGTGTGTGCCGTGTGGCCGGTGCGCGTCGGCACGCGCCGGCCGGGCGCGGAGCACGGCGAGCGCTCGCGCGGCTAGCTCGTACGACGTGTCGGGCAGCGCGTAGGGCGCCGCATCGGGACGCGCGGTATCGAGCAGCACCTCCCATGCCATGCGCGGCGCGGGCGCGACGAACGTCACCGCGCCTTGCGAAGCGTTCAGCATCATCAACAATACTTCCATTTGGCCGTGGAGTCCCGCTCCCGCGCGCCGCATCGTGAATGCGCTCGCCTCCGGGTCGTGCCAGGCCTCGGGCGAGAGCGGCTCGCCGCGTTCGTCGAACCAGTCGATGTCGTGCACGCCGGGCATCAGTCCGCGCTCGCCAAACAGAAAACGCGTTTCGTGCAGCAGCGGATGCTCGCGGCGCAGCGCGATCACGCGCGCGGCGAAGCGCGTCATGGCTTTGCCCTGGGGCGTGTCTGCGAGCGCCCAGTCGAACCACGAAATATCGTTGTCCTGGCAGTACGCATTGTTGTTGCCGCGCTGCGTGCGGCAGGCCTCGTCGCCCGCGAGCAGCATGGGCGTGCCGAGCGCGATGAAGAGCGTGGCCATCATCGAGCGGGCCACGCGCGCGCGCGTGGCGACGATGGCCGGGTCGTCGGTTGGGCCTTCCACGCCCCAGTTCGCGCTCCAGTTTTCATTGTGGCCGTCGCGGTTCTCTTCGCCGTTGGCCTCGTTGTGCTTGTGCTCGTACGAAACGAGGTCGGCGAGCGTGAAGCCATCGTGCGAGGTGACGAAATTGATCGACGCCCAGGGCCGGCGTTTGCGTTTGTCGAACAGATCCGCGCTGCCGGTCAGGCGTGCCGCGAGGTCGGCGCGCTGGCCCGGCGCGCCGCGCCAGTAGCGCCGCACGCTGTCGCGAAAGCGGTCGTTCCATTCGGAAAAGCCGGGCGGATGGTTGCCTAGCTGGTAGCCGCCGGGGCCCACGTCCCACGGCTCGGAAATCAGCTTGCATTGTGAAAGCACGGGGTCCTGGCGCAGGACGTCGAAGAACCCGCCGTTCGGGTCGAAGCCCGCGGGTTCGCGCCCGAGCGTCACGCCAAGGTCGAAGCGAAAGCCGTCGATGCCGTATGACGTGGCCCAGTGGCGCAGCGAGTCGCTGACCATCTGCAGCACGCGCGGATGCGAAAAGTCGAGCGTGTTGCCGCAGCCTGTGTCGTTGATGAAGTGGCGCTCATCGCCGGGCACGCAGCGGTAATAGCTGGCGTTGTCGAGGCCGCGCCATGAAACGGTGGGGCCCATTTCGCCGCCTTCGCACGTGTGGTTGTAGACCACGTCGAGGAAGACTTCGATGCCCGCCGCATGAAGCTGGCGCACGGCAATGCGCATTTCGTCGGTGTCGTAGCCCACCAGGTAGCTGGGCTCGGGCGCGAAGAACGCGGCCGAATTGTAGCCCCAGTAGTTGCGCAGTCCACGATCGATCAGAAAGCGCTCGGAGAGAAACGCGTGCACCGGCAAAATCTCGATGGCCGTCACGCCGAGCTTGTGCAGATGCTCGATGAAACGCGGCGCGGCAAGACCTGCGAACGTGCCACGCATGTGCGTGCGCAAATCGTGACACTGCATCGAAAGCCCGCGCAGATGCGCCTCGTAAATCACGGTGTCGCCCCACGGCGTATTGGGCCGCCGGTCGCGCGACCAGTCGAACTTGTCGTTCACCACCACGCATTTGGGCATGGCCGGCGCGGAATCGCGCCGGTCGATCGAGAGATCCGCGCGGTTCGAATGGGCGCGATAACCGTATAGTGTGTCCGACCATCGAAACTGGCCGATGAGTTGCCTGGCGTAAGGGTCCAGCAGCAACTTGTGCGGATTGAAGCGATGCCCCAGATGCGGCTGATAGGGCCCATGCGCGCGCAGGCCATAGACAGTGCCGGGATGCGCCCCGGGCAGATAGCCGTGCCACACCTCGTCGGTGCATTCGGGCAGGGTGTAGCGAATGCGCTCCTTGCGGCCGGTGGGATCAAACAGGCACAGCTCGATGCGCCAGGCGTGGGCCGAGAACACGGCGAAGTTGGTGCCGAGGCCGTCCCACGTCGCCCCGAGCGGCCAGGGGGAGCCGGGCAGCAGGCGCTCAGGCGGACCGTTTGCCATGACGATGCTCCATGTGTTGTTTTTCGTTTTGCATCGGATTCCGGATCAAATCCCGCCGCCGCGCAGGCTTATCGGCGCAGACGCAGGATCAGCGTGCCGAGCGGCGGCAGGACGAGCGCGGCCGACTGGGGCTTGCCGTGGCTTACCACGCCTTCCGTGGTAACGAGGCCCCCATTGCCCATGTTCGAGCCGCCGTACGCTTCGGCGTCGGTGTTGAGCGCTTCTTCCCACTGTCCCGGCTGCGGCATGCCGATACGGTAGCCGTGGCGCGGCACCGGCGTGAAGTTGCAGATCACCACGATCTCGCGGCCCGAGCCGTCTACGCGGCGCCACGCGAGCACGCTGTTTTCGCTGTCGTCGGAAACCAGCCATTCGAAACCGCCGGGTTCCGAGTCGAGCGTGTAGAGCGCGGGTTCACTCGCGTAGAAGCGATTGAGGTCGCGCACGAGCGTTTGCACGCCGCGGTGCAGCGGGTCGTCGAGCAGGTTCCAGTGGGGCGTGCCGTCGTGATCGAATTCGGCCATCTGCCCGAACTCACCGCCCATAAAGAGCAGCTTCTTGCCGGGGTGTGCCCACATGAAGCCGAAATACGCACGCAGGTTCGCGAACTTCTGCCAGCGGTCGCCGGGCATCTTGCCGAGTAGCGACCCTTTGCCATGCACCACCTCGTCGTGCGAAAGCGGCAGCACGAAGCGTTCGGACCACGCGTAGACCATCGCGAACGTCATGAGGTGATGGTGATAGCGGCGATAAACGGGGTCTTCCTGCATGTAGTGCAGGGTGTCGTGCATCCAGCCCATGTTCCACTTGAACTGGAAGCCGAGGCCGCCATCCTCGGGGCGGGCCGTGACGCCCGGCCATGCTGTGGATTCCTCAGCAATGGTGATGACGCCGGGGCGCTGCGGAACGTATTGCGTTTCGTGATTGAGGCGCTTGAGAAACGCGATCGATTCGAGATTTTCGCGGCCGCCATAGATGTTGGGTACCCATTCGCCTTGCGCGCGCGAATAGTCGCGGTAGAGCATCGAGGCGACCGCGTCCACGCGCAGTCCATCCACGTGATAGCGCATGAGCCACGCGAGGCCCGACGCGATCAGGAACGCGCTCACCTCGCGGCGTCCCAGGTTGTAGATCATCGTGTTCCAGTCGGGGTGATAGCCCTCGCGCGGGTCAGCATGCTCGTAGAGCGGCGTGCCGTCGAAATCGATGAGGCCGTGCGCGTCATTCGGAAAGTGCGCGGGCACCCAGTCGAGAATCACGCCAAGTCCGGCCTCGTGCGCGCGATCGACGAACGCCGCGAAGTCCACCGGCGCGCCAAGACGCGCGGTGGGTGCGAACTGCGCTAGCGGCTGATAGCCCCACGAGCCGCCAAACGGATGCTCCGCCACGGGCAGCAACTCGATGTGGGTAAAGCCCATGCCCTGCGCGTAGGGGATCAGACGCTCGGAGAGCGCGCCCCAGTCGGGAGCGGGCGCATCGGCGCCTTGCGTTGGCAGCCACGAAGCCGCATGCACCTCGTAGACCGACATGGCCGCGCGCGCGTTCTGCCGCTCCGCGCGTGTTTGCAGCCACTCCTGATCGCGCCACGCGTAATGGTCGATCGCTTCGACGGGCGCGACAATCGACGCCGTGCCCGGCGGGCATTCCGTCTGCAGCGCGCAGGGGTCGGCCTTGAGCGGGAGGACAACGCCGCGCGCGCCAAGGATCTCGTACTTGTAGCGCGCGCCGGGGGCCACACGGGGAATGAAAAGCTCCCATACGCCCGCTTCATGGCGCAGCCGCATGGGGTGACGCCGCCCGTCCCACGCGTTGAAGTCGCCCACCACGGAAACGCGCTTCGCATTCGGCGCCCAGACGGCGAAGCGCACGCCGGGTACGCCATCGCACGTCAAGGGCCGCGCGCCGAGACATTCGAGCACCGCGTAGGGGTCGCCGTCGGCGAGACGCACCAGCGCTTCGTGCGAGAGCTGTGGAGCGAATGAATAGGTGTCCTCGATTTCCTGGCTCACGCCATGCCAGTCGACCACGAGCCGGTAGGGAACCGCCTCTGCGAGCGGGCCCGCATAGAGTCCTGCCGGATGCACGAGCGAAAGTTCGCCGAGCGTGTGGGCACGGTCGCGCGCCACCACGCTTGCGCCGGCGGCGTTCGGCAGCCATGCGCGCACGTAGGGCGCGCCGTCCACCCAGTGCAGCCCGAGCACGGCGAAAGGATCGGCGTGGTACGCGCCGGCGAGCGCGTCGGCGTCGTGCGGATTCAGGCCGGCTTGGGGCACGCGATCAACCATGGCCACCTCCGCCGGAATGCGATTGCGTGGACTGCGTGGGCGTGAGCCCGAGCACGCGCGCGGTCAGCGCTGCGAGGCCGCGTACCGGCAGTGCGAGCCAGGTGGGGCGGTTCGCCGCTTCGTAGCGGATTTCGTAAGCTGCTTTCTCGATCAGGAACAGGTCGAGCAGCGCCTGCTCCTGCGAAGCACTCACGAGCGTGAGCGGTCCTTCGGCGACGGCCACGCGGTACTGGCTCAGGAACGTTTCGGCCGCGTAGCCGCGGAAACGTTCGAAGAGGGCACGTTTGCGATCGACGACTTGCTGCGGGGCGTTTTCGAGCGTCGATTGCGCGGCGGCGCCCGCATACGAGAGCGAGCGCAGCAGGCCCGCCACGTCGCGCAGCGGCGAGGTCTTCGCGCGCCGGTATTCGAGCGCCCGCGCGGGCTCGCCTTCGAAGTCGATCAGATACGCGTCGCCTTGGGAGAGCAGTACCTGGCCCAGGTGGAAATCGCCGTGGATGCGGATGCGCGCGGCCTTCGTGTCGTCCGGCACGAGTTCGTCGACCTTTGCGAGGAGCGCCTTGCGGCGGTCGATCAGGCTGCGCGCGAGATCGCGCGCGTCTTTATCGAGCGTTTGTTCGTCCTCGCCCGTATGCTGCGCGACGATGTCGAGCGCTTCGTTGAGCATGGTCTTCGTGTCGGCAACCCACGCACGCACATCGTCGGGCGTGGCGGCAACGGGTGAGAAAGCTTCGTCGTCGCTGGGTCTGGAGAGCATTGCGTGCAGTTCGCCCAGGCGCTTGCCAATTGCGCCGATCACCGCGCAGTAGCCTTGCACGGCTTCTTCCTCGTGCGCCTGGTCGACGCTCGTGTCGTCGTCCATCGCGAGTGCGAGTTCGTCGATCGTGCGGCGCAGATAGTCGAGCGCCCAGTCCCACGCATTGCCCTGGTTGTCAATGAAACCCTGCATGATGATGAGCGTGTGCGGCACGCCCGCAGGGTCTACGCGCACCACTTCCCCATAGAGCGGCGCGGTGTTCGCGTAGCCGAGCTTCGTGAGGTAGCGGCTCATTTCCGCTTCGGGGTGCACGCCCGCCATCAACCGGCGCACGATCTTGAGCACAAGGGTTTCCGCGATCACGAGCGAACTGTTGCTCTGCTCCGCGGCGAGCCAGCGTACTTCCGGCGTGTCGCCCAGGTCGAGTTCGTTGAGGCGTTCGGTCGGCTCGAAGCGGATGGTGCTCTGCTGCACGGTGGGCACCGTGGCGCGCTCGCGCAACTTGCGCAGCACGCCGTAGGCGAACCACGGCAGCGAAAACGCATCGGTGAGATAGCCCACGGTGCGGCCGCGCCGCACGCGCGAGAGCGCGAGCTGAATGTGCAGTGGCGTGGTGATCTCGGTGCCCCATGTGATGGCGATCGGGAGTACGTAGCGCTCGCTCGTGCCATCCGCGAGTTCGGCTTCGATCTCCGTGAACGCGAAGCCCGCGCCGTGGATCGTCGTCAGTGCCGCGAGGCGCACGGTGCGCAGCGGCTTGTCCTTCGAGGCGAACCAGCGGCGCCGCGAGAGCCACGAAGGCAGCACTTCGGATTCGAGCAGCCGGACGTTTTCAGGCGTCGCGCCCGCCTGTCCTTCGCGCAGCACCACCGTCACGAACTCGGGCAATTGCTCTGAGGTAGGCTGGCTCCACGAAGGCCGCTGATTGCCTGCGCTCAGGAGGAACCACAGGAAGCCGTAGGGCGGGAAGGTCAGCAGATAGGGGAGCTGACCAATTGCCGGGAACACGGAATCCGCCGTCATTTCCACGGGCGACATGCCTGCGAATTCGGAAAGGTCGAGTTCCACCGCTTGCGGCGCGCGAGATAGATTCGCCACGCACAAGATCGGCGCTTCGCCGGGCATTTCGCGCAGGTACGCGAGGATCTTGCGGTTCGCCGGGCGCAGGAAGCGGATCGTGCCGCGGCCGAATGCCTGCTTCGCGCGGCGCGTGGCGAGCATGCGGCGCGTCCAGTTGAGCAGCGAATGCGGATCGCGGCTTTGCGCTTCGACGTTGATGGCGTCGTAGCCGTAAAGCGAACCCATGAGCGGCGGCAGCACGAGCTGTTCGGGATCGGCGCGCGAGAAGCCGCCGTTGCGGTCCGACGACCACTGCATCGGCGTGCGTACGCCGTCGCGGTCGCCCAGGTGAATGTTGTCGCCCATGCCGAGTTCGTCGCCGTAATAGATCACGGGCGTGCCAGGCATGGAGAGCAGCAGCGAGTTGATGAGTTCGATGCGGCGGCGGTCACGCTCCATGAGCGGCGCGAGGCGCCGGCGAATGCCGAGGTTCAGGCGCGCGCGGCGGTCGCTTGCGTAGGTGTTCCAGAGGTAATCGCGCTCGGAGTCGGTGACCATTTCGAGCGTGAGTTCGTCGTGATTGCGCAGGAAGATCGCCCACTGGCAACTCGGCAGCAAGTCAGGCGTCTGCTTCATGATGTCGAGGATCGGAAAGCGGTCCTCGCTCGCAATCGCCATATAGAGGCGCGGCATGAGCGGGAAGTGGAACGCCATGTGGCATTCGTCTTCGTTGCCGAAGTACTCCTGCACATCTTCCGGCCACTGGTTCGCTTCGGCCAGCAGCATGCGGTTCGGGTAATGCTCGTCGATGGCCGCGCGAATCCGCTTGAGAATGCCGTGCGTTTCGGGCAGGTTCTCGTTGTTCGTGCCTTCACGCTCCACGAGGTAAGGCACGGCGTCCAGACGCAGCCCATCTATGCCCATGTCGAGCCAGAAGCGCATGACCTGCAGCACTTCGCGCAGCACGGCCGGATTGTCGAAGTTCAGGTCGGGCTGGTGCGAATAGAAGCGGTGCCAGTAGTACGCGCCTGCAACGGGGTCGTGCGTCCAGTTCGACGGTTCCGTGTCGATGAAGATGATGCGCGTGCCCTGGTACTTCTGGTCGGTGTCGGACCACACGTAGTAGTTGCGATGATTCGAGCCGGGCTTTGCGCGGCGCGCGCGCTGGAACCAGGGGTGCTGGTCCGAGGTATGGTTGATGACCAGCTCGGTGATCACGCGCATGCCGCGCGCGTGCGCTTCCTGAATGAAGCGGCGCACGTCGGCGAGTTGCCCGTAGTCAGGGTGCACGTTGCGATAGTCGGCAATGTCGTAGCCGTCGTCGCGGCGCGGCGAGGGGTAGAACGGCAACAGCCAGATCGCCGTCACGCCCAGGCCCGCAATGTAGTCGAGCTTCGCGAGGAGGCCTGGGAAGTCGCCCACGCCATCGTTGTTCGAATCGAAGAACGACTTCACGTGCACCTGATAGATGACCGCGTCCTTGTACCAGAGCGGGTCGTCGGAAAGCATCGACGACTTGCCGCGCCGTTGCGTGCCGCGTTCCTCGTGGTGCGGGTCGTGTGCGGTCGAGTCTCGCGTGACGGTCTGCATGTTGGTTGCCACAGGCTCGTGCGTAGCGGGATCGCGTTTCATGTCGCGCCTCCGGGCGGGAAGTCGGCGTCGAGTTCGGGATGGCCCTCGACGTGCTGATCGTGCTTATCGTCTTCAGGCAGTGGTTCTTCGCGCGGCAGGCCCTTCACGGGCTCGATGCGCCAGATCGCGAACGGTTGCGCCTGCGGGTCGAGCCGCACGTGCTGCCAGCGCCCGCGCCACTCGAAGCGCTCGCCCGTCATTTCGTCGACTACGTTGAGCGCCGCGTGGTCGTCGAGGTGCCAGCGCTGGAACGTCGCCCACGAAAGTTCGAAGTCGGCGCCCTGTTCGTTGAAGGCGTCGAGATTGATGGCCACGACGATCACGTTGTCGCGCGCGGGCGTGGCTTTTTCGAAGCAGAGCAGCGAGTCGTTGCGGGCGTCGAGGAACGTGATGCCGAGATGCGTGTGCAGCGCAGGGTTGGCGCGGCGAATGCGATTGAGCGCGGCGATCTCCGCGACGATATTGCCGGGACGATGCCAGTCCCAGGCGCGCAATTGATATTTTTCGGAGTCCAGATAGTCCTCCGAATTGGGCATGGCGCGTCCTTCGCAAAGCTCGAAGCCGCAATACACGCCCCACAGCCCGGAAAGCGTCGCGGCCAACGCCGCGCGGATCAGAAAGCTCGAGCGCGCGCCGGTCTGCAAATGGCGCGGATTGATATCGGGCGTGTTGACGAAGAAGTTCGGCCGATAGAAGTCGCGCACTTCCGTCTGCGTAAGTTCAGTGAGGTACTCCGTGAAATCGCGCTTCGATTCGCGCCACGTGAAGTAGGTGTACGACTGCGAGAAGCCGAGCTTGGCGAGCCGGTACATGAGGCGCGGCCGCGTAAAGGCTTCGGAGAGGAAGATCACGTCCGGGTGGCGCGCGCGCACGTCGGCGATCATCCATTCCCAGAACGGCAGCGGCTTGGTGTGCGGGTTGTCCACGCGGAAAATGCGCACGCCCGTGTCTACCCAGAACAGGATCGCGTCGCGCAGCGCAAGCCACAAATCGGGCTTCGCGTCGTGCGCGTAGAACTCGGGGTTCACGATGTCCTGATACTTCTTCGGCGGGTTTTCGGCGTAGCGCAGCGTGCCGTCGGGCCGCCATGCGAACCAGGTGGGATGCGCCTTGAGCCATGGGTGGTCCGGCGAGCATTGAATCGCGAAATCGAGCGCGATTTCGAGGCCTTGCTCGTGCGCGGCGGCGAGCATGCGGCAGAAGTCCTCGAGCGTGCCCAGTTGCGGATGCACGGCGGTGTGGCCGCCCTCGGCCGCGCCGATCGCATAGGGGCTGCCCACGTCGTCCGGCTGCGCATTGAGCGTGTTGTTGCGCCCCTTGCGGTTCGCGAGGCCAATGGGGTGGATCGGCGGGAAGTACAGCACGTCGAAGCCCATTTCGCGAATGCGTGGCATCTTCGCGATCACGTCGTCGAAGGTGCCGTGGCGCGATTCGTCGTCGCTCATCGAGCGCGGGAAGATCTCGTACCAGCTCGCGAAGCGCGCGGCGCTGCGCTCTGCATCCACGCGCCCCACGATCGTGTCGCGCGAAAGGAACGGGCGATGGCGCGCGGCGCGCACGGCGGCGGCCGTCGAAGGCGCGGCGATGATCGCGCAACGTGTTTCGGTGTCCGCACCAATGAAACGCTTGACGATGGCGTCGAGTGTTTCGTTGATGCGCTCCTGGTCGTCGTCGCCCGTGCCCGATGTTTCGGCCGTGGCGAGCACGAGCGCGAACAGGCGGCTCGCTTCCTCCAGCTCCAGATCGACAGGTTGGTTCGCCACGCGCTTCTTGTGCAGATGTTCCGCGAGCGAGGCGAAGTCGTCGCGCCAGGCGATCACGACGTACTCGTAGCGTCCCACGCGATCGAGCGGAATGTGGCCCGCCCACAGGTCGGTGCCGGGAGGCTGCACGGGCGTCATGGCCGATTCGTGCCAGGCGGTTTCGTCGGCGGCGCGCCAGAGCACGGCGGCGTCGATCCGGTCGTGGCCCTCGGCGAAGATCGCCGCGCGCACTTCGCAGCGCTCACCCACGGTACGCTTCGCGGCGAAGCGCCCGTGATCGACCGAGGGCTGCGCGCTCTCGATCGCGATGCGGGGCGCCGCGATCGCTTCGAGCACGCTCTTGTGGCCGCTCGTATCGGTCTTTCCGCGATCTTCGGGTGGCGCGAGCACCACGAGCGGGCTCGCGAGCGCCCGGAAGATCCAGCATGCGCCCGCGGGCAGCGTGAACGTGTCGGGAATCGCGCTCGCGTCGCGCGCTGCGGGCAGGCGTGCGCCGCGCAGCGTTACGGCATCGAGCGGGGCGAAGCGCGTGAAGCCGCCAGGCACGCCGTCGAGCAGGCGTGAGAGATTCACACGCACAGGTGCGGCAAGCGCGGGGTTGATGAGGGTGAGCACGGCGTCGCCCGCGTCGCGCAGGTCCGCGCGGTCGCCGCGCAAGAGCGCCGCGACGCTGGCGCCCGGGCCATTGAGCGCGCGCAGCTCACCGTTGGTTTGCAGTGTCCACGTTTCGCGTTGCAGCGCGTTGGCGTGCGCGACATCGGCGCTTAGATCGAATGGCGCGCGCGCTTTCGCGGCTTCCCACGCCTGCGCGCTGTTGCCGCTGTGCGAGGTCGCTTCGTCCACGCCGTATTCGAAGCCCATCGGCATGAGCCAGCCGGTGCCGAGCGCGGCCGCCGCGCGCAGCATGCGGCGATAGGCGCGTTCGACAGCGCGCGCATCGGCGGCGCCTTCCTGGTCGTGGACGTATCGCGTGCCATAGGGCGATTCTGGAAACGTTATCGGTGAGCCCACGCGGCGCAACGCGGCGTGCTCCTCGACCATCCAGCTCGACGAGAAGTCCCACCAGCGCAGCGAGGAAAAGGCTGCGTCGAAGCCTGCACCTTCGAGGTGCGCGATCGCCTCGCGCGGCAGGCCGGGTGTAGCGGCGAGCCAGCGCGTTTGTGGAAAGCGCGCGCGTACGGCGTCGAAGATCGCGCGCAGCACGTGCGGGGGCGTGCGGTGCGGCGAGTCCACGCGAAAGCCGCCGATGCCCGCATCGACGAGCGCAATGGCGCGCGCGGTCCACCATGCGACGAGCGGCGCGCTCGCGCGCTCGAAATCGGCATAGGCGACGTTGGCTTCGAGATGGCCGTGGCGTGGGTCGAGGCGCGCGTCTTCGGGCTCGAAGGGGTGGAACCACTCGGGATGCGCGGCGTAGAGCGCGCCGTCGGCGGCGCTGCGGTCGAGCACGAGATCCGCGAGCAGCGTGACGCCGCGCGATTGCGCCACGAGGGCGAGTTCGCGGATGGCGTCGTCGGCGGAAAGCGGGGAGCCGAAGGCCGCGTTCAGGCGCGCATGGTCGGCGACGATGCGGTCGTCGCCCGACGCGCCCGAGGCGAACAGCGCGCCGATCAGGACGTGGTCGAAACCAAGCGACGCCGCGCGGGCGATGTGGGCCGGCCACGCGTCGAGTGGTCCAGCGAGGACGGAATGGACGAAGTAGATCCGCGGCGCATAGGCGTGGGGTGGTTCCATCGGTCGTATTCCAGGTACGTCAGGCGAAGGGGATGCAAGGCGGGATTAGCCGTCATGCGATCGCGCCGCCCGGGGGCTGCCGGAGCGTGCCGCGCTGCGCGTGTGGACAGGCACCTGTTCAGAGTAGTGCAAGAGCAGGCCGGAACCAAACCGCTTGCGCCGCATGGCGACTTGCGGGGAAGGGGAGCAAGGCACATGCCCATGAGCGATACGGGCGCGCACCGCCGCGCGCAGGCGCACGTTCGCATAGCTTGGGCGAAAAGACAGGTGAAACGACCGGTGAATTGACCTGAGAAACCGGCGGCGATTGCCGGTATCCGTTGCAGCGGCGAAAAAGGAAAAGGGGATTAGCTACCGACCATGCTCGCGGCGATGTTCACGCATAGCCCTAGCACAGAAACGTTGAAATAGAACGACAAAATCGATTGCGCGAGCACACCGCGCCGCGCGCTGCGCCCGCGCAGGCCGATATCGGCGGTTTGCGAAGCGCAGGCGATGGTGAACGAGAAGTACAGAAAGTCCCAGTAATTCGGCGTGAGTTTTTTGTCGGGAAACGCGAGGGCGGGCTCGTTGGGATCGGAGCCGTAGTACACACGCGCGTAGTGCAGCGTGAAGATGGTGGGAATGAGAAACCATGCGCCGATGAGCGTCGCGCCCGTGAGCAGCGAATGCAGCACTTTCGAGGCCGTGCCGAGATCTTTCGTCGTGCCCAGTTCAATGACGATGGCGACGATGCTCGCGACCGTTGCGGTGCAGATCAGGAACAGCACGGTGCCCGCGTTTTCGTCTTCGCGGCGGGCGTTCGCGCGCACGCTCTCTTCGTTTGCGAACACCATGTGCAGCCAGATCAGCACGAGGTAGGTCCACACCGTGGCGTCCCAGCCGAGCAGCACGCGCGCCGAAGTGTGGATCGAGGCGGGTGCGAGGGCGCCGAGCACGATGCCCACGGCGATGGCGATCATCATGTGCGGCCGGTTGCGCAGCACCTGTGGAATGAGGTTCATGGCGTATGGCGTGGCGCGCGAAGGGGGCGGGGTGGCGCGGGGTGATGAATGCTTGCGGCGATTCTACCGTGCGGTGCCTCGCGTGGTGACGCGCTGTTATGCCCGGCATGCAAGCTTTCGGTTTGTCTTATCGGGCCATAAGGGGCTATATTGCTTGCGCAACGCGGCAACGTGCTTTCGAAGTCAGCGCAACGATGGTGCATATGCAGTGATCCGCGTTGATCGACGATAGCAAACGTCTGTTGTCGTTGCAGAGCATCAAGCGCCGCCCGCGCCGGCGGCAAGCGTGTCTCGCCCCGAAGCCTGGTCGTCCAGGCGGGGATCGACCTCATCTGGAGTGCTCATGACAGATGTGACACAACACGGGATGTCTCAGGCGCCGCACGATCTTCCCGCTGCATTTGACCGCCTCGGCCGTCCCGGGCGCAGGCGTTTCGTTTCGGGAGCGTGCGCAGCGGCGCTGCTCGCCTTCGCGGCTGCCGGGCGCTCTGTTGGGCCCTCGCGTGCGTCGTTTGGCATGGGCCGTGCGTTTGCGGCTACGGCCACGCCGGCGCCCGCATCCGCATCCGGTAGCGGCTATGAAGCCTTCATCGAGCTATCGCAGCGCCTCACTGGTCGCACGAGCTTTAACGCCGTGCTCGGCAAGCGCGTCTATGCCGCGCTCGACAACGCAAGCAGCCAGTTCGACGCGAACGTCGCGACGCTCAATACATGGATTGAAGGTCATCGCAGTGTGCCCTCCGATACCGTGACCGCCGCGCTCAAGACCGATCAGCCGGAACTCGCCTCGATGGTGGGCGACATCATGCGCGCGTGGTATCTCGGACTCGTCGGCGAGATGCCGAAAGTGCAAGTGGTGGCCTACGAAAAGGCGTTGATGTTCGACCCCGTCAACGACGTGCTCACGATTCCCTCGTATTGCCGCGACGTGCCGTTCTACTGGAAGCAGAAACCCGCTGGCGAATAGCAGAACACCAAGCGCGCACATAACGGACCGCGCCAGGTCCCCACGACGAAAGCGAAAGGAAGAGGTCGACAATGGCGACAGGACATTCCGCCGACGTGGTCGTCGTCGGTTCCGGCGTGGCGGGCAGTCTGGTGGCGCACCAGCTCGCCCTGGCCGGCGCTTCCGTGGTGCTGCTCGAAGCGGGGCCTCGTCTCGCGCGCTGGCAGATCGTGGAGAACTTCCGTAACTCGCCGGCCAAGGCCGATTTCGCCACGCCCTATCCTTCCGTGAGCTACGCGCCGCATCCCGAATACGTCCCGCCCAACGACTATCTCGTGCAGAAGGGCGATTATCCGTACAACTCGCAGTATCTGCGTCTCGTGGGCGGCACCACATGGCACTGGGCCGCCGCCGCCTGGCGTTTGCTGCCTGCGGACTTTCGTTTGAAAACGCAGTACGGCGTGGGCCGAGACTGGCCCTATCCTTACGAGACGCTGGAGCCGTGGTATCAGCTCGCGGAAGTGGAGTTGGGCGTCTCTGGACCGGACGCTGCATACGATCTCGGTTCGCCGCGCTCCAAACCCTATCCAATGAGCATGTTGCCGCTTTCGTGGATGGATCAGCGCTTCTCGCAAGTGCTGAATGCGAATGGCTTTCACGTGGTGCCCGAGCCGGTCGCGCGCAACAGCCGCCCGTTCGATGCACGCCCCACCTGCTGCGGCAACAACAACTGCATGCCGATCTGCCCGATCGGGGCGATGTACAACGGCGTGATGCACGCGGACAAGGCCGAGCGTGCGGGCGCGAAGCTCGTGCCGCAGGCCGTGGTCTATCGCATCGAGGCCGACAACAAAGGGCTCGTTACCGCGGTCCACTACAAGGACCCGAACGGCAGAAGCACCCGTGTGACCGGCAAGCTCTTCGTGCTCGCCGCGAACGGCATCGAAACGCCCAAGCTCATGCTGATGTCGACGAGCGACGCGTTCCCGCACGGCATTGGCAACAGCTCCGACCAGGTGGGCCGCAATCTCATGGATCATCCGGGCACGGGCGTCACGTTCATGGCCAACGAGCCGCTGTGGCCGGGGCGCGGGCCCATGGAAATGACCTCGGTCGTGAACTTTCGCGATGGCGCGTTCCGCTCCGGGTATGCGTCGAAGAAACTGCATCTCTCGAACGCGGTGCCCACCATGGCCGTCACGGCCGCGCTCATTCAGAACGGCTTGACCGGCGCGGAACTGGACCGCGAGATACGCGAGCGCACATCGCGCACGCTCAACATCAACAGCTTTCATGAGCACTTGCCCGAGCCGCAGAACCGCGTGCTGCCCTCGAGCGAGCACAAGGACGGGCTCGGCATTCCACAACCCGAAATCTATTACTCGATCAACGACTACGTGAAGAAAAGCGCGGCGAACACGCATGAACTGTATGCGCAGATCGCGCAGCTTTTCGGCGGCACGGACATTACGTTCGACGACACCTTCGCGCCCAACAATCACATCATGGGCACGACGATCATGGGCGCAAACGCTGCCGATTCGGTCGTCGACGCCGATTGCCGCACGCACGATCATTCGAACCTGTTCGTTGCCAGCAGCGCGGTGATGCCCTCCGCCGCCTCGGTGAACTGCACGCTGACGATCGCCGCGCTGTCGCTGAAGCTGGCCGACAAGCTGCGCCACGAGCTTTGATGCGAGCCAGACGATGAAAACAACGAAGTCCCCCGCCGCGGCCACCGCCAATCACGAGCGAGAGAGACGCGCGCGTGCCGCCATCGCGGCCGCGCTTTTCTGTGCCTTTGCGCTCTATATCGCGTGGCACGCGTCGCACGAATCGCAAACGCGTCCCATCGACGAACTGCCGATGTCCACGGCGCGCGGCGACGACACATCCGCACCCAATGCGGACGCGGACAAGCCCGATCTCATCAAGCGCGGCGCATATCTCACGCGCGTAGGCGATTGCGCCGCGTGTCATACCGCCGACCCGGGCAAACCATTTGCGGGCGGGCTGCCCATCAGCACGCCGTTTGGAAAAATCTACACGCCGAACATCACGCCGGACCCCGAAACCGGCATCGGTCGATGGAGCGATACCGACTTCGTGCGCGCGTTGCACGAAGGCATCGGCAAAGGCGGCGAACGGCTCTATCCCGCGTTTCCTTACGTCGAATTCTCGCGCATGACCGAGCAGGACGTGCACTCGATCCGCGCGTATCTGAACACGCTCGCGCCGGTGCATTACACGCCGCCCGCGAACGAGCTGCGCTTTCCGTTCAACCAGCGTTGGCTGATGATCGTGTGGAATCTCTTCAACTTCAACGAAGGCCGCTTCGTGCCGGACCCGAAGCAAAGCGCCGAACTCAACCGCGGCGCCTATCTCGTCGAAGGCCTCGCGCATTGCGAGGAGTGCCACACGCCGCGCAACTTCATGCAGGGCCTCAAGACGACCGAGCGCTTCTCGGGCGCGACGCAAGCGGGCTGGCAGGCGTACAACATCACGCCCGAGCGCACGAGCGGCATTGGCAACTGGAGCGACGACGCGCTGATCGCCTACCTTTCCACCGGCGTTGCCGTGGGCCACGCAAACGCAGCGGGCCCGATGGCGGATGTGGTCCAGCATTCGACGCAATATCTGACGCACGAAGACCTGCGCTCGATCGTGGCGTACCTGCGTGCACTGCCGCCGGTTTCGGGCGGCGTGACGCGGCCGCGCGATGCGTGGGGCAAGCTGGCCGTGGACGATATCACCGCGCTGCGCGGCACGACCATCGCGACCGACAGCGGCCTGCAGCTCTTCGTGGCGAATTGCGCGAGCTGCCACCACTGGACCGGCGAGGGCGTGGGGGGAAGCGCGCCGGGTGCGTATCCGGCGCTCATTCACAACAGCGTGGTGGGCGCGCCGAGCGCGGACAACCTGGCGATGGTGATCCTGCACGGCGTGCGGCGTCAAACGAAGGACAGTGACGTGCTGATGCCGGCATTCGGCGATGCTTTGAGCAACGACCAGGTGGCGGCGATTTCCAACTACGTGACGAAGCAGTTCGGTAATCCGCAGGCCACCCTCACGGCCGACGAAGTCGCGGCGCTGCGTGCCCAGCCCCAGTGACTCAATGGTGGCGCGAGGACTTTGCGCGGCGCTCACGGTGGCAGCGGCGGCAGCGGCGGCCGCAAACGCGTATGCTGTGGATGCAGGCACGCCGCTTGCATGCAGTCTGCCTCGTGACGCGCCCTTCGCAATCTTTGTCGCTACGATATTTGGCGCTCATATGGCCCACTCACACAGCGCTATGATTAAGTAATGACGCATACACCCGACGCTCTCGTGCAGCACCATGCCGCTAACCTTGCAGGTCGCGACTTCGTTGTAGGCGACTTGCATGGTTGTGTGGAGGCGTTGCGCTATCTTTTGCGCGAAGTGGAGTTCGACACCGCGCGCGACCGGCTGTTTTCGGTGGGCGATCTCGTTGACCGGGGCGAACGCGAGCAGTGCGAACAGGCGCTCGCGCTGCTCGATAAACCGTGGTTCTACGCCGTGCTCGGCAATCACGAAGACGCGCTGTGCGCCGTGGCCGAAGGGCGGATGCCGCGCAATCGCTGGTATGGCATCGGTGGCGGCTGGGCGCAGAGCGTGCCTGACGCCGAACTCGTGCGCTACGCGCAACGGCTGCGCCAATTGCCGCTGGCGCGCGTAGTGGGCGAGGGCGAAAAGCGCTTCAACATCATCCACGCGGAATTTTTCGGCGACGATGCCGCGCTCGACCGCGGCCAGTTCGATTCCGATGTGCGCGAACGCATGCTTTGGGGGCGCGATCTCGTGCTCGGCACCGGCGACCCGGCGCGCCATGCGCTCTCGCTCACGTTCTGCGGGCATACGCCGGTGCGTGAAGTGCGGCAGATCGGCTCGCAGGTGTTCATCGACACCGGAGCGTTCATCACCGAAGGACGCCTCACCATGGTCGAGGCGCTCACGTCGCGCATCTGGTCGGTCTCGCAGGTCGAAGCGCTCGCGCACGGCGCAGCCGCGATCGTGCTGCCCTGAGGCTTGCGCCTGCCGGTTTCTCGCTGGCCGTTCGGGCTACACGATGCGGTTCAACTCGAACACCATGTCGATCGTGTGCCCATTCCAGTTGTATTCCAGATACGCCGCGTGATGGCACGCGCGCAACAGTGTCGTGCTGAATGCGGCGAGGCATTCGCCGTCCTCGTCGCGCACCGACGGATACGCAATGCCGCGCGCACCCGCCTCGCGGGCGGCGCGGCCTAGCACCTGGCCGGCTGTGTAGTCGTCGGGCGAGAGCACACTCGGATCGAGCGCGGGGTCGCCGCGCAAATCGATCACCTCGCCCTGCGCGACCACCGTATAGAGCCGCATTTGCTGGCGGATGGGCGGCTCGTTCGTGGCCGCGAGAAAGAGCCCCGAGTGATAGCGCGTTTCCGCAACGGCAGTGGCGCGCGAGCGCGCGCAGTAGAACACGCCGTACGTGCCATCGGAAAAGCGGCTGCCCTGCGGATTCAGATGCGTGAAGGCCGCCATGATCGGCCCGTAGCCAGGGCCGAAGCGGCGCTCCTCGCGCGGCACGAGGTCGAGGTCGCCGGTTTCGGTGCGCAGGCGGTCGTTGGTGAGCGCTTCGAGCGCGTAGAGCGCCTCGAAGTCGTCCGCGGAAGCCACGCGGTCGAACAGGTTCACGGCGGGAAAACGGGTAGGAATCACCCTGAACGCGGGTGACCAGATGAGCTGCGCGCTGCGCCAGCGGTCTTGCCAGTTCGGTTGCGTCACGCCCAGCCGCCTCGCATTGCGTCGAGATACTGGCGCACCGCCACGAGGTCGCTGACATTGCCGGCCAGCATACGGTCGAGCGCGCGCCGGCCGCCAAAGGGCGGCGCGCTGTTGGGGCGCTTGATCCAGGTGTCGGCGGAGGTGGGTTGGGGCAGGAGGATTTGCAGCGCCTTGTAGATGCCGAGCAGCAGCGAAAGGCGTTCGAGTGTGTCGCGGCCGAGCCGGGCGGTTTGCGGGGACTGCTTCCACTTGAAATACGTGGATCGGCCCGGCGAGCCGAGCAGAATTATCTGCTCTTCGGCGCTCAGGTCCCAGTCGATCGCAATGCGGAAGAACGCCCTCAGCCCCGCCGCCGACATTTCGGTGAGCGATGGCTCGGCAGGACGGCGCGACGCAGAAACGGAAGCAGTGGCAGGCGGCATGGTGGTCGAGTCCCGAATTGAACTGTTAGTAGATATTAGTCCATATATGGATTATTGCAAGTTTTGACTCGGTATAATCCTCGCCGGACATTGGGACGGCAATTGGGAGAGACGGGGTGCGGGCAGGCATATTGATGGTCGCGGCAATGGTTTTTGCCGCGCCGGTGTGGGCATTGGGGCAGGCGAAGGCGGCAGGGGCGCATGCGGGGCAGGGAGCGGGTGCTGCGCGGCAGTCGCATGGGGCGCACGCATCCAAAGCGCGTGGCGCGCACAGTACTGCGGCGTCGCACACGACCGGACGCCCTGCGCACGCAACGGATTCAGCGCATGCGAGCGCCCCGCGCACTGTTGCGAAGGTCGGCAAGCCGTCGCACGCCAAGGGCCATGCCGCGGCGCAGCGGCATACGCCCGGCGAGGTCCACGCGGCGGCACGTGCGCAGCATCCGCCGTCTGGCGCGGCACCCGCGCCCAAAACCGTCACGCAAAAGCGGCCCGCGCCGAAGCCCGCCGCGGTACGTCCCGCGCCGCGCCGCAGGCTCGTGGTGGATGCGCCGCCGCCGCACATCCAGCGCGCGATTCCCGCGCCGCACGCACTGCCGCCCATCCTGAGCTGAGCGCCGTTTAGCCCGTGCCGAGCCCCGAAGCGAGCAATTGCAGCGTCGCGGCGGTTGCAGGCTCGCGCACCCGCGAGTGAAGCATCACTTGCGAAGCCGGCAACGCGGGCAAGCCGAGCCGCGCGCCGACGTCGATGAGTTCGCGCGGCGCGACGCGTCGCGCCAGTGGCGACACCGCGAGACCCGCGGCCAGCGCGGCACCCACCGGCGCGACGCCGCCGCCCACAAACACTTCTGTCCACGCCACGCCTGCGACGTCGAGCGCGCGAATCGCCGCCGCCCGCACCGCACAGGGCGCGGCGAGCAGCGCGAGCGGCAGCGCCGTGCCGGGCTGCCACTGCCATTGCGGCGCCGCTAGCCAGACGAGCGGCTCCGCGAAGAGCCGACGCGCATCGCCGCGCGGCGTTTCCCCTTCCTCCTGACGAACGATGACGGCATCGAGCCGCCGCTCGTCATACTGCGCGAGCAACTGCGCGGAAAGCCCCAGATGCAGCTCGATTACGAGCCGCGGGTCATGAACGCGAAGCTGGGCGAGCTGGCGGGCCAGGTTTGCATCCGCGACATGCTCGCTCAGGCCCAGCGCGAGCCGCCGCTCGTCGCCAGAAAGCGCCCCGAGCGCGCGCTCGTGCGCGCCAAGCAGGTCGCGCGCCGCGGCAAGGAACGTGAGACCGTCCGCCGAAAGCCGCACGACGCGCGGTGTGCGTTCGAGCAACTGCTTGCCCAGATGCGCTTCGAGGCGCTTGAGCTTAAGGCTCACGGCCGATTGCGTGGTGTCGAGGGCGTCGGCGGCGCGCGTGAAGCTCCGCAGTTCGGCGACGAGCACGAAGGCGCGCACGGCGTCGAGATCCAGTGGTTTCATTTCGGATGAAAATGGATGAAATATCTATCTATGCCTGTTTATTATGATAGATCGCGCCTAAGCTGATGTCACGTCAAACCCACCGAAGAAGGAGATCGACATGCCATTCACTCGTATCGCTGTTCGTGCAGGCAAGCCCGCCACGTATCGCAAGGCGCTCACGCAGGGCATCCATCAAGCGCTAATGGAGGTTTTCAAGGTGCCTGAAGACGACATTTTCATGCTCATCACTGAGCACGATGCCGATAATTTCGTGTTCGGCCGGCATTACCTGGGGATCGAGCGCAGCGACGATCTGGTCATGATTCAGATCGCTGCGAACAATACGCGCGGGCAGGATCAGAAGAAGGCGCTGTTCGCGCAGATTGCCGAAAACCTCGCGCGCGATCCGGGGGTGAGGCGCGAGGATGTGTTCGTCAATCTCGTGGATGTCGCGCGGGAAAACTGGTCGTTTGGGAATGGGGTGGCGCAGTACGCGACCTGAGCGAGCGGTCTAGTTGCGCCACCGTCAACGTGCCTCGCGATTGCTTTCGCGAGGCAGCCGCATCACCCCTTCTCCTCGTCGAGCAGCCGGTCGAAAAGCCGTTCCCGTAGCGCGTCGGGTGCAGCCGAAAGCCCGAGCAGCGTGCTGAACGCAATGCCGCTCGCGGCAAAGTAGCGTAGCAGCGAGAGTTCGAGATCGCGTGCCTCAGCCTGCAGCGTTTCCATCTTGGCCGTATCCAGGGCCTTCAGGTCATCGAGCAGCGCCGGGCTTTCGCCCAGTGCCGCGAGCACCGCGCGCGCGACGGAGTCCGGCTGCTCGATGGATTCCCTGAAAATCGCGATCTGCGCCGAAAGAACCGGTTCCGCCCGGGTGTGGCCGCCGGCGGCCAGGTGGTCTTGTGCGATGCTGCAAGGCCGAATTTGGAAGGGCCACCACGCGCCTACAGCGCCCGACTCACCAGCAACGGATCGACTACCCCGATCGCCTCCCCATCCCGACTCGCATAGGGCAGCTTATGCAGCACGAACCGCATGGCATTGAGCCGCGCGCGTTTCTTGCAATCGGAGCGAACGACTGTCCACGGCGCATCGGCCGTGTCCGTTTGCGAGAACATCGCCTCCTTCGCCTGCGTGTACGCCTCCCACTTGTCGAGCGAAGCGAGATCGACAGGGCTCAGCTTCCATTGCTTGAGTGGATGCACCTTGCGTTCCTTGAAGCGCCGACGCTGCTCCGCGCGGCTCACCGAGAACCAGAACTTGATCAGATGGATTCCGCTGCGAATCAACTGCCGTTCGAACTCTGGCACTTGCTGCATGAAATCGGCATATTGCTCAGGCGTGCAGAAGCCCATGACATGCTCGACGCCCGCGCGGTTGTACCAGGACCGATCGAACAGCACGATCTCCCCCGCCGCGGGCAGATGCTGCACATAGCGCTGGAAATACCACTGGCCGCGCTCGACTTCGGTGGGCTTTTCGAGCGCTACCACGCGCGCGCCGCGCGGGTTCAGATGCTCCATGAAGCGCTTGATCGTACCGCCCTTGCCGGCTGCGTCGCGGCCCTCGAACAGGATCACCACGCGCTGGCCGGTATCGCGTACCCACGCCTGAAGCTTGAGCAGTTCGACCTGCAGACGATACTTCTGCCGCTCGTAGGCGCGACGCGACATCAAATTGCGATACGGATAGCTGCCTTCGCGCCAGCCAGCGGCAAGTTCCTCGTCGGGGTGGCGCGTGCGCGAGTTGCGCCAGTCGGCAGGGTTGCCTTCGAGGATCAGGCTGCGCAACTGGGCGGCTTCGTCGGATGACATGCCTTGCATCAATGCCGCGATCGACTCGAGCAACATAGCGGGCGGATTTTGCTCGGCGTGAGTGCGCGAAACGAGATCATGGACAGCGCCCGCGATGACCTCGCTCGCGGACTCGACGGCACTGTCGACGGTGCGTAACTCGGCGCTGTGCGGCGTGACGAGCGGCAGTCATGCGGCTGGGCTGGTGATGTCGGAAGTGGAATAGGGAATGGATTTGGGCATGTGTCGGCGGATGCGGAGATGGGAGCGCATGCGGAGTGACTCGCATTCAAAGCGGGAGCATCGAATCTGGAGCAACAAAGCGGGACCGACGACGCGCGAGCGGCAATGAAGCGCAGGGAAGCCGTCGAGACCTGAGTGGCAGCGCCAGGGCAAAGCCGGCGGTCGATGGCCAGCGCCGGCACACGGGTGGCCAGCGCTGGACGCCGCCTGATTCAGGCGTTTGCCGCTTTTCTCAGGATCAGGTAGAGCGAGTCCTTGAGTTGAAGCTTTTCTTTTTTTAACTGCTCGACTTCCATGCCATGCGAAGCCACGACACCCGCCTCCATGTTCTTGATCTGCTGGTCGAGCTCGTTGTGACGATGAAAAATCCGGGCGAAATGGTCGTCCTGAACCTTGAGGCGCGAAATCAAATCTCTGTACTCTGGGAACACTCAACACTCCTTACAGATGGGCAAAATGAGATAAACGGAAACGTGATTATTTTTCCACCGTCTCATCGTGGCAGTCTTGACCATCATCAGATACCTGCTGGAAGGGTCAGGGAGGTTACCTGGGGCGTCGAGGCGCACTCGCGTGTACCATCGATCGCGTCGTCGCAGTTCCTCGTTCTCCATCCGCTTGCACTGATCTACGCCTTCGCGCCCACCCACAGAATCCTGGAGCGTTCATGGATCGCGTTCTGGAAATCGTGCTGGATGTCGTGATCCCGGCAGCGCCGGATAGAAGAAGCTCAACAGCCGCCGCCACTGGAGCGGCGCCCAGAGCGCACGCCAGCCCGAAGCTTTCGGAGCGGGGCGCCAGCCTGTGCGCGGCCTTGCCGTCGCTCGTGCCGTTGCCCGATGCGCGCGAATGCGTGACGACGGTCGCCTTCGACCGCGGCGGCGTCCTTGGGGGGCTCGGCTGGCGCGTCGCTGTCGAATCGCGCGGCGACACGCAGCACGTCGTCGTATCGAGTCGGCGCGTTCATACGCCGGGGATCACCGTGGTCGCGCCGATCTTCGAGGCGGCGCTCGACGCGAATGGCATTGCGCATGCGCTCTTCGACGCCGCGTCCGAGCCGTTTCGCGAGGCGCTGGGCAGCGCGGACGATCTCTCTGCGTCGGCCACGCTCGTGGCTACGCGCAGCCGCTGGCAGTGGCCGCGCGACGGCATCGAGGTGCTGCTCACGTTCGACGAAGACTTGCACGAGCGATCCGCCCTGCCGCAAGTCGCGCTGGCCCAGGACACTCACCGCGAGGCTCCGGCGCCGCCACCCGACCTGCACGAGTTACGCGTGAGTGCGCCCTGGCCCGAAGACCAGGACGAGCGGCCTATCGTCGAAGCGCTTTTCGCCTGTGCCGGCGACCTGATCGAGGCGCTGCCAGCGTTCGTGCGCTTGACCGACGCGCTCGAGCGCGCCACCGCGGGCGTGACCGGTGCCGCTGAAGCCATCAAAGCCGAAGCCGTGGATCTCGGCGGCGCGGTCACGGCCGAAGCCGCGCTCGTGGCGATCGGCCGCAACATTAGCGCGCAGTGGTTCGGCAATGACGCGGGCGTGCGCGATAGCACGAACGGCGAGTTCATCCATCAGATGCGCGTGTCGCAGCGGCGGCTGCGCACCGCCATGCGCATCTTCTCGCGCTGGTGCGATGAGACCTGGGAGACGCGCATCGAGCCGGAACTCAAATGGCTGGGCGGCCTCCTCGGCGAAGCGCGCGACCGCGACGTCTTCGTCGAATCGACGTTGCCGGCGCTCGCCGCCGCCGACGTCGAGCCGGGGCGCTGGAACGCGATTCGCGACGAGGCGAACGCGCAGCGGCTGGCCGCACGAGCGCGGCTGCGCGAGGCGCTGGCTTCGCAGCGCTACGCGCGGGTGGCGCTGGCGTGGCTCCAGTGGCTCGACACGCTCGCGCGGCGCGCGAGCGACGCCGGCGCCACTGGGCTTTCGCTGCATCGCCACGCGAAGAAGCGCGTGCGGCGCTACTACGAGCGGCTCGTGAGCACGCAAAAGCTCACCGCCATCGACGAGGCGAGTCGGCATCGCGCACGTATCAACGCGAAGTATTTGCGCTACACGATCGAATTCTTCGCCACGCTCACGTCGCGCCGCACGCGCGTAGAGGTGGCTCGCTCGCTTGCGCGGCTGCAGAGCGTGCTCGGCGACGGCAACGACGCCGCAGTGGCCCTGCGCTATCTCGAGCGCATGGATGCCGAGCCGTATCAGCTCGGGTTCGCGCGTGGCTGGTGCGAGGCCGTCAAGCGCTATACCGCAAAGGAAGGTGAACGCCTGCTGCGCGAACTGGGCGAGCCGAAGGTGACGCGCGGCGCCTGAGGCGTGTCTCTATAATCGCTGGCGGATTTTGGCGGACCACACCGAACCTTTGCTTATTTCGTCTTGTTTTTGCTCGTTAGCGCATGATGAATCCCACTGACTCGAACTCCCCAACCACCGGCGCCGGCCACGCAGATGCCGGTTCCCCAGACACATCCCAATCCTCCGAAGCGCCGGAACTCGGTCTGGGCGGCTCGGTCTGGTTTCAGTCCGGTCAGCAGATGCTCGGTGGCGCGGCGCGCATCGCGCTGCTCGAAGCGATCCATGCGACCGGTTCGATCACAGGCGCTGCGAAGGCGGTCGGCATGAGCTACAAGGGCGCCTGGGACGCCGTCGACGTCATGAACAATCTCGCGGGCGAAGCGCTGGTGGTACGGGCGACGGGTGGCAAGGGCGGCGGCGGAACGACGCTCACGCCGCGCGCCTTGCGGCTCATCGAAACGTTTCGCGCCATCGAGCGCGAGCACCAGCGCTTTCTCGAGCGCGCGGCGCACGCGCTCGGGGCCGTGTCGCATGAAAGTGACGATGCACAGGCTGGCGGTTTCGCGCGCGATCTAGCCGTGCTCGGGCGCTTCGCCATGCGCACGAGCGCGCGCAATCAGCTTTTTGGCACCGTCTCGGCAATCGTGATGGGCGCGGTGAACGACGAGGTGTCGATCGCGCTGCCCGGCGGCGAAGCGCTCGTCGCCACGATCACGCGAGAGAGCGCCGAAGCCCTCGGGCTTGCCGCAGGCGCGCCCGTGGTGGCGCTCGTGAAGGCGACGTCGGTCGTGCTGGTCGCGAGCGCGGCGGATGCGGCGCGGCTTTCGGCGCGCAACCGGCTGAGCGGGACGATCGAGGTCGTGCGGCGCGGCGCCGTGAACGCCGAAGTGACGCTCGCCCTGCCGGGCGGCACCGTGATCGCTGCGATCGTGACCGACGCGAGCGTGGACGCGCTCGGATTCGCCGCAGGGCAAACGGCGACAGCCGTGTTCAAGGCTTCGAGTGTGCTGCTGGGCGTGGGCGGCTGAGCATCTGAGCAGCGGCCGGCCGGGGTGCGGCCAGCGGGGCGTGATCAGGCGTGGCGCTGAGGGGGCGGCGCGAGGCCGTTGCGGGTTTGCGAGACGGGCGCGACCGGTGCGCGGTTGACGCGATTGGCCTTCCATTTGGCGCGCACGTAGGGCCGATCGTGCCCCGAAACGGTCAGTGCGATGTTCGTGACCCAGCGATGCGTGGGTACATGCACGTTGTGCAATGCGACAGTGAGTGCCACAAGGCTCAGCGCGACGACCGCCGCCGAAATTCGCCGGGCTTGCGTCTGCCACCAGTACCGCGCGAACACGAGCGCGGTGAGCGCCCCGACCACACAGCCCGTGACAGCTTCGGAAGGCGAGTGGGCGTCGAGCACCACGCGCGAGAGCGCGACCGCGAGCCCCACCGCGAGCCCCATGGTCACGCCTGCGGCGCGCACGAAGGACGGTGCGCCTTGCAGCACCAGGAAAAAGGCGACGGGATAGACGGCCGTGGAAAGCATGGCGTGGCCGCTGATGCCCGTGAAGTCCAGTTCTCTTACCCCTACGCCCCAGCCGAGAAACGCGATTTTGGTGAGCGTTACGAGGCCGATTGCCAGGCCGAGCAGCAACACCCAGCTCGCCGCCATGCGCCACGAGTAGCCGACCAGAAGCCACAGCGCGATAGCCAACGCCAGCGGCAGGGTGAGGCCTGCGCCGCCGAGGTTGGTAATCGAGTACCACAGGTGAATGGGTAAATCTGGCATGAGTCCGCGCTGCCGGCTGTCTGAAGAGAATCCAGGGATTGCAGGTGCTGAGTCGCTACCTGATAGCTACTCAACGCGCGAGCCGCCTGGCTGGCCGACACGCGCCTGAGACAAGTTTCCAGTATAGCTGCGTCGCATAAACGAAGGCGTGCCCCGTCGAGCGTACACATGGACGGAATCGAACTGGTCCGATCTGCAGTCGCGTTCAAATGGTGTTATTGTGCGTTGCACAACGACGGATCGCGGCAAAACGCCACGATGTGTCGGACCCTTTTATGAGGCCATAGATGACGAAAAATCTGACGAAGCTATGGGCAGGTGGCATGCGACGTCTGCTCGCCATCCAGACCCGGGCTACCCGCGACGCCCTGAAGGGCGCGGGAATCGATACGCCCAAGCCGCAGGCAATCTGGCGCGCCGCTCAGGCCGCAGCCGATCAGGCGGCGAAGCGCGTTACGCCGGCGCAGGCACGCAGCGGCGCGCCGGTGCGGGAGTCGCGCGTGGGTCCGCGCGCGGCCGCCTGGGCCGCGGGCGAATGGCGCCGAGCGGAGCACCTTGTACCGGCGAACGCCCAGCATGCCGGGCGCTCGCTGGCTTACGGGCTCTATCTGCCCCCGGGGCACAAGACGGCGGGCATGCCGCTCGTCGTGATGCTGCATGGCTGCAAGCAGTCGATCGACTCTTTCGCGGAAGGCACGCGCATGAATCTGCTCGCCGACCGCCATGGGTTCGCGGTGGTGTATCCCGAGCAGTCGGAGCGTGCGCACCCGCACCAATGCTGGCATTGGTACGACTCGCGCGACGCGGCGGGCGGCGGCGAGGCGGCAGCCGTCGTTTCGCTGGTCGACACGCTCGTCGAGGAGCATGGGTTCGATCGCTCGCGCGTCTATCTGGCGGGCTTGTCGGCGGGCGCAGGGCTCGCCATGCTGCTCGCGATCCGTTCGCCCAGCCGCTTCGCAGCCATCGCGCTGCATTCCGGCCCCGCTTTCGGTGAGGCACGCTCCGGTGTGACCGCGCTCGACGTGATGCGGCGCGGCGTGCACCACGATCCTGTGGCGCTCGTCGATACCCAATTGGGCGCACGCATTCATCCGGGCATCCCGGCGATCGTCGTGCAGGGCGACTCCGATGCGGTGGTTGCGCCCGTCAATGCGGAACAGCTCGCGGTGCAACTGTTGCGCTTGAATGGCCTTGCGGATTCGCGAGGCGTGCGTCAGGGCGTCGTGTCGCACGAGACTTTCAAGGACGGTTATCGCGAGCAGGATTACGAACTCGACGGCGCGAGCGTCGTGCGGCTGTGCCGCGTGGCGGACCTCGACCACGCCTGGAGCGGCGGCGACGACACCGTGCCGTTCCATTCCTCGACGGGACCGGACGCAAGCACACTCATCTGGGACTTTTTCGGGGCTCATCGCCGCGAGGCCTTCGACGAAGCCTACGACGACGAATTGACGCAGGACGCAGGTTAAAAGCGCCTGCGGGCAATTTGGGGGTTTACCCTGAATAGGGTTTACCCTATAATGGCTTCATTCGATTCGCGGGCACGTGCCCGTCAAAGAAGGGCCAAATCATGTACCTGCTCAGCCGTCTTTTCCTGTTCCTCTCCGAAACCGCCGAAGCTCGCCGCCAGCAGCGCGAGGAAGCGTATCTCGCGCAGTCCGTCGACATCTACGATCTCGAATTCCGTATGCGCAAGATGGATCGCGAGAAGGCCACGCGCCACCCGTCGTGGATGAACCACTACGGCTAAGCAGGAATGCTGCGCCCCCTCCATAACGACGGGGCAAAACGAGAACGGCGCCCAAGGCGCCGTTTTTGCGTTTAAGCGTGCGTGATCGCCACGCCGTTCAGCGGCCCGAGTCCGGCATTTCGGCGGGCTGCTTTTCCTGCACGCCGTAGCAGCCGCGATAGGTCGCGTAGAACGAGCAATAGAGCATCGTCGTCACGATGATGAGCGCGGGCATCAGGATCGCCACCGTGAAGTCGCCCGCGCCGAGCGCGCGCAGAAGTGCCGACAAGCCGATGGATACGACGGTCGAAACCGCGAACCACAGCGCGCCGTACACCATGAACGCGCCCTTGTTGCGCCAGCAGCTCACGATGCTGAAGAACATGGCCTTCACGGGCGGCACGTCGTGCCATGCCGTGAGCACGGGCGCGAACCAGAACAGCATCGACACCGGCACGTAGCAAAGCAGCGAGGCGAGCACAGCAAGCGGCACGTCGCTGTTGGCGAGCGCTTCCGCGTCGAGGTCGCCGCCGATCGTCATCAGGCGCAATAGCGCGCCGCCGTCCACGAACGCAGACGCGGCCAGCACCAGCAGCATCGCCACCACGTAAATCGCCCCGAGCACCAGTAGCTGTTTCGCCACGTTGCTGCCGTACGAACGAAAGCCGTCGATCAGGATGGTTGGGAACACCGGCTTGCCTGCGATCGTGTCGCGGCACGCCGCCATGAAGCCGACGGCCACGCCGGGCACGAACAGGAGCGGCAGCACGCCGCCGATCACGGGAATGGCGGAAATCAGCGTCATCGCCAGCAAATAGGCGAAAAACAGCGTGAGAAACGCGAGCGGATTGCGGCGGAACAGCCAGATACCCTGGCGGAACCAGACGTAGCCCGTCTTCGCGGGGACTTCAATTAGTTGCATGGGCGATGGGGCAAGGCGTGATGGGAGCCCGCCTCGCTACCGGCGAGGCGCTCGCGCAGGATGCGCTCGAAGTGGCCGGGATCGTGCGGCTTGAGCAGTTCGGCCGAGCGGGGCAGGTGGAAATCATACAGGCGCGAGACCCAGAAGCGGTACGCGCCTGCGCGCAGCATGTCGATCCAGTGACGTGTTTCCTCGGGCGTGAATGGGCGCACGGTCTGGTAGGCGCGCAAGAGCGCGTCGGCGCGCGCCGTGTCGAGTTTGCCCGTGGCGAGGTCGACGCACCAGTCGTTCACGGTCACGGCCACGTCGAAGAGCCACTTGTCGCAGCCGGCGAAATAGAAGTCGAAAAAGCCACCCAGCCGAACTTCGTGGCCCGGCGCCGGGTGTGAGTGCGCGAACATCGCGTTGTCGCGGAACAGGTCGCAATGGCACGGGCCGCCCGGCAGCGCCGCGTAATCGGCCGAGGCGAAGAACGCGCGCTGATGGTCGAGTTCGTTCGTGAGGAGCGTGCGCTGGGCGTCGGCGAGGAACGGCAGCACCGTCGGCACCGTTTCTTCCCACCAAGAAAGGCTGCGCAGGTTCGGCTGGTCGCCACGGTAATCGCGGCCCGCCAGATGCATGCGCGCGAGCATCTGGCCCACTTCCGCGCAGTGCTCCACGCCGGGCGCGAGTTCGGGCTTGCCCTCGAGCTTCGAGACGATGGCCGCGGGCTTGCCGTGCAGCAGGCCGAAGAGCGCGCCGTCCTTGCGCGGCATGGGGTCGGGTACCGGCACGCGGTGCGAGGCGAGATGCCGCATCAAGTCGAGGTAGAACGGCAGTTGTTCGGCCGTCAGCTTTTCGAAGATCGTCAGGACGTATTCGCCGCGCGTCGTCGTCAGGAAGAAGTTGCTGTTTTCAATGCCGGACTGGATGCCGCGAAATTCGACAACATCGCCGAGATCGTAGTCGTGCAGCCATTGGGCAAGCTCTTGGTCGGTGACAGCGGTGAAGACGGCCATGCAAGGAGGTCGGTTGATTGGTAATGGCGGGTCGGCGAACGCTGCGTCGTGCTGCCCGAGGGGCGTGCGAGCGTGTCCGGCTCAGGTGCGATGGCGGCGGCCCGGCTTTATGGGGCGCTGCACATGGCGGAGGGCGTGGGCATGCCCCGTACAGGCATGCGCGCGCTCAGATGGATCAGTAATGCAGGTTGATCGACGGCAGGCGCGTGCTGGCCTGGCCGTTGTTGCGCACTTGCGGCGAGGTGTCGGGGCTCGCGCTCATCGTGTAGCGCGTGCCGAAGTTCGAATGCACGTTGATTTCGACGGGCTTGCCCTTGTCGCGGAACTCGGTGATTTCGGTGCCGTTCCGGCTCACTTCGTGATAGCTGGGCACGCGCGGCACGTCGTTGATGTTGACCTTCGAGGTGACGCGTGCGGCCGGCTGGTTGTTGATCGCGGCCAGGTCGGGCAGGCCCGCGCGCTCGTTCTCGGACTGCGCGGATTGTGCCTCGACGGCGGTCTTTGCGTCGTCGGCCGGCGCGGCCATGGCGACCCCGCTGAAAGCGAGCGTCACCGCGACGGCGGCAAGAAGGTGCGACTTCATGGTCATTCTCCGATGGGATGCTCCAATTCTAGCAAATCCGGGCGCTTCACCCCATGTCGCGCAAGCGCTGCGGCCCGCGCCCGGCGGGCGGTGCGCGGCGCCCGCGGCCCGCGCGTGACGGGTGCTGTAAAAGCCCTGGGCGCGGCGAGGTCCGTCGCCAGAAAGTCGCACCTTCCGTGGTAATGTGGACCCATCAAACGGAGAGGCGAACGAAGATGAACAACGACCACCTGCGGCCCCTCATGACGCCGGCGCACGACTTCCCGGACGAGTTTTTCGAAGACGCCGCCGACGCCGTGGCGCGCCTCTCGAGCATCTACGAAGCGAATACGTCTTTCCTGCGCGACGCGTTTGCGCGCTATCGCCGCGGCGAAGCGTTCGAGCGCCGCGTGCGCGCGTGCTATCCGTTCGTGCGCATCCGCACCAACGTCAATACGCATATCGACTCACGCCGTTCGTATGGTTTCGTGGCCGGCCCCGGTGTGTTCGAGACCACCGTCACGCGGCCCGACCTGTTCGGCAATTACTATCGCGAGCAGTTGCGCCTGCTCGCGAAGAACCATCACGTGGGTATCGAAGTGGGCGTGTCGGATCAACCGATTCCCGTGCACTTCGCGTTCGCCGAAGGCATCCACCTCGAAGGCGATCTCGACCGCGAGCGCCTCTTCGCCATGCGCGACGTGTTCGATGTGCCCGATCTCGCGCAGCTCGATGACCGCATCGTGAACGGCACCTACGAGCCGGAGCCGGGCGAGCCGCATCCGCTTGCGCTCTTCACCGCGCCGCGCGTCGACTTTTCGCTGCATCGGCTCAAGCACTACACGGCCACGTCGCCCACGCACGTGCAGAACTACGTGCTCTACACGAACTACCAGTTCTATATCGACGAGTTCGTGAAGCTCGGCCGCGCGATGATGGCGCATACCGACGACGCCGACCTGCGCAACTACCGCAGTGAATACACGTCGTTCGTCGAGCCTGGCGACGTGGTGACCTACAACGCGAACCTGGGCGAGCAGGACGACGAAGGCACGGCGCCGGCGCGCCTGCCGCAAATGCCGGCCTACCACCTCAAGCGTGCTGACGGCAGCGGCATCACGATGATCAACATCGGCGTGGGACCGTCGAATGCGAAGACGATCACCGATCACATTGCCGTGCTGCGTCCGCATGCGTGGATCATGCTTGGCCACTGCGCTGGCTTGCGCAATACGCAGCGCCTCGGCGACTACGTGCTCGCGCACGGGTATGTGCGTGAGGATCACGTGCTCGACGACGATTTGCCGCTATGGGTGCCGATTCCGGCGCTCGCGGAAGTGCAGCTCGCGCTCGAGCGGGCGGTCGCGGAGGTTACCAGGCTCGATGGCGTGGAACTCAAGCGCGTGATGCGCACGGGGACGGTGGCGAGCGTCGACAACCGCAACTGGGAGCTGCGCGATCATCGCGAGCCGGTGCAGCGCCTTTCGCAGAGCCGCGCGATCGCGCTCGACATGGAAAGCGCGACCATCGCCGCAAACGGATTCCGCTTTCGCGTGCCGTACGGCACTTTGCTGTGCGTTTCCGACAAGCCCTTGCATGGCGAGCTCAAGCTGCCGGGCATGGCCGATTCGTTCTATCGCGCGCAGGTCGATCAGCATTTGCAGATCGGCGTGAAGGCGATGGAGATTCTGCGCACGAACGGTTTGCACAAGCTCCATAGCCGGAAGTTGCGCAGTTTTGCGGAGGTGGCGTTTCAGTAGGAGCGCATTCAACGGCGGCGGCTGGCCACAGGCGCCGCCGCCGGTTTGTCTTGTCGTTCTCGCATCACTTCACTGACCAAACCCCATCAACCCAATCAAACTCCCCGCGCCAAGCAGCCACAGCGGATGAATCTTCGTGCGAAACGCGAGCACGGCGCACACGCCGGTAATCGCCCACGCGATCCACGATGGATCTGAAGCCTTCGCGATCAACACCGCACTCGCGGCCACGAGGCCTGCCGTCACCGGCACGAGCCCTTTTTGCGCGATGCGCCGCCACGGGCGGTCCTTGAAGCGGTCCCACGCATGCAGCGCGGCGATCGTGACAAGCGACGACGGTCCGAACTTCGCAATCGACGTGACCAGCATGCCCGCCCAGCCGGCCACGTGCCAGCCCACCAGTGTCACGACCATCATGTTCGGGCCCGGGGCGGCCTGGGCAAGCGCGAAGAGCGCGCTGAACTCGCTCGCGGGCATCCAGTGGTGCACCTCGACGACCTGACGCTGCATCTCGGGCAGGATCGTGTTGCCGCCACCGAATGCGAGCAGCGAGAGCTGACTGAAGATCGCGGCGAGCGCAACGAGTGTGGCGGTCATCGCGCGCCTCCTTCCTTGCGCGCCGCGCGGGCCGCAAGCGCGATGCCGACTGGCGTGAGCACGAGCATGGTGGGCAAAAGCGGCGTGCGCAGCACGGCAATGGCCACGAAGCCGAGCGCGGCGACGACGGCCGCGGCGGGATCGCGCCGCAGCGGCAGCACGATCTTCAGCGCCATCGAGACGAGCAACCCGGCGGCCGCCGCGGCGAGCCCCACGAACAGATGCCGCACGTGCGGGTCGTTTTGCGTGCGCTCGTAAAGCACGCCGAGCCCGACCACGACGAGCGACGGACCCGCGATCAGGCCGAGGATGCCCGCAAGCGCGCCGCGCCAGCCCTGAAAGCGCATGCCGAGCGCAACCGACAGATTGATGACGTTGCCGCCCGGCAAAAACTGGCAGAGGCCGAGCAGGTCGGTGAACTCGCTGGCGTGGAGCCAGCGGCGCTGCTCGACGATGGTGCGGCGCGCCAACGGCAGTGCACCGCCAAACGATGTGAAGCCAAGACCGAGGAAGCCGAAGAACAGATCGCGCACCGTAGGCGTCTGCAGGCCTTCGTCCGTGCCATGTGCGGCAACGGCGGGCGATGAAATGGGTTGTTTCATGAATGGAAGGGACCTCTGAGGCAAGTTCCGAGATTAAGCCCAATCGCGCGCGCGGCAAAACGATTTCTATGGTGCGTTCTTGTGATCTACACTCACAAGCATGGCACGCTCCCTTCCTCCCTTTCCCGCGCTGCGCGCGTTCGAAGCCGCAGCACGGCACAACAGCTTCTCCGCGGCGGCGGGCGAGCTCCATGTGACTCACGGTGCCATCAGCCGGCAGGTGGCGGCGCTTGAGGCGTGGGTCGGCGTGCAGGTGTTTCACCGGCACGGCAAGCGCGTCGCGCTGACCGAGGACGGGCGGCGCTACCTGGCCGCCGTGCAATCGGCATTCGACGACATCGCGCGCGCAACCAACCAGTTGCGCGACACGGGCGTGGTGCACGTGCTGCGCGTGAACGCGCTGCCCACCTTCGCGATGAAATGGCTGCTGCCGCGGCTCTCGCAGTTTCAGCGTCTCGCGCCGAACGTCGAGTTGCGACTGTCCACCTCGAACGCGCCGGTCGAGACGCTCGAAGGCTTCGATGTGGCCGTGCGGCGCGGACCGGCCCACTGGCCCGACTGCGAGGCCGGCCATTTTCTCGACGAGACGGAACTGCCGGTGTGCAGCCCGGCGCTGCTCAAACGCGCGCCGATTCATCAGGCGAACGATCTTGCGCGCCACGTGCTGCTGCATTCGGACACGCGGCCCGATGCGTGGCGTACCTGGCTTGCGGCCGCCGGGGTGAAAGCCAAATGCCGGAAGAAGCAGTCGTTCGACCACTTCTATCTGGCCTTGCAGGCTGCCGTGGATGGTCTTGGCGTTGCGCTCGGCCCGCTGCCGCTGCTCGACGACGAGCTCGCGTCAGGCCGTCTCGTCACCCCGCTCGCCGGCCCACATCTCGACGCGCGCGGTTACTGGTGGGTGGCGCGCCGCGAGGTGGCGCAAGCGCCGCTCGTGTCGCAGTTTTGCCGCTGGCTGGAGGAGCAGGCGAGCGCGCGGGCGCCGCACGGTGCATCCGGCGTGCCCGCAAGCGCGGAGAAAGCATGAAGGGGTGTTGCGCTGAAGCGCGAGCGCAACGGATACCTACGAAAACATCAACCGCAGGCCATCCGCACGCCGCGCCGCAAGCGAAGCATCAGAGATAGAACATCCGGTCTTCGTCGGAGTCGCGGTCGCGGCGCGTCGGGTGTTCCTTGCCGGCGTCTTCGGCGGTGTCCGCATCTTCGTAGAACTTGAGAACGGCTTCGAGCACCTGGTCCGGGTCGTCGATCACCTGCATCAAGTCCATGTCTTCGGGATTGATGAGGCCCATCGGCACGAGCGCCGAGCGGAACCAGTCGAGCAGGCCCTTCCAGAATTCGGCGCCCACCAGAATGATGGGCACATGACGCGACTTTTTCGTCTGGATGAGCGTGAGCACCTCGGCCAGTTCGTCGAGCGTGCCGAAGCCGCCGGGCATGACGATCACGGCGTCCGAGTTCTTCACGAACGTGACCTTGCGTGTGAAGAAATGGCGGAAGCGCAGCGAAATGTCCTGCCACTGGTTGCCCGACTGCTCGTGCGGCAACTCGATGTTCAGGCCCACCGAAGGCGACTTGCCCGCATGCGCGCCCTGGTTCGCGGCTTCCATGATGCCGGGGCCGCCGCCCGAGATCACGGCGAAGCCCGCGTCCGAGACTTTTCGCGCGATCGTGCTGGCGAGCTGGTAGTACTTCGACTCCGGTTTCAGGCGGGCGGAACCGTAGATGCTGACCGCTGGCCGGATCTCGGACAGGTACTCGGTCGCCTCAATAAACTCTGCCATAATCGTGAACATCTGCCACGATGCGCGCGCCTTCTTGGCCGTCGCGCGCTCTTGATCTGCGAGTGAACGCAGACTCGGAATCACTTTTCTCTTGTCCATAATGCCTGAAGAACTACGCGTGGAAACGAAGCTACAAAATGAGCTGGAAGGGAAGACCCTGTTGCTGGTCGACGGTTCTAGCTATCTCTATCGGGCCTTCCATGCAATGCCGGATCTGCGCGGTCCCGACGGCGAACCGACGGGCGCGCTATACGGCATCATCAACATGCTGCGTCGCATGCGCAAGGACGTTACGGCAGAGTATAGCGCGTGCGTGTTCGATGCAAAGGGCAAGACGTTCCGCGACGACTGGTACCCCGAGTACAAGGCCAACCGGCCTTCCATGCCTGAGCCGCTCGCAGCACAAATCGAGCCCATTCACACGGCGGTGCGCGCGCTCGGCTGGCCGCTGCTGATGATCGAAGGCGTCGAGGCCGACGACGTGATCGGCACGCTCGCTCACCAGGCGGAAAAGCTCGGCATGAAGGTCGTCGTTTCCACGGGCGACAAGGACCTCGCGCAACTCGTCACGGACCACGTCACGCTCATCAACACGATGACGAACGAAACGCTCGATCGCGAAGGCGTGATCGCGAAGTTCGGCGTGCCGCCTGAGCGCATCATCGATTATCTCTCGCTCATTGGCGACACCGTCGACAATGTGCCGGGCGTGAACAAATGCGGCCCGAAAACCGCGGTGAAGTGGCTCACGCAATACGATTCGCTCGATGGCGTGATCGCGCATGTGGACGAAATCAAGGGTGCCGTGGGCGGCTATCTGCGCGACGCGCTCGACTTCCTGCCGATGGCGCGAAAGCTCGTCACGGTGGAAACGGCTTGCGATCTCACGCCGCATCTCGAGTCGATCGAAGCGTCGCTCGCCACGCGCCCCGAAGCGCGCGAAGAACTGCGCGATATCTTCGCGCGCCACGGTTTCAAGACCTGGCTGCGCGAAGTGACCGAAGCGAGTCAGCAGAGCGAGACGGTGCCCGCTGCGACCCAAGGCGACGCGCCGGAGAAAGACGCGATGGTGCAGCCCGCGCTCTTCGTCGATGCGCCGCGCCATTACGAAACGATCCAGACGTGGCCGCAGTTCGATACGTGGCTCAAGAAAATCGAGGCCGCCGAACTCACTGCGTTCGATACCGAGACCACGGCGCTCGATCCGATGGTCGCGAAGCTTGTTGGCATGTCGTTCTCGACGCAGCCGGGCGTGGCCGCGTATTTGCCGCTCGCGCATCGCGGCCCGGACGCACCCGATCAACTGCCGATGGATGAAGTGCTCGCGCGCCTGAAGCCGTGGCTCGAAAGCGAGAAGCACAAGAAAGTCGGCCAGCACATGAAGTATGACGAGCAGGTGCTTGCGAACTACGGTATCGAACTGAACGGCGTGGAGCATGACACGCTGCTCGAATCGTATGTGCTCGAATCGCATCGCAGTCACGACATGGACAGCCTCGCGCTGCGCCATCTCGGCATCAAGACGATCAAGTACGAAGAAGTGGCGGGCAAGGGCGCGCAGCAGATCGGCTTCGACGAAGTCTCGCTCGAAAAGGCTGCCGAATACGCTGCCGAAGACGCCGACGTCACGCTGCAATTGCACCGCGCGCTCTATCCGCAGATCGCGCCGGAGAAGGGCCTCGACTACGTCTATCGCAACATCGAATTGCCCACGTCGCGCGTGCTGCGCAAGGTGGAGCGCAACGGTGTGCTCATCGATACCGAACGGCTCGACAAGCAGAGCGCGGAAATCGCTGTGCGGCTCATCACGCTCGAACAGGAAGCGTACGCGCTCGCGGGCGGCGAATTCAATCTGGGGTCGCCCAAGCAGATCGGCCAGATCTTCTTCGAGAAGCTGCAATTGCCGGTCGTGAAGAAGACGCCAAGCGGCGCGCCTTCCACCGACGAAGAAGTGCTGCAAAAACTCGCCGAAGACTACCCGCTGCCCAAGATCCTGCTCGAGCATCGCGGGCTTGCCAAGCTCAAGTCCACGTACACCGACAAGCTGCCGCGCATGGTCAATGCGCAAACGGGCCGCGTGCACACGAACTACGCGCAGGCTGTGGCGGTCACGGGCCGTCTTGCGTCGAACGATCCGAATCTGCAGAACATCCCTGTGCGAACGGGCGAGGGGCGCCGCATTCGCGAAGCGTTCATCGCGCCGCCGGGTCACAAGATCGTTTCCGCCGACTACTCGCAGATCGAACTGCGCATCATGGCGCATATCTCGGGCGACGAATCGCTGCTCGCGGCGTTCGCACGCGGCGACGACATTCACCGCGCCACGGCTGCCGAGGTGTTTAGCGTCACGCCGCTCGAAGTGAGCTCGGACCAGCGGCGCATCGCGAAGGTCATCAATTTCGGCCTGATCTACGGCATGAGCGCGTTCGGGCTCGCATCGAATCTCGGCATTACGCGCGACGCAGCGAAGCTCTATATCGACCGCTATTTCGCGCGCTATCCGGGCGTTGCGCGCTATATGGACGAAACGCGCATGGATGCGAAATCGCGCGGCTACGTGGAGACGGTGTTCGGCCGCCGTCTGTGGCTGCCCGAGATCAACGGCGGCAACGGCCCGCGCCGCCAGGCCGCCGAACGCGCCGCCATCAACGCGCCCATGCAGGGCACGGCCGCCGACCTCATCAAGCTTTCGATGATCGCGGTGCAGAAGTGGCTCGACGAACGCAAGATCGGCACGAAGATGATCATGCAGGTGCACGATGAACTCGTGCTCGAAGTGCCGGGCGACGAACTCGCCGAGGTGCGCAAGCGCCTGCCCGAACTGATGTGCTCGGTCGCGCAGCTCAAGGTGCCGCTCGTGGCCGAAGTGGGCGTGGGCGAAAACTGGGAAGAGGCACACTGAAGGCGCGTTGACGTGCTTAGTGAAGCTCTACTAAGTACGTACTGAATGCGCTCTACCGCAACAAGGACCTAACTGCGCGCGCGCGATAAGGCAAGCGTCGCGTGCGTGATGTCGCGAATGCGCGCCGCAAGGGTTGCCGCCGCGCGCTCCGTCCACCGACAATGATTTGATTGAAGGCCGGTGCCTCGCGCATGATGTTGCCGATGCATCGGCCTTTCTATCGCCTTTCGACATGCACGGAGAGTCTATGCATCGCTTTATCGTTGTGGGAGGAGGCGCAGGCGGGCTGGAGCTGGCAACACGGCTCGGCGATCGTTACGGCGAAGCGCGCGCGAAGCGGGGCAAGCCGCAAGCGGCATCGGTCACGCTGGTCGACCGCAATCCAACGCATATCTGGAAACCGCTCCTGCACGAAGTCGCGGCGGGCAGCATGGATCCGTTCACGCATCAGCTCGAATATCCGGCGCAGGCGCGCTGGCATGGCTTCGAGTTTCAGCAGGGCGAACTGACTGCGCTCGACCGCGCGGCGAAGCGCATCACACTCGGGCGCGTGCTCGACGAAGACGGCGCGGAAATGCTGCCCGAGCGCGTGCTCGAATACGACACGCTGGTGCTCGCAATCGGTAGCACGACGCACTTTTTCGGCGTGCCGGGCGCGGCCGAGAATTCCATCGCGCTCGACACCGTCGAGCAAGCCGAGCGCTTTCGCAAGCGTCTGATCGCCGCGTGCATGCGCGCCGAACATCTGGCGCCGGAAAAAATCGCGGCGGAGGTGGCGGCGGACGATCTCTCGCCGGCCATGAACGGGGGCGCCGAGCCGCGCGTGCAAGTGGCGATCATCGGTGCAGGCGCGACGGGCGTCGAGCTTTCCGCCGAGTTGCGCAACACCGCGCAGGTGCTTTCGGCCTATGGGCTGCACAAGCTCGATCCGCGGCACGACGTGGGCATCGTGCTGATCGAGGCGGGCACGCGCATCCTGCCTGCGTTGCCCGAGCGCGTTTCTTCGGCCACGGCTGAACTGCTGAACAAGCTCGGTGTGAGGCTGCTGACTGGAGAGCGCGTGACCGAGGTTGCGCCGGGCGTCGTGCGCACCGCGAGCGGCAAGAATCTGCGCGCGGACCTCACGGTCTGGGCTGCGGGCATTACCGCGCCGGCTGTGCTCTCGCGGCTCGATGGCCTGACCGTCAACAAGCTCGGTCAGCTGATCGTGCGCCGTACGCTGCAAACGGAACTCGACGACAACATCTTCGCGCTCGGCGACTGCGCGGCCTGCGAATGGCCGGGCCACGAGCGCGGGGTGCCGCCGCGCGCGCAGGCCGCGCACCAGCAGGCCACCTTCCTGTTCAAGTCGCTTGGCAATCTGCTCGCCGGCAAGCCGCTGGAGGAGTTCACCTATCGCGACTTCGGCTCGCTGGTGTCGCTCGGCCACTTCAGCGCGGTCGGCAATCTGATGGGCGGGCTGATCGGCGGGAATATGTTGATCGAAGGATTGTTTGCCCGTTTCATGTACATGTCGCTGTATCGGCTGCACATCGCGGCGCTGCACGGCTACGCGCGCATGGTGCTCGATACCTTCGCGCACTGGCTGCGCCGCACGACGCTGCCGCGCGTGAAGCTGCACTGAGCGGCCGCACTGAGCAGCGCTTGCGTCCAGGGGCGCAGCGCTATTTTGCTTGTTTCCGCTGTTTGACCTCCAAGGAGCGCTGCATGCTGAAACCCGAAGTCGATAGCCTCGTCCCGCACGTGCCGTTCAACCGCCGCACCTTCATCAAGGCGGCGCTCGGCAGCGGATTCGCCGCTGCCGTGCTGCCCGTCTCCGCACAAACCATCCACACCGACAGCGAAGGTCTCGAAGCCGGCGAGATCGGCTTCCAGTCGAGTGGGACACTGATCCCGGCGTATCGCGCGCAGCCGCGAGGGAAGACGCATCTGCCGGTCATCATCGTGATACACGAGATCTTCGGTGTGCACGAGCATATCGCCGATGTGTGCCGCCGCTTTGCGAAGCTCGGGTATCTGGCCATCGCGCCAGACTTCTTCGTGCGCCAGGGCGATGCCTCGGTGTACCCAACGATTCAGCAGATCAGCGAGAACATTGCGAGCAAGGTGCCCGACGCCCAGGTGATGGGCGACATCGACGCCGCCGTTGCCTGGGCGGGCGAACATGGCGGCGACACGACGCGCGTGGGCGTGAACGGTTTTTGCTGGGGCGGGCGCTATGCGTGGCTCTATGCGGAGCACAACCCGCACATCAAGGCAGCGGTGGTGTGGTATGGGCGCGTGGCTGGCCCGCACACGGCGAACGCGCCGAGCAATCCGCTCGATCTCGCAAACACCCTGCAGGTGCCGGTGCTCGCCATGTACGGCTTGCAGGACGAGAGCATCCCGCAGGACACGCTCGAGCAGATGAAGGCCGCCATCGCGCAAGGTCCGCAGGGCGGCCGCAGTTCGCAAATCGTCGTGTACAACGACGCGGGGCACGCGTTCTTCGCGGACTACCGCCCGAGCTATCGCAAGGCCGATGCGCAAGACGGCTGGAAGCGCGCGATCGCCTGGTTCAAGGAGCACGGCGAGATCTGACGCCGTGCCTGGTTTCCGGCTCCCGGCTCAGGGATTGGGGCCCGTGGCGACCGGCCGCGACGGGTCGGCACTCCATTCGCTCCACGATCCGGGGTAGAGCGCTGCGCCGTGCAGGCCGGCAATCTCCATCGCGAGCGCGTTGTGGCACGCGGTCACGCCCGAGCCGCATTGCAGGACCACGTGTTCGGGCGTGATGCCCGGCAGCACGGCGGTGAAATCTTCGCGCAGCGCATGCGCCGATTTGAACCGGCCGTCCGCCGTGAGATTGTCCTGATAGAACCGATTGCGCGCGCCAGGAATATGGCCGCCCACCGGGTCGATCGTTTCGTTCTCGCCGCGATAGCGGTCGGCGGCGCGCGCGTCGACGACCGTCAGTTCGCGCGTGGCGAGATTGCGTACGATGGCCTGCGCGTCCACCGTCACCTGGAGCGGTGCGCCGGCCTTGAAGGTGCCGCGTGCGGGCGCCGGCACGTCGCGCACGAGCGGGAAGCCGGCTGCCTCCCACGCCTTGAGGCCGCCGTCGAGCACGGCCACCGAGTCGTGACCGAGCCAGCGCAAGAGCCACCACAGGCGCGCAGCGTAGGCGCCGCCTTGTGCGTCGTAGGCGACGACCTGCTGGCCTTCGTTGAGCCCGCGCAGCGAGAGCGTGGCGACGAGCGCCGAGCGGTCGGGCAGCGGGTGCCGGCCGTTCTTGCCGGTCTTCGGGCCCGAGAGGTCGCGGTCCAGATGCAGATATTGCGCGCCGGGCAGATGGCCGAGCGCATAAGCGTTTTCACCGGCGGCGGGATCGGCGAGATCGAAGCGGCAGTCGAAAACCAGCACGCTGCCCGGCGCGGCGGTCAGGCGTTCGTGCAGATTGGCGGCCGAGATCAGCGTGGTGTAGTGCGTGTGGGGCATGACGGCTCCTTGAATCGTGCAAGGCCGCCATCTCTAGCTCTGTGACGGCCCGATGCCGTCAGTCTAAACAAAAAGACGGGCCTAAGCCCGTCTTTCCGTGATGCGTTCGAGTGACCCCAGGCTTATGCCTGCTGGGCGTCAGATCGGTCCCAGCTCGCGGCGCAGGAACTCGTGGAAGTGCTGCATGCCGTCTTCCATCGGGCTCTGGTAGGGGCCGACTTCCGAAACGCCGCGCTCGAAGAGCGCACGGCGGCCGGCGTCCATGCGCTCGGCAATTTCGTCGTCTTCGACGGCCGTTTCCATGTAGGCGGCGCGCTCGGCCTCGACGAACTCGCGCTCGAACAGCGTGATTTCCTCGGGGTAATAGAACTCGACGATGTTGGTCGTCTTCTGCGTGCCCTGCGGGATGAGCCACGAAACGACGAGCACGTGCGGATACCACTCGATCATGAGATTCGGGTAGTACACCATCCAGATCGCACCGAATTCGGGCGGCACGCCATTGCGAAAGCGCAGAACCTCGTCGTGCCACTTGCGGTACGTCGGGCTGCCCGGCTTGCCGAGGTGATTGTGCACGCCGACTGTCTGCACGCTATACCACTCGCCGAACTCCCACTGGAGGTCGTCGCACGACACGAAGTTGCCGAGACCCGGGTGGAACGGCACGACGTGATAGTCTTCCAGATAGACCTCGATGAAGGTCTTCCAGTTGTAGTTGCACTCGTGGACCTCGACGTGATCGAACATGTAGTCCGCAAAGTCGAGGTGTTTGGCCGGCCCAAGGCGTGCGAGATCGCGCGCGACGTCGCGGCCGGCGGATTCGAAGAGCAGCCCGTTCCACTTCTGCAGCGGCGAGCTGTTCAGATTCAGACACGGCTTGTCCGCGAAGTGCGGTGCGCCTAGCAGTTCGCCTTTGAGGTCATAGGTCCAGCGATGCAGCGGACATACGATGTTGTCTGCCGTGCCGCGACCGTTTAGCATGATGGCCTGGCGGTGCCGGCACACGTTCGAGAGCAGTTCGATCTGGTTGCTCTTGTTGCGAACGAGCACGCGGCCTTCTTTTTCGCCAGGCAGCGCAAAATAGTTTCCCGCCTCGGGCACCATGAGTTCGTGCCCGACGTAGCGAGGACCCTTCTGGAAAAGCGTGTCGATTTCGCGCTTGAGTAGCGCTTCGTCAAAATAAGCGGTGACTGGCAGCTGGCTGTGGATAGACTTCAGCTGCAATGCATTGCTCAGATTGGACATTCCCACTCCCGATGAAGACGTGAAAGCAGTGAACAACCCAACCATCGAAGATTCGATTTAGGGAGCCGGCGATTATACCCGGTTGCCCCGTCCTGGGGTAGCTAAGTGACTGATTTTTGCCAAAATTACACCGGAAAGACGGCAGGAAATCAGGAAATATGAGACAAATGCACGGGTAATCGGGTCTTCCGGAAACGATTTGTACTGGCCCCGGGCGTGTGGTCGAGAGGGTGCACGAGCCGGGGAGCGGGTCGAAATGGACCTTTTGCCGTAGAATGTCCGCCTTGTTTCATTCTGGCGACGACTCATGGCGAAATCCGCAACGAAAGACCGCGCTGGCGCGGGCGAAAGCGCAGCCGGACTGGCCGAGGGCGAAGCCCTGCCCGAGAGCTACGAGGCGGCGCTTGCGGAGCTCGACGGGCTCGTTGCACGCATGGAAGGCGGCAGCCTGAGCCTGGAAGAATCGCTTGCGGCGTACCGCCGCGGCGCGGCGCTCGTGCGCTTTTGCCAGCAGCAGCTCGAAAAGGTTGAACAACAGGTGCGCGTGCTCGACGGCGAGACGTTGCGGCCCGTGCCCCTCAATACGACAGACTCCGCAGCGGGCGGAGACGACGATCTATGACATTTGACCAATGGACCCGGCAGGTACTCGACCGGGTCGAAAGCGCGCTCGATCACTATTTGCCGGCTGCCGACGTGCTGCCGGCGCCGCTGCATGACGCCATGCGTTATGCCGTCATGGGCGGCGGCAAGCGGGTGCGTCCGCTCCTGTGCCACGCGGCGGGCGAACTCACGAACGCCACGCCCGAAGCGCTCGACGCGGCGGCCTGCGCGCTCGAAATGATCCACGTCTACTCGCTCGTGCACGACGACATGCCGTGCATGGACGACGACGACATGCGTCGCGGCAAACCCACGGTACACGTCAAATATGACGAACCGACGGCGCTGCTGGTGGGCGATGCGCTGCAGTCGCAGGCCTTCGTCACGCTGACATCGGACGTGCTCGGTGCTCAGCGCCAGGCCTCGCTCGTGCGCGAGCTCGCGTTGGCTAGCGGCTCGATCGGCATGGCCGGCGGCCAGGCCATCGACCTCGCGAGCGTGGGCCATTCGCTCACCCGCGAGCAGCTCGAAACGATGCACCGCCTGAAGACCGGCGCGCTCTTGCGCGCCGCGGTCCGCATGGGCGCGCTGGCGGGCGAGACGCCTTCGGCGCAAGACCTTGACGCGCTCGACAGGTACGCAGCAGCAGTGGGCCTCGCATTCCAGGTGGTGGACGACATTCTCGACGTCACCGCCGACTCAGCAACGCTCGGCAAGACCGCGGGCAAGGACGCAAAGGACGGCAAGCCGACCTACGTGTCGATTATCGGTCTTGATGCTTCGCGTGCACTCGCGCAGCAGTTGCGCGCCGACGCGCACGCGGCGCTCGAACCGTTCGGCGCGCGCGCTCAGCGCCTCGCCGAACTCGCTGACCTGGTGGTGAACCGGGTGAGCTGACCGCGCAACCCGCCCACGCGCATGAAAGGGAAGTAATGCGCAGAAAAAGTGCGGGAGCGCCAGTTTTCCTACAATGGAACGACGATGTACGACTTGCTGAAAACCATTGACGACCCGGCGGATTTGCGCCGCCTCGATCGCCGCCAGTTGCAACCGCTTGCCGACGAACTGCGTGCCTTCGTTCTCGAGAGCGTCTCGCAAACGGGCGGCCACCTGTCGTCCAACCTCGGTACGGTCGAACTGACGATCGCGCTGCACTACGTGTTCGACACGCCGCGCGACCGCATCGTCTGGGACGTGGGCCATCAGACCTATCCGCACAAGATCCTGACGGGCCGCCGCGACCAGATGTCGACGCTGCGACAACTCGGCGGCATTTCGGGCTTCCCGAAACGCGACGAGTCGCCGTACGACACGTTCGGCACTGCGCACTCGAGCACGTCGATCTCGGCGGCGCTCGGCATGGCCGTCGCGAGCAAGCTCAAGGGCGACAACGCCATGGGCATCGCCGTGATCGGCGACGGCGCGATGACGGCCGGCATGGCGTTCGAGGCGCTGAACAACGGCGGCGTCGAAGACGACGTGCCGCTGCTCGTCATCCTCAACGACAACGACATGTCGATTTCGCCGCCGGTTGGCGCGCTCAATCGCCATCTCGCGCGCCTCATGTCGGGCCGCTTCTACGCCGCCGCACGCGCAGGCGTGGAGCGCGTGCTGCGCCATGCGCCGCCGGTGCTCGACCTCGCGCGCAAGCTCGAAGAGCACGCGAAGGGCATGATCGTGCCGGCCACGCTGTTCGAGGAATTCGGCTTTAACTACATCGGGCCGATCGACGGTCACGATCTGGATTCGCTGATTCCCACTCTGCAGAACATCAAGGAACTGCGCGGCCCGCAATTCCTGCACGTCGTGACGAAGAAAGGCCAGGGCTACAAGCTGGCCGAAGCCGACCCGGTCCTGTACCACGGTCCCGGTAAGTTCAACCCGGCCGAAGGCATCAAGCCGTCGACGACGCCCGCAAAGAAGACCTACACGCAGGTGTTCGGCGAATGGCTGTGCGACGCGGCTGAGCTCGATCAGCGCGTGATCGGCATCACGCCGGCCATGCGCGAAGGCTCGGGCATGGTGGAGTTTGAAAAGCGCTTCCCGGACCGTTACTACGACGTGGGTATTGCCGAGCAGCACGCGGTAACGTTCGCGGGCGGTCTGGCAGCCGAGGGCCTGAAGCCTGTGGTCGCGATCTACTCGACCTTCCTGCAGCGCGCCTACGACCAGCTGATTCACGACGTTGCGCTGCAGAACTTGCCGGTCGTATTCGCCATCGACCGCGCGGGCCTGGTCGGCGCCGATGGCGCGACGCACGCGGGTGCCTATGATCTCGCGTTCATGCGCTGCGTCCCGAACATGATGATCATGGCGGCATCCGACGAAAACGAATCCCGTCAGATGCTCTACACGGCGCTCCAGCAGGACTGCCCGACGGCCGTGCGCTACCCGCGCGGCGCGGGCACGGGTGTCGCGACCGTCAAGCAGATGGCCGCGCTGCCGGTGGGCAAGGGCGAAGTGCGCCGCGAGAGCAAGGCGCCGGCAGGCAGCCGTATCGCGATTCTCGCGTTCGGCACGATGGTGGCGCCCTCGCTCGCCGCCGCGCAAGAGCTGGACGCCACCGTGGCGAACATGCGCTTCGTGAAGCCGCTCGACGCGGACCTCGTGAAACAGCTCGCCGAAACGCACGACTACCTCGTGACCGTCGAGGAAGGCTGCATCATGGGCGGTGCCGGTTCGGCCTGCGTGGAAGCCCTACTTGAAAGTGGGGTTATCAAGCCCGTACTACAATTGGGCCTCCCCGACCGCTTCATCGACCACGGCGACCCGGCGAAGCTGCTGGCGGGCTGTGGGCTCGACGCAGCAGGGATCGCGAAGTCCATTCGCGAACGCTTTCTCGACAAGGCGGCGAATGTCTCCGGCAAGTCGGTGATGCGCGTCGCGTAAGGTCGATCGAGGCTGCTACAGGTTGATTGGCGCCTCGCGCCAGCCCTTTCACATTTGAACTGGCGGACGGGTTTCGTACCCGGTTTCCGCCAGCAAACGCCGGCTCATGCCGGCGTTTGCCATTTGCGCGCCGCGTTCGGCGCGGCTTGAGGATAAGAACATGAATCAGATGAACCCGGCCTTCGTGATGCCGGACGTCCAAAGCTCCGTCGATACCCGTCAGATCGTGATCCAGCGCGTGGGCGTGAAGGCTGTGCGCCATCCGCTCACGGTGAAGACGGGCGCAGGCGTCCAGCCGAGCGTCGGCATGTGGAGCCTCGACGTTCATCTGCCGGCCGACCAGAAGGGCACGCACATGTCGCGCTTTGTCGCGTTGCTCGAAGAGAACAAGGCGCCGCTCGAGCCCGCCACGTTCCGCGCGATGCTGGCGGCGATGCTCACGAAGCTCGAATCGCAGGCGGGCCGTATCGAAGTCACGTTCCCGTACTTCGTGAAGAAAATCGCGCCGGTGTCGGGCGTGGAAAGTCTGCTGGACTACGAAGTAACGCTCACGGGCGAGGCGCGTAACGGTCAGACGCGCCTCTTCCTCAAGGTGCTCGTGCCCGTGACGAGCCTGTGCCCGTGCTCGAAGAAGATCTCGCAATATGGTGCGCACAACCAGCGCTCGCACGTGACGATGAACGTCGAGTTCGAAGGCGATCTGCCGGTTGAAGACCTCATTCGCATGGCAGAAGAAGAGGCGTCGTGCGAACTGTGGGGCCTGCTCAAGCGCCCGGACGAGAAGTTCGTGACCGAGCGCGCGTATGAAAACCCCAAGTTCGTCGAAGACCTCGTGCGCGACGTGGCCGTGCGCCTGAACGCCGATGCGCGCGTGATCGCCTATACGCTCGAAGCCGAGAATTTCGAGTCGATCCACAATCACAGCGCCTATGCCGTGATCGAGCATGACAAGCGCGAGGCATAAAGCTGGCCGCCTCGTTGCGCCGTCAACAAAAAAGCCGCCCTTGGGCGGCTTTTTTTTACTTCTGCGGCGGCAATCGCATTATTGCTGCGCAAGCGACGTCAAATCCCAGCGCGGCTTCACCGTGAACGCATAATCGCGCGTGGCTTGCTCGGGCCAGCGCTTCAGGCGCAGCGCGCCAGCGAGCGCGATCATCGCACCGTTGTCGGTGCACAGCGAGAGGTCGGGGTAATGCACCTCGAAGCCGCGCTTTTGCGCCGCCGCCGAAAGCGTCTCGCGCAACTGCTTGTTCGCGCCCACGCCGCCCGCCACCACGAGGCGCTTCATCTTCGTGCGCTTGAGCGCGGCGAGCGACTTCGCGGCCAGTACCTCGACCGCGGCATCGACGAAACCGCGCGCGATGTCGGCCTTTCCCTGCTCGCAGATGTTCGTGCCGAGCTTCTTCACTTGCGTCAGCACGGCCGTCTTGAGTCCGCTGAAGCTGAAGTCGAGATCGCCCGAATGCAGCATCGGGCGTGGCAGCTCGACCGCGCCTGGCGTGCCGAACTCCGCGAGGCGCGAGACTTCCGGGCCGCCTGGATAGCCTAAGCCAAGCAGCTTGGCCGTTTTGTCGAAGGCTTCGCCGGCGGCGTCGTCGAGCGTTTCACCGAGGGTTTCGTAGACGCCCACGTCGGTCACGCGCATCAGTTGAGTGTGGCCGCCCGACACCAGCAGCGCGACGAACGGAAACGGCGGCGGCGCGTCGACCAGCAGCGGTGAAAGCAAGTGCCCTTCGAGGTGGTGAATCCCCACGGTCGGACGGTTCCACGCCATGGCGAGCGCATTGGCGATGCTCGCGCCCACGAGCAGTGCGCCCGCGAGACCAGGGCCTTGCGTGAATGCGATGGCGTCGATGTCGCTTTTCGCCGCGCCGCTCTTCGCGAGCACCTCTTCGAGCAACGGCAGCGCGCGGCGGATATGGTCGCGGGAGGCCAGTTCCGGCACAACGCCGCCGTACTCGCGATGCATGGCGATCTGCGAGTGCAGCGCGTGCGCGAGCAGGCCGCGCTCGCTGTCGTAGAGCGCGAGGCCGGTTTCGTCGCAGGAGCTTTCGATGCCGAGAACGAGCATGATGTGGGGACGCGGCGATGGTTTTGCGCGGGATGAACCGCTAAAAACCGTCGCTAAATCAAGAATTAAGAGAACATAAAAGTATAGCAGCGCGCGTGAAAGCCGGCTGAGGGCGGCAAGTGGAGCCCCAGCGGACAAGCCCCGCCGCCGCGCGGGTAGAATGCGCGCCATGGAATCTTTCGACATCGCCGTGATCGGCGCAGGGGCGGCCGGCATGATGTGCGCGGCGGTGGCAGGCCAGCAGGGCCGTCGCGTGGCGCTGATCGACCACGCGCCGCGCCTCGCGGAGAAAATCCGCATCTCGGGCGGCGGGCGCTGCAACTTCACGAACCTGCAGGCGAGCCCGGCCAACTATCTCTCGAACAACCCGCATTTCTGCCGTTCGGCGCTGGCGCGCTACACGCCGCGCGACTTCCTCGCGCTGTTGCGCCAGCATCGCGTGACCTGGCACGAAAAGCACAAGGGCCAGCTTTTCTGCGACCAGTCGAGTGACGCGATCATCGACGTCCTGCGCGCCGAATGTGACGCCGGCCACGTGGCGTGGCGCCGGCCGCTACCGGTGGAAGCGGTGAGCCATGCCGACGGCGCGGGCTTCACGCTCGGCACGCCGCAAGGCGAGATACGTGCGAAAGCGCTCGTGATCGCGACGGGCGGCCTGTCGATCCCGAAAATCGGCGCCACCGACTTCGCGTATCGCGTTGCGAAGCAGTTCGGCCACAAGCTCATCGACACGCGCCCGGCGCTCGTGCCGCTCACATTCGCGCAGGACGAGTGGACGCCCTACGTGCCGCTCGCGGGCGTTTCGCTCGAGGTTCATGTGGCGACCGGCGAGCGCAAGACCGGCGGCGCCTTCGACGAAGACCTGCTTTTCACGCACCGCGGCCTTTCCGGTCCCGGCGTCTTGCAGATTTCGAGCTTCTGGCAGCCGGGCCAGCCGATCCGCGTGAACCTGCTACCCGAACACGATCCGGCGGCGGCATTGATCGAGGCCAAGAGCGCGACGAAACGCCAGATCGGCAACCTGCTCGCCGAATGGGTCCCGGCGCGCCTCGCGCATGTGTGGCTGGAGGCGCATCAGGTGAAGGCCGACGCGCGTATTGCCGATCTGCCCGATAAAACGCTGCGCAAGATCGGCGAAGGGCTCGCCCAGTGGACGCTCACGCCGACGGGCACCGAAGGCTACAAGAAGGCGGAAGTCACGCGCGGCGGCGTGGACACGCGCGAGCTCTCCTCGGCGACGATGATGAGCCAGCGCGTGCCGGGCCTCTACTTCGTGGGCGAAGCCGTGGACGTGACGGGCTGGCTTGGTGGCTACAACTTCCAGTGGGCGTGGGCTTCGGGCGTCGCGGCCGGGGAGGCCGCCGCGCAATATTCGGTGAGCGCAAGCTGATTTCCTGACTGATACGAACTGCCCAAGCTCGCGCTGTGCAGCGTGCCATCGGGATCGCACTGGTGCCGTTGCTGCTCGTCGGACGGGGGCGCCGCTTGATGCTCCGCAGCCCCGCCAGGGAAGGCTCCGGGCGCGGTCGAGCCCGTTGCCGGAGTCGGGGTTTCCCCCCAGCCAGGCGCGCGATGCGCAAATCCGGAACTGCTATACTCAATCCTCTTTACCCCCGATCCGTTATTGGAAAATGACGACCATCCGCGTAAAAGAAAACGAACCGTTTGAAGTCGCTATGCGCCGCTTCAAGCGCACGATCGAGAAGAACGGTCTGTTGACCGAACTTCGCGCGCGCGAGTTCTACGAGAAGCCTACGGCTGAACGCAAGCGCAAGAAGGCGGCGGCGGTGAAGCGCCATTTCAAGCGTCTGCGCAGCCAGATGTTGCCGAAGAAGATGTACTGATTCCGGCGTCGCCGTGGCGCGTGGCCGCGCAGTTCCAGCGTGGACTTCGCGTGACTTTCGCGGCGACGTGGACAGCCGGTCCGCGGCCTTTGATGACCTGGCGCAACGCGGCCGCTGTCCTCTGGTGTGGTCGCAACCATGTCGAATTTGCGCCAACCCGCCTGGAAGCGTTTCCAGGCGGGTTTTTGCATTCCAGCAACCCCAACGTATTTCAGGTGAGTGATGAGTCTCAAAGACCAGATCAACGACGACATGAAAACCGCGATGCGCGCGCGCGAAAGCGAACGCCTCGCCACGATTCGTCTGCTGCTCGCCGCTATCAAGCAACGTGAAGTCGACGATCGCGTGACGCTCGACGACGCCGGCATCACGGCCGTCATCGACAAGATGCTCAAGCAGCGCAAAGACTCGATCAGCCAGTTCGAGGCCGCCGGCCGCACCGATCTTGCCGAGAAAGAAGCCGCCGAGGTGACCGTCCTGACCGCCTACATGCCTGCGCAACTCTCGGATGCCGAGATCGCCGCCGAAGTGCAGGCGGCCGTTGCCCAGGTGGGCGCAGCCGGTCCGCAGGACATGGGCAAGGTGATGGGCGTGCTCAAGCCGAAGCTCGCCGGACGTGCCGACATGACGGCCGTGTCCGGGCTCGTCAAAGCCGCGCTTTCGAAGTAAGCGCACCTGGTTCGCACGCGGCGCCGGCCCGCCAAGGGCGACGCCGCGAGGCCCATACGTCACGTATTCGGGCCGCGCGAGCCCTGGCTGCCCGAGCGCGTTCGCTTCGATGATTCCGCATTCGTTCCTGCAAGACCTGCTGAACCGCGTCGATATCGTCGACGTGGTGGGTCGCTTCGTGCAGCTCAAGAAGGGCGGCGCGAACTTCATGGGCTTGTGTCCGTTCCACAACGAGAAGAGCCCTTCGTTCACTGTTAGTCCAACCAAACAGTTCTATCACTGCTTCGGCTGTGGGGCGCACGGCACTGCCATCGGCTTCCTCATGGAGCACGCGGGGCTGACGTTCCCTGAGGCCGTCAACGAACTCGCCCAGTCGGTCGGCCTGACCGTGCCGCAAGAGCCTTCGCCCCTGCGGGGCGGGAGCGGCGGGGCTGGCGCGGCCGGTGGGTACGCTCCGGCTGTCTCGAAGGCCGTGACCACCGCGCTTTCCGACGTCATGCAGACCGCCTGCGACTACTACCGCAAGCAACTGCGCAGCGCGACCAACGCCATTCAGTACCTCAAAAAGCGCGGCCTCACGGGCGAAATCGCCGCGCGTTTCGGCCTGGGCTACGCGCCGGATGGATGGCAGAACCTCGAAACTGCGTTTACGAACTATCGCGACGACGCGCTGGTGGAGGCGGGCCTCGTCATCGTCAGCGAAAAGCAGGACGCGCAGGGCCAGTCGCGCCGGTACGACCGCTTCCGCGACCGCGTGATGTTCCCGATCCGCAACGTGAAAGGTCAGGTCATAGGATTTGGCGGCCGCGTGCTGGACGGCGGCGAGCCCAAGTATTTGAATTCCCCGGAAACGCCGCTATTTAACAAGGGCAGCGAACTGTACGGGTTGTTCGAGGCGCGCCTCGCGATCCGGGAACAGCGCTATGTTCTGGCGGTCGAGGGGTACATGGACGTCGTCGCGCTCGCGCAGCTGGGTTTTCAGAACGCCGTGGCGACGCTCGGCACCGCGTGTACGCCGGTCCACGTGCAGAAGCTCATGCGTCAGACCGATACGGTGATCTTCAGCTTCGACGGCGACTCGGCGGGCCGCCGCGCCGCGCGGCGCGCGCTCGACGCGTGCCTGCCGCACGCGGCCGACAACCGCACGATTCGTTTCCTGTTCCTGCCCCAGGAGCACGACCCGGACAGCTACGTGCGCGAATTCGGCGCCGAGGCATTCTCGGAGCAGGTCGAGCGGGCCATGCCGCTGTCCCAGTTCATGCTCAACGAGGTGCTGGCGGACAAGGAACTGGACCAGCCGGAAGGGCGCGCCCGGGCGCTGTTCGACGCGAAGCCGCTCCTTCAGGCGCTGCCGGCGAATGCCCTGCGGGCGCAGATCATGCACATGTTCGCGGACCGGCTGGACGTGCCGTTCGAGGAAGTGGCCGCGCTGTGCGAAGTCGATGCGCGCATCGCCCAGGCGGCGCGCCGGGCGCCCGCGCGCAAGGACCGGCACCTTGTGACCGGTATTGAGCGCAAGGCGCTGCGCAACCTCGTGATGCACCCGCGCATCGCGTCGCAGCTCGACGAAGAGGCCGAAAAGGCGCTGATTGGACTGACGCGCCACGGCGAGCTGTTCGAGGAAGTGACCACTCACGCGCGGGCATTAGGCGACGCGGCGGAATTTCAGCTGCTTTCGGACCTGCTGAGAAATGGGGTCAATGCTCCAACCTTCGAGGAGATTTTTCGCGAAATTCTGGACTATGATGAAAACGTTCGGGATTTGCTGATGAAAAATCCGGAAGATGGCGCTGCGGTGGAGGAGCGCCGCGAGCAGGAGCGGCTCGTGAGCGAAGAATTGACGGCGGCAATCCTGAAGATGCGGTACGACGCCTGTTGCGAGCGGTTGGACGCGCTTTCGCGGCAGTCGCGACATACGCCTGAGGAACTTGCCGAATTGATGTCACTGAATCAGACGCGGGCTGACATGAAACGTCAGCTCGGTTTGTAAGGGAAGGACCGCACAGGGAGATTATTACCCTGCGTGGTAAAATAACAGGTTTTCAGCGGTTTGTTTTTGTTTTTTCCGGGCGGACATAATGGGTTGGGGTAACCCGTGAATGTTCAGTTTTCCAGCAAGGGGCGGAATGGCAATGGCAAAGACTACAGGCGGAAAAAAGGCAATCGGCAAGGGCTCGACGGAGCCGACCAGCAAGGTCACAGAGGCCACAGTTGCCAATTCTTCCGCCCGGTCGTCGGGCAGTGAGTCCACCAACCGTTCTGAACCGGCTACCCGGAAGAGGTCGATGACTGTTTCGGCTGCGCGAGCAGCGCCTGCACGTGCGGCGAAAGCCGCTACGCAGCCGGCAACGAAGCGGTCCGGTTCGAGAAGTGCAAGGGAAGTGCCTGCCGTCGAGGACGATGCGGCAGAGCGCGAGGCTCAAGCATCCACGGTTCAAGAGGCTGTTGTCCAGCAGCCGCGAGTCGAGACACTAGCCGGTACGGCGAACTCCATGACGAAAAAGCTGAATGAAGTACCCGTCGATGACGACGCAAACCAGAGCGAAGACAGCACCCCCGCCGCGGGCAAGGTCGAAAAGACCACCCGTGCGCGCGACCGGCGAGCGAAGGAGAAGGCGCTCCTGAAAGACGCGTTCGCGTCGTCGCAGCCCGGCACTGTCGAGGAGCTCGAGGAGCGCCGCACGAAGCTACGTGCGCTCATCAAGCTCGGCAAGGAGCGCGGCTTCCTCACCTATGCGGAAATCAACGATCACCTCCCGGACAACTTCACGGAAACCGAGGCGATCGAAGGCATCATCAGCACGTTCAACGACATGGGCGTGGCCGTCTACGAGCAGGCGCCCGACGCCGAGACGCTGCTCCTCAACGACAATGCGCCGAACGCTTCTTCGGACGACGAAGTAGAAGAGGAAGCGGAAGTCGCGCTCTCCACCGTCGATTCCGAATTTGGCCGCACGACCGACCCGGTGCGTATGTACATGCGCGAAATGGGCACGGTCGAGCTCCTCACGCGCGAAGGCGAAATCGAAATCGCCAAGCGCATTGAAGACGGCCTCAAGCACATGGTCATGGCGATCTCCGCTTGCCCGACCACGATTGCCGACATCCTCGCCATGGCCGAGCGCGTGGCGAACGACGAGATTCGCGTGGACGAACTCGTCGACGGCCTGATCGATCCCAACGCTGAAGATACCGACGGCTTTAACGCCAAGGAAGCGGAAGAGATCGAGAACGAGGACGAAGAGGAAGAAGCCGAAGAGGAAGAAGAAGAGGCAGAGGAAGAGGACGACGGCGCGGCGCAGGCGACGGCCAACGCGGCGCAGCTCGAAGCCCTCAAGCGTGCCTCGCTCGAAAAGTTCGCCCTCATCAGCGAATGGTTCGACAAAATGCGCCGCGCGTTCGAGAAGGAGGGCTACAAGTCGAAGTCCTACCTCAAGGCGCAGGAAACCATCCAGAACGAACTGATGTCGATTCGCTTCACGGCGCGTACGGTCGAGCGTCTATGCGACACGCTGCGCGCGCAGGTGGACGAAGTACGCCAGGTCGAACGCCAGATTCTTCACACGGTCGTGGACAAGTGCGGCATGCCGCGCTCGGAGTTCATCGCGCGTTTCCCGGGCAATGAAACCGACCTCGAGTGGTCGGAGAAGATCGTTGGCGAGAGCCATGGGTATAGCGGCATTCTCTCGCGGAACATCCCGGCCATTCGCGAACAGCAGCAGCGCCTGCTCGATCTGCAGGCGCGCGTGGTGCTGCCGCTCAAGGACTTGAAGGAAACCAACCGCCAGATGGCGGCCGGCGAACTCAAGGCGCGCCAGGCGAAGCGCGAGATGACCGAGGCCAACCTGCGTCTCGTGATTTCGATCGCGAAAAAGTACACCAACCGCGGCCTGCAATTCCTCGATCTGATCCAGGAAGGCAACATCGGCCTGATGAAGGCGGTGGACAAGTTCGAATATCGTCGCGGCTACAAATTCTCGACCTACGCGACGTGGTGGATCCGCCAGGCCATCACGCGTTCGATCGCGGACCAGGCGCGCACGATCCGCATTCCGGTTCACATGATCGAGACGATCAACAAGATGAACCGCATTTCGCGGCAGATCCTGCAGGAAACCGGTCTCGAGCCGGATCCGGCAACGCTCGCCGAGAAGATGGAAATGCCGGAGGACAAGATCCGCAAGATCATGAAGATCGCGAAGGAACCGATCTCCATGGAAACGCCGATCGGCGACGACGACGATTCGCATCTGGGTGACTTCATCGAGGACAACAACACGGTGGCGCCTGCCGATGCCGCGCTGCATGCCTCGATGCGCGACGTTGTGAAGGACGTGCTCGACTCGCTCACGCCGCGCGAAGCGAAGGTGCTGCGCATGCGCTTTGGCATCGAGATGAGCACCGATCACACGCTCGAAGAAGTGGGCAAGCAGTTCGATGTGACGCGCGAGCGGATTCGCCAGATCGAAGCAAAGGCGTTGCGCAAGCTGCGCCACCCGAGCCGCTCGGACAAGCTCAAGTCGTTCCTTGAAGGGAATTGAGCCTGGTTAGTTTTAATGCACGGAAGTCATGTGCAAGATGGCCAGGCCGGCCCGCTTTCGTGTAGTATGTCGGCCTGTCGTCGAAAAGCTCGGCCTTTGGGTAGACCGGGCTTTTTTGTTGATGCTTTGTTGCTGCAGTTCTTCTGTTTTCGCTACGCTTCGTAGCTTCGTGGGCCGGACGCCGTGTTGGTTGCAGGCAGCGGACTCATAATCCGCCTCCGAAAGGACGTCGTGGGTTCGAACCCCACCCGGCCCACCAAGGGTTTCAGCGATTTTTCGATGTCGATTCTCGCTCCGCAAAACCCTTCCCGCTCCGCAAAAGTCAGTTAGTGCGTAGGTCCGACCTTCTCGCCGCGCCGCTCGCGGACGTAGTGCTCGGTCATGCTGATCGAGCCGTGCCCGAGCTGCTTCTGGGCTTGTCGAATGTCTCCCGTCTTGTCCGTTCCAGCCTTCTCAGGTCTCTGAACTGGAAGTCCTTCGCACGGATCCCCGCCGCCTCGCGCGCAGTCCTGAACCGATATTGCAGGGTGCGCAGCGTCATTCGTTGACTCACTTCCGTCACCACCAGCGCCGTGCTCACGACTTTGTATGTCGCCGGGAATCCCAGCGGTTCGGGAGCGCCGCTTGCGCTCTCGCGGATTACCTCAGGAGAGATGCATCTTTTCACGGGAGAGTGACGATGGCCAAGCCTCATTCCTCGATAGTCGCCGCGGTGACCGCCCTTTCCATCGCGCTCGCGCCGGGAATAGCCGGCGCGCAAACGAGCGCGCCCGACGCTGCGAGCAACGGCACCATGTCGAAGGCGCAGCGCAAAGAAGCACGCAAGGAAGCTCGGGCACGAAAGAACGCAGAATTGAAGAAACTCGAACAGAACGGCTATAACCCCGCCACAGCGAACGACGCCAATTACCCCAACGATATTCAGAACGCCGAAAGAAAAGCAGCTTCGCCTGGCGCTGCAAGTCAGTAGTGAAGTATCTGGATGAACAGGATGGCGAAATTGCCCGCCGGTGCCCACCACCATGGTCATTCGACCGAGGCTTGCCGTGGCGAAAAATCAGACCAATACAAGAAACCGTAGCCGCAACTGCACGGCGGGCGCGAGCGCTGTATCTGGCACGGATTCCCTGCCTCCAGGGCTGCGCTACGTCGACGACTCGCGGCGCGGGTACACGCGCGAACGGATCGGCGCAGCGTTCGTCTACTTCGATACGCAAGGCGAGCGCATCAAAGACGATGTCGAGATCCGCCGCATCAACGCGTTAGCCGTTCCGCCCGCCTATACCGATGTGTGGATCTGCCCGGACGCGCGCGGTCATTTGCAGGCAACGGGCCGCGATGCACGCGGGCGCAAGCAGTATCGCTATCACCCGCGCTGGCGTGAAACACGAGACGCTACCAAGTACGAGCGCATGCTTGCATTCGGCATCGCGCTGCCGGGACTGCGCGCGCGGCTGGCGCGCGATCTCGCGCTCGACGGCATGCCGCGAGACAAGGTGTTGGCCACCGTCGTGCGTCTGCTCGACGTCACCCTGATTCGCGTCGGCAGCGAGGAGTACGCCCGGGAGAACCGCTCATATGGGCTGACGACGCTGCGCAAGCGGCATCTAAGAGTCTCGTCGGACCGGCTGCACTTCAGGTTTCGCGGCAAGAGCGGTGTCGAGCACGACGTCGCCGTCAGCGATGCACGCGTCGCACGGATCGTCAGGCGCTGTATGGAACTGCCGGGCCAGGACCTCTTCCAGTATCTCGACGCCGACGGCGCGAGGCATGCTGTCAACTCCGCCGACATCAACGACTACCTGCGCGAGATCACGGGCGCCGATTTCACGGCGAAGGACTACCGCACGTGGGCGGGCAGCGTCTTCGCGCTTGCGGCGCTACGCAAGCTGGAATGGGAGACGGTGACGCAGGCGCGCAAACACGTCGTCGACACCATCAAGCAGATCTCGCAACTATTGCGCAATACGCCGGCGGTCTGCCGCAAGTGCTACATCCACCCAGCCGTGATCGACGCGTTCGAGGCGGGCGCCCTGGGGCGCGCGCTTCCCCCCGCGCGCCGCCGCGGACTCAAGGCCGACGAGGCCGCGCTCGTTGTTTTTCTGAAGAGCGACGCGAAACGACGGGTGCGCGAGGCATCGCGCCGCGAGCGCAAAGGCACGTCAAGCGATGCGAGCCTCGTCCACCTGCTAGCGCAATCCAGTCGGGAAGCGCGCGCGATCGGAAGGAAGACGTCGCGGCCCGCTCGGTCGCCTGCTGCAAAAAAGGCCCGTGCGGCCGTCTAGACGACGCCTGGCATTGCGCACCGATCATGTCGGTGTTGTTGATGGTCTCTAATCGCGCTTAATGGTCGCTTCGAGCAGACAGCCAAATTCGGACGCAAATTCGACCGAGACGCGTGCATGGACAGCGCCTTGTTTGTCGAAGAATCGCTGCGTTCCGTCCAGCGTGAACACGCCTTCATGCCAGATGTTGGGGTGGATATAGAGACCCTGCCGCCCGTCGAAACGGAAGCAGACGAACTTCTGCGGCGTGATATCGTCGCCGGGCAACGCCAACGGAACATAAAACGGGCGACGATCGAGCGGGAAAAACAGTTGCCCACCGTCCGGGTGATAGTTCGCATGCCAAATCAACATGCGTTCCGGCGTGGCCGCGCTGTCTGCGCGTGCGTCGTCTGGCTCCGTTGCGTACGCGAGAACATAGTTACCGCCTACCGCTTCGTTTCGGCCGTAAAGAATGTCACCGCGCCATTCGCTGACGAACGTGCCTTCGGTCGTGCCCGCTTCGTCACCGGTTCCTGGGTCGATCGGTCTTGATCCCACTGCGGGCCATTGGACGATTTCCACCTTGCATGCGTCCGGGTCGTCCACCAGCTTGCCATAGCCAGAGAGCGTTGCTGGAGTCGCGTCGACCACGGGCATAGCCACGCGCTGAAGGCCACTAGGGAGGTTGGGATTGAGGTAGTCGATCTCTTTGTTCATACAAATATCATCAGGAGTCAAGGGCGGCGCGATCTTTCAGAACGGCAGCGGCACCGGGCTTAGAGTGTGCCAGCGGTGGCACGTTCGCTGGATTATTTTCCCTCTCGACGCTTGGTGTCGCCGGGAGACTTGGCGGGGCGTTGGTCATCCAACACCAGGGACATTCCTGGGGCCGCTTTTGGGAATCCTGCTTGACCTACAATATTCCTGTGTGTGAATATTCATTCACGCTGGTGAATTTGATCTGATGCGCTTCATGTCGAGCCGATACGGGACGACTTAACCGTTCTCTAACGTCAGACACCTGTTGGCAGCGCCCCCGCCGACCGCGTCACATTGGTGATTTTTGTGTTTTCAGTTCTTGTCAATCAGTACTGCAGATCAAAATGAATATTCCTTCGTCTCCAATCGCTGGATCGCTGCACGGCTTGCGCGTTGTGGACCTGTCCCGTGTTCTCGGCGGCCCATACTGCACGCAGATTCTTGCCGACCACGGCGCGGAAGTCATCAAGATCGAACCGCCTGGCGGCGACGAAACGCGCGGCTGGGGCCCACCGTTCGATGGCGAGACCGCTTCGTACTTCCAGGGCGTCAATCGCAACAAGCTGGGCGTCGTGCTGGATCTCACGCAGCCGGCGGAGCGCGAGCGCCTGCTCGCGCTGCTCGAAACGGCTGACGTACTGGTGGAGAACTTCAAGGTCGGCACGCTCGAGCGATGGGGGCTCGGCTACGACACCGTGCTGGCCGCCCGCTTTCCGAGGCTCGTGCATTGCCGCGTGTCCGGCTTCGGTGCGGACGGCCCGCTCGGCGCGTTGCCCGGCTACGATGCGGCGATCCAGGCGATGACCGGCCTCATGAGCGTCAACGGGGAGGCGGGCGGTGCGCCGCTACGCATCGGCGTGCCGATCGTCGATCTCGTGACGGGGCTCAATGCGGCTCTCGGCATCCTGATGGCGTTGCGCGAGCGCGAGGTAAGCGGGCGAGGCCAGTTCGTCGAATCGACGCTGTTCGATTGCGCGCTCTCGATCCTCCACCCACACACCCCCAATTACTTTTACTCGGGCAAGGAGCCGCAGCGCACCGGCAACGCCCATCCGAACATTACGCCTTACGACATGTTCCACACCGGCAACGGCGACATCTTCCTCGCGGTCGGCAACAACACCCAGTTCGGGGCGCTCTGCCGGCTGATCGATGCGCAGCACCTCGCCGACGACCCGCGCTTCGCCGACAATCGCTCGCGCAGCCAGCACCGCACCGCCCTGCGTCTGGAACTCGAACAACGTTTCGCGGGCTGGGATGGCCCACAGCTGGCCGACATGCTCGTGCGCCACGGCGTGCCATGTGCGCCGGTACTTGGCGTGGGTGCAGCGCTCTCGCATCCCCACGTTGACCATCGCGCAATGAAGGTCGAGATGGGGTCCTACCGTGGAATCGCGTCGCCGATCAAGCTGGGCCGCACACCGGCCACTTACCGAAGCGCGCCGCCGGCGCTCGACGAACACGCGGCACAGGTCTTCGGCGAACGATCGCGCGAAGCATAAGCCGGCACATCGACAAGCCATCCGATAGAACCACGACAGCGGCGCACGCAACGCCGCGCAGGAGACAGGAATGACACCTGGCAAGCAGGCAGGAAGCATGGCGCACACGGGGACTGGATCATGCTCGCGCTAATCGGTACGCTCGCGATTATCGCTCTGTTCACACTGATCATCACGAAGCGGCTTTCGCCGCTCGTCGCACTGATCGCCGTGCCCATCGTCGCCGCACTCGCTGCGGGATTCGGCCTCTCCACAGCGAAGTTCATCGTCCACGGGGTGCAGAACATCGGCCCGGTTGCAGGGATGTTCGTATTTGCGATTCTTTTCTTCGGTATCCTGACGGATGCCGGAATGCTCGATCCGATCATTAACGGTGTGTTGCGCGTGGTGGGTTGCCATCCTCCGCGCATTGTCATGGGCTCCGCATTGCTTGCGCTGCTTATCCACCTCGATGGTTCGGGCGCGGTCACGTTTCTGGTCACACTGCCCGCGATGATGCCGCTCTATACGCGCCTGGGGCTCGACCGTCGCATTCTCGCGTGCGTCGCATCGATGGCGGCGGGCGTCAACTTTCTCCCCTGGGTCGGGCCAATGCTGCGCGCTTCAGCGGCGCTGCATATTCCGGGCACCGTCATTTTCTATCCGATGATTCCCGTGCAGATCGTCGGCCTTGTTTTCGTGTTCGGCTCGGCATACCTGCTCGGAAAGCGCGAGGAAAAGCGCCTCGGTCTCACACGCGAACATGCCGCCGGCATCGCCGCCGCCCCGCGTGTGCTTACGCCGGAGGAGCTTGCGCTGCGCCGGCCCCAGCGTTTCTGGATCAATCTCGTGCTGACTCTCGTCGTGCTCGTGACGCTCGTGTCGGGCATTGTCGATCCCATGGTCATGTTCATGATCGGCACCGTGCTCGCGCTCGTCATCAACTACCCCGATGTGAACCAGCAGCGCGAACGTGTCGATGCGCATGCGAAGGCGGCCCTGATGATGGCGAGCGTGCTGCTTGCCGCGGGTGCTTTCACCGGCATCATGACCGGAACCGGCATGCTCAATGCCATGGCCGAAGTCGTCGTGCGCCATGTGCCCGCCGATCACGCGCGCCACATGCCATTCGTGCTGGGACTCGTTTCGATGCCTCTCAGCCTGCTTTTCGATCCCGATTCGTTTTACTTTGGCATCCTGCCGGTTTTGGCGAAGAGTGGGGAAATGCTGGGCGTGCCATCCGTGCAGATGGCGCAGGCGGCGCTCCTCGGTCAGATGACTACCGGCTTCCCCGTTAGTCCGCTCACACCGGCCACGTTCCTGATTGTTGGCCTGACGGGCGTGGAACTCGCCGAGCATCAGAAGTTCACGATTCCGTTCCTGTTTGCCGCCACGGTGCTGATGGTGTTCACCGCAGTGCTAGTGAGCGTGTTCCCGCTGTAATAGCGTTTTTGTTTATGCCTTGAGAGGAAGTCCGTATGAATTTCAACCTCAATGAAGACCAGCAGTCGATCGTCGCTGCAATTGAAAAGATCTGCGAGCGTTTCGACGACGGTTACTGGCTCGAACGCGACCGCGAAGGCGGCTTCCCGCACGACTTTCACCGCGCACTCGCCGATGCTGGCTGGCTTGGCATTGCGATGTCGCCAGACTATGGCGGCTCCGGGCTCGGTATGACCGAGGCGGCGCTGATGATGCGCACAATCAGTGCCTCCGGCGCGGGGCTTTCGGGCGCGTCGGCCGTGCATATGAACATCTTCGGACTCAATCCGGTGCAGGTGTTCGGCAGCGAAGCGCAGAAGCAGCGATTTCTGCCGCCGCTCATCGAGGGCCGCGACAAGGCGTGTTTCGCCGTGACCGAGCCCGACGCTGGCCTCGACACGACGCACCTGAAAACGCAGGCCGTGCGCGATGGCGATCACTACGTGCTCACCGGTCGCAAGATCTGGATCTCGACCGCGCAGGTCGCGAACAAGATGCTCATCATCGCGCGTACGACGCCGCTGGACCAGGTGGCGAAGCCTACCGATGGCCTGAGTCTTTTCTATACCGACCTCGACCGCACGCGAGTCGAAGTCCGCGAGATCGAGAAGATGGGCCGCAAGGCGGTCGATTCGAACATGCTCTTCATCGACGGTCTGCGCGTGCCGTTGGAGGACCGCATTGGTGAGGAGGGCAGGGGCTTCCATTATCTGCTGCACGGCCTGAATCCGGAGCGCATCCTGATCGCCTCGGAAGCGGTGGGCCTCGGCCAGGCGGCGCTGCGCCACGCCACGCAGTACGCGAAGGACCGTGTCGTGTTTGGGCGTCCCATCGGGCAGAACCAGGCCATCCAGCATCCGCTCGCGCAGGCGTGGATGGCGCTCGAGGCCGCGAACCTGATGGTGATGAAGGCCGCCACGCTGTACGACGCAGGCGATCCGTGCGGGGCCGAAGCCAACGCCGGGAAATACCTTGCTGCCGAAGCTGCGTTCCAGTCGTGCCAGACGGCCATTGCAACGCTGGGCGGCATGGGCTACGCGAAGGAATACCATGTCGAACGCTATCTGCGGGAGTGTATGATTCCAAGGCTCGCGCCCGTCAGCCCGCAAATGATCATGTGCTTCATCGCGGAAAAGGTGCTCGGGCTGCCGAAGTCTTACTGAACACTGCAAGGGACGGCGCGCCGCCTTGCGATCCACTGCCCGACCCATGGACGTCAAACTCGTTGCCCGCACGCTCGACCTGTTCGAACTCTTCGCCGCCGAACAGAGGCCATTGGCGCTTGCCGAAATGGCGAGGCTTCTGGAGGTGCCCTCCTCGAGTTGCCTCGCGCTTGCCCGCACGCTCGTGAGCCGTGGCTATCTGTACGAAGTGCGCAAACGGGGAGGCTACTATCCCACGCGGCGTTTGCAACTGCTCGCCAACGCGATCAATGCCGTCGATCCGGTGGTTCAAATGTTGCATCCCCGCCTTGTCGAACTTCGCGACGCGACAGGCGAAACCATCGTGCTTGGCAAAATTCATGGCACGCAGGTCATCTATCTCGACGTGGTCGAATCGGAGAAGGCGGTGCGCTACGCATGCGCGCCCGGCTCACTGCGCCCGTTGCATGCGAACTCGATTGGCAAGGTGATTTGCGGCGAACTCGATGCGCCGACGCGCGACGCACTCTGCGCAAAGCTTCATTTCGAGCGATTCACGGGCGCGACTGTCGCCGATCGCGCCACGTTCATCGATCAGGTTAGCGCTGCGCATGAGCGAGGCTGGTACGCGAATATCGGCGAGAGCGCGCCTGAACTTTCGGCGGTGGCCGTCGCCCTCGATTTTGGCGGTGACCTGTACGGACTCTCGATTGGCGGCCCGACCGAACGGATCCGCGAGCAACTGAGCGAGCACGTGGCAACCCTGACCACGGCGAAGCAGCAGATTCTTTTGACCTGGCAAAAGAACGACGCGGACTGAGTTTCGCCTTTCTGCGCACTATCCTCACTGAACGTTCACGCCTCTAATGCCAAAACCCTGGTTGACAAGGTTCGATCGTTTAATTAACGTACGTTAACTAAACGATCGTTCGTTAACAGGAGGCAAGCGTGCAGTCCGATAATGTACAACCGAAAGTCGTGCTGGTGATTGGGGCAGGAGATGCTACCGGGGGAGCGATCGCTTCGCGATTCGCCCGTGAGGGCTACATCGCCTGTGTGAGCCGCCGCTCGGCGGACAAGCTGGAGCCGCTGGTTGCACGCATTCGCGAGGCTGGCGGTGAGGCCTACGGGTACGGCAGCGATGCGCGCAAGGAAGAGGATGTTGTTGCGTTGATCGAGCGCGTCGAGGCTGAGCACGGTCCGATCGAGGTCATGGTGTTCAATATTGGCGCGAACGTGCCTTGCAGCATTCTCGACGAGACGGCGCGGAAGTACTTCAAGATCTGGGAGATGGCCTGCTTTAGCGCATTTCTCAATGGCCGCGAGGTGGCGAAGCGGATGGTTGCGCGCGGGCGCGGGACGATTCTCTTCACGGGCGCGACGGCAAGCGTCAGGGGCGCGGCGGACTTCGGCGCGTTTGCGGGGGCCAAGCATGCGCTTCGGGCGCTCGCACAAAGCATGGCCCGCGAACTGGGGCCGCGCAACGTTCACGTCGCCCACGTCATTGTCGACGGCGCCATCGATACCGATTTTATTCGCACGAATTTCCCGGAGCGCTACGCCCTGAAGGAAAAGGACGGCATCCTGAACCCGGAACACATCGCCGAGAACTACTGGTATCTGCACCAGCAGCCCCGTGACGCCTGGACGTTCGAGCTGGATCTGCGTCCGTACATGGAGCGCTGGTAAAAGGCGAACTACCAGGCGGACTACCGAGGGCGCTCCCGAAATGCGAAGGCTACTTCAAGGTATCGATGTCGAGCGCTTCACCCAGAAGTCGCCGGCTGGACGCGAGAATTTCGCGCCTGGTACGCTCGCTTTCCACCGTGCGCGCAAGCACAAGGGCGCCGACACATTGCGCCATGACTGCCCAGGCGGTGTCCTTGTCGTCGAGGTGAGCGCTCCAGCTCTTCTGGATGCGCTTGAGCGCCTTCTCGACTTCCGTGCGCGCGGTGGGCGTGCCTCGAGCGATTTCCGGACCGATCGCGGGCAGCGCACAACCCGATTCGGGATGCAGAACGTGGTACGTGCTCAGGTAGCTTCTCAGGCGTTTGCCTAGATCGGCGTCGGGCGCGCCGTCGTCTACCGCTAGCAGATCGGCGCTGTTGGACGCTTCCTCGCCGACAAGGGCGTCGAAGAGCGCCTGCTTGGAAGGGAAATGATTGTAGAACGCGGCGCCTGTCAGCCCGATCGACGCCATCAGTGCATCGATACCCGTGGAAGCAAAACCGCCTTCCTTCGCGATGGCGCGGCTGCTTTCGATAAGCCGGCGACGCGTTTCCTCTTTGTGCGAGCTTGAATAGCGCATGGTCAGATCTTAGTCAGGTTACTAAATGAGAATAGCATAACCTTCGTTCAGTTAACGTTCGTTTATCAATGACCTTTGCGGGGCGTCCGACACGAAACGCATCGGGGGATGGAAAGGAAATGTCAGGGGACAAAGAGATGGTGAAAACCGTAGAGTTCTATTTTGATTTCGGAAGCCCGGCGAGCTATCTTGCCTGGACGCAACTGCCAGCCATCGCCGCTCAAAGCGGTGCTGAACTTGTGTATCGGCCAGTCTTGCTGGGGGGCATCCACAAGGCGACGAACAATGCGTCGCCAGCGGCCATCCCTGCGAAAGGCGCCTGGATGCAGATTGATCTCGCGCGCTTTGCCCGGCGCTATGACGTCCAGTACACCCATAATCCGCATTTCCCGATCAACACGCTGATGCTCATGCGTGCGGCAACCGGTGCGCAGATGCATGACGAGCAACTGTTCCTTCGCTATGTCAGCACGGTGTTTCGCGCGATGTGGGAGCAGCCCCGCAATATGGGCGACTTACCCACGGTGCACGCCGTTCTCGAGGGCGCCGATCTCGATAGCGCGCTCCTGTTGCAGTTTGCAGAGGATCCCGCGGTGAAGGAGCGGCTGAAGCGGGAAACCGAGGCAGCCGTTGCACGAGGCCTGTTTGGCGCGCCGACGATGTTCGTAGGCGACGAAATGTTCTTTGGGCAAGACCGGCTCGATTTCGTCAAGGAAGCATTGCAGTAGCCACGCACACTGAATCGGCACAGATCATGGAACATGAGAGGGAGACGAGCGTGCAACGGAAATGGCTTGAGCAGTATCCACTGGGTGTACCCGCCGATATCGAACTTGGGGAATACGGATCGATAGCGGATTTCCTGACCAGAACGGCCGCGGCGTATCCCGCTCGAACTGCCCTATGTTATGCAGACGTCGAACTCGATTACGCAGCGATGGCCGAGTTGAGCGAAGCCTTCGCGACCTACCTGCAGGTCATTGAACGTCTGCCATCGGGCAGCCGCGTTGCGCTCATGATGCCCAATGTTCCGCAGTATTCCCTGGCGCTATTCGGCGTGCTGCGCGCGGGCATGGTTGTCGTCAACCTGAATCCCCACTACACCGAGCGGGAAGTCCGCTTTCACCTGGAGGACAGCGGAGCGACAATCCTCGTCGCCTGGGAGGGCGCGCAAGCGGTGGCACGTGCGGCTGCGAGCGAGTTGCATTGCCGATTGATTCTGGCAACGCCCGACGAGATCGCAAAGCTCCCGTCCCTGCGCAGCGCAGCGCGGAGAGTGGACGAAGATGCACAATTGGCGCGCGCGGAGGCGCAAACGAGCTTCGTCGCAGCGCTCGAAGCTGGACGTCATCGTTCGAGGCCTCAGCCGCCACTGGCACCCGATGCGATTGCATTTCTTCAGTATACGGGCGGGACAACGGGAAATCCGAAAGCCGCAGTGTTGACGCATCGGAACGTCATCGCGAATGTGCTTCAGTTGTCGACGTGGCTTAGGCCCGTATTGGATGGTGCCGACGTTTGCGTCGTTACCGTGCTGCCGATGTATCACATCATGGCGCTGACCGGTAACTGTGTGCTTTCGGTTGCGCGTGGCTGGAAGAATGTGCTCATTCCAGACCCGCGCGACCTTTCTACCTTCGTCGAGCAGTGGCGCAAGCATCGCTTTTCGTTTTTCGTAGGTGTCAACACGCTGTTCAACGCCTTGATGGATTTCGAGCCTTTTGGAAAACTCGATTTCGCGGGCCTCGCGTACACGTGTGGCGCGGGCGCAGCCGTTCAGCCCGCGGTTGGGGAAAAGTGGCACAAGTTGACTGGATGTGCGCTTTCCGGCGGATATGGGCTGACTGAGGCGTCGCCCACCGTCTGCATGACGCCGGTGGGCGTGACCGGTCGCGAGCAAACAGTGGGGGTGCCCGTGTCGTCCACGGAAGTGAGATTGCTCGACGACGAGGGGCATGACGTGAAGTCAGGGGTGCCTGGGGAAATCGTCGTGAAGGGACCCCAGGTGATGCGTGGATACTGGAACCGCCCGCAAGAAACCCAATCGTCCTTTACGTCAGACGGTTTTCTGCGCACCGGTGACATTGCGGTAATGGATGCGCAAGGTTATGTCACCATTGTCGACCGGAAGAAGGATCTGGTTCTCGTGTCCGGTTTCAATGTCTATCCCAACGAGATCGAGAAAGTGGTCGCCAGCCATCCCGGCGTTAGCGAGTGCGCTTGTATCGGCGTGCAAGATGCGAAGACGGGTGAAGCTTTGAAAGTGTTCGTCGTCGCGCGGGACTCGCGGTTGACTGCCGACGCGTTGCAAGCCTGGTGTCGCGAGAATCTAACGAACTACAAGGTGCCGCGCCAGTTCGAATTCAGGGAAGCGCTCCCGAAGTCGACAGTAGGGAAGATTTTACGAAGGGCGCTGCGTTAGCCTTTATGCGCGCTGAAGCGGAGCGGGAACTCGACTGGTGTGGCGAGCGGACGAACGGCATATCGCTATCCCTTCGCTCGCTGAGCAGCATGCGCGATTCTGTCCCGCACGACACCGATCGCCTGCTTGAGCGCGTATACGTCCTGAAAATAGCGATACGGAATCCGTATCCGGCTCGCATTGGCGTCGATGTTCTCGATCTCGTCGCGCCATTGTGCGATCTGTGAGTGGGTGGGCTCGCGGCTGTTCCATACCTCGTCTTCCAGTGCCTTTATCTCGCGATACCAGACGACGAATCGCTTTTTGATCCGTGATTCGACGAGGCGTGGCAATGCCTGAATCAAACCGATGAGGAGCGCCGCGAACGGCACGAGGATCAACAGTCGTCGTTCAATCAGACTCGCAAGCCAGAACGGCAGATAGCGGTACAGGAACGGCTGTCCGGATTTGAAGTAGCGCGCGCTTTCGTCGGAGATTGGGAATTCCTCCGTCTTCAGGTTCGGAAACGTGCCGAGCGGTGTGAAGTAGTCCTCGCCACCGTGAACGGCGTGGGCCGCGTCGAGCAGCAGATAGACGAGAGCCGGATGCATCGTGTCTTTCGATACGAGCAGTGCCGTTGCGGCGAGCAGTGTGACGTCGGTGCGCGGCAGATCTTCGGCGACACTCGTCGACGCACGCGGCAAGACAATCTTCGAAAGCGACGGGAACTTCTGAACCAGCGCATCGGCCTGCGAGAAACTCATCAACTTCAGCCCGCTGTTCAGCAGTGTCTTCTGCATGTCGGCGTCGGGCCTGCCGATAAAGAACGCTGCGTCGATCTGGCCGCTTTCGAGTCCCTGATACGCCGCGGGCGCATCCATTTGCAGCAGCGTGGAGTTCTGGCTCGTAATGTCGCTATAGCCGAGCAATACCTGCGCAACGTTGAGCAGGCCGCTACCGGGCACGCCCATCGAAATCTTCTTTCCGCGTAGTTGCGACAGCCGGTCGACCGTGGTGTCGCCGCGATAGAACACCCAGATCGGTTCGTACGACACGGCAGCGATCGTTTGCAGATTGTCGGTTTCCTTCGGAGTGGTGGTGCCCGACTGAATGAAACCGACTTCGTAGGCGCTATTCGGGTCCCTCAGCCGCTCGTAATTTTCCACCGCGCCCGAAGAACTGCGGATCTCGAGTTTGATGCCCGCGCGCTTCAGGATGGGCGCATAGCGATCCGCAAATCCGCGATAGATGCCGTTGTCCGCACCGCTGGTCATGACGATGGTGCGCTGGAACGCGGGTTGGACAATGATCGTGAGGAGCCAGCCGAACGCCGCTAACAGAACGACTGCGCCGATGATCAGAAGGCGCCGCCTCGCCCTGGTCATGGGCGCTTTCTGACTGCGGTGCAGTGGTGGATTGTGTCTGGGCATCGTTATCGACCGCTTCGGGTTTTGGCGCTATCTGGATCGTGGCGCGCCATGATCCGCTATGATAAACAGGCTTACGATACCAAAGTTGCCGATACGCCCTGCGGTCGGATCGGACGGCGTATCGTCGAGCACGAACGCGATACTGATCTGCCCGGATTCCAGTCTCACGAAATAGTGTTGTATGATTTCGTATGACAATGGATCGTTTTCAAAGAGATAGTTCCAGACGAATTCGATCCATATCGAATAATATGTCGTGAGAAAGTCGAGATCAGGGACCTCTGGAATCCGCGGGCCGGTGTGACTGTCGCGCGTCTTGCGCCGCCCGGATCTCTGGCCGCTCGCTTGACCACGCGCCGAGGAACAAGTGAATGGCCAAGACAAATTCGTCCGCAGTGAAAGCCACCAAGGCCGCTCCCGTGCCCGTGGAGGCGCCGGCAGAGCGGTCATCGGATGTGTTCGACGATCGAGGTAGGACGGTTCCGTGGATGGCGCGAACGGTCCACCGGCTCTACGACGCGAAGGCACAAAAGATCCTCGACCGGGAAGGGCTCCCCATCGCTTACTGGTACTACCTTCGCGTGCTGGCCGAGCGCGGCGAGGTGAATCAGCTCGAACTCAGCAAGCGCGTAGGCATTGCGTCGACGACTGCAGTTCCGGCGCTCGACAATCTGGAAAAACGCGGTCTCGTGAAAAGAGTGCGCGATCCCAACGACAGGCGGAAGCATTTCATCAAGCTGCAGCCCGAAGGTAAACGCCTGGTCGACGAATTGCTTCCCGATCTCACTGAAATGATTTCGGCGTCGCTCGACGGAATTTCGCAAAGAGACATGAAAGTATTCTGGAAGGTCGTGCACCAGATCGAGGCGAACCTTTTCCAGATGGCGCAGGGCGACACGGTCGTCGACTGATTCGTGCGCTTGCGGTAGCAGAGGCAAGAAGTATCACGGCGGACCTCAACTTCGGCGAGGTTGGGTCTGCCGAGGCATCGAATGAGCAGCCTCCCTTGATAGACGCAGTTCAGAGCGTGCATATTATTTTGGATGCCTGATTAATTTAAGCGAGCAACACCCTTTCCGGCGTTCGCTATCGTTCTACTGCAGGCAATGTTGCTTTGTGTGGCTGGATATTTCATCGTCATGTTTGCCGATATAGCATTGATCCGTGGCTGAACCGTCATTGACGAGCGTCAGCAGCTTCAATTTTTAGAAGGTAGCGGAAATGCTTGCACATAGACGTTGGGCCGCGCTCGATAGGGCCGATTATGGTTGGTTGCGCGCCAGATATCATTTCGCCGTGAATGCCGGCGGCAATCAAGCGCATGAGGCGTTGGGTCCACTGATCGTGTGGAACGATGACGAGATTGCGGTTGGCGGGGGCTTCCCGCTGCATGGGCACCGGGACATGGAGATCGTCACTTACGTGCGCGAGGGCGTTCTGGGGCATCGCGACACCATCGGTTCGGAAGGAACGATCCGTGCCGGTGACGTACAGGTCATGAGCACGGGTACAGGCATACGGCACGCCGAGTACAACCGGGGCGATGTGCCACTCAAGCTTTATCAGGTGTGGCTGTTGCCGCGCAATGCGGGTGGCGAGCCGCGCTGGGACACACGGGCGTTTCCGAAGAGCGACCGCTCCGGTCGCTTCGTCGTGCTCGCCAGCGGTTTTGCCGAGGATGAAGGTGCGCTTCCCATTCGCGCGGACGCGCGTCTTTCCGGTGCCACACTCAAGGCGGGCGAATGTGTCAGACAGGCGTTCCTGGCCACCGGTTGCGCTTACCTCGTCGTGGCGTCGGGCCGTATCGAAATCGACGGCGAGATGGTGGGCCCGCTGGACGGCGTGGCAATTACGAATGTAGCCGCAAGCGAGATAGCCGCTTTGGAAGACTCCGAACTCGTGTTAGTGGAAACTACCGGGAGTTCCTGGTTCTAGTCGATCGCCTCGGGCCTCATCGAGAGGGGCGGGGTGGAGCGATACGGTGTCGTCGTTCATCAAAGGCCGACGATATCAACCTGTTCGAGGTGCGTGGCGCGTACTGATCGCCGTGGATTCGCAGTTGGGCAGTCGGGTTGCAAGTCACTCCAGGCGTCACAAACCTCCTGATGCCGGCGATGCCGGAAACGTTGAAAGGAGCCTGTTATGTCGAAAGTTCTGGTGCTGTACTACTCCTCCTATGGGCATCTCGAAGCCATGGCGGAGGCCGTTGCAGAAGGCGCCCGCGCCGCGGGTGCCAGCGTCGACGTCAAGCGTGTGCCTGAAACCGTGCCACAGGAGGTCGCCGCAGCCTCCCATTTCAAACTGGACCAGAAGGCGCCGGTCGCGGCCGTCGCCGAACTCGCCAATTACGATGCCATCGTCGTCGGAACGCCCACCCGCTTCGGGCGTATGTCGTCGCAGATGGCGGCGTTTCTGGACCAGGCCGGCGGCCTGTGGCTGAGCGGTGCGCTCAATGGCAAGGTCGGCGGCGCTTTCACATCGACGGGCACCCAGCACGGCGGGCAGGAGGTCACGCTCTTTTCGATCATCGCCAACCTGCTGCATTTCGGCATGGTCGTCGTCGGGCTGCCGTACAGCTTTCAAAGTCAGATGACGCTGGACGAGATCGCGGGCGGTTCACCCTACGGCGCGACGACGATTGCTGGCCCGCAGGGACAGCGGCAGCCGAGCGAAATCGACCTGGCCGGCGCACGCTTCCAGGGGGAATTGATTGCGAAGGCAGCGAACAAGCTGTTTAGCTAACCGGGCGCCTGCGTGTCAGCTCTCACCGATATTCTGGGCTGCCCGTGAAGTGGATTCGCCAGCAAGCGTGGCCCGTGACGGATCACGCTTCGCTAGCGCCATGGCGGCCAGGTAGCCGAACGTGACTGCCGGGCCGAGTGTAATTCCGGCTCCGATGTAGTGGCCGCCCACGGGCGAATTCATGTCGTTGCCACATGCGAAGATGCCGGGAATCGGCTGGTTGTTGTGATCCAGAACTTCGCCGCTCGGCCCTGTGACGAGACCGCGGCTCGTACCGAAGTCGCCCGGCATCAGCTTGACGGCATAGAACGGTCCTTGCGCGATTGGCCCGATGCACGGGTTCGGCGCATGCGTCGGGTCGCCCTTGTAGATGTTGTAGGCCGACGCGCCCTTGCCGAAATCTTCGTCGATACCGGTTTGCGCGAACTGGTTATTTCGATCGACGCTGCGCGCAAGGCCATCGGCATCGATACCGACTTTGGCCGCGAGTTCTGCGAGCGTCTTGCCGCTATGGAGATAGCCTGCCCGTTCGTAGCGACGCAGCGACATGCCCGGAAGGATGACGCCAATGCCGTACCTTTTCACGGCTGCTGCATCGGCGACGAGATACGCGGGAATCGCGCCAGCGTCGAACATGCCTTGCGTGAATGCGTGGTACGAGGCCGCTTCGTTCGTGAAGCGCTTGCCTTCCTTGTTCACCGCAATGAAGCCGGGCTTGGGCCGATCGAGCATGAAATGGCCCCACAACGTCTCGTTGTTTCCAGTCCTGAAGACGGAAATCGGCACGTAATAGCCGGTGTCGTGGCTATTGTGATCGAGCCGCCCGCCCACTGAAAGACCGAGCCGAATGCCTTCGCCGAGGTTGCTCGGCAAGCCCAGGCCAAGCTCTACGGTCGGCTGACGGGAATGCTCGCGCCGCATCGCTGCGCTTCCGGTATAGCCCCCGGTCGCGATCACCACGCCGCGGCGTGAACGCACGCGCAATGTGCCGCCGTCGCGCATGACTTCGGCGCCGGTCACGGCGTTATTCGCGGTGACGAGCCGCGTCGCGTGGGCACGCAGCCAAACCGGAATCTGTTCGTCGAGAACGGTTTTGTAGAGGCGCGCGATGAGCGCATTGCCGCCTACGAGTCGCGTGCCACGGTGATAGCTCAGGCGGTCCATTCCATAGCGCAGGAAGCGCTTTGCTACATGGGAGAACGACTTGAACGAGCGCGTGAAGGACAGGAAGTGATTCAAGTCCACGAGGTCGAGCATCATGCCGCCGAAGGGCGCGAACGCGGGGAGCGGCGCGCGCAAATCCTTGAAGTGCGCGCCGAGTTTGCGGCCGTCGAAATCCAGCGGGGCATGAGCGCGTCCGAACATGCCGCCATCGGACTCGGGGTAATAGTCCGGATAATCGACTGCCGCCACTTTCAGTTCGGAATGCAGAACGAGATAGTCCAGGGCAACGCGGCCCTGCGTGATATAGCTTTCCTGAAGCGGGTTGCCCACGCTGGTGCCGACCGTTGCGGCAAAGTATCGGCGCGCTTTATCGAACGAATCCTCGAAGCCCGCATGCTGCATGGGCACGCTGTCCACAAACCACATCATGCCGACCGACCAGGCGGAGGTGCCGCCGACCTGGTCCGTCTTTTCGAGTACGAGCGGCTCGAGCCCTTCATTCTTCGCGACGATGGCAGCCGAAAGACCACCCGCGCCCGCTCCCAGAATGATGACATCGACCTCGAGATCCCAGCCTTCCGTCATATCGGTGCTCATGGCGTGTTTCCCTGTTTGTTCGAATCGTTCTATATAGAATGATCGTAACTAAGATGAATTCAATTGGGATGATGTGCCTGAGATCTGTGGATGTCAAGCTATTCAGGGATTCTCCCGAGAGGCTGTCCCGCACCACTCACGGGGATGCCGACCTTGACAACGTCGATCCCATTCAGGATCATTCGATATAAATCGAATGTGCCGAGGTGCGGCCTTTCCGGTTCCGAACCACGTGTAATTCCCGGAGTATTCAGGAGGGACAATGAGCAAGCTTCAGTTATCCGTTGCCGTAGGCAATTACGACCGCATTCGCCCGCTGGTGGATGGTGACGTGCAGATCGAGGGCGTGGATCCGGTATTCATGCTTCAGGATCCCGAAGAAATATTCTTCCGCGCGTTCCGGCATGCGGACTACGACGTCTGCGAACTTTCGCTCAGCAGCTACTCGGTAAAGACCGCTGCTGGCACGTCGCCGTACATCGCCGTTCCGGTCTTTCCGTCGCGTGCGTTTCGACACACGTCCATCTACGTGCGCGCGGACCGCGGCATAGTGCGTCCCGAAGATCTCAAGGGCAAACGTGTCGGCGTGCCCGAGTACCAACTCACCGCCAACGTCTGGGTGCGCCTGTTTCTGGAGGAGGAATACGGCGTCAAAGCGTCGGACGTGACGTGGGTGCGCGGCGGCTATGAGGACGCGTCGAGAGTCGAGAAGATCACGCTGCAGTTGCCCGACGACGTCAGGCTGGAAACGGCGCCCACCGGAAGAACGATCTCGGAACTGCTGGCCGACGGCGAAATCGACGCGGTGATCGGCCCGCGCGCGCCTTCGTGCTTCGACCGCGGGCATCCTCAGGTGAAGTACCTGTTCGACGATCCGCACAAGACTGCCGCCGACTGGTACGCGCGTACGAGTCTGTTCCCGATCATGCACACGCTGGGCGTGCGCAAGACGCTTGCTGAGCGTCATCCGTGGCTGCCGGGTGCGCTGCTGAAGGCATTCGAGAAGTCAAAGGCGCTCGCACTGACCCGGCTCAGCGACACGTCGGCAACGAAAATCACGCTGCCGTTCGTGGAGGACCAGCTTCGAGCGGCTCGCAAGCTGATGGGCGAGGACTTCTGGTCGTACGGCTTCGCGAAGAATGAGCATGTCGTCAACCGCTTCCTCGAACGCCATCATGCAGAGGGGCTGTCGAGTCGTCGGCTCGAAGCCCGCGAGTTGTTTCATCCCGCCACGCTCGAAAGTTTCGCAATTTGAGCGGTGAATGCGCCCGCGTATCGCGTTCTGGAACGCGATACGCGGGCGCCCCCAAAGGCGCCTCGAAACAAGAGATCAATACAGCAGGGTGCCGAGGTTGATGTTGCCCGTGCGCTCTCGGGTCGCCACGATCTTTTCCTTACCCTCTTTGCGCACGCGTACCTCGACTGTCGAGGTCAATGTCTTCAAGCCGGAAAAACGGAAGTCGCCGAAATGATCGGTTCGGGTTGTGCGCTCGTCGCCGCTTGCGGAGTCACGCAGCACCACTTCGACACCGGGCAGATTGCGCTGGCGTCCGTCCTCCATGGTTTCGCACACGTTGCCTGCCACGAGATGGCTCAGCGCGTCTTCCAGATGGCGATAGAAGACGCGTGGCTTTGTGCCGAACTCCGGGTGAATGACCGTGAGGTTGTCGTCTTTCACGATCTTTTCCAGTTCGGGCTCCGGAACGTTCAGCGCGCGAATCGCCTTGGTGGGGCAGGCTTGGGCGCAGCGCGGCTCCGTCCATCCGGCGTCGAGCAAGTGTGCGTCGAAGTTCCAGTTTTGCGGCACCTGTTCCTGTTCGTTCCATTCGATCATGCCGTATGGGCAGCTCTTCACCAGATCGCGCCTGCCGCGCGCTTTCTCCGGATCAATGATGACGATCCCGTCCGGGCGCTTGTAGATAGCGCCGTCCGATGCGGCCTTGACGCAAGGCGCGTTGTCGCAATGATTGCAGGCCTTCGGGATATACGTGACGTCGACGAGCGCGCCTTCTCCCCTGACGTGCCGCTCGACGCGTATCGTCTCGAGCCCTTCTGGCGGATGCGGCGCTGAATAGCCGGGAAAGGTGTTTCCGCTGTACTCGTCCTTCGTGGCGATGACGCAGTTTCGGCAGTTGATGCAAAGCGAAACGTCGATAACCAGTGCCCAGTTGCTCATGCTGCGTTCTCCAGTGTCGCGTCCCATTTCTCCACCTCCACCCAGCAAGTGTTGGGCATGATTCCGTCTGCGGTGTCGCTCATCTTCCGTCCGGGCGTGAGCAGGTTGAGACAACCTCCACGATCGATCATGCCGACGGCCGTCTTGATCAGGTCGAGTTCGGCACACGATTCGTTTCCGCGCGCAACGCCATGCTTGATCAGCTCCGATACGTCCAGCGCGCAGATGACAGAAGCCTGCGCGTTATGGACACGTACGAGATCGCCGGAGTGCAGTCCGCGTGCGGCTGCATCCTTTGCGCTCATTCGGAGTACCCAATACCGATAGCCGCCCACATCGAGCCGGTGCTCGTTGATCGTGCTGATATGGCTGTTCTTCCCGTCCGCCTGGGTATGGAAGCTGTAGACCGGATGGTTGGTCACGAGCTGCAGCGGATACGGCTGCTTGATCGCGCTGTCACGATTGATGTAGCGGTTGACTGCCGGACGCGCGGGATCGATCTCCTCGATGCGACGCAGGCTGGAGGGCACGAACTCGAACTTGCCGGACTGCGTGGGCAGACCTTCGCCGAACTTGTTCGAGTAGACGCCGGGCAGCGGGTTCGCTTCCGGCAGATCTTTCGCGCGGCCTTCGGCGAACCAGCGCATATCCACGGGCGGACGATCGTCGTCGGCAGGCGGCGGCACGACGTGATAGCCCTTCTTGAGAAACTTCTTCCAGGTCGTCTGCTTCGGCAGGTCAGTCGAGTTGAACATGCGCTCGCACCACGTGAGCTCAGACCCGCCGCCTTCGGAGTACATGCCCCCATAACCAAGCCGCAAGGCGATATCCAGAAAGATCTGGTAGTCCGAGCGGGATTCGCCCAGCGGCTCGATGCACTTGTGTTGCATGATCATCATCCGGTGATTGATCTGGCTCTGCGCGTGCTGGATATAGCCGCCGCTATTGGCCCACTCGGAAATGTCGTCGCGTTCGAGCGCCGTGCACGCGGGCAGAATGATGTCGGCGAACTGCGCTTCGTTCTCCATCCAGATCGACTGGTTGACGACAAATTCAAGCGACGAATGGCGGTACGCGTCGACCATCCGGTTCGATCCGGGGACCGTGCCGAATGAAGACGAGCCGTAGCGGTACAGCATATGAACCGGCGAATAGCCCAGCCGCGGATACGAGTAATAGGCAAATTGCCCTTCGATCGAGAATCCCTCCCACAGGTAGCCATCCGCCTTGCCTTCCGTGATGGCTTCGGCAAACCGCTGGCGGGGAACGGACTGCTTGACAGGGTTGATCGTGATGATGTGTGGCATGCGGCAGTAATTGTGCGCCGCGCTCGCCGTGTAGTTCAGGTCGCCGGAAATTCCCCCTTCTGCGTAGCCGGGGAAGTAGAAGTTCAGGTCCTGCGGTGCGCCGATCTGCAGATTGCCGAAGTTGATACCCGGCTTGCCCCAGCCTTGCATGGCCATCATCATGACGACGTTGCGCGCCCATTGGGCGCCGGTTTCCGTACGGCAGGCGCCACCGAAGCCCGCGCCGAGACCTCCCGCTGCGAGGTAGGTTTTCTTCGACGCCCACAATTGGGCCAGACTGCGGACGTCCTTTGCCGGAATGCCCGTTTCGGCTTCCTGCCATTCGGGAGTCTTGGGTATGCCGTCCTCTTCGCCGAGGACGTAACCACGCCACTCGTCGAAGCCCGTGGTGCGAGTCGCAACGTAGTCCTTATCATAGGTGCCGTTCACCATCCACTCGTGCATGATGGCGATCGCAAAAGCAGAGTCGGTGCCGGGACGAATGGGGAGCCACTTTCCGCCAAGCAGCTGGGCCGATTGCGTGAGATAAGGATCGATGTGGACGAACTCGATACCGAGCTGCTTTGCCCACAGGCGGCGTTCCGTGCCTTCGAACCCTGCGTAGACACCACTGGTCGACTCGGGATCGCTTGACCAGAACACAATGAGTTCGGCGTTTTCGAGGCAATCCACGGCGGTGCCGTAAAAGCTCGGCGTACCGAGGCGCAAGCTGTTGCCGTAGTGATGCATGGCGCCCCAATACCAGCCTTCCCAGCTGATCGGGCTCATTTCCACGCGCGTGTAGCCAATCAGGTTGCCGAAGCGCTGCATCGCGCTCAGGTAGTAATTGATGTTTCCCCACTGATGGTGCGCGCCTGTCGCCATGGCGATGGCGCCTGGACCATATTGCTGCTTCATGCGGCCGATTTCACCCGCGACGATATCGAGCGCTTCGTCCCAACTGATCCGTTCATAACCAGAGATGCCGCGATTCTGGATGTTGCGTTCCCCGTTGGGGTCGAAGTCGACACGCTTCATCGGGTGAAGAATGCGCTTTTCGGAGTAGACGAGCGACTTGAGCGAAAGCGCGTGCGGACTGACTGTGCCGCGGCGTGCTGGCGAGAATTGGCGCCCGCGCGCGCGAATGGTCCAACTCGGCCCGTCTTCCTCCACGAGATCGATTGGGGTCGTCCGGATGATCTTGTCGTCCTTCACGAAGACAAAAACGGGGCCGCCGTTGGTCAGCGTGACATAGCGGGTCGTGCCGTCCTTCATCGGCGTGCCCTTGCGCCAGGACGCCGTCTTCATCGTGTTGACGAGCTGGCCAAACCAGACTAACGCCTCGTCGCTGCCACCCTGGGTGATCTTGAAGTTCTTCAGGGCGTCGATCAGGAACGCATGATCGGTTGTCGGCGCGAGCATGCGGCGGGCCGTGGCTACGTCCATGAACACGAGTTCTGCGTCCGGCGCGGCGTACGGCCCCCAACTGGCAGACAGGATTCCGTCCTTGAAATGGAGCTGCCGCGCCAGGCTGTTGTCCCGCAGCCGCAATTGTATGACCCATCGTCCCTCGCCCAGGTGCTTGCGCACGCTGGGGAATCTTCGCGCGGCCATGCGAAGGGCGAATGGCATTAGCCAGAGTATGAGTACAAGGAGTTGTCGTTGCATGCCAGTCTCGATCCTGAATTGAAATAGGCGCTGTGACGTGGGATATCACCGCTGGCGACAATCTGGATTATCCCTTGAGAGATCATCCAAATTGAGATAGATTGATATCGAATGATGTGTGCCGGGACGGGCAAAGTCAAGGGCTCCAGGGAATTCCCTGCACCGAAGGCATGACCAGACCTTTCCGGTAAGCACGTCCTGCCTGGTGATTCGCGCGGGGCAGCGCGGCCCCATGTTGAGGAATGGTCTATGTCAAAGCTAAGTTCGAATGCCGTCAAGGAAGCCCTGGAACTGGAGGGGCTGGATGAACACGGCGCCATGCCACGTTCAGTCGCCGTCGATGTCCGCGGCAGAACCGTGCCGTGGATGGCGCGCACGCTATACCGGCTCTACGACAGTCAGGCGCAGAAGGTGCTGGACAGGGAGGGCGTCTCGGTTGCGCACTGGCTCTATCTGCGCGTGCTTGCCGAGCGTGGCGAAATGAACCAGCTGGAGCTCAGCAAGCGGGTAGGCATTGCCTCGACCACCGCGGTGCCGGCGCTCGACAGCATGGAAAAGCGCAATCTCGTGCGACGCACACGCGACCCAAAGGACCGGCGAAAGTATTACGTGAGCCTGCAAGAGGAGGGGCGGCGTCTGGTCGACGAATTGCTGCCCGAGATCACCGCGATGGTTTCAAGTTCGTTCGAAGGCATCGCACCGAACGACCTTCACGTTTTCTGGAAAGTCATGCGTCAGATTGAAGGCAACCTGAATCAGATATCCCAAGGCGACTCCATAGTCGACTAGCCTGCGGCTAGCGGGGCGGCGCGATGCCGCCCAGGCCACGTCAGGCCACCCGCATGCTGGGCCGCTCCCGTCCCGGCGGGAAGATATGCCAAAGTCCGTCCTTGTGGCGAAAGAAGAACAAGGCCGCGGTGCCCGCCGCCCGGTCGGTTTCCACACACACATAGCATTGACGCTTCGCGCGCCGGTTCTTGAACTCGACCACGTGAACCGCGTCCATCGAGGTCGGGGCAAGCCAGATCTCGACCATCGCGTGCAATGACTTCTCTGCGCTGGCCATCGTCTTCTCCTCATCACGCGCTTCTTTATCGCTCGCGTGACCAGAACATCCAGGACAGCCTCGCTTTGCGCGAAGGCGTCCACCTCCAACTGCTCTCACCTCACTTTCACCCGCTTTCCAGATTCGTTCGATTTCTCGATCGCTCCGAGTACGTCGTGAAGCGCGCGCGCGTGGTCGAAACTGGGTGCGGTGCGCGTGCCATGAAGCAGGTCGTGGCCCATCAACCGGTAAATGCCGGCGACGTTGCGTGCGGCAACCGCTTCTTCGGCGTCAATGGGGAAGGGATCGGGAATAGCGAGTTCCGTGTAGCCTTCCTCGCCCTTGCGCCCGAACTCCACACGCAATGGTGAAATATTCACACAGGGCACGTACTCATTCCGTGCGGTGACACGCAGATCGCCTTTGCTTCCGTTGATCTCCCACAGCAGCTTCGTCCCGCGCGGAACGCCGCCGCGCAATTCCAGTGACAGCGGCGCACCGGAGCGCAGAAGGGCGTTTGCCATGACGTGATCTGGCGTTTTCATTTGCACGGTGTCGCCCGTCTCGATCGCGAGGACCGTCTGGCGACGTTGCGAGAGCACCGCGCCGATCTCATCGATATCGCCGAGCACAGCCTGAATCGCGGCAATTGCGTGCCCGCCGATCACGGAAAGCAGCGTGGCGCCGTTGCGATCATCCATGGCATAGGCGTCGCCCTGCAAGATATCGCCGCCCCAGCTGATGCCGGACCCCACGTACGTCGATGACAGGACGTCGCCGATTTCACCGTCCGTGACCAGCTTGCGCAGGAACTGCACCTCAGGCGAGGCGATCGCCTGCGTGCCCACGACAGCCAGCGCTTTCTTTTCGTGCGCAAGCTCAGCGAGCGCAATGGTTTCTTCCAGTCCATTGCCGAGCGGCCATTCGCAGTACACGCTCTTGCCGGCCTGCAAGGCCGTAGTGACGACCTGGCGGTGGTGCGGGACCTTGACGGTCACCACGACGACGTCGATATCCGGTGACGCGGCAAGCGCTGCGGCGTTCTCGAATGCGTGCGGGATGCCGAACGCGGCGCTCGCGGCCTGGGCACTGGCGAGCGTCGTATTGGCGACGCCTGCGAGCTCAAAGACGCCGGACGACGCCCTCAAGGCGGGAATATGTGCCATTGCCGCCCAACCGCGATCTGCGCTCAGGCCGACAATGCCCACGCGAAGTTTTCTATCCATGTGTTCCTCTAGCTTTAGGTAACGGGCGCACCCGTCAAATGATCTGGTATTGGTACGACGGATCTTGCCTGTCGCGGCGGCCGACATTGGAATTGCCGAGCGGTGTCTGGCCGTCGGGAACCGGGTCCGAACGCTGTGAATCGAGCACGACGACCCGGTCGGCGATGCGCCATTCGCCGTTGCGCCGCTCCATGCGATCCACGTAGCGAATGTTCACCACCCAATCCATCGCGGGCTTGCCGTCTTCGGGTTTGGTCCGGTGGCTGGCGCGCGCATAGTGCTCCGCGAATGCCAGATCGCCGTGGACCTCGACATACTGGTTGCCCGTGAAATGCTGGGTCGATTCGAAATTCGGCAGCAATTCGGCTGCCCATTCGATGAAGCCTTCCACATCGCCGTTGTACGCACCGTGTCGGTCGATCGCGTCGGGGTGATAGCACGCGCGCACGAGGTCCCAATCCATCCGGTCGATGCCACGGCAGTAGCGGATATGAACGCGGCGAATCTCCGCTTCGTCCAGCATTTGCTGAAGTTTTGCTTCCAATTTCGGTCTCCTCTCTAATTGGACTCCAACGGACCGTGATTGCCGCTCGAGTCGGGCCACGGATCAGCGTGTCATTTCACGTTGCTCGGATGAGGCGCGTAATTCCCGGTTTCCATCAACTGCGAGGCGGCAATGGCCTGCGGCGTCCAGCGCAGGGTCGCGCGTGTTTCGAGCAGCCATGCCTGATAGCCTTCGGGAACGTCCTCAGACGGCCCGTGATGGATCACGCCTTTCGGCACCCAGGTCAAGGTGCCGGGCTCCGTACACCCGCCCCACGCGCCGGGGCCTTGCACGTAGCAAATCACCTCGTCGAAATCGGCGTTGATGTGGATGGGCGGCCGGCCCCCCAGGCGGGCGCTGAGGTTGAACAACAGCAGGTCGCCCGCGCCGGACGAGAGGAAGTGGCTCGGCGGCCCGCCCTCCGGAAGATAGGCGTGAACCTGGATCTTCGTGAGATTGAGTTTCCACACCGGCACGCTATCGGAAAGCCGCACGCCCAATGAGAGCGGGTCGTGTGGCATGAGGAATACGGTGTTCTCGCCGTCGAGCGTCTTCAGGATCAGCCGGGTCGGGCCGCCAGGCGCGATCTCCGGATCGATTTCGGCGTACTTCAGGTCGCGCGCGATATTGAGCATGCCGGACGGTGCCGGCGGCGTGAGCTTGACCGCCGAGGGGCTCTCCACGATGAGGCTGCGCATCGCGCCATGCGTCGGGCCGTAGCGGTATGCAATCGCACGGGGAATGCAGACGAAGTCGCCTTCCCCGGCGATGAGGCTGCCGACATCGGTTTCGAATTTCACCGTGCCGGACTGGATGAAGTGAATCTCGTCCGCCTCGACGTTGCGCACCACGAACGGCATCGGCGCACGGCGAGCGGAAACGTGCAGCTTCACGCCGATCCGCGACGTCGCGACAGTCGTCGGGAGGGCTTGCGGGTCGCTCGCGTCGCCCGGAACCAGATGCTCGAGCACGGCTCTGCGCGGCGCATGCGGCCCTTCGACGGAAAGGTAGTCGGGCGCATACGTTGATCGGGTCACGACCGACAGTGCGCCGAGAAACCCGTCTCGCGTCCACAACTGCACGTTGGGCTCCGCACCCTTCGTTTCATCGCTCATTTGTCACACTCCTGGGCGCTTGAAGGCATCTATCCGTTATAGGCGTGATATCGCGACCGTGGCTCGTTCCACGCGAGGCCACGGTCGCGCGGTCCCGGTACTAGCGGGCCGGCTTGCCGATCAATTGCCGATACTCATTAGCCGTTGCCGGCTTGCGTCCGAGCAGGGCCGCGATATCGCGCGCCATCGTGAACATTTCGAGGTTGCTCTCGAGGCGCTCGTCGCTGTTCGGGTACTTCCACGGCGTGTCTTCCGTGCCGACGCGGATATGCAGACCCATCATGGTGGCGAGCGTGGTCATGTAGAGCGTTGCACGGCCCGCCGCGCAGACGCTGATGACCGACGTCGGATCGATCTGGCGAATCTGGTCGACCATCAGGAACAGGTGCTTCGTCATGTCCTCGGCGTTGCTCACCCACGTGCCCGAGACCAGCGTGCGGCCGACGTTGAACGGCAGGCCGTACAGGATCAACCAGTTGTACGGCGGCTTCAGAATGCCCGTGTCGATCAGCTTGCGCTTGGCAAGCTCGATTTCGCCGGAGCTGTGGACCGCCAGTTCGGGCTTGACGCCGACTTCCTCGAGCGTGGCGATGGCCGGTACCGCGAAGGCTTCCGGATGCCCCGGCGCGCAGGGCGCGACTTCGGTCAGGCCTTCGCGAGCGGGGCTCATGCACATCTCGAAGGTCGTGCCGTGCAGCACGTTCACGTTCGGCACGAAATCGTTGCCGAAGCGCTTGCGCAGCGGCTCGATAACCTGCTTGTAGGCTTCGACCGGCAGGATGTCGCGATCGAGGCGGCGGCCCGCCTTGTCGGTCATGAACGAGAAGTCGATGTGGACGCCGCAGGCGCCGGCTTCGATCACGCTGGTCGCTTCATCCACGTACGCCTGGAAGGACGTCGTATCTTCGAAGCGACCGGAGACAGCCGCATTGATGGCGACTTTTCCAGACACGTCCCACTTGGGCTGCAACTCGGCCCCGGCAATGAATTGGTACTCCTCCATTTCGCGCTTGGCGGCTTCCCAGAGGGGCAATTTCTCGATCATGATGATCCTCGACACAGATAGTGAATTTAGGTCCGCAACGCTTCCGAACCGATGGCAATCAAACTGGAGAGGGCTTGCCGGGGCGCGCCAGTGACGCCACGGCCTGTGCCCGACCGGGGCGCAGGAGGTGGATGTCTCTCACCAAAAAATCGTTTGCACCAAGATCATACCGTGCAAGATCGATTTATATCGAATGATGTTGGGTGGAATGAATTAAGTCAAGAGACCCAGGGAAATTACCTGGGAAGAGGGTGTGGCGCTGCGTCAGATGACAGCAAACCTGGGGAAGTGCCCGACGGGGACGCTTTCGGGGACTCGCCGGGAACGGCGGGATGACCTGCGGCAGCGCACTTCCCGTGGCACGCTGAACCGGCACCGTGGCGGCGCTAGGGAGATTCCCCAGGAATCTTGACATCGGTCATTCCGAAACACATCATTCGATATAAATCGATTCCGTATCGCATCATCGCGGTCGAGGTGACGCAAACGCAGTCAAATCATAAGAAAGCAGTCGAGCAAGACGTAGGGGCCAGTCCGTTTATTTCGTAGTACAGATTAAGCGTCGAGACATGGCGCTTGAATCCCATTTCACCACGACATCGAGGATCACCATGTTCGACCCGCTTCACGCATGGCCGAATGGCACGCGAAACAACGATTCGCACGGCCTCACCCAACATGCCATCGAGAGGAAAGGAGCCCACGCACCGTCCAGGTTCAGCCGTATGCTCGCCCGGGTCGCGGCGTTGCTCGGTGCGAGCGTCATCGGCACAGCCGCTTATGCGACTGGCGACTCGGTGACGAACCATCAGGGCGATATCACGCCGTTGTGCGGCACCAAGCCGATGATCGTGGGGGTGTCGGATGGCTATGGCGGCAATACCTGGCGCAAGACCGGCCTCGCGGAAGTCAAGGACGAGCTGAGCCACTGCAAGAACGTCAAGCGGATCATCTACAGCAACGCCAACGGGGATCCGCAAAAGGCGAACTCCGATATCAACAGCATGGTGGCGCAGGGGATCAATGTGCTGATCTTGCTTCCTGACTTCGGCGCGGTGCAGCTTCCCGCCATGCGTGCGGCCATGAAGGCGGGCGTTGCGGTGGTGCCGTACTCCGCGCAGATTGCTGGCGTACCCGGACGCGACTACGTCGTGAACGTGGTTGGAGATACGAAGCAGATCGGCGTGCTGTGGGCCGACTGGCTCGGCGCCAACGTGAAGAAGGGGAATGTGGTGTTTCTGGGAGGGTCGCCGGGCGCTGCGCCCTCGCAGAACTTTCTGGACGGCCTGAAAGCGGGGCTCAAGCAGTATCCGGATCTCAAGCTGCTGAACGAGCAGTTCGTCGTGACGAACTGGAACCCCGTTGATGCGCAGAAGGCCACGGCCGGTCTCATCGCGCAGTATCCCAGGATCGATGCCATCGTCACCGACTTCGGCGTGACGGCACTCGCGGCGGCCAAGGCATTCGAGCAGGCACATCTGCCTGTCCCTGCCATCGCGACCATTGCGAGCGACAACGAGTTGAACTGCCACTACCTGGCGGCCAAAAAGGCCGGTACGCATTTTCCGTATTACACGGTCGATGGCACGACGTCGTACGTTCGCTTCGCGGTGCGTCAAGGCGTAGCGGCCTATCAGGGGACGGCGGACAAGGAGTCGCCGTCGATCCTTCCGTTCACGTACGCAGATAGCGCCAAGGGCCTCGATCCGAAGTGCGATCCCTCGGCACCGCCCGACGCCGATCTGTCTTCCGCGCTTCCCGCCGACAAGCTCAAGCAAGTCTTTGCACAGTAAAACGTTCGAGACGAATCATGAATGATCAGAAAACGCTGCTGCAGATCGACGGTGTCACCAAGATTTTTCCGGGCGTCCGCGCGCTCGACAACGTGACGTTCTCGGTGGTTGAGGGCGAGGTGCACGGTCTTGTCGGCGAGAATGGCGCGGGCAAGTCCACGCTCATGGCAGTCGCGTCAGGCGCGCTCGTTCCGGAGTACGGGCGTGTCGTGATCGACGGTGTAGAAACGCGAGGCGATACGGAGCAGGCTCGCCGCCTGGGGTTGGCCATCGTCCGGCAAGAACCGGCGCTCATGCCCGACTTGAGTGTTGCGGAGAACCTCTATCTTGGCGTGCCGCTCAAGCAGCGTCCGTCGCTGATGCAAGTCGCGCCATGGGCAGAAGGACTCCTGAAGCAATGGAGCGATGACGTCGCGATCGATGCGAACGAGCGCGTGGTGAGCCTGAATCCGGAGCAAAGGTTCATCGTCGAAATCGTCAAGGCGCTCGCGGCGAAGCCCAAGGTTCTGGTCCTCGACGAGCCGACCGAACATCTGCTGGCGGAAGATGTCGAGCGGCTGTTCGAACGCATCCGGAAGATCACGGCTTCGGGTTGTGCGGTCGTGTATATCTCGCATCGGATCCGTGAGGTGCAGAAGATCGCGAATCGGCTGACGGTGCTTCGTGATGGTCAGGGGCAGGGGACCTGGCACGCCGCGGGCCTGAGCGAACAGGAGATCGTCGAGCTGATCGTCGGTGGGGCGCTTGACCGCGACTTTCCGCCCAAGGGCGACGATGAAGGCGCGAGCGTCATTCTCGACGTGGCGGGACTACGTGGCGCAGGCTTCAGCGATATTTCGCTTCAGGTCAGCAAGGGTGAGATCGTGGGCCTGGCCGGTATCGACGGCAACGGGCAGCGGGAGTTCATGCGGGCCCTGGCGGGCCAGGCGCGAAGCCGCGGTCGCGTCACGGTAACCGGGACTCACGCGAGACTTCACAATTCGCAGGCCGCCGCTGCATCAGGCATTCGGTATCTACCGGGCGACCGTCATCGCGAAGGCATCTTCGGCGAATTATCGGTGCGCGAAAACTTTTCGATCCGCAGTCTGTCTTTCGATTCGATCAAGGGCTGGGTGAGCCAGCGCAGCGAAGCCAGGCGCACGAAAGACGCCGTCACGCGATTCGCGGTCAAGACGCCATCCATCGACACACCTATTCGCAGCCTCTCGGGCGGCAACCAGCAGAAGCTTGTGCTCGCGAGTGTGCTCGCCAGCCAGCCGAAGGTGCTGCTGGTCGACGAGCCGACCCAGGGTGTGGACATCGGCGCGCGCATGGAAATCTACAAGGTGCTCAGAGAAGCGGCTGCTGCGGGCACTGCCGTAATCGTCGTCTCGTCCGATGCGCATGAAGTGGCGGGACTCTGCGACCGTGTGCTGATCTTTTCACGCGGACACGTCGTCAAGGAACTCGACGGTAACGCAGTCAGCGAGAACAACATCACGTCTGCAGTGCTGACTGTCACCACCGAGCGGGAGAAAGGCTTGTCCCGAACCGCAGGATTCTGGAAGTGGGCTTCGGGAGATCTCGCGCCGATCGTGATGCTCGCGGTGGCCGTCTGCGCGCTCGGTCTGTATGCGGCGCATGTGAATCCCGCTTACCTCTCTGCACGAAACTTGAGTGGCATGCTGGCGCTCGTGGCCACGCTGGCCATCGTCGCTTATGGGCAGCAATTGCTCATGCTGGTCGGGGGAATCGATCTTTCCGTGGGGCCGCTTATGGGCCTCGTTGTGGTGATCCAGTCGTTCTTCCTGAACGATGGCGCGACATTGGGCCATCAGCTCTCGGGGTGGGCGATCGTGCTGCTCGTGGCCCTGGCAGTCGGGCTGGTGAACTGGATGCTGGTTGGCCCGTTCCGGCTGCATCCCATGGTGGCGACGCTCGCAACCTATATGGCGCTTCAGGCCGTCTCGTTGCTCCTGCGCCCGGTTCCAGGCGGCCTCATAGCCGATCGCGTCGTGGACACGATCGGCGCGCAGTTCGGCTTCATGCCCGTCGTTGCGATAGTGGCGTTCGCGATGGCGGTCGTGCTGGAACTCGCGCTGTTCAAGTCGAAGTTGGGGATCACATTTCGCGGCGTGGGCTCGCGCCTCGAAGCTGCCCGTATGGCCGGTGCACGTCCACAATTGACGTCGCTTGCCGCTTACCTCGGCTGTTCATTCCTCGCAGCGGTTGCGGCTGTGCCGATGATGGCGCAAGTCGGCTCCGGCGATGCCAGCGCCGGCATCAACTACACGCTCGGAAGCGTTGCAGCGGTGGTGATCGGCGGGGCGAGCCTCTTCGGCGGACGCGGTTCCTTCGTCGGCGCACTGCTCGGTGCGCTCCTCATCATTCAGGTGAACGTGGTGACTTCGTTTCTCGATATCGGCGATTCGTGGCAATCGTACCTTCTGGGCGGAATGATCCTGGCTTCGGTCGCGCTCTATTCCAGAAGCAGAGAAATGGCGGTGGCGAAATGAGAAAGGCAATGCTCAACCAGGCGGAAATCATGTCGGAATTCCTCGAACCCTCCTCAACGAAATCAAAAGCAAAGCCGGCGCGTTTCCCCTCGATCGACGAATTCTCCTGGATCTGGGTGGGGTTGATCCTGCTCTTCGCGTGCAGCGCCATCATCGCGCCGGGCACCGTTTCGCGCGGCTCGATCCTGGCCATGCTCCCGTTCGCTGGCATCCTCGCGATCGTCGCGACGGGGCAGACGCTGGTTATCCAGCAGCGCGGGCTGGATATGTCGGCGATCGGCATGGTTTCGCTCGCGGGCATCGTCATGGCCAGAACCGGATTCGCGTTCGACTCCATTGTGCTCGCTGTCGTTATCAGCGTTTGCGTTGGCGGGATCATCGGTATCGTCAACGGCGCATTGGTCTCCCGGGTCGCGATTACGCCGCTGGTCGCTACGCTTGCCGTCAACGCGTTGTTGATTGGTTTCGCCCGCTCGTTGACGGGCAACGTTCCGGTCGATGTTCCGACCGTCATGCAAACCATCTCGCATGCACAGTTTCTCGGCCTGCCTGTCAATGTCTGGTTCGCGCTGGCTTTCGTCGCGAGTGCCTGGCTAATCACCCGCAAGACGGTGGTCGGGCGCAGGTTCATTGCCGTGGGCGTCAATCCGCGCGCGGCGCAAGCCGCGGGTGTCAACGTGCTGAAGTACAAAATTGGCGCGTACTTCGCATCGGCCGTGTGCTTTTCGGCAGCGGGGATGCTGCTCGCCGGATTTATCGGCAGTGCGTCGCAAACGTCGGGTAACGACTATCTGCTGCCCGCAATCGCTGCGGTGGTGGTGGGCGGCACGCCATTCACCGGTGGCCGGGGTAGCGTCATTGCGAGCGCCGTGGCCGCGCTATTCATGGCGCAGCTCGGGCAGCTCGTGCTGGCGCTGGGCGCGGGCGCCGCCGTTCAGCTACTCGTTCAGGCATGCGCAATCTTGCTGGCGACGACGGTGCGCCATCTTCCGGAATTACTAAGAAAACTTCGCAAAGAGCGGAGGTAGGCGCTTCGCAGAAGTTTCTGCGCGTGAGCCGTCGGCAGGACCGCGGCGCCCGTAGGGAAAGGTTCGACAGAGGCCTCCGGATGATTGGTGGAGACAATTTTTTGCTGAGGAATGCAAAATGAAAAAACTGGCAATGTTTGCGGCTTTGACGACCATCGGAATCTGCAACGCCTATGCGCAAAGCTCGGTGACGCTGTATGGGCGCATAGCGGCAGGCTTCGACTACGTGACAAATGTGGCGACCCCGGATGGCTCAAAGAACAATTTCCGGTTTGGCAGCAACCAGTACGGCTACAGCTGGTTTGGCCTGAAAGGCGATGAAGACCTCGGCGGAGGTCTGCACGCGGTGTTCAAGCTTGAAAGCCTCTTTACTTCCGGAACGGGCGAAACACCGCCGGACACCATCTTTACGCGGGACGCGTACGTAGGCCTTGCCAGCGACCGCTTTGGCAGTATCTGGTTTGGCCGCGCCATGAGCCTGACTGACGAGACTGGCTGGTACATCGATCCGCTGGGGGAACAGGTAGGAATCGGCGTCGGCAACTTCGCGTACGGACGCGCCTGGGGGCCGCGGCCGAACGTAGTGACCTACAATTCGCCGCAATGGGCGGGATTTTCCTTCCGCGTGCAGAATGGATTTGGTGGCGTGGCAGGTAACTTCCAGTCTGGCCGCCAGTTCAGCGTGAGCGCGCAGTACACGCACGCTAGCTTCGCTGCTTACGGTGTATACGAAGAAATCCGCGACGCCAACGGGCAATTCTCCGACCTGTATGCGGCTTCGCGAGAGTACATGATCGGGGGCACCTATACGCTCGGGTCGCTGAAATTCTTTACCGGCTTTCAGCAACTGGTGTCGTCCGGGCAGGACACGGTCGCGACCACATTTAATCCGTTTGCTGCAACGCGGAGCCAGCAGGAGTGGATCGGCGCTTCGTATCAGGCTACTCCCGCTCTCTCTTTTCAGGGCGGCTGGTATCACGGTAACGTGAATCATGGCGGCGGAACCGGCAATCTCGCTGCCCTCGGCACCACCTACAACCTCTCCGCACGGACGTTCCTCTACCTGACCATCGGCGCCATGTTCAACGGCAAGCAGTCCTCATTTCCGGTGGAAGCGACCGATTCGCTGCCGCTGCCGGGCCACAATCAGCAAGGTGGCTACTTCGGTATCATGCACTTCTTCTGATGACGCATCGGGCCGTCGGCGCAGCTTGTCTCGCGGCGGCCGCTCGCACGACTTGTTCACGCTGTGCGTGCTCACCAGCCGGTGTCCGACTGGCGTTTATCCGAGGGTCAAGGCGCAGTGCTATCCCAGACCGGGGTGAGCCCAGGAGGATTGACGATGCGGCTGCCGCTTGCCGCCAATGCGTGGATTGCCGCCATCTCCGCATCGTCGAGCGCGAAGTCGAAGATCGCGAGATTTTCCGCGAGGCGTTCTATCCGGGTGGTTCTGGAAAGGGCAACTGTGCTGGGCTGCTGAACGAGCCATCGAAGAACGATCTGCGCAATCGTCTTGCGGTGGCGACCTGCGATTGCTTTCAACACATCGTCGCTGAATACACGTCCGATCGCCATCGCACAGTAGGCCGTGACGGCAAGGCCCGCCTGTCGCGTGCTGTCGATCAGCACGGACTGGTTGAGGTACGGATGATATTCGAACTGATTCGTCACGAGAGGCGCGGCAGAAAGGCGAATGGCTTCCGTCATCATGGCACGGTTGAAATTGCTGACGCCGATATGCCGAACCTTGCCTGCCCGTGCGACGGTATTCAGGCCTGCGATTTGTTCGGCAAGCGGAATATCCGATCCCGGCCAGTGCAGTAGCAGGAGATCAATGTAGTCTGTCCGAAGCTTGCGGAGGCTCTCATTGACGGACGCTTCGAAATGTCCCTCTGCGTAATTGCTGACCCAAACCTTGGTGGTGAGAAAGAATTCACTTCGTGGGCGATTTGACGCGGCAACGCAGTCGCCGATGGCCGCCTCATTACCGTAGATCTGGGCGGTGTCGAAATGCCGGAAGCCGGCGTCAATGGCCGCCGGTGCCAGTCGACGGACTTCGGCTTCGCTCAGACCATAGGTGCCAAAGCCGATGGCCGGTATGGCTGCGTCGCCAGCATGAACGTCACGCATAAGGGGGTTCCGGAAGAGAAGAGGGGGAAATGGGTTGCGGGCAATCAACTATCGGACGGCGTGATTTGAGCGTAATTCGACGTAATTTCGACGTGTCCGTCGCCAATGAGTCGATCGATACTGAACAGGCCGGCACCGTAAATCGAAAGGGCAAGTAGTCCACCTGCCATGGCTAGATTCGTTAGAAATTGGATCAGCTGGTTCTGGTCTGCGAACGCATGGTGAAAGATGGCGGCCGTCGAAACGCAGTATGCCGCCAGGATCCACGCAGCGACGCGGGTTCGGTAGCCGAAAACGAGCAACGCTGCGCACGCCAGTTCCAGCAACATCGAGCCGATACACCATAGCAGCGGTGCGGGCAGGCGGAACGTCCTGACGTACTCGATGGTCGCCAGTGGCCAGAACAGCTTGTTGACGCCGCTAGCAACGAAGAGGGAAGCAAACAGGAACCGTCCGGCCAGGGCGAGCAGATCGTTACCTGTGGAGTTCGCGATGGCCATGTGCCTGTCCTCGATGTGTTGACGCTTGACGGAGGGGCTGGTGAGCGCTTAGCCCAAACGGCCGGCGCGGCGAAGCTGTGCACCGATCTCCTTGATCCTCGCTTCTCCCGCGCGCAATGCATCGGCAGACGTATGAACGGAGTAGTGTCCGAGCACGAGCTTGTGCGGATGGGCGATGGCGGAGCCGAGAACGAACTCGCAGTCCTCGCTAGCCGTGAGGGCCACCGCATCTTCCGACTCGTCGAATACCACGAGTTCGTCGGCGAGGCGCGCGTTGCCCACTCTCAATGCGCCGCGTTGAACGCTCAACCAGGCAACGCTGTGCCCGGCTGGCGGCGTGTACTGCCATTGTTCGCCGGCCTGAAGTCTCACGAGCAGATAGTTGATGCCCACAGGAGCCAGAACGGGGCTCGTGACTTCCCCGTAGCTGCCCAGGATGACGGCCGCTGGACCCGTGCGAGGGATGTCGCCTGGGCGCAGGTACTGGCTGGCGGGAGAACCCAATTCGAGGGATGCCGGTAACGCGGTCCACAACTGATAACCGCGCACCGTTCCACTTCCTCTAGCGCCGCCGCCATGCCAGACCCCACCGCCTGCATTCATCCACTCGACGCCGCCAACTGGCAGCACGCCTGATGCGCCCGTCGTGTCCTCATATTCCACCTCGCCTTGCAGAAGCACGGTCGTGGTCGCAAGACCCGAATGCGGATGCATGGAGAACCGCAGCGCCGCTGCGTCCTTGCTCTCGAAATAGTCGAGAAAGACGAATGGCTTCAGGATCTCGCCAAGGTCGCCCGGGCTGACCAGCCGCGTGATGGAGCCGTGTCGCCGCCCTGCCGTGCGCAAGACAACCGCTCTCGCGCTGTCTTGCGGCCCGGCGGTATCGAGCCCAGGCCGTACTTGAAGAGGTGTGCAATGAGCGGTTGATGCTTTTGATGCGGCGTGCGGAGTTGTATCGGACGACATGATATTCAGGCGACAGCGCCGGTTGATGACATTGAGCTAGGGTAGGCGCTTACGTGTCCCACGAATAGCCTGTATTTTTCGATGTAATCCATCGCCAGTGGAGATACGTGACCGGTGCCGCGCTGATGCGATGGCCAACCGCCGATTCCTAGAAAAAGTGCTGGATACCCAACGAGACGCCGGTTGTCGATCTGCCGGATGCCAGGCCGGCGCCCGCGAGCGATGCGACACTATTGGCGCCCGACGCATGCTGGTATGTGACCTGCTGGTAGACCGACGTGCGCTTCGAGAAAAGGTATGAGTTCGAGATCGTTATCGTCTTCCAGTTTCCGCCATCGAGATTTTCGACCCAGCCGCCAACCGCGATGATGTCGTCCGGCCTGACCGTCCAGTTCGCACCCGCGTCGACGGTATTGGCATTGCCCTGGCCTGTGGCCAGGGTGATGCGTGACTGCGTGAACGCGGCGTGCAGCAGAACGTGAGTGAACTGATAAGTCGCGCCGACTCCCCAGTTGACGAGTTTATCGGCCACAACGCCTTCGGATGCGCGCAACGGTGTACCAAACAGCGACGGGAGACCGACGAAACTGGAAAGCTCCAGGAAGCGGTTGTTCTCATTCGCGTAGGCGGCTGCGAGGCTGAGTGGACCGTTCTTGTACTGAACAAAGAACGAGTAGTTCCGCCCTTCGCTAAAGTTGCCTGGCACATTGCCAAATGCAAATTCCACACCGGTTGAGAAGCCGGCAAAGGTCGGGCTCACATACTTGACCGCGTTGGCGAACTGGAAAAAGTTGGCGACTTCGTCGAGGTTGCCCTGGTGGAGCGAAAGGATATTGCCGAGCAGCAGGGGCGTTTGATAGTTGGCGAGAACGTCATACATGAAGCTGGGTTGGCGCCCGAGCGTGAGCGTGCCAAACGTGTCGGACTGCAGGCCAACGTAGGCCTTCCGGTTGAAGAGCGTTCCGGGAACGAGCGACTGCCCGTTGTTCAACAAATACTCGCCCTGCAGGTCGAAGATCGTGCGCAAGCCGCCGCCGAGATCCTCCACGCCCTTCAAGCCGAAGATATCCGGCGCATGCGTGTTGCCTTCCTGGACGAGGGAGTGTCCACCGACATTGCTGATGTATTGGACCGCTGTGTCGGCGATGCCATACAAGGTGACGCTCGATTGCGCATGAGCGATGCCGCACATTGAAAATGCGGAAAGGGTTCCTGCCACTGCGTGTCTGCGAAAGGCCATTGCTTTGACTCCGAAGCGGTAATTGTTCTTCTGATGGATTGTGTCGATGAAGAAAAAGATTGCAGTACTAAGAAATCAGCTCGTAAAGCTCCATACCAGGGTCCAACGGCTCGTGTAACCTTGCGGACCACGGGCTTCTTGCGGTGTTGCATTCAACAATAATGAATGCGATAATTTATGTTGAATACTATAGGGGCCGCCCACGAGGGGTGTCAACAAGGTTGACGTGCGGGGAAACCCGGGCGGCGTGGGTTCAACACTTCAATACGGCAGCGATATGACCAATGTGAGCGCGAGGCGCGGCATTCAATCCGTCGAGATTGCGTTTCGAATTCTCTCGGCGTTGCAAACGAGCGTGCGAGCCCTTCCTCTGAAAGAGATTGCCGCACTGTCCGAACTCACGCCGAGCGCGACGAGCAACTACATGATTAGCCTCGTACGCACAGGCCTCGTGTCCGCGGATGAAAAGCCGGGATGCTACAAGCTCGGCCCGGCTTCGCTTGCGTTGGGGATGAGCGCGATCAACCAGCTCGACGGCTTCGATATCGTGCGGCGTGAAGTGATTGCGCTGCGCGACGCCACGCTTAGCGGTGCGGCGGTGACGGCATGGACCGACGACGGGCCAGTGAGTCTGTTCAAGCAGGAGGGGCAGACGCGCAGCATTCTCGAATTGAGAACGGGCTTGATCCCACTGGTGACGACGGCAGCGGGAAAGCTGTTTATTGCCTGCCTGCAGGCCAGTCGCACTGACGAACTCATTGCTCGCGAAATGTCCGGCGAGAAGGATTGGAGTGCGGCCGCCATGCGGGAAGAAGCGAGCGCCGAACTGCGCAAGAATGGCTTTTCGATGGTTCATCGCGGTAATCTTGGCTATGTATCGGTTGCCGCCCCGATCTGGGACCGGGACGGGAATCTCCAGTTTGCAATCAGCCTCATCGGGACGCCAGCCACGCTCGATACGGATATCAATGGCGAGGCGATCAAGGCGCTCCTCGAAAGCGCCGTTCGCGCGACGATTGCGCTGGGGGGAAAGGTCTCCCGCCAGATCGGATAGACGCCTGGGTCACGTGTCTCCAACGGCTGCTGCTGCCAATACGATGGCATTGAACCTGCCCGGCGCTTCCAGTTTCGGCATGTGGCCGATACCATCGAGCACATGAAGCGTCGAATTGCGCGCGGCCTCGTGTATAGGGCGCGCGTGATCGTTGCCAGGCGCGATGTGGTCATCGTCGCCGATAACGATGGAAATCGGCGCCTCGACCGACGCGACCACAACTGGCGTATACGCAGAGAAGAGCATGTCGACGGCATGCTCCCATCCCGTTGGCGTAACCGCGTCCCGGAGTGTCGAGACGAGGGCACGGACCTGGGGCGTGGCGTTGGGGGCGAGCAGGGCGTCGACCACCGCGGCGCGTGCTTCGGGAGACTGAGCCGCCCCGCTTCGCATCAGCACCTCGCGAGCGGCGGCGCGGTCCGAAAGCGGCAGGTGAGCGCGTGCGACGTTGGGCGCGCTCAATACGAGGGCGCGCGTTGCGTATGCGTATTGCGCCGCAAATGTCGCGGCGATGACGCTGCCCCACGAACTGCCGACAACGGTTGCACGCGAGATGCCCAGCGCCGTCATCATCGCCATGACGGCTTCGGCATAGTCTGCGGCGCCAGGCGTTGCGATCGCGAACGGGCTGCTTTGTCCGTAGCCCGGGGCATCCCATGCGATCACGCGATGGCGCGTGGCAAGTGCCGCGAGTTGCGCGCGGTATCCCGCCGAGTTCGATCCAATGCCGTGCAGCAGGACGATGGGTGGCGCTGCTTCGTCGCCCGCCGCGCGGTAAGCGATGGTTTGCTTGCCGCTTAGCGTGTCGAGGTTCAACTGGATCTGTGCCACGGGAGGCAAAGAGGCTTCGAGTAAGCGGCTATCTGTTTCAGTCATGGCTCAATGTGGTCGCTATTGATAGCGCTATGCGCGGGGTGGGCATTCACGCTTCACGCAGCGCTACAGAAATTTCCTGTGCGGTGGCCTTGAGGGCTTGCGCGCAAGGTCCGTCGGTTGCCGCATCGAATTGTTCCGCGGGGCCGATTGCCGTCAAGGCAAGCACGGCCACGCCGTCGGGCGAAAGGATGGGCACACTGATCGCATTGGCAAGGACGCGGTCGTCATAGAACGGTCCAGGGCGCCGCGTCGCTACGCTCGAAGCTCTGACCGATTCAAGCATGCCTGAAAAGGTCTCTGCAGCAACTGGCAAATCCTGTGACTCGCGTCGAGCGTTCTCACGCAACTCCGCGACAACGAACCGGTCGATCGCTTCAGGCGGAAGAAAGGCCGCCAGTGCAAGCCCGGAAGCGGAAGACGTCACCGGCAGCACCAGTCCCAGAGGCAGATCCGCGGCCACAGGTGTCGCTGCAGCCTGCCAGGCGATCACAGTCGGTCCGTGATTGCCCCATGCCACCAGGGCGAGCGATTTGTCGAGCGTACTGGCGAGCCGCAAGATGCTGCGGCTCGCCAGTCGCACCGCATGCGGCTGGGATTTCATCGCACCCTGCGTTCCGACCGGAGCGTGACCCAGGTCGTGCGGATCGGCCACCAGATACTGGCCGCCGCCAAAGACCAGTGGCCGTCGCGCGCTTTGGCGAATGCGTTCGACTGAACCGAGAAAGATCACATGGTCGCCGCCGGGATAGCTGGCAACGACCTTGCATTCGAGCCAGGCACTGCAATCGCGCAGTACGGGGAGGCCGTCGACCCCGACGTCGTACTCGATGCCCGAGAACTTGTCCGGCGATCGAGTGGCGAAATGATTGGCCACGCCGTACTGGTCTTCCGCCAGGATGTTGATCGCGAAGCGGTCTGAATCCCTGAAGGCCGAATGGCTTCCAGCGGATGTCGCCTGGCTCCACAAAACAAGCGGCGGGTCGAGGGACACTGAGGAAAACGAATTGGCGGTGAGGCCATGCATTTTTCCTTCGGTGTCGACTGTGGTCACCACGGTTACGCCAGTTACAAAGGACCCCAAAACGTTTCTCAGCTGACGTTTGTCGAAAGTTCCGATGGCTGATCGTTCGTGTTCGGACAGAGGAACCGCGTTCATGACGGAACCCTTTCCAGTTCGCCGAATGCCGGCATGACGGATTCGTGGAAGAGTCCGATCGACGTTTTTGCTTCCTGCATCGACATATTTCCGAACATGAACGTGCCGATGAGATAGTTGAAACCGCCGTTGCTTGCCTGTTCCAGCAGTTTTTCACGGACGGTTTCCGGCCGTCCCACCACGGCGAGGCCCGACTCCACGAGCGGTTCGAACGTTGGGGGAAGCTTCTGGTTGACGGGTTCGGTGCCGTGCTTCTTCCAGAGTTTGATGAAGTTCGGATAGAACGCAGACCATGCCCGCGAGCCGATTTCCATCGCTTCCCGATCTGTTTCCGCTACGACGATATAGCGATTCACGCCCATGAGCGGTTCAGCGTCAAACGGATGCCGTTTCGCGAATTCTTCACGATACCGGTCGGTGATCGCCCTGACTCGCGCAATGGGACCGGCGCACACGATGTTCATCTTTTCCTGTGCGGGCCAAACCGTCGACTCGGGCGAAGCCAGTGCGTACCATGTCGGCGGCGGCGACTGCAGCGGCTTGATCTCGACGGGAACGTCCTTGAACTTCCAGAACGTGCCTTCGTAGTTGAGCGTATCGGAGTTGAGGAAGCGCTTCACGACTTCATACGACTCGACATATCTGGCCTGAGCCGTGGCAGGGTCGATACCGAGCGCTTCGATCTCGTGGGGCGAGGCGCCGCGCCCCACGCCATATTCGAAGCGGCCGCCGCTCAAATGATCGAGCATGCAGATTTCTTCGGCGAGTCGCACGGGATGATGGATCGGAAGAATGTAGACGAGCGGAGACAGGCGCAGCTTGCGGGTGCGCTGCGCGGCGGCGGCGAGGAACACGCTTTGTGACGGGCACGCGCTCAGCGTGGTCGCGTGGTGTTCCGACACGTGATAGCAGTGAAAGCCGAGCTTGTCGTACAGTTCGATGATCTGCAGCCTCTCTTCGTACTGCTGATTGATAGGAAGACCATTGCGATCGTTTTGATCAAAAATTCCGAACTTCATGATTTTTCCAGTAATTGAGGATTGGGTGATCGAGCGCTGGCGCGGGCCTGGTCGATTAACGCGTCGAAGTCTTGCTGAAGACCTGGAAGATGTTGTCTTCAGGGTCTTTGTAAGTGACGACGAAGCCATGCGCTCCCATGTCGCGCTGCCCGAGCAGCACACCGCCCGCGGAGAGGATTTTCTGTTCGACTTCCGCACGCACGTCGCCGGTAACCTGGAAGACGGGGACAGCGCCGACCGCCCCTTGTGCGGCTTCCTCTGCGGAACTCAGCGCAAACGCGCTACGCTGCAGGCGGAATTGCGTCCACTTGTTCGCGTCGCGAAACTGGACAGGCATATTGAACGCCGCGATATAGAACTCGGAAAGCCGGCCGATATCTTTTGCGACGATATAGACCGATTGCATGTCAACTTCTGCCATGGCGAGTGCTCCAGTAAACTGTGATTGGGGGAAGGTGGGCGACCTGGCGAATGCCACGCGCCAACGAGCGTTAGGCTGTTTGTTGGTCTTGCAGACCGAGTTCATCGCTCATGATTTGCCGGATCAGGTACTTCTGAATCTTCCCTGTCACGGTAGTCGGAAACGCATCGACAAAGCGAATGTATTTGGGCACTTTGTAATGCGCTATCCGTTGCTGGCAGAATTCGCGGACGATGCCTTCGTCAAGCATGGCGCCAGGCGTGCTGACGATCCACGCGCAGAGTTCTTCACCATAATGCTTGTCAGGTACGCCGACCACCTGAACGTCGAGCACGCCGGGGCAGGTGTACAGGAATTCTTCGATCTCGCGCGGATAGAGGTTTTCGCCGCCGCGGATGACCATGTCCTTGATTCGTCCAACGATGTTGACGTAGCCCGCCGTATCCATCGTTGCGAGGTCGCCTGTGTGCATCCAGCCTTTGGCGTCGATGGCTTCTTTCGTCCTGTCATCCTGGTTCCAGTAGCCGAGCATGACCGAATAGCCGCGTGTGCAGAGCTCGCCAGCCTGACCGCGGTTCACGGTTTCGCCGGTCACCTGGTCGACAATTTTTACCTCGAGATGCGGCAGGACCTGGCCGACCGTGGTGACGCGCTTGTCGAGCGGGGTATCCGTCATGCTCTGGCAACTCACGGGGCTGGTCTCCGTCATGCCATAGGCGATGGTGATTTCGGAGAGATGCATTTCGTCCACTACGCGCCGCATGATTTCGATCGGGCAAGGCGAGCCGGCCATGATGCCGGTGCGTAGCGTGCGCTTGTCGAATGCAGCAAAGCGCGGGTGATTCAACGCGGCGATGAACATGGTGGGCACGCCGAGCAGCGCCGTGCATCGCTCGGCCTGCACGGCTTCGAGAACGGCTTCAGCGTCGAATCTTGCCGAGGGATAGACGATTGTCGAGCCGTGTGTGAGCGATGCCAGATTGCCCATGACCATGCCGAAGCAGTGGTACATCGGCACGGGCACGCAGACGCGATCCATTTGGGTGAGCTTCATGCATTCGCCCACGAAATACCCGTTGTTCAGGATATTGCGGTGACTCAGCGTCGCCGCCTTGGGAAGTCCGGTCGTCCCACTGGTGAACTGGATATTGACGGCGTCGTCCGGGCGCACGGTTGGGCGGACGTCGTCGAGCAATGTGCGGCCGGCCGCCGCGTGGTCGAACAGACTGGAGAAGCGTTGCGCGCCCGCTTCGTCCGGAGCGCCACTTTCGTCGATCCACCAGATCGTCTCGAGCTTCGGCAAGCGGGACTTGCCCAATTCCCTCAGCATGTTCAGATATTCGCTCGATCGATACTGGACCATCGTCACGATCGCCTTGCACCCCACCAGGTTCAACGCATGCTCGAGCTCGGCGCGCCGGTAGGCCGGGTTGATGTTCACGAGAATCAAGCCGGCCTTTGCCGTGGCTAGTTGCATGAGCAGCCACGCAATGTTCGTGTGCGACCAGATGCCGATCCGGTCGCCGGGCTCGAGTCCCGAGGCAAGCAATCCCGCGGCGAGATCGTCCGATTGTTGTCGAAGCTCGCCGTAGGTGAGGCGGATGCCTTCATGCCGGCTGATGACCGCAGCATGCTCATTCAACCGATTGGCGATTGCATCGAAGTAGTCGCCAATCGTCTGATTGATGAGCGCCGTGGAGCGTGTTCCGCGCTCATACGAAAGCGTATTCATGGAGTCTCCTGGATGTTCTTGCATTCAACAATAATGAACGCGTACAGCATAGTTGTATGTTAGGATGCTGTCACGGACGTGTCAACCCGTTTTGCCGCTGTCGTGACTTTTTGAATGTCGGTGCAAAACCAGTAGGCTTTCGATCAAATGCAACCGGAGATCACCCTCACTAATGCAGGCGACCTTGTCATGATTGGTTTGGAGAACGAAGCAAAACACAGTGCAGTTGACCCGCACCTTTGCGAAGGCTTGCTTGGCGCGCTAGAACGTATTGGGGCGACGAAGCAGTACCGTCGCCGCGATCATTTGCTCGATGGCGCGGATCTTTTCGGCAGGCGCCAATCTCGCCCAGATTCTGGAGAAGTTGGACGGGGCGGACGGGTTTCTCGAAGCAGTGGCCGGTGAAGGGCCATCGCACACTCAGGTTCTCGCTACCACTTGCTGTTCAGCTTCTCGAAGCCTGCGACTAGCGCGTCCAGCAGATGCCGGACCGCCGGAACCATGCCGCGGCGCGAGGCGAAGATCGCATGCACGAGGCCGGGCTCGGTGGCGAGCCCGGGCAGCAGGTGCACAAGCTGCCCGGAACGGATATCGGCATCCACGAGTTCGCGAGGCAGCAACGCCACGCCAATTCCATTCATCGCGGCGATGCGCAGGCTGGCGAGATCATCGCTCGCGAGGCGTGGCTGATGGGTCCATGACGTCGCGTTGCCTTCGGCGCCTACGAGGTTCCAGACAAATCTCTCGCCGCTGTTCGCCATGGCGAGCGTGGGCCACGCTTCCAGTGATTGCAGGGCGGTGGGCGCGGGGTGGCGCGCAGCCAGGTTAGGACTGGCAACGAGGATCTGCGAGGAAAGCCCGAGTTGCCGGACGGCGAGATCGGTGCTTTCGAGCGGGGGGAGCCGCACGCGGATAGCGAAGTCGAGCCCTTCCTCGACGACATCCACGCGGCGGTTGGTGGCATCGATGAGTACCTGGACCTCGGGGTTGTCCTGTATGTACTGCGCGATCATCGGGGTAATCCCCGAGCTTAGCAATCCTACCGGGCAACTGATCCGTATCGTGCCCTGCGGTTTGGAGCGTGTCTGGTCGACGATGTCCTTGGCAGCTTTCGATTCCGCAACGAGGGCGAGGCAATGCTGGTGAAAGCGCCGCCCAATTTCGGTCAAGGACAGGCTCCGGCTGGTGCGATTGAGCAGGCGAACACCCAGCTCTTCCTCGAGTGCCCGAACACGCCGGCTGAGTTTGGATGTCTGCGAGCCGAGGGCGTGCGCCGCCGCCGTGAAGCTCCCACGCTCGACGACTTCTACAAAGATCCGGAGATCGTTGAGGTCGGTGATCTGGTTCATTGTCGGGCTCTCGCTGAGGATGCGTCGTTCTATCACGCGCAACGTTGCTTTGCAATTCGGGAGATTGGCGCGCGATCATTGCGGATTTAGTATGGCGCAACTGACCGAGGACGGGTTATTCAGCAGCGACAGAACAGTTGAATAGCGCCGGTTTCGAGCGTCCGGGAAACAGGGTGGATACGGGCGATCTGTCGATCGGAAGGGAAGATGTTTGGTAATCCTGATTGAAATGGTTTGTGCGCGACTGGCGATGGTGGAGGCTGGCGCGAATCCCTATCCTGGTCCACCAAAGTGAACTTCTTTGAGGAGATCGTCATGGAACGATACAAATTTATTCCGCTGCTGGGCCGCATCATGCTGGGCGCGCCTTTTGCGATGAGCGGGCTCAGCAAGCTAGCCGCCTACGCGGCAACGGTTGGCTATATCAAAGCGATGGGATTGCCCGTTCCGCCGCTGGCGTACCTGGTTTCGATTGTGATCGAGTTGGGCGGCGGCTTGCTGCTTCTTTCGGGCTACCGCGTGCGTCCCGTTTCGGTTGTGATGGCATTGTTCTGTCTGGTAACGGCAGCGTTCTTCCACCACAACTTCGCAGACCAGAATCAGATGATTCACTTCCTGAAGAACGTCATGATGGCGGGTGGTCTTCTGCAGATCGCTTACTTTGGCGCCGGTGCTTATAGCCTGGATCAATTCTTTGGGCGCTTCGGCGCACGCCTGGCATCAGCCAGTGCGAACTGAAGTAGCGTGACGGGCCGCCCGTGCAGTATCGACGTGGCGGCCTGGATGGTTCTTATCGCCGATATTTAAAGATAAGGATATCGAAATGTTGGATGGCGTATCGTTGGACCAGCTCCGGGCATTCATCACGGCAGTTGACGAAGGTAGCTTCTCCGGGGCAGCGAGGAAGCTGCACCGGGCGCAATCCATGGTCAGCGAGCTGGTGTCGAATCTGGAAGGACAGATTGGCGTAGCGCTGTTCGACCGGCGCGGGCGCTACCCCGTTCTGACTGCGCAAGGGCGTGTGCTGCTGGCCGACGCGCGCAATGTCGTTTCCGGTGTGGACGGGATGAAGGCACGTGCCAAGGGCATGGCATCGGGGCTGGAGCCCGAATTGTCCGTCGTGGTGGATGTCTTTTTCCCGTTTCAAGTTGTCGTCGAGGTCGCGAAGGCGTTTCGCGGGCGCTTTCCGGGCGTGCCCTTGCGGCTCTACGCGGAAGCGCTCGGAGGCGCGTATCAACCCGTCATCGACGGACGTGCTGCCGTCGGCATTGTGGGTTCTTTGCCTTTCGTGCCGCCAGGACTCACGTCGGAGCGGCTCGCTGGTGTCGCATTTACGATGGTTGCCGCCAATACGCATCCACTGGCCGCGATCCGTGGGCCGATTGCCAAGGATGAACTCGCGCGACACACGCAGCTCGTGCTAACCGACCGGACCGATTTGTCGGCAGGCCACGAATTTGGTGTGATGTCTGGGGCGACCTGGCGCGTTGCCGATCTGTTCGCCAAGCATGCGCTTTTGATGCACGGGCTCGGCTGGGGTGGCATGCCCGTGCATACCGTCCAGCACGATATTGCGGCGGGGCGCCTCGTTGAGCTTCACGTTGAAGACGTGCCTCCCGGTGGGCTCGTTCTTCCGATGTTGGCCGTGTACCCCGTTGCGGCGCCGCCCGGTCCGGCTGGAAGATGGCTGATCGAGCAACTGCGTGACTGTTCTGCGACCGCGTCGCACGCATTGCTGGCGGCATAAACCTCCAGCAATGGACGCGACGCTTTAGCGCCCCGTGAATATCACCGGTTCTGGCTGGACGCCGCGCCTCATTGCTTCGGCGCGCGCGGTTCGGCCTTTGCGTGCGTCATCCGTGCCGTGCAACCCCATCGTGATGTCCAGCAGAACGGAATCCGCGGCGGGCACGCCACCGCCCGCCCATGCCTTCAACAGCGCCCGGATAGCGGCATACGAACGGGTGGGGCCATTGGAAAGGCGCGTCACGAGCTTTGCCGCGACGGTCTCGACTTCTGCGTCGGAACACACGAAAGCGGCCACACCGAGTTCGCCGGCTTTCTCGCCGGTCATCGGTTCACTCAGCATCGTGTAGCGCGCAGCCACTGCACGACCGGCGCGTTCTGCCAGCCGCTGGACTCCACCCGCCACCGGGGCAGAACCCACCGAGGCCTCGATGTTCTGAAAGACGGCGTTGTCGGCAGCGACGATAAAGTCGCACGCCAACGCGAGTTCGAATGCTCCGCCGAAGCAGGCGCCGCGAATAGCGGCGACCGTCGGGATTTGCAGCGCTTCAATGGCGCGGTACGAGTGATGGATTTCGCAGATGAACGTACGCCATTCATTGAAGTCCTTATCAATGAAGTCGAGGACGTCGCCGCCGTGACTGAAGTTCGCGCCTTCGGAGCGCACAAGCAGAGCGCGAATATCGGAACTGCTGGCCTCGTGTACGGCCTCTTTCAGTGCTTCGCAGAAGCGGGTATTGATCAGATTCGACGGACCATCGGCGAGCACAATGTGCCCGATATTGTCGCGGCGTTCAAAGCGGATGACCGACATGGGAAGTCTCCTGAAGAGTGATGGAGCGTGTGCTCGCAGAGTGGGTGCGAGGAGTGTCGCGCGAGGGCGAGCAATCGACAATCCAGTGCCGCAAATAACACTCTTCCACGCGGCTGATGAGCCGCGTTGGACCACACTCAGGAGCGGTCAATCGGGTGACTGCGCAAACAGGTCGCGTACGAGGCCTCGCAGCCACTGATTGCCCGGATCGTCCTGCTGTGAACGGTGCCAGTATTGCCGCACGTCGAACGGTGGCATCTTGAACGGAGGTTCCAGAATCGCGAGATCCGCCATGCGCGCGAACATTTCTGCTACGTCGCTGGAAACCGTGACAATCAGGTCCGTCGTCGCGATGGTCATCGGGATGCTGAGGTAATGCGGCGTATTGAGCAGAACTCTGCGCACGATTCCGTGCTCTTTCAGAAAGCGTTCGATAATTTCTTCGCGACGGCCCTCGGTCTTGATCAGCGCATGGGGCAGTTCGCAGAAAAGCTTTTTGGTCAACCGGCCCTGTACGTACGGGTGGTGCTTACGGACGAGGCATACGAACGAATGTCGAACAAGACGCTGCTGAAAGACGTCGACGCCATCGAGATCGGGGAAATAGCCGATCGCAAGGTCAACTTCGCTTCGCTGAAGCGCGGGCAACAGTTCGCTGGGAGCCAGTGACACGGTTACCAGATTGACACCGGGTGCAAGACTGGTGAGCCGCTGCAGTAATTTCGGCAACGCAACCATTTCGCCGACATCCGACATGGCAACGGTAAACGTGCGCTGGGTACTTTCTGGCTCGAAAATCGGCGTGGTCAGCACTCGCTTCTGAATATCGTCGAGTACCGCGTGAACCACGGGCGCCAGTTGCATCGCGCGCGGCGTGGGTTGCATGCCGGACCGGGTTTTGACGAAAAGGGCATCGCCAAGGTCCTCACGCAAACGCTTCAAGGCATACGATACGGCCGGCTGACTCAGATTCAGTTCCTGGGCCGCTTTGCCGAGATGCCCGTGACGCTGTAAGGCGTCAAACACGCGCAAGAGATTGAGATCGAAACTATCCATTCGGCGTATCCCCTGGATTTTCCGCGATCTTATCAGCGGAACAGGGGGCTGCCCATGCGCTCAATGGGATCACGCCTGCGGACTGGCGAGTCGATGAATATCGGCGGGCTTCAGAACGGTTTGGGGTACTCCGCGGCGCACGGCGTTTAGCATCGCATCGCCAATGATCCGGGTAGTCAATACGCTATCTGGCGAGATTCGCCGAATCACTGAGAGCAGCGGTTTGAGGACGACGTACATCCAGCGATACGCGGCTGTACGAGACTGTATGCCGTCCTCGGGAAAGATCGCCGCTGGCCGGAAAATAGCCACCTGTCGAAATCGCAGGCGCTGCAACGCATTCTCGGTTTGTCCGCGCACGCGGGCCCACATGCTGTTGCCTTGTTCACTACTGTCCGCGCCCGCGCCGGACACATAGACCATCGTCATCGCGGGACTCGCGCGAAGCAGTTCCTGAGCGACGTGGAGCGTGAGGTCGTAGGTGATCGCCCGATAGGCGGCCTCGGACATGCCGAAGGACGATACGCCTGCGCAGAAAAAGCACGCGTCGAGGTTGGAAAACGCATCGTCTGTGAGCTGTAAGCTTGCGAGATCCGGCACGGTGACGACCTTGAGTCGCGGATCGTCGTAACCTTCCAGCGCGCGCCGGCCAAGTACGACGATTTTGGTGACGTCCGCCGCGGATAGGCATGCACGCAACACGCCCTGGCCGACCATGCCGGTCGCGCCGATCAGTACGACGCGCATGATTTCACTCCGATGGCCACGTGGGCATTGCCGAGTCGAAGTCGGCCCCGAGGGTCACGGCTTTCCAGCCCTGCATCGATTCGCGGCGGGCCTGCTCCTCGGCTTCCACGACCTGCCAGGCGTCCGAGCCGAGCACGAGCCGTGCGGGCACCGTTTCACGCGAGGCGAGCATCGCGATCAGCTTCGCAATGCGCTCGGGGTCTCCCACTTCATGACCCACGTAGGCGTCCATCAGTGCCTTGAATCCGGCCATGGATGTCTCGTAGTCCTGAGGAAGATCATGCAGCGTCGTACGCGCCTCGTTGCCCCATTCGGTGCGCATGCCGCCGGGTTCCAGCGTACAGACACGAATGCCGAACGGAGCGACTTCCTTGCCCACGACGTCGCTGAATCCACCAACGGCCCATTTGGCCGCCTGGTAAGCGGAAAGTCCCGGGCTGCTGATGCGCCCGCCAGCCGACGAGACCTGAAAGATATGGCCTTTGCCTTGGGCGCGCATCACGGGGATGGCCGCACGCGTGAGGTTCACCACGCCAAAGAAGTTGGTTTCGATCTGCGCACGGAAATCATCGGCAGGCATGTATTCGAACGGCTGAATATGCCCGTAGCCGGCGTTGTTGACCAGAACGCTAAGGTAGCCGAACCGTCGTACCGCCTCGGAAACTGCCTCTCGTGCCTGCTGTTCGTTGGTGACGTCGAGTTCGAACGTCGCCAGACGATCGCCATAGCGAGCCTGCAAATCGGCGAGACGGGACGTGTCGCGCGCGCTCGCCAGCACCTTGCCGCCGTCCTGCAATGCGGCTTCGAGAATGGCGCGGCCCAACCCCCGGGACGCGCCAGTAATCAACCAGACTTTTGACATGATCGTTTCAACCTTCGAGTGTTCACTGCGGATTGAATCCTGCCTTGCCCTTGAACATCACCGAGTTGGCGAGGTCCTTTTGAGCCTGCAGCGCGGCGAGACTGCGGGTATAACCGGCTTCCAGTACCGCGTAGGCGTCGCCGCCGAGAACGGTACGCAGCGGCGGCTCCGGCAGCTGACTCACCTCATAGATGGCGCCGGCCATTTTCACCGGATCTCCCGAGGCATATTCATCGCCGACTTCCTTGATCTGCTGGCGCAGCTTGCCGACGACGCCGTCCTTGTAATCCGCAAGTTCCTCGGTCCAGCGGATATTCGCGACGAACCCCGTCTTGATGGAACCCGGCTCGATGATGAGGGTCTTGATGCCGAACTCGGCCACTTCCTGGCTCACCGCTTCGGCAAAACCTTCGAGACCGTATTTCGCGGCGTGATACATCGAGCCGCTCGGAAAGGCCGCACGTCCCCCGACGCTGGTGACATGGATGAACGTGCCGTGTTTTCTCGCGCGCATCGCTGGGAGAAAGGCGCGGGTGACGTGGATGGGCGCCAGCAGATTCAGCGCGATCTGTTGCTCGATGTCGGCTTTGCTCAATTCCTCCATCGCGCCGATGACGGCGCCACCCGCATTGTTGACGACGACATCGACATCCGCGTGGCGTGCGGCCACGGCCTGCACCTGCTCGGGACGGGTCACGTCGACCGATTCCACTTCGAGCTGATCGGGCCAGGACTGCTTGAGCGACTCCAGCGCTGCCACGCGCCGCACCGCTGCAACCACTCGATGCCCTTCGGCCAGCACTTTCTCCGCAAGGGCAAGCCCGAGACCGCCGGATGCGCCGGTAATGAACCACTTTTGACTGGACATGATGACTTCTCCGTTTCATATTGAGCGCGTACGCGCTCAATTATCGAAAAAAATTTTACGGCGTAATGGCCCGCCAGGCGGCGTGAAAACCCAGTTGGCGGTGACGTTCGGCATCGACGGGATGGCGCTCGACATATTCGATCGTGGTATCGGCGATACGCTCGATGATGGAGTAAAGAAACGCGATCGGCGCGTTCACCAGTACACCGCTCCGCACCGCGTCCTCCATCATTCGTGACACCGCCTTGAACGGTTCCGTGCCTTGCGTCCGCGTCTCATCCCGCAACTGACCTGAAGCCGAGAGTCTGGAGATGGCGAGTCGGCCGGCCGTGTTCCCAAGTCCCCAGCGCACATAGTGCTGGAAGACATGTTCCAGGCGAAGGCGGTAGTCCGCTTCGGAAGGATAGCCAGGCATGACGGTTTCAGCCAGTTCGTGCTTGAGGTGCAGATACAGTTCCTGGAAAAGCACGTCCTTGTTCTCGAAGTACGTGAACAGCGTGCCTTCGGCGACACCGGCGCGCCGGGCGATGCTCGCCGTGCTGGCCAGCACGCCCTGTTCGGCCACGGCCTGCGTTGCCGCGGCCAGCAGCGCATTTCGCTTCTCAGGGCTCAAAGGGCGTGCCATCGTAGTTCGATTCAATGTAGAGTGAGTACGCACTCAATTATAGGTGCACTTTGCGGCGAGCACAATCGCTCGAAAATCGAGCCAGAACGCTCCATTCCCTCGTGAATAAAATCGGTCCCACGATCAACGGCTCCGCGTTCCCGGCGGCTTCCTTCCCATCAGCGTCTCGGCGCTCCATTGCGCCGCCGTGAGCCTCGCGATGAAGAAGTCGGCCAATGCGCTCACCTTTGCTGGCCGTGTGCGGGCAGTGGGCGTGACGAAATACAGACCGCCTTCGGGCAAGCGCCAGTCAGTCAAAATCGGTTCGAGCTGTTTGTCCGCGAAATACTGCGTCGCCACGAACTCGGGAAGCTCGGTGAGCGCGAGTCCGGCGAGGAGCGTGGGCAGCAACGCTTCCACAGTTGTGGCTCGCAGCGCCCCGGTCGGTGTGATCGTGCATGTCTCACCACGTTCGTGGGTAAAACGCCAAACGTCCCGCTTGCTCCTGTTGGCATAGGTCAGGCACTGATGCGCGCCGAGGTCATGTGGATGCTGCGGCCGACCATAGCGGGACAGATACATGGGCGATGCCACGACAAACCGGCGCACGGGCGCGATGAGACGTGCGGCGAGCGACGAATCTTCGAGAATGGCGATACGCAGGGCGGCGTCAAACCCATCGCCAATCAAATCGGCATGGGCATCCGTGAGATGAAGCTCTACGGAAATGTCAGGGTAGGACCGGAAAAACTCGGGCAGAAGCGGCGCCACCCAGCGCGCGCCGAAGGAAAGGGGTGCCGCGAGCTTGACCAGTCCGCGCGGCCGGCTTGAGGTCTCACGCGCGAAATCCTCGGCCTCTTCGGCGTCGGCGTAGATTTTCGACGCGCGCTCGGCAAGCGAATGGCCGTAGTCCGTGAGCGCCAGCCGCCGAGAGGTGCGGTTGAACAACCTGCCGCCAAGTCGCTCCTCGAGTCGCGTCACGGCCCGGGAGGCCGTGGCGACGGAGACGCCCATTGCCGCGGCGGCGGCAGCGAATGAACCTTCCTCGGCGACCTTCGCGAACATCGCGAATCCTTCAAAATCGGGTAGTTTTGACATCGACAATTTTGCAACGATGGTTTTCAGTCATTTCTATTTCGAAAAATAGCATGCGGCCTTAAATTTGTCTCGTCACACAACGGAGAGAAATCATGGAACGCAAACTGGAAGGAAAGATTGCCGTCGTCACTGGCGGAACGAGTGGAATCGGCCTTGCAACCGCCAAGCGTTTTGCGTCGGAGGGCGCGCAGGTCTTCGTTACCGGCCGACGCAAAGCCGAACTCGAGGCCGCAGTCGCGGCAATCGGGCCGAAGGCGACCGGCATACAGTCGGACTCCGCTAGCCTCACCGATCTCAACGCCCTTTATGAACGCGTGAAGACCGACGCGGGTCGCATTGACGTGCTGTTCGTCAACGCTGGTGGCGGCTCGATGCAACCGTTGGGTTCGATTACCGAAGAGGAGTACGACGATACGTTCAATCGCAACGTGAAGGGCGTGCTCTTCACGGTGCAAAAGGCGCTGCCACTGCTGGTCGATGGCGCTTCGGTGATCCTCACCGCGTCCAATGTCAGCATCAAGGGCACGCCGGCGTTCAGCGTCTATAGCGCCTCGAAGGCCGCGGTGCGCAACTTCGCCCGCAGCTGGACGCTCGACCTGAAACCGCGTGGTATCCGTGTGAACGTCATTAGCCCGGGCCCGATCAGAACGCCTGGCCTTGTCGATCTGGCCGGCCCGGATGCCGCGCAGCAGCAGGGCATGCTCGACTACATGGCCTCGACCGTCCCGCTCGGACGTGTGGGCGAGCCGGACGAAGTCGCGCGTGTTGCTGTCTTCCTCGCTTCGTCTGACTCGAGCTTCATCGCCGGGACGGAGATCTTCGTCGACGGTGGACAGGCCCAGATTTAATTAGCTCCATTGATCAAGTGCCATCGAAAAGACGATGGTATTTGATCAGTAGTGCGACGTACGAGATGAGAAAGGAGAATTGCCATGGATGAACGTATCAACGAACTGCTCTATCGCAACCTGCAGGAGGTCTTCGGCGAAGGCGATGCAAAGCGTCGTCGCGGGGCGATCGAGGAACTCTATACAGAGGACTGTGTGCTCTACGTGCCTCCGGGCGTATTCGTCGAGCACGATGCGCTCGACAGCTTCGCCGGGGCCCTGCGCGCGACGCACCCGCATTTCACCTACTCGCCAATCGGTGCGCCTCAAGCCCTGCACAACGCGGGCCGTCTGTCATGGGGATCCGGCCCGCGGGGCGAGGCGCCCGACTACACGGGCGTGGATGTGATCATCGTGCGCGACGAGAAGATCGCCGCGCTCTATGTTTTTCTCGATTCGATGCCGTCGTAGCGGGAAGCCGATTCCGTTCTGCGATCCAAAGTTCGGGCGCATGGCGGCGGCTTCGCCGGTTTGATGTCGGTTATGCCGCGGCGGCAACGCGCAGGCGATTGACGAGCTGGTTGTCCTTGCCCTGAACGAAGCGAGTCAGCGTGAGGTTGAACTCGATGTCCTTGTACACGTCTGCCTTCAGGCCGAGCGCAGCGCCACCGGATTTTTGCGTCACAGGCGGAATCAACGCTTCACGCGTTGCGTAGGCGAAGTCGTCCCAGATCAGCGGATCGCCCTCGACGTTGAACTGCGTGGTCAGCTTGCGGTGATCGTCGCTCGTGACGAAAAAGTGCACGTGCGCGGGACGGTCACCGTGGCGGTCCAACCCGTTCAGCAGTTGCTGTGTGGCGCCATGCGGCGGGCAGCCGTAGCCCACGGGCATGAGCGTGCGGAATTCGTATTTGCCGTCGGCGCCTGTCTTCACCGCGCCGCGCAGGTTGAAATCGCTCTGCGCGCCGGTCGGGTCGAAGTGCGAGTAGAAGCCCTGCGAGTTGGCATGCCAGCATTCGACCACGGCGCCCGCGACCGGCTTGCCGTCCGGGCCGGTGACCGTGCCGTGAATCACGAGCGGGCCCGCTTGCGCATCGGCATCGAGGTCGATTCGCGAAACGCTGTCACGCACCGGCGCGCCCGCCACATACAACGGGCCTTCGATCGTGCGCGGCGTGCCGCCGCTGATGCCCGCTTCCTCGTCGGCGGCGTCCATGCGGATGTCGAGATACTTCTCCAGTCCGATGCCTGCCGCGAGCAGCGCCGCTTCGCCGTCCTGGCCGAGCTTGTTCAAATAGTTGATGCCGGTCCAGACCTCATCGGGTGTGATGTCGAGATCGTCGATAGCCTTGAACAGATCGCTCAGCAGGCGGTGGGCAATCTGCTTGAAACGCGTATTGCCGCCGTTGCCGTCCACGTTCGTGGCGGCCTTCAGCAGTTCCTGCACTTCGCTGGTTTCGAATACCTTCACGCTCATGATGACTGTCTCCAACTGGTTTTAAGGGGGGCGTTGAGCGCATTAGATATCTGGGCCTGCACCGGCGCTATCCGCCTGGTCGACACTCACTATCCGTTTTTTTCGGCGCGGCCGCGAAACGGCCATGAAGTGCCCATGAAGTGCCCATGAAGCGCCCTTGGCTCGGCATGCCGCCGCGTGTCGCGCAGCCACGTCCAGCCAGGCGGCAAAAAAGCGCGGCAAAAAAAGCGGATAGCGATCGGCGACCAGGCGGATAGCGCCGGCGCCGCTCAGGGTATTCAATCCAGCTCATCAAGGACCTGGTCGCAAGACCGTTAAATGGCAGGAGGAGAACCCATCGTGAGCACAGAGAAAATCGCGTCGCAATGGCAGGATTTCATTGGCGGATGCCTCGATTTCCGTCCGGCAGAGGGCGTCTATCGCATTGCGCGGGAGATGTTTACGGAGCCGCAACTGTTCGACCTGGAGATGGAGTTCATCTTCGAGAAGAACTGGATCTACGCGTGTCATGAGAGCGAGATCCCCAAGCCCCATGACTTCATGACGATGCGCGCCGGCCGCCAGCCGATGATCATCTCGCGCGACGGCAATGGCGAGCTCAACGCGATGATCAACGCGTGCCAGCATCGCGGCGCGACGCTCACACGCATGGGCAAGGGCAATCAATCGACCTTCACCTGTCCCTTCCATGCGTGGTGCTACAAGAGCGACGGACGCCTCGTCAAGGTCAAGGCGCCCGGCGAGTACTGCGACGACTTCGACAAATCCACGCGTGGCCTCAAAAAGGCGCGTATCGCGAGTTACAAGGGCTTCGTGTTCATCAGCCTCGACGTCGAGGCGACCGATACGATCGAGGACTACCTTGGCGACGCGCGCCTCTTCCTCGACATGATGGTGGCGCAATCGCCCACGGGCGAGCTCGAGGTATTGCCGGGCAAGTCTGCCTATACCTTCGAAGGCAACTGGAAACTGCAGAACGAGAATGGCCTCGACGGCTATCACGTGAGCACGGTGCACTACAACTATGTCGCCACGGTGCAGCGCCGCCAAGAGGCGAACGCGCAGAACGGCGGCGCGGCGAACGGCACGCTCGACTACAGCAAGCTTGGCGCGGGCGACGCGCAGACCGACGACGGCTGGTTCGCGTTCAAAAACGGCCATAGCGTCCTGTTCAGCGATATGCCGAACCCAGGCGTGCGTCCCGGCTACGCGAGCGTCATGCCGCGCCTCGTCGAGGCGTACGGCCAGGAGAAGGCCGAATGGATGATGCATCGGCTGCGCAACCTGAACGTCTATCCGAGCCTCTTTTTCATGGACCAGATCAGCTCCCAATTGCGCATCGTGCGCCCGGTCGCCTGGAATAAAACGGAGGTCATCAGCCAGTGTATCGGCGTGAAGGGCGAATCGGATCAGGACCGCGAGAGCCGCATTCGGCAGTTCGAAGACTTCTTCAATGTTTCAGGCATGGGCACGCCGGACGATCTCGTGGAATTCCGCGAGCAGCAACGCGGCTTCCAGGCGCGTCTCGAACGCTGGAGCGATGTCTCGCGCGGTCATCACAAGTGGGTAGCGGGCGAGACGGCGAATGCGCGCCTGCTCGGCATCGAGCCTGTGCTGTGTGGCACGGAGCTGACCCACGAGGGGCTTTACGTCAACCAGCACGGCGCGTGGCAGACGTTCCTCATGAAGGGCCTCGCACAGCAATCGAACGTCACGAAGGAGGCTTGAACCATGGCCATCACGCACACGCTGCAACAATCGGTCGAGCAGTTTCTGTATCGCAAGGCCGAGCTTTGCGACGCGCAGAGCTGGGACGAGTACCTCGACCTCTTCGACGAAAACAGCGAATTTCACGTGCCCCAATGGGACTCCGAGCACGTGTACACGACCGATCCGAAGCGCGGCATGTCGCTCATCTACTACGCGAACCGCACGGGTCTCGAAGATCGTGTGTTCCGCCTGCGCACGGGAAAATCGGCAGCATCGACGCCGCTGCCGCGCACGCTGCACCAGATCACCAATGTGCGTATCGCGGAGTGCGAAAACGGCGAGCTGGAAGTGAAGGCCAACTGGGCCACGTTTTACGCGCGGCATGGCGTTGCCGAACACTTCTTCGGGCGCGTCACTTACACGCTGTGCCCGGACGGCGACACCTGGAAGATCGCGCGCAAGCATGTGCTGTTGCTCAACGACACGATCAACGCCGTGCTCGACTTCTACCATCTGTAAGCGGGAGCCACGAAATGAGCCATAAGGTCGCCTTTAGTTTTGCCGACGGCAAGACTGTGTTCTTCGATGTCCGCTCGGGCGAACTCCTGCTCGACGCCGCGCTGCGCAATGGTGTGAGCATTCCGCTCGATTGCCGCGAAGGCGTGTGCGGAACCTGCCAGGGCCGGTGCGAATCGGGCAGCTATACGCTGGACTATGTCGACGAAGAAACGCTGTCCGCCGACGATCTCGCGGCGCGCAAGATCCTGTCCTGCCAGACGCGCGTGCAGTCCGACGCGTCGTTCTACTTCGACTTCGATTCGAGCCTGTGCAGCGCTGGCGGCACGACGTCGATCACGGGCCAGGTGATGGCCATTAAGCAGGTATCCGAAACAACGGCGATCCTGCATCTGGACGCGAGTGCTCATCCAGGGCGGCTTGACTTCCTGCCCGGGCAGTATGCACGCCTGAAAGTGCCGGGCGCGGACGTGTGGCGCTCGTATTCGTTCGCCAACCGGCCCGACGACAACAACCAGCTCCAGTTCCTGATTCGCCTGCTGCCCGATGGCGCGATGAGCAACTATATGCGCGAGCGCTGCGAGGCGGGCCAGACCGTCGAATTCGAGGCGCCGCTCGGCACGTTCTATCTGCGGCAGGTGGAACGGCCGCTCGTGATGGTCGCAGGCGGTACTGGCCTCTCAGCATTTCTTGGCATGCTCGACGAGCTCGCGCACAAGGGCGGCTGTGGGCAGAAGGTTCACCTCTACTATGGCGTGACGAACGCGCGCGACCTGTGCGAACTCGATCGTTTGAAGTCCTACGAGGAACGCATCGCGAACTTCGCGTGCGATATCGTCGTGATGAATCCGACTGAAGTATGGCAGGGCAAGACGGGGCTAATTCCCGAACATTTCGACCGCGAGATGCTCGAAGCGAACCCGTTCGACATGTACGTGTGCGGGCCGCCGCCGATGGTCGAGGCGATCAAGACATGGCTCGCGAACGCAAGCCTCGACGACCACCGCCTCTACTACGAAAAATTTGGGGACAGCAACAGCGCGCAGCCGGCTGCGTGAAGCGGCGGCGCAGCACGCATTTGGGGTGATTCGTTATTTTGTCTGCGCGTGGCGTGGTTTACCATTGAGTATTCGTCAATTGCTCAGTGCCACACCATGCCAACCCCCGCCGCCCACGATAGCCGAGGTATTGACGCACTGCGTCACGACCTCGAAGGCGCGCGCGACTGGATGGCGTCGATTTGCGGACCGCATGGGCTGCAGGTTCGCAGCCCGAAGGAACTGCAATTCCATCATTCCGGCACGGTGATGCGCTCCATGGCGAGCACGCTGGGATACGTCGAGTACGGCACTGACGTCACTGTTTCCGTGCACAATGACGCGCCGCTCAACTGCTATAGCGTGAGTCTGCCGCTCAGCGGACAGCAGGAACTCGCCGCGCACGGCCGCCTGTGGTTATCGGACCAGGACAGTGGCCTCGTGCTGTCGCCGCACGAGACGCAGGACCTGGCGATCACGGGCAATTGCCGCAAGATCATCGTTTCGATTCCGAGTCCGGCGCTGCGTCAGGTGCTTGAAGGGCTTTTGCAGCGACCGCTCGAGGCCGCGTTGACGTTCGAGCCGCAGATGAATGCCGCCGACGGCGATCAGGCAGCGTGGTGGCGCATGGTCAAGTTCCTGCTGGCCGAGATGGGACACGCCGGCCCATTGCTCAATCATCAGCAGATGGTGGGGGATCTCGAACAGGCGTTGATCAAAGGTCTGTTGCTCTCTCAGCCACACAACTATTCGCAGGCGCTTGCCGAGGCGATGCGCCCGGCGTGTCCGCATTATTTGTTGCGCGCGAAACAGTTCATTCACGACAACGCCCGTGAAGATATCGCGCTCGAAGATATCGAGCGCGCAGCGGGCGTGTCACGCTACAAGCTCTTCGAAGGCTTCGGGCAGCACTTCGGGCATGCGCCTATGGCCTATCTGAAGAAGTACAGGCTCGAAGCGGTGCGTCGCGAAATTCTATCGGACTGCTCCGAGCGCAATGTTTCTTCCATCGCGATGAATTGGGGATTTTCGCATCTCGGCCGCTTTTCCAACGACTACAAGCAGCTCTTCGGCGAAACACCCTCGCAAACACTCAAGCGCGCGGTGAGACGGTAGGCCGTCCGGCATTCAGTCGCGCGCAGTCAAACTCACGCCTCCATTTGCGCGTGACCCAACAGCCCTTTAAGCTCCTGTAGAAAAGTCGCCGCTGCATGCGTGAGCGGCTTGTCACTACGCGTGACGGCGACCAGGGGACCGATATGCAGCGGCAATTCACACTGCACGAGTCGCAAGCGATATTGAGCGCATAACGCATCGGCGATGCATTCCGATGACAGGACGAGGGCATCGCTCTGGCTAGCCAGACGGAAGACCAGCGGTGAAACCTGCGACGACAACACATTCGATGGCAAGGGCAGTCCCATGTCTCGAATCGCGAACTCGAGCTGCTGCCTGACGATATTCGGCTGAGGAGGGAGTATCCACGGATAGTCCAGAAGATCCGGGAGCGCCACTGGCTTCAACGTCGAAGCATGTCCTTGCTGGGCGAGAAAGACCGGCATGTCATGCTTCAACATCTCGAGTTTATAGAGTTCGCTGCCGAATCCGCTGGCCATCCGGCCGATCACGATATCCACGAGATCCTGGTCGAGACACTCCAGCAACATTTCCATCGGGCCTTCACGGAGCGCAAGTCGCACGCGTGGCCACTTGATCCGAAAGTCGCTCACGCAATCCGAGAGCGCACCCCACCAGGTGAGCGGCGAAAATATGCCTATCGACAGGTTGCCGATATCCCCATTCAGCAGCGCCTCGAGTTCGGCCTCCGCCCGCTGAACATCGCTGGCGATCAGATGGCCGTGACGCACGAGGGTTTCGCCGTAAATGGTCGGGCGCATGCCGCTCGGCGTGCGTTCGAAAAGCTGCGCACCGACAATCGCCTCGATCTCGGCCAACGCCTTGGAAAGCGCCGACTGACTGACGTTCTGCGATTCAGCGGCTTTTTGCAGGCTGCCTAGCCGCGCAATCTCCACCACGATGGTGATGTGGCGGAGCTTCAGGCGTTGTTGCAGTGAGTTCATGATCCAGCCCGGGTTGAACTTTTGTCATGGGGTGGCGGCGAAGAATTCCATTTTCTTTCCGCTGCTGATCCGTAAGCTCGTGGTTGTCGGATGCGATAAACCCGTGTGCGCGAGCGCACAAGACAAAGGAGGCTACATGGAGGGCACCGTACTTGCCCAATGCGAGCAGGGCGTACTCGAAGGCGTGACCAACGAGGGTGTTCACACGTTCTTCGACATTCCCTACGCGGCGAATTGCGGGCGTTTTCAGGCCGCTGGAGAACCGGCGCGCTGGAACGGTCAGCGAAATTCTACCCGACCTGGCCCAGTCTTTCCGCAATGGCCAAGCCGGCTGGATTTCGTCATGGGACCGACTGCCCGAGGCGTTGAGCAGTCCGAAGATGCTTTCAGGCTGAACGTTTTCACGCCCGATCTCACTGGCAAATTACCGGTTGTGTTCTGGATCCACGGAGGCGGGTTCATGACCGGCGGGGCGCTGCCATGCTACTCGGGCGACTCGATCGCCCGTCTTGATCGCGCGGTGGTCGTGACGATGAACTATCGGTTGGGCGTGCTGGGCAACCTCTATATGGAGGGCATATCGCCGGGCAATCTCGCCGTTTCGGATCTCGCGCGGGCGCTTCAGTGGGTCAGGAAGAACATCGCCAATTTCGGCGGCGACCCGGATTCAATCGTCGTAGCGGGCCAGTCGGCGGGAGCCTGGTTCGCCCAGCTTCTGGCCTCGATGCCGTCGACCCATCGGCTGGTGAAGGCGATTGCCATGCTCAGCTATCCGGGCCTTCAGCCGATGGCGCTGTCGAAAGCGCAGGCGACTGCGGTGCAGTTGTGCGAAACCGTTGGTATAGCCTCTACCGGCAAGGAACTGCTCACGCTGCCCGTCGAGCGCATCCTGCAGGCGCAAACCCGACTGACTGGAGCCGTGGCGAAGTTTGCCGAGGTGCCCATCGCTTTCATGCCGGTAGCCAGCGGTAGCGTGCCAGCGGACCCCGGAGCGCACGCTCAGGAACGCTTCGGCGGTAAACCGGTCTTCATCGGCTGGACACGCGATGAGTCCGGCAGCTTTTTTGCAAGCAACCCGGCCCTTCTTGGCGCGACGAAGGAACAGGCCCTGCAGAAGTTCAAGGACGAATTCGGCGACGATGGGGTAGCGCGATACGAGAGCGCCGCCGAAGGCCGATTCGACCGGAAGCCCTATGCCGCGTTGGTCGGGTTGGGCTCGGAAAAGTTGATCGTGGGGCCAACGCGGCGCTTCGCTAAGCGCATGGCGGAAGCGGCAAGCAGCGTATTTGCCTATCGGTTCGACTTCCCGTCCCCACAGCCAAATGTGGGCGCTTGCCATTGCCTTGAATTGCCGTTCTTCTTTGGCAACTTCGAAAACTGGATCGAGGCTCCCATGCTCGAAGGCGTCGACGAGCCGCGAAGCCGCGCGCTGTCCGCCCGAATCCAGACTTACTTTCTGAATTTTGTGGAATCCGGCAATCCGAACGGCGTGGGCCTGCCCTCGTGGAAAGCGTTCAACGGCGATGACGGTGACTTGATGTATTTCGACTGACGAGTGGGTGCCGATTGCGAGTCGAAGCTAAGGAAATCGTCTCGCAATCAGCGTGATTCGCAGTTCATTGAAAAAAAGTCCATCGATTGATAAGTAATCCAAATTAAAAGGCGAAGGAGGTGAAGTTTTGCCTCGATGCTTCGCCATACAGGAGACAAGAACGTCATGAAAATGAAGTGGAGTGCCGCGTTGCTCGTCGCGGTGACGGGGCTTGCACACGGCCAAAGCGGCGTCACGCTTTATGGAATAATCGACACTGGTCTCTCGTACTATAACCATGCGACCGCTAGTGGCGGGACGTTCATCGGCATGGCTTCGCTGACCGGGAGGCTACCTTCACGCTGGGGCCTGAAGGGGACTGAGGACCTGGGCGGTGGATTCAAGACATTCTTCGTGCTGGAGAACGGCTTTCAGCCTACCAACGGTACGTTGAACTATGGCGGCCGGCTCTTCGGCATTCAGTCAAACGTGGGTATCAGCAGCGACTACGGCTCGATCACGCTCGGCAGGCAAATGGGCATGACGATGTACGCACTGTTCAATGCGGACGTGATCGGCCCGTCGATCCATTCGCTGAGCGTATTCGATTCCTATCTGCCGAACGCCCGCAGCGACAACGCAATTGGTTATATGGGCAAATTCCACGGCGTCACGATTGGCGGCACATACAGTTTCGGCCGTGACGCAGCGGGCCCAGCCGGACCCGGGGCAACCAACTGTCCAGGGCAGGTTCCCGGCAATATGCTGGCGTGCCGTCAATATACGGCGCTTCTCGCTTACGACTCGGCGAGCTTCGGCGTGGCCGCATCGTACGACGTGTTGCGCGGCGGCGCGGGCGCCACGGCGCCGCTGAACAACAGCCGCTACACGGATACGCACAGCGTTGTCGACGGTTACGTGACGTTGGGCTCAGCGAAGATCGGCTTCGGGTGGATCAGGAACAATCTCGCGGCCGCCACCCATTTGCAGACCGATATTTTCTTTGCGGGAGCCACATACTACGTCACGCCCGCGTTTTTCTTCGACACACAGGGTGTGCGCTACCTTCAGCGCGGCTCCGAGGGCACGAAGGACGCCAACTCGACGCTACTCATCGGCCGCGCGAATTACCTGGTCTCGAAGCGCACCATGGTGTACACGTCGGTGGGGTACATGTTCAACAGCGCACAGGCCGCGAACGCAGTCGCGGCTGGCGGCACGGTCGCGACCGGCATGAACCAGCTCGGCGTGATGGTCGGGTTGCAGCAGAAGTTCTGACCCATTGATTTAGAGTCGCGTATTCGCATTGCGCAGTGCGGCGCCAAAAATGCGAATGGCTTCTTTCAAAGACGCGTCGCGCACTCGCGTATACGCCGCGATTTCAATCGGCGCGAGCGGCGGCAATCCGAAACGGCTTCCTACGTCCACCGCGCGCGGCGGGCATCCTCGTCTCGTCAACGGCGCCACGGCGAGTCCTGCCATGACGGCCGCGCCGACCGTGCCGATGCCGCCGCCGACGAAAACCTCTGTCCATTGAACGCCCGCTTCGTCCAGCGCCTTGAGTGCGTTGGCGCGCACCCCGCAAGGCGCGGATAGCGAAGCCACGCGCAGCGGTTCGTCGGGGCTGGGCGACCAATGAGGCGCGGCGAACCATCCGCAGTGCTCGACGAAGAGGCGCTCCGCGTCGCGCCGCGCGGGGTCGCGCCGCGCGAAGGCCGCGTCGAGTTCGCCGGCGTCGTACGCGTCGAGCATCTCGCTCGAAGCGCCGATCCGCACTTCGACGCGCAACGTCGGGTCGTGGCTCGATACGCGCGCAAGCAAAGGGATCAGTTCTTCCGCAGCGGTGTGATCGATGATGCCAAGGCGCAGGCTGCGCTGCTCGCGAACGTCGATGGCTACCGCGCGGTCATGTGCGCTCAGCAACTCACGCGCCGCGCCGAGAAACGCCACGCCTTCGGGCAGCAGTTGAATGTGCCGCGGCGTTCGTTCCAGCAGGCGCTTGCCGAGCCGCTCTTCGAGCCGCTTGATTTTCAGGCTGATGGCTGACTGCGTGGTGTCCTGGACCTCGGCCGCCCGCGTGAAGCTGCTGAGGTCGGCAACCAGCACGAAGGCCTGCACGGCGTCGAGATCGAGCAGGCGGCCGGTGTGTTGATATCCCGTGCTCATGACGAAGGACCCTCAAGCATCATTGGGGGAAATCATACGCCGGGGTTGCACGTGGCGGCTTCCAGACTGAACAGGACCGATTGTTTGAGTCCCATTTCGCAGGTGCGGTTTGCGCACACGTAGGCTAGCGCGTGCCGGTTCGACGATGTCGGAAATTGTCGAGAGGGTGCGGCGCGTGACAGGCATCATGGCCGAGATCTCGGCGGCCACCCACGAGCAGACCGAGGGCATCAAGCCGGTCAACCAGGCGATCAGCCAGATCGACGTGGCGACACAGCAAAACGCGGCGCTCGTCGAGCAGGCGTCGGCGGCGGCGCAATCCGTGACGGATCAGGCGAGGCTGCTCGAGAGGACGGTGAGCGTGTTCCACCTGGCAGCCTGATCGACGACACCGCGGCGCCTGTTCAACGCTCGCCCGGAACGGGAGTGCGGAAAGCCCCTGCATTCCCGTGATGGACTAAAGCGGCTCTTCGTGCGAGTCGGAGGGGCCGACATATTCGTAGCGCGCCGTATTTGCGTGCGAGATGCGCCCGTGATTGCCGCGATGGGGGATGGTACGTTCGGCTAGCACCTTGCGTGGCAGCCCTGCCTTGCCAGTTCGATTACTTAGCCATTCTCAGGATTCAGTTGCGTCTGAGCCTGGTTCACGCGGCGGACCCGCTCGAAGATGGCCCCGCGCGGCTCCGGGCAATCGCCAAGCGGTTCCCACGCCATCTTGCGCGCTTCCTCCGCGCCGACACCGAAAGCCTGCAACAGCGCAAACATCGACTGCTCGGTATAGTCCTCGGGCGCTTCGCCGGAGAGTAGCGTTTCGATGCCGTACATGATCGACCCGAGCGCGATGTCGCGCGCAACCGTCACATGGCCGACGTGCAACCGCCCCGAATCGATGGCCGTCTGCAAATCGCGTGTGAGGTATTCGTCGAGCAGGCGGCCGCGCGAGCCGCGCCGTGTGCCTACTCGCGTAATGAAGGCGCCCCACAGCGGATAACGTGCCGCCATCAGCATGTAAAGCCGTGAGCCCGTCACCACGCGCTGCGCGGGGTCGCTCACTTCCTGCACCAGCGGGTCGATCACGCTGAGCACTTCGTCGCTGGTCTCGCCAGCAACGGCCGCGAGCAATTCGCCAGTAGTCCTGAAGTAGTTGTAGAACGTTCCACGCGCCACGCCGGCGGCGGCGATGAAGTCATCGATCATCGGCGCGTCGGGGCCTTTTTCGGCGAAAACGGCAAGTGCGCTCTCGATCAGCTTGTTGCGCGTCTTTTCCCGGCGTAACGCGCCTGCGCGGCTCTGGTAGTTCTCAATCGGAGCCTTCATTTTTTCTCCAGTTCATTCGGCGTCTCGTGACGCGCCTCATCCGGGTTTTTCCTTATCCCGATTCTAGTTGACGATTTTATCAAATCAACTAGAATTCTGAATTGACAAATATGTCAATTCATAGCCGGGTGCTCAGCAACACCACGGCGAGCAACAGGAGATGGAAATGCGATTGGTCAGTTTTGAACGAAACGGCAGGGCGACGCTGGGCGTGCGCGAAGGTGATGCGGTGCGCGTGCTGGGAGAGGGGACGCTGGAATCGCTGTTGGCCCTCGGCGTGAATCTTGCCGATTACGCAAGCAATGGGGGCAGCCAGGAGCGCCTCGCGGCGAGCGAACTGAAGCTGCTGCCGCCGCTGCGGCGTCCGCCGAAGATCATCTGCGTCGGTCTGAATTTCGCCGATCACACTTCCGAGAGCCAGTACAAGCAACCGGACTACCCGACGCTGTTTTTCCGCGTTGCGACTAGTCTGATCGCGCACGACCAACCCATGATCCGCCCGAGCGTGACCGATTCCGAAGGGCTCGACTTCGAGGGCGAGATCGCCGTGATTCTGGGCAAGGGCGGCCGCCATATCGGCAAGGAAGACGCGCTGTCGCACGTGGCCGGCTATTCCGTCTTCAACGACGGTTCCGTGCGCGAGTACCAGTTCAAAACGCCGCAATGGACGGTGGGCAAGAACTTCGACGGCACCGGCGCGTTTGGGCCCGATCTCGTGACCGCCGACGAACTGCCGCCCGGCGTGAAGGGCCTGCGCCTCGAAACGCGTCTGAACGGCGAAGTGGTGCAGTCGGCGAGCACGGACGACATGGTCTTCGATGTCGCGAGCCTCATTAGCATCATCAGCGAAGCGATCACGCTCGAAGCGGGCGATGTGATCGTGTCGGGCACGCCGGCGGGCATCGGCTGGGCGCGCAATCCGAAGCTGCTGATGAAGGCGGGCGACGTGTGCGAAGTGAGCGTCGAGAAGATCGGCACGCTCAGGAACGTGGTTGCCGACGAAGCCGCGCATTGAATCGCGCAATAAGCCGCGCAATTTCCACGAGCCGGCCGTAGAGCCGGCGCATCGCCAGATTCAAGGAGACGGTCATGTCCGACCCGGTAGTCGTTTCTGCACGTGCCAGCGTGCATTCGATCGATCACTTCGCGCTCAATGTTCCCTCGATAGACGATGCCGCGAGGTTCTATCGCGCGTTTGGTCTCGACGTCGCGACGGCAGGCCCGCAAGCGAGCGAGTTGGCGTTGCGGGCTGCCGACGGCCATCGTTGGGCGCGCATTTTGCCTGCGTCGTCCAAATCCCTCGCGTGGCTCAGTTTCAACTGCTTCGAAGCCGATCTGGACGCCTTGCGCGCCCAGGTGCAGGCGGCAGGCATCGTCGCGATGGACGAACCGGTACCCGATCCCCAGGGTTTCTGGTTCCTCGATCCCGATGGCAATCTCATCCAGGTGAAGGCCGGACCGAAAACCAGCCCGTCTTCCAAGCGCCCATGCGTGCTCGCCGGCAGCGTGGCCGACGAGCGTGGTTCGCACACCCGATCCGAATCGAAAATGGTGCGGCCGCGGCGTCTTTCGCATGTGCTGCTCTTTACGCCGGACGTGCCGCGCGCACTCGAGTTTTACGGCAAGGCGCTGGGCCTGCGGCTCTCCGACCGCTCGCGCGACATCATCGCCTTCACGCACGCCCCGCACGGTAGCGATCACCACCTGGTCGCATTTGCGAAAAGCAGCGCGCGCGGCTGGCACCACGCGGCGTGGGACGTGGACAACGTGAACCTCGTCGGCGAGGGCGCGTCGCAAATGGCGGCAGCCGGCTACACGAAGGGCTGGGGCACGGGGCGACACGTCCTCGGTTCGAACTACTTTCACTACGTTGAAGACCCCTGGGGCTCGTTCTGTGAATACTCGGCCGATATCGATTTCGTGTCGGCCGGCCACGCATGGCCCGCAGGCGACTTTGCGCCCGAGGATTCGCTGTACCTCTGGGGACCGGCGGTACCCGGAAACTTCATTCACAACACCGAAGCCCCCGCATAGGGCTACAGGCGTTAAGCCGCAAGGCTGAACGAACTCTCTCTCACGGATGTGCACTGGATGGCCGCCAGATGACCTGGTGCCAGGGCACGACTCGCTTTTTTGCAGGTGAACTCAAATGGCTGACCAGAATCTTCTCGACGTCGTCATCATCGGTTACGGCCCTGTCGGGCAGTCGCTGTCCATTTTGCTCGGCGAGCGCGGCTACGATGTCGCGGTTTTCGACCGCTGGCCCGCGCTCTATCCGCTGCCCCGCGCGGTGTTTCACGATCACGAAATCCGGCGTGTCTTTCATGCTATGGGAATTGGTGAGGACGTCGAATCGATCTCCCAGCCATCCGCAACCTACCAGTGGTTCAACGCCGACTGGAAAACGCTCGTGGAAATCGACTGGTCCGCGGAATCGATCAGCGACGGCCCCGTTGGGTATCTGTTCAACCAGCCTTCGCTCGAGGCGCTGCTCGACCGCAAGGCCAAATCGTTACCGAACGTCTCGGTCAATCAGGGCTGGGAAGCGGTCGAGCTTCGCCAATTGCCCGATTGCTGCGAGGTAGTCCTCAAGCAGGGACGCATGACGGACGGGACCTGGCTCACAACCGGTGAGACGCGCACGGTCCGCGCCCGCTACGTCGTGGGGGCAGACGGCGCCAACAGCTTCGTGCGCCGCTCGCTGGGCGTGACCTTCGAAGACCTGGGATTCCAGGAAGACTGGCTCGTCATCGACCTGAAACCGAACGAGGGTGTGAAGCTCGACGTGCCCGACATCGGTCAGTGGTGCAATCCGGCGCGCCCGACCACGATGGTCCCCGGCGGCCCTGGCTACCGGCGCTGGGAGTTCATGCGCCTGCCGCACGAAACGCTTGAAGATCTGCAGAAGCCCGAAAAGGTGTGGGAGCTGCTCTCACCCTGGGTCGGACCGGATCGCGCCACGCTGGTGCGCTACGCGGTCTACACGTTCCGCTCGCTGATCGCCGAAACGTGGCGCAAGTCTCGCGTGCTGCTCGCCGGCGACGCGGCTCACCAGATGCCGCCGTTCATGGGACAGGGCATGTGCTCGGGCCTGCGCGACACGTGGAATCTCGCGTGGCGCCTCGACCTCGTGCTCAAGGGCATTGCCTCAGCCGACCTGCTCGACGGCTATACGCCCGAGCGGCGCCCTCAGGTTCGTGCCGTCATCGACGCCTCGATCGCCATGGGCAAGGTCGTGTGCATCTCGGACCCACAGGAAGCCGCGCAGCGCGACGAGGCTTATCTGTCGGGCCAGGTGCCGGCGCTGCCGCCATTCCCCGGGCTGACCGACGGGCTCATTCGTGCCGATCAGAATTCGGCTATCGGGGGCATAGGCGGTCAACTTTGCGTGCATGGTCAGGTGCGAAACGACGGCGAAGTCATGCGTTACGACGACGCCATGCCGAACGGCTTTCACGTGATCGCGCTCGATGCGGACCCCGACCTCTATCTGGACGAACAAGCGCGAAAAGTGCTGGCCCTGATCGGCGCGCAGACGATCGGCATTACGCATGACGAAAGCCGGGTCGCCGCAGGCCGGGTGTTGTTCGACGTAAGCGGGAAGTACGAGGCCTTCTTCAACGAGCACGGCGCAAAGGCGCTGATCGTGCGCCCTGACTACTACGTGTTCGGCGCCGTGGGTTCGTTGACGGAGCTGTCCGGGCTCGTTGGCATGCTCGCCGCTGGGCTGGCGCTCAAGGCCGGGCATGGCGCCGGGCAGGACTGCCTTGCAAGCGCCCAGGCCTGACATAAGGGGAGCGGCGGAAGGAGCGGCGCTTCTTCCGCCAGGGCGCTAGTGGTCGATCGATAACGAAAGTCAGTGCATCGTAAAAACGTAGGATAACGAAATAAAAATGGGCGGCATTGTCGTATACCCGCGGGTCGCCCTACAACAGACATCAACCAGGAGACGTGGACATGGAAAGCACAAGCACCTCGCGGTGGGACACCGCGTACGAATGGAAGGCCGTACTCCTTCTTTCACTCGGGTTCGGGCTGGTGGGCATCGACCGGTTCATGATCATGCCGCTCTTTCCGGTCATGATGAAGGACCTGCATCTCGACTACCAGGATCTTGGCTATATCACCGGGGCGCTCTCAGTCGCATGGGGCTTTTCCGCCGTGTTCATGGGAAACCTGTCCGATCGGGTCGGGCATCGCAAGGTGATCATTCCGGCGATCGTCATGTTCTCGCTGCTCGCGGGGCTGAGCGGGCTCGCCACGGGTCTCGGCACGTTGATCCTGATCCGCGCGGTGATGGGGCTCGCCGAAGGCGCATTCACGCCAGCGAGCATCGTCGCGACCATCGATGCGTCGCGGCCGAGCCGGCACGGGCGCAACGTCGGCATCCAGCAGATGGCGCTGCCCCTCTTCGGGCTGGGACTCGCGCCGATCGTCGTGACGCAGTTGCTGAAGGTCATGCCCTGGCATTCGATCTTCGCCATCGTATCCATTCCGGGTCTCGTCGTCGCGCTGCTGCTCTGGAAGACTCTGCGCAATACGAAGGCATCTGGCGCCGCCGTTCACACCATGACGCACGACGCCACCGGGCACCGATGGAGCGACGTGTTTCGCTACCGCAACATCCCGCTGAATATTGTCGGCATGTTCTGCTGGCTGACCTGCCTCGTCGTGCTGACGGCGCTGCTGCCGAGCTACCTCGTGGACTATCTGCATCTGGAAATGCAGCAGATGGGCTATGTGCTGTCGGCCATCGGTTTCGGCGGCATGCTGGGCACCGTGACGATGCCGGCGCTCTCAGACCGCCTTGGCCGCAAGCCAGTGATGATCGTCTCGGTGATTGGCGCGGCCATCTTCCTCACACTGCTCACGCGCACGGGCCCGAACGCCACAGCGCTGTTTTTCTACCTGATGCTCACGCTGCTATTTGTCTTCAGCATGATCACGTTGACCGTGGGGCCGTTGAGCGCCGAATCGGTACCCGCAAAACTGATGTCGACGGCATCCGGACTCGTTGTCGGAGTGGGCGAGGTTTTTGGCGGCGGCGTTGCGCCCGCGATTTCTGGCTATGTCGCCAAGCACTTTGGCATCCAGTACATCATGACACTCGGTTTCATAGCGCTTGCCATTGGGCTCATCGTCGTGCTCAACCTGAAGGAGACCGCGCCTGTGCGTGCGGAGAGGCAGGGTGCCGCGAATGCTCCGGCAACTAGCGATGCGTCGTGAGCGCTCAGCGTTCGGCTTTCACTGCCGGAGCGTACTCGCCACCAGTGCGCGGAACCAGCGGTGGCCCGCGTCGTTGTGGTATCGCGCGTGCCAGAACTGCTGCACCGTCAAGTCCTCCAGCGCAATGGGCGGAGAAAAGACGTCGACGGCTGCAAGCCGGGAAAACAGGTCGGCCAATTCTTCGGGCACCACAGCGATGTAGTCGGAATTGGCAACGAGGCTGGGTACGGCCAGGAGGTAAGGGACGTCAACGCCGACCTTGAGTTTCACGCCGTGGCGGCGCAACTCCTTTTCGAGCACCTGGTTGGTCAGGGCAAGCGTTGCGGACACGACATGCCGGCTCGCAATGAATTGGTCGAGCGACATTTTCACCGTCTTGCGCTTGCCGCTTCCACGAATGATGCCAACCAGCGGCCGGGTGAAGAGCGCCTGCTGATGCAGGTTCTCGCCGAGCCGTCCCAGATAGCCCACCGCGAGATCCACCGCACCGTCCTGCAAAGCGGAGGCCAGTTCGGCAGGCGGCATCTGGATCGGGCGCAGTGTGGCGCCAGGCGCCTGCGCATGCAGCGCGGCGAGCAGTCTTGGCAACAGGACGATGACGCCCATGTCGCTCAGGCACACCGAAAACGTGCGAGTCGTGCTCGCGGCGTCGAAAGATTTCGCTGTCCAGATGTCCTGCCTGATGACGGCCAGCGCGCGCTGCACACCTTCGATGACTTGTTCTCCAACGGGCGTGGGCGCCATGACGGCGCCGGCCCGCACGAACAGGTCATCCTGGAAGAAGTTGCGCTGACGTGCCAGCGCGTGGCTGACAGCAGGTTGCGTGAGGCCGAGCCGGTCGGCGGCGCGGGAAACGCTGCGCTCCTCTGCGAGCGCTTCGATGACATACAGGCTGTTCAAATCCGGCTGTCTCATCTATGCACCCAATTCATTTTCTATATGAAATTCATTGTATAGATTTATGACGCTGATGCGTATAACTTTGCATCCGGGCAATCGACCGCGAACAGAACGCGGCATAAACATCAGGAGACAACCCATGTCGGGCAGTGCAATCACAGTGGAAAATCTGATCAACGGAAGAAAAACATCAGGATTGCAAATTATTGTCCTGATTCTTTGCTTCATGGTCGTCGGCATGGACGGGTTCGACGTCGCGTCCGCAGGCTACGTCGCGCCGCTGCTCAAGCGCGAGTGGCTTCTGGAGCCGCAGCAACTCGGGGCGATTTTTGGCGCGGGTCTTCTCGGCCTGACGGTCGGCAGTTTCGTGTTCGGTCCGCTTGCGGACCGCATCGGCCGCAAGCGGACCATTGTCATTTCGGTGATCCTCTTTGGTATCGGCAGCCTGCTCACGTCGGCAGCGCCCGCAGCCGGCTGGTTCATCGCGTTGCGGTTCCTCACAGGAGTGGGGCTCGGCGGCGGCATGCCGACGGCGATCACGCTGAGTTCGGAGTTCAGCCCGGAGCGTCACCGCCCGATCCTCGTCACGCTGATGTTTTGCGGCTTCACGATTGGCCTCGCATTTGGCGGTCAGCTTGCTGCGCTGATCATGCCAGCATATGGCTGGCGTGGCGTATTTGTGGCGGGCGGCATCGCGCCGCTGGTGCTTGCGCCGGTGCTCTGGTTGCTGCTGCCGGAATCGCTGCGCTTCATGCTGGGAAAGCGCAGGTATGCAGGCGAGGCCCAGCGCCTCCTCGACCGACTGAGTGGCGACGCTGCTATTGCGCTCAGCAACCTCGAGCAAGCGATGTCGGGGCGCTCCACACCGGAAGATTCGAAGCGTCCTGCGGCAACGCTCTTCAATGCGCACTACCGTATGGGCACGCTGCTGCTGTGGGTGGCGTTCTTCTGCACGCTGTGGGTCTACTACCAGATCAGCAGCTGGCTGCCTTCGGTACTCGCCGACTCGGGCATGAGCGCCGCGCGCGCCGCCCAGGTGAGCTCGCTGCTGCCGGTGAGCGGCACGGTAGGCGCGCTGATCAATGCGGCTTTGATGCGGCGGATCAATCCATTCGTTGTGCTCAGCGCTTCCTACGTAGTGGCGGCGGCCGCGATCGCCTGCATCGGCCCGGCGATGGGCAACCCCTGGCTGCTCGCGCTTGCCGTGTGGTTTTCTGGTCTCGGACTCTCTGGCGCGCAGACCGGCGCGAACGTCCTGGTGGCGGGTTTCTATGAGACGCGGGCCCGCGCGACCGGCGTGAGCTGGGCGCTAGGCGTCGGGCGGGTGGGGTCGATCATCGGCTCGATGACGGGCGGCGTGCTGCTCGCGCTGCTGCAGTCGCCCCGCATTGCCTTCCCTGTTTTTGCGCTGCCCGCGCTGGTCGCCGCTGTGGCGATGTCGGCAACGGGGCGCCTGTATCGCGGCAAAGCGGTGAACTGAAGCCGGGGCGGGCGTGGTGGGGCCTGCATCCGGCGAAACGATAATAAATAACCTGGAGACATCAATGAAGAAGCTGGCAGCGGCAGTATCTCTCGCGTGTGTGACGCTCGGCGCACACGCACAAGGCAGCGCAACCCTCTACGGGTTGCTCGACGAGGGTTTTACCTTCGTGACCAACGAACAGGGAAGCCATAACTACAAGCTCGACAACTCGATCCTCTATCCAAGTCTCTTTGGGATCAAGGGATCGGAAGAGCTGGGCGGCGGCACAAAGGCCATTTTCAACCTGGTTTCGCAGTTCAACCTGGGCACGGGCGCTTCGATGCCGGCCGGTTCGCTATTCGGACGCAATGCGTACCTCGGACTGACCAATGATCGATATGGCACCGTCACGGCTGGCAACCAGTACGACTTCATGACCGATACGCTGTTCTACGGCGGCTACGACGCGAGCTACGCATACGGCGGCCTCTATAACCTGCGGCAAGGGCCGTTTGCGAAGCTTGGCGTGCCCGAGAATCCAACGGGCGCATTCGAATTCGACAACGTGGGCGGCGCGCACCGTGTTCAGAATTCGGTCAAGTACATGACGCCCAATCTCGCTGGATTTTCGGCGGGCGCCATGTACGGCTTCGGCGGCGTTGCGGGCTCGTTTCAGGCCGACCGCACGGTGGGCTTTACGGCAAGCTATACGGCGGGCGCGATTTCCGTGGGCGGCGCGTATGTCGACGCCCATTATCCCGAACTGGCCAACGGCCAGGAGGGCATTCGCAACTACGGCTTCGGTGCGCGGTACGACGGACTCGGCAACCGTTACAACCTGCTTTTCACCGATACGAAAAACACGCTGACGGGTGGCGAGGTTTGGGTCATTCAGGCCGGGATCATGCGCTGGCTTAATGACGCGTGGCTCATCGGGACGAACTACCAGTACATGAAAGGCAACGCGCAGGTCGCGCACAACAAGGCCAGCCAGGTGACCGCTGCCGTGCAGTACCTGCTTTCGAAGCGCACGACGGTCTATCTGGAGGGCGTATTCCAGCAGGCAGGGGGAGACGGACAGGCAAATGCGTGGATCAATGGTCTCTCGCCTTCCAGCTCGAACCGGCAGACAGCGCTGCGCATCGGGCTCGCCACGCGGTTCTGACGCGCGAGCCGTATCGGCAATGGGTCGAATCGACAGATCGAACATGCAACAGCAGGATGACGAAAATGGACGAGAAACAATACAGCGGTCCGGGCGCGATGGTAATTGACGAACGCGGTCGCGGGCCGCGCGTCGTGTTCATTCATGGCGGTGGGGTGGGCGGCGCGATGGCGTGGCAGGAGCAATGGCCGCTTGGCGACGCCTGGCGTCTTGTCATGCCGGCACGCCCTGGATACGGCGCGAGCCCGTGGCCGGGAACCGAGGATTTCGAGCGCGACGCCGGTTACATAGCAGAGCTAATCGAGCATGGCGATCACGTGGTCGCGCATTCGTATGGCGCTGCCGTTGCCATGCTGGCGGTAGCGAAGGATGTGAGCCGCGTGGCGTCCCTGACACTGATCGAATCAGGCACGAGCGACATCGCGAAGGAAGATCCCCGGGTCACGGCGTTCCACTACGCGACGTTCGGTCTTGCCACGCACCCGCCTGTGGATGACGAAGTGCATCTGCGCACGCTCTTCAAGATTCTGGAGCCCTCACGGCCGCTGCCTGACCCGTTGCCCCCACCGCTGCGCGCTTTTGCGAGTCACCTGCGGCAGTTCCGTTCGCCGTCGGAAGCGATTGTGCCCGTGCGCGAACTGGCGGCGGCCCGGTTTCCGAAACTTCACGTTTCCGGCGGTCATAGCGCGGCCTATGAGGGCATTACCGACGCGCTGGCGTCGCAGCTTGGCGGCGAACGCGTCGTGATCGAGGGCGGCGGCCACGCACCCCAACGCACCGGCGAGCCGTTTAATGCGGTGCTGCGCCGGTTCCTCGGCGGTAACACGCTGTCGAGTCAAGGCTCGGCGGCATAACTTCGATTGACGGGGGCATCGCACTGCTGCCCCCAAACAAAAGGAATTCGAACATGAAGTTGCAATTGGAAGATCGTTGGCAAATCACTGACCTTATTACTGGATGGATTTACCGGGACCTGGGCGAATGGGACAAGCTGCGCGACCTGTTTCATCCCGACGGTGAGATCGAAGTGACCTGGTTTGAAGGCAAGGCTTCCGATTTCATCGAGGGGTCGATGCGCATGGGCGTATCGGCGCTGAGAACGAAGCATCTCATCGGCACGCCCGTCGTGACATTCCATGGCGATAGAGCGCTGGTCGAGACGAACGCCGTTATCGTCGCCGACAACGCTGCGCTGAACCTGGGGTGTGCCGCCCACAATCGATTCTTCGACAAGGTGGAGCGGCGCGACGGCGTCTGGAAGCTCGTCAAGCGTCAGAGCATTTACGACATGGGGTCGTTTACGTTTCCCGGCGGTATCGTGGAGATCGAACAAAAGGCGGTTGATCAGTACCCCAGAGAATATGCGGCGCTCGCGTATCTGCTTGAGAAGAGCGGCTTTCCAGTCAGTCGCGTTTTCGCGACCCGTGGCAGCGAACTCGAAAAGGGCATGAAGGCCGAAGCGCAGCAGTGGCTGTCAAGCGCGCCCGCGCGGTGAAGCGCTGTTTGGACCACGCAATCCAACCTAGGTGTCGGGGAGAATTTCAATGTTTCGCGGGAAACGAGACAAGGCGCAGAAGTTCGTGCCCACGGTCCAGTTCCGGCTGGCCGTGGGCTTCGGACTGCCGCTATTGCTGACGGTTTTCAACGGCTGGTTTTCAATGTCGTCAGGCGGAGAACGCCCTGCGTCGTCCGTGCCGACGTTGCCTTGGCTGCTGCTCTTTACCACGGCCGTCACGGTGTTGCTGTTGGCCGCCGCGTTCTTCCATCTGCGTAACATCGTCTGCGATGGCCTGGATCGGCAGGCACGATCGTTCAAGTACCTGGCCGAGACACTGGATCTTTCCCGGCGTTCGGCGGCTCGCCGTATGGACGAGTTCGGACGCGGGGCAGTGTGGTTCGACCGGTTCATGCAGCGGCTGGAGCAAACCGTTTTGACGGTTCAGGCGTCGACCGAGTCGGTTAGCCTCGCCACCCAGGAGATTGCAGCCGGCAACCTCGATTTGTCGGCGCGCACGGAAAATCAGGCTGCGTCTCTGGGGCAAACCGCAGCGAGCATGGGGCAACTGACGCAAGCGGTAAAGATGAATTCGGACAACGTCCTGCGCGCAAAGGAGCTCGCATCCGCGGGCAACAGCCTCGCTGACGCGGGAAACCACGCCGTGCAGGCAATGGTTGCCACGATCGAGCGCATTAATACGGAGTCCATAAGGATATCCGAGATTACCGGCATGATCGAAGGCATCGCATTCCAGACCAACATCCTTGCGCTGAACGCGGCCGTAGAAGCGGCGCGCGCGGGCGATCAGGGGCGCGGCTTCGCGGTGGTCGCGGGAGAGGTTCGGGCGCTTGCGCAACGCTCTTCTTCTGCGGCGAAGGAAATCAAGGGGCTGATCGGCGACACCGCTTCGCTAGTGCGTAACGGATCGTCGCAAGCCGTTGACGTGGGCGCATCGATTGGTCAGGTCAAGGCGGCGATCGGCCATCTTTCCGTGATTGTCGAGGAGATAGCGTCCGCTTCCGAGACACAGAGCCAGGGGATCGAACAGATTGCGCAGGCCGTCGCGAACATGGACGAGGTGACACAACAGAATGCGGCACTCGTGGAAGAGGCTGCAGCGGCGGCTCAATCGTTGGAGGAACAGGTTGTTACGGTGCGCACGATGCTCAGCGAGTTCAAGGTCGAAGGGCCGAGGTGATCCGTCTGGTTGGCCTGCGCCCAATCCCGACGATGCCCGGCGCGCACGCGAGCTTGGGGCCGATGGACTGATCGTGTCGAATCATGGCGGGCGTCAGCTGTCCCGTGATGATCGACAGCGGATTCCGGCGCGGCGGTGACGTGCTCATGGCGCACGCGCCAGGCGCGCGGGCAGTCTTCGTCGGGAGGCCGTTCAACTATGCCGGTGCGGTGGCGGGGCAGGCGGGCATCCTGCACGCGTTTGCGATCGTCGCCGCCGAGATGATGCGCAACATGGCGCATCTTGGCGTGAGCCGGTCCGGTGAACCTGGCGTAAGCAGTTTGGCTCGACGAGTCGACGGAAAAATGCGAGCCTGAATCGCAGGCGGAACCATGGCGCATGGTGCGGCATAATTTTGCAGCATGTCTCATCGCCTGTGCGCTGGGAGAGGGGATCCACCCCTTATTCGGCCCTTATTTCGCCATTTGCGTGCCGGTCTTCGGCATGGGCCGTTCCCGCCGTGTTTCTTCAACAGCCGTCGATCACAACGCAGACCCAATGGACCACATCTACGCAGCCGACGATACAGGTAACCTGATTCTGCTCGAGCACGTCAATCTTCGGGTTCCTGACCAGCTTCTCGCCACCACCTTTTATGTCAGCGGACTCGGGCTCACGCGGGACCCGTTCATGATGACCGGTGTTAGCAATATGTGGATCAATATCGGTCGATCGCAGATTCATTTGCCGACCGGAAAGGCGCAGTGTCTACGAGGCAGTGTCGGTATCGTCGTCGGCGAGCTGGATGCGCTCGCCGCGCGATTGCATGCCGTTGCCCCGCTGCTCAGTGACACGCGGTTCGGTTGGGCCGAGCGCGGCGACTACGTTGAAGTGACCTGTCCGTGGGGGAATCGCTATCACTGCCTCGATCCGCAGCGCCGACCTGTCTCGGTGCCCTGGTCGAAAATCGATTTGGGAATCGCCTACGTCAAGCTCGATGTCCCAGTCGGTCGTGCTGGCCAGATCGCTGACTTCTATCGGGATGTTTTTCACACGCCCGTCGATGTGAAGGACCAGGACGGGCTTCCGTATGCTGTGATCGACGTCGGAACGCATCAGCAACTGCTGTATGCGGAAACACCGGAGACGATTCCAGACTACGACGGGCATCACATCGCTATTTACGCCGCTCGCTTTTCCGAGCCGTACGCGCGTCTGGCCGAGCATGGCGTGGTTTATGGTGAAGAGCCACACCAGTTCCGGTTTGCCAACATCGTGAATCCGGCATCGGGAGCGCGTTGCTTCGAACTCGAACACGAAGTGCGGAGTTTGCATCATCCGCTTTACGCGCGGCCACTGGTCAACCGGAATCCGCAACAGACCAACCACCATTATCAAAAGGGCGCCGATTCGCGAAGCGGTGCGTTTTGAAGTTGCGCGCACGGCTGCACGCATGGGCAATCTCAACCCTATGTGAGCGCAATTCGATGAGGCTGTGGAGAAAGACACCGGCGCTTGGTGCAAACCCGAAAAGTGAGCGTTTATCGCACACGTGCGTGCGATTATCGCGCGCCACCGCCACTCGAAATATTGCTGTCTGAGCGGCGTCCGCCTATTCTTGGGCGACTAGTCGGTGAAGCGGTTTGCATCAAGCGACATCGGAGCGATCGGCATGCAGCGACGCAAACAGCCAGACGTCTGTACTTTGAAGAAGGTGTCGCGATGAGTTCGACCTTGAAGCAGCCTTGCATCATCTCCGTAGCCATTACGGGTTCCGTACCGCGCAAGAAGGACAATCCGGCTGTACCGATCTCGGTGCCCGAGCAGATCGAAAGTACGCATGAGGCCTACGAAGCGGGCGCGACACTTGTGCATCTGCATGTGCGTGACGAAGAGGAGCGCTCCAGTTCCGACCGCAGCCGCTTCGCAGCGCTACAGGAAGGCATCCGCAAGCACTGCCCGGATATCATCGTCCAGTTTTCGACGGGAGGGCGAGGCCGGTCGTTCGAACAGCGCGGCGCCATGCTGGATTTGCGGCCGGACATGGCATCGCTCGCAACCGGCTCGGTGAACTTCCCGACTATCGTCTATGAAAACCCGCCGGATTTCGTGCGCTCGCTTGCGCAGACGATGCTAGACCTCGATGTGAAGCCCGAAATCGAAATCTTCGATCTGGCAATGCTTTACAGCACCGTGGATCTTGTTCAGCAAGGTCTGCTGAAGGAACCTGTCCACGTGCAGTTCGTGTTCGGCGTAAAGAACGCATTGCCGGCCCGACGCGAAATCCTCGAATTCGAAGTGGCACAACTGAACAAGCTGCTGCCCACGGCGACCTGGACTGCGGCCGGTATTGGACGTCATCAGCTGGAGGTGAACCGCTGGACGCTCGAAATGGGCGGCCACTGTCGTACGGGCCTGGAAGATAACGTGCGTTGGGACAAAGACACGCTTGCGAAGAGCAATGCCCAGCTGGTTGGACGGGTGGCCTCGCTGTGCGGCGAATATGGCCGCCCGGTCGCCACGGCGAAAGAGGCTCGCGAAATCCTGGCGCTCAAACCTGTGGCGTAGGCGGGGGCCGCGAGGTGCTCGCCACTCACGGCCACGACGTCATGCGATGCGGGGTTCCCGATTGCGCCCTCGATTGACGTCATTGCGACTGGGCGGTTAGGCTCGGGCCATGCGCCCATCCAAAGTCGATTTAAATCTCTTCGTCGTTTTCGAAGCCGTCTATCGAACGCGCAACCTCACGCGCGCGGCGGAGCTGCTGTTCATCACGCAGCCCGCCGTGAGCAACGCGCTCGCGCGCATGCGCCTGGCATTCGACGATCCGCTCTTCGTCAGCACGCCGGCCGGCATGATGCCCACGCCGGTTTCCGAGAACATCATCGGCCCCGTGCGTGAGGCGCTTCAACTGCTCGATTCGAGCACCCACGCCGGCGAACGTTTCGATCCGGCTTCGTCTGAACGGACCTTCCGGCTCAGCATGAACGACCTGACCGAGGCATTGCTGCTGCCTGCACTGCAAGACGTGCTGCAGCGTCTCGCGCCCGGCATCCGCGTCGAAAGCTACTTCACGGCCCGCCGCGACGTTGCCGAAGCGCTCGCGAGCGGCGCGGTCCATCTTGCGATCGACGCGCCCCTCATCGACGACCCGTACCTCGAGCAGGAGCCGCTGGGCGGCGACCGCTACGCGTGCATGGTGCGCAACGAGCATCCGTTCGCGAAGAAGAAGCTCACGATCGACGACTACCTGCGCTTCGGCCATATTCATGTGTCCAGCCGCCGGCAGGGGCCCGGTCTCGTCGACGCGGAACTCAACAAGCTGGGCGTGAGGCGCACCATCCAGACCCGCGTGCAGCACTACCTCGTCGCGCCCTTGATCGCGATGCGCACCGATCTCGTCCTGACCGCGCCGCTTATGCTGCTCAAGCGCTATGACGCGCGTATTCTGACGCTGCCGTTCGATCTTCCCGATCTCGAGACACATGGCTACTGGCACCGCAGCGTGACGGCGGACCCCGCGCATCGCTGGCTGCGCGAGCAGATCGGGCGTCTCATGCGCAAGCAACGGCAGTAGCCGGGGTGTCACGAATCGTTATGGCGCAGTATCACAAGAATAAATTTCCTGAATACTCCGCTCCCCGGTATTGTTTCAGTCATGTTCAGACGAGGTTGGCATGGCAGAACTCTATCTGGTACGGCATGGGCAGGCGTCTTTCGGCGCTGAAAACTATGACGAGCTTTCATCTTCGGGCGGCACCCAGTCGCGCTGGCTCGGCGAATACTACGCGCAATCGGGCGTGACGTTCGATCGCGTCGTGACCGGCACGATGCGGCGCCACGCGCAAACTGCCGACGCGTTGCTCAGCGCGATGGGCGGCGCGCCCGTGGAGATCGTGCAGGACGCGGATCTGAACGAGTACGATTTTCGTGCCCTCTTTTCCGCGCTCGGCGAGAGCGGCCTGGCGCCCGGCCTGCTGGCCGAAGGCTCGATGAAGCACTTCTACAAGGGACTCAAGCAGGTCTTGCAGCTTTGGTCCGAGGATAAGCTGCCCGGGCGTGTTCCCGAGACCTGGGGGCAATTCCAGGCGCGGGTCGAGCGCGCGCGTCTCGCGATTCAACGCTCGGGCGGCAAGCGCGTTCTGGTGGTGAGTTCAGGCGGCCCGATTTCCGTCTTCACGCAGCAGGTTCTAGAGGCGAGCTCGGCGGCCGCCATCGCGCTCAACATGCAGATCCGCAACAGCAGCGTGAGCCAGTACGTCTTCAACGACAGCGCCATGTCGCTGGTCACCTTCAACACCTTGCCGCATCTCGAACAAGCCGAGCGGCGCGCACTCGTCACCTATGGCTGATTCGAATCCGATCATGAATGCAAGTCTTCAGTTCGATGTCGATGCGCTCACGCGCTATCTGGCCGCGCACGTGCCCGGCTTTCAGGGGCCCATGTCCGTCGAGAAGTTCGCGGGCGGCCAGTCGAACCCCACGTTTCTCCTCGAGGCGCAAAGCGGCCGCTATGTGCTGCGGCGTCAGCCGCCGGGCGAACTGCTCAAGTCCGCGCATGCCGTGGACCGCGAATTCCGCGTGCTGAGCGCGCTGGGCGACACGCCGGTTCCCGTCGCGCGGGCCTTGCACCTGTGCGAGGACCGCGAGGTGATCGGCAGCCTGTTCTATGTGATGAGCTTCGAAGACGGCGAAATCTACTGGGACCCGTCCTTGCCCGCATTGCCCGCTGGAGAGCGCGGCGCCGTCTATGACGCGCTGATCGGCACGATGGCGGCCCTGCACGATGTGGATGTCGAGGCTGTCGGCCTTGCCGACTATGGCCGCGCGGGCAACTACTTCTCGCGCCAGATCGACGTATGGACCAAACAATATCGCGCGGCGCAGACCGATGAACTCGACGCCATGGAAGCGCTGATCGACTGGCTGCCGGCGCACTGTCCGGCCGAAGCGGGCAAGCCTTCTCTCGTGCACGGCGACTTTCGCATCGACAACCTGATCTTCCACCGCGGTACGCCGAAGGTTCGCGCCGTGCTCGACTGGGAACTCTCCACGCTCGGCAATCCGCTCGCCGACCTCGCGTACTTCTGCATGTGCTTGCGGCTCCCGCCCAAAGGGCATATCGGCGGTCTCGCGGGTCTGGACCGGGCTGCGCTTGGCGTGCCGGACGAGGCCGCGATCGTCGAGCGGTATTGCAGCTTGCGGCGCATTGCATCGATCGAGAACTGGAATTTTTACCTTGCGTTCAGCTTCTTCCGGCTCGCTGCCATCGCGCAGGGCGTGAAAAAGCGTGCGCTGGGCGGCAATGCATCGAACGAGAAGGCGCGCCAGGTCGGCGAAATGGCCGGTGCACTGGCGAGGATGGGCGTCGACGTCATCTGACGGCTGGCGTTTGACGCGTACGCGCGGATATGTTGAGGAGACAGTTGTGAGTACTAATTTATTCGATCTGAACGGCAAGATTGCGTTGGTCACCGGCGCGAGCCGTGGCATCGGCGAGGAAATCGCGAAGCTGCTCGCAGAACAGGGCGCCCATGTGATCGTGTCGAGCCGCAAGCTCGATGACTGCGAGAGCGTGGCGCGCGGGATCAGGGAGGCGGGCGGCAGCGCCGAGGCGTATCCGTGCCACGTGGGGCGTCTCGACGACATTCAGGGCGTGTTCCAGCACATCCGCAAGCAACACGGGCGGCTGGACATACTCGTGAACAACGCGGCGGCGAACCCATATTTCGGCCACATTCTCGACACCGATCTTCTGTCCTTCGAAAAGACGGTGGAGGTCAATCTGCGTGGCTACTTCTTCATGTCGGTCGAAGCGGGCAAGCTGATGCGCGAGCACGGCGGCGGCGCGATCGTCAACACGGCATCCGTCAACGCGCTGCAGCCCGGCGACAAGCAAGGCATCTATTCGATCACGAAGGCGGCCGTGGTCAACATGACGCGTGCTTTCGCCAAGGAATGCGGCCCGCTCGGCATTCGCGTGAACGCCCTGCTGCCGGGCCTCACCAAAACGAAATTCGCCGGCGCACTGTTCGAAGACCAGGCCATGTACGAAAGCTGGATGACGAAGATTCCGCTGCGCCGCCATGCGGAGCCTCGCGAGATGGCCGGCACCGTGCTGTATCTCGTCTCCGATGCGGCGAGCTACACCAACGGCGAGTGCATCGTCGTCGATGGCGGTCTGACGATCTGAAAGCGGCGCGCGTCATTGGCGCTTGCGCCGCACAACATTCACCCGAATTCAAGGAAGAGCAAAATGGACTTTGCATATAGCCCGAAAGTCGAAGCGCTGCGCACGCAGGTGCGCGCGTTCATGGACACGCATATCGTGCCACGCATTCACCAATGGCACGAAGAGGTGAGCGCGGGACAGTATCCCGTTTCCTTCATGGAGGAACTGAAGGAGAAGGCGCGTGCGGAAGGTCTCTGGAACCTGTTCCTGCCTCATTTGCGCGATGACGAGCCGGGCACGCGGTTGACCAACCTCGAGTACGCCCCGCTTGCCGAAATCATGGGGCGCGTTGCCTGGGCATCCGAAGTATTCAACTGCAATGCACCGGACACGGGCAACATGGAGCTGCTCCACATGTTCGCCACGCCGGCGCAACGCAAGAAGTGGCTCGAGCCGCTGCTCGACGGCAAGATCCGCTCGGCGTTTGCGATGACGGAACCGGCGGTCGCCTCTTCGGACGCAACCAACATCACCACGTCCATTCGCCTCGATGGCGACGACTATGTGATCGATGGCCGCAAGTGGTTCATCACGAACGCCGCGCACCCGAATTGCCAGATATTCATCGTGATGGGCAAGACGGACCCGGACGCGCCGGCGCACCGTCAGCAGAGCATGGTTCTCGTGCCGCGCGACACGCCGGGCGTGAAGATCATCCGCAATATTAAGGTGGTCAATCACGTAGCGCCGGAAGGCCACTGCGAGATCGAATTCACGGGCGTGCGTGTGCCGCGTTCGAATCTGCTCGGCGAAGAGGGTAGCGGCTTTACGCTTGCTCAGGCGCGCCTGGGACCGGGGCGCATTCACCACTGCATGCGTTCGATCGGCGCCGCCGAACTGGCGCTCGAACTGATGATCGAACGCGCGCAGGCGCGCACGGCGTTCGGCAAGAAGCTCTATGAGCAGGGCTCGGTTGGGGAGTGGATCGCGAAGTCGCGTATCGAAATCGATCAGGCAAGGCTCTTCGTGTTGAAGGCCGCCTGGATGATCGACAACGTGGGCGCGAAGGAAGCGCGCAAAGAAATTTCGATGATCAAGGCACTCGTGCCGAGCGTTCACACCGCCGTATGCGAGCGGGCGATCCAGACCTTCGGTGCGATGGGCCTGAGCCCCGACACGCCGCTGGCGGACAGCTGGACGTGGGGGCGTGCGTTGAAGTTCGCCGATGGCCCGGACGAGGTGCATCTCCAGAGCATTGCGCGCATGGAGATCAAAGCGCGGCCCTATGAACCGGGCCATGAGAATCCCTACCTGACGCGCTAGCGGGCCGTTTCGCGATTGCTTTTGGACTCGCCCAACTGCGATCGCGTTTCTTCTGAGGGCAGTGCGACGAGCATGCCTTCAAAGGTATCCATCAAGTTCGACACGGCGTAGCCGGGGGCCCAGAGCCGCCCCGGCTCGCCGCTGTCCCGGCTGGCCTCCCACGCAGCCAGCACGGCATTGCCATAGATGCCGACGAGCGAAAGCCGGTGATCGACGATCGCCGGATCGATGTCGGGCAGCAGGTCCCGCAGCAGCGCATTGCAGCGCTGATAGCCCGCATTCCACTTGTTTTCCAGCGCCTCGCGCAGGAACGCGCGATCGTTCAACTGGAAGTTGGCGATCATGCGGATGTAGGTCGGCTGGCCCGTTCGATCGGCCAGTTCGAGCATCGGAAAGAGCAACGCCCCCAATACCGCGCGCACGTTCAACGCGCCTTCCGCTTCCAGCCTGTCCACCCGTGCCTGACGGTCCTCGTCGATGAGGCGCGCGCCGTCCACGACCAGTTCGCGCGCCAGTTCGAGCTTGTTCCCGAAGTAGTAGCGCAGCGAGGCGCTGTTGCGCTGACCCGCCGCCGAAATGATGTCCTGCACGGACACCCCCTCCAGCCCTCTTAGCGCAAACAGCCGCTGCGCCTCCTCTTTCAGGCGCGTTCGGGTCTCGGCGCCGTCCGATCTAAGGGGTTTTCCTGGTGTCATCTTTACTTTACCGTATCGATATAAGTAACTACACTGGGTTAACTAACCCGGTAGGAGAAACTTAGCATGAAAGTCGTAATTGCAGGAGGCGGCATTGGCGGCCTCACCACGGCGTTGGCCTTGTTGCATCACGGGATCGAGCCGATTGTACTGGAGCGTGCTCCGCAGTTGACCGAGGTCGGGGCGGGCGTGCAGATCGCCGCCAACGGCACGATCGTGCTGCGCGAACTAGGGCTCGAACCGGCCGTGGCGAGCGTCGCGACGGTGCCGGCCGGCTTCGATTATCTCGAGTTGTCGACGGGCCGGCGCCTCTACTACGCGCCACTCGGCAAGGAAGCCGAGGCGCGCTATGGCGCGTTGCTTTACAACATCCACCGCGCTGACTTGATCGACCTGCTCGCGAAGGCGTTGCCGCCGGGTGTGGTGCGCCTGGGTGCGGAGTGCGAGTCGGTCTCGCAGGACGAGGAGAGCGCCTGGGTCACGCTGAAGAACGGCGAGGTGATCCGCGGCGACGTGGTGATCGGCGCGGACGGCATTCATTCGGCTGTTCGCACGGCATTGCGCGGGCCGGAGGAGAAGCAGTTCGCCAATATCCTGATGTGGCGTTCGCTGATCCCGGCCGAGCGGCTCGAAGGGCTGAACCTGCCGGTGGCGGGCAACAACTGGTTTGGTATTGGCCGCAATATCGTGTCGTATTGGGTTCGCAAGGACCTGTACAGCATTCTCGCGTCCGTGCCGGCAACGGAGGTGAGCCGCGAGTCGTGGACACAGTCGGGCGATGTCGAGCAATTGCGGCGCTCGTTCGAGGGCTGCGAGCCGACGGTGCAGAAGATGCTCGCGCAGGTGGATAGCACGTTCATCACCGGCATGTACCATCGCGATCCGATCGAAAGCTGGACCACGGGCCGCATCGCGCTGCTCGGCGACGCTGCGCACGCGATGGTGCCGTATCTCGCGCAAGGCGCCTGCCAGTCGATCGAGGATGCATGGGCGCTCGCCACTTGCCTCAAGAGCCACGGCCGCGCCGGCGTGCAGGACGCACTGCTGGAATACGAGCGCCGTCGCCAGCCGCGCACGAGGCGCATCCAGGCGGGGGCGCGCTATGTGGTCGACTGGGCGCATGAGCCCGACGCGGCGCGCGTGCGTCAGCGCAACGGGCGGCTCAAGGGGCTTTCGCGCATCGATCCGCTGGGCGAGATTTCGTGGTCGTTCGCCTGGGGGCACGACATCATCGCGGCGGCCAAATTGCCGCCGGGCGAAGTCGTGGGCCTGAGCGCGGCGCGTGAAGGCAAGCGCATGGAGCGCGCCGAGAGCCAGCGCGCGTTCGATCTCTGGAAGGGCGTCTTCACGCCCGACGATGTGGCGCGCGGCGACCGTGGCCAGCATGCCGCGTACGAGCGCTTCCTGCTGGGGCAATTTCCCGCACCGGCAAGCACCCAGGTGAAGGAAGTCGATCTCGACGGCGTGCGCTCGCTGCGGGTGGCAGCGGAAGGCGCAGGGCACGAGGCCACGGTGCTGCATTTTCATGGCGGCGGCTATGTGCTTGGTTCTGCTAATAGTTCCGTGGAATATGCAAGTCGCCTGTCGCATGCGCTGAACGGCCCGTGCTACACGGTCGACTATCGCCTCGCGCCCGAGCATCCGTATCCAGCGGCCATCGACGATGCATTCAGCGCGTATCGCGGCCTGCTCGCCGAGGGCGTCGATCCCGCAACGCTCTTCCTGAGCGGCGAGTCGTCCGGTGGCGGCCTCGCGCTGGCGCTGGCAGCCGCGCTGCGCCGTGCGGGGCTGCCGCTGCCGGCCGGCGTGATCGCCGTCTGCCCGATGACGGACCTCACGCTTGGCGGCCCCTCCGTGAAAGCGAATTCGGGCGACGACCCGGCCGCGAATCGCGAGACGCTGACCAATCTCGTCGCGGGCTACTTCCAGGGACACGAGCCAACCGACCCGATGGTCTCGCCGCTATTCGCCGATCTCACGGATCTTCCGCCGGTCTATCTCGCGGCCGTGCATGGCGAAGTGCTGGAAAGCGACACGACGCGCTTTGCCGAGCGCGCGAAAGCCGCAGGCGCGAACGTGACGCTGAAGATGGTGGACGACTCCGTGCACGTCTTCACGCTGTTCCCGTTCCTGACCGAGACAGCCGAGACGCTCGAAGCGATCGGCCAGTGGAGCCGCAAGCTGCTGCCGCGGTGAAGAAAAACCTCCGCGCCAGGCGATGCGCCCGGCGCGGAGGCGTCCCGTTTCAAGGCGCAACGCTTACAGCCCGAGCGTTGCGTTTCATGTCTGGAGTTTCCATGACGGCAACATCATTGCGTCAGCTCGCTACACCGCAGACCTCGCTATACACGAACCTCGAAGTCTGCGCGAATCGTCATCCCGCGAAGGACGCCATTCTCTACTACGGCAGTTCCCTGAGCTACGGGAAATTGCGCGACGAAGCGCAGGCGTTGGCCGGATTCCTGCAACAGCATTGCGGAGTGCGTCGGGGCGATCGCGTTGTGCTCTTTATGCAAAACAGTCCGCAGTTCGTCATTGCGTTCTACGCCGTGCTGCGCGCGGATGCGGTCGTCGTGCCCGTCAATCCGATGAACCGGACGGCCGAGCTGCAACATATCTTCGAAGACAGTGGCGCGCGAGTGGCGTTTATTGGCGAAGAACTCATGGAACACGTGCGGCCGCTCATGGCGCGCCAGGTGGACCAGGTCGTGACGGCGCGCTATGCCGACTATTTAGACATGCAGACGGATCTGCCTCTGCCCGATATCCTGACTTCTTCCGGGCGACAGCACGATGCACAGTCGCCCGAAAACGATGCCAGCGTCACCCGCTGGTACGACGCGCTACTCCATGCGTACGTTGCGCGCCCCCACGAAGCCGGACCCGAGGACCTTGCGGTGATTCCGTATACGTCGGGCACCACCGGGCACCCGAAGGGATGCATCCATACGCACCGCAGCGTGATGCATTCGACAGTCTCTTGTGGCGCCTGGCCCGATCTCCCCGGTGAGAGCGTGATGCTGTGCTCCGTGCCGCTTTTCCATGTGACGGGCATGCAGAACTGCATGAACATGCCGGTCTTCATCGGCGCGACGATGGTGATCATGACCCGCTGGGACGCGAGATGCGCAGCCCACCTGATCGAACGCCACCGCGTGAGCACATGGGTCACGGTGCCGACGATGGTGATCGACCTGCTGAACCTTGGGGACATAGCGAGCTTCGATCTCGGCTCGATCACCTACCTGAGCGGAGGCGGGGCCGCCATGCCACAGGCCGTTGCGCAGGAGATCGAGAAGCGCTGGGGCATTGCCTACGTGGAAGGCTACGGGCTCACCGAAACGATGGCGGCAACGCATATCAACCCGCGCACGCGGAGCAAGCCGCAATGCATGGGCGTGCCCGTTTTCAACACCTATGCGCTCGTAGTCGATCCCGATTCGCTGGAGACGCTTGGGGAAGGCGAGACAGGCGAGATCCTCGTGAGCGGGCCGCAGGTGTTCGACGGCTACTGGAACGCGCCGCAAGCGTCGCGCGATGCGTTCGCTTCGATCGATGGGCGGCGCTATCTGCGCACGGGCGATCTCGGCTATGTCGACCACGAGGGCTACTTCTTCGTCGTTGACCGGCTCAAGCGCATGATCAACGCGTCTGGCTACAAGGTGTGGCCCGCCGAGGTCGAGGCCATGCTGTTCGAACATCCTGCCGTGCAGGAGGCCTGCGTGATCGCGACTCACGATGCGCGCCGGGGCGAATCCGTCAAGGCCGTCATCGTTCTACGCGGCGGTGCGTGTACTACGCAAGACGACATTGTCGCGTGGGCTCGCGAACGCATGGCGGCCTACAAGGTTCCGCGCGTGATTGCGTTTGCCGATAGCTTGCCGCGCTCGGCGAGCGGCAAGGTTCAGTGGCGTGTGTTGCAGGAAGCGGAAAACCGGCGCAAAGGCCTACCAGAATCGTCGTGATTCAACTGCAAGATTCCTTGCAATTGATGTGCACCGGGAAATGTAAAGTTTCTGACGGTTTAGCGATGCCTTCTCAGGCAACTTATGGTCATGGGCACGACGTCTCCACGAGGCGATCGAGAGCGCCCCACGACACAACAGAATTTGAGCGGGGGAGACCACTCAGGTCGTCGCAAAAAAAGCACGATGATTTGATCAATTTAATTCGTAGTACAACATAAACATAAGATTGGAGTCATGGAATGAGGAAGGTAAGGAGATTGCCCGGCAACGCCGCTTCGGTAGCCAGTAACCGGGTTGGAAGGAGAGCGCGAGGCCGAACGGCGGGCATGCTGGTCGGCGCCATTTCCGTGGCTACGTTGTATTCGGCGCCGGCGGCCGCACAGTCGTCGGTGACCCTCTACGGTCTGGTCGATGCCGGCGTTCGCTATACGACGCACGCAGACCCGGCGGGCGATTCGCAGTTCCAGATGTTGAGCGGCGCGAGCGAGAGCCACTTCGGCATCAGGGGCGCGGAAGACATTGGTGGTGGGACGAAGATCATCTTCACCCTGGAGAATCGCTTCTTTCCGAACAACGGGCAGATGGACCCGGCCTATCCCTTCTTCAATACGGCGTTTGTCGGACTGCAATCGAGCACGTTCGGCAAGCTGACGATGGGTCGCCAGATCAATCCATTCGCCGACGCCGTGCTGGGCTCCTTCATATCGAACCGCTGGCTGCCGTCGTTCTATCAGTTCCGGCCGGAAGTCATGATGGCCCAGGGCGTATGGACGAGCAACATGGTCAAGTACGCGGTGCGATATCAGTACCTGACCGCCGAGGTCTCGTACGCGTTTGGCGGTCAGGCGGGCCAGTTCGGCGCGGGTAGCCAGATTGGCGCGTCCATTCTGTATCTGCCCGCTGCGCCGCTGACCTTGTCTGCCGCCTATCTCGACTCGCGCGACGCCGTGAACGCCTCCCAGCATCTCAAGTCATGGACGGTGGGCGGCTCGTACACGTTCGCCTCGACCACCGTGAATGCAGGCTGGGTCGTCAACCGGCAGGACTCCGGATTTGTCGGCAATTTCCCTAACGGCCCGTTCTCCGAGCCCGCATTGACCGCGCTGAAATTCAATACGTTCAGCGCGCGAGAAATGTTCTTTGGCGGCGTGAGCCAGCAAATCGGCTTCGCCACGCATCTCTCCGCCAACGTGTGGCGCACGATCCAGACCGGCAAGGCCCAGTCCGGTGACGGCAACGCGACGCAATTCCAGCTGCTTGCGGACTATAACTGGTCCAAGCGCACGGATACTTACGTCGAAGTGGATTACTCGCTGTACCGGGGCGGCATGATCGGCGCGCAGTTCCAGGGCATCAACGCAGTGAGTTCGGCTTTCGGCAGCACCCAGCTTGGCGTGACGGCGGGTTTGCGGCACCTCTTCTAGACGCACCGCATGAGCGCCCGCCTATCGAGCGGGCGCTCGTGCGCGAAATCATGGGTAATCCTGAAAGGACGAGAGGATGTCTTTCGACAAGATTTCAATTCGGCCATACCGGAGCGTGATCGCGCCTTTTTCCGCCATCGCCTTGAGTTCAAGCGAAAGCGTCTGGCGCGTGATGCCCAGCATCATGGCGAGCGTGTCCTGCGAGAGGCTCACGTCCTGGCGGCACTGTGGCGCAAGCGTCACGTCGCCGGAAGCGAGTGAGAGCAGGCGGCGGGCAATGCGCGCGCGCGTGGAATGAAGCGTGGCGTCTTCGACCATACGGTAAAGCCAGTTCATATGGAGCGACTGCAACTCCGCAATCGCGCGCACGAACGCGTGGCTGCGCTGCATCAGTTCCTCGAAGGCAGCGGCCTTCACGACAAGGAGGGTCGAGCGCTCGAGTGCTATGACGTCGCGCGGGCGCGGCTGCCGGCTCGTGAGCGAGGTCTGCCCGAACCAGTTGCCGGGTTCGATCACGGCAAGGATGGCTTCCTTGCCGTCTTCGCGAACCGTAGAGGCCTTGAGCCGGCCGCTCTTGATGCCATAAAAGGCGCTCGGTGCGTCGCCGCGATGGAAAAGATATTCGCCGGGGCCCAGCGTCATCAGTTCGCTGTTGCGGAGCAGCGCTTCCTGTTCTTCGGCAGGTAACGCGCTGAACCATTGGTTTGTCCGCATTTCATCGGACGTATCGTTCATGAGGGCCATGTGAAGCAGTCAATATGCAGATCAATGTTCGAGCGCGGTGCAAGCCGCATGCATTCACCGCATATTATCCGTCGAAAAATGGCGTGCCCTCCCACAAATGGGGGAGGCACGCCGCGGCCCTCATTGTTTTGGTGCGCTTACTTCGTGTTGTCGCTCAGCGTTTTCAGGTCCGTCACGCTATAAGCCATGGACCCGCGAAAGCCCGCGCCCACGCGCACGGGTTGGAGATCCGAAATCTCTTCGCCTTCGGCGATCGGGAACGAGAGCTTACCTTCACCTGTCCAGACGCCGGCGATCTGCGCGTTGTCCATGACGGAGAGCACGAGTTCGTTCACGGCTGGCGTTTCATGCTGGCCAGCAGCGAGGCGCGGGAAATAGCGCAGATTCACGACCGGGCGGCCCGCGATGCTGAGTTTCGAAACGTCTTCAACGGCCTTCTCCAGCTTGACCTCGGCGCGGGCAAGACGCTGGCCGGCGGCGCTAGCCGTGGCGGCGAATCGCGTGCCTGCTGCAACGGGCGCTGCCGCGGGACTCAGCGCCGCGAACGAACGCGTTTGATGCACCTGGCCATAGCGTTTCGGGAAGCCTTGAATCAGACCGCGCATCATCGCGGAGTCGTTGTCCACGAAGATGTACGGGCAATACGAAACCGGCTTGCCGTCGTGCAGCGCGTCCACGAGGATGAAAAATTCGCGGTACTGATAGCGCGCCGGGTCGAGCATCTCGTCGTTGCTGCCGGTGAATTGCCAGTCGATGAAGAGGGCCGTGGCGTGCCCCGGCGACGCCGGATCGGCAGTCAGACCTTTGGGGAGCACAGCGGCCACCGCCGCGGGATCGGCCCAGAATTCGACCAGGATGAAATCGCCGGAATAGTGCCACGGCGGCGGGGGCGCGATGCTCGAAAGTCCACGGGGCGAGAGGGGAACAGCGTACGGCTTGGTCATGACGACTCCAGATTGATCAGGTTCACGGCTAAAGAATGGCTTTCAGGTTGCCTCACGTCGCCATTAGCTGGCGGCGGAAGCCGCAGGCGAATTCGCAGCGGGAATGACCGCGTTGCGGCCCGCAAGCCCGTTACCGGGCGACCAGTTCTCGCTCGCCACTTCGATGATGTTGATGAAGACATCGGCGGGATCGACGCCGAGCGTGGCTTTCAGTTTGCCGACGAGGTGTTCGTAGAAGCGCTTCTTGTCATCGGCGCTGCGTCCTGCGGTCAGCGTGATCTGAACCAGCAGCTGGCCCGGGCTGCGCTTGAACGGAAACGTCGTGTTCGCGAGGAAGTTGGCGTCTTCATGCTCGGTGATCGTCATGAAGAAGGCTTCCGGGTGAACGCCGAGCGCCTCGTGCAGCGACTCGTGAATGCCCTTCAGGACTGCGGTGCGAAATTGAGCGGGCCGGCCGGCGCGCATCGAAACATGTGTCATTGGCATGGAAAGCTCCGTTTGGCGATTGCTGCGCCAAATCTTAGGCGTGCGTGCGATCACATCCAACAATCACAGCGAATTGCTGCGATGAGATTTTCAAATCATCGAATTGGACCTTATCGAGCCATCTCAGGGTTTTCGCTGCGCTCCCCCATCCGGGGGATATTGCCGGCGTCCCGATGTCGCGATCATTGCTTCAACGGAACGTCGCTCCGATCAGAACGAAAAACAAGGCACCGGCGTTCGTGAGATCCATGTTCAGGAACCAAGGAGATATCGATGTCGGACGACGTGAAGACGGCTCACGCTAGCAATGCCTACGCTTATCCGTTGCTGATCAAGCAATTGCTGCATACGCCCTTCGCTCAGGCTCAGGAGCAGGAGATCGTCTATCGCGGCCAACTGCGCATGAGCTATGCGACCCTTCGCGAGCGCATTGCGCGCCTTGCCAACGGTCTCGCCCAGCTCGGCGTGGAATACGGTAGCACCGTTGCGGTGATGGATTGGGACAGCCACCGCTACCTGGAGAGTTATTTCGCCGTCCCGATGATGGGTGCGGTGCTGCAGACCGTGAACGTGCGTCTGTCTCCGGCGGAAATCGCTTATACGATCAACCACGCTGGCGCCGAAGTGCTGTTCGTTCACACCGATTTCATTCCGGTAGTCGAGTCCATCAAGGACCAGCTCGAAACCGTCCGCACGTTTGTGTGGATCGACGAGCCGGGCAGCGAAGCGCCCGCCCATGCCATTGCGTTTTCGACCGAGTACGAAGCGATGCTTGCCGCGAATAGCACGAGCTACGACTTCCCGGAGTTCGACGAGAACACGCGTGCAACGACGTTCTATACGACCGGCACGACAGGTTTGCCCAAGGGCGTCTACTTCACGCATCGGCAACTCGTGTTGCACACCATCTCGCTCATGGCGGCGCTCGCTGCGCCGGTTTCCGGGCAACGCTTTCATCGCGGCGATGTGTACATGCCGCTCACGCCGATGTTCCACGTCCACGCATGGGGCATGCCCTATATCGCCACGACGCTCGGCGTGAAGCAGGTCTATCCGGGCCGCTACGTGCCGGAACGGCTGGCGAAACTCATTGAGGACGAGGGCGTGACCTTCTCGCATTGCGTGGGCACCATCCTGCACATGCTGCTCACGTGCCCCGAGGCGAAGGCGACGGACTTCAGCAAGTGGAAAGTGATCATTGGCGGCAGCGCGCTGCCGCAGGGCCTGGCCGTCTCGGCAGTGGCGCGCGGCATCGACGTGTTCGCCGGCTACGGCATGTCCGAGACCTGTCCGGTGCTTAGCCTCGCGCAGCTGCCGCCGGGCGCCGAAAAGCTGGAAGCCGACGAACAAATTCGCCTGCGGTGCAAAACCGGAATGCCGGTTCCGCTCGTCGATCTTCGTGTGGTGGACGACGAGATGGCCGATCTCGCGCATGACGGGAAATCCACGGGCGAGATCGTCGCGCGTGCGCCGTGGCTCACGCAAGGCTATCTGAAGAATCCCGAGGCGAGCGAGCAGCTTTGGGCTGGCGGCTATCTGCATACGCAGGATATCGCCAGTATCGATCCGACCGGCAACGTGCAGATTACCGATCGCCTCAAGGACGTCATCAAGTCGGGTGGCGAGTGGGTTTCGTCGCTGGAAATCGAAAACCTGATTTCGCAGTACGAAGGCGTTTCTGAAGTGGCCGTTATCGGCATCAAGGATGAGAAGTGGGGGGAACGGCCGGTCGCGCTGGTGGTGCTCAAGGAGGGCGTGGCGGTCACGGAGGAAGACATCAAGCAACACGTGCTGTCGTTTAGCGCATCGGGACGGATCTCGAAGTATGCAGTGCCGCAGACCGTGAAGTTCGTTGAGGCGCTGGCGAGAACGAGCGTCGGCAAGGTCAACAAGAAAGCGCTGCGCGAGCAGATCGCCTGAATGGTCGGGCCGGGTTTGGACAATAGCCAGGAGTGGAAACGATGAGTCTGGAAAATTACCGCGTCGAGACGCTCGGCGATTTTGTGGGCCGTGAACTGGGCGTATCGGATTGGGTCGTGGTCGACCAGGAACGGATCGACGCGTTCGCAGCGTGCACCGGCGACCGGCAATGGATACATGTGGATGTGGAGCGCGCGAAGCGCGAGAGCCCTTTCGGCGGAACCATCGCGCATGGTTACTTGACGTTGTCGCTGCTCGCGAGTCTTGCGATGGAAATCGGCATCGTCCCCAAGGACGCTTCGGCGGGATTGAACTACGGGCTCGACAAGGTGCGCTTCATGACACCCGTTAAGGCCGGAGCGCGCGTGCGCAACCGTGTCACGCTCGAGTCGGCGGAGAACAAGGGAGGAGGCCGCGTGCTAGTCAAGACGACGAACACGCTGGAGATCGAGGGCGAGGACAAGCCCGCATTGGTCGCACAAACACTTGCGATGCTGATTGCGTGATACCCGTGGCGTCGCGAAAGACGAACGAGACGAAAGAGACTATTGAGGAGTCGAAAATGACGGTAACCAGTGAAACGCCCCAGCAAAGCGACAACGCGAAGGCGTTAGCCGCATCTGTCGAGCAAGCCCTGCCGGGCCCCAATCCGTTCGTCGGGCTGCGTCCCTGCGATATCTTCGCGGCCGTGCAGCAGATCGGCGCCCAGGCAATGCGCCAGCCCGCGCTGGTGATGGAACAGGAAATGGCGCTGGCGCGCGAGATGTTCAACATCGTTTCGGGCAGCGCAAAGACGGCGTCGCCTCAAGGCGACAAGCGCTTCACGGACACGGCGTGGCAGGACAACCCGATGTATCGCATGACGCTGCAAGGCTATCTTGCGTGGCGCGACTCGCTGGCTGGCTTCGTGGAGCGCTCGGGTCTGGACGCGAACAGCCGGGAGCGCGCGAAGTTCGTGGTCTCGCTCATCACCGATGCGGCCTCGCCGACCAACACGCTGCTGGGCAACCCGGCTGCGCTCAAAAAGGTGGTCGATTCGGGCGGCATCAGCTTGCTGGATGGCTTCAAAAATGCCGTGACGGACATGCTCAAGAATCAGGGCATGCCGGCGCAGGTGAACAAGACGGCATTCGAAGTGGGGAAGAACCTCGGTACTTCAAAAGGTTCGGTGGTATTTCGCAATGAATTGCTGGAACTGATTCAATACTCGCCAACGACGCAACAGGTTTACAGCCGGCCGCAGCTCATCGTGCCTCCGCAGATCAACAAGTTCTATATTTTCGATCTGTCCGAAGGCAAGAGCATCGTCAACTATCTGCTCGACAACGAACTGCAGGTATTCGTGGTCAGCTGGCGCAATCCGACTGCGGCGCAAAGCCATTGGGATCTCGACACGTACGTGACTGCGCTGATCGAGGCCATCACTGCCGTGCGTGAAATCACCGGTAGCGAAGATATCAACCTGCACGGCGCGTGCTCGGGCGCCATGACGATTTCGGCCTTGCTCGGCCACCTGGCGAGCCGCGGTGAGAAGACCGTCAATGCCACCACGCTGATGGTTGCGGTGCTCGACAATACGGCCGATTCCCAGCTGGGCCTCTTCGCGACGCCTGAGGCCGTGGCGGCCGCCAAGCAGCACAGCATTTCGCGAGGCGTGCTGGCCGGAGAAGAAATGGGCCGCGTATTCGCGTGGATGCGCCCCAACGATCTGGTCTGGAATTACTGGGTCAACAACTATCTGCTGGGTAACGCGCCGCCGGCGTTCGACATCCTATACTGGAATAACGACACGACCCGTTTGCCGGCGAAATTCCACGGCGAACTGCTCGACATCTTCACCGGGAATCTTTTCAGCAAGCCGGGCGCGCTGACGGTGTTGGGCACGCCCATTGACTTGTCCCAGGTGAATTGCGACACGTACGTGGTGGCGGGCATGACCGACCACATCACGCCGTGGAAGGGCGTTTATAACACCGCACGGCGCTTTGGCGGCGAGACCCGTTTTGTGCTGAGTTCGAGCGGGCATATTCAGAGCCTGATCAATCCGCCCGGCAATCCGAAGGCGAAGTATTTCCTCAACCCTTCGTTGCCGGCGAATTCCGATGCGTGGCTGGACAACGCACAGGCCGAGAAGGATTCGTGGTGGAATAATTGGCGCGACTGGCTCGTGGCCCGGTCAGGCGAGAAGCGCGCCGCGCCGGCAGCGACCGGCAGCAAAAAGCATCCGGCTAAGGCAAATGCGCCCGGAACGTATGTTCTCCAGAACTAACGATTTGTAACCCGCTAATTAAGCATTTTTCCGATTCAATCAGGAGATTCAATCATGGCAACGACCAACCCCAATGACATTTTTGCTGAATACACGAAGCTCATTTCGCAGTTCAAGCTGCCGGGCGTGGATGTGAGCGCATTCCTCGAATCGCGTCGCAAGGACGTCGAGGCACTGACCGAGGCCAACATGACCGCGCTTGCTGGCGTGCAGCAACTCGGTCAAAAGCAGGTGGAAATCCTCCGCGCGAAGATGACCGAACTGCAATCGCTCGTGACGCGTCTTTCGACGCCCGGCAGCGAAAGCGCCGCAAACGCGGGCGAGGGCGTGAAGGACGCGCTCCAGAAGGCTTTCATCGATATGCAGGAACTCGCGGATGCGGCGTATCGCGCCCAGACCGACAGCATCGCGGTCGTCACGAAGCGCCTGGCTGAGCATGTGGAGGAGATCAAGGCGCTGATGCAGCCGAAGAAGTGATGTAGCGAGCCGCCACGCTCCACAACGATAACGAATTGCCGAGCCAAGGGAAAAACCGGATGACCGATAGACAAACGAGCCCAGAGGTTGTCGACGCCATGCAAATTCAGACGATCGATCTGGATGGTCAGTTGTTGCGTGTCGGTGTGCGTCGCGGTAGCGATGCTAGCCCGCCGCTGCTGTTGTTCAATGGCATTGGCGCCAATCTCGAACTGGTTGAACCCTTTGTCGAGGCGCTCGAGGACATCACCGTGATTGTTTTCGACGTTCCGGGCGTTGGCGGCTCGCCTGCTCCCCTGATCCCGTACCGGTTCTCGACGCTCGCCGTATTGTCCGACAAGCTGCTCACGCGGTTGGGCTACGCGGGTCCCGTCGATGTGCTGGGCGTGTCGTGGGGCGGGGCGCTTGCGCAGCAGTTCGCGCATCTGTACCCAAGGCGATGCCGGCGGCTGATACTCGCGGCGACGTCGCCGGGGGTGATCATGGTGCCCGCGCGGCTTTCGGTGCTTTCAAAGCTGGTCGGGCCGCGGCGGTATACGGACCCGGCTTATTTGAAGCAAGTCGGCGCTGAGATCTACGGAGGCGCTTACCGGCGCGATGCCTCGCTGCTCGAAGCGCACAGCCGTCATATCCAGCCACCGCGCGGCCGCGGTTATCTGTATCAGCTGCTGGCTGCATCGGGATGGACGAGCTTGCCGTGGCTCGGCGCGCTGCGCCAAAAAACGCTGGTGATGCATGGCAACGACGACCCGATCGTGCCGCTCACCAATGCGAAGATTCTCGCCGCACGCATTCGCGACGCGACGCTCCATGTGATCGACGACGGTCACCTGTTTTTGATTACGCGCGCAAAGGAAATCGCTCCGCTGGTCAAGGCATTTCTCGAGCAGGAGGCGAGTTGAGTTCGGTGACCGACGATAACGAGCGGATTCAGGATGTGAAGACGCGAGCGGCTGTGGACGTCAAGGTGGCCCGGCTCAAGCGCATGCGCGCAACGGCCACCTGCCTGCTCGTGGCGATGATCGCCTTGCTCGTGGCGAGTGTTGCATTGCAGGCGAGCAATCCGTGGCTTGCGTGGGTGCGCGCGTTCGCCGAAGCGGCTACCGTGGGCGCGGTCGCAGACTGGTATGCGGTGGTCGCGTTGTTCCGCCATCCGCTCGGCATCGCCATGCCGCATACGGCCATCATTCCCAGAAACCAGGCGCGCATCGCGGAAAGCCTGGGCAGCTTCGTCGAGCAGAACTTCCTCACCACGGAGATCGTGGTGGGCCGGTTGAGCGAATACAACGCGGCACGCGCGTTGGCCATGTGGCTTGCCGAAAAGGAAAACAGTTCGACGCTCGCCGATGTCGTGGTCGAGTCGCTTCCGCGTTTGCTGGAGCGTATCGACGAGTCGGACGTCGAAGACCTGTTCGATCGGCTGCTTCTGCCGCAATTGCGCACACTCGATGTGTCTCGCGTCGCAGGACAGATCCTGGGTGTCCTCACTGAAGGCAATCGCCATCAACCCCTGCTGGATCGCGGGCTGGGCGCCGTCGAACACTGGCTGACGGCCAACGTCGGCCTGATCAAGGCGAAGTTCAGCGAGGCGTCGCGGTTTACGCCGGCGCCGCTCGACAGCTATATCGTCAACAAATTCGTCGAAGGAGTCGTCGCGCTGGTCCATGAAGTGGCGGCGAATCCCGACCACGAACTGCGCCGTCAATTCGATTCGGCCGTGGCGGAGTTGTCGCGCGATCTGCAGACGGCGGCTCAATACCGCAGGTTCGGCAGACTTCTACTGCGCGACTGCATCCGCCACTTCAAAGCCGGCGATTACTATCGCCTCCTGCTCGAGCGCGTGCGCGCGCGTGTTGCCGCCGACGCAGCGAGCGAGCAGTCCGTCGCGCGCGACATGATCGCCGGCGCGTTGAGCTCGTTTGGCAAGACCATGGTCAGCGCGAGCGCGATGCAGAACAAACTCAATGCCTGGTGGCTGGAGATCGCGCGGACGCTGGTGTTGCGCTATCGCCATCAACTTTCGGGTTTGATCACCGACGTCGTCAAGGGATGGGATGCGCAAGAGGTCAGCGGCAAGTTCGAAGCGGAAATTGGCCGTGATTTGCAGTTCATCCGGATCAACGGTACGTTCGTTGGCGGGCTCGTGGGGGTGCTGATCCACGCGTGCGTGTTCGTCGCGATGTGATGAGACAGCGCTTAGCTATGCTTGACAAGCCCGAGCGCCTGCGCCCGCGAAACAGCCTGAGCCCGCTTGTCCACCGCGAGCTTCGCGAAGATATTCTTCAGGTGCGATTTGACGGTTTCGGGCGTGATGCCCAACGTGCGGGCGATTTCCTTATTGGATTGCCCCTGCGCGATCAACTCGACGACATTGCGCTCCCGCGAGCTTAGCGGCTCGCGTTCGCCCTCGCGGCGCGGTTTGTTCTGAGGCTCATACATCGCGCGCCATCCGTCGATTAAACGGTCGAGCCATACCGTCACATCCGGCGTGCGCGCTGCATGGCGCATACGTTCATGCGCCATGCGCAGGAGCGGCCCGACTGCGGCCCCTTGATCGAGGATCGATTGATAAATGCCAGCAGGTGCGGCGATATTCGCGATTTCGTGAAAAGTCTCGAGCGCGCGGTTATGGTCTCCCGCGCTCAGCCAGGCCATGGCGAGCAGGGTCCGAAGACGCAGCGCCAGATAGTTGCCCTGCATGCGTTCACAACGCGCGAGCGCCATGCGCAGGGATTCGACGGCTTCGGGTACCTGGTGTCGTTGCAGGGCGAGGCAGGCCGCACCGAGGTCGCGGTAGTTCTCGATTTCGGGTGAGGCAGGCGAAGCGGACGGCTCGCGTGGCGCGGCGAGTTCCCGAAGGTCCGCCACGCACGCAGCCGCTTCAGGAACACGATTTTCGGCGAGATAGATCCGCGTGCGCTCGACCAGCGCTGCCGCAAGCAGCCGGTTCCAACCACGCGCCTGGCCGAGTATTTGCGCCTGATCGATCAGCACATGCGCGCCCGCATAGTCTTCGTGCGCTACGGCAATGCGAACCAGAATGCGGTAGGCGATCAGCACACTATCGAGCAGAACGGCACGGTCGATGACCGGCATGAGTTCGAGCAGCAGTGCTTCGGCTTCATCGAGGCGACCTTGCTCATACCGGATCTGCGCGATCATGGGCGCGCACAACGCAGCCGATATGGAGTGGGGTCCAGCGTAGCGCTCGGCGAGTTGCATCGCTTCATTGAAGCGGCGCTCCGCAATCGAAACGTGGAGTTGCTGCAGTTCCACGTGACCGAGCAGGCACAGGCGATAGACCGACGAAAAGACGCTGCGCTGGTCTTCCTCCAATGAATCGGGAATCCATGGCGTCGCGTAAAGCGCGTCGAGATTGCCGGTTTTCCAATAGCTGAAGCGCGCGACATTGGAAACCGCATTGGTCGTCCACGCGTCCGTCGACGGGCGGCTCAGATATTGGCGCGCGAGTTCCAGCGCCCGGTGCGGATCGTCCTGCAAGGCCGCGAGCGCGGAACGAATGCCGAGACAGTCCCATTGAATCGCGTCGGCCGACTGGGTTTGCGCGTCGCGCTCGATCGAATCGAGCATCGCGCTGACCTCGCCGAAGCGCATCGCGAGCGCCATACCCCACGCGGTCGCAATGGTGACCGCGGTCTGCGCGCGCATGAGATCGGCCGGAAACTGGCGTTGCCAGCCAACCAGCGTGAGCAGGTCTCCGGCTTTTAAAAGCGCCTTCGCGCAGCGCTCCATCATGACGATGGCTTCGTCGGTCGCGCCAGCGGCAATCGCGTGTTTTATCGCCTCGGTCCAATGCTGCTGATCGGCGTGCCAATGCCAGGCGCGACGGTGCAAGTCGGTGATTTCGCCTGGGTGTCTGTCTTCCAGACGCCGCTGCAGATAGTCGGCCATCAGCCGGTGATAGCGAAACCAGCGTCCTTCGAGGTCCATCGGCTCCAGCAGCAGTTGGCGCGCGACGATGTCATCGAGCATGGCCTGGCTGGACTCGATGCCCGTCACCGCTTCGCACAAAGGCGCACTTAGCCGGTCGAGCATCGCGGTTCGCAGCATGAATGCCTGCGTCGCGGGCGGCAGGTGCTGAAGCAAATCTTCGAGGTAGTCGGACACGGGCTTCGACGCGCCGCTCGGTACGCCCGGTTGCCAGCCCTGCGGGCGGTCCTGCCGCGCCAATGCCGATGCCGAAATGCGCAAGGCGGCCGCCCATCCTTCGGTCGCGGCATAGAGCGACTTCAGATCGCCGAAGCCGAGCTTGCCGGGGCACTCGTGCTCGACGAAGCGACGCGTCTCATCGAAATTAAATCGCAGTGCCGACGCATCGATCTCGCAGAGACTGTTGCCCGCGCGCAGTTTCGCCAGCGGCAGCGGCGCTTCGGTGCGTGTGCAGATCACCACGTGCACATTCGAAGGCACATTGGCGATGAATAGCGACATCGCTTCGTGAATGGCCGCTGCGCTGATCAGGTGATAGTCGTCGATGAAGACGTGCAGTTCTTCGTCGACCTCGGCAAGTTCGTTGATGAGCGTTGCGACAAGCGAATTCGCCGGGACGAACGACGCCTCGGCGCTCAGGCCGATGGCGGCTGTGCCAACCGTGCTGCACGCGCGCTGCAAGGCATGTGCAAGGTGATGAAAGTAACGGGCTGGCTCGTCGTCGTCCGCGTCGAGGGAGAGCCACGCCACCAGCGCGCCGTTCGCACGTAGCGCGTCGAGCCAGGTGAGCGCGAGAGACGTCTTGCCGAAGCCGGCCGGCGCTTTGATGACGGTGAGGCGCCGCATCTCCACCTGTGCGCTCAAGGCCTTCAGGCGTGGGCGATCGACTAAACCCGCGGGCAAGCGGGGCGCAATGACCTTCGTGGTCAGCAGGAAAGGTGGCCGCGCCACGGTCGTCGCTTCTGTCACGGCTGAACGGCTCAGAGGAGGGCCCATGAGGGATTGGCGTATTGCCAACCGGAACATCCAATCCATCATACGACAACTGCGGCAGGGCGTGACGGGGAATGCGGAGTCAGTATGCGGGCGTTAGTGATGCGATGCATCATCGCGCTGGCCGCGTTTCGCGCGCGGCCAGCCACTGCCGATGCGTCAGGCGTCGATCATCCCGTTGACTACGGTTTCCGTAGCTGCCAGATAGGGCGCACGCATCAGGAGGTTCGACTCGCCGCCGGTGCTCTGAACGACAACGGGTTTCGCATGGCTAAATGTGCGGTATCCATATTCGCCGTGGTAATGGCCCATGCCCGAAGCTCCGACGCCCCCGAAAGGCAGCGAGTCGAAAAACACGTGGGTCATCGCATCGTTGACGACGAGCGCCCCTGAGGTGGTTCGGCTCGCAACCTCGTGCTGCTCCAGGGCGTCATTGGCGAAATGATAAAGCGCGAGCGGTCTGGGACGTGCATTGATATACGCGAGCGCTTCATCGAGCGTCTCGTAGGTCACCACGGGCAGAACAGGGCCGAAGATTTCCTCCTGCATCACGCGCATCGTATCGTTGGCATTCCGAATGATCGTCGGCGCCATCTTGCGTACGGCCGGATCGGAGAGATCCTCGCTAGCGGGTCCGAGCTTCACCACGTCGGCGCCTTTCTCACGCGCGTCCTCGACGAGCGCCAGTTGCCGCTCGAATCCGCGCACGTTGATCATCGCGGTGTAATCGGGGTTCTCGCGCATGGTCGGGTACATCTGCGAAACCGCCGCTTTGGCGTGCTGCACGAAGGCATCGGCGCGCTCCGCTGGAACCAGCACATAGTCCGGCGAGAGGCAGATCTGACCCGCGTTGAAGGTCTTTACCGTGAGAACGCGCTGCGCCGCAAGGGCGAGATCGGCGTCGTTACCCACGAGGACTGGCGACTTGCCGCCGAGCTCGAGCGTCACGGGCACCAGATTGTCCGATGCCGCTCGCATCACATGGTGCGCGACCTGCGTGCTGCCGGTGAACACGAGATGATCGAACGGCTGCGCGCTGAACGCCGCGCCCGTTTGCGCGCCGCCGAGCACGGTGGTGAGTTCGTCGCTATCGAAATAGCGGGCGATCAGTTCGGCCAGCAATTCCGATGTTTGCGGCGTCAGCTCCGACGGCTTGAGGATGGCCCGGTTGCCCGCCGCAAACGCGCCGCCAAGCGGCCCGAACGCTAGCACGACGGGAAAATTCCACGGGCTGATGATCCCCACGACGCCCAGCGGCTGATACTCCACGCGGGCCTTGACGCCAGGAAACGGCTCGGCTGTCGCCGGCTGCGCCATCCACGCTTCGAGATGTTCGCGATTGAAGCGCAGACCTTCGATCGAGGCGAGGATATCGGCGAGCAGCGTCTGCTGTTTGCCGCGGCAACTATAGTCGGCGTTGATCGCGTCGACCAGCGCGTCCTTGTTCGAACGCAGCAGATCGATCGCGCGATCGATACGGTCGCGGCGAACGGCCAGCGAGGGCGGCCCCTCCTTGAGTTGAGCCTGCTTCATGGCGTCGAGTTGCGCGCGGATCTGCGCGGCCGTTGCTTCGGCGGGTAGCCGGAATGGCTTTGACATCCTTAACCTCGTCAGAAAATTGAATCGCTCGTTGAACGCTTTGGACGCAAACGGTCCGCTTAAATCACGGCCTCGATCAGCATCGGGCCGCGGCGCGTCATCGCGCCAGCGAACGCGGCGTCGAAATCCGTCCGCGACTCGACGCGTACGGCTTCCACGCCCATGCCTCGTGCCAGTGCAACCCAGTCGAGCGACGGGTCCTGCAGATCGAACATGGAAGCGGCGTGTGCGCCGTCCGTGCGGGCGCCCACCCGCTTGAGTTCGTTCGCGAGGATCTTGTAGCCGCGGTTCGCGTAGATAACGGTCACGATGTCGAGCTTTTCCCGCGCTTGCGTCCAGAGCGACTGAAGCGTGTACATGGCGCTGCCGTCGCCCTGAAGGTTGACGACCTTGCGTTCGGGGCATGCCACGCTCGCGCCGATCGAAACGGGCATCAAGCAGCCGATGGCGCCGCCGGTGAGCGCCAGCAGATCGTGGGGAGCCGCGGTTTCGAGCAGACCGGAGTACGCCATCGCGAGCGACGACTCTTCGGTGATGATGGCGTTATCGGGCAGATGCTTCGCGACGCTGCGCATGATCGACTCGCCGTCGAGCGCACCGTCGGGCGAAAACTCGACTGCCGCACGGGCGTTGATTCGGGCGATGGCGTGCTGGGCGCCCAGCGCCTCGACAAGGGCTTCGAGCGCGCCCGTGCCGTCTTCGTGCGGATGCGACAGCACGGCGATGCGGCAACCCTCCGGCGTGAGCCAACTCGGCTTGTCCGGGTAGGCGAAGAAGCTCACCGGCGGCTGCGCGCCGACCAGCACGATCAACTCAGTGCCGGCGAGGAACTCGACGACCTGTTCGGCGAAATAGGGCAGGCGCTCGACCACCACACGCCCGGCACCGCGCGCCACGCGCGGCGCGAACGTGTCGCACAGCAGCCGGGCGCCCGTTTTCGCGGCGATCTTTCCGGCGGCGCGAAGGCCGGGCTCCTGCAAGGCCTGACCTCGCAGCAGGAAGGCGGTCCGCACGCCGCTTTGGGCGAGTGCCGCAATCCGCTCGATGGTGTCGTCGCTCACGAGCGCGGGCGCCCGCACGGGCAGTGGCGCCGCCACGCCGTCGGCTTGCGACCAGGCCGTATCGGCGGGCAGGATCAGCGTTGCGATCTGGCCGCCGTCGGCCATGGAGGCCTGCACGGCGCGCGCTGCGTCGGCACCCACCGTCAACGCACTGCTCGACGAATGAATCCAGCTCGAAACCGGGCGCGCAAAGCCCTTGATATCGGAAGTGAGCGGCGCTTCGTAGCGCGCATGCGTGGAAGCATGATCGCCGACGATGTTGACGACCGGGCTCGACGCGCGGCGAGCGTTGTGAAGATTGGCCAGTCCGTTGGCGAGGCCCGGCCCGAGATGCAGCAGCGTGGCGGCCGGCTTACCGGCCATGCGGCCGTAGCCGTCTGCGGCACCGGTGACAACACCCTCGAAAAGGCCGAGTATCGGTCGCATGCCTTCGACCGCATCGAGTGCCGCCACGAAATGCATCTCCGACGTGCCGGGGTTCCCGAAACACACGTCCACACCACTTGCGACCAGCGAACGCAACAGACTTTCAGCGCCATTCATTTGGGATCACCTCAGTAACAAACCTGTAAGAAGCTTCGCCCCTTCGGTTGCCTCGGGGCCCAGACGTCGTGCATCGACGTACGCACTGATCCTAACTACTTGGCTATCGTGCAAAAATACAGTCTGATCTGAAAATTTATTACGTCATGCGCAAGAATCTCGACTACGGATTGCTGCACGCGATGACCGCCTTTGTGCGCGTGGTGGATGCCGGGAGTTTCACGGCGGCCTCAGAGCACATGGAGCTGACGACCGCGCAGGTTTCGCGGCTCGTATCGGAGCTGGAGAATCGTTTGCAAACGAAGCTGCTGCAGCGAACGACGCGGCGCATGTCGGTCACGAGCGCGGGCGAGCGCTACGCCAACCAGTGCCGCACGATCCTCGACCTGGTGACGGAAGCCGAAGGGGAGGCGAGCGGTGCGCGCATGGAGCCGACCGGGAGGCTGCGGTTGCTGTGCATGGCGAGCTTCGGCGATCGCTACGTGGTGCCGCTCGTGACGAAATATTGTGCGCAGTACCCAACCGTGAGCGTGGAATATAGCGCTTCGCAGTACGTACCAAATCTGTTGGCCGAAGGTGTGGACGTGAGCGTGTATCTCACGCCCAGCCTGCCAGATTCGAGTCTGGTTGCGCAGCGGCTGGGTGAGGTCCACGGCGTGCTATGCGCGACGCCCGGCTACCTCAAGCGGCATGGCGCTCCGAGAACCGTAGGGGATCTCGCGGGGCATGCCTGCCTGCGTCTCGTGAATCCGTCGACCACGCCGCATTGGGAGCTAACCGACGGAAAGACGACCCATTCGATGCAGCCTGAGGGCCCTCTGGTCGCGGACAAGCCCGAAGCAATCGTGCAGGCGGCGTCTAGCGGCCTGGGCATTGCGCTGCTGCCGGGCTTTGCGGCGGTGGATCTCATACGCAGTGGGGAACTCGTGCACGTTCTGCCCCAGTGGCGCTCGCCTGATGTCGGCGTGTATGTGCTGATGCCCTCGAGGAAGTTTCTCGAAGCCAAGACTCGCGCGTGGGTCGAATTGTTGAAAGCGGAATTGCCGCCCGCGCTCGAGCGCGATGTGATTCAAGTCAGTGGGAAAGGGGTACCCAGACAGCGGCGTGCGCGCGCTGCGACCTCGTCGCGTTCACCTTGAATCTGGCCGCCGTTCGAATCGCCCCCGTTTTTTTCGTTAACATTTCTGCGCCATTGCCCATAGAATTGCATGATCCTGCTGTACCGGAGCACCACCATGGAACGAAAGAAAGCTGAACACATCCTGCTCGAAGCCGACGAGATCGCCGGTCTGGTTCTCAACGGCTTCGACATGACGATGGAAACCGACGCCGGGCGCGCGCTCTACGATCGCGCGTTTACCGCCTATATCCATAACGAAATCGGCGACTTGCCCGTTGGCGAACTGTACGACGCCTTGAACGGTTCGCCCGAAGCCTTTACTGCAACCATGCCACAGTAAGTCGGCGAGCTGCCCAAACATCACGAACGGGCCCTGCTGCGAAATCGCACGAAATCGCACGAAATCGCAGCAAGGCCTCATTTCATCTTTACGCGTTCACTTCACGTCGAACGAGTAATGTCCGTTCGTGCGATGCCCATCGGCCGCAACCGCGACCCAAACCACCGAATACTTCCCAGGCGTCAACGCATTCAGCGCGACCGACATGCGCTTGCTGTTGTTCGCATCGACCTTGGCTTTCTCGCGGATAACGGACTTGCCCTGCGCGTCTGTCACGTCGATGGAACTGAACGCGGGCTCGAGCCCGTCGTCGAAGTCGATCACGACTGCGGCGAGCGTGGCCGGCGCGGTCGATCCCGCGGGCGGTTCCTGATGCTTCGGATAAGCGTGCGCCCACGCGAGGTGGGCGGCCAGCAGCGCGACCGTGGCGACAGCCGTGCGCAATGTAGCGAGTTTCATGGTGGTATTCCTGTGTGAATGTGCGGGCTTACTGGAAAAGCGGCTTGCCGATCGTGCGCGGCGCGACATCGTCGAAGAAGATGTGCACCTGCGCCAGGATGCCGACGTGCGAGCCGCTCGCCCGGTTGATCGGTATCTGCGCTTCGATGCCGAGCTGGCCGTAGCGGTTCATCCAGATGAAGCCGGGGTTGATGGTCCCGGTCGTTTGTCCCTGGCTGCGCGAGAGGGGCACTTCGACGAGGGGGATGAGGTCGGAAAACGGCTGCGGCAAGCCGAGGTCGTGGACGTGCTGTTGCAGGTAGGGCAGGCTGTACTGGAACGTGAAGCCGTAGTCGAACGAATTCGGCTGGCCACCGCCTGTCGTGAACGACGGGCCCGCTTCGCCGGTGATGGCGATGGGCCGCAGCCACGCAAGCGAGTCGGGCAGGTCGCCCATGCCCTTGCCGGCGAAGATCGTGGGCGAGATCGTCGAGAAGTTGTCGGCGATCGCACGGCTGCCCGTGCCGCCGAGTTCGGCGTCCACGCCCACCGACGTCATGAATTCATGCGCGTCGTTCACGTAGAGCAGGTACTTCAGGCCCACGCCGAAGTTGTCGAAGCCGCGCGCGGTCGGGTTGTTCTGCATGACGTAGCCGCCGTCCACGGAGAAGGCGAGCCGCGGCGTGATGAGCTTGTCGTACTCGAAGCTGAAGGTGTTGATGCTTTGGTCGCCGGCGTCGCCCGGCACGCGCTGGTGCCCGAATTCGAGGTTGGCTTCGTCGCCTACGCCGGGGTCGTCGACGGAAAGCGTGGAGGGAAATACGCGGTCGCCCGCGATGGCGTGCGCATGGGCCGCGCACGGTCCGAGCAGCAACGCGCAGCCGATCACGCGGCTGATCTGATTGAACGTGCGAATGTGCGCAAGCACGCCCAGCGCCATGCGGCTGGCCGGCAATTGGTGAGACATGAGGTGTCCTGTCGAGGAGCTACGCACGCGCGCAAGGCACGGCGGCGCGCGTACAGGCCAGGCGACACGGTGGGCGTGTCGTCCCGGGTTGGCATGGTCGATCCGGTCAGGACAGGGGTGGGGCGCGTGCGTGGATGTGGCTCGCGGGCGCGACGAGGCGAACGCTTTCGAACCGCGCCTCGATGCGCGCTTGCACGAGCTCGCCGACGACAAACAGTGCTACGGGTACGCCGGACACGACGGGCAGGTGCGCGAAGAAGCTGCAATAGCCGCAGTCTTGCATGTCGCCCGGCGTTGTGTTCTTCGCGTGCGTGAGCGCTGCGCCACTCGCGCCGTGAACGTGGCGCTCCATCGACGGCATGCCGCAGGGCGCGCGTTCCACCGTGCCTGGCGCCATTTGCATGGCCTGGGCGGCAAGCAGGTGCGAAACCACAGGCGCGAGCGTTGCCATGAGGAGCGCAAGCGTCCCCAGTAGACTGCCCAGCCTGAGATGGAATCGGTGCACGGCGAAGCGCGTAACGTGACGGAAATATGGCGTGAATTATGCCACGCGAGCCGCAACTCCCGGCGCGCCGCCTGCTGTCAAAGCGTCACGGCCTCGCACATGGCGTGCGAGGCTGTGATAAAGCCTGTATGAAGCGATCAGGCGCGCATGCCGACCGTGTGGCGCAATTCCTGGTAGCTGCGCAAACCCGCGACGCCAAGCTCGCGGCCAATGCCGCTCAGGCCGAAGCCGCCCCAGCACACTTGCGGAAAGATCAGTTGCGGGGTATTGACCCAGACGAGCCCGGCGCGAAGCTGCACCTTGTATCGTCGCGCGGCCTTTTCGTCATTCGTCACGACCGTGGCGACAAGTCCGTAACGCGTATCGTTGGCGAGGGCAATCGCTTCGTCATCCGAACGGAATGATTTCACGCACGCCACGGGGCCGAAGATCTCGTCGGTCCACAGCATGTTGTCCGCCGCAGGTTCCGCAATGACGACTGGCGCCATGAAGAAGCCGTCGGCGCACGCGGGATCGAGCTGGCCCGTGAACGCGATCTGTGCGCCCGCTTCGACGCCTGCCTCCACGAGCGCTGCCACGCGCGCGTGTTGCGCGGCGCTGATGAGCGGTCCCATTGCCGCGTCGGCACCCTCGGCACCCTGCGGCGGCACGACGACAACGGCTCGCACCGCCGTCTCGAATGCGGCCATGAACTTGCGATACACATTGTCGTGCACGAGTATGCGCGCCGTTGCCGAGCACATCTGCCCTGCGTTGGCAAACGCGCCGCCCACCGCGAGCGAGACGGCTTGCACCACATCGGCGTCTTCGCGCACGATCAGCGCGGACTTGCCGCCCAGTTCGAGCGTGAGGCGTTTCATGTCGTGCGCGGCGGCCTGCATGACCTTGCGGCCCGACGCCGTGCTGCCGGTGAACGAAATCTTGTCGACGAGCGGATGCGTCGTCAGCCATGCGCCGACTTCGCCACCGCCGTTGACCACGTTCACGACCCCGTCGGGCACGCCCGCTTCGCTCACGATCGCGGCGAGCATGTGCTCGGTAGGCGACGTGAGTTCCGAAGGCTTGATGACGACGGTGCAGCCCGCGGCCAGCGCTGGCGCGAGTTTCCACGCGGTCGTGACCATCGGAAAATTCCACGGCACGATCAGCGCCGCGACGCCAACCGGTTCGTGCATGCGCTCAGCCAATAGCGCATCGTCCGGTAGCGCGACCGGTTCGGCAGCGAACACCGACGCGTCTTCGCACAGGCCCGCGTAGTAGCTGAAGGTCGCGATGGCGTCGCTCACGTCGAGGTCCGCTTCGAACGGCGGCTTGCCGCTCACCTGCATCTGCATGGCGGACAGGCGTGCGCGGTCGGCTTCCAGCAGCTCGGCGATCTTGCGCAGCAGCTTGCCGCGCGCGGCGGGCGTCGTGTGGCGCCAGGCGATGAGCGCATCGTGCGCGGCGTGCACCGCGCGATCGACCATCTCGGCCGTGGCGTGCTCCTGCCAGCCGATTGTTTCGCCCGTGGCCGCGTTGCAGATGCGCGAGCACACTTCGCTCTCTGCCGCGCAGAAGGTTGCGCCCGCAATCATTGCGGCGGGCAGCACAAAAGCCTCGCCGTCGATCTGTTGTTCGGTATTCCTACCCATGATGTTTCTCCTCGCGCCCTAGCGGTAAGCCACACCGGGCATGATGCAAAGCATTTCGAAGGCGAGATTCGCGCCCACGAGCGCGGTCGTGCCGGCCTGGTCGTACGGCGGCGAGACTTCGACGAGATCGGCGCCCACCACGTTGAGCCCCTTCATGCCGCGCACGATCTCGAGGCCCTGCTGGATGGTGAGCCCGCCCACCTCGGGCGTGCCGGTGCCGGGCGCGAAGGCGGGATCGAGTCCGTCGATATCGAAGCTCAGGTACACGGGCGTGTTGCCAACGCGTGCGCGCACTTCTTCCATGAGCGGCGCAAGCGAGCGGTTCCAGCAGGCCTCGGCCTGCACGACGGTAAAGCCCTGCTTGCGGCACCAGTCGAAATCTTCTGCGTGATAGCCCGTGCCGCGCAGGCCGATTTGCGTGACCTTGTCGCATTGCAGGAGGCCGTCTTCAACGGCGCGGCGAAACGGTGTGCCGTGCGCGATCTTTTCGCCGAACATGGTGTCGTTCACGTCGGCGTGAGCGTCGATATGAACGACGGCAACCTTGCCGTATTTCTTGTGCAGCGCGCGCAGGATCGGCCATGCGATCGTGTGGTCGCCGCCGAGCGTGATCGGGCGGCAGCCGGTCTCGACGATGCGGTCGTACGCGGCTTCGATCAGACGAATCGAATCTTTCAGGTCGTACGGGTTCGTTGCGACGTCACCGATATCGGCCACTTGCAGCGAATCGAACGGCGCCGCGCGCGTGGCCATGTTGTACGGCCGCAGCAGCACCGATTCGGAGCGGATCTGGCGCGGCCCGAAGCGCGTGCCGGAGCGGTTCGAGGTGCCGATATCGAGCGGCACACCCACGAAGCAGACGTCGAGGCCCTCTGTGGTCTCGGCCTGCGGCAGGCGCATCATGGTGGCGATGCCGCCGAACCGCGGCATCTCGTTGCCGCCTTGCGGCTGGTTGAACTGGCGCTCCATCTGGTGTGTCTCCGATCGTTAGAGTCAAATCGATCGGGCGATGGTAGGGGAGATCCCGCGCGGCCAAATATTGAAGTTGAGATGTTTACATCGACGGAAGTCGATGTATGCAAGCCCTTAATCAGTTAAACGCGGCAGCTAAACCGCGGCGTGGCCCCAGGCGATCAGCTCGCGCTTGGTACGCACGCCCAGTTTCGCGAAGGCGCGCTTCACATACGACTCGGCGGTGGCGGCCTGGACGCCCAGGATCTGCGCGGCTTCGGGCACGGTCTTGCCCGTGATGAGGTGCGCACAGGTTTCGTATTCGCGTTTGGACAGACGCACGCTGTCTGCCGCAATACGCGCGTCGAACTGCGCGAGCGGATGCATGAACGGCGCCGCATGGGCAATGAGCCGGGCGGCGCTCGTGGAGGCGTGCAGTTCGAGCAGCGGAAACAGAAACTCGCTTACGTTGCGAAAACGGTTCATTTCCACGAGCGTAAACGGCGGTTCGCGCAACCCGCGTTCGAGGGCGATGGAGTCCTGCGCGTGGCGCGTGCCGCGTGCGAGGACGCACTCGTGGGCAATGCGCGCCTCGTCGAAGAGACGCTGGCGGAACTCGCCCGGCGGTATCGCGCCGATGTCGCGCAAGACCAGCATCGTGCCGAGCTTGCCGCGAATGCCGGCGAAAAGCGGATCGCTTTCGTAGAAGCGGTCGTAATAGAGCGTCATCACGTCCGAAATCGCACCCGAATCCATTCCGACCCCGCCACTGCCGATCCATTCGCAGCGATAGCCCGTTGGCATCGTGCTGTCCGCGCGCGAACGCTCGATATGCACGACGTTGACGGGCACGACCTCGTTCACCAGCAGCGTGAGGCGCGGCACGAAATCGGGCGTGCCGACGGCCTCGATCACGTTGCCGAGGGTCTTGAACGAGAGCGGAAAGTTCGGTTGATCGCGGTTGAGCGGGGGTACGTTGAGCAGCATGGCGCGCCCCTTCGTGATGGCTGATTGATTATAGCTGAAGGGTCCAGGCCGCCAAAAATGCCCGAATCGGGCAGCAAAACACCGCTTGCCCCCCCTGAGGGGGGGCATACCGCGGCCGCGCCAGTCGGTAACTTTGGCGTCACTCAATCAATCAACTGGAAGCCAGGCAAATGAGCAAACTGATTCAGGACATCGTGCCGCTGGGCGCCGGCATCGGCGAATTCACCAAGCTGGAATACGGCATGGATGAAAGCGACTGGCGCGCAACCGTCGGCAAGAATAACAACTACGTGATCGGCTGGTGGGAAGGCAAAATCGGCGCGGTGGACTTTCCGGCCACGACCGCCGACGAGGCGGTGTGGCTCGTGGAAGGCAAGATCGCCCTGACCGACGCGAACGGTGGCCGCAAGGAATTCGCGGCGGGCCAGGGTTACCTCCTGCCCGCAGGCTTTGCGGGCCGTTGGGAAACCCTCGAGGACGCGAAGAAGTTCTACGTCGTGCTCGAACAGGCCTAAGGACCCAGGCGAGCCGCCTCCCACGCGAGGCGGCTTTGTTTACCCCGATCCATGCAGTGAAGCCAATGATGAGTACCCCTGCAGAAATTGAAGTCGAATCGCGCTCGCCCTTCACGCTCAGTGTGCAAGAGGCGCTTTCGCGCACGCGGTTCTTTCCGTACTGGCTCGATAACCCCGCCGAACCGCCGACCGAACCCAGGCTCACCGCCGACGTGGAGGCCGATCTGCTGATCGTCGGCGGCGGATTCACGGGGCTGTGGGCCGCGGTGCAGGCCAGGGAGCAGATGCCGCATCTGAACGTCGTGCTGATCGAGGCGGGCAAGGTCGCGCACGGTGCTTCGGGCCGTGCGGGCGGCATCATCTCGACTTCGGTGATGCATGGCTTGCCCAACGCCGTACGGGTATTCCCCAACGACATTGCGCAGCTCGAAGCATTCGGCCATCACAATCTCGACGGCTTCGAGGAAACGCTCAAGCGCTACGGCATCGACGCCGACATCGAATGGAATGGCGAGATGACCGTCGCGGTCGATCCCGAGCATATCGAGCATTTGCAAGGCGATTACGAGCTTCACACACGCTACGGGCACGATGTCGTTCTGCTCGATGGCGAAGCGACGCGCGAACAGCTGGACTCGCCGTTGTTCGCGGGCGCACTGTGGTCGCGCAATCGCAGCGGGATCGTGCATCCGGCCAAGCTTGCGTGGGGTCTGAAGCGCGCGGCGCTTTCGCTCGGCGTGAAGCTTTACGAGCACACACCGCTCATCGATGTCATCGACGAAGGCCAGACCGTGTATGTGAGGACGCCCGAGGGCAGCGTGCGCGCGCCGCGCGTGGTGTTCGGCAGCGGCACGGCGAAGGTTGGCATTCCTGATATCAATCGGCGCGTGCTGCAGGTGCGCGATCATGTGCTCGCCACCGAACCGCTCACCGACGAGCAACTCGCGCGTATCGGCTGGAAGAATCGCCAGGGCATTTACGACACGCGCACGCAACTCAATTATTTCCGCCTCACGAAGAACAACAACATCATCTTCGGCGGTCTTGTGAGCTATCACTTCGACGGCGACCCGAACCCGCCGCAGGACGAGAAGGCCGAGACCTACTATCGGCTCGCTCAGGCGTTCTACCGCACCTTCCCGCAGCTTGCCGACGTGCGTTTCTCGCATGCGTGGGGCGGCCCGATCGACTACTGCTCGCGCGGCTCCGTGTTCGCGAAGCGCTATCTGAACGACAAGGCCGTTTTCGTGGCGGGTTACACGGGCTTTGGCGTAGCGGCGAGCCGCTTCGGCGCCTTCATGGGCCTGAACATCCTGTTCGATCGCAACAGCCCCGAGCGTGCGCTCGATATCGCCAACCAGAGTCCCACTTATATCCCGCCAGAGCCGGTGCGCTGGCTCGCCGCCAAGGTCACGTTCCATGCATTCGACGGCGCCGACGCCGAAGGCGGCTGGAAGCGCGCGTGGATCAAGGGTATCAAGGCGATGGGCTTCCCGATGTGAGTGTATAGCGCCATGTTCTCCAATACCTCCGATCTCGACCTGCGGCTCATCCGCGTCTTCCTCGCCGTGGTGGATGCGCGCGGCATCACCGCGGCCGAAGCGACGCTAGGCGTGCGGCAATCCACCATCAGCACGCAGCTCTCGGCGCTCGAGGCCCGCGTGGGCTTCAAGCTCTGCGAGCGCGGGCGCGGCGGCTTTCGCCTCACCTCGAAGGGCGAACGCTTCGTGCCCTCGGCGCGCGCGCTCGTTGCGGCCACAACCGATTTCGTTGCGCGCGTACGCGATATCGACCGCAAGCTCGTCGGCACGCTTGGCATTGGTCTCATCGGGCAGGCTTCGCATGTCGAGAATGCGCGGCTCGCGGAAGCGATCGGCGCATTTCGCAAACGAGACCAGGCCGTGCGCTTCACGATGAAGGTCGTGGCGCCCCAGGAACTCGAAGAAAGTCTCGTCAACAACCAGCTCGACATTGCGATCGGTTATTTCTGGCATCGCGTGGCGGGTCTCGATTACACCGAACTGTTCAGCGAGCGCCAGGTGCTGTGCTGCGGGCGAGGGCATGCGCTTTTCCATAGTGCGCCGCACGTCAACGTGGACGATCTGCGCGAGCACGACTGGGTCTGGCGCAGCTATCCGATACCGGAGGAGCTTGCAGGTATCGGCGACCGCCAGGTCACGGCGATCGCCGACAGCATCGACGCGGCCACGGTCCTGATCCTCTCGGGCAGCCATATCGGCTATCTGCCCGCGCATCACGCCGAGCCGTTCGAGCAGCGCGGGCTCATCCGGGCGCTTGGGCGCGCGACGTTCGGCTTCGACGTGCCGATGCATCTGGCCGTCAAGCGCAGTGCCGCGGAAAAGCCCATCGTGCGCGCGTTCTGCGACGATCTGCTGGGCGTCTATGGGCAGCAAGCCGCCGTGCCCGAATCGCTGGTCGAATGAAAGAAGCGGCGCGCGCCATACATTGGCTGCGCATGATGTGAACGTATGGAATGCAGAATAATTAGCCCGCTGCGATCGATTAAAGTGGGCGAGAGACGTTGATAGTGCGTTGACCGGTTGCTTGCATGAACAACCGGATCAGCGCGGCAAGGAGTGAGACAATGAGCGACAACAGCATTACCCAGATCGAAACATTCGGTTTCGAACGCATTCCCGATGCATCGCGCTACGCGCGGCCCATCGATCTTTTCAGGCTGCTGTTCGGCGGCTGCAATACCTTCTCCACATCGGTACTGGGCAGTTTTCCGGTGCTGGTGGGCCTTTCGTTCAAGGCAGGCGTGTGGTCCATCTTGCTTGGCGTGCTGGCCGGCACCTGCATTCTCGCGCCCATGAGCCTGTTTGGTCCGCGCAACGGCACGAGCGATCCGGTTTCGTCGGGTGCGCACTTCGGCATACATGGGCGGATCGTGGGCTCGTTCCTCGCGCTGCTTACGTCGATCGCGTTCTTCGCGCTCGCCGTATGGAGTTCTGGCGATGCACTCGTCGGCGGCGCGCACGACATGGTCGGCGTGCCGGTCAACACCTGGACGCTCGGCACGGCCTACATGGTGTTCGCCGTGCTCGTGGTGGTGGTGTGCATCTACGGCTTTCGCTTCATGCTGTGGGTGAACAAGATTGCCGTGTGGGCCGCGAGTCTCATGTTCGTGGTGGGCGCCTTCGCGTTCGCGGGCGCGTTCGATCCGGGCTACGCCGGCACGTTGCACGAGGGCGGCGCGGGCTTCTGGGTGGCGTTCGTGAGCGCCGTGCTCGTTGCGTTGAGCAATCCGGTGTCGTTCGCCTCGACACTCGGCGACTGGGCGCGCTACATTCCGCAGCACACGCCGCGCCGCCGCGTGATGGGCGCTGTATTCGCCGCGCAGATCGCCACGTTCGTGCCGTTCTTCTTCGGCCTCGTCACCGCCACGCTCATCGCGACGAAGGCGCCGAGCTATATCGCGTCGAACGATTATGTGGGTGGGCTGCTGGCCGTATCGCCGCGCTGGTTCCTGCTGCCTACGTGCCTCATTGCGATTATCGGCGGCATGTCGACGGGCACGACCGCGCTGTACGGTACCGGCCTCGACATGTCGAGCATGTTCCCGAGGCTCCTGAACCGCGTGCGCGCGACCATGCTGATCGGCACGCTGGCTATCGGCTTCATCTTCGTCGGCCGCTTCGCGTTCAATCTCGTGGAAAGCGTCTCGACGTTCTCCACGCTGATCTGCACGTTCAGCTGCCCGTGGATGGCGATCATGGTGATCGGCTTCATCACGCGCCGCGGTCACTATCTTGCCGACGATCTCCAGGTCTTCAATCGTGGCGGCCGCGGCGGGCACTACTGGTTCACGCACGGCTGGAATCTGCGCGCGATGGGCGCCTGGTTGCCGGCGGCGTTCCTGGGTCTTGCGTTCGTGAATCTGCCGGGGCAATTCGTCGGTCCGCTTGGATCGCTGGCGGGTGGCCTCGATCTGAGCGTACCGGTATCGCTGGCGGTGGGCGGCATGATCTATGTCGTACTGCTCACGATCTTCCCCGAGCCGGATGCCGTGTATGGCCGGGAAGGGCGCCGCTTCGTGCGCGGCGGCGCGCGCGGGCAAGCCGTTACGCCGGTGCATGCGCCACGCATGCGCGAAGAGCAGACTGCTAACGCGGTGCGTGAACTGCAACGCAGCCCCGAGTATGCAGAATAAGTCTATAAGCACGGGTCGCAACGCCGGTGGCCGTTGCGCTCAGACGGGGTAAGATCACGGCTTTTGCGCACCGCGCAAGGAGGCGATCTTGCTTCGTTCACTCGCAAGGGTCTGTGCCGGCGCTCTGCTCGTAGCCGTCACCCTGAACCGTCCCGCCATTGGCGCAGAAGCCGCCACCGGCAGCGACGCACAAATACGCGAAGCTGCGCTCGCGTTCATGCGCGAGAACGGTATTCCCGGTCTCGCGATTGGGGTCGCCGTGAACGGCACGGAGCGCTTCTACAACTTCGGCGTCGCTTCGAAGGAAACGGGCGAGCCCGTCACAAACGAAACGCTCTTCGAACTCGGGTCGATGAGCAAGACCTTCGCCGCCACCCTCGCCGGTTGGGCACAAGTGAACGGCAAGCTCGCGCTCGATGCGCCAGTGAGCCGCTATCTGCCCGACATGCGCGGCACGCCGTTCGGCGCGCTTACGCTCATCAATCTCGGCACGCACACGGGCGGCGGCTTCCCGCTGCAGGTGCCCGACGAAGTCACGAACGACGCACAGTTGATGGCGTGGCTCAAGGCATGGCGCCCGCGCTATCCGGCGGGCACGCAGCGCACCTATGCGAACCCGAGCATCGGCATGTTCGCGCGCATCACGGCGCAGCAGCTTGGCATGAGCTACGCGGATGCCGTGGAGAAAACGCTCTTTCCGAAGCTAGGGCTCGCGCACACGTTCGTTCGCGTGCCCGCCGCTCAGCGTGCGGCCTATGCGCAGGGCTACAACAAGAAGGATATGCCGGTGCGCCTGAACCCCGGCGTGCTCGGCGACGAAGCCTACGGCGTGAAATCGGATACGCGCGACATGCTGCGCTTTCTCGAAGCGAACATGGGCGAGGTCGAAGTGGAGCCGGAATTGCAGCGCGCGCTGGAGGCCACGCATGTGGGATATTTCCGCGCGGGCCCGTTCATTCAGAACCTGGTATGGGAGCAGTACGCGCAGCCGGTGAGCCTGAATGATCTCGTGCAAGGCAACGCGAACCACATGGTGCTGGAGGACAACCCGGCCACGGCGTTGGTCCCGCCGCTACCGCCGCAGCCGGATGCGTTGCTCGGCAAGACGGGCGCGACCAACGGTTTTGGCGGCTATCTCGCGTTCGAGCCCGCGCGCAAGACGGCAATCGTCATTCTCGCCAACCGCAATCACCCCACCGAATCGCGCGTGCGGTTCGCGTATCGCGTGCTGGAACTGGTGCAGGGCGCGCCTGCGCAGTGATCGCAGTGATCGGTGGTGAGCGTGCGGCCTCAGGCCGAATCGCTCGTCGCCTGGGCGACTCTGCTGGCGGGCGTATTCGTATTGACCGCCGGCCCATCGTGGGGAGGTAGCCCGCTCACCGCCGCTGTGAGCCCGCGACCGCCCGGGTTGTTGCGCAGCGTGAACGTCAGGCCTTGACGCTGTGCGATGCGCGCCACGATCGAAAGGCCAAGGCCGCTGCCCGTGCCCTGGGCATGATCGCCGCGAAAGAAGCGGTCGAGCACGCGTTCGAGATCGCCTTCGGGAATTCCGGGCCCGTTATCGATGACTTCGAAGCCGAGCGTGTCCTGCGAGCGCGTGAGCACGAGATCGATCTTGCCGCCGGCTGGCGTGTAGCGGATCGCGTTGTCGAGCAGGTTGTTCAGCAGGGTGTTCAGGCCGTGCGCGTCGGCGCTTACGTTACAGATGCACTCGGCCGTAACCGGCGGCCGTGACTCCAGGCCGAGGTCGATGCCTTTTTCCTCCGCGAGCAGCGAGAAGTCGCCGATGGCCTGTTCGCCCAGCCGCCGCAGGCTCACGGTCGTGGCGGGCGCGCTCGCCTGCGCATCTTCGCGCGCGAGCGTGAGCAGTTGCTGCACGAGGCGTATCGTCCGGTTCAGGCGTGTCTGCATGCGCTCGAGCGTGCGCGGCTCGCCGTTCAGCGTGCCGTCGTGCAGCGCCGCCTGCCATTGCAGCTTGAGCGCGGCGAGCGGCGAGCGCAGTTCGTGCGCAGCGTCGGCGATGAAGGTGCGCTGTGCTTGCGAGGCCGTATTCAAACGGTCCAGCAGATCGTTGAGCGCGACGACGAGCGGCCGCAGTTCGACCGGCACCGAACCATCGAGGCGCAACGGCTGCAGCGCATGCGCCGAGCGCGACGCGAGCAGCGCCGATAGCGCACGCACCGGCGCGAGCCCGCGCGTCACCACGAACAGCACGAGCACGATGGCCACCGGCACGAGCAGTGCGAGCGGCCACAACGTATGCAGCGCGAGGTGCAGCGCCAGCCCATCGCGCACGGAAATGGGTTGCGCGACCTGAACGAAGCGCTCGGGCTGCGCGATGCCGTACACGCGCCAATGCACCTCGTCGTCCTCGATCGTGCGAAAGCCGGCGGCCTGGCGCGGTAATACAGGCGTTTCCTGCGAGCGGTAAATCAGCTTGCCGTCGCGGTCCCAGATCTGGATGAGAATGCGGTCGTCGGCGATTTCGTCGAAGCCGGGACCGGACTGTTCGACCTCGCGCGCCGTCGCGACGTTCGCGGGCATGGAAAGCGCCACGGCATGCAGTTCGTAGTCGAACAGCTCGCCCGCTTCGTCGCGCGCAGTGTGAAAAATGCCGAAGCCCGCCACCACGGAAGCGGCCGCGAAACCGCAGATGAGCCAGCCCAGCAGGCGGCGGCGGATGGAGTTCATTCCGGTCTCTTGAGCCGGTAGCCCACGCCGCGCACGGTCACGATCTGGTCGGTGCCGATCTTGCGGCGCAAGCTGTGCACGTGCACCTCGATCGCGTTGCTGCCGACTTCCTCGCCCCAGCCGTACATGCGCTCTTCGAGCTCGGCCTTCGTGAATACGCGCGCGGGCTGTTCGATGAGCACGCGCAGCAGCGCGAATTCGCGTGGCACCAGCGCGACGCTCTCGCCGTCTTTCGTGACCTCGTGCGCGGCGGGGTCGAGCGAGAGGCCACTGTGCGTGTAGACCGGCTGCTTCTGGCCCGTGCGGCGGCGTAGCATGGCGCGCGTGCGGGCGGCCAGCTCGTCGAGATCGAAGGGCTTGATCAGGTAGTCGTCGGCGCCGGCGTCGAGCCCGGCGATGCGGTCCGTGACCGAATCGCGCGCGGTCAGGATCAGCACGGCCGCCTCTCCGCCCTTGCGGCGATAGCCATTGAGCACCTCGATACCGTCCTTCTTCGGCAACCCGAGATCGAGCAGCACGAGGTCGTACACGTCGTTGTCGAGCGAAAGCTCGGCTTCCCGCCCGTCGCGCGCCCAGTCGACGGCATGACCCTCGCGGCGCATCGAGTCGAGCACCGTTTCGGCAATCATTTCGTCGTCTTCCACCAGCAACAGGCGCATCGCTCGCTCCCCTAATTTCAGCCTTACATTGTCGCTCATCCCGGCTTAACCGGTGCTTAAGCGGCACGCTGAGGGGAGGGCCTGGCAATCAGTCGAGGAGCTTCAGCACATCGTCGTAGAGCGCGCGCGGCACCTTTACGCCATCGCGTTCGCTACGCCCGCGCGCCTCGAACCGCCGCTGCGACGGCAAGCGCGCGCCCTGCGCGGTAATGGCGGCGAACAACCGCTCTGCACGTGCCTGACCGGCTTCATAGCCGTCGCCGCCGAAACGCCGCGGATCGATCGCGATGACGAGCTCGCCGTGGCAAGGGCTCGCGCCCGCGCCGGCGTCGAAGGCCTGCGACTCCATGCTCGTGAGGTCGCCGATCAGCGCGCCCGCAAGCAGCTCGATCATGGCCGCGAGCGCCGAACCCTTGTGGCCGCCGAACGTCTGCATCGCGCCGTCCAGCGCGGCGCGAGCGTCGGTGGTGGGCTGGCCGTCGCTATCGAGCGCCCAATGCGGGGGAATGGGCTTGCCCTCGCGCGCGTGCAGTTCGATGTCGCCGCGCGCAATGGCGCTCGTTGCGAAGTCGAACACGAACGGCAGGCCGCCTTCGCGCGGCCACGCGAACGCCAGCGGATTCGTGCCGAACACACCGCGCGTGCCGCCCGCTGGCGCGACCCAGCTATGGCTCGGGTTCATCGCGATGCCCACGAGCCCTTGCGCCGCGATGGCTTCGACCTCGGGCCACAGCGCCGAGAAATGAAAGCAATGGTTGATGGCCATCGCAGCGATGCCCTGGCTGCGCGCTTTCTGCGCGAGCACGGGCAGACCGGTTTCGAATGCGAGCAGCGAAAAGCCATAGTGCGCGTCCACGGCCAGCACGCCGGGCGCGATATCGCACAGCGTGGGCTCGGCGCGCGCATCGACCTTGCCGCTCTTGAGCGAACGCGCGCAGACGAGCAGGCGATAAATGCCATGCGAGTGGCATTCGTCGCGCTGGCCTTGCGTGATGACGCGCGCGATCGCATCGGCATGCGCCTCGGACATGCCGTGCCGTAACAGCACGTTGCGCGAGAGTGTGAAGACTTCGTCGAGCGTGAGGACGACCTGTTCGGGTGCGTCGTTCGTGACGGTGCTGGACATGGCATCCCGTGTAAAAAGACAAACCGGGCCAACGTGGCCCGGTTTCGGTGATTCGGAAGACGCTTTGGAGAGGCGCGCTTAAGTCAGTCTTATAGACCGACGTCCGGCAGGGCGGGGCGCGTAGCGAGCGCCTTCTCGACCACGGCCTTCACGTGCGCGAGCGCCTCGCCTTCGAGCGGCAGACGCGGCGCTCGTGTGACCGCGCTGCCGCGGCCCACGAGCTCTTCGCACAGCTTGATGCACTGCACGAGGTCGGGGCGTGCGTCGAGGTGCAGCAGCGGCATGAACCAGCGATAAAGCGCGAGCGCTTCGTCAAAGCGCTTTTGCTTCGCGAGACGGAACAGCGTTTCGCCTTCCTTCGGGAACACATTCGACATGCCCGAGACCCAGCCTTCGGCGCCAACGGCCACGCTTTCGACCACTACGTCGTCGAGGCCCGCGAACAGCACGAAGCGGTCGCCCACGGCATTGCGCAGATCGATGAAGCGGCGCGTATCGCCCGACGAATCCTTGAAGCAGACGATATTTTCGCAATCCTGAAGAGCGATCAGGATGTCGGGCGTGACGTCGTTCTTGTAGATCGGCGGATTGTTGTAGACCATCACCGGCAGGTCGGTGCCGGAAGCCACGGCGCGAAAATGCGCGGCCGTCTCATGGGGCTTCGAGGAATACACGAGCGCCGGCATGACCATCACGCCGTCCACGCCCACGCGTGCCGCTTCCTTTACGGTTTGACGCGCGAATTCGGTGGTGAATTCGGCAATGCCCGCGATCACCGGCACCTTGCCGCCGGCGGCGTCGCGCGCGGCCTCGATCACGGCGATCTTTTCATTCGTCGCAAGCGAGGTGTTCTCGCCGACGGTGCCACACACCACGAGGCCCGACACGCCGTCCTTGACGAGATTGCTCACCACCCGGTGCGTGGCGTCGATATCGACCGAGAAGTCCGCCTTGAACTGCGTGCTGACGGCGGGAAACACCCCGCTCCACTGGATAGCGCTCACTGTGACTCACTCCTTGAATGCGTAGCGGCTCATGCCGGTACGTGTTGAATGTGAGTGAAGTATCGCTGTCCAAATCGTTTGGCGCTTGGGGCCTTTCGCGCTTCCAGAAGACGAAATCTGCATAGTCCGCCGCTTTCTTCAGCGGCCCAGGGGGAACCCTGGGAACGCTTGCGCGAGGCTCAAGCGCCGGACGTCTGCGCGCTTGCGGGCGTTTGCAGCAGCGCGCGGTACTGGCTTGGCGTGACGCCCACCGTGGCCTTGAATTGCCGCGTGAACGCGCTGTGATCGTTATAGCCGCATTGCGTGGCGATGTCGGTGATGCTCAGGTCGCTCGCAAGCAGCACCGAGGCCGCGTCCAGACGCGTTTTCAGCAGCATCTGGCGTGGTGTCAGGTGGAAGATCTTGTGGAAGTAACGCTCGATCTGCGCCACCGACATGTTGATGAGCTTAGCCAGGTGCGCGAGCTTGAGCGGTTGCGCATAGTTGTCCTGGATGTACTTCGCGGCGACCGCGAGCCGCTGGTAAGCGGGATGCGTGCCTTCGGCGGCCTGCAGGTCGCGCGAGATGCCCGCTACGCCCAGCACGCGGCCGTGCGCGTCGTGCAGCGGGACTTTCGACGTGAGGCACCAGCCCGGTTGGCGGCCCGGATACAGGTGCAGTTCGAGCTGGTCGATGAGACTGCTGCCCTGGCGCACCACGGCCTCGTCCTGTGCGGTATAGCTGTGGCCGAAGCGGGAAGGGAAAACCTGCTCGGCCGTCTTGCCGAGCAGCGCGCGCTTCTCTTTGAAGCCGCAGCGCGCGGCAAGCGTGGTGTTCGCGATCACGTAGCGCGCCTCGTGATCCTTCACGAAGAACACCACGTCGGGCATGGCGTCGAACAGCGGTTCGAGCATGGTGAAATGCGCGACCATCTGCGCAAACGTGGCGTTTTGGAGGGCGGCGGGCAGGACCAGTTCGGGCATCGCGTGGCGCTTGGGGCGGGATCGGCGGGAAAGCACCATTGTGCCGATTTGCGCGCGCTCGCGCATCTGCAATAAAAAACGTGTGCGGCGCTATGGCGTCGTTTCCGCGTGCAGCAAGGTGTCGATGCGCGCGGGCGAGAACGGCGCGCGCTGGCCGTTTTGCGGCCAGCCGAAGCAGAACGCCGCCGCCTCGCCGCAAATCTTGCCCTGGCAGGGTCCCATGCCGCAGCGTGTCTGCAGCTTGGCGTCGCGCCACGACGTGTGGCGCGCAACGTCGCGATACACGACGTCCTCGCAACGGCAAAACACGGTGTCGGGCTGCGGGAGTGCGCGCAACGCGGGAGCGAGTTCGAACGCGGCGTGCAGGCGCACGGCGAAACGGCGGTAGCGTTCGCGCTCGGCGAACATCTGCTGGGCGTTCGCGTTGTCCCCGAGCGCGGCATAGGCCGCGATGCGGCCTTCCACCGCCGCGAGTTCCATGCCGCCCACGCCGGTGCATTCGCCAGCCGCGTAAAAGGCTTCTGCGGAAGTCTGTTGCCATTCGTTCACAGCGATGGCGGGAGCGTCTGCGTGGGTGTCAAGCTTGCAACCGAGCGCCGCGCCGACGCCCGTATTGGGCACGAGGCCATAGGCGCACGCGAGCCGGTCGCAATCGACCAGCATGTCGTCGTTGCCGCGTCGCACGCGCACCTGCGTCACGCGCGTTGTGCCGATTGCCTCGGTAACGTAGGCATCGCACCGGTAAGGCGTGGCGCGCAGATCGAAGCGCATGCGCAGCGCCTGCGCGAGTTTCGCGGGCGTATGGATGAGGCCCGCCGCGAAGCGGCGCACCGCTTGCGGTGGCGCCTGCTCGACGATGGCGGCGACGGTGGCGCCATGCTGACGCGCGGTCACGGCAGCGGCCCAGAGCAGCGGCCCGCTACCCGCGATGACGATACGCTCCCCGCTCACCGGCATGCCGGCCTTGATGAGCGCCTGCAAGCCACCCGCGCCCGTGACACCCGGCAACGTCCAGCCGGGATAGGGCAGGAAGCGTTCGCGCGCGCCTGAGGCGATGATGAGCTTGTCGTAAGCGAGCGTGAGCGCCCGGTCGGGGCTTTCCGCGAGCAGTTGCCGGCCCGGCAGCGCTTGCACGATGCGGGTCGCGCTTAGCAGTGTGACGTTCGCGCGTGTAGCGAGAGCATCGAGCACGGCGCGCGCGGGGCCCGTGGCGCGATGGCCGGGACCCTGGCGCCAGATCTGGCCACCAGGCAGCGCATTGTCATCGACGATGCCTACGTTTGCGCCCGCTTGCGCGGCGATGCGCGCGGCGTTCAATCCGGCCGGTCCGGCGCCAATGATCAGGATATCGAACTTCATGGCGCTGCATTCCCGGTGACGACATGCATGTCCGCGGCGCAAACCGTCTGGCATGCAAGCCGGTGCGGCACGCCGTCGATGGTGACGCGGCATTCCTGGCAGATACCCATGCCGCACAACGGCCCGCGCAGCGCGCCGCTCACCGAACGCCGCGTGACGGGCGCTGCGTTTTCCGCCTTTGCGGCAATGGCGATGGCGGCTGCAACCGAACTGCCCGGCGCGACGCCCACTTTGCGCCCGTCGATCGTCAACATCGTATTGGTCTCAGACATGCACGGCCCCCTGGGCGGCGAAGCGCGCGGGGAGATACGGCGTCGCGTCGATAGCGGCGGCGCGTCCAAGCATTTGCGCGGCAATCAGCTTCGCGGTGCCGAGCGCCGTGGTAACGCCCAGGCCCTCGTGTCCGGTGGCGAGCCACGTGGACGGATGGCTGTCGTCATCGGCGAACGAGGCAGCGGGGCCGATCAGCGGCATGCCGTCGCTCGACGCCGGGCGAAAGCCCGTCCATGCGCGAATCGCGTTCAGCGAGGGTAATTGCGGCAGGTATTCGGCGGCGCGGCGCAGCATGCGCGCGAGTATCGCCGGCTCGATGGCAGGGTCCGTGCTGTCGAATTGGCGTGACGAGCCGATCAGCAATTGCCCGGTCGGCCGCGGTTGCACGTTGAATGCGACCGAGGTGCCGCTCGCGTTGTGCGCGCTCTTGATATAGCCGAGTTCGAGAACCTGATGGCGAATCGTGCCGGGATAGCGGTCGGTAATGAGCAGGTGTCCCTTCTTGGCCTGTAGCGGTAGGCGCGGCAGCAAATCGAGCGCCTGCAGGCCGTTCGCGACCAGAACCGCGCCCGCGCCAATGACCTCGCCATTGGCGAGATGCACGCCCGCGCGGTCGATACGCGCGACTTGCGTTCGAGTGCGGCAGGTGACGCGACCGCTAACCGGTTGTTCCAGCAACCATGCCGCAACGGCAGGCGCGTAGACTACGGCGTCGTTGTCGACGATCATGCCGCCTACCAGGCCATCGCGCAGACCCGGTTCCGCTTCGCGCAACTGGCGCGCGTCGAGCATCGAACACGCCACGCCCTGGTGTTGCAGCGCCTGCTGGCGCGCTTGCGCGAGCGCCAGTTCCTCGTCGTCGGCGGCGACCCAGAGGGTGCCGCAGCGCAAGAACGCATGGCGTTCGTCGAGCCGCGGCGCGAGCGCGTGCCACAGTGCCAGCGACCACGCACTCAGCGCGAACTCGGCAGGCGTGTCGTCCATCACGACGAGGTGACCCATGCCAGCGGCTGTCACGCCGCCGCCCACGCCCGCGCGCTCGATGACGAGTACGTTCAGACCCTGCGCCGCGAGTTCGTGCGCGCACGCTGCGCCCACGATGCCCGCGCCAATCACGACAACATCGTGTTGACCGCTCGAACCTGGCATCACGCGGGAATGCCCCACGCGAAGGGATCGTCGTCGGCGAAAATCAGTTTGGACTCCGCGCTAATATGCGCGCTGCCGCGTATGCTCGGGCGCACATGACCCGCGGGGAGTTCGGGCGCGGTTTCATAGCTCGCCTCGAATACGCTGCCGATGATGCTTTCCTGCCGCCACTGCGCGCCGGGCGCGAGCTTTCCGTCCGCGGCGAGGCACGCGACCTTCGCGCTCGTGCCGGTGCCGCACGGTGAACGGTCGTAGGCCTTGCCGGGACACAGCACGAAATTGCGGCTGTCGATACCCGCGACGTCCGAATGTGCGAAGAGTTCGATATGGTCGATCAACGCGCCATCCGCGCCGGTAATGCCGTTCGCCTCGAGCGCCTGGCGCATCGCCCATGTGGCTTCGGTGAGCGCTTCGACGTTGCCTGCTTCGAGCGTGAGATTGTGATCGGCGACGAGGAAGAACCAGTTGCCGCCCCAGGCGATGTCGCCATGCACGCGGCCGTAGCCTGGCACGTCGAGCGGCACGGCCTCGCGGTAGCGATACGCGGGCACGTTGCGCACGGTGACGCTGCCGTCGGCGTGCAGTTCGGCTTCGACGTTGCCCACGGGCGTTTCGATGCGATGCACGCCGGGCGCGATGCGCCCGAGATGCGCGAGCGACGCGATGAGGCCGATGGTGCCGTGCCCGCACATGCCGAGAAAGCCGACGTTGTTGAAGAAGATCACACCGGCGGAGCAGGACGGATCATGCGGCTCGCAAAGCAGCGCGCCGACCATCACGTCCGAGCCGCGCGGCTCGTTGACGACGCCCGCGCGCACGCGGTCGAAGTCGCGACGGAAAACGCCGAGGCGCTCGGCGAGCGGGCCGTGGCCCAACTCGGGGCCGCCTGCGATCACGAGGCGCGTGGGCTCGCCGCCCGTGTGGGAGTCGATAACGGTCAGGGTTTTCATGCCGACAATCGTAGGTCGCCCCATTTGGGCCGTCTTGCTCGAACGGCCCTTGCTCGGTGACGATTTCGGCATAGTGCGCCGCGCGTGAATGCGCGGTGCTCAGGGTGTTCCCTGGCGCGTGCTTTCTTTAGTCTTTCACAAACGCCAATTGCTCCAGCTGGCGCACCACCTCGGCGCGCAGGCGCGGCGGCATGTTCTGGTAGCCGAGCAGGTCGGAGATCCACAGGCCGTCCGCCGCTAGCCGGCAGATCATGAGGCGGGCGGCGGCTTCGAGCGGCAGCGGGTCGGGGCGCGTCCACTTGCGCATGGGCGCGGCGTAGCGCTCGCGAATCGCGGGGTCGGTCATCATCGCGGCCACCAGCACGCGCAGCACGTTGGTGCTGGCGGCGGGGCTCGTTTCGTCGATCGTCGTGTGCAGGTAGGCGCGCGCTGCTGCGCCGTGTCTGGGCGCGCCTTCTGCCACGCCTTCTTCGACGCGCGTATGCATCTGCTGCTCGAATCGCGCGAGTGTCTGCTCGAAGAGCGCATCGAGCAAGCCCTGCTTGTTGGCGAAGTGATATTGCAGCGCGCCCTTGGTCACGCCCGCGCGTTCGGCCACGGCGTCGAGCGTGACGGCCGGCACACCTTGATCGGTGGCGATATCGGAAGCCGCCTGCAGCAATTGCGCGCGCACCTGGACCGGGGCTTTCTTGCGGCGCGTGCCGGCGGCCGGCACCGTGTCCTTGCGTGGGGAAGGTGGCGAGGTCGCGGGGGCAGAGGGAGCCGAGGGGGCCGCTGCGTCAGCCGCCTTCGCGCCGCGCCTTGTCGCGCGCGCGGGCGCCTTGACGGAGGAGTCTTTCATGGCGGCGATCATACCATTGCGGGCTTCGCGGCTAAACATTCCGTACGGATGGTATGATCCGCTCCGATGAAAAATTCCAACCCACCTTTTACCGCCTCCGCAGCCGCCATGGCGGCGCTCGACGCCTCGATCGTTCGCGGCCGCGAGGCGCTCGTGCGACAGCAGGATGCCGATGGAAGCTGGTGCTTCGAACTCGAATCGGACGCCACGATCACCGCCGAATACATCCTCATGATGCATTTCATGGGCAAGATCGACGTGGTGCGTCAGGAGAAGATGGCGCGCTATCTGCGCGCCATTCAGCGTTTGCAAACGCACGGCGCATGGGACCTCTACGTGGATGGCGCGCCCGATGTCTCGTGCAGCGTGAAGGCGTATTTCGCGCTGAAGGCGGCGGGGGACCCGGCGGATGCGCCGCACATGGTGCGCGCGCGGGAGACCATTCTGAAGCTCGGCGGCGCGGCGAAGTCGAACGTGTTCACGCGCATTCTCCTCGCCACCTTCGGTCAGGTGCCGTGGCGCGCCACGCCGTTCATGCCGATCGAATTCGTGCTGTTCCCGAAGTGGGTGCCCATTTCGATGTACAAGGTCGCCTACTGGGCGCGCACGACCATGGTGCCGCTGCTCGCGCTCTGTTCGCTGAAGGCGCGCGCGGCCAATCCTCATGATGTATCGATTGCCGAACTGTTCGTTACGCCGCCCGAAGAAGAGCGCGAATACTTTGCGCGCGGCAAGGGTGTCCGCCGGTTCTTTCTCGCGGCTGACCGGGCGCTGCGCCATATCGAGCCGCTGTTGCCGCGCGCGTTGCGCCAGCGCGCCATGAAGCATGCCGAGGCCTGGTGCGCAGAGCGCATGAACGGCGAGGACGGCATGGGCGGCATCTTTCCGCCGATCGTCTACAGCTACCAGATGATGCAGGTGCTTGGGTATCCTGAAGATCACCCGCTGCGCCGCGATTGTGAGAATGCACTGGAAAAGCTGCTTGTCGAGCGCCCGGATGGCAGCATGTATTGCCAGCCGTGTCTCTCGCCGGTTTGGGACACGGCGTGGAGCACGATGGCGCTCGAGCAGGCGCGTACGGTCGCGCCCGCCGATCCGGCGTCGGCAGCGATCACCGACCAGGAACTGCAGCGGCGCATTGCGCGCGCGTACGACTGGCTCGCCGCTCGCCAGGTGGACGACGTGCGCGGCGACTGGATCGAGAACGCACAGCCGGACACGCCGCCTGGCGGTTGGGCCTTTCAGTATGAGAACCCGCACTATCCGGACATCGACGACACGGCCGTGGTCGCCGCCATGCTCCATCGCCGCGGCCGCGGGGAGGCCCGCAAAACGGGCGTGGACCCCTACGCGGCACGCGTGACGCGCGCGCTCGACTGGATGCGCGGCCTGCAATCGCGCAACGGCGGCTTCGCCGCGTTCGACGCCGATTGCGACCGCCTCTATCTGAACGCGATTCCCTTCGCGGATCACGGCGCCCTGCTCGATCCGCCAACGGAAGACGTATCGGGCCGTGTGCTCCTGTGCTTCGGCGTGACGGGCCGCGCCGAGGACAAGGCGGCGCTCGCGCGCGCCATCGAGTACGTGAAGGCCACTCAGCAAGCCGACGGCAGCTGGTGGGGCCGCTGGGGCACCAACTACATTTACGGCACGTGGAGCGTGCTGGCGGGTCTCGCGCTCGCGGGCGAGGACCCGAGGCAACCGTACATCGCACGCGCGCTCGCGTGGTTGCGCGCACGCCAGCACGCGGACGGCGGCTGGGGCGAGACCAACGACAGTTATATCGACCCGCGCCTTGCCGGCACCAATGGTGGCGAAAGCACGTCAAATTTCACGGCGTGGGCACTCCTCGCGCAAATGGCGTTCGGCGACTGGGAATCCGAATCGGTGCGGCGCGGCGTGGCGTATCTGCTATCCGTGCAGCAGGAGGACGGGTTCTGGTGGCATCGCTCGCATAATGCGCCGGGGTTCCCGCGGATTTACTACCTCAAATATCACGGGTACACGGCATATTTTCCGCTGTGGGCGCTGTCGCGTTACCGGCGGCTGGCGGGTGTTGCCGTTGAGGTGCGCGAAGTGGAAGAGGCCGCGCTCGCAGACTGAATTCGGCGCGGGGCGCAAGCGCCCCGCGTGGCTGGCTTATCTCGACTTCGCCAGCGTAATCGTTTCGAACAACTCATAATTCCCGGTCGGCGTTTGGTCGGCGCCGGGCGCGTGATAGTAGTTCATCGTGATCGTCGTCTTGCCGCCGTGCGTGCCGGGATCGACGTCGAACACCGCAATGCCATAGCCCGTGCCCGTATCGCGTTGCGCAGACCAGATCGCGTCTTCGAGCGCGTCCGCCGTGGGGCGCGCGAAGGTGCCCGCGGTCGCGCCCGGCACCGGGCGGTTGGGCTTCGTGAACACCTGCGCCTGCGGATTGCCGTTGCCGGCGTCCACGCCATACACGTCGAGCGGCGCGCTCGTGCCGCCGCCGCCCAGGATCAGGTGGATCGTGCCGTGGCTCGTGTCGAAGGTGTTGCCCGCGTCCTGGGCATGCGTGGCAGGACGCGGCTGAAGCGTGTCGACGCTCACGCCGGTCTTCGCATCGACGCCCGCGTGGTGATTGCAGCCGCGCACCGGGTAGCTGCGCTCGTAGTCGTGATCGTGGCCGCACACCACGAGATCCACGCCATAGCGGTCGAAGAGGGGTAGCCACGCTTCGCGAATGCCCTTGTCCGAGCCATTGCCGGTTTTCGACGAGCTGAGCGCGTCCTGGTGCATCTGCACCACGATCCAGTCGATATCGTTGTCGTCCTTCGCCTGCTTCAGGGTCTGCTCGAGCCAGCGCGTCTGCACGCCATTGCTGTAGCCGCGCACGTAGAACGACGAGCCGGGCTGGATGGGCGCATTGCCCGTGCTCGCGGCGGGTACGAGCGGCGCAGGGCCGGCCACGAAGGCAGCGGCGTCCTGGTAGACCACGTCGTCGGCGTCGAGCGAGACGAACAGCACGTTGCTCACGCGGAAGCTGTACCAGCGGCCCGGAAAATGCGTGCCGTTATCGGGCAGCGAATAGCGCGTGAGATACGAATTCAGACCCTGCGCACCGTTGTAGAACTCGATCTCGTGATTGCCGGGGCACGGCATCCACGGACGGTTCGCCGACGAAGTCTGGTTGTTGTTGCCGAAGTCGCGCCACACATCGGTCTGGTGCGCGGGATTCAGGTTCGCGTAGCAGAGGTCGCCATTGAGCAGATGAAAGAGCGGCTGGAAGCGCTCCACGGCTTCCACGGCGAAGCGGCTCTGCGGCGACGAAAGCACCCAGCCCGTGTTCGGCGTGGCGAGGTCGCCGTAGCTCGTGAAGCGAAACGGCGCGCGTCCGCGCGGCGCGGTGGCGAAGCTCGAACTGAATGGACTGCTCGCGCGGCTGTCGTTATCAGCGGTGACTTCGTATCGGTAGGTCGTGGCCGGCGCGAGCGCGCGCAGTCGCGCGTGGTACGTGAACACGACGACACCCGTGAGCCCGTCGGTATAGGTGCGCTGAACGGCGTGCACCGTCTCGCGCTTGCCGCGATCGGCGCTGTAGATCACGCGCGGATTCGTGGAGGACGCGAGCGATGCCCACGACACGACGACTTCGCGCGTCGGGTCTTCGCCCCAGGTGAGGTGGATCTGCTCGGGCGTGCCGTCGGGTGTGGCGGCGTCGGCCTTCGCGCTGCCCGCAAAAGCGCTGGCCGCGCTCGCAAAGCCGGAAGCGCCGGCAAGCTTGAGGAAGCCGCGGCGCGAGACACTGGCGCCGCTTTCGGTGGATGTATTCTCGGGGATGTCTTTTTTCGTCATGTCGTCTCGCCTCGGGAGCAGAAGGCGAAGCCTGCGCTAGCGGACTTGCATGACTGACGCGCGCGGGCGCAAGCATCGCAGGGTGAGTGTCTGCGCAACGATGGCGCGCTTGCATGACCTGGCGATGACACTGCCCTTATCTTACGCAGCACGGCGGGCCGCGCTTCTCTCGCGGGGCCCGCCGTTACTTTGCGCTTCGCCGCCAGGTATGAGCTTAGAACTTCAGGCGCATCCCTGCTGCGACGACCGCCTGGGTATTGCTGGACGAAGCCGCGAGGTTATAGATCGACGCATTGCCGAGCACCGGAATGCCTTGCGCACCGGAAACGCGTTGGTACACGCCTTCCAGATACACGTCGGTGCGGCGGCTCAGCGCATAGTCGGCCTGCAGCATGAACTGGTTCCAGTGCGGCGACGCGTTGCCCTCTACGCGGCTGACCGAGCCGTCCGTATAGGTATAGGCGCCCCCCAGGCTCAGTTGCGGCGTGAGCGCGTAACGGCCGTTCACTTCGAAGTTATTGAACGTCAGGTAGTCGGCATCGAACGCATTGAGCGAGCCGCCCTGGGCGATTTGCGTGGGTTCGTCGACCATCGTGCGCGTGAACACGAGGCCCACCTTCGCGGGCCCGATCGTATAGCTGCCGCCCGCGCCGAGCGTGCGGGTGCGCGCGGCCACGAACATCGGATCGTTGTCGGTGCCGCTGCCGGCGCTGAGCGCGCCGTTCGTGGTCGAGCCGGGCTCGTTGCCCTGGAAGTACGCCACGGCCAGGTTGATCGGGCCGCCGTTCCACGAAGCGCCCATCGTGTAGGCGTTATTGTTCGAGAAGCCGCCGCCCTGGTTGCTGAACGCGTAGGCGCCTTCCACCTGGAAGCCCGCGTAGGTCGCGCTGCGGAACTTGACGGCGTTGTTCATGCGCACGTCGTTGTTGAGGTTGTCGTTGTCGAACGGGTGCATCGCGATGTTGCCGCCGAAGCCAGAGCCCGTGGCCGACATGGGCGCGATCATGTCCACGAGCGCGTCGTACTGGCGCCCGAGCGTGAGCGTGCCGTACTGGTCGCTGCCAAGCCCCACCCACGCTTGCCGGCCGAACATATAGCCGCCGTTGGAGCCCTTGCCGTTGACGACCGAGAAGCCGTTCTCGAGGTCGAAGATCGCCTTGAGGCCGCCGCCCAGGTCTTCCGTGCCGCGCAGGCCCCAGCGGCTCGTGCTCACGTTGCCGGACTGCATGCCCCACGTCGTGCCATGACCCGTGGACGACTTCTGATTGCTGACGTAGTCGAGTCCCGCATCGACCGTGCCGTAGAGCGTGACGCTGCTTTGTGCGTGAGCGCTCGTGCAGGCGGCGGCCGCCGCGAGCGCGAGGATGTTCAACAACGCTTTTTTCATTTCGGTTCCGTAGAGAAGGAAGAATCTTCGTGTGTGGCGGAACCGGAAATTTAGGCGAGGGCGATTACGCAAACGTGTCGAAAATGGCCCTTAAAATGAAGCTTCGTTTAGATTCTTGATATCTTCAGTTCATGAGAACCGAGGGCCTCAAGCTATGGTGGATAAATCAACCAAAGATGGGGATCGACGCGGTGAGTGAGCGGTCGAAAGGGCGTGTCAAGGCGCCGCAAGCCTGACGTCAGCGGATTTGACGATCGCGACGACCGTCACGCCAGCTTTCAGGCCGAGCTGGTCCAGAATCCGGGTTTCGATGACTGAGGTGAAGATGCCCGCCGCCGTGGCGACATCGACCTCCGAATGCTTCTCCCCTCTGATGATTTCGAGGATTCGGCCGGGGAACTGGTTGCGAATGCGGGTTGTCGGTGTATCCATGATTCGCAAACGTATAGGTTCGGGGTGGCAAAGGGCTGGACCATACCGCGCTGCGTGGCACTCGGGGAATCAGGGTTTCCCGCAGCGGGGTAAGCTTATCGAAACTATCGGATTTCGTGATGACTGGTATCCGGAATGCAAAGTTGAGTAGTCAATCACATAGGCCTACCATTTCTAGCGCATAGGCGGCGTGTGGTGGTTCCCGGACACCCGTCAGTCGTAAATGGAGGCCTTTAGTGGACCACGGCGCTCGAACTCAAGACGAAAAGCTGGAAATCAAGACCACGACCTGTTACATGTGCGCGTGCCGCTGCGGCATTCGCGTGCATCTGCGTGAGGGGGAAGTCCGTTATATCGACGGCAACCCGGAACACCCTTTGAACCAGGGGGTGATCTGCGCGAAAGGTTCGTCGGGGATCATGAAGCAGTGTTCGCCGGCCCGCCTCACGCAGCCGCTCATGCGCAAGCAGGGCGCCGAGCGTGGGCAAGCGCAGTTCGAGCCCGTTTCGTGGGACGTGGCGCTCGACACGATCGAGAAGCGCCTCGCCCATCTGCGGGCAACCGACCCCAAAAAATTCGCGCTCTTCACCGGCCGTGACCAGATGCAGGCGCTCACGGGCCTTTTCGCCAAGCAGTTCGGCACGCCCAACTACGCCGCCCACGGCGGCTTTTGCTCCGCGAACATGGCCGCGGGCATGATTTACACCATGGGCGGTTCGTTCTGGGAGTTCGGCGGCCCGGACCTCGACCGCGCCAAACTCTTCATCATGATCGGCACAGCGGAGGATCACCACTCCAATCCGCTCAAGATCGCCCTTTCGAAGTTCAAGCGTGCGGGCGGCCGCTTCATCGCGATCAACCCGATCCGCACCGGTTACGCCGCCATTGCCGACGAATGGGTGCCCATTCGTCCCGGCACGGACGGCGCGCTGTTCATGGCGCTGATCCACGAGCTGATCGAGGCCGACGCGTACGATCACGAATTCGTCAAACGCTTCACCAACGCGGGCGAACTGCTGGACATGCGCGCGGAGAGCGACACGTTCGGCCTGTTCGTGAAGGACGCGAGTCTGCCCGAGGGCAATCCGCTGTTCCCGCAAAACCATCTGTGGTGGGACGAAAATACGGGCCGTGCGGTGCAGCATCACGCGAGCGGCGCGCAGCCCGCGCTCGACGGCCGCTATGTGCTGGACGACGGCACGCCGGTGGCGCCTTCATTTGCGCTGTTGCGTGAGCGCTTCAAGGATACGACGCCCGAATGGGCTCAGGAAATCACAGGAATCGCGGCGGAGACGATCCGCCGCCTCGCGCGCGAGATGGCGCAAACGGCGCGCGATCACAAGATCACGTTGCCGATCCCGTGGACGGATGCCTGGGGCGTGAAGCACGAAAGCGTGACCGGCAACCCCATCGCTTTTCACGCCATGCGGGGGCTGGCCGCGCATTCGAACGGCTTTCAGTCGATCCGCGCGCTCGCCGTGCTGATGTCGCTGCTCGGCACGATCGACCGGCCTGGCGGATTTCGTCACAAGTCGCCGTATCCGCGCGCGGTGCCCCCATCGGCCAAGCCGCCAAGCAGTCCGAACGATGTCAAGCCGAATACGCCGTTGCCGTCCGGGCCGCTCGGCTGGCCCGCGGCGCCCGGCGATCTCTTCATCGACGAAGCGGGCGAGCCGGTGCGCATCGACAAAGCCTTCTCGTGGGAATATCCGCTCGCGGTGCATGGCCTGATGCACAACGTCATCACGAACGCGTGGCGAGGCGACCCGTACCCCATCGACACCTTGCTTATCTTCATGGCCAACATGGCGTGGAACTCGTCGATGAACACGAGCGAGGTCCGCAAAATGCTCACCGACCGCGGGGCGGACGGCGAGTACAAGATTCCGTTCCTCGTGGTGTGCGACGCGTTCCAGTCGGAGATGACGGCATTCGCCGATCTGATCCTGCCCGACACGACCTACCTGGAGCGGCACGACGCGATGTCGATGCTCGACCGGCCGATTTCGGAATTCGACGGGCCGGTGGATTCCGTGCGCGTGCCGGTGCTCGAGCGCACCGGCGAATGCCGCCCGTTCCAGGAAGTGCTCGTCGAATTGGGTAGCCGCCTGAAGCTGCCGGCATTCACGACGGCCGAAGGCGAGCGCAAATTCAAGGACTATCCGGACTTCATCGTCAACTTCCAGACCGCGCCCAATTCCGGCGTCGGCTTTTTGATTGGCTGGCGCGGCAAGGACGGCGACAAGGCGCTCGTGGGCGAGCCCAATCCCCGCCAGTGGGAGGAATACGCGAAGAATAACTGCGTGTTCCATTACACGCTGCCCGAAGAGCTTCAGTACATGCGCGGCGTAAATGGGCCTTACCTGCAATTCGCCGTGGAGAAGGGATTCCGGAAATTTGCAGAGCCCATCCTTATCCAGCTCTATTCGGATGTCATGCAGAAGTTCCGCCTCGCCGCGCAGGGCAAGACAGATGCGCGCCAGCCGCCCGAGCATTTGCGTGCGCGCGTCGAGCGCTACTTCGATCCGCTGCCTTTCTGGTATGCGCCGCTGGAACTCGCGGCAACCGATCTCGAACGCTACCCGCTTGCGGCAGTCACGCAGCGCCCCATGGCGATGTATCACTCGTGGGATTCGCAAAACGCGTGGCTGCGGCAGATTCACGGCGAGAACTACCTGTATGTGAATCCGCGCATGGCGCAGGAAAACGGCATCGAGGACGGCGGATGGATCTACGTCGAATCGCAGTGGGGCAAGGTGCGCTGCATGGCGCGCTACAGCGAGGCAGTCGAGCCCGGCACGGTGTGGACATGGAACGCCATCGGCAAGGCCGCCGGCGCATGGAATCTCGGACCGGAAGCCAATGAGTCGCAACGCGGCTTCCTGCTCAATCACCTGATTACCGAAGAACTGCCTTTCGGTGATGGCCGGCGCGTTTCGAACTCGGATCCGGTGACGGGGCAGGCTGCGTGGTACGACGTGCGTGTGCGCGTCTATCCCGCCGAGGCCGATGCCGACCACACGCTGCCGCAGTTCGCGCCGATGCAACCCCTGCCGGGCTCGACGGGCACCGTTGAACGGATTCAGGCGTATTTCGCGGGCAGCGGCAAGTTCGCCGCGCGTCTGCGCAATGTTGTGACACGCAAGTAAGGAGGACCCCGAAATGACGCAAATGGCGTTGGTGATCGACCTGAACGTCTGTGTGGGGTGCCACGCGTGCGTGACGAGTTGCAAGGAATGGAATACCTCGGGGCAGGCGGGCAGCCTTTCGGATGTGCGCCCCTACGACGCCGATCCGTCCGGCACCTTCTTCAACCGCGTGCAGACGTATGAAGCCGGGGAGTTCCCGAATTCGGACACCATTCACTTTCCGAAATCGTGCCTGCACTGCGAAGACCCGCCGTGCGTGCCAGTCTGCCCCACAGGCGCGAGCTTCAAGCGCAAGGAAGACGGGCTCGTGCTCGTCGACTACGACAAGTGTATTGGCTGCAAGTATTGCTCCTGGGCCTGCCCGTATGGCGCGCGCGAACTGGACGAAGAGCGCAAGGAGATGACCAAGTGCACGCTGTGCGCGGACCGCATCTATAACGAGGCGCTGCCCGAGCGCGACCGCAAACCCGCTTGCGTGCTCGCATGCCCGACATCGGCGCGGATTTTCGGCGACATTCACGACCCCGAGTCGGATGCGTCGAAGGCGATTCAGGCGCGTGGCGGCTATCAGTTGATGCCGGAGTGGGGCACGAAGCCGTCGAATCACTATCTGCCGCGCGTGAAGACCGAAAGCAGCTGTGGCAGCGGTTCGTGTGGGTGCAGCGGTGGCGCATCGGCGGCGTCGCCCGCGAGCATGCTCGATGCTGGCGAGCCGATCAACCTCGCGAGCCTGGCGATCCGGCGTGGCACACCGGCCATGTCGCGCGACATGCGGCTCGATGATCGACTGGATTCAGGCAAGCTCAATCTGGCCGCTTTCGCAACGCGAGTGAAGTCGCTATTCACGCGTTCACAACCGGTTGCGACCAGGGAGATTTGAATGAGACCCGCATTTTCCGTCGTTTTTCTGACCACGCTTTCGGGGGCTGGACAAGGGCTGCTTGTCGCGCTGTTCGGCGTGGAGCTGCTCACGCGATTGCATCCCGAATGGGCGCCGTTGCAGGGCGTGTCGCGGCAGTTCTATATTTGCGGTGCGGGGCTCGCGGTTGTGCTCGGTACGCTGGGGCTCGTCGCTTCGGTCTTCCATCTGGGTCATCCTGAGCGTGCGTGGCGCGCCATCGCCATGTGGCGCACCTCGTGGCTCTCGCGCGAGTGTCTCGCGCTGCCCTTGTTTCTTGGCACGACGTTCCTGTACGGACTGGCCCACTGGATGAACTCGCCCTGGTCGTTCGCCATCGGTGCGATTGCGGTCATTGCGAGTTTGGGCCTCTTTGCCTGCACGGCAATGATTTATGCGTGCCTGCGCTTCCTTCAGGAGTGGGCGACGCCGCTCACGCTCGTGAACTTCGTCCTGCTTGGCTGTGCTTCCGGTTTCACGATTGCGACTGCATGCGCGGCGTGGCTGGCGCCCGATATCGCGCCGGCACTTGGGCTCGCCGCGTGTGTGTTGATCGTTGCGGGCTGCGTCAGCCGAGTGGCCACACTCGCACGCAATGACCGGTTGCAGCCGCGCTCGACGCTGCAAAGCGCCACGGGCATCCAGGCCAGCAAGGTCAGGCAGATTTCGCGCGGGTTTACAGCAAGCGCTTTCAATTTGCGCGAGTTCTTTCACGGCCAATCCGACACGACGATGCGATGGGTGAAGTGGGGGTTTATCGTGGCTGCGTTTCTGGTGCCGCTGGCGCTGGTCGCGCAAGCATTGCATCCGCTGTCCGCAACCTTGCTTCTCGTGGCGTGCGTCGTCCAGTACGCGGGCCTTGTCGCGGAGCGCTGGTTCTTCTTCGCGCAGGCGCGCCATCCGCAGAACCTCTATTACCAGCGCGCGGCCTGATGGGGCCGGGGGCATCGGCCGCTCCGATGCCCCGGAAGTTGTTCATGTCCTGGTCAATCTACGATTTTCTTTGTGACTACGAGCGCGATCACGAGGAATACCACGCACAGCACCACAAAGATAAAGAACAGGATCTTCGCAATTGCGGCTGCACCGGCCGCGATACCCGTGAAGCCGAACAGGGCTGCGATCACGGCGATTACCGCAAACAACAGGGCCATCTTGAGCATGGTCGATTTCCTCCTCGTGTGAAGGCGCGGCCACGTGGGCTGCGCTGCTTGATGGACTGACAGCGCATCTGCTCAGCAATCGATGTGCCCGGCCGGAGGGGCGAGTCGGGGGGAAGAAAAACGGCCCGGCGCGCGCAGGTGCACGCCGGGCCAAACCGGCGCCGCACAGGGGAGCACGGCGCCTTCCGAGGGCTTGATGACGAACGGAACGTTCGCGAAGAATTTGCGCGTAGCGCTTACAGGTAGGAGGTTCCGTCGATGTAGGCCTTGCGCCAGCGAACGATCTTCACGCTCTCGAACAACCCGACATGCGTGAACGGGTCCTGCGCGATGAAGCGCTCGGCTTCCTCGCGGGTTTCGAGATCGACGATATAGATACCGCCGCCCGCGCTGCTGCCGTCGTCGTTGAGCTTGGCGCCGCAGGCGAGCAACAGCGCCTTGTTGCGCGCGAGAAATTCCAGATGCACGCCACGCTCGCGTGAGCGCACCTCGGCGTGGCCGGGCTTGTCGAACGTTTCGATGAGAAAGGGCATGGCGCGTTCCTCTTAATTGGGCACGATGGCCGACGGATGCTGGGCCAGCGGCGTCACGCTGATCTTCAGGAACGGGAAAAGCGGCAATGCGGAAAGCAGCGTATGGAGTTCGTCGTTCGATTCGACGTCGAACACGCTGTAATTCGCGTATTCGCCGGCCACGCGCCACAGATGGCGCCATTTGCCTTCTCGTTGCAGCTTCTGCGAGAACGCTTTCTCTTGGGCCTTGAGGGCGTCGGCGAAGGCGGCGTCGGTGCCGTGCGGAATCTGCACCTGCATGTGCACGAGATACAGCATGAATGGTCTCCGTTAAAGGTATGGGTTCAGGGGAGGGCGCGTATCCGATCCGCTCAGCCCCAGGCGAGAATCGCAACCGAATAAACGATGCCGATCCAGAACATCATGATGACCGTGTAGCCCATGATGTCCTTGAGTTTGAGCTTCGAGAGCGCGAGGGCCGGCAAGATCCAGAACGGCTGCACGAGGTCGTTCCATGCGTTGCCGAGCATCACGGCCGTCGACGTATGGCCCACGGAGGCGCCGATCGTCTTCGCTGCCTCGATCATGAACGGTCCCTGAATGACCCAGTGCCCGCCGCCTGAAGGCGCGAAGAAGTTGATGACGAACGAACTGATCAAGCCCCAGAACGGCAGCGTGCCCGGTGTGGCAACCTTCACGAACGCTTCGGAGAACGTATTGACGAGACCCGAAGACGCCATGATCGCCATGATGCCGGCGTAGAACGGGTACTGCAGAATGATGCCGCTGATCGTGCGAATGCCTTCGTTGAGCTTCTCCACATAGCGGATCGGCGTGCCGAGCAGCAGGATGCCGAGGAACAGAATGAAGAAGTTGATGAGGTTCAGGTCGATCGAGCCGCCCTGCACGAAATGCAGCGCGACATAGCCCATGCCGATCAGGCCGATCACGTAGCTCAGAATGCGACTGTTATTCAGGCGGTTGGCGAGCGTGTTGCCTTCGTCGAGATCCACGCCGAGCGCGTCTGCCTTCTGCTGCTTTTCTTCCTGGGCGCGGTCGATTTCCTTGATCGGCTGACCAGGCTTGGGGTGCAGCCATGCATTCAGGAGCGGCAGCGTGATGATGGTTACGAGGCTCGTAATGAGCATGGTGGGCGAGAAAATCGTTTCGGAGAGCGGAATGACGCCCATCTGCGCTTCGAGCGGATGCCCCTTCGTGGAGATCAGCACGGGAATGCTCGCCGAAAGCCCGAGGCCGTAGAGTGTGAAGCCGCTATAGGCCGAAGCGATGATGAGTGGATAATGCACGCCTTTCACACGCATCGCGAGTTTGCGCGCGACGACGCCGCCGACCACGAGGCCGAAGCCCCAGTTCAGATAGCTGCCGATGCCGCCCACCAGCGTCGCGACGATGATCGCCATGCGCGGATCGTTTACGCGCGCCACCACGCGGTTCAGAAAGCGGTCGGTGAGCGGTGCCGTTGCGAGCACGTAGCCCATCGCGAGAATCACCGCCATTTGCGTGGTGAACGCGAGCAGTGCCCAGAAGCCCTTGCCCCAGCTCGTGGTGAGGGCCGTGACGGCTTGCCCTTGCACGATCACGGCAAGCGCCATCGTCAGCAGCGTGAGGCCGATCGCGAACACGAATGGATCGGGCAAATACCGGCGCATCAGCTCGGTAAAGAAAGCGGTGACTTTCTGCATGGAAGTGTCTCTGTCTGAATCGTAATAGTTGTCGGGTCTCTTCGGCTCTCAGCGCGTGCGTTCGAGGCGCTTATGAGTCGTCGTGGCTTTGGGTTTTGCGATGACGGGCGAGATGCATGAGCTGGCGGTCGCGCCAGCCCACACGCTCGTCCCATTGATCGAGCGGCAGCGCCGCGCGTCTTGCGGCCTCGACCTGCGCGACGAGTTCAGGCGTCCACGGGTCGTGCTGGCCGCGTTCGGCGCCCATGCGCGCGTACGATGGGCCCATCTTCTGCGCATGCGAGGCAATGCCGCCGCGCGTGTTCAGATCGACGGTCTCGAACGGGCCGATCACCGACCAGCGTGGGCCGAGGCCTTCGCGCATCACGGTGTCGATGTCTTCCACCGACGCCACGCCGTCGCGCACGAGGCAATACGCCTCGCGCAGCACGGCGCCTTGCAGGCGGTTGAAGATGAAGCCTTCCACTTCGTGCTTCACGCGCACGGGCTTCATGCCCGCTTCGGCGTAGAGCGCGATGGCGCGCGCGGCCGCCCCTTCGGATGTGAAGGCTGCGGGCACCACCTCGATCATAGGCACGAGGTAGGGCGGGTTGCCGGGATGGGCGACCATGCAGCGCGCGCGCCCCGGCAGCGTTTCGTCCACGAATTTCGAAGCCGCGAGAAACGACGAAGCGCTCGCGAGTATCGCGTCGCGTGGCGCGGCGCGGTCGAGCTGCGCGAAGATCTCGCGCTTGAGTTCGGCACGCTCGGGTGCGCATTCCTGCACGAGATCGGCCTCGGCCGCAGCGGCTTCGAGCGTATCGACGATCGCGACCCGCGCGGCGATCTCGCTCGCGCTTTCGTCGAGCAGGGCGTATTGCGTGAGATCGCCGAGGCGCAATGCGATCTCTTCAGGCGCGGCGTCGCGGCGCGCGGCGTCGGGATCGTAGAGACGCACGCGCCAGCCGGCCCGCGCGAAGCATATTGCGAACGCCACGCCAATGCTGCCCGCGCCGACAATGCCCGCTCGTCGCGGTTTGCCTGCTTGCGTGGGCGTTTCGAGGGCCGCCATCGTCAAACCCCCGCGACGCCAACGGTCATGCCGCCGCACACGTAGAGCACCTGGCCGGTCACGAAGCCGCTGCGCGCATCGAGCAGATAGGAAGCTGCGTGCGCGACATCGTCGGGCGTGCCTACGCGCTTCACGGGTACGGCATTGATGATCGCCTCGGTGCGCGGCGCGCCGGGCGGATTGGCGCGGTCGAACAGCTCGGTTCGGATGGGGCCCGGGCCAATGGCGTTCGCGGTTACGCCGAACTCGCCCAGTTCCAGCGCCCACACGCGCGTCATGCCGATCAGTGCGGCCTTGGTGGCCGAATAGGCCGTGCGCAACTCCTTGCCGAGCGCGGCGCGCGACGACATGTTGACGATGCGCCCAAAGCCCGCTGCCTTCATGCCGGGCAGCAGCGCCTGCATGCACTGCTGGGCGCAGCGCACGTTGAGGGCCCATGCGCGTTCGAGTTCTTCGAGCGACTGGTGCTCGGCGTCGTTGGGCACGACCACGCCCACGTTGTTGATGAGGCGCGTGATCGGGCCCCCCTCCAGCGCGCGGGCAAGTGCCGCCGCCGTCGCCTGGGTGTCGGAGAGGTCGGCGATGATGCCGTCGCCCACGCGGTCGATGACGACGGCTTCGTAACCGTCGGCCTCGCAGCGCGCGGCGCACGCGGCGCCGATGCCGGCGGCGCCGCCGGTAATCAGGACTCTTTCTTTAGCCATGTTTTCTCGTGAATTCGGGTAAAACAAAGGATTGCGAATTAGTTCGTCAAACCGTTGCGACCGGCGTGACGGGCGACCCCATCGCGCCCGGCAACCGTAGCGGCGGCGCGGTGAGCATGAAGCGCGAGCGTCCGTGCGCACGCAGCCACAACGCGAGATCGCGCAAATACCAAAGCTCGCCCAGCGGCAGGCCGAGCTTGAAGAGGCAGTGGTGATGCAGCGGCATGAGCGGATGATCGCCCGGCGCGGCCGGCGCTCGCGCGGGATAACGTTCGACGGCGTAGTTGTCGGCGGCGAGCGCGGCGATGCCTGAGTCGGTGATCCAGTTCAGCAGGCGCTCGTCGCGGCCGTCGAGTGCGCTGCAGTGGCTCGACAAAACGGCTTCGTCGGGCTGGCGGTTCATTTCGAGCACCATCTCCGCGAAGCCCGTGCGCAGCACGAGCATGTCGCCGCGCTCGACTTCCACGCTGTCCGCCTCGATCACGCGCATCAAATCGTCGTAGCCCACGGTGCGAAACTCGCGGCCAAAATGCGCGGCGAAATCGATCAGCACGCCACGGCCTTGCATCCCCTTCACGGCAAGGTGCTCGATGCCGAGCACGTCGGCATGGCTATGTTCGCCGCCGCAGGCGTGAGGCGCGAAGTTGTCTTCCGCGCGATATTCCATCGGGCCGACGACGTCCACGTTCGCGCGATAGCCGTTGTAGTAGACGCTCTCGGCCACACCGTCGCCGTTGGCGTCGAAGCGCGCGCCCACGTGCGCGAGCGAATCCCACTGCGTGGAGTATTGGAGCGAGAGCAGCACCTGATCGTCGCTCACCACGTCGGTTGCGCCCGCTTCGTTGCGCGCGAACGGGAAGTTCACATAAGGCAGGCCGTCGCGAAAGGTGGGGCGCAGCACCGGCGGATGGCGGCGCACGTTGAGCTTGCTGTCACCGGGAAAGTCGAGCGGCAGCGAGAGCGTGAACGTGAGACCCGCGCGAATTTCCTGCGCGCCCTTGAGCACCTGCTCCGCGCCGATGAGATTGGGGCGGCCCAATTGATCGTCGGGACCGAAGTCGCCCCAGTTCGAGCCTTCCGGCCGGTTTTTCCAACGCATGCTTTGACCTCCACTTCAGGAATTCCGCGCCTGGCGCATCGCTACATCGAGTGCCCGAGGCGTCTCAGGCGGCGAGGAGCGTTGGCGGGATTTGCGCGTACACCTCGAGCAGCGCCTTCACGGCGTTCTGCTCGTTCTTGAGAAGGCGCGCCTTGGGCGCGCCAATGACGAGCGCAAACGCCTCGCCGTGAATCAGGAAACCGCGCGCGAGTCCGGCTACGTCCTCCACGCTCTCGCCCGTCGAACGATGCCAACCGTCCGTCACGCCTTGCTCGACGTCGTGCTCGAACGCGGCGCGGTCGATCAACGCGCCATTGGCCGAGTGCAACTGCGGCTCGAAACTGTCGAGCAGTTTGCGGCGCGCGGCCGGGGCGAGCGCGCCGAGCAGCGCCTTGCCCGCGGCGCTCGCGATAGTCATGAAGCCTCCCGGCTCGTCGCTATAGCGGATCTTCTGGCGCGACTCCATCACGTCGAGATAGACCACGCGGTTGCCCGCAAGCGTGGCGAGCGCGGCGGTTTCGCCGGTGGCGTCGCGCAACGCGGAAAGCAACGGCTGGAACATCAGCGTCAGCGGGTCCTCGCTGCAGATGTCGCGCGCGACGTGCAAGAGACGCTGCGTGGGGTAATAGCCCGCCTTCACGCCTGGCGCGTACAGATAGCCTTTGGCCACCATCGTCTGCAACAGCGCGTGGCAGCTCGACAGCGGGATCTCGGTTCGACGCGCAATCTCGCTGTAGATCATCGGTTGCCGGACCTCGGCAAAGAGGTTGATCACGTCGAAGACGCGCACTGCAGTTTTCACATCCATGAGAGCATTATCGGCATACCGATAACAGCCTGACAATACGATTACGGGTAAACACCTAAATCGTCGCAATCGCGCCCCGCTCTGGCGGCGGCCGAACTGAGGGTTATCCCTTGGTTGACGCTAACGAACGACCGTTTCATAGTCCGCACCTTCCGGCACTTTGTTCGTTGAATGAAAGGTGGTTCGTAAGCGAACGTTATCGCACGCCACTTTCGAATCGGAAAAGCCCGGGACATGGCGCGTTTCGCTTTGGAAACCGCCGCTCGAAATCGAAATCTGGAGACGTCTCTTGGCAGCAACCTCCCTCGACACCCAGCATCGCCAGGCTCGCAAGGCGGGCATCGCTTCGTTCGTTGGCACGACGATCGAGTGGTACGACTTTTACGCGTACAGCACCGCGGCCGCACTCGTGCTCGGCAAGCTCTTTTTCCCTTCGACGAATGCGCTGATCGGCACGTTGGCCGCCTTCGCCTCGTTCTGGGTTGGCTTTCTCGCGCGCCCGATTGGCGGCATCGTGTTCGGCCACCTCGGCGACAAGGTGGGCCGCAAGAAAACGCTGATCGTCACACTCATGCTGATGGGCGGCTGCACCACGCTCATGGGCCTTTTGCCCACTTACAACCAGGTGGGCGTGCTCGCGCCGGTGCTGCTCATCCTGCTGCGTCTCACGCAGGGCATTGCCATGGGCGGCGAATGGGGCGGTGCGGTCGTGCTTTCCTCGGAACATGCGCCCAAGGGCAAGGAAATCCTCTATTCGGCGTTCGCGCAGCAGGGCTCGCCCGCCGGCAATCTGCTCGCCACGGTCGCGTTTCTCGTGATTTCCATGCTGCCTGATCACCAGTTCATGACCTGGGGCTGGCGCGTGCCGTTCCTGATGTCGGCGGCGCTGGTGGCCGTGGGGCTCTTTATTCGCATGAGCGTGGACGAGTCGCCTGCCATGAAGGAGTTGCAGGCGAAGAACAAGGTGGCGAAGCTGCCGATCGCCGAAGTGCTGCGCCATCACAAGGGGCTCGTGGCGATGGGCGTGGGCGCCTGCGTGATCGCGCTCTCGGCCACTTACTTCAAGACCACGTTCGCGCTTTCGTGGGCCGTGACCTCGATCGGCTTCGACCGCACGCAGTTCCTGAGCGTCATCACGTTCGCGATTGTCGTGCAGTTGATCGTGCAACCGTTCGGCGCGGTGCTCGCCACGAAGATGGATCTCAAGAAAGCGATCATCTACATGCTCGTGCCCGAGATCGTTGCGCTGCCCCTGATGTTCTCGATGATCGCCACCGGCTCGACCAAACTCGCGATGATCGGCATGGCGCTCGCCTCGATTCCGCATTCGCTCTACTACGCGGCCATGGCAGGCATGCTGGCGAAGGCTTTCCCCGCGCAGGTGCGCTACACCGGCATTTCGCTCGCTTATCAGATTTGCGGCATGGTGTTCGCGGGCACGACGCCGATTCTCGGCCAGTACCTGTTGAGCGCCACGGGCAGCATTCTTTCGGTGGTGGCGCTGGGCGTGGTGCATGTGCTCATCACGCTGGTTTGCGCGCTGATGCTGGTGGCGCGCATGCAGGGCGAAGGCACGCTGGAGGCGCAGCGTACGGTGACGGCGCGGGTTTGATCTGCTGAATACCGGTGATGCGGGGTAGACGGGGCGCGGGCGATTGAGTCCGCGCCCCGTTTGCCTTGAGCCTTAACCGCTCACCCCCGCGCCTTCTCCGCCTCCAGATAGAACTCGCGCAGCGACTGCCCAAAGGTGGCATCGACATCGCGCAGCACACCTGCGCGTGTGAACATGGCAACCGGCGGCAGCGTCCAGTCGAGCGTGTACGGCACGATGGCCACGCCCGCGAAGTGCACGAGTTCCTCGGCAATATCGGCGGGCACGATCGACACGGCGTTCTCGTTCGTGCTGATCATCTCGCCGATCAGCCGCGACGTGTAGCTCTCCACGATCGGCACGGGCGGCGCCACGCCCGCATGCAGGAAGAGGTCGGAAATCTGTTCGCGGATGGGCGTGTGTGGCGCGCCCAGTATCCAGTCCAGCTCGACCAGCTTTTCCCAGTCGAGCTTGCCGCGCGCCAGGCGCGCCGCGAGCCGCCGGCTCGCGATGAGCCGCGGCTTTTGCTGATGCAGCACCTCGAAGCGCAACTGCGAGACATCCACAGCGGAAGACGCGCGGCCGATCACGATATCGAGCGTATGGTCGCGAAGCTGCGGCAGGAGCGCGTCGCTCGTGCCTTCGTGAATCGTCATGGTGACGCGTTGCGGCAGCCGTGACTGCGTGAGGCGAATGGCCGCGGCCAGCGTGCGCCCCGAGATGAACGGAATCACGCCCACGTGCACGCGCGTGGCGTGGCCGGCCACCACGGCTTCGATGTCGCGCGCGAGGTGGTCGAGGTCGTGCAGCATGGCCTGGGCGCGCGCGAGCACCACGTTGCCGAGCGCCGTGGGCGTCATGCCGCGCGGCGTGCGGTCGAAGAGCGGCGCGCCGAACATGCTCTCCATTTCAGCCAGCGCGTTGGTGACGGCGGGCTGGCTCGTCGCCATATGTTCCGCCACGCGCGTGAGCGAGCCGTGCTGGCGGATCTGCAGGAGCAGGACCAGATGGCGCATTTTCAGGCGTGTGTTCAACCGCCTCGTCACGTCGTCAATGCTGAAAGACACGATTCCCCAGGGTATTACGAAAAAATGATGGCCCCATACTAAATCAAAATGGACACGTTATGAGGGCTCTCTAGAATCGCCTCATTCGAACACGCCAGGCCGCGCCAGCCCCGATCCAGGTTGGCCGGCGCGAGCCGGGCCCTTTCCATATCGAGTGAGGAACATGAACAAGACCGATCGTCAGGCCGCGCTGGAATATCACGAATTTCCCACCCCGGGCAAGATCTCGGTGACGGCCAGCAAGCCGCTCGTCACTCAGCGCGACCTCGCGCTCGCCTATACGCCGGGTGTCGCCGTGGCCTGCGAGGAGATCGTCGCCGATCCGCAGAACTCGTTCCGCTACACGGCGCGCGGCAATCTGGTGGGCGTGATCACGAACGGTACGGCCGTGCTCGGTCTGGGCAACATCGGCGCGCTGGCCTCCAAGCCGGTCATGGAAGGCAAGGCGGTGCTCTTCAAGAAGTTCGCCGGGATCGACGTGTTCGACATCGAAGTCACCGAAAGCGATCCGGACAAGCTCGTGGACATCATCGCGAGCCTCGAAGCCACGTTCGGCGGCATCAATCTGGAAGACATCAAGGCCCCCGATTGCTTCACGGTCGAGCGCAAACTGCGCGATCGCATGAAGATTCCGGTCTTCCACGACGATCAGCACGGTACTGCCATTACCGTTTCGGCCGCGTTCATGAACGGCCTGAAAGTGATTGGCAAGGACATTACGAAGGTCAAGGTCGTGACTTCGGGCGCGGGCGCCGCGGCGCTGGCGTGTCTGGACCTCATGGTCGATCTCGGCCTGCCGCTCAAGAACATCTGGGTGACCGATATCGACGGCGTGGTCTACCAGGGCCGCACGACGCTCATGGACCCGGACAAGGAACGCTTCGCGCAGGACACCTCGGCGCGTTCGCTTTCCGACGTGATCGAAGGCGCGGACGTGTTCCTCGGCCTTTCCGCGGGCGGCGTGCTCAAGGCGGAAATGGTCAAGAAGATGGCCGACAAGCCGCTGATTCTCGCGCTTGCCAACCCCACGCCGGAAATCTTCCCCGAGGTCGCGCTCGAAGCGCGCCCGGACGCGGTGCTCGCCACGGGCCGTTCGGACTTCCCGAACCAGGTCAACAACGTGCTGTGCTTCCCGTACATCTTCCGCGGCGCACTCGATGTGGGCGCAACGACCATCACGCGCAACATGGAAATCGCGGCTGTGCACGCGATCGCCAAGCTCGCGGAAGAAGAGCTGAACGATTCGGTGGCCGCCGCATACGGCGCCTATGATCTGCGTTTCGGCCCGAAGTACCTGATTCCGAAGCCGTTCGATTCGCGCCTGATCGTGCGTATCGCACCGGCCGTCGCGAAGGCGGCGATGGAAGACGGCGTGGCCACGCGCCCCATCGACGACTTTGGCGCGTACACGAACGAGCTGCAGCAGTTCGTGTATCACTCGGGTGCGTTCATGAAGCCGATTTTCGCGGCCGCGAAGCAGTTCGTGCGTGACGGCGGCAAGTCGCGCATCGTGTTCGCCGAAGGCGAGGAAGAGCGCGTGCTGCGCGCGGTGCAGGTGATCGTCGACGAGAAGCTCGCGCGTCCGATCCTGATTGGCCGCCCCGAAGTGCTGCTCGCCCGCATCGAGAAGTTCGGCCTGCGCCTGAAGCTCGGCGAAGACGTGGAAGTCACGAACCCCGAGTACGACGAGCGCTTCCACCAGTATTGGACGACCTATTGGGAACTGCGCTGCCGCGACGGCATTTCGAAGGAAATGGCGCGCGTGGAAATGCGCCGCCGCCTCACGCTGATCGGCGCGATGATGGTGCGCCTGGGCGACGCGGACGGCATGGTGTGCGGCACGGTGGGCGCGTATCACGACCACCTGCGCTTCGTCGATGAAGCCATCGGCATGCATCCGAACGCGAATACCTATGCGGCGATGAACATCCTGCTGCTCGACAAGCGTACGGTCGCGATCGTCGACACGCACGTGAACGACAACCCGAACGCCGAGCAGATCGCCGAATTCACGCTGGCGGCTGCGCGCCAGATGGAATGGCTGAATCTGCAGCCGAAGGTCGCGCTGCTCTCGCGTTCGAACTTCGGCTCGGGCAGCTCGGCTTCGGGCACGAAGATGCGTGAAGTGCTCAAGCTCGTGACTCAGAAGAATCCCGATCTGGAAATCGACGGGGAAATGCACGGCGACTGCGCGCTGGACGAAGCGCTACGCCTGCGCATCCTGCCGCATTCGAAGCTCAAGGGCGCGGCGAACCTGCTCGTGTGCCCGAATGTGGACTCGGGCAACATCGCCTACAACCTGCTCAAGACGGGTGCGGGCAGCAACGTGGCGGTCGGCCCGTTCCTGCTGGGCGTGAATGCGCCGGTGAACGTGCTGACGTCGAGCTCGACGGTGCGACGCATCATCAACATGGCCGCCCTGACCGTGTTGCAGGCGAACCGCGACTGAGCGTAGACGGCGGACGCACGACCTGCGTCCCGATAAAAAACGCGCGATGGCTTCTAGCTGTCGCGCGTTTTTTTCTTTCGGGTCAGGCCGCGGTTTCGGCTAGCTGTTCGTCGATCAGGCGGCGGGCCGCGCTGTAGCCGCCCATCAAGGCGTCGATATCGGAGCGGAAGGGAAGGCCGGCGGCGTTCTCGATTTTCAGGTGTGAGGGTAATACGCGCTCGCCGTTGGCCGCGATGCTCACCACGGCCGCGTAGCGAGGACGTTCGATTTCCGGTCGATCGAGCGGGACCGTGCCTTTCGCTTCGACGCCAACGCGGATTGCGTAGCCGCGATATTCATAGGTGCGATTCATGACTGCATTGCTGTGCGGATTACAGCTTGCAAGGGTACGGCGTGCGAGCTTAAGTCAACCTTACGTTGCACTGAATGAACCGAAAGAAACCTTGTCACGTTGCGCACGAATCGAGGTAAGTCGAAAGGCGGTGAAAGGCGCTGGTTAGTAAGGTGCGCAAAGGATTCTGTTCCAACGAAAAAAAGCGGATTCACAGGCTTCGCAGGCGCATTCCCTTAAGGTTCTCATCAGCTTGGAGCAGGCACGATCTCATCACTCTGCCCAGCGTTGCGCGTTGCCATGCGCGTGACATTCGCACGGCGTAGGGTGGAACCAGCCAGACTGGATATCGTTGTCAGCGCAACTTTCGGGAGTGCAGCGCCATGAAGCCGCCGACCGATCGCCTGCACGCGTACCTGTTCGTTGCTTCGCTTTCGGCGATCGTCATTCAGGTCGCCGTGGTCATATCGATCCTGCTGCTGCACGTACCGGAACGCGCCTTCGAGTCGTCGCCGTTTCGCGTGGCCGTGCTCGCGGCCATAGGCTGCGTGCTCCTCGCAGTGCACAGGCAAGTGCGGCGCGTCACGCGCGAGGCCGCGTCCCGCAACCGCAGTCAGGCGAAGCTGCGTGCTACGCGCGCGGCGTGCGCCTCGAAGCGCGCGGCCCGCGCGCCGCTGCGTGCACGCCATATCCGCAATGCCATGACAGCGGCTGCGGCCCGCTCGAGCGCACGCTAAAGCACTTACAGCACGCATTGCGCGCGAACTTCAGCCATCCACAGGCGGAACGGGCATCTCGAGGTTGAGCTGGTAGAAAGCGGCGTCGAGCCAGTGGCCGAACTTGAATCCCGCTTCCTTGATCGTGCCCGAGTGCGTGAATCCCAGCTTGGTGTGCAGCGCAATGCTTCCGCCATTGGTGGCGTCGATGCACCCCACGAGCACGTGAATCTGTTGCTCACGGGCGCGGCGGATCAACTCCAGCAGCAGGCGTTCGCCGAGGCCACGGCCACGCTGGTCGCGGTGCACGTAGACGCTGTGCTCGACCGTGTACTTGTTGGCGGGAAACGCGCGGAATGTGCCCCAGCTCGCGAAGCCGAGCAGCGTGCCGGCTTCATCTACGGCGCCCACTACCGGAAAGCCGTTCGCGCGTTTGGTGCCGAACCATGTGGCCATGGCCTCGGGCGGGCGCGGCTTGTAGTCGTAGAGCGCGGTTGAATTGACGATCGCGTCGTTGAGGATCTCGAGAATCGCCGACGCATGGTCCGCTTCGTTGCAATCGATGAAGCGCACACCATCGCTCTGTGAGTTCGCATTCATAGGGAATCCTCTTTAAATGAAAAGGGTGGCAGATTGAGGCGCATCAGGCTGGTTCAGATACCGCTTACGTCGCAAATGGCCACGATGTAATGCGCGGCGTGGGAGCCTGGATTTCTGAATATCAGTGGCTGATCGAGCCGCATGGCGAGGCAATCGCCCGCATGGAGCGAATGCCGTTCATTGCCCAACTCCACGTCGATCCTGCCTTCCATCACCCAGACTTGCTGGTGAATCACATTGTCGCGGCCGCCCGTTTCATAGGCGACGCGTGCGCCGGCGGGGAAATCCACTTCGACCAGCTGGATCGGCGAAGGCCAGTTGGGCGGCGAGACGCTCCGGCGCATATAGCCCGACTGCGGATCGCGCCACAGTGCCTGCTGCTCCCGGCGTACCAGGGGCTCAGCGGGCGCGCTCTCGCCACTTGCGCCGAAGAGGCTCGCCATCGATACCGAAAGCCCCGCCGCGAGCTTTTCGAGCACCACCGCCGTGGGGCTGGCGGCGCCGCGCTCGATCATCGAGATCATCGAGCGGCTCACGCCGCTGCGCGTGGCCAGCGCGTCCAGCGTCAGGCCGCGCGTTGCGCGCAAATCGCGCACGCAGCGGGCGATGCGCTCGTTGATTCCGGCGTCGGTCGGGCTGTCCATTTGACTCGTTTCCAAGATGATGGAGTTATTATCCAGTAAATTGGAAATCACGGTCAATAAAAAAGCGGGCGGCCCGGTTTCAGGGCCGCGCGCTCGGCGCGTTACTGTTTTTCCGGCAGGAACCAGTTCATCACGAGCGCGCAGATGCCGCCCGTCGCGACACCTGATTCCAGCACGTTCTTGAGGGCATGCGGCAGGCTGGTCAGGATCTCGGGCACCTGCGAGACGCCAAGGCCCAGCGCGAGCGACACCGCGATGATGAGCAGGGCGCGGCGGTCGAGGCGAGTGCCCGCGAGGATGTTGATGCCCGAAGCGGCCACCGCGCCGAACATCACCATGGCCGCGCCGCCCAGCACGGGCTCGGGCACGGCCTGCAGCACGCCCGCCACGGGCGGGAAGAGGCCCAGCACGACGAGCATGCCCGCGATCCAGAGGCCTACGTGGCGGCTGGCGATGCCGGTGAGCTGGATCACGCCGTTGTTCTGCGCGAACACGGAGCTGGGGAACGTGTTGAAGAAACCGGCGAGCAGCGAGTTGAAGCCGTTGACGAGTACGCCGCCCTTGATGCGCCGCATCCACACGGGACCTTCCACCGGCTCTTTCGACACCTTGCTGGTGGCGGTGACGTCGCCGATCGCTTCGAGCGAGGTCACGAGGTAGATGATCAGCATGGGCACGAAGAGCGACCACGAGAAGCCCAGGCCGAAATGCAGCGGGGTCGGAATCTGGAACAGCGCGGCTTCGCGCGCGCCGGTGAAGTCGAGCCGACCCATTGCGCCCGCAACGATATAGCCGATGGCGAGCGCGATGACGAGCGCCGTGCTGCGCACCCAGACGACAGGCACGCGGTTGAGCACGATGATGGTGCCGAGCACGAGGCCCGAGAGCGTGAGATTCTGGACGCTCGCGAAGTTGCCCTTGGCGATGGCGCCATAGCCGCCGCCCATGCTGATGAGGCCGACCTTGATGAGCGTGAGGCCGATCAGCAGCACGACGATGCCGGTGACGAGCGGCGTGATGAGGCGCTTGATGAAGGGCAGGATGCGCGATACCGCCATTTCGACGAACGAGCCTGCGATAACGACGCCGAATATCGCGGCCATCACGGTAACGACAGGCGTGCCCTGCTTGACCATGAGACTGCCGCCCGCGATGAGCGGGCCGACGAAGTTGAAGCTCGTGCCCTGGACGATGAGCAGGCCCGCGCCGAGCGGCCCGACGCGCTTGCATTGCAGGAACGTGGCGATGCCGGAAATCACCAGCGACATCGAGACGATCAGCGTGGTGTCGCGGCTGGAAACGCCCAGAGCCTGGCAGATCAAGAGGCCCGGCGTGACGATAGGCACGAGGATCGCGAGCAGATGCTGGAGCGCGGCCACGAAGGCGATGGTGGGCGCGGGGCGGTCGTTGGGGCCGTAGACGAGGTCGTGGGTGGTTTCGGTGTCGTCGGCGCCGTGGGAAGCGGCGCGTGGGGTCGATGAGGCGGATTGCATCGGGAGCGGCGGGTGAGCGGAGAAAGCGCAGCATTTTAACGGAAGCTGAGGGGGAACCCTGAGCGCGCGCGCTTCAGGGCGCGCAGTCCAACAGCGCGCCCGCCGCCCCCATTACTTGCCGTTGCGCGAGCGTGCCCGCTCGGCGAGCGCTTTGTAGTCGTAGGTGGGATAGAACTCGGTGTGGTAACCGCCCCACGCGGTTTCCTCGATTGCGCGATTCACCTCGCGCAGCCGGTCGGCGGGCACGCGCAGCGTCACGACCTGGCCGATTCCCATCATCACGTACCACGAGACCACTTCGATGCCGGGCGGCGGGAAGGCTTTGTAGAAGCCCTGTTCCGCGAGTTGCTGATTGATCTTCGGCAGCGGCTTCGACTCGTCGTGCTTCAGGAAGATCGTCAGGAGGAACGTGCCGTCGCCGGCGGGCGCGGCAGGGGGCGTTTCGGCGGGGTTAGTTTGCGCGACGGCGGAAAGCGGGACGAGCAGCGGAACCAACAGCGGGGCCAGCATGGCAGTCACGGTGATCACGGCGGCGCCTGCTATCCATTTGCGTACGGCATGCATCGGCTTTCTCCTGAATCGGGTGGGCGAGCCCTTACAATAGGTCGGTCCTCACTTGCATGCCAAACGAGCCAATGACACGAGATCCTCGCCTCACCCTGAACGCGCGCCAGCAGGAAATGCTCGAATGGGTGCAACGCGATGGCTTCGTCACGGTCGACGATCTCGCCTCGCATTTCGATGTCACGCCGCAGACCATTCGCCGCGACGTAAACTGGCTCGCCGACATGAATCTGCTGCGCCGCTATCACGGCGGCGCGAGCCTGCCCACGAGTTCGGAAAACGTCTCGTACAGCGCGCGGCAACACATGTTTCATGAGGAGAAGCGCCGTATCGCGGCGCTCGCGGCCCAGCACATTCCCGATCAGGCGTCGCTCTTCATCAACCTCGGCACCACGACCGAGGAAGTGGCGCGCGCGCTCAATCATCATCAGGGCTTGCGCGTCGTCACGAACAACCTCAACGTCGCGAGCCTGATGAGCGGTTATCCCGACTGCGAAGTGATGATCACGGGCGGCGTCGTGCGCCCCTGGGACAAAGGCATCGTCGGCGAGCACACCATCGACTTTATCCGGCAATTCAAGGTGGATTACGCGATCATCGGCACGTCGGCCATCGAGACCGACGGCACGCTGCGCGACTTCGACACGCGCGAGGTGCGTGTGGCCCAGGCCATCATCGAGCATGCGCGCACGGTCTACCTCGTCGCCGACCATTCGAAGGTCGGCCGCCCGGCGCTCGTGCGCCAGGGGCATCTGAGTCAGGTTCATGCGCTCTTCACCGACCAGCCGTTGCCCGCGGAAATGAACGAGGCGGTTCTCGCAGCGGGCACGCAGGTTCACATCGCAGCGTAAGGCGCGGAATATTCGTCCGCGCTTTCTCTGAGCGCGTCGTCCGCGCTTTTTCTCCATTTCCGATCTGAAATCCGGCGCGTTGCCTGGCGCAAACGCGCTAGCGCCCCGTTTTCATTCGCGCCTGACGAACGTTCGGTACATGTTCGTTTACGCTCGCCTTTCGTCCGAGATTTTGCAAAATCGAATCTTTACTTTTTCGTTCGTGTTCGATAAATTTCGAATTCGAACATTTTAAGGTTCGTTTTTCTTTCAGGGACACAGCAGGGTGACTCAACAGAACCGGTACGATCTGCTCGTCGTGGGCGGCGGGATCAACGGCGCGGGTATCGCGCGCGACGCGGCCGGCCGCGGGTTGTCGGTGCTCCTTTGCGAGCAGGACGACCTCGCCTCGCATACCTCGTCGTCCAGCACCAAGCTGATTCACGGCGGGCTGCGCTATCTCGAGTACAAGGAATTCGGGCTCGTGCGCAAGGCGTTGCAGGAGCGTGAAACGTTGCTGCGCGCGGCGCCCCACATCATGTGGCCGTTGCGTTTCGTCATGCCGCACATGCCGAACCTGCGTCCGGCGTGGCTCATTCGCATGGGCCTGTTCCTCTACGATCATCTGGCGAAGCGCGAACTGCTGCCGGGCTCGCGCGGCATCGACATGCGCCGCCATGCGGCGGGTGAGCCACTCATCGATTCGATCCGGCGCGGCTTTGTGTATTCGGACGGCTGGGTCGACGACGCGCGCCTCGTCGTGCTCAACGCGCTCGACGCGCAAGAGCGCGGCGCGCAAATCCTCACGCGCACGAAGCTGGTATCCGCCGTGCGCACGAATGTCGCGAACGGTGCGCATAGCGAATGGCAGGCGCTCCTGCGCCGCCCGGACGGCAGCACCTTCGACGTGCGCGCGCGCGCTATCGCCAATGCGGCCGGCCCGTGGGTGGGCGACGTGCTGCACGGCGCGCTGGGGCGCGGCGCGCAGCACAGCGTGCGCCTCGTGAAAGGCAGCCATATCGTGACGAAGCGTCTCTTCGATCACGACCACGCGTACATCTTCCAGAACCCGGACAAGCGCATCATCTTCGCGATTCCGTACGAGCATGACTTCACGCTGATCGGCACGACCGACGTGGAGTATCGCAACGACCCCGCGAAGGTGTCGATCGACGGCGACGAAACGCGCTATCTGTGCGAGTCGATCAACCGCTATTTCAAGCGCAAGATCTCGCCCGCCGACGTGCAATGGACCTACTCGGGCGTGCGTCCGCTGCTCGAGGAAGAGGGCGCGGAGAATGCGTCCGCCGTCACGCGCGACTACAAGCTCGAATTCGACGAAACCGCTGGCGCGCCGCTGCTTTCGGTGTTCGGCGGCAAGATCACGACCTTCCGCAAACTTGCGGAAGAGGCTTCGGACATGCTGTGCCGCGCGCTCGACCACACCGCGCCTTCGTGGACCGCGGGCGCGCCGTTGCCCGGCGGCGATATCGCGAACGCGCGTTTCGAGCCTTTCGCGCAGGCATTCGCGAAGCGCCATGCGTGGCTGCCTGCCGCGCTTGCGCGCCGCTACGCGCGCGCGTACGGCACGCGCGCCGAACGTCTCGTGGGCAACGCGCAATCGCTCGCGGGCCTCGGCGTCGAAATCGCGCCTGGCATCTACGAGGCCGAATTGCGCTACCTGCGCGCCGCCGAATGGGCCACGCGCGCCGAAGACGTGCTGTGGCGCCGCTCCAAGCTCGGCCTGCATGTCGCACCGGGCACGCTCAATGGCGTGGCCGCCGCAATCGATCACTGGTTTGCCGCAACAAGCGCGACGGCGACCGCGCAGCACTGAAGTTCGCCGGCATCACGCAGCAAGGTAAAGCACGTACCCCCACGCACCGTCCCCCGCGGCGCGTAATCACAACTAGTACACACGGAGATGAGAGACATGCAGGAACAGTACATTCTTGCGCTCGACCAGGGCACCACGAGTTCGCGCGCCATGCTTTTCGACCGCCAGGGCAACATCGTTTCGATCGCCCAGAAGGAATTCGAGCAGATTTATCCGCAGCCGGGCTGGGTCGAGCACGATCCGCAGGAAATCTGGTCGACGCAGGCCGGCGTGGCCGCCGAGGCCGTCACGCGTGCGGGCATGAACGGCACCAACATCGCCGCGATCGGCATTACGAACCAGCGCGAGACGACCATTGTCTGGGACCGGGAAACGGGCCATCCCATCTATAACGCCATCGTGTGGCAGGACCGCCGCACGGCCGACTTCTGCGACTCGCTCAAGGCGCGCGGCCTCGAAGAGAAGGTGCGCGCGAAGACCGGCCTGCCGATCGATTCGTACTTCTCGGCCACCAAGATCCGCTGGATTCTCGACAACGTGCCCGGCGCACGCGAAAAAGCGCGTCAGGGCAAGCTCGCGTTCGGCACCGTGGACAGCTGGCTCGTGTGGAACTTCACGAAGCACGAACTGCACGTGACCGACGTGACGAACGCGTCGCGCACCATGCTCTTCAATATTCACACGCGCCAATGGGACGACGAGCTGCTGGACGCGCTCGAAATTCCGCGCAGCATGCTGCCCGAAGTCCGTTCGTCATCCGAAATTTATGGTCCGACCAAGACCACGGTGTTCGCCTCGAAGATTCCGCTGGCGGGCATCGCGGGTGACCAGCAGGCCGCGATGTTCGGCCAGATGTGCACGAGCACGGGCATGGTGAAGAACACCTATGGCACGGGCTGCTTCCTGATGATGAACACAGGCACGAAGCCCATCGAGTCGAAGAACAACCTCGTGACGACGATTGCCTGGCAGATCGGCGACGAGGTCAACTACGCGCTCGAAGGCAGCATCTTCATTGCGGGCGCGGTAGTGCAGTGGTTGCGCGACGGCATGGGGATCATCAAGAGCGCGCCGGAAATCGAGGCGCTCGCCGCGAGCGTGCCGCATACGGATGGCGTGTACCTCGTGCCGGCCTTCGCGGGCCTCGGCGCACCGCACTGGAACGCGCGCGCACGCGGCACGCTGTTCGGCGTGACGCGTGGCACGACCTCGGCACATCTCGCGCGTGCGGCACTCGATTCGATCGCATACCAGTCGCTCGACGTGCTGGCCGCGATGGAAGCGGATTCGGGTATCAGCGTGGGCGAGTTGCGCGTGGACGGGGGCGCGAGCGCAAACAATCTGCTCATGCAGTTCCAGGCCGACCTGCTCGGCGTGGATGCAGTACGCCCGAAGATTACCGAAACCACGGCGCTCGGCGCGGCCTACCTCGCAGGCCTCGCAACGGGCTACTGGCAGAACGTCGGCGAGTTGCAGAGCCAGTGGAAGCTCGACCGGCGCTTCGCTCCGTCGATGCAAGCGGCGCAGGTCGACGTCTGCCGCGCGGGCTGGCAGCGCGCAGTGCGTGCGGCCAAGGCCTGGGCGGACGACTCGCACTGAGTCGCACAATCCGTTTTTTTCTATTTCAAAGCATAACTAACTAACATAACCCGCGGCGGGATTGCATGCGCTATGTGCGCATGCACCGCGCGGGCAGAGAGAGACTACGACAATCATGTCACCCTATATTGCGGAATTCATCGGGACGGCCATTCTCGTGCTGCTAGGTAACGGCGCTGTTGCCAACGTGTTGCTCGCGAAAACGAAGGGCAAGGGCGCCGACCTCATCGTCATTGTGATGGGCTGGGCCATGGCCGTATTCGTGGCGGTCTACGTGACGGCCTCGTTCAGCGGAGCACACCTCAACCCCATCGTGACGATCAGCCTCGCGCTGGCGGGCAAGTTCGCATGGTCGAAGGTCGGCGGTTATATCGCGGCGCAAATGCTCGGCGGCATGGCGGGCGCACTGCTCGTGTGGCTCGCCTATCGACAGCACTTCGCGAACGAAGCCGATCCGGATATCAAGCTCGCGGTGTTTTGCACGGCGCCCGCGATTCGCAGCAAACGGCACAACGTGCTGACGGAAGCGATCTGCACCTTCGTGCTGATCCTCGGCGTGCTCTATCTGGCTTCGCCGCAGGTGGGACTCGGCGCGCTCGATGCGCTGCCCGTGGGCCTGCTTGTGCTCGGCATCGGCATTTCGCTCGGCGGCCCGACCGGCTACGCGATGAGCCCGGCGCGCGATCTCTCGCCGCGCATCATGCACGCGCTGCTGCCCATTCCGGGCAAGCGTGACAGTGACTGGCGCTATGCCTGGATTCCGGTGTTCGGGCCGCTCGCCGGCGGCGCGGCTGCGGCCGGTCTCTATCATTACCTGCACGCGATGCACTGACACCTGTCGCGCCTGCGTCATAGGCGCGTTGCAGTGCACAAAGCCCGCGAACGTCAAGGCGTTCGCGGGCTTTTGTTTTTCCGCGCACCCATGGCGCATCACGCTTCAAAGGGCGCGATCCGGTTTCGTTATCGCCCCATGCGGCTTTCGGATTGTTCGGCTATCGCGGCGCGCCTATATTGGCTGTCAACGATGCATTCCAATATCAGGAGACGCCGCATGAAGCTGGTCCGTTGGGGCAGTAGGGGAGCTGAAAAGCCGGGTGTGATCGATAACGAGGGGCGCGTGCGCGATCTCTCCGGTGTCACGCCGGACGTGGCCGGCAAGAACCTCGGCGCGGCTGTGCTGCGTGAAATCGCGGCACTCGATCTCACCACCTTGCCGCTCGTTCCCGCGAATATCCGCCTCGGCCCGTGCGTGGGCGGCGTCGGCAAGATCGTCTGCGTGGGCCTGAACTACTCCGACCACGCCGCCGAATCGAACATGCCCGTGCCCAAGGAGCCCGTGCTCTTCCTCAAGGCGACGAGTTCCATCACTGGTCCCAACGACGACGTGCTGATTCCCCCGGGAGCGAAGAAGGTCGACTGGGAAGTCGAGCTAGGCGTGGTGATCGGCGAGGAAGCGCGCAACGTGCCGCGCGAGCGCGCGCTCGATTATGTGGCCGGTTATTGCGTGGTCAACGATGTTTCCGAGCGCGAATGGCAGATCGAGCGCGGCGGCCAGTGGGACAAGGGCAAGGGCTACGACACCTTCGCACCGCTCGGCCCCTGGCTCGTTACGCGCGACGAAGTCGCCGACCCGCAGGCGCTCGACATGTGGCTCGAAGTCGACGGCAAGCGCTACCAGAACGGCAACACGCGCACGATGATCTTCGACGTGCCCACGCTCGTTTCCTATATCAGCCAGTTCATGAGCCTGCAGCCCGGCGATGTGATCTCGACGGGCACGCCGCCGGGCGTGGGCATGGGGCAGAAGCCCGAGCCCGTCTATCTGCGCGCGGGTCAGACCATGCGACTGGGGGTGAGCGGGCTCGGCGAACAACAGCAACGCCTCGTGGCGGAACAAGGAGGGCAGGCGCAATGAATCAACTGGATCTGAACAATCGCGTGATGGTGGTGACGGGCGGCGCACGCGGTCTGGGCTACGCCGTGGCACAACGTGCACTGCGTTCGGGCGCGGCGGTCGCGCTGTGGGACATCGACGCCGAACGGCTCGAACGCGCGCGCAGCGAGTTGTCGGAGCTTGGCAACGTTTCGGTGGTGAAGGTCGAATTGACCGATGAAGCTTCGGTCGAGGCAGCCGCACAGCAAACCGTGAAGACACACGGCGCGATTCACGCGCTGGTGAACAGCGCAGGCATTACGGGTGGCAATGGCCTCACATGGGAACTGCCCGTGGACGTGTGGCGCCGCGTGATCGAAGTGAATCTGATCGGCAGCTACCTCACCTGCCGCGCCGTGGTGCCGCGCATGATCGAGCAGGGGTATGGGCGCATCGTCAATATCGCTTCCGTGGCTGGCAAGGAAGGCAATCCGAATGCTTCGCACTACAGTGCATCGAAGGCGGGTCTCATCGGGCTGACCAAGTCGCTTGGCAAGGAGCTTGCCACGAAGGGCGTGCTCGTCAATGCCGTGACGCCGGCGGCGGCCAAGACCGAGATTTTCGATTCGATGTCGCAGCAGCATATCGACTACATGCTCGCAAAGATCCCGATGAACCGCTTCCTCATGCCAGACGAGGCGGCTTCGATGATCGTGTGGCTCACGACGGAAGACTGCGCTTTCAGCACCGGCTCGGTGTTCGATCTTTCGGGCGGGCGCGCGACGTATTGAGGCGGGAAGCATGACCCGCGCGCATGGGCCTGATTGAGCGCGCGGGAACACGATAACGGCGCAGTGGTAATAAACAAGCGCCGACAGGAGACATCGATGTCGATCGAGGCACCCACCCTGGCAGAAGCCGCTGGCCGCAAGGCTATGCGCCGCCTCTTGCCTTTCCTGCTCTTGATGTACGTGCTCGCGTTTCTCGACCGCGCGAATATTGGCTTCGCGCAAAAGGCGCTGCAGCACGATACGGGCCTTTCAGACGCGGCATTCGCTTTCGGCGCGGGCGTGTTCTTCGTCGGCTACGCGCTTTTCGAAGTGCCGAGCAATCTCGCGCTGCACCGCGTGGGCGCGCGGATCTGGATGTGCCGCATCATGGTCACGTGGGGCCTGATTTCCGCCGCAATGGCGTGGGTGCAGTCGCCCACCTCGTTCTATGTGCTGCGATTCCTGCTGGGCGTGGCCGAAGCGGGTTTCTTCCCCGGCATCATCTATTACCTCACGCAGTGGTTTCCGCAGTCCTCGCGTGCGCGCGCCATCGGCGTGTTTTATTTCGGCGCGCCGCTTGCATTCATCTTCGGCGGCCCATTGTCAGGACTTCTGATCGACATGCACGGCACCTTCGGGCTGGCGGGCTGGAAGTGGCTCTTTCTCGTGGAGGGGGCCCTCGCCTCGGCGGTGGGTGTGTGGGCCTTCTGGTATCTCGTCGACAAGCCGGAGGACGCGCGCTGGCTGAACGCAGACGAACGCCGCGCGCTTTCCAGCGCAATCCAGCTCGATGCGCGCGAGGCCGCTGCGCACGGTCCGCGCGATGCGCTCGCCGCGTTGTTCGACCGCCGCGTGCTCGCCTATGCCGGCATCTATGCGCTGATCCAGATGAGCGTGTACGGCGTGATCTTCTTTCTGCCGCAACAGGTGGCTTCGCTCGTGGGCGCGTCCGTGGGGTTGAAGGTGGGCCTGCTCGCGGCCGTGCCCTGGCTGTGCGCCGTGGCGCTCACGTGGATCGTGCCGCGCCGTGCGGATCGCCTGGGCGGCCATCGTATATGGGCTGCGCGCCTGCTCGTGATGTCGGGTGTCGGCATTGCGGTCTCGGGCCTGGCGGGAGGCCTTGGCGGCACAGCGGGCGCGATCGTCGCGATGATCGGCCTGTGTTGTGCCGCGAGCGGTTTCATCGCGGCGCAGCCGCTGTTCTGGACCTTCCCGGCGCGCGACCTTGCGGGCGCGGCCTCGGCCAGCGGCATTGCGCTCATCAATTCGCTCGGCGGTCTGGGTGGTTTCGTCGCGCCGATGCTGCGCGCCGCCGCTGACCGAAACTTCACTTCACACGCGGCGGGCCTCGAACTGCTCGGCCTTGCGAGCATTGCCGCCGCGCTGCTCATTCTTATCGTCGCGCCGCGCGCCGTTACGCCGGCGGCTCGTTCGTTCGAGCCGTCCGTGCGGCGCGCGCGTTAATCCACTACACAGGAGCTACGTCACATGGCCATGCCAACCATCAAACACGTGCGAGCCTTCACCGTGCGCGGCGGCGGCGCCGACTATCACGATCAACCCGACGGCCACTGGATCGACGACCATATTTCCACGCCCATGGCGCGCTATCCCGAGTATCGTCAGAGCCGCCGCTCGTTCGGCATCGATGTGCTCGGTACGCTCGTCGTGGAAGTGGAGGCAAGCGACGGCACCGTGGGTTTTGCCGTGACCACGGGCGGCGAGATTGGCGCGTTCATCGTCGAGAAGCATCTCGCGCGCTTTCTGGAAGGGCAGCGCGTGACCGACATCGAAAAGATGTGGGATCAGATGTACTACGCCACGCTCTACTATGGCCGCAAGGGCGTCGTGCTCAACACGATCTCGGGCGTCGATCTCGCGCTGTGGGACTTGCTCGGGCAGATCCGCAAGGAGCCGGTGTATCAACTGCTCGGCGGCCCCGTGCGCGACGAGCTGATGTTCTACGCGACCGGTGCGCGCCCCGACCTCGCGAAAGAAATGGGCTTCATCGGCGGCAAGCTGCCCCTCCTGCACGGTCCGGCCGAAGGTGAGGAGGGCCTCAGAAAGAATCTCGAACTGCTTGCCACCATGCGCGAGCGCGTGGGCGACGACTTCTGGCTCATGTACGACTGCTGGATGAGCCTCGACGTGCGCTATGCCACGCGCTTGGCCCAAGCCGCGAAGGAGTACGACCTCAAGTGGATCGAGGAATGCTTGCCGCCCGACGACTACTGGGGCTATGCCGAACTGCGCCGCAATGTGCCGCGCGGCATGATGGTCTCCACGGGCGAACACGAGGCCACGCGCTGGGGCTTTCGCATGCTGCTGGAAATGGGCTGTTGCGACCTGATCCAGCCCGACGTGAACTGGTGCGGCGGCATGACCGAACTCATCAAGATCTCGGCGCTCGCCGACGCGCACAACGTGCTGGTCGTGCCGCATGGCTCGTCGGTGTACAGCTATCACTTCGTCGTGACGCGCCATAACTCGCCGTTCGCGGAATTCCTCATGATGGCGCCGAAGGCCGACAAGGTGGTGCCGATGTTCACGCCGCTCCTGCTCGACGAACCGGTGCCGGTGAAGGGCAGGCTCAAGGTGCCGGACGCGCCCGGCTTCGGCGTTCGACTTAATCCGGACTGCAAACTTTCGCGTCCTTACACACACTAAGCGCAGGGAAAGCGCGCTAATCGAGGCTCATCCAAAGCTACGAGGAGAAACACGTGCTGCTCAAGGACAAAGTGGTGATCGTCACCGGCGGGTCGCGCGGCATTGGCCGCGCCATCGCGATTGCAAGCGCCCGGGAGGGTGCCGATGTCGCGATCAACTACTGGGGCGACAACGACGCCTCGTACGGCCGCCGCTCGGCGATCGACGAGGTGCTGGGCGAGATCGAGCGGCTAGGGCGCCGCGCGATTGCGCTGGAAGGCAACGTGGCCGCGCCGCAAACCGGCGTAGATCTCGTGCGCCAGACGGTGGAGCGCTTCGGCAAGGTCGATGTGCTTGCAAGCAATGCGGGTATCTGCCCGTTCCACTCGTTTCTCGATATGCCGCCCGCCGTGCTCGAACGCACGATAGGTGTGAACCTGAACGGCGCGTTCTATGTGACCCAGGCCGTTGCGCGGCAAATGAAGGAGCAAGGCACGGGCGGCGCAATCGTGGCGACGAGTTCGATCAGCGCGCTCGTGGGCGGCGGCATGCAGACGCACTACACGCCCACCAAAGCCGGTGTGCATTCGCTCATGCAGTCGTGCGCGATTGCGCTCGGACCCTATGGCATACGCTGCAATTCGGTGATGCCCGGCACCATCGCCACCGATCTGAACGCCGAAGATTTGAGCGACGAAAGCAAACGTGAGTACTTCGAAAAGCGCATTCCGCTGGGGCGGCTGGGCGCACCCGAGGACGTGGCCGAATGCGTGGTGTTTCTCGCCTCGGACCGCGCGCGCTATGTGACGGGCGCAGCGCTGCTCGTCGACGGCGGGCTCTTCGTGAATCTGCAATGAGCCCAGGGAAAACGTATCAATGAGGCGCGAGCGCGGCCGCGTGCGAACCACCGTGAGCGATATCGTCCATCTTGAAGGGCTGCGAAAAGCGCCGCAGCAAGCCGACGAAATGCTCGGCGGGCTCGGCGAGCGGCTCGTTCTTGCGCGTGAGCACGCCGTAGCCCGGCAGGCTCTTGCCGATTTCGAGCGGCAGCACGACGAGCAGTTTGCCACGCACATGGTCGCGCACGACCGGCTCGGGCAGCATGGCCACGGCGTCGAAGCTTTCGAGCAGTTGCAGGGTGGCGAAGATCGAAGCCGACTCCGTGAGATTGGCCGGTGTGCCAAGACCCGCGCGTGCGAGTTCGCCTTCGAAGAGTTCGCGCGCGGGGCTCGCAATGGGCTGCGCGACCCACGGCCAGTCCATCAGTTCCGCGAGCGTGACCTGCTCGCGCCGGGCAAGCGGATGGCGCGCGCGCACGACGAGCACGAGCGTTTCGCGCGCGATCGGCTCGAAGCTGAAATCGTTGTGCTGCAGCGGCGAGGTGAGGCGCCCGAGCGCGAGATCGACTTCGCGGCGATGCAGCAGTTGCACGACCTGGTCGCTCGTTTCGCCGAGGATGCGCACGTGCAACAGCGGCCGCTCGGTCTTGAGCGTGGCGACGGCTTGCGCGAGCAAGTCGGGCGCCGCGCCCATGATCGCGCCGACGGTCAGTTGACCGTGGCCGCCGCGGCGCTTCACGTCGAGGTCTTCGGCAAAGCGGGTGAGTTCGGCGAGCGCGCGGCGTGCGTAGGCGAGCGTGACGACGCCAAGCGCAGTGGGCTGCATGCCGCGCGCGTTGCGCTCGAAAAGCCGGAAGCCGAACGCTTCTTCGATGTCGCTCAGCATGCGGCTCGCGCTGGGCTGGGCGACGTTGATGGCATCGGCGGCTTGATGAACGTTGCGCGCGTCGTCGAGTGCGACGAGCAGGGCGAGGTGTTTGAATCTGAGCCGGTTGACGAGTGCGACGACAGCAGTTTGATGATTCATGGAGCGATCCGGTTTGTGCATCGCCCGATCCCAACATCGGATTGGTTGGCTATCGATGCGGGAATTATAGTCGGATCACAACGCGGCTAACCACGTAAAAACGCGTGCCGTTGGGCGCTGCGATGCCAGGGCAAACACCGAGGCAACGCACGCCCAAATCGAAAAAGCGGCATAAGCGCACGACGTAACAAGGCTGGACGGAGACACGATCATGGAGACAATTGCGTTTCGCATGCAGCTCGATCCCGGCAAGCGGGACGAATACGAGCGGCGTCACCGCGCAATCTGGCCCGAACTCGCGAGCGCGTTGCGCGATGCGGGCGTGAAGAACTACCGCATCTTTCTTGACGAAGCGACGCATCATCTCTTCGCCGTGCTCGAACGCCCCGACGATCACACCATGGACGCGCTGCCCGAGTTGCCCGTCATGCGCAAATGGTGGGATTACATGGCCGACATCATGCAGACCGACGCGCATAACGTGCCGCTGCAACAGCCACTCGTGCAGGTCTTTCATTTGCCATGAGCACACGCGAGGAACATGCCATGCAGGTCGTCGATCCGCACGTCCACTTCTGGAACCTCGATACGCATCATTACCCGTGGCTCGCGAATCCGGGCACGTCGTTCGTGGGCGATGCGCGCGAACTCAAGCACAACTACCTGCCTGACGACTTGCTGCGGGAGGCCGGCGACATCGACGTGCTCAAGGTCGTGCACGTCGAGGCGAATCACGATCCGGAAGATCCGGTGGAAGAAACGCGCTGGCTGGAGGCGATTGCGGACAACGCAGCCAATGCGGGGGAAGCACGCGCATTGCCTGACGCCATCGTGGCTGCATGCGACCTGAGCGCGCCCAACGCGAGCGCGGTACTCGAAGCGCACGCCGCGTTTGCTCGCACGCGCGGCATTCGCCAGATTCTCAACGTTCACGAAAACAAGCTCTACGACTACGTGGGCCGGCACTACATGCGCGAGACAACGTGGCGTGAGAACTTCGCGCTGCTGGAAAAGCATGGTCTTTCGTTCGACCTGCAACTCTATCCCGCGCAAATGGAAGAGGCGGCCGCACTCGCGCGTGCGCATCCCGGCATTCAACTCGTGATCAACCACGCGGGTATGTTCGTCGACCGCAACAGTGTGGCGGGCTATCGCGCGTGGCGCGAAGGCCTGCGCTTGCTCGCGGCATGCCCGAACGTGGCCGTGAAAATCAGCGGACTGGCGATGTTCGACCATGCGTGGAGCGTCGAAAGCCTGCGCCCTTATGTGCTGGAAACGATCGACGCGTTCGGCGCGGATCGCGCGATGTTCGCCTCGAACTTTCCGGTGGACCGCCTGTTCGGCGGCTATTCGAAGCTTTGGCATGCGTATGCGTCGATCGTGAGCGGCGCGAGCGAGAGCGAGCACGCAGCGCTATTTCGCGGCAACGCTGAACGTATCTACCGCATTTGAGTGTGCGCGCAACGACATGGAGACAGGCGTGGAAGCAGAAGATAAAGTCAGGGCCGGCGACACTCCGCGGCTCGAACTGCGTAACGCGAGCAAATCGTTTGGGCGCGTGCGCGCGCTCATCGACGGCAGCTTGAGGCTCATGCCCGGCGAGGTGCACGCGCTGCTCGGCGAGAACGGGGCCGGCAAGTCGACGCTCGTGAAGATTCTCGCGGGCGTGCACCAGCCAGATGGCGGCGAAATGCGCATCGACGGCGTGGCGCGCGCATTCGCGACGCCTGCCCAGGCGCGCGACGCTGGCCTCGCGGTGATTTATCAGGAGCCCACACTGTTCTTCGATCTTTCGATTGCGGAGAACATCTACATGGGCCGTCAGCCGGTGGATCGCGTGGGCCGTATCGACTTCGACACGATGCATCGCGAAGTGGCGGCACTGCTCGAATCGCTCGGTGTCGAACTGAAGCCCGAGCGGCTCGTGCGCGGCCTTTCGATTGCGGACCAGCAGGTGATCGAGATTGCGAAGGCGCTTTCGCTCAACGCGAACGTGCTCATCATGGACGAGCCTACTGCCGCGCTTTCACTGCCCGAAGTCGAGCGGCTCTTTACGATTGCACGCACGTTGCGCGACCGGGGCGTGGCGATCCTCTTTATCACACACCGGCTCGAAGAAGTGTTCGCGCTCACGCAGCACGTGACGATCATGCGCGACGGCGCCAAGGTGTTCGACGCGCCCACGGCCACGCTCAAGACTCAGGACATCGTCGCGAAGATGGTGGGGCGCGACCTCGCCACGTTCTACCCGAAGGCCGACGTGGAGCCCGGCGACGTGATGCTGCGCGTGCGCGGCCTCACGCGCCGCGGCGTATTCAAGGACATTTCGTTCGACGTGCGCAAAGGCGAGATCGTCGCGCTCGCGGGACTCGTGGGCGCGGGGCGCAGCGAAGTGGCGCGCGCGATATTCGGCATCGACCCGTGCGATGCGGGGCAGGTTCAGATCGCGGGCAAACCGCTCGCGTCCGGCATGCCCGCTGCTGCTGTGAAAGCAGGACTTGCGCTCGTGCCGGAGGACCGGCGTCAGCAAGGTCTTGCGCTCGAACTGAGCATTGCGCGCAATGCGTCGCTCACGGTGCTCGGGCGGCTCGTACGCTTTGGCCTCATCTCTACCGGGCGTGAAATGCAGCTTGCCGGGCAGTGGGGCACGCGCCTGCGGCTGAAGGCGGGTGATCTGAACGCACCCGTGGGCACGCTTTCGGGCGGCAACCAGCAGAAGGTGGTGCTCGGCAAATGGCTCGCGACGGGGCCGAAGGTGCTCATCATCGACGAACCGACGCGCGGCATCGACGTGGGCGCGAAGGCGGAAGTCTACGGCGCACTCGCGGAACTCGTGAAAGAGGGTATGGCCGTGCTGATGATTTCGAGCGAACTGCCCGAAGTGCTCGGCATGGCAGACCGCGTGCTCGTCATGCACGAAGGCCGCATCACCGCCGATATCGCACGTGCCGACGCCAACGAAGAGCGCATCATGAGCGCCGCGCTCGGCGAGACCAACATTCATCTGGGGCACGCCGCATGATGCGCCATTCCACCTCTCCTCATCCCTTGCACGGCGACGGGCCGAATGCACAGCGGCAGCGGCGCAACGCGGGCGCGTGGGCCGAAGCGCTGGCGCGCAGCCGCGAGACCACGCTCTTTGTGGTCCTGTTGCTGATCGTCGGCGGCACGGCGCTCGCACGGCCGCAATTCCTCAACCTGCAGAATCTGCGTGACGTGCTGCTCAACGTCTCCATCGTGAGCTTGCTCACGGCGGGCATGACGATCGTGATCTTGATGCGCCATATCGATCTCTCGATCGGCTCGACGGTCGGGATCAGCGCCTATGGCGTGGGCAGTCTCTATGTGGCGTTCCCGCATATGCCCGTGCTCGTGGCGCTTGTGGCGGGGCTTGCCATCGGGATCGTTGCGGGCGCAATCAATGCGTTGCTCGTGGCCGTGGGGCGTGTGCCGTCGCTCGTTGCGACGCTTTCCACGCTCTACATCTTCCGCGGCGCCGATTACGCGTGGGTGCACGGCGGGCAGATCAATGCAACGAGCCTGCCTGATGCGTATTCGCGGCTCGCCACGGGCTCGGTGCTCGGCATTCCAGTGCTGGCGCTCATCGCGCTCGTGCTGCTCGCTGGGCTTTCCGTGTATTTGAAGCAGTTTCGGCCGGGCCGCGAGTACTACGCGATCGGCTCGAACCCGGAAGCGGCGCGGCTTGCTGGCATCAACGTGGAGCGCCGTGTCGCTACGGGCTTTCTGATTAGCGGCGCGATAGCTGGCCTGGCTGGCGCGCTGTGGCTCGCTCGTTTCGGCACCGTCGACGCAAGCACCGCGAAGGGCATCGAGCTGCAAGTGGTCGCGGCCGCCGTGGTCGGCAGCGTGGCGATCACGGGCGGCGTGGGCACGATCCTCGGCGCGACGCTCGGCGCGCTCGTGCTGGGCGTGATCAGCATCGCGCTCGTGGTGCTGCACGTCTCGCCATTCTGGGAACAGGCGATTCAAGGCGCGCTGATCGTGGCCGCCATCGCCGCCGATACGCTGCTCGCCCGCTCTGTGGCAAAACGCATGATGAGGAAACGCGACCATGGCTAAGAACGCCCCGAAACCCGACGCCGCGCTGCTCACGCGCAAGCCCGGCTTGCCGCTTGGCTGGGAAGCGCTGCTCGTCATCATTCTCGTTGCATCGCTGGTGGCGGGGCGCGTGCTCTCATCCGTGTTCCTCTCGGGCGCGAACATTAGCAACGTGCTCGCCGATCTCACCGAAGTCGCGCTTATGGCGTTGCCGATGACGCTCATCATCGTTGCCGCCGAAATCGATCTTTCCGTCGCCTCGGTGCTCGGCGCATCGAGCGCCTTGCTGGGCGTGCTTTGGCACATGGGCTTGCCGATGCCGGTCGCGATGGCGCTCGTGCTCGTGGCGGGCGGCTTCGCGGGCCTCTTCAACGGGCTCGTGATCGTGAAGCTCAATCTGCCGTCCCTCGCGGTGACGATCGGCACGCTCGCGCTCTTTCGCGGGCTGGCTTACGTGCTGCTTGGCGACCAGGCGATTGCCGACTTTCCGCCGGGCTATACGCTTTTTGGCATGAGCAACCTGGGCAGCACCTTCATTCCGTTGCCGTTTCTGATCGTCGCAGCGTGCGCCATCGTGTTCACGATACTGCTGCAGGCCACGGCGTTCGGCCGCAGCCTCTACGCCATTGGCGCGAACAGCACGGCGGCGTCGTTCTCGGGCATCGACGTGCCGAAGATCAAGCTGCGGCTGTTCGTGATGTCGGGCGTGATGAGCGCGCTCGCGGGCATTGTCTATACGCTGCGCTTCACCAGCGCGCGCGGCGACAACGGTGAGGGCTTCGAGCTTTCGGTGATCGCGGCGGTGTTGTTTGGCGGTGTGAGCATTTTCGGCGGGCGCGGGTCGATGTATGGCGTGCTGCTCTCGCTCCTGATCGTAGGTGTGCTGAAGAATGCGCTCACGCTCGTCGATGTATCGAGCGAGACGCTCACGATCGTGACGGGCGCGCTGCTGCTGGCGTCGGTGCTGATCCCGAATCTCGCGGCGCGCTGGCGCCTGCTTCGCGACCGGCGCGCGCTTGCGCGGGCGGCTTGAACGTGGTGTGAAAGAGGGCAAGGAAGTCAAGAGGCAGTCAATCAACCGGATGCGTCCGGTACCCATCGAGGAGACGATTCATGAGAAAGCCAGTACGTCACGTGTGCACGGCCTTGCTGTGCGCGATGCTAGTGGGAGGCGGTGTCGCGGCGCATGCGGCCGGCATCAAGGATGGGCTGAAGATCGCATTTGTGCCCAAGCAGATCAACAACCCCTACGAGGTGATCGCCGATAACGGCGGCATGGACGCCATCAAGGAGTTCAAGGGCGACGGCAAGGTGGTCGGGCCATCGGACGCGGGCGCGTCCTCGCAGGTCTCGTACATCAATACGCTCACCACGCAGCACCAGGACGCGATCGTCATCGCGGCCAATGATGCGAACGCGCTCGTGCCGTATTTGAAGCGTGCGATGGATCAAGGCATCAAGGTCGTCACGTTCGACTCGGACACGGCGCCGGAAGGGCGGCAGATCTTCGTGAACCAGGCGAATGCGGAGAGTATTGGCCGCGGCCAGATCCAGCTCGTTTCGAAGCTGATGGGCGGCGAGGGCGAGTTCGCGATTCTCTCGGCCACGCCCAACGCGACGAACCAGAATACCTGGATCAAGTGGATGCAGGAAGAACTGAAGAAGCCCGAGTATTCGAAGATGAAGCTCGTGAAGATCGCCTACGGCAACGACGACGACCAGAAGTCGTTCGTCGAAACACAGGGCTTGCTGCAGGCGTATCCGAACCTGAAGGCGATCGTTGCGCCCACATCGGTCGGTATTGCGGCGGCGGCGCGCTACATTTCTTCGTCGCCGAGCAAGGGCAAGGTGGCGGTGACGGGCCTCGGCACGCCTAACCAGATGCGCGCGTTCGTGAAGAACGGCACCGTGAAGGCGTTCCAGCTTTGGGATCCGGGTGCACTGGGTTATCTGGCTGCGTACGCTGCGGCCAATCTTGCTTCGGGCACGATCACGGGCAAGGAAGGCGAGTCCTTTGATGCGGGTAAGCTCGGCAAGCGCACGATCGGCAAGAGCGGTGAAGTGATTCTCGGGCCGCCCACGACATTCGACGCTTCGAATATCGATAACTTCAACTTCTGATTTTCATTGCTCATTAGATTGACGTGGTGTGATGAACGACCCGGCTCTGCCGGGTCGTTTGCTATGGGCTGTTCGAATCGGGCTTCGGCGTTGCGCGCGGTGGCAAGGGCTGAGGCTCCGCCGCCATCCCCTCCACCGGGTAAAGATTGAGAAACGATCTCGCCTCATCCATCGAGCGACTCGCAAGCCAGTTTTCATACTCGGAAACCGGCACGATCACCACGGAACGTTTCTCATCCCCGGGTTTGTGAAAGCGTTTCATCAGCGGATGCTCGCTCGCATTGACCGTGAGCATCGTGAACGAGTACGCGCGGCCGGCCTCGCCCTCATCCCACTCGCGCCATAAGCCGGCAATGGCGAACGGCGCGGCGTCGGCGAGACCAATACGCCAGCGCACCGCCTTGCCGGTCTCGTAGTTCGGCTCGAAAAACGCCGCGCACGGTACTGATAAGATGGATGCTATGGACGCGTAACGTACGATATTCAAGGTATGGACATGTTTGTGACAGGGAGGCCTCAATGGCAACGCTGGAGCACGTTCATCAAATCCCCATGCGTGTCAGTATCGAGCATGGAGAGGTATCTTATGCGCGGCACAGCACTGCGATCGAAGTGCGTGGCCTCCCACAAGTCTTCTGGTCTGACGCCTCCCCGTGGCAGGAAGCCAATGCTTGGGCCGCAGAGCGAATGAGCTGCGGCGCCGTTGCCTTGTCCACGGTTGAGTCCAACATGCGTGCCCTTAGCGACTATGCAAACTTCTTGGAATCAAAGGGGCTCACATGGTTTACGTTCCCGATCCGAAAGGCTGATCGCTGTCTTGTGCAATATCGCGGGGCATTAGTTGACGCGAGGACCCGCGGAGCGATCAGCCCATCCACCGCATCACAGCGAATGCGTGCCGTCATCCAGTTTTATCGCTGGACGCGGGCGAGGCGAATACTTTCGAATGCGGCACCGCTGTGGCAGGACCGGACGGTCCACATCAGATTGTTCGACGCTACCGGCTTTGAACGCACGCTTACACGGGTGACGACGGATTTGGCGATCCAGTGCCGAACGCGGCACGGCGAACGATTGGAGGGTGGACTACTGCCTATTTCTCCTGCGGACCGGGAAGCGATACTGACGTTTGCCGAAAGCCACGCATCGATCGAACTGTATCTGATGCTTGCCATCGGCTTTTTCACAGGCATGCGCCTCGGCACAATTTGCGACCTCAAGGTTGCAACGCTTCAGCATGTAACGCCAGATCCGACAGCGCCGGGTCTATGTCGGCTTGCCGTCGGACCTGGCGGGGTTCCACCGGTGCACACTAAATTCGGTGTAACTGGCCAGGTCTGGATACCTCAATCGTTGCTCACCTGCCTGCTTGACTACGCCACGAGCGCCCGTCGTTTTTCGCGAGAAGCAAAGGCCGCAGCGCCAGAAAAAGGGACGTTGTTTCTGACTCGATATGGCAATACCTACGGCCGAAGCGGGTCCGATCGGTCGTCGCCCGTCAACGTTGAAATGGCAAGATTGCGTACTGCTGGTACTCGTACGGGCCTTCGTGTGCTCAGGAGTTTCCGTTTTCACCAAACTCGCTGCACCTTCGCAACTGAACTCGCGCGTATGGCTATCGCAGCGGGTGGAGTAATCAATGCTATCGCAATCGTCAAGGATGCGTTGCTGCATGGTGACGAGGCAACCGCGTTTCGCTATATCAAGTTCGTTCAGAAGACGCCAATGAAGGCTGCGATGGCTGACGATTTTACGCGCGCGTTTTGTGGAATCGAACAGGCATGTAAGAGGGGGGCTAGCCATGAGTAAGCGCGTGCTACCGGATCTCACCTTCCCAATGGTTGAGTATGGAGTATTGGAGGAGCCGTGGGACCTACTTTCCCTGTTGTATCGCGGCGGCGCAGCCTGCAAAGTCAAGGAGGTGGCCCAACTTATTGAACGACGGAGATTGGGTGCATTGCGTCGAGAGCGCGTTGAGCTTGTAACGGAGATCCATGGCGTTCTTGCCGACCAACTTGTGGCTGGTGGCAGTAAGAATACGGCAAAGGCGCGAATACATACCATTCGCCGGTTTTTCGCCTGGATAGACAATTTTGACGCCTCGGTCAGCCTGGAGACGGTCGTGACTGTCTTCTTGGGTTGGACAGATCACCTCCTGCTCAGACAGCGAAACAAAAGCCTGACTGAAGCCACCACATATAGTTGGGCCACGATCGTAGCTTCTGTACTCGATCAGGTGCTCGGCAGGACAACGAGTATCCTGAAAGACAGTCGAATTCGAAAGCCCCGCGACACCGGGATTCGGCAAGCGATTTCTTCGGAACCCCACGACCTGACGGAGATATGTGCTTTTGGACACATCTTGACAGATATCTGTGTCGCCCTGACTACCGACACTATTTTTGGGCCGTTGCCGGTACGCATCCCATTGCGCGATGGCCACACGATCGAGGAATGGTCGGGCTTGCCTGATCCACTGGTGACCTCAAGTCCCATCCTCACGAAACAGGGACGCGAGACATGGGCAGCCAAGGCGACGCCTCAAGCCAGGCGGGCTGTCCTCAATTTGCGAATCGAAGCCGAGATGCTGACGTTCATCGCGCAGACCGGTATGAATTCGACCCAGGCGTCCCGGATGCGCGTGACTCAATTTCACTACTCTAGTCACCTTGATGGCTATCAGGTCCGCCAATTCAAGGACCGTCGGCAAGGCGAAGTTGCGTTCGAGATCTTCGCGGAATATCGCGAAATGTTCGAGCGCTATCTGGCCTGGAGAGCGGCCAATTTTCCGAGTGAGCCTGATGGCCTTCTGTTTCCCATTTTGATCATGAGGCGCTTACAGGATGAGCCTCCTAGCTTCTACATGGTCAGGAAGATCTGCACGAAGTTGGGCAGGCGCTATGTACCACCAAGGTCGCTTCGTAGCGCTCGCGTCAATTGGCTACTTCGTGCCTCACACGACCCGGCGCTAACGGCAGAAATGGCGCAACACACTAAGGAGACAATGTTCCGTCACTATGCGAAGCCCGATCTTCAAGTCGCCATCGTGGAGATCGTGCGTTTCCACCAGAAGCACGAACCGTTAGTCTCACCGCCCGCTCCTGGCGAATGTGTGGGAACTGGCCCATTGCCCTTTCCCGACATACCTTCAGGGGCTGCCGCGCCAGATTGCATAGCAAGCGCAGGCTGCTTGTTTTGCAGCCATCATCGTGATATCGATAGTGAGGATCACGTCTGGTCGCTTGCGAGCTATCGTCATTTGAAGTCACTTGAACTTGCGAAATACCACCCTCCAGCCCATCGGCTCAAAACAGCACCTTTGCATCCAGCCGCGATCGCTGTCGACAGGCTGACCGCAAAACTGTCGTTTTTCGAACGAAGTAATGTCCAACGTGAACAATGGGTGAAGGAATCCATCGCACGTACTGAGGAAGGCGACTATCACCCGGCTTGGGACGCATTCATCCAAATGGCAGAGATGCGCCATGGCAATTAGTGTGTCCCTGCTTCGACTCGCTATCGAATCGCCACTTGCTGTTCCGGGGGCGCCCAACTTTCGGCCGCCAAAGTGGCCGCCGAATCCTGACTGGCCCGTTGTCGTTGGTCCCGGGGGCGAAGTCGTCAGCCGATGGGGCGATCCAATTTGGCGGCTTGATCCCTGGGCCGGAAGGCCGATTCCGATAAATTTCGGCGATGGCCCGCGAGGCAGGATTAAGATTGACCCAGCCAATGCCGATCTTTTGCGCATTTTGGCTGGATGGTGGCTCTATGGGCGGAACGGCGTTCGGTCGCCACAGACGTTTAGGGTTAATTTTGGCGTGATTCGGCCGCTTTTCGAGTTGTGTTCGCGAGAAGGCATATCGGCCGCAGATCTTGCCCGATATCCGCGCACAATCGAGCAGCTACTTGGTCTGCTAAAGGCGGGTAGCCTAGCCCGGCTTTTGCCGATACTCCACGCGTGCTACGAGCAGCGTGATCTGATCGGCTATACGTTGCTCGACCGAGCCGCGCTGGCACGATTTGCAGCGTCTGTTCCTGACCACGAGAAGCGGCAAACACTTTATATTCCGCCGAGAATCTGGCGTTATCAGGTGATGCGCCTTCGCGAGTGCCTCGATGATTTTCTGGCCCATAAGGAGAAAGTGCAGGAGTGCTTCGAGTTCTGCTTACAAGCATATGCTCGCAACTTCGGAGCGCCGGCAGTCGCATCGAGTGCGTCTTGGAAGGCGCCTTTCCAACAGCCGAAGAGGGTGACTGGTGGCAGGTCTCGCAAGACATATTTGGGTCCGTTTGCTTTGACCGCCAAGAAGTTCGGCATCGACGAACTGTTGCTGCGTTGGGTTGATCGGCGTGCGCGAAAAAGTGACAGCGTGACGCTCGGTGTTGATTCCTTCTCGAAATACTTGACGCTCGTCAGCCGGGTCGGCCTTGCGTATGTGACCAACTTTTCGCTCATGCGCGTCGACGAGGCTTGGAATCTACGAACTGATTGCCTCAAGGTGGAGCACGACCCCAACCTCGGTTCGATCTATACACTGTGTGGCCCAACGACAAAGACGCTGCACGCGGAGCGAGCGGTCTGGATCACATCGCCGTCGGCCAAGGTGGCAGTTGATGCGATGTCCGTCGTAGCAAGGCTTCGATCGGCGTGCGCCAAACTGCATCCTACGCTCCCTCCGGACCACATCGAGGCGAGCGACATCCCCTTTTTGCAAACATATGTCTATGAGCCGTGGGCAACGGGTAGGGAAGGAAATTGGCAGTATCAGGTCAGGCGCGATTCCGAACACTACCGATCAATTGTTCGTCGCTACCCCAAATTATTCGACGTTGAGGCTTTGCGGATTACGCAGCGTGACATCGAATTGGCTCGGCTGGTTACCCCGACGATAGATTCAAGCATATATGCGGTTGGGAGAATTTGGAGGTTCACATGGCACCAATTGCGCCGAACGGGTGCCGTGAATATGCAAGCGTCAGGCCTGGTATCGGATGCTTCCCTTCAATTTCAATTGAAGCATGTGACCCGCGCAATGAGTTTGTACTACGGACGTGGCTTTTCCAGGGTTAGACTTGAGGAGGGGGCGGAGACTCTCTACGTCCGTACATTGTATGAGACCCTCGGCAGAGAGCTATCACAGCTTGCCGACGACCGTTTCGTAAGTCCGCACGGGGAAAAGCGGAAACAGGAGATTGTGCGGTTTATTGATCCTAACGACGCGAAGAAGCTCGCTGCATTTGCTCGACAAGGTGCTATCGGGTGTCGCGAAATCATTCTCGGGTACTGCACTTACCGCGATCCGTGTCCTTATGGCGGAGTAGATTCCGTCGCACACTGCGGTGGTGGCGACGAGATCAACGGCAAGGCGTGCCCGGACGTCCTGTACGACGCTGAAAATTGCGAGCAGGTGAAAAACCTCGACCGGTTGCTTGGCGAACGATTGCTTACCGCGCCTGATGGAAGCCCATTGCGGGATTCGCTTGAGGCGCAACGGCGGAGCATAAGGAACTATCTAAATGCCATTGACAGCACCGGATAGCGGGCGAGCACGTTCTGCGGAAGCAGAATACCGAGCAGCCTTTGAACGCCTCAAGAAAGGCAAACCTGAGCGTCTGCCATTGAGCATGCCAGTCAGCCAGAATAACGTGGCGCGGGAGGCCGGATGTGATCCTAGTGCGCTGAAGAAGTCTCGATTTCCCGCGTTGATTGCCGAAATCCAGCAATACCTCGTCGAACATGGTGGCGAAAAACCGGCGTCTGCGCGCCAAACAAAGCTGGCTCAACGGAAGAAAACACGCAGCCTGCGAGAGCGTATTGAGGCAATTGCGCGGCAACGAGATCAAGCTGTATCCATGTTGAACGAGGCAAATCTGACAATCCTGGAACTTGTCGATCGCGTGGCGGAGCTCGAGGCGAAACTGCCCCCCGACAATGTACGGCCGCTGCGTCAACGATAGCAGGAGATCGCCGTCGCACCGTCCCGTGGACTGGGCTTGTGCTCGGCGCCGAACACTTTTGCCTCGCCACTCGTAGTGATCAGTGCTGTTGCGGATGGCTTACCGATACGTTGGCACGCCGCGATTGATATGCACGCTGCCATTGCGCATGCATAGACCTCGCGCAGTCACTGGTTGGACGTTCGCTATCACGTCTCGACGCTAGTCGTGTGGCCGGTGCGCGGTGGATGGCATGAACACGGCCCCGAAGGAGCATCGTCGATTGGCTCCTCGCTTGAGACACCATCCTCTCTCCGGCGGAATACGTGAGGTGGGGCAGAATGGTGGCTTGCCCTGTTGACGGACTCTAACGTGGTCGGCAAAGTGTCCCTTTACCCTACCGGCTCTCTGTATGACCCGCAACCATCGTGAACGCACCCGCGAGGAAGTCAACGTGCTGCGTCGGGCTTTCTACGAAAGGTGCGGTCGAGGCAAACTGACGACCGCTCGGACGAGGGCAAGCAACGCTTACCTAGGAGCATGCCTGTGAACCCGGAACTGACTGCGCAGCTGTACGAGCGCTACCCTTTAATTTTCGCGCGCCGGCCGCCCCTGAACTGCGGCGATGGCTGGTTCGACCTGCTTGACAAGCTGTGCTCGAGCCTACACAACGAGACGACGCAGAACGGCGCCCTGCAGGTGATCGCCAGCCAGGTCAGAGAAAAATTCGGCGGCCTGCGCTTTGGCGCGGGTCCCGCCAACGAGCGCCAGCGCGGCATGATTGACATGGCCGAAGCCATCAGCAGCCGGATCTGCGAGGTGTGTGGCCACCGGGGAAAAACCATCGGGCCGGCGTGGTTCCGAACCCGCTGCGAAGCTCACGCGCACAGCGAGATACCCTATGACGACGCGTCGCTTGGCCGACCCGTTACACCGATGCCAGGGCGTGGTACGCACTGAGAACCGCTTGCCCCATGCTACTCTTTCTCGATACCGAATACAGTGGCCTCGGTCAGCGGTGTACCCGGCTCATCAGTCTCGCGCTCGTGGCCGAAGATGGCTCGCGCGAGTTCTATGTTGAGTTGGCCGATACTTGGACGCCCGCTGAGTGCACTCCGTTCGTGCAGCGCAAAGTGCTGCCGCTGCTCACCGGCCCGCGCGTGCCTCGTGCCAAGGCAGGCGCCGCGCTGCGCGAATGGTTCAGCCAGGCGCCGCGCGCCGTGCAGGCCGCCTGCGGTTCGGAAACCGACTGGCATTTCCTGCTCGATCTGCTCGGCCAGCCGCTGCCGGCGAACCTTGCGGCGCACTACTACGATCTGCGCCCGCTGGTCGACACCACGGTCTACGATCGCACGGTGGCAGCGTACTACGGGGCGCATGCCCGCGAGCACCATGCCCTTGCCGACGCGCAGGCATACCGGCACGGCTGGCTCGCCTGGGCGGATGCTCGCAAGGCTGCCCCATCGGGCCAGTAATGGGCCGGGACCGGAACAATGAGCCGAAGCCGACGCACAACCCCGATCTTCGGGCACACCACAGTCGAGAGTGAGCGCGGCGACAAGAAGCGCTGGCATCAACGCTTCCGAGCCCATGAACGTGCCACCCTGGCGAGCGCAGCGCCCGACGCGCTGGCCGATCATGTGACGCTGCTGCGCAATGAAGCGGGTAACGTCTGGAGCATGGGCAAGGACGGCAAGTCCTGGTGGGCGCCCGGGCACCGGGTGCTGACGGCGGAGCGGATCGCCCGCGAACTGGGCTGCACCCCGCGTGAACGGGCTACGCTGAAAAAGCGCCTGTTGCGCAGGTGGATGGCGAAGTAACGGACGTTGCCGGGCATTTCCTGGGCGCACGCCGTATACCGCATGCGCAATCGCGTTTCGGCAGGCGCTGGATGTCACGCGTCGAGATAGTATGGAGGGTAGGGGCACGGCTCCTTTTCGGGTCACCCTCGCAGCTGCGTGTGATGGGAGCAATGATGGACAGGCTGACTGATCTGCGTGATGAACTGATGCACGACGACGAGTTTCGCAAAAGCTATGAATCGCGCACAAGGCTGGTTCAATACGGACACAGGGTTCGCCGCGCACGCGAAGCCAGTCAGCTGACACGGGCAGAACTGGCCGCTCAGCTGAACGTGACTGAGTCCGGCATCACCCGTCTCGAAAATGGCGAGGGTGTTGACGGACCGAGCGCCGGGATGAGACAGGCGCTGGCTCACGCACTGGTCATGCCGGATCTGAACAACGCACCATAGGGAATGCTCACCATGCAAGCTGCACCGACTGCACGTCAGTGGGACCAGGCGCGCCTTCGCATCAAGAACTTCATCGAGGGCCCCAATAGCGACATTGACCGCATGATCACGGCCGTGCTGGAAACCGGGGCGCTGACACCGGCCTTGAAAGCGGAATTTCCGCCGCTCGCGAGCAACGAACTGGCCCAGCGTGTGGAGGCCGCGGTGCGCGCGGCCATTCCGTTGCGGGAACATCACGGAACGTCAGGCACCGGGAAAGGTTCACGGATCGAGGGGCCGTCATGATGGAGAAACTGCCGGGCATCTCTCTCGCCGCAGCGCGCCGTGACGGTCGATGCGATGAACGAGGCCATCGCAGCGGCCACCGTTGCGGGAGAATGTCCTGCACACTTGAAGCTGGACAAGCATCGGCACAGGTCTCGTCGCGCAGCGGCTGTGCGGTGATCCGGAGTTGCTCGCCGTGGCGCGCGCGAACCTGGCGCGCTGGATACCGCTAAACCGCCGCGCGCAACCGTGGCTCAGTGAATGGCAGGCCGTGATGGACCAGGGGCTTGACGTCACGCTCGCGCTGATGACAGATCCCGGCGAGTACGCAACCGAAATGCGACAGTCGTCGCCATTCACTGGAATCCTGACGGAGGATGAGCGGCGCAACTTTCTCGCGGCGTGGCGGGCGCACCATTCTCGTGGGAAGCGGGGTTCGAAATTCTAAAGAGATGTACTTTCAAAGCTGGCGTTTCGAACCTTGAAACCACGAACGGGCTCACGATCATGCGCATTTTTGTCGACTGCGAGTTCACCGATTTCCTTGAGTGCGAACTCATCAGCATTGGGTTTGTGGCCGACGACGGACGCGTGTTCTACGGCGAGTGCTCGGAATACGATCCGGCCAGCTGTAATGAGTTTGTTCGCGCGGCCGTGCTTCCGCAACTCGGCCAGCATCCGGGGTGCGTGTTCACGCGCGAGACCTTGCGTGCAGCGCTTGTCGCGTGGCTGGACCAGTTCGACAGCGAGTCAGAGCGACTACTGTGTTTCGACTACGGCGGCGACTGGGACCTGCTGTGCGAGCTGCTCGACGGTCCGCCTCCTGGCTGGGATGCCGTGAACGTTGCCGGGCTGCTCGACCAGCGTCGTTGCGAAGACTATTATCGCGCGAACGGCGGTCGGCATCATGCGATCGCTGATGCTCGCGCGAAACGTTACGCGATTGTCGGGACTTGAGTCGCGGCCTGCGATTGAATTGTCTGGGTGGTACGGCCGCCTGAAATCACCTAGGACAAACGGCAGGCGCCGATTCTCTGATTTCGCTCACCTGCGCCGATGTGCTGGAACCGAACGCGGCACATATGCCCCCAGCCAGGCGCATCACTGGGCGGAGATCGGTCCGCGGCGCTGACATGCGAAAGTGACAGCCGTCTCCGACCTTGGTCGTTAGCGACGAACGCCAGCAATCCGAGGTCGGCTAGAACGTTGATGAACGATTTCGTGGCCTGCGACTGTTAAGTGGAATGACAGCGCCCTACTGCTCTGAGTTGCCGATTGTAGTAGCCCAACTGAGATAAGGAAGTCGGTATCGCATTTCTTGGCTGCAAGTTGCTGCCGATTGCATCCGGGCATGTCGTGCACTCGTTTGAGAAGTTCGACATGTTCATCACCAAGTGCGTTCGCCGATTGCCAGGCGTTCACTCGATGGTGATGGCAATACCAAATCTCTGAAGCTGCCCTGGCGTCGGCACGTTGCATTTCATGCGGGTCATAAAAAGTCAGTAAATGCGTTTGTCGACACCCCGTGTGATTACACGGAACGGAGGTCATGCCTGCACCGTCTGCAAGCTCGCAGTCGGCCCATCGACGAAATGGCGTTTCATCGATTTGATAGCGCTGAGCGCCGATTCGAATTGGATCTTCAAACCAATCATACAGATGGCGAAACGGAACAGTGATGTATTCGCCTCGATACCAGATGTCGACTGAGCCTCCTTCCATGAGCGCATCGATCATCTCGATGTAGCCCCGCGAAACATGTTGGTCCCCTCTGTCAAGAGAGTCGAGAACTCGCTCGAAATGTGCAAGTCCTGCGCGGACGTCGGCGATAGCTGATCGCGCTCGCGAAGACACCTCGTCGAGGCGAATTTCATCTACTGAAGTCTGTTCCATCGCAACCAGGGCGTTTCTCAATAACGGCATCGGCGTCCAAAATGGGTCGTAAATGCCGTGGTCAATCTTGGATGTTACCTCGAACATACCCCGATGGGAAGGGTATCTGGTCAAACTGACATGGAAGGCAGTCTCGCGGAAGTGGGGTTGTCTATCCGCGCCCGTCGCCTTCAGCTTGACATCTCTCAAGAGATGCTCGCGCACCTTGCGAACATCGACAGAAGTCACATGGGAAGGATAGAGCGCGGCGAACGCAACGTCACGCTTTTGAACTTGCTCAAGATTTCCCGCGCCCTCTCGTGCCGTCCTTCGGAGCTACTACAGGCAGCAGGGCTATAAGGTGCAAGTGCGTTTTTCGCGCACGAGCGCACCCGACCACCGGAATCAGTCTCCAGCCTCATGCGCGTAATTGACCGAGGGCCCGGGGGCGGCACGGTTCTGTCATACAGGGCATAAGGCGACGCTGAATGCTCTTTCACTATGTTTCCATGTGCGTCCGCTGGTAGTCCGCGGGCGGGACATCACCAAATGGGAGTCGCAGCTCCTTCTGACAAAAAAGCGCCGTTCAATTCGATCGCCGGCAGGATCTCGAGCGCCTATGGGAATCGGACTTCGCGAGCGCGAGGAGGAGGAGCGCATCGGTAACCGGTCGAGAAATGTTCGACGCTGCGCACCATGAAGCCGTTCGCGCGTACTGGATCGGCTCTCACCGGATAGCCAGCGTTGGCCAACGCGTGTTCGATGCCGGCAGTGCCACGTGCCGCGAACTTCGCTTCGCCTATCGAGACGCGCACGGGTGCACCCGCCTGGTTATCGAACAAATGGGCACGCCGCGCTGCACGAGCAGAGTCTTGGCGACATCGCAATCGCTAGAAAGTCGTCGGCTCCCGAGGACGTCGAACTAGAACGAACAGGTGCTAGTGTCGCCGTCACCGGGGCGCGTTCGATCGCCGTTTCGAGTGCGGGACCCGCGCAATGAGTCAGGCCGTGAAAAACCACGAAATAGGTGAGTGCGCCAAGCAGGTATCCAGAGAGCATCACCGAACGGCGGCCAAAGCGATCGGAAAGCCGCCCGAACAACCAGAAAAACGGGATCGACAGGGATGGCGCTATCGCCACATAAATGCCCGCGAGTCCGGCGCCCACCCGTGGCGTGTGAGAAAGAAAAAAGAACGAGTAGACCTGGCCCGTGCAGATTACTGTGGTGGTGCCAGTGACGAGCCCGAAGAGCGGAATCAGCACGACCTTCAAGTTTTTCCACTGATCGAGTGTCTCCCGAATGAGAGCGCGGGAGGTCTTGCCTCGCGCTTTTATGCAAAAAAACAGGGGCGATTCCCCGATCTATGATGGTAACGCTATGTTTATAAGGGAAATAATAGTGTAGGAACTCAGCTTCTGAAAATTTGCGGCAGACTGAGCCATGACTCAAGAATTGTCGCTTTGAGCCGTTGTAGAATCAAAGCGGCGTTGCTTTCTTTTCCTTTTCGAGACCGACCGTGACGCGATATCTAGCATAGGGGTCGGTGCTTGAACTCACAACAAGCTAGTGTTGTCAAGTTGGGGGTGACGCGGATCCGCATGGACGCCATCCTGCCCGAAGCAGAATGTCCATTTCTGCGTGCCTAGCTGGGCGATCTGTTGAATTGCTAGTCTCAAACGACAAGACTCCGTTTCCGGGAGCGGTGCGAATGCAAAAAATCGATCTAGAAGGTCTGTCTAACCACACCAAAGGCATGCCCGATAGCTGGCATATCGACGCCGCTGGGAAATCAAGTCCGGAAGTCTTTCAAAAGCGTTTTGGGTTGCCCAGAAGTATGCGCAACGATAAGTCAATCTTATCCGCTGCGTATTCACGCGAGACGCGTTTGACTCAGTTCGTCGGCTGTTTGCTGCACTATCGGAACTTGAGTTTGCCATTCATGCTTGTGGGGGATCGGCATACGAGCCCTGAAGCGCATGCAATGGCACGGTACGACGAGGGCTGGCATTTGCGCAACGAGCAGGATCTAACCGAAGTAGTCAAGCTCGAAGACGGCGACTTGCAGCAGAAGCTCAGCGCGCTACTGGCCGTGCGACGTGATAAGCGATTTAGGCTGCATCAAGTAAAGATCCAAGCCTTGGCTAATCGAACGGACTCGTCAATGGATCGGGCATTCGAGGTCATGTGCAAGTGCGCGATGGAGACTTGGCTACGAGCGCGCAACGACCTGGCTAGTTGGGACCAAATCGACAACGAACGAAGGGAATGCCTCGCGGAGGTCGCTTTTGCCGGCTTTACGTTCTTCGGCAAGCCGGCGCTCGAGGATATAGGCGCTATCGAGCCCGGCGTATTCGAATACTACCGTACTTTTTGTGGGCTCGGTCACGGGAGTAATGGTCTGAAATCTACCGCGCATACTTCGTCAATTTTGATAGATGTGCCGACGCAGGATGCTGTGCCGACCGAGCCTCTGAGCTCCGTCTACTCTGATGCGGGGGGGGGCGCCGCACTAAACGGTTCTCAATACAATGAACAAGTCCGTGTTCCGACGACGGAGACATTGAACGCAGAGCCACGCGACGATTCCGCGCGAATCGAAAATCTGGTTCAACCGGTTGTCGTTGCCTCAAATGGCACATCCATTGATCCATTGCCTCTTCCTACCTCACTTGACGAGCTCTACTCGTTGATTATCGAGATCGGTCAGCATGCTTTAGCCGATCTTGATACCGCATTTTCTGCCGGACAAAGCATTCGAGGCCTGCTCGACCGACATCTACAGCACCTCATCGATCTACGCAGTCGTATGACAGACGAGGAAGCCCTCCGGTTGATTGATCGCTATTGTAATCAAGTCCTTCAACTGGTCGAGGTCCTAGCGTTCGAAGAGAGCGAGCAGCGTGACCTTGTGCCAGTGCTTCGGGCCGCGTGGAAAGCAGCTGTCATTTCCGCTTTGGAAGATGGCCGGCCCAAAGCCTGGTTTGAGGTGAATCTAAACGAGCGTCAGCAGATGCCGGAGCTTGTCGATCGCTTCAATGCAGAGCGAACACGCATAGCCGTCGCCACAGGCGAGATCGAGGAGATTCGGAATCAGCTCGTCGACGCTAAATTTACAGCGCGTGCCGCATTAAAGGCAAAGGAGACGCAAAAATCAAACGAAATCAATAGCGCGAATCAGGAGCTAGAGACAATTCGCGTCGAAGTTGCACACTATCTAGTGCCCGAAGGGCGCTCCTTAGATGATCTAATGGAAGGTGGTCAACTCTCTGGGGATATTGAGATTGATGTCGCCGAACTCCAGCCGCAAGCGCTCATTGATCTTCAGGCCGTTTTGTTTGAGCCGAGTCCTGGCGAACAGAGTCCAGCGTACTCGTCGTCTGAGGGGAACCCGGCGCAGTCAACTTCCGCTCATCAACGTGCTGAGCTGTTTGATACAAATGCTACGGATGACGCCATATCCCAGAAGGGCCACGCTGCCGATTCGAATCTTCCCATTGAAAGCGAACTGAACCTTGAAGAGGATCCGGCAGAGGCCGTCCTTTCTGACTCGCCTGCGGAAAGTTCGGTTGCATCGGAGGACGAGCTTGCATCACCGCCGCAAAGTACTAGCCTGCCCGAGCCGTCGGAAGCGATAGGTGCTCCTGAGACTGTCGAGGAGCCTGTTGATGCCCTAGAAGATCGGGAGGGTGTTGTCGCGAGCTCGAATGTTGATCAGGCGCTCAAGCATTTGCATTGGACAGAGTCCGCGGAAGAGGCGCAACAGGCGTTTCGCATCGCCTATGACCAATACTCTCAAGTGCCTCGCTACGTGGTCGAGTCCGTGGCCCTTCATTGGATTGCGGCGGGCCACATAAACGTTGCCGCGCAGATTTTGCGCGACGCGAGCGATTCGACTTTGGTAGCTGATCGTGTATTGGACGCCGGACTTTTGCGCTCCGCATTCTACGGAATGAATCTTTGGCCGAAAGACCGCGAAGCGTTGAGTTTCACGCAGCGCGATCTCAACTTGCTAAACCACAAAGATCTAGAAGATCAACTCGAGCGCAAGCCCACCGGTAAGATTGTGCCCTATCTTCTGGTTTGCGCAACTCTGCAGCCGGCGCTGTTCGCGGGTGGACAGACTCAGGCGGCGACCTTCCTGCGCCTTGCGGCGGACCACTTCGATGGTCATCTGAGTCGGTTGATTTCTGGCATAGCCGACTTCTCCCTTCGCGGTGGTCGAGTCGACCTCGATTTGCTTCGGAACGAGCAGGCGCAAGACACTAGGCTGGCGGCTGACCGACTGATTGACCAAGTGAACGCCTGGGTGGACGTCAATCAGCAGCGTACGAATCGGTGGCATATCCTCCGGCAAGCGTTGAGGAACTGTATCAAGCGGCCCGAACTGTCGGATGCAATTAATGCAATTAAGGACGGAGAAAATGGCAATGCGGCTGCAGTACAGCTGTTCGTCCAGACCTTCTCATCGCACACCGAGTCTCGACGTCTTTTGGATGAACTCGTCGTCGAGCTTCGCGCCGATGCACCGGTAACCGATCGCATAGACAGTCCGGCCTATGTTACGTTCTGCCATCAAATGGACGGTCTTGTATCCATCGCAAACGCGTGGATGATAGAAGTGGCGCCGGTCGACGTACGACCGAAGGATGTGGAAGATTTTCTTCAGAGGTTCCGCACATTGCTCGAGCGCTCAATCCACGCGCTCGAAAATCATCCGGGTTACGCTGACCTTGAGCATCGAGCAGGCAGCGTCATCTTGTTGAAGTGCCTGCGGCGCCTACAAAACAGGATTAAAACGGAAACTCACGATGCCTGGCGCTTCGACTTAACCGACGCCGCGTTCCGTCTGCCCGAAACGCTGGCGCGCTTGGACATGGGTAACGCGGGGGTAGACCTGAGACTCGAATGGTTTGCAATGCGCCTCGCGTCCCAGAGCTGGCTTGCCGATATGCTTTCGCTCTCCAAGCGCCAGAACGCACATTGGGTCCGACTTTTGGTGCTACGGCAACTCGACGCAGAGGGTGAGTCGTATGCCGGAGAGATTGACGCTGCAAGTAACGATATCGCCGGTGTTCGGGCGGCGATCAAAAAGGACATTGAGAGATTCCGTAACCTGTCGTTGCAGGCAACGTCGGTCGATCTCATAGGCGAGGGAGAGCATCTCGCAAACGTTGATCAGGTGGCAGAGTTGCTCGAGGCTTTGTCTGATCGTAGGCCTTATGTCGATGTCTCGGACATTGAACAGGAGGTGCAGCAACGAGTACGTTCGCTTGACAAACTTCTGAATGGCACCGCGGCGGGACTCGAAGATGAACTGAACCGTGAGCTGTTGAGCATTCGTGTCAAACTCGGACAGGACGCCGTTCCGGATGGATGGGAAAAAAGGGCTCGTCAAGCGTTGGAGAAGCGCAGTCTCTCCTTGGTTCGCGAACTGATCAACCAGTTGAAGGAGCACAGTGAGCGCAACGCGCGTCTGGTTGAGACCTTTTTGTTTGACAACGCACAATTGACGGCTTTTCTGCAGGTTGAAGGCGCGCTAGCGAATCTGTTGCACGAACATCCAAATCCCCGAGAAGCAGGCGAAAGAGTCATTTCAGAGGCTCCGGGCGGTCTCGACTATGCCGCTTTTAAAGCAAACTTCAAGGATGCGATCGGGATATTGCTCGAGTGGCGGAGTAAAGGAAAAAATCGAAAAAGTAAGCTTGAACGGCAGACATACGATGGCATTGTCACCCTTTTGCGCTTCTTGGGCCTAGACGTGCCGGGTAGTGCAAAAGATGACGCCTTGAACAGTTGCGAGTACACGCCGACTGGTGATTTCCGCCGATTAAAAGTGCGCGTCTCACGTCCGACGCTTCCAAAAGGATTCCCGCTATTTGGTGGTGATATCGGCTCTGCTCAGCCTCTGGACATTGTGTTTGTTCAGGGCGACTGGAGCCAGGCGGGACTTGTGGATCTTGTGGAGCGACACGGCCAACCGGATCGTTCGATCTTGATGGTCGGGCACCCGTTGACACTGGATGAACGCAAAGCCTTCGCGACTTTCTGCCGAGACCGGAAATGTACGATTTTCCTTCTCGATCCAGTCGTACTCTCATACGTAGCGACTTCCCGACACCAGCAGTCTACCTTGGAGACATTCCTTCGGGTCAGCGCTGCATGGACGTTCTACAACCCTTACACGAAAGGGGATGCCCGGCTTCCTGCTCCCCCGGAGATGCGTTTTGGTCGCGAAAGCAATATTGCCTCTCTTGTTGAGCCTCGTGGTGCGGCATTGGTTTATGGCGGACGGCAGTTAGGCAAGACCACGTTGCTTAACGCAGCGGTGCAAGAGTTCAAGAAGCGCGATCCTAAGCACAACCACGCGTACTACATGCCGATGGACGGAGTATTCCAGCATGTGGTGGAGCGAGGCATCAACGTTAAGCGGCGCCTATTCGACCAGTTAGTACTCAAGCTCGTGGATGACAAGGTATTGGCGAACATTCCTGGGAGCTCCCAGTCCGATCCCGAAGAGCGCCTCCGACAAGAGTTCTTGCGACCCGGAGACACGAAAGTACTCTTCTGCTTGGACGAAATCGACTCGGTCTTGAACAAGGACGCTGCGACAAACTTCGAACTGGTTCGCTCATTGAAGGCTCTGGTCAACGACCCGCATCATCGGTTCCGGGTTGTTTTCGCTGGCCTGAACAACGTGAACCGATTCCGGACATATCCCAACGTGCCTCTGGAACAGCTCGGCAGCCCGCTTGAGGTCGGAATACTGTCGTCGCAGGACGCTCGGAACCTAATTTTGCAGCCCCTCACCGCACTCGGCTACCGGTTCCAGGAGCCTGAGCTGGTCGATCGCATTATGGCGTTCACGAATTGCCATCCAAGTCTGCTGCACATTTTTTGTAGTGAACTGGTTGAACAACTCGGTCGGGATAGAAGCCGGGCCGATGGTGTTCGTCCAATCCTCCAGACTGATATTGAGAATGTCGAAAACAATTCGGATGTTCGTCGTCTTTCTGGCGAACGCTTCGATATGACTCTCAATCTTGATAAGCGTTACACCGTCGCAGTTTACGGACTGATCGCCGACTACGATAAGAGCCTCGCAAAATTCACTGTAAGCAAGGCACTCGAGATAGCTCGTGCATGGGTTCCCGAAGAGTTCGAACAGATGAGCGAGTCGGGTTTCGAGATCATCCTACAGGAACTCGTCGGCCTTGGCGTGCTGCGCGTCGATGACAAAGCCAAGCGACTGTACGCGTTGCGGAATCAGTCAATCCTTCAACTTCTTGGTTCTAAGGACGACATAGAGCACAAGCTGCAGCAGGCTATCACGGGCCTTAAGAACCACGAACAGGACGTTTTAACGTGCCACGCTACGGGCTCGCAAACAGATAAGGTTCCTTCGCCTCTTTCCTTGCTAGACGAGCGAATGATCTTGTCGGCGAAGCCGCCCGAAGGAGCGCCGATGTATTCGGTGTCACTTGTGATGGGCTCCCCAGCGCTAGGTCTAACGGTGCCGGCGATGCAAGACGGGTTCAATGCGATAAACGAGTTTCAGTCCGGAGCGGCTCTGGCGAAATATGAAACGCAAGTCGTAAAAGACGCCGCTACCGTAGACCTACGGAAGTTTGCAGAACGCATTCATACGGCAATCGATTCGTGGGCGTCGGTTACCCCAGCTGTTGTCCTCATTTCCCTTGAGGAGTGCGCGATCGACCGCATCGTCGACCTTATCAGCATCGCAAATGAGAAGGCCGCAAAAGCGACTCGTCTGAAGCACCCGCTGCGGGTCGTGTTCCTCCTGGGCCCGAAGGCAATGTGGAATTGGTACTCGCATTCTTGGCTTACGTTGGGACCCGATGAGATCGGCGGAAGAGTCGACCTGCGTCGCTGGACGTCACAAGCTTGCGAAAGCTTACTTGAGCAGCAAGGGATGTCTTCGACTACCGAACAAGGTGAAGCGCTCAGAGCGGCGACAGAGGGTTGGCACGAACAAATGATCAACTTTATCGGCCTGCGCAAGCGGAAGGAATCGGCATCAAGCCTTTCAGACCTGTCAAAAACCTTCGTCAAAGTAAGTGATCTGGCGGCTAAGGACTTCGACAAGTTTATGTCATCGGTCGGAATGAATTGCCAGCCGTGGTCGCTTCGCATCGGTGTGAAACTTCAGGAATTCGATCTGCTCTCCAGTTTCTCGCGTGCCGACCTTGAGACCGCAATCGGAATGCTCGGTGACGAGGATCCGGATTTAGCGTTGACTCCAGATCAGTCTGAGGCGGTGATTCGCTGGTGGACTGCTCTGCGAGTAGTTGAAGTAAACACCTTGCAGCAATCAAGAGATGCGGATCGAGAAGGAGCGGTCACTTACGCTTTTGTTCCCTCAGTTCAACGCGCAATCACCGAGTACCGCGTGAGGGCGGATGGAGCGAAAGAGGCACAAGCGTGAACCTCCCGGGAGCTCTCGTCCAAGGTGCATCTGAGTCTTGGCTTGATCTCGTGGAGCAGTCATGGCCTGCTGTTACGGCGTCAGACTTGCTGCGAGGAAACGCTGAGATTTGGAAGCATGATGGTTTAAATGTGCCGAAGCATGAGGAAGCCGTGGCGCTCGCCATGATGGGCCGCCTTGTCCGATTTGGGCAGTCAGTCCGAATCAGCTTGCCAATAGGACAAGGTTCCCTTCTGTCGCAGGTCGCCTTTTACCTCCATCGTTTGCGCCTGGATGCCGCAGGAGGACTACTTCGCTCCACCTGGTTGAACCCCGTATCAATTGAACATCGCGGCGATCTCGTTGTCTTCGGTCGCTCAAGAAATATGCTGCGCGCGTTCAGCACGTCTGCGGTTATGCGGCCGCAGTTCGTCAGCGCCAACGCTCCGGTGGAGCCCTCCGTCCTTCAACGCACGTTATTGGTGAGCGGGCAGGACGATTTGTTGGAGGTGCTAGAGCTTCTCGTCAGGAACGCGAGGCCCTTTGCAATCGTAGTAGACGCGAGCCCGCACGGCTGTCACGAGAACGCACTTAGCCTCATTAAGGTGCTCCCTGAGTATTTCGAAAGCGTTCCCGTCGTTGTATTGACTTGCACGGGTCAAGTCGTCCTGGACGCAGCGCCCATGCATGCTTGGAACACTCGATTGTCGGATGTCGCGACCCTGAGGGGCAGTAAAACCCAAGCTTCGGCATCGTATTCAGCGATCGAAGTCGTAGCTGCTCGAGATCCGGCTATGGACGCGTTCGTGGCGAAGCTTGGTTTTATGGTTTGGAACTTAAAGCGCAAGCTCGAAGAGACGGGAGGGGTTTCTCAAGAATTCCACGCGCTGTTGGCCGCTGAACGTGCACTGCGCTGCCTGAATGTTCCTTTTTCTGCGCATGAAGCGGGCATGCTGCGTCACGCTCGTGGCGGTCGATTCCCGATTCGTACGATCGACTCATGGCTTGACCTTGCGGCGCGTTTGAAAGGCCGTCGGGGAGATGTGCAGGAGCTTCACGCGCAGATAATGGCGATAGTGCGTCGGATGATCGACGATCTTAGAGAGGCAATTCCCGGTCGTGCCGAAGCCATCGTTAAGCTTTGCGGTGAAGCGCTTACTCGGCGGGAAAAAGTGTCGGTCATGGTGGGCAACCGACGCGACGCTGAAATTCTCACGAACTTCCTCGAAGGTCGGTTGGGGCTGGACATCGTCGATTGGTTGACCGTTTCTCCAATGGACGGGACTGGCGCCGTTGCTCCCGACAGTCAAGAACTGGTTGTGTACGCAGGAGTGTTATATCCGTCACGGATACATTGGCTGGGGCTGCATGCAAGGAAGAAGATCGTTCTCTGTCATCCTTTCGAGCAGGAGAGGATTCGCTCCCACGTAACCACGTGGTGGCAGCAACACGCGATGCCCAGCGCTCCCAAAGGGGACAAATACCGTCTCTGGGGCTTGCGTTGGCCGGCCGGCGCTTTTCTCCAGGACGAACTTACGGATGGCGCGTTGCAGTCAAACGAAAGCGTGAGCTATAACGAGCTAGATATTGAGGGTATTTACCCTGTAAGGCCGCGGGTGGCTCAACTCGATGCGTTTCGCGGCTACGACGACTGGCTCGACACGCTATTGAAGGAGCCATCGCCCATACAAAGAATCGATGAGCCTGCTCACGAGCCAACGCGCAGCATAGTTGTTGTTCAATTCGACGGGCAGTCGGATTCGGTTCGATGTGGCGCGAACCAGCAAATCATGCGAATGCGCGGTGACGATTTGGAACTATGCACAGCGCGAGACCTTAACGTGGGGGACGAGGTCGTCATCCTCGCGATGAGCAAGGAGCGAGTTGCCACGCAGCACGACCTGTTCGATATGTTCGTGGAGAACAGTCACGGGCTCCAGCAAACGTTGCGGATTGCGCAGAAGTGGCAGACCTACGTCGACGCGGGATTGCAGACGTTCGAAGGCTCCGTTGTCGAGTTGAATAAGTATCTCAAGGGGAAACGGGTCAACGTCCACAACAGCACGGTGCAGAACTGGGCACACGGGGGCGTAATTGGGCCTCAAGATTTGTCGGCGATACGTGCACTCGCTGAGCTCGCCAAGACAGCAAATGCCAAACAAATGGCGGACATGGTCGGAAATGCGATTGCTGTCATTCGAGCGGAACATCGGCGCATCGGAACTGATTTGCGGCGTGCAATCGCAGTATCCCGTGCGAGAGACGTATCAGCGGTTCAAATCGGAAGCCGTTCTTTTTCTCGGGATGTCTTCGACGCTCTCGTACAAGTGGCGAAGGTAACAAGTGTCGAGCGACCGCCACACGAGAAAGTTACGGCGAGTTCGAAGACAATTCAGGACGTGGCGATGGAATTCGCGATGCTGCATCCTCGAAAAGTGATTTTTACGACAGGGTGTGATCGCGGAATGCGAACCTCAGAATTTACAAACATTAAGGCGTTCACTGAGGTCCTTAAGGTCCTGGTGGAAGGTTTCTATCCCATGTACGCGGACCATTCGAAATCACTCCAGGAAGTTGAGGACATGCTTGCGACCATACCGGCGTCCTACGCGGGCGGCATGTCCGACGTGACCAAAGGCAAGCACGAGCAGCACTATTTTCGTTTCTACGAGGGTGAGAAGATTGATATCTCGCGCCATATAAGACTCGGGCGGGCGTTTGATCCGAGGTATACCATGCGAGTCCACTTCCACTGGGACGCCTTGCGCGGGAAGATTGTTGTACATCACGCCGGCGAGCATCTACCGACGCTCAGTAACTGATACGAGCACTACGGAGCAAGAACAAAGATGGCGTTGAGCTACAAAGAAAAAATGGGTGTCTCGCAGCGGCTTCTTGAGGCTATACGGCTGCGGCTTACGAGCAAAGCTAGCGAGGTTTTGCCACCAGAGGGAATCGTTTCGGACGAAGATCCCTCCGACTGCTCACTGATTGGCGGGCTCGCACCGCGACCGGATCCCGACTACCACCGTGAACAGGCGCCGAGTGCCATGGGTATGGTACTCATGGTAGAGCCAGACCAAGAAGGCAAGATTACTCTCGACCTAAGCGGCCGCTTTGATTTAACCCACCGGTACATCCCAAGCATCCAAACGATGCGCGCAAGCATTCAGGTAGGCCCTGATGGTGACAAGAGTCGTCAGCGTTTGCCCGAATGCTATAAGCGCTTTTCTGTTGTCTTCAACGACATAGAGCTAACCGTCACGTCGCAAGAAGTCAACGCCTGGAAGGAGATGTCCCTTGATTCGGTGTTGCGGCCGGTACAAGATGCCTGGAAAACGGATCCGAGGGTTTTCCGTGCTTGCCAGCTCAATGATAGGGGCTGGGCAAATCAAATCATTCCCTGGACAGGAGCGCATTGCGAGACGGACGAGGAATTGGCGGACTTGGTTCGAAGAAGTCTCTTCGTCAGTCAAGATATTCTCGAGCATCAAATCGTATTGCGCGTACGCTTGCGTCCGCCACCGCCTAATTTTGTCAGCGGTAACCAACGCTACCTACTGGAAGTCTACCTGCAGAACAATACTGACTCCGCCGTAGCGCGGCAGTATGGTCTTTTGAAGCCTTGCCTGCTGGACGTCGTTTTCGAGGCTGTGCTAAAGGCTGGCTCTCAGTTTGATGTTCCCCATCGATTGCTACCGGAGGACTACCGATACCAAGCTGAAGACGGAATCGCTGGATATGGCGTCACTTGTTCAGTGCGGAAGTTGCGAGATGACTGCTTTCGTACCGATTCAATGCCGGTGTTCGCCCAACCGCGAGTTGACGCTCCAACTCCTCAGGAAGTGGGCATGGCGTTGTCGCCGAGCTTTTCTTTGCTGGCCGAACAGCCACTCGCGGTGCTGGATGGTTTCCTCGCCGCACTTTGCGGCTATAACGCGACATGGGACGCCGTCGAAGCAGACCTTGCTGGAGCGGGGAAGCTGGCTGAATTGAAAGAGGTGCAGACCGACCGCGCCGCCTATCGTCAAGAGGTGGACCTCATAACAGAAGGTGTAGAGCTTCTCCGTGAACACGACGATTTGCTCCAATGCTTCGCGTGGATGAACGAGGCGATGGGCAAGGCGATCGCTTTGCAAGGGAAGTCATTCGACGGATGGCATTTGTTCCAACTTGGGTTCATCCTTTCCCAAGTGCGGGCGGTATTCGAGCGGCACTGCATGGTCCACGAACGGCATAACGTTGCCGACACTGCGGACGTGCTCTGGTTCGCAACAGGCGGGGGAAAGACGGAAGCATACCTGGGGATAATTGTCTTCGCAATGCTATATGGGCGCAAGAGAGGGCGCCACTACGGTACGACTGCGTGGATGCGATTCCCATTGCGTATGCTTTCCGCTCAGCAGTTTCAGCGCCTATCGTATGTAGTCGCCCAAGCAGAGATGCTTCGTTGCCGAGAAGGGATCAAGGGACACCCCTTTACGGTCGGCTACTACACCGGAAGTGGCACGCCTGGAAGCATTAGTCGCTCAGAGGCAAAGGGCTCTGCTGTTTGGTTACCGGATCTGGCTCCGGATCAACTGCAGCGGTTTCAATTTATCACCGATTGTCCGTATTGTGGGACGAGAAGATCGCTGGCCATGGTCAAGGATGTGGAGCGGTCACGCCTGCTACATCGGTGCGCGAACACAGAATGCTGGAGCAATGAGAAGTCTGGTCATGGTGACCACGGCGAAGGTATTCCGCGAGAAATAGGAATCTATGTTAGTGACGAGGAATGTTACCGCTATTTGCCTACAGTCTTGGTCGGTACGGTCGACAAATTGGCCGTAATTGCACACAACGAACGATTCGCGGGTTACTTTGGCGCCTTCCGGCACTTTTGCCCGGAGCACGGCTTTACTGCTGATGCAAAGTGTAAGCATCAACGAATCGTTCTTACTGTGCATGGAGAATATGAAGCAAGGGAATGCGGGAACAATTCTCGGACGAGCAGGGTCCGGACGGTCCAGCTTGCGCCAATGCTGGATCCTGGATTTCCACTTCTGATTCAAGATGAATTGCATCTGTTGCGTGAGTCACTTGGAAACTTCGACGCCCACTATGAAACGCTCATGCAATCGTTGCAGATTGGCCACGGCGGACAAGCATCGAAGGTTCTCGCTGCGACCGCGACAATCAAGGACTTCGAGAATCATATTCTTCATCTGTATATGCGTCCTGGCAGGCGGTTTCCGGCACCAGGGGCCAAGCGCGGAGAATCGTTCTACGCTCGCGTGAGTTATGACAGCGACGGTCCTCTTACCAGACGTTGGTTCGCTGGGATTTTGCCTCTCAGCTTTACTCGGGGCGGGACGGAGAGGGCTGCGGCAGAAATCGCTTCGCGCTTTCTCGACCAAATCGACCATTGGCGCGAAGGGCTCTCGTCCGGAGTGGCGAGCGTGATTGAACAGTTGGGCTTCTCGACGTCGCGCGCGCCTGAACTGCTTGAGTACATTGGCAAATACCTGAATACCGACCTTATCTATGCGATTCGTAAGCGGCAGACAACGTTTATTCGGGAACATCTCGAGAACCTGAACTCACGGCGTGTACAGCCTCGTACTCACGTGCTGCTTGACGGGCAAACGCCGTTGGACGACATCCTGAGCGCGATTCACAAAGTCGAATCGAAGGTGCCTTCTGATCCGATGCGACACATTGTTGCGACAAGCGTGGTGTCTCACGGCGTCGACATCTCAGAGCTCAATTTTATGGTGCTGGATGGATGGCCGTCATCGACCGCCGAGTACATACAATCGTCCGCCCGGAGCGGGCGAACGCAGCCCGGCATTGTCATGTCCGTGTTGAGTCCTGGAAAGCTCTTTGAATCAGGCGTATTCCTCAACTTTGGAGACTACCACTTCTTCCTGGAGAAGCTTGTAGACTCTGTCCCAATCAATCGATTCGCACCCAATGTATTGAATCGAACACTCCCCGGGGTGTTTACTGCGGTGGTCTATAACTGGGCTAAGTTTCAGCCAGGCTGGGGAAGAGAACTCAATCGAAGCGCGAGCCAGCTCCACAAAGCACTCAATGATCCTGCTGGCATTGCGCGGCAAAAGCTTCGTGAGATGCTTATTGGCGCTCTCGATGTCCCTCCAAACGTCCAGACCCGCTTTGATATACGTGTTCTCGGCGTTTTCCGAAAGCAATTGAGTGACGAGGTCGACCGCGGTTTGCATCGCCTTCAGAACCTTGCCGCCGCCAATGTTGACAAAGATCTCGGTACGGCGCTCGAATCGATCTACCAATTTGGGCCCATGCGGTCGTTTCGAGACATCGAAAATCAAGTCGGGCTAACGCCTTTGGATACAAAATCCGCGAACGTGCTCAGCGCCCTAGGGAGATAAAAGCGATGGCCGACAGTGAACAAGAGCTGATCCAAAACAGTCGTGTGTTTTACGAGAATTATCTGCCTGGCGCGGTGCTTCGACAACGCAATCAGGCGCTTGCACAGGTCGTCGGCGTCTCCGATCGTGAAGACGCGCTGGAGGGACTCGATCGAAATCAGCTGATTGATGCGGTTCGCAAGTTCCTTTCCGACTGGAAGAGTAACGGGGGGGCCGTCGAGGCGCTCTTTGAGGAGGCTGCCGAGCGCAATGACTTCCGTGTTCAAGCGCCGAGCGAGATTTACGTTACACCATTCCCGCTGGTTCTGTGTTGCAACAAGTGCGGAGCGCTAGAGAATCACGATAAACCAAGACGAGCAGCAGATTTGATTCTCGCTTCGACTCACGCACGCATAAGTGCAAAAGCGAACCAAGCGCATATTCGATGTAACAGGAATGGCTGTAGCGGCCGGATGCAGCAGGTACCATACGTCGTAGTGCATCGGTGTGGGCACATGACGCCTATGACTGTGCCTCCTGCAGCGCGTGGGACGGCTTCTCTTGGGTTGCGTGCGAACGCTGGCATGTACCGTCAAAACATGTTCTTCGATATGTTCACAGACGAAAATGTTGCCAGTGCGACCACTGAACTATGTCCTACCTGCTCCGTGAGTAGCGCGAACACCGGAACAACGGTGCCGCCTCTTCAGAAGGGGACACCTGTCGGCGGAGGTGATGCCTTCTTTCCGCAGATTCTTCAGTTTGTTGCGCTAACTAAGATTCCTGGTGAGTTGGTATCTAACGTTCAGGCCGAACTTGCACGACAGCTGGAGGGGGCAGAACTGGCGGGCCGGGCAAAGGATCTAGGCGAAGGAGTAACGCTTGGGCTTCTGGGGTGCGTCGATAGCCTGACGCTGCAATCCGAACTTCTCCAGATTCTGGAGGGAGGAACCGCGTCTCAGGAAGAGCTGGCGGATGTACAAGCTAAGCGTAAAAAGCTCGAACAGGACCTGAAGAAGCTCGAAGACCTTATAAAGGACGGAGCGGACTTCCAGTCGATTTACGAAGCCGCAAGGAGGGAGCTGTCTAAACTGGTAAGCAAAGCTGGCGCCTCGGAGGGCACTTTCTCCGACGTGCGCCAATTCGTCAGCGGCGGCCAAATTTTGCGAGAGCTAGTCGAGCAACGCAGAACGATGGAGGCAGTACTTTTACGTCATGATGTCGGTCGCCAAGGCATCGAATCGTCAATCGAATCTACGATCGATCCGATTATGAAGGCCGGTCGGGCTGAGGACTGGAAGGATGTGCAGGAAGTTTATCGCATCTCAGATGTGGCGCATATTCCGGATTTGAAGGTAGTACTGTCAGCGGTTGGTTTCACGCGCGAAAAGCGGGAGCCAGAGCGCAATCCCGATGAAGTCGCGGTCAAGCTCAATCCTTTTGAAGACAGAGTGCGGACTTCGTCAAAGGGAAAAGCAGTCTTGTATGCGTTTAGTGCCCAAACGGAGGCGCTATGGATAAAGCTCGACCCTATCAAGGTGCTTCAATGGTGTATCGAAAGCGCCGGCTGGGAAGCTCCACGTTCTGGGATACTGCAATCCAAAGCGTCGGCGCATGCGTATCTTCTAGAAAACAGCCCGATGCTGACGCGCCCGCCTGGGCAAATTACAGAGCTGACAAAGACGCTTGGCCCGCAAAAGGCTGCGCCGTTCAATTTGCTGCATACCATCAGCCATTCACTGATGCTAACGGCGCGGCGCCACAGCGGCTACGACAGCCAAACGCTCACGGAATATCTCCTCCCGATGGACCTGAGCTTCCTGGTGTATGTGACGTCGGTTCAGAACTACACGGCCGGTGGGCTATTGACACTTTTCCAGCATTACCTGCGCCGGTGGTTTGAGGATGCATCGCTGCACGCGTATAACTGCGCTTTCGATCCGATTTGCTCTGATGTCGGTTCGGCGTGCCCAGGTTGCATTCAGGTGTCGCGAGGATGCGAAACGTTTAACTCTGGCGTATCGCGCGCGTATCTGCACGGCGGATTCGCAGATAAGTCTCAGGGTCTCTGGATTTCCAAAGGATTTTGGCAACCGTGAGTACAGCAACACATGACGCGTTAGTGAAACAGCTTTCCGAATATATGAATGGAATGTCGATCCACGAGGCTAGAGCGTTAGCTCATAGCTTGACTGTTTCGGTTAGCGCGTACGCCGCAAAGATCTCCTCGGGCTCATCAAAAGACAGAGTGGATTGCCTTCCGATCTTTCCCAAAGAGGTTTGGACAGAATTGTCTGTTGGTGTCCCGTGGGAGGCTTTTTCACATGCCTATGGGGCATGCGCTGGGAGGACACACTCCCAGCATGTCGAAGCCGTTTGTAGCGGACCTCACTATCTGGATTCGGCTACTGCGTCACATCCAAGGACGTCGGGACTCTGGGGCGGCAGCCTGCTCGTGGCGATCGGAAAATTGCTCCACGAGGTCGACCGAGAGGTTCAACTATTCTCGCCCTATTGGAGAAAAGAAGGGTGCAGGGCGCTGCTTGCTGCAGCGAGCCGTGAGAGCTACGCTGGTGTCGCTGTAAATATTTTCACTCAACCGGTGCGTCGGATGAGAAATGAGGATTTCGAGGGGCTAAGTTATTTCGTCAGTATGCTAAAGACTATGAATGCGGCGGTTCGCATAGCAACTCCGCGAGCCTTTGACGGCCTCACCCCGATGTTGCACTCGAAATTGATTGTCGCAGACGGGGTTAAAGCGTATGTGGGCAGTGCAAACTTTACTAAATCTGGTCTAGACCACGGATTTGAGGCTGGAGTTCTAGTTGTCGGTCCTGTTGCCGCAGCGTTCGCGGGTTGGGCGCGCGCAATCGAAAGTGTTTGCGAGATTGAGAGTAGCTTCTAGCTCCACGTATTCGAGTTACGCAATTGGGGCCAGGAACGAAGCCTGACGGCATTGGAGGCTGGAGAAGGCGTGGTGCCCGATTCCGCCGCAATGAACGACTACCTGTGCACGTAGAGAGAAACTGCGAGATCGATCCGCAAAGCTGAGGGAAGCAAACGCAAAGACGGTGAACACTCTGCGAAGACGAAAGTCTGCTGCCTAAGTTGCGGTGTGAGGTGTCCTAGAACAACGCTGTTGCACGACCAATTGATCCCGCTTTGGTGGAATCGTTGGTATCAAATCGGATTGATCTGAGCTGTAGTAGGCGTTATTTTGGGATTAGATGCTTGGCTATCATGTCGCAGGTCCAATCAGTCGGAGATCCTGCATGTGCACGAATTATGCGGCAGCGCGGCGTGATCATCTCTTTCGGCACTTCGGTGTGGAACCGCCGGATAGTCCTTGGCGAGAAGATGTGTACAAGGATTATCGGGCTCCGATCATTCGCCGAGTCGACGGTCAGTTGCGTGCAGACCTCGCTACATTTGGGATCGTCCCGCGCAAGCACATCCCGAATGGCGTAAGGGTCTTCGATACGATGAACGCACGAAGCGAGACAGTCGGAGAGCGTCGTAGCTTCAGCGGGGCATGGAGGAAGCAGCAACTCGCGTTGATTCCGTGCGAGGCGTTCTACGAACCGAACTATGAGAGCGGCAAGGCGGAGCGCTGGAAGATAGGCATGGCAGACGGGTCACCGTTCGCAATTGCTGGACTTTGGAGGGAATGGGACGAGCCAGAGGGCAAGGTGTGGTCGTTCGCGATGCTGACAGTTAACGCAGCCGAGCACCCGCTCATGAGCCGTTTCCACAAACCCGGCGACGAGAAGCGTTCGGTCGTGCTTGTGCAGCCGGACGAGTATTCTAGTTGGCTCTCTTCCCGCTCAACCGATGAGGCTCGTTCGTTTCTCAATCTCATTCCGGACAGCGCAATGCATGCCGAGCTGTGTCCGGCGCCTCCTCGCGTATCTAAGGTGAAGCCGAACGCTGTCGAGGGGGGGGCGAGTAGTGGCATTCGAAATAGAAGCGTGTGCGGAGCGGCGGCGCACTGGGCCGCCTTTTGGACACTACCCTTCCCGCGTGTCCGTGCACTTCGCTCGAAAGCGCCAGTGGCACACGAGGCGTGATACTGTTGCCTGTGTGATGCCACTTAGTGGGCGTCGCGTTTCCCGATACGCCCCTCTCACAGGAGGGTGCACGCACTACTATCACGTTGCAGCGTTGATCATCGCAAGCTGGCTCTCGGTCAGCACACTGATGCAAAATCCGACGTTCGCGTTGGCGAAGGGATCGCCTTCCAGGCGCGGTGTGTCCCGGTTCCGGTTGTTGGCCTGCTCGAACACGAGGTCGTGGCCGGGCATCGTTTCAAAGATGTAGCCGTTGTACTCCAGCCACATGTGCTCCGGCAGTTTCTGCCCGCGCCGGAATCCTCCGTAGATGGTGCACGGCCTGTCGGTCAGTGCAGGCCTCAACCGGGCGCGAACCGTGACGACAGCACGTTCCACCGTCGCCGATCGCCAACCCTTGTTGTTTTCCACACTCTCCGGAGAGGCTTCGGTATAGGCCGTATTCACACGCGCCATCCGGTCGTCATCCTCGTAGCCGTCGATTGCCCATACATGGCATGCTGCCTGCCTGAAACCCATAGGTTCTCCCGGGGCGCGTGGCCCACGCCTAGTTCACCCGCACAAAGAAGTTCACGACGATCGTCTTCGGACGCGTCTCGGAGTCGAAGTTCGCCTGTTCACCCGAGTCGGTGTAGATCGAGGGCGTATTCCCGTAAGCATGGCGCGCCACGGGGTTGTCGCCTCCCCCCTGCCCGTCGCCCATGATTTGCCACGGCCCTGGCAGGGCATGGGTATGGCGCTGCAGCGCGTCTTCCTGGGTCTGCCCCAGCGGCGGCGTCAAGCCGCTCTTGTATTCGCGGGGATAGCGCCCCTGACAGTCCGGTAGCGGCGCGCCATTCGTGAGGCTCGCCCACGTCGTACCGGGCGCGGTGCCGCCCGAGCAGAGTCGCCATGTCTGCCCGGGATGCTGGGCATTGAAGGTCGTTTCATCGAAGAACGACATCACGATATCGCCGACCGCATAGGTGCTCGGCGCGGGTGCCGGCTTGTCGGAAATGGCGGGGAACGTGAAGCTCGCTGAGCCGTAGGCCGTGTTCAGCGACAACTGGGCGGCGAGCTTCGCATCGTTGCGCGAGCAGTCAATATGCCATCCCTCAGGGCCGATTTCTTTCGGTACGTTGCGGCAGGAGATCTGCTTCGGATCGTAGTCAAAGGACTTGACCTGCGAGGTCGGCGATGAGCCGCCGATCGGGTTGTACTTCGCGTAGATCTGGAACTGGCGCGAGTCGGTTGGCGTGAGGTATGCGGAGAACGGGTTGCCCGACACGCACTGCACGAACGCCTGCGCGAGGTTGGCGTCAGCGATGCGGATCTTGCTCGTGGTCGACTGGTTCACCGTGCTGAAGGAGTCCTGCTGGCTGCACAGCGTCTGGTAGTCCTGGCTGAAGTGCGAATCCTGCCCGGAGAATCCGAAGCCGACCATGACCTCCTCGATCGGAATGTCGGCGTTGAGCGAATCCGACTGTGCGTCCTGGACCGTCTTGTAGTGCGCTGAGCAGAAGCGGTTGAGGAACACGCGCTGCTGGAAGTTCGTGCCCAGCACGTCATGCTGGTCGAACACGCCATCCTTGAGCAACTGGTTACAGTCGTTGGGATTGGCGGTCAGATCGGAAGTGGTGCCGAGGAACGCGGAAGGGTGGACGACTTTCTGCGCCAGTGCAGGATCGAGGAGGAAGGCCAGCACGATGGCAGGCAGGGCGAGGTGCGTGATCTTTTTCATGATTGTCTCCGCTGGGAACCCGAACGTATGCAAATAAATAGTAGTCCTATGTAATTATTTGTTCTGTGCCGCGAGGCCGCCATACATGGGCGGTTTCTACAGAGCATAGGTTCGGGTGGGGCGCGGTGTGGGGCAGGATGCCGTGAAGTGTTGGTCAGCGCACAGACGTGACAGGCAGCCGTAAGCCAGTCGACGAAGCGGTGTCACCCGTTTGCGATCGTTGCGCACACACGGGACGAGATGCAACGGAAGGAGGAGATTTTCCGGGTTCGCGCGTCAGGACACGGCGCGGCGAGCCGAAACCCGCCCGCGCGCGCTCACTTCTTCGTGTAGTGATACCGGCACTGCAGCACCGCGATCGACTCGCCGAACACGCCATACACGAGCCGGTACTCCTGGTCGATGCGCCTTGACCAGTAGCCCGCGAGATCGCCCTTCAGGCGCTCGGGCTTGCCCACGCCGTCAAACGGATCGCGCGCGCACGCACTGAGCAGCGCGTTGATCTTCCCGAAGTGCACACGGTCCGTCCCGTACCAGCCGAGGTACTGCTCCCACGCAGCGGGGGCAAACGAGATCGCGCGCGCCATCTGTCACTGACCGGCATATTCGAGCCATTCCGGGATCGGCGTAATCGAGCCACCGGATGATCGGCGCAATCGGGCCACTCGATGATCGGCGTATTGGAGCCACCGCAGGATC
>NZ_CAJHCQ010000006.1 GCF_904848665.1 Paraburkholderia hiiakae
TGAAGGCCTCCTGGGCGTCCATCTGATATGCGCTGAACAGACCGAGCTCCACGCAGTCCGCCACTGCGCGCTGGACCTCCGCCACAGAGCCTGCTTCTTCCGGCTTGCCCAGCTGCGCGGCCCTCAAAAACCGGCCAAGTCCCGCCTCCTGGATCGCAGGACCATCCACAGACGCATCTTCCTCACCATCCTTGTCGAGCGGCACGTAAATGTATTCTTCGTTTGCGAAGTGCGACTTCTTGCCTTCGTCAAACTTGATCTCGCCATCGACGCAGTCCAAATAGCGAGTACCGATTCGGCCATGCTCCCAAACCCAATTCTTCAGGAGCGGACGTAGTGGATGCAGCCTGTCGTGATTAGCCATTGAATCCTCCAAGTGCCCCAGTATAGTTTCAAGTGGTTGCTTGGCCGAACCCCGGCCGATATCGAATTTCCGTAGTCGACCAGGAGGAGACGTTCATCCGTGCGCGCATTTGGTCATTCTTGCGTCCGCATCGCCCAGCAAAGAGCCGTTAGGGCAATGAACGATTTGGCTTCGATTTGCAGATAGAGAATGTGTATAAAATAAACGGTGCTCGGTCCCGGTGGCGCCGCGTGGAAATAGACCCCGACTGTTCGAGCGGCGGAGCTCGCGCCTATCCGTAAGGGTGTCCGCGCCACTTGTTATCACTCACTGTGCGCTGTCTTCCGCAGAACGAACGGAGGAATTGGGAGAATGCGCCGCGGCACCAACGTGACCGTCGCTGACTGCAACACGGACAGCGAAGACCACACGCTGCGCAAGTAAATTTCAGCTCGGGTGTGCCGGATTTGCCGTCGACTCAGTCTTGCCCTAGGTTTTGAAGACTGCGCGCCGCGCAAGGCTTTTATTTACACGAGGGGCTGTCCATGACTCCTTTTTCTTCAATTTTTCGTAAATTAAAGTTGTGTTGCAAAAAGCTACTGAATACTTTCGCCGTCGTGATCCTGCGTCCGATAAGACTACTGGATCGGCTTGACCTTGAAATTAATCAGAGTAAATGGATTCTTCGCCGTCTGGAGCAAGTCAGCAAGAAATGGGTGCCCGTCATAGAGGTGAGACTGACATATCAGTTATTCCTCATATTTATTTTCGCTAGCATTGCAAACTCGCTACTTTTCTTGATTGTCTCTTTATCAAGTAACGAGACGCTAGCCGTGGTTGCTATGATATCGTCGATATTGCCGCTCCTCGTTGTAATTGGTGGGTTGATCTACTTGTCGCCCGGAATGACGTACCTTCTGGAGTTCCCGCTAACGAAGATTGGCTTGGCAATGATTGCATCGGCAACCCTTTGGGTAGGCCGTGGCGAGACGGAAATCCGGCTTAATTCAATTTTTACGATTGATGGAAGTCAATTTCCGATGGCGCTAGCCGTCGGCACAGTTCTTTGGTCGTTGAAGGCTATATACAGTTGCATGCTTTTTCTAGGCGCTGCGATGTCTTTGATTAATGTATTCTGGATGTTTTTGTCAGATGCCAATATTCCAAGCGCTGACAAACTCCTTGGCACCAAAGAAACTCGGCATCGCATCGAGGCCGTCTTAGGTTGTACATTGGGTGTGTTGGTGTTTGGTGCACTGGCGTTTTCGTTTTTGAATTCGATGAATTTAGATTATTATATATTATCGCGCGTTGCACTTAAATATGATTTAAATTCTTTCTCCAGATGTGTTGGTCTGTCCGAAGGGGATAGCGTATTATTTTTGGGCACGGATAATTCCAGGGCTCTTGTGGTTGGGCCTATTCTCGGTATCAAGGGAAATATATTCATGGGAGAAGAGTTGAGAAAATGGCCCAAGCCAACTGTTCGCGGCATTGCGGCGTGCAATGAGATTTCGATTCGACCACGTAGCGCTACTTTTACCCGGCAAGAATTAGACAAGGCCGCGAGCTCTCCAGACCGCCCGTGCCCGGCTTGCGCCGATTCAATGCAGCAACCCCGGAAGGCTTGGCTAGAGCGCTAATTGCGGGTCTCGGCCGTCGCCACTTTCTGCTGTAACTGCGCAGTATTCGCAACGCCCGTTTATCATTCCAATTGCCTACGTGTAGCACCGAGGGACCGCCGTGGGTCGCGAGTACTCATTCGCTCCCGTTGGCACCCGACAATCGAGGCTACGACGGCTCGAGCGGCGGCAAAGCGCCTATCAGCTGCCTTACAGTGGCCGACACTCCAACGTTTGCTATGGCCGAATTGAATGCGTAGGCCGTCCGGCAGCTTTCCGGATCGAAGCGGCGTCGAAGATGGCTGTCCTGCGGCAGCGGCGCCGGCACAAGTCCGCCGGTCTTGTCTCAGAAAGGGAGAGCGGCCACGCGAATCCCGATGTAGCGTCTTCTCGCGCGGCCGGAAACTGCTGTGCTAGATTTCAGTCTGCTCCGAAATCTCGAGCGCGTCGTCGACTTCGATGCCAAGGTAGCGGATTGTGCTTTCAATCTTGCTATGGCCGAGCAGCAGCTGCACTGCCCGGAGGTTCTCCGTGCGTTTGTAAATCAGGGTTGCCTTGGTGCGGCGCATCGAATGCGTGCCGTACGCTGTCGGATCAAGCCCTGCTGCACCCGCCCACCGACGTATCATCCGTGCGTATTGCCGGGTTGAAAGATGCGGGGACGCCGATAGCCGACTTGGGAAGAGGTACTGTTCGGATCTGAGGGCAGCCTTCTCAAGCCACGCGCCGACCGCGTTCCGGGTCGACTCGGTCAGTTCAAACTGGACAGGGCGCTGGGTCTTTCGCTGGATGACTTGCGCCCGCGGCAGGATCTGATTGCCGTGCGTGACATCGCGGACTCGCAGGCTGACAAGATCACAACCACGTAGTTTGCTATCGATTGCGAGGTTGAACAGGGCGAGATCGCGGACAGCATGAGCGTTCTGAAGGTAGATCCGGATCGCCCAGACGTCCTTCGGCCTCAGCGGCGGCGTCTGGCCGACCAGCTTGCCCTTGTTCCATGCCTCACGGGATTGTTCGGATTTCATCGCAGTCTCCCACAGGGATGATGGGAGTTCGATTGTGGTACACGCCCTCGACGCCAGCGTGGAGTGGTTTGACCGAAGTTCGCACCGGCCCGCCAGATATTGCCTTACCGGCATCCAGCAGCCCTTTCACCCGGGCGGCTGCTCCGCAACAGAATGCTGCCCAACGACCTACAGGTAAATTTCGGCCATAGCAGTCGTTCACTCACCGGACCTGCACTGGCAGCAATAGGCCGCTGAACAGCCGTTTGTTGGATAGCCATCTGGAGCGGGCGCTAAAGTATCTAGCGAATGCTTACTTCCGCCCCGAAGAGGCGGTTCGAACTTGGGCCAATGTCACGGCCGCTCTCGAAAGCGAATCGGTCATCCGCCCATGCCAGCTAGTAATACGTGGGGACTATGCGGCGTCGCGCCGATTTGAACTGCCGTTCTCGTCGACGCGATCAAAGATCGATTGTTCAGTTTTTTCTAAAACAGATTTGGACGCAAACGAATAAATGCACCTATGCGCGCAACTACAATAGACATGTCGACTCAGCGTAACTGAAGGCTCCGTAGACATCGCTCGCACATGCACAGGATTTGCTCTGAGCTCTCCTAGTGAGATGACGAGACTCGTATTGCTACCGCCAAATTCCGGTGTGCGGCGATCTGTTCTCGCACGAAGACGAGCAACGCGCCCAGAATCGCGGCGACTCCGGGATGGGCGATAACGCGGCGAAGCGGCGCTTGGTGTTGAGTCTCCTCGCCAGCGAAGTTTTGGACCTTTCCAACGCCCCCGAAACGCCGCCGCAAGGGACCGAGATTATCGCTGTCCGATCGCATTTCTTACGGGATCCATAAGGAAAGCGAAATTGGCGTCATTGCATTGCGATACGATAGCTCTGCTCTTTGTGTGAGACGGCACATTCGCGTCCCACTTTCAAGCAGGTATGCAATCACCCGCATGGTCATGACACGCGCTCCCGGTCACGGGAGTCTGCAAATTTCGCTATCCGGTCAGACAATCCTTCTCTTACAAGCCCTGCGAAACGGAGCATCATATGCTTAAAGTCTATATATTGAGCCGTCGCCGTTCTGATATGACGCACGAGCAGTACATGACACATTGGCGGGATGTTCACGCGCCGCTTTTTTCAAACCAGCCGGATACGAAGCGCTACGTTAGACGGTACATTCAGTCACGACTCACTGGGGATCGTCCAGAAGGGGCCGTGCTGGGCGAAGTGGATGGCATCGTACAGCTTTGGTTCGATGACATAGACGGCTTTCATGCCTTCGCAAATTCGCCTTCGTACAGAAACGTCATCCAGCCCGACGAAGAGCGATTCACCGATCCCACGAAATGCGAGTACTTCTTCACAACAGAGCACACCATTTTCGAATGAAACGCGAAGCCGAATGCAGTGCGCCCGTCCCGGCAGGCGCAGTTCGGCCAGGCAGAGACCCTCCGCGCGACCACTGCTTGGACATTCGTGCGACTTCTTCTCCGTCAACGGCCCATCGACCACCGATGAAGTACATCACGTCGTCGGCCATTGCGGACGGTCGGTGATCGGGAGCCGTGCGGCCGCTGCATGATATACAGGGCACCTTGCGCTCCAGTGCAGGTGTCCGGTTGCTATTTTTCAATCCTTCGCAACATACCGGACATTGGGTGAGGATTTGCTCGACTGCGTGTTTCGCACCCGCGCGTCCAAATGCTTCGTTCGCAGCAAGAAAACGCAATGCGAGCAGAGCAACGCGGAGAAATGAAGGACTTGCCAACCGACCGGACGGTGCCACAGGCGAATTGGCAACAGGGAGGTCAACTCGCGAAAGCATTCAAACGGTTCATCTCGTCGTTCGACAGTTTGATATTCGCGGCTGATACATTCGCCCGCAGATGAGCCCGATTAGACGTCCCTGGAATTGGGAGCATCACGTGGCTCTTGCGGAGCAGCCATGCGATAGCGATTTGCATCGGTGAAGCACCGTGGTTGCGAGCGACTTCGCCCAGCGTGGTAGACGACTCGCCGATACTGCCCGCGGCCAACGGGTACCAAGGTATGAAACCGATATCGTTCGCTTCGCAGTATTCGAGTACCGATTCGCTCTGACGATCAAATAGATTATAGCGATTTTGAACCGTCGCAACCTTGAAGTGCTTCGACGCGGCTTTAATCTGCTCGACGGATACTTCACTCAGGCCGACGAAGCGGACGAGGCCCTCTTTCTGCAAGGCATTGACTGCGTCAAATTGCTCGTCGGCGGGGACAGCCGGGTCGACTCGATGCAACTGCCAAAGAGAAATCTGTTCAACACCGAGATTCTTCAAGCTTCGTTGCGCGCGTTCACGAAGGTATTCGGGTCGCCCGTCTGGTTGCCACTGATCAGGGCCGGGGCGGCGTAGCCCAGCTTTGGTCGCAACGATGACATTCTTGTATGGATGCAGGGCCTCGCGGATAAGCTGTTCAGACACTTCTGGCCCGTACGAATCGGCCGTATCGACGAAATCGATTCCGAATTCCGGCAGCGACTGCAAGACACGAAGCGCTTCTGCTGGATTGTCCTGCGGCCCCCATATCCCGGGTCCGGTGATTCTCATCGCGCCGTAGCCCAGTCGGGTAATGTCTACTTCGCCGGCAAGCTTGAATTTGCCGGCCGCAGATGCGGAAATTAGCGGATCGCTCATGAACGGAAGGTCCTTCAGGTAAAGGTCGAACGCTTGGGTGTCTCGCCGCTTTGGACGATGACTATCAGTCTCTAACCGACGAGGCGAGAATCATTGCTCGCTCGTTGGCTGGAGGATTAGAAACACGGGTATATGGCGCGTACACGACATCCCCACGCGCAATCAAGTCGCCCGTCAGAGCACACCGGCCAGAGCGGCGTGCCGACCGTTTGGTCCAAAGCTGGTCACAGTAGTGGCATAACGTGGCGTCGCGCCAGCTTATGAGGATAGACCGGTCGGTGACACGTTCGACAAACGTGACTACTGCGTGCGACAAGTGACGCATAGGCCCGTCGTCGCCGGATGCCTTACGACGAGGCTTTTGAGGGCGTTGGGCAGCGCTCCTTCGAACCCGTTCGATGTACGGATTGCCGTTGCAATCAGTCAGCGCTTCGAGCACGGTGATCGTGACCATCCAGGCATCTCGGGTGGCAGTCGGCTCAGTTTGCTTAAATCCCGAGGCGATGACGCTCACTTTTTCCCTCCGTCGTTAGGCCGGGCAGCAGGACATAGGCATCGCAGCGTTGCCGAAATAACTCGCAACTTTCAATGGCAGTGATGCTATACCGCGCGATAGGACGAGATAAATTGGCTGTATCCGAATTCACAATTTGACGTTCTCAAACAGTGGATCTCTCGCGACCTTCTCTGAGCTTGGAAAGGTACGATGTCGACATTGCCCGAGGGCTACTACCGGGTATGTTGGGCGACTTTGTCGAGGTCGCTATAATTCAATAATGCTGAACAGTGGGCCCCGCCGGGCCTTTGGCGCCGGAGGGTTTCCCTCCAGATGCGCGCACCGAACCGGGACGATATGACTCCGAGCAAGCAGGAAATTTTGCGTATGGCAGCGGAATGCTTCATGGAACAGGGCTTCCATGCCACCAGCATTGACGACGTGGCCCGCCGCCTTGGCGCGACGAAGGGCCGGATATACCATCACTATCCTTCGAAGATCGAGCTTTTCTTCGATGTCCACCGTGCGGGGATGGAACTGCTCTTTTCTGCCGTCGAACCTGCCAGTCAAGTCGATGGCGACGGCATCACTGTCCTTGCAGCGATGCTGGAAGCCCATGCGATGGCGATCCTTGAGCATCACACCTTTGAGAGTGTTGTTGCGCAGGGGGTCCAGATGCATCGTTTCGGTGCGACAACGCCGGCACAACGGGAAATACTGAATGAGCTGATAGGCAGTCGCGACCGATTCGAAGCGATGTTCAAGAAAGCGGCAACGACAGCTCGCAAGGACGGTACCCTGGCCAACGTGGACATATCGATTGCAGTCAAGACACTGCTTGGCGGCATTCAATGGTCGCTCATCTGGTACCGGCCACAAAGCGACACGGGGCCTAAGTCGCGGCGTCATCTTGCTGAGCAGATGGTCAAGACGCTCGTGGATGGGGTTCGGGCGCGCGGCAACACACAGGCCGCGTCCGCGCCGGCGCCTGCTCGCAGCACACGGAAACGAGGTTAGTAGAGGGGCAGGGCGCATCCTTCGGGATCTCAATCGCACATCACCGCTTCTTCGCTCAATCGAAATACAGCTACTGTCCCCATAAGTAGTCCAGCGACATGCTTTGTCGCCAGAATTTGTTCATTTGTCCCCTGCCTTTCCTCCTGACTTACAGGCCCAGTCTTCCGGCGCGGCTGCGGATGCGCAATCCCTTCTTGGAGTAGGGGAAATGCTTGCGCGAAAAAAACCTACTGAGTAGTATGTTTCTCATGCGAGGGAGAAGCTGCGACATGGTCTTCCTTGGGGGCCGTCCGTCGCGTCTCGATTCGGGTGGCTGAGAAGTAGGGGTCACGAGACATCCGAAAGGAGGCGATCGATGCGTGTAATGGTCACAGGCGCGGCAGGATTTATTGGACGCGCACTCACCGCAAAGCTGTTGGGCGGCGCCACTCTTGCGGACGGGTTTGGAGGCTATCGATCCATCGAAGAAGTCGTGCTCGTCGATCGCGATTTCCCGGAAAAGGAGCAATTCGGTGCGCCTCGTGGGGTTAGGGTTGTTCGGATGATGGGAGACCTCTCTGACGCCAGCTTTGCCGCCGAGGTCGCGTCGATTGGCGTCGATGCCATCTTCCATTTGGCCGCGGCGCTGACGCTGGATTCGGAAGTGCGAGACGACGTTGCGTATCTTGTCAATGTGGAGGCAATCCGGCGCTTTATCAGCAAGTCGTCGCCGTTCACTCGATTCGTATTTGCAAGTTCGATTGCAGTATTTGGCGGGGAGCTGCCGCCGGCAGTGACGGATCTTGAGCGCTTCTCCCCTGAAACGACCTACGGAACGCATAAGGCCGTTGCCGAACTGTTGCTCTCAGATGCTTCAAGGAAGAACCGCATCGACGCCCGCGTCCTTCGATTGCCTATTGTGCTCGTCCGCCCCGGCGCGAATGTTCCCGCAGTATCGGACAGGATTGCCGCGATCGTGCGCGAACCGCTCGCCGGACGAGACACGGTCTCTCCGCTTGCGGCCGAAACGCATATACCGGTTGCGTCGGCGGGGGCAGTTGCCGCGGCGTTCATCCGGCTACATGATGTGCCGAAAGAAATGCTTCCGCCATCGCGAGCAATGAATCTACCGTCACTCACTGTAAGCATTGAGCAGATGATTGCCTCGACGCGCAGGCAAGCCGGCAATCGAGAACTGGGGAAGGTCCATTGCGCTCCCGACGCTCGATTGCAGGCAATCGTAGACGGATGGCCACGAGCATTCGTTTCGGATGTCGCTACGCGTCTTGGCATCGTTGGAGACCATTCGATCGACGATATCATCGTTGAATATCTCGCCGGCAATCGAAGCAGCTAGACAGCTACATCACAAGAAGCAAAGCATATTTCAGGACTCGTGCTTCGTTCGCCAGGAAGGTGAAAGCATGGGAAATTAATTTAGGACACCGAATGAAAACGTCTGGCAAATCGAAGCGACAAGATAATATTGTCGATCTTCCCGTATGCATAATTGGAGCGGGTTCGTCAGGCGTAGCAGCCGCGAAAGCACTCAAGGAAAAGCGCGTCGAATTCGATTGCTTCGAGATCGGCTCGAATATCGGAGGTATGTGGCGTTACGAGAACGACAATGGGATGTCTTCCGCGTACCGAAGCCTCCATATCGACACCAGCCGTGTCAACCTGGGTTACTCCGACTTTCCGATTCCCGACCACTACCCGGACTTCCTTTCTCATTTTGAAGTCATCGATTACCTCGAGGCGTACGCTGACCGGTTTGGCGTTCGTCCACACATTACATTCAACACGAAAGTCGAGGATGTTAAGCCCAACCACGACAGGAGTTGGTCAGTTCGCCTGAGCACGGGTGAAATCCGGCGTTACCGGGCTGTCATTGTCGCCAATGGGCATCTCTGGGACCCGCGTACAGCGGAGTTTCCCGGCACATTTGATGGCGACTCCGTCCACTCGCATCACTATCGCACCGCAGACCCATACAAGGGAAAGAACGTGCTGATCGTCGGGATTGGCAACTCTGCGGTCGACATCGCGGTGGACGTTTGCAAAGGGGCGAACAAGACGTTCCTGTCGACGCGTCGCAGTGCGTGGGTGATGCCAAAGTACATCATGGGGTTGCCGATCGACCGCTGGCTGGCCTTCTTCTCACGGCGCCTCAAGCTACCCACCACATGGAGCCGTACTATCGTCAAACGCATCGCGTACATGGTGACAGGCGACCAACAGCGGTTCGGCATTCCACGCCCGGAGCACGCCATCTGGCGCGAACATACGACGCTGAGCCAGGAACTCATTCCCTATTGCGGTCATGGCTGGATCAACATCAAACCGAACGTCAAGCAACTCGAGGGTATGGACGTCTCGTTTGAAGATGGTAGCCGCGAAGCGATCGACGCCATCATCTACGCCACAGGCTACAAGACGACGTTTCCATTCCTGAGGCCGGAAGTGTTCTCCGTTCGGGACGGAGAGGCCGCCCTATATCGTCGCATGCTTGCCCTGGAGCGGCCCGGCCTCTATGTGCTGGGACTGATCCAGCCGGTCGGTCCGACTATTCCTTTGGTCGAAGTTCAGGCGAAGTGGCTTGCCTCGGTCCTGGCTGACGATACGGCGCTCCCCGCCCGGGAGCGCATGGAGGCGGAAGTGCGTGCTCACGGCGAAGAGATTGCGCGGCGATACCTCGGCTCGGCGCGCTACACGCTTGAGGTCGATGGCCGGCGATATCGAAAGCAGTTGTTCGGCGACATAAGCCGTGGCGTGGCCGGTATCTGAAAAGCTCGGCCGTCCTTGTGCCAGCGAGTCTTGTCGATTGTTGAGAAGACTTAACAATACAATTCAGCGCTCCTCGCACAAAGGCATTTTCCGGCTCCCGTAGACTAACCGGCAACCAGATGGCAGACGGTGGATAACGCCTGCTTGCATGGGAGAGGCATGCCGTACGCGCTAGTTCGCAGAATAGGGAGGTCTGGCGCGTCTACTCCCCATGCTGCGGGGTTCATCGTCCCGGAAGAGAATTTTCAGAAAATCAACTTCGTTTCGAATATAAGTGAGGCTGCAATGAGCGCTCTTTTCACTCCTTCACGTCTGGGTTCGCTCGAATTACCGAACCGCATCGTTGTTTCCCCCATGTGCCAGTACTGCGCGGACGACGGTCGCGCAAACTCATGGCATCTCGCTCACCTGGGCGGACTCGCACAATCCGGCGCGGGCATGCTCGTCGTCGAAGCGACCGCCGTTGAACCCGCAGGACGGATAACGCCTGGCTGTCTGGGCCTTTGGGATGACGAGACGGAAGCAGCACTCCGGCCAGTTGTGTCTCTCGTGCGAGAGAACTCGAACATGGTCCTCGCCATGCAGATCGCCCACGCGGGTCGAAAGGCATCTAGCGCAGTGCCATGGAAGGGCGGCGCTTTTTTGCCGAGCGGGGAGGGAGGATGGACGACCTATGGCCCGTCCGCGATACCGCAAAAGCCTGGCGAGACTGCGCCCGTCGCGTTGGACGTCGACGGACTTTCCCGCATCAAGCGACAGTTCGTCGAGACGGCCAGGCGGGCCGACCGTCTCGGCTTCGACGCACTGGAATTGCACGCGGCCCACGGCTATTTGCTTCACCAGTTTCTTTCGCCCATTTCGAATCAGCGCACCGACGATTACGGCGGCTCGCTGCAAAATCGCATGCGTTATGTGCTCGAAGTGTATGACGCGGTGCGGGAAATGTTTCCTGCACACAAACCGGTCGGCGTAAAAATATCGGCGACGGACTGGGTAGACGGTGGATGGGACATCGACCAGTCTGTCGCGCTTGCCCGTGCGCTCCAGTCTAGAGGCGTTGCGTGGATCACTGCATCGTCCGGCGGCATCTCGCCAGCGCAGAAGATTACCGTGGGTCCGGGCTACCAGGTGCCGTTTGCCGAACGCATCAAAGCGGAGACAGGCGCGACGACCATGGCCGTGGGGTTGATAACCGAACCGGCGCAGGCCGAAGAAATTGTCGCCAGTGGCAAGGCGGACTTCGTCGCGATAGCCCGGGGCATGCTGTATGACCCCCGGTGGGCATGGCACGCAGCGGCTGAACTAGGCGGTGTCGTCAGCGCAGCCCCGCAGTACTGGCGGGCGCCCCCTCACGGCTACGCGCATCTGTTCGGTGACATTGTCCACGGCGCGCGGTAAGGCGCGAAGCTTTGTCGCCTGCTTCAGGCGCAAACAGAAAGCGATGAATCACGTTGACCCGGCGTAAGCGCATTCGCCGGGTCTCCTGGAAAGGTTGAAGATGGACCGTCTGCAAGCAATGAAAATCTTCACGCGCGTGGTGGAGACGAACAGCTTCACTCGTGCGGCAGACTCGCTTGGCCTGCCGCGAGCGAACGTCAGCGTCATCATCCAGCAACTGGAAACGTATCTGAAGGTGCGCTTGTTGCAGCGTACTACGCGAAGACTGAACGTCACCCCCGACGGTGCAATCTACTATGAGAGGTGCGTAAGGGTCCTGGCAGACATTGACGACATCGAGAGTTCCCTTGAGAACCGCGGCATGTCTCCACGAGGCAAGATCCGGGTCGACCTGCCGAGCGCGCTGGGACGTACAGTCTTGATGCCGCGGGTTCACGAGTTTCACACGAAGTATCCCGATGTCGATCTGATGCTGGGCTTTTCCGATAAACCCGTTGACCTTATACAAGAGGGCCTTGATTGCGTGATTCGCATCGGCGCATTGCAGGACTCTTCGCTCGTAGCGAGACGGATTGGTTTGTATCAGGGTGTCACGGTTGCCAGTCCGCAATATCTCGAACAGTTCGGAACGCCCAATTCAATAGAGGAACTGCAAACGCATACGTCGGTGAACTACTTCTGGGCCAGGACAGGGCGGTTCATGGAATTTACTTTCGATGTGGATGGGAATGCCGTTTCGATTCCAGTGAAGGGCCGGATATCGGTCAACGACGCGGAAGCGTACGTCGCGGCTGCCTTGGAAGGTCTCGGAATCGTACAGGCGGCGCGATTCATGGCACTCCCTCATCTTCAGTCGGGTGCCCTCGTCGAAGTGCTGGAGCAGTGGAAGCCCATGCCTATGCCGATCTCCGTGGTTTATCCCCACAACCGGCACCTGTCGCCAACGGTACGTGTTTTTGCGGATTGGGTGGCGGAACTGTTCGGCGCGAGTGACCTCTTCAAGGACGTCGACGTCAGGGAACGTTTTCTGCGGCATCAGGCGAAGCATCAGTCTGCTGAGAACGCCGAGACTTTCGGCGACGCTACTGGGCAGCCAATCGCTTGAGCGGCACGGTTGCTTCACATCTCGACCATTGTCGATTGACGCTGAATTCTGTTTAGCGGCGTTGCAGATTTATCGAGCGCAGGTATCGGAACAGAATTGAAGCATTGCAAATGCCGGGAAGACGTTCATAGCGTCAATCGACGATGTTCATTCAGACCGAGTTGGGACTCTGTATCGAGGACGTCCAGATAGGCGGACATGCTCAACCTATCACGCTCCGAAGTTATCGACCGGCGGTCAAGGGCTCGACGGTTCCGATGATCCTGTATTTTCACGGCGGGTCGTTTACGTCGGGTACGCTAGAAGATGGCGACGTTACCGCTTCACGGATTGCGAGGTCGACGCCCGCGTGGGTTCTCTCCGTGGGCTACTCACTCGCGCCGCGTTTTCCCTTCCCTCACGCAACCGAGGACGGGTATCGGGCTCTGCTTTGGGCGGCAGCACAGGCCCGCGCGCAGCGCGCCGACCCTCGACGCGTGGGTCTCGCGGGTCATGACGCAGGCGGTAACCTTGCCACATGCGTGGCCGCCATCGCGCGCGATCGGTCCGACGTGAAGATCGGGGCACAGGCGCTGATTGCGCCGCTTCTGGACCCCAGCATGACGCGACTCGCTCGTGAAAGCGACATGGACGAATCGTTTGATTTGGCGGCATGTGCTCGAGGCTACGCTGACTATCTTCCGGGTCCGCTGCATCGCCTGCATCCCTATGCTGCTCCTATCGAATCCCGTCGCCTTTGGGGTCTCTCTCCGGCGCTGATATGCAGTGTGCGGTCGGACCGACTGCGTGTCGAGGCGGAGCGGTATGCCAGCGCGTTGATTTCAGCCGGGGTTCATACGGAAGTCACGCGATACGGCGAGACCTCACGGCGGGAGATCGTCAGTCATGAAGCGACTCTGTTGGACCTGGTGTCGTTTTTCCGCAAACGGCTGGGTGGCGCGCGGCGCTTACGGAATGGTTCCCGGTCGGGAGCCGGGTTTGACCTCCCGGAAAACATAGGATCCGGCTCGCTTGAATGAGCCGTCTGCTTCGGGTACAGGAAGGACGTGATGGACAGCATGGATCAGGAAGTACTGCGTACCGGTACACGATGGTTGAAAGCGGGCCATCGTGTGTTTCTCGTGACCGTGGTGAAAACGTGGGGATCGTCGCCGCGCCCCGAAGGCGCAATGCTTGCGATCCGCGAGGACGGCGCGGTGGTGGGCTCGGTTTCGGGTGGCTGCATCGAGGACGATCTCATCGCTGCCGTCCGTGCAAGCCGAATTGTCGACAAGCATCCCAGCACACTCAAATATGGCGTGACGGCGGAAGAAGCATGGCGATTCGGCCTGCCCTGCGGTGGCACGATTCAACTCGTTGTGGAGCCGCTTGTTGACGCAAGCGTTATCGGCACTCTCTACGAAGCGGTGAGCAGCGGAAAGCTGGTCTCGCGCACGCTCGATATGGAGACCGGAGCCGTGCTGCTTGCCGACGCAGCGCAAACGGATGGATTGCACTTCGATGGGCAAAGACTAGTCACCATCCATGGTCCGCGCTACCGGATGCTCGTGATTGGCGGCGGTCAACTCTCCCGATACCTGTGTTCGATGGCGGTGGGTCTGGACTATCAGGTGACTGTTTGCGACCCTCGAACCGAATATGCCGATGAGTGGGATATTCCCGAGATCCGCATTGTCCGTACAATGCCCGACGACGCGGTACTCGAAATGCGACTCGACCGGCGGTGTGCGGTGATCGCGTTGACGCATGACCCAAAGCTCGACGACCTTGCTCTTATGGAAGCCTTACGAACGGAAGCGTTCTACGTCGGGGCATTGGGTTCGCGAAGCAACAATGCCGCGCGTCGCGAGCGACTTCTGGAATTTGATTTGACGTCTAACGACATTGCTCGCTTGCACGGGCCCGTGGGACTCTATATTGGAAGTCGGACGCCGCCCGAGATCGCTATTTCCATTCTCGCCGAAGTGACGGCAGCAAAGAACGGCGTCGTCGTTCCGAAGTCGTCGACGATCGAGGGGGCGAAGCCAATACGTGCGTTGGAGGCGGTCTGATCGCTTTGCCAACGGCTCCGGCAAGTCGTTGCTTCCGGAGCCGGTCAAGCTCATGAAGCACCAAACGCAACGTGTGTTCCGGTTTCGGATGACTTCACCGCAGCGTTAATCAACTCGTGTATCCGCACCGCGTCCGAAAAGTCGGGCGCCGTTTTCGTTCCATCGCGAACATCGTTCGCGTACGCTGCGTAGAGCCCCGCAAGTTCGAGAACGGCCGACGGTAGCTCGGAGGGTGGAAGCTGATCGTATGTGGTGGGAACCGGCAGAGCCTGCAAGGGCACGTTGTCACCGTGAGCCCCTTCCACTATGTAGTCGTCGCCAACGTCGCCGAAAGCGGCGCGATTGGTGATGCGCAAATCTCCTTCCGTGCCGGTGATATCGAGCTGCACGCCGGAACCGTTGCGCTTTCCACCTTCGATGTGGACGGTCAGCACGGCGTCGTCCGCGAGCTTCCCGCTCAGGATCATCTGGTCGGGCGTGGTGGTCGGGATGATTTCGCCGGTTTCTGCGATGGTGACTTCCCTGAACTGATTGACGACGAGTGCAGAAACTTCGTCGGGCCAGCCCGTGCTGGCGAAGAGCATGTCGAGAAAGTGGCCTGCATAGATGGCAATGACGCTGGAGAAGTTCTCGGGCGGTACGGTCCAGCGCAGTCCTTTCCCCCTTTGAGCCTGGAAGTAGTTCATGCTGACGTGCATCCGCACCGAGCGGAGCTTCCCGACAAAGCCTTCCCGGATAAGATCGCGAACATACCGGTTATGCGGAGCGAGCCGGCGTTGCAGCCCGACGATATGCCTTACGTTTGCCGAACGCGCGTGTTCGACCAGTTCCTTCGAGACGTCGATATCGGGTGTCAGCGGCCATTCGCAATACACGTCCTTACCTGGCGCGATGGCGGCACGCACACCGTCAGCGTGCTGCGGAGCGGTGGTGAGGACCACGACCAGGTCGACTTCGGGGTGATTCACGAGATCGTCCACGCTTTGCATGACATGTTTGACGCCATATTCACGGGCGATATCTTCTGATGCTCCTTGGCGTTGGCTGAATACCGCAGTGACTTCGTACTGCGGCAGCAGCTTGAGCACGCGGAGATGACCATGTTTGGCCCAATTGCCTGCGCCAATGAGGCCCACCCTGATCGGGGCGTCCAAGGTCGTTACTGGTTGAGATGCCATAGCTTTACCTCGATTCCGTAGTTTAGTGGTCGCGTGCGGTGAGCGTCGCGCCGCTTTGCTGCCGCAGTCGCGCAACATCTGCTGCATCGATGTGCGACGGCTCCGACCCGAATCGTCCCGTCACGTAGTTCGATACAGCCGCCACTTCCGCATCGGTGAAAATAGCGCCGAAGGCAGGCATGCCGGCCTTGTCCTCGGAGCCATGATTGATGCCCGAGAGCACCATCTGCGCCACGTTCATCGCGCTCGGGTCGTTGACAGCGCGTGAACCCGTCAATTGAGCTTCCGCTCGAATCGCACCTTTGCCGGTCCATGAATGGCAGCTTGCACAGACGCCTTCGAAAATGCGCTTGCCAACCGGATAGCCGGGCGGACCGATCGAATGCGAGGGTGAGGCGGCCTCAGCCAACCGGTCGGGAATGTTTTCGCTCTTTATGGCGGGAACGGACTTCAGGTAGGTGACCATCGCTGCTATGTCCGGCGCCGTGAGATACCGGAAGCTCAGATCAACCGCCTCGGCCATCGGGCCGCCTGCCGTGCCTCGTCCGTTTGCGTGTCCCGAGGACAGGTAGCTCGCAAGCTCTTCCGGCGTCCAGTTGCCGATGCCCGTGCCTTTGTCGGAGGAGATGTTGTATGCGTTCCAGCCTTCCGCTACGCCGCCGGAGAATTTCAGGCGGTTGTCGAGCGACTGTAACAGCGTCCGCGGCGTATGACATTCGCCGCAATGCGCGACCGCCTCCACGAGGTAAGCACCTCGATTCCATTCCGATGACTGCCCATCGATTGGCTTGAACCGGTCGTTGCTGTTGAATAGCAATGCCCAGAAGACCATCAGCCATCGCTGGTTATACGGGAACCTGAACGTATTCGGCGGGTTTTCCCGCCGAACGGCAGGCAACGAAAGCAGATACGCCTTGATAGCCAGCACGTCGTCGTCGGTCAGCATCGTATATGAGGCGTATGGGAACGCCGGATACAGTCTCGTGCCGTCGCGCGAGACGCCCTGGTGCACCGCGCGAAGGAACTCGGCGTCAGTCCATCCTCCAATGCCGGTTTCCCTATCGGGCGTGATATTGGGGGAGTACAGCGTGCCGAAGGGCAGCGAAAAAGGGCGCCCGCCCGCGAAAGGTTTCCCGCCCTTCGCGGTATGGCAGGCTTCGCAATCCGCTGCTCGGGTCAGGTATCGGCCGCGAGCGACGAGGTCTGCGTTCGCCAGTTCTGTGGGTACACCGGTGGGTGAATGACCTTGATACGAAGTGAGGCTCACCGGTTTGCCGTTTGCGAAGGCCATCGGTCCGGGCTGCAACAGGACCCAACCCAGAAAGCCGAGACCCACCACGACGACAATCGCCGCCAGCCCGGCGAGCGTGATGAGGGCGGCTTTCGCGCTCATGTCGTCACCTGCTTTTGCAGCAGTTTCGGGTTGATGGGCATGCGGGTGAGCTGCACGCCAGTGGCCGCATAGACGGCATTCACGATTGCCGGTTGCACAACCACGGTTCCCGGCTCGCCGATGCCGCCCGGTTTTTCGTTGCTGGGGACGAAGAAGGTTTCTATTTGCGGTAATTCGTCGAACCTGAGGACGCGGTAGTCGTGGAAATTGCTTTGCTGTATCCGGCCACGTTCAACGGTGACTTGTCCATAAAGAACCGCCGTGATGCCAAAGATCGTGCCGCCCTGAACCTGTGCTTCGAGCGTGTCGGGGTTGACGATGAAGCCCACGTCCGTAGCCGTGACTGTGCGGGTGACGCTTACGTTCCCGTCGTCGGAAACCGAGACCTCAGCGACACAGGCGAGATAGCTGCCAAAGGCCGACAAGACGGCAATGCCTCGACCCACGCGAGTGCCGACTGGGCCGGGCGTGAGCGGATGTAACCATCCCGCCTTTTCGGCCGCGAGGTCGAGCACGCCGAGTGCGCGCGGATTGCCTTGCAGCATGCGGCGGCGGAACGCCAGCGGATCCGTGTTCGTAACGTGCGCAATTTTGTCGACGAGACTTTCAATCGCGAACACGTTCGCGTTGGGACCCACCCCGCGCCAAAAGCTTGTCGGAATCGGCGTTTCCTGGCGAACATACTCGATCAGGACGTTGGGGACCGCGTATGGCATGTCGACCGCGCCTTCCACGGCATCGAGGTCGACGTTCTTGATAAAAAACTCGGGCAACCATCGAGCGAGCAGCGCCGGACCGGTGATCCTGTGATGCAACGCGAGAATCTTTCCGTCCTGAATCTTCGCACGCACGTGCATGTGATACATCGGACGATAGTTCTCCTGCTGTACGTCTTCCTCGCGCGTGTAGACCACTTTCATGGGCCCGCTAACGTGCTTGCCAATGCGGACGGCCTTGCTAATACCGTCCATCTCCAGCCGCCGCCCGAATCCTCCGCCGATAATATGGTTGTGAATGGTCACTTGTTCAGTCTTTAGCCCTGAAGCCGCCGCGGCCGCATCGCGAGCTTTGCCCATTGCCTGCGTACCGACCCATACCTCGCAGGCGTCGGCTCGGACGTCGACAGTACAGTTCATCGGCTCCATTGCCGCATGCGCGAGAAATGGCAGTTCGTAGGTCGCCTCATAGATGCCGTCACCGCTCAGATGTCCGGGGGCGTCACCCGCCTTTTTGGCCGGAACGCCTGGGCTTTGCGCACCTTTCTCGAGCGCAGCCCAAAGTTCGTCTTGCGAGAGGTTTGCATTCGGGCCGTCGTTCCAGGTGACGGTGAGCGCCGCCAGTCCCTGCTTCGCGGCCCACATGTGGTCGCCCACGACAGCGACCAGGTCATCCAGCACGACCACCTGCCGCACCCCGGGAACCTCGAGCGTTTTGCTATCGTCAACGTGGGCCACCTTGCCGCCGAAGACCGGGCTGGACTGCAAGGTGGCAAACTTCATTCCGGGCAGAACGACATCGATGCCGTATTCCGTCTTGCCGTTCACCTTATCGGGTGTATCGATACGCCGCACCGGCTTGCCGATATACCGGAAGCGGGATGCGTCTTTCAGCGCGGGCGCAGCCGGCGGCTTGACAGTCGCGGCTCGATCCACAAGCGAGCCGTACCTGGCAGAACGACCGCTCGCGTCATGGATCACCATGCCATCGTGCGTTCGAAGCGCGGCAGGGTCGACGTTCCACTGGCCAGCCGCTGCGGAAACGAGCATGTAACGCGCGCTTGCTCCTGCTTTGCGTAACGGCATGAACCAGCCCATCGTCGTCGTGGAGCCACCGGTGAGTTGCTCGATATAGATGGGATTGCCATAGTGCTGCCGGTCGGCAGGCGCATGTTCCGTCTTGACGCGGCCAAGGTCGACGTCGAGTTCTTCTGCCAGCAACATCGACATTGACGTATAAACGCCTTGTCCCATTTCCACGGAGGGCATGATGAGCGTCACGGTGTCGTCCGCTGCGATACGGATGAACGCGTTGGCCACGAAATCCGTGCGCGCCGCCGAGGGAGCGCTGATTTCGGCTGCGCGCGTCATGATGTGGAAGCCCAGCAGCAATCCGCCTCCGGCGATTGCACTGGCATGCTGAATAAAACGCCGGCGCGAAACTCCACGCGACGACAGCGACGCGATCTTTTCGGTATCTCCCATCTCGCCGCCCCTTATGCCTTGGTTGCCGCGTGCTTGATCGCAGCTTCGATGCGAACGTAGGTTCCGCAGCGGCAGATATTCCCCGACATTGCAGCGCGAATGTCATCATCGGTAGGCGAGGGATTGCCTGCAAGCAGTGCGCTCGCCGACATGATTTGTCCCGACTGGCAGTAGCCGCATTGCACTACTTCCTTCTCGAGCCACGCCTCCTGGACTTTTTTCCCCGACGGCGTATCGCCAATGCCTTCAATCGTAGTAATGGCATGGCCGATCGCGGAACCGACCGGCAGCTGGCATGAACGTATTGGCGTTCCGTCGACATGTACCGTGCAGGCGCCGCATTGCGCGATCCCACAACCAAACTTCGTTCCCGTCATCGAGAGCACATCTCGGAGCACCCAGAGAAGGGGCATCTCAGGGGGAACATCAACTGACTTCGATACTCCGTTGATTTTCAGCGTTTGCATGCCGCGTCGGCCTCCGTGCTATCCAATGGGCGGAAAGGACTGCTCTACGCCGGTAGTTTAAGAATGCAGATGTGACCGACATAGCCCGCACCTTTAAAAACTCATATCAGGTTTGGCTAACAATAAGAAAACAGAGGGGACGGCCACCCGTTGCATGCGCTGGAAATACACTGTGTTCAAGGCTCAACGGGAGTCCACGCATCAAAAGAGATCCGCGGCAGCTGCAGAATGTCGGAAGTGCGCACATATGAGTTCGCCTCCATACGGCCGACGAGCTGAAGTTTGCGGGTGTCGATGTAGCACTTTTCGGCGTCGATGACAGCGTCATCGTTGATGTGCATATGGACAACGCGGCCTAGCACGAGAGACCGCAGCGGTCCGAGAGGAACAATCTGCGTCAGACGGCACTCGAAAGCGACGTGGCTCTCGGCGATTCGCGGCGTGGAGATCTTGACGGACCCGGCAGGCGTAAGTCCCGCTTCAGAAAACTCGCTGAAGTGTGGCGGAAACTCGATTGCCGAAATATTCATCTTGTCGAGGTTATCTTCGCTGACAAGATTGACCACGAATTCATTGTGCAGCCGGATGTTCGTTCCCGTGTCTTTCATGTCGATTTCCGACCGGTGCTGAATCGAAAAGCCGACAACAGGAGGGTCTTCGCCGAACACATTGAAGAACGAAAAAGGTGCGGCATTCAGCTTACCGTTCGCGCCGACTGTCGAAACCCAGGCTATGGGACGTGGAGTCACGGTCGATCCCAGCAGCTTATAGCGCTGTTTGGCGTCGAGTTTATCAAAATCAAATTCCATCTTTTACCTCATTGAAAAGTATTGGGAGAGCCCATCAATTCGCTGCGACCGCCGCGCGGTGAAGACGCTCACTGTGCGGAGAAGCACGGCTGGTTTCAGTAGACGAACTCGGCCCGGTGCTTGTCAGCAAACGTAGACCACGTCGCGCCACGACGGCCAAGAATGGTTTCCATGACGGAGAACGGCGCGCCTTCCTCCGGTTCCTTGCCTTCCGAATAGCGGGCATAGTTCTCGTAGGCGGAGTACATGTAGGCGCTGTCCGCGCCGGCAGCCAATGCTTTGTCGAGGAATTCCCGGGCCGGACGCGGTTCGTAGATGAATGGCTTTCCTATCGCGCAAGAGATCTCATGCGCAACCTCGTAATAGGTCTTCACGTCTGAAGCGAGCCGGTACACATTGCCAGTATGCTTTTCGGTGTCGAGCACGCAGGCAGCGGCTACGGCCGCCACGTCGTCCGTGTCGACCCAACTAATGCGTGCGCCGCCAACGTAGTGTCGAACGACACCATTGTCGACTGCACGCGAGCCGCCGTAGCCCAGGAGGTTCTGCATATAGATGTCCGGGCGGAGGTGGGTGAACGAAAAGCCTGCCCATTCAATGTAGCGCTCGACGAACTGCTGCCAGCCCCAGTGCGCAACCTGCGTGTCGTCCGTTCCGCAAGCGCCGAGATGCACGATATGCCTGACGCCTGCGCTTTTTGCTGCGTTCAGGAACGCTTTGCTCTGACGAAACATATCGACGGTGTAGCCCGTCATCATGAAGACGGTGTCGATGTCACGCATCGCCGGCAGCAGGGTCTCAACGTTGTCGAAGTCGAGATTTACAGTCGATACACCCAGCGCGGCGGCCTTTTCGGGCGAACGCGCGCCTGCGACGACATCGATAGAGGGGTTGTCGCGAAGAAGAGAAACGAGCGCGGAACCCACTTTTCCCGTTGCTCCCGTGACCAGAATCCTCGATTCGGCGTTGCTCATGTTGAAACTCCAAAAGCGGTCGCTACAGCGAAATGACGTCGGCATGGTGCCGTCGCATCCCGGCGTGCAATAGATTCTATCTCAACAAACATACTACCGGGTATGTTCTTCTGCCGGTGAAACTGGGTGCGAACTGGACGAATTCAATAGGGCAGGAGTGGCTGAACCGCATGGGACGAGGGTAGAGGCTAGCAGTGAGTGCATTGTTCAACGTCCTTGAAATCTCTGTTTATCAGAGGCACATGCCGCGCTCTTCCTGTGGGCTGTAGAGTGAGGCCGCGCGCTGGCTTTTTTTTGGCGAGGGCGCGAGTGCGCCGTCAACCGGGAGAGCCTTATGCCGCTGCTTCGTTTCGATATATCCAAAGGGCACGCTGATTCGTATATCCAGAACATGCTCGACGGTGCTCATCGCGCTGTGCTGCGCGCCTTTTCCGTTCCCGAAAGAGACAGGTATCAGATAGTCCACGAGCACGAGAACGGCCGGATGGTTGTCCAGGACACTGGGCTTGGCATCGTGCGCTCTTCGAACGTGGTTGTGATCACGGTCGTCAGCCGTCCTCGGTCCGAAGACGCCAAACGATTGTTCTATGAAGCCGTGTGCAGCGAACTCATGGAGGCGTGCCAGATTAGCCCGGACGACGTCGTGGTGTCGTTCATCATCAATAGCGACGCCGACTGGAGTTTCGGGGAAGGACGTGCTCAGTTCCTGACCGGTGAACTCTAGACCGCTACAGTCATGTGTGCAGGAGGTGCTAGACATGGCACGCGTAGTAACGTTTAGTGAATACGGTGGTCCAGAGGTGCTGGACATCAAAGATGTCGATATCGCTGCGCCGGGGCCGTCTGAGGTAAGAATCCGCGTGAAAGCAATTGGCCTCAACCGCGCGGAGTCGATGTGGCGATCGGGCAAATACGTCGAGCCGGTCAAGCTGCCGGCCCGACTTGGCTATGAATCGGCCGGGGAAGTCGATGCAGTGGGTTCAGAGGTGCGGCACGTGAGGGTCGGGGACGCCGTGAGTACGATTCCGTCGTTTTCGCTGAACGACTACGGTATGTACGGCGAACTCGTGCTGGCGCCGGCGCATGCCGTCGTCAAGCATGAGTCGTTCATGTCGTTCGAAGATGCGACTGCGATCTGGAATCCACTCATTACGCCGTATGGCGCGTTCGTCGAGTCGGGTGCGCTACGGCCTGGCGATGCCGTTCTGATTCCGGCCGGGTCCAGTTCGGTTGGCATCGGTGCAATCCAGGTTGCAAAGATGGTCGGCGCGGTACCAATTGCGCTAACGAGAACGAGCGCCAAACGCGAGCGGCTACTGGAGGAGGGGGCTGCACATGTCGTCGTAACGGACGAGCAGGACCTCGTAGAGGAAGTCCTGCATATCACTGGCGGCAAAGGGGCGCAGATTGCGTTTGATCCTGTTGGTGGGTCGACCTTTCCGAAGCTTGTGGCGGCGATGGCAGAGGGCGGAACCATTTTGGTCTACGGTGCGCTTTCCGACGAAGTGACGCCCCTGCCGATGCTCGAAGTGCTCGCAAAGCGCATTGTTATCCGCGGCTACAACCTGTTTGCAACGACCACTGATCCAGTGAGACAAAAGGCAGCGACCGAGTTCATCTTCGACGGCATCAGGAAGGGCGCACTCAAACCTGTCGTAGCCAGACGCTTCATGTTCGATGAAATCCGGGAAGCTCACAGGGAACTGGAAAAGAACCAGCACTTCGGGCGCATCGTCGTGACCGTCTAATGGCGGCGTTACGCGTTGCGAAGAGGCGGCGGGGTCACCTATTGCGACTCCAAAGCGCTCGATAGTACTCGTTGGGACGGTGCCGCGCACAAAGATTGTTTGTGAAACACAAGAACAGTATTGGAATGAATCGAGACAAATCTTTTGATGTGTGCATATACACTACAACCCATCGATGTCACGGTGAAGCAATCCAGCTTTCCCGCTTCTTCCCTGTCACGTCGGACGACCAGTAATCGACGCGCTTTTCAATCTCTTTTGGGGTAGATCATGTCCAAGCTCTTTTCTGAAGTGAAAGTTGGCCCTTACACGTTCTCGCATCGAGTCGTTCTTGCGCCGCTAACGCGTATGCGTGCCGAAAGCGGTGCGATTCCCGGCCCGCTCATGGCGGAGTATTACGCGCAGCGCGCATCGGCCGGCGGGTTCCTGATCGGGGAGGCCACGATCGCCGCACCGGACGGCAATGGGTATCTTGGTGCGCCTGGCCTGTACGACGATAGCCAGATTGCTGGCTGGAAACTCGTGACCGATGCAGTCCATGCGAAAGGCGCGAAGATTTTCCTTCAGCTGTACCACGCTGGGCGTCAGTCGAACTCGGAGTTGCAACCGGACGGCGGGCGGCCTGTTGGTCCCTCGGAAGTGCCTCACGGCGGCCTCGCTTACACGGACGCCGGCTGGGTCCCGAATACGCCGAATCGCGCACTCGAGACTCATGAAATTGCGGGTATCGTCGAAAGTTTCCGCGCTGCGGCAGCACGCGGCGTCGAGGCAGGTTTCGACGGCGTGGAACTGCATGGCGCAAACGGCTATCTGTTCGACCAGTTCCTTCAGGACGGTAGTAACAAGCGGACGGACATCTATGGCGGTTCGTTCGAAAACCGCGCCCGCCTGTTATTGGAAGCCACCCGTGCTGTTATTTCAGTGTGGGGAAGCGACAAGGTTGCAGTGCGCCTTGGGCCCAGTGGGTCGTGGGGCGACATGTCGGATAGCGATCCGGTTGGTCTCTTCACATACGTTGCGGAAGAACTCGCGAAACTGAATCTCGCGTACCTGCACCTCATCGAGCCCCGCATTCTCGGCAATGTCGAAAACGAGAGCGCCAACCCGGATCCGGTCGCTGCCCAGATGATTCGCAAGCACTATGCGGGCACCATCATTGCGGCCGGCGGCTTCGACGGTGAAACGGCCGAAGCGATCCTGCAGGCCGGCGATGCCAATCTGGTTGCATTCGGCCGTCACTTCATTGCGAATCCCGACCTTCCGGAGCGGCTGCGTCGCAATCTCTCGCTCAACCGGTACGACCGCCCGACGTTCTTTGGCGGCACGCATATCGGCTATACGGATTACCCGTTCTATCGATCAGCGGTCGAAGCCGTAGCCTGAAGGGCTAGTGTGCAACAGGGGAGGGGCAGCGATGCATGGCTGCCCACGCCTCATACCGACGTGCGACAGCGCGAGGCCGTCGACACGCTGAGCAGCAAATCAAGGTTCCCATGGATACCCCTCAAGTCACTTCGTCGTCTGCGCAAGAGTTGGGCGACGCGTCCGTCAGTCAACTGCATTCCCCAGGCGGCAACCGGTCGTCGTGGTTCGCAGTATCTTCTGTGGCGGTCGGCTCGTTCGCATTCGTTGCTACCGAATATATGCCGGTGGGTCTGCTGCCGCAAATTGCGGCAGACCTGCACGTTACCTCGGGCACGGCAGGTCTGATGGTCACTACGCCCGGCGTCATTGCCGCGATTGCGGCGCCGGCAATCTTGCTGGCTGCGGGACGCATCAACCGGCGGGCAATTCTTCTGCTCCTCGCGTTGCTGCTGCTCGCATCCAATGTCGTCGCCGCGACAGCGCCAAACTTTGCGGTGATGCTGGCAGGCCGCGCATTCCTCGGCGTGGGACTGGGCGGATTTTGGACGGTAGCGCTTGGCGCTTCCGGGCAACTCGTTCGAGAACGACACGCCGCTCGCGCTAGCGCGATCATCTTCATGGGCATTACGCTGGCGACAGTGATTGGCGTGCCGCTGGGCACGCTCATCGCGGAGCTGACGTCATGGCGCATGTCCTTTTTCGCGACGGCGGGACTCGCGGCTGTGGCCCTTGGCGCACAGGCGCTATTGCTTCCCGCAATTCCCCCAAGGGCGGCGATGAAGCTGAGCGACTTCCGCGCGATGCTGTCGCGCTCTTCTGTCCGGCGAAGCTTGTTGCTCGTGCTGTTTCTGTTCGGAGCGCATTTCGCGGCGTATACGTACATCGCGCCGTTCCTCGAACGAGACACGTCGCTACCCACCGCTTCGATTACGCCGATTCTGTTCGGCTTTGGCGTTGTCGGATTTGTCGCGAACTTCGGCTTTTCGGCAATGGTCATCCGTCATCTCAAGGAATCGTTGTTCGGCCTGGGCGTGCTCATCATGCTCGCGATGTTCACCTTGCCCTTGCTGCAAGCGTCGCGGATAGGCGTAATCGCCGCGGTAATGGTATGGGGTGTTGCCTACGGCGCCATCCCGCTGTGTCTGAGTGTCTGGATGCAAATGACGTCGCCGGATCATCCCGAGGCAGGCTCCTCGCTTTTCGTCAGCACGGTTCAGGTAGCGATTGCATTGGGTTCGCTGGGCGGCGGGGTGATTGTCGATCACATTGGAATTGCTGCGACGATGCGAACCGGCGCCTACCTCGCGCTGCCAGGTCTCGTAGTGATGCTAACTTTTCAATTGAATGGTGCCACCTTGAAAGAGCTCCTGCAACGATAGTGCCGGTGGTCGCAGTGCCCCTCTATCGAATGCCAAACATGGAAGCGACCTTGTCATCCAGTTGATTGGCGGCGCCAAGCTGCTGAATCAGCGCTGCTGACCGGCTTCCCCTCACTCCGGCGAGAGTGGGTTGCCCGTCGCGAACGAATGTGTAGAAGCCTGTGACAAGATACACGCCGACGGCGTCGATGTATCGGGCTTGATCCTTCTGTACGCTTTTGAATTCCGTCGACGCAAACAGCGACCGCGCAGCGAGCGCACTGGCGAATGCGATTTCGGCAACAGCCAGGTTCACCCGGTCAGGCCCAACGATGTGATCGACGTTCGGCGACGGCGGTGCGGGATGCTCGTTGTCATACGGCTCGGGCAGATGAAGTTTCAACTTTACAACGGCATCATGCCCAGCCAGCACTGTGGCCACTTCTTTCAGCCACGACGCCGATTCGTCGCCGGGCTTCCTGCTCATGTATAAGTGAATCCGGTGGAACGGGTCAGGGCCGTTGCGATGCGCGTCGGCGTCCCGGTCAATAAACGTTGTCGATCCATTCGGCAGATTGTAGGCAACGGCTTCACCAATGAAATTCGACTCATCGCCATAGAGGATTTTTCCTGCTTCGGCAAAAACCGCTTGATCTTCGAGATTGGCAAACCCCAACTCGGCAGAACCGTCGAGGGCGGCATCGATACGACCCACGCCATCGGCGACTGGCCAGAAGTTCGCATAGTGGTCGCGGTCGAAATGCTGTTGGACGTAAAAATTAAGACCGGGGAGACGGGAGCAAAGCGTGGAATGCACGTCCCGCCAATAGTGAGCGAACAGGTTGTGCGGAAGCCCATCGCGTCGTCGCACGGAGGCGTAGATGTTGTGTTTGACGACCTTGTCGCGCTCTGAGAAGTCCTCTTTTTTCATTTGACGCTCCTTGAGATGGCGGCTCAGGCCGCCTTGGAAGCAGCCTGGTCGAGTAGAACCTTCGGGTCGAAGTAGGCGACCAGCAGCCGTGTGGCTTTTCCGTTTGCAACGTCCCAGTGTTCAGATATAAGGATCGATTCGGCGGTGCCGCTTATACCGATCCTGATCAAGGCGACGACATGCCCAGCCTGAACCGTGAGGCTTTCATACGTGCACCTGGAGAAGTCGAGCGTGGTGGCGACTTGCGGGAGGATAGAAACGTAGCCAGCCTTGTCATAACGGCCGCCCCAGGGCAGATAGTCGGGAACGAAGAGTTCGAAGTCTTCCGCGAGGGAGGAAGCGAAGTCCGTTATCCTCCCTTCGGCTCCGTATCGATAGAAGGACTTCACAATGGCCAGAGCCTCAGCCTCGGCAGACGCGATGTCGCCCATGCTTTACCTCACGATTCGATAGTAGGCCGCTTGACGTGCGGGGCGCGCCTGCGTGGTCAATCTGGTCGACTCGGTGCAATTCAGTGTATGAGCCAGACAGTCGGCGATAAATTCGGAATGAACAAAATATGCTTTTGTCAAAGCCAAACAGTCGAGACAACTTCAGCGGAAATCGAAGTGTTTACACGGCATTGCATGCTCACTGCGTTGGAATGCCGTTGAGTCAGGTAGCCAAACTCGTCTCTTCCTGCACGCTCAATATGTCTCGCCCCGACGACTCATCGCACTCGGCTGCGTACACACTAGCGTTGTGCTTTGGTCGCGCGGGCAACCGCGGAGCAACCAGCGCGCTATTGCGGAACAGTTCTGTGGTCCAATCGACGAAGACACGAACGGTTAGCGACAAGTGCCGGCTCGTTGGATAAATCATTGATATCGGCATTGCGGGAGCGGGAAAATCCGGGAGTATTTCCCTCAACCGCCCGCTATCCAGATACGGCATCGTGAGAAAGCGCGCTGCCTGGATGATGCCCATCCCGTCGAGCCCACTTTGAACGTGCGCCTCGACATCGTTGACGGCGACATCGCCCTTCATATAGACCTCTTCGAGCCGCCCATCGACAATGAACTTCAGACCGGCGATGCGTCCCGTGCAATTGGAGAAGTAGTTCGCGGCGTAATGCCGTTCGAGCTCACCGATCGTTTCAGGCGTGCCGTTACGCCGGAGATACAAGGGACTCGCGACGGTGATCTGTTGGTATACGCCCAACTTCCTCGCGACGAGGGTTGAATCCTCGAGTTCGCCGACGCGGATAACGCAGTCGATACCTTCCTGAATCAGATCGACTCGCCGGTCTCCAAACCCGAGAACCAGGTCGATATCGGGGTACTGTGCACAAAACTCGTGTATGCGAGGCATGACCACCACGCGGCCAAGAGCCGGCGGCATGTCCACACGCAGGCGTCCCCGCGGAACGGGCGCCTTGGTCTCGAATCCACCTTCTGCTTCGTCTACATCCGTGAGGATTCGAACGCAGCGCTCGAAGTAGGCGGCGCCATCCGGGGTGAGTTTGAACTGGCGGGTGGTGCGCTGCAGGAGGCGAACTTTCAGATACGATTCGAGTTGTTGCACGGCGATGGTTACGGACGCGCGCGACAGCCCCAGCAGCTCCGATGCGCGCGTGAAACTGCCGCTTTCGACAACGCGTACAAACACAGTCATGGCGTGAAGCCGGTCAATCCGCATCTCGTCACTCCATCACGATTCGTTGAAAACCGGGTTTTTCCTGTTATTTCGGGCGTGGTGTGTCCGTGTATCTGGTATTGGAGAAGTCGTTGCCGGTTTAAGGTCCGGCACGAGGTCGATCATTGTTACCAGTTGCGCTACGCTTTTCACTCCCATCTTTCTCATCAGATTTCCGCGGTGCATTTTTACCGTAACGTCGCTGATCATTAATGCCTGCGCGATCTGCTTGTTCAACCTTCCAGCCACGACCGCCTCCATCACCTGGTATTCACGTCGCGTCAGCGTATCGACGAGACGCTGCACGCGCTCTCTGGCGTGGGTAACGGATTGACGCTTGGCACTTCGATCTAGTGCGCGTTGCACGACGTGCGTCAAGGTATCCATCGAAGCCGGTTTGACCAGGTAGTCGACGGCTCCCGCCTGCATCGCACGCACGACTGCCTGTACATCCCGGCAGGTTGTCAGGAAGACGATTTCTGGGCGAGAATGTTTGCTTGCGAGCCGCTCCTGAAGCTGAAGTCCATTACCAACGTTGAAAAACATCTCAAGGATCAGGCACAGCGGCCCGTCGGGAACACGGCACTGCAAGAGTTGTTCAGCTGAGGCGAACCCGCGAATCGTACGGCAAGGCATCGCCAAGGCGACACATGCCTGATCGCGCGCGACGCTGTTTTCATCGCATATCCAGACCGTACCGACAACCGGCGGGGTAGACAGAAAACACTGCGCAAGCCGTTCGCGTACCATCTGGCCTCCCTCCTGCCTCCGGTGTCCACTTCGCAGGCAGCCCGGTTATGCGTGTGCATGGTAGCCGTCGGGATGACGTGATGGAAAGGCTTCCAGCGCCGGTTTTGGTACGGGAATGCTAAATTGTTTTGGGTAGCCGACTGTTGGTTAAGTCTCCTGCTTTCTAATTGATTACAAGAACGGCCTGTGAACGGCGTAGCGCTGCGGATAATCGGCCGGACGGCTCGTTTGCAGTGTGACTTTGGTGAGTGGCAAACAAATTCAACATAGAAGTTACGGAGGGGTGAATGAACTGCCGTAGCAAAGCCGCACATTCTGAGTTTCCAACTGCCCATCCCATGGACGGGATAACGATCCGGCCATTGGATTTCCGTTTGTCATCCAAAACATCCGACGATTGCATCTGGAATCATCGCCGGCCGGAGTACGCGGTCTTTCTGAACGCGCTAGGTGTGCATGTTCCGTATTTCGAACGTTATCTGGTCTTCGCGCTGCGGAAGGCTCGGTCGGCAACGCACGACGCGAGGCTCAAGAACGACCAGGGCGGAATCATCGGTCAAGAGGCACACCATGCACACAACTATCGCCAGTTCTCGGAGGTGCTCTTCGAACGTTATGCGTCGCTAAGACCAATCGACCAGCGCGCGATGCAATACTTCGAAAAGCGCGCACTGCGCGATTCCGATCGGCGTTTGATCGGATTTACGGCTGGCTATGAGACCTTCACGTTTCTCGCAGGGCTCCTGCTTCTCGACGAATTCGATGACTGGTTCGGAGATTCGGATCCCGAGATCGCGGCATTCTGGATCTGGCATCAGGTCGAAGAAGTGGAACATGGCTCGGTGGCATTCGACACGTACAAGTACTTCTACGGTAAGGACGAGCTCTACCGAAAATGGATGATTGTCGTCGCGATGTTCCACCTGGCGCGCGAAACGGTTGCGGCATATCGCGTGATGATGGTGGCCGAAGGGTGGGTTAAGAAACCGCGGCTCGCATTTGCGCGATCCCGTTTCTGCGCCTGGATGTTGCTGCGGTTTGCAAGAAATGCTCTGCCAGCGTTCAGGAAGAGTTACCACCCACGCCATCATCCTTTGGTGACCAATCGGCAAAACCTCGTGCAGCAAGGCTGGCGACGTTTCAGCGCGTCGGGAGGCGATGTGCTCAGCATTGACCGCGACAAGGTCGAAGAGCTGATTGGATCCGCACTTCGAGTGTCTGGCCGTGAATGAGCCGTGCGTTCGACGCATGGTTCGAATCTCGTGAACGCTTCGTCTGTTTGCTTTGTCGAGCCTATACCTTTGTACAGATTGCTGCTTCCCGAAAGCGTCATTAGGATCTAGCGGCGAATCCTGCTTGAGGATGCCCGCCCAGGGAGCACGATATGGCTAAAAAGGAAACGCGCGGCATTGCTGTCGTGACGGGTGCCACGGGCGCCATTGGTCAACTTTACGCAGAAGGGCTGGCTGAGCGAGGTTATACGCTCTTACTGTCGGCAAAAAGCCGGGAGCCCCTTGAAGAGCTCTCAGAATCGATAACCCGGAAGACCGGGCAAAAGGTTGAGGTATCACCAGCCGACCTTGCGGACCACAATGCCCTTCACGACTTCTGTGCGCGACTTGCCGCCGACCGTGACATTTCACTGCTGGCGAACATAGCGGGGCCTGCCGTTTTTTGTCCATTCACGACAATCTCGTCCGGGCAAATCGACACGACGATTGCCGTGAATGTTTCGGCAATGACGCATCTCTGCCGGTCTGTCGTTGAGGGCTTTGTCGCACGTGGCCGGGGAACCATTGTCAACTTTGCTTCAATGCTTGCCTTCCGGCCGTGGGCCGAATTCAACGTGCATAGCGCCAGCAAAGCATTCGCCGTCGCGCTCTCGCAGTCACTGCAAGCGCAACTTCGCCATAAGGGCATACTCGTCCAGGTCGTTACGCCGACCGCCTGTGCCAGACAGTTTTGGGAAAACGCCGGATTTCCGTTTGATTACTTGCCGCCAGACGCCGTGATGAATCGCGACGACTTTGTTGCGGCGGTATTGCGTGCGCTCGACTTAAAGGAAGAGTGGGTGTTTCCATCGCTGGACGATCCGGTTACCTGGACGCAGTTTGAGGCCACGCGCATCCGTCTGGTTCAAGGCATGATGCACAACGTACCCGCCAGCCGATATCGTTAGATCTTCTCCAGACCAACCGGGGCAAGGACGCAATCCTTTGATTCTGGCTCATCCGGCCGATGCGCGCGGAAGGCCTTCCGGAAACAGACTGGAAATGGCGTCCTTGAAATCTTCCAGGGGGGCCGTTCCGTGAATACCGACGGTTTGCGAAGCCGAGTTCTGGATATCGCCATCCGATCGCGAAACGAGCGCGAATGGAACGCCCGTCACGCCAACCGATTCGGCCAGACGGATATCGGCCACGATATCGTTCTCGAGCGCCGAACTCCTCAGCAGATTCGCGACATCAGCTTTATCGAGCCCGCAGGAATATGCGATGTCGAGCAACGCGGAGGTGTCGCCAATGTCGACACCGGCGACAAAGAAGGCGCGAAAGATCGCACGTTGTAATTCTTCGAACTTACCCGCGTCTCGGGCTGCGAATGCTGTCATGAACGCCTTTCGCGTACGCGGCACTTTATGTTTGGGGAGTTTCAACTCGACCTGACGCTCGCGGGCGAGAGGAAAGACTTTCTCGACGCATAACGCGATCAGCGTTTCGTCGTCCATGTCGATCGGCGGTGCCGGATCCGGGCAAATCTCGAAAGCACGCCAGCGAAGCTTGAGCGCGTCGCCATATTGCGCCTGCAACTGGTCAAAAACGGGCAACTGGACATAGGAAAATGGGCAGATAAAGTCCAGCCATACGTCCACCAATGCATAGGATCCGGTTTTCATCTCGCTTCACCCAAAAAAAAAGAGACGATCACGACGTTGCCACTGACGTTCGAGGAATGTATATCGAGGCAATGCTGGCCGGCGGCGCTTTTTCGCATCTGGCTTCGAATAATCGCGACGCCTCGTGGATCCGTTTTGCGACGCAGCCGTTGCCACGCCTTGGGTGTTAATCCGGTTGCGCGCTTGAACCAACGTCCGAAGTGCGAGTGATCTACGAATCCACACTCCTCAGCGATCTCGGGAATCGAACGCGTTGTGTGCAGAAGCATATCCTTCGCCCGAGCGACCTTGTTCAGCAGGGCCCACTGGTGCGGCGGAAAGTTAGTGGATTTCTTGAATTCCCGAGCGAAGTGTGCCGTGGATAGTCCGCAAGCTGCGCTAAGCGCCAGCAGTGTCACGCTGTCGTGGTCCCTCACAGAGAGCATGGCTTTTGCGAGCTTTAGATGATGCGGAGAGAGGCCACCTTTGTGTCTCCGCCGTCCGACGCTCGCGTCGCGGTGCGCTTCGAAAACGTACGAGATGATTCTCCGCGTTGATACCTCGAAGAAGAGAGAAGGGGGCTGCAGTTCGTTGTCGACCAAACTGCCTCCAGAGCATCCTCCAGCGAGGTCGCTCGATGAAAAGCAAAATTTTTCGACGGCCGAGAGATGTCGTTTCAGCATGAATCACCTTGGACAAGGGCGAAGCTGTCAAACGGCGGTGGGGATCAATTTGTAGCATCTTACTTCGCCTCGCGCGAGGGCGATGATTTACGTCGGCGGACTAGCAGGGAATTGCTATTGCTGGCGCATTTGCACCAATATTGGGCGCGCCCTATGCTTTCGGTTTGTAATCTTCCCATTTGGGTTCCTCCCGGACTCGCAAGAGCGTGGCGCGCGTTGCCGCGATGGTGCGTCACCGGGAAGTGCCAATGCGCGTGTCCGATTCCAGATAGGCGTCCTCGGGCTGTTTGCGTGCTGTGCTCGTGGCGAAGTGGTCACCACAGCAAGGTGCACGCGGGGCAAATGTCGTCTCGGGAATCCACAGCCGCCCACGGCTCCGATCACTGATCGTCGGCTATCGCCGAGTGAAACGCATGGGCTGTCCGGCAGCTTTTCGAACCGACGCGGCAGCAGCGGCGGCGGCACGAGTCAGCCGGTTTTTGGCCCAGAGGAACCGCACTGGAGAGCGGCCGCACGAATTCCGATGTAGCGTCGTTTCGCGCGGCCAGAACCAGCTGCGCTAGATTTTGGTCTGCTCCGAAATCTCGAGTGCGTCGTCCACCTCGATTCCAAGGTAGCGGATTGTGCTTTCAATCTTGCTATGGCCGAGCAGCAACTGCACTGCCCTGAGGTTCTTCGCGTGTTTGTAAATCAGGGTTGCCTTCGTGCGGCGCATCGAATGCGTGCCGTACGCCGTTGGATCAAGCCCCGCTGCATCCGCCCATCGACGTATCATCCGTGCGTATTGCCGGGTTGAAAGATGCGGAGACGCCAATAACCGACTTGGGAAGAGGTACTGCTCCGACCTCAGGGCAGCCTTCTCTAGCCATGCGCCGACCGCCTTCCGGGTCGACTCGGTCAGTTCAAACTGGACAGGACGCTGGGTCTTTCGCTGGATGACTTGCGTCCGTGACAAGACCTGATTGCCGTGCGTGACATCGCGGACTCGCAGACTGACAAGATCACAACCACGTAGTTTGCTATCGATTGCGAGGTTGAACAGGGCGAGATCGCGGACAGCATGAGCGTTCTGGAGGTAGATCCGGATAGCCCAGACGTCTTTCAGCCTCAGCGGCGGCTTCTGGCCGACCAGCTTGCCCTTGTTCCATGCCTCACGGGATTGTTCGGCTTTCATCGCAGTCTCCCACAGGGATGATGGGAGTTCGATTGTGGTACCCGACATGGACGCCTGCTTGGGGGACTTGAGCGAGGTTCGCACCGGGCCCGGCTAGGTTCCGCCTTTCAGAGATCGAGGAGAGCCTTCACCTGGGCGGCTGGTCCGCAACAGAATGCTGCCCAACGACCTGCAGCTAGATTTCGGCCGAAGCCGCCGCTCGCCGAACCTCACTTGCGTGACCGCTTGACTGAACGAACCGGTCATTGCCTGTTTCGACGCAGCGAGGGTTTGCTTTCGATATCCAGGGATGCGAACTTGCGACCCCGTGCAGCCGGTTAGTCTAGTGCAGGTTCAGCGGAGGCATCCACCCGCCCAACGGCACTGATCGCCGACGGGCATCGATCCTCAAGTGAGCGCCATAGCCGGTCTACGAGAGCGCTTAAGACGATCCGTCGAGCTTGCAACGATCACGCATACGCCTTCAAGATCACACCCGCAGGGAGGCCTGTCATTCAGCTCGATCACCCGACTGTTCTACCGTTTATTATTTTCACGGATCAACTTCCGTATTCGGCACCCCCGACCTAGACTCAGGGGCAGACGCAGACCGATACCATTTGGCAATCTCTCTTGGAGTTCGCAGGTCGAGATAAGCGCGGCTGTGAACAAGGGGGCCCGAAATGATCGGTACAGCGGCGATCAGGGCGCGGAGAATTCCGGGTTCGTGAGTAGATAAGCGGCACACTGTGATGTTGCAAGCGTCAATTTGCGGTATGCGCGCGGTATGAATGTCGAGCCAGAAGTGATCCGAAAAACTGCGCGTCCCTAAGCTCAGCATCGTGATGAAAGAGATTCCGATGCCGATCGCCCACAGGATTATCGGTGTCGCGACTGCAATGGCCATTACGATCACCATCGTACTCGCCGCGTAATATAGTGCATCAGCTTGACTCAGGCCAGGCGGTCTGTGGAATCCTCTGTAAAGCCCAAACGAAAAGGCCGAGACTATAGATAATCCGGTAATTACCGGCATTCCGTAAGTAGCCAAAGCAGACACAACTGCATGCACCCACTCGCCAGACAGTCGCGTAATTTTTAGGAACCAATACGCTTCGTCGGGCGCGAACCATATACATAGAGTCCGGACTGAATGTGGGCTAGCTGCTTTCCACCTGAGTTCGGCTTTGGTAAGACCAGCCGGTCGAGTATTCTCTTGAAGAACCCAGGCTATTCCACAAAAACATAATGCCAAAATTACCTGTAACGCACCGCCTAAGGACTCGAGAATTCGCCCTATCGTATCGAGCCCAGGCAACAGAGAGGTAAACCATCGCTCGACCCGGCCGTACCATCCAGATTCGACGTATCCAATAACTCGACTTCCCAAAAAACCCATCCCACAAAGCACACCCATTATCGGCAGGGCAGATAGTCCAGCCCTAAGCCACATCAGCATTTTGATCGATCGACAACGAACGTGACAAAAGGGCGTTCCAAGGCAAACGATGCCAGCTCGCTGATGCTCCGGAACACCGTCGACTGCGCTCATCGCGATGTTCCCGCCGTGACTGTGGGCCACAATCAGGATACGTTCATTCGGGCGAGCGGCGGCCTCGCTCGCGAGGCGTTCGCGGAGAGCCGCCGATGCCAAGATTCGGTGGTCGTGGCGATTCTTCCCAGACCATACGAACTTGCCAATCGTGACACCACCAGGCTCGAGCAGTAGTAGCTCTCTCGTCAGAAAAGAGTTCTCCCGGGTCCACTCAGAATCCCGTGCAAATGTCCCATGCACCAGAACGCAGTGCAAGACAGGGGTTTGGACGTTTGTTTGATGGAGGACGTACTCGTGAGTCGGTGCCATAGCGAGTTTCGACAATGCGGAAAAATATAATAGTCAAAGGATCCACTGGCCGATTCGGCGGCAGCACCTACCTAATGCGTGAAATATAGCCTCTTTGGTAAAATGCGGCGATACAGTTCGTCTCTATTTTGTTTGGAGTCTGAAATACGATTGCGAACCCTATAAATCGCATTTAATTCGAATTGATATTCAAGTTTTAAATTTTGGCATGGATATTTTCTTAACAGAAGGGCGGGCTTCGTTGTGGTGCTTGGATTTTCATATCGTGCATAAGCTTTACGCCGATTGCGAGAATCACATCGAATATCAAATCTATATTTGATGATCGGAAAATTTTCATATTACATCGAGTAACACGTAGAGAATGATCGTCACCACTAACGTCGACAGCACAATCTTTCCGAAGTGGCGCTTATTGCGCCTGAAAGCGAACCCACCAGCCACGGCCAGCATAACCAGTGCGAACCAAACCATGTAAGGGGTCACATTTGAGAAAAATCGCATTGCGCCTAGTTCGTGTAGTACGGTCTCACCCGCGGCGAAATCCTCCCCCGTTTCGGCGAAGTTGAGCAGGTGACGAAGGTTATCGTCGTCGCGTAGTGATTCCCCATGCCCCCCTTGATACCAGCCCACGTCGACGACCTGCCCCGGTTGCATCGCAGTCGGAGCGCCAAAACCGAGAACTCCTGCAGGTCCCACGTCAGTGAATCCGATCGCCCGGAGAGCTGGACACAATATTCCCACCGCCCAGTCTCGCGAAGCCATTTCGTAGCGCATCGCCTTGACCTGGCCACGATCAAAAATCTTCTTCCAATCGAAGTCGACAGGAAGAACTGGTGCCGCGAGGACCACGTTTTTAAATTTCATCGACGGTGTCGAAAGTAGACTCTGCGCAAGCAGGTACGTACCGTTGCTATGACCGATGAAATCGAAAGTGGTCATCGGATTCTGAGCTAGAAGTTCTGCATAGCGGTCTCGAAACTCGGGAAGGGGCTTACGTCGCAAGGGACGAATTGCAAAATGCGCCGCCGAAAAATAACCATACTCAATCTCGGCGATATTCTCATGCCCATATGTCGATTGGGCATCGGATGCTAGCTCTGAAACCCATGCAGAATTTGAAGAGTCACGGATTCCTCGAACGATGAATAAGACCCGACGTGGAACATATGTTTTCAAAGTAGGTTTGCTGTTTTCAAAAAGTGCGTCACGGAATTTCTCCCAGCGGGCATCGCCAGTCGTCGTGTAAGGCGGGTCAAGCTGTTGTAAATTTCGATGATTCGCACCTTGTATTCGAATCAACACTGGTCCACTAAATGCCTCAAGATCGGAGTTATCACTTTCCGTTACCACAGAATCTTGAGTCCCCCAGAACTGTGTCACCTTGGGAATGATGACACTCGGATTGTGGATCGATGAGGATTGAAGCTCGCCGAAATATCGAATCCAGGCGATTCGAGTATCGGCAATAAAATCGGACCCGACCTGGAAGTCTTCGACTATCAGATGGGGGTGAGGAAAAGTTCTCGCAAGCCATGTAACGGGGCCGTACCACCTGCCAAAATTTTTCCCGCTGACGCCCCTGTTCACCGACGAAAAAAGGAGTATGCGGTCCACCTTCTCAGTCCATGGATGAGGAGCTGCCGGCAATCCTGGCATAGCGCCGGCGCCGATCAGATAGGCGTGTCTGAGGAGCATTCCACCGATGCTGTGCCCTATAAGGGTCACTGATTGATATTGCGGCGCTTGCGCCCATTGATCTATACAAGCGGAAATGTCCTTGGCTACATTTCGAGCACTCCCCTTTGTGGCGTAAGTGATGTCATGGCGATATACGAGCCACGCGATCTGTTTATGTTGGGGGTCACGTTCCAGCCTTCTCAAAAACGATTGCCACTCTTCGGGACCCTGTGTCGTCGCTGGCACAACCACAACGAGCCTTGTCGGAATGTCGCCAAGCTTTGTCGGCATTGGGCAAGGATCTGCATTTACATTCCTAGTGCAAAGCATCGGTATAAGGAATACGAGCAGGCAAAAAAACCGCATCATATGATGAGTCGGAAAGTTCCTTATCATCTTGTGGCCGCTCTGCGCAGTCTGCATAGGATTCTCCCAATTGATCTCGGTCGAGCACAGGGGATCCACGTGGCTCGCTGTTACTGAGCCGCTCCGATATCGGACGTTTTAACTAGTTCTCATGCTTACACCGCACAAGATCTCATGTAAATCTGCCTATATCTGCGGGAAATATTCCGGCATTGATACTTCTGTCACTACTCAGGCACACCTGCTGACGGACAGTAAGTTAAAGACATCTCTGATCATAATTTCCTGATAGATGGCAGATTAAAGCAAAGCGAAGATTGACAGGATCACGATCCGTACTTGAAATAAAAGGTAGGACAAAATTGCGGAAATTGGATACTGGGAAAGTACCGAGATGATCACCAAATCGAATGTGGGCTATCGAACCGACAAAAGATGTCATAGATGCGTTAAACCGATAATCGGCCAAAATCCGCGCAGTAGGCTAGGCGATGATGCCCCTTGAGGTGCAGACGAGAGCCGCGCGTCGGACGCGCGCTCGGCTGGGCAGTCGTTCCGGCAACTTAAGCATCAGTCTTCGATCGGTGCAGCCCGCACGGTTGCGCTTTGACTTTGTCAGGATGCAAGAATGAGTTGGCACCGAACCAGCCGTTTCGCGGGGAATCATGAGGCGTGTCCAATGTCAACGCAATTCGACGAAATCGACATAGTTGATGGGAGTTGAGGTATCGGCAAGGGCCACGTGCGATTGATCGTTACGCCCGATCAAGAAACTGTCCGCCTATCAAGTGTCGAACGGGCCGAACTGGGTCGAGAGTACTCATCCTCAGAAGGCGACACCTGACATCCGCGGTCGCGAAGGTCCGTATGGCAGAAAGGCGATATGAAGCTGCCTCACATACGCTGCTCCCCGAATGTCTGCTACGGCCGATTTGTGTGCGTAGCTCGTCCGTCAGGTTATGGAGAATTACGGCCGTTGCAGCGGCAGGCTTCCCCGCTCGCTTACCGGCGGGTTCTGGCCCGCTCCTGAACTGCGAGAGCGTAGACCACGGCGTCATCAAGCTGGATGCCGGACGGCCGAACGGGGCAGGGCGACGGTCGAGTTCGAGGCGGCCTCGTGTCGTGACCTCGACGGTGGTCAAAGCGTGGCAGGTTGCCCGTGATAAGGGGCGTTATCACGTTAGTTTGTTCACTCGTTTCCGCCTTCTGAATTCCGTAGCGGTAGGCGTAGATAGTTCGATCAGGGGTATATTGCTTTTGTGGTGACGTGAATTGCGTGCCTAGATGGCGCTGATTTTCTGGAAAAACATGGATGACCACAATTGATCGAATGCAATAGAACCCCTTCATTTTCGTTTCGTTTTTTCGGTTCTATTGCCTGCCGCCCGACGATATTTTCCGAGTCTATTGCGAATTTTTTCAGGTCTATTGTGCAGGGACATTCGCCCGCGCAAAAAAAGCTTGACCTGGAGTGCACTCGAAGTCCCACCATTCAGAACGTCGATGAGGAGAAGCGCATGAAGATTGGCGAACTGGCGGCGCTCACGGGCCTATCGGCCCACACGATCCGCTACTACGAGCGCATCGGGTTGATTCCCTATGCGGTGCGCGACGAAGCGGGCCAGCGCGCTTACGAGCGCTCGGTGCTCGACTGGATCGAGTTCCTCGGTCGCCTGAAGACCACGGGCATGCCGATCCAGGGCATGTTGCGCTACGCGCAACTGCGCGCGGCGGGTGAGTCAACCGAGTGCGAGCGCCGCGAGTTGCTGGCGGCGCATCGCGAAGCGGTGCGTGCGCAAGTGGCCGAGCTCAAGGCGTGTCTTCTCGTCCTCGACAAAAAGATCGAAGGTTATTCCCACGCCATGCAAAGGAACGAGAATGCACGAAACAATGAATCAGGTCAGCGCCGCCCAGCAGGAAAGCCGCCTCGCAAGAGGCAAGCGCATGCTCTCGGCGATTGACGGCAGCGGCGGCGAGCACGTGATCGACTCGCTCGCCGATATCGCGCCGGATTTCGCGCAGTATCTGCTGGAATTTCCATTTGGCGACATCTACGCGCGGCCCGGTCTCGACCTTCGCTCGCGGGAGATCGCCACCATCGCGGCGCTCACGGCCATTGGCCACGCGCAGCCGCAGCTCAAGGTCCATATTGCCGCGGGCCTGAACGTGGGGCTCACGCGTGAAGAGATCGTCGAGACGATCATGCAGATGGCCGTGTACGCGGGCTTTCCAGCGGCGCTCAACGGCCTCTTCGCCGCGCGCGAGGTGTTCGCCCGCGAGGCTTGAGGCGCACGACGCACGCGGCGGCGGCCCGCGCCGCCGCGTCACGGCCGCGGCGCTTCAGAACAGCTTCAACGGCATGTTGATGACGAGCCGGTATTCCTGGTTACTCGGGTCGGAGTAGTACTTCGAGGCGTGATGCCACATGGCGATGAAGGTGATCTTCGTGTCCTTGAAGCGCCCGCTTTGCAGCGTATAGCTCGGAATGAAGCCAAACTCGTGGTGCGAGCCGTGCACGGGCTGCCCGTTCCTCCAGTAGAGGTTATAGAACGGGCTCGCGGGCGTGGGGTTGGCGGCTGCCCCCGCCGACGCATTGGCGCCCCAGCCGAGTGCATACCAGAGCATGGCTTTCGCGCCCGGCAGGCCCGCATAGGCGCCGTCGAAACCATAGCGGACCTGAAACGACTGTTCATGCGGCGCGTTGTAGTCCACGTCCATCGAGTTGACGAGATAGTCGCCTGCCGTCTCGTTCACATAGTCGTAGAACTGGTCGCCGAGAATCTGCTGGTAGCCGAGCAGGAGCGAATGCGGGCCGTGCTGTGCGGCAAGCGAAAGACTGTACGCGTTGCTGTCGATGGGGCCCTGCATCGCGCTGCCCTGATCGTGCGTCGAGTAGATGTTGAAGAAGCCGGTCCACTTGATCGTCGAGGGGTCGCCGTAGCTCTGCTGCAAGGAGGCGTAGTACTGGCGCCAGACGTCGTCGGCCTGGTTGGCGAAAAGCGAGAGGCTCCCGTTCTTGCTGTAGTCCCAGCTGCCGCCCAGGTAGCTGAAGCGCTTGAATTTCACGCCGCCGTACGAGGTCGAGAGATCGACGAGATTGGTGTGGCCGCGCGGATTGACCTTCGTGAAACTGCCCGCCTGGAGCACCGCGTCGGACAGGTCCTTGCTGACGAGCGAGACGCCAAGGAAGGTAGGCGGCAGCGCGCGGTTGTCGTGCGGCTCGAAGAACGGGTTGTCCGAGACCATTTGCAGGCCGTACTTCGCGACCGTATCGGAAATACGGGCCTTGACGTCCCAGATGCCGGGGTAGGCCCACGCAAGCTGGTTCGAGCCGCCGCCGTCCTTGCCCACGTGCACCATGTTGCCCGCGCCCTGTCCGCCGTCGAGTTTCAGCGCGCCGTAGAGCGACGCGTCGAGGCCGAGACCCACGAGGCCCTGCGTATAGCCCGAGGTGTAGTCGAGCATCGCGCCCTGCACCCACGCATGGCGATGCGGGCCGCCTTCGTTGTCGAAGTGGTCGAGGTAGTTGCGAAGGTTGAGGGTGAGGCTGCTATCCGCTATGAAGCCCTTGCTTTGCGCCTGGCTCGACTGCGGCTGCTTTGGGTTGTCGGCCCGCACGGTTTGGTCGGCGTGCTGATCCGGCGAGCCGGATGCGAGGCGGTCGACCGCGTTGGGCTCCACGAGCGGGTCGACGCGCGGCGCGTGCATTTGCACGGCGGCTGAAGGTTGTCCCGCCTGGGTTGCAGCCTGCGCGTTCGCAGCCGCGGTGCTTCTGGCCGATTTGCGGCGCGCCTTGTGTCGGGTCTTTTTCGGTATGACTGGGGCGGCTTGCTGGGCCTGCACCTGCGCAGCGGGTTGCCCGGACTGTGTGTTCTGCTGAACACTTGTGGTTTGCGCAGCCGCTGCGAGGCTCAGCGGCAGGGCGAACGCGAATAGCGCGAGCCGCGCGCCGCTGCTCCTGTTTCTTCGTTCTCTTTTCATCGTGTCTTCCTCCATGTGTTTTTCGTACATTCGCAATCAATCAGGAATGCGAAGCGGTTGTGACACCCGCTGGCGCGTGCGAAGCGGGTATTTCAGGCGGCAATGGAGTCGTCGGCCGCGCGCGGGTGCCAGCAGGCGACGATCGAACCGCCAAGGCCGATGGCGGCCGGTTCAGGCGCCGCCGCGGCGCACTGGGTAGAGGCCTTCGGGCAGCGCGTGCGGAATGCGCAGCCTGAAGGCGGATTGAGCGGCGAAGGAATCTCGCCGCGTAGCAGCGACGCATGACGCTCGCGCGCCGGGTCGGCCACCGGTACGGCGTCGAGGAGGGCGCGCGTGTAGGGATGCGCGGGTGCGTCGTACACGGCCTGGCGCGTGCCGAGTTCCATGACGCGACCGAGGTACATGACCATGACGCGATGGCTGAGCGTTTTGACCACGGCGAGGTCGTGGCCGACGAAAAGCAGCGAGAGCGCGAGGTCGCGTTGCAGGTCGCGCAGCAGGTTGACGATCTGTGCCTGAATGGAGACGTCGAGCGCGGAAACCGGTTCGTCGCAGATCACGAGCGCGGGCTCGCCGACCAACGCGCGCGCGATGCCCACACGCTGGCACTGACCGCCCGAGAACTCGTGCGCGCGGCGCTCGAGATGACGCGCGTTCAGGCCTACACGCTCGAGCATCGTGAGCACACGGCGCGCGATTTCCTTGCGGCCCAGGTGCGGCGCGTGCGTGCGCAACGGTTCGGCCACGATCTCGCCGATCGACATGCGCGGATCGAGCGAAGCGAGCGGATCCTGGAAGATCATCTGAACGCCTCGACGCAGCGCGCCGAGGCGCCGTTGCGTCCCGAAAACGGTTTCTTCGCCTTGCCAGGTCACGCTGCCCGAAGCGACGGGCGATAGGCCGATCACGGCGCGCGCGAGCGTTGACTTGCCGCAGCCCGATTCGCCCACGAGCCCGAGCGTTTCGCCGCGGCGCACATCGAACGAAATACCGTTCACGGCGTGCAGTTGCGATTTCTGCCACGGCCACGGGCCGCGTGCGACGCGAAAATCCACGGCGAGGTCGCGCACACGCAGGAGCGTGTCGTCAGGCATGCCAGGCGCTTTCGTCTGCGCATTTGTGTGCGCTTTTGTGTGATTCGTCATGCACTGGCTTCCAGTTCGACGCTATCGCTGATGGGTAGATGACACGCCCGCGAACGCAAGTGTGGCGGCGCACCGATGGATTCGAGCGGCGGCATCTGCGTGTGGCATCGCTCCAGCGCCGCCGCGCAGCGGGGCGCAAATGCGCAGCCGGCGCCACCGCTGCCGGGCAAGGGCGGATTGCCTGGGATCGTGCGCAACGGCGCGCCGCCTGGTGCATCGAGGCGCGGCCGCGCGCCCAGCAGTCCGGCGGTGTATGGATGCAGCGGATGCACGAACAAATTGCGCGCGCTTGCCTTCTCCACCGTGCGGCCCGCGTACATCACCATGACGTCGTCGCAAAGCTCGGCCACCACGCCCATGTCGTGCGTGATGAGCAGGATGGCCGTGCCGTGATCGCGATTCATCTCGCGCAGCAGCGCCATGATCTGCGCCTGAACGGTGACGTCGAGCGCCGTGGTCGGCTCGTCGGCGATCAGCACATCGGGCTCCATCATCAGCGCCGCGGCGATCAACACGCGCTGGCGCATGCCGCCCGAGAACTCGTGCGGATACATGCCGATGCGCCGCACCGCGTCGGGAATGCGCACGCGTTCGAGCGCCTCGATCGCGCGCCGGCGCGCCGCGCGCCGCGTAAGCTTGCGGTGTAATTGCAACGCTTCGGTCATTTGCCGTTCGATGGTGAGGAACGGGTTCAGCGAGGTCATCGGGTCCTGGAAGATGATGGCGACGCGGTCACCGCGAATGCGGTTGAGCGCGCGGGGCTTCATGGCAAGCAGATTCTCGCCGCACAGGCGTGCGTGACCGGTGGCGCGCCCATTCGAAGCGAGCAACCCCAGCAGCCCCATGACGGTTTGACTTTTGCCGGACCCCGATTCGCCGACGATACCGAGCGTGCCGCCGGCATCGAGCGAAAACGACACGTCGTGCACGACCTTCACGGGCGGTCCGTCGCGGCGTTCGAAACGCACGCTCAGGTCCTGGACTTCGAGCAGGGCCATGTCAGCGCTCCCGTGGGTCGAGTGCGTCGCGCAGACCGTCGCCGACGAAGTTCACGCAGTAAAGCGTCGTGCAGAGCAGCACAGCGGGGCAGAGCAGCAGCCACGGCATGGCATCGAGCTTTTGCGCACCGTCCTGGATCAGCACGCCCCAGCTCGTCATGGGTTCCTGGACGCCAAGGCCGAGGAACGACAATACGGACTCCGTAAGAATAATCGCCGGCACGGTAACGGTGGCGTAGACGGCGACGATGCCCGCGAGATTCGGCACGATATGGCGCGCGATGATCGCCGCGGGTCGCACGCCGATGGCGCGCGCCGCGTCGACGAATTCGCGCGAGCGTAGCGAGAGTGTTTGCCCGCGCACCACGCGTGCCATGTCGAGCCACGAAAACGCGCTGATGGTGAGCACGACGAGCGAGAACGCGCGCCCGAACAGCGTGACCATGAGAATGGCGATCAGCATGTAGGGGATCGCGTACATCATGTCGACGACGCGCATCATGACGGCGTCCACGCGGCCGCCCAGATAGCCGGCCGTTGCGCCGTAGATCACGCCGACCAGCGCGGAAACGAAGGTGCCGAGCAGCCCCACCTCGAGCGAGACGCGGCCGCCGACCAGCGTGCGCGCCAGCAAGTCGCGGCCCAGTTCGTCGGTGCCGAACCAGTGACCGCCCTGGAGCGTAGGAGCGAGGCTGATCGCGCTCCAGTCGCTGTCGATGGGCGAATTGAGCAGGAACAGGGGGCCCGCGAAGCAGGCCAGCGCGATGAGGGCGAGCATGACGACGCTTGCGAGCGCCGCACGGTGCCGCGCGAAGCGCGCCAGCGCGGGCGGCATGCGCCGCTTCTGCGCGGTGGCGGCTGGCGCGATGAGACCAGGTGCGTTCATGGTGGCAAGGCCTTCGTTAGTAACGGATGCGCGGATCGAGCCACGCATAGGCGAGGTCGACGAGCAGATTGAAGAGCACGGCGCAGACCGTGGTGAGGACGACCAGGCCGAGCACGAGCGTGTAGTCGCGGTTGACCGCGCCGTTCACCACCAGTTGACCGAGCCCAGGGAGCGCAAAAACCGATTCGGTGACGACGGCCGCCGTGATCGACGAAATGCATACAGGGCCAAGCAACGAGACGACGGGCATGAGCGCGGGGCGCAGGGCGTGGCGCAACACGATGGTGCGCGCGGGCAAGCCCTTGGCGCGCGCCGTGCGGATGAAGTTGCCGGAGAGCACCTCAATCAGGCTGCCGCGCATGACGCGCGCGATCGCGGCCATGTTGATGATGACGAGCAGCGCGACGGGCAGCACACGGTGACGCCAGTCGCCTTCGCCCCAACCGCCTGCGGGAAAGAGGCCGTTGCCGTCTGGCGATTTGAGCAGGATAGCGAAGCCAAGCACGAGTACCGGACCGAGCACGAACGGTGGCAACACGTTGCCGAGATTGCCAAGCGACATCACGGCGTGGTCGATCGCGCTGTTGCGGCGCACGGCGGCGAGGGTGCCAAGCGCGACGCCCAGCAGTACCGCGAGCGGAATGGAGAGGCCACCGATGCCGAGGCTCACTGGCGCGGCCTTCTTCACGAGCTCGTTGACCGACCAGTCGGCGTAGCGGAACGAACTGCCGAGGTCGCCGTGCAGCAGCGCGCCGAGATAGCGGATGTACTGCTGCCATAGCGGCTCGTCGAGGTGATAGCGCGCGTTGAGATTGGCCATGACCGCGGCGGAGAGACGCTTGTCGGTGTCGAACGGACCACCGGGCGTGAGATGCAGCAGCAGAAAGCAGGCGGTGATGACCGCGAGCACGGTCGGCACCGACCACAGCACGCGGCGCAGGGTGTAGGCGAGCATGGGGTAGCGTCCCGCGTTAGTGCTTCAGGATGTACATGTCCTGGGTGGCGCGCTCATCGATGTAATTCGTGAGCGAATAGCCGCCAACGAATGGCTTGACGAGCCGGGCGGCCGAATACTGGAACATGGGCAGCAGCGGGTAGTCGTTCATCGTCAACGCGAACGCCTGCGTGAGCATTGCCTGGCGCTTTGCCTCGTCGCTCTGGAGGTTGGCTTCGACGGCCGTGGTGTCCGCTTTTGTGTTGCAGTTGCGCTGATCGTTTTGCGGACTGTTGCACTGCACGAGGCTGTAATACGTCATCGCGTCGTTATAGTCGGCGAACCAGCCGTTGCGCGCGACCTGATACGTGCCGTCGTGGCGCTGCTTGAGCAGCACCTTGAATTCCAGGTTGTCGAGCTTCGTGTTGACCCCCAGCTTGGTGCGCCATTCGCTCGCAGCGAAGAGCGCGACCTTCTTGTGGAGATCGTTGGTGTTGTAGGTGAGCGTGATCGTTAGCGGCTTCGCATCGGAAACGCCTGACGCCTTGAGCAGCGTGCGCGCTGTGTCTATCCGCCTGGCCATCGGCCATGAAGCCCAGTCCGGCGTGAATTGATCTGCGCCTTTGGTGCCCTTGACGATCAGTCCGTAAGCGGGCGATTCGCCGCTTTGGGTGATCTTCGAGGTCAGCAGGTTGCGATCGATCACCATCGAAAGCGCTTGACGTACACGCGGGTCACGGAGCGCCGGATCGGCGTTGTTCAGTGAGTAATAGTAAGTCGCGATACGCAAGCCGGCCTTGATGTCGGCGCCCATCGTTCTGGAAATCTGCGCGTATTGTCCGGAGGGAATCGTGAAGGTCATGTCGATCTGGCCAGCCTGGTACATTCGCATGGCGGTTTCGTCGCTTTCGATCGGCAACCAGGTAACCTTCGCGATAGCAACATGGGCCGCATTCCAGTAGCGCGGGTTCTTCGTGAGGACGATACGGTTGTTCGGCTGCCAGTCGGCGAGGACGTAGGGTCCGTTTCCTACGAGGTTGCCGGGACGCGTCCACGAGACGCCGAACTTCGCGACCGTCGCACGATCGACGGGCGCCATTGATGAATTGGCGAACAGTTCGGTGAGAAATGGCGTGGGCGCTTCTGTCTTCACCTCTAACGTGTAGGGATCGATGGCGCGCACGCCAAGTGCGGTGGTCGGCTGCTTGCCCGCAATCACCGCCTTCGCGTTCTTCAGAAATTCGACGGCGATGGTATAAGGCGATGCGGTTTTCGGGTCCGCGATGCGCCGCCAGGCATAGACGAAATCGGCGGCCGTGACGGGGCGGCCGTCGCTCCATTTTGCGTCTCGACGTAGTTTGAATACCCATGTATCGGGGGCGGGGCGCGTCCAGGACTCTGCCACGCCTGGCACGACAGTCCCCGCTGCGTCGAGGCGTGTCAGACCTTCGTAGAGATCAAGGCCGATGAGATTGGCCGAATACGATTCGATGTAGGCAGGATCTAGCGATTCGACCTCGGATTGATTTTGCCGCGTCATCTCCTGCTTTGCCGCGAGCGCGGTGCCCGGAGGAATCGTGACGGCTTGAACCTGAGCGGACTGGGCGAGCGCGAACACGGTGAGCGTCGCGGCGAAGAGAATTGAACGCGTCATTGGGTCTCCTGATTAATGATCGTTTTGCGATACTGGATCGCAGGGCACGGACAGCTACGCAGTGACGATTGAGCCTGTGCCTGACGTGGCGACTATTAGCCTGATGGGCGAGTCGGGGGCGATTATTGGAAGTGGCGCTTGGCTTGTCAATCGGTACGGATGCGCCCGGAGATTCGGACTCGTCCTATGGCGAAGGGCGTTGGGCGCGAGCTGATTTTTCAGCGCAAGAATAAGCCGTTGAAAATGCAATCAATATTTTCAGCGTCTAAAGGAAGGAGTGTTCAGACGAACGTCGTGCGAGCGTGAGGCGCGCGGCGCGGGGCCTCGGCTGCCGAGCAAGAGCTTTGCGTTCAATCAATATGGGTTATGCGTCACGAAGGACGTGCCCGGCCGACTGCGGGTCCGGGTGGCGATTGCGTTCATCGCGCCGCCAAGGCCCTGTCCGCGATCACGTTAGCCTGGAGCGCGTGTGTCACCTCGGCACGTCCCTGCCATTGCGAGGGCGTGCGCGTTGGTCATTTCTGCTTCCAGGCTTTCGCCATTGCGATGATATCGGCGGAATTGAATCCGTTGATCTCGTCGATGAGATCATTCGTGATCAGCTCGTTCGCTGCGACCTTCACTTTGGTCACCCCCCACTTCTGCATGAAGGCGACATAGGCTGAATAGTTCGTCTCGGAACTCTCCCCCCATCTCGCCACGCCCGCCTTTTCGAGCTTCATGTTCGCGAGGCGCGCCTCGAGTGTCCGCACGCTCTCACGCAGCGCTGTTGCCTCATCCAACCCCGTTGGCCTGGTTTCGGGATAGACCTCCCACAGGATTCGGATCGCGGCTTCCGGATTGGCGATGGCAAACACGGTTCCCTTGGCAAATCCGCGGGCGAGGGCCGCGGCCTGCTTGCGGTTGGTCTGTAGCGTTTCTTCGAGTGCAAGGAAGCCATTCGACGGAAATCGATCGAACTCCTTCGACGCAAGCAGCCTAAGCTTGATGCCTGCGTTCTCGACGACCGCATATTGGATGTCGTACTGGCTCAGGGCATCGACCTGGCCAGCGCGCAGAAGCGTGACCGTTTGTGCACCTTCGCCGGTGACGACCACGTGAATGTCGGTGTCCGGGTTGAGCCCGACCTCATCCGCGAGCGCGCGCGCGATGATGACGCCCGCTGAACTCATCGAGATGACGCCGATCGACTTGTCCTTCAGATCAGCGAGCTTGGTGATTCCACTCGCTTGTGGCACAGCGATGCCGTAGATGTTGCCCTGGTACGCGGTGTAAAAGATCTTTGCCTTCACGCCCTGCGACCGGATGATGGCGAGGGGTTCGACCGAAGGCAGCGAGTAGGGCAGTTCCCTCGTCGCGACAAGCTTGACGCAATCGGTCGAACCGCCGACCGGCACAAGCTCGACCTTGATGCCGTCCCGCTCAAACCAGCCCAGTTTCATCGCAACGGCGAAGGGCGCTGCACCGACGCTGATCGTACGCACGCACCAGCCTACCCGCACGGGCGTCTGGGCCGAGGTGTCAATTGCGGCCGTGCCGAGTAGCAGGGTCGCGACAACAAACTGGCAAAAGAGCTTCATTTATATGCCCCTTCACTTGGAACGTCAGGGAGCGCTTCCGGTGACGTGTCCCAAAAGAGCAGGCGCCTCCGGACCAGCACAATGATCGTGTTCAGGAACAGTCCGAGCAGCGACAGGATGACGAGCACCGAAAACTGCCCTGCGACGTCCATCGTGTAGGTCATGCCCATGATCAGCACGCCCAGACCCTTCTGCGCGCCAACGAATTCGGCCACGATCGCGCCAATGAGCGAGAGCATCATGGCGATCTCGAAGCCCGCAAAGAGGTAGGGCATCGCGCTCGGCATCCGCAGCATCGTGAAGATCTGCAACTCCGAAGCGTCGAGAGAGCGCATCAGGGCGATGCGATCCTCGTCGGCGGACCTCAGACCTGCGATCGTGTTGACCATCAGCGGGAAAAAGGCGGTGAGCGATGCCTGCGCGACCTTCGAGCCGAGCCCCAGACCGAACCAGATGATAACGAGAGGCGCAAGCGCCACCTTCGGCATCGCCTGGAACATGAGAATGAAAGGGTAGAGAAAATACTCGCAGCGACGGCTCAGCGCGACGAGCGTGCCGAGTACGAGCGCCACGACCGAGCCCACCGCGAAGCCGAGAAGGGTCTCGACGAGCGTGGTCCACAGATGCCGCACGTAGAGGGTGGATGCGAGTCCGCGGTAGAGCGCGACCAGAACGCTCGACGGCGCCGGAATGATATAGGCGGGGACGTCAAGGAGACGAACCAACCCCTCCCACGCAGCGAGTATGGCCAGCACGAGAAGCAGACGCAGTATCGATCTGGGAGGAGGTCTCATGCTGCGAAGTCGCTCGCGGTCTTGAAGTAATCCCGGATTCGGGTCACGTACCGCCCGAAGTCGGGCGTCGCCATGACGTCAAGCCGGCGCGGCCGTGCGAGTTCAACCGCGACGTCATCCACGATCTGGCCAGGGCGTGGTGTCATCACGAGTACCCGGTCTGCGAGGAAGATCGCCTCCGGGATCGAATGCGTGATGAACAATACGGTTTCCTTTCGCTCGAGCCAGATCTGCTGTAACTGCAGGTTCATCTGCTCTCGCGTCATTGCATCGAGGGCACCAAATGGTTCGTCCATGAACAGGATGGCGGGGTCGTGAATCAGCGCTCGCACCATCGCCGTGCGCTGTTGCATGCCGCCGGACAGCTCCTTTGGATAGCGTGTTTCGAAACCTTCGAGACCCACCAGAGAAAGCAGGCTCAGCGCGCGGGACATGAGCTTTTCGCGATCAAGATGCTGCACGTCAACGGGAAGCAGCACATTGTCCAGCACGGTCCGCCAGGGAAAGAGGACCGGTGATTGAAAGACGACGCCAACGTCCCGGCGTGGCCCGGTGATCCCGGTGCCGCTGAGACGCGCCTCACCCTCTGACGCGGGAATCAACCCGGTCAGGATCTTGAGGAGCGTGGACTTGCCGCAACCCGAGGGGCCGACGATCGCGACGAATTCCCCCTTTTCGACCTCGAAGCGAATGTCCTGCAAAGCAATCACAGGGCCGGTTCGTGTCCCGTAGACCTTCCTGAGACGATTCACCGCGATGAGCGCCATGACGGTACGAGCTTCGATCGGCGTGCTGCTCAGGTCGGCTCGCGCTTATGAGAGCGGCCGACTGTGCATTGCGTCGGGGTTGCCAGGTAGCGTTTTCGAAGCATCGTCTTCTCTTCGGTCATCCAACGCATGAACGACCCGAGCGACCCTTCGACCTCATAAAGTTTAGGCGATGCAACGGCGCTGATGGCGCTTAATCCGGCGATACACGCGTGAGCATGGATTGAGGAATCTCCCGTGGCTGATTCTCTCCATCAAATGATGGAGGTCGGAGGATTCCTGAGCCTTTCGCCCTGGAAATTAACTCACTGAACGGCTTTGCCGGAGGGCGCCCCTGTTCCCAGGGAGGCGAGCGACATCGATCGACACGATTGCAAGCGTAGTTCTGTTGTTTGAGAGGGATCGGACGTTCGAACGTCCGCGTGAAGGCCTGGGCCAGTGGCCGAAGGTGGCCGAGCGGCGACATCCTCAAAGACCTTCACTTCCGGGCGATCTTCGGGCGACATCGAGCACGGTTACCGGCCTGCGCTCAGTTCCTGCTGTCGCCGCACTCGCGCGTCTTCCTCAAGACGTGTCTCTTCGAGTTCCTGCAGCACGCCATCGAGGTCCACAGGTCGCGTGTCGACTTCGATGCGGCCGGTCAGTTCGGCATCGACATGCAGCCGCCCCGCTTCGAAGAGCGCCCAGATCTCCGTGCCATAACTCGTGGTGAGTATTTGCGGTGCAAACCGTCCGAAGTACGCGGCCAGGTTGTCGACGTCTCGCTTGAGCATCGAGGCAGCGTCGTTGTTGCCGGCTGCGTCGACGGCCTGTGGCAGATCAATGATCACCGGCCCATCCGCTGCCAGCAGGATGTTGTATTCCGATAGGTCGCCGTGAATTACGCCCGCGCAGAGCATGCGGACAACTTGGTTCAGCAGCAGCGCGTGCAGTTCGAGGGCGCGGGCTTCAGTCAGATCGACGTCGTTGAGGCGTGGTGCGACGTCACCCGCCTCGTCGATCACCAACTCCATCAGCAACACGCCGTCGGTACACATAAAGGGTTGCGGCACACGCACACCTGCGTTGGCGAGCCGGAACAGCGCATCCACTTCAGCGTTCTGCCATGACGCTTCCTGCATCTGACGGCCGTAGCGCGTACCCTTTTCCATCGCCCGCGCCTGCCGGCTGTTCTTGACCTTGCGACCGTCACGATACGACGCGGCTTGGCGAAAACTGCGCTGCTTCGCGTCCTTGTAGACCTTGGCGCAACGCGTCGATTCGCCGCTGCGCACGACGTAGACGGTTGCCTCCTTGCCGCTCATCAACTGGCCAATGACTTCGTCGATAAGTCCTTCTTCGAGAAGCGGTGCTAGTCGTTTGGGTATTTTCATACGATCGTCGGCCGCAGCGCGTGGAACGTGCATTCCACGCACGTGGATGATGAATGGCCCGCTGAGGTGTGCGCGACCAGCAAAGCGATGAATCGGGCAGCCGGTGCTGGCGGCCGCAGGCTTGCTGCGTGGGAGATGGATGGAGTCATACCGGATTATAAGGGTGAGCGAGGTGTGAATCGATTGAATGGCTCTTCCTGGCCGATCCCATATGGTCTCAGTCGGCGCTCGCCACCGATCGCGTGTCGCTGAGTCGGCTCCCATTCCCGGAACCAGCCTTGAGCGGTCTTGCGGGCCTCCGCGGCATCAACCTCTCTCCTCAAGTAGCGACGACGGCTACCGATATCCGTTACGGATAGAGCGGTCTTGCGTGAGGCGGTAGCAGTCGCGTTGCGCCATTCACGAGCATATCGGGGACGAACAATCACGCCGCTCCAGAGCGCGCGCGGCCACGGCGCCGACCTTCGATGCCCTGAGCATCGTCAACGCGCACGCCAACACGCTGCGTCTCGCGCAGGCCGACTGCGCGACGGATCTAGCGACCGGCGACAGCTACTCACAGGTCAATGTCTGGGGCCAGGCGTTCGGCGGCCACGCGAGCCAGGATGCACGCGACAACGTCGATGGCTACAGCGCGAACTACGGCGGTCTGCTGATCGGCGCCGACAAGGCGCTCGACGACAGGTGGCGCGTCGGCGGCGTTTTCCAGTACGCGCACACGGCGATCAACAACAGCGACAACACCTCGGGTGACAGCACGGGCGTGAACGGCTACGGCCTGATTGGTTATGCGAGCTTCACGGGCAGCCCGTGGTACGTGAATCTCTCGGGTTCGGCGGCGACCTTCCAGTACTATCCCTTGGCGGATTTGGCCACCGTAGGTGTGTGCTTCATGCTTGGGGGGCAGGCAGAGCCCGATGAATCACCGCCGAGAATCTGAGCCAACAGAACCGAAGCGGTTCACGGCCTGGTCGCAGGCCGTGCGAAAGACCGCCGCCGCTTTATTCCGCTACTATCCTTCCACGAAGCTGTCATTCGTCAGGCACTTCAAGTCTCAGGGAGATCCTCGGCATCGGGTACCGGCTACGGAGGAGGGAAGATGGCAAGGATCATTGTCGCAAGTGGTCGTCCTCTTGAACTCAATGCGTTAGCCGATATGGTTCGCGCGACGGGGCACGAAGTGGTGGGTGAGGCGGATACGGGGCGCAAGGCGCTTCTCTTCATTCGCGATTTGAAGCCCGAACTTGTCATCATTTCGACCGATTTGCCCATGTTCAACGCACCCGACTTCATGAGGCGGATCGGCGCGCTCACGCCAAAAGTGCGAACCCTGCTTTACGGCGACGCGGGCGCGAGTCTGCTTGTGCAAGGAGGTTTCGACACCGGAATGGACGGCTTCGTTGGCCGGCAAGAGAGTGTTGAGAATCTTCGGAGAGCAGTGACCGCTATCCTTACCGGCCATCGCTATTTCCCGCACCGGGAAAATCCGGAACCCATGAGGCGAAAGCCGGAAAACGTCTCAAGCCCGCTTGCCGTGTTGACTGAGCGGGAGATGACTGTCATGGCTTATCTCGCGCGCGGCATGGGCAATAACAAAATCGCAGAAGAACTCGCGCTGAGCCATAAGACCGTGAGCGCACATCGCAGCCGGTTAATGAAAAAGCTCGATGTGGGTTCAATTATTGATCTCGCAGAACTGGCCAGACGCTACGGGCTCATCGATGTACGTGAAGGATCAGGTAGCGACACAGTGCACCCTGCCAATCTTTCCGAGCGCGAATCGAGGTTGCTGCGCAATCTGCTGGATGGGACGCCGATACCGCTACATTTGCGCGACACAGAGGGACGGCTCATGTCGTGCAACCAGGCCTTTCTCGATCTGCATCACATAACGCTAGAGGCCGCGATCGGAACGCGCCTTCACGATCTCACAACCATTGACGCCGCGACCGCGCGCGAACTCGAAGAACGCTATAGCGGCTATGTTGCCGCGGGCAGGCCCGTGACCGCGGATCGGCGGTGGACGCGAAACGGAAAGGAGATATCGACGCACTTCTGGCTGACGCCCTACCGGAACGAGCGGGGCGAATTGCTCGGGATGGTGTGTGGCACGATCGACCTGACCGGCCGGGAGGAACTGAGCAGTCTGCTTTCGCTGCAACGCGACAGCGCTGAGGCGTTGGCGAGCAGCATTGGACATCTGCTCGAGGCGCTTAGTGACGAGCTGACGACGATCAGTGCACATTTGAGAACGCTGAACCGCGAGTTTCGTATCAAGCTCGGCGCGGACAACGACGGGCTCGACAAACAGACCGAGTTTGCTGTCGAGCGAGCGGAACGGATCGCCCACGCCGTCCACGACTTGCGCGCGTTACAGGATGGCTCACTCGTGCTCATTTACGCAAAGGTCTCGCCGAGTGCCGTCGTGCGCGATGTTCTCGATGCCGTGCAGCCTGCTGCGCTGGCGCGCCACTGTGCCCTGACTTTGAGTTCGTCGGTGGATGCCGACGCGCCGGTGCAACTCGATATGGAGCGATTTTCTAAAGCCTTGTATCTACTGATCGTGCGTCAGCTGGTCCCTTGTTCGGGCGGCAAAATTGACGTTGCGGTTGACGTGCGTGACTCGACGCCGGGTTCACGCCGCCTGACGCTCGAAATCAGGCAAGCGCACACCGAAGGTTCGCCGGTTCGCCTGGAGGCAATTCACGAGGCGGGCGCCCAGCTTGCCTGGCTGCTTTGCCGCAGATATGTCGAGTTCATGCGCGGCTCGCTGACGATGGACGATTCGAAACATGGTGGTACGCGCGTTACGATGAGCCTACTCGTATCCGCGGCGTGAGACCGTAGCGCAAACCACGGGGGCCGTCGGACGCCCCTTTCTGACGGCCCGCTGCCGCTCGGTCGCCTGATCCAACCCTCGCGCCGATGCGCTCGCCCGCGAGGGACAAGCGGGTCATCTCTCAATTCATCACTACGGCATCGCTACGCGCGGCTTGTCCGCGCGCTTAAGCATTTGCTGCGGCCCATCGCAGCCTTCGCCCAATTTCAGTTAAGCGTCTGCGGTGAGATCCTCTAACTCAAGGATCGAACGAACGATTTGCACTGCGCAAGTGTGGCGTTCGGTCGCAGTGACGGAAGTGCGAGTTGTGTGGTCCTCGATTTCGGGACCCATGCTATATGGTTAGGTATCCATATTAAATCGTTATCCGTCGTCGCAAGGCATGGGACGGAGAAGATCGATGTTCATGCCGCTAAATATCTCATCGGAGCAAGCGTCGTGAACAAGATCTATCGATTGGTGTGGAGCAGAAAACTCAACAATTTCGTAGCAGCGAGCGAATCGTCGAAGGCAAACGGAAAGGGGGGCGGCGAACGCGGCAGCAAGGCGGGCGTCCTTCGATTTGCGTCGTTCGGCGGCGTGGTCGCCTCGCTCGTGTTGGCAGCTTCACCATTTCTCGCGCAGAACGCATTCGCCGGTGCGGGGATCTTCATCAACGACGGCAACGATAACGGCTGCACGCTCATCACGGATGAACAATACAACCTGCCGACTGGAACCACGGCAAACGGCACGACGACGTCGTTCGGCACGAATAGCAAGCTTCGCAACATCGCATCGAATGCGCTTTGCCTTTCGGGAGACAAGGCATCGCAAACCAATCGCGCACTGTTCTACAGCGACGCCAACCCCGGCGCCACGGCGGCAAGCACTTCGCTGACGCTCGGTGGCGAGCTCTACGTCAATGGCGGCAATCTCGGTGTGGGTGGCGGTCAGACGGGTGCGATGGCCAACAGCATGCGCATCGGTAGTACTGCGACGTTGAATGGCATTTCGGGTGTGAGCTCGCTGGCGATCGGCGGTGGAAGTGCGCCAACGGTGGCGTCGGGCACCGATTCGATCGCGGTAGGAACCGGCGGGACCGCGAGCGCCGCATCGGCTGTCGCGATCGGCGCCGGCGCGAGCGCGAGCCAGGCGCAGAGTGTCGCGCTCGGCGCGGGCTCGGTCACGGGCGAAGCCGTGAAGACCCCGGGCGCGACCATCGCGGGCAATGCCTATAGTTTTGCGGGTGCCAACCCCGGTAGCACGGTCAGCGTGGGTGCTGCCGGCAGTGAGCGCACCGTCACGAACGTGGCCGCCGGACGATTGAGCCAGACGAGCACCGATGCCGTGAACGGCTCGCAACTCTATGCAACCAACCAGGCGCTCGAACTGCTCGACGGGTCGATCAAGCATGTCGCCAGCGATGCATTGATGTGGGACCCTGCCGCGAACAATGGCGCCGGTGCTTATAGCGCGCGCCATGGCACGACGGGCAGCAACAAGATCACCAACGTCGCCGATGGCAGCGACCCGAGCGACGCGGTCAACGTCGAGCAATTGAACGCAGCGACCTCCCAGCCGATCACGTTCGCGGGCAATACCGGTTCGGCGCCGCGCAAGCTCGGCGAAACCATGAACATCACCGGCGCGGCATCGACCGCTGGCACATACTCGGGCGGCAACCTCAATACCGTGGTCGACGCCAATGGCGATATGCAACTGCGGATGGCGGATTCGCCGAAGTTCGGGACGGTCACAATCAACGAAGGCGGCACCGGCAAGATCACTGGCGTCGCCGACGGGACCGACGGTAGCGACGCGGTAAACAAGTCGCAACTGGACGCGGTGAATACCGTGGCGAACGCGGGCTGGAACATCCGCGCCAATCAGGGCTCATCAGACAACATCGCTCCTGGCGACACGCTTAACGTGGTTGATGGCAGCAACACGACCGCGAGCTACGATCCGCAGACGAAGAGCCTGAAGATCGACGTTTCCTCCGATCCGGCGTTCAACTCCGTAACGACAGGCAACACGGTCGTCAACAACGACGGCGTCGCCATCAATGGTGGTCCAAGCATGACGACCGGCGGTATCGACGCCGCCGGCCGGAAGATGACGAACGTAGCCGACGGCGATGTGAGCGAAAACAGCAAGGACGCCGTGAACGGCTCACAGCTGTACGCAATCAACAGCACGATCAACAACATCAACACGGGCAGCGGCATCAAGTACTTCCATGCCAACTCCGCGCTGCCGGACTCGCAGGCGATCGGCGCGAATTCGGTTGCTGTGGGTGGCGCGGCGAACGCGAGCGGCGCGGGCTCGATGGCGCTCGGCGCGAACGCAACGGCGAGTGCGGATAATGCCGTCGCGCTGGGCGCCGGGTCAACGGCGAATCGCGACAACACGGTTTCGGTTGGCGCGGCTGGAAGCGAACGGCAGATCACCAACGTCGCCGCGGGTACGGCGGACACCGATGCCGTCAACGTCTCGCAACTGAAGAATGCCGGCCTCGTGAACGGCGACGGGACCACCAACACCGCAGTCACTTACGGCACAAATCCCGATGGCTCGACCGACTACAGCACTGTCACGCTCAACGGCGGTTCGGGCGGCACGCGAATTCACAACGTGACGGCAGGCAGCGAGGGCACGGATGCCGTGAACGTGGACCAGCTCAACAGCGCGCTCAGCGTGATCAACAATTCGATGGTGAGCGCATCGAATCCGATGTTCACCGCGGACGGCAACCCGCAAACCGAGGCGGCGAACGCCAGGGGGGCGCACTCCACGGCGATGGGCGCGAATGCTACGGCCAACGCGGACAATTCGGTCGCGCTCGGAGCGGGCTCGGTCGCGAATCGCGCGAACACGGTGTCGGTCGGCGATGTCGGCAGCGAGCGGCAGATTACTAACGTCGCCGCGGGCACGCAAGGCACCGACGCTGTGAACCTGAATCAACTCAACGCGGCATCCACACAGTCGCAGCAGTACACGGACCAGCAAATCGGCGGCATGCGATCGACGATCAACGACGTTGCACGCAATGCTTATTCCGGCGTAGCCGCAGCAACCGCGCTTTCGATGATTCCCGATGTCGATCTCGGCAAGACGATCGCGGTCGGAATTGGAACGGCGAACTACAAGGGATACCAGGCCACGGCGCTCGGCGTCACCGCGCGCGTAAAGCAGAACGTGAAGGTGCGCGTGGGCGCGGGGTTGAGTTCTGGCGGCACCACGGTGGGTGTAGGTGCGTCGTATCAGTGGTAGGCAGGTGTTTGAGCGCAGTGCTCCGGTTCGTATTCGCGCAAGGCGGATAACGAGCACGCCGGGCAACGGTTACCAAACGATCGAAGATGCCGCGGCATGGCCCCGGCACCACACAATGTTAGCGAGAAAATGATGAACATCCGAATCCTTCTTGTCGCCGCGTGCATGACGATGGCCGCGGGTTGCTCGACAGCGTCGGGTCCGACGCACAACACCGACACCATCAAGTTGCAGGGTGGCGCGCAAATCTACCGAGTGCAATGCCAGGGACTATTCGAAAGCAGCAAGACGTGTATGAAACAGGCAGAGAAGCTATGCGGTGACCAGAATGTACGCGAGTTGTCTTCTATCCAGCCTGCAACTGCCGGATCGAATCCCGAAGCAGACAAGCGCGAGATCACGTTTAGCTGCGAGGCGCCTGCCGCCAACTGATGCGTTTCACTGGCCGGGGCGGCGAATCGCGCCACGCCGGAATGTGCAGGCATTTCATCGAATCACTTTTAGGAGTTCAAAATGAAGATTTCCACTCTTGCAGCCGCAATGTTGATCGGCATGACCGTTGCGGCAACCGCTGGCGCTCACGACGCACTGAGCGCTTCGACCCGCGAGATCGTTGCGCAGTCCCCCGCCATTACGATTCGCGCAGAGGTTCTCTCGGTCGATCGCGCCGGGAACACCATGATGGTTCTGGGCCCAATGGGCAACCTGGTGCAGATGCCGCTCGTCACGTCGCAGCAGCCCGGCATGCTCGTGGCCGCGGGTGACCAGATCGACATGCAATACAGGGATGCGGTGGCAGTCGACGTGCAGAAGCTGAATGGGTCGTCGAACGGGATTCGCAAGCGTGTCGATACCGGCGTTCTCGTTGCGCAGACGCGCGGCTACGAAGTCGCGCACCAGGTCGAAGTCGAGGCGACGGTCCAGGACGTCAACCTGAAGGACCGCCGGCTCAAACTGCGCGGCCCGTACCAGCCCGTGACGGTCGAGGTTGCAAAGGGCGTGGACATGCAGCACGTGCGCCCGGGCGACACCGTACGACTCGTATTCGTATCGACGTACGCGGTGAGCGAGGCTCGCGGTTAAGCATCCCCTCTCACGGGACCGGACGGCCGTCATGGCGACCGTCACCACGGCTGTAGCGGCGGCCTTCATTGTCGAAGCGCGCGGCGTATTATTCGCCCCCGATATTGTCGACGCGATGCATCGCGGAACGCCTGCTGCAACAGAGCCGCAGCGCATCGCCTGACCGGATGTGCGGAACGACAAGAGACTGACGGAAATCGACCCGATATAGCGGCCTGACGAGAGGTCGCCTGGGCGACGACCGCTCGCGCTGGCTTCCAGCCGTTGCGTCAGTACCCCACCCCAAAACGAGAGGGGCGCCGCCACCTCCCCACCTATAAGATCGTCAACCGGACCAACTGGGTCTCGACATTGAAGAAAAGACAGGAGGAGGCATGAAGTCGAAGGTTCGCTTGTTGCGCCGTTTCAGGCTTTCGCTCGCGGTAGCCCTTGCAACGGCGGGGCTGCCGGTCGCTGCACAGACAGCCGCCAGTCCAGGCGCCGTACCGGTAACAGTAGACAACTTCGTGCGTGCCGAAACTGACATGTACTTTTCGGCACTCGCAAAACACGGCGGCTTCGGCACGCTCCTTCACTATCGCGACTTGATGCCCGTCGAGCGGCAGGCCGTCATACGGCCGAATCGCGATACCCTGTATTCCGCTGGCGTGTTCGATCTCGACGCTGGCGCTGTAACCATCACATTGCCGGACGCAGGCAAGCGCCTTCGCTCGATTGTCGCCATCAACGAGGACGAGAATGTTCCGCTGGTGGCGTACGGGAACGGGCCTTACACGTTCACGCGCAAGGCGGTCGGCACGCGTTACCTCCTGATCGGTGTACGAACGCTCACCGATGTTCGCGACCCCGCTGACATGCAGGCTGCCCATGCGTTGCAGGACGGTATCACGTGGCGGCAGGCGGCGAAGGGCAGCTTCGAGGTGCCGGACTGGGACCGGGCCTCGCAGCAGAGCGTGCATGATGCGCTCCTCAAGCTGGGATCCTCGCTCGGCGATCTGAATGGCGCGTTTGGCATGCCTGGCACGGTCTCGCCCGTACGGCATCTGATTGGCGCGGCCATGGCCTGGGGCGGTAACCCGGACAAGGACGCGGTCTACCTCAACGTCGTGCCACCGCGCAACGACGGCAACACGGTTTATCGGCTGAAAGTTGCGAACGTGCCGGTGAAGGGTTTCTGGTCGATTAGCGTCTATAACGAGAAGGGCTTTTTTGAGCCGAACGCGCAGGGTGCGTACACGGTCAGCAGCGTTTTGGCGAAGCGGGACGCTGATGGCGCTGTAACGGTGCAATTTGGCGGTTGCGATGGGAGCGTGCCCAACTGTCTGGTCACGCCTCCCAACTGGAACTACATGGTGCGCCTGTACCGACCGAACGCAGCGGTATTGAACGGTCGCTGGAAGTTTCCTGAAGCTCATGAGGTCGCTCAAGCAGCACAGTAACGAAACTCCCGCTTTTGTGGTTGAACGACTCCTCTCAGACGGCGGATTCAACCGGTTGATGCAATAGATTGCTGGAACCGTTCAGTTGGCGTTTCATAATTCAGTGCCTTCCCGGCGCGGTCCAGCGGCTGAGGGGAAAGCGGGTGCCGTGCCCGTGACAAGGGGCGTTATCGACGCAACTGCTGCTCGATCGTCCTCGTCAACGGCGACTCAACGTCGCCTGTGTGCTTCGTCTGCACGGGCTCGATCAGCACGATCCAGCATTCGTCGTCGGCTACCGGGTTGTGCAGCGTGCCGCGCGGCACCACGTGCATCGAACCTGCGGGCAAATCGACAACATGCCCGCCTTCGTATTCGATCTTCAGATGGCCGCGCACGACGAAGAATAGTTCGTCCTCGTGCGCATGGTCGTGCCACACGAGTTGGCCGCGCACTTTCGCGACCTTCACGTATTGATCATTGACCTGCGCGACAACTTTCGGCGACCAGTATTCGGACACGTCGCCGAACGCGGCTTCGAGATCAAACGATTCGGCAAATGGACTCATAGCTGCAGACCTCTCCACACTCGAATACTGACGCGCCCACGTTACGGGCTTGCCCAATCAAAATACAAAAGAGCGAAATCCAACCGCTCCGTCTTGCTGCAATGGCTAAATGCGGGCGCGCAGTTCAATGAGGGCCGGCGTGGCCGACCGTAGGGTGTCAGCAGAAACGCTCACTGCGCGGATAGCGTTTTGCTCGCGTTTGAGACTACGCCCCTTAGCGACGCCTGTCTTGAACGATCGTGACGACGCGCTCCGATGCGCCGCCCGCGATCCGCAACCAGCGCGCCGGCGCAATGCCGAAGGTCTTCGTGAAATGGCGCGTCATGTGGGCCTGGTCCGAGAACCCCGCGCAGGCCGCAACGTCGGCGAGCGGCATGCCACGCAGCATCATCGTGCGCGCGTCGCAACGGGGTCGGCGCGCAGCAGCCAGTCGGCGCGGCGCTGGGGATCGATCGGATTCATGGTGGTTGTTCTGGTGCGGCGCAATGTGGCCGAGGGCCGGCGCGCGCCACGAGGATTGTGGCACAGGCGCGCCATACCCGCAGGCACAGCCAGGTGCTACACGGCGCGGGCGATCTGCTCGCGTAGCCAGCGGTGCGCGGGGTCGCGGTGCGAGCGTTCGTGCCAGAGCATGCACATTTCGTAGCCGGGCACCTCGATGGGCGGCTCGACCACGCGCAGTGCCGCCCGTTCGCGCACGAGCCGCCACGGCAGCATTGCCACGAGGTCGCTGCGTTCGAGTACGGAAATGACGAAAAGAAAGTGCGGGACGGAGAGCACGACGCGCCGCGTGAGTCCGGCTTGTGACAGCGCTTCGTCGGTGATGCCGCGAAATCCGCCGCCATCGGGCGAGACGATAACGTGCTCCAGTGCGCAAAACTGCCGGGCGCTCGGACGGCGTTTGAGGCGCGGATGGTCAGCGCGGCCCGCAAGCACGTAGCGCTCGGAGAAGAGCACGCGCCGGCGCAGGTTCTCAGGTGCATCGCTGGTGGTATGGAACGCCAGATCGATTTCGCCCTGCGCCGCCTGCTTCGCGACGCGCGCAGGTGCGAGTTCCACTACGGCCAGGCGCGTATGCGGCGCGGCTTCGCGCAAGCCACGCAGGGCTGGCAACGCGATGGTGGACTCACCATAGTCGCTCGCGGCGACGCGCCAGGTATCGCTGGCGTCGGCTGGATCGAACGGGCTCTCGGGTGCAATCGCGCGCTCGACCGATTCGAGCGCCTCGCGTAGTGGCTCGCGCAACGCGAGCGCGCGCGCCGTGGGCTGCATGCCGCGCGGGCCGGGCAGCAGCAGCGGGTCGCCCAGTATCTCTCGCAGCTTCGCGAGATGCACGCTGACCGAGGGTTGTGAGAAGTTCAGGCGTTGCGCTGCGCGCGTGACGTTGTGCTCGGCGAGCAGCACGTCGAGCGTGACGAGGAGGTTGAGATCGAGGCTGCGTAAATTAACAGACATAATGGCTGGTATTTCCGTTATTCATTTCCACTATAGCAGGCACGGAACTAAGCTGGGTACGTGCCAGACCGCGGAACCCTTGCTATGAATATCCTGCTTGTCTATGCCCACCCTGAACCGAAGTCGCTCAACGGCGCGCTCAGGGACTTCACCGTCCAGCGTCTTGAGGCGGCGGGTCACGCCGTTCAGGTGTCGGACCTCTACGCGATGGACTGGAAAGCGACGCTCGACGCGCAGGACAGCGTCGAGCGCCCCGGCGACGCGCCTTTTCATCCGTCGCTTGATTCGAAACACGCTTTCGAGAACGGCCTCCAGGCGGGGGACATCGCGCGGGAGCAGGCCAAGCTTGTGTGGGCCGATACGCTCATCCTGCAGTTTCCGCTCTGGTGGTTCTCCATGCCTGCCATCCTCAAGGGCTGGGTGGAGCGTGTTTTCGCGTACGGCTTCGCCTATGGCGTGGGTGAGCACTCAGATGTGCGCTGGGGAAACCGCTACGGCGAGGGCACGCTCGCCGGAAAACGCGCGATGCTCGTCGTGACGATGGGCGGTTGGGCGTCGCACTACGGGCCGCGTGGCGTGAACGGGCCGATCGACGACATCCTCTTCCCGATTCATCATGGCGTACTCTATTACCCGGGCTACGACGTGCTGCCGCCGTTTCTCGTGTATCGCACGGGCCGCATGGACGAGGCGCGCTACGCGAAAACGCGCGACGCACTCGGCGCGCGCCTCGATGCACTGGCGCACACCGCGCCCATCGCGTTTCGCACACAGAACGGCGGTGCGTATGAAATTCCGGCGCTCACGTTGCGTGAAGACGTCGCGCCGGAGCGCACGGGGTTTGCGGCGCACGTAGCATAAGATGATGCGGTCCCCCACATCATTCGACATCCTAAAAGCTGACTGCCAGGCCAAACGAAACACCGTGCACGTTGTGGCCAAACACATAGCGCACCATTGCCCGCGTACGGGTGATGATGATGGGATACGTGCTGCTGTCGAGTTCGAGACCCACGCCCAGCGACGTAAGCTCGTTGAAGCCGAGTACCCCGGCGCTGTCGCCAAAGTAATGCGAGTAGGCGAACTCCAGCACGTAACGCACTGGCTTGTCCAGCGCGTGCCAGCCCGTTGGCGCGCGCCAGCGCGTCCAGAGGCTCACTTGCTGCGCCAGGGCCGAGCCCTGAACCGCTTGCGCACTGCCGCCGAAGCTGCGCAGGTAAATATCGGTCGCGCGTAACTCCGCGTCGATTTCGTAGTTCTCGCGGTAGTGCTCATAGTCGAGCATGAGCGAGCCGCCGTAGCCGTACGCGTCCAGATAGCCGTTGTTGAGGAACTGGAGATTGCTGTCCGTGACATGGTTGAACAACGTTTGTCCGACTCTCAGATCGCTGGAAACACGTCCAATCGTGCCGTTTATTATCGGGCGAAACACGAGCTCGTTGGTGATGCGGAAGTCCCAGCCAAGCCCCACCGTGCCGCTGAAGGTATTCCACCGCGTGGGCAGCGCGCGCTGCTCTGCGCCGTCCGTCGCGATGAACGTCGGGTCGTAGCGGCTATAAGCGAGCGTACCTTCCATGTACAAGGGGAACGTCCGGCTAAGCGTGAAGCCCCCGCCTAGCTGTGTCTGGCCAAAGCCTGGGTTGCCGGTGGCGCCGTTATTGATCGAAAGCGAACTGGTGGTGACATCCGGAACCGTGGTGTAGGTCATGATGGACAGCACGGCATCCGCATGTTGCTTGATGTTGCCGCCTATCACCGTGCGGTTCGTCAGTTGATCCGGTACGCTCTGCGCGTGCGTCTGCAAGGGCAGCACGGCCGCGAGCATCGCCGCGCCAGATTTCACTAGCGTGATGCACAGTTGCGGCCAACGGACGTTGGTGTTCGTCATGTTCGATCCTGCCGGGTCCCGATGCCCGATTGGGTCTGAATACACCTGCTTGAGTTTGCTTAAGCCGGCTCACGCCCGATGGCGCGCCTGACGTGAGGCCTCCTGCACCCCGCGCACGGCGGCGGCAACGATCAATCCGGTAAACACGAGGCCGATCAGTCCGAGCAGCACCGCGTCGATGCGGCCGAACCCGGTGGTCGGCACCACGTCGCCATAGCCGATGGTCAGCGCCGTGATCGCGCAGAAGTACACGGTCTCGCCCATTGAAGAAGGGGTGCGGTTCAGCGTCTCCACCGCGCCGCCGAAATAGAACATGCAAATCGTCAGGATAACGAATATCAATAGCAGCCCACCGAGAAGCAGACGCATGTACCAGATGGTCTTGCCCGATTCCAGCAGGATTTCTCGCGCCCTCGGGGCATGGTCTGCGCTTTTGGGCGCATTGTTCATGGCGTATTCCTCTCAAGCGATGCTGAGCCACGCTGCGCGAACCGCTCGAATATTTGCAGCATCAGGCACGCGTAAGCGGTGACGGCGAGAAAGAGCGCCATGCGCACGGCGAATGCACGGTAAACGTCCTTGCCAGCCACGCTGTCCTGGACAGACTGACCCAGCAGAATGATCATGGTGACGAGGCTGTTCAGCCAGAAGCCGGGCGAGTAGCGCGTGGGGCGGATGCGATACAGCTTGCGCGCCACGAGCAAGCCGAACAGCAGCATCCACAGATAGAACATCCCGATATTCACAAAGAGCCTGAGCGCAAACCAGAACGCGACGGCGAGCAGCCCGCCGAGCGCCGTGGAGCCGAGCAACTCACGCGCCGCGCCGCGCGCCGAGGTGGTGCAGCTTTGCCTGCCGAGGCTCACGGACTTCATGATGATCGGCATGTAGCTCGCGGGGTCGTTCATCGCCAGCAACCAGGCGGGCATGACCACGAGCGCGGCCTGCAAGGCGATCCGCGATGCCGTCTCCTGCGGCATGACGCGCGCGGCGGGTTTGGCGCCTGCAGGTCCGGTCTCGGGAAACAGAGCGTGGGTGAAGATCGAAACGAGCACGGCGAGTAGCAGTCCTTTTACGAGCGCGCCGACCACCGTGGCGGCCAGTTGCTGGTCGGCCACGCCTGCCGCGGAAATCATCGTGAGGCCCGCCGCGAGGAACGTCGCCACGAGATTGTTGCCGCCGCGCAGGCCGGCCCGAAACGCAAGGAAGAGGCAAAGGCCGACGAGCAGCACACCGGCGAACGGGTAATAGCGCAGCACGGGAACGAGCAACAGGCCGCTGCCCGTTGTGAGCGCAACGACCAGCGCGAGTGCGAGCGCCGCCTTGAACGAAAGCGACCGGTTCTGAGTGGCCAGCAGAAAGACGGCGAGGACCGGTGCGATCACTGGAATCGGAAAGTCGAGCGCGAAGCTGATGGCAAGCGTGAGCGCCGTGCCTGTGGCCAGGCGTAGCGCGCGGCGGCCGGGAAGCGATGGGCTCGTTTGCATAGGGGCCGTTTAGTAGACGTAGGAGAGCCAGCTCATCACGCGCAGGAACACGCGGCCGAGCGGATTGAGCGGGTTGCCTGTACCCGGAAACGCCATCACTTCGGCCTGGCCGCCCACACGAACGTTGCGCAGCCGTGCGCGCTCGTCATCGTCGAACTCGACGATCACGGGAAAGCGTTGCGCGGGCCGCAGCCAGTCGCGGCTGTTCTGCACGGTGGGCAGGGTGCCGGGCGGCGTGCTTTGGCCGACGCTCACGCCATAGCCGATGCTGCGGATGCGTCCCGCGAACACTTCGCCCGGCAGCGCGTCGAGCGCGATGGCGACAGGCGTGCCCGCATGAAGATGGCCCAGATTATTCTCCGTCATGTCCGCGCTGACCCAGACATCGTGAATGGCGATGAGTGTCATCACCGGATTACCCGCCGCCGCGAACTGGCCGACTTCGGTGCGCAGGTCGGTGATCACGCCCGCGGAGCGCGCGCGAATGCGCGTATTGGCGAGATCGAGTTCGGCCTTTTCGAGCGCGCCAGCCGCGCTGCGCAACTGCGCGTTCTCCGCTTCGTTGCCGCCTTGCTGCTCGCGTGCGCGTTCGATTTCGGCCCGGGCGCTTTCGACCTGGCTTTGCGCCTGCTCGTGCGTGGCGCGCGCCACTTCGAGCCGCCGCAGCGAGACCGTGCCCTCGTCTTCGCGATACAGCCGCTCCAGCCGGTCGCTATCCTGGCGTGCCTTGACCTCGTTGGCGAGCGCCGCGCGCAGTGAGGCTTGCGCCGAATCGATACCGGCGGTGCTCGCGCCGATCTGCCGACGCGTGGATTCGAGGTCGGCGCGCGCGCGGTCGGTGGCAATGCGATATTGCGCGTTGTCGATTTCGAACAGCACGTCGCCCGCGTTGACCTCCTGGTTGTTGTGTACGAGCACGCGCGTGACGTGTCCCGACACTTCGGCCGCAACGGGCACAACGTAGGCCGTCACACGCGCCTGCTGCGTATAGGGCGTGAAGCGATCGGCAAGCAGGTACCAGAGCAAGCTGATAGCGATCAGGACTACGACCCACTTGATCGCTTTGCCGGACGAGTCGGAAGCCGGCGGCGGCGCCTGGGGTGTGCTCGGAGGTCCGGACGCGCTGCTCATCGTGTCGGCCCTTCCGGTTGATTGCCAGGACGCTGCGCGGCAGAAGGCGATGCCGGTTCGTCGAGCAGGTCGCCCCAGTCCGTGCGTCGCTGCATTTGCGCGCGCGTGGCGGGATCGATGAGCGGTTGCTGCAGATCCCAGCCGCCGTCCACGGCCTTGTACAGCGCGATCAGGCCGCTCACGGCGTCGCCGCGATTAACGACGAACGCGTCCTGCTGCGCGGAGAGTGCGCGCTGCGCGTCGAGCACGCGCTGGAAGTCCGAGTACCCTTCGCGGTAGATCGTGTTGGCGAGCGTGAGCGAGCGCTGCGCCGCACCTTGCGCGTCGTGCAGGATCGTATCGCGCTGCAGTGCCGCGCTGAGCGCCGTAGCGGCGTCGTCAGCCTCGCGCGCCGCTTCGCGCACCGTTTCCTGATAGGCGACGATCAGCTGCTGCAGGCGCGCGTCCTGCACGCGCACGTTGTTCGTAATGCGGCCGTGATCGAACAGGTTCCATGTGATGCTCGGGCCGCCCACCACGGCAAGCGTGTTCGGCGCACCGGCAAGCGAGCTGGCGCTCCACACGAGCGAGCCGACCAGTGAAATCGATGGGTACAGATCGGCTTTCGCCACGCCAATCAGCGCCGATTGCGCGGCCATCTGTTGCTCCGCTGCACGCACGTCCGGGCGACGCAGTAAAAGTCTCGCGGGCACATCCTGAAGCACGGCACGGTCGATGAGCGGGACGAAGCCCGCTTTGGCCGGCTGTACGTCGAGTTCCGGCAGCGGGCCGGGCGGCCGCCCAAGCAGCACGCAGAGCGCGTGACGCGCAACCTCGATCTGGCTCTCGAATACGGGAATGGTGCTCAGCGTGCCGAGATATTGTGTTTTCGCTTGCTGGAGATCGAGCTCGTCGGTTTCGCCGCTCTTGAAGAGCTTTTGCGTGATGTCGTAGCTGCGCTTTTGCAGCTGTGCGTTTGCGCGCGCAATACGCAGGCGCGCTTCGGTCGTGCGCAGCGCGAAATAGGTGTCCGCGACTTGCGCGTGAATGAGCACGAGCGCGTCCTCGCGGTTGTCCTGGGCGGCGAAGAATGAGGCGTCGGCCGATTCGATCGCGCGGCTGAAGCGGCCCCAGAAGTCCAGTTCCCAGCCAATGCTAAAACCGAGACCATACTGAAAGTACGCGCCCGAACGTGGGTCGAAACCATCGTGGCGTTTTCGCGCCGAGGCCAGCACGTCGGCGTTGGCCTGCTGCACCTGCGGGTAACGTCCCGCGAGCGCGATACCTAGCTGGGCGCGCGCCTCGATCACACGCAATGCCGCGATCTTCAGGTCGCCGTTGCCCGCATCGGCAGCGGCCACCAGCTGTTCGAGATTTTCGTCGCCGAATACGTGCCACCATTGCCGCGCGTCGGGCGGCTCGTTAGGTCGCGCAGCGATCACGGTGACCTGATCGATCGACGCGCTGCTCCAGTGTTCGCTCCAGCTCTCGTGTTGCGGCTGAAAGTCGGGGCCCACGTGCATGCACGCGCTCAGTAGCGAGCTCAAGCAGGCACCAAGCGGGAGCCAGTGAGGGCGCTCGCAGAGGGACACAGGGCGGCCTCGCGGCTCAAGCCTGCTGTTCTTCTCGTGCGCGTTCGGGTTGAGGCTGGTCTTTCACCCAGCGCCAGAACAGTTGATAGCCAACGGCGAGCATCACCGGGCCGATGAACAGACCGATCACGCCGCCCGTGACCATGCCGCCAATCGCGCCGATCAGCACCACGGGCATCGGCACTGCCACGCCGCGGCCGAGCAGCAGCGGCTTGAGCACGTTGTCGGCGAGACCTGCAACGAACTCGTAGACGGAGAAGACGATAGTCGCCGTGCTCACGCCCTGCGTCATGATCACGAAGATAATGACGGGCACGGTGATGAGCGTGGCGGGCAACTGCATGATGCCGATCAGCAGCACGGCGAGCGCGAGCAGGCCCGCGCCGGGAACGCCCATCACGATGAAGCCAACGCCGATCAGCACCATCTGGATGAACGCGATGCCCACCACGCCCTGAGCGACCGCGCGAATCGTGGCCGTGCAAAGCTCGGCGATCTGCACGCCGTTCTCCGGGCCGGAAATGCGAGAAGCGATCAACACCGTGCTGCGATGGCCCTTGTCGCCATGCGCCATGAGAATTCCTGCAATGATCAGGGATACGAAGAAAACCAGCAGCGCGGCACCGAGGCCGGTGAGCGTGCCGAGGAGCGCGAGACCGGCCGTCTTCAGTTGCGGCGCGAACCGCTGCACGAGACCTGTGAGGTCGGTCGACGCCTGCATCCAGAAGTCGTATACGCGCTGGCCGACGATTGGCCAGTGAGCGATCGAGTCGGCGGGAGGCGGAATATGAAACGTCCCGCTCTTGGCGACGCTCATCGCATGCTCGATCGAATCGGCCACGGCGACGCCGAGCAGCCAGGTTGGCGCGAGGATCACGCCGAACGCCACGAGAATGATGAGCGACGCGATGACGCCATCCTTGTGAGCGAAACTGCGCTGCAGCTTCATTTGCAGCGGATAAAGCGTGACCGCGAGAATCACGGACCAGACCATGAGGTCGAGGAACGGAGCGAAGATGCGAAAGCAAAACATCGCCAGGACGGCAATGAGCGCGGCGCGGATCAGGACATCGAGTAGATCCCGGGACTGCGCCTTTGGCGTTGATGTAGTGGGCAGCAGCATGGTCTGTCTCTCCTCGATGGCCTGACGCGTCACTCAGACGCGCCGTGGCTCCTTTCGTGTTCCGGCGAGGGCCGCCAGAACCCCAGGTAGTACGAGAAACTGTCCGCCGACGTTGCGTTCGTTCCCAGCATGACCCCGTGACTGGGAGGGAAACTGCACGATGTTTGCAGTCACCTGTGAGTGGTGCGGAACGAGCCGTCGAATTGAGTCTATTACACGCGATGAAAGGGGACAACGAACGTGCGAACCCCGTTTGTGTCGGCGGGGAACCTGGTTAGCAGTGCGCTGAAAATGACGTCGTGCACGGGGCGCGATTCTGATTCTTGTTCGCATGCCTCAATGTCCCGGACCACTCGACGGCACGCAACTGAGAATGAGTCGATCGCCTTTGCCCGCACCGGCAGCCAGCACGGCGTTGTGGAATTCATGGCCGCCGCAGCGCCACTCGGCGAGATAGTCATTGTGACAGCCGCCTGATTGCGCGGCGATGACCGACACCGGATAGCTGCAGGTTCGCAAACCGTCGCAATGCTCGGCGAGATCGCGCGTGACATTCCCGCGTGGCGCGCCACAGTTGCTGCCGTAAGTGCCGGCGACGATGTCGATCGTCGCTTCGTTCGAGGCGGCTGCCGCAGACGAGATCGGGAGGCCGCCAAGGGTGCCGGCTACCCATGCGCCCGCCGCGAGGGCGACTGCGGTTGGTTTCATGACGCACCTCCCAAGGCGGTTTTGTGTAGGCGCGCGAGCGTGGCCTCCGATCCATGTTTACAACTTAGTGCGGTCGCGGCGAAGGGCAAAACGGTGCCCGGCGATGGTGCGGGGCTTCGCTGCAGTGCACCAGCAGCAGTCATCTGAAGCACACGATTGGTGGCGCTCCGCTCGTCTGGGCCACTCGGGTCATGTGGGCCGCCTGAACGGTGAAAGCCGCGTCAGCCGGGCATTGCGCGGGTGTGCGCACAACGCTTGCTTAGTAGGTGGCACACGTATTGCTTTGTCACTGCCGGGGCCAATGACGGCTCCAATGAATTGCATCATCGTCCCGCCGTACGCGGGATCATTCGATCATGCGGGGCAACGGCGTCCCGAAGCGGCACTCCACGGCACAGCGTGCGTGGCAGGTGCCCTTCGGGACGCTTTTTTTATGTGCTTCGCTCAGAGCGCCCTGGTCTGGCGAATCCTTGTTGACACAATTTGCACTACTAAAGATGAACATGCGGGAAACGACACCTGGCATCTCTGCGGAAATCGTCGGCGAGCTTATCAATCTGGCCGGGCGCCAGCGCATGCTCTCGGCGTACCAGGACGAATTGCGCAGCGTGGAAGCGGTGGCGTCGAAGCGCCAGGCCGCGATTGTCGATGAACTCGCCGCCATTTCCCTGCGCGCAAATATCGTCGCGCTCAATGCACGGGGGGCGGCCGCACGCGCCGGCCAGTTCGGCCGCGAATTCGCGGTGATCACGGCGGAGCTGGCGCACGTGTTAGGCGAAATGGACCGGCTCGTTCAGCGCGTAGTCGGCAAGCCCGAAGCGCGTGACAGCGCGTCCGAAAGACATTCTGGATTCCGAAATCAACGGATGCATGCCCGCGTTGCGGGTTGAAATCCACTATTGGGGAGAACCTCGTGAAAGACCTGGTAAGTTCGCTCAAGAGCGGTAACTGGCGCGCGCTGATCGCGTGCTTCCTGTACTTCGACACCGGCTTCACGGTGTGGGTGATGTTCGGCCCTCTCGCGCCTTTCATCCAGAAGGACATTGCGATGACGCCGGCCGAACTGGGCCTGCTCGTGGCGGTGCCCGTGCTCGGCGCGGCGATTTTGCGCGTGACGCTCGGCAATCTGTATCAAGCCTACGATGGCCGCCGTGTCGCGCTGATGGGCATTGCGCTCTCCGCCATCCCCGCTGCCGTGCTGTTGATGATGCCGGGCACGCCGTCCTATACCTTGCTGCTCGTGCTTGGCGTGCTGCTCGGCGTAGGCGGCGCGAGTTTCGCCGTGGCGCTGCCGATGGCGGGCAGCAACTATCCGCCGAAGGTGCAGGGCCTCGTGCTGGGCCTCGCCGCGGCCGGCAATATTGGCGCCGTGCTCGACGGCTTCCTCTTTCCGGGTCTCGCGAGCCACTATGGCTGGGCGCGCGCCACGGGCGCGGCGCTGCCGCTGCTCGCGCTCGCCGCGACGGCCGTGACCTTTTGGGCCCGCGACCTCGGCAAGAAGTCCGGCAGCGCGCTGCAGGCACTTCGCTCGTTCGGTATTACGCTCGCCGGCCTGATCGCGCTCGTGCTCGCCGTGCACGCTGGCGTGTTCGGCGCGGGCAAGACCGGTGTGCTGCTGCTGCCGGTGTTCGGCGCGCTGCTCGCCATTGCCGTGCTGCCGCGACACTATCGCGCGGTGCTGACCGAAGGCGACACGTGGGTCGTGATGCTCGTGTACAGCATCACGTTTGGCGGCTTTGTCGGCATGTCGTCCTATATCTCGACGCTGCTTATTTCGCTCTACCAGGTACCCAAACTCGAAGCCGGGGTGGTGATGTCGCTGCTCGCGCTGACCGGCGCGATGGTGCGCCCGCTCGGTGGCCTGATCGCCGATCGCATTTCGGGCGTGCGTGCGCTCGTGGTACTGCTGGCCGCGATCTCGGTGTGCGACTTTGCCTTCGCGCTGTGGATGCCGCCGTTCGCCGCTGGCATTGCGCTGCTTGCCTTCACCTACGTGTGTTTCGGACTTGGCAACGGCGCGACGTTCCAGCTTGTTCCGCGCCGCTGGCAGGGCCGTACCGGGCTGATGTCGGGCATCATCGGCGCGGCAGGTGGCATCGGCGGTTTCTATCTGCCTGTCATCATGGGCATTGCTAAAGAAAGCACCGGCAGCTACCAGATGGGCTTCGCGACGTTCGGCGTGATCGCCGCGGCCGCGTTCGGTCTGGTGGTGCTTCACCGCGCACGCTGGCTCGAATGGGCGCTGCCGCAAGAGCATGCGATGGCGCCGACTGTCGTGCAGGGTGCTCAAGCGAGCGCAAGCCATTAAGGCATAGCGGCCCGCGCCTGAGTGACGGGCCGCGATAACCGCACGACGATCTTGCCGACGGCGCGGTTGCTTTCCAGCAGGTAATGCGCTTTCCTGAGTTCGTCGAACTCCGAGGTGCCGGCGCGAAGCAATGAAGAGGCTCACGACACGCTTACGCGCTTAGTCGTTGCGCTTCGATTGGCATATCGTGCGAGTGCATGCCGAACGACGCAGTTGAAGCTGCGAACGAAGCCGCCTCGCCAATCGCGTTGCCCACGAGAATGATGGCGGGGCTGCCAAGGCCCGCCGCGCGAGCGTGAGCCGCGATCGTGCCGAGCGTGCCCGTTACGCGGCGCTCGTTCGGGCTCCCCGCCCACTGCGCGACGGCTGCGGGCGTCGCCGTGGAGAGTGCGTTGACGAGGGTCGCGCACAGCGATTCGATCCGGCTCATACCCATATAGATGGCGAGTGTCATGCCCGTCGCGGCGAGTGCCTGCCAGTCAGGCTCGCTGTGGTCGCGCAGATGCGCCGTCACGAAGATCACACCCGGGCTACGATCGCGGTGCGTGAGCGAGACGCCCAGGCCCGCCGCCGCCGCGAACGCCGAAGACACGCCGTTCACGATCTCCACCGTCACGCCCGCCTTACGTAATGCCGCGAGCTCTTCCCCTGCGCGGCCAAACAGCAGTGCGTCACCGCCTTTCACGCGCACCACGTGCAGGCCCCGGCGCGCGTATCGCTGCATCAAGCGCTCGATGAAAGCTTGCGGCGTGGAGCGGCAGCCGCCTCGCTTGCCCACACGGATCACGTGAGCCTGCGGCGCGAGCGTACCGATTTCCGGGTTCGCGAGATCGTCGAGCAGCACGACGTCGGCGCTCGCGAGCACCTTCGCAGCCTTCAGGGTGAGGAGGTCGAGATCGCCCGGACCTGCGCTCACCAGCGTGACCTTGCCTTCGTTGCCCGTCGTCATCGTCGTCTTCCTTTCGTATTGCGCGCCCCCATGTTGGGAACGGCAAAAAACAAATGGCGTCCGCTCGCCGCTTGCGACGAGGGGACGCCATTGTCCGGTTAGCTCGAATCGAGGTGCGCGCAGCGCGCGACACCTGGTTGCATCGCCCGGCGACATTGCCGGACGTTCGGATTCACGCAAGTTCCAGACCAGCTTGCGCGCACTCGCACCGCCCCCGCGCTAGCGGGACGCCTCCCGATTGACAACGCCGCAACCCGCACGCCCATGGCGCACAGCGAATGTGCTGCACGGCACCAATCTTGTGCCGGCCTGCATCACGATGCACGCGCCGGCGCAGTACCGGAAGTGCCGAACGTCAGTCGCCGAAGTCCGCCAGGCGGGGCGTTGCGCCGGATGCGCGCAAATTGGCACAGTGCTTGCGTATTGCTTCGCAGCAAGTGCCATAGCGAATCAATGGGGATTCGGCCGCAAGCAGCAGCGCGGCGCACAAGGGTTTCGTATTCAGGGCAACGGCGTCCCCCGAATCCGGCTTCGCGAGAAGCTGGAATCGCGGGACGCCTTTTTTATTGGCAGAGGCTCATGGTGCAAGCAACGAACGAAGTGAACAGCTCGGCCGCGATGGAGATCGTCGTCGTCGGCCATGGCATGGTGGGCCACAAATTCCTCGAATGCATCCTTGCGGACGGCGCGCCCAACGCGCGCGTGACCGTGCTCTGCGAAGAGCCGCGTCCCGCTTACGACCGCGTGCACCTCTCCGAATTCTTCGCGGGCAAGTCGGCGGACGATCTCTCGCTCGTGGCGCCCGGCTTCTTCGATCGCGAGAACGTGCGCCTCGTGCTCAATGCAAAGGCGGTGTCGATCGATCGCGAGGCGCGCACAATTATGGCGTCCAACGGCGAGACGCTTGCGTACGACAAGCTCGTGCTGGCCACCGGTTCCTCGGCGTTCGTGCCGCCCATCCCGGGCAACGACCGCGCCGATTGCTTCGTCTACCGAACCATTGCCGATCTGGAAGCGATGCAGACGCGCGGCGCGCACGCGAAGTCGGGCGTGGTGGTGGGCGGTGGCCTGCTCGGCCTCGAATGCGCGAAAGCCCTGCGCGACCTGGGCCTCGATACGCACGTAGTGGAATTTGCGCCGCGCCTGATGGCGGTGCAGGTGGACGACGACGGCGGCCGCATGCTGCGCGGCAAGATCGAAGAACTCGGCGTGAGCGTTCATACGCAGAAGAACACCCTGGCGATCGTGGATGGTGAAACGGCCGCCAACCGCATGCAGTTCGCCGACGGCACGCACCTCGACGCCGACATGATCGTGTTCTCGGCCGGCATTCGTCCGCGCGACGACATCGCCCGCGCCTGCGGCCTCGATATCGGCGCGCGCGGCGGCATCGTGATCGACGACCACTGCCGCACGAGCGACGCGAACATCTACGCCATCGGCGAATGCGCGCTGTGGCAAGGCCAGATCTTCGGGCTCGTCGCCCCCGGCTACGATATGGCGCGCATCGCAGCCAGGACGCTGGCAGGCGTTGCTTCGCACTTCGCGGGCGCCGACATGAGCACCAAGCTCAAGCTGATGGGCGTCGACGTGGCGAGCATTGGCGACGCCCACGGCAAGACGCCCGGCAGCCGCTCGTACCGTTACGCCGACGAGCGCCGCCAGGTCTACAAGAAGATCGTGGTGTCCGATTGCGGCAAGAAGTTGCTCGGCGCGGTGATGGTGGGCGACGCGAGCGAATACGGCACGTTGCTGCAGATGATGCTCAACGGCATCGAGCTACCCGAGTCGCCCGAATTCATGATCCTGCCGCAGGCCGACGGCCGGGCCAAGCCTGCGCTCGGCGTGGAAGCGCTACCCGAAGCCGCGCAGATCTGCTCGTGCAACAACGTTTCGAAGGCCGAAATATGCGCGGCCGTGCGCGACGGCGCGACGACCATCGCCGCCGTGAAGGGCGCGTGCAATGCCGGCACGTCGTGCGGTGGCTGCGTGCCGCTCGTCACGCAGATCATGAAGTCGGAGATGAAACGTCAGGGTCTCGCCGTCAACAATCACCTGTGCGAGCACTTCCGTTATTCGCGCCAGGAGCTTTATCACATCGTGCGCGTGGAAGGCATCAAGACCTTCGGCGAACTGCTCGCGAAACATGGCAACGGACTCGGCTGCGATATCTGCAAGCCGGCCGTGGGCGGCGTTCTCGCGTCGTGCTGGAATGAATTCGTGCTGAAGAAGGAGCACGCGAGCCTGCAGGACTCGAACGACTACTACCTCGCCAACATTCAGCGTGACGGCACGTATTCCGTGGTGCCGCGCATGCCGGGCGGCGAGGTCACACCCGAAGGTTTGATCGCTGTGGGACAGGTGGCGAAGAAGTACGGCCTCTACACGAAAATCACGGGCGGCCAGCGCGTGGACCTCTTTGGCGCGCGCGTCGAGCAGTTGCCTTTTGTCTGGGAAGAACTGATCGCAGCGGGCTTCGAATCGGGGCACGCCTACGGCAAGGCCTTGCGGACGGTGAAGTCGTGCGTGGGCTCGACGTGGTGCCGCTACGGCGTGGGCGACTCGGTGGGCTTCGCGATCGAACTCGAGAACCGCTATAAAGGCCTGCGCGCGCCGCACAAGATCAAGTTTGGCGTGTCGGGCTGCACGCGTGAATGCGCGGAGGCGCAAGGCAAGGATATCGGCATCATCGCAACCGAGAAGGGCTGGAACCTCTACGTGTGCGGCAACGGCGGCATGAAGCCGCGCCATGCAGAACTGCTCGCTTCCGATCTCGATCAGGCCACGCTGGTGCGCTACGTCGACCGCTTCCTCATGTTCTACGTGCGCACGGCCGACCGCCTGCAGCGCACAAGCGTGTGGCGCGATAACCTCGAAGGCGGCCTTGAGTATCTGATCGACGTGGTCGTGCACGACAAGCTGGGCCTTGGCGCCGAACTCGAAGCGGAAATGCAGCTCGTGGTGGACACCTACGAATGCGAATGGAAGAAGGCCGTGACCGATCCTGAAACGCGTCGCCGCTTCCGGCACTTCGTCAATAGCGACGCGGGCGACCAGCACGTCACTTTCATTGAAGAGCGCGGCCAGATCCGGCCGGCTACGCCGCAGGAGCGCACGCAAGCTCCGCAAGCAGCGCCGCATTTCAAGCGACATGATGCGCTGGCCGGGATTCCCGTAGTCGTCGAAACCGTCTGATTCCCCTTCATCGAACCGAGGAGTACGAAATGAGCAACGAACATAGTCAAGGCAACTGGGTTCCCGTCTGCACGCTCAGCGATATCGTGCCGAACACCGGCGTGTGCGCACTCGTGAAGGGCGAGCAGGTCGCCGTGTTCCATGTCGACGACGGCGGCACGCGCGTGTACGCCATCGGCAACTACGATCCGAACTCGCATGCAGCGGTGCTTTCACGCGGGCTCGTGGGCAGCTTTGGTGAGCGTATCGTGGTGGCCTCGCCCATTTACAAGCATCACTTCGATCTCTCCACCGGCGAATGCATCGAAGCACCGCAGCATTCGGTCGACGCGTTTCCCGCGCGCGTGGAAAACGGTCAGGTCTGGGTTGCAGCCTGACATGACGAAGGCGCGGCGAGCACGTAGCGCCGCGCGCCCTGAATCTGTTACCAGCTGAGATCGATCGACCGCATGAGCAGCGAGAGCGTAAAAAGCGTTTGCCCGTACTGCGGCGTAGGCTGCGGGATGATCCTGCACGTCGAGGACGGTCAGGTCGCGAAGATCTCCGGCGACGCCGAGCATCCGACCAACTTCGGCCGCCTCTGCACGAAGGGTTCGTCGGCGCACGTGGCGCTGCGCAAGTCGGGGCGGCTCGAGCGCGCCTTCGTGCGCCACGCGCGCGACGAGGACCCGGTGCCGCTGCCGCTCGCACAAGCGATCGCAGATACGGCGCGCCGCCTGCGCTCGACGCTCGACACACACGGTCCCGACGCTCTCTCGTTCTACGTCTCCGGGCAAATGTCGATCGAGGCGCAGTATCTCGTGAACAAGCTCGCTAAGGGCTTCGTGCGCACCAATAACATCGAGTCGAATTCGCGTCTGTGCATGGCGAGCGCGGGCAGCGGCTACAAGCTATCCCTTGGCGCGGACGGCCCGCCGGGCTCGTACCAGGACTTCGACAAAGCCGACCTGTTTTTCGTGATCGGCGCGAACATGGCGGACTGCCATCCAATCCTGTTCCTGCGCATGATGGACCGCGTGAAGGCGGGCGCGAAGCTCATTGTGGTGGACCCGCGCCGCACGGCGACCGCGGATAAGGCTTCGCTCTTTCTGCAGATCGCGCCGGGCACCGATCTCGCGCTACTCAATGGCCTGCTTCATCTGCTGCATAAGAACGGCCAAACGGACGCGGACTTCATTGCACAGTACACCGAAGGTTGGGATGCGATGCCCGCCTTTCTCGAAGACTACACGCCGGAAAAGGTCGCTGAAATCACGGGCCTGGCCGTTGACGACATTCTCCGCGCCGCACAGATGATTGGCGTTGCGCCCGAGTGGATGAGCTGCTGGACGATGGGCCTGAACCAGAGCACGCACGGCACCTGGAGCACGAATGCGATCTGCAACCTGCATCTTGCGACGGGGAAGATCTGCCGGCCGGGCAGCGGGCCGTTTTCGCTCACCGGCCAGCCGAACGCGATGGGCGGACGCGAGATGGGCTACATGGGACCGGGCCTGCCGGGCCAGCGCACGGTGCTCGCGGAAGACGACCGCGCGTTCGTGGAAGCCGCGTGGGGCGTCGCGCCCGGCACGCTGCCCGCGAAGGTGGGCGGCGGCACCATCGACATGTTCTCGCGCATGGCCGCTGGCGAGATCAAGGCATGCTGGATCATTTGCACGAACCCAGTCGCGAGCGTCGCGAACCGGCAAACCGTGGTGGCGGGTCTGAAGGCCGCCGAGCTGGTGATCGCCCAGGACACTTTTCTGGACACCGAAACGAATCAGTACGCCGACGTGCTGCTGCCCGGCGCGCTCTGGGCCGAAGCCGAGGGCGTGATGATCAACTCCGAGCGCAACATGACGCTCATGCAGCAGGCCGTTGAACCGCCGGGCGAAGCGCTGCCCGACTGGCAGATCATCGCGCGCGTGGCCTGTGAGATGGGTTTCGCAGAGGCGTTCAGCTACGAAAGCGCCGCCGAAGTATTCGACGAAATCGTGCGGTTTACGAACCCCAAGACGGGCTACGACCTGCGTGGCGCGAGCCACGCGAAGCTGCGCGAAACACCGCTGCAATGGCCCATCGCACCGGATGCCACGAGCGATCGCAATCCGCTGCGCTATGTGAACGACGGCGTGAGCCAGACGCTCAAGGAAAACGCGGATGGCACGCGCCCTCGCATCGCTTTCGCCACGCCGCACGGCAAGGGCGTGTTCTTCGGCCGTCCGCACGTGGCGCCTGCAGAACTGCCCGATGGGACGTTCCCCGTTGTGTTCAACACGGGCCGGCTCCAGCACCAGTGGCACACCATGACGAAGACCGGCAAGGTGCCGATGCTCAACAAGCTCAACCCGGGGCCTTCCGTCGAAATTCATCCCGAGGACGCTGCAGCGCTCGGCATCGTGGCGAAGGATCGCGTGGAAGTGCGCTCGCGCCGCGGGCGGGTGGTGCTGCCCGCCGTGGTGACCGAGCGCGTGCGTCCCGGCAACTGCTTCGCGCCGATGCACTGGAACGACGTGTACGGCGAGGAGCTTTGCGTGAACGCGGTCACGAGCGATGCGATCGACCCCATTTCCCGGCAGCCCGAATTGAAGTTCTGCGCAGTCGCGCTCTCGCGCGTCGGTCCGGAATCCGCACCGCGCGAGACCACACGCACCCCGGATGCCGCCTCTGCCGAGTTTCATGCAAGCGCGTCGCAAGACGTCAACCCGTCTCAGGAACACGACATGTCCCGTATCGATGCCTTTTCGACGCTACTCGGTCTCGACGACGTCGCCGCGCCGCAACTTGGCGACGCGGAGCGTCAGTATCTTGCGGGCTTTGTCGGCGGCCTGCGCTCGCTGAAAGCGGGCGAGCCCGTTGGCGTGCCCCTGCTGCCCGCGCACGCGCCGTTTTCCGCGGGCACGCGCGTATGGATCGACGGGCTGCTGGCGGGCCTTTTTAGCCGCACCGAGACCGGCCATGGCGCGCGCGCGGCTGTGCTGGGCGCGCCTAGCACGTCCATCACGTCGACCACGCCCGAGGAAAAGCCGCATGGCGTGCGCATCGCTCACACGCGCCCGAAGGTCCTGTTGCTCTGGGCCTCGCAGACGGGCAACGTCGAATCGCTCGTCGAGCGCTACGCGACGCAGCTGATGGAATCGGGCTTCGAAATCCGCACGGCTTGCATGGCGGACTACACGCTCGCATCCCTCGAAAAGGTACAGTACGTACTCCTGATGACGAGCACGTTCGGCGACGGCGATGCACCCGACAACGGCGAGGCCTTCTGGAGTGGGCTTGCATCGGACACTGCGACGCGTCTCGCTTCGCTGCGCTTCTCGGTGCTCGCCTTCGGCGACCGCAACTACGACGCGTTCTGCGGGCACGGCCGCAAGCTCGACGCGCGGCTCGAAGCGTTGGGCGCGAAGCGCCTCATGGAGCGCGTGGATTGCGATAGCGACTTCCGGGCGGCGGCCGATGGGTGGCTCGAACGCATCGTCGCGCGCATCAAGGAGGAGGACGCGGCGCTGCACGCGGTGCCCGCCGGCGGGTCGATCCCCGAGGTGCTCCCCGGCTGTGCCGCGACCAGGGCGCGCCCGGCCGCCTCGCGGCTCCTGGAGAACGTGCGCCTGAACACGAAGGGCGCGACGAAGGACACGCGCTACTTCTCGCTGGCGACGGGCGAGGCGGGTCTCGACTACGAGGCGGGCGACGCGTTGGGCGTGTGGCCCACCAACTGCCCCGCGCTCGTCGGTGAATTGCTCGGGCTCACGCACCTCGCCGCCGAGACGCCGGTTGCGGTGAGCGGCCAAGGCGAGATGCGCCTTGGCGAAGCGCTTGGCAAGCACTACGAGATCGCCCGGCCCAGTCCGGACGCGCTTGCCTTCATCGCATCGCGCACGCGCTCGCGCGGTCTCGCTGAACTGCTGGACGACACGCGCAAGGGCGATCTGCGCAACTGGCTTTGGGGCCAGCAGCTCGCCGACGTGTTGCACGAATACCCCGTCGACCTTTCGGCCTCCGAACTGCTCGGCATGCTCAAGCGCTTGCAGCCGCGGCTCTATTCGATTTCGTCGAGCCCGAAGGCGCACGCAGGCGAGGTGCATCTGACCGTTTCGGCGCTGCGCTACAACAACGGCCGCCGCGAGCGCAAAGGCGTCGCTTCGACCTTCCTCGCCGATCGCGCGCACGAGGGCAGCGTGCCCGTGTTCGTGCAGAAGAGCACGCATTTCCGGCCGCCGCGTAGTGGCGACACGCCGATGATCATGGTTGGCCCCGGCACCGGAGTCGCGCCATTTCGCGCCTTCCTGCACGAGCGGCAAGCACGCGGCGATACGGGGCGCAACTGGCTCTTCTTCGGCGAGCAGCACGCGGCAACCGACTTCTACTACCGCGATGAAATGGAGCAGATGCGTAAGGACGGCCACCTCGAGCGGCTCGACCTCGCGTTTTCGCGCGACCAGAGCGAGAAGGTCTACGTGCAGGACCGCATGCGGGAGCAAGGCGCGCAGCTATGGGCGTGGCTACAGGAAGGGGCGCACCTCTACGTGTGCGGCGACGCGAGCCGCATGGCGAAGGACGTGGACGCAGCGCTGAGGGAAGTGGTGTCCGGCCACGGCGGCATAAGCGCGGAGGCCGCACACGACTACGTCAGTGCGCTCGGACGGGACAAGCGCTACGTGCGCGACGTCTATTGAAGGAGCGCGGCGCGGCTGCTTCGTGCAGGCGCTTCACCGGCTGGCCGCCTGCCCTCCATGTTTGCAGCGCGCGCGAGCGGCGCGTGCGCGCATGGCCCGAGGTCTCGAAACTTTCATCTTCATCGCCGAGCCCGGCATAAAGGCCGCCGCGTCCGCCCTTGGCCGCAACGGGCTCGGGCAGCAGGATGGCCGCGAGGAACGTCAGGCACGAGCCTGCGAACACGGCCACGACGCTCAGCGAGATCGACTCGAACATCCGTTTGCTCCCCGGTAGAATGGTGCCCGGCGGGCGATGCCGCGCTCAGTGCGCACCGCATCGCCGCCATCGCAAACCATTTTGCGCACGGCGCGCGCCCACGTCCAAGACGATATTCGGATCGTCACGATAAGCGCGCCTTATGAAACAAATCCGGAGACATTCGGGAGGCAGCCATCTTGATGCTTCGCTCGATACGCTACGTGCTCACCGTGGCGGAGTTGAAGAATTTCACGCGCGCAGCCGAAGTGCTGCACGTTTCGCAGCCGGCGCTCTCACAACAGATCCGCCAGCTTGAAAACGATCTCGGCGGCGCGCTGTTCGACCGCAGCGGCCGCGCCATCAGTCTCACCGAATTCGGCCGCGTGTACATCGAGCATGCGCGCCAGGCGCTAGCGCATCTGGACGCGGGCAAGCGCGCGCTGCACGAAGTGCGCGACCTCACGCGCGGCCTGTTGCGGCTCGCCTATACGCCCACTTTTGCGGAATATCTGATTGGCCCCGCGTTGTGCGGCTTTCGCGAAGCGCACCCGGCCATCGTGCTCGAAGTGAGCGAGCTGCCGCTGGAAGACATCGAAGGGGGACTCGAGCGTGACGAACTCGATCTCGGCATTGGCTTCACGGATGTGCGCTCCGATGAAATCGAAGTGCGTCCGCTCTTTGCCGAGCACATGGCGCTGCTCGTGGCCACGCGTCATCCGCTCGCGCGACGCCGCGCCGAGGTGACGGCGGACCAGCTCGCGGCGATGCCGCTTGCGCTACTGAGCCCTGACTTCGTGGTGCGCCGCTTCGCCGATGCTTATTTCCGCGCGCACCAGTTGATTCCGCGCGTGATGCTGGAGGCCAACTCCGTAGGCACGGTGCTCAAGCTCGTGAAGGACGGTACGCTGGCCACGCTGCTGCCTTCGGCCGTGCTGCGCGAGCATCGCGGGCTCGTCGCACTGCCCGTGACGCCGGTGTTGCCGCAGCGTACCGTCGCGTTGCTCAGGCGGCGGCATGCGTCGATCACGCTCGCCGCGAACGCATTCTCCGACGTGGTGCTCGGCCTGATCGCGCAGGAGGGGCTGGGCAAAGGCTAAGGCTAAGGCGGCCGCGCGCCCTCATGGTTGCTCAAGCGGTTGCTCAAACGGTTGCTCGAGCTTGCTCAGGCTTCAGGTGACGAAAGCAGGTTGTGGAAAAAGTCCACCGCATGCTGGCGGGTCGACATCGACCCGAGCGTAGCCGCCGGGTCGAGACCGGAGCGTCGCGCCGTGCCGCTCACGAGGCTCTTTTGCAGATCGTTGAGCGGCCGGGCGAGATTGGTTGCGATGAAGCCGGAGGCAGGCGGCGCGGCGATTGCCGGCAGCTCGGTGCGCGGCGTGTCGAGCGTGAGCAACGGTGCGAGCGTGGGGGCCGCCGCCACACGCTTGCTCGCGAGCATGTCGGTCGGTGCGATGTCGAGCCAGTCGCGCAGGGTGGCGAGGATCGACGTGTGGTCGTAGGGCGTAGCGCCGGACGAGCGGAACACGGTGCCCGGCGCGATCCAGGGCGAGACGACCACGGCCGGCACGCGCACGCCAAAGCTGTCGAAGCCGAAGTTCTCGTCGCCCGGGTTGCTCGCGGCATCGGGCGCTACGGCGTTGGCAGGTGGCAACACGTGGTCGTAGGTGCCACCGTGCTCGTCGTAAGTGATCACGAGCAGTGTTTCGAGCCACGCGGGCGACGTGCTCAGTGCGTGCCAGATGTCGTAGAGAAAGCTTTCGCCCGCATAGACGTCATGCGGCGGGTGCTGGTCGTTGGGGTCGAGCAAAAAGCGCGGCTCGATGAACGAATACTGCGGCAGCGTGTTGTTCTGGCAGTCCGAGACGAAAGCGCTGAAGCGCTGGAAGTTCGGCTTATATTTAGCATCCCATAGCGTTGGGAACATCGTGAGCGTGAGCGACGGCGCGACGAGCGCGGCGCTGTACACGGCCCAACTCGCGCCCGTGTCGCCCAGCACGTTGAAGATGGTGCGAACCTGCCACTCGAACGGATCGGGCGGGGTGCCGTTGTCGACGTGGCCGTTCGACGTACCCGCGTGGGCGAACGCACGGTTCGGCCAGGTCTGGCTCGGCACGGAGGCGAACCAGGCGTCCGAGACGGCGTACTCGCGCGCGAGCGTGGAAAGCACCTTCAACTGATCCGGGCTGTGGCACTGCATGACCTGGCTTGCGTCTGTCGTCGCGGTCGTTTCGTAGTCTTGCACGAATCCCGACATGGGCGCGGCGCCTGCCGCGCTGCCGAGCAATTGAACGCGTACGTTCGCGAACGTTTCCTGCGGATCGGGGTCGGGCAGCGTGGCGGTGGAGGCCGGTGTGGTCACGAGGATGGTGCCGCCCGCTTTCGTCGGATTGCCAAGACCCGCCTTCAGGCCGTCGAATGGATGCTCAGCGCTGGCGGCGGGCAGGAAATGCGCAGGACTGCTGCCGTTCGTGTACAGGCCGCCGAGCATCGTATCGAACGAGCGGTTTTCGAACATCACAACAACGACGTGCTTGATGTTCTGCATCGACATGGTCCTCTCCGTCACGCGGGTCTGACGCAGAGTATTGGTGCAGCCATGCGATTTCGGCAAGGTTCGGGAACCCTGGGAGGCACCTGGTGATGCCCTACGCGCCCCTAGCGCATCCTCACGCGCCAGATTTCATGCCCTGCGCAGATCGCCAGAAAAACGCCCAGCAGAATCGCGGCGACCGCCGCCGACTGATCTCCGGCGCTTGCCAGTGCGCGCAGCCAGAGGTGCACTCCCGCGCCCGTCGCAACGAGCCCAAGCGCGAGGCCTGTGACTGCCAGAGTCGCGCGTCGCCGCGCATGATGCCAATGATTCATATCGCTCCCCGAGGTGCTTGCGTTTGTGCGTCTACAAGACGCTGTACGGGAACGATACGCCGCCAGAATTCACGCGACATCTGCCGTCAATAATGTGCGACGGCCGGGGCATGCAAGGCGCGTATGAAGCGGCCATGAAAACCGTCGAAACCGCCGTGGACAGCGCGACGCCGAGGCCTGTGGGATAATTGCAGAGTTTGCCCAGAGCGCAGCTCAAGAGGTTGTTCGCAAGGGCGTGCGTGGGGCCTTTATTCCCGTGGCCCGCTTCCTTTCTGCGATTTTTCTTCTACAGCCACAATGCCCGCATACCGTTCCAAAACCTCCACCGCCGGCCGCAACATGGCAGGTGCGCGCTCCCTCTGGCGCGCCACCGGCATGAAAGACGAAGACTTCGCCAAGCCGATTATCGCGGTCGTCAACTCGTTCACCCAGTTCGTTCCTGGCCATGTGCACCTGAAAGACCTTGGCCAGCTCGTTGCGCGCGAAATCGAAGCCGCGGGCGGCGTGGCCAAGGAATTCAACACGATCGCTGTCGATGACGGCATCGCCATGGGCCACGACGGCATGCTGTATTCGCTGCCGAGCCGCGACATCATCGCGGATTCGGTGGAATACATGGTCAACGCGCACTGTGCCGACGCCATGGTCTGCATCTCGAACTGCGACAAGATCACCCCGGGCATGCTCATGGCCGCCATGCGCCTGAACATTCCCGTGATCTTCGTCTCGGGCGGCCCGATGGAAGCGGGCAAGACGCGCCTGGCGAACCCCGTCACCAAGGCCATCGAAGTCAAGAAGCTCGACCTGATCGACGCCATGGTGATCGCGGCGGATAGCAAGTACTCCGACGCCGAAGTGGCCGAAGTCGAGCGCTCGGCCTGCCCGACGTGCGGTTCGTGCTCGGGCATGTTCACGGCCAACTCCATGAACTGCCTGACCGAGGCGCTGGGCCTGTCGCTGCCGGGTAACGGCACCGTGGTCGCCACGCACGCGGACCGCGAACAGCTCTTCAAGCGCGCCGGCCGCCGCATCGTCGAACTCGCGCGCCAATACTACGAGCAGGAAGACGAGCGCGTGCTGCCGCGCTCGGTGGGTTTCAAGGCGTTCGAAAACGCCATGACGCTCGACATCGCCATGGGTGGCTCGACCAACACGATCCTTCACTTGCTGGCCATTGCGCAGGAAGCCGGCATCGACTTCGGCATGACCGACATCGACCGCCTTTCGCGCGTCGTGCCGCAGCTGTGCAAGGTCGCGCCGAACACGAACAAGTACCACATCGAAGACGTGCACCGCGCTGGCGGCATCATGGCGATCCTCGGCGAGCTGGAGCGCGCGGGCAAGCTGCACACCGATGTGCCGACCGTGCACACGCCGACGCTCGGCGACGCGCTCGAACAATGGGATATCAAGCGCACGCAGGACGAAGCGGTCAAGACGTTCTACATGGCCGGTCCGGCTGGCGTGCCCAGCCAGGTCGCGTTCAGCCAGAACACCCGCTGGCCGAGCCTCGACTCGGATCGTGCCGAAGGCTGCATTCGCTCGTATGAGCACGCGTTCTCGAAGGAAGGCGGCCTTGCCGTGCTGACGGGCAACATCGCGCTCGACGGCTGCGTCGTGAAGACGGCCGGCGTGGACGACAGCATCCTCGTGTTCGAAGGTACGGCGCACGTGACCGAGTCGCAGGACGAGGCGGTGGAAAACATCCTCGCCGACAAGGTCAAGGCCGGCGACGTGGTGATCGTGCGTTATGAAGGTCCGAAGGGCGGCCCCGGCATGCAGGAAATGCTCTACCCGACGAGCTACATCAAGTCGAAGGGCCTCGGCAAGGCGTGCGCGCTGCTGACCGACGGCCGTTTCTCTGGCGGCACCTCGGGCCTCTCGATCGGCCACTGCTCGCCGGAAGCGGCAGCGGGCGGCGCGATCGGCCTCGTGCGCGACGGCGACAAGATCCGCATCGACATTCCGAACCGCACGATCAACGTGCTGGTCTCGGACGAGGAACTCGCACGCCGCCGTGAAGAGCAGAACGCCCGCGGCTGGAAGCCGGTGAAGGCGCGTCCGCGCAAAGTGTCGGCGGCGTTGAAGGCGTACGCGAAGCTTGTGATGTCGGCAGACAAGGGCGCCGTGCGCGACCTCTCGCTGCTCGACGACTAAGCCATGAGTGCGAGGCGGGCCGCGTGGCTCGCCTTGCAGAAGAAGGGCAAAAAAAATCGAGCCTCCCGAGTGATCGGGAGGCTCGATTCATTTGGTGGAACGTCCCCCGCGCAAGCGCAGGGGAGGGTTCCATCACTTACTTCGCAGCGGATGCGAGTGCGGCGTTGAACGTCGCGCTCGGGCGCATGACTTCAGCGAGTTTCGCGAAGTCCGGCTTGTAGTAGCCGCCGATGTCGACCGGCTTGCCCTGAACGGCGGCCAGCTCGCTCACGATCTTCTGCTCGCTTTCTGCCAGCGTTTTCGCGAGCGGCGCGAAGCGAGCGGCGAGTTCCGCGTCGTCCTTCTGTGCGGCCAGCTCTTGCGCCCAGTACATCGAGAGGTAGAACTGGCTGCCGCGGTTGTCCAGCTCGCCGGTCTTCGGCGACGGGCCCTTGTTGTTGTCGAGCAGCTTGCCGGTGGCGGCGTCGAGCGTCTTCGCGAGCAGCTTGGCGCGCGCGTTGTTCGTCTTGATGCCGAGGTCTTCCAGCGAGACGGCCAGCGCGAGGAATTCGCCGAGCGAGTCCCAGCGCAGGTGGTCTTCCTGAACCAGCTGCTGCACGTGCTTCGGCGCCGAACCACCCGCGCCCGTTTCGTACATGCCGCCACCGGCCATCAGCGGAACGATCGACAGCATCTTCGCGCTGGTGCCCAGTTCCATGATCGGGAACAGGTCGGTCAGGTAGTCGCGCAGGATGTTGCCGGTGACCGAGATCGTGTCCAGGCCGCGGATCACGCGCTCGAGCGTGTAACGCATCGCACGGACTTGCGACATGATCTGGATGTCGAGGCCGTTCGTGTCGTAATCCTTCAGGTACGTCTCGACCTTCTTGATCACTTCGTTTTCGTGCGGACGGTACGGGTCGAGCCAGAACACGGCCGGCGTGCCCGAGTTCTTCGCGCGCGTGACAGCGAGCTTGACCCAGTCGCGGATCGGCGCGTCCTTCACGAGGCACATGCGCCAGATGTCGCCTTGCTCGACTGGCTGCGTGAGCGCTTCGAGCACTTCGCCCGTGGTGTTGTCGACGATGCGTGCCGTGCCGTCCTGCGCGATCTCGAACGTCTTGTCGTGCGAACCGTACTCTTCAGCCTTCTGCGCCATGAGGCCGACGTTCGGCACCGTGCCCATCGTGCGCGGGTCGAATGCGCCGTTGGTCTTGCAGAAGTTGATGATTTCCTGGTAGATGCGCGCGAACGTGCTTTCCGGAATCAGGCACTTCGTGTCGGCCGGACGGCCGTCGGCGCCCCACATCTTGCCGCCTGCGCGGATCATGGCCGGCATCGAAGCGTCCACGATCACGTCGTTCGGTGCGTGCAGGTTCGAGATGCCCTTGGCCGAGTCGACCATGGCGAGCGCCGGACGGTGCTCGTGGCACGCGTGCATGTCGCGAATCACTTCTTCGCGCTGCGATTCCGGCAGCGTTTCGATCTTCGTGTAGAGATCGACGAGGCCGTTGTTGACGTTCACGCCGAGCTGTTCGAAGAGCTTGGCGTGCTTCGCGAACGCGTCCTTGTAGAACGTGCGCACGGCGTGGCCGAACACGATGGGGTGCGAGACCTTCATCATGGTCGCCTTCACGTGCAGCGAGAGCATGACGCCGGTCTTGCGCGCGTCTTCCATCTGGTCTTCGTAGAAGGCCAGCAGCGCATTCTTGCTCATGAACATGCTGTCGACGATTTCGCCGGCTTGCAGCTTGACCTTCGGCTTGAGCACGATGGTTTCGCCACTCTTCGTGACGAGCTCCATGCGGACTTCACGATCCTTGTCGTTCGTGATCGACTTTTCGCCGTGATAGAAGTCGCCGTGCTTCATGTGCGCGACGTGGGTGCGCGAAGCCATGCTCCACTCGCCCATGCTGTGCGGGTGCTTCTTGGCGTAGTTCTTCACCGCGAGCGGTGCGCGGCGGTCCGAGTTGCCTTCGCGCAGCACCGGGTTCACGGCCGAGCCGAGGCACTTCGAATAACGCTTCTGGATCGCCTTTTCTTCGTCCGTCTTCGGATCTTCGGGGAAGTCAGGGACTTTGTAGCCCTTGCCCTGGAGTTCCTTGATCGCGGCGACGAGCTGCGGCACCGATGCGCTAATGTTCGGCAGCTTGATGATGTTCGTTTCCGGCAGCTGCGTGAGACGGCCCAGTTCGGCCAGATTGTCAGGCACGCGCTGTTCTTCCGTGAGGAATTCCGGGAACTCGCCGAGGATACGGCCCGCAACGGAGATATCGCTGGTCTCGACGTTCACGCCGGCCGGCGCAGCGAAGGTGCGGATGATCGGCAGAAACGCGCTGGTGGCGAGCAGCGGCGCTTCATCGGTCAGGGTATAGATGATGGTGGGTTGCTGGGTACTCATCGGCTTCTTGGCGGGGTTCAAAAACGGGGTGGTAACACCACCGGCTGCGCGCAGTCGGCGAAACACCTGGATTTTGCCTGAATTTGCAGCGGGCCGGGGGCCAACCGTGCATGTATTTCATATCGTGGAAAGCAGTTGCGCAATGTTAATTGACCAGAAAATCAGCGCGTTTGCCTTGATCGGCCGGCCGCGCGCTGAAAACGTTTCCGCGCTGAAACCCCGTTGCATAAGGCTTTGCAGGCTGATACCGATGATTCGATCGCCGCTCTGAGGTTTTGTTGATCGTACCCTTGATAATGTGTCAAGCTGGTAAAGACCCTTGTGAAAACAGAAGTGAATCGGGGAGTCTTATATAAGAATTTTGCTCGGTAAGGCTCGCTGAAGCTCATGATAACGGTTGCCTTGCTAATCAATTCGTGGTCTGATTGCCTCATGTTCGATCACTGCCTTTACTTCAATTCGTCGGCGCTCGCGCGGCTCGTCGAGCGCGAGTGGAGCGCCGCTTACGCGCCGTTCGGCCTCACGCCCGCGCAAGGTTTCGTGCTGCGCGTCGTGCTGGCGAAACCCGGGTGCCTTGCGAGCGATGTCGCGCAAACGCTCGGCATTGCGCGGCCCACGGCTACGCGTCTCGTGGACAACCTGTGCGAGAAGGACCTGCTCGAGCGCCGCCAGGGCGAGGCCGACGGCCGCGAATGGGGACTCTTTCCCACGGCGAGCGGCGCGGCGCTCGACGGCCCGATCAACGGTGCGAGCGCCGAAGTCGCGCGCCGCTTGCGTGCGCAAGTGGGCTCGGACCTGTTCGAGTCGGCGGTCACCGGCATGCGCAAGATACGCAAAGGACTCGCGTAAGGCGTTCGCGCCTTTTTGAACATCCAATGATTGTCTTGCTAATCAATAAGGAGAAGAACGATGAACGAAGCGGCGCTAAAAGGGACGGGGGAAGAAGCTTGGCGCTGGGCGATTGGCGTGGCGATCGCCGCGCTGGCGGTGGGCGGCGTGATTGCGGCGATCGTCGTGATGCCGCGTGCCGTGGAGGCGAACAACCGCGCGTGCATGGCGGCCTATGCCAACGATCTGCACGCGGATCTCGCGGCGTTCGCGCAAGACCCGGCGTGGCAGGCGCAATACGTCGAGGCGCTCACGGCGTGCGCGCGTTGAAGCACGCTAAGCGCGCACGCCGCGCACCTTGTTACTTGCGATTGAGGAACGCGAGCAGATCGGCGTTGACCTGATCGGCCATCGTCGTGCACATACCGTGCGGGCCGCCCGGGTAGATCTTGAGCGTGGCGTCCTTCACGATTTTCGCGGAGAGCTTGCCCGCGTCGTCGATCGGCACGATCTGGTCGTCGTCGCCGTGCAGGACCAGCGTGGGCACGTCGAACTTCTTGAGGTCTTCCGTGTAATCGACTTCGGAGAACTCGTGCACGCAGTCATGCAGCGCGAGGATGCCGCCCCACATGCCCTGTTGCCAGAACGACTCGATCACGCCCTGCGATACCTTCGCGCCGCTGCGGTTGTAACCGTAGAACGGGACGGCCAGGTCCTTGAAGAACTGCGAACGGTCGTCGATCACGCCCTTGCGGATGCCGTCGAACACATCTTTGGGCAGGCCGCCCGGATTCTTCTCGCTCTTGATCATGATGGGCGGCACCGCGCCGATCAGCACCGCGCCCGACACGCGCTCCGTGCCGTGGCGGCCGATATAGCGCGCGACTTCGCCGCCGCCGGTGGAGTGGCCAACGAGCGTGGCGTCCTTCACGTCGAGCTTGTCGAGCAGGTCGGCGAGGTCGTCGGCCCAGGTGTCCATGTCGTTGCCTTTTGCGGGCTGATCGGAGCGGCCGTGGCCGCGGCGGTCGTGCGCGATCGTGCGAAAGCCGTTTTGCACGAGAAAGAGCATTTGGGCGTCCCAGGCGTCGGCCGTGAGCGGCCAGCCGTGGGAGAAAACGACGGGCCGGCCGCTGCCCCAATCCTTGTAATAGATCGACGTGCCATCGCGGGTGGTGAAGGTGCTCATTGGAAACTCTCCAGTTTCTAACTACGGCATCACGAAGCAGACAGACGCCGACGCGCATGCCCGCGCAATCGAACTTCGCGCGGCGGTTTGGGACGGCGTCCAGGGGTGGGCCAAGCGGGTGGAACGTGCCGGAACCTGCGCGTCATGGAAAGAGGCGGAAGGCACGCAAAGCAGTATAGAGAGAACACCTGATCGATGACGCGAGGGTGCGCGGCCCTGCATCGCAGATGTTTGCCGAGCTTCGGCGCCACGGCGCGTGGCTACGCCGTGTCCTCGCCGAGCGCATCGCGCAGATATTCGCCGAGAAACTCGACGAAACTGCGCAGCTTCGCCGAGAGCTTGTTGCGCTCGAGATAGATCGCGTGAATATCGGCGTTCGGCAGCGCCCATTCGGCAAGCAGCGGCACGAGTTCGCCACGCGCGATGTGCTCGCCGATCTCCCACTGCGAGCGCACGACGATGCCGCGTCCGTCGAGCGCCCAGCGCAGTACGGTGCTGCCGTCGTTGCTGGAGAGCGCGCCGTCGACCTTCACGGTTTCCGCGCGCTTGCCCCGCGAAAAATGCCAGGTGCCGTATGCCGAGTCGTTTTCGCGCAGCACGATGCACGCGTGGCGCGTCAGATCGTGCGGCGCCGATGGCTTGCCATGCCGCTTCAAATACGCCGGTGACGCACACACGATGCGACGGTTCTTCAGCAGCAGACGTGCGTTGATGCGCGCGTCGGGCACCTCGCCGAAGCGGATGCCGAGATCGAAGCCCTCTTCTTGCAGGCTGAGCGGCCGCTCCGTCAATTGCAGCTGAATTTTCATCGAGGGAAACCGCTCGACGTAAGCGGACACCGCGGGCGCGACGTGCGCGCGGCCAAAACCGAACGACGCGTTCACGCGCAGCAGCCCGGCCGGTTCGCCGCGGCTGCGCGTAACGAGTTGTTCCAGCTCCGAGAGTTCGTCGAGGATGCGCGAGCCGTTCGCGAGATAGAGCTCGCCTTCCGGCGTGAGCGCAAGGCGCCGTGTGGTGCGGTTCACGAGCCGCACGCCAAGGCGCTGCTCCAGTTGCGCGAGACGCTTGCTCACAGCGGGGGGCGTGACGCCCAGTTCGCGCGCCGCGGCCGCCAGGTTGCGGTTGCGCGCCACGAGCGCAAAGAGATTCAGATCGGAAAACGCGTCCATCGCGCTGCTCCCGTTGTCGTGCGTGATTCGTTCCTGAAAGTTACGACCGGATTGCTTTTGTGGAAACCCAATCGCTCAAGGCATCAATTAGACTGCATGCAACCTCGGGAGACAAGCATGTTCGAAGGTTTCATCAACGCGTCGGCAGACATCGAAGGCGTTCGCATTCACGCAATCAAGGGCGGACGTGGCCCCGCGCTGCTGCTCCTGCACGGCCATCCGCAAACGCACGCCATCTGGCATAAGGTGGCGCCCACGCTTGCGCAACACTTCACGGTCGTCGCCGCCGACCTGCGCGGCTACGGTGACAGCGGCAAGCCGCAGGGCACGCTCGACCACGCCAACTACTCGAAGCGCCGCATGGCGCTCGATCAGGTTGCGCTCATGCGCGGCCTCGGCTTCACGTCGTTCGCGGTCATGGGCCACGACCGGGGCGGCCGCGTCGCCGCCCGCATGGCGATCGATCATCCAGACGCGGTCACGCAACTCGTTACGCTCGACGTCGCGCCAACCGTCGCGATGTACGAGCAGACGTCGTTCGAGTTCGCGCGCGCTTACTGGCACTGGTTCTTTCTCGTGCGCCCGGCGCCGTTTCCGGAAACGCTGATACGCGCCGACCCCGATCTGTATCTGAAGCAGACCATGGGCGCGCGCAGTGCGGGCCTCGCGCCATTCACGCCCGAGGCCTACGCGGAGTATTTGCGCTGCCTTAGCGACCCTGCGACCGCACATGGAATCTGCGAGGACTATCGGGCGTCGATCACGATCGACCTCGAACACGACCGCGCGGATCTGGCGGCGGGCAAGCGCATCGAGTGTCCGTTCCTCGCGTTGTGGGGGGCGCAGGGCGCGGTTGGCCAGTGCTTCGATCCGCTCGCGGAGTGGCGTAGCTGGAACGCGAGCGTAAGCGGCGAGGCGCTGCCGTGCGGCCACTACATCGCAGAAGAAACGCCGCAGTTGCTCCTCGAACGCGTGCTGCCGTTTCTTCAGCGCTGATTCGTTCGTTCGTCATTTTTTAGTCGGGCTTCGTCATGTCCTCACAAACGTTTTACCGGAAACTGGTTGATTCGCACACCGTATCGATCATCGACGCCGAGCACGTTCTGCTCTACGCCGATCTGCACATCATGAACGAGTACACGAGCCCGCAAGCGTTCGCGGGCTTGCATGAGAAGGGCTTGCGCGTGCGCCGCCCGCGCCAGCAGATGGGCGTGGTCGATCACGTGATTCCCAGCAAGCCGGTGCCCGTGGCCGCGCGCACGATCGAGATCGTCGATGCCGCGAAGCAGGCCACGAACTTCACGCGCAACTGCGTGGAGCAGGGCATTCATCTGTTCGATATCCACGACCCCATGCAGGGCATCGAGCATGTGGTCGCGCCCGAGATCGGTCTGATTCGTCCCGGCATGGTCGTGCTGTGCGGCGACAGCCACACGACGACCTATGGCGCACTGGGCGCGCTTGGTTTCGGCATCGGAACCTCGGAAGTCGAACACGTATTGGCGACGCAGACGCTCGTGTACCGCGTCGCGAAGGACATGCGCATCGTCGTGGACGGCGCGCTGCCGCCGGGTACGACGTCGAAGGATCTCGTGCTGCACATCATTGCGAAGATCGGCGCGCAGGGCGCACGCGGCTACGCCGTGGAATATGCGGGCGAAGCGATCGACGGGCTCTCCGCCGAGGCGCGCATGACCTTGTGCAACATGACCGTGGAGGCGGGCGCGCGCGCCGCGCTGATCGCGCCCGACCGCACGACGCTCGACTACGTGGCCAGCAAGGTCCGCGATCTCGATGCAAAGACACTCGATGCCGCGTGCAATGCGTGGTCGCAACTGCGCTCCGATGACGACGCGCATTTTGATATCGAGCATCGCTTCGACGCCGCGCGCGTCGCGCCTTACGTGACATGGGGCACGAGCCCGGATCAGGCGTTGCCGGTGGACGGCCGCATTCCCAAAGTAGCCGAAGGCGCGGGACTCGACGCCGCGACGCTGCACAAGGCGCTCGATTACATCGGTCTCGCCGAAGGGGCGCCGATCGAGGGCACGCCGATCGACCGCGTGTTCATCGGCTCGTGCACGAACGCGCGCATCGAGGATCTGCGCGCCGTCGCCCAGGTCGTGCGCGGCCGCAAGGTGGCCCCGACGGTGCGTGCGATGGTCGTGCCGGGTTCGGGCATGGTGCGCGACCAGGCCGAGCGCGAAGGCATTGCGCAGACGCTGATCGACGCGGGGTTCGAGTGGCGTCAGCCGGGCTGCTCCATGTGCCTCGCGATGAACGACGACGTGCTCGCGCCGGGCGAGCGCTGCGCCTCGACGACGAACCGCAATTTCGAAGGGCGCCAGGGGCGCGACAGCAAAACGCATTTGATGAGCCCCGCGATGGCTGCTGCCGCCGCGCTTGCGGGCCGCATCGTCGACATTCGCAAGGAGCTTGCACATGACTAAGCCGTTCATGATCTCGGGCATTGCCGCACCGCTGCCCGTCAACAACCTCGATACCGATCAGATCATGCCCAAGCAGTTTCTGCTCGGCATCGACAAATCGGGGCTCGCGCGCGGGCTGCTGTACGACTTGCGTTTCGATGCCGATGGCCGCGCGCGTGAGGCTTTCGTGCTGAATCGCCCTGAATATCGCGGCGCGAAGGTGCTGATCGGGGGCTCGAACTTTGGCTGCGGATCGAGCCGCGAACACGCCGTGTGGGGCCTGCAGCAGGCGGGTTTCGAAGCTGTGATCGCGCCGGGTTATGGCGAGATCTTCTACTTCAATTCGACGAACAACCGGCTGCTCCTCGTTACGCTGCCGCCGGAGCAGGTCGAGGCGCTGGTCGCTGAGATCGCGAGCGGCGACGACAAGCACGTATCGATCGATGTCGACAACGAAGTCGTGATCGCGCCTTCGGGACAGCGCTATGCGTTCTCGATGCCGCCGCGCCAGAAGCAGATGCTTGTGGACGGGCTCGACATGGTCGGCATGACACTGCGCCAACAGGAAGCGATCGACGCGTTCGAGGCGAAACATTGGGCAGCGCAGCCGTGGTGCCGCATCGATTTACCGGCGCAGCAGCAGCGCGGTTAGTACCTCATTCATAACCAGATACAGGGGCGCACTAACCGCCAGGCGGCAAGTGCGCCCATACGGAGACAACCCATGAACATTGCCGCAGTCCATCCGCAGGACGCCGCCGCGCTGGAGCCCAGCGTCGTGCGCAAGGTGTCACGGCGCATCACGCCGTTCATCATCGTCCTGTATTTCCTGAGCTTTTTGAACCGCGTGAACGTCGGCTTCGCGGGGCTCACGATGAATCACGACATCGGGCTCACGCAAGCCATGTTCGGCGTGGGTGCGGGAATTTTCTTCGTGGGCTATATCGCGGCCGGTATGCCGTCCAACCTTGCGTTGCAGCGCGTGGGCGCCCGCAGATGGATCGCACTGCTGATGGTTGTCTGGGGGCTGCTTTCCGCGGCCACGGCGTTCGTCACCGGGCCGTACAGCTTCTATACGCTGCGCTTCGTGCTCGGTCTCGCCGAAGCCGGCTTCTTTCCCGGCATCATTCTCTACCTGAGCTTCTGGTTTCCCGCGCGCCATCGTGCATTCGTCACGGCGATGTTCATGACCGCCGCGCCGCTGTCGAACATGATCGGCTCGCCCATCTCCGGGGCGCTCATGAACCTGGAGGGCGTGGCGCATCTGCACGGCTGGCAGTGGCTTTTCCTCGTCGAAGGCGCGCCGACTGTGCTGCTCGGCATCATTTCGTACTTCTATCTGACTGATCGGCCCGAGGACGCGCAGTGGCTCGCGCCCGCCGAGCGGCAGTGGCTGAGCGGCGAAATGCTGCGCGAACGCGAAGCGAAGGCGGCGCAGAGCAAGTCGAGCGTGTGGGGCGCAGTGAAGGACCCGCGCGTGCTGCTGCTCGCGCTCGTCTATGCGGGCACTTCGACGGGGCTTTACGCCATCGGCATCTGGGCGCCGATGATCATCCACCGGTTCGGCTTCAGCTACTTCGAACTGGGTGTCGTGAACGCGATTCCGAATCTGTTCGCGGTGGTGACGATGGTGCTCTGGGCGCGCAATTCGGACCGCACGAACGAGCGCCGCCTGCACGTTGCGATCGCGTGTCTCGCGGCCGGTATTGGCATGCTGGTGTCCGGACACGCCACCAGCGCCATTGTGCTGATCATCGGGCTCTCGATCGCGAACTTCGGCATCAACGCGGCGAAGCCGCCGCTCTGGAGCATGCCCACGCAGTTTCTCTCGGGCTCCGCTGCCGCTGCGGGCATTGCGATCATCAACGCGATGGGCAGCCTCATAGGCGGCACGATCGGCCCGATGGTGATTGGCCGGTTGCGCGACCTGAGCGGCGACTATTCACTGGGGCTGTATTTCGTCAGCGCCACGCTGCTCGTTTCGGCCGCGCTCGCGTATGCGTTCGGGCTGCGCGCCCGGCGCGCGGAAGTTAGCGTAAGCCAATGATTTAAAAAGATATAGCCGATCCGGATACTTCCGGTTGCGTCTCTCGTGTTGTGCCGGTCCTATGATCGATCTACCGCCTGACCGATGTGGGTCAGGCGCCAAGAGTCAAGAGCCAAATAATCTGGATAGATAGGATCACTAACATGGCTTCACGCAAGAGACCCGTCAACATCGGCCTGATCGGCGCAGGGCGCATCGGCTCCTTCCATGCGGAGACGGTCGCACGCCGCCTCGTCGACGCGAACCTGGTCGCCATTGCCGATCCGGCGCCTGGCGCGGCCGCGAGGCTCGCGGCCCAACTCGACGTCGATCATGCGTACACGGACGTTGCGCAACTGCTTGCGCAGCCGGAACTGGACGCTGTGATCATTGCGACACCCGCGCGTTTTCATACAAACCTCGTCGTGCAGGCCGCCGAAGCCGGTAAGGCGGTCTTCTGCGAAAAGCCCATGGCGCTGACGCTGGAAGAGGCCGACCGCGCGATCGCCGCAGCACGCGCGGCCGAAGTGCCGCTTCAGGTGGGCTTCAACCGTCGCTGGGACCAGGCGTTCGCGGAAGGCCACGCGGCAGTCGAGGCGGGCAAGATCGGCGCACCGCAACTGTTGCGTTCGCTCACGCGCGATCCTGGCCCGTTCGGCGGCGATCCCGAGCGCATTCCACTCGGGACCATTTTCTATGAAACGCTGATCCACGATTTCGACACGCTGCTATGGCTCAACGCCGGCACGCGCGCCGTGGAGGTCTATGCGGCGGCCGACGCGCTCGTGCGCCCCGACGCCAAAGAGAAAGGCTTTCTGGACACGGCGGTCGTGACGATTCGATTCGACAACGGCTCGATTGCCGTGGCGGAGGCGAACTTCTCGGCGCTCTACGGCTACGACATTCGCGGCGAAGTGTTCGGCCCGGGCGGCATGGTGACGATGGGCGACGTGCGGCGCTCCAGCATGACGTTGTTCGACGGCATTGGCGTCTCGCAAGATACCTGGCGCCGCGACACGGACCATTTCGTAGCGGGCTACACCGCGCAACTCGCGTCTTTCGTGAATGCCGTGCGCGAGCGCGAGGCGGTGGCGGGGCCGGGCGGCGAAGACGCGCGCCGCGCGCTCGCGATCGCACTGGCCTGCATCGAATCGGTCGCGAAGAAGGCACCTGTCGCCTTGAAATGAGTGGGCCCGGCCCGCGCTGCTTGCGGCGAGGGCCAGAAGAGTCACTGTACGGGTCGGACAGCCCAAAACGCGCGATACGCGATAATCGCCCTTTATCGATTCCCGCATCTTTCGTATGTCGACGCCTGAACCGGTCTCTTCCGGGCACACCTGGTGGGGCGTGCTCGTATTGGCGCTTTCGGCCTTTATATTCAACACGACCGAATTCGTGCCCGTTGCGCTGTTGAGCGCCATTGGCGACAGCCTCCACATGAAGCCGACCGACGTGGGGCTCATGCTGACGATCTACGCGTGGACAGTGGCCGTGGCGTCGCTGCCTTTGATGCTGCTCACACGCAACGTCGAACGCCGCAAACTGCTGACCTGCCTATTCGCGCTCTTTATCGTCAGCCACATCGTGACTGGCGTGGCGTGGAACTTTACCGTGCTGATGGTTGGCCGGATCGGTATTGCGTTTGCGCACGCGATATTCTGGTCGATCTCCGTCTCGCTGGTGGTGAGGCTCGCGCCGCCGGGCAACAAGAGCCGCGCGCTCGCCATGCTCGGCATGGGCTCGTCGATCGCCATGGTGGCAGGCATTCCGCTTGGGCGCGTGATTGGCGAGACGCTGGGCTGGCGGCAGACTTTCTTCGTCATTGCGGGCGCGGCGGCGGTTGCGCTGCTGATGTTGCGGGTGATGCTGCCCGCGTTGCCAAGCCAGCAAACGGGCTCGTTCAGCAGCGTGCCCGTGCTATTCAGAAAGCCGATGCTGGCCTCGCTCTATCTGCTCACGATACTCGTCGTGACCGCGCAGTTCACGTCATACACGTATATCGAGCCCTTCATCCACGCCGTGGGCCACGAAAGCAGTCAACGCATCACCTATATCCTCATCCTGTTCGGCAGTGCGGGCATTCCCGCGGCCGTTTGCTTCAATCGCCTTTATCCGCGCGATCCGGCGCAATTCCTGCAAGTGGCCGTGGTCGCTGTGTGCGTGTGCCTGCTCGTGCTGTTTCCCGCGGCGTTGAGTATCGTCACGTTGTCCGTTCATACGCTGGTGTGGGGCGGCGCGATCGTTTCCTTCGGTCTTGCCATGCAGGCATGGGTGCTCAAGCTCGCGCCCGAAGCCGCGGACCTCGCGGTCTCGATCTATTCCGGCCTCTATAACGTGGGGATCGGCGCGGGCGCGCTGCTTGGCAACCATATTGCCAACGGCTTCGGCGTGTCGTGGGTCGGCTCGTTCGGCGGAGTGGTGGGCGGCCTTGGGGCAGCGGTGTGCTGGCTGGCGTTGCGCATGTATGCGCGGGCACATCCTTCAGCGCATTGACGCGCCGCTTGCGGCGATGGCGCTGCGAAGCTGCGCGACGCCTGCCTCGATATCGGCGTGCGCGTCGAAAAGCAGGGCTTCGAGATGCGTGCTCAGCAATTCGACTAGCGCGTGATAAGCGGGAACCGCAGGCGACGGAAACGCGGCGACGCGATGCGTACTCATGAGCTGATCCATGACGCCGATGACGCGATTGCGTTGCAGCACGTAGCGGTCCTCCGCGACCGAAAAGCGGGCGTTGCCTGCCGCGCCGTGCAGCACGAAGTACTTCATCATCTCAGGAGAACCAAGCGTTTCGACGGCTTGCCACGCGAGCCTCACCGCCTCGCCGCTGCAAGCCGAGGGTATCGCAAGCAGCGCGCCGCCGAGCGGAGAGAGCGGCGTCATGTCCGCATGCATGGTGGGATGTTCGAGCAAACCGATGCTCGCGCCGATCTCGAGCAGCTTGTGGCCGTCCAGCGTGCCAAAGCGGTTCGACCAGTGGTAGCACATGGCTGCATTGCCGCTGCCGAAGATCTGTACACTGCGCGCCCAATGGTTGGCGCGCAGGTTGCCCGGCGAATAAGGAATGAGCGCGCGCAAGTACGCAACGACGTGCTTGCATGTCGCCGCGTCCAGTTCGAGCGCGTTGCCGCTCATTAGAACGCCACCTTGCGCGCCGAGAATCTGCAGGAACATCTCCGCGAGCGGCAGGCCGGGTGCGGCGGTCCACGTAATGCCGAACCGGCCCCGGCTCGGCCGGTGCAGCAGACTCGCGCAGCGGATCACCTCTTCGAAGGTCCGTGGCGGCTGCAGCCCTTCGGCATCGAAGAGATCCTTGCGATACCAAAGGAAATCGACGGTCGGCTGAATGGGAATGCCGTGGAGCTGTCCGCCGCTCCATCCGGCCTGCCAGACGGCGTCGTAGAAGTCGGCGCCGGACACGGCGCTGCCTGCAGCAAGCGCCTGCAGGTCGAGCAACTGGCCGCGGCTGCTCGACTCGGCGAGCCACGGGAAGGGAACGGCGACGACCACCGGCCCATTCGCGTTCGCGCGTGACGGATCGGCGAGCGTGGCTTCGAGCACCGCGCGATACGCGTCCTGCGTGTAGGTCGAGATCTGCACGCGCATGCCGAGGAAGCGTTCGATATCGGTGCGGTTGTGCTTGAGAATGTCGAAGACGGGATCGGCGTAGGCGAGCAGCGTGAGTTCGATGTTCCCGTTGAAGCCCGCCGCCGCTGGGCGCGGCCACGCGATCTCGGCGGGCGCAGCGAGGCCCGCAGTGTCGAAACGGTCGACCGCGCGCGGGTCCACGGCGTCCATGAGCAGCTTGATCGTTTGCCCGGTGATGCTGTCCAGATGCGCGAGAAGCCGCTCGGAGGGCAGCACGTGTTCGCGGCTGTGTCCGGCCGAAATAGGCTTGAACTGAACGAGCCCTTGCGCCTTGAGCGCGAAGATGATGCGCCGCGCGGTGGTGCGCGGCATGCCCGAACTGTCGGCGAGCGACGTGATCGTCGTTTGACGCTTGCCCAGAAAGTTTTGCAGCACCGTACTGAGGATCGGCCAGCTTTCGTGTGCGGCGTCGCCGAACTCGCCGCGTAAGATGCCGGAAAGCTTGTCGATGACGGTGATCGCCGCATAGCGGTCGCGAGCATGCATGTTTCGGCGCTCCTGCTCGTGGATGGACCCATGGCGAGTCTAGCAGAGCGGCTTCGCAAGTTGCTGATTTATAACCGTATAGCCAGTCTGAACATTTCGGGAGCGCGGCGGCGGCGCGAAGCCGGACTACTATTTCACTGCTGGCCGCGTGGAGACCGCACGAGCCAGCCAGCCGCCCGGCTGAAATCTTCCGATTTAATAAGGAATACAAATGTTTACTCTCGCAGTGTGCGCAGAGATGGTCTTTCGCGACTTGCCCATGATCGAGCGCGTTCGGCGTATCAGCGAACTGGGCTTCGAGGTCGAGATATGGGACTGGACCCGGCACGATATCGGCGCGCTGGCGCACAGCGGCGCGAAGTTTTCGTCGATGACGGGTTATATCGAAGGCGACCTGATCACCGAAAGCGGCGCCGACGCGCTCCTTCGCACGGCGGAGCAATCGATCGAAGTCGCGAAGCGCCTTGCGTGCCCGCGCCTGAACCTGCACGGCACCGGGCTCGATGCCAACGGTTTGCCCGTTACGCCGGTGCCGGTCGTGACCGGCGAAATGTGGCTGGCCGCGCAGAAGACGCTTGCGCGCATTGCCGATCTGGGCGCGCGGCACGACGTGGTGTTCTGCCTGGAAAACCTCAACACCGAGGTCGATCATCCGGGCGTGCCGTTTGCGCGCGCCGCCGACACGCTGGCGCTCATCAAGGCCGTCGATAATCCGCATCTGCGCCTGAATCTCGATCTCTATCACGCGCAGATCGGCGAGGGCAATCTGATCGAACTCGTGCGCCGTGCCGCGCCATTCATTGGCGAGATTCAGGTAGCCGATGTGCCGGGGCGCAAGGAGCCCGGCACCGGCGAAATTCACTATCCCGCGATCGCACGCGCGCTTGCCGCGCTCGACTATCGCGGCACGATCGGCCTGGAAGCCTGGGCGAGCGGGGACGCAGAACTCGCGCTGCGGCGCTTTCGCGAGGCGTTCACACTGGCGTAGCGGGCGGCGTCTCGCCGTCTGCGGGAGGAAACGTCAGCACCACGGCAAACCCGCCCTCGGCGGGAAACGCAAAGTTCACGCGGCCGCCGTGCGCCTTCATCACCGCTTGTACGATGGCGAGCCCGAGGCCTGAGCCTGTAGTGCGCTCCGCGCCTTCCTGGCCGATGCGCTCGAACGGGCGCAGCGCGGCGTCCCAGTGTTCGCGCGCAATGCCGCCGCCGTTGTCGGTCACGGTCAGCGTCACGGCTTCCTGCGTGGCGTTCACGGTGACGACGATGTCGTCCGCCTTGCCGTGCAGCAGCGCGTTGTGCAGCACATTCGACAGCGCTTCCTGCAGGCTCACGGGGTCGCCCGCGATCCACACTTGCGGCGCGCTGCTTTCGAACGCGACCTTCACGTCGCGCTCGTCGGCGAGCGGAATGGTGCGGCCGAGCACTTCCCGGGCGAGCTTCGCCAGATCCACGCGCTGCAACGGGACCATTTCGGTGCGATGAATCACCATCGCGTGATTGAGCAACTGGCCCGTGAGCCGGCCCACGTCCGAGCAGGTGGCCCGCAACGCTTCGAGCCGTGCAGCGTGGCGCGCGGGATCGGACTCGGTGCTGAGCAATTCGATTTGCGCGTCGAGCCGCGCGATCGGCGTGCGCATCTGGTGCGCGGCGTCGGCGATAAAGCGCTGCATGGCCGTCATGCGTTCCGCGAGGCGCCCGATCAGTCCGTTGATGGCGCCGATCAGCGCGTTGATCTCGCTCGGCGTGTCGTGCGCCACAGGCCGCAGGTCGGCCGGATCGCGCGCGGCGATGATTTGCCCGATCTGCGCGAGCGGGCGCAGGCCGCGCCGGATCGCGAGGCCGCTCGCACCAATGGCGAGCACGCTCATCAGCAGAATGAGCGTCCAGACCTTGAAGCTCATGTCGTTCGTGAGTTGCTGGCGCGCGTGCGTGGTTTGCGCGACTGTGACGAGGGCCCAGCCGGGCGGCCGCGCGTCCGACATGTAGCGCCCGATGGTTGCCGTGCGCACGCGCTCACCTTGATACCGCCCATTCGCGAATGTCGGACCCTGGCGCGCACTCATCGTGTTGGCCGGACCGGGAAGGTCGCCATAACCCGCTACGACGAGACCACGCGCATCGACCACCTTGTAGTAGACGACGTCATAGCGCGAGAGCGTGGAGAGCGCGGCCACCGGTGGATTGAGGGCGAGCACGCCGCCCTGCACATAGAGGTTTTCGGCGACCTGGATGGTTGCGCCCGCAAGCAGTTGATCGTAGGCGCGCTCGGAAGCGACGCCCGCGTAATAGCGCGCGATGCCCGCGAGCGCCGCCGCGCCCGACGCCACCACGAGTGCGACGAAGAGCAGCGTGCGGCCGAGCAGCGTTTTCGGGAACCAGTCAAAGCGCGGCAATTTGATATCCCATGCCACGCGCCGTGCGAATTTCGACCGAGCTGCCTTGCAGTTTCTTGCGCAAGCGCGTGACGTATTGTTCGACCGCGTTTGCGGTCGGTTCGTTGCCGTAGCTGAACAGCTGGTTCAGCAGTTCCTCTTTCGGGAAGATGCGTTGCGGACGGCTGGCGAGAATTTCGAGCAGCGCGAATTCCTGACGCGAGAGCGAAAGCGGTTTGCCGTCGAGTTCGGCAAGCCGGCTGCTGCGATCGATTGCGAGACCGCCGAGCCGGACGACATCGTTCGCGTGCCCGCTGTTGCGGCGCAGGAGCGCCTGCACGCGGGCTTCGAGTTCGCGATAGTCGAATGGCTTGACGAGGTAGTCGTCGGCGCCGAGGCCCAGGCCGCTCACGCGGTCGTCGATGGCCGAGCGCGCGGTGAGGAGCAGGACCGGCGTGGTGGAGCCCGCCGCGCGCAGGTTGCGCAGGATCGCGAAGCCGTCCATGGCGGGAAGCATCACGTCGAGCACGACCAGGTCGAAGCGCTCGACGCCGAGCAGGCTGTTCGCCGTGGCGCCGTTCGCTTCGAGGTCCACTGCGTGACCGAGGCGCGTGAGGCGGCTGCGGACCGCCGCGCCGATTTCCGCGTCGTCCTCTACCACCAGAATGCGCATGATGCCGTCCCTGCCGTAATCTTCATGGGTGCGATTGCGGGTTTTCCCGAGGTCTGCCAAGTGTGTTTTCTCAGCATTTTCTCAGACTCGCCCGGTAATCTCGCGAACCATGGAAGATGCAGCGTCGTGATTACGACACGAACCACCGGAGACGGCAAGATGCGCGTGGAGTCGCCGCGCAGGCGCGCACTCGTTGCGGCCGGGCTTGGCGCGGCCGCCCTGGCCGCGGGGCTCGCGCCTGCCTGGGTCCGGGCCACGCCGCGCACGGTGCGCATTTCGAAGGGCTACGGCCTGCTGTATCTGCCGCTGCTCGTCATGGAGAAGGCGCGGCTCTTCGAGCGCCATGCGGTCCGCCTGGGGCTCGCGGACGTGAGCGTGCAATGGGTGAGGCTCGACGGCGGCAATTCCGTCGACGACGCCATGATGGCCGGCACGCTCGACTTCGCCGCCGTGGGCGCGCCCGGCTTTATCGAACTGTGGGCGCGGGCGCGCGGCATACCGAACGTCGAGGTGATCGGCATCAGCGGTCTTTCGGCCACGGCGCTCTCGCTCAACACGAACCGGCCTCAGATCGCGACGCTGCGCGATTTCACGAGCGCCGACCGCATTGCGGTGCCGGGCATTCGCACCTCGCTTTCGGCCGTCGTGCTGCAGATGGTGGCGAGCAAGCTGCTCGGAGCGCAGCACTTCGCGCAGCTCGATTCGATCACCGTGGGCATGCCGCATCCGCAGGCCATGCAGTCGCTGATCCGGCGCGAGGGCGGCATTACCGCGCATTTCGCGTCGCCGCCATTCTCGACGCTCGAATTGCAGCAGCCGGGCATTCACCGCGTGGTCGATTCCGTTGACGTGCTCGGGCCGCTCACGCTCGACGTGGTGTTCGCGCCCAAGCGCCTCGTTGACACCGAACCGGCGCTCGCACGAGCGTTCCTTCACGCGCTCGACGAGGCGAACCGAATGATCGCGCAGGACAAAACGGCCGCGGCGCAGATCTATGTCGATTCGTCGGGCTTCGGCGCGTCGCGCGAGCACGTGGTGCAGACGCTCGCCGCGCCGGAGTCGCGCTTTTCGGTCTGGCCCGAGCAGTTGATGGAGTACGTAGACTTTCTGTATATGGTGGGCACGATCAAGGCGAAACCGCGCACATGGAACGACATGTTCGCGGCGATGCTCGAGGACTTCCGTCCGTCTTAGACGCAGGCACAGGCAACAGACAAATAAACGCAGGAGAACATAGTGAATCCAGATTCAACCATCGATCAACAGTCCGCCGAAGAACGGGACGTCATGTCGAAGATCGCGCGCCGCCTGATGCCGATCCTCGTCGTGATGTTTCTGATCTCCTTCATCGACCGGCAGAACGTCGGCTTCGCGAAGCTGCAGATGGTGCACAGCCTCAACATGACCGAAGCGGCGTTCGGTCTTGCGTCGTCGCTGTTCTTCATCGGCTATCTGCTGTTCGAAGTGCCTAGCACGCTCGCGTTGCATCGCTTCGGCGCGCGCGTGTGGCTCGCGCGCATCATGCTCACCTGGGGCGTGATTACGGTGCTGATGGGCTTCACGACGTCGATGAAGGTGTTCTGCGGCCTGCGCCTCGCGCTGGGCGTGGCCGAAGCCGGCTTCTATCCGGGCGTGATCTATTACCTCACGCTGTGGTTTCCGCAGAGCTACCGCGCGCGCGTGCTGGGCATCTTTACGCTGGGCAGTGCGCTCGCGAACATGGTGGGCTCGCTCGTGGGCGGCTGGCTGCTGAGTCTCAACGGCTTATGGGGCCTGGCCGGCTGGCAGTGGGTGTTCATCGCCACGGGCCTGCCCGCCGTGCTGGTCGGCATTGCCGTGTTCAGGCTGCTGCCGGCGTCGTATCAGGAAGCGCGCTTTCTGAACGAGCGCGAAAAGCAGATCGTGGCGGCCGCGCACGAGCGCGAGAAGCCCGAGCACGCCGAACACGCGCAGCCCTGGAAGGCGCTGCTCGATCCGCGCGTGATGCTGTTCGCTGCGACCTATATGCTGATGTCGACGTCGCTCTATGGCGTGACCTACTGGCTGCCCACGCTCGTGAAGTCGTTTGGCGTGTCGAGCAGCGTGAACGGTCTGTTGAGCATGCTGCCGTGGGCGCTGGCGGTCTTGTTGCTGCTGTGGCTGCCGTCGAAGCTGCGCCGCGCGAAAAGCATTCTGCGGGCCATGGCGATCGTCGCGGCGCTTGGCACGCTGGGCTTCCTGTTGAGTCTGCTGCTGCCTTCCACGCCGCTGCGCTTTATCGCGCTCGTGTTCGGCGGCGCGTGCATCCCGCTGCTGTACCCGTGCTTCTGGTCGATGCCGCCGCGCTACTTCACCGGCGCACGGGCGGCGGCGAGCGTTGCGGCCATCAACTCGATCGGCAATCTCGGCGGCTTCTTTGGCCAGAACCTCATGCCGCTCGCCGGCAAGCTCACGGGAACCGCATTCGGACCGATGATCGTGCCGATCGTGTGCCTCGCGGTGCTCGGTCTCGGCGTCGTGGTGGCGTGGGGACGTTCCGGGCGCGCCATGGAGGGCGTGCCGGCCTGAACCTGGCTTGTGACCCTGGTTTGAGCCTGGTTTGACGGTGGTGGCACGGGTGCGCGATCATGCCGCTTCGGTTGGATATCGCCGCGACCCCATCGAGCGGAGTCGAACATGAGCCAAGAGAGCACGCAGGCATCGCCGGGTCTTTCGTATTCAGGGACGATCACGTATCGCCGCGCCGCGGTGAACGGCGTCGGCATTTTCTATCGCGAAGCGGGGCCGGTGGACGCGCCAACCATCGTGCTGCTCCACGGCTTTCCCTCGTCTTCGCGGATGTTCGACACGCTCATCCCGCTGCTCGCCACGCGCTATCACCTGATCGCGCCGGACTATCCGGGCTTCGGGCACAGCGACGCGCCGCCGCCCGCGCAGTTCGCCTATACGTTCGACCATCTCGCGGAATCCATCAACGGCTTGCTCGAGCAACTCGGCATTGACCGCTACAGCTTCTATCTGCAGGACTACGGCGGTCCGGTGGGTTTTCGGATCATGCTCGCACATCCTGAACGTTTGCAAACGCTCATGATTCAGAACGCGAACGCTCACGAGGAAAGCCTCGGGCGCAAGTGGGCGGCGATCAAGGAGTATTGGGCCAACCCGGCGGCGAAGCCCGAAGTGTTCGAGGCGTTCGTCTCGTTCGAAGGCACACGGTTTCGCCATGCCGGCGACAGCCCGAACCCCGAGCGCTATAACCCGGATACGTGGACCGACGAGTTCGCGTTTCTCAATCTACCGGGTCAGGCCGAGATCCAGGCCGCGCTGCTTTACGACTACCGCACCAATGTTGCCGCTTACCCTGCGTGGCAGGAATGGTTGCGCACGCACCGACCCATCGCGCTTGTTATGTGGGGCCGCTACGACAGTTCATTCGTCGCGGCGGCGGGGGCCGCTTATCAGCGCGACCTGCCCGATGCCGAGGTGCATTTGCTCGATGCGGGCCATTTCGCGCTCGACGAAAAAGTCGACGAAATCGCGGCACTGATGCACGCGTTCCTCGCGAAACACCTGGCTTAGCCGGCTCCCCCGTACATAGGGCCAGAAAGGACCCGCGATTGTCATGCTGGCAGTAACAGTGAATTCATTCTATTGGCATAGACTTTCGATAGGGCGACCCTAAAATCCTGCCCCATGCGAGCGTATTGAGACGCTCGATCGTGAGAGGGATTCATGCAGCAGATTTTCAAAGGGACCGCCAGTCTTGCAGGCTTGGCAAGCCGGTCCTGGCCCAAGGTCGCCGTATCGCTTGCCGCCGCCTGTGCGGTGCTGGCGGGATGCGCGTCGGCCGGCAACGTCACCGCGGCGGACAAGCAGGGCACGTTCGTCGTTTCGGCGTCCGCAACGGGCGGACGCCTCGCCTGGGCGCGCGCCCACAGACGCGCGGTGAGCGAAGCCAACGACTACTGCGAGAGCCGCGGGATGCAAACGAGCCTCGGCATGGAGCACACCGAAGGTATCGAGGCGCTGCAGCAGCAGGCCTCCGTTATTCGCTTCGAGTGCCACCCCAAAACTTGAGGCGCGTGCATGCCTCAGCGAATCACGAACGTTTCCCTGCGGGGCCCGTACCACTTCGTGACTTCGGAGTGCTCGGTCAATCTGGATGACTTCAGAATTGGGCTCGTGACGCGATACAGCCGGTCTGGGTCGGGCCCGTACATGTAGAGATAGCCGTCGTTGCCGTCGATATGAATTTCGGTTTCGCCGAGTTCGCCGGCATTCGCGCGCTTGATGGCGCTTGCCAGTCGCTGCTCGAGCGCATGAATCTGGGTGCGGTCTCTCGGGTAGTAATCGAAATGGACCATCATCACGGGCCCCGGCGGCTTTTGTGCGGGTTCCGCTGCGACGCTGCCCGCGGCGAGTGCGATGTATAGCAGCGTGGCGATTGTTTTTCGGCTTTTCGGCATGGGTGGAAATGGTGCGCGAGACAGGCTGCGATTGTGGGTGAAAGTTGCGATGCGTACCAGCGTCACGCTCGTGCGTGGCCAAACACACACGCCTTGAGGCGCGGCTTCGCCTCGCCTCGCTCGCCGCTGGGCGTTCACAGCAGCGGCAGCGTGAGCCGAATGTGCTCTGCAAATGCCACCGTGAGGAGCGAGGGCCGCTTGCGCCCGAACTGTATCGTGATCCCAACGGCCGGCAAGGGCGGCAGCGCGGGGTCGCCGTTGAGAATGGCCAGATCCGGCGGAACGGCCGTTTGCGTCATGACGGCGAAGGCCTGGCCCGAACGCACGAGTGCGGTGAGCCCGGCGAGGCTGCTGCTCGCATACGCGACGCGGTAGGCTCTGCCCGCGCGCTCCAACGCCTCGCAGGCCGCGATATGGTCGAGCGTGTCGGGATCGGAGAGTGCGAGCGGCAGCGGATCGAAGTGGGCGGCGTCGAGTTCGGGCGAGCCGATCCAGACCAGTTGCTCGCGGCGAATGATCTCGTCGTCCGTGCCGCGGGCGTTGGCAAGCTCAGTGGCGGTCAAAGGCAGCGACACCATGGCGAGGTCGACCGCTCGCTTGTCGAGTTGTTCGAGAAGGCGCGGCGTGGGAACGCATACGACTTCCACGAGCGCATGAGGATGCTGGCTCGAAAACTGTCGCAGCAAAGAGGGGAGGAACACGGCGGCATAGTCGTCCGGGCAGCCAAAGCGTACGGTACCCGACAAGCCCGTGCCGCACAGATCGGCCATCGCCTCGTCGTGCAGGCGGAGCATGCGCTGGGCGTGGACCAGCAGGCGCTCGCCGGGATTCGTCAGCGCGACGCCGCGCCCGGTGCGCTGAAACAGCGGCTGATCGACGATCTCCTCGAGCCGCTTGATCTGCTGGCTCAGCGCCGACTGGGTGCGGCCAACGCGTTCGGCCGCGCGGCTTAGCGAACGCATCTCGGCAATGACCGCGAACGATCGCAGCAGATCGATTTCGAGCGGGCGGCTCACGATATTAGCCTCTCTTCTAGCTTGCATTAGAACTATTCGATTCTATAAAACCAGAGCGCCGACTAGACTGCAAGAAAAACCTGCCACCCGCAAAGGAGAAGCCTGTGTCCAGGAACGACGACGAGCAGTTTTGGCGCAACGCGCGGCAACACCTGATCCGCTATGGCGGCACGTTCGAGCCGATGATCATCGAGCGCGCCCAGGGCAGCTTCGTCTACGACGCGGACGACCGCCCGATTCTCGATTTCACCTCGGGGCAGATGAGCGCAGTGCTGGGCCACAGCCACCCCGAGATCGTCTCGGTCATCAATGAATACGCGGGCAAACTGGACCACCTGTTCAGCGGCATGCTTTCGCGGCCCGTGGTCGAACTGGCGACGCGCCTCGCCGATGTCACGCCCGCTGGGCTCGACCGGGCGCTGCTGCTGAGCACCGGCGCGGAGTCGAACGAGGCCGCTATCCGCATGGCGAAGCTCGTCACGGGCAAATTCGAAATCGTGGGCTTTGCGCAGTCGTGGCACGGCATGACAGGCGGCGCGGCCTCGGCCACCTATAGCGCGGGACGCAAGGGCGTGGGTCCCGCAGCGGTGGGCTCGTACGCGATTCCCGCGCCGTTCATGTACCGGCCGCGCTTCGAGCGCAACGGGCAATACGACTACCTCGCGGAACTCGACTACGCGTTCGATCTCATCGATCGCCAGTCGAGCGGCAATCTCGCGGCCTTTATCGCGGAGCCGATCCTGAGTTCGGGCGGCATCATCGAACTGCCGCCGGGCTATATGGCGGCGCTCAAGCGCAAGTGCGAAGAGCGCGGCATGCTGTTGATCCTCGACGAAGCGCAAACAGGCGTTGGCCGTACCGGCACGATGTTCGCGTGCGAGCACGACGGTGTGACGCCCGACATCCTCACGCTCTCCAAGACGCTGGGCGCGGGTTTGCCGCTTGCCGCCGTGGTGACGTCCGCGCAGATCGAAGAAGCGGCGCACGAACGGGGCTTCCTGTTCTACACGACCCATGTGTCCGATCCGCTTCCCGCCGCGGTCGGCCTGCGGGTGCTGGACGTGGTGGCGCGCGACGGACTCGTTGCGCGCGCAAACATCATGGGCGATCGGTTGAGGCGCGGACTGCTGGACCTGATGGAGCGCTTCGAATGCATCGGCGACATTCGGGGGCGCGGCCTGCTGCTCGGTCTGGAGGTCGTCAAGGACCGCCGCACGAAGGCGCCCGCCGACGGCCTCGGCGCGAAGATCACGCGTGAGTGCATGAAGCTCGGGCTCAGCATGAACATCGTGCAGTTGCCGGGCATGGGCGGCGTGTTCCGCATCGCGCCGCCGCTGACCGTGAGCGAGCAGGAGATCGATCTCGGCGTGGAACTGCTGGGGCAGGCGATCGAGCGTTCGCTTTGAGTGCCTGGGTCGTCGCGGCTAGGCCTTGCCGCGCGACCCGTTTTGAGGCCGCGCGAGCGCACGCGCGGCGAGCGGCGTGGACATGACGATGGACGTGCGCGTCTCGCCGTAAAGGTTGATGCGTTGGATCAGGCGCTCCAGATCGGCCACGCTCGTTGCCACGAGGCGAATCACGTAGGAGTCCGCGCCAGTGACGTGATGGCATTCGAGCACCTCGGCAATGGTGGCGAGCAGCTTGAGAAACTTCGCTTTCGCGGACTGGGGCACCGTAATGCCGATCAGGGCGGAGATGGGATAGCCGGCGGCGGCCGGATTCACGCGCGCTGTGTAGCCTTCGATCACACCGGCATCTTCGAGGCGTCTCACGCGTTCCGTGACCGCCGGCACCGAGAGATGCACGTGGCGCGCAAGTTCGGTATAGGTCATGCGGCCGCTTTCCTGCAGCAGCGCCAGTATTTTCCAGTCCAGATCGTCCATCATGGCGAAATGTTTAAGGTGAAATGCCGATTTTCCCTTAAATCATGGCTTCTGCGGATAATCTTCGCGGTCTACGATAATCCCCCATAGATCATCAATTGCGGGGAGAGGGAAATGCTGTTCGTCAAAGCGGTGGCGTTGGGCTTTTGCATCGCCGCACCTGTCGGCGCCATCGGCATGCTGTGCATCCAGCGCAGCCTGAGCCGAGGTTTCCGCTCGGGCTTTGCCACTGGCATCGGGGCGGCCTGCGCCGATGCCGTTTATGGCCTGCTCGGCGCGCTCGGCGTGGCGGGTATCGTCACGGCGCTGCCGATGTTCACCGTGGTTTTGAAGGCGGCTGGCGGCGCATTTCTGGTGTGGATGGCGTGGACGATCGCGCGGGAGGCGCCCGCCATGCCTGCCCCTGCGGCCGCCGTACAGGAGACTACGCGCGCACCTGTCTCGCGTGACTTCCTCACGACGTTCGCGCTCACGCTCTCGAACCCTCTGACCATACTGTCGTTCATCGCAGCCTTTGCTGCGCTCGGGCCGTTGAATGTGGGGCAGGGAGCACCTGCAGCGATGGGGTGGCCCATCGTGGCGCCCATGGTGACGGGCGTATTCGCGGGTTCTGCGGTGTGGTGGCTAATCCTCAGCGGTGTCACGGCGGCACTGCGGACGAAGCTGCCTGTAGCGTTCACGCGCGGCATCTCCCTGTTCTCTGCCGTTGCGATTGCCGCGTTTGGTGTGATTCAGGTAGTCACCGGCCTGGGGCAACTCGTTTAATCCTTCGTTTCGAAACGTGCGAGTGCCTGCGCCACTTCCTCAATGTAGGTATCGGTGAGCGCGCAATCCGCGAGTGCCTGCCGGAGTCTGAACACGTATTCGGCGTTGGTGCCGAGCGGACCCTGCGCCTGGGCGATCTGGCGCGCAATCGTCGCGGGAGTCGAATCGGCCTCATATTGCTGCGGGCACTCGTTCGCCACAAACGCGAGGGCATGCCGTGTCTCGCCGGTGGCGAGCGTCAAGGTGGTCCAGGCCGGCGTGTAGGCGCCTGTGAGCATCTCGCGTGTCCAGAGGATGCGTAACTCTTCATCGAGCGTGGCGGCAGCGAGCCGCAACGCCACGCCTTCCGTATGGCCTCCGGGCTCCAGCGCGAGCATGCGGCCCGGGCGCTGCGGCGTGGCGCGCCCGGCGACGAGGCGAATGCAAAAGCTCCGGTGCCAACCGTGGAGGGTGGCGCTCACCCGCGCATCGAAGCGGGAGAGCGGATTCCACATGAGCGAGCCGTACGCGAACACCCAGACGTCTGCCTCGGCCGGGCGCTTCGCCAACGTCTCGGCGAGCGACTGGTCAATCCGGGCTTGCGTCCAGAGAAGTCCCGGCGGGAGGAAGTTGAAACTCTCGAGAAAGGCACCCGAGCGAATCGCATCTCTGTTTAACATGGGGTCGGCGTGGTCGTGGAATCTACGAGAGCAAGTATGCGGTCGCCGTTAGTCTGGATAAAGTGGTTCGAACGCGATGCTGTGTTCACCGGGCGGCGACAATCGCTGCGGCAATTGGCCTCTGGCCAGACATCGCAGCGCCTATACTCCGAGCCATTGCCAGTAGTGATACGGCTCAATCCCGCCCAGACTGCCAAGGTTCGGTGCGATCTCGCCTGTACGCATATAGCGCTCGAATTCGGGATGCGTCACGCGCCTGTCCCCCGAATCCATCTTTATGGTTCGGGGTACCCAACGCCCTTCCCGGGGGCAGGGTTCGCCGGCCTTGCAGTTCGCAGGTAGCGCCAGGTCGGCGTCCCATTCCCAACGCTCAAATGGGCGGTCAAGTACCGGGGCTTTCTCGCCTCTCATCAAGCCTGCTACGAACCGGCCGCGCTCGCCGCCGGCCGCGACAGCGCGGTAATAACCGGCTTCGGCGATGACCGCTCCGGGCCGGACAGGCAGCGATGACATTTGCGCCCGATGGCGTGCCTCGTAATCACTCCATTCATCGGGCGCCGATGGATAGTCGCGATCGAACACGATTCGTGTGGGCTTGCTGTAATCCGAGTGGAAGACGACTCTACCTAAGCCTGGTACTGTCTCACCAGCCGAAACGTAGGCATTCACTGAGGCATTGAATCCATAGATGCCGTGCCCGAACTTATTCTTCGGTTGAGTCAGAAACTTGAAGGTCACGCTGCCGCGCGCGGGAATCACAACCGCGTCACCCGGAAACTCCGACTTGTTGACCAAAGGCAGGCCGGCGAGATTTCCGCCTCCCCATCCAGTCTGATCTTTCTCGTTCTCGCCGCCGAAGCCGAGCTGATAACCCATTTCGTATGCCCACTTATCCGGCGTCTCCATCTGAATCGGACATTCTCCACCATTGACGAAGCGGATCGATACCATGAATTTTTCTCTTACCCTCTCGACATTTGCGACCTCGACATCAAGCCGGACAACCGCCCGACTGCGCGGCAGATAGGAGTCTCGAGTCCTCATGAAGAAGTCCACTAACTCACTGTTCAACGTACTAGTCAGCTCAAACGTGCGGCCTTCATACTTCACAAGTTTCCCGCCCCTGGCACACTCGACAACGTAGATCGTCGGTGGGACGATTGGAGGCATCTCGTTCTTTGGCCCCGCAGTGACTGCTTCGCAAAGTTGACGATGTATTTGCCGAACGAGCTTCAGATCGTCCGGGGAAAGCGCGGCATCAAAGATACCCACGCCGGACAAACCGGAGTTGTTGACTGTGTCGGACCGGCCGATGCGAATACTTCCCGACAACCATACCCATACGCTATTTGATCCCGATTCGTGTCCGTTCAGGCCAACAATTGCGAATCCTTCACCAGAGCCACCGGTATTGATGTTGCTGTTATCCGCAGCTAAAGAACGATTCGACACGGCGACCACTCCACAAAGAATAAAAATGAATCTTGCAAAACACATGGCAACAGAGCGCATTCCAGACGATGAGTTATCCAGCCTCATAGCCGATTCTCCATTGCTTGTTCGTCATTACCGAGAAGTGTCGTCGTACATATTCAAGGTAATACGGTTGCACCGAAGCACTTGGAGGCGCACCAGCAGGACCCGGGATTTCCTTCGTCGCTCCATAGCCCATGACATTGTTTTCGGAGCGGATCTGCCAGACCTGCTGCCCTTCGAAGCGCTTGCCCGCTTCGAAATCGAGCTGACCAGCCTCGACATACCGTTTATGTACCCATCCTCCCCATTCCCAGTACTCGTCTGGGAAGTTGAACAGGTGTCCGCATTCGTGAGCGATAACGTTCTGTTCCGCTAGCGGAGCGAATTTGCCTGGATGATCGTAATCACCCTTGGTGAACGAGCCGTTGACCTCGCCCCATGCACCAGCGTCGGCACGTGCTACCTCGGGGAACAGGAAGATCGTTTTGTGGATTATGTTTTGGTTACCCAGATTGGCGTCGTTGACACCAACCAGAAATTCGACTCGGAAGCTCACTGTGATGCGGCATCCGCAAGCTGCCTTTTTCGAGCAACCATCCAGAATTAGCACGCTGGCGTGCCCGTTCAACACGCTTTCGACATGTCGCTTACGTGTCGGCACGTCGAATGTTGTGCCAGTCCCGTTTCGGTAACGCACCACATAACCGCCCGCGATTGGCGCATCAACGGTTACGCCATATCGGCCATGTACATCGTGGTCATAGGGAACCTTCTGCTTTTCGCCGTCTGGCCCGAGCAATTCTCGGCCGGTTGCGTCGGCCTTAAACAGATCAACAGGCACAATCCTGATCCGTACCGTTGCCACGAGGGCTCTGTGCTGGCTGTCGTAGGCCAGCCCGAAGGCGGTCGGGAACTTGTAGCCGACGAGAAAGCCCATCTGTGACTTGTCGGTATATAGGCCCTGGTACGTCTCCATCTCCGTTTCGTCTTTGCACTCCTTTGCGATATCGCGGGGCGACGCATCACACCATACGGGCTTTTCGAGTGCAATCGGCGTGGTTGGGTCGTTGCCTGTCGGCAACTTCCGCTCATGCGCCGAATCTTGATCCGCTTCTGGCGAATCACGCAAGTTCGTCTGAACTGGCGTGCTTGCTTCGGGTATTTGCAGCAACGCTGATTGCCCTGCAACCGGCGCAGCGGGCGCAACCCTGTTCGTCTGATTGCCCGATGCCGCCCACTGTGATGCATCGGGCGTCAGTGAGGTCCGGCTCGCTAGCGTGGTCGTTGCGCGCCATGCCTTACAGCTCGTCACGAATGGCGCGGCTTGAGTTACGACCGGTGGCATCACCAGGTGCATCTGTGCGGACTGCTTTTTCTGGACTGTAATCGTCTTGATGAACAGATCGCCGGGACCGCCTAGCGTGATGCTACCGTCCTTGAAATGAATAAATGCGCCGCCGGATTCGAGTATCAGTTCCTTTTCGGCTCGCATATAAACCGCGCCGTTGACACTCGCTACGTTTATGTCCGTGTTCGCAGTGAACGAAATGGGGCCGTGTTGCGCCTGAATCTCGACCGGACCTTTGGCCGCAAAAATCTTGATGCCGAACTTCTGCGCGAACAGCGAAATATTTTCGCCCGCGGCGACGGTCCAGCGCTTCAGTACGCTCCAGTCCGCATTTTTCCCGGCCACGGTCGAAATGCTGTCCTGCGCCGAAAGTTGGACGCCACCGCCCGCAACGATGCCCGCAGAGGCGGGCGTGCTCATCAGCAACCCCGGCTTTTTCAGGCCGTCGAAGTCCTCTTTCATCTGCGCCTGCGCGTTGGTGTCGGCAGGCTCGGCCTTCGCGCTACTGGCGGACGCTGCAAGTGCTCTTGCGAGTTCCAATGCGCTTTCGAGCTGCGCGAGTGGCTCCTGCATATCGAGTTGCTTGCCGCTAGCGCCAGGGCGGTCGTAGGCCGTAATGTACAGGCCCTTACCCGCGCGGCTAACTCCATAGCCGGAGGTGCGAAGCTCATAGCCTTCGCCCCTGTACTCCAGCTTGTTGTTCACCAGATAGCCGAGATTCAGTTGCGACTTGCCCGAGTGCTCCGTGCTCACCTTGACGCCTTCCTGGCCCGCCCAGTCCTCAAAGCGAATCTTGTTGTTCTTCTGCGTGCGGATCACGTTGCGCGAGAGCCATCGGCGGTCGTTCGTGATGAGGTCGCGCGCCTGGCTGTGATGGTGGAATGCAACAATCTCTGGCTTGTCCGGGTCGCCGTCACGGCAGGTAATCACGGCCTCGGCATCATCCAGCGCCGGGAAGTGCATACCGGTTTGCAGCTTGCCGGCGAACGGTTTCGCCAGGCGTAGCGGTACGCTTTCGCCACCGCCAGGCCACGTCTCGAAGTCCGCGTCGAAGCGAACGGTATAGTGGCCGTTTTTCGTGATGTACGCGTAGGTGTAGGCGTCCGGGCTTGTGACGCGGGCCGAAAGGGTGCCGGTCACCTTGGCCCAGGTTTCAGGTTCAAGCTTGAGGCGAAACCGCCGGTCGGCAGGAATTGCCTTGTAGCTGTTCGTATAGGACGCGTCGCGCGCGCCGCTGTGCGTGACCTCGACAATCAGCTGGCCTTTCGGCCCATCGGGCAGGACGATATCCGTTTCGAGCACGCGTCCCGGCTGCAACGCCAGCACATTACTTTCGCCTTCGTACACAACCTGCCAGGCGATGGCCGACTCATGCCGTAACTGCGCTTCCCACTTCGCGCCCGCCTGGTCCAGGTGGTGCGTGCCATAGATATAGGGCCGCCCGTAGGTTGTCGGGTCCTGTGGCGCGACGTTCGCTTCGTCCTTGAACCGCTCCCATGCCTGCTCAGGGTTGTAATCCGCGACAATGAAAGACTGCGGCACGGTCATGCTATGGGTTTCTAGCGCTGTCACCGCTTCGACGCCGCCCGCTTCGAGTCCCCCAGTCTCGCGGTACGGCACGACCAGTTGCGGGTCGTAGATGTAATGGTCGATATCGTCGCCAAAGACCACCTGATCGCCATATTCCGTTTCCTGGATGAAGCAGTAGATTCCCGCTTTCTGCATCAGCGTCTGAACATAGGCCAGATCAGTTATCTGGTGCTGCATGCGGAACAGGTGCTTCGGGTACTGGCCGCGCAACCTGAACGAAAACTGGTGCTCCCTCAGTCCATGACTGCGCAAAATCGCCGCGATAATGTCCGGCGTGCTTGCGTGCTGGAAGATTTTCCGGCGCGTCACCGCCGCGAGACGCGCGAAGTGCGACTTCAGCACCATTTCGTAATCTACGTGATCGTTCGTAGTCTTGATGATGGAAAAGCGTTCGATAAAACCACTGATTTTCCGTGTAATTCCATCGTCCGCCACGATGCTGAAGACGGCATCGAGGTTCAAATAGTCCGTACGTGGAAGCTGTAGCGGATGGTTCAGCACAATGCGCACCTCGGTAGGTGCACCCATCTGTTCTTTCGCTTCGAACGAAACGACTGAGAGCGCGGCCGCACTTCGAGTTCCGGGTACGTCGAAGCGATACGCCTGCCGACCAGATATGGCGTTCAGTGCGCCTTGCAGGTTCGCCATAGGCTGCCCCCCTGCGCTGGATTCGCGCTTACCCAACATGTTCAAGCCCTCACGACGTAGATAAAAAGCGTCCGTCCGGCCACACGACTATGCGCAGTGACGGGATAAAATTATCTTGTGTGAGATATCGTCAGGTAGACCTGCTGGTGGGGGTATCGGATATGTCCGAAAAGGGGCGCAACCGATAAGCGGCGCATCACGAAAGACGCCCTGAATGCATCACATCGGTATTTCACCCAGGATCCGATCGCCGATGATAACGCTACCATTGCCGACACTTCCTCACCGGCCGCCTTGTCGAACGCCGGCCTTCGACGGCTCTTTTTCTCCGTCGAAATGGTAGCGTTATCATGGAGAACACCTTGTCCCAAGTCCGCAAGAAGCCCGAAGACCTGCGCAGCTACCGCTGGTACGGCGTCAACGACCTCCGCTCGTTCGGCCACCGCTCGCGCACCGCGCAGATGGGCTATCACTCGTCCGATTACATGGGCAAGCCCGTGATCGCCGTGGTGAACACGTGGAGCGAGATCAACTCGTGCCATACCCACTTCAAGCAACGCGTGGAGGAAGTGAAGCGCGGCATCTGGCAGGCGGGCGGCTTTCCGGTCGAGATGCCCGTGATGACGTTGGCCGAGCCGTTCCAGAAGCCCACCACCATGCTTTATCGCAACTTCCTCGCCATGGAGACGGAGGAACTGCTCAAGTCGTACCCGTTCGATGGCTGCGTGCTCATGGGCGGCTGCGACAAGACCACGCCGGGTCTCCTGATGGGCGCGATCAGCATGAACCTGCCTGCTATCTATCTGCCCGCCGGGCCGATGCTGCGCGGCAACTGGAATGGCCGCACGCTCGGCAGCGGCTCGGACACGTGGAAGTACTGGGCGGAGCTGCGCGCGGGCAAGATCACCGAAGACGAGTGGAAGGGCATCGAGAGCGGCATTGCGCGCTCGCCGGGCCACTGCATGACGATGGGCACGGCCTCGACGATGACTAGCGCGACCGAGGCGCTCGGCCTCACGCTGCCGGGTTTTTCGTCGATTCCCGCGGCGGACTCGCGTCACGCGCAGTACGCGTCGCTCACCGGGCAGCGCATCGTCGAGATGGTGTGGACCGACCAGAAGCCCTCGGACATCCTCACCGCGAAAGCCTTCGACAATGCCGTGACCACCGTGCTCGCGATGTCGGGTTCGACCAACGCGATCGTGCATCTCGTGGCCGTGGCGCGCCGCGCGGGCATCGATCTGACCACCGCGCGCTTCGACGAACTCGCGCGCGTGACGCCCGTGCTCGGCAATATCCGCCCGGCCGGACAGTATCTGATGGAGGACTTCTATTACGCGGGCGGCCTGCGTGCGCTGCTCGTGGAACTCGGCGACCTGATCGACGGCACGCAGATGACGGTGAACGGCAAGACGCTCGGCGAAAACATTGCCGGCGCGGAGATCTTCAACGACGACGTGATCCGCACGCGCAGCAATCCGCTCGTCGCGCGCGACGGCCTCGCCGTGCTCACGGGCAATCTCGCGCCAGACGGCGCGGTCATCAAGCCCGCGGCGATGGAGGCGCATCTGCTCAGGCACCGCGGCCCCGCCGTCGTGTTCCGCGACTACAACGACATGGCGGCACGTATCGACAGCGACGATCTCGATGTCACCGCCGACTCCGTGATCGTGCTGCAGCACGCGGGCCCGGTCGGTGCGCCCGGCATGCCTGAATGGGGGCAGCTGCCCATTCCGCAGAAGCTGCTCAAGCTTGGCGTGCGCGACATGCTGCGCATTTCCGACGCGCGCATGAGCGGCACGAGCTACGGCGCATGCGTGCTGCACGTCGCGCCCGAATCGTTTGTGGGCGGCCCGCTCGCGCTCGTGAAAGACGGCGACATCATCGAACTCGACGTCGAGGCGCGCCGCCTGCATCTGCATGTGAGCGACGCGGAACTTGGCCGACGCAAAGCGGCGTGGACGCCGCCGAAGCGGCCGTTCGAGCGCGGCTTCGGCGTGATGCATCAGCTGCACGTGACGCAGGCGAACAAGGGCTGCGATTTCGATTTCCTCGAAACGCCAGCCGCCACGCCCTGCGAAGCCCACGGCGCCGAACCTGAAATTCACTAATCTCCACCATCGAAGACATCACCGATCATGACCGCACCGAACCCCGCATCGACCTCGACAGTCAGCGACGCCGCGCTCGAACAACTGCGTCACGTGAGCACCGCCACCCTTACGACCCAACTCTTCAAGCGCGGCCTGCGCAACGTGTTTTTGCAGGGCGTGGCGCCGCTCGTGAAGCCTGAGCCGGGCACACCGAATCTCGTCGGTCCTGCGTTCACGCTGCGCAATATCCCGGCGCGCGAGGATATTGACCACGTGGGCATATTCCAGAACCCGGATCATCCGCAGCGCAAGGCCGTGGAAACGGCGCCTGCGGGCAGCGTGCTCGTGCAGGACTGCCGCGGTGACCGCACGGTGGCATCTGTGGGCTCGATTCTCGCGTTGCGCCTGGCCAAACGCGGCGTGGCGGGCATGGTCTCGGACGGCCCCGTGCGCGACAGCGGCACGATCGCGGCGCTCGGCTTGCGTATCTGGTGCGCGGGCGCGAGCGCGCCGCTCAATCTCGCGAAGCATCATGCCGTGGACCTGAACGTGCCGATCGCGTGCGGCGGCGTGCCCGTTTATCCGGGTGACATCGTCGTGGGCGATGCCGACGGCGTGGTGATCGTGCCGCACGAAATGGCCGAGGAAGTCGCGTGCGACGCCATCGAGCAGGAGCGGCTCGAAGCGTTCATCACCGAGCGCATCGAGTCGGGTCTTGCGCTGCGCGGCACGTATCCGCCGAACGAGGAAACGCTGGCGGCGTATCGCGTATGGTGCGAGCAGCAGGCAAAATAGGCCGCATGCAGTAAGCAGGACGACACCTAAAAACAGAGGCCTGCGCGTGATGCGGGCTCAGGAGACAACGTGAACGATGCCACCGCAGCGATCGACGAGCCGCGTCTGATCAACCGCATGGGCTGGCGGCTAATGCCGCTGCTCGGCGTGCTCTACCTGGTCGCGTATATCGACCGCTCCAACATCGCCTTCGCGAAGCTGCAGATGCTCGGCAGCCTCGGGCTTTCGGAAGTCGCATACGGGCTTGGCGCGTCGCTGTTCTTCATCGGCTATCTGCTGTTCGAGGTGCCGAGCAATGTGCTGCTCCACAAGTACGGCGCGCCGCGCTGGATGGCGCGCATCATGTTCACCTGGGGCGTGGTGACGATTCTGCTCGCCTTCACGCGCAACGCCACGATGTTCTATATCCTGCGCTTTTTGCTGGGCGCCTCCGAAGCCGGGCTCTATCCCGGCGTGATCTATTACCTCACACTGTGGTTTCCGCAGCGCCACCGCGTGCGCATGCTCGGTTACTTCACGGTGGGCAGCAGCCTCGGCAACATGATCGGCGCGCCGATTTGCGGCTGGCTGCTCGACAAAGGCGGCCTGTTCGGCCTGCAAGGCTGGCAGCTCGTGTTCGTGGTCACCGGCATTCCATCGGTACTGCTGACGATTGTCGTGCTCTACCTGCTGCCGAAGGCGCCGCAGCACGCGACGTTCCTCTCCGAAGGCGAGAAGCGCTGGCTCACGCACACGCTCTCGAGCGAGAGCGCGGCCGCGCGGGGCCGGGAGCGCCACGGCTCGGTGCTTAGCGTGCTCACGGAGCGGCGCGTGCTCGGCATGGCGTTCTACTACATGATGCTGTCGATCTCCGTGTACGGCGTGAGCTACTGGCTACCTACGCTCGTCAAGGGATTCGGCGTGAGCAACACCACGAACGGGCTGCTCAACATCATTCCCTGGCTGCTGGCGACTATCGTGCTCGCCACGCTCCCTTCGCGGCTGCGCGCGAGTAATCATGCGATGGTCGCGATGCTGGTGTCGTCGCTGCTCGGCATCGTGTTCTTCGTTTCGTCGGTGTTTCTGCCGGGCCACGCGCTGCGCTTCGCTGCGCTGTGTCTTGGCGCGCCGTGCATGTATCTGCTGATTCCGTGCTTCTGGACGCTTCCGCCCAAATTCCTTTACGGTGCGCGCGCCGCGGCGGGCATTGCCGCGATCAATTCGCTCGGCAATATCGGCGGTTTCATTGCGCAGAATCTCGTGCCCTTCGTGAAGCAGGCAACGGGCAGCACGCGCATGCCCATGCTCGTGCCCGCCGCGTGCATGGTGGTCTTCGCGATCGTCACCGCCATGATCTTGCGCCGCGGAAATCGTATGCCGCAGACCGTTGACGGCGCGCCCTTGCCGAACAACGCACGTTAGGCCACGAGGCGCATTCGCTACAATAGCCGCGCATTGCCCACACCCGTTCACGTTCATGTCGACCATCAAACCCGCTCCGAGCATCGAACACGCGGACGCCACCGTGCGCGCGAAGCGCACGCGCGGCGGCCCCAAGGGCCTGCGCATCACCGACGTCGCCGCGCAAGCGGGCGTCTCGCCCATTACGGTTTCGCGCGTGTTCAACAACCCGGAGTCGGTCGCGCCGGAAACGCTGGAGCGCGTGCGTCAGGTCGTGCAGAAACTGGGCTATGTGCCCAACCGGCTCGCGGGCGGGTTGTCGTCGGCGCGCTCGCGCCTCGTCGCGGCCATCGTGCCGACGGTTTCGCACTCGCTGTTTTCGGAAACGATTCAGGTGTTCAGCGAGACGATGTCACGCGCGGGCTACGAGGTGCTGCTCGCGTTGAGCGGCTATAGCGCGTCGAACGAGGAGAGCCTGCTCGATACGGTATTGAGCCGCCGCCCCGAAGGCGTGCTGCTCACGGGCGTGGCGCATACCGAATCGTTGCGCGGGCGTCTGAAGAACGTTGGCATTCCCGTCGTCGAAACGTGGGACATGACCGATACGCCAATCGACATGCTGGTGGGCTTTTCGCACTACCAGATCGGCGTGGCGGTGGCCGGGCATTTTCTCGCGCGCGGCGCGCGCCGTCCCGCGCTCATCTCGGCCAACGACGCGCGCGCGCTCGCGCGGCGCGCGGGTTTTCGCGAACGGCTCGCGCAGGAAGGCATCGAGGACGTGCCCGAGGAACAGGTCGCGCCGCCGAGTTCGGTCGCGCATGGCAAGCGCGCGCTGCCGCAACTGCTCGCGCGCGCCCGGGATATCGACGCCGTGTTCTGCGGCTCGGATTTGCTCGCGATCGGCGCGCTCGGTGCCGCGCGCCAGATGGGCGTGCAGGTGCCCTCGCAACTGGCGATTTGCGGCTTCGGCGATCTGGAGTTCGCCACCGAAACCACGCCCCAGCTAACGACGGTGCGCGTGGAGGGCACACGCATTGGCGTGAACGCCGCGCGCTTCCTGCTGGACCGCCTGAGCGGCGAAACCAGCGTGGCCGAGCCTCGCGCGCTCGACGTGGGGTTCACGATCGTGACGCGCGAATCGGCTTGAGTTTTTCCCGCTAACAGTCACGCCAGCTCAGGCTGCTGCTGCGGTTCTCACGATTTCCTGTGTCTGGACAGGCGCGCTGCGCGGACTGGCAATGCCAAAGTGGCTCGCCAACATATCGACCACGTTATCGGCCATGCCCGTGCGCGTTTCTTCGGTCGCCGAACCAATATGCGGCGTGAGCACGACGCGCGGGTTGTCGATCAGCGCTTGCGGCACGTCGGGTTCGTGCTCGAACACGTCGAGCGCCGCGCCTGCGATACGTTGCTCATCGAGTGCCGCGATCAGCGCTTCTTCATCCACCACCGGGCCGCGCGCAATGTTGATGAGGAAGCCTTGCGGGCCGAGCGCGTCGATCACGGCCGCATTCACCAGATGATGCGTTTGCGGCGTGAGCGGACAGGTGAGGATCAGCATGTCGCTATCGGCCGCGAGACGCGTGACGTCGTCGTAGTACGGCAGATCGACGCTCTTGCGGTTCGGCCCGTAGTACGCGACTTGCGAGCCGAACGCCTTCAACCGTTTCGCGATTGCCGCGCCGATCATGCCGAGCCCGACAATGCCGACCTTCATGCGCGAAATCGAGCGGCCTAGCGGCATTGCGCCCTGCACGGGCCATTTGCCGGAGCGGACATAGGCGTCTGCCTGCACGATGTCGCGCGTGAGCGCGAGCGCCAGGCCCATAGCGGTGTTCGCGACATCTTCGGCCAGCACGTGCGACGCGTTCTCGATGCGGATGCCGCGCGCCTGCGCGCTTTTCACGTCGAGGTTGTCGAGGCCGGCGCTATAGCTGGCAATGATTTCCAGCGCGGGCAGGGCGTCGAGAAACGCCGCGTCGATTTTCGTCTTGCGCAGTGCGACGCCGCGAATGGACGCGCCGTGCTGCGCGAGAAACGCAGCGGCTTCGTCCGGCGCCTTCGGCAGATCGAGCATCGTGAAGAGGGACGCGAGTTCCGCCTGGGTGCGTTCCGGCAATTCTGCTGCGTTGAGAATGATGGGTTTTGCCATGATGAATCGATGAATCCTTGCGTCGTTTTGATGCGTGGTCGCGCGCTTCGCGACCTGTCAGTTGACTTTCACGCGCTCGATGCGGCCCATGAACACGAGATAAACCAGCGCCGCGACCACACAGTGTGCCGCGACAAAATAAAGACCTGCCGTGTAGCCGCCCGTTGCCTGCACGATATAGCCGAACACGATAGGCGTGACGATACCGCCAATATTGCCGATGCAATTGAAAATCGCGCCGGCAAGGCCCACGGCTTCGCGCGGCGCGGTATCGCAGGCGATGGCCCAGGTGCCCGCGCCGGCCGCGGCGCCCTTGCCGAAGAAAGCGAGCGTCATCAGCAGGACGATCACGGTGTTGCTCTCGGTGAACGCCGAGAACACGATGCAGCAGCCCACCGCCATGCCGACGATATAGGGCGTCTTGCGCGCCCACGAAACGCTCCAGCCATGCCGGATCAGCGAGTCCGAAATCGCGCCGCCCGCAATGCCGCCGACAAAGCCCGCGATAGCCGGCAGCATCGTCGCGAGACCGGCCTGCATGACGTTCATCCCGCGCGCCTGCACGAGGTAGATCGGAAACCACGTGATGAAGAAATAGCTCAGCGCAATGACGCAATATTGGCCGATATACGAGCACCAGAGCATGCGGTTGGTGAGCAGCATGCGCAGCACCTTTGCGGACACCGCGGGGCGAGACAGACGCTCGAGCTTCGAGTCGATGTCGATCATCGCGCCGCCCGCGACGAGTCGGTCGAGTTCGGCTGGCGAAATGCGCGGGTGCTTGCGCGGCTCGTGCATTACGCGCGCCCAGATGCCGGCGCAGGCAATGCCGATCAGACCGAGCGCGAAGAACGGCGCGGGCCAGCCGAACTTGCCGGTGAGCCAGCCCGCGAACGGCGAGAAGATCGCCACCGCGAAATACGATGCGGACGCAAACAACGACGTCGCGAAGCCGCGCTCTTCCTTCGGGAACCACATGACCGTCACGCGGCTGTTGGCGGGGAAGCTCGGCGCCTCGATGAGCCCCAGTGCGAAGCGCAAGGCGAACAACAGGCCCAGCGCCATCGACAGATCGGTCGTGACCTTGCCCACGAAGCCGACGAGTATCGTCGCGAGCGACCACAAGATCAGCGTGGCGGCGTACATGACTTTCGTGCCGACGCGGTCGAGCAGCAGGCCGCCGGGGATCTGCCCGATCACATAGGCCCAGCTGAACGCCGAGAGCACGTAGCCGAGCTGGATAGGGTTGAGCCCGAATTCTTTTGCTATGCCGGGTCCGGCAATCGAGAGGATCGCGCGGTCTGCGTAAGCGACGGTCGCGAGCAGCAGGATGGCGGCCAGAATCGTGAATCGCGTGCGCGTGGCGCTTGTGACTTCAGTGGCGTCGTAGCTGACGGGCCTCTGCGTGGACATCGGTGTCTCCAGTGTCGGGCTCTATGGCGCGGTTATCATTGTCGATCCGTACCCGTGAGCTACGTCTGGATGCGCGGGTCAGATTGACTGTATTTGACGCATCCCGCCAGTACGCGTCAACCTTGATTGAGTGAATCAACCTGGAAAACGAGTGGAAAACTGGATGACACAGGAGGAGGCCTGTCACGCGCTGGGCGTGCGCAAGCAGACGTTGTATGCGTACGTGAGCCGCGGGCGCATCGAGGTCCGGTGGGACCCGGAGCACACAAGCCGCAAGCTGTACCGCGGCTCGGATGTGGCGGCGCTCAGGAAGAAACGCGATCTGGGCCGCGCTCACAAGAACATCGCGGCGAGCACGATGGCATGGGGCGAGCCCATCATCAACACGCGTATTTCCACGATCGCGCGGGGCCGGCTTTACTACCGCGGGCACGATGCGCTCGCGTTCGCGAACCGGGCGACGCTCGAAGAGGTCGCGCAGTGTCTATGGGAGACGGACGCTGCGCCGGTCTTTCCCGCCTTCCGCGACGACGTGAGCGTTCCCGAAGGCGCGCCGCCGCGCGCGCGGGTCTATGCGTCGATCGCGCTCGCTGCGGCGCAACCGCGTTCGAGCGGCGCGCTCGTTGTCGCCCGGTTGAACGAGGAAGCGGCGTGCCTCGTGGGCCGCTTCGCGAGCGCCTTCGTCGGGCCGGGCAATATCGGCGCCTTCGGTGAAAGCGGCGCGCTGCATTTGCGTCTCGCGCGTGCGTGGCAGTGCGAAGCACAGGCGGACTTGCTGCGGCGTGCGCTCGCGTTGCTGGCGGACCAGGAGCTGACGACGTCGGCGTTTGCAGCACGTGTGGCCGCCTCGACGGGTGCGTCGCTCGGCTCGTGCATGCTAGCGGGCCTGGCCGCGTTCGCCGGGCCCTTGCACGGCGACGCCGCATTGCGCGTGCAGGCGCTACTCGGCAATGTGCGCGAGATGGGTGTCGCGGCGGCGGCCGAGCGCTGGGTGAAGTCGAACGGGCCGCTGCCGGGCTTCGGTCACGAGCTTTACCCGCAAGGCGACCCGCGCGCGGCGGACCTGCTCGCGGCATTCGAAGCACCGGGCGAAGTGCGCGCGCTGATCGACTACGTTCACGCGTCGCGCGGTCTCGCGCCGACGATCGACATCGCGCTCACCGCGCTTGCCAGCTATTGCCGCTTGCCGGAAGACGCGGTGTTCGCGATATTCGCCATCGGCCGCAGCGTGGGCTGGATGGCGCACGCCATCGAGCAGATGACCAGCGGCACGCTGCTGCGGCCGCGGGCCAACTATATCGGACCTGCTGGCGCCAGCGCCGGAGATCATCAGGAGTCTTGACGGAAGAAAACTGCCGCCGTTCATGCGTGCGACCGCGCCCGTGCCCGGCGCGGTCGCACGAATCCAGCACTCAATGGCCCAGACCGCTCGCCGCGATCTGCTGCTCGACGTACTGCGCGAAGAGCGTATGCGTATGCGTGGTCGGGTGTAGGTCGTCGGCGAACATATAGGTCTGATCGGCATTGGCCGAGACGTAGGTGGCCGGTGAGCAGAGCAACGAGGTGTCGTCCGGCGTTTTCGAAGGATCGCACGCCTGGGCCGTGTTGGACACGGTAAATCCGCTCGCCTGGAAGTTCGCGACGAGCTGCGTGATCCAGGTGTATGCATCGACTTCGACGACCTTGCCTTGCAAACCATCGGCCTGCAACGCGCCATTCAATGTCGAGTTGAAGAGCTGCGATAGCTGGGTCAGATTCGCGCCGCCGTCGGCAGAGGAAATGCCCTTGGGCGAGAGACCGATGTTCGGCACGTTGATCACCACGACATGCGTGGCGCCGGCCTGCACGATCTGCCCGACGATCTGCGCAAGCGTCGTGGCGGCAGTCTGCACGACGGTATTGGCGGTGGGCGGATTGCCCGCGCGCAGCACGTCGTTCGCGCCTGCCCAGACCAGGACGAGCTGACCGGAGTTGAAGCTGCCATGCGCGGAGAGGTAGCTCGAAACCTGCTGATTGACCGGCATTTCGATGTTGCCGATCACGTCCGAAAGGAAGTCGTACTGGTCGGCCGGCGTGGCGACCGTCGAGCCGCCCTCAGCGTAGCCGAAGCCGCCTTGCGCGCTCAGCTTGTGATCGATACTGACCGTGTAGGCAGCGTTCAGGGTGTCGCCATAATATTGCGCGACATCCTGGGACCAGACCTGGCCGGGGTTCGTCGTGAACCGCCCGCCGCCCACGGCGCCCGCGATCGGCGCGTAGGTTCCGACGTCGGAAAGACTGTCGCCGAATGAGACGACTTGCAGCTTGACGCCGCCCGCCGGCGTGCTCGTGCCGGTGCTCGAGCCGCTGCCTCCTCCGCCGCCGCCACCGCCGCCACAAGCCGCGAGCAGGAAAATGAGTCCGGCGGAAATTGCCACCCGAATCCGGGAATCGATCGTTGCCATTGTGCCCCCTTACCGCTCGACGCGGTTGCGCCCCCGACCGGATAGGGCGGGTTTAAGTGGGCTAGCAAAAAGGATGCGCGCAGCTTACAAATTACCAACGTCGAGCTGACTTGGGGCTAACCTGGCTGCGGGCGCTAGAGAAGCAGCATTTCGAGCCGGTTGCCGCCCAGCGATTTCGCGCTGTAGAGCGCGGCGTCGGCAGCGGCCAGCAGGTCGGAGAGCGTGGACGCCTCGTGACCATGCTGCGCAAGGCCAATGCTCACCGTAGCGCGTATGTCGACGCCCTCGATCTTGTGCGTCACGGTTTGAGCGAAACGCCTGGCGATCGCTTCGCCCACCGCTTTGGCGCGCAAGCGGTCATGGCCCGGCAGGAGGGCGGCGAACTCTTCACCGCCTATGCGGGCGAGGATCGCGTCGGGTCCCATGGCGCTGCGGGCAATGTCCGCGAACGCCCTGAGGACGTCGTCGCCGGTCTTGTGGCCGTAGCGGTCGTTGATGGTCTTGAAGTGGTCGAGATCGAAGGCGAGGAGCGAAAGCGGCTGGCGCGCCGCGGGCGCACGCGAGCGGACCTCGTTCATCACGCGCTCGCCTTCTTCGAAGAACCAGCGGCGGTTGCCAAGGCGGGTCAGGTAATCCGTTTGGGATTCGCGCAAAAGCTGCCCGTGGGTTTCCTCGCGAATCAGCTTGAGCAAGGACATGGGCAGAATGACCGAATACAGCACGCCTTCATACATCGTGATCTTGCTGGCGAGCGCGACGAAGCCGTCCCCATAGCGGCTCCCTAGCACGGGGAGCACAAACGTCCTGAACAGGTAAAAAAGCGCATGGAATCCCGTTACGAACGTCGCGACGTGGCGCGATTGCACCCCTTTCATGCCGTCGCCGCGTAATAGCTCGCGCGAGGTCATGGCGCTTACCAGCGCAATGGGAAGCGCGCTCGCGTAGTACCACATGTCGGCTGGATGCCGTGCGCCCCATGTGGCCCATGTCAGCGCGATCAGCGCGAGCAGGGCGATCGAGCCTGCCCGGTATTGCCGGCCGTTCAGCGTCGCGACGCCGTGCAAGACCAGCAGATAGCCGGTCATGATGATGAGGTTGCTCAGCGCAGCACCCCATACGCCCGGCAGGTCGGCGCGCACGAGTACCGCGGCGCACCCGGTTGCGAGGGTGGCGTATCCCGCGGCCAGAATTCGCAAGGCCTTGCTGCGCGCGGGATGCGTTCGGTGCTCCCAGAGCGTGATCAGGGAACTGGCTAGCAGGGTCCCGATCAGGAGAAAGTAGATGGTAAGTAGATCGACGTGCATCGCTGGCGTGAGGCTTCTCCGCCGGTCCATCGCGGCGAACGGCGCATTTTACGCCGAAACTTAATACTGCGATGCACGTTCCCTAATTATGCGCGGCGTGTCCACGACGGCTGCACGCGTCGCGCCACGCCGCTATGCGTTCTGTATCGAGCCCGAACTGATCGAGCGCGCGGCTCACCGAGTGATCGACCATGGCCTGCAGGCTCGCGGGCTTCGCGTAGAACGCGGGCACCGGCGGGAGCACCACTGCGCCGGCCTCGGTCACCGTCGTCATGTTGCGCAAGTGGATCAGGTTCAGCGGCGCTTCCCGGACCATCAGCACGAGTGGCAGGCGTTCCTTGAGCACCACGTCGGCGGCGCGCGTGAGCAGCGTGCTCGTGACGCCCGAGGCGATTTCGCCCACGGTGCGCATCGAGCACGGCACGACGAGCATACCGAGCGTGCGGAACGACCCCGACGCAATGGACGCGCCCACATCGGCGATCGGGTGAACATGGTCGGCGAGCGCATGCACGGCTTCGCGCGAGAGGCCCGACTCGTATTCGCGCGTGATGTGTCTGGAGGCCGGGTTCGAGCCGGCGAGGGTCTTGCGCACGACGGATTCCGTGGGCGTGATGAGCTTCGCGGCGGCGGGGCTTGGCGTTGGCGTCGTGCCGCTCACGCTCGCGCGCTTTGGTCTGGAAGGCGCGGTGTTCAAGCCGCTCGCAATGGCGAATGGAGATAGCGAAGTGGTGATCGCCACGCGCGCGTATGACCGGTCGGCGGGGACACGGGCGCTCCTGGAAACGGCCGGGCAGGAGCGCGGGTGAGGCGGTCGCAGGCGATCAGTAGTGCGATGGAACATGCGAAAGTCGCGACTAAGGATAGTCCTGCATGGCAAGCCAGTGCCGGATCATCCGCGCCTGATCCGCATCGAGTGACTTGAGCACCTGCTCAGCGGGCTCACGCCGCAGCGCTTCGACCACGGGCGCGAGCGCAGCGTCGCAGAGATGCCAGATGCCGAGCGGCTGGTCCGGGCTCGCGACCACGTCCGCTTCTGCAATCATGCCGCCATCGATCACGGGCGCGCGTCCCACGTTCAACTCGTTGAAATCGGCGCTTACGTGAGCAGGCCGGTCGTCGGGCCACGCGCCACGCGTTTGCCAGAAGGGCTGCGTGGTCCAGCGCTGTTCGAGCGCATACACATCGCGCCCGGTGCGCGCGAAGCGCATGAACAAGTGCTCGATGCGCTGCTGGTGAAAGCGCAGCGCGAGGGGCGCGCGCTCGGGCCGCGCGAGCAGCGTGTGGATCACCGCCGGCGCCTGCAATGCGGTGGTGAGCGACTGGAACACGCCATTGCCCGCGAGCGGATCGACGGCCATGGCGGCGTCGCCCACGCGCAGCCAGTTGTAGCCGCCAGTACGGCCGCACAGCGTGGCGGTGCTGCTGCGCGCAGACAGGCGCGCGTCATTCGCGGCGTCACCTGCGAAGAAGTCGCTGGCAAGCGGGGAGTGCCGCATGCGCTCGCAGAACGCGAGCAGTTCATCGCGCTGCGGCAGTTCAGGGTTCGTGACGTCGAGCGTCAATTGCCAGTAGCAGCGACCGTCGCCTAGTCGCGCCATCCATGCCCAGCCGGCTGGCAGGCTTTCCACTGCAGTGGCGGCCGCGCCCGCGCGGCCCTGCCATACGTTCAGCAGGCTCACGGTTTGCGGGCCGCGCGTGGCGTCGCGCAATAGCGGTGCGAGGCGGCCGCGGGCTTCGACAAGAAAGTCCGCGCGCAAAGTGAGCGGTCCGTCGGCGGTTTCGATCATGAGGTCGTGACCCGCGGAAGTGGACTGCAGCGAGCGCACATTCGCCTCGATCACGTCTACGTTCGCGCTGCACAGGTCCTCGCGCAAAGCCGCATCGAACACGCGCCGATCGACGAGAAATTCGGCGTCGAGCGTTTGCAGCGCGCCGTTCCAGAGCGTGGTGCGCACGCAGGGTCCCTCGCCGCAACTCGCCGCGCGATGCAGGCCCGCGCGGCGCAGCGCTTCGATCACGCGTGCCGATAAGGTTTCGGCAGCGTCGAAGCGGCGCCAGTCGCTCACCACCTGCACGTGATAACCGAGCCCGGCGAGCGCGCGCGCAACGGCCGCGCCCGCTGGCCCCGCGCCGAGCACGACGATGCTGGCGGCACTCATGACGCACTCGCTCGCGAATGACCACACGCGGGCACATTCGCGAACATGATGGGCGTGGCGGCATGAAGGGGAGCGAAGTAACCGTCCATGCTGTCCCCCGTGGAATCATGGCGCATCGCTTCGCGACCCCTGCGCTGCGCTCGAAATGAGTGAGACCTAATCTGGCATAGATGCCGTGATAAAGCTATCCGGTCAAAGGAGGATTTCAGTAAAGGAAATCCCGCATTCCCATGCGCAATGCGTATGAACGGTCGTGCGCTGTAATTGCTGTGCGAATTGGCAATGCGTACCGGGTAGGGGCATGCATCGATCGTCTGTATTCCTCACAAGGATTCCTCGATGTAACGCGGCAAAGCGGGGACAGGGCGTGACGCCGTTAACGAGGCGCGCTTGAAGAGGCGCTCGAAGGAACGCCATCCTGCCATTCGCTCCAATGCGCGACGATGGTCTGAACGAGCGGATGGCCCGCGCGATAGAGGTTTTCCAACGCAGGTGCGAAGCCGCCCTGGCTTGCATAGTTCAGCAGATTCGCCGCATTCGATTCGCCCGCATACGGACGATCGAAGTCCGAGCCCGCGCGCAGCACGGCCACGCGATCGAGGTCCACACGTTGCGCATGCGCCGCGCGGCTGAGTGCTTCGAACGTGGCGTTGTCCTCCTGCTGCGTCATGCAGTACACGCCTTGTCCGCCAGTCAGCTGGCGCGTGAACGCGCTTGCCCTCGCGCCGAGCGCCTTGCCCGACCACCAGGTGTCGTCGGCGACCGAATCGCAACGGATCACCGTGGGCGGTCGGTTGGCGGGCGCGTAAGCATATTTCGCGCGCGCGGCCTGGGCCTGCGCGTTATCGGCGAGCGTCACGTCGTGCGAGATCGCCCAGGCAGCTTCGGTAAGTCTCGGGTTCACGCGGAACACCTCGGTGCGGTAGTCGAGCGCTGGCTTCTCGTTGGGACTTTTCGTATTGATGCCCAAATACCCGGTGCGCCAGCCGCGCGGGCGGCCATCGCCGTCGATCTCCCACTGCAGGCCGAAATCGACGAGCCAGTCCGACCAGGCCGCCGAGCCGATCGTGCCGTGCTCGGGGTTCACACCCGCAATGCCCGCGATGAGGAAGTAGGTCTTGCGCAGATCGAACTGAGGCGCGAAGGCGAGGGCCATGGTCGAGGCGGCGGCGTTTGCGTGGCCCATACCGGTCGTCATCACGCAGACGTCGTCGGCATTGCATTGCACGTTGGGGTAATCGGGCGAGAGGCCCGCGATCGTCACGGACTCCCAGGGACCGAGACGCTCGAGCCATGTCTTCGCTTCGGGCGCGAACATCGCCACGATCATGACTTTCACCGCACGGCCGTGCGCGATGGCGCCGCCCTGCGCGAAGGCCGCGGGTTGCGCAGAAAGCGCTCCGGCGTCCTGATGTGTGGAAGGGGGCTGCGACGCGCAGGCAGCGAGCGACAGCGCGGCGCAGAGGAACGTGAAGCGGGTTCGCATTGTGCAAGTCCTTGTGGTTGTACGCGTACCGGGCGGCACGATCGATCGGGCGAATGGTCAGGAAAATACGCTCGACTATGACAGTTTTGCGAAAGCACGGCGCCACGCGCGGCGCGGTAACCGGTGCGTGCCACGCGAAGCGCATTTCTGGCCGAAGTTCCTATACTTCGACTAGCGCGCCCAACAGGGGCAGCCTCGCCAATACAAAGCGACAAGGCCGCGCGGCCCCCGGCCCGCATGCGGCAGCCACGAGGAGGGAGACATGGGACAATCCGCATCCGCGGCGCACGCGCACGGGCGCCTTGGCGACTCCGGCCCGCATCGCCCGGCGCTTCCCGCGCTCGCTCTCGCCGCGCTCGGCGTGGTCTACGGCGACATCGGTACGAGCCCGCTCTACACGCTCGCTACTGTGTTCGATCCCGCCAACGGCCTCGCGGTCAATGCTTTCAATATCGTAGGCATCGTCTCGCTGATCTTCTGGTCGCTCATGATCGTCGTCTCGCTCAAGTACGTCGCGCTCATCCTGCGCGCGAACAATCACGGCGAGGGCGGCATCATGGCGCTGCTCGCGCTCGCGGCTTCCTCGGTCGCGTCGCGGCCGCATCTGCGTAACACGCTACTCGTGATCGGCGTGATGGGCGCGGCGCTCTTCTTTGGCGACAGCGTGATCACGCCGGCCATCTCGGTGCTGAGCGCGGTGGAAGGCCTCGAGGTGGCCGAGCCCGCGCTCAAGACCTATGTGATTCCGGTGACGCTTGCGGCGCTCATCGTGCTGTTCCTCACGCAAAAGCATGGCACGGGAGGCATCGGCGCTGTGTTCGGGCCGGTGATGGTGCTCTGGTTCGTCGTGATCGGCGTGGCGGGCGTGACCAACATTGCCTCAGCGCCGGCCGTGCTGTTCGCGCTCGATCCGCGCGAAGGTTTCGCGTTCTGCCTGCATCACCGCTGGCTCGCCTTTGTCGCGCTGGGCGCGGTCGTGCTCTCGCTCACGGGCGCCGAGGCGCTCTATGCCGACATGGGCCACTTCGGCAAACAGCCTATTCGCCTCACGTGGTTCGGCATTGTGTTTCCCGCGCTCGCGCTCAATTATCTCGGCCAGGGCGCGCTGCTGCTGGCGAACCCCGGCGCGGTGCAAAACCCGTTCTACCGGCTCTTCCCGCAGTGGTCCATCGTGCCGATGATCGTGCTCGCCACCGTCGCCACCGTCATTGCCTCGCAGGCCGTTATTTCGGGTACCTATTCGATGGCGATGCAGGCCATGCAACTCTCCTTCCTGCCGCGCATGACTATCGTGCATACCTCGGAGCGCGAGATGGGGCAGATCTACGTGCCCGGCATCAACTGGATCCTGCTCGTCTCCGTGGTGGCGGCGGTGGTGGGGTTCCGTTCGTCCACCGCGCTCGGCTCCGCTTATGGCATCGCCGTGACCGGCACGATGCTCATTACGACGTTCCTCACGTTCTTCGTCGTGCGTTACGCGTGGCATTACAACTGGGTGCTGTGCCTGCTCGCCACGGCGTTCTTCTTCGTGATCGATGCCGTCTTCTTCTCGGCCAACCTGCTCAAGATCGTGGACGGCGGCTGGTTCCCGCTCGTGATCGGCGGACTGATGTTCACAGTCATGGCGACTTGGGGAAAGGGCTGGGAAATGATGGCGGCCGAGGCGCGCGTGCGCGCCGGCAAGAAGCCTCTCAAGCCCTATCTTGCGACGCTGCTGGAGAGCAATCCCGTGCGCGTGGGCGGCACCGCGATCTTCCTCACGCCGAATGCAAACACCGTACCGCATGCGCTCGTCAACAATCTGCGGCACAACCGGGTGCTGCACGAACGCGTAGTATTCCTGAGCGTGGTGACAAAAGACGTGCCGTGGGTAGCCGAAAGCGAACGCGTGAAGGTCGAATTGCTCTGCCCGGGCTGCTATTACGTTGTCGTCAGTTACGGATTCAAGGACGAGGTCGATTTGCCATGCACACTCGCCGCTTACAAGTCGGCGGAGTTGACGTTCGATCTCGACGAAACGTCGTGGTTCCTGAGCCGCGCCGTAGTGGTGCCGAAGCGCGGCCATGGCATGGCGATCTGGCGTGAGCGTCTTTTCGCGGTGATGCTGCACAACGTCGGGAATATCGCAGCGTTCTTCAAGCTGCCGGCCAATCGCGTGATCGAGGTCGGCGCGCGCGTCGAGATCTAGCATCAGGCTGTCGCGCTGACAGAAACTCAGGCGTAGGATGATCGGAATCGCATCGTAGTCATGGGGCAGCGAGCAGGCCGCAAGCGCGTAGCCGCGTGACCGAAGGAGGGCCACCATGAGACGCCTCTATTTCCTCGCTCCCGACACCACCACGGCGCAGGCGATCGTCGACGATCTGCTGCGTGCGCGCATCACGTGGCGTCATATCCACGTGCTCGCCAATCACAGCGTGGGGCTCGAACGCTTGCCCGAGGCCTCGCTGCTGCAGCGCAGTGACGTCGTGCATGCACTGGAGCGCGGCGTGATGTTCGGCGCTGCGACCGGTGCAATCGTCGGCCTTGTGGCGCTGATGTTTCCGCCCGCGAACTTCGACATCACGGGCGGGGTGGTCGTCGCGCTGACCCTGGCAGGCGCGGTATTCGGCGCGTGGGCGGCCGGCATGATCGGCGTGGACGAACCGAACACGCGGCTTACGCGCTTCAGCGATCCTATCGAGCACGGCCAGTTGCTGGTCATGGCCGACGTGCCCGGCTCGCGCGAAGCGGAGATCGAGGAGAGCATCGCCCAGCATGTGCCGCGCGCCGATGTGGAAGGCGCGGAGCCGACGTCGCCGATCTTTCCCTGAATGCGCTGGGGGCTTTCAAGCGAAGCGTGGTGGCGGTGCTTGCCTTGGCGCGCGCACACGCCAGTCGTCGTGCCCCATTTCTCGACCCTGACGCGCCATTTGAGGGTGGCAACGTTCAACTTCTGACAGCCGGGATTGCGCCGCGCCGCCCGCGCGCATAGCCCGCCGCGCCGCCCAGCGCCCCCCCGTCATCAAAGCTCCGCGCCCCGCGCCGGGCACGCCATTCCCCCGCCAAATCCCGCATTTTGACCGGCTTGCGCCCGCGACAAGGCAAAATACGGGTTTTGAGCCCGCACCGGGCTCGAGTTTCCCCTGCCGGCCGCCTCCTTCCAGGCATCGATCGGGCCTCGTTTGCGAGCCCGGCAGGTCGGCTCGCCTTGCCGCGAGCCCTCAAGCGATATTGGAGTCGTCTACATGCCCGAATCGAATCTGTCTTTCTTCGGCCGCCTTTCGGTCGCGCTGGGATCGTTCTTCGCGATCCTCGGCGACGGCGAGCTTGCCGCCAACGTGCGCCGTCTGCGTGAGGGCGGACTTGCACCCGCCGCCGCCGCGCCTGCACCCGCAGCGGCTCCGGTCGCGAAGCCGGCGCCGGCACCCGCACCCGCGCCGACCGTCATCAAGGAAGCCACGCCCGACGCCGCGTTGCAACTGCTCGGCCTGCTTCAGCGCAACGCGCGCTTTGTCGATTTCGTCGAGGAAGACATTGCCGGTTACGCCGATGCGGATATCGGCGCCGCCGCCCGCATCGTCCACGAAGGCTGCCGCGCCACGCTGCGTGACCACTTCGCCATCCGCCCGGTGCGCAGCGAGTCCGAAGGCTCGCGTGTGACGCTGCCGGCCGGCTTCGACGCCGCCGCCGTGCGACTCACCGGCAATGTGGTCGGCGAGGCGCCGTTCAGCGGCAGCCTCACGCATCGCGGCTGGCGCGTCGAGGAAGTCAAACTGCCGCAACTCGTCAAGACGCACGACGCGCGCATCATCGCGCCGGCGGAGGTGGAACTGTGAGCGATCCGCGATATTCGATTGGCGTCGACCTCGGCACGACGCATTGCGCGCTGTCCTACGTCGACCTCACCGCCAGCGATGGCGAAAAGACCCAGCAGGGCGTGCTGAACGTGACCCAGCTCACAGCGCCGGGCACCCTGGAATCGCCTGACCTGCTGCCTTCGTTTCTCTATTTGCCGCACGCGGGCGAGCTGACGCCCGGCGACCTCACGTTGCCGTGGACCACCACACGCGAGTACGCCGTGGGCGAGCTTGCGCGCAGCCGCGGCGCGGGCACGCCGATCCGCCTCGTTTCGAGCGCGAAGAGCTGGTTGTGTCACCCTGGCGTGGATCGCCGCGCGGCCATTCTGCCCAACGATGCACCGCCTGAAGTCACGCGCGTTTCGCCGCTCGAAAGCTCGGTGCGTTATCTCACGCACCTGCGCGAGGCGTGGGACCACGCGCACCCCAAGGCGCCGTTCGGCGAGCAGGAGATCACCGTTACGATTCCGGCCTCGTTCGACCCCGCCGCGCGCGAACTGACGGCCGAAGCGGCGCAGGCGGCGGGCTACGCGAACATGACGCTGCTGGAAGAGCCGCAGGCGGCCCTCTATAGCTGGATCCAGAAGAGCGGCGGCGCATGGCGCAAGGAAGTGAGGGTCGGCGACATCATCCTCGTGGTGGACGTGGGCGGCGGCACGACCGACCTTTCGCTGATCGCCGTGGTCGAGCGCGAAGGCAATCTCGAACTGCACCGCGTGGCCGTGGGCGAGCACATTCTGCTCGGCGGCGACAACATGGACCTCGCGCTCGCGCATGTGGTCGCGCGCAAGCTCGCGGCTCAGGGCACACAAGCCGACCCGTGGCAACTGCGCGCGCTGACCTACGCGTGCCGCTCGGCGAAGGAAGCGCTGCTGAGCGACGCCTCCGTCGATACGGTGCCGATCGTCGTGCCGAGCCGCGGCTCGAAGCTCATCGGCGGGTCGATCCGCACGGAACTCACGCGCACCGAACTCACCCAGATCATCCTCGAAGGCTTCTTCCCGCAGGTGGACGCCGCGGCGCGCCCCGCCGCGCGCACGCGCGTGGGTCTCACGCAGCTTGGCCTGCCGTATGCGCAGGACGCGGGCGTCACGCGCCATCTCGCGGCCTTCCTCGGCCGCCAGGTGCAGGCACTCGCGGAACTCGAAGGCTTTGGCGCACCGCCCGCAGGCGCGACTTTCCTGCATCCCACCGCGGTTCTCTTCAACGGCGGCGTTTTCAAGTCGCCGCTGCTCTCGCAACGCGTGCTCGATATCGTCAACGGCTGGCTGGCGGCTGAGGGCGCCGCGCCCGCGCGTCTGCTCGGCGGCGCGGATCTCGACCTCGCGGTGGCGCGCGGCGCAGCCTATTACGGCTACGTGAAGCGCGGCAAGGGCGTGCGCATTCGCGGCGGCACGGCGCGCGCGTACTACGTGGCGGTCGAATCGGCCATGCCGGCCGTGCCGGGCCTCGAGCCGCCGGTTTCGGCGCTCTGTGTCGCGCCTTTCGGCATGGAAGAGGGCACGGAGGCGGCGCTGCCGCCGCAGGAGTTCGGCCTCGTGGTGGGCGAGCCGGTGCACTTCCGTTTCTTCGGCTCTTCGGTGCGGCGTCAGGATCAGGTCGGCACGATGCTCGACTACTGGTCGCCCGAAGAATTGCAGGAACTGGAGGAAATCCAGGCCACGCTGCCGACCGAAGGCCGCACGCCCGGCGAAGTCGTGCCCGTGAAGCTGCACGCGCGCGTGACGGAAGCGGGCACGCTGGAACTCGAAGCCATGCCGAGCGGCACGAACGAGCGCTGGAAGGTCGAGTTCGACGTGCGTGGCGGAGCAGGCGACTGAGCCCGATGAAGCAATACGTCGTCGGCATCGACCTGGGGACGAGCAATACCGTCGTGGCGTACGTGGAGGCAGGCGGCGACGCTATCCGCGTGTTCGACGTCGAGCAGCTCACCGGCCTCGGCGAAGTGGGTGCGCAGAAGTTGCTGCCTTCCGCGCGTTATCACCCGGCGGCAGGCGAGCTTGCGGCGGGGGATTTGCGGCTGCCGTGGAGCGCGCCTTCGCCCGGCGATGACGCCGTCATCGGCCGCCTCGCGCGCACGCTCGGCGCGCAGGTGCCCGGCCGGCTCGTGGCGAGCGCCAAGAGCTGGCTCTCGCACGCGGCGGTGGACCGCCTCGCGCCCATCCTGCCGTGGGGCGCGCCGGACGACGTCGCCAAGGTTTCGCCGGTGAGCGCGAGCGCGAGCTATCTCGCGCACGTGCGCGCCGCGTGGAACCATCGTTTCCCGCATGCGCCGCTCGAAGATCAGGACGTGGTGCTGACCGTGCCCGCCTCTTTCGACGACGGCGCGCGCGCGCTCACGCTCGAAGCGGCGCGGCTCGCGAAGCTGCCCGCGCTGCGCCTGCTCGAAGAACCGCAAGCCGCGTTTTACGACTGGCTGTACCACCATCGCGCGACGCTCGACGCGGAGCTGGGCGCGTCGCGCCTCGTGCTGGTGTGTGACGTGGGCGGCGGCACGACCGACCTCACGCTCATCAAGGTGCAGTTCGAGAACGGCGAGCCGCAGCTCACGCGCATCGGCGTGGGCAATCATCTGATGCTGGGCGGCGACAACATGGATCTCGCGCTTGCGCATCTGGCCGAGAGTCGGCTCGCGAACGCGCAAACGCGGTTGAGCGCAGCGAGCCTCTCGCAGCTCGTGGAGCGCTGCCGTGTCGCGAAGGAGCAACTGCTCGAGCCCAGCGCGCCCGAATCGGTGCCGATTACGCTGCTCGGCGCGGGTGCGCGTCTCGTGGGCGGCGCGCGCACCACGCAGCTTGGCCGCGAGGAAGTCGCGCAGATCGTGGTGGACGGCTTCTTTCCGATGGGCGCAGCCAGTGAGATGCCGCGCCGCTCGCGCGCGGCGATCGTCGAGTTCGGCTTGCCCTATGCCGCCGATCCGGCCATCACGCGCCATATCGCGGCGTTTTTGCAGCGCTTTGCCGCGCAGTCGCGCGAGGCGCTGGGTTCTTCTGGCGCTGCCGCTGAACCGGAAACGGCGCTGCCCATGCCCGACGCGCTGCTGCTCAACGGTGGCGTGTTCCGCGCTCGCTCGCTCGCGCAGCGTCTGGCCGATACGCTCGGCGCCTGGCGCGGCGAGCCGCTCAACGTGCTGCAAAACGATCAACCCGACGTGGCCGTCGCGCGCGGCGCGGTCGCTTATGCGCTCGCGCGCGCGGGTCACGCGCCGCGCATTGGCGGCGGCTCGCCGCGCAGTTACTTTCTCGTGCTAGACGAAGGCGCTGGAGCCGATGCCGCACCGCGCGGCGTGTGCGTTCTCCCGCGCGGCACGGAAGAAGGTCACGAGCTGCGTCTGGACGACCGGACGTTCGCGTTGCAACTTGGCCAGCCGGTGCAGTTCCACCTCGCATCGACAGTGGCCGACACCGCATGGCAGCCCGGCGAATTGGCCGATCTGGCAGCGGGCGACTTCGTGCGCCTGCCGCCGCTCGCGACGGTCGTGCCGGTGGGCGCCGATGCGAAGACGGCGCGCGAGCGCCCCGTCAAACTCACGACCGCGCTGACCGAAGTCGGCACGCTGGAGATGCACTGCATCGCCACCGACGACGCCTCGCAACGCTGGCTGCTCGAAATCGCGCTGCGCCGCGCCGAGCACGAGGGCGGCGCGGCGGCGAACGGCGAGTCACGTCACGCGGGCCTCGACGACGCCATCGAAGCGATCGAACGCGTGTTCGGCGCGCGCTCCGTCAAGGTCGACGCGAAGGAAGTGAAGCGCCTGCGCGCGCATCTCGAAGAGCGGCTCGGGCCGCGCCAGAACTGGGACGGCCCGCTCCTGCGCGAGCTGTTCGGCGTGCTCTGGGAGCGCGCGGGCAAGCGCCGGCGCTCCGCCGATCATGAACGCCTGTGGTTGAACCTGGCCGGCTTCAGCTTGCGGCCGGGCTTCGGCTATCCGCTGGACGAATGGCGCGTCGAACAGCTCTGGACGCTCTTCGACGACGGCATCCAGTTCGTCAACGAAGGCCAGGTGTGGTCGGAGTGGTGGACGCTCTGGCGGCGCGCGGCGGGCGGTCTGAACGAGGCGCAGCAGAACGAGGTGCTGGAGGCGATGACCTACCTCGAAGCAGCAGCCGGCGCGAAGCGCCACAAGCTGCCGTTCGACCCCGCGAAGCTCGCACATGCGGACATGATCCGCCTCTACGCATCGCTCGAGCAGATCGCGGCCGAGCGCAAGATCGAGATCGGCGAGCGGCTGCTGCAGCGGCTGCAGAAGCCTTCGGAGAATCATCAGACGTGGTGGGCGGTCGGCCGCATCGGCGCGCGCCAGCCGTTCTACGGCAGCGCGCACGGCGTGGTGCCGCCGCAAACCGCAGCGCTTTGGCTCGATGCGATCCTGGCGCTCGACTGGAAAAAGATCGAACCGGCGATGTTCGCAGCCGCGCAGATCGCGCGCATGACGGGCGACCGCTCGCGCGACCTGCCGCCCGAACTGCGCGAGACGGTGGTGCGCCGCATGGAGTCGGCGAACGCGCCGCCTACGTGGGTGACGATGGTGCGCGAAGTCGTGGCGCTCGATACGGCGGACACGGGCCGGGTATTCGGCGAGGCGCTGCCGGCGGGGTTGAAGCTGATCGCGGGCTGATTCCAGGCTGATTGCGGGCGAGACACCCGCCTTCTGCGCGGAGCCCGGCGCGCGTATGATCGAACGCCTGATTCCAACCTGTACCCCAGCGGACTGATCTGCCCATGAATTCTCCTGCCGATGCTTCCTCGCCGCGCGCCTTGCGCGCGCTCTCGCCGATCGAGGCGCGTATCGTCGGCGTGCTGGTCGAAAAGCAGCACACGGTGCCCGACACCTATCCGCTCTCGCTCAACGCGCTCACGCTCGGCTGCAACCAGAAGACCGCGCGCACGCCGGTCATGAACGTGAGCGAAGCCGACGTGCTGGCCGCCATCGAAGACCTCAAGCTGCTGAGCCTGGTGTTCGAAGGCAGCAGCAGCCGCGTGCCGCGCTTCGAGCACAACCTGAACCGCGTGCTCGGCGTGCCGAGCCAGGCCGTGGCGCTCTTGACCGTCCTGCTGCTGCGCGGCGCGCAGACGGCGGCGGAATTGCGCCTGAACTCGTCGCGCCTGCACGGGTTCGCCGATGTGTCGTCGGTCGAAGGTTTCCTGGAAGAACTGGCCGAGCGCGAGCCGCCGCTCGTGGTGAAGCTGCCGCGCGCGCCGGGCGAGCGCGAAAGCCGCTGGATGCATTTGCTGTGCGGCGAAGTGAACATGGCGAGTTTTGTCGCCGCGGGGAGCATCGCACCCGGTGCTCGCGACGAAGCCGGTGAGAGCGTCTCGCTCGCGGACTTCGAGGCGGTACGCGCCGAGCAGCAGCGTCTCGCCGACGAAGTCGCGCGCCTGCAAGCGCTCGTCACACGCATGGCCGCCGAACTGGGGATGTCGCTCGACTGAGCGCCGTCTCCTCGCCGCTAAATGGACGCCGCCGCATCCTCCGCCCGGCGCCTTCGCCAGGTGCGCGACCTGCCGTGCCCGCGCGGCTTGCCGCTCCTCGGCAACCTCCATCAGTTGGATGCGCCTAAGCTGCATCGCGTGCTCGAACGATGGGCGCAGGAACTCGGCACGCCGTATCGCTTCCAGATCTGCGGCATGCCCGTCACGGTATGGAGCGACGCGGAGCTGAGCCAGAGCGTGATGCGCGAGCGTCCGCACCGCTACCGGCGTTACGCGTCGCTCGAACCTGTACTTGCCGAGATCGGCTGCAACGGGGTGTTCTCGGCCGAGGGCGCAGCGTGGGAGCCGCAGCGCCGGCTCGTCATGCAGGCGCTCTCCGTCCCGCACATCCGCGGCTTCTATCCCACGCTGCAAACCATCACGGCGCGTCTCTACGACCGTTGGCAGCGCGCGGCCGAGCGCGGCGACGTGGTCGAAATGACCGACGACCTCAAGCGCTACACGGTGGACGTGACGAGCGCGCTCGCGTTCGGCGAGGACCCGCGCACGCTCGTACAGGAGCGGGGTGTGATTCAGGAGCATCTCGCGCAGATTTTCCCGACGCTCATGCATCGCGTGAACGCGCCGTTTCCGTACTGGCGCTACGTGCGTTTGCCGCGCGACCGCCGTACGGACCGGGCGTTGGCCGAAGTGCATCGGACGATACGCGGGATGATGGCGCGCTCGCGCGAGCGCATGCGCGACGAGCCTTCCGATGCGCCGCGCCATCTGCTCGAAGCGATGCTTGCGCTCCGAGATGAGCCGGGCTCCGACGTGACCGACGACATCATCGCCGCCAACGTGCTCACGCTGTTGCTGGCGGGCGAGGACACCACGGCCAACGCGCTGGCGTGGTCGCTCTACTATCTAAGCGCCGACGAACCGCTGCAGCAGCGCCTCGCCAATGAAGCGCGCGCGGTGCTGGGTGCTCGCGTTGTGTGTCCGGAGTACGGCCTCGTGAAGGACCTCGACCTGTTCGAAGCCGTGTGCAGCGAAACGCTGCGCTTTCGCCCCGTGGCCGCGATCATGGCGTTCGAGCCTGTCGAGAATGTGGAGGTGGGCGACGTTGCGCTGCCCGCCGGTTCGAAGATGTTCTTTCTCACCCGGCCGCCCATGCTCGACGCGCGCCACTACTCACAGCCCGAGCGCTTCGATCCCGACCGATGGCTGCGCGGCCATGCGGGCGTCGATGCGCACGTGCACGATCCGCGCGCATGGGTGCAGTTTGGCGCGGGGCCGCGTGTGTGTCCGGGGCGGCATCTCGCCGCCATGGAAATGCGCCTCGTGCTTTCCACGCTGATGAATCGCTTCAAGGTGAGGCTTGCCGTCGATCCTTCGACGATCGACGAAATCACGGCGTTCGCGATGGTGCCGAACCGCATGCCGGTGCGGCTGGAATTGCGGCCAACGGTTGAGTCGCCTCGAGCACAAACGAGGTATCAACCGGGCCGTGACTGACGTCTCAACCCTGCGTGATGAAGGTATGCACGTGCGTGTTGAAGAGGTCGGGGTGCGTGCCGTTCATGCCGTGCGTGGCGCCCTTGATCGTGACGCGTCGCGCGAACGCGATCCACTCGTCGAGCGCTTCGACGTTGTTACGGAACATGAGCGGACTGCGCTGGCCGTCGATGAGCAGCGTGCGGCACTTGATCTCGCCGGCGGCGCGCGGCGCATAGGGCGGCAGCGGGTCCTGCAACTGCTTGGGCAGCGTCGTGGCGTTGGCGATGGCCATCTGGCGAAACGCAGCCGAGCCCTTCTTCCAGGCGCCCGGCACGCTCACGGAGTCGACGAACAACTCGAGCCCCGCTTCGACTTCGCCGGCATGGATGAGGTCGGCGGCGCGCGTGCGCAGCGTGTTGGTGGCGGGAGGCAGCGCGGCTTCGTCGTTGTCCACTCGCGAGAGCGGGCCGCCCGGGTCGGCCAGAACCAACGTGCGCACGAGGCGCGGATAGCGGCGCGCGAGATGCCACGCTACGCAGCCGCCGCGCGAGTGACCCACGAGGTGCACCGATTCGAGGCCGAGCGCGGCGATGAAATCGGCCAGCTCGGTGACGTGGCTCTCCCAGCCGAAATCGGCCTGGATGCAGGCGTCGGCCGCGGGCCAATAGTGGCTCAGGCTCGGGGCGATGCAGCGGAAATGCTCCGACAGACCGTCCAGCTGCGGCATCCAGTAGCGGTAATCACAGAGCGATCCGTGGACGAACAGCAGCGGCTCGCCGTCGCCGCGCTCGAGGAACGGCAGGGCAATGCCCGAGTGCAACGTGGCGTACGACAGGTCGGGCGCAGCAAGTAGGGAGGGATCGATGCGTTGGTTCAAGGAGTGGCTCCAAGCGTATGAGCGTCACTTTGCCGCAAGCGCACAATTAAGGGAAACTCAATAAACTGAAGGAATCGATAAGGTTTTCTGATTCGAAAAAGGGGCGCAACGCGGCGAGCCTTGTCGGGCGGGGTTATTGTCTTTCAGTGATGAAAGCAATCAGGCGCGCGCAAGCGGATTTACGGCTTCGGAGCCACAAGATTGGCGTCGCGCGCTAGCAGCCAGCGCCCGCTCGCATCCTTGCGCACCAGCGTGAGCGTGTAGCCTGCCCGCCGCATCGGCTGGGTCGCGCCCGGCGGCGTGATGGAAATGTCGATGCGATTGCGCAGAAAGGCCCAGTCCCCCAGTACGTGAAGTTCAACGATCTCGGCCGTGCCTTCTATGCGCATGTCTTGCTGCGCTTGGGAAGCCGCGGAGAACTCGGCTTTGCCGAACGGCTCCTGGCCGGGCACCGTGAACACCACGTCGTCGGCCATCAGGCTTAGCACTTTGGCCGTGTCGCCTGCGCGGCTGGCTTGCATCCACGTCTGCACCAGCTCGCGAATTGCGCGTTCGTCATCGGTCATCGTGGCCTCCCTGGTTGTTTGCGCCTCAAAACGCGCTGCGATAAGCGAACAGGCCCGGCAAGCCGCCGGTCATGATGAAGAGAACGTTCTCACCGCGTGCAAGGCGTCCCGAACGCGCGGCTTGCACGAGACCGGCGAACGCCTTGCCGCCGTACACCGGGTCGAGCAGCAGACCTTCTTTCGAAGCCATGAGGCGCACGGCCTCGCACATTGCGTCGGTCGGAATGCCGTATCCGTCGCCGAGTTGGGCTGCGTCGATCACGATCGATGCGCCGTCGATGCGCCGCGCCGGATCGATCAGTTCAAGCGTCGCGCAGGCCTTCTCGAGCGTGGTGGCATGCGCTTGCTCTGCCTTCGCCAAGACGTTGTACGCAAGCACGAGGCTCGGGTCGATGCCCAGCGCCGCCAAACCGGCGGCGAGCCCCGCATGCATGCCGCCGCTGCCGTTGGGCACGACGATGCGCGCGAAGCTCAGTCCCTGTGCGTGTGCCTGCGTCATGATTTCGGCGGCGCATGCCGCATAGCCCAGACAGCCCACCGGGCTCGATCCGCCCAGCGGGCAGACATAGACCTTGCGGCCCTGGGCGCGCAACTCGTCGGCGCGCGCCTGCGCGAACTCCAGTGCATTGGCCGTGCCGGGCAGATCGTGCACACGAGCGCCGAGCAGGTCGTCGAGCAGGACGTTGCCGTTCTCCAGATACTCGAAGTCGTCGCGCGGCACGGCCCGCGTGAGCACGAGTTCGCACTGCATGCCCACTTGCGCCGCCGCAGCCGCCGTCAAGCGCGCATGGTTCGACTGGCGCGCGCCCACGGTGACGATGGTGTCCGCGCCCGCGGCCAGTGCTTCGCCCACCAGAAACTCGAGCTTGCGCAGCTTGCTGCCGCCGCCGCCCAGGCCGGTCAAATCGTCGCGCTTGACATAGACATTCACGCCCCCAAGTTCCTGGCTTAGCCGCGGCAATGGCTGGATCGGCGTGGGTCCTTCCAGCAGTGCGCGGCGAGCATGCCGCGAAAGATCGAGTGGGTACGGGGACACGGCATTCGTTACGGTAGTCATCGCTGTCTCGTAGTTAGGGACCGCCGCATTCGCGGTCGCACGCGTCGAATCATAACCAGGGTAATTCTCGAATCATGCGCAACGCCCCAGGGTTCTCACGTCCATGTAATTCCGTATTGCGTCGCAGCAAGGAGGTTTTTAAACTAATTCCTATCCAGACAATCGTCCGAGACGATATTCCCATCGCGGGAGGCTTCACATGAATATTTTTCAATCGCCGAGCCAACCATCGAGTCCGAGGCTGCACGTATTCGAACAGGAAGGCGGCTGGCACTGGGGTATCACCGTCGAGCGTTCGGCTGGCGGCGGGTTCAAAGTCATCGCTTACAGCGAGAAGACGTTCCGCGCCGAAAACGAAGCACAATCCGACGGCGACCGCGCCCTGGTCAATCTCGTCGAGCTGGTTTGAGCCGCGCGCCGCGCGGCATCGTGTTTTTGCGTCCGCGGTACTCCTCCTCGCATCCTTCCATGTTTGCGGCACGCGCTACCCGCGCCGCGCCGGAATCAACGTTTCCTTTCGTCTGATCGCTTCGCTTGCATGCGCTGTGGCCGCGTCCATCGGCCTCAGTGACCGATCGTGCGCCATTTGCTAAAAATCAGCGCGCAATCCCGTGCGCACCGGTAACTTGAAAATTTGCCCGAGAGGGCGTTTCAGACCGCTGCCGGATGCCGCCACTTTCCTTCATGACCTCACACGCGCCGCGCCCCACGCCAACGCTTGCGCCCGATCTGCAACTCGGCGAACCCATGACTGACACGATCCATGCCGAGTTCATCGCGTTGCTCGACGCGCTCGCTCGCGCGACGGACGAAACATGGGGCGGCGCGTTCGACGCGTGGGCGGCGCACACGAAGCAGCATTTCGCGCAGGAAGAAACGTGGATGGAGGAAATGAACTTCGGTCCGCGCCATTGCCATGCGAGCCAGCATCGGCACGTGCTGAACGTGGCCGGCGAAGTGCGCAGGCGAGTTACCGACGAGGGGCGCTTCGACACGGGGCGGCAACTGGTGGGTGAACTGCGCGAATGGTTCACGTGGCACGTGAAGTCGATGGACGCGCTCATGGTCGAAGCCCTGCGCGAACGCGACATCGCGAAGATCGATCAGGCCGTTTAAGTCATATTCAAATCGTTCGACTCATGCAAGCAGATATCGTCATTGTGGGCGCCGGGCCGGTGGGGCTATGTCTCGCGCGCTTGCTCAGTGGTCTTGGCCTCAACATCGTCATGGTCGAGCAGCAGTGTCTCGCCGACATCAGCGAGCCGCAGTTCGACGGGCGCGAGATCGCGCTGACCCAGAAGTCGGTGCGCTTGATGCGCAAGTTCGGGCTTTGGGATCGTATCGACCCGCACGCGCGTGCTCCGCTTTGCAGCGCCAAGGTGTTCAACGGTCCCTCGCCGGGGGCGCTTGAGATCGGGCACGAACTGAGCGGACACACGGAGCTGGGCTGGCTGGTGTCCAATCACCTGATTCGCAAGGCTGCCTATGAGGCGTTGCGGCAAAGCGCGGCAGAGCACGCAGACGTGACGCTGCTCGCGGGGCAAAAGGTCAGCGGCGTGAAAGCCGGCGAGGATCTGGCGAGCGTGACATTGGAGAGCGGCGAGACGCTCCCGGCGAAGTTGATCGTCGCAGCGGACAGCCGCTTCTCGTCCACGCGCAAGATGATGGGTATTGCCGCCAACATGCACGATTTCGGCAAGGCGATGCTGGTTTGCCGCATGACGCACGAAGCGCCGCACGAGCACGCCGCGTGGGAATGGTTCGGGTACGGTCAAACGCTCGCGTTGCTCCCCATGAACGCGGAGCGCTCGACTAACGCGCATCAGTCGTCGGTCGTGCTCACGCTGCCCGTGGGCCAGGTCAACGAGATCGCTGCGCTCCAGCCCGACGAATTCGCGAGGCATATCGAGCAACGTTTCATGCACAGGCTAGGCGCGATGAAGCTGGCAAGCACGCGGCATGTCTATCCGCTCGTTGCCGTCTATCCACAGCGCTTCGTCGGGAAACGCTTCGCGGCCGTGGGCGACGCCGCGGTCGGCATGCATCCGGTGACCGCGCATGGCTTCAATTTCGGTCTGCTCGGCGTGGAAACATTAGGTAACCGAATTATCGAGGCGAAGAAGAGCGGCTTCGACATCGGGGCCCTCTCGGTCTTGCAACGCTACGAAATCCAGCACCGCCGCGCGACCAGGCCGCTCTATCTCGCGACCCGCTTCATCACCGACGTCTATACGAACAACACCGCACCCGCAAAACTGGCGCGCGACATCATGCTACGCGCCGCTTCACGGCTGATGCCATTCAGGAAGGCGATTGCGGCCTCGCTGACCGGCTAGCTTCAGACTCCCTCGCGAACATCGAGCGCAACGATGCGCTCGAGGGTGGCCACCGCATTCGCCACGCCGTTTTCCGCACGCATCGTTTCGCCGAGCGCGCGGGCCCGGCTTCGCACCGTTTCGCCGGCGGCAAAGTCGAGTGCGCTCGCGAACGCTTTGGCGCTGGGCTTGCGCCCATCGACGGCCGCCGGCGCGACGCCCGCCTGGCGCAGGCGCTCCGCCCAGAAGAACTGGTCGCCCGCGAACGGCGTCACGATGGAAGGCACGCCTGCACGTGTTGCGGAGTGCGAAGTACCGGAGCCGCCGTGATGAATGACGGCGGCGGTGCGCGGGAGCAGCCAGTCGTGCGGCGTGTCGCCGACAACGAAGAAGTTTTCAGGAAGCGCCTTCGGATCGATGCCGCTCCAGCCTGGGTAGAAGAGCGCGCGCCGGCCCCGCATGGCTTCGATCAGGGCGGCCAGTAACCGCGCATTGTCGAAGCCCGTCATGCTGCCAAAGCCGATGTAGACGGGCGCTTCGCCTGCAGCGAGGAAGTGCGCCAAGTCGGGCGGCGGCGTCCAGGCGGGGCTCGGCGCTAGCCACTGTCCGCATAGATGCGCGTTGGCGGGCCAGTCGGCGGGCGCGGACAGCAGGCTTGGCGAGACACCATAAAGCATCGGGTGGTCCTTCCATACCGCCGTGCGCGGTGGCAGGCCGAACATCGCGCGCGCGGCGTTGGTCTTGTCGCGGAACGCCTTCCAGAGCATGCCATTCACAAGGCCGTGGCTCGCCCGGTTGAGCATGCGCGGCACCCATCTGGGCGGCAGAAACGCCGAGGGGAAGGCGGCCGTCGGCGTGAGCGGGATCATGCCCGAGCCGATGCCTTTCGCGCCCAGATATTCCGCCGCGGAAAGCCCCACGAACGCGGCCAGCCCCGCAACCAGAATGGCATCGCAACCCTCGCCTGCCTCGACGATGGTGCGCATCCACGACTGCGCGTTGTCGTTGGCGATTTTCGCGAGCGCGCGTGCAGTCTCGTTGAAGCCGCCGCCTTTCGCGACGACGCCGGCGATGGCGTGGTCCGGGCGTAGCATGCCGCGAATATCACCAGCCAGCGCGGTGGCCGGCACGCCGAGTGCGTGAGCGCTGCCAAGCGTGGCGGCATCGGCGAGCAGGCGCGCTTCGTGCCCGGCGTCTATCAAGCCGCGGCACAGCGCGGCGAACGGGCGCGCATCGCCCTCGGTGCCATACGTCGCGATGAGTAGCTTCATGAGGCCTTTTTCCTCGATTTCGGCGCTGCGTTCGTTGGTGTTTTCCGGGCGGCTTGTGCGGGAAGGGCGGCGCCGTGCAGGAACAAATCGACCGCTGCGGCAAATTCCTTGCGCAGCTTCAGGCGCGGTTCGGCGAGCCAGCGCAGCATGGCGCCGAGGTAGAGGTGGTGGAACGAGAGCGCAAGCCGCGCCGGGTCGAGATCGTCGCGCAGTTCGCCCTGCACCTGCGCGCGCCGGACGAGCCAGGCAAAGGTATCGGCGATATCGCTCAGTTGCTCGCTGTCTCGCGACGGCGCTGGCTCCGTGCCGATGCCGAGAAAGCGAAAGCGCAGATAAGGCGGGAGGTAGTCCGGATGCGCCTCGCACCAGCTCGCGGAATGATCGAGCACGAGCCGTGCGCCAGCGGCGAAGCCCGGTGTGCTTTCGAGCCTGGCGTGCAGCGCCGCGAGATTCGCCGCCAGTTCGAGGTGCAGCCAATGGGCGAGCACCGCCTCTTTCACCGGGAAATGGTTGTACAGCGTGCCCTTGGCCACGTCCGCGGCGGCGGCGATCTGCTCCATGGTCACGGGTTCGTAACCGTGAGCTTCGAATAGCGCGGCAGCGGTGCGCGCGAGGTGTTCCAGGGTCTGCAGGCGTTTGCGGTCGCGGCGGCCTGGGGGAGCGGAAGTGGGCGTGGACATGCGGATGAATGCGCGCGAAAATATTGAACGACGTTCAATATTATTCATCGTTCACGAATCATCCGCAAGCGTTGCCTGCCCAGGATCGATCAGCGGGAAGGCCGGCCGTCAGGAATCAGTGATGCCAGAAGAGGGGGGCCTGATGAGAATGGGTGTCGCCTGTCTGCGCATACTGGCTTTCCCATGGCCAGGGCCAGCCGTTACGCTTTCCTGCGCCCGGCCGTCGCTCGGCGCTGGCAAGCGCAAGCAGGTGCCTCGCTTCGCGGCTCGATGCATCGACATTCACGGCATGTCCCGCATCTTGCCGCACACAAGCCCATTGGCGCGCGTGCGCGCATTGCCGCGCCTGGCCGATCAACGCGTCGCGCTGCTGCTCGCGCGCGACGAGGTCGGCTTGCATCCGCTGCGCGTCGGGGTTGCCGGGTTCGACGGCGAGCGCATTCATGAGCGACCTGCGAGCGGGCCAAAGGGTGTTCTTGTCGAGGCTCGCGCGTGCGCTGGCCAGATCTCTCGCGACTTCGGGGTGCGCGCTCACATAGCGTGGCGAGGCGGGCGCGCGTTCGACGGCAGGTGCATTCTGCTGGGCGACCTTGTGCTGAGCCGCATTCGTACGCGGCGGCCCGGCCGGCGGCCGGCTGGTCAGCGCGGCGAGTGTGCCCGGTGTGCCCTTCGAGCCGATCACGGACCCCATGACCACCTGTGCGCCGAGTTTCGGCTCCCAATCGCTGCGATGCAGGAACGCATAACCGGCGAACGCGACCGCAAGGACGCCGAGACCCGCCCATGCAAAGCGCGGCAGCCGCGAGCGCTCGGCAATGTGTTCCTCGTCGATCGATGGATATTCGCCGTCGTAGCCCCGATTGCCGCCAAGGCTGCCCGGAAGTGTGCCGAAGTTCGCGCGCAGACGCTCGGTAACGCCGTGCGCGCGTTCGCCCGGTGCGCCTTCGCTCGCCTCTGCGATGCGGGCGGCAGCAGCCAGTTGATTCGCTCCGCATTGGGGGCACAGTGCGAGCGGTGCATTGAACCTGGTCCCGCAGTAGGGGCACTCCGACGGACCAGAATCGCCGTGACCTGGGGCGTTGAGCATGGGAAAAACGCGTTTTCGCTTCGATTGACGAATTGCCGAAAAATCGCCGCAAAATCGGTGCCTGATTTGCGCACCGTTATGAATATGGGCCACTTCGCCGCGAAGATCAATCGGCGGATTCCGCCAGTCTGGCGGATACGGACAGGCGATGCTCCGGCGAGTCGCGCCTGCCTTATTGCTTCACGCAGCCGACGATGGTGGCGATTGCAGGGGCATCCAGCGTCAAGCCGATGTGCCCCACGCCGGGCACGAGCGTGACCGGCACGTGTGCGCCGGCTTCCTCGAACGCCGCCGCGTATTCGCGGGCGTGAAAGACCTCGTCGTCGGCGCCGGCCAGCACGTGCAGGGGTCGCCGCACGCCGCGTATGTCCGCGCGATAGTCGGCGTGCGGGCGGAAATTCTGCATCAGATTGAACGAATACTGCGGCGTGAGTTGGTCGCGGACCTCAGGCGCCAGCGCATAGGCGATCGTCGGCAGATGATTGAAGGCGCGGATGCGCAGGCCGTTCAGCATGGCGAGCACGGCGAGGCGCGGCATGCCGACCGACACCCAGCCGCCGACCTCGTCGCGCGTGGTGCGTGCCTTGTGATGCAGGAAGGGCGCGAGCAGCACGTAACGGTCGAACAGATGTTGACGTGTGCTGCCCGCAAAGCGCAGCGCAAAGCCGCCGCCCGCCGAGAAGCCGATCAGCGTTTTCGACAGCGCGGCAAGGTCGCCCGGCAACGCTGCGAGCAGATCTTCGAGGTCGTCTTCCAACTGACCGATGTAGTCGATCGTCCCCTTGCGGCCCGATTCGCCATGGCCGCGGACGTCGGGCACGCAGGCCGCATAGCCCGCGGCGGCGAAGTGGCGCGCGAGCGGGTGGAGGCTCGCGCTGCTCGCCGACGATCCATGGATGAGCACGACACAGCCAAGCGGTGCGCCCGCATGCGGCAGGTAGGTGCGCCAGGCGAGTGACGCGCCGTCTCGCGCGGTATAACGGCGCAATGCAGGAAGGTCTGAGAAGTCCACTTCCTTGAACGGCGCGTTGATCGACTCGAGCGGCGCCGGTTGCCTGGGGCCGCCTTTGACGAGCGCAACGGCGGCAGCAGCGATGGCGGCGATCAGAACGGCTGAGGCGCTGAGAGCCACGGGCGGACCTCGTGTACGTTATGGGTTTATTGTTTTGCCGGCGGTGATGATAGCCGACTTGTCACCCATGTCCTCTGTTATCCGAAACATTATGCGCCCCAGGTTGACACGCAGAGTGCTCAGATGAACAGGGAAATGATGCCGCCCAGCGTAATGCCCGCTGCGATCCAGCGCCCAAGCGTATAGGTGTGGTTCGGGTCGGCGGGCGCGTCGGGACGCTCGAGCCCTAGCGCACCATAAACGAGCGATTTCACGGGCTGCGCGTTGGCCGACGTAGAAGTTGCGTCGCTCGTGTCGGCCGCGTCGCTGGTATCGGTCGTGTCGGCCGTATCGCTCGTATCGCTCGCATCGGTCGCATCGGTCGCATCGGTCGCGGCATCGTCGCTGTCCGCGATATCGTCCGTCGATGCGGCAGCATAGCCTTGCGGCGAAATCTGCACGGCGTCGTCCTGCGATGTGGACGATGCGACGTTCGTCGAACCGTCGCTCGACTGCGTGTCGTCCGGTTCTGCCTGGTCTGAAGCCGCGCCCGCACGAAGTGTGCTCGTATTGGCGCTGCTGTTGGCGAACTGTGTCGCCGCCCCGATTTGCATGGTCGACTCCTTTCGACTTTCTTATGCCCACAATAATCGCAGGTCCGGGTGCCGAGACGACTCACGAATAACGCAGAAAAATTCGCGATATTCCGCGGCCAATTCTTCTGCGCGCCCTGAGACAATATCGGTATCCGTAACGTCGTGCGCCTATTGTCGCGCGACGACCGCGGGACCCTCCCCACCCGCAAGAAGAAGTACGCCTCGACGCCGAATGTGGATGAAGTCTTTGCGCCTCACAAGTCCCGTAACGTTCGCGAAGAGGCGAGCTTGAAGCGCCCGTCACGCCGCGAGGTTTTCGAGGCGCTTTATCGCACGCACTATCTGCAAATCCACACGCGCCTGCCCGATGCGCTAGGGCGCGATAAAAACGACGATTACGCGCAAAGCGGCGCGCAGATCGCCTGGGAGATCTGGCAGGCGGCGCACGCACATGCCATCGAGCTTGCGGCGCAGCAATGCGAACTCCGCCAGAACCAGCACAATCATCAGGATTACAAAGCAATCTGCCGGATTTGCGCGTGCGATATTCGCGCTCTGCAGGTGGATGCGGAGCGCGAATGAAGATGTGACGTGAGTTACTTAAACGGGCACTGAGGCGACGAGGCGCAAGCGGTTCGCGGAACGCTTCGGGTCGAGGGCTCGCGTGACTTCGGCGAGTGTGTCGCGCATGGTTTCGCGCATGGCGCCCGAGAGCTCGCCCAATGCCACTGCGGCGCGGCCTCGCGTGGCGCAGGTGGAGGCTGCAGCGTCAGTTTCCGGATTGCGGTTCGCGCGTGCGGCGCGCGTCATGCCCGCGCGCGCGGGCGGCACGCAAATGCAACAGGCTGTGGGCTTGTGCGCGTCGCGCACGTGGCGCACGAAACGGCCAGAACATACGGTGCAGCTCGACAGCGTGAGCAGGCCGCCTTCGAAAAAGCGCAGCAGCGTCCACGCCCGCGTAAAGCTCAGCACGCGTTCAGTTTCGGCGCTCTCGCAGTGTTCGAGATAAAGGCGATACGCACGCGTGAGTGCATCGAGCCTGCTGCATTTCGCTCTCTCGGTAAGGAACAGGTAGATGTTGTAGAAGAGCGACGCGTGAATGTTCGGCAGCCACGTGAAATACCAGTCCGCCGAAAACGGCAGCATACCCTTGGGCGGCGAAGCGTTCTTGAGTTCCCGATAAAGCCTGATCAAACGATTGCGCGACAGGGTCAGTTCTTTTTCCAGCACAGGCATGCGTGCGCCCAACTGGATCAGCTCGATTGCGCGCAATACTTCGCGCGCTTCCTCGGTCACACTGCCTTTGTACATGACGTGGTACTCCCAGGGGCAGCATGACTGCCACGATGGCCAGGCGAATGCCTGAATTCACGGGCGATTATAAAAGCGCGACAAAGAGCGTCAAGAATAATATTTGGAAAGGACTCGGAGGATCTATAAAGAAAATGCGCTGCGCAGCCGATATTCAGGAATAGGTTGAAATGCGATATAGCCGCGCATTATCATTGGAATTACCTGTTGTGTGTAAATGGAAAGGTCCGGTAAGAATATAAATGAAAACCGGCGGAGAATAGCGGTGCGCAATGCACTGTGAATCGGGAAGAATTATTACGGCGTTTTGCGCTTTTACCCTTTCAGGCTTATCTGCCGGTAAACTGCGCCCTTTCCGAACGCATGCGACGCGCGACGTTGCAGCGGCCCGCTCGAACTGCGGGTTCCCTACATAAGCTGCCAACCGATGAATTTGTCTTTCTCCGCCTACACTTCTTCGTTCGCGCAGGCGCGTAAGCGTTTGCCTGTGGCCGCGAACGGCAAGCTCAACCGCAGTGGCGGCGCCGCGCTCGCCAACCCGCCGCGCCGCGCGCTGCTCAAGGGCACGGTGAGCTTGCTGGCGCTGAGCGGTTGCGCCAGCACGTTGCTGAGTGCGTGTGGCGGCGAATACACGGGAGGCGACGGCGCGCAGGATGCGCCGACGCCCGTCATCGGTTCTGTAGCGAACTTTCGCGATCTGGGGGGCGCCGCGCCCGGCTACTCGACGAGCGACGGCGCGCATGTGCGCCGCGCCTTGATTTACCGCTCGGACGCGCTCACGCCGAGTGCAGCCGACGCGGCGACGCTGGAACGCATGGCGATCTCCAACGTCTACGATCTGCGCACGCCTGCGGAAATCGACGCGGCGCCCGACATGACGCCCAGCACGGGCGCTTACCTCGCGCTCAATGTGCTGGGTACGCTCGAGCCGCCGTCGTTCGCGGGCATGCAGGCCGGCGAACTGGATGCGGCGATGCAAACGCATTGGCGCACGCTCGTGACAGGCCGCATGCAATGTTCGATCTACGGCGCGCTGCTCGAACATATCGCGGATGCGCCGGGGCCGCTGCTGATCACGGGTGGGACCGGCGTGGACGTAGTGGGTTGGGCGTGCGCGCTGTTGCTGCTGATCGCAAACGTGCCGCTCGAAATCATCGTGAAAGATTTCATGCTGACCGATGCGTGGCGCTCGACGGGCGTCGATTCGGTCAATCTGGCGCCCCCCGTGCAGCCCAGCTATCTGCAGGCCGCGTTCGACGCTCTGCAGGGAAGCTACGGGGACCTCAACCGCTATCTCACCGTGGGGCTTGGCCTTGCTTCGGGAACGGTGGATCGTCTGCGCGGCCGGCTCGTGGTCTGAGCGGCGTGCGCAGCGAAGCGTCGACGGGCAATCAGAGGGCAGTGAAGGACTTACGCAGCGGCCCTTGCGTCGGCCGGTAGCGCGATACGCACGCGTAGCCCGCCTGCGGGGTGATTGGACAACTCGCAGCGGCCCCCCTGATTGCGCGTGAGGCGCGTCACGATGGCGAGCCCGAGCCCGCAATGGCCCTCGCCACCGCGCGCTTCGTCAAGGCGTACGAAGGGTTTGAGCGCCGCGGCCACGCGCTCGGGGGGAATGCCGGGGCCGTGATCGCGCACTTCGACAATCCACTGCGCGCCCTCACGACGCGTGGCGATTTCCACCGGCGGCACACCATGTTCGAGCGCATTGTCGACGAGATTTGACACGAGCCGGTCGAGCAGCGTGCGCGGCAGCCGAAACGCCGAGCCTGCGCGCAGATCGAGCCTGAACAGCGCATCGTCGTCGCCGGCATCGGAAAAGAATTGCTCGCGCAGCAGCGCATCGACTTCCACCTCGGGGCCCGATTCGGGCCGCTGCCGCGCGAATTCCAGAAACTGCTGGACGATATCGTTCAGCGAATCGACTTCGCGTATGAGCTGTTCGCGCTCGCGCTCCGAGCCCATCATGCTCGCACGCAGCTTCAGGCGCGTGAGCGGCGACTTGAGATCGTGCGCGACGCCCGCGAGCATGACGGCCTGATCGTCGTCGGCCTCGTTGAGCTGCTTCATCATGCCGTTGAACGAGCCGATCAGCTCGCGCAATTCGCGTGGCCCGTGCTGTTTGACAGGCGCGGGACGATGGCCGGTGCCGAACGCACGCGCCGCTTGGGCCACCAGCGAAAGCGGTCGCTGCATTTGCCACATGGCGAGCAGCGCGAGAAGCAGCGAGATGGCGAGCATCGAACCGAACAGCGGCAGCAGATTGCGCGGCGGCGGCAGATCGACCGGCGCGACGATCCACGTGGCCTGACCCGCGAAGCGCACCCACAGGGCTTCGCGATGGCGCAGGTCGGCGAGAATCTCGGTGCCGGGCGGCAGGTCGCGCAGGAGTTGCTTGCGCAAGTCGGCGAGCGGCTCGTGCTTCGGGACTTCGAGCCGCACGTCGGCGGGCATGTTCCAGGTGGGCACGAGATGCACGCGCAGGGCCGGCGCGAGGTCCATTTCGTTGGGAGGCGCACGGGTTGCCGCGCTCGTCGCCGTGCCGGGCGCCGCGCTTGTCGCGGCATGCAGCATGAGCAGCAGACCGCGCTCGAAGCCTTCCACTTCGTGGCGGCGCGGCTGTGGTGCGAACACGATGAACCAGCATGCCTGAATGGCGAACAGCAAGAGCGCGGACATCAGCGCCATGCGCCCGAACAGCGTATTCAACGGATTGTTCATGCAATTACGCGTTCGTGCGGTGGCCGCTGTCGTCTGCGGTGAGATTCGCAGTGAGATTCGCAGTGGGGCCCTCGATGTCGCCTTCGATGCCGACCCCGCTCTGCGGCACGAACACATAGCCCTTGCCGCGCAGGGTCTGCACGTAGCGCGGCTGCGCAGGATTGTCTTCGATCACGCGGCGCAATCGCCAGACCGGTACGTCGAGGCTGCGTTCGTGAAATGCCAGGCCGTCTGCGTGCAGCAGATCGTGAATCAGCACGCGTGAGAGCACGCGATAGGGATGCTCCGTGAAAATCTTCAGGAGCACGAACTCACTGCTGCGCAGCGTCACGCGCTTGCCGTCGCGTTCGAGCGTGCGCGCCATGAAATCGAGCTCGAAAGCGCCAAATCGGTAACGCTCGCGCGCCACGGGTGCGCTCGCGGGACCGTTGCCGCGCCTGCGCAGCACGGTCTGGATACGCAGCAGCAATTCCTGGGGATCGAAAGGCTTCGCGACATAGTCGTCAGCGCCCAGCGCAAGACCGGCAATGCGGTCGCCGACCTCGCCGCGCGCGGAGGCGAAGATCACCGGAATGTCGTCGCCTTGCGCGCGCAGGGCGGCGAGGGCGCGCAAGCCGTCGGTGCGGGGCATCATGACGTCGAGCACGACGACCGATGGCCGCTCGCGCTCCAGTCGTGCGCCGAGATGCGTGCCGTCGTGGAGGACCGAGGCTTCGAAACCGTTGGCTCGAAGGAAACCGGAGAGGAGATCGCGCACGACCGGATCGTCGTCGACGATGAGAACGTGTGGACTCATCGTCGTATTTTATTTGATATCGACAACCGGCAGAACAGCGCGCGACCGCAGATTTCTTGCCGCAGCTTACATGGCCCCTTACTTCAGGGCGACGGTGCCTTGCTCGATGGACGCTTGCGTGGCGTGCGCGGGTTGCGCCGATGCAACGGATGCGCAGTTGAGCGCGCTTACGCTCTGCTGTGCGCTCGCCTGGTCCGCCGGCTTTGCTGCTGCGTCGTTGGCCGCGGGGCTCGCGGGCTGAGCGATCGTCGCCTCGATGGAAGCCATGCCTGCTGCTTTCGCGAATGCCGAGTTCGCGCCGGCCATTTTCGCGGTCATCGCGGAGACGTCGCCGGCCGGTGCGGCATCCTTGGGCGGCAGGCGATGGGCGTGCGCTTGCGCGAGACGCGTCTGGCGTGCGTCGGCGGCCACGCCGCTCGGCATCTTTTGCAGATGAAGCGGCGCATTGGCTTCGGCGGACGCGACCTTCGCGCTCGCGCTCTTCACACTTTTCGCGTTGCTCGCAGAGGGTGCGGCCGCTGCGTTATCGTCCTTCGGCGCGGGCGCGATGCCGTGCATTTCGAGCACGGCGTCCTGTGCGGAAGGGGCGAGCTGCTGGTCCACGACGCCTTCCTTCACGCGCCGGACGGCAGCCTGTTTGCCATGCTTGAGATCGCCTTCGAGTTCGGCGATACGGCGGTCGTACCAGTCCGTCACGCACGCCTTGTCCTTGCAGTTGTGCTGTCGCCATTGCCACTGGCTCACGCGGTCGGCTTCGAGCGCGGTCGTGTCGGTGGTCGTGTCGAACGCGCTGCGATAGAGCGCGGCCAGTTTGTCGTCGAGCGTGGAGAGCGTCGGATCGTTGCACACGAGGCGCTCGGACGCCGACGCGTTGCGCGGGCAGTGAAAACTCGCAGCGTGCGCGAACGGCGAGCCAGCGAGCGACGCGAACAGCGCGATTGCAGCAGCATTCAGGCCGCGCTTGAAGAGGGGGGCGCGACGGATTTTCGGTTCTCGGTTCATGGCAGGCATGATGATGTTGAAATAAGAGAAAGACGGGAGCAGCGTGTGGTTCGTCCGGCGTCGCAAAGGCGCGAGGCGCCGCAGTGGGAACCGCAGTGAGAACTGCAGTGAGAACGATAGCGCGGCGATGAATCCGCAATGTCCCATTCAGCGGGGAGAATGCAGGAGCGCTTACGAAACATTACAAGCGCCGCCGCGCGCGGTAATCGCCGAACGGCGTTGACTATTTGTAGCGCGCGCCACTGCATGGAGAAGGCGTGCAACGTGGGTGTTCAAGTCCTTACCGAGCGGGAGGATTTTGAAGAAGTGGAAAGTGGCATTCAACATTGACCGATGTCCCGGCCATCGCGCGCATCGCTTTACACCGATCATGCGTGGCGAGTCCTGCCGGAGCGTGTCATGTTCCGCGCAGCCCTTCAACGCATCGGGTATCCGCTCCCATGCCACATGAAATCGTGTCAACCGTCAGCCGTGCGAGCGCGCGCACGGTGAAACTCGGCGCCGCATGCGCCGCCGCGCTCGCGCTCAACGGCTGCGCATGGACGCTCATCACCGCGGCCGATGCGACCGGCTCCATGATTCAGGCGGGTTACGCGGTCGCGTCGAATTACTCCTCGCCCAAATTCGTGACGGGCCGGCCGGTCAATCTCAGCTCGATCTGCATCGAGAACAATCCCATGGTCACGTCGGGAGACTTCGTGCCATCGCTGCAGCTCGTGCTCGCGCAGCGCGGCGTGACTTCCGACGTCTACGGCGCCGGAACCGAGCCGGTGAGTTGCGAAGGACGTCTCGTGTATAACGCATCGATCGAATTCGGCAAGCCAACGTTCAGCGACGAAAGCCGGGCCTATCTTTCGACGATCAATCTGACGATTTTCATGCACAACCATATTGCCGTTACGGCGCGTTACGAAGTGCGCGGCCTCGGTACCGACCGCTATTCGAGTGCGACGGTGAAGCTCAAAGGGCTGGTGGACAGCATGGTGGTCGACCAGACGCAATTGGCAAATTCGTTCCAGTCCGCTTCGAGCGACCAGTAAGCCTGGTGCCCCGCGCGACGCGCGGGAAAGGATTGGTAAGGCTGCGGGCCTGTACCGGCTCGTTCTCGTCCCTTACGATTTACGCATGGCAAACAATATCTTTCTCGTCGACGACGATCCGGTCGTGCGCGACGTCACGGCCGAATATCTGCAGATGCGTGGCTTTACTGTCACGACACTGCCTTCCGTGCGTGCGATGCAGGAGCGGCTGCGCTCCGAGCGGCCACAGGTTGTCGTGCTCGATATCATGATGCCGGAAGTGGATGGCATCAGCGCGCTGCGCGCCTTGCGCGAAAGCGGCGATGACCTGCCGGTCATCATGCTCACCGCGCGCAATGAAGTGATCGACCGTGTGCTGGGCCTGGAATTCGGCGCCGACGACTACGTGGGCAAACCGTTCGATCCGGGCGAGCTGGTGGCGCGCATTCGATCGGTCATGCGCCGGCGCAGCATTGCAAATCTCACGGGCGCGCCGGAGAGCCGCGAATCGTTTCGCTTCGGCCCTTTTGAACTCGATTTCCGTTCGCGGGAGTTGTATCGCGATGAAGTCCGCATGCCGCTGCGCTCTAGCGAATTCGCGTTCCTCAAGCTGTTCGTCAACCACTCGATGACGATTCTTTCGCGCGAGCGCATTATCGAAATCGTGTATGGGGAGGCAGGGCGGTATCGGAATCGCAGTCTCGACGTGGCGATTTGGCGCTTGCGCCGGCTGATCGAAACCGATCCGTCTGAGCCGCGCTATCTTCAGACGGTGTGGGGGCACGGTTATGTGTTCGTGCCTGACGGTGAAGTTGGCTTTGCTGAGCGCTTTGGTGAACATGCTCGTGAGCATGCGGATGAAGCTGGGGCTGAATACGCCGATGAGTTTGAAGGTGAAATGCCTGATAATGAGGAAGACTGAGCGTTTTACGCCCGGTTTAACGCCGTTGGCCTTTCCTTGAATACAAGGAAAGGCCAAAGCGGCTGGGAATCACAAGAAAGCTCAAAACGTAAGTACGCTAAGAAACATCCGCTGCAACCACCCGACGGTCGTCGCATCGTTGAGCAACCCGCGCCCAACCTGCTCGATCCGCGCGTTGGCGATCTTCCCCGACTCAACGAAATTATCGGCTTCCACGTCATTCGGATTGACGATCCCGGAAAGCCGCAGGCGTTGATGCTCACCGCTCATCGCAATGATCTTCTCCCCCGAGACCACCAGATTGCCCGTAGGCGTCTTGCTGATGACCGTGACGGCCAGCGTGCCGGTCATATCGCTCGAAAGCGAGTGATTGCCGCTCCCGTTGAACGAGGTCGAAGCCGAGCCGATATTGAACAGGCGCGCGAGCCGTGCCGCCGCGCCGGTCGACTGGTCGGCGGCCGTGGCCGTGATGTTGCTGTCGCGCTTGGCGGCGGCGCTCGCGACGTCGTTGCCGCTATAGGTTTCAGAAAGCCTGATCGTGAGCACGTCGCCGATTCGCTGCGCACGCGGTGTTTCGTACAGCGAGATGGCGGTGCCCGACTGATAGATCGCACCGCTTGTGTTGACGTTCAGCAGCGGTTCCGCGAGCGGCGGCGTCATGGGCGTATTGACGATCGACTCCGGCGTTGCGCAACCAGCCACCACCGTGGCGAGCGATGCGCACAGCAACATGTACGGCAGAACTCTCGAGCGAGTCGTGCGGCATGCACTCGAAATTGAGGATTCCGATTGAATGAATGACATGGCGGAGGAGCGGGTGCGAGGGTGATTCATCAGATGTAGCGAATTCGGCGGATTCGTTGAGTTCGTCCGGGCGACCGGTTGGCGCGCTCCGTTTCAGCCTTCGTCGAACTGGCTGAGCTTGAGCGTCTTCTCGCTGCCTTTGGTGCGCAGCGTCGCGGCCTTGAGCAGATATGTGAGCGTCGCGCGTTGGCTGTCGGGCAACAGGCAGATGGTGATCGTGCTCGAGGCGTTCTCCCACACGAGCAGCGGCAGCGAAGGCGCGCCGAGCACACGCGGTGCGCCGTAGCGCGAGGCGAGCAGGTCGCGCAGGTCGAAGGCCGTTGTCGAATCCACGACGAACGACATTTCATAAAGACGCAGCGGGTCGCCGGCCGAGGCGTGCGCAAAGCGCAGGATATGGTCGACCGCGGGCACGCCGTCCACAACGGCCCGCGAAGGCGTCCAGCCTTGCGCCGTGTGGTGCGCCCACCGGCAAGCCACAGTGAGGCTCGTGTAGCTCTTGGCCATCATGCCGATGTCGCTGCCCGCGATGTCGGTTTCGCAAAGCAGTTCGCTCTCGTGCGGCGTCGCGCGCACCATGTCCGTTTGCCTCAGTGCGCTCAGCGGCGCGCCGAGCGCAATACCGCGAAACGCGAACGGCGAGTCGTCCGGCGCCGGAATGCGCGCTCGGGTAGCCGATGCAACGGACGCCGGCCGCCGCTTTTTCGCGGGCGGCGCCGGCGGTTTTGCCGCGCTCGCGCTGTTCACTGCGCTCGCCGTGTTCGGTGCGATCGTCGATTCCGACGAGGCGGGGGCCTTCGGCGCGACGTACGTTTGCACGCGCCCTTCGAAATGCGTGTCCGCATGCGCGGGCGAGAGCGGCGCGGCCAGGTATGCCGCGCTCAAAACGAAAGCGATCAATGGCGCCCGTTTCATCGGCTGGACCTCGATCAGTCGACCGCCGCCGCGCACGCGTCGAACGGCACGGCTGCCGGGTGGCCGACCAACGGCACGATCTTGAGCGTGGCCGATGCCACCCGGCATGGAAAGGCCACCACGGCACAACCGTCGAGCGGCAGGGCGAGGCAGGCGAGGGCAATGGCCGACGCGGCGCGCCCCAGATGCGTTGACAACCGTGGTGTCAGGTACCTGGGCGAGCGCTGCGTTGGCGTGTCCCGTGACGGCGAAGTGGTCATGCCGAGGTGTTGATGTTGTGGCCGAGCGGACCGACCGGCGCGGTCGGATGCACGGTTTCCTGCTGCGGAAAGGGGTTGCCGGCGGTGCTTCCCGTGCTGGAGTTCTTGGTGCTGCGGTTTTCGCCCGACGACGTCAACGAGGACGTGTGCGCGATACTGCTCGAACCGATAGGGCTGGTCATGATGGGCCTCCTTGGCGCAATGGAACAAAAAGAAGGGGCGCGCCGAGAAGGGGGAAGCGCGCCCCGCCTTACGCCGATCGGGGGGTAATCGGCGAGCGGCGAGGCAAATCTTCGCTTCCAGAGCGCTTGCATGAAGCAAGAATCAGCGTGGCCTTTGGCCAATCGCTTACGAGTCCTTCCAGGGATATACGAATGTGCAAGGTTGAATGGCGGCAACACGGCGGGGGCCGTGAATGGCGCCATGATCTGGACGGGATCGGAAGACGATCCTCAAGCGCGATTTGCGTGCGCCGTATCGGGAGGGGAAGAGGGTGAATCGAATGCGCGCGTTCCCAGGCTGCTTAGGTCAGCAGCCTGGGAAGGTAAAGGCAGGTGGAAGCAGACTGTCTCAAACGCCCTTCATGCGCTCCCAACCGTTGCGAACGGCAGCCTTGAATCTTTCCCAGCCGTTTTCCGGGTAGCGCGACTCCCAGTCCTCGCGAGCACTCGACTCAACCCCTTGCCAGTCGTGTGCACGATACCGTTCGTCTTGCCCGAGCGTTGTGCCGTGCTCGTAGGCTGCGCAATATTCTTCGTAGGACATGCCGGAGTTCGCGTAGTTTGCGTCGTATTCCTGGCGGATTTCCGTCTCGTACGAAGCGTCGTCGATCGGGGTGCCCATGACAGGATCGCCCACCAGGCCTCTTGTCGATGTCTGCTGCGCTCTGGCCGCGCTCGCGGTCGTTTCGGGCGCCGTTGCCGCGCGCGTTGTGACCTGCTGCATGCCACTGACCACGGTCGGCACTGCCGAAGCGTATGTCGCGTGCCGTGTTTGCGCCGCCGCCTCGGGCGAGGTCTCGTGCGAATTTCCGGGCGCGCGAGCGTGGCCCGATGGCGCGTGCGACGAAGCGTCGTGCCAGGCACTGCTACGTTCCTCGATGTCCGCTGCGCCCGCGCTTCGCATCACTTCGCGCGCCAGATTCACCTGCATTTCCGAAACGTCCGCACTGACGACCGATCCACCGCGGCGAATGAACTCCCGGTAATCCTCGGTCTCCGGGGGATACGCGCCGTGCGTGAAGAGCCGCGCGAACAAGCGTTCGAGTTGATCGAATACCGGTGTATGTTGCCCCGCCTCGCTCGCGCCAGGCGCATAGACACGCGGCCCTTTTTCCAGAGGGGCCTCGACCGACATCGAGTAAATGGCGATATCGGCTTGCGCAACGCCTGCGTCGCCTAGTGCTTTTTGCGCGGAACGTGCGCTCCCATAGCTGTCGTAGACGCCCAATACGGTTTGCCTCATGACTGTCTCCCTTCGCTTTCGACATGCGGCGGTATCGCCACGTATGAGCGTGGGCGCAACAGCCATGCCCGATTGCGGGAATACGGCGGCGTCGTATCGGGGTCGCGAGTCAGTGGATCGGCGTGATCTGGCACTGGAGGCAATCCGCACTGGTGGCCGGCACCAACCAGTGCGGATTCAGCGGGTCCTTCATGGACCCGCGAAGACATCAATTGCCGGCGATCGTGTCGACCGGCTTGAAATCGCCATGCTGGACCTTGTAGATGGTCACGGGCGCGTCCTTGAGGTCGCCGGTCGAATCATACGAAATCGTCGCAGCCGATACGCCCTTGATCGAGAGCTTGTCGAGATACGGGCCGTAGACCTTCGGATCGGTGGAGTTCGCGTCCTTCATCGCGGTGAGAAGCGCCATCGTGCCGTCGTACGAGTACGGTGAGTACGTAATGGGGTCTTCGCCAAAGCGCGCCTTGTAACGCGTAGCGTAGCTGGCGAAGCCGGGCATTTTCTCCTTCGGCAGTCCGCCCATGTACACGATCGCGCCTTCGGCCGCGCTGCCGCCGATCTTCAGGAAGGTGGGGGAGCGCGACATTTCGCCGGTCACGAACGCCGCCTTGATGCCAAGCTGGCGCATCTTGCGGATCATCGGCGACGATTGCGCGTCGCCGCCGCCATAGAACACCGCATCCGGGTTGATACCCTTCAGATTTGTCAGGATTGCAGAGAAGTCCAGTGCCTTGTCGTTCGTGTAGTCGCGTTTCACCACGGTGCCGCCGGCTGCCTCGACTGCCTTCGCGAACTCGTCGGCGATGCCCTGACCGTAGGCAGTGCGGTCATCGATGATCGCAATGCGCTTGTAGTGCAGCGTTTTCACCACATAGGAGCCGACAATGCGGCCAGCTTGCGCGTCGCTCGTCAACAGACGAAACGTCGTCTTGTAGCCGCGCGCCGTATACACCGGCGAGGTCGCCATCGAAATCTGCGGCAGGCCGGCGCGGTTGTATAGATCGGATGCGGGGATGCTGGTGCCCGAGTTGAAGTGGCCGATGACGCCGCTTACGCCATCGTCGATCAGGCGTTGCGCCACCACCGTTCCCGTGTGCGGGTCAGCCTGGTCGTCCTGCGAGTCGAGTTCGAACGATATGGGCTTGCCACCGATGGTGGGATGCGTGGCGTTGAAATCGTTGATGGCCAGTTGCACGCCTTTTTGCATGTCAGTGCCATAGTTCGACTGTGCGCCCGTGAGCGGCGCGGCAAAGCCAATCTTGACGACATCGGCGTGTGCGGCGGCGCATGAAAATGCCCAGGCGACTACAAGTGCGGAGTGCGTTACCTTCAATTTCACTTTTCACTTCCCCTCAGGTGCAAGTTGGGCAATGCCGGACATTGCGTGCTTCAGTGCCGGCGAGTGCGATCTTGAGTTGTTGCGAACGCGCCTGTGAGCTTCGTGTTTGCGCGCGCGAAGCGTGGCGAGATCGGCGATTGCAGTCTAGGTAGCGAAAATAGGCGCGTCTTGGTCGATTGGGGTCCGACTCGTGACGATTTCTGCATAGTGGCCGGCAGGGAGCGCCGACCAGGGTGCGCACGGGTAGCGCCGTCGCGCAAGCCGTGCGTAGCGGTGGATGGTGCGATCAGCACAATGCGAGCACAGCACGCTCGCTCGCGCCAATGGCCATCAAGGCGCGATCGTATCGCGCAGAATCCGGTCGCGCGACTGTTTGAGCAGGCGTGCCACGGCAGCCGGTGCCGCGTCGGCTTCGCGCGCCACGATATGGCGAGATGAAACTCGAGATTCGTGTCGGCGGCCGCGCGATTGTCGGAGGCACCACCGATCGATATTCAATTGATTTGGCATCCTAATTTAATGAGAGCCGGTGCTTTTTAAACTCTCGGATGAGTGATTCCCGTTTGGCTACGGAATGACTCAACAAGGTAGACCTTTGCTAACGTATAAACACGCATGTACGCGCGGCGTGTTGCTCCGGGAGAGCCCAGCCTTCGGAACTGCGGCATTACATCGCGTTTTCAGTTTTTCGGCGGCATTTCTCAGTCAGTCCATATAAGATTCATTGAAAATGAATGTATTGGCGAGGGCGATCATGAGCGTCTTTCGAATCGAAGAGCCCACCCCCGCGGCTCGCAGTGGTTTCGCGCTGTGGGCGCTCGGATTCCGGCCGTTCTATCTTGGCGGTGCGCTATTTGGCGGCGCGGCGCTGCTGGCTTGGATGGCCGCGTATGCCGGCCATCCGTTGCCGGGTCTCAGTTCGTACCTGCCAGGCATGTTCTGGCACGCGCACGAGATGATTTTCGGTTTCGGCGCAGCGATCGTGGCTGGTTTTTTGCTGACCGCCGTGCGCGCGTGGACGTCAGTCACGCCTGCTCAGGGCAAGTCGCTGGCGGCGCTATGGTTGCTGTGGCTCGCGGGGCGTGTCACCGTTGCCTACGCAACGCCTGGCGTCGCCGCCGTGGTGGATAGCCTCTTTCTCCCCGCGTGCGCGTTCGTGTTGCTGCGCGTGCTCATCGGCGCAAAGAACAGCCACAACATCTTTTTGCCGGTCGCGCTCGGCATGCTCGCCGCGCTGAACGTAGCGTTCCATCTTTCGATGCTGGCCGGTCGCGCGGATTGGGCGCTGCGCAGCGCCTACCTCGCCGTGGGCATGCTGGTGCTGTTCATCACGATCATCGGTGGGCGCATCATTGCGTCGTTCACGGCTAACGCCGTGCCCGGGTACACGGCCCGGCGCTGGAATGTGGTCGAGCGCGCGGTGCTGCCGCTCAGCGCGCTGGCGTTCGTGCTCGACGCGGCGCTCGGCTCCGGCGTGCTCGTTGCGCTAGCCGCGCTTGCGGCGGCGTGTGCACACGGCGTGCGGATCTGGGGTTGGCGTTCGTGGCGGGTCGGCAACCGGCCGATCCTGGCCATCCTGCACATCGCCTATGCGTGGATACCCATCGGCTTCGTGATGCTTGCGCTCGCCGCATTGGGCTTAGTCGCGCATACGCTCGCCATTCACGCATTCACGGTGGGCGCTATCGCCTGCGCGATCGTGGCGATGATCACGCGCACGGCGCGCGGACATACGGGCCGCAAGCTGGTGGCGGGCAGGTTCGATATCGCCTGCTATGTGTTGCTCGTGATCGCAGCGTTGCTTCGCGTGGTGGGACCCTGGCTCGCGCCGCAGTGGCTCACGTTCTGGATCGAGGCTTCAGGTGCGTGCTGGGTCGTTGCGTTCGCGACATATTGCTACCGCTACGCCGGCTGGCTCATCGCGCCGCGTGCCGATGGTAAGGAGGGCTGATGCATCGGCCTTGCACACAGCGTATTGCGCGAGTATGTTGGCTGGCGAGGGCTGAACGCGCGTAACGCCTTGGGCCCGCCGATGAAGGAGGGTGCCATGCATCACTCTGTTCAGATCGCAGGCGCAGCCTGTCTTGTCTTTGTAACCTCCGTGCAGGCTCAAACGTCAGCTTCCATGCCGCCGGCGGCTGCCGTGCCCGAGCGCATGCCTTACGATATTCCTTACGGTTCGCCTATCGGGCTCGATGCAGCGAAGCATCTGCTTGCGCTCGCTGAAGCCGAGGCGCGCAAGCACGACTGGAAGATGAACATTGCCGTGGTCGACCCGCATGGCGATCTCGTCGCTTTCGAGCGCATGGATGGCGCGCAATACGCCTCCGTCGAGGTTTCGCAGAACAAGGCGCGCACCTCCGCGCGCTTTCGCCGTGAGACGCGTGTTTTCTATAACCAGTTCGAGAGCGGTCATGCCTACGTTGCTACGCTCGAGCCGGGGCTCGTGGCTTCGCCCGGTGGCTTTCCGTTAGTCGAGGACGGCAAGGTGATCGGTGCGATCGGCTGCAGCGGTGGAACAGGTGATCAGGACGCCGTAACGTGCAAGGCCGCGGCTTCCACAGTGAAGTGAGCGCGCGAACCGTTGGCATTTGCGCAGTCAATGTGGCTGGCCGTATCCCTGCACTTTCAGCAGATGCTCGCGCATGCAGCGCGCGGCGGTTTCGCCGTCGCGGGCGAGAATCGCATCGACGATGGACTGGTGCTGCTGCGCGAAATGATGGCGCGTGGCCTGGTCCGTGGTCTTTTCACGCTGGGTCGGCTGGACCCGCATGCCGTTGATCACTTCCATAAGGGCAATGATCGCGGGATTGCGCGAGGCCTGTGCGATCAGCAGGTGAAAGCGCTGATCCCATAGCTGCCACTCCTCATCGCTTTTCGCCGTCGCGTTTCTTTTTGCGCACTTCTCCAGTTCGTTCAGATCCTCGGGTGTGGCCTTCGCCGCGGCAAGACCGGCTAACGCCGGTTCGAACATGAGGCGCATCTCCGCGATGTCGGCCGGGCTCGTACGCGAGCGCAGGCTGTGCAGCGTGGGCGCGAACTTCAGCGGCCGCGCCCCCAGGTAGGTGCCGCGCCCCACGCCGCGCCAGATTCGGCCCGACGCCTCCAGGGAGGCCAGCGCCGCGCGCAGTTCCCGGCGGCTCACGCCCAGGTCCTCGGCGAGCTTGCGCTCGGGTGGCAACGCGTCGCCGTCCTTCAGCCGGTGTTGAGCAATGTAGGCAAGCAGGCTGTCGAGCGCGGACCTTTCCATGGTGGAATATGAACCAATATGAATTGGTTTGATTCTAGCAGGCGGGCAGCTGCGCGCAAACCGCGAGGTCTCAGGGATTGACGCCAACCCGGGTTTCTCGGTGGAATTTCAGGGTTAACACCGGGTGCGGCCAAAAATCTTCCTTCGTAAGCTGATTGTGAAAGGTTTTGGAACCAATTTTTAATGGTTCGACCGCAAATCGAACCTTTCACACAGGGAGTCGAAGATGTCGTTCACAACGCGTCCCGAGCTGATCGGGACCTTCGGGATGGTGGCGTCCACGCATTGGCTCGCCAGTGCGTCGGCGATGGCGGTGCTCGAGAAGGGCGGTAACGCTTTCGACGCGGCCGCTGCAGCGGGCTTCGTGCTGCAGATCGTCGAGCCACATCTCAACGGTCCCGGCGGCGAGCTGCCGGTCGTGTTCTTCAGCGCGCGAGAAGACCGCGTGCGCGTGTTGTGCGGCCAGGGTGTGACACCCGCGACCATGACGATCGAGCGCATGCGCGCGCTCGGGCTCGAAGTCGTGCCGGGTACCGGTCTGCTGCCCGCCGTCGTGCCGGGCGCGTTCGGCGCATGGATGACCATGCTGCGCGACTACGGGCAACTGCCGCTGGAAGACGTGCTGAGCTACGCGATCGGCTATGCGGAGAACGGCTATCCGGTGCTGCCGCGCATGTGCGCGTCGATTCTCGCGATCAAGGACTTTTTTCTCAGCGAATGGACGACCTCCGCTGAGCAATGGCTGCGCAACGGCGACGCCCCCGCACCGAACGCGCTGTTCGCGAATCCCGCCATTGCGGCCACGTACCGTCGCATCCTGCGCGAGGCCAGCGCGAAAAGTGACCGCGCCGAGCAGTGCGAACTCGCGCGTTCAGCGTTCTACCGCGGCTTCGTGGCCGACGCGATCGACCAGTATTTCCGCTCGACCGACGTGCTCGACACCTCGGGCCGCCGTAATCGCGGCCTGCTCAACGCAGACGACCTCGCGCGCTGGGAGCCCACTTACGAGGAAGCGCTCTCGTACGACTACGCGGGCCTGCGCGTGCACAAGACAGGACCGTGGGGCCAGGGGCCGATGTTCCTGCAGCAGCTCGCGCTGCTCAAGGGCTTCGATCTGGATGCGATGGACCCGTTCGGTCCGGATTTCGTGCACACGGTCATCGAAACGTCGAAGCTCGCATTTGCCGACCGCGACGTGTTTTACGGCGATCCGCGCTTTGCGGACGTTCCGATGCAGACGCTACTGAGCGACGCCTACAACGACGAGCGCCGCCGTCTTGTCGATCCCCATAAGGCCTCGTTCGAATTCCGTCCTGGCCCGTTGCTCGACAGCGAAGCACGCGCGGCGCGCATTCTTGCGAACGCGGGGCGGCAGCAGCCCGGTGGGTTCGGCCAGGGCGAGCCGACTTTCGCGCCGCTGCCCGAATTGCGCGGCGACACCGTGCATCTCGACGTGGTCGATCGCTGGGGCAACATGGTGTCGGCCACGCCATCGGGCGGGTGGCTGCAGGCGTCGCCCGCGGTGCCCGGCCTTGGCTTCAACGTCACCACGCGCGCGCAGATGTTCTGGATGGAAGAGGGCCTGCCTTCGTCGCTCGGGCCGGGCCGGCGCCCACGCACGACGCTGTCGCCCACGCTCGTCACGCGCGAGGGCAAGCCGTATGCCGCGTTCGGCACGCCGGGCGGCGATCAGCAGGATCAGTGGTCGATGCAGCTGTTTTTGCGTCACGTGCATGCGGGCATGAACCTGCAGGCCGCCGTGGACGCGCCTTCGTTCCAGACCGCGCATTTCCCGGGCTCGTTCTATCCGCGCTCGATGCAGCTCGGCAAGATGTCGGCCGAGGCGCGTTTTCCCGAAGCCACGCTCGCCGGGTTGCGCTCGCGCGGCCACGACCTAACGGTGGCCGAGCCGTGGGGGCTCGGGCGCGTATGCGCGGTGGGCATCCGCAATGGCCTCATGCGCGGCGCGGCCACGCCGCGTCAGATGCAGGCTTATGCGATCGGCCGCTGAACACGCGCCACGCTCAACCGGAACCGACCCACCATGTCCAATGTCGCTGCCCGACTCGAAAGACTGCCGCTCGCGGGCTTCCATCGCAGACTGCTGCTGATCGGCGGGCTCGGCTATATGTTCGACGGGCTGGACTCGTCGTCGCTTGCCTTTCTGCTGCCGGTCGTGAGCAAGCTCTGGCATTTGACGAGCGCGCAAACGGGACTTGTCGCCAGCAGCACGTATATCGGCTACTTCTTCGGTGCGTTCCTTTCCGGCGTGCTGGCCGACGTGATTGGCCGCCGCCGCATCATGATGAGCGCGCTGGCGATCTATTGCGCGGCATCCATGGCAAGCGCAACCGCCCACGACTGGCACACGTTTTTCTCGCTGCGCATGCTCGCGGGTTTCGGCTCGGGCGCGGAAACGGTCGTGATCGCACCGTTCCTTGCGGAATTCGTGCCGCGTCGCTATCGCGGCATGTTCTGTGGCGCGCTCGTCGGCTTCATGTCGTTCGGATATCTAAGTTCGTCGATTCTCGGCTACACCGTCGTGCGGAATTTCCCGGACGGCTGGCGCTATCTCGCCGTGCTGACCTCGCTGCCGGTGGTGATGCTGCTCTGGTGGCGCAGAACGCTGCCCGAGTCGCCGCGCTGGCTCGAAAGCCGTGGACGCTCCGCCGAGGCCGACAGCATCGTGCGGGCCATCGAGTCGCGCTACGAGCAAGAGGGGATTGCGCTGGCGCCGCCTGGCTCGACAGGCGCGATTCCCGCCGCGGCGCAGGGCGGCGGCAGTGCGTTGCAGAACGTGCTGACGCTGTTCTCGCGCCGGCTCGTGGGCACGACGGCGGTGAGCTGGCTGATGTGGTTCTCCGTCGCCTTCGCGTACTACTCGTTCTTCTCGTGGATTCCGAGCCTGCTCGTCAAGGAAGGATTGACGCTCACGAAGAGCTTCGGCTATTCGATTGCCATCTACGGTGCGCAGATTCCCGGCTATTTCTCTGCGGCATGGCTCAATGAGCGTATCGGCCGCAAAGGCGTCGTGGCCTCTTACATGACGCTCGGCGGTCTCGCCGCGATTGCGCTGGCTTTCTCGCATACGGGCGTGCAGATCACCGTGGCGGGCGTGTGCCTCTCGTTCTTCATGAATGGCGCTTTTGCAGGTGTCTATGCCTATACGCCAGAAGTTTTCCCTACGGCCGTGCGTACGACCGGCACTGGCTCTTCGTCGTCGTTCGGCCGTATCGGCTCGGTGAGCGCGCCCATTCTGGTCGGGCTCGTATATCCGGCATTCGGCTTTTTCGGCGTGTTCGCCATGACGACCGCCGTGCTGCTGGCGGGCGCTTGTGTCGTGTTCTTCCTCGGCATCGAAACCCGCAATCGCTCGCTCGAAGACATTGAAGCGAGTGGCATGCCGGCGGCCTTCGATGCGCACAAGCCGCTTGCCCGCGACGGGCTGCGAGGCTGAGCGCGCGCCATGCTTACTCTCAAACGTCCCATGCAAACGCCCCTTTCCCTCGTGAATGAACCCTATGCGCTGCAGCGCGAAATCGCCGATCTTGCGCGTCTTTCGCGAGTGATCCGCCAGCCCGGGCAACCGGATGCGATTTTCCGCGAGGTGTGTGCCGTCGCCGCCGAAGCCATCGGCTTTCGGCTATTCACGATCATGGCCTATGACGCCGGGAACCAGGAGGTGGAGCGCGTGTTTACGAACATGCCGGACGTCTACCCAGCGGGCGGACGCAAGAAGAAAAGCGGCACGCCGTGGGCGCAACGCATTCTTTCGGACCTCGAACCGTTTCGCGCCACGACGCCGCAAGGCCTGCGCGACGCCTTCGATGATCACGCGGTGATGACGGCGATGGGGCTCGGCTCGATTCTCAACATACCGGTTGCCTACAACGGCCGTTGTGTCGGGACGATGAACCTCACGCATGTGGAAGGCTGGTACACGTCGCAACATGAAGATAAGGGCCTGCTGCTCGGCGCGTTTCTCGCGCCCGCGCTTGTCGCGCACGGCATGTCTTTTGCAACTCATTCAAGCCCCTGATTGCAGGACCTTTGTTGATGACAATAACGAAATCCGCAGGAAGCGCCAACCGCTGGCTGCTCGTCTTCGCGCTCGGCTACCTCGCGCTGCTGGTGGACGGCGCCGACGTCATGATGTACGGCCTCACGCTCACGCGCATCAAGAACGAATTTGGGTTGACCAACGTCGAGGCGGGCGCGCTCGGTAGCCTGACGCTCCTTGGCATGGCGATTGGCGGCATTCTTGGCGGCTGGGCGAGTGACTCGTTCGGGCGTGTGCGCGTCGTGGTTTGGGCGATGATGCTGTTCTCGGTGGGCGCGGGCCTGCTCGGTCTCACGCATAGCTTCCTCGAATTCGCGGTCGTGCGCTTCATCAGCTCGATGGGTATTGGCTGCATGGTGCTGGTGAGCACGCTCGTGGCCGAATACGTACCCATGGCGCGGCGCTCTCTGATACTTGGCGTACTGCAAACGGCGATTTCGGCAGGCTATATCACCGTGATTGCGCTCAGCACCTGGATCCTGCCGCACCATGGCTGGCGCATGTTGTTTTATGTGGCGGCGGCTCCCGTGGTGCTCGCGGTGGCGATTCACTTCTTCGTGCCCGAGCCGCCGAGCTGGCGCATGAGCGAGGCCGCAGCTCGCCCGAGCGGCCGCCGCTGGCACGACAACCGCTACGCATTGATTTTCGCGGACCGCCAGGCGCGCAGGATGTTCATCTTCTGGTCGCTCGCTTCCGTGTTTGCGCTTTCCGGGTTCTACGGCCTGAACAACTGGTTGCCCACGTATCTGGAGAGCGAATTGCACATCAAATTCGGCTCGATGACGGGGTACATGACCGCGACGTGGGTCGTTGCGTTCATCGGCAAGATTGTGGCGGGCTGGCTGGGCGACCGCTGGAGCCGACGTGGGGTGTATGTGCTGGGCTGTATCGGCGCGGCCGTCTTTCTGCCCGTCATCGTGCTTTTCCACACTCGCGAAAACATTGCGTGGCTGATGCTCGTGTTCGGCTTTCTGTATGGCGTCCCGTTGGGCACGATTGGCACGTTCATGTCGGAGAGCTTCGAAACGCGCGTTCGCGGCACGGCTGTTGGCGGCTCGTATAACGTGGGGCGCTTTTGTTCGGGCGCGGCGCCTGTCGTGATCGGCTATATCGCCACGCAGTTTTCGATCGGCATGGGCTTTCTTATGGTCGGCGCGGTGTTTTTCCTGAGCGGCGTGATGGCGCTGTTCATTCCGGATCGCCTGCACGATACGAGCGCGGGCGATCCGGTGCTGGCGAATCCGCAAACGCAGCAGGGTGCTTTGGCCACGGCGACGGGCAGGGGGTGACGCGTAGCGCTTGTGCGATGCCGGCTACGACAACACTGGCCTGAAAAAACTCCGCTCGTAACTCACGATACAACGCGTATCTGCGGCATAGCGAAATGCGGCCTGGCACTCGGCGTCTTTCATCGAATCGGCGCGGTACGTTTCATAGGCCGCGAGACCTGGAAACGAAAAGAGCGCGAGCGCGATATTGTTGGCGCCTTCGGAAGGCAGGAAATAGCCGTGATGCTTGCCGCCGAACTTTTCGACGAGCGGAATCCACATTTTGGCGTACGTTTCGAATTCTTCGAGCTGGTAGGGATCGATGACGTAACGCAGGTAGCAGGTAATCATGGGCTTTTCTTTGGGTTGTTGAGGAGCGATGTTGCAGCGTGCAGCGCGATTCAAGTGGCGGTCACGCTTGCGCCATCTCCAGAAGCTTTGCCACGGTATTCATGTTGCGCGACGTTCCAGCCTTCGCCGCAGCGATTTTGAGCTTCGAGCGCCCGATACCGTCCTTGTAAAACACATAGATCTCGCGGGCACCCAGGCGGAATTCTTCCGCGTCCTGGCCGCTCACATTGTCGAGTGCGTCCGCGGGCGGCGGCGTGTCGAGAAAGATGGCGACAGTGCGATCAGGCGCGGCAGCGGGAAAAGGATTGCCTTGCTGTACCGCAGCCAATTCGGTGGCGGTACGCACCACTACGCCAAGGGGCTTGCCGGCATAAGCCTCCAGGCTCTGCTCGAGCTTCTTTTTCACCGATGCTTCGGCCAGCCGGCTCTCGAATACCACGTTGCCGCTCGCAATATACGTGCGCACGTGCGTGAAGCCGAGCGCTTCGCACATGTCGCGAAGTTCGGGCATGGGGAGCTTGCCGGTTCCGCCGACATTCACGGCGCGTAGAAGGGCGATATAGACAGGCATGGGTTTGATCGAAAAACGGCGAGTTAGTCAGGGCGCCGCAAGTCCGATGCGCCGGGCCGGTTGCCTTCCACGACGGCGGAGCGCCTTCTCGCGTTGATCGTCACGAAGACCGCCATCAGCACCATGAAGGCCGCGAGCAGCAAGGCGCTGTTGACGAGCACGTGCGCATAGCCGAGCTGCCCGACGTCGATGAACGGATAGGGATAGAAGTCCGTCTCGCTGCCGCGCCAGAGGGTGAAGGCGAGATAGCCCAACGGATAGACGAGCCAGGCGAGGCGATCGCGAGCACGAAGGGGGAAGCGCGGCACGAACAGCAGCCAATACGCCGCGCACAGCAGTGGAATCAGGCTATGCAGGCTCTCGTTGAGCAGCGCGCGATAGCCGTGTGGTGTCCAGAGATGACGAAGCAATAAATTGTAAGCAATACCAACGAAGACGATGTACACCGTTACCGCGCTCACTGTGCCCGGCGCACTGAAGAAGCGTGACGGCCACGTGCGCAGGCGCAACGCAATGCAGGTATAGGTAAGCGCGACGAGCAACACCGTGAGATTGGTCAGGTAGGCCGAAAGCCGGCCGATGGCCTCGAACGTCTCGAAGCCGCGCGGCACCATGCGCTGAATCGTAATGTCGGTTTGCGCGGCGAGCGCGCCCCACGCGAAGAGCGCGATCGCACCCGCGAATGCGGTGGCGTAGGGGCTTTGAGGCTGCGCCGTGGCGGTCAGCGGCACGGTAGCTGCGGGTAGGGGTTGTTCGGGCATGCAGCGATGGTAGCGCACAAAGATCATGCGCGCCTGACGTCGTATTTCCTTCGTCGGCAGGCTATTTGCCGCCAGCGCGCTGCGAAGCCGAAACGAGATACAGGCGCACGAGATCGCGAAGTTCGGCCATCAGCACGGCGCGCGCCGAGGGTTCTTCGTTGGCGATGCTGGTGACGCCCTTGAGCATGTGGATCAGCACGATCGCCATGACTTTTGCCCTGGCCGGCTTGAGATCCGCGATCGCGCGGCTCAGGATGCCGGCCACGCCGCTGCGCATCGCTTCGCGAAAGCGCTTGCGATGGTCGTCGCTGCCACTGCGGGCGTCGACGAGTGCAACGGCAAAGCTGCGTTGCGACTGCAACAGCAGCACGAAATCGACGAGCGCATCGGCTACGGCCTCGAGTGTTATCTCCGGAACCTGTTGCTCGAGTTCGGCGAGTCCGTTCTTTGCCTGCTGTGCGTAGCGCAGCAACAGCGCCTCGGCCAGCGCCTCCTTGGTCGGGAAGAAGCGGTACAGCGAGCCGGTCGCAGTCGACGAGCGCGCCGCGATTTCGGTCATGGTGGCGGCGTCGTAACCCTTCTCGGTGAAAACGGCGACAGCGGCGTCCATGATCGCGGCCACACGCTGGCGGCCCCTTTCGCGTTTGGGTTCGTTGGGGCGCGCGGGTTGCGCCACGGGCGTGGAGGGCGTCATGACGATATCCTGGAATGCGAGGATTTGATGATAATTCCTCGCATATTAGCATGCGGGAGTCTTGCTGATGGAGAGCCGTCAAGAAGCGCAGGCGCACGCCCGCCGATCCGGGGTGGATTGACTTATGCGAGGCGATTCTCTACTATTATTTGCGAGGATATCCTCGCATTTCGTCGCGACGACCGCCCCGATGCTGCCCCTTCCTGTTTGTACGTTCGAGGTTACGACATGCCGTACGTGTGGTTCTTTTTCGCTGGTGCGTTCGTTTGCAACGCGATCCCGCATCTGGCTTCCGGCCTGCAGGGGCTGCCTTTTCCCACGCCCTTCGCACGTCCGCGAGGGCGGGGCGACTCTTCGCCCGTCGTGAACGTGGTTTGGGGCTTCGTGAATATCGTGATCGCGTTGGCGCTTGGCATGCACCCGCTTCAGCAGCCTGCAACGCGCGAAGACCTCTTGGCGGTGGTGGCGGGAGCGCTCGTCATGGGGCTTTTTCTTGCGTTTCATTTCGGGGCAGTTCAGAGGGAAAAGCACGCCGAAGCAAAATCGTGAAAAAAACAGTTGCACAGCTTAGGGGAAAACCCTATACTTAAACCGTCTCCTCCATGTCTCCTCCTGATATGGATTCAGCCCGCTCTCTCAAGCGGGCTTTTTCTTTTCTGGCGCCAGTTTGAACAGGCCGCCAGCCATCCTCGCCAGTTATTCCTTGACGAACACAAGGTCGCATTTGCGCGCCGTTGTGCGCGAGCCGCTGCCTGAAGTCGCGTCGAACTGTGCGCTGACCTCGTACGAATAGGGCGCTTTGGTGTTGGCGTGCCCGATCGCGTGGGGCGATGATGGGCTCAGACCTTGGGCGACGAGCGTGGCCGACCCGTCGGGTTCGAGCTTGCCGTCCAGCGTGAGCCAGCCACCCGCATCTCTTTCGCCATGCTCACCGTGCAGGACGTTTTCCTGGATTTCGGCTGGAAATTGATATCGGTAGCCGGATGTACCGGCGGCACCCTTTGGGCACGTGAGCGTCACGGTCCAATTGCCGTCGAAGGTGCCTGCGGCGCGTGACGCCGGTGTTCCCGCAAGGCCTGCGCAAACGGCGATGCATTGCACGGCCAACGTTAATTTACCTGCCCCCATTGCGGCTCCCATTGTCGAGTCATCTGGCACTATTCTGACCGCAAATGGCGTGCCGGTATGGGCGCCGACGCACAGTCCGTTTTGCCGCCGCATAGCGCCCGGATCGCTCTCCCAGTCGCTTGGCGAAGCGTCATTTGTGCAACTAACTGCCCCGCCCGGCCACCGCGCTCGAATTTGGCACGCGCGTCCGCTAAAGAGCCCACCCATTGGCATGAATGACATCCGTCTTCAGGGCGCGCGGCGCAAAACCCCAAGCGCCGCGTGACATGGCCGCGACGACGAAGCGCGGCGGCCGCGCTTATCGCCGGGCGAGATTGCGTTTGAGTGCCGCGCAACCCGCATCCGTGAGCGGCTCGACCATCTGGATCCGCTCGTCGGGCTTGAAGTCGCTGATCCAGACTAAGCGGCAACGTTGGGGCGAATCCTGCATCACCTGGAGCGTCGCGTGATGATGCTCGAATCGTCCGCCGCTCACGGTGTAGGCGAGGCGCATGTGCGCATCGTCGACGCCGATCACGCGTTCCTCGATCACGGTCCCGTCGGCGAACGTGACCCATCGAAGGTCGTTTTCCATGCGCGCCTCGGTCAGCACGCCGGCGAATACGTGCGCGACGTTAGCGGGATCGCGCAGCGCGGCCCATACGTCTTGCGCCGCGGCTTCAACGGGGATGTCCCGGTACACGGTAGCCATTGCGTTTGCCTCCTTCGTTTTGTATGACGAGTGCATCGTGCGCGCGCAAAGCGCGGCGGTCCTGGGAAATCTTGACGTCGTTTGCGAAGGAAGCGGCTGCTACTGTCTCGCCGTCAATGCGCGTGCCGATGGTGCACATCGGGGTAGTGCGCGTGGCTATGCGTGATCGGTGCGTGGCGGTGCGCATGCGTGTGCGGCTCAGAGCCGTCCCACGCGAAATCGTGCTCATGCTGATGGTGTTCGTCGTGCCGGTGAGCGTGGGTGTGTTCGAGCGGCTCGTGCGTGTGCGTGTGGTCATGCCGCTCGCGCACGTGCAGCCACACGCCAAACGCCATCAGCGCGAGCGCGAGCCAGAAAGCGAGCGCCGGGCGCTCCGGCCACAACAGCAATGAAAGCGCTACGCCGAAGAGCGGTGCCACGGAGAAGTAGGCGCCGGTGCGCGCCGTGCCGAGATGGCGCAGCGAGACGACGAAGAGCACGAGGCTTACGCCATAGCCTGCGAACCCCACGGCCATGGCGCCGCCGGCAGCCTGCCAGGCGGGCCAGTGTGCGCCCGCGGCGAGCGCAATGCCGATATTCACCGGCCCGGCCACGAGCCCCTTGGTGCAGGCCACGACCATCGCGTCATTGGTCGAGACCTTGCGGGTGAGGTTGTTGTCGATGGCCCAGCACAGGCACGCGAGCGCAACGAGCAGCGCGCCGGGCGCGATGCCCGACGCAACGCCGGACACCGCGCCGGCATGCGTGCCGGGCCAGGAGAGCAGCACACCGCCCGCCACGATCGCCAGCATGCCTAGCGCGATCTGCGCATCGAAGTTTTCGCGAAAACAGACCCATGCGATGAGCGCCGTCAGCACGCCTTCCAGGTTCAGCAGCAGAGCGCTCGTGGCGGCGGGTGTGGTGTTCAGGCCCAGCATGAGCAGGGCGGGAGCTGCCACGCCGCCTGCGGCGATCGCGCCGGCGAGCCATGGCAACTCGGCCAGACGCAACGGGTCGTGTGCGGGCTCATGCGCGGCGGGTGAATCGCCGCGGTGCGTTGAAAGTCGGCGTAACAGCAGTACGAACGCGAGCCCCGAACCGCTGCCGAGATAGAAGAGCCCCGCGAGCATGAATGGCGACACGCTGCCGAGTAGCGCCTTGGCGAGCGGCGTGGTGATGCCGAACAGAGCGGCCGCGAGTAACGTCGTAAAGATGGTATGCCGATGGGACTTCATCGCAGGCTCGAAACGGGAAAGACAAAGAAAAGAGCGTAGAAGAAGTGCGATGGGCGCGCAAGCGGGCTGCGCTTCAAATGCGATGAGAACACGCGATCCAGTTTGGATGGCCGCGAACGGACCATTCGATCAGCGGATTAAAACGCATAATTTGCGATGATGCCGTAGGTCATCTGCGTCTTTTTCTCCACAACCGGGCTGTTGCCTACGGCGCCCGGCAACCTCGATGCGACGACTCGCGCGCCAAGATTCCAGTGCTTGTTCAGCACGTAACTGGTACCCGCGGTCACACGCGCTGCCGCGATGCCCGAGCCCGGCGTATAGGCGGGCAGGCCAGCCCGGACACTGTCCTCGGCATTGACGCCAAAAAACGTTTGATTGTATTGAGCGCTACCCCAGGTTACGCCTGGCCCGGCTGTCAACGTCAACCCGGTGATTGGACTGTATTTGCCCAGCAGGTCCAACGAAGCCGTCGTTCCTTCATGCTTGCCCGCAACGTCTTGAGAGACAGCGCCGACGACCGATAGCCAATCGAGGTTGTAGCTCGCAAATAGCGTCGCGTGCGCCGTACGATCGATATCAGGCAAACCGCGGAGATGATCGTCATCGGACGCTTCCCGTGGCTTCACGAGGTCGTAAGAGAGCGCAACACCTAACCGGAAATGGCTGTCTCGGTAGAGATATGCGCCGAGTCCGAAAGGCACGTTGGCGTCTGCGACAGATCCAAAGAAAAAACGACCATAGCCAACGCCCACGATCGGTGCGGGCTGAAAGCGGGTTGCGCTTGCGCCTTGATATTTGGGCGTTGCGAACACGCCGAGACCAAGGGAGTACCGCCAACCGTCGTCGGGTACCTCCGTAGCCGTCGACGATACCGCGGCGGGCGTTGTGCTGGTCTGCGCGAAGACGGGGCAAGTGCAAAAGATTGCCGTCAAAGCGACCAAACGTCCCATGCAAATGGGGCGCTTCGTGAAGAGCATGTGATTCTCCTAAGGCTGCGCTGAATAGCAGGACGTCAAGCGTGCATATTCGGAAGCGCCCTTCGTATGACGTTTCTCCGTCTGAAGAGCCGTGGTCATTGCCGGCGAATCACGCTCGTGTTTCGGGGGAGAGAGATCGACTTCAATGTAAGAAGGGGCGAATTTTGCGCTGGTGAACGTCCAATCGAGGACCCTCAGGTTACGCAGGAGAATCGACGGTATGATGTGCCGTTTGTTTCGGCGCGGAAACAATGTGTCCGCGCTGTAATATTCGCGATGGGCGGCTGCAATCAAGCGGCCCTTCGTCCAGGTTAGCATTTGGAAATGACTTATATGCCGCACATCCTCGTGGTTGATGACGAAGAGGACATCAGGTCCTTACTGACGGGTTTTTTTCGCAAACACGGCCACGAAGTCAGCGTTGCGACCGATGGAGAAAGCCTGTTCGCCACGCTCGATCTCCAGCAGATTGATCTTGTCATCCTGGATGTCATGCTGCCGGGAGAGGACGGTTTCAGCCTTTGCCGGCAGTTACGCGCGACATCGAAAATCCCTGTCATCATGCTCACCGCGGTCGCAGACCATGTCGACCGGGTCGTGGGGCTCGAGATTGGCGCAGACGATTATTTGGTAAAGCCGTTCGATGCCAGAGAACTTCTGGCGCGGGTGAAAGCGGTTTTGCGAAGAACCACGCAAACGGACCCTGTGGCAAGGAGCACGACGACAAGACCCGTACTCTCGTTTGCCGGATGGCGGCTCGACATCGCTAAACGCGAACTTAGATCGGCGGACAATACGCTGACGATACTTTCGAGTAACGAGTTCGATCTTTTGCTTGTATTTGCAGAGCATCCGCAACGGGTGCTGACCCGCGATCAATTACTCGACCTGGCTCGTGGCTCAGCCTACGAAGTCTATGACAGGAGTATTGATGTTCAGGTCGCGCGCCTTCGCCGCAAGCTCGACACGGACACCGATGTCGAATCCGTCATTCGAACTGTCCGGGGCGGAGGATATATGTTTGCGCCACAGGTTCGCCGCGGATGAATATCCGGCTGGGTGTGCCAGACACGATCGCATGGCGAATAGCGCTCACCGTTGGCGCGGCGATCATGAGCGTGCTCGCATTCAGCGCGCTCTTTGACCGCTTTGCAGGCCCGTCGAGCGCTGAGAGAGCTGAGCTGGTTCGGGCCGACGATGCCATTCGAATGATTGAAGCGGCTCCGGCTGGCAACCGCCAGAATCTGGCAGACACAATCACGATCGCGGACAAGGTGTTTTGGTATCCACCCGGGACATCGGTCGCTCAACAGTTAGTGACCGCCAAACTTCATGCCCCGGATCCGGGAACAATGGCTGGGTTTCGGGACAACGGACTCGATCGACGTACTGTGATTTTTACCGCGGCCGATCCGCTTTCCAATGGGATAAAGTTTGATCGGGTTGCGCATCCAAACGCCTATTTCATGGCGGTGCAACTTCGCGACAACAGCTGGGTGCTGTTCATCGCCAACCACCGACGATGGGGGGATCTACTCCCCGCCCGGCTAGTGACAACGCTGGCGTCCGTCGCGTTGTTGATTCTCGCGGCATCGATGCTTGCCACCTACTTTCTGGCGCGACCGATCAGGCAATTCGCCGAAGAGCTTCGCCAGAGAGGGGGCGATCCGCGAGCCGGAGCCGTGCGCGAAGCGGGTCCAAAGGAATTGCGTGCAGCGATAGCGGCGTTCAACTCGCTTCAGGCGCAACTCAGAAAATTCGTTGATGACCGCACGCTGATGTTGGCAGCCATTTCACACGATCTGCGAACACCGCTCACTAAAATCCGTCTGCGCGGAGAGTTCATCGACGATGAAGAACAGCGGGTTCGTCTTTTTCGTGACGTCGATGATTTGCAGGCGATGGCGGACTCCGCGCTGTCTTTTTTTCGGGACGACTACAAGGACGAGGAGGCGACGGCGTTTGACTTCGCTGGTCTGCTTCGCACGATCGCAGACGACTATAGCGACCAGGGAGCAGTGGTCCGATACGCCGGTCCGGAGCGGTTCGCGTTGAACGGACGACCATTCTCGTTAAGGCGAGCGTGCATGAATCTCGTCGACAATGCCGTGAAATGGGGCGGAGGCGCCGATCTGGAGCTCACCTGCAATTCGGCAGGGGCAACGCTCACAGTCAGTGATCGGGGCCCTGGCATCCCTTCTGAAGCGCTCGAAAAGGTATTCAGTCCGTTCTTTAGGGTTGAGCAATCCCGGAACCGTTCTACGGGTGGGATGGGACTCGGCCTGACATCAGCGCTGGCGGTCGTTCGAGCCCATGCGGGAGATATCGTCCTCAGGAACCGACAGGGCGGAGGGCTGACCGTGTGTGTGACGCTTCCTGCGGCCTCGAAGGCGCGGGAAATTGCCAGAACTCAAAAAACATAGCAAGTCCGGATAGCGGTCCTATTGCGCCGTCGATGCCGGGCACGCCGTGCCAACGCCCCGGTTGCTCCCCGCTATTCCGGATAAACCCGAGATTGCAAATTATCTTGCAGTTGCGCTGCAAGGCACCCACTACCCTTGCCATTACTCAATGGAAAAGGAGTGATGTCTGGGCCACGAAGCCCAGTGGCCATTTGAGCGGTGCGTTTCAAGACCTTCCTGTATTCGGGGCGATATGCAATCGAATCCCCTTCTCGGCCAGATGGACCGGGCGCGCTGCGTGAATGCGATACAGCGTGCTCGCTGTGCATGGTCTCACATTTAGCGACGGACTCCAGAATGTCAGACATTACCGCATTTCAGTGCGCGAGTTCCTCGACGGATCTCGAAAGAACTTATCTAAAGGTAACGCGAAAAGTCGTTCCGTTACTTTTCTTTTGTTATCTGCTTGCCTACCTCGATCGAATCAACATTGGTTATGCCCAACTGCAGATGCGGTTCGATCTGCATTTTTCGGACGCCGTATATGGGTTGGGCGCGAGCATGTTCTTTGTGGGGTACGTGCTCTTTGAGGTGCCCAGTAACGTGCTTCTGAAGAAAGTCGGAGCGCGTAAAACGATGCTTCGCATCATGCTGTGCTGGGGTGTCGTTTCAATGGGCACCATGTTCGTCGCGAATCCGCTTGAATTCTATGTGGCGAGGTTCTTCCTTGGCGTGTTCGAAGCGGGCTTCTTTCCCGGGATTCTGTTTTATCTGACGCTCTGGTTTCCGGCTGATCGGCGGGCTCGCATTGTTGCTTTCTTTATGGCCGCCACGGTTGCGGCGGGATTGATTTCCGGTCCGGTTTCGGGCTACTTGCTGCAAAACATGAATGGCATTCACGGCTTGCGAGGATGGCAATGGATGTTTCTGCTCGAAGGCTTGCCGACGATATTTTTGGGCATCGCCACTTATCTTTTGCTCGTCGATCAGCCATCCGCCGCCAGATGGCTTTCTGTCGAGGAGAAAGATGCAATTGCGCGAGATCTCGCAGAAAAATCACCCGGCGTGCCGCCGGAGACCGCTCGTGTCCGCGAGGTGTTTCGCGATATGTCTGTCCTCAGACTTGCAGCGCTCTATTTCGCCATGAGTTGCGCCGCCTATGCTCTGAGCTTCTGGATGCCATCGATGATCGAACGGGCGGGCGCAGTGGGCCTGCAACGAATCGGTTTGCTCTCCCTCATTCCCTACGCATGTGGCGTGGTGGCGATGATCTGGTACAGCCGCCACTCCGACAGGACCCGGGAGCGGCGCTGGCACTTCGCGTGTGCGGTGCTGCTTTGCGCCGTGACTCTCTCACTCTGCAACTGGACGCAAGGATTACTGTGGACCTCCGTCGCACTTATTTCCGTCGCGTTGGCCGCAGTGATTTCGTCGTTCCCAGTCTTCTGGGCAGTGGCGACTTCGGTGCTTCGCAGGGAATCAATGGCCGTCGGTATCGCGATCGTTACTAGCCTGGGCGCCGTTTCTGGAATCATCTGTCCGTACGCAATTGGCCTGATCAAGACTTCGACAGGAAGCCTCAATGCTGGGCTCTATTCCTGCTCGTTGCTTCTCCTCGTGGCCAGCGTTGTCATGCTTCGCATGAAAACTGACCCGGGAGAATAAGGCAGGGAATGCACACCTGATCGCGCTGGGGCCATTGATCAGTCATCTTCCCGGAGCTTCAGCAAGGCCTCTCTTGAAAGTATTTGTATGCGGCCGTAATGAAGGGAAATCGCGCCTTTGGCAACCATAGCCTTCAATTCGATAGCGAGAGTCTGGCGAGTGATATCCAGCATCATCGCCAGCATTTCCTGAGATAGCGCGATCTCCTCGCGCGCGCCGGCCATGCTCATGTCGCCGGAAGCCAGCAGAACCAGTCTCCTTGCGATACGCGCGCGGGTGGAATAGGCGGCAGAGTCATCGATGATTCGATAGAGCCAGCTTGTGTGGATGGACTGGAGCTGCGCAATGGCCTTGGCAAAAGCCGCATCGTTCATCAGCGTTTCGAATGCCTGTGGCCTGGCCGCGAGGACGGTTGCGTTCTCAAGGGCGACGACATCGTGCGCGTGGGGAGCGCCACTGATCATCGACATCTGGCCGAACCAGTTACCTGCTTCAATAATGGCAAGAATGGCTTCTTTGCCGTTTTCCCTGAGTGTAGAAGCCTTCAGGCGTCCGTTGTTGACGCCATAGAACCCGTTACGCCGATCTCCTCGCCGGAACAGGTATTCCCCAGACTTGAGCTGAACGATCCAGCAACCCTCGAGAAGAGCCTGCTGCGTGTCCCGAGCCAGCGAGCCGTACCAGGGACTCGCGCGCATCTCGTCAGATGCCTGTGCGGTGAAAGCCATTTGAAAACCCGATTGGGCCGGAAGAGACGCGAAAAGTGGAAGATATCTTGCGGTCTGAAGATAGGCGTTTTTGTATTCTGTGGTCAAGTTGACGGCCAAAGCAACCACGTTGCACCCGTCAACGTTTCCTGACCCAACCTCTACAATTTCAGGGAGACATCATGCGAATCCCGTCGCTGAAAAATACCGTCAGTGCTGACGAGTGGCAGCTCCGCTGTGACCTCGCAGCATGTTATCGCCTCGTGGCACTTCATGGCTGGAGCGATCTGATCTTTACTCACATCAGCGCGCGAATGCCTGGTCCCGACCATCGGTTCCTGATCAATCCGTATGGGCTATTGTTCGAAGAGGTAACCGCATCGTCGCTCATCATGGTCAATACAGAAGGCGAGCGACTCTCGAACTCGGAGTTCCAGGTAAATCGCGCAGGCTTTGTGATCCATAGCGCGATTCATGCTGCGCGTGAGGACGTGCAGTGCGTATTGCACACACATACCCGCGCGGGTGTCGCCGTCAGCGCGCAAAAAAACGGCCTGTTGCCGATTTCCCAGCAATCGACTTTCGTGCTCGATTCGCTCGGCTACCACGATTACGAAGGCGTAGCGCTTCGAGATGACGAAAAGCCGCGCCTGCAGGACGACCTCGGCCATGCCAACTATCTGATGCTCAGGAACCATGGCCTGCTGACCGTCGGAAAGACCATTGCCGATGCATTCCTCAGCATGTACATCTTCGAGACTGCGTGCCAGATCCAGTTGTCAGCGCAGGCGGGAGGAGAGCTCACGCTCGTAGACCCGGATATTCTCGCCACAGCGGCGTCGGCCAAGGACGTTCAGACGGACGGAGTCGGCGGCTCTTTTGTGTGGCCAGCGATGATTCGCAAACTCGACCGTATTGACGACAGTTATCGTTCATAGGGATGTGGTCCTGGACGAACGCGAATCTTTCGGGAGAGCGCGCTCTCCCTTTCTCGCCGTCGATGAATCCGCGCCCTGAAATGTAACCCGATGCGCGCGTTGAAACGCCGCACCCGATGCTCGTGATCGCGCATCGCTTTGCGGATGGCCGGTACAACGATTTGTAGTCCAAATTTATCAAGGCAAACCCATCGAGCTTGCCCGCCGGAGGAGCGAGACATGACACAAAGCACAGACGCATGGAAAGCCCGGGGAAATTACTTTACCTACCGTGGCCACAATATCTTCTGGCGCGAGGAAGGGCGAGCAGATGCCCCCGTTCTACTTTTAATCCATGGCTTTCCAACGGCTTCATGGGACTGGCTGCACGTCTGGCCGGATCTGCTCGGGCGTTATAGATTGCTCACGCTCGACATGATCGGTTTTGGTTATTCGGACAAGCCGCGTGATTACACATACTCGATCCTCGATCAGGCCGATCTTTACGATCAATTCCTGGCAATGCGTGGCGTCGGCGAATACCACATTCTGGCTCACGACTACGGCGACTCGGTGGCACAGGAAATGGTAGCCCGGGATATTGAACGCGCCGATCGACCGAAACTCCGAAGTGCCTGCTTCCTCAACGGCGGCCTTTTCCCTGAAACGCACAGACGCGTGCGTTTTCAGTCGCTCCTGCTCTCCCCAATTGGGCCACTTGTGTCTTTGCTGACGACCAAAAGAAAACTGTCTGCAAACATGAGCGCGGTATTCGGGAAGCAATATCCGCCAGATGCCGAAACGCTCGACGCCATGTGGGATCTGTTGCGTGAACGGCACGGCGAGCGAATCATGCACAAACTCATCAATTACATCCCGGATCGCATCGAGCATCGCGAAAGATGGGTAGGCGCGCTTCAGACAGCGGAGATTCCGCTCAAGCTGATCGTCGGCCCTGTAGACCCCATCTCCGGGAGCCACATGGTCGAGCGCTATCGCGAACTGGTGCCTCGTTCCGACGTCACGGAATTGCCCGGTGTCGGACACTACCCGCAAGTTCAGACGCCGACCGCTGTGACCACCGCTTACTTTGAGTTCCGCGACCGGTTGGCAACCGTGTGTTTGTGAATCTGCGTCGACCACCGCATGCAGCGCGATTTCAAATGACCTAAGTCGTACTGGCGCGCCCCCGGTTCCCAGGTCAACGGCAGCGATACCCGAAAAAACCAGGTTTGGAAGGTTCCTTGCAGTTGTGGTTCAGGGCAAACGTTACGCTTGACGTACGAATTGAAAAGTAGCGCCGAGGGCATCACTGACTGGTTCGTCGTCACATACACATCGCGCCGTTACCGCCATGGCCAACGGGAGACCGAAGACCAAAGGAACGATGTGTCGGGGTGCTGTGGGTTTGGAGTTTCGTTTAATTGCGCGCTGCGCACGGTGTGGAGGTAGAGCATGCAGAAGATTCTGGTAGCCGGTCCGACCTTTCCGGAAGTGATCGACCGACTCAAACAATATTTCGAAGTCGACTGGAACGAGGGCAACGTACTCACCGGCGACGAACTGGTCCAGCGCCTGCTAGACAAGGACGGCGCAATGACAGCGGGCGATCCCATTACCGCTGCAGTGCTCGCGGCTGCGCCGCGCTTGCGCGTCGTGTCGAACATGGCGGTTGGTTTCAACAACTTCGACATCGCCGCGTTCAACGCGGTCAATGTCCTCGGTACCAACACGCCGGACGTACTGAACGAATCGGTGGCCGACTTCGGCTGGGCGCTGATGATGGCCGCGGCGCGCCGCGTGACCGAGTCAGAACACTGGCTGCGCGCCGGCAAGTGGCAGAAGTTTCAGTACGACGCCTTTCTCGGTACCGATATTCAAGGCTCGACGCTCGGCATTGTCGGCATGGGCCGCATCGGGCAGGCGCTCGCCCGCCGCGCGCGCGGCTTCAACATGCGCGTCGTCTACCACAACCGTACGCGCGTGGCGCCGCAGATCGAAGCGGAACTGAATGCGGAGTATGCGTCGAAGGAACAGTTGCTGCGCTGCGCGGACCACGTCGTTCTCGTCCTGCCGTACACGCCCGAGAGCCGTCACACGATCGGAGCCGCTGAGCTCGCGCAGATGAAGCCGACCGCGACACTCACCAACATCGCGCGCGGCGGCATCGTCGACGACACGGCGCTCGCTGAAGCGCTGCGCACGAGGCGTATCGGCGCGGCTGGCCTTGACGTGTTCGAGGGTGAGCCGCGCGTGCATCCGGACCTTCTCACGGTGCCGAACGTCGTGTTGACGCCGCATATCGCGAGTGCGACTGAAGCGACGCGCCGCGCGATGGCGAACCTGGCTGCCGACAATCTGATCGCTGGTCTCGGCGAAGGCCCACAGGCGGGGCGTCCGCCGAATCCGATCAACCCCGGCGTGCTTGGCAAGGCGCGCTCGTGAATTGAGCAGCGCGCCTCGCCTGGACGGCTTTCAAAGACGATTGAAAACTGATGGAGACCATGATGTCGTACTCGAATGTCAGCGTTGCTGAGACGAAGGGCGGCGCTCAAGCGCGGCCATCCCTGCGATCTATCTGGGCGCAGGGCCGTGCGGCCGTGGGCGGATGGTGCGGCATACCGAGCGCATTGAGCGCGGAAGCCATGGCGCGAGCGGGCTTCGATTGGGTGTGCATCGACATGCAGCATGGTTGCATGGATTACTCCACTGCCTTGGAGATGATCCGGGCAATCGATGCGACGCCATGTCAGTCGATTGTGCGCGTGCCATGGAACGAGCCAGGCATCATCGGCCGCGTCCTCGACGCCGGTGCCGACGGCGTGATCATCCCAATGATCCGGACGGCCGCCGACGCGCGAGCGGCTGTGGATGCGTGCCTCTATCCGCCAGACGGTCGCCGCAGTTTCGGACCCATGCGGGTGGGCTTGCGCGACGGTGAGTCGTACTTCCGCGAAGCGAATAGCCGCGTGCTCGTGATCCCGATGATCGAGACAGAGGATGCTTTGGCCAATGTCGAGGCAATCGCTACTACGCCTGGCGTCGGTGCGCTTTTCCTCGGGCCGTATGACATGTCGGTTGCGCTTGGTCTGCCTCCGCGTGACAACGATGGCGAAGCGGCATTCGATCATGCGGTGGCGACGATCGTCGGCGCTGCGAAGAAGGCCGGGATCGGCGCAGCTGTGCTCTCGTCTGCGAGCCTTTTCGCGCAACGCGCAGCCCAGGGATTCAACATGATTTCGACAACCGTGGACCTGGCAGCGTTGTCGCACGCCGCCCGCAGCGATCTGGCTGCCGCCCGAAAGTAAGCTTCGCCACGTCATCGTCATTGCCGATGCACAAACAGCACACATGAAAGGAAAGGATTCCATGTTCAACTTGCCGACGGGCCTCACTGTTCGCGAGGTGCAGGCGCGTGCCGTCCTGGCACCGCTAAAAACGCCGCTCGTTACCCCGGCAGGCTCGTTTCCCAAAGCACCCCTGGTGCTGATCGATCTCCACACCGAAGAGGGCATCACCGGCCGCGCGTATCTGATGGCCAACAGTCCCGTAGCGCTGAAAGCCATGGAGACATTGGTTCTCGATCTTGGTGCGACGCTGGTTGGGCAGAAGGTGGTGCCGGTCGAGCGTCACGAGGAAATGCGCTCGCGCTTTACGCTGATCGGCGGTTCACACGGGCTTGCCAACACGGCGATTTCCGGCCTCGATGTCGCGCTTTGGGATGCGCTTGCCATCGCCGCGAATCTACCTCTCGCGACGCTGATCGGCGGACGCCCGCAGCCGCTCAAGGCTTATAACAGCCTTGGCATGATCCGCGCCTCGGGCGCGGCGGAAGAAGCCGAAAAGTCGCTCTCGGCTGGTTTTAACGCCATCAAGTTCAAGATCGGCTGGCCAACATTCGCGGAGGACCTCGCCGCAGTACGTGCGTTCCGTGAGGCCGCGCCGGACGTTGAGCTGATGGTTGATTACAACCAGAGCCTCACGACAGCCGAAGCGTTGCGTCGCGGCCATGCGCTGGAGAGCGAAGGCCTTGCCTGGATCGAGGAGCCGATCCGCTGCGACGACTTCGCAGGCTTTGCCAGGATCGCCGCCGAATTGAAAACGCCGCTCCAGATCGGGGAGAATTTCTCGGGCGTTTTCGATATGGAACGAGCACTGCGTGCCGATGCCAGCGACTATGTCATGTGCGACGTGCAGATGATCGGCGGCGTTACCGGCTGGTTGCGGGCCGCGGCTCTGGCTCAGGTCACCAGCAAGAACTTCTCGAGCCATTGCTTCGTGGAGGCGAGCGCGCATCTGCTGACCGTCACGCCCACGCGTCACTGGCTCGAATTCCTCGATGTCGCTGGCGGGATACTGGCGGAGCCACCGAAGGTCGTCAACGGAACTGTCACCGCGCCGGACTGCCCGGGGGTGGGTCTCGTCTGGGACGAAGCGGCCGTCGCTAAGGCGAGGGTGTAGGAAATTCAACTTCTTTGCCGGTGCCCAGGCCGGTAAAGGACCATTCGCTTTCACCGTCAACTGTCCGGTGGCAGAGTGGAGGCGACATTCTGAATGTCATAGAGCAGCCAAAAAACCAGCTCATTTCTGGATGTTGTCCTCACAATCTTCCCAGTATCGAAGCGGGTCGCGGTGTTCTGGATAGCGTAGGGTGAGCCACTGTGACAGCCTCTTCCAATCTGGATGGTTGACACCTGTTTGAGCGGACCAGATCGATGACCTCTCAAGGATCTGACCGTTCCCGCGATCGCGGACCAGCAAGCTGCCTAGTCCGCTTGAACTGTTCGCCTGCGACTCGACCAGGTATCTTGGGAGGATCCTGAGCTCAGCATCTTCGGCCCACCCGTATAAGGCGCGAACAACGCCGGAGGGATCCCGCACCTCGATGGGTCCGCTTTTCGGGCGAACGGCCGTCCATCCTTCAGGGAACTCGGTGACAACTTCGTTTTTACCTTCCCTCACCCATTTCACGCGCCACGCCCGCTCTATCGCCTCGCGCATGCGAGCCACCGACTCGTAACAAGCAGGCAATTCGATCGCCTTCGGAAGAGTAATGAGGCTGTCCTTCCAGAGCTTGGTTTCGTCATCGACGCGCTTGACCACGTCGAACGCCTCTGCCTCAAATGGGTTCACGGGCCGACTCGATACGCTCGCTTTTCCTGCGGGCAATCCCTCGAAAAGGCGCTCAGCATCATGCCGGGTAAGTTTCGCTCGTCCCTTTTTCATTTTGTCTCTCTGCAGCAAGTTTGTCGTTCACGCCAGCCCCTACCGACCGGACTCGGCGCAACGTCGTTTCACGCGCTTGAATGTGCTCAAGATTGTATTCTGCGCCATTCACATTCTAATAGCTTGGGCGGCAACGTTGACGCGGGCGGTCCCCCCATTCCTGCGCCATCGTAATTAGCTCCAGTATCGAGATTGCTACTGCGATCGCGTGCAGGTGCGCCTTTCGTCTTGCCATGTTCGGTAGGTCACAGATGTCGCGCACGCGGGGCACACTCGCGGCCTCGCACTTCGGTGGAACGACGGTTCTCGTGCCAGGAGCGGACGGCGCCATTCGGCGTCCGAATGACTTCATGTCGCCGATATCGGTAGTTCGCCGTAGCGGCGGTTGACCCCGCAATGGGCCGGGGAACGGGACTTTGATGCAGGCTGGGTACCGCCGTTGTGCAGGACAAGCCGGATCCGACGGCGGGTGCCGTCGTGGTATTGGATCAGAGATACATTGTCGCCTTTTGTTCTATCGCCTAGATTGTATTGGGGTCATTGGGCACTCAGGTGCAGTTTCGACGCCTCGTGTCAGCTGACAGTGGTCTACCCGGCGGAGCTTTTGAAGAACTGCGAGGCGGACCCCGGGGCACAACCTGGTGAGCGCAAGCAGGTGGACGGATGCAGGCTGGTCAACAGGGATGGCAGCCATGGACGTGTTCAGGACGTTGCTTGAGACCCAGCCGTTGCTCACGCTCTTCGTGACAGTGGCGCTAGGCTATCTGGTTGGCGAACTCAGTATTAAAGGGGTGTCGCTCGGCTCCGGCGCCGTGCTGTTCGTGGGTCTCGCGATTGGTGGATGGGCGCCTAAATCGGCTCCGCCTGCACTGCTCGGCACGCTTGGCCTGTTGTTGTTTCTTTATGGAATCGGCATCCAGTACGGCGAGCAGTTTTTCAAGGGCTTGACCAGCGCCGACGGACTCAAGGCGAACGCCGCTGCCGCATTGGGTGTGATCGGCGCGGGCTTCGTATCGATCGCTCTGGTTCCGCTGTTCGGGGTGGGGCTCGATCAATCGCTGGGCATGTTCGCCGGCTCCGGTACCAGCACGGCGAGCCTGCAAGCGGCAATGGCCGCGATGAAAAGCGATGGGGCCACGGTAGGCTATAGCGTCTCGTATCCGTTCGGCGTTGCCGGGCCGATCCTCTTTCTGTACGCACTAAGCGCACTGCTGAAGCCAAATATCGAGCGGCCGCCTCCCAAGCTGATGGAGACCGCTGAGATCGCGCTCAGGAATCCGGTGTTCATCGGCCTGACACTGTCCGACCTCGTCAAGCGTCTGCCGGACGGTGTCGCCATTGCGGCAGTGCGCCGAGCCCACCACAACCAGCAACCCGCTGACGATCTCGTTCTGCAGCCGGACGATGTGCTGCTCGCGACCGCGACGAATCCGGCGTTGTTGCGCGAAGCGATATCGTTGTGCGGGGAGTTGCAGCCGGGGCGGATGACGAGCCATCGCGAGGATCTGGACTATCTGCGCGTGTTCGCGTCGAGCCGGCTGGTGGTCGGGCGTGCGCTGCGCGACCTCCATTTTCCCGACGGGGTGGTGTGCTCGGTCGCGCACGTGCGCCGGGGCGACGCAGACATGATGCCGCGCCAGGAACTGATCCTCGAATTCGGCGACCGGGTCGGCTTGCTGGTCAATCGTGGCCACCTGAAGACGATGCGTGCGTACTTCGGCGACTCGATCAAGGGCACCGCCGAACTGAGTTTCATCTCGATCGGCATCGGTGCGGCGCTCGGTCTGATTGCCGGCGTGATTCCGTTGCCGATTCCCGGTGTCGGCCGCATGACGCTCGGGCTGGCCGCATTGCTGCTTGTTGCGCTTTGCCTCGGCCGGCAGCGGCGCTTCGGGCCGCTCGTATGGACGATGCCGCTCACTGCGAATCTGGTATTGCGCAATTTCGGGCTGACAATCTTTCTCGCACAGGTGGGCATTGCGTCCGGGCCGAAATTCTTCGCGACGGTCGGCACGACCGGAGCCTCCTTTCTGCTCTACGGGGCAGTGATTCTGCTCGCGCTAGTGATCATCACAGCAGTGTGCTGCCTCTGGATTTTCCGGTTGCCGTTCGACATGGCGGTGGGGGTGATCTGCGGAGCCACCGGGAACCCGGCGATTCTCGCGTTCGCCAATCGCGTTGCGCCGACGGACCGCCCGGACGTCGGCTACGCGATGATCTTTCCCTCGATGACAATCGTGAAAATTCTGTTCGTGCAGATTGCCGTAGTATTGAGCGGCGGATAGCCAGCGACGGATTCAGCGAGTCCGCGCGCGAGTCTTTGCCCGGGAGACAACTGATGGAAATTGCTGTATTCAGCGCCAAGCCCTACGATCGTCAGTTCCTCGATGCGGCCAACGCGGATCACGCTCATCGGCTCAGGTATCTGGATGACCCGCTCAATGCGGACACCGCCGGGCTTGCCACCGGTCATCGCGGAGTCTGTATCTTCGTCAACGACAAGGCAGACGCCTCGGTGCTCGAAGTGCTGGCGCATGGAGGCACGCAACTTGTCGCGTTGCGCTGCACCGGCTTCAATAATGTCGATCTGCAGGCTGCAGCAGATCTCGGCATCAAGGTGGTGCGCGTGGTCGACTACTCACCCAATTCGGTCGCCGAGCACGCGGTCGCGTTGCTGATGGCGATAAACCGCAAAGTGCATCGCGCTTATAACCGCACGCGCGATTTCAATTTCACGCTCGACGGCTTGATGGGCTTCGATCTGAGTGGCAAGACCGTCGCGGTGATCGGCACGGGCAAGATCGGCCGTGTGTTCGCGCGCATCATGGTGGGATTCGGCTGCAATGTGATCGGCTACGACGCGTTCCCGACACCGGAATTCGAGGCACTGGGCGCTCGTTACGCAGATGTGGGGGAAATTGGCGCGAATGCGGACATCGTCTCGCTGCATTGTCCGTTGACGCCGCAGACTTACCATGTCATCGGCGTTGACATGCTGGCCCGCGCAAAGCCGGGCGCGCTGCTGATCAACACGAGCCGTGGCGGACTGGTCGACACGGAAGCGGTGATCGAAGCACTCAGGAGCGGGCAACTGGGCGGACTGGCGATCGACGTCTACGAGCAGGAGGCGGATGTTTTCTTCCGCGATCTATCCGGCACGATCGTCGACGACGACGTGTTACAGCGACTGATGACCTTTCCGAACGTCATCGTAACGGGGCATCAGGCGTTCCTCACGCGTGAGGCCGTGTCGACGATTTGTGAAACGACGCTGCGCAGCATCACGGAGTTCGAGACGGGTCAGCCGTTGACGAACGAAATCCGCGTCGGCTGAGCGCGGCGTGCGCAAGGCTGTGCGGGAACACTTGGGGCGCCATTGCGTGAAATCGCACGGCCGCCGCCATATGTACTGAATGGGCGGCTGAGAGCATGTGTCCGACGAGCGAAGGCTCTCGCACCTCGCATGCGGAGCCCAGCCAGGCCATGTCGGACCAATCGTCGGGAAGGAGGGTGCGATGTCCGAAGAGCGCGTTCCTGCCGTAAGCGCCGGCGCGGCGGCGCCCGCCAGAGGTTGGCGCGCGATATTGGTGCCGGTTCAATGGTTGACGAACTACAGGCTGCGATGGCTTTCATCCGATCTCGTGGCCGGGGTGACGCTTGCCGCCTATGGAATTCCAGTTTCGCTAGCCTATGCGACGCTCGCGGGATTACCGGCTCAATACGGCATTTACGGCTATCTGGTGGGTGGAATTTTCTACGCGCTGTTCGGTTCGTCGCGCCAATTGGCGATTGGACCCACATCGGCAATCTCAATGCTCGTCGGCGTGACGGTCGTGGACATGGCCGGCGGCGATCCTGAGCGGTTCGCGTCCATTGCCGCATTGACGGCGATACTGATTGCAGCCATGTGCCTGCTGGGATGGATCCTGCGGCTAAGTTCGCTCGTCAACTTCATCAGCGAAACGATACTGCTTGGTTTCAAGGCCGGAGCGGCGCTGACGATCGCACTGACTCAATTGCCGAAGCTGTTTGGTGTCAAAGGCGGCGGAGAGCAGTTTTATGAACGTGTCGCGATTCTGGTTGGGCAACTTCCTGGCACCCATCTTGTCGTGCTTGCGTTCGGGCTTGGCGCGCTGGCCCTGCTGCTGCTCGGCGAAAAATACTTGCCGGGGCGCCCGGTCGCCTTGTTCGTGGTGGCACTCTCCATCGTGCTGCTGTCGGCGACACCACTGGGCGTGATGGGATTCACGGTCGTCGGCGCTTTGCCCCGCGGTCTGCCCGAATTTCATTTGCCTTCGCTCAGGGTCCGGGACGTCGATGGCATCGTTCCACTTGCGTTCGCCTGTCTGCTGTTGTCGTACGTGGAAAGCGTATCGGCGGCACGCGCTATCGCGCAGAAGCACGGCTATGAAATCGATCCTCGCCAGGAGTTATTGGCGCTCGGCGCGGCGAATCTCGCCGTGGGCGTCTTTCACGGGTACCCGGTGGCGGGCGGTTTGTCACAGTCCTCCGTCAATGACAAGGCTGGCGCAAAGACCCCGCTCGCGCTGGTGTTCGCGTCAATTGCTATCGGCCTGTGCCTGATGTTTCTCACAGGACTGCTGACCAACCTGCCCAACGTCGTACTGGCGGCCATCGTGCTGGTGGCGGTCAAGGGCCTGATTGACGTTCGCGAGTTGCGCCACGTCTGGAACGTCAGCCGTTACGAATTCATGGTGTCGATGGTCGCCTTCATTGCCGTACTGCTGCTGGGCATTCTCAAAGGGGTGATCTTCGCGGTCCTCGCGTCGATGCTATTGCTGATCCGGCGCGCCGCGCATCCGCACGTGGCGGTGCTCGGACGCATTCCAGGAACGCATCACTATTCGGACATCGAGCGTCATCCCGACAATGAGGCGATACCGGGTGTACTCATGTTCCGAGTCGAAGCTTCGCTGGTGTACTTCAACACGGACCATGTGCGAGCGACGGTACGGGAGACAATCCGGTCGGCAACGTGCCCGGTCAAGCTGGTGATAGTTGATCTGTCCAATGCTCCGGCGGTTGACATTGCGGGAGCGCGGATGCTGGCCACCCTGCATACGGACCTCGCCGGGACGGGAGCGATCTTGCGGATCGTTGCCGCTCATGGCAGCGTGCGCGACATGCTGCGCGCGGAAGGACTGGAGCAGCAGGTCGGCGATATCGGCCGCGGAGTTTCGGTGGATGACGTGATCGGGACGTATACGCACGAACTCGACTTGAAGGTCGCGGCGGCGGACCCGGTTGCGAAAAAATGACTTGATTCACGTGCGGCGGATCAAGTCCGACCCGAAGCCAGGCAGCCATTGCGCATGATCCGACGTGACTACCTTGGCAGACCTCGAGCGCGAGCGTGCGCGTGAGATCGCATGCCCGTAGTCTTCATCGCGCCCGATAGCGCTTCATTTGGCAGTGTTTCTCTTGGCGCGGACGTGTCGGCCCGCTCGTCAAGGGTTAAGCCTGACCCCATGAGTGACGAAATGATAAATGTCGGTGACAAAATGAGAAATCCAGAAAAGCCATAGTCCTTAAAGTGTTTCCAACGGATTCGCCCCTGCGCGAAGAACCATCACTCACGTTGGAGACACCCAATGAACTTTCTTGACGACAGCCTTTTCCCGGAAAACCAGGAAAAACTCGTGATCCAGGTGGCCCCGTATGGCCCGCAATGGCTCCCGAGCGATTCGGACGATATTCCCGTCAGCATGGACGCGCAGATCCAGAAGGCCGTGGACTGCTACAACGCTGGTGCCACCGTGCTTCATGTCCATGTGCGCGAGGAAGACGGCAAGGGCTCGAAGCGGCTGTCGAAGTTCAACGAAATGCTGGGTCTGCTGCGCGACGCGGTACCCGATATGGTGTTGCAGGTTGGCGGGTCGATCTCTTTCGCACCCGAAGGTGAGGGACAGCAAGCGCAGTGGCTCGACTACGATACGCGCCACATGCTCGCGGAGCTCGATCCGAAACCCGACCAGGTCACCATCACGATCAACTCCAGCCAGATGAACATCTGCGAGTTGCTGAGCGCCGACGACGTCGCCGGCACGATCCTCGAAAAGCCGGAGTATTTCAATGCGTACTCCGAAATGGTGGTCGACGCGAAGCCGTCGTTTTTCATCGAGCATCTTCGCCGCCTTCAGCGCTCGGGCATCCAGCCGCATTTCATGCTTGGGCACGTACACCAGCTCGAAAGCGTCGAACGGCTGATTCGTCGCGGCCTGTACACCGGTCCGCTGATCCTGAACTACGTCGCGATCGGCGGCGGCGCGGCAGGGCTGCATCCGGCCGACCTGATCGAATTCGCGCGCCGCACGCCCGATGGCGCGGTACTCACCATCGAGAGTGCCATGCGTGCCGTGCTGCCGATGAATGCCATCGCCATCGCGATGGGGCTGCACGTTCGCGTGGGCATCGAAGACAACCTGTGGGGCCGCAAGGGCGAGCGCATGACGTCGGTGCAGCAGATCCAGCAGACCGTGCGGCTTGCGCGCGAGCTGGGCCGTGACATCGCGACCGGCGCGGACGCGAAGCGCATCTACCGCATCGGCGAGCGGTACGACAGCGCCGACGAAACCATCGCGGCACTCGGCATGGCGCCCAACCGCAAGCCGGAGCAGCGTGGCTTCACCGTGCCGGGCCACGCCTGAGCGCCTTCGCGTGTTGATCGTTATGGGGTTGAAAGTATGAGCATGAAATTACGGAACAAGGTGGCCCTGGTGACGGGCGTGGGCCCCGGTCTCGGGCTCGCGTGTGCGGTGGCCCTTGCGGCAGAAGGCGCCCACGTCGTCGTGTGCGATATCGATGAGCACGCACTGGACGCGGCCCGCGCGGCGGTCACAGCGCGCGGCGCGCAGTGCCTGGCAGTGCGATGCGATGTGTCGTCGAGCGAGGAAGTGACCAAGCTCTTCGCGCAGATCGTCGCGCGCTTCGGCACCTTGAACATTCTCGTCAACAATGCCGCGCTCACGCCGAATCGACCGATCGACACCGAGCGCCGCAACAAACTGTACGCCTATATGCAGACGCCCATGCCGCGCCAGTCGCTGGGCTTCACGAGCGAGATCAGCGATGAGGAGTGGCATCGCTACTGGGGCGTCAACGTGCACGGCGTGTTCTATTGCACACGCGAGGCGTTGAAGCTGATGGAGCCGCAACGCGAAGGCAAGATCGTCAACATCGCTTCGATTGCCGGCTTGTCGACACGCAGCGCCCATAGTCCGCACTACTGCGCGACAAAGGGCGCGGTGATCGCCTTCACGCGCTCGGTGGCGTTCGAAGTCGCGGGCGCCAACATTTTCGTGAACGCCATGGCGCCCGGCGGCGTCGCCACGCCGGCCTTCAACGAGTATCTCGACAGGATAGGCGAGGACGGCCGCAACCGGCTGTGGCAGAACTGCCCGCTGGGCCGCTTCGGCACAGTCGAGGAGTACGCGTCCACCGTCGTGTATCTCGCGGGCGAACACTATCTGGTCGGTCAGGTCATCAGCCCCAATGGCGGCTCGGTGATCTGAACCCGTCATCACTCTTCTCGACACGTTATGGAAAAGTCACAAGGCACCCCTCACTACGATGCGATGCGTGCGGCGAGCCTCGCCGATGCGGCGCTCGATCCACTCGCGCAGTGGGACCCCGCATGGATCGAATCGTTCATGGCATTGAGCGAGGACACGCAGACGAACGATGTGCTGGACCCGAAGCTCGTTGCGTTGATCCGGCTGAACATCGACGTCACGGCCACGCATCTGTATGCACCCGGTGTGCGCAGGCATGTGCGTGCGGCATTGAAGCTTGGCGCGACTCGCGCGCAAATCCTTGAGGTGTTCAAGCTCGCGAGCGTGGTGGGCATCCATGCCTGCGCGCTCGGCGTGCCGATTCTCGAAGAAGAACTGGCCCATGCGGGTTTGCCCGACGAGCCCGCGCCGCTCGCCTACACGCCAGTGTGCGACCAGGTACGCGAGAGCGGCATGTTCAACCCGCTCTGGGAAACGATCTACCGTTGGGACCCGCAGTATCTGGAGAAGTTTCTGGCGATGGGCCTCGGGCTCTGGCGCGACAACATTCTTCCGCCGCTGTGGATCGAGTTTCTCTGTATTGCGGGCGACGCGGCGATCACGCATCTCTATTCGCACGGTACGCAGCGGCACATCAAGGCCGCACTGGAACTGGGTGCCACGCGCAGGCAGATTCTCGAAGTGCTGAAGATCGTGAGTCTGCAGGGCATCGAAGCCTGCGAGCTTGCCGTGCCGTTGCTCGACGCCGAATGCTCCGAGCACGCGCACGCAAAGCGCTGATTTTTGAAGAGGCCGTGCATTCCGCGCGACACGTCGGCAAGAACGTGCGTGCGGGACCTCAATTCTCGCGGCGCATTGCCGTCGCCCCATTGCTGTCGTTGGAGAAATCATGAGTCAAGCGGCCATCGAGGCCGAAGCCGAGAACGAGTCGGCCTCGGCGCAAGAAGCGCGGCAGGCGTATCGCAAGATCGCGTGGCGCCTGTTGCCCTTTCTATTCCTCGCTTATGCGGTCAACTCAATCGACCGCATCAACATCTCGTTCGCAAAGCTGCGCATGGCGCAGGATCTCGGCCTCGGCGATGCCGCCTACGCGATCGGCACCACGGCCTTCTTCGTGGGCTACATCCTGTTCGAGATTCCGGGCAACCTGTACATGCAGCGTGTCGGCGCGCGCGCCACGCTCACGCGCATCATGGTCCTGTGGGGCCTCGTCACGATGCTGACCTGCCTCGTTTCCACACCGACGCAGCTTTACGTATCGCGCTTCGCGCTCGGCGTGGCCGAGGCGGGATTCTTTCCGGGCGTGATTCTCTACCTGACCTACTGGTTTCCCTCCTGGAAGCGAGGCCTGGTCACGTCCATCTTCTTCCTGGCGGGCTTTGTCGCGGGCATGGTGAGCGGGCCGATCGCGGGCATCATCATGACGGCGCTCGACGGCTGGCACACGTTCAAGGGCTGGCAGGCGCTCTTTCTCATCGAAGGCATCCCTGCCGTCCTGCTGGGCGCGTTCGCCTGGTTCTGGCTCGACGATCAGCCCGCTCACGTGAAGTGGCTCAGCGAGCGCCAAAAGGCCATCGTGATCGCCAATTTGCGTAACGACGAAGCGCACGGTGCGCCGCAAGACACCTCGCTGCGCACGGTGATTCGCGATGTTCGCGCGTGGCTGCCGGGCATTGTGTTCTTCACGATCTACTCAGGCACCAACACCGTGGCGTACTGGATGCCGTCGCTGCTACAGGGGGCGGGCGTGCACGACATGCATCGCATCGGGCTGGTATCGAGTGCGCCTTATGTGATCGGCGCGCTCGCAATGTACCTGATCGGCCGCAGCTCCGATCGCTGGCTGGAACGCCGCTGGCACCTCGCGGCGACGATGTTCACGGCGGCGCTCGGCTTTCTCCTCATGCATCTGCTGAGCGCGCATCTCGTGCTGTCGATGATCTGCATGGCGATTGGCGCCGGGGCGTGCCTCGCGGCGGTTCCCGTCTTCTGGACCATTCCGCCCGCGTATTTCAGCACCCGGGCGGCGGCGGCCGGGATCGCGCTCGTGAGCAGCGTGGGCTCGCTTGCGGCGCTACTGAGCCCGATGGCCGTGGGCGCAATCCGCGTGTCCACGGGCAGCCTTTACTTCGCATTCGACCTCATCGGCGCGATGTTGACCGTTGGCGCAGTCGTCGTGCTGGCTGGCATCCCGGCCCGCGCACTGCGCGAGCGCCGAACGTAGGTCTTCGCACACCGCGTCCCCAACTCCTCAGCGATGACTCCGTGCGCCCTCGTCGGGTGCAGGGGCACTGCTGCGCCGCAGAAAGCCGACGCGAAATGCCGAACGATAGGGATCACCGGTTCAACCGCAGTGGCATCACCATAACAAAGGAGACAACATGAAAAAGCAGTTGATGATCGCGATGACGGCAGCGACGTGCACAGCCGCAGCACATGCCCAGTCGTCGGTCACGTTGTATGGCGCGATCGATGGGGGACTGCTTTACCAGAGCACGTCGGCGGCCTCGTTCAGTCCAGCGGCGAAGAATCAAGGCGCGATCTGGCGTTACAAGGACGCGGGCATTTATTCGAGCATCTGGGGCATGCAGGGCGTCGAGGATATCGGCGGAGGCTACAAGGTCAACTTCAAGCTTCAGGGCGTATTCGATTCCGGCACCGGCAAACTGGGGCTCTCGGACACGGCGGGCGTGCCGGGCTTCTTCAACCAGATCGCGAGCGTGGGCGTGAGCGGACCGTTCGGCTCGATTACGGCGGGCCGCCAGATCGTGCCGATGATCTACGCGATGGCGGAAACGGATGTTCGCGCGTCGCAGTATTTCGGCAGCATTCTCGGCGCTTGGCTCGGCCTGAACACGGCGGCGGGGTGGCCTGGCACCAGCACGAACGGCCCGATTGGCGCGCTCTACGATTCCAATGCGCTCGTCTATCGTTCGCCCGCATTCCGCGGCGTCACGGCCGAGCTGGAATATGCGCCGGGTGGCGTTGCCGGGCAGTTGCAGGGCAACACGCGCGAGTCCGCGGTGCTGAAGTATTCGGGCTACGGGCTCAGGCTCGCCGCCGTCTACTACAACGGGCACGACACCAATCCGGGCGCCAACTCCGTGCCAACGGGATTGAACAACAACCGCTATTGGTATTTTGGCGCGCTCTATACGATCCACGACTTCTCGATTTCCGGCTCGTACAGCAATGGGTCCAATCCCGCCCATCGCAACATGGTCGATCTCGACCTCTATTCGCTGGGCCTCGGCTATCGGTTCACGCCCGCTTTCCGGATCACGAGCGGTGCTTACTACATCACGGACAAGAACCACTCGACGAACAACTCGCTCGAAGTGGCCGCCGGTGCCGAATACAGCCTTTCGAAGCAGACGTTGGTCTATGCGCAGGTGGGCTGGGTCAACAATCACGGCGACATGACGCAGACCATCACCTACGGTCAGCCCGTCGCGCCCGGCAACGGCACTACGGCCGTCATGATGGGCATGCGTCACAACTTCTGATCGGTCGACAGGACGCCACTGCGCCGCGCGAGGACATTCACCGGTCGTCGCGCGGCGTTTGTGTAACTGCCGCGCGTGGCCGCTTGCGCCAACTGCTCGGCGTCTCGCCGTGCCAGCGTTTGAATGCGCGCGTGAAGTTGCCCTGGCTATCGTAGCCCAGCCGCATCGCGACATCGGCGATCGGCAGGTCGGTTTGCGCGAGCAACTGATCCGCGAGATTGCGCCTCACGTCCTCGATCAAGGCCTCGTAGCTCGTTCCCTGCTCATCGAGACGGCGATAAAGCGTGAAGCGATGGATGGCGAAGAATTCGGCGACCTTCGTCGAGGTGCAGCCGTCCGGCAAGAGCGTTTCGATGACGTGACGCACGCGCGAACTGAAATCGTCGGCCTGCCGCGAGCGCAACTCGGTCATATGCTGACGCAGGAAGCGACCGAGTTCCTGATCGTGACTCTTCCTCGTCTGATCGAGCAGCCCCTGCGGGAACAGCACCTCGTATTGCGACTGACCGAACCAGACCGGAGCCTGGAAATAGCGTTCATAGAGCGCACTCGACTTCGGCTTACGGTACGCAATTCTCACCAGGGTCGGATGCCACGAGCGGCCGAGAATCAATTCGAGAATGCGGATGTTCGCGGCAAGGTACGCAGTGAGCAGATGCTTCGCGCCCGGAATGCCACTGTCGACCGACAGCGAGATACACGCATAGCCGTCCTCTTCGATCATGCGTACATGCAGCCCGCGATACCACACGCCGCAGAACTCGATGAGGTTTTCCACGGCTTCGCGCACCGTGGGTGCGTTGAGCACGAGAAAGCGCAGTGGCCCGATGTTGCCGAGCGCTGCCTTCTGCCCGAGCAACAGGCCGAGATGTTCGCAGCCGATCTTCTTCGCCGCCGCTTCGAGAATCCGGCCATGTGTCACGGTGGACAGCGGATTGAGCGGCGACGCCATCGCCTCCCGGTTCACACCGAACGATTCGAGCAGTTGCCACGGGTCGGTGCCGTGCTCGCGCATGACCGCCGGCAGCGAGTTGAGCGCGCCGATCGGGATAGATTTTTCCGCTGTCGGGGTCCGCATTGATTCGGTCTCTCGTCGCCTGGCGGTGACCAAGGCTCCGAGGATAAGGGATAGTGGGTACTGATTATTCTATCCTGCGACTCAGGCGAGCAGTCCGCAGTTTCTTCACGGCACCCGGTCAGAGTAGGGACATCGGATTCCTGCGGCGCTGGTTGCGGACAGTCAATGATTTGCGTGCGTTCAAACGTGGTCGAGCCGGGCCAAAAATGCATCGATTTGCCGTTCATCTGTGGCCCAGGACGTGACGAGACGAATCACTGAACGATCATTGTCTGACTTTGCCCACACGTAAAAAGCGAAGTACGCCTTCAATGCGGAAATGACGGAATCCGGGAGAATTGGAAACACCTGATTCGTGGCCGTTTCCGCGTCTAGCACATAGCCGCGCCCCACGATTCCGGCGGCGAGCTTTGCCGCCATCGCATTGGCGTGTTTCGCATTTTCCAGGAATAGATGCTTGACGCCGAATAGCGCCTGAAACTGGATGCCCAGCAACCGACCTTTTGCCAACATCCCGCCGCGCTGCTTCACATGAAATGCAAAATTGTCTTTCAAGGCCGGATTGCAAACAACAATGGCTTCACCGAGTAACGCCCCCACCTTGGTGCCGCCGATCCAGAAAATATCGACGAGGGCGGCGATATCGGCCAGTGTCGCATCGTTCTTACCTGAAGCCAATGCCGCGGCCAAACGCGCGCCGTCGAGAAACAAGATTAACCCGCGTTGTTTAGCGAGCGCTGAAATTTCCCTCAGTTCCGCGAGGGTATAGACAGTGCCTGTTTCGGTTGCGTTAGAGATATAAATGAGCCGAGGCTTCGCCATGTGCGGAAAATGAGCGTTGCTGGAAAGCGCGACTTCGATGTTCTCTGGCGTGAGTTTTCCATCAACGGCGGGAACGGTGATGAGCTTATGGCCCGTTGCCTCAATCGCCCCGGCTTCGCGCATCACGATATGCCCGGAGCTCACCGCGATGACGGCCTCATGGGGACGCAGGCAGCTAGATATCGAAACGATGTTCGCCATCGTCCCGCTTGCAACGTAATGAATCGCACCGTTGAATTGGGCTCCCAGACGGGCCTTGATCCGATTCGTAGCGTCGATCGAGTAGGTATCTTCGCCGTAAGGCGCTTGTTGGACGTAGTTCGATTCCGTGAGTGCGCTGAGGATGTCGGGATGCGCGCCTTCGCTGTAATCGTCGAGAAAGCTGAAAGTCGTCATTCGGTGCTTTTGCCCTGGATAAAGGTCGCCGGGGAAGGGGGCGAGGCCTGAAACCAGCAGGGTACCGATCGGCTTGCCAATCTCCTTGTAAAAAATTGCCGCTCAGCCATCAGAAGCGGGCTGGCGTCACGCCGTAGGCCTGGCGGAATGCGCGCGTGAAATGACTCTGATCGAAGAACCCAACCGCATGCGCAATTTCAGTGATCGACATGCTCCTGTTCGCGTTGATAAGCGCTACCGCCTTCTCCAGCCGCAAGCGCAGTAGCCACGCGTGGGGAGTCATGCCGATCGTCCTCTTGAACAACTTCAGGAAGCGAAACCGGTCGAGCCCAATAAGAAGGGATAGATCTTCCAGTACGATCTTGTCGGAAATGCGGGCTTCCACAAAGTCCCTGACGATGCGCAGTTGCTGAGAGGACAGATTTCCCGTGATCGTCTGCGGGGCGGGTTGTTTCATACGTGCGAACAGCGATTCCAGCAATTCCAGAACGTAGGTTTCGTTCAGCATGCCGTCGGTCGGTCGCTGTCGTAAGGTTGCGTGTATGTTGAGTAACTGGTCTGCGAGGCGGCTATCTTGCAGTACCACAGCGGCTTGCGAGGGAAAATAGTGCTTCCCCGTGATTTCCTCACCGAGCCCATCGAGCAATGCGGGCGAGAGGCGAAACGTTTGCAGGGTGTATGACTCATCCGCGCCGGCGATGCCGTCATGGACTTCCCCCTGCGGCATGAGTTGAATGGCGCCCCGCGTGAGCAAAAGCGATTCACCGCGAGACGATTGACGCTGCACGCCGCTGGCGACCAGTGCGATATGGCAGTCGAGATGATAGTGGGGCTCGAATCGAAACTCAGCAAACCGGGCCGTGCTGAGCGTCAATCCGGGAATGTCGCTTGGGTGAGTGTACTGGACCTCTTCGGGCATGACTTGCCTCCGGTTTGCCGCTGACACGGACGACTCACGACGCCCGCAATTCACGGACGCCTTTACCTATGCGCCGCCGCAGCAACGTCCGTAAAGTGTGACCATCCGCGTATCCGACCTGTTCGGCAATCCGGTCGACGGTGAGCTTGCTCGTTCTGAGCAGGTGGACGGCGCACTCGATCCGGAGATCCTGAATGTACTCGACAGGCGTTTTACCGAGCACCGCATTCAGACGACGCGACAACGTCCGTGGACTGGTCGCCAACGCATCGGCGGCTGCGTCGAGCGAGATTGCGGTGCCGAGGTGTTCACGCACCCAGCGGTCGAACCGCTCGACGAGCGGGTCAGAATGGGAGAGGTGATCGGAGATCGCATAGGCAGACTGAGACAGCCGCGTATCGAATACGAGGTATTTGGCCACGAGCGCCGCCAGCTCGGGACTGTTGTTACGGATCAGCCAAAGTGCGAGGTCGAGGTGGCTCAAGGCTGCCCCTGCCGTTAGCGCCGCGCCGCTGGGAACCACAAGCCGATGCGCATCCAGGTGTACGTGCGGGTAACGCTGCCGGAACAGCGGAGAGAGCCACCAGGTGGTCGTGGCTTCGCCACCGTCGAGCAAGCCGCTTTCGGCCAGCACGAACGTACCCGTACACGCGGCTGCAACGCGGGCGCCGCCGCTTCGCCACGAACGCAAAGCGGCTAGTGCATCGACCACGTCGTCGCGGCCGAGCACTGGCACGAGCGTCTCGCCCGTCATGCGATTGAGCGCTGGCAAGACGACCCAATCCGGCGCAGGAGCGCTGCTCATATCGCGGACGGGCACCTGCAGGCCAAGCTCTGTGCGCACTTGAGACCGCATCCCTACCAAGGTGATGTCGAAGCCCGTCGCGGCCATCCCCGTCGCGTCTCCGAGGCTGTTGGCCATCGTCAGGCTGTCGAGCACTGTGGTTAGGCCTGTGTCGAACACGCCGTCAAGTGCAAGGACGAAAATTCGCATGGCAGGATCGATACCAAAACTGTCGATTAAGACAGTATTCGCCTTCGTACTCTGTTTGTACAGTGTCACTCACCGCATGAACCCTTCACGCGAACACTGGAGAACAAAGGTGATCAAGCACGCTTTTTTTGTTCGACTTGAAGCCAAACCGGGAAAGGAGCAAGCCGTTGCTGACTTCCTTGCCGCCGGCCTTGAAATGACCAATCGGGAGACGACCACGCCGATCTGGTTCGCCCTCAAATTGTCGCCCACGACGTTCGGCGTCTTCGATGCCTTTGCGAGTGAAGAGGATCGCGAGGCACACCTGCACGGCAGTATGGCCGGCGCCCTGATGGCGCACGCTGACGAGATGCTGGCAAGCCCCCCGTCGATCGAGCCGATCGACGTCCTGGCCATGAAGAATCAGGTGCCCTGAGTCGTGCGCGCCTCGGCAGTGCGCAAATCGTGACGCCTGTCTTGGGCCATCTTGGCGTCGCGATTCAATTGTCATTACGTAGATGGAGTCACTCGTGTCGATTCATTTCAAACCAGGTGTTTTGTTCGCTGCCGTTGCGTTTGCGAGCGTGTCTTTTGCGCAAACGCCTGACGTCAAACCCGAGCGGATTCGCGGCGATATCGTGTCCTTCAGCGGTGAAACGCTGACCGTACACCGGAAGAGCGGCGACACCGTATCGATCGATGTCAAGCCGGACGTCGGTGTGTCGGCCCTCAAGCCGGCCAGGCTTTCCGACGCGAAAGTCGGGACTTACGTGGGGACGCCGGCGATTACGGGCAGCGATGGGAAGTTGACGGCCACTTCGATGATCGTTTTCCCAGCGGCGGCGCGCGGTACGGCTGAAGGGCACTTCGCTTATGACTTCGGTCCCAGCAGCACGATGACGAATGCAAACGTGGTGTCGGTTGTCACCGGCAGCAGCGGACGTCAATTGAACCTGTCATACAAGGGCGGCAACAGCACAGTGACGGTACCGGAAAACGTGCCCGTCGTGACACCGGTTCCGGCAAGCAGATCGGATCTAACGGCAGGGAAGAAGGTGTTCGTCGTAGTGACACCCGGTGCGAGCGGCGTCTATGACGCGCACGTGCTGTTCGTCGAAAAGGACGGGCTTGCGCCTCAATTCTGACGCACGGTGCGGGTCCACGGTGGCCGCTTATGGCGGCGATCCGCACGATTAGCGGCGGGTGCACACGCGATTCCGTAGCTAGGTGGGCCCCGCTATCTGGTTTGCAGATACCCCTTGCCATCTCTTCGCTTGATTGCGCGGTGCGGAGGTGCGAAATTGAGACCTCGCTTCCCCCAAAAGGCAGTCCCTCCCATGAGCACACCCACTATCGCCGAGCGCATCGGCAGGTTCGCCTACGATGCGCAAGCCAGCCGCCTTACGCCGCGCACGCGCGAGGTGTTCAAACGCAACATTCTCGACAGCCTCGGCTGTGCAATTGCCGCGCTGCCCGGCAAGCCCTTTAAGGCGCTGCGTGAGCAGTTCAGCGAATACGGCGGCGGTAGCGGCTCGTGTTCGCTGATTGGCGGGGGTTCGACGTCGCCGGACCAGGCCGCGCTGTATAACTCCGGTCTCGTACGCTATGTCGATCTTCTGGACAGCTATATGTCGCCGGGCGGCCTCTGCCACCCTAGTGACAACTTCGGCGCGATACTCGCGGCGGCGCAACATGCGCAGGCAAGCGGCGAGGACTTCATGCTCGCTCTCGCGGTGGCCTACGAAATCGGCTGCCGCATCACGGCCATCGTGCCTGTCATGGCGAAGGGCTTCAACCACGCCATCCAGCTCGCCATTTCGTCTGCGGCGGCCGCGGCCAAGCTCTTCGGCCTGAACGAGGAGCAGATTGCCCACGCCATCACCATTGCAACTGTCGACAACATTTCGCTTTCCTGCGTGCACTCCGAGCCGGTGTCCCAATGGAAGGGTTTCTCTCCCGGCATTACGGGTATGCGCGCCGTCTATGCGGCGTCGCTGGCGAAGCGCGGCTTCACGGGACCACTGCGTCTTTTCGAAGGACCGAACGGACTCGAGCGGATGTTCGATCAGTCACTCGAGGTGAACTGGGAGGACCCGAGGCTCGAAGTCGTCCATCAGACGGTGATGAAGAAATACTGCTCGCTGATACACGGGCAGCCGGTGCTCGAAGCAACGCTCGCCCTGAAGCGCGAGCATGGCATACGCGGCGAGGACGTAAGCGAAGTGCTTTGCGACATCTTCCAGACTGGCTATGACATCGCTGGCGGCGGTGGCTTCGGCGACAAGGATCATCCGCAAACGAAGGAGCAGGCCGACTACAACCTGAAGTATCTGATCGCGGCGGCGCTGCTCGACGATCAGGTCGGACCGGCACAGCTGGAGCCTGAACGTGTGTGCGCGGCGGATGCGCAGACACTGTTGCGCAAGGTGACCGTGCGGCCCGATGCGACTTTTAGCGCGCAATACCCGCTTGCTCTGAATACGCGCGTGACAATTACGTGCTGCGATGGCCGCGTGATCAGCAAGGAACATGCGGGTTTTGAAGGCGGGCTCGACAACCCATTCTCGTGGCTGCGTACGGTCGAAAAATTCCATTGGTTGAGCGAGCAATATGCTGACGAAGCGCTGCGGGGCCAGCTTATCGATCTGGTTTCGACCCTGGACGAACATTCGGTCGCGGAATTGATGCAGTTGCTCACCGAAGTGAGTCCTGAAGCGCAGTTCCCGGTCCGTCATCCGGGAATTCAATAGTTAGTCAAGGAGCTCAGGAGAGACGAATGGCCCTATAGTTCGCGCATCGACCTTCAGTGGGGGTGAATGCCAATGTTCGCACCACGCTAGGCAGCAGACGCAGCAGTGGCATTCTCTTCGACAAGAATTTCCACAGAGCCGGGTCCAAGTTTGATCGTGCCAGCAGGCAGACGGCGATCGGAAAGTGCGCTCACGTAGTCGCGAAGCGGTAGCGAAATCTCTTTCGACTCCTTTGAGAGATTCAGCACAAAAAGTATTCGCCTTTCCTCTGAGCTTCTTACCGCGACTTCCACCCCGTCGGGAAGCTCGAACTCGCACTCGACACCCGCATCGCTCGCGATGCGCCGCATCAGTATCTGACTTGCCGTCTCATCGAGGACTGTGCCGATGTAGTACACCACTCCCTTTCTGTGCGCATTTCGCGTGATTGCGGACTCGTCTGCAAAATACTCGCTCGAGTACGTCGCGATGGATTCCGCCGTGACAGGAGTCAGAATGTCACACCATTGACCGCTGGACAGTTCCTCGCCGCTGTCGAGACTCAGCGTCTGGATGTCCTTGCCCACGGGATCGTATTCATTGACGTACACGCCGGCGAGGTCTGTTAGCAAATTCGGAAGCCGATCCGGCAGGCAGATGTTGTTCAAATTCTTGACGCCGGAGCGTGTGGTCAGTACGAGCGTTCCGCCATTGTCAACGTACCGCTTGAGCGTCGCAGCAATCGTCTCGTCAATCAAGTACAGCATCGGCGCAACGACGAGCTTGTATCCTTGAAAATCATCTCGCCAGTTGATGACGTCCGCGCCGACACCCATTTTCAGCAAAGCAGCATGAAGGCGCTTGAAGTTGCCCAGATAGTCGAATCCATCAGCCTGCGGCTGGATCTGGAAGGCGTTGAGCTGTTCGTGTGAGAAAAGCATGGCCACGTCGTGCTTGAGCGTTGTGCCCTCGAGCAGCGGCGTAAGCTTTTGCGCTTCCTGGCTAAATTGAACGAACTCTTCGAAGCGACGACCGGGCTGTCCATGATGGTCCAACAGGCCGTGCCAGAATTGCTCCGCGCCGATACGCGCTGAGCGCCAACGAAATTGCACGATCGCGTCCGCACCGCGCGAAACGCTTTGCCATGCGTAGGCACGAATCATTCCGGGGAAAGGCGTGCGCGACATCGGGTACCAACACCCCGGCGTGCCGCTCAACTGCTCCATCACCCAGAAATTCTTGCGCTTTACGCCACGCGTCAGGTCGAGCGTCAACGCTCCGTGGTACATCCTGGACTTTGAGTCATCGAGGAGGTCGGTTGCCGGGTAGTAGTCGACAGATGCGAAGTCCATGCTGTCGAACATGTCGTAGTAGTCGCCCGTGACAGGATATCCCCACAGATTATGGGTCACGAACTTGCCGGGACTGTTCTTTCTGATCAACGCAGCCTGGAAGCGATTGAAGTCTGCGACGGCATCTGACGAGAATCGCCGAAAGTCGAGCAAGAAGGAAGGGTTGAGGTGCGGCGACCCGCCAAGGGGCGTCTTCACCTGGTCCCAATCGCTGTATTCGCCGCTCCATACGACAGTGCCCCATTCGCGATTGAGTGTTTCCAGCGACCCGTATTTTTGCTGAAGCCACCCACGGAAAGACCGTGTGCAGCTCTTGCAGTGGCAATCGTTCGCAGCAAGTTCATTATCGGTTTGCCAGCCGATAACCGCCGGGTTTGTCGCATAATGTCGCGTGATCTGCTCGATGATGCGCTCGCCGAACTTGCGTAGCGACGGACTGTTGTAGCAACGATGCAGTCGTACGCCTGCGAATATCGCGTTGCCTTTGTTATCGACGGGCAGAACGTCCGGGTAGTTGTGGGTGAGCCACACGGGAGGGGTTGCAGTCGGCGTGCCAATCACCACATGGATTCCGTGTCGTGCCAAAACGCCAATCGCCTGGTCAAGCCATTCAAACTCGAACTTGCCTTCGGTCGGCTCAAGTCGCGACCATGCGAACTCAGCCAGCCGAACAATGGTGATACCGGCTTCCCGCATCTGCCGCGCGTCTTGTTCCCAGAGCGCAACGTCCCAATGCTCGGGATAGTAGTCGACACCGACTTTCATGGAGAGATTCCTCTTTTCAATTGTCAGGCGCACACTGCGCCCTGCGAGACCGAAGCCCGCATTTGACGAACGATGGGTATTTGCTCAGCCCTTCGTGGCGCCGAACGTCAATCCGGCAATGAAGTGCTTTTGCATCGCGAAGAAGATGACGACGGACGGGAGAGCGGCGAGGAGCGAGCCCGCCGATACGAGATTCCACGCGGTCGTCCACTGTCCTTTGAGCGCAGCAACACCGACCGTGATCGGCGCGGCGTCGTCGCCCTGTGTCAGGCAGAGCGCCCAGAAATAGTCATTCCACACAAACGTGAACACGAGAATGGCAAGCGCTGCCAGGGCCGGCGCGATCAGCGGCAGGATAATTCGATAAAACAACTGCCATTCGCTGGCACCTTCGATCCGCGCCGCTTCAACAAGCTCGTAAGGAAGCGCTTTGATGAAGTTCCGCAAGAACAAGGTGCAGAAGCCGGTCTGGAACGAGATGTGGAACAGGATGAGTCCTTCGAGCGTGTTGAACAGGCCAAGCTGAAGTGTCAGTTGTCGCACGGGGATCATCAGCACCTGGATCGGAACAAAGTTACCCGCCACAAAGATACCCAGGATGCTGTTGTTGCCCTTGAACGGATATGTCGCCAGCGCAAATCCTGCCATGGCGGCCAGCGCGATAGATCCAATCACTGAGGGCACCGTGATAAGACAACTGTTCAGAAAGTAGTGGAGCATCGGTGAACTGAACAGTACCGTGCGATAGTTCTCCACCAGCGCGAACCTTTCGGGCCACCCCCAATAGTTGCCGTTAGTCAGATCATCGGTAGAACGAACCGAAGTCACAAACACGGCAATCAGGGGAAGTAGCCAGATCAACAGGGCGATGGGTAGTGAGGTCTTGTAGACCTTGCGTCCCATCGGGCTCCATCGGCTTACGGGAGTTGGATACATGGGCGATTCCCCTGTTATCGGTCGGTGTGAAGGAGCCGGCGCAACTGGTACACAATGAAGACCAGCATGATTAGAAACAACACGACCGCAATCGCCGCCGAATAGCCGTATCTGAAGTACTTGATGGCCTGGTCGTACATGAAATAGGCCAGCACCGTTGAACTGTCGAACGGGCCTCCACCTGTCATCACCGCGATCAAATCGAAGCTTCGGAGTGCGCCAATGATGGTCAACACGACCGAGAGGAAGGTCGCGGGCCGCAGTTGAGGCAGCACAACGTGCCAGAGCAATGCCCAGCCCGTTGCCCCCTCCATCCGTCCCGCCTCGATGATTTCTGGATTGATGCTTGTGAGGTTGGTGAGGTAGAGCAACATGCAAAACGGAATCTGCGGCCAGAGCGCGGCGGCAATCACGCCGAACGTGGCGTAGTGCTCATCTCCCAATACCGGGATGCCGTGCCCGACGATGAGCCTTAACAGACCAAACGCGGGATCGTAAAACCAGCTAAAGACGAGACCGACGACGACGCCGGATAGCACGAATGGCGAAAAGAACAGCGACTTGATCAGTCGCATGCCTGTCACACTCTGGTTGAGATAGAGCGCAAACGCCAACCCGATTGGCGGAGCCAGCAGGAACAACACGAGCCACAAGACATTGTTTTTCAGCGCGACATAAAACGTATCCGTATGAAGCAACTCGTTATAGTTCGCGAGTCCGACGAACACTTTGTCGCTCATTCCGTCCCAGTTGTACAGACTGAGCACGACGCTGCTGAGGATCGGATAGATCACGTAGATGCAGAACATCGTGCACGCTGGCAGCAAGAACAGCAAAGCCGCTCGCTTACGCTTACTGGCAAGCGGTGCCGACAGCCGGGCCGCTGATGAGCGGCCGATGCGGCGGGGCTGATCTGCGGGCGAGCCGTGACTCACCGACTTTCTCGTTTCGGCTGTGGCCATCTGAACTCTCGCGTGATCAGGACTTGCTGTAGACGCGCTTGCGTGTCTTTTCGAGGTCGGCAAGGATGTCGTCGAGCTTCGAAGGATCGCTGATGAAGCGCTGCATGCCCTTCATGCCTTCGTCGGCCATTTCCTTGGTCATATCGCGGTCGTAAAACTGGGCCACGCCGCCTTTGGTCTCCGACAAGATCTGGAAGCCGATCCTGGCAATCGGATCGTCGGGCATCGCTGCCTTGTTGTTGGCAGGCAGTGTACCGACGCCTTTTGCGAGGGTGGCGTCGTTGTCCGGCTGGCCCATGAACGCAAGGAACTTCCGCGCATCAGCCTTGTTCGCCGCTCGCATGGGGATGTTCAGACATTCCGCAGAGCCATCTTCGGCAGGCGTCACCTTTGGGTCTACGATCGGGAATTTGAAGAAGCCTGTTTGCACCTTCGTCGCCGGGGGCAAACCAGGCGACAGGAAAGTGCCCATGAGCATCATCGCCGCTTGCCCCTGGATGTACAGCGGCTGCACGGAATCCAGGCTGTATGAAAGCGGATTGTCGATGAAATACTTGTTGTCGATGAGTGTCTTCCACGCGAGATACACGTTCTTCACACGCGTGTCCGTGTATGGAATCTCGCCGTTCATCAGTTTCATGTGGAAGTCGTAGCCGTTCATGCGCAGATCGAGATAGTCGAACCACGCTGCAAGCGTCCACGAATCGCGACCGCCGACAGCAATCGGTGCAATACCGGCCGCTTTCAACTTTTTGCAATCGTCGAGAAACTCTTGCCAGTTTTTTGGCTCGCCTTTGACGCCGGCTTTCTCGAACAGGTCCTTCCGATAGTAGAGGCCCCAGGCAAAGTACTGCGTCGGCATTGCGTATTGCTTGCCGTCATAGGACGAAGCCGTCTTCAAGGAGGCGAACTGCGCGTTCCAGTCGTTCTTCTTCCAGTCCGCCGAAAGGTCTTCGAGCAGGCCGCGCTTTGCGTAGTACGCCATGCGCTCGCCCTCGTGCCAGTTGATTCCATCCGGTGCGACCGACGTAAGCCAGGCGGGTAATTGGACCTTGTATGTCTCTTCTTCGACGAAGGCGACTTTGGTGGTCACGCCCGGGTTGGCCTGTTCAAACTCTTTGATCAAGGTTTCCCAGACGGCGCGTGTCTCCGCTCCCTTGAACGCAATGTTCAACTGGAGCGTGCCGGCGCTAGCGACCGTCGCAACTGAAAGAGCGGCACTCAGAATTGAGAGCGCAATGGTTCGTTTCATAGATGTCTCCGTAGATTGTTCTAGTGAAGCTTCGGTAGCGCGCTGCCGTCGGCGGTGAATAGATGACAAGCGTTGGAATTGAACCGGATCGTGACTTGCGTGCCGGGTTGATATGCCACGTCGCCCGGCTGCTTTACGACGATTGTCGCTCCGGCGAGATCGTCGAGGTGAAGATAGCTATGTTCGCCGAGTCGCTCGACAAGGGTGACCTCGCGTTGGAGCGTCTGTACTGCGTCTTCGTCATTGTGTGCAATCAAGTTGCCTCTGATGACATCGTCGAAGTGCTCGGGGCGTATTCCCAGTTGAACAGCCTGTCCAGTTTGCAGCGACGATCCATCGACTCTGACCAGAACGTCCTCGTTGGTCTTCTCTAGCCTTACGATGACGCCGTCGCGGCCCAACGATTTGATCGTTGCGCCGAGGAAATTCATCTTGGGGCTGCCAATGAACTCGGCAACGAACCGGCTGTTCGGGCGGTGGTACAGGTCGAGCGGCGAGCCGACTTGCGCAATGCTCCCGAACTGTTCGGCATCGGCGCCTGTGCGCAACAAGACGATCTTGTCGCCAAGCGTCATCGCCTCGACCTGATCGTGAGTCACATAAACGGTGCTGGACTGTGCGAATTTGCGATGAAGCTTTGCAATCTCGACTCTCGTCTGGCTACGCAGCATGGCATCGAGGTTCGAAAGTGGTTCATCGAACAAGAACACGCCGGGCTCGCGCACAATGGCCCGACCGATGGCAACGCGCTGGCGTTGCCCTCCAGACAGCGCTGCGGGCTTGCGCTTCAGCAGCGCGTCGAGTTGCAGCGTCTTCGCCGCTGTTCGAACTTTGGCCGCCACCTGGTCGGCGGGTAGGCCCGATAGTTTTAATCCAAACCCCATATTTTCCTCAACCGTCATATGGGGAAACAGGGCGTAGCTTTGGAAGACCATCGCCACCCCGCGTTTGGCCGGGGGTATGGCATTCACGAGGCGACCACCAATCTCGACATCGCCCGAGGTGGCGTCTTCAAGGCCCGCAATGATGCGTAGCAGCGTTGACTTGCCGCATCCCGATGGGCCAAGGAAGACACAGAACTCGTTCTCCCCAATGTCCAGGTCGATTCCATGTAGTACGGGCGCGTGATCTCCATACGCCTTCGTCACGCCTTTCAGTGTGATGGCCGCCATGTCTCCGTCCAGCTTGGTTTAACGTTACATCATCCGATTGCAAAAAAAGGCCGTGAGGCCTGTCTGGAGGTAACCGCATTGATCGTTTGAACGGACTCTACGCCGGTTTTTTGGCGCGCGCAATAGGTCTTCCACCGGGGGGCGAGTTGACAACTGCCCGCTGCATCGATTGAATGTTGCGACACGCATCCTTTTCCTCCCGATTCGAAAGGCCCACCATGAGCAGTAAGCAATTCACTCCGACAGTCACGATCAGAGACGTGGCAGAAGACGCCGGCGTCTCGGTCATGACAGTCTCGAATGTGCTGCGTGGTCGGGGACGAGTAGGAGAGGAAACGCGACTGCGCGTGCTCGAGGCCGTCGAGAGACAAGGCTATCGCCCGAATTTGACAGCACGGGCGCTCGTCGAGCGAAAGGCTCCAACGCTCGCGTTGATGCTTAGCTGCATCACGAACCCCTTCTATCCGGAGTTCACGCTTGCAGCGAACCTGGCGGCGCTCAAGCATGAACGCCATCTGCTTGTGTGCAACACCGATCACGAGCCAGATCGCGGCACGAGCTTTCTGCAACAGGTCGCGGGTTCGCTATCGGACGGGGTTCTGGTCGCGAACTACGGAGAGTTGCCAGTCGAGGAACTGAAAGCGCTACAGAAGCGAGGCGTCCCCGTTGTCATATCGGTGTGGGAGCTTCCTGATGAGCCGCCAGGAATTCCGTGCGTAACCTTCGATTCCAAAGGCGCCGCGAGACTTGCCGTGGAACACCTGATCGACTTGGGACATCGGCGCATCGGGGCGATCATTGGTAGCCCGAAGAACGGCATCCATCGAGCCCGCTTTGCCGGCTACCAGGAGGTCATCCGGGAAGCCAGAATTCGTCGGCTCGCGGCCGACGAGCGATTCACGGAGGACTCGTTTGATGACGGTTATCAGGCAGCGACGGACTTGCTAACCTCCCGCCCGGATTTGACGGCGATATTCGTATCTAACGACCTTCCCGCTCTCGGCGTGTTGAATGCGGCATCAGATCTAGGGTACTCAGTTCCAGGAGACCTCTCGGTCGTCAGTATCACGGACATCGTACCGGCGAGACAATCGCGGCCCGGTTTGACGACCGTGGCTATCCCGACCACTGAGTTGGCGGAAAAAGGGATTGGACTGCTTGTCGATCTCATGAATGGACGAGCCTCTCAGACGGCGGTAATTCGCACTTCGGCACCCAGGCTCATTGTTCGAGGCTCGACGGCGGCGCCTTCGGACGTGTGATCGGCCGGAGTGCTCGCGCACGCCAGCCTTTGTCGAATGTGCCACGACGGGCGCGCGCCAACCGGAAGGACTCGGCGTCGAGAGTGAAACATATAGCTTTCGATTCGCGCCGAAGCAAGGGCAATGCAACGCGCAAGCGCTAGTGGGAAAAGCTTGGCCAACGGGCAATGGCGGGCCTAGCGAGCGCACAGTGCATAACGATCAGTGGATTTGAGCCCAGTGGAGCTGGCTATGGGTTCTGGTCGAGCCAATCTACGATGTTGCGTACCGAATCGCCATAGAACGTCTCGTACAACTCACGCGTCACATAACCGATATGCGGGGTGGCAAGCACGTTGTCCAGTGTGCGCAACGGGTGGTTCGGATCGAGCGGCTCGGTATCGTAGACGTCGACTGCCGCGCCCGCGATCTGCCCGCTCTTGAGCGCGGCAATCAGTGCCGTGGTATCGACAATCGGTCCGCGCGACGTATTGACGATACGGCTCGTCGACTTCATTTTCGCAAGCTCTGCCGCGCCGACCAGATCTCGCGTCCGATCGCTCAGCCGAAGGTGGATCGAAAGTATGTCGGACGTTGCAAACAGCGTGTCCTTGTCCACCCGCTGTACGCCTTTCGACTCGGCGCGCTCAACGGTCAGGTTCTGGCTCCATGCAATCACGTTCATCCTGAATGCACGGCCAATCACGCCGACCGCCGACCCGATGTGGCCAAGCCCCAGAATGCCGAGCGTCTTGCCAGCCAGTTGCGTTCCAAGGGTGCGCTGCCAACCCCCTTCGCGCAACGACCGGTTTTCCCCCGGAATATTGCGGGCCATCGCCAGGATCAAAGCCCAGGCCATTTCGATGGTCGGTGTGGACGAGTATCCGGTGTGCGCGACCTTGATGCCGCGCTCAGCGGCCGCGTCGGTGTCGATTGACGCATTGACCGGGCCCGTCGAGGCAATCAGCTTGAGATTGGGAAGTTGCTCGATGATCGCGCGCGTCAGTGGCGTTCTTTCGCGCATCACACATAACACATCAAATGGCTTCAGGCGTTCAATGATCTGCGCGTCTTCCGCCACGTGGTCGTTGAAAACGGTGATCTGCGCACGGCCCTTCAGTGGGGACCAGTCGGCCGCGTCGAGCGCGACGTTCTGGTAGTCGTCGAGAATGCCAATTCGGATAGGGGACGGGCTAGACATGGGTTCCTCCAGAAAAACGGGGGAGGCCTGCCGGCAGGACCGCTTCAATCGAACGCAACCCCGCGGCGGTTTCGTCAGACATTAAAACTGGCCGGACAGCAAGTGCCCTGCATTCGTGGAAAGATAATCATCTTCCCGGAAACGCTCGCCTTCAAGAATGAACGTCACAACTGCGGACTCGAGTGCCGAAACGGTGATAAATCGGCGCCAATCACGCGCCCGAAAGCAGCGCACCCGCTTGAGGGACGACAGGTTCAAGCTTGAGGCGAACAAGCACCCCACGGGCGGTGCAAACCGCCGTTGAGACCGTTCGAATTCCAAGCGTGTCTTCAATGCGTTGAATCGCTGGCAGCGACGGCATTCCGCACCATCCGTATTCAGGCGGCGGACATCGTCGACCAGCTTCAAAGGATCGCGCAATCCACCTGCACATTGGCTGCGCGTGTTCATCATGGCATTTGCCAAGGTCAGCGAAGAGTTCGTGCTCTTCAAGGCAGACATCGTCAACCGCGATGGACATGAACATACTGGATTGAGGCGAAATGCGTCACACCGCGACGTTTCAGGAAAAAAATCGATGAAACCAGATATCGAGTCTCTTAGGATTTTCGTTGCCGTAATCGAAAAAAGCACTTGAGTCGAAACGGCTCGCGAGCGCGGAGATGCGCGTGTCCCACTGAAGCTCGGGTTTTGCGTACGTCGGGATTTTGATTGGACGCTTTACTGCTTCGAGCGAGACGCCCAGGTAGCGTTCGCGGCAGCACGGGCGCGGTTCTCGCTTTTATGCAAGCCGGCGATCTGGCGGGTCGCAATCTGTATCGCCAGGCGGTTGGCGCGGTCAGCAGTCGCGGGCGTTGCTCGCGGTCTGCCGGCAGACGCGTGTGCTTTGACATTGCCACTCATTTAGCTGGCAGATGCTTTTATATTGCACTTGATGATTTGGTCCGTGTCACAACTAATCGTGCTTCAGACGACGGACTCGAGATCTCGATGATAGTGAAGGAACTGAACCCGGAAAGTCGTGAATTTGTCAGGCGTTGGGTGATAGCGAGGTGCGAACAATTGGGACTCGAGCGGTAAGCTGCTGGCCTCACGTAACATGGGGAAGCAGCTAACTCCAGATTTAAAGTTTTATAGTTCCTGGTCGGGGAACCATTAATCTTTAACTTGGGCAGAAGATAAGTGCCGATTCTTCCTCTTTTGTGCCTGATCCTGGAACTAGTTTGAATGAGCAGTCACCAGTTAAGTCCGTAGTCTCGTTGAAAGGTACATTACTTACTTCAGCTGGCGGAATGCTCTGGACTGCCACGGCGATGCAGACGTTAGGCGCCTGCGATCGCAGGCGCCTTTTGCGCCCAGTGGAGCTGGCTACGGATTCTGGTCGAGCCAACCGGTGATGTTTCGTACCGAATCGCCATAGAACGTCTCGTACATCTCACGCGTCACATAACCGATATGAGGGGTGGCAAGCACGTTGTCCAATGTGCGCAACGGGTGGGTCGGATCGAGCGGCTCAGTATCGTAGACGTCGATTGCCGCTCCCGCGATCTGCCCGCTTTTCAGCGCGCCAATCAGTGCTGCGGTATCGATAATCGGCCCGCGCGACGTATTGACGATGCGGCTCGTCGACTTCATCTTTGCAAGCTCTGCCGCGCCGACCAGCCCTAGCGTCCGGTCGCTCAGCCGAACGTGGATCGAAAGTATGTCGGACGTTGCAAACAGCGTGTCCTTGTCCACCCGCTGGACACCTTTGGACTCCGCGCGCTCGACCGTCAGGTTCTGGCTCCATGCGATGACATTCATCCTGAACGCACGGCCGATCACGCCAACCGCCGACCCGATGTGGCCAAGCCCCAGAAGGCCGAGCGTCTTGCCAGCCAGTTGCGTGCCAAGCGCGCGCTGCCAGCCGCCTTCGCGCAACGACTGGTTCTCCACCGGAATGTTGCGGGCCATTGCCAGGATCAAAGCCCAGGCCATTTCGATGGTCGGTGTTGAGGAGTATCCGGTGTGGGCGATCTTTATGCCGCGCTCGGCGGCCGCGTCGGTGTCGATCGATGCGTTGGCCGGGCCCGTCGAGGCAATCAGCTTGAGATTGGGAAGTTGCTCGATGATCGCGCGCGTCAGTGGCGTTCGTTCGCGCATGACGCAGAGCACGTCAAAGGGCTTCAGGCGTGCAATGATCTGCGCGGTTTCCGCCACATGGTCGTTGAAAACGGTGATCTCCGCACGGCCCTTCAGTGGAGACCAGTCGGCCACGTCGAGCGCGACGTTCTGGTAGTCGTCGAGAATGCCAATTCGGATAGGGGACGGGCTGGACATGTGTTCCTCCAGAAGTGCCGGGGAAGGCCTGCCCGCAGGACCGCTTCAATCGAAAGCAACCCTGCGGCGGCTTTGTCAAAATTAAAACTGGCCGGACAGCAAGTGCCCTGCATTTGGCGCCTGAGCCCGAAGGCCGAGCGTCTTGAGAATCCGATAGACCGTCGCGACCGATGCGGAGAGGACCGGCTTGCCCAGCATGTCCTCGACCGGCTGGATCGCGGGCAGGGACGGCATCTGCACACAGGCCGACAGGACCACGGCATCCGCTGCACTCACGTCGAGGCGCTTGACGTGTTCGAGCAGATTCATGGGATCGAGACGGCCGACTTCAAGATTATCGGACACTTCGAGGCTGAGCGAATCCGTGACTTCGATGTCTTCGCTCTCGATGTAGTTCGCGACCTGCTGGGTGAGCGGCTTCATGTACGGCGTGAGGATCGCGACCTTGCGGAATCCCATGGCCTTGATGCCTTCGCACAGGGCGCCGGCGGAACTGACGATCGGCGTGCGTGCGTGGTTGTCCTCGGTCACCTGGCCGAGGCGCTTCTCCGACAGCCTGTGATATCCGGGTCCCTGGCACATGATCGCCACGAGACAGGCATAAGCCAGCACGTCGCAACGAGCGTCGCTGAGTTCCTGCGCGCAGCGGTCGCTCTGTACGTCCATTTTCTTCAATTCCTCAGGCGTCACGTGCATCATCCGCATCCGAGCCGAATGGAAAGTGAAACGGTCGTCGGGAAACAGTGCCTGTCGTGCGTTGAGCATCGCAGGAATTTCCGTTTCCATCGTCGTATTGGAACTCGGCACGATCTGGCCGATACGGTAATTCGTCATGTTGAAATCCAGTGGATGAAAGAATGGGGCAGGTCAGTTGCCGCTCGTCAGTTCCGCGCCGCGCGTCTCTTTGAGCGCGAAGACGAGAATGGCGGCACAGATATAGGTTAGAGAGGCGAGACAATAGGTCTGCGTAAAGCCGATCACCGGCGCCAGCGCGGGAACCAGCTTGATGCCTGCGATAGCGCCAACGCGGCCGAAGTTGAAACAGAATCCCGCCGCAGTCGAACGCAGGCTGGTCGGGAAAAGCTCGGCATACCAGGCGCCAAAGCCGCTGAAGTACCCAGTAAAGAAGCCGAGCAAGGCAGACAGCCCTCCGAGCATCGTGATGTTGGCGGCGGTCCAGGCGAGTTTCCCGTCGTGCAAGGGGATGGCGCGTGCGCCGCAGGCGAAAAGCGGAATGGCCACGGCGATGCCGCCGAAGAAAAGCGCAAAGGCCCGGCGTCGCCCGATCCGTTCGGCGAGCACGCCGAACAGCAGATAGCCCGCCGTCGCGCCGACTCCAGTCCATACGAGGAATACTGGCGCCTGGTCTATGCGGACGTTCAGTACGCTTTGCAGGTAGGCTGGCGTAAAGGTCATGATGATCCAGTAGCCGTACATGCCAAGGATCGAAACGGAAAGCGCAAGCAGCGTCGTCTTGAGCAGTCCCGGCTGGAAGATCTGCAACAGGCCACTTCTGTTGGCGTTCGCGCGCAGGAAGTGCCGATTCGCAAGCCAGACCGGCGATTCCTTGACGAAGGCGAAGATCACGAGCGCGACGGCATACGCCGGAATCGCGGCGACGATGAAGAGGCGCCTCCACGAACCCGGGTCAGACGGATCGAGCAGGGTCCACGCGAAAATGGCAGCCAGCAGACTGCCACCGGACCACCCCGTCTGCATCAGCGCCATCGCACGTGCGCGACCTGACGCCGGCCACACTTCACCGACGAGCGCGACGGCGGCCGACCACAGCCCGCCCACGCCAATCCCTACTACGAAGCGGCAAAGTCCGAGTTCCGGCACATCGCGGGCGAAGCCGCACAGCAACGTGCCGGTCGCGTAGGTCAGCACCGAGATAAGCAGGGTCGTCTTTCGTCCAACCCGGTCGGAGAGGTTGCCGAGCAGGAAGCCGCCAATGCCCGTCGCCAGCAAAAACCACGCTGCGGTCGATACCACGCTTGAGAGCGATGCTGAGAACGTGTGTGAGACAGAGAGGATGACGAAGCTGAAAATCGCTGCGTCGACGGCGTCGAACAACCACGCACCCCACGCTCCGCCAAGCGTCGAGTAACGGAGAAATCTCGACGTGGGCACCGCTGTGGCCTCCGCCGGGCTATGCACTGCTTCTACCGCACCATTGATCGTCACTGTCTCGCTCCGGGACTGCCCAGTCCATGTGCGGGTGTTCCACGCGGCGGCCGGGCCTGTTGTCGATGCGATTCCTCGTCGAAGGACAAGGAATCAGTCCGTGTAGCGTAGAAGTCGCGTTGGCGCATGTACATCGACCATTTGCGAGCCCGTCATCGCGAAATGCGATGGCGGCCCGGGCAGATTCAAGCGCACGGAGGCAGGAGCGGCGGCGGTGGACGGCTCACGCACATCGACAGGGTTGCGACCCCATCACCGCAAATTGCGAAGGCATGTGGACCGTTCAAACGTCCGCACGCAGATGGTCGAAGAAGAGACGTGCGGAGGGTGACAGTGCATCGAGGCGGCGCACGCAGATCGACAGTTCGCGGTCCGCCCAAGGCTCATCCAGATCCAGTGCGCGCGCACCGGAGAGCCGATAGTTTTCGGCAATGCCTGCAGGCAGGATCCCTATCCCGACGCCGCATTCGACCATCCGGCAGAGCGCGTCATAGGACGCCACCTCGACGCGCGAGCGCAGTGATTTTCCCAGTCGCCCCGCAGCCGTTAGCATCTGCAATCGCAAATGTGTTCCGCTGCGCAGCACGACATGCTCGTAATCCAGCGTGTCGGCGAACGTCACGGACGGGTGGACTGCCAGCGCATGATCGTCCGGGACCAGCACCTTCAACCGGTCAGTGCGGAAAGGATAGACCTCGATATCAGCGCTGTACGGCAGACTCGTGAAGATGCCGATGTCCGCCACGTTTGCCGCGACACCCTCGGTGATGGCAAGGCTCTCACGCTCCTGCAACTGGAGATTCACACCGGGATGTGTCGCGGTAAAGGATCGGATGATGGGCGGCAGGAATGTCGATACGGCGGAAATATTCACGAGCACACGCACGAGTCCGCGACGACCGTCTGAATATTCCGCCATGCGCACGGCGATGTCGTCGAGACTGTCCAGCAGATCGCGCGCCAGTACGGCGAGATTGGCGCCAGCCGCGGTTGGCGTCATGCCTTTGTTGGTCCGCACGAGCAGTTGCGCGCCGAGTGCGTGCTCGAGTTCGCTAAGACGTCGGCTCACCGCCGCCGGCGCGATGTGCTCGCGCGTGGCCACGCTCGCGATCGTGCCTGTCTCGACGACCCGCACGAACAATTTCAAGGAAAGTGGATCCAGCTTCAATGCCACACCCTACCTGCAACCAACCGTGTGTCCCGCGCGCGCTGGCCGGTTGCTCATACCCTCGCCGCCGCGATGCCCTAAAAGGCTCGCATCGACACTGTATCCCGGAAGTCCGGTCGGCATCGGCGGCGCCCGGCATTATCCGAATTCGTTGCATGACGCATTCGCATTGTGCGGCTTTTCGACGGGGCGCCGCGCTTCTATACTTCGGCGCGAGTGAAATGCTCATTGTGTTCGTAGGCTCGACTCCATCGAAAGGGAAATCGTATGAAATCACGCCAGCTGGGAAAAAGCGGTCTGAACGTGTCCGCAATTGGCCTGGGCTGCATGGGCCTGAGTTCCATCTACGATCCTCCCGTGGATAAAGCGGTGGGAATTCAACTGATCCGCAAGGCGTTCGAAAAGGGCATCACGTTTTTCGACACAGCGGAGATCTACGGTCCATTCACCAACGAGCGTCTCGTTGGTGAAGCGGTCGCGCCGTTTCGCGATCAGGTTGTGCTCGCAAGCAAATTCGGCTTTGGTTTCAAGGACGGGGGAGCAAACCGGGCGCTCGATAGCCGCCCGGAAAATATTCGTGCGGTGGCCCATGCATCGCTCAAGCGCCTCGCAACCGATCGAATCGATCTGTTTTATCAGCATCGTGTGGATCCCGATGTGCCGATCGAGGACGTTGCCGGGACCGTAAGGGATCTGATCGCGGAAGGAAAGGTCAAGCACTTTGGCCTCTCGGAAGCCGGCGAGCAGTCGATTCGTCGCGCGCATGCGGTACAGCCCGTGACGGCGTTGCAAAGCGAATATTCGCTGTGGTGGCGTGAGCCCGAATCCAAGGTTTTTCAGGTGCTCGAAGAACTGGGTATTGGGTTCGTACCATATAGTCCGCTCGGCCGTGGCTTCCTTGGCGGCGCGATCGACGCCCAGACGCAGTTTGGCGCAGGCGATTTTCGCAACGGTCTTCCGCGCTTTTCGCAAGAGAACCGCAAGGCCAATGCCGGGCTCGTCGAACTGCTCGGCACGATTGCCGCCGCGAAAGGCGCGACGCGAGCGCAGATTGCGCTCGCGTGGCTGCTTGCGCAACAGCCGTGGATCGTACCGATTCCGGGCACCACCAAGCTCTCGCGGCTCGGCGAGAACATCGGTGCGCAGGCGATTTCGCTCAGCGACGACGAACTCGCAACCATCCATGCCGCGATTTCCGCCGTCAAGATCGTGGGTGAGCGTTATCCGGCCCATTTGCAGCAACACGTTGACGGCTAACGCTGCGCCTCGGGTTCCGCAGTGCCCGCTACGGCCGCCGGCTCGGCGTGCTCAGGCGAATCGGGCAGCGGCTGGTGCCTCGTTTCCTTGAGCCCGGCGATCGCGATGAGCGACACGAGGGCCGACACGACGATCGACGCCGAGATGGCAACCGTGCTGTGCGTCCATGCGACGAGCGCCGCGGCCAGAAAAGTCGCCGGGCCCGAAAAGAGCGCTGCCGAAAGATGGTAGGCGACGGATAAGCCGCTGTAACGTACCGTCGTATCGAATGCCTCGGAAAAGAAGCTGGCCTGTACGCTATAGGTCGCGCCGTGACCGATCGTGATGGCAAGAATCATCGCGAGTGTGATGAGCGCCGGGGAGCCCGTTTGCAGCAGCCAGAAGAACGGATACGCGACGGCGCCGAGCCACAACGCTCCCGCTGCATACACCGGTTTCCTGCCGTAACGGTCCGATAGGAGCCCGAACAATGGCTGGGCGAACACGTTGAGCGCCGCTGCGGCCATGACCGCGACAAGCGGCACGCGAATGGGAACCCCGACGTCGTGGGTCAGATACGAAAGCGACCACGTCGAATAAATGTAAAAGCCAACGTTCAGCGCCGCTGGCGCGAGAATGACGAGCAGCAGTGTGCGGCGGTAATTTCTCCACAACGTCACGAGAGGGGCGCGCGATACGTGTTGCGCGCTGTGGGCGCGTTTGAACGCAGGCGTCTCTGCGATATTGAGCCGGATATAGAGGCCGATGGCGACCATGACAGCGCTCAGCAGGAACGGCAGGCGCCACCCCCACGCGAGAAACTGCGCTTGCGGCAACTGCGCGAACAGATACAGCGATGTCGTGCCGAGCAGCATGCCTAGCGGGTTGCCCATTTGCGGAATGGCGGCGTAGAGCCCTCTCCGGTTCTCGGGCGCATATTCCACAGCCATCGTTGTCGCGCCGCCGTATTCGCCCCCCACCGCGAAGCCCTGCAGCAGGCGCAAAAACACGAGCGTAATCGGCGCCGCGACGCCAATCGAACGCCAGGTAGGCAGCAGGCCGATCAGGAATGTGCCGATGCCCATCACGAGGATGGATACCGCGAGCATGCTCTTGCGCCCCAACCGGTCGCCGAAATGACCGAATATCGCCGCACCTAGCGGCCGCACGATGAGCGTGACGCCGAAGACGGCGAACACGGCCATCGAGCCGGCCATTTGCGAGAAGTTCGGAAAGAAGAGCTTCTCGAACACCAGCGCAGACGCCGTTCCGTACAGGAAATAGTCGTACCACTCGGTTGCCGTGCCGATCGCCACTTTGCCCGCGGTCTTGGCCTTTTGTTTGTCGTACATGGTGTCCCCTCCATTTGCTATGTCGCTATGTCGATGTCACGCAGCCACTGTATGTGCGAGTCGACATGCCCGCGACGGGCACACATCGAATACGGCATTCGAGAATTTCGAATAAAGAGCGCGCCCGAACTCACCAGGATTTTCTAAAAGGCCTTTCACTGCCTATGCGTGTACGTCGAGCGCCAACGTGCGCAATCATCCTCACCAACACTGGAGGAGGTGAACATGGAAGCATGTGACGTGGTGGTGATAGGGGGTGGCAATGCGGCGCTGTGCGCGGCGTTGTCGGCGCGTCAGGCCGGCGCGCGCGTCACGCTGCTGGAAAGGGCGCCCCATGCGCAGCGCGGCGGGAATTCGGCGTTTACCGGCGGCGCGTTCCGCGTGGCCTATGAAGGCGTGAACGATCTGCTCGAAATCCTGCCCGACTTGCAGGCGGCCGAACTGGACAGTACGGACTTCGGTACCTATCCCGCGACGCAGTTCTTCGATGAAGCGGTTTCGATGAGCGGCTATCGGGCGGACAGCAACGTGCTGGAGCACGTCGTCGACGAGAGTCTGGCGACGATGAAGTGGCTGCGCGCAAACGGCGTGCGGTTTGCGCCCATCTATGGACGTCAGTCCTTTCGCATCGACGGGAAGCACAGGTTCTGGGGCGGCCTGACCGTCGAGGTGTCGGGAGGCGGCTATGCACTGGTCCAGACGCTCTTCGAGCGTGTCGAAGCCGCTGGGGTGCAGGTTCAGTACGAATCGCGCGCGACAGACCTTGCGCGCGACGCAGATGGCTGGATCGTCAACGTGCGCACAAGGGACGGCGAGCAACGCCTGCGCGCGGCGGCCGTCGTGCTCGCCACCGGCGGCTTTCACGCCAACCTTGCATGGCGCGCCCAATACCTCGGCCCGAACTGGGACCTCGCACGCGTGCGAGGCTCGCGCTACAACACCGGCGACGGCATCGACATGGCGTTGCGCGCGGGAGCGGTCGCCCATGGCAACTGGAGCGGTTGTCACGCTGTCTTTTACGACCTCAATGCGCCGCCGTTCGGCGATATCGCGTTACTCAACCAGCAGAAAAATTACTTCACGCTCGGGATCGTCGTGAACGCCGAAGGGCGGCGTTTCGTCGACGAAGGCCGCGATTTTCGCAACTACACCTACTCGGGCATGGGCGCGCGCGCGCTTGCTCAACCAGGCGGTGTCGCATGGCAGATTTTCGATGCGAAGACAGTCGATCTCTTGCCCGACGAATATCGCGTGAAGCACACCACGCGCATCACCGCCGATTCACTCGAGGCGCTCGCCGCCAAACTCGACGGTATCGACACGACGGCGTTTCTCGAGACCGTCCGTACGTTCAACGCCGCGATTGACGACAGCGTCGCGTTCAATCCTGCCGTACTGGATGCCCGCGCGACGAAGGGCATCGAGCCGCCGAAATCGAACTGGGCGCTCGCGCTCGATACCGCGCCGTTTGTCGCCTACGCCGTGACCTGCGGCATCACCTTCACGTATGGCGGCGTGAAGGTCAACGTTCACGGCCAGGTGCTCGACGAGAACGACGCACCGCTGCCCGCGCTCTACGCCGCAGGCGAGATGGTGGGAGGGCTTTATTACGTGAAGTATGCGGGCGGTATTGGACTTACGGCAGGCTCGGTGATCGGTCGTGCGGCGGGTGCACATGCCGCGCGAGCGGTATCTGGCGAAAGCGACTAGCCAAGGCTCAGGGGGCACGGATGGAACATGCGTTGAAGGGCAAAGTCGCGCTGGTGACGGGCGGCAGCGGGTCGATCGGCGCGGCTGTCGTCGAAAGGCTCGCGCTGGCGGGCGCGCACGTGATAAGCGCCGACCGGGTGATGGATCGCCAGCGCGAAGCGCGCGAGGGCGTGGTGCAGGTCGCTCTCGATGTGAGCGCGAGCGGCGAAATCAGGCGGCTCGTGGCGGCGATTGCCGAGCGCCATGGCACGCTCGACATCCTTGTGAATGCCGCGGGCGTGGTGTCGTTCGGCAGTGCCGCCACGCTGGACGAGCGCGAATGGGATCGGGTTCTCGACATCAATCTGAAAGCGGTGTTTCTCGCCTGCCAGGCCGCGATGGAACCCATGAAGGCGAATGGCTTTGGCCGCATCGTCAACATCGGCTCCGTGGTGGGAAAGAACGCGGGGAACGCACGGCCATGGCTCGATGTCTGCGAGCAGACGCGCGCGGCCAATGTGGCGTATGGCGTATCGAAGGCGGGTGTCCACATGCTCACGCTCTTTCTTGCGAAAGAGCTTGCGGCGCACGGCGTGACGGTCAACGCCGTCGCGCCTGGCCCGATCGCCACCGCGATGACCACAGCGTTTCCTGAAGCGCTGCGCACCTTGATTCCGGCAGGACGGATGGGGCAGCCCGACGACGTGGCGCGTGCCGTGCTCTTTCTTTGCGCGCCCGACAATGGTTTCGTGACGGGCGAGATTTTCGACATTAACGGTGGAGTGTACTGTGATTAACGAGGAGAAACACGCTGTGAGCAAGACGGTCTATCTCGTGCTCGATATGCAAAACGATCTCGTCCATGCGGACGGCGCAAATGGGGCAAGCCCGCTCGGCGAGCAGGTTCGCCAGCGCGACATCATCACCCGCACGGCACACGCGCTCGAGCGAGCGCGTGCGGCGAGCGCGCTCGTTGGTTTCGTGCGCGTGGGATTCAGCGCGCACTATCAGGAGTGTCCGCCGAACTCTCCCGTGTTTTCGGGGGCGCCCAAGGCGGGCCTCTTTCAGCTAGGGACGTGGGGCACGGACATTCATTCCGGGCTACCCGTGCGCGATGCCGATCTGCAGATCGTCAAGCATCGCGTGAGTCCGTTCTATTCGACGACGCTCGAAGCGCAGTTACGCGCGCAGGGCGTCACGCGGATCGTCTGTTCGGGGGTTTCGACACAGGCCGTCGTACAGGCGACGGTGCGCGATGCGCATGACCGTGACTACGAGATCGTCGTACTCGAGGATTGCTGCGCCGCGTATTCGGCGCAGGAGCATCAGAACTCGATCGAAAGCATCCGGCGCTTTTGTCGCGTCGAAACCTCGGAGAGCATTGCGTTCGGCTAGACCCGCGCGCTCATTATTTACGCTGTATGGAAACGACATCATGGGTATTCGCATCTGGCATCAGAGTTTCACCGTGCTTTCCGACCTTGGCGCCTACAACGACGCGCTCAACGCACACTTTCGCGTGATCGCGCGGCCCGACACCGAGATCGTCTTGCACGGTATGGCACCCGGCACGTATCGCAGCCACTATCCCGGCGACGATATCAAGTACGCAACGCTGCAATATCTGCATGGATTGCAGTTCCTGGCGGCGGGCGTGCGTGCAGAGAGCGAAGGTTTCGACGCGTACGCCATCAGCACACTGCCTGAGCCCGCGTTGCGCGAGACGCGCGCGGCGCTCGACATCCCGGTGGTCGGCTACGGCGAATCGGCGATGCTGCGCGCTTGCCAGCTCGGGCGCCGCTTTGGCGTGCTGGTATTCATCAGCGAGCTTGCTGAGCTGGTGGCGGAGAACGCGCGGCGGCACGGGCTTGCAGAGCGGTTTGCGGGTGCACGCTACGTCGGCTTCCGGTTTGCCGATGTGCTCGAAGCGTTCGACGACCCGACACGGCTGATCGAAATCTTCCGGGCAAGCGCGCGCCGACTCATCCAGCATGGGGCCGAAGTCATCATTGCGGGCGAAGCGCCGTTGAACGTGCTGCTCGCACGCAACGGCGTGCGCGAAGTCGATGGCGTGCCGATCGTCGATTCGCTCGCGGCCTGGGTCAAGGACGCGGAAGCGCTCGTCGATCTGCGTCGCGCAGGCGGATCTGGAGCCTGTCGGCGTGGCTATTTTTCGGGCCGGCCGGAAAAGGCGCGCCTGCGGGAAGTGCTGGCTTTTTACGGGCTCGATAGTTTGCCGTCGAGCTGACATGGCCTGTGTAATAAAGGGAGACGCGGATTGAAGATTCTGGTTGCAGTGAAGCGCGTGGTGGACGCCAACGTAAAGGTAGGTGTGAAATCCGATGGAACGGGCGTCGATGTCGCTAACGTGAAGTTTTCGATGAATCCGTTCGATGAAATCGCTGTGGAGGAAGCGGTGCGGTTAAAGGAGGCGGGCGTGGCGACTGAGGTGATCGCAGTTTCGTGTGGCGTTTCGCAGGCACAGGAAACGTTGCGCACGGCGCTTGCGATCGGCGCGGATCGCGCGGTGCTCGTGGAGTCCGCGGTTGACTTGCAGCCTTTGGCTGTCGCGAAGCTTTTGAAGGCACTCGTCGATAAAGAGCAACCTTCTTTGGTCATTCTCGGCAAACAGGCCATCGACGACGACTCGAACCAGACCGGCCAGATGCTCGCCGCGCTGGCTGGATTGCCGCAGGCCACGTTTGCTTCAAAGGTTGTGGTGGCGGACGGCAAGGCTACCGTGTCGCGCGAAGTGGATGGTGGCGGCCAAACACTGTTGCTGCCGCTGCCCGCAGTGGTCACGACGGACTTGCGCCTGAACGAGCCGCGCTACGTCACGCTGCCGAACATCATGAAGGCGAAGAAGAAGCCGCTGGAGACGCTCAAGCCGGAAGACCTCGGCGTTGACGTCGCGCCGCGTCTGAAGACGCTGAAGGTTTTCGAGCCGCCGAAGCGAACGGCCGGCGTGAAGGTGCCGGACGTGAAGACGCTGGCCGAGAAGCTGAAGACCGAAGCCAAGGTGCTGTAAGGAGCGAGACGAAAATGACGAATCTGGTTATTGCTGAACACGACAATCACTCGATCAAGGCTGCGACGCTGAACACCGTCGCAGCAGCACAAAAGATTGGCGGCGACGTGCACGTGCTGGTCGCGGGCCACAACGCCCAGGCCGCAGCGGATGCAGCCGCGAAGATCGCCGGCGTTGCAAAGGTGCTGCTCGCCGACGCGCCGCAACTCGAGCAGGGTCTTGCAGAGAACGTCGAAGCGACGGTAATTGCGATCGCGAAGAACTACTCGCACATCCTCGCTCCGGCCACGGCAGCGGGGAAGAACGTTACGCCGCGCATCGCCGCGAAGCTCGATGTTGCGCAGATCAGCGACATCACCGCTGTGGATGCGCCGGACACGTTCGAGCGTCCGATCTATGCGGGCAACGTCATCGCGACGGTTCAGTCTCAAGATCCCGTCAAGGTCATCACGGTCCGCACGACGGCATTCGATGCCGTTGCAGCAGAAGGCGGCAGTGCGCTAGTGGAGAAGATTGAAGCAGCAGCCGATAGCGGCCTCACGCAGTTCGTGAGCCGTGAAGTCACGAAGCTCGACCGCCCGGAACTCACGAGCGCGAAGATCATCGTCTCGGGTGGTCGGGGTCTGGGCAGCGGCGAGAACTACACGAAGGTTCTGGAGCCGCTAGCCGACAAGTTCAATGCAGCGCTCGGCGCCTCGCGTGCAGCAGTCGATGCTGGCTACGTGCCGAACGACTACCAGGTCGGCCAGACCGGCAAGATTGTCGCACCGCAACTGTATGTGGCTGTCGGCATCTCGGGCGCGATCCAGCATCTGGCCGGCATGAAGGACTCGAAGGTGATCGTCGCAATCAACAAGGACGAAGAAGCACCGATTTTCAGCGTGGCCGATTACGGCCTCGTGGGCGACCTGTTCACAGCCGTTCCGGAACTCGCCGCCGCGCTACCCTGACACCAGGCTGCCACGCGTCATCAATGCCAAAAGGCGCCTTCAGTCAGGCGCCTTTTTTACGCTTTCACTCAGCGACCGCGCTGTACCGCAACGCGCTCGCGATGATCGGGACGGCATTGCGGTCCGACCACTTCCAGCATGAAGTCGCTGAATACCTTGAGTTTCGGCGAGACGAAGCTCGATTTTGCTGACACGAGATGAAACACGCGCCCGCCGTGGTTCCAGGCGTCGAACGCACGGACGAGGGTGTCGTCCGAGAGTTCCCGGCGCACGAAAACATCGAGCACGCAGACGAGACCCAGTCCCGCGCACGCCGCGTTCACGAGTGCATCGGAGCTGTTGAGCGACAATCTGCCTTCCGGCGATACGATGATCTCGTCACCTTCGCGTGAGAACAGCCATGGTTGGGGCGTCGGTCGGCCTTCAGGAAGCAGTCCCAGGCATTGCGCGGGATCGAGATCGGCCGGAGACGCCTCGCGAACGGAATCGACGACATGGGGGCGTCCGCAGACAACATAGCTCGCGGAATAAAGTGGTCGTGCTACCAGTTCCGTATCCTCGACGGCGTCGATGCGAATGGCCAGATCAATACCTCGGGCGATCAGCGCATGCGGCTGATTAGTCAGGTTGACGTTGACGGAGAGCGCAGGGTAGCGCGCAAGAAATGAGGGCAGCGCCGGCAGCAGCAGCGCGTGCCCGATGGCAATGGGCGCCTCCACGGTGAGCGAGCCGCGCACTTGCGCGTGCGCTTGCGCGGCTTCTTCCTCTGCGGCAAGTACGCCCTCCAGCAGCGTCTTGCAGCGCAGGTAGAAGCGCTCGCCGGCGTTGGTGAGACGCAAATGCCGGGTGTTGCGCTGCAAAAGCGTGACGCCCAGATGCTTCTCGAGATTGCGCACGCAGGACGTCACGGTTGCGTTTGCAAGGTCCAGCGATTCGGCGGCGCGCGAGAAACTGCCGCGTTCGCTCACGCGCACGAACACTTCCATGGCCCAAAGTCTGTCCATGCTACCTCGTTAGCTCATCGATACAGGGCGAATCGCCGTCAACGCGAGGCGATCGTTTCGCCGGCCAGCTTGCCAAAAACCAGGCCCTTGAGCACCGAGGTCGCGCCCGTGTAGTTGCCGTAGTACATGCCAATCGTCTCTCCCGCGGCATAGAGGCCCGAGATCGGCGCGCCGTCCGTATTCAATACGCGGGCGGCAGCGTCCACTTTCAGGCCGCCGAACGTAAATACGTTCGCGGAGATAATCGGATAAGCGAAGAACGGGGCACGGTCGAGCGGCAACGCCCAGTTCGATTTGCGGGGTTCGACGCCATGCGTGGCGAGACCGTCGGCGACGAGCGGATCGTAGTGGCCTTCGAGGCAAGCGGCGTTATAGGCGGTTACCGTAGCCGCAAGCGCAGCGCCCGGTATACCGAGCTGCATTGCCAGCGCCTCGAGCGTCGGTGCTTCAATGGCGGGCTGATCGGTTCGGATTGCCAGGCGATAGTTCGGAATGTCCTTTACGCGCTGATCGAGGATCACATAGGCGATCCCCTCATCCTGCTCGTAAATACGGCGTGTGACACGTTCATACCAGGCATCGACCGTGCCGGGGGCCTCGTCGGTGAACCGCTGGCCACGTCGGTTGACGAGAATGCCGTACGGAAACACGAAAATGGACGGTTCCGAAACCCCCGAGCGCGGATCGACCGGCTCAGCGTGGTAGCTGCCGAACTCGCCGCTCGGCGCGGCGCCGGCGCGCAGTGCCATCGCGATGCCTTCGCCTTTGTTGAAGTAGCCTCCCTTGCATACCGGACGCAAGTAGACCGAGCGTGGGCCGAGATACTGCGCAAGCATCTCGGGATTGCCCTCGAAGCCGCCACTCGCGAGTACGACGGCGCCGGCGTAGCGACGACGTCCAGCGCCACGCTTCCACGCCGTGAGCCCAACGACTGATCCATGAGTATCGATGATGAGGTCGCGCGCCGTGCACTCGTAATGGAAGGTGACGCCGAGGGCTTCTGCCTGCGCGGCCAGCGTCTCGATCATTGCCTCGCCGCCGCCTACCGGCAACAAGCGCGGTTGAGAACGCGTGAGGAACTGCGTGGGCAGGAAGTCGAAGCGCACGCCCATGTCGCGAAGCCACTGCACGGATCGCGGCACGAGAGCCGCGAACGTGGAGAGTACGTCAGCGTCCGCGAGTGCCAGCGACGCAGTGGTTTGCGACCATGATGAACGGTCGAGCGCCATTTCGGCCATCAGGTCAGGGTCCGCGTAGCGGCTCGCGTTTTCCCCGAGGTGATCTTCGAAGTCGTCGGAAACTTCGTCGAGCGATTTCATGCGGAGATAGGCCTCCGTATAACGGCTCTGGCCACCACGATGCATGCGTGTCGCGCGCTCGAGCACGCAAACGTTCAAGCCGCGCTGCGCCGCGCTCACGGCCGCCGAAAGCCCCGCCACCCCACAACCTGCTACCACCACGTCAAAATTTTCGTCCATGATCGCGTTCTCGCTGGTGAAGACATGAACGCAGAATACTGGGCGCGCGGGAGCGGGAATAGCGTCCTGCATCGAATGCCGCTTTCGATAAAGACGAATAATGCGTGGGATGCGGAGCGCTTGTCTTTACTGCTCTACGAGATGCGGAACGATTTCCACGCCGAGCAGTTCGAACATATCCCGAAGCCCAGCAAGAGGAAATTGTTCCGACTGCGTGGCGATGCAAACCGTGGTGCCGCTCCCAGACGTGGTATGCGGGCTCAGACGAGGCACCAGCGCATTGGCAGGATCAAGAAAGACCATGTCCGGCGCGGCGCGCTCAAAGAAAGGCAACAGCCAGGGCAAGTGAGTCGATGAGAGCGTGCAGGTGTCCAGCCCGGGCAGTTCACTGCGGAGGCGATCGATGAAATCATTCACCTCGCGCTGCGTGCCCGACGGGTCGGACAGAAAAGTGCCATCCTCGACACGTTGGACGAGTGGCGAGCCGTTGACCACCTCGACACGTCGGCCGCCGCTTTCTCGTGCAATATAGGCTTGAATCTCGTGGCTTTGAACAAGCGATTGCACCCCCAGTACCGCAACGACGCCTGAGCGAGACACGCCGAGCGCCTGCGCAACGGGCGGATAGATGCCTAGGACCGGGACGGACTGTGTCTTCTCAACTTCATCGAGTACCATCACCGACGGTGCATTCGAGGCGAGTACCACAGCGGCTGCGCCAAACCGGGCCAATGTCTCGATCGCGGCACTGACGCAATCCGCGAGTTCGCTGTGCGATTTGGCGCCGTAAGGAAAGCTGGCGCGGTCTGCCAAGTACAAGATATCCTGCTGCGGAAAACAGCGCCGGATAACCTCAACGATCGCGTAACTGCCAATTCCCGCGTCGAAGACGCCAATAGGTTTGTGAAGATTGAATTGCATCGATTATGTCGTTCGATTGAGTTACCGCGTATTTTTGAAGTCCGATATCCGGCGAGAAAGGGCCGGTTCGGAAGCGGCACGCTCAGGCAATGGCTGAGGCCACGGGGAGTATAAAGGAGAAACTGGCACCCCCATGAGCGGACGCATTGCTTGCCGATATGTGGCCGCCATGTGCCTCGATGATGGATCGGCATATGGGCAAGCCCATACCCATCCCGGTGTTCTTGGTCGTAAAGAAGCTTTCGAACAGGCTGCCCAGATATCCGGGAGCGATGCCCGGACCACTGTCCTCGACTGCGCAAGACACGGTGCCGACATCTTGCGTAAAGACCCGGATGGTGATCTCACGCCGTTCGCTTTGCGAATGCTCCATTGCCTGTATGGCATTGACCGCGAGGTTCACGATCACTTGCTGCAACTGGACGCGGTCAGCGAGCAGTTGCGGCGTTCCGGCAGCAACCTCGCGCGTCACCGTGACGTGCTGCGACTGTATTTCGTGGCGCAAAAATATCAGCGCCCCGTCGATAATTTCATCGAGCGACACCAGCGTGCGCTCGGGCCCGCGCCGAACCGCCATCGCGCGAATTCGACCAATAATGTCCGCAGCGCGCCGGGTTGCTGCGATGCTACGTGTGGTGGCTGCGCGGGCCTCCAGCATGTCGGGTACCGGCCGATCCAGCCAGCGTAGCGCCGCTTCGCCATTGAGGGAGATAGAGGCCAGCGGCTGCTTCAATTCGTGAGCGATCGACGCAGTCAGTTCGCCGAGCATCGAAATGCGGGCGGCGTGAGCAAAGTCCGCCTGCACCCGCTGCAGCATTTCATGTGCGCGAATACGCTCAGTCATATCGACCAGACTGATCACTGCGATGCCCAGATCCTCGTTTCGCCTGGGACGTGCAATGGTAAGCAGTACATCGATTGTCCGCCCGTCCAGGGTCGGCAGTTTGGTCACTTCCTGGAAAAAAATTTCGCCGTTATACCGGCTGATCAGTGCACGTCGGAATGTGGCGGGGCTCTCTCGCCAGATCCATGTCAGCGGACCGAGCAACTCGTGTCGGTCGCGCGCACCGAACATTTGCACTGCGTGATGATTGACATCTTCGAGTACAAGACTCTCACTCGCGCGCGCAAGCCATTCGGGATGGTCATCGATGTAGGCCGCCAGATTTTCCACTCCGTGTAAGCGCAACTCGGACAGCAAGGCGATCAACGCTTGCGCCCCAGTTTGCCATAGCCCAACGGGTACTTCGCTGAAAAGATGACGGTAGCGATGCTCGCTGCGCTGGAGTTCCGCGTACAGCCGCGCGTTCTCCAATGAAATTGCAGCTTGTGACGCCAAAAGTCTGAGTACGGCGATTCGTGCCGGCGTGAAGACGTGCGGTGTCAGCGTGTTTTCGAGGTACAGGACACCAATCAGCTTTGCCTGTTTGATCAAGGGCAGGCAGAGCACCGATCGGCACGCTTCACGCCGGAGGTACTCATCGCCCGAGAACGGACTGGAATGCCTGGCGTCGTCCAGGAGAAGATTGTCTTCGGTTCGAATGACGTATCGCAGGATGGACTCGGGGAGTTCCGCGGGCACTATCTGCGTGTGGGGCATTCGAATCTCAACCGATTCACGCTTTGTTGTCGCTTCGGCCTCGATCCATAGCTCGTCGGCCCGAGGCAGGATCAGTGCGCCCCGGTCCGCGCCCGCGTGCTCCAGCGCAAGAACCATCAGTGTGTGAATCAATTTGTCCAGGCCGGTTTCACTGAATACGGCTTGCGACATTCTGGTGACCGTACCAAGTTCCAGGTGTTCGATTGAAGTCGTGATGGTGCTTTCAGAGCGAGGCGACGTTTCCTGAGACAGTTGCGTGTGGGTCTCATCCAGTTGACGGACTTTGCCGTGAGCGCCCCAGCGCGCGTAGCAAGACCGGGCTTCGCGAAGATAGTTGTTCGCGATCGTCGCGAAACCGCGCTGCGCATAGGAGCGCGCGGCAAGCTCATTGGCGAGCGCCTGATTCTGGATGAAACCGTTCTCGCGACTAGATCGTATGGCCTCCTCATAGAGAGACACTGCGTCGGCGTTACGGCCCTCGATGCGCGCGACCTCCGCCAGAACGAGCGCTTCCCGGTTGCGAAAATTTTCGGGGCAACTGCCGCTCCAAAGCTCGAACTTCTTGAGTTTTACCTCAAGTATCTGCCGGTATGCGCGCTGTTGAGCCGGCGATGCCGTTGGATAGACTGCCGTTAGGGTAAGCGCATGATAGAAGTGATAGGTCGCCTCGATCGGCAGGCTCATCGTAGCAGCGGGAAGCATCGGCTCGACTCGCGCGGCGCAGTCCAGCGCTTCCGCATAATCGCCCCGCAAATACGCGAGTATTTGCTTCATGATGTGATAGAAGGCTACGCCGCAGCCGAACGTCGCCTTGACGATCGTGGCAAAGCTGGCCGCTTCATCGAACGCACTATCGCCCATGCCGAGCGGGTTCGTTGACTGGCCCTGCAGGCCGGCGATAAATTGCTGTTCGAGCCGTATCGTCTCGAAGACCGCATCGTTATGACTCTGCCGGGCGAATGCTGCATATTTCACTGATCGTGCCAGCACGTCGCCGAGCGAATCTCCCTTTTCTATTAAATGCCAAATAGTCTCGAATGCGAGGAAACCGCCGTAAACGAAGTCGCCCACTTCAAGGCAAGCTTCAAAGGCTCGCTCAAGAATCGGCAGGCCCGTCGCGAAGTGATGCCGCCAGAAATTGATGTGGTCCCCGTGCAGGTGAAGCAACGTTCCTCGAAGGCGAGCATTGCCGATTTTTTCGTTCAGCTGCAGTGACATTTCGGAAAACTGAAATGCGGATGCGATGTCGCCGTGCACCGAAACCAGCATGACGGAATAGACGCCATACGCAAAACTCGACTGGTCCGTATTTCCGTGCAACAACGAAAGGTTAACGGCCTTCAGGGTGACGAGCGGATAAAAGGCCGGTTGCCCCATATACACACAAGGAATGGCCTCGCTGAGCAGGTTGATGATCGCCTGCATCGCTGGATCCGCTGCCATCGGTGCGTCGAGCAACTGGACCGTGGAGCGTCCTGCCAGATTGTTCGGGACAGCGCGCAACTCTGCCTCGACTGCGATCTGAATCTCCGCTTCGGTCTCGGGAAGGGGCAGGCCGAGTTCCCGGAGCGCCCCGAGTGCTACGGCGAACCCTTCGGAGTATTTACTCGCCACCTGGTACAGCTTCATCCGCAAACTGTAGACCTTGGCTCGATCGAGCTTGCTGCGTGCCTGGCTCAGGATTATCTCGAAGAGAGCGTCCGCCTCGGCAAAGCTTCCGACCAGATATTCGCACTCGGAGAGTTCGAGATAGAGGTCGAGCGTCTCCCGGTATCGTTGCGTCCACGCATCGGTCGATAGCAGCGCAGTGGCTTGTGCGAAGTGGCCGCGAGCGGCGGAATAAGCGGTTGTATGTTTGGCGCGCTTGCCCGCCGTAACGTTCAACTCGACCACCTGATCGCGTTCGTCCTGCGTCGTAATGAGCGCGACGCCGCGATTGAGATGGTTCACGATGTCAAAGATGCCTTCGTCGAGCAATTCGTGTGGCGTCTGCGATGCGATCAATCTGCCAATCCGGAGGTGCTCGGCGGCGCGATCGCCCTCGGGGAGCAACGCGTAGGCTGCTTCGTGCACGCGGTCGTGGGTGAACTTATAGGCGCTCTCCGTACGGAACACGAGCCCCGCTTTCACGGCTTCCCACAATTGCGCGTGGATCTTGTCCTCAGATTCGCCTTGAATCTGAGTGAGTGTGGAAACTTCGGCAATGTTCCCCAGGCAGGCAAGTTGCTTTAACGCATTCTGGGTCGCGGCGGACTGATGGCTCAGCTTTTCCGCCACGAGATCGACCACGTTTTCGGTAATGCCCTTGTTACAGATGCGGGGCAGGTCCCAGATCCATTTGGCCGCGCCGCGGTCGAACGCGAGCAGTTGCTCCTCAGTGAGTGCCTTGAGAAACTGAATCGCGAAGAATGGATTGCCGTCCGTCTTTTGATGGACCAGATGCGCCAGTGGCTGAGCAGTCGCGAGGTCACAGCGAAGCGAATCGGCTACCAGCCTTCCGATGTTGTGAGGTGTGAGAGGAGCAAGCACCGTTGTCGCGGGGTGGACGCCTGCCCGGCGGATCATTTCGAGCGTTCGCATGAGCGGATGCGCGGGACCGACCTCGTTGTCGCGATACGCACCAACCAGCAGCAGGTACCGCACTTCTGGATGCGTCGCGACATGCGCGATCAGATCGAGCGTCGCTACATCCAGCCATTGCAGATCGTCGACGAATAAGGCAAGGGGATGTTCCGGCCGCGCGAATACGCCGAGGAATCGGCGGAATACGAACTGAAAACGACTCTGCGCCTCCCGAGGCAGGAGAGTGGGGACGGGTGGTTGCTCGCCAATGATGAGAGACAGTTCCGGGATGAGGTTTACTATCAGCTCGCCATTGGAGCCCACGGCTTCCATGAGCCGGCGTCGCCAGCGGTCAATCTCCTCTTCGCTTTTGCCCAGGAGTTCGTGAACGAGAGATTGAAAGGCGGCAGCCAGCGTCGAGTAGGGAATATCACGCTTGTATTGATCGACCTTGCCGGTTGCGAAAAGACCGCGCGGCGGGACCAGCACCTTGTGCAACTCGTTGACGACCGAAGACTTGCCAATGCCGGCATACCCGGAAATGAGGACCATTTCCGTCGCGCCGCTAGCTATGACTCGATCAAATGCCTCAATAAGCGCTTTGATCTGTGCCTCGCGTCCGTAGAGTCGTTCGGGGATCAGCAGTCGATCGGACGCGTCGTGCTCACCTGTTGAAAATGGTTCTATCCGGTGGTACTTCTCCCATTCATCGAGACATCTCTGAAGGTCGGCTTCGACGCCTGCCGCCGTCTGGTAGCGGTCCTCGGCGTTTTTGGTGAGGAGTTTCAGCACGATACGCTCGATCGGCGCTGGAATTCCGCCGACGCGCCCGCCCGGTGGCGGCGGCTTCCGGGCAATATGGCAATGGATCCATTCCATGGGATCCGAAGCCGCGAAAGGCAGCGTTCCGGTGAGCATTTCATACAGCGTTACGCCAAGCGAATAAAGATCGCTTCGGGCGTCGATCGACCGGTTCATCCGGCCCGTTTGCTCTGGCGCCATGTAAGCAAACGTACCCGCGATAATTTCCGGCGGCGCGGGCGCCTGGCGCTCCTGTGGCAGCTGGGATGCAATGCCGAAGCCGGTCAGGCGCACGCTGCTGTCGCTGTGGACGAGCACATTTGCCGGCTTGATATCTTTATGGACGAGCCCACGCTGGTGAATCTGGCCGACCGCGATCGCGAGGTTGACCGCAAGATGCAGAAAGTGCGTGAGTTCCAGTGGACGGCCCATGGCGCGATCCAGGGGCTCGCAACCAGCATCGTCGAGGACGAGCGCCGGCAGGTCGTTATGGCGGCCGAGCGCCAGCGGTCGGGCTGCCCAGCGGGAATCAAGAACTGGCGCCAATGCATATTCGTGCTTGAGGCGCGAGAGGCTTCTGGCCGCTGGGCGTGCCGCGACGAGCATCAACACTGAGACGGAGGAGCCGGGGGGCTTCGCGCGATACAACGAGAAGTCTTCATCGTCGCGCAGCCACCTTAGCTCGTATCCGTTGAGATCGATATCGTCCATGACATCTCGCTGCGTACTCGCTTGTGGGCCTGATTTTGCGCGCAAGCGACTGCCTAAGCCAATTTCAGGTCGTGCATGGCACCGCGAACACTCGCCCTCACAGGCCGACGGTGCGTCCCTTTATCGTGACCAACGCCATTCGGTCGCCTACGAAATCTGCAGACTGCAATCAGTGCGTCACTGACAGCAGCGTGGCCGCGTGGGGAGGCTTATTTCGTGCTACGGCTCTCAAGCAGCACTTGCGCTTCTTTCATATCGACAATCTCGAACCCTTCGCTGAATTTGCCGTAGACCGCTGAAAGCACGGACTCCGACGCCTCCATTTTTCCTTGCTTGCGCATGAGAGACGCAAGGCTCTTCGCCGCACGGAGTTCCAGGAACAGCGTGCCTTGCTGCCGTGCGATTTCGACGGCTTGCAGATAGAGCGTTTCGCACACTGCATGCGAATCGAACGGGTCGGAGGTGGCGAGAATATCCCCCTTGATACGCACCAGTTCCGCCAGGCACCAGAGCTCGTCGTGCGCCTTTGACCATTCGAGTGCATCCTCGACCGTCGCCAGCGCTTGTGCATGACGTCCAAACTGAAGCAGGCCTCGGGCGTACATTCCGGCAAACATGGAATAGCGCATGCCGATATGCTCGCGCTCGAGTTGCGCTAATGCACTGGCGAGAATCGGCAAGCCTGCCGGGTTCTTCTGTTCGAGCAGCAACGCACCGTGAAGGCCTCGCGCCATGGCCTCGAAAAGAACGAGTCCGTGTTTGGCCACACTGTCCTGCAAGGTCGTCATGGCTTCTTCAGCCGAAGCGAGATCGCCTGCATGGAGCGAAAGTGGAATGAAGGCGAACACCAGCACGTAGCCAACCGTCAGCGTGTGGCCGCTTTCTTGCGCATCGTTCAGCGCTTTGCGCGCCTCGCCGAGCGCGCGCTCGGGAAATCCCAGTGCCCACAGAATACTGGCTATCAAGGACCGTGTTCCCTCGCGGCCCTTTACGTGGTTGTCGGAGAGTTGAGAGCGATGGCGCGGCGAGTCGTACCATTCGAGCACGCGTTCGAGTAACCGGTGAGCCTCGGCTTGCCTGCCCATGTGATGCCAGGCAAACGCGGTGAGCCGGCTGCCCTCCGATATTGCCGTTTCATTGTGTGTCGAGTCCGCAATGTCGCGGAACTTCTTCAGCAGTTCGTCCGCGGCGCGATGTTTTCCGGAATACACTAAACCGCAACACGCTACGAATAACGAGCGAAGTTGGTATTCCTTATCATCGAGCTTTTCCGCAATGGCCAGCGCGGCGGTACATGCAGCGTCGACTTCCGTTACCATGCCGCGCGTATAGAGTCCCGAGGCGGCAAGCGCCGTAAGCAGTTTCATGCGCGGAATTTCGAGCGCACAGGAGTGGGGATCGATCTGATGCAGCGCCTGCTCAATGCGACTTCGGCACTCCTCGAGTGAGGAAAACCGGATCCACGCGGGAATCGCCGTAACGGTAAGCGAAATGCCTAGCGCTGTGTCTCCGCGCACGGAAAATGCCCACTTCAGTGCCGCTCGTACGTCGTCAATCGTCACGATGTGGTTGGCAAGCCATCGCGAATCGGGTGGCCTGTTCCAGTAGTCTTCCACGCGCGTGTACATCGCGTGAAAATACTCGGCGTGGCGACGGCTGATCATGTCCAGTTCACCCGCATCCGCAAGTTTGCGTCTCGCGTAATCGCGGGTCGTGTCCAGCAGACGATATCGCACGGCATCGCTGCCGACGTTTGCCGACAGCATCGACTTCGCCACCAGGCTTCCAATGGCATCGATCACATTCGCGTTTTCCATGTTGTCGTCTCCGACAATGGCAACTGCGGATGCGAGCGAAAACACGCCTGAAAATACTCCCAGCCGGCGTAGCACCACGCGCTCGGTGTCGGGTAGCAACTGATGACTCCAGTCGAGCGTGGCCAGGAGCGTTCGTTGTCTCTCTGGCGCCGTGCGCCGACCATGCGCGAGCGCGGAGAACCGGTCGTCGAGCAAGGTGAGCAATTCACCAACGCCGAACGCATCCAGACGCGTTGCCGCAAGCTCGATGGCCAACGCGATGCCATCAAGCCGCCGGCAGATTTGCGCAATGACGCTCGCTTCTTCATCGGATGGGGAGAATTCGCCGCGCGCGGCACTCGCGCGCTCGACGAATAGCTCGACAGCCGAATATTGGAGCGCGGCGTCCGCCGTTATGCGCGTCGATGCCGATTCGGGCGGGATTTCGAGCGGGTCGAGCCGGAAGATGTGTTCGCCCACAGCTTGCAGCGGCTCGCGGCTGGTTGCAAGCACACGCAATTGCGGTGCCGCCGCGATCATATGCTCTGCGATGATCGCCGCGGCCTCGATCACCTGCTCGCAACTGTCAAGCACGATGAGTTGTGGGCGATGGCGCAGCCGGAAGTGATTTTCCAACGCTCGCAGTATGTCGTCCGAATGTACGACCAGACCGATTGCGCTGGCGACGGCGTGAGGCACGAATCTCGCGTCGGATAGCTGCGACAGATTCACGAGCCAGACGTCCTGTTCTCCCGCCTCGGCCCATTCGTATGCGACTGCCAGTGCGACGGTCGTCTTGCCGATTCCTCCGGGGCCGGCGACAGTCAGCATTCGCTCGCGTGAGAGCCGCTGCGAAAGATCGCGGATCGTCGCGCGCCGCCCGATCGGTCGAACCAACGCTGCGGGGATGTTGTTTGATGTCCGGGTCGGTGTCGGCGGCGCCGACACGGCTTCTGAGGGCGCTGCGCGCACGACGGGCGCGACGAATTGATAGCCCCGGCCCACCACCGTCGCGACAAAGCGCTGGTCCTGCGGTCCTTCTCCCAGGACTTTGCGCAATGCCGCCATATTGACCTTGAGATTGCCTTCCTCCACCACGCTGCGCGGCCATACACGCGCCATGAGCTCCTTCTTGGTGATGAGTTGCCCACGACGCTCGACGAGCGCGGTCAGCAACTCGAGTGCCCGGCCGCCAATCGGCACTCGCGTGCCGCCATCGAACAGCGTCTTCTGCGACGGAATCAGCCGAAACGATCCGAATACGTAAGCCACGCTCGGCGCTTCGACTGGCGGCACAGCGACAGCCGGAATGTCGTCGCACGGGGATCCAGGCATGCTTGAGCTCCGAAAATGACCGCAGTGTCTGTACCGCGGGACAGCCATTGAATCATGCCAATTACCCGAGTGCACGCTTGCAGGATTGGTTTTTTCATACGTTACGAACAACGTCGCCCTTTGGAATTGTGCTTCGCGCGTTGCAGGAATGGGCATTTCAAGCGAGTTCGTTGCGGGATGATTCCTTAACGACTATAAATCAGTCGCTAAGGAGGAAAAATGCGGCGCATCCTGATGATCGTTTCCAGTGCACGCGAACTTCCGCTCGAAGGCGGCGGAACGCTCCCCACCGGTTATTGGGCCGACGAGGTCTACACGCCGCTGCGGCGGTTTCGTGCTGCCGGTGTGGACGTGCGAATCTACACGGTAGATGGCCGTGCGGGAATTGCCGACCCGTTCAGCCTCGAGCCGCGCTTTCATTATCCCGATACGGACAGGGACTTTCTCGCGGGAATCGTCCGCTCGTTCGCCGACGATCCGGAAGGCATCCGCTTCACGCTGCATCACTTTACGGAGCTAGACCTGATCGCATCGCGTCGCGTGTACGAGGCATTGACGTTTGCGAATGTCGAACACGGACTCGCTCGCACCAACGTCGAAGCGGCGGCCAAGGAGAGCTGGAAACACGATATCGGTTTTCTCGAAGCGCTCGCCGCGAGGCCGAAAATCAGTGCGATCGTGCCGCCCGCACGCGCGCAAGTCCTGGCCGATTCGGTCAGGCACGATAGCGAACAACTTGCGCAGACCTGCGCGTATTCGCTGGAAAACGATCGCGCGCTGAACGCACCCAATGACCTTGGCAGTCTCTCCGACGAAGAGATTCTCTCTTTCGATGCGGTGTTCATTCCCGGCGGACACGCCGCGATCGTCGATCTGGCCGACAACCGCGATGTCGAGCGCGTGCTGCGTCTTGCGCACTCGCGGCGCTGTCTGATCGCATTGCTCTGTCATGGGCCTTCCGCTTTGCTTTCGGTCGGCAACGGTCCCGATGGCGGCTGGTTATTCGACGGCTATCGCGTAGCGGCATTCAGCAATGAAGAGGAGGACGAGGCGATTGTGGGGCGGCAACGACCCCCGTGGTTTCTCGAAAGCGAACTGAAAAACCGGGGCGTGGTGTACGACGAGGCGCCGCCGTGGGTGTCGCATGTCGTCGTTGACCGTCATCTGCTGACCGCGCAGAACCAGATGTCCGATGAAGCCTGTGCGGACGCGGTGTTACGCAAACTGGGTGTCCTGCAAGGGAGCGCAGCATGAACACCGCGCTTGAAGTGGCACAGACGTTCATTACATGCCTCGCCCGGCATGATCTGGATGGCGCGCTCACGACCTGTTCCCCGCATAGCGTCATTCACATCGTCCCACTCGGGCTCGATGGCCCCGTTCATGCAGAAGGCCGCCGATTCTTCGAGAACTGGTTTTCCGCGTTCCCCGACCTGACGCTAAGCACGCGGCGCGTGTTTGCCACACACGACGATGTCGTCGCCGTCGAGACGACCTTCGACGGCACGCAGGCGGGCGAGTTTCTCGGTGTGATCAATCAGGAGAAGCATATCGACCTCGACGAAGCATGGCTGCTGCATACGCGCGGCGACCGCATCGAGCACGTCAAGCTCTTCTGGTGTCAGAACCAGTTATACCGGCGGCTGGCGGTACGCCGTCTCGACCGTGTAACGATCACGACGTGATGCGCCTTCGTAACGCTTCGTCGAAACAGGCAAGGAGACCGTGATGCTCGAAGTCCCGGAAAACCGCGCCATTACAACCGGAGAACGGGCGAACCGCGCCGTGCTCCGATTCTTCGACGCGTATCGGCGCCAGGACGTGGAAGGGATGGTCGACGCGTGCGTGGACAACGCGAACTTCCGCTACGTGCCGGCCGAGGTCATGCGCAGGCAACGTGTGGTGCGCGGCGATGGCAAGGTACGCGGTGTCGGCAAAACATGGTGGTCTTCGCTGATCGACGCCTTTCCGGACCTTACCAACAACGTGCAGTGGATCGGCAACGACGATGAGGGCAATGTCGCCGTGGAAGTGACGATTTCGGGAACCCAGACCAAAGCGTTCGGCACGATTGCGAATAGCGGCAAGCACTACGATCTGGTGCATCTCTTTCTCTTTCACGTCAACCGTGAAGGACTGATCGACGACATCGTCGCGTACTGGGATACGGCCGACTGGTACCGGCAACTCGGACGGCTCGAATGTGACTGATGCCTTCCGGCGAGGCGCTTCAGCAGCAAAGGGCACGGGAGATTTCGATGACTTCACTCAGACGTGAAGACTGGTATGACGTTTACCGCGACGTGGAGTGGACGCTCTCGTATGTCGACCAGGACGCGGTTTTTCCTGAATGGTTATCGGGTACCGGAAAGGTGCCGATCGACGCCTGGAAGCAGTGGGACGAGCCGTACAAGGTCACGTATCCGGAGTACGTCGCGACGCAGCGCGAAAAGGAAGCCTCGGCCTATGCGGTCAAGTCGGCATTGCGCCGTTCGTCGATCTTCGAGCAACTCGACGAGGGCTGGAAATCGGTCTCGAAGCTTCATTACGGCGCGGTCTCGTTGATCGAATATCTTGCTGTGCTTGCCGAATTGCGTATGGCGCGCTTTGGTCTGGCGCCTTCGTGGCGACAGATGGCGATGTTCGGCGCACTCGATGAAATCCGGCACGCACAACTGGACTTGCTGTTCGCGCACGAATTCGTCAGCCGGGACCAGCAATTCGATTGGGCGCTCAAGGCCTATCACACCGACGAATGGGTGGCCGTGGCCGGCCGCGCCGCGTTCGACGGCATGATGGTGAATCCGAGCGCGGTGGATATTGCCATTCAATTGCCCTTTACGTTCGAGACGGCCTTCACGAACGTTCAATTCATCGGACTCGCGGCGGACGCACTCAGCTCGGCCGACATCAATTTCGCCAACATGATTTCGTCCGTTCAAACAGACGAGGCCCGCCACGCGCAACAGGGACATCCGACCGTTGAAATCCTGATGCGTCACGACCCCAAGCGGGCGCAGTGGCTGATCGACAAGACGTTCTGGATCAGCGCGCGGCTATTCGCGGTCATCAGCGGAATTTGCATGGATTACTACACGCCGCTCGAACACAGGAAATTGTCATACAAAGAATTCATGGAAGAGTGGGTCGTGAACCAGTATCAACGTACCTTGCAGGAATACGGCTTGAAACGGCCCTGGTTCTGGCAGGAATTCATCGACGGGCTCGACCATTGGCACCACTCGCTGCAGATGGGAATCTGGTTTTGGCGTCCCACAGTGTGGTGGAAGCCGCAGGGCGGTGTGAGCGAAGACGAGCGGGCATGGCTGTGCGAGAAATACCCGCGCTGGGAAAAGGAGTTCGGACCGGGCTGGGACACGATCATCGCAAACATTAATAGCGGGCAGGAAGAGAAAACGCTGCCGAAGACGCTTCCCTGGTTATGCAATTGCTGCCATTTGCCAATCGGCACGGCGGGCGCACCGAATAACGAGCGATACCCGGTGCGCAGTTACCCGCTCGAACACAACGGCTACACCTACCATTTCTGTTCGAAGCCGTGCCGGCAGATCTGGTGGGAGGACAAGGACACCATTCATCAGAAGACTGTCGTCGAGCGGCTACTTGGTGGGGAAGTGCAGCCACAAACGCTGAACGGGGTCCTCGACTACATGGGCCTGACGCCCGAGGTCATGGGCAAAGACGCGAAGAATTATTCGTGGGCGCGCTCGTACGGCGCCGATAAAACCGCACGCCAGGCCTGATATGAACGCGACTCGTACTGCGCCGCCGACGACCTTGCCGATCAATGCATTGTTTATCGGCGACATCGTCACCCAGCTCATTTTCGTTCAGGATACCGACACGATCGCCGAGGTCGCGCAAAAGGTCGCCGAGCATTCGGTCGGTGTGCGGGTGCCGCGACGCGACGCGCCCATGGTCGTCTATTTCAACGGCGTGGCGCTACCGATGAACGAGACAGTCACGGGCGCCGGCATCGAGGCGCTGCAATGCCTGACTGTCCGCTACGCGGAGTAGGCGGAACGAACCATGGCAGCCACGGCGAACCTGGTGGGACCGGTGCTGCGCATGGTCGATGACGTGGACGCCGTGGTGCGCGCGATCGTGGAGGACAACCCGGAGCGCGAAATCGAGCTGATCGACCGCGGCGCATACATCAGGGTGCAGGCGGAAGGGTATCTGCGCGTGAGCCGGGAGTCGATCGAGCGTCAGGTGGGAAGGCCGTACCAGATGCGGGAGTTGGAGCAGATGCTCGCGTCATTTGCCGGCCGCATCGAGACGACGTCGGACGAGGTGATCTGGCGGTACACCGTTTAACGGCGCAGGCATGGCGCATGAACGCCGAACCGCTGAACGACCTGACGACCGAACATCAAGGAAGGGACGCTGATAATGGACGATTCCGCCTCGCGCGCGAAAGCGAAGCCGTTGCGCACATGGAGTGTGTTCGGCGAGATTCGCCGTATGCCGAGCGAATACGAAATCGTCACGCATGAGGTCAATTACACGCTGCGCAAGCGTCGTACGGCTGCGTTCGAACTCAATCCCACCACGCCGGCCAACATGTGGTATTTGACGTATCGCGACAAGTCGCCGGTGCAGGTTGAGCAGTGGAATGAGTTTCGCGATCCGGACGAAATGACGTACCGCAAGTACGTGACCGCGCAAGACGAACAGGAAAGCGTCATGAAAGGCGTGCTCGACCAGTACGAGCGCACCGGGCACGATCGCGACATCACGGCGCGCTGGCTCGACACGCTGGCGCATTTACTGATTCCCACGCGCTACCCCATTCACGGATTGCAGATGACGCAGGCGTACCTGGGTACGATTGCGCCTTCGTCGTACATCACGAATTGCGCAGCGTTCTCGGCGGCCGACCTGTTGCGGCGCGGCTCGCTGATCGCGTACCGCACGCGTCAGTTGCAGCTAGCGCGCCCAGACTCGCATGTGCTCGTCGAGGCGCGGCGGATCTGGGAGGCGGACCTTGGATGGCAGCCCGCACGAAAGGCGCTGGAGACTGCGCTGATCGCCTACGATTGGGCCGAGTGTCTGACCGCCGTGAACCTCGTGTTGCGGCCCGCGCTCGATGAGATACTGCTGGGTCAGGTGGCGAATGTCGCGCGCAAGAACCGTGACGACCTGACGTGGCTGCTGCTCACGAACCTCGCCAGAGACTCCGCGCGCGCGGCGCGCTGGAGTTGCGCGCTGGCGCGCTTTGCGATTGAACGCAACCCGGACAATGCCAGCAGCTTCGTGCGATGGGTCAAGAAGTGGCGCGCCCGCGCCGAGGATGCGGCTGGCGGACTCGCCACGTTGCTCACCAGCGTGTCGTCGCCGGGGCAGGAAGAACTCGCGACGCTCGAAGCGGCCCGCAATGCCATTGCCGCTTCGCTCGAAGCGGCGGGCATATCCGAGGACCTCGATAAAAGCGTGAACGCGCCGAAAAGCCCGAGGCAAACGACGACCTCGCCGCAGTATGTGGCGCCTCTGCTCAGCGACCCGCTCGTCACCTTGTTCGAGAAGTATGCCGTGGCGCCTGGCGCCAATCCGTGCCACTGGACTGGTCTCACGTTCTACCGGTTCGAAAGTCCAGTGGCGCCGCACTGGGACCAGACGGGTTCGCTGGCGTTCTGCATCGTCGTGCAGGGGCGCAAACGCGTCACCATCAACGGGCGTAGATACTTCTTCGACCCTTCGAACTATTTTTTGATCAACCGCGCGACGCGTTTGCAGGCGGAGATACTCGAGGGCTCGCCCGCCTGCCCATTCCTTTCGATGATCCTGCAAATTCCGGCGGCGGCAGTTGCCGAGGTGCTGATCGAAAGCCTGCCGGGTCTCGAGGCGCAAGGCGCTGCCGATGAAGAGGAAACCGAAGCATACGTGTCGAAATTCGACGGCGACTTGCGCGACGCGGTCATACGCTTTCTAAAGACGCTGGACGACGACAGCGAGCGCCGCCTGCTCGGGCCGCTATTTCTGCGGGAGATCGTGTTCCGGCTGTTGCGCCAGGAGCAGGCGCCACGGCTCGTTACCGCCGCGCTATATGGGAAATCGTCGCGCAAGGTGTTCGCGGCAATTCGCTACATGCAGTCGGAATTCAAGCGGTCGATCACCATCGACGAAATCGCCCGGGAGGTCGGCGCAAGCACTTCCACGCTCGCGCACTCGTTCAAGGAAATCATCGGCGTCTCGCCGTATCACTTTCTCAAGCAACTGAGACTGGAGCGCGCGCGCGTACTGATGATCCGCGAAGGTTGGGGCGTGGCCGAGGCCGCCGCGCGCACAGGTTATGCCAGTCCGTCGCATTTCGTGAAGGCATTCACCAGTTATTTTGGCGAGGCGCCCAGCCAGTACGCGAATCAGTTTCGCGGAAAGCCCACGCTCAATGTCATGGAAACGACAGAGACGAGGCCATGATGACAGCGGACCTGGCCTGGCTCGACGTCATGGACTCGGACGACCTGTGGATTGGCGAGATGATCGCGGTGGAGTCCGTGCTCGGGCCGCTGTTGATGATCAATATCGATGGCGTGATTCACGCGTATGAGAACCGGTGCCCGCATAAGGGCGGTCGCCTGAGCGACGGCGAATTCGCCAACGGCGTGATCGTGTGCCCGAATCACCGCTGGGAGTTTTGCGCACATAGCGGCCGCGGGATCAATCCAACCGGGCAGCAATTGGTCCAGCATCGTGTGCAGATCGTGAACGGGCGCATCAAGGTCGCCCAGCATCAGACGTAAGTTTCCAGGTCCAGCAGTGCAAATGCAGGGCCAGATTCCCGGCGCTCACGCGTTTGCCGCTCCTTTGCAGAATCCTGCACTTCGCTACGCGATATTTCCCCCGTTGGTCCCCGTTGCGGGCGTTCGGCCGCAACGGCGGCGAATCCTGCGAGATTCGCGTGCATTCCTGCAAACGCAGCTTCGCGTCCTGTACGAGCAAGTCAGTGGTGCCTTCAATGAAAGCAAGCCGAAGCAGTCGGCAACACGTTGTCGAGGCGGTCTGCTGGCGTGGGCGCTTGCGAATCAGGAGGCGATATGCGATGTCGAGCAATGTCAGGCGGATTCCTGCGATGAAACCGCGTGCAGAGGATTCAGCGCGTTTGCCTGGCGCAAAGGACATCAGGGGCGTTGACGGTGCCTTTTGCTTCGGACCGTTCCGGCTGATTCCCGCGCAGCGACTGCTGCTCGAAGATGGGGCGCCAGTGCGCATAGGCAGCCGGGCGCTAATTCTTCTTATGGTGCTTGTCGAGAACGCGGGAGAACTGGTCAGCAAGGATGAATTGATGGCGCGGGCGTGGCCGGATGCCGTCGTCGACGGGAGCAACCTCAAGGTCCATATCGCGGCGCTGCGCCGGGTGCTTGGTGACGGTCAGCGTGGCCATCGGTATCTGGTCACGATCAATGGCCGCGGTTATAGCTTCGTGGCACCGGTTGAATACCGCGAGCAGAAAGGGCCGGCTGCGCGCGCAAGCGTGGCTGTGCAGCCCGTCTGTCGCTTTCAGGCGATGGCGGCCAACACGATTGGCCGCGCCGATGCAGTCGAACGGCTGCGCGAAGCATTGTCGTGGCAGCGCCTCGTGACCGTAGTCGGCGCGGGCGGCATCGGCAAGACGACCGTGGCGCTGTGCGCGGCGCAAGGCGCGCTCGCGGGCCATGCGCGCAGCGTTGCTTTTGTCGATCTCGGTGCCGTGGCGGATCCGCGTGCTTTCCATGCTGCCGTTGGCTCCGCGCTCGGACTGGCGGTTCGCGGTTCAGACAAGTTGTCCGCTATCGTGGCGCACTTGCGCGAGCGCGAGATGCTGATCGTGCTCGACACCTGCGAACACGTGATCGACGAGGCGGCACTCTTTGCGGAACAGGTGATGCGAGGCGCGCCGAATGTCACCATTCTGGCGACCAGCCGTCAATCGCTGCGCGCGAGCGGCGAATATCTGCATCGCCTTGCGCCGTTGCGCAGCCCGCCGGAAAGCGCCGGACTGACGGCGGCCGAGGCGCTTTCGTTTTCCGCGGTCCAACTGTTCGTCGCTCGTGCCGCGGCGGGCCCTCTGGGCTTCGCGCTAAGCGACGACGACGCCCCCATCGTTGCGGAGATATGCCGGAGCCTGGATGGCCTCCCTTTAGCGATCGAACTGATCGCGACGCGGTTCGACGCCTTGGGGATGAGTGGACTCTCTTCGCTATTGGAAGACAAGCGGCAGCTATTGAATCAAAGCCGGCGAACAACGCTCGCGCGCCATCGATCGCTGGGCGCCGCGCTTGAATGGAGCTACGCACCTTTGCCAAGAGTCGAGCGTACGATCTTGCGGCGCCTTTCCTTGTTCTGCAGTCCATTTACGCTCGAGGCGGCGAGCGCTTTGGCGCAAGACAATGAGATCAATCTAGGCGATGTGATCGGCGGCGTTGCGCAACTTGTCGAAAAGTCCCTGCTTGCAGCCGACGTGAGCGGCGCGGTCACGCAATATCGCTTGCTCCATACCACGCGCGCCTATGCGCTACAGAAGCTCGCCGAGGACGGCGAACTCGAGGCGATCACGCAGCGCTACGCTGAACAGCTTCCCGGCTTGCTCGCCCGGTCCCACGCACCGGCCGGCGCGCATCCATCGAACAAATGGCGTGCGAATAGTTAGCGAAAGCAATGAGACTGGCCTGCGACCGAAGGGGGAGGCGGATCATCGCCTTGTTGGGTCTGCCTGGCTTGCCGTGCCGCCAGCCGCGCCTCGGCCGCCTCGATGTTGAGCGGAAAGCGAAGGTTCGACGCTTGAGTCGGCCAAAATCCCTCGCTTTCCAGATCATAAAGATGCTGCAGCACTTCGGCTCGCGTACACGGACCTGGCGTCTGTTGCGCGAGCGCGCATGCGGGCAACAGGCCCAGCTCGACGAGGACCATCGTGAGAATGCGTAAATCCATGCCGTTGTACCTGCAGTGTGAACGAAGCCGTCTTGCGTCAATGCACGAAGCCCTTAGCTTCCTGCAAAGATATTGCAGAAGCTGTGCGGACCCACGCACTCGCTATTGCCTTGTGTTCTTCCCATCTGGTTTTGCTGTGCGCCTGAAGTCCCGCTTTGCGTCGCATCGTTTGTCGATGTACTGGTTTGCGCCTGCGAGAGCGCAGGAACCAATACGGCAAAAAGAATGGTCGCTTTCATGAGTTTCATGATCGCCTCCTTGAATGGCAAGAATCACAGAACGGTAAAACGCGTTTGCACACGGGCATATTCGCATCGCCTACCCGTGATGGCTTTCATAAAGACGCGGAAAATTGCGACTTTGCCCGAATCCGATTCCCCCCTCTCTGACAAAACGGATGACGTGTCTTAATATCGACCACGTGGTTCGCATGCATTGTGAGCTGCTCGGGCGTCACCATTTCGTGGAGGTCGTGATGAAAATTGAACTGACGGGAAAGACAGCGGTGGTTACGGGATCCAGTTCCGGGATCGGGCTCGCTATCGCGAGCGGTCTGGCTGAATGCGGCGCACGGACGATCGTGAACGGACGCAAACAGGATGCGGTCGACAGCGCAATCGAGCGCATCAAATCCCGCGTGCCGAATGCGGATGTGCTCGGTATTGCATGCGACCTCGGCACACTTTCCGGTGTCGAAGCGGTTGTCAAAGAGGCGCCCGAAACCGACATTCTCGTGAATAACATGGGCTTTTTCGGTCCCGGTGATATCTTGAGTACGGCCGATGCGGATTGGGAGCGCTATTTTCAGGTCAATGTCATGTCAGGTGTGCGAATGACCCGCGCGTATCTCGCGGGGATGATGAAGCGGCGGTGGGGGAGAATCGTGTTCATTTCCTCTGAATCGGGCGTGGCGATTCCTCCCGACATGCTTGCCTACGGCTTTACGAAAACGGCGCAATTGAGCATTTCGCGCGGTGTCGCGAAGTTCGCGGCAAATAGTGGCGTGACTGTGAATTCGGTGCTGCCCGGACCCACGCTCTCGGAGGGCGCGCTCGAGATGGTCTCAGCGACGGCAAAAGCCGAGGGCAAGACATCGGAACAAGTGCTCAACGATTTCGTGGTCAAGACGCGTGGTTCGTCGATCATCCGCCGGGCCACGACGACTGAAGAAGTGGCGAATATGGTGGTCTATGTCTGCTCACCGCAGGCATCGGCAACGACGGGCGCGGCACTGAGAGTGGAAGGTGGAATCGTCGACTCGATAAGCTAAAGCAACGTGACGGGCAATGCCCGCAACGCGGTTCTTGTCCCGATCGTTCTATCTCATCCGCCAGGTCTGCTCCGTTTCCTCTGCAGTGGCGTCCGAGCCGAAGTAATCGAATGCCAGCGAAACCACCACTGCGGTCTTGAGGACGGTTTCAACCAGTGACAGACAAAAGAACCAGGGTGAGAGCGAGTACATGCGTGGGAGCGCCAGTGCGATGACGACGATGCTTACGACACAGCAAAACGAAAACACGGCGAGCGCGAAGTGGACGCGCCGCAATGTGCCGATCACGATGGCGGTCAAGATCAGCTTGGCGACGAGGACCGCCACGATCGCGAGGATCTCTGTTTCCCCGGCAAGTTCCCAGTGGGTTTCGAAGAGCGCCCATAGCCAGACCATGACAATCGACACTTTCGATATCGCACCCAGGCAAACAGGTGCGGACGCAGCGCTATCGCTCGCATCGATATCGGCAGGCGTACGCGGAAATTCGGCCTGCGCAAAATAACTTTCTTCGGCTTTCATGATGACCTCGACCACTTCCGGGAGAACTCGATCGACTTTTTTCCTGACGGCAACTTGACGGCAACTTCGCGGCGACTGCGCGAGTTCAGTATGGAGGCGGCACGGGAAGGGTTCTTTCACGATGAACGGGGAAATTGCGCGGTAAAACGGTCGGCGAGCAGACCGGAGCGGCTGGCTCATCAACGCGCAACTTTTTTTAACCGAAATTTACTGTCGTTTTACCCGCGCCTTCTCTAAGCTTCTCCGAGTACCGCGACGCGAACGGAGCAAGGAAGCGGCAGAACGCCTGCGAACGGCCGTGGGAGATTTGCCATGCATGAGAAAGCGTATGCGGCGGAGTGCGAGGCCGTTGAAATCCACTGCACACAGGCGTCGGAGGCAAGCAAGCGCGGCCGTACGCTATTTGCCCTGTCGCTCGGAAGCTTCTGTATCGGCACCTCCGAGTTCGCGAGCATGGGCATTCTGCAACTCTTTGCGTCCGACCTCGGTATCAGCATTCCCAGGGCAACCCACGCGGTCACGGCATATGCGGTTGGCGTGGTCATCGGCGCACCGGTGATGACGCTGGTGGCGGCGCGGCTGAACCGGCGCACGCTCTTGCTGATCCTGATGGCGATGTTCGTTGTCGGCAATCTGCTCTCGGCAGCGGCGACCCATATCGCTACGCTCGCCGTTGGCCGGTTCATCAGCGGGCTGCCGCAAGGCGCGTACTTTGGCGCAGGCGCGTTTGTTGCCTCATATATTGTCGGGCCGGGCGCATCGGGCAAAGCGTTTGCATTCGTAATGGGCGGCCTGACAATAGCGACGATCTTCGGCTCGCCGCTTGCGACGTTCCTCGGCCAGACGCTCGGCTGGCGCGAAACGTACGTTGCCGTTGGCATGCTTGCCATGCTGGCGCTCGCCGCGCTATGGGCGTGGTTGCCGGTGAACGAAGCGTTGGATGGCGGGCCGCTGCGGCAGGAGCTTGCCGCGCTGCGCAAGCCGTCGGTCTGGATCATGATGACCGTCGCGGGGCTTGGCGTCGGCAGCATTTTTGCTGTCTATACGTTTATTGGACCGTTCGTCACTGAGGTTGCATCGTTGAATGCGTCGGCAATTCCGCTTGCTCTGGCGCTCTTTGGCATCGGCATGACCGTCGGCAATGCCGCGGGTGGGCGCATTGCCGACACGCACGACGCACTGGGCCTGATATTGGGCTTTGGTTCCGCGCTGGCCGTATTGGCGCTGCTTGGGCTGTTCGGGTCTTCCGTGTGGGTGCTGATGCTGTCGCTCTTTGGCGTAGGCGCGACGATGATGGGCGCCATTCCGACCATCCAGGTCCGGTTGACGCGTCTCGCGCCCGAGGCCGCGACCCTGATGGGGGCCATGAACCTCGCGGCGCTGAACGTCGCCAACGCGCTCGGCGCCTGGGCCGGAGGCATGACGATCGGCGCGGGCCTGGGCCTGCTTTCTGCCGTTTGGGCGGGATTTGCGCTGACGCTCGCGGGGCTACTGGTTTTCGTCGTCACGCTTTCTCTTGCTCCCCGGAGCACGTGAGTGGCGAACGCAGTACGAATGCCTCATTGACCTGCGTTTGAAGCTCCCGTTTTATCGAGCGCACGTTGAACGCTTCTCTGCATGACATTGAAATCCGCGGGCTTGGTCAGGTAAGCCAGTGCGCCATTGGCGCGCGCCAGCGCTTCATCGTGTGCAGTGGGAAAGCCGGTCAGGAAGATGGTTGGCGGGGCACAGCCGTTCGACACGAGATGCGCAAGCATTTCTATGCCCGACATGCCCGGCATGGTGACGTCGCTGATGAGGCAATGCGTTTGCCCAATGACGCCCGAGCCCAGAAACGCCGCAGCAGATTCGAACGTCAGGACGTTCCAGCCCATCGACCGGATGACGCTAGCCGTTGCCATCCGCATGGATTCGTCGTCTTCGACTATCGAAACAAGGGCGACAGAAGTCACACGAACCACCTAACGGGAAAACTGAAAAGGTCTTCCCTAGATTAGCCAAACAAAATACTTTCTATAACCATACGTTCGTATAATGCCGCAGCGTTGTGCGGGCGATTGACGGTGATGGCGCTGCTACAATGAAATCCGGGCAGGAGTCGTCAACCTTAATCGGTTTCATACGAACGGAGCGGCTCGCGACGCCTAAAGGAAGCCGGATGACAATCATGGCCTGTTCGACTACATCGGTTAGCAGCGGTACGGCTGGGCCGTCCGTTGTCTATGTCATCGACGACGACGAGGAGATGAGGTCGGCGCTAGGTGGCCTGCTTCGATCGGTCGGACATCGGGTAGAACTGTTCGATTCCCCGCACGCGTTTGTGAACTTCGTACGCGAAGACATTCCAAGCTGCCTGATTCTGGACGTGAGATTGCAGGGAGAAAATGGGCTTGCGTTCCAGCGCTCGGTCGTGAAAATCGCGCCGCATATCCCCATTCTTTTTATTTCCGGGTACGCCGACGTCGAAATGTCGGTCAAAGCGATGAAAGCGGGCGCAGTGGATTTTTTCACGAAACCGTTTCGCGAGCAGGACATGCTCGACGCCGTAGCGGAAGCACTCGTGCGCGACGCGGCGCGCCTGTCGTCGGACTCCGCGCTCGCCGAACTGCGCCAGCGCTTCGAAGCGCTGACACCGAAGGAGCACGAAGTATTGGAATTCGTGCTCGCTGGCCTGCTGAACAAACAAATCGCTGAGGAAATGCATGTCAGCGAAATTACCGTCAAACTGCATCGCGGGCAGGTCATGCGCAAGCTGGGCATTCATTCGGTTGTCGATCTCGTCCGCCAGGCGCAGATGGTGGGCGTTGAACCTCGCACGCCAGCGCGCCGTCGTTCATAGCACGGTATCTGTTCGTCAATCGCATTTGCAAACGCGATTGTCGTCCGCCGACCCTAAACCAAAGTATTAGGCAGCAGTGTTTTCCATGCCGCGCGGCGACCGCTTGTATGGCTGGTCGCGCGATCAACGCCGCGGTATCGTTAAAACGACGATCCAGACTGCCTCGCGGCGTTGACGCATACGGGAGAACACATGAGTATTCGAACCAGTTTGCTGAACGGTACATTGGGTTTTGGCACCGCTCCTCTTGGAAACATGTTTCGCAATATTCCCGAGGACGAAGCGCTGCAGACCGTCGACTCGGCGTGGCAGCAGGGCGTGCGCTATTTCGACACCGCGCCGTTCTATGGCGCTGGACTCGCGGAGCTTCGACTTGGTGAAGTGCTGTCGAAGTACAAACGCGATGACTATGTTCTCAGCACCAAGGTTGGGCGGCTCATTCTCGATGAAGTCGAAACCGGCAATCGCGACTTCGGCGAGAAAGGCGGTCTGTTCGAGTTTGGTCGGCCGAACAAGATTCGCTACGACTACTCCGAGAGCGGCACCTTGAAATCGCTTGAAGACAGTATGAAGCGGCTTAAGGTCGATCGCATCGATTTCGTGTGGGTCCATGATATCGCCCAGGACTTTCACGGCGACGCGTGGCTCAAAGAGTACGAATTGGCCCGCACCGGGGCATTTCGCGCCTTGTCGAAGCTACTCGACGAGGGCGTAATCAAGGGCTGGGGGCTCGGCGTGAATCGCGTCGAGCCGATCGAACTGACGCTGGGTCTCGAAGAGGCGAAGCCCAACGGCATGCTGCTCGCGGGCCGCTATTCGCTCCTCGATCACGAAGTCGCGCTGCAGCGTTTGATGCCGGCGGCGCTTGCGAAAGGGGTCGATATCGTTGTTGGCGGGCCGTACAGCTCGGGCGTGCTGGCGGGTGGTGCGCACTTCGAATATCAGAAGGCATCACCGGAAATTCTCGCACGGGTAGCGCGCATTCGAGCGCTTGCGCAACGCTATGAAATCCCGATCAAGGCCGCGGCCTTGCAGTTCGTTCTCGCGCACCCGGCCACGGCCGCGGTCATTCCGGGCGCGAGCAAGCCCGAGCGTATCGCGGAGGACGTCGCCGCATTGAAAGCGCCCATACCGGCTGAGTTCTGGCGGGCAATGCGCGAAGAGGCGCTGGTGTCGCCGTTGGCCCCATTACCCATAGACAACGAATAGGGGGCGTCATGGCGGAAGCCTCCGCGAGTCTCGATGTCCCGCTGCCCGCCTCGACGGTCTGGGATTTGATCGGCGGATTCGGTTCCTTACCCGATTGGTTGCCCTATATTCCGAAAAGTGAATTGACCGATGGCGGCCGCGTGCGCCACCTCGCGAATCCCAATGGCGACGCGATCGTCGAGCGGCTGCTGTCGTTCGACGAAGGCGCGCGCAACTACAGCTACGCAATCTTGAGTGCGCCGTTCCCCGTAGTCGATTATGTCGCGACGCTGAGCGTAGTGGACACGGGCGCAACGGCGTGCCGTGTCGAATGGTCTGGAAAGTTCACGCCGGTTGGTGTAACTGCACAGGAAGCGGCCAGCCTCTTCAAGAAAATCTATGAAACCGGGCTTGGTGCGCTCGACGCGAAACTGGCAAATCTGATCTGATGCTAAGACGTTTTCCAAATGCGTTTCGTCATATAGATATGCGCGATTCCAGATCATTCGGACGTCGCTGAATTAACAGTGCGTGTCGCATTGCCTGGCAGCGATAGCACAGGTGTATATTGGTTGTGTCGAATCCTTTGGGGCACGTCCGTGAACGACAAGCATGCCGTTACCCTCAGCGGTGAGGCGCCGACCGTCTTCCTCGTCGACGACGACGACGATGTCAGGGAGTCATTGGAGCAGTTGCTAAGGTCGGTGGGAATGAAGGCGAGCGCGTTCTCGCGCGGCGAGGCGTTGATCGACGCGTTCGAAGGCGGAACCATTCGCAGCCCCGCGTGCATCGTGCTGGACGTGCGTCTTCGCGGCGCGAGCGGACTGATGGTGCAGCGCGCGCTTTCGCAGCGAGGCATTGCGCACCCCATCATTTTCATTACTGGTCACGGCGATATCGTGATGACGGTGAAGGCCATGAAGGCCGGGGCGGTGAATTTCCTCACCAAACCGGTTCGCGACCAGGACCTGCTCGAAGCGATCGCGGAGGCTGTCGACCTCGATCGAAGACGCATGGCGGATGTTGCCGCGGCGCAGGACATCCGGAGCCGCTGGCTCGAATTGACGCCGCGGCAGCGGCAAGTCATGCATTTCGTTGCCTGCGGTGCGTCGAATCGCGAAATTGCCGACGAATTGGGCATTACTGAGATCACCGTGAAGATCTACCGCGGCGAAGGCATGCGGCGGCTTGGGACCAAGACCCTCAGTGAATTTCTCTCGAAGGCCGAAATACTCGGCATTGTCGACGGTACGGTACACGATTTGCTCAACGCTAATTGACGGGGGCGACCGGCGCGCGCAGCGTCTCATCGCCTGGCGGGAATCGGACTGATTCTGTCGCGTTCGTGTCCTTTCTGGGCGTGCGCTCGCTTGCCGCATGCCGATCGTGCCAGCAGCGCAGTGCGCACGTGTTGGGATCCGGCCGATAAAACGGTGCGGGTCCGTAACCGCTTGCCCACGTGGATGTCGCAGTAACAGTGACCGATATTGCCGCGAGCAATGCCGAAACAGCGAACGTGATCTTCATGATTCGAGCCTGATCCATTCCCCTTTGTACGCAGATTGGGCGGCGCGTACGGCAATATGAACCTTTCGGCCGCCCATTCAACCTGCGGGCGAATTCACGCCGCGCGCGGCGCGAGTGATGCCCGTGACCTTAGTGCCCGGCCTCGCGCATGCGCACGTTGTTGGTCACACTCGACACGCCCGCGACACCGGCGGCGCTGGTGCCGGCAAGCGCGATCTGATCCTCGTCTGGCACGGTTCCGTCCAGCGTGATCTTTCCACCGCGGGCGACGACCGTGATACCCGCGGCGTCGAGATCCTTGGTCTTGGTGAGTGCGTGTCTCACCTGGGATTCGAGCTTGCGATTCTGCGCCCGAATCTCCTTTTTACTGGGGGTTGCCGATGTGGCCGCCGACGTGTCGGTTTGAGCAAATGACGGGGCGATAGCGAAAGCGGAGGTCACCGTCAATGCCACGATGGGCAAAAGTGTGCGTAAGAACATCGCTGTACTCCTTGGAGGAAAGAGGTTTTTCCCTTGCTGTGAATGGCGTATTCACGTCGCCCTCGAGTGCATTTTCAGCCCATTTCGTTCCCCATGTCTTTCTGAATCGCACCGGATTTTAATCGGCCATAGCTGGAAAATAGGGTCCAGGCGCGAATACCGGGTTTGTTTGACCAGGGCACTACGACGCTTTACCACTTTTAACTTCCTGTTCATGTGCGCGAGTGGCATATTGGACTTGACTCTCGGAGTTTAGTTGATCGTTTGGTGTTCACCAGGCGGTTACGATCCTTCGACCTGGAAGACTCACCTTGCAGTCGCGACGTGGCTGGGTATTCAAACTATTCGACACGCAGGCGGGAGAGGCAGATTAATGATCCAGATCGTTCATCCAGCACAAGTCTTGCTCAGCAAACTTGACGGCTTTCGCGTGGAATTCAAGGAATCGAGTTCGCGTGCCGACATTGTGCTGGACCGCCCGCCGCTCAATCTCGTGACCCTGGAGCAACGCGAGCAGTTGCGCGTCGTGTTCGAGGCGCTGGACGAAGACCGCCGAGTTCGCGTGATCGTGATTCGCTCGGCGGGCGAACACTTTTCAGGGGGCGGCGATATCAGCGGGCTGGTGGAATCCTCGGCGGAGCGCGTTTCCCGGCTGGCCTGGAGCGTGTCTGCGCCCGCGCGCTGTGGCAAGCCCGTGATCGCGGCAAATCGCGGCTACTGTTTTGGAGTGGGCTTCGAGTTGTCGTTGGCGTGTGATTTCCGCCTGGCGACGGAAACGACGCTCTATGCGTTGTCAGAGCGGCGGCATGGCCAGCTGCCCGGATCGGGCGGCTCGGCGCGGCTGCAGAAAATGGTCGGAACGGGCCGAACCAAGGACATTGTGATGCGTTCGCGGCAGATTCCCGGGCCCCAGGCCTACGATTGGGGCATTGCGACCGAGTTCGTGCCCGATAGCGATCTGGAAAGCGCGACCGACGAGATGGTGGGTGAGCTCCTCGCGTTCTCGCCGGCGGCTCAGCGCGCGGCAAAGCGGCTGCTCAACGACATGGAGGACACGTCCTTGTCGATCGGCATAGAGATGGAAGGCCATGTCAACGGCAGGCTGCACAATCCGGATGACTACCGGCGACACCTGGAAGCGCTCGGCGAGAAGTGACCGACCTGGCTACCTTGCGCAATCATCGTTGGGGGAGCAAATGAATATCAGCGTCTTTGCAAGTATTGTCCCCAAGCCTGAGCATGTGAGCGATGTAGAGGCCGAGCTGCTCAAGATGGTGAGCGCGTCGCGCCAGGAGCCTGGCAACCTGCGCTATGACCTTTACCGGATTTCGGAAGGGCCAGCCAGCTTCCATTTGTTCGAGACCTACGACGGTCCTGCAGCAATGGATGCCCACCGTGGTAGCGCGCACTATCAGGACTATCGGGCCAAGGTTGCGAGCTGGCTCGTGGCCCCGCCCGAGGTCAAGGTGTTGGCTGCCCTCGAAGCAGGCGGGTGAACACGTCGCCTGCGCTTACCTGCTTTCAAAAAGGTCTCTGAAGCGCGCGGCCGCGGCGTGGCATCGCCGACGCAATGGTCGCTTCGATGTTCCATCCACCCTCGACCCGATCGGTACTCGAAATGCGGACCGTGACCGGCCTATTGTCTGCTACGCCTCGCGAACCGCATCGAATACTTCAATCGGAAATCTCACTCGGTTTTCGAGCGAACCGCCAAACTCACTGTCGCGACGCCTGGAAAGCGGCGAGAAACCGATTTTCGACAGAGCGGGGGCGACCTTGGTTCATATCGGCCGCCGCGCTCCACGACCCTTCCCATACGAACGTATAGTGCCCGCACTGAGAGGAGGCAACTCCGTATGCCATGGTAGCGTGGACTTGCCCGAAGCGGACGACTACCCTGAAATCGTCGCGAGAGATTCCTTCAAGTGACTCGCGCGGCGGATTTTCTGGAGTTAGTGAAAATGCATCAGTCCGAGCAGGTGACTTTACACAACTGGATCATCGTTTGCAGCGATGCGTATATGGAATTTACCTTCGTCCCGTGGCTTGGCCGAAATGTTTATCGGCGCACGGTCGATTATCGGGACGTCTGTCTGCAATAACAGATGTCCTTGCCGCGCAAGGGGTTCGACAAGTTGCAGCACGCTCAGCAACGTCTCCCAATGAAAGCCACTTCTGAGGATCTTACGGTCTTCGTCAGCGTTGTCGAATCGGGCTCGATAACGGCGACGTCGCAAAGTCTTGGCCTTGCCGCGTCTGCGGTCAGCCGTTCGTTATCGAAGCTGGAAGAGAAAGTGGGCGCGACGCTGCTCAATCGAACGACGCGCCGTATGCATCTGACCGACGAGGGCGCGTTCTATCTCGACCATGCAAGAGAAATTCTGCATCGGATGGAAGACCTCGAGGAGCGGCTCACATGGCGGCTGCGGGCACCGGTAGGAAGGCTGCGCATCAACGCTGCGTCGGCTTTCATGCTGCACGCGATCGTCCCGCATATTGGGGAATTTCGTGGTCTTTATCCAGGCATCGAACTGCAGCTCAATACGAGCGAACTCAATATCGATCTGCTTGCGCAGAGCACCGATATCGCAATCCGGGCAGGCGCGTTGAGTGATTCGACGCTGCGCGCCCGGCCATTGGGTGCGATGCAAATGCAGGTGGTCGCCAGTCCCGAATATATCGCGCATCATGGCAGGCCCACTGGCGTTGCGGACCTCGCAGGCCATTCGCTACTTGGATTCACCGAGTCTGAATGCCAGAACGCGTGGCCCGTCCATGACGTTCAAGGCAGGCGCGTACAGGTGCGCCCCAGCTTGAGCGCATCCAGCGGCGAGACGATACGCCTGCTGGCGCTTGCGGGCCAGGGCGTCGCCTGCCTCGCCAACTTCATGACGGCTCGGGACATTGCTGCCGGGCGTCTCGTGAAACTGATGCCGGAATTGCTGAACCGCGAACTGCAGCCCGTCCACGCCGTATTCTATCGGGGCTTGACGCTTTCCATCCGCATTCAATGCTTTCTGGACTTTATTCAGTCACGCTTGAAGAACACGCTTATTCCGCTCGACTGACATCTGGATTCCGTGTGGACCATCCGCTGATCTTCGGTTTTGCACTGGTAGCCACCGACGTCGTGGTGTGGCGCTGCGCGGTTCCGTCCAATGAAGTGGCGCGTTTGCTCACGCGACTGGGCATTTATGCGGTGTTTAGCGCACTGCTGTTCGATGCGGGGCTGAGCCCTTTCTCCGAAGCGCCATTCGATGCCTCGCGCGGCTTGCATGTGGCGGGTGCGGTGCTCGAGATCATCTGGTGGCTGACCGGCGCGCGCCTGCTGAGCCTGGTGCTCGACACCCTGTTCCTGCCAAAGATGTGGCGTCGCCAACGGCTCTTCGAAGATGTCTTCAGCGCCGTGACGTTTCTTGCCGCCGTTGTCGCCTCGCTGGCGTTCGTGCTGGAGTTGCCGGTACGCGGACTCGTTGCCACCTCCGGCGCGCTTGCGATCGTAGTCGGCCTCGCGATCCAGAGCACACTGAGCGATGTCTTTGCGGGCATCGTGATCAATACGACGGAGCCCTACGAGGTCGGCAACTGGGTCTCCATCGACGGCGTGGAAGGCAAGGTGCTGGAGATGAACTGGCGGGCCACGCATCTGCTGACCGGGCAGGGCGATGTGATCATCGTGCCCAACGCCGTGGCCGCGAAAGCGAAGATTACCAATAGCAGCCGCCCCGCGGCGCTGCACGGCCTGACCATCACGCTGGAAATCACGCCCGAGGCGCGACCGGGCGTCGTACTCGATGCGCTCGGACTCGCGCTCAAGGGTACGCGCGCGGTGCTGGCCGACCCCGCGCCATCCGTGCTCGTGAAGGGCGCGTGCGTGCAGTCGATGTCGTATGAGGTGATCGCCTTCGTCGACGATATGGGCAAGAAGTCCGCCGTGGCCAACGAACTCTACGATTTGTGCTACCGCCACCTCGCGGCGGCAGGAATCGAACTCCGTGCGCCTGGCGAGCCTCGCGCACGCGACCTGGCGGTGGACTTGCGCGACCGCCGGATCGGCGTGCTGCGCCGCGTTCAACTCTTCGGCGCGTTGCCGCCCGATGATCTCGCGCGGCTTGCACAAGCGCTCACCTGCCATGCGTATGAAGCCGGCGAGGTCCTGATCACACCAGGCACCGTTTCCGACTTGCTGATGATCGTCGATTCGGGCGTGTTGTCGACAGTCGCCAGCAAGGGGGAGGAACAGATCGAAGTCGCGCGGCTCGGTCCGGGCGAAACGTGCGGTGAAGACGGCTTGCTTGCAGGAATACCCGCGCGCGTGACGATCTCCGCGCTCACGAATAGCGTGCTCTACAGCGTAAAGAAGGATGCGTTGACACCCTTATTCAAGAGCAACCCCGAAATCGTGCATTCGATGTGCGCAGAGGTGTCCCGTCGGCAGCATACGCTGGACAAGATGGGCACGGCAAAATCCGCAGTGAGGTCGGAAGAATCGTTCTTTCAATGGCTGATCGACAGGGTCCGCGAGCTTCACGACCTGACTCTCTAAGCGGGGCCATTCAATCGAATCGGCATTGTCCGTTCGAACGTTTTTCAAACGCGCATGGGCTCCGGCAGGAAACAGCCGGTTTGATTATGGTTAGCAGTGCGTCGCATGACACGGTCCGAAGAAGCGAGGGAGATATGCCAAGAATCTGGGAGAGCCTTACGCTGGAAGACGCGAAGAAGATGGTCTGCGCGGCGCAGGCGAGGGCTACGAGTCTCGGTGTGCCGTACAACGTAGCGGTAGTGGATGCGGGCGGGCATCTGATTGCTTTCGTTCGACAAGACGGTGCGCTGATCGGCAGCATCGATCTGGCGATCGACAAGGCTACCACCGCGCGAATCTTCAACAAGGCGACCGCCGAACTGGCGACACTCGCCCAGTCGGGCAAGCCTCTGTTCGGCATTCAGGAAACCAACGCCGGGAAAGTCGTGATTTTCGGCGGCGGAATTCCCGTTGTGTTCAACGGCGATGTCATCGGCGCGGTGGGAGCCAGTGCGGGGACCGTCGAGCAGGATATCGACGTTGCCGAGGCAGCGCTCGCCGCGCTCGACTTCTAAGGGCTGGCGCGAGAGGAGGCATGTGTGGAAAAAGACTATCTGAAAGCGACGCGCCCCGGTGAAGTAGACGCTCCGATCTCGGTGTTCTCGAGCCCGCAGGAGCAGATGTTTCCTTTGCTGCGCGAGCGCGAAATCGCGAGAGTGCGCGCATTCGGAAAGGAAATGCGCTGGAAGGCCGGTGAACTGATGTTCTCCATGGGTCATCCCGCGCCAGGTCTCATCGTTCTGCTGGAGGGGCAGGTGAACGTAATCCGTCGCGATGCGATGGGACGCGTGCACAGGACCTTCGAGTACCGTGCAAGGCAGTTCATGGGGGAAATCGCGCAACTATTCGACCATGCCTGTCTTGGCGACGGCATCGTCGTCGAAGATGCGGCTGCGATCGTGATTCAATCCGCGGCGCTGCTCCGGCTGCTGGTGATGGAGGCCGAGCTGGGCGAGAAGATCATGCGCGCGTTCATTCTGAGGCGCGTGGGGTTGATCGAGTGCGGCAGCGGCCCGGTGCTGATCGGCGACTCCGCCGATGCGCGTGTGATTGCACTGCAGGACCTGCTCAGACGCAATTCGTACCCGTATTCACTGATCGACGCACGCGAGGACCCCGACACCATATCGCTACTTCAGCGCTTTTCCGCAACCGAGGCCGAATTGCCCATTGTCGTATGCCCGGATGGCTCGATACTTCGCGCACCGAACGAAAGCCAGCTGGCAGCGCGTCTTGGCTGGCTGCCCGACTTCGACGCGTCGCATATCTACGATGTTCTCATCGTGGGGGCTGGGCCTGCAGGGCTCGCCGCCGCCGTGTACGCGGCGTCCGAGGGGCTGTCGGTGGCCATGTTCGACAGTTGGGGGCCAGGCGGACAGGCAGGCACGAGCGCGCGGATCGAAAATTATCTGGGCTTTCCCGCTGGCATCTCCGGAGAGGCGTTGACCGGACGCGCCTTCATGCAGGTCCAGAAGTTCGGCGTTCATATTTCGATTCCGACAAGCGTGAAATCGCTTTGTTGCGATTGCCTGCCGCTCGCCGTGGAACTCGATACCGGCAAGCGTGTCGTTTCGCACACGGTAGTCGTTGCCTGTGGAGCAGTCTACGTGAGACCGGATATCGACGGTCTCGAGCGCATGACAGGGCGGGGCGTATTCTTTGGGTCGTCGCCGGTCGAGGCGAAGCTGTGTCAAGGCCTGGACGTCGTGGTCGTTGGGGGCGGAAATTCTTCGGGGCAAGGCGTCGTGTATCTCGCGTCCTACGCGCGACACGTCCATTTGATCACGCGTGAACACAGTCTCAATGTGCACATGTCGCAGTATTTGATCGACCGGATTGGTCAATTGGCCAACGTGACGCTCTATACCGACACCGAAGTGAAGTCGCTCACCGATGACGAGAGCGGCCTCGCCCAGGTCAATTGCCAGGGCCCGCTTGGTGATCTTTCGTTCAGCGTTCGGCATCTTTTCCTCTTTACCGGCGCCGAGCCGAATACTCAATGGCTTGACGACTGCCGTATTGAAACGGATGCCAAAGGCTTCGTGCTGACCGGTGCCGTTGCGCACGGCGGTCGCGACGAAGGCTGCCAGACGCTCGAGACGAGTGTGAGCGGCGTGTTTGCAATCGGCGACGTTCGCTATGGATCGACCAAGCGCGTATCCGCCGCGGTTGGCGAAGGGGCAGGCGTGGTGGCGCAAATTCATGCCGTACTCCCCGGGCGGCGGCTGCGCTTGAAGGAGGCACTCGAAGCCGAACGGCGTGCAGTGTAATCAAATTGTAGTGTTTATCCTGGCAAATTGGATGGCCAACTCGTCGCGACGCCACATTAGGTATATTGACTGCTCCAGGGTCAATCCAAGGTGAAGCGTTGTGGCCACTCAACCGGACGCCGTGGGCGAAGCCTTTCTGTTCGGCCCTTTCCAGCTCATACCCGCGCAGCGCATGTTGTTCAATGGCGGCACAGCTGTGCGCGTGGGCAACCGTGCCCTGGAGATTCTGGTCGCGCTCGTCGAGCGATCGGGCGAACTCGTCACCAAACAGGAATTGATGGCGCGGGCCTGGCCGAACATCGTGGTTGAAGAAAGCAACCTCAAGGTGCAGATCACCGCTTTGCGAAAGGTGCTGGGCGAAGGTCCGCTGGATCAACGCTATCTCGCCACCGTGGTTGGCCGCGGCTATCGCTTCGTCGCGCAAGTGGAGCGTGTCGCGCCGGCGCCGGACGACATGCATGGCGGCAGGTGGCCGGGGCGTCGCCACAACGTTCCTTTCGCGCTGGTGCGTCCGCTCGGGCGGGCTGCGGACATTGCATCGCTGCGCGAACCCCTGTTCCATACCCGGCTGGTGACGATTACGGGTCCGGGCGGTATCGGCAAGACGACGGTGGCGCTCGCCGTGGCGCGTCGAATGCTCGAAGAGGAGCAGCGCGAGATCTGGTTCATTGATTTGTCCACGATCACCGACGCACGTCTCGTCCCAAATGCCATCGCGGCCACGTTGGGGCTGGCGGTCCATTCGAACGACGTCGCGTCGGCGCTGGCGAGCTATTTTTCGCTGCGCGAACGCCCGCAACTCGTTGTGCTCGACAGTTGCGAGCACGTCATCGAAGCCGCGAGTGCGATTGCCGAGCGCATCGTCTGCGCTTCGCCCCAGATACTCGTGTTGGCGACCAGCCGGGAGCCACTGGCGGCGGCCGGCGAGCACGTGTATCGCCTCGAGCCGCTCGCCACCCCCGCTCACACGACGGGACTGACAGCTAGCGACGCCCTGCGCTTTCCGGCAGTGCAGTTGTTCGTGGAACGTGCGACGGCACGGCGCGGCGACTTCAAACTCAACGATGACGATGCACCCGTGGTGGCCGAAATCTGCCGGCGGCTCGACGGCATTGCGCTCGCCATCGAACTGGCGGCAACGCGCCTCGATGCATTCGGCGTTCACGAGTTGCTGGACCTGCTCAATGACCGCTTTTGCGCACTCGGACAGGGACGGCGCACGGCCCCCGAGCGCCACCGTACGCTCGCGGCGATGCTGGACTGGAGTCATCAACTGCTGCCCGAATGCGAACGCATCGTACTGCGCCGCGTGAGCGTGTTCGCAGGCAGCTTCGTGCTGCGCGCGGTCGACGCCGTGGCGAAGGCAGACGACATTTCCGGCTGCAATGTCATCGACGCGATGGCGAGCCTCGTGGCGAAATCGATGGTCACGGCGGATGTTCGCGGCGAAACCGTGCATTACCGGCTGCTCGATTCGACGCGCGATTATGCGCGGCGCAAGCTCGCCGAAGCGGGTGAAGTGGACATCGTGGCGTGTCGCCACGCGGAGCACTTTCGCGACCTGTACGCGCGTGCCGAGGATCAATGGAACGCGCCGCCCGACGAGCGCTGGGCGGACGTACATCTACGTGTGATAGACGACGTGCGCGCCGCGCTGGATTGGGCGTTCTCCGCGCGCGGCGACAGCGCGCTTGGCGTCGCGCTCACGGTGTCGACCATTCCAGTGTGGCTGCGTCTTTCCTCGCTGGAGGAATGCCGTATTCGTGTTCAGCAGGCATTGTTCACGATCGATCCCGGCTCACACGCGCTCGACCCTTATCGGATGAAGCTTCATACAGCGCTCGCCTCAGCGACCATGTACACCTGCGGAATGATTCCCGAGGTGGACATCGCGTGGTCGACGGCATTGGCCATCGCGCAAACGTTGGACGATAAGGAGTATCAGCTCCGTGCCTTGTTCGCGGCCTGTTGCGCCGTGGTTTATGAGGGCAAATATCGCGCAGCCGACGAACTGTTGCACAAGTTCCGTGCAGTCGCGGCGTCATCGGGCAACGCCGTTGCGCTTTCCGATGGGGACAGGCTTGCTGCGTTCGCGTGGCATCACATGGGCAAGCAGGCCGAAACCCGCGAGCATCTCGAGCGTGTGTTGAGTCGCCAGGTCGCGCCGCTTCAGCGGCCGCAACTCTCGCCAATTCACGTCGACTGGCGTAGCGGTTCCCGCACCATTTTGTCCAATGTGTTATGGCTTCAGGGCTTTCCCGAGCGCGCGCTGCAAACCGAACACGAAGCGAGAAGCAACGCGCTAGCCAGCGCTCACCCATTGACACTCGGCTATGTGCTGGCGCTTGGCTCGGTGCCGCTCGCGATTCACACCGGCGATCTTGCCATGGCCGAAGCCACGCTCAAGATCCTGCAGGAGAATCTGGCAAAACACGGTCTCGTCATTTTCGATGCGATCACACGCTGTCTGCATGGTGAGCTGCTCATCGAACAAGGAGTTCCGGCGGGGCTTCCCATACTCCGTGCCGCGCTGGAGCAGTTGCATCGCGAACGTGTGGGGCTGCGCTATTCAAGGTTCGCGGGCGTCTACGCGCGAGGTCTGCTTGCGTTTGGCCGTAGCGCCGAGGCGCGCGCGGCGATCGAGGGCGCGCTGGATTGGGCGTATGCGCACGGTGAGTTGTGGTGCCTGCCGGAACTGTTGCGTATCAAGGGCGAAATACTCGAAGAGACTGACGCGCTGGATTTGCTGGGTTCATCCGATCGACTTTATCAGCAGGCAATCGAACTTGCTGGCCAGCAAGGCGCGCTTTCCTGGGCGCTGCGCGCGGCGACGAGTATAGCTCGCCTGAGCCACAGGCTTGGAAAAACGGACCACGCGCAGGCACTTCTCGTTTCCGTGTATGAGCAGTTCACCGAGGGCTTCGACACCGCGGACCTGAAAGCGGCGAAAGCGCAACTCGACTGCTTGCGCAAAACGCACGTGTAGCGCTATTCCTCGTGGCGCGGTTTTGGCTGAAGCCGGTGCCGGGCATTATGCGACACTGTGCGCGCCCAATCGCGCCGTCGTGCCGTGCTTGCCGCGCCAGCGGTGCGGCGTATCGTCGACGTGGCGTCGAAAGACCGTGGTGAAGTGCGCTTGCGTTCGAAAGCCGACGCTGAATGCAATATCGGCAACGGTTGACTTCGTGGTTGCGAGAAGCGTCTGCGCGTGCTCTATGCGTCTGCGCAGGATGAACGTATGAGGCGTCGTGCCCGTCGCCGCGCGAAAGCGCGCCGCGAAATGCATGGGCGAAAGACCCACCGCCGCGCCCAGTTCGGCCGATGTCATGCTCTGGTCGATACGCTGGTCGATGAAATCGATCGCCATCTTCACCCGCCATGCTTCGAGCGGGGAAACCGAGGGCGCGCGCGCGGGTTTGACCGCGGCGCGCGCCACCATGATTTCCAGCAGGCGCGCGAGGATCGACAGCGTAATGCTATCCGCGTAAATCGAGCTCGTGGAAGATTTGCCGTGCATGGCGCGCAAGAGCGTGCCGGTCAGCTTGAAAACAACCGGGTCCCGCAGATGTTCGGGCTCGGACAGAACAGCATCGATATCGCACGCCGCGTCGTTGTCGAGCCACTCCGTGAGCCAGTGCGCCGGCACGTGAACATGGAGGAAGTCGCTTGGCGTGGCGAAACGCGCGTCGACTTCGGAGCTGGCCGGTATTACGAGCGCCGCGCCGCGATCTACGACGCCATCGTGAAACGCGATTCCGTTGATCGCGAGCGTCAGGAGCGATTGATTCAGGCAAAGCGCGACGAGAATGCAACTGCTGTCAATGCGGGTGCCCCATGCCTTCGGTGTTCCGCTCGTCCAGCGCAAAACCTCGGGGCGGTCGAACGGGCGCTCCGGTTCGCACGAAACGGCTTCGCCCGAACGGGCTGAATTGACATATTGACCGACGATAAGTGGCGCGTTCATGAATCTATCCCCAGTGTCCGATCGTTCGTGCAAGTCGCGCAGGCTGGAGGACACTCGCGTGCCCGGCCTTCGCAGACAGGCTCCACGCACGCAGTACGCAGCAGGAGCCTGACTTCAAGATATCGCGCTGACGACCGCGCCGGTAGTCTACGGGGGTATGGCCCGCTGCAGTGGAACCTCCCTGGTACTAAACGAAGGTATAGGAACGTAGCGAAGAAAATAAAGCGTGCGTTCCGGAAATACGTGCGCGCGGGTATCGGCAACAATGATCCGTGCCACGACGTTACGCGGCTAAGAGAAGATTTTCGGGGAGCATCCATGGATAGCCTGACCCGCCGCCAGTTCCTCAAGCTTTCTGCAACCACATTGGCGAGTTCGAGCCTCGCGCTCATGGGATTCTCGCCCGCCACCGCCTTGGCGGAAGTTCGCCAGTACAAGCTCATGCGAACCACCGAGGTCAGAAACACCTGCACCTATTGCTCGGTGGGCTGCGGAATATTGATGTATGCCCTCGGCGACAACGCGAAGAACGCCAAAGCCAGCATCATCCATATTGAAGGCGACCCGGACCATCCGGTGAATCGAGGCACGCTATGCCCCAAGGGCGCGAGCCTGCTCGACATCATCCATAGCGACGCCCGGCTCAAGTTCCCGGAATACCGCGCCCCCGGCTCCGACAAATGGGTACCCATCTCATGGAACGACGCATTCGACCGTATAGCGGAGCTCATTAAAGCGGATCGCGACGCGAATTTCATTCAGCGAAGCGACGAAGGCAAGCTCGTCAACCGTTGGGTCACGACTGGATTTCTTGCGGCTTCCGCTGCCAGCAATGAAGCGGGCTATCTTACCCACAAGGTCGTGCGCAGCCTCGGGATGCTTGCATTCGACAATCAGGCGCGTGTCTGACACGGCCCGACGGTGGCAGGTCTTGCCCCGACGTTTGGCCGCGGTTCAATGACGAACCATTGGGTGGATATCAGAAATGCCGATGTGATTTTGGTAATGGGCGGCAATGCAGCCGAGGCGCACCCGTGCGGGTTCAAATGGGTCGTCGAGGCCAAGGCGCATCGAGGCGCACGCCTTGTCGTGGTCGATCCGCGCTATACGCGGACCGCTTCGGTAGCGGATTACTATGCGCCGATCAGGACGGGAACCGATATCGCGTTTCTTGGCGGCGTCATCAACTATCTGCTGACTACCAACCAGATTCAGCACGAGTACGTAAAGCACTACACCGATTTCAGCTTCATCGTGCGAGAGGACTTCGCATTCGAAAACGGGCTTTATTCCGGCTATGACGCCGCGAAACGAGCATACGACCGGAGCACGTGGGAATACGAGTTCGATGAAACAGGCTACGTGAAGGCCGACGAGACCTTATCGCATCCCAGATGTGTCTACCAGCTAATGAAGAACCACTTCTCCCGTTACACGCCGGAGATGGTGGAAAAGATATGCGGGACGCCGCGGGAGAAGTTCCTGCACGTATGCGAGATACTCGCCAGCACCGCTGTGCCCAATCGCGCCGGCACGGTTCTCTACGCGCTTGGATGGACCCATCACTCTATTGGATCGCAGATCATTCGGACCGGCGCCATGGTGCAACTGCTGCTGGGCAACATCGGCATTTCCGGCGGCGGCGTTAACGCATTGCGCGGTCATTCCAATATTCAGGGATTGACGGATCTCGGGCTGCTGAGTGAGATGCTGCCCGGTTATATGGAACTGCCGTGGGAGAACGAGCAGGACTACGAGGCCTATATCCAGCACCACGCGCTCAAGCCGCTGCGTCCCAATCAATTGAGCTACTACCAGAACTACCGGGCCTTTTTCGTCAGCATGATGAAATCCTGGTGGGGCGATACAGCGACGAAAGAAAACAACTGGGCATATGACTATCTGCCGAAGCCCGACAAGACCTACGACCTGATTCAAAACGTCGAGTCGATGAGCCAGGGGAAGATGACGGGCTATGTCTGCCAGGGTTTCAACATGATTGCCTCGGCCCCTAACAAGGCCAAGGTTTTCGAGGGACTATGCAAGCTCAAGTGGCTCGTCATCATGGACCCGCTCGCCACGGAAACTTCCGAGTTCTGGAAGGATTTCGGCGACTATCACAAGGCCGATTCGTCGAAGATCCAGACGGAGGTCTTCCGGTTGCCGACGACATGCTTCGCCGAAGAGAACGGCTCGGTCGTCAGTTCTTCGCGCGTCCTGCAGTGGCATTGGAAAGGTGCCGAGCCGCCGGGAGATGCACTCGGCGACGCCGAGATCATGTCGAACCTATTCCTGCGTTTGCGCGAGCGGTATCGCAGTGAAGGCGGAGCCTGGTCCGAGCCGATACTCAAGCTCAACTGGCCCTATGCGAACCCCGCAAGCCCGACACCCGAGGAACTGGCCAAAGAGTACAACGGGTCGGCGCTTTCCGATCTTGAAGATCCACGTAGTCCCGGCAAGCTCGCAGTGAGAGCCGGGCAGCAATTGGCGGGCTTCTCGCAGCTTCGCGACGATGGAAGCACGGCGAGCGGATGCTGGGTCTTCTGCGGCGCATGGACGGAAGCGGGAAACATGATGGCCCGCCGCGACAATAGCGACCCCACGAATATCGGGCAGTCGCTCGGCTGGGCATGGGCATGGCCCGACAATCGACGCATTCTCTATAACCGCGCATCGTGCGACCTGAATGGCCAGCCATTCGATCCCAGCCGCGCCATCGTGAAATGGGATGGCAAGCAATGGAGCGGGGCGGATGTGATCGACTACGAAAAAGACGAGGCGCCGTCGCTGGGAATGGGGCCCTTCATCATGAACCCCGAAGGCGTGGCGCGCTTCTTCGCGCGAGCAAGGATGAACGAAGGGCCATTCCCGGAACACTACGAACCCTTCGAGACGCCGCTCGGCTTCAATCCCCTTCACCCGGATCATCCCGAGGTCACGAACAACCCTGTCGCGCGCGTTTTCGCGAGGGACCGGAAGGATTTTGGCACGGCGGCGGAATTTCCCTATACAGCCACGACGTATCGGCTAACCGAACACTTCCACTTCTGGACGAAACATGCCCGCCTGAATGCCATCATTCAGCCCGAGCAATTCGTGGAAATCGGCGATGAGCTTGCCAATGAATTGCGGATCGTTTCGGGAGACACCGTGAGGGTGTCTTCACGGCGTGGGCACATCATCGCAATCGCCCTGGTTACGAAACGCATCCAGCCGCTCAGGGTCGACGGAAGAACGGTGCATACGGTGGGCGTGCCCCTTCATTGGGGCTACAAAGGCCTTGCGAAGCCCGGCTATCTAGCCAATACGCTCACGCCATCGGTCGGCGACGCCAACACGCAGACGCCGGAATTCAAGTCCTTCCTCGTCAAGGTCGAAAAAGTGTGAGGTGCGAACGTGTCTCTTCAGTCACTCGATATCAAGCGGCTATCCGCCACGACCGTGCCGCCACCCGGCGACCGCAGTCCCGTGACCGGCACGGTGGCGAAGCTCATCGACGTTTCGAAGTGCATAGGATGCAAGGCATGTCAGACGGCATGCATGGAGTGGAACGACCTGAGGGATGAAATTGGCGATAACGTCGGGGTCTATGACAATCCACGCGACCTATCGGAACATTCGTGGACTGTCATGCGCTTCACGGAATATGTGAACCCTAAAGGCGATCTGGAATGGCTCATCCGCAAGGATGGGTGCATGCACTGTGCCGACCCCGGCTGCCTCAAGGCCTGCCCGTCGCCGGGCGCTATCGTGCAGTACACGAACGGCATCGTCGATTTTCACGAAGAAAATTGTATTGGCTGCGGTTACTGCATAGCGGGCTGTCCCTTCAATATACCGAGGCTCTCCAAATCCGATCATCGCATGTATAAATGCACACTCTGCTCGGATCGTGTGGCCGTGGGGCAGGAACCTGCGTGCGCCAAGACGTGCCCGACCGGCGCAATCATGTTTGGGACCAAAGAAGACATGAAGGCGCAGGCGGCCGACCGAATTTCGGACCTGAAGCAAAGAGGGTTCGAGAACGCCGGACTCTACGATCCGGCTGCGGTTGGTGGGACTCACGTCATGTATGTGCTGCATCACGCGGACCAGCCTTCTCTTTATCACGGGCTTCCGGACCGGCCGCGCATCAATCCGCTCGTCATGGTCTGGAAAGGCATTGCCAAGCCGCTGGCGCTGGCGGTGCTGCTTCTTACCGCTGTGACGACGTTCTTGCACTACATCCGGATCGGACCAAACAGAGTCCACGAGTCCGATGAAGAAGCTGCGCGCGCCGAAATAGAAGCCAGCAAGGAGCCGAAAGATGAGCAACGATAGTCCCGTGCGCGATCTGCGCATCGAGCGCTATAACGCCAACGCGCGCACCATTCATTGGATCACGGCGATCAGCTTTGTGCTGCTCGCGTTGTCGGGCCTCGCGCTCTTTCACCCAGCGCTGTTCTGGATTTCAGCGCTGTTTGGCGGCGGCCAGTGGATGAGAATCCTGCATCCGTTCATCGGCCTCGTGATGTTCTGCGCTTTCTCCGGCCTCGCCATACGCTACTGGCATCACAACCTGATCCAGTTCAGTGACATTCAATGGCTCTTGCGCATCGCGAATATTCTCCAGAATCAGGAGGAGGGGCTTCCGGAGGCCGGACGATACAATGGCGGCCAGAAGATGCTGTTCTGGACGCTATTGCCATGCATGATCACGCTTCTTCTGTCCGGTATCGTTTTGTGGCGCCGCTATTTCTCCGCATACTTTCCCATCGACGTCATCCGCTTTGCAGCATTGGTTCACGCTCTGGTGGCCTTCGTTCTGATTCTGGCGATCATGGTGCACATCTACGCGGGAATATGGATCGACGGCACGCTGGGTGCGATGCTTCATGGCTACGTTACGCCGGGGTGGGCCAGAAAGCACCACCCGCGCTGGTTTCGCTCAATCATCAAGTCGCAGGATCTGGAGTGACTCAAAGCGTATTCGATCGACGGGCATCATCGCTGCAGCGCCACCACGAGAAAATGAAATGGCATGGCCAGCAGAACGGTGGCCACGAAGCCGAGCAACCAGAGTATGGCGAACCAGGTCATACGTTTGCCTAGCGTCGGCTGCTCTTCGTGCGGGGAATCGGACATGGTTGCAGCCTCCCTCAATGATACTGGCTACCTTGCTGGACCTTGCCGCGAAAGACCCAATAGCCCGCAGTGGTGTACACGAGAATGATGGGGATGATGATCACTGCGCCAACGAGCGCAAAGAGTTGACTTGATCTCGGCGATGCCGCTTCCCACAACGTAACGGAAGTGGGTATGGCATACGGCCAGATGCTGATGAGCAGCCCAATGTAGCCGAGCAGGACCAGAATGTTGCAAAGCACGAAGGGCGCGACTTCGGCGCGCCGCCTGACTGCGCGGTACATCGCGACGATCGTTACGGCGACCAGGATCGGGACCGGGTAGAGTCTGTAGCGGAACGCCGAACTGAACCATCGCGCAGCGACTTCGGCATCACTCAGCGGTGTCCAGACGCTCACGGCGACGATGAATCCAAGCAGGGCGAGTGTCATGGGCCAGACGATCGTATAGAGCGTCTCTTGCAGCTCGCCTTCGGTCTTCATCACGAGGTACGTGGCGCCTTGAAGCGCATAGGTGACCATGAGGCCCATGCCGGTGAAGAAACCGAACGGAGTCACCCAAAAGAACGGATCTCCGGCGAAAACACCATCCTTTACGGGAATGCCTTTAAGATAGGCGCCGAGAATCACGCCCTGAAAGAAAGCAGCGCCCGCGGAGCCGCAAATAAAGGCGAGATTCCAAAGATTTTTGGTGCGATTGGCTTTGCCTCGCAACTCGAACGAGACACCGCGAAAGATCAAACAGACGAGCATGAAGACGACAGGCAAGTAAAGCCCCGATAGCGCGACGGCGTACACCATGGGGAATGCGGCGAACAACGCTGCCCCGCCGAGTACCAGCCAGGTTTCATTGCCATCCCAGACAGGAGCGATACTGTGCATCAACATGTCGCGCGTGGTGTCCGATGGGAAAAATGGGAAAATCATCCCAACGCCCAGATCGAACCCGTCGAGCACGATATACATGAAGAGACCAATGGCGATGATGGTTGCCCATACGACAGTGACATCCATGGCGGACTCCTGAAGAATTGCACGCGAGGCTCTTGGGAGAGCACTATTCGGTCGCCGCGGCGAGGGGGCGGCGGCCGCCGGCTTCGGGGCGCTGAACGGGCTTTACCGACTCAGTGGCTTCGCTTTCCGATGGCGGGCCATCGTAAATGAGCTTAAGAATGTAATAGATGCCCGTGCCGAAGACGAGCAGATAGACCATGAAGAAAACCAGGAGGGACACGCCCGCGCTTTGCGAAGTCAAAGGCGAGACGGCGTCTCGGGTTCGCAGCACGCCGTACACGACCCACGGCTGCCGACCTGCTTCGGTGGTGATCCAGCCCGCGATGAGGGAGACGATACCCATCGGCCCCATGAGAACGGTTAGCCACTGGTAGGCACGAAACTCGAAGAGTTTGCCGCCTCGCCGCAGGAGCGCGCCCAGCAATGCAGTCAGAATCATCAATACACCAAGCCCCGCCATGATTCGAAATGTCCAGAAGATCAGGGGCGAATACGGCCGGTCCTCTTTGGGGAATTCCTTCAGTCCGCGAATTTCACCGTCCCAGCTATGAGTGAGAATCAGGCTGCCGAGGTGAGGGATCTGGATCGCGTAGCGTGTTGTTTCGGCATCCATATCGGGAAAGCCGATCAGATTCAGCGCCGTGCCGCCCTTTTCCGTCTCCCAGAGCCCTTCTATTGCGGCAATCTTCGCGGGCTGATAGCGCCGCGTGTTCAGCCCATGCTGGTCGCCAACAAAGGCTTGAATGGGGGCGAGGAACAGGAGGAGCCAAAGCGCCATCGAATACATGGTTTTGACTTGCGGATCGCGCCGTCCGTGCAGAAGATGCCAACCGCCCGTCGCGGCAACGACCCATGCGGCGACGATAAACGCCGCCATTGTCATGTGCGCGAGGCGATACGGAAACGACGGATTGAAAATGACGGCTAGCCAGTCCACGGGAACGACATGGCCATTCTCGATCCTGAACCCCTGCGGCGTTTGCATCCAGCTATTCGACGCAAGAATCCAGAACGTGGAGATGAGCGTGCCGATTGCGACGAGCAGCGTGGCGGCAAAGTGCGGTTTTGCGCCGACCTTTTCCCAGCCGAACAACATGATCCCGAGGAAGCCGGCTTCGAGAAAGAACGCGGTCATCACCTCGTAGGTCAGAAGCGGCCCGGTAATCGGACCTGCGAAACGCGAGAATCCAGACCAGTTCGTGCCGAATTGATACGCCATGACGACGCCTGAAACCACGCCCATGCCAAAGCCGATCGCGAAGATCTTCGACCAGTACATCGACAATGTCTTGTAATGCAGCTTTCCGGTCTTCAGATAGCAAGCTTCGAGGACCGCGAGGAAACTCGCGAGACCAATGCTCAGCGCGGGAAAAACGATGTGGACAGAGACGGTAAAGGCAAACTGAAGCCGTGACAGATCGAGCGCTTTGGCATCCATCGTGACCACCCTTTGACGAGATGAGCGGACCGCAGCCGCTCCAACACGAGCACACTAGCGCGTGGGGCGAGCGTTGGAAACACTACTGCGGTATGCGAATTGCGAGGCGCAGTATCACTGACCTATACCGTCGTATAGGGATGAGAAAAAATCGGAAAAGACATCGAGTGCAGCCGCAACTGGAAAATCGCTCTACACGCCGCGTTATCCATGGAAGGAAGATCGCAACCCAATGCGGCTATTTTTATGTAGTCGCCACGCAGTCCAAAGACGAAAGATCGGAACGACGGCGGTAGTCACGCCTTACCGATCGCCTGGCGTACCTTTTCAAGAATGACGCTCGAGTCGACGGGCTTCTCGAGATAGGCGAGCGCGCCGTTGGCGCGCGCGATGGAACCGTCCTGCGCGTTGGGGTATGCGGTAATGAAGATCGTCGGCGGCGCGCTCCCCTGCGAGAGCAGTAGCGCGTGCATTTCCAGGCCGGACATACCTGGCATGGTGACGTCAGAGATGAGGCACCGCGTTCTGTGGACGGCGCCTGAACGGAGGAACGCGTCGGCTGAGTCGAAAGTCAAGACTTCCCATCCGAAGGCTCGAATGAGACTCTCGATTGATTCCCGGACCGACTCGTCGTCCTCGACTACGGAGACAAGAGCGACTGGAGTCACGCGATTCCTCGGACAGACTGCGCAGACAGGCTGCGGAAGCCCTTCAGGTTGTTAGACTTTCTCATTGCAGGATAGTCCGGCGTAGGGGGGAGGGTAACCATACCAAGGTATAAAAGTGCTCGAAGCCCCGAGGATTTCTTTCATTCTGTTAACTCGACGGTTTCAAACACACGGTGCACCGTTGAACGCAAGCAGCGTTCCTCGCCCCTGCAAAACTTTGCGCCGCAACAAAGTGTACTCCCACTGCAACGTAAAAGAACAAGCGCTCATTCAATGGTGGCGAGAATAGGTTTGATTTCCAGTCCGAAACCAATTTCAAGTAAGCGAATCCTTCGATCGGTATCGGCGAATGCGCATTAAACGAAGGTATAGGATCGCGGAGATTTCATACGTACGGAACAACCCTTTGTAGGGCTGTGCCGTCGAGCCGATCGGGGATACCTTGATTCCACGCAAAACGGGCTCCGCGAGCGGAGCGCGCAAGTCAGTCGCCTGAGGCAGCCATTGATTGCAGATAGAAGGAGGCGTCGATGTTGACCGATACACACAGGGTCGATGCGTGGGTTCGCACGATAGGTTTGCTGTCCATCCCCGAGGCTTCGGCGGCCGCTGACGAGAAGCCCATCCCTCTAGCGACGCGCAGAAACCGCACGGAAGCCGATGTCGCAGACTGGAGCCCGTTCGTGCGCGTCATCGATCGCCCAAGCGCGCATTCGTTGACGCTCGACTGGCGGGATCCGACCAGGTGCTGCTATCGGGAGCAGCTCTGGGTGGCAGCGCATTCACGTGTGAGCGGCCGTTGCGCAATGAGCGGAAAGTCGATCGCGCCCGGCGACGAAATCTACCGCCCGCGCCCAACGCGTCCGGCCCCGCGCAATGTCGCCGCGATGATTCTTGCCTCGGCCGTAGAAGCCTGTTATCCGCGCAGCGTTCAGCCGGGCGAAGGCCAGGAAGAGCCGCGCACCGACGCTTGCGTGCGACCCTGACGCAAGCGGATTCGTTGCACGAACGGCTGGCTCCGAGGGTCGCCGGCGCTTGCGCTTCGCCGCTACCCGCGCCGCGCAAGCCAGACTACGTTGCGGCGTTTCTCTGCGCGAGGCGCGCCTCGGCTGCCAGGCCTGAAAAACGACATCGCGCTGAAAAGAGAATTGCTTGCTCGAGTTGAATCGGCGTGAATATTCAATTTTCGGTTGTCGAATAGCGCCATTTTTCTAACCGTCATCACAATCCACCGTTGCTCCAGGATATTCCTCGTTATTTCACGAAAGAGGCGGTCATCCGATGGCGCTAATATAAATGCCAGAACGATTCCCAACGTTCGTGCGGAGAGGGGTAGAGGGATCGTATGGCGAGCGATGGATGGGCGAGGTCTAGCGCACATGAGTACGATCTGGCAGGGATTGCGCAAGGAATTCGCAGACGTGTACGGCGACGAGTTGCCGCGTGTTCTTCACGCGTTCAAGGCTGCGCTGGCGGTGGTCGTGAGCATGCTCATCTGCATGCGGCTGGAACTGCGCTCGCCTGGCACGTCGATGGTGTCGGCCGTAATCGTGATGTTCCATCAACAGAGCGGCATGGTCATCGCGCGAGCCTTCTACCGAACCCTCGGTATCTGTTGCGGTTGCCTGGCTGGGCTGATACTGATCAGCCTGTTCGCCCAGGAGCCGGAGTTATTCCTCGCGGGGCTTTCACTATGGGTGGGACTTTTTGTCGCCGGGTCCTCGTACTATAAGAACTATCAATCGTACGGCTTCGTCCTGTCCGGGTACGCCGCCTGTATTACGACCGTGCCGGAATGGTCGGCGCCCTACGATGTGACGAACAACATTATCTACACGATTAGCGAGGTGCTGATCGGCGTGGCTAGCGGCAGTCTGGTTAGTGCGCTGATCTTTCCACAGCGGGTCGTGCCCGCGCTCACGAAATGGCGCGCGAATGCGTTGACGCTGGTGCTGACTTCACTGAGCGGTGCGGCTCGCGGTGAGGCCACGTATGAGACTGCGCAAACCTACCTCAAACTGATACGCGAAAGTGTGTCGATGGAGGGACTGCGTACGGCGGCCGTATTTGAAGAACCAGAAATGCGCTTGCGCAACGACGGGCTAATGGAGCTGGACCAGACCTTTCTCGGCGTCGTTACGCGCATCTTCTCCCTTTATCGCGCAAGACGGATCACGGCGAACGCGAGCGTAAAACTGCGAGCGACGGCGGAAGAAATATTCAGGCGCGTAGCGAATTTGACTGCGCAAGAGAGCGCGGTTTGTCTGGAAACCGGCAATGGAATGGAGCGCATGATTGGCAGGCTGCGCGATCTGGAAGCGTCGCTCCTTCTCTATCTGGATCGCCAGACAAGCGGTAACCAGGACGAAAGCGAATCCGACTATCAGCCTGTTGCGATGATCGCAGCTGAAGCGTTCTCGGCAATCGTTGCGCTGCGCCTGTTCTGCGGCACCTGCAAAATGCTGCTCGATCCGCCGAGGATCCGGTTGACGCAGCCCGTCGCCGAAGCGGTCGCATTTCTGCGCAGCGTCCCCATTCATACGAGCGCCGTCACGGCGGCGATAGCCGGATTACGTGCGGCGACGGCGGTGGGGGTGGTCGGGATCGCGTGGGTACTCTCGGGTTGGGATGACGGTTACAGCGCGGTCGTGGCCGCAGGCATTACCAGCGGATTCTTTTCATTGAGTCCGACGCCTGCCACTGCGAGCTGGCAAGTGTTCGTCGGATGCCTGATTGCGTGGATCGTGGGCTTTATGGTGAACTTCTTTCTGATGCCGGTGTTGGGCAGCGTTACGCTGTTCGCGCTGTGTCTGGGCGTGCTGCTGTTCATGGGGAGTTACGTCAATACGTTTCCACGCGTCGCGGTCTTCGGGGCGGGCTTCAATATCTACTTCTGCTACGTGCTCACGCCGACAAACCCGGCCGTGTACAACCCATCGTTTCTTCTCGACCGGGGGTTGGGTTTGCTCATCGGCATCGGTGTCTCCGCGGCGGCGTTTTCGCTCGTGATCTCTCGCGAAGGACAGTGGATGGCGGGACGGTACGCCGAGCGCATTCGCTCGATCGTGCAGCGCGCAGCGCATGAAAGCGTCGATTCGAATGACACGGTGCAGGTGGGCATCGCGATGCGTGATCTGATCGTGCATATTTCGACGGTGCCTCACGTCACGCCGGACCAGTTGGAAAGCGCCACGAGTTGGGCCTTCGATCAGCTATGGGTCGTGAATACGTTAATGCAGGTTCGCAGCCTCGAATTCACACAATCAACGGCGTTACCGGAGGGCTGGAGTGAAGCGCAAGGTGAGTGGCTCAGTGCGATGGAGCGATTGGCGCAACACGCGAATGCCGATTCGGTCGAAGCGGCGCTCGTGGCGATAGGGCGGGCGTTGAGTGTATTGTCGGGACCGCCCGGCGACCCCGCATCGGAAACATGCCGCGCGATATTGAAGATGCGCGCACGGCTCTACTCGACGTGGGCGGCACTGACCGACCAACTGCCCCGGCTCGACGCCGTCAAGACGGACTGAGCCATGAATGCATTCGCTGGGTCCGCTCCTCGTGCGCTCGGCCCGACCGTTGCGTCGTTGCTCGCGCTGATGGTTCTCGCCGGCTGCATCGACGGCGCAGGCATCAAACCCGAGGCCTCGTTCATCGACCCCGCCGGCGTGGACGTGAGCAGCGCGATGCGCGCCGCAGCGAGCGACGCGAACTGGCCCGCGACCGACTGGTGGCTTGCGTGGCAAGACCCGCAGCTAGACATGCTGATGAAGCGCGCCGTGAAGGGAAGCCCGACGCTTGCGATTGTGAGGTCGAGAGTGACTGCCGCCGTATGGCAAGCGCGCGTGGCACACGCGGACGAACTGCCCGACGTCGAGGGATCAGGGGAATTCGCGCGTACGCGTTTCCCGCGCTATGCCACGCCGTCGCCGCCCGGCGGCACGACGGTATGGAACAATTCCGCGGCCGTTTCGCTGACCTACGATCTCGACTTTTGGGGAAAAAATCGCGCCATCGAGCAAGGCGCCCTGAGTCATGTGCAGGCCGCAGTGGCAGACGCGCAGTTCGCCAAGGTCGAACTGGAAGTCGCCGTTGCTCGCACCTACGCGCGCTTCGCGCTTCAGGAGGTGCTCCTCGCGGTCTTTCGATCGATCAATGAGGAAGAGTCGCGCAACATGGAAATTGCGCTCAGGCGGCGCGCAGCCGGTATTAGTGGCGAGCTCGATGCGAGTCAGGCAAAAACGCAGTATGAAGCCGGTCGAACCGACATTGCCCGGACCCAGAATGAGATCGCGCTCGCGCGATTGCAGATCGCGTATCTCGTGGGCGAGGGGCCGGGTTTCGGCGAGCAACTGAAGGCGCCGTCGCTGCCGGACAATGTCGCCACGGCATTGCCTTCGGCGCTGCCGGCGGAGCTTATCGGACATCGCGCGGATGTCGTCGCCCAACGATGGCGCGCCGAGGAAGCCGCGAAAAAAGTCGCCGCGGCGCACGCTGATTTTTACCCGGATATCGATCTCGTTGCCAGCGCCTCGCTCGCTTCCTTGACGCCGTTCGGAGGATTCTTCAATTTCATCAATAGCGATGCAGTGGGACACAGTGTCGGCATTGCCGCGTCATTGCCGATATTCGACGCAGGCCGCCGGCGCGGCAACTTTGGCGTAGCCACCGCCGAATACGACGATGCAGTCTTCAAGTACAACGACACGGTCTTGTCCGCGATGCAGAGCGTCGCTCAGGACGTGACATCGTTACAGTCGCTCGACTTTCAGCAAAAAACGGCCGATTCCGCGTGGCAATCTTCCAGGCGCGCTTACGACATCGCGATAAGTGGTTATCGAGGCGGCATCACCGAGTATCTCGACGTGCTGGTCGCGCAAAAGGTCATGCTTCAGCAAGAGCGCGACGTTGCCTTGATACACGCGCAACGCGTCGATTCATGGGTATTGCTGATGAAGGATTTAGGCGGGGGCGCGCAGATCAACGCGGTGCCCGTTGGCGAGAAGGCAGGTGAGAGCGATGCCCGTGGAAATTGACATATTTGGATTCTTTGCGCCCATCCTCCTGCTCGTTCTATTGGGGAGCGCCGTGGTGTTCGTGGCGCTGGACATGTTCCTGGCGAAGATCGGCGTTTACCAGTTTGCCTGGCATCCGGGGCTATTCCGGGTTGCACTGTTCGTGGTGCTGTTTTGCGGTGCGTCGCTGCTCGTCCAGAAAGCGTGACGAACCGCGTTACCCTGGGGCAATCGCATGACAACGAGGCGATAGATGAACAGGCCGTATCTCATACGATTCGCAACGACGCTAGTCGTGGTCGTGGTTGCGCTCGTGCTCATGCATGCGATCTGGGATCGATACATGTATTCGCCCTGGACCCGCGACGGGCGCGTGCGGGCGAACGTCATCAATCTGTCCACGGACGTGTCGGGAATCGTGAAAGAGGTTCGGGTGAAGGACAACGAATGGGTTCACAAAGGCGACGTGCTTTATGTGCTGGACCCTGACCGCTTCGTCTATGCGTTGCAGCAGGCAGATGCGGACGTCGCGCGTGCGCAGGCGCAACTGGTTCAATCGCAGTCCCTTTCCGATGCTAGCCAATACGAGCTGAAGATGCGAAAAGATCAAGCGGCGCGGCGCGAGAAGCTTTCCGCCGATGTCGTATCGGAGGAGATACGCTCGGACTACGCATGGCAGTCGCAGCAGTCGCAATCCACGCTCGATGCGGCGCGTGCCGCATACGCAGCCGCCGAGGCAAGTCTGAAGGCGGCGCTCGTGCATCGCGAAACCGCGCGGCTCGATCTGGAGCGAAGTCGCGTGCGAGCGCCGGTGGACGGCTACATCACGAATCTGAATCTGTTCCCCGGCGATTTTGCTACAGCGGGTGTCGCGCGCATGGCCATGATCGATTCCCACTCGTTCTGGGTGTATGGCTATTTCGAGGAAACGAAGATCCAGGGCGTGCGTGTGGGTGACCGCGCGGTGGTCCGGCTGCTTGGCGCGAAGGTGAATATCGAGGGCCACGTGGACAGCATCGCGAGCGGCATTGTGGATCGCGACAATCCAACGGGGCAGAGCGAACTGCTGGCAAACGTCGACCCCGTCTTCACGTGGATTCGCCTTGCCCAAAGAGTGCCGGTGCGCATTCGCCTGGATAACGTACCGCGCGGCGTTCATCTCGCGATGGGCATGACGTGCACAGTCACGCTCAGCCAGACAACGCCTGCCGGATGAGGGAAGACGCGCGGCTTTGACATCGTCGGCGGCTCTTGCGCGAGGCTTTCCGGCTTCGCGGCGAGCGGACAAATTTCGTGGTTTTGAAAAAGACGATCGTGGTCGGGGCGGCTATGCTGGATTCCGTCGCATCGGACGCAAGTCGTCACGCGTCAATAGGCAGGAGGTCTGATGGTTACGCTCGAAGTCAACGGACAACAACATTCGGTGGACGCGCCACCGGACATGCCAGTGCTTTGGGTGTTGCGCGACCTCGTTGGACTCACGGGCACGAAGTTCGGCTGTGGGATTGCGCAGTGCGGCGCGTGCACCGTTCATGTCGACGGCGTTGCCGTGCGCTCGTGTGTGTTTCCAGTCGGGGCGGTCGGCGAGCGGAAGATCACGACCATCGAGGCAGTGGGCGAAACACCTGCGGGCAGACGGATTCAGGCCGCATGGCGTCAGATCGATGTCGTGCAGTGCGGATATTGCCAGTCAGGACAGGTGATGCAGGCAGCGTCGCTGCTCGCGCAAAACGCCAACCCGAGTGACGCGGATATCGATGCGGCGATGGCGGGGAACATCTGCCGATGCGGAACCTATAACCGGATTCGCGCGGCAATCAAACTCGCGGTCAAGGAGGCGTGACGTGTCGCAGGGACTCCTTGACGCGCAGAACGGCAGGCCGCGAGACGACGATCCATCCGGCCTCACACGGCGGTCCTTTCTGAAATTCAGCGCGAGCGTGGCGGCGCTGGCGGGTGGCGGGCTGATTCTCGGGTTTAGTCTGCCCGCGCGCAGCGAAGGCGACGTACGCAAGACCGTGATCGGCGGCGACGGCGTGGAGACAGCGCAGAACGGTGTGTTGGCGCCGAACGCGTTCGTGCAGATCGACACATCCGGCAAGGTGACGCTCATTGTCCCGAAGGTCGAAATGGGACAGGGCGTCTACACTTCGATCCCTATGCTGATTGCCGAAGAGCTGGAAGTGCCGCTCGACAGCATCACGATCGACCACGCGCCGCCCAACGAAAAGCTGTTCTTCGATCCGTTGCTAGGCGGTCAGCTCACGGGCGGATCGACCTCGATCCGCTATGCCTGGGAGCCGATGCGGCGCGCCGGGGCCGCAGCCCGGGCGCTGCTAATCAACGCCGCCGCGCAGCAGTGGCAGGTCGATCCGGCGACGTGTCGTGCGCAGAACGGGCAGGTCGTCCACGCGGCCACGCAGCGCACGCTGGAATACGGGCAGCTCACGGAGGCGGCCGCCAGGCTGCCCGTGCCGAGCGATGTCGCTCTGAAGGATCCTAAGGACTTCAAAATTATCGGCACGATGGCGAAGCGGCTCGATTCGCCGGAGAAAGTGGACGGCAGCGCAATGTTCGGACTCGACGTTCGACTGCCCGGCATGGTGTATGCGGTGATCGTCAACTGTCCGGTGTTTGGCGGCAAGCTCGCGACGGTCGACGATAGCGCGGCAAAGAAAATTCTAGGCGTGCGCCAGGTTGTGAAGATCGACAACGGCGTTGCTGTGGTCGGCGATCATACGTGGGCCGCGAAACGCGGCGCGTCGGCGTTGAAGATCACGTGGGACGAAGGGGCGGGCGCGTCTGTATCGACCAGGACGATCGTGGCCGATCTGGAACAGGCCTCGCGGGGCACCGGCGCCGTCGCGCGCAAGGAAGGAGACGTGGGCAGCGCATTCACGAAGGCAAAGACGCGCGTGGACGCCGTCTACCGGCAGCCATTCCTTGCGCACGCAACGATGGAGCCGATGAATTGCACCGTGCATGTGCAAAAGGACAGCTGCGAGATATGGGTCGGCACGCAAGTGCCGACACGCGCAAGGGACGCGGGCGCGAAAGTCACCGGGTTGCCCGCCGAAAACGTCGCAGTGCATAATTTCCTGCTTGGCGGCGGCTTTGGCCGGCGGCTGGAGATAGACGGCGTCACACAAGCGGTGAAAGTCGCGAAGCAGCTCGATGTGCCCGTGAAGGTGACATGGACGCGCGAAGAGGACATTCAGCACGACATGTACCGCCCATACTATTACGACCGGATTTCCGCGGGGCTCGACGAGAACGGCAAACCGGTTGCGTGGCGCCATCGCATTGTCGGTTCGTCGATTCTTTCGCGGTTCGCGCCTTCTACGATCAAGAACGGCGTCGATCCCGATGCGGTGGAGGTCGCTGCTGCGCTTCCCTACGATCTGCCGAATCAACTTGTCGATTACGTGCGGCAGGAGCCCGACGCCATACCAACCGCATTCTGGCGCGGTGTGGGCCCCACGCGCGGCACGTTCGTCGTGGAGAGCTTCATCGACGAACTCGCCGTGCTGGCCAAAACAGACCCTGTGCAGTATCGGCGCAATCTGCTCGACAAGGCGCCGCGCGCGTTGAATGTGCTCAATCTCGCCGCGCAGCTTTCTGGGTGGGGAAGCGCGCTGCGGAAGGGGCAAGGACGAGGCGTTTGTGTCATGCACGCCTTTGGCAGCTATTTTTCGATGGTCGCGGACGTGACGGTCGACCAGGGCGAAGTGCGGGTGAATCGCGTCGTGTGCGCCGTGGACTGCGGAATGGTCGTCAACCCCAACACGGTGGAGGCGCAGATTCAGGGCGGCGTGATCTTCGCGATCACAGGTGCGCTTTACAGCGAGATCACGATCGAACACGGGCGCGTCCTGCAAAGCAATTTCACCGACTACCGGATACTGCGTATTCACGAAGCGCCCGAGATTCTCGTTCATATCGTCAAGAGCGGCGAAGCGCCTGGCGGGATTGGCGAGCCCGGTACGTCGGCGACAATGCCCGCGCTCGCGAACGCAATCTATGCGGCAACGGGAAAGCGTTTGCGCCATCTGCCTGTGGGCGAGCAGTTGCGCACTGTCTAGGCGGAGGCCGACGATGAATACGACATTCAAGGCATTCGTCCTCGCTTGCGGGTTCGCCTTGCAGATGGTTTCGAATTTTGCCGAAGCGGACGACGCGGCACTCATTCAGCGTGGCGAGTACCTGGCGAAAGTGGGTGACTGCGTGGCCTGCCATTTGACGCAAAATGACAAGCCATTCGTCGGCGGGTTGAAAATGATGACGCCAATGGGGGCGATCTATTCAACCAACATCACACCCGACGCCGAAACCGGCATTGGACGGTACAGCGAGGCGGACTTCGCACGCGCCTTGCGCGAGGGTGTCGCGAAAGACGGCCGCAATCTGTATCCGGCCATGCCTTACCCGTCCTATGCGAAAGTCAGCGACGGCGACGTGCGCGCGCTTTACGCGTACTTCATGAAGGGTGTCGCGCCGGTGCGGCAGCCCAACCGCGAGTCGGATATCAAATGGCCGCTCAACATGAGGTGGCCGCTTGTATTCTGGAACATGGTGTTCCTCCACAAAGGCGCTTATGAGGACAAAGAGGGGAAGGACGTTGCATGGAATCGCGGGGCGTATCTGGTGCAGGGACTGGGGCACTGCGGTTCGTGCCATACGCCGCGCGGGATCGGGTTTCAGGAAAAAGCGCTCGACGAAAGCGGCGAAGTTTATCTGACGGGGGCGCCGGTCGATAACTGGTTCGCCTCGAATCTCACTGGCGACCACAATTCGGGTTTGGGGCGGTGGTCGGAGGCCGACATCGCCCAGTTCCTGAAAACGGGGGCGAATCTCCATGCCGCCGCTTTCGGTTCAATGACGAGCGTGATCAACCATAGTACCCAGGCGATGTCCGACACGGATATCGCGGCAATATCGCATTATCTGAAATCGTTTCCCGCCGCGGGCGGTTCGGGCGCAGCGGTCTACGCTTACGACCCGAAAGCGACGAAGGTATCGCTGGCGCGTCCCGCGAACGACGCCGGCGCGCGCGTTTATACGGCGTTCTGCATGCATTGCCACGGTGCGGACGGACGCGGATTCGCACCGCTCCTCGCCCCGCTTGCCGGCAATCCAAACGTATTGGAAAAGCAGCCGCTCTCGCTGATCAACGTGACGTTGAATGGCACCGACGACCTCGTGATCGGCGGTATTCCAGCGCCGTACCCGATGCCCAGTTTTGCGGACGTCCTCGACGACCAGCAGATCGCAGATGTTCTGACGTTTGTACGCGGTGGATGGAACAACGGCGCACCGCCCGTTTCTGCACGCGAGGTCGAGAAACTTCGACAATCAACCGGGAAAGCGGCGGCGCAATAGAAGCGGCCTTTCCCTTTTTGACCCCGGCTCGGAACGCTTGGAAGGCGCGCCTTTACGTTGTCATGTATAACTCACGAGACCTCCGGGCCAGTCCCTATGATTTGATGCGCTTTCAGGCGCTGGTCTCCTCCATGCCCTCATGCTTGACGCCCCATTTTGATGCGGTGATGGGGCAAGGCGCGCCAGTTGTTGGCCAATCTCCTTGCGCACTGTAAGGACTCCCAGAGGTATATCCTTGCCCTCCATTGCCCCTCGTTTGCTAGCGAGGTAGCTCGAAAGATGCTATTGGCATAGACTGAGGCAGGGCATCGTGTTATCACGGCAAGCGAAGCGAAAGGCAGTCAGAAGGCCAGCGGGGCGCACTTTCAGCAAGCGCTGAACTTCAGGCGCTGTCGCCGGTTTTCATTGCCAATGCGTCTCGCCGGCTTCCAGGGAGAATGTGCGGATGCGCCTGGCCCCCCGGCCCGACGTCAAGTCGGTCGAATCGCTTCAAGTTGCATGGGACGATGGCGCCTATGTCGTCTGCCACGGCATGAGGCGAATGGATGATGACACTTGCGAACCCGTGCTCGTCGTGCGGCCGGTGCGCAAACAGCCGGACCGTGAGGTAGTCGAGCGCCTCGCGCACGAATACGCGCTCGCCGACACGCTGAATTGCCCCTCGGCTGCGCGCCCGCTGCAACTGTTATGCGAGCAGGGCCAGACGATGCTGGTGCTCGAAGACACCGGCGACGAACCGCTCGAATCGCTTTGCGTCCCCACGACGCCTATTGCTTTCCTTCGCATTGCCGTGAACATGGCCTCTGCGCTGGGCAAGCTGCATGCGAGGGGGCTCGTCCACCGGGATATCAATCCGCGGCATATCCTGCTGAACAAAGCGAACGGGGCGGTGCGCTTCACGGGTTTTGGCATCGCTTCACTGGTACAGCGCGAGCGTCAATTGCCGCTGCCGCCCGAACTCATTGCAGGTACGCTTGCTTACATGGCGCCGGAGCAAACCGGGCGCATGAACCGGTCGATCGACTCACGCAGCGATCTGTATTCGCTGGGTGTGATTTTCTACTGGATGTTGACGGGGCAGTTGCCGTTTAGCGCAACCGATCCCATGGAACTGGTGCATTGCCATATCGCCCGGCAGCCGCCGTCCCCCGTCGAACTCGTGCCGTCGCTTCCGGAGCCATTGTCCGCTGTCGTCATGAAGCTGCTTGCCAAGACGGCCGAGGATAGATATCAAACGGCCGTCGGGATCGTTCATGATCTTCGGCGATGCCTTGCGCACTGGGAAACGCATGGAGTGATTGCCAGCTTCCCGCTCGCGCAATTCGATATCCCCGACCAGTTGCTGATACCGGAAACGCTCTACGGCCGCAGCCCGGAAGTGGCCGCGCTCCTCGCTGCGTTTGAAAGGGTCGCGCGAGACGGCCGTAGCGAACTCGTGCTCGTGGCCGGCTATTCGGGCATTGGCAAATCGGCGGTCGTCAACGAATTGCACAAAGCGCTCGTGCCCAGACGAGGTTTTTTCCTTGCCGGAAAGTTCGACCAGTTTGCACGCGATATTCCCTACGCTTCGCTCGCCATGGCGTTTCGGTCGGGGGTTCGATTGCTGCTGGGTAAGAACGAAAACGAACTCGCGGCATGGCGAGATGAGTTTCAACGCGCCTTGGGGCCGAACGGTCAGTTGATTATCGATCTGGTGCCCGAACTCGCCATGATCATTGGCGAGCAGTTGCCCGTACCGGCGTTGGCTGCGCAGGACGCGCGTAGGCGGTTCCATTTCGTCTTTCGTCGTTTCATGTCGGTGTTCGCTCGTCCTGAGCACCCGCTCGCGCTTTTTATCGACGATCTGCAATGGCTCGATAGTGCGACCCTCGATTTTCTCGAAGATCTGCTCATCCTGGGCGACACGCAACACTTACTGGTGGTCGGCGCATACCGAAACAACGAGGTTCCCGCGACACACCCGCTCGCGCAAAAGATGGACGCGATCCGCGCGTCGGGCGCACCGATCCGGGAGATTGTGTTGGGGCCGCTCGCCAATCTCCACCTCGAACAATTGGTATGTCATGCGCTGCATTGCCCCACGACGCGCGCCGTTCCGCTTGCGCGCTTGCTGCATAAAAAAACCGGGGGCAATCCTTTTTTTACGCTCCAATTTCTCTCGGCCCTCGCGGACGAAGGACTACTGGCGTTCGATCACGTCGCCAGCCGATGGTCGTGGGATCTCGCCGAGATTCACGCGAAAGGCTACACGGAGAATGTCGTCGCGCTGATGATAGACAAGCTGAGCCGGCTACCCGAGCGCACCCAGCTTGTTTTGAAGCCGTTCGCGTGTATCGGCAATTCCGCAAAACTGGCGCTTATCGAGACGATTTGTGAGCAGTCCGAAGCGGCAATACGCGAGGCGCTGTCACATGCCGTTCAGGCGGGGTTGGTGCTTCGTGCGGACAACGCATACCGCTTTCTTCACGACAGGGTGCAGGAAGCTGCGTACCTGCTCATTCCCGAGAACGACCGGACAGCCATGCACCTGCGCATAGGCAGACGACTTCTCGCGACTACGCCGGCCGCTAACCGCGACGACGGCATTTTTGAAATCGTCAGCCAGTTCAATCGCGCAACACGCCGACTCGAGGACCGTGCGGAACGCGAGCAGGTGGCGCAACTCAACCTCATAGCCGGCAAACGCGCAAAGGCGGCGACTGCGTTTGCCTCGGCGCTGAGCTATCTTTCGGTTGGCCGCTCGCTACTGACGGAATCCGACTGGATCGAAAACTACGATCTGATTTTCAACATTGAGTATCTGCTAGCCGAGTGTGAGCTGCTGAGCACAAGTGTGCGATCGGCGGAATTGCGGCTTTTGCAGCTTCTCGAGCGCGCAAACACCAGGCGGCACATTGCCATGATGACGCGCCTGCGCATCACGCTTTACACGACGTTGGGGCAGAGCGAGCGTAGCGTCGAAATATGCCTTCAATACCTGCGCGAAGGCGGGACAGAATGGTCGGCCCATCCCGCGGAGAAGTCGGTCCGCTGCGAGTTCGAACGGACCATGTCGCTGCTTGGCGAACGCGAAATTGAAACGCTGATTGATTTGCCGTTGCTCGACGATCCCGATGTCCAGGATACGCTCGACGTGTTGACGGAAATCGTCACGCCAGCTTTCTTTACGGACCAGCATCTCTGCGCGCTGGTGCTGTGCCGGATGGTCAACCTGAGTCTCGAATACGGCAATAGCGACGCGTCGTGCTATGCGTACGTCTGGTTCGCGACCTATGCCGGGCCGGTATTCGGTCAATACGAGGCGGGCTATCGCTTTGGGCGCCTCGGCCTCGACCTGGTCGAGAAAAAGCAGCTCACGAGGTTTCGGGCTCGCACGTACACGTCGTTTGGCAATATCGTCGTGCCGTGGGCGCGGCACGTTCTCGAAGGGCGCGAGCCGATACGGCAAGCCCTGGAGATGGCGAAAGAAAGTGCGGACCTGACTTATACGCTGTATATCCTGTGTGACCTTACGCAAAATCTCGTCTCGGTGGGAGACAATCTCGAGGACGTGCAAGTCGAGGTCGAGGGGGCGGTGGAAATTTCGGAGCGCGCCCGGTTTCAACTGGTCACCGACATGCTCGTGACGTATCGAGGTTTCGTCAAATCGCTCCGCGGGCTGACCCGGCGCCTTGGCGCGTTCGATGATGCGCAATTCGACGAGGCCGCGTTCGAACGCCATTTGCGCAGCTCCCCGGCGCTGGCGCTCCCGCAATTCGATTACTGGACGCGCAAGCTGCAGGCAAGATATATCGCCGACGAATTTGTCGAGGCCCTCGAAGCGCGCAGCCATGCCGCGAGCGTTTTGTGGGTCGGGACGTCCCAGTTCGAAACGGCGGAATATCACTTCTACGGGGCGCTCAGCCATGCCGCTTGTTGCCAGGACGCGGACATCGGCGACCGGCAGGCGCATGTGGATTCAATCTCGGAACATCTCGCACAGCTCAATGAATGGGCCACGCATTGCCCGCAGAATTTCGAAAACCGCGCGGCGCTCGTGGGCGCAGAACTGTCGAGAATTCACGGGGAGATCGCGCAGGCGGAACGGCTCTATGATCTTGCGATCCGCTCCGCGCGCCAGAATGGTTTTGTTCACAACGAAGCGGTGGCCTGCCAGGCGGCCGCACGCTTCTACGGCGCGCGCGGACTGGCCGATATTACCGACATGTACCTGAGGAACGCCCGCAATGCGTTTATGCGATGGGGCGCGCAAGGCAAGGTTCGTCAACTCGAGGCGCTCAATCCACAGATCGTGCGGCCGAGTCAGCCTTACTCCGTGGTGAACAGCATGGAGGCGCCGGTTGACCATCTCGATCTGGCCACGGTCATCAAGGTGTCGCAGGCCATTTCGAGTGAAATCGTGCTCGACGATCTGATTCAGACTGTCATGCGCACAGCCATCGAACATGCCGGTGCGGACCGCGGGTTGTTGATTGTGGCGACTGAGTCCGCCTTTCAAACCGAGGCGGAAGCGGCAACAGACGCGGGCGTCATCTCCGTGAACCTGGAAAAATCGACGGTGCACAGCGGCGCTTTGCCGGTGTCGATGTTTCAATACGTGATGAGGACGCACGAGAACGTCATCATTCACGACGCGAACAGCCGTCACGACTTTTCCACCGACCGCTATTTCCTCGAGCGCCGCACGCAGTCGGTCGCGTGCATGCCCTTGCTCCACCAGGGTAAGCCCATTGCCTTGCTCTACCTCGAGAACAAGCTGGCCTCCCACGTCTTTACCGCCAGTCGAGTCGCGGTGCTGAAGCTCCTGGCTTCCCAGGCCGCGATCTCGTTCGAGAACTCCCGCTTGTATCGCGACCTTGCCGAGCGCGAAGCGAGGATTCGCCGTCTTGTCGATGCCAATATCGTGGGCGTTTTCATATGGGATTTCGTTGGTCCGATCTACGAAGCGAACGATGCCTTTCTGCGCATGATCGGATACAGCCGGGACGATCTCGCTGCCGGTCGCGTGAATTGCACCACGCTCACCCCTGCAGAATGGCACGATCAGGACCTTGCCGCGATCGCCGATTTGAGAAAGAACGGTGTGCTTCAACCGATTGAAAAAGAATATATCCGTGCCGACGGCAGCCGGGTCGCGGTCTTGCTGGGTGCGGCGATGTTCAGCAGTGTGCCCGAACAGGTCGTGGCGTTCGTTGTCGATCTCACCGAGCGCAAACGGGCCGAAGCGAGCGCGAGGAGCAGCGAGCAGCGATTCCACGAAATCGAAATGGAACTCACGCACGCGAACCGCGTGGCCTCTCTCGGCCATCTCACCGCATCGATCAGCCACGAGATTACGCAGCCAATCGCTTCGGCGGTGTTCAACGCGCAAGCTGCCACGCACTGGCTGGATGCCGCGCCGCCCAATCTCGGCGAAGTGCGCTCGGCGCTCGGGCGTGTCGTGAAGAACGGCACGCGCGCAAACGACGTGATTCGAAGAATTCGAGCGCTCGTCAAAAAGCAGCCGGCAAAGCTGGAGCCATTCGGCGTGAACGACGCCATTCGCGAAGTGATCGCGCTGACGCGCGGCGAGGCGTCGAAACATCATGCGTCGTTGCGAGAGGACCTCGGTGCCGATCTGCCGACGGTGGATGGAGACCGCGTCCAGATACAGCAGGTCGTCATGAACCTGATCATCAACGCGCTGGAGGCGATGAGTGATTCCGTCGACAGCGTGAGGCTACTCACGATCACGACCTCTGTTGACGAAGCCAACGCGGTGAGGATTGCGGTAAGCGATACGGGGCCAGGCATCAGCGAGCCCGATGCCGAGCGGTTGTTCGAACCTTTCTTCACCACCAAGGCGTCGGGAATGGGTATGGGCCTTTCGATATGCCGGTCCATTGTCGAAGCACATGGCGGCGCGTTGCGGGTTCATGCGAATGCGCCAGTCGGAGCCGTATTCGAGTTTGAATTGCCCAGTTCCGATATCCCCTGGCAATAGGGGCTGGCAAGAGGTCCTGGGAACGGGCGCTAGTGGCGGCCAGCGGTCTTCTCAGGCACGAGCCCGCGGTCTGCGGGCACGCTCGGTACGCGGTCTCGCCAGGGCGCCATCGCTTCGAATACGCCGTCGCGCCGGATCAGCGCGTGAAAGAGCGCGGCCGCAAGATGAACCACGATAAGAGCAAAGAAAAGGAGTGCAAGGAACCTGTGCGCATTCCAGAGTGACGAGTGCAAGACGTTGCTGTGCGGGGCGATGGAAGGCAAGCGCACGCCAGCCACCACAACCGGATAATCCGCGGCGGACAGCATGCTCCAGCCGAGCAGCGGCAACCCGATCATCAGCAGATAGAAGGCGAGATGCGAGAGGCGCGCGGCAAACTTCATGAGCGGCGGCATGGTGACGGGCAACGGCGGGGCACCCTTCACGAATCGAACCGCGAGGCGGACCAGGGCGAGCACCAGAATCAGGATGCCGAGTGGCTTGTGTATCGAAACCAGCCAGAGGTGAGCGGGGCGAATGGTGGACACCATACCCACGCCGATGAACAGCATGACAAGAATGCCGATCGCCATGAGCCAGTGAAGCAGGCGCTGTATCGCAGAGAAGCGCAGGTCGGTCGCGTTCATTGTGCCAGTCCTCCCGCGGCGAGGTGGGGATAGTCGCTGTTCTCAGCAGTCCTTCTGTTGAACGACACGGAATAGGCCGCCGAGCGCGCCGCGGGGAACGGATCATCCGAAACGTGCATGCCGGACGGCAGGACCGTAGGGTCGAAGTTGAGATCCCGACACGGTCCATTGGCCTCGGGGTAAATGGTTTGTACTACCAACGTCCCTGCAGACACTTTACGGCGATCCTGCGGCCATGATTTGCTCGGATCGGCGCTGGGGTCGCCGGGATCGGCAACCGTCACGATCATTGTCCATCGTTGCGGAGCCGAGGCCACGCGCTGGGTGATATCCGCGTCGAGGAAATTGGGCCCAAGCTGTTTTACCTGCTCGGCAGTCAGCGATTCCGGCTTTGCCTCGGGCAGGAAAGACCAGCGCACCGTACTGGTTTGTCCTGCCGTATTGGTGAAAATGAAGCTGTCGAGGCTGTTGTACTGCTCTTCGGCGTAGGACGCGGTCATGGGCGTCGTTTTCGCCCACGTGCCGAAAGCGGCAAACTCCGGGTGAGCGGCAACGAAGCGCTTCATCGCATCAGGGTCGTCCTTGCGTCCCGCTGCCTGCAGCAGTGCGTAGAACGCCTCCGGCGTCGAGACCGCAAAGAAGGGCGCATCGATCATCGCCGTACGCCATTCGCTCCCATCGGGCGCGATGATGCGCAGGCCGAGGCCGCGCACGCGAACCGTTGTGTCCGCAGCCTTGGGATCAGGCGTGCCAAGGTTGAATCGCCCGACTGCGGGGTAGATGCCCGCAGCGAACATCGGCGCCTTCGAAAGCGCCGCGGCCGCTCCATTGGATTCGAAAACACCCGTAAAGCAAATGCCCTTGGCGTGGTTGCGCCGGTATCCCAATGCCGGCCCGCCGGGCGGCGCGAGACTGTCGACGAGCTTTGCCGGCGTCAGTCGCGTGGGAGAGAGCCAGCCCGCCGCGTAGCTGAACGCGAGGACGATTGCCACCACGACCAGAGCGATAGCAATCATCGATCTGATGGTTGAGCGTGGGGAACCTGGGGTGTTATCCATCTGACTCTCCCGATCGACGGACAGGTGGAAATTCGGTGAATCGGCTCGAGCCTGGCGATTCTTCCCCTCAGCTTAGGCAATTCTGCGCAACGGTGCAGATCTGCGTGTGCCTGTGAAAAACGTGCAAATCGGTAAATTCTGAAACCACTCGTTGATCCACACAATTCTCCCTTTCTTTTCGAAAGATCACGGAAGGCGCGTGACTTAGTATGCAAGCGGATTGGCAACATGAAGGAAATAGATCAGGGAAATTCCTTGAACGAGTTCCACTGACCGGTTTTGATGCCGTTTCGAATCTAACCAGGATAAAAAGGGTGGTGTCATGATGAAGATTGAAAAGGTGATGACGGGCTGCATTGCACTGCTGTTTTCGTCGCTCGTGTTTGCGCAGAACACGGTCGACTCTTCGGGAATGGTTGGAGCCGAGGCGAATGGCCATGCCGCTCAGCAAGGGACGAGCAAGTCAGCCACGCGCGCAGCGAATCGCAAATTTGCGCTCACTGTCCAGCGCGCGATCTATCGCGACCACAATGTCGGCGAGGCCGACATCATCGTTTTCGCCAACGCGGGAACGGGCAGCGTGATCCTGGTCGGGCTGATTTCCGATCCGACCCAGGAACAGACTGCGATCGCGGCGGCGCGTCAGGTCTCGGGGGTCACGGCAGTCACGAGCAAACTCACGTTGCACGAGGAGGGCAACTGAGGCGTTCGCGTGGCGGGCCGAAATCAGGCCGCCCGTTCTTTCAATTCACGTGTAGGAGCCGTTGACATGTCGACGCCCCATGAAATCGCTCTCTTTTCTCCGACGACGATAGGCGCCATCGAGGTGGCCAATCATGTTGCCATGGCCCCCCTCACGCGTTCGCGCGCGCGAAAGGACGGCGTGCATACGCCGCTGGCCGCAGAATACTACCGCCAGCGCGCATCGGCCGGGCTCATCATTACGGAAGCGACGAACATCTCCCGTCAAGGACGCGGTTACGCTTTCACACCCGGTATCTACACCGATGTGCAAGTAGAAGCCTGGCGCCACGTGACGCAAGCCGTGCACGAAGCGGGCGGCAAGATCGTGTGCCAGTTGTGGCATGTCGGGCGCATGTCTCACGTCGATCTACAGGAAAACGGCGCGGCCCCGGTGGCGCCGTCTGCGATACAGGCCGGCGAGCTCGTTTTTCTCGAAACGGGCAAACAGGCGCCACCTTCCATGCCGCGTGCGCTGGAAACCGCCGAGATTCCAGGCATTGTCGAGGACTACATCAATGCCGCCCGGCGCGCGCAGGACGCCGGTTTCGACGGCGTCGAGGTGCACTCGGCAAACTGCTATCTGCTTGAGCAGTTCGTGCGGGACAGCACGAACCACCGTACCGATCAATACGGCGGCTCGGTGGAGAATCGAACGCGCTTTCCCGTCGAGGTGATTACCGCCGTATCGAAGGTTTGGGGCCCAGACCGCGTCGGCGTCCGGCTCTCGCCGATCACGCAATCGGCGGGCGCTACGCCTCTGGACAGCGATACTCAGGGTACCTACGGGTACTATGCGGAGCAACTCGGCAAGCTGGGGCTCGCTTACCTGCATTGCATCGAAGGGCAAACGCGCGGCGATAACGCGGCGGACGCCTTCGATTTCAAGGCGCTGCACGCGGCCTTCGGTGGCAAATACATCGCCAACAACAGCTACGACCGACAGATGGCGGTTGACGCCGTGGCTTCTGGAAACGCCGACATGGTTGCATTTGGCAGGCCATTCATCAGCAATCCAGATCTTGTCGAGCGCTTGCGCCTTGAAGCCCCGCTTACCGAAGCCAATCACGCGACTTTTTATGGCGGAGGCGCGGAAGGCTATACCGACTACAAGGCGCTGGATGAGGATGTTACGCGCGCAGTGCGCGTTGCTGGCGGCCGGTCATAGCGTGGCCCGGCGCCCGTTTTTTGAACCACACCCCAAAACGTTGGAGCGGTTGCCAACCTTTGGGGTGTTTTTCATGGCGTAGCCCGCGCTGCGTAAAAACCGGCACTGCGCGCTCACCCAGTATCATGAAGACCACGCTCGACGAAATGTTCGTGTTCGTCACCATCGCTGAACTGGGGTCGCTAACGCGTGCCGCCGAGAAACTGTATCGACCGACGTCGGCAATGAGCAGCGTCTTGCGCCGTCTCGAACAAAAGCTCGATACCACGGTGATCCGCCGTACGACCCGAGTGCTCGAACTGACCGGGGAGGGACAGATTTTTCTCGATCATGCGCGCTCGATCATTGCGTCGGTCGAACTCGCGGAAGAACAGATCGTGGCGCACCGTGAACAACTCGCGGGACAATTGCGCATCAACGCGGCAACGCCCTTCATGCAGCACGTGATCGTGCCGATGATTCCCGAGTTTCACAGGAACGGTTATTCGCAACTCGACTCGCTGAATGCGTGGCCGCTACACTACGCGGGCCACGAATCGTACAGGGTTCAGCCGAAGCTGCGCGCTTCGAGCGGCGAAACAGTGCTGGCGCTGGTCACGGACGGCGCTGGAATTGCCGGCCTCGGCGACTATATGACGACCGATGCAAGGCGCCATGGCAGGCTGGTGGAACTGCTCGTCGAGCATACCGTTGAGCGCTTTCGGCCGATCCACGCGGTCTACTATCGCAACACGCGCCTTGCAGCGCGTATTGCGATATTTCTCGACTTCGTGACAGAACCCATGAGAGGAAGCACGCTGGTCGAGCAGGACGAGCCCAGCGCATCAACGTGATCGATCATGGAATCGCGAGCGGCGGGCTCATGGGTGCCGCCGCGCGCTCGCGTTCTCCTATTTGTTCAAGGTGCTTAGCTTCTTCAGCAAGGCTTGCGCACCTGGCGCCGAAGACGCCGGATTCTGCCCCGTGATGAGAAGCCCGTCTTCGAGCACGTAAGGCAACCAGTCGGCGACACTCGAATAATTGCCGCCTTTGGCCTTGAGCTCGTCCTCCACAAGAAATGGCACGACCTTCGTGAGGCCAACGGCGGCTTCCTCTGAATTGGAAAAGCCTGTCACCGACTTGCCTTTCACCAAGGGCTCGCCATCGGCCCTTTTCACGTGACGCAGCACGCCCGGCGCGTGGCAAACGAGCGCGACGGGTTTTCCTGCGCCTATCGTGCGCTCGATGAGCGCGATGGATTCCGGGTCTTCGGCGAGATCCCACATGGGGCCATGTCCGCCGGGATAAAAGACGGCGTCGAACGCGTCGTGGGCAATGTCCTTGAGCTTTGCCGTGGTGGCGAGCGCGGCTTTCGCGGTAGCGTCGGCTTCGAAGCGGCGGGTCTTGTCCGTCTGGTTTTCGGGCTCGTTGCTCTTGGGGTCCAGCGGCGCAGCACCGCCCTTAGGCGACGCCAGCGTCAACTCCACTCCCGCATCGGTAAATACGTAGTAGGGCGCCGCCAACTCCTCCAGCCAGAAACCCGTCTTGCGGCCGGTGTCGCCAAGCTGGTCGTGCGATGTCAGGACTACCAGAATCTTCATGACTCTCTCCGTGCCCGGTAATGAGCGTCGAGTGGATAAGGGGAAAGTCATTGTGGCTCACGAATGGCGATACTGGCTTTCCAGAAACACAACGCTATTTCCCTTCTGCACTGAAAGCGCCGAATACGTCATACCGTGGCCAACGCTTTGGCGACAGGATCCTTGCCCCCCGCGAAGCCGATGATTTTGCGCGACAGTCCAGCGCGAAGCGCTTCGACGACGACTTCCGCGACATCTTCACGCGCGACCGGAGCGTGCGAAGGCGTCACGTCCGATACGATCTGGATCGTTCCGACGCCCGGCTCCACGGTCAACGCGCCTGGGCGCAATACGACGTACTCCAGGCCGCTCGCGATCACATAGTCATCCGACTCCTGCTTCATCTGCGCGTAGTGACGCAGCGCAGCCGGCGCGCGATCGGGAGCGAAAGCGAGTAAGGCGCTGACGACAAGAAAGCGATTCACGCCGCTTTGCTTCGCGTAGTTCGCGGCGTGAATGACAGCATCGCGGTCTATCAGGCGCTCCTGATCCGCGCCTTCGGTCTCCGCGGAACCCGCGGCATAGACAACGGCATGGATTCCCTCGAAAGCGTGCGAGAAGTCGCTCGAAAGGTCCGCGATTGCGGTTTCTGCGCCGAGCCCACGAAATTCCCCGGCTTTTGCCGCGTTGCGTATCAACGCGCGAAAAGGAATACCTGCAACGTGCAATTTCTGCGCAACGGCATGGCCTGTACGACCGCTCGCGCCGATTAACAAAACGTTCATGACGCTCTCCTGGACCTCGACAGCAATTGAACATGGTTCATGCAGGGTTCATTGCCGCTAGTCTAGTCTGTTTGCCGACTCACTGTTGAGCGAGCGTCGCAGCATTATCGAATTGCAGGCTTTTCAGATTTGAACTGCACGCCATGAGCGCGCGTGAGCTTGCCGTACATTCCACGGCAAAGCCCGCGCTTTCTTAAAGCCCAGGCTGAGGAGCCAACATGATGCGACGTCTCGCAGCGGGTATGAGCGTGACGCTGATATGCGCCGCGCAATGCGCTCACGCTTATTCCGTGAAGACCTATGAGGCACGCGGCGCGAGCCGCATCGAGGCGTGTTCAACGGCGACGAAAAATGCCGAGTCTGCAACGGATGAGCGCACACACGGGCGATTGAAGAGCGTAGGCGCGTGCCAATGCAGCCGGGAAGATGACCCGAAGGTTTCCGGTGCATGGCGATGCCTCGTTCAGGCCATTCATGTCAATTAGCATTCATCGCCCGAGATACGGCGATTCAACCGATACCCGCAAGGAGGCAACGCATGTCAACCGAAGCAACGTGTCCGTTCACTCATGCCGCGGGAGGTGGGACGAGCAATTTCGACTGGTGGCCGCAGCGGCTTCGTCTGGATCTGCTGAGCCAGCACTCGAGTCGATCGAACCCATTGGGGAGCGACTTCAAATACGCGGACGCCTTCAGCAAACTTGACTTCACCGCGCTGAAAAAAGACCTTGCGGCGCTCATGACCGATTCGCAGGACTGGTGGCCAGCCGATTTCGGCCACTACGGACCGTTTTTCATCCGTATGGCGTGGCATGGCGCAGGAACCTACCGCGTGGGGGACGGGCGCGGTGGCGCGGGGCGCGGACAACAGCGTTTTGCACCGGTCAACAGCTGGCCGGACAACGCGAACCTCGACAAAGCCCGACGCTTGCTCTGGCCGATCAAGCAAAAATATGGGCAGAACGTCTCCTGGGCCGATTTGTTGATCCTGACCGGCAACGTGGCGCTCGAAACCATGGGCTTCAAGACTTTCGGCTACGGTGGTGGCCGCGAGGACACGTGGGAGCCCGACAACGACGTCTACTGGGGAAGCGAAACGACATGGCTAGGCGGCGACGTGCGCTACGGCAAGGGCGGTGGACGTCATCTTGAAGAGCCGCTCGCCGCCGTGCAAATGGGGCTAATCTACGTGAATCCGGAAGGTCCGGATGGCAATCCCGACCCCGTGGCCGCGGCATACGACGTTCGCGAGACTTTTGCGCGCATGGCCATGAACGACGAGGAGACAGTCGCACTGATCGCCGGTGGCCACGCATTCGGCAAGACGCATGGAGCGGCGCCGGCCAGTCACGTCGGCCCGGAGCCAGAGGCTGCGAATCTCGAGAATCAGGGGCTTGGCTGGAAGAACAGCTTCGGCACAGGTTGCGGCGCGGATACGATCACGAGCGGTCTCGAAGTCACATGGACGAGCACGCCAACGCAATGGGGCGTGGGCTTCCTCATGAACCTGTTCGGCTTCGAGTGGGAGTTGACGAAGAGTCCCGCGGGCGCGCACCAGTGGGTCGCGAAGGATGCGAGCGCGATGATTCCGCATGCACATGATCCTTCGAAGAAGTTGTTGCCGACCTTGCTCACCACGGATTTGTCGCTGCGTTACGATCCCGCCTACGAAAAGATCTCGCGTCACTTCATGGAGAACCCGGAGCAATTGGCGGATGCTTTCGCGCGCGCCTGGTTCAAGCTTACCCATCGTGACATGGGACCGCGCGCACGCTATCTCGGTCCTGAGGTTCCGGCCGAGGAGCTGATCTGGCAGGATCCGATTCCCGCCGTCGATCATGCGCTGGTCGATGAAGACGACATCGCGGCGCTCAAGCAGCGCATAGCGGAATCGGGACTTTCTATTTCGCAACTGGTGTCTACGGCCTGGGCCTCGGCTTCCGTGTTTCGCGGCTCGGACAAGCGAGGCGGCGCCAATGGTGCGCGTATTCGTCTCGCGCCGCAGAAGGACTGGAAGGCGAATCAACCCGAACAGCTCGCGCAGGTGCTCGAATCGCTCGAGACAATCCATCGTGTGTTCAACGACAGTCAGTCCGGGGGCAAGAGAATATCGTTGGCAGACCTGATCGTGCTGGCGGGTGGCGCGGGCATAGAGCAGGCGGCGCGAAAGGCGGGCTACGACCTGGCCGTGCCCTTCGCACCGGGTCGCATGGATGCCACTCAGGCACAGACAGACGCACACGCATTCGGCGCGCTTGAGCCGTTCGCCGACGGGTTTCGTAATTTTCTCAAGGGAACGTGTAGCGTGCCGGCCGAGCATCTGCTGATCGACAAGGCGCAATTACTCACGTTGAGCGCGCCGGAAATGACGGTGCTGATTGGCGGCTTACGGGTGCTGAACGTACATTCGGGGGATGAAGCACTCGGCGTGTTGACCGAACGGCCGGAGACGCTTACCAACGACTTCTTTCGCAATTTGCTCGACATGCGCACGGAGTGGACGCCACGCTCGCCTTCTGGCGACATATTCGAAGGGCGCGACAGGAAGACGGGCGAGCTGAAATGGACGGGTACGCGGGTCGATCTCGTTTTCGGGTCGCATGCGCAATTGCGTGCGTTGTGCGAAGTCTATGCAAGCGCAGATGCGCAAGATAAGTTCTTGCGTGACTTCGTTTCAGCGTGGGTGAAGGTGATGAATCTCGATAGGTTTGATCTGGTTTGACCTGGTTTGGTGGATGCGCGCTAAAGCCAGAATCAGTCAGTCTTGCCAATCGTCATCATTGCGGTCAGCCCGGGATCGTTATCGGCAAACGTGAGCTCGCCTTGATGGAGCGTAGCCACAGCCTTGACGAGAGCGAGCCCGAGCCCCACCCCGGGCGTGCCTCGGCTAAGATCGCCGCGATAAAATCGCTCAGTAACTTTGGAGCGTTCGGCAACGGGAATGCCGGGGCCGTCGTCGGAAACGGTAATCTCGATCCGGTCGGCCGACTCACCGAGTGAAACCGTCACCACGCCGCCTTCCTGCGCAAACTTGAGCGCGTTGTCGATGAGATTTCCAATGGCTTGCGCAATCAGCAAAGGATCGACGAGAGCAGGCAATTTCCCCTGTACGTGCAGATCGAGTTTGACAGAAATGCCGCGCAACTCCGCAACAGGTTGATAGAACTCGACTGCATCGGAAACGATGCTCGTGAGATCGGTTTCGACAAACCCTGAACGGCGCACGCCCGCATCGATTTCCGCGAGACGCAGCAGTGCATTGAAGATGCCGATCACGCGATCGACGTCGGCAACGGCAACCTCCAGTTGATTCAGGGTGTCGTCGTCGCCGCTTTTTCTGAGGCCAAGCATCAGCATTTCCAGTCTGGAGCGCAGTTCGGCAAGCGGCGTGCGCAGGTCATGCGCAATGGCGTTCGAAACGTTCTTCACCGCGTCCAGCACTTCGAGCAGCGCATCCTGCGCCCGGATCCTTGTCTTGACTTCCTCTTCGAGCCGCAGGTTTTGCTCTTGCTGCGAGCGTTGCAGCGCGCGCAGCTTGAGATGGGTCTGAACGCGCACCGCAACTTCTTCCATTTGCAGCGGCTTGGTGACGAAGTCCATCGCGCCAGCGCGAAATCCGTTGATCTTGTCCTCAGTCTGCGTCAAAGACGTCATGAAAATGACGGGAATATCGCGTGTCGCCGGATTGTCCTTGAGTGCGCGGCAGGTCTGAAATCCGTCGAGGCCAGGCATGATGACATCGAGCAGGATGAGATCGGGTTTCACGATTTCGGCGCGGCGCAGCGCCTCCTGGCCGTCACGCGCTACGGCGGCACGCAGGCCTTCGGCTTCGAGCGTTTCTACGACGAGACCGAGGTTGGCCGCCGTGTCGTCGACGACGAGCACCACGGGAGCGTCATCGTTTCTTGTCTCTCCCATTATCCATTTCCTTCGTTGTTGAGATATTTTTCGATCAAGGTAAGCAATGCCTGCGATTCATAGGTCATGGCGAGCTGCCGCAAACGCGCGGCGAAAGGCTCGTAGCGCTGGTTCAATGCCACGAGATGATCGGCGTGGCGACTCACGTCGCGCATCGAACCCAGCAATGCGTAGCGGTGCAACTGCGCCAGTTCATCTCGCGGCGGCACGACGATCGGTTGCCCCGCTTGTGCAGATTGTGCCGTCTGGTCCGGCTGCGAAGCGGCACGCTCGAGCTTCATGCCGAGCAAACTGGCGATCGAGCCCAGCAACGCGTCGAGATCGATGGGTTTGTCGAGGAAAATGCTGGCCCCAGCCTCCATGTTGGCGCGCGCGTTTTGTTCGGATGCATCGGCAGACACGACGATCACGGGCAGCGCTGCGAACGCCTTCGACTGACGCAACGCGCGCAGCACTTCAATGCCGCCCATCAAAGGCATGACCGTGTCCAGAATGACCAGATCGGGTCGCGCCGATGCGATCTGTTCGAGTGCATCGCGACCATCAGCGCTTTCGGTGACGTCAAAGCCGGTGCGCGCCAGGACGTCAGCGAGCAAGCGCCGGTTGGCGGCAACGTCGTCCACGAGCAGAATGTGCCGGCCAACGCCGTCCAGATAGCCTCTTTCGAGCCTCGGTGGCCGCGCGCCACGCTCCAGCGCGGAAGCGGGCGCGACCAGTTCGAACCAGAATCGGCTGCCTTCGCCCACGGCGCTCGAGACATAGATCTCGCCGCCCATCATCCGCACGAGCTGACGGCTGATCGCGAGACCGAGGCCGGCGCCGCCCGTGCGCCGCACATGGTCGCCTGCCTGCTCGAACGGTTGAAAGATGGCCTCCAGCCGGTCGGGGCTGATACCGATTCCCGTGTCATACACATCGAATCGCAACCGGCTCCCCTCGCCGCGGCTCACGGACAGGCGAATTTCGCCACGGTCGGTGAACTTCACCGCATTGGCGAGTAGATTGAGGAGCACTTGCCGCAAGCGGCGTTCGTCGGCGAAAATCACGGCGGGCAGGTTCGGCGCCGCCTCATAGTTGAGCATGAGATTCTTCTGCTGGGCACGAACGCCGACGATCTCGGCAATCGTTTCGAGGAATGCGGCCAGCGAGACTTCGGTCACCTGAAGTTCGAGCTTGCCGGCGCCAAGACGGGTGAAGTCCAGAATATCGTTGATGAGCGTAAGCAAATGCTGTCCGCTTTGTTCGATCACGCCCACGCCGGCCAGTTGCCGCGCATCGAGGCTTGAATCGCGCAGGAGCATTTGCGCGTAGCCCAGAATGCCGTTGAGCGGCGTGCGCAATTCGTGGCTGATATTGGCGAGGAATTGATCCTTCGCGCGGTTGGCGGATTCCGCCACTTCCTTGGCCACGCGCACCGTTTCTTCGAGCGCCTTGCGCGCCGAGATATCCTCGATGATCGTAATGACGTGACTCGCCTGCCCGGATGCGCCGTGTTGAAGCGCAACCGAAAGGCTCACCCAGATCGGCGTGTTGTTCGCGCTGACAAAGGGCACTTCTTCCGAGTAGTGAGGGATTTTCCCCTCGGTCAACAGACGAAATCGTTCGCGGCCCGCCTCCCGATGATCCGCCCGCATGAGATCGTGCAGGCGCATTTGCTGCAGCGCGTCTCGCTCGCGGCCCGCGATTTCACACGAACGTTGGTTCACGCGCAGAAATCGGCCGTCGAGATCGCAGTGCGCGACGCCGACCGCAGCGTTCTCGAACGTGCCGCGAAAACGCTCCTCGCTGGCGCGCAGGGCCTGTTCGGTCTGCTTGAGCTGCGTAATGTCCACGATGCTGCCCACGAAGCGAACCGGCTTGCCAGTCGCATCGTGCCGCGCCGTTCCGCGCACCAGCACCCATCGATCGCTGCCGTCGCGATGCCGTAGCCGGTTCTCGAGTTCGAAAATGCCCTCACCGTTCGCCAGAAATGACGCCATGGCGCGGTCGGTGCTCGCGCGATGATCGGGATGCAGCACGCTCATGTACGCTTCGTAGTCGAGACGCGCCTGCGGCGCGTCGAAGCCCAGCCATTCGTAAATATTCGAGAAGCGCGCAAAGCCGCGTTTGTAGTCGCCTTCGGGCATATCGATTTCCCAGACGCCTACGTTCGAGCCATACATGGCCATTTCGAGCCGCGCATTGGTTTCGCGCAGTATCTCCGCTTCCTCGGCGCGGCGCTTTTGCGTCACGTCGCGAAACACGATGACGACGCCAAGCGTGTCGCTGCGTTCGTCGGTCATCGGCGTGCCCGTGCATTCCACGGGAATTTCGTTGCCGCCGGGCGTGAGCAGAATGGCTCGCGCGGGAAGGCCGCTTTCGTTGTCCTTGCGTAATACGGCCGTCATCGGCTCCGCAATGGGCGCGCGCGTGACTTCGTCGAGCAGGCGAAACGCGCTGGCGAGCGGCCGCCCGGCGGCCTCATCGAAGGGTAGTCCGATCAGCGCTTCGCCCGCGGGATTCACGAACGTCACGCACCCCGTGGAGTCCGTTGCGATTACGCCGTCGCCAATGCTGGAGAGCGTGACGGCGTAGCGTTGTTCGCTCTCGCGCAGGCGCCGTTCCGCGCCGTGCTTGTACAGCGCCATTTCCACTACGGTTCGGAGCTGGACGTCGTCGAACGGCTTGAGAACGTAGCCGAACGGCTCCGCCGCAGTTGCGCGCTGAACGGTTTCGTCGTCGGCATAAGCAGTGAGAAAGACGATCGGCACGTCACACGCTTCGCGGATCCGACGCGCGGTGTCGATGCCGTCCAGCTTGCCTTCGAGCCGCACGTCCATGAGCACGAGATCGGGAGGGGCGTCGCCCTGCAATTGCGAAACGACCGCGAGCGCCTCCTCGCCGCTCACCGTGCTGCCGACCACACGGTAGCCGCTGCGGCTCAACTGTTGCGCGATATCTCGCGCAACGATGCGGTCATCCTCGACGATCAAGATACGTGCGGTCATGGCGAGTGTCGATCAGTGTTCGGCGGCGTCGAAAAAGATGGTGAATGTGGTTCCTTCTTGCTGGCTCACGTCGACACTGCCCCGCAGTTGCAGCACGAGATCGTGGACGAGCCGCAGACCCAGTGTCTCGTCGCGTTCGAGCGAGAAGTCGGGCGCAAGGCCAACGCCGTCGTCGGAAACGCGCAATTCGCAGCGCTGCGTGTCGAGCGCGCGCAGGTCGATGCGCAGCACGCCGCCGCGTTGATTGGGGAACGCATGTTTGAGCGCGTTGGAGACGAGTTCGTTGATGATGAGGCCGCACGACACCGCGCGATTCATGTCGAGTTGAATGTCGTCCACGGCGATCTGCATATCGACTCCCAGCCGCCCCATGTCGTAGACACGCGCGAGATGACCGCACAGCGTTTTGACATGGACCGTCATGGGAATGCGCGCGAAATTGCCGGCGCGGTACAAATTTTCGTGAACCATGGCCATCGAGCGGACGCGATTGCGGCTATCCGCAAACAGCTCGGCAACAGCTTTGTCTTCCACGCGTTCCGCTTGCAGATTGAGCAGGCTGCTGATGAGCTGCAGATTATTCTTCACCCGGTGGTGAACCTCGTGCAACAGCGCTTCCTTTTCCACGAGCAATGTTTGCTTCTCCTCGAGCGAAGCGTTTTCGAGCGATATGGCGGCTTGAGACGCGAGAAGCCTGAGTACGGCCAGCCGTGCCGGCGTGAAGATGCCAGGCGCGAGTTCGTTCTCGAGATACAGCACGCCGATCAGCTTCGACTGTTTCACGAGCGGCAGCGAGAGCACGGACCGTGAATGGTTGGCGATGAAATATTCATCGTCATGGAATGCTTCGTTGGCCGATGCATCGTCGAGCAGCACCGGGCGACGAGTGCGTATGCTCTCGTGCAGCACGGCTTCTGCCAGATCGTGAGGTGAAACCGGCTTACTCTCGATGCTCACGTCCGTTCCCTGGCGTGTCGCCACGGCCACGGCTTCGATCCGCAGTTTCTCTTCACGCGGCAAAACGAGCAGGGCGCGCCGTGCGCCGGCGTGTTCGAGCATGATAGTCATGAGCGTATGGATCAGACGCCCGGGAACGAGCTCGGCAGAAATTGCCTGAGACGCCTTCATCACCGTATCGACATCGATCTGGCCGACAAGGGCGCTTTGGGTCGGTCCGTATGCGGCCTGCTCCCGAAGCAGATCGGGGTACCGTCTGTCGAGGTCCTTCACGCGCCCGATGGCGCCCCAGCGCAGCCACGCAAGCCGCGCGTTGCGCAGATACACGCCGGCGATGGTCGTAAAGCCTCGCTGCAGATAGAACATCGCCGCGATATCCTGAGCGAGTGCTTCAATCTGCACGAAACCATATTCGCGCGCGAGCCGGATCGCCTCCTCATAGTCGGTCATCGCATCGAAGTCGCGGCCCGCAAGGCGCGCAATTTCGCCGCGCACGAGTGCGGCCCGGCTGCCGAAATTGCTTGGGCAATGCGTGGCCCAGAGTTCGAGTTGATGGTGATGCGCAGCGAGTTTGTCGAGATTCGATGTTCTTTCGTCGTCCTGCGCTTCGGCGTGCCAGCGTGCGCGCGTGAGCGCGGAAAAGAACTGGTATTCGGCCATTTCGAAATGACCGGAAGACGTCCACAGAAGCGGCGTCGCCTTGTTGCCGGCATCCATCGCACTCCTGACGTCGTCCGCGAGATAGCGCGCCTGCTGTTTGCGTATCCAGTACCAGCAGGCAGCGATGGCGAGACTCGGGTCGCTCTCGAGGCGCTGTTCGAACGCGTCGTCGGCAAACGGGCCGGGTCCTTCGGCAAGATCGGTTGTACCGGCGCGCAACGAGCGGATCAACGCGAGCTGCGCGGTGATGATATCCACGATCAAGCCGAATTTCGCGGCCTGTACGATCTGCAGACGCCGTGTGGCCTCCTGCTCGACCTCACCTAATGATTCGCCGGCGGCGAGCAGCGTGGTCACGGTGCAGCAACTGCTAAAGCCGATGTAGGTCAGGTCCCCGGCTTCGCTTGCGGCCTCGAACGCGAGGCGCAGCAGCGGAATGCCTGTGCGAATGGGCTTGGTCCACGGCGTCACGTGATACGCGAAGCACATATACACGCGCGCCTTGAAGCGGTCGAGTCCGCGCTTGTCGACGAGCGCGAGTCCAAGCTGGCCGAACCGGTAGCCGCCGTCGTAATCGTCGAATAGCGGTCCCGCAACCATGCCGAGGTAGGCGTAGCCGAGCGACGAGGCGTCGCTGTTGCCGTGCGCGAGGCTAAGGTTCGCCATGCGGCACAGTACGAGGCACACGAGGTTTTCGTCGCTGAAAAATGCCGGTGGCAGCACGGCGGTCAGCACGTTCATCGTCGCGGTCAATTCCGCGTCGCCGAGCAACGGAAGATCGACGAGCGCTTCGATCGGCGCGTTGGCGATGCCGTCGAGCAACCGGTCGTATTCCTCGCGCGCTGCGCTGCGCTCGGGGTGAGCAGTCCAGTCTATTCCCACATGACGCAAATAGGTCAGGCAGGTTTCGACCGCGAGATTGACCTGATCGAGTGCCGTATACAGCGTGATGCGCAAGAACGTAATCGCCGCCCGGTCACATAAGGTGCGCGCGCGCCGCTCGAGCATCGACAGGCGCGCTTTGCTGCTTTGCGTATCGCCGGTCAGAAATTCGCACTCTGCGCGCTGGGTTTCCAGCAGAAACTTGCGCGCATAGTGATGGTCCCATTCGTCCTCGCCAAGCAGTTCGCTACCCACGGAAAGATAGGTGAGAGCAGAGGCATAGGCCGACGATGCGCGCGCGCGCCGGCCCGCTTCCAGATTGAAATCCACGACGCGTTCGCGTTCCTGCGGTACGTCGATGAGCGTGATGACGCGGTTGTACTGGTTGACGATTTCGAAGATGTCGCGTTCTTCTTCGGTCGGAGCCTGTGCGGCAAGTATGCGGCCAATGCGCAAATGCGCTCGCGCACGTTCGTCCTCGTGAATCAGGTCGTACGTCGCTTCGTGCACGCGGTCGTGCACGAAAGCGAAGCCATCGCGGCTGCGATAGAGCAATCCCGCTTCGACGCCATCGGCGAGAGTCGCATCGACAGCAGGCTCGGTCATGCCGCTAATGCGCGCGAGCAGCGGCGAACTGGCGCGGCCGCCGAGGCACGCGAATTGCCTGAGCAACGCCTGCGTGGGTCCAGGCAACCGCTCAATCTTTTCCACCATGAGATCGACGATGCTTTGCGCAAAGCTTGCCTCGCGCATACGCTCGCTATCCCAACGCCATACACGGTGTTCGCGGTCAAAGGCGAGATGGTGTTCATCGGTCAGGAACTTCAGGAACTGCACGACATAGAATGGGTTGCCGCCAGTGCGCTCGAACACCAGCCTGCTCAGGTCGTGCAGTTCCTCGCGCGTGGTTTTGAGCGCGTCGCCAATCAGGTGCGCGACATCGTCGAACTGCAGCGGCGCGAGCATGATCTCGTCGATGTGTGTGCCCGTCTGGCGGATGGAGTCGATCGTCTGTCGCAACGGATGCGTGATGCCCACTTCGTTGTCGCGATACGCGCCGACCAGAAGCACGTTCGGCACGTTGGACTGGCATAGCCGCTCGAGCACGGCGAGCGTGCCGGCATCGCTCCATTGCAGGTCGTCGAGAAACAGTACGAGCGGTCGCCCTTCATGCGGAAACGCGCCGATAAAACGGGTGAAGACAGCGAGAAAACGGGTACGCGCGTCCTGGGGCGGAAGCTCCGGCGCAGGCGCTTGCGGCCCGATGATCTGTTCCAGTTCGGGAATCAGGTCCGTGATGAGAACGCCGTTTGCGCCAAGCGCGTCGACAAGGCGCGCGCGCAAACCTTCTCGCGCCGCCGGACTGCCATCGATCACCTGACGGATCAGATCCTGAAACGCTTGCGCGAGAGTGGTGTACGGAATATCGCGCTTGTAGCGGTCGAACTTGCCGGACGCGAACCAGCCTCGCGACGTAGCGCTCGACGTTTCGCGCAGCCCGTTGACCAGGGTCGATTTGCCAATGCCGGAATAGCCGGAGACGAGCGCAAGCACCACATCCTTGTGCCGAACGACGCGGCTCAACGCGGCCTCCAGCATTTCGACCTGCTTTTCGCGGCCGTAGAGTCGATACGGATATTGCAGCTGATCGGGTGAATCGGCGGTACCCAGGGCGAATGAATCTATGCGGCCCGACTGGCGCCAGGCTTCAAGGCAGCATCGCAGATCGTGCTCAACACCTTCCGCCGTTTGATAACGCTGCGCCACATCCTTGGCCAGCAAGCGCGCAATCATGCTGCTCAACGGCTCCGGCACAGCGGCGCCCATGCATTCGGCAATGGGAATGGGCATTTGCGCGGTATGGCAATGCAGCCATTCGGCCGGCGAACTGGCGCGGTAGGGCAATTGACCGGTGAGCATTTCATACAGGACGACACCGAGGGAATACAGATCGGCGCGCGAGTCGGCCCATCGGTTCATTAAACCCGTGCGCTCGGGTGAGAGATACGCAAGCGCTTCCTCGGCCAGCATCGGCAGGTTCCGGACGGGGCGCTCGCGTGGCTCGGAAGAGACAAGTCCGAGGCCCGTAAGGGCGACCTCATGCGTTTCGCCCGCGAGCAGAATGTTGCCCGGCCGGATGTCGTTGTGTGTGAGCCCGCGGCAATGCAGCGTGCACAGCGCCGCTGCGAGACTGGTTGCGATGGGGAGCAAGCGCTCGAGAGGAAATGGACCTTTCAGCGCGTTGCGCAAGGGCATGCCGCCTGGATCTTCGAGCACGAGCGTTGCGTTGCCATGTTCCTGCTGCAGTGCATGCGGCAGGGTGACGCGCGCGCCTGCGAGCGCCGCGCGCATCTGGTAAGCGCGCTCGAGACGCTCCTGGCTTTCGGGCAACGGCCGATATGCGGACAACGTGACGGTCAGCCAGCTCTGGCTTTCCCCATGGCTTCTCAGCCGCGACAGCACGAACTGGCCGTCGTCGCTCAAAGTCGTTCGATCGTAGTCCGTCAACCTCATGGTTCTGCCCTCGCGCAGGCACCTTGATTCAAGGACCAGCTGTCAGCATGTAACCCGCATTACGGACCGTGCGGAGCATGGACCGCTCAAACCCGGTATCGATCTTCTGCCGCAGCTTGCTCACATGCACGTCGATGACGTTGGTCTGTGGATCGAAGTGATATTCCCAGATGTTTTCGAGCAGCATGGTGCGCGTGACGACCTGCTCGGCGTGGCGCATCAGGTATTCGAGCAGCTTGAACTCGCGAGGCTTCAGCAAAAGCGCCTTGCCGTCGCGCGTGACCTTGCGCGAGAGAAGGTCCATGCTGAGTTCGCCGACTTTCAGGGTCGTATCATAGTGATTATCCTGGCTGCGGCGCGCCAATGCCTCCAGTCTTGCGACGACTTCGCCAAACGAGAAAGGCTTGACCACGTAGTCGTCGCCACCGGCTTTCAGGCCGCGAATGCGTTCGTCCACTTCGTCGAGCGCGCTCAGGATCAGTACCGGCACTTTGTTGCCCGAGGCGCGCAGAGCGGCAACGATGCCGAGGCCGTCGATTCCTCCCGGGAGCATGCGGTCGAGAATGATTGCGTCGTACGCTTCCCCGATCGCCAAAGCCATGCCGTCACGGCCATTGTCCGCCCAGTCGACGACGTGGCCGGCTTCGTGCAGGCCCTTCTTCAGAAACCCTGCCACCTGCTGATTGTCTTCGACCAGGAGAATTTTCATTTCTATCACTCGCGGTCAATACCACCAGCGCCAGACAGGCGCGGTCGTGAGGGCCTTCGAAGCATGCCTCGCGGGCGCCCACAACGCTAGCGCTTCGACCACACATTATCGCGCGCTCGAAGCGGGCGGGGCCGCAACCGTAGATTAAATTTTTTTAACCTGAGGGCCTTTCCTGCGCGGCTGGGCCCGTGATTATTCGCATTCGCGGGCGGGGTGCGGCGCCTTAAATAAGGTTAACGCTACGGTCACGTTCTGCATAGCTGCCCTGGCCTAACATGGCAACGTGAGATCTCCCGCATAGCGAAGCCGCGCAATCTGGTTACGGACCCGTCGTGAGCAAGATCGTCCTTATGAGCCGGAACTTTGACGCCTGGCGTTGCGAGGGAAACGGGCGAACGCGCCTTCTTGTCAATATCCTTTCGGTATCCTGACGATTATGGAAAGGGCGACACAGCACATGGCGATTCAAGAGGCCTTTGCACGCCATGAAGGCGTCCATCGGCCCGCGCGCGTGGTGTGCGACGCAGTTTACGAATTTGGACGATTCCGTTTCATGCCCGCTCAGCGTTTGCTGCTGGACGGCGACACGCGGGTGCGGCTGGGAAGCCGTGCGATCGAACTACTGGCCGCGCTGGTCGAATGTCCGGGAAAGGTGGTGACGCGAAAGGAGTTGATGGACCGCGGCTGGCCGGGATCGGTTGTGGAAGAAAGCAACCTGAAGGTTCAGATCGCTGCGTTGCGCAAGGCGCTTGGCGAGACGCATCTCGATCCGCGCTTTCTGGCGACGGTCGCGGGACAGGGCTATCGGTTCATCGCGCCCGTCAAATCGGCAACGCCGGTGGTGGATAACGCGTTGACGCACGACGGACCCCGCGTGATGCACAACGTGCCAGCCGGTCTCATGCGGCTGATCGGACGCTCGGCGGACATCGACTCGATTCTGGAGCGTCTGTCTTGCGCGCGTATCGTGACCGTCACGGGCACGGGCGGGGTGGGCAAGACGAGCATCGCACTGGCCGTTGCGCGATCGATCGTCGAGCAGTCCCGCTGCGACGTGTGGTTCGTCGATCTGTCCACGCTCTGCGCCGCGCGGCTCGTGCCGTGTGCCGTGGCCAAAGCCGTTGGCGTGAGCGTGCGTTGCGGCGATATTGCCACGGCGCTGGCCGCGCATTTTGGCGTCCAGAGCAGGCCGCAACTGCTGGTGATCGACAACTGCGAACATGTCGTGGAAGCGGCGGCAGCCTTTATTGAACGCATCGTCTGCGCGACATCCCATGTGCGGGTTCTCGCTACGAGCCGTGAGCCGCTGCAGGTGACGGGCGAAACTGTATTCCGGCTCGAACCGCTCGCAAGTCCCGTCGAGTCGGCGCAGTTGAGCGCGCGTGAAGCGTTGCGCTACCCGGCGATCCAGCTTTTCGCGGAGCGCGCGGCGGCTCGATGCAGCGAATTCGAGCTGCATGACGGCAACGTCCCTGTGGTCGCTGAGATCTGCCGGCGCCTCGATGGCATTCCGCTGGCGATCGGGTTGGCGGCCGCGCGTCTCGACGCATTCTGTGTGAGCGAACTCCTCGCCCAGTTCGACGACCGCTTTATCGCGCTCGGGCGCGGGCAGCGCACAGGGCCGCTGCGGCACAGGAATCTGCTCGCGACGCTCGACTGGAGCCATCAACTGCTGCGCCAGGTCGAACGGGTCGTCCTGCGCCGCCTCGGCGTATTCGCAGACGCGTTTTGCCTCGATTCGGCCATCGCGGTGGCCACGGAAGGGGAGCTTCGCTCGACGCGAATCACCGACGCCTTGTCGAGCCTGGTTGCAAAGTCAATGGTGAGCGCCGAAATGGCCGGCGATGGCATGCGCTACCGGCTTCTGGCAACGACTCGGGACTACGCGCGGCGAAAGCTCGCTGAAGCCGGCGAGCTTGACCGCGTGGCCGGCCGATATGCAAGTCTGCGCACGGCGGGTACGGCTTTGGCCACCACTGCGGACATTGCTGGGTTCCGCTGCCTGTTTCCCATCGGTCAGTATTAGCACCAGCCAGGCTCTCTGATAGACAAATAACATCTGCGCTCTTCTCGCAACTCTGCAGCATATTTCACACCAGGAATGACGTCCTGGTCATAGCCTGAATACTCAGGTAACGGTGAGATTTGCTGTTGCGCATTAACATGTGACGGGTAGCTGGGGTGGAAATGAAAGTGTTGCTTGCGGTGGACAATGCTCAACTTGCACACCATCTCGAAGCGGGCTTGCTCAAGGCAGGGCATTGCGTCGAATTTGCTGAAACCGGGCGTCAGCGAATATATCTGGCAGCCATCGAAACTTACGATGCGATCATCTGGAACCGGAATTTGCCCGGCAGGATCGCCGGCATCGGTGTTGTCTCGACGCTTCGCGGGTCGTGTAATGAATTGCCCATTTTGTTGATCAGCGAGCTTGGGTCGGCTCGCGAGCGCAAAAGCGATCTCCACGCAGGCGGCAATGATCGCGACGATCAGGCGCAGTTCGCGGAACTGCTTGCCTGGCTGGATGTATTGATCGGGCCACCGCGCGGCGGTAACGCGCCTGGCGCTATGCAAGCGCAGTTAGAGGAGAGCGAGATCATGCTCGCCCAGGTGCAAAGAATGAGCGAGACGCAAAGCTGGCGGTGGAATGTCGATACCGGAGAGATCAGCCTTGTGAACGGCATGGCGAAAATTTTTCGACCTCTCGCGCAAGGACAGAAAAGGCACACGATCAACGACTTGCTCGATGCGATCCATCCGGATGATAGACGACACGTCTCGGCGGCACTTTCAGCAGCGGTCGAGCGAGAGGAGAATTTCGACCTGCGCTTCAGAATCGTCGAAGACGATGCGATCAAATACCTTCGAGCCGTCGGGGAGCGGCGAAATCGTACGAAGATCGGTGTGGTCTACCTGTGCAGCGGCATGGACGTAACCGGGCAGGCACAGCGCGAGGAGGCGCTGCACCGAGCCGACGCCGAAATTGCGCATTTGTCCAGAGTGCACACAGTGGGCAAATTCGCGTCGTCCATCGTTCATGAAGTCAACCAGCCGCTTTCCGCCATCGTGACTTACAGCACCGCGGCACTGCACTGGCTGCATCGCGGTGAACCCGATCTCGAAGAGGCCAGCATTGCGCTGAAACGCATTATTCGCGACGCCACGCGTGCCAAGGAAGTCACGGCGCGAGTCCGCCGTTTGTCGAAAAATGGCTTGCCGCAGAAGGCTCAATTTTCCATGGGCGAGGTGATCGAGGAGACCCTGACCCTGCTCGCCCGGGACCTCCATACGCGGCTTATCGCGGTCGAGTCCGACATTGAGCACGCCTTACCAGACGTGTCGGGCGACCGCGTGCAGATTCAGCAGGTTCTCATCAACCTTATCCTCAATGCCATCGAGGCACTCGAGGCAGTTCAATCCGGGAGCCGGGTGATTACCGTGCTGGCCGAAACGGTCAACCTCGATCAAGTGCGCGTCGTCGTGCGAGACAACGGTCCGGGCGTGGCTGCCGACGCAAGAGAACGATTATTCGAGCCGTTCTTTTCGACCAAGGACGAGGGCCTCGGCATGGGACTCTCGATTTGCCGGTCGATCATTCAGGCGCACAACGGGTCGCTGGTTTTGCTGAACGGCGAAGCGCCGGGTGCCGCATTCGAATTCGTGCTCCCTGCCTCGAAAGCGGCTTAGCGCGCGACCGGCGGGACGCGTCCCGCACGTTCCTCAATTGTTCCTGGCGCCGTCGCAAGCCTTCCTCGGGCGCTTGCGAACTTCCCCGTGCGCTTTGGAAAGAGCGCAGATGGTGTTCGACGTAACATGATTCCGACCGCGAGCGCGGGCACATTGAGGTGCACGCACAGGCGTGAATTCGAATCGGTACGCGCGAAGGTTGCCCCATCAACGTTCTGGAGCAAGCAATGAAGAGTGACGTGGCGGGTTTGGACGATGCATCGGTATCACGCAACCCTGCAACGGGCGAGGTCATCATGACGTACCCGTTTCAGAGACCCGACGAAGTCGAGCAAATGCTCGCGCAAAATGCGGCTGCGGCCAGAAGTTGGCGCGCCACGCCGATGACGGAGCGGGTCGCCTGCTACCGCCGGCTCGCTTCGACGCTGCGCGAAAGGCTGGAAGCGCTGGCCATGCTGGCGACGAGCGAGATGGGCAAGACGATTGGCGCTGCATGCGCCGAGGTCGAGAAGTGTGCCGCTGCGGTGGACTGGTTCGCCGAACACGGCCCGGCGATCCTGGCCGACGAACCGGCGCCCGTGGATAACGGTGACCGCGTGTATGTGTCCTTTCTGCCGATTGGCACGGTGCTCGGCGTCATGCCTTGGAACTTCCCATTCTGGCAAGTGATGCGCGCGGCTGGGCCCATCATGCTTTCGGGCAACGGGTTTATCCTCAAGCACGCGCCGAATGTCATGGGTTGCGCGTATGCGCTGCAGGAAGCCTTTGATGCGAGCGGCTTTCCGAAGGGGGTGTTCGGCATTTTGCATGTCGGCAACGATGCGGTGGCGCGTGTGATCGAAGACCCGCGTACTGCCGCCGTGACGGTAACGGGCAGCATGCGGGCGGGCTCCGCAGTGGCGTCGATCGCGGGCAAGGCGCTCAAGAAGAGCCTGCTTGAGTTAGGCGGCGCCGACGCGTTCATCGTGCTCGCGGACGCCGATCTCGACCGTGCAGTGGAAGTGGGGATCGAGGCGCGCTTCCAGAACGCCGGGCAGGTGTGCCTCGCCGCGAAGCGATTCATTATCGAGCGGCCGATCGCCGAGGCGTTCACCCGCAAGTACGTCGCCGCAGCCTCGAAAGTCAAGGCAGGCAATCCGCTTGACGCCGCGACCACGATCGGCCCGATTGCTCGCGGGGACCTGCGCGACGGCGTGCATGACCAGGTGGTCAGAACGATTGCGGGCGGAGCGAAGGTGCTACTTGGCGGCAAGCCTGTCGAAGGGCCGGGATTCTTCTACGAACCGACGGTGCTGGGCGATGTTGAACCGGGAATGGCGGCGTTCGACGAGGAAGTGTTTGGGCCCGTCGCCGCGCTCACGATTGCCAACGACCTGGAGGACGCGATTCGTCTGGCCAACCTGAGCGACTACGGGTTGAGCGGCAACTTGTGGACCTCGGACACCGCGAAGGCGAGCGAGATCGCCAGACGGCTCGAAACCGGCGGCGTTTTCGTCAATGGATTCAGCGCATCGAATCCCCGTCTGCCGGTGGGCGGCGTGAAGCAGAGCGGGTATGGCCGTGAACTGTCGCATTTCGGCTTGCGCGAGTTCGTCAACGCGCAGGGCGTCTGGGTCAAGAAGGTTTCGTAACGGCCCGCGCCTGGTTCGCCGGGCGCGTCTTTGCCCCGTCGCGTCATGAAGGAGTGTTCCCATGATTCGCTGTATCAGGCTTCTCACCAATAAAGAGGATTCCTCAAGTTATGAGGAGGGCTTTCTTGCGCTTCCCGGCGGGCACGAAGGCGATGCCATTGGAAAGGCATTCGAGGCCGCCTCGGTGTCGTTTCGCGAGACGACGCCGAGCGGCACGCTGGACTGGCATAACGCGCCCACACATCAGCTCGTTCTCACGCTGGGCGGAACGCTGGAGTTCGAAACGCGTCACGGCGAGACCTTTGTGATTCGCCCCGGCGATGTCCTGCTCGCCGAGGACACCACCGGCAGCGGGCACCGCTGGCGGCTGATCGGCAACGAACCGTGGCGCCGCGCTTACGTTATCTTGCCTGCTGGACTCGAGGCCGGATTCACGCCGCGTCAATGAACGCGTTTTTGAAAGGAGACGCTTCAATGAGTCAGACGACCGTCCCCAGTCAGGTCGATGTCGCGATTATCGGTGCCGGTATCATGGGCGCCACCGTTGGGACCGTGCTCAACCATCTCGATCCCGCGCTTTCCATTGGAGTTTTCGAGCGCCTCGAAGACTGCGCGCTGGAAAGCTCATACGGATGGAATAACGCCGGCACGGGACATGCCGCGAATTGCGAGTTGAATTACACCACCGAGCAGCCGGACGGTTCCATCGACATTTCGAAGGCGCTCGAGGTCAACGTCGAGTTCGATCTCTCGCGGCAATTATGGACGTATCTCGTGCGCGCGGGGACGATTGCCGAACCGTCGGCCTTCATCCGCGCCTGCCCGCACATGAGCTTCGTCGTCGGAGAGGAGAACGTGGCGTTTCTGCGCAAGCGTTTCGAAGCGATGGCCGCGCATCATTGCTGGCAAGGCATGGAGCACAGTGAGGACGGCGAGGTGATTGGCCAATGGGCGCCTATCGTCATGGAGGGTCGCCCGGCCGATCACCCCGTCGCGGCCACACGCATGGTGACGGGTGCCGACGTCGACTACGGGGTGCTCACCCATTTGCTGATCAACAAGTTGCAGAAGCAACAATACGCAACCGTTCACTACCAGCACGAAGTCGACGATATCCAGCGCCAGGACGACGGCCGATGGCTTGTTCTGGCGAAGGACCAGGAAACGGGCGAGACAGTCAGTACTGTGGCGAAATTCGTGTTCATCGGGGCGGGAGGCGCGGCACTGCCGCTCATTCAAAAGTCGGGCATTCCCGAGGCACATGGATACGCCGGCTTCCCGGTAAGCGGGCGTTGGCTGCGTTGCGACGCGCCTGGCGTCGCGCAACGCCATCACGTCAAGGTCTATGGCAAGGCCGCGCACGGTTCTCCGCCGATGTCCGTGCCTCACCTCGACATGCGCGTGGTGGATGGTCAGCATTCCTTGCTGTTTGGGCCCTACGCCGGATTTTCCAGCAAGTTCCTGAAGGAGGGGTCGTATCTCGACTTCTTCGAGACGCTGCGGCTGTCGAATATCGTGCCGCTGCTCGACGTCGCGGCCAGCAACTTCAAGCTCGAGGAATATCTGGTCGGTCAGGTCGTGCAGACGCCGCATGAGCAGTTCGAGACGCTCCAGGCGTTTTACCCGGAGGCGAGGCGCGAGGACTGGCGCGAAGCCGTTGCCGGCCAGCGCGTTCAGATCATCAAGCCCGACGACGAAGGCGGGGGCACGCTCCAGTTCGGCACCGCACTGCTCGGCGCCACGGATAATTCGATCGTTGCATTGCTGGGCGCTTCACCGGGGGCATCGACGGCCGCGTTCATTGCATTGGAACTGCTGCAGAAGTGCTTTGCGCACAAGCTGACCGAAGACAGTTGGCTGCCGAAGCTCAAAGAGATTATCCCGACCTATGGCGTCGATCTAAGGCGCGATGCGGCCGCATGCAGGGCAACACGCGCCGACACCGCCGCGGTGCTTGGCCTGCGTACGGTTTAACAGCGCCCACACAACCGATCCGGGAAGGAACCTATCATGCCATTCGTGAGAATCGACACCATTGCAGGACATTATGACGGCACGCAACGCGGCGCTATCAGCGACGTGCTTTATGAGGCAGTCCTCGGTATAGGCGCGTTGCAGAACGATCGTTTTCAGGTCTTTTCCGAGCACTCGCCGCACGAACTCGTTTTCAATGACGAGTATCTGGGTATTAAACGTACCGATGGGTTCATTGCGATTCAGATCACCATGAATACGGGCCGCTCGCTCGATCAAAAGAAGAAACTGGTTGCGCAGATCGCGGCGGGGCTCAACGAGCGCGCGGCCGTTCGGAAAGAGGATGTCTTTATCAGTCTGCTCGAGGTTCCGCGAGAGAACTGGTCGTTCGGTAACGGCGTCGCGCAATATGCTCCCGAATCCTGATTTTGCGGGAAACCGGTCATTCCGACGATGATGAACGACGGCGCTCTGCTGAGAGGTTCCAGATGATGCCAGACCAAACCAGCGAACATCCGGCATTAAATAATGTCGATATCGGTCTTGAAGCGACCGGCACGCGCCGAGAGTTCGACAGCATGGGCGATGTTGAAGTACCCGCCGACCGGTACTGGGGTGCGCAAACCCAGCGCTCGCTCCAGCATTTTTCGATAGGCGGGGACCGCATGCCCAAGGCGGTCTACCATGCCTATGGCGTTGTCAAAAAAGCGTCGGCGCTCGTGAACGCAGAGGCGGGCCGTTTGCCCCAATGGAAGGCCGAAGCCATCGTGCGCGCCGCGGACGAGGCAATCGCGGGAAAGCTGGATGACCATTTTCCGCTCTACGTCTGGCAAACCGGCTCGGGCACCCAGTCGAACATGAACATGAACGAGGTGCTCGCCAACCGGGCAATTCAATTGCTTGGCGGCACGCCCGGCACTCAGCAACCCGTGGGCCCGAATGACGACGTCAATATGGGGCAGTCGTCCAACGACAGCTTTCCAACGGCGATGCATATCGCGGCGCTGTCGATCATCGATGAGAGGCTCGTGCCCGAACTCGGGAAGCTCGCTGAAACGATCGACAGGAAAGCGCAAGGCTGGATGAATGTGGTGAAAGTTGGCCGCACGCATCTCGAGGACGCGACGCCGCTTTCCGTTGGGCAGGAATGGTCGGGGTGGGCTGCGCAGCTACGTGCGTGCGTCGCGCAGATCGAACAGGCGCGGGAGGGTCTTTATGAACTGGCGCTGGGCGGTACCGCCGTGGGCACTGGCCTCAATGCGCCGAAAGGCTTTTCACGCAAAGTCGCGGCAAAGATCGCCGAGCTGACGAGCAAGCCATTCGTTACGGCGCCGAACAAGTTCATGGCACAGGGATCGCTCGACGCCATGGTGCGTGCTTCCGCGGCGCTGCGCGGCGAGGCGGTGGCGCTGCTGAAAATCGCAAACGACATGCGCTGGCTCGCGTCTGGCCCGCGCTGCGGCTTCGGAGAACTGAGGCTGCCAGCCAACGAGCCCGGTTCCTCGATCATGCCCGGCAAGGTGAATCCCACGCAGTGTGAGGCGATCGTCATGATCGCAATTCAGGTGATTGGAGAGGACACCGCGATTGCGTTCGCCGGAAGTCAGGGCAACTTCGAACTGAACGCCATGCGCCCGGTGATCATCAACAATTTCCTTCATTGCGCCACCATTCTCGCCGATGGCTGCGAGAAGTTCCGGACTTACTCTGTCGAGGGGGCGGAAATCGACGCAGAGAAAATAGCGGCGCACGTGAACAGTACGCTGATGCTGGTGACGGCGCTTTCGCCCGTGATCGGCTATCAGAACGCTGCGCATATTGCGGAGGACGCACAGGCTACGGGCGCCACGCTCAGAGAGGCCGCGCTGAGGTCGGGCAAGGTGACCGAAGAACAGTACGACAAGATCATCGTTCCGCGAGACATGATCGGCGACGGTCTGGCCGGAGCGTGACCAGCTGGGTTCGCCAACCTCCCTTGTCCTTCCCTTCATTTCGGAGGCCATATGAAAGTTAGAAATGTAGCCGACTATCTCGTCGAGACGCTTTCGCGCACTGGCGTCAACCATCTATACGGCGTGGTCGGAGACAGTCTCAATGGCATTACGGAGGCGGTCAGGCAACACGAGGACATGGAGTGGATCGGCGTGCGTCACGAGGAAAGCGCCGCGTTCGCGGCGTCGGGCGAGTCGCAATTGACCGGCAAGCTGGCCGTATGCGCCGGATCGTGCGGCCCCGGAAACCTCCATCTGATCAACGGCCTTTTCGACGCGCATAGAACGAGAACCCCGGTTCTCGCGATTGCCGCGCATATTCCGTCCATCGAGGTTGGTGGCGGCTACTTTCAGGAAACGCATCCGCAGTCGCTCTTTCAGGAGTGCAGTCACTACTGCGAACTCATCAGCGAGGTCGAGCAGGCGCCGTATGTGCTGGAGAGTGCAATCAGGGCCGCTGTGGGCGGTCAGGGCGTTTCGGTTATCGTGCTTCCGGGCGACGTCGCGCTTCGGGATGCGCCGCAAAGGCGCGTCATTTCAGCGGGAGGGATCAAGCTGGGCACGCCCGACATTTCGCCGGATAGCGCATCGATCACCGAACTGGCAGACTTGCTGAACGCTTCACGACGGGTAGCGATTTTTGCCGGGCGAGGGTGCAAGGCTGCCCACGCGGAATTGATGAAACTGGCCGACGTGCTCGGTGCGCCCATCATTCATGCGCTCGGCGGCAAGGAGTATGTCGAACACGATAATCCCTTCGACATTGGCATGACGGGTTTTATTGGATTTTCGTCGGGCTATGCAGCAATGCAATCGTGCGACGCGCTCTTGATGCTCGGCACCGATTTCCCATACAAGCAGTTTCTCCCCGCGCAGTGCAGTGTCGCACAAGTCGACACGAGAGCCGAGAACCTGGGGCGGCGAGTTCCCATCGAACTGGGCATTGTTGGCGATGTACGCAGAACGATTCTGCAGCTCTTGCCGGCGCTGAACCGGAAAGCCGATCGGCGGTTCCTGAGCGATGCGCTCGCGCACTATGCGCGAGTTCGCAAGGAACTCGACGAGCTTGCAGTCGGCACGCCGGGAAGCAAGCCGATTCATCCGCAATATCTGGCGCGTGTTATCAGCGAAACCGCTACCGATGACGCCGTATTCACCGCCGACGTCGGCACCACGACGGTCTGGGCCGCACGCTACTTGCGAATGAACGGTCAACGCCGTCTGATCGGTTCGTTTTGTCACGGTTCCATGGCGAATGCGCTACCGCAGGCCATAGGGGTGCAATATGAAGCGCCGATGAGGCAGGTCGTCACGTTCTCGGGCGACGGCGGCCTGACGATGCTAATGGGGGACTTGATTACCCTGAAGCAACACAATCTCCCGGTGAAGGTCGTGGTATTCAACAATGGCGTTCTTGGATTTGTCGCTCTCGAAATGAAGGCCGCAGGATTTCTTGAAACAGGCGTCGATCTGGAGAATCCGGATTTTGCTGCAATGGCGGAGTCCCTGGGCATTCGCGCCCGGCGAGTCGAAGACCCGGCAGAGCTGGCCGAAGCGGCGTCTGAATTATTCGCTCATGATGGACCGGCGCTCCTCGACGTGGTGACGGCGAAGCAGGAACTGGTCTTGCCGCCGACAATCGGATTGAAAGAGATCAAGGGTTTCAGCCTTTGGGTTTTGCAGGCCATTATCAATGGTCGCGGCGACGCCGTGGTCGATCTCGCCAAAGAGAATCTGCTTTCTCGATAGCGTCGCGATAAAACGCGTGCGTTGCCGAAAGAACGATAGCGTGCCCCCCGATAACATGGTGTCGTGGTGATTGCTTCAACCAACGTCCTGAATAAAGGGGAAATCGTGGCTACATCAAGTGCAAATCATTCATCCGATCGTCGCTATGTGCTGACGGCCGGAGCGGGGGTGGCGGTCGCCGCATTCGCGGCTCCTGCCGTTGCAATGGCTGAGGCGACCGTGCGCAACGGGCATACGCACGCGGCGTCGCGTCCCGCAAACGGAGAGCGTTACATGGCTGATTCGGTTCTGGCCAAAGACGGAACACGGATCTTCTTCAAGGATTGGGGCAGCGGCAAGCCGGTGGTGCTGTCACACGGCTGGCCGCTCGATGCGGACGCGTGGGATGCGCAGATGCTGTTTCTCGTGCAGAACGGCTACCGCGTGATCGCGCACGATCGCCGCGGGCATGGCCGCTCCGGCCAGTCTTCGTCGGGTAACGACGTGGACACGTACGCGGACGACCTCGCAACCGTGATCAACGCGCTCGATCTCAAGGGAGCCACGCTCGTTGGACACTCGATGGGCGGCGGCGAAGTCGCTCGCTATATCGGGCGCCACGGAACGTCACGTGTTGCCAGGGCGGTACTGATCAGCGCGGTCGTGCCGCTTATGCTCAAGAGCGAAAATAATCCGGACGGCTTGCCTGAATCCGCATTCGATGGCATTCGCAAGAACCTCACGGGCAACCGGTCGGTGTTCTACAAAAACCTGGCGTTGCCGTTCTACGGGTTCAATCGTCCCAATGCAAAGGTCGAACAAGGCACCATTGATGAATTCTGGCGCGAAGCCATGGGCGGTTCCATCCTCGCACAATATCAATGCGTCAAGCAGTTCGAGGTCGACTACACCGGCGACCTGAAGAAGTTCGATGTGCCGACGCTGATCCTCCATGGTGACGACGACCAGTTCGTTCCTGTCAACGTGGCAGGCCGGATGTCGGCGAAGATCATCAAGAACTCGACTTTGAAAGTGTATCCCGGCGCGCCCCATGGCATGTGTACGACGGAAGCCGACAAGGTCAATGCCGACCTGCTCGAATTCTTGCAAGCTTGAATGGCGTGTAGCTGCGAGCGCGCATCGGGAAGTGGCGGCCGCGCCCGCATGCATTATGCGAATTCGTCGAATGGCCCATTCGCAATGCGCGGCTTTTTGGTGGACGGACGCGCTTCTATACTCCGGCGCGAGCGAAGCGCTCAGAAGCGCGGTCCGACTCCATCAAAGGGAAAATCGCATGAGATCACATTGGTTCGGAAAGGGCGGCCTCGAAATCCCGCAACTGCTGCAATGAACGGTTCCGATCTCTCCGCGCTCTCATTGTTTTCCCGGATTGCCGAGGAACAAAGCTTTAGCGCGGCCGCGCAGGCGCTCGGGATCTCCAACTCCGTCGCGAGCTACACGATCCGGCGTCTCGAGGATCAACTGGGCGCGAAACTCTTTAACCGGACCACGCGAAGCGTCAGCCTGACCGAGGCCGGCAGCGACTTCCTTAAGCGAATCCAGCCGTTGATGGAGCAGCTCGATCTCGCTTTCAGCGAGGTTGGCCGGGCGTCCAGCGCGACGATGGGCACGTTACGTCTGAACGTGCTGCGTTCGGCAATCGCACTGGTCGTTTTGCCGGTACTCAAGGATTTCATGAATGCCTACCCGGATATCAAGATTGAAGTGATATCCGATAACAGTCTCGTTGATATCGCGAGCAAGGGGTACGACGCCGGTATTCGCTACGATCACGTTCTGGCGCAGGACATGGTGGCGGTGCAGATCGTCGACGATATGCGCTTTTGCATTGTGGCTTCACCCGAATACCTGCGCGGCAAGACGGTCCCCACGCATCCGCGCGATCTGCTCAAGCACGACTGCATCAATTATCGGAGCGCTGACACCAAGGCGCTGTATCGCTGGGAGTTCGAGAAGGGTGGCGAGAAGATCAGCATTGCCGTAGCGGGACGCGTGGCGACGAACGACAATGATCTGCTTCTGCAGGCTGCGCTCGACGGCCTTGGATTCGGCTATTTGCAGCATCGTTTGGCGCAGCCGCATCTCGAGGCCGGCCGCCTCGTGAACGCGCTCGACGACTGGATCGCGCGCGGCGCGCTCTATCTCTACTACTACAACCCGAGCGGCATGCCGCGCAAGCTGCGCGTTTTCATCGATTTCGTGCGTGAGCGCCTGAAATAGGGTCATGCGCAGACGGTGCCCGTCGATCGCGTTCTGATCCGTGCATTATGTGGATTCGTCACATGGCGTATTCGCATTGTGCGGCTTTTTCACAAACAAACGGACTCCTATACTGCAACGCCATGCCGGAGCGACGCCGTATCCGGTGTGAGGACTCCGCGGTGGATGGGCTTGCGAAGTCCCGCTTTAACCGCGCAATCGCACGTCTTTATCAGGGATATACCATGTCAACATCTAACACTCCCGTCTGGTTTATTACCGGTTGTTCAACCGGTCTTGGTCGCGCGCTCGCCACGCTGATCATCAAGCGCGGCTGGCGAGCCGTTGTCACGGCGCGTGACGTTTCGAGCGTCGCCGATATCGTGAGCGGTGCAGAAGACCGCGCCGTGGCGCTTGCTCTCGATGTTACGAAGCCAGCCGAGATCGAGGCCGCAGTGGCGACGGCGCGCGAGAAATTCGGACGTATCGACGTGCTCGTGAACAATGCCGGCTACGGCTATCAAAGCACGGGCGAGGAGGGCGTGGAAGCCGAGATCCGCGCACAATTCGACGCCAACGTATTCGGCCTCTTCGCGATGACGCGCGCCGTACTGCCGCTCATGCGCGCACAACGCAGCGGCAACATCATCAACATCAGTTCCGTGGCCGGTTTCATCGGCTTTCCGGGCTCGGGCTACTATGCTGCCTCCAAGCACGCCGTAGAGGGCTGGTCGGACTCGCTGCGCGCCGAACTGGAGCCGCTGGGCATTGGCGTGACGTGTGTTGAGCCCGGTCCGTTCCGCACGGATTGGGCGGGCCGCTCACTGCGTCAGACGCTGACGCAGATCGAGGACTATGCGCAGACCGCCGGTAAGCGCCACACAGGAACGAAGCAGGGGAGCGGCACGCAACCGGGCGACCCGGTGCGGGCGGGCGAAGCGATGATCGCGATTGCGCGCAACGCAGAAGCGCCGCGCCACCTGGTGCTGGGCGCGTGGGGCTTCAACACGGTCGTGGACTATCTGCAAAAGCTCACTAAGGATATTGAAAGCCTTCGCGATTTGAGCTTGTCGGCGGACTTTGACGCCAGGTAACGCAGCATTGTTGATGGCTGGCTGCCACGGATCCGGTACATTGAGGGATCCGTGGCGGCACGACGTCGAGCGGGTGATCATCGGGCTTACGCGGGCCAGCTGGTCCGCAGGGAGGGCCAGTGACGCTCATATTTCGTGCTACGCCAGCCGCCTTCGAGAACGGTCAAACGCGCCTTGATGAGGATTCCCGGCAATGCTCGAACGTTGCGACGGGGCGTAAGCATCAATGTGGGCAACGGTGGGCGCGAAGACGACGTTTCGTCTGGGCGGCGCGTGCCGTCCATATCAACGTTTGCGTCAAGCGAAGGTGCCATGTACAACCTTGCCAAGCTTGTATCGATGGTCAGTCGCCGGACCTTCAGGGCGGAAGGTCATGTCTTTGCCGTCACGCCCGAGCGTATAGCGATTGCGGAGGGCGTACGTGCTGCTGTGGCGATGGCGCCGATGCTCGTTGCGGCGCTATTGCTGGCACGGCCCGAGATTGCGCTGGGCGCCGTGGCGGCTTTCTGGAATTGCCTGTGCGATCCCCAAGGGGAAACAACCGCCCGCCTCAAAGCGATGGGCATGTTCACGGTCCTGGGCGCGATCGTCATGCCGCTCTCTGCCTACGCGGCGAGTTGGGGCTATATCGCGAGCCTCGCCACATTGTTCGTCCTGGTCTTTCTATGTGGACTAACACGATCGTATAGCGCCTCTCTTGGGCCGATGCCGACGCAGGCGGGCTTGATTGCCTCACTCGCCGTCGTCATAGGGATTGCATTAGCCAGGCCTTTGGCCGGCGCGCTCGAACTAGGCGGATATTTTTTGCTTGGTTCCGCCTGGACGATACTGTTCTGTGTCTTTCTCTGTCCCATTCCGTTTCGACAATCCGGCAATCTCATGCTATCGACGATCTTCGGAAGACTGGAGATCATGGCTGGCTTTTTACAGGCGCTCGATTCGCTCCCTGGGACTGACGTCGCCGGTTGGGATGTGTTCGACACCGTTCACCGGCGGGGTGTCCGCATGTCCATCGAACGGGGAAGGGCGTTGGTGGCGCTCGACACCTGCAACGGATCGCGGCTCGGTGCGTATATCGATACCGCCGGCAGAATATTTTCCGCCTTGATTGCCTTCGGTCACTCCCGGCGGTTATCCCGGGTGGCCCTCGACGCGGGATCCCGGGACTTGTTGCAAGGACTACAGCAGGTATTGGAAGCGCTTGGCAATCACGCCCTCCTGGATCGTCCGCTTCCCGACGCGGTGGTCGAGCAGGCGAACGCGCTTTTGCGCCAAAGTGCCGGTCACGAAGAGGCGGAGGCGCGTTCTGTGACTTTTGCGGCAAGCGCCATCGTCCGGCTCGCTGAGGGTGGCGCCGTGCCGGACGCCGGTAGCAAGGAACCCCCGGCGGCCGCCGCGCGAAGCAGCTATGCCATCGACCCCGTCGTCTGGCGCCACGCGCTAAGAGTTGCGACGGCAACTGTCGTCGCCTTTGCCATGGGTACCTGGCTAAATGTCACGCTTGCCTATTGGGGCGCGCTCGCGGCGATCATCGTGACGCAACCGATTTCCGCCAACGCCTGGCTGCGCGTTCTGGAGAGAGCAAGTGGCAGCCTCGTCGGAGGACTGATTGCCGCCATACTTCTGGCGACGCTCCCGGGGCCGGGCGCCATGCTCCTCGCTATCCTGCCGCTTGCCGCTGCGGCCATTGCCGCGAGGCTGGTGAGCTACGGCTTGTTCGTGGTATTTCTCTGTCCCATGTTCATGCTGGTTTCCGATTTCATCCATCCAACTGGCGGTTTGATTGCGGCACGCTTTATCAACGAAGTCATTGGCGCGATCGTGGGTGTGGCGGCCAGCTTCGTCTTGTGGCCCGATCGGGGTAGTGACGTGCTTAACGCGGCAATATCGGCGGCGATTTCCGCCAATATGCGCTTTGTGTCCGCCACGCTGCGCCTGGACGGCGGCTCGGCAGCGAAGCTCGATCACTTGCAACGAGATGCGGGGCTGGCAAGCACTCGCCTGGAAGCCGCACGCGAGCGCATGCTCCTGGAAGGTCGTTGGCGATCGGCATCGCTTGAACACCTGCGCGACGTCATCGTGGCTTTGCGTTCTGTTTGCGGTGCGGCTGCCGTGCTTGAAGTCCTGCGGGAGGGAGATCCGGACGCATTCAATCGCCAAAGGGCGGACGGCTATGACGAGATGACAGCCCAAGTGCTGCAAGCGCTGGCTTCCCGGACCCGCTGGCAATTGCCGAAGGCACTCCCGGACGAAGGCGCTGAAGGCGACCTCGGACAGGCAATACGTAACTTCGTAAGCGCGTTCAATGCCTACGTTTCCAACGGATAATCGCTGACTCGCCAGTTAAACCTCGTCTACCGGTAGCTGGCAAAGCTGGTGGTAAAAGGTTTGGATATCGGCGAAGTAAAATGGGCGAAACGCACCGTAGACGTTTTTCCAGTCCGGCATGTAGCTCAAGAGATGTTCTTGAAACGTCGTCACGACGTCTGGATCAAGATCTTTGCGTACGATCAGGACGGCTGGGACGCAAGTGTCATATTCGCCGACGACCTTCGTCACCTGCGCGTTCCCGGGCGTCATCTTCCACACGTCTTCCAGAATCATCGTTGCGCGAATGGACTTCGCGACAACAGCATCGACCCGGTCCTGCCATCCAGCAACCTGTTTGAGTTCAAAGAAAGTCTCAAGCTTCTTTCCTTTCTCGTTCAACATGATTGCAGGAGGGAAAAAGCTGGAAGAACAGGACCTGTTCAGATAACCATATGTCGATCCTTCAAGGTCGTCGATATTGCTTGCCTGATCGTCATGGCGCACCACAAGAAGCGTGCGTTGAGCGGGTTGGCCGGAGAACTTCGACGTTGCAATGACAAGGCCGCGATAGTGCGGATTACCCTTTCTCATCATCACGCAGAATCCCGCCCCCGGGACATATGCCATATTCGGGCCGCCCTCCTCGAGTAGCCGGTTCATCTCTGGAATGTCCGTCGTCGCCTCGGCGGTCATGCCTGTCCCGGATAGAAGACTTGTCCAGGGTTCGTCGGTGACGGGGAAGTCCAGATTCTTGTTCAGAAGAAACGTCAGATTCTGCGTGGCCATATTTACCACCTGCTCCATTTGAAGGCGAGGTCGAAAACCAGCGCTGATTTAGCATGTTCCTGGTTGGCTGGATAAAAATCGATATTGCGATTGAATCGATAGAATTTTTTAATTCGTTATTTGATCGTTTAATTCTATCTGGATCGAAAAAATGACGGTGTCGGAAATGAGATCCTTTTTTTCGAAACGCACGATTCGCTTGGCCTGACCAGGACTAGTCAACTACCGAACCCGTCGTATCGATCGTCGTCTATCGCGAAAGCAAAATGCACAGGCCGCACCGACGCTCCACGTGAGGCGTCGCCGGTGCGGCGTGTACCAGGCATGCCTGGGCGCAGCACCCGCTAGAAGATGACGACAGCCCGGCCGACCAGCGTGCCTTCGCGCAGGCGATCAAGCGTTTCATTGAGCTGCTCGAGGCGAATCGGGGTGGTCGTGTGCTGGATCTTGCCCGCCGCGGCCAACGCCATGACCTCGCTCAGATCGATGTAATTCCCCCAGTTCGAGCCGTAGAAGGTCTGCTCCCGATTGATGCGGGGAAACAGCGGGATGTCGACACGATCGCCCATCAGTCCCACATCGACATAGTGGCCGCTCGTGCCGAGGAGGCTGAAACCGAGCTGCATCAGATCGGGCGCGCCGACGCAATCGAGAATGCCGTCCAGCACCGGCTGTCCCGTGAGCCTCAACAACTCGGCTTCGATATCGGCCTTGGACGCGTCCTTGAAATTGATGGCGAAATCCGCGCCGTAGCCCTCGGCCCGGGCAAGCTTTTCCGCGTCCTGATCGAATGCGACGATCTTGACCCCGCCGCCGAGCAGTTTTGCGTATTGCACGCCGTAGCCGCCGAGGCCGCCCATGCCGAATACGCCGAGCACGCGCTCCGGGCCGAGCGCATCGGCGTTGAGCAGCTTCTTGACTCCGCGATAGGGTGTCAGGCCCGCGTCCGTGAGCGGTGCGAGGTGTTCGAACGAAAGCTCACGTGGCACCTTGATCAGATAGCGAGCGGGCACGGGTATGTATTCGGCGTAGCCACCATGCGGCCCGAAGCCAGGGAAGCGCACGTTGGGGCACAGCTGGGTATTGCCGACCTGGCAATGACGGCAGGTGCCGTCACCCCAGCCCGGAACGACGACCACGTGATCGCCTTCCTGCAAGCCCGCGCCAGAAGCCTGCTGTCCGATGCGAGATACGACGCCGGTGATCTCATGGCCGGGCGTGATGGGTGTCGGAATGTCGAAGTACTTCAGGAAGTACCCATCGATCAGTTCCGCGTCGGTGCGGCACACGCCGCAGGCCGTCACCTTGACGAGGATTTCATCGGCCTGGATGTCGGGGATGGGGATGTCTTCCAGGACCAATGGTTTGCCGAACTCGTGCAAACGCGCTGCTTTCATCATCATTCCTTTCCTCAAGTTGAACTCCAGCCAGCGTAGCCGGAGTGAAATCGCCGTTTCGAGCGATTGACGATGGATGGTCGCACCCCGCGGCAGGACTCGGCGCGGCGGCACCGCCGTCTTGATTTCGGTGAGCGATCGTCTCCAACCAGGGATCGAAGTCTAGGAGTTAGGCTGTTACTCAAAAAGAGGCGAAATCCAAATGCCGTATGCAAAGAAACGGCATAATGGGCCGCGCCGCTTTCTTGCCTCGTCGGCGCCCATTACGTGCCAGAAAGTAATGCCCCCGCCTGTGGGACGACGGGTTCAAGCTTGAGACGATCGAGCATTCCGCGGGCGGTGCAAACCGCCGTCGAGACCGTTCGGATTCCAAGCATGTCTTCGATACGCTGGATCGCTGGCAGCGACGGCATTTGCACGCACGCAGACGCCACGACGACATCCGCACCATCCGTATTCAGTCGGCGGACATCATCGACCAGCTTCAAAGGATCGCGCAATCCGACTTCAAGATTGTCAGGAATCTCGAAGCAGATAGAGTCGATCACTTCGATACCTTCGTTTTCGATGTATGAAACGACGAGGTCGGTTAGCGGCCGCATGTAAGGAGCCATGAGGGAAATTCGTCGGGCGCCGAGGATTTTCAGGCCTTCGATCAGCGCGCCGGCCGAAGTCATGACCGGCGCAAGGCAATCATTCGCGCGTGCGACTTCGGTGAGTTCGCGCTCGGTTTGCCGGTGGTACCCGTGTCCCATAGACATGATGGCGACCAGACAGGCAGTGCTCATCACGTCCACACGCGCGTCCGCCAGCTCCGCTGCGCAGCGAAGGCCCTGCTTGTTCATTTCGATCAGCTCTTCTTTCGTCACCTTATGCATTCTCATCCGGCTCGAATGGAAGGTGAATCGTTCGGGCCTGATTCCTTCGCGGGCTCGAAGCATCGCCGGTATTTCGGTTTCCATCGTAGTGTTTGAGCTAGGCACAATTTGGCCGATGCGGAAATGGGAAGTCATGTCAGTCCTCGAATAAAGCAGCGTGACGCGCAAGCAGAGGCTGTGAATAGATTTATGTGAGCTGCCCTCGCGACTATGGGGTACGTGTTTCAGGTATTTGAAACGGGTACGTTGGCTGGATGTGCTCATGCGTGGCATTTGCCAAAGTCAGCGGAATGCTCCTGCCTTCAATGCAGACATCGTCAACCGCGATGGACATCAACATACTGGATTGAGGCGAAATACGTCGCAGTGCGGCGTTTCCGGAAAAAAATCGATGAAAACGGCTATCGAGTCTTTCTCGGGATTTTTGTTGCCGTAACTAATCCGGCTACCTGCTGTTTTTGATATTTCGCTTGGTGAATTGATGCGTTGCAAAACTAATCATGCGTCAGACGACGAGATCGAGATCACGATGATATTGAAGAAACGAAACCCTGAACGCGTCGCGAATCTGTCCGTCGTTGGGTCGGCGGCTGCGCACGAGAAATGCGCGTGATCTCGGTGTTGATGTGCCGCGACGAAGCAACTTGCCTCAGGCAGTCTTAATAACTTTGTTTTCGCTCGGACTGGCAAAAAACGACGCGTCGTGTGGCATTCACCTACCGTGGGCGAAGAAGAGACTTTGAGCACCCCGGGGAGTAAGGAATGCATTCAAGAAAGTAAAATGAAATATTTTCAGTAATGCCTTACGCACTAACGTGGTGCGACTCCGCGCTTGGGCCGCAAGAAGGAAGCATTAAAGTCCAAAGTTAAAGTTTTATGGTTCCCGCACCAGTTCCCGCGCCGCTCGCCCAGTCTTACTGGCGCAACAACGCCATCATCGCGCCGAAGCCGACGAACACGCCGCCCGTCACGCGATTGAACGCTTTCGCCACGCGCCGGCTCTTGAGCGTCGCGCCGATGCGCGTGCCGAAACCCGCGTAGACGAGATACCAGCTCACTTCGCACACGGCGAAGGTCGTTACGAGCACGCCGAACTGGGGAAGCACCGGGCGGGTCGCGTCGATGAACTGCGGCAGCAGCGCCGCCGCGAAAAGGATCGCCTTCGGGTTGCTGCCGCCAACGAAAAAGCCGTTGCGATAGAGCGCAAGCGGCGAGCGCACGGGGCGCGCGGCCACGCGCTCGGCAACGTCGGCGGCGGCCTCCGGCGCGGGGGCGCCCCACGCCTTGATGCCCAGGTACACGAGGTACGCCGCGCCGATGAAACGCAGCGCGTTGAACATGGTCGGCCATGCCTGCAGGAATACGCCGAGCCCGGCTGCGGAGACGGCCAGCATCAGGACAAGGGCGGAAAGGCAGCCGGCCATGGTTGCGCTCGTGCGGCGCAGTCCGTACTGCGCGCCGTGCGACATGATGAGCAACATGTTGGGACCGGGGATGGCGCAGACGACGAAGACGGTGACGAGGAACAGCCACCAGGTATGCAGATTCATTGCAGCGGCGAAAAGAAAGAGGGCTGGAAAAACGGCGAAGGGTGAATTATGCCAGCGGACGGCGCGCGCCTGGCGGCGGCCCGCAGGCCGGGTGCAACGCCCCATCGGGCCAAAGTGCGGCCACGAAAAAGAAAAGCCCGCAGCGAGTGCGGGCTTGAACCATGCCAATGGAGACATCGAGGAGACAACCTCACTATAGTCAAGGCATTGACGCATCGCAATATACGTTCGTATATTGAATCGTTAACCATTGTCAGATTAATGAGTTAGTGATTGATGCGTCCATCGGGCAGGCACACAATGAAGCGGCGCGCTCGCTGGATGGGAAGGTGCGGCGCACGGGGGGCGAGACATCGCCTCGTCAGCCCGGAGCGGGTTTCAACTGGAGGGGTGATATGGGCATTCTGGACAAAGTGGGTGAAATTGCCGGTGCGGTGGCCGCAGTGGAAGGCGCCGAGAAGCTCGATCCGAACGCAGGCTTTCTGACCAAGGCCGCTGCGGCAGTTGCCGGTTTCGAGGGAGCCAAGGAAGTCGAGCAGCTAGTCGAGAAGAAGGAAGACGAAAAGCCCGCCGACGACAACACCGCGCAGCCCGCGGACGGGTCGGATCAGCAGACGTGAGCGCCTCGCCGCGCGCGTGACGGATTGACCGGGGAGTCGGGCGCGCTTCGCTTCATGTCATTGGATACGTGAGTGGCAGTTCAGATACAGGAAAGCCGCGGCAGAACAGCCGCGGCTTTTTCATTGGTGCGCCGGGCAGGGCACTAGCGGGCAGAGGCCGGCGACGCGCGATAAACGAAGCCGAGCGCGATGACCGCTACGGTGAAGCCGAGGGCGACGAAACACACGCCGCTCCAGCGCGCCGAGGCCCATGCCGCGCCGGCCATGAGTGCGCCGGCCGCGCCGCCGATGAAGAACATCCCCACGAAGATCGCGTTGAGCCGCCCGCGCGCGGCGGGATTGAGCAGGTTGATGGCGCGCCGCCCGAGCGTCTGGTCGGCGATGACGCCCGCGTCGAGCAAGGCTGCGCCCGCAACGAGCAGACCCAGCGCCAACGCGGGATGCGCGGCGGCCGAAAAGCCGCCCCAGCCTGCGCCCGCTATGCCCAGCAGCACGACCGCGCCGAGCATCGTCGCGTGCGCGGCGTATTGAACCGCGCGCCCCGCGCCGCGATCGCCCAGCCGGCCCGCGAGCGGCGTGACGATCGCGCCGCTCGCGCCGGCCAGCGCGAACGCGGCAATGCCGTTCATGCCCAGCGAAAACGGCGGCTGCGACAGCAGCAGGGCGACCGCGGTCCAGAACGCAGAGAAGGCGCCCAACGCGAGCGCCGCGAGGAAGGCGCTACGCCGCAGAACGCGCTCGGTGCGTAGCAACGTCCAGAGCGAATACAGCAGATCGCCGTAGCGCGCAGTCACGGCTGGTATCCGGTGTGGCGTGCGCAGGAAGAGGACCACGGCGAGCAGGGCATCCGCTGCCGCTTCGATTCCGTAGAACGCACGCCAACCCAGCGTTCCCGCAATCAGGCTCGCAAGCGGCCGCGACAGCAGAATGCCCAGCATCAGGCCGCTCATCACGTTGCCTACCGCCCGCCCACGCTGGCTTTCGGGCGCCATCGAGGCGGCCATCGGCACGAGCATCTGGATCACGCTGGAGGTCGCTCCCGCGAGGAACGCGGCGGCGAGAAAGAGTGGGCCCGAGTGCGCCAGTGCCGCGAGGGCGAGGAAGGCGGCGCAGGTGAGGAGCGTGCGGAAAATCAGGCGCCGGTTTTCGAGCAGATCGCAAAGCGGCACGAGCAGCAGCAGGCCGGCCGCGTACCCAAGCTGCGGCAGCATGGCGACCGCGCCGACGAACTCCGGGCGCAGATGCAACGACTGGCTCACGAGCCCCGCAAGCGGCTGGGCCGCCGAGAGATTGACGACGATTACGCCGACGGCGGCGGCGAAGAACAGCGTCATCGGCAGCGTGAGCGTGGCGTGAGTGGCATGGCTGACGGGGGTGGCTTCGCGCGCCATCACGCGCGTACAGGTTTCAGCAGGGTGCTCCATCGATTCGCTCCGCAACGTGGGAAGTCCAGGTATCGTAGGGAGTCCCACGTTATGCGACAATTGAATTATCTCGATAATCTTTATGCGGAGTCGTTGTGAACACGCGAGATCTGGAAGCCTTCGTGGCGGTGGTCGAAAGCGGCTCGCTCGTGCGGGCGTCAGAGAGACTGTTTCTCACGCAGCCGGGCCTCACGCGCCGCGTGCAGAACCTGGAAACGACGCTCGGCATCGAGCTTTTGGACCGCCAGAGCAAGCCTCTCAAACCCACGGCCGCCGGCAACGAGGTGTACAGCCTCGCGCGCTCGGTCCTGCGCGCGGTCGACGACTTGATGTCGGTCGCCTCGCCGGAAACCGAACCCGCGGGCGAACTCAAGCTCGGCGTGCCGCCGTTTCTCTCGGAGCTGGCGCTCGAGCAGCCCGTCGATCAATTGCGTGGCGAGTTTCCCAAGCTGACGCTGCGTGTGAGGGCGGGCTGGTCGCCAGGGCTACTCGACGAGGTTGAGCGCGCTCGGCTCGATGTGGCGGTCATCCTGCTGCCCGCCGCCGTTGCGCCGCCGGCGAGCGTTGTCGCGACCCAGCTCGGCTACACGCCGACCCTCGTCGTCGCGGCGCGCTCGTTCGGCTTGCCTGACGAGCCCACCACGCTCGCCGCGCTCGCGCATCACCCGTGGGTGCTGAACCAGGACGGTTGCGGAATGCGCTCGGCGCTGAGCCGCGCCATGGGCACGGCGGGCCTGCCGTTCAATGTGGCGGTCGAGGCGTTCGGCTCGGAGTTGCAGCTTTCGCTGATCGCGCGCGGCATGGGCGTCGGGCTTGCCGCGCCGCAGGCGCTCGCGCGCAGCCCCCTTCGCGACCAGCTGCAGATCATCGACGCGACCGACTTCCGCTCGGGACTGAACGTATGGCTCGTGCACGGGGCGTTGCCGGGACGCCTCGTGCGGCCGGTCGCGCTCATTCGCGACGCGCTGGCTAACAAGCTGGAGATGGCCGAAATGGCGTGACGGCGCGGCGCTCAGGCGTGCGCGGCTGCGCCGCCGCCATTGCCACTGCTGCAGATGGCATCGAGTTCGGCGACCACCTCGTCGACCAGATCGAGCTGGGCTGCCGCTACGTTCTCACGCAGGTGCGCAAGCGTGGACGTGCCCGGGATCAGCAGGATGTTGGGCGAACGCCGCAGGAGCCACGCCAGCGCGAGCGCCATCGGCGTGACTTCGAGTCGAGCGGCGATCGACGAAAGCGTCGCAGACTGAATCGGCGTAAAGCCGCCGAGCGGAAAGAACGGCACGTAGGCAATGCCCTGCGCGGCCAGTGCGTCGATGAGCGCGTCGTCGTCGCGGTGCACGAGGTTGTAGTGATTCTGCACGCAGACAATCGGCACGACGCGCTGCGCCGCCGCGATTTGCGCAGCGGTGGCGTTGGACATGCCCACGTTGCGCACGAGGCCGCGCTCTCGCAGCCGGGCAAGCGCTTCGACCTGCTTTTCGACGGGCCCTTCGGAGGGCTTGTGGACATCGCCCATGATGCGCAGGTTGACCACGTCGAGTGCTTCGAGGCCCAGATTGCGCAGGTTGTCGTGCACGGCGCGCTCGATATCGACGGGTTCCAGTGCCGGCAACCACGCGCCCTTGTCGTCGCGCACGGCGCCCACCTTGGTGACGATCGTGAGGTTCTGCGCATACGGGTGCAGCGCTTCACGGATGATCTCGTTCGTCACGTGCGGGCCATAGAAGTCGCTCGTGTCGATGTGATCGACGCCCAGCGCGAGGGCCTCGCGCAGCACCGCGACGGCCTGCGCGCGGTCCTTCGGGGGCCCGAACACGCCGGGGCCGGCCAGTTGCATGGCGCCGTAGCCCATGCGGTTCACCTGACGGCCGGCCAGCTCATACGTGCTCGCGGGTTTGCGGTTCGGCATTGCGTACTCCTCGGTTGACGAATGTCCGCAGTATGGGCGCGTTCGAATTGTCCGATAATCCCGTCTGATCAGAACAGGCTGTGCATGATTTCGCACAATTCAATACGTTCGAACAGCGCGGGGTGAACGATGCCGATGGAAATGAACGATCTGGCCGCTTTCGTTTCAGTGGCGCGCGCGGGTGGTTTTCGCGATGCGGCGCGCGTGGGCGGTGTTTCAGCCTCCAGCCTGAGTGCGGCGGTGCGCAGGCTGGAGGCGAAGCTCGGGCTGCGCCTTTTGAACCGCACCACGCGCAGCGTCGCGCCGACCGAAGCGGGGCGGCGCCTGCTCGAATCGATCACGCCGCTCTTCAGCGAGATGGAAGCGGCGCTCGATGTGCTCAACGGCTACCGCGAAAAGCCGGCGGGCACGCTCAAGCTCAACGTGCCCGCGAGCGCGGCGCGCACCATTCTGCCCGGCGTGCTCGCGCCGTTTCATCGCGCGTATCCCGAGATCCGTGTGGAAGTGGTGGTGGAGGACGGCTTCGTCGACGTGCTGCAGCTCGGCTGCGACGCCGGTATTCGCTACGACGAGCGGCTGGAGCAGGACATGATCGCGATTCCCATCGGCCCGCGCGTGGAGCGCTTCGCGACGGTCGCTTCGCCCGCTTATCTCGCGGCGCGCGGGCGGCCTGAACATCCGCGCGAGTTGCTCGGGCACGCCTGCCTGCGCGTGCAGTTCGCGGGCGGCGCGCTGCCGCTCTGGCATTTCGAGCGCGATGGCGAAGTGTTGCGCCTCGATCCGCCTACGCCGCTCGTCGTGCGCCCGGGCGCCGCGCTCGACTTGCTGATCAACATGGCGCTCGACGGCGTGGGCATTGTGTATCTGTTTGAGGAGATGTTGCTGCCGCATATTCGAAGCGGCGCGCTCGTGCGCTTGCTCGACGACTGGGACGTCTCGTTTCCGGGGCCGTTTCTCTACTATCCGGGACGGCGGCACCTGCCGGCGCCGTTGCGCGCGTTCGTCGACTTCGTCAGGGAAAATGCGCAAGACGATTCGGCCTCCTGAGTTGTGTCGAATCGTTCACGTCGCCCATTCAGGGTGATGCGGCGTTGCGCCTTCATCAGTGAGCCACGGGACGTCGTGCGACGTCCAGATATGGAACTCGGGGCGCGCGCCGGGATTGTCGTCGAGCGTGGCGACGCGCAGGATCACATGCGGCTGCGCGGGACGCTCGGCCATGAGATGGCTGCCGCAGGTCGAGCAGAAATAGCGGTACTTGCCTTCGGACGACTCATAGCGTGTGAGCCGCGCCTCGCCCGCGAGCCAGCGGAAGTCTTCGCGCATCACGCGCGCCGTGCTCGCGTAGGCGCTGCCCTGCGCCTTGCGGCAGGTCACGCAATGGCAATGCGCAATCGGCGATGCAAGCCGGTTGGCTTCGTAGCGGACGGCCCCACACAGGCAGCTTCCCTTGAGTGGCATGACAACCTCGCGAACATGAGCGGATAGGGCGTCGCGCGGACCGGCTGCGACGCGAGCGGCCAGTATAAGGGCGCGTGTGGGCGCGTAAAGAGCCGGTATCGCGTTTTCGGACTCTGCCAATGTTCACGACTATGAGACGCCCGTAGATTGGGAGACTTCGCGCCGCAAGCGCTTTGCCTCTTATGAGAACGCCGATGAACACGTCCCTCGCTCAACCATCGTCCATAGACGCCGCCTGGCATGGCGCGTTGTCGGCGCACACGGCGGGCCGGCACGACGCGGCGCTCGACGCGCTCGAACGCGTGCTGGATGCCCAGCCTGCCGACGCAAGGGCTTTGGAGTTGGCCGCTCGCACGCTCGCCGGCGGCGCTCGGCACCGCGCGTCGCCGCCGTTCGCCACGCCCGAGGCGCGGGCCGACGCGTACTACACACTCGGCGCGTGGTTGTACCGCCGCGGACGCTTCGCGGCCGCCGTCCACGCGTACCGGCGCGTGCTGTCGATCCGCCCCGACGACGTGCCCGCGCGCGCCAACCTCGCCCTCGCGCTGATGAATGACGCCCGCGCTGACGAAGCCGAAGCCGAGCTTTCACGCGCGCTGGAGATCGACCCGCATCACGCCGCAGCGCTGCTCAATCAGGGCTTGCTGATGCGGCGTCTAGGCCGTCTGAAGCAAGCCGAAGCCGCGTATCTTACGGTGCTCGCGCGGCATCCGGATCACGTCGCGGCATGGAACAACCTGGGCCTGCTGTACAAGGAGATGAACCGCCTGCCTGACTCGGAGGCGGCATGCCGCCGCGCCCTGGCGCTCGACGACCGCCATGCCGAAGTCCACAACAACCTTGGCAACGCGCTTTGGCAACTCGGTCGGGTCGAGGCGTCGATCGAGCCGTATCAGCGCGCGCTCGCGCTGCGTCCCGACTACGCGGCGGCGCGCGTGAACCTGGCGTTGCCGCTGCTGCGTCTGGGCGCGTACGAGGCGGCGTGGCCGCTGTACGAAGCGCGCCACGAACCGTCGCTAGGCGAGGGCGGCGTCGCGCGCCCGCCCGTGCCGTATCCGCAGTGGCAAGGCGAAGCGCTTGCAGGCAAGTCGATTCTCGTGTGGCCCGAACAGGGCCTCGGCGACTGCCTGCAATTCTGTCGCTACGTGCCGATGCTCAAGGCGCTGGGCGCGGCGCAGGTGAGCATCGCCTGCGCGCCGGCGCTCGCGCGGTTGTTCGAAACGCTCGCGGGGGCCGACTGCGTGATTTCGCTGAACGGCCAGGGTCGCATCGAGCGCCACGACTTCTGGTGCCTGAGCATGAGCCTGCCGCTGCGCTTTGGCACCACGGTCGCGTCGATTCCGGCGCGCGTGCCGTATCTGCACGCGGACGCGTCGCACGCCGAGGCCTGGCGCAGCCGGCTGCCCGCGGGCGCCCTGAAGGTTGGCCTCGTGTGGGCCGGCAATGCGGGCGAGGACACGGCGAGTGCAAACGCCATCGACCAGCGCCGCTCGCTCGACGCCAGCGCGTTCATCCCGCTGCTGCGCACGCCGGGCGTGACCTTCGTGAGCCTGCAACTCGGTGCGACGACGCGGCCGCAGCTCGCCGTCATTCCCGCCGGCTTGCGCCCGTTCGACCCAATGGACGATGTGCGCGATTTCGCCGATACCGCGGCGATCGTCGCGAATCTCGATCTCGTGATTACCGTGGACACGTCGATGGCGCACCTGGCCGGTGCGCTCGGCAAGCCGGTGTGGGTGCTGTCGCGCTACGCGGCGTGCTGGCGCTGGCTCGGGGACCGGGTCGATTCGCCATGGTATCCAACGGCGCGGCTTTTCCGTCAGAGCGAGAACGGTGCGTGGGGCGAGGTCCTGCAGCGTGTGGAGGAGGCGCTCGCCGCGCTGGCGGGACCGCGCGCGCGGACGTAGGGAGCGAGGCAACGGCGACCCTTACCGGCAAGTTAGGTGTCGCACATTTGTAATCGTCTGGAAAGTCTATTGTTGGCTGGTTATCCGACCGCTAAAGCCGCCATGGACATCATTTCGAATACGCGTCTGCGACCGCAGTACGGAGTCTCCGGCAATCATGCGCGCGTGCGCCGCCAGATCATTTACCTCTGTTTCTTCGTGCTAGTCGTCTCGCCAGTCTTCGATGAGATCATCCGGCTCGGCAACGGGCGTTGGCACGATTTGCAGACCCCCGGTGCGCTTGGCCACGCGTTTCGGTGGTTGAGCCATTTTGTGCGTGGCGGTGAATACGGCGATTCGTGGAACGCCATGCTGGCGGCGTTGAACTGGTTTGCGCAGCATCCCGGCGGTCGGCTCTACGAACAACTTTTCTTCGTCGACCACATCAAGTTTCAATACCCGCCGAGCAGCCTGCTGCTGTTCGACTGGCTCGCGCGCATGGGTGTGAAGCTGAACAACCTCATGCTGAACGACATCAACGGGTGGGTGATTGCGTTCAATTGCGTTGTCAATGCACTGATCGCCACGAAGCTCGCCGCTCGCGAGGATTGCTATGCCCCGTTCCGGGTCCATCTCGGGATCATGGTGGCGCTCGCGACCTTGTTGTACTACCCGGTAGGCAAGGCGTTTGAACTGGGCCAGATCCAAGTCTGGATCAATGCACTATTTTCGGTGGCCGCGCTTGCGTGGCTCTCGGGGCGCAAAGGCGCGGCGGGCGTGCTGATTGGCCTCGCTTGCCTGATCAAACCGCAACTCGCGCTGTTCCTCGTATGGGGCGCTTGGCGGCGTGAGTGGCGCTTCGTGCTCGCATGGGGTGTCGTCGCGGTGGCGGGCAACCTCCTGGCAGTTGCCACCTTCGGCTGGCAGAACCACCTCGACTATCTGAGGGTGTTGCACGAGCTTTCACGCACCGGTGAGTCGTATATCGCCAACCAGTCTTTCAATGGTCTGCTCAACCGGATGTTCGCGCACGGCAACGTGGCCGTGTTCGATGCTCACGGGTTCCCGCCGTATCAACCGGCCGTCTACCTGGGCACCCTTGCCACGTCGATCATCCTGATCGCGGCTGCGCTCGTGAGGCCGCGACGCAGCGAGGCCTCGAGCCTCCAGGATTTCCTGCGCGCAGGGCTGACGTTTACGCTCGCCTCGCCGATTGCGTGGGAGCATCACTTCGGTCTGCTGCCCGTGGTCTATGTCGCGACGCTGTTCACGTTGCTGGCCCGAAAGGCGCCGAACGAGCGCGCGCTCGGGCTGACTATCCTGAGCGTATCGTTCCTTTTGACGGGACACTGGCTGGGCGGCTCCTGGACTTTTCTCGGTGTGCTCGCCCTGCTGGCAATGGTGCACTGGTCCAGCGACGGGGCGCTGCCGCAGACATCGGGCAACGCGCTTGAGCGTGGTTTTTAGCCGCGCTTAACGGCGCTTCATACCGTACTCGATGAACGTGCGGCACAGCAATTCCATGCCTTTCGCGTCCTCTTCGTCGAAGCGCGCGAGATGCGGGCTGTCCACGTCCCATACGCCGATCAGCTCGCCGTCCGGCGTGACGAGGGGCACGACGATTTCCGACTGCGAAGCCGAATCGCACGCAATATGCCCCGCAAACGCGTGCACGTCGGGGACCACCTGCGTTTGCCGCGTAGCCGCTGCCGTGCCGCATACGCCCTTGCCGATGGGAATGCGCACGCACGCCGGTTTGCCCTGGAACGGACCGACCACGAGCTCGGTGCCGTCGAACGAATAGAAGCCCGCCCAGTTCAGACCTTCGAGCGAATGAAACACGAGTGAAGCGAAGTTCGCCGCGTTCGCGATGACGTCGGTTTCGTCTTCGATCAGCGAGCGCGCCTGTGCGGCGAGCGATGCGTAGAGGGCGGGTTTGTCGGAAGGAAGGGTGTCGGAAAGCGAGAACATAAGTCGATCGATCAGGATATGCGCCGGTCCAGCGAAAGGCGCGGTGGAGCCAACCGAGAGTTTAGGCGAGATCGGGCATTGGCAGGAAATCGCCGGGCGTTCAATACTTGCTCGTGCATGGACCGTGGCGCGCACTCGTGCGATTATTCACGTTTTGTGTTGAATCTGTCCACGCCTGCGGGGCTGGTCGCTGGCGGGTTTTCAGGCATGCTGGCCCGTCAGGACAGACAGAAACGGAGAACGCGACATGAGCAAGACATTCAGAATCGCCGCTATTGCCGGTGACGGTATCGGCCAGGAAGTGATGCCCGAGGGCGTACGCGTCGTCGAGGCGGCGGCCGCGAAGTTCGGCCTGAAGCTCGAATTCACGCATTTCGACTGGGCAAGCTGCGACTACTACCTCGAGCACGGCAAGATGATGCCCGACGACTGGTTCGCCACGCTCAAGGGGTTCGACGCGATCTATTTCGGCGCGGTGGGTTGGCCGGACAAGGTGCCCGATCACATTTCGCTGTGGGGCTCGCTGCTGAAGTTCCGCCGCGAATTCGACCAGTACGTGAACCTGCGCCCGGTGCGTCTGTTGCCCGGCGTGCCGTGCCCGCTCGCCAATCGCAAGCCTGGCGACATCGACTTTTACGTGGTGCGCGAAAACACCGAGGGCGAGTACAGCTCGGTGGGCGGCAAGATGTTCGAAGGCACCGAGCGCGAATTCGTGCTGCAGGAGTCGGTGTTCACGCGTCAGGGCGTGGACCGCATTCTCAAGTACGCGTTCGAACTGGCGAACAATCGAGGCCGCAAAAAGCTCACGGCCGCGACGAAATCGAACGGCATTTCGATCAGCATGCCGTATTGGGACGAGCGCGTGGCGGCCATGGCGCAGACGTACCCGGAAGTGAAGTGGGACAAGCAGCACATCGATATTCTGTGCGCGCGCTTCGTGCTGCAGCCCGATCGCTTCGACGTGGTCGTCGCATCGAACCTCTTCGGCGATATTCTTTCGGACCTCGGCCCCGCCTGCACGGGTACGATCGGTCTGGCGGCGTCGGCGAACCTGAACCCCGAGCGCAAGTTCCCGTCGCTGTTCGAGCCGGTGCACGGTTCCGCGCCCGACATCTTCGGCAAGCAGATCGCCAACCCCATCGCGATGATCTGGTCGGGCGCCATGATGCTCGACTTCCTCGGCAACGGCGACGCGCAATACAAGGCCGCGCACGACGCGATCATGCAGGCCATCGAGAAGGTGCTGGTGGAAGGCCCGCGCACGCCCGACATGGGCGGCACGGCGAACACGACCGCGCTGGGCGAAGCGGTAGCCGCCGCGCTGTGACGCACATGCCCGACGCACCGAAAGCACCGAAAGCCGTAGCGTCGCCCGAGCTCGATGACTTGCGCGTGTTCTGCATGGTCGCGCGCAAGGCGAGTTTCAGCGCGGCGGCAGAAGCGCTTGCGGCGTCGCCGGCCTATGTGAGCAAGCGCGTGGGCGTGCTCGAGGCGCGTCTCGGCACGCGCCTGTTGCACCGCTCGACGCGGCGTGTCGCGATGACCGAGGCGGGCGAGCGCGTCTATGCGTCGGCCGGCAAGATCCTCGACGACGTCGAGCGGCTCGTGGATGACGTCTCCACCACGCGGCGCATTCCGCGCGGCACGCTGCGCGTGTCGAGCAGCTTCGGCTTTGGCCGCAATTTCGTCGCGCCTGCGCTCGCGAGCCTTTCCGAGCGGTATGCCCAACTGAGCGTGCGGCTCGAACTGTTCGACCGGCTCGTCGACGTGGCAGGCGAGGGCTTCGACCTCGACGTGCGTATCGGCGACGAGATCGCCGGCCATCTGATCGCGCGGCGTCTCGCCACGAACTATCGCGTGCTATGCGCGGCGCCCGCGTATCTCGCGCGGCGCGGCGCGCCCCAGGAGGTCGCCGATCTCGCGGAGCATGCGTGTCTCGCGATCAAGGAGCGTGATCATCCGTTTGGCGTATGGCGCTTGGACGCGCATGGCGAACCGGTTTCAGTCAAGGTGGCTGGACCGCTCTCCACCAATCACGGCGAGGTGGCTGTGCAGTGGGCGCTGGCGGGGCGCGGCGTCGTGCTGCGCTCGATGTGGGACGTGGCGCCCTTGCTGGAAAGCGGGCGCCTGCAGCGCGTGCTGCCCGGCGTCACGCAGCCGGCCAATGTCTGGGCCGTGTACCCGGCGCGGCTCGCGCAGTCTGCGAAAGTGCGCGTGTGCGTGAATCATCTGGAGGAAACGTTCGCGCGCATCGGCATTTCCGCACCTGCGAACGAGGACGAGGACGAGGGCGGGCGCTAGCGAGCGTGAGCGGCTACCTTACTCGCCTTCGGGGATATCGAGCGCTTTGCGCTCGCGCCGTTCCTCGTTGCCGCGCCGCGCGCGCTGCCGCTGGCGCGAAAGCACGGTGATGATCTGGCCGGTGGTGGCGTCGGCAGGAATTTCATTGCGGATCACGTTCGCCACCAACGGCAGCCCCTTGCGCTGGCGGCGCAGCGCCTGCGCGATCGCCTGACGGCACGCTGGCCCGTGGCAATCCCATTCGTCGCGCAATTTTCCGCAGTAACGGCAGGTGTCCATGCGTCCCAGTTTACCCAAAATCCAATGAGGGTTTCGGGGCGCGATCATCGCGCGCCGTGCTTGTGCCTGCCGTGCCTGCTTGTGTGCCGCTTACCGCGGGCCGGCGGTATGATCGGCAGCGGACTGGGTGGGACCGCAGTTGGACATTTCGTGGCGGGAGCGGCAGATGACGGCGATCGGCGTAGTCCTGTTCGACATGGAAGGCGTGCTGTCCCACTACGATCGCGAGGCGCGTGTGGCGAGCCTCGCGGCCTCCACTGGCGCGCCGCCTGCAACCGTGCGCCACGCAATCTGGGGCTCGGGCCTCGAGGCGCGCGCCGACGCGGGTGAGATCGACCCGGATGCTTATCTGCGCGCGCTCGGCGTCATGCTCGGCTGCGAAGTGGGCCGCGACGTGTGGCTCGCTTCGCGGCGCGCCTCGATCACGCCGAACGAGGCGGCGCTCGCTTTGGCGCAGCGCGTGGCCGTGCGGTGCCGCATTGCTGTGCTCACCAACAATTGCTCGCTCGTCACGCATCACCTCGATTATCTGAATCCGCCCGTTGCGCGGCTTTTCGGTTCGCAGATCTATTCGTCGGCGACATTCGGCGCGGTCAAGCCGGCTGCGCAGACCTATCTTGGCTGCGTGGCAGAGCTCGGCGCCCAGCCACAGGAAACGCTTTTCATCGACGACAGCGAAGCAAATGTGACGGGCGCGCTCGACGCGGGTTTGCAGGCGTGTCACTTCGTCGAAGCCGATTCGCTCGCGCGTGACCTTGCGCGGCTCGGGTTGATCGAAGGTTGATCGACGGTTGATGGCGAACATACGGGAGCATGCGATGAAGATGCAATGGCACTGGAACCTGGTCGCGACGCTCTGGCTGTGCGCGTTCGCGCCGCTTGCCTCGGGGCAAGTACTGGGCGCGCCCGCGGCGCCAGGACCTGCGCCTGGCGCGCCGCTCGTCTACGTGACGGATTTCGAACTCGACGCGGGCAACGTCAAACAGGATTCGAATCCTGTGGAGAATGCGCGCGAGCACATGGGCGGCCTGCTGCCAAGGCCGCTGTTGCGCCACCGCGACCCGCAGCAGCAGGCCGATCAAGTCGTCACGAAAATGGCCGATGCGCTGGTGAATGACCTGCGCGCGAAAGGCCTCGACGCACGCCGCCTGCACAGTGGCGCGCCGCTGCCCGCACAGGGCTGGCTGGTGCGCGGCGTATTCTTGAGCGTGGACGAAGGCAACAGCTTGCGGCGCGCGGTGGTGGGCTTCGGTTCGGGCGCAAGCCAGATCGAGCTGGCGGTGGCCGTGGACGACCTCGCCACCCAGGCGCCGCAGCCGCTTTATCAGGTGATCGACAGCGAGTCGAGCCACGCGAAGCCGGGCGCCGGCGCGGCTATCGCACTCAATCCCTATGTGGCCGCGGCCAAATTCGTGCTGGCGCGCGCCGATGACCGCAAGAACGTGGACCGGGCGGCGGCCGAAGTGGCCGATTCGGTCGCGGCGCGCGTGAGAGCAGCGCCGCAATGACGACGCCCTGGCCTCAGCCGCGCGGCGGAATGTTGAGCCCGCGCTCGACCGCCGGCCGCGCGAGGTACGCCTCGAGCACGCGTGCGACGTTCCTGAAATCGGCGTAACCCACAAGGTCGCCGGCCTCGTAGAAGCCAACAAGGTTGCGCACCCAACCAAACGTGGCGATGTCGGCAATGGTGTACTCGTCGCCCATGATCCACTTGCGCCCCTCAAGGCGCTGGTCGAGCACGGCGAGCAGACGCCGCGATTCGGCGACGTAGCGGTCGCGCGGACGCTTGTCCTCGTACTCCTTGCCCGCGAATTTGTGGAAGAAGCCCACCTGGCCGAACATCGGGCCAATGCCGCCCATCTGGAACATGACCCACTGGATCGTTTCGTAGCGCGCCGCGCCTTCGCGGGCGAGGAAGCGGCCGCACTTGTCGGCGAGATAGATGAGGATCGCGCCCGACTCGAAGAGCGCGAGCGGCTCGCCGCTTGGACCGTTCGGATCGAGGATCGCGGGAATCTTGTTGTTGGGGTTCAGCGAGAGGAATTCCGGCGACATCTGGTCGTTCGAGTCGAAGCGCACCAGATGCGGCTCGTAGGGCAGGCCGCTTTCCTCCAGCATGATCGAGACCTTGACGCCGTTGGGCGTGGGCAGCGAGTACAGCTGGATGCGCTCGGGATGAAGCGCCGGCCACTTGCGGGTGATGGGAAATGCGGAAAGGTCGTTCATGCGATGTCCTTGCAGTCCAGAGAGTCGTTCAGCGCCAGGGCGCGAGCCGAGCAAGGCCCGCCACGGCCTGATTGAGAGGCGGGAGTGGATTCAGGCCGCCAAGTTTAGTGGAAATGGCGCGCGCCGTCTTTTCGCCGCAAGACGCGGCTTACACGCTGCCTTCACGCTCGACCACGAGAATGCGCGCCTCGCCCGCGGATGCGCGACATGCTCGCAGCCCACGCCCGCGAAGAACACGTCGCCGGCTTCGAGCACCGCGACCTCTTCCACACCGTCTTCGCGGTAATGCATGTCGACCACGCCGTCGAGCACGGCGAACACTTCCTCGCCATCGTTGACGTGCCATTTGTACGGCTGGTCGGTCCAGTGCAGGCGCACGGTGGTGCCGCTCATGTTGGCGATGTCGAGCGCGCCCCAGGGGCGGCTGGCAGTGAAGGTTCTGGAGCGGATGACTTTCATGGCTGTACGGGCTTGGACGCGATCATGCGGCGCCGCGAAGTGGCGCTCAAGGATTCGCAGGGATGGATTGCGCGAGACTCATCAGATTGAGCGGCGCGACGCGAATGAGGCCGCCGCGCGGGCTGTCGATATCGGCGATGAGCGTGAGTGACAGCGTGACCGTAATGGGCAGGACAAGCAGCAGTACGCGCCTGCCGACCTCGCCGTGCGCGCCGTAGCCCTGCATCAGGTTGCTGAAGATGGCGATGACGATCATCAGCGACCACGCGGCGACGGGAATGCGATTGATCCACGCGGCCTGCGTGTAGCCCTGGGCGTTGATGACGTCGTTCATGCCGCCGACCACGAGCGCCATCACCGGATTTGGCTGCGCCTTCGCGGCGTCGCGCACGTTCGCCCAGAGCTGCGTCTGGAGCTCGCTGGTGTTGCGGTTGAGCTGATCGAGTCTGGCAGCGTCGTGCACAACATAGAACTGGATGCGCGCCTGAAGGTAGCGCGCGAGCAGTGCCTTGGTCTGGGCAGCCGTCTCGGCGCCAAGCAGATCGGCGCGCAGGTATTCCGTGCCGATCGCATTGGCTTCATCTTCCTCCAGGTTCTTGCGCTGGTCGTAGCGGCTCACGGCCATCGAGAGCGCGAACCCGATCAAGAGCGCGAGCAGCGTGAGCGTCGCGCCCTGCACGATCCTGTAGTTCTCGCGCGCCTCCTCGGCGAGCGGGAAGTGTCGGTGCAGTACGCTCGTGCCCAGCCCGGCGGCAAGCGGCAGTACCACGATCAGCACGATGAACAGAAGCGCAGGGCGCTGGAGGATGAGCGGCGTCATAAAGTCTCCGCGAGGCGCGTGAGAGGGACGAAGGCGCTGCAATGCAAATCGGCGTCGCCCGCGTGAGGCGGGGCGACGCCGATTCTACGACACATCCGCGCGCCGGCGCGGGACGCTGTCAGCGCTTCAGCGCGCCGCGCGTTGCGGCCACAGCGTGCGGCCCCAGAACGTCAGCGAGCGGTCCCACGCGAGCTGTGCCCAGACCGGGTCGTACTGCGTGATGGCGATGCGGGTCGGGCCCACGGCGGTCTCGTTCGCGAACGCGTGATGGGCAAGATAGCGATGGAATTCGACATCGACGTTGGCGTTCTTGAGCTTCGTTTCGAGCTCCGCCACGGTTTCGATGTTGAACGCCTGGTCCTGGGTCGCGAAGTGGCCGAGGACGGGTGCGGTGATCTTGCTCGCATCGATGTAGTCGAGCGGCGGGAAGCCGTACCACACCACGGCGCCCGAAAGGCCCGGGATCATGGTTGCCGCGAGCAGCGTGAGCGCGCCGCCCATGCAGTAGCCCGTCACGCCCACGCGGTCCGTGAGCGTCTTCAGATAATTGACCGCGCCGAACACGTCCTGCGAGGCCGCGTCGGCGAAGTCGAGACCCGTCATCAGATGGTGGGCCTCTTCCTGTTCGACCGTGCTCTTGCCGCGATACAGGTCGGGCACGAGCGCGAGGTAGCCCGCCTGCGCGAGCCGGTCGGCCACGCCGCGGATCTGGTCGTTCAAACCCCACCACTCCTGGATCACGACGATGGCGGGCGCGCCTTCGGTCTTTTCCGGCCTGGCGAGATAACCCTGGAGCGACTGGCCGTCAGGGCGGGTAAAGGAAATCATGGAACCGGCGGACTGTTTCATTTGGGGCAACCCTCGGTGAGTCGGTTGAACGAAAGACGCAAGCATAGCGCTTGCGTACGGGATTTGTGTGTGTGCACCTGAGGCGCTCATTCGCCGATCAGATGCAGCACGATATCGCGCGTGTGCGCCGCGCGCCGATGTTCGAACACATAGATGCCCTGCCACGTGCCCAGCACGGGACTGCCGTGCTCGACCGGAATCGAGAGCTGCGTGTGCGTGGCCGCGGCGCGTGGCTGGCGGGCCGTCACGGCAATTTGAACCTTCAAGCATAGCGCAGGTGCGCCCGACGCGCAGAACGCTCCCGCGGCCAGCGTACGATGCTGGTACGATGTCGGCCTGGCCGGCGACTGCCCCGGCCGAGCGCACACGAAGGAGAAAACCGCTTGAACCTCACCCGCTTCGCGAAAGCACGCCACGCCACCAAGGCGTTCGATCCCGCCCGCAAGATTCCCGCCGCTGTCATCGATGAACTCAAGGAGCTGATCCGCTTCAGCCCTTCGTCGGTGAACTCGCAGCCGTGGCATTTCGTGCTGGCGCAAAGCGACGCTGCACGCGCGCGTATCGCCCGGGGCATGGAAGGTTTCGCATACAACGAACCGAAGGTCACGCGCGCCTCGCACGTGGTGGTGCTGTGCGTGCGCACCGACATGGACGAAGCCCACCTCGCCGACGTGCTCGCGCAGGAAGAAGCGGACGGCCGCTTCGCCAATGCCGAAGCGAAAGCGGGTCAGGAAAAGACGCGCTCGTTCTACGTCAACCTGCATCGCGAGCGCGATGACCTGCCCGCGTGGATGGAGAAGCAGGCGTATCTCGCGCTCGGCACGCTGCTGATCGGCGCATCGACGCTCGAAATCGACGCCTGCCCGATGGAAGGCTTCGACGCCCGTGCGCTCGACGAGGAACTGGGCCTGCGCGAGCAGGGCCTCACCGCGCTCGTGGTGATTGGCCTTGGCTACCGTGGTGCCGATGACTTCAACGCGAAGCTGCCGAAGTCGCGCTTGTCTGCGGCTTCGGTATTTACCGATCTGGGTTGATTCGCGAAGGGTTTCGCCGCGCTCGCAGAAAGCGCGGCGATTGACACCGCCCGAAGCCACGCGGGAGCCGCATCAGGAGCATTCGTCCATGCAGGGTATCAAACGCCGGGTTGTGTACCTCACGTTGTTCGAAGGCATCGCGATCCTGATTACCGGCTCGAGCTTCGCCTCGCTCTCGGGCAGCGGCATGAACCGCGCGGGCGCCGCGGCGGTGTTTTCCTCGCTGATCGCGGTGGGCTGGAACTTCGTCTACAACCTGCTGTTCGAGCGCTGGGAAGCGCGCCAGACGAAACGCGGCCGCAGCGTCGCGCGCCGCCTGGCGCATGCGGTCGGCTTCGAGGGCGGCCTCGTGGTGTTTCTCGTGCCGATGATCGCGCTCACGCTGCAAGTCCCGTTGATCGAGGCGTTCGTGATGGATATCGGGCTGTCGGTGTTCTTTCTCGTCTACAACTACGTCTACAACTTGATCTTCGATGCCGTGTTCGGGCTACCGGCCTCCGCCATGCCCGTGACGACCGCTTCGGAAACGCAACCGCGCGCGTAGCGCGGGCTCTCTCGATCAAGGACTTTGAGCCGCGCCCTGCGCCCGGCTCGCCTCCACGTTCGCCGGACGGCTCACACTCGCCGCCGGAACCGCAGCGCCGGAAGCCGGCGTCACCGCGCGTGTGGGATGCTGCGCATCGTGCAGCTGCCCGGACCAGCCGCCGCCCAGGTCGCCGATCAGCGAAGCCGCATCGAGCAGCCGCTGCTGCTGCACGTTCAGCGCGCTCTGCTGATTGGTCACCTGCGTGGCCAGCGCCGTGGCGACCGTCGTGTAGTCCACCGTTCCCGCCTCGTATTCGTTTTGCGCGATCTGCGCGCCGCGCGTCGCGTCGCGTACGGCGGCGTCGAGCACTTCGGCCTGCTGCGCGAGGATGCGCAGCCCGGAGAGATCGTTCTCCACACCCTGAAACGCCGTCAGCACCGTGCCGCGGTAGTTCGCCACCGCCGCGTCATAGCCCGCGCGCGCGGCCGCCACCTGGCCGCTGCGCTGGCCGCCGTCGAAGATCGTCTGTGTCGCGCTCGCGCCGAGCGACCACACGTAGTTGCTCATGTGCAGCAGACCCGAAAGCGGCGACTGCGTGAAGCCATCGAGCGCGGTGAGCGAGATCGACGGATAGTACGCGGCCACCGCCACGCCGATCGCCGCGTTGGCCGACGCCATCTGGCGTTCGGCGGTCGCAATGTCGGGCCGCCGCTGCAGCAGCGTGGAGGGCACGCCGGCGGGAATGGCGGGCAGCGCGGGAAGCTGCGTGCTGTGCGGGATATCGACCTCTTCGGGGTTGCGGCCCACGAGCACCGCAATGGCGTGCTCGTTTTGCGCACGCGCCACGCCCAGCGCGATCAGGCTCGCGCGGGCCGATTCGAGCTGCGTGCGCGCGGACACCAGATCGGACGGCGGGACGGTACCCGCCTGGTCCTGGTTGGCTACCACGCGCAGGAAGTCCGTGTACGCCTGCACGGTATGCGTGAGCAGGTCGATATCGGCGTCGGTGATACGTAGATCGATCACGGCGTTCGCCAACGCGATTTGTTCGGATAACGTAGCGTTGGCCAACGTGGCCTCACTCGCCTGCGCCGTGGCCGACTGTTCCTCGATCTGGCGACGCACCTGGCCCCAGAGGTCGATGTCCCAGCTCGCGTTGCCTTCGAGCGTGCCGCCGTTGACGATGCGCGCGCCGCTCGGCGTGGACGTGATGCTGCTCACGCTGCTGAGCGTGCCCGTGGAGGAGCGCTCGCGCGCAAGGGAGCCGGTAATGCCGATGGTCGGAAAGAGGCTCGCACGCGCCACGCGCACTTCGGCGAGCGCTTCCTGGTAGTTGGCGTAGCTCTGCCGCACGGTCTGGTTCGACACCTCGACGAGCGGTTCCAGTTCATCGAGCAGCGGGTCCTGGAAGGCGGTCCACCATTCGCCTTTGGGGCCTTGGGCCGCTTCGGGATCGGCCTGGGTCCAGCCGGGCAGCTCCTTCCAGGTGGCGGGCACGGCGACCTGGGGCCGGTGGTAATCCGGCCCGACCATGCAGCCCGAGAGCAGCAGCGCGGCGGTGAGGGGCGCGAGCGGCAGCGTGCGCGTGGCCGCGCGTCCGGCGGCGGAGATCAGCATTCGCATGAGCGATGGGTTAAGGCGAGTCTTCATCATGATGCGCTCTCATCGGCCTGACGATTCCACGGCAGGCGCGCGGCCCAGCGCGCGAGGCGTGCGCGCAGGCGGTCGAGGAACAGGTAAATCACTGGCGTGGTGTAGAGGGTAAAGACCTGGCTCAGGAGCAGGCCGCCCATGACCGTCACGCCGAGCGGCTGGCGCAGCGAAGCGCCCTGGCCGATGCCGATGGCGAGCGGCAGCGCGCCGAGCACGGCGGCGAAGGTCGTCATCATGATCGGGCGCAGCCGCACCACGGCGGCTTCGTGAATCGCGCGGCGCGCTTCCATGCCTTCGTTGCGCTGCAGCTGGATGGCGACGTCGACCATCATGATGCCGTTCTTCTTCACGATACCAATGAGCAGGATGATGCCGATCATCGCGATCACCGAGAACGGCGTGCCGAAGATCAGCATGGCGAGGATCGCGCCAATGCCGGCCGAGGGCAGCGTGGAGAGGATCGTGAGCGGGTGGATGGTGTTTTCGTACAGTACGCCGAGCACGATATAGACGACGGCCAGCGCGGCGAGAATGAGCAGCGGGACGACGCCCATGGACTGCGCGTAGGCCTGAGCCGCGCCCGCGAACGCGCCGTGAATGGAGGCGGGCATGCCGATGTCGCGCTCGGCTTGCGCGATGATATCGCCGGCCTCGGAAAGCGAGCCGCCCTTGGGCAAGTTGAACGAAATCGTGCCCGCCACTTCCGTGCCCTGGTGATTGACCTGCGTGGCCGTATGGCGCGTTTTCCAGTCCATGAGCGCCATGAGCGGCACCATGGTTTCGGCGGCCGTACTGTCCGCGCTGCCGCTCGAGCTGCCGCCCTTGCTGTTGGCAATCGCGTTGTTTTGCTGGTTGGCCACCGCGTTGGCGTTGCGCTCGTTGGTTGCGGTGCCCGTTGCGGTGGTCGTGGTCACAGCCGTGAAAGGCGTGACGCCCGAGATGACGCTCGACGGCATCTGCGTTTGCGCCGCGCCGCTCGCGTTGCCCGCCGCGGTGCTCAGCCAGATATCCTGGAACGACTGCGGAAACTGCCAATACTGCGGCGCGACTTCCATCACGACGAAGTATTGGTTGATCGCGTTGTAGATGGTCGAGACGGTGCGCTGGCCGAAGGCGTCGTAGAGCACGTTGTCCACCTGGTTCGGATCGAACCCATAGCGCTTGGCGGTCGAGCGCTGCACCGTCATGTAGGCCTCCAGACCGTTTTGCTGCAAGTCCGAATTCACGTCCGACATCTGGCCGCGGTGCTTGTTCAGCTCGTCCACGAGACGCGGCACCCAGGTGAAGAGGGCGTCGGCGTCGTCGCTCGTGAGCGTGTATTGATACTCGGCCGCCGACTGCCGTCCGCCGATCTGCAGATCCTGCTGCGCCTGCATGAACAACCGTGCGCCCGAAACGGCATTGAGCTTGGGGCGCAGGCGGTTCACGACCTCGGTGGCCGTCAGGCGCCGCTCGGAAAGCGGCTTCAGCTCGACGAACACGGTGGCCGTATTGAGTGCCCGCCCGCCCGTGAAGCCCGCCACCGACTGCACGGCAGGGTCGGCCTTCACGATGGCCTGCAGTTGCGCGAGCTTCTTCTCCATCGCCGTGAACGAAATGCTCTGGTCCGCAATGATCTGCCCGATCAGAATGCCGGTGTCCTGCTCGGGGAAGAACGTGCCGGAAAGCAGCCGCGCAAGAAACACGTTGCCGACCAGCAGCGCGAACAAGATGAAGATCGTGAGCCGCGCGTGATTGAGCGCGACGTCGAGCGTACGCGAATAGAACTGCTTGAAGCGCTCGAACTGTGCGTTGATCCACACGGCCGCGCGCGAGGGCTTGCGGTGCAGCGCTTCGCGCTTGAGCACGTAGGCGCACATGGTGGGCGTGACGGTAAGCGAGATCACGAGCGAGATGAGGATCGCGATGGAGAGCGTCATCGCGAACTCGTGAAAGAGCAGGCCCACGATGCCGGGCATCAGCAGAATGGGCAGGAACACGGCGATGAGCGAGAGGCTCATGGAGAGCACCGTGAAGCCGACTTCGCCCGCGCCTTTGAGCGCCGCATCCTTGGGCTCCATGCCGGCCTCGATGTGGCGCACGATGTTCTCCAGCACCACCACGGCGTCGTCCACCACGAAGCCGGTGCCGATGGTGAGCGCCATGAGCGAGAGATTGTCGATGCTGTAGCCGAGCAGGTACATGGGCCCGAACGTGCCCACGATGGAAAGCGGCAGCGCCACGGCGGGAATGAGCGTGGCGCGCGGCGAGAGCAGGAACACGAACACCACGCCGATCACGAGCAGCACGGCAATGAAGAGTGTGCGCTCGGTGTCGGCCACGGAGGCGCGCACGGACTCGGAGCGGTCGATTGCCACGTCCACCTTGATCGTGGCGGGCAGCGCGGCTTCGATGGCGGGCAGGCGCGCGCGGATCTGCTGCACCGTCTTCACGACGTTACTGCCCGGCATCGGGTAGACGATCACGAGCACGGACGACTTGCCGTTGTAGAGGCCTGCGTTGCGGATGTTTTCGTTCGAATCGATGACCGAGGCCACGTCGCGCAGGAACACGGGCGAGCCGTTGCGATACGCGATCACGACGTCGCGGAACGGCGCGGCGTTGCTGATCTGGTCGTTCGAGATCACCGTGTAGCGCTGGTTGCCCTGATCGATGTGGCCTTTCGCGCTGTCGGCGTTGGCCGCGCCAATGGACGCGCGCACGTCTTCGAGCCCGATGCCGTAGCTGTTGAGCTTGCCCGGTTCCAGCTCCACGCGCACCGAGGGCAGCGCGCCGCCGCCCAGCGTGATCTGACCCACGCCGTCCACCTGCGAGAGCTGCTGCTGGATGACCGAATCGGCGGAATCGTAGAGCTGCGCCTTGGTGAGCGTTTCCGAGGTGAGCGCGAGCACCATGATCGGCGCGCTCGCAGGGTTGTACTGGCGGTAGGTCGGGTTGCTGCGCAGCGTAGTGGGCAGGTCGGCGCGCGCGGCCTGGATGGCGGCCTCTACGTCGCGCGCCGCGCCATTGATGTCGCGGTTCAGGCCGAACACGACCACGATGAGCGCCGAGCCCGTGTTGCTGATCGACGTGAGCTGGCTCACGTCGGCGATGGTGCCGAGGCGCCGCTCCAGCGGCTCGGCTACGGTCGACGCCATGATGTCCGGGCTCGCGCCCGCCATGTTGGCCTGCACCACGATCACCGGGTAGGCGATGTTGGGCAGCGGCGCGACCGGCAGCCGGAAAAAGGCGAGCGTCCCCGAAATGAGGATCGCGATCGCGAGAAGTGACGTCGCGACCGGCCGCCGGATGAAGAGCGCCGAGAGGTTCACGGCGTGCCCTCGGGCGCGGGTGGCGCGCCGCTGCCGGAACCGCCTTCTGCGTCACCGTCCGTGTGGCTTTCCGGCTTGCGCTTGCGCCCGAAGCGTTCGGCGAGCCGGTCGAAGAGCAGATAGATCACGGGCGTCGTGAAGAGCGTGAGCATCTGTGAAAGCGTGAGGCCGCCGATGATCGCAAGACCCAGCGGGCGGCGCAGCTCCGAGCCCGTGCCGCTGCCGAGCAGCATGGGCAGCGCGCCGAGCATGGCCGCCAGCGTGGTCATGAGAATGGGCCTGAAGCGCAGCAGCGACGCTTCGAAAATGGCCTCGCGCGGCGGCTTGCCATGCACGCGTTCGGCTTCGAGCGCGAAGTCCACCATCATGATGGCGTTCTTCTTGACGATGCCGATCAAGAGCACGATGCCGATAATGCCGATCACGTCCAGATCCTTGCCCGCGATCATCAGCGCGAGCAGCGCGCCAATGCCGGCCGAGGGCAGCGTCGAAAGAATCGTGACCGGGTGCACATAGCTCTCGTAGAGCACGCCCAGCACGATATACACGGCCACGAGCGCCGCGATCAGCAGATACACCTCGCTGGAAAGCGAATCTTCGAACGCCTGCGCCGCGCCCTGGAACGACGAGGTGATCGAGGGTGGCAGCTTCACGGCGGCCTCGGCCTTGCGTACGTCGCGCACGGCTGAGGAGAGCGAGGCGCCATCGGCGAGGTTGAACGAGATCGTCACCGACGGGAACTGCGCGAGGTGGCTGATCATGAGCGGCGAGCGCGTGATGCTGATCTTCGCAATGCCCTTGAGCGGCACCTGGCCCTCGCTGCTCGTCTGGCTCGGCAGGTACAGGTCGCCGAGCGATTCGACCGTGGGCAGCGCTTCGGGCTTCGCCACCAGAATCACGCGGTACTGGTCCGACTGCTGGAAGATGGTCGAAACAATGCGCTGGCCCAGCGCGTCGTAGAGCGCGTTGTCGATGGTCGCCGCCGTGATGCCGTAGCGCGCCGCGAGCTGGCGGTTCACTTCGACGTTCACGGAAAGGCCATCCGTGTTGAGATCGCTCGTGACGTCGCGGATCGACGGGATCTGTTTCATGCGCGCAACGAGATCGGGCACGTACTGCAGGAACGCCTCCTGGCTCGGCCCGCGCAGCACGAAGTTGTACTGGTTGCGCGAGACCGTCGTGTCGAGCGTGAGGTCCTGCTCGGGCTGCACATAAAGGCGCACGCCCGGCACCTTCGCCACCGACTGCTGAATGCGCCGCCCGATTTCGTCGGCGGTTTCGGAGCGGTCGTCGTGCGGTTTCAGGTTGATGAGGAAGCGCCCGTTGTTGAGCGTGCTGTTAATGCCGTCGATGCCCACGTACGAGGTGAGCGAAACCACATCGGGGTCCTTGAGAATTTGCTCCGCGAGCGCCGACTGGCGCTGCACCATCGCCTGGTAGGAGATGGAGTTGTCGGCCACGCTGATGCCCTGGAGCACGCCCACGTCCTGCACGGGAAACAGGCCCTTGGGAATGACCACATAAAGCAGGCCGGTGAGCACGACGGTCACCACGAAAACGATGAGCGTGAACGCCTGGTGATCGAGCACCCAGCGCAGCCCGCGCTCATACGCGTTGAGCGTCTTGTTGAAGAGCCCCTCGCTGATGCGCTCGAAGCGGCTAGGGTGCCGCTCGGCCTGAGCGCGCAGGATGCGCGCGCACATCATCGGCACGACGGTGAGCGAGACGACGGCGGAAAGCACGATGGTCACCGCGAGCGTCACGGCGAATTCGCTGAAGAGACGCCCGATCACGCCGCCCATGAAGAGCAGCGGAATCAGCACGGCAATGAGCGAAATGGTCAGCGAAAGAATCGTGAAGCCGATCTGCCCTGCGCCTTTTAGCGCCGCCTGCAAGGGTTTGTCGCCTTCCTCCAGGTAGCGCACGATGTTCTCGATCATCACGATCGAGTCGTCCACCACGAAGCCTGTGGCGATGATAAGCGCCATGAGCGAGAGGTTGTCGATCGAGTAGCCGAGCTCGTACATGATCGCGAGCGTGCCGATCAGCGAGACCGGCACCGAGATGCTCGGAATGATGGTGGCGGGCAAGTTGCGCAGGAACACGAAGATCACGGCGACCACGAGCGCCACGGCGAGCACGAGTTCGAAGGCCGCATCGCTCACCGAAGCACGGATCACGCCCACGCTGTTCGACACCACCGTGACCTGCATGCCCGCGGGGAGCGACGCTTCGAGCTGCGGCAACTCCCGCATGATCTGGTTGACGGTGGCGATCACGTTCGCACCCGGCTGACGCTGCACGTTCAGCACGATGGCAGGCGCCTTGTTGTACCAGGCGCCGCGCTCCACGTCCTGCGCGGCCGTGGACACGCGCGCCACGTCGCGCATGAACACGGGCGAGCCGTTCTGATAGGCGATGACCGTGTCTTCGTAGTCCTTCGGGTCCGATATCTGGTCGTTCGAATTGATCGTGTAGTTGAGCTCGGGGCCGTCGAAGTTGCCCTTCGGGTTGCTCACGTTGACGTTGGCGAGCAGCGTGCGCAGGTCGTCGAGATTCAGGCCGTAGGCGGCGAGCTTTTGCGGGTCGGCCTCCACGCGCACGGCGGGCACGTTGCCGCCGGCGGTGGTGACGAGGCCCACGCCCGGCACTTCGGAAATCTTGGTGGCGAGCCGGTTGTTGGCCGCATCCTGCAACTGCGTGAGCGACATCGACTTCGACGTAATCGCGAGCGTGAGGATGGGCTGGTCGGCCGGGTTCACCTTGGCGTAGGTCGGCGGCGCGGGCAGACCGCTCGGCAGGAAGCTGTTCGCCGCATTGATGGCCTGCTGCACGTTCTGCTCTGCAACATCCAGACTCAGCGAGAGGTCGAACTGCAGCGTGATGACCGAGGCTCCCTCGGAGCTGTACGAGATCATCTGCTGCAGGCCGGGGATTTCACCCAGCTGCACTTCGAGCGGCGCCGTGACGGTGGTCGCCATCACATTCGGGCTCGCGCCCGGATAGAAGGTCTGCACCTGGATGGTGGGGTAGTCCACCGCGGGCAGCGAGGAAACCGGCAGGAACTTCATCGCGACGAGGCCGATCAGCACCATCGCGATCATCAGAAGCGAAGTCGCGACCGGCCGCAGGATGAAGAGACGCGAAATATTCATCGGCGCTGGGTCCGGGGCTTAACCAGCTTGCGAGGCTGCCGCGCTCGCGTCGGAAGCGTTCGGCGCCGTGGCGCCGGGGGCGCTCGACGCCCGGGGTGCGCTGCCGTGATGCGGGGCGCTCGCGCCGCTCGCACCACTCGCGGCGCCGGCGTGCGTGGCGGGCCTCGGCCCCGCGGGCTGGATCTTCGCGCCGTCGTTGAGGCGGTCGAGGCCGTCGGTCACGACACGCTGCCCCTGCTGCAGGCCTGCGGAGATCACGGTATAGCGGCCGTCGCTCGGCCCGAGCGTGACCTTGTGGACCGACACGGTGTTGTCGGCGTTGACGAGGTACACGTAGTCGCCGGGCGCGCCGGTCTGCACGGCTGGCGTGGGCACGAGCACGGCGTTCTGCAGCGTGTCGACGAGCAGCCTCACGTTGACGAACTCGTTGGGAAAGAGCGCCTCGTCGTCGTTGGGCACGCTCGCGCGCAGCGTGACCGTGCCGGTGGCCGTGGCCATCTGGTTGCTGAGCGCGAAGAGCGTGCCGGTGGCGATCTGGCGTGTGTTGTCGCTGCTGAAGACGGTGATCGGCAGCTTCGCGCCGGCGTTGACACGCTCGAGCACGCTGCCGAGCGAGGTCTGCGGGATCGCGAACTGGACGGTGGTGGGCTTCATCGTCGTGATGACGGCAATGCCCGTGGAACTCGACGAGGTCACGTAGTTGCCCGGGTCGACGAGCCGCAGGCCCACGCGGCCCGAAACCGGCGCGGTGATGCGGCAGTAGATGAGATCGAGTTCGAAGAGCCTGACGTTGGCGATATCGGCCTTCACGGCGGCCTCGTTCTGCATGACGAGGAACTTCTGGTCGGTGAAGGTCTGTTCGGCGATAGACCGCTGTTCGTGCAACTGGGTAAAGCGCACGAGGTCGGCGCGCGACTGGGCGAGCAGGGCCTCGTCCTTCGCGAGTTGCGCCTGCGCCTGCTCCTTGCTGATCTCATACTGGCGCGGGTCGATCTGCGCGAGGAACTGCCCCTTCACGACATCCTGGCCTTCCTTGTAGCCCACCTCGGTGAGGTAGCCGCTGATTTGCGGTAGAACCGTGACAGTGGCAATAGGCGTCACAGTGCCGAGCGCATTGAGCGTCACCGGCATGGGCCCGAGCGTGGCGGCGGCCACGGTCACGACCTGCGGCGCCGGGCCATGCTCCGTCTTCTTGTTGCGCATGATGTGCACGATCACGAGCACGATCAGCAAGACCACGACAATGGCGAGAATGAGCGGGCCGAGCCGGCGGCGCTTCGGCGCCTGCGGGGGTGGCGAGGGCGGCGGCGGGGGTGGCTGGGGCGCGGGTTGCGTCTGCGGGACGTCGCTCATGCCTGCCTCCAGGAGGTCGGACCACCGCTAGAGGCGGTGCGGAAAAACCATGTCGGCGCGCTAAACGGGTTGTCCGCCGCGAATTGCTGCCGGTGACTGTCGAGTTGCTGCATACGCATTCTCATCATTGTTATGCCGTCGAAGCCGGACCTCGCCATACAGCGAAGGCCAAGACTCGCAGTCTAACCAACTCGTGCGCCAATTTCGAAACGTTAGTTGTTTGTAAGGTTTTCGGGGGTTTACAACGGGCGTATCGGGTGATCTGAGAGCGCCGGTCGCGGTGTGCAATGCATCGTAGAAATGCTTGTTTGCGTGCGCGCCAATGACTGTCTAGATTGGAAGGGGTCAACGCCTTGCAAGGAGTCCGCAATGTCGAAGTTATCGATGCCGACGTGGTTTGCGCGGCGCGGCCGTGCGAACAGCGCGCCTGTGCCTCACGGCGACGAGCCCGAACTGCGCGACACGTCGCGCGAAACCGAGCAGCTCGAACGAATCGCCACCTATGCACGGGCCGGTTACTTCAATATGGGCTATACGCCCGACATGTTTCCGCTAGTGGGCGATCTGCCGCCGCATTGATCTGCAGCATGAGTCCGCGCGCGCGTCACTTTGCCGCGCTTTCCTCTGCGAAGCCAGCTACGCCGCCAAGTGTGCCGGTGGGCCGGAACTCGCTGGGCGGCACGCCCAGTTCGCGGCGGAACATGTCGCTGAAACTGCTGGGCAGATAGCCCAACATGCGCGCCACGGCACTCACGGGCTCGCCTTCCGCGAGGCGCGAGACTGCGAGTGCGAGCTGCACCTGGCGGCGCCATTCCGCAAACCCCATGCCAAGCTCGCGCGTGAAGAGCCGCGAGAGCGTGCGCACGCTCGCGCCCACCCATGCCGCGTGCTGCTCGAAGCCGATATCGGCCGACGGGTTGTCGATCACCGCGCGGCACAGCGTGGCGAGGCGGCGGTCGGATGCATCGGGCAGCGGAATGCGCAGCGTGGAGCGCGGCGCGTGGGCGAGTTCGATCGACGCGAGGCGATAGGCCGCGTCGAGCCAGGCGTCGTCGTCTTCGCGCGCGCGTTCCGCGAGGCTCGTGATGAGTTCGCGCAGCAGGCCGTTGATCTCGAACACTTCGCACCGCTCGCTCAGGTGCCGGCTATCGCGCTCGTGCAGGTAGAGATTGCGCATCTCGACGGCGCTCAGCATGTGAATGGCGTGCTGCGTGCCGGGCGGCAGCCACACGGCGCGCTGCGGCGGCACGACGAGTGCTTCGCGTTCCACCTCGACCCACATCACGCCCGAAACGGCGTAGAGCACCTGCGCCCAGGTATGCGTGTGCGGCTCGATCTGGAGGCCGCGCGGGTAGCGGCGGGCAAGCGTTCGGCCGCGCCCGGGCTCGTCGTCGAGTTCGGGGGGCGCGGCTTGGGGCATGGGGGTCTCCGGGTGACAGGTGAGGCGTGCGCGCCTCGTACGGCGATCGTCACGCTAGCATGGCTGGACGTGTGCTGGAAGCACGGCCGTGGTGCGGGCGTGGTCCTCGCGTGATCCTCGCGTGATGCTCATTGTCACGCTTTTGCGCATTGCCGCACTTCGACCAGGCACCGGTAATATGAGACGATTGACCGGACCGCGCGCCAGCGCCCTGTATTTCCCGCCCATGAACGCCTCCTATCCCGCACTGCAAGACGAAGACCCGCTGGGCATCTACACCCGCGGCGCCGGCCGGGCGAGCGAATGGTGGCGAGTCTCGCCTTCCGGACGCGCGCATATGTACCGCATCGAGCACGGGCAGGGCGAGGACGACAAAGTCGACATCGACACCGAAATCGATCTCGACAATCTCGAAGCGAAGCTGCTCAAGTGGCGTCGCGAGGGTTTCGTTTCCGAAGCGCAGCGCGCCGATGAAGCGCGAGCCGCACAAGCGGGCGGCACGTTTTCAGCAGCCTTGCAGCAAGCCGTCCGAGCGGCGCGCGAGGCCGGAGCGGCCCAAGCCGAACCGCAATCCAGCACGCCCACCGTACGCATCGGCAGCGTTGAACTGCCGCGCGGCAAGCCGAACGCACTGGTGCCGCGCGTGAACGCGGCCTATCTTTTCACCGGGCGCGGCGACGATATCGTTCAGGACATCGTAGAAAATCGCCGCGTCATGCTGATCGGCCATACGGGCTCGGGCAAGACGAGCTTCATCGAGCAGGTGGCCGCGCGCGCGGACTATGGCGTGCTGCGCGCGAACATGAACGGCCAGACCACGATTGGCGACTTCGTGGGTTTCTGGACCGTGAAGGGCGGCGAGACGATCTGGGTGGACGGCATCCTGCCCGTGGCGATGCGAGAGGGCTACTGGCTCATCATCGACGAACTCGACTTTGCCGAGCCGTCCATTCTTGCCGTGCTCACCGCCGTGCTGGAACCGAACGGCCGCCTGCTGCTCAAGGAGCGCGGCAACGAAATCGTCGAGCCGCATCCGTCGTTCCGCCTCTTCGCCACCGCGAACGCCGCGGGCGCGATGAGCGCGTACCGCCATCTGTACCAGGGGGCGAACCTGCTCAACGAGGCGTTCCTCGATCGCTGGCGCGTGTACCTGTTCGACTATCTCTCACTTGAAGAGGAAACCGAAGTATTGCTGCGCACGCTGCCCGTGCTAACGCGGCCGCTCGCGCAGACACTCGCCGCCATCGCCGCCGACTGCCGCGCGGCGTTCGCCCGCGAGGACCTCGCGAGCGCGTTTTCGACGCGGCGCTTGATCGACTGGGCCGAACTCATGCTACGCACGGGCGATGTCGAGCGCGCGGCGGGGCCGGCGATCTATGCGAAGGTAAGCGCGGACGAGGCGGCGCTCATCCGCAGCATCATCCGTCATCACGTGATCTTCGACGCGTGAGTGCGGAGGCGCCTGTGTCCAGCTTGCATGACGCAACAGAAGGTTTGACGGCGAGCGCCGATCCCGAGGGTGCCCTCGGGCGCCTCGCGCGCGTTCTGACCGGCGACGCGCGCGTGAGCGTGACGTTCGGCGCTGGCGAGCCGCGCGTGGAGGGCGAACGCTTCGTGCTGCCCGCGCGCCTCGCGAGCGATGGCGCGAATGAAGCCGCACTGCTCGGCGCGCTCGACTTGCTGGCTGCGCGGCGTCGCTACAGCGAAACGCCGCGTCTTGACACGCCGCAAGCCGGCGTGACAGGGCGCATTGCGCAGGCGATCGAAGATCGTCGCGTGCTCGCGCAGCTCGCGCGGACGTTCCCTGGCGCGCGACGCTACGCGCAAAGCTTGCGTGCGCAGCGCAGCGAGGACATCGCGCGACGCTGGCCGAAACTGGCGTGGCGCGAGCGCCTTGCGTGGGCGATCGAGCGCACGCTCTGGGACGAAGCGCCTGGCGTGCTGGAGCGTGATGCAGCGGCGCTTGCCGCCGCGCTACGCGCGATCGACGTCCCACTTGGCGCGGCGCGCGCGAGCCTGTCGACGCGCGCCAGCCTGCGCGCGGCCACGGAGATCGTGGCGGCCGTGCGCTCGCTCGCATCGCGCGGCGCGAACAATATGATGCAGACAGCGGGCCCGGTCGAAGGCCTCGACGACGAAGCAACCCGGCTCGCCCAGGCGCTGGACGAATTCGGCGCGCAAGACGAGGTCGAACCGCCGGGGGGCACCGCGCAATCAGAAGACGCCCGCGAGCGTGACGGAGGCGCTTCGGCACGCACGAGCACGCAGTCCGATTCCGCCGCCGGCACAGCGCTTTCCGAAGCGGATGCACCGCACGCCGCCGCCGACAACCGCAGCCCCGCGCAAATGCGGCCCCGCTTGTCGATCCCGCTGACCACGGCATTCGACGTCGTCACCGACCTCACGGGCCGCGGCGACGCCACCGCCTGGCGCAAGCTGCGCGCATTGGCGCGCGCGGAAACCGGCGCGCTCAAGGCCCACCTCGAGCGTGTGCTCAAGGCCGACGAACTCACGCACTGGAAGCGCGAGCAGGAGCGCGGCGAGATCGATCGCGCCGCGCTCGCGCGTCTGGCCGCCTCGCGCGGCTACCGCACGCCGTTTCGCGTGGCGCGTCATGCGAGTGGTCGCGACACGGTGGTCACGCTGCTGCTCGACCTGAGCGGCTCGATGGCGGGCCGCAAGATCGATCTGGCGCGCCTGTGCGCGGCGGCACTCGCCGATGCACTGACACAGCTCGCTTTCGATTCGGAAGTGCTCGGCTACAGCTCGATCGAAGCGCCGGAAATGCGCACGCTCTATGAGCGCAAGCGCGCGGCCAGCGCCGATCTGCGGGCCTATAACCGCTTCGTTGAGCGGCTGGATCTGCGCGTGTTCAAGCGTTTCGACTCACGCGACCTGAGCGGGCTCGCGGCTATCGAGTGCGGCAACGAGAACCCCGACGGCGAAGCGCTTGCCTGGGCGGCGGGGCGGCTCGCGCAACGCAAGGCGCGCCGGCGGCTGCTTTTCGTGCTATCGGACGGCTATCCTTCGACAAGCGACGGCGACCCGGCCGTGTTGCGCACCGACCTGCGCGCGCGCGTGCAGGCGGTGGCGGAGCAGGGCATCGAGTTAGTCGGCATCGGCATACTGGACGACGCGGTCGAGGCGTTCTATCCGAACGCCGTGGTCGTGCGCAAGCTGTACGAACTGCCTGCCACCGCGTTCGCGACGTTGAGCCGCCTGCTGGCGGCCCGGCCGCACTGAAACTGTGCGGGCGCGGGCAGCGGCGCTTTCCTTGCCGGACTGGGCGCATTGCGCTAACTTGAACAAGCAGGCGTTGCCCCGCCTGCCAATCCATCCACTGAGGAATACATACAGGTCATGCCAGGCCGCGATCACCGACCCGTGGATTACGACCGCCTCTACTACCGGCTCGATCTGGAGCCGGGGGCGAGCGAGGCGGACATCAAGCATCACTATCGCCATCTCGCGCAGATCCTGCATCCCGACAAATGGCGGCACCCCACGGCCGCCTCGATGCGCTGGGCCGACGACCAGTTCAAGCGCGTCAAGGAGGCGCGTGAGTTGCTCGACGCGTACTGGTCCGTGCATCATGCGCCGCCGGTGAGCCGTTCCGCGCTGAGCGTCGCGCAGGCCGAGGAGTTGCACGCGCAGATGCAGGCGCTGCTGGTTCAGCGCGAACGCGTGCGCGCTGAACTGGACGGGCTGCGCGCCGAACGCACGCGCACCCTCGACGAGATCCAGCGCATGCGGACCGAACGCGACTCGCTGCACGGCGAACTCACGGGGTTGCGCGACGAAGTGGATGCGGCGCCGCCAGGCGAGCGGCAGGACGCCCCCGAGACTCAAGCCGTTGACGTGCACGCGCGTTCAGGCGTGCGCGATTTTCTGTTTGCGAAGTTCGACGACCCTTCGCGGGGCTGGCTGCTGACGCTCTCGGCGAGCGTGTTCGCGTGCATTGTGATTTACGTTATCGCGCATTGGATCGCGGGCTTGCTGCTCGCGCCCATCGCGCGCTTCGAGGTTGGCCGCTGGCTCACCCACATCCTGCGGTGGGCGCTCGTGGCGGGCGGAGTGGTACTCACGTTCGGCTGGGGCTGGTCGCAGCGCACGCTATACCGTGCCGGGCGTGCCGGGCGCGAGCACCCCGTGGCCTTGCCCGGCGACGAAACGCGTCGGCGCGTGAGCGCGGCGTTGCGTCACGAGGCGCACTACGGTGCCGAGTGGAGCGTCGAATCGTACGAGGTTGCGCCTGACGATACGCAATTCGCGCTGCGTGCGGTCATGCGTTTCTCACCTGGCTCGCAAACCGGCACGCGACGCCAGGTGGTGGCGTTCCGGTGCCGGGCGCACACGACTGGCGCGGCGCAGACGGCGCTCGCGTATGACTTCTCCGTGGCGGCTCCCCTGTGGTGGCTCGTGCCTGCGGCACGCGTGGTGCGCGACCTGCGCAAGCGGCTCGACGCCGATCTCGGCGCGCCGCGCTGAAGCGGCGGCGCCGGCCGCTTTCAATCGACGACGAAAAGCTTTGCGCCCGTGCGCGTGTACGACTGGTGCGCCTCGGCGTTGTCACCCACCTGATAGCTCATGCCGGGGGTGAGGACGAACTTGCGCCCGTCGTCGAGCGTTGTTTCGAGTTCGCCTTCGAGGCAGAACAGAATGTGCCCCTTCTTGCACCAGTGATCCGCGAGGTAGCCGGGCGAGTACTCGACCATGCGCACGCGGATCGGGTTGGCTTCGTCGCCGAAAAAACGCGTGCGCCAGGTGGCCATACCCGTTTCCCCTTTGTGTTGCGTGGGCTCGACGCCGGACCAGTCGGTGGTTCCGAAGCGAAATGCGTCCATTTTCATGCGGTTTTCTCCTTGTGCGTATCGTCCGATTGTAGCGGAGCGATGCTCACGCATCGTCATCTGCCACGCGCTCTCGTTCGTCCACACGCTTCATGTTATCGAGCAGCTTCAGCAGATAGTGCAGCGTGTGCGTCATGTCGTCGGAAGAAAAATTGTCTAGCACTGCTTCGTAGTACGCCTCGATTTTCGGCGTGGCTTGCGCAACCCATAGCTTGCGGCCCGGCTTGGTCATGCAAACCAGACGCGAGCGACGATCGCGCGCATCCGCCTGGGCAGTCACGTGGCCGTCGCGTTCCATCCGGCTGATCAGGCCCGAGAGATTCTGGCGGCTCACCATCAGATACCGCGCGAGATCGCCCACGCTCATGCCTGGTTGAGCTTCCGGGCGCGAGAGCGCGCCGAGAACCGCCCATTGCTGCGTGGTCAATCCCTCGGCTTCCACTGCGCGCGTACCGGTTTTGTGCAACATGTTTGCGCATTGATAGAGCCGGAAGAACAGTCGATTGGCAAGATCGAAGCGGCTCGAATCCCGAATTTTCGATGTTTTTTGCAAGGGTTTCTCCTGGTGTATATACGCTTGTCTTCGATCTGGGTGTTACCTAGTATACGTCAACATATTGACATAATTCGATGCGGAGATCAGAGGCGGGTCTGGCGTCGAAGGCGTATAGGGTACTGCTCAACGGAATGGAGGATCGCGGTGCGAAAACTCGAAGGTAAGACGGTCGTGGTGACGGGCGGCGCAGGCGGCATCGGCGGGGCGACCTGCCGGCGCTTCGCAGCCGAGGGCGCGCGCGTGGCGGTGCTGGATCTGACGCTCGAAGCGGCGCTGAAGGTGGCTGAGGATATTCATGAAAAGGGCGGCCAGGCGCTGGCGCTGCGTTGCGACATCACGAACCGCGCAGACGTGGAAGCGGCGCTGCAGCAAGTGCAAGCGCAGCTCGGCCCCGTAGATGTGCTCGTGAACAACGCGGGCTGGGACGTTTTCCGTCCTTTTACGAAAACCGAACCGGTGCAGTGGGAGAAGCTCATCGCCATCAATCTCACGGGCGCGCTGCACATGCATCATGCGGTGCTGCCTGGCATGGCCGAGCGCAAGCGCGGACGCATCATCAACATCGCCTCGGACGCCGCGCGTGTGGGTTCGTCGGGCGAAGCGGTCTATGCGGCGTGCAAGGGCGGTCTCGTGGCGTTTTCGAAGACGATTGCGCGTGAGCATGCGCGCCACGGCATCACCGTAAACGTGGTGTGCCCGGGCCCGACCGACACCGCGCTCTTCGCAGAATACAAGGACGGCGCGGGCAACCCGGACAAGCTGCTCGAAGCGTTCCAGCGCGCCATTCCGCTTGGCCGTATCGGCCAGCCCGACGATTTGCCGGGCGCGATCGTGTTCTTCGCGAGCGACGACGCGAACTACATCACGGGACAGGTGCTGAGCGTATCGGGCGGTCTGACCATGGCGGGCTAATGCCGGCAAACGCTTTCCCTCCCGACTACGAAAAAGGAACGGCATCGATCATGAACTACGAAGACATTCTCTACGAGGTGCGCAACGGCGCGGCATGGATCACCATCAACCGGCCCGACAAGATGAACGCGTTTCGCGGTCGCACCTGCGACGAACTGATTCACGCGATCAACAAGGCGGGCTATGACCGCGACATCGGCGTGATCGTCCTTGCTGGTGCGGGTGACAAAGCGTTCTGCACGGGCGGCGATCAGTCCGCGCACGCGGGACAGTACGACGGACGCGGCACGATAGGCCTGCCGATGGAGGAACTGCACACCGCGATTCGCGACGTGCCCAAACCCGTGATCGCCCGCGTGCAGGGCTATGCGGTGGGCGGCGGCAACGTGCTGTGCACGATCTGCGATTTCACCATTGCTTCGGAGAAGGCGGTGTTCGCGCAGGCGGGCCCGAAGGTCGGCTCGGTCGATCCGGGTTACGGCACGGCGTTCCTCGCGCGCGTGGTGGGCGAGAAAAAGGCGCGCGAGATCTGGTATCTGTGCCGCCGCTATCCCGCCGCCGAAGCGCTGGCCATGGGCCTCGTGAATGCGGTCGTGCCGCACGATCAGCTCGACGTGGAAGTGCAGAAGTGGTGCGACGAGATCATGGAAAAGAGCCCCACAGCCATTGCGATCGCCAAGCGCTCGTTCAATATGGACACCGCGCACCAGGCCGGCATCGCGGGCATGGGGATGTACGCACTCAAGCTCTACTACGACACGGAAGAATCGCGCGAGGGCGTGCGCGCGTTCCAGGAAAAGCGCAAGCCCGAGTTCCGCAAGTACGCCAAATAAAGGCGTCTCCACGACGATAAGGATTGCGAATCAGTAGAAAAATGCTTCAAGGAGACACCATGAATCCGTATTTCGACGAAGACCTCGCCGCGCTCGGCGAACACGCGCGGCGCTTCGCGCAGGGACGTGTGGCGCCTGGCTTCATCGAACGCGACACCACGCGCGTGCTCGATCGCAACCTCATGCGCGAAATGGGCGAGATGGGCTTCATCGCGCCGGAATTGCCTGAGCAATATGGCGGCCAGGGCCTGGGCTGCCTCGCCGCGGGTGTGATCCATGAAGAGATTGCGCGAGCCGACCTGAGCCTCTCGTACATCAACCTGCTTGCCTCGCTCAACGGGCAGATTCTGGCGAAGCACGCTGCGCCCGCGATTGCGCGAGCGTGGCTCGAGCGGCTCACGCAGGGCCGCGCGCTGCTCGCCATTGCGCTCACGGAACCGCGCGGCGGCTCGGACGCCGCGAACTTGCGCCTGAAAATGGAGCGCGTGGGCGACCATTACGTCCTCAACGGCGAGAAAACCTCGATTTCCGCCGCCGACCAGGCCGACGCCGCAGTCGTGTTCGCGCGCAGCGGCAGCGTGGAAGACGGCGCGCGCGGCGTTTCGGCCATTCTCGTGCCGATGGATCTGCCGGGCGTCACGCGCAATCGCTTCGATTGCCACGGGCAGCGCGCGATTGGACGCGGTTCGATCTTCTTCGAGAACGTGCGCGTGCCAGTGGATCACCTGCTGGGCGAAGAGGGCAAGGGCTTCGTTCAGGTCATGCAGGGCTTCGACTTTTCGCGCGCGCTCATTGGCCTGCAGGTGCTCGCCGTGGCGAACGTGAGCCTCGAGGAAACCTGGGAGTACGTAGCGCAGCGCGAAGCCTTCGGCAAGCCGCTTGCTGCGTTCCAGGGTGTTTCGCATCCACTTGCCGAATACGCGACCCAGGTCGAGGCTGCACGCCTGTTGTGCCTGCAAACGCTGTGGCTCAAGGACCGCGGGTTGCCCCATACGGCCGAGGCCGCCATGTGCAAGTGGTGGGGGCCCAAACTCGCCTACGACGTGGTGCATCAATGTCTGCTTTCGTTCGGGCACGGTGGCTACGACCGCGGGCCGCTCGAACAGCGCCTGCGCGACGTGCTGGGCTTCCAGATCGGTGACGGCACGGCCCAGATCATGAAGACCATCATCGCGCGCTCGAACGCTGGCCGCGACGCGGTGCCGGCATGATACGCGCCACCTGCGACGTTCCCTTCAACGCCACGGGAGGCAGCACATGGAGTTCGACGCAGTACTGATCGGGCCGCGCCGCGCGCGCGAGGCGGCACGGCGCTGGTGGCCCGGGCGCACCATCAACGACGAACTGGACGCCTGTGTGGCCGAATGTCCAGACAAAGTCGCGCTCACTGCCGTACGAATCGAAGCGGGAGAGAGCACGCGCTTCACTTACGCGCAGATGGCGCGCATGGCGGATCGCATTGCCGTGGGTCTGGCGCGGCTTGGAGTCACGAAGGGCGACGTGGTCTCGATGCAACTGCCCAATTGCTGGCAGTTCACGCTGCTCTATCTCGCGTGCTCGCGCATCGGCGCGGTGTTCAATCCGCTCATGCCGATCTTTCGCGAGCGCGAGTTGTCGTTCATGCTCAACCATGGCGCGAGTCGGGTGATGATCGTGCCGCAGCGCTATCGAGGCTTCGATTACGAGGCCATGCTGCGCGCGCTGCACCCTGAACTGCCCGCCTTGCAGCACGTGGTGGTTGTGGGCGCAACGGAGCAAGGAAAGCCAGCGCAGCACAGCTTCGAAGCGCTCCTGAGCGGCCCGCGTTGGGAAGACTCGAGCGACGCGGAAGCGATCCTCACGCGCAATCGCCCAGGCCCCGACGACGTGACGCAACTGCTTTACACCTCCGGCACGACGGGCGAGCCCAAAGGTGTGATGCACACGGCGAACACACTGTTTTCGAACATCCTTCCTTATGCGCAGGCCATGCGTCTCGGTCGCGACGACGTCGTGCTGATGGCTTCGCCCATGGCGCATCAAACCGGCTTCATGTATGGCCTTATGATGCCGATCGCATTGCGGGCGAGCGCTGTGTTGCAGGACGTATGGCAGCCCGAGGCAGCGCTCGCGCTGATCGCGCAGGAGCGCGCGACGTTCACGATGGCTTCCACGGCCTTCCTCGGAGATATTGCAAACGGGGCCATCGCCGCGGGAACGCGCGTGCCGACGCTGCGCACGTTTTTGTGTGCGGGCGCGCCAATTCACGGCGCACTGGTCGAGCGCGCACGGATGGCGCTGGGGGCGAAGATCGTTTCCGCGTGGGGCATGACGGAGCTGGGTGCGGTGACGCTCACCCGTCTGGATGACGATGACGAACGCGCTTCGACGACCGATGGTGTGCCGCTTCCGGGCGTGGAAGTGAAGGTAGTGGACGAGAACGACCTCGCGCTGCCGCCGAACGTAGCGGGTCGGCTGTTCGTGCGCGCATGCTCGGGTTTCGGCGGATATCTCAAGCGCGCCCACCTCAACGCCACGGACGCGCAAGGCTGGTTCGACACCGGCGACCTCGCGATCGTCGACGAGCGCGGTTACATCCGCATCAGCGGACGTAGCAAGGACGTAATCATTCGCGGCGGCGAGAACATTCCCGTGGTCGAGATCGAGTCGCTGCTCTACCGTCACCCCGCGATTGCCCAAGTGGCGATCGTCGCGTATGCGGACGAGCGACTAGGCGAGCGCGCCTGCGCCGTGGTGGTGGCCAAGCCTGGCGTAGCTGTCGATCTGCCCTCGCTCGTCGGATTCCTCAAGTCGCACAGGGTTGCCGTGCAGTATTTGCCCGAACGGCTATTGCTGCTCGACGCCATGCCGACCACGCCTGCAGGCAAGGTGCAGAAGTTCCGTTTGCGCGACATGCTGCGTGAAGCAGATAAAGAGGTTTCCTAAACAGGTAGCCGAAATGGACGAACCTCCACGTGCTCAGAACACCTGCCGGAATATCCAGTAAAGGGTGGCAGCAAGTGCGATCGAAGCAGGCAACGTGAGCAACCACGCAAGCACGAGATTGCGCACAGTCCCCCACTGCAGGCCCGAGCCGTTCGCGGCCATCGTGCCGGCCACGCCCGAGGCGAGCACGTGTGTGGTCGACACCGGCAATCCGTAGACATCGGCCATGCCGATGGTGATCATGGCCACGGCCTCGGCCGAGGCGCCCTGACCGTAGGTGAGATGCTGCTTGCCGATCTTTTCGCCCACTGTCACGACAATGCGCTTCCACCCCACCATCGTACCGAGACCGAGCGCCACGGCCACAGCGACTTTCACCCAGGTTGGAATGAACTTGGTCGAGTAGTCCATCTGTTGGCGGAAGGTGTCGAGCACCTTGGCGTCCGCGGGTGACATCGGTGGCGACTTCGCCTTCTGCATCAGCCGGATCGCCTCGCTCGCGACATACATGTTGTTGCGCACGTTGTCGACGATCGCGTCGGGCACCGTTGCCATCGAACCGGAAAGGGCCACCTGGTCGCCGATGGTGTCGGTAAGCTTGCGCAGCGCGGGCAGCGTGGCGGGCGTGAGCTTGCGTGTGCGCACGAATGCCTCGACTTCGGCGCGGGCATTTTCAGGCGGCGCGCCGGTCGCGTATCGGGCCAGCGTTGCGGACGCCTCGCGCGCCACGACCACGAATGCCGTGGATTGCTCGGGTGTGACGGCCTTGTTGAGTGCATAGGCGGTAGGCACGACGCCGATCAGAATCAGCATGATGAGGCCCATGCCTTTCTGGCCGTCGTTCGAGCCGTGGGCGAACGAAACGCCGGTGCAGGTGAGGATGAGCAGCGTGCGGATCCAGAGCGGCGGCGCCTGGTTGGGCTTGGGCTCGGCATAGAGCGCGGGCACGCGCACGAGCAGCTTGAGCACGAGGAGCAGCAGCGCGGCCATGACGAAGCCGACCACGGGCGAGAACAGCAGCGCCTTGCCTACGCCCAGCGCCTGGTCCCAGTCCACGCCGCTCGTGCCGGACGGCCCGCTGATGAACTGGTTCATGATGCCCACGCCGATGATCGAGCCCACGAGCGCATGCGAACTGGATGACGGCAGCCCGAAATACCACGTGCCGAGATTCCAGACGATGGCGGCGATCAGGAGTGCAAACACCATGGCGAAGCCCGCACCGCTGCCCACCTGAAGGATGAGTTCGACCGGCAGCAGTTGCAGGATGCCGAACGCGACCGCGCCGCTCGAAACGAGCACGCCGATAAAATTCCACGCACCCGACCAGACCACGGCGAGATGCGGGTCGAGTGAGTTCGTATAGATGACGGTGGCGACGGCGTTGGCGGTGTCGTGAAAGCCGTTCACGAACTCGAAGCCGAGCGCGATAATCAGCGCGAGCCCGAGCAGGATGAAGGGCAGCGCCGAACTCTCGCGCACGGCGCGCAGATCAACGACGAGATGATCGATTACGTAAATCGCCCCGGCCGCAATGATGGCGAGAAATAAGGCGATGCCAATGCCGCGGCGGCGTGCGCTCGGCGCGCGGGAGGGGGACAAGGGTATGTCCGGCATGGATGCTCTGGTCAATCCGCTTTGGGAAGCGCCTCGGCGCAGCGTATGCGGGTTAGCAAACGTGCGTGGCGCAATGCCGCTTCGGCACGCCAGAATGGCGATTCGGACGACGGTGCAGTGTCGCACAGTTGACAAAAATCAGACACGGAAGTGACGTCGCACCCGCTTGAGCGCCGGTGCGGTTTTGTGACCGCTTTTGTGACCGCTTTTGTGACTATTCACAATCACGTTATCCGCTTTCCCAGTTCTCCGGGCGCGGGCAAGTCCGTAGCATGGTCATGAAACGCGGCACCTTGCAAACAAGCCGCGACCGACTTCTAGGAGACGAACGTGTCGAGAGCCCCCTGGCTCGCCAGCTACGGCGAGATCCCCACTACCATCAATCCCGATCTGCATCCGTCGCTCGCGCATATGTTCGACGAAGCGATGCGCGAACATGCGCACCGGCCGGCATTGCGCGCGGGCAACACCATGCTCAGCTACGCCGACGTCGATCGTCTGTCGCGCAATTTCGCGGCGTATTTGCAGCACTCGGGCGTGAAGAAGGGCGACCGCGTCGCCGTGATGTTGCCGAACCTGCTTGCGTTTCCCATTGCGCTGATCGGCATCGTGCGAGCCGGGGCGGTGCAGGTGAACGTGAATCCGCTCTATACGCCGCGTGAGCTTCAGCATCAGCTTGTGGATTCCGGCGCGCAAACGCTCGTGGTGTTCGACGGCGCGCTGCCCACTTTCGATGCGATCAAGGCGAATACGGCGGTGCAAACCGTGTTGAGCGTTGCCGCAAGCGATTGCACAAGCGCGGGCAGCGAGCGCGATCCGCAGCCCGGCTCGTTTGCCGCGGCGCTCGAGCAAGGTGCGACGTTGCCGTTCGAAGCCCCCACGTTGTGCGGCGACGACGCGCTCTTCCTGCAATACACGGGCGGCACAACCGGGCTTTCCAAGGGCGCGCTGCTCACGCATCGCAACCTCGTCGCCAATGTCGAGCAATTCAAGACTTTCATGCCGGGTTTCATGAACCCAGGCGAGGAAGTCGTCGTGACCGCGCTGCCGCTCTATCACATCTTCGCGCTGACGGTGAATCTCATCGTCTACTTCTCGATTGGCGCCGAGAACTGGCTCATCGCGAACGCGCGCGATCTAGGCGGCCTGATCGACGTGTTCAAGGCCGCGCGCCCCACGAGCTTCATGGGCGTGAATACGCTCTATGCGGGGCTCGTTGCGCATCCGCAGATCGGCGAGGTCGATTTTTCGCGGCTGCGGCTCGCGGGCGGTGGCGGCGCGGCGATCATTCCCACGGTGTCCGAGCGCTGGCAGGCGATTACCGGCGGGTTCATCCGCGAAGGCTATGGGCTTTCGGAGACGAGCCCCGTGCTGTCGTTCAATCCGGGGAGCGTCGACCGCTTCACGGGCACGACGGGGCTGCCGGTGCCCTCCACCGACGTCAAGCTGATGAACGACGGCGTCGAGGCAGCGCCGGGCGAGCCGGGCGAGATCTGCGCGAAGGGCCCCCAGGTGATGCAGGGCTACTGGAACCAGCCCGAGGCCACGCGCGCCGCATTTACGGACGATGGCTACTTTCGCACCGGCGACGTGGGCGTGTTCGACGCGCGCGGCTTCCTGCGCATCGTCGATCGCTCGAAGGACATGATCCTCGTTTCGGGCTTCAACGTGTATCCGAATGAAATCGAGGCGGTCGTGACCGCGCTGCCGGGTGTGGCCGAATGCGCGTGCGTGGGCGTGGCCGACGAACGAAGCGGTGAGGCCGTGCGTGTGTTCGTGGTTCCCGCGCGCGAGGCGGCGCTGAGCGAGGAAGCGGTGATCGCGCATTGCCGCGCGCAACTCGCGGCGTACAAGGTGCCGCGCGTGGTGAGCTTTGTGGAGGCGCTGCCGAAGTCGACGGTCGGGAAGATCTTGCGGCGGGAACTGCGCGACGCGGGGTAAAACGCGAGAGGAGTGCGCGGCGTCATTCAGTGTGCCGCGCGCTTCGCTTTCTTCACCCCCAGTCGGCCCTTCTTCTCCTTCTTTTTTCCATCGCGCTCCGAACTCTGCGTCGCTGAGCGCAGCTTGAGCGCAATATCGAGCCTTGCGATCCATTGGGCGTCGTCGAGCTTCGCGCCCAACAGCGTTTCAATACGCTCGAGCCGGTAGTCGAGCGTATTCGGATGCACACCTAACGTTTCAGCCGTCTGACGCCGCCGCTGCCCGCTGGCGAACCACGCTGCGAGCGTGGCGAGCAGGTCCGCTTCCGTCGCCAGTTGCTCGGCGAGCGAGACGAGATAGCGCAGGACATTGGCGCTGCTGCGCACGCTTTCCTCGATGGCGATCGACGAAAAGCGGTGCACGCGCACGAAGTTGCCAAACTCGTTGCCAGATTCATCGCCATGTTCATTGTCGTTTTCGTCGTCGTCCGCGCGGCTGCCGCGAGGCGCGAAGTCCACGGCCTTGAGCGACTCTTCCACGGAAGCCGCCCAGCCACGCGCCCCTTCGTTCATCAGACCGATGCCGATGCTGCGCACGCGCGGCTCGGCACGCACTAGTGCGGCCGCATGCTCGGCCGCGCGCTGATCGTTGCGCGTCATCGAATCGCCGCGCACGCACGGCAGCCAGAACACCAGCCGCTCGCGGTGCCACACTCGCACGAGCGCATCGGGTTTCACTTCGAAATGACGCGCGGCGCTGAGCGCAAAACGATCGAGTGCATCCTCGCGCACCGAAGGCGCGTGGTCGCGCAAGTCCAGATCGACGGCGAGCGCGATACGCGGCAGCGTGGCGTCGAGGCCGAGCGCCTCGACGGTCTCGCGAAAGCGCGCGGTGTCGTCCGGGGCATGGAACACGAGGTCGTAGAGCTGCTGCAGCAGCGAGCCGCGCCAGCGCGCTTGCTGGTGCTGCTCGTCGAGATAAGCCTCGGCGATATGCTCGGCCATCGCATCGAAGTAATCGAGTAGATAAGGCGAAACATCGAACAGCAGCTCGTGCGCGAGCGCCGGGTCCGCCTCGGCAAGCTCCGTGCAGGTGCGCCAAAGTTCGCGCGCGCCGAGACGAAACGCGCGCAGCAGCGAGCGCAGCGGCACGTTCTGGTGCACGCGGCGGCGTGCGAACGCCGCAGTCTGGTCCATGACTTCGGAGGTGGGCTGCGTGCCGTCGAGCAGGCACTGGAACCATAGGTCCGCGGAAAACGCGATCGACGAGAAGATGTCCTTGCGCGCCGCCGCCGAGAGTGCGCTATAGCCTTCGAGCGAGAGCAGCGTATCGTAGGTGCGCTGAACAGCCTTGAGCTGGGTTTTGGCGAGCGTGCGCAGCTTGCTGCGCAGGCGTGGGCTGATGGCGGGAACGAGGGGCGGCACGGTGAGTTCGCGAAATTCGCGCGGATTCGTTTAGGCAATACCCGCGAGTGTACTCAGCGCCGTGCCGCTGCGTCGAGGGGCTTCATGCGGATCCAGGAGCCGTCCAGACGGCCCCCGGTCGGTAGCCCATCAGAACAACAGCGCGATACCCGCCATGCCGACGAACTGCGAGCGCGTGGACGAGGGCGTGACGTTCTGCGAGTCGCCCACGGCCGGGCTCGCGTTGACGATGTCACCCCCGCCGTTCGCGCCGAGCGTCTGGCCGCCCGCGTGCTGGTAGGCCTGCAGGGCGTAAAGCGTTGTGCGTTTCGAGAGGTGGTACGACTCCTTGAGCGAGTACTGCTGATACCGCGCCCCGCTCGTGATGCCATTGGCCTGCGAAGCCAGCGTGTAGGCGAAGCCGCCGCCCACGTCGAAGGCCGGCGTGAAGCGGTACACCGCGAGCGCCGCCCAGGTGTTGAAGATGGCCGTGTCGTGGAAGATCGACTTGCCGCCCGCGATGTACTGGACGTTCGAATACGAGGCGCCGACGATCAGATTGCCGATCGTGTAGTTGCCGGCGGCCGCGATGTGCTGGACCGCGCTCGCCGAGACATAGCCCGTGTTCAGCGAGGACTTGCCGAAGCTGCCGGTGGACGAGCTGTCGAAGCCGCTCGTCAGCTGTGCGTTGTCCATGCGCAGGATGGCCGCGGCGAGGCTCACCGGGCCAGCGGAATAGCGCAGCGCGGCGCTCCACGTCTGACCCTTGCCGGTGCTGCCCGCAATCCCGCCGAGTGCGTACATGGCGCTTGCCTGCACGCCGTAAAAGATCGGCGAGGTGTAGGTGGCCGAATTGTTGATGCGTACGGTCGTGTCGAGACCGTCGATGTCACCGGGGTGCGCACCGGTCGCGCCGGTGAGCCAGGAGCTGCCTGTGAGCGGGCCGACGAACAGGTAATACGGCGTGTACTGGCGCCCAGCCGTGAACGTGCCCAGGTTCTGGTTCTGCAGACCCACGTAAGCCTGACGATTGAAGATCAGTCCGCTCGACGAAAGCGCGCCGCTGTTGAGGTCGAAGCCGTTTTGCAGATCGAAGATCGCGAACGTGCCGCCACCGAGATCTTCCTTGCCCTGCAAGCCGAACTTCGACGCATACAGGTTGCCCTGGCGCAGATAGACGTTCGAGTGACCGTTCTGGTTGTTCACGTAGGTGATGGCGTCGTCGACGGCGCCGTAGAGCGTAACGCTGCTTTGCGCGAACGCGGGACTAGCCACGAGGGCTGCGCCAGTTGCGATAAACGTTCCAAGACCAAGGCCTGCTTTCTTCATCGTTGCGTCTCCGTTTAAATTTGGACTGCTTATTGTTTTGTCTTTGCTACGCCACATGATTTTCAGGTCGATGCGGCGTACGTACTGCGGCGGGAAGTGACTAAAGTGACTACATTGACTGCGTGTGCATCAATCTTGCGGTTCGCTCGCCCCCTTGGCGGCGAGCGCGCGCTGACGTGCCTGCGCCGCGAGGCGCACGGCTGCGTTGGGCGCGCCGTAGCCGTCGTAGCCGCCGCGCCGCTCCACGATCTCCAGGAAGAAGCGCTGGTCGAGCGTTTCCGTGTAGGCGTGCAGGAACTCGCCGCCGTTTTCGTCGCGGTCGTAGAGCAGGTTGTGGTCGCGCAGGGCGTCGAGAAACTCGGGGGCGAGTGCGTGGCGCGCGTCGAGATCGTCGTAGTAGTTCGCGGGCACGCGCAGGAGCGGCACGCCGGCCGCCTCGAATTCGGTCACTGCGCGGAAGATGTCGCCGGTGTTGAACGCCACATGGTTCAGGCCCGTACCGTGATAGGCACGGACGGTTTCCGCCGCGGCGGTATGCTGGTCCACCGAGGCGTTGAGCACGACGCGCAACCCGCGGTCGCGGCTCATGAGCGCGCGGCTGCGCACTAGCCCGTACGGATCGGGCACCAGTACGGCGGGCGTGGCGTCGAGCCCGAACGCCGACTTCAGGAACAGTACCCACGAGTCGAACGAGCCGGCCGGCAGCGAAAGGCTCACGTGATCGATGCCCAAGATGGGTCCCACTTCGACGGGACCATCGATATCCGTGAGCGCGAAATCGGCTTCGAAGAGCGTGGGCTGGCCAGCCTCCTCGTTAACGAAATAGTTAAGACTGCCGTCCGGCCCCTGGACGGCTGGCACCACGCGCTCGTTCGGACCCACGCGGCCCGAGAACGGCTGGTAGCCGAAGCCCGCGGCGCGTTCGAGCGCAAGGCGCGCATCGTCCACGCGAAACGCCGAGGCGCACAGGGAGAGCCCGTGGCGCTGGAAAAACGCGTCGGCGAACGAGTCGGGCTCGGCGTTCAGGACGATGGCAGCCGAGCCGTGCTGATAGAGCGTCACATCCTTCGAACGATGCTGGCCCGCGCGGCGGAAATGCAGCTTTTCGAGCCGGTTCGCCACGTGCGCGCGCGCCGTGTCGTCCACGGCGAATTCGAGGAACTGCCACTGCGCGTTCGCGGGTGCGGCGCTCGGATGGTAGAGCGCGCTCGCGTCGACATGCTCCGCTTGCAGGGTCTCGCGCGTGAGTGATTCGAGCAGCAGCAGCGAGCGATGACCGTCGGCGGCCGTAGCGGCGGGCGGCGCGCCACGAAAGCCGTCATTGAAGATTTCGAGCGAGAGCGGGCCCGTGTAGCCGCTTTTCACCACCTGCGCCGTGAAATCCGCGAGCGCGAAGTCGCCCTGGCCCGGGAAGCAACGATAGTGCCGGCTCCATTCGAGCACGTCCATCTGCATTCTCGGCGCGTCGGCGATCTGCACGAAGCCGATGCGTTCGCCCGGAATCGCGGCGATACCGTCGGGCGCGTCGTCGAGAGAGAGCGTGTGGAAGCTGTCCAGCGCGAGCGTGAGGTTCGCGTGATTCACCGTGTTGACGAGCCGCCACGCGTGGCCATAGGTGCGCACGTGGCGTCCCCAGGCGAGCGCTTCATAACAGATCGTCACGCCCGCTTCGACCGCTGCTCGCGCAAGCGCGCCGAGCTGCTCGGCGGCGAGGCCGTCGTCGCAGATCGTTTCGGGCGAGACATTGCTGCACACCAGCAAACGATCCGTGCCCAGTTGATGCATCACGTCGAACTTGCGTTTCACACGTTCGATGTTGCGCGCGAGGCGTTCGGGCGCGACGCCCTCGAAATCGCGGAACGGCTGGTAAAGCACGATATCGAGGCCGAGATCGCCAGCCATGCGCCGCACGTCGGCGGGGGAACCTTCGAAGTAGAGCAGATCGTTCTCGAAGATTTCGACGGCATCGAAGCCCGCGGCACGGATGGCGGCGAGCTTTTCGGCAAGCGTGCCGCTGATCGACACCGTGGCGATCGAGCGGCGCAGCGCGCGAGAGGGGGTGTGGAGCGGCTTGGACATGGGCATGGGAGCGGGCTGACTGCAACTTCGGTGTTGAACAAGGGTCCGGCGCGGCAGCGTGGGGCGGGCGCTTAACTAACTGGCGCACCGCAGGCACACTTGCCGCTGGAGTGTCCGAAGGATACGCCAAACTAACTAGTTAGTACAAATTCTGGCAAACCCCAGGTGACCGCTGGACCGGTTCGCGGCACACTTGCGACCATGCGGTGAAGCATGCGTCGGTTCCTCAGTATGCGCCGTACCGGTCGTCAAGCTGTTCTGGAGTGTGTGCAATGGGAATGCCTTCGGTGCTGGTCCTGAACGGGCCGAACCTGAATCTGCTGGGAACGCGGGAGCCCGCGATCTACGGCGCTGAAACGTTAGATGACGTTGCCAACCTGTGCCGCGAGGCGGCGGGGCGTCTTGGGCTCGAGATCGATTTTCGCCAGTCGAACGCCGAGCATCAGCTGATCGACTGGCTTCATGAAGCGCGTACGCGCGTGGACGGCATCGTCATCAATCCGGCCGCCTATACGCATACGTCGGTTGCCATTGCCGATGCGCTTTCCGCGATCGCGAAGCCCGTGATCGAGGTCCATATTTCGAACGTGCACAAGCGCGAGGCGTTCCGGCACCATTCCTTCGTTTCGCCGATTGCGGAAGCCATCATCGTCGGCTGCGGCACGCAAGGGTATGTGCTCGCGCTGGAGCGCATGGCCACGCTGCTCGCTAAAAAGGAGGCGAAATGAGCGCCCAGAACCACGCCAGCATGAACGCGCTGGGCGCGCGCGCAACCGCCCAATCGTTTCTCTGCGGACTGATCGGCTCGGGCATCGGCGGCTCGCTCACGCCCGCGATGCAGGAGCAGGAAGGCCGCGAACTCGGCTTTAACTATGTGTACCGGCGCATCGACCTCGAAGCGCTGAAGCTCACGCCCGCCGCGCTACCCGAGTTGTTGCTCGCCGCCGAGCGCATGGGTTTCGACGGTCTGAACATCACGTATCCGTGCAAGCAAGCTGTGATCGAACTGCTCGACGAACTCTCCGACGACGCGCGCGCGCTCGGCGCCGTGAACACGGTGTTGTTCCGCGACGGCAAGCGCATCGGCCACAACACCGACTGGTCGGGGTTTGCTCGTGCGTTCCAGCGCGGCCTGCCCGACGTCTCGCTCGATGCGGTGGTGCAACTGGGCGCGGGAGGCGCGGGCGCGGCGGTCGCACATGCTGCGCTGCAGATGGGCGCCCAGGCGCTCACGCTGTTCGACGTGGATGCATCGCGCGCCGCGTCGCTTGCCAGCGAGTTGCAGGCGCGCTTCCCGGCGGCTCGGGTGAGCGCGGGCGGCGACTTGCGCGACGTGCTTCAGCACGCTACGGGCCTCATCCACGCCACGCCCACCGGTATGGCGAAGCTGCCGGGCATGCCGTTGCCTGCGGAATATCTGCACGAGCGGCTGTGGGTGGCTGACATCGTCTATTTCCCGATCCGCACGGCGCTGCTCGAAGCGGCTGAGGCGCGCGGCTGCCGCACGCTCAGCGGCGGCGGCATGGCGGTGTACCAGGCAGTGGATGCGTTCCGGCTGTTCACGGGTGTCGAGCCCGACGCGGAACGCATGTATGCGCATCTGCAATCAATGTTGGCGGCCAACGCCGGCGAATAACAAACGAGCTTTGCATGGGGCCGGAGTAAGCGCTAAAGCGCCAACTCCGCCCGACACTTGGAGAGAGACATGGCACCACCCGTATCCACGGGGCGCGGCGACGCGCCGGCCCTTTCCGCCGCGACGCCCGTCGAGGGCGCGATGCGCCGCTCGAAGGCGCGCTATCGCATCTTGGGCCTGCTGGCCGTCGGCACGATGATCAATTACCTCGATCGCACCGTGCTCGGCATTGCAGCGCCGCAGCTCACCAAGGAGTTGGGCATCAGCGCGGCGCTCATGGGCCTCGTGTTCTCAGCGTTCTCCTGGAGCTATGTCGTCGCTCAGATTCCGGGCGGCCTGTTCCTCGACCGCTTCGGCAGCAAGTTCACCTACTGGCTCTCCATGACGCTCTGGTCGATGTGCACGCTCGCGCAGGGGTTCATCAGCGGCGTGGGCGCGCTGTTCGCGTGCCGCCTCGGCCTTGGCGCTGCGGAGTCGCCGTGCTTCCCAACCAATAGCCGCGTGGTCGCGACGTGGTTCCCGCAAAGCGAGCGCGCATTCGCCACGGGCACCTATACGGTGGGCGAGTACGTCGGCCTCGCGTTCTTTAGCCCCTTCCTCTTCGCGCTGATGGGTGCCTATGGCTGGCGCTCGCTCTTCTACGTGGTGGGCGCCGTGGGCATTGTGTTCGGCCTCGTGTGGTGGTTCCTGTATCGCGAGCCGCATGAGCATCCCGCGGCCAATCGCGCCGAGCTCGATTACATCGAGGCGGGCGGCGGTCTGGCTCGCCACGAGCGCAAGGCCGACGCGCAAGCTGCCGCGGAGCCGAAGAAGCAGGGCTTCGACTGGCGCATGGCCGGCCAACTGTTGCGCCGCCGTCAGCTCGCGGGCATCTGCCTCGGGCAGTTCGCGGGCAACTCCACGCTCGTGTTCTTCCTCACGTGGTTCCCGACCTATCTCGCCACCGAACGCCACATGGGCTGGCTCAAGATCGGCTTTTTCGCGATCATGCCGTTCATTGCCGCGTCCATTGGCGTGATGTTCGGCGGCACGTTCTCGGACTGGATGCTGCGCCGCGGCATCTCGGCTAACGTGGCGCGCAAGTTCCCGATCATCGCCGGTCTGCTGCTCGCGTCGACCATCATTCTCGCGAACTTCGTGGAGAGCAACGTGGCCGTGATCGCGATCCTCTCGGTGGCGTTCTTCGCGCAAGGGATGGCCGCGCTTGGCTGGACGCTTGTTTCGGATATCGCGCCGGCTGGCATGCTTGGGCTCACTGGCGGTATTTTCAACCTTGCCGCCAATCTCGCGGGCATCATCACGCCGTTGGTCGTGGGGCTGATCGTCAGCGTAACGGGCTCGTTCGTCTGGGCGCTGGTGTTCATCGGCGTCATCGCGCTGGTCGGTGCGGCCTCGTATATCTTTATCGTGGGCGATATCAAGCGCATCGAGATGTAAGGCGGGTGTTTTGGATTTTTGGGCTTGTGGTTGTTCGGGGCGTTTGGCTTTGCCTTGTGGTGTTGCCGGTCTGCCAGCGTTGCCCCTGCGCTGGCGGTATCTCTTGTTCGTGCGGACGTGACCAAGGCCCATCGTGCAATCTCGCTTATGCGGCAAACAGAAGAAGGGTGGTAGGCAGCGATAGCCGATAGGTCCGTTGGTCGTCACGCCAACCTCATTCGAGACGGGGAGGGCCGCTTTCTTGGCGAGCCTTCACTACTAGAGCCGAGACAATTAACGAAACTAACCAAATAAATACGAAAATCGGGTAGGGAATTAAGAGGGTTAGTCCAAGCGTGTCGCTGCAATCATTTGCGTAGCCACCGAAATCGTGTATACATTCTAGGATCGGATGGAATAAATAGAGTGAGATCGTAATAAATATGGCCGCGAAAAATTAAAATTACGTTTCTTTTGATTGAGGAATTCTTGAAACCATTTTTCGCCATAGTGTAAGGGTGCGTTGATTTTTTTGTATTTTATCGTCAATTTTCGAATTGAATAGAGGCCCAATGATTGGTCTGTGGATTTTGTTACTTCAAAAAATGCCGACTTCATTTTGTAAATAAAAGACTGCTCATCGGATTTTGTTTTTATTTTTCCACTTTCTTTCTCGTCAATCAGGTCGGCATTAAGTTGCTCATCGAGCGGGCGGAGCTGGTTCTCATCTTTCGGTTCTTCGCATTTCGTGAATCGATTTGAAAAAAATACATCAGAACCAATTTTGCAAATTAGCAAGGTGTTGCGTGCGATGCTTGCGTCATTCACCATTCTCGGCACATTGTCATATCCATAGCGACTAAATAATTTATTGTCGTAGTTGATATAAAATTCAAATCGATCAACGTTCTGGTTGTTCGATGGATAGGAATCCCCGTTTAGATAAATTGTTCTCATTGATGAGTTGGATTCATATCGAGACATGAACACATTGACGTGAGTTTTACTAAGGACGTCCTTGCGCCCAATTACAATAAACGGTGGTTCGGAATAAGTCGAATCTTCCCATTCGATAAGAAGTGCGAATGTTACGCTTGCAACGCCTACGCAAAATAATATATTACGACTTTTTTCGGTGATCATTGAAATACCCCTGGTAGGTCGAATGGAATTTGTCGCCGTTTCTGTAGTAGTACATTGAGAACAGAGTTTTTTTGGGGCGCCGCGCATGAGTCTGGTTATCTTCATTCATATTGCCGAGCCTGTTGTGAGAATAAAAAACATTTAAATACGAAGTCCGTGCATGCTCGAGGTAGAGGGTTATTTCGTCTTTCTTAAAATAAGCGCCACGATTGTGAATAGTGTGCCCCACACTACAATAAATGCCGCGAACGGCATCAGTAGCGTCAGCATGAATTCTTCCGCGCAGGCATCAGAGAATTCCCCCCACTCGTATACACATCGGACGGTCGGGTAGAACAAATAGCAGAGAACAGCTATCAGAACTAGAATTAAAAATAAGGCCGCTGTTTGCAGTCCTGAAAAGTGACATTGGCGTTTCTCGGTCATATGGATTAGTGTATGCTGGGATGATCAGAATGCAAATGGATTGGAGTGAAATCCAGAAATATATTGCTTAATCTGTCTGTCCAAGGCTCCGGATAATATTATAATATTTTTTATCGAATCCCGAGAATACTCGGATCTTGGCTCGATTTGAACAATGAAACGTCTTTGTGGATCGCTATCTCGAAATTTTTCTATCATTGCTGTCATATTGACCCACGTCTTGTTTGAAAAAAAAGCCGTCTCTAATGTGACCTTTGATGCATCCTCAGCTGTGGGGTGAACGCTTCTTTTGGGGATGAAAGTAAAGCATCCTTCAGATCCACCGAGCCACTTTGCGTGATCAAGCTTTGCCCTCGCTACGTAGAATCCTCCAATGTGGAACATAATATTGGAGGCAATGGATTCGCTTTTTCTGGAGGATATTCGTTGACCATACGGGTTAGCAAGACTGACATTCTTCGCGTCCAGATTTCGCTGGTCCTTGCCACGCTGTGACTCATCCTGCATCAGGAAAAAACCATGAACAATGTTGTCTGCACCAGGAGGGAAGTGGATTTGTTCCGTCAAATATTTGTTCTTGGCTGAATTCGCCGGCTCGAAAGCTATATTTCGGCACCAGGTAGCACCTGTCGGGTCAACACCAAGGTAGTACCACGCGTCACGGGTGACGTTGATATCATATTGCGTAGAGCCAGATTCCCCCTTGGTTGAATCAAATAAAATTAGTTTCGCATGGAATGTTGGGACAACAACCGCGGGTTGGGGATCTACAGATTTGCGGAGTGTAGTGGAGTCGTTTGGATGGCCGTATACCTTTTGAAGCGTGTAGCCGCTCTTGTCCGGTGTAATTTTTAGCATTACGTATTTTTCGGGAGCAGGAATATCCTTTACACTTTCGTCGGTGTATAAGGTGGTGTTCTTCTTGCAGAGGAGGTTGAGGTTGCGCCCCGTTGGGCTGATTAGCCAATCGTCCACGTTGTAGCCACAGTCAATCGGAAACGTTTCTTCGCTCATGAGAGATCCGCAAGTTCCATGAAAATAAAGGAAAGGAAATTCGCCCGGATGCCAAGTGAGACCGGGCTATATGTATATCCTGATGTTTTCAGATTGTGCAGTTTGGCTTAGCAAATGTGTATGTCCGTCGTTATCCGTGACGCGATGTTCTACAGTGCCGTCAGCACGCACAATCGCATATTCTATGTTTTGAAGCGGCGTCCCGGTTACTGCGTCAAGCAGTCTGAAACGATCATCGAACCGATTGGGAGATCCTGGGAGTGCCGGCAAAAGTGTATGTTTTGACTCTTTGCCTTTCTTCTGTACGGTAATAGTTTTAAGGAACAGATCACCCGGACCGCCAAGCGTGATGCTGCCGTCCTTGATATGCACAAACGCGCCGCCGCATTCGAGGATGATTTCCTTGGCCGCCGCGAGGTTGACCTTCCCGTTGACGCTGCCGACGTTGACGTCCTTGGCAGCGGTAAG
>NZ_CAJHCQ010000007.1 GCF_904848665.1 Paraburkholderia hiiakae
TTCATTCTGGGGCTGCCGGGCGAGACGCAGGACACGATCAGGAAGACGATCGAGTACGCGAAGGAAATCAATCCGCACACCATTCAGGTGTCGCTCGCGGCGCCGTATCCGGGCACGACGCTCTACAAGCAGGCCGTGGAAAACGGCTGGATGGAAGAGAACAAGACCATCAACCTGGTGAGCAAGGAAGGGGTGCAGCTCGCGGCGATCGGGTATGCGCATCTGTCGCGTGAGGACATTTACCACCATCTGGAGCAGTTCTATCGCCAGTTCTATTTCCGGCCTTCGAAGATCTGGGAGATCGTGCGCGAGATGCTCACGAGCTGGGACATGATGAAGCGGCGTCTGCGCGAAGGCGTGGAGTTCTTCCGCTTCCTGCGCGCGCACGAGGCATGATGCACGGTTCGTCCCGCCGCGGTGGGCAGGATCGTCGCGCGCTCATCTTCACCGCCGACGACTTTGGCCTGCACGAGCGGGTCAACGCGGCGGTAGAGCGCGCGCATCGCGAGGGCGTGCTCGACTGCGCGAGCCTGATGGTGGCCGCGCCCGCCGCGCTCGATGCCATCGCGCGGGCGCGCCGCACGCCGGGTTTGCGCGTGGGGCTGCATCTGGTGCTGGCGGACGGCGCGGCCATGCTGCCGCGCGCGCAGATTCCCGCACTCGTCGATACGCAAGGGCGTTTTGGCGACAACATGGTTCGCGACGGCGTGCGCTTCTTCTTCCTGCCGCACGTGCGCAGGCAGCTCGCGAAGGAAATTCGCGCGCAGTTCGAAGCGTTCGCGGCGACCGGGCTCGCGCTCGATCACGTGAACACGCACAAGCATTTTCACTTGCATCCCACGGTGCTCGCGCTGATCCTCGAGATCGGCCGCGACTATGGTTTGCGCGCGATGCGTCTACCGCTCGAGGCCGGCGCGCCGTTCGCGCTCAAGCCCTGGCTCGCGCTCGTGCGCGCGCGTCTTGCTCGCGCCGGCGTCGCGCACAACGACTACGTGGTCGGCATCGCAAAGACGGGCGCAATGGACGAGGCCGCCGTGCTCGACGCGCTCGCGCATCTGCCCGCGCAGGGCGTGGGCGAGATCTACTGTCATCCGGCGCTTGCCGATGAAGCGCACGAGGGGCCTATCACGCCGTCGATGCAGACGTATCGCCATGCCGACGAATTCGGCGCGCTGATCTCGCCGCGCGTGGCCGCAGCGCTCGCTCAAGCGGGCGTGCGCCGTGGCGGCTTTCTCGACGTGTTCTTTGGCGCGGCTTCGGGCGAAGGTCCAGCCGCCTCACAGGGCGTGCGGGCGCCGGCGTCATGAAGTGGCTGCAATGGCTGGGCCTGCCGATCGGGATCGCCATCCTGATCGGTCTCGTCGTACATAACGGCGCGCACGACGTGCTGCGTGTGATTGGCACGGCAGGCCCCATGCTGCTCTGGCTCGTGCCATTCCACGCGCTGCCGCTTCTGCTCGACGCGCAGGCGTGGCGCCTGCTGCTCGACAAGCGCGCGCCGCTCACTTTCCTCTGGTGGACCGCGACCGTGCGCGAGGCCGTGAACCGGTTGCTGCCCGTGGTTGGCGTAGGCGGCGAACTCGTCGGCATTCGCCTCGCGCGCTGGAAGGTGCGCAATGCGAGCGAGGTCACGGCTTCGGTGATCGTCGAGGTGTTCGTGACGATTGCCGTGCAATATGCGTTCTCGGCGCTCGGCGTCGTGCTGATCGTCGCGGCGACCGGCGACGGCGGTTCGCTTCGCACCATCGTCACGATCGCACTCGCGCTCGTGCTCTCGGCGCCGTTGCCCGTGCTCGCTGTGTTCCTGTTGCGTCGCGGCGGCGTATTTCATGCGATCGAACGCTGGGCCGCGCGCCTGCTCGGCACCGACAATCCGCTCATGTCCGGCCTCGACGGCAAGCAGCTCGACGCCGATCTCGATGCGTTGATGTCGCGCACCGGCCTCATGTTTCGCGCCTTCTTCTGGCAGCTCGGCGGCTACATGCTCGGCGCGTTCGAGACGTGGTGGGCGCTCGCGCTGCTCGGTCATCCGGTCTCGGTGGGCGATGCGCTCGCCATCGAAGCCATCACCCAGGCCGTGCGCCATGCCGCTTTCATGGTGCCTGCCGGCCTCGGCGTGCAGGAAGTCGCCGTGGTGCTGCTCGCACAGCTCTTTGGCGTGGGCCAGGAAGTGGCGTTCTCGCTTGCGCTCGTCAAGCGCATGCGCGAAGTGGTGTTCGGCGTGCTCGCGCTGCTGACGTGGCAGGGCGCCGAAATCGTTCGGGCGCGTCGCGCATTGCGCCACGGCGCGCAGTCGGGAGATGCGCTGCCCGCCGTGGCGAACGTCCGCGCGCACATGGCCCGCCCGAAGCGGGACTCACAGCACGATCAGGTCCATTGACGGTACATTGTGAGCATGTCGGCGCGCCGGTTCTTCGGGCACGCGTAGACGCAAGCCCATGCTGATGCGTTAGCAAGGACATGAAGCCCACGTTTTCACTCACGCGTTCGCTCGCGCTCGCGTGCGCCGCCACGGCGGCGTTCACGCTTTCCGGCTGCGACGATCGCCAGTTCGATGCCATGCTCGACACCATCCGGCAGGGATTCAAGGCGTTCTTCGATTCCGTGAAGCCCGACGCGCTGCTGCTCAAGGGCCTCACGCCAGGCGTTTCCACGCTCGAGCAGGTGCGCGAGCAAATGGGCAAGCCGGAAACCGAGCGCGTGTTCGACGACGGCTCGCGCCGCCTCGAATATCCGCGCGGCCCGCAGGGTCTCAAGACCTGGATGGTCGACATCGGCCCGAACGGGCGGCTCGTGGCCATTACCCAGGCGCTCACGGCGGAAAACTTCGCGAAGATCCGCGTCGGCATGAGTGAGGACGAGGTGCGGCGCCTGCTCGGCAAGCCGGGGCAGGTTGCCGGCTACCGCTTGAAGAAGGAGACGGTGTGGAGCTGGAAGTGGCTGGAAGGGGGCGTGACGCCCGAAGCGTATTTCAACGTGCATTTCGGACCGGACGGGCGGGTCACGACGACCTCGCGCTCGGACGTGATCCGCGGGCGCTGACGCAGTTGACTCACGACCACGCCAGGAGGCGCGCATGATGAACCGGCGACGGCCCAAGCGTGTGGGGCTCGTGCTCGGTGGGGGCGCGGCGCGCGGCTGGGCGCATATCGGCGCGATTCGCGCGCTCGAGGAAGCGGGCATCAAGCCCGACGTGGTGTGCGGCACGTCGATCGGCGCGCTCGTCGGCGCCGTGTACGCGAACGGCGATCTCGACTGGCTCGAGGACTGGGTGAGCAAACTCACCTGGCAGACCGTGGTGCGTCTGCTCGACTTGCGTTTTTCGGGCGGGCTGCTCGGCGGGCGCAAGGTGATCGACCTTTTTGCGCACCAGTTCAACGGCCGCTCGATCGATGACCTGAGGCTGCCGTTCACGGCGGTCGCCACCGAACTCGACACGGGGCGGGAGGTCTGGCTGCGCGAAGGCGGCGTGGTGGACGCCGTGCGCGCGTCGATTGCGATTCCAGGCATCTTCACGCCGATCTGGCATGACGGCGTGTGGCTCGTCGACGGCGGGCTCAGCAACCCGGTGCCGGTGTCCGCCGCGCGCGCGATGCGTGCCGACACCGTGATCGCCATCGATCTGAATCACGACATTCTCAACGGCCGCGACCTGGGCGGCGCGATCGACACGATGCCGCGCGAGTTGCCCGTGGAGGCGAGCGACGCGGCGACGGCGGCATCGGCAGCGGCGGGTAGCGCCGCCAGTGACGCTGAAAGCACTAACGCGGCGCCTGGACCACTCCTGCGCCGCAACGGCAAGCGCTTCCCGCGCTGGCTGCAACCGGCCGGTCCCGGCGCGGCAGGCGGGCCGGACGTGCGGGTGGCGCCGCCGCCTAGCACGCGCGTGCCCTCCGTGTTGAGTTCGGTGGCCCAGAGCATCGACATCATGCAGGTGCGCATTACGCGCAGCCGCCTGGCGGGCGAGCCCGCCGATGTGCTGATCCAGCCGCGCCTGGGCGGCATGGGCATCTTCGACTTTCATCGCGCTGGACCTGCCATCGAAGAAGGGCGCGCGGCCGTGCAGTACATGATGCCGGCCATCAAGGCGCAGTTGGGGCTGGACTAGGGCGCTTTCTGTGCGCTGCCGGCTACAGATCCAGAATGCCGGCGACGGCGAACTTCGCCGCCTCCAGTTCCTCGCCTGTCGCCGACTCTCCCTTGTGCCGCCAGACTCTGCCCGCTAGCGACAGCGTCGTAACCTGGTCGGCCATCGCGACGCAGGGCCTGGCAAGTCCGCTGAGCGGGATTTCCGACTCCCACCCGTGAATGGTACTGGTGACAGGCAGTCCGACGAAGCGGGTCGTGAGTTCGTTGAACTCGGAGTCGGTGAGGACGAGGACTGGACGATAGCCGTCCTGCTCGCTGCCTGCGCCCGGCCCGACGTTGAGCCAGAGGATGTCGCCTGCGTCTGGTGTTCCGTTCTTCATGCGTTCCTTACCATAGGTCGAAACGCGTGGGGTCATCGGGTCCGCCGATCTCGGTCCCTTGCGGCTGGCCGAAGTCGATGAGCGGGTGCGGCTCGAGCTTCCTCTCGCGCAACTGCTGCAAATACCGCTCACGCGAGAAGCGCCGGATCGCCGTGTGCGGGCGAACCGTGAGCGACCCATCTTCGACGTCCACCTCGACTTCCTGCCCCTCCGCCAACGCCAGTTTGCTGGCAAGGCTGGCCGGAATGCGCACCGCAAGGCTGTTTCCCCAACGCTTCAGGGTTTGTATCGCCATTTCGTCCTCGTACTGAATTAGCCGTCTGGCCAATAACGTATTGAGTTTGATGTCCATACCTGATCGCCGTGTATCTACGTGGTTGATACAGTGTCGATGCTAGGCTTCGGATTCATGCGTGTCAACGCGTTGATACGTGCTATGTTCGCGGCGCATGTACACAGATCAAGGAATGCTGTCCCTATCCTCAGTCCTTCGCCGCGCGCCACGCCCAGCCGTGCTGGGTGCGGCGTAGCGCGGTCACGGAAAGCGGCGCGATTTCGATCGAGCGAAAACCCGACGACGGCGCGCCCAGCGCGTGAAGAATCGCTGCGCGCATCACGCTCGCGTGCGTGAAGGCGATCACATCGAGCCCGGAGTCGGAGACCGTCTCGAGCCAGGCGCTGACGCGCGCGCGAACATCGTCGAACGATTCGCCGCCGCCTGGCGGCCTGAAGGCGGGATCGCGCGTCCAGGCGGCCAGTGCGTCGGGCGCTTCATGTGCAAGATCCGCAAGGCGCTTGCCCTGCCACGCGCCGAAGGCCGTGTCGGCGAGCGCGTCGCGTGGCGTTGCTCCGGCGAAGCCCGCCGCGTGTGCGCTCGCTCGCGCGATCGCCGCGGGACTCGTGAGCGCGCGCGGCGCCTCGCCATTGCGCTCAGCGCCGGCCAGCCGCGCGTGCCAGCGCTCGCGCCATGCAGCAAGCGCCTCGAGTGCTCGGGCATCGAGCCCTTCTTCGGCGTTATCGCCCGCTACAGGCGTTCGCGGGAACATTCCCGAGCGCAGCGCGGCATTCGCCGCATGACTCACCAGCCAGACGGTCGTCGGCATGCTTTTCCTTACGCATCACTTCCCTGTGGCTGACATTCGGTCCGCGGCCAGCCGTCGCAGCGCGTAGAATACAGGCTCCACGACACGCGGAAGCCGGTGCAAGTCCGGCGCGGTCGCGCCACTGTAACTGGTTGCCGTCGATTGAATCGAAGCAACGGGAGTCAGACCTGCGCGTCGTGAATCACTCTTTCAACGACTAGCAGGGCGCGTAACCCCAGGAGAAGTCAGCATGTCCGAAACCTCATTCCCCTTGCAGCACGCACCGGCCGCGCCGGCGCCCATTCCGCTGCGAGAGATCCTGCCCTGGGCGATCTTCGGCGGCCTCATGCTGCTGCTGGCCCTGTACTTCGTGGGCGCCGAGCAAGGCGCTACCTCGCTCGTTCCCGGCATGTACGTCCACGAATTCGTTCACGACGGCCGTCATCTGCTCGGCTTTCCCTGCCACTGACCGGGAGCTGAATATGGTTGGCAAGTTGCTGGTACGCGGCATGCTCGCAGGCATCGCCGCGGGACTCCTCACGTTCGGCTTCGCGAAGATCGCGGGCGAGCCCCAGGTCGATCAGGCGATTTCCTTCGAAGAAAAGGCCGACGCCGCGAAGGGTGAGGCACCCGAACCCGAAATCGTGAGCCGCAAGACCCAGGCGAGCATCGGGCTCTTCACGGGCGTGATGGTCTATGGCGCGTCGATCGGCGGCCTCTTTGCACTCGTCTTCGCCTATGCGAACGGTCGCGCGGGGCGTCTTTCGCCACGCGCGCTCTCGGCCTGGCTCGCGCTCGCGGCGTTCGTCGCGATCTACGTGGTGCCGAACATCAAATATCCGGCGAATCCGCCCTCGGTCGGCGACCCGGAGACGATCGGCTATCGAACCGGGCTCTTCTTCCTGATGATCGCGATCTCGATCGCCGTGTCGGTGTTCTCGCTCAAGGCGCGCGCCGCGTTGGTGCCGCGCCTCGGCGTCTGGAACGCTTCGATCGTGGCGCTCGTGCTGTTCGTCGTCGTGATCGGCGCGGTCCAGTTCGCGCTGCCGACCATCAACGAGGTGCCCGCCGCCTTCCCGGCCGTGTTGCTGTGGAAGTTCCGCACGGTGTCGATCGGCATGCAGGTCATCCTCTGGACCACGATCGGCCTGCTGTTTGGCGCGCTCGCCGAAAAGCTGATTGGTGCGAACGCCCGTGCGGGCAGCGCGCGCGGCACGCAAACGCGCGCCGCATAAGCGCCCCAGGGGCGCTGGGCGCACATCGCGCGCCTATCGAAAAAGCGACCCCAAACTTGCGTAAATGCCCCGCGCACCTCGCGTACCGGGGCATTTTTTTTCGCCTTTCAAAAGCATCGGGCCCGCGGCTGCGTGGGCCCGATCCGCGCGCGTCGATGCGCCGCACTGCAATGCTGCACTGCAATATCCGCGCCGCGCTAGTTTGAGCAATCCATTTTGCACTGAGACGATCCGCGCCAGTTCATCGGTTTGCGCGGCGCTCCTATGCCGCGCGAGGCCGCCCGAAACGACAAAACGAATTGATCCGGAGACGCGCGTGATCCTTTACGGCTTTGGCCCGGTGCTGCTCGCCGGCACGATCCAGACCATCGAACTTTCGCTCCTCTCGCTCGGCGTGGCGGTCCTGCTCGGCCTGGCCGGCGCGGCGGCCAAGCTTTCGTTCAACCGGCCGCTCGCGGCCGTGGCGACCGCCTACACGACGCTGATCCGCTCGGTGCCCGACCTCGTTCTGATGCTGCTGCTCTTCTACAGCATCCAGATCGGCGTGAACGAGGCCACCGACGCGCTCGGCATGGCGCAGATCGATATCGATCCGTTCGTGGCCGGTGTCGTCACGCTCGGCTTCATCTACGGCGCGTACTTCACCGAGACCTTTCGCGGCGCGTTTCTCGCGGTGCCGCGCGGCCAGCTCGAAGCGGGGCACGCCTACGGCATGAGCGGCGTGCGCGTGTTCGCCCGCATCCTCTTTCCGCAGATGATGCGTTTCGCGCTGCCCGGCATCGGCAACAACTGGCAGGTGCTCGTGAAAGCGACAGCGCTCGTTTCGATCATCGGTCTCGCCGATGTCGTGAAGGCCGCCCAGGACGCGGGCCGAAGCACCTTCAACCTGTTCTTCTTCCTCGTGATCGCGGCGCTTATCTATCTCGCGATCACCACGCTCTCGAACTTCGCGCTCATCTGGCTCGAACGCCGCTATTCGGTGGGCGTGCGTCACGCGCAACTCTGAGGAAACGGCTGCCATGAACGAAATCATTCAGCAATTCGGCCGCGCGTTCCTCTACTGGGACGGCGAACATGTGTCGGGCCTCGCGATGACGCTGTGGCTGCTCGTGATCTCGGTGGCTTTCGGCTTCGTGTGCGCGGTGCCGCTCGCCGTGGCGCGCGTGTCGAGCCGCCGCTGGCTTTCGCTGCCGGTGCGCTTCTACACCTACGTATTTCGCGGCACGCCGCTTTATGTGCAGTTGCTGCTCATCTACACGGGCGTGTACAGTCTCGCGTTCATCCGCGCGGAGCCGCTCCTCGACGCGTTCTTTCGCAGCGGCCTCAACTGCGCGGTCCTCGCGTTTGCACTGAACACCTGCGCGTACACGACTGAGATTTTCGCGGGCGCAATTCGCGCCACGTCGCACGGCGAAGTGGAGGCGGCGCGCGCCTACGGCATGAGCCCGTTCACGATGTACTGGCGCGTGGTCCTGCCCTCGGCGCTGCGCCGCGCACTGCCGCTGTACAGTAACGAAGTGATCCTGATGCTGCACGCGACCACGGTGGCCTTCACCGCCACGGTGCCCGACATCCTCAAGGTCGCGCGCGACGCCAACTCGGCCACTTACCGCTCGTTCGAGTCGTTCGGCCTCGCGGCGCTGATCTACTGTGCGGTATCGTTCGTGCTGGTGGCCGCGTTTCGCCGCGCCGAAAAACGCTGGCTCGGCCATCTCGCCGTGCGCACCCGCTGATTCACCGGAACCTCGGAAACTGGAGACCATCTTGGCTCAGACGCAATCCTCAGATAGCAAGCTCGTCGCGCGCGAGATCCACAAGCGCTACGGCGACAACGAGGTGCTCAAAGGCGTCTCGCTCGACGCGAAGAAGGGCGACGTGATCAGCATCATCGGCGCGAGCGGCTCGGGCAAGAGCACGTTCCTGCGCTGCATCAATTTCCTCGAGAAGCCGAACGCGGGCGAGATCGTCGTGGACGGCGAGACCGTGCGCACGAAGGCGGGCCGCAACGGCGACCTCGAGGTGGCGGACCACAAGCAACTGCAGCGCATCCGCACCAAGCTTGCGATGGTGTTCCAGCACTTCAATCTCTGGTCGCACATGAACGTGCTGGAGAACGTGATGGAAGCGCCCTTGCACGTGCTGGGCGTGCCGCGCAAGGAAGCCGAGGACCGCGCGCGGCAGTATCTGGAGAAAGTGGGCCTCGCGCCTCGCGTGGAGAAGCAATATCCCGCGCATCTTTCGGGTGGCCAGCAGCAGCGCGTGGCGATTGCGCGCGCGCTTGCCATGCATCCCGACGTGATGCTGTTCGACGAGCCGACTTCGGCGCTCGACCCCGAACTCGTGGGCGAAGTGCTCAAGGTGATGCAAAAGCTTGCCGAAGAAGGCCGCACGATGATCGTCGTGACGCACGAAATGGGCTTTGCGCGCAACGTCTCGAATCATGTGATGTTCCTGCACCAGGGGCGCACGGAGGAAGAGGGCTCGCCCGCGGATGTGCTCGGCGCGCCGAAGAGCGATCGTCTGCGCCAGTTCCTCTCGGGCAGCCTCAAGTAAGCGGCGCGTTCGATTTCACGCCGCGTCTCGCCGATGGTCCGTTCCCCCGTTCTCCCTTCCACTAGCGTTCCTGCCGCCGCGCCCGGCGGCCAGGCGCCGCTCGCGCGCGCCGGCCGCACCACCCAGGTCGCGATCGTCGCGCTGCCGCCCGTTTCGATGTCGGGTGTGGGCCCGATCGTCGATGCGCTCAATCTCGCCAACGAGATCGACGGCCGCGCGCTGTACCGCTGGCAGACGTGCTCGTGGAACGGCCGCCCCGTGCCCCTTGCGGGTGGCGCGCAATGGCCCGCCGACTGTGCGTTCGGCGACGCCGTGTCGTGCGACTGGCTCATCGTCGTGACCGAGCGCTACCAGCAGTTCGCCGACTATCGCCTGTTTCTCGCGAGCCTGGCGCGCGTGGGGCAGCGCACGCCGCTCGTCACGGGCATTCATCACGGCATCTGGTGGCTCGCGATGGCAGGGCAGTTGCAGGGATACCGCGTGGCCGCGAACTGGGAGACGTTCCAGCAGTTCGCCGAGCAGTTCGAGCGCACCATCGTCACGCAGCACATCTACGAAATCGACCGCGACCGCGCGACCTGCGCGGGTGGCCAGGCCACGCTCGACTTCATGTTCGCGATGATCGGCCGCGACCACGGCCCGGAACTTGCCGAGCGCATTGCCGACGCGCTGGGCGCAAGCACGCTGCGCAGCGGCGATGAGCGCCAGCGCATTCCGTTCGTGACCGCGCCGGGCGAGCGGCACCCGCGCCTGAACGACGCGCTCAAGCTGATGGAAGCGAATATCGAGGACCCGCTCACGACCGACGACATCGCGAATCTCGTGGGCGTCTCGCGGCGCCAGCTCGAGCGGCTCTTTCGCCAGTACCTTGGCGCGATGCCTTCCAAGTACTACCTGGGCCTGCGTCTTGCCAAGGCGCGCTCGCAGTTGCAGCGCACCAGCAAGTCGGTAGTGCAGATCAGTCTCGCGTGCGGTTTTTCTTCGGCGGCGCATTTTTCGAATGCTTACCGTGAGCGCTTCGGCGTCACGCCGCGCGAGGACCGCCGCAACTGGATCGAGCGCCAGCACGGCGGAGCCGCCGCCGAGCCGCGCGCGGGCGCGCTCGTCGAGCCGCCGGAAGTTCAGTAAAACGTAGCCGCGGCGCCGCAAGCGCACGGGCCTCGCAGGTTCCGTACGAGGTTCCGTACGAAAAAACGCGTCGCGCCTGCGCAAGACGTTTGCGCGCAGCTTGCCTACACTGCACAGGTGTCGACGGGACTCGATGCTTGAGCACTGAGTCCCGTCCCAGGCAAAGCCACCCGAGCGAAAGGGCACGGCCCCAACGCACATCGACCCCGAATTCGACACGCACTGCGTAATAGAGGAATCACCATGAACGACCAGACTGTGAGCCGCAAGACCTTCGATGAAGTGATGGTGCCGTGTTTCTCGCCCGCACCGTTCGTGCCGGATCGCGGTGTTGGCTCGCGCGTGTGGGACACCGAGGGCCGCGATTACATCGACTTCGCGTGCGGCATCGCCGTGACCTCGCTCGGCCACGCGCACCCGGAGCTGCTGCGCGTGCTGCAGGAGCAGGGCAGCAAGCTCTGGCACATCGGCAATGGCTACACCAACGAGCCGGTGCTGCGCCTCGCGCGTCAGCTCGAAGCCCTCACGTTCGCCGACCGCGCGTTCTTCGCGAACTCGGGCGCGGAAGCCAATGAGGCGGCGCTCAAGCTCGCGCGCCGCGTGGCCTTCGAGCGGCACGGCGCCGACAAGTTCGAGATCGTCTCGTTCACGCAGTCGTTCCATGGGCGCACGTTCTTCACCGTGAGCGTGGGCGGCCAGCCCAAGTATTCGGAAGGCTTTGGCCCCGTGCCGGGCGGAATCACGCATCTGCCGTACAACGACATCGAAGCGGCGAAGCGCGCGATCGGCGCGCAGACCTGCGCCGTAATCGTCGAGCCGGTGCAGGGCGAGGGCGGCGTGATCCCCGCCGATCCTGCATTCCTGCACGCGCTGCGCGAAGCGTGCGACGCGCACGGCGCGCTGCTGATTTTCGACGAGGTGCAAAGCGGCGTGGGCCGCACGGGCCACTTCTACGCCTACGAAGATACGGGCGTCACGCCCGACATCCTCACGACGGCCAAGGCGCTCGGCAACGGCTTCCCGATCGGCGCGATGCTCACGACCGAGGCGATTGCCGCGCACTTCAAGGTCGGCGTGCATGGCACGACCTATGGCGGCAATCCGCTGGGCGCCGCGATTGCGGGCAAGGTGGTCGAACTGGTGAGCGATCCGGCGCTGCTGGCAGGCGTGCGTGCGCGCGGCGAAGCGATTCGCGGCAAGCTCGCGAAGATCAACGAGCGCTTCGACATGTTCAAGGAGGTGCGCGGCAAGGGTCTGTTGATCGGCGCCGAACTGAACGCGCGCTTTGCCGGTCGCGCCAAGGACTTCAACGCGGCGGCCGCGAATCGCGGTGTGATGATGCTGATTGCGGGGCCGGACGTGCTGCGCTTCGCGCCGTCGCTCATCATCCCGGAAGCGGACCTCGACGAAGGCTTTGCGCGCTTCGAGCAGGCCTGCAATGACGTCATTGGCGTCACCGGCACGCGCTGATCGCAGCGCGCGCAACCGTACATAGGACCGACGATGCTATTCGTTCGCCCCGCCAGGCTTTCCGATCTCGACGCGATCGCCCAGATGGCGCGCACCGCGCAACCGGTGCTGCATTCGCTGCCGCACGACCGCGCGGCGCTCGAAGCGCGCATCGCGCTTTCAGAAGATTCGTTTCGCGCGGACGTGGACTTCCCCGGTGAGGAGTTCTATCTATTCGTGCTCGAAGATTCCGCCACGGGCCGGCTCGTCGGCACTTCGAGCATCGTGGCGGCGGCCGGCTACGCCGAGCCGTTCTACGCGTTTCGCAACGACGCGCTCATTCATGCGTCGCGTGAGCTGCACGTGAACCGCAAGATTCACGCGCTGACGATGTCGCACGAACTTACGGGCAAGAGCCGTCTCGCGGGCTTTTACATCGAGCCTTCGCTGCGCGGCGACGCGGCCGCGCATCTCATGTCGCGCGCGCGCATGATGTACGTCGCGATGAACCGTCGGCGCTTCACGCCCGAAGTCTTCACGCTGCTGCTTGGCGTGACCGACGACAAGGGCGCGTCGCCGTTCTGGGAAGCCGTGGGGCGCAAGTTCTTCGGGCGCGATTTCAAGGACATCGAATTGGCCTCGGGCGGCCGCAGCCGCACCTTCATCGCCGAAGTGATGCCGGCTTACCCGATCTATGTGCCGCTGCTGCCGGAGCCGGCTCAGCGCGTGCTCGGCGAGCCCGATCCGAGCGCCTTGCTCGCTTACGAAATCCATCTGGAAGAGGGCTTCGAGCCGGACGGCTACGTCGATATCTTCGACGCGGGCCCGGTGCTCACCGCGCAGGTGGATCGCACGTCCTCGGTCGCCGGAAGCGAGGCGCGCACGGTGCGCGAAGTTGCGCTCGCAACGAATCTGGAAGGCGCGGCGTATCTGGTTGCGAGCCAACGCGCGGGCGAGTTCCGTTGCGTGCTCGCGACGTTGCCTGAAAGCGAGAAGGGCGCACGCACGGCGGGAGGTCACTTCGCGCCGCTCGACGCCGCCGCGCGCGCCGCACTCGGCGTGCAGGACGGCGAACCGGTGCGCTGTGCACCGCTTTATCGCGCCACCCCGCAAACAGAGGATGCCTACATGGGAGACGCACAATGATCGTGGTACGCGTCGTGCAAACGGGCGACGTGGACGCGCTCGTCGCGCTCGCCCAGGAAACGGGCCCCGGCCTCACCACCTTCAAGCCCGACCGCGAGGCGCTCAAGGCGCGCATCGAGCGCGCACGGCGCACGCTGGCAGGTGAGGCCGAGTTGCGCGAAGCCGGCTACTTCTTCGTGATGGAAGACACGTCAACGGGCGACGTGGCGGGCGTGTGCGGCATCGAAACGGCCGTGGGACTGGAGCAGCCGTTCTACAACTACCGCGTGAGCACGGTGGTGCACGCGAGCCAGGAACTCGGCATCTGGACGCGCATGCGCGCGCTCAATATCTCGCACGATCTCACGGGTTATGCCGAGGTGTGTTCGCTCTTTCTCTCGCCGCGTTATCGCACGGGCGGAGTGGGTGGGCTGCTTTCGCGCTCGCGCTTCATGTTCATCGCGCAGTTTCGCGAGCGTTTTCCCGAGCGCCTGTGCGCGGAATTGCGCGGCCATTTCGACGCGCAAGGCACGTCACCGTTCTGGCGCGCGGTCGGTTCGCACTTCTACCAGATCGATTTCAACGCTGCCGACTACCTGAGCTCGCATGGGCGCAAGTCGTTCCTCGCGGAGTTGATGCCGCGTTACCCGGTGTACGTCGAACTCCTGCCCGACGAAGCGCAGGCATGCGTCGGCCTCACGCATGCCGACACGATTCCCGCGCGGCGCATGCTCGAAGCCGAGGGGCTGCGCTACGAGAATCACGTCGATATCTTCGACGCGGGCCCGGTACTCGAATGCCATATCAGCGACCTGCGCACGGTGCGCGACAGCCTGGTGGTGCCGGTTGAAATCGGCGAGGCGCATGCGCAAGAGGGCGTGCGCTCGCTCGTGTCGAATACGTCGCTTGGCGATTTCCGCGTGGGTTTCGCGCCGGGCGTCGTGCACGACGGCGTGTTCACGCTAAGTGCCAGGGAGGCGGCGGCACTGAACGTCGCGGCGGGTGAACCGGTGCGCGTGCTCGGCCCCGCAGCAAAGCACAAGCCATAAACCTGCATGGGACCAGAGTAAGCGCTAAAGCGCCAACTCTGGTCGACACAAGGATGACCATGAACGAGCTTTACATCGATGGACAATGGTGCGCGGCCTCGGGCCCCGCGTTCGTTTCGCGCAACCCCGGGACCGGCGAGACCGTGTGGAGCGGCAACGCCGCGAGCGAGAAAGATGTCGATCGCGCCGTGAGCGCCGCGCGCCGCGCGTTTGCCGCGTGGTCGCAAACGCCGCTCGAAGCGCGCTGCGAGATCGTGAAGCGTTTCGCCGCGCTCGTCACCGAGAAGAAGGAAACGCTTGCACAGGCCATTGGCCGCGAAACCGGCAAGCCGCTCTGGGAAGCGCGCACCGAAGCCGCGTCGATGGCCGCGAAGGTTGCCATTTCGATCACCGCTTACAGCGAGCGCACCGGCGAGAAGCGCGCGCAGATGGCCGACGGCGTGGCGGTGCTGCGTCATCGCCCGCATGGCGTCGTTGCCGTGTTCGGTCCGTACAACTTCCCGGGCCACTTGCCCAATGGCCATATCGTGCCGGCGCTCATCGCGGGCAACGCTGTCGTGTTCAAGCCTTCGGAACTCGCGCCAGAAGTTGCGCGCGCAACGGTCGAGCTCTGGCGCGAAGCCGGCTTGCCCGCGGGCGTGCTCAACCTCGTGCAGGGCGAGCGCGACACAGGCATTGCGCTTGCGAATCACAAGCAGATCGACGGGCTTTTCTTCACGGGCAGTTCGGACACCGGCACGCTGCTGCATCGCCAGTTCGGCGGCCGGCCCGAGATCGTGCTCGCGCTGGAGATGGGCGGCAATAATCCGCTCGTCGTCGCACCGGTCGAGGATATCGACGCAGCCGTACATCACACGATCCAGTCGGCGTTTCTTTCGGCGGGGCAGCGCTGCACCTGCGCGCGCCGCATTCTCGTGCCGGCGGACGCATTCGGCGAGCGCTTCCTTGCGCGCTTCGTCGAAGTGAGTTCGCGCATTACCGTGGGCGAGTACGACGCCGAGCCGCAGCCCTTCATGGGCGCCGTGATTTCGGCGCGCGCGGCGGGCAAGCTGATGAGCGCGCAGGCGCAGTTGCTCGAGCGCGGCGCACGCGCCTTGCTGCCGATGGCGCAACGTGATCCGGCGCTCGGCTTCGTGACTCCCGGAATTCTCGACGTGACCGGCGTGGCGGACTTGCCCGACGAGGAGCACTTCGGGCCGCTCGCGCAGATTATCCGCTACGCGGGTTTCGACGACGCGATCGCGCAGGCCAACAACACGGCGTACGGGCTCTCGGCGGGCCTGCTCGCCGACGACGAAGCGCTATGGCAGCGTTTCACGCGCGAAATCCGCGCGGGCGTCGTGAACTGGAACCGGCCGACCAACGGGGCGTCGAGCGGCGCGCCGTTCGGCGGCGCGGGCCGCTCGGGCAACCACCGGCCGAGCGCGTACTACGCCGCCGACTACTGCGCCTACCCGATGGCCTCGGTAGAAAGCACGCAATTGCAGATGCCCGCGAGCGTATCGCCGGGTCTTTACTTCTAAGGAACGACGATGCAAACCCTTGAAGCCAACTTCGACGGACTCGTCGGCCCCACGCACAACTACGCCGGGCTGTCGTTCGGCAACGTCGCCTCGCAGAGCAACGAGAAGTCCGTGGCGAACCCGCGCGCCGCGGCGCAGCAGGGCTTGCGCAAGATGAAACGGCTCGCCGACCTGGGCTTCGCACAAGGCGTGCTGCCGCCGCAGGAGCGGCCCTCCATTCGCTTGCTGCGCGAACTGGGCTTCGGCGGTAAGGATGCCGAAGCGATTGCACGCGCTGCGAAGGACGCGCCCGAACTCCTCGCGGCGGCAAGCTCCGCATCGGCCATGTGGACCGCCAATGCGGCCACGGTGAGCCCTTCGGCGGATACGCCCAACCGGCGCGTGCATTTCACGCCCGCGAACCTGTGCAGCAAACTGCATCGCGCGATCGAGCACGAGGCGACGCGCCGAACGCTCGCCACGGTATTCGCGGACTCGTCGCACTTCGTCGTGCATGAGGCGCTGCCTGGCACGCCCGCGCTCGGCGACGAAGGGGCGGCCAATCATACGCGTTTTAGCGCGCAGTACGGCGAGCGCGGCGTGGAGTTCTTCGTGTACGGGCGCAGCGAATACCGGCGCGGGCCGGAGCCCAAGCGCTTCCCGGCGCGACAGACGTTCGAGGCGAGCCGCGCCATTGCGCAGCGCCACGGCCTGACCGACGCCGGCACCGTGTTCGCGCAGCAGAACCCCGATGTGATCGACGCGGGCGTGTTCCACAACGACGTGATCGCCGTGGGCAACCGCAGCACGCTGTTCTGCCACGAGCGCGCGTTCGTCGATCAGCAAGCGGTGTATGACGAACTGCGCGCGAAGCTCGCGGCGCACGACGCGCCGTTCCACGTGATCGAAGTCCCCGAGGCGCGCGTGAGCGTCGCCGATGCGGTGTCGTCGTATCTCTTCAACAGCCAGTTGCTGAGCCGGGCGGACGGCACACAGATTCTCGTCGTGCCGCAGGAGTGCCGCGAGAATCCGCACGTGGCGATCTACCTCGATGAGCTGGTCGCGAGCAGCGGGCCGGTGGACGAAGTGCTCGTGTTCGACTTGCGCGAAAGCATGAAGAACGGCGGCGGCCCGGCGTGCCTGCGTCTGCGCGTCGTGCTCAGCGAGGAAGAGCGCGCGGCGACGGCGCCGGGCGTCTGGATGAACGACGCGCTTTTCACGCGCCTCGACGGCTGGATCGAGCGGCACTATCGCGACCGGCTCGCGCCGCAGGATCTGAGCGATCCGGCGCTGCTCGTCGAGTCGCGCACGGCGCTCGACGAACTCACGCAGATTCTCGGCCTCGGATCGCTCTATGACTTCCAGCGCTGACAACCCGCTCGCCGATTTTCTTGCGTACACGTTAGCCGGTACGCGCCCAGCCACGCCCGATGCGGCGCGCGGCGAATGCGCGGGCGGCGTGCGCTGGCAATGGCTCGACGAGGGCGTGCTGGAGCTGGAACCGGCACGCGTTGACGATACGACGCGCAGCGTGCTCCTTTCGGCAGGCGTGCACGGCGACGAGACCGCGCCGATCGAGATGCTCTCGCAGCTCGTGGCCGACATTGCGGCGGGCCGCGTAGCGCTAGCCTGCCGCGTGCTCGCGGTGCTCGGCAACGCAGGCGCAATGCGCGCCGGCGAGCGCTATCTCGACGACGATCTCAACCGGCTGTTCGGCGGCCGCCATGCACGTGTGCCGGCAAGCCGCGAGGCGCCGCGCGCCGTGGCGCTCGAAGCGGCCGCGCAGCGCTTCTTCGCGAAGGCCGCGAGTGCCGCCGATGCGCCATTCACGCGCTGGCATCTCGACATGCATACGGCGATCCGCGCCTCGGCGTTCGAGCAGTTCGCGCTGCTGCCGCACACGGGCGAGCCGCCCGCGCGCGCGATGCTCGAATGGCTCGCCGACGCGCGCATCGCGGCCGTGCTGATTCACACCGAGCAGGGCGCGACCTTGTCGTCGTTTACGGCGCAAACGTGCGGGGCGCTTGCCTGCACGCTCGAACTCGGCAAGGTGCGTCCGTTCGGCCAGAACGACCTGGCTCGCTTCGCCGGTGCCGACGCTGCCGTGCGCCGCCTCGTGGCGGGCGAAGTGTCTTTGCCAAAAGGCGCGCAGATGCCGCGCATCTTCACGGTGATCGGCCAGATCACGAAGCAGAGCGACGCGCTCAAGCTCAACGTGGCCGCCGACGTGCCCAACTTCACCCCGTTTCAGCGCGGCGAGGTGCTGGCGGAAGATGGTGCATACCGCTACGTGGTGCAGCACGACGAGGAGCGCATCGTGTTTCCGAATCCGGGCGTGAAGCCGGGCTTGCGGGCGGGCCTGCTCGTCGTCGATACCACCCGGGAGACGCTCGCCGCGCTCGCCTGAACGCCTGGCGAAAGCGCACGCTTTCGTGCGCTTTCGCATCCACGACACCCGTTTGCATGTTCGAACGCACCGCGTCGGCTTGGTGCCCCGCGCTGCCCGCGCGGCGGGGCGCAGGCGCCATCGCGGTACAATCGCGCCCTCGCGGTTGCTGCGCCGCACCACACGCGGTGCGCGCGATTGAGCCGTGAGATTGGCGCAGCGATCCTGTGCCGGCGCCGGGAAGCCGCTTTTTAGCGGCAAATCGAACCACGAAGCGGCCTGAACGGGCCGCGCCGGCGCACCCAATCTGACTGGAAAGAGACACTGATGAAGACGAACTGGAACAAGCTGGCATCGCTCGCATTCTGCGCGGCTGCCATGACGGCTGGGGCGGCAGGGGCCGCACGGGCCGCCGATATCAAGGAAATCCGCTTTGGCGTGGAGGCGTCGTACGCGCCGTTCGAATCGAAGTCGCCCGCAGGTGAGCTGCAGGGCTTCGATATCGACGTGGGCAACGCCGTCTGCGCGAAGCTCAAGGCAAAGTGCGTGTGGGTGGAAAACTCGTTCGACGGCCTGATTCCGGCGTTGCAGGCGCGCAAGTTCGCCGCGATCAATTCCGACATGTCGATCACGGACCAGCGCCGCCTCGCCATCGACTTCACCGACCCGATCTACGCGATTCCGAACCAGATGATCGCGAAGAAGGGCAGCACGCTGCAGCCCACGCCCGAGTCGCTCAAGGGCAAGCATGTGGGCGTGCTCCAGGGCACGATCCAGGAAACCTACGCGAAGGCGAAGTGGGCGCCCGCGGGCGTGGACGTCGTGCCGTACGCGACGCAGGACCAGGTCTACGCGGACCTCGTTTCGGGCCGCCTCGACGCCTCGTTTCTGGACGCCGAAGCCGCCTCCAAGGGCTTCCTGAACAAGCCGCAGGGCGCGGGCTTCGCGTTCGCGGGCCCGCAGGTCGTGGACGCCAAACTGCTCGGCGAGGGCGTGGGCTACGGCGTGCGCAAGAACGACGCGGCGCTCAAGGCCGCGCTGAACGGCGCGCTCAAGGACCTGAAGGCGGACGGCACGATGGACCGCATCGCAGCGAAGTACTTTGACGTGAAGGTCGTGCTCAAGTAATCGGCCGGTATCGATAGACCGACCGGCTGGACGAAATCCCGCCGGTCGTTTTTTTTGCGCATTTGCTTCGGATTGCATAGCAAATTATTCGTGTGTCGAAGGGACAGGAATGCGCAGGCAACAGGTATGGCACTGAAAAAGCCGCAAATAAATCCCTCTGATCGAGAAGAACTTCATTTCCGCGCCTTACTTGCCAGGATAAAATCGCGATAAGAAAGTGCCGCGTCCGGTGCGCAATGTGTGTGATGCGCAAGCGGTTGCGGCATGCCAAGAAACAAGACCAGGGTGCCGCCATGCGCGCGGTGCCGCGCGGGGGACACCATGAGCTTGAACGCCGCAGACCGGCCGCAGATGTCAGGCGTCGCGGGCAGCACACAGTCGCCGGAAGACGCCGGGCCGCCCATCGAAGTGTATTTTGCGCGCCAGCCGATGCTCGACCGGGACGGCCTTCTAAGCGCATTCGAAACACTGCCACGCCTCGTGGACGGGCGCGAAAGCGCCGAAATCGAGCAAGAGGCCGAAGCGGCCGCCAAAGACCATGCCTCGGGCCTGACGCCCAAGCCTTTCGCCACGAGCACGGCGCTCTTCAAGGCATTCGCCGCGCCGGCGCTGCGCGCCTCGCTCGCGGGCCATCCTGCGTGGCTCGACATGACGCGCGACGTGCTTTTTCACGACGGCCTGCTGCGAGTGAGCCCCGAGCGCGTCATGCTCGAGTTGCCCGTGAACATCGGCGCAGACCCGGATCTGATCGCGCGGCTCGTCGAGTTGCACCGTCGCCGGTACCGCTTCGCGCTCGACCAGGTGTCGAAGGCCGATGAGTCGCTCGCGAAACTGCTGCCCTATGTGGACGCCATCAAGATCGATATTCGCGAGATCGCGCCCACGGTGCTGCCGAAGTTCGCGAGCGTGATGAAGTCGGCGGGCAAGCTACTCGTGGCCATGGGCGTCGAGACCCAGGAAGACTATCAGCGCGCGTACGACCTCGGTTTCGACCGTTTCCAGGGCTACTTCTTCGCGAAACCGCATGGCGGCGCGCGCCGCTCCAGCGCGCCGCGCCAGGCGCTGCTGACCCTGCTGCATCTGCTTGCGGCCGAGCCCACCGTCGCGCAGCTCGAAGCGGAGCTGAAACTCAACCCCGTGCTGGTGATGCATCTGATGCGGCTTGCCAACTCGGGCGGCATGAACATCGGCCGCAAGGTGACGACGCTGCGCGATGCGATCAACGCGACCGGCACGAACGCCATCGCGCGCTGGACGCAATTGCTGCTCTACGCGGACGGCCGCAAGATCGCCGCCGAAGACGACCCGCTGCTGCAACTCGTGGCGACGCGCGCACGCTTCATGGAAATCGCCGTGACGCAGCTCGCCCACGCGCACCTCGAAGAGGAAGACGCGGCGTTTCTCGTGGGCGTGTTCTCGTTTGTCGAGGCGGTGTTTGGTGGTCCGCTCGAAAGCACGCTCGAAGTGCTCACGCTGGCCAAGCCGATCCGCACGGCGATCGTGAAGCGCGAGGGCGCGCTCGGGCGGCTACTCGAACTTTCCGAGGCGCTGGAGCGCGCAGACTGGACCCGTGTGGACGCGCTGTGCGCGGAACTCGCACCGCTCGACGCCGCGACGGTCGCGGCCATCTCGCTCACGGCTGCGGAATGGGCGGGCACGTCCGGCCGCGACGCGGAAGACGAGGGGCTGGAACGGATCGAGGACTGAAGGATGGGGAGGGCGGTGCCGCGCAAGGATGCGGCGCCGCGCCAGGTCGAAACTTAGACGGTCTGCGGAGCGTGCGTGAAGAAGCGCGCGAGTTGCTGCGCGAGATCGTTCAACGCGCTCATCTCTTTCTGTGATATGCGGCGCGGCTCCTGGCTCATGAGCCAGTCGCCGTACATCAGCGCAACGGGCTCGACGCCAGGCGTGCCCACGGGCAGCAGGACGAATGCGCGCGTGTCGTCGAAGCTCGAGCGATACCAGCTGGGCAGGCGCGCGAGAATCTTCGCGTCGCGCGCATTCTCGATGAAGATGCCCACCTTGTTGGCGATGGCGAGGTGAAACACGTCGGGCTGGAACGCGGCGGAAAACGAGAGCTTGGGCAGCACCTGGCCCATGTGCGGGCCAAAGCCGTGCTGCGCCTCGAACATGTTCGCGCCTTGCCGTACGAACACCACACTGCGTGCGAAACCCAGGCCCGCGAGCACGGTTTCGGTCGCGAGCGTGAGGGCCGTGCTGAGCGCGCTATCGGCTGGCAGCGCGCGCAGGTCCTCGACACCGGCCGCGATGCGCGCCTCGGGATCGAGCGCCTCGCGCGCGATGGCGTCGGCGTTGGCGCGCAATTCGACGATTTCGCGCATGACACCGTCTTCGGCTTCCTCGCGCGCGAGCGCGAGGCTCATCTGCACGAGCACGTCCGCGTCGGTCGACAGCGCGCGGCCGTAGTGCTGCGCAAGCTCGGCAATGTGCGTCTCGCGCATTTCATCCGAGAGGCCCGGCGTGGTCAGCACGCGTGCGACTTCGGTCGAATAGTTGGTGATGGCGCGCAGCCATTGCACGTCGCGCGGCTCCTTGTCGGCCGGGTCGAACTTGCGCATGCCGGCGCGGATCGTGTCGGGCAGGCGCCAGCGCGTGGCGGCCTCGAGGCCGAGTTCTTCGAAGGTCACGCCGAGTACGTCGAGGCACGCTTCGTCATCGCTCGAGCCTTCTTCGAGTTCGCGGCGAATCTGGTCCCACTCGGGTTCGAGATAGAACACCACGAGCAGCTTGCCGACCTGGCGCATGAGCGTGCAGACCACAGCCTCTTCGCCCGCGCGCAGGTCGCCGTGCTCGGTGAGCTTGCGCGCGACGCAGCCGGAGAGCATGGTGCGGTTCAGTTCGAGCTTGGCGTCGATGCGGCGCGGCGCGCTGTGGTGAAAGTGATCGACGATCTTCAGGCCGACGACGAGATGGCCGACGGCGTCCATGCCGAGGACCATCAGCGCGCGTGTGACGGTCGTGATGTTGCCGCCGAACGCCATGTACATGGCCGAATTCGCGAGCCGCAGCACTTTCTGCGTGAGCGCGAAATCCGAGAGCACGACCTTCACGAGCGCGCTGAAATCGTAGTCGTCGTTCGTCATCGCCGCGACCGTGGTGCGCAGCGATTGCGACAGCAAGGGGAAGTCCCCGCGTTCATTCATGCGGGCCCACAAGCGGTCTAGCAGGACGGCCTTTACCATCTGAACCATGTCAATTTCGCGAAAGCCCTGCTGTTTGCGATGCCCGCATCATTGCACCTCGTGCACGTGCAACGCACCCGAAACGAAGCGCTGCTGCAATTCTTCTGAAGGCAGCGCCTTGCAGACGAGCCATCCCTGGATATGCTCGCAACCCATGTTCGTTAGCAGCTCGCGCTGCGCCTCCGTTTCCACGCCCTCGGCCACGAGCTCGAGATCGAGCGTACGCGCGAGCCCCACCACCGCGTTCACGATCGCCTGATCGTTGCGCGAAGTGATGAGGTTCTCGACGAAGCTTCGATCGATCTTCAGCTTCGAGAGCGGGAAGCGCTGCAGGTACGCAAGACTCGAATAGCCCGTGCCGAAGTCGTCCACCGCGAAGCGAATGCCAAGCGAGGTGAGTTCTTCGAGCAGCGTTTTCGCATGCTGCGGATCGTGCATGAGCAGGCTTTCGGTAATCTCGAACACGAGCCGGCGCGGATCGACTCCGGTGAGCTCGATCGCCTCCTCGACACTTTCCCTGAAACGCGGATTGCGGAACTGCTGGGGCGAGACATTGACCGCAACGTACTGCAGCTCGATGCCTTGCTCGTCCCATTGGGTCAGTTGCATACAGGCAGCCTTCAAAACCCAATTGCCGAGATAATTAATCAGGCCGACGGATTCCGCAAGCGGAATAAATGTTGAAGGCGGCACGAGACCGTGCAATGGATGTTGCCAGCGGATCAATGCCTCCACGCCAACCACGCCGCGCGACGCGCTGCTCGTGATGGGCTGGAAGTGTAGCGAGAATTCGCCGTTGCGCACACCGTCGTAGAGGTCCGACTCCAGCTTCAAGCGCATGGCGTCGGTGGGATCGTCGTCGGGTACGTGCAACGTCAGCGTGTTGCCGCCGATGGCCTTGGCCTGCTGCAGCGCCTGGTCCGCGCGGCGGATGAGCGGCGTCGTGTCGGCGCTGGCATCGGCGCTGTTATCGGTGTCACTCGCGCCGGATGCATCCGGCCGCTGGTCCGGATGGAACGCAATGCCGATGCTCGCCGAAAGGTGCACGGGCTGGTTGCGAAACGAGTACGGCTGCAGGATCGAGGTGAGCAGGCGCCGGCCGAGCGCCTCGGCGGCGGCGCGCACTTCGTCGGGCGCGGCGTGGCGCTGCGGCGTGATCAGAATGGCGAACTCGTCGCTGCCGATGCGCGCGATCATTTCGCCCTGCAGCGCGAGGTGAGTGAGGCGCCGGGCGGTTTCGCGCAGCAGTTCGTCGCCGGCGTCGTAGCCGAGCGCGCGATTCACGCGCTGATAGTCGTCGAGGTCGAGCAGCAGGAGCGCCACAGGCACGCCGAAATGGTCCGCATCGGCCTGGGCACGTTGCAACGCGGGCGCGAGCGCGGTCTGGTTGGGCAGGCCGGTGAGCGGATCGTGATGGAGCGCGTGGGTGAGCGCGGCCTCGGTGCCCTGCCAGCCGGAGACGTCGAAGCCCGCCACGGCGAAGCCGGTCGTCTCGCCATACTGGGCGCGCTGCACGCGCAGCTCCACGGGAAGCGGGTAGGTCAGCGCCTTGACGAGATCAATCGTGTCTTTTTCCACCGCGCCGCTGTGCGCGGCGCGCGCGATGAGCGCCTCGAGGCGAGCGTGATGCTCGGGCGTGACGATGTCGGCGAGCGTCGCGCCGAGCAGGAATTCGCGGTGATAACCCGCAAAGCGCAGACTCGCGTCGGAGACGTAGAGAAAGTGCAGCTTGGCGTCCACGTGTACGAGGAAGTCCACCGCGGCTGCCGTGTTCTCGAACGAGAGCGAAGTGGCGTCTGCGTAGTCGGGTGCGGCTCCGGGGGGCGAAGGAGGCACGAGCGGCGCGGCGCCGTCGTTGTCCGCTGCGGCTCCATGCGTCGCGATCGCGTCGCCAGGCATGGGCGGGTCGCCGGCAATGCCCTTGAGGCCGGCAAGCGCGTAGAGCCGGTCAACGACCGTGCGCAACCAGCCCTGGCGGGGCGCGGAGATCCTGTTCGCTTCCATGTCTGTCGCTGGCAACCCTTTGTTTGTCTGTGGCGTCCTTGCCGGATTCCGTGTCCGGCTGAAGCCGCCCATCAGAGCAAGTTATCGACCTCGGACGGGAAATCTTTAGCGGCGGCAACGGAAAAAACACCTAACGCATAAAGGTGACGGCAGAGCGGTGCGGCGGCGTCCAGATTCGGTTAAAGTGGCGCCGGTCGAGACGCCGTTCGCCATGCGCGATGGGTCGGCGCGCGTAAAGCGCCCGTCTTGCGGGCCGCAGGGGCGGCTCGGCGCGTCGGCGGCCATTACCGGCCATTCCATCCGTACGAGTCATCCGCCATGTCCGATTCATCGTCAGCGTTTGCCGCGCCGGCAAGCGAGGCTGCGCGAGACGATGCGGGCAGGGGCACCCCTGGTTCCGCGCCGCCTATGCCGTCAGCTTCACAACCGGGCCTTACGCCCGGGTCATCAACCGGTTCGCAGACCGGCGCCGCACCCGCGCCGCAGCCGTCTGAGCCGCCGCCTGTGCCGCCGTCTCGCCAGCTGGCGCAGGCGGCTCCTGGAGCGGGTTCGGGCGCCGTACAGCCGTTTGTCTATCTCGGGCGGCAGCCCATCCTCGATCGCAATGGCGCGCTCAATGCCTATGAGCTGCTGTTTCGCGGCGGCGCGCAGAATCGCGCGGTTGTCGACGACGACGCGCTCGCCACGGCCCAGGTGATGGCGCGTACGATCGGCCAGATCGGCGTGCCCGCGGTGCTCGGTCGTCACTACGGCTATGTCAACATCAGCCGCGAACTGCTGTTCGACGACATCGTGCATCTGCTGCCGCCTGGCCGCTTCGTACTGGAGGTGCTCGAACACGTGCGCTTCGACGCCGCGGTTCTGGAGCGTCTCGCGCAACTGCGCCGGGCCGGCTACCGAATCGCTTTCGACGACGTGAGCGAGATCACGGAGAACCTGCTGCGCGCCTTGCCCTATGCGGACATCGTCAAGGTCGACCTGATGCAGACCGAGCGCGCGGCGCTGCCCGAGCTGGTCGCGAGCCTCGCCGCGCACGGCAAGACGCTGATCGCCGAGAAGGTCGAGACGGGCGAGGACTTCGAACTGGCCTCGTCGCTCGGCTTCGAGCTTTTCCAGGGCTACTTCTTTGCGCGTCCGCAGGTGCTGCGCGCGCCGCGCGTGCGCGCTTCGCGCCTTGCGCTCGTGCGCCTGCTCGCGCTCGTGGCGAACGACGTCGGCACGGCCGAACTCGAGCGCGAGCTGCGCAGCCACCCGGGCGTAGTGGTGCAACTATTGCGTCTCGTCAATTCGAGCGCGTATTCGCCTGGGCGGCCGATTTCGTCGCTGCGCGAAGCGGTGCTCGCGGCGGGCACGCGCCAGATTGCGCGCTGGGCGCAACTACTGCTCTACGCGAGCGGACGCGACCTGCCCTGGGGCTCGGACCCGCTGGTGCAACTCGCGGGCACGCGCTCGCACTTCATGGAGCTTGCCGCGCGCAGCCTGAGCCCGCAGGACCCCGATTTCGCCGATGCCGCCTTCATGACCGGCATCTTCTCGCTCGTGCACGTGCTGGTGGGCTCGACGCCCGAGCACACACTCGATCGTCTCGGCCTTGCGCGCGAGATCGTCGATGCCGTGGACGGTCATCGCGGCGAGCTCGGTACGCTGCTGCGCATCGCGACCGCGGCCGAGCGCGGCGATCACGACGGCGCGCAGCGCCTCGCTCGCGAGGCGGGCGGCATGTTCACCGCGCTCACGCCGCCGCTGCTCGGCGAACTGAACCTGTGGGCCGGCGCGTGGTTCACGGCTTACGCCGAGGGCTGAAAACAGGTTGTAAGGTTTGCGCCGGTGCGCGCTGCGAGCGCCGGAAATGTGTGATCCAATAACGGGATCGCTGCGCCGTCATGCGTCTCATTTGCGTGACGGGGAAATGGCGCCGGCAAAACGTGCACCGGCGTGGCGATTCAACTCGAGGACATTCGACATGAAACCGAGGTTCTTTGCGGCGGGAGCCGCGGCGCTCGTCTGCGCCGGGCTTGCGTTCTTTACGCTGTCAGCACAGGCGACACTCAAGCCGGGCGATCCTGCGCCCGACTTCACGACCCAGGCATCGCTGGGCGGCAAGACCTACACCTATTCGCTCGCTTCGGAACTGAAGAAGGGGCCGGTGGTGGTGTACTTCTATCCCGCAGCGTTCACGAAAGGCTGCACGATCGAAGCGCACGAATTTGCCGAAGCGGTCGATGAGTACAAGCAGTACGGCGCGACCGTGATCGGTGTTTCGCACGACAACATCGACACGCTCACGAAGTTCTCGGTGAGCGAGTGCCGCAGCAAGTTCCCGGTGGCCGCCGACGAAGACTCGAAGATCATCAAGTCGTACGACGCGTCGATGCCGATGCACGAGTCGATGGCCAATCGCGTTTCGTATGTGATCGCGCCGGACGGCAAGATCATTTACGAATACACGAGCCTCTCGCCGGACCAGCATGTGGCGAACACGTTGCGTGCCGTGAAGGAATGGGCCGCGCAGCATCCGCAGCAGTAGTCGTCGCAAACCGCAGTAAAAAGCGGGGCTCGCCGCGCGCGCGGGCCCCGCAGCGACCCGTCCCGGTCGTCCCTCCGCGTTTCGTCCTGGCATGCAGGCAATGGCGCGCCGACACCTCGCCATTGCCTGTCTCCCCGCCACCTGGAATACCCGCATGCCTATCGTCGTTGTTCTGCTTGCCTTCGCCGCGCTCGTCTACGGCGCGTACTGGTCCTTCAACGCCATCGCGGCGCACTTCGGCACGGGCGTTGCCGTAGGCGCAGCGGTGATTGCCGCGGCGCTGTTCGTCGCGCTCATCGCCTGGTGGTGGCGCCGTATGCGCGACATCGCGCCTAATGTGCGCGGCGAAGGCGACTGGACGCACCGCGTGGGCGGCGCATGGGGGGAGGCCCGTCTCGCGGCGGGCAAGCGCTTTTGCGAGCTGACGCAGGGCGGGGCGCATGGCGCGTATATCTTCGCCGACCTGCAAGGCGCGCAACCGGTGCGCGGTGCCAACGGCTGGTGCGTGGCGCTGCGCGTGGTCGACCCGAAGCGGCCGCTCTGGGAACTGCCGATGCCAGGCGAGCGCGAAGCGAAGCGCTGGGCGCGCATTTTTACGCTCGCGATTGCGCAGAAGTTGTGAGCGTGGCAACCGCCCCATTGGGGCGTCGCGCACCCGGTCGCCGATTCACTGGCGACGCAAGCTCTGTCAGACGCTGAAATAGATCAAACATCGCTTAAAGAGACGCGCAGATACTCGGCATTTGCGTCGTTGGATGCTTCGTGATCGCCGTGTGGTGGCGTCCCGTCCGGGCGCACCACGGAGCGAGTCCCGATGTCGAATGTCCCCCTTTCCCCGCATCCGCCGCACCTGTTCGAGCGCGTGCGTATTGTCACGGCCCGGCCTGCGGGCTACCCGCACAGCGCCGCATTCCAGGAATACGCGCGCGGGTTACTGGCCGCTTTTGCGGCACTCGGCGCGCAGGTCGACGCCGTCGACAACGAATTCCTCGCGGGCGACGGCGTCAACTTCGTTTTCGGTGCGCATCTGCTCGCGCCCGGCACGGTGCTGCCGTCCAACACCGTCATCGTCAACCTCGAGCAGATGCGCGCCGGCTGGCCTGCCAGGATACCGCACTATCTCGAGATGCTGCGGCATCATCCCGTGCTCGACTATTCGCCCTCGAATGTCGAGCGCATTCGCGAACTCACGGGCAACGCACATGTGCACGTGCTCACGCCCGGATACGTGCCGCAACTCACCTGCATTCCGGCGGCGGCGGAACAGGACGTCGACGTGTTGTTCTACGGCTTTCTCAACGAGCGCAGGTACAAGATTCTCGATGCGCTGCGCGCAGCCGGGCTCGTTGTGCAGCACTTGAAAGGCGTCTACGGCGACGAGCGCGATCAATGGATTGCGCGCAGCAAACTTGTCCTCAACGTCCACTATTACGACGACAAGATTCACGAAGTCATCCGTACGTCCTGGCTGCTCGCCAATCGCAAGGCCGTGGTGAGCGAGTGCGAGCCGGACACCGAAATCGCCGACGATCTGCGCGAAGCCGTCGTCGCCGTTCCTTACGATGACCTCGTGCAGACCTGTGTCGCACTGGTGAGAGACGACGCCCGCCGGCACGAAGCCGGGCAACGCGGCTTCGAAATCTTCGCCCGCCGCGATCAGGCCGCGATTCTCGCGGCGCTGCTGCCGAAGCTCTCGGTGCCGGTGCCGCGCCGCGTCAACCTTGGCAGCGGCAAATCTTACGACCCAGAGCGCCTGAATATCGACATCGATCCGAAGTGGCAGCCCGACATCCTCGGCGATCTTGCGCATCCGGCAGGCTTGAAGCAGATCTTTTTCAGCCCCAGATACGGCTTGACCCGCCTCGAAGCTGGGCAGTTCGACGAGATCGAGGCGACAGACGTGCTCGAACACGTGCCGGCGCTTACGCGCCTCATGACGCACTGTCTCGAACTGCTGCGTGAGGGTGGCGCAATGCGCGTGGTCGTTCCCTACGACCTGTCGCATGGCGCGTGGCAGGATCCCACGCACGTGCGCGCGTTCAACGAGCGCAGTTGGTGGTACTACACTCAGTGGCACTGGTATCTCGGCTGGATAGAGGCGCGCTTTGACCTGAGCACGCTCATCATGACGTTGAGCCCGTTCGGCCGTGAACTGCGTTCGCGCGGCATTGCCGACGAGGAGATTTTCCGCACGCCGCGCGCCGTGGACGCGATGGAGGCCATACTCGTCAAGCGCATGCTCACGGAGTCCGAGCGCGAAGCGGCGTTCGCAATGCACAGCGGCGCCCAGCGCGGTGCGACGGCGAACGTTGCAAAGCCCGCGTTGTCCCAATCACTTCCCGGTCGTTTTGAGCAGCAACGTTAGATGAATATGTCCCGAAAACCCTGGATCGCCGCGGCCTTGATCGCTGTTTGCGCCACGCTGCTTGCGGCGTGCGACCAGCAAAAGGTCACCGACGCCGTCAACGCGATCAAACCCGATTCGATGGCGTTCGGCGGCCTGCGTATTGACGTCTCGACCGTCGAAGACGTACGCCAGCAGGCGGGCAAGCCCGAAATGGTCTGGGAAGACGACGACGGCGCGCAGCGCCTGGAATACCCGCGCGGACCGAACGGCCTGACCACGTGGATGCTCGACTTCGATGCGAACGGCAAACTTTTGGCGATGACCCAGGCGCTAACGGCGCAGAATATCGCTCAGGTCGTGCCGGGCATGACGCAGGACGAAGTGCGGCGCCTGCTCGGCAAGCCGGCCACGGTAGCAAAATATGCGCTGAGCCATGAGGAAGTGTGGAGTTGGCACTGGGCCGAAGGCGGCGTGGCGGGGGACGGCATGTTCAACGCCCATTTCGCGCCGGATGGGCTCGTGATCAGAACGTCACGCTCCGACGCACCGGGCCACGAGCAGCATTGAGGCGGCGAGCGGACCAGCCGCACAAGCGGCAAAAGCGGCAAAAGCGGCACAAGCCGCAAGGAGGAAGCAGATGAAACGTATCGCGTTGCTTTGGAATGTCGTGAAGGGCGATGCGCGCGTGCTGTGGCACGCGCTGCGCCAGCCGGAACGCCCGGTGTGGCTCGTGCCCGCCACGGCGCTGCTCGCGCTCTATGCGCTCGACCCGTTCAATATCGCCCTGCCGCTCGCCGGTGTCGTGGATGATGGAATCATCGTTCCGCTGGTGCTGCATCTGATCGTGCGGTGTTTGCCGGTGCATTTGCGGCAGTTCCAGCCTCGAAGCGCACGGGCATAAAAAAACGGCTGAAGCGCAGCTTCAGCCGTCTTCCAGTGCGCTAACGCCACTGCTTATTCCACTTGAGCCGACGGTGCCCCGCGCCCGCGCTTCGCATCCCACCACACGCGCAGCCGGTCCATGTACAGGTACACCACCGGCGTCGTATAGAGCGTGAGCATCTGGCTCACGATCAGCCCACCCACGATCGAAATACCGAGCGGCGCACGCAACTCCGCGCCTTCGCCGCGCCCGAACGCGAGCGGCAGCGCACCCAGCAGTGCTGCGCAGGTCGTCATCATGATCGGCCGGAAGCGCAAGAGACACGCCTGATGGATCGCATCGCGCGAACTCAATCCCTGTCGGGAAGCCTCGATCGCGAAATCCACCATCATGATGGCGTTCTTCTTCACGATACCGATCAGCAGAATCACGCCGATCAGCGCGATGATGCTGAACTCCGTCTTGAAGAGCAGCAGCGCGAGCAGGGCGCCCACGCCCGCCGAGGGCAAGGTGGAGAGAATCGTGAGCGGGTGGATGTAGCTCTCGTACAGAATGCCCAGCACGATGTACACGGCCGCGAGCGCCGCGAGAATCAGCAGCGGCTGGTTGTCGAGCGACTGCTGGAACGCCTGCGCCGTGCCCTGGAAGCTGCCGTGAATCGTCGCGGGCATGCCGATCTCGCCCATCGTGTCGTAGATCGCGGCGGTCGCGTCGGAGAGCGACTTGCCGGGCGGCAGGTTGAACGAGATCGTCGAGGCCACGAACTGGCTCTGGTGATTCACCGAAAGCGGTGTCGTGCCGGGGCCGAACGAGGCGATCGACGACAGCGGCACCATGGTTTCCTTCGATGTCGACACCGCCGCGCCCGACGACGCGCTCGACTTGCCGCTCGCGGCGAGCGAGTTGGTCGCGAGGTTGCGCGCGGAGTCGGCGGCGATGGCCGCGGCGCTCGATGTCGTAGTGGCGGCTGTGCCGCCCGTCGAGGCGGTGGTCGGGCCGCTCACCGTGCCCGCCGTTGCGTTGGTGCTCTGCGCGCCGCTCGCCGTGCCGCCCGAGGTGCTCACCCAGATCTCGTTGAGCATGGTCGGGCTCTGCCAGTACTGCGGCGCGACTTCCATCACCACGTGGTACTGGTTGAGCGGGTTGTAGATCGTCGAGACCTGGCGCTGTCCGAACGCGTCGTAAAGCGTGTTGTCGATCTGCGAGGGCGTGATGTTCAGCCGAGCGGCGCTTGCGCGGTCGATGTTGATCATCGACTCGAGGCCGCCTTGCTGCTGGTCCGAATTCACGTCGGCGAGTTCGGGGCGCGCCTGCAGCGCCTCGGTGAGCTTCGGCCCCCACTTGTAGAGGTCGGCGGTGTTGTCGGCGAGCAGCGTGAACTGGTACTGCGCGTTCGACTGCCGGCCGCCCACGCGAATATCTTGCACCGCTTGCAGGAAGGTGCGCGCGCCCGCCACGTTCGAGAGCGGCCCGCGCAGTTGAGCGATGACTTCATCGGCAGAAAGCTTGCGCTCGCTCTTGGGCTTGAGCGAGACGAACATGAAGCCCGAATTGGTCGCGCGCCCGCCTGAGAAACCCGCGACGGAGTCGACCGCCGGGTTCGCCTGCACGATACGCATCATCTCGGCGAACTTCACCTTCATCGCCTGAAACGAGGTGGCCTGGTCGGCCTGGATGCCGCCGATCAGGCGCCCCGTGTCCTGCTGCGGGAAGAAGCCCTTGGGCACGATCACGTAGAGCGCGACGTTCAGCGCGATGGTCGCGATGAGCGTGAGCAGGATGACGAACGGATGCGCCAGCGCCCAGCCGAGCGTGCGCTCGTAGCCGCCCTGCATGCGCAGGAAGCCGCGTTCGAGCCACTGCGCGAAGCGGCCTTCTTCTTTCTTCTCGTGCGCTTCTTCGAGCAGGCGCGAGCACATCATCGGCGTGAGCGTGAGCGAGACGGCCAGCGACACCGCAATGGCGAGCGAGAGCGTGAGCGCGAATTCGCGGAAGAGGCGCCCGACAATGCCGCCCATCAGCAGAATAGGCAGGAACACGGCGACGAGCGACACGCTGATCGAGAGCACCGTGAAACCCACCTCGCGCGCGCCGAGGAGCGCCGCCTTCATGCGCGGCACGCCGTTCTCGATATGCCGCGAGATGTTCTCGAGCACGACGATGGCGTCGTCCACGACGAAGCCCGTCGCGATGGTGAGCGCCATGAGCGAGAGGTTGTCGAGCGAGAAGCCCATCAGGTACATGGCCGCGAAAGTGCCGATGATCGAGATGGGCACGGCCACGCTCGGAATCAGCGTCGCACGCCAGTTGCGCAGGAACAGGAACACCACCATCACGACGAGCGCCACGGCGATCATGAGCGTGCGTTCGGTGTCCTTGAGCGAGGAGCGGATCGTGACCGAGCGGTCGGACGTCGGGATCACTTCGACGTCGGCGGGCAGCGATGCTTTCAACTGCGGCAGCATCTCGATCACGCGGTCCACGGTCTCGATGATGTTCGCGCCTGGCTGGCGGTAGAGGATCACGAGCACCGAGCGCTTGCCGTTGGCGAGACCGATGTTGCGCAGGTCTTCCACCGAATCGACCACTTCGCTCACGTCCGAGAGCTTCACGCCCGCGCCGTTGCGGTAGGCGATCACGAGATCCTTGTACTGGCTCGCCTTGCTCGCCTGGTCGTTGGTGTAGAGCTGAAAGCGCTGCGGGCCGAACTCGATATCGCCCTTCGGACTGTTCGCGTTGGCCGAGGCGAGCGCCGCGCGCACGTCTTCGAGGCCGATGCCGTAGTGAAAGAGTGCGTGCGGCTCCAGCTCCACGCGCACGGCCGGGTTCGCCGAGCCGCTCACGTCGACTTCGCCCACGCCGTCCACCTGCGAGAGCGATTGCTGCAGCACCGTGGCCGCCGAGTCGTAGAGCTGGCCCGCGGTGAGCGTGGGCGAGGTGAGCGCGAGAATCAGGATCGGCGCGTCGGCAGGGTTGACCTTGTGGTAGGTCGGGTTCTGCCGCAGGCTCGTGGGCAGGTCGGCGCGCGCGGCGTTGATCGCCGCCTGCACGTCGCGCGCGGCGCCGTCGATGTCGCGGTTCAGACCGAATTGCAGCGTGATGCGCGTGCTGCCCACCGAGCTTTGCGAGGTCATCTCCGTGACGTCGGCGATCGAGCCCAGGTGCCGCTCCAGCGGGCTCGCCACGCTGGTCGCCACGGTTTCGGGGCTCGCGCCCGGCAACGTGGCCTGCACGGAGATGGTGGGAAAGTCCACCTGCGGCAGGGGCGCGACCGGCAGCTTCGTGAACGCGAAGAGGCCGGCCAGCGCAATGCCAATGGCGAGCAGCGTGGTCGCGACGGGGCGGGAGATGAACGGGCGCGAGAGATTCATCGCGTCAGTTCTCCGTCGATGACGAGGTCGCGCTGTGCGAACCGCCGCCGAAGCGCTGGCGCAGACGCTGCGCGATCCGGTCGAACGCGAGATAGATCACGGGCGTCGTGAAGAGGGTGAGCGCCTGGCTCACGATCAGCCCGCCTGCAATCGCGATGCCGAGCGGACGGCGCAGCTCGCTCCCCGCGCCGTAGCCGAGGATCAGCGGCACGGCGCCGAGCAGGGCCGCCATCGTCGTCATCATGATCGGGCGAAAGCGCAACAGACACGCCTGGTAGATCGCCTCGCGCGGCGGCTTGCCTTCGTGGCGCTCGGCCTCGAGCGCGAAGTCGATCATCATGATGGCGTTCTTCTTCACGATGCCGATCAACAGCACGATGCCGATGATGCCGATGATGTCGAGGTCGTGCCCGGTCAGGATGAGCGCGAGCAGCGCGCCGATCCCGGCCGATGGCAGGGTGGAGAGAATCGTGATGGGATGCACGAAGCTCTCGTAGAGCACGCCGAGCACGATGTACATCGTGACGATGGCCGCGAGAATCAGGAACAGCTCGTTGGACAGCGACGCCTGGAACGCGAGCGCCGCGCCCTGGAAGCGCGTCTGGAACGAGCCCGGCAGGCCGATGTCCTTTTCCGCCTGCTGGATCGCCTTGACCGCCGCGCCGAGCGAGGAGCCCGGCGCCAGGTTGAACGAGACTGTCGTGGCCGGGAACTGCGAGAGATGCGAGACGAGCAGCGGCGCCGGCCGCTCGTGGAACTTCGCGATGGCCGAGAGCGGCACCTGGCCCGTGCTGGAGGTCGAGGAGGGCAGGTAGATCGAGTTCAGCGCGTCGGTGTAGTGCTGCAGCACCGGGTCGGCTTCGAGAATCACGCGGTACTGGTTCGACTGCGTGAAGATCGTCGAGATGATGCGCTGGCCGTAGGCGTCGTAGAGCGCGTTGTCCACCGTCGCGGGCGTGATGCCGTAGCGCGCGGCGCTCGCGCGGTCGATCTCGATGAACACGGAGCTGCCCTGGTCCTGCAGGTCGGTCGCCACATCGGCGAGTTCGGGCAGTTGCTGCAAACGTTGCACGAGCTTCGGCACCCAGGTCGTGAAGTCCTGAATGTTCGGCGTAGTGAGCATGAACTGATACTGCGTCGGGCTCACCGTCGAGTCGATCGTGAGGTCCTGCACCGGCTGCATGTAGAGCGTCGCGCCTGGCACGTGGGCCACGCTCTTTTGCAGGTCGCGGATGATCTCGCTAGCCGTTTCGCTGCGGTCGTCGCGCGGCTTCAGGTTGATGAGCATGCGACCGCTGTTGAGCGTGATATTGGTGCCGTCCACGCCGATGAACGAGGTGAGGCTTTCGACGTTCTCGTTCTTGAGGATCTCCGCGGCGAGTGCCTGCTGGCGCTGTGCCATCGACGCATAGGACACCGATTGCGGCATCTGCGTAATGGCCTGGATCACGCCCGTGTCCTGCACGGGGAAGAAGCCCTTGGGCACGATCACATAAAGAATGCCGGTGAGCACGAGCGTGATGAGGAACGCGATCATCGTGAGCCGCTGGCGTGCGAGCACCCATTCGAGCGCCACGCCGTAGCGGCCGATCACATAGTCGAAGAACGCATGCACGCGCGCCTCGAAGCGGTGGCTTTCGGGCGGCGGCGTGTGGCGCAGCATCTTCGCGCACATCATCGGCACGAGCGTGAGCGAGACCACGGCCGAAATCACGATCGTCACCGCGAGCGTGATGGCGAACTCGTGGAAGAGGCGGCCGACCACGTCGCCCATGAACAGCAGCGGAATCAGCACGGCGATCAGCGACACCGTCAGCGAGATGATGGTGAAGCCGATCTGCTTCGAGCCCTTGAGCGCGGCTTCGAGCGGTGTTTCACCGTCCTCGACGTAGCGCGCGATGTTCTCGATCATGACGATGGCGTCGTCCACCACGAAGCCGGTCGCGATGGTGAGCGCCATGAGCGAGAGGTTATCGAGCGAGAAGCCGCACAGATACATGACCGCGAGCGTGCCGATGAGCGAGAGCGGCACGGAAAGGCTCGGAATGATCGTGGCGTAGATGTTCGCGAGGAACAGGTACATCACGAGCACGACGAGCACCACCGACATCAGCAGCTCGAACTGCACGTCGCGTACCGAGGCGCGGATCGTGGTCGTGCGGTCGGTGACGATCTGCACGTCGAGCGAGGAGGGCAGCGCTTCCTGCAACTGCGGCAGGAGCGCCTTGATGCTGTCCACCACCTGGATCACGTTCGCGCCCGGCTGGCGCTGCACGTTCAGGATGATCGCGGGCGTGCCGTCCGCCCACGCGCCGAGCTTGGTGTTCTCCGCGCCCTGCACGATGTTCGCGACATCCGTGAGCATGACGGGGCGGCCGTTGCGGTAGGCGATCACGGCGTCTTTGTACGCGTCGGCGTCGGTCAGCTGGTCGTTCGCGTTGATCGTGTAGGCGCGCGTGGGGCCGTCGAAGCTGCCCTTCGGCGTGTTCACGTTCAGGTTCGAAATGCTCGTGCGCAGGTCGTCGAGATTCAGGCCGTAGGCCGCGAGCGCGCGCGGGTTCGCCTGGATGCGCACCGCGGGGCGCTGGCCGCCCGACAGGCTCACGAGGCCCACGCCCGCCACCTGCGAGATTTTCTGTGCGAGGCGCGTGTCGGCGAGATCCTGGATCTGCGTGAGCGGCAGCGTTTTCGAGGTGATGGCGAGCGTCAGGATCGGCGCGTCGGCGGGGTTCACCTTGGCGTAGATCGGCGGCGCGGGCAGGTCCGAGGGCAGCAGGTTGCCGGCCGCGTTGATGGCGGCCTGCACTTCCTGCTCGGCCACGTCGAGCGGCAGGTCGAGGCTGAACTGCAGCGTGATGACCGAGGAGCCCGCCGAGCTTTGCGACGACATCTGGTTGAGCGACGGCATCTGGCCGAACTGGCGCTCGAGCGGCGCGGTGACCGAGGACGTCATCACGTCCGGACTCGCCCCCGGGTAGAAGGTCTGCACCTGGATGGTCGGGTAATCGACTTCGGGCAGGGCGGAAAGCGGCAGAAAGCGCAGCGCGACGAGACCGACCAGCATGATCGCCGCCATGAGCAGCGCCGTGCCGACCGGCCGCAGGATAAAGGCGCGGGATGGATTCATGCTGGCTTACTGGGCTTGCGTCTGCGATGCGTGGCGGTGGCCATGACGCGCGCCCGAGGCCGCACCGGCCCACGATGCGCCTTTCGCGCCGGATGCGCCTTTCGCGTGCTGCGGGTGCTCGGCGGGAATCGTGATCTTCGCGCCTTCGCGCAGACGGTCGGAGCCGTCGGTCACCACGCGCTCGCCCACGGCGAGGCCCGAAGCGATGCTGGTGCGTTCGGCGTCGACGGGCCCGACCTTCACGAGCCGCACGCTCACCGTGTTGTCAGGCTTCGCGACATAGACGTATTGCCCCTGCGAGCCGTTGAGCACGGCCGAAGTGGGCACGATCACGGTGTCGTGGAGCGTATCGACGAGCAGGCGTGCGTTGACGAACTGGTTCGGGAAGAGCCCCTGCTCGTGGTTCGTGAAGCTCGCGCGCAGCTTGACGGTGCCGGTCGTGGTGTCGATCTGGTTGTCGATGGTCTGCAGCGACCCGGCTTCCAGCATCGTGGCGTTGCTGCGGTCATAGGCCGTGACCGGCATTTTCGTGCCCGCGCGCAGCTGCTTCATGATGGGCGGCAGGTTGTCCTCCGAAGTCGTGAAGATCACGCTGATCGGCTCGAGCTGCGTGAGCACGACGATGCCGTTGGTGTCGCTGGGTGTCACGTAGTTGCCCGGATCGACCTGGCGCAGGCCCACGCGGCCCGACACCGGCGCGATGATCCGCGCGTAGGTGAGGTCGAGCTTGTAGGTATCGACGTTGGCCTGATCGGACTTGACGGTGCCCTCGTACTGCTTGACGAGCGATGCCTGCGTGTCGACCTGCTGGCTCGCGATCGAGTCTTGCGAGAGCAGCGTCTGATAGCGCTTGAGGTCGAGGCGCGCCGTGGCGAGCAGCGCCTGGTCGCGGGCGAGCTGGCCTTCGGCGTTGGCGAGCGAAATCTGGTACGGGCGCGGGTCGATCTGTGCGAGCACGTCGCCCTTTTTCACCATCTGGCCTTCCTGGAAGTACACGTCCTGAAGCGTGCCGGATAGTTGTGTGCGCACCGTGATGTCGGCAAGCGGCGTGACCGTGCCGAGCGCGGTGATGACGATGGGCATATCGCCGGCCTGGGCGATCGCCACGCTCACCGGTTGAGGCAGGTTGGCCATGGCGCCCGGGCCGCCGTGACGCATGCGCGCGCCGGCCGCCGATGATGCGTTGCCGCCCGAGAGCGCCTTGTTCCACGGTTGCCAGCGTGCGAGCACGATGCCGGCGATCACGATGACCACACCCAGCGCGATGAACTTGCCCTTGCTGCGCCTCGCGGCGACCGGAGCGGGGGACTGCGGCGTCGTTTCTTTACGGGAGGAATCCGGGCGCTTTTCTTGTTGATCCATCGGTCAGGTCGGTAACGGGTTCTCGAAGGCTCTAGGCTGAGCGGATTATGTGATGCCGGCCGCGAAGCGCACGGCGCCGGCGTAGCGGACGCGCTGCGATGCTACGCACGTCGTACGCAAGCAAGATGTCAGGGCTGGCCCCGCTCTGGCGCAAATACCGCGCCCTGAGACCACGGGCATGGGCGGCTTCACTGGCGGCTGGCTGGCGTTGCGCACGCAGGGCGGCGCAGCAGCCCCTTGGCGCCAAAAAGCATGATGCTACGTTGCCCGCTTCGTTACAGTCCAGTGCAGTTTCTTTCGAGACGTTACGAGCGTTACATGCGTCGTGTGCTTTTTGTAATGCGAGGGCGCTCGCGTTGTCAGGTTGAATGGGGCAGACGCAGGGCGCCGCCAATTTCGTCGACGATGCGTCCGACACATTCGCGCATCAGCGGCACGACGTGAGCGACAAGCCACTCGCGCGTGCACTGCTGCGAGGCGCCGCCGCAGTTGATGGCGTAGATCTCGTCGTTGGGACCGGCGAACGCCGTGGCAATGGCGTTGAGCCCCTCGTGCCATTCGCCGATCGCGAGCGCGTACCCGTGGACGGTGGTCTCGGCGAGCGCGGCGTCGAGACGGCTGCCGAAAACGCCCCAGTCGTTGCCGCTCGAGGTCTGCAGCGCGGCGGTGAGTTCGGCGCGCGCGTGCGGATCGAGCGCAGCGAGGTACGCGCGCCCGACGGCGGTGCGGCCCATGTCGATGCGCGAGCCGACCTCGAGGCGCGTGACGAGCACGGCGGTGCGCGGGCGGATCGCGTCGATCACCACCATGTCCAGACGGTCGCGCACGGTGAGGTGCACCGAGAGCGCGGTGCGCTCGGCGAGCCGCGTGAGAAAAGGCCGTGCGCGGCTGCGGATGTCGGAGTTGCGCAAAAAGCCGTTGGAGAGCTCCAGCACCGATGACGTGAGCACGAAGCGTTCGCTGTCGGGCAGCCGGGCGAGAAAGCCCGTGCTCACGAGCGTGCCGGTGAGCCGCGAAAGCGTGGGCTTGGGAATGCCGGTCAGCTCGGTCAGTTCGCGGTTGCTGAGCGGCGCGTCGGCAACTGCGACGCAGCGCAGCACGGCGAGACCGCGCGCGAGCGCGGTCACTTCGTCAGCGCCACCGTCTTTGTCGCGTGGGGTTTCATCGGAATGGCGGGATTCGGGTGCCGAAGTCATTGGCGGGACAATTTTCCGAAACAGGATTTCAGATTTCAGATTTCACGCGCGGCGTCGCAAAGGCGACGCGGACTTGCTGCGCGATACGGCAGTTTGCGTTCGATCAACATTGCGCTCGCTAAATTAGGGCGCAAAATTTCAGACGATTGCAATGGATGCCAGATGCTCGATGATTGGCGCATTTTGGCGAGATTTTGCTTGACTTAGTCAGCATGTGGGTAAAAAATGGAACCCGATTTCGGCAATAGGCCACAACCCCGCAACATTGCGGGGTTTTAATGTGCTTCTCGATATGCAATTCGCATAATTGCGCATCGTTTTCCATTGGCACGGCTGAGCTGAATACCGCCTCTCAGGTTCTAGCACGGCCCTCGGAATGGCTAGAACTTTTCAAGGCGCCACGTGCAAACGTGGCGCTTTTTTTTCCGCCCGACTGCAAACGGACGAGTCGCAGCCGATCAGGCGACCGCGCCGCTAAAGCGCTCGCGCAACTCGCGTTTGAGCACCTTGCCAATCGGGCTGCGCGGTAGCGCGTCGACAATCACGACGTCGGCAAGTCGCTGCATTTTCCCCAATTGCCCGTTGGCCCAGGCGGTGAGTTCGTCGGCGTTCAATGCCGAATCTGGTTGGAGGGTGACGAATGCCACGGGCGTTTCACCCCAGCGTTGCGACGGCACGCCAACCACCGCGGATTCAACGACTTCGGGGTGCCGGGCGATCACCTGTTCCAGATCGCTTGGATAAATGTTGAATCCGCCCGAGATGATCATGTCCTTCTTGCGGTCCATCAGCACGAGAAAGCCGTCTTCGTCGAAACGACCGACGTCCCCGGTTCGAATGAAGCGCCGGCCATCGCTGTCGTGCCACTCGGCTTGCGCCGTCTTTTCGGGTTGCCGATAGTAGCCGGTCATCATGGCAGGCGAGCGCCCGATGATTTCGCCCGCTTCCCCGGCGGCGACCTCGCGTCCGTCGGCATCGATCAGGCGCATTTCATGGCCGTTCAGCGGACGGCCAACCGTGTGCAGCTTGTTGGGATACTCGTCCGCACAAAGCTCGCATGACGCGCCGCCTTCGGTCATTCCATAGAACTCGGTGAGCTTGCCTGGCCACCTGCGCAGGGCGTCCGCCTTGAGGCCTGCCGGGAACGGAGCACTCGTGCAGAACTTCGCGCGGAAACTGGACAAGTCGTAGCGATCGAAGTCTGGATGGCCGAGGATGCGCTGGTATTGCACGGGCACCAGCATGGTGTGCGTGACATGCTCGCGCTGGGCAAGCTCAAGATATTGCCTCGCGTCGAATTTGGGCATGAGGACGACCGTTCCGCCGAGCGCCAGCGTCGGGAAGAAGCTCACTAGCGTGGTGTTCGAATAGAGGGGCGTCGCAATCAAGGTGACGGCGTCCGGGCCGTATCCGCGCTCTACGCTTCGTAGCGTGTAGGCGTAGCGCATGGCGTGCGACTGGACGATCCCCTTGGGCGTTCCCGTCGTGCCGGAGGAGTAAATGATGTTGAATGCCCACTCCGGCTGAATCTCCACCTGCGCGGGAGCGGCGCCCACGGGCGCCAGCCAGGCGTCGTACTGCGCGGCCGCACCGATATTGACGATGCGCAGAGCAGGCGGCAACGTGACGCTCGAAAGCAGTTGGCAGACCGCGTCGTCGGCGAAGAGAATTTGCGCCCGGGAGTTCTCCAGCATGGCGACGAGGCTGTCCGGATGCGTGGAGGGAGACAGTGGCGCGACCGCCAGTCCTGCTCTGAGTGCGCCGAAGAACACTGAGGCGTATTGGATGGAACTCGATGCGCAGATCGCAACGACGTCTTCGGGTGACAGTCCATCACGTTGCAGCGCGGCAGCACAGCGGTCGATCATCGCCTGGAGCGCGGCGAACGTGAGCGTTTCATCGTCGCAGACGATTGCCGCACGCGCGCCGTGTTCCGCCGCCCGTTGGCGAATCATGGCGGTCAAATCGACGAACGGTGAATCGGGTGACGGGGACTTCACGGACATGGCCTCATACCTCACTGGAAAGATGGCTTCGCGATGGCGTGATCCGGCTCTCTTGCGTACGCGTTTCCCTTCGGATTGGCGCGGCCACGCGCTATGGTTTATGAACGTGCGTTCGATTTTCTGCCCGTTAAAGACGCTAAACAATGACAAATTTTCTGTACAGAGCGTCAAAGCGACTTTGACAGTTTGCCCCACAAGGCGGTGTCATACGCCCTGACCCCTGCGCCGTTTCTGCCATACCATCGCGTGATCACCCATTCGATGGAGTCGCACATGCTCTCCGAAGAGGAACTGGCGTTGCTCGACGCCATCCGCGAGACCGGCAGCCTGTCGCGTGCGGCTGCACGTTTGAACAAGGCGCCTTCCACGATTTCGCATGCAGCGCGCCAACTCGAAGCGCGGTTCGACGCGCTGCTCTTCGACCGCCGACGCTACCGTCTGCAGCTTACGCCGGCCGGGCATCTGCTCGCGGAGGAGGCGAGCCGCCTGATGCAGGACGTCGCGCGCATGACGCAGCGCGTGCGACAGGTCGCAAACGGTTGGGAAGACCGCTTGTGGATCGTCACCGACGAGATTCTCGAATTCGAACTGTTGATGCCGGTGGTCCGCGACTTCGACGCGCTGCGCTCGGGCGTCAAGCTGCGGTTCACGCACGAAGTGCTCTCCGGCACGTGGGAGGCCCTGCGCGACGGCCGCGCCGATCTGGTCGTCGGCGCGACCAACGAGCCGCCGGCCATCGACGGTCTGCACTGGTTCGAACTGGGCGTGATGGAGTGGGTGTTCGCGGTGGCGCCACGCCACCGGCTCGCGCGCGAGAAGGCGCCGCTCACCCGCGAGCGCATGCTGGCCGAGCGCGGCGTGGCGGTCGGCGATTCGGCGCGGCTCACGCCGGGTCGCGGCTACGGGTTGCTCGGCGCGCAAGAGGTGCTGGCGGTGCCGTCGATGCGCGCCAAGATCCTCGCGCAGCGCGAGGGTCTTGGCGTGGGCTGGGTGCCGAGGCAGCGCGCGGCGAAGCTCATCGAGCGCGGCGAACTGATCGAGAAGGCCACGGCGAACCCGCGCGAGCCGAACGTGCTGTACGTGGCGTGGCGCGGCGAACACGTAGGGCGCGCACTGCAATGGTGGATCGACCGGTTGCGCGAGCCGCGTCTTGCGAAGCGCCTCGTCGAGGGTATTGCGGTCACGGGTTGAAGCCGCTTGTCTGCACCCTGGCGCAAACGTTCGATGGCTTCGAACGTTTGCGCCAGGACCGTCGCACGGCAGGCGGCGCGCCGGCCGGCAATATGACGTCACAGTCTCAGGTCGAGACGATCCCCCCTCAAGGAGAACATCATGAACCGCTTTGCCAACAAAACTGTCCTCGTCACCGGCGGCACCAGCGGCATCGGCCTCGCCGCCGCGCAAGCCTATGCCGCCGAAGGCGCGCACGTCATCGTCACCGGCCGCGATGAAGCCGGGCTCGAAGCCGCGCGCCTCGCGCTCGGCCCGAACGCCCGGGCCTTTCGCAACGATGCGGCCTCGCTCACCGGCGCGCGCGAACTGGCTGCCGCCGTGCGCGACGCGGGCGTGCGCCTCGACGCCGTGTTCATCAATGCGGGCGTGGCGAAGCTCGCGCCGTTCGAGCAAGTGGACGAAGCGCTTTGGGATGTGACCTTCGACACCAACGTGAAGGGCGCGTACTTCCAGATTCAAGCGCTCTTGCCGGTGCTCAACGACGGCGCGGCCATCGTGCTCAACGGCTCGATCAACGCGCATATCGGCATGCCCACTTCGTCGGTGTATGCGGCGAGCAAGGCCGCGCTGATTTCGTTCGCGAAGACGCTCTCGGCCGAATTGCTGCCGCGCGGCATTCGCGTGAACGTGGTGAGTCCCGGGCCCGTGAAGACGCCGCTCTACAACAAGTTCGGCATGGACGCCGCCGCACTCGCGGCGGCCGAGGAGTCGATCCGCGCGCTGGTGCCGCTCAAGCGCTTTGCGACGGTGGAGGAGATTGCCTCGACGGTGCTGCATCTGAGCGCCGCCGAATCGGCCTTTATGGTCGGCACCGAAGTGATCGTCGCCGGTGGCATGGGCCAGCTTTGATGATCGTCTGGTGATGCGTACGGGGTGCGGGCGGCAGGGCGCCGCCCGTGCGTGAGTATTGCGCGGCGCTCAGGAAAGATCAGGCGACGTCAGGCAACTTTAGGCAACTTCAGGAAACCGTTTCGCGTTCCGGCGTGGCCGTAATCTTGTGGATCGACAGGTCGGTGCCGTTGAACTCCTGTTCGCGATCGATGCGCAGCCCCACGAACTTGCGCAGCAGGCCGTACACCACAAGGCCGCCGAGGAAGGCGATCACGATGCCGGCAATCGTGCCGACGATCTGCGCGCCGAGCGAGACGCCGCCGAGCCCGCCCAGCCCGCGCTGGCCGAAAATACCCGCGGCGATGCCGCCCCACGCGCCGCACAGGCCGTGCAGCGGCCACACGCCGAGCACGTCGTCGATGCGCCAGCGATTTTGCACGCAAGTGAACATATAGACGAACAGCGCGCCGGCTACCGCCCCCGTCACGAGCGCGCCGAGCGGATGCATGATGTCCGAGCCCGCACACACGGCCACGAGCCCCGCGAGCGGCCCGTTGTAGGTGAAGCCAGGATCGTTGCGGCCTGCGAACCAGGCGGCGAGCGTGCCGCCCACCATCGCCATGAGCGAATTGACGGCGACGAGACCGCTGATCTTGTCGATCGTCTGCGCGCTCATCACGTTGAAGCCGAACCAACCCACCGCGAGCACCCACGCGCCGAGCGCGAGAAACGGAATACTCGAGGGCGGATGCGCGGCGATGCGGCCGTCGCGCGTATAGCGGCCGTGACGCGGCCCGAGCAGCAGCACAGCCGGCAGCGCGATCCAGCCGCCGAACGCGTGGACGACCACGGAGCCCGCGAAGTCATGGAACGGTACACCGAACATGTGCGTCATCGCATCTTCGAAACCGAGGCGGTTGTTCCACACCATCCCCTCGAAAAACGGGTAGATGAAGCCGACGATCACGAAGGTCGCGAACAGTTGCGGATTGAACTTCGAACGCTCCGCAATGCCGCCCGACACGATGGCGGGAATCGCCGCCGCGAAGGTGAGCAGGAAGAAGAAGCGCACGAGCGCGTAGCCGTTGTGCTCGGCGAGCACGTCGGCGCGCGAGAAGAACTGCACGCCATAGGCGAGCGTATAGCCGATGAAGAAGTAGGCGATCGTCGAAATCGAAAAATCGACGAGGATCTTCACGAGCGCATTGACCTGATTCTTCTTGCGCACGGTGCCGAGTTCGAGAAACGCGAACCCGGCATGCATGGCGAGCACCATGGCGGCGCCCAGCAGCAGAAATAGCGTGTCGGTGCCGGTCTTGAGATTGTCCATCTGGCGTACCCAGTTTGCCCAAAATGGGCGCATACAACGCAAGATGCGGGCCAGCTTCGGCGCCAAACTGGTGAATTCGTGGCCACTACAGGCGTCAAGCCGGTGCGGCTGTGCACCGATGCGGAAAAAGCGTGCATGTCGGGTCCTTGAACCGGGTGCTGATATCTGGGGCGCATGCACCACGTTTCGGCACGAACTCGGGCATGCGCGCAAAGGTGGGGAACTCGCGCGCCAGAATAGGGCGGTTAATTCGATTTTCCTTTCCATATCAATGAATTGTCGGCTAATCGAAATAACCTGGAGTTTTCGTGGCCGGGCAAACTTCGGCGCACATGGGCCGCACTTAGGGCGCACATAGGGCGCAAACGCCGACATAATGGCCAGATTGCCACCTCACGCACGTCCGGTCGCCCGGTACCCGCCACGCAATGCGCCTCACGACCAAAGGGCTTCTGCTGATCGCGATTCCCGCCGTATTCGAACTGAGCTTGCTGTCGGCCATCGTGAAGGCCGAGACCGACGCCGCGGCGGCAGAGCGCTGGGGCCAGCACAGCCAGGCCGTGCTGGCGCAAGCTTCGCGCGTGCTCGAACCGGTGCTGGTCGAGTCAGTGAAGCTGCGTGGCGCAGTAGCGGCCAACGACACGAGTTACGCCACACCCGTTTCGATGTGGATGGACGTGGACCGCCGCATCGACCTGCTCGTCGATCTGGTCTCCGACAATCCCTCGCAGGTCGAGCGCGCCGTGCAGATTCGCTACGCCGTGCAGAACTATCGCCAATGGTCGGACCGCGTGCAGGACCTTCTGCGCTCGGGCCGCCGCGCCGACCTCGCCGAGCGCTTTCGCGCGCTCATGGCCGCCGACGTGCTCGACCGCGTGCGCACGCAGATCGTCTCGTTGCAGACCGAGGAGCGCCGCCTCGACGTGTTGCGGGTTGCCGCCGCCGAAGCGGCACGCGCTCAGCAACAGACACTCGTGATGACGGCGGTGCTCGGCTCGATCGTACTGGTCGCGCTTGCCGTCTGGGTCTTTACGCGCGGTGTGCGCGGTCGGCTCGATGCGCTTTCCGACAACGCGAGCCGGCTAGCCGCGAACGAACCGCTCGCGCCGCTCACGGCGGGCAACGACGAAATCGCCGAGCTCGATCTCACGCTGCACCAGATCAGCCAGCGCCTGATCGAAGCCGAGCGGCTGCGTCTCGGTTTTCAGGCAGACCTCGCGCGGCGCGCGGACCAGCTTGCGGGCATCAACGAAAACCTGCGCCAGCAGACTCAGGAAAACGAGATGTTCATCCACGGCGTGTCGCACGATCTGCGCGCGCCGCTCGTGAATCTGCAGGGCTTCTCGCGCGAGCTCAATCATGCGTGCAACGACCTTCGCGAGCGCGTCGCGAAGTCTTCGCTCACGCCGCAGGCACGCGCGCGCATCGAGCGGACCATCGACGAGGACATTGGCGAGGCATTGCGCTATTTGCAAACGGCGGTGCTGCGCGCATCACACATCATCGACGCGCTGCTGCGGCTCGCGCGCGTGGGACGCGTGGAGTACCGGCGGCAGCGCGTGAGCGTCCAGGAGCTGGTGCAGCGCGTGGTCGATGCGATGCACGCCTCGATCCGCGCCCGCGGCGCGCAGGTGAGCGTGCAGTCGCTGCCCGACGTATGGGGCGACCCGACGGCGCTGGAACAGGTGTATGCAAACCTGATCGGCAACGCGCTCAACTATCTCGATCCGGCGCGCGATGGTCGCGTCGAGATCGGCACAGCGCATGCGCCGCCGGGCGTCGAGTCACTGCAGATTTTCTATGTGCGCGACAACGGACTCGGTATTCCCGAGGTGGGCTTGCCGCGGCTCTTTCAGGCGTTCCAGCGCATGCACGGCAATGTTGCGCCGGGTGAGGGCATCGGGCTCGCGCTCGTGCGCCGCGTCGTGGAGCGGCACGGTGGGCGCGTGTGGGTGGAGTCGATGGAAGGCGAGGGAACGACATTCTATTTGTCGCTGCCCGATGCGCTTGCCGTCGCGCCGCCTTTGCCCGGCGACGCGGAGCAGATCATCAGCGCACTCGAACGCGCGGAGCGTTCGGAAGGGTCGCCGGGTGGCTTTTCAGGATATGGCGCGAGCGATGGCGCAGGTGGCGCGAACGCGAAGGGCAGCGTTCGAAGCGAATTACGGACGACACCCCAAACGGCGTTGCGACCACCCGCAGGCGCTTAGGAGGCGTGCTTAGGAGGCACGTTAGGAGAGACTTAGGCACTGACAGGCAAGCGCACTCGCTGTGCGCTCAGCACGTGCTGAAGAGCCGGCGTGGCTTGAGCAGGCGGCTCGCGCGAAACGACCAGATGGCGCCCACGCCCCCGAGTGCCAGTGCAGTGGCCAGTATCGTGTGAGGATTCATGGCGATGCCGAACGGCACGCTGAGCGGCAAGACGAAGCTGCGGTCGAGCATGAGCAGCGCGGCCCACAGCGCAAACGCCCCCTGCAGGAGTAGACGCGTGCCGTGCAGGTGGCGCGCCCGGTCGGTCAAGCTGCCTTTGCGGCCGCCGCGCTTGCAAAAGAAGAGGATCGCTGTGAGGGCGATCCCGAGTATCACTAGCCAATCCGTAAGATCCACGACACGCACTCCGTACTCCAGAATAACTGGCGGCTATTCTGGCTAGCGGTGTGGTGCGGTGAAATCAGACCAGTCCGAATTGGCAGTCGGCGCGCGCCGCGCCTCATGCGAGACAGGCGCGGCGCGCGAGTGGATCAGTGCCCGCTCACGGCTCGATGCGCGTACCGAGGAGCGTGAGGAACTGGCGCAGCCATTCGGGATGAGCGGGCCACGCCGGCGCGGTGACGAAGGGGGCGTCCGTCACCGCGCTGTCGATGGCGATGTCGGCGTATTCGCCGCCCGCGAGCCGCACCTCGGGCGCGCAGGCCGGATAGGCGGAAATGCGCTTGCCGCGGATCACTTCGGCGGCGGCGAGCAGTTGGGCAGCATGGCAGATCGCCGCGATGGGCTTGTTCGCATGGGCGAAGTGACGCACCATCTCGATGACCTTCGGGTCGAGGCGCAGGTATTCGGGCGCACGCCCTCCCGCGATGGCGAGCGCGTCGTAGCTGGCGGCGTCGATTTCGTCGAAAGTCGCGTTGAGCGCGAACTGGTGCCCCGGCTTTTCGGTGTAGGTCTGGTCACCCTCGAAATCGTGGATCGCGGTCTTCACGCGCTCGCCGGCCTTCTTGCCGGGGCACACGGCGTCGACGCGGTGGCCTACGGCCTGCAGCGCCTGGAACGGCACCATCGTTTCGTAGTCTTCGGCAAAATCGCCGGTGAGGAACAGGATCTTCTTGACGGCCATCGTTTGTCTCCAGAGGTGGACGGGGGAACAGATCTTGCGCGAGGGCAGTCTACCCCATCATGTTTGACGATTTCACAAAACATGGCGCTGCGGGCGATGCGCGGCACCCTCGGCAATCCATCGACTGGCGGCGCTACGAGCCGGGCCGCGACGCGCCCGCGCTAGCCGCTTTGTTTCGCGCGTCCGTGACCAAGCTTGCGGCCTCGTGCTACGACGCGGCGCAGCGCGTGGCGTGGGCCGCGGCAGCGGACGATCTTGCAGACTTCGACGCGCGTCTCGCGCGCGGCGTGACGCTCGTGGCGGAGTGTGACGGTGCGGCCGTTGCGTTCGGGCAGCTCTTTCCGCTCGATCACGTCGAGATGCTTTACGTTGCGCCGGCATGGTCGCGCCACGGGCTCGCGACGGCTTTACTGGCGCGGCTCGAAGCGCTCGCGCTCGAAGCGCGCTCGACGGTATTGAGCGCCGATGCGAGCGCGGTGTCGCGGCCTGTTTTCGAGCGGGCGGGTTTTTCGCTCATTTCGTCAGAATCGGTGCGGCGCGACGGCGTATCATTGCCGCGTTTTCATCTATGCAAGCCGCTTCATGCGGGGAATTTTTCAGGATGACCATGTTTTCGAAGGTTTCGACGCAAAGGCTGACGCTTGCCTGCCTGCTCGTGTGTGCGGCACTCGCCGCCGGCTGTAACAAGCAGGACGCTTCCACGCCCGATCTGAGCAAGCAGTCCGCGGACGCCGTGAAGCAGGCCACGCAGGACGCCGCCAGCCAGGCCGCGCAGCAGGCGGCGCAAGCGCTCGGCAAGGCTGCGAGCTATGTGAACCAGCAACTCGGTGCGGCGCAGCAGAAGCTCGATTCGGCGGCGTCGCAAGGTCAGCAGGCGAGCGCATCCACGGCCGAGCTGGCTTCCTCGGCGCAGGGCCAGTTGCACGGCGCGGCAAGCACGGCGCAAGCCTTGCTCGGGCAGGCAGCCGCGGCCACCGGCACCGGCTTGACGAATGCGGGGCACTCGTTGCAACGCTGGGCGAGCAACGCCGCCGAGGCCGCATCGGCGCCGGGGCAGGCGTCGGATGCCTCGAAGTAAGGCCGCAGCCGTGCGAGCTGCGGCTGACGGGTTGACGCTACGGATTAATGTAATTATGATGGTTACACTTTTTGGCATGTGTGGTTCGATACATTCGCGCGCCGCGCAGCAGTGGCAGGTTCGCCGTGAATACGAGTAGCCGTTTCGCCTTCGCCGTGCATGTGCTCGCGCTACTCGCGCAGCAAGAGGGCGTGCCGCTGTCGTCGGAGGTCATCGCGGGCAGCGTGAACACGAATCCCGCGCTCATTCGCAGGCTGCTGTCGATGCTTGCCGGCGCGGGCCTCACGGCGTCGCAACTGGGCGCGGGCGGTGGCGCGCTGCTCGCGCGCGAGCCGCAGGCGATCACGCTGCTCGACGTCTATCATGCGGTCGACGACGCGCAGTTGTTCGCCATGCACCGCGAGGAGCCGAATCCGGCTTGCCTCGTCGGGCGCCATATCCAGCAGACGCTGCGCGGTGTGATCGACGACGCACAGCGCGCCATGGAGGCGTCGCTCGCCACTCGCACGCTCGCGGACGTCGTCGACGACATGGCGCGCAGCGAGCGCAAACTCGAACGCGCGCGGGCGCGACGGGCCTGAACGGAAGGCGCGCTGCGAGATTCATCAGCGGGGCATTGCCCCGTTTATTCACCCCTAAAATGTAACTTTGGTAGTTACATAAATACGGAAAACAGGAGTCAGTTCATGAGCAAGACGCTGAAAATCGCTCTCTTTGGCGCAACGGGCATGGTCGGTTCGCGCATTGCCGCTGAAGCGGCGCGGCGCGGCCACGAGGTGAGCGCGCTGGTGCGCCAGCCCGAACGAGTGGCAGCCACGCCGAACGTTCACGCGGCGCCTGCCGATTTGCTCGACGCGGCGAGCGTAGCCGCAGCGGTGCGCGGCCATGATGTAGTGGCGAGCGCCTACGCGCCGCCCAAGGAGCAACTCGGCGATCTGCTGGTCGCGAGCCGCGCCTTGGTCGACGGCGTGCGAGCGGCGGGGCTCAAGCGTCTCGTGGTGGTGGGTGGCGCCGGCTCGCTGGAGGTTGCGCCCGGCAAGCAGCTCGTCGATACCGAAGGCTTCCCGGATGCCTACAAGGCGATCGCGCTCGCCCACCGCGAGGCGTTCGAGTACTACCGCACGGTCAGCGACATCGACTGGACGTTCTTCGCGCCGGCCGCGATCATCGCCCCGGGCGAGCGCACGGGCACGTTCCGTACGGCTTCCAATACGTTGATCGCCGATGCGAAGGGCGAGAGCCGCATCTCGGCCGAAGACTACGCGATCGCCTTCGTCGACGAGTTGGAGCAGGGCCGCTTCATTCGTCAGATTGCAACGGCGGCCTACTGAGGCGCGAAGCGAAGGCGCGACGCGGCGCTACCTTCGCGCTGACAAACTGTTACGCACGCGCGAGGCGCGGGGCGGCGGAGTGCGGCTAAACTGGACCGTCCTGTTTTTGCCTCTCCGCCATGAATACCAGCATCGGACGCGATGGCGCGGGCGCCGGGCCGTCGCGCATGCGCTTCGGTGCGGCAGATCGTGCACTATTTTCGCGCGCCACACCGGTGCGCTCATGCGTTCGCGCCTTCCTTCGCGCGCTGATCCTCCTCGCGTGCCTCGCGGCGTGCCTGGCCGTGCCGATGCGGGCCGCCGCCCAAGCGGTGCCGGCGCCCGTGCTGCCGGTGCTCAAGAGCATCATCACCGGCGCGCCGGCCGCGGCCTCCGGCGCTTCGGCAGCCGAAGCGGCTTCGGCGCCTTCACCTGCGAGCCAGGCCGAGTTCACGCGCTCGCTCGACAGCGTCATCGCCACGCTCGACAACGAGCGCCAGCGCACCGCGCTCCTCAACCAGCTCAAGAAGCTGCGCAGCGCGTCGGAAAACGTGGCGCCCGCGCCCGCTTCGGGTGCGGCGTCGACCTCGGGGCTGCTGGGCGCGATCGCGTCGGGCCTGGCCAATGTCGAGGCGGACGCGCGCCGCGGCCGCAGTCCGTTTCACTACTGGGCAGGGCGCTTCAGAGCAGCCGGCATCGAGCTTTATGACGTCGCGTCGGGCGGAGAAGGGGAAAGCCTCGGGCGCATCGTGTTCGATCTGTTCGCCATGCTGGCCGGCTGGGGTGCATGCGCGGCAGTGCTGCGCTGGCTCGAGCGGCGCCTGCTGAGGCGTTTCGATGTCGAGACAGGCCTGCGGCCCGATCCGCGCACCATCGATCTGCTGATTTTCGTCGTGCATCGCGCGGCGCCGTGGATCGTGGCGTTCGTCGGCGCGCTCGTGGTCGAGCGCTCGATGCCGGACGCGCTCGGGCGCACGCTCGCCCTCGTGATCGCCTACGCGATCGTTGCGGGCGCGGTGTTCTCGTCGATCTGCCTGATCATGTTTTCGCTGTTCGGCTCGGGGCACCGGCGCGCGGCCGTGCGCGTTCTGATCGCGCGCTCGCGCCGGCTGCTCTTCGCGATCGGCGTGCTGGCCGCGCTCGGCGACGCCGCGACCAATTTCGAGGTCGCGCGCCAGTTGGGTGTGAACCTCGCCGCACTGGTGAGCACCGCGGCGAACATGGCGGCGGCCGCGCTGACGGTCGTATTCGCCATCGCGTTCCGGCGGCCGGTCGCGCATCTCATCCGCAACCGCAGCTATACGCTGCGCCACGGCCACAAGGCGCTCACCGAAGTCCTCGACGTGCTCGCCTCGCTCTGGCAACTGCCGATGCTGCTGCTCGCCGGCGCTTCGATCGTCGCCACGTTCGGCGGCATCGGCAACCGCGACGACGTGCTGCAGATCTCCGTGGTCTCCGCGCTCCTGCTCGTGCTCGCGTTCTTCCTCTCCGCCGTCGTGCTGCGCATCACGCGCCCGAACCCCGCGCGCGTGCGGCGGCGCTCGCCGTATCTGCGGCGGCTGCTGCGCTTCGCCGGCACGCTGCTCGTGGTGTTCATCTGGTTCGCGTATTTCGAGTCGTGCGCGCGCCTTTGGGACATATCGCTCGCCGCCACTATCGAGGCGAGCGTGGCCGCGCGCGGCATCGCGCACGCCATTTTCGCGATCGTGTCGACGGTGTTTCTCGCGTGGCTCGTGTGGATCACGGTCGATACCGCGATTCTCGAAGCGCTCAACCCGACCGGCCCGCGCACCAAGGGCCGCGCGCCCAGTACGCGCGCGCGCACCATGCTGCCGCTCGTGCGCAACGCCGTGCTCGTGACGATCCTCACCATCACCGGGATCGTCACCGCGGCCAATCTCGGTATCAACGTGACACCGTTGCTCGCCGGTGCGGGCGTGATCGGGCTTGCCATCGGCTTTGGCGCGCAGTCGCTCGTGGCCGATCTCATCACGGGCCTCTTCATCATCATCGAGGAGACGATCTCGGTGGGCGACTGGATCGACATCGACAATGGCCATGCGGGCACGGTCGAACATCTGTCGATCCGCACCGTGCGGCTGCGCGACGGGCAGGGCGCGATCCATGCCATTCCGTTCTCGCAAATCAAGATCGTGAAGAACCTCTCGCGCGATTTCGCGTTTGCGGTATTCGAAGTGCGTGTGCCGTTCTCGGTCGATCTCGATACGGTCACGCGCATGATTCGCGAGACAGGCGCCGAACTCGTCGCCGACTTCCGTTATCGCCGCGAGATACTCGGGCCTGTGGAAGTGTGGGGGCTCGACCGGTTCGACCCGAACTGGATGGTCGTGAAAGGGCAGATCAAGACGCGGCCGCTGCAGCAGTGGAGCGTGGCGCGTGCGTTCAATGCGCGCCTGAAGCGCCACATGGACGAAGCCGGCATCGAGATGCCGGTGCCGCAGATGCAGGTGCACATGGCCTCGCGCAACGGCGATGTCGAGGAGCCGCACGGGGCGGCGCATGCTCATCCGCCTGCGTCTGGCGCGCACGCGCCTGGCGGCGTGGCGCGCGACGCCTCACACGAGCCGCGGCCCGCGCCGCCGCCGACCGCGGGCCCCGAGGGCGCGCCGCCACAGATCCCCACGGCGGGCGGCCGCGGCTGAACGCCTGCGCCGCTTAGACCGCTCAAATCACCTTGTCGCGCCGCAGTTGTGCGAGCGGCAGCACGTCGTTGACTTGCGTAGCGATGTGCTCGACGGCGACGCCGTAGACGTGCAGCGAGACGGCCGGCGCGCCGCTGCCGTTTGAGAGCCGGTGAATGCTGGCGCGCCCGCGTCCACCGAACGACACCGCGCCACTCGCGCGCGGATGCGAGCGAACCACGTCGGCGCCCTGGCGCGCATCGTCCCACGTGTAGAGCGTTTCGGTCAGCGTGCCGTCGAGCACGGCGTAGCCGCACCAGGTGTGATGTGCGTGAATCGGGCTCGCGTGACCCGGCTGCCAGACGAGCGCCGCCACCGTGTAGCGGCCGCGGCTGTCCGTCGCGATGACATGACGCCGGTACGTGTCGGCGCCGCCTTCGCGCTGCGCACTCGTGACGAGGGCCGGGTCGGCGAGCGCTCGCGTGAGCGCTTCGCGCATGCCGCGCGCGAAGCGTGCGCAGCGCGACGGGTCGCGGGGCGTCGCGCAGGCATCGAAGGCCGCGTCGAGCGCAGCGGTGAAGCGTGCGACCGCCGCGGCGTGCTGCTCCGCGGTGTGGACGGCACTCAGCAGGGCGAGTTCGGCTGGGGCGTTCATGGCGTGTTCTTCTTCCGTTTTCCTATAGGAAGATTTATAGCCGTTCGCGTCGAGAAAGAGTTTTCCTATTCTTTTCCCATTTGCCCATCGTGTAGAATAAATTTCTACGCTTCGGGGAGTGCGGAAATGGATCTCATCGACAGAAAGCTGGTTGAGCTGCTGCAGCAGGACGCGACTATGCCGGTCGCCGAATTGGCGCAGCGCGTCAATCTTTCGCAAACGCCATGCTGGAAGCGCGTGCAGCGCCTGAAGGAAACGGGCGTGATTCGCGCGCAGGTCGCGCTGTGCGACCCGCGCAAGCTCGGCGTGGGAACGACGGTGTTCGTCGCCGTGCGCACCAACCAGCACACCGAGGCATGGGCGCAGACCTTTACGCGCGCCGTGCAGGAGATTCCCGAGATCGTCGAGGCGTATCGCATGAGCGGAGAGACCGACTACCTGCTGCGCATCGTGGTCTCCGATATCGACGATTTCGACCGCGTCTACAAGCAGCTCATTCGCGCCGTGCCGCTATTCGACGTCAGCTCGAGCTTCGCGATGGAGCAGCTCAAGTATTCGACGGCGCTGCCCGTGCGCAGCGGGACGTAACGGCACGCAGGTCCCTCGTGGCGCAAGCCGTCTGCAAGGCTTGGCGGCGTAGAATGCCCGTTCCTGTCATCCAATTCGAGGCTGGGCACGACCGATGAACGAACCGCGCAAGAAGAACCCCACCGTTGGCGTTGCCGTGCTCATCGTGGTGGTGGTGGTGTTCGTGATCGGCACCGTGCTGTTCAACGCACTGAAAAGCAAGCGCGAGTACGAAGAGACTGTTGGCGCCGGCGGGGCGAATGCATCCGCGAGCACGGCCGCTTCGCAAGCCAGCGGCTCGACGCAGTGACGCGCCGGGCCATTTCCTTCTTATTCCTCCGGTAGCCGGATGATGCTCGCGTCCCGGCGAATGAGCCAGGACGCTGCGATCATCTGCTTGCATTGGTGCGCGAGCAGTTTGAGCTCCTGCGGAAGTTCCGCGGTGGCGCCGAGCGCGCGCTCGGTTTCCACCACCATCGCATCGAGTTCGCGCGTGAGTTGCCTCGTGATGTCAGTTTGATCGAGGGGCGCCGGCGTGCCCGCCTCGGCGGCGACGAGGTTCTCGCGCACGCACGAAAGCGCGCGCTCGAGTGCATCGAGTTTGACCTCTGGCTGGTCGGGCCGCGCCGTGCTGCGCAGGAGCGGAGCGGTGGCCGTGATTTGCGAGGCGAGCACGTGGCTGCGCACGAGCAGGTCGTTGAGTTCGGGCACGAACTTCTGCGCGGCCTTCGGCTCGAGCATCATGCGCTGGAACGCCTGGCCGAGATTCGCAAACGCCACGTGCACGTTCTTGCGCGCGAGCCGGTAGCGGAAGTCGCGCGCGAGCGACGGTGCGGCCGCGGCTGCGCCCGCAGTGGTTTGCGTGGACTGTGCAGCGGCTTTCGCACCCACGGCCGAGACGGGCGAGCCGGCAGCGCCGGTCGTAGGCGACTCGTCGATCGTCGCGGCGGCGGACGTGGCCGCGACCGGTTCGTCAACGACACTTGCCGCGTTCGCCGAGGCGCTTCCCATTGCGCTCACGCTGACCGAAACGTGATTTGCCACGCCGCCCGCATCCGCTGCAATTGTCGTCGCGGGGGCGTCACGGGCCGACACGCGTGCGCCTGCCTCGCTCGCTGCGACCACCGCGAACGCCGGCTGTGGCGCGCTGGTGCGCCCGCTCCACCACCAGCTTGCCTCGAGGTAGCTGCGCGTCGCGGCGATCATGTCGTGCACGAGCTTGCCCATCAGACGGTATTCCCAGTACGGGAATAGATGGCTCGCGGCGATGGCGATCATGCAGCCCACCACCGTGTCGATCGCGCGCTCGCCGATGATGCGCATGCTGCCGGGCGCGAGCAGATGGAACATCAGGAGTACATAGGCCGACGTGAACACCACGCTCGCCGTGTAGTTGAAGAGCAGCAGGCTGTAGCTCATCACCATCGCCGCGAACATCGAGACGAGCAGCACGAGCGGCTGCTTCACGAGCAGGATCAGCGCAATGCTCGCGATACAGCCGATCAGCGTGCCGACGATACGCTGCGCGTTGCGCTGGCGCGTGAGCGAGTAGCCCGGCTTCAGGATGATGATGCTCGTCATCACGATCCAGTAGGCGTTGGTGAGCGGCAACAAGCGCCCGAGCCAGAAGCCCACCGCCACGGCGATCGTCACGCGCAGTGCGTGGCGAAAGCTCGGTGAGGCCATCGTGAGATTCGAGAAGATCTGCAGCCAGGACACGCGACGGTTCGTCACGAAACGTGTGAGCGCTTCGTCGATGCGCACCTCGGTCTCAGTCGTCGGCACCTCGCTCGCGAGACTGCGGCGCATGCGATCGATCAGGCGTGTCGCGCTCCAGATACGCCGGAACGACGCCGAGATCGCCGCATAGGCCTCCGGGTCGGTCGCGGCCAGGTCGCGCTTTTTCAGCTGCTCGAGCTCGTATTCGATGGCGCGCAGCTCGGCCTTCACGTTCACGCTTGCGCGCGGCGCTTCGTTTTGCAGCACCGCGAGGCCGATGTCTTCGAGATCGGCGGCGGCCTTGCGGATCAGGTCGCGATAGAACACGAGCAGGTCCGAGCCGCCGAAGGTGTTGCGCACGAGCGGGTAGTCGGTGTGCGCGCCCACGAACAGCTCATGCAGATCGACCGTGTTGATGAACAGGTTGAAGTGCATGGCGCGCCGCGCATCGATCTTGCCGGCCCTGAGTTTCGGCAGGTTGCGCAGCACGATGTCGCGCGCCGCGTCCTGACGCTCGACGGCGGCGATCTGCTTCGCGACGAGCTTGCGATAGCACTCGTCGAGATCGTTGTCGAGGTCGAAGAACTGGGCGCGCGCGAGCAGATAGTCGGCGCAGGCGAACACGCTTTCGGCGAGCGCCTGCTGCTCGATGCGATCGAGCATCAGGTGGCTGATCAAAGTCGACCACGCCGTGTACCAGAGGCCGCCCAGCAGGATCCACAACGCATTGACGAGCGCGAGATGCGGCGTGAAGTGCTCTTCGAGCGTCATCACCATCATGAAGAGGGTGGCGAAGCTGATCTGTGGCCAGCGGTTGCCGTACACGACGATCAACGAGAGCACGAAGGTGAGGGGCACCACTGTGGCCCATAGCGCGATGGGACTGAAGGTGGCGAGGCCGGTCGCGTAAGCGGAGAGAAACCCGATCACGCTGCACGCGAGCATTTCGTTGCGCTTGTACTTGAGCGGACCCGGCATGTCGACCACGCAGGCGCCGAGCGCGCCGGTCGAGATGGTGAAACCGAGCTCGCTTTTGTGAAAGACGAACAGGCACAGGACGGCAGGAAGCGAGATGCCGATCGCGATGCGCAGGCCGCCGTAAAAGTACTGGCTATAGAGGAATTTCCTGATTTCTACGGAGTAGCGCATCGACTGCCGGGGAGTTCGAGAGCGGACGGTACGCCGCGGACTGTGGCGCTGAGTCTAACGTATTTCGGGCACGATCTGACCGCCGAGGCGTGACGAACCGGGTGGCTCAGTCCACGCTCAACGTCGTCGCGTTCGTGGTCGCGCCCGCGTCGCCGAGCAGGCCGTGCGTGCCGTGGATGCGCCGCATGCGCGTGCGATACCAGAAGGTCCAGGCCATCAGGCCGCCGAACACGCCATAGCCGATGATCGGCGAGACGACGAGAAAGCGCTCGATCGGCCAGGTGGCGGCCAGATAGGTGCGCAGCGCGGAGTCGAGACAAAGCCCGAAGCCCCAGATGAACGTGAGCAGCCGCATGGCTGCGACGAAGCTCGCGTTCTCGTTCCAGAGCTGTTCGAGCCGCGCGACGCCCTCGCGAGTCTCGCGCGCGACCGTAGCTCGCGTGAGATAGAACACGAGCGGGCGCTTCGCCAATAGCGAGATCAGGAACGCGGCGCCGATCGCGCCTGAGGCGAGGCTCTCGCGCATCAACAGGACGCGCGGGCTGCCGCCGAACGCTACGGCGAGGAGCGAGAGCACGATGCCGAGCAGAATGACCGCCGAGAGCGCGTCCACGCGCCGAAAGCGCACCAGTTCGACGATGCTCCAGGCAAGCGGCGGCGCGGCCGAGGCAATGAGGCCGCCGACTTCGCCCCAGTGCGGCTCGGCGAGACGATAGGCGACCCAGGGAAGCAGCAGATTGACCGCCAGTTCGGCAACGAATGCTGGACGCAGCTTCATGGGTTGCGTGCTCCTGAGGGTTCTACCGAGGCAATGACGCCAGTATGGTTCATGCGCCACGCGGCGGCAAACTGGTTGCGCAGCCGCCCGACGGCGAGGCTGCATTTCGCATGCCCGCTGCGCACCGCGCTTGCCGATTGCGCCGGGCCTGTGGCGCGGGTGTGGGGTGCGTGGCGCGCTTGTGTCAACCTCGCCGCGCTGTGCGACACTGCCGCGTGCTTTCCTTCTATCAGCCCATGACCGTACGCGCGCCCATCCCGTTGCAGGAAATCGAACTCGTCGCCGTTCGCGCACAGGGCGCGGGCGGCCAGAACGTGAACAAGGTGTCGAGCGCGATTCATCTGCGTTTCGACATCCGCGCCTCCTCGTTGCCCGAGGTGCTCAAGATGCGTCTGCTCGCGCTCGCCGACCGTCGGATTACGAGTGAGGGCGTCGTGGTGATCAAGTCGCAGGAATACCGCACCCAGGAACAGAACCGGGTGGCCGCACTTGCGCGCCTCGAGGAACTGATCGACAGCGTGAGCGTGACGCGCAAAGCGCGCGTGGCGACGCGCCCCACGCGTGCCTCGAAGCTGCGCCGGCTCGACAGCAAGGCGCGCACCGGCGAGCTGAAGGCGGCGCGCCGGCGCGTATCCGAATAGCGACCAGGACCGCTCGGCGCATTGCCGGTCTGCCACGCGCATTAACCCGGCTTGCGCCACGGGCGCTCGCGCGGCCCGTGCTCGGGCGGAAAGTCCGCGCACAACACGTGTGTCGCGCCGCCGTAGTCGAGTGCGATGGCGGCCGTGTAGCAGAGCTCGCCGTCGCTGAGCGAATAGTGCGGACCCATCACCGCGACCGTGCCGGGCGCGGCAAGCGCACGCCGGAAGTACTCGCGGCGCGACCAGTTGCTGTTGGTGTCGGGATAGAAAGGCGCGAAGCGCGCGGGCCGCCCGACGCCGGGCATGGCAATCGAAGGCTCGTGTTGCTCGCCGTGTTCGTCCGCGGTGAAGACGCGCTGCGCGTGGCTGCTGCCGTCGCCGAAAATCGCTTCGGCGGCCGCTTCGAGCGTTCCGCCGCCCGTGAGCACACGTGCGCCACACAGCATCGCGTGTGAGAGCGCGCCGAAATTGACCTGCTCGATGATCTCGGTGCTGCGCTGGTAGTCGGCGAAGCGCCGCCACATCGACTGCGCGAGCGCGGGCGCGGCGGCGCTGGCTGCCCGTACCGAAGCTTGTGGCTCGCCGAACCAGAAGCCCTGCACGAGATCGACGTCGGCCTGCATCAGCACCATGAGTTGCGGCTCGGTCTCGACGCCTTCTGCGAGCACCATCGTGCCGGCGTGATGAAGGATCGAGACGAGCTCCGAGATGAATGCCACATGACTTTCTCCGCTAGCCGCGCGTGTGACGAGCGAGCGGTCGAGTTTGACGATGTCGGGCCGGTAGCGCCAGACGCGATCGAAATTGGAGAAACCCGCGCCGAAGTCGTCGAGCGCGACGAGGAAATCGCGGCCGCCGGCGGGCGCCCTTTCGTCGACGAACGAGCTGTGCTCGTCGCCGCCGCGTTGCTCGAGTACCTCGATCACCACACGTTCGTGCGGGAAGTCGAAGTGCCGGCACAGGCCGTCGATTGCGGCTTGCGCGGGGTCGGCGGCGCGTGCGCTGCGCGGCAGCGTGTTCAGGAAGATCCAGCCGGTCTCCACGCGTTGCTCGACGAAATTCGCGAGGTGCAGGCAGCGGGCGAGCGCGTCGAGCTGTTGCGCTTCGGCGCCTTCTACCGTTGCGAACAGGTCCGCCGGGGCGACGGTATGACCCGACTCGTCGGTGACGCGCAGCAACGCCTCATAGCCGACCACGCGCTGATGCGTGATCGAGAGCACGGGCTGGAATGCGCTGTCGAGCGCGCAACCATGCCAGTGCGCGCCCCAGCCGGCAGCACGCCGCTGGAGTGGGGCGGGCGGGCTGCCGGTGGCAGTCGCCTTTGCGTTCGACGGATCGTTCGGCATGGCTCGGGACGCGCGGCGGCGCGCGCGGTTCGTGTGCGTTTGAACCCGCAGGCCCGCGCCCGACGGCGGTAAGCGGCGGAGCCTGTCGTCAAGTGTACGGACTATCGGAAAATGCTGCGCGCACGAGTCGTGCCAGGTGCGACGTGCGATGCGCGCCGGTGGAGGGTGGGGAGAGTCGAAGTCGGGAGGGCGCCCGCGTCGGGTGCGAGCGCCTCGGGTACCGCCTGCTGGCGGTCGGGTTTGCCGCCTGGTGTTGCCGCTCAGTGCGCGGTGTCGGGCACGTCGAGAATCAGGATGATGGTCCAGTCCGCGTCGCCTTCGTGATGATATTGACGTTCAGCGACGATGAACGGCTGCTGCTTGCCGGCCGGCCCGAGGAACAGCACGTCGCCTTCCATCGGCAGGCATTCGATGGGGGGCAGCGCGAGATACGCGTCCTGGCTGCCGCCGCGTGGCATCAGTTTTTCGATCTTGCGTGAGGCCGCTTCGGTCCATTCGATGTCGAGCTGGATGTTGCTCATTGCGTTTCTCCGCGCGTGGCGCGCACAAAAGGTTGGGTCTACGCCGACCGGGGCGTTTTCGAGGTGCGCGACTTTAGCATACCGCGCCCGCGCGCCGTCGCGGTGGCGATGCGCACGAGGCCAGAAACGTGGCGGGGCGACGCGGCGAATAAAAAAGCCGATGACGGCAAGACCGGCATCGGCTTCATTCCCGGGAAGGCGCTGCCCGCGTGCGCTGGGCTGCGCGCCTTCTGGCCTCTCACGTTCTTACTGGGCGGGAGCCTTCTTGTGATGCGAATGCCCCGACTTGTGATGCATCATGGGCGCCGGTGCGGGCGCGGCTTCCTGTTGCTGCTGGAGGGCCTGCGCGCGTTGGAGGACGTCGTCGGCCCTGGCCGGATCGGTGCTCATCGTGATGCCGTTATCCGACTGCGCATGCGCAGCGCCCGCCAGTGCGGAAAGTGAAATCAGGACTGCGAGGGACACTTTTTTCATCTTTACCTCCGAAGGAGCGGTTTATGGACCCAGCCGATACCTGTCCAAGCAGGATGGACATGTCATTCTAACGACCAAATACTCGCTCCAGATGACATCGCGTAAGTCGTTCGCTTAGGACTTACATCTCGTTACATCTGACGCCGTCATACGCTCATACTAGAACCAGCCGATCATCCGATACACATAAAACTGGGCAACCCCAATCGATTCGTGTAGCGCCGTTTCGGCGGACTTGAGATTGGCCACACGCGGGAGCAGGCCGCGCTCGACGCGGCGCACGTTGGATACCGCGGGCAGCGGGTTCATGTCGAAGCGCTGAAAATCGAGCATCGCGCGGCGCATCTGGTACGACGACGTCACGAGCAGGAGCGTTTCATCGTTCCCGGCCCGGACGATGGGCGCGACGTTGCGCGCGTTCTGATACGTCGTGAGGCTCTGGTTTTCGAGCACGAGATCGGCGCTCGGCACGCCGGCGCGCAGCAGGTAAGGCGCGTAGTTGTCGGCCTCGGCGCTCGGATGGTGCTCCGGGTTGCCGCCACTCACGATCACGCGGCACGTGCCGCCCGCGCGCGCGCACTGCGCGTACAGTTCGGCGGCGAGGGCAATGCGTGCGTAGACGTCGCGCGCGGGGACCAGTTGGCCATCGCGGGATTCGGTGCCGCCGCCCAGCATGATGATGGCGGTGCGCGGACCGAAGCGCGTTGGGCCGATTTTCGCTTGATCGTAGGGAGTGCGATATAACGCCGGCTGCGCGATATCGAGCAGCACCCCGGTGAGCCAGCCGGTGGCGAGCAGCCAGAAGACCAGCGCCGCGCAGGCTGCGACACGCCAGCGCGCCCCGCGCCACAGCAGGCCGAGCGCAATAAATAGCGCAAACAAAACGATTAGAATCAATTTGGATGAGGTAACGTATTGTTTTCGGGAAAACGCGCGTCCAACCGACCTTTGCGCCGCGAACGTGGCGCGGCGTTGGCCGTGCGGGAAGCGGCGAAGCTGCTTTCACGGGGCCCGGATAACCTGCAGTCCCTGCCGCTGCACAGCGCGCGGATGGGGCGCGCCGGCCCGCCAGGGCACAGAGTGCGCCGTTCTCAGGTCCGCATTGCGCCGCAGCCGGCTTGCGCGAGGCTCAATGATCGCAGGACTGCATTTTAAGAAAGAAGTGAGATGACCACGTATTCCAACGAAGCAGTCCTCGAAGCGCTACGGCGGGTGCAGTATCGGCAGGTCCCGTGGGCGCGTCGTCCTGAAGTGTTCCAATATTTGCGCGATCTCGGCATGATGGACATCGTCCGGCAACGCACGGTTGCGCCGGCGCCGGGCTTCCATGCGCCGGTCGATATCGCGGTGCTCACCGATCGTGGCCGCGCGGAATTCGCCCGGCTCGCGCGCGACGAACGTACGCTGCAGTGGAGCGCGCATCGCGTGGCCGACTACGTCGCGGAGCGCGTGCCCCAATCCGGCCTCGAAGCCAGCCAGTAGCACTCTACCTTCTCTATCTCCCTCGTCCCGCCAAAAAAAAGCCCGCATCGAAAGATACGGGCTTACCGGAATTACTGCTGCCACGCTGTGCTTGATGGCGTATGGGTAGACCGCACGTGAGGCGCGGTGGTTCCCTGGGGCAGGGTATATGCTGAGCCGCGAGGTCCGGGGACGGCTTGCCGCCTCCGTCATCGTCCCTCTTTCATCGGTCCCGGCAGTCCCCTCGATGGTGTTTCGCTGGCCGGCTCACCGCCGCTGCGTCGGCTCCTGCCGCTGCGGCGCGCTGCGGCGGGCATTGTCTGCTATGTCGCCGCGCAAATCGCCGCGCGGCACCGGCGGGTTGCCCGCGTTCGGGCCAGGCGCTGCGGGCGGCGGAGCATGCGCGCCGGTGCGCGATATCGACCATGGCGGTACGGAGGCATGCGGCGGCTGGGCCGCGGCGCTGAACGACACAAACGACGCCGCCGGCACGAAGAGGGCGAGGGTGGACAGCGAAACCATGATGCCCCGGATGTGCAGGTTCATGGATTTCATGGTGGTTCCCCGTCAATCCAGTTTCTTGACGTTAATGGACATGCTCCTAAGCTAACGTCGGACGCGAAAGCGCGCTGTAAATATTGGTAATGAGATGTATCGCGCGGTGCCGATCGCTTTGTTGCGGACGCAGCGATGTCAGATGCAGTCTGGATGAGCCAGAGAGGGCGGCAGTGCTGGTCCAGGACCGGACCACGGTCTGCAGCGGCCGCGGAGTGCGGAGGGGATGGGAGAAAAACACGCCGGGTGCACGAGGCACCCGGCGGAACAGCAAATGAAGCGTGGCTCAGGCCATCTTGACCGGCGCGCGCCACGATTCCGGGTTGGTCCAGAACGCGCCACGCAGGCGATCGCGACTGGGCGGTGCGGGCGGTTTGGTCGCCGTGGCGCCGATACGGCCGCGCAGCGAAATTTCACGCCCGTTCGTGCTCAGTCGCTTGACGATTTCCGCAAGCGTGCCGTCCGCTTGCCACTCATCGAAACGGCGGCGGCAGGTCGGCGGCGAGGGGTAACGGCCAGGGAGCTTGGACCAGCCTTCACCCGTCGAAAGCACCCAGAGCACCGCGTTGACCACAGCACGCGCTTCGACGCGAGGCCGTCCGCGCCGTTCGCTCCGTGCCGGTTCAGCACAGAACAACGCCTCGACCAGCGCCCATTCGTTGTCTCTCAAATCGTCGAACAGCATCATGTTTCACCTCAGCGAAGCTATCTCCGGTGCGCTGCCCCGCGCTGCGCACTCTTCATGTACTCCCGGCAGGATGCCGGAGTACCAGGCGGGCCCGGCTGGAACTGTCCCGGACTGCATGCTTCCGGTACGTCCATCGAACCTGTGCGTGCCTTAATGCGAAAACCGTGCCAGCACGTACGTTCTCGTCTTGAAGCCGCGTGGCGCCAAGCCCGCGCGGGAGATTGCCAGGGGCGTATAAGACTCGAAAACACTTATCGAGAAAATCGGGAGAATCACCAATCTTGTGCAGATAAGCCCGTCCTGCGTGCGTTTGCGCCGTATTGCTGCACTGCGGCGAACCATGGGCAGCGCGCTTCCTCTACCCAGAGTGGTGGGTGCCCGGCATAAAATCGCATGAAAACGGACAATTCATGAGGCAAGCGGATGAATGTGACGCTGCGGCAATTGCGAGTCTTCATCGAGGTCGCCCGGCTGCAGAGTTTTAGCCGGGCAGGGGACGAAATCGGGCTCACGCAGTCGGCGGTGAGCCGTTGTGTGCGCGAACTCGAAGCCGAGATTGGCGTGAAGCTCGTCGACCGGACCACGCGCGAGGTGCAACTCACGGATGTCGGCGCGAACCTGATCGCGAGCATTCCGCGTCTGCTCAACGATCTGGACGACGCTTTGCGCGAAATTCGCGAGATTGGCGAGCAGCGGCGCGGCCGCGTCGTCGTGGCGGCAAGCCCGACGGTCGCCTGCCGCTTGATGCCGCAGGTCGTGGCCGCGTGCGGGCAGCAGTTCCCCTACATTACGCTTGGGTTGCGCGACGACGTGCAGAGCGACGTCGTCCGCAAGATCCGATCGGGCGAAGTGGACTTCGGCGTCATCATCGGACCCTTTGCCGCTGAAGATCTCGAAACGGAGTGTCTGACCACGGACTCGTTCTGCGTGGTCGTGCGCGGCGATCACACGCTCGCGCTGAGTCAGGAAGTCGCGTGGAAGGAGCTGGACGGCGAGCGTCTCGTGATGCTCGACTACGCCTCGGGCAGCCGCCCGCTCATCGACGCCGTGATGAGCGAGCAGGGCGTGCGCGCCCGTGTGGTGCAGGAGCTGGGCCATCCCGCCACGGTATTCGGCCTCGTCGAGGCAGGCGTGGGCATCAGCGTGCTGCCGTGGCTCGCGCTGCCCGTACCGGCGGGCGCGCCCTTGCTTGCGCGGGCGCTCGTGCCGCGCGCGGAGCGCACCGTGGAGCTCGTGCGGCGGCGCGACCGCTCGCTCTCGCCGGCCGCCGAGGCGGTCTGGTCGCTGATCCGTCAACTTGCCGGCCAGCCCGAAGAGCAGCACTGAAACCGCCGCGCCGGCGCTTGCGGGCGTGGACCTCATGGCGTCCGGCTGCGCGCTACACTTCACGCTTTCCCACATTCTGTGTCACCCGGAACCCCGATGAGCGATTTCGATCCGTCGTCCTCCATCTCCCTGCCGCGCGAAGCGGTGCGTGCGTTGCGCTCGTCGCAGATCCGCGAAGTGGCGAACGCCGGGTTCGGCGTTCCCGACGTGCTGCCGTTCTGGTTCGGCGAGTCCGACCGTGTGACGCCGCCGTTCATCCGCGAGGCGGCCGCCGAGGCGCTCGGGCGCGGCGACACGTTTTATACGCACAACCTCGGTATTGCGCCGCTGCGCGAATCGCTCGCCCGCTACGTGAGCGAACTGCACGGCGCGACGCCGCTGGACAACCTCGCGGTGACGAGCGCCGGCGTCAATGCGCTGATGCTGGCGGCCCAGCTCGTCGTGGGCGCGGGCGACCGGGTGGTGGCGGTGACGCCGCTGTGGCCGAACCTCGTCGAAATCCCGAAGATTCTCGGCGCCACGGTCGAGACGGTCTCGCTCAGCTACGGCGAGCAGGGCTGGACGCTCGATCTCGACCGGCTGCTGGCGGCGCTCACGCCCGACACGCGCCTCCTCATGATCAACTCGCCGAACAATCCGACTGGGTGGGTGATGACGCGCGATCAGCAGCGCGCGGTGCTCGAGCATTGCCGGCGCGTCGGCATCTGGATCGTCGCCGACGAGGTCTACGAGCGCCTTTACTACGGTGACGCGAGTGAGCGCACCGCGCCCTCGTTTCTCGACATCGCGTCGCGCGAAGAGCGGTTGATCTGCGTCAATTCGTTCTCGAAGGCCTGGCTTATGACCGGCTGGCGGCTCGGCTGGATGGTCGTGCCGCGCACCCTGACCGACGATCTCGGCAAGCTGGTCGAGTACAACACCTCATGCGCGCCGTCGTTCGTGCAGCAGGCTGGCATCGCGGCGGTCGAGCACGGCGAGCCGTTCACGCGCTCGCTCGTGGCCGATCTGCGCGCCTCGCGCGACCATCTCGCCGCGGCGCTTGCGAAGCTGCCCGGCGTCGACGTGAAGGTGCCGCATGGCGCGATGTACCTGTTTTTCCGGCTGGCGGGCGCGCAGAACAGCCTCGAGCTGTGCAAGGCGCTGGTGCGCGACGCGGGCCTCGGGCTCGCGCCCGGCAGCGCGTTCGGACCGCAAGGTGAAGGTTTCGTGCGCTGGTGCTATGCGTGCGATCCGGCGCGGCTCGACGCGGGCGTCGAGCGGCTCGCGCGTTACCTCGAGGCGGTGGGAGCGCATTGAGCCGGTGCTGAGGGCGCGTTGGGGCGGCGTGGCGTGGGGGAGCGCAAAGCGGCGGCGAGGGCCGGGTTAAAATCAGGTGGCTCATGCGGAATGGCGTCTTTACGCACCCAGCGTTTTTGCGTAATATGGCGCTCAGTCAAGCGATTCCCTGCGGGAAATTCGCGGCTCCCTCCGGCTGGGTCTGGCTCTTTGCCTGAATTTCGGCCCCCCGGTGCGTGCTCCCATCAATATGACCGATCAGAATCGGGCGAGCGCGTCTCCAGTTCCATATCGTCTTTCGTCTGTCTGATCCGGTTCCTTGAACCTGATTTACCTTACTTAGGGTCTGACCTGGCTGCATGAATACCCAAGAGGCGAAAATCGTCCTCGAGACTGCATTGATCTGCACGCAGGAGCCGTTGAAGATCGGCGAGCTGCGCAAACTGTTTGCCGACGACATTTCGGCCGACACGGTCCGCAACCTGCTCGAAGACCTGCGGCATGAATGGTCCGGGCGCGGCGTCGAGCTGGTGGGGCTCGCGTCGGGCTGGCGCTTTCAGAGCAAGCCGGCCATGCGGACGTACCTTGAGCGGTTGCACCCCGAAAAGCCGCCGCGCTATTCGCGCGCGGTCCTTGAAACGCTCGCGATCATCGCGTACCGGCAGCCGGTCACGCGTGGCGACATCGAGGAAATTCGTGGCGTCACGGTCAACACGCAGGTCGTCAAACAGCTCGAGGACCGTAACTGGATCGAAGTGATCGGTCATCGTGACGTGCCGGGACGCCCGGCGCTCTATGCAACGACGCGGGAGTTTCTCGACGATCTCGGACTGAAGTCGCTCGACGAATTGCCGCCGCTCGATGATCCGTCGAGCCAGTTCGGCGAGCAACTGCTTGCCCAGCATGCGATCGAGTTTCCCGATAGCGCCGCCGCGCAACTCGTTGGGGAAGTGCAGTCCGAGGCTGCCGCCGATGCGGCAGGCGCGGAAGATGCGGTAGCGCAGAGCGAGGCGTCGGACGTCGAAACGTCCGGGCAGACCGACAGCGAACCGCACGACACGGAAGAAGCGCGCGAGATGGCGGCCGCAAACGTTGCATACGCAGCCGATGCCTCGGGCGACGCGGTACATGACGAAACAAGCCTCGCGCTGCACGGGTCAGCCCCGGACGCTTACGCGCAGGATGCCGCGCACGCAGCAGATGCGGCGGGCGAAGAAGAACACGAAGACCGCCGCGACGCGGCGCAGGACGACCCCGTCTCGACGACGGACGACGAAGCCGCACGACGCGGCATCTGAAGCAACAAGCATTTTTGACGCGCCCCGCAAGCGGGCGCGCAACCTGACATTTTGAGGTTGTTTTGACTGATATCCACGACACCGATTCGACCGACGCGTCTGAATCCGCGCGCCGCGCGTCCTCCGCGCGCGACGACGACACGCGTGCTTCGCAGGTCGAAGGCGAAGCACAGGGCGGCGAGGGCGAAGAGCGTCCGCGCCGCGGCCTGCGCCGCGGGCCGCGCAGCCTGATCGCGCGCCGCCGCGCGGGCGCGAAGGCAAAGGCCGCTGAAGGCGCGGAGGGCGCTGACGTGTCCGCAGCGCCTGCTGCCGCGCCGCAATCGACGCCTGATCGCGCTCCCGACGGGCGCGCACCGCGCAAGGACGGCGGCGCGAAGAAGCCGGGCCGCCGCCAGAACGCGGGCGGCGTCGGTCAGGGTGAGCGTCAAGGCGAGCGCCAGGGTGAGCGTCAACAGGGCGCGAGACGCCAGAAAGGCCAGGGCCGCGGGGAAGGCCAGCCGGCCGCCGCCACGAACGAGTCCACTCCGGACGACCTGTTCCTCTACGTGACTTCGCCGGCGTTCGACGCGGACAACGGCGCCGGCTCGGGTGTGCACGCACCGATGCTGCGCCGCGGCCGCGCGCAGCAGCCCAAGCGCGTGCTGAGCCCCGATGACGATGCGCCGAAGCTGCACAAGGTGCTGGCGGATGCGGGCATGGGTTCGCGTCGCGACATGGAAGAGCTGATCATTGCTGGGCGCGTCTCCGTGAACGGCGAGCCTGCGCACATTGGCCAGCGCATCCTGCCGACCGACCAGGTCCGCATTAACGGCAAGCCCATCAAACGCAAGCTGCAGAACAAGCCGCCGCGCGTGCTGATCTACCACAAGCCGACCGGCGAAATCGTAAGCCACGCCGATCCGGAAGGCCGCCCCTCGGTGTTCGACCGCCTGCCGCCGATGAAAACGGCGAAGTGGCTGGCTGTCGGCCGTCTGGACTTCAACACCGAAGGTCTGCTGATGCTGACGACCTCGGGCGATCTCGCGAACCGTTTCATGCACCCGCGCTACAGCGTGGAGCGCGAGTACGCGGTGCGCGTGGTGGGCGAGCTGAGCGAGGGGATGCGTCAGAAATTGCTCAAGGGCGTCGAACTCGAGGACGGTCCCGCGAGCTTCCTGCGCATCCGCGACGGCGGCGGCGAAGGCACGAACCACTGGTACCACGTCGCGTTGGCCGAAGGCCGTAACCGCGAAGTGCGGCGTATGTTCGAGGCGGCCGGCCTGATGGTGAGCCGCCTGATCCGTACGCGCCACGGCCCGATCGCGCTGCCCAAGGGTCTCAAGCGCGGCCGCTGGGAAGAGCTCGAAGACAACGAGGTACGCGCGCTGATGGCGGCGGTCGGCCTGAAGGCGCCGAGCGAAGAGAAGGGCGGTCGTGGCGGCAAGGAGCAGGAGCGTCGCCAGCCCGATCCGATGCAGACGTCCATGGGCTTCATCAACCGCGAGCCGGTGCTGAGCTCGCACGGTGCAATGGGTCAGCCGCGCCAGGGCCAAGGCCAGGGACGGCGAGGCGCGGCGGGTGGCTTCGGTAGTGGCGCGGGTGGCGGACACGGCAACTTCGGCGCGGGCTCCGGTTTCGGCGGCCGTGGCGGCAGCCGTACGGGCGGCCGCGAAGTCGACGGCAATCGTGCGCCGGGCGCGGCGGGCAAGCGTGCGGGCGGCAATGCCGGCGGCAATGCGGGCGGCAATCGCCGCAGCGGTCCGGGCAACGGTGGCAATGCCAACCCCAATGGCAATCGCGCAGGCGGCAATAGCCGCGGCGGCCAGCGTGGCACGCCGCGCAACCGCACACGCGGCCACTGACCCGCGAGGCGAGCGACGTTCGGCCGCGCCATGCGGTGGGCGTCGCGGCCGTGCAACGACGGCGATGCTCGCGGTTTGCGCAGTATCCGCAGTCGCTGTTGTTGCAAATGCGCTCGGTTAGCGCGTAAAACGCCGGAAAATCCCCCTGCGAGCCCGTAAATAACGGCAAAAGGCGGCTCGGGCTTGACCGCGGATTTGCGTTAATGTGCAAAAAAGGCTAGAATCACAAAGTCGCTGGGCGTGCGGCTGTTATTTGCGCCCCAGGTGCGACCACCTGGCTAAGTGAGAAGATGGGCGTTTCGCCCATTTTTTTTTGGTTCGCCCCAAATTGGTTACCAACAGATGCCGACGTTTCACGTTCGGCATTGTCAATTGGGGGCGTCCAAAGTGACCAATGCGTCACCAACGCGTCACCAACGCGCCGGGTCGTTCGTCATCGTGGGGCAGGTAGGTGAGCAGCGCGCGCTCACCTGGCGCGCGGCCCGCGAATCCCTAGCGAAGCAAGAACTAGAGCGAAGGAAGTTGCTGGCCCGCTGCGCAGAACATCTGGAGTGGGCATTGTGCAACTGACGGAACTGATTGAAACCACGGTCACCGGGCTCGGTTACGAGCTGGTCGACCTCGAGCGCACCGGGCGCGGCATGCTGACCATCTTCATCGATCAGCCCGCGGGGATCGCGATCGAGGACTGCGAGAAGGTCACGCGTCAGCTGCAGCACGTTCTGACGGTCGAGAACATCGACTACGAGCGGCTCGAGGTTTCGTCGCCCGGTCTCGACCGGCCGCTGAAAAAACTGGCGGACTTCGAACGCTTCGCAGGCTGCGAAGCGGTAATCACGTTGAAAAAGCCATTGGACGGACGGAAATCGTACCGGGGTATCGTGCATGCTCCCGAAGGCGAATCCATCGGTCTGGAATTCGAAGGGAAGGCGGGTCCTGCGATGCTCGATTTCACGCTCGCAGACATCGACAAAGCACGCCTTGTCCCCAAAGTTGACTTTAGGAGCCGCAAACAATGAGTCGCGAAGTGTTGATGCTGGTGGATGCGCTGGCACGCGAGAAGAATGTCGACAAGGACGTGGTGTTCTCCGCCCTTGAAGCGGCGCTTGCGTCAGCCTCCAAGAAACTCTTCGACGAGGATGCGGATATCCGCGTGCATATCGATCGCGAAAGCGGCGAACACGAAACGTTCCGCCGCTGGCGCGTCGTGCCGGACGAGGCGGGCCTGCAGGAGCCGGACCAGGAAATCCTGCTGTTCGAAGCGCGTGAGCAAGATCCGGAAGCGCAGATCGACGGTTTCGTCGAGCAGCCGGTACCCTCGGTCGAGTTCGGCCGTATCGGCGCACAGGCCGCCAAGCAGGTCATCCTGCAGAAGGTGCGTGACGCTGAGCGCGAGCAGATCCTGAACGATTTCCTCGAGCGCGGCGAAAGCATCATGACCGGCACGGTCAAGCGCATGGACAAAGGCAACTTCATCGTCGAATCCGGCCGCGTGGAAGCCCTGCTGCGCCGCGACCAGTTGATTCCGAAGGAAAACCTGCGCGTGGGCGACCGCGTGCGCGCCTGGATCGGCAAGGTCGACCGCACCGCGCGCGGCCCGCAGATCGAACTCTCGCGCACGGCGCCCGAGTTCCTGATGAAGCTGTTCGAAATGGAAGTGCCTGAAATCGAACAGGGTCTCCTCGAGATCAAGGCAGCGGCGCGCGATCCGGGCGTACGCGCCAAGATCGGCGTGGTGGCCTACGACAAGCGCATCGACCCGATCGGCACCTGCGTCGGCATCCGCGGCTCGCGCGTGCAAGCCGTGCGCAACGAGCTCGGTGGCGAAAACGTCGACATCGTGCTATGGTCGGAAGATCCCGCCCAGTTCGTGATCGGCGCTCTCGCGCCGGCTGCCGTGCAGTCGATCGTCGTCGACGAGGAAAAGCACTCGATGGACGTCGTGGTCGACGAGAGCGAACTCGCGGTCGCGATTGGCCGTAGTGGCCAGAACGTGCGTCTTGCCAGCGAACTGACCGGCTGGCAAATCAATATCATGACGCCGGATGAATCCGCGCAAAAGCAGAATCAGGAGCGCACGGTGCTGCGCGACCTGTTCATGGCGCGTCTCGACGTGGATGAAGAAGTCGCCGACATCCTGATCGACGAAGGCTTCACGAGCCTCGAAGAGATCGCCTACGTGCCGCTCAACGAAATGCTGGAAATCGAGGCGTTCGACGAGGACACCGTGCACGAGCTGCGCAACCGCGCTCGCGACGCACTGCTCACGCAGGCTATCGCGAACGAGGAGAAGGTGGAAAGCGCCGCGCTGGACCTGAAGAGTCTGGACGGTATCGACCCGGACCTGCTCGCGAAACTGGCGCAGCATGAAGTTCACACCCGCGACGAGCTCGCCGAGCTGGCCGTGGACGAGCTGGTCGAAATGACGGGAATGGAAGAGGACGCCGCCAAGGCGTTGATCATGAAGGCACGTGAGCACTGGTTTCAGTGACCCTCGGGGCGCGATGCCCCTGGACACGACCCGGTGCGCGACGAGCAGGAAGCGACCATGACCCACTGAACTGAACGCGGCGGAGCCTTGCAGGACGCGAGGAACCGAAGGCCGCATGACCCGATGTCAACCGCAAGGAATCGGTCCTTGCATTAAGAGGAATGAATGGCGAGTAACAACGTAGCCCAATTTGCCGCGGAACTGAAAATGCCTGCCGGCGTGCTGCTCGAGCAGCTGCAGGCGGCGGGTGTCACGAAAGCGAGCGAGAGCGATGCTTTGTCGGAGACCGACAAGGCGCGTCTGCTCGATCACTTGCGCAAGTCTCACGGCTCGACTGATGCAGACAAGCGCAAGATCACGCTGACGAAACGGCATACGTCGGAAATCAAGCAGTCCGATTCGACGGGTAAGGCTCGCACCATTCAGGTCGAGGTGCGCAAGAAGCGCACGTTCGTCCGCCGCGACGAGTCCGCCGGAGAGGCGGAGGCATCGAATCATGCAGCCGACGCAGCCGTTGCCGCCGAAGAGGCGGAACTGCAGCGCCGCGAGGAAGAGGCACGCCGCGAGGCAGAACTGCTCGAGCGCCAGGCTCAGGAGCTCAAGGAGCGCCAGGAACTGCTCGCGCGTGAAGAGTCGGAGCGCCGCGCGCGCGAAGAGGCCGCCGAGGCCGAGCGTCGCCGTGCTGAAGAAGAAGCAGCAAAGAAGAAGGTCGCGGCTGATACCGCCGCTCGCGAACTGGCCGCTCAGGCCGTGGCAGCGCAGCGCAACGCCGAAGCGGAAGCGAAAGAAGTGAAGCAACAGCAGGATCAGCAAGAAGAACAGCGCGCCGCAGCCGAACGCGCCGCGCAGCGCGAAGCGGCCCAAAAGGCCGAAGTCGCCGCACGCGAAGCCGCCGAAAAGGCGCAGAAGGAACAGGACGAGATCGCTCGCCGCCGCGCGGCTGCTGAAGCCGAAGCGCGCGCGATCCGCGAAATGATGAACACGCCGCGTAAGGCGCAGGTGAAGGCGCCCGAGCCGCCCAAGCCGGTCGAGCCGCCCAAGCCCGCCGAAGCCAAGGGCACGCTGCACAAGCCGGCCCGTCCGGAAGGTGCGCCGGCGCGTCCGGCTCCCGGTGCAGGCGCCGCGGCGAAGAAGCCGGCCACGACGGCCGCGCCTTCGACGAGCGCGCCGGGCGCGGGCGCGGGCGACCGCAACAAGAAGCCGGGCGCAGGCAAGGGCGGCTGGCAGGACGACGCGGCCAAGCGTCGTGGCATCAAGACGCGCGGCGACTCGTCGGGCGGCGTAGACCGCGGCTGGCGCGGCGGCCCGAAGGGCCGTGGCCGTCACCAGGACGCTTCGACGTTCCAGGCGCCGACCGAGCCGATCGTGCGTGAAGTGCACGTGCCGGAAACCATCACGGTGGCCGACCTCGCGCACAAGATGTCCGTGAAGGCATCGGAAGTCATCAAGGTGATGATGAAGATGGGCCAGATGGTCACCATCAACCAGATGCTCGATCAGGAAACGGCGATGATCATCGTCGAGGAACTCGGCCACCGTGCGGTTGCCGCGAAGCTCGACGATCCGGAAGCGCTGCTGGTCGAAGGCCAGACTACGGGTATGGACGCCGAGCAACTGCCGCGTCCGCCGGTCGTCACCGTCATGGGTCACGTCGACCACGGCAAGACGTCGCTGCTCGACTACATCCGCCGCGCCAAGGTTGCAGCGGGCGAAGCGGGCGGCATTACGCAGCACATCGGCGCATACCACGTCGAAACGCCGCGTGGCGTCATCACGTTCCTCGACACGCCGGGTCACGAGGCCTTCACGGCCATGCGTGCTCGCGGTGCGAAGGCAACCGACATCGTCATTCTGGTGGTCGCGGCCGACGACGGCGTGATGCCGCAGACGAAGGAAGCGATCTCGCACGCGAAGGCTGCGGGCGTGCCGCTCGTCGTGGCGATCAACAAGATCGACAAGCCCGATGCGAACCCCGAGCGCGTGAAGCAGGAGCTCGTGGCGGAAGGCGTCGTGCCGGAAGAGTACGGTGGCGACTCGCCGTTCGTGCCGGTGTCGGCGAAGACCGGCGCAGGCATCGACGATCTGCTCGAAAACGTGCTGCTGCAAGCCGAAGTGCTGGAGCTGAAGGCACCCGTGATCGCGCCTGCGAAGGGTCTCGTGATCGAAGCGAAGCTCGACAAGGGTAAGGGTCCGGTTGCAACGATTCTCGTCCAGTCCGGCACGCTGAACCGTGGCGATGTGGTGCTGGCTGGCAGCGCTTACGGCCGCGTGCGCGCCATGCTCGACGAAACGGGCAAGCCGACGAAGGAAGCGGGCCCGTCGATTCCGGTCGAGATCCAGGGTCTCTCGGAAGTGCCGGGCGCGGGCGAAGAAGTCATCGTGCTGCCGGACGATCGCAAGGCGCGTGAAATCGCCATGTTCCGTCAGGGCAAGTTCCGCGACGTCAAGCTCGCGAAGCAGCAAGCCGCGAAGCTCGAAAACATGCTCGAGCAGATGGGTGAGGGCGAAGTGCAGAACCTGCCGCTCATCGTCAAGGCGGACGTGCAGGGTTCGCAGGAAGCGCTGGTGCAATCGCTGCTCAAACTGTCGACCAGCGAAGTGCGCGTGCAGATCGTGCACAGCGCGGTCGGTGCGATCAGCGAGTCGGACGTCAACCTGGCAACGGCTTCGAAGGCGGTCATCATTGGCTTCAATACGCGTGCGGATGCGCAGGCGCGTAAGGTGGCCGAGGCGAACGGCATCGACATCCGCTACTACAACATCATCTATGACGCAGTGGATGAGGTGAAGGCGGCGATGTCCGGCATGCTCGCGCCGGAGAAGCGCGAGACGGTGACGGGTATGGCCGAGGTGCGTCAGGTGATCCGCGTGCCGAAGGTCGGCCTGATCGCGGGTTGTATGATCACGGACGGTTTCGTCAAGCGTTCGTCGTCGGTGCGCGTGATTCGCAACAACGTGGTTATCCACACCGGCGAACTCGACTCGCTCAAGCGCTTCAAGGACGACGTCAAGGAAGTCAAACAAGGCTTCGAGTGCGGTATGTCGATCAAGAACTTCAACGACATCGTCGAAGGCGACCAGTTCGAAGTGTTCGAGATCACCGAAGTCGCGCGTACGCTGTAATACAGCGGCGCCCGCGGGCCGGCCTTCGGGGTCGCCCGCTTGGCCGATAACGGGCGGGGCAGGCGCTGGCCAGCCCCGCCCGTTTTGTTTTTGCGCGGCCGTGTGCGCCTCTATGGACGCAACGCCGCCTGAATGCCTCGCAGATAAAGAGGTGGAACCATCATGCCGAAAAAACGTACTTCCCCGAATCGCAACGTGCAGATCGCGGATCAGATCCAGCGCGATCTGTCTGAGTTGATGCGCGAAGTGAAGGACCCGCGAATTGGGCTCGTGACGATACAGAGCGTGGAACTCACGCCCGACTACGCGCACGCCAAGGTCTACTTCACGACCCTCACGGGCGACCCGAAGACCACGCAGGAGGCGCTCAATCACGCCGCTGGCCACCTGCATAACCAGCTCTTCAAGCGCCTGCACATTCACACGGTGCCGACGCTGCATTTCCACTATGACCAGTCGGTCGAGAAGGGTGTCGAGATGTCGCGCCTGATCGACGAGGCGAACTCGACGCGCGCGAAGGACGACTGACGCGGGCAATGACTGCATCATCGAAAAAGAATCAGGGCGAGCCGCGTCCGAAGGTCCCGCGCCGCCTGCTAGACGGCGTGCTGCTGCTCGACAAGCCCATTGGTCTGTCCAGCAACGACGCGCTGATTCGCGCGAAGCGGCTTTATCGCGTGAAGAAGGCAGGCCACACCGGAACGCTCGATCCGCTCGCGTCGGGGCTGTTGCCGCTGTGCTTTGGCGAAGCGACCAAGTTTTCGCAGGATCTGCTCGAAGCCGACAAGACTTATGAAGCGACCATGCGCCTCGGTATTCGCACCGCCACCGGCGACGCCGAAGGCGAGGCGATCGAAACGCGCGAGGTCTCCTGTGACGAAGCCGCAGTGCGTGAAGCGATGACGCGCTTCCTCGGCGACATCGTGCAGGTGCCACCGATGTATTCGGCGCTCAAGCGCGACGGCAAGCCGCTCTATGAATATGCGCGCGCGGGCCAGACGGTCGAGCGCGAAGGGCGCAAGGTGAAGATCCTTGCGCTGGAGATGATCGCGTGCGCGCTTCCCGAGCTGCCTGAGGTCACGTTTCGCGTGACGTGCAGCAAGGGCACGTACGTCCGCACGCTGGCCGAGGATATCGGCGAGGTGCTTGGCTGCGGTGCGCATCTCGTGATGCTACGGCGTACAGGCGTGGGCGCGCTCACGCTCGAGCATGCGGTGACGCTCGACGCGCTCACTGCCGCCGACGAGCCCGAACGCGACACCTGGCTGCGTCCCGTCGATGCGTTGCTCTCCACGTTCCCCGCCTTGACGCTCAATGAAGAGGCGGCGCGCCGCTTCACGCATGGCCAGCGCCTGCCGCTCAACGAGCTGGTGCTCGATCGCACGGTCTGCGAAGCGGCCGAACGCGTGCGTGTGTACGCGCAAGATGGGCGATTGCTCGGCGTCGCTAAGGCCGCGAACGGCGTGCTTGCGCCGGAGCGGCTGGTAGTCAGCGGTACAGCCTGAGCGAACTCGGATCGCGCGCGGAGCGCACAAACAAAAACGGCACGCCGGTGAACAACCGGACGTGCCGTTTTGCTATGGACAGCCGCAAGCGCTAACGCATCGATCTCAATGCGCCGCCGAAGCCGCCGCACCCGCGTCCGCACCACCGGAACGCTCGGGCCGCGTGATCCAGATGAGCGCGATCAGCACGATGAAGATCACCGAGGAAATCCAGAACAGGTCGTTCACGCCGAGTTGCGCGGCCTGCTGCGAGAGCATCCGGTCGAAGAGCCCGTGCGCCTGGGAAGGATCGAGACCCGCGCCCTGGAATTGCTGCATCGACTGATTGAAGACTGGGTTCGTCGGTGTCGCCACTTCGGTCAGGCGTGCATGGTGAAACGTCGTGCGGTGATCCCACGCCGTCTCGAAGATCGAGGTGCCGATACCGCCGCACATGATCCGCACGAAGTTCGACAGGCCCGAGGCCGCCGGAATGCGATGGCCAGGCAGGCCCGAAAGCGTGATCGACACGAGCGGAATGAAGAGGCCCGCCATGCCAATGCCCTGGATGAGCGTGGGCAGCGTGAGCGCCCAGGTGTCCACGCCCGTGGTGTAGCGCGAGCGCATCCAGAAGCACAGCGCGAACACGACGAACGCGGCTGTCGCGATATAGCGCGGGTCGGTGCGCGGCAGGATCTTGCCCGTGATCGGCGAGAGCAGGATCGCGAAGAAGCCCACGGGCGCCATCACGAGACCCGCGTCGGTCGCGGTGTAGCCGATCGAGGTTTGCAGCCAGAGCGGCAGTAACACGAGGTTGCCGAAGTACAGCCCGTAGCCCACCGAAAGCGCGACCGTGCCGCCCGTGAAATTGCGGCGCGCGAACAGCGACAGGTCGACCACGGGGTGATCGGCGGTCAGCTCCCACACCACGAAGAACGCGAATGCGATCACCGCGGTGAGCGCGAGCACGACGACCGTGGTGGACGAGAACCAGTCGAGGTCCTTGCCCTTGTCGAGCATCACCTGCAGCGAGCCCACCCAGATGATGAGGAGCGCGAGGCCCACGCCGTCGATCGGCGCCTTTTTCACGACCGAATCGCGGGTGCGGAAGATCGCCCACGTGGCGAGCGCCGCGACGATGCCGACGGGGATGTTCACGTAGAAGATCCACGGCCACGAGATGTTGTCGGAGATCCAGCCGCCCAGAATCGGGCCGGCCACTGGCGCGATCAGTGTCGTCATCGACCACATCGAGAGCGCCATGGGCGCCTTCGCGCGCGGATAGCTCGCGAGCAGCAGCGTTTGCGAAAGCGGGATCATCGGGCCGGCCACGGCGCCTTGCAGCACGCGCGAGGCGAGCAGGAAGGGCAGCGTGGGCGCGAGGCCGCACATCCACGACGAGATCACGAACAGGATGATCGACGCCATGAAGAGGCGCACCTGGCCGATGCGGTCGGTGAGCCAGCCCGTGAGCGGCACCGAGATCGCGTTGGCCACCGCGAACGAGGTGATGACCCACGTGCCCTGGTCCGACGACACGCCAAGGTCGCCCGAGATCGACGGGATCGACACGTTCGCGATCGAGGTGTCGAGCACGTTCATGAACACCGCGAGCGACACCGCGATGGTGCCGATTACGAGTTGCGCGCCCTGTAGCGGTGGATGCGCGACGGGTTGTTGTGGTGCTGCCATTGCGTCCTTTCTTGTTGACCTGTTGGAGGGCACGCGAAACAAAGCGGCGCGGGCTGAGGATCAGCCCGCGCCGGCGTTTGCGAGTGCTTTTGTCAGGACTTCAATCAGCCTTTCGCGCCGGGCTTTGCCGCGTGAGCGGACGACACCTGCGCCTTGGCGGCTGCATGGCTCGCGCCGTTGGTAGCGTTGCCGGCACCGCTGTTGCCACCATTACTGGCTGCCTTGTGCGCATTCGGGCCGGCGTTTTCGGCGATGATGCGCGCGATCTCCGCATCGGCTTCTGCACCGTACTTGGCGAACACATCGGTCTCGTAGACGGTGTTCTGCGCATTGCCGAGCTGCGTGCCTGCGTCGTTGCGGATGTTCACGTCCACCTGCATCGAGAGGCCGATACGCAGGGGATGCTTCAGGAGGTCTTCCGGATCGAGCGAGATACGCACCGGCAGACGCTGCACCACCTTGATCCAGTTACCCGTGGCGTTCTGCGCGGGCAGCAGCGAGAAGGCCGAGCCCGTGCCCGCCGAGAAGCCCACCACCTTGCCGTGATAGACCACCGACGAGCCATACACGTCGGCCGTCATCTCGACCGGCTGTCCGATGCGCATGTGCTTGAGCTGCACTTCCTTGAAGTTGGCGTCGACCCACAGCGAGCTCAGCGGCACCACCGACATCAGCGGATTGCCCGGCGAGACGCGCTGGCCCACCTGCACCGAGCGCTTGGCCACGTAGCCGGTAACCGGCGCGGGCAGCGTGTTGCGTGCGTTTGCCAGATAGGCGTCGCGCACCTTGGCGGCGGCGGCTTCCACGTTCGGGTGATTCGCGATGGTCGTGTTCGCGGTCAGCGCGCGGTTCGCGGCGAGCTGCTGCTGCGCGGCTTCGAGCGCGGCTTCGGCGCTGCGCACGGCGTCGCGGGCGTGCGAGATCTCTTCTTGCGAGACGGCGCCCGTCTGCGCGACCTGCATGCGGCGGTGCAGGTCGTCTTGCGCACGCGAGAGGTCGGACTGGCGAACCGCGACTTGCGCTTCGTACTGACTGTCGTCGGCGAAGAGCCCGCGCACCTGGCGCACCGTCTGCGCGAGTTGCGCTTCAGTCTGCTCGAGCGTGACGCGCGCGTCGGCGGGGTCGAGCAGCACGAGCGGATCGCCGACGTTCACGGTTTGCGTGTCGTCCGCTTTCAGTGCGATCACCGTGCCGGTGACCTGCGGCGTGATCTGCACGACGTTGCCGTTCACGTAGGCGTCGTCCGTGCTTTCGGTAAAGCGTGCGACGAGGAAGTAGTAGAGGCCGTAGGCAACGGCTGCAATCACGATCACGAGGACGAGCAGCGTCATCATGCGCTTGCGCTTGCCGCTGTTCGCGTTCGGCTTCGGCTTCGGATTGGCCGCCGGCTGCTGGGGGGTGCTCATGGAAGGATCTCCGGATGCTTGCGTGCTGTTCGTTCAGTTTTTGATGTTTGTGTGCTGCTCGGCGCTCAATTCGGCGTAGGCGCGGCGTTTGCCGCGTTCGTCGATGCCGCCGCGTTCTGCGGCGAGCGCGTACCGCGCCACGGTGCGCCGTTCACGTCGCTCTGGCCGCGCGCTTCACTGCCGACTTCGGCCGGTGGCGTGAGTCCCGCGCCTTGCGCTTCAAAGCCGCCGCCAAGCGACTTGATGAGCGCCATCTGCTGGTCGCGGCGCTGCGCTTTCAGGTTCGACACCGTCTGCTCCGCGGCGAGGCGATTCTGGTCGGCGGTGAGCACCTGAAGCTGCTCGGAGAGCCCCGCCTTGTAGCGAATCACGGCGAGCTGCCAGGCTTTGGTCGACGCGTCGAGTGCGCGATCGGCGTCCACGAGCTGCTTGTCGGCCGAGCGGATCGTCGACACGTCGGTCGCTACATCCTGGAAGGCGCCGATGAGCGTCTGGTTGTAGTTCGCCACATCGAGCTCGAAGTCGGCGTAGCGGCCCTTCAGTTGCGCGCGCAACGCGCCCGCGTCGAAGAGCGGCAGATGCACCGCCGGCCCAAGCTGCGCCTGGCGGCTCGTGAAGTTCAGGAATTTGCCCCAGCCGAACGCATCGAAGCCGAAGCCGGCCGCGAGGTTCACGTCGGGGTAGAACTCGGCCTTGGCTTCCTTCACGTCGTGCATCGCGGCTTCCACTTGCCAGCGCGCGGCAACGATGTCGGGGCGGCGCGCGAGCAGGTCGGCGGGCAGATTGTCGGGGAGCGCGACGTTGGCAGCCGGATAGAGCACCGGCTGCGCGATCTGCAGGCCGCGGTCCGGGCCCTTGCCGAGCAGCGCGCCGAGCTGGTAGCGCGTCGTTTCGATCTGGCCGTCGATCTGCGAGAGGTTGGCCTGGCTCGTCGCGATGTTGCCGTTCGCGGTCTGTTTCTCGACGTTGGTATCGAGCCCCGCCGCCACACGGCCGTTCGTGATCGTGCCGATGGTCTTGCGGTTGTCGATCTCGTGCACGGCGATGTCGCGCAGTTCGTAAAGCTGGGCGAGCTGGTTGTACGTGCGCGCAACCGAAGAGGCGAGCGTGATGCGCGCCTGCTGCATGTCCGCCTCGGCGGCACGCTGCGAGGACACGGCTTGCGCGAGGCGCTGGCGGTTCTTGCCCCAGAGGTCCAGATCCCACGAGGCGCTGGCAAGCACGTTGTTCTCGCTATACCAGGTGCCGCCGTACGGGGGCGGGAAGAGGGCGTTGGCCGAGTACAGTTCGCGGGTCCACGAATAACTCAGGTTGGCCTTCGGGAAGAGCGCCGAGCGCGAGGTTTCGATGTACGACGAGGCCTTGGCAAGGCGCGCCTGGGCTTGAGCGATGGTCGGGCTGCCTTCGAGCGCCTCGTCGATCAGCTTGGGCAGCTGCGGGTCGCCGAACCGGGTCGCCCAGTCGAGCGTGGGCCACTGGCCGCCTTGCGCCGGAATACTCTGCGAGCTTTCGAACTGCTGCGGCTGATCGATGGTCTTGTCGCTCTTGATGCCGATGTAGTTCGCGCAACCCGAAAGGGCGAGCGCCGCGACCGCGGCGGCGACCGCCGCCCGGCAGGACAGCGCCCGCACGGCCGGAACTGGCGCAAACTCGGTTTGGGATTTCATTGCTCGTCTCGATGCGTGAGAGTGTGTGGTGATACTGGACGATGCAGCTATTTTCTTGTTCGGCGATTTCAAATTTGCTTGCCCCGTCATCAATTCTCGGGCGGATTCGGGGTCGAACTCTGGCTAGCTTCGCAGCTATTCGAAAGAATTCGCCGCAACATGCTCTTCAGAAAGCCGACTTCCTCAGGCGTGAATCCGGCAGAGAGATGCTCCGTGACACTGCGGAAGATCGCCGGCATGCGCGCGGCGATGGCAAGGCCTTCGGGGGTGAGCGCGAGGTGTACCGCGCGACGGTCTTCGGAGCTGCGCACGCGCTTCAGGAGCCCGCGCTTCTCCAGTCGGTCGACGAGCCGCGTGACGGCGCTTGCGTCGATGCCGTATTCGCGGGCGAGTTCGGCCGCGAGCAGGCATTTGCCGCTCGCCACCATGAAGAGGATACTGGCCTGCTGGCTCGTTACGCCGAGTTCGGCAACGGCGCGCTGGGTGACCATGTTCGACATGGTCGATTTCACCCGCGTGATCAGGTAGCCAACGCTCTCGCCCAGGTCATAGTCGCGGACTTCGGGCGGTGGCGTGGGAGTCGGATCCGTCATGATTCTGCTGCGACTGCAATGGTTGACCAGGCAGGGATTATAGGGCCGGTTAGTTGACGCGGCAAGGTTTATTCTGCCTTTGCCGAGAAACCTTTGCAGAGTAGGGGCTTAATTCGGCCCCGCGGGCATGGGAGAATGCGCAATGGGTGGCGCGCCGGTTCGGATTTCTCTGGCGTTGCGCCGCTTCCACTGCGCCGGGCTGAAACGTCAGCCAATCTGGCCGCCGGACGTCCGGCGCCCCGTCGCACGCGTCGCGCACGTTGTGCGGTTGCGACGCTGGTCACCCCGATCCAGGGTGCTCCCTGATATGCGCAGGATCAATTCATCTGCGCGTGCTATAATTTCAGGTTCCCAAAAGTGCGCCATTTGCAGCGATGCTGAATTGACCCGCCGGCAGTAGTCCGGGGTGGATCGAAGCGGCGGCCGCGCGCCCTCGCCGGGCCTGCCAGCAGGGCATGCGCGGCGCACTCAACTGTACCCAGGTTCCTATGTCCCGCGCTCTTCGCAACATCGCCATCATTGCCCACGTCGACCACGGCAAGACCACGCTCGTCGACCAACTGCTGCGCCAGTCCGGCACCTTCCGCGACAACCAGCAGATCGCCGAACGCGTCATGGACTCGAACGACATCGAAAAAGAGCGCGGGATCACGATTCTCGCGAAGAACTGCGCGGTCGAGTACGAAGGCACCCACATCAACATCGTCGACACCCCGGGCCACGCCGACTTCGGCGGCGAAGTGGAGCGCGTGCTCTCGATGGTCGACTCGGTGCTGCTGCTCGTCGACGCCGTGGAAGGCCCGATGCCGCAAACGCGCTTCGTCACGAAGAAGGCGCTCGCGCTCGGCCTGAAGCCGATCGTCGTCGTCAACAAGATCGACCGTCCGGGCGCCCGTATCGACTGGGTGATCAACCAGACGTTCGACCTGTTCGACAAGCTCGGCGCGACCGAAGAGCAACTCGACTTCCCGGTGGTGTACGCCTCGGGCCTGAATGGCTACGCATCGCTCTCCGCCGACGCGCGCGAAGGCGACATGCGTCCCCTGTTCGAGGCGATCCTCGAACACGTGCCGGTGCGCGACGCCGATCCGGAAGGTCCGCTCCAGCTCCAGATCACCTCGCTCGACTACTCGACCTATGTCGGCCGTATCGGTGTGGGCCGCATCAAGCGTGGCCGCATCAAGCCGGGTCAGCCGGTGGCGCTGCGCTTCGGGCCGGACGGCGACGTGATGAATCGCAAGATCAACCAGGTGCTGTCGTTCAGCGGCCTGGAGCGCGTGCAGGTCGAATCGGCCGAAGCCGGCGACATCGTGCTGATCAACGGCATTGAAGACATCGGCATTGGCGCGACGATCTGCGCGGTCGATACCCCCGAAGCGCTGCCGATGATCACGGTGGACGAGCCGACGCTCACGATGAACTTCCTCGTGAACTCGTCGCCGCTCGCAGGCCGCGAAGGCAAGTTCGTGACGAGCCGCCAGATCCGCGACCGCCTCACGAAGGAACTGAACCACAACGTCGCGCTGCGCGTGAAGGACACCGGCGACGAAACCACGTTCGAAGTGTCGGGCCGTGGCGAGTTGCACCTCACGATCCTGATCGAAAACATGCGCCGCGAAGGCTACGAGCTGGCCGTGTCGCGTCCGCGCGTGGTGCTGCACGAAGTCGACGGCGTGAAGCAGGAGCCGTACGAAATGCTGACCGTGGACGTCGAAGACGCCCACCAGGGCGGCGTGATGGAAGAACTGGGCCGCCGCAAGGGCGAAATGCTCGACATGGCTTCGGACAGCCGTGGCCGCACGCGTCTCGAGTACCGCATTCCGGCGCGTGGTCTGATCGGCTTCCAGGGCGAGTTCATGACGCTCACGCGCGGCACGGGCCTGATGAGCCACGTGTTCGACGCCTACGGCCCGATCAAGGAAGGCACGCTCGGCGAGCGCCGCAACGGCGTGCTGATCTCGCAGGACGACGGCGCCGCCGTCGCCTACGCACTGTGGAAGCTGCAGGACCGCGGCCGCATGTTCGTGAAGCCGGGCGACGCGCTGTACGAAGGCATGATCATCGGTATTCACAGCCGCGACAACGACCTCGTCGTGAACCCGATCAAGGGCAAGCAGCTCACCAACGTGCGCGCCTCGGGCACCGACGAAGCCGTGCGCCTCGTGCCGCCGATCCAGATGTCGCTTGAATACGCAGTGGAATTCATCGACGACGATGAACTCGTGGAAGTCACGCCGCAATCGATTCGTCTGCGCAAGCGTCACCTGAAAGAGCACGAGCGTCGCCGCGCAAGCCGCGAAGGCGCTGCCGAGTAATTTGCAGTTTTATCGCTTTTTTCCGCACTGCAATGTAAACAGACTCACAGAAAAGCCGCCGCTTTATGGGCGGCTTTTTTGCGTCTGGCGGAGATTGCATTGCGGTGCGGGAAGAGAGCGTTGCGAATGCCGCAAGGGCCCATAGAAAAAGGGTTCCCGCGTGGTGTTCGGTCGCATTGCATCCTGTAGAGAGATGCGCATATGCGCTATACTCCGCGGATGCATGATTTAGGTCCTTCCAAGCAGACTTGATTCGCAATCCGCTAAACGGTCAGGCCGTGGCGCGGAAGGTTGAGTAACCCGCTATTTCTCGAGAAACTCGAAGAAAGGTGAGCGTAAATGTCGGAAACGATGAAGCAATTCCAGCTGAACTCCTATCTGTTCGGCGGCAATGCTCCGTATGTCGAAGAGCTATACGAAGCATATCTTGACAACCCTGCGTCCGTTCCGGACACCTGGCGTGAATACTTCGACGCACTGCAAAACGTGCCGTCGTCGAGTGGCACGGCCGACAACGACATCGCCCACGGGCCGATCGTCGAATCCTTCGCTCAACGCGCGAAGGCCAACGCATTTGTTCCGCGCGGTGCCGGCGAAGATCTCGCCACGGCGCGCAAGCAAGTCTACGTTCAGTCCCTGATTGGCGCTTATCGGTTCCTCGGCTCGCAATGGGCCAATCTCGATCCGCTCAAGCGTCGCGAACGTCCGAACATCCCCGAGCTCGAGCCTGCGTTCTACGACTTCACCGAAGCCGACATGGACCAGACGTTCAGCGCCACGAACCTGTATTTCGGGTTCGAGCGCGCGACGCTGCGCGAGATCGTCAAGGCGCTGCGCGATACGTACTGCGGTACGATCGGCGTCGAGTACATGTACATCAGCGATCCTGAACAAAAGCGCTGGTGGAAGGAGCGTCTCGAGTCGATCCGCTCGACGCCCAACTTCTCGAACGACAAGAAGAAGCACATCCTGCAGCGCCTGACGGCCTCCGAAGGCCTCGAGCGCTTCCTGCATACCAAGTACGTCGGCCAGAAGCGCTTCTCGCTCGAAGGCGGCGAGTCCTTCATCGCCGCGATGGACGAAGTCGTTCGTCACGCTGGCGCCAAGGGCGTGCAGGAAATCGTCATCGGCATGGCTCACCGTGGCCGTCTGAACGTGCTGGTCAATACGCTCGGCAAGATGCCGGCTGACCTGTTCGCCGAATTCGAAGGCAAGCACGTCGACGACCTGCCGGCAGGCGACGTGAAGTACCACAAGGGCTTCTCGTCGGACGTCTCAACCGAAGGCGGTCCGGTCCACCTGTCGCTCGCGTTCAACCCGTCGCACCTCGAAATCGTCAACCCGGTGGTCGAGGGTTCGGCGAAGGCCCGTATGGATCGCCGCGGCGATGCGGACGGCCTGCAGGTGCTGCCGGTGCAGATCCACGGCGACGCGGCCTTCGCAGGCCAGGGCGTGGTGATGGAAACGCTGAACCTCGCGCAAACGCGCGGGTACGGCACGCACGGCACGCTGCACATCGTCATCAACAACCAGATCGGCTTCACGACGTCCGACCCGCGCGATGCGCGTTCGACGCTGTACTGTACCGACGTGGTCAAGATGATCGAAGCGCCGGTGCTGCACGTGAACGGCGACGATCCGGAAGCGGTCGTGCTGGCTATCCAGCTCGCGGTCGAATTCCGCATGCAGTACCACAAGGATGTCGTGGTCGACATCATCTGCTTCCGCAAGCTCGGCCACAACGAGCAGGACACGCCGGCGGTCACGCAGCCGCTGATGTACAAGACGATCGCGAAGCACCCGGGCACCCGTGCGCTGTACGCCGAGAAGCTCGTGCAGCAGGGCGTGATCACGGCTGAAGACGCAGACAACTACGTCAAGGCCTACCGCGCCGCGATGGACGAAGGCCACCACACGGTCGATCCCGTGCTCTCGAACTACAAGAGCAAGTACGCGGTGGACTGGGTTCCGTTCCTGAACCGCAAGTGGACCGACGCCGCCGATACGGCAGTGCCGCTCGCCGAACTCAAGCGTCTGGCTGAACGCATCACCACGATCCCCGAGAACTTCAAGGTTCACCCGCTGGTCGAGCGCGTCATCAACGACCGCCGCGCGATGGGCAAGGGCGAAGCGAAGCTCGACTGGGGCATGGGCGAGCACCTCGCATTCGCGTCGCTGGTCGCTTCGGGCTACGCAGTTCGCCTGACGGGCCAGGACTCGGGCCGTGGCACGTTCACGCACCGCCACGCCGTTCTGCACGACCAGAACCGCGAGCGCTGGGACGACGGCACGTACGTGCCGCTGCAGAACATCGGTGAGAACCAGGCTCAGTTCACGGTGATCGACTCGGTGCTGTCGGAAGAGGCAGTGCTGGGCTTCGAATACGGTTACTCGACCGCTGAACCGAACACGCTCGTCGCGTGGGAAGGCCAGTTCGGCGACTTCGTCAACGGTGCGCAGGTCGTGATCGACCAGTTCATCTCGTCGGGCGAAGTGAAGTGGGGCCGCGTTTCGGGTCTCACGATGCTGCTGCCGCACGGCTACGAAGGTCAGGGTCCGGAGCACTCGTCGGCGCGTATCGAGCGTTTCCTGCAGCTGTGCGCCGAGCACAACATGCAGGTCGTTCAGCCGACCACGCCGGCTCAGATCTTCCACGTGCTGCGCCGCCAGATGATCCGCCTGTTCCGCAAGCCGCTCATCATCTTCACGCCGAAGTCGCTGCTTCGTCACAAGGAAGCCGTGTCGGATCTGTCGGAGCTCGCGAAGGGCACGTTCCAGCCGGTCATCGGCGAAGTGGACGAAACGATCGACGCGAAGAAGGTCAAGCGCGTGGTCGCCTGCTCGGGCCGCGTGTACTTCGACCTCGTCGCGCATCGCCGCGAAGCGAAGGCGAACGACGTCGCGATCATCCGTATCGAACAGCTCTATCCGTTCGCGCACAAGCAGTTCGAAGCGGAGCTGAAGAAGTACGACAACGCGACCGAAGTGGTCTGGGTGCAGGACGAGCCGCAGAATCAAGGCCCGTGGTTCTACATCGAGCACCACCTGAAGGAAGGCATGAAGGAAGGCATGAAGCTCGCGTACAGCGGCCGTCCTGCTTCCGCATCGCCGGCTGTTGGCTACTACGCGAAGCACTACGAGCAGCAGAAAGCGCTGATCGAAGGTGCATTCGGCCGCCTGAAGGGCGCGCAGGTCGCGAAGTAAGCACTAGAGCAACCGAACCGGGAAAGCGTGTGAATTCAAAGCGCGCTTTCCCGCGCTCAAGTGCGCGACCCGGTTCGTCATACGGGGATGTCCCCGATAAAGTATTCAGGAAAATCACATGGCTATCGTAGAAGTGAAGGTCCCCCAGCTTTCGGAGTCGGTTTCGGAAGCCACCATGCTGCAGTGGAAGAAGAAGCCGGGCGAAGCAATCGCTCAGGACGAAATCCTCATCGAGCTGGAAACGGATAAGGTCGTTCTCGAAGTCCCCGCGCCGGCTGCCGGCGTGCTGGCCGAGATCGTGGCAAATGACGGCGACACCGTTGTTGCCGATCAAGTGATCGCAAGGATCGATACGGAAGCCAAGGCTGGCGCCGCTGCGGCTCCCGCAGCCGCTGCCGCCCCGGCTGCTGCTGCTCCCGCAGCTGCACCGGCTGCTGCTGTCGCCGCATCGACGGCGAGCAGCACGGTGGCATCGCCCGCAGCGACCAAGCTGATGGCCGAGAAGGGCCTCGCGGGCGGCGACGTCGCCGGCACGGGCCGTGACGGCCGCATCACGAAGCAAGACGTGCTCGGCGCAGGTGCACCGAAGGCCTCACCGGCTGCTGCACCGGCCGCGAAGCCCGCAGCTGCCGCCAAGCCCTCGCTGCCGCAAGTCAGCACACCGGCATCGGCTGCGAACTGGCTCAACGACCGTCCGGAACAGCGCGTGCCGATGTCGCGTCTGCGTGCGCGTATCGCCGAGCGTCTGCTCGAGTCGCAGCAAACCAACGCCATCCTCACGACGTTCAACGAAGTGAACATGGCGCCGGTCATGGACCTGCGCAACAAGTACAAGGACAAGTTCGAGAAGGAACATGGCGTGAAGCTCGGCTTCATGTCGTTCTTCGTGAAGGCTGCGGTTCACGCCCTCAAGAAGTTCCCGCTCGTCAACGCGTCGATCGACGGCAACGACATCGTCTACCACGGCTACTTCGACATCGGTATCGCTGTCGGCTCGCCGCGCGGTCTGGTGGTGCCCATCCTGCGTAACGCAGACCAGATGAGCCTCGCCGATATCGAGAAGAAGATCGCCGAATTCGGCCAGAAGGCCAAGGACGGCAAGCTGTCGATCGAAGAAATGACGGGTGGTACGTTCTCGATCTCGAACGGCGGTGTGTTCGGCTCGATGTTGTCGACCCCGATCATCAACCCGCCGCAGTCGGCGATCCTCGGCGTGCACGCCACGAAGGAACGCGCAGTGGTGGAGAACGGCCAGATCGTGATCCGTCCGATGAACTATCTCGCGATGTCGTACGACCACCGCATCATCGACGGCCGCGAAGCCGTCCTGTCGCTGGTCGCGATGAAGGACGCGCTGGAAGATCCGGCTCGCCTGCTGCTCGACCTGTAATTCGCGTTGTAGCGCGAGCCTCGCTCGCGCATCCAGTCTCACACTGAGCGCCTCGCGCGCGGTTTCCGGAAGCCGGACACCGCGCGCCGCGCTCACGTATCGAAAGGATGACCATGTCCAAAGAATTTGATGTCGTCGTGATCGGCGCCGGCCCCGGCGGCTATATCGCGGCGATCCGCGCCGCACAGCTCGGCAAGTCGGTTGCCTGTATCGAAAAGTGGAAGAACCCTGCCGGCACGCTGAAGCTCGGCGGCACGTGCCTGAACGTCGGTTGCATTCCGTCGAAGGCGCTGCTCGCTTCGTCGGACGAGTTCGAGAACGCCCAGCATCACCTCGCTGACCACGGCATCAACGTGAGCGACGTGAATATCGACGTCGCGAAGATGCTCGCCCGCAAGGATGGCATTGTCGAGAAGATGACGAAGGGTATCGAGTTCCTGTTCCGCAAGAACAAGATCACCTGGCTCAAGGGTCACGGCAAGTTCACCGGCAAGACCGACGCCGGCGTGCAGATCGAAGTGAGCGGCGAAGGCGAAACCGAAGTCGTCACGGCGAAGAACGTCATCATCGCCACGGGTTCGAAGGCGCGTCATCTGCCGGGCATTCCGGTCGACAACAAGATCGTCGCCGACAACGAAGGCGCGCTCACGTTCGACGCCGTACCGAAGAAGCTGGCCGTGATCGGCGCAGGCGTGATCGGTCTGGAACTCGGCTCGGTGTGGCGCCGTCTGGGCGCCGACGTCACGATCCTCGAAGCGCTGCCGGAATTCCTCGGTGCCGCTGACCAGGCGCTCTCGAAAGAAGCTGCGAAGCTCTTCAAGAAGCAGGGTCTCGACATTCACGTTGGCGTGAAGGTCGGCGAAGTGAAGGCCACCGACAAGAACGTCACGATCAACTACACGGACAAGGACGGCAACGCGCAAGTGCTCGAAGCCGACCGCCTGATCGTGTCGGTTGGCCGCGTGCCGAACACCGACAACCTCGGTCTCGAGGCAATCGGCCTGAAGGCCAACGAGCGCGGCTTCATCGACGTGGACGATCATTGCGCGACGAGCGTGCCGAACGTCTATGCGATCGGCGACGTGGTGCGTGGCCCGATGCTCGCGCACAAGGCCGAAGACGAAGGCGTGCTGGTGGCCGAGATCATCGACGGCCAGAAGCCGCACATCGACTACAACTGCATTCCGTGGGTGATCTACACCGAGCCGGAAATCGCATGGGTCGGCAAGACCGAGCAGCAGCTCAAGGCCGAAGGTCGCGAGATCAAGACGGGCCAGTTCCCGTTCATGGCGAACGGCCGCGCGCTTGGCATCAACAAGTCGGACGGCTTCGTGAAGATGATCGCCGACGCCAAGACCGACGAACTGCTCGGCGTGCACATCATCTCGGTCAACGCATCGGACCTGATCGCGGAAGCCGTGGTGGCGATGGAATTCAAGGCTGCCGCCGAAGACATCGGCCGCATCTGCCATCCGCACCCGTCGTTGTCTGAAGTCATGCGCGAAGCTGCACTCGCTACTGACAAGCGCGCCCTCAACATGTAAGCGCGAAGGGCAGGGCGGCCAGCCTGATTGGCCGCCTTGCCTTGATGTACCAGCATCACGTACGGAGGCGGGTGGGCTTTTGCCCTCCCGCCTTTCCTCATTTGCGGCCCAGAAAATGAACGTCACCGAATACTACGAAAACGAACTGCAGAAGCGGGGATACAAGCCCGATACGGCGCAACGCGCCGCGATCGACCGGCTGCAGCGGTGCTACGACGAGTGGGCGGCATACAAGTCGCGGCGTTCGAACGCGCTCAAGAAGTTTCTCATTCACCCGGACTTGCCACGCGGCGTGTACATGTGGGGCGGAGTCGGGCGCGGCAAGAGCTTCCTGATGGACAGCTTCTATGCTGTCGTGCCGTTGCAGCGCAAGACGCGTCTGCACTTTCACGAATTCATGCGCGAGGTGCACCGCGAGCTGGAAGAGCTCAAGGGCCAGGCCGATCCGCTCGACGAACTCGCGCGCCGCATTGCGAAGCGTTATCGCCTGATCTGCTTCGACGAATTCCACGTCTCGGACATCGCCGATGCGATGATCCTCTACCGTCTGCTCGACCGTCTCTTCGAGAACGGCGTGCAGTTCGTGATGACGTCCAACTACGATCCCGATCTGCTCTATCCCGATGGCCTGCATCGCGACCGCATGCTGCCCGCGATCGAGTTGATCAAGAGCAAGCTCGACGTGCTCAACGTCGATGCGGGCGTCGACTATCGCCAGCGCACGCTGGCGCAGGTCGAGGTCTATCACACGCCGCTCGGCGCGGCCGCCGACAAGGCGTTGCGCCACTCGTTCGCGGAGCTTGCCGCCGTGCCCGACGAGAGCCCGCTTCTACGCATCGAGAAGCGCGAGCTCAAGGCGTTGCGCAAGGCCGACGGCGTCGTGTGGTTCGACTTCGCGACGCTGTGCGGCGGCCCGCGCTCGCAGAACGACTATCTGGAGCTGGCAAGCCGTTTTCACGCCGTGATTCTCTCCGACGTGCCACAGATGACGCCGCGCATGCAGTCCGAAGCGCGCCGCTTCACCTGGCTCATCGACGTGTTCTACGACCACAAGGTCAAGCTTCTGATGTCGGCCGCCGTGCCACCCGAAGAGCTCTACGTGGAAGGCCCGATGGCCAACGAGTTCACGCGCACGGTGTCGCGTATCGTCGAAATGCAGTCGAAGGAATATCTCGAAACGCCGCGTCGCATTGTCGATACAGCCCTGACGTGATCGCGTAACGTCTAGCTTGCCTGACGCATCCGCGGCAACACTCGGGTGTCAAGCGGGTGCCGGGCCAGTCTCAAAATAGCGCTGCGGCACCTTTTTCAAGATTCGGACTCGTCTGATATGGACGGCGGGGGCGAGTGGATATCGTTTGTCAGTTCAGCTTCTGACAAAGGACCCTCCATGACCCCGCATCGCGATATTACCGACGAAGAATGGCAGCGCGTGATGCTGCTCCTGCCCGAACTGCGCCCGCGCACCGAGTTGCGCGGCCGGCCGCTCGCCAACACGCGCTCGGTGCTCAACGGCGTGCTGTGGGTCTTGTATAGCGGCGCGACCTGGTCGGCCATGCCGCGCCGCTACCCTTCGTATCAAACCTGCCATCGCCGCTTCAAGACCTGGCACGACAATGGCGTGCTCAAGTGCGTGATGGGCGAGTTGTTCGGCGCGGAGGGCGTGGCGTTGTGCGACACCATCGAAACGCGCATGCGCAAGCATGTGAGCCGCGCAGAAAAAGCGGCGCGCAGGCAGGAAGCGGCGCGCAACACGCCGCGCAATTCGCCGTTCGTACCGGTGGCACCCGCGTCCGCGCCATCGCAGCTTTTCAACTATCGCTCCGTGTATCGTCACACTGCGTAACGCCCGCACTTACGAAACCGGCCGAAGCGGCGCATGCGCCCGCTTCGGCCGGTTTCGTCTCTCAGGTTCCCTCGCCGGTCCGGTCTGCGTGCCGGTCTTCAGCTCAGCCCGCTCACTGCTGGCGCACCCACGTCTGCGAGCGGCCAAGCAGCGAAATGCCCATATAGCCGCGCACGACGAGTTTCTGGCCACCGTCTTCCGTATGCATCTTGCAGCGGTACACCTTGCCGTTCTCGGGGTCGAGAATGTGGCCGCCGTCATAACCCTCGCCGGTTTTCTTCATGCTGTCGATGATCGTCATGCCGAGGATCTGCTGATCCTTGCGTGAGTCGGTGCAGGCCGTGCAACGCCGGTCGGGCTGGTCATTCGCGCCGAGTCCCTTGATGACTTTGCCGCTCAGGTCGCCGTTGGCGTCGGCGCTAATCTGCACGAGCGCCTTCGGTTGGCCGGTGTGGTCGTCGATGGTCTGCCAGACGCCGACTGGCGTGTCGGTCTGCGCGTGCGCGGCAAGAGCGCCGCACAGCAGTGCGCTCGCCAGCGCGACGCGGCGCGCCGCGCGTCCGATGAATCGGTTCATGTCTTCCTCCACTGATGTTGTTTGTCGTGTCGATGCTGCCCGTGCCGCGCGACTGGCGCGCCACAAGGTCAGGGCAGGATACTGGAAAGGATCGCGTGCGTTTGAGAGAAGGAACTCTAGTTTGACGGCCTACGATGCGCCGCATCCGGTCGCCAACCAGCCGGCGGCGATGGCCAAGCCCCAAACCCATGGCCGGCCGTTCGCGAGACGTGATCGAACGCCTTTCGCCGCTTCGCGGCGCTGGACCAAAACGCCTGTCTGCGCAAGGACACTGCGCAATTCCTCGGAATTTCTTGCAAAGTGTTGTGGGAAAAGATACGTAATCGGCAAATTTTCTACGAGCGGCCCGAAACACGTGAAAGTGAGTAATAATTGTGCCGATTTGTAAAAATTAGAACTGTTCAAAGCAGGTACTACATGGACTACAAGTGGAGAGTTCGTCGCACAGTCTTGGCGGCGCTGGTGTTAATCGGGGGAATCGGTACGGGCTGCGCACAGACGCCGCCTGACAATCCAGCAGCAGCGGCGCCCGTAGCACAGACCACCGCCGCAGCGGCCGTGCAGGACGAACAGGCAGCAACCCCTGCGTTGCCTATGGCAGCAAGCGCAGCGAGCCAGGCGAGCGTACTTACGCCGGATGAAGCGAAGCAGAACGCCGCAGGCAACGTCGCCGAGCTGCAGCAGATGCTGCGAGGTTCGGAGCTCACCGAGCTGCGCACGACGTACAACGGCTCGTATGGCGCGAGCCTGCTGTTTTACGGCAAGGAAATGACGTACTACGTCACGCTCTTCCAGAACAAGACGTTCTGGCGCGTGATCAAGACGAGCGACGAGACGCGCGCTGAAGCGATCTATCGCGACTTCGCGATGAAGTCGGGACAGCTCGCCGAAGTGGAAATCCGTCGCACGCGCCTCGAAGCGCAGAAGGCGTTCACGGACCGCATGATCGCGCTCACGCAAGACCACGCGAACCGGCTCCAGGCGGATCTGGCCATCGCGCGCGAGCAGCAGGCGCTCGTGGCGGACCAGCAGAAGCAGGGTCACGATCAGGCGAACGCATTGCAGGCGCAGAAGACGGCCGCGCAGGCACAACTGCGTACGGTGCAGCGTCAGGTGCGCGAGTTGCAGCAACAGGTTGAAGGCGGTCTGCCGATCCGCTGATCAACAGTGCGCGGTATGGCCCGGTCGCCCGTTTGGCGTCTTGCCGAGTGGGACTGCAGATGCGACACGCAAAAGGCGGAGCGTCATGGACGCTCCGCCTTTTTTCATGGTGCGATGGTGCAGGCCGCGCTCAGTGCTTGCCGTGGCGATGCGTGTCGCGGCCCTTGTGGGATTCGTCTGCGGAATGGGGCTTGGGTTGAGAGCCGGTGGGCGAGGGGTCCACGGCGATCGGATCGCTCGCGGGGAAGGTTTCGTCGAGTGCTTCGTCGAGCGGGTCTTGCTGCGAGGGTTGCGGGGCTTTCGGCTTGGATGCGCTCATGGCGGTCTCCCTGGCGATATGCATCACGTCAGAATAACGCAAAGCCAAAATCGTGACCGTGAGCCACGACTGCCGGGCCAATTCGCAGCGCAATGAAACAGCAGTGAGCTGAACGAAGCGTGCGCAAACGAACGGGCGCGCCTTGGCGCGCCCGTACTATCCTGAACATCGGCGTGACTGGCGTAGCGTGCAGCGAGTGCGCCAGCCCGCAGCGGCTTAGCTGTTGCCCGAGCCTTCGCCGCCGTTGCCGTTGCCGCCGTTGTTCACCGCGCCATAGAGGCGGCGGCGGCGCGTGACGACGACCGGGCCGTCCTGCGACGCACGGTCGTTACCAGATGCACCCGGTGCGCCCGAGGGCGCGCCGGACGGCGCCGACCAGTTTTCGCGCGGCTCGCGCGATTCACGCGGTTCTCGCTGTTCGCGCGGACCGTGACCGCCATGGGTGCCGTGCGGACCGCGGCTCGTATGCTCGCCGTGCGAGCTGCGAGGACCGCCCGGGCGCGGACCCGGACGGGTGCCGGTGTCGAGCTGGATGGTCGAAATGGCGCGCTTGTAGATGCCTTGCAGGCCGACGGGCGTGCGCAGCATCACCAGGTACTGATCGAACGACTCGATGCATCCGGTCAGGCGAATGCCGTTGACCAGATAGATTTCGACGCGCTTTCTTTCCTTACGCGCGGCGTTCATGAAGTCGTTTTGCGGGTGCGATTCTGCGGAAGGCATGGACTAGATTTGGCCAGGCGGCGCAATGCCGCAATCAGTTGGAAACGTTTGCTCGCCGCGATTCTACCTTGTGTCGGCGAAGCGCGCGTGCGGGAACTAAGCTTACTGCAGAACTATACCGGCTCGCGGCCGCAACCGCAGATTGACGAAAAATGGATCGCTGCGTCCCTTGTCGTCGGCCGCTGGGAAGCGGGCGTCCGGATGACAGGTTGCGATGTGCAGCGACAGCGGTTTTCGAAAGAGAGGCCTGCTGGCGATACGTCACTCGGGCTGTCAGACCCGTGACGTTTCGACGCGCATGCGCTCACCCTCACAGCGTAGTCCATGACGGCCGGCCATGCTCGGGCGATTCGAGGCCGGCTTGCGTTTGGTGCCGTGCCGAATCACTCGCTTACACGATGCATTTCGATCTGCTTGCGACGATTCTCGCGGTCCGCGAGGGCTTCGTTCCGTGCGGCGGCGCACGCGGGAGCGCCGTATTGGCACCTTATCGGCGTTTCATCGGCAGTTGATGTTGGGTGCGACGGCGCACGAAAAGCGAAATCTCCGCTTGCGCGGAATAAGCGCGCCGACTGCAACGTTTAACGCGATATCGGCGATGAACCTCAATGGAGATGATCATGGAGCGGTTTCGCAAAGTTCTCGCGTGTCTCGTCTGTGTGGCGCTGGCCGGCGTTGCGGGTGCAGGCCTTACGGCTTGCAGCGACATGAATCAGGGCGGGGCGTCGTCGACCAGTTCGGGCGGCTCGTCGGGCGGTGGCTACTGAGCGGCGTGCGGCGTGTTGCGTCAACCGTCGCCTGAGTTCGAAGCGCAGGTCGTGGCGCAGCTCGCTGCGATGCGACGTTATGCGCGCGCCCTGACAGGCGATGCCGCGTGGGCTGACGACCTCGTACAGGACGCTGCGGAGCGCGCGCTCTCGCGCTGGACGTCGTTTCGCCCGCAAAGCAATCTGCGCGCGTGGCTGCTCACGATCCTGCGCCATCTCTACATCGACCAGCTGCGCGGGCGGCGAGAGATCGCCGTCGACGACGAAGCCGCGCCGTGGCGCACACTTGAAGCGCCGCACGGCGACGTGGATGGTCTCGTACTGCGCGATCTGCAGCGGGCGCTCTATGCGTTGCCGGCGGCGCAGCGCGAGGTGCTGCTGCTCGTGTGCGTGGAGGAGTTGAGCTACAACGAGGCGTCGGCGGTGCTCGGGGTGCCGGCCGGCACGGTGATGTCGCGCCTCTCGCGGGCGCGCGAGCATCTGCGCGCGTTGCTCGACACGGGGCCGGTGCAGGATCCGGGGCGCGAATCGGCGCAACGCGCGGCACGGCTCAGGGTGGTGGGGACGCTACGATGAATGACAACGATCTCGGCCACGAACGCGAAGGCGCGGCGTCTGGTTCCCCTGAAAGCAGCCCTGAAGAGGATCTGGCGATGCTGGGCGCTTTCGTCGACGGCGAACTGCCGGCGGGCGAGCGCGACGCGCTGCAGGCGCGCCTCGCGGACGATCCGCGCGCGGCGGCGCGTGTCGCGGCCTATCGCGCGCAGAAGGCCGCGCTGCAGGCGTTGTGCGAAGGCGCGCGTCTGCCGGGCGAGGATGCGGCGCCCGGTGACGCAGGGGCAGCCAGCGCCGCGCCCGCGGTGCTCGTGCTGCGTCCGCGCGTGCCGTGGTGGTGGCGCGCGGGCCTCGCGGCGGCGTGGGTGGCCGTGGGCGCGGGGCTCGCGGTGACGGCCACTATGTTTGTGCCGCGGCTCGCGGGCCTCGCGCCAGAACTGGTCGCCGGTTCGGCGCCGGGGGCCGCGAGCCGCGAAACGCCCGAAGCGTTCGCGCGCCGCGCCGACATCGCCTATGCGGTGTATTCGCCGGAGCAGCGGCATCCCGTGGAAGTAGGTGCCGCGGATGAGGCGCATCTCGTCGCGTGGCTCTCGAGGCGCCTCGGCAAACCGCTCTCGGTGCCGTCGCTCGCCGAGTATGGCTATACGCTCGTGGGCGGGCGTCTCTTGCCCGGCAACACGGGGCCGGCTGCGCAATTCATGTACGAGAACGATGCGGGCGAGCGCCTCACGCTCTACGTGGGCAGTTCGGCCGCGGAGCGAGACCCCGTGCGCCTCTTGCGCGACGGCAACCGCCGCACGTTCTACTGGAGCACGGAACGCACGGGCTATGCGCTCTCGGGGCCGCAGACAGAACCGAAGCTGCGCGAGATCGCGCTGGACGTATGCGGCGCGCTGGGCGGCAAGCCCGGGCAGTGGTGACGGGCGGTGAGGGAGGCGATGCTCGTGTGTGTCTTGCCGGATAACGGAGCGTGCCGATGAGCGACGCTAGCGGAGCGTGCCGATGAGCGACGCCGAACCCACCTTGCCACCCGGCATCGACGAGGCGCGTTTCGCGCGTGCGCTCGCCGCCTTCGAGGGCATCGTCGGCGCGCCGAATGTCTGCCGTGGCGGCGCATCGCTCGAGCCGTATTTCGACCCGTTCGTGCCAGTTGCCGATGCGCATGCCTTCGCGCCTTCGGCCGCGATCCTCCCCGCGAATGTCGAAGAGATCCGCGCGATCCTGCGCGTTGCGAACGAAACGCGCGTGCCGCTCTGGACCGTTTCCACGGGACGCAACTTCGCCTATGGCGGTGCCGCACCGCGCCTGGCGGGCTCGGTCGTGCTCGACCTGCAGCGCCTGAACCGCATTCTCGAGGTCGACGAGCGCCTCGCGTGGGCGCGCGTCGAGCCCGGCGTGAGTTACTTCGATCTGCATGCGCACCTGCGTGAACAGCATCTGCCCCTATGGGTCGATCCGCCCGCGGCGGGCTGGGGCAGCGTGGTCGGCAACACGCTCGAGCGCGGCTTCGGCACGACCGCCTATGGCGACCACGCCGCGTCGCAGTGCGGCATGGAAGTCGTGCTCGCCAACGGCGACGTGGTGCGCACCGGCATGGGCGCGATCGAAAACGGTACGGCGTGGCAACTTTACAGGGCGGGCTACGGGCCTTCGTTCGATGCGCTCTTTACGCAGTCGAACTACGGCGTCGTCACGAAGATGGGACTCTGGCTCATGCCGGCGCCGCAGGCCTTCGTGATAGGCGAGATCCAGTTTGCGCGCGAGGACGATCTCGGCGTGCTCGTCGATACGTTGCGCGCATTGCAGCTCGGCGGCACGATACGCCAGCACGCGGCGATCGAAGGCGCGATCCGGCGTGCCGCGAGTCTCGCGCCGCGCTCACGCTGGTACGACGGCGAGGGCGCGATGCCCGAGGCCGCCGTCGCCGCGATGCAGCGCGATTTGGGCGTGGGCCGCTGGAATCTGCACTACGCGCTTTATGGCGCGCCCGAGGTAATCGACATGGAGCGGCGGATTGTCGAGCGTGCGTTCGCTGGCGTACCTGGCGTGCGTTTCTCTGCGCGGCGCTATGCCGAAGGCGAAGAACCGCAGGGCGGTGCTGACCGCAATCTCGCCGGTATTCCGGCGATGAGCGCGTTTCGCATGCTCGACTGGCGCGGCGGCGAGGGGGCGCACGTGGACTTCTCGCCGCTATGTCCCGCCGACGGCCGCGACGCACTGCGCCAGTACGCGCTCGTCAAGGCGCGCGCGGCCGAGTACGGCTTCGATTACTACGGCGGTTTCACCGCGGCGGGGCGCCATCTGCATCATGTATTCGCGGCGATCTTCGCGCGCGAGCGCCGTGACGACGCTGCGCGCGCGGGCGACCTGCTACGCGCGCTGATGAGCGACGCAGGCGCGGCCGGCTACGGCGTATACCGCTCGCATCTGCTCTACATGGATTACGCCGCGGCGCAGTACGCCTTCAACGACGGCGCGCTGTTGCGCCTCGCGCAAACCGTAAAGGACGCGCTCGATCCGCAGGGCGTGCTCTCGCCGGGCAAGCAGGGCGTCTGGCCCGCGGTGTGGCGCGCGCAACGCGGCTATACGTGACCGATTCACTTAAGGACTGCGTAGCGATCGGCAGGAAGGCGCACGGAGGACTCGATGGACAGGCGGGCTTTTCTCTGCGATGCGGGTGCTGTGGCGTTAGGCGCGGCATGGCAGACGCATGCGCTCCGGGTTGCGTTGGGTGAACGCGCGCCTCGAGCGAGTGCAGCGTCGAATGCGCCAGATGGGGTGGTGTTCGACCCGGCGCTCGCGCGAGGCCGTGTGCTCGCGCGAGAAGCCGCGCACGCGGGATGCGTTGCGTGGGCCATAGGCGATCGTGGCGACGGCACGGCTGAAAACGACATCGGCACCCTGTGGCACGTGCGGATCGCGCGGCGGCTCGAGCCAGGCGCGGCCTTGATTGGCGCGTTGCGCCCCTCTGATCGTTTCGTGCTTGAGCGTCTCGCAATCGCGCGCGGAGTGAAGTTTCGCAACCTTGATTAGCTGGCCTTAGCGTTATTGCATCAGCGTCTCACGTCTGCGGCTTCTTCGCGGCTTTCGCGATTTCCTCGTCGCGCAGCTGTCGGCGCAGGATCTTGCCGACGGTCGACTGCGGCAGCGACTCACGGAACTCCACGATGCGCGGCACCTTGTAGCCCGTGAGCTGCTGGCGGCAGAACTGGATCAGCGCGTCTTCCGTGAGGGTGGGATCGCTCTTCACGATGAACACCTTCACGCGCTCGCCCTGGACCGGATCGGGCACGCCGATCGCAGCCACCTCGCGCACGCCGGGGTGCATCGCCACCACGTCCTCGATCTCGTTCGGATACACGTTGAATCCCGACACGAGAATCATGTCCTTCTTGCGGTCGACGAGGCGGATATAGCCGCGCGCATCCATCACGCCGATGTCGCCGGTCGTGAGCCATCCATCGGCAAACACCTTTGCCGTTTCGTCCTGGCGATTCCAGTAGCCCTTCATCACTTGCGGGCCCTTTACGCAGAGCTCGCCGGCTTCGCCGATGGCGGCCCACGTGCCGTCGTCCTTGCGAAAGCGCACCTGCGTGGATGGCGCTGGCAGCCCGATCGAGCCTTCCGGATGCGCCTGGCCCGCGTCCGCGCGCTCGACATCGACGGGATTCATGGAGACGATCGGCGAGCATTCGGTGAGCCCATAGCCTTCCACGACTGACTTGCCCGTCACGGCCCGGAACCGGTCGGCGACGGCTTTCTGCATGGCCATGCCGCCCGCCATCGCGAGCTTGAGGCCCGAGAAGTCGCGCTGGCGGAACTCAGCGTTATCGAGCAGCGCGCTATAGAGCGTGTTGACCGCGCTGAGGCAACTGAACGTCTCGTGCCGCAGCACCTTCATGACGCGCTTCATGTCGCGCGGATTGGCGATCAGGATGTTGCGACCGCCTAGCGCGAGGAAGATCAGCGCATTGATGGTGAGCGAATAGATGTGATAAAGCGGCAACGGCGTGAGCACCGTCTCGGCTTTGGCGTCGAGCTGGTTGCCGACCCACGCCTTTGCCTGCTGCACGTTCGCCAGGACGTTGCCGTGCGTGAGCATCGCACCCTTCGCGACACCCGTGGTGCCGCCCGTGTACTGCAGGAACGCGAGATCGTCGGCGTGGGTCGCAACCGGCGCGTGTGGCGCGTGCGCGCCTTGCGCGAGCGCATCGAGAAGACGCACTGCCTGCGGGAGGTGGTAGGGCGGCACCATCTTCTTCACGTGGCGCAGCATGACGTTGATGAAGCGGCCCTTGAGGTTCACGCCTTCGCCCAGCAAGTCGCCAAGCGCCGTCACGAGGATGCGTTGCACCTGTGTGCCGGGCAGCGCCGCTTCGAGCGTGGCTGCGAAATTCTCGAACACGACGATGGTCTGCGCGCCGCTGTCCTGCAACTGATGCGCAAGCTCGCGCACGGTGTAGAGCGGGTTGACGTTGACGACCACGGCACCAACCTTGAGTGCCCCAAAGAGGGCGACCGGATACTGCAAGGTGTTGGGCAGCATGATCGCGACACGCTCGCCTCGCTGCACGCCCGCGCCTTGCAGCCAGGACGCGAACGCCGTGGCCTTGCGGGCGAGCGCGGCGTAGGTCATCGGCGAGCCAGCGCTCACGTAGGCGACGCGCTCGCTAAAGCGCGCCGTGCAATCGTCGAAGAAGTGCGTGAGCGAGGCGTACTGGCTTGCGCCAATTTCGCGTGGCACGCCGGGAGGGTACGAGGCGTACCAGATACCGTCGGTATTGGGTGGGGCCGCCTGAGGTGGGGCCGCTAGCTGTGCGGAAGCCGCCACGGGGCTCGCCGGATCGGGCTGGGGCGTTTCGCTCATAGTGGATCTCCGGGCGGTATGTCTGCCGACTGCAAAAGCGTATGCGCTTTCATCATGCAACGTCACGCACCGCGCGGCCAGGAGGTCTTACCCGGTGTGCGAGTGCGGGCGCTCGACAATAGTCAAAGTCAGCAAAAAGGCCGTGCGGGCGAACCCGGCACGGCCTTTCATTGTGTTGCTGCGTCGCGGCGTTACGGGGCCACCGCATGAGGCTCGTTAGACGCCCGATACCTCTTTCGCGGTCTGCGTCATGTCGATGCCTCGACGTTCGCGGCTGAACGGGATCAGCACCGCGATCACGATGGCGACCGTGCCGGCGACGATCGCCATGGCCATCGAGTAGTTCTGGTTGTGCGTTTCGGCAAGCGACGCCTGCAGCGTGGCGTTCACCGAAGCGAACAGGTTACCGAGCTGATAGACGAGGCCCGGGAAGGTCGCACGCACTTCGTCAGGCGAAATCTCGTTGAGGTGCACCGGGATCACCCCCCATGCGCCTTGCACCGAAATCTGCATGAGGAACGCGCCGAGCGCGAGCAGCACCGGGCCCTGCGAGAACGCCCACAGGGGCAGCACGGGCAGCGCGATCAGCGCGGCGATGAAGATTGCCTTGCGGCGGCCGATCTTTTCGGAAACCTGACCGAAGAAGAGGCCACCCACGATCGCGCCGAGATTGAGCACGATGGTGATGATCGATACCGTGTGCGGGTCGAAGTGATGCTGTTCGCGCAGGAAGGTCGGATACAGATCTTGCGTGCCGTGCGAGAAGAAGTTGAACGCCGTCATCAGCACGATGGCGTACAGCGAAAGCTTCCAGTTGTGCTTGAGCGTAGTGAGCAGGGTCGGACGCGCGCGCTTTTGCATCTCCTTGAAGGCCGGGGATTCGGGCACGTGCATACGCACATAGACCACGAGCAGTGCCGGCAGCACGCCGACGAAGAACATGCCACGCCAGCCGATGTACTGGTACAGCACGCCGAACACGATCGAGGCGAGCAGAAAACCGCTCGGATAGCCCGCCTGCAGCAGGCCGGAAACGATGCCGCGCGACTTGGGCGGAATGGTTTCCATGGTGAGCGCGGAGCCCACGCCCCATTCGCCGCCCATCGCGACGCCGAAGAGCCCGCGCAGGACGATGAAGGTTGCGAGGTTGGGCGAGAAGCCCGTGAGCAGTTCGAGTATGGAATAGCACGCGATGTTGATCATCAGCGTGGGACGGCGGCCGTATTTATCGGCGAGTCGGCCGAATATCAGCGCGCCGAGCGGGCGCAAGGCCAGTGTCAGCGTAATGGCAAAAGCCACTGCCGGGATTTTGGTGTTGAATTCGGTGGCGATGTCTTTCAGAACGAAAACCATCAGAAAGAAATCGAATGCGTCGAGCGTCCATCCCAGGTACGCCGCGATCGTGACGTTCTTCTGTTCACGCGTCCAGCTCATGTTGATTCTTCTCCTGTGAAACTGGGGCAATGCCATGTCTCCTGTCGATAGCAGTCGGCGCTTTAGCGCTTACCGCAATCTCATGCACGTGCCGGCATTGCGTTGTGTGGCTTAGTTGTGTCGCTTGGAGCGGCCCCCCCGTAACGGGCCGTGCGCGAGCAGTGTACGCCCGGCATTAAACATTTGCATGCTTCTTGACTACAACCCGTAGTAATCCCTGGGAAGTACGCTTATAAGCGAAAGCATTTTGTTTTAATCGTAAATTAAATGTAATTAATGTGCAGGGAATTAAATGGACGAATGCGTCAACGGATGCCGATGAACGAAGGCAAACGAGCGGGCATTTGCCCGCTCGTTTGCGTTGAAAAGTCACACGATGGCTATCGCGCGGTCTAGCTGCGAAGCAACCAGCCGATGGCGCGCGAAATGACGTCGTGCCATTCGCCCATTTGCGTCTGGCGCAGGACCGTCGCCGCGCTCATCCACGGCGTGCGCGCGTCAGTCTGGCCCCAGCGCCATTCGCCGGTGGGGTTGACGAGCACAGCGGTTGGCTTGCCCAGCATTGCGCTCAGGTTTGCGGCGACGGCGTCCACGCTCAGCACGGCGTCGAGCTGTTCGATGCAGGCCGCCGTGTCGGCGAAGCTCGCGATGCCGGGCCCGTAGTGGCTCATGGCGCCTCGGGGCGTGCCGTTCGCCAGCTCGGCTACGGGGTGGTGCAGGCTGACGAACTGGACTTCGCGCGCGAGCGCGGGGTGGGTAGTGAGGCGCTCGAGTTGCGCGAGCGGTACGCTGCGCAAGCCGGCCCAGCAACGCTCCTTGCTGCCGATTTCTGTGGCGTGCTGTTGTGCGCAGTCCCAGAAGAGGCCGACGAGCCGTTTGCCAGGCGCGCGCGCGCGCAGCGTTTGCGACCACGTGGACGCGCGTTCGCGCGCTGCCGCAGGGGCACGCAGATAAGCATCGAAATAGGGTTGAGGCCGCGGTGAATCTTCGGCCGCGAGCAGCGGCAGATGGAGCAGCGTGGCCTGCAGCGTCGGCGCGAATGCCTTGATAGTGTCCAGCGCTTCGGGCGGCAAGGGCGCGCTCACTGTGAGCGGGCGCGCGGTGCCAATTACGGTGCACCCGGGCAACGAAGCCTGCACGAGGCCATGTATCGCGTGGTCGCACGTGAGCGCGATATCGGCGCCCGCGTCACGCCACTGGCGCACGGACGCGAACAACAGGAACTGGTCGCCAAAGCCCATCTGGTGCGTCACGAGCACGCGCTCGCCGCGCAGGTCGCGTTGGCCGCTCCACATCGGCGCTTCGGCGTAACGATAGCTGCCGCTGTCGCCACGATTGCGTTCGAGCCAGTGTGTGAATCCACGCGTGTCGCCGAGGCTCAGCAACGCTTCGGCCAGCCACTTGCGCGCCCTTTGCGCGTCTCGCGAGAAGTCGGCCGGATAGCGGCTCAACGCGGTTTCGAGGTGCTCGATGGCGCGCTGCGTTTCGCCGCTCAGGTACAGATCGCGCCCGATCCGCGCTTCGCAGAAAAGCGGGTTCCACGGCAATGACTGATGCGCGAGCCAGTTGGCGGCCGCCTCGGCGTGGCGCCCGCGCAGGCGCAACGCGCGGCCTCGCGCGTGGATGAACCCACGGTTCTCGGGATCGAGCGCGAGGCCTTTGTCGGCCCAGGGCAGCATCTGCTCGTCGCGCCGCGTTTGGACCAGCGTTTGACAGATCTGCATGAGCAGGTCCGTATTTTCGGGCGCGCGCGCGTGGGCCTCGAAGGCTTCGAGAAGTTGTTGTTGGGCAGATTGGGACATGGGGCGGGCGGACGTCGAACGTTTCTGGGAGACAGAAAAATTCTATCGACGCCATCCTGCAGGGGAATCAGACAAATCTGAGATATCGCGGGGACTGGCGCTGTCAGCGTGCGCTAACGAGAAAAGGCGGAAAAACGGCGGCGCAGCGTTCGAAGCGCTGCGCCGCCGTTGTGCCGGTCATCAGACCCAGCGATGCGATCCGCTATTAGAAGATGTTGCGAAAGCCGACTGCGACGCCGGTCTGATTGTTGCGACCCGGGAAGTCGGCGGTTGCCGAGCCGGTGCCGCGCATGAAGTCGACCGTGCCATACACTTCGGTGCGCTTCGACAGCGAGTATTCGGCGAGTACCACTGCCGAGTAGCGCACGCCGGTGCTGAGCGTCACGCCGTCGTCGTTCAGGCCGTTCTTTGCGTGGTCGTAGTAGTACGCTGCGGTCAGTAGCAGCGGCGCGGTGACCTGCCACGTTGCGCCGGCATAGAGGCCGTTATCGATGCGGTTCGTTCTGGTCACAGGCGTCGCGAAGTTCGCCGCGGGCGAGTTCGCGGCTGCCATGAACTGGTCCACCATGCCCGTGTTGTCCTGGCCCCACAGCCAGCCGCCGTACAGGTGAACCGGACCGAGCGCATAGACCGCGCCGAGGTTGGCCACGCGGTACTTGTTGTTGTGCAGGTCGCTATTCTGCTGGTAGCCCGCGAGCAGCTGGACCGGACCGGCCGCGTAAGTGGCCGTGAAGCCGTACATGTTGCTCGCGCCGACGCTGCCCGCCACACCGCCGAAGCTGTACATGCCTTCGACCTCGAGGCCGCCGAATTTGCCGTCGTACTTGACCGAGTTATTCTCACGCAGACCGTAGCCGAGTGCGCCCGGCAGCCAGCCGTCCTGGTCGAAGTTGCCGACGGTCAGCGGGTCGAAGGTGTTACCCAGCTGATCGAACAGCGGCGTGTTCTGACGGCCCATCGTGACCGTGCCGTACTTGTCGCTCGATACGCCCACGTACGCCATCCGGTTGAACAGCGTATTCGAGCTCGCCAGTTGGCCGTTCCAGAGGTTGAACCCGTTTTCGAGGCGGAAGAGGGCTGAGAGGCCGCCGCCCAGATCCTCGGTGCCCTTCAGGCCCCAGCGGCTGCCGGTGATCGGGCCTTGCGTCATCTGCAGTTCGTTGTCGTTGTTCGCGTTAGCGTTCGTGAGGTAACGGATACTGGTGTCGACGATACCGTACAGCGTGACCGAGCTTTGCGCGAAGCTGTGCTGGCAAGCCAGGGCGAGGGCAAGGCCGCCGATGGCCGATGCGATCTGGGTGTGTCTCACGGTGGGATCCTTTTTCTTCTGCTGTGTGTTGTAAGTTCATCGGACCGCCGGGGTGCCGGGGCCGTATTTCTTGTATGTCGAGCCAGGGGATGCTGGCTGGAGGCCGATGATAGACGCTTGATAGCGGGCTGAAAACGCCGCCTGTCGCGCGATTGCAACGGTTGCGCGCGCAAGCATCCGCCGGCGCGTTTCGTTTTGAGACGACCCAGCCCGCATACCGCCGGCCGCAAAAAGCAGAAAATGTCAATTAATGAACGGTCGTGCTTTTCCCTATTTTTTTGACTGGAGGGCCCCGCTAGAATCGTTGGCATCTCATCGCGTTCCGCAATGCGGAATTTTGGTCAGTCGACAGACATCAAGGAGACGAAAGCATGCGGGTCAGGGAAATGTTCGAGCTGGATGGTCAGGTTGCACTCATCACCGGCGGCTCGCGCGGGCTGGGTTTGCAGATGGCGCAGGCGCTAGGCGAGATGGGCTGCCATGTGGTGATCACGGCGCGCAAGGCCGACGAACTCGGAGAGGCGGCGAGCCATCTGCAGGAACTCGGCATCAAGGCGACCACGATCGTGAGCGATCTGCAACGCGCCGAGGCCGCGAAGCCGCTCGTTGACGAGACGCTTGCGGCCTGCGGCCAGATCGACATCCTTGTGAACAATGCGGGCGCCACGTGGGGCGCACCCGCGGAGGACTACCCCGACGAAGCGTGGCACAAGGTGATGAACCTGAACGTGAACGCGCCGTTCTTCCTCGCGCGCGAAGTGGGCAAGCGCAGCATGATCCCGCGTCAGCGTGGCAAGATCATCAACGTGGCTTCGATTGCCGGCCTGAAGGGCTCGCTTGGGTCCATGCAGACCATTGCGTACAACACCTCGAAGGCGGCGGCCATCAATTTCACGCGCGCGCTGGCTGCCGAATGGGGCAAGTACAACATCAATGTGAATGCGATCTGCCCGGGGTTCTTTCCCTCGAAGATGTCGGCCGGCCTCCTCGACAAGCTGGGGCAGGTGGTGATCGACCATACGCCGCTGCACCGTCTCGGCGACGACGACGATCTCAAGGGCGCCGTGGTGTTTCTCGCGAGCCAGGCGTCGCGGCATATGACGGGTCAGTATCTCGCCGTCGATGGCGGCGCGAGCATCGTCTGATTACGCATGGAACGTGCCGCGAGGCCGCCGCGCGCGGCTGGCGGCCACGTTCTTCACAAATCTTGCCCGACGGAGCTTGCCATGTCCACGTCTGCCCCGACGCCATCCGTAAATTCGCCGTCCTCGTCATCGCCACATTGGCCCGCGCACCTTTCGCCGCATCTGAGCATTCCGCAGACCAACCTCTTCTATAACGCGGAGGTCTCGGCGGCGCGCTATCCCGACAAGCCGTTCATCGTCTTCTACGACACGCCGATTACGTTCGCGCAGTTCAAGGACGAGGCCGAGCGCGTGGCTGGCTACCTGCAGCAGGAGTGCGGCGTGAAGGCCGGCGATCGCGTGCTGCTCTACATGCAGAACAGTCCCCAGTGGGTCATCGCCTATTACGGCATCCTGCGCGCCAACGCCGTGGTCGTGCCGGTCAATCCGATGAACCTCACCGAGGAACTCGCGCACTACGTGGAAGACAGCGGTGCGACGACGGCTTTCGTCGCGCAGGATCTCTACCCGCGTATTGCGCCGCTCGTGCGCGAAGGCGAGGGTGAGGGCCTGAAGCATCTGCTCGTTGCAACGTATAGCGATTATCTGAAGTGCGAGCCGTTTTCGCCGCCGCCCGAATTCGTGAGCGCGCCGCGCTCTGTGAGTGGTCCGGGCGTCGCACACTGGGTCGATGTGCTCGAGGCGTATTGCGTGCCCGGAGCGCTCACCGCCGGCCCCGACGACCTCTGCGTGATGCCGTACACCTCGGGCACCACGGGCAAGCCCAAAGGCTGCATGCACACGCATCGCAGCGTGATGGCGACGGCCGTGGGCGGTTGCAACTGGTTCGGCAGTAATCAGGATGCCGTACAACTTTCCGTGTTGCCGCTCTTTCACGTAACGGGCATGCAGGGCGGCATGAACAGCCCGATCTACAACGGCTCGACCGTGGTGTTGCTGCCGCGCTGGGATCGCGACGCCGCGGCGCGTGCGATCGAGCACTACCGCATCAACGGCTGGCAGGCTATCTCGACGATGGTGGTGGACTTTATCTCGAACCCGCGCATTCACGAGTACGACCTGTCCAGCCTCGCCTGGATGCGTGGTGGCGGCGCGACGATGCCCGACGCGGTGGTGAAGAAGCTCAAGGATCTGACCGGGCTCGATTTCGTAGAAGGCTACGGCATGTCGGAAACCATGGCTGGCACCCATATCAATCCGCCGCAGCGTCCCAAGCCGCAGTGTCTCGGCATTCCGGTTTTCGACGTCGACTCGCGTGTGATCGATCCGATTACGCTGGAGGAAGTGCCGCCCGGCGAATCGGGCGAGTTGATCATGCATGCGCCGCAGGTGATGCAGGGCTACTGGCGCAACCCCAAGGCAACGAGCGAAGCGTTCATCGAACGCGACGGCAAGCGCTTCCTGCGCACGGGCGATCTCGTGCGGCGCGACGAGGAAGGCTATTACTTCATGACCGATCGCCTCAAACGCATGATCAACGCGTCGGGCTACAAGGTCTGGCCGGCCGAGGTCGAAGCGCTGATGTACCGGCACCCGGCGATCAATGAGGTGTGCATCATCGGTACGCAGGACGCGCGGCGCGGCGAGACCGTGAAGGCGGTCGTCGTCCTCGATCCGCAGCAGGTCGGCAGCGTGAACGAAGACGACATCATCGCGTGGGCGCACGACAACATGGCGGCGTACAAAGCGCCGCGCGTCGTGCAGTTCGTCGACGCGCTGCCGAAATCGGGTAGCGGCAAGATTCTGTGGCGCAAGCTGCAGGAAGAAGAGGCCGAGGCTCGGAGCAACGCCTGAGCGCATAGGCCTGCGCAGTTCCCCTTAGTTATCCTTCAATATCGAACCCGTCTGGATAGCGCGGTTGTGCGCGCCCAATCCAGACGGGTTTCGTCTTTATCGGGCGCGCGCTTTCGTGCGTACGCGTCACGCGCCTGCAAGCGCGGGCAAACCGCCTTCGCGCCAATCCTGCTCCATGGCGGTGGCCATGCCCCATTCCTGTGAACCGCGTGGCGCGGGCGCCGCCAGCGGCCATTCGCCCGGCGCCTGCGCGTTCTTGCGAGCAAGGATCGCCTCGCACAGAAATTCCATGCTGTATGCCTTCAGCAGATGCGGGTGATTCGTCTCGATATAAGCCGCGACGCGCGCATGTTCACCGGCGACCGAGGCGAGCGAGTAGAGCGTGCGCGCATCCCAGCGAAAACGCAGACCCAGTTCGGCAAATGCCGTATTGAACGCGCACAGTTGCGCTTCCAGTTGACGATCGTGGCGGGTGTCCAGGTGGCTCATGGCTGTCTCCTCATGTCGAGTAACGTGAAGCAAGAGTAGAAGCGCCAATGAATAAGCGATAGTTAAAGTTTTTTTCGAAAAATATAAGTAAAGCTGTATGGATAGCGGGTAAACCCGCGAACTGCGAGAGATGCGCGCCGGTTACGCGTAAACCCCGCTTAGCCACGAGCACTCTACTGATATATTGTATTGGAAATATGAAATTCTGCAGTAGCGCCGGCTAAACAGAACGTTGGAGACAAACGACCGATGTCCGCCGAAAGAGAATTCGTCACCGGGATGCCCCCGGTCACCTTGACGCTGGAGCCGATCAACGCAACCGCTTCGCTGCGCGATCAGGCCTACGCGAAGCTCAAGCAGGCCATTGCCGAAACCGACATCTACCGCTCGCGAGACGAGATCCGTCTAGATGAGAAAGAATTGACCGAGAAACTGGGCGTGAGCCGTACGCCCGTGCGCGAAGCGATGACGCTACTGGAGCAGGAGGGTTTTCTACGCACGGTGCCCCGACGCGGTGTTTACATCTTGCGCAAGACGCGCAAGGAGATCGTGGAGATGATCTATATGTGGGCCGCGCTCGAAAGCATCGCCGCGCGCCTGGCCACGCAGCGCGCTTCGGACGATGACATTGCAGGCCTGCGACGCATGTTTGCGACCTTCGGCGACTCGACACCCTCGGACCATATAGAGGAGTACTCGGAGGCGAACATCATGTTCCACCAGTCGCTGGTGGAGCTTTCGAAGTCGCCGATCATCGTCGACACCATCAAGAACATCTTCATGCATGTGCGCGCGATCCGGCGCATGACGATCGCGCAGAGCGATCGCGCGTCGCGCTCGATCGTGGAGCACATGCGCATTATCGAGGCGCTCGAGGCGCGCGACACCGAACGCGTCGAGCAACTCGTGCGGCAGCACTCGATAGAACTCGCGCTGTTCGTGGAAGCCAACTGCGATTTTCTGGACTGAAGCGTTGAGGCGCGCCCCGTCGAGCCGTCGATTCATATCGGCTCGACGCATGAGTAAGAGGCATCGATACGCAGATCGTCTGAATGAGCGCCGCGATGCTGAAAGAAAAGTATGGAGTACGTAACAAGTTCGTTGGGACGTTTGGGCCGATTGAAGGTGCTTGCCCATGGTGTGCCGCATCAAGGTTTGCCGCTTTGCGAGCGATCTCATGAGACGGCATCGGGGCAGCGCGGCGCGACGCAGTGCAGCAAACGCGGTATGGGTAAAAAAACGTCTTGACTAATATTGTGTGTGGAATATTGTATATCACGAATCACACTACGCCCCGCCAAAGAGGAGACGTCATGGCAGAAGCAGGCATCAACGAGGCACAGCAGAACCCTGTGCCGGAAGCGCAGCAAACGACCGATGGTTTTCATCTCGTCATCGACGCGCTGAAACTCAACGATATCGACACGATCTTCGGTCTCGTCGGTATTCCCATTACCGATCTCGCCCGTCTCGCGCAGGCCGAGGGCATGCGCTTCATCGGCTTCCGGCACGAGCAGAACGCTGGCAACGCCGCGGCCGTGGCGGGCTACATGACGAAGAAGCCGGGCATCTGCCTGACCGTTTCCGCGCCGGGCTTCCTGAACGGCCTGACCGCACTGGCCAACGCGACCACGAACTGCTTCCCGATGATTCTCATCAGCGGTTCGAGCGAGCGCGAGATCGTCGACCTGCAGCAGGGCGACTACGAGGAGATGGATCAGCTCAACGCCGCGAAGCCTTATGCCAAGGCTGCGTATCGTGTGCTGCACGCGGAGGACATTGGCGTTGGCGTGGCGCGTGCGATTCGCGCTGCGGTCTCGGGCCGCCCCGGCGGCGTGTATCTCGACCTGCCGGCCAAGCTGCTCGCGCAGACCATCGACGCCGTGAAGGGCCAGCACTCGCTCATCAAGGTGGTCGACGCAGCACCGCGTCAGATTCCCGCACCCGATGCGGTACAACGCGCTCTCGATGTGATCAGGAATGCGAAGCGTCCGCTGATCCTGCTCGGCAAGGGCGCCGCCTACGCGCAAGCCGACGCGCAGATCCGCGAGCTGGTCGAAAAGAGCGGCATTCCGTATCTGCCGATGTCGATGGCCAAGGGTTTGCTGCCCGACACGCACGAGCAATCGGCATCGGCCGCGCGCTCGTTCGTGCTGGCCGAGTCGGACGCCGTGGTGCTGATCGGCGCGCGCCTGAACTGGCTGCTCTCGCACGGCAAGGGCAAGACCTGGGGCGCGGCAGCCGGACCGAAAACGTTCGTGCAGATCGACATTGCGCCTACGGAAATCGATAGCAACGTCGCCATCGAAGCGCCCGTGATCGGCGACATCGGTTCATGCGTGGAAGCGCTCGTCGCAGGCCTCGGTAATGACTTCCCGCAGCCGCCGGCGGAGTGGCTCGCGGCCGTCGCCGAGCGCAAGAACAAGAACCTGGAAAAGATGGCCGCGACGCTCGAGAAGAATCCGTCGCCGATGAACTTCCACAGCGCGCTGCGTGCCATCCGCGATGTGCTCAAGACGCGCCCCGACATCAACGTGGTCAACGAAGGCGCGAACACGCTCGACTACGCGCGCAGCATCATCGACATGTATCAGCCGCGCAAGCGCTTCGACTCGGGCACGTGGGGGATCATGGGCATCGGCATGGGCTTCGCGATCGGCGCGGCCGTGACGAGCGGCACGCAGGTCGTGGCGATCGAAGGTGACAGCGCGTTCGGCTTCTCGGGCATGGAACTCGAAACGATCTGCCGTTACAACCTGCCGGTCTGCACCATCGTGTTCAACAACAACGGCGTGTATCGCGGTACGGACGTCAACCCGAACGGCGGCTGCGACGTCGCGCCCACGGTGTTCGTGAAGAACGCGCGCTACGACAAGATGATCGAGGCCTTCGGCGGCATCGGCCATCAGGCGACTACGCCTGAAGAACTCACGAGCGCGCTGCTCGAAGCGATCGCGTCGGGCAAGCCCACGTTGATCAACGCAGTCATCGACGAATCGGCCGGGACGGAAAGCGGCCGTCTCACGAATCTGAATCCGCAAAGCGCGGCCATGAAGAAATAAGCCCCCATCGATCAGGTAGATCAGATAGACCAGGAGATACGAGAAATGAGCAAACCCCTCGACGGTATCAAGATCATCGACTTCACGCACGTACAGGCCGGTCCCGCCTGCACGCAGATGCTCGCATGGTTCGGCGCGGACGTGATCAAGGTCGAGCGCCCCGGCGCTGGCGACGTGACGCGCTCGCAACTGCGCGACATTCCCGAAGTCGATGCGCTGTACTTCACCATGCTCAACAGCAACAAGCGCTCGCTCACGCTCGACACGAAGAAGCCCGAAGGCAAGGAAGTGCTGGAAAAGCTGATTCGCGAGTCGGACGTGATGGTCGAAAACTTCGGCCCCGGCGCGCTTGACCGCATGGGCTTCACGTGGGAGCGCATCAACGAACTCAACCCGAAGATGATCGTCGCTTCGGTGAAGGGTTTCAGCGAAGGCCACCATTACGACGACCTCAAGGTCTATGAGAACGTCGCACAGTGCGCGGGCGGCGCGGCTTCGACCACGGGCTTCTGGGACGGCCCGCCCACGGTCAGCGCGGCGGCGCTCGGCGACAGCAACACGGGCATGCACCTCGCCATCGGCATTCTCACGGCGCTGATCGGCCGCGACAAAACCGGCAAGGGCCAGAAAGTGGCCGTGTCGATGCAGGACAGCGTGGTCAACCTGTGCCGCGTGAAATTGCGCGACCAGCAGCGTCTGGACCGCGTGGGCTTCCTCGAGGAATACCCGCAGTACCCGCACGGCACGTTCAGCGATGTGGTGCCGCGCGGCGGCAATGCGGGCGGCGGCGGCCAGCCGGGCTGGGTGCTCAAGTGCAAAGGCTGGGAGACGGACCCGAACGCGTATATCTACTTCACGGTGCAAGGTCACGCCTGGGAGCCGATCTGCCACGCGCTGGGCAAACCCGAATGGATCAACGACCCGAACTACAACACGGCGCAGGCACGTCAGCCGCATATCTTCGACATCTTCGCGACGATCGAAGCGTGGCTCGCCGACAAGACCAAGTTCGAAGCCATCGACATCCTGCGCAAGTTCGACATTCCGTGCGCGCCGGTGCTCAGCATGAAGGAAATCGCTAATGACCCGTCGCTGCGCGCAAGCGGTACTATCGTCGAGGTGCCGCACAAGGAGCGCGGCGCGTACCTCACGGTGGGCAGCCCGATCAAGTTCTCGGATCTGAAGCCGGAGATCACGGGCTCGCCGCTGCTCGGCGAGCACACCGACGAGGTGCTCGCCGACCTCGGCTACTCGGCGCAGCAAATCGCGGCGCTGCACGAGGTGCGCGCGGTTTGAGTTGCGGGTCGCGTTCCATCAGTTGAACGCAGCGCGTAGAAAGCGGGCGCGGCCCACGCTGCGCCCACGCAGCACTGCAATACCAGACTGGCAGGCAGGACGCCGCGCGGCATGTGCAATGCGTGCCGCGCGACGACGATAAGCGACTCACCCCACATAGTCATCGCCATGCAACCCGCCATCGATTTCGAGCAGCTCGCAAACGCCATTGGGGATGCCATCGTCATCTCGGACGCAGCCGGCGACATCACATACTGGAATCCGGCGGCCACGCGCATGTTTGGCTATACGAAGGAAGAAGCGCTCGGCAAGACGCTCGACCTGATCATTCCCGAGCGGCTGCGAGGGCGCCACTGGGAGGGCTATCACAAGACGATGGCGACCGGCCAGACGCGCTACGGCAACGACGTGCTGCGGGTGCCGGCCGTGGACAAGGCGGGCAAGGCGCTTTCCATCGCCTTCACCGTGGCGCTGCTGCACTCGCCGCAGGGTGAACTCAACGGTATCGTCGCCGTGATTCGCGACGAAACGGCGCGCTTCCAGGAAGAGCGCGCGCTCAAGAAACGCATCACCGAACTCGAAGCACAGGCCCAGCAATCCTGAAACCTCTGGAGTTCTTCGATGCACACCGAAAGACTCGGACATTTCGAGGTCGAACTCTCGGCCCGTCAAATGATCCACAACGGCGGCTGGGCTGCGTTTGCCGCGATCCACGCGGTCGAGGCCGCTGCCGACGAACCGGCGGCCGCTGTTTTCCCCCGTCAATGGGTGGTCGACGAAACCGTATTCGAAAGCGAGGCCGCCGCCATTGCCGGGTGCGCGCGAGGCGGCGCTCGCTTTTCTCAGGGGCGGCAATTCGCCCAGCCTGGGCGTGTCATAGGGCAAAGCCCTCATCGAGCCGCGGCACACAAAGTATTCCAACATCAGCAGGAGACGTTTCATGAAGTCGTGGCTACGCTTTCGGCGCGCCAAATGCATTGACGCGCCGCCGATTCCGTTCGTTTTCGCCGCAGCGCGCTCTGTAAAGAACGGAGGCGCATCATGTCGATGACGATTGCGGTCCCCCGCGAGACATATGAAGGCGAACGACGCGTAGCGGCGACGCCTGAAAGTGTGGCACAACTAATCAAGCTGGGTTATGCCGTGGAGGTCGAAGCGGCAGCGGGTGTGAACGCGTCCTACCCGGACGACGCCTACCGCGCAGCAGGCGCGCGCGTCGTGGACGATGCGCAAGCGCTCTTGAGCGGCGCGGATATCGTCATCAAGGTGCGTCCGCCTTCGAGCGAAGAGGTGCAGCGTCTCAAGCCTGGCGCGACGCTGATCGGCTTCATCTGGCCGGCGCAAAACGCGGCGTTGCTCGAGCAACTGGTGGCGCGCGAGGTCACCGCGCTCGCGATGGATTGCGTGCCGCGCATCTCGCGCGCGCAGAAGCTCGACGCGTTGAGCTCGATGGCGAACATGGCCGGCTATCGCGCGGTGGTCGAGGCGGCCCAGCATTTCGGCCGCGTTTTCACGGGGCAGATCACGGCGGCCGGCAAAATGCCGCCCGCCAAGGTGCTCGTGATCGGCGCGGGCGTGGCCGGGCTTGCCGCGATTGGCGCCGCGCGCGGTCTTGGCGCGATCGTGCGGGCGTTCGATACGCGCCCCGAAGTCGGCCAGCAGGTCGAGAGCATGGGGGCGGAGTTCCTGAGCATCGACATCGAGGAGGAGGGCGGCGGCTCAGGCGGGTACGCCAAACAGATGAGCGCGAAGTTCATCGAGGCGGAGATGGCGCTTTTCGAGGCCCAGGCTCGCGAGGTCGACATCATCATCACGACGGCGCTCATTCCGGGCAAACCGGCGCCGCGCCTCATCGACGCGAAGACAGTGGCGTGCATGCGCGCGGGCAGCGTGATCGTCGACATGGCGGCCGAGCAGGGCGGCAACTGCGAACTCACGCGAGCGGGTGAAGTTGTGAATGCGAACGGCGTGACCGTGATCGGCTACACGGATCTGCCAAGCCGCATGGCGAACCAGTCGAGCCAGCTCTACGCGACCAACATCCGCCATCTGCTGACCGATCTCACGCCCGCAAAAGACGGCGAGCTCACGCTCGACATGGACGACGTCGTGCAACGCGGCACCACCGTCATGCAGCGCGGCCAAGTGTGCTGGCCGCCGCCGCCGGTGCAGGTCAGCGCCACGCCTCAAGCGGCTGCGCAGGCGAAGCCCGCCGTGGTTAGCTCTCACGCGAAAGAAGAATCCGCGCAAGCCGCTCCCCGCAATGGCGTCTGGTCGCTCGCAGCGCTCGTCGTCGCCGCGTTGCTGCTGCTCGCGCTCGGCGCGGTGGCGCCGCCAGCGTTCGTCGCACACTTCACGGTGTTCGTACTGGCCGTGTTCGTCGGCTATCAGGTGGTCTGGAACGTCACGCCCTCGCTGCATACGCCGCTCATGAGCGTGACGAATGCGATCAGCGGGATCATCGTGATCGGCGCATTGCTGCATCCGGGCAACGCCAGCACGATCGTGACGGTGCTGGCGGGCATTGCGCTCGTCGTCGCGACCATCAACATCGCGGGCGGCTTTCTCGTCACCCAGCGCATGTTGAAGATGTTCCAACGGACCTGAGGAGACGTCATGCTCAACGGAATCGGCAACATGGCGTGGCTCGGCGCGGCGACGCTCTTCATCCTCAGCCTGCGCGGGCTGAGTCATCCCGCGAGTGCGCGGCGCGGCAACCTGTATGGCGTGACCGGCATGGTGATCGCCGTGCTCGCCACGCTGCTCGTCACGGGCGGCGCGAGCCTGCAAATCGCGCTCATTGCCGCGCTGGTAGGCGGTGCGCTCGGCGCGATCCTCGCGCGGCGCGTGGAGATGACGCAGATGCCGCAGCTCGTCGCGGTGCTGCACAGCTTCGTCGGTCTTGCGGCCACACTGATCGCCTTCGCGAACTTCCTTTCGCCGCAGGCCGCGATGAGCGGCGTCGAGCGCGCGATTCACGACACCGAGATCTATGTCGGCGCGTTCATCGGCACGGTCACGTTCAGCGGTTCGATCGTCGCGTTCCTGAAGTTGCAGGGCACGGTGAGCGGCAAGCCGCTCGTGCTGCCCGCGCGGCATCTGCTCAATGCGGTGGTGTTGGGCGCATGTGTCGTGATCGGGTATCGCTTCGTCAGTGCTCCTGATGGCAGCGATGCGCTCTATGCGCTCATCGTGATGTGCGTGCTGGCGGCGGCGCTCGGCGTCCATCTCGTGATGGCGATCGGCGGCGCGGATATGCCCGTGGTGGTCTCGATGCTCAACAGCTATTCGGGCTGGGCTGCAGCGGCAACGGGCTTCATGCTCGATAACGATCTGCTCGTCACGACGGGTGCGCTGGTTGGATCGAGCGGCGCGATTCTCAGCTACATCATGTGCCGCGCGATGAATCGCAGTTTCGTCTCGGTGGTCCTCGGCGGCTTTGGCACCGTGAGCGCTACGGCTAGCGCAACACCGGAGGGTGAGGTGGTCGCGACCACGGTGGACGAAGTGGGGTCTCTTTTGCGCGACGCACAGGAGGTCGTGATTGTGCCGGGCTATGGCATGGCCGTCGCGCAGGCGCAGGGCACCATCAGCGAGATTACGCGGCGGCTGCGTGCGCTCGGCATACGCGTGCGTTTCGGTATTCATCCGGTTGCAGGGCGTTTGCCGGGCCACATGAACGTGCTGCTCGCCGAAGCGAAGGTGCCGTACGACATCGTGCTCGAAATGGACGAGATCAACGAAGACTTCACGAGCACCGACGTCGTACTCGTGATCGGCGCGAACGATATCGTCAACCCGGGTGCGCAGGAGGATGCGGGCAGCCCGATCGCCGGCATGCCGGTGCTGGAGGTGTGGAAGGCGCGCACGGTGGTCGTCTCCAAGCGCAGCATGGCGACGGGCTACGCGGGCGTGGACAATCCGCTGTTCTATAAGGACAACACACGAATGCTGTTTGGCGATGCGAAGGGCAGCGTCGATGCATTACTGCGGCAACTCGAGGCCGCTTGATGTTTGACGTCAGGCGCGGCGGGCGAACGTCTGCCGCGCTGGCTGTAACGCGGGAAAGAGGCGATGCGGGAAACCCCGCGGGCAATCACAACGGATGGAGACAGACAACGTGGCACACACCGATCGTATCGAAGGCGGCTACACGGCCCGGCGGCACAACCGCTGGGTGCAGCTCGTGGCGGGCATTCTCTGCATGGGGCTCGTGGCGAACCTGCAGTACGCGTGGACGCTCTTCGTCGTGCCGATGGACGCACGGCATCACTGGGGGCAGGCTGCGATCCAGCTCGCCTTCTCCATCTTCATCGTGACAGAAACCTGGCTCGTGCCCGTGGAGGGCTGGCTGGTGGACCGCTTCGGTCCTCGCCCTGTGGTGATGGGCGGTGCGTGCTGCGTGGCGCTCGGCTGGGTGCTCAACGCGTGGGCGCCGGTGCTGCCGGTGCTCTACGTCGCGGCGGTCATCTCGGGCATCGGTGCGGGCTGCGTGTACGGCACGTGCGTTGGCACGGCGCTCAAATGGTTCCCCGACCGCCGTGGCCTCGCTGCCGGCATGACAGCGGCGGGCTTTGGCGCGGGCGCGGCGCTCACGGTCATTCCGATCTCGAACATGATCCAGCAGTCGGGCTATGAGCGCGCGTTCGTGTTCTTCGGACTCCTTCAGGGTGCCTGCATCATGGCGCTGGCACTTGTTATGGTGCGGCCGAAGCCGCCGGCGCACGCAGCGGGCATGAAGCGCGTCGTGGCGACAAAGCTCGATTACACGACGAGGCAGATGGTTCGCGCGCCCGTGTTCTGGGTGATGTACGCGATGTTCGTGTGCGTGGCCGCGGGCGGCATCATCGCGACGGCACAGATCGGCCCGATCGCGAAGAGCTACGGCTTCGCCTCGATGCCAGTCACGCTCGTGGCGGCGACGCTGCCGCTGCTCACGATGACGCTTTCGATCAACAACCTCTGCAACGGCTTTACGCGGCCACTGTGCGGGCTCATTTCGGATCGCATTGGCCGCGAGAATACGATGTTCATCACGTTTCTCGGCGAGGGGCTCGCGCTGCTGGGCTTGCGGGCGTTCGGCCACGACCCGTATCTCTTCATGCTGTTCTCGGGGCTCGTGTTCCTGTTCTACGGCGACATCTTCTCGAACTTTCCGGCGACCTGCGCCGACACGTTCGGCGCGAAATATGCGGCCGGCAACGCAGGCACGCTTTACACCGCGAAGGGGACCGCCGCGCTGCTCGTGCCGGTCGCTACGCTGCTCGCGCTCCACGGTGGCTGGAACATGGTGTTCGATATGGTCGCCTGTGTCGCGATGATGGCGGGCGTGAGCGCGAAGGTGATCTTGCAGCCCATGCGCCGGCGCTGGATCTTTCAGTCGGGTGAGGAGGCGAAGATTACCGATTCGGCGTTCATACCTTCGCCGCTGGGGTCGCATGAGTGAGCGCGTTTGATGGGCGCCCCCGAGTGTTACGGACGGGCGGTTCGGTCGTGATCGCGGGGAGCGGTTACAGGGCGCAACGCCCGCATCATGCGCGCGGCGCCTTGTAGTCTCGCGCGCACGCGTGAGCGGCGTACGCGCCGCGTATCGGCGCGGGCTTGCTCGCGACGCGGGTCCGTTTCGGCAGTACGCTCGCTTTCTAGCCCGAGATGGGCATAACGACCCTCGCTGGCGTTCTTGTCGAGCCAGCGCTCGGGCAGCAGCGTTGCGAGCAGCCAGGTCGCGGCGGCGCCGAAGCTGACCGCGACGATCGCTGCGACGAGAACGAATTCCATTCTGTATTCCTCAATCGGGTGATTCGCGGCGCACGGCAATGTATATCATGAAACATATCGAGGGGCGCAGCCGGCAGCGCAGTCGGCAGAGGTGGGACTGGCATTGCCAATTTGCGTAGAAAGACAGTGCAGATGGAGTGTCGGCCGCAAAACAAAAAAGCCCGCAAATTTGCGGGCTTTTTTGATGAATCCTGTGCGCTGCTAGTTCTGCTTGATGAGACGTGGTGCCCAGGAGAGGACTCGAACCTCCACAGTGTTGCCACCGCTAGGACCTGAACCTAGTGCGTCTACCAATTCCGCCACCTGGGCACGTCTTCAAGCTAGAAGTAGATTATGGCGCGATTTAGCGTGACTGTCAATATATCTTTTCAAAATACTTCATCTCGGGAACGCGGCTGCTGCGATTTGCGCGATAGCAGGGCAGTTGTACTCGATGCTGCGCCGGAAATGAAAAAGGCCGGCATGAAGCCGGCCTTTTGAATCTGGTGCCCAAGAGAGGACTCGAACCTCCACAGTGTTGCCACCGCCAGGACCTGAACCTGGTGCGTCTACCAATTCCGCCACCTGGGCAAGGTGTCGTTTGCTGCTCAATGTGTTGTGCAGCAAAGACCGAAATTATAGCGGGCTGATAATGCCTGTCAAGCGTTTTGTGGAAGGCGATAAAGCGAGGCTGCCGAAGCGTTGCCGGGCGCGTGGAGTGGGCGGTCTCGTCGCGCCGTGAGGCCGCTCCCACGGCTCGTAGGGTGCGATGCGGGTGTTAGAATGCCTCGCAGAAGTTCCGCCGGCAAAAGTACGGGGTTCAGGTGCTGCGTGCAGCGTGGCGCACGCAGTGCGAGCGGTCAGGCAGTCCACGTACGGGCCGGCAGATTGCAGCACTCGAAGACCGGGGCGCCGCCCGCGTGTAATGCAAATTCGGGCCGCGCAAAATCCGACGTCCACGCAACGAGAACAACCATCGACAAGCCCTTGAGCAAATATCCGTACCCGATTCCCAGCCGCGAAGAGATTCTTGGCGTGCTACGGACCAGCGACTCGCCGTGCACCGCGAACGATATCGCCGAGGCGCTCGCCATCAAGCGCCAGGAGCGTGAAGGGTTCTTCAGGCGGCTCGCCGCCATGGAGCGCGACGGGCAGATCCGGCTCGATCCCCGCGGCCACTACCAGCTCGCCCATCCTTCGAATTTCGTCGCCGGGCGCGTGCAGGGGCATCGCGACGGCTACGGCTTCCTCGTACGCGACGACGGGCAGGACGATCTGTTTCTGCCGCAAGGCGAAATGCAGAAGGTCATGCACAACGACCGCGTGCTCGCGCGCATTGTCGGCTATGACCGGCGCGGGCGGCCGGAAGGGCATATCGTCGAAGTCACCGACCGCGCGAACCGCAGTGTGATCGGGCGCCTGCTCAATGAGAACGGCGCGCTGATCGTCGCGCCGGAAGACAAGCGCATCGGCCACGACATTCTCGTCACGCAGAATCCCAAGAAGGCCAAGGTCGGCCAGGTCGTGGTCGTCGAACTCACAGATTTCCCCAGCCGCCACTCGCAGCCGCTCGGCCGGGTGATGGAAGTGCTGGGCGATATCGACGATCCGGGCATGGAGATCGAGATCGCCGTGCGCAAGTACGGCGTGCCACACGAGTTCAGCAAGCCCGCGCTCGACGAAGCCGCGAAGCTGCCCGATGCCGTGCGTCCCACGGACATTCGCTATCGCGTGGACCTGCGCGACGTGCCGCTCGTCACCATCGACGGCGAAGATGCGCGCGACTTCGACGACGCCGTGTATTGCGAGCCGATGCAGGTCGGCAAGGGCGAGGGCTTCCGCCTGATCGTCGCGATCGCCGACGTCTCGCATTACGTGCTACCCGGCGGCGGTCTCGATGTGGACGCCATCGAGCGCAGCACGTCGGTGTACTTCCCGCGTCGCGTGATTCCGATGCTGCCCGAGAAGCTCTCGAACGGGCTCTGTTCGCTCAATCCGCACGTCGACCGCTGCGTGCTCGTGTGTGACATGGTGATCACCGCGCGCGGCGAGATCAAGGCGTACCAGTTTTATCCGGGCGTCATGCACTCGGCGGCGCGGCTCACGTATACCGAAGTCGCAGCGGTGCTCACCAATACCAAGGGCCCCGAGGCGACGCGCCGCGCGGCGCTGCTGCCGCAACTGCAGAATCTCTATGGCGTGTACAAATCGCTCTTCGCCGCGCGCCAGAAGCGCGGTGCGATCGATTTCGACACGACCGAGACGTATATCGTCTGCAATGCGCAAGGCAAGATCGAGCAGATCGTGCCGCGCCAGCGCAACGACGCGCACAAGCTGATCGAAGAATGCATGCTCGCGGCCAACGTGTGCGCGGCGGACTTCATGAAGCGCCATAAGCACCCGGGCCTGTACCGCGTGCACGCGGGACCGACCGCCGAAAAGCTCGAGAACCTGCGCACCTTCCTGCGTGGCATGGGTCTTTCGCTCGGCGGCGGCGATACGCCGCACGCGAGCGACTACGCCGCACTGATGGCGCATATCCGCGACCGGCCCGACGCGCAAATGCTGCAGACCATGCTGCTGCGCTCGATGCAGCAGGCCGTGTACAGCCCGGACAATATCGGTCACTTCGGGCTTGCCTACGAGGCTTACGCGCACTTTACGAGCCCGATTCGCCGCTATCCCGACCTGCTCACGCACCGTGCGATCTACGCGATTCTGCAGGGCAAGAAGTACCAGCCGCAGGCGCCCGAGGGCGTTGAGCTCAACACCGCGCTCTCGCCGCGCGCCCGCGCGATGCAGGCCGAAGACGAGGAAAAGCGCGGCAAGCGCGCCCGGGGCGCCAACACGGCGATCTGGGAAGAGCTGGGCCTGCACTGCTCGGCGAACGAGCGCCGCGCCGACGAAGCCTCGCGCGACGTCGAAGCCTGGCTCAAGTGCTACTTCATGCGCGACAAGCTCGGCGAAGAGTACGGCGGGATGGTGAGCGGCGTGACGTCGTTCGGCATTTTTGTGCAACTCGACGCGCTCTTCATCGAAGGTCTCGTGCACGTGACGGAACTGGGCTCGGATTACTTCCAGTACGACGAGATCAAGAACGAACTGCGCGGCGAGCGCACCGGCATTCGCTATCGCCTCTCGGACCGCGTGCGCGTGCAGGTGAGCCGCGTGGATCTCGACGCGCGCAAGATCGACTTCCGCCTCGTGCGCGATACGCCCGTGAAGCCAGGCGGCAACCGGCCGATGCCGGTCGACAAGGGTGGCATGGATGGCGGTCCGCGCGTTCGCGCGCTGCCGGGTGGCGACATGGCGCGCCAGAGAAAGGCCGCGCCGGCGCAAAGCGTAGCGGTGAAGGAAGCGCGCGCGGCGCGCGGCGCCGCCAAGACCGCGAAGAAACGCTCGCCCGTGAAGCCGCCGCCCAAGAAGCAGGCGCCGCGCAAGAAGCGCTGAGCGCCGTGCGGAGCGCCAAACGCGCTCCGTCGCCGTTATCTACCCGGGCCGCGCCGTCGTGCGCGTGCCCGGTTTTTTCACTTGCATGCCGCGTCGATTTTTGCCACATGGGCGCGCGGCTTGCACTCGCCGGACCGCACGACGCGGCCGGCTGACTATCGTTGCTGGCGGCGCTCTGTCTGCGCCGCAAAACGTTCATCAGGGGTTGTCTCAGTCATGTCACGTCTCAAGGTTCTTTACGGGTTTCATGCGGTGATCGCACGCTTGCGGCACGACGCGTCCACGGTCGAGGATGTCTACTACGATCCGACGCGCCGCGACCGCCGCATGCAGGACTTCCTGCACACCGCGAAGGAAGCGGGCGCGCGCGTGATCGCAGCCGACGAAACGCGCCTCTGGGGACTCGCGCACACGGAGCGCCACCAGGGTGTCGTCGCCCGCGTGCACGATCTGGCGCTCGCACAGAACCTCGCGGAGCTGCTCGACGGCATCCAGGGTTCGCCGCTGTTGCTCGTGCTCGACGGCGTGACCGATCCGCATAATCTCGGCGCGTGTCTGCGCGTGGCCGATGCGGCCGGCGCGCACGCGGTGATCGCTCCGCGCGACCGCGCCGTCGGTCTGAACGCCACGGCCGCGAAAGTGGCGAGCGGTGCCGCTGACACCGTGCCCTACATCACCGTGACGAACCTTGCGCGTGCACTGCGCGAACTCAAGGACGCGGGCGTGTGGGTGGTGGGGACCGCCGGCGACGCGAGCGCGGGCCTCTACGAGACGAAGCTCGATGGCCCCGTCGCGCTCGTGCTGGGCGCCGAAGGCGAGGGCATGCGCCGACTCACGCGCGAAACCTGCGACGTAGTCATGCAGATTCCGATGGCGGGCACGGTCGAGAGCCTGAACGTTTCCGTCGCTTCGGGGGTGTGTCTGTTCGAGGCGGTGCGCCAACGCTCGGCCGTGCGCTGATCAGCCATCGCGCGATCCTGCGAGATGCGGGCAGCCCGTGCCCGCATCTCCGGTAAACTATGCGTATTCCGCGTTTTCCTCCTCCTCGGGCTGTACTCCCATGACTCAAGACGAACTCAAGCAACTGGTCGGCCAGGCCGCCGCCGACTATGTCAATGCGAACGTGCAGGAAGGCGCCGTAATTGGCGTCGGCACGGGCTCCACCGCGAACTGCTTCATTGACGCCATCGCGGCGAGCAAGAGCCGCTACCGCGGCGCGGTGTCGAGCTCGGTCGCGACCACCGCGCGCCTCGAAGCGCACGGCTTCAAGATTTTCGACCTCAACGAGATCGAATCACTGCCCGTGTACGTGGACGGTGCCGATGAAATCGACGGCGCAGGCGCCATGATCAAGGGCGGCGGCGGCGCGCTCACGCGCGAGAAGATCGTCGCTTCGGTGGCGGACGTGTTCGTCTGCATCGCCGATGCGAGCAAGCGCGTCGACGTGCTCGGCCAGTTCCCGCTGCCCATCGAAGTCGTGCCGATGGCGCGCACGGCCATTGGCCGCCGCGTAACGGCGCTCGGCGGCGTGCCGGTGCTGCGCGTGCGGAAGGACGGATCGCCCTTTATCACCGACAACGGCAACGAGATCCTCGACGTGAAGGGCCTGAGCATTAGCGATCCGCGCACGCTCGAGGCGCACGTCAACGCATGGCCGGGCGTGGTGACGGTCGGTCTGTTCGCCACGCGCGGCGCGGACTTCTGTCTGCTTGGCGGTGAAACCGGCGTCGAGCGCGTCGAATACCGCAAGGCCTGAGCGGTCTCGCGCGAGCGGCACGTGCACCGGGCTTCTGCCTGCTTTTTCCTGTGCGTTGCCGCTCTTTTTGCCGGCGGCCCTGCGTGGGCCGCCGAACCGATAATCGCCATTAATCATTAAAAGAGCGCGATTTTCTGGATCTCGTTGTCTGCGCATCTATTTGACATTTCAATTCGCCTTTCAGTCATTTTTGAAAGAAAATCCGCGCATTCAAGGACATCTCTATTCACTACGTTGAGAACCGCACACAAAACGTGCGAATGACGTAGCAATAGTCTGACTGTCTGAGATATAAATTCACCGTCCGGCGACGTTATGCAAACGGTTCGCTAAAAGAGACGTCGAAAAGACCGGGCAGGGGAAGGGCAGCGCGCGAAAATGCGCAGCAGCCCGAGGATTTCTGTCAGGCGGGGCGTGAGAGTAGGTGGCGCTCGCCGCGCGGTACACGGGGAAATAATGACAACAGCAGGTGTTGGACGATTTGTATCGGACTACTATTTAACAGGGTCCGCGAAAAGCACAGGATTTTACGGGACATTCCTTTCCGTCTTCCGGATTTTCAATTCTGCATGAGCGCCTGATTTACGCGAGTACGTAAAGCGTAAGGGTGTCCTGCGCGCGATTTTTTAATCTGGTAACTCCGTCTAAACGGTCTTCCCGATATCGGGCTGGTCCGCGGGGATATTCGCGCGCCGTAAATGCAGTGATTTTATAAACATTGCAATTGAAATCGTGTTAAATGCGCCCGCGCTATCAGGGGGAGTGCGCGCACATTCATCCAACGTTCCCCTGCTTTATCAGGAAGACCACAATCATGAAGAAGATTCAGGCCATTTCGCTCGCCGCCATGCTCGCTCTCGGTTCGGCTGCCGCATTTGCAGGCGGTGCCGGCGGTGTGGGCGCGCCGTCGTCCTCCACCACGTCGGCGGTGGGCGCAGCGGGCGTCGGCTTTGGCGCAACGGCACTCACGTCGAACTCGACCTCGTCGGTCAACGGCGGCTTCACCTCGGCGTTGACGGTGCCGGGCCATATCGACGCCACCGTGTCGCAAGGCAACCAGTCATTCTCGAACGCGAGCCTCACGTTCGGTTCGAGCTACACGACGCAAAACGGCAACTCGCAAACCTACGGCCAGACGGCTAACGGCTACGTCGGCCAGACCGGCACGACGACCACGAACCAGAATTCGTCCACGCTCGGCTTCACGAGCGCCACGCAGTCGGGTTCGCAGAACTTCAATTCGTCGGTGATCAACGCGTCGTTCGACGGTTCGAGCGGCAGCTACGGCGGCTCGGGTTTCACGTCGAACGCGACCGCGAACGGCACCGGCACGGCCAACGCGGATGGCGGCGTTGGCATCGTCGCAGCGGGCGGCTCGGGTTCGCTCACGGGCGGTATGCACTGGTAATCCGAACGGGTCAGCCGTTCACTAGCGCGTCGGAAAGGGGGCGCTGCCCCCGTTCCGTTCACGGAGAGAAGAATGAGCAAGCTGAAACAAAAAATCGCCGTTGCCGGGGTGTTGCTGTTTGCAGGCGCCGCGTGGGCGCAAACCACGCCGACGATGACGTCGGGGACCACGTCCACGTCGAGCCAGACGAGCACCGTTTCCAATACCGTCGTGCTGCCGAGCGGCGGCGCGTCGGACGTGACGTATCACGGCTCTTACGATGTGCGCACGACGCCCACGGTCTATGCACCTGCCTTGACGGCCTCGGTGACCGAGACCTGCTGGGGCAGTATTTCCGCTGCGGTATCGGTGGTGGGCGTGGGCGCGACGGCCGCGGGCACCATCAAGGATATGGACTGCAACAAGCGCCTGAATGCAGCTGTGGCATGGCGCATGGACCGCAAGGACATTGCGTTCAACATCATGTGTCAGGAAGACGACTTCCGCGAAGCTGCGGCGCTGACCGATCATCCCTGCGGCGACAATCGCAAGGTCGCGAAGAACGATGGCGCGCCCGTGCAATTGCGTAACGCCGACACGAGCCCGGATCCGAAGGTTCAGGAGCCGACCGACCCGTTCGTGCGCGAACGCGAGCACCTGCCTGCGTTGCCGCTTGCGCAGGCGCTCGTGCCTTCGGCCCGTTGAATCCCGCAAGGCTGAAGAGAAGAGGGCGCGCTCCTGTTCTCTCCAGCTCAAGCGGCAAGACGCAATTGCTTCGGCATCCTGTTTGTTCTTGTTGCCTCCGAACTTGCGTGAACGATTCCACGAAGGCGCAGGGAGAACGAACAAGCGCGAACAAGCGCGAACAGGCGCGCAAAAGCGTGCCGCTACGGGCACGCTCTGTTCGGGGACGACTTGAAAACGAGCTCGCGGCGCGAAACGCAAGCGCACGCGACTATGTGCTCACTCGACCGTTTCCGGCTGGTGCAGACGTGGCAGCAGCCGGTCGAATTCGCGGCGCACGAGCCCGTAGCACTCGCAGGCGCGGGCTTCGAGACCTTCGCGATCGAGCACACGAATGTGGCCGCGGCTGTGATGGATCAGGCCTTCGTCGTGCAGCTTGCCTGCCGCTTCGGTAATGCCTTCGCGGCGCACGCCGAGCATGTCGGCGATCAACTGCTGCGTGACATTGAGGTCGTTGGAAGCCACGCGGTCCACTTCGATCAGAAGCCAGCGGCACAGCTGCTTGTTGAGCGAATGGTGACGATTGCACGCGGCGGTCTGTGCGACCTGCGTGAGCAGCGCGTGCATATAGAGCAGCATGAGGCGGCGCAGGAAGTCCGAGCGCGCAAACTGTTGTTTGAGGGCTTGCGCGCTCATGCGATAAGCGAAGCCCGCGCATTGCACCTGTACGCGGTTCGGCATCGTTTCGCCGCCGGTGAGCACGGGCACGCCCGTCATGCCTTCGCGGCCGACCGCCGCGATTTCGACCGAGCTGCCGTCCTCCATCGTCGAAAGCAGCGAGACGATCGCCGTCGTCGGAAAGTACACGTGATGAATGCGCTGGCCAGAGTCGCAGATCAACTGTTCGGTGCGCAGATGAACGAGTTCGAGATGCGGGGCGAGAGCCTGCCATTCATGCGACGGGAGGGCGCCCAGCAAATGGTTGCCGTGAAGATCGGATTGAAGGGTTAACATGACTGGTCCTCGTGCGAAGCGGCGCGAGCCGCCTCCTGTTTTTTGATTCCGTTCGCCGAACTCGTTGTTGTTTGCCGTTTCCCGTGCGGCTTCTGTGTTCGTCGTGCCGGCCCCATAGTCCCGCTTGTTCGTGCTCTTTCCTGCTGGTTCCTGCTTGTGCCTGCAGTGTCCCGCTCGGTTCTGCCTGGTCCCGCTCGCTTGCGCTTGTTTGCGCGGTATCGTTCGTCCGCGTCTGCGCTCGTGTGGCAATCTCTCTTTAGCAGGGTGTGTGCCAGTTGGTGCGAAATCACGCATTCAAGCGGCTGAGCGAGAGTCGGCCATGCGGCAGCGCGGCGAAACGCCGCATTTTTGTTTCAGTTTTGTACGGCGACTTTGCGGGCCGCCGCGCCGCGTATCCCCCTTTTTCAAGCTGCAAGCCGATGATTCGATTGAATTATTTCCCTCGCTGACGGGGTGATTCAGAAATGGCTCCTGGTTGAAACATGCATCCAGGGGCGACGCGGGCTGCGGTCCAAAAAACAAGCGTTTTTGATTCAGTTCTGTTGCAACGCAGACGTAGCCGGCGAAAAAGCGCTCGGCGCCGAAACGTCGCGCGTGAAGGGCTTTGCCGCGCAGTCGCCCGGGCGCATGCGATCAGTGTGGGTATGCGTACAGATTGGCATGCCGAGGTTTGTTCCAATGAGGTCCGGAAAAGGTCTCAAGGATTCGTGAGGCTTGAGAGGTCCGGGAGGCGCGTGACGCTTCGGGCGAGCCCGCCGGCAGGCAGGCGCGGCGTTCGTCAACGTGACCCGACGTATTTCAACGGGGAGCTCACTGCATGAACCAGCTCGTGACGCCAGCCGGCTTGATCGCCGCAGCCAATGAACCCGAAGTCGCGCTCATCGTTCAGCCTGTGGTGCTGGCCGGGGGCTCGGGCACGCGGCTTTGGCCGCTTTCGCGCGAGCATTGTCCGAAGCAGCTGATCGATCTGCTCGACGGCGAGTCGCTGCTCGAAGCCACCATCCGGCGGCTCGACGGCGTGTATGCCCAGGCGGGCGCGGCAGTCCGCAAGGCCGCGCCTGTTGTCGTGAGCAGCGAGGAACTGAGGCTCATGACCGTCGACCGGCTCTGCCGCAGCGGCATGTCCGCGCGCGTCGTGCTCGAACCGGTCGCGCGCAACACGGCCCCGGCTCTCACGGTGGCGGCGCTGGCGGCGCGTGCCGGGCACGAGGCGGTATCGGCCCGCGACGGCGCCGGTGTCGTATGCGACAGCGATCCGGTGCTCATCGCCATGCCGGCCGACCACCTGATCGCCGATCGCGCGGCGTTTGCCGCCGCGCTCGAAGAAGCGGTGGGCTACGCGGCGCGCGGCGCGGTCGTCACGCTGGGCGTGCCGCCGCAGCGCGCGGAAACCGGTTACGGGTACATCGGCGCGGGGGCGGCGCTCGGCGCCAGCGGCGCGCGGGTGATCGAGCGTTTCGTGGAAAAGCCGGGCGCCGAACTCGCGGCGAGTTATGTGGCCTCCGGCGACTACCTCTGGAATAGCGGCATTTTCGTGGTCCGCGCATCGGTTTGGCTCGCCGCGATCGCGCATTGCCGGCCGGCCATCGCGGCGCAATGCGCGGCGGCGTTCGAGGCGGCCGTGGTCGACGCCGACGGCACTGTGCATCTGGATGCCGCGGCGCTCGCAGTGTGCCCGTCCGATTCGATCGACTACGCGGTGATGGAGTCGCTGGGCGCCAACGCGCGGCTCGCGGGCGTGGTCGTACCGCTCGTGGCTGGCTGGTCCGACGTGGGCGCGTGGGACGCGGTGTGGCAAGTGTCGAACAAGGACGCGAACGGCAACGTGGCGCGCGGGCGCGTCATGTTCGAAGACGTGACCGACACGTTCGCGCACTCGGACGGACGGCTCGTTGCCTGCGTGGGCGTGCACGGCGTGGTAGTGGTCGAAACGGCCGACGCGGTCCTCGTCGCGGCGAGGGATCGCGTGCAGGACGTGAAGGCGATCGTCGGCAAGCTCAGGCAGGAGCGCAGCGCGGTCGCGCAGCATCACCGGCGCGTGGAGCGGCCGTGGGGCTGCTACGACTCGCTCGATCAGGGCGAACGCTTCCAGGTCAAGCGCATCGTCGTGAAGCCGGGCGGGCGGCTGTCGCTGCAGATGCATCATCACCGCGCGGAGCACTGGACCGTGGTGCGCGGCACGGCGCGTGTCACGCGCGGCGAGGAGGTTTTCCTGCTTTCGGAAAACGAATCGACCTACATTCCGCTAGGTGTGAAGCACCGGCTGGAGAATCCGGGCAAGACGCCGCTCGAGATCATCGAGGTGCAGTCGGGCGGCTATCTGGGCGAGGACGACATCGTGCGCTTCGACGATGAGTACGGGCGGATACAACGTTGAATGAGCGCAACGTTGAAAAGCACGACGTCGGGCCGCGCGCGAAAAGCGTACACAGAAGAAACATGCACGCCGGCATCCCTGCATATGCACAGCCAGGGACTGCCTATTGATGCAACGCGGATTTAAGGCGAATTGAAGGCGTGTCGATTGAAGTAAGTGGGCGGTCCATACGATCGCCTTACAAAAACAGCAGCGCAAGGGCCGACGTAACACGCGTAGATACGAACAATACGCATTGTGCGCAAGCATCATGTCAGGAGATATCCTGGCTGGCGAATTATGCGAAGCGCATGGCAACGTAACACCTAAGTTCGACGACGCACGAGGGCCCGCGCAGTATCCGGCAAACATGGGCGATAACGCCCACATCGGGGGGGTAGGGTCATGGAACTGGGGAACAAGGAACGATCGCTCGTCAGCAAGGTGATGGACGGGCTGATTGCAGGCATCGTCGAGGAGCGCTATGGCGCAGTGCTGCCTCCGCAGGACATCCTCTCAAAGGAGTTCGACGTGAGCCGCACGGTGATGCGCGAAGCGCTCTCCATGCTGCTCGCGCGCCACATGCTCGACGTGCGGCCGAAAATAGGCACGCGCATCCGGCCCATGCGCGACTGGCGCATGATCGACGAGGACGTCGTGAACTGGCGTTTCCGGTCGAAACCGGACAAGACGTTTTTGCGCGACGTGATCGAATTTCGCGGCCTGATCGAACCGGCGGCGTGCGCGCTCGCGGCCACGCGTGCCAGCGCGGCGGAGATTGCCGGCATTCGCGAGGCGTTCGAAGTGCTGAGCCAGACGAGCACCGACGATCCGAATTTCCAGACTGCCGACGCGCTTTTGCACACGCGCATCCTCGCGGCGAGCGGGAATCAGTTTTATCAGCAGATGGCGGCGATCATTCGCGGCGCACTTTCGCTCGTGAATCCGATTCTCAGCACGCGTGACGGGGGCTGGAACAATGTCGTGGCGGCGCATGGGCGCATCGTCGAAGCGATCGAGCGGCGTGCGCCGAAAGAGGCCGAAGCGGCCGCGCTTGCGATGATCGAATACACCGCCGACGAACTTACTCGCGCGCTCGCGCCCGAGGCGTTGGAGCAGCGCTAAGGCCGTTTGCAGCGCCGATTCGCTCACATCAGTCCGCCTGGCTGCGCGCGGATTGATGCGAGCGCATTGCGGCGCGCTGCGCGGGCCGGTATCGTGCGTGTCTTTGGGTGCGCCGCGCGTGGCATACGTTATGCACACCGTGCGGCGGCCCTCGACCTCACAGCCGGAGCACGCAGCACATGAGCGAAACACAAACGATACGTTGGGGCATCGTCGGCGCGGGCCGCATTGCGCACCGCTTCGCGCAGGGCGTCGCGCACGTCGCGCATGCACGCGTCGAAGCGGTCTGGTCGCGGCGCGCGACGACTGCCCAGGCGCTTGCCGCCACCTGCGGCGCGAAGGCGTGCGAGAGCGTGGATGCGCTCTTCGCGAGCGGCATCGACGCCGTCTATATCGCCACGATCCAGGACAGTCACGCCCATTACGCGATTGCCGCGCTCGAAGCCGGACTGCCCGTGCTGTGCGAAAAACCCGCCACCGTGAACGGCGCGCAGCTCGAACGCGTGCTCGAAGCGGCGCGCCGCGCGCAGCGCCTCTTCATGGAGGCGATGAAGCCGCCGTTCTATCCCCTCTATCGAAAGTTGCGAGCGCAACTAGACGCCGATCCCATCGGTCCAGTCGGGCTCGTGCGCGCGGGCTGTTCAGTCGCCAGTGTGCCCGCCGACCATCCTTCGCTTTCGTTCGAGCAAGCGGGTGGGGCGCTGCTCGACATCGGCGTGTACGAGATGTTTCTCGCCGTCGACTGGCTCGGCGCGCCGCGTGAGGTGCAGACTGTCGGGCGCCTCGGCTCGACGGGTGTGGACACCTTCGCGAGCCTCAACTGCCAGCATGAGCACGGCATTGCGCAGCTGTTCTGCGGGCTCGATCTGCACGGCTATGGCGACGCGCTGCTGGCGGGGCCGCTCGGCAACGTGACGATCCACGCGAACTGGTGGAATCCGGCGCGTGCGACGGTGCGTTATGTGGATGGCCGCGTCGTTGAACTCGACGAGCCGTTCGAGGGCGGCGGCCTCAACTACGAGACCGCGCACTTCTGCGAATTGCTGCGCGCGGGCGCGCTCGAAAGCCCGGTGATGACGCACGACACCTCGCGCCGCATGCTCGCCATGGCCGACGCCGCGCGCGCGGCGCTCGGACTGCGTTTTCCCTGCGAATGAAGCATCAGGAAGCCGCCTGAAAACAAAACGGCCCGCATGTGCGGGCCGTGTATGAAAACGCGCGTGAGGTCAGGGACGCAAAGTCAGTGACGCGAAGGCAGCGCGAGCCTTTTTTCGTACCAGTGCTGTACCCATTCGAGGACCTGGCAGAGCACCCAGTAAATGGCGGCCGCCGCCAGATAGAGCGGCAGCGGCTGATACGTCGAGGCGATGATTTCCTGCGCACTGCGCAGCAGCTCCGTCACGGTGATGACCGAAACGAGCGACGTGTCCTTGATCAGACTGATGAGGCTGTTCGAGAGACTCGGCACGGCGATGCGCAACGCTTGCGGCGCGATCACGTAGCGCAGCGTCTGGGTGCGCGAGAGGCCGAGGCTATAAGCCGCGAGCCACTGTCCGCTATGAATGCCGAGAATCGCGCCACGCATGCTCTCCGAGAGATATGCCGCCACGTTCGCGGAAAGCGCGATCACGCCCGCAGGCGTCGGGTCGAGCGAAATGCCGATGCTCGGCAATCCGTAGTAAATGACGAAGATCTGCACGAGCAGCGGTGTGCCGCGCATCAGGCTCACATACACGCGCGCGATGAACACAAGCGCGCGGTTCGAGCTGATGCCCATGAGCGCGAGCACGGCGCCGCCGATGAGCCCGAAGATCATCGAAAACACGGCGAACTTGACCGTCAGCACCGCGCCCTGTGCGAGCACCGGCAGCGACTGGATGATGAGCGTATAGATGGGCATGGGCGTAGGTAACGAGGTGGAGTGGCGCGTTTTGCAATGGACGCACATGTGCGAAGGGCGGCATCGTGCGATGCCGCCCTTCGCGTCAACCGGACTGAGCGTCCCTCAGGATCATTGCGCGATCGGCTTGGTCACGTCGATGCCGAACCACTTGTCCGAGATCTTCGTGAAGGTGCCATCGGCTTCGAGCTGCGTCATCGCGTCGTCGATCGCCTTGGCGAACTTCGGATTGCCCTTCTTGAACGGGATCGCCGACGGGTTGCCGGCACCGACGATCGCGCCCGTGCGCAGCGGCAGTTGCGAGTTCTTCAGCAGATAAGCGAGCATCAGGCGGTCGTTGAGCGCCGCGTCGAGACGGTTCGCCGCGAGGTCGCGAAGATACTCGGGCGCACCCGGATAAGTCTTCACATCGATGCCCGGCACCGACTTGGCCATGTCCATGTAGTTGGTGCCGAGACCGACGCCGAGCTTCTTGCCCTTCAGGTCGTCGAGCGTCTTGAACTGGCGCGTGTCGTCCTTGCGCTGGATGAGCTGTGCGGCCGAATACGTGTAGGCCGGCGAGAAGTCGAGCACGGCCTTGCGCTGATCGGTTACGCCGACCTGGTTCACGATCACGTCGAACTTGCCGGCCTGCAGGCCCGCGATGATGCCGCTCCATTCGGTCGTGACGAATTCGGGCTTGAGGCCCATTTTCGCGGCCACAGCCTTCGCGATGTCGACGTCATAGCCGACCAGCTCGCCGCTGGGCGCCTTCGAGTTGAACGGGGGGAACGTGCCTTCGATACCGATGCGCAGCGTGCCGCGCGCCTTGGCCTGATCGAGCAGGTCATCGGCGTGGGCGCTGGCCGCGACGAACGATGCGCCAACGATTGCAAGTGCAAGGAGTTTTTTCAGCAAACCGGATTTCATGTTTTCCTCTTGTTCTGCTGCTGCGATTCTAGTGCTAGTGCACAGCGCCTCCGATGCGCCATGACTAGCGTGCCACTATAGCTTTATGCGCGGCCCGAGGCCAGCGCCCGCGCACATTCGGCGACGAGCGCCGGGCCCCGGTAGATGAAGCCCGTATACACCTGCACGAGCGAGGCGCCGGCCGCGATCTTCTCGCGCGCGTCGTCGCCCGAAAAAATCCCGCCCACGCCGATGATCGGCACGTCGCCGCCCAACTCGGCGCGCAGCTTTCGGATCACGTTGTTCGAGGCGTCGAACACCGGGCGTCCCGAGAGGCCGCCTGTCTCGTTCGCATTTGGCATGCCTTCCACCGCCGCGCGCGAGAGCGTGGTGTTGGTCGCGATCACGCCTTCGATCTTGTGGCGCAGCAGCGTGTCGGCGATTTCCTTGACCTGCTCGTCGTCCAGATCGGGCGCGATCTTGAGCGCGAGCGGCACGAGCTTGCCGTGCATGTCGGCCAGACGCTGCTGCTTGTCCTTGAGCGCGGCGAGGAGGGCGTCGAGTTCACCGCCGCCTTGCAGCTGGCGCAGGTTCTTCGTGTTCGGCGACGAGATATTGATCGTCACGTAGCTCGCGAACGGATAGACGCGCTCGAGGCAGAAGAGATAATCGTCGGCGGCGCGCTCGATCGGCGTGTCGGCGTTCTTGCCGATATTCAGCCCGAGAATGCCGCGATAGCGCGCGGCCTGTACGTTCTTCACGAACTGCTCGACGCCGTGATTGTTGAACCCCATGCGGTTGATGATGCCGCCCGCCTGCGGCAGCCGGAAAATGCGCGGGCGCGGATTGCCCGGCTGCGGGCGCGGCGTCACGGTGCCCACCTCGATGAAGCCGAAGCCAAGCGCGGCGAAACCGTCGATCGCGGCGCCTTCCTTGTCGAGGCCCGCGGCGAGCCCCACAGGATTGCGGAAGGTGAGGCCCATGACGGTGCGCGGCGAATCGGGCACGCGCGGGGCGAAGAGGCCAGCCATGCCGGTGCGGCCGGCGGCGCCGATCATGCGCAGCGAGAGGTGATGGGCGTCTTCGGCGTCCATGCGAAAGAGCTGGTCGCGGACGAACGGATAAAGGGTGCTGAACACGGGAAGAAGGCGCGGGCGCCAGAAAATGGGAACCCGCTATTTTAGCGGTAACACGAGCCCGGGGCGACGCGCCGGGGGCTCAGGCTTCGGGCGTGAGTGCGGCCCATGCGCCGTCGAAGAGGCCTTCGAGCGGCTGGAAGCGCGCCTTGTACGCCATTTTCGGGCTCTCGCGGATCCAGTAGCCGAGATACACGTAAGGCAGCTGAAGGCTACGGGCCTGCTCGATCTGCCAGAGAATGTTGTACGTGCCGTAGCTCGTGTGGACCGTATCGGGGTCGAAGAACGTGTAGACCGAGGAGAGTCCGTCGCCGAGGATGTCGATCATGCTGACCATGCACAGCGCGCCGGGCTCATCCGGATGCGCGGGGTCCGGCTCGCGGAATTCGACCAGCCGTGAATTGATCCGGCTTTGCAGCAGGAACTGCTCGTACTGATCGCGGCTGTCGCGGTCCATACCGCCGCCCGCGTGGCGCGCGGACTGATAGCGCATGTAGAGCGCGTAGTGCGCCTCGTCGTAGTGCAGCGGCGCGACCGTGGCGACGAGCGCGCCATGGCGCTTCCACGCGCGGCGCTGCGTGCGGTTCGGCGTGAAGTGCTCGACCGGCACGCGGACCGGTACGCACGCGCGGCAACCGTCGCAGTATGGGCGATAGGTGAACACGCCCGAGCGCCGGAAGCCGGCCTTCACGAGATCGGTATAGACGTCGGAATTGATGAGATGACTGGGCGTTGCCACCTGCGAGCGCGCGATGCGCCCCTCCAGGTAACTGCAGGGGTAGGGCGCCGTTGCATAGAATTGCAGCGCGGAAAGCGGTGAAAGCGGCAGCTCGTTTGGATGCGTCACGTTGGCAGCTCTCGTAGCAGTTCGGATCGTCGCGTGGCGCGCGCGGGGCGCACCCAGCCTCGCGCGTAAGCCTTGCCAGACCACACTGCGCGCCGCACGGGGCGTGCCAGCGAGTTTGCCTAAGAAGGTGGCTGCGAAGGTGCCTGGAAGGCGGCGACGGGTTCTCTATTCAGTCTAACATTGACGCCGAACATGTATCCATCGAATTGCGCGGGCTGTGGCAAGCGCGCACGCGGGGGATCATGCGCCGCTCATGTGCCACTCATTTGCGGCTCACCGGTAATTCACGCAGCGGGTAAGAACTCGTCGGGCGTGCCACGTCCGCCGAGCAGATCGACGAGCACGGCTTTGTCGAATTTCCAGGGAATGGGCGCGGCATTCACATGCGTGCGCACATGGGCGATGAATGCCTTGCGCGAGATCTCGCGGCCGCCGAGCGAGGCGAGATGCGCGGTGTTCTGCTGGCAATCGATCAACTCGACGCCGTGGCGGCGCAGATGCGCGACGAGTGCCGCGAGCGCGATCTTCGAGGCGTCGGTGACGGAGGCGAACATCGATTCGCCGAAGAACATCGTGCCGAGCGCCACGCCGTAGAGCCCACCCACGCGCTCGCCGCCGAACCAGGCTTCGATGCTGTGCGCGTCGCCCACACGGTGCAGGGTGGAATAGGCGTCGATTACGTCGCCTGTGATCCAGGTGCCGCGCTGGCCGCGTCGCGGCGCATTCGCGCACGCGCGCATCACCGCGGCGAAATTATTGTCGACGCGAATTTCCCACGCGCCCTCGCGCAGCACGCGCTTGAGCGTTTTCCTGAACGACGGCGAGACCTTGAACTCGTCGGGGCGCAGGATCATACGCGGGTCGGGGCTCCACCAGAGCACCGGCTGACCGTCGGAGTACCACGGGAAAATGCCGCGCCGGTAGGCGTCGATCAGGCGCGAGGGGAGCAGATCCGCGCTGGCGGCGAGCAGACCCGGCGCGCCGCTCGACGCGCCGAGCGCGCGCTCGACGGAGGGAAACGGTTCGTCGGGCGAAAGCCAGGGGACCATCGTCGCGGGTCAGCCGTCGCGCAGCGAGCGCAGGACGTCGCCGGTGTGCAGCCCGAAGCTGCCCGACTGGCGATCGGCGAAGAAGCAGCGCAACGTCTGCCCGACCGTTGGGAACGCAATGTCATCCCAGGGAATCTCGTGTTCTTCGAAGAGCCGCACTTCGAGGCTTTCCTCACCGGCTGCGATATCGATGTCGAGCAGGCGCGCGAGATAGAACAGATGCACCTGGTGCACGCGCGGCACGTTCAGGAGCGAAAAGAGGTTCTGCACCTCGACGCGCGCACCGGCTTCTTCCAGCGTTTCGCGCGCCGCGGCTTCGGCGGTTGTCTCACCCATCTCCATGAAGCCGGCGGGCAGCGTCCAGTACCCGTAGCGCGGCTCGATCGCGCGGCGGCACAACAACACCTTGTCTTCCCAGACCGGAACCGTACCGACCACGTTGCGCGGATTCTGATAGTGGATGGTGCCGCAGTGTGAGCAGACGTAGCGTTCGCGATTGTCGCCGGGCGGAATGAGCAGGCTGACCGCCTGACCGCAAGTCGAGCAGAATTTCATGGGCACGATAGGGGGATGGGTGATGCGAGTTTATCACCGCTCAGTATCGTCGCTCATGCGCTCGCAGGGAAAAGGCAAGAACGCGGCGTCGTGACGGCGCGTCGCGCAGTGCAGGCCGCGCAGTTAGAGCCGTAAACGGAAAAAGGGTTACAGGTCGGTGACCTGTAACCCTTTCGAATTCTGCTGGTTGCGGGGGTAGGATTTGAACCTACGACCTTCGGGTTATGAGCCCGACGAGCTGCCAGACTGCTCCACCCCGCGTCCGTCGAAGAAAAGATTATATGACAGTTCGCGCCGCGTTGCAACAACAAATGACGACCGCCTTTCCAGGCGTTTGCAAAATGTTCGCAGGACGCGCGTGCAATGGCTTCTGGGGCCATCAGGATAGAATCGGGGCTCGGTCGGCGCAGTGCACGCTCTTCGCAACGTTCACGCTGCGCCGTGGCTTTTCATGCGCACCGCGCTTCACACGCATCTTCCATGGACATTCCCCTCGATCTGCAATCGATCGCCGCGCAGGAGCACGCGCTGGTGTTTCCCCGTTTCGACGCCGATCGCGCCTGGCAGCTCGGCGCGCATCTGCATGAACTCGCGCGTGCCCGGGCGCTGCCCGTCGCCGTCGACGTGCGCACCTTCGGCCAGCAGCTCTTCTTCTGCGCGCTCGATGGCGCGACGCCCGACAACGCCGACTGGGTGCGCCGCAAGTCACGCGTGGTCGAGCACTTTCGACGCAGTTCCTACGCGATCGGCTTGCGCATGCAGCAAACCGGCACGACGCTCGCTGAGAAGCACGGTTTGCCCATCACCGATTTCGCGCCGCATGGCGGCTCGTTCCCGCTCACGGTGGCGGGTGCGGGCGTGATTGGCTCTGTTACGGTCTCGGGCCTGCCGCAGCGCGCCGATCATGAATTGGTCGTCGAAGCGCTTTGCGCGCAACTCGACGTCGACTACGCGCAACTCGCGCTCGCGAAGGTCTAACACGATGCGCCTTCCCGATTTCTCTGCCTGGACCTGGCTCGTCATCGCGATCGTCGCGGAAGTCATCGCCACTTCTGCGCTACGCGCCTCGGATGGCTTCACGCGGCTCGCGCCCTCGGCGATCGTCGTGGTGGGGTATGGCATCGCGTTCTACGGGCTTTCGCTGACGTTGCGCAGTTTGCCGGTGGGCATCGTCTACGCGGTGTGGTCGGGCGTGGGCATCGTGCTCATCACGCTCGTGGCGATGGCGCTCTATCGACAGGTGCCCGATCTTCCGGCCGTGCTCGGGCTCGGCCTCATCGTGGCCGGCGTGGTCGTGCTGAATCTGTTCTCGAAGATGCAGGCGCACTGAAAGCTGGCGGCGCTGCGGCCATCATGTTGGCCGCAGCAGTGGGCACATTCGCGCCAGACATCGTGCCTCGCGCGTAACATGGCCGGTTACCGCCGGGTGCCGCGTCGTCCTCCGGCGGCAGTGCTTTCTGCTGATTTTCCCCTTGGGGCTGGACATGATCATTCGTTTTCCCGCCGACGCGCCGCTCTATCGCGACGCCAATCTGACCGTGGTCTTTCCCGCACTCGTCGACGGCGCACGCGTACCGTGCGCGATTTCCGTCGAAGCGCTCGAGGACCATTTCGGCGCGCTCCCCGCAAACCGTGACGCCTGGATGCAGGCGTTCGACGCCGGCCGTCCGCGCATCGAGGCCGTGGCACGCGCCCATCTCGAACTCAGCAACGGCACGCCGGTGCTGCTCAAGAGCGGTCACTTTCCGCCCGGACGCCTGGATTCGTAGTGCAGAGCACGCCCGCTCGGGCGTCACTGGAATTTCCGGTTACGGCAAGCGCCAGGCGTCCTCATGGGAATCGTCGAACGCAAAAATCGCGGACTGCCCGCAAGGCACGCAGCGCGCGCCCACGACCAGCGCGAGCGCATTCTCGACGCTGCGCGCCGCATCGCCACGCGTGATGGCCTCGGCGCGCTCTCGATGCGCAAGATCGCCGACGCGATCGGCTATTCGCCCGCGTCGCTCTACCTGTATTTCGCCGGCCGCGACGAGATTGCTGAGGCGCTCGGTCAAGAGGGTTACGCGCAACTGCTCGCGCAATTCGAACCTCTCACATTGATCCCCGATGCGCGCGAGCGGCTTCACGCGCTCGCGCACGCATACGTGGCCTATGGCTGCGACCATCCGCAGACCTACGGACTCATCTTTATGGCGCGCAAGGCGCGCCCGGAGCGTGTGGGGCCGGCCGCCCGCCGTCAGAGCGACGCGCCTGACGCGGTTGATGAGCCCGATGGGGGCGCCGCGCTTGCCAGCGGCGCGCAGCTCTTTGCCGCCACGCTGTCCGCGCTCACGCCGGCGAGCGGGGCGCGTATCGACAGCGCCACGCTTGCGCAGTCGCTGTGGGCAACGCTGCACGGCGTGGTGATGCTCACGCTCGCGCGCGCCGGCTTTCAGGACGCCGCGCCCGGTCCGTTGATCGACGCCACGCTCGATGCCTGGTTCGGCACGCGCGACGCTGCGGCTACGTCGTCGACCGTGCAAGCGCCTGGTGTAGCGACGTGATAGCCTCAGGAAGGGTGTGGATCGCGCCTTGCCCGGTCCAAACGCCGTTTATCGATTCGTCTTGCCAATCGCCATGTCACACGAAGCCAACGCAAGCCCGACCTCAGCCGAACCCGACGCGCACGTGCTCACACGCGTAGCGAACTGCATCGGCTATATCGAACTCGAGCGTCCGCAGGCGCTCAATGCGCTCACCACCGCCATGGTCCGCACGATGCACGCGGCGCTCGATCGCTGGCGCGACGACCCCGGCGTGCTCGCAGTGATCGTGCGCACGCGCCACGCGCGCGCGTTCTGCGCTGGCGGTGACATTCGCTCTCTGTACGAGTCGTACCGCGCGGGCGATCAGGCGGCGCTCGACACGTTCTTCTGCGACGAATATCGGCTGAACCACGCCATCTTCACCTTTCCGAAGCCGTACATCGCGATGCTCAACGGCGTGGTCATGGGCGGCGGCATGGGCATCTCTCAGGGCGCGCATCGCACGGGCGGGCTGCGGCTCGTGGGACCGACCACGCGCATGGCGATGCCCGAGACGCGCATTGGCCTTTTTCCCGATGTCGGCATGGGCTGGTTCCTTGCGCGCACGCCTGGCGCGATCGGCCGGTATCTCGCGGTGACGGGCGAGACGCTCGATCAGGCTAGCGCGGTCTATGCGGGTCTAGCCGATGCGTCGCTCGACGAGGCCGCGTGGCCCGCGCTGCTCGATGCGCTCGAGAGCGAGCCGTTTGCGAGCGGCGCGGAAGTGGTCGCGCGCATCCGCGAGGCGGCGCTGCCCGCGCCCGAGTTGCAGCGCGTGGCCGAAGGTTCGTCGCTGGCCACGGCTCGCGGCTGGATCGATCGCCATTTCTCGCTCGCCGATGTGCCCGCCATGCTGGTTTCGCTCGAAGCCGCGCAGCGTGCGGGCGAAGGCGCGCAAGCCGAATGGGCTGGGCAGATGGTGGAGGTTCTGCGCGAGCGTTCGCCGCTTTCGATGGCGGTGTCCCTAGAGGTCGTGTCGCGCGCGGAAGGCACGATGGCCGACTGCCTGAGCCGCGACCTCGACCTCACGCGCTCGAGCTTCGCGATGGGCGACGTGATGGAGGGCATACGTGCCCGCATTATCGACAAGGACAATTATCCGCACTGGCGCTTCGAGAATATCGAGGACGTGCGCCGCGAAGACGTCGAGCGGATGTTCGAGAGGCCCTGGAGCTTGACGGATCATCCGCTGCGCGAACTCATTGGTTGAGTTGACTAGCGCGGGAACAGCGCGGGAGAAGGGGGAGGGAAAAGCGCGGCGGTAAAAGGCGGGCCGCGCAGCGCGCACGGCCCGCAGGCGGGGTCAATCTTCAGCCGTTTCGCTCATGAACGCGCGCATGAAAACGAGCGCGCCCCAGCCCCACATCGCGTTCGACGCGAAGCCCGTGGCAAGCCGCGGCAGCATATTGCCGCTCGGCCAGATGCCGCGCAACGGATCGACGACGAACACCATCGCCGCGGTGAGCACGATGCCGCCGAACACGAAGGCCTGAACCCACGGCGCGGGCCGCGAAGGCGACACGCGCAGCAGCCACGCCATCAGTACGGCCCAGATGGCGCTCCAGATCGCGTTCACGAGGAACTCGGGCAGCCCGAGCGGCAGGAACGGGTCCGTCGAAAATCCGGCCGCGTCGGTGACCTGGGCGGCATGCAGGAGCGCGAGCGTCGCCTCGCGAAAGAAGAGCGACGCCAGAAAGCCGGAAACGAACGGCAGAATCAGTTTTTGCATGGAATCTTGCGAGAGCTTGCTTGGCCTCACCGCGCAATGAGCCTTATGGAGCGTTCTGCGCGCGGCATGCCGGTGTTTTTGTGGGTGCGTGCGTCACATTATATCGGCGCGCCGTGCGCGCGAGGCGCACCGTATGCTAAAGCGTCGGGCAAAGCACGAAAGTGGAAAACCTAAGCTCAAAAAAATCGTTCTAAAGGGCGAGGGCCGTCCCTAGACTGATTCCCCATGAAGACGGCGCCGGCGCCGGCGTCGCCGGGCGCTGCGCGAGGCGCACCGGGGAACGCGCCGGCGCGATCCATGAGCTGTCGAATCCTTTCAATTGAGCCATGAGCGGCGCGTCCGTTTGCGCGGCGCGCCTGCGCGCGTCTGCAGCAATTTGCGCCCCGTGTTTCGAAATTCCAGGCAGGAGCAACGCATGAATGTGTTCTGGTTCATCCCGACCCACGGCGACAGCCGCTATCTGGGCACGACCCAGGGCGCGCGCGCAGCCGATCTCGCATACTTCCAGCAGATCGCGGTCGCCGCCGATACGCTCGGCTACGAGGGCGTCCTGCTGCCCACGGGCCGCTCGTGCGAGGACGCGTGGGTCGTGGCGTCGAGCCTCATCGCCGCGACGCGGCGCCTGAAGTTTCTCGTGGCGATCCGCCCGGGTCTATCGTCGCCGGCGCTTAGCGCGCGCATGGCCGCCACTTTCGACCGGCTTTCCAATGGGCGCTTGCTCATCAATGTCGTGACGGGCGGCGATACGGCCGAACTGGAAGGCGATGGCCTCTTCGTCGATCACGACACGCGCTACGAAATCACCGACGAGTTCCTGCACATCTGGCGCAAGCTGCTCGCGGCATCGCACACGAACGAGGCGATCGATTTCGAAGGGCAGCATCTGCGCTCGGTAGGCGGCAAGGTGCTGTACCCGCCGGTACAGCACCCCCATCCGCCGCTGTGGTTCGGCGGCTCTTCGCCGGCTGCGCACGCCATGGCGGGCGCGCACATCGACACCTATCTGACGTGGGGCGAGCCGCCCGAAGCCGTCGCGCGCAAGATAGCCGACATTCGCGCGCGTGCGGCTGAGAACGGGCGCACGATTCGCTTCGGTATCCGCCTGCATGTGATCGTGCGCGAGACCGAGGAGGAAGCATGGGCCGCAGCGGACAAGCTCATCAGCCATCTCGACGACGAGACGGTTGCGCGCGCCCAGGCTGCCTTCGCGAAGATGGATTCGGAGGGCCAGCGCCGCATGGCGGCGCTGCACGGTGGCAAGCGCGGCACGCGCAAGGATCTCGAGGTGTATCCGAACCTGTGGGCGGGTGTGGGTCTCGTGCGCGGGGGCGCGGGCACGGCGCTCGTCGGCAATCCTGAACAGGTGGCCGCGCTCATGAAGGAATATGCGGAGCTTGGCATCGAGACGTTCATTTTGTCCGGCTATCCGCATCTAGAGGAATCCTACCGGTTTGCGGAACTCGTGTTCCCGCTGCTGCCGGGGCGAACCGCAAAGGGCGCGGGCGGCCCGCTTTCGGGGCCGTTCGGCGAAGTGGTCGGCAATCACTATCTGCCGAAAGTGAGCCAGAGCTGAGGCGCTGGAGAAAGGCAATCGTGGAGGACGCAACGATGACGCAATCCGTAGTAACGGCCGCACCTACGCGCGGTTCCGCTAGCCCAGGCGGCGCGCTGCGCGTGGCGCGGGCATTCGTGCGGGCGAGCCGGCGCCGGCTCGCGCCCTGGCTCGTGCCGCTGGCGGTGTTGGTGATCTGGGAAATCGCCGCAAAGAGCGGCGCGCTCTCGACGCGTGTGTTGCCCGAGCCTCTCGCGGTGCTGCGGGCCGCCTGGTCGCTGATTGAGTCGGGCGAGATGTGGGCAGACGTGCGTGTGAGCACCTGGCGCGCGCTTTCGGGTTTCGCGATCGGCGGCGGCATCGGGCTCGTGCTTGGGTTGGCTACCGGGCTTTTCAAGCCCGTCGAGACGGCGCTCGATTCGACCGTGCAGATGGTCCGCAATATTCCGGCGCTCGCCATGATTCCGCTCGTGATTCTGTGGTTCGGCATTGGTGAGGAAGCGAAGGTATTTCTCGTGGCGCTGGGCGTGTTTTTTCCCGTGTACGTAAATACGTTCCACGGCATCCGCTCGGTGGACGCCAATCTCGTCGAGATGGCGCGCAGCTACGGGCTCAAGGGCTTCTCGCTCTATCGCGAAGTGATACTGCCGGGGGCGTTGCCGTCGATTCTCGTTGGCGTGCGCTTTGCGCTCGGCCTGATGTGGGTGACGCTGATCGTGGCCGAAACGATCTCCGCGCAGTCGGGCATCGGATATATGACGATGAACGCGCGCGAATTCCTGCAAACCGACGTGGTGGTAGTCGGCATCCTGCTTTATGCGGCGCTCGGCAAACTCGCCGACTGGCTTGCGAAGTCGCTCGAACGCGTGGCGCTGCGCTGGCATCCCGCTTATCAACAGGAGAACGAAGCATGAGCGTGAGCCAGGTGGCGCCGAATTACGGCACAGGGCGGGACGGCTTCGAACGCGAGCCGGCGCGCGAACGCAACGGCAGGACGCAAGTTGCGCGTGAGGGCGCGGCATTGCGCACGAATACGCATGGTGCGGACGCCGCCGTTGCACTACGCGGCGTGGGAAAGCGCTACGGCGAGCGTGCCGTGCTGAACGGCTTCGACCTTGCGATCGAGCGCGGCAGTTTTGTCTCGATCGTCGGACGCAGCGGTTGCGGGAAGTCCACGCTGCTGCGCCTGATCGCAGGGCTCGAAACGCCGGACGAGGGCGAGGTGGGGCGGCGCGGCGCAGGTGGCGCGGCGCTAGATACGCGCATCATGTTTCAGGACGCACGCCTGTTGCCATGGAAGACCGTGTTGCAGAACGTGATGCTCGGTCTCGGACGTCGCGCGCGCGACGACGCCCGCGCGGTGCTCGACGACGTGGGCCTGCTCGCGCGCGCCGACGAGTGGCCCGCGCGCCTCTCGGGCGGCCAGCGGCAGCGCGTGGCGCTCGCCCGCGCTCTGGTGCATCGTCCGAGCCTGTTGCTGCTCGACGAGCCGCTCGGAGCGCTCGACGCGCTCACGCGCATCGAGATGCATGCGCTGATCGAGCGACTGTGGCGCGAGCATCGCTTCACCGCGCTGCTGGTGACGCATGACGTGCACGAAGCCGTCGCGCTGGGCGACCGCATTTTGCTCGTCGAGGCGGGGCGCATCGCGCTCGATCAGACCGTGCCGCTGGAGCGCCCGCGTGCGCGCGTCGACGCACGCTTCGCTGCGCTCGAGGAGAGCGTGCTGCAGCGCGTGCTCGGCCACGGCGCGTAGCAAACCACCGCGCGGCCTTCGGGTGGCGCGGCTTGAATCATTTATCAGGAATCCTCTTTTTTAAACTCGAACTCACGGAGCCGAACCTATGAGCATTACTGCCATTAACGTGCGCAACCAGTTTCGCGGCAAGATCAAGGAGATCATTCGCGGGCCCGTCGTATCGGAAGTCGATGTCGACACGGCGTTCGGCATCGTGACCTCGGTGATCACCACGCGCTCGATCGACGAACTCGAGTTGAAAGTGGGATCGGAAGTGGTCGCGCTGGTGAAGTCCACCGAGGTGTCGATCGCGCGCCTGTGAAGCGGATCGCGCGTCGGCGCCGCCTGCGAGTCACGCAGGGTAGAAGTGCTAGCATGAACCGTCAGTACAAGACGGAAAGAGGCGATCATGGAGCCGAAGGGCATCGACATGGGCGACTACCAGGAGCGCTACAAGGACTACGACATCGAAGTCGCGGTCGAGCAGGTGCTCACGGGCGTGAAGGCGCACTTTCGCGTGCTGAAGGACGAGACGGTCGTGGAGGACTGGCAGCTCGTGCATATCACGCGACTCTGGTCCACCGAGCACGCGGCGGCCCAGGCGGGGTTCGAAGCCGCGCGTGCGTGGATCGATGCGCGCGGCGCGTAGGCGCGCTAACGTTTGCCCTGCGAGCCGGAGGTAGGCGACTGGCTGGCTCGGCGCTCTGCGTCGGCGAACATGTCGCGTAGTTGCTGGCGCTCGGCGCCGGTCAGATACGCGGCGGCGGCCGGCATGCTGAGCACCAGGTGCAGCGTGAGGTTGCCGCGCGTGCCGTTGCGCTCCGCGAGCCCGAGGCCGGGTAGACGGATTGGCGCGCGCGAATTCGCGTTCGCCGGAATCTTCACTTCGATCGTGCGGCCGAGGACCTTCGCCTGAACGCCGCCGCCCAACATGGCCGTCACGAAGTCGATCTGAAGCTCGCAGGCGAGATCGAGCCCGTTGCGGGTAAAGCCCGGGCCGCAAACGATGGAAACGGAGAAAGTGGCGTCTCCGGGCGGCCCGCCACTCAAGCCGGGATGGCCACCGCCTGGCACCACCAGGCGCTGGCCGTCCCATGCCCCGCGAGGAATCTCGACGACTTGCGATTTGCGCCATGTCTTCACGCCCGTGCCATGACACTGCTCGCAAAGTGCGCCGCGATCTTCTGGCTCGCACGCCGGACACGGACCTTTGACAGGGTAGTGGGCTTGAACGCCGCCGCCATCGAGCGCGACTTCGAGCGGCACGAATAGCTCGACGAGGCAGTTTGCGCCGCGCATGGGCGGCGCCGCGCGGCGTTGTGGCGGCGGCGCTTCTCCAGCGCGGGTTTTGCTGGCCGAGCTTGCGGCGCCAGTTGTCCTGGCTGTTGGCGCGACGCGCCTGCCACTCAGAATCTCGAAGGCTTCCTGAATGAGCTTGAAAACCGGCTCAACCGCTGCCTCGCGCCCCTTGTTGCGGTCGGGGTGGTACTTCGCCCGCAGTTGACGGTAGGCGCGCTTGATCTCTGCCGGCGACGCAGTCTCCGGCAGTTGCAGCCGCCTGTAGTATTCGTCGAAGCTCAAAGGCGTTCCTGGGTGTCTCTCGTGCACAGACGCAAAAAAGCCCGCAACGAGTGCGGGCTTTTTTGTTCACTGCTGAATTCTTTGGGGTGGCTGATGGGACTCGAACCCACGACAACAGGAATCACAATCGAGTCGTCGAACAGCCAATTCAGGTTAGAAATCAAAGCCCTGTGATTTCGATTTCGGAATATATCCCCTTTTATCGCCCCAGCACTGGCGTGGGTTTGCAGGGAGGCGTTCCGAAAAACTTGCGGCATTTTACCCTCATTCAGTAGCGCTGGCGCGCCTCACTTTCCGGCGGTCGTAGTGCTTGTGTGTCGTGCTCGGATTGGCGTGAGCGGCGAAGTCATAGGCATCGGCGTCGCGCGCTTCGAGCTTCGCGGTAATGGCGGCCGGGCGAACGTCCGAGAGGGCGAAATACGCCGGATGCTCGACGAGCTTCAGCGCAACGTCATCCGCCTTTTCGCCGCGGCGCTGCGCGGCCTCGCGCTTGCACTTCGCCTCAAATTCGCGCGCGATCGCCGGATCGAACTCGCCGATGTATGCATACATCGCGTCCTGCCACACCGAGGTCCAACCGCTTTTCGAATATGCCTGGCCGCGCCGGTTCGGGAACAGGTAGATGCTCGCCACCTTGCGGTCACGCTTCGCGCGCTCGACGACAGTCCGAAGGCGCATAGACCACTCGCGCAGCTTGACCGTCTGAGCCTCGCCTTTCTTCCGCTTCGCCGAGATGACGCGCACGCCGGCTTCGGTCAGGCCCGACATATGGAACGGCCGCACTTCTGCCGCGCGAAAGCCGGTGAGGTAGGTGAACATGGCCGCGACGCCCATCGTCCGGTATGCCTGCGGCTGCCGCACGGCCCATAGGTAGAACGGAACGATCTCTGCTTTCGTGACTGTGCGTACGTCAGGATCGCCCTGGTTGAGCATCATGCCGACGAACGGATTAATTTTGATCAGCCCCCAACGGATCCAGTAGTTGCACATGGTCTGCATCAGCGCCAATTCTTTGTTGGCGCCCATCGGCGCACCGGCGGCGGCGCGCGCGTCGAGATACTGGTAGCCGTGGATCGTCTCCAGCCGCGCGGGCGCCATCTTGCCAAAGAAGCGCGTCAGCTTCTCGTAATAGGACTCGCGCACATACTTGCCGTCGCGGGACTGATCGCGAAAGTGGTTCACGTCGTATTCAGTGCGGAAGCGGTCGATCGCGTCGGCGACCGATCCTGCGATGATCTGTCCTTCCTGTACGTCGACGGCGCGCCGCTTCGCACGGCGCTCCGCTTCGTGGATCGCCGCGCGATCGCCGCGCACCGCAGTTTCGAATGTCTCGCTGCGACCGTCGGGGAACTTGTACCAGAAAGACACTTTGCGTACGCCGGTGCGCTTGTACAGCCGGTCGATTCCGGTGGGTTCGTTCTTGCCGGCGGATTTAGGCGAATGCCTGGAGGTTCGGCCCATTGTCATATTTCGTTGCTTTGGTGTCGGTGCTGAGTCCAAGCTTCAGGTCGCGGAACGCGCGTGCGACCTTGGGAATGCCGTTGCGGTCGATGACGTACTTCCAGCGGTTGTCGGCCAGCCAGTTGATCATCATCGTGCGCTGGTTCGACTTGCAGCCGATGAGGTCTGCGAGTTCGGTTGAGGTCAGGTAGTCGCTCATCGTTTGCTCCATCTGCTAATTGCCTCGGGCGTTTCGGTCTCCGTCTATGGGAGTGCGGTTACCTTGATCGGAGGGATGGGCGGCGAGCACTCTGTTCAGCACGGCCATGATGCTTTCGTCTCCGCACCAGTCATCAGGCTCCAGACAATCGATGACCTTCTGAATGTCGGCGCGCTGCTCATCCGTTAGCGCCGCCCCGGCTTGCGGTACTGCCGCGCGGATTCCATCGTCGATGTCGCACGAGTCCTCAGGGCAGCAAACGCCGTCACGGTTGCCTGCGAGGCAGACATCGCCGCCGTTCTGGCAGTGGCTCTTTGCTGGGCGGCGGTCGGCGAGCTGGGATTCTTGCCACGCATTCAAGCGGATCCAGTCGTTGCGCAGTCGCCCAATATCGAACCTCCAAACAAGAGCCATTTGGTCAGGGATGGGCAACGGCTGCTGCTTGCAATACGCTTCCGTCAGACGCTTCACTGAGGTTTCGATACTCCGATCGCCGTGCTTCATCGGGTCTTCGCCATCGGGAGCATTCAGCAGCGGCGCTACCGCAGCAGGGGCGACGGGAGCGGCGTCTTTGAGCATTTCACGCAAAGCTGCCTTTTCCTGCTCGGCTGTTTCGAGCGCGTTTCCCGAGTCAAATACGCCACCGACGAGCGACCATGCGGACGCGAAGACCTGCGCTTGCTCCATGATCGCGTCGATGGTCTTTTCGGTGTCCCGCTCCCTGCGCTCGATCCAATCGGCCTTATCGTCATAGTCGGTGTTATCCCAAATCGCGCCGATGCCGCCGCATTCCGAGCATCCGCCACCGAGGGTGCAGTTCAAGACGTTGCTGAACGGATAGTGGCCGACATCACGGCCGTCCTCGGTTTCGTGGCAACCCGAGCAGGTGCGCCAGAAGCCATCGCCGTTCTTCATCTGTTCCTCGACGCCCAGCAACTCGACCGGTACGGCTGGCGCTTGCGCTGCATCGGAAGGGAGCGCCGCGCTGACGGCGCGAGTGTGTATGCGTGCGGGAGCACTGAGTTGATTCGTATCCATCGATTCCTCGTTATCAGATATTTGTTCTCGCACTTGAGTGCATCATTCAGAAACTGACATTCGAAGTAGCAGCGACATGTCGCTCGTCAGGTTCCTAAGGCGAGGTCTCTAGTGCAAATCGCCGACCAGTTTGTGCTTTGCCGCTCGCGCTGTTACCTTGAAGTCTCCACAACCAAGTTGGAGCGCACGATGCGCCAAGTAATCGACCAAGGCGAACTGCTGAGCATCATCAACGACCACATGGAGTCGCTGGACGACTGCCGGAATATCAGGTTCAACACTATTGCTCGCGATCCTGACCGAGCAAATGGAGCGAACTGGACTACGGGAAGCTACCGCCGGTCCGGTGACGATCATGACGAGATCGCTTGCGCGGAAGCACTTGAAGCATTTTTGCTTGATCTGCAAGCGAGGTACGACGTCGATTGGCGTTAACTTGTTGAGACGCGCTCATGTCTTTTGCCCGGTATATATGAGGAGTCAGGCGGCGATTAGTCGAGGCCGGTTTCGTCGCGTGCGTTGCGCACCTGCTTAGCCATGTTCTCGAACGCCAGTGCGAGCGCTTCCCGGCGGTGCGCCGACTTCGGCAGCCAGAACGTCACCGCGCTGCGGTCGTCATCGCCGGGATGGTTGTGCAGTCGATCGGATGAATGCAGCATGAGTTGGACGGCGCTGTAGACGACGCCGGTGTCGGCTTGCTTCTCGATCAGCTTGACCTCGTCGGTCAGTTCTTGGCTGTACACGTTGATTCGCATGGCGGTCTCACTCAATCGGTTGGGTTTCAAGCTGCTTGCGGACTGATGCGGCGCGTGACTGCGAGCAGCCCAGGAATTTGCGGATCTCGGTCACGGTTGCGCGCAGCGTTCCGGCGGCTACTGCGGTCATGACTCGCGTCACATCGTCGTGCTGCTCGACTACGGGTAGGCGCAGCACCGGGGCTGACTCGACAGCGACCGGCATCGCGACTGGCGCGCCGGCGTTACTCTCGGGCGTGACCGCCGTTACTACTTCGGCGTGACTGCCTTGCTGGACGGGCGTTACCGCGATTTGAGTCACGGCAGCAGGGCGCATCGCGAGCAGCCAGGCGAAGCAGGCGACAGCCTCAAGCACGGCAGCGAACGCGAGTCCGGTCACGAGTTCGGCGCGCGGCGCGGCCACGCCGAACGCGGTCAGGGCGCCGGTCACCGGATCAGCCAGGGCAGCAGCGCGAGCGGCGGCGGCGCGGTCCTGCGCTACCTCGGTGCGGATCGCCTCGGCCTTCTCGGCGTCGATCGCTTCCAGCTTTGCGGCGAGGGTAGTGCGCTCGACTCGGAGACTCGTGCACGGTTCGACACAGCGGCGCGCCGTGGCGCGGGCCAGTCGCGTTACTGCGTCGGCTCGGTCATGAGCAATCGAGGCGAGGTCACGGCCTGTCACAGTCACGACCGGCACTGCCGCGGCGCGCAACTCACCTGCATGCTTCTGCGCCATCAGGAAGAAGACGGCATGGCCATAGCAGGTGGCGGCCATGCAGCCGACCCACAGGGCCGCGCCCAGCGTGCGTAGTCGCCACCCATGCGGACGGCAGAGGGCAGGGAGCACGTGGGCGGCGACAACCAGTACGACTCCCACAGCGATCCACAGCACTCGCTCGGGGAGCAGGCCGCCACGCTGCCATCCCGCCATGACTGACAGGCACGCTGCAGTCACGGTCGCCGTGGCTGCGAGGAGCACCGGTAGTGTCCTCATAGGCATTGCGAGACCCCTGCAATCACGTTTGCATATATGCCTTGTGACGGGCTGGGATAAGGCGCACTATGGGTTTGGGAATCGAACTTTCGATCTCGCGACGGTCTTCCCAGCTCTCGATGGGAGGATTTATGGAAACGCGCCTTGACGCCTTCAATGGCTGGCAAATGACGGCATCGGTCGAAACTAGGCCCGCGACAGGAAAATCGCGCTACTACATCGTGCCGCCCCTTGGTTACAAAGAATCTTCGACGGCTAAACTTATTCATCCGGCGAGATTCCGCTATACCGCCACATCGTTCGAGGATGTGGAGGACGCGTTTGAGGTTGCGTTCGGGGTTTGCAGGCGCGACATAATGAACGAGATAAAACTGCGCAACCTGCACAACGTCAGCTAGAGCGATTCGTTTCACTGCGTACCTCAAAATAGGGCGGTTTATGCGGGCCCAAATATCGTTGTGGTCTGTGTTGCGCGCTTTGCCCTCGACGTGGACACGGCCATGAATCGAGTGATGACTTATCGTGGTTTCGAGATCCACGTCGCGTTGACACAGGTCGATGAGGACATGTACAGCGTGACGGTCCAGATCACGGGTCACAATGTCGGGCGCGCGAGCCTGGACGGTGCAATTATCCCGGTGCGTCATGGTCCCTTCACCAAGCGCTGGGCATACCTCATTGGGGAAATTGCAGGACAGGCTGCTATTGATGTCCTCATTGGTCCGGAACCGCGCATAGGCGGCAGCAGCTCGATCTGATACGGGGTCGCTTGTGCTGTGGTGCTCATGTCGATCTCGAAAAAGGACCGGCCCATACGGGCGCCGGCCAAGACACACAACGCCACCCACGGGGGCGCCGTCGCGAAACTGTTCTATGCGGCGGCTAGGCCGTCGTAATTGCGGTCGGCGAAGTCCGGATCGCCTGGATAGCGCTGGGTGCCATCGGCGCGACTCCAGCAAAACAGCGAGCCCTGACGATGCGGGAACCAGTAGCCCGCACACGTGCACGTCATGCGCGTCGTGTTGCGGCGGTTCATCCAGCGATCGACGCGGTAGTCGCGCTTTCCGCAGACTTCGCACGTGGGCACGCGCAGGTATTCGGAAAGCTTTCGCTTCAGGCAGCGGCGCGTTGCGCAGTGGCGGCAGCGGACATGGCAGCGCATCGTTCTCACTCCCATGCGCGCGGGTAGGGCTCCGCGTCGTAGACGATGGCCGGGCCGACGTAAGGCAGCGATTTGCGCTCGCGCTTCAGGAGCTTCGCCACGCCGAGCGCGACGCCAGCGCCAAGAGCCAAACAGATAAGGACTGCGATGCAAACCACTTCTACGTTGTCCATTGGTGAGCCTTTTCGGGATCAGGTGCAGCGATGTACGTGGCAGATTACGAGCGGATCTTCGTCGTGCTCATCGAGCGTCGCCTGCAGGGCGAGCAGAGCGATGACGAGAACGAAAGCGCCGGTGATCTGCAGAAAGAGTTTGATCGTTGCCATCACGCACCTGCACGCAGGCCGACCAGCAGATACCAGGTCACGCCGATAGCGGTGCCGAGCAGACCAACAGCGGCCACGCGCGTCAGCTTGCCGTACAGCTCATCGCACGCGGCGAGCAAGGCGTTGTCGTGGAGGTGGTTACGGCGCAGCGATTGCATCGTGCTATCGTTTATTCCACAGCAGTAAGAGGCACGCCTCTCTTCCTTGGCCATAACGTCCACAAGACCGAGATCAATATGGAATCCGAATGCGATCGCATTCCGGGCCCAGACCCGAACCGTTTTACGTGTACTGTCGACGGGAAAGAGCTCACAGTCGTGCTTCACGACCTCGCGCTTTACCGCGACGACATCGACCTGAGTGACTTGCGTCCGGCCGGTCGTATCCATTGCGCGACGATCGATTCGCCGAGCGCGGCAGGCGGCAAACTCCGTGGTGTTGTCACGGCCGCCAATTCCGGCGACCTCCTGGCGGTATTTTGTGCGAACGCCGAATGTCGAAAGGCCGCGTTGGACGCACTCGACATCGATGACGTGCCGACCGGCCATCTGCCTGCTTAGCTTCCAATCCAACGTTTTCATCTCTCAAACTCCGTTAGCTATCGCAGCACTGAGCGGGAGCGCCTATCCCACACAACCTGAAGGAGACCATACGGGCTATTTTTGGAGAGTCGCCGCGACGACTGGTGCTTCAGGCGCTCCCGCTCAGTGCTTCGGTGAGTGCGTGGAGACATTACACCAAATGGTGTAAATCATGTCAACACCGAACGGTGAATATCACCGAGAAATTTGTAACAGCGGAAGAAGCCCGGGGAACTATCTGGATCTGCAATGCGCCTTGGCGCTGGAAGGTGGACACAAAAAACCCCGGACGCACCGGGGTGGAGAAGGGGATCAGAACGGGTTAGGTTTCGGGGTTGGGTCTACCTGAACGTCGCTGATCGAGATGAAGTGTGCGGTGGTGGGGTCTAGGCTCGGGCCTGACAAACTCGGCGGGCAAAACGCGATGGTGTAAGCGACGGCCGCCGCCTTAATCTGTTCCCGATCGCTTATGCGCTGGGTCCATCTGTGCGTCACCGATCCCGAGTTGACCTTGAAATTGGCCCCGTTGCGGTAAACGCATTGCTCATCCTTCCGATCGTCGCTGAACTCTCCGGAGCCATATTTTGAGCTTAGCTGTGCCAGCGCTTGATCAAACGGGCTATCGTCGATTTCGATGGAGAATCCGCTCAGTTTGTCATCCCGAAAAGTGAGCCGCACCCTGGATGATTTGCTGGCGTCTAGCGGCGTCATCATGCGAGTTGTATATCGCGCGGCTCCGTCCCCGGCGGTGGCGTTCTGCTGCGTGTCCACTGCTAGTGGTTCAACCGCATAGATGCCGTCTGCAGCTGTCAGCGCCTCGACGGCGGACTGCGTCATCCCGATCTTGAGCGCGCCAATGCCGACAGGGCCAGTTGGCGCGGGCGGCGCTGCGGTTGCTTTAGTCGCACTCGCGCTGGTACGCGGTCCCTTTGCACTGTGTTTAGTTTGTGCGTAGGCGTCCGTTAACGAAAGCGTAAGGATTGACGCGAGAACGATTGCGCTTAGGTCGCTCCTGGCCGATAGGTTTTTCTTCATGCTGCCCCGTTTAAAGTTATTCAATTTGCATCATTGATGCCTGATTCGGCATCGTCAACGCCCGATTCTCGCGAATAATGGCGGGGAAATTACACAACACACCGCTTGTTGGGTGGGTTGTGGTTAACCCTTACAATTTTCAAACTATGTAGGCCATCCGAATGGGTGGCCCTATTTCATGTAGCAGGCGAACGACTTACCTGATACTGTGTTTACATACAGTACTTGATTAAAGCGTCCGGTAACTAACGGGGAGGGAACATGGGGCGTGGGAACAGCGGCGAGAGCAAATTGAGGTGCCGCCCGGGGGATTTGGCGCGTGTGGTGCGATCGGTTGACCCATCGCTCATAGAGCGGCGCGTGCTGGTTCTTTCCCCCTGTTCCGAGAGCGAATGGGTCGTTTTGCTGATGGGTGCGCCGACAGAAGGATGGACGACGCATGGTGACTGGAGCCAGTCGGCAAGCCAGGTGATTTTCTTTGACTCGTCGCTCGAGCCGATCGAGCGATGCCACCCCGAAGAGGTCAGCCTTTATGCGGAAGGTTCGGCAGCTCGGGACGGAATGCTGGAGCGGCAAACGCATCTGCCTGTGCTAGCAGGCCACCAATAAACGCCTCTGCCTTGGCTCGCTGAATCTCATCGAGCTTACCCCAGCCCTCGGGCATCTTCACGGTAACGAGTCGACGGGGTGCAAGTAGATCAATTCGATCCCCTTGTGACCCTGATTGGCTCCATGCCAACTCCATCTCCAACGCCACCTTCTCGCCGAACGCCTTCCGGCCGGCGACCATGTCACTGATCTGGCGGTCCGCCTTTTTTGTGCGTCTCGCCACCTCGGCCTGACTGTGGGCGTCGACCAAATCGGCCAATGCACGGCGGCGCATCTCAAAGACGCTTTGGATGTCGGTCGGATCGTTTGTCATGCGCAAATTAGACCACCTGTACCCGTTTGGTGAAATTCACCGAACGGTGTTGAATCATTCACCGAACGGTGTATGATTGCGTCATGGAAAAGCTCAAGACATTTCTGGCGGCAATGCCAGGTCTAGATCGCCAGCGGTTCGCCGTTCGGTGCGGTACGACGCATGCCTTCCTTCGGAACATCGTCTACGGACAGCGCATCGCTGGTGAAAAGCTTTGCGTTGCGATCGAGCGCGAATCCAGCGGCGCTGTTACGCGCCGCGACCTTCGTCCTGCCGACTGGCATGAAATCTGGCCGGAACTTGCCGCCAAAGCGGCGGCATAACGGCACCATCAGCATTACCTACAAGGACCGGAGCACCCATGCACCTTCCGCAACATCAAGAACTGCTTCGCAACGCCGCCAAGCACGGTTACCTCAACCAAGCAATCGAGCAGATCCAACGAGAGAACGGCAAAGCGCTGCACGTCGAGAGCGGCTCTGCCGAAACGCTTTCGCAGCGCGTTTTCTTCCACCAGCCGGTGCGCGACATCCCGATGAAGGGCTTCGTTAAGCATGTGGACTGGGCAACGGTCGAGAAGGCCACGCGTATCTCTCAGGCAAGCGCCGGCACGAGCGAGGCGAGCAACAGCAGCGAGAACACGAATGAAGCTTGCGCGCTGGCTGCTGACATTGTTTGAGTTCGCGCAGCTCCATCGAACGGAGCGCGCGAAAGAGATACGAGGCGAATCCCCGCGCCTCGATCGTAAAAGGCCGCACTGGCACGGCCCGAAGCAGTTCCGGCTTTAACCGGTAGCAACGTTTTCATTTTTCTCTTATCCCCTGATCGCTGAGTGTGGAGTTAGTAGTCCTCAGCGCATATAGGGACTGTATGCCACGGAGATTGACAAATCATGCGAACCCTTTCGCACAGAAGCCCGATAGCAGCCGCGAAAGCGACTGTGACCGACCTGAAGAACGCCCGCGGCTGGTCGCGCGAGACGGTAGTGGAAGAGATCGTCGAGGCACACGTGCGGATCGGCGCAGAGCGTCGCATCAACGTGCGTTTCAGCGATCACCACGACATTGTGACGCGCCAGAAGACGAACGCTGACCGCGTCTATCGCTGGCTTGAGGACGATGAGAAGGACAGCAACCTGCTGTCGGTGAACATGCTGCCGTCGCTTCTGGCGGCTCTTCCCGTCGACATGCGTATCGCGCTCGCGAACGAAATCCTCTCGGCTGCCGGTCTTTCGGCGCGCGTCGTGGAATCTAACGCGGACGACGACGTCAACGCGCAGGAAATCGTTCGCTCGATCGTACGTGTGAATCACCGCACGGAAGCAGCCGCGGCGGATCTGCTCGACGGTATCGACCCGGGCGAGCTGCCGCGCCTGCGCAATAGCCTGGTCGACGAGATCAGCGTGAAGCGTGATCTGGTCGTTCGCGTCGAAGCAGCGATGTGCAAAACGGGCGAAGCCAGCCCGGCAACCCAGACGAAGGAATCGTGATGCGAACCACAGCAACGCAACTGGCGGCGTTTGACGCGCTCGACCCGGCCACGCGCCGCACGCAGAAGCAAATGATCATCGACCTATTCTCGGCGCCGGAAACGCGCCTGACGCGGCAGGACATCTCCGACCGCACGAATCTGCGCCTGTCGAGCGTCTGCGGCCGCGTACGCGCGCTGATCGATGCAGGGAAGCTCGCGGTGTTCGGCACGCGTAAGTGCGCCGCTACGGGCCACGAAAACGAGACGCTCGGCTTGCCGGCGGCGAACTGAGGGCGCCATGAGCGGATACGCGCACCAGTGGGCCAAGCGTCAGCGAGTCGGCGATTCGTCGGCCAAGACGCTGCTGAAGACCTACGCGAACTGGGCCAGCGAGGACTATTCGACGTGGGTCACCAACGAAGAGCTTGAGCTCGACACCGAGCTGAACATTCAGACGATCCGTCGCGCACGCAACAAGCTGATCGAGCTTGGCTACCTGCTGGAAACGGACAAGCGCCTCGGCCGCACGCAGAGCATCATCGTCTATCAAATGCTGGCTCCGGCTGGCGCGACGATCGTGCAAGCCGTCGACGGTCGTGGTGAAGCGATCTCGCTGAGTCCGCCGACGCTTGAAGAGTTCATGGCGAAGAGGGGTGGAAAACGAAGCCCCTCGAAATCTCAACCCTCTAAGGGTGGTGAAATTTCAAGCCCCTCGAATATTCAAGCGGCTCCAAATTCCACTTCAAGCCCCTCCAAATCCCACGTTGAAGGGGGTGAAATTTCACCCGAAGCCCCTCCAAATTTCGACACCAAGATAGCTTTAGTAGAGCAAGAGAAAGCAGTAGATCAGCAATTCGCGCGGACTTCGCCGCGAACTGCGTTGCATCTCGAACTTCGTGAGATCGAACTGCCCGACTGGTTGCCTGCTGATGCGTGGCTTGACTGGTGCGAGCACCGCGAGGCGAAAGAGAAGAAAGCAGACATCCCTTGGACGCGCCCGGCTGCCAAGGTGACGCTCAAGAAGCTGGCGAAGATCCGCGATCTGGGTCATGACGTCGCCACGGCAGTTGAAGAGTCGGTGTTTCGCGGTTGGACCGGCATCTGGGAAGCGAAGGACGCGGCGGCGGGCGCTGTGGCGACTGGCGGCGCACCGGATGGGTGGTGGACTGGCGAGGCTGGCTGGCGTGAGCAGGGCAAGCGCCACGGCATCGATCCGACGCGCTTCCAGTACTTCGAGCAGTTCAAGGCAAAGGTCTGCAAGGTGCTCGGCCCCGGCGCTTGGATGGAGTACCTGCTTGCGGCAGTCAGCCGTGAGAGCGAAGAGCGTGGCGAAGCGCTGTACGCGTACCTCAACGACATCCCGCGCGACAAGAACGGCAATACGGAGGCCGCATGAACGCCTGTCGAGACTGTGCGCACGCAACGACGAAGCCCGGCCACGAAAAGATGTATCGGCTCGGCTATCGCAACTGCGCGCTGAAGCCTGAATACGTGTTCGTGCCCGGCCACCAGGCATGCACCGTGAAGCCGCCGCGCTGGGAGGCGAAGAAGCAATGACGAAGCGCACCACATCGTGGCCGATGGTCGTGCCACCCGGTACGAAGACAGTCGGCACAGCGCGCGTGCGTGACGACGCGCCGAGCGTGGGCTACGCGCAGCGGAAGCTGGCCGAGAAGTTCGGCACGCAGCCCTCGCACGGTTTCGACGAGATCGCCGACGGCGACGGCGCGCGCGCTTCGCTCACGCCCGCGTATCGCCGTGATGCAGCTCCGTCGCTGTGCATGGCGAAGCCGAAGAAGGGCTCGAAGTACGGCAACCGTAAGTGCGAGCACAACGGCATCAAGTTCGACAGCGAGAAAGAGCGCTCGCGTTGGTTTCACCTGATCCAGTTGCAGGCGGCCGGCGCGATTCGCGATCTCGAGCTGCAGGTTGCGTTCGTACTCACGCCGCGCAAGCAGCGCGCCGACGGCACGTGGGAGCGCGCCTCGAAGTACGTGGCGGACTTCGTCTATGTCGACGTTGCAACCGGAAATCGCGTGGTCGAAGACGTGAAGTCGGAGGCAACGCGCAAAAACACAACGTATGTGCAGAAGCGCAAGCAAATGCTGGCCGTGCACGACATCACCATCAAGGAAATCTGATGGCTGCGAAGTGGACTGAAGAAGAAAAGCAGGTGCTGCTCGACGTGAGCAAGAACGCGATCAATCTGCTGTCGCAAATGCACCGCTTGCCCGGCCGCACTTACGAAGGCGCGAAGTGTTACGCATCGAAGCATGGCATTCCGCTCACGGCAGCAGACGCCTGGTCGAATGAAGAGCGCGCGACCCTGCGAAGAATCTGGCGCGGAAAGGAATCGCTGAAGCGGGCGCTCGATCGCCTCCTACCGAACCGCAGCTACAGCTCGGCGCGCTCTGAGGCGCAGCGGCTTGGGCTGACTGCAGCTTCGTCGCGCGGCCGTAAGGGGAGAACCGGCTATTCGTGGTTGCTTCCTTCGATCAAGCGAGTGCTGCGTGCGCACGCCGAACCAATGACCGTCAAGGAACTGGCGGCGGCCACTGGCGCGAACCTGCGTTCTGTCGGGCAGCTGCTCAAGCAGTACCACGGAAAGCAGTTCCGCATCGGCGGTTGGGCCCGCTCGCTCGACAAGTGGGCGGCGCAATGGGAAGTCGGCACGAAGGCCGACGAGCCGAAGCCCGCACCGAAGACGCGGGAAGAGGTCGCGCGCGCCTATCGCGCACGCCGCCGCATTCGCAATAGCGGTTCGTTCAACCCGTTCGCATCGCTCGTCGAGCAGGTGGCAGCGTGACCGAGCGCGAAGAGTACGACGCATGGTTCGTGCGCGAGTTTGGGCGCGCTGACGTACCCGACGCGGTGCGTGCTGTCGGCTTCTTTTTCTGGGCTGCCGGGCGCGCGTCGCTGATCGCTGCGAGTGGCGTGCCGGTCGAGATCCATGCATTGCAGGAGCGCGGATGAAGCGTTCGGCGCCGATGAAGCGGACCGGCTTTAAGCGCAAGCCCGACTCGCCATTCAGCAGCTTCGCGAATCGCGCCATGGCGCAGCGCCGCTCGACGCTCAAGAGCCGCGTGAAGAAGCCAACGGTGGCGGAAGGTTCGAAGTATCTGGCGGCGTGTCGCGGTGAGCCGTGCTTCTTGCGGATGCGCGGTTGTCTGGGTGGCGGCGACACAGTTGTGCCGTGTCACTCGAATCAGGCGAAGCATGGCAAGGGGATGGGCATCAAGGCGAAACACGAATTCACGGTGCCAGGCTGCGCGAATTGTCATGCGCTGATCGACCAAGGCACGGGATTGCGCGAGTTCAAGTTCGCTGCGTGGGATGTTGCTTTCGAGGCGTGGCTGCCAGTGCGCGCACGAAAGATGGTATTGCAGGAGGTGATCGCTTGAGGCTGCTGATTGATGTGGAAGTCGAGACGAGGCGCGGCACGCAGGTTCAGTCATTCGAGACGACGGTGTTCGTGGTGCGGCGCTCGGTCACGAAGGGCGTTGCGAGCGATGACGTCGTACTGGTGGATGCCTACATTCCGCCGCATTACCGCAAAGGGATCTCGGGGCGGCTGCACACGTGGCGATCGGGAAGCGTCCTGCAGTGCACGGCGCGCGTCGCGATGAACAAACGGTCGTTGGCGCCGTTCATGGCTAGCGGCGAGCGGAAGTGGGCGTGTCAGGAGGGCGGCAAGTGATCCTCGAAGTGCAACTCAGCCTGCCGGCGGATCACTCGAAGCACATCGGCCGCATGGGTAGCGGGCCGCCGCCGTCGTACTTCTTCAGCGCCACGGTGCGCGCAGTGCGGCGCATCACATCGCGGTATCAGCCGAACTGGCTCAATCCGTGGGCGGTGTCCGCGCTTGTGCTGGTGCCCGAGCACCTGAGTCGCTTTCTCGGGAAAGCAGACAAGCGCAGGACCGAAGACGGTTATGCATGGCTGCCGGCGGACATTGGTCGGCACGAAGGGAACAAGGAAGCGCTGCGAGAGTTCATCGCTAGCGGCGCACTGGAATTGTCACTGGAGGAAGCAACGTGAGCGAAATCAAGGTCATCACGAGCCGCACAAATACGACCACGCACCGCACGGTGCTGCGCACGCCCGAGATCAAGCGGCTGATCTGGGAAGAGGTCTGCCGCGAGATTGGCGTCGATCCGCAAGACGCGAATATCGGTTTGCGAGTCGAGTTGAGCACGCGCACGAGTGGCAACCTCGTCACAGAAGCAGAAGCTCTGGTGATAGTCACGGTGCACCACGAAACGCTTGGTGAGGTCGCTGGCGAATGACCGCACACGCCTATATCCAATACGCCGACGTGCCAGAGCCGCTGATCGAGTCGGCTCTGCGCCATCGCGACACGGTGACCGGCGCGCAGCTCATCGCGTTCGACGACTGCCCATTCAGCGGCGAGATCAGCGAGACGTCGGTTGGCAACACCCAGATCGAATACGCGTGGCCGAACAGTCTCGACTTGCGGCACGCGCTGGGCGACTGGTTCACGCACCACGGCATTCACTTCACGGTCGTCATGTGACCGAACACAATACAAACCACAAGGTGACTATGAACGCACGACACGAAGGCATTTTCACGAGCGCAGAAGAGGCGATCACGTTCGCGTGCAACTATTCGAGCCAGCAATACGCTCTGTCGCCGATGGCGAAGATCCTGCAGCAAGGTGCGTACGGAAGCGGGCGCGGCCTCGTCGGGCTGGATGGCGCGGGGCAGGCGGGCATGGTACTCGCCGAGATTGCTACGCTCGACTACTGGCAGATCGTTGCGTTGGTGGCGCGCAAGGCGATCAAAAGCGAGAGTTGCAATTGCGGCAGTCCATGCTGCCGCGGCTGGAGAATGACTGAATTGTTCCGCGAGGCGATTTCGCAACTCGCCGATCAGGTGGCGCGCGAGGCGCGCGATGTGCTCCCTGTGCATGCGTTCCGCGCGGCAGTTCTCCGGAAGCACTTCGGCGAAAAGATCCACGTGCTCGACGAAGCGGAAAAGCTGGGCATCGACGAACATCCGGCGAACAGACACGCGACGACCATCCGCAAATGGATTCGCGAGCTGGAGAAGAACGGATTGACGGCGCTCAGTGAACGACTCGACGAAGTCGGGATGCTAGTGAGGACTGCTTGACGTGCGAGAAATCCTCGCATAAACTGCGTTTTCATATACCGTACCAATCGTGCGTACAGCGAACCCGCAAGGCGAAAGCCAAGCGGGTTTTTTCATTTCTGCGTCGAGATCGTGACCATGCTCAAAGCCCTCTTTCAGAAGATCGCATCGTGGTTCAAGAGCGAGGCTGCGGCCATCGAACAGAAAGCCGAGACGATTGTTTCGGAGATCAAGACGGATCTCACGAACGACGCAGGCAAGACGCTTGCCGATCTCGTGGAACCCGCAACCAATCTCGTCACTGCCATCATTGGAGCCGCCGTGAATCCCAACATCAACACCGCAATCCAGATCGCTCTCGCACTCAAGGCGATCGACGCCACGTTGAGCGCAGACGCAGTGCAGGCCGCGACGAATGCCGCGCTTGCTGCCGCGTACCCGGCACCTGCTGCTGACGCCGCAGCGCAACCGGCCGCCTGATCGACGCGGCTGCACTTCGCATGAGTCGCAAGCTAACGACGCTCAAGCCGCGCGTGCAGTCGCTGACAGCCACGCGCGTGCCGATGTTGGAAGCGAAGGCAGGCACGACGCCGCGCATTCGCGGCAGTCGCTGGGTCAAGACGCGCAAGCGCATCGCTATCGAACAGCAGTTCAAGTGCCAACGCTGCGGTTGTGTGTGGCTGCCGTGGCGCGACCAGGTCGACCACGATGTGCCGCTCGAGCAAGGCGGAAGCAACGACGACAGCAACCTCAAGCTGCTGTGCGACGACTGCCATAAGCTGAAGACTGCCGACGAGGCGCGCGCCCGCACACGCTGACAGGCAGCCGCGAGTCGTTCGCATTCTCAACAACCGGCAGTCAGGCGCGGCTGAGGTAGATGCGACTGATTCGCATTTGCGGGTGGGGGGTGTGAAAGTCTGGCGTTTCGCATGGCGGGACACCGCGCGTTCCCGCACGCGGAGAAAATTTCCCCGTTTGGAGATTTTGTTAATGGCTTTAACAGCAAAAAAGCGCGCGTTCGCCGATGCTGTTTTGGCCGGCAAGTCCAATAGGGACGCGGCAATCGCCGCCGGATACAGCGCCGCGACGGCGTCGGCCGCCGGATCGCGCCTTGTTAAAGACAAGGATGTCGTCGGCTATCTGGCCCAGCGCAAAAAGAAGGGCGCAGGGAAGGGAGCGCCGCCGGCGCCGCCGACCGACGAAGAGAACGACGCGATCACAAAGGCCGCGGTGTCGGCCGGGTTCGATCTCGACGCGATCTTGACGTTTTCGGACCCGAAGCAGTTCCTGCTCGCGGCGATGAATGACCAGAACACCGAGCCGAAGCTTCGCGTGACGGCGGCGCAGACGCTCATGCCGTTCTTTCACCAGAAGCTCGGCGAGGGCGGAAAAAAGGACGCGCAAGCGGAGGCGGCAAAGAAAGCCGCGAGCAAGTTCGGCGCGCTGACGCCGCCGAAGCTGGTCGTGAACAACAGGAAGTGACGCATGGAATGGTCGACTGCATGCCCAGACTGGGCCGAGCGGCTCAAGGCCGGCGAGTCGATCATCCCGCCGCCGATCTTTCCCGAGCAGGCCGAGCACGCGCTGGCCGTGTTCAAGCAGCTCAAGATCGTCGACGCGCCGGGCAGCCCGACGTTCGGCGAGTCGTCGGCGCAATGGGTCTTCGACCTGGTCGCCTCGATCTTCGGCGCCTACGATGCTGAGAGCGGGCGACGCTTGATCACTGAGTGGTTCGTCTGCATCCCCAAGAAGAACAGCAAGTCGACGCTGGCCGCGGGGATCATGATGACGGCCATGATCCTGAACTGGCGTATGTCGGCGGAATACGCGATTCTCGCGCCGACGATTGAGGTTGCCGGGAACAGCTTCGCGCCGAGCCGCGACATGGTCAAGCACGAGGATGAGCTCGACGACCTCTTCCAGGTGCAGACCCACATCAAGACGATCACGCACCGCACGACTGGCGCGACGCTCAAGGTGGTGGCTGCAGACTCGAACACGGTGGGTGGCAAAAAGAGCGTCGGCACGCTCGTCGATGAGGTCTGGCTGTTCGGCAAGCAGCCGAACGCCGAAAACATGCTGCGCGAGGCGATCGGTGGCCTTGCTTCGCGGCCAGAAGGCTTCGTGATCTACCTCACGACACAGTCCGACGATCCACCGGCTGGCGTGTTCCTGCAGAAGCTGCGCTACGCGCGTGACGTGCGCGACGGCAAGATTAACGATCCGTGTTTTGTGCCGGTGATCTTTGAGCACCCGCCCGAAATGGTCGCGCGCAAAGAGCACCTCCTCGCTGAGAACCTCGGGATGGTGAATCCAAACCTTGGCTACTCGGTCGACCAGGCTTTTCTGGAACGCGAATTCCGGAAAGCGAAGGAAGGTGGCGAAGAGTCGTTCCGGGGCTTTCTCGCAAAGCACGCCAATGTCGAAATCGGGCTGGCGCTGCGCAGCGATCGATGGGCGGGCGCGGAGTTTTGGGAGCAACAGGCTGTCGAGCGCCTCTCGCTGGACGATCTGATAGCCCGATCCGAGGTGATCGATGTCGGTATTGACGGCGGCGGCCTCGATGACTTGCTCGGGCTAGCGGTGACCGGCCGCGAAACCGGGACGGGCAAGTGGCTGCTCTGGACGCATGCATGGGCTCATCCGTCTGTGCTCGAGCGACGCAAGGCCGAAGCAGCACGCTTCGAGGATTTCGCGCGCGATGGCCATCTGACGTTGGTCGAGGCTATCGGTGACGATGTCGACGAGCTGGCTGGCTATGTCGCACAGTGCGAGCAGTCCGGCAAGCTTGACCGCATAGGTGTGGACCCGGCTGGCATCGGCGCGATCCTGGATGCGCTGGTAGATGGCGGCGTGCCGGAGCAGAAGGTAATCGCTATTTCGCAGGGCTGGAAGCTCGGCGGTGCGATCAAGACGACCGAGCGGAAGCTCGCTGAAGGCGTCCTCGTGCACGGCGGCCAGCGCCTGATGGCCTGGTGCGTCGGAAACGCGCGTGTCGAGCCTCGCGGCAACGCGATCCTGATCACGAAGCAGGCGAGCGGCTCTGCAAAGATCGACCCGCTGATGGCGACGTTCAATGCGGTGTCGCTGATCAGCCTGAACCCGCAGTCTGCGGCACAACCCGGAATCTATATCCTATGAGCGAAGAGGCATTCAAGGCAGCGCAGGCGAAAGCTCGGACGCCGGGCTCGTCGGTGCTGAATGCCTGGCGAGCGCAGCATGGGCCTGAAGCGACGGGGCGAGTCAACAATCTCAACGAGACGCGACAATCGCTGACCGTGCAGGAGCTTGCGAACATCATTGGCGGGGGCGCAGTCAGTAACGCCGGCCCGGTTGTCAATGAGACGACCGCGATGAAGGTGTCAGCGGTGTATGCGTGCGTCGCGCTGATTGCAGGGGCGCTCTCGACGCTACCGATGCAGATCTATGAGCGTACGCCAACCGGCCGCGCGCGCGTCGAGCATCCGTACTGGTGGCTGCTGAACGAGCAGCCCGAACCGGACATCTCGGCCGCCGTCTTCTGGGAATACATGGCTTCGGCGCGGCTGTTCTACGGCGATTGCTTTGCCGAAATTGTGCGCCCGTCATTCCGTAGCAGTTCGATCTCGTCGTTCAGGGCACACCATCCGCTGCGAGTCTTCCCGTTTCGCGATAGCCAGGGTGATCTCTGGTATCGCGTCCAGCCACTGGTCGGTGCCGAGTATGTGCTGCATCCGGCCGACATCATCCACGTGCCGAGTCTTGGCTACGACGGAATCCGCAGCCCGAGCCCGATCACATACGCGGCGCGGCAGGCGGTCGGAACCTCGATTGCGGCAGCGGAATACAGCGCCCGGTTCTTTTCGAACGGCGCGCGCCCCGACTTCGCGCTCATGACCGACGGCAACATGACGGAAGAGCAGGCGCGGCTGCTGCGTGCGACGTGGGGCGAGCGCCATAGCGGCGTCGCGAACTCGCACCTGCCCGCGATCCTTACCGGTGGCTTGAAGGTGCAGGAGTTGACCATGACGCCGGTCGATGCGCAGATCCTCGAGACGAGCAAGTGGGATCTCGAAGAAATCTGCCGCATTCTGGGCGTGCCGCCATTTATGGTCGGCTCGACCGAAAAGACGACGTCGTGGGGCAGCGGAGTAGAGAACATGAGCCGCGGCTTTGTGAAGTTCACGTTGCTGCGCGATCTCGTCAAGTTCAATCAGGAATTCAATCGCAAGGTCTGGCCATCGCGTCAGCGCCTTTTCTGCGAATTCGACGTATCCGGCATGGAGCGCGGCGATCTGAAGACCGAGAATGACGCGTTCCGCGTCGCGCTGGGTCGCGCTGGCGAGCCGGGCTGGATGTCTGTCAACGAAGTGCGCCACATCAAGCTGCTGCCGCCGATCGCAGGCGGCGATGTGATCAATCAGGGCGTCACGCAGACGGCGGCAGTCACTGAACCAGCGCCGGCGAGCGAAACGGCGCCGGAGCCATCTGGCCAACCTGACCCAGGAGCAACATGAGCAAGTTGATCAAGCTGCTGACGAGCAATCGCCGGCCGACGGCGCGTCCGCACGCGCTCGAAATGAGCGGCGGCGACGCGACGCTGTACATCTATGACGCGATCGTCGCGGATGACGATACCGCATACTGGTGCGGCGGTGTTTCTGCGCAGTCGCTCGTGCCGGAGATCCGAAACATCAAGGGCGGCACGCTCAACCTGCGTATCAATTCGCCCGGCGGTGACGTGTTCGCTGCGCAGTCGATCGTAGCCGCAATTCGCGACACGGGTGCGAAGGTCGTCGCGCACATCGACGGCTTCGCGGCCAGTGCTGCCACGGTGATCGCCTCGGCGGCCGACGAAGTAATCATGTCAGATGGTGCGATGTACATGATCCACTGCGGCTGGACGATGGCAATCGGTAACTCGAAAGACATGACCGATACCGCTGCGCTGCTCGACAAGGTCGACGGCGTGATCGCAGGCCAGTACGCAAAGCGCAGCGGCAAGAGCGTCGACGAAATGAAGGCGTTCATGGAGGCCGAAACGTGGTTCACCGCGCAGGAAGCCGTCGACGTCGGCCTCGCTGACAGCATCGCTGAGAGCGCAACGCAGGCACAGGCCTCGTGGGATCTGAGCGCTTACGCCAACGCACCGAAGATCGCGGCATCGGCCCCTGCGCCCGAGCCGATCGACACCATCACCGCGGAACACCGCGAACGGCAGCATCAGCGCCTGCGCATGCTGAACCGCATCAATCATCAGTGACGCGCCTCGCGCAACTGAGAACGGCCGCCGCAAGGCGGTTTTTTTTCGTCCAAACGACCTGCGCGAGCGGTCAACTCTTAACGGAGAGAGTCACATGAAGCTGCAACAACTGCGCGAGCTGCGCAATTCGAAGGCGCGCGAAGCCAACGAGCTGAACAACAAGTATCCGGCTGACCAACGCATGCCGGCAGCCGAAGCCGAGCGCATGGACGCCATCCTTGCCGAGATCGAGGCGATCGACGGCGACATCGCGCGCGAGAATCGCCGTGCGCAGCTGGCTTCCGAAGACCCGGCTGTCCAGGCTGCTGCGCTGCTGAACGCGGCTACGCGCGATCCGGCGCAGCAGGGCGACGAAGCGAAGGCGCTCCGCGCGTTCCTCGCAGGTGGTGTCGCGAACATGGCCGATGGCGATCGTGCGCGCATGCTTGCGCGTCAGACGCCTGACATTCGCAACGCGATGTCGACGACGACCACGACGGAAGGCGGTTTCACGGTGGCGACGGAATACCAGCGCTCGCTCGAAATCGCCATGAAGGCCTACGGCGGCATGCGCGCTGTGGCGCACGCCATTCGCACCGCGACGGGCGCCGCGATGAACTTCCCGACGACGGACCCGACCGCTGAAGTCGGTGAGATTGTTGGCCAGAACGCCGCAGTCACGGGCTTGGACACCACGTTCGGCAACATCGTGCTGAACGTGTTCAAGTACAGCTCGAAGAAGATTGCCCTGCCGTTCGAACTGGTGCAGGACTCGTTCATCGACATCGAGGCCTATATTCAAGGGCTGCTCGCGATGCGCCTCGGCCGCATCCAGAACACGCACTTCACGACGGGTAACGGCACGACGCAGCCGAACGGCCTCATCACGGCAGCCAGCACCGGCCGCACCGGCGCGACGGGTCAAACGCTGACGGTCGTCTACGACGACCTGGTCGAGCTGGAGCATTCGGTCGACCCCGCCTATCGCAGCCAGCCCGGCGTCGGCTACATGATGCACGACTCGTCGGTCAAGGTGATCCGCAAGATTAAGGACTCGCAAGGCCGTCCGATCTTCGTGCCGGGCTATGAAGCCGATGCGATGGTGAACGGCGGCGCGCCCGATCGTCTGATGGGTCGCCCGATCTACATCAACCAGGACATGCCCGTGATGGCAGCGAACGCGGAATCAATCGCGTTCGGTCAGCTTTCGAAGTATGTGATCCGCGACGTTATGGATCTGACGATCTTCCGCATGACGGACAGCGCATTCACGCTGAACGGCCAGATCGGTTTCGTTGGATTCCTGCGCACGGGCGGAAACCTGATCGACGTCGGCGGCGCCGTCAAGACCTACGCGAACTCGGCGACGTAATCGGGAAGCGAGTTTCTCGGTTAGGCAAGTGGCGAGCCTAGGCTCGCCACATCACATCACAGAGGATGTTCACCATGGCAAAGGTTCAAATCGCGCGCGCGCGCGTTCTGTCGGATCACGTTGGCCTGGGTCTCAAGCTCGGCCAGATCGTCGAGGGCCCCGAAGGTGTCATCAAGGCGCTCTCCGCCGCGGGAGCGGTCGACAATCACGAGGATGCTGTGTCGTATGCATCCAGCAAGGGTGCCGAGATCGTCGCGCTCGAAGATCCGGATGCAGCTGCTGAAATTGCGGCGGCGGTCACCGACGCGAAGCAGGCCGACGGCGCACAGTCCGAAACGGCGCAATAAGCATGGGGATCAGGCTCACTCAGGCGCCCGCCGAAGAGCCGGTCACGCTCGACGAGGCGAAGTTGCACCTGCGCGTCATCGACTCCACCGAGGATGCGCTGATCTCGATGCTGATCAGCGCGGCGCGCATCCATGCGGAGAACGTCTGCCGTCGCGTGTTTGTCACGCAAAAGTGGGACCTGTTCCTCGATGCGTTCCCGTTCTACACGTACTACGGCGTCATCCCTGGCTATGTGCCAGTCGATCAGCTGCCGTCGGCGTGGATGACGATGCGCAACTACTCGGTTCGCTTTCGCGGCAGCAAGATCGACATCCCGTTTCCGCGCCTTCAGTCGGTTGATGCCGTGCAGTACATCGATGCGCTCGGCAATCAGCAAACGCTCGACCCGTCGTTGTATGTGGTCGACAACGTGAGCGAGCCGGGAGTGCTCACGCCGAAGACCGGCACGTACTGGCCCGACACGTTGAACACCACGAATGCCGTGCAGATCAGTTTCACGGCGGGCTATGGCGATGCGGTCGACGTACCAGCAGGCATCAAGTCGTGGATTCTCATCCGGCTCGCGACGCTCTATGAGAACCGGGAAGAGGTTGCGGTTCTCAGTCGTGGGCAGGTTCACGACCTTCCGTATGTCGACCAGTTGCTCGATCCGTACCGGATCATGGGGTATGCGTAATGCGGTCTGGAGACTTCAATCGGCGGATCACGATCCAAGCGAAGCAGGACGGCGAAGACGAGCTCGGGCAGCCGTTGACCACATGGGTCGACGTAGTCGCGGGCGTCTCGGCGAACCTGCTCGCAACGACTGGCAAGGAATACGTTGCGTCCGGCGAAGAGGTGAGCAAGGCCCAGGTGAGCATGCGCATTCGCTGGCGTACCGATGTCACCGCCGCCATGCGCGTGCTGTACGACGGCGGCATTTTCAGTATCGAGGCGGTTCTGCCGGACTACGCCGGGCGCCGTTTCATCGACTTGGCATGCAGCGTGGGAGCGAACAATGGCTAGTGCGAAAGCTATCACCTACGCCGCATTGAAGCTGCTTGCGGGCGGCCGCGTCTATCCGAGCGTCGCGCCATCGGGCGCGGCACGCCCGTACATCGTTTATCAGGGCGTCGGAGGAGCAGACGAAACGACGCTCGCAGGGGCGGACACACTGCAAAACAGGCGAATCCAGGTCACAGCGTGGTCGACGACAAGCGCGGAGGCAGATTCGATCAATCAACAGATTCGTGCCGCTCTAACCGCCGCGCCGATCGGTGGCGTCCCCATCGGCGCGCCCGTGGACGTCTACGAAGACGACACGAAGCTTTATGGCAGTCGGCAGGACTTTTCCATCTGGTATCAGGAGTGAAACTATGACGAGTACTGCAATTTCGTCGCAAGGCAGCACGTTCGCGGTGAACACCGCAGCATCGGGCGCAGCCAATCCGACGTGGACGAACGTCGCCAACGTGAAGAGCTATTCGGGCTTCGATGGCGCGGCGACGGAAATCGACGTGACCGATCTGAATTCGACCGCGAAGGAAAAGCGGCTCGGCCTGCAGGATTGGGGCTCGTTCTCCCTCGACGCGAACATCAACTACGCCGATCCGGGCCAGGCTGCAATGCTCGCATCCCGCAAGGCGGGCACGGCGCTTGAGTACAAGCTTACGTTGCCCGACGGCTCCGCAAAGGAGTTCTCGGCATACGTCAAGTCGTTCCCGCTCGCTGGTGGCACCGACACGGTCCTCACGGGTACGATCGCGCTCACGATTACCGGTGACGTTACCGACGTTCCGGCGGAGGCGTAATCGATGCTGACGCGTGAAATGATCCTCGCGGCGCGCGACCTCGGCTTCGAGGTCGTCGAAGTACCGGAATGGGGTGGCGAAGTGCGTATCGGGGTGATGAGCGGCAAGGTCCGCGAAGCGCTCATGGACGTGCTCGCTGAGAAGCAACCCGTTTCGCGCTTCCAGGCGCTGATGCTGGCAAGCACGATCGTCGACGAAAACGGCGCGCCATTGTTCGGTCCAAATGACGTCGAACAGCTGAGTGACAAAAACACCGACGTTCTGGTGCGGCTCGTCGGCGTCGCGATGCGCATCAACAAGATCGGCGCCGGAGCGACGGAGGAAGCGGAAAAAAACTCCGAAGCCGCCCTGAGCGGCTCTTCTGGCACCGCCTCGCCCGCGAACTAAAAATGTCGGTGGCGCGCTGCATGCGGGAGGTTAGCAGCGCGGAATTCACCGACTGGATCGCGTATTCGCAGATCGAGCACTTCGGTCCTCAGATCGATGATCTGCGCGCCGGCGTGATCGCTGCGGCTATCTACAACGTCAATCGCGACTCGAAGAAACACCCAACGCCATTTGGTCCGAGCGACGTCATACCGTGGCTAGGTCTCGATGAAGTCAAGGCTTCTCAGCCGATTCTTCTGGACGACCCGGTCGCGCAGTCGAACCTCTTGCGCGCTGCACTGTTTGGAGATCGTGCGAATGGCTAAGGCGTTCACAACCGCAAATCCAGAAGCGCTAACTGCGCAACTCGACGCCCTTGACGACGCCGTCAGCGAATCCACGCTGCGCAAGGCGGCGCTCGTCGGCGCAAACATTTTTCTCGCAGAAGAGAAGTTGCGCGTTCCACGCCGCACGGGCGCGGGCGCGGACGCGCTGGTTATCGCATACGACGCCGAGAACTCGGTTCCCGGAAAGCTGGCGTCCTACATCGTCACGTGGCTGAAAGATGCCTATTACCTGCGGTTCGTGGAATACGGCACCTCACGCATGGCCGCGCAGCCGTTCAAGCGTCCTGCCTACGAGGCGAAAAAGAAGGAAGCAGCGCAAGCAGTCGCTGACGCGATCGACGCTCAAATAGAGGCGAAAACACGTGGCAAATGAAAGCATCACGCGGGTTACAGCCGACGCCAGCGGGTATCGTTCCGAGCTGGATTCCGCGCGCAAGTCTGCGCAGGCATTCATGCAGACGCAGGATCAGGCTGCGCAACGCGTCGCCGTCGCTCAAAAGGCGATCGCCGAAGCTGCGGTAAATGGCAGTCAGGCGAGTGCTCGCGAGATCAACTCGTTCGTATCGTCGCTGACTCGCGCCGCGGATACTGCAGGCAAAACCCGTTCCGAGCTGTTGGCGATGAAGGCGGCGCAGCTCGGCATCGCCGACGCCGCTGCGGCGTCAATCGAGAAGCTTCGCGCCGTTGAGCAGGCTTCGTCGGGTGCAGGCGAAGCGGTGCACGAATTCAGCCTGAATTCAGTGGCGGCGCGCCGCGAGCTAGCAGTGCTCGCGCACGAAGCATCGCAGGGCTCATGGAAGAATTTTGGCGGCTCGTTGCTCGTGCTCGCCGAGCGCACCGACGCACTTTCGCTCGCGATGAGCCCGCTCGGACTCACGATCGGCGCAACGGTCGGCGCGGTCGCGCTGCTCACGCACGCGATCATCGAAGGCTATGCGCAATACGCTGCTTTTGAGAAGGCTATCGTCAGCACGAACGGGGCGCTTGACGTGTCAGCCGGCCAGATGCAGGCGATTGCTGCCACATTCGAAGACGCCAAAACGTCGTTCTCGGCTGCGCGCGAAGCGCTCGCAGCGGTCGCGGACACAGGGCGCTTCACTGGCGATGATCTTGCGCTCGCGGGCCGCGCAGCGGTCGCGATGAGCGAAGACACCGGCGTGAGCGCCGACAAGGCCGTCGAATCGCTGGTCAAGCTGCACGACAATGTTATCCAGTGGCTGACTGCCTATCAGGAGCAGCATCACACGTTTTCGGCAGCGCAGGTCGAAGAGATCGAGAACTTCGTGCGCGCGGGCGACGCAGCGGCAGCTCAGAAGGCTGCGATGCTGGATCTGATCAGTGCGCACGAGCAGGTGGCGGCGTCGGCTGAAAAGAACGTCGGCATCGTCATGCAGTACTGGAATGATTGGGGTCGCATTATCGATCGCGTAAAGAACGCGATCATGAATATCGGTGTGCCCGACGACATCACCAAGCAGGTGGGTGACCAGCTTGCGCGCGTCGAGGCGGATCAGCGCAACCTCGCGCAACAGCAGTCGATGGGTGCGATGGGTGCCGTCGCGCAGGCGAAAGAGCAGCTCGACCTCGACATGAAGCGACTGAACGTGCTTCGTGATCAGCAGGCCGTTCAATTCAAGTCGCAGCGGGATGCAGCGCAGCGCGCCGCCGGCGGCGATGCTGCGGTCGCTGTCAACAAGTATCTCGACAGCACGCAGTATGCGACGCCGCTCGAGCAGCGCAACCTCGCAATCAAGAAAGAAAACGCGGATTTTGCTGCCGCAACAAAGGATCTCGACAAGACTGCTTCGGACTACGTCGCAGCGGAGAAGCGGCACGCCGATAACCTAGCGCAGATTGAAAAGCAGTATGACAGCCGGAACGGCTCGAAAGCTGCAGCAAACGCCGCGGCGTCGGCCGCCCAAAATGCGATCAGCGCGCAGCTCGCTGCGCTCGATGCTCAGCAAAAGGACATTGAGTCGAAGCTGAAAGCGTCGCTCGAGCACATCAAGAGCCTGCAGGATCAAGGGCTGATCACTCAGGGGGATGCGCTTAAACAGGCGCACGATGCGCGCGCCGACGCCCTGCAGCAGGAACTGAAGATCGAGCAGCAGCAGGTCGAGATCGCCCAAGGAAAGAAGCAAAAGGCGGCAGTCGAGAAGTACGCCGGCGAGGTAAAGGCCACGCAGGACAAGATCGCGGCGAATGACCAGCAGTTCACCGATGACTCGGGGAAGCTAGCTAAGAAGCGCGCCACCGATCTGCAGGTGTACACCGATGCGCTCAATCAGCAGTTGCAAACCCAGCGGGCTGCCGCCGATCAGGCGCTCGCTGGCCTCTCGATGGGCACGAACGATCGGGCCGACTACGACAAGCTGCTCGCCATTCGCCAGGACTATGACCGAAAGGTCGCAGACCTCGCGCGGCAGCGCACGCAAAACAAGATCGGAGAGGGGCAGTATGCGGACGAACTGGCGGCCACGAAGAGCTACTACGACCAATCGGTCGCGATCGCTCAGAAGTCGTCGACGGACATTCGAGCTGCGAATGCGGACTGGACGACTGGCGCGAAGCGCGCGCTGGCCGACTATTCCGACGAGGCTGCAAACGTCGCTGCAGCAACTGCGTCGACGTTTCAAGACGCGTTTCGCGGCATGGAAGATGCGTTTGCGAAGTTCGTCACGACAGGCAAGGTGAGCTTCAGCGATCTGGCAACCAGCGTTATCTCGGACATTGCGCGCATTCAGGCGCGAGCGGCGATCTCGGGCCTGTTCAACTACGCGGCTAGCGCGCTCGGCTCGTATTTCGGTGGCGGCTCGTCACTGTCGTCGTTGTTCGGCGCGTCAAGCACGTCGAGCGTCGCGAGCGCGGCCTCGAGCTATTCCGTCGGCGACAACTCGTATGGCTTCCATCTTTCGACCGGCGGCGCGGTATCGGGGCCCGGGAGTGCTACCTCCGATTCGATTCCGGCATGGCTGTCGGATGGCGAATACGTACTCAAGGCTTCTACGGTGCAGCGTATCGGAGTCGGTAACCTCGACGCGATCAACAGCGGTGCGGCAGTACACAGCGCCGCTCGATTTGCCTCTGGTGGCGCCGTCGGCAGCGCGGCGTCGTCAGTGTCGTCTGCGGCACGTGGCGGCGACACGAATGTGCAGGTTTCGGTCGCGGCGAACGGCGGCGGGTCGTTTGATCAAAGCGACGCGACGTGGCTGCAGTCGCAGGTGCAGAAGCTGGTCGATAGCCGCATAGCGCAGAAGATGAAGGGGCAGGGCGGCTACGCCTGGCAGATGAAGTACGGGGGTGTGAATGGCTGACACGTTTGGCTGGGTTCCCACAGTCGCTAGCGCGTCTGGCACGGCAACGGCGACAGTGCGCAAGGCACAGTTCGGCGACGGCTATTCGCAGCGCGCGGCGGATGGCCTGAACAATGTCGCTTCGTCGTTCAGTCTGCAGTTCATCGGCGACGCCGCGAAGATCTCCTCGATTCTTGCTTTCCTGCGCGCGGCGGCCGGCTCGACGTCGTTCAACTGGACGCCGCCGCTCTGGACCGCGCCCGCGCTTTTCACCTGCGAAACGTGGAGCGAGCCGACAAAAGACGGCAACGTGTTCACGATCACCGCGACATTCGAGCAAACCTTTGCACCCTAAGGCACCATGACGGCACTCCAGAAAGTAAATCTCGGCACCGCGCCGACGGGCACCGATGGCGATACCGTTCGCACTGCCAACGTGAAGGCGAACGCGAATGTCGACGTTCTCACCACGCAAGCAATTTTGACGAGCTCGTCGCCGAACGCTGTGCGTGACCTGACGGCCGCAGATATGGGCAAGCGGATCAACTTCACGCCCACTTCCGCGGCGTCGTCGCATTTCCCGGCAGCGAACACGACCGGTGCGGACCAGATCGTCTCCGTGCACAACCTGTCGACTGCTTACGACGTCACGATGGCTATCGCAGTGGGCAGCGGAGATGCGGCGCCGACGATCGTCGTCGTGAAGCCGGGCGAGCTGCTGACGTGGGAAACGGATGGTGTTTCGGCATGGCGGACGATCGGGCGCAAGAAAGCCTTCGACGAGGTGGTGCAGGGCAAATTGAGCGTTGCAGGCGCGCTTACGGCTTCTGGTAGCGCGACCGTAGGCGGTACGCTGTCGGTAACCGGTGCGCTTACTGCGGGCGCCCCTATCAAGACCTCGTACGCTGCGGCTACCGTGGTTGCTAACGACACGTCAGGTAACTCACAGTTTGGCTACGGGTACCAGTCTAACGGTAGCGGTATATGGGCTACGTGGGTGTCACCCTCGCGAGATTGGTTTCTACAAAGATACGTCAGCGGTAACCCGGTAGATAATCCTATCGTGGTGGCTAACGCCACAGGCGTAGCGAGTTTTTCTCAACGGCCCGTGTTCGCTGGAAATACTCCGTGGGACAGCGGTAACCTCACTCCTAGCCAGTACGCAAAGCAGTCTAGTACAACCGCTTTCGCGGCGGGTGACATTGCGTCCTCAGGTCAACTCACCTCGACAGGGAACGCGGCCATCGGTACGGGCGCATCGCTGGTAAACATCGGGCCGTCTAATAACTCGCCAATATCCAGTCACACTCCGGGGCTTGCGTGGCGGTCTGGTAGTGGCATTGATTTGTGGGGTAACACGAACCCGTTAAACATCGGCTCAGGTACTACGGGCATTGTCTCGTTCTATAACGGTTCAAGTCCCTCGGTAGTGGTCGGCAGTATCACGACAACGGGCGCGGCCGTTGCATATAACACCACATCGGACTATCGCCTCAAGGAAAACGTGGCGTCGATCTCCGGTGCGTTGGCGCGCATTCGTCAGGTGCCAGCTCGCACGTTTAGCTTTAAGGCCGACGACACGCATGCAATCGTGACCGGCTTCATTGCGCACGAACTGCAAGCGGTGCTTCCAGAAGCGGTTCACGGAGATAAGGACGCGGTAGACGACGACGGCGCGCCTGTGTTTCAGGTGGTCGACTACTCCAAGTGCGGCCCGCTGATGTGGGCGGCGATTTCCGAGCTGGCTGCAGCCCTGGACGCTGCTGTCGCGCGCGTTGCCGAGCTGGAGGCTAAATGACCATCACAGCCGACGTTCAGCAGCTTGAGCCCGGTCGCCTGATTGAGTTGTTCGAGGTGGACTGCACAGCAATCGGCGGAGACATGCTGCGCTTCCACGGTCATCTGCAATCGACGTCGATCTGGTGGCAGGGCAATGAGTACAAGCCGTGGCCGATTCAGGCGTCGGGCTTCAAGCGCACTACGGATTCACAGCAGCCGACGCCGACGCTCACCGTCGGCGACATCAACGGCACGATCTCGGCGCTGTGCGTCTACCTGGCCGATTTGGTGGGCGCGACTGTGCGCCGTCGCCGCACGCTCGGGAAGTATCTAGACGCGGTGAATTTTCCGGCCGGGAACCCGACGGCTGATCCGACTGCTGAAATGCCAGCCGAGATCTGGCGCGTGGAGCAAAAAACCAACGAGCAGCCGGGCCTGCAGGTGGAATTTACGGTCGCGTCGCCGCTCGACTTCGGTGGCCAGCAGCTTCCCGCTCGCCAGATCGTGAGCATCTGCCAGTGGAAGTATCGCGACGCGAACTGTGGCTATACCGGCAGCGCGTATTTCGACGCGAACGACCAGCCGGTGACCGACCCGGCGCTCGACCGCTGCAGTATGAGAACGAGCGGCTGCCAGTGCCGCTTCGGCGTGAACAATCCGCTGCCTTTCGGCGGCTTCCTCAGCGACACCCTTTCCTGAATGAACGAAACCACGAAGGGCGCGATCGCAGCGCACGCGATCGCGGAGTACCCGCGCGAGTGCGTCGGGCTGGTGGTGCTCGTCCAGGGCGCGGAAACCTATATGCCGTGCGCGAACTGGGCGGCCACGCCGAGCGAGCAATTCGTGCTGGCCGGCGAGGACTACGCGCGCGCTGAGGATGCTGGTGAAATCGTCGCGCTCGTGCATTCGCATCCCGGCGCGCCGGCGCGTCCGAGCGCCGCCGACAGGGCGATGTGTGAGCAGGGCGGCATCGCGTGCTGGGTGATCGTCTCTCTGGGCGTGCAGGCGGATGGCTCGATCGCTGTCGACGACTGGTGTGAGTTTGGCCCGAGCGGGTATGTCGCGCCGCTCATCGGACGTCAGTTCGCGCACGGCGTGCACGACTGCTATGCGATCGTGCGCGACTGGTATCGCCTCGAGCGCGGCGTCGAACTGCCGGACTTCGCGCGCCGCGACGACTGGTGGGACGACGGTCATTCGTCGCTCTACCTCGACAACTACCGCGCCGCGGGCTTCGAAGACGTCGGTGCTGCCGCCGAGCTGCAGCCCGGCGATGTGTTGCTGATGCAGATCCGCAGCGGCAACTGCGTGCCGAATCACGCGGGCGTCTATCTCGGCGCCGGGCAGTTTCTGCACCACATGCACGGCCGCCTTTCCGGCCGCACCGTGTGGGGCGGTATGTGGGCGCAATGCCTTCGCACGGTGCTGCGATACAGGGGAAGTGAATGAGCGAGCAACTGCGCACGATCAGGCTATACGGCGTGCTCGGCGCGCGCTTCGGGCGCGTGCACCGCCTCGCGGTCAATTCGACATCGGAGGCGATGCGCGCGCTTGGCGTCGTGCTGCCCGGCTTCCGGCAGTTCATGGCGCGCTCACGCGAGCAGGGGCTGACGTTCGCGGTTTTCGTCGGCAAGCAGAACCTGACGCGCGACGAGCTCGAGTATCCGGTAGGCGGTGATGAGATCCGCATCGCGCCGGTGCTGCTCGGCAGCAAGCGAGGTGGCCTGTTCCAGACCATTTTCGGGGCTGCGCTGGTTGTGGTCGGTGCCGTCGCCTCTGCGTACGGACAGGCGTGGGGCGCGCAACTGATCGGCCTCGGCGTCTCGATGGCGCTCGGCGGTGTCGTGCAGATGCTCAGCCCGCAGACGGGCGGCCTCGCTGGCGTCACGAACAACGGCACCTCGTATTACTTCAATGGCCCGGTGAACAGCTCTGCACAGGGCGAGCCTGTGCCCATTGTGTACGGGCGCATGGTGGTGGGTTCCAAGGTGATCAGTTCTGGCATTTATGCCGAGGATCAAAGCTGATGCGAATTTCAGGTGCAAAGGGCAGTAGCAGCGGCGGCTCGCCGTCGGAATCGCCGGATAGCCTGCATTCGATTGCCTATGCGAAGGTCCTCGACCTGATCTCGGAAGGCCCGATTGTCGGCCTGGTCAACGGCCTGCAATCCGTCTTTCTCGACGGCACGCCGATCCAGAACGGCGACGGCTCGACCAACTTCTCGAACTATTCGGTCGACACGCGCGTTGGCACGCAGGATCAGGATTTTCTGACCGGCTTTCCGTCAGTGGAGAACGAAACGGCCATCGGCGTTGCGCTCACGAGCGACACGCCATGGGTGCGTCAAGTCGAGAACACGCAGCTCACCGCGGTGCGCATTCGCTTTGGCGTGCCCGCACTCGAGCAGACGAACAGCTCGACGGGAGACACCACCGGATACCGCATCGAGTATGCGATCGACATCGCGGTCGATGGCGGCTCCTATGCGCAGGTGCTGTCTGGCGCATTCGACGGCAAGACGACTTCGCTCTACGAGCGCAGCGCGCGCATTGAGCTTCCTGCTGCGACGACCGGCTGGCTGGTGCGCGTGCGGCGCATCACCGCTAACGCGCACAACACCTATATTCAGGACACGGTCAACGTCGAGGCGATCACCGAAATCATCGATCGCAAGCTGCGCTATCCGATGAGCGCGCTCGTCGGTATGCAGTTTGACGCGCAGTCGTTCAGCTCTGTGCCGACGCGTTCGTTCGACGTGAAAGGTCGCGTTATCAGCGTGCCGTCGAACTACGATCCGGAGGCGCGCACGTATTCAGGCGCGTGGGACGGCACGTTCAAACAGGCCTGGACGAACTGCCCGCCGTGGATCTTCTACGACCTCGTGCAGAACGATCGCTACGGCGCCGGCAAGTTCGTCGACGCGTCGTCGCTCGACAAGTGGTCGCTGTACGAGATCGCGCAGTACTGCGACGTCATGGTGTCGGACGGCAAGGGTGGCCAGGAGCCGCGCTTCACGTGCAACTGCGTGATCCAGTCGCAGTCGGACGCGTTCAAGGTGCTGCAGGACATTGCGGGCATTTTTCGTGGGCAGGCGTATTGGGGCGCGGGCAATGTCGTCGCGACGGCGGACATGCCTTCCGATCCGGTGCACGTGTACACGCAGGCGAACGTTGTTGGCGGCCAGTTCTCCTACGTTGGATCGGAGCGCAAGTCGCGTTACACCGTCGCGCAGGTGAGCTGGAACGACCCGGCAAACCAGTATCAGCAAGCCGTCGAGTACGTGCCCGACGATGACGGCCTCGCGCGCTACGGCGTCGTCAAGGCGCAGATCACAGCGTTCGGCACGACGTCGCAGGCGCAAGCGCACCGTCTCGGCTTGTGGACGCTGCTCACAAGCCGCTACGAGACGAATACGGTGTCGTTTCAGGTTGGCCTCGACGGCACGCTCTGCACGCCCGGCGAGGTGATTGCCGTCGCCGATTCGAACAAGGCAGGGCGCCGTATCGGCGGCCGCATCCGCTCGATGAGCGGGCGCACGGTGGTGCTCGACAAGGCGCCGACGGCGTCGCCCGGCGACACGCTCACGGTGATCATGCCCGATGGCATCGCGCAGGCGCGCAGCGTCCAATCGGTGGACGGCGGCACGTTCACGATGACGGCGGCATTCGACGAGGATGCGGTGTCCGGCGCGGTGTGGATGCTGGAGAGCGCTGACCTCGTCTCGCAGCTCTTCCGCGTGACGGGTGTCGAAGAAAGCTCCGACAACGGCCAGATCACCTACACGATCAGCGCGGCCCAGCACGAGCCCGGCAAGTATGCGGCGATCGACAACGGCGCGCAGATCCAGCAGCGGCCAGTGACGATCACGCCACCGTCCGCGCAATCGCCGCCGACGAACGTACGCATCTCGACGTATTCGTTCACGGATCAGGGCATCGCCAAGACGAACATGGTGATCGCCTGGGATGCTGCCGACAAGGCGGTGAGTTATATCCCGGAGTGGCAGAAGGACAACGGCGAGTGGGTCGCGGCCAACCAGACGGGCGGCCTGCAGGTCGAGGTTGCGGGCATCTATCAGGGCAACTATCTCGCTCGCGTCAGAGCGCAGAACGCGCTAGGCGTGACCTCGATTCCGGCGTACAGCGTCCAGACGGCGCTCACCGGCAAGACGAGCCCGCCGCCGGCGGTAACGTCGCTGACCACCACGACGCAGGTTTTCGCGATCCAGCTCGATTGGACGTTTCCGGCGGATGGTTCGGCCAACGATACACAGCGCACCGAGATCTGGTACAGCAAGACGCCGAATCGCGCCGACGCCGTGAAGCTGGCCGACTACGCCTATCCGCAGGCGCGCGCAAACCTGATGGGCCTGGCCGCCGGGCAGTCGTTTTTCTTCTGGGCGCGTCTCGTCGACACGTCGGGCAACATCGGGCCGTGGTATCCGGACGGCGCTGGCGTCAACGGGCAGAGCAGCAGCGACGCCGACGAGATCCTGTCGTACCTAAACGGGCAGATCGGCAAGGAGCAGCTCACGCAGGACTTGCTGGCACCGATCGAGGCGATTCCCGGCCTGCAGCAGGACGTCGAGGATAACGCTGCTGCAATCACGAACGAGCAGCAGGCGCGCGTCGACGGCGATACCGCGCTTTCCAATCGGCTCGATCAGGTGAGCGCGCAGGTGCTCGTGCCGGACATGGCAGGCGACGACGGCGGCTATGCCGGTTCAACGCAGGTGTATGCGGGCGTGTGGTCGGAGCAGTCTGCGCGCGCCGAGGCCGACATGGCGCTCGCGCAGGACATCCAGACGACTACGGCGCAGATGAGTTCGACGAAAGCGACGCTTCTCGCGGCAGTGCAGACGGAGACTCAGGCCCGCGTCGACGGCGACAGCGCGCTTGCGACACAGGTCACGACGGTACAGGCGCAGGCCAATGCGAATACGGCGGCCGTGCAAACGGTGGCGTCGTCGTATGCCGACCTGAATGGCCGCGTGGCCGCGTCGTATCAGATCAAGACGCAGATCACGGCCAACGGGCGCACCTACATCGCGGGTATCGGCGTGGGTGTCGACAACAGCAGCGGTGTTGTCGAATCGACGGTTCTGCTGTCGGCGAGCCGTGTTGCCATCCTTGATCCGAACGGCAGCGCAGTGTCGTCGCCGTTCGTGGTGCAAGGCGGACAGGTCTTCATTTCGCAGGCGTTCATTGGCACGGGCTGGATTCAGAACGCGATGATTGGCGACATCATCCAGTCGACGGCCGTGGGTGCGAACGGGCAGCCGCGCTGGAAGCTCGATAAGAATGGCACGCTGACGCTCAATGGCGCGAACGGAGGCAGTGGCTACATGACGCTGAACGATTCAACGCTGCTTGTTTACGACAACAACGGCACGCTGCGCGTGCGCTTGGGGCTCTGGTAATGACGGCTGGACTTCAGATCTGGAATGCGAGCGGGCAGCTTGTGCTTGATGCGACCAGCAGACTTGGTCGCATCAAGGGTATTCAGCAGCTCGACGGAAACAACGGTTCGTATCCGATTGATCTTTCCGGTGGTACTCCGTTCTGGTCGTTTCAGCCAGACCGGCTCTATTTCCACATTTCCAATCAGACAGCCTCGCCGATCATCACGATCGACGCGAACGGTGTTTATTGGACTTACAGCTCAACGTCCGGACTCAGTTACCCGAAGACTGTGACCGGCACTCTCATTTTCGGAGTGTATTGATGACAGCTGGATTCCAGGCATTCACCGATAGCGGGCTCGTGCAGATCGATGGTCTGAATCCGAACTTCCAGCTGATTTCGTCGTTGGCGCAGACGTTGCAGCAAGAGTCACTGGCCACGGTCTACAACAACGTCGGTACGCAGTTTTATGCAACCTACTGGCACACCACCTTTACATTCACCGCAAACAATCCGCTTTTTGCCTTCACGGCAGACGGCGGAGTGATGGTGACGCCGTGGAAGTTTTCCCGTTCGGGTAATACGTACACGGCTGAATTTATCGGCGCGGCGCAGACGGTTGTGCGCCTCTATGTCTTCGACAACGTGCCCGTCACCGCGTCGAACTTCGGACTGCAGGTATTCAGCGCATCGGGCGCACTGATCGCGGACGCAGCGAAGCCGTTTGCACGCGTGATCGACGTGAAGTCAGACCAGTATTTGAGTGGTAGCGGCTTCGACGGTACAGGCACGTCAATGCCTGGCACGAGCACGCAGAGCCAGACATATGGCGTGAACGTCGCAATCGCGGGGTGCTGGCCCGCGCATTACATGTTCGGCTCTGGCGACAACAACGGCGGTACCGGCGAGACAACGATGAGCGGCATCGCCGTTTCGGGCGGCACAATCACCTGGGAGTTTCACACGTTCAACGGAACACGCGGCGCGCACTTCGTCGGCTTTCGCGAAACGACCGCATATCGATTCATGGTGCTCGACATGACCGGCATTATCTAGGAGGGAACATGCCACTTCAGCAAGACTACGATACCCCGTCCACCGGCGCTGTCGCGTCATATCACGTCGTGCAGCAGGTATCGATCGACTATGTGTCGAACCTCGTCGGTGCCACCGTTGCATCGTATCTCTCGAAGGATGCAAGGGACGCGGGCAAGTTTGCGATGTACACGCAGCAGATTCAGCTTCAGGGCCTTCCGGAGGCCGGGACGGACGCGCTTGCGTATGCAGAGGCGCAGCTTTCGGCGGTGGTGCCGACCGATGGAAGTGTGGTGCCCGGCTTCCCGAATCGCTATGCCTTTGCGGGTGCAACGGTCGTCGAATGATGCTCGGCGGGTATTTTTCGCACGAACCTTTCAGGACGTAAATATATCTGTAAACTTGACGCTGCAGCGAAACGAGAATTGCCAATCCGGGGATAAAAATGAAGAAGAAACTGAGCATCTTGCTCTTGGGGTGTGTCGCGCTTTCGGCGTGCGGTGGTGGTAGTGGCGGCTCCGATAGCAGCGCGACCACGACGAAGAAACTCACTGTTTCTATGTACGGAAACCCGCTTGCGTCAGGTGCGTCCACGAAGGTGGCTCGTGCACAATTCAGCCTGATCTCATCCGCGATGGCCGCTGATGCACCGAGCGCTGCATCGGATGCGCAGGCAACCGTCCAGACGCTGCAGGACGCGCTTACGTCTCGGGGCGTGCCAGCGCAGGTGTCGGCGGGAGTGATGGATGGAACGACTCTGCATCAGATCGTTATGGGAGAGAACAACGGTCTCCCGCCGACTCCCGACCAGTTCAAGACCGAGCCTAGCGAATGGATCGTCGTGAATTTCCAGCTCGACGACATGGTGACCAGAGCGGACGATCCGGCGCAGCTTGCAGCGCAAGCGCAGTTCTCGCAGGATCTGGCCATCTTCACGCAACGCGCCAACGTATCGGGAAAACGCGTGTTCGCGATCATGGCTATTCCGACGTGTGATGTCCCGAACCAGAACTCAGCAGCTGATGGTTTGAATCACGCCATCTTGAATGCGGGGCTGAATTCAACGATTTCGCAGGTTGGCGGCACGCCGTTCCAGGGCGTGCGGGACGCAAACGGCGACGTCGTCAATGGACTCCTTGTAGGTCACATGGGGGGCGACTGTCGGACACCGGATGCGTACATGCAGAACTACCATATCCAGGCCATCGCCGATGATCTCGCGAGCCGATACCAGGGCTATTTGAACGGCAACTGAGTCAGGACAACGCAAGCAACCGAGCCAGCCTTCGAGCTGGCTTTTTTATTGGCCGCCGCGAGCGGCCTTTTTCATTTCGGGGGGAATGGATGCGAGTCAGTGCAAGCGAGGCAGTGAGCTATGCGGGGAGCGGTGTATCGCTTGGATCAGCGCTCACGCTGACCGACATTGGCGTGATCGTCGGTATCGCCACTGCGATTCTGACATTCGGACTCAACGCCTACTTCATGTGGCGCAAGGATCAACGCGAGCAGCGCGAGTCGGATGCGCGCTTGCATGAACTGGAGGAACACGGTGGCTAGTACATCGAGGAAAACACTGGTGGGAGTCGTAGGGGCCGCGTCTGCGGCCCTTTTGCTTTCTGTCGTGCCGCGCTTCGAGGGCGTCGTCTACCGGGGCTATCTCGATCCGGTTGGCATCCCCACGAAGTGCATGGGCGACACGCACGACGTTGTGGTCGGGCAGCCCTACAGCGACGGTGAGTGTCGCGAGTCGCTGGAAACACAGCTCATCGCGCACGCCGAGCCGGTGCTTAAGTGCACGCCGGGCCTGAAGGGGCGCACGTACCAGCTCGCGGCCGCGGTGAGCTTCGCCTACAACATCGGCGCCAGCGCGTACTGCGGCAGTTCGACGGCGCGCCGCTTCAATTCGGGCGACTGGCGAGGCGCATGCCGGGCAATCAACGAATCGGACGCGGGGCGCCCGCAATGGGTGACATCGGGCGGCAGAGTGTTGCCCGGTCTGGTGAAACGTCGTGCTGAAGAGCGCGAGCTATGCGAAAGGGGGCTGTGATGCTGAGAGCAATTATTCCGTATGTGATCGCCGCGCTACTCGGCGCGGCAGTCGGCGCCGAGGTACTGCACCTGATCGGCGCCCGGCAACTCGCCGCTGAGCAGGCGGCGCACGCGAAGGACAACGAGCAGCACGCAAACGACATGCTGAACGTGTCGCACGCGGCGCTGGAGGGCGAGCAACGCGCGATTGACGCGCACAACGTGGCGCAGGCCGCGCTAGCCGCGGCGGACGCTGCAATCACACAGGAGAAGGACGCTCATGAAACTGACAACCGCAGCTATCGCGCTGCTCTCGCTGCTGGCACTGAGCGCGTGCGCGTCGCAGTGCGCAACTGTTCCGCAGCCGGTAGCGGTAATGCAACCGGACCTGCCCGCGCCGCCGGCGTGGGCGATGGAAGCGCCGCCGTCGCAGACCTCGACCCAGCGGTTGCAGAACGCGTTTTCAGGGTCGCTGGAGACGACCAGCGAGAAATCGACAAAGTGAAGGCGCTGCAGGCGTACGTTTGCACTGTACGGCCGAGCACGCCCGATTGCGAGGCGAAGCGGTAACCACGAAGCACGCGGCCGCGCTGCTATTCCTCGCGCGGTCGTTGCCGTTTGGACCTGGCTATCATGGGGGCTTGTCACTTGGAGCTTCCCATGTGTACGAACTATGCCGCAGCGCGCCGCGACCACATCTTTAAGCACTTCGGCATAGAGCCGCCGGATAGCCCTTGGCGAGACGAAATCTACAAAGACTATGCGTCGCCGATCATTCGACGCGTTGATGGGGAAACGCGAGCGGATCTCGCGAGCTTCGGGATTGTCCCGCGCCGGCACATTCCCGACGGCGTGAAGGTATTCGACACCATGAATGCGCGCGCGGAGACGGTCGGCGAGAGGCGAAGCTTCAGCGGCGCATGGAAGAAGCAACAACTCGCTCTCATTCCGTGCGAGGCGTTCTACGAGCCGAACTATGAAACAGGGAAGGCCGTGCGCTGGCGCATCGGAATGGCTGACGGATCACCGTTCGCGATTGCCGGGCTCTGGCGGGAATGGATCGAACCGGATGGAAGGGCGTGGTCGTTCACGATGCTTACGGTCAACGCGGCCGAGCATCCGCTGATGAATCGTTTCCACAAGCCGGGAGACGAAAAGCGCTCTGTCGTGATTGTTCCGCCCGATGAGTATTCGAACTGGCTCGCCTCGCGCTCGACCGATGAGGCTCGTTCGTTCCTCAACCTCTTTCCTGCCAGCGCGATGCACGCAGAGGCGAAGCCTGCGCCGCCACGTGCAGCGAAGCCGAAGGCCACGCAGGCCGAGGATCCGGGCGAGCATTGAAAAGAGGCCGCCGATTCTTAGCGAAGCGGCGGCCTTAAGCTTTGTCTTCCAGCTTGGGAGGCACTGGAGGTTGCGGGGTCTGTTGCAACCGCCATGTAAGGTAGCAGTAATATTTGGCGCCGTCTATACCGCAAAAAAGCCCATCGTCAGAGTAACCGTAGCCGCGCCGTTATTCCTTGCATGGCGCTCAACAGAGGGCGGAGATTCCTTCCTCTCGGATCGGTCCCGGTGTTACATTTGCTGAAAATATGACAAATCCGGGGGCGCAATGAAGGTAAGAAGTGCAGTCGCAGCGTTATTGATTTCAGCGTCAACAATCGTTGCAGCGCAACAACCTGGAAAGGCTGCGGTGTATGTTGACGATCGGACTGAAGACGTTCAGGGCCATCGGCTTGCGTATGCGGTGAAGGAGCAAATTCGTAACTCGGCAAGCATGCGGCTTGTGGATACGAAGGACGAATCCGCCCTGCAAATCCACCTCTCTAGCCTTGATCCCGACAACGATCAGATTCGAACGGTGTATTCGATGGCTCTCTCGCTAATCAACTTTTCGTCGCCGAGTTCGCCCCCGGTCTACCTGGATTCTACTAGTGGCGTCTGCGGTGCTCATGTCATAGACCAGTGTGCAAACTCGATTCTTGCCAGGGTGGACAGCGAGATTTCCGCTGTTCGTGCGGCGCTCGCAAAATCGAGAAAATGATACGCCGTAGGCTACGACAAGGGCTTTTCCGGTAGGACTGTCCATCATGCCGGAAAACCTGAAACCGATCCGGCATTGATGCGCCAGTACAAGGCAGGGCGGATGCGCCTGCACCCTTCAGCTCTCTCGCGGCCGATTCAATATCTTGTCGACCACGGCCTGCTGCCGCTGCGTCGGCTTGTCAGTCAAGCACGGCTCCGCATCAAGCTCCTGCATGAAGCATCCCCACACCGACGAGGGCACGGCGCCGTGCCCATTGGCTCCCAGAAAGTTGCGGATCTGATTCGCGCGAGAGATGGTCGCGCGCAGCCGGTGGATCTCCCACAGCAGTTCGAGCACGACAGGTTCGGGATGGTCATCCCATATCTGGGCGAGGCGCTCGGCAGTGAGTGGTGGGCGGTGCGGCATGCTAGTTCGATTACTGTATAAACGTACAGTAGTCTAGCGCGTTCCCGATTCTCTAATCGCCGCAATCTATGCGGTGAATACGGCCGGCATTCGCCGCATAGCCAAACGGATGGGCGATGTGTGCTCGATCAGGGACGGCGGCGGCCTTACGTCACGTCGGAGTCCCATCCGTCGTCGATCATTTTATTGAGGAAGTTGCTGTAAAACTCGATGCCCATGCGCGCCATCGTGATGGGTTTCGTGTCGGGCAGTTTCTGCCCGTCATGTTCTACAGGTGGCTCATAGGTCTTGCCGCGATGCTTCACTGGTTGCGCGTATACCTCAGTTGGGGCGAAGTAGCTACGCGAGGCTCCGACCACGTCGGCGGGGATTGCTGTGCCGTCTTCGAAAGTGTACGTCGGGGCGTGCATGAACACTTTGTTGCCGTCTGGAAGATCGAATTCAAACCGCATCCCGGCGTCAAGTCTGCCGGTAATGTCGTCGCTCAAATGCTCATCAACATCTCGGGCGCGCGCGAGATATTGGATAAGCGGATCGGAGCGGAGCGCGACGTTGATGCGCTTGACGTGCGGCGAATTGGTGAATTTCGAATCACCTTTGAGCGACGCTTGGGTTTTGTTCCAGAACCTCGTCAACCTGCCAAGAGCCTCTTTCCACTGGTTTTCAAAATCTTCTGGGGACTTGGCGTGTTCCATCCGCGCAAGCGCATCGCGCGCGAACTCAAGTTCGCGCCGCGCCGCGTCAAGCTTTTTGCCCATGTCGACTCCTGCGACGAAGTGCGTGCCCAATCATCAGCAGGCCAAGGGCACCCAAACGCAAAAAAGGCCCCGTCAAAAACGGAGCCCATTTCGGATCTGCAAAGGTACAACTGCGATTCTAAGGTACAGCGCTTTGAGCACAAATCGCTCAAAGCCTTATATATCGGGTGGCGGAGAGACGGGGATTCGAACCCCGGATAGGCTATTAACCTATACGCTCTTCTGAGCGTTCGTCTCGTCTTAGCGAGTGCGCGACAGGGTAGTCGCGTCGCTTAGGCTATGCCGGAAACTCGCGTCGGAGCGTTGCAAGTACCTCACCGAAGGTTTCCTTAATATTGCCTTTCGAGAATCGAATGTACTGTACGCCCTGAACATTCGAGAATTCCTCGACACCTTCCTCAAGCAGAAGAATGGCGCGGGGAAAGCCGAGCCGTCCCTGGAACAGGCCAGCCTCGTGGATTACATTCTGGCGAGCCCTGAACTGCCCATCTGCCTGCTCGTCCTCGGCAGTCATAACGAGGGCCGCGAACGAACTTTTCTGTGCCATCTCCTCAAGAATGTCGCGAATCGTGTGCCCCGCACGAGCTCCGGTCTCGTAGGCCTCGATCTTCACTCCATGCTTGTCCTGGAGGTGATCCTTCAAATCGCGCCACGCTGCACTTCGGCCGTGACCGATGAAAACTACCGTGTCTCGCTGCGGATGTGCTGACGCCGGAAGCGGGGGCAACTTGCATTGGCTGACGCTTCTTTCGAATACATCGAATATCGATTCGATCTCAGAGCGTGTAGGTGCCTCAATCGCAATGTCCGTTTCCCGCGCGCCCATCTCGGCCGCCAAAGTGTACCCCCCGCCGAAGATCAACAGATTTGCCTTGCGCTTTGAAATGCGATAGTCAGCGAGGAACTCGTCGACGGTGTCGTAGGACCACGCGGCATCGTCGTGAGCAACTTTGAGTGTGATCAATCGCAGACCCTGTCCGGATTCAGGAGCAATCGAGCGCAGTTTCTCGATCGCCTCGCGTAAGACATCTGCAGTGAATCGGGTCTCTTTAAATTCCTTTTGCTTTCTCAAGCTGATCTCCAACGTGGCCGGTATGTTGAGACGCGCCGCAGGTGAGCGAAATGGGAGTCTGAATGAAAAAAGCCCGCAACAGTGTGCGGGCTTAATTCCGAAATTCTAAATTTCATTCCGAATTTCGCTATGCGCAATCTTCGGCTGCGCCTAAGCGCTTGATACAAAAGAATTCTTTGGGGTGGCTGATGGGACTCGAACCCACGACAACAGGAATCACAATCCTGGACTCTACCAACTGAGCTACAGCCACCGCTGTTTTCTCAATCAGCGCTGCTTTGAAAGCGGCGTCAATCAAGAAGCAAGATTATATACATATCAAACCGGGCTTGCCTAGCCCTTTATTCAAGAATTTCGTCGGGAACGCGCAGATATTCGCGCGCCTCGTCGAAGATCGCGAGATCCGCCTTCGCGAGCTTGCGGCTGTCCGAGAGGATGCGTCGCCATCCGCGCGCGCCGGCCACGCCGCGGTAAAGACCGAGCGCATGGCGCACGATCGCGCCCAGGTAAGTGCCGCGCGCGATTTCGCTCGCGCAGTACTCGATGAGCTTCGCTTCCACTTCCTCGCGCGTGAGCGCGGCATCGGCGGCGCCATAGAAGCGCGCATCGACGTCGGCGAGCACATAGGGGTTGTGGTAAGCCTCGCGGCCGAGCATCACGCCATCGACATGCTGTAAATGTTGCTCGACTTCGTCGAGCGTCTTGATGCCGCCGTTGATGATGATTTCGAGCTGCGGGAAGTCGCGCTTGAGCTGGTACGCGTAGTCGTACTTGAGCGGCGGGATCTCACGGTTTTCCTTCGGGCTCAAGCCCTTCAGGATCGCGTTGCGCGCGTGGACGATAAAGACGTCGCAGCCCGCTTCGGCAATCGTGCCGACAAAGTCGCGCACGAATGCATAGTCCTCGACCGTATCCACGCCAATGCGGTGCTTGACCGTCACCGGCACGGAGACGACATCGCGCATCGCCTTCACGCAGTCCGCCACGAGTTGCGGTTCGTTCATCAGGCATGCGCCGAATGCACCGCGCTGCACGCGCTCGGACGGGCAGCCGCAGTTCAGGTTGATTTCGTCGTAACCCCACTGTTCGCCGAGCTTCGCGGCGCGCGCGAGGTCGTCGGGTTCGCTGCCGCCCAATTGAAGCGCGACCGGCGCCTCGGCAGGCGTGAACGCGAGATGGCGCGGAACGTCGCCGTGGAGGAGGGCGCCCGTCGTCACCATCTCCGTATACAGCCACGTGTGCCGGGAGATGAAGCGATGCAGAGAGCGGCAGTAGCGATCGGTCCAGTCCATCATCGGCGCGACGGATACGCGGCGGGGGCTGGCTTGATGGTTGTCGGACATGGCGATGGGAAACCGGTGACTAACGGCTGGCGTGGATCAACCTTCGATTTTACCGCATACGGGCTTGGCTCTTCGTACCCTTTGCGCACTGCGCCAATTCGCCCAAAACCCCTGCAGGAAGCGCACCCGATGGCCGTTTTCGGCCAAAAAACCCTGATGACGTTATGTGATCCACGTGGAATTTGCTGCGTTGCGCAAATTTTTTTAGGCGCGCTTTTAGGGTCTGTTCGTCGCTCAGCCCCGTCAGAATTGCCTGACACGATTGTTGCTGAATGCAGAATAGTAAATTCGGATTATCGCGATTATTTTCCGATAGTAGGTGTATACACTGAGTTTCGTTGACGCAGCTCGTGGGCACTGACCTCCCAGGCGCGGCGCCTTCCCGATCCGCAATTGAACCTGATATTGGAGTCCACCATGAAGACCAAACTCATCGCAGCGCTGCTGGTCGCAGCTACCGCTTCTGTTGCCGCTCCGGCGTTCGCCAGCGGCTATGGCCCGGCACCGTTCTATCGCCCGGACGTCGGCGCGCCGGCTTCGCAGCGTGGCCAGAGCGTCCAGACCGTGGCCGCAGAGCGCGTCCAGGAACAAGGCGCCCAAACGGCATACGGCGGTGTCGCCGGCTCGGCTTCGCAGTCGGGCAGCCACGCGAAGGCCACGGGCCCGCAATCGGTCTTCTTCGGCCAGTAAGTCGCGCTGAAGTTTCCGATTCGTTTCGGGGTTGCCTGCAAGACGGGCGGCCTGAAAGCCGGATGTCGTTTCGACGTCCGGCTTTTCGCTTTTCAGGCCTGCTTTTTCTGAGGTGACGCTCAGGAGGCGGCGCGAACGCGCTGGTCGATGGCCTCGCGAATCCGGTCGAAGGCGGCGTCGAAGGCGTTATTCTGGGTCGGGAAGCGGCCGGCGGCGATGCCGTCAATCGGCACGTTGCCGTTTTCGGCGCCCGTGAGGCTATGGAAGATTTGCGTCGAGACGAAAAAGCCGGCTTCGTGGTCGCCGTCCACACCGGCGGTCATGTCGAAACCCATGTATTCGTAGCTGCGTCGGTTTTCCATGCCGATTTCTCCTCTTAGGCGCATGTGCGGATTCTGGCACGTCTGCCGGCGAACGGCGCCGTCACCGGCCGCGGCGTATTCGGCCGCATTCGGCATTTCCTGAAAAAAATCCCGCGGCGTGATAGTTTCGGCGTTTCCTCAACCGAACTGATGGACGACGTTTCCATGGAATACCGCACACTCGGCGATACCGACGTCAAGGTGAGCCTGATCGGGCTCGGCACGATGACGTGGGGCGAGCAGAACACGGAACGCGAGGCGCACGAACAGATCGACTACGCGCTCGACCAGGGCGTCACGCTGATCGACGCCGCTGAAATGTACCCCGTGCCGCCGCGCCCGGAGACGCAAGGACAGACCGAGCGTTTCATCGGGACGTGGCTCGCGCAGCATCCCGCGGCGCGCGAGCGCATCGTGCTCGCCACCAAAATTGCGGGCCCGGCTCGCCAGCCGCACAATCCGCAGCACATTCGCGGACCGCAGAACCAGTTCGACCGCAAGAATCTGACCGAAGCGCTCGACGGCAGCCTGAAGCGCCTGCAGACCGATTACGTCGATCTGTATCAGTTGCACTGGCCCGACCGCAGCACGATGACGTTCGGCCGCAGCATGTATCCGTATCTCGACGATGCGTACACCGTGCCGATCGAGGAAACGCTCAGCGTGCTCGCCGATTTCGTGAAGGCCGGGAAGGTCCGCCATATCGGCGTGTCCAACGAAACGCCGTGGGGCGTCGCCCAGTTCCTGCGCGCTTCCGAAAAGCTCGGGCTGCCGCGCATCGTCAGCATTCAGAATCCATACAGCCTGCTCAATCGCACGTTCGAAAGCGGCCTGTCCGAATTCGCGCACCGCGAAGGCGTGGGCCTGCTCGCGTATTCGCCGCTCGCGTTTGGCTGGCTTTCGGGCAAGTACGAGGGCGGGGCGCGTCCGGAAGGCGCGCGCATCACGCGGTTCGAGCGTTTCAAGCGCTACAGCAAGCCGGAATCGGTGGCCGCGACGACGCGTTACGTGGAACTCGCACGGGCGCATGGCTATACGCCAGCGCAGTTCGCGCTCGCTTTCGTCAACAGCCGGCCGTTCCTCACCAGCAATCTGATCGGCGCGACCTCGCTCGACCAGTTGAAGGAAAATATCGCCAGCGCCGACGTCAAGCTCACCCCCGAATTGCTCGCGCAGATCGACGCGCTGCACGAGCAGCAGCCTAATCCTGCCCCCTAGAGGGAGCAGGGAACCGCGCGGCCCCTTCCCGGCCCGCGCGGCGCGGCGCCGGCGCCAACGTGCCAAAGTCGTTGGCGATTCGCAAGGCATACACTACGATCCAGCATGCGCCTGTCGGGGCGCCATCACGCGTCGCGTGACGGCGCCCCGACAGGCCGTCCATACGCTCAATCCGGGAGAAAATTCACAATGACGAGCGCACGCCCAGCGCAATCGCCCCCGTCCTACGGCTGGCCCATTTTTATTTTGCTGGCGGTGGCGGGCCTCTTCTACGTGAAGTGGTTCCCGTACTATCACCGCGCATTCACCGCCGAGGAAACACATTCCATCGGCAAATCGATCCTGATGGGCGGCGCGTCCACAGCCCCTGATCCCTCGTTCTCCGCCGCGCTCGATTACGCCTTCGCCTACGGCAAGGCGATCTGGCAGGCGATGGTGCTCGGTCTGTTGCTCGGCTCGGGCGTGCAAGCCCTCCTGCCCGCGCAATGGGTCGCGCGCGTGCTCGGCCGGCGCGGCTTTGGCAGCGTCGCGGCGGGCGGCCTGCTCGCGGTGCCCGGCATGATGTGCACCTGCTGCGCCGCGCCCGTGGTCGTTGGCCTGCGCGCGCGCAATGCATCGGCAGGCGGCGCGATTGCATTCTGGCTCGGCAACTCCGTGCTCAATCCGGCCACGCTCGTGTTCATGGGCTTCGTGCTCGGCTGGCAGTGGAGCGCGCTGCGGCTCACGCTGGGCCTGTTGATGGTGTTTGGCCTTGGCTGGGTCTGCAACCGGCTCGTCACGCCCGAGGAGTCGCGTGCCGCCGACGACCGCCTGGCGCTTTTCGCCCAGCAACAGGCCGATGGCGGCAACGTCTTCGTGCGCTGGGCACGTATCTTCGCGCGCATGGCCGTGCGTCTCGTGCCGGAGTACATCGTGCTCGTGCTGCTGCTCGGTGCCGCGCGCGCGTGGCTCTTCCCGCATATCGGCCCGGAGGTGACGAGCAGCCTTGGCTGGATCGTCACGTTTGCCGTGGTCGGCATGCTGTTCGTGATCCCCACGGCCGGCGAGGTCCCCATCATCCAGGCGATGCTCGCTCTCGGCATGGGCGTGGGGCCCGCGGGTGCGCTCCTGATGACGCTGCCGCCCGTGAGCGTGCCGTCGTTCGCGATGCTGGCGAGCTCGTTCCGGCCGCGCATGCTCGCCGTCGTGGGCTCGACGGTGGTGTTCTTCGGCATCGCCGCGGGGCTCGCGGCGGTGGCCCTGGGCTTCTAGGGACGTTGGGACGAGGCAAGCGCCCTGCGTCCAGCGTCGGCATTCTTGTAATACGCGGGCGGTCCGCCGCCCGCCACGGAGCGGGCCGCGGCCCGAAAACCAGCATGGCAAAGCAAAAAACCAATCCGAAACTCGAGCAGGCACTCACGCGCGGCGATCTCGCCATCCGCCAGGCCAATTCGGCCCGCGCCACGGCGGTGCTGCGCGCGCTCGGCAAGATGATCGTCGAGGCTTCGGCCACCATCGGCGTCGAGGCGGACACCTCGATTCCCGACGGCGATCGCATCTACGACCCGGCCGATGGTCTGTGGCCGCAGTCGCTGCTGGTTTCGCTCGATGGCCCGGTGGAGGAGTCGGATCCGGAAGAGATCCGCACGGTGCGTTTGCTCGCCCAGACCCAATCGACGATGTTCCGCGTGGAATGGCATCGCGCCGACGGCAAGGTCGGTCGCCAGGAAGGCGGGCCGTTCGCGACGGTCGCGTTTATTTCGGACGTCGATATTCCCTGGGGAGACGACGAGGACTGAGTTCCTCGCGATGTTTTAACGCATCATGCGTCGGCGGAACAGCACCGAAGCGATCGCGAACGGCACCACCACGTAGATCGCGAGCACCAGCAGGTGCAGGCCGGCCTGCTCGACAGGCCGGTCGAGCATGGCGGGGCGGATCAACGCGACGGCATGCGCGAGCGGCAGCATCAGCGTGATGTGCTGCGCGGCCGCGGGCAGTTGCGAGATCGGGAAGAACACGCCGGAGAGCAGCAGCATCGGCGTGAGCACGAGCGTCTGATAGAACATGAAGAAGTCGTAGGACGGCGCGAGCGCGGTGACGATCATCGCGCAGCTCGCGAACGCGAGGCCCGCGAGCGCGATCACGGGCAGCGCGAGCAGCATGGAAGGAAAACTCGCGTAGCCGAGCAGGCCCGCCACCACCATGATCGCCGCGCCGGAGAGTATCGACTTGCTCGCGGCCCACATCACTTCGCCAAGCACGACGTCGCCAAGCGTGAGCGGCGTGTGCATGATCGCTTCCCACGTGCGCTGCACGTGCATGCGCGAGAAGCCCGAGTACATCGACTCGAAGCTCGCCGACATCATCACCGAGGACGACACCGTGCCCGCCGCGAGAAACGCGATGTACGAGACGCCGTCGACGTGCCCAACCATCAGCCCGAGCCCGAAGCCGAGCCCGAAGAGATAAATCATCGGGTCGGCGAGATTGCCGAACATCGACGCGAGGGCGAGCTTGCGCCAGACCAGATAATTACGCCGCCACACGGCTATCCAGTGCGTGGCGTTCGAAGGCAGCGCGGCGCGCGGCTCGCGCATGGGCGCATGGGCGGGGCGCGAGGGCGTCGGGTTGTTGGTGCGTGTCTGCATGGTGTCCTTGGCGATTCGTACGCCGCCGTCAATTCTGCCGCGTTAGTCTTGCTGCAGTTAGTCTTGCATCTCGCGGCCCGTGAGCCGCAGGAACACGTCTTCGAGATTCGCGGGCCGGTGCAGGTAGCGTAGATCGGAGCGATGGCGCAGCTTCGCATGCACGGGCGCGGGGTCATCGACATAGCAGAATAGCGTCTCGCCGCTGATCTCCGTGCGCTTCGCATCGGCCGCGAGTTCGTCGCGCAGCGAGACCGGGTCCGGGCCGTACACCTCGATCACATCGCAGCCGATCTCCGATTCGATCAGCGCTTTGGGCGCGCCCTCGGCGATCTTGCGGCCTTCCTCGATCACGCAGACGCGATTGCAAAGTCGTTCGGCCTCCTCCATGAAATGCGTGGTGAGGAGAATCGTCTTGCCGCGCGCGAGCAGCGAGCGCAGCCGCTCCCAGATCAGATGCCGCGCCTGCGGGTCGAGGCCTGTCGTGGGCTCGTCCATCACGAGCACGTCGGGGTCGTTCACGAGCGCGCGCGCAAGGGTGAGACGACGGCGCATGCCGCCCGAGAGTTCACCCACGCGCGCGTCCGCCTTGCTTTCGAGGCGCGCGAATTCGAGCAGCGGCGCGACGAGTTCGCGCGTTTCGCGTGCGGACAAGCCGAAGTAACGGCCGAATACGAGCAGGTTCTCGCGCACGGTGAAGTCGGGGTCGAGATTATCGAACTGCGGCACCACCCCCACACGCCGGCGGGCGTGACGCGCGCGCGCCGGCACCGGTTCGCCGCACAGGCTGATGCGACCCGCATCGGGCGAAACGATGCCGAGCAGCATGCGCAGCGTCGTGGTTTTCCCGGCGCCATTGGGGCCGAGCAGCCCGAAGCACTCACCGGGGAGGACGTTGAACGAGAGGCCGTTGACGACCGCCCTGTCTCCGTAATGTTTGATGACCTGCTCGAATTCGATGGCGGCTGCGGGCATGGACCAGTTGAATGTGAGTCGAACGGGCGTCGCGCGAGTCGAGCGCAAAAGCGAACGAGAAATCGCACGAAACAAGGCGGCCCATTTTAGTGCATTGCTGCGTGGCGGGTTGGGCGCCGCTTCGAAGCCGTTTGACGTTGCATGAGGCGAATGCATGTCGGGGCAAGCATCCGGCCGTGCACCAGACGCGTGCGCTGGGGAGGACGCATCTGGCGTTTTTCGATGCTCACCTGGCGTTTTCCAGCCCTTGCGTGTGGAATTGCGGCGCACCATCATGAGAATCACACAGCCTGCAAGTCACGCGGGCAGGGAGAAGCGATCATGGCGAGCTACAAAAAAATTCTGCTCTGTTACGACGGCTCGCGCGAAGGCCGCAAGGCACTGCGTTGCGGCGCCGATCTTGCGCTCGATCTGCAGGCGGAAACGCATCTGCTCTCGGTTGTCGACATGCGTTCGACGATCGCCCAGAGCGCCGGCCTGCTGACCGATGTGGCTTGCGGGCGCTTCGAGGAAACGGCGCGCGAAATCCTTCAAGAAGGCGTGGACTGGCTCACTGAGCGCGGCGTGCGCGCCCAGGGCCACTTCGCGTTCGGGCATCCGATCGACGAAATCGCGAATCTGGCCAGCGAATTGAATGCCGACCTCGTGGTGGTGGGTCACCGCTGCCGCACGGGGCTTTCGCGCTGGTGGATGGGCGCGGGCAACACGCCGCTGCTCGACCGCGTGTCGTGCAGCATTCTCGTGGCGTGTTCGTCGGCGGCTGAGGAAAAACAGCAGCAAGCCGCCGCGTAGACAATCAAGCGCGATCAAGCGCGATCAAACGGGCCGGCTCGCACAGAACCGGCCTGTCTCCGCTTTCACTTCCGATCTGTTTCAGTTCGAGACGTTTCCTTCGCTTAGCTCGACCGCTGAGAGCTTCCACGAGAAGAGCCCGTGACGCTGCAGGATGGCGGCATAGTGCTCGCCCGTACTGCCTCGGTCCCATGTGAGCGCAAATTCATTGAGACCGCGATAGCCGGCCGTGGTGACCGGCCGAGCCTCGGACGCGGGGTTGCCCGAGGCCGCTGGGGCCGGTGGCGCGGCGGTGGGCGGCGCCGATTGTGTGGATTCTGCCGGCTGTGCGCCAGATTCTGCGCCAGATTCCGCTGGCGGCGGCGCGTGCGGCCGGTCGCCAGGCTTGCCCGTTGGCGGCATGCCGTTCAGTAGAGCAGCCACGCCATCCGGTGTTGCGTAGGCATCCACGAGCGGACTGATTAGTGCCGCGCCAATCACGGCGCCGAGGATCAGCAGCGGATTGCTGCTGTGCTGCCCCTCGACGCGCCGCTGCAGCATTTCGCCAACCTGCTGCTTGAGGCTCAAACGTAGCGCTGGGTAATCGACGTACTCGTTGAGCGTGGCGGCGTCGCGAGCGTCGGCGGCGGCTTTCATGTGTTTCACCGCGATATAGGGCGACGCATAGGCGTAACCAAGCGCGGCAACAATCATGGCGACCGCAACGGTGATCGCGACGGGCTTCTTCCAGCCTGGGGTCTTACGTGGGGTCGAGAGAGATTCTGTCATCGGCATAGGGCAAATCGTTCAAACACGGTGTTGACCGCAAACCCGGCCAAACGATCCCGACCGTAACCTCTTCTCACATTTGAGCAGCGTATTCGCTCAATTCGGGCTTACTTCGCGAGCGCCCCAGGCAGGTCGCTTTGCTGCTCGGCAATGCAGCGGTCGATTGCGCGGCAGACCGCGTCAACCGTACCAACGAGGATGAGCCGCGACGGACCCTGATAGACGCGCACGGGCGCACGGCGCATGGGCTGTACGGTGTTGAGCGTGCTGTTGAGCGACACGCGCGCAAACGCCGGCTGAGCCGAGGGCAGCGCCGGCAGGTCGGCCGCGCTGGCCGCCACCATCTCCGGCGAGTCTTCGAAGAGCGAGCCGCTCAGTGCGGCGGCTGAATCGCGCACTTCGCGCACCGCGCACGAGGCGATTCCACGGAGGTGGCGAAGACGGCCGAATTGACGGAAGGGCAGCAAGCGGGCAAGGCGTTCCATGACTCTCTCCAGGTAGTGCGCAGACGGTGCGCAATCTGCAGGCAAATTGCAGGCAAATTGCGCGCAGACGGACTTCTTAGAATTCGGTGGGGCGGATCAGGCCGACCGCAATGCCTTCCAGCGCGAATTCCGCGCTGCCGGCCTCGACAAAAATATTGTCGTAGTCGGGGTTCTCGGCGATCAGTTCGAGCCCATTTGGACGGCGCTTCAGGCGCTTCACGGTGACGTCGTCGCCAAGGCGCGCCACGATGATTTGCCCGTCTTTCGCTTCGGCCTTCTTTTGCACGGCGAGGAGGTCGCCGTCGAAAATGCCGGCGTCGCGCATGGAAAGCCCGCGGACCTTCAGCAGATAGTCGGGACGGCTCGAGAAGAGCGCCGGGTCGCACATGTAGTTCTGCGAGATGTGCTCCTGCGCGAGGATCGGGCTACCCGCTGCAACGCGGCCAACGAGCGGCAGCGAGAGTTGCATGATGCTCGGGTGCGGGAGCGTGAACTGGTGCGGCAGGTCGTCGGGCCCCGGCATGAGGCGGATGCCGCGCGAGGCGCCCGCAGCCAGTTCGATCACGCCCTTGCGCGCCAGCGCGCGCAGATGCTCCTCAGCGGAGTTGGCCGAACTGAAGCCGAGTTCCGCCGCGATCTCGGCGCGCGTGGGCGGAAAGCCCGTGCGTTCGATGGCCCGGCGAACCAGATCGAAAACCTGCTGCTGTCGTGCGGTGAGTTTGGTCATGGCGCCACTGTATGTTTGAACAGGTAACTGTATTTTTATACAGTACTCGCCACTTTTCAAGTGTTACTTGAAGTTCGTCAACTGAGCGTTGCTATCAAGCCGCTTTCCCGTGTTTGCGCGGACGAAACCGCGCTCCAGCAGCGACTTCCTCTGTCCTTACCACTTTTGCGTATTAAAAAATGAGAAAACATCATTTTTAATAATGTAAGCAGATCGCTAGACTGGCCTCCATCGTTAGCTGCAATTCACAGATGAGCGCGAACGAGCACACACGAAAACGGAGAACAGATAGATGGGCACGACAAATACGGGGCGCGCGGGCTGGCTGAAAACACTGGCGGCAAAACTGGTGATCGGCGTGGCGCCGCTCGTCGGAGTCATGGCGATGGCGCCCGTGGCCGCTCACGCGGATACGTCGCTGCTCAACGTCTCCTACGATCCGACGCGCGAGTTGTACCAGGACATCAACGAGGCCTTTATCAAGCAGTGGAAGGCGAAGACGGGCGAAACGCTCACCATCAAGCAGTCGCATGGCGGCTCGGGTGCGCAGGCGCGCTCGGTGCTCGACGGCCTGCAGGCCGACGTCGTGACGCTCGCGCTGGCATGGGACATCGACGCGCTCGCCAATAAGGGCATCGTCGCGAAGGACTGGCAAAAGCGCCTGCCCGACAACGCCTCGCCGTACACGTCGACCATTGTGTTTCTCGTGCGCAAGGGCAACCCCAAACACATCAAGGACTGGGACGATCTGACCAAGCCGGGCGTCTCGATCGTCACGCCGAATCCGAAGACTTCGGGCGGCGCGCGCTGGAACTATCTCGCGGCGTGGGCATATGCGCTGCACCAGCCGGGCGGCAACGAGCAGAAGGCCAAGGACTTCGTCTCGAAGCTCTATAAGAACGCGGGCGTGCTCGACTCGGGCGCGCGCGGAGCGACGACGAGCTTTGTGCAGCGCGATATCGGCGATGTGCTGATCGCATGGGAGAACGAAGCATTCCTTTCGCTCAAGGAGTTCGGGCCGGACAAGTTCGAGATCGTGGTGCCTTCGGTGAGCATTCTGGCTGAGCCGCCGGTCGCGGTGGTGGACAAGGTCGTCGAAAAGAAGGGCACGCGCAAGGAGGCCGAGGCCTATCTGCAGTTCCTCTATAGCGAAGAGGGCCAGGAGATCGCCGCGAAGAACTTCTACCGTCCGCGTTCGGACAAGGTCCCGGCAGCGCTCACGGCGAAGTTTCCGAAGCTGAAGCTCTATACGGTTGACGACACGTTCGGCGGCTGGACCAACGCGCAGAAGACGCATTTTGCCGATGGCGGTGTGTTCGATTCGATCTATCAGCCGCAGTAAGTCACGCAGTACCGCAGTACCGGTCGACAGTCGATAACGACGCGACCGCATAACAACGAAGCGCGCCCACGGGCGCGCTTTTCGGCGCCGCCAGAGAACCCGGCCAGGCGCGCAACCCATGTCTGGACGATGAGCATGACAACGTTACGATTGCGCAAGCCCAGTGCGCTGCCTGGCTTCGGCTTGACGCTCGGCATCACGGTGGCTTACCTGAGCCTCGTGGTGCTCATTCCGCTTGCCGCCACCTTCCTCAAGACGGCGACGCTCGACTGGAGCCAGTTCGTGCGCGCCGTGTGGTCGCCGCGCGTGATCGCGTCGTACCGTCTCACGTTCACGGCCGCGCTCGGTGCTGCGCTCATCAACGCGGTGTTCGGCTTCCTGCTCGCGTGGGTGCTCGTGCGCTATACGTTCCCGTTCAAACGGGTGATCGATGCGCTCGTCGATCTGCCGTTCGCGCTGCCGACTTCCGTCGCGGGCATTTCGCTCGCTGCCGTGTATGCCGGCAATGGCTGGATCGGCCAGTTCCTTCAGCCGCTTGGGCTGAAGGTCGCGTTCACGCCGCTTGGCGTGCTCGTGGCGCTGACCTTCATCGGCTTGCCGTTCGTCGTGCGCACCGTGCAGCCGGTGCTCGAGGACTTCGAGCGCGAACAGGAGGAGGCCGCTGCGTGCCTTGGCGCCTCGCGCTGGCTCACGTTCCGCCGCGTCGTGCTGCCCGCGGTGCTGCCGGCGCTGCTCACCGGCTTCGCGCTCGCGTTCGCGCGCGCGCTGGGCGAGTACGGCTCGGTCATCTTCATCGCCGGCAACGTGCCGATGAAGTCGGAGATCACGTCGCTCCTCATCATCACGAAGCTCGAACAATACGATTACGCGGGCGCAACGGCGCTCGCCGTGATGATGCTCTGCGTCTCGTTCGTCATGCTGCTTCTCATCAATTCGCTGCAGTGGTATTTGCAACGCCGTACGAGCCGGGGCGTTTCGGCCGGCAGCGCGCCGAATGCCGTTGTGGGCGCAACCGTCGCGGGAGGTGCGCAATGAACACGCTGCCGCAACAACGAAGCACGCGCCGGCCGAACCCGGTCACCGAAGCGCCGTGGGTGCGCTGGCTCCTGACCGGCATCGCGCTCGCGTTTCTCGCGCTGTTTCTCGTGGTGCCGCTCGTCGCCGTGTTCTGGCAGGCGCTTTCGAAGGGCATTGGCTTCTACTTCACGTCGCTCGTCGACCCTGACGCGCTCTCCGCGATCAAGCTGACACTGATCACCGCGGCGATCGCAGTGCCGCTGAATCTGGCGTTCGGTCTCGCGGCTTCATGGGCGATCGCGAAGTTCGAGTTTCACGGCAAGGCGCTCCTCACCACGCTGATCGACCTGCCGTTTTCGGTCTCGCCGGTGATCTCGGGCCTCATCTACGTGTTGCTGTTCGGCGCGCAGGGCTGGCTCGGACCGTGGCTCGAAGACCATAACGTGCAGATCATCTTCGCGGTGCCGGGCATCGTGCTCGCCACGATCTTCGTGACGTTCCCGTTCGTCGCACGCGAGCTGATTCCGCTGATGCAGGCGCAAGGCAACGATGAAGAAGAGGCCGCGCACGTCCTGGGCGCCTCGGGCTGGCAGATGTTTCGCCGCGTGACGCTGCCCAATATCCGCTGGGGCCTGCTGTACGGCGTGATTCTTTGTAACGCGCGCGCGATGGGTGAGTTCGGTGCGGTTTCGGTGGTGTCGGGCCATATTCGCGGCCAGACCGATACGATGCCGCTGCACGTCGAGATCCTTTATAACGAGTACAACTTCGCGGCGGCCTTTGCCGTGGCATCGCTGCTCGCGTTGCTCGCGCTCGTCACGCTTGGCCTGAAGCTGCTCGCGGAGCGCCGCCTTTCGGCGCAACTGCGCAGCGCAGATGACATTCCCGCCTACGCCGGCCCGCAACCGGCGGCCGTGCAACACGTTTCACAACACGCAGCGCCTCGCGCCGTGCGCCAACCGATTCAAGTGGGGGAGCAGTAACCATGGGCATCACCGTCAGCAATCTGCAGAAGCGCTTCGGCGACTTCACCGCCCTCGACAACGTCTCGCTCGATTTTCCGCCGGGCGAACTGGTTGCGCTGCTCGGACCCTCCGGTTGTGGCAAGACCACGCTCCTGCGCGTGATCGCGGGCCTCGAATACGCCGACGCGGGCCAGGTCGTGCTGCAAGGCCAGGACGTGGGCGAGGTGGGCGCGCGCGAGCGTCAGGTGGGCTTCGTGTTCCAGCATTACGCGCTGTTCCGCCATATGACGGTATTCGAGAACGTGGCGTTCGGCTTGCGCGTGAAGCCGCGCGGCGAGCGGCCCTCGGAGGCCGTGATCCGTGAGAAGGTGCATGAGCTGCTCAAGCTCGTGCAGCTCGACTGGCTCGCCCAGCGCTATCCGTCCGAACTTTCGGGTGGCCAGCGTCAGCGCATCGCGCTGGCGCGCGCACTTGCCGTCGAGCCGAAGGTGCTGCTGCTCGACGAGCCGTTCGGCGCGCTCGACGCCAAGGTGCGCAAGGAGTTGCGCTCATGGCTGCGCCGCCTGCACGACGACCTGCACATCTCGACGATCTTCGTCACGCACGACCAGGAAGAAGCGCTCGAGGTGGCCGATCGCATCGTGGTGATGAATCATGGACATGTGGAGCAGGTGGGCAGCCCGCAGGACGTCTATGATCATCCGCAGACGGCTTTCGTCTACGAGTTTCTCGGCGCCGCGAACCGGCTGCGCGGCAGAGTGGACGCGCGCGGCTTCGTGGCCGAAGGCGCGGCGCAGCCGATTTCGGTGCACGCCAGCTTCGAAGGCCCGGCGCTCGCCTACGTGCGCCCGCACGACATCGTGCTGCACCGCGAAGCGAGCGATCACCGCGATGGCATTGTCGTCGACGTGCGCCGCGTGGTGACGCTGGGCGGCTCGGTGCGCGTGGAGCTGGAAAGCCGCACGGGCGGCGCGCTCGAAGCCGAACTCGACCGCGAGTCGTGGCGCGCGCTGGGGCTTACGGTTGGCCAGGGGGTGACGGCAGTGCCGCGCGGGCTGCGTGTTTTCCCGGCTTAAATTCGCGGCTTAAATTGCGGCGCAATGCGCGTTACAGTGCTCACATCGACAAAAAACGAATAATCGGTCAGCAGTCTCGGAGAGAAGACCATGAATTTTCAGCAGTTGCGTTTCGTGCGCGAAGCCGTGCGGCAGAACATGAACCTGACCGAAGTGGCGAATGTGCTGTACACGTCGCAGTCGGGCGTCTCCAAGCAGATCAAGGATCTCGAGGACGAACTCGGCGTGGACATCTTCATTCGCCGCGGCAAGCGCTTGACCGGCCTCACGGAGCCGGGCAAGGCGGTGCATCAGCTGATCGAGCGCATGCTGCTCGACGCCGAGAACCTGCGCCGCGTGGCGCGCCAGTTCGCAGACCAGGACAGCGGCCACCTCGTGGTCGCGACGACGCACACGCAGGCGCGTTATGCGCTGCCGAAGGTCGTCCACCAGTTCCGCGAAGTGTTTCCGAAAGTGCACCTCGCTCTGCGCCAGGGCAACCCGCAGCAGATCGCGCAGATGATCATCAACGGCGAGGCCGACATCGGCATCTCGACGGAGGCGCTCGACCGCTTCCCCGATATCGTCACGTTCCCGTGCTACTCGTGGCACCACGTGGTGGTGGTGCCGAAGACGCATCCGCTCGTGGGCCGCGAAAATCTCACGCTCGAAGACGTGGCCGAGTATCCGATCATTACCTACGACCAGGACTTCACGGGCCGCTCGCATATCGACCAGGCGTTCGCGAAAGCGGGCGTGGTGCCCGACGTGGTGCTGACCGCCATCGACGCGGACGTGATCAAGACCTATGTCGAACTCGGCATGGGTGTTGGCATCGTCGCGGCGATGGCCTACGACCCGAAGCGCGACAGCGAACTCGTCGCGCTCGACACGGAGCATCTGTTCGATGCGAGCACGACGCGAGTGGGCCTGCGCAAGGGCGCGTTCCTGCGCCAGTACGCGTACCGGCTCATCGAAATGTTCGCGCCGCAGCTCACCGAGCAGCAGATCTCGAGCCAGTTGCGCGAGGCAACCTGAAAAAGAGGGCCGATTTTCCCGGCGGGCGGCGGATCGCTTAAAATCGCCGCCATGAATACTTCCCCTTCCTCTTCCGCGGCACTGCCGCGCATCGCCGTGCTCGCCACGGGCGGCACCATCGCGGGCTCTGCTGCCGACGCGGCGAACACCGCAGGCTACCAGGCCGGCGTGATCGGCGTCGCGCAATTGCTCGCAGCCGTGCCGGGCCTCGACGCCATCGCGCAGATCCATGCCGAGCAGGTCGCGAGCGTCGACAGCAAGGACATGACGCTCGCGCTGTGGTCCACGCTCGCGCAGCGCGTGAACGAACTGCTGGCAAGCGACGAGATCGACGGGGTGGTGATCACGCACGGTACCGATACGCTCGAAGAAACCGCGTATCTGCTGCATCTTACGGTGAAGAGTGCGAAGCCGTGCGTCTTGACGGCAGCCATGCGGCCCGCCACGGCGCTTTCCGCCGACGGCCCGCTCAATCTTCTCAACGCCGTCACGCTCGCGGCGAACGCAGCGGCGGCGGGGCAAGGCGTGCTGGTGGCGTTCAATAACCGCATTCATTGCGCACGCGACGTCACGAAGGTGAGCACCTACGCGGTGGATGCGTTCCAGTCGCCCGAAATCGGCGCGCTGGGCTGGGTGCAGGATGGGCGCGTGGAATTCCAGCGCCGCGCGCTGCGCCCGCATACGGTCGATGCGCCGTTCACTGCGGCCGCGCAATGGCCGCAGGTCGAGATCGTGACGAGCTACGCGGGCGTGTCGCGCGCCGCGGTCGAAGCGCTCGTGGCCGCGGGTGTGGATGGGTTCGTCGTGGCTGGTACCGGCAACGGCTCGATTCACGGCGCGATGCAGCAGTCGCTGGCCGAGGCGGCCGCCAAGGGTGTGGCCGTCGTGCGTGCCTCGCGCGTCGGCTCGGGCCACGTGATGCACAACGGCGCGGCGAAGGACGACGCGCTCGGCTTCGTTTCTTCGGGCACGCTCAACCCGTACAAGGCGCGTGTGCTGTTGTTGCTCGCGCTCGCCGCAGGCATGACCGACAAGGCGGGGTTGCAGGACGTGTTCGACAGGTACTGAGCCACACAGCGCACAAAGAAAAACAGGCCTTGCGGATCACTCCGCAAGGCCTGTTTCGTTTCTGGCCGTGTTTTCGTGTGACCGGGCTTACTGCAGCGGCGGAATCACCAGCACCTGACCCGGATAGATCTTGTCCGGGCTCTTGAGCATCGGCGTGTTCGCCTGGAAGATCGCGTCGTTCTTCGCGCCGCTGCCGTAGTACTTCTCGGCGATCTTCCAGAGGTTGTCGCCGGAAACGACCGTGTGGTGCTGCGCTTCGGGCGCGGGGGTCGTCACGCTCATCTGGTCGTCGACCTTGTCGACGTTTTGCACGTTGCCGGCCGCGACAAGGATCTTCTCCTTCGTCGGCTGGTCGGCGGCGTTGCCGGTGACCGTCACGGTGTGCGAGACACCGTCGTAGGTCACGCCGAGGTTGTCGGCGTCGAGGCCTTGCGAGCGGATATAGGCCGCGATCGCGTCGCCGGCCTTCTGGTTCAGTGCGGCGAGATTCGCGGCGGGGTCTGCGGGTGCAGCAGCGGGTTCCGCGGCGGCGGCCGGCGCGGCCGTTGCGCCGAAGAGTTTTTCGCCTGCTTCCTTGATGAAATTGATAATGCCCATCGATCAGACTCCTTACGTGCTGGAAATGACTGGGTGGTCACGCGTCGCGTCCACCTTGACCCGTCTGCGTGACAGACGGATGAAAGCACGATTCTAGAAACGCGGCCGCGACGGCGTCCATCGGGGCGGCGTCAAAGAGTGTGAAACCTGGGAGAAAAGAGAAGGGAAAGAAAAACGGGTATCCGACACGCGGACACCCGATGACGACGTCTGACCGACCAAGGCTTCCCCGCCGTCACCGGGCGCCGCTTTCGGACCCCACTGGCCGCCCTCAGCCCAGAGCGGCACCGATTTGCCTCGCGACGGTTGCCGCCGCCGCGAAGCGCCCCACGGGAGGCGCGTGCGCTGTGGTCGTTGCGCACGCGCCGATATGCGTGATCCGCCTCTGCGGGCGGTCCGCGCGTTACGTCGCGCGAACCGCCGTCCTGCAACCGCTGAAATTCAGGCCACCTTGACTTGCGCTTGCGGTTCGGCGATCTCGAAGTTCGCCATGATTTCGAGCGCGCGGATCATGGCCGAGTGGTCCCAGGCTTTGCCGCCGTTCGCGGCGCACACGCTGAAGAGCTGCTGCGCGCTCGCGGTGTGCGGCAGCGCGATGCCCAGCTTGCGCGCGCCGTCGATCGCGAGGTTCAGGTCCTTCTGGTGCAATTCGATACGGAAGCCCGGATTGAACGTGCGCTTCGTCATGCGCTCGCCGTGCACTTCGAGAATGCGCGACGAAGCGAAGCCGCCCATGAGGGCCTTGCGCACGCGCTCGGGGTCGGCGCCCGAACGTGCCGCGAACAGCAGCGCTTCGGCCACGGCCTCGATGTTCAGCGCGACGATGATCTGGTTCGCGACCTTGCAGGTCTGGCCCGCGCCGTTGTCGCCGATGAGCGAAATGTTCTTGCCCATCAAGTCGAACAGCGGCTTGGCGAGATCGAACGACTTTTGCGGGCCGCCGACCATGATCGTGAGCGTGGCTTCGCGTGCGCCGACTTCACCGCCCGAGACCGGTGCGTCGAGATAGTCGCAGCCGAGCGCGTTGATCTGCCTGGCGAACTGTTGCGTTTCGAGCGGCGAGATCGAGCTCATGTCGATCACGAGCTTGCCAGTCGAAAGACCCTTGGCGACGCCGTCGTCGGCGAACAGGACGTTGGCGACATCAGGCGTGTCCGGCACCATCACGATGACGATGTCCGACACCTTCGCCACGGCCGTCGAATCGGCGACGACCTCGGTTTGCGTGCGCAGGTCGTCGGGCACCGGATACTTGCCGTTCACGGCGAGCGTGTGGCCGCCCTTGATAAGGTTGCGCGCCATATGCGCGCCCATGATGCCGAGTCCGATAAAGCCAATCTTTGCCATCTTGTGTGTCTCCGTTAAAGCGAATGCGTGAATGTGCGTCGTTGCGGGCGCGTAGTGACGTCGGATTACGCGCTCAGGCGAGTTCAGCGGTGCGCTGCTTCGCGCTGCGCAGCCAGCTGAGACCTTCGACGGTCGTCGTGCGCGGCTTGTACTCGCAGCCGATGTGACCTTCGTAGCCGAGCGAGTCGAGCAGATCGAACAGGAACGGGTAGTTGATTTCGCCCGTGCCGGGCTCGTTGCGGCCAGGATTGTCGGCGAGCTGGATGTGGGCGATCTTCGCGAAGTGCTTCTTCATCGTCGCGGCGAGTTCGCCTTCCATGCGCTGCATGTGATAGATGTCGTACTGCAGGAACAGGTTGTCCGAGCCGGTCTTTTCGATCACGTCGAGCGCTTCGGCGCTGCGGTTCAGCGCGAAGCCGGGAATGTCGTACGAGTTGCACGGCTCGACCAGCAGGCGGATGCCTTCTCGCTTGAGTTCGCCAGCGGCAAAGCGAAGGTTATCGACGATCGTGGCGAGCGCCGTCTCGCGATCGACGCCTGCCGTCGGAATGCCGACGAGGCAGTTGAGCTGCGGCACCTTCAGCGCCTTCGCGTACTCGATCGCTCGGCCGACGCCTTCCTGGAACTCGCCACGGCGATCGGGCAGGCAGGCAATGCCGCGCTCGCCCGCTTCCCAGTTGCCGGCGGGCAGATTGTGAAGCACGAGCTTCAGCCCGTTGACTTCGAGGCGCTCGGCCAGTTCAGCGGCCTTGTACGGATACGGGAACAGGAACTCCACGGCGTCGAAGCCCGCTTGCCTGGCCGCGGCAAAGCGGTCGAGGAAGGGCACTTCGTTGAACAGCATGGTGAGGTTCGCGGCGAATTTTGGCATGGTGCTGGGTCTCGCTGGTCGGTCAATGAGGGAAGTCAGGCGGGAATTCAGGCAGGCAGTGCGCCGATGCCGTGCGCGCTGCCTGTGCTGCGGTCATGCGTGCTCGCGTGCGCTCAGTCGAGGGCATTCAGCGCGCTGATGGCTGTCGGCGCGTGCTCGGGCTTTTCGGCCAGTTCTTCGAACTCGTTGATCGCGTCGATCTCGGTGCCCATCGCGATGTTGGTCACGCGCTCGAGAATCACTTCGACGACCACCGGCACGCTGAACTCGGCGGCGAGTGCCTGGGCTTGTTTGAGCGCCGGTGCGATTTCTTCGGGCTTGAACACGCGCAGCGCCTTGCAGCCGAGGCCTTGGGCGACCGTGACGTGATCGACGCCATAGCCGTTCACCTCAGGCGCATTGATGTTCTCGAACGCGAGCTGCACGCAGAAGTCCATGTCGAACGCGCGCTGCGCCTGGCGGATCAGGCCGAGATACGAGTTATTCACGACCACGTGCACGTACGGCAGCTTGAACTGTGCGCCCACGGCCAGCTCTTCGACCATGAACTGGAAGTCGTAGTCGCCCGAGAGCGCCACGATGGGACGCGTCGGATCGGCCGCGCGTACGCCGAGTGCCGCGGGAATCGTCCAGCCGAGCGGGCCCGCCTGGCCGCAGTTGATCCAGTTGCGTGCCTTGTACACGTGCAGGAACTGCGCGCCTGCGATCTGCGAAAGGCCGATGGTGCTCACGTAGCAGGTGTCGCGGCCGAACGCCTTGTTCATCTCTTCGTACACGCGTTGCGGCTTGATCGGCGTGTTCTCGAAGTGCGTCTTGCGAAGCATCGTGCGCTTGCGTTCCTGGCAGTCGGCCACCCACGCACGGCGGTCCTTCAACTTGCCCGCGGCCTTCCATTCCTGCGCGATTTCGACGAAGAGTTCGAGCGCGGCCTTCGCGTCCGACACGATGCCGAGATCCGGGCCGAACACGCGGCCGATCTGCGTCGGTTCGATATCGACGTGCACGAACTTGCGGCCCTTCGTATAGACCTCGACGCTGCCCGTATGACGGTTCGCCCAGCGGTTGCCGATGCCGAGCACGAAGTCGGAGGCGAGCATCGTGGCGTTGCCGTAGCGATGCGAGGTCTGCAGGCCGACCATGCCGGCCATGAGCGGGTGGTCGTCAGCAATCGCGCCCCACGACATGAGCGTCGGGATGACGGGCACGCCCACGGTTTCGGCGAACTTGACGAGCAGGTCTTCAGCCGCCGCGTTGAGCACGCCGCCGCCCGAGACGATCAGCGGCTTTTCGCTGGCGTTGAGCAGTTCGAGCGCGGCTTCGATCTGCTTGCGCGTCGCCTTCGGCTTGTAGACCGGCAGCGGCTCGTACGTGTCGATGTCGAATTCGATTTCGGCGAGTTGCACGTCGATGGGCAAATCGACCAGCACCGGACCCGGACGGCCCGAGCGCATCAGATGGAACGCCTGCTGGAACACGCGCGGCACGAGCGCCGGCTCGCGCACGGTGACGGCCCACTTGGTGACGGGCTTGGCGATCGACTCGATGTCGACGGCCTGGAAGTCTTCCTTGTAGAGGCGGGCGCGCGGCGCCTGGCCCGTGATCGCGAGGATCGGAATCGAATCGGCCTGCGCCGAGTAGAGGCCCGTGATCATGTCGGTGCCCGCGGGGCCCGAGGTGCCGATGCACACGCCAATGTTGCCGGGCGTGGCCCGCGTATACCCTTCGGCCATGTGCGAGGCGCCTTCGACGTGACGGGCCAGCACGTGGGTAATGCCGCCGGCTTTCTTCATCGCCGAATAGAACGGATTGATGGCTGCGCCCGGCACGCCGAAAGCGGTATCGATGCCTTCTTTTTCGAGCACCAGCACAGCGGCGTCGACGGCTCTCATTTTGGCCATGATTGTCTCCTGAATGTCTCGTATGCGAGGAATGGCGAAGCGTTGAGGCCCACTTTAGGGGCGCAGGAAAGGTTTGATAAGATCAGTCCAGGTCGTTTATTCCGAAACAAAAAGTATGGAATGCCCGTGGGGCGGGGCTTCCGCCTGGAAGGAGACACGCAATGGACCGCTTCAAGCAGATCGAAACCTTCGTGCGCGTAGCGGAAGCGGGCAGCCTCGCGGCCGCGGCGCTCGAGGAAGGCGTCTCGCCGGTGATCCTCGGGCGCCGTATCGACGCGCTGGAAAAGCGCCTGGGCGTGAAGCTCATTTACCGGTCGACGCGGCGGCTCGTGGTGAGCGAGGAGGGCGCGGCCTTTCTCGAGCGCTGCCGCGGCCTGCTCGCCGACTGGGACCAGGCCGAAAACGAGCTGTCCGCCGGGCGCCAGGTGGTGAGCGGCCATCTGATCGTCTCGGCGCCGGCCGCGTTCGGGCGCAAGCACGTTGCGCCGCTCGCGCCCGAGTTTCTCGCCGACAAGCCCGAACTCCAGGTCTCGTTCAATCTCACCGACCGCGTAGTCGATCTGGTGCGCGAGGGCTATGACCTGTCGATCCGCATTGGCGGCGCGGTGGATCCGAACTTCGTCGCCGTGAAGCTCGCCACGAACCGGCGCGTGGTGTGCGGCACGCCCGAGTATTTCCGCAAGCACGGGCGTCCGAAAACGCTCGAAGACCTGCCGAACCACAATTGCCTCGCGTTCAACCTGCAGGGCGGCCAGAACCGCGGCTGGTACTTCAGCCGCGGCGGCAAGCTCGTGACCGTGCGCGTGGGCGGCACGCTCGACTGCAACGACGGCGAACTGCTGCACCGCTGGGTGACCGAGAGCCTCGGCCTCGGCTGGCGGTCGACCTGGGAGATCGACGCCCAACTCGCGCGCGGCGAACTCGAAACCGTGCTCGACGAGTACGCGCTGCCGGATTACGACATCCTCGCGGTGTATCCGCAACAGCGCTATGTGCCCGCGCGCGTGCGCTATTTCATCGACTATCTCAAGGAGGTCTACGCGCGGCCAGGGTATTGGGCCGGCGCGTGACGACGCATTTCGATTTTATTTTTTTCGTTTTCGTACGCACAGAGCGGGAATAAACTGGCCCGAGCTTCGGTAGTGCGTGTGTGGCGGCCACTGTCGCGCAAGCCAGACGAAGACGCGAGGGGACAACGTGGGCGAATCCGCGTACGAGCAGGATGAGGCCGGGCGCAGCCGCCGCTTTCAGGCGCTGGCGCTGCCGCATCTCGATGCGGCCTACAACCTCGCGCGCTGGCTTTCGCGCAATCCGGGCGACGCGGACGATATCGTCCAGGAGGCGTTCCTGCGCGCGTTTCGCTTCTTCGACGCGTTTCGCGGCGACGAGGCCCGCCCGTGGCTTCTCGCGATCGTGCGGCGTGTCTGGTACGACGAATGGCGACGGCGCGCGGGCGCGGAAGAGGTAGCGCCGTTCGATGAGTTGCGCGACGACGCGCCGCTCGAAGGCTGGGAAACCGGCGGCGTCGATCCGGAGACGCTCGCGATCCGCGCCGAAGACACCCGCCACGTGCAGGACGCGCTGAGACGCCTGCCGGTGGAATATCGGGAAGTGCTGGTGCTGCGCGAGCTGGAGGAGCTGGGCTATCGCGAGATCGCGGCAATTGCCGATTTACCGATTGGCACCGTGATGTCGCGGCTCGCACGTGGCCGCAGACGTCTGGCGACGCTGCTGGCGGCGTACCGCGGCGGCGAGCGCGGCAGCGCTGGCGGCAGTGGCGCAGTCAGCGAGCCTGCAAGCGAATCAGTCCTCCGCGCCCATGGCTGCGCGGACGACAGAGCAGGAGTCGGGGGAAGCAATCAAGCCAGGAGACCATCCGGCCGGGGAAGCGGCGGTCGGTTCCGCGAGGAGCCGGCCGCCGACGGCGGAGCGCCATTGCGCTCTCGCACCGAAGGCCGAACGACGGAGGCGCCAGATGAACTGTAACGAAGCGCGCCCGCTGGTCGACGCGAGCGTCGATCGCGAACTCCCCGCAGCCGACGAATGGCGTGTGCGCGAACATCTCGCAGGTTGCGAGGCGTGCCGCCGTGTCGCCGACGACGCGCAGGCCATCTCCCAGATGATCCGCTCCGCACCCTATCACCGTGCGCCGCCAGGACTTGCTGCGCGTATCGTCGGGGCATTGCCGGCGACCGAAGCGACGCCTGCGAAGGCAACGCCATCGCCCGCTCCCGCGCGCGGCTCAGGCGGCTGGCGCGGTTGGCTGCGCAACGGGTGGCCGGGCAGGGGCGCAGGAGCGCAGGGCAGTGGTGGCTGGAGCGTTCCGGCCAGCGCCGGCCCGCATGCGGCCACGCTTGCGTGGTTCGGCTGCGCCGTACTGATCCTTTGTGCGCTGGCGGTGATCGCCACGTTGCACCTGGGCCGCCCGGCCGCTGAGACAGCCTTCGTTGATGATCTCGTGTCGAGCCACGTGCGCGCCCAGATCTCGGGCCGCGATATCGACGTGATATCGACCGACCGCCATACCGTAAAGCCATGGTTCAACGGCCGTATCGACTACGCGCCGCCCGTTTTCGATCTGGCGCAGCAGGGCTTTGCGCTGGCGGGTGGGCGCCTCGATTATGTGGGGCGCGAACGCGTCGCCGTACTCGTCTACCACTATCGGAAGCATGTGATCGACGTCTATGTGTTCCCGCCGGGCACGAGCGGACCGGCCGTCTCGGCCGCCGCGCCGTCGAGTTCGAGCGAAGGCTACGCGCTCCTGCGCTGGCAGGCGGCGGGCATGACCTGGTGGGCGGTGACGGACGCCGGTGCGGACGCGCTCGACGGCCTGCGCGCGGCGCTCGACGCCCGTCTCGCCGGCGGAGCGAGCGAGGCGGCCGGCAGCTAGGTTGTCGTCTCACATGGCGCGGCGGGGAGCATTCAAGGCGCTCACCACCGCGCAAGTCATTGAAAACACGCCCGAATCATCGCGCAAACGCACGATCTGCCTTGCGCGGGTAGCCCATCCGCGCTACAATCTTCGGCTTCTCACTTGCCGCACCGGTTCCGACGCCCGGGTGGCTTATATCCACAAGTCAGCACAAGGAGTGAATATGCGTCATTACGAAATCGTATTTATCGTGCACCCGGATCAAAGCGAGCAAGTGCCCGCGATGATCGAGCGTTACAAGAGCACGATCACCTCGCACGGTGGCCAGATCCACCGTATCGAAGACTGGGGCCGTCGCCAACTGGCCTACATGATCGAGAAACTCGCGAAGGCTCACTACGTCTGCATGAACATCGAATGCGACCAGACCACGCTCGACGAACTGGAACACGCGTTCAAGTTCAACGACGCTGTTCTGCGTCACCTCATCGTCAAGATGAAGAAGGCCGAAACCGGCCCGTCGCCGATGATGAAGGAAGTGCAGCGCGAAGAAGCCAAGAAGGCGGCTGCCCAGCCGACCGAAGCGCAGGCTTAAGTACACAAGCCATCAGGATTCAAGCTCATTTGCCTAAGTTAGCCCCGTGAACAGGCTGCAGCTTACGGCTAGCGTCGTCGAACGCGAACCGGTGCGGTACACCCCCGCCGGCGTTCCGATTGCAAGCGTGACGTTGCAGCACCGCACGGAGGTCGTCGAAGCCGGTATTCCCCGCTTCGTCGAACTCACGATGCCCGCGGTGGCGGCCGGCAAGGCCTGCGGTCTCGTAGAAAGTTGTGAGATGGGCGTGGAAGCGCTCTTCACCGGTTTTCTGGCGAAAAAGCACCGCAATGCGCGAACCCTGGTGTTTCACATCACCGAAATGCAAGGCACAGGAAAGGACTAATCATGCCCCGCCCGACTGGTAAGAAATTCGACAAGCGTCGTCAGCAACAAAACCCGCTCTTCAAGCGCAAGAAGTTCTGCCGCTTCACGGCTGCAAACGTCGAACAAATCGACTACAAGGACCTCGATACGCTGAAGGACTTCATCGGCGAAAACGGCAAGATCACGCCGGCTCGTCTGACGGGTACGAAGGCCCACTATCAGCGTCAGCTGGACACGGCTATCAAGCGCGCGCGTTTCCTCGCGCTGATGCCGTACACCGACCAGCACAAGGCCTAACAAGACGACGCGATAAGGAGCAATAGAATGCAGATCATTCTTCTGGAAAAAGTCGTCAACTTGGGTAACCTCGGCGACATCGTTAAGGTGAAGGACGGTTACGCACGTAACTTCCTGATCCCGAACAAGAAGGCACGCCGTGCAACGAAGGACGCAATCGCTGAATTCGAAGTTCGCCGCGCTGAACTCGAAAAGGCCGCCGCTGAAAAGCTGGTAGCTGCGCAAGCCGAAGGCGAAAAGCTGAACGGCCTGACCGTTCAGATCGGCCAGAAGGCTGGTGTGGACGGCCGTCTGTTCGGTTCGGTCACGAACGCGGACATCGCCGTTGCACTCACGAAGCAAGGCTTCGCAGTGGAAAAGGCGCAAGTGCGTCTGCCGGAAGGTCCGCTGAAGATGGTGGGCGACCACCCGGTGCACGTTTCGCTGCACACGGACGTCCTCGTCGACGTCACGGTGTCGGTGCTGGGCGAGCACGCCTAAGTACCCACGTGCGGTCCTTTCGGGCCGCGCGCGGTGTGACGCCGCATTCGGCGCCGCATTTGACGCAAGACTCAGGAAGGGCAGGAGCCGCAGGGCTTCTGCCTTTTTTGTTGCGCGCTGTCTGGACGCTCGTTGCGAGTTTTCACGCTTGTTCGAGGCACCCCCTTGTCCGATAATTGCCCTCCATGAACGCTCCGAAAGATCCCCAACTCGACTCGCTGAAAGTCCCGCCGCATTCGATCGAAGCCGAGCAATCGGTGCTCGGCGGCCTGCTGCTGGATAACGCCGCATGGGATCGGATTGCCGACTTCCTCTCGCAAAGCGACTTCTACCGCTACGATCACCGCATCATCTTCGAGCACATTGGCCGGCTGATCGCGGCCACGCGTCCGGCTGACGTGGTGACGGTGTACGAGGCGCTCGGCACCTCGGGCAAAGCGGATGACGTGGGCGGCCTCGCGTACCTGAACGCGCTCGCGCAGAACACGCCGAGCGCCGCGAACATCCGCCGCTACGCGGAAATCGTGCGAGACCGCGCGGTGCTGCGCCGCCTCGTTTCGGTCGCTGACGAGATTTCCGCCGACGCCTTCAACCCGCAGGGCAAGGAAGTGCGCCAACTGCTCGACGAGGCTGAGTCGAAGGTGTTCTCGATCGCCGAAGACGGCGCGCGCGGCACCCAGGGCTTCCTCGAGATCGGGCCGCTGCTTACGCAGGTCGTGGAGCGTATCGACACGCTCTATCACACGGCCAACCCGAGCGACGTGACGGGTACCCCCACAGGCTTCATGGATCTCGATCGCATGACTTCGGGCATGCACGGCGGCGAGTTGATCATCGTGGCAGGGCGCCCGTCGATGGGTAAGACCGCCTTCTCGATGAACATCGGCGAGTACGTGGCCGTGGAATACGGGCTGCCGGTGGCCGTGTTCTCGATGGAAATGCCGGGCACGCAGCTCATCATGCGTATGCTCGGGTCGGTGGGGCGTCTGGATCAGCACCGTATGCGTACGGGCCGGCTGACCGATGAGGACTGGCCGAAGCTCACGCACGCCGTGCAGAAAATGAGCGAGGCGCAGATCTTCATCGACGAAACGGGCGGCCTGAACCCGATGGAATTGCGCTCGCGCGCGCGGCGTCTGTCGCGCCAGTGCGGCAAGCTCGGGCTCATCATCATCGACTACTTGCAGCTTATGAGCGGCTCGTCCTCGGGCGAAAACCGGGCCACCGAAATTTCTGAAATTTCGCGCTCGCTCAAGAGCCTCGCGAAGGAACTGGACGTGCCCGTGATCGCGCTGTCTCAGCTGAACCGCGGTCTGGAGCAGCGCCCGAACAAGCGACCGGTGATGTCGGATCTGCGCGAATCGGGCGCTATTGAACAGGATGCGGACGTCATTCTGTTCATCTATCGCGACGAAGTCTACAACCCCGACAGCCCCGACAAGGGGACGGCCGAAATCATCATCGGCAAGCAGCGTAACGGTCCGATCGGACCCGTTCGCCTCACGTTCCATGGTCAATACACGAAGTTCGATAATTTTGCCGGGGCGCAGACCTTCTACGGCGAATAAGGCGATTGTTTGCGCGGCTTGCGCCAAAGTGGCGCAAATGCCGCTGCGGCGTCCGCCGATCCATGCGGTGGCTCTCTCCTGACGATACAATGTTGCCGTTTTATGACGGTTAGCTTTGTCGCTTATTTTGCCGCCTATTTTGCCGCTTACTGACGGCAATCCGAGACCAATTTCCGGGATACCAATGTTCGGTCGATTCATGCCCACCGAGGGCAAGTTCTTCGAAATTTTCAACGCACATGCGAAATGCATCGTTTCCGCGAGCCGCGAACTCGAACTTCTGATCGATAACCTCGCTGACGCCGAAGTACACAAGCAGAACGTGCAGGTTGCCGAAAAGGCCGCCGACAAGCTCACGCACGAGGCGATCGACCTGCTGCACAAGACCTTCATCACGCCGCTCGACCGCGACGAGATCCACAAGCTGATCACGACGATGGACGACTGCCTCGACCTCATGGAGGACGTCGCCACGGCCATTTCGCTCTACGACGTGCAAGCCGTGACCGCCGAGGCAAGTCAACTGGCGCACGTGGTGACGGCCACGGCCGAGCGCGTGCAACTGGCGGTGGGGCTTCTCTCCGACATGAAGCAGGCGCGCGAAATCCTCAGGGCTTGCGAGGACATCGATCGCCTCGAATCCGATGCCGACCGCCTGTTGCGCTCCGCCATCTCGAAGCTTTTCCGCGAGGAGGACAACGTCAAGACGCTGATCAAGCTGAAGGCGATCTACGAACTGCTCGAAGCGATCACGGACAAGTGCGAGGATGTCGCGAACATCATCGAAGGCATCGTGCTAGAGAACGCCTGAGCGGACTGCGATGCAATCGATACAACTCGCCCTCTGGGCGGTCGCGACGCTGGTCGCCATCGCTCTCATCTTCGACTTCATGAACGGCTTTCACGATGCGGCGAATTCCATCGCCACGGTCGTGTCCACGGGCGTTCTGAAGCCGCAGCAGGCGGTGGCGTTTGCCGCCATGTTCAACGTGATCGCCTATTTCGTGTTCCACCTGAAGGTGGCGCAGACGGTGGGCAAAGGCACGATCGACCCCGATATCGTCGATCACTACGTGGTGTTCGGCGCGCTGATGGGCGCGATCGGCTGGAACGTGCTTACGTGGTACTACGGCATTCCGTCGAGTTCCTCGCACGCGCTGATCGGCGGTCTCGTGGGCGCGGCGCTCGCGAAGTCGGGTTGGGCCTCGCTCAATTTCGACGGCCTGATGAAGACCGTGGCGTTCATCTTCATCTCGCCGCTGCTCGGTTTCATACTAGGGTCGTTCTTCATGCTCACGGTGTCGTGGCTGTACTTCCGGACACCGCCAAGCAAGGTCGACCGGCGCTTCAGGCGCCTGCAGCTCATTTCCGCGAGCCTCTATAGCCTCGGCCACGGCGGCAACGATGCGCAGAAGACCATCGGCATCATCTGGATGCTGCTGATCGCAACGGGCTACTCGGCGATCGGCTCGGACGCGCCGCCCATCTGGGTGATCGGCGGCTGCTATCTGTCAATGGGTCTCGGCACGCTGTTCGGCGGCTGGCGCATCGTGCGCACGATGGGTCAGAAGATCACCAAGCTCAAGCCGGTGGGCGGTTTCTGCGCGGAGGCGGGCGGGGCGCTCACGCTCTTCACGGCTTCGTGGATGGGCATTCCCGTTTCGACCACGCACACGATCACCGGCGCGATTGTCGGCGTTGGTGCGACGCAGAAGCTCAGCGCGGTGCGCTGGGGGGTGGCGGGCAACATCGTGTGGGCCTGGGTGCTGACCATACCGGCCTCGGCCACGCTGGCCGCGGCTGCCTGGTGGCTCGGTCACCGCTTCATGTAAAACCTGCGGCGCCTTCGGGCGCCGCGGTGCTTTTCAAGCCTCGCCAGCGCGCTGAAGGGCGCTTCAGATCAGCGGCGTGCTAGCCCCATCCATCGGGATGAGCGCGCCAGTGACGTAGCTCGCGCGCCGGCTCGCGAGGAAGAGCGCGACATCGGCAATTTCCTCCGGCTTCGCGTAGCGCCCGAGCGGCACCTTCGATTCGCCGCTTGCAAGCGCCTCGTCCGCGCCGACGCCTTGCCGTTGTGCCTCCAGCTGAACGGCCTCCTGCAATCGTTCCGTGAGCGTGGCGCCCGGGTTGATCGCGTTGATGCGGATGCCGTAGCGCGCGTGGTAATGCGCGAGGCCCACGGTGGCGAGCATCAACGCCGCGTTGGCCGCGCCGCCCGCGATATGGATGTCGCTCGCGAACTTGCCGCCCATGCCGATGATATTGACGATGGCCCCGGGCTCCGTGCTCTCACCCGACTTGATCCGCTGCACCATGCGGCGCAGCACTTCCTGTTGCGGATAGATGTAGGGGAAATATTTCGCCTCCATCGTCGCCCTGAACGCGTCCGCATCGAGCGTTTCCGGGTCATAGCGGCGTGCCGCGCCGGCGCTGTTGACGAGGATATCGATGGGGCCGATCGCCGTGGAGACTTCTTCGATCACGTCCGCGGCGCTATGCGCTTCGTGCAGGTCAGCGCGCGTGAGGTGCACGTGCAGGCCTTCGCTCGCCAGTTGCTCACGGGCGCGCGCGAGATTGGCGGGGTCGCGCGAGACGATCGCCACGCGGGCGCCTTCCTGCGCAAAGGCGCGCGCACAGGCAAGGCCAATGCCCTTGCTGCCGCCCGTCACGAGTACCACCTTCTTGCTGAGTCCAAGATCCATCGTCGCCTCGCTGCGCGAAAGTATGAAAAACGGTCCAGAAACGATAGCAGAGGCGCGGGGCGCCGGATACCGCTGGAAGCATGAGTCGCCGTCCGGCCAAGGGCCGGGTGCCGCTCAGCGCCGTGGCGCGGCCTCTTCAGTCGCCGCTGTTGGCAAAGCGCGCGATGGGATCGTCGCTGGATTGGGTCGGGGCGGGCGAGGCTGAACCGGTTGTCGAGGCGCGCATGATCTGCGCGCTGCCGGCAGGTGCCGCCGCCTGGATCGGCGTCGAGCCCACCATGCCAGCCTGGCGCGCTGCTGCGTTTGCGGTGGGTGGCGGGGGCTCGAAAGCGTCGGCGGCGGCGTCGATGGCGTCGCGCGGTGCGCTGGCGGCGGGACTGGCGGCGTAACCGGACGTGGTGTTGCCAGGCGCGGCTGCGGGAGCGAGCGCGCCCTCGTCGCGTGCCTGCGTTTGCGCTGCGCCGAGCGAGGCGGGTGGCGGCTCGAACGCGTCGGCCGGGGCTGCGGCGGTCGTCGAGGCCGTCGGTACCGTCGCCTGCGTTGCCGCATAGGCTGACGGCGGCACGGCGACAATGCGATTCTGACTCGCGGCAACGGCGCGCGGCGCGGGCTGCGCACCCACGGCCGGTGGCGCGATGTTCACGCCAGGTGAACGGTCAACCGGCGCAGAGGCTTCCCACGTCGGTGTCTCGAAAGGCGTGCGCTTGGGCGGCGCCATTCGACGGATCCCGTCGAAGCGCTTCGCCCAGTAGGGGTTGGTCAGATAGTCGAGCCGCACCGTGCCGCCCGTCGAAGGCGCATTCACGAAACGCAGATTTCCCACGTATATCCCGACGTGGGAATGCGGCCGCCCCGTCGTATTGAAGAAGACGAGATCACCGGCTGCGATCTCGTCGGGCTCGATCGTTGCGCCGCGCGTGCTCATTTCCGCCGTGGTGCGCGGCAAGTCCACTGAGGCCGAGCGCGCAAGCACGTATTTCACGAGACCGCTGCAATCGAAGCCGCTATCGGGCGTATTGCCGCCCCAGCGATACGGAATGCCGACGAGCCCCATCGCCTGGATCGAGATTTCCTCGCGGCCTACGCTGTGATCGACGAAATTGGGAAAGCCCGGCGGCTTGGTGCGCCATGCGTTTTCGCTGGAAGCCGAACCGCTGCGCGATACCTTTTGCGGCGCGCTGGAACACGCGGCAAGCAGGACTGCGATCAGAAGCGGAAGCCAGAGTCGGCGCATGAAGCGAATTTGGCGCGCGCGACGCGTGCGCCATTGGGAAAACGGGTCATGGGCGGATGGTAGCCCGCCCGTCAGGGCTTTCGCAAGGATTCTTCACAACTTACTTGAAGTTCGCCCGCCAACTGTTGTGGCTGGGGGACGCTTGGCCAATAAAAAAGGACCGCATCCGGTTCCCCGGATACGGTCCTCGTCGTATGCACGGACGGCCCCTGAAAAGCGGCGCCCGGCGAATGGATTACAGGATATCGGACGCGTAATCGGCAAGCCGCGAGCGTTCGCCGCGGGCGAGTGTCACGTGGCCGCCGTGCGCCCAGCCCTTGAAGCGGTCCACCACGTAGGTGAGGCCAGAACTCCCTTCGGTGAGATAAGGCGTGTCGATCTGCGCGATGTTGCCTAGACAGACGATCTTCGTGCCCGGACCCGCACGCGTGACGAGCGTCTTCATCTGCTTGGGCGTGAGGTTCTGCGCCTCGTCGATGATCAGATACTTGTCGACGAACGTGCGGCCGCGCATGAAGTTCATGCTCTTCACTTTCAGGCGCGAGCGGATCAGCTCCTGAGTCGCAGCGCGACCCCATTCGCCGGCGGCGTCATCGGTTTTCTGGAGGACTTCGAGGTTGTCGTCGAAGGCGCCCATCCACGGCTGCATCTTTTCTTCTTCGGTGCCCGGCAGGAAGCCGATATCCTCGCCAACTGGCACCGTCGCGCGTGTGACGATGATCTCGTTGTAGCGCTTTTCGTCGAGTACTTGCGCGAGGCCCGCCGCGAGCGCGACGAGCGTCTTGCCCGTGCCAGCCTGGCCCAGCAGCGTGACGAAGTCGATCTCCGGGTTCATCAGCAGGTTCAGCGCGAAGTTTTGCTCGCGGTTACGCGCCGTGATGCCCCACACGTTGTTCTTGTGGTGGCCGTAGTCACGCAGCGTTTGCAGGAGCGCCGTCTTGCCGTTGAGTTCGCGCACGACCGCATGGAACGCTGGCTCGCCGTTCTGCGGTTCGAGATACACGAACTCGTTCACAAGCATCGAGAGGCACTCGGGGCCCGTCACGCGGTAATACGTCGTGCCCGTCTTGGTGTCCTGCCAGGACTCCATGCCCTTCGCGTGCTTCGACCAGAAGTCTTGCTGGAGCGCGCGCACGCCCGAGTAGAGCAGATCCTTGTCTTCGAGAACCTGGTCGTTGAAGTAGTCTTCCGCGGGCAGCCCGAGCGCATGGGCCTTGATGCGCATGTTGATGTCTTTCGACACCAGCACGACGAGTCGGTCTGGCCGATCGCGCTGCAGCGCGCGCACCACGCCGAGGATCTGGTTGTCAGCCTTGCCCTGTGGCAGGCCGTCCACCGGATCGATATGCGTGAGCGTGGTCTGGAAGTACAGGCGCCCGAGCGCCTCGCGGCTGCCGAGGCGGCCGAGAGAAATGCCTTCGGAGATCGGGCCCGCATTGGCGACCAGCTGGTCGAGCGTGCGGCTCACCTGGCGAGCGTTTCGCGCGACTTCCGACATGCCCTTCTTGTGGTTGTCGAGTTCTTCCAACGTCATCATCGGCAGATAGACGTCGTGTTCCTCGAAGCGGAACAGGCAGGTCGGGTCGTGCATGAGCACGTTCGTGTCGAGCACGAAGAGCTTCTGGACTTCGGTGCTCTCTTCGGGATGCACGCGTTTTTTCGAGCCGGCGCGCGTGGCGGGTGCAGCGCCGCCGCCGGAGGCTTTCGCCGAGGCGGGTTTGCCATCGCGCGCAACGGGCGTGTCGTCAGCTTCGATGCGTGCTTCGCGAGGCTGCAGCAGCGCGGCCGTGACTTGCTTGCTGTTGTTGCGCTTGCTGCGCGCGGGCGCCGGTGCGACCGGTTCGAGCGCGGCCAGTTCGGCGCTCGCGCTCAAAAGCGGCACCGTGCGCAGGGTGGTCGCGGCATTGGCGGCCTGCGTCATCGGCTCGGCGACGCTCGCGGGGCCGTATTCGGCAACATCGGCCGCGTCGTTCTCGCTCGCGGCCTTGCGTGTGCTGCGCGTCGTGCGGGCACGCGCCTTATATTCTTCGGGCGGCAGCAGGTTGCCGAGCTTGCTGGGGGGAGTAGGCAAAGGCATGGTGTCCCTCGAAAAAATCGGGTCGAGTGGTCGCGGGGTTACCCAGTAAGGCGCGCTTTCGGGCGGTGCGTGCGGGTGCCGGGTAGGCGCCCGCCGTTACTGCGCAAGGTGCGCGCTCAGGTCAGAAAATGCCGGTTCGCCTGGTTTTCGATCAGCTCCTTGACGTTTGCGCGCGCCGGGTCGCAAAGCCGGCGCGAACGGGGAGAAAAGCGGGAGGGAACAGCGTGAAGCAAACAAAAAAGCCGCCGCCCCGGATGACGAGGCAAGCGGCTTCTCTTCGGTGTTGTCCCATTGCCTCGGATACGCATTTCCGGTCATTCCATGACCGGCTGCGAAACCGCCGCAATGCGACGTAAAAAGGGTTGGACAGGCACTCATTGCAGCCCAATATAACGCTCCTCAAAGCGCTTGTACAGCCTCCAGAACTTCCTCGACATGGCCCGGAACCTTGATGCCGCGCCACTCCTGGCGTAGCACGCCGGTAGCGTCGATCAGGAAGGTCGAGCGTTCGATACCTCGTACCTGTTTGCCATACATTTTCTTCAATTTGATGACGTCGAAGAGCGCGCATAGCGCTTCGTCGGCATCCGATACCAAGGTAAACGGCAATTCGAGCTTGGCCTTGAAGTTATCGTGCGAGCGCACGCTGTCGCGCGACACGCCCACGATCTGCGCGCCGGCCTTCTTGAACTTCGGATAGAGGTCGCGGAACTGCAGGCCCTCGGTTGTGCAGCCCGGCGTGTTGTCTTTCGGATAGAAGTACAGCACGACCTTGCTGCCCTTCAGGCTCGAAAGCGTGAAGTCGCCGCCGGTGGCGGGGGCGGTAAAGTCCGGAACGGGGTGGTCGACTGCGATGGTCACGTCAGGCACGTGGCTCTCCCTTTGTTTTTGGCTGGCGTTGCCGCAGCGCACGGCGCCGTTTCGCCGGGACGGCGTGCCGCCCGCGGCGGGGGGCTTTGTGCGGGCGCGGGTCCTGGCAGGCATTCCGCGGCGCGCGGGCGGCGGATTCAGTCGGGCTGAACGATCAGCTCGCCGGAGCGGCCGGCGATCTCGCCCCAGGTGACAGGGTACGATGGCAGCGAATCCGGGTCCAGCGTCGCATGATAGTCGCCCATCGTGGCAAACGTATGGCCTTGCGCGCGCCAGCCCGCGAGCAACTGCTCGAACACCGGCGCGAGCTTCTGGCCTTCGAGTTCGGCGTGGAGCGTGAAGACCTGGTCGTGCGGGTTGTTTTCGGTGCGCTTGAGCATCCACGCGGCAACCGTGTCGGTATCGACGCCGTCTACCCCGAGCACTTCGTCGAGCGTGGGCAGCGTGGTGGGCATTTGCACGTGGTTCAACGTGCGGCCGGCCACCACTGGACGGTAGGGCGAATGGCCACGCCCGTCCGAGGCGTACTTCATGCCCCACGTGTCGATCTGCTCGAAGGCAGCCTCGTTCATCTGCCAGCCCGCCGCGCCGTGCGTGACGGGCGGCGTGCCGAAGATGCGCGTGAAGCGGTCGTGACTCTTCTGCATCTGACGCGCGGTCCATTGCGCGTCACGCTTGCGCACGTTGTCCTGCCAGTACACGTGATCCCACGTATGGATGCCGCACTCGAAGCCGGCTTCGTGAATCGCACGCATTTCAGCCGCGGCTTCCACGCCGATGTCGGGGCCCGGCAGCAGCACGCCGTACATCAGCTGCTTCACGCCGTAGTGCTCGACCACTGACGTGCGCGAGACCTTCTTGAGAAAGCCCGGCCGCAACACGCGGCGCAGCGCCCAGCCCGTGTGATCGGGGCCGAGGCTGAACAGGAACGTAGCGCGCGCCTTGTAGCGGTCGAAGATACGCGCGAGGTTCGGCACGCCTTCGCGCGTGCCGCGCAGCGTGTCGACGTCGATTTTCAGGACGATGCGGGCCAAGTGGCGAGGACCTTTGTCTAACGCTTAATGTTGCTCGACGAGCGCACGCGCTTCGGCCACATGGCCGCGGTACGCTTCGAAGATCTTGCGCAGCGCTTCGTCGAAGGTCGACTTCGGCGCCCAGTCGAGTTCCTGCTTTGTGTTGTCGATCTTCGGTACGCGGTTCTGCACGTCCTGGTAGCCCGCGCCGTAGTACGCGCCCGACGACGTTTCGACGAGCTGCACCTTCTTTGCCGTTTCGGCGTATTCCGGGAATTCGGCGGCGAGCGCGAGCATCTTGTGAGCGAGTTCGCGCACCGAGAAGTTGTTGATCGGATTGCCGATGTTGTAGATCTTGCCCGTGGCGACGCCGTCCTTGTTCTCGATGATCTTCATGAGCGCTGCAATGCCGTCATCGATATCGGTGAACGCGCGCTTTTGCGCGCCGCCATCCACGAGGCTGATGTTCTCGCCGCGCACGATATGGCCGAGGAACTGCGTCACGACGCGCGACGAACCTTCCTTCGGCGTGTAGATCGAATCGAGGCCCGGGCCGATCCAGTTGAACGGACGGAATAGCGTGAAGTTCAGGCCTTCCATGCCGTAGCCCCAGATCACGCGGTCCATGAGCTGCTTCGAGCACGCGTAGATCCAGCGCGGCTTGTTGATCGGGCCGTAGGTCAACGCCGAGGCGTCCGGATCGAACTGCTCGTCCGAACACATGCCGTAGACCTCGGAGGTCGACGGGAAGACGAGATGCTTGCGGTACTTAACGGCCGAACGCACGATCGGCAGGTTCGCTTCGAAGTCGAGTTCGAACACGCGCAGCGGCTGCTGCACGTAGGTAGCAGGCGTCGCGATGGCGACGAGCGGCAGGATCACGTCGCACTTCTTGACGTGGTACTCGACCCACTCCTTGTTGATCGTGATGTCGCCTTCGAAGAAGTGCATCCGCTCATGCTTGACGAGGTCGCCGAGGCGATCCGTCTGCATGTCCATGCCGAACACTTCCCAGTTCGTGGATTCGAGGATGCGCTTGGAGAGGTGGTGGCCGATAAAGCCGTTCACACCCAGGATCAGAACTTTTTTGGTCATGGACGGGGGACAGATGAAATGAGTTCGGAGAACGCGGCGGGGCTGATGACGGTCTCTTGACCGTTATGCGCATGCCGCAGTTCGTGGATCGCGATGGCGCGTGCGTCGCCGCAGACGGCGAAAAGCGCATTATCGCTTACGTGGATGCCCACGGGCAATCCGGCGAGGGGGCGGACCCTTTCGGCATCTTGCGAGCCGGGGCGCACGAGACGCGCGCGGGCGATCACGAAACGCTCGTTGCCGATGTCGGTGAACGCGCCGGGATAGGGCGGCGCGACGGCGCGAATGAGGTTGTACACCTGCTGCGCGCTCTGGCCAAAATCGACGCGGCCGTCCTCCGGCTTGCGCCCGCCGTAGTAGCTGCCCCTGGTGAGATCGTTCGGCAGATGCGGCGCCTCGCCCGCAATCAGCGCGGGCAGCACGCGCCAGAGCGTCTGCTCGGCGGCGACCGTGACCTTGTCGAATACCTGCGCGGCGGTGTCGTCGGGGAGGATCGGCACCGGGGTTTGCGCGACGATCGCGCCCGCGTCGGGCTTCGCGGCCATTTCGTGCAGCGTGGCGCCCGTTTCGGTTTCGCCGTTGAGCACGGCCCAGTTCGTGGGCACGCGGCCGCGGTACTTCGGCAGGAGCGAGCCGTGTACGTTGTACGCGCCGCGCCCGGCGAGGGCGAGCAAGTCCACGGGCAGCATGTGCCGGTAGTAGAACGAGAAGATAAAGTCCGGCCGCGCCGCGGACACGGCCGCGCGCATCTCGGCGCTCTTCGGGTCGGTGGGTGTGACGACCTCGATGCCATGCTCTTCGGCCACCGACTTCACGCTGCCAAACCAGATGTTCTCGGTCGGGCTGTCTTCATGCGTGACGACGAGCGCAACGTCGACGCCGCCCGCGAGCAGCACCTGCAGACAGCGCACCCCCACGTTGTGATACGCGAAGACAACGGCACGCGGTTTCATTGGCCGGCTCCTTCGTTGGCCGGGTTCGAGGCGACGTTCGCCGGTTGCACCGGCGGCGTCGGTTGCGCGAACGCGGCGGCCTGAATGAAATCCTGGCGCGGCGTATTGGCGACGGCGCGGCCATTGCGTTCTTCGAGGATCGTCTGGATCAGGTAGCGCGGACGCGCGCGCACCTGCTGGTAGATGCGGCCGATGTACTCGCCGAGCAGACCGAGCGCGAAGATGATCACGCCGAGCAGGAAGAACGTGATGGCGAAGAGCGTGAACACGCCTTGCACTTCCGCGCCGAGGACGAAGCGGCGAATCAGCAGCAGCAGGAAGAGGCCTGCCGAGCCGAGCGAGAGGATCACGCCGATGAACGAGAGCCACTGCAGCGGCACGACGGAGAAGCCCGTCACGAGGTCGAAATTCAGGCGAATGAGGCTGTAGAGCGAGTACTTCGATTCGCCGGCGAAGCGCTCCTCGTGAGCGACTTCGACCTCGACCGGGTTCTGCGAGAACGTATAGGCGAGCGCCGGAATGAAGGTGTTGATTTCGCCGCAGCGGTTGATCGTGTCGATGATGCGGCGGTTGTACGCGCGCAGCATGCAGCCCTGGTCGGTCATCTTGATGCGCGTGATGCGCTCGCGCAGACGGTTCATCGCCTGCGAGGCCTTGCGCCGCCAGAGGCTGTCCTGACGCTGCTTGCGGATGGTGCCGACGTAGTCGTAGCCCTCGCGCATCTTCTCGACGAGCTTGCCGATTTCCTCGGGCGGATTTTGCAGATCGGCGTCGAGCGTGATGACGATCTCGCCGCGCGCCTGCTCGAAGCCCGCGAGAATCGCCATGTGCTGGCCGTAGTTGCCGTTGAGCAGAATTGCGCGCGTGGTATCGGGCCGCGCGCGGAACTGCTCCGCGAGCATCGCGGCCGAGCGGTCGCGGCTGCCGTCGTTGATGAAGATCACTTCGTACGAGGTGCCGAGCTTGTCGAGCGCCGGATACAGGCGCGCGAACAGCGCGGGAAGGCCCGCTTCCTCGTTGTAGACCGGAATGATGACCGAGACTTCCGGCGTGTCCGGGGTCAAGGTGCCTTGTTCCGTTTGACTCATGTGCGCGTCGATTCCGTTATTTGATGCTTCGGTTTACTGCGTGCGCAGTCTGGCGGCGCATGTGCCTGCACCGCCTGTCTGCGTTTCCCCTGTTTTTGCCTGCTGACTACGCCTGCCGACTTCTGCTGCTCATTTTGCAAACTTTGCGCAAATTTCGTTCACCGCACCGCACACGCGCGCCACATCGGCTTCGGTCATCTGCGTGAAGAGCGGCAACGTGACCGTGCTTGCGCCGAAGCGCTCCGCGTGCGGGAACATGCCCGCCTTGAAACCACGCTCGCGGTAGAGCGTGAAGAGGTGGATGGCCGGGTAATGCACGCCCGAGCCGATGCCGCGCTCCTTGAGCTCGCCCATGAAACCGGCGCGGTCGATCGCGAGCTTCTCGAGCGGCAGCGTGATCTGGAACATGTGCCAGTTGCTGTTGGTGAAATCGGCGAGCGGCAGCCCGATGCCGAGCTTCACCGCCGCGCCGCCCTCGAAACCCGCGAAGTAGGCCCGCGCGAGCGCGTGGCGCTGGCGGGTGAAGCGCTCGATATGCTTGAGCTGCCCGAGCCCGACGCGCGCCGCCACATCGGTGAGATTGTACTTGCCGCCGAGCACGTCGCAGTCCATGCCGTCGAAGCCGGTGCGCGTGATGCCCTGCAGGCGGTACTTCTGCGCGAGCACGGCCTCGGCTTCGTCGTTGAGGACGAGCGCGCCGCCTTCGATCGACGTGAGGTTCTTGTTGGCGTGGAAGCTGAACGAGACGATGTCGCCAATCGCGCCGATGCGCTTGCCGTTCCAGCTCGCGCCGAACGCTTGCGCGGCGTCCTCGATCACGCGCAGCTTGTGCTGGCGGGCGATCGCGTAAAGCCGGTCCATGTCGACGGGCAGGCCCGAGAGAAAGACCGGAATGATGGCCTTCGTCTTCGGCGTGATGGCGGCTTCGAGCTTGTCGAGGTCGATGTTGCGGGTGATGGGATCGATGTCGGCGAATACCGGCGTCGCACCCACTTCGTAGACCACGTTGCTGGTCGCGACCCATGATGCGGGCGTCGTGATGACTTCGTCGCCGGGACCGACGCCTGCAATGCGCAGCCCGATTTCGAGCGTGGCCGTGCCGGAGTTGAAGGTGCGCACAGGACGGCCGCCGCAGTATTCGGAGAGCGCCGCCTCGAACGCCTGGTTCTGCGGGCCGGTCGTGATCCACCCTGAGCGCAGTACATCGACGACGCCCTGGATGGTTTCCTCATCGATTTCGGGGCGCACGAACGGCAGGAACGGAACGGTCGACTGCGGGGATGACTGGGTCATGAGTGCTTTGCTCTTTGCTCGTCAGAAATTGGGTCCGGGCAGCAGGGCCGCCGCGGCGCATCTTACGAAATGCTTATATGGGCGCAAAATGCTGCGCTGCAAGCGCGCTCGCAACGCGCGCCAGATTCGCACGCGCCGCGGCGCCTTAGCTGCGCGCGAGCACGACCACGCCGATCAGGATGATGCCGATGCCGACGAGCCGCTGCACGCTCAGCACCTCGCCGAACAGATACCACGCCGCGAACGCGTTGACCACGTAGCCGAGCGAGAGCATCGGGTAGGCGATCGAGACGTCCACGCGCGAGAGCCCAACGATCCACACGACCACGCTGAACACATAGCACGTGAGGCCGCCGAGAATCGGTACTTGCGTCGCGAGCTTCAGGCCAATGGGCAAGATGTTCGCACGGCTGAATTCGAAGTGTCCAACGGCATTGACACCCGCTTTCAGCAACAGTTGCGCGCACGCGTTCAGGCCGACGCCGGCGAGGATGCAGATCAGGGAAATCGGATTCATCGAAAAAGGGTGGTTCAACGGGTTATCGGATTGCGGCCGGACCTGGCGGGCCGCGCTTGCGCGGGCCCCCCAATTATCGCGCATGCGTCAATCGGGGCCAGGAAGCGCTCAGGATTGCGGTTTCTCGACGATCACGCGCCGCGCGTCGCGGGTGATCACCTGCATCGGCAGGCCCTGCGCAGCCAGTTCTTCGTAGCGCTTCACCGGAATCAGCGCGAGCGCGTATGGGTCGGCTTTCCAGCGCGCCTCCCAGTCGGCGATGGTCGGCACCCATTTCTGCGGCTCCTCGGAGATGCCGAAGGCAAGCTCGTCGGTGACCTCGACCATCGTCATCGTGTGGCGCACGTAGAAGGGCAGCGTGTGGTCGAGCACGCCCACGGAGTAGAACGGCGCGTCGGGCGGCAGCTTCGCCATGGCGGCGCGCACCGCGGGCGCGAGCGGCGCGCCGGAACTCAGCGTGCCGAACACGTCGTGGCCCGTGCCCGCGATGGTCGCGAGCAGCAGCCAGGCCGTGCCGAGCGCGACCGCCGGTGCGCGCGGGCCGGTTTCGGGCGTATGCTTCGCGCGGTTCAGGCGCAGGCCGGCCATCGTGACGACGAAGGCCACCGCGGCCGCAGCGAACACCCATACCTGGAACTCGCGGTAGAGCGCATTAGGGTTGCGCGCGTCGCCAAGACGCGTAAGCACGAACGAGCCCGCCATCAGCGCGACGGCCAGGAGTGCGTAGCCCGCGAGGTGCCTCGTCCACTGCGCACGCGTCATGACCGGCAGATACATGCCGATGATGAGCGCAACGGGCGGCGCGATCGGCAGGACGTAGGACACCAGCTTCGAGTGCGAGGCGCTGAAGAACACGAAAATGAACACCGTCCACACGAGCATCAGCGTGACGGGCGAGAAGCCGTTGGGCTGGCGCGGCGCGCGCAGCGCATGGCGCACACTCTGCACGCTCACCGAAAGCCACGGCAGGAAGCCCACCAGCATGACCGGCACGAAGTAGTAGAACGGGCCGGGACGGTTCTGCGCGGGCGTGAGGTAGCGCTGGAATTGCTGGACGACGAAGAAGAAGTTGAAGAACTCGGGATTGCGTTGCTGCACGAGGATGAACCACGGCGAAACGATCGCGAAGAACACGATCAGCCCGCTCACGAGGTAGAGACGTTTCCAGAGCGCCCAGTCGCGTGAAATCGCCGTATAGAGCACGAGCACCGCGCCTGGCAGGATCAGGCCGACCAGGCCCTTGGAGAGCACCGCCATCGCCATGGCCGCCCAGCACACCCACATCCAGAGGCGCGCATGGCTTTTTGACAGGGTCGGGCGCTGCGCGAGCAGGAGTGCGCACAGCGTGAGCTGCATCCAGAACGACAGGCCCATGTCGAGCGTGTTGAAGTGGCCCATCAGGTTCCAGTACGGTGCGCAGGCGAGCACGACTGCGGCGAAGAAGCCCGTGGCGGTATTGAACACGCGCGCGCCGGTGAAGCCGATCAGCAGCACGCCGGCGAAGCCGGTGAGCGCCGTGTAGAGGCGCGCCTGCCACTCGCCGATACCGAACCACGCGAACGTGAGCGCGTTCATCCAGGTTTGCAGCGGGGGCTTCTCGAAGTACTTGTAGCCGTTGTAGCGCGGCGTGATCCAGTCGCCGGTCGCGAGCATTTCGCGCGCCATTTCGGCGTAACGGCCTTCGTCGCTCGGCAGCAGGTGGCGCCAGCCGAGCGGCAGGAACCAGATCACGGCGAGGGCGAGGATCAGGAGCAGGATCGCGCTGCGGTTGAGCGGTAGCCTCGATGGCGTATCGTTCATGGGTTTCAGCCTGTTCTTGTTGCAGTCGTTGCGGTCGGGATGCGGGGCGCGCGCGTTGGCCGCGCGCGGCACCCGTGCCACGCCCGGCGCGCACGCTTTGCACGCGGCGCGCAAGTGTACTACGCCGCCGCGCGGCGACCTGAAGGCAAGCTTAAGGCGCGTCAGCTTTCGATCAGGAGCGCGGCCGCCACGCGGCGGCCTTCGGCCATGAGGATGTTGTAGGTGCGGCAGGCGGCCTTGAAGTCCATCGCCTCGACGCCAATGCGTTTGGCGGCCAGCGCCGCGGTCAGGCGCGGGTGCGCAAAGCGCAGCCGCTCGCCGCTGCCGAACACCACCACCTCGGGGTTCAGCGGCAGGAGCATCTCGAAGAGTTCGGGCGTGAGGGCGTCGAACGCGTGCACCGGCCAGGGCGTGACCGGCGATTCGGGCATCACGATGATGCTGCCCGTGTGGCGTTCGAGGTTCACTTCGACGTAGCCGGCGCCGTAACCGGTCACGGTGTTCAGCGCGGCACTGGGGTCCTGGTGTAGTTTCAAAACGGGGTTCCGGGGTAAGGGCAGGTCGGGTGCGCAAGCGAGGGGGCGCATATCCTGTGCCGACGCCGGCCTCGGCGAGAACCGCCTTGTAACCCGCTTCGCGACCCGCCTCCTGGCCGATTGCGCATTGCGGAAGTTGGTCAAAATCCGCTAAATTATAACTTTTTAGCCGCCGCTGCGGCGGCGCCCGCTGGCAGGCCGCGCCGGCAGACCCGCCGATAGACCACTACGCGCGCCATCCGCGCATCGGGCGAGGGCAGCCACAAGCTGCCGGGGCGGTCGAAGGTGATCGGGGGTGATCTCAAGGGACGCTTTGCGCGGCGTTGTGCGTGCGCTCGGCGCTCCCCCCGCAATCGTGCAGGGTTTTGTCCCGCCGGGGGCGTTCCTCCGGCTCCCCTGCATGTCTTGTCCGCCAAGGCGCCATCCGCCGGCCGGCCGACGGCATTTCAGCCTGTTCCAGCCCTTTTACCGCGTCATACTCGTCTTTGACGCTCTGACTGATTCTCTGACCGATTCTTTGACCGACAGCCCGCCGTGAAACCGATTCTCAAATCCAACAAGCTGCAGAACGTTTGCTACGACATCCGCGGGCCGGTGCTCGAGCACGCGAAGCGCCTCGAAGAAGAAGGCCATCGCATCATCAAGCTGAACATCGGCAATCTCGCGCCGTTCGGTTTCGACGCGCCCGACGAGGTCATTCAGGACATGATCCTGAACCTGCCGGGCTCCTCGGGGTATTCGGATTCGAAGGGCGTCTTCGCCGCGCGCAAGGCGATCATGCATTACGCGCAGCAAAAGGGCATCAAGGGCGTCGAGCTCGACGACATCTACATCGGCAATGGTGCGTCCGAACTGATCGTGATGGCCATGCAGGCGCTGCTCAACGACGGCGACGAAGTGCTGCTGCCGGCGCCCGACTATCCGCTCTGGACGGCGGCGGTGAGCCTTTCGGGCGGCACGCCCGTGCACTACATCTGCGACGAGTCGAACGCGTGGATGCCCGACCTCGACGACATTCGCTCGAAGATCACGCCGAACACCCGCGCGATCGTCGTCATCAACCCGAACAACCCGACGGGCGCGCTCTATTCGGACGACCTGCTGCGCGGCCTCGTCGCGATCGCGCGCGAGCACGGCCTGATCCTGTTCGCCGACGAGGTCTACGACAAGATCATCTACGACGGCAAGACGCACACGGCGCTCGGCTCGCTCTCGGAAGATGTGATCACCGTCACGCTCAACAGCCTCTCCAAAAGCTATCGCGCGTGCGGTTATCGCGCGGGCTGGATGTTCCTCTCGGGTATGACGGGCGAGAACCGCCGCCGCTCGAAGGACTACACGGAAGGCCTCGGTATTCTTGCCTCGATGCGCCTGTGCGCGAACGTGCCGGGCCAGTACGCGATCCAGACGGCGCTGGGCGGTTACCAGAGCATCAACGAGCTGATCCAGCCGGGCGGTCGCCTCTATCGGCAGCGCGAGCTGGCGTACAACATGCTCACGGCCATTCCGGGCGTGACCTGCGTGAAGCCCGAAGCGGCGCTCTACATGTTCCCGCGCCTCGACCCGAAGCTCTATCCGATCGAGAACGACCAGCAGTTCATCCTCGATCTGCTCTTGCAGGAGCGCGTGCTGCTCGTGCAAGGCACGGGCTTCAACTGGAAGCAGCCGGACCACTTCCGCGTGGTGTTCCTGCCGAACGTCGACGACCTGACCGATTCGATCAACCGCATTGCGCGCTTCCTCGACGGTTATCGTCAGCGGCACGGCACCTGATCTGGTCACTGAGCCACACGCGAAAACGCATTCCCTTTCACATATCTAGACGAACACACGCTGCATGGAACCGATCAAAGTAGGTCTCTTGGGCTTCGGCACGGTAGGCAGCGGCACCTTCACGGTACTGCGCCGCAACCAGGAAGAAATCAAACGCCGCGCGGGCCGCGGCATCGAGGTGGCGCGCATTGCCGTGCGCAACCCCGCCAAGGCCACGGCGGCGCTCGGCAGCGAAGCCGGCACCGTCGACCTGACGACCGACTTCAACGCCGTGGTCGACGATCCCTCGATTTCGATCATCGCCGAAATGATCGGCGGCACGACGCTGGCCAAGGATCTCGTGCTGCGTGCGATCGCGGGCGGCAAGCACGTGGTCACGGCGAACAAGGCGCTGCTGGCGGTGCATGGCACCGAGATTTTCGAAGCGGCGCGCGCGCGAGGCGTGATGGTCGCGTTCGAGGCGGCGGTGGCGGGCGGTATCCCCATCATCAAGGCGCTGCGCGAAGGCCTCACGGCCAACCGCATCCAGTACATCGCCGGCATCATCAACGGGACGACGAACTACATCCTCTCGGAAATGCGTGAGGGCGGGCTCGACTTCGCGACCGCGCTAAAAGCCGCGCAGGAACTGGGCTACGCCGAAGCCGATCCGACCTTCGACATCGAAGGCGTGGACGCCGCGCACAAGGCCACGATCATGAGCGCGATCGCGTTCGGCGTGCCCGTGCAGTTCGACAAAGCTTACGTGGAAGGCATCAGCAAGCTCGACGCCATCGACATCAAGTACGCGGAAGAACTGGGCTATCGGATCAAGCTGCTCGGCATCGCGCGCCGCACCGATCGCGGCATCGAGCTGCGCACGCATCCCACGCTGATTCCGGCCAAGCGCCTGCTCGCGAACGTGGAAGGCGCGATGAACGCCGTGGTCGTGCATGGCGACGCCGTGGGGACGACGCTGTACTACGGCAAGGGCGCGGGCGCTGAGCCGACTGCATCCGCGGTGGTAGCCGATCTCGTGGATGTCACGCGCCTGCACACGGCCGACCCCGAGCACCGCGTGCCGCATCTGGCGTTCCAGCCGGACAGCCTCTCGAACACGCCGATCCTGCCGATCGACGAAGTGACGAGCGGCTACTACCTGCGCCTGCGCGTGGCCGACCAGACCGGCGTGATGGCAGCCATCACGCGCATCCTGGCGGACAGTGGCATCTCAATCGACGCGCTGCTGCAGAAGGAAGCGGAGCAGGTCGACGCGCAAGGCAAGGCGGAAACCGACATCATCCTGATCACGCACGAGACGATCGAGAAGAACGTCAACGCGGCGATCGCGCAGATCGAACAGCTCGCGACGGTGAAGTCGCCTGTCACGAAGCTGCGCATGGAAGGACTGAACTAAGGCAAGGGCTATGAATTACGTATCTACGCGCGGCGCGGGCGCCGGCGAACATCATTCGTTTTCCGACATCCTGCTGGGCGGTCTCGCGCGCGACGGCGGTCTGTACCTGCCGGCCGAGTATCCGCAGATCAGCGAGGAAGAGCTCGCGCGCTGGCGCGGCCTGTCGTACGCGGATCTCGCGTTCGAGATCCTCTCGAAGTTCGCCGGCGACATTCCCGCCGCCGACCTGCGCGACATCACGCGCCGCACCTACACGGGCGAGACATACCGCAACGTGCGCCACGGCGAAGACGCGAGCAAGATCACGCCGCTCACCACGCTCGGCGAGGAAAACGGCGCGAAACTCTCGCTGCTCGAACTCTCGAACGGTCCGACGCTCGCGTTCAAGGACATGGCGATGCAGCTGCTCGGCAACCTGTTCGAGTACGCGCTTGCGAAGGCCGGCCAGGAGCTGAACATCCTCGGCGCGACTTCGGGCGACACCGGCAGCGCTGCGGAATACGCCATGCGCGGCAAGAAGGGCGTGCGCGTGTTCATGCTCTCGCCGCACAAGAAGATGAGCGCGTTCCAGACGGCGCAGATGTTCAGCCTGCAAGACCCGAACATCTTCAACCTCGCCGTGGAAGGCGTGTTCGACGACTGCCAGGACATCGTCAAGGCCGTTTCGAACGATCACGCGTTCAAGGCGCAGCAGAAGATCGGCACGGTCAACTCGATCAACTGGGCGCGCGTCGTGGCCCAGGTCGTGTACTACTTTGCCGGTTACTTCGCGGCGACGAAGTCGAACGACGAGCGTGTTTCGTTCACGGTGCCTTCGGGCAACTTCGGCAATGTGTGCGCGGGACATATCGCGCGCATGATGGGTCTGCCAATCGAAAAGCTCGTGGTCGCGACCAACGAGAACGACGTGCTCGACGAGTTTTTCCGCACCGGCATCTATCGCGTGCGCGGCTCGGCGGAGACGTATCACACGACGAGCCCGAGCATGGATATCTCGAAGGCGTCGAACTTCGAGCGCTTCGTGTACGACCTGCTTGGCCGCGATCCGGCGCGCGTGACGCAGCTGTTCCGCGACGTGGAGGAGAAGGGCGGTTTCGATCTCGTGGCGAGCGGCGACTTCGTGCGCGTGAAGCAGTTCGGTTTCGTGTCGGGCCGTAGCAGCCACGACGACCGTATCGCGACGATTCGCGACGTCTACTCGCGTTACAGGACGATGATCGACACCCATACCGCCGACGGCGTGAAGGTCGCCCGCGAACATCTGCAGCCGGGTGTGCCGATGATCGTGCTCGAAACCGCGCAGCCGGTGAAGTTTGGCGAGACGATTCGCGAGGCGCTCGACCGTGAGCCGGAGCGTCCGGCAGCATTCGAAGGGCTGGAGGCGCTGCCGCAGCGCTTCGAAGTCGTGCCCGCCGATGCAAAGCGTGTGAAGGACTATATCGTCGCCCATACGGCGGACTGATTGACGCAGCCGGGGCCGGATCTGCTTCCGGTCCCGGCGTATCGACGCCTCATCAGCTTTTACGCGGCGGCAGGTCGCTCGAACCCGCCCGCTGCAGCACTCCCCATTCGCATGCATTGCGCGCCAGGGATATCCACGGCATAAGGCACCGCGCGCCCATCGCGCCGCTACAATAACGGCAGACCAACCGTTGCTGGCGGCCCGCCCGCCAAGTCCGAGACGACCTCGATGTCTACGCCTACGTCCCCGTCTTCCGCCGCGCCGGCACCCGCGCCGCGCGCGCCGATGCTCTCCACCGCCGACGCCCTTGCCACGCTGCTTGCCGCGGCGAAGTCGCTCGCCGGCACCGAAACGATCTCGACGTTCGACGCGCTGAACCGCGTGCTCGCCGCAGATGTTGTCTCGCCGCTCGACGTGCCGCCGATGAATACGAGCGCAATGGACGGTTACGCGGTGCGCGTGGCCGATCTCGCGCAAGGCAGCCGCCATCTGCCGGTTTCGCAGCGCATCCCCGCGGGCCACGCGCCACAGCCACTCGTGGCGGGCACGGCGGCGCGCATTTTCACGGGCGCGACGGTGCCGCCGGGCGCCGACGCCGTGGTGATGCAGGAGCAGACCGAGGCGGCGGAAGGCGCCGTCACCTTCCTGCACACGCCCAAGGTGGGCGAATGGATCACGGCGCAGGGCGCGGACATCCGCAAGGACACGGTCATCCTGCCGGCGGGTACGCGACTCACTCCAGCGGCGCTCGGGCTCGCGGCATCGGTGGGCTGTGCTGCGCTCACTGTCGTGCGCCGCGTGAAGGTCGCGGTGTTTTTCACCGGCGACGAGCTGACGATGCCGGGCGAGCCGCTCAAGCCCGGCGCGATCTACAACTCGAACCGCTTCACGCTCACGGGCCTCTTGCGCAACCTCGGCTGCGAAGTCACCGACTACGGCATCGTGCCGGACCAGCTCGAGCTCACGCGCGCGACGCTGCGCGAGGCAGCCGCCGCTCACGATCTCATCCTCACCTCGGGCGGCGTCTCGGTGGGCGAGGAGGATCACGTGCGGCCCGCTGTGGAAGCCGAAGGCCGCATCAACCTGTGGCAGATCGCCATGAAGCCGGGCAAGCCACTCGCGTTCGGTGCGGTGCGTCGAGCGCAAGGGGCAACGGATGCGCAAGGGGGCGAGGCGTTCTTTATCGGGCTGCCGGGCAACCCGGTTTCGAGTTTCGTCACCTTCCTGCTGTTCGTGCGTCCGTTCCTGTTGCGTCTCGCGGGCGCGACGCACGTGAGCCCGCGCGCGCTCTCGCTGCGCGCCGACTTCACCCAGACGAAGAGCGACCGCCGCAACGAGTTCTTGCGCGCGCGCGTCAACCCGGCTGGCGGTCTCGACCTGTTCTCGAACCAGAGTTCGGCAGTGCTCACGTCCACGGTCTGGGGCGACGGCCTCATCGACAATCCGCCCAATCATGCGATCAGCGCAGGCGAGACCGTGAGCTTCATTCCGTTCACCGAATTGCTGTACTGAAAAGCCTCAACCGATGAAGATCCAGCTGAAATTTTTTGCGAGTGTGCGCGAGGCGTTGGGCGTCGCGGACGAAACGGTCACGCTGCCTGATGGCATCGTGACGGTCGGTGACGTGCGCGGCTGGCTGCGTGCGCGTGGCGGCGTGTGGGCCGAGACGCTGGCGGAGGGCCGCGCGCTGCGCATGGCCTGCAATCACGTGATGACCGACCCGCGCACGCGCATCACCGAGGGCTGCGAAGTCGCGTTTTTCCCGCCTGTGACAGGCGGCTGAGCGCGACAGGAGACTCACGATGCCCGTGCGCGTACAAACGGAAGATTTCGACCTCACCACCGAGGTTGGGCAACTGCGCGCGCGCAATCCAGCGATCGGCGCGGTGGCGTGCTTCGTCGGCACGGTGCGCGACCTGAACGACGGCAGCACGATCGCCTCGCTCGAACTCGAGCACTATCCCGGCATGACCGAGAAGGCGCTGGAGGCGATTGTCGAGGAGGCGCAGCGGCGCTGGGCGGGCATCGAGGTGCTGATCGTGCACAGGGTGGGCAAGCTCGCGCCGCTCGACCAGATCGTGCTCGTCGCAACGACTTCGAAGCATCGCGGCGACGCCTTCGCGTCCTGCGAGTTCGTGATGGACTACCTCAAGACCGAGGCGCCGTTCTGGAAGAAGGAAGAGACGGCGCAGGGCGCGCGCTGGGTCGACGCACGCGAGAGTGACGATACGGCGCTAGCGCGCTGGGGCGTGGCGTCGGGGAATGCTTCGCGGGAATCCACCTAGGTGTTCGTCCTCAAGGGCAGGGGGAGATCAGACCCCGCCACCACATCCCTCTAACGCAACTAACTGCCCAATCCAGCCTCTCGCTGAAAGCAGACACGCTTACTCTGCCGGCGCGTTCTCGGCGACATCCATCTGGCGGCCAACAAAACGGGCCGGAAACCGCTCGCCGGTCGGCCGTGTGGGCAAGTCATGGCCGTGCCCGGCGGGGCGCCTGCGCGGCGCTACGCGATCGAGGATCGCCTGCTGCTCGGGCGGAATCGTGTAGTCCCAGCCAAAGCGGCTCAGTTGCAGACTTTGCGCAATGCGCAGCGCGGGCTCCATGAACTGCACCGCCGCCGCGGGCGCGTAGCGAGCCTGAACGGTATCGAGGAAGAGATAGAGCCAGCGGCTGAAATGCTGCGGCTCGACGCCCGGCACCGGGTCGTGCGCGTGCTGCACATTGCCGCGGTAGGTCTTGGTGCCGAGCACGAGGCTCGACCAGAAGCGGCACATCTTCGGCAAATGTTCGTCCCAACGTCCGGCCAGCACGCCGTCGAACACCGGGCCGAGCAGGGCGTCTTCGCGCACGCGGTCGTAGAACGCGTAGACCAGTTCGCGGATGTTCTCTTCGGTTGGCTGGGGGCGCAGGGCGCCAGAGGGGCTGGTGTCGGGGCGAGTCATTTGGGGCCTGGGTGATACCTGGAGTGCGTGGAGTGTAGCGGGCGGCTGCGCGCCGGTACGCTGCGGCCGTGAGTCGCATGGACGCTGCCAGGCACTGCGAAGTGACCATCGAAGGAATAATGATAGCCAGTCCGGGCAAAACCTGCATGCTAACTGCATGTTATTGTATGGGTTCTGTCACCCGCATCGCCCCTGTCATTGCCACCGCCATGAGACTGACCGACTACACCGACTACTCGTTACGCGTGATGCTGTATCTCGCGCTGCGTCGCGACGGCCTGGCCACGATCCAGGAGATATCGGACGCCTACGGCGTGTCGAAGAATCATCTGATGAAAGTGGTGCAGCGCCTCGGTGAGCTTGGCTGGGTCGATACCATTCGCGGGCGCAACGGCGGCTTGCGGCTCGCGCCGGCTTCACTCGATCTGACAGTTGGCGCGGTCGTGCGTGAGACCGAGAGCGATTTCTCACTGGTCGGCTGCTTTCCGGACGAACATGGCGAGCGGCGTAGCTGCGTCATCGAGCCGCAGTGCCGGCTCAAACACGCGCTGGCGGCGGCGCGCGACGCGTTTCTCGCGGAACTCGACTGTCACACGATCGGCGAACTGGCGCAGCCGGCCGACGAACTGACCGGGCTACTTGGCCTCTCGCCGATCCAGTTCATGCCGCGTGTGCAAGCGCCTCGCCCCGCGTCTTCGCGAGAGCATTGAGGGGCGCGTCAGCGTCCCGGCTTCACACACCTTTCTTCGCTTCAGAGCGGCACCGCTCAGCAGGGGCGCTCTGCCTCGCACGTCCCCGCCGCCTCCCATTCTTCCCCCGTTTTCTCGCCCTCGGCAAGGGTTGCCGACGGCCGCTGCCCGCGCTTGAATCCCAAAAATCGGAAAAAATGACGCCAGAGCGCTTGAAACCGGCGCGTCCCCCCTCAAATTTGGTGACAGTCTAGAAATCTGGAGGTCTCGCATTAAATGAGAATCGACAAACTCACCACCAAGTTCCAGGAAGCCATCGCCGACGCGCAAAGCCTCGCGGTTGGGCACGATAACCAGTACATCGAACCCGTCCACCTGCTGGCTGCGCTCGTCGCGCAGCAGGACGGCTCCGCGCGCTCGCTCATGTCGCGCGCGGGCGTGCAGGTGCAGGCGCTGCAGAACACGCTGAACGACGCGATCAACCGTTTGCCGCAGGTGCAGCGCACCGACGGCAACGTGCAGATCGGCCGCGAACTCACGGGTCTGCTCAATCAGGCCGACAAGGAAGCGCAAAAGCTCAACGACACGTATATCGCGAGCGAGATGTTCCTGCTCGCCGTTTCCGAGGACAAGGGCGAAGCGGGTCGTCTCGCGCGCCAGCATGGTTTGACGCGCAAGGCGCTCGAAGCCGCGATCGTCGCGGTGCGCGGCGGCGCGCAGGTGCACAGCCAGGACGCCGAGAGCCAGCGTGAAGCGCTCAAGAAGTACACCGTCGACCTGACCGAGCGCGCGCGTGCGGGCAAACTCGACCCCGTGATCGGCCGCGACGACGAAATCCGCCGCTCGATCCAGATCCTGCAACGGCGCACCAAGAACAATCCGGTGCTGATCGGCGAGCCGGGCGTGGGCAAGACGGCTATCGTCGAGGGCCTCGCGCAGCGCATCGTCAACGGCGAAGTGCCCGAGACGCTCAAGGGCAAGCGCGTGCTCTCGCTCGACATGGCCGCGCTGCTCGCGGGCGCGAAGTATCGCGGCGAGTTCGAGGAGCGCCTGAAGGCCGTGCTCAACGACATCGCCAAGGACGAAGGTCAAACCATCGTCTTCATCGACGAAATCCACACGATGGTCGGCGCGGGCAAGGCCGAAGGCGCAATGGATGCGGGCAACATGCTCAAGCCGGCGCTTTCTCGCGGCGAGCTGCATTGCATTGGCGCGACGACGCTCGACGAATATCGCAAGTACATCGAAAAGGATGCCGCGCTCGAGCGCCGCTTCCAGAAGGTGCTGGTGGATGAACCGTCGGTCGAGGCGACCATCGCGATCCTGCGCGGCCTGAAGGAGAAGTACGAGCTGCACCACGGCGTGGAAATCACCGACCCGGCGATCGTCGCCGCGGCGGAACTGTCGCATCGGTACATTACCGACCGCTTCCTGCCGGACAAGGCCATCGACCTGATCGACGAAGCCGCTTCGAAGATCAAGATGGAAATCGATTCGAAGCCGGAAGCCATGGACAAGCTCGATCGCCGTTTGATTCAGTTGAAGATCGAGCGCGAGGCCGTCAAGAAGGAGAAGGACGAAGCGTCGCAAAAGCGTCTGCAGCTGATCGAGGAAGAGATCGATCGCCTGAGCCTCGAATATAAGGACCTCGAAGAGATCTGGACCACCGAGAAGGCCGCAGTGCAGGGTGGCGCGCAGATCAAGGAAGAGATCGACCGCGTGCGCGCGGAAATCAATCGCTTCCAGCGCGAAGGCAAGCTCGAGAAGGTCGCGGAATTGCAGTACGGCAAGCTGCCGGAACTCGAGGCGCAGCTCAAGCAGGTGACGCTCGCCGAGGCGAACGAGCAGAACAATCCCACGCGTTTGCGCTTGCTGCGTACGCTCGTGGGCGCCGAGGAAATCGCAGAAGTCGTGTCGCGTTCGACCGGCATTCCAGTGTCGCGCATGATGCAGGGCGAACGCGAAAAGCTGCTCCAGATCGAAGAAAAGCTGCACGAGCGCGTAGTGGGCCAGGACGAGGCCATTACCGCCGTTGCCGATGCGATCCGCCGCTCGCGCGCTGGTCTTTCGGACCCGAACCGGCCGTATGGCTCGTTCCTGTTCCTCGGGCCGACGGGTGTGGGCAAGACCGAGTTGTGCAAGGCGCTGGCGGGCTTCCTGTTCGATTCGGAGGATCACCTCATCCGCATCGACATGAGCGAGTTCATGGAGAAGCACAGCGTGGCGCGTCTGATCGGCGCGCCGCCGGGATACGTGGGCTATGAAGAGGGCGGCTATCTGACTGAGGCCGTGCGTCGCAAGCCGTATAGCGTGATCCTGCTCGACGAAGTCGAAAAGGCGCACCCGGACGTGTTCAACGTGCTGTTGCAGGTGCTCGACGACGGTCGCATGACCGACGGCCAGGGCCGCACCGTCGACTTCAAGAATACGGTGATCGTGATGACGTCCAACCTCGGTTCGCACCTCATCCAGGCGATGGTCGGCGAGCCGCAGGAAGCGGTGAAGGACGCCGTGTGGAATGAGGTGAAGCAACAGTTCCGCCCCGAGTTCCTGAACCGGATCGACGAGGTCGTGGTGTTCCATGCACTCGATCGCTCGAATATCGAGTCGATTGCGAAGATCCAGTTGCAGCGTCTGCGCGAGCGTCTGGAGAAGCTCGACATGGAGCTGATGGTGTCGGACGACGCGCTGGGTCAGATCGCCAAGGTCGGTTACGACCCGCTGTTTGGGGCGCGGCCGCTCAAGCGGGCGATTCAGCAGGAGATCGAGAACCCGGTCGCCAAGCTGATACTCGCGGGCAAGTTCGGACCGAAGGATGTGATTCCGGTCGGCGTGCACGACGGGAAGTTCGTGTTCGAGCGCGTGGTGCACTAAGGCGCGTAGCGATACTCGGGTGAGGCGTGCGGGGTGAGGCGCGCGCCGAGCCGGAACAAAAAGGGCAGCGGAGTGATCCGCTGCCCTTTTTTCATGCCTGCGATTTATGCCTGCGAAGCGTCGCTCAGGCCTGCTTGTTGCCGCCGCCAAACAGCGACGCAAGCCCGCCAAGCGTGCCGAGCACGCTCTCGGTGTTGATCTGGCCGCCTTGCGGCACTTCGCCGGTCGGGGTGGCCGCGTTGACCACGTGCGGCAGCACCTGGGCCAGCAGGCCGCTCACCTGGTCGGGCTGCATGCCGACCTTCTGGGCGAGGCCCGAGACGACGTCCGAGCCGAGCACGTTGTGTAGTTGATCCGCCGAAACAGGCTGATTCTCGCCGTTGCCGACCCACGACTGCACGACGTCGCCGAGGCCGCCTTGCTGGAACTTCTCGATGAGGCCATTCAGGCCGCCGGGCTGGTTGTTGACGAACTCCATCGCAGTGGCGAGGAGCTGGGCCTGGCCGCCGCCTTGCTGTTGCGACTGCGAACCGAGCAGGGAACCGAGGGTATCTAGCAGACTCATGACGATCTCTCTGAGTGATGGCCGCGACGGGGGACGCGGCCGGTAAGTCGGACGGCGCGCGTTGGCGGCGGCCGCGTTTTCGAGGTCCGACGCACGGCGTGCGCGCGCCGGACGATGGCGGCGATTACGCGCCGGAAGCGGCCGCAGCGGAAGCGGCCTTGTCCTTCTTCGACTTCTTGGGCTTTTTCGCCTTCGTATCGGATGCCGAGGCCGGAGCCGCCGCCGCGGAGCCCGCGTCGGGTGCGCTAGCGGCCGAGGCCGCCTTGTCCTTCTTGCTCTTGTGCTTCGACTTGCCCGCCGCCGTGTCCGAGGCGGCTTGCGCAGTGGCTGCGGCCGCCGGTGTCTGTGCCGTCATCGGATTGGCCGTGGTAGCAGCGGGGGCGACGCTCTTGCCGCTCTTCGCGCTAGCCGTTTTGCCCGCCGCCGGCGCCGAGGAGCCGTTGATCGTAAGCCCTGCCGCCTCGAGGTTCTGCACCGATTTCGGGCCAATGCCCTTGACGCGGCTCACGAGGTCGTCGGCGTCCTTGAACGGGCCGTTCTTGGTGCGTTCGTCGATGATCGCCTTGGCGTGCACCGGGCCGATGCCCTTGACCGATTCGAGCGCGGTTTCGTCGGCGGTGTTCACTTCCACGGCTGCGGCGAGCATGGCGGACAGCGACAGTCCGATTGCGAGGAACAGCATCAGCAGCTTCTTGAGCATGGCAATCACTCCATTGAGGGCATTTCAGTTAGCCGGGAACGGACGACGCATCCAGCGGAGGGGCTGCGGTACAAGAATAGGCCAGATGGCGTATCCGTGGATCGCGAGCGCTCGATTTATACCGATCGATGTGTGGCAAGTAAATCGTCCCGCACAATATTTAATACTTCTGTGCATTTTGGCGACGCGAAACGCCGAGCTGTCAGTGCAACCCGATTCAAGTGCGATGCGGCGCGACGATGCCGAGCTTCGCAATGCGCCGATACAGCGTCGCGCGCGAGATGCCTAGCGCCTGCGCGGCGGCGTTCGGACGCCAGCGGTGCGCCGTGAGCGCCGCGACGATGCGTGCGCGCTCATCTTCGGAGGAGAGTGGCGATGTTGGCGACATACCGGCGTGGGAGCCGGGCGCGGCCGGTGCGAGTTCCGGCAGCTTCGCCGCGAGGTCGGCGCTCAGGTGCTGCGCTTCGACCAGCACGGTGTCGCATACGGCGCATGCGTAGCGCATCGCATTGCGCAGCTGCCGCAGGTTCCCCGGCCACGCGAACGCCGCGAGCCGCACCGCGAGCGTGGCGTCGAGTGCGAGCGGGCGGCCGGCGGCCTGCGCTTCTTCCGCGAACACCGTGTCGATGAGCATCGCAATATCGCCCCGCTCGCGCAGAGGCGGCAGCGTGAGCACCGCACCGCTCAGCCGATAGTAGAGATCGTCGCGGAATGCCCCGGCACTGACCATTCGCGCGAGGTCCCGGTGCGTTGCGCACACCACGTCGATATCGACGCGCACGGGTGTTTCGCTACCCAGCGGCAGGACTTCGCCCTCGGCGAGCACGCGCAAAAGGCGTGTCTGCAGCGCGAGCGGCATGTCGCCGATTTCGTCCAGAAAGAGCGTGCCGCCGTCGGCCATCGCGATCTTGCCGCGCGCCCCATGGCGGCGCGCGCCCGTGAATGCGCCTGGCGCATAGCCGAACAGTTCGCTTTCGATCAGCGACTCGGGCAGCGCCCCGCAGTTCACCGCGATGAATGGCCGATTGCGTCGCGCGCCGGCGTCGTGAATCGCGCGCGCGAACACTTCCTTGCCGGCGCCCGTTTCGCCGAGCAGCAGGATCGGCAGACGCTTGCCCGCTACGCGTTGCGCGATGCGCGCGTTCTCGGCCACGCGTGCGTCGGCGCTGCGCAAGAAGGGGCCGAGCGCGCTGCGATCGTATTCGTGCGCGTCGGCGGGCTCGCGCCGCAGCGGCATCGCGCCATGCGCCGCGCTGGCGCCACCGCCGTGGCCGCTTCGTGCGCTGTGTCCGCCGTAACCGTTCGCCCCAAGCGGCGCGCGAATGCGCGCATACAGCATCGAGCCATTCGCGCGCAGGCGTAGCGCCGCGATGGTTTCGATGCGCCCGATGTCGCGCAACTGCACGTGCGACGAATCGAAAATCTCGTCGATATGACGCGGGCCGTCGAGGCACGGCATGCATTCGCGCGCGCGCCGGTTCGCGGCGACCACGTTGCCGTTTTCGTCGAAAGCAATCAGCAGTTCGGGCTGCGCTTCGACGTAGTTGCGATTCTGGTGACCGAAGAGTATCCAGCACGACGCGAGCCGATGCAGGAAATAGCCGTCTTCGATGAGCGTGGCGCTTTGGCGCACGAGCTGGTTGACGATGCGCTGGCTTTCGCGGTTGTCGGGCGACTGCACGGCCGACGCGTCGAGCACGCCGATCAGCTCGCCGCCCGGCGCGAAGATCGGCGCGGCGCTGCACGTGAGCGTGGTGAACGCGGCGCGGAAATGATCGGTCTTGTGCACGGTGATGGGCGCGAGATCGGTGAGCACGTTCGCGATGCCGCAGGTGCCTTCCTCGCTCTCCGACCAGCACGAGCCGATATGGAGCCCCGCGTGCTTGAAGTCGTTGCGGCGCTCCCGGTCGAGGCGATAGTCGATGGTCACGCCGTGCGCGTCGGTCAGCATCACGCAGTAATCGGCTTCGCGCACCATATCGTGCAGGCGCGTGAGGCATTGGCCCGAGGCGCGCAGGAAAGACTCTTCGCGATCGCGGATCTCGCGCAGCTCGGCGGCGCTCAGCACGCGCGGACCGATCACGGAACCGGGGTCCAGCTGATAGCGCTCGAACGAGCGCTGCCACGACGAAACGAGGCGCGGCGAATCGGACGGCGCAGGCAGCCGGCCTTCTACGGCGCCACGCACGCGCTCGGCGTGCCGGGTAGACGCAAGGGCGTAGGGCATGAGCGGTTCCAGACGGTGGCTCGCGATGAGCGTCGGGGTAACGTCGGGTTACGTCGGACCGGAAAGCGTTCGGCGGGAGTCTTTTGTAGCACATCCTTTGCGCGCGATCACACCGCAGCGCAGCATGCGAGACAGCTGAGACGATCGTCTCAGCGGGGGATGTCCCGTATTCCGGCGCGCGACGCTGGGCCGCTCGGCCGCAGCTCAGGCAAGCCACGCGGGGCTGTGCGCGCTTTCTTTCGCGCGGGTGGCGGGTCGCGCGCTTGGCGCGTTGCGCGCGCGAGACGGCGGTTGAGACGCCGCGCGCGACGCAAACGGTGCTGCTGCCACCGCATGCAATTGCCGCAGAGCCCCGTTGCGCGGCCTTCTACGGGGATACATCGCGTCGCCAATGTCATTGGCATGGCGCTTGCAGAGTCTGCGGGCAGAAGCGGCGCCCAGCAGTTCACAGTGCGACGCCATCAGGAGACAAGACCCGTGACGACGCCCGTGACCGTAGGCGTGATCGCGAACCCCGCATCGGGCCGCGACATCCGCCGTCTCACTTCGCATGCCTCTGTCTTTCCCACGGCCGAGAAGGCGAATATGGTCGTGCGCCTGCTCGCGGGCCTGGGCGCGCTCGGCGTCGCACGGGTGCTCACGCTGCGCGACAACACGGGCGTGGCCGCGCTGTTGCTGCGCGCGATCGAGACGCACGCGGCCATTGCCGCGCACGAGCCCTGGCCCGAGGTCTTGTTCGTCGATTTGCCAGTGAGCGAAAGCGTTGCCGATACGCACGCCGGCGTCGATCACATGGTGCGTGAGGAAGTCGCGCTGATCGCGGTGCTGGGCGGCGACGGCACCCATCGCGCCGTCGCCGCGCATTGCGGCGCGACGCCGCTGCTCGCGCTGTCCACCGGCACCAACAACGCCTTTCCCGAATTGCGCGAGGCCACCGTCGCGGGCCTCGCAGGCGCGCTTGTTGCGACCGGCGCGGTGCCCGCGGAGTCGGCGCTCTCGCGCAACAAGCGGCTCGTCGCGCGCTGCGTGGAAGGGCCATCGCGCGGGCGTGAGGAAATCGCGCTCGTCGACATTTGCGTGGCGCGTCAGCAATTCATCGGCGCGCGCGCGATTTCAGAAAGTTCGGATATCGAATCACTTTTTCTCACCTTTGCGCCGCCCGACGGCATCGGCCTCTCGTCGATTGGTGGGGCATGGGCGCCGGTCGGGCGCGATGCGGCGCACGGTCTGCATATGTCTTTCGCTCAGCCAGGCGCACCTGCGGGCAGCGGTGCGGGTGTGCCGTTGCTCGCGCCGATCGCGCCGGGCCGCGTCGAGCGCCTGACGATGCGCACCTGCCAGCGTCTCGAAGTGGGCGTGGCACTGCCGCTCGAAGCGGGCCACGGCACGCTCGCGTTCGACGGCGAGCGCGAAATCGAACCGGCGCGCGGCGACCGCTATGAAGTGACGCTCGACTGGCACGGTCCGCTGACCGTCGATGTCGCGCGAACGCTGCGTTACGCGGCGTCGCATCAGTTGTTGCGTGAGGCCGCCGCGCGCGTGTAGCGACGGGGCTTGCATCTTCCACTCGTAACCGAAAGAAGGAGACATCGGCATGGACACACCCTTGAAAGGCCAGGTCGCGATCGTGACCGGCGGCGCGCGCGGCATCGGTCGCGGCATTGCGCTCACGCTCGCGCAGGCCGGCGCGGACGTGCTGCTCGCGGATCTGCTCGAAGAACCGCTTGCGGCGACGACCGATGAGATACGCGCGCTCGGCAGACGTGCGGCATTTGCCAAGGTCGACGTCACCCAGGCGGCCCAGCTCGAAGGGATGGTATCGCAGTCGATCTCCGAACTCGGTGGCCTCGATATTCTCGTGAACTGCGCTGGCGTGATATCCATTAGTCCGGTATCCGAATTAACGGAACGGGACTGGGACTTCGTCATGGGCGTCAATGCAAAGGGCGTGTTTCTCGGCTGCAAAGCGGCGTTGCCGCATTTCCATACCCAAAAGCGCGGGCGGATCATCAATGTCGCCTCGATCGCAGGTAAGGAGGGTTTTCCGAATCTCGCGCACTACAGCGCATCGAAATTCGCAGTGGTCGGCTTCACCAACGCGCTCGCCAAGGAGGTCGCGCGCGAAGGCATCACCGTGAATGCGATTTGCCCCGGCATCGTGCGGACGTATATGTGGGACCGGCTCTCCGACGAATGGAAAACGCAAGGCGAGAGCGTCGAAGAGTCCTGGCAGCGTCATCAGCTCACGCTGATCCCGCAGGGCCGCGCGCAAACGCCGGAAGACATGGGGCGGCTCGCCCTGTTCTTCGCGACCATGGACAACGTCACGGGCCAGGCGGTGAACGTCGACGGCGGTTTCACTTTCCACTAGGAGCAGTGGTATTTCCCGCAGCAGGCAAATCCAGAGCGGTACAGCGTCGTACACCCAGGAGACAACCATGTCACTTCAGTTGAACAAGGAGCAGTTGCTCACCGCGTATCGCTCGATGCGCACGATCCGCGAGTTCGAGGAACGGCTGCACGTCGAGTTCGCGACCGGCGAGATTCCGGGCTTCGTGCACCTGTACGCGGGCGAGGAGGCATCCGCCGTCGGCACGATGAGCCACTTGAGCGATACCGATTATGTCGCCACCACGCACCGAGGCCACGGCCACTGCATCGCCAAGGGCGTGGATGTGCGCGAGATGATGGCCGAGATCTATGGTCGGGACACGGGCTCGTGTCGCGGCAAGGGCGGCTCGATGCATATCGCCGATCTGTCGAGGGGCATGCTGGGCGCGAACGGCATCGTGGGCGCGGGTGGTCCGCTCACGTGCGGCGCGGCGCTCGCCGCGAAGCAAAAGAAGACGGGCGGCGTGGGCGTGTGCTTCTTTGGCGATGGCGCGTCGAACCAGGGGGTGATCTTCGAGTCGATGAATCTCGCCTCCGTGTGGCGCCTGCCGGTGATCTTCGTCGCCGAAAACAACGGCTATGCCGAGGCGACTTCATCCACGTGGTCGGTCGCGGCCGACAATATCGCCGACCGCGCGAACGGCTTCGGCATGCCGGGCGTGATCGTCGACGGTTTCGACTTTTTCGCCGTGTACGAGGCATTGGGCGAAGCCATTGCGCGAGCGCGCAACGGCGGCGGCCCGACGCTCGTGGAGATGAAACTCTCGCGCTATTTCGGCCATTTCGAAGGCGACGCGCAAACCTATCGCGCGCCTGGCGAAGTGCAGAAGCTGCGCGAAGAAAAGGACTGTCTCAAGCGCTTCGAGGAGCGCGTCGTGCGCGCCGAACTCGCGAGCAGCGACGATCTGCGCAAGGTGGACGCCGAAGTGAAGCAGCTGATCGACGATGCGGTCGCGCAGGCCAAGGCCGCGCCGTTGCCGCCTGCCGAGGCGCTGCTCACCGACGTGTACGTGTCGTATCCCTGAGCGCTGTGCTCTCAGGTCATCAGGATTCCAGATCAAGGAGACGAAAATGGCACGGAAAATCACCTATTCGCAGGCCATCAACGAAGCGCTGGCCCAGGAAATGGGCCGCGACGAGAGCGTGATCGTCATGGGCGAGGACAATGCCGGCGGCGCGGGGGCGCCCGGCGAGCAGGACGCGTGGGGCGGCGTGCTCGGCGTGACGAAGGGCCTTTACGGCAAGTTCCCGGGGCGCGTGCTCGATACACCGCTCTCGGAAGGCGGCTTCATCGGTACGGCCGTGGGCGCGGCGGCGTGCGGCATGCGGCCGGTAGCGGAGCTGATGTTCATCGACTTCATGGGCGTGTGCTTCGACCAGATCTTCAACCAGGCCGCGAAGTTCCGCTACATGTTCGGCGGCAAGGCGGTCACGCCGGTCGTGATCCGCACCATGTATGGCGCGGGCTTGCGGGCGGCTGCGCAGCACTCGCAGATGCTCACCTCGCTCTTCACGCATATTCCGGGGCTGAAGGTCGTGTGCCCGGCGACGCCTTATGACGCCAAGGGCCTCATGATCGAAGCGATTCGGGACAACGATCCCGTGATTTTCTGCGAACACAAACTGCTCTACACCATGGAAGGCGACGTTCCGGAGGAATCCTATTCGATTCCGTTCGGCGAGGCGAACATCGTGCGCGATGGTGACGACATCACGATCGTCACGTATGGGCGGATGGTGCACTACGCGCTCGACGCCGCGCAGAAGCTCGCGAAAGACGGCATCGAGGCGGATGTGATCGACCTGCGCACTACGTCGCCGCTCGACGAAGAAACGATACTCGAAAGCGCGCGCCGTACGGGCCGCGTCGTGGTCGTGGACGAAGCGAACCCGCGCTGCTCGATCGCAACCGACATTGCCGCGCTCGTCGGTCAGAAAGCGTTCAAGGATCTGAAGGCCCCGGTCGGCATGGTGACCGCACCGCATACGCCGGTGCCGTTCGCGGCGTCGCTGGAAGACCTCTACATCCCCTCGGCGGACAAGATCGCCGAAGCCGCGCGCGCAGCAAGGAGCTGAAGTCATGCCGATTCACATGATCACGATGCCCAAATGGGGCCTGTCGATGGAGCAGGGCCAGGTGAACGGCTGGCTCAAATCGCTCGGCGACAAGGTCACCAAGGGCGATGAATTGCTCGACGTGGAGTCCGACAAGATCGCGTCGGGCGTGGAGTGCGCGTTCGAGGGCGTGTTGCGGCGGCAGATCGCGCAGGAGGGCGACACGCTGCCCGTGGGCGCGCTGCTGGGCGTGGTAGCCGATGCAGAGGCTGCCGACGCGGATATCGACGCCGCCGTGGCCGAGTTTCAGCGCGACTTCGTGCCCGCGAAGGCGGGCGACGCCGATTCGGGGCCGCAGCCGGAAAAGTCGCAAATCGGCGGCAGGACCGTGCGCTACCTGAAGCAGGGCGAAGGCGAGGGCATGCCTGTCGTGCTGATCCACGGCTTTGGCGGCGATCTCAACAACTGGCTCTTCAACCACACGGATCTTGCGGCAGAGCGCACGGTCTGGGCGCTCGATCTGCCGGGGCACGGCGAGTCGGGTAAGGCGCTCGAGAGCGGCAGCCTCGACGAGCTCGCGCAGAGCGTGATCGCATTCCTCGACGCGCAGAAGATCGACCGGGCGCATCTCGTCGGGCACTCGTTGGGCGGTGCGGTGGCGATGGCGGTGGCCGAGCAGGCGCCCGGGCGCGTGGCCTCACTTTCGCTGATTTCGAGTGCGGGCTTGGGTAGCGAGATCGATAGCGCGTATATCGAGGGCTTCGTCGCGGCGGCGAACCGCAATGCGCTCAAGCCGCATGTGATGAAGCTGTTCGCCGATCCCGCATTGGTCACGCGTCAGCTCGTCGAAGACCTCGTGAAGTACAAGCGGCTCGAAGGCGTGCAGGCCGCGCTCGGCAAGATCGCCGGGCAGGCGTTCGAGGGCGGCGCGCAGCGGCGCGTGTTCCGCGAGCGTGTCGGCTCGCTCGCGCCGCGCGCGCTCGTGATCTGGGGCGAGACCGACCAGATCATTCCGGCGCGCCATGCGCAGGGATTGCCGCCGCAGGTGCGCGTGGAGGTGATCGCGGGTAAGGGGCACATGGTGCAGATGGAGGCCGCGCAGGAGGTCAATCGCCTGCTCAAAGCCTTTTTCGACGAAGGAGCCTGAGCATGGAGGCCGCCACGTCCCGGACGTCCGCTGTGTCGAGCACGGCGCTTGGTCAGGAGGGGCTACGCAGTCGCGAGAAGCTTGCGCGGATTCCGGTGAAGATCGTGCCGCCTTCCGGCCGCGACGCGGTCTTGCCGAAGCCGCCCTGGCTGCGCGCACGGCCGCTCATGAGCGAGACCGTGGCGGGCGTGGCAGCCGTATTGCGCGAACACCGGCTTCATTCGGTATGCGAAGAAGCGATGTGCCCGAACATCGGCGAATGCTTTGCGCAGCGCACCGCGACTTTCATGATCATGGGCGGCCTTTGCACGCGGCGCTGCCCGTTCTGCGACGTCGCACACGGGCGGCCCGTGCCGCTCGACGACGAAGAGCCCGCGCATCTCGCGGCGGCGGTCGCGGCGCTGGGCTTGCGTCACGTCGTGATCACATCGGTCGATCGCGACGACTTGCGCGACGGCGGCGCGGCGCACTTCGCGCGCTGTATCGCACAGGTGCGCGAGCGTGTGCCGGGGATCGGCGTCGAGGTGCTGACGCCCGATTTTCGTGGCCGAATTGGGCGCGCGCTCGACGCGCTTTCGCTCGCGTGGCCCGACGTGTTCAATCACAACATCGAGACCGTGCCCTCGCTTTATCGCGCGGCGCGGCCGGGTGCGGACTATCGCGGCTCGCTCGAACTGCTGGCGAGCGCCAAAACGGCGAACGCTGCGCTCGTCACGAAGTCGGGGCTGATGGTGGGGCTGGGCGAAACCGACGATGAGTTGCTCGCGACAATGCGCGACTTGCGCGAGCATCGCGTAGAAGTGCTGACGATCGGGCAGTATCTCGCCCCGTCGAAGTTTCATTTGCCGGTGAAGCGCTATGTGCATCCCGACGAATTTGCCGGGTTGCGCGCGGCGGGTCTCGCGATGGGGTTTAGCGAGGTCGTGGCCGGGCCGCTTGTCCGTTCCTCCTATCACGCGGCGCAGACAGTGGAGGCGGCGCGGCAGGCCGAGTCGGGGTGATCTGTGTTTGCAACTAACCGCCAAGCGCATCTCGCGGCGACAGGCTACGCGCCCCCACGCAAAAATCGCGTGCTCACCCTCGAGAGATAAAACAGCAGTCCGGCACCCGCAATCAACAGGCTAGCCATGTTGGCGAGCCAAAACCCACGAGCGCCCGTTGCCCAGGCGGGCATCGTGCCGGTCACGTCGAAGCCCAGCGCGTAGCCGCCGCCAAGCCCCACGCCCCAGAGCGCGACCGCATAGATGATGGTCGGCACAACCGCGACCTTGTAGGCGCGCAAAGCGAAGGCGGTTGTGATCTGCAGTGCGTCGAACACGTGATAGCAGGTGACGATGGCGACGAGCGGCATGGCCGCGATCGCCACGGCGGGGTCCGGTGTGTAGCCGCCGATGATGAGCGGGCGCAGCACGAACACGATCGCGCCATAGCAGCAGGCAATCGCCACGGCTGTCGCCACGCCGTGCCGCGCGAGCGTACGCGCCTCGGCCGGGCGATTGCCGCCCAGCGCCTGGGCGACGAGCGTCGAGGTCGCCACGCCGATGGAAAGCGGCGTCATATAGAGCACCGCGCCGATGTTGCCGGCGATCTGATGTCCGGCGAGCGTGGTCGTGCCCATGCGCGCGATGAAGATCGCCATGAACGTGTATGACGTCACTTCGATGAGGTACGAAAGCCCCATCGGAATGCCGAGCTTGAGCAGTTCGGCCTGGCGCTTCCACTCGGGCCAGCAGAAGTGCTTGAAGATTTCGAACGGCGCGAATACGTCGACGCGCGTGAACGCGACGGCCGCGCACAACGCGAGCGCCCAGTTGATCGAGGTGCTCGCGAGCGCGCAGCCCGGGCCGCCGAGCGCGGGCACGCCCAGGCCGCCGAAGATGAGCCATGTGTTGAGCGGCACCTTCAGCATGAGCGCGCCGACTTGCAGGAACATGACGAGGCGCGGCCGCCCCACGGCATTGGCGAGTGAGCTATAGATGCGAAAGGCCAGCGCCGCCGGCAGCCCGAACGAAAGCAGCCGCAGATAGCCGACGGTACGCTCGCGCAGCGCCTCGGGCGCGCGCGCGAGGTCGAGCAGCGGGCCGGGAAAGTAGAGAATCGCGAAGCCGATCACCATCAGCACGAGCGCAAGCCAGAACGCCTGGCGCACCTCGACGCCGATCTCCGTGTCCTTGCGCGCGCCGTAGAGCTGCGCCGCAACGGGCTGCAGCGCGCTGAGAATGCCGGTGAGGGCGATGTAGACCGAGATGTAGATCGACGACCCCAGACCGAGCGCTGCGAGGTCGAGCGCCGAGTAGCGGCCGACCATCGCGGTGTCGATCACGCCGAACGCGATGATCGCGAGCTGGCCGATCAGCACCGGCCACGCCAGCGCGGCGATGCGCCGGACGTCGCCGACGAAAGTCGTCGTCACTGCGGCCTCAGTCCGGACGCTTGCGCCAGACATGCTTCTTGAGCGGCGGCGTCGGACGGTCGACGCGCACGTACAGGCGGAAGCGCTCGTCGCGGTCGGCGGCGCGGCGGCCTTCCCACACGAGCTTCCACACGTAGTCCGGCATCGAACTCGGCTCGCCGTAGTCCTGTGTGTCCTGGCGCAGGATCACGTCGCAGTCCTCGTTGAACGCGAAGTGCATCTTGCCGAAGTACGCGAAGGTGGCGATCTGCGCGTCGCCGAGGCGCACGGGCGAGATGCACTGATAGTCGGCGGGCAGGTGCGCGGCGATCTGCTCGGCGACGTCCTTGTAGGTCCGGCTGTAGTTGACGACTGGCAGCCAGAGCGTCATGAGCAGCACCCACATGAGCGTGGTGCCGCCGCTCGAGAGCACGACGCTGCGCCACAGCACCTTCGGATGACGCGCCACGCGCCACTGCACGAGCGCCATCCAGCACACGGTGACGGCCACCGCGCACACGAACGAAAGAATCTTGAACTGCGGCACGAAGCCGGGCGCGAGACGCGCGAGATTGCGCGCGAGCGGTGCGGGGAAGCCCGTCATGCCCGCGAGCCACACGAGCCACACGAAGGTGCCGAGAATCGTGAAGCTCAGCACGGCGAACCAGTCGATCGCGTTGATCGCGCCGCGCTTGAGTGTGGGCAGCGCGAAGGTCGCGAGCACCGAAAGCGCGGGCAGCACGAGCATGAAGAGCCGGTTCGATTCGTGGCTCTGCACGATCACGAGGATGAGCAGCGGCACAATCACCGACAGCGGAATCGCGATGTGCGGCTTGCGGCGCAGTCCGGCCCAGCTCACGAAGGCCCAGATCGCGAGCGGCCACGCGGGCCAGGTGAAGAGCGGCAGGTTCTTGGCGGCGTAGCGCAGCACGTAGCCCGGCGGCCCCGCGAAGGCGTTGACGTTGGTGTGCGCCCACTGGTTGAGGAACCAGACGGCGTCGTCGGGGTAAAGGTGCAGCGCCAGCAGCGGCCACGAGGCCGACACCACGAGCGCGACGGGCAGACCGGCCACGAGGAGCCAACGCGAGCGTGTTTCCGGGGCGATGCCGAGCATGGCCAAGGTGCCGATGAGGAGCGCGCCCACGAGCACGGGGCCGCTCGATAGCATCACGATGCCGAGCGCGAGGCCCCACCAAAGGGCGCCCTGAACCGGCTTGTCGATGGCGCGCACGATGCCGTACACGACCATGGCGATGCCCACGAACTGCATGAGCTGCGGCGTGGTTTCGTGACCGCGCTCCGCGAGCCCGAAGCATCCCAGCAGAACGAGCAAGGCGCCGTCACCGAGGGTGCGACCATAGTCGCGCGGCTCGGGCTCGCCGCCGAACGCGTACTTGAACGGCTGCACTTCGGGGCGCCGGCCCAGCAGATACGCGCTGTACCAGACGAACGCGCACGCGAGACAGAACAGCACGCCCGTGGCGATGCGCGAGGCGTTGCTGGCGTCGACCCATGGTGCGAACAGACGAATGCAGGCGGCGCCCAGCCAGTAGCCGAGCGGACCGTTCTCGGTCACGTACTTGCCGACGAGATTCGGCAGCAGCCAGTCGTGTGAGGTGCCGCCCGCCATCGTCCACATCACGCCGAAGCCCGCCGCATCCTCGTTCTTCCACGGGTCGCGGCCAAAGAGGCCGAACGCCGCAAAGACAATACAGATGGTCAGCAGCAGCCAGCGCGGCAGGGCGCTGGTGGCGGAGGCGGTCAGTCGAATGGCTGGCTTCATGCAGTACGAAGGGAGACGGATAAACCGGGCGTGCTCGAGCGGGTGGCTTACACGCGGGGGCAAGCGGGCATCCGCGGCGGCAGATGGTACACCCGGCAGGGCGCCACGGAGCAATCCGGCATTCTAGCCGGGCCGGCGACGGCGCGTCACGGCGTTAGCCGCGTGTTAATCCACGGAAACATCTGATAAGGGGCAGTAAGTCGCACACGCCTGGCTGCCGGGACAGCGCAACGGTGGCGCAGGCAACAAAAAAGGGCAGCGTATGCTGCCCTTTTTGTGCACGTTCAATGCGGGACCGGCGAGAAGCCGGTGCGGCGAGGTGCTTACTTGCCGGCCTTGCCCGTGGCGCGTGCGCCGAACTTCTTGTTGAACTTCTCGACACGGCCTGCCGTGTCCATGATCTTTTGCGTGCCCGTGTAGAACGGATGCGATTCCGACGACACTTCGATCTTCGCGAGCGGGTAGGTCTTGCCGTTGAATTCGGCGGTTTCGCGCGTCTGGATGGTCGAGCGGGTCACGAACCTGAAGTCGTTCGAAACGTCGATGAACAGGACTTCGCGGTAATTCGGGTGAATGCCTTCTTTCATGGTTATTCCTTAAATCTGGCGGTAGCCAACCCGCGTGCCTGCAACACCATGTTGCCGACTTTGCCCGCGCGAGCCACTTACCCAAGGGTCGAAAAACAGCGATTATGCCAGATAATCAGCCGGTTGGCGAATTTTTGAGGACCCAGCGCAACAGGTTTCAGGCCGGCGGGGCGGCCAGTGCGCCCACGCGTGCCGGGTCCTGGCGGTAGTAGCGCGCAAGCAGCCGGTAAAGCTCGGGATATTCCGCCTCGAACGCCTTCGGCTTGGCGAAAAGGGCCTCGCTGCACACCGCAAAGAACTCCGACGGATGGTCGGCAGCATAGGGATCGATCAACGAATCGCGCTCGAAGCGCGCCCAGCGGCGCTCCGGCACGGCGTCCACCTTGTCGCAGAACTGGTCGTAGGCGTTGTCGAACACGTCGGCCCACGCTTGCGCGTCGAGCGGCGCATGCCAGCGCCGAAAGAGGGGCGGATGACCGTCGGCCTCCCCGTTGAGCATATCGATCTTGTGTGCGAACTCGTGGATCACGACGTTGTACGCGTCGCTGCCATCGGTCATCTGCGCGTCTTCCCAAGAGAGGATCACGGGGCCGCCTTCCCAGGCTTCGCCGCTCGCGTCGTGTTCGACCTCGTGGACCACGCCATCATCGTCCTCGACGGTTTTGCGGATCACGAATTCGCCCGGATAGACGACGACGCCCACCCAGCCCTTGTAGAGGTCGAGTGAAAGATTGAGCACAGGCAGCGACGCTTGCGCGGCGATCGCCACCGTCATCGCGTCGGTCAGTTCGAGGTCGTGTGCTGTCGAGAACTCCTTTTGCGCGATGAAAAGGCTCGTCATCTCGCGCAGGCGTACGAGGTCGGCGGCGTCGAGGTGCTTGAGGAACGGCAGGCCGGCGAGCGTAGCCTGCCAAAGCGCGTCGTCGATCGCGTAGGTGCGCAGCGCTTTTTCGCGGCGGCGCGCGCCGAACCAGTGAGAGAGTTTCGAGAGCATCGCTGGGTGTGTCTTCCCGTGCGTCTGAATGTCGTTCAGTCGATTTGCTTTTGCCACGCGGCGAAGATTGCGCCGCACACCGCCACGCCGATCAGGAAGTAAAACCCGTCGAGCGAACTCAGAAAGCTCGCCTGCTGCGCGACCATGCGGCTCACCTGTGCGAGCGCGAGTCCGTGCGCTTCGCTCGCGGACCGGCCCATGAGTTCGAACGAATGCGTTAGCGTGGCATAGGTGCTCTGAAATGCCGGGTTGAACGGATTCACGAATTCGGCGAGCCGCGCCTGGTGCAGCGCGAGCCGGTGCTGCTCGACGATGATAACCGTGGCGGTCGCGAACGATATCGTCAACTGTCGGACGATGTTTTTCAAGCGGTAACCGTGCGTGAATTCTTCGATCGCGAAGATGCGGAACGTGAGGTTCGCGACGGGCAGCACGATGAAGAGCAGCAGGAGCCCGCGCAGCAGCAGCGGCGGGATGAGCCAGGCATCGCTTGCTTGCGGCGTGAGTCGCGTCATCCAGAGCGAGATGAACGCCGAGAGCACGAAGCCGGGCACGATGATCCACTTCTTGTGCGTGATGAGCTTCGCGTACCGGAAGTAGAAAAAAAGCGCGCCGGCCGAGATAAGCGACGTGACGCCGGTTAGGCGGCCGGCATTTTCGACGGGGTAGTTGAATCCGCCTTCGAGCAGCCGCGAGACGAGGTAGCTGAGCGCCGTGCTCAGGTAGTAATAGGCCATGTAGAGCAGCAGGCCCACCTGGAACGGTTTCTCGCGCAGCGCGTGCAGGCGCATGAGCGGCTTTGGATGATGCCACTGGTGCCAGCCGAACCAGGCGAGCGCGGTGATGCCGACCAGCGTGAGCAGGATGATTTCCGGCGACGCGCTGAAGAGTTCGAAGCGCACCTGCTGCATCGCGATTTGCAGCGCGCCCTGCGCAAACGCGAAGATGATATACGGCCAGAAGTGAGCTTCGCCGCGTTCCTCGGGCAGTAAGTGACCCGTATCGGGCAGCGCGAGCAGGGCTAGCGCGGCATAGAGCACGCCTGCGGGCGCGGAAAAGGCGAACAGGGCGCGCCAGTCGAAATGCGCGACGAGTTGGCCGCCCACGAGCGGCGCGAGCGCGCTGGAGAGCACGATAAGAATGAGGAACGCGCGCGTCGCGACCGGGCGTTGCTGCGGCGTGAAGCTGATCTGGATGAGGATGCGGCAGGTGCCCATCATCGGGCCGATGAAATAGCCCTGAAATCCACGCGCGAAGGCGAGTTCGATCGACGATTCGCACAGCGCCGCCGCGATCGCGCCGGCGGAATAGAGCAGCAGGCAGCTAGCCACGTAGCGCCGGTAACCCATGCGCTCCACCCACCATTGCTGCTGCAGGATGCCCAGAACGGCGCACACGGCGTAGGCGCTCGACGACCAGACGAGCTCATCCGGCGAAGCGTTGATGCCGCCTGCGATATGACTCGTGAAGAACGAGAAGATCGCGTTGTCGTAGTAGTCGAGGCCGGTCGCGAGGGCGAGCACCCACGGGAAAAAGTCGCCGCGCAGGCGCGCCGCGCTGAAGATCGGCTCGCGGGGCTGGGCCGTGCTCATGCCGATTCGTTGTCGCCGCGCGCTTTGCCCGAACGCTCTGCCGCGTTGCCGTCCTTGACGCTCGCGGCCGCCTTGCGGCGTCGAGTGGCGGCGAGGCGCTGCTCGATCAGTTGATCGGACGGCTCGCCTGCCAGGCGCCGCTGCAGGTAGTCGAGGTCGTCGGCAAGCTCCGCGCGCACCGTCTGCGCCTCTTTCAACTCGCGGCGCACGGCCGCAATGCGCGTGTCCAGCGTATCGATCTGCTGCGCAAGCGCGTCGGCGATCTGCTGGAGCGACTCTTGCGAATAGCGCCGGCGGCCTTCGCCGGCCTGTTCGAGCGGCCGCTTGAGCATTTCGGTGATGCCGTGCAGCGAAAAACCGAGCGCGCGCAGGCGCAGGATGCGCGAGAACTGTTCGAGGTCGTGCTCGTCGTAGAGCCGATAGCGGCCTTCGCTGCGCGAGGGGCTGACGAGCCCACGCTCTTCGTAATATTTGAGCGTGCGCGGCGTGACATTGAGCCGCTCGGCGGCGTCGCGCACCGTGAGCAGCGCAGGGGAATCCTTGGGCATGGGGAACTCTTTATTCGCCGTGGGGCGATCAAGGCATGCCGCGCATTATAGTTTAACGTGAACGTTCACGTACAGGTTGTGACGTGAAACGATGTGCTGCCGGAAAAGAAAAACGCCCGCGAATTCGCGGGCGTTTTGCGATGAATCAAGCGGGCGAGGGCCTTAACCGCCGCGGCGCATCATGTCGAAGAACTCGGAGTTGTTCTTCGTCTGACGGATCTTGTCGAGCAGGAATTCCATGGCCTCGACTTCGTCCATGTCGTGGATGAACTTGCGCAGCACCCAGATCTTCTGGAGGATGTCCGGCTTGATCAACAGCTCTTCGCGACGCGTGCCCGACTTGTTCAGGTTGATCGATGGATAGACGCGCTTTTCCGCGAGGCGGCGCTCGAGGTGCACTTCCATGTTGCCGGTGCCCTTGAACTCTTCGTAGATCACGTCGTCCATGCGGCTGCCGGTTTCGATCAGCGCCGTGCCGATGATGGTGAGCGAGCCGCCTTCTTCGATATTGCGCGCGGCGCCGAAGAAGCGCTTCGGGCGCTGGAGCGCGTTGGCGTCCACACCACCCGTGAGCACCTTGCCCGATGCGGGCACAACGGTGTTGTAGGCGCGGGCGAGACGCGTGATCGAGTCGAGCAGAATCACGACGTCGTGCTTCATTTCGACGAGGCGCTTAGCCTTTTCGATCACCATTTCGGCGACCTGCACGTGACGCGCAGCCGGTTCGTCGAAGGTCGAGGCGATCACTTCGCCCGCCACCGAGCGCTGCATTTCGGTCACTTCTTCCGGACGCTCGTCGATCAGCAGCACGAACAGGACTACGTCGGGGTGGTTCTGCTTGATGGCGTGCGCGATGTGCTGGAGCATCACGGTCTTGCCGGACTTGGGCGAGGCGACCAGCAGGCCGCGCTGACCCTTGCCGATGGGCGCGATCATATCGATGATGCGGCCCGTGACGTTTTCTTCGCCACGCATCTCACGCTCGAGCAGCAGCACCTTGTTCGGGTGCAGCGGCGTGAGATTCTCGAACATGATCTTGTGCTTCGAGGCCTCCGGCGCCTGGCCGTTGACCTTGTCGACCTTCACGAGCGCGAAGTACCGCTCGCCGTCCTTCGGCGTGCGCACTTCACCTTCGATCGTGTCGCCGGTGTGCAGATTGAAGCGGCGGATCTGCGACGGGCTGATATAGATATCGTCCGTGCTGGCGAGATACGAGGTTTCCGGCGAGCGCAGGAAGCCGAAACCGTCCGGGAGCACTTCGAGCGTGCCGTCACCGAAGATCGTTTCGCCCGTCTTGGCGCGCTTTTTGAGAATCGCGAACATGAGTTCCTGCTTGCGCAGGCGGTTCGCATTTTCGATCTCGAGGCCATTGGCCATCTCGATCAATTCAGACACGTGCTGAGACTTGAGCTCGGAAAGATGCATACGGAGAACCCGTCGGGGAGGATGCGACGAAAAGAATGGGGGAACAGAAGCGAGCGGAACCGCTCAAGGACTTTTGCGCGAAACTTTGCTTGAAGCTTTATAAGGGCGCCGGTAGACGCTTTATGAATTCTAGCATAGCACACGCCAAAAACCGTCAGTGAAGACCGACAGCAAGTTTCGACGTGTTTTTATGGTGCGTGTTGTCGCATGACAACACGCACCTTTGCGTGGCTCAATCCCTTGCTGGCCGGACGATGCGCCCGGGCAGGGGGGCGGCCAGCGAGGAAGTTACAGGTGGCTGTCCAGGAACGCGGTCAGCTGCGACTTCGAGAGTGCGCCGACCTTCTGTGCCGCCACGGCGCCGTTCTTGAAAAGGATCAGCGTGGGGATGCCGCGCACGCCGAACTTCACCGGCGTCGACTGGTGCTCGTCGACGTTGATCTTCGCGACCTGAAGGCGATCGCCATAATCCTTCGCGACTTCATCGAGAATCGGCGCGATCATCTTGCACGGACCACACCACTCGGCCCAGAAGTCCAGCAGCACGGGCTTGTCGGATTTCACGACGTCCTGTTCGAACGATGCGTCGCTGATATGCTTGATTTGTTCGCTCATTGTATGAATACCTCTTTCGATTCGAGGCAGAGTAAATTGCTCGCCACGATACACCAGAACTGAAAATTCATCCGGGGCCGCCAAGGCGGCCAGACCGAACCCGAGTCACACGTCCGAATCACACGCCATTCGCACGAAAACCACGTGGCCCAGCCAAATGCCGACGCCAGTGTAGCCTAAATCCCTATGCGTTGCCGACGGTGATAGTACTCATGCCGCAAGCAGGGTTTCCGTCCCCCAGGCCACATTCGGCGGGACATTCGGGCAGCGGCGCGAACATTTTCGCGGGGGCCTCTTCGTGCGACACCTCGTGCTCCTGCACGCTATCTGGAGGCGGTGCGGGCCGTTGCAAGTGGGGGCTCCCCATGGCGCGCAAGTATGTCCGGAGCGGCTCGGCGCGTTTTTTCGCACTGCAGCAGTCGCATTGCTGCGCGACCGATGTTAGAATGCGACGTGACGGGCCTCCTCGCATGGAGGGGCGGTCAACCTGGTCAGGTCGGGAACGAAGCAGCCACAGCCGTTTTCCGCCAGTGCCGAGGGTCAGGCTCGTCACCTTCCTCTTTTTTCTTCCAGTTCTTCCTCAGATACGACATGCCTGCCGCGCCACTGAGTGCGCGACGCAGTTCTTCGTTCGTCGTGTTTTCAAGCCTTCGTCGCCGCTGTTTTCGTCGTCCGTAATCGCTCGCTAGCGCCATTGCGCGGCGGCTGCGGGGTAAGTATTGGCCGCCTTTCGATTCATCTGAACGCGCGGGCGTTGCTGATACAATTTCCGCATGACCTATCAAGTTCTCGCACGCAAGTGGCGACCGAAGGATTTCGCTTCGCTCGTCGGACAGGAGCACGTGGTGCGCGCGCTCACGCATGCACTCGACGGCGGCCGCCTGCACCACGCGTATCTCTTCACGGGCACGCGCGGCGTGGGCAAGACGACGCTGTCGCGTATCTTCGCCAAGGCGCTCAATTGTGAGACCGGCGTGACGTCGAAGCCGTGCGGCGTGTGCCGTGCGTGCCGCGAAATCGACGAAGGGCGCTTTGTCGATTACGTCGAGATGGATGCGGCGAGCAATCGCGGCGTGGACGAAATGGCGGCGCTGCTGGAGCGTGCGGTCTATGCGCCGGTCGATGCGCGCTTCAAGGTCTATATGATCGACGAAGTGCACATGCTCACGAACCACGCCTTCAATGCGATGTTGAAGACGCTGGAAGAGCCGCCTCCCCATGTGAAGTTCATCCTCGCGACGACCGATCCGCAGAAGATTCCGGTTACGGTGCTGTCGCGCTGCCTGCAGTTCAATTTGAAGCAGATGCCGGCGGGCAACATCGTCGAGCATCTCACGCACATTCTCGGTGAGGAGAAGGTCGAGTTCGAGCTGCAGGCGCTGCGCCTGCTCGCGCGTGCGGCCGACGGCTCGATGCGCGACGCGCTTTCGCTCACCGACCAGGCCATCGCCTATTCGGCCAACCAGGTCACCGAAGAAGCGGTGCGCGGCATGCTCGGCGCGCTCGATCAAAGCTATCTCATTCGCCTGATCGACGCGCTCGTCGCTGGCGACGGCGCGAACGTGCTCGCCATCGCCGACGAAATGGCGCTGCGCAGCCTCTCGTTCTCCACGGCGCTGCAGGATCTTGCGAGTCTGTTCCACCGCATCGGCTGGGCGCAATTCGCGCCTTCGTCGGTGCTCGACGAGTGGCCCGAAGCCGACGAGATCCGCCGTTTTGCCGAGGTGTTGAGCCCGGAACAGGTCCAGCTTTTCTATCAGATCGCGACCCTCGGCCGCAGCGAGCTCGGCCTCGCGCCCGACGAATACGCGGGCTTCACGATGACGCTCCTGCGCATGCTCGCGTTCGAGCCTTCTGTGAGCGCGGGCAGCGTGGGCAGTGCGCCGGCTTCGAAACCCGCTGTGGCGGGCACGGGCGCACGTGCGTCGGCTGCGGTCGCGGCGTCGGCGCGTAGCGCGGAGCCTGCCGTTGCGCAGCCGGTCGCGCCGAAGGCGGCAGCTCCGGTGCCGCCGGCAGTAGAAGCCGCTCCGGCAAAGACGCCCGTTGTCGAGCCGCAAGCGAGTGCACCTGCGCCGCTCGCCAGGCCCGCGGCCGAAGCGCGCGTCGTGCCTCCGTGGGAAGACGAGGGCGAGTCTGCGCTGAACGTGAGCACGGCGCCGCAAGCGGCGGCGGCTGCCGCAGTCGAGCCGGCTGCTGCCGCTCCCGCAGAGGAGACGCAATCCGTTCAAAGCGCGGCCACTGCGCCCGAGCCGCAAGCCGAAGCGCGTGAAGAACCTGCCGCTGCGGCGTCCGCGCGCGGCGGAGCCAGCGCTGCGCTCGACGTGCTGCGCAGCAAGGGCATACGCGCTCCTACGGGCCGCGGCCCTGCTGTCGCTGCCGGCGCGGCCGCCCCGGCGCCCGCGCCGAAGGCTGCGCCGCGCATGGAAGTGAAGGTGCCGACGCCCGATCCTGCGCGCCGTGCCGCCGCCGCGCAGGAAGCGCAGACGCGCCAACCGGCGCGCAACGCCAACGCGCAGCAAGACGCCTCGGGTGCGCCTCCGTGGGACGATATCCCGCCCGACGACTACGTGCCGCTCGGCGCCGACGACGCGTATTTTGCGCCTCCCGACGATGGTTTCGTGCCTGCCTACGACAGCGAGCCGTCCGCGCCGCGCGCCGCTGCTTCGGTGCCGACGCCGTCGCCGGCCGTGGTCGATGTGAGCAAGCTGCCGCCGGGCATCCCGCTCGATCCGATCGGCTTCACGGGCGACTGGCCCGCGCTTGCCGCTACGCTTTCGCTCAAGGGCATCTCGTACCAGCTCGCCTTCAACAGCGAACTGACGGCGCTCGAAGGCACACTCCTCAAACTGAGCGTGCCGGTGCCGCAGTACGCCGAAGCCTCGCAGGTCGCGAAGCTCAAGGCGGCGCTCGCCGAGCGTCTTGGCAAGACCGTCGACGTGAGCGTGGAAGTCGGCCCTGCACGCCGTACGGCGGCCGCGATCGACGCAGCAGAGCGCGCCCAGCGTCAACGCGAAGCCGAGCGCGAAATCGGCGCCGATCCCTTCGTGCAGCAACTGATTCGCGACTTCGGCGCGAGCATCGTGCCGGGCTCGATCCGGCCGGTCGCGCCGGAAGCCGCATCGGGCGGCAGTCAGGCCGCCCACTGATTTGCGCCGCGCGGCGCCGGAAGCGTCGCGCGCTTTTGAGCGCATCGATTCGAACGACTACGATCCAGAAGGAGCAGTGACTATGTTGAAAGGCCAACTCGCAGGGCTCATGAAGCAAGCCCAGCAGATGCAGGAAAACATGAAGAAGATGCAGGAGCAGCTTGCCCAGATCGAAGTCGAGGGTCAGGCTGGCGCCGGTCTCGTCAAGGTCACGATGACCTGCCGCAACGACGTCCGTCGCGTGTCGATCGATCCGAGCCTGCTCGCGGACGACAAGGACATGCTCGAAGACCTCGTGGCCGCGGCGTTCAACGACGCGGTGCGCAAGGCCGAAGCCACGTCGCAGGAAAAGATGGGCGGTATGACCGCTGGTCTGCCGCTGCCGCCGGGCTTCAAGATGCCGTTCTAAGGAACGTTGCGAGCGCCGCGTCTGCTTTCGGCGGACCGGCGCCCGCGCGTCTAGCGTGCCCGGCCGTAGCTGGTACGGCTGTGCAGGCGCTGGCGTCGAGGCTTCAAAAGCACCAGGCAGCAGCAAGTCGTCGCAGGAAGCCACATTCGCTTCAAACCCCGTCGCGCATCTCGCGCTGAATCCGCATGAAACAACCTTCCGCTCTCGCCGCTCTCGTCGAGGCGCTGCGCGTGTTGCCCGGCGTCGGCCCGAAGTCGGCGCAACGCATGGCTTATCACCTGATGCAGCACGACCGCGACGGCGCCGAAAAGCTCGGCAACGCGCTCCTGTTCGCGACCGGGAATCTGAAGCATTGCGAGAAGTGCAATACCTTCACCGAAGCTCAGGTCTGCGAAACGTGTCTGGACGAAGAGCGTGACCCGACGCTCTTGTGTGTGGTCGAAACGCCCGCCGACCAGATCATGCTCGAACAGACCATGACGTATCGCGGGCTGTATTTTGTGTTGATGGGGCATCTGAGTCCGCTCGATGGCATCGGTCCGAAAGAGATCCATTTCGACCGCCTTGTGAAGCGCGCCTCGGATGGCGTCGTCAAGGAAGTGGTGCTCGCAACCAATTTCACGAACGAGGGCGAGGCGACGGCTCATTATCTCGGCCAGACGCTCAAGGCGCGTGGACTTGCCGTCACGCGCCTCGCACGCGGCGTGCCGGTGGGCGGCGAGCTCGAATACGTCGACGCGGGCACCATTGCACGGGCCATGCTCGACCGGCGCTCGATGTAGCGTCTCGCCATGCCTCGACACGCGGCGTATTCAACATTGGCGCCGCACGCCGAACAGAACGAAAGGAGACACCATGAGCGCAGCCGCCGCTTCCCCCGATTCCCAATCGAACGCATCCCCAGCCAAAGGCACGGGACCGCTTGCGGGTGTGAAAGTCCTCGAACTCGGCACGCTGATCGCCGGCCCCTTCGCCGCGCGCTTTCTCGGCGAGTTCGGCGCCGAGGTCATCAAGATCGAAGATCCCAAGGGCGGCGACCCGCTGCGCAAATGGCGCAAGCTCTACCCGGAAGCGGGTGGCACGTCGCTCTGGTGGGCTGTGCAGGCGCGCAACAAGAAGTCGGTCACGGTGAATCTCAAAGCCGAAGAGGGCAAGGAGATCGTGCGGCGCCTCGCGAAGGAAGCCGATATCGTCATCGAGAACTTCCGGCCCGGCCTCCTCGAAAAGCTCGGGCTCGGCTACGACGTGCTCTCGAAGGACAATCCCGGTCTCGTGATGGTGCGGCTCTCCGGCTACGGCCAGACTGGCCCGTACCGCGACCGTCCGGGCTTCGGCGCGATCGCCGAATCGATGGGTGGTCTGCGTCATATCACCGGCTATCCCGACTTGCCGCCGCCGCGCATCGGCATTTCGATCGGCGACTCGATTGCGGCTCTGCACGGCGTGATCGGCGCGATGATGGCGCTCCATCACCGCAACATGAACGGCGGCAGCGGCCAGATCGTAGACGTCGCGCTCTATGAAGCCGTGTTCAACATGATGGAGAGCGTCGTGCCCGAGTACGGTGTGTACGGCATGGTGCGCGAACGCACCGGCGCGTCGCTGCCGGGCATCGTGCCGTCGAATACGTATCCGTGCCGGGACGGCAGCATCGTGATCGGCGGTAACAGCGATCCGATCTTCAAGCGCTTGATGATGGCGATCGACCGCGCGGACCTCGCCAACGATCCGCAACTCGCGCACAACGACGGCCGCGTGCCGCGCACGGCGGAGATCGATGGCGCCATCGCGGCGTGGCTTTCCACACGTACCATCAACGAAGCACTCGACGTGCTCAACGCCGCCGACGTGCCCGTGGGCCGCATCTACAGTGTGGCCGACATGTTCGCCGATCCGCAGTTCGCGGCGCGCCAGATGATCCAGCAGTTCCGCTGGCAGGCGCCGGGTGAGAAGGACGGCGAGGGCGTGGATATCGCGCTGCCCTCGGTCACGCCCAAGCTCTCGGCAACGCCTGGCGACACGCGCTGGCTTGGGCCCGCGCTGGGCGAACATACCGATGAAGTCCTGCAGACGCTGGGTTACGACGCAGACCATATCGCACGGTTGCGTGAGCAACAAATTGTCTAGGACGGCTTGCATCATGCAAAACGGCTCGCACATCGCGAGCCGTTTTCGATTGACTTCCCGCGTTGCAGGAAACGTTCAGGGCTCGATCACGATCTTGCCCGTCACCTTGCGCGAAGCCATGTCCTTGAGCGCCTGCGCTGTGTCAGCGAGCTTATAGCGCTTTGAGACGTACGGCTTGAGTTTGCCTTCGCCGATCCAACCCACCATTTGCGCGAACGCTGCCGCATTGTGCTGTGGCTCGCGGCGCGCGAAATCGCCCCAGAACACGCCGACGAGACTCGCGCCCTTGAGCAGCGCGAGATTGAGCGGCAGCTTGGGAATCTCGCCATTCGCGAAGCCCACCACGAGATAGCGGCCGCGCCAGCCGATGCTGCGGAACGCCGGCTCCGCATACTCGCCGCCCACCGGGTCGTAGATCACGTCGGGGCCTTTGCCGTCAGTGAGCGCCTTGACGCGCTCGCGCAAGTCCTCGGTGCTGTAGTTGATGGTAGCGTCCGCACCGAAGCGGCGGCAGACTTCGAGCTTCTCCTCACTCGAGGCCGCCGCGATCACGCGCGCGCCAAGCACCTTGCCGATCTCCACCGCAGCGAGGCCCACGCCGCCCGCCGCGCCGAGCACGAGCATCGTTTCGCCTGCGCGCAGCGCGGCGCGATCGACCACGGCGTGGTGCGACGTGCCATACGCAAGCGTGAAGGCGGCTGCCGTCGCAAAGTCGGCGCCCTCGGGCAGCGCCACGCACGCCGATGCGTCCGCGAGCGCCTGTTCGGCGAATGCGCCAGTGCCCACATACGCCACCACGCGCGTGCCCGGTGCGAGCTTCACGCCTTCGCCCGCGGCGCGCACCACGCCTGCGAGTTCGGCGCCGGGCGTGAAGGGCAGCGGCGGCTTCATCTGATACTTGTTCTCGATGATGAGCACGTCGGGGAAGTTGACGGCCGCGGCCTTCACGTCGATCACCACCTGGCCCGGACCTGGCACGAGGTCGGGCGAGTCTTCGAGCGTGAGCGAGTCGGGCGGCCCGTACTGGTTGCAGCGGATTGCGCGCATCGTGTCTCCTGTCTTATCCGGTTCGGTTGCTTTCAATTGCATCGGTCATGGATTCGCTACAGCAGGAGAGTGTACGGCAATCTGCCTTGATGCGAACGATCGTGCGATTTATTTCGTGTCGGTGACAAGCGTCTTTCAAGACGTACTGCGAACGCGAATGCGTCCCGGATCGGCAAGTGATATCGACATCCAATGCAGGGTCCAACGCGCGCTGCCGCAAGGGCCGGGCTGTCGTTCGCGTGCCTTCTTTCCTCGGTTACAATCGCTCGATGCGAATACTACTCAGCAACGACGACGGTTATCTCGCCCCCGGCCTTGCGGCGCTCTATGAAGCGCTCAAGCCGCTCGGCGAAGTCACGGTCATGGCGCCCGAGCAGAACTGCAGCGCCGCATCGAACTCGCTTACGCTGTGGCGCCCGCTGTCGGTGTTGCGTTCTGCGAGCACCGGCTTCTTTTACGTGAACGGCACGCCCACCGACTCGGTGCACATCGCGCTCACGGGCATGCTCGACCAGCAGCCCGACCTCGTGGTCTCCGGCATCAACAACGGTCAGAACATGGGCGAGGACACGCTGTACTCGGGCACGGTGGCCGCGGCGACCGAAGGCATCATGTTCGGCATACCGGCCATTGCGTTTTCGCTCGTCGACAAAGACTGGGTGCATCTCGATTCCGCTGCGCGTGTTGCGGCCGAGATCGTTGCGCATTACCTCGCGAACCCGTTGCCGGGTCATCCGCTGCTGAACGTCAACATCCCGAACCTGCCGTACGAAGAGCTCGGCGATTGGCGCGTCACGCGCCTCGGCAAGCGTCATCCTTCGCAGCCCGTCATCCGCGAGACCAACCCGCGCGGCGAGCCGATCTACTGGATCGGGCCGTCGGGCAGCGCGCGCGATGCGAGCGAGGGCACGGACTTCCACGCGGTGTCGAACGGCCACGTGTCGATCACGCCGCTGCAACTCGATCTCACACATACGCAGATGCTGTCCGCGACGCACGACTGGGCGCGCAAGGGCGGCAGCGTTTCATGACGGGCGAGCGCACGAAGCGTTTTCCGCTCGGGCTCGCGGATCTCGTGCGCGAGCCGCGCAGGCGCGATACGCGCCCGGGCGACGCACGCACGCCGCTCGCGGGCAACAGCAGCGCCTCGAAACCGGGCGTCGGCGCGCTCGCGAAGCCGGGCGCGAAGGCAGGCACGCCGGCCGTTGCGAAGTCCATCGCAAGCACGCCGTTCAAGGCGCCGCCTGCGAAGCCGGTCAACGCGAAGCCAATGGGCGCAAAGCCGGCAAGTTCGATCAAGCCAGCGCCTCCTGGTGGTAGCGCGGCAGCGCCCCGCGCTGCAATCCCGGGTGGTGCGAGTGCGCCGCGTCCTGCCACCGCCGTTACGGGCGCGCCTGGCGTTGCACTCAACGGCGCGCATGCGCTGACTTCGGAACGCGTACGCGAACGCATGGTCGAACGCCTGCGTGCAAACGGCATTGCCGATGCGCGCGTGCTCCAGGCGCTCGCGGCCGTGCCGCGCCACATGTTCATCGACCCGGGTCTTGCGACCCAGGCCTACGAAGATGCGGCGTTGCCGATCGGTCATCACCAGACCATCTCGAAGCCTTCGGTGGTCGCGCGCATGCTCGAACTCGCGGGCGCGGGCCGCGTGCTGGAGCGCGTGCTGGAAATCGGCACCGGCTGCGGCTACCAGGCCGCCGTGCTGAGCCAGATTGCGCGCGACGTGTATTCCATTGAACGCATCAAGCCGTTATACGAGCGCGCGAAGACGAATCTTCGTCCGCTGCGTATCCCGAATATCCGCTTGCACTACGGCGACGGACGGCTCGGTTTGCCGTCGGCGGCGCCGTTCGACGCGATCGTGATCGCCGCCGCTGGCTTCGACGTGCCGCCGGCGCTGCTCGAGCAACTCGCCATCGGCGGGCGGCTCGTGGCGCCCGTGGCGGTGCCCGGCACGCAGGGTGCGGCCGGCGAAGCGACGCAGGTCCTCACGCTCGTCGAGCGCACGGGGCCGGCGCAGTGGCGGGAGTCACGCCTGGATCGCGTTTTCTTTGTCCCCTTAAAATCTGGAGTGATCTGAATCCGATGAGTATGTTGCGCGCGATCAAAAGAAACCGCCCGAATGTCGACCTGCCCGCAGCCACGCTGATCGCCGCCCAGCGCGGCACCGCGGTCGTCGCGCTCTGCCTTCTGGCCGCATGCGCCACGCGACTCGATCAGGCACCTGTGGTGGATCGCACCGCGCCGCTCGGCACGACGGCCACGCAGCCTCCGGTGCCGCTCGGGCCGCCGCCTCCGGGATACTACCGGGTGAAGCCGGGCGACACTCTCTATAGGATTGCGCTCGAAAACGGCCAGAATTATCGCGATATCGCGACGTGGAACAATCTCACCAATCCGAACCAGATTGAAGTGGATCAGTTGTTGCGCGTCGTGCCGCCGGGTGCGAATCCTTCGGCGTACACGCCGGGCGTCGTAACTGCGCCGGTTCCGGGCGTGGGTGCGGCGCCAGGCGCACCGGCAGCGGGGTCACCTGCGCAGCCGCCGATCTACGGCCCGGGTGCGAACGCATCGGCGCCAACGGCTGCCGTGCCGCCGCAGCCGGGTGCAAGCGGAAGTGACCTGGCCGCGGCGCCGGGCGGCAACATCGCGCTCGCGTGGCCGGTGCGTGGTCCGGTGCTCAACGGCTTCGACGATACGAAGAACAAGGGCATCAATATCGGCGGTGCGCCGGGCGATCCTGTCAAGGCAGCTGGCGATGGCCGCGTGGTTTATGCCGGAAATGGGCTGCGCGGTTACGGCAATCTCATTATCATCAAGCATGACGCGACGTTTTTGACCGCGTATGCACACAACCGGACTTTGATGGTAAAAGAAGGGGATGCGGTCACCAAAGGTCAGAAGATCGCCGAAATGGGCAATACCGACTCGGACCGGGTGATGCTGCATTTCGAAGTACGCCGTCAGGGTAAGCCCGTCGACCCACTGAAGTACTTGCCGCCGCAATAAAAGCGAGCCGACCATGCCGAAATCGAAGCGCCGTCTGCAGCAATCCGAGTCTGACAGCCAAGCCGCCCAGGTTTCGGTGGAGGACGGCGCGCAGGCGGGCGACGACGACGCGTCGCCCGACCTCGACGGCGGCCGCGATTTTGAGGAGCGCGAGGAACGCGAAGAGCGCGATTCCCCGGCCGACGAAGGCGGCTCGGGCGAGGGCGCCGAAACTACCGATGCCGCGCCCGACGCCGACGATTTCCGTGCCATGCTCCAGGCCGAACTCACGGCCGACACCATCCAGCATTATCTGAACCGGATCAGCGTGAAGCCGCTCCTCACTGTCGAGGAGGAGCAGCGCTACTCGCGCCTCGCCAAGGCCGGCGAATTCGAAGCGCGTCAGGTCATGATCGAGCGCAATCTGCGCCTCGTCGTCAGCATTGCCAAGGGTTATCTCAATCGCGGTGTGCCGCTGCTCGACTTGATCGAGGAGGGCAACCTCGGCCTCATGCACGCGATCGAGAAGTTCGATCCCACGCGCGGCTTCCGTTTCTCGACTTACGCGACCTGGTGGATCCGCCAGAGCATCGAGCGCGCAATCATGAACCAGGCGCGCACCGTGCGTTTGCCGGTGCACGTGATCCGCGAGCTCAACCAGGTGCTGCGCGCGAAGCGCCATCTGGAGAAGAATTCGCTCAACGCCGACTCGGCCTCCGAGCGGCGCGACGCGAGCATCGACGACATCGCGTATCTCACGGGCAAGACCACCGAGGAGGTCACCGATATTCTCGCGCTCAACGAACACACGGCTTCGCTCGACGCGCCGCTCGACCTTGATCCGGCCAGCAGCCTGCTCGACCTGCTTTCGGACGACCAGAGCCAGTCGCCGGATGCCGAAGTGCAGCACCGCGAGCTGGAAACGCTTACACGCGCGTGGCTCGGGCGTTTATCCGATAAGCATCGCCACGTCATCGAACGGCGCTTCGGGCTGAACCATATCGAGCCCGCCACGCTCGAAGAGCTGGCCGATGAAATGGGCCTCACTCGCGAGCGCGTGCGGCAAATCCAGCAGGAAGCGCTGGTGCGCCTCAAACGCTTTTTCGCTTCGAACGGCGTGCGCAAGGACGCCGTTCTCTAAATCCTCGCAGTCCATCTGAATGACAGTTCCTGTTCTCGTATTCGACATCGAGACGATTCCCGATGTCGACGGCATTCGCCGTCTCGAAGATCTGCCCGCCACGCTCACCGACACCGAAGTGGCCGAACACGCCTTCGCCGCGCGCCGCGAGAAAACCGGCAGCGATTTTCTGCCGCATCATCTGCAGCGCGTTGCCGCGATCTCGTGTGTGTTTCGCGACGGGCAAGGTTTTCGCGTGCGCTCGCTCGGCACGCCCGAAGACGGCGAAGCGCGCCTGATCGATTCGTTCTACCGCACGATCGAGAAGTATTCGCCGCAGCTCGTTTCGTGGAACGGCGGCGGCTTCGACTTGCCGGTGCTGCACTATCGCGCGCTTGTGCACGGCATTCGCGCGGTGCGCTACTGGGAAATGGGCGACGCGGACCGCGAGTTCAAGTGGAACAACTACATCGCCCGCTACCACACGCGCCACACCGACCTGATGGACCTGCTCGCGATGTACCAGCCGCGGGCGAACGCGCCGCTCGACGCGCTCGCGAAACTCTGCGGTTTTCCGGGCAAGCTCGGTATGGACGGCAGCCAGGTGTGGACCGCGTTTCAGGAAGGCCGCATCGAGGAGATCCGCAACTACTGCGAAACCGACGTGGTCAACACGTATCTGCTTTATTGCCGGTTTCAGATGATGCGCGGCGGTTTCACAGAGCGCGAATATGCGGATGAGATCGAGTTCGTGAAGCAGTCGCTCGCCGCGGAAACCGCGCCGCATTGGGACGAGTACCTCAAAGCGTTCGCCGGCTGAGCGCGCGGCCGGCCGGCTACCCCTTAGCTTAGTTCGAGCACGATCGGCTGATGATCGGAGGCCTGGGTCGCGCCGTCTATTTCGCAGCTTCGCAAGCGTGGGCGCAAATCCTCCGTGACAAAGGCGAAGTCGCACGTGAGCGGGCCGTCCGACCATTGCTTCGTGTCATAGATGCCGGCCGTGGGCGGTGGCGTCGCGCCGGCGTGGAGCGCGGTCCACGCGTCGATGAAGGCAGGGGTGCCCGCGAGCGGTTCGAGCATGCGTGTGTAGGCCTCGCTGCCCCATGCGCTGTTGAAGTCGCCGCACACGATCGCAGATACGGGGCGCGCGGTGCCGGCGAATGGGCCCACGTCGTTTTCGGCGGGCGCGGGATGCGCCGCGTGATCGGCGGCTTCTTGCTGCAGGCGCCGCAACTCGTCCACTTGCGCGAGCCGTTGGCGCAGCGAGTAGAACTCCAGATGGGTGATCAGCACGCGCAGGGCACCGCCCGGCGCGTCGAGCACGGCTTCGAGCGCCACGCGTTGCATTGAGGGCGCGGTGGAGTCGGCGGGCCACGGCAGGGCGTGGCGAAAAACCTGCGCGACCGGCAAGCGCGTGGCGAGCGCGTTGCCGAACTGGCGGCGCTGCATCGGCGCCACGCCTTGACGGGAGCCTTGCGCGTCAAGCTGTGCAGGCAAGTCGGCGCCGATTGCCTCGATGACCGTATAGGCGGGCAGGAGAGCCCGGAGCTCGGCGAACTGATCGTCGCCAGGACCACCTGGCAGCGCCCGAAATCCACGCGTGATTTCCTGCAGGCATAGCACGTCGAAGTCGGCGAGACGCTGCGCCTCGCGCACCGTGCGCGCGAGATCGACGACGCCAGAAGCGTCGCGCCCCCACTGCACATTCCAGCTGACCAGTTTCATCGGCACGCTCCTCGCTTGGCGCGGCGGCGGTTCCCGCACACGTTTAACCCTAGCCTGGTTTTTCTGCCGTGTTGTATGACAAATGTTGTTTGCGAAACGCCTTTCGCCCCGCTTGCTGGCGCGCTCGGGCGTGTAAGGCAGTAGCGGCATCGCTGCAGCGTAATGGCGTTAAATCCGGCGACCGTGACACGCGGCGCGCGCCGTGCCGGCCACGCGGTTGCCGCCGTCGAAATACACGGAGAACGGCACGTTGCGGGCACTGCCGAGATCGTATTTGCCGAGGTCGTACTGGAAACAGTCGAAGCCGTTAGTCTGGTAGCCGCGATCTGGCGGCCCCATACGCTTGTAGACTTCGCTCTGCGTCATGCCGGGCTGGATGGAGGCGACGAGTTGATCGGGCTGAATGGTCGGCCCGCACGCCGTGAGGCCCACGAGCGTCGTTGCGACGAGCGCACAAAGAGGTAGCTTGCTCACTTCGGTTCCATTGGTGAAGGGGTGGATATCCTTGCCGCCGCAACCGGCGTCAATCTATGGGACGATTCTGAAAGCGCCTGATCGAGCAGAATCAGTCGAGCAGGATGCGCAGGCCGAACAGGAGCAGCGCGAATAGAGCGATGGGGACCGCGAGGCTGGCAAAGCCGAGCAGCAGCCGGCGGTGCGTGCTCGTGCGCCTTGAAACCAGCGGTTCGGCGACGGTGGCGGCGCCGAGCGTGACAAGCAAAAGTGCGATCGATTGCAGGAAGACGAGGGCAGACATGATGGCGATTTCCTTTGCGTGAGTCGGACTTATCACGCGTCAGGAATCATCGTAGTGACGGGGCGCAGCGAACACGATCGGACAAGTTCGAAAACAGCAGCGAAGGAGCGCGGGCGCCGACTTCGACTACAATCTCGCCTTCGCCCACAATTCACTCATCGTCAGTCAGGAATCCGCTGGTGTCTCAAGCTGCCCCCGACCCTCAAGCCGAGCCTGCTCAGGCCGAGCCCATGCCGTCCACGCCCACGAAAAAGCGCAGCAAGCGCGAGCGCCGCGCCGAAAAGCGCGCCGCCATCGAAGCCTCAGTCGCTCATGCCCCCATTCTCGAGATCGAGTCGCTCGATATGGAGGCGCGCGGCGTTGGCCGCACCGTCACCGAGACGGGCGAGCCCGGCAAGGTGATCTTCGTCGAGGGCGCGCTGCCGGGCGAGCGCGTGACCTACTTGAGCTACCGCAAGAAGCCCACGTTCGAACAGGCGCAAGTGGTGAACGTGCTGCGCGAGAGCGCGATTCGCACGAAGCCGCAGTGCGCGTACTTCGGCACCTGCGGCGGTTGCTCGATGCAGCACCTCGACGTGCGTGCGCAGATCGCCGTCAAGCAGCGCGTGCTCGAGGACAACCTCATGCACATCTCGAAGGTGCGTTCGGAGACGATGTTCCGGCCGATTCACGGGCCGTCGTGGGGCTACCGCTATCGCGCGCGCCTCACGGTGCGTAACGTGCCGAAGAAGGGCGGCGTGCTGGTTGGCTTCCACGAGAAGAAGAGCAGCTATGTCGCCGACATGACGAGCTGCGAAGTGCTGCCCCCGAACGTCTCGGCGATGCTCGTGCCGCTGCGCCATCTCGTGGCCGCGCTGTCGATTTGCGATCGCATGCCGCAGATCGAACTCGCCGTGGGTTCGAGCGTGACGGCGCTCGTGCTGCGCATTCTCGAGCCGCTCACGGCCGCCGACGAAGACTTGCTGCGCGCGTTCGCCGACGAGCACAACGTTCAGTTCTGGCTGCAGCCGAAGGGCCCGGACACGGTGTTCCCGTTCTATCCGCTCGACAAGGCACTGGACTACACGCTGCCCGAGTACGGCATTCGCATGCCGTTCAAGCCGACGGACTTCACGCAGGTCAATCACCAGATCAACCGCGTGCTGGTGGGCCGCGCGCTGCGCCTGCTCGCGCCGGAGCCGGGCGACCGCGTGCTCGACCTGTTTTGCGGCATCGGCAACTTCACGCTGCCGCTCGCGCGTCTCGCGCGCGAAGTGGTGGGGATCGAAGGCAGCGATACGCTGACGGCCCGCGCGCTGGAAAATGCGCGTGCCAATGGCGTGGACGGGCATACGTCGTTTGCGTGCCGCAACCTGTTCGAAGTCACCGCGGACGACTTGCGCGCGCTCGGCCATTTCGACAAGTTCCTGGTCGACCCGCCGCGCGAAGGCGCGTTCGCGGTTTCCCAGGCGCTCGCGGAAATTGCGCAGAGCGGGGATGGCCCGCTGCCCAGGCGCATCGTCTACGTGTCGTGCAGTCCCGCGACGCTGGCGCGCGATGCGGGCGTGCTCGTCAAGGAGGCCGGTTACCGGCTCAAGGGCGCGGGTGTCGTCAACATGTTCCCGCACACGTCGCACGTGGAATCGATCGCGCTGTTCGAGCGCGATTGAGGAGACTCGCGCAGCGCAGGCGCGAAGCCGGCGCTGCCGCTGAAGCAAAAAAAACGCCACGGAAAACCGTGGCGTTTTGCTTTCCTGCGCGCCTCAAGCGTAGAGGCGCGGCGATCACCAGATCTGCCACCAGGACTTGTTTTCCTTGCCGGGGCGCGCGTGACCAGTGATGTACGGGCTGTCCGGGAAGGTGCCGGCGAGCACGCGGCGCGTGTCTTCGGCGAGCTGCGGCTGATCGAGCTTCTGGTACGACAGGATCATGATGTGCAGCGCGTCTTCGATCGCCGGCGCGCTCTTGTAGTCCTGGATCGCAAGCTGCGCGCGGTTGATGGCCGCCACATAGGCGCCGCGGCGGTAGTAGTAGTCCGCCGCATGCACTTCGTGCGAAGCGAGCGCGTTCACGATGTAACGCATGCGCTGGGCGGCGTCCGGGGCGTACTTGCTCTGCGGATACTTGTCGACCACCACCTTGAACGCGTCATACGACTCGCGCAGCGACTTCGGGTCGCGTTCGCTCATGTCCTGGCCCGAGAAACGGCCGAACAGACCCAGGTCGTCGTTGAAGTGGATCATGCCCTTGAGATAGTAGGCGTAGGCGACGTCCGGGTGATCCGGGTGCAGCTGGATGAAGCGGTTGATCGCCTGGTCGGCGGCGTCGTTCTCGTTGTCCTTCCAGTTGCAGTAGGCCACGTTGATCTGCGCCTGCTGGGCGAAGTGGCCGAACGGGTCGCGGCCCTGGAGTGCTTCGAAATATTTCGCGCACTTGCCCCAGTCACCACCGGAGAGCGCGTCTTGGGCCTCCGTATATAATTTGTTGTTGTTCCACGCCGCCGTTTCGTCGGTTTTTTCCGGCAGGCCGTGGCAGGCGGCGACCACGGCGAGCGCCGCGCCGCAGACAGCAAGGCGAACGACGTTGCCAATCTTGCCGAGCATGTTTGCTCGCGCCGCGCGCATTGCGTTTCGGGCCACCGCGTGTTGGGCCAGTTTCGTAATCGTGTTCAAGGCTCGCATTTATCCAGTCCAGCTTCAGGTCCACAGGTGACCCAGACTCAATGACCCGTACAGTTATTCCGGGGGCCGGCGCTCCCGGCGCCCAAAACAGCATCAGCGATTATAGCCTGGGCGATGCGCCCGATGACGCAGCCGCCAGTAAGGCGTTCGATGGCGAACGCGCACGCGAGGACGCCGGTGGCGCCCCGCGTGCGCGCGTCGACGAAGCCCCGCGCTCGATTCAGGTGCCTGATGAACTCGCAGGCGAGCGCCTCGACAAGGTGCTCGCCAAAATATTTCCGGAATTTTCACGCAGCCGTTTGCAGGGCTGGATCGAGGAGCAGCGCGTGCGCGTGGACGGAAAGCCGGCCAAGGTGCGCCAGCCGGTGCCGCTCGGCGCGACCATCGAACTCGTGCCGGACCTTCTGCCCGAGCAGCTCGCGTTCACGCCCGAGCCGGTACCGCTCGACATCGTCTTTGAGGACGATGCCATCGTGGTCATCAACAAGCCCGCCGGGCTCGTCGTGCATCCGGCGGCCGGCAACTGGAGCGGCACGCTCCTCAACGGCCTCCTGCATCGCTATGGCGAAGCGGCGGCGGGGCTGCCGCGCGCCGGTATCGTCCATCGGCTCGACAAGGAAACGTCCGGGCTGATGGTCGTCGCGCGCACGCTTCAAGCGCAAACCGACCTCGTGCGCCAGTTGCAGGCGCGCACGGTCAAGCGCCGCTATCTCGCGCTCGTCTGGGGCAACATGGCCGAAGAAGGCACCATCGACGCGCCCATCGGCCGCGACCCGCGCGAGCGCACGCGCATGGCGGTGATGAAGGGCGCTTCGGGCAAGCCGGCGCGCACGCACTTCCGGCGTATCGACAAGACGCTCTGGCACAACCAGCCCATTAGCGCCATTCATTGCGATCTGGAAACGGGGCGCACACACCAGATTCGTGTGCACTGCGCGCATATCGGCCATCCTTTGCTGGGCGATCCGGTCTATGGCCACGCGCGCGGCAAGCGCTCGGTCGCGGCGCTGCCCGACGGCTTTGCGCGCCAGGCGCTGCACGCGTGGCGCCTGGGCCTCGTTCATCCGGTCACGGGCCGCGCGATGCAATGGCGCGCCGAAGTGCCCGACGACCTGGATGCGCTGATCGAGGCGCTCGGCTTCGGCGGCAAGGAAGACGAGGACGAAGTCGGCTTCGATGACGACATGTTCGACAGCGCCTACACCGACGAAGGCTACGTGATCGGCAGTGACGAAGACGATTACGAAGACGATGAAGAAGGCGACGATCCGCGAGACGAGGACAAGCACGCATGACGACCTGCCCGGAACTGACATCCGCCGATTTGTTGCATCCCGACTGGCAGGTTTCGCCGCGCGTGCGCGCGCTGGTCACGACGCGTAACGGCGGCGTGAGCGAGCCGCCATTCGGGCGTTGGCAGGCGGCACAGGGCAGTGAAGGTGGTGAGGGCGTCGATCTCCCCGGTGGCCTGAATCTAGGCCGCGGCTCCGCCGACGATCTCGTGCACGTCGAGGCGAACCGCGAACGGCTGCTCGCGCATGCGGGCGTGCCTGCCGCGTGGCTCAAGCAGATCCACGGCCCCGTCGTGGTCGACACCGCGCACGCGCTCGCCGCCGCGCGCGCGGGCACTCCGCTCGAAGCCGATGCGAGCGTCACCGCCGAGCCGGGCATCGCCTGCACGGTGATGGTGGCCGACTGCATGCCCGTCTTGCTGTGCGATGGCGAGGGCCGCGCCGTGGGCGCCGCGCACGCCGGTTGGCGTGGGCTGGCCGCGGGCGTCATCGAGCGCACGGCCGAGCGCGTCGCTGCGCTCGCGGGCTGTGCGACTGCCGACCTGCATGCGTATCTCGGCCCCGTGATCGGGCCGACGGCCTTCGAGGTCGGTGCAGATGTGCGTGACGCGTTCATGACCCATGTGGAGCATGTCGACGCGGCACAACGCGATGCGCACCGCGCGGCCACCGCGGCGGCCTTCGTCGCGCGCCCCGACGCGAGCGGCAAATACCTCGCCAATCTTCCTGCATTGGCGCGGCTGCGGCTCGATACGCTCGGTGTGCGCCACGCAACGGGCGGCGACATGTGCACGGTCACGCTGCGCGAGCGCTTCTACTCGTACCGGCGCGATCGCGTCACCGGCCGCATGGCCGCGTTGATCTGGCTCCATCCCTGACTTTGCCGCGACGCGCCGCCGTGATGCAGCGCGGCGTCGCGTCATGAGTCGGATGATTTTTGTTGCGCTGCAGCTATTCCCGCAAAGCGCTATGCGTCACCCGCGGCGCATCGATTCCCCATTTCCCTCATTGCACTGCAAGCACTTGCCGCCATGGTGGATTTCTGTGCGCCAGACCGCACAGCGATGTGTCGCGACAGTTAAATGATCGATTACATCGGGAAAACGATAATTAAAAAAATATCGCAGCGCGGCAAAATCGGGCACAAGCATTGACACGCTTTGCAATGGGGAGCAAGAATGTCCCTCACCCACGGGACAGGTCGTGACGAGCGCCGCAACGGCGTCCGTATGCGTACCACCTGCCTCTCAACCAGTCCTTCGGGACACATCGGTCAAAAGCAGGCATGACGGCATCTCAACGTTCCAAGACTGCCCCGGGCACGGGCGCCTCAACTGATGGTGCAACGCGCGGCAATCAGCCTTTCGCTCCCGACGCAGCTGGCATGCAGCAATATCTCGACGCGTGGACGAACGCCTGGAAAAGCGCTCTGAATGCTGCGCAGCAAACGGGCGGCGCGGCGCAGCAAGCACCCTTCGCGGGACTTGCGGCCAACTGGTGGCCGCCGGCAGGCAACGGTGCGCCGGGCAACCCCTTCGCTGCAGGCAATCCTTTCTCAGCGGGTAATCCCTTTGCCGCGGCCAATCCGTTCGGTGCCGGTGGTCCTTTCGGTGCAGCCAATCCATTCGGTGGCGCGAATCCGTTCGAAGGTTTCAAGGTTCCCACGGCATCGATCGAACCCACGCGGCTGCAGCATCTGCAAGCGGAATATTCGCGAGATGCGCTCGACTTGCTGCGCCAGGCCACCGACACCACGCCCAAAGCGCCCGAACTGAAGGACCGGCGATTTAGCTCCGATGCCTGGAAGGCAACGCCCGCGTATGCGTTCACAGCAGCGTGGTATCTGCTCAACGCGCGCTACCTGCATGAACTCGTCGACGCGATCGATACCGATGCGAAAACGCGCGAGCGCATTCGCTTCGCCGTTCAGCAGTGGACCGCGGCGGCCTCGCCAAGCAACTTCCTCGCGCTCAATCCCGACGCGCAAAGCGCCTTGCTCGAGACCCACGGCGAGAGCCTGCGCCAGGGTGTCATGAACCTGCTCGGCGACATGTCGCGCGGCAAGATCTCGCAAACCGACGAATCGCGCTTCGTGGTGGGCCGCAATCTCGCGACCACCGAAGGTTCGGTCGTGTTCGAGAACGCGCTCTTCCAGCTGATCCAGTACAAGCCACGCACGGCCACAGTGCGCGAGCGGCCGCTTCTGATCGTGCCGCCGTGCATCAACAAGTACTACATCCTCGACCTGCAGCCCGAGAACTCGCTCGTCGCATATGCGCTGGAGCAGGGGCAGCAGGTGTTCCTCGTCTCGTGGCACAACGGCGACGCGTCGATCGCGGACCGCTCCTGGGACGACTACATCGAAGAGGGCGTGCTCACGGCCATCGAGACGACGCGCAGCATCAGCGAGCGCGAGCAAATCAACACGCTCGGTTTCTGCGTGGGCGGCACGCTGCTCGCCACGGCGCTGTCCGTCGCGGCGGCGCGCGGCGAACATCCCGCTGCCTCCATGACGCTGCTCACCGCGATGCTCGACTTCGGCGACACGGGTGTACTCGATGTGTTCGTCGACGAGGCCCACGTGCAGATGCGCGAGCAGACCATCGGTGGCAAGAATGGCGGCACGCCGGGCCTCATGCGCGGCGTCGAGTTCGCCAACACGTTCTCGTTCCTGCGGCCCAACGATCTGGTCTGGAACTACGTCGTCGACAATTACCTGAAGGGCCGTACGCCCGCGCCGTTCGACCTGCTGTTCTGGAACAGCGACTCGACGAGCCTGCCGGGGCCGATGTACGCGTGGTACCTGCGCAACACGTACCTGGAAAACAAGCTGCGTGAGCCCGGTGCGCTCACGGTGTGCGGCGAGCAAGTGGATCTTTCGCGCATCGACGTGCCGACTTTCATCTACGGCTCGCGAGAGGATCACATCGTGCCCTGGCGCACGGCTTACGCGTCGATCCCGCTGCTGTCCGGGCCGCTGAAATTTGTGCTTGGCGCGTCGGGGCATATTGCGGGCGTGATCAACCCGGCGTCGAAGAACAAGCGCAGCTTCTGGAGCATCGAGGCCGACGAGAAGCATCTGCCGGAAGAGGCTGACGACTGGTTAGCCGTTGCTGAGGAGAAACCCGGCAGCTGGTGGTCGACCTGGGCCGAGTGGCTCGATCAGTACGGCGGCAAGAAGGTGAAGCCGCGTGCGCAAGCCGGCTCGGCGGAATTCCCCGAGATCGAGCCGGCGCCGGGGCGTTATGTGCAGCAGCGCGATTGAAGCGATTCAAGCGCTTGATACGCTTGCTGCGGAATTCGGATTAACAACTTGACGGGCGGGGCGCATGGCGCGCCTTCAAGCCGCCCGGAGGATCTGGAAATGACTGACATTGTGATCGTTTCGGCCGCACGTACGGCAGTAGGCAAATTCGGCGGCTCGCTCGCGAAGGTGGCGGCGCCCGACCTGGGCGCCATCGTCATCAAGGCCGCGCTCGAGCGCGCGGGCGTGAAGCCCGACCAGGTGAGCGACGTGATCATGGGTCAGGTGCTGACCGCTGGTTCGGGCCAGAACGTGGCGCGCCAGGCATCGATCAAGGCGGGGCTGCCCACGGCCGTTCCCGCGATGACGATCAACAAGGTGTGCGGCTCGGGCCTGAAGGCCGTGATGCTGGCCGCGAACGCGATCATCGCGGGCGATTCGGACATCGTCGTGGCCGGCGGCCAGGAAAACATGAGCGCCGCGCCGCACGTGCTGCCGGGCTCGCGCGACGGCTTTCGCATGGGCGATGCGAAGCTCATCGACAGCATGATCGTCGACGGCCTGTGGGACGTGTACAACCAGTACCACATGGGCGTGACGGCGGAAAACGTCGCGAAGGAATACGGCATCACGCGCGAGGAGCAGGACGCGTTTGCGGCGCTCTCGCAGAACAAGGCTGAGGCTGCGCAGAAGGCGGGCCGCTTCGATGCGGAAATCGTGCCGGTGGCGATTCCGCAGCGCAAGGGTGAGCCGCTGCAGTTCGCGACCGACGAATTCGTGCGCCACGGCGTGACGGCGGAATCGCTCGCGGGTCTGAAGCCGGCGTTCAACAAGGAAGGCACGGTGACGGCGGCGAACGCCTCGGGCCTGAACGACGGCGCGGCAGCGGTCGTGGTGATGTCGGCGAAGAAGGCCGAAGCGCTGGGCCTGAAGCCGCTCGCGCGCATCAAGGCATACGCAAGCGGCGGCGTGGACCCGAAGATCATGGGCATGGGCCCGGTGCCGGCTTCGAAGCGTGCGCTGGAGCGCGCGGGCTGGTCGGTGAACGACCTCGATCTCATGGAGATCAACGAGGCCTTTGCCGCCCAGGCGCTGGCCGTGAACAAGCAGATGGGCTGGGACACGTCGAAGATCAACGTGAACGGCGGGGCGATTGCGATCGGTCATCCGATCGGCGCATCGGGCTGCCGGATTCTCGTGACGCTGCTGCACGAAATGCAGCGCCGTGATGCGAAGCGCGGTCTCGCCTCGCTGTGCATCGGCGGCGGCATGGGTGTGGCGCTCGCGCTCGAGCGTGCTTGAGTTCGCTTGATGCGACCGCTGGGGCGGACGGCTATCGGTCCGCCCTGGCGCTGCGACAAACGCGCGGCGCGGGTGGTGGCAGCGGGAAGGAGCGAGGCCAGGGCCGTCGAAGACGCGCCCGGAAAACGATAATGGAGTGTGGTTTATGTCAGAGCGTATTGCGTATGTAACGGGCGGGATGGGCGGCATCGGAACCGGCATTTGCCAGCGCCTCGTCAAGCAGGGCTTCACGGTGATCGCTGGCTGCGGCCCGAATTCGCCGCGCCGCGTGAAGTGGCTGGAAGACCAGAAGGCGCTCGGTTTCGACTTCGTGGCCTCGGAAGGCAACGTGGGCGATTGGGATTCGACGCGCCAGGCGTTCGACAAGGTCAAGGCCGAGGTCGGCGAAATCGATGTGCTCGTGAACAACGCTGGCATCACGCGCGACGTGGTGTTCCGCAAGATGACGCGCGAAGACTGGACGGCCGTGATCGACACCAATCTCACGAGCCTCTTCAACGTCACGAAGCAGGTGATCGACGGCATGGTCGAGCGCGGCTGGGGCCGCATCATCAATATCTCGTCGGTGAATGGCCAGAAAGGTCAGTTCGGCCAGACCAACTATTCCACGGCCAAGGCCGGCATTCACGGCTTCACGATGGCGTTGGCTCAGGAAGTGGCGACCAAGGGCGTGACGGTCAACACCGTTTCGCCGGGCTATATCGGCACGGACATGGTGAAATCCATCCGTCCCGACGTGCTGGAAAAGATCGTCGCGACGATTCCCGTGCGCCGTCTCGGCGCGCCCGAGGAAATCGCGTCGATCGTGGCGTGGCTCGCGTCGGACGAGTCAGGCTTTGCAACCGGTGCTGACTTCTCGCTGAATGGCGGGTTGCACATGGGCTGATCCCGAGTGCCGCGCGCCTGCAGGGGGCGCGCGAAGCTGGGATCGAGGACGGCAGCGGGCCTGTTTGCTCACCGGGGCAGGCCGTTTCCGGGCTAGACCAACGCGCGACGGCAGCGGCCGCCGCGCGTTGGCGCTAACAAGGGCGACACATGACGACTACAAAGAAAACCGCCGAACGTCTCATCAAGAAATATCCGAATCGTCGGCTGTACGACACGGAGACGAGCACGTACATCACGTTGACGGACGTGAAGCAACTCGTGCTGGAGCAGGAAGAGTTCAAGGTCATCGACGCGAAGACCAACGAGGATCTGACGCGCAGCATCCTGCTGCAGATCATTCTCGAGGAGGAAAGCGGCGGTCTGCCGATGTTCTCGTCGTCGATGCTGTCGCAGATTATCCGTTTCTACGGTCATGCTATGCAGGGCATGATGGGCACCTACCTGGAAAAGAACATCCAGGCGTTCATCGACATCCAGAACAAACTCGCGGATCAGTCGAAGAGCCTTTACGAAGGTAACGCGATGAACCCCGAGGTCTGGTCGCAGTTCATGAACATGCAGGCGCCGATGATGCAGGGCATGATGACGAGCTACATCGAGCAGTCGAAGAACATGTTCGTGCAGATGCAGGAGCAGATGCAGAACCAGGCGAAGAACATGTTCAGCAGCTTCCCGTTCAAGCCCGTGACGCCGGGCGGCGCGGCGGCGCCGGCGCAGGGCGCGCCTGAGGGTGGCGAGGAAGAGAAGAAGTAAGCGGCGCGGCGCACACGGCGGGTGGCGCGCTTACGAGTTGCGGCGCGCCGTGGCGACGCGTTGCCTCGCGGCGCGACCCACTGCGGGGCGCCGTCTTCAGGCGCTTTGAGAGAGTCCGGCCGTTGCACGCGCGAGCGCTGCGGCGGTGGGTTTGCCACGCGTGACACGCACCGCGCCGGCTTTCATCTGACGCACCGACTTCAGAATATTGGCCTGCAACGGGTCCATTGTCTTTTCCATATTTTCGCTCTCCGCGCAGCCGGCAGATGGATGCGCTTGATCGTGCGCAAGGTGCACCGGGCGAAAATTATCCCGACGCTCAGTCGGAGGGGGAGCAATAGCTGAACGACGTTTGATCCTGCCCATATTGCATCCGACCCCGACGCGCAGGAACACACCCACCATGCTGCACCGCACGATACGGCAAACGGGTAAAATGGCGGATTGGCTTGACCTCGCGCGGCGCAACGAATGCCCTGCGCCCCACATCCGGACGTACACGTGAAAAACCCTGTTGAATCAACGACCTCCCGCAATCCTGCTCCGCGCGTCGGGATGGTTTCCCTCGGCTGCCCGAAGGCGCTTGTCGACTCCGAGCAGATCATCACCCAGCTGCGCGCCGAGGGTTACGAAATCTCGGGGTCTTACGACGGTGCGGACCTCGTGGTCGTCAACACGTGCGGCTTCATCGACGAAGCGGTGCAGGAGAGCCTTGATGCCATCGGCGAAGCGCTTTCCGAGAACGGCAAGGTGATCGTGACCGGGTGTCTCGGCAAGAAGGCGAGCGCGAGCGGCTCGAACCTGATCGAGGAAGTGCATCCGAAGGTGCTCGCCGTGACGGGCCCGCACGCGGTGGGCGAGGTCATGCAGGCCGTGCACAGCCACCTGCCCAAGCCGCACGATCCGTTCGTCGATCTCGTGCCGGCCGCCGGCATCAAGCTCACGCCGCGCCATTACGCGTACCTGAAGATCTCCGAAGGCTGCAATCACCGTTGCACGTTCTGCATCATCCCGTCGATGCGAGGCGACCTCGTGTCGCGCCCGGTCGCCGAGGTCATGCTGGAAGCCGAGAACCTCTTCAAGTCCGGCGTGAAGGAGCTGCTCGTGATCTCGCAGGACACGAGCGCTTACGGCGTGGACGTCAAGTACCGCACCGGATTCTGGAACGGCAAGCCGATCAAGACGCGCATGACCGACCTCGTCGCCGCGCTGGGCGAACTGGCTGCGCAATACGGCGCCTGGGTGCGCCTGCACTATGTCTACCCGTATCCGAGCGTGGATGAAGTGATTCCGATGATGGCCGAAGGTCCGTTCAAGGGCCACGTGCTGCCATATCTCGACGTGCCGTTCCAGCACGCGCATCCCGAAGTCCTCAAGCGCATGAAGCGCCCCGCGAATGCGGAGAAGGTCATGGAGCGCGTGAAGGCCTGGCGCGAGATGTGCCCGGATCTCACGATCCGCAGCACGTTCATTGCCGGCTTCCCCGGCGAGACGGAAGAGCAATTCGAAACGCTGCTCGACTTCATCCGCGAGGCCGAACTCGACCGCGTGGGCTGCTTCGCCTATTCGCCGGTTGAAGGCGCAACGGCGAACGAACTCGACGGCGCACTGCCCGACGAGGTGCGCGAGGCGCGCCGCGCGCGCTTCATGGAAGTGGCGGAGCAGGTCTCGGCCAAGCGCATCCAGCGCAAGGTCGGCAAGACGCTCAAGGTGCTGATCGACGAGATCAACGCCGACGGCGGCATTGGCCGCACCGCGGCGGATGCGCCCGAGATCGACGGCGTGGTCTATGTCGCTCCCGCGACCAAGGCATCGAAGCGCTACAAGGTCGGTGATTTCGTTTCGGTGAAGATCACCGGCGCGGACGGCCACGATCTCTGGGGCGAGGTCTGACCGGCATGACGAGCGTCGCCCCGCAAGTCCTCGCCTATGGCGAGGCCATGGTCGAGTTCAACCAGGCGTCGAAAGACCGTCCCGAGTATTTGCAAGGCTTTGGCGGCGACACGTCGAACTTCGCCATCGCGGCGGCTCGCCAGGGCGCGCGCACGGGCTTCGTCTCGGCCGTTGGCGACGATCAGTTCGGACGCCTCTTGACTGATCTGTGGACGCGCGAAGGCGTCGATACCTCGACGGTGCATGTGGACGCTACGGCGCCCACCGGTGTCTACTTCGTCTCGCATGGCCCGAGCGGCCATGCCTTCGACTATCTGCGCAAGGGTTCGGCCGCTAGCCGTTACGCGCCGCGCGATCTGCCGCTTGACACCATTGCGGCTGCGCGTGTGCTGCATCTTTCTGGCATCAGCGTGGCGATCAGCGACAGCGCGTGCGACGCGGCGCTCGCCGCCGTCGAGCATGCGCGCGCCAACGGCGTGCGCGTGAGTTTCGACACCAATCTGCGCCTGAAACTGTGGCCGCTCGCGCGGGCGCGCGCCGTGATGAACGAGGTGCTGCGTCTCACCGATATCTGCCTGCCTAGCTGGGACGACGTGGCGGTGCTCACGGGCCTCGAAGACCGCGACGCGATCGTCGATTACCTGCTCGCACGCGGCGCTCGTGTGGTCGCGCTCAAGCTGGGCAAGGACGGCGCTTATGTCGCAACGCCCGACGAGCGGCGCGTCGTGCCGGGCCACGTGGTCGCGGCAGTGGACGCCACGGGCGCGGGCGACTGCTTTGGCGGCGCCTTCGTCGCGCGGCTCGCGGCCGGCGACGATCCGTTCGCGGCTGCGCGCTATGCGAACGCGGCCGCCGCGCTTTCGACCTTGGGGTTTGGCGCCGTTGCGCCAATCCCTTATCGCGAGGACGTCGAGCGATTACTCGCCGATCGGCCCGCGAGCGAAGCGCACCAATAACAAGATTCATCCATTCAGGAAGACGAGGAGCAAAACTATGGAACGCGAAGTAGTGGTGGTAAGCGCTGTGCGCACGGCAATCGGTGACTTCGGCGGCAGCCTGAAGGACTTCTCGCCGACGGATCTCGGCGCACGCGTGGTGCGCGAGGTGCTGTCGCGCGCGAACGTGGACGGCGACGCGGTGGGTCACGTGGTGTTCGGCAACGTCGTGCACACGGAGCCCAAAGACATGTACCTTGCGCGCGTGGCCGCAATCAACGGCGGCGTCGCGCAGCACGCGCCGGCGCTGACCGTGAACCGCCTGTGCGGCTCGGGCCTGCAGGCGATCGTTTCGGCCGCGCAAACCATTCTGCTCGGCGACGCCGACATTGCGATCGGTGGCGGCGCGGAAAACATGAGCCGGGCGCCGTACACGATGCCGGCCGCGCGGTTCGGCCAGCGCATGGGCGACGCGCAGCTCGTCGATATGATGATCGGCGCGCTGCACGACCCGTTTCAGACGATCCACATGGGCGTGACGGCGGAAAACGTCGCGAAGAAGTTCGGCATCACGCGCGAGGCGCAGGACGCGCTTGCGCTCGAATCGCACCGTCGCGCCGAGCGCGCGCTCGCCGAAGGACGCTTCAAGGATCAGATCCTGCCCATTTCGCTCAAGTCGAAGAAGGGCGAAGTGCTGTTCGACGCCGACGAGCATGTGCGCCACGGCGCCACGCTGGAGGACTTCTCGAAGCTCAAGCCGGTGTTCGCGAAGGAGAACGGCACGGTCACGGCGGGCAACGCGTCGGGCATCAACGACGCGGCGGCCGCCGTGCTGCTGATGAGCGCCGACGCCGCTCGCGAGCGCGGCGTGAAGCCGCTCGCGCGCCTCGTCTCGTATGCGCATGCGGGCGTCGATCCGGCGTACATGGGCATCGGCCCGGTGCCGGCCACGCAGAAGGCGCTCGCGCGCGCCGGCCTGAAAGTCAGCGACCTCGACGTGATCGAGGCCAACGAAGCCTTCGCGGCGCAGGCCTGTGCGGTTTCGCAGGAACTCGGGCTCGACCCGGCCAAGGTCAATCCGAACGGTTCGGGCATCTCGCTCGGTCACCCGATCGGCGCGACCGGCGCGCTCATTACCGTGAAGGCGCTTTATGAACTGCAGCGTATCGGGGGGCGCTACGCGCTCGTGACGATGTGCATCGGCGGCGGCCAGGGCATTGCGGCCATCTTCGAGCGCATCTGATACGCGCCGCGCCCCGCCAGCTGTGCAAGTGAGGGAAGGATTCAGATGGAAGTTGTGATGCAAGCACAGCGGCCGCCGGGCGCGGCCGCTCGACGGGGCCGCGCCATCAAGGCGCGCGGCTGGATCGTGGCCGCAACTGCGGCGGCCATGGTCCTCACGCTGCCGCTCGCGGCGCGCGCGCAGGACGCAAGCGCGCCGCCGCCGGTCAATTCCACGCTGAAGCCGAACCCCGAATTCGCGAAGCTGCCGCAATACGTCGGCACGCTCGGCAAGCGTCAGATCGTTATGCGCCTGGGCGCCAAAGCCGGCGACGACGACCCGACTGGCGTGCATGGCGAATACCAGTTCACGGACACCGGCGAGGTGATCCTGATCGCGGGCGACCGCGCGGACGCCACGCTCGAAGCCGAGGACTCGAATGACGGCACGCATATCACCGGCAACTGGGTGGGCACGTTCGCCGAAGATGGCTCGCTTTCGGGCGACCGCATGGATCCGGACGACTCTCACCCGGTCCCCTTCGATTTGAAGCCGCTCGCGGCGGGGGCCGCGGCTCCGGCCGTGTCGACCGGCGCGGCGAGCGCGTCGACTCCGAACGGCGCTCACGCCGTGAACGGCGTGAGCAATCTCGTGATCGGGCAATAAGCGCCGCCGCGAGTGTTACTCTTCGGCATGCGGCGTTGCGCGCGCCACCCGCGCTAGCCGCGCGCCGCAACGTCCTCGCGCCTCAACCGAATTCGCTCCGACATGACCAAATCCGACTCCAGCCGCGCGTTGCAGACGCGCATCATCCACCCGCAAGACGACCTCACGCCCGGCTTCGAATCGTTCGCCGCGCCTGTCACGCGGGCTTCGACCGTGGTGTTTCCCGACCTCGCTTCGGTGCGCGCGCTCGACTGGCGCAACGATGCGCAATGGCGCTACGGCCTGCACGCCACGCCCACCTCGGCCATGCTGCAAAAGCGCATCGCCGAGATCGAGGGCGGCGAGTATGCGCTGCTGCAACCCTCGGGGCTCTCGTCCATCTCGAACGTCTACTTCGGACTGCTGAAGTCAGGCGACGACGTGCTGATCCCCGATAACGTCTATTCGCCGAACCGCGATCATGGTGACTGGCTCGCGCGCGATTTCGGCCTCACGGCGCGCTACTACGATCCGATGATCGGTGCGGGCATCGCCGAGCTGATCCAGCCGAACACGAAGCTGATCTGGGTGGAAGCGCCCGGCTCGGTGACGATGGAAGTGTCCGACGTGCGGGCGATCACCGCGGCGGCGCGCGCGCGCAACGTGGTGACGGCCATCGACAACACGTGGTCGGCGGGCCTCGCCTTCAAGCCGTTCGAGCACGGCATCGACATTTCGGTGCAGGCGCTCACCAAGTATCAGTCGGGTGGCAGTGACGTGCTGATGGGCGCGACCATCACCGCCGACCGCGATCTTTATCTGAAGCTCAAGGCCGCGCGCATGCGGCTTGGCATCGGCGTCTCGGTCGACGACTGCTCGCTCGTGCTGCGTGCACTGCCGAGCATGAAAGCGCGCTTCGAGGCGCATGATCGCACCGCGCTCGGACTCGCAGGCTGGCTCAAGACGCGCCCCGAAATCGCGGCGATGCTGCACCCGGCGTTCGAAGACTGCCCGGGCCACGAGTTCTACAAGCGCGACTTTACGGGCGCGGGCGGCCTTTTTTCCGTGGTGTTCGACGAGCGCTACAGTGCGGCGCAGATCGACACGTTCTGCGAGTCGCTCGAACTCTTCGCGTTGGGCTGGAGCTGGGGCGGCGCGCATAGCCTCGCCATGCCGTACGACGTCGGTTCGATGCGCACGGCAGCGAGCTGGCCGCATCGCGGCACGCTGGTGCGCTTCTACATCGGTCTCGAAGAAGAGGCCGATCTGCGCGCCGATATCGAGCGCGCGCTTGCAAGGCTTGCGGAAAAAGCAAGTACGCCTGAATAATCCGCGCAAAACAACAACGGCCGCTCGCGTCCATAAGGACACGAGCGGCCGTTGGCTTTTCCAGGCGCCGCGAAGGCCGGGTCAGAACAGACGCAGCAGGCCGTCGAGCCCGACGAAGTTGAACGCGACACTCGCTGCCTCCCGCACCACCGGCTTCGCGCGGAACGCGACCGACAAACCCGCCACGCCCATCATCTTGAGGTCGTTCGAGCCGTCGCCCATCGCGATTGCGCGGCGTGGCTCAATGCCGATCTGCGCACAGGTTTCGGTGAGCGTACGCGCCTTCACGTCGGCGTTGACGATCTCGCCAGTCACGCGGCCCGTGAGCTTCCCCTCGACGATTTCGAGCGTGTTCGCGCGCGTGTAGTCGAGCCCGAGACGCGCTTTCAGGCGCTCGGTGAAGAAAGTGAAGCCGCCGGAAACGAGCAGCGTTTTCAGGCCCGCGGCCTTCGCGCCCGCGAGCATCTGCTCGGCGCCCGGCGAGAGCTGCAGGCGCTCTTCATACACACGCTCGAGGGCGCTCGCGTCGAGCCCCTTGAGGAGCGCTACGCGGCGCGTGAGGCTTTCGTTGAAGTCCTTGATCTCGCCGCGCATCGAGGCTTCGGTAATCGCCGCGACCTCGGCCTTGAGGCCGCAGAAGTCCGCAATTTCGTCGATGCATTCGATCGTGATGAGCGTCGAATCCATGTCCATCGCCACGAGGCCGAAATCGGCCAGCGCGCGGCCCGCTTCGACGAACGCGTAGTCGAGCTGGTGTGTGCCGCAGTAGACCTCGAGGTCGCCACGCTGGGCCGGCTCGGCATGCTCGATGCGGACCGCGTGGGCGTCGATCGGCGTGAGGCGGCTGCCGCGGGCGAGGCCGAGGAGCGGCTTGTGATGGACGGTGTCGAGCGGGGCGGGACTCTGGATGACGAGGTTCATGGCGGGACGGGCAAAGCCGACGCATAGCGTCGTCGGATCGTTCGGATGAAAAAGGGCGCAGTCGCGCGTGTAAGAGCCAGAATTGCGCCCTGCAGTGCGCGGCAAAGCCCGTCATTGTAACTTCCCGTTGATCGCAGCGGTCGCGTGCCACTTTCTTCTCGCTTCTGCTTACGGCGGATGTTTCCCCTTTTTTTGCGTGCGCTTGCGATCACCTTGCAGCGACGAAAGCGTCCATTCGAGGCACAATGAAAGCTCGTGCGGCGGTCTGACGGGGGCGGCCGCCGCGTGCCGTCAACCGAACGTGTCGCGACTCGCGTCGCGCGAGGCGTCATGTGCCAAGGCGCCAGGGGAACCGGTATGCAGGACGCTCGCAAGGCTCCAACCACGACATCTGCCCGAACGCCGCGCGGCGAGCGGGCCCCGACATCGGACGCCGCCACGCCGGCCATGCCTGCCGCGTCCGTGCACCGCTTGCCTCGAACCGCACGCCGCCGGCGCGACGACGCCGCCGAAAGTGAAATCGACGGTATACGCATCACGAGTGCCAGGCGCGTCATCGATGCGGACAGCGGCACGCACAAACTCGAACTCGTGCGCTACTACGAGCGCGCCGCGCGCTGGATCCTGCCGCATCTGCGCGATCGCCCCGTGTCCCTCGTGCGCGCACGGCGCGGCTTGAGCGGCGAGATGTTCTTCCAGCGCCATAGCGCACGCGCGCCACTGCCCGAACTCACCGAACACGAAGGGCTCGACCCGGGCCATCCACCGCTGCTCACGATCGATACGGCGAGAGCGCTGGTGAGCGCCGCGCAGATGGACGTCATCGAGTTGCACACCTGGAACGCCAGCGTCCACGACATCGAGCGGCCCGATCGGGTTGTCTTCGACCTTGACCCCGATCCGGCGCTGGGTTGGGACCGCGTGATCGAGGCGGCGCAGTCCACGCGCGCACTGCTCGCGGAACTCAGGCTCGAATCATTTTGCAAAACGAGCGGCGGCAAGGGACTCCATATCGTCGTGCCGCTCACGCCGCAGGCGGGCTGGGATGACGCGAAGGCATTCGCTCGTGCGGTTGCGCAGCATCTGGCCTCGGTCTGGCCCACGCAGATCACGGCCACCATGGGCTCCGAACACCGCAAGAAGAAGATCTTCATCGACTATCTGCGCAATGCGCGCGGTGCGAGCACGGCGATCGCGTATGGCGTGCGGGCGCGCCCGGGCATGGGTGTGTCCGTGCCGATCGGCTGGGACGAACTGGAGGCGACGACGGGGGGCGCGCAATGGACACTTGCGACCATCGACGCGCGCCTCGCCCAGATCGAGCAGGCCGATCCCTGGGCGGCCTACGGATGCGTGCGCCAGACGTTGACACCGGATCTGACGCTGGGTCTTGAAGCAACCGGCAAGTAGCGGCGCAGCGAGCGTGAGCCCGTTTCGCGTGCCGCGTATGCACAACGGGTCGTCAATGCGGACGAAGCCCGGCGCGTAACCGCGCGCTGTCATACGGCAAGCAAATTGCTCGCGATGACAAGCAGGATAAAACCTGGTCCATTCGATGCGTGCGCTCGGCGCAAGGCGGCGCGCAGCGCGCTAGACTGGTAACAGACCATCCGCCGCACGGGAGCGGAGCGTCGTACCCGGCTTTTCGCGGCTCGCCGCGTTCGTTGCGTACGCCGCTTTTCGCTCGCGGGCGCGGCCGTTCCCGCCAGGAGGTGACGCATGCCTTGCCGCAGCTCCCGCCATACTCGCCGCCGCCGCGCGGCGCTCGTCCAGTTTGTCCTAGCCGCTTCCTGCGTCATCGCGCTGCCCGTGCTCGCGGCTACGCCGATCACGGTCACCTCGAAGGCTGCAACCGACGGGCCGATCCGCTACACGGTACGGGTCGCGTCGAAGCCGTTCGGCGATGCTCAGGAGACCCGCATGCTGCGCTCGGGCGACACCGACGACTTTACGTGGCGCACCACGCCGCCGGGCGGTGCGGTCGCGACGCCGCAAGGCTGCCCGGACTATGCTTCGTTGCCGCTCGACGCGAACGGCGCGATGGTCAGGCAGACCCAGGTTCGCCTGGCGCCAATCGTCGCGAGCAACGGCACGGCCACCGTTCAGGTGAGCTTCCGCGCACAGGCGCCACACGGCACGCAGACGGTGTCGAGCAACGGCGCATCGCTCACGTGCCCTGCTGTGGTCGCGCATAGCGAGGTCGCGCATCTCACGATGCCCACCAATGGCACCGCGAAGACGCTCAAGCTCAGCGACGGCACGCAGATCACGATCTCGGCGCAGCGCTAGCGTGTGCCGCGAACGGGATGGCCGGCGTAGCGCGCAAAGCACGCAACGCGCGCCGGCCGCATACGCTTAAGCGCGTGCCTTGCGCTCGATAAGCCGCGCAACAAGGAAGCGATGCTCCGGCGAGAAGAGGCGCCGGTACGCGAGCAGCACCGCGCCCACCGTGCCGAGCGCCGACGAAGCCGCGATCAGGAACATGATCACGATCTGGTAGCGCACGGCCTGCAGCGGCGATTGCCCCGCGAGCACCTGGCCCGTCATCATGCCGGGCAAGCTCACCACGCCGACCACGGCCATCTGGTTGAGCGTCGGGATCATGCCGGCGCGCACCGCCTCGCGAGCGCTAGCCTGCGCGGCCTCCCAGCGTGTCGCGCCGAGCGCGAGCGCACTCTCCACCCGGTCGCGCCGCGCCGTCAGCTCCTGCATCATGCGCTCCACGCCGAGCGACACGCCCGTCAGCGTGTTGCCGAGAATCATGCCGAGGATCGGAATCGCATATTGCGGCTCGTACCACGGCCGGATGCGGATCACCACGAAAAGCCCGACTGCCGCCACGAGCCAGGCGCTCACCCAGATCGACACGATGCTGTCCGCGCGTTGCCCGCCGTAGGTGCGTGCGCCGCGCTGCGCCCCGGCGAAACCGGCGATCAGTGTCATGAGTGCCATGAGCGGCAGCACGACGTACCAGCGGTTGAATGCGAATACCCAGCCGAGCACGTAACCGACTGCGAGCAGTTGCACGACGGTGCGCACGGCGGCCCACGCCAGCCTGCGTTCGAGGTCGAGCTTGAGCAGCACGGAGACCGCGCCGTTGACGAACACGAGCAGCGCCGCAATGGCGACGTCGCCGATGCCGAGGTTCTGCAGGACGCCTGGGCTCATTGTGCGGCTCCCTGGGTGAATGCCGCGCGCGTGGCGGGTTCTTCGAGCACACCCGCGCGCATCGTCAGATGCCGCTCGCCCACGCGCTGCGCCTGGGCGGGATCGTGCGATACCCAGACCGTGGCGCGCACCGTGCGCGCCTCATCGAACCAGCCGGCCACCAGCGCTTCGACGGCGCGCGCCGATTCGGGGTCGAGAGAAGCGGTCGGCTCGTCGAGCAGGAGTGCTTCGGGATCGAGCTGGAGCACGCGCACCAGTGCCACGATCTGCGCTTCGCCGCCTGAAAGCTCGGAGGTATCGCGCGCGAGGAAGTCGCTGGAACGGCCGGTGGCGGCGAAGAGCGCGCTTGCGCGCGCCGCGTCGAATCGCACGTCGCGGTAGGCCGCTAGCGTATAGGGATAGCGCAGGTTGTCCTCGACGCTGCCGTCTAGCAGCGCGGGCCGCTGCCGCAGGTACGCAATATGCCGCCGATAGCGGACAATGCGCCCGCGCGTGACCGGTTTGCCATGCCAGCGCACGTCGCCGCCATCGAGCGGGTCGAGTAGCGCGAGCGCGCGCAGGAATACGCTCTTGCCGGAGCCGGACGGGCCCGTCAGCACGGCGCGCTCGCCCGCCTGCAACGCTAGATTCGTGGGATGCAGCAACCACTGGCCGCGTTGTGCGTCGCGCCGGGCGATCTGGCGGGCCTCGACGAGCGGCGCGTCATCGGCGTGGGGTGGGGGAAGTGGGTTGTGCTTGAGCATCGAAAGATTGCAAACATGACTAGTACGGCAAATCGTGGGAGGCCGTCACGCAGATGGAACCGGGCACGCTGACTGCTCTTGCGGTATTGCAACATGGCAGGTCGACAACAACGCATAACGTGGAGTACGCATGACGTCACCGCAGCCCAAGCCCTTTAGCCTTGGCCGCACGCTCGCCAGGATCATCGCATGGCTCGTCGCGGTTGTCGTCGTGTTGATTGTCGTGCTCGTTGTCTTCATCCTGACGTTCGACTGGAATCACGCCAAACCCTACGTGAACGAAAAGGTCACCGAGGCCATCGGGCGCCCGTTCGCGATCGAAGGCGATCTGAAGGTGGGCTGGCAGAGGCCGCCCGGCGAAACGGGCTGGCGCGCGTGGGTGCCCTGGCCGCGTTTTTCCGCCACGCAGATCGAGATCGCCAACCCCGACTGGACGAAGTCTGCGCACTTCGCCACGCTCGACGAAATCGACTTCGAGGTGGCCGTGCTGCCGCTTCTGGCTCACGACATCGTGATCCCGGCGATCAATCTCGTGAATCCGTCCATCGACGTCGAGCGGCTTGTCGACGGGCGCAACAACTGGACCTTCAAACTGCCCGCCTCGAGCGGGCCGTCGACGTGGCGGCTCGAACTGCACGACATCACGTTCTCGAGCGGCAATATCGACGTGAGCGACCAGCAGACGAAAACCGACGTGAAGATTGCGGTGAGCTTGCTTGGGCACGGCATCCCGATCGGCAAGGTGATGGAGCAGCAGGAAGCGGCGTCGCGCCAGGGCTCCGCGCAGGTCATAGGACGTGCGGGCGCGAACCGGCTTACACAGCAGGTGAGCAAGGAGCAGGCTTCGGAGGCGGCAGCCGCCAGCGCGGCTAGTGCGATTAGCGTGGCGAGCGGTGCGGCCGAGGCGAGCGCGGCGACGGCCGCAGCAAGCGCGCCTGCAGCGGGCTCGCAGACGCTCGCCGCGAGCGGTGCCATCGTGGGCTCGGGCGCCGCGCCCGCACAGCCACTCGTGAAAGAGCCGTTTTACGCGATCGGCTGGACGATCAAGGGCACGTATGGCAAGACGGCGCTCTCGGGCGACGGCAAGCTCGGCGGCGTGCTCGCCCTGCAGGACGCGAAGCGCCCGTTCCCGATCCAGGCCGACGTGCGCGCGGGCGACCTGCACATCGCGCTGGTCGGCACGCTCACCGACCCGATGCACCTGGCCGCTGTCGATCTGCGCCTGTGGCTGCAGGGGCAAAGTTTGGCGCATCTGTACAACCTGACCGGCGTGACGCTGCCCGAAACACCGCCGTATGCCACCGACGGCCACTTCGTTGGCAATTTCAGGCGCGGCGCGAGCGTGTTCCGCTATGAGAACTTCACGGGCCGTGTGGGCGGCAGCGATTTGAACGGCACGGTGGTCTACCAGCAGCGCACGCCGCGACCGCTCCTGACAGGCGAACTGGTGTCGAACCTGCTGCAGTTCTCGGACCTCGCGCCGATCATCGGCGCAGACAGCCGCGCGAGCAAGGCAAAGCGCGGGGATACCGACAAGCAGCCGGCCGATCGCGTGATCCCGGCCGAGCCGTTCCGCACCGACCGCTGGAGCGCCATCGACGCCGACGTCAAATTTACGGGCCGGCGCATCATCAAGCAGGGCAGCTTGCCGGTTCAGGACCTCTACACCCACGTCATGTTGACGAACGGCGTGCTCGTGCTCGATCCGCTGCAGTTCGGCGTGGCGGGAGGCACGCTCGGCACACGCGTCTCACTCGACGGTAGCGGCGCGCCGCTCAAGGCGCGCGGCACGCTGGAGGCGCGCCACCTGAAGCTCAAGCAGCTATTTCCGAACTTCAAGACGATGCAGTCCGCGCTCGGCGAGATCAACGGCGACGCTTCGCTCACGGCGACCGGCAACTCGCCGGCGGCGCTCGCCTCGACCTCGAACGGCGAGGTGAAGCTGCTTGTCACGCAGGGCACGATTAGCAGATTGCTGATGGAAGCGGCGGGCCTGAACGTGGCAAACGTGGTGTACGAAAAGCTGTTCGGCACGCACGACGTGAATATCAACTGCGCGGCGGCCGACTTCGTCGCCACCAACGGCGTGCTCGATCCGCGCGTGTTCGCGCTCGACACCGACGACGCTGTGATCGACATCGACGGCCCGATAGACCTGCGGGACGAATCGATGGACATGAAGGTCCATCCGCATACCAAGGGCTTTCGCATTTTCACGCTGCGCTCGCCGCTCTACGTGAAGGGCACCTTCAAGAACCCGCACGTGGGTGTGGATGCGACGGCGCTCGCGCTGCGTGGCGGCGCGATGATCGGGCTGGGGCTCATCAACCCGTTTGCCGCGCTGATTCCGCTCATCGCGCCGAGCAACAACAAGCCGCTGCCGTGCGACGTGCTGTTCGCGCAGATGCATCAACATCCAGTGGCGCCGCCGCCAGGCCAGAAAATGCGCGCGCGGCCATTGCCCGACCTCGGCAGCGCGGGTACCGGCGCGAGCGCTGCTGCGGCGACGGATAAGGGAGACAAGGGGGTGAAAGCGAGCCCGGCGACGCGCAACGCGCCGTCGCCGGCCTCGACTGGCAAGGCGACGCAAGGGCAGGAGCCGCTTTACAAGGGAAGCTGATTCGGGAGGCTAACGCGCAAAAACCGCTGCGTCGGGTCAATCGACCCGGCGCAGCGGAGCAGTGAACTTCGTTGAAAGCGCGACCTAGCGCAACGAGCGCGGCGCCGTGTCGCCGGCGGCGTCCTGGCGGCGCGTCACGCGCCGTGTGGTCATCGTCGGACGCGCCGCGCCGAATTCGGGCAGGACCCGGCCGCGCGCGCGGCTCGCGAACACGAGAAAGCCGAAGCCGTCCGCCTCATACCAGTAACCGCCGTTCTCGAGGCCTTCGATCGGCTGCTCGAGCGCGTGAGCGATCGATTCGATGCAGCGCTTACGCAATTCACTCGTCCCCGGATACGGCGGCTGCGCACCACGCACGCTGCACAGGAGCACATCGAGCCCTGGCAGGATATGCGCATACAGCACAGGCTCGTCCTGCGCGCGCGCTCGCGCGATCTTGGTATCGAGTTGGCTGAACGGTTTGAAGTGGCTTAGCACGGCGAGAAATGACTCATCGCCGTCTGCCTTGACGCGTTTGCGCTTTTTCGGGAAGGACATAAAAATTCGCCTGAAAAAGGTGGATTGCAGTACACGCAGCGTTCCCATGCGACCACTCCCGGACTGGTGCGCCGCACGTCGATCCTTTATAGCACACGGATTTGCTGCGTTCACGAGGATAGAGATGGGGACACTCCGCTCTAACGGCGCACGGACCGCCTGAAGCGATCCGGACCTGCGCGGCCTGCCTTACTGCCCCTGTTTCAAAACCCTCATTGCATTCGCAAACGCCATGCCGGATCGCACGTCGCGCTCATGTAGATATCCCGGCGCTCTCTCGCTTGTCTCCGTCTCAATAATAGACCTGTGTGTGCGCTCGGTGTGGCGAATTGCCGCAAAAAAGCAGGTTTTCCACGAGGCAACGTGTGCGGTGTCACATACATTGTCATCCTGAAAAATCGCGCAGATAATGTTGCGGTTCTGGTGCCCGCGGTTGCCCAGGCACCCCAGGCCGACTGGCGTCGCACGGGGACACGCGGCGCGAGATGTTGCAAAAAGCAGTGCAAGACGCATTGCAAAAAAATTGGCGAAAAGCACGGCGCGCCTCCCAGACCCGCCACTGAAGCAGACAGACATGAAACTCTTCGCCAAGGGGCTCTTGCTGATCGCGATTCCGAGCGCTGTCGAACTGGCGCTGCTCGGCGTCGTGTTCGACACGCAGGGGCAGGCCGCGCTCGCGGCCAAACGCGCCGAAAACACGCAGCAAATCCTTTGGCAAGCCAACAGTCTAGTCGACCCGCTGCTGCGCGAAGCCGCCCGCGTGCGCACGGGTATCGTGCTCGAAGACCCTTCGTTCATCGATCGCCACGCCGTCTGGACCGAGTTCGCCGACCGCATCACGCTGCTCGCGCGCATGGTCGCCGACAATCCTCCTCAACTTGCGCGTGTCGAGCGGATGCGCGACGCCGCCTATGCGTGGCGCAAGGAAGCGGGCGATATCGCCGATGCACTGCGCATGGGCCACAGCGCGCCGTTCGCGCAAGTGGCGGGCAACGGCATGCCTCCGGAGATCGAGACGGTGCGCGAAGTGCTCGGCGACTTCATCGCCGAGGAAACGCGGCTCGACGAGGCCCGCGCGGCCATGCTGCGCGAGACGCGCGAGCGCCAGCAGGACGCGCTCATCTTTGCGGTGGTGGGCTCGATGCTGATCTGGGCGTTCACGGCCATGGCGTTCGCGCGCAACGTGGGCGTGCGCCTTGCCGCGCTCGGCGCCAACGCCGAACGCCTGGGGGACGGCGCGCCGCTCGCGCCGCCGCTCACGGGCAACGATGAAATCGCCGCGCTCGATGCGGTGCTCCATCAGACGAGCGCGCGGCTGCGCGTGGCCGAGCGCGAGCAGGCCGCGCTGAAGGCGCAGCTTCAGGCGCGCGCCGCGGACCTCGCGAGCGCCAACGAACATCTGCGCCAGGAGAGTCAGGACAACGAGATGTTCATCTACAGCGTGTCGCACGATTTGCGCTCGCCGCTCGTGAACCTGCAGGGCTTTTCGAAGGAGCTGCAGGTATCGTGCGACGACTTGCGCGCACAGGTCGCCGCGGTGGGGCTGCCCGAACACGAGTATCGGGAGATGGCCGAAGTGCTCGACGGCGACGTCGATGAATCGCTGCAATTTCTGCGTCAGGCGGTCTCGCGCGCCGCGGCCATCATCGACGCGTTGTTGCGTCTTTCGCGCGCCGGGCGCCTCGAATACCGCTGGCAGCGCGTGAACGTTGCGCGGCTCGTCGAGCGCGTGCTCGGCGGCCTCGCCGAGGAACGCGCGCAGGCTGCGCGCATCGAGGTGGGCGAACTGCCGCCCGCCTGGGGCGATCCCGCGGCGCTTGAGCAGATATTCGGCAACCTCATCGAGAATGCGTTGCGCCATCTCGATCCCGCGCGGCCAGGCCGGGTCGAAATCGGCGCGCTCGCGGCAGGCGGAGAATCCGCCGGCGAACCCGGTAAAAGCACGGGAAAGGACTCAGGAAAAACAGAGGCCGGGGAGCCTGGCGAGCGTACGCGGACTTATTTTGTGCGCGACAATGGCGTTGGTATCGCGCAAGCGTATCTGCCCAAGCTGTTCCGCGCTTTTCAGCGGCTGCACGGCGGCGAATCGCCCGGGCAGGGCACGGGGCTCGCGCTCGCCAGGCGTATCGCGGAGCGGCATGGCGGGCGCATCTGGGTCGAATCGACCGAGGGCGCGGGCTCGACGTTCTTCGTCGCGCTGCCGGACCAGCCGTTGCGTACCACATAGCGGGCATTCGGGCGCGCGCCGGGCGGCAAGCTTTCAACAAGCCTTGAAAAGATCATGCAGTACGTAGGAGAGTCGAGATGACGAACGGGGAACAGGTAGGCATCGTGCTGATCGAAGACGACGACGGGCATGCCACGCTGGTCGAGCGCAACCTGCGGCGTTCGGGGATCTCGAACAGCTTCCTGCGCTTTCGCGACGGCCAGGAGGCGCTCGATTACTTTTTCGGCACGCCGGGCGACAATCCGGCCGCGACGACGAACTGGCCGTCGCGCGACGCGCTCGGCAATTTCGTCGTGCTGCTCGACTTGCGCATGCCGCGCGTGGACGGCTTCGAGGTGCTGCGGCGCCTGAAAGCGGAGCCGGCCACGGCGTCGCTGCCGGTGATCGTGCTCACGACCACCGACGACCCTCGCGAGATCGAACGCTGTTATGAGCTCGGCTGCAACGTGTACATCACGAAACCGGTCGAATATGACGCGTTCATCGAGGCCGTGCGTCGACTCGGCTTCTTTCTCCAGGTCGTCAAGCTGCCGCCGGGGCATCGCTTCGTCCAGGCGCGACCGGTGGGCGCCCAGTAACGAATCATGCAGGCATCGCGCATGGAATCATCACGCATTGGCTACCGAATGGAAGAAAGGCGGCAAGAGCGGCGGCAAGCCCGACGCGTGCCCGAAGGGACGCTTCGCGCATGACTGAGGAACCCACGATGCTCGGCGGTGCGCGCGTGCTCGTCGTCGACGACGACGAAGGCATCCTGCGCCTCGCCCGCAAATCGCTTCTGCGCGCCGGTGCGCGCGTGGACGCCTGCACGGGCGTCGGGGAGGCGCGCGCGTTGCTCGCCGTGCAAACGCCCGATGTGCTCGTGCTCGACTATCAGCTCGACGGCGCGGAGACGGGCCTCGACTTCTTCCGCCGCCTGCGCGCCGACGACGTGCGCGTGCCCGCGATCCTCGTGACGGGCTTCACCGACGAATCTCGCGTGATCGCCGCGCTGCGGGCTGGCGTCTCGGACGTCGTGCCGAAATCGGGTGACTATCTCGACTATCTGCCGGAAGCCGTCGCGCGCGTGCTCTCGCAGGTGGCGCTGCAGCGCGCCTCCGACGAAGCGCTACTGCTGCGCGACCGCGAAGAACACTACCGCACGCTCTCCGAAGCGTTGCCGCACCTCGTGCTCACCTGCGGCGCGGACGGTAATTGCGACTTTGTCTCGAAGCAGTGGCTCGACTACACGGGGCTGGACGCAGGCCGGTCGCACGGGCTCGCCTGGCTCGACGCCGTGCATGCCGACGATCGCGAAGAGATTCGCCACACCTGGCTCGAGGCCGTGGGCAGCGGTGCCACCGACTATCGCCATGAGTTGCGTATTCGCCGCCGTGATGGCGTATATCGATGGTTCGATGTCCGAATCGTTGCGATGCGCGACCCACGTGGCGGCGTGAACAAATGGTTCGGCAGTTGCACCGATATCGACTCGCAACGCGAGGCGGCCGAGGAGCGCGAGCGCCTGCTTGCCTCGGCGCAAGCTGCGCGGCAGACCGCAGAAGAAGCCAACCGCGCAAAAGACCGCTTCCTCGCCATGCTCTCGCACGAGTTGCGCACGCCGCTTACGCCGGTGCTCGCGGGCACGCGCCTCTTGGAGCAGATCCCGGGCCTGCCCGACGCGGCGCGCTCAGGTGTGCTGATGATCCGCCGCAATATCGAGCTCGAGGCGCGTCTGATCGACGACCTGCTCGATCTCACACGCGTGGCCAATGGCAAGTTGAGCCTCGCGCCCGACACGGTCGACGTGCACGAGGTGATCGAGGCCGTGCTCGAGCTCTTCCATAGCGAAATCCAGATCAAGCAGCAGGATGTGCACATCGACCTGCGCGCGCAGCAGCATTACGTGCGCGGCGATCGCGCGCGCCTGCAGCAGATGCTCTGGAATCTCGTGCGCAACGCCGCGAAGTTCACGCCCGATGGCGGCCACATTTACGTGCGCACGCGCGACGAGCACATGCACGTGGAGATCGAGGTCGAGGACACGGGCATCGGCATCGCGCCCGAGCAGATCGGCAAGCTCTTTCATGCCTTCGAACAGGGTAGCCACAATCTCACGCGTCAGTTCGGCGGGCTCGGTTTAGGTCTCGCGGTGACGCGGGCGCTGACCGAGGCGCACGGCGGGAGCGTGAGCGCGAGAAGCCCCGGTGCGCATTGCGGCGCGACCTTCACCATCGTGCTACCGACCGCCGCGCGAGGCGAGGGCGCGGCCGCAATCGCCGAACTGCGCGGGCCGCATCGGGTGGGCGCGCTGAACATCCTGCTCATCGAGGATCACGAGGACACCGCTGAGGTCATGTCGCAACTGATGCGCTCCGGCGGCCACGAGGTGGCGGTGGCGGGCAGCGTGGCTGGCGCGCTCGCGCTTACGGCCGGCATGGCCTTCGACCTCGTGGTGAGCGACATCGGCCTGCCGGATGGCTCGGGCATCGACTTCATCCGCGCGTTTCGTGCGCAATCAACGGCGCCCGCCGTCGCGCTCACCGGCTTCGGCACCGACGACGACGTGCGCCGCAGCGTCGAAGCGGGCTTCACCGCGCATCTCACGAAACCTGTCAACTTCGAACAGCTCGAACGGCTGATCGAAGAGGCCGTGGCCGCGCGCGGCGCAGGGGCCGAGCCCGATTCCGCCGCGCCTGCTCCCTGACCCTTCCCTGACGTTTCCCTGCCGTTTCCTTGAGCCGGGCACAAAAAAGCCCGCGCGGCCTTGCGGCGGCGCGGGCTTTTGTCTGTACTCTAGCGCGGTTCAGCGCGGATTGTTTTGCAGCGAATCGCGGATCTCACGCAGCAGCAGCACGTCTTCGGGCGTGGGCGGCGCCTCGGCCGGTGCGGCGGGTTGCGGCTGGCGCAGCTTGTTGATGAACTTCACCATCAAAAAGATGATGAACGCGAGGATGACGAAGTTGATCACCGCGGTGATGAACGAGCCATAACCGAACACGGCCACGCCCGCGGTCTGCAGATCCTTGTAAGACTCGGGGTTGCCTTTATAGCTGGCAGGAATGTGTCCGAGGCGCACGAACATGTTCGAGAAGTCGAGGCCGCCCGTGATCACGCCGATGACCGGCATGATGAGGTCTTTCACGATTGAGTTGACAATGCTCGAGAACGCGCCGCCGATGATCACACCGACGGCGAGATCCATCACGTTGCCTTTGACGGCGAATTCCTTGAACTCCTGGACGATGCTCATGAGCGGGCTCTCCCTGAATGGCGCGGCACGGGGCTGGGGTCAATACGGCGTATTGGCGCAATCATAGCGAACGCATCCGTATCGCGGTAGCAATTTGACATTCCCTGACGTTTTGCCGAGGCTTGGCGACGAAGTTCTGGCGGACGCACGTGGCGTGCCCATCGCACTGACTTTAGGCCGCCTTTGGCTTCAGAGCGCGAGTGAGAGCTGCTGGTGAAAGGTCGCTGGATCGGTGTTGGTGCCACTCAGCAGCACGCCTACACGCTTGCCTTGCAACGTGTCGCGCAGCGGCCCGAGCAGCCCAGCCGTGGCGGCGGCGCAAGCGGGTTCCACAGCGACTTTGAGTTGCTCGAAGAGCACGCGCATCGCGCTGCGCAACGCATCGTCGGAGACCGTGACGACCCGCTCGAGATGACGGCGGCACAGCGTATAGCTGTATTGCTCCGCATGCGACGCCATGAGCGAGTCGGCGATCGAGTCCATATGGGTCAGGCCCACCGTGTGGTTCGCGGCGAAGCTGCGGCTCATCACGTCCGAGCCCTCGGGTTCGACGCCATATACGCGCACGCGTGGGTTCGCGAGCCGCAACGCCGTGGCAACGCCCGCTGCGAGACCGCCGCCGCCAATGGGCACGACGACCGCGTCGAGATCGGGCGCCTGAGTGGCCCATTCATAGCCGAGCGTGGCCGTGCCGAGCACCGTGCGATAACCGTTGAAAGGATGCACGAAATAGCGTCCCTCGTCGGTCTCGATACGGCGGACGATCTCGAACGCCTCGCTGCTGTCGTCCGCCACGACGATTTCCGCGCCAAAGCGCTTGCATTGCGCGACGCGCGCCGCGCTTGTGGTGCGAAAGAGCACGACCTTTGCGCTGATGCCAAGGCGCATCGCCGCATACGCGAGCGCAATGGCGTGATTGCCGCCCGAAACGCACGTGACGCCGGCGCTGCGTTGCGCGGCATCGAGCGCGAGCAGATGCGTGAACGCGCTGCGCACCTTGAAGCTGCCGCTCGACTGCAGCAGTTCGAACTTGAAGTTCACGAGCGTCGCTTCGAGCGTGGACAGATCGTGGCGGTCGAACACCGGCGTGCGCAACACCCACGGCGCGAGCGCGAAATGCTGCGAGGCGATCTCGTCGAGCGTGGGGATCGCCTCACCGTCAATCGTGTGGCTGGTGGGCAGCGGCGCGGCGGTGGACATGATGATGCGCGTCCGGCGTGGTTACTGCGCCAGGGCTTCGACGGACATGCCGTGCACGAGCTTGCGCAGGAAACCTTCGCAGGCCGCGAGCTGTTCGAGCGAGACGTATTCGTTCGGCTTGTGCGCCTGCTGGATGTCGCCAGGCCCGCACACCACGCTCGGAATGCCCGCGCGTGCAAAGAGGCCCGCCTCGGTGCCGTAGGCCACCTTGCGGCGCGCCTGGTCGGCGGTGAGCGCGCGCACGAGTTGCGTGATCGCGGCCTGCTCGGTGGCGTCGAGGCCGGGGGCCGCGGCGATCTTCGTGAACTCGATCGCGCCCACCGCGTGCTCACGCTGCATCTTCGGCACGAGCGTTTCGCGCGCGTACTGTTCGATGCGCGCGAAGATCGTGTCGGGGTTGAGCGTCGGCAGATTGCGGAACTCGAACGCGAAACGGCATTCGGCCGGCACTGTGTTGATGGCGTTGCCGCCTTCGATCGTGCTCGTTTGCGCGGTCGTGAACGGCACGTCGTAAAGCTCGTCAAACGGGCCGTTCGAGCGGAATTCGTCGGCCATGTCGCGGATGTAGCAGATGAGACGCGCCGCGTACTCGATTGCGTTCAGCCCGCGCGGCGTGAGCGACGAATGCGCGGCCTGGCCGCGCACGCAGCACTGGTACGCGTTGATGCCCTTGTGCGCCACGATGGGGCGCATGCTCGTGGGCTCCCCCACGATGCAGCCTTCGGGCTTCACGCCGCGCTTCACGAGCTCTTCGATCATGAGCGGCGCGCCCACGCAGCCCACTTCCTCGTCGAACGAGAGCGCGAGGTGCAGGGGCTTGGCGAGCTTCGTCTGCTGGATCTCGGGCAGCAGCGTGAGCGCCGCGCCGATGAAACCCTTCATGTCGCAGGTGCCGCGGCCATAGAGCAGGCCGTCGCGAATCTCGGGCTTGAACGGGTCGCTGTCCCATTTCTGGCCGTCCACGGGCACCACGTCGGTGTGGCCGGAGAGCACGATGCCGCCGTTCGTTTCGCCGTCATGCGCGGGGATCGTGGCGAACAGGTTGGCCCACTTGCCGTCGCGGCCATAGGTGAGCGTCGATTCGATGCCCCGCGCGCGTAGATCGTCGCGCACGGTCTCGATCAGCCCGAGATTCGGATGACGGCTGACCGTGTCCATCGAAACGAGGCGGGTGACCCAGGGGAGCGAGGCGGGAAGGGAGGCGGAAGGCGTAGACGACTGCGCTGTTTCAGCGGCGAGGGACATGTTGGACTCCAGCTTGCTTGTATTCTTCATCTTACCCAAAAAGAATGCGGCAAGCCAAAGCTGCGGAAGGTGCGGCGTCTCATGGTCCGGGCACTTGCGGCGTGCATGGCGCGCTGCAACATGATGTGAAAACGCCCGCGCGGAGGGCAGTCCGCGCGGGCGTCCGAAGGTGCGGCAAAGGCGTTCAGCGCGACGCGCCAGCGCGATTGGGCGCGCCGAGCGCGCGCAACGTCTCCTTCACGGTAGCCACGCGTACGGCGAGGTCGGGGCTGCGCGTTTCGATGCGCAGCTTGTCCTGGCCCGCGAGCTTGATGTGCTTGTGCTTCTGCACCATCTCGATGATGCGCATGGCGTCCACGGGCGGATTCGGCACGAACTGCAGGCCGATGACCGCTTCGCCCGCATCGATCTTCGTAATGCCGAGGGGCTTCGCCGCCAGTCGCAGACGATGCGTTTCGATCAACGCGTGCGCCTGCGCCGGCATCTTGCCGAAGCGGTCGATCAGCTCTTCCTGGATGCCGTCGATCGAATCGTCGTGCTCGCAGTTCGCGAGGCGCTTGTAGAGCGACAGGCGCTCCTGCACGTCGCCGCAATAATCGGCTGGCAGGATCGCGGGTGCGTGCAGGTTGATCTCGGTGGTCGCCGCGAGCGGCGCGTTCAGATCGGGCTCGCGGCCGTCCTTGAGCGCCTTCACGGCGTCGTTGAGCATGTCCGTGTAGAGCTGGAAGCCGATCTCCTGGATCTCGCCCGACTGCTTGTCGCCGAGCACTTCGCCCGTGCCGCGAATTTCGAGGTCGTGCATCGCCAGATAGAAGCCCGAGCCGAGTTCTTCCATCTGCTGGATCGCTTCCAGCCGCCGCTGCGCCTGCTTCGTGAGCCCTTGCGGATCATGCACGAGCAGATACGCGTACGCCTGGTGGTGCGAGCGCCCGACGCGGCCGCGCAACTGGTGCAATTGCGCGAGGCCGAATTTGTCGGAGCGGTGGATAAGGATCGTGTTCGCGGTCGGCACGTCGATGCCGGTCTCGATGATCGTGGTACAGAGCAGCACGTTCGCGCGCTGCGCCACGAAATCTCGCATCACGGTTTCGAGTTCGCGCTCGTGCATCTGACCGTGCGCGACGGCGATGCGCGCTTCGGGCACCAGCGCTTCGAGCATCGCGCGGCGATTCTCGATGGTCTCGACTTCGTTGTGCAGGAAGTACACCTGGCCGCCGCGCTTGAGCTCGCGCAGCATGGCCTCGCGAATAACGCTCTCCTCTTCGCGGCGCACGAAAGTCTTGATGGCGAGCCGCTTTTGCGGCGCGGTCGCGATCACGGAGAAGTCGCGCAGGCCTTCGAGCGCCATGCCGAGCGTACGCGGAATCGGCGTGGCGGTGAGCGTGAGCACATCCACTTCCGCTCGCAGTGCCTTGAGCGCCTCCTTTTGACGCACGCCGAAGCGGTGCTCCTCGTCGATGATTACGAGCCCGAGGCGCTTGAACTGAACATCGGATGAAAGCAGCTTGTGCGTGCCGATCACGATATCGACGCTGCCGTCGTTGATCTGCGCAATCGCGCTGCTCACTTCCTTCGCGGACTTGAAGCGCGATAGCTCGGCAATGCGCACGGGCCAGTCGGCGAAGCGGTCCGTGAAGGTTTGCGTGTGCTGCTCGGCGAGCAGCGTGGTGGGCGAGAGAATCGCCACCTGTTTGCCGCCCATCACGGCGATGAACGCCGCGCGCAACGCGACTTCCGTCTTGCCGAAGCCCACGTCGCCGCATACGAGGCGATCCATCGGCTTGCCGCTCGTCATGTCGCCGATCACGGCGGCGATCGCGGCGGCCTGGTCAGGCGTTTCCTCGAAGCCGAAGCTCTCCGCGAACTTGACGTAGTCGCGCGGTTCGAGCGCGAACGCGTGGCCCTCGCGCGCGGCGCGCCGCGCGTAGAGATTCAAAAGCTCGGCCGCGGTGTCGCGGATCTGCTGCGCGGCCTTGCGGCGCGCCTTTTCCCACTGGCCCGAGCCGAGCGCATGAAGCGGCGCGCTATCCGGATCGGCGCCGCTGTAGCGCGAAATGACGTGCAACTGCGAGACCGGCACGTAGAGCTTGCTGCCGTTCGCGTATTCGAGGTGCAGAAATTCGGTGTCGCCTTCGCCGAGGTCCATCGTCACCAGGCCGTGATAGCGGCCGATGCCGTGCTGCGCGTGGACCACCGGATCGCCCACCTTGAGTTCGGAGAGGTCGCGCACCATCGAATCGACGTTGCTCGCCTGTTCCTGGCGGCGGCGTCCCGCACGGCGCGCAAGCGGTCCGTAAAGCTCTGACTCGGTGATAACCGCGAGTTCCTCTGCCGGCAGCGAGAAGCCCGTGGAAAGCGGCGCGACGCCCAGCGCGAAGCGCTCGTCGCCGGTGAGCCAGTCCTCGAAGCTATCCGCGCTTCCGGGGCGCAGATGGTTGTCGGCGAGTAGTTGCGCGATGGTTTCGCGCCGGCCCGCCGACTCCACCGCGAACAGCACGCGGTTCTTCGTCGTGTCGAGATAGGTGCGCAGCGAGGCGAGCGGGTCGTCGGCGTGGCGGTCGATCGCGAGGGTCGGCAGCGCCGTGGCCCAGCCGCCCGCGCTCGCGGCGGGCAGCACGAGGCGCGCGAAGGGCTTCGCGAACGCGAAGAAGTCCTCATCGGTCAGGAAGAGGCGCTGCGGCTCCAGGATCGGCCGCTCGCGGTCATGCGAGAGGAAGTTGTGGCGCTGCTTCGTGTCGTTCGTGAAGCGGCGGATCGAGGCGTCGAGGTCGCCCGAGAACACCAGTTGGGCGTTTTCCGGCAGATAGTGGAAGAGCGTAGCCGTCTCTTCGAAGAAGAGCGGCAGGTAGTACTCGATGCCCGCCGACGGCACGCCGTTGCCCATGTCCTTGTAGATCGTCGCGCGGCTCGGGTCGCCCTCGAACACTTCGCGCCAGCGGCTGCGAAACGCCGTGCGCGAGGCTTCATCGAACGGAAACTCGCGGCCGGGCAGCAAGCGCACGTCTTTCACGGGATAGAGGCTGCGCTGGCTGTCCGGATCGAACGCGCGGATCGAGTCGACCTGGTCGTCGAAGAGGTCGATGCGGTAGGGCAGCGGCGAGCCCATCGGAAAGAGGTCGATGAGCGAGCCGCGCACGCAGTATTCGCCCGGGCGCACCACCTGGCTCACATGCTCGTAGCCCGCCAGCGTGAGCTGCGACTTGAGCTTCGCTTCGTCGAGGCGCTCGCCCTGCGAGAACGAGAACGTATAGGCTGCGAGGAACGAAGCGGGCGGCATGCGGTAGAGCGCCGTGGTGGCCGGCACGATAAGGACGTCGCAGCGGCCTTCGCCGAGATCGTGCAGCGTGGCCAGACGCTCCGAGACGAGGTCCTGGTGCGGCGAGAACGTGTCGTATGGCAGCGTTTCCCAGTCGGGCAGGAGGCGCACCCGCGCCTCGGGCGCGAAGAACGGGATCTCCTGGGCGAGCCGCTGGGCATCCACGGCGCTTGCGCAAATCACGGCCAGCAGCGGCGGATGCGCGGTGCCGGCGCGCGCGGCCTCGCGGTAGCGGGCGATCAGGAGCGCATCGGACGAGCCGTGCGTGCCGTCGAACGCGTAGCGCTGCCCCGGCTTGACGACGGCGACGGGGGACGGAGATTGCGAGGAAGCGGCGATATCGGACATAGGCAACAGGGTGGCCGACGCGTGTGTCGGTATGGTGGCCAGTTCAGTTCGGGCGGAATGCAACGCCAGAATATGGGGGCCGGTTTCTGGTCTTCAAGAGAATTCGGCGCGGTTTGCTGACGTTTTGCAGGCGTCCGGCGTGCGGGCAAGGGACCTATTATAAAATCCGTCCTTTACTTTGACTCATGCGGCTCGCGACACCGTGACTTCACGCCTCTTTGCCCTGATTCCGTGCGCCGGCACCGGCAGCCGTTCGGGCTCGGCCATGCCGAAACAATATCGCATCGTTGCCGGACGCGACCTCCTGCACTATACGCTCGCCGCTTTCGACGCCTGCAACGAATTCTCGCAGACGCTGGTAGTGATTTCTCCCGACGATAACCACTTCGACGCCCGGCGCTTCGGCGGCTTGCGCTTTGCCGTGCGGCGCTGCGGCGGCGCCTCGCGCCAGGCTTCGGTCTACAACGGCCTGGGTGCGCTCGCCGAATTCGGCGCAACCGACGACGACTGGGTGCTCGTGCACGACGCCGCGCGTCCCGGCATCACGCCGGCGCTGATTCGCAGGCTCGTCGAGTCGCTCAAGGACGACCCTGTGGGCGGCATCATGGCGCTGCCGGTGGCGGATACGCTCAAGCGCGTCGCGCCGAAGGACCCCGCGGCGCCCGGCGCGCCCGGCGTACATATCGCGCGCACCGAATCGCGCGACGGACTCTGGCAGGCCCAGACGCCGCAGATGTTCCGCATCGGCATGCTGCGCACGGCCATCGAGCGCGCGCAGCAAGACGGTCACGATCTCACCGACGAAGCGAGCGCGATCGAGTGGCTCGGTCACGCGCCGCGTCTCGTGCAGGGCAGCCTGCGCAACTTCAAGGTGACGTACCCCGAAGATTTCGCGCTCGCCGAGGCGATCCTCAGCCGGCCCGCAGAATAAGCGCACCGCAATCCATTTACCCGGAACCCTACACATGGACATCAGAATCGGACAAGGCTACGACGTGCACGCGCTGGTGCCCGGCCGCCCGCTCGTGCTCGGCGGCGTGACGATCCCCTACGATCGCGGCCTGCTTGGCCACTCGGACGCCGACGTGCTGCTGCACGCCATCACCGACGCACTGTTCGGCGCTGCCGCGCTCGGCGACATCGGCCGCCATTTCCCCGACACCGACAAGCAGTTCTACGGCGCCAACAGCCGTGTGCTGCTGCGCGAATGTCTGCGCCGTGTGCAGGAGGCGGGCTTCTCGCTCATGAACGTCGATACCACGGTGATCGCGCAGGCGCCCAAGCTCGCGCCGCACATCGAATCGATGCGCCAGACGATCGCCGAAGACCTGAATCTGCCGGTCGAACGCGTCAACGTGAAGGCGAAGACGAATGAAAAGCTCGGCTATCTCGGCCGCAGCGAAGGGATCGAAGCGCAGGCGGCCGTACTGCTGCTGCGCACGTGATCTGTCATTCAACCCTTGTTTTGAAGGGCTGAACGGCGCGCGCAGGCCGCGTGCCTGCCCCCACCTTACGGCGATGATTGCAACTGCAATCATCGCCGTTGCTTTTCTTGTCGATTAATTTCCGTTTTTTTCGTCCCATACTGAACCGGTGACCGGAAGTGGGGAGGGCAATGGCGGGAGTTGAAAAACGCGTGAAAGGCCTAGACGGCCTGAGGGCGATCGCAGTCGCGCTCGTGTTCCTCTCGCACAAGGCCCACGTCGACGCGATCGATGCGGGCAAGATCGGCGTCTGGCTGTTCTTTCTGATCAGCGGCTATCTGATCATCGGCGAACTGCATCGCAATCGGGTCCGCATTGAACAGCACGGTGCTCGATCGGCTGCGCTGCTGTACGTCTTCTTCATGAAGCGCACGCTGCGCATTTTTCCCGTGTATTACCTGCTGCTGATTGCGCTCAGCATCGCGCATGCGAGCTTCTATCAGCGTGACGTCGATCTCGGGCTCGCCTGGCATTTCGTATTCCTCTCCAATTACTGGATCGGCGTGGTGCACGATGGCTGGCCCGGCACCGTTTCGCACTTCTGGAGCCTCGCGGTCGAGCAGCAGTTCTACCTCGTCGCGCCGTTTGCGCTGCTGTTCGTGCGCGCGTCGCGCCATCTCACGCTTTGCGTGGTGGTCATCGTGGCGGCTGCGTTCGCGCATCTCGCGCTTTACGGGGAAGGGGCAATCGCGCCACTCATCTACGCGTTCTCGCCGTGGAATTTCTCCATGCTCACGCTCGGTGGCGCACTGGCGATTGGCGGCGCGCGCGTGCCGTTGCGCGCGGGGGCGTTGAGTGCAGTGTGGTTCGTCGGGGCGTGTGCGGCGATCGCCGGCTTCGCGCTGGCGCGTGCTGGTTATGCCGAGTGCGCCGACAGCGTGACGGGCACGATGATGCAGCCGGGCTTCTTCGACATCGGACTCGCACTTTCGCTCGGCGCACTGTTTCTGTGGCTCGTGCGTCGTCAGGACAGCATCCTCGTCGCGGCGCTAGAAGTGCGTCCGCTTGCGTATCTCGGCACGATCAGCTATGGCTTTTATCTGTTTCACAATTTCGTGCCGTCGCGCCTTGGCGTGGCGCCGGGGCTCTACGCGCGGCTCCATGTGCCCGATGTGGCCCAGCCCGTTCTCGCGCTCGTGCTGCAGTTCGCGCTGGCCGTGCTGCTCGCGCATCTGTCGTGGCAGGTTCTGGAAAAACGCGTGCTCGAGTGGAAGCGGCCACTCGAGACGGCGATACACAACCGCTTGCCCATGCGCGCAGCGGCGCGCCAGACGCATGATGCGCAACGGCGCGGGGCCTAGAGCGTCTCGCCGCCGACCGCGCGGCCGTCGGGGCACAGTTCGCCGGTCTGCAGCCCGTCCAGCACGCGCAGCACTTCTTCGGCGCTGCGCCCGACGTTCAGGTTGTTCACGGTGACATGCTGGATCGTGTTGTCGGGATCGACGATGAACGTTGCGCGCAGCGCCACGCCCGCTTCCTTGTCGCGTATGCCGAGCTGATCGATGAGTTCGCCCTTTACGTCGCCGAATGAATAGTGATTGAGGCGATCGAGCGTCTTGTCTTCGCGGCGCCACGCGAGCTTCACATATTCGTTGTCGCAACTGCCGCCCATCACGACCGTTTCGCGGTCATCGAATTCCTTGATGAGCCGTGCGAACGCGATGATCTCGGTGGGGCAAACGAGCGTGAAATCCTTGGGGTAGAAGTAGATGACCTTCCACTTGTTGGCGAAGGTCTGCTCAGTGATCTCGACGAACGCCGATTCGCCGTTTTCCTCGGGATGGTTGAAGCCGGGCTTTGCGGCGGTGACGGTGAAGGCTGCGAGTTTGTCGCCGACGGTTTTCATGGCGGAGCTCCTCAGACGAGAGGCGGGCCGCGCGGCCCGCTTTGACGCCACGTGCGCGAGAGCGCAACGCGGCATGCCCATGAAAACGATTGTCGCAGGTGCGGCCGGCGCGTGGTGCGAGGGTGCGCCGCCGCCGGATTTCGGTCAAGCGAGGGGAGAGAGACTCAGGCGCCCTTGGCGAGCGGGAACTCGATCGTCACTTCGAGGCCGGGGCCCGGCAGCCGGTTGCGCAGGCGCAGCGCGCCGCGATAGCGGCCCACGAGGCGCTGCACGATGGCCATGCCAAGTCCGGTGCCATTCGCCTGCGTGCGCGCCGTGTCGACGCGGTAGAACGGCCGCGTGACCAGCGGAAGCTGATCCTCGGGAATGCCCGGGCCTTCGTCGACCACCGAGAGCTCGACGCGCGAGTGCGAGACGCGTGTTTCGAGCATGATGTGCGGAATGCCGTCGGTTTCGCTCGCGCCGTATTTGCGTGCGTTTTCGATGAGATTGCCCACCACGCGGCGCATATCGGTATCGTCGGCCTCGATCATGGCCGAAGGCGCGAGCCGCGTGATGAGGCGCACGCCGTCTTCGCCCGCCATGCGCGCGGCCATCTCGCCGGCAATGACCGAAAGATCGACGCGCTCGGGCATGCGTTGGGTCGGGCGCGCGTAATCGAGGAAGCGGCCGATGATCATGTCCATCTGTTCGATGTCGTCGATCATCGCGTCCTTGGTCGCCTGATCGGACGGACTCATCTCCGTCTCGAGCCGCAGGCGCGCGAGCGGCGTGCGCAAATCGTGCGAGATGCCCGCGAGCATCAGCGCGCGGTCGGCCTCTAGCTGCTCGAGGTCGCGCACCATCTGGTTGAACGAGCGATTCGTCTCGGCGGCGACACCCATGCCGCTCTCAGGCAAGGGCGCGGGAGGCTGCCCGGAGCCCAGCATCCGCGCCGACATGGCCAGCCGCGCGAATGGCCGGTTTACGAGACTCGTGATGAAGGCCGCCCCGAAGAGCGATAGCGCGAGCGCGGAGATGCCCCATCCAACCCACTGCAGGCCTGTGACGTTGTCGAGCTGGTCGCGGTCGAGTGCCACCCAGTAATCGTCGTCGTCGATCTTGAAGCTGATCCACACGCCCGGAATGTCGTTCACGGACTGCGCGATGATCGTGTCGTCGCCAAGACGCCCGCGAATGTCATGCTCGATCAGGCGATTGAGCGACTCGTCGGGCTGGAGCTTGTACTTGTCCGTGGTTTCGCGCGGGTACACACGCACGCCCTCGTTGCTCTCGAGATCCTGCAGCAGCGCGCGGCGCAGATCGGGATCGGAGTAAAGGAGCGCCGTGCGCGTGAGCTTCACGATCGCGACGAGCTGGAGCGCCACGCGCTGCGCGCGCGGCTCCCGCTCGATCACGCGAAAGCTCTGGAACCACGCGGCGAGACTCACCGCAATGAGAAGGGCGATCAGCAGGAAGGTGCGCCAAAACAGATCGCCGAACGCGAGCGTGAGCAAACGCCGGTCAATCCGCATGGACCCTTCCCGTTTCAACAGAGGCAGTGCAGACAACGAGACACCATTCAGGATCAAGCGGCGCCGTCGGGAATGAACACGTAGCCGAGGCCCCAAACCGTTTGAATGAAACGCGGGCTGCCCGGATCGGGTTCGATGAGCTTGCGCAGGCGCGAGATCTGCACGTCGAGGCTACGGTCGAACACTTCGTATTCACGGCCGCGCGCAAGCTCCATGAGCTTTTCACGCGAGAGCGGCTGGCGCGGATGACGCGCGAACACCTTGAGCACCGAGAATTCGCCCGTGGTGAGCGGAATTTCCTGGCCAGCCTTGGTGAGCGTGCGCGTGGCGAGATTCAACGCGAATTCGCCGAACTCGAACACTTCGGTGGTTTCCGAGGGTGCGCCCGGCAGTTCGGACGGCGCCTGGCGGCGCAGTACCGCGTGAATGCGTGCGACAAGTTCGCGCGGGTTGAAGGGCTTGGGCAGATAGTCGTCGGCGCCCATTTCGAGGCCGACGATACGGTCCACGTCCTCGCCCTTGGCGGTGAGCATGATGATGGGCGTGCGGTCGTTGCTGCCGCGCAGACGGCGGCAGATCGACAGGCCGTCTTCGCCTGGCAGCATGAGGTCGAGCACCAGCAGATCGAAGCGCTCGCGCACCCACAGCTTGTTCATGGCGGGGGCGTTTTCGGCCACATAGACGTTGAAGCCCTGCTCGCCGAGGTAGCGGCGCAGCAGGTCCCGAAGTCGGGGATCGTCGTCGACAACGAGAATTTTGGACGGGTTTTTGGTTTCCATGCCTGGCATCTTAGCGCGATTGGATACTGATGCGAGTTTGCACCAATTATCAGGTTACAGTCAGTTACAAAATTTACCCGTGCTGTGCCACGACGGCAAGCACTGACAGATAGACTTCTTTACGTAAAGCGGCTGTTCGGTAGATACTTCATTCGACTTTAAAATTCATGCCCGCGCCGAGCCGGGTTTCGCACATGTATTCGAGGTAGCCGTTTGCCGCGTCAAGAAGGGAACAAAACGATGGGAGGGGTCAGGCCGACAATGCGCCACACCATGCTTGCACTGGCGCTTGCCGGTGGCGTGGCGGCTGCACTGGAGTCGGTGCCGGCCCGGGCCCAGCCCTCCGTAGACCGCCAAGAGAACTCGCAGTCCTCCGCTCGCTTTTCGGGCGACAAACAGTCAATGCGGCGCGTGCGCAGCGATCCAATTCCGCGACCAGCATCTGACATCAACCAGCGTCCCGCCGTTCCACCCGACCTCGATCAGCGTCGCCGCGACGGCCATATGACGCCCGAAGAACGGCGCCTCTTGCGTCAGCATATCGAAGACGCCGTGCGCGAACTGTACAAGCGCTGATACCGCTTCGTTGCGATAACGTTTACACGATTTTCTTTTCGCCCCGCGTTCACGCCTTTCTTGCGCCTTTCACGATTTTATTGGCATGGAATCGTGCATTCGTGCCGCGCAAACGCGCTGAAAAATACCGTAGCAATTGCGTCGTCAACATCCGTTTCGCCACAGCCGTTAAGCCGGTACATTCATTGATTGCGCCGGCAGTTTCGTCGTGCGCCCATTCATCATGAGCGACTCCAGACGGTCGAGGCCCAACGAGCAGTCCGCCGCGGACGCGTCGGCGCCCGACAGCGGCGCAGATGGGCTGCTCGATGCCGACGACGCCCGCCATCTTCTCGTGCGCACAGGCTTCGCGCCGCGTGAGAGCGAAGTGTCGCCGTATGTGGGACTCACGCGAGAACAGGCCGTCGCGCGGCTCGTCGGCGGTGCGCGCAGCGAGGCGCTCACACCGCTGCCCGCATGGAGCGCCGAAGTGCCGCCGAGCCGGGCACAGCGTAGTGCGTGGACCCCCGAAGAACGCCAGGAAGCGCAGCGCCAGCGCAGTGCACGTTACGACGAATTGCGCGCGTGGTGGCTGCGCGAGATGCTCGTCACGCCTTCGCCGCTGACCGAGCGCATGACGCTCTTCTGGCACAACCACTTCACCTCGGGTCAGGACAAAGTTGGCGAACCGCAGTTGATGGCCGCGCAAAACGCACTCTTGCGGCGCGACGCGCTGGGGAGTTTCGCGAGCATGCTGTCCGCCGTCGCGAAGGACCCCGCGATGCTGCTTTACCTCGATGGCGCGAGCAGTCGCAAGGGCAGGCCCAACGAGAATTTCGCACGCGAAGTGATGGAGCTGTTCACGTTGGGCGAAGGGCAGTACTCGCAGCGCGACGTTGCCGAAGCGGCGCGCGCCTATACAGGTTGGAGTCTCGACGCCGACACCCAGGCGTTCGTCTGGCGCGCCGACTTGCACGACGATGGCGAGAAGACCGTGCTTGGACGCAGCGGCACGTTCGATGGCGATCAGGTGCTCGACATCCTGCTCGCGCAGCAGCAAACTGCCCGATATGTGTCGGGCAAGCTGTGGCGCGAGTTTATCTGCGCAACGCCCGACGAGGCGCAACTCGCAAGTGTCGCCGATCGTTTTCGGGCAAGTGGTTATGCGATCGGCGCTGCGCTTCGCGCGCTACTCGTGACCCCCGCGTTCTGGGATGAACGCAACCGTGGCGTGCTCGTGAGTTCGCCGGTGGAATTCATCGTCGGCACGATGCGTCGGTTCGACGTGGCGTATGGCGACACGCTGCCGTTTGCGCGCCGCTCGGCTGCGCTGGGCGAGAATCTGTTTTACCCGCCGAATGTGAAGGGCTGGCCCGGCGGGGCGTCGTGGATCAATAGCTCGACACTGCTCGCGCGCAAGCAGTTCGTCGAGCAACTGCTTCGCGCGACGGAAGCAGGGCGGCCGCATGCTTCGGCCGCGCCCGCGAAGGTCGCGGCAAGCATGCCGCAAAGCGTGCAAAACACGGCGAACGCAATGCGCCGCGATGCGTTGCAAGGCGGTATGCGCTTCGATCTGGATGGCTGGCTCGCGCGCTACGGTCTCACTGCCGATGCCACGCCCGGCCTTTCAGCGCAGTTGCAAATGCAGCACGCGGTCCTGCCGCTTGCGCCTGTCGATGCGATTGCGGTCGGCAGCAGTGCGGGTTCATATCTCCAGGCACTGCTGATGGATCCGGTGTATCAGTTGAAGTGAAGCATGGATACGAACGGCCGAATCCCTGGCGGCAATGTGCGCCGCCGCACTGACAAGCGAGGCAAGCCATGAAACGACGTGACTTTCTTGCAGCCGGCGCGACGGCAGCCGCCGCGGTAGCGGGTTCTGCGCTAGGGCTGCCCGGCGCGGCGCGCGCGCAAGGGACGGCGCCCGCGCACCCGGGCACGGCTAGCGGCTACGAGAACCTGCTGATTCTCGTCGAGCTCAAGGGCGGCAACGACGGCCTCAACACCGTCGTGCCTTTTGCCGATCCGCTCTATTACAGCTACCGGCAAACCATCGGCGTGCCGCGCGCGCAGGCGATACAACTGGACGAGCGCACGGCGTTGCATCCGGTGCTCGCGCCGCTCATGCCGATGTGGCGCGCGCACGAGCTCGCGATCGTGCAGGGCGTGAGCTACGCGCAGCCAAATCTTTCACACTTTCGGTCGATCGAGATCTGGGACACGGCTTCGCGCTCCAATGAATATCTGCGCGAAGGCTGGCTCACGCGCGCGTTCGCACGCGAGCCTGTGCCGCCTGGATTCGCCGCCGATGCGCTCGTGCTCGGCAGCGCCGAGATGGGGCCGCTCTCGAACGGCGCGCGCGCCATCGCGCTCGTGAATCCGGCGCAGTTCGCGCGCGCTTCGCGCCTCGTCACGCCGGTCTCGCTCAAGGAACGCAACCCCGCGCTCGCGCATATCCTCGATGTCGAGAACGATATCGTGCGCGCCGCCGATGCCTTGCGGCCGCGCCCGGGTAATTACGCGCTGAAGACTGTGTTTGCGTCAGGTGCGTTCGGCGCGTCGATCAAGACGGCCATGCAGGCGCTCGCATCGAGCGACACCCCGCAAGGTGCGCCGGTGGCGGGGCGTGGCGTCGCGGTGATTCGTCTGACACTGAACGGCTTCGACACGCACCAGAACCAGCCGCAGCGTCACGCCGACTTGCTGCGCCAGTTCGCCGCGGGCATGGCGGCGATGCGCTCGGCGCTCGTGGAACTCGGGCGTTGGGATCGTACGCTGATCGTGACGTATGCGGAATTCGGGCGCCGCGTGCGCGAGAACCAAAGTCGCGGCACCGACCACGGTACGGCTTCGGCGCACTTCGTCGCGGGCGGGCGGGTGGCGGGCGGGCTCTATGGGCAGGCGCCGCAACTCGCGCGGCTCGATGGCAACGGCAATCTGCCGGTGGGCGTCGACTTCAGGCAGATCTATGCGACCGTGCTAGGCCCCTGGTGGGGGCTCGACGCGCAGGCCGTGCTACAGCAACGTTTCGAGCCGCTGCCGTTGCTGCGCGCGTAGCGCGGGCACGAGCTTCAATTACGCCGCGCCGCGCGCCACGCGATCCACAGCTTGCGCACGGGTGTGAGCACGATCTGCTGATGTAGCACCTGGTAGCCTTCGCGCTCGACTTCGTCGAGCAGCGCGAGTTCGAGCGCCGCGAGCGCACGCAAGGTGCGCTGGTCGCGCCGCGCCGGGGCGGGAATCGCGTCGAGCGCTGCGTGTACCGCTTCGCGCGCACGCGAGGTCTGGAACTGCATGAGCTCGGTGAACGCCGCGCTGTAGCGCCGGTTGATGAGATCGGCGGCGGTGACGTTGTAGCGCTGCAATTCGTCGATGGGGACGTAGATACGGCCATGGCGCGCGTCGTTGCCGATTTCCGGCACGAACTGGGCGAGCATGAGCGCGTTGCCAAGCGGCGCGGCCCAGCGCGCGGCGTCCTGGCGGTCCTCTTGCGTGCGCGCACTGAGTTGCGCCACGAGCGAGGCGAACGTGCCGCCCACGCCCTCTATATAGCGTCGCAGATTCGGCAGATCGAGATAGCGCGCCTGCTCGAAATCCATCTCGAAGCCAGCGAGCAGCGCCTGCAAGTCGGGATAGACGGCATTCGCATCGTCGAGATGCTCGGCGAGCGCCTGCGTGACCGGATGCGCGGGATTGCCGGCGGCGAGCGCGGCCAGTTCCTTTTGCCACCAGGCGAGCTTCGTGCGGCCGACGGTAGGATCGCTTGTTTCTTTCGCGGTTTCCTCGAGCTCGCGGCGCAGCGCGAAGAGCGCGGTCAAGAGCGGTTGGCGCGCGGCGCGCGCCTGACGCAGCGCATAGTAAGTGCTCGAACCAGGGGGAGCCGCCTTTTGCAGGCAGTAGTCGTCGAAGTTCACGGCGTTCGGAGATGTGGGGCGAAGCGGCTCGCGCGGCGGCCAGAGCGCGGCGCGACGGTAGAGCCGGGATTCTAGCATCGGCGCGGCTTCCGGCCGGCCCGGCAGGGCTGGCCGGCGCGCTGGACGATGCGTCGCCATGCCCTGTCGCGCACTGTTTTCAGGATGCAGACAAGCGTCAGGCAATCGGTTAGAATCTCGCGCTTGCGCTTTCTGACGCTTAGCTAGCGGCGCGCAGCCGGCACATAATGAAGCATCGCCGCCGGCGGACGTAGTCAGAAAGCAGGCTGGATTGCGGGCGAGGTGGACAACTCCGCCCGGCGTCTCACGAGGACTCGATCAGTCGGCATGTCGCACAGGGTTGTATCGCACGCGTCGTTTTGTAGTGATGCGCAGCGGTCCTGCCGGGCGCAAGAAGAGAAGCGCAAAGAATTCGCGTGAGTGGCGAAATTGGTAGACGCACCAGGTTTAGGTCCTGACGCCCGCAAGGGTGTGCCGGTTCGAGTCCGGCCTCACGCACCAAAGTAAAAAGGCCATGTACCGTTAGGTACGTGGCCTTTTTGTTTGAGCGACGTTTGCGCAAAGGAAGTGCGATGGCGGCCTCGATCCTGCCGCCATCTGTTTAGCTTATTGCCTCTGCTCGCACGTACTGACTTACAGCTCGGTCTGCATGGCTTCGATCACCTTGTCGAGCGCGCGCGCGAGTGCGTCGCGCTCCTTGTCGTCGAGGCTCGCGAAGAGGTCGACATTCCACTTGCGCGCGATGGGCATGACCTTGCGATACAGCGCGCGTCCATCGGTTGTGAGCGAAACGAGCACGAGGCGTCCGTCTTCCTCGCTCGTGTCGCGCTGCATGAGGCCGCGGCGCATCAGCGCCTCGGCTGCACGGCTTGCCTGGCTCTTGTCGAGATTCGCGTGACGCGCAAGCTCCATCACGGAAAACGGGCCGAACGCCCCCACAGCTGCAATGAGCCGAGCCTCCGGAAGTGTGATGCCGAGCTTCGCCTGGTAGCGTTCGCTGGCGCCCCGTTCGGAGAGTTTGTTCAGGACATGCAGCCGATAGGTGAGGAATTGTTCGAGTCCGGCTTTGCTTGCCTTCATGGGAGTCCTGGTCTGGTCGCTTGGGAAGGGCGCGAAACGTGTCGCGATTCCATGATTGTTGCCCCATCTTGCGCGCGGGTCAACGCATCCGAACCCTTGTGCGGCGCGTCCGGTACCGTGCACGAATCTATTAATCGCTTACTGCAGAATGGGTGACGCGCGTATTCAACAAATCGGACAACGAATCCCGGGTTCCAACGACCACGCCGGGGCGGCGAGCCCCGGCGAATCTGCCTAGATGGATGTACGCGCAGCGTATTTGAGGCGGGTGAGCTGCTCGGCTTCGTTGGCAAGGAGTCGTGCGGCGTCGCGAATCGCGGTTTCGAGCGTGATGGGGCCCGGCGCAGGCGAGAAGCAGCCGCTGAAATGCTCCGCGAGGCGCGGCAGAGCGGCTGCGTCCACGGCGCCCGAGAGTAGCGTGGCGGGCACGTTCACGGCCGCGGCGTGGCGGCAGGCGATAAACGGCGCCTTACCGTGCAGCGTCTGCACGTCCGAGCGGCCTTCGCCGGTGATGAGCCAGTCGGCGCGATCGAGCGCTTCGTCCAGACCGATGGTGCGCGCAACGACTTCGGCGCCCGGCTCGAAGCTCGCTCCGAGCATGCGTAGCGCGAAACCCAGGCCGCCGGCCGCGCCGGAGCCCGCTTCGTCGCGCACGCGGCGACCCAGCGCCGCTTCGAGCAGATCGGCGAAACGGCCGAGCGCTGCGTCGATCGGCGCGACCTGCTCGGGCGTTACGCCTTTTTGCGGGCCGAACACGGCAGTCGCGCCGTGCTCACCCGTGAGTGGATTGTCCACGTCCGACATGCCGACGAACGACGCCTCGCGAAGTCGCGCGTCGAGCCCGGAAACGTCCACGCGCGCCACTTGCGCGAGCGCTTGCGGCGTGGGCTCGAGAGGCTTGCCGGCGGCGTCGAAGAGTTGCAGGCCGAGGCCCGCGAGCAAGCCTGCGCCGGCGTCGTTGGTGCTGCTGCCGCCGAGCGCCACATAAAAGCGCCGTACGCCTTCGTCGAGCAGCGCGCGGATCGCTTCGCCCATGCCGCGCGTACTGCGCGCGTCCACCGGCACGCCCATGCCCACCGGGTCCGTGATACCGACGATCTCGGCGGTTTCGACGATCGCGCTGCCGTCGTTCAGCAGGCCGACCGCGGCGTCGCGCTTCGGGCCCGCTGCGCCTTCCACGTTGAGTATGCGGCGCTCGCCGCCCATCGACAGCATGGCGTCGAGCGTGCCTTCACCTCCATCGGCCATGGGGCGGATGCGGATGTCGGCGTCGGCGCGCACGCGACGGATGCCCTCGGCGATCGCCGCGGCGACCCCATCCGCGCTGAGCGAACCTTTGAAAGAATCAGGAGCAATGACGATAACGGGAGCGTCAGTCGACGAATTCGGCATGGTGTCTCTGCTGGAAGAATTGTGTTGGGAGCGGCTGCGGCCGGCGGGGCGTCCGGCGCGAGCGTAAGCTTAACAGCCTCGCCGCATGCGCTGGATAACGCCGTTGCGATAGCGCGGATCGGGGCGCATTTCAGGCTCGCACGAGGTTAAAAGCAGCGCAAAAGTGGGTCAAAAACAGGCTCAGCGCGCACCCAAACGGCAATTCCACTGGCACCGGGAAATAGTTTGCTAAAATGCTTGGCTCTTTTGACGGAACCGCACCGCAAGCCGCCCGTTTCGGCGCTGTTGAGCGGCGCGTGAGGCGCCTGCGTTCAGCTCCAAAGCGGGTTGCTGGACCCTATCGGACACCAGCGGACCGCGGCACGCAAAGACCACAGATTACTGATTCGCTCGAACAATTTTAGGACGATTGAAGCCATGGCTAACGTTGTTGAAAACCTCGGCAAGCTCGAACGCCGCGTGACGATTTCCCTGCCGAAGGATGCCGTGCAGAAAGAAATCGATTCGCGCATCCGTAAACTCGCCAAGAATGTGCGCATGCCGGGTTTCCGCCCGGGCAAGGTGCCGCTCAAGATGGTCACGCAGCAGTATTCGGGCCAGGTCGAAGCCGAAGTCCTGAGCGACAAGGTCGGCAAGGAATTCTTCGACATCAGCCGCGCCGAGAACCTGCGCGTTGCCGGTCAGCCGAGCTTCGCTCCGAAGTCGGAAGCTGCTGAAGGCGACTACGCGTTCGACGCGACCTTCGAGGTCTATCCGGAAGTGAAGCTCGGCGACGTCGCAACGGCCGAAATCGAGCGCACGACCACGAGCATCACCGAAGCCGAAATCGACCGCACGCTCGACATCCTGCGCAAGCAGCGCGTGCACTTCCACGCTCGCGGGGAAGCCGGCGAGCACGGTGACGGCGGCGCCGACACCGCAGCGAAGGAAGGCGACCGCGTGACGGTCGACTTCGTCGGCAAGATCGACGACGTCGCGTTCCCGGGCGGCACCGCTGAAGGCTTCGCATTCGTGCTGGGCGAAGGCCGCATGCTGCCGGAATTCGAAAAGGCGGCGATCGGCCTGAAGAAGGGCGAGTCGCGCGAATTCGACCTCGCGTTCCCCGAGGACTATCACGGCAAGGACGTCGCCGGCAAGACGGCGAAGTTCACGATCACGATGCAGCAGATCGAGTGGCCGCACCTGCCGGAAATCGACGCTGAATTCGCAAAGTCGCTCGGCATCGCCGACGGCGACCTCGTGAAGATGCGCGCTGAAATCAAGGACAACCTCGAGCGCGAGGCGAAGCGCCGCACGCAGTCCATCGTCAAGAACCAGGTGATGGACGCGCTCCTGAAGATCTCCGAACTCGACGTGCCGAACGCACTCGTCGAGCAGGATCAGGAGCGCCTCGTCGAAATGGCGCGCGCCGACCTCGCGCAGCGTGGCGTGCCCAACGCCAAGGACGCGCCGATCCCGGCCGAAATGTTCAAGGAACAAGCCGAGCGCCGCGTGAAGCTCGGTCTCGTGCTCGCCGAACTCGTGAAGGCCAACAGCCTCGAGGCAAAGCCGGAGCAGATCCGTGCTGAAGTCGACGAATTCGCGAAAAGCTATGAGGACCCGAAGGAGGTCGTGCGCTGGTATTATTCCAACCAGCAGCGTCTGGCCGAAATGGAAGCCTACGTCGTCGAATCGAACGTCGTGGACTTCGTGCTCGGCAAGGCCAAGGTGACGGACAAGCAAGTTAGCTTCGAAGAACTGGCAAGCGCGACGGCGCAGGCTTAAATCTGCCCGCTACGGCGTGCCGGCTGTCGGAGCGACCGACGGCCAGCACGCCGTTTTTGTATCCGCAGGTTTTAGCCATGCTGACCGTGTGGTTGATTTAACCAGGGTCCGTCGCCATACAGGTATATCAGAAGAACTTTTCCAGACAAGGATGCACCGCATGACCATTCGCGCTCAATCGCTGGATACGTTGACCTCCCACTCGTCGCGGGACTTCGACCCGCAGGCGCTCGGCCTCGTGCCGATCGTCGTCGAAACGAGCGGGCGCGGCGAACGTTCCTACGACATCTACTCGCGCCTGCTCAAGGAGCGCGTGGTGTTCCTGGTCGGCGAAGTGAACGACCAGACGGCGAACCTCGTGGTCGCCCAGCTGTTGTTCCTCGAAAGCGAAAACCCGGACAAGGACATCAGCCTGTACATCAACAGCCCGGGCGGCTCGGTGTCGGCCGGCATGGCGATTTACGACACGATGCAGTTCATCAAACCAGACGTTTCGACCCTTTGCATGGGCCTCGCGGCTAGCATGGGCGCGTTCCTGCTGGCGTCGGGCGCCAAGGGCAAGCGTTTCGCGTTGCCGAATTCGCGCGTGATGATTCACCAGCCGCTCGGCGGCGCGCGCGGTCAGGCTTCGGACATCGAAATCCAGGCTCGCGAAATTCTGTACCTGAAGGAGCGCCTGAACCAGTTGCTCGCGCACCATACGGGTCAGCCGGTCGAGCGCATTGCGCGCGACACGGATCGCGACAATTTCATGTCGGGTGACGACGCTCAGGCATACGGTCTCGTCGACCAGGTTCTGCACAAGCGTCCTTAAGCTGCGCGAGCGTTTTTGCGCGTCCGACCCTGCGAAGGGCGGCGCGCAAGCGAAGTCCTAAAGGAACAGCTCGGCCCCCGTACAAAAGGGGATAGCCGACGCCGCGCAGACCTTGTGAAATAATCGGCAAACGCGCTTCGCGGCCTGCGGCCCCCAACGCCGTCACAGCAAGCGGTTCACGCACCCTCCGGCCTGGCCGGGGGAAACGGCGTATCATGTAACAGAGTGTCCGGAGGCTCATTTATCCATGGCGGACAAGAAAGGTTCTAACAGCGAGAAGCTGTTGTATTGCTCGTTTTGCGGCAAGAGCCAGCATGAGGTGAAAAAGCTCATCGCTGGTCCGTCGGTCTTCATCTGCGATGAATGCATCGACCTGTGCAACGAGATCATTCGCGACGAAGCCGCCGGTGCGGGCGTCGACGCGGCGCTGTCGCGCTCGGACCTGCCGAGCCCGCAGGAGATCCGCGACATCCTCGACCAGTACGTTATCGGGCAGGAACGCGCGAAGAAGATCCTCGCAGTGGCGGTGTACAACCACTACAAGCGTCTGAAGCACCTCGACAAGAAGGACGACGTCGAACTCTCCAAGAGCAACATCCTCTTGATCGGGCCCACGGGCTCGGGCAAGACGCTGCTCGCGCAGACGCTCGCTCGCCTTCTGAACGTGCCGTTCGTGATCGCGGACGCCACCACGCTGACCGAAGCCGGTTACGTGGGCGAAGACGTCGAGAACATCATTCAGAAGCTGCTGCAGAACTGCAATTACGAGGTCGACAAGGCGCAGCGCGGCATCGTCTATATCGACGAAATCGACAAGATCAGCCGCAAATCGGACAACCCGTCGATCACGCGCGACGTGTCGGGCGAGGGCGTGCAGCAGGCGCTGCTCAAGCTCGTCGAGGGCACGATGGCTTCGGTGCCGCCGCAGGGCGGCCGCAAGCATCCGAACCAGGATTTCATCCAGGTCGACACGACCAATATCCTGTTCATTTGCGGCGGCGCGTTCGACGGTCTGGAAAAGGTCATTACCGACCGCACGGAAAAGACCGGCATTGGTTTTGGCGCGAGCGTGAAGAGCAAGCAGGAGCGCGACACTGGCGAAGTGCTGCGCGAAACGGAACCGGAAGATCTGATCAAGTTCGGCCTGATTCCCGAACTGATCGGCCGTCTGCCCGTTGTCGCCACGCTCGGCAAGCTCGACGAAGCCGCGCTCATGAAGATTCTGGTCGAGCCGAAGAATGCGCTCGTCAAGCAGTATCACAAGCTCTTTAACATGGAGCGTGTGGAGCTGGAAATTCGTCCGGCCGCGCTGCAGGCCGTCGCCCGCAAGGCGATCCGCCGCAAGACCGGGGCCCGTGGCCTGCGCTCGATCCTGGAACAGGCATTGCTCGACGTGATGTACGATCTGCCGGCCATGAAGGGCGTGAGCAAGGTCATCATCGACGACAACGTGATCGATGGCGATGGCAAACCGCTGCTGATCTACGAGGACGCGCCGAAGGTTGCAGGGTCGAACTGATAGTGGTGATCGGCTAAAGAGTTCCGGAAAAAGGCCGTTCATACAATGGGATGAACGGCTTTTTCGTTTATCTTGTGGTCGATGGCGCACTATTTTGGAGTCACTGAACTTTTCCCACACGCGCGAGGCTTGCAATCGGTATCTCAGGCCTCAATTACCGAACAATTGATTCCACTCATGGGGAAATGAAATGTCAGGAACCCAACTCCTCCCGCCGGAACGCACCACGCTCCCGCTGCTGCCGCTGCGAGACGTCGTAGTCTTCCCGCATATGGTGATTCCCCTTTTCGTGGGCCGACCGAAATCGATCAAGGCCCTCGAAGCGGCTATGGAAGGCGGCAAGCACATCATGCTCGTCGCCCAGAAAACTGCCGCGAAGGACGAGCCGACCGAAAAAGACATGTATGAAGTAGGGTGTATCGCCAACATCCTGCAAATGCTCAAGCTGCCCGACGGCACCGTGAAGGTGCTCGTGGAAGGCCTGCAGCGCGCGAAGACGCTTTCCATCGAAGAGCAGGAAACGCAGTTCTCGTGCGAAGTGATGCCGCTCGAGCCGGACCATGCCGACAGCGCCGAAACCGAAGCGCTGCGCCGTGCGATCGTCTCGCAGTTCGATCAGTACGTGAAGCTCAACAAGAAGATTCCGCCGGAGATCCTGACGTCGCTGTCGGGCATCGACGAAGCCGGTCGTCTTGCTGACACCATCGCCGCACATCTGCCGCTCAAGCTCGACCAGAAGCAGCACATCCTCGAGATGTTCCCGGTCGTGGAGCGTCTGGAGCACCTGCTCGCGCAACTCGAAGCCGAAATCGACATTCTCCAGGTGGAGAAGCGTATTCGCGGCCGCGTGAAGCGCCAGATGGAAAAGAGCCAGCGCGAGTACTACCTGAACGAACAGGTCAAGGCGATCCAGAAGGAACTGGGCGAAGGCGAAGAGGGTGCCGATCTCGAGGAACTCGAGAAGCGCATCACGGCCGCGCGCATGCCGAAGGAAGCCAAGAAGAAGGCCGACGCCGAGCTCAAGAAGCTCAAGCTGATGTCGCCGATGTCGGCGGAAGCCACTGTCGTGCGTAACTACATCGACACGCTGATCGGCCTGCCGTGGCGCAAGAAGAGCAAGGTCAACAACGACCTCTCGAACGCGGAAGCCGTGCTTGACGAAGACCACTTCGGTCTCGAGAAAGTGAAGGAACGCATTCTCGAGTATCTCGCAGTGCAACAGCGTGTGGACAAGGTCAAGGCGCCGATCCTGTGCCTCGTTGGTCCTCCGGGCGTAGGCAAGACGTCGCTCGGCCAGTCGATTGCGCGCGCAACGAATCGCAAGTTTGTGCGTATGGCGCTGGGCGGCGTGCGTGACGAAGCCGAAATCCGCGGCCACCGTCGTACGTACATTGGTTCGATGCCGGGCAAGATTCTGCAAAGCCTGACCAAGGTCGGCGTGCGCAATCCGCTCTTCCTGCTCGACGAAGTCGACAAGATGGGCATGGATTTCCGCGGCGATCCGTCGTCGGCGCTGCTCGAAGTGCTCGATCCGGAACAGAACCACACGTTCGCCGACCACTACATCGAAGTCGATTTCGATCTCTCCGATGTGATGTTCGTCGCCACGTCGAACTCGCTGAACATTCCGCCGCCGCTGCTCGACCGGATGGAAGTCATTCGCCTTTCGGGTTACACGGAAGACGAGAAGGTCAGCATTGCTCAGCGTTATCTCCTGCCCAAGCAGAAGAAGAACAACGGGCTGAAGCCTGGCGAGATCGAAGTGGCCGAAGGCGCGATCCGCGACATCATTCGCTACTACACGCGTGAAGCGGGTGTGCGTTCACTCGAGCGCGAAGTGTCGAAGATCTGCCGCAAGGTCGTGAAGATGCTGCTGCTGAAGAAGGCCGACAAGGCTGTCACGGTGGATAGCGCCAATCTCGACACCTTCCTCGGCGTGCGCAAGTACGACTTCGGTCTGGCCGCGAAGGAAAACCAGATCGGTCAGGTCACGGGCCTCGCGTGGACGGAAGTCGGCGGCGATCTGCTGACGATCGAAGCGGCGGTAATGCCCGGCAAGGGCAACGTGATCCGCACGGGTTCGCTCGGCGACGTCATGAAGGAATCGGTCGAAGCGGCACGCTCGGTGGTGCGTTCGCGTTCGCGTCGTCTTGGCATCAAGGACGAGGCGTTCGAGAAGCAGGACATCCACATTCACGTGCCCGAAGGCGCGACGCCGAAGGACGGTCCGTCCGCCGGTGGTGCGATGACGACAGCGCTGGTGTCCGTGCTCACGGGGATTCCGGTGCGCGCCGATGTCGCGATGACGGGCGAGATCACGCTGCGCGGCGAAGTGCTGCCGATCGGCGGGCTGAAGGAGAAGCTGCTCGCGGCGCATCGCGGCGGCATCAAGCTCGTGCTGATCCCGGAAGAGAACGTCAAGGATCTCACTGAGATTCCGGACAACGTGAAGAACTCGATCGAGATCGTGCCGGTCCGCTGGATCGACAAGGTGCTCGAACTCGCGCTCGAACGTGTGCCGCAGCCGCTGCCCGAAGAAGAAGTGAAGGCTGAGGACGCCAAGGCACCCGTGGCCGAATCGAAGGATGCCGGCGCGACGGAAGTCGTCAAGCACTAAGCCTTCAGCAAGGCGCTCCAGCGCAACGCATTACACCCCCAAAAAACCCGCGGCATGGTCCGCGGGTTTTTTTATGCGCGTCACGATCCTTGACGTTGTGATGACAACCAGCGGTCTTTTCCGCGATTTCCCACTTGTTCGAATAATCCCTCGAATATTCCTTCGAATCGCACGCCGAATCAGGCTGAACCCCGCTTGACACGGTCCTTTCGGCCCCGTTAAATGAGCGGTCCCCGCGCTATGCCGGGGACGTCTATCCAATAAGTTGAACTTCTTTCTTACGATTGCCCAAACACATTCTCGGGGGCTGGAATGAATAAAACGGAACTGATCGACCATATCGCGCAACAAGCCGACATTTCGAAAGCGGCTGCGGGACGCGCACTCGACGCCGTGATCGGCGGCGTCAAAGGGACGCTCAAGAAGGGCGGTTCGGTCACGCTCGTCGGCTTCGGCACGTTTGCCGTCGGCAAGCGCACGGCGCGCACGGGCCGCAATCCGCGCACTGGCGACGCGATCAAGATCAAGGCGGCGAAGGTGCCCAAATTTAGGCCTGGTAAAGCGCTGAAGGATGCGCTAAACTAGCGGGCTCGCTACCTGAGAAGGTGGCGCAGCAGAAGTCGCGGTACAGGAAAGCATGAAGCTGGGTGCTTAGCTCAGTTGGTAGAGCGGCGCCCTTACAAGGCGTAGGTCGGGAGTTCGAGCCTCTCAGCACCCACCACAGCTTCAGTTCCGGTACCTCGCGCAGCGAGTGTGGAAACACAAAAGCGCGCAAAACCGCACGGAGCGGTAGTTCAGTTGGTTAGAATACCGGCCTGTCACGCCGGGGGTCGCGGGTTCGAGTCCCGTCCGCTCCGCCAAGGATATCTCGACAAGAAGGCGAACTCCGGTTCGCCTTTTTTGTTGGCCGCTGTTGTAATATCGGGCGTTCCATTTTTTGGCGCCCTCAACGTCTGGTCACGCATGCTCGACTTTTTCCGCAATCACAAACGCCTGATGATGTTCATGCTGCTCCTGGTCATCCTGCCAGGGCTGGGCTTCGTCGGTATTCAAGGTTTCCGCGGCTTCTTCGATGAAAGCGCGAACGTCGCAAGCGTCAACGGCCACAAGATCACGCGTGTCGAATACGACAACGCTGCGCGCCAGCAGCTCGACCAGGCCCGCCAGGTACTGGGCGCGCAATTCGACGCGAGCATGTTCGACACGCCCCAGCACCGCAAGGACATCCTCGACGGACTGATCCAGCAGCGCGTGCTCGTGGACGAAACGCAGCGCCTGCACCTCACCGCCTCCGACGACGCCGTGCGCCGCGCGCTGCTCTCCGACCCGGTGATCTCGTCGCTCAAGAATCCTGACGGCTCGATCAATCTCGACCAGTACAAGCAGCTGCTCGCCATGCAGGGCATGACGCCTGAGCAGTACGACGAGCGCGTGCGCTATAGCCTCGCCATGCAGCAATTGCCGGCGTCGATCATCAGCAGCGCGTTCACGCCGAAGGCGCTCGCGCAGCAGCTCACTGGCCTCTCGGAGCAGCAGCGCGAGGTACAGGGCCAGGCGTTCCACGCGAGCGACTATGCAACCAAGGTCCAGCCGACCGACGCGCAACTGCAGGCGTACTACGACGCGAACAAGAACGCTTTTGCCACGCCGGCCACGGCGCAGATCCAGTATCTCGTGCTCTCGGCGGCTACGGTGGCCGCCGGCGTGCAGCCGAGCGACGCCGATCTCAAGAAGTACTACGACGACAACATCGCGCACTATCGCACGCAGGAAGAAGTGCGCGCGAGCCACATCCTGATCACGGTGCCGAAGGACGCGAGCGCCGACGTGCGCAACGCCGCGAAGCAAAAGGCCGAATCGATCCTCGCCGAAGTCAAGGCGCATCCGGATCAGTTCGCGCAGATTGCGCAGAAGGAATCGCAGGACCCGGGTTCGGCCTCGAAGGGTGGCGACCTCGGTTACTTCGGCCCCGGCATGATCGCGGGCGGTAAAGCGTTCGACGACGCGGTCTTCAAGCTCAAGAAAGACGAGATCAGCGACGTGATCCAGTCGGACTTCGGCTATCACATCGTCAAGGTCACGGACCTGAAGCCGGCGGTCACGAAACCGTTCGACGACGTAAAGGCGCAGATCACGAACGACGTGAAGGCCCAGCAGGCCGCGAAGCTGCTCGCCGATACGAGCGACGGCTTCACGTCGCTGGTCTACGAGCAGGCCAAGAGCCTGCAGCCGGCCGCGGACAAGTACAAGCTGACGATCCAGACGGCCACGGTCACGCCGAAGCCGAATGCAACGCTCCCGCCGGATAGTCCGCTGAACAACCAGAAGTTCCTCGACGCCGTATTCGCGAGCGACTCGGTGAATCAGCACAACAACACCCAGGCAATCGACGTTGGCAACAACACGCTGGTCTCTGCGCACGTGACGAACTACCAGCCGGCAGCGGTGCCTGCGTTCGCCGCAGTCAAGGATGCCGTGCGCCAGAAGGTGGTCGCGCAGCAGGCCGCCGACATGGCGCGCAAGGACGGCGAGGCCAAGCTTGCGGAACTGCAGAAGTCCAAGTCGACCGATGGCTTCTCGTCGGCGCTCAAGGTTTCGCGTAACGACGCCCAAGGTCTGCCGCCCAGCGCGCTCTCCGCGGTCTTCAAGGCCGATTCGCAGAAGCTGCCGGCCTACGTGGGCGTGGACCTCGGCAACGACGGCTATGCGATCTACCGCGTGAACAGCGTGACCAACGGTGCGGCCGCTGAAGGCCCGCGTCTGGCCGCCGCACAGCAGCAGCTTGCCCAGGTGGGCGGCCAGTCGCAGGTGCAGGCGTATCTCGACGCACTGCGCGAGCGCTCGAAGGTCAAGCTCTACGGCTCGCTCGGTTCGGCCAGCCAGTCCGGCGACGGCGACAGCGGTCAGTAAGCACGACCGCGTATCCGACCGCCGGCGTCCAGCGCCGCAGAAAAAAAGCCCCGCGAAACATCGCGGGGCTTTTGCGTTCTGGCGAGCGCAAAATCAGAGGCAGGCGTTGATGTCGCTGGTGGCGTCTGCGCCCGTGCCGCCGCCGGAGCGGAAGCCGACCCACGTCTTCGCGCTGGCGCTCCACGCCGGGCGCACCGTTGCCGCCGCGCCGTTAGGCGGCTGCTGGCCAGGGACGTAGACGTCGACAGCCTGGCCGTTGGCGAGCACGGACTGCGAGACGACTTGCTGCTGCGACTTATCGGCCCATTTTTGCGCGATGCATTGAGCAACCGTCGCAGGCGGTTGCTGGCTGGTGCCGACGGACTGTGCTCCGCTCGGCATTGGCTGATTGGCGCAGGCAGCAAGTGCTGCCGTAACGACAATGAGAGGTAAATATTTCACGCTTCTTCGCTCCAGTCAGGGTCGGTCGGATTCAGACAACGAGGCCTTTCGGGCTCGCGTGTCTGATACAAAAGGTGGCCAATGGCGAGGCACGGTTACCCGCCGCCACGCCGCCTGAGGCGAAAAGGCGAAAGCGGCTTTAACGCGCCACAAGGGAGGGGCCCTTCGACAGGGCCGCCCGGTGAGGACGTCGGCACGTTTGCCCGGTTGCCGCCTCAGCGCCGTGTGCCGTTGTCTAGCAGCGGCTTGAGCGTTGGCCACACATTGTCGAGGAGCAATGGCTGTGCCTGCTGGACAGGATGGATCTGATCGGCCTGGAAGAGTTCGGGCTTGTCGGCGAGGCCGGCGAGCAGGAAGGGCACGAGCGGCACGTTCAGTTCCTTCGCAAGCCGTTCGTAGATAGCGTGGAAATCGCGCGTGTAGTCAGGCCCATAGTTGGGCGGCACGTACATGCCGACGAGCACGGGCTTCGCGCCGCCCTTGCGGATCTGCGCGACGATGGCGCGCAGATTGCTCTCGGTGGTCGACAGCGGCACGCCGCGCAGCGCGTCGTTCGCGCCCAGTTCGACAATCACGATCGAGGGCTTGATGCGCTGCATGACAAGCGGCAGGCGCGTGAGTCCGCCGCTTGTCGTGTCCCCGCTGATGCTCGCATTCGCAACGTTATAATCGATCCGCTCGCTGGTCAGGCGCTGGCGCAGCAGGGCCACCCAGCCTGTATCGCGAGGCAGGCCGTATTCGGCGGAAAGGCTGTCGCCGAGCACGACGATGTTCGGTTTTGCCGTGGCGGCGGGATTCGTCGCCGCGTGGTCGGTGGGCGCGGGCGTGGCCGCGAGAGCGGGGCCGTTCATGCCAAATGATGTGCCAAACAAGGCAGCGGCAGTTAAGGTAGCAATCGAAGCAGATGCGGAGGGAAACCCGGAGGCAAACGCGCTGAAGCGGGACCCAATGCGGGAAAAGGCGGCGCGCCGCGCGGCGCGCTTCTGGTTCACGGCTAACCTGTGCGTCATCATGTGCGAATGAATAGCGATCCAGTCATCGACGTACGGGGTTTGAGCAAGCGGGTTACCGACGCCACCGGCGAGCTAACGATTCTCGACGGCATCGACCTCACCGTGCAGGCGGGCGGGAGCGTCGCGATCGTCGGCGCTTCCGGTTCCGGCAAGTCGACGCTGCTCGGCCTGCTGGCTGGCCTCGACAGCGCGAGCGCGGGTTCTGTGCGCCTGCTCGGCCATGAGCTTACCGGTATGGCCGAAGACCAGCGCGCGGCACTGCGCAACGGCTCGGTGGGCTTCGTATTCCAGTCTTTCCAGCTGATGCCGCATCTCACCGCGTTGGAGAACGTCGCGCTGCCGCTCGAACTGCAGGGCGGCATGTCGACGCGTGATGCTTTCGCCCGTGCGCGCGCGCTGCTCGAGCGCGTGGGTCTTGCCGAGCGCACGGGCCACTATCCGAAGCTGCTCTCGGGCGGCGAGCAGCAGCGCGTGGCGCTCGCCCGCGCGTTCGTGACGCGCCCGGCTGTGCTGTTTGCCGACGAGCCCACCGGCAGCCTCGACGCCGCCACGGGCCACGCCGTCATCGACCTGATGTTCGAACTCAATCGCGCCAACGGGGCGACGCTCGTGCTCGTCACCCACGATGTCGATCTTGCGCAGCGTTGCGACGCGATCATCACAATCGAAGCGGGCCACCGCGTGGCCAACGCGCCGCATGGCGCGGCGGCTTCGCGCAACGCGAGCAATGTCGAAGCCGGGCGCTAGTGCGCGGGCAACCAGCGAACCCATAAACGGCGTGCGCACCTCATGCGCACGCCAGATCTGCGCAATTTAACGCTTGAGCGCCGCACGGGCGCGCGCGATCAGCGCGGCTGTGGACGAATCGTGCGCCTTCACATTGCCGCTTGCCGCGTTCAGGTCGGCTTCGACCACCTTGCCGAGGATCTTGCCGAGTTCCACGCCCCACTGGTCGAACGGATTGATGTCCCACACGGAAGCCTGCACGAGCACCTTGTGCTCATACAGCGCGATGATCGCGCCGAGCGAGCGCGCGGTAAGCGCGTCGACGAGCAGCGTGGTGGTCGGCCGGTTGCCGGGGAACATGATGTGCGGCACGAGTTCGGGCTTGTCCGGGCCCGCGATCTTGCGCGCTTCTTCCTCGGTACGGCCAAGCATCAGCGCCTCGCTCTGCGCAAAGCAGTTCGCGAGCAGCTTCGGATGATGGTCGGCCAGCGGATGCTCGGGCGTGAGCACGGCGATGAAGTCGATCGGTACGATCGTCGTGCCCTGGTGCAGCATCTGGAAGAACGCGTGCTGGCCGTTCGTGCCGGGCTCGCCCCAGGTGATCGCCGAGGTCGAGTAATCGACAAACTTGCCGTCGAGGCGCGCCGACTTGCCGTTGCTCTCCATTTCGAGTTGCTGGAGATACGAGGGCAGGAAGTGCAACGCTTCGGAATAGGGCGCGACGAGATAGCTCTGGGAGCCGAAGAAGTTGCGATACCAGACGCCGATCATGCCGAGCAGCACGGGCAGGTTTTTCTCGAGCGGCGCTTCGCGGAAGTGCTTGTCCATGTCGTGCGCGCCGGCGAGCAATTCGTCGAACTGCTGCGGCCCGATGGCGATCATGATCGAGAGGCCCACGGCCGACCACAGCGAATAGCGGCCACCGACCCAGTCCCACATCTCGAACACGTTCTCTCTGGCGATGCCGAACTTCACGACTTCGGTGGGGTTGGCCGAGACGCCAACGAAGTGCTTCGCGAGTTCGCTTTCCGGGCAGCCGTGCTTGACGAACCAGTCGCGCATGGACAGCGCGTTGGTCATGGTTTCGAGCGTCGTGAACGTTTTCGAAACGATGATCGCAAGCGTCTCTTCCGGGTCGATGTCTTCGATCGTGCGCCACAGGTCAGCGCCGTCGACGTTCGAGACGAAGTGCGAGGTGATCTCGGGCAGTTCGAGATGCTTGAGCGCGTGCACGACCATCTTCGGCCCGAGGTCCGAGCCGCCGATGCCGATGTTCACGACGTGGCGAATGCGCTTGCCGGTGTATCCGGTCCATGCGCCGCTGCGCACGGCGTCGGCGAATTTCGCCATTTTCGCGCGCTCGGCGAGGATCTGCGCGTGGAACGGGGCGTCGGCCTCGGTGGCGCGCAAGGCAGTGTGCAGTGCCGCGCGGCCTTCGGTCGGGTTGACGACTTCGCCCTTGAACATCGCATCGCGGCGCGCTTCCACGCCGGCCTCGCGGGCGAGCTGCACGAGCAGCTTGAGCGTGGCGTCGGTGATGCGGTTCTTCGAGAAGTCGGCGCCGAGACCGGCGCCTGCGTACGTGAAGCGTTCGGCGCGCGTCGGCGCAGGGTCGTTGGCGGGAGCGAACCAGTCGCGCAGCTTTTCGTCGCGGATCTGTTCGTAATGCGTCTGTAGCGCGGACCAGGCGGGGAGCGGATTCGTCATGTTCGTCTAGCGAGGGATCACGAATGGAGGGCGGCAGGTGCGGCTCGCCGGTCAGGCCGAACACGCGCTTCGCATGCCGCGGGGAAGCACGGGCCGCCTCCGGTGAGAGACGGCGTGCGGAGGATCAGTATAGCGGCCTCGGGCGACACTGCGCAGCGTTGTGGCGCTTGCGGCGGCAACGCGCGCGAGAGGTGGGTCAAACGTCGTGGTAAAGCAAGCTGCGTGCCGCGCGAGCGAACGTGCGGCGTGCGGCTTCAGGCTGCGTAGCTCGGCGCGTAGAAGAGCCGGTTCATGAGCTTGCGCACCACTGGCGCGAGCTCGCCCGCGGTGAGGCCCGCGGGGCCATCGCCTTGTGCGCACAGCGTGTCGGCGGCGAGGCCGTGCAGATAGACGCCCGCGAGCGCCGCCTCGTAAGGCGGCAGGCGCTGGGCCAGCAGCGCGCCGATCATGCCGCCGAGCACGTCGCCGGTGCCGCCCGTGGCGAGGCCTGCATTCCCGGTGGGATTGACGGCGACGCGTCCGTCTGGCGCAGCGATCACGGTGCCGCTGCCCTTGAGCACCGCGACAGCCGCATAGCGGGCGGCGAGTGTTCGCGCTGCGGCCAGACGGTCGCGCTGCACTGCTGCGGTGTCGCAGCCGAGCAGCCGCGCCGCTTCGAGCGGGTGCGGCGTGAGCACGCAGGGCGCCCCGCGCGCGGTGGCCGACTGCGCGACGTGTGCCGCCAGCGCCTCGTCGCGCGCGACGAGATTGAGCGCGTCGGCATCGAACAGCACGGGGGCCCGAAGGCGCAGGATGGCATCCACGAGCTGCCGTGCGGACGCGCTGCCGCCCATTCCGCATCCCGCCGCCACGGCGTCCGTCGCATCGAGTGCGAGCCGGGCCGCCGCGTGCAGCATAAGTTCGGGGTGCGGGGGGTCGTAGGGCGGCGCGTCGCTGCCGAGAAAGCCCACGTGAACCTTGCCCGCGCCGGTGAGGAGCGCCGCGCGCGCCGCGAGAATTGGCGCGCCGCACATACCCGTGTCGCCGCCCACGACGGCCAGCGTGCCGAACGTGCCCTTATGCGTGCCGAAGTCGCGTGCGGGCAGCGCGGCGACGAAGAGCGACGGTGCGTTCAGACGCACCGCGCCCGGCGTGTCTTCGGTGTCGATGCCGATCGGCGCGATCGCGACGCTGCCCGCGTAGTCGCGCCCGACACCCGTGTACAGGCCGGGCTTGGCGGCGATGAAGGTCACGGTATGTGTCGCGCGCACGGCGGGGCCGCTGCCGACCACGTTGCCCGTGTCGCTGTCGAGGCCGCTCGGCACGTCGAGCGAGAGCACGTGGCCATGGCTGCGCGCGCGCGCCGACAGCCTTTCGGCGAGTTCGGCGAACACGCCTTCGAGTCCGCGCGCGAGACCGATGCCGAACATCCCGTCGACGAGCCAGCCGTAAGCGTCGAACGACGCCGGCACGGACGAGGCAATGTGCACACCCGCCGCGCGCGCCTCGGCGAGCGCCCAGCGCGCGTCGTCGGGCTTGACCTCGACTGGCATGCAGACTTCCACCGCGACGCCCGCGCGATGCAGTTCGGTGGCGACGACGAGCGCGTCACCACCGTTGTTGCCGGGCCCGGCGGCGAACCAGACTGGCTTGTCGCTCGCCCACGAGGGCGCGTGCGCGAGTTGCTCGCGCAGGAAGTGCGCGGCGGCGGCGCCTGCGCGCGCCATGAGTGTGTGAGCAGGCAAAGCCGACTGCGCGGCGACTTCGGCCTCGCGCAGCGCTTCGACGGTAAGAAGCGGGACCGCACGATCGTGCGGATTGACGAGCACCGGTTGCCCGGCGCCAGAGGAGTGTGGAGTGTGCGTCATGGCGATGCGGTCCTGAGAAGCGACATCGCAACGATACCCGAGCATGCCCTCAGACGGCACGCCTCAAGCGCGCGGCGGGCCGGCGCGGCGGCAAGGCAACGCCACACCGCACACACGTGCACCGCTCAATCGCGGCCCGGCCAGAGTGCCTTGATGGTATCGGCCGGCAGGTCTGGCGCCATATTGGAGATCTGCTGGGCGACGAGACGCGCAGAGCCGAGCGAAAGCGCCCAGCCCGCCGGGCCGTGGCCCGCGTTGACGAAGAGGCGCGGATGGCCCACGCTGCCGACCGCCGGCAGGCCGTCGGCGGAAAGCAGCTTCATGCCTTCCCACGCCAGCGCGGCCGAAATGCGAGCGGCGCCCGGCGCCCAGTCGCGCGACGCTTCGCCGAGCAGCGCGAGTGCGTCCTCGGTGAGCGCCTCGGGCAGTGCGTCATCGACTTCCTGCGCGCGCAGCAGCACGGCGGCACCCGATATGCGCAGCCGGTGATTCATACGCGCGACGGCGATGCGCTTGCCTGCATCGACGATTGTCGTTTGCGGCACGCATTCCTCATGCGCCACCGGCGAATTGAGCGTGTGCATACGCAGCGGATAGAACGGCATCTTGATGCCGAGCGGCGCGAGAAGCCGTGGCGTTTGCGCGCCAGCGGCGACGACGACGGCGTCGCCCGAGATCACCTCGACGTCGCGCGAGCGGCCCGCTTCGTGCGCAGGCGGCGCGAGTTCCACCGCCGCGCGCCGGTCTTCCAGGCGGATCGCACTGACTTCGCGGCTCGTTTCGAACTGCACGCCGCCCTGGGCGTCGAGCACCTGCTTGAGCAGCTTCACGAAGAGCGGGCAGTTGGCTACCCGGCCAGTCTCGAAATGCACGCCGCCCGCAAACGGCGGATCGGCGGGGATGACATGGTCGAAAGCCACGCATTCCGCGGGCGAAAGCGCGTGGTGGGGCGTCTCGAAGCGGCGCAGCAGTTCGAGGGCCGGTTGGGTGAGCGACCATTCATCGCTGCCGCGCACGAGATAGAGCAGGCCGTCGCGCTGCTCGTAGTCGAGCTGGAAGCGCGCGTCGATGTCGGCGAGCGCCGCTTGCGCGGACTCGATGAGCGGGCGCAAGAGCGCATAGCGCTCGGCGAACGCCTCGGAGCCGTGCAGCGTGGCGAGGCGCTTGACGAAGCCATGCGCCTGGCCGCGCCAGCCCGTCCTGCTGATCACGCCGCCGGACGATTGCCGGCCGTTGCGCAGGAAGGTTGGGCCGAACCAGACGTCGAGCGGCGTGGGCAGCGCGATGCCGCTGTGTCCGTAGGTCGCGCCTTGCGCAACGGTGGCGTGGCGTTCGATCACGCAGACGCGATGCCCGGCCGCGCGCAGCTGCCAGGCGGTAGCGATGCCGGCGATTCCGCCGCCGATGACGATGACATCCATGACGATACGATCTGCAGGCAGGTGACGCGCTTAGGTGAAGGGCGTCCTGCGAAGGTGGGGCGTGCGGCGCGCCGAAGCCATGCCCGGGTGCGCCGATCAGACGAAACGCGCAATCATAGCAGCGAAAGCGCCCGCATCGCCATGCACGAGGCCGGCGGCCAAGTGTGTTTCGCGTGACCGCCGGCGTCTTGCGAGTCAAGCCTTCGGCACGCTCCGGAACACGCGCCGATGCGCAAGGCATATCGCGAAATCGGCGGCATTCGCACACTGTTAGCGTTGCCGTCCCCCATGGCTATCCCCGTAAAGCGGCGGATTGCGCGCGCAAAGCCGGCTGCGGCACGGCCGCCAGGGCGGTCAGGACAGGCCTTCCGGGTTATAATCGCGCTCTCCCTTCGCCTGACCGTCGCCATCCCCGCGCGACGCATCGCCACCTTGCGACGTGTTTCGCGCGAGGCGAAGCCGCGACGCAACTCTGACGCAACCTCGACGCAACGCCCCAGTCCATGGCCCACTTCTCGTGTTTCCCCGGCGCTTCGGCCCTTTCCGACTTCCGTCAGACCCGCCTGCTCGAGACGCTTCAGCGTATCGACGCCAACATCGTCGGCGTGCACGGCCAGTATCTGCATTTCGTCAACTCGGCCACGCCGCTTACCCCTGACGACAGCGCGAAGATCGATGCGCTGATGCACTACGGCGCGCCGTTCGCGGCGCCGCAGGAGCGCGGCAGCGCGCTCACGTTCCTCGTCGTGCCGCGTTTCGGCACCGTGTCGCCGTGGGCGAGCAAAGCCACGGACATCGCGCATCATTGCGGCCTCGAGCAAGTGCGCCGCATCGAGCGCGGCGTCGAGTACACCGTGGTGCTCAAGTCGGGCCTGCTCGGCGGCAAGAAGACGCTCTCGGAAGAGGCACACGCGGCCGTCGCCGCGGCGCTGCACGACCGCATGACGGAAAGCGTGGCGCCTTCGCGCGACGCGGCGCTGCACCTGTTCGACGAACTGCCGGCCCGCCCCATGCAGACGGTCGACGTATTGGGCCAAGGCCGTGCGGCTCTGGAAACGGCCAACGGCGAACTGGGCCTCGCGCTCGCCGATGATGAAATCGACTACCTCGTCGAGAACTTCACGAAACTCGAGCGCAACCCGACCGACGTCGAGTTGATGATGTTCGCGCAGGCCAACAGCGAGCACTGCCGCCACAAGATCTTCAACGCGAGCTGGACGATCGACGGTCAGGACCAGGATATGTCGCTCTTCGCGATGATCCGCAACACCGAGAAGATCAGCCCGCAGGGTACGATCGTCGCGTATTCGGACAACTCGTCGATCATGGAAGGCGCGGTCGCGGAGCGCTGGTTCCCGCGTAAGAACAACGCCGACGGTCAGCCGGGCGAGCAGTATGGCCGCCACACTGAGCTCACGCACACGCTGATGAAGGTGGAGACGCACAACCACCCCACGGCGATTTCGCCGTTCGCCGGCGCGGCCACCGGCTCGGGCGGCGAAATCCGCGACGAAGGCGCGACGGGCCGTGGTGCGCGTCCCAAAGCGGGTCTCACGGGCTTCACGGTCTCGAACCTCGATCTGCCCGACGCGCGCGAAGCATGGGAAGACGCTCGCGACGCGGCCGTGCCGCTCACGCTGCGCAATCCCGCCGACACGCAGGGCGCCTATGGCCGCCCGGACCGCATCGCTTCGCCGCTGCAGATCATGATCGACGGCCCGCTCGGCGGCGCCGCGTTCAACAACGAATTCGGCCGTCCGAACCTCGGCGGCTACTTCCGCGCCTACGAGCAGAACGTCGCGGGCACCGTGCGCGGCTATCACAAGCCGATCATGATCGCGGGCGGCATCGGCAACATCAGTGCGCAGCACACCCACAAGCACGACCTGCCGGCCGGCACGCTGCTGATCCAGATCGGCGGCCCGGGCATGCGCATCGGCATGGGCGGCGGCGCGGCCAGCTCGATGGCGACCGGCACGAACACCGCCGAACTCGACTTCGACTCGGTTCAGCGCGGCAATCCCGAAATCGAGCGGCGTGCGCAGGAAGTCATCAACTCGTGCTGGCAACTGGGCGAGCGCAATCCGATCCTGAGCATTCACGACGTGGGCGCGGGCGGTCTTTCGAACGCCTTCCCGGAACTCGTCGACGGCGCGGACAAGGGCGCGCGCTTCGAACTGCGCAACGTGCAGCTCGAAGAGTCGGGGCTTTCGCCGCGTGAAATCTGGTCGAACGAATCGCAGGAGCGCTATGTTCTTGCGATCGCGCCCGCCGATCTGGCGGAGTTCGAGGCGATCTGCGAGCGTGAGCGCTGCCCGTTCGCCGTCGTGGGCGTCGCGACCGACGCGCGCGACCTGAAGCTCATCGACACCGACGAGCACGCGCTCGCGGCCAACGGCGGCCACCAGCCGGTCGACATGCCGATGGACATCCTGCTCGGCAAGCCGCCGCGCATGCATCGCAACGTCGAGCACGCGGGTGTGCCGCTCGCGCCGGTCGAAGTCACGGGCGTTTCGCTCGACGAAGTCGCGAAGAGCGTGCTGCGTCACCCGACCGTGGGCAGCAAGTCGTTCCTCATCACCATCGGCGACCGCTCGGTGGGCGGCACGACCGTGCGCGACCAGATGGTCGGCCCGTGGCAGGTGCCGGTCGCCGACTGCGCGATCACCGCGCTCGATTACGCCGGCTACAAGGGCGAAGCGATGACGATTGCCGAGCGCACGCCGCTCGCCGTGATCGACGCGCCCGCATCGGGTCGTATGGCCGTGGGCGAGGCGATCACCAATATCGCGAGCGCACCGATCCTGTCGCTCGACAAGCTCAAGCTCTCGGCGAACTGGATGGCCGCGTGCGGCGCACCGGGCGAAGACGCGGCGCTGTACGACACCGTGAAGGCAATCGGCATGGAACTGTGCCCGGCGCTTGGCATCGGCATTCCGGTGGGCAAGGATTCGCTCTCCATGCGCACGAAGTGGAACGAGGAAGGCGTGGCGAAGGAAGTGGTCGCGCCGGTTTCGCTCATCATCTCGGCGTTCGCACCGGTCGACGACGTGCGCCGCCATCTCACGCCGCAACTGCGCCGCGCCGACGAAGTGGGCGAGTCGGTCCTGATCGCAATCGATCTGGGCCGCGGCAAGAACCGCATGGGCGGCAGCATCTTCGCGCAGGTCACGCAGCAGGTGGGCGACGCGGTGCCCGACGTGGACGACGCCGAGGACCTCAAGCAGTTCTTCACGGCCATCCAGCAACTGAACGCGAACGAGCAACTGCTCGCTTACCACGACCGCTCGGACGGCGGGCTGTGGGCAACGGTCTGTGAAATGGCCTTCGCGGGCCACACGGGCGTGTCGCTGAATGTGGACATGCTCACGCTCGACAGCGAGCACGAGTCCGATTACGGCGACGCCAAGGACTGGACGAAGCAAACGAGCGGCCGCCGCGAAGACCGCACGCTGCGCGCGCTCTTCTCCGAAGAACTCGGTGCCGTGATCCAGGTGCCGGCACAGCAGCGCGATGCCGTGATGGCGGTGCTGCGCACGCACGGTCTGTCGGTCTGCTCGCACGTGATCGGCACGCTGAACCCGCGCGACTCAATCGAAATCTACCGTGACGCCAAGCGTATTTACGAAGCGCCGCGCGCCGAACTGCAGCGTGTGTGGGGCGAAGTGAGCTGGCGCATTGCGCGCCTGCGCGATAACCCCGCCTGCGCCGATTCCGAATACGACGCGCTTCTCGACGCCGCCGATCCGGGCATGCAGCCGCATCTGACGTTCGATCCGGCCGAGGACATCGCCGCGCCGTTCATCGGCAAGGGTGCGCGTCCGCGGGTGGCGATCCTGCGCGAGCAGGGCGTGAACTCGCATCTTGAAACCGCGTACGCGTTCGACCGCGCCGGCTTCGACGCGCACGACGTGCACATGAGCGACTTGCTCGAAGGCCGCGCCACGCTCGCCGACTTCGCGGGCGCGGTGGCCTGCGGCGGGTTCTCGTACGGCGACGTGCTGGGCGCGGGCGAAGGCTGGGCCAAAACGATCCGCTTCAACGCGAAGCTCGCGGACATGTTCGCGGCGTTCTTCGCGCGTCAGGACACGTTCGCGCTCGGCATCTGCAACGGCTGCCAGATGATGTCGAGCCTCGCCTCGATGATCCCGGGCGCCGAAGCCTGGCCGAAGTTCACGCGCAACAAGTCGGAGCAGTTCGAAGCGCGTTTCTCGCTGGTGGAAGTGCAGAGCTCGCCGTCGATCTTCTTCAACGGCATGGAAGGCTCGCACATTCCGGTCGCGGTTGCGCACGGCGAAGGTTTCGCGGACTTCTCGCAGCAGGGCGACATTTCGAAGGTGGCCGTGGCGATGCGCTACGTCGACCATCGCGCCCAGGCCACGGAAGCTTACCCGTTCAACCCGAATGGCTCGCCGCAAGGCATCACGTCGGTCACGACGCCCGACGGCCGCTTCTCGGTGCTGATGCCGCACACCGAGCGCGTGCAGCGCACGGTGACGATGAGCTGGCACCCCGAAGCCTGGGGCGAAGCGAGCCCGTGGATGCGTGCGTTCCAGAACGCGCGCAAGTGGGTGGGCTGACACGCTGACCGGACCGCGCGCGGACGTTTGACGCCAGGGGCACGCCCCGGCGGAAAACCCCGGCCATGCCTCCATTGCGAGTGCGGGCCGGGGTTTTTGCCTTTTGGCGCTGACCGGTGCGGGCTTGCGGCGAATATCGGCGCTAATCGCCGCATTTTTCGCGGCGATTAGCTTGTGTGTGCGGCGAATACGTCTCATAATCGCCGCATGAATAGCGGCGAATACACCTACATCTGGCAGGCCGATGACTGGCCTCTGTGGCGCTTCGATCTGACGGCGCTTGCCGAGCCCATGGCCGAGGTCAGCCGCGCCCAAGGCTTGCTGGTGGGCCGGCTGGCCGATGTCGGCATGGCGCTGCGCGATCAGGCGAGCCTCGCGGCCCTCACAGAGGACGTGCTCAAGACGAGCGAGATCGAGGGCGAGCAGCTCAATATCGCCTCCGTGCGCTCGTCCATCGCCCGTCGAATGGGCGTGGACATCGGGGCGCTAGCGCCGGTGGACCGCCACGTGGAAGGCGTGGTGGAAATGGTGCTCGACGCGACGACCAACAGCCGCGCGCCGGTCACGCGCGAGCGCCTGTTCGGCTGGCACGCCGCGCTGTTTCCTACGGGTTACGCGGGTCTCTCGCGGATCAACGTCGGTGCATGGCGCGACGATGCGAGCGGCCCCATGCAGGTAATCTCGGGCCCGATTGGCCGTCAACGCGTGCATTTTGAGGCGCCGCCTGCGAACCGGCTCGAAGCCGGAACGCGGCGCTTTCTCGACTGGCTCAACGGCCCCGCACAAGAGCCACCGCTCATCAAGGCCGCCCTCGGCCATCTATGGTTCGTCACACTGCACCCGTTCGACGACGGCAATGGCCGGGTGGCGAGAGCCATCGGTGACTTGCTGCTCGCGCGCGCGGACGGCAGTACGCAGCGTTTTTACAGCCTATCCGCGCAGATTCAGCGGGAGCGCAAGGGCTATTACGACATTCTGGAGCGAACGCAGCGCGGCTCGATGGATGTCACGTTGTGGCTCGCCTGGTTCTTCGACGCGCTGCATCGCGCGGTCGATCAGGCGCAGATCACGCTGGACGCCGTGCTCGCCAAGGCGCGTTTCTGGCGCGACTGGGCCACGACGCCGTTCAACGAGCGGCAAGTCAAGCTGCTCAACCGTCTGCTCGACGGTTTCGACGGCAAGCTCACGAGCGGGAAGTGGGCCGCCATCGCCCGGTGTTCGTCCGATACGGCGTTACGCGACATCAACGATCTGGTGGCGCGTGGCGTGCTGCGCAAAGCGGAGGGAGGCGGGCGCAGCACGAGCTACGAGTTCGACGCGTAGCCGCAAACAAAAACCCCGCGCCTACGAAGGTCGCGGGGTTTTCACAGCAGCCAGAGCTGCGATGCAGCCTTACTGAATCTTCGCTTGCTTGCGCAGATTCTCTTCGAACGCCTGGAGCTTTTCCTGCTGGATCTGCTGGACGATCTGCGGACGCACCTGCTCGAGCGGCGGCGGCGTGACCGCGCGAATGTCGTCCACGCGGATGATGTGCCAGCCAAACTGTGTGTGCACCGGCGTATCGGTGATCTGGCCTTTCTGCAGATGCGTGGCCGCGGCAGCGAATTCCGGCACATAAGCCTTCGGATCCGACCAGTCGAGGTCGCCGCCGTTTTTGGCCGAGCCCGGGTCCTTCGAGTACTGCTTTGCGAGGTCTTCGAAGCTGGCGCCAGCCTTGATCTTCGCGATCAGGTCCTTGGCCTGCTGCTCGTTGTCCACGAGGATGTGGTGCAGGTGGTATTCGCTGCCGCCCGCGTCCTTCGTGAGCTGGTCGTAGCGCGCCTTGACTTCGGCGTCGCTCGGCTGGTTGTTCTTCACGAAGTTTTCGATCAGCGCGCGCAGCACGACGGTTTGCTGTGCCACGGCGATTTGCGCCTTCACGTCCGGCTTGTTCGGAATGCCTTCGCGAATGGCTTCCTGCATGAGGATTTCGCGGTTCACGAGCTCTTCACGCACAGCCATTTGCAATTGCGGCGAATCCTGCTGGCCTTGATGCACGAGCTGGTCGATCAGCGCATCGGCGCGCGCTTTGGGAATCGGCGTGCCGTTCACGACGGCGATGTTCTGCGCAAAGGCGGGAGCCGCCGCGCACGCAGCCAGCAACACCCAGAGATGGGTCTTCTTCAAGGTCATCGGAAAGTCCTAACGGGGCGAACCAAAATGGCGAACAAAAGGATCAAGCAGGTCGAAATCTAACGTGGGGCTTACCGGGGCAGCGCCGCGGCTTCTTCGGGCGTGAGCGCCGTGATCGCGAGTGCGTGGATGCCGCGCTGCATGGCCTCGGCCAGCGCATCATACACCATGCGATGCCTTGCCACGCGGGCTTTCCCCGTGAATGCGAGCGCAACGATCGTGACATGATAGTGACCGCCGGCAGCGGCGCCGGCGTGTCCGGCGTGCTGCGCGCTGTCGTCGCGCACGTCGATGGAAACGGGCGCGAGCGCCGCGGTGAGGCGCGTTTCGATGAGCGCCATGCGCTCAGCCGGGCTGGCGTTGAGAAAGACGTCGCTCATTCTTCTTCCTTCATGTAACGCGAAAGCCACAGGCTCTGGCCGACGATAAACACTACGAGGATGCCGGTCGCGCCGAAGAGCTTGAAATCGACCCACGCGTCGGTGGAGAAGTGGAACGCCACAAAGAGATTGAGTATGCCGAGCAGCGCGAAGAAAATCGACCACACGAAGTTCAGTTGCGTCCAGATGCGCTGCGGCAGCGTGATCTGTTTGCCCATCATCGCTTCGATGAGGTTCTTGCCGAATGCCACTTGCGAAACGAGCAGCACGACCGAGAACGCCCAGTAAAGCACCGTGGGCTTCCACTTGATGAAGGTTTCGTCATGCAGCATCAGCGTAGCGCCGCCGAACACGACGACGATGCCAAGCGAAAGCCACAGCATCGGGTCGACCTTGCGGTGGCGGAACGCCACCCACGCGATCTGCACGAGCGTCGCGCCGATCGCTACGGCCGTCGCCGTGAAGATGCCCCACAGCTTGAAGGCGACGAAAAAGAGGATGATCGGGAACAGATCAAACAGGAATTTCATTATCGGCCTGAGAGTTTACAAAATGAGCCCCGGCAAAAGAGGGCACGACGCTTTCAAGGCCCTGTTTCACACAGTGGAGCCCCGCGCGGGGCGCGGGGCTGCCTTGCCAGCGGTCACTTGGGCTCGAATTGTAGCGCAGCCGAATTGATGCAATACCGAAGGCCCGTCGGGGCCGGACCATCTTCGAACACGTGGCCGAGATGCGCGCCGCAATTCTTGCAGCGCACCTCGATGCGCAGCATGCCGTGCGTGCGGTCGGTTTTCTCCTCGATCACTTCGCCGTTGATCGGACGGAAGTAGCTCGGCCAGCCGCAGCCCGCGTCGAATTTCGTGTCGGACTCGAAGAGCGGCGTGCCGCAGCACACGCAGTCGTACACACCCCGGTCGAAGTGGTCCCAGTACTTGCCCGTGAACGCGCGCTCGGTCGCGGCGTGGCGCGTGACCTGGTATTGCGCGTCGTCGAGCTGCTCCCGCCATTGCTCGTCGGCTTTGTAGCCCGGGTAGGCGGTGGAGTTATGGTCGTCCTGGCTCATGTTGGGTTCCTGTCGGGTGGGAAACAAGGATCACGTAGATGGGGGCGCGCTCACGAAGAGCAACTGACTTCGAGCGAACTCGCCCAGTCGGGCGGCAACCCCGCGTACGACGCGTGCTCGGGCTGCTCGTCGAATGGCCGCTCCAGCACCTTCGCGAGCCGTTCGACTTCGCTGAAGTCCTTTTGCGCGGCGCGCTCGATCGCCGTTTGCGCGAGGTGATTGCGCAGCACGTATTTCGGATTCGTGCGATTCATCGCCTCGGCGCGCGCGGCGTCATCGCGTGTGTCGTGCGCAAGGCGCGCGCGGTATTCGGCGGCCCAGGCGTCGAAGGCGGCGCGATCGAGAAAGAGATCGCGCACGGACGTATCGCCGCTCGCGTCATGCTTCGACACGCGCGCGAGATTGCGATACGTAAGCGTGAAATCGGCACGATTGGCATGCATGATTTCGAAGAGCTTGTTCGCGAGCGCGTCATCGCCTTCGCGCTCGTTCTCGAGGCCCAGCTTCGCACGCATGCGTGCTTCGAGCGCGGGCGCGAAGTGCCCCTTGAAGCGCTCGAGCACGCCTTGCGCGTCAGCCACCACGCGCTCGCCGCGCTTCTTTTCGTCGGCGATGTCGTAGTGCGCGCCGAACAGCGGCACGAGGGCTTGCGCGAGGCAAAAGAGATTCCAGTAGCCGATCTGCGGCTGCATGCGGTACGCGTATCGGCCCTGCGAATCCGAATGATTGCAGATGTGGTTCGCGTCGAAACCATCCATGAAGCCGAACGGCCCGTAGTCGATCGTGAGGCCGAGAATCGACATGTTGTCGGTATTCATCACGCCGTGGCAAAAGCCCACTGCCTGCCACTCGACCATCAGCGCCGCCGTGCTGCGCACCGCTTCGTCGAGCAGGGCGAGGTACGGGTCGTCGGCTTCGCGCAGTTGCGGATAGAAGCGCGCGATCACGTGGTCGGCGAGCGCGCGCAGCGCATCCACGTCGTCGTGCGAGTAGAAGTGCTCGAAGTGGCCGAAGCGCACGAAGCTGGGCGACACGCGTGTGACGACAGCGGCCGTTTCCATCTCTTCGCGGCGCACAGGCTGGTCGGAGCCGATCACCGTGAGCGCGCGCGTGGTGGGAATGCCGAGATGATGCATGGCTTCCGAGCACAAAAATTCGCGGATCGACGAGCGCAGCACCGCGCGGCCGTCGCCCATGCGCGAGTAGGGCGTGCGGCCCGCGCCTTTGAGCTGGATTTCGTTGCGTTTGCCCGCGTGCTCGACTTCGCCGAGCGTGAGCGCGCGGCCGTCGCCGAGCTGGCCTGCCCATACGCCGAACTGGTGGCCGGAATAGACCGTTGCGTACGACATGGTCGATGGCGAGCGCTCGCGCGTGAAATTCCCGCAGAAGAGCTCGGCGAACGCGGGATCGGCAGCAGCGGATGCATCGAGGCCGAGTTGCGCGGCCATGCCCTTCGAAAAGCCGGCGACGTAGGGCGAGGGCAGCGGCGCGCCGGGTAGCCGCGTGTAAAAGCGGGCGCCGAGCGCGGCGAAGGCGTCGTCGCGCGGCGCGAGCAAGGCGCGTTCGAAGTCGGCGAGCGGACCGGTAGCGGGCGTGTGCATAGCGGACGAGCCGCCTTGGGATTCGGGAGTGCCTGGTGAAAACGACATATTGAGGGCCTGTTGATTAGTCGATATTGTAATTCCGCACCCGCCGGCGTGCTGGGGCACGTTCGAAGCCTGCTGGCGCGCCACTAGATACGCGAAAGTAAAACGCGAAAGACCACGACATACAACGCCGATCAACGTGAGGAGACCGCTACCGATGAGTGCGCCGCTGCTGGGACAGATGATGGATGTGCCGCTCACGCTCTCGTCGTTGATCGCGCATGCGGCGCGCCATCATGGCAGCGCGCAGATCGTATCGCGTCGCATCGAGGGCGATATTCATCGCTACACGTACCGCGAGTGCGAGGCACGCTCGAAGCAGCTCGCACAGGCGCTCATCGCGCTAGGCGTCGCGCCGGGCGAACGCGTCGGCACGTTGGCCTGGAATGGCTATCGGCATCTTGAAGCCTATTTCGGCGTGACCGGCTTCGGCGCCGTGTGCCACACCATCAATCCGCGGCTTTTTCCCGAGCAGATCGCCTGGATCGTCAATCACGCCGACGACCGCTACGTGCTGTTCGACATCACGTTCGCCGCGCTCGTCGACACGCTCGCACCGCAATGCCCGAACGTGCGCGGCTGGATCGCGCTGTGCGACGAGTCGCATCGACCGCAAATGCGCACGGAAGTGCTCTGCTACGAAACGCTGCTCGTGGCGCAGGACGGCAACTACACGTGGCCCGAGCTCGACGAGCGTAGCGCGTCGAACCTTTGCTACACGTCCGGCACCACGGGCAACCCGAAGGGTGCGCTTTACACGCACCGGTCTTCGGTGCTGCACGCCTACGCCGCCGCGTTGCCCGATGCGATGGGATTCTCCGCCCTCGACGCGATTCTGCCCGTCGTGCCGATGTTCCATGTGAATGCGTGGGGCATTCCCCACGCGGCGCCGCTCGCGGGCACGAAGCTCGTGCTGCCTGGCAAGGATCTCGACGGCAAGTCGCTCTACGAACTCATGGAGGCCGAAGGCGTGACGGCCTCGGCCGGCGTGCCGACTGTCTGGCTCGGTCTGCTCGCGTATATGCGCGGCGCGGGCGTGCGCTTTTCCACACTCAACCGCACGGTGGTCGGCGGCTCGGCGTGCCCGCCCGCCATGCTGCGCACCTTCGAGGACGACTATGGCGTGCAGGTGATCCACGCTTGGGGCATGACGGAGATGTCGCCCCTCGGCACGCTCTCCAGGCTCAACTGGGAGCAGTCGAAGCGGCCCCGCGAAGCTCAGCACGCGCTGCTCGAAAAGCAGGGGCGCGTGATTTTCGGCGTCGATATGAAGATCGTCGGCGAGGACGGGCGGGAATTGCCGTGGGACGGCGTGACGTTCGGCGACCTGCATGTGCGCGGGCCGTGGGTGATCGACCGCTACTTCCGGCAGGAAAGCGGCTCGCCGCTCGTGGAAGGCTGGTTCCCCACCGGCGACGTCGCCACGATCGACCCCGATGGCTTCCTGCACATCACCGACCGCAGCAAGGACGTGATCAAGTCGGGCGGCGAGTGGATCAGCTCGATCGACCTCGAAAACATCGCAGTGGCGCATCCGGCCATCGCGGAAGCCGCGTGCATTGCGTGCGCGCATCCGCGCTGGACCGAGCGGCCGCTCATCGTCGCGGTGAAGAAGCCCGGCGCCGCGATCACGCGCGAGGAACTGCTGGCCTTCTTCGAAGGCAAGGTCGCGAAATGGTGGCTGCCCGACGACGCCGTGTTCGTCGACGAATTACCCCACACGGCAACGGGCAAGCTGCAAAAGCTCAAACTGCGCGAGCAGTTCCGTTCGTACGTGCTGTCGACTGCGCTCGCGGTAGAGGGGTGTCCGTTCGATCCGGCGCAAGACGTCGCGAAGCACCACTAAATCACCCCGCGCAAGGTTCTCCGGCGCAGCCTCTGGCTGCGTTTTTTTCTTCTGACTTTTGCCCGTCGACCCGCCAGATTCGTACGCTCAGTACAAACCCTGGCATCTGCAGTGCAGCAAAAAATTGAACGAACGTTCTTTTTTAGGTATTCTGCCTGCTGACCGGGAATGTCGGACAATGAAGCCGACGACGCACATCGCGGCCCGCAAGCATGGAGGCAGGCAAATGGCAGTGGACTACACGACTCGCGACGGCGTCGCCGTCATCACGCTCAATAATCCGCCCGTCAACGGCCTCGGGCATTCGACCCGCGCAGGGATTGTCGAGGGCCTCGCGCGCGCCGCGAGCGATCCGGCCGTTGCGGCCATCGTGATCACAGGCGCCGGCAAGGCGTTCTCGGGCGGCGCGGACATCACCGAATTCAATACGCCCAAGGCGATGCAGGAGCCCACGCTCCACACCGTCATCAAGGAAGTCGAGAAGAGCGCCAAGCCGGTCGTGGCCGCGATCCATAGCGTGGCCATGGGCGGCGGTCTCGAACTGGCGCTCGGCGCGCACTACCGTATCGCAGCGCCCGGCGCGCAGATCGCGCTGCCGGAAGTGAAGCTCGGCATTCTGCCGGGCGCGGGCGGCACGCAGCGCTTGCCGCGTGCGATCGGCCTTGAAGCCGCCCTCAACATGATCGTGACGGGCGCACCGGTGATGAGCGAAAAGCTCGCGAATTCGGGGCTGTTCGACGCCCTGGCGCAAGGCGATCTGCTCGAAGAGGCAGTCGCTTTCGCGCGCAAGGCGGCCGACAAGCAAGGCCCGCATCCGCTCGTGCGCCACCGCAAGATCGAGCATCCGAACGCCGAAGGCTTCCTGCAGTTCTCGCGCAACACCGTCGGCGCGATGTCGAAGAACTATCCCGCGCCGGTGAAGTGCGTCGATGCCATCGCGGCAGGCGTGAAGCAGGGCTTCGACAAGGGGCTCGCGTTCGAGCGCGAATGCTTCCTCGAACTCGTTCAGACGCCGGAAAGCCGCGCGCTGCGCCACGCGTTCTTCGGCGAACGGGCCGCGAGCAAGATTCCCGATGTGCCGTCGAGCACGCCCACGCGCGACATCCAGAAGGTGGCCGTGATCGGTGCGGGCACGATGGGCGGCGGCATCACGATGAACTTCCTCAACGCGGGCGTGCCGGTCACGCTGCTCGAAACGAAGCAGGAAGCGCTCGATCGCGGCCTCGCCACGATCCGCAAGAACTACGAAGCCCAGGTCAAGAAGGGCAAGCTCACGCAGGAGAAGCTGGAAGCGCGCATGGCGCTCATCAGCCCGACACTTTCCTACGACGACCTCAAGCAAGCCGATCTCATCATCGAAGCCGTGTTCGAAGAACTTGGCGTGAAAGAGCAGGTGTTCAAGCGCCTCGACGAAGTCGCGAAGCCGGGCGCGATCCTCGCCTCGAACACCTCGACGCTCGACGTCGACAAGATCGCGGCTTTCACGAAGCGTCCGCAGGATGTGGTGGGTCTGCACTTCTTTAGTCCTGCCAACGTCATGAAGCTGCTCGAAGTCGTGCGCGGCAAGGAAACGGCCAAGGACGCGCTCGCGACCGTCATGCAGGTCGCGAAGAAAATCCGCAAGACGGCCGTGGTTTCGGGTGTGTGCGATGGCTTCATCGGCAACCGCATGATCGAGCAGTACGTGCGCCAGGCGCTCTATATGCTCGAAGAAGGCGCGCTGCCCGCGCAGGTGGACCGCGCGATCGAGAAGTTCGGCTTCGCAATGGGCCCGTTCCGCATGAGCGATCTGGCCGGCAACGATATCGGTTGGGCCATTCGCAAGCGCCGTTATCAGGAACATCCGGACATGAAGTACTCGAAGATCGCCGACCGCCTGTGCGAAACCGGCCGCTTCGGGCAGAAGACCGGCGCGGGCTGGTACGACTACAAGGCGGGCGAGCGTAACGCGCTGCCGTCGAAACTCGTGGACGAAATGATCGTGGCGTACTCGAAGGAAGCCGGTGTCGAGCGCCGCAAGATCAGCGACGAGGAAATCGTCGAGCGTCTCGTGTTCTCGCTCGTCAACGAAGGCGCGAAGATTCTCGAAGAGGGCATCGCCTCGAAGGCGTCTGACGTCGACATGGTCTATCTCACGGGCTACGGCTTCCCGCTGTGGCGCGGTGGCCCGATGCTGTACGCCGACACGGTTGGCCTCTACAACGTCGAGCGCGCCATTCGCCGCTATGCGCAGCAGCGCAATGGCGAGGCGTGGGAAGTCGCGCCCTCGATCGTTGAACTGGCTGCCAAGGGCGGTACGTTCAACTAAGTTTTCCTGAAAGTGAACAGGCGGACGAACATCATGAGAAGCGCAGACGACGTGCTCCTGCTGATCGACCTGCAATACGACTTCATGCCGGGCGGCGCGCTTGCCGTCGCGCATGGCGATGAAGTTGTGCGGGTCGCGAACCGGCTCGCGCAGGGCTTCAGCCACGTGGTGCTCACGCAGGACTGGCACCCGGTGCAGCACGTTTCGTTTGCAGCCAATCACGCGGGACGCGCGCCGTTCGAGACGACGGCGCTGCCCTACGGTGAGCAGGTGCTGTGGCCCGTGCATTGCGTGCAGGGCACCGAAGGCGCGGCGCTGCATCGCGACCTGAACGTGCCGCATGCGCGCGCGGTGATCCGCAAGGGCCATCACGCCGACGTGGACAGCTACTCCGCGTTTCTCGAAGCCGACCGCAAGACGCCCACGGGCCTCGCGGGCTATCTGCGCGACGTAGGCGTAAAGCGCGTGTACTGCTGCGGCCTCGCGACCGACTATTGCGTGGCGTGGTCCGCGCTCGACGCACGCGCCGCGGGCTTCGAAACCGTGCTGATCGAAGACGCCTCGCGCGCTATCGACCTGAACGGCTCACTTGCCGCCGCGTGGGAGCAGTTGCATGCCGCCGGCGTGAAGCGCGCGCAGTCGGCCGAGGTGCTGGCATTGTCCGCCTGAACGTTCAATCAAAGACATCCTCTGGATTCAATATTCGTAGTGGGAGACATCGCATGACTGACGCCGTAATCGTATCGACCGCCCGCACGGGCCTCGCCAAATCCTGGAAGGGCTCCTTCAACATGACGCACGGCGCAACGCTTGGCGGGCATGTGACGCAAGCCGCCGTCGAGCGCGCGAAGATCGATCCCGCCCGCGTGGAAGACGTGATCATGGGCTGCGCGAACCCCGAAGGCGCGACCGGCGCGAATATCGCGCGCCAGATCGCACTGCGCGCGGGCCTGCCCGTGAGCGTGCCGGGCATGACGGTGAACCGGTTCTGTTCGTCTGGACTCCAGACGATCGCGCTCGCCGCGCAACGCGTGATTGCGGGCGAAGGCGACGTGTTCGTCGCGGGCGGCGTGGAATCGATCTCGTGCGTGCAGAACGAGATGAACCGCCACATGATGGCCGAAGGCTGGCTCAGCCAGCACAAGCCCGAAATCTACTGGAGCATGCTGCAAACGGCCGAGAACGTCGCGAAGCGCTATGAAATCTCGAAGGAGCGCCAGGACGAGTACGGCGTGCAGTCGCAGTTGCGTGCCGCGGCGGCACAGGCGGCGGGCCTCTTCAACGACGAAATCGTACCGATGACGGTGCTCGCCGGTGTCGCCGACAAGGCGACGGGCCAACTCGTCACGAAGGAAGTGACGATCGCCGCCGACGAAGGCATCCGCGGCGACACCACGCTCGAAGGCGTATCGAAGATCCGCACGGCGATGCCGGGCGGCGTCGTCACCGCCGGCAACGCGAGCCAGTTCTCCGACGGCGCGAGCGCCTGCGTCGTGATGAACGCGAAGGTCGCGGAGCGCGAAGGCCTGCAGCCGCTCGGCATCTTCCGCGGCTTCGCCGTGGCGGGCTGCGAGCCAGACGAGATGGGCATCGGTCCCGTGTTCGCGGTGCCGAAGCTCCTCAAGCAGGCGGGCCTGAAGGTCGAGGACATCGGCCTGTGGGAGCTGAACGAAGCGTTCGCGGTGCAGGTGCTGTACTGCCGCGACAAGCTCGGCATTCCCGCCGACCGCCTGAACGTGAACGGCGGCGCGATTGCCGTCGGCCACCCGTATGGCGTGTCGGGCGCTCGCCTGACGGGCCACGCGCTCATCGAAGGCAAGCGCCGCGGCGCGAAGTTCGTCGTGGTGACGATGTGCATTGGCGGCGGACAGGGTGCTGCTGGCCTCTTCGAAGTCGTTTGACGCAAGGCGCGGCGGATTCGCGAGAGTCTGCAGCCGTCTCGGCCAGACCACCTGTCTGGCCGCTCTCGCGCTCGAGCCGCTGCGGGTATCATGACGGCTGTCGGCGCGCGCACGGTGCGGCGCCTGTTCCCATGCAGACAGAAGAGGTGAGTTCGTGATTCGTCATATCGTGATGTGGAAGCTCAAAGAGTCGGCCGAAGGCGCGACGCGTGCCGAGAATGTCGTGAAGTTCAAGGCATTGCTCGAAGGCTGCCGCAACCTCGTGCCGGGCACGCTGCACCTCGAAGTCGGTGTGGCCGGACCGGGTCTCGCTTCCACGTTCGACCTCGTGCTCGTTTCCGACTTCGCCGATCAGGCCGCGCTCGACGGCTATCAGGACCACCCCGAGCATCTCGTCGTGAAGCAGTTCGCGAAGCTCGTGGTCGAGTCGCGCCAGTGTGTGGATTACGTGGTCTGAAGCGCATCATGATCGGTACCGCAGATCAATCCCAGGGCGGCGGCACGCCAGCAGGCGACGCGCAGCAAAACCCGCAAACGTCGCTCACGATCATCGAGAGCCCCTTCGTCGAGCATCTCGGTGCGCAGCTCGTGAGCGCGCGCGACGGTGCGAGCGAAGTCGTGCTGCCGCTCGCCGAGCGGCATCTGAATACGTGGGACGTCGCGCACGGCGGCGTGACGATGACGCTCGCCGACGTTGCACTTGCGATGGCGGCACGCAGCGTCGCCGCCGACGGCGTGGGCGTCGTCACCGTCGAAATGAAAGTGAACTTCATGCAGCCGGGGCGCGGCGAATTGCGCGCCACCGGCCGCGTGCTGCACCGTTCCACCACCATGGCCTATTGCGAAGGCGAGATTCGCGACAGCGAAGGCCATTTCGTCGCCAAGGCGCTCGGCACCTTCAAGTACATGCGCCGGCTTGCGGTGGGCCGCGACGTGACGCGTCAGCGTTTGCGCAGCGACCCCAGCGCGCGGCCGGGCCCGAGCGACGGCTAACACGCGCAATCGGGCGTGGGCGAGGGCTTTGCTCGTGCGCACCCGATTACTGTTCTCTTGCGCGGCAGGCGTGCAACGCCTCGCCGCGCCCAACGAAGCAACATGGACGCCATGACCCAGACCAATCGCCAGATCCTGCTCGCTTCGCGCCCGGAAGGCGCCGCGAGCGTCGATAACTTCCGCCTCGTCAAAACGCCGCTCGCACCGCTCGAAGAGGGCGAGGTGCGCGTGCGCAACCACTACCTCTCGCTCGACCCATACATGCGCGGGCGTATGAGCGACAGCAAGTCGTACGCGGCGCCGCAGCCGCTCGACTCGGTGATGATCGGCGGCACGGTGGGCGAGGTGGTCGAATCGCGCAACGCGAAGTTCAAGGTCGGCGACAAGGTCGTGGGCATGTCCGGGTGGCAGGAGTTCGGCACGTCGAACGGCAGTGACCTGCGTGTCGTCGATACGACCCACGTGCCGCTTTCAGCGTACCTCGGGCCCGTGGGCATGCCGGGCGTCACTGCGTGGTACGGCCTGAATCGCATCATCGCGCCGAAGGCCGGGCAAACCGTTGTCGTGAGCGCGGCGAGCGGCGCGGTGGGCAGCGTGGTCGGCCAACTCGCGAAGCGCGCGGGCTGCCGGGCGGTGGGTATTGCGGGCGGCGCGGAAAAATGCCGCTATGTCGTCGAAACGCTCGGTTTCGACGCCTGCGTCGATTACAAGGCTGGCAACCTCTATCAAGACCTCAAGGCCGCGACGCCGGACGGCGTGGACGGCTACTTCGAGAACGTCGGCGGCGCGGTGCTCGACGCTACGCTCTCGCGCATGAACGCGTTCGGACGCATCGCGCTGTGCGGAATGATCGCGGGCTACGACGGTGAGCCGATGCCGCTCAAGTATCCGCAACTGCTGCTTACGCAGCGCCTGCTCGTGCAGGGCTTCATCGTGAGCGAGCACATGGAAGTGTGGCCGCAGGCGCTGACGGAGCTGGGTACGCTGGTCGCGAAGCAGCAGCTCGCATATCGCGAGAGCGTGGCCGAAGGGCTCGAGAATGCGCCTGGCGCGTTCCTCGGTATGCTCAAAGGCCAGAACTTCGGCAAGCAACTCGTCAAGCTGATCTAACTGTTTCACTGTTCAGCGAAGCGCCCGGAAAGGGCGCTTCGCTTTTCCGTCCGCTGTATTCACCGCAACCTTCACCGCAGGATTCGCAATGTCCGAACCGTTTGAGTTCGACGGCCGCGTGGCCGTCATCACGGGCGCGGCAAGCGGCTTTGGCCGCGCGTTCGCGCAGCAGGCCGCAGCGCTCGGCATGAAGCTCGTGCTCGCCGATGTCGATCAGGCGCTGCTCGACGACACCGTCAATACACTGCGTGAAGGCGGCGCACAGGCGATCGGCGTGCGTACCGACGTGCGCGACGCCGCGCAGGTCGACGCACTCGCGAAGGCTGCCCTCGATGCCTACGGCAAAGTGCATCTGCTTTTCAACAACGCGGGTGTCGGCACTGGCGGCTTCGTGTGGGAAAGCAGCGCGAAGGATTGGGACTGGGTATTCAGCGTGAATGTGATGGGCGTGGCCAACGGCGTGCGCAGCTTCACGCCGGTCATGCTCGCGCAGGGCGAACGCGCGCATATCGTCAATACGGCTTCGGTGGCGGGGCTGCTTTCGCCGCCCGCCATGGGCGTGTATAACGCGTCGAAGCATGCCGTGGTCTCGCTCACTGAAACGCTCTATCACGACCTGAAGAACGTGACCGACAGCGTGAGTTGCTCGCTCTTGTGCCCGGCCTTCGTCTCGACCGGCATTGCGAACGCCGAGCGCAGCCGCCCCGAAGATCTGCGCAACGAAGCGCCGCTCACGCGCTCGCAGCAGGCCGCCGATCTGCAGTTGCAGCGCGCGGTGCGTTCCGGCAAGCTCACACCCGACGACGTCGCGAAGGCGACGTTCGACGCCGTGCGGGAAGGGCGCTTCTATATCCTCACGCATCCGCAGATTCTCGCTTCGGTGAAGCTGCGTCATGAGGATATCGAAACATTGCGCAACCCGACCGACCCGCTCTCGCTCAAACCTGAAGTCAAGAAAGCGCCGCAATAAAAACGGCGCACGGGGTCCGTGCCATGCCTCTCACCGCGAAGATCGCACTCGTGCTCGACATGGTGGCCCGCACGGGCCGCGCGCCTTATCACGAGCAGACGGCGCAGGAGGCGCGCGCCGAGTATGAAAAGAGCGCGACGGTGCTCGAAATCCCGTCAGCGCCGATGCATAGCGTGGAAGACTTGCAGGTGCCAATGCGTGACGGTGCGACGATCCGCGCGCGTCTTTATCTCCCGGTGGAGCCGCATTGGGGGGAACCGCTGCCCGTGCTCGTCTACTATCACGGCGGCGGCTTCACGATCGGCAGCGTGAACACGCACGATGCGCTCTGCCGCATGTTCGCGCGCGACGCGCGCTGCGCCGTGTTTTCGGTGGACTACCGGCTCGCGCCCGAACATCGTTTCCCGTGCGCGGTGCACGACGCCTTCGACGCCTACACGTGGCTCCACGCGCACACAGCCGAATACGCGCTGGATACCTCGCGCTTCGCCGTGGGCGGAGACAGTGCGGGCGGCACGCTCGCCACGGTCTGCGCGGTGCTGGCGCGCGACGCGGGTATCGCGCCCGTGCTGCAATTGCTGTTCTATCCGGCGGTGAGCGCGCATCAGCAGACCGAATCGCACAAGCGTCTCGCAGATGGCCATTTGCTGACCGCGCCGACGATCCAGTGGTTCTTCGATCACTACGTGCGCGACGACTCGGATCGCGACGACTGGCGCTTCGCGCCGCTCGACGGCACACGCGGCGAGCCGGACTTTCGCGGCGTCGCGCCGGCGTGGATCGGTGTCGCTGAATTCGATCCGCTCGTGGACGAAGGCGAGGCTTATGCCCAAAAGCTGCGCGATGCGGGCAACGAGGTCACGCTCGTGCGGTTCGACGGCGTGATTCACGAGTTCATCAAGATGGGCGCGTTCATCGACGAGGCGCGGCGCGCGCAGCAGCAGGCCGCCCACGCGCTGCGCGTGGCGCTCAGAACCGGCGACTGAAGCGCTAGCCTCTTTCGATCGTGTAGGTCTCGTGGCGCTCGTACGCGCCCGGGCGGACGACGCGATGCGAGCCGTCGTCGTCGCTGCGTTCCAGCGCTTCCACATCCAGAAGGGCGCCGCGCAGCGTGACACGCAGCGCCGTGGTGCCGCGCGTGCCGTAGTCGGGCGTTTCGATGAATGCCGCGGAAAGCGCGCGTTCGCGTTCCAGTGGAATACCCGTTGCGGGCAAGTCGCGGTCGGGCGCGACTTGCGGGTCGCGCATCATCTCTACGAGTCGCGCGAGCGGCACTTGCGCGTCGCCGCCTGCGAGTTGCGCGAGTTCGGCGCGCTTGCGCACGAGCTTGGGCCACGGCGTATCGAGCACGGCATTCGAAATGCCGTGCGTGCCTTCGGGCAGCAAGGCGGGCGCACGGTCCGCGCGATTGCAGTACCACGCAAGCTCCCGCCTCGCCCAGTCGCCGACGATCAGATTGAAGCCGTTGTACAGGTCGCCCGAGCGCGCGATCTCGTCGAGATAGCCGAGCGGCGTATCGGGCAGGCCTTGCGCGCCGGTGAGCCAGCGCGAGACGAGCGTGCCGCGCGTGGGCGCGTCGGGGCGCATGTCTTTCGGCGCACGATAGTTCGTGAGCGCGGCGAAGCGGCCGCTGCGCGTCATGCCAAGCCAGGTGCCGCCGCCCACGAGATCGCGGCCCGCCAGCACGCCCGTTGCCGAACTGCCCGGCGACGTGACGTCGTCCGCGGCGCTCCACCAGTGCAGGGGATCGGCGGTGCGGCGCAGGAACTCGTCGCGGTTGGCCGCGAGCGTGAAAAGCGCGCCGGCGCTCGCGCGCGGCCGCCAGTCGAACACGATCAGGCACATGGAGTTGGCCCTTGCAGGGTCGGGAGTGGGGCCGTGCCCAGGCAATGTGAGACGCAGCGCGCCTCACTTGCGATGGACGCAGTGTGCAGCGTCAAACTTCGGCCGGCAACGCGTACGGCAGCGGCAACACGCGCAGCGTGGGGCCGTCCGCGGCGCCCAGGTGCACGCTACCCGTTTCGAGCGCGGCAAGCTTGATCTCAGCAAGCAGGTCGACGCCGCCCTCGGGCGCAGCTGCCGCGTTCACGACCATGCCGCACGGCTGGCTCGGGTCGTCCGAATGGAAGAGTTCGACGCCAGCGTGCGCGACATCCAGGCTCGCGGCCACATTGGCGAGCGCGGTTCGGCGCTTGATCGTGCCGCGATACTGGCTGCGCGCGACGATTTCCTGGCCAGGATAGCAGCCCTTGCGGAAATTCACGCCGCCCAGCACGTCGTAGTTGACCATCTGCGGCACGAATTGCTCGCTCACGGCCTGCGTGATGCGCGGCTCGCCCGCGCGAATGTCGAGCCAGTCCCACACCGCCGGCGACACGCGCTTGAGCGCGCCGTCGAGCTTCGCGAGGCGCGCCTGCACGGCTTCTTTCGGGCCGACCCACAGATAACGCAGCACGCCGGCCGCATCGGGCACGCGGATGAGCGTGCCCGCGGGATCGTCCACTTTCACGTGCACGCCGTCGGGCAGCGCATCGAACACGCTCGCGAGCGCGCCGCGTACGTCGCCGGCCAGGCCCACCACGAGCAGCTTGTCGGTGTCGTCGGTGAGCTTGGCCTTGGCGCGTAGCACGAACATCGACAGGCGTTTTTGCACCGTTGGCTGCACGTCCTTCGAGATCAGCAGACGGATCGTGTCGCCAGTCTTCCAGGTCAGGAACGAGGCGAGCAGACGGCCCTTGGGCGAGCAGTAGCCCGCGAGGCGCGCGCCGGCCACGTCGAGATGCTGGACGTCGTTGGTGAGCTGGCTGTGCAGGAAGGTCGCGGCGGCGTCGCCGACGGCGTCGATCACGCCGAACTGCGGCAGGATCGCGTAGGCGCCGCCTTTCAGAACGGCGTCGAAGTCTGCCGCGCCTGCTGAGGCAGATGCAGGGGCGAATTCAGGAGCGGAAAGCGTGGAAGTGGGATCGAGCGGTGAGTTCATGGATTCGGGGAACAGTCAATCCTGACTTTAGCGAAGGCAAGCAGTTATTATATGAGGTCCCCCTGAGTCGTGTTTCCATGTCCCTCCTGAAGAAATGCCTTGTTGCCGGCGCCGCGCTAGTCGTGATTGGCGCCGCCGCGGCGGGCGCCGTATGGCGCTGGGCCACCACGCCGCTCGAACTTGCCGCACCCCAGCTCGACGTCACCATCAAGCCGCATAGCACCGTACGCAGCGTCACGCTGCAATTGCGGCGCGGCGGCGTGCCCGTGCAGACGCAACTTTTCGTGTTCATGACACGCGTGCTTGGCCTGCAGAGCCAGCTCAAATCGGGCAACTACGAGTTCAAGGCGGGGGTCACGCCGTATGAGGTGCTCCAGAAGATGGCACTCGGCGACGTAAACGAGTCCGTGGCCACCATCATCGAAGGCTGGACCTTCAAGCACATGCGCGCCGAACTCGACGCGAACCCCGCGCTGCGCCACGACACGGCTGGCATGAGCGATGCCGAGGTGCTTGCCGCGATCGGCGCGCCGCCCGCGCCGAACGGCAGCGGCGAGGGGTTGTTTTTCCCCGACACCTATCTCTTCGACAAGGGTTCGAGCGATCTCGATGTCTATCGCCGCGCCTACCATCTGATGCAGACGCGTCTGGACGAAGCCTGGACCGCGCGCGCGCCCGGCTTGCCGCTCAAGTCGCCCTACGAGGCGCTGACGCTCGCTTCGCTCGTGGAAAAAGAGACGGGCCGCGCCGCCGATCGCGCGCTCGTGGCGGCGGTGTTTTCAAACCGTCTGAAAGTGGGCATGCCGCTGCAGACCGATCCGGCCGTGATCTACGGTCTGGGCGACAACTACGCGGGGCATTTGCGCAAGCGCGATCTGCAGTCGGACACTCTTTACAATACCTACCTGCGCCTGGGTTTGCCGCCAACGCCCATTGCGCTGCCCGGCGCCGCGGCGATCCAGGCGGCGCTCAATCCGGCATCGACGGCTGCGCTGTACTTCGTGGCGCGCGGCGACGGCAGCAGCGTCTTTTCTGACAATCTTGTCGACCACAACAAGGCCGTCGACAAATACATCCGGGGTAATTAAATGGCGCGGGGCCGATTCATCACGTTCGAGGGCATCGACGGTGCGGGCAAGACCACGCATCTCGCCTGGTTTCGCGATCAGCTCGCCGAGAAACTCGCGCCCTCGGGCCGCACGGTCGTCATGACGCGCGAACCCGGCGGCACGCCGCTTGGCGAATCGATCCGGGAACTCGTGCTGCATCAGCCGATGGACCTCGAAACCGAGGCGCTCATGATGTTCGCGGCGCGCCGCGAACACCTCGCCAAGGTGATCGAACCGGCGCTCGCGCGCGGCGACTGGGTGCTGTCCGACCGCTTCAGCGACGCCACCTTCGCCTACCAGGGCGGCGGCCGCGGGCTGCCGCGCGACAAGCTCGAAACGCTGGAGCGCTGGGTGCAGGGCGGTTTCCAGCCGGACCTGACGGTGCTGTTCGACCTGCCGCCCGATACGGCGAGCGAGCGGCGCGGCGCGGCGCGCGAGCCCGACCGCTTCGAAAGCGAATCCGATGCGTTCTTCAAGCGCACGCGCACGGAGTACCTGCGCCGCGCGGAAGAGGCGCCGTATCGTTTCGCGATCGTCGATTCATCGCAGGGCATCGACGCGATTCGCAAAAAACTCGAGCACGTGATCGCAACGCTTTGATTTCAAGGCGATATTTGGCGTTCTTATATGGCTGCACGAATTTCATGCGAAATCTCATGAAAATCGTTTAACCGATTGATTTCGAAGATGATCTATCCTTGGCAAACCGACGACTGGCAACGCCTGCAACAACTGCGCAGCCACTGGCCGCATGCGCTCCTGCTGCACGGCCAGGCGGGCATCGGCAAGCTCCAGTTCGCTCAGCACCTGGCGAAGGGACTGCTTTGCGAAGCGCCGCAGGCCAACGGCGAGCCGTGCGGCGCTTGTGCGGCGTGCAACTGGTTTGTTCAGGGCAATCATCCGGATTACCGCATCGTCGTGCCGGAGGCCCTGGCGGGCGAAATCGGCCAGGCCGGCGACGATGACGCCAAGGCCGAGAAGGCTGACAAGGCCGACGGCGAAGAAGGCAAGAAAGGCCGCGCGCCGAGCAAGGAAATCCGCATCGAGCAGGTGCGCGCGCTGCTCGGCTTCACGGGCGTGGGTTCGCACCGCGGCGGCCTGCGAGTGGTCGTGCTCTATCCGGCCGAGGCGCTCAACGTCGCCGCCGCGAACGCGCTGCTGAAGACGCTCGAAGAACCACCCGCGGGCGTGGTGTTCCTCGTGGTATCGGCGCGTATCGACCGCCTGCTGCCGACCATCATCAGCCGTTGCCGCCAGTGGCCCATGGGCACGCCCGCGCCCGAAGCCGCCGCGACCTGGCTCGCGCAGCAGGGCGTGGACGACGCGCCGGCGCTGCTTGCCGAGGCCGGCGGCGCGCCGCTCGCGGCGCTCGCGCTCGCGCACGACGAAAACCGCACGCTGCGCGACTGGACGCTGGCCCAACTCGCGTCGGGCCCGGCTTGCGATGCCTTTGCCTGTGGCGAGACGTTGCAAAAGCTGCCGGTGCCGCTCGTGCTCGGCTGGCTGCAGCGCTGGGTCTACGATCTGCTCGCGCAGCGCACAGCAGGCCGCCCGCGCTACTTCCCGCAGACCGCTAGCGGTCTCGCGCGCTGCGCCGCGAAGCTCGACGCTGCGGCGCTGGCGCGCTATCTGAAAACGGTCACGCGCCAGCGCGCCGTCGAAAACCACCCGCTGAATGCGCGCCTCGTGTTCGAGGAACTCTTTCTCGGCTATCGTGAACTGTTCGCCTGACGCTCACGCTCAAGCCTGAATCTTTCATCGCAGGACCACCCATGTTTGTCGATTCACATTGCCACATCAACTTCGAGGGCCTCGGCGACCGCCTCCCGCAGGTGCTCGAGAACATGCGCGAGAACGCCGTCACGCACGCGCTCTGCGTGTCGGTGGACCTCGAAACGCTGCCTTCGGTGCTCGACATCGCGAGCCGCTACGAGAACGTCTACGCGTCGGTGGGCGTGCATCCCGACCACGAACATATGCGTGAGCCGAGCGTGGCCGAACTGGTCGAGTTGGCCGAGCATCCGAAAGTTGTCGCAATCGGCGAAACGGGGCTCGATTACTTTCGCCTGGGCGAGCGCACGATCGCCGACATGGAGTGGCAGCGCGAGCGCTTTCGCACCCACATTCGCGCGGCGCACGCCACGGGCAAGCCGCTCATCGTCCACACGCGCGCCGCATCGGACGACACCCTGCGCATCATGGAAGAAGAGCGCGCGGGCGAGCCCGGCGGCGTAATGCATTGCTTCACGGAACCGTGGGCGATTGCCGAGCGCGCGCTCGCACAGAATTTTTACATCTCGCTTTCGGGCATTGTGACGTTCAAGAGCGCGACGGATGTGCAGGAGGTGGCGCGCCGCGTGCCGATCGAGCGCCTTTTGATCGAAACCGATTCGCCATACCTTGCGCCAGTGCCATTTCGTGGCAAACCTAATGAACCTGCGTACGTGAGCCATGTCGGAAGATTCATTGCGCAGCAACGCGGGTTGCCGGACGCCGAACTTGGCGCTGTCACCACGCAGAATTTTTTCCGGCTCTTCAAGATCCAGCCTCCGGCCTGAATCGCGAACCGCGTGCTGTCAATGATGTTAAATATCAACGAGATAGCAGATAACGTTAAGGCTTGACATGAATTCGAAACCGCTTCCGCACGCCGCAAACCCTGTCCGCCGTACTGCCGCCGCGCTCGTGCTCGGCGTCGCCGCCACGCTGTTTGGCGCCGCGGCACATGCCGCTCCGATCGACTCGCTCATCAAGAGCGTCAAGTTCGACGACGACAAGGGCGTGCAAAAAGCGCTCGCAGACGGTATGGACCCGAACGCCACAGACGACCAGGGCATGCCGCTCCTCGTGATTGCGGCGCGCGAGAAGTCCGACAAGGTTGGGGCGGTGCTGCTCGACAACCCGAAGACGAACATCGCCGCCGAGGACCGCGCAGGCGAAAACGCGCTGATGCTGGCCTCGCTCAATGGCGACGTGGACTTCGTGAAGCTCCTCATCACCAAGGGTGCCGAGGTCAACAAGAAGGGCTGGACGCCGCTGCACTACGCCGCCGCGAACGGCAACGACGACGTCGCGAAACTCCTGATCGGCTATTCGGCCGACGTCAACGCACTGTCCCCGAACGGCACGACGCCGCTGATGATGGCCGCGCGCGGCGACCATCTCACGACGATCCAGATGCTGCTCGAGCACGGCGCGACGCTTGGCGCCAAGAACCAGATCGGCATGACGGCGCTCGATTTCGCGCGCCAGTACAAGGCACCGGACGCGATCAAGGACCTTACGGCGCGCATGACACAGGCTGGCCTCTCCACGGCGAGCCCGGCAGCGCCGCAAAACAGTGCAAAATAATGGGGATGAAGGCGGCCGCACTGGACCAACGCGGCCGACCGGCGGCGCTCGATGTGCTCGAAGCGCCGCTCCCCACGACAATTCAAGGAGAACCATGCTGCGGGTTCTGATCTGTGCGGGCGCGATGGCGTTACCGCTCTCCGCTTTCGCATTCACGGCAAGCGACCTCAACCGGCTCTGTACGAAGACCGACGTGGCTTCGCGCAGTGCGTGCGCTGCCTACATCGAAGGTGCCGCGGACGGCATCTTCAACACCATCGACGCCATCGGCGGCACTACCGGGCCGCGCGTGGGTCAATACTTCTGCCTGCCGCCCGACGCGCGCTCCGCGCAACTTACCGACGCGGTGCGCAAGTACATCGCCGACAACCCGAACGTGGCCGGCTACAACGCCAGCACCGCCATTTCGCTCGGGCTTGGCAAGGCGTTTCCCTGCAAGACCGGCAACGGCAGTTGAAGCCGGCGGGTTGTAGACGTAACGAGTAGCACGGCGCGGCGCTTTCCATAGCCGCGCCAATCATCATCGAGGCCGCTGCGAGGCCAGCTGAACCATCGCCGTGGCCGTCCGCGGGCCTGGCGCCCGTGCCGTTTCCAAGAGTCGCCTTATTGCTCAGGATGCTCAGGAGGAACTGGCCGCAGATGCCGACACTCGACGATCTCTCCCGTTTCATCGACGCACCGTTGCACGACTGGCTCGGCACGTTGCTCGTGAGCGCACTCGCGCTCGTCTTCGCGTTCGCCATGCATTGGGGCGGTGGCCGCGTCTTGCTGCGCGTCGCACGCCCGTATCCGCGCGTCAGCGTGTTCCTGCGCTATATCCGCAAGCCGGCGCTTGCCGTGCTCGCCATCCTCGCTCTCGAATTCGTCTGGTGGCAGGCGCCCGACACGCTCAGGCACATCGACGGCCTGCGCGAGCTGTGCGCGTTCGCGCTGATCGGTGCCATCACGTGGTTTTCGGTGCGCTGCGCGGCGGCTATCGGCGAGGCCATCATCGCCGCGCATCCGCTCGACATCGCCGACAACCTCCAGGCCCGCCGCATTCACACCCAGGCCCGCGTGCTCGCGCGCACGGTGATGGTGCTCATCATCATCGTGGGTGTGGGCGCGGCGCTCATGACCTTCCCGAACGTGCGGCAGATCGGTGCGAGTCTGCTGGCTTCGGCTGGCGTCGCCGGTCTCGTTGCCGGTATCGCGGCACGCCCCGTGCTAGGGAATCTGATCGCCGGTTTGCAGATCGCGCTCTCGCAGCCGATCCGGCTCGACGACGTGGTCGTGATCCAGGGCGAGTGGGGGCGCATCGAGGAAATCACGGGCACCTACGTTTCGGTGCGGATCTGGGACCAGCGGCGCCTCATCGTGCCGCTGCAGTGGTTCATCGAGAATCCGTTCGCGAACTGGACGCGCAGCAGCTCGCAGATCATCGGCACGGTGTTTCTGTGGCTCGATTACCGCATGCCGCTCGCGCCGCTGCGCGAGGCGCTCGCGCGCATCGTCGACCGTGCGCCCGAATGGGACCGCCGCGTGCAGGTTTTACAGGTCACCGACGCCAACGAGCGCGCCATGCAGCTACGCGTGCTGGTAAGTTCGAGCGATTCCGGCCTGAACTTCGATTTGCGCTGCCGCGTGCGCGAAGGGCTGCTCGATTTCGTCAACGAACACTATCCGCAGTTCCTGCCGCGAGCGCGCGCAGAGGTTTCGGCGGAACTCGAAAGCAGCACCGGCGAAGTGCCGTCTTTCGTGCGACGCCCGGCGCGGCAGGCTGCGGCGAGCACGGCGGCACATACTGAGGCGGATCCCGTGACTGGCACGCGCGTGCCGGGAGATAACGAGGAACGGGAGGCGCCCCGCCCGGCGACGGACGCCAACGCGGCCGAAGCCACCAGCGCCCGCGAGCCAGCGACTGAAAGTCGCCGCGAGCCAGGCTAAAGCGGCAACGAACGACAACTGCGGCACGCTGCCGGTGCAATCCATACCGCAGTGGATGCAGCAGTGTGAAGACAGGAGGAGGAACAGCAAGATGGGCAGACTGATAGTCGTCTCGAATCGCGTGGCGACGCCGACCGAAACCAAGGGCTCGGCGGGCGGGCTCGCGGTTGGCGTATTCGGCGCGCTGAAGGACTCGGGCGGCGTGTGGTTCGGCTGGAGCGGCGACGTGGTGAGCGAGACGGTGGCGAATGCGGGACCGACGCTCGTCGAAGAAGGCCACGTCACCTTCGCGACAGTCGGGCTCACGCGCAAGGACTACGATCAGTACTACCGCGGGTTCTCGAACGCCACGCTGTGGCCGGTCTTCCACTACCGCAACGACCTCGCGCGCTACGAGCGCGACGAATACGCGGGCTACCGCCGCGTGAACGCGTGGCTCGCGCACAAGCTCATGAAGCTGATCCACCCGGACGACCACATCTGGGTCCACGACTATCACCTGATCCCGTTCGCCGAGGCGCTGCGCTCGGAAGGCTTGCGCAACCGCATCGGCTTCTTCCTGCATATTCCGTTTCCTTCGCCGCAGGTGCTGCAGACCATTCCGCCGCACGATGAACTCGTCAGATCGCTGTGCTGTTACGACCTTTTGGGCTTCCAGACGCAGAACGACCAGCAGGCGTTTCACGACTACATCGTGCGCGAGGCGCACGGCAAGGTGGCAGCGCGCGCGGAGAATCCGGAGCACGGTGAGGTCGAGGCCTATGGCCGCAAGCTGCGCACGGGTGTCTACCGCATCGGTGTGTTTCCGGACGAAATCGCCGAGCAGGCTGCGCGTTACGAAAGCCGCCAGCACGTGCTCGATCTCAAGCAGAGTCTGGAAGGGCGCAAGCTCATCATGAGCGTGGACCGGCTCGACTACTCGAAGGGGCTTGTCGAGCGTTTCCACGCGTTCGAGCAGTTGCTGGAAACGTCGCCCGAATGGCGCGGCAAGGTCACGCTCGTGCAGATCGCGCCGCCCACACGCTCGGACGTCGCGAGCTACAAGGTCATACGCGAGGAGCTGGAGCGCGAGGCGGGGCGCATCAACGGCCGCTACTCAGGCCTCGATTACACGCCGATCCGCTATCTGAGCCAGCAGTACGATCGCTGGAAGCTGATGTCGCTCTTTCGCGAGTCGCAAATCGGCTATGTGACGCCGTTGCACGACGGCATGAACCTCGTCGCCAAGGAGTATGTGGCCGCACAGAATCCCGACGATCCGGGCGTGCTCGTGCTTTCGATCTTCGCTGGCGCGGCAGCTGAGCTCACGGGTGCATTGCTCGTGAATCCTCACGATGCGAGCGGTATGTCGGAAGCGCTGGAACGCGCGCTCTCGATGCCGCTCGAAGAGCGCCAGGCGCGTTATCAGACCAACATGGAGGCGCTCAGACGCAACGATCTGGGCGTGTGGCGAGACAGTTTCCTGCGCGATCTCGCGGCGGTGCCCCAGCCGCGCTGACCGAGGCAGGGCACAGGCCGTTCGCGCGCCTGCACGATTGCGTATGATGCGTGGCTGATCAAGCCACCCGAAGGCACCCCCGGGCATCCCCAGGCACTCGCCACGCACGTTCATGCTGACTACGCTCGCCATCGCCAATTACCGCTCGCTGCGCGAGCTCATCGTGCCGCTTGGCGCGCTCAACGTCGTGACCGGCCCGAACGGCAGCGGCAAGTCGAATCTCTATCGCGCGCTGCGCCTGCTCGCGCTCACGGCGCGCGGCGGCGTGATTCCGTCGCTGGCGCGCGAGGGCGGCCTGCAATCCACGCTTTGGGCGGGCCCCGAGCGTTTCTCGCGCGCGGTCGCCGCGGGTGAATACGCAGTGCAGGGCACGGTGCGCAAGGATGCGGTGAGCCTTCGGCTTGGCTTCGCGGGCGACGCGTTCGGCTACGCGATCGATCTGGGCTTGCCGCTGCCTTCGTCCACCTCGCAGTTTTCGCTCGACCCGGTCATCAAGCGCGAGTGCATCTGGAGCGGACCGATCCTGCGACCTTCGGCGTTGCTCGTGGACCGCCAGGGGCCGATGATCCGCATCCGTGACGCCTCGGGCGAATGGACGACGCTCGCGCAGCCCGTCGCCAGCTTCGACAGCATGATGACCGAGTACGCCGACCCGCGCAGCGCGCCTGAAATGATCGCCGTGCGCGAGCAGATACGCTCGTGGCGCTTCTACGACCACTTCCGCACCGACGAGCACGCGAGCGCCCGCCAGGTGCAGATCGGCACGCATTCGCCGGTGCTCGCCGACGACGGCGCAAACCTCGCCGCCGCGCTGCAGACGATCCGCGAGATCGGCGATGGCGAGGCGCTCGATACCGCCGTCGGCGACGCCTTTGCGGGCGCGCGCGTGGAGATCGTGAATCACGAAGGCCGCTTCGAGGTGGCGCTGCGCCAGGAGGGGCTATTGCGGCCGCTGCGCGGCGCGGAACTCTCCGACGGGACCTTGCGCTACCTGCTGATCGCGGCGGCGCTGCTGAGCCCGCGGCCGCCCGGCCTGCTGGTGCTCGACGAGCCCGAAACGAGCTTGCACCCGGACCTCCTGCCGTCGCTCGCACGGCTCATCGCGCGGGCGTCGCGGCACTCGCAGGTCATCGTGGTCTCGCACGCGGCGCGGCTCGTCGCGGCGCTGGAGCGCGAAGCGGGCAGCCAGTCGGTCGTGCTCGAGCGGCGCCTCGGCGCAACCGGATTCGCCGATCCGGACACGCTCGACGTGCCGGCGTGGAAATGGCCCGCCAGGTAGGCCGCGTGGGCAAACGCACGAGTTGTTTCGGCGTGTAACACCGAATAGAAATTGAAAGACTGACGGCGCACGCGGCCGGCTTGCCGAATAATGGGATAACTGATGGGACAACCGCCGCGGCACCGATGCGTGGCCAGACTCGACCCCGCAACAATCCGTGCTAACCCGAGGGGAGCACGGGCCGCGGACGCCGCCACTGGCTGGCTTAGAATGAGCAGCACCGCAAGAACGGGCAATGCGGCCCCGTTTCCTGGAGACACTCGATGAGAATTGCGCAGATCGCCCCGCTGACCGAATCGGTCCCGCCGAAGCTTTATGGCGGCACCGAGCGCGCCGTGTCATACATCACCGAAGCGCTGGTCGAACTCGGGCACGACGTCACGCTTTTCGCGAGCGGCGATTCGCTCACGAGCGCGAAGCTCGAGCCCGTGTGGCCGCGCGCGCTGCGGCTAGACCCCGGCATTCGCGACCGTATTGCTCCGCACATGCTCCTGATGGAAATGGTGCGCCGCCAGGCCGACCAGTTCGACGTGTTGCATTTCCATATGGACTACTACTCGTTTTCGGTGTTCAAGCGCCAGGAAACGCCGTTCGTGACGACGCTGCATGGCCGTCTCGACTTGCCCGAGCAGCAGCCGGTCTTCGATACGTTCAACACCGCGCCGGTCATCTCGATTTCGAATGCGCAGCGTCAGCCGTTGCCACAAGCGCGTTGGCTGCGCACGGTCTATCACGGCCTTCCCGAGACGCTCTACACGCCGCAGCCCGTGGAGCAGCGCTATCTTGCGTTTCTCGGCCGTATCTCGCCGGAAAAGCGCGTCGACACGGCAATACGCATTGCCGGGCGCTGTGGGTTGCCTATTCGCATTGCCGCCAAGGTCGACGAAGCCGACCGCGAGTATTTCGAGCGCGACATCAAGCCGCTGCTCGCGCTGCCGCACGTCGAGTATGTGGGCGAGATCAACGACGGCCAGAAGGCCGAATTCCTCTCGGGCGCGCATGCGCTGCTGTTCCCGATCGACTGGCCGGAGCCGTTCGGCCTCGTGATGATCGAGGCGATGGCGTGCGGCACGCCCGTGATCGCGTTCAATCGCGGCTCGGTGCCGGAGGTGGTGGAAGAGGGCGTAACGGGCTTTATCGTCGAGGACGAGATTGGCGCCGTGGCGGCGGTGAACCGCCTCTCGCGCGTTCCGCGTGCGGGTGTGCGGCGCCACTTCGAAGAGCGTTTTACCTCGCACCGCATGGCGCAGGAGTACGTGCAGGCGTATGAGGCCGTGATTCGCGCGAACAAGCGCTCGCGCTTCAAGGTGATCGATACGTCCGCGAGCTGAGCCCGCGGACGTCCGGTGCGCGCTTAGAGGTCGAGCTTCGTGATCTTCGTGCCGCCGAGCGAGAGGTCGCCGATCAGCCCGCTGTTGGTGAGCACGAAGACCTGCACGGGCTTGGTGGCCGTGGTGGTGTCGATCGTGCCGTTCGCACCGACCTTCACGAGCGCAACCGATGCGTCACCGCCTGCCGACCAGCCGCTCGAATTGCGGAATTTCGCGAGCGCGTCTTCCGTCATGAAGAGATAGATGACGGACTTCGACTGCACGCCGAGCGTTGCGCCGACCGAAGCCGACGACGTGCTGTAGAAGCCAACCGTGCTACCGCCCACGCGCAGCGCGCCGTCGCCGTGCTCGCCGCCCACGCCGATGCCCGCCTGAATCACGCGCGGAAACACGAGGATGCCGCGAGCTTTGCTGACCAGCTCGCGCGAGCCTGGCACCGTCTGATAGAGGCGTGAAAGCGTAGCGTCGACGTCGGCGTTGATCGACTGGGCGCGCGACGCGTCGGTCGCGGCGTTGGGTGCCTGGCTGCCGGTGGTCGTGCAGCCCGAGAGCGCTGCCGCGCCGATGGCGATCGCGACAGAAGCCCTCAAAAAGAAGCGAGATGCGGTCATCTTGTTCTCCGTTCTGGTTTCCGGGCGCCGCGATGTCGCGGCGACCTTTTGTTATACCTGAACGTCCCGATCCGCACTTTGAGGCTGCGCAGCACAAACGCTGCGCGGTGGCGCATGCACGAAAAACGCTAGTGTTCCGGCACTGGCTTGGCCGTGGGTCGCCGCAGGGCGCGCTTCACGCCGCCGATCAGCATGCCGATCGCGAGCAGCACGGCAGCGGGCACGACCCAGTAACCGACGAATGCGTGCCACAAATAGCCCGCGAGCGTCGCGCGTCGTACTGCGTATTCGTCGCGTGCTTCCTGCTGGCGCTGCGCGTTCGCCGCGAGCACCGCAGCGGGGCAACCGGCCGCACGCGCGGTTTCGGGCGCGCCGTGGCAGCGTAGCGCGGCGCCGGCGTCACGCTCGGCGTCGGTGAAGGTCCAGCTTGTCAGCGCCCGCTGCAAATCCGCGCGGTTGTACGCCATCTCGTCCTGAACCTCGCGCACCACGACGATCATCACCGGTACGAGCCAGAAGGTGATCACCATCAGCCAGCGGCGAAACCAGCGGTTCTTGTGTCTCCATGCCATCTGCGCCTCCGTTCGATGCCTTTGGCATCAACGTCAACGCGGCAGCCCGATGGCTAATGTGTGATTTCGCGGGGAGGGGCCGCCGCTCCAGCCATCATAGGAGAAAAACGGCCAGGCCGAATGCGCGCGAATACGCCAACCTGCCCAAATCCGCGCACTTTCACGTGCTTTTGCATGCTTCGACGATGATTCGCACAACCGAAGACGCAGGCGCGCGGAGATTGAGAAGACGCTGCAACGCACAAAACCGGCCCATGAAAAAACGCGCCGCAGCAAACGCTGCGGCGCGCGGATCCTGCAGTTGCACTAGCGTGCCTGAACTCGCCTGGCTCAGCTCTTCGTCGAGAGGCACGTCTTCATGAAAGCCTTGCGGTCGTCGCCCTTCTTGTCGCCGGCGTGGGCGTTGCACGCCTTCATCCGTTCCTGCTGGGTCATCGTCGGAGCCGGGGCGCCGGCGGTCGAAAGGCACTGCTTCATGAATGCCTTGCGATCATCGCCTTTCTTGTCGCCGGCCTGGGTGTTGCACGCCTTCATCTTGTTCTGCTGGCTGTTCGCCGCGGGCGCGGCGGTTTGCGCGAACGCCGGCGCGGCCAGCACGCCGCCCAGCACGATTGCAGCAATGACGGATTGCATCTTCATCGTTCACTCCCTTGAATTTGGATTTGGACGTTCTGACTAGCCGTGCGGCCAGGCCGTGTAGGGCCGGAGCGCCTTGCGCGCGCCGCCATTATGGCAAAGCCGCCATTAAAACGACGCGGCGATGTGTTCGGTTGACGCGCGCGCTGCTGCACAATGTTCGCTATCGGCCGTCACCCTAGTCCGACGCGGCCGCAACAGCACGGAGACCATGCATGCATTACCTCTTGATGTACGAACTCGCAGACGACTATCTCGAACGCCGCGGCGAACACCGCAGCGCTCATCTGGCACTCGCATGGGCTGCCGTCGAACGGGGCGAGTTGCTGCTCGCGGGGGCGATTGCCGATCCCGTCGACAATGCGCTGCTGCTTTTCCAGGGTGACAGCCCGGCCGCCGCCGAAGCGTTCGCGCGCGCCGACCCATATGTGCGCTCGGGGCTCGTGAAGCACTGGCGCGTGCGGCCCTGGCAAACGGTGGTGGGCGAAGCGGCTTCGAATCCGGTGCGATAAGGCGTGAGGGCAAACAACGACGGTACAACGTGCAACGCTCAGATTTGCGTCTCGCCGTTCGTGTCGTCAGCCGCCGCAAGAGCCAGCAGGTCGCGCACGGTGTCGTCGCTGACCTGATCGAAGTCGAGATAGAACTGGCCGACGCTGTAGAACGCCTCAGGCATGCGCGCGCAAACGAATTCGTCAACGGTGCCGCCCAGGCGCTCTTGCGAGCCCGCGGGCGCGACCGGCAGCGCCGCGACGATGCGCGCGGGACCAAGCGTGGCGAGCGCGAGCGCAGCTGCCTTGAGCGACGCGCCTGTGGCCATTCCGTCGTCGACGACAAGCGCCACCCGGCCCGCCACCGCAAGCGGGGCACGTTCGCCGCGATAGCGCGCCTCGCGGCGGCCAAGCTCGATGCGCGCGAGCGCCATGGCGCTCTGCAACTGCGCTTCGCTCACGCCGGCGGTGCGCACGAGCGAGCTGTCCACGTACTGCGCGCCGTTCGACGACAGCGCGCCCATGGCGAGTTCCGCCTGCCAGGGCAGGCCGAGCTTGCACACGGGCAAGACATCGAGCGGCACGTGCAGCGCCTTGGCGACTTCATAGCCTACCGGCACGCCGCCGCGCGGGAGCGCGAGCACGATCACGTCGCGTCTGCCCGCGTAGGCCGAGAGCTGGCCGGCGAGCACCCGGCCCGCCTCGCGGCGATCGGTAAAGGGGCGTTCCATGAGTAGGTTCTCCCGTCTCGTCGCAGGCAAATTGCCGCACAACGATGCGCTCAGTTTGCCACTCGCGGGCACACGCTGCTCGTAAAGCAACGCCACGCACGCAGCCATGACGCCGCGCGCGGCGCGGGCGCGCGTGCATGCCACTGCCAGCGCGATCCAATGCCGGGCGGCGCTCATTTGCATACGCGGATTTCTCGTTTGGCGCGGGCGTGCTGCCTCGCTACGATGAAGTCGATCCCGCCACCGACGAGGTCTCGCCATGTCCGAATCCGCCTCCTTCAATCCGCGCGTCGTCGAACCGGTCGTGCCCGATGCGCCTGACGGCCTCGGGCTCGCGGTCGAGCTATGGCTCGCGCGCCCGGTCGACGGCATCGCGGGCAGAGCACTGCGCATTCACCTGCGCCACGGCGCGCGCATGGAGCAGGCCGAGATGCTGCGCGATCTGCTCCATGCCGTCGGCACGGCTATCGTGGTTTCCTGACGGCCCTGTTTGCGCGCTCAATCGAACGGCGTGGCAAAGAGCGCGTCGAGCAGATTCGACGAGGAGGTGTCGGCGAGGCGCGTAAGCGATTCGACCATGCGCACCTGGCAGTCCACGAGCGGCAGCATGCGAATGCGCCGCGACTCGCCGAATTCCGCATGCGCGATCACGCCCACGCCCACGCCTTGCGCGATGGCCGTTTGCAGCGCCTCGCGGCCATCCACGTAGAGCACGGGCTGGACCTGCAACCCTTTGCGCACGAGCTCGGATTCGAGCAATTGCTGCGTGACCGAATGCGTTTCGCGAAACACCATCGGTTCGCGCACGAGTTCCTCGTAGGTCATGCGGCGCTTTTTCGCGGCCGGGCTCTCTGCGGGCACCACCGCGACTAGCGGTTCCTCGCGCAGCACGCGCGCCTGCAGCCGACTGTGCACCTGGCGCGCGGCCGTGATCGCGGCGTCGGCTTCGCTCGCCAGCACACGGCGCATGCATTCGGTCGCGTTCGCGATCGAAAGCTTGATCACCACGCCAGGATAGCGCTGCCTGAACGCGCCGATCAGCTTGATCGCGAGGTCCGGCGCGTCGGCGGCGAGGGCGAGTTCGCCCGATTCGAGCGCCCCTGCCGCTTCGAGCAGCCGACGCGCGTCGCGCTCGCAGCCCACCATCTGACGCGTCACCGTAAATAGCCGCCGCCCGAGTTCCGTGAGTTCCACGCCGCGCGGCCCGCGCTCGAAGAGTTTGACCCCGAAATCCTGTTCGAGCCGTTTCACGTGGTCCGACACGGCCGGCTGCGTGAGCGAGAGCGCCTGCGCGGCGCGCGAGAACCCGCCGTGTTCGGCGACCGCGTGAAAAGCACGCAACTGCGCGTATTGCATGTCGAAGCGCTCCGGTTGCAGGGGATAAGTTGGGCTTATATCGGCATCGATTATATCGATTTTACCGATGGCGAGCGCTGCGCTAACGTGTCGCCATTGACAGTGAACAGCCCTGACGCCCACCGGAGCCCGCATGACCACCCCCGCCGAGCCGTATCTCCTGACCCCCGGACCGCTCACTACCGCGGCATCGACCAAGGCCGCGATGCAGCGCGACTGGGGCTCGTGGGACGCCGACTTCCGCGCCATGACCGCGCAGTTGCGCGCCGCACTGCTGCAGATCGCGGGCGACGAACAGGGTGAATATGACTGCGTGCCGTTGCAGGGCAGTGGCAGCTATTGCGTCGAGGCGATGCTCGGCAGCTTCGTGGCGCGCGATGGCCACGCGCTCGTGCTCGCCAACGGCGCGTATGGCAAGCGCATTGCCACGACGCTGCGCTACCTGGGCCGCCAGCACACCGTGCACGATACCGGCGACTACCTGCCGCCGCGCGCCGAAGACGTCGAGCGCCTGCTGGTCGCGAACCCGGACATCACGCATGTCGTCGTCGTGCACTGCGAGACCAGCTCGGGCATTCTGAACCCGATCGAGGAGATCGCAGCCGTGACGGCGCGCCAGGGGCGGCGGCTCCTGATCGACTCGATGAGCGCGTTCGGCGCGGTGCCGCTCGACGTGCGCACGCTGCCTTGCGACGCGTTCGTCTCGTCGGCGAACAAGTGCATCGAGGGCGTACCGGGCTTCGGCTTCGTGATCGCGAAAAAAGCAGTCCTGAACGACGCAAAGGGTGTGAGCCACTCGCTCGCGCTGGACATCTACGACCAGTGGGATGTCATGAACCGCACCGGCCAGTGGCGCTTCACGCCGCCCACGCACGCGGTGGCCGCGTTTATCGAGGCGCTGCGCCTGCACGCGCTCGAAGGCGGTCAGCCGGGGCGCCTTGCGCGCTATGCGCGCAACCGCGACGTGCTCGTCGAGGGCATGAGCGGGCTCGGTTTCGAGCCGCTCCTGACCGAAGCCTGGCGCTCGCCCATCATCGTCACATTCTTTTCGCCGGCCGATCCCGCATTCGACTTCACGCGCTTCTACGAACTCATGAAGGCGCGGGGTTTCATCATCTATCCGGGCAAGCTGACGAGTGTGGAGAGCTTTCGCATCGGCTGCATCGGCGCGCTCGACGAAACCGTCATGCGCCGCGTCGTGGCCGCATGCGGCGAAGCGTTGCGCACGCTCGGCGTGGCGAGTGCTGCGCCCGCGGCGGTCGATCTCGGCGCACGCGAGGCACTTGCCGCTTGATACGCACATATCGTTAAGACTACAGATCATCGACTTTTAGCAGGACGCATGCAATGAAACACGTCAAGGCAGTGATCTTCGACTGGGCCGGCACCGTGGTCGACTACGGCTCGCGCGCGCCAATGGGCGCCTTTGTCGAGACCTTTGAGCAATTCGGCGTGCCGGTCACGATCGACGAGGCGCGCGGGCCGATGGGCATGGCCAAGCGTCCGCACATCGCGGCGCTGATGGCGCTGCCGCGCGTCGCGGCGGCGTGGGAAGCGCGCTATGGCCACGCGCCAGGCGAGGCCGATATCGACGCCGTGTACGACGTCTTCGTGCCGAAGAACGTCGCCGTGGCGGCGCAGTACAGCGACGTCATTCCAGGCGTGGCGGCGGTGACCGCCGCGCTGCGCGCCGATGGCGTACGCATAGGCTCGACCACGGGCTACACGCGCGAGATCATCGACCAGATCGTGCCGGGCGCGAAGGCGCAGGGCTTCGAGCCGGACAGCATTGTCTGCACCGGCGACACGCCCGAGGGCCGGCCTTCGCCCTACATGATCTATCGCACGCTGCCGCAACTCGGCGTGTGGCTCGCGCGCGATGCGATCAAGGTGGACGACACCGAAGTCGGCATCGAAGAGGGCATCAACGGTGGGACGTGGGCGGTGGGGGTTGCGGTGAGCGGCAACGCCTTCGGCCTGACCGAGGACGAAGTCCACGCGCTCGCACCCGATGAATTCGCACGCCGCCGCGCCGCGGCCGTGGAGCGTCTGCGCGCGGCGGGCGCGCACTATGTGATCGACAGCGTCGCCGACCTGCTGCCCGTGGTGAACGAGATCGAATCGCGGCTTGCCCGCGGAGAGCGGCCGTAAGCCGCATTTCGCGCGGCTCTTGCAGGAGGCCTTGGCGCCTGCGTTACCATGGGCGCCCCTGCCACTGGCCGCCGCCCATGAAGACGTTTCTGCTTTTCGTTGTGACCGCGCTCGCCGAGATCATCGGCTGCTATCTGCCTTATCGCTGGCTGCGCGAAGGCGCGAGCGCGTGGCTCCTCTTGCCAGCAGCTGCCGCGCTCGCGCTCTTCGCCTGGCTGCTTACGCTGCATCCCACGGCCGCCGGGCGCACCTATGCGGCCTACGGCGGCGTTTACGTCTGCGTGGCGATTCTGTGGCTCTGGGTCGTCGAGGCGATCCGGCCGAGCCCCTGGGACTGGGCCGGCATCGGCTTCACGCTGGCCGGCATGGCGCTCATCATGTTTCAGCCGCGTTGAGCGGCGCAATCCTCAACCGACTCTATTGACCTGCGCAAACTTGTCGCGGAAGGCCTGCGGCATCGGCACGACCTTTTTCGCCTCGTAGTCGAAGAACACGAAGCCGGATTTCGCCATGGCGATCAGCGCGCCATCGGCAGGCCGCGTAATGCGAAAGATGATGTCGCCGCCGTACTTGTTGAAATCCATGATGCCCACCTCGAAGCAGAGCGCGTCGCGCGCGTAGGCTTCGGCGCGATAGGTCGTGGCCAGATCGGTCACGATGATGCTCGTGTGCGCGTCCTTCATGCCCTCGATGCCCGCGTCGAACAGAAAACGCGCGCGCGCCTCGGAAATCATCGAGATCATCGAATCGTTGGCGAGGTGATTGGCCGAATTGATGTCGGTGACGCGCACCGTGAGGTGCGTCGAGTAATAGAACTGGTCTTCGGGAAAGTGGAGCTCGATGCGGGCCATGATGCGATGCGAAAAAATTGGGGACGGGCGGCGCCACCGGGGTTGCGCAGCGTTGGCGCTGGGCCCGACGTCGGGCCCGATTGCAGGCGCGATTGTAACGGCTGGCGCGTCGCCTCCGACGCGAGCCCGGCGCTAGAATGCGTGAGCCTTTCGCCCCAGCTTGCCTCACGCTCTGGCCACATTCCATCGATACCCGCCATGACCGACATGCCCGGCCCTGCACCCCGAACCGCCGTCGAAGCCACTCCCGCGCCGAATCAGCTGCCCACGCTGAACGGACGCACGGTCGCGCTGCACCCGCTTTGCGCGCAAGACGCGCCGCGTCTCGTCACCGCGGCGGCGGATGGCGAACTCTGGAACCTCAAGGTGACGGTGGTGCCTGGTCCCGCTACCATCGACGCCTCGATTGCCACGGCGCTCGATGGCGTACGCGCCGGCACGGTGATTCCGTTCACGATCCGGCTGCGCGCAAGTGATCGCGTGGTGGGGAGCACGCGTTTCTGGAAGGTCGACCGTGAGAACCGCAAGCTGGAAATCGGCTCCACGTGGCTCGCTGCCTCGGCGCAGCGCACCATCGTGAACACGGAAGCCAAGTTTCTGATGCTCAGCTACGCCTTCGAAACGCTCGGCTGCGTACGCGTGCAGTTCACGACGGACGTGCTCAACGCGAAGTCGCGCGCCGCGATCCTGCGCCTGGGCGCGAAAGAAGAGGGCGTGGTGCGCCGCGAACGCATCATGCCGGACGGCCGCAAGCGCGACTCCGTGCGCTTTAGCATCATCGAGGACGAGTGGCCCGACGTGAAGGCTGGCCTGTTGCGCCGGTTGCAAACCACCGGCTGAACAGTGCCGCGCCAGCGTGGCGCAGGGGCGTTACCGCAGCCGCTCGGGTGGCGCTTCAGACGGCGGATCGCCTTCGGGCACCGGCGGCGGCTCGACGTCCGGCACTGGAGGCGCCGGCGGACGACGCGGATTTTCGGGCTCCTCGGTCGGCAGATGGGCCTCGGGACCGCGTAGAAAACGGGCGGCGAGAAGGAAATTCGAACGCATAGACCTCTCCGGGATGCGCGAAGCGTGAGCCCGATGCGTTGCGGCACCGCGTTCGCGCGTATCCATTTGCCCGGCGGACCGCAAGCGCCGTGCCGCGCAGCGCGCGCGGGGCCGCTCGGCCGCCCGGTACGCAGGTTGCTGCTATCCGCGCAGGACCTTTGCAGTCATCTCACGTCGAACTTTGCGGCCTCGCTCGCGGGCTCACATCGTCCTTTCGTACTGGAGGAGCTTGGCGGAATTGCGCGCCATGCAGGCGTTACCACCCCGCGAGCGATCCTCTTTATGGCGAATGTGGGCCGCTGATCGAGCACTGGCTCACGCAGGCGTGAGGTTGCCGGGCACAGCGCTTGCATTTGCGCGGTATTCACCGTGCATTCGCACAAGGGAGAGGGATACCATGACGACACAATCGAATCGCCCGCTGAATATGCGTGGCCTGGCTTGCCGCCGCGCCTCTGCGCTCGTCGTCGCGTTTGGGTGCACGTTAGGTTGCGCTCTGGGTGCGCCGTCTGCCGCGTTCGCGCAGGGCGCACCGCAATCGATCGCCGTGCAGCGCATGGCGACAGTGCAATCGGGCACCGGCTTTCGCGCCTCGAAGCTCGTGGGCTCCGATGTCTACGACGGTAGCGGCAGCAAGATCGGCGCGATCGACGACATCGTGCTCGAGTCGCCGAATGAAGGCGCCTTCGCGATTCTCTCGGTGGGCGGCTTCCTCGGCATGGGCAAGCATCTCGTGGCCGTGCCGTTCAACGATCTGCGCATCGACAGGAAACAGATCGTACTGCAGACCGACAAGGCGCAGCTAAAGGCCTTGCCCGAGTTCAACTATGCGCACGATTGACGCTCTCGCGCGAGCGTGATTGCCGAAGGTCAAGACGGCGATTGCCTTAGTCCAAAGTCCTATTGCGCGCCCCTCGTCCACACACCATAGTGGATGGATGCCTCGTGGGAGGCGTCTGAAGCGGGAGGAATTCAATGGCGAAGAAAGAGGAAGGCAAGGGCGCGAGCGCAGCGGAGCCGGCGGAAAAGCTCAGCGAAAAAGCCTATCAAAAGGAACTCGAGCGCTTGCATGGCGAACTCGTTCGCTTGCAGGAGTGGGTGGTCCAGAAGCGCCTGAGGGTATGCATCCTGTTCGAAGGCCGCGACGGCGCAGGCAAGGGCGGCACGATCAAGGCGCTCACCGAACGGGTGAGCCCGCGCGTGTTTCGCGTTTTCGCGCTGCCTGCGCCCACGGAGCGCGAGAAGTCGCAGATGTACTTCCAGCGTTACCTGCCGATGCTGCCCGCTGCCGGTGAAATCGTGGTGTTCGACCGTAGCTGGTACAACCGTGCGGGCGTCGAGCGCGTAATGGGCTTTTGCACCCAGGAACAGGCGACGGAATTCCTGCGCGGCGTGCCGCTCATCGAGCGCGCCATCATCGACTCGGGCACGATCCTCATCAAGTTCTGGCTCGAAGTGAGCCAGAAAGAGCAGACCCGGCGCCTCGAAGGGCGCATCAACGATCCGCGCAAGATCTGGAAGCTTTCGCCGATGGACCTCCTGTCGTATAGCCGCTGGTACGACTATTCACGTGCGCGCGACGAGATGTTCGACATGACGGATACGCCGGAATCCCCATGGTTCGTTGTCCGATCCGATGACAAGAAACGTGCGCGCCTGAACGTCATCAGCCATATTCTGAACACGATTCCCTACAAGGCGCTGCCGCGCGAGAAGGTCACGCTGCCCGAGCGTCAGAAGGCACAAGGCTACCGCGACCCGGACTATCCCTACCGGTACGTGCAGGAGAAGTACTGAGCGGCGCGCGCCATCCGGCGCGGCTTCTCGTCACGTCGGATCAAACCACACTATCATCCAGATTGAACGCTCACGAGGGGTAGACCATGGCCGATCTGCTGCTGGGAAATATCGACGAACACGTCACGGACGCCGAAATCAACGAGTTTCTGGAGCGCTACGGTTTTCCGCCGTACGACGCGATTCAACGGATCGAGGGCGCGGGGCGTCCCAGCGCGCTGCTCACCTTCCACGCCGCGAGCGAAGAGGGCCTGCGCAGGTTGCAGGGCCGCATTAACAACCTGTTCTGGCGCGAGCACACCATCAGCGCTCAGGTCATGCCGCCGGCACGCGAGGAGTAGGCGGGCACAAACACACAACGCTCTATTTGTGCGGCAAACGCGTTAGCAGAGATCGTCGTCAGCAAGCGCGGTTGGACAGCTTCCACTGGTTTCCCTGAATTGTTCGAGGCGCACCGGCTCCGGCACCATTTGGTCAGACGAACCCGCAAGCGCCCGCGCAACGAGATGAACGAAACGCTCCCCGCATCCCCTCCCGCTTGGACGCCGACGACGCAGCAGGTCGAAGCGGCCCGCATCACCCAGTTCATGAAGTGGCTCGGCGATACGCGCGGTCTCGCGTTCGACGACTACGACGCGCTATGGCGCTGGTCCGTCGAGAACGTCGACGCTTTCTGGTGCGCGCTGTGGGACTGGGCGCAGATTCCCTCGCGCGAGCCGCGCGGCGCGGCGCTCGCCGATGCCGGAATGCCCGGCGCGCGCTGGTTTCCCGGCGTCGAGTTGAACTACGTCGAACGGGCTTTTCAGCTTGCGAGCGACGCGCGGCCCGCGATCGTTTCGCGCAGCGAGAGCGGCCCGATGGCTGGGCGCACGCGCGAATTGAGCTGGGCGGAACTGCGCCGCCAGGTGGCGGCCTGCGCGGCCACGCTGCGGCGCATGGGCGTCACGCGGGGCGACCGTGTGGCGGCCTTCCTGCCGAACACGCCCGAGACCGTTGTGGCATTTCTCGCCACGGCGAGCGTGGGCGCGATCTGGTCGGTGTGCTCGCCCGACATGGGACCGCTCGCGGTGCTCGACCGCTTCCGGCAGATCGAGCCCAAGGTGCTGTTCGCCGTGGACGGCTATCGCTACGGCGGCAAGCCGCACGACCGGCGCGAGCTGATTCACCATCTGCTGCGCGAGTTGCCGAGCGTGGCGCATCTCGTGTTCGTCCCGCAGCTGGACACGGACGCCAACGTGCAGGAGTACCCGCACGCCACGGCGTGGCGCGACGCAATCGCTGGAAACGTCCCGCTGCAAATCGAGAACGTGCCGTTCGATCATCCGTTATGGATCGTCTATTCGTCGGGCACGACGGGCATGCCCAAGGCCATCGTGCATTCGCACGGCGGCATCGTGGTGGAGCACGTGAAGCTCACTGCGCTGCACCTCGACCTGAGCCCTGGCGACCGTTTCCATTGGTACGCCAGCACGAACTGGATCATGTGGAACTGCCAGCTGGGCGGCCTGCTCGCGGGCGCGACGCTCTGCCTCTACGACGGCAACCCCACCTATCCCGACGCGCAGGCGCTCTGGCGCTTTGTGGGCGAGACGGGCGTCACGTTCTTCGGCGCAGGGGCGGCGTATTTCCAGGGGTGCCTCAAATCCGGTGTCGAGCCGCGTGCGGCGGCGGATCTCTCGCGTCTGCGCGCGGTCGGCTCGACCGGCTCGCCGCTGCCGCCCGAAGCGTATGCATGGATACTCGAGCACGTGGGACCGGTGTGGATCGACGCGATTTCGGGCGGCACGGATTTCGCGGGCTGCTTCCTTGCCGGCGTGCCGACCTTGCCGGTTTATCTCGGCGAAATGCAGTGCCGATGCCTTGGCGCGCGAGTCGAGGCGTTCGATGAAGCGGGGCACGCGCGCATCGACGAAGTCGGCGAGCTCGTGTGCACCGCGCCCATGCCTTCGATGCCGCTTTACTTCTGGCGCGACGAAGCGAACCGGCGCTACCGCGAAAGCTACTTCGACATGTTTCCCGGCATCTGGCGGCACGGCGACTGGCTGTGCATCACCCCCAGGGGCGGCGCGATCATCTACGGTCGCTCGGACGCCACCATCAACCGCCACGGCATTCGCATGGGCACGAGCGAGCTCTATCGCGCGGTGGAGTCGGTGCCCGAGGTGCTGGACAGCCTCGTGGTCGATCTGGAGTACCTGGGACGCGCTTCGTCGATGCCGCTCTTCGTGGTGTTGCGCCCTGGCGTCGAGCTGACCGACGCGCTCGCGCAGCGCATTCGCGCGCGCGTGCGCGAGGCGCTCTCGGCGCGTCACGTGCCCGACGAGATTCATCAGGTAGAGGCCGTTCCGCGTACGCTCTCGGGCAAGAAGATGGAGGTGCCGATCAAGCGGCTGCTGCTCGGGCAGCCGCTCGAGAAAGTGGCCAATCCGGACACCATGGTCAACCCGGAAAGTCTCGCGTGGTTTGCGGCTTTTGCGCGGGCGAGGGGCGGGGTGCAGTAAGCGGCTTCCGGCTGCCCAGGACTTCGGGGCGCGGCAGCGCCGTTTTAGCCGCGCCGAATTAGAATGGCGCGCGGGCTGACACCTATGTCTGTCCGTTTCCGCGGCCTCCCATCGTCAACGCATGCCATCGCCTAGCGCCACCGTTCCCATCTCGCTCGTCAACGGCTTTCTCGCCGGCGCGGGTGCCGAGCCCACCGTGATCCGCCGCTATCTCAACGAGGCGGGCATCGCGTTGGAACTGCTCGCCAAGCCGGGTGGCCGTGTGACGGAAGAGCAGTTCTCCACGCTCTACCAGACGCTCGCCATCGAACTCGACGACGAGATGCCCGGCTTCTTTAGCCGGCCGCTGCGCAGCGGCACGCTCAAGTTTCTCTGCCTGAGCCTGCTCGATGCGCGCAACCTCGAAACGGCGCTGCATCGCTTCGACCAGTTCTTCCATATCGTGCTCGACGATTTCCGGCTCGAATCGCGCCGCCAGGGGCTCGTGGCCCAGGTGGCATTACGTGCCAATTCAGCGTACGGCGCGATCGGGCCGCTCGGGCAGGAACTGACGCTCAAACTCGCGCACGGCGTGTGCTCCTGGCTGATCGGCCAGCGCATTCCGCTTCTGCAAGTCGATTTCGCCTGTGCGCAGCCACCGCATGCGCTCGATCACCGCTACTTCTTCCATGGGCCCGTGCGCTTTGGCTGCGAGGCTACGCTGATGCGCTTTAGCGCGGCCTATCTCGACATGCCGATCCGGCAGAGCAAGCGCAACCTGCGCGCGTTTCTCGCCCGCTCGCCCGGCGACTGGATCTTCGAGACCTTCAGCGAGCAGCTCGTGAGCCACAACGTGCGTCAGTACCTCGCCGCGCAACTGCCCGATCTGCCGACCATCGAAGCGGCGGCCGAAAGCCTGCACTGCTCGGTGCGTACGCTCTGCCGGCGCCTCGCCGCGGAGGAGACCACTTTCCAGGCGCTCAAGGACGAGCTGCGCCGCGACGTGGCGATCCAGCGCCTCACTGACACCCAGGACACGATCGCGGCCATTGGTGGTGATCTGGGTTTCGACGATCCCAGCGCCTTTCATCGTGCCTTTCGCCACTGGACGGGCAGCACGCCCGGCACCTACCGCCGTCGCGGCTGAGCGACCGGGCGGCTGAGCGTCGCCCGGCACAAAGCGGGGACGCCCACCCATGATGGGTGGGCACAGCAGCCGACAGCGTGGCCAGAATTGTCACCATGTGGTCCGGTTTGGACAGTGGTACGGCGACCGATTGCCGCTACGATTCGTCCTGTACTGCCGCAAGGTGGCCACAGAGGTAACCCTGGCCCGGCGGCGCATCCATTCGACCCCTGAGTAACTGGAAAGACCGATCATGAGCTACAACGCCCCCGTCAAGGACATGCTGTTCGTGCTGAAAGAGCTCGCCGGCATCGACGCCATCGCGACCCTGCCGGGTTTCGAAGACGCTGGTTTCGACACCGCGCAGGCCGTGCTCGACGAGTGCGCGAAGCTCTCCGGCGAAGTCATCGCGCCGCTGAACGTGGAAGGCGACCGCACGCCGAGCAGCTGGCGCGACGGCGAGGTCACGGCAACGCCGGGCTTCGCTGGGGCGTTCCGCCAGTATGTCGAGGGTGGCTGGCAGGGTCTGCAACATCCGTCCGAGTTCGGCGGCCAGGCGCTGCCCAAGCTGATCGCCACGCCCTGCATCGAAATGCTCAACGCGGCGAACCTCTCGTTCGCGCTGTGCCCGCTGCTGACCGACGGCGCCATCGAGGCGCTGCTCACCGCGGGCAGCGACGAGCTGAAGGCGCGTTACGTGCCGAAGCTCATCTCCGGCGAATGGACCGGCACGATGAACCTCACCGAGCCGCAAGCCGGCTCCGACCTCGCACTCGTGCGCTCGCGCGCCGAACCGCAGGGCGACGGCACGTACAAGGTCTTCGGCACGAAGATCTTCATCACGTGGGGCGAGCACGACATGGCGGAGAACATCGTTCACCTCGTGCTGGCGCGCACGCCCAACGCGCCCGAAGGCGTGAAAGGCATCTCGCTCTTCGTCGTGCCGAAGTTCTTCGTGAACGAAGACGGCTCGCTCGGCGCGCGCAACGACGTCCATTGCGTGTCGATCGAACACAAGCTCGGCATCAAGGCGAGCCCGACGGCCGTGCTGCAATACGGCGACCATGGCGGCGCAATTGGCTATCTCGTGGGCGAGGAGAATCGCGGCCTCGAATACATGTTCATCATGATGAACGCGGCGCGCTTTGGCGTCGGCATGCAGGGCGTCGGCGTGGCCGAGAGCGCCTACCAGAAAGCCGTGGCGTACGCGAAGGAGCGTGTGCAGAGCCGCCCCGTCGATGGCTCGCTCAAGGAGTCGGCCACCATCATCCATCACCCGGACGTGCGACGCATGCTCGGCTCGATGCGCGCCATGACCGAAGGCGCCCGTGCGCTCGCGTATGTCGCAGCCGCCTATAGCGACAATGCTCACTACCATCCCGACGCTGAAGTGCGCGCGCGCAATCTCGCGATCTACGAATACCTCGTGCCGGTCGTGAAGGGCTGGAGCACGGAAATGGTCAACGAGGTGACGAGCCTCGGCGTCCAGGTGCATGGCGGCATGGGTTTCATCGAGGAAACCGGCGCAGCGCAGTACTACCGCGACGCGCGCATTCTCTCGATCTACGAAGGCACCACGGCGATTCAGGCGAACGACCTGGTCGGCCGCAAGACGGTGCGCGACGGTGGCGCGGTTGCCAAGGCACTGCTTGGCGAGATCGCTCGGACTGCTGAGGAGCTCGGCCAGGCCGGCGGCGCGGCGGCGGCATCGATGCGCGAGCAACTGGAGAAGGGCGCGCGCGCACTGGCGAATGTCGTCGAGTACGTGATCGCGAACGTCAAGAGCGACCCGAACGCGGTGTTCGCGGGCAGCGTGCCGTATCTCAAGCTCGCGGGCATCGTGCTGTGCGGCTGGCAAATGGCGCGCGCGCTGCTCGTCTCGCAACGCGAACTCGCGAACGACGCCGAGTTCCACGGCGCAAAGATCGCGATCGCGCAGTTCTATGCCGAGCACATTCTCGCGCAGGCAAGCGGCCTCGAGACGTCGATCCTGGCCGCAAAGGGCGATGCTGGCGTGCTCGCGCTGAGCGAAGTGCAGTTTTGATCGGGCGGCTTAGGGCGCTCAGTTAGCAAGCAAGGAAGAGGATATGTCGTCGAGTGATCTGATTGCGCAATACGGTCCACGCGAGTCGATGGAATACGACGTGGTGATCGTGGGTGGTGGCCCCGCCGGGCTGTCCGCCGCGATCCGCCTGAAGCAGCTGGCCGCGGAGAAAGGCGCTGAAATCGGCGT
>NZ_CAJHCQ010000008.1 GCF_904848665.1 Paraburkholderia hiiakae
CAACGCGCAGAACTGCGTGCACTGCAAGACGTGCGACATCAAGGACCCGACGCAGAACATCGTGTGGGTCACGCCGGAAGGTGGTGGCGGGCCGAACTATCCGAACATGTAAGCACGGGGCTGCACGTTCGCGCCCCTTGTCGACTCATTCCCTCGCGCCAGCCCCACCCACCGCTACCGGGTGGGTTCAACGGCGACGATTTGCCGTATGTTCATCGTTACGGCAACAAAGGAACGGAGACAAGGAATGGGCGTATTGAGCGGTTTTCGCGTACTGGAGTTCGAGGCAATCGGTCCGGCTCCCTTCGGCACGATGCTGCTGGCTGACATGGGGGCGGACATCATCCGCGTGAATCGGCCCGTCGCTCCTGACGATCTCGGGCCAAAGCGCGAGGGCGCGCAGGTGGATGTGACGGGCCGCGGCCGCCGCTCGATCACGCTCGACCTCAAGCGACCCGAAGCGGCACAGGTCGCACTGGACCTGATCGCCGAGACAGATGTCCTCATCGAGGGCTTTCGCCCCGGCGCGATGGAGCGGCTGGGCCTTGGCCCCGAAGCGGCGCTCGCGCGCAACCCGAAACTCGTCTACGGCCGCATGACCGGCTGGGGGCAGAGCGGGCCGCTCGCGCAGCGCGCCGGGCACGACCTCAACTACATCGCGCTTTCCGGCGTGCTTTCCGGCATCGGGCGCGCGGGAGAGGCGCCGGTGCCGCCGCTGAACCTCGTGGGCGACTATGGCGGCGGCGGCATGCTGCTCGCGCTCGGCGTGGTGGCAGCGCTGTGCAACGTGCAGCGCGGTGGCACGGGGCAGGTGGTGGACGCGGCGATGGTCGAGGGCGCGGCGCAACTCGGCTCGATCGTGTGGGGGCTCATGGCGTCCGGCAACTGGCGCGAAGCGCGAGAAAGCAATCTGCTCGACGGCGGCACGCCCTGGTACGACAGCTACCTCACGAAAGACGGCCACTACATGGCGGTGGGCGCGGTGGAATCGCGCTTCTATGCGCAGTTGCTCGACAAACTCGGGCTCGCCAATGCCGACCTGCCGAAGCAGCACGACCGCAAGGGTTGGCCCGTGCTGCGTCAGCATTTCGAGGCGGCGTTCCTTACGCGTACACGCGACGAATGGTGCGCCGTGTTCGAAGGTAGCGATGCCTGCGTCGCGCCCGTGCTGGGGTTTTCCGAAGCGCCGAGGCATCCGCACAACGTTGCGCGCGCAAGCTTTGTCGAGGCGCACGGCGTCGTGCAGCCGGCGCCCGCGCCGCGCTTCTCGGCCACGCCTTCGGCCATCGGCCGCAAGGCCCCGGCGAGAGGCGAGCACGGTCTGGCCGCGCTGTTCGACTGGGGCTTCGACGAAGGGACGGTTGCGCGCATGCGCGAGCATGGGCTCGGTTATCAGGAGTAAGTGACGTTGTGCGGCGCGGTTGAGCGTATCAAGCAGCGGCATTGAATGTATCGATCTGGAGGAAGACATGAAGGTGTTGGTAGCAATCAAACGCGTGGTGGACGCCAACGTGAAGGTTCGCGTCAAGGCGGACGGCTCGGGCGTCGATCTCGCGAACGTCAAGATGAGCATCAATCCGTTCGACGAGATCGCCGTGGAGGAGGCCGTGCGACTGAAGGAGCAGGGCGTGGCGAGCGAAGTGGTCGCCGTGTCGTGTGGTCCCGCCGCCTGCCAGGAGACGCTGCGCACGGCCATGGCGATCGGCGCCGACCGTGGCGTGCTAATCGAGACGGACGCCGTGCTCGAGCCGCTCGCGGTCGCCAAGCTGCTCAAGGCGCTGATCGACAAGGAAGCGCCGCAGCTCGTGATTCTCGGCAAACAGGCTATCGACGACGACTGCAACCAGACGGGCCAGATGCTGGCCGCGCTCACTGCGCGTCCGCAGGCGACGTTCGCGAGCAAGCTCGAGATTGCAGAGGGCAAAGCGTGTGTGACACGCGAGATCGACGGCGGCCTCGAGACCGTGCAACTCGCGCTGCCGGCCATCGTGACGACCGATCTGCGCCTGAACGAGCCGCGCTACGCGACGCTCCCCAACATCATGAAGGCCAAGAAAAAGCCGCTCGACACGACCACGCCCGCGCAACTCGGCGTGGACGTCGCGCCGCGCCTCACCACGCTCAAGACCGCGGAGCCCGCGGGCCGCGCGGCCGGCGTCAAGGTGCCCGACGTCGCGACGCTGGTCGCGAAGCTGAAGAACGAAGCGAAAGTTATCTGAAGGACTGCAAATGACTGCTGGTAAACCTGTTCTGGTCGTCGCCGAGCACGACCACGTCTCGATCAAGTCGGCCACCCTCAGCACCGTGACGGCCGCGCTCCAATGCGGCGATGAAGTGCACGTGATGGTGGCGGGTCACAACGCGGCAGGCGCAGCGGAGGCGGCGGCGCGCATTGCGGGCGTCGCGAAGGTGCTGCACGCCGATGACGCAGCACTCGCCGACGCGCTCGCCGAAAACGTCGCGGCGCAAGTGCTGGTCGTTGCCGCGAATTATGGGCACATCCTCTTTGCCGCCACGAGTGTCGGCAAGAACGTCGCGCCCCGTGTGGCGGCGCTGCTGGACGTCGCGCAGATCTCCGAAATCACGCGCGTGGTGAGCGCGGACACGTTCGAGCGGCCGATCTACGCGGGCAACGCGATTCAAACCGTGCAAAGCGCCGAAGCGGTGAAGGTCGTCACGGTGCGCATGACGGGCTTCGACGCGGCGGCGCAGGGCGGTGCGGCACAGGTCGAAGGCGTCGCAGCGGTCGCGGACAGCGGCCTGAGCGCGTTCGTCGAACGCGTCGTGACGAAGAGCGAGCGGCCCGAGCTTGCGGACGCACGCATTGTCGTGAGCGGCGGCCGGGCGCTTGGCAGCAGCGAGAAGTTCAACGCCGTGCTCACGCCGCTCGCCGACAAGCTCGGCGCTGCGCTTGGGGCGAGCCGCGCGGCTGTGGACGCAGGCTTCGCGCCGAACGACTGGCAAGTGGGGCAGACCGGCAAGATCGTCGCGCCCCAGGTGTACTTCGCATGCGGCATTTCCGGCGCGATCCAGCATCTCGCGGGCATGAAGGACTCGAAGGTGATCGTGGCGATCAATAAGGATGCCGAAGCACCGATCTTCAGCGTGGCCGATTTCGGCCTCGAAGCGGACCTGTTCGAGGCAGTGCCCGAACTGGTCGCGGCGCTCTAGGCGACGCAGCGCGGCCAGTGCCAGCGCACTGGCCGACCGAACGTTTTCTGGGTTTTCCAGTGCATGCCGTCGATGCGGCTTGTGGCAGGCAGGGCATGGTGCGCCTTCCCTGCCATTTTTTACGTCCGCGATTTTACGATCGCGAATACCAGTACATGCCGTCGTCGCGCAGTTCGCGTTTCACTTCGCCGCGATACGTCAAGTAGTTCAGGCACGCAAGGCTCTCGCCGGTCGCGAGGCTCATCTGCCCCAGATCGTCCTCGCCAATGCGCCGCGCGAACAGCGCACCGAACACATCCACGGCGCGACGCGGTTCGGCGAGCGTTGCGCGCAGACGCGCGAGGCTTTTGTCCTGCCCCTGGCGCAAACGCTCGATGCGCGCGTGCAGCCCGTAAAAGCAGTCGTTATGCGAGGGCAGCACGAGCACATCGTCGGGCACTTCGCGTTGCAGTTTGTCGAACGAGGCGTACCACTGGGCCATTGGGTCCGCTTCGGGCTCGATCGGATAGACCGAAACGTTCGAGGAAATGCGTGGGAGCACCTGGTCGCCGGAAATAAAGAGCTTCAACGCCGGGCAGTAGAAACAGGCGTGTTCCGGCGAATGCCCCATGCCGACGATCACGCGCCAGTCGTGCGCGCCGATGCGCACGACCTCGCCGTCCTGCAGGCGCCGGAAGCTTTCGGGCAGCGCGTGGATATGCTGTCCGAAGCGGCCAAAGCGGGCGCGGTAGACATCGATCGCCGACTCGCCCCAGCCCGCGCGGCGATAGAATTCGAGCGCGTCGGCGGGCGCTTCGCGGCCCGTGTCGGCAGCGGCCACGCGGCAGTTGAAGTACTCGGTGCGCGTCATCCAGAGCCGGCAGTCGAACGCGCGCGTGAGCCAGCCGGCCATGCCCACATGATCCGGGTGCATATGCGTGACCAGCACGCGCGTCACGCGGGACGCCGCTCGCGGCTCGCCGCCTTGCGCAAGGATCGTGCGCCACACAGCTGTGGCGGCGTCCGTGCGAGCGCCTGTATCGATCACGGCGCAACCTTCGCTCTCGTCGATCAGCCACACGTTGATGTGGTCGAGCGCCCACGGCAGCGGCATGCGCAGCCAGCGCACGCCCGGTGCGATCTCGATGGTCGAACCAGGCGCAGGCGGCTCTGCGTAGGGGTAGCGCAGCGCTGATCGCGTGCTGTTGGAGATGTCTTCGGTGCGTTCAGTCATGCGTCGTGGCACATAGGGAAATGGGGCGCGCAAACTTTCGCGCATCGCGCGCAGGATAGCGCGAACGCGGCGTGGCCGCACACCTTCGTTTGGGGGGCAGAATGCATGACGCACGACCCTGCGGCACGATTCTGCGCTGCGCGCACCTGCTTACTTTTGTTTCCGCTTGTTGCTTCTCGTTGCCGCCTGTTTCGTTTTGTTGCCGGATGACGACGCCGAATGGCGTAGGATCGCCCCTCAACGTCGATATTTATTGCGCCGCAACAAAATGATGCCTACACTGACCTGGTCTGCCGACTGCCTCGACGCTTTCGCAAAGGAGGGCGTGACATGACGACTCGATCAAACACATTGCATGCATCTCTGAAGCTGCACGTCTTCGAACAGGAAGGGGGGTGGCATTGGGGCATCACCATTCCTCGCAGCGCGGGTAGCGGCTTCAAGCTCATCGCGTACAGCGAAACAACTTTCAACGGCGAGAGCGAAGCGCTGCGCGATGGCAGCCGTGCGCTCGAAAATCTTCCGGAAGATGCGGCGCTCGCGTTCGCATCCTGAAACGGCGCGTCGGCGATAAGCGCGTTCACGAAGTCTCTTTGCGGCACATGCAGTCAATGAACTTCCGCGTGGCGCCGCCCGGCGTTTGATGCTCCTCGCGTTCCTGTTTCAGCATCAGCGCGGCGGCGTCACGCCCGCGGGCTTGAGCAACACCTTCACGAAATCCAGCGCGTCGTCTTCGACCGGGTAAGTTATCCCGTTTCGTCACGGAAATTCTTCGCCGCGAGGTGATCCTTCTGCGCAAGCGGATGATCGTTCGCGACGAGCGCGATCATCTGGAAACTAAACAGCGGATGAAAGTCGATTGCCGCCCGGCGTACACCCGAGGGGCGCTGATTTGCGCACGAAGAGCGCGCGACACGCTGCCGCTCTCGCGCAAGGCGATGAAACCCGAGCCGACGTGATCGCCGGTTGTCGCGCGTTTCTGGAGCAGCGAGTTTTTATATAAATCAGACACATTGTGATAAGAATAGTTATCTTATCAAAAGGGTTTGTCGGCGCGCATGGAGCGTGTCGCGCGGCCTTGGTGTAAAGCGTCAGGCTTGCACGTCGCGGCCTTCGCGCGACGTGCGTCAGATAGCGTCTATCACACGCTTCGTTCGTCACCCAACCTTATTGGCCTGCTCCTTCGCAAGCAGGCGTTGAGCCTGTCGATCTCCGCGGTTGGCTTCTTGCGCGGTCTGCACCGATGTTTCGGTGGCTTCGGCCAACGCGGTGCGTGCGGCGTTGCTGATCGTGACCGCATACGAAGCTGACGACGTCGAACCCTGTGTCGTCGTATTGGACTGTGGCTGCGTCTTGCTGGCCGGTTGCCCGGCAGCGGCCGCCTGCTGGTTCTGCGCGCCGGTATTCGCTACTGTCGCAGCGGCGGGTTGGCTAGAAACTACCTGGATTGTCATCAGAAGGGCTCCAAAAAAAATGAAAAAAAACCGTGAACAGCGCACGGTTTATCGGAGCACCTTCCAAATACTTAAGAAGTATTTATTTTCTGAAAGCGAATCAACTTAAGGATTGCATAAGCTACGGTTCGATTCGCATTAACGCCGTTCATAATGTCTCGGCGATTTTCCTTCCAAATCTGCTCGGGCCGGGACTCCTTATACTCACGCGCCTTGGCGCGTCTACCCATCGAAGTCATTGACGGTATCTGGAATGAAAGCGACTTTTATTCAGCTTGAATGCGAATAAAACTTTGTCCTCGCGAAAATAAGGATTCCACGTCGAGAATACATCTTCGATAAGGAGTTCATCAGAATGTGAAGCTACCATCCCGCAGATCTTTCAAGTTTCCCCTGGAAATCTATCTTGCTGCCGCTCACGAACAACGTCACTCACGATAACTGGTCCACATGGATCCTCCGGCAGCGTCATGGCGACGATCGCGCCCATGAGCACGACGTCCGTGCTGAGATCACGAGATACGCAGACCGTGTACTGGATTACGTTCGTCTTCGTCCTGGCATGACATTGGCCGACATCGGCACGGGTGATGGTCTTGTCGGGTTTCGCGCGATCGAACGGGCCGGCGCTTCGATCCGGGTGCTCATGAGCGATATTTCGACTCCGTTGCTGCGGCACACGGAAGAGACCGCCCGAAGTCTGGAGGTGAGCGGGCAGTGCACATTCATACGCGGCAGCGCCGAGAATCTGGAAGCCATTGCCAATGAACTGTCGATGCCGCCACGATGCGCGCGGTTCTGGCGTATGTGGAAGACAAGCCCGCTGCAATGCGAGAGATCTACCGCATACTCAAACCGGGCGGTCGCTTCGCCATCGCGGAGCCGATTCTGCGTGACGAAGCGCTTGAGGTTTGCATGCTAAAGCAATTGGTCGATAGCCGTGCATTCAATACGGAAGATCCGTTCTTTCCCCTGCTGCTCCGATGCCGGGCGGCGCAGTTCCCCGACACGGAGGAGAAAGCGCGCGCGTTGCCGATTACGAATTATGGCGAGCGCGACCTTGTCCGCTTCGCGATCGACGCGGGGTTCACAGACATTCATCTGGAATTGCACATCGAAGTGCGAACGGAAGACAGCCTCCCTTGGGAAACGTTTGTCCGTACCTCGCCTCACCCGTTGGCGCCGAGCCTGGAAGAGGTCTTCGAGAAGGAATTTACCCACGACGAGCGCATGTACCTGGAAGTGCGAATGCGCGCGATTTTCGAAAGCGGAGCGCAACTCGGCGCCGAGCGCATTGCGTACCTGACGGCGAAAAAGCCGTAGGTATCAGACGCGAAGGCCTGCTTAAGGATTGCATAAGCGTATACCCTGCAGAATGCGCCGCATGCCTGCCGCTACGCCACGAACGTGTGGCGTTTGCGTTCAGGTCTATGCTCGCGCATTCATGCTGCGCGGGATTGGCTCAAGGAGTGTATTTTGTCCAGCCCGCAGTCTCGCGCGACGTTGCCGCGCGTCTTTCGTCTCTCCATTCCTGCTAGCGCCCGTGCCACGCTCGTTGCCTTTACATCGGGCACCGCATTGCTTGCCGGATGCGCAAGCTACATGGCGCAGCCCTTGGTTACGGGGCCTTCGCTGATTACGCAGGATTCGCTCGTGCGGGTTCAGATCGATCCCGCGAAAATGCCGCTGCCTGAGCTTGCAGCTCATCGCTTCGATCCGTCGGACGGCTTCGACATCGAAGACGTCGCGATGCTGGCCGTTGCCAATAATCCCGACCTGAAACTTGCGCGTGACGATCTCGGCATTGCGCAAGCACAGGCATTTTCAGCAGGACTCCTGCCGGATCCACAGGTGAGCGTATCCAGCGACTATCCCGGCGCTGTGGGGCTCGCGCGCGCATTCAGCTATGGCTTGAGCATGGACGTGATGGCGATTGTCACGCGTGGCGCGAACACGAAGTCCGCCAACGCCACGGTTCGCAAGACCGACCTCGGTCTGCTCTGGCAGGAATGGCAGGTCGTGGCACAGGCGAAGCAACTGTACGTGAGAGCGCGCTTTCAGGACGAGGTGCTGCCGCTGCTCGGGCAGCAGAGGGCATTAGCCCGCACGCGTTACGAACGCATCGCGCGCGCGGCGAGCGAGCACAACGTAACGGCCGACAGCGTCACGGCGTCGCTCACCGCATACGAAGACGCTCGCAAGCAAAACAGCGATATGCAGCGCGCGCGCGAGCAGACGCGCCACGACCTCAACGCGCTGCTCGGCCTCGCGCCCGAGACGACGCTTGCGCTTACAGGCGACACAGCAGTCACGCCGATACCCGATGGCCCACTCGATGCAGCCGTTGCGATGCTGGCGCAGCGCCGTCCCGATCTGATCGCGCTCCGGGCAGGCTACGAAGCACAGGAGCAGAGGTACCGCGCCGCGATCCTCAGCCAGTTTCCGAGCCTCTCGGTGGGCTTTACGCGGCAGCGCGACACTTCGGAGATCTACACAAGTGGCTTCGCAATCAATCTCACATTGCCGGTCTTCAACCGCAATCGCGGCAATATCGCCATCGAGCAAGCAACACGACAGCGTCTAGCGGACGAATACCAGACGCGCCTGAACGCGGCTTACGCGGATATCGCCCACCTGCGTGCAGACAGCGCGATCGCCGCGCATCAGCTCGATCAGGACGACGCTGCGCTGCCGGGGTTTGAGCGTGCTGCCGCGCAGGCGCGCGACGCCTACGCGGCGCACAACATCGTGCTTGGGCAGTATGTCGACGCGCAAGGCGCAGCGCTCGCGCGTCGCATCGATGCCGCCACCGCGCGCGAAGCGCTAGCGGAGCAACGCATTGGTCTCCAGGCGCTGCTCGGCAGCGCGATTCCCGATCCTTATCAGATTCCGCCCGCGCGAGGCGCCACTTCTGAGAGCGCGTCCCCCACCAACATCGTTGCACGTTGATTTCCATGACTGACCACCGCTTCCTTTGCGGCACGCGCACGCGCGTCGCCGTTTGCGCACTCGGCGCTGCGGCCGCGCTAGCCACCAGCGCAGGGTTTTTGGCGCCGCATGCCGCGCGCGCAGACGACATCGGCACGGCGGGCAGCGCCCCTGCGCGATCTGCCGCCGTGCAGGTCGAGCACGTGATGCGCGAGCCGGTTTCTCAAACCGTTGTCGCGTATGGCTCGGTTGCGTCCGCCGCCTCGAACGCAACGACCATCAGCCTTCCGTATCTCGCGCGCGTGACGCGCGTGCTCGTACAGCCGGGACAGACCGTCGTGCGCGGCGCGCCACTCTTCGTCGTGCAAGCCGATCCGAACGCCGTGATCGCCTATACCCAGGCACAAAGCGCGGCGACGCTCGCACGTGGCGAACTCGCGCGCACCGGCTCACTCTCTCAAGACGGTCTCGCCACGCAGTCGCAGCTCGCAGCGGCGCAAAAGGCGCTTGACGACGCACAGCAGGCGCTCGCTGCGCAACGCGCGACGGGCATTGCAGCGGGTTCGAAAACTGTCACGGCGCCTGTAGCTGGCGTCATCGCGCAGCTTGCCGCGGTGCCGGGCGACCAGATCCAGGCGGGCACGGCGCTCGCCCAGCTCGTTGCCGCCAATGGTCCCGTAGGCAATGCCGCGAACATTTCGCTGAGCGTCGAAGCCGCCGATGCGCTCACGCTGCGCGCCGGCGATCGTGTCGTGCTGCGCCCGCTGTCGGCCTCGCTCGGTTCGCGGCGTGCACAAGGGCGTATCGTGCTTGTCGGCGCAGCGATAGACACGCAGAGTCAGCTCGTGAATGTGGGTGCGAACGTACCGCTCGCGGGTACTGTGTTCCTGCCAGGAACGCGCGTGCGGGCCGACATCGACACGCAGACCGGCACGTGGTGGAAGGTGCCGCGCGCCTCGGTGCTTCAGGACGCTAAGGGCAGCTATGTGTATCAAGTCGCGCCGAACAACAAGGCGCACCGCGTCGATGTGACCGTGAAAGTCGAGCATGGCGACGCGTACGGCGTGGATGGCGCGCTCGAAGCCTCGCGGCCGCTCGTCGTCGTCGGCAACTACGAACTCGAAGACGGCATGGCCGTGCGCGTGGCGCAAGGCGGCGCGCGATGACGTTTAGCCAGTGGATGCAGCGCCATCGGCGTTCGCTTCTGTTCGTGATCGCACTTGCAGCGCTTGCCGGTGCGCTCACCGCGCTGCGTCTGCCGATCTCGCTCTTTCCGAACGTGTCCTTTCCGCGTGCCGTGATTTCGCTCGACGCGGGCGATCGTCCCGCCGAACAGATGGCAACGCTCGTCACGATGCCGGTGGAAGAAGCGTTGCGTCGCGTGCCGAACGTACGCGACGTGGAATCTCGCACGAGCCGGGGCGCGGCCGAGATCTCGCTGAATTTCGACTGGGGCACGGACATGGCGCAAGCCACGTTGCAGGCGCAGTCGGCCATCGCCGAAATCCTCGCGACACTGCCGCCCGGCACCACGATGCAGGTCCGCCGTATGGACCCGACGGTGTTTCCAGTCATCGCGTACAGCCTGACGTCGTCGCGATTGTCACTCTCGCAACTCCACGATCTCGCGCAATTCCAGTTGCGTCCGCTGCTTTCCTCCGTTGCGGGCGTGGCGCGCGTCGACGTGACGGGCGGCGCGCAAGACGAGCTCGAGGTTGCCGTCGATCCCGCGCGCCTCGCGACGTACAAGCTTTCGGTCGCCGATGTCTCACGCGCGATCGGCGCGGGCAACGTGTTGATGGCCACCGGCCGCATCGAGGACCACGACAAGCTCTATCTCGTCGTGGCGAATTCGGCTTTCAGCGGGGTCGATACGCTGAAAAGCGTGGTCGTCTCGTCCGCGGGCGCGACGCAGATCCGCCTGAGTGATGTCGCCACCGTCACACAGGGGACCGTGCCGCAATGGATCCGTGTGACCGCCGATGGCGAGGACGCGGTGCTGCTCAACGTCTACCAGCAGCCGGGCGCGAATAGCGTGGCGATGGCGCAGGCGATTCGCGCGCGCATCAAAGACTTTGGCCCGCAGATGCCGCAAGGCGTGAAGCTCGAGAACTGGTACGACCAGAGCGACCTCGTGATCGCCTCGGCAACGAGCGTTCGCGATGCCATCATGATTGGCGTAGTGCTCGCCGCGCTCACGCTCTACGTGTTTCTGCGCAATACGAAGATCACGCTCATTGCCGTGGCGCTCGTGCCCGTCGTAATGGCCGCGACGATTCTGCTGCTCGACGTATTCGGCATGGGTTTCAACATCATGACGCTCGGCGGAATGGCGGCGGCGGTCGGCCTCGTGATCGACGATGCAATCGTGATGATCGAGCACATCGCGCGGCGCATGCGGGAAGCCGGCGCGCATGCGTTCCATGGCCGCGTGATGACCGCGGCGCTCGAATTCACGCGGCCGCTCGCGGGCTCTTCCGCGGCAACGCTGATCATCTTCGTGCCGCTGGCGTTTCTTTCGGGCGTAACGGGGGCATTCTTCAAGGCGCTTTCCGTCACGATGGCGAGCGCGCTCTTTATTTCGTTCCTTGTCACCTGGCTTGCCATTCCGATTCTCTGCGACCGCTGGCTCACGGCGAAAGATGCCGAGGAGCATCGCGAAACACGCTTCGCGACATGGCTTAACCGGACCTACGCTCGGCTCGTCTCACGCGTGAGCGCGCGGCCCATGTGGGTGCTCGCGCTCGTCGTTCCGCTCGCGCTCTTTTCGGCGCTCGCGTTCACGCGCGTGGGGAGCGGGTTCATGCCAACGATGGACGAGGGCGGCTTCGTACTCGACTATCACACGCTGCCGGGAACGTCGATCACGGAAACCGATCGGCTGATGCGACAAATCGAAGCGATCATTCGCGCGAATCCGAATGTGGCCACGTATTCACGGCGCACCGGCGCGGGACTTGGCGGCGACCTGAACGAGCCGAACAAGGGCGACTTCTTCGTGCGGCTAAAGTCGGGCAGCCGCGAGCCGATCGATACGGTGATGGAAGAAATCCGTTCGCAGATCGAAACAACGGTGCCTGGTGTGAGCGTCGAGCTTGCGCAGTTGATGGAAGACCTGATAGGCGATCTCACGGCGGTTCCACAGCCCGTGCAGATCAAGATCTACTCGGACGACCAGAGCGTGCTCGACACGACAGCGCAACGTGTGGCCGCACGCATCGGCAAAATTAGCGGCATCGTCGACGTGAACGACGGCATCAATCCTGCTGGCGACGCCATCGATCTGCGCATACGTCCCGACGCGGCGGCTGCCGAGGGCATGGATCCGCAGGCAATCGCGCAGCAGGTCTCGGATCTTCTGGACGGCAACGTCGCCACGCAGTTCCAGAACGGCCCGAAGACGGTCGGCGTGCGCGTGCGTGCGCAAGGCGCGCTGCAAATGACGGACACCGAACTCGCGCGCCTGCCTTTGCGCGCGCCTGACGGGCACGGGTTCGCGCTGACGCGCGTTGCCGATCCGGTGCACGTGAGCGGCCAGCCCGAGATCAGCCGCGACAACCTCAAGCGCATGGTGGCGGTGACGGCGCGCATCGATGGCCGGGACCTCGGCTCGACCATCGCCGACGTGCAGCGCGCGCTCGCCGATCCCGCGCTCCTGCCAAAGGGCGTCTACTACGAGCTTGGCGGCTTGTACCAGCAACAGCAGATCGCCTTCAAGGGATTGCTCGCGGTGTTCGGCGCGGCCGTCGCGCTGGTGTTCGGCCTGCTTCTATTCCTCTACGAGCGCTTTCGCGTGGCGCTCGCGGTGATGGCAATGCCGCTGCTCGCCACCGGCGCCGTTTTCATCGGACTGTGGGTGACGGGCATCGAACTCAACATCTCCGCGATGATGGGCATGACGATGATCGTCGGCATCGTGACGGAGGTCGCGATCTTCTATGTCTCCGAGTTTCAGGGACTCGTACGCGACGAAGGCATGCCACTCGAGGAGGCGTTGCAGGCCGCGGGCCGCAATCGCCTGCGGCCCATCGCGATGACGACCATCGCAGCCATTCTCGCGCTGCTGCCGCTTGCCTTCGCCATTGGCCGGGGTTCCGCGATGCAGCAACCGCTCGCCGTTGCGATCATCTCGGGTCTGATCGTGCAGATGCCGCTCGTGCTGTTGGTGCTGCCTGTGCTGCTGCGTCTCTTGCTGCGGCTGAAGGAGGGCAGGTGAGTGGCGGCAAAAGATGGCCATTCGCTAAGGCGGGTAGGGCAGGCGTACGCCTGCCCCTTGTCTACGGGGAATACGGCCTCAGTAACGCGTGCCCAGCCGATAACGGATACGCCGTTCCGCACTCCGGATGCAATGCGTTTGCAGACTTGGCGTTGCGAAGTCGTTTCCGGCGTATCGATTTCTCTTATCGGCGACCGGACCTGTGACCCGGTCTACCAGCCTCACGCATTGCACGGATAGTGCGCGCCGAGCCCTGTCCAGCTTGGCGCTGCGCTGTTTATCGTGAGCCACCGGCAGGTCTTGCGCGTGCATTCTTGCGCGAGATACGCCGTTCGCCTGCCGTTAACCCGATGTGGTTTTCCGTTTTCCCCCTTCTTATCGTGACAAAAAACGTGACGAAAAACGATTTCGTGCATCGACAACGGAGGAGACGGCTATGAGCGGAAATGCAAGCGCGGGTGAAGGTCGATATCAAGGGACGAGAACGGCAATCGACGGCAAGCCGACTTTCGGCGCAATCCTGCGCGCCGGCATCGCCGGCGGCTTGACGGGCGCGGTGATCATCTGGATTTACGAGGCGCTCATCTGGGTTGGCGCCCAGCATCTCATGCCGCTTGCGGGCATTCCCCGCAACGCCACCGGCCTCGTGTTCGGCAAGGGCGTGCAGGACTCGCTCGGCATCTGGGCGTATCTCCTCGGGACTGCCATCCATTTCTTCTTCGCCATTGCTTGGGGTGTGCTGTTCGCCGCGATCTGGCCGTATTTCCGCCGCCGCGGCTACGAGGCCACGTTCGTCGCGCTCTTTTACGCGATCCTTGCCTGGATCGTCATGCATGTGGCGATCAGTATCGCATCCGACAACCATCCCAATTACTACGACCCGGTCGTCATCATCGGCGGTTTCATGTCGCACTTTTGCTTCACCGTGCCGCTCGCACTCGTGGTCAAGCGCATGCTTGCGACAGAGCGCGCACGCTGACGCCTTAATAGCGGCACCGATCGATCAAGAAGTCAACAATAGGGGAACGTGACGATGTCGTTAAATAGAGGAATCCTAAAAGTATCGATGACCACTGCGGCAGTGATCGTCAGTGCGCCGGCAATGGCGCAATCGTCGGTGACGCTCTATGGCGTGCTGGACGTGTTCGCCGGCTATCAGAACACGAAAGTCGACGGCAAGACCACATCGCTCGCCGTGCTCGGCAATAACGGCTTGATGACGAGCCGGTGGGGCTTGCGTGGCACGGAGGACATAGGCGGCGGATACCGCGTGAACTTCGCGCTGGAGAGCGGCTTCGATCCGGGCACCGGCAAGTTGCAGAACAGCTATCGATTTTTCGATCGTCAGGCGTGGGTCGGTGTGAGCGGCGGGTTCGGCGAGGTGCGCTTCGGCCGGCAAAACACACCGATGTTCGCCTGGAGCGGCAATATGGACGCCTTTAGCGCGGCGACCTATGCCTCGGGCTACAACAACTTTGCGAACTGGCTGGCGCGCGTGGACAACGACATCGCGTGGATCTCGCCGAAGTTCGTGGGCACGCAGGTCGAGCTGCACTATTCAGTGGGCGGTCAGCCCGGCACGCTCGCGGGCAATGCTGTGTATCAGGCCGGCGTGCAGACCAACCAGGGCCCGGTCTATCTCGCGCTCGCCTATTTGAACGCGGCGAACGCCACGGCCTCCAACCGTGTGCAGGAATTCATGGCGGGCGGCAATCTCGACTACGGGTGGGGGCGCATCTACGTCGGCTATTTCCGCGCCAATGAGGTGGTTTCCGCGACCACCGGCAACGCGCTCAGCAACCCTGCGGGCAAATACGACCCGACGGTGGGGCCCGTTGGCAACACGGCAGGCGACTGGCACAGCACGTATTCGCTTTCGGCCGACTATCGGTTCTCGCCGTTCTTCAGCGTGGGCGCGGGCGCCGCCTACATCAAGGACAGCACGCATCTCGGCAACGACGCCCTGCAATATGGGGCGATCGTCAATTACGACGTCTCGAAGGGGACGCGGCTCTACGGCACGGTTTCCGAATTGAAGAATTACGGCACGGCGCAGTTCAAGATGGCGGGCGCCAGCATTACGACAGGGTCGTTCCTCACGCCGGGACCCGGACAGAGCGAATTCGGCGTGCAAGTCGGCATCCGGCATCTGTTCTAGTGTTCGAGTGCGCAAAGCGACCATGCGCAACGCATGAATGTTCACGCCATCACTTCGTGGCCATCGGACATTGGAAAGGGGTCCATCGATCGTAAGTACTACGATCATGATTGCAAGGGCGACGTCGTCGTTATTTCGATTCTGCGCACGGCGGCTCGCCGTGCATCAAAATATGCAAACCTTGCAGCGGAAGGCGGACTCGCCGGACGCGAGCGCACCGAAAGGAGGGCGCTTGCCGAGCCGGCGTATTTCCGGTTGTCGATGGAGGAACCATGAAAGCACTGGTCTACAGCGGTCCGGGCAAGTTCGAGCTCGAAACGCGGCCACAGCCCGCCTTGCAGGGACCCGGCGACGCCGTGGTTAAGATCTCGAAGACGACGATCTGCGGTACCGATCTCCACATTCTCAAGGGTGACGTGCCGAGCTGCGAGCCGGGCCGCATTCTCGGCCATGAAGGCGTGGGCGTCGTCCATGAAGTCGGCGAGGGCGTGTCGACGCTGCAAGCTGGCGATCGCGTGCTCGTCTCGTGCATCTCGAGTTGCGGACAGTGCGAATACTGTCGGCGCGCCATGTATTCGCACTGCAAGACGGGCGGCTGGATACTCGGTAACCGCATCGACGGCACGCAGGCGGAGTACGTGCGCATTCCGCATGCGCAAACGAGCCTGTACCGGATTCCCGACGGCCTCGACGAGGCGGCGCTCGTGATGCTCTCGGACATTCTGCCGACCGGCTTCGAATGCGGCGTGCTCAACGGCAGGGTCGAACCCGGCAGCACGGTCGCCATCGTCGGTTCGGGACCGATCGGGCTGGCCGCGCTCTTGACCGCGCAGTTTTATACGCCCGCGCAGATCATCATGATCGACATGGACGCCAACCGTCTGGAATGTGCGAAGCGATTCGGCGCGACGGCGTGCATCGATCCGCTCGCGGGCGACGCTGTGGAGGCTGTCATGAAGCTCACGGACGGCGTGGGCGTGGATTGCGCCATGGAGGCCGTCGGCGTGCCTGCGACGTTCGAACTGTGCCAGCAGATTGTGGCGCCGGGTGGCGTGATCGCGAACATCGGCGTGCATGGCGTGCCGGCATCGTTGTTCCTCGATAAGCTGTGGGACCGCAACGTGTCGATCACGACGCGTCTCGTCGATACCGTGAGCACGCCCATGCTGCTCAAGACTGTGCGCGCCGGGCGGATCGATCCGAACCGGCTGATCACGCATCGGTTTGCGTTCGACGACATGCCCAAGGCGTATGAGACGTTTTCGCAGGCGGCCAGCACGCAGGCGCTGAAGGTCATTGTCGAGATGTGATGCGCCGGATCTAGATGTTTACGAACATTTAAAAAGGTCGATAATTTATCTTATGTTAAATACGAAAAATACGCGGGCGTCACCCCTCGCCAAGTGTGCCCGCGCCGCGCCGACCCGGTCCCGATAAGCCCCGGTCATCGGTACCCGTCGTCGCTCGCGCTGCCTCGTGTCATTGCGCCTCCTCGAACGAAGGCCGCGCGGCAGCCGGCTTCAATTCGGTTTGCTTCGCACCGGCTTTCGGATGGAACACGAATGTCCACGCGACGAACGACGGCGCCAGATTCCAGTGATACGTCACTTCGTGACGCGGCCTCGAAGGCTCGGTCATGTCGGTGACGACCAGATGGCACGGTAGCGGTCGCCGTCCTTGCTCGATCCACATTTCCCAATTGACGCCCGGCTGCTGAAAGGCGTAATGCGTACACCAGCGCGTATCGACTTTCTCGACGCCGAGCACCCGCGCCGCCGTGATCGCCGCGCTGTCGTCCTTCCCGTTGCCCCAGTAGAAAAGCTCCGCGAGCGGTGCTTCGATACGCCAGGTATTCGCCAGTTCGCGCACGAGGCCGTCGAGCGTCGACGGCGCGTCGTTGCGCGTGAAATAGCCCTTCTTCTCGTTGAAGGTCGTGAATTCGTGGCCGTCATACACCAGTCCGCGCACGTTGCCGTTGCCCGTGATTTCGGCGCGCAACCGGTCAGGCCGCTTGACCTTGAGCACCGTATGACCCAGCAGCGCGGCGTTCTGGCCATTGTCGAGCACGATGTCGGTTGAGGTGTCCGCGCTCACCTCGAATTGGCGCAGCATGCGCAGATAAGCACCCATGGCATTGAGCGCGTCGATCGCCTGCTGATCGAGCGCGGGCCGCGCCGCGTTCGCGGCAGCGGCTCCCTCGCCGTTGTCGAGATCGGTAAGCGGCGACGGGACATTCGATTGCGCCTGTCTGTACCCACCGCCGCTCTCTGGATGCGCGCACCCGCCAGCGCGACGACGGCGCAGAGCGACAAGGCGAGCGTGGCAGGAACCATGTAGGGAAAAACTTTCTTCGTCACGACGTCTCCTGACTGAACATGCGCACAAACCGACCGGGTTGTAGCGAACGGCGTGCCCAACAAGCCACTCGCGGGCGGCGATCCACGCTGCATGGCAATACATGCCCGCTGGTCGAGCTTGCCAGGATGCGGCCCCATGTGGCGTCTGCGGGCCGCCCTCTCGCTGACACACCATGCGCCCACTCAGTAAAAGCCCTGGTCCGTTGGCTCGACGCCCCGCAGTATCATCGAGTCATTATTTTAGAACGACGTTCTGTTGTATAGAACGCGTAGACACGCAAACGAAGCGTTCAGGAGAGTCCGATGTCCAGCCTGCCAATCGGTGCGACGCGCGCGTCGCGTCGAGACGATGCCGCCGCGCCCGCCAGTGCGGCCGAGATCAACGCGCGCATTGATCGCCTGCCGGCCACGCGCGCCATCTGGACGCTCGTGCTCCTGCTTTCGATGGGCGGTTGGTTCGAGTTCTACGATCTGTTCTTTACGGCCTATGTCGGCCCGGGCCTCGTGAAAAGTGGTCTCTACTCGACCACCACGGCTTCGTTCTTCGGCTTCTCGGGGCTCGGCGCATTCGTGGCGGCGTCGTTCGCGGGGCTCTTCATCGGCACGTTCTGCCTGACCGGTCTTGCCGATCGCTATGGCCGCCGCACCCTGTTCACGGCCTCGCTGCTCTGGTACTCGGTTGCGACCTGCATCATGGCGCTGCAGACGAGCGCGCCCGGCATCAACCTGTGGCGGCTCATCGCCGGCATTGGGGTGGGCGTCGAACTCGTCACCATCGACACCTACGTGAGCGAACTCGTGCCCAAGCACATGCGCGGCCGCGCGTTCGCGTTCGTGCATCTCGTGCAGTACACGGCCGTGCCGGCCGTCGCGTTGCTCGCGTGGTGGTTCGTGCCGCGCGCGCCGCTCGGCTTCGACGGCTGGCGCTGGGTCGTGATGTTCGGCGCGTTCGGTGCGCTCATCGCCTGGGCGATCCGCCGCCGCGTGCCCGAGAGCGCACGCTGGCTCGCGCAGCGCGGCCGAACCGAGGAAGCCGCGCGCATTCTCGCCAGGCTCGAAGCGAAGATCGAGGCGCAGCATGGGCGCCTGCTGCCCGCGCCTGTTGTGGAATCGGCCGGCGCGCAAACCGTCACCCAAACGCGTTTCGCCGAGATCTGGCAACCGCCGTATCGCCGCCGCACCATCACGCTGCTCGTCTTCAACCTGTTTCAGGCGATCGGCTTCTATGGCTTTGCGTCGTGGGTGCCGACGCTGCTCGTTTCCAAAGGCGTCACGGTCACGCACAGCCTGCTCTACTCGTTCGTGATCGCCGCCTCGAATCCGTTCGGCCCGCTGCTCGGCATGGTCATTGCCGACCGCATCGAGCGCAAGACGCTCGTCGTGCTCTCCGCGCTCGCTATCGCCGTGTGCGGCACGCTGTTCGCCATGCAGACGTCCGCCGCCATGCTCATGTTCCTCGGCGTCCTGATCACGCTCGGCGGCACGCTGCTCTCCGTCGGCTATCACGCGTACCAGGTCGAGCTGTTCCCGACTCGCATGCGCGCCACGGCCGTTGGCTTCGTCTATTCGATGTCGCGTCTTTCCGCGATGTTCTCCGGTTTCATGATCGCGTTCGCGCTACGTCACTTCGGCGTGCCAGGCGTTTTCGCGCTGATCACCGGCGCGATGATCGTCGTGATGGCGGCTATCGGCATCTTTGGGCCGCGCACGAAGAATCGCGCGCTCGACGACATCTCTCACTAATCTTTTGAATACGAGGCTGCAATCATGCTCCCGTTAGCCGGCGTGCGCGTCCTGGATCTGTCGAATGTGCTCGCGGGTCCGTTCTGCGCCTATCAACTCGCGCTCTTCGGCGCCGAAGTCACCAAGGTCGAGCATCCTGAAGGCGGCGACCTTGCCCGGCGCCTGGGCGCCGACAAGGACGCCGCGGCGCGCAATATGGGCGCGTCGTTCGTGGCCGTGAACGCGGGCAAACGCTCGATCACGCTGAACCTGAAAGACCCGCGCGGCCAAGCCATTTTGCTGGATCTGGTGCGCAACGCCGACGTGCTCGTCGAAAATTTCCGGCCCGGCGTGATGGACCGCCTCGAACTCGGCTACGATCAGTTATCCAAAGTGAATCCGGCGCTGGTCTACTGTTCGATTTCTGGTTTTGGCGACGAAGGCGAGCTGTCGCGCCGCCCTGCTTACGACCAGATCATTCAGGGCATGTCCGGCGTGATGAGCGTGACGGGGGACGCGCAGAGCGCGCCGCTGCGCGTGGGCTATCCCGTTTCCGATACGGTGGGCGGCCTCACCGCTGCGTTCGGCATTTGCGCGGCGCTCGTCGACGCGCGCACGAGCGGCCGCGGGCGGCGGCTCGACGTTTCGATGCTCGAAGCCACGCTCGCGACCATGGGCTGGGTCGTGTCGAACTACCTGAACGCAGGCGTCGAGCCCGCGCCGATGGGTAACGAGAATTTCACGGCCGCGCCTTCGGGCACGTTCCGCACCGGCGCGGGCCTCCTCAATATCGCTGCGAACGAAACGCGCCAGTTCGAAAGCCTGTGTGAGGTGATCGGCCGCCCCGACCTGCCGCGCGACGACCGTTTTTGCGCGCGCCATACGCGCAAGCAGTACCGCGAAGCGCTCAAGGCCGAGATCGAAACCGCGCTCGCAGCCGACAGCGCGGCAAACTGGGAAACGCGCCTGCTCGAGCGCGGCGTTCCGGTGGGCCGGGTGCTCTCGGTGCCCGAAATCCTCGCGCATCCGCATCTGGCCGAACGGCGTTTCATACGCGAGTTCGAGGCGGCAGAGGGCGAAGCGGCACAGCGCGTGACACGCGCGGGCCTGCGCCTCGCCGATGCCGACGCCGCACCCGCCACCCCGGCACCGACGCTTGGCGCGCACACGCGCGAAACGCTTGCACAACTCGGCTACGAGGCCGCCCAAATCGACGCACTGCACCACGACGGAGTGATCTGAACCATGTCGACGACGAACACAACCACGCCCGATCTCGCCGCCCTGTGCGCCGACTACTGGAGCACCTCGATCACCGACATCCATCCGGGCTCGATCAAGGTGCGCGGCTATCCGATCCAGGAACTGATCGGCAACGTGAGTTTCCCGCAGATGATCTGGCTGATGCTGCGCGGCGAACTGCCCGGTGACGAAGAGGCCACGCTGCTCGAAGCCGCGCTCGTGGCCTCGGTCGATCACGGGCCACATGCGCCTTCGATCGCGATCTCGCGCATGGCCACGAGTTGTGGCCTTCCGATCAACGGCGCCATGGCGTCGGCGCTCAACGCGCTCGACGACGTGCACGGCGGCGCAGGCCAGCAGGCGGTCGAGCTCTATGCCGACATCGCCGCGCGCATCGTGGCGGGTAGTCCGTTCGAAGCAGCGGTCGAGGCAGGCGTGGACGAGTTCATCGCCGCTCATGGCAAATATCTGCCCGGGTTCGGCCATCGCTTTCATCCCGTCGATCCGCGCGCTGGGCGGCTGCTCGCGCTCGTCGATGCGCGCGTGGCGTCCGGCACGATCAAGGGCCGCTACGCGGCGATTGCGCGCGGCATCGAGGCTTTGCTGAAAAAACGCAAGGACCGGCCCGTGCCGATGAATATCGACGGCGTAACGGCGGTGATTTACGCGGAGCTGGGATTCGCGCCCGAACTGGCGCGCGGCGTATTCTGCCTCTCTCGCGCGGTGGGCATTCTCGCGCATGCGTGGGAGCAACGCGGACGCGGCGAGCGTAACAAGGGACCCATGCCGCGCCAGATTCCTTATGCCTACACCGGCGCGCCGGAGCGGCATCTGGAGCAGTCCTGATCAACATGCTGTGAAAGAGACCGCTTGTAGCTTGAAAACGGCGGTTACGCCCGCAGTGCTCCCACTAGCTGGGCGTTGACTCAGGCGTCCTCGCGTGCGCGCGCAGCGTGCACGCGTTGGGCGGCGCGCAGCGCGCGCGAGTCGCCGCCGAGCGCGTCGGTCGCGCGTACCGCGCAATCGAACAGTGCATCGAGGTGGCGCTCGACGAACGCCCCATCGATGCGCGAACTCGGTCCGGCGAGCGTGAGCACGCCACGCAACGCGTCGTGAACGCCGAACACAGGCATGGAAACGCCCGCGGTCTCGCGGTCGCGTTCACCAATCGATATGCAGTAGAAGTCGTGCCGAATGCTCTCGAACGGCTCGCCCGGCTCGCCGCTGAACGCGAGCAATGCGCGGCCGCCCGAGCCGCTTTCGAGCGGCAATACGTCGCCCTCGCGCACGTGGTGGCGTACCACATGGTGTGAGTCGACACGATGCAGGCACACGCGCACGGCGTTATCGCGCACGTAGAACGAAACGCTCTCCCCACTCGCGGCGGCCAGCTCACGCATGAGCGGCAACAGAATGTCGCCCATGTTGAGGCCGCGCTGATAGAGCGCGCCCAGCGCGAACGTGGCAGGGCCGAGCTGATAGCGTCCGTCGTCGAGGCGCAGCAGCAGGCGATGCTGAATCAGCGCGCCGGCTAGCCGCAGCAGCGTACTTTTATAAAGGCCTGTGCGCGCCGCGAGTTCGGCGAGCGTGAGCGCGCTATCTCCGGGTCGAAACGCGAACAGGATGGCACACGCGCGGTCGATGACGGCGACGCCTTCTTCTTTCTTGACCGTACCAGCCGGGTCTTGCGCGGGCATGAATGGAAAAGGTGGGGATGGGGAATGCGTTCGATTTTACGCGACTTGGCGCCGCCCCGGAGCGGCTCCCTACCCTCGCCCTCACCGCTCGTCGTTCCGCGCGCGGGCGTTACTTCGCCTGCGCCACCGAATCGCGCAACGTCACGCTTACCGGGAAGGTGCGCTCGATCGGCCACTGCGTGCCGTAGCACTGGTTGATGAGCCAGCGCACCGCGTTACGCGTGAGCTCGGCGGTGGGAATGTGCACCGAGGTCAGCGCCGGCGCCATGTAGGCCGCTGAATAATCGTCGTCGTAACCGATCACGGAGACGTCGTGGGGCACGCGCAACCCGGCCTGCTGCAGGCGCGCGAGCGCGCTCATGGCCATCGTGTCGTTCGCGCAGAAGAGCCCGGTGAAGCGATGTTTGCGCTCGAGGAGCGTGCCGACCGCCACGTAGCCACCTTCGGGCGAGAAGTCCGACACGATATGCGGCACGGTCCTGCGCTCGATGCCGTGGCGCGCCAGCTCCGCGAAAAAGCCATGCAAACGCGCCGCATTGTCCGACGACGTGGACGGGCCGCCGATTACCGCAAGCTCGCGATGGCCGTGTTCGATGAGCGTGCGGGCAGCCATCTCACCACCGTGAAAGTGATCGGCGCAGAACGATGCTTCGGGCAACTGATCGAATGCGCGGTTCAGGAAGGCCATGCGCGGGTGCATGGCGTGCAACATCTGCAGGTCGTCGTCGTACAGATCGTGGCTGATGACCACCACGCCGTCGCAGTCTCGCCCTATCAGGAAGCGCACGGCCTCGATGGCCTGCTCGCGTGGCGACGCCTCGCCGCAACCCGTGGCCACCACCACGTGGCGCCGCACGGCGCGCAACTGCGTGTCCGTTTCCTTGAGGATGGTTCCGTAGTACGAGCCGAAAAACGTTGGGACGAAAATGCCGATGATGCCGAGCGACTTCGTGGCCATTGCCCGGCCGATGGACGAAGGCCGGAAATTGAGCTGCTCGATCGCGGCCTGCACGCGCGCGGCCGCCTCCGCCGACACCGGACCGTTGCCCGATATCGCCCGCGAAGCCGTTGAAAGGCCCACGCCAGCCAGCGCCGCCACGTCTTTCAGGGTCGCCACGTTCCTGGTCTCTCTCTCTTTGCTAGTTACGTCCATCAAATCCGCGCGCCGGTTTCTTCGTCAAACAGCGAAACATGCGCACCGTCGATGGAGAACGGTACCGCCGCCCCGCTTGCGAGCGGCGTCTTGTCCTGATCGATCGACGCGATCTGCCCCCCCTGATGCTCGATCCACAGTACACGATGATTGCCCATGGGCTCCACGAGCGTCAAGCGCCCTTCCCACGCGACATCGTGCGGGCGCACGGCACCGGCCGCGCGCACGTCCTCCGGGCGCACGCCGAGCACGCACGCGCGCGTTGGATCGGGCGTGCCCTTGAACGGGTAAGCCGAAACATCCACGTCGAGGGCCGGCCCGCGAAAGCGCAGCCGGCCTTCGTCGGCTTCGAGCCTGCCATGCAGCAGGTTCATCGGGGGCGCGCCGAGAAAGGTCGCCACGAACAGGTTCTCGGGGCGCGCGTAGACTTCGGCCGGCGTGCCGAACTGCTGGATCGCCCCGCCCTTCATCACCGCCATGCGCGTGGCGAGCGTCATCGCCTCGACCTGGTCATGCGTCACGTAGATCATCGTCGCGCCGAGGTGCTGGTGCAACTGCTTCAGCTCGCGGCGCAACTCGGTGCGCAACTTGGCGTCGAGATTCGAGAGCGGCTCGTCGAACAGGAACACGTCTGCCTCGCGCACGAGCGCGCGCCCGATCGCCACGCGCTGGCGCTGGCCGCCCGAGAGCTGCGCGGGTTTGCGCGCAAGCAGCGGCCCGAGTTGCAGCATGTCGGCGGCGCGCTTCACGCGGCGCTCGATCTCCGCCTTCGGCGTGCCGTTGATACGGAGTGCGAACGAGAGATTGCGCTCCACGTTCATGGTCGGATAGAGCGCGTATGACTGGAACACGAGCGCCACGCCCCGATCCTTCGGGTCGGCCCATGTCATGTCCTCGCCGCCGATTTCGATGCTGCCGTCGGTCACATCGACGAGGCCCGCGATGCTGTGCAGCAAGGTGGACTTGCCGCAGCCCGACGGCCCGAGCAGCACGACGAACTCGCCTGCGCGCACGTCGAGATCGAGTTCGTCGATCACCGTGTTCGCCCCGAGGTCGATGCGCAGATTGCGTACGGAAACATTCGTGAGATTGCCCATGCCCTGCTCCTAGCCTTTCACCGCGCCTGAGGCGATGCCGCGCACGAACCAGCGCCCGGAAATGAAATAGATCGCGAGCGGCACGGCCGACGTGAGAATCGTCGCGGCCATGTTGACGTTGTAGACACGCTCGCCGGTCGTCGTGTTGATGATGTTGTTCAGTTGAACCGTCATCGGCAGATTCTTCGTGCCCGCGAACACGAGGCCGAGAATGTAGTCGTTCCAGATACCGGTGACCTGCATGATGATCGCCACGACGATGATGGGCACCGACATGGGCAGCATGAGCTGCAAGAAAATGCGCCAGAACCCGCCGCCGTCGATGCGCGCGGCCTTGAACAGCTCCTGCGGCAAAGACGCATAGTAGTTGCGGAACAAGAGCGTCATGACCGGCATGCCGAAGATCGTGTGAATCACCACGATGCCCGGCAGTGAGCTGAAGAGATGCATGAAGGCCAGCACACGCACGAGCGGGTACACCATCACCTGCACGGGAATGAAGGCGCCCGCGAGCAGGATGCCGAACAGCACGCCCGCGCCGCGCGGCCGCCAGAACGACAGTGCGTAGCCGTTCACCGCTCCCACGGCGATCGAGAACACCGTGCTCGGCACGACGATACGCACCGAATTCCAGAAGCCCACGCGAATGCCGTCGCAGTCGAGGCCCGTGCATGCCGAGGACCACGCATCGCGCCACGGCGCGAGTGTGAAATGCACCGGCAGTGCCAGCAGATGACCGAGGCGGATCTCGACCATCGGCTTCACCGAGGTCACGAGCATCACATAGAGCGGCAGCAGGAAGAACAGCGCCGCGGTGAACAGAAACGCATACACGCCGAGGCGCGCGGGCGTGAAGCGGCTGCGCGGCTTGCGCCGCTTTTGCGCCGCACGCGGTTGAGCCGGTGCGGGACGCAGCGAATCGGCCACAGGCGTGCTCATGCGCGGTCTCCTTTGAGCGCTGCGCGGCTGCGCGCGTAGAAGAACGGCGCAAGAATCGCGAGCACGGTGGCGAGCAGCACGATCGACGCGGCCGAAGCGAGGCCGATGTTCGCGCGATTGAACAGGTAATCCATGATGAATTTCGCGGGCACCTCGCTCGCGGTGCCGGGGCCGCCCTGGGTCATCGCGACCACGGCGTCGTAGAGCTTCACGACCATCACGAAGAGCAGCACGAACGCGGTGGAGAGCGAGGTTTTAAGCATCGGCACGACGATGCTCGCATACACGCGCCAGCGCGGAATGCCGTCGAGGCGCGCGGCCTTCCAGATCTCGTCGTCGATGCCGCGCAGCCCCGCGAGCAGGAGCGCCATCACGAGGCCCGAGGCCTGCCACACCGTGGCGATCACGAGCGTGTAGATCGCAAAGCGCTGCGTGACGATCCAGTCGAAGCGCGCATGCTCGAAGCCCATTTGCTGCAATACGGCCTGCACGCCGAGTTCAGGATTGAGGATCCACTGCCACACAAGACCCGTTGCGACGAACGACATCGCATAGGGATAGAGAAACACCGTGCGTAGCGCGCCTTCCGCCACGACGCGCTGGTCGATGAAGATCGCGAGCAGAAGCCCGATCACGAGGCACGCCGCGATGAAGCACGCGCCGTAGATCACGAGATTCTGCAGCGACAGGATCCAGCGGTCATTCTGGAAGAGCCGCACGTACTGCGTCACGCCCGCGAAGGTGTTGGTGGGCAGCGAGCGCGAGAAGCTGAGCGAGACGCGCGCTGTAAACAACATCGTGCCCAGATACGCGAACAGGACCGTCGCCGCCATGGGCGCGAGCGCGATCCAGGCGGCGAGCGAGATTCGCCGCCGCACGGGGCGAACGCTACGCGTTTGCCCCGCTTGACGTTTGGCAGGGTGCAGCTTGGCGGCGTACATGGTTGCGCTCAGCTCTTGATTGCCGTGGCGAAGGCCTTCTGCGCGTCTTCGGCCGACTGGTTCTTGTTCCAGAAGTTCGTGATGACATCCTGGAGCGCGCCCTGGACATCAGGCGGAATCAGCATTTCCGGATTCGGCAGTTGCCGCGACTTGTCCTTCATGATCGCCATGCCCTCCTTCGCGCAGATGTCGAAGCCCGAGGTGTCCACGTCCGGGCGAATCGGGATCGAGCCCTTGCGCTGGTTGAACGCGGCCTGCGGGCCCGGCGATGTCATCACCGTCGCCAGCAGTTGCTGTGCCTTGACCTGCTCGGGGTTGTCGGTCTTCGGGAACACGAACACGTCACCCGCGATCATGTACGGCGAATTCTTGAAACCGGGGAAGCATCCAAAGTCCTTGCCCGCCACCTGATTCGCCGCCGAGAACTCGCCCTTGGCCCAGTCGCCCATGATCTGCATGCCCGCCTTGCCGGAAATCACGAGCGCCGTGGCGTCGTTCCAGTTGCGGCCGGGCGAGCCCGGATCGACGTAATTATGCAACCGCTTGAAGGTCGTGAGCACATTGCGGAACGCGGGCGAATTCACGGCGTTCGCGTCGCGGTCGCGGTAAACCTTCATGTAAAGATCGCGGTCCATGTCGGCGAAAATGGCGTCGAAGGTGATCTTCTCCTGCCACGCCTGGCCGCCCAACGCGAGCGGAATCACGCCAGCCGCCTTGAGCTTGTCCAGATCGCCGAAAAGTTCGTCGAAATTCTGCGGTTCACCCTTGATGCCGGCCTTCGCAAAAGCGGGCTTCGAATAGAAGAACCAGTCCTGCATATGGATGTTCACGGGCGTCGCGTAGTAATGCCCGTTGATCCGGATCGCGTTGACGATCGACTCGGGGAAAATGGCGCCCCAGTTCTCCTTCGTCGCGACCGCATCGACATTGTTCAGGAGTCCCTGGTCGATGAGGTCGTGAAACTGCTTGGACGTGTTGAACTGCGCGGCGGTGGGCGGATCGCCGCCCACGATGCGGTTGATTGCCGTTGCGCGCGCCTGGTCCGCGCCGGCGATCGCATTGTCTATCCACTTGCCACCCGCCTGATCGTAGGCGAGCGCGAACTGCTTGATCGCGGCCGACTCGCCGCCCGACGTCCACCAGTGAATCACGTTGGCCTTCAGCGGCTCCGCGGCGTTGGCCGCGAGTGCGCCGGCCAGCGCGAGAGCGGCCACGATGCCGCGCAGAACGGGTGCGTTATGCTTCATTGCGTCTCCTGTCGAGCCGGAGTCGGCGCGCCGCGCTTAAACCGGTCGTCCCGCGCGGGGCTCCGGTCGCTCCGGGTTGGTCTGCAAAAGCTTATGGTTGGAAGTTTCGCGGCCACGGCGCGTCTTGCGGCATGCCCGAGCGTCGCATGCCATGCCGTGGTTGTCACGCTAGTTGTTGCCCTTGCCCGGGAACCCTGTGATGCGTCCTGAAACGCCCTCAAGCACCATCGAGCGCGCGCCGCTGCGCGATGAAATGCGCGATGAGTTCCGCACTGCGCTTGGGCGTGCGAACCTGCGTGTCGTAATCGACATGCACGACGCCAAAGCGCCGCTCATAGCCGAACGCCCATTCGAAGTTGTCGAGCAGCGACCACACGAAATAGCCGCGCACGTCCACGCCGGCCTTGATCGCGGCGTCCACGGCGGCCAGGTGGCGCTTGAGGAACGAGATACGCTGCGTGTCGTTCACCTCGCCGTCGCTCACGCGGTCGTCCGAGGCCATGCCGTTCTCGGTGATATAGATGGGCGGCAGGTTCTCATAGTTGCGCCCGAAACCAATCAGCAGGTCGCGCAGACCGTCGGGGTGAACCTCCCACCCCATCTGCGTGCGCTCGACGTCCTTCAGCGGCACTTCGACGAAGCCGTGCGCGCCATCGCTCTTCACGTTGGTGCGGAAGTAGTAGTTGATGCCGAGGAAATCGAGCGGCGCCGAGATGGTCTTCATGTCGCCTTCCAGCACGAGCGGCTCGGTGCCCGGCCACAACTCGAACAGCTCCTCTGGATACGCGCCCTTGAGCAGCGGATCGAGAATCCACGCGTTGTGCTGCACTTCGAAGCGGCGCGCGGCGCGCACATCTTCCGGCGACGAGGAATCGGCCGTGCCGCGCCCCACGTTCGCGACGATCCCCTTGGTCGAGGCCGGATCGTTCGCGCGCAGCACGTTAGTGGCGAGGCCATGGCCGAGCAGCAGATGATGCATGGCCTGCGTGGCGTAGCGGCCGTTCGCGAGGCCCGGCGCGTGATGGCCGTTGCCGTAGCCGAGGTACGCCGAGCACCAGGGCTCGTTGAGCGTCATCCATGCGTCGACGAGGCCGGATAGTTCGCGGCTCATGAGATCCGCGTAATCAGCGAAACGGTAAGCGGTGTCGCGGTTGAGCCAGCCGCCGCGATCCTCCAGATGCTGCGGCAGGTCCCAGTGGTAGAGCGTGGCGAACGTGCGCACGCCCTTCTGCTTCAGGCGCTCCAGCAAACGCTTGTAGAACGCGATGCCCTTGGCATTGGGGCGCCCCGCCTCGTCCATCACGCGCGGCCATGCAATCGAAAAGCGATACGCCTCGAAGTTGAGACTTTCGAGCAGGTCGAGATCGGCCTCCCAGCGGTGATAGTGATCGCAGGCCACGGCACCCGTGTCGCCCGCGAGCACCTTGCCCGGCGTGGCGCTGAAGGTGTCCCAGATCGACGGCAAGCGGCCGTCTTCGTGGATCGCGCCTTCGATCTGATACGAAGCCGTGGCCGCGCCAAGAAGGAAGTCGCTGCGCCACAGTGCGGAGCTGGCGGGCGGAGTGAACGGATCGTCGGCAACTGCGGCGGCGGAATGCGGCAATGCGGTGTCCTGATTCACGAAATCTCCTGCGCGGGAATCACCGGCGTATGCGTTCTGGGCAGCCGGATCGGGTTGGAGTGGAAGCGCTTCCACAGCGCTTGAAGCGCACAATAGCAGCGGCCAATTCCAACGGGCAATCGGGGTTTCTCTGGACGTTTGTATGTAGTTGTTTCACATGTTTTCCGCACTACAGGGCTTTTTGGCTTGTAGCATGGCTACACTGGCGTCATACATTCGAGCGCGACTCCAGATCGGGACGCACCGCCGCGAGTGCCTCGTGCAGCGTCGGGAAAATGTTCGCACGTCCCAGCACAGGGGTGATGCCGTGCCGATCCATGTCCGAAAGCAAGTAGCGGTTCACACGCCCGAACATGACCTTCACGCCGCGCTCCGCGAGCGCCGAGCAAAGATCGATCACGGCGCGGCCCGCGGAATAATCGAGATCGGTGATTGCACCCGCATCCACGACCACGCAATCTACCGGCGCCGGCGCCCGATCGATCAGCGCGCGCAGTTCGTCGACGAACAGGTGGTCGTTCGCATAGAACAGGTCCGCACCGAAGCGATAGACGATCAACCCAGGCGCCGTAAGCTGGCCGGCTTGCGCGGGCTCGGGCAGCCAGTGCCCCTCCTCGTTCGGCACGAGCACCATGGTGTGCGGCCGGTAGCTATGGCGCACGTGGCGCAGCAATGACAGGCCGATCGCGAGGAGGATGCCGTTTTCCACGCCGATCACGACAACGGCGAGCGCCGTGATCACTGCAAGCCGGAATTCGCCCGGACTTTCGCGGCGAATATCGATCAGTTGGCGAATGTTCACGAGCCCCACGGCAATCGTGAAGACGATCGCGGCCAGCACGCAGTGCGGCAGGTACTGCAGCAGGCGGCTGAAGAACAGCAACACGACGAGCACGACGCCTGCGAACACGAGTTGCGCGAACTGGCTGCGCGCGCCGGCCTGATCGGCCATCGCTGTCTGCGTGAGGCTGCCGTTCACGACGAAAGCGCCGCTCAGTGAAGCCGCCGCATTGGCCGCCGCGAGACCGAGGAGATTGGCGTCCTCGTCGGTGCGCTCTGCGTAGCGCTCGGCAAACGCGCGGCTCGTGGCGGCGCTTTGCGCGACGATGATGACGAAGCACGAAGCCGCCACCTGCAGCAGGTCGATCATCTGGAACCAGTCCACCGCAGGGAAGCTCACGCGCGGCAATCCGCCTTCCACCGGGCCGATCACCGAAATCCCATGGCCTGCGAAGTTCAACGCGGCGCTCGCGGCGATGCTCCCCGCCACGGCGACGAGCGGTACGGGCCAGCGCGGCCGCACCTTCTTGAAGATCAGAATGGCGGCCACGACGGCCACTGCGATGGCGAGCGTCGGCCAGTGGATAGCGGACAAATGCGTGGCGATCTGCTTGATCTGCAGGACCGTGCGGCGCGAATTCACGGTGATGCCCAGCATGTCGCCGAGCATCGCCACACCCACTTGCACGCCCACGCCCGTGAGAAAACCTGCGAGCACGGTGCGAGACAAAAAGTCCGCTAGAAAGCCGAGACGAAACACGCGTGCGATCAACAACATCACGGCCGTGAGCAAGGCGGTCATGCCCGCGAGCGCGACATATTCGGCGCTCGCGGGCGCAGCCATGGTCGTGAGGCGGCTCGCGAAAATGGTGGCCGTGGCGGAATCGGCGGCGACCACGAGGTGACGCGACGCGCCAAAGAGCGCGAACGCAACGAGCGGCAGAAAGCCCGTGTACAAACCGGTTACGGCAGGCATGCCCGCGATGCGCGCGTAGCCAAGCAGTTGCGGCACGTTCATCGAGGCAAGTTGCACACCGGCGAGCGCGTCGCGCAATGCAGACGCGCGAGAGAGCGGCCGCACGCCGCGAAACAGTTCAAACGCCATTACGCCTTCCTTTCGAAATCCGCCTCTACGTGCGGTGTTTTTTTGCTGCGGGTTCACTGGCGCAGTATGTTAGCGCGCGTGGGCGTTCCAGTACGTGTTCGATTGCAACGTCGTTGCACGCACATCAATGAAAGAGGCCAGCCCGCAGGCTGGCCTCATGACTTATACGCCCAAGCGCGTGACGCAGCGAGATGGCTATACCCGAATCGGCGGCGGCATATAACGGCATTCGTGGCGTTTTCGGACCGTGCCGTTCTCGTCCACACTTTCGAGGAACACGTCGAACTGCCAGAGGCGCGCCATGTGGCGCAGCACTTCTTCGGTGTCGCCCGAAAGATGACGGTTATCGCTCATGAAATGACGCAGCGTGAGGCTGCGATCGCCGCGCGTGTTGACCGACCACACCTGGATATTCGGCTCGCGGTGATGCATGTCGTACTGCCGCGAAAGCGCCTGGCGCACGTACTGGTAGCCGCTATCGTCGTGGATGGCCGAGACTTCGAGCGCATCGCGCATGTCGTCGTCGAGCACGGAAAAGAGCCGCATTTCGCGGATCAGATGCGGCGACAGATATTGCGCGATAAAACTCTCGTCCTTGAAGTTGCGCATCGCATAGTGCAGCGCCTTGAGCCATGGACTGCCTGCCAGTTCGGGGAACCACTTGCGGTCCTCCTCCGTGGGGTTCTCGCAGATGCGGCGAATGTCGCTCATCATCGAAAACCCGAGCGCATACGGATTGATGCCGCTGTAATACGGCTTCGTCACCGGCGGCTGATAGATCACATTGCTATGCGAATGCAGGAACTCCATCATGAAGCCGTCTTCGAGCTTGCCCTGCGTATAGAGCGTGTTGAGCAGCGTGTAATGCCAGAACGTGGCCCAGCCTTCGTTCATGACCTGGGTTTGCCGCTGCGGGTAGAAGTACTGCCCGATCTTGCGCACGATGCGGATGACTTCCCGCTCCCACGGTTCGAGCAGCGGCGAGTTCTTTTCGGCGAAGTACAGCAGGTTTTCCTGCGGCTCCGGCGGAAAGCGCTCGTCGATTTCCTCGGCCACGGGCATTTGCTGCTTGGGCAGCGTGCGCCACAGCTCATTGACCTGGGACTGCAGATAAGCTTCGCGTTCCCGGCGCAGGGCAGCCTCGCGTTCGAGAGAAAGCTTTTGTGGCCGTTTGTAGCGATCCACCCCGTAATTCATGAGCGCGTGGCACGAGTCGAGCAACTCTTCCACGCGGTCCAGACCAAAACGCTCCTCGCATTCGGCGATGTAATTCTTCGCGTAGACGAGGTAGTCGATGATGGCGTGCGCATCCGTCCACAACCGGAACAGATAGTTGCCCTTGAAGAACGAGTTGTGCCCATACGCGGCGTGCGCGATCACGAGCGCCTGCATCGTCATGGTGTTCTCTTCCATGAGATACGCAATGCAGGGATTGGAGTTGATGACGATCTCGTACGCGAGACCCATCTGGCCGCGGCGATAGCTCTTTTCGGTGGAGAGAAAATGCTTGCCGAACGACCAGTGGCGATAGTTCACCGGCATCCCGACGGACGCATAGGCGTCCATCATCTGCTCGGCGCTGATCAATTCGAGCTGGATTGGGTAGACGTCCAGTTCGTATTGCTCTGCAACATGCGAGATATGTGTGTCGTACTCCTCGATGAGTTCGAAGGTCCAGTCGGAGGGGCACGGCAACGGCCGTTTGTCGGCTACGTTCATTTGCACTTCCCTTTGCTGGGCGAGCCCATGCTCCTTGTGGCGAGCAGCCCCGGCGGCATGTCCGGGCGCTTCGGCGTCTTCGCGATGACCGGGCTTGCGCTCGTCACCGTGTTCGCCATGATGCCCTTTTTCGTGGCCGCTCGTCTTCCGGCGCTCCGGCTGGTAGCCGCGCGCCTCATTGTGCAGGTGGCGTGTCGTCATGAGTGTTCCACCTGCTTTTCGAAAAGCTCCCGGAACACCGGGTAGATGTCCGCCGCGGTGTCGACTTTTTTCATCGCCAGATGCGGTTCGGTGAGGGCGAGCTGCGCGTATTCAAGCCAGAGGTTCTGTTCCTCCGGCGTCACCTGAATATACGCAAAATAGCGCACCTGAGTCAGTATGTCATCTGCAAGAATCTTGCGGCATTTGGGTGAATCGTCAGTCCAATTGTCGCCGTCCGAAGCCTGCGCGCCATAGATGTTCCAGTCGCTTGGCGAATAACGGTCCTCGATCACTTTTTTCATCAACTCCAGCGCGCTCGAGACAACCGTGCCGCCGCTTTCTGTGGAATGAAAGAAGGTGTCCTCGTCCACTTCTTCGGCGCGCGTGTGGTGGCGAATGAAGACCACCTCGATTTTTTCGTAATTGCGCTTGAGGAACAGGTACAGCAGGATGAAGAAGCGCTTGGACAAGTCCTTGCGCTGCTCGTCCATCGAGCCCGACACGTCCATGAGGCAGAACATCACGGCCTGGCTCGACGGTTGCGGCTGCTTCACGCGATTCACGTAACGCAGATCGAACGGGTCGATGAACGGAATGCGCCAGATGCGCCCGCGCAGGTGGTGAATCTGCTCTTCGAGCACGGCGATTTCTTCGCGCCGGTCGGCCGGGTCGGCCTTGAGCGCTTCGAGTTGCTCTTCGAGTTCGTGCAGTTCGTTGACGAGCGGCGCACCGAGCGCGATGCGCCGGCCGAGCGCACTGCGCAGCGACCGTACGACGTCGATATTGTTCGGCGTGCCCTCGGCAGCCCAGCCTGCGCGGATGCTTTTCCACGTGGGCACGGCCATGAGATGGGTTTTGACGAGGCGAGGCAGTTCGAGGTCGTCGAAGAAGTACTGCATGAATTCTTCGCGCGAGAGTTCGAACACGAAGTCGTCCTGACCTTCGCCCTCGTTGCTCGCCTGGCTGCCGCCACCGCCCCCACCGCCCTGTGGCCGTGGAATGCGGTCGCCGCGAATGTAGTCCTCGTTGCCAGGGTGAACCATTTCGCGCTTGCCGCCGGGGCCGTGCCGGAACGACGGCTCCGCAATGTCTTTGCGCGGAATGGTGATGCTCTGGTTACTTTGTATGTCCTTGATGCTGCGGTCACGCACCGCTTCCGAAACGGCGTGACGAATATAGTTCTTCACGCGGCGCAAAAAGCGCTCGCGGTTAGCAATGCTCTTGTTCTTTCCGGCTAGCCTGCGGTCGATGATTTGATGAAGCACATCCAGTCTCCCGCTCCAGTTGCGAATGGGCGAGGTGCGCAGTGTTCATTGCCGCGTCTGCCACCGTGCGTGCCGCGTTCACCCGCTCATGGCCACGCCGCCTGCGCCCCGCCGGGGATCCTTTTGCGCCGCCGCAAAACCGCGGCGACGCGCTCGGACGGTAAAGCCTCCTCGTTCACGACGACTTGCGCACCCGCAGATACCAGTCGCAGAGCAACCGGACCTGCTTCGGCGTATAGCCCTTCGCCACCATGCGGTTGACGAAGTCCTCGTGCTTGCGCTGCTCTTCCGCCGATCCTTTCGCATTGAACGAGATGACCGGCAAAAGTTCTTCCGTGTTCGAAAACATTTTCTTTTCGATCACCACGCGCAGCTTTTCGTAGCTGATCCACGCCGGGTTCTTGCCGGCATTGGCTGCGCGCGCACGCAGCACGAAGTTCACGATCTCGTTGCGGAAGTCCTTCGGGTTGCTGATACCCGCGGGCTTCTCGATCTTCTCGAGCTCGGCGTTCAATGCCGAGCGGTCGAAGCTCTCTCCCGTGTCGTGATCGCGGAACTCCTGATCCTGAATCCAGAAGTCGGCGTACGTGACATAGCGGTCGAAGATGTTCTGCCCGTATTCAGAATACGACTCGAGGTAAGCGGTCTGAATCTCCTTGCCGATGAACTCCGCGTAACGCGAGGCCAGCACGTCCTTCACGAACGACAGGTACTTCTGCTCGGTTTCCGGCGGGAACTGCTCGCGCTCGATCTGCTGTTCGAGCACGTACATGAGGTGCACCGGATTCGCAGCCACTTCGGTCGAGTCGAAGTTGAACACGCGCGAGAGGATCTTGAACGCGAAGCGCGTGGAGACCCCGTTCATGCCTTCGTCGACGCCCGCGAAATCGCGGTACTCCTGGTACGACTTTGCTTTTGGATCGGTGTCCTTGAGGTTTTCGCCGTCGTACACCTGCATCTTCGAGAAGAGGCTGGAGTTCTCCGGCTCCTGCAAGCGCGTGAGCACCGACATTTGCGCCATCATCTTGAGCGTGCCCGGCGCGCACACGGCCTCGGCCAGCGACGAATTGCGCAGGAGCTTCTCGTAGATCTTCATCTCTTCCGAGTAGCGCAGGCAATACGGCACCTTCACCACGAAGATACGATCGAGCAGCGCCTCGTTGTTGCGGTTGTTGCGGAATGCCTTCCACTCCGACTCGTTCGAGTGCGCGAGGATGATGCCGTTGAACGGTATCGCGCCGAATCCTTCGGTTCCCTTGAAGTTGCCTTCCTGTGTGGCCGTGAGCAGCGGGTGCAGCACCTTGATCGGCGCCTTGAACATTTCGACGAATTCGAGCAAGCCCTGATTCGCGAGACACAGGCCACCGGAGTAGCTGTACGCGTCTGCATCGTCCTGTGCGTATTGCTCGAGCTTGCGGATGTCCACCTTGCCGACGAGCGACGAGATGTCCTGATTGTTCTCGTCACCAGGCTCGGTCTTCGCAATGCCGATCTGGCGCAGGATGGAGGGAAAGCGGCGCACCACGCGGAACTTGCGGATGTCACCGTTATATTCGTGCAGGCGCTTCACCGCCCATGGGCTCAAAATACTCCTCAGGTAACGGCGAGGTATGCCGTATTGCTCTTCGAGTATTGGACCGTCTTCGTCGTAGTCGAAAAGCCCTAGCGGAGATTCGTTCACGGGCGAGCCCTTGATCGAGTAGAACGGCACGCGCTCCATGAGCTGCTTCAGACGCTCGGCGATGGAGGACTTGCCGCCGCCCACCGGACCGAGCAGATAGAGAATCTGCTTCTTCTCTTCGAGTCCTTGCGCCGCATGGCGGAAGTACGCGACGACCTGCTCGATCACGTCTTCCATGCCATAGAACTCGCGGAATGCGGGATACACCTTGATGACCTTGTTCGCAAAGATGCGCGACAGACGCGGATCGTTGCGGGTGTCGATCTGTTCGGGTTCGCCGATTGCCGTCAGCATACGTTCGCCAGCCGTGGCGTACGCATTGGGATCTTCCTTGCAGAGCGCGAGATACTCCTCGAGCGAGAACTCCTCCTCTCGCGTTTTTTCGAAGCGGGTCGCGAAGCTGCTGTAGATATCCATGCTACCTCCTCGCCGAGATCTGCGACCGATGTCGTGCGCGGCGCGCTATTCGGAAACGACATCGCTCAAATTCATCCTAAACCCTTTTGAAATTTTTCGCACCGTTAAATCGCGCCTGATGTGTCCTTCAAAGCTAAGCATTTTTGAGCGCTTGGACGCCGCCAGACAACGACTTACAATGATCTTCCCCACTGGTGCAAATTTCAGACCGGGGTCACGCTCCCTCTCAAACGCTGTGCCCGCATGTTGCCCAAATCCCTCGGGCCGAGCAGTCGCAGCAATAATTCATTTACCTGATCTTCGACCGGTTTTCGTCTTGTCGTCCGGCCTGTCCGGCACTGCGGCATACGCAGCGCCTCTTCATCAAACGCACCAGTGCAGCGCCGGTGCACACCCACTCGTTACGATTTGTTCGCGCGCCCACATGGCGCGCTCGTATTGCGCACTGCCACGCAGTTGTTGTGAGCACGCGTCAATGCGATTTTTTCCCGTTTTACGCGTCGATTTCGCCAGCGTCGGTGACCTGCCGCGCATTCTCGCGCGTATGCGAGCCAGCGTTGACAGGCCCTGTTGTCAGTAGTGGCTTTCCGCTGCAATCGAACGACGCGCACACGTGCGATGAATATGACGCGCGTGACAGGTTGCCAGGTTTACACCCATGAGACGCGCAATGCGCACAAAAAAATAAAGCCGCTGCGCAATGCGCGCGGCGGCTGTTCGTTGGAGTAAATGTGACAGGTGCGATTGTTACATCGCGCGCATCTGCGTGGCCTAGACAAACTCGACTTCGACCTCCCCTAAACCGTCGATGTGGCCGTGCAGGAGGCCCGCTGTATCGATGCGGTGCGCACCAACATAGGTACCGGTCGTAATGGTCCATTCGGGCTCGATCGTGATGCCCATTGCGGCGCAATGATTGACAAACCAGACGAGCAGTTCGCGCGGATCACCAGCGGGGTTTCCTGGCGCCTCCGGCACGAGCGACGCGCCGTCGAACGTCAGTTCGAGCTCGGGGGCGACGAAATCGAGCACGCGGGCAAGCGAGGAGTACGGTAGCGCGTGGCCGGTCACGAGTGCGCCATTGTTCTGCGCATCGGCGAGCTGGGCGAGCGGCGCAACGTTGGGCCACTGCGCGAAACGGCTATCGACGATCTCGATGGCCGGGAGAATCTGGCCCACGCGTGCAAGCACCTCGTCACGCGCATAGGCTTCGGCGCGCGGGACGATCGGTTCCGAAAAACGAAACGCGATCTCCAGCTCCACGAGCACGCGGAAGAAGTGCCGACGCTCGAAGCGCGCCGGCGAGGCGTGCACGAGCGGCGCCGGGATCGGCGCGCCGGAAGCGGGGCCGCCCGGCGCGCGCGCGCCCACCTTCCAGCCGCCTGTCGTCGTTTCGAGCCCGGCGAGCACCGCCTGCTGGATCGCGTAGGCCGTAGCCGCGTCCGGCGGCACGCGCTCGGGCTCCAGGGTGTCGATCAGATGATGATGCCGGCGCGCATTTACGAGGCGTTTCGCGAGATCGTCATGCGTCATGTGTGGTTCCTTGTTTGTGCTGTCATGCGGCTCCGGCGCTCGATGCCGGCGCAATCCGTCCTGCCTGGCGCTGTGCGCCCTCCCTTGCCCTGCGGCGCGGGTACCTTGCCTTGCGGCGCCACCCCGTGCGGTCCGCGCGCGTGCCTGTGCGCGGGTTGAACCGTCCAGCGTAACGCGATGCCGCTCATGGACACCGCTGGGCGCCGCAGTGTAGCGCGCCGACCTGGCCGCGCAGATGACACGGCTGACAATGTACCGTAACGGCGCGCACGTGGCGCACGGCGGGGCCGCACATCGGGGTCAAAGGCGAAAAAAAAGCCGCTGCGACGCAGCGGCTGGCTCTCAAGCGCGGGGACGGCCCGCGTTCCTGATAAGAACAGCGTTAGAAGGTCTGCCAGTCGCCGTTCGAACCCGTGCCCGACGCCACCGCGCTCACGGGTGCGCTCGGGGCGGCAGCGGGAGTGCTACGCGGCGCGCGCTTTGCCGCGGCGGCAGAAGCCCCTGCGGCCGATGCCGGGCGCGAAACAGGACGGGAGACAGAAGCCGCCCTGGCGGCTGCCCGCGCCGTCTGCGCCGGCGCCGCCCCGAGCGCTGCGTCGTCGAGGCTGAACACCGCGACAGCCTCGCGCAGGCGTCCCGCCTGGTCCTCGAGCGACTGCGCCGCGGCCGCCGCCTCCTCGACGAGCGCCGCGTTCTGCTGGGTCACCTCGTCCATCTGCGTGACCGCGCGCGCGACCTGGTCGATGCCGCCCGACTGCTCCTGCGAGGCCGCCGCGATCTCACCCATGATGTCGGTCACGCGCTGCACCGCGGCGATGATCTCTGTCATCGTGCGCCCTGCCTCGTCGACGAGCGCCGACCCCGCCTGCACGCGCTCGACCGAGGTATCGATGAGCCCCTTGATCTCCTTGGCCGCCGCCGACGAGCGCTGCGCCAGGCTGCGCACCTCGCCCGCCACCACGGCGAAGCCGCGCCCCTCCTCGCCCGCGCGCGCCGCTTCGACGGCCGCATTGAGCGCGAGGATGTTGGTCTGGAACGCGATCCCCTCGATGATCGTGATGATGTCGGCGATCTTCGCGGAACTGTCGTTGATGTCGCCCATCGTGCCGACCACCTGATTGACGACCGAGCTGCCCTTGTTGGCGATTTCCGAGGCGTTCGCGGCAAGCGCGCTGGCCTGGCGAGCGTTGTCGGCGTTCTGCTTCACGGTGCCCGTGAGCTGTTCCATACTCGAGGCCGTCTCCTGGAGCGCCGAGGCCTGCTCTTCGGTGCGCGACGAGAGGTCGAGATTTCCCGCGGCAATCTCGCGCGTGGCCGTAGCGATCGATTCGGTGCCCGAGCGTACCGAGCGCACCGTTTCGGTGAGGCTGCGCTGCATCTGCGCGACACCGCCAAGGAGTTCGCCCATCTCGTCGTTGCGGCGCACGACCACGGGCCGGCGCAGATCGCCCGCGGCGATCGCATGGAAGGCGCCGAGCGCCTCGCCGAGCGGCTCGGCGATGGCGCGGCGCAGCGAGAAGAACGAATACGCAGCAGCGCCGATGCCCACCAGCAGCGCCGCGACGCACGCGATGCGCAGTTGCGAGAACGCGGCCTGCGCGTCGTCGAAGCCCTGCTGCGCTTGCGTCATCTGGAACTTGTCGAGCACGGCGTCGGCCTTCGAGAGCTCGTCGTAGGCTTCCTTGAGCGCTTTGGCGCCCGCCGTGACCTTCGCCTGGTCGCCCGACTGAACGGTTGTCGAGAACTGATCCGCAATCTGGTGCAGGGCGTCGCGCCGGGCAGCGACGTCCTGAGCGAGGCGCGCTTCCTGGTCGTCATGCGACAAGGCCATGTACTTCTTCCAGAAGTCGTCCGAGACGCCGCGCAACATGTGCGCACGCTCGATCGTCGCGGCCGCGTCGGGCGTACCTAGTTCGAAGGCGGCCCGGTCGAGCGCGAGACGCTCGCGCGCCGCATAGATCTCAGCCAGGTTGACCGCGTGCGAACTGGGCATCTGGTCGGTGAAGGTCTCGCGATACGCGTCGTTCGAACGCGTGAGACCGAGCAACCCGACCGCACTGATCGCGACAATCAGCGTCGCCAGAAAGCCCATTGTGATGCCGATGCGCGCCTTGATACTGATGCCCTTGCCCATGACTCCCCCAACGCTTGTAGTGTGGTCGGGCCCAGCGCCCGACATAGAGTTGCCGCTCTAATACGCGTTTACGGCACGGGCTTTCATGGTCTTGAAATTTGTATATGGTATGAAGTATTGACCGAAATCATCCATGAGCAGGACGAATAACCGGCGCTTCGGCCGGCTATGTCCGCAAGACGTGCAAATGCGCTCAGCCCGCGAGTTCGGCGAGCGTCGGAATGGAAGGTTGCGCGCCCGCGCGCGTGACGGAAACCGACGCCGCGTGCAGCGCGAACGCAATGGCTTCGAGCGCAGGCGCGCCGGCGGCAAGGCGCGCGGCCAATGCGCCGATGAAGGTGTCGCCGGCCGCCGTCGTGTCCACGGCATTCACGCGCGGCGCGGGCAGATGGGCTGGCGCGGCGCCGTCTAGCAGCGCGCATACGCCCTGCGCACCGAGCGTCACCAGCACGTTGCGCGCGCCCGCCTCGCGCAGCGCCAACGCCGCGCGCGCGGCCTCTTCGGGCGTGCTCGCGGGCAAGCCGGTGAGTGTCGCCGCCTCCAGCTCGTTCGGCACGAGGTAGTCGATGAGCGCCAGCCACTGCGCGGGCAGCGGCCCCGTAGCAGGCGCGGGATTGAGGATGGTGATCTTGCGCAGGCGCCGTGCGGCCGTGAGCGCGGCCGCCACGGCGTCCGTGGGTGTTTCGAGCTGGCAAACCACAACGTCGGCCTGCGCGAGCACGGCCTCGTGACGCGCGATCGTCTCTGGCGTGACTTCGCCGTTGCTGCCCGCCACGATGACGATGGCGTTCTGGCTCGCGTCGTCGACGATGATCAGCGCCACGCCGGTCGGCGCGGCCGCCGACGTTTCGAGCGCGTTGCAGTCGATCCCCTCTGTCACCAATCCCGCGCGCAATGTTTCACCGTTGCTGTCGGCGCCTACCCGGCCGACCATGGCCACCTGCGCACCCAGGCGCGCCGCGGCCACCGCCTGATTCCCGCCCTTGCCACCCGGCACCTGCGCAAACGCACTACCCGCAAGCGTCTCGCCGGGAGCAGGCAGGCGCGGCGCACGCGCGACGAGATCCATATTCAGGCTGCCGACCACGGCCACGCGAGCGCGCGCGTCGGTCGGCTTTGCTGCGTCAGTCGTCACGATGCCTCCTTGATGGTGGCTTGCGCGTCTCAGATGCGGCTGTCCTGCCTCAGGCCGCGAGCGGCGTGTATTCCTCCGCGCCGCCCAAGGGCCCCGTCGATTCGCGGGCAAAGAGCGTAGGCGGCATCACACGGCGCCTCGCCTTCGCGCCTTCCTCGCGCGTGTTCGCGATGCGCTCGATCAGCGTGAGCGCCGCCATGTCGCCGAGCGCGCGCGCCGGTTGCCCGACGGTCGAGAGCGCCGGCCACGTGAAGTTGCCAAGCTCGATATCGTCGAAGCCGATGATCGAACAGTCGCCGGGTACGCGCAACCCGCGCTCGGCGGCCGCGCGCAAGGCGCCGATGCCCATCATGTCGTTGCCGGCGAAGATCGCTGTCGGCCGCACGCTGTCGAACAGTTGCGCCGCCGCGCGGTAGCCGCCCGCACCGGAAAAGTCGCTTTCGACGATCGCACCCGGCGCGATCTCTACGCCGCGCTCCGACATGGCGCGCAGGAAGCCGTGCATGCGCATCGCGCTCACCGCGGTCGTGACCGGCCCGGTGATGCAGCCGATGCGCGAGTGGCCGAGCTCGAGCAAATGCCGCGTGGCGAGCCACGCGCCGCGCTCGTGGTCGATCTGCACGAGATCGGCGTCGAGCCCTTCGATGTTGCGGTCGATGACGACGATCGGCTCGCGGGTGTCGGCGAGCGTCGAAGCCAGCACGGCGTCGTCACCGGCCGAGGCGACGATGAGGCCGTCGATGCGCTTTTCCTGCAGCACGCGCAGATAGCTGCGCTGCTTGGCCGGGTCGTCGTCGGAGTTGCAGAAGATCACGCAGTAGCCCTTGCGCGCGCAGGCGTCCTCGACGCCGCGCGCAAGCTCCGCGAAATACGGGTTCGTGCCGTTCGGCACGAGCAGCCCCACGGTCGCCGTGGCGCGCGCCTTGAGCGAGCGCGCCACCGCCGACGGCACGTAGTTCAGGTCGCGGATAGCACGCTCGACCTTGGCCCGCACATCCGCCGACACCGGACGCGAATTGTTCACCACATGCGACACCGTCGTGAAAGACACCCCCGCCACGGCGGCCACATCTTTGATCGTCGCCATATTTATGTTGCTCCTGCTTTTTTGCTGCCTGTTGCTGCCGGCTCTCTGCGCGCCCGTTGTTGGTATGGTCTGGCGTCGCTTCCCCGGTCATTTCCGCCGGCCCGCGCTGCGTTGCGGACCGCGCCCTCGAAAAATTTGTTATGTCCTGTTGCCTCTACGACTTCGCCTGCTGCGGTACGTGTCGAGCACGACCGCCACGACGATCACCGCGCCGGTGATAATGCGTTTGGTGGGCTCGTTCGCGCCGATCTGCGCGAGCCCCGCGGCCAGCACCGAGATGATCAGCACGCCGAAGAACGTGCTGATGACCGAGCCGCGCCCGCCCATCAGGCTCGTGCCGCCGATCACCACGGCCGCGATCACCTGCAGTTCCAGCCCGACACCCGCGTTCGGATCGGCGGCTTCGAGGCGCGAGATCTGAAAGAGCGCCGCGAGCCCCGAAAGCGCGCCCATCAGCGCGAACACGATTACCTTGTACGGCCGCGGATCGACGCCCGCCAACCGCACCGCCTCCTCGTTGGTACCGATACCAATCAGATAGCGTCCGAATACCGTGCGCGTAAGCGTCAGCTGTGCGATCACCATCACTGCCACGGCGACCAGGAACGCCGGCGAAATGCCGAATGCGATCGGGTTCGAGAGAAAGTCGAACGCGTCGCCGATATACGCGGTGCGCGAATTCGTCATCTGGTACGCAAGCCCGCGCGCCGCCTCGAGCACGCCGAGCGAGACGATGAACGACGGGATGCGCCAACCCACCGTCACCGCGCCCGTGAGCGTGCCCGTGGCCGCCGCGGCGATAAGACCGAGCAGCGCCGCCGGCAGCGCGCCCCAACCCCACTTGAGCGCCGCCACGCTCACCACCGAAGCACCGAGCGCGAGCACCGAACCCACCGACAGGTCGATGCCCGCGATGATCAGCACGAAGGTCATGCCCACGGCCATCACCACGAGATCGGGAATCTGGTTCGCGATCGTGCTGAACGTATCGTACGTGAGGAAGTGCGAACTCAGCAGCGAGAACAACACGATCATCGCGATCAGCGCGAGCGCGAGGCCCAGGTAGTTCGACAAGCCAAAGCGCGTACCCACGGGTTTGCCGCTCGCCGGCACCCCATGCGGCGCCGACTCTGGCGCAGCGGTCGGCACGATTTTGGCCGAACTGGTTCGCCCAACATTTTCGTCACCCTGGGGCGACGGTTGCCCGCGCAACGGGTCGTTCGTCATGAAGCGCTCCCTCGTGGGTCGTCGTTTCGTTCCTGCAACTTGCGCGTTGTTACGTGTGCCGGCACATCACCCACATCGGGCAGATCGGCCGCGTCGGCAACGAGCGCATCCTCGGCGCGCAGTCCCGCGAACGCGGCGGCCAGCAGCTTGTCCTGGCTCCATTCATCGCGACCGTAGATCGCCGTCATCTTCCCCGCCGACATCACGCCGATGCGGTCGCAGATCAGCATCAGCTCTCGCAAGTCGCTCGACACCACCACGAGCGCCCGGCCTTCGCGCGCGAGTGCGCCCATCAGCGCGTAGATGTCGAACTTCGCGCCGACGTCGATCCCGCGCGTGGGCTCGTCGAACAGCACGACGCGCATTGGCTGCGTGATGTCGCGCGCGAGCCAGCGGCCGATCACGACCTTCTGCTGGTTGCCGCCCGAAAGCTCGCCCACCGGCTGTGCGGGCCCGGACGTGCGGATGTGCAGTGCGTCGATCTGCGTGCGCGCGAGCGTGTTCTCGCGCGCCACGTCCACGACGCCGTAGCGCGACACCGCGCCCACGTTGCCAAGCGTTACGTTCGCGGCGAGCGGCTGCGGCAACAGCAGCCCTTCGCCCTTGCGGTCTTCGGTGATGAGCGCGATGCCAAGGCGTACCGCGTCGGCGGGCGAGCCGATCTGCACTGGCTCCGGCGCCGCGCCCGGCGTGGGCGCCAGCGCCACCGTGCCGCGCTCCATGCGGTCTGCGCCGTAGATGAGCCGCATCAGCTCCGTCCTGCCTGCGCCGATCAGCCCCGAAACACCGAAAATCTCGCCCGCGCGCACCTCGAACGACACGTCGCGCACGGCCTTCGCGCGCGTGAGTCCTTCCACCTTCAAAAGCGTCGCAGCGATACGCCGCTGCCCTAGATCGATGCGCTCGCCAAGCTCGCGCCCCACCATCAGCGCGACGATACGCTCGGGCGTGAGGTTCGCCATGGCGTCCACGCGCACGAGCTTGCCGTCGCGCAGTACCGCGACGCGCTGCGCAATGCGCTCGAGTTCTTCGAGCCGGTGCGAGATGTAGACGAGCGCCACGCCGCGTGCCTTCAGGCGCGCGATCTGCTCGAACAGCAACTCGACCTCGCGAGCCGTGAGCATGGCGGTGGGCTCGTCGAGGATCAGCACGCGCATGTCGCTGCGATTCCGACCTTCGGGGCCGCCGGCACCATCGACGCTCCCGATCAGGTTGCGCGCGATCTCCACGAGCTGCTGATGCCCAATGCCAAGCTCCCCCACCGGCGTGTCGGGGTCGATCGCCTCGAGCCCGACCTGCGCCATCGCGGCCCGCGCGTTTTCACGCAGGCGCTTGCGATCGATCCAGCCGAACCGCAGCGGCCCCGACTGCGGCAGGCGGTCCAGAAAAAGATTCTCCGCGACACTCAGCGTGGGCAGCAGGTTCAGCTCCTGCATGACCATGCGCACGCCGAGCGCCTCGGCTTCGCGGCGGCTCGCCGGGGCGTAGGGGCGGCCCATCAGTGACATGCTGCCCGCGCTCCGTGCCGTCAGGCCGCTCACGATCTTCGAGAGCGTGCTCTTGCCCGCGCCGTTTTCCCCCGTGAGCGCAAGCACTTCGCCGGCGTGCAGCGCGAGGCTGACGTCGGCGAGCACCGGCTGCTCGTAGGTCTTCCCCACGCCCGTGACCGTAAGCACGGCGGGCGCAGGTGACGCTACGTCGGGGACATTTTCATCCATCACGATCCTGTAGTCGCGCGCCGCGCCGCCGGGTTCAACCGGTGAGGAGCGGCCCGGATACTGCGGGTCTGCGCCGCCGCGGCGCGCTCCGGTAGAGCGGCGTCGGACGGCGCGCCAGGCAGCGATTCCCCACCCGGCGGAAGACGGCCGCCCATGCGGCCATCCCGGTACAAATAACGGCCGCGCGGCGAGATTCTTGAGCGTTTATTGAGTTAAGTGAACAAATACCGCCGCGGCGGCGCGGGTCGGTGGCCCGGCCGGCCACGGCGGGCGTCGCGCCGCTTACTTCGTGACGAGCACCACGGGCGTTTCGACGATGCCCGACAGCTCCGACTGCTTCTTGTGCTCCTTGAGCGCCTTCAAGGCGGTGTCGATGCCGAACACGGCCTGCTTCGCCGCATACTGGTCGGCGGTGGCGAGCACGCGGCCGTCCTTGAGCATCGGCTTGATAGCGTCGATGTTGTCGTAGCCGACCACGTAGACCTTGCCCTGCTTGCCCGCCGCGCGCACAGCCGACACGGCGCCGATCGCCATGTTGTCGTTGCCGCACAGGAGCGCCTTGATGTCGGGGTATTCGTTGAGTATCGCGGCGGCGACGGCGTTGCCCTTGTCGATCTCCCATTCGCCCGACTGCGTCGAGACGATCTTCGCGCCCACGGCATCCATCGCGTCCTTGAAGCCCGCGGTGCGCTGCTGCGCGTTGGTCGTGGTGGAAACACCCTCGACAATGCCCACCGGGTCGCCCGACTTCAGGCGCTTGGCGAGGTAGTCGCCCACGAGGCGCGCGCCCTTGCGGTTGTCGGGGCCTACGAACGGGACGTTCAGGTCCTTGGACTTGAGCACATCGGCGTCGAGCTTGTTGTCGATGTTCACGACGATGATGCCCGCGTCCACGGCCTTCTTCACGACGGGCACGAGCGCCTTGGAGTCGGCGGGCGCGAGCACGATGGCGTCGACCTTGGAGACGATCATCTGCTCGACGATCTGGATTTGCGCAGCGGTGTCGGTCTCGTTCTTGATGCCGTTGGTGATGAGATCGAACTCGGAGGCGTTGTGCTTCTGGTAGTCCTTCGCGCCGGTCTCCATGGTGAGGAAGAACTCGTTGGCGAGCGACTTCATGACGAGCGCGACCTTCGGCTTGTGAGGCGCCTGCGCGCGGGCCGCGAGCGGCAAGGCGCCTGTCACGGCGGTTGTGGCGAGCGCGCTGGCGGCGAGGAGGATGCGGCGGCGAATGCGGGAGTTCATTTCTGGGAGTCTCCGGTTTGTCGGGCCCGGCTGGGCCCTGCTTTCTGGTTATGCGCAAACGTTTTCTGCCGGCCCATTCTCGGCGCAGGCGCTGAATGATGTCAACTCAGGCGCCAACTCGAGGTGCCAACTTCGGGTGCCGATGCGGCAGCGCAACAGCCCGAAACTCGGCCGCCCCACCTCAGAGCCAGTTGATACGGCGAAACAGGAAAAACAGGAAGATGTCGAGCAGGAGCATGGCGCCGAGACAGATCTGGTAGCCGAACCTGAAATGTAGCTCCGGAATATGCTCGAAGTTCATACCATAAATACCCGCAATCATCGTCGGCACGGCGAATAACGCAGCGAACGCGCCGAGCCGCTTGGTTACTTCGTTCTCCGCGAGGGAGATCATGCCGAGGTTCACCTGGACGGCGGTGACGATCATTTCGCGGCGCGCGTCGATCATGTTGGACACGCGCACGAGGTGGTCGTACACGTCGCGATAATACGCTTGCATGCCCACGCAGATTTGCGGGATGCGTCCGCCCACGAGCTTGCCGACGGCATCCACGAACGGTGTGACGTGATGCGCGAGGATCACGAGGCGGCGCTTGAGCGAATACAGATCTTCGATGATCGCCCGCGAGCCCGCGAGGTCGTGCTTGTCGAAGATGCGGTCCTCCAGTTCCTCGATTTCGGCAGAGAGCGTTTCGAGCACCGGCGCGTAGCGGTCGACCACGCTGTCCATGAGCGCGTAGAGCACGAAGCCCGAGCCTTCGCGCAGCAATTCGGGCTCGCGCTCGCAGCGCGCGCGCACGTCGGTGAAGCCCTGCTGCGCCCGGTGGCGCACCGAAAGCACGAAATTGGGGCCGGCGAATACGTTCACCTGCCCTGTGATGACTTCGCCGTCGTCGTCGAGTTCGAGCGTGTGGAGCACGCAAAAGAGCGTGTCGCCGTATTCCTCGATCTTCGGCCGCTGGTTGCCGTTCATTACGTCTTCGATGGCGAGCGCATGGAGGTCGAACTCCTCCTTCATCGCCGCCATTTCGCCGGCGTCGGGATCCTTGAGCGCGACCCACACGAAACACTCGGGCTTCGCCAGATAGTCGCTGATGGCCTCGACGGAGACGTCGGCCAGTTTCTTGCCGCCTTGATACGCGACGCAGTTGATTAGCATGTTCCTTTTCTTCCGGGCGACGGGTCGCGCCCGCGCCGCTTCGAGTTGCACCGGTTGCCAAGTGTAAGGTGTTCCGTTGACCCGCGACGCCTGGACGAGGTTCCCGAGCGGCTTGCGCCCGGCTCGCCGCGCCGAACTGGCGCCTGAGAGCACTACCCGTGCCCGCTGTGCAGCGGTGGCGGCGAACTGCTGTGCGGTTCCCGGCCTACTGAGCGACGCGGCGGATGCCGATGCGGTCATTCTTGTCGAATGTCACGCTCGCGCGGTTGGTGTAGCGCGGATCCACGAGGAAGCGCAGCTCGATCACGGGATCGAACTGCGTCGTCACGCCAATGCGGTGCACACCCGGTTTGAGGTAGAACGTGACGTGCTCGCCGTCCATGAGGTCGGTGACGGGCTCGCCGTCGATGTACACGGGCGCGTCGCGAAATTTGACGATGACGTTGCGGGTGCGCTCGCGGCGCACGTCCACGGCTACGAGCCCCTCGCCGGGCTGGGTATAGCCCGGCTTCAGGATGCGCTCGGCCGGCACGGCCTTGAAAGGCATGGGTGGCGCCTGCTCCTCGGCGCAGCCGCCGAGTGCGAACGCAATTACCACCGCGACGGCGGCGATGCTCGCAGTCGACCTGCGCGATGGCATGAGCGGCATGGGCGCTTTCCCCTCGTTTTATCCGGCCTGGCTTCGGTTCGGGCCCATCATATACGTACGGGCGCCAGATCGATCTATACGTACGGGCGCCAGATCGATCATCGATGTTATATGCTTCGGGGAATGCGCGGCAGCGCGCGCAACCTGCACAAAGAGGAGGCAACGGCCATGTGGTACTTCTCGTGGATCCTCGGCATCGGCGTTGCGCTCGGCTTTGGCATCATCAACGTGATGTGGCTCGACGCTACCGGCAAATTCCTGAACGGACACGGTCCCGAACAGGCCGGCCCGCAAAGCGCGCCGCCGGGAGACGCCGACACACCACGCGGCGAGGCACGCCGCCCGTGACAAGACTGGTGTTCTTCTGCGGCCACGCCGGTGCCGGCAAGACATCGCTCGCCAAACAGCTGTTCGCCCCGCTCGCCCGCGAGACTGGCGAGCCCTTCTGCCTGCTGGACAAGGACACGCTCTACGGCGGCTATAGCGCAGCCGCGATGGGCGCGCTCACGCACGACCCGAACGATCGCGACAGCCCGCTCTTCCTGCAGCATTTGCGCGACCCCGAGTACCGGGGACTCATCGACACCGCCCGCGAAAACCTCGAACTTGGCGTGAGTGCGCTCGTGATCGGCCCGCTGTCGCGCGAAGTGCGCGAACGCAAGCTGTTCGACCGCGCCTGGCTTGGCATCGGTCTGGATGTGGGGCTTACCGTGGTGTGGGTGCATACGAGCGAGGAAACGGCGCACGCGCGCATCGTCGCGCGTGCTCATCCCGTCGACGCCTACAAGCTCGCTCACTGGGACGAATACCGGCAGCGGTGTTTCATGCCGTCGGGCGCGCAACGCGACGACCTTCTCCTCTTCGACAACACCGCGCCCGCCGCGGCCGACTACGACGCGTTGTTACAACGCATCGTATCGGCAACGGCATCGACGTGAGACTTCAGGCCGCCACCTTCGCGCGGCTGTCGAGCGTGGCGCCTTCGTACACCTGGCCAAAGCGGTTCGCGAGGAACTGCTGAAGCGACACCTGCTCCTGGCGCACGAACCCGGCTTGCGGCAGACGCTTTTCGCGGAACAAATCGAGCACCGCGCACATGGCGCCGGCCGTGGTGATCTGAATTGCGCTCATGGGCACGCCGCACACCGTCTTCGCGAAGATCTTGCGCGTGAACACTTCCTGTACGAGCTTGCCGTCGCGCATGCCGGTAACGGTCATGAAGATGAGCACGACGTCCTGCTCCGTGGCGGGGACCGAGCGCCGCATGATCGACTTGAGCGTATCGCGGTCGCTGGAAAGGCGCAGGTCTTCGAGCAGGAATTGCATGAGCGCGCGATGACCCGGATAGCGCACCGACTTGTAGTCGAGCGACTCGACTTTGCCCGAAAGCGTCTCGCAGAGCGTGCCCAAACCGCCCGAGGTATTGAAGGCTTCGTATTCCACGCCGTCGAGCGAGAAGTGCTCGAGGCCTTCGAGCGGCTGCACCCACTGCGTGCGGCCTTCGCGGATCGCTTCGCACGGCTGGCAATACTCGTTGATGAGCCCGTCCACGCTCCACGTGAGGTTGTACTTGAGCGCGTTGGTGGGGAACTGCGGCAGCGCGCCCACGCGCATCTTGACGTCGCGGATCTCGGTGAAGCGGCTCGCGAGCGCATGCGCCGCAATGCCGATGAAGCCGGGCGCGAGACCGCATTGCGGCATGAACACATGATCTGCGCCCTCGGCCAGGGCGCGGATCGCGTGCGTCGCGCGCACGTCCTCGGTCAGGTCGAAGTAATGGACGCCCGCGCCCTTCGCCGCCGATGCGACGTTCACCGCCAGGTAGTACGGCAGCGCGTTGATGAGCACGTCGTAGCCTTCGAGCGCGCCGCGCAGCGCGGCAGCGTCGCCGGAATCGACACGCGCGGTGGGGATGCCCTGCGCTGCGAGCGGTTCGAGCGCCTTCGCATCGCGGTCGAAAGCAGCCACTTCGTAGTCGCCGCTCTCGCGCAGCATGTGGGCAATGGTGTGGCCGATCAGGCCGGCGCCTGCAATCGCAACTTTCATGTGTCATCTCCTTTGGTTTTCTATGCTTGGGGATGGGCAGCGCCCGCTCAAACACAGTCTAGGGAGAGACAAAAACGGTTCATAGACGCAAAACGATGCGTTTCGACCGTGATTTTCGTCATTATGACGATTGATTTCGTCGAAATGACGAAAACGATCAATTTCGATGGAGAATGCCCCGTCGTCCAGCCTGCAGTTCAACCTGTAAATCGGCCCGCAGTTCAGCCAGTCACCGAGCCGCGATCGACTTTGCGCGCGAGCACGATCGAGGTGGTCGTACGCTCCACGCCCGGCATGCCACCGATCTGGTCGAGCAGGTCATTGAGGCGGTCGGGCGAATCGGCGCGCAGCCACGCCACGTAGTCGTACTCGCCGCTCACGGCGCACAGCAACTGCACTTCGGGCATCTTGCCGAGGCGCTTTTGCACATCGGGCCCGTGGCGCGGCGCGATGATGAGCCCGACCCACGCCTGCAAGCTCGCGTCGAGCACGTCCTGGCCGAGGCGCACGCCGTAGCCCGCAATCACCTGCGTGCGCTCCAGGCGCTCGATGCGCGCAAGCACCGTGGTGCGCGCGACACCCAGGCGCCGCGCGAGGTTCGCGACGCTTTCGCGCGCGTTTTCCTGCAGCAGCGCGACGAGGCTGCGGTCGAGGTCGTCGAGTTGATCGAGGCGCGGAGGTCTCATCGGGCGGCGGTCTCTTTGAGAAGTCTGAACGGCGTCATTATCGCGCGTGGCTGGGCGCGCCGGGCGGCGGACACGGCGTGCAAGCCATGCGCGACGGGTATTTCCACGCGTTTCGTTTGTAAGCAAGTGTCGCAGCCGGGGCGTCGTGAAGCGAGAACGTGGTACTAATATCGGCTGCAGGCATTCTGGCCGTGCTACCCGCTACGAAATGATTCAAGGAGTCACAATGAAGAAAGCTTTCGTCATCCTTGCCGCCTCGCTCTCGATGAGCGGCGCATTCGCGCAAAGCGCCGCGCCGGCCGCCGCGGCCTCGGCTGCATCGAGCGCCGACGTGCGTGCCGCGCAGCATCAGCAGCGTGTCGAGGAGCGCATCACGTGGCTGCATACGCAGCTCAAGATCACGCCCGAGCAAGAGCCGCAATGGAAGACATTCGCCGACGTCATGCGCAGCAACGGCCAGACCATGGCCGGCCTCTACAAACAGCGCATGGAAGGCGAGAGCACGCGTAACGCGCTCGACGACATGAAGCAATACGCGCAAATCTCGCAGGCGCACGCCGAAGACATGCAGAAGCTCGTCACGGCGTTCGAGCCGCTCTATACGAGCCTCTCGCCTGAGCAAAAGAAGCTCGCCGACCAGACCTTCCGCCACGGCAGCGAGCATGGCCCGTCGGGCAAGCCGATGAAGCCGAAGCACAAGGGTAAGATGAAGCCGTCCGCAGACGCAGCACCAAGCGAGGGCGAAGCGGCCAGCACGCCGGCCGCGCAGTAAGAAGGAGTAAGGCGCACCCGCCATCGGGCCACGCTCCCATGCGTGCGCGGTGGCCCGATCCAGGGTACCCTTGCGGACCGCGCGACGGCCGGGCAGTTTCGCCCGGCCGTCGCTTCTTTGGAACCCGATTCCTGGAAGCAGGTCCGCTGCTCACGCCATGATTGAACTGACCCAACTCGACCTGCGCGTCGACCCTGCCGCCCAGCGCGTAGTCAAGGACGAAACTGTGAGCGTCGAGTTCGCAGCCGTTGCCGGCGAGCTGATCAGCCTGGAAGGCCCGAACCGTTATGCGCCTGGCGACGCGATCATCACCGGTTCGACCGGCGATCGCTGGGTCGTATCTCGCGATCGATTCGATGCGAAGTACCTGCCGGCGAGCGACGCCCTCGCCCACGGGGAAGCCGGCGCGTATCGCAACCGCCAGGTCGTCGTGCTCGCAAGGCGTATGGACGAGCCTTTCACGCTTGTGCGTTCGGCCGGCGGCGACCGACTGAGCGGCGTGGCCGGCGACTGGGTCATGCAGTACGCGCCCGGCGACTATGGCGTCGTGCAGGCCGCGCGTTTCGCCAAGGTCTACAAGCTCGCCAGCTGAGCTTCAGGGCAACGCTGACCGGGCGCGATGCGCCCAGCCCTTCGTCGCTTTACGCAAACCGCTTTACGCAGACCTTCACGCAAACTCTTCGTCCAGCGCGATCGTTACCTCGCGCGACACGTCTTCGCCCTTCGCGTGCTGTTCCTCGAGCGATTCGATCGTTGCCTCCACATAGGCTCGCAACACCGCGAAACTGCGACCGCGCAGCCGCGGCGGCAACGCGCGATAGCGCGCGAGCGCGGCGGGCGCGAGTGCGATCGTGAGCGCCATGCGGCGCGCCTTCGAGCCGAAGCGCATCGCCACCCAGTGCACGACCAGTTGCGGCACGCCGTTCTCGTTCGGCTCTTCGGCAAAGCGCGTCTGCTCGGGAAAGATGTCGGCGATCACGCGGGCGAGCTCGTCGAAATCGGGGCTCGCGCATTCAAACAGATAGTCTTCCATTGACGCCAGAAAAAAGTAGTGAGACGCGCAGACTCACGCCGCGCGCGCGACGCGCCGCTCCGGGCGGCACGTCCTGAATAGCACGACGGCGACCGCCAGGGCCGCGACCGTATACAAACCATCCACGACGACGAGTGGCGCGAGACGCGCCTGGTACATCGCCGCAGGCACGTCGATGAGCGCATGCACCAGGATCGCGAGCGGCAAAATCCCCTTCCATCCCGCGCGCACGCCGCGCCACATCAGCACCGACAACCCGATCTGGAACACGAATGCGGCCGTCCGCTCGAGCGCGAACACTCCCGCGAAAAGCGGCGAGAGGCTCCCGAGAATCATATGCACGCGCAGAACCGAGTCCATCGTGAGGTTGGAGAGATGCTCGTCGAGATCGCCACGATTCGCGAGCACCGCGAACACGATCCACTGCAGTTGCACGAGCACGCCGACGAACCACGCTTCGGCGCCCGCATGGCCGATGCCGTAGCCGAACGCCACGCTGTCTGCGGGGGTATTGGCCTTGCGCGCGGCGCGGCGCGCGATGATCCGCATGGCGATATAGCGGCCGACCTCCTCGCACACGCCCGCGGCGAGCGCGCCGTACAGCACGAAGAACGCGGGATTCGAGAGCACCTGTGCAGTGGCGGCGTTCCCGTGCAGCATGTAGTCGTTGATGGCGCGTTCGATCACGGTTGCGAAGAACGCGAAGATGGCCACGCCCGCGATCGTATCGCGCCAGTCGAGCGCGAATGGCGCGCGCAGCCGGCGATAGAGCGATACGGGCAAGGCGGCGACGAACAGCGTCGCGAGCGAGAGGCAGACGAGCGTGATCGGGGCTACAGACATGAGCTTCCTTATGACGTTCGGCACGCACCCACGCGCGCCGCAGCCCGAATGATCGCAGATATTCACGCCTGCGCGCAGGCCCGGCTGCGCGCGGGCTTTGGATGCGTGGCGTTGGAGCGCTCAGTCAGCCACTCAGTCAGCCCGCTCAGTCAGCTCGCTCAGTCAGCCCGAAAGACGTGCTTTGGATCGCACCGTAGTCACCCCAGCGTCGAAGCCCTCACCACCAGTTCGCCCTCGAACGCCGCCGCGCGTGCCTTGGGCGCCGCCCCTTCGATGCGTTCGTGCAGAAACTCCACCGCGCGATAGCCGATCTCGCGCGTGGGCTGGCGGATCGTGGTGATGCCGGCAAGTTCGGCCCACTCCGGATCGTCGATGGCAACGAGCGCCACGCGCTGCTGCCACTGCGCGCCGAGCGCGGCCTTCAGATGCAACGCGATGCGCAGCGCCACCGGCGCGTTGGCCGCGAACAGCGCGCAGCGCGCATCGCGCGCGAGCGCCTGGGCCACGTGGGCGTCCAGCGCCGCGAGCGCGGCTTGCACGGCCGCTTCATCGTGGAGATCGAGCACGTGCGTGAGGCCACGCGCCGCGCCCTTCGTCGCCTGCATCGACTCGCGAAACGCCGCTTCGCGCTCGCGCCGTGAACTCACCTGCTCGAACGGCTGCACGACGAACACGATGTCGTCATAGCCGCGCGCAAGCAGATGCTCCGTGCCGAGGCGCACGGCCGCCGCATTGTCGAGGCCAACCATGTCCGCATCCAGGCCGTCGACGGTACGGTCGATCAGCACGGCCGGAATGCCGCCGCTGCCCACGGGCTTCAACATCGATTCACGCACGCCGAGTGCATTGACGATCACGCCTTCCACCCGATACGTGGTGAGCAGTTGCAGATAGCGCCGCTCCATGTCGATTTCGTTCGCTGCGTGGCAGATGAGCGGCATGTAGCCGAGCGCGTGACACGCCTCCTCCACGCCCTGCAGGATCTCCACCGAATACGGATTGGCGAGATCGGCGAGCAACAGGCCGAGCAGACGGTTGCGGCCGCGCTTGAGGCCGCGCGCCATCTGGTTGGGGCGATAGTCGAGCCGCTCGATCGCCGCTTCGATGCGTGTGCGCAGGTCGGGCGAAAGCACGCTCAACTCGCCGTTCAGATAGCGCGAGATGCTGGTCTTGCCGGTGCCGGCTTCACGCGCCACGTCGCTGATGGTCGCGCGGCGCGGCGCTGTGGCCGCGGCGCCCTTTTCCGCGTTATCGACGTTGTGCGCACTCTGCGCGCCGCCCGCAGCCCTACTCATCGCGCGAGCACTTCGCGGTTGACGACGTTCACGTCGAGCGTGCCGGCGAGCGCCGCGACCAGGTTCTCCGCCGCGCAGCGCGCCATCGCGTGGCGCGTCTCGTGTGTGCCCGAGCCGATGTGCGGCAGCGCCACCACGTTCGGCATACGCAGGAGAGGCGACGCGGGATCGATCGGCTCGCGCTCGAACACGTCGAGGCCCGCGCCGTGAATCGTGCCCGCTTCGAGCGCCGCGATCAGCGCTGGCTCGTCCACCGTCGCGCCGCGCGAAGCGTTAATGAGAATCGCGCTCTTCTTCATCTTCTTCAGTTGCTCTGCGCCTATCAGATGTCGCGTGGCGTCGGTGAGCGGCACCTGGAGGCAAACGAAGTCAGAACTTGCGAGCAGTTCGTCGAGTTCGACACGGCGCGCGCCATAGTCGCGTTCGGCCGCTTCGTTCGGACTGCGGTTCGTGTAGAGCACTTTCATGTTGAAGCCGAGCGCCGCGCGCCGCGCAACGGCGCCGCCAATGCGCCCGAGCCCGACGATGCCGAGCGTTTTGCCCTGCACGTCCACGCCGAATTGCGCCGGGCCGATGCTGCCCTTCCAGTGGGCCGCCTTCACCCAGTCGGCCAGTTCGACCACGCGGCGCGCGCTCGCGAGGATGAGCGAGAACACGGTATCGGCCGTCGATTCGGTCAGCACGTCGGGCGTATGGGCCAGCACGATGCCGCGCTTCGTGAGATCGGACACGTCGAACTGGTCGTAGCCCACGGAGATCGTGGAGAGCGCCCTCACACGCGAGCTGTCCAGCATCGCCGGGGTGATCTTCACGCTCGCGCCGATCGCGCCGTCCGCGTCTTTTAGCGCGGCGGCGAGCGCACCGGGCTGGTCCGCATCGACGTCGATCAGTTCGGCGTGCTCGCGCAGGTAGTCGGCGACATCGGCGGGCAAGGCTTTATAGACAACGATTTTCGGCTTCATAAATGCGCTAGAAAAGAGAGGTTATTTTCCGTGAGCCGGCGATGCATAACCACGGGCGGCGTCGCGCTGCGGCTTGACGGCGAGCGTGAGGCCCACCGAAACGAGCAGCGCTACGCTCATGAACGCATAGGATGCCGCAGGCGAGCCCGTCGCGCCATTCAGATAGCCGACCACATAGGAGCCGACGAACGAGCCGAGCGCGCCCATGCTGTTGATGAGCGCCATCGCGCCGCCGGCCACGTTCTTCGGCAGCAGTTCCGGCACGATCGCGAAGAACGGGCCATATGGCGCGTACATTGCCGCGCCGGCAACGACGAGCAGCGCGTAGGAGATCCAGAAGTGCGTCGAGCCAAGCGCGTAGGAGGCCGCAAAAGCCAGCGCGCCGACCAGCAGGAACGGCCACACGAACGCGCGGCGATTGTCGAGCTTGTCCGAGGCCCACGAGGCGGCGAGCATCGCGATCGTCGCCGCGAGGTACGGCACAGCGGAGAGCCAACCCGTTTCGACCATGCCGAGCGCCGAGCCATTCTTCACGATCGAGGGCAGCCACAGCACGAAGCCATACACGCCGATGCTCCAGCAGAAGTACTGCGCGGAAAGCAGCATCACGGCGCGCGTGCGGAACGCCTCGGCGTAGTTGCGCACCGGCTTGATGGCGGCCTGCTCGGCGCGCATCGCGGCGTCGAGCGCGCGCTTTTCATCGTCGGAAAGCCAGCTCACCTGCGCGGGCTTGTCGCGCACGAGGAACCACCAGCAAACGGCCCACACGACAGCCGGCACGCCTTCCGCGATGAACATGTGACGCCAGCCGAACGCATGCACGAGATAGCCCGAGACGACCGACATCCACAGCACCGTGACCGGATTGCCGAGAATGAGGAACGTGTTGGCGCGCGAGCGCTCCTTCTTCGTGAACCAGTTGCTGATGAAGATGAGCATGGCGGGCATCACGGCCGCTTCGACCACGCCGAGCACGAAGCGGATCGCCATGAGCGACGGGATGTTCGTGACGACGCCCGTGAGCGCGGCACAGCCGCCCCACAGCACGAGGCTCACGAACACGAGCGTGCGCACGCTGCGCCGCTCGGCATACATGGCGCCCGGCAACTGGAAGAAGAAGTAGCCGAGGAAGAACAGCGCACCGATCAGCGACGAGAGCCCCGGGCTGATGCCGAGATCGCGGTTGATGCCCGCCGCCGAGGCAAAGCCGTAGTTGGCGCGGTCGAGGTAGGCCAGGCTGTACGTGATGAACACGATCGGCATGATTGCCCACCAGCGGCGCGGTGCGAGCGAGGTTGAGGTCATCGGTGTCTCCAGTTGAACCGGGGCTTGGTACCTGCCTGGTACCTCGTATTGCCGCCCTCTGGTCCCGTGTCATTTGGCGCGTCGCTTGCGCATTCGCTTTGCGGGCGCCGCTTGGTCCGTGCTTGTGCCGCGCTGATTCCGCTAGACAGCCGCAGGGGCAGCGGCGCCCGCCTGCTGTTGCGGACCTTCGAGTGCGTCGAGCTGCGCGCGCGTCGGCAACCCTTCCGAGTCGCCGATCACCTGCACGGCCAGCGCGCCGATGCGGTTGCCGCGAGCGACCGCCGCCGCAAGCGCACGCCCTTCGAGCAACGCGCTCACCACGCCCACGGCGAAGCCGTCGCCCGCGCCCACGGTATCGACCACGCGCGCGACGCGCTGCGCCGCGACGCGGCCCTGCTCGCCAACGGCTGTGGCGTAGTACGCGCCCTCTGCGCCGAGCTTCACGATCACGCCGCGCGCGCCGCGCGAAAGATAAAACTGCGCGATGGCTTCAGGATCGTCCGAGCCCGTCAGCACGCGGCCTTCGCCCACGCCTGGCAGCACCCAGTCGGCGAAACTCGCGAGTTCGTTGAGCGTGCCAACCATCTCGGCTTGCGAGCCCCAGAGCGTCGGGCGCAGGTTTGGGTCGAACGAGATCGTGCGGCCCGCGGCGCGCATCTCGTGTGCAAGCTTGAACGCCAGTTCGCGCGACGACGAGGAGATCGCGGGCGCCACGCCGCTCAGGTGCAGATGGCGCGCGCCGAGCACGTAGTCGGCCTGATAGTCGCAAGCCGAAAGCTTGCTCGCCGCCGAACCGCGGCGGAAATATTCGACAGCCGGATCGCTCCCGTCGTCGTTCTTCGACTTGAGCTGGAAGCCGGTCGGGAAGTGCGTGTCGGTGCTTACGCAACGCGCGTCGATGCCTTCGTGCGCAAGCACGTCGCGCACGAACTGGCCGAACGAATCGGCGCCCACGCGGCTCATCCAGCCCACCTTGAAGCCAAGGCGCGCGAGGCCGGTCGCGACATTGAGCTCCGCGCCCGCCGCGCGCTTCGTGAAATGCGCGACCTGGGCAAGCGGCCCCGGCTCGGTGGCGACGAACATCGCCATGGCTTCGCCGTAGGTGATGACATCGAGTGCTTCGGTCATGAGATGCGTTCCTGATGAATCGTATGGGGAGTCTGGGGTTCGGCTACGTGTGCTCAAGCGGCCGCGAGCCACTCGACGTAATGCGCGGCGTCGTCTTCCACGCGCGCCGGGTCGAACGGAAACTCGATGCCGCGCGGCACGTGCGTCGGCAGCAGCGCGAGTGCGGCGCGGCACAGGGTGTCGTCGTCGCCTGGCGCCACGGCGAAGCGGCGTGCGCCCTCGCCGACCACGGCCTTGCAATGGATGTATTCGACGTACGGCGCGAGCGCGGCGGCGGCGAGCAGCGGTGGCTCGCCCGGCCATTGCCAGTTGCCGATGTCGAATGTCATGCCGATCACACCCGCTGCACCGCCGTCGCGCAACGCGTTGAAGAGGTCGATGAACTGATCGAGCTTGCCGCCCTGCTCGAGCTGCCCGTTCTCGACGACAACGCGAGGGCCTTTGCTCGCTTTATCCCTTTCATCCGTCCTGCCCGTGCGCGCGCCCAATTCTTCGAGCAGGCTCGCGAGGCGCACCGCGCTGGCGTCGCCTGCGAAACCGCCGAGTTGCAGCTTCACGAAACGCGCGCCAAGCGCGCGGCCCGCGGCGACCGCGCAGGAAAGCGCCGCCTCGTCGAGCGCGCCATCCTCGCCATACAGCGCGTCCGGCGTGGACCAGACGCGCCACAAACCCTCGCCCGCAAGCGCCGTTCCGAGCGCGCGCAGCGCATCGGGCTGCGCGTCGGCATCGTGCATCAACTCGCGCCGCACCTCGAACGCCTGTGCGCCCGCGCGCCGCGCTGGGCGGCTCCACGCCGCATGACCGTCACGCCAAATTGCCTGCGCGCCAAACGCGCTCGCCACGATTGCTACTTCCGCCATTGCCGTCTTCCTGTTGCCTGTCACCGCGCGCTTCGCTCTTGCTGGCTCTTCCTCGGTTTCTTGGAACCGGTTCCAAATCGAGCCCGAAAAAAAGCGCCTGCGCGCCGGTTGATTAGGGCGGATAGTGCGCGCTAGCCGCTCAGGCCGCCATTCTGGATTGCCCTGGGTCAGTTGGGTCAGGTGAATCAAGCGCCGGGAGCATCGGCGAGGCACAGTTCCAGAAAGCGCTGTGCGACGCGCGAAGCCGCGCCCGCGTGCGGCACCAGAATCGAGAACCGCCGCGCCAGCGGTTCGGGGCCAAGGCTGATCTGCCGCAGCGCGCCGTTCTCGTGGCGCATCGACATGGCCGAGACGAAGCCGATGCCCATGCCCGCCCGCACCGCCTCCTTCACGCCCTCCACGCCCGCGATCTCGAGCGCCACACGCATGGGCGCGCCCGCGCGCGCGAAGGCGCGCTCGACCACCTGGCGCACGCCCGAGCCATCCTCGCGCAAAACGAGCGGCCACTGCGCGAGCGTTTCCACCGTGATGGGCGGCATCGGTGCGGCCGCCTCCCCTTGCGCGTCGGACTGCGACGCCAGCGCGTGAGCGCGCGGCACGATGGCGACGATTTCATCCTCGTGCCACGGATGCACAGCCGTATCCGGCGGCAACTGCTCACCCACCGGCCCCTCGATCAACGCGATATCGACCGCCCCGAGCATGCCCACGACGTCCGTCGTATTCCCGCTCGATGTTTCGAGCTTGACCTGCGGATAGCGCCCGTGGAATTGCGCCACCAGATACGGCAACCGGTAGCTCGCGGGCGTGGTGGTTGCGCCGATGCGCAGCGTGCCGCGTTCGAGGCCGCGCAACGCATCGCGGTAGGTGAGCGCATCGCGCCAGGTGTCACGCAAGCGGGCCGCATATCCCGCGAGTTGTGCCCCCGTGGGCGTGAGGCGCACGCCCCGGCCGTCGCGTTGATAAAGCGGCTCCCCGATCTCCTCCTGCAGCAGCCGCAACTGGCCCGAAACGGCCGGCTGCGACAAATGCAGCGCCAGCGCGGCTCGACTGATGTTGAGGTGCTCGGCGACTGCAGCGAAAGTTATCAGTTGTTCCGGGGTCATTGTGGAGAACCATCGTGTTCTCCTATATATTACTTCACAAATCACGATTTTTTATATCGATATATCTAAATTAGGATTAGACCATTCGATAGCGATCTGTTCGCTACCCCATTTTTCGACCGATTCGTCCGGTAGAGAGGCCGTCATGTCTACACCCAGTCTTGCGCACTCGTTGCCGTCCACCCGCGGGCAGCTCAACGGCGTGCTGTTCGTCGCACTCTTCGCGGCGGCCGTCACCAGCGTCGCTTCGCTGCCCGCCATCGCCGGGTTAGGCATGAGCCCGCTGATCGTCGGCATCGTCGCGGGCGCGATCTACGGCAATGCGTTGCGCGACGGCATGCCCGAAAGCTGGGCTGCAGGCGTGAACTTCTCCGCGCGCAAGCTGCTGCGCATCGCGGTGGCGTTCTTCGGGCTGCGCGTGAGCCTGCAGGAAATCGCTCAGGTCGGCGTGCCGGGGCTCGTCGAATCGGTCGCGATCGTCGTGAGCACGCTCGTCATCGGCACCTGGGTCGGCATGAAGTTCCTCAAGCTCGACCGCGACACCGCCATTCTCACGGCCGCCGGCAGCGCGATCTGCGGCGCGGCCGCCGTGCTCGCCTTCGAATCCACGCTGCAATCGAAGCCGCACAAGAGCGCCATGGCCGTGGGCAGCGTCGTGCTGTTCGGCACGCTTTCGATGTTCCTCTACCCGGTGATCTACAACGCGGGGTGGCTGCATCTGGATACCCTCGGCGCCGGACTCTTCTTTGGCGGCACGATTCACGAAGTCGCCCAGGTGGTGGGCGCGGCGAGCAACGTGAGCCCGGAGGCCACGCATATCGCGACCATCGTCAAGATGACGCGCGTGATGCTGCTCGTGCCCGTGCTGCTCGTGCTCGGCGTGTGGCTCAACCGTGCGGCGCGCAGCAAGGCACAGGCCGACGGTCACGCCAGCCACGGCGGCGCGCGCAAGCTCGCGGTGCCCTGGTTCGCGCTCGGCTTCCTTGCGCTCGTGATCGTGAATTCACTCCACGTGCTACCCGAAACGGCCACCCACGCGGTCAACACGCTCGACACCTTCGCGCTGACCATGGCGATGACGGCGCTCGGCATCGAGACGCGCGTCTCGCAGATCCGCCAGGCCGGCCCGCGGGCGCTGACAGCCGGTTTCATCATCTACCTGTGGCTGGTCGGCGGCGGTCTCGCGATCACCTGGGGCGTGGAGCGCCTGTTCGGATGACCCGGCGCCCGAGGGCCGCGCGCCCCGACCCGCTCCCCTGTGTGCCGGCGCTCCCGGCCACCGGCCCCGCTTGCAGCGGGGCTTTTTGCGTTTCTGCGCGCGGCGGCCTCGCGCGCGCTCGCGAGCGCGCGCCACGCGCGAACCGGGCGCGACGGTTGCGAGCGATACTGTGCGTTGCTGTCCGTTACGTGGGCAGCCGCCGCGCAGGCCGTGGCGAGCACGGCAGTGAACGCAAGGGGACGACCGATGGCATACGAGCTCTATTACTGGGACGGTCTGCAGGGCCGGGGCGAATTCGTGCGGCTGGCGCTGGAAGAAGCGCAAGCGCCCTACGTGGACGTCGCGCGCGGCGAGAAGAAGGACGGCCTCGGCATCGGCGCGATGATGGGCGAGCTGGAAGGCGGCGAGCCGTACCCGCCGTACGCACCGCCCTTTCTCAAGGACGGCGACCTCATCGTGCCGCAGACCGCCAACATCCTTTTCTATCTCGGCCCGAAGCTCAAGCTCGCGCCGCACAACGAGGGCCTGCGATTCGTCGCGAACGGCCTGCAGCTCACGATCGCGGACCTCGTGACCGAGGCGCACGACACGCATCACCCAATCGCGAGCGGGCTCTACTACGAGGACCAGAAGGACGCAGCGAAGGCGCGCTCGGCGGATTTCATCGCGCATCGCATGCCGAAGTTCATGAGCTATTTCGAGCGCGTGCTCACGCAAAATCCCGACGGCCCGCGCCACATGGTGGGCAACGCGCTCACCTATGTCGATCTTTCGATGTTTCAGATCGTCGAGGGCCTGCGCTACGCGTTTCCGAAAGCGACGAAGCATTTCGCGGACCACTATCCGCATGTCGTCGCGCTGCGCGACGCCGTGGCGAAGCGCCCGAATATCGCCGCCTATCTCGACTCGGAGCGGCGGCTGCCGTTCAACGATACGGGCATCTTCCGGCACTACCCCGAACTCGACCGGGCCGTGCGCTGATTGCGCGCGGGCGGTGGAAGGTGTCCGCCGCCGCCCTGTTTCACGCACGCGGCGCGCCGTTGCAACACTGCACCCGCTATGCTTGCCGCCGCACGTCGCGCCCCGCGCACGCGCGGCTTTCTTTCACCCGTAACCTGACCCGCCCGCCGTGCTGTCATTCCTGCTGAAACTGCGCACCCGCGCCCGCGATCTCTTTCGCCTGTCAGACGCCCACACGATGCTGATCTGGTCGGTCATCGTGGGCGTTGCGGGCGCGTTTGCGACCGTGATCTTTCGCGAGGGCATCGCGCATGTGCAAATGCTTTTCACGGGCAGCGATGGCAGCCTCGTCGAGATGGCGCGCCATCTGCCGTGGCACCGGCGCATCTGGATGCCAACGGTCGGCGGCTTCATCGCGGGATGCCTGCTGTTGCTCGCGCGGCGCAAGGCCCCCAGCAGCGGCACCAAGGCGATCCACGCCGACTACATCGAGGCAGTCGCCATCGGCGACGGGGTCATGCCCGTGAGCACGAGCATCTGGCGCAGCCTCTCATCGCTCTTCACGATCGCCAGCGGCGGCTCGATCGGCCGCGAAGGCCCGATGGTGCAACTCGCCGCCCTCGCCGCTTCGCTGATCGGCCGCTGGGTGCACTTCGATCCGTCGCGCCTGCGCCTGCTCGTCGCGTGCGGCGCGGCGGCGGGTATCACCTCGGCGTACAACGCGCCCATCGCGGGCGCCTTCTTCGTGACTGAGATCGTACTCGGCGCCATCGTCATGGAGAGTTTCGGGCCGATCGTCGTCTCCTCCGTGGTCGCCAACATCACGATGCGCGAGTTCGCAGGCTACAAGCCGCCGTATGAAATGCCGGTGTTTCCCGCCGTGACGGGCGTCGAAGTGCTGCTGTTCGTGGCGCTAGGTCTCTTGTGCGGCGCGCTCGCGCCGCAGTTCCTCGTGATGATGGACACCGCGAAGAAAGGCTTTGGCCGGCTCAACGCGCCGCTGCCCGTGAGACTCGCGCTCGGCGGCCTCGTGGTCGGCATCCTCTCGGTGTGGACGCCCGAGGTGTGGGGCAACGGCTATAGCGTCGTGAACTCCATCCTGCATTCGCCCTGGACCTGGACCGCGCTCGCGACGGTGCTCGTTTTCAAGCTCATCGCGACGGCCGCAACGGTCGGCTCCGGCGCCGTGGGCGGCGTATTCACGCCAACGCTCTTCATGGGCGCCGTGCTCGGCTGCCTGTTCGGCCAGGGCATGCACGCGCTCTGGCCCGACGGCACCTCCGCGCCATACGCCTACGCGATCGTGGGCATGGGCGCGTTCCTCGCAGGCGCGACCCAGGCGCCGCTCATGGCGATCCTGATGATCTTCGAGATGACGCTGAGCTACCAGGTGGTGCTCCCGCTCATGCTCTCGAGCGTGGTGGCGTATTTCGTCGCGCGCGCGATCGGCAAGGCGTCGATGTACGAAATCACGCTGCATCGCAACCGCGAGGAAGCCGAACGCATGCGCCTGCGCATGACGCAGATGCGCGAGCTGGTGCGCCCCGCCCAGACTGTGGTGCTGGAAAGCGCCACGGTGCAGGAAATGACGCGCGTATTCCTGGAATATCCGGTGAAGTACCTCTACGTGACCGACGAGACGGGGCGCTTTCTCGGCGCGGTTGCGCTGGCCGACATCACCTCGGACTTGCTGCAAAAGCGCGACACCTCGAACAAGCACGCCCGCGACTACCTGAAGCCGACGTTCGACGTGCTCACGCCCGATATGCCGCTCGCCGTCGGCCTGCAGCACTTCATGTCGTTCCAGGGCGAGCGCCTGCCCGTGGTCGAAAGCACGCGAGAGCCGACGCTCGCGGGCGTGGTGTACAAAACCTCGCTTCTCGACGCCTATCAGCGCATGAACGCCGAGCGGTAAGCCTGGCCGGCGAGTGAGCCGCGTGGCAAAGCGCAGCGGATTTTCTAGAATTTAGAGGGCAGTTTCAAGAAATAGGCGCTACCCGGCCCGCGCTGTGCGCCCGCGTACGGACGCGCGTGCAGGAGGCCGCGAGAATCGACGCGGGGATGACCGGAGCGAAGATGAGCGAACCCTCACTCGAAGCCGTAAGGCGCGACCACGCGGGCTGGATATTCGTGCACTTGCAGGGCGAGCCCTACGACCGCGGCGAGCAGCACGGCAAACTGCTCGCCAACGAAATCCGCAACGCGATCCGCACCGCGCGCTACCTCGCGAAATGGGACACGGGCGAGGACTTCGACACTTTCATCAACGCTGCGATCCAGCAGTTCGCGCCGCGCCTCGACACCGAATTCGCCGACGAGATCCAGGGCATCGCCGACGGCGCCGGCCTCAAGTTCGCCGAAGTGCTTGCCTGGAACGGCTATATGGACTTGCTGCAGAGCTGGTGGCCGGTTCATGCGGCAGCGCAGCAGGCGCCACAGGGGCAGCTCGCGGTTCGCCCGTGGCGCGGGCGGCGCGGCCACCACTGCAGCGCCTTCATCGCCACCGGCAGCGCTACGCGCGACGGCCGCATCGTCATGGCGCACAACTCGTGGGACCGCTACGCGGCCGGCGACGCCTTCAACATCGTGTTCGACATCGTGCCCGACGCGGGGCACCGCATCCTCATGCAGGGCCTGCCCGGCTGCATCTCGAGCCTCACCGATTTCTGGATCAACGGCGCGGGCCTGATGGTGACGGAGACGACCATCTCGAACTTTGTCGGCTACCGCGCGAACGGCGCTCCCGAGTTCTATCGCTCGCGCCGGGCGACGCAGTATGCGTCGAGCATCGCGCAATGGTGCGAGATGTTTGCGCAGGCGAACAACGCAGGCTATGTGAACAGTTGGCTCCTCGGCGACACCAAGACGGGCGAGATCGCGCGCTATGAACTGGGCCTGCAGCACGCGGGCTTCGAGAGCACGAAAGACGGCTTCTACAGCGGCTTCAACACGGCCACCGACCTCAAGATCCGCAACCAGGAATGCACCGGCGAGGCCGACGACTACACCGACGTGCGCCGCAACGGCGCGCGCCGCCTGCGCTTCATGCAACTCGCTCAGGAGCACCGCGGCGCGATCGACGCCGAACTCGCCAAGGCGATGATCGCCGACCATCACGACGTCTATCTCGAGCGCACCGACAACCCCTGCTCTCGCACGATCTGCGGGCACCTCGAACTCGACGATGCGCGCTTCGGCGGCGCGGACCATGGGCCGTTCAACCCATGGGGCGCGAACGACGGCAAGGTGGTCGACAGCGACATGGCGCGAGATCTGTCGTTCTGGGCGCGCTGGGGCCACCCGTGCGGCCGCCCGTTCGACGCCCAGGCGTTCATGCAGCGCCACCCGCAGTGGAACTGGCTCAACGGCTATATGCGCGACCGCCCATCGTGGCCCTGGACGCGCTTCGAGGCGCTGCGCCGGCCCTCGCCTTAATCCCGCGTAACGGCGGCGCCCGTAAAAAAGCACGCGCGTTCGAGACGCGCAGGTGCATTTCCTGCCATCATGGTATTTCCGTATGCGCCTCGCGCACATGAGCCGTTCAGACGGCTCATGTGCCTTCGCGTAGCGGCGCGCCTGGCCGCCCCGGCTGGCGCGGCTGCCTGCTCCGCCACCACGCCTGGCGGACGCGGTACGGCGCTTGCTGCGACCTGTGGGCCGCATGAGAAAGGAGGTCGAGCGATGAAAACCTCGACACTGATGACCAGCGTACTGTTGTCGGCGTCTTGCTTCGCCGCTCCGGTACGCACCGCGCAGGACTCACCGGTCGCCCAGGCCAGCGCGCACATCCCGCTCGCAAGTGGACAGTCCCACGCCTACGATGCCCCCGTGGCGCCCCCCGCCCCCAACGTGCCCGTGACCGCGAACGGCCCGCAACACTGGGAGTACCTCACGCTGCCCAGGTCGCACCGCCTCGACAAGACGCTAAGCCCGGACCTGCACGAGCAGACCTGAGCCTGTCCGGCACCCCGGTTGCGATCATGCGGCAAATGGGCAGCGCCCGCGCACGCTGCGAAAGCGTGCGAAGCGGATTGTGTATGCTTGAGGCGCCGCGCTAGCGCTGCAATGCAAACAAAGCGCGGACCACAATCTGAACACATTCCGCACAACGAACGAGACGACGACGCGGACCGCCAACGCCGGCCGCCCGCGCAAAGGACGCCACGCATGCCTGCCTCTCGCATTCCCGATGAACCCATCGATCTGCAATTCGCTGACGTACTGCGCGAGGTGCGCTGGCCCGCCAACAAGGACGAACTCGTGGACGCTGCGCGCGAGGCCGGCGCCAGCAACGAGGTGCTAGCCATCCTCGACGGCATGCCCGAGCAGGACTATCAGGATGTCGCGTCCGTTACGCGGCTGATCGGCAGCAACTACGGCCCTGGCCTCGGCGCCTGAATCATGCGCGTCGCGGTCTCCGTGCGCGCTGGGCTCATGCGCCGCGGCCGAAGACCACTCGCGCGAAAAAGGTCCCCAACACGGTTTCGACGACCGGCGGCGTGACATGCTGCGGATCGGCCGTGGCAAGAAACTGCACCCCATCGCACAGCCCCATCAGCCCAATCGCGAGCAGTTCCGGATCGAGCGGCACCGGCGTGCCCACGCGCGCCGCAAATTCCTCGATATACACGGCCAGACTCTCGCGCTTTTCCTTCATGAAGGCGTTAAAGCGCGTGCGAAAGCGCGCGTCGCGCGCGGCCAGCAATTTCGCTTCCACCCACAGCAGGAAGACCTTGTTGTCCTGGGGCATGCGGCTGTAATAGGCGAGCACGCGCGCCTCCATCTGCTCGCGCGAGACCTCGGTCTCGAAGATGGCGCGCAAGTCAGCCTGCATGGCTTCGTGATCGCGCCGCAGCAATTCCACGAGCAGATCGGACTTGCCCGAAAAGTTCGAGTAGAACGCGCCGCGCGTGTAGCCCGCCGCGTGCGCGATGTCCTCGACGCTCGCGCCTACGAACCCTTTTTTCATGAACATGGCCTGCGCGGCGTCGAGCAGGCGCTCGCGCGTCTGATCGCGGCTTTGCTCGCGAGTGAGTCGAATGCGCTTCATGGGGTGGGGCGTCGTTATGTGTCGTGGATTGACGCGAGTCTAGCACTGAAACATTCCTCGGATTCAGTTTCGCACTCGGATACAAGGTTGTATTAGAATCCGGCTCATCACCCCAAGTCCGGGTGGGTGCGCGAGCCGTACCGCACCCGCGACTCAATGGCGCGCAACCGGCCTGGCGGTTTTGCGGTCTGCGCGCGCACAAGGCGTATCGAGGTCCAAGTGAATCGTTGCGGTCGTGGCGCATCGAGCAGGATGCGCAGTGGTACCGGTAAATTCAGTGCGCCGTGGCGGCACGCCGCGAGTGTGCTTCTCGTGCTCGGCGTTGCCGTGCTAGCTGCGTGTGGCAAGCAAAAGGAAGCGCCGCCGCAGCCGCGCCCGGTCGTCTCGTTGACCGTGCACCCCGACGGCGGCGGCGTGAGCCCCGCTTATCCCGGCGAGATCGAGGCGCGCAACACCACGCCGCTTTCGTTTCGTGTGAACGGCAAGATCATCGAGCGCAGCGTGCGTCTTGGCGACAGCGTCAAACCGGGCCAAACGCTTGCGCGGCTCGATCCGGCTGACTTCGAGAAGAACGCGGCGAGCGCGCAGGCCCAGTTCGACGCCGCACAGCATCGCCTCGTTTTCGCAAGGCAGCAGCTCGATCGCGACACGGCCCAGTCGGCGGCCAATCTCATCGCCCGCGCGCAACTCGAACAGACGCAAGATGCCTACGCGTCGGCCGCGGCCCAGCGCGACCAGGCGCAGCAGCAGCTCGCACTGGCAAAGAACCAGCTGCGTTACACGCAGATCGTCGCGGACCACGCCGGCGTCATCACCGCCGAAAACGCCGATACCGGGCAGAACGTGCAGGCCGGCCAGGCCGTCTACCAGCTCGCATGGACGGGTGACATCGACGTGGTCTGCGACCTGCCCGAGCGCGCCGTGGCCGCGCTGCACACCGGCGACACCGCGCAGGTCACGCTTGGCGCCCTGCCCGGGCGCCACTACACGGCGCGCCTGCGCGAACTCGCCGCCGCGGCGGACCCGCAAAGCCGCACGTGGCGCGCGAAGCTCACGCTCGAACATGCCGACGCCGACGTGCGTCTCGGCATGACCGCCAACGTGGCGTTCGCGGCCCCGAGCGAGGCCAACGCACCCGCTGCGTTCACGGTGCCGGCCACCGCGCTCTTTCACGACGGCGAGGCGCCCGCCATCTGGGTCGTCCACGCGCCCGACAACGTGCTGCAGTTGCGGCGCGTGAGCATCACGCGCTACGACGCGCGTACCATCACCGTGGCAGGCGGGCTGCAGGACGGCGAGCGTATCGTGCTGCAAGGCGTGCACACGGTCCACGCAGGCGAACGGGTGCGCCCGGTCGCGCCGCTGCATTCCGAGGACTTCCCGTCATGAGTCAGATGACAGGCTCGGGGCCAGGCTCCGATCACGAAGAGGGCCGCTTCAACCTTTCGGCGTGGGCGCTTCGGCATCGGGCGCTCGTGACCTTTCTCGTTGCGTTGGCAACGATCTTCGGCGCACTCGCCTATACGCGGCTCGCACAGTCGGAAGACCCGCCCTTCACGTTCCGCGTGATGGTGATCCAGACCTTCTGGCCTGGCGCTACCGCACGCCAGGTCGAGGACCAGGTGACGACGCGCATCGGCCGCAAGCTGCAGGAAACGCCTTATATCGACTTCCTGCGCAGCTACTCGCGGCCCGGGGAATCGCTCGTGTTCTTCACGATGAAGGACTCCGCGCCCGTGAGCGAAGTGCGCGAGACCTGGTATCAGGTGCGCAAGAAGGTGGGCGACATTGCCTACACGCTGCCCCAAGGCGTGCAAGGCCCGTTCTTCAACGACGAGTTCGGCGACGTCTACACCAACATCTACGCGCTCGAAGGCGACGGCTTTTCGCCCGCGCAACTGCACGACTACGCGGACAAATTGCGCGAGCAACTGTTGCGCGTGCCCGACGTCGGCAAGGTCGATTATTTCGGCGATCCCCAGCAGCGCATCTACATCGAGATTCCGAACACGCAGTTGACGCGCCTCGGCATCTCGCCCACGCAACTCGGCCAGGTGATCGGCGCGCAGAATAGCGTCTCGGCAGCGGGCACGCTCACGACCGCCGATGACCGTGTGTTCGTGCGCCCGAGCGGCCAGTACGAGGACCTGGGCGCGATCGCCGATACGCTGATCCGCGTGAACGGCCGCACGTTTCGCCTAGGCGACATCGCGACGATCCGGCGCGGTTATGACGAACCGCTCGCCACACAAATGCGTTTCCAGGATCAGGCGGTGCTCGGCATCGGCCTCACGATGCAGCCGGGCGGCGACGTCATTCGTCTGGGCAAGGCGCTCGATGCGCGCGTCGATCAGTTGCGCGCGCAACTTCCCGCGGGCCTGAAGCTCGTCGAGGTATCGAGCATGCCCGACGCCGTCTCGCGCTCGGTGGACGACTTCGTCGAAGCCGTGGCCGAGGCCGTGGGCATCGTGCTGCTCGTGAGCCTCGTCTCGCTCGGCGTGCGCACGGGCATGGTGGTCGTCATCACCATTCCGATCGTGCTCGCCGTCACCTCGCTCGCGATGTACCTCTTCGGCATCGGCCTGCACAAGGTCTCGCTCGGCACGCTCGTGCTCGCGCTCGGCCTGCTCGTGGACGACGCCATCATTTCAGTCGAGATGATGGCCGTGAAGCTCGCGCAGGGCTGGAACCGTACGCGCGCCGCCGCGTTCGCGTACACCAGCACGGCCTTCCCGATGCTGACCGGCACGCTCGTCACCGTCTCGGGCTTCTTGCCCATCGTGCTCGCGAGGTCGAGCACCGGCGAGTACACGCGCTCGATCTTCCAGGTGTCCGCGATCGCGCTGATTGCCTCGTGGTTCGCGGCCGTGGTGCTGATTCCGCTGCTGGGCTACCGGTTGTTGCCGGAGCGCAAGCCCGATCCGAACGCGACGCATGCGGCACACGGCGAGGATCACGAGCACGAGATTTACGACACGCGTTTCTATCGGCGCCTGCGTGGCTGGATCGCGTGGTGCATCGAACGCCATGCCATCGTGCTCATTCTGACCATCGCGCTTTTCGTGGCCGCGCTCGCGTGCTTCAAGCTCGTGCCGCAACAGTTCTTCCCGAGTTCCGACCGGCCCGAGCTGCTCGTGGACGTGCGCCTGCCCGAAAGCGCCTCGATCGATGCGACGCTGCGCCAGACGAAGCACCTCGAAGCGGCGATCAAGGGCCGCCCCGAGATCGACCATTTCATCGACTTCGTCGGCACCGGCGCGCCGCGTTTCTATCTGCCGCTCGACCAGCAGTTGCAGCAGCCTAATTTTGCACAGTTCGTGATCACGACGAAGTCGGTCGAAGACCGCGAGAAGCTCGCAAGCTGGCTCGAACCGATGCTGCGCGACACCTTCCCGGCCATCCGCACACGCCTCTCGCGCCTCGAAAACGGGCCGCCCGTCGGCTACCCCGTGCAGTTTCGCGTGAGCGGCGACGATATCCCGACCGTGCGCGACATCGCCAACAAGGTGGCAGCGACGCTGCGCGCCGATCCGCGCACCGACAACGTCAATTTCGACTGGGACGAGCCCGCGGGACGCTCGCTGCACTTCCAGATCGACCAGCAAAAGGCGCGCGCGCTCAATGTCTCGTCGCAGGACATCGCCAATTTTCTGCAGATGACCTACTCGGGCTATACCGTCACGCAGTTTCGCGAGCGCGACAAGCTCATCGGCGTCGATCTACGTTCGCCCACCGCCGAACGAGTCGATCCCGCTCGCCTGCTCACGCTCGCCATGCCCACGCCCAACGGCCCGGTGCCGCTCGGTGCGCTCGGGCATCTCGCCAACGATCTGGAGTACGGCGTGATCTGGTCGCGCGACCGGCAGCCCACCATCACCGTGCAGTCCGATGTGCGCGCGGGCGCGCAAGGCATTGACGTCACGCATGCGCTCGACCGGAAGCTGGAGTCGATCAAGCAAGCGCTGCCGCCCGGCTACCACATCGAGGTGGGCGGCTCCGTCGAGGAAAGCGCGAAGGGCCAGGCGTCCATCTTCGCGCAGTTGCCGGTGCTCGCCATTGCCGTGCTCACGCTGCTCATGATCCAGCTGCAAAGCCTCACGCGCGTGCTGATGGTCGTGCTGACCGCGCCGCTCGGGCTGATCGGCGTGGTGATCGCCTTGCTCGCGTTCCGGCAGCCGTTCGGCTTCGTGGCCATGCTCGGCGTGATCGCGATGTTCGGGATCATCATGCGCAACTCGGTGATCCTCGTGGATCAGATCGAGACGGACATTCGCGCCGGCCACAAGCGCTTCGACGCCGTGGTGGGCGCAACGGTGCGCCGCTTCCGGCCGATCATGCTGACCGCGGCGGCCGCCGTGCTCGCGCTCATTCCGCTGTTGCGTTCGAACTTCTTCGGGCCGATGGCCACGGCGCTGATGGGCGGTATCACGATTGCGACCGTGCTCACGCTGTTCTTCCTGCCCGCGGCCTACGCGGCCGCGTTCCGCGTGCGCAGCAGCGAGACTGACGAGACCGGCAACGCGCCGGAACAGGCATCATGAAGATGGCTCCTTTGACTTCGCCGTCGAGCGCGCGCAACCCGGCGCGCTCGCACGCAACACGTTCGGCGTTCGCGCCCCGTTCGCTGGCCGCATGCGTCGCGCTCGCGCTGGCAGGCTGCGCGATGGGGCCGACAGGTGAGCCGCCCGCCATGCCACAGCCAGAGCACTACGGCACCGAGGCGCAACCGACACAGACCGTCGCCGCCCAGGGCGTCGCCCAGCAGTTCGTAACGGGCGCGGAACCGGTGCCGCAATGGTGGACGCTCTATGGCTCCGACGCGCTCGATGCGCTCGTGAACGAGGGTCTCGCCAACAGCCCGAATCTCGCTGCCGCCGACCACAACCTGCAAGCCGCGCGCGAGCAGTTGCGCGGCCAGATCGGCAGCTCGCTCCTGCCGACCGTCGATGCCATCGGGATCGCGCAGCGTCAGCAGCAGCCCGCGATTCCGCAGTTCGGCATCGACCAGTTGCAATATGCGATTTTCGCGGGCTTGATCGACGTTCGCTATACCTTCGACGTGTTCGGCGCGACCCGCCTGAACAACGCGGCGCTCGCCTCGCGCGTGAACGTGCAGGCGTTCCAGTTCGAGGCCGCGCAGCGCGCGCTCGCGGCGAACATCGTGGCGAGCGCGCTCGGCGCAGCGACGCTGCAAGCGCAGATCGACACGACCGAGCAACTGATTGCGCTCGCCAACGCGCAGGCCGACGACGTGCAAAAACGCTACGCGCTCGGCTCCGCGTCGCGCACCGATTCTCTGAGCGCGCAGCAGAGCGCCGCCTCGCTCGCAGCGAATCTACCGGGGCTGCGCCAGCAATGGACCGCGCAGCGCCATGCGCTGGCCGTGCTGATCGGCCGGACGCCCGACCAGGCGCCGCCGGACCTCGATCTCGCCAGCCTGACCTTGCCCGCACAGGTGCCCGTCGCCATCCCTTCAGAACTCCTGAGAACCCGTCCTGACATCGAAGCCGCCGAAGCCACGCTCAAGGCTGCCGCAGCCGGTGTCGGCGCCGCGACCGCGCAGATGTACCCAAGCATCACGCTTTCGGCGGCGTTCGGCCAGGGCGGCTTCAGTTGGCCCGTGGTCACGTCGGGCGCGGGCGCGCTGTGGGCAATCGGCGCTTCGCTTTCGCAGCCGATCTTTCATGGCGGCGCACTCCTCGCGCAGAAGCGCGCGGCGATGCAGTCGTACGAGGCGGCCAACGACACATACAAGCAAACGGTGCTCACAGCGTTCCAGGATGTCGCCGACCGTCTCGCGGCACTCGAGCACGACGCCCAGGCCCTCGACGCGGCGAGTACCTCGGCGCGCACCGCCCAAGGCGTCTATGAGGACACCAACGCGCGCTACAAGCTGGGCGCCGTGCCGTGGTACGCGGTGCGCCAAAGCGAACAGCAATGGCGTAACGCGCGGCTCGACGAAATCCGCTATCGCGGCACGCGGCTTTCCGATACGGCCGCCCTCTTCCAGGCGATGGGCAATCCGCCGGTCAACCCGGCGACACTCGGGAGCGGGCGCGCCGCAGACACGGCCGCGGCGGCGCCAGTATCGGACGCTAGCGCCGCCGCGCGGGGCAAGTAACGCTCGCGGTTTTGCGTGCGCTTCGCGATACCATGATCGGCAGCGCGCCGTGCGAGATGGCGCATTCGCTTCACGGAGACGACACCATGCCCCGCCCTTCGCTCGACTTCTGGTTCGACCTCGCCAGCAACTACAGCTATTTGAGCGTGATGCGCATCGAAGCGCTTGCCGGGCGTGCCGGCGTGGCGGTGCGCTGGCGCCCCTTCCTGCTTGGCCCTATTCTCGACGCACTCGGCTGGGAAGGTCCGCCCTTCGTCGTGCAGAAGGAAAAAGGCGCCTATGTTTGGCAGGACATGCGTCGGCAGTGCCGCAAATACGCGCTGCCGTGGCAACAGCCCAGCGAGTTTCCCCGCCGCACCGTGCTCGCAACACGCATTGCCGTGCTCGCCGCCGACGAACCGTGGTTGCCCGACTGGTGCCGCGCCGTCATGACGCGCAACTATGGCGACGACGGTGAGGTCGATTCGCCCGACGTGGTCGCACAAATGCTCACCGCATTGGGGCTGCCAGCACAGCGACTCATCGAGGAAGCCAGCAGCGATGCGAACCGGCAGCGGCTGCGCGAGCGGACCCAGGCGGCTCGCGACCTCGGTATCTTCGGCGCGCCCACGTTTTTCGTCGGCGAGGACATGTACTGGGGCAATGACCGGCTGGAAGACGCCATCGAAGCGGCGCGCTGTGCGCCGCAGAACCAGGACATCGCCTAGCCCTCGCCCCCACTTCCGTCGTTGTTCTGTCAGGAATTTCTGGCCCTGATTTTCAAGACAGAGCTGATACACTGCGCCGTAACGTGAGTCAGGTTTTTCTGACTTCACCTCCACACAACGATTCGTATTCCTACTTATTTATAAGCAACCCCATCGGAGAGGGAGACGCTTCATCCGAACGGCCCGAGCCGTAGGAAAGGCGCGACGCACGACAACCTGAGAGATCACGATCATGGGACATCAAGCAAAGCGAGGTATTTGCTTCGTACTATTAATTATTTCCTGCGCCGCCGCTCATGCCGCCCTGGACTGCGAGGGCTCGCACGGCGGCTTCCGCTTCCAGACCGACGATGGCTGGACCGGCACCGACAAGCTCGAGCACTTTGCGGTGTCCATGCCGTTCGGCGCGCTCGGAGGCTGGCTCACGCGCGACACGGACCACCCTGTCGTGTATGGCACGCTGATCGGCACGGTGCCGGGACTCCTGAAGGAAACGCTCGACGGCACCTGCCGTACCGACGGCTTCTCCTACAAGGATCTGTTCGCCGATGCGCTCGGCGCACTCACGGGCGCGTGGCTCGCGCATTGGGCCGTCACGTATTCGCGCGGTTCGCACAGCCAAACCTTCGGACTGCGTTACGACAACGTGTTTTGACGCGCACTGCCTCATGCGGTTCGCCTGCGCACAAAGCCTTTGGCGTCAGGCAGTTAGCTTCGATATCCCAGGGTTATGAACAGGGGCTTCAACAAAAACTGTGGAAAACTCAGCGCGGAAGTTACCCACAGATTTTGTTGGCAGACCTGTGGAAAAGCCCTGGAAAGCTCAACCAACTCCTTGGCCCACAAGGAAATTCTGCTCATCAAACAAAACACGGCGCGCCGTTGCCGACGCGCCGTGTTTATCCTGCAGAACTCAACAAACCAGAATCAGGGCTTGTTCGATTCGAACAGATCCATGATCTGCTTCTTTTCCGTCGTGGTGACGCTCGGTGGCGTCATCCCGCCCGGGCCCATGGTGCCGGTCGCGCCGCTCGCATCGCTCGCAGCACCCGCCGGATTCGCCGAGTCCAGACCGATGCTCGCCACGAAGCCGTTACCCGGCGTCATGTCCGAGAAGTACAGTTCGTCGTTGATCGTCGTGAGGCCCTCGGGCATCACCGGCTCTTCCTGCGGCACGCCGCGCAGCGCGCGCTGCATGTACTCCACCCAGATCGGCAGCGCGAGCTGCGCGCCGAATTCGCGGCTGCCAAGGCTCTTCGGCTGGTCGTAGCCCATCCACGCCACGGCAACCAGCGTGCGCTGATAACCCGCGAACCAGCCGTCCTTGGCGTCGTTGGTCGTACCGGTCTTGCCCTGCAGGTCGTTGCGATGGAGCACGTTGGTGCCCGCGCCCGTACCCGCCGTCGCCACCGAGTGCAGCAGGCTGTTCATCACGAACGCGTTGCGCGGCGAGAGCGTTTGCGGCGCATTCTGGCCCGCCACGAGCGGCTGCGCGCGCAGGACAGGCTGGCCGCGCGCGTCGTCGACCTCGGCGATCAGATACGGGTTGATGCGATAGCCGCCGTTCGCGAACACGCTGTACGCGCCCGCCGACTGCAGCGGCGTGACGAGGCCCGCGCCGAGCGCCATCGGCAGGTACGGCGGGGTCTTGTCCGCGTCGAAACCGAAGCGCTGCGTCACGTAGTCCTGCGCGTACTTCGTGCCGATGTACGAAAGGATGCGGATCGACACGAGGTTCTTCGACTTCTGCAGCGCGAGGCGCATCGACATCGGGCCTTCGGGCTGGTCGTCGTCCTTCGGCTCCCACGCATCGCCGCCCGGCGTGCTGGGGGGAAAGTACAGCGGCGCGTCGTTGATGATCGTCGCCGGTCCAAGGCCCTTTTCCAGCGAGGCCGAGTAGATGAACGGCTTGAAGCTCGAGCCCGGCTGACGCCACGCCTGCGTGATGTGATTGAACTTGTTCTTGTTGAAGTCGAAGCCACCGATGAGCGCACGGATCGCGCCGTCCTGCGGCGTGAGCGAGACGAGCGCGCCTTCTACCTGCGGCAATTGCGTGATCTGCCAGTTGCCCTTCGCATCCTCCATCAGGCGCACGATTGAACCCGGGCGAATGCGCAGCGCCTGCGAGGCGCGCGGCGAGAGCGCGGCCGCGACAAAGCGCAGGCCCTCGCCCGTCACCGTCACCGCGGTGCCGTCGAGTTGTTGCGCCATCACCGACTTCGGACCCGCGTCGGTCACGACCGCCGAAACGAGGTCGCCGTTGTCCGGGTGGTCGGTGAGCGCGTCTTCGATAGCCTGCTCGCGGTCGTCGCCGTCGGCGGGCAGTTGCACGAAGCCTTCCGGTCCGCGATAGCCGTGGCGGCGCTCGTAGTCCATCACGCCCTTGCGCACGGCCGCGTAGGCGGCGTCCTGGTCGGCGGAATCGATCGTCGTCGTGACAGTGAGGCCGCGCGTATAGGTCTCGTCCTTGTACTGCGCGTACATCATCTGGCGCACCATTTCCGCGACGTATTCGGCGTGCACGTTGTACTCGGTGCCAGCGGTCTTCGTCTGCAGCGGTTCCTTGATCGCTTCGTCGTACTGCGCCTGCGTGATGTAGCCGAGGTCGAGCATGCGCTTGAGGATGTACTCCTGGCGAATCCTCGCGCGGTGCGGATTGACGATCGGGTTATACGCCGAAGGCGCCTTCGGCAGACCCGCGAGCATCGCGGCCTGGGCGAGCGTAATGTCCTTCAGGTCCTTGCCGAAGTACACGCGCGCCGCCGCCGAAAAACCGTAGGCACGCTGACCCAGATAAATCTGGTTCATGTACAGCTCGAGAATCTGGTCCTTCGTGAGCGCGCGCTCGATTTTGTAGGCGAGCAGCATCTCGTAAACCTTACGCGTGTAGGTCTTCTCGCTCGAAAGGAAGAAGTTGCGCGCAACCTGCATCGTGATCGTGCTCGCTCCCTGCGAGGCGCCGCCGTGCATCAGGTCCGCCACGCCCGCGCGCAGGATACCGACGAAGTCCACACCGCCGTGCTCGTAGAACCGGTAGTCCTCGATGGCGAGCACCGCCTTCTTCTGGATGTCAGGAATATCCTGGAAACGCATGAGCTGACGACGCTCTTCGCCGAACTCGCCGATCAGCACGTGATCGGCGGTATAGATGCGCAGCGGCACCTTGGGCTGATAGTGGGTGAGCGCGTCGAGCGATGGCAACTGCGGCTCCATCACGACGAGCGCGTACCCCACGAGCAGCGCACCCACCACGCAGAGCGTGCCGACCAGGCCGACGAACCAGAGCGCGAGCGTCGTGCCGATGGAGCGCCGCTTCGGGCTGCCATCGCGCGGCCCGTTGCCGTCGGACCCACCGCCCGATTCAGGCCGGCGAGGCGGCTGGCGCCCGTTGTTGAAGGAGGGTTCCCGATCTTCGTTCGGGTACTGCGGTGAAGGCGGTCGTTTGATGATAGGCATGACTGGAATGATGGGCGCGTCTCGCGCGCGCCGACTGCGCGCAACTCGCGCGCATGGATCTCGACCACGGCGTCATGGCGCCAATGCGGCATACGACGTCGCCGGCTCAAGCCCGGCGACGCGGCGCGACCGGCAACGCCCCCGTCCGGCCGCGCGGCGCGCACGACGGCACGCCACAGGCGAATACACGCCCGTTCAGGCGCCATTCGCGAAATGTAACAGCGCATTCTAAAGAAATCGCGGGCGGCGGGTCGCGCTTTTTTTGTAAGAGTTTCTTGGGAAACGCTCCCTGCCCGATTTTTTGCGAGCCAGACGCTCACTTGCGCTGATCGCGGCTTTATGCGCGAAAATTTTCGTCACTTCGGCATCTGTCAGGCAACAAATGACACGATTTCGCGTAAACAGCGGCAAATTCTTGCAGGCAGGGTTGTTCCCATCCGAGCACCTTCCGATTGCGCATCGGCGCACTCGTCTTATCATGGAAGATCTGCTACACGCCCCTGTTCGCGCCGAGGCAAGCCCGCATTAATTCTTACAAATTGCTGTGGCGCAGCCAGGAAAACCGACGTCATACGAAGCCGATCCAACGGCCCGTCGATCATGAACAAGCCTAGCGAACGCATCGTCGTCTTCGTCACGCCCGCGCAAAAGCGCGCGATCGCCGCTACTGCCGACGAGCTTGGCATCAGCATTAGCGAACTCATGCGCCGCGCCGTGATCGCGTTCAGCGCCACGAGCGATCAGGTGAAAGCGGCGAGCATTGTCGACCGGCTAAACGCGCCGCGTCAGCCCGACGCGCTTGCCCAGGTGCTGAAAAAAGCGGCGAGGCCGCTGCGCGCGGGCCGTTCGGGCGCGATCCGACCACCCGCGGGCGCGGTGGCGGCCATCGGTGCGGACCAAGCGAACCCAGACGCGCAGCTAGATGATGCGCACGCAAATAGCGAGGCGGCTGCGACCATTCACGATGGCGCCACCCATGAGGAAGCGCCTCAAGCGCCAAGCGCTCCCCTGCCCGCCACGCACACCGATGAACCGGACGTGAACCATGCCGCACACGAAATCGCCCAGGCTGTGGCCCGACTCAGCGCCGAAGCAGCCGCCGCAGCGGAAAGCGCCGCGCGCGACACGGCCGCCGCGCAATCGCTGGACGTCCAGCCGCTGCAGCCGCTAAGTTCGGCGCCCTTCGCACGCTCGCGGCGCACCGCAAGCGGCGAGGCCCACAGCGACGACGGCGCGCCCGAAGGCGGCAAATTCGCCTGACAGAGGCCGCAGCTGCGCCGCCATACACACCCGTCACAGTCGGCTTAACACCCGCTTACGCGCGCGTAAGCGGGCTGTGGATGGCCGCTTCCTTTAAGTCCCTTTTAAGACGGGCCGTGGTGTAATATCCGCGATCGATGGCGGCGCGCGGCCTGCAGCGGTGCTCCGAGCCGCGCAGCCAGCCCTCGTCCTGAAGAACACACGCGTGCAAGAAAACGCGATCACGCTATTGCATTTGCCGCACTCACCCCGATTTGCGCGGTGCATACGCGCCAGGCGCAAAGCGGCGTAAGCTGGCAGATGGATCAGCCGTAGCCAGCCAGCCGGCGCGTGAGCGCAAACCGCATGCACGCACCTCGGCCCACCATGGCCGATTTCATTTCACTGGAGGAATTCATGTCGCTTTTCGACTCCATCTCCCGCACTGTCAAGGGCCTGCTCAACGACGCGGCCGACTCGGTGCAGGATCCGTCGCGCGACGCGCGCCAGATCGTGCGTGAGCTCGACGACAGCATCGCCCGCGCGGAGAACTCGCTCGTCGAGATCCAGGCGCAGGTCGCGACGCAGCAAAGCAAGCGCGACGTGGCCGCCGACAAGGCGAAGAAGTACGAAGACGGCGCGAAGCGAGCGCTGCAATCGGGCGACGAAGCACTCGCGCGCGAAGCACTCGGCGCGCAGCAAACCGCCGAAGGCGAACGCGACGCGCTCGCGGGCGAACTCGCGAAACTCGAACCGTCGGTCGACCAACTGAAGCAGCAGATCGACGACATGCGCCAGCGTCGCAACGACCTGAACGCGCGCTCGAACATCCTGCAGGCGAAGCAGCAGATCGCCCAGGCGAAGGATGTCGCGGCCACGGCGCTAGGCGGCATCGGCGGCAAGAATCTCGATGGCGACTTCCAGAAGCTGGAAGAGAAGGTCGCGCTTTCGAACGCGCGCTCGGACGCCCGGCTGAGTTCGTCCGACCAGTCGAGCGGCAAGGCGCTCGAGGACAAGCTTGCGGCGCTCAACAAGGGTCCGTCGGTAGACGAGCGCCTCGAGGCGCTCAAGAAGCAGATGAACACGCCGGCACAATAAGCGCGCCGGAGTGCTGGATGCGACGCGGCATGGGCCATGCTGCCGGCACAGTGTCAGCAGACGCCTGATCGCGCCGCATCCTCGTATCGAATGCCATGGAGACGGGCGTCAATCCGCCCGGCCTGCAACATGAAAAAGTTTCTTGCCGCTGCCAGCATCGCTGCCGCATCGTTGGCCTTCACGGGCGGTGTTGCGTTCGCCGTGCCTAGCGTGCAGCAGATCGAATCCGCGATGTCCCAGGGCGACTGGCAGCGCGCTGACTCCGGCCTCACCGAAGTCCTGCAGGCGCATCCGGACAACGCGCGCGCCCACTACCTCTACGCCCAGGTCCTCGATCGCGAAGGCCGTTACAGTGACGCGCTCGCCCAGGTCGAGCAGGCGAAGTCGCTTGATCCGAAACTCCGCTTCACCCAGCCGCAGCGTTTCGCGCAGGTCGAAGCGAAGATCCGCACTGACGCCTCGCGCGCCGGCGCGGTGACAACGAGCAGTTCGAACAACCCGTTCACGCAGCAAGCAGCGGCACCGGCGCCGCAAAGGCAGGGTCCTGGTATGGGTATGTGGATTGGTATCGCTATTGTATTGATCGGCATTGCGCTCGTACTGCGCTGGACGCTGCGCCGCGCGAAGTCCACCGAAGACGCCAAGGCTGGCGACGACCGCCGCGACCAGCTCAAGCGCGCCACCGAACTGCTCAACGGCGTGCGCTCGCTCAAGCTCGACGTGAAGCTCTCGACCGCACCCGGCCACGAAGCGCTCGAAAAGGAAGTCGAAGGACTCGAAGCGCAGTTGCGCAGCCTCGTCGAAACGCTCTCGAACAGCGCGAATCCGCGGCCGCCGTATGAGATCGAGGACCTCGAACGCCAGTTCGCGAGCCTCAAGGCGCGCGCCGAGGGCCGCCCCGACCCGAATGCGCAGCCTGCCGCGCCGGACTACGGCAGCAACTCCACCTACGCGCGTGAAGCCGACGCCGCGTTCGGGCGTCAGCCGCAGTATCCGCCTGCGCCGCCGCAGCAACCGCCACAGGTCATCGTGCAGCAAGGCGGCGGTGGCATGGGCGGCATGGGCGGACTACTCACGGGCGTCCTGCTCGGCGAAGCACTGAACCACGGCCGTGACCGCGTGATTGAGCGCGACGTCTTAGTCGACGACGATGGCCGCCGTGTTCAGCGCGACGGCAACGGCAATGGCGGCGGCCTCGACTTCGGCCAGGGGTCGAACGACTGGGACGACGGCTCGGGCGGCGGCGGTGTCGATATGGGCAGCAACGACAGCTCAGACGACTGGAACAACTCCTGAGCGCCTGAGGCTTCCCCAGCGCACGCCGCTAGTGCAAACATCGGGCTCCTTCACGGAGCCCGTTTTGCATCGACGCAAAACACAATACATCGCACATCACACGTAACGGCGGACGCACACATGGCCACTGAAGCGCTCGGCAACGGGGCGGCACCGCGCATCGCCATCATCGGCAGCGGCTTTTCCGGCATCGGCATGGCGATCCGTCTGCGCCGCATGGGCGTTGAGTCGTTCACGATCTATGAGGCAGCCGCAAGCCTCGGGGGCACTTGGCGCGACAACGCCTATCCGGGCGCTGCTTGCGATATTCCTTCGCACCTCTACTCGTTCTCGTTCGAGCTGAATCCGGCGTGGACGCGTACTTTCGCGCCGCAGCGCGAAATTCTCGACTACCTGCGCCATTGCGCGCACAAGTACGACGTCGAGCGCTTCATCGAGTACCGTTCGCGCGTGCGCGCAGCGCGCTTCGTGGAGGCGCGCGGTATCTGGCAAGTGGAGATCGAGCGCGACGGCGCGATCAAGACGATCGAAGCGGATATCGTGATCGCCGCGAACGGCCCGCTCTCTCGCCCGGCACTGCCGCATATCGCGGGCATCGAGCGCTTCGAAGGCAAGCTCTTCCACTCGGCGCGCTGGGACCACGACTATGCGCTCGAAGACAAGCGCATCGCCGTGATCGGCACTGGCGCAAGCGCGATACAGTTCGTGCCGCATATCCAGCCGCGCGCGGCGCAGCTCACGGTGTTTCAGCGCACGCCGCCGTGGATCATGCCGCGGCGTGATCGCGCCATCAGCGCACGCTGGCGCTGGATTTATCGGCACATGCCCTTCGCGCAACGCGTGGCGCGCGCCGCGATTTACTGGCAGCACGAATCGCGCGCGCTTGGCTTCGCGGTGGAGCCGCGCCTGCTCAAGGCGCCGACGAAGTTCGCACTGAGCTATCTCGCGCATAAAGTGAAAGACCCCGAACTGCGCGCGCGGCTCACGCCCGACTATGTGCTGGGCTGCAAGCGCGTGCTGCTCTCGAGCGACTACTACGCTGCCCTCGCGCAGCCGAACGCGGAGCTGGTGACCGACGCGATCCGCGAAGTCGTAGCCGATGGCATCGTCACCGCCGACGGCACGCATCGGCCTTACGACGCGATCGTTTGCGGCACGGGCTTTCAGGTCAATGACGTGGACGCGCCTTTCCAGGTGACGGGCGTAGACGGTCAGGACCTCGGCGAGACGTGGCTGCGCGACGGCCCCGAGGCGTACCTCGGCGCGAGCATCGCGGGCTTTCCGAATCTCTTCTTCGTGGCCGGCCCGAACACGGCGCTCGGCCACAACTCGATGATCTACATGATCGAGTCGCATATCGCCTATATCGCCGCCTGCATCCGCGCGCTGCAGCGCTCGGGCGCGCGCACGATGGAGGTTCGCGCCGAGGCGCAGCAAAGCTGGAACGCGCGCGTGCAAGCGCGTTTCGCGCGCACCGTGTGGCAGTCGGGCTGCCGTAGCTTTTACCTCACGCGGGCGGGCAAGAACACCGCGTTGTGGCCAGGCTTCACGTTCATGTTCCGCCGCAGAACGCGCCGCGTGCGCACCGCCGACTACGCGTTCGAGCGTTAGACGCGCTGCGGATGCCCCGCGTACACACGCGTCTCGTAGGCGAAGTTCACCGTGCCGTCCTTTTGCGTCGTCTCGAACAGCTCGCGCAGCGCCGCGAGCATCGGCTCGTGGCGCTCATCGTCCGCTCGCGGCGCGTACGACGACGACATCAGCCGCCCGCGCAGGCCGTCGAAGTCGAGCCATTGCGCATTCGGGAACACGGTCTGATGCTCGAAGCCATCGCCGAACCAGTCGGCCATCGCGGCCGAGTCGGGATAGCTTTCGGCCACGCGCGCGTAGTCGGGGCAAAAACGCTGCAGCAGCGCCTCGTAGCCCTCCAGAAACGCCGAACCTTCGAGCAGGCGGCTGTTCCAGAACAGCACGATCTTGCCGCGCGGTTTCAGGATGCGCGCGAACTCGCGCTGCGTATCGGTCTTGTGGAACCAGTGGAACGCCTGCGCGGCGCTCACGAGGTCCACGCTCGCGGCTTCGAGCGTCGTCGCCTCCGCCGTGCCCGCCACGCTGCGATAGCCTTTGTAGCCGCCTAGCAGTTCGTCCGCCGCGGCGCGCATGGCCGCGTTCGGCTCGACGGCCGTGACGGGGTGGCCCGCGTCGAGGAAGAGCTTGGTGGAGAGGCCCGTACCCGCACCGATGTCGGCCACGGGCGCGCCCGGCGCAATGCCGCACTCCACGTGCACGAAGGTCGCCACTTCGCGCGGATAGGTCGGCCGGAATTTCACGTAGTCTGCAACCCGGTCGGTGAAACGCCGGGTGGAATCGTCGATCATCGTTCTGCCCTTTTGTCGTTCAACCGCCGCCGCCCAGGAGCTTCACCAGCTCCCAGAGGAAGCGCAACACCATCACGATCAGCTCCCAGAGCTGGATCAGTTGCTGCCAGAGCGCGAGCGGCGCGCTCCCGCCGAAAATCGCTTCTATCATCTTGCTCCCATCGCGACGCTCCTCCGCTCCTCATTTCCCGCTTTCAGAGCGCCCGAGTGTCCGATCATAGCGCCAGGCGATCCCCTGCGCTCAAGTCCCCGTATTACGCGCCGTAAACACGTTCAGAAAGCCCGGCGATCGGACCTGCTGACGACCGGGCACGCAGCTTTTTCGCTGCTTTTCCGCAGCCGTCCGCAGTTTTCATTGCGCACCGGGCAAGGAGACACCCGATGACACCTTTGCGTTTGCTGGGCCTGCGCGGTCGCCGCCGCGCGGGAAAATCCGCCGGCGTCGTCGGCGACATTGCCGCGCACGCCGGCAGGCTCGGTATCGAGATCTGCGACGTGGCGGGCCACGTCGACGAAGTCGCCGCGCGCGCGCAGCGTCAGACCGACGTGTGCCATGCCCTGCGCGAATCGGCGGCCCATACCCTCGCCGGCAACCATCAGATCGCCTCGGCAGCGCGCGCCATGCGCGAGCTGAGCACGGGCACCGCCGCCACCGTGCAGCAGTCGCAGCAGACCATCGAGGAGTCGCTCGCCGACATTCACGGGCTGGTTGAGAGCGTCACCGTCATCGAGACGCAGATCCGGGCGCTCAAGAGCTCGCTCGCGCATGTCTCGAAGGTCTCCGAGGAAATCTCGATGATCGCGCGGCAAACTCAGCTTCTCGCGCTGAACGCGGCCATCGAAGCGGCGCGCGCGGGCGAGTCCGGCAAGAGCTTCGCCGTGGTCGCGGCCGAGGTCAAGAACCTCTCCGCCAAAACTGCGCAGGCCACCGGCCAGATCGAGAAAACGCTCGGGCAACTCACGCAGCAGACTGAGCAGCTTATCGCCGAGGGCACCGCCAACACCGAACGCGCGCACCGCGTGCGCGAAGGCACGCACACCATCGGCGAGGCCGTGCACAGCACCGGCCAGGCGATCATGCAGCTCGACGAGCACGCCGGTCAGATCGCTCAACTGACGGGCGAGATCGAGACGAAATGCGACGGGCTCGAAAGCCAGGTGGGCGAGATGGTCGCGGGCGTCGAAGACTCAGGGCGCAACTTCGTGCAGGCGAAGGATCAGCTCGGCAAGCTGCTCGATGTCTCGGAAACGCTCATCGAGCTTTCCGCCGCCACGGGCGTGGAAACCGACGACACGCGCTTCATCGAGGCCGTGCAGCGCGCCGCCGCCCACGTCAGCAAGCTGTTCGAAGGCGCGCTTGCGCGTGGCGAGATCGGCGAAGCGGATCTGTTCGACAGCGTCTACGCGCCGGTGCCGAACACGAACCCGCAACAGCATATGACGCGCTTCACGGCGTTCACCGACCGTGTGCTGCCCGCGATCCTCGAACCGCTGCTCACGTTCGACGAACGCGTCGCCTTCTGCGTAGCGATCGATCCGCGCGGCTACATTCCGACGCACAATCGCAAGTTCTCGCATCCGCAGGGCGCCGACCCGGTGTGGAATGCCGCGAACTGCCGCAATCACCGCGTCTTCAACGACCGCGCGGGGCGCGCCGCCGGCTCGCACACCAAGCCCTTCCTGCTGCAAACGTATCGTCGCGACATGGGCGGCGGCACGTTCGTGATGATGAAGGACGCCTCCGCGCCGATCTTCGTGAACGGCCGGCACTGGGGCGGATTTCGCATGGGATACCGGCTGTAGCGATGAAACGCCCAAAAGCAAACGGCGCGCGGACATGGCTGTCCGCGCGCCGTTTTTGCATGCGCCTCGAAGCGCGTTGGCGATCAAACCGCCATCGCCATACGCTTGCGCTCCGCGCGCTGCATGAAATAGTTGCCGGCGATCACACCCACCGTCACGACCGCGATGAACAGCGTAGCGAGCGCGTTCATCTCCGGGTTCAGGCCGAGGCGCACACGCGAGAACACCACGAGCGGCAGCGTGGTCGAGCCCGGGCCCGAAAGGAATGCCGAGAGGACCAGATCGTCGATCGAAAGCGTGAACGAGAGCAGCCAGCCGGCCGCTAGCGCTTGCGAGATGAGCGGCAGCGTGATCTGGAAGAACACCTTGAACGGTGTCGCGCCCAGGTCCAGCGCAGCCTCCTCGAGCGACGGGTTCAATTCGCGCACGCGCGACTGCACGATGATGGCGACGTACGAAATACACAGCATGACGTGGCCGATCCAGATCGTGAACACGCCGCGCCCAGCGGGCCAGCCAATCAGCTTGCCCATTTCCACGAAGAGCAACAGCAGCGAAATGCCCTGGATCACTTCCGGAATCACGAGCGGCGCGTTGATCATCCCCGAGAAGAGCGTGAAGCCGCGAAAGCGCCCCATGCGTGCGAGCACGAAGCCCGCCCACGTGCCGATGATCACCGAGGCGAACGCCGTCATCAGCCCGATGCGCAGCGAGAGCCACGCAGCGGTGATCAACTCGTCGTCGGCGATGAGCGCCTGATACCAGCGCGTGGAAAAGCGCGTCCATACCGTCACGAGTTGCGACTCGTTGAACGAGTAGACAATCAGGCTCAGGATCGGGATGTAGAGAAACGCGAAGCCGAGGCCTAGCGCGATGAACTGCAGAACGCGATTCGGTTTCATTTGCCGCGGCCCTCCAGTTCTTTCGCCTGGTAGTGCTGGAACAGCGCCATCGGCACGAGCAGCAGGAGCACCATCGCGCAGGTGACGGCAGAGGCCATCGGCCAGTCGGCATTGTCGAAGAACTCGTTCCACATGACGCGGCCGATCATCAGCGTGTTCGCGCCGCCAAGCAGCTCAGGAATCACGTACTCGCCCACCGCCGGAATGAACACCAGCAGGCAGCCCGCGATGACGCCGTTCTTCGAGAGCGGCAGCGTGATTTCGACGAACGCGCGCCACGGCTTCGCGCCGAGGTCGTACGCGGCCTCGAGCAGCGTGAGGTCCATCTTCACGAGGTGCGCGTAGAGCGGCATCACGAGAAACGGCAGATACGAATACACCATGCCGATATAGACGGCCGTGTTCGTGTGATAAAGCTCGATGGGCGAATGAATGATGCCGGTCGAAATCAGGAAATTGTTCAGCAGTCCGTTGTTCTTGAGGATGCCGATCCACGCGTACACGCGGATCAGGAACGACGTCCAGAACGGCAGCATCACGGCCATCATGCGGATGTTGCGCGAGGCCGGATTCGAGCGCGCGATGTAATACGCCATCGGATAGCCGATGATGAGGCACAGCAGCGTCGAAATCGCCGCCACGACCACCGAATTCACGTAGGTCGCGAAGTACAGGCTGTCCTGAAACAGGAACGCGTAGTGCGAGAAATCCAGCGCGATGTGCCAGACGCCATCCGCGAACGACGTCAGCTCCGTGTACGGCGGAATGCCCAACTGCTGGTCGGCGAAGCTGATCTTCACCACCAGGATGAACGGCACGAGGAAGAACAGCAGCAGCCAGATGAACGGGCCTGCCACGACCGCCGTGCGGCCCGTCAGGTGAAAGCGCTTCGCCGGCCAGTTCAGGATGTTGCGGAAGGTCGTCGTACTCATGACGTCAGCACCACACCGGCCGAAGCGCTCCAGCGCACGTAGACTTCGTCTTCCCACGTGGGCGAGTCGATCTCGGAGAGCGCGAGGCTCGACATGTTCGCGATCACCGTCTTGCCCGAGTCGAGCTTGACGTGATAGAGCGAGTAGCCGCCCATGTAGGCGATGTTCTTGACTACGCCCTTGCCCCAGTTGAACACGCCCTCGGGCGGTTTGCGCGTGAGCGCGATGCGCTCGGGGCGCACCGAGATCGTCACGGGCATGCCGAGCGGCCCGGTGATGCCGTGGTTCACGTAGAGGCGCACCGGCAGCTCCGGGCACTCGACGAACACGTGATCGGGCTCGTCCTCGACCACATTGCCGTCGAAGAGATTGGTCGAGCCGATGAACTCCGCCGAGAAGCGGCTGTTCGGGAATTCATAGACCTGGTTCGGCGTGCCGAGCTGGACGATCTCGCCTTCGCTCATCACGGCCAGGCGCCCCGCCATCGTCATCGCCTCTTCCTGGTCGTGCGTGACCATGATGCAGGTGACGCCGACCTTGTCGAGAATATTGACGAGTTCGATTTGCGTGCGCTGGCGAATCTGCTTATCGAGGGCCGACATCGGCTCGTCGAGCAGGAGCAGCTTGGGGCGTTTCACGAGCGAGCGCGCGAGCGCCACGCGCTGCTGCTGGCCGCCCGAAAGCTGGTGCGGCTTGCGCCTGGCGAAGCGCGTCATCTGCACGAGTTCGAGCGCGTTCGCCACGCGGTCCTTGAGCTCGCCTTTCTTCACGCCCTCCTGGCGCAGCCCGAAGCCCACGTTCGCCTCCACCGTCATGTGCGGAAAGAGCGCGTACGACTGGAACATCATGTTGACCGGCCGGCGGTACGGCGGCATGGAGGCCAGGTCCTCGCCGTCGATCAGGATCTTGCCCGACGTCACGGTTTCGAGGCCCGCGAGCATGCGCAGCAAGGTGGACTTGCCGCAGCCCGAGCTGCCAAGCAGCGCAAACAACTCGCCCTTCTTCACCGAAAGGTTGACGCCCTTGACTGCCGTCGTCTCGCCGAACTTCTTGACGACATCGACGATCTGCACGAAGTTGTCCGCGGCCGAATCTGCCGCGGTGAAGCCCGAAGGCAGCGAACCGGCGGTTGCCGGCGCGCTCGACTGGTCACTCATGATTCTCTCTGCCCTGCCTGTTTCTGCGTGAATGCTGGACGGGGTTGACGAACAAAGCCCCCGGCATCGTGCCGAGGGCTCGGGGTAAAACGGAATCGAATTTCAACCGCGAATCGACCGGAAATCGACCGCGTCAGCGGCCCGACTTGAACTCGGTCCACAGACGCGTCTGCAGGCGCTGGATCTCAGGCGGAAGCGGCTTGAGCAGGAACAGCGTCTTCAGGACTTCGGGCGGCGGGTAGACGGCCGGGTCGTTGGCGATGTCCTTGTCCACGTACTTGCGCGCTTCCGCGTTCGCGCTCGGGTAGTAGACCGCGTTCGTGATCGCCGCATGGACCTGCGGCGTCTCGATGTAGTTGATCCACTCTTGCGCGGCTTCCTTGTGCTGCGCATCCTTCGGGATGGTCATCACGTCAAACCAGATCGGCGCGCCGCCCTTCGGGATGTAGTACTCGATCTTGTAGGGCTTCTTCGCGTCGATGGCGCGGTGCTTGGCGATCACGACGTCGCCCGACCAGCCGTACGCGAAGCAGATGTCGCCGCCCACGAGATCGTTGATATAGCCCGACGAGTTGAACTGCGTGATGTACGGACGGATCTTCTTCATCATCGCCAACGCGGCGCGATAGTCGTCCGGATTCGTCGAAAGCGGGTCACGGCCGATGTAGTGCAGCGCGGCCGCGAACATCTGGTCCGGCGCGTCGAGCACGGACACGCCGCAGGCCTTCAGCTTCGAGATGTTCTCGGGCTTGAAGAGGATGTCCCAGTTGTCGAGCGGCACGTTCTTGCCGAGGATCTGCTGTGCCTTCGTGACGTTATAGGCGAGACCGGTCGTACCGTACGCCCAGGGCACCGCGTATTTGTTGCCCGGATCCGCGCCGGCGACGAGCGCCATCAGTTGCGGGTCGAGATACTTGAGGTTGGGGATCTTCGACTTGTCGAGCGGCGCGAAAATGCCGGCGGCGATCTGCTTGCCCGCATAGTTGCTGGTCGGCACGACGATGTCATAGCCCGAGTTGCCCGCGAGCAGCTTGGCCTGGAGCGTGTCGTCGCTGTCGTAGTTGTCGTACTTGACCTGAATGCCGGTCTGCTTCGTGAAGTTCGGAATCGTGTCCTTGGCGATGTAATCGGACCAGTTGTACACGTTCAGCTGCGTGTCCTTCGCCACCGACGTCATCCACGGCGCCGCGCACAGCGCGAGCGCGGCCAGTTGCGCCACAACCCCTTTCTTCATCCCGTTCTCCGATCCTGACCGGCTCCGGCCGGTTGCCTGCCTCGCTTCGTGCCGCGCTTCGTGTCACTTGTGCACGGCTCCCCTGACTTTCCCCAAAACCTACCATCAAACCCGCCCGGCAAGAAATAAAACGCGGGCGTGTCGCGCAAACGGAACATGGGCCATGGGAGTACGGCGAGCCGCGCGCGGACGGTAAATCGCGCGCAATTTTAGCCGTTTCACGGGCCGTGTCCACAAAAAACCGCTTCGGTGGCGCATGCGCGCGACGGCCCGCGCCCGGCGCCGCGCGCCACCTTGCTATCGGCTTGCAGTCGCCTGGCCGATGCATCGCGCATCACGCGCCGCCGCGGCGTGTCCAAGGGCGCGGACGGCCGCCTCGTCCGGTATCGGTTAACATAGCGGCGTTTCGTACCAACGCCGGCGCGCGCGACGCCCGGCCACGCCCCAAGGCTCTTCAATGGCTTCCAATCTCCACGACCTCCCCGACAGCCCGTGCATCGGCGTGTGCTCGACCCTTTTCGACGACGTCTGCAAAGGCTGCGGGCGCACCGCCGTGGAAGTCTCCAACTGGGTCTTCCTGAGCGACGAGGAAAAGCGCGCCGTGTGGGAGCGCATCGAGCGCGAAGGAACCGCCATGCGCTTCCAGAAAGACCGCGCCTGACGTAAAAAACGCCGGGCATGCCGGCGTTCGAAAAGCAGCGGAGGGGCCGATCGATCAGAACTTCATGCCGACGCCCAGACCCACCACGAGCGGATCGATATGCAGCGTGCCGAGCGACGTGCCGCCCATTGACGCGTCGGTGTGCATCCAGATCTTCTTGATATCCGCGTTCACGAAAATCTTCTTCGTCACCTGGAAGTCGATGCCGAACTGCAGCGCCGGGCCCCAGCTGTGGTTGTCGATCGAAACCGACTGGCCGCCTGCGTGCAGACCGTTGTTGTAGAACAGCGTGTAGTTGATGCCCGCCCCCACGTACGGCCGCACCTTACCCGCGTTGTTGAAGTGATACTGCAGCAGCAGCGTAGGCGGCAGCACGCCGACGCCGCCGAGTGCACCGATGTTCGATGTGACCTGGTTGCGCGACGTGCCGAGAATCAGCTCCACGCCGATGTTGTTGGTCGCCATGTAGGTGAAGTCGACCTCGGGCACGATGGCGTTGTTCACGTCAGCGCCAATTGCACCGAGCGTACCGTTCCCGCGCGCGTCCGGTGCGATCTCGATCGCGCGCAGGCGCACCAGCCAGTCTCCCGCGTAGATGCCCGAGTCGGGCGAGCCGGCTGCGCTGGCCGGCGCTGCAAAGAAGGCTGCGCCCATCATGAGCGCAGAGGTTGCTGCAATCTTTCTAATTGCTTGTTGCATCGTAAATCCCCGTGTCTGTAGAGCCTGTCATAGGCTGATAAATTGTCAGAGACGGGGTCCGACGCAGTTTTGATACTTCTCAAGCGAGTGCAAAGGCCGCCCGCTGTGCGACAGCAGGTCGCGCAACACCGGTCAGCAGCAGCTCCAGCAAGTCGCGGACACTGCGGATCGCGCTGCCGAACGGCAACGCTTCACGGCCACGGAAGAACAAGCCATTCGCGACGTCGCCACGCAACGCCGCTGCGAGGCGCGTGTCGATGCAAAAGTGGCCGAACTTCTCGATGCCATCGCGCAGCCCGCAGGCCGAAAGGCATTCGAGCCCGGTGGGGCAAGCAAGCTTGAGCGAGCCGATCTTGGTGCGGATGCGCGCCTCGTTGCGCAGATAACGTTCGAGCCACGGTGTTTTCACCGCGCGTGCGGGCAACCCCGTCACGCTCACGAACTCGACGATGTCTTCAGGCTTCGCGTCCGCGAGCACGCGCTTGAAGTCGGGGTGCGCGTCGCCCTCCTCGGTCACCGCGAACGGCGTGCCGACCTGCACGCCGTTTGCGCCCGCTTCGAGCCATTTGCGCACGGCCTCGTGGCTGTTGACGCCGCCGGCCACGACGAGCGGCACATCGTGCCGCGTAATGCCGAGCGTGGCATAGACGCCTTCGAGTTCCGCGAAAATCTGCGTGAATGCGAAGCGCTCGTGGCCCATGTCGGCGATGTCGGTCACGCCCAGGTGGCCGCCCGCGTAAGCAGGATGCTCGATCACGATGGCGTCGGGCAGACGGCCCTTCTTCATCCACTTCTTGAGCACGAGCGCGACGCCGCGTGCGTCGGACAGGATCGGTACGAGCGCGATATCCACGCCCGCCGTGAGGTCGGGCAGATCGAGCGGCAGGCCAGCACCCACGACGATGGCGTCCGCGCCGTGCTCACAGGCGGCGCGCACGTAGTCGGCATGGGCGTTCACCGCCTTCATGACGTTCACGGCGATCATGCCGTTGCCGCCTGCGAGCTTGCGTGCCGCCGCAATTTCACGGCCAAGTGCGATGAGGTTCGCGCGAGCGAGCGTTTCGTGCCGCGGGTCTGCGCGGCACATGTCCATGAGATCGCTGTGATGATGGCGCAGGTCGATGCTCGCGATCGTGCCGAGCGCGCCTTCACGCGCGACACTGCCAGCAAGCCGGTGTGCCGAGATGCCGACACCCATGCCGCCCTGCACGACGGGCAGGAGTTGACGACCGCGAATCTGGAGCGGAGCGAAGGAGTGTCCAGGAAACATGTTGTGCTCTGTCGATGACAAAGCGCCTATGGTCGCGCGTACCCCACATATAACATTGACATACCTCAAACAAAAACGCGGACATCCAAGAGGAAATCCGCGTTTATGACTTACATCAACACGTCGCATTAAAAGATTTGCGATAGCGCGCGACGAGATGCCTCATCAGCCCTTCGGCACCTTGAACTGCATCGACTTGTATTCGAGGTACTCCTCGAGGCCGTACGCGCCGTTTTCGCGGCCGTGTCCGGACTGCTTGAAGCCGCCAAAGGGCGCGGCCATGTTCCAGGCGCCGCCGTTGATGTCGATCTGGCCCGTACGGATGCGGCGCGCCACGCGCATCGCGCGCTCGTCGCTGCCGGCCCAGACTGCGCCGCCAAGGCCATAGAGCGAGTCGTTGGCGATCGCCACGGCGTCGTCTTCGTCCTTCGCCGTGAGGATCGTGAGCACCGGCCCGAAGATCTCTTCCTGCGCGATCGCCGCGTCGCGCGGCACGCGCCCGAACACGGTCGGCTTCACGAAGAAGCCCTGCGTCACGCCTTCCGGCATGCCGGGGCCGCCCGTCACGAGTTCCGCGCCGTCGGCCATGCCGCGCTCGATATAGTGCAGCACGCGCTCCTGCTGCACCTTCGAGGCGAGCGGACCGAGCTTCGCCTTTTCGTCGCGCGGATCGCCCACCTTGAACGCCTCGGCGGCCTGTTTCGCGAGGTCTCGCGCTTCTTCGTAGCGCGACTCCGGCACGATCATGCGCGTGTGTGCCGAGCAGGTCTGCCCCGAATTCAGGAAGCACGCGCCCACCGTGCCCTTCACGGCGGCCGCGAAGTCGGCGTCGTCGAGCACCACGGAGGCCGACTTGCCGCCCAGCTCCAACGCCACGCGCTTGACCGTGGCCGATGCGACTTCCGACACGCGCTTGCCCGCGCGCGTCGAGCCGGTGAACGACACCATGTCGACGCCCGGATGGCGCGCGAGCACCTCGCCGACCACCGGACCGTAGCCCGTCACGAGGTTGAACACGCCCGCGGGCAAGCCGGCTTCGTGGATGGCCTCGGCGAGCACGAATGCATTGAGCGGCGCGACCTCGGAAGGCTTGAGCACGACGGTGCAGCCAGCGGCGAGCGCTGCGGCGACCTTGAGCGTGATCTGGTTGAGCGGATAGTTCCACGGCGTGATGGCCGCGACGACGCCCACCGGTTCGCGCACGACGAGCGAGTTGCCCACACGTTCTTCGTACTGGAACTCGCTTGCGAGTTGCGCGTAAGCGCCCCAGTTGTAGACGGGCCCACCCACCTGGATGGCACGCGCGAGCTTGAGCGGCATGCCCACTTCGCCTGCGATCAGTTGCGCGAGTTCGTCAGTGCGGGCTTTGAGGTTGTCCGCGATTTTCTGCAGATACGCCCCGCGCTCGGCGGCAGGCGTGGCGGCCCAGCCTTCGAATGCGGCGCGCGCGGCGGCGACGGCGGCCTCGGCGTCCGCTTCGCTTCCCTCGGGGATGCGGCCCATCACCGCTTCGGTGCCCGAGTCGATCACGTCGATCGCGCCCTTACCTTGCGGGGCAACCCATTGGCCGTTGATGTAGAACTGCGCGTAGTTGTTCATGGACGGTGCTCCTGTCTCCGTGTTCGTTTGCGTTTTTCATCGCGGCGCTCGCCGCGGCGACAGTGCATTCTAGCGTGGTTGACGCATACGTAAAGCGGGCGTGAGGCCAGCGCGATACGACGCCATAAAAACAAAACGGGCGACGCTCACGCGCCGCCCGTTTTCATTTCACGCCTCGATCAGCGACCGAACCTCAATGCAGCCCCTGGCTCGCGAGGAAGTCTTCGTAGTTGCCGCTGTAATCCTTAACCACACCGTCCGTCTTCACCTCGATGATGCGGTTGGCGAGGCCATTCACGAACTCGCGGTCGTGCGAGACGAAAATAAGCGTGCCTTCGAACTTTTCGAGCGCGATCTGCAGCGACTCGATCGACTCCATGTCCATGTGGTTCGTGGGCTCGTCCATGAGCAGCACGTTGTGGCGGCCGAGCATCAGCTTGCCCCAGATCATGCGGCCCTTCTCGCCGCCCGACAGCACCTTCACCGACTTCCTGATGTCGTCGGCGTTGAACAGCAGGCGGCCGAGCGTGCCGCGCACCGACTGCTCGTCGTCGCCTTCCTGGCGGTATTGGTCGATCCAGTCCATCAACGTGACGTCGGCCGGGAACTCTTCGTACGTGTCCTGCGGCATGTAGCCCACGTTCGCGTTCTCCGCCCATTTCACCGAGCCGTTATCGACGGCCAGGTTGCCCAGCAGCGAGCGCAGCAGCGTGGTCTTGCCCGCGCCGTTCTCGCCGATGATCGCGATGCGCTCGCCCGGCTGCACGCTGATGCTGAGCTTGTTGAAAATGCGGCGCTCGTATGTCTTCGTGATCTCTTCCGCGACCACGACGATGTTGTGCAGCTTCTTTTCGAACTCAAAACGGATGAACGGGTTCTGGCGCGAAGACGGCTTGAATTCCTCGATCTTGATCTTGTCGATCATCTTCAGACGGCTGGTGGCCTGACGCGCCTTCGACTTGTTCGCCGAGAAGCGGCGCACGAAGTCCTGCAGGTCGGCCACGCGCTCCTTCGCCTTGGCGTTGGCGTTGGCCTGGCGCTCGCGCGCCTGCGCCGAAGCGAGCATGTAGTCGTCGTAGTTGCCCGGATACACCTTCAACGTGCCGAAATCCATGTCCGCCATGTGCGTGCAGACCTGGTTCAGGAAATGTCGATCGTGGGAAATGATGATCATGGTCGAGTTGTACTCGTTCAGAACATCTTCCAGCCAGCGGATCGAGTTGATGTCGAGGTTGTTGGTCGGTTCGTCGAGCAGGAGCACGTCCGGTTTCGAGAACAGCGCCTGCGCGAGCAGCACGCGCAGCTTCCAGCCCGGCGCCACGCCGCTCATCGGGCCGCTATGGAATTCGGTGGCGATGCCGATGCCGAGCAGCAGTTCGCCCGCACGCGCTTCGGCCGTGTAGCCGTCGTACTCGGCGAACTTCGCTTCGAGTTCGGCGGCGTGCATGTAGTCGTCGTCGGTGGCTTCGGGGTTCGCGTAGATTGCGTCGCGCTCGCTCATCGCGGCCCACATTTCCGTGTGGCCCATCATGACGACGTCGAGCACGCGCACGTCTTCGTACGCGAACTGGTCCTGGCGCAGCTTGCCCAGACGCACGTTCGGCTCGAGGATGACGTTGCCCGAGCTCTGCTCGAGGTCGCCGCCGAGGATCTTCATGAACGTGGATTTGCCGCAACCGTTCGCGCCGATCAGGCCATAGCGGTTGCCTTCGCCGAATTTGACCGAGATGTTCTCGAACAAGGGCTTCGGCCCGAATTGCATGGTGATGTTGGCGGTAGAGAGCACAGCGCGTCCCGGTAAGTAGATCGACGAAAAACCTGTAATTTTAGCAGGTTATGCCACTTCGCGCGCGAGTTCCAGCCGCGTGGACTGCCCTGCTGCGCTCAGCAGGGCACGGCCAAAAGTGAGGAATGTGAAGCCCGCCGTGCGCGCCGGTTACAACGGGGCCGCATCGCCTGTGCGTGCCAATCCGTTCAGGCTTCGCCGGTGCGCGGCGTCTGCAGCACGTCGATGAAGCCCGAAAAATCGGCCTGCGCAAGGCCCATGGCTGCCCCCAGACGCAGCAATTGCTGGACCGTGCCCGAAACGGGCATGGGCGTGCCGGTCTGCGCGGCCGCAGCGGCGATCGTGTCCACGTCTTTCTGGAACGTTTTGAGCGCGCCGATGGGTTCGAGCCCGTCTTGCGTCATGCGCGGCACGAACGTGCGCAGCAACGTCGAATCGGCCCAGCCACCCGCGAGCGCCTCGGGCAGCTTGGCCGCATCGATGCCGCTGCGCCGCGCGAGGCTCACCGCTTCGGCAATCGCGGCGACCGTGGCTGTGACGATCGCCTGGTTGCACAGCTTGGTGGTCTGGCCCGCGCCAACGCCGCCCATATGGGTCACGCGCGCCGCGTAGGCAGCAAGGATCGGCGTAACAGCCGCGAAGTCGGTCGCTGCACCGCCCGCCATGATCGCCAGCGAGCCGCTCTGCGCGCCCGCCACGCCGCCCGAGACCGGTGCGTCGACCCAACCCACGCCGAACGCCGCCGCACGCTCTGCGAGCCTGCGCGTCGCGTCAGGAGGGATGCTCGAGTGATCGACGATGCGGCGCACGCGCACGCTCTCGCCGGGCGCACCGGCCAGAAGTCCGTGTTCGCCGAACACCACCTGCTCGACCGCCGCCGCATCGGCGACACACAGCAACACCACATCGGTCTCGCGCGCCAGCCCGTTGGGTGTCGCGGCCACTTGCGCACCGTCGGCGATCAATGCCTCGGCCTTCGCCGGCGTACGGTTCCACACCCGCACGGCGTGCCCGGCGCGCAGCAAATGACGGATCATCGGCGCGCCCATCAGCCCCGGTCCGCAAAAACCCAATACCTGCTCATCCATGTTTTTCGTCTCCTGCTTCCTCTGTTGCCAGCGTGGCGCGCCCGTTCTGCCGGGCCCGCTCGATGCCCGGTTTCACGCGAGGCGCCATCATAACCGGCGCTCGACTCGTTCATGTTTGCGCTGGCGTTCCGGTCCGTTACCTATACTCGATTGACGCGCCCACGCCGCGCGCGCTCCCGAGGAGACACTGCCATGAACGACCACGTCTACAAGCAGATCGAACTTACCGGCTCGTCGAAGGTATCGAGCGACGAGGCCATCCGCTGCGCGATTGCGCGAGCGTCGAAGACACTGCGTTATCTGCACTGGTTCGAGGTCGTGGAAACGCGCGGACTGATCGAGAACGATCAGGTCTCGCACTGGCAGGTCACGATCAAGGTAGGCATCCGCATCGACGACTGACACGGCGCGGCTTCGCGCCGCGTCGGCGCATCGTCTTTGCGGATGACCATCAAGGCAAAACGGCTGCGCGAGCCTCGCAGGCTACACGCAGCCGTTTCGCGTACGCACGTCAAAATCGTACGAAGAATGTACTCGTGCTCGCACCGTATCAGGCGGCCGGAGCGCCCGACGCATGCTTACTTCGGCAGCGAGCCGTCCACGCCCTCGACGTACCAGTTCAGGCGTTGCAGTTCCGGGTCGGTCAGCGTTTTGCCTGCGGCAATCTTGACTGCGCCCGTCTGATCCTTGATCGGGCCCGTGAAGACGTCCCACTTGCCGCTCGCGATCTGATCGCGCTTCGCGGCGACGGCCTTTTGCGCATCGGCCGAAAGCTCGGACGTGTTGACGTCGCCGAGATCGACGGCCTTTTGCGGAATGCCCCACCACACCGGGTCGTTCTTCCACTTGCCATCGAGCACCTGCTGGATGGCGGCGACGTAGTACACGCCCCAGTTCGCCTCGACCGAACCCAGGTGCGCGTGCGGGCCGAACTTCTTCATGTTCGAGTCCCAGCCGAACGCGTGGACCTTTTTCTCTTCGGCGGTGGCGAGCGTGGCGCTCGAATCGGTGTTTTGCAGCAACACGTCGGCGCCCTGGCCGATCAGCGTTTCAGCGGCCTGCTTTTCCTTGCCCGGATCGAACCAGCTGTTGATCCAGATAACCTTGGTATGCACCTTCGGATTCACCGAGCGCGCGCCGAGCGTGTACGCGTTGATGTTGCGCACGACCTCGGGAATCGGCACCGAGGCGACGAAGCCGAGCGTGTTGGTCTTCGTCGCGTAGCCTGCCGCAACGCCCGCGAGATACGCGCCCTGATACATGCGCACGTCATAGGTGCCGAAGTTCGGCGCCTTCTTGTAGCCCGTTGCGTGGAGGAACACGGTGTCCGGGAAATCCTTCGCTACCTTTAGCTGGAAGTCCTGATAACCGAAGCTCGTGCCGAAGATGATCTTGTTGCCCTTGTTCGCAAGATCACGGAACACGCGCTCCGAATCCGCCGATTCCGGCACATTTTCCACGCGCGTGATCTTGATCTTGTTGCCGAACTTCTGCTCGGCGACCTTCGAGCCCTGATCGTGCGCGAAGGTCCAGCCGGCATCGCCCGGATTGCCGAGGTAGACGAACGCGACGCCCGGCGCGTCGGCGGCGTGAGCCGCGGGCGCGAGGGCCGCCGTGCCGCACGTGGCGGCGACGGCGAAAGCGGTCAGGATGGTTTTTTTCATCGTGGATCTCCTGTCGTGATGGTGAAAACTGCGAGCGTTCAAAGCATTTTAGTTAGTAATCCAGACAAGTAACTCAACCTGCGCGCCCCCACCTAGGCGGCCCCAAAGAACGGCTTGCCAAGCGAAGCCGGCGCGTTCAGGCGGATCGTGTTCGGGTTGCGCGAAATGAGCACGAGCACGACGATCGTCGCGACATACGGCAGCATGGCGAGGAACTGCGTGGGCACCGGCACGCCCACGGCCTGCGCGTAAAACTGCGCGCCCGTGACCGCGCCAAAGAGCAGCGCGCCGATCAAGAGACGCCCAGGGCGCCACGTCGCGAAGACGACGAGCGCAAGCGCAATCCAGCCACGCCCTGCCGTGATTTGCTCCTGCCACAAATGCAGTTGCACCACGGAGTAATAGCTGCCTGCGAGCCCCGCCATGGCGCCACCGAAGGCCGTCGCGCCATAGCGCACGCCAATCACGGGAAAGCCCACCGAATGCGCGACTTGCGGCGACTCGCCCACCGAGCGCAGCACGAGTCCGGCGCGCGTGCGATAGAGGAACCAGCCGACCACGGCGAACATGATGAACGCGAGGTAATCGACGGGCGTGAGGCTAAAGAACGCCTGCCCGACCACCGGCAGTTGCGAGAACCCCGGAATCGGCCAGGCCGCGATGGTCGCCGATGTGGCGGCCGAGGTGTACGGTTTGCCGACATACGCCGAAAGCCCGACGCCGAAGATCGTGAGCGAGAGGCCCGTTGCGACCTGGTTGGCGAGCATGGTGAGCACGAGAAAGCCGAACAGCAACGACATCACCACACCAGCGGCCATGCCCGCGATCAGGCCGAGCCATGGGCTGCCGGTGAGGGTCGTGACCGCGTACCCCGTCACGGCGCCCATCAGCATCATCCCTTCCACGCCCAGGTTGAGGACGCCCGACTTCTCGGTGACGAGTTCGCCCACGCCCGCAAACATAAGAGGGATGGCGGCGGTGACGGCGCTCGAGGCGAGCGAGCTGGCTTGCTGGATATCCATGTCGTGTGGCCTGTTTCGTTGTTCTCTGGATTACGCCGATCAGCTCGCAGCCGCGACCGGATGACGGCGGCGCACGCGATAGTTCACGAACAGGTCCGCGCCGAGCAGGCAGAAAAGCAGCAGCCCCTGAAATACGCCGGAAAGCGCCTGCGGCAATTGCAGCGACGTCTGCACTGCTTCGCCGCCCAGATAGAGCAGCGCCATCAAGAGGCTGGCGAGCACGATGCCGACCGGATGCAGTCGCCCCACGAACACGACGATGATCGCCGTGAAGCCATAGCCCGGCGACCACGTCGCTTGCAGTTGGCCAATGGGACCGGCAATTTCGCCCATGCCCGCGAGCCCCGCGAGGCCGCCGGAAAGCAGCAGCGACGTCCAGATCGTCTTTTTCTCCGAGAAGCCCGCATAACGCGCGGCGAGCGGCGCGAGCCCGCCCACGCTCATGCGATAGCCCGCGAAGCTGCGGCGCATGAAGAGCCACACGAGCGGAATGGCCGCGAGCGTGAGGAAGATCGACGCGTTCAGGCGCGTGCCGCGCAGCCAGTGGATACGCCAGTCGCCGCCGAACGTCGGATAAAGCGCGTCGCCACTGAACATTTCGGAGAGCGGAAAGTTCATGCCTTGCGGGTCGCGCCACGGACCGCTCACGAGCCAGATCAGCAGTTGCGTGGCGACGTAGGTGAGCATGAGGCTCGTGAGAATTTCGTTGGTGTTGAAGCGGCTCTTGAGCCACGCTGGAATCGCCGCCCACGCCATGCCGCCCAGCACGCCCGCGAACATCATCAGGAAGAGGATCCACCAGCCCGAGGATTGATCGAAGTAGATCGCCACGCCGCTCGCCGCGATGCCGCCCAGCACCATCTGCCCTTCCGCGCCGATGTTCCACACGTTGGCGCGATAACCCGCCGCGAGACCGAGCGCGATCAGGCATAGCGGCGAGGCTTTGAGCAAGAGTTCGGACCAGCCGTTGACGCTCGAAAGCGGCTCGATGAAGAACGCGTGCATGGCCTGCAAGGGATCGCGGCCCACGAGGCCGAAGATCAGGAAGCCAATCGCGAGCGTGAGCAGCGCCGCAATGAGCGGCACGGCGATGCGCACCGTGCGCGACGGCGTCGTGCGGGCTTCGAGTCGGTACGGGAAGATCATGGTGGTGGAGTCGGTGGTCGGTCTCGGGTGGTTTATGTGCGTGCGCGTGTCGTTCTGTGCCGCATATCAGGCGTTCGCCACGGTCTGCGCGGGCGGCTCGCCGTTCGGCCGGCCGCCGCCATCTCCACGATCGGCGCGCTCGCCGAAGAGCCCCGCCATCCAGCGGCCAATTTCCTCGGCGTTCGTCTCGCCTGTCAAACGCGCGGGCGAAAGGCGTCCGCCCGCGAGCACGGCAATGCGGTCGCAGATGTCGAAAAGCTCTTCCAGTTCTTCCGAGATCACGAGTATTGCCACGCCGCGCGCCGAAAGGTCGAGCAACTGCTGGCGAATGAATGCCGCCGCGCCCACGTCGACGCCCCATGTAGGTTGCGCGACCACGAGCACCTTCGGCGCCTGGAGAATCTCGCGCCCCACGATGTACTTCTGCAGATTGCCGCCCGAGAGGCTTTGCGCGAGCGCGTCCGGGCCGCCGCAGCGCACATCGAACGCACCAATGCAGCGCTCTGCGAACGCGCGCATCGCGCCGGTCTTGAGCCAACCCGAGCGCACCATGCCTTCGCGGTGCGCCGTGAGCAAGGCGTTTTCGGCAAGCGACATCGCCGGCACCGCGCCCCGCCCAAGCCGCTCCTCGGGCACGAACGCGAAGCCGAGCTTTCGGCGCGCGCCGGCCGAAAGACGTCCCGCTGGCTTGCCGCAAACCTTGACCGCATCGGCGCTCACGCCGTGGCGTGTCGCTTGCGCCTCGCCCGAGAGCGCCGCGAGCAGTTCCGCCTGACCGTTGCCCGAGACGCCGGCAATGCCGAGAATCTCGCCCGCATGCACGCTGAACGAAACGTCATTGAGCGACGTGCCGAACGGGTCGTCGCTCGGCATCGACAGATGCTTCGCTTCGAGCAGCACGTCGCCGGGTGCGTGCGCGCGCCGCGTGTAGTCGGGCAGTTCGCGCCCGACCATCAACCGCGCGAGCGACGCATGCGTTTCTTCGCGCGGAATGACGTGGCCCGTGACCTTGCCGCCGCGCAGCACGGTGGCCGTGTCGCAAAGCTCCTGGATTTCGTCGAGCTTGTGGCTGATATAGAGAATGCTGCAGCCTTCGGAAGCCAGCCGCCGCAGCGTGCCGAACAGCTTGCGCACCGCTTGCGGCGTGAGCACCGAAGTCGGCTCGTCCATGATCAGAAGACGCGGATTCTGCAGCAGGCAGCGCACGATCTCCACGCGCTGACGCTCGCCCACCGTGAGGCTATGCACGTGGCGCTGCGGATCGACATCGAGGCCGTATTGCGCTGACACCTCGCGAATACGCTTGCCGAGCGCTTTCAGGTCGAACGGTTCGTCGAGCGAAAGTGCGATGTTCTCGCCAACGGTCAACGTTTCGAACAACGAAAAATGCTGGAACACCATGCCGATGCCGAGCTTGCGCGCCGCAGCCGGACTCGCGATTTCGACGGCATGGCCTTCCCAGCGAATCTCGCCTGCATCCGGGCGCACCGCGCCGTAGACGATCTTCATGAGCGTGCTCTTGCCCGCGCCGTTTTCGCCGAGCAAAGCGTGAATTTCGCCAGGCGCGACCGAGAGCGTGACGTCGTCGTTCGCGCGCACCGCCGGGTACTGCTTCGTGATGCCGGCAAGCGCGAGGCGCGGCACACCGCTGCCGTCTTGCGCAAGCGTTGCCTGACGTGAAGAAGAATCACCCATGGAGGTTCCGCCGTTGTACGTTATTGCTGTCCGAAAACCGTTTGACGCTTACCGCCTCGCCCACACGCTGTCCGCCGCCGTGCGGGGGTGACGATACCTGTTAGCCCTGCGAAGGTCGAGCCGCCAAAATTCGCTGTTGCCTCGCTGCACGGGCTATCCGGCGTAAGCCTCGGGGTAAGCCTCGCTTGACGCCACTTTTTGTCCATATTAAAAACGATATACCCCCAAGCCCCATCGATCAGCCGGAACATATAATTCGGAGAATTCATGAGTCAGCAACGCGAGGCGATCGACACGTACCTCTTGCGCGTCTTGCACACGCTTCTGATGGAGCGCAGCGTGACACGCGCGGCCGTCAAGCTCAATCAGTCCCAGCCCGCAATCAGCGCGGCGCTGCGGCGTCTGCGCGACATTACCGGGGACCCGCTCCTCGTGCGCGGCAAGTCCGGCATGGTGCCGACCGAGTATGGCCTGCGCCTGCTCGAACCCGTCCAGAACGCGCTGCGCGAGATCGAGCGCATCCGCTTCCAGCAACACAATTTCGATCCGGCCACGTCCATCCGCTGTTACCGGATTGGCTGTCCTGATTATCTGAACGTCCTGTTCGTGCCGACCGTGGTCGAGCGCTTTCGCCAGGCCGCGCCCAACGCCACGCTCGAGTTCCACTCGCTCGGGCCCGCGTTCGACTACGAGCTCGCGCTCGAGGAAGGCAAGCTCGATATCGTCATCGGCAACTGGCCCGAGCCACCCGAGCAACTGCACCTGTCGAACCTGTTCGTCGACCAGATCGTCTGCCTGATGAGCAACACGCACCCGTTCGCCAAGCGCGGCGGGTTGACGCTCGACCAGTATCTGAACGCGCCGCATCTTGCGCCCACGCCCTATTCCGTGGGCCAGCGCGGCGCCATCGATGTGCACCTCGCGCGCGAGCGCCTCAAGCGCCACGTGGTCGTCACGCTGCCGTATTTCAATCTCGCGCCCTACGTGCTCGTCAAGTCGGACCTGGTCTTCACGACCACGCGCCTCTTCGCCGACCACTATGCGCGCTTCCTGCCGCTTACGGTCGTGCCCGCGCCCCTCGACTTCCCGCCGATGCAGTACTACCAGTTGTGGCACGAACGCTGTCATTACTCGGACGAAGTACGCTGGTTGCGCAGCCTCATCGCCGAAGCGACGAAGACGCTGATCGGCAAGCCTTGAGTCACGCGGCCGCGCGTTGCCGCGGCCGCCTGAGCGTTTCTACACCCCTGTGCGTTGCGCGCTTGCCCGCCTTAGCGCGCCATCTGCACGAGTTGTGCGGCGAGCCGGTTGTGCCGTTCGATGACCGGCCCAAGCTCCACCGTCTGCAACACGCCCTCCTTCACGACCACGCGTCCGCCGATCACGCTCAGCGCGACCTGTGACGGCGCGCAAAACACGAGCGCCGCGACCGGATCGTGTAGCGCACCGGCGAAAAGCGGCTGGCGCAAGTCGAACGCCACGAAGTCGGCCGCCATGCCAGGTGCGAGCGCGCCGATGTCGTCCCGCCCCAACACCTGCGCGCCGCCTAGCGTCGCGATTTCGAGCGCTTCGCGCGCCGTCATGGCGTCCGGGCCGAAACCCACGCGCGCGAGCAACATGGCCTGACGCGCCTCGGCCACCATCTGCGCGCCGTCGTTCGACGCCGAGCCGTCTACTCCGAGTCCAACCGGCACGCCGGCGAGCCGCATCTTCTTCACGGGCGCGATGCCCGAGGCGAGCCGCATGTTCGAGCACGGGCAATGCGCGACGCCCGTACCGGTCCGACCGAACAAACCGATGCCGTGGTCGTCGAGCTGTACACAATGCGCATGCCATACGTCGCGGCCCACCCAGCCGAGGTCCTCGGCGTATTCGGCGGGCGTCATGCCGAACTTTTCGCGGCTGTAAGCAATGTCGTTCACGTTCTCGGCGAGGTGCGTGTGCATCGATACGCCGTAATGCCGCGCGAGCACCGCCGATTCGCGCATCAAGTCGCGGCTCACCGAGAACGGCGAGCATGGCGCCACCACGACGCGCAGCATCGCGTACCGGCCCTCGTCGTGATACGTCTCGATGAGGCGTTGCGTGTCCGTGAGAATCGCGTCTTCGCGCTCGACCACGGAGTCGGGCGGCAGGCCGCCGTCCTTCTGCCCGACGCTCATGCTGCCGCGGCTCGCATGAAAGCGCATGCCGATGCGTTGCGCGGCGCGAATGCTGTCGTCCAGGCGGCTGCCGTTCGGATAGATGTACAGATGATCGCTGGACGTCGTGCAGCCCGAGAGCAGCAGTTCCGACATCGCCGTGAGCGTGGAGACCTCGATCATCTCCGGCGTGAGATTCGCCCACACCTTGTAGAGATTGGTGAGCCAGCCGAACAGTTCGGCGTCCTGCGCGGCCGGCACGGCCCGCGTGAGGCTCTGGTACATGTGGTGATGCGTGTTGATGAGCCCAGGCGTCACGAGGTGGCCGCTGGCGTCGATCACGTCGTCGGCCGTGGCGGGCAACTCCGCCGTCGGGCCGACCGCGACGATGCGGTTGTCTTCCACGTAAATGCCGCCGCCGCGGATCTCGCGGCGCGCGCCATCCATCGTCACAAGCATGTCGGCGTTTTTCACCAGCAAGGTCTTGCCGGCCTGCTGTGGGTTTTGCGGGTCCTGGCCCTGCGCGAGTGTGCGTTCCATCGTCCTTGTTCGCTCCGTTGTCGTGCCGCCGCGAGCCTTTTCGCTCGCGCGACGTGTGAACCAGACGCCCTCGCCTCACCGGCCGGCCTCACCAGTCGCCCAGGCGCCCGGTGCCGACGCGTCCCGACGAGGACGCCGCTGGCCCGGTTACCCGGCGTCCACCGCCGTCTTCGGGACGCGCAGCACGTGCTGCGCATGGCCTCTACGATCCGCAACCAAAATAGTCGTGGCAATTCGCGCCGCTGCGATACCCACATTTACGCCACGCATATAAAGGTCGATTTTTGGCGTCGCTACGATACAAACAAGGGACGCTGCAATCCAGGGCGCAATGAGCGCCTTCACCGATGCGGCACCCAGGGCGTACCCTCATGCTCGAAGATTTATCTTTCCTATCGCTCGCGCGCGCCGGGGGCGATCGTTCTTAAAATGCGTTCACGGCGCTCGCTTCGATCCGCCGACGGGTATGTAGCCACTGACGTGGAGCCTCGATCCGCCGTATTGCATCATGCATGGGATCGAGAGCTGCCGCTGAAACCTCGCAATCGCACCAGGCACTCACAAGGAAAACTGCGAATGGGCAAGCTGACTACCCACGTGCTCGACACCGCGAACGGCCGTCCCGGCGCGGGCATCAAGGTCGAGCTCTTTGCGCTCTCGGGCGACGCGCGCCGCGCGCTGAAGACCGTGACCACCAATGACGACGGCCGCTGCGACGCGCCGCTGCTCGAAGGCGAGGCGCTCGCCAAAGGCGAATACGAACTCGTTTTCCACGCTGGCGACTATTTCGCCGCCCTCGGCACGAACGTGCCCGAGCCGCGTTTCGTCGACCGTGTGGTGCTGCGCTTCGGCATCGCTGACGCCGGCTCGCACTACCACGTGCCGCTACTCGTTTCGCCGTGGTCGTACAGCACCTATCGGGGCAGCTAAGCGACAACTGAACGGCCAGCGCAACCTATTCTCATGGGGCATTCCGGGCGATATTCAAACCCGATTCAACGAGCCCAAGGTCATACGAACAACAACGGCGGCGCGGCAGCGCTTGGGTCGTCCAGCGGCCCGAGAGCTGCACGGCGCGCTCATACCCCGCAGTTAGCGCTTGCGAACAAACGCGCGCGCGATGCATCAGGACTGGAGACGTTTCATGGAAGGCTTTATTACCGATTGGCTGAACCTCGCGCTGCGCTGGTTCCACGTCATCGCGGCGATCGCCTGGATTGGCGAGTCGTTCTATTTCGTCGCGCTCGACAACAGCCTCAAACCACCTACGGACCCGAACCAGCGCCGCCGCGGCGTGTTCGGCGAACTGTGGCACGTGCACGGCGGCGGCTTCTACAACATGCAGAAGTACACCGTGGCGCCCCCTGAAATGCCCGACGACCTGCACTGGTCGAAGTGGCCGTCGTACACCACGTGGCTCTCGGGCGCGTCGCTTTTCACGGTGCTGTACCTGATGGCGCCGAACACGTATCTCATCGACAAGAACGTGCTCGACATGGGCCCGGTCGTCGCGATCTTCTCGGCGCTCGGCTTCCTCGCCGCGGGCTGGATCGTCTATGACTCGCTGTGCCGCGCGCTCGGCACGAAGGACAAGCTGCTCGGCGTGTGCGTGGGCATCTATGTCGTGGTTGCCGCTTACCTCGCCTGCCATATCTTCTCGGGCCGCGCCGCGTATCTCATCATGGGTGCGATGCTCGCGACGATCATGTCGGCCAACGTGTTCTTCGTCATCATCCCCGGCCAGCGCAAGATGGTCGCCGCGATGCTCAAGGGCGAAGTGCCGAACCCGATCTACGGCAAGCGCGGCAAACAGCGTTCAGTGCACAACACGTATTTCACGCTGCCCGTGGTGTTCGCGATGCTGTCGAACCACTACGCCATGACCTATGCCCACACCTACAACTGGGCCGTGCTCGTGGTGATCATGCTGGCCGGCGCGCTGATTCGCCAGTTCTTCGTGATGCGTCACCGTGGCCAGCAGCTCTGGTATCTGCCGATCGGCGGCGTGGCGCTGATGTTCGTCGCGCTGGTGTGGACGCTGCCGCGCCCGGTCGTGCCGCAGGCCGAGGCCGCGAACGCACCGCAGCTCAAGGTTGCCGATATTCAGCCGATCCTGCAGCAACGTTGCGCGTCCTGTCACTCGGCCCACCCGACGTTGATGGGCGCCGCGCCCGCCGGCGTGATGTTCGATACGCCCGATGAAATTTCGCAAAATGCGCAGCGGCTGTATCAGCAGGCCGTGACGCTCAAGGCAATGCCGCTTGGCAACGTCACGCACATGACCGACGACGAGCGGCAGAAGATTGCGGCGTGGTTCCAGGGAGGGGCGAAACAGTAAGCTTTCGCGAGCGCTTGTGGCGCGGACAAAAAATCCGGTGCACGTCGTGCTCCGGATTTTTCTTTCGCGGCAAACCGGGTTGATCGTCGATGTCCGATCAAGGCACAAGCGGTGTGTAGTTAGTCGCTTGCCCCGGTGAGGCGGCGGCCATGTTCGCCGCGGTGGGTCCGTGAGCGGCGTCAGGCGCTAATGGCCAGACGCTTTCGACCACGGGCGGTGCAAGCACTGGCGCAGATGGCCCTTGCCTGTTGCTTTCAACTCGAGGCGCAGCCTGCGCTCCGGAGATTGCGATTTGAGGCGCGGCAACCATCTGTGGCGAAGCCGCCCGTTGCACTGCTCCCGCACTGGCGCCGACTGGACGCGCCGACCGCTCAGCACCCGACTCGCGCACCGCAACGCGCTGCGTCGGCATCGCCGCAAAAAGCTGGACATTGATGCGCGCGACTTCATCCAGGTCGAGCATCGACGTCTGCGCGAGCAGTCTGAGCAACGCTAGTACCGCGTCATAACGCGCACGGATCAGGTCGCGACGGCTCGCGTAGAGGGCGTCGGTCGCCCGCAGCACATCCAGACTCGTGCGGCTGCCTGCGCCGAATCCAATACGCGTCGCGTCGAGCGCTGCCTGTGCCTGCTGCACGAGCCGGTCGAGCGCGGCCACGCGCAGACGCCCAGAGTCCACGCCCACCCACTGCGTACGCGCATCCGTCCCGGCATCGCGCACGGCTGCTTCGAGCTCGTTGCGCGCCTTGTCTTCGAGCGCCATCGCCTCGTTCACCTTCGCAGTGACTTCTCCGCCCGAGAACACCGGAATCATCACTTCGAGCATGCCCGTCGTGGTTGTGGTCGGTCTCGCATAGCCCGCTGCCGCCCCGGCAGGCGTGTGCGTGAGTTGCACGTCTGCACTCGGATAGCGGGCTGCCCGCTCCCGCTCGGTATCCAGCTTTGCGATCTGTAGCGCCAGTTCACCAATTTGCACCGAATAACCGCGCGTCTGCGCCTGCGTAACCCACGACTCGACATCGGCTGGCTCAAGTGCAGGCGTCCCCCCTGGCGGGAGCGCGGCAAGCGCCTCGGCCGGTTTCCCGGTGATTCGCTCAAGCGCCGTGCGCGCCAGTTGCATGCGGGTTTGCGCATCGAGTCGCTGCACCAGAGCCTGCGCGCGGCTCGACTCACCATCGCGTACGTCGACGAGCGTCGCTTCTCCCGCCGCTTTGGCACGCGCTAGTAGCGCAAGGTGCGCGTCGAGAGCGCGCTGGTAATCTTCGACCCGCGCCAGTTCGTCACCCGCAGCGAGCAAATCGAAATAAGCCTGTGCCGCATTGAGGATCGTCTGCTGCGCGACGCTCGCGAACTGCAAGCGCTGACGCGCCACCACATAGTCGGCCTGGCGATATGCGGTCCACTTCGCCCAGTCGAAGACTGGCTGCGTGAGCACGACGGTCCAGCCGCTCTGCCAGTAGTGCTGGGTCGGGAAATCCTCCGTCACAATACCGTTATATGCGCGTGCCCATCCCCCGGAAACGTGCGGCAGCAGCGCGGCGCGCGCTTTCGGCACCGCTTGCATGGCCGCTCGCGAAGCGGCAAGTGAAGCGGCCAGCGTCGGGTCGCGATCGAGCGCATCATCGACCACGGACAACAGATCCGCTGCATGCGCACTGCCTGCGAATATCGCTACCAGGAACGCGACTGTCATTCGCGCGCGAAGATTCAGGTTCACGTGCCCCCGTCCATTGCCGCTTCGGCTTCGCGTCGCTCGACTCGCGAGAAAGCTCCGTCTATAAGACGATAGTGTTTGTCGAAGCCCTCCGCCATCGCAACGTCGTGCGTAATGACCACGACGGTGCGCTCGATGCGTTGAAGCAGCGCCGCAATACGGCGCACGGCTACAGGGTCGAGGTTCGAAGTCGGTTCATCGAGCAGCAATATCTCGCGCGGCTGATACAGCGCGCGTGCGAGCAACAGCCGCTGACGTTGGCCCGCAGAAATGTTCGCGAGCGAATCGCTGATCACCGAGCGGGTGCGCATGGGCAGCCGCATGACGTCCTCCAGCAGGCCAACTTCCTCGAGCAGGGCGAGGATCCTGGCTTCATCCGGATTGCCCTCGAAAAATGAAATGTTGTCCGCAATCGAACCATGAAGAATAATGTCGCCCTGGCGCATATGTGCGGCGTGGCGCCGGATTTCGTCGACGCTCAGGTTCGTCCAGGCGATACCATTGAGCGTAATCTCCCCTTGTTGCGGCTTTTCCGAGGCTGCCAGCAACTTGAAAAGCGTCGACTTGCCCACACCCGAGGGCCCGGTGATCACAATCTTGTCGCCGCGCCGGATATCAAGGTTGGCACCAGTGAGAACAGGCTGATCGGAAATACCGTAGCTAAACGTCACATCGCGCACGGAGATATGCTCGAAGCGACGAGCTTCGAACGTCTTATGCATGTCTTCGAGCGGTGTATAACGCTCCGGCTCGCATTTCACGATGTCGTCCACTCGCGTGACCGGAACGGTCAACATGAAATACGAAAAACCCGTATTGATGACGTGTGCAATACGCTCGGAAAAGAGCGATTTGTAGATCATGAACGAATAGAAGCCCCCCACCGAAATCGCCCCACCCAGCATCAGCCTGGCCGCGAACCATGTGACCGCGAGTGTCTCAACATGAGAAAGCAGTTTGAGTACCGCTTCGCGCGTCGCCGACAGCTTGCTGCTCTGGAACGATGCCGCGGCGTACGTGCGAAACAGTTCCATGAATCGCGCCATGCGGCGGGTTTCTCCCTGGGCGAGTTTGATCAGCGCTACTCCGCGCAAGGTCTCAAAGAGCGCGTCGTCACAGCGCGCACTCTGCTGGAAAACGCGTGCATGCGAATCTCGCATCGAAGCGAACATCGTCGTGGCGACCAGCACGTAGAGCGTGAAAATCCCGAGAACCAGGATGGTTAATTTCGTGCTCTGCACGACCATGAGCAAAAGTGCGAGCAACCCGACTGCCAGGTCGAGGCAGAACGACACGGCCGAGCGGGACGCAAAGCCGTTGACTTCATCCTGCGCCTTGAACCGAGTAAAGACATCGCCGACGTTTCGCTTCTCGAAATACGAGATGGGGATACGCAACAAGTGCGCGAACAATCCCTCGGTCGAGTTGATACTTACCTGCACGTACAGCAATTCGACAAGTACACCCTGCGCGTATTGTCCGGCCGCTCCCACAAAAAAAATCGCGCCGAACGTCAAAACGAGCACGTTAAGCAGATTCAGATTGTCATCGGCGACAACATGATCGAGTACGAATGAACCCAGGTAAGGTGTCGCGAGGATCGCGAATTGCGCACCCAGCGCAACAAACAGAATCTTCGCGAAGCTTTCTCCCATTTTCGGATACAGCTTGCGCAGCCGAGCAAGCGCGTCAGGCACGCGCGAGCGGCGCTCGATACGCTCGAGCGCAGGAGTCGGCGAGCATTCAACAAGATAGCCTGAGACGTTCGCAAGGAACGTATCCATGGCAATGCGCCTGCGTCCAACTGCGGGGTCGATCAACGAGACATAGTTGCGTGTACAGCGTTCAAATACGACGAAATGCGCACCGCCGAAATGAACGATTGAGCCGCGCTTGATCTCCCCGACTTGCGAAGCGTCGAAACGAAACGCCTGCACTTCGAGGCCGAATTCCACTGCAGCATCGTAGAGGTCCATCAGCGAAAGACCGTTTACGGAAATCGGACGGAATGCCGACAACTCGCGCACTTCCGTTGCGCGTCCGCAGTGGGTCAACACCATGGCGAGACAAGCATAGCCACACTCGGCAACCTCATTCTGATAGATCACCTGCATATCAACCCCGCACGATCTTGAACAAAGGTTCGAACACCCATTCCGCGATGGTGCGCCGCTCCACGACGATACTCGCCGTCGCCTGCATACCCGGCAGGATGTCGTAATGCTGCTTGCCGTAAGCAAATGTATGGCCCGGTAACGTCACCCACGCAACGTACAGCTCGCCGCCGTCTGACGACGCACCATTCCCGGAAGATGCGGACTGCTCGGGCGGCGGAGTCGCGCTGGCAACTGTCGTTCGCGAGACCGAGGCGATCTTCGCCTCGTACGAACCGAAGCGAGCGTAGGGAAATGCGTCAAACTTGAGCCGAACAGTCTGCCCTGCATGCACGAATCCGCGCCGGCGCGAGGGAATACGCAGTTCTGCGCGCAATGGCTGAGTGTCATCAGTGACTATGACCATTGCGACGTCCGACGGTTGCAGCGTACTACCCTGCACGAGGCGCGAGAATGTGACTGTGCCCGCCTTCGGCGCCGAGATCGTCACGTCGAGACGACCCTGCTCGAAGCGCGCGTCGGCCTCCTGCAAGTCGCGTGCATGGCTGGCGTCTAGCTCCTGCAACTGCGCGGCGAGCGTCGTCTGCGTATTACGTAGATCAGCGAGCACCGCGAACGCCTGCTGATGCCGCGCTGCGACGTCAGCACGCGCAATGCGGCTCTGGTGCAGTTCGGTGCGCGCCTGCTCAATTCGATCAGCCATCACGTAGTCCTGAATCGAATCGAGACGCGCAAGCTTCTTCTCTGCCTCGTTGACGAGGTCCACGCTTTGTTCGGCTTGTGCGCTTAACTGGATTAGTTGCGCGCGCTGGCTTGCTTCGTTTGCACGTGCCGTGGCGAGCCGCGATTCCAGGTCGGTATGACGCTGCACATAGCGCGCGTCCGCAGCACGACGCTCTTCGTCGCGAACCTGCGCTTCGAACTCCGTGCGCCGCGAGCCGTCGCTCGCGAGCGAAATGTCGCGCTCAAGGCGAAAAAGCGGCTGGCCAGCCGTGACGCGGACGGGCGGCTGTATATAGATTGCCGAAACGAGCCCACCTGCACCCTGTACCTTGATTTCGTTCGGCGCCACGACTTCGCAGCGCACGTCCTGCTTGAGTTCAACTTCATGAGTGAAGGCGAATGCAACACCTAACAAAACGGTTGCCGATGCACAGTAGGCAATCCAGCGCCATCTGATGTCCTGGAATCCCGGAAGATTGGTCGGTTCCACGTACTTATAAAATCCCCGTTGCCCGACCGTTCCGATCAGGCATGTATGGTCTGGTTTTGTGCGCCCATATGCGCTGCCCGTGCTAGCGGGTTGGCGCAAAATGATAGGTCGACGGATGTCCTGCAAAAAGCCAATGCGAATAATTTTCTATGCGCGCCGTTTCGATCAGGTCGGCAAGCCGCTGCGGGGCATCGGCCTGTGCAAGCGCAACTGGCTCGAACATACGCACACTGAAGCGCCCATTGTCGAAGCGCAAGTAGAAGGAGAACAGCAACGCGTCAAACGGCGCGCCTAGGCGGAATACCCCGTTATGAAGGCGCGCAGGACGCCCTTTCATCAGCACACCTACGGTTTCCATCGGAAATTTCGCGAGCGAAAAAGGCGCGACGTCCGCGAACACCACGACTAGTCCCTCCCGGCGCAACGAACGCGCAACGCGCAACCCCAAACCGTTGCGGCTGCCACTGCCACCCTCGTCGTAGGTGTACAGCACCCGCAAGGCAGGAATCATTGCCGCGTCATTGCCGTACACATCGCGAGGCACGCCGGAAACAACCGATACTGACGCAAGATTGAGCATCTTGCGCACCTCGTCGACGACATAGATGTTCGCGTACTGCGATACAAAATGGAATGGCGACAGGACAATGGGGCGCTCCGGATAGTTTGCGCTGATCCACCGGATTTGCCAGGCCAACTCAGCCGCCACCGCTTGCATGTCCGACCATCTGTCGCGCGCGAGCGCGCGCCCGGCGTAAAGGCATTCATCAAGCAAGGTCTCGCGCATGCTGGCGCTGAGTGTGCGCAGTGCTTCCCTGCGAGCGAGACCAACGTCATGTCGGCCAGCATCATAGCGCGCAATTCCGGCCGAGCGCACCCTGCCGTTGCACGACGCCAGCGCGAGCCAGCAGAGGAGCGCCGCGTGCCCAACCATGGAGAGCGGCAGACGTGCGAGCACCTGACGGCGCAATGCGAGCCTCATCCGCAGGAAACGCGTACGCAGATGCTTGAGCGACATCGAAATCATGGTACCAGTCGACGGCAGGAGTTTTCTTGGTGCAAGGATAACTGCGGCGGACGCGACCAACGAGAGGGGCGCAGCCCTCTCGTTGCCCTACACGTTAGACGGGACCGACCGGCGATTTCGGAGCGGAAACCGTAACCGTTACATTGACGGTGGCCTTCGAGCCGCTCGACTTGCAGCAGCCGCCAGCAGCTTGAATATTAGCGAGTTGGTTACGTTCGATTTTGTTCATTTAGTTCTCCATATAGTTTCGCCATCCCTTCTGGTATGGCCCTTCCATCTTAGCAATCTAAATTCCAAACAATAAACACCCCAAACAATTTTTCACAAAAACCACGAAAAAATGATAATTGCAAATAACACCAATAAGAATTTCATAAAGATTTTTTCAAAAAATGAATCAGGATTGATGTCGAATGAAATTTTCAATTCATGGTGGAATTTCGATATTTTTAGGAAATTTCGCATTCTAAATTCACCTCTCGATATATAGATTCCAGAATTACATCGCCTAGGACGGTGCGCCCTATTCGAGCCCATTCCTCATCCCGGTGTATGTATGAAAAGTGTTTCTGATCAGAAGATCCTTCGACAACGAGGAATATTTAGATGAACAAGATATATGGCTCGCTCTGGAGCGAAACGGACCAAACGTGGGTTGCCACGCCGGAGACAGCTTCGGCAAGCGGAAAAACTTCTGCGCGACGCCGCGCAGCCGTGTTCACTGGCGCGATGGGGATGGCAGTTGGATTTTCTTCGGCTTCGGCTTTAGCAGCCGGAACGGTCGGCCAAGGTGGGGTCGAACTTTGCACAGGTGCCAGCGGCGCTGCGTATGGTTCCACGGGCAGCGAGTGGCTCGACTGCTCTGCAGAAAGCAAGAACCGCGGCGGTCTCACCTTTGCGCTGAACAACGCGGCCGACTCCACGGGAGGATATGGTTACAGCGCGGCTACGGCCCAGGTAGCTGGGTTTAACGACGGCACCCTTACGGTCAAAGGAAAAAGTGTCATGGTCTTCGGCCCGACGACATTCGACAGCGTCGTCACGATGAGCGATCAGAAGATCGTCCGGCTCGCGCCGGGAGACCTGTCGGCCACCAGCACCGACGCCGTGAACGGCTCGCAACTCTACGCGACAAATCAGTCCATCACGAATCTGGCCGGCAAGATCGGTGACGCCGTGCAATACGATTCGTCGGCCCACGACTCCGTGACACTGCGCGGCGCGGGTTCGACCGCGCCGGTGGCGCTGAAAAACGTCGCCGCCGGCGCCGTGAAGGCAGCGAGTACCGACGCCGTGAACGGCTCGCAACTCTACGGCCTCGCATCGAGCACCGCAGCGGCTCTGGGCGGCTCGACCTCCGTGAAAACGGACGGCTCGATCGGTGCGACGCGTTACGTCCTGTCGGGTAAGACCTATAACAACGTGGGCGACGCGCTCGGCGCGCTCAGCGAGAGCAGCGGCCCTGATCCGTTGGCGGTGCACTACGACGACTCGTCGATGTCCGGGGTGACGCTGGGTGGCTCCGGTCATTCTCCAGTCGTGCTGTCGAACGTTGCGGCAGGCACGGCTCCGACTGACGCGGTCAACGTCGCGCAGATGAAGCAAGCGGTCATCACGGGAAATCCCTACATCGCCGGCATCGGTACCGGCGCGGCCGCGACGGCCACCTCGCCAGGCGCGGTGGCGCTCGGGCTCGGTTCGGTCGCGAACACACCTTATTCGATTTCCGTGGGTAATACGGCGACAGGGCTTGTGCGTCGGATCACGAACGTGGCGACGGCCGTGGACGATAGCGACGCGGTAAATCTGGGGCAGGTGAAAAGTATGCTGGACGCCGCACCGGACGTCGTCAACACCGGCGTTAGCGAGACGCGGACGATGCTGAAGGCGAGCGCGAGCCTCAGCAGCGCGGTGCAGGCCAGCGGCAATGCCGCCTCGCCGTCCAACGCGTCGGAAATGCGCCCGCTTGTCGCGTCGCCGGTCGGGCTTGCGGCTACGGATGCGAGCGCTGTCCACTACGACTCGGACGCGCACGGCCAGATCACCCTCGGCAGCGCAAGCGGCGGCAACGTCAAGCTCACCGGCCTGCAAGATGCAGCCCTCACGGCCGGCAGCACCGATGCGGCCACGGGTGGCCAACTCTATGTCACAAATCAGCAGGTCGCGAGCCTGAACGCGGCCGTGCAGAACATCAGCACGAGCGGTTCGACGGGCGTGGCGATCAACTCGACGAACGGCATCGCGACCGCTACTGGCGTCCAATCGATCGCCGTGGGCGCTGGCGCGGTAGCCTCGGGCGCGAACTCGACCGCCATCGGCGATTCGTCGAACGCGAAGGCTAACAACTCGGTCGCGCTCGGCGCGAATTCCGTTGCCGATCGCGACAGGAGCGTGTCGGTCGGCGCAGTGGGTTCGGAACGCCAGATCGTCAACGTCGCGGCAGGCACACAGGGCACCGATGCGGTCAACCTGAACCAGTTGAACAATGCGATGACGCAGCAATCGAACGCGGTCAACCAGCAGATCGGCAATCTGCAGAACTCGATCAATACCGTTTCGAAGAACGCCTATTCGGGCGTCGCTGCGGCAATGGCCATGCCTAACCTCACGCCTTCGGGACCGGGTCGCACAGTGGTCGCGGCCGGTGGCGGCTACTACATGGGCGGCAGCGCGGCCGCGGTTGGCGTGACGTATCGCTCGGCCAATATGCACTGGCTCGTCAACGGCGGCGTGTCGCTTACGAGTACCGGCAACATGGCTGCGCGCACACAGGTCGGCTACGAGTTCTAACTCACGTTGGGCTGTCACCGCGCTCACGCGCAGCGCCACATACGAAAAAGCCACGGCCGAGGCCGTGGCTTTCTTTCGTTTACGATCTGCGATGCATCCGAACGTCACCGCATCGCGGCGTCCATCGCCTCATGCGTCAACCACAGTGACTCCGCCAAATCCTGCTCATTGAGATTGAGCCCATCACCGCCACGATCGACGACGATGAAATCGCTTACTTCGTCCAACGCGATCAGCGGATGATGCCAGACGCCCTTCGCATAATTCACGCCTTGCCAGCCACGTGAAACGAAAGCGCGAATCTGCGCGACGTCCAGATCGCCGGCGGGCGCGACCACCACGAGATACGGCTTGTCATTGAGCGGCACGAACGCCTGGCTGCCCAGCGGATGCCGTTCGAGCATCTTCACTTCGAACGGCAACTCGCGCGGCTGCCCGCGAAAGAGATTTACGAGCGTGCGGCCGCCTTCGTCGGTCACGTCCACTTCCGCAAGATCGTGATAGCGGATCGTGGTACCGAGATTAATCGGTATCTGCTTTGCGCCTGCGAGCTCGATCACGTCGCCGAACGGCGCGAACGCCTCGCGCGTGAGCGGCTCGATGGTCAGCGTCGTCCTTGTTTCACTCATGATGGCCTCGTTAGCGAATCACGCGAGCGTGCCCCACAGGCGCACGCGCGAAACGCCGCCATCGGGGAAGATGTTGAAGCGCACGTGCGTAACCGGGCCGAGCGCCGCGAGTTCGCTCTCAAAGTAGTGCTGCTTGTCCATTTGCAGCTTCTGCTCGCCGACCAGCACCGGCCAGAACATGGCCTGGGTCACGAGCGAGCTGTCCGTGCCGCCTACCACGCGCGCGGCCTGGAACGAACAACGGTCGGGGTAGTTGCCCTTGAAATGCGCCGTATCGACTTCGATCTTCTTGATGATGCCAGGCTGCGCAAGCGCGATGATCGCCCAGTCGTTGCCCGGTTCACGGCGGCGGCGCGTTTCCCAGCCGTCGCCCATGTTCACGCCGCGACCCGGCATGAGCAGCGTGGAGGCCGTGCCAAAGTGCTGGTTGTTCGCGCCAACGAGGTACGCGCCGTTTTCCATCGCGGCCAGATCGAACAGTTCGGTGCGGCTCGCGCCCGCCCAGTCCACCTGCGGCTGGCCATACACGCGCAGACGCGCAATGCCGCCATCGGGATAGATATTCACGCGCAGGTGTGTATACGGCCTGTCGCTCGATACTTCCGCGTAGTGGTGGCTATTGCCGTTCAACGAGGTCGAGGGGACGATTTCCGTCCATTGCGTCGCGGCAGTGGGTGCGCCATCGGCCACATACGCGCCCTCCACCGATGCCGCCGGCGGATAGTTGCCAGTGAAATGGCTCGTGTCGATATCGAGGCCCTTGATGACGCCGGGGCGCGCGAGCTTCACGATGCACCAGTCATAGCCCGTCGTGCGCTTGCGGCGCGTTTCCCAGCCGTCCATCCACTTGCCGTGTTCGTCGTACTTGCCTGGAATGAAGACGGCCGGCTCCGGATTGAGCATGCGATCCTTCGGCGCGAAGAAGTCGTCGCTCGCCTCGAGCGCCTGCGCGCCCAGGCGCGGGTCCGCTAGATTCACGAAGCGGCGCGTGAAATCAGGGGCGTTGGGGTCGAGAGTCGGGAGTGCCATCGTTGTCTTCCTTCGTATCTTTTCTGTAGATCAAAACAGCGCTGCGCCCTCTCGCGAAAAGCCAAGGGGCGCATCGCCACGTTACGCGTCGATCAGTTCATCCAACCTGAAGCGCGCAATGCGGTAAATCTGATCGAGGCTCGCGCGCATTTCGTCGGCGCGGCTGTTGTTCACGCGCGCCTCGAAGTTCGCGATGATGCCGTGGCGGTCATAGCCGCGCACAGCAAGAATGAATGGGAATCCGAACTTCTCGCGATACGCGCCGTTGAGCGCGAGGAGCCTCTCGAACTCTTCCTGCGTGCACTGATTCAGGCCCGCGCCGCTTTGCTCGCGCGTGGATTCGGCAGTTAGCTCGCCGCGTACGGCGGCCTTGCCCGCAAGCTCCGGGTGGGCGTTAATCAGCGCAAGCTGCCTGGCCTCGCCCGAGGTTTCCACTGCCTGGGACATGGTGCGATGCAGCGCGTCGATGCTTGCAAACGGGCGCTGCCGCGCGGCCGCTTCGGCCACCCAGGGCGAGTGCTCGAAGATGCCCGAAAGCGCCGCCACGAAGGCGTCGGCCGAGGCTTGATTCAGCTGATCGAGGGTGTAGTGCATTGCCTTCATGCGGCGGCCCCGCGGTGGTCGTTCTGTTGCGGTTGATAGGGATGATGCTCGCGCCAATGGCGCGCGATGTCCACGCGGCGCGTGACCCACACGCGCTCATGCTTTTCGATGTGATCGAGAAAGTGCTGCAGCGCGCGAAAACGCCCAGGGCGCCCGAGCAGGCGGCAGTGCATGCCGATCGAGAGCATCTTCGGCGCTTCGTCGCCCTCTTCGTAGAGCACGTCGAATGCGTCTCGCAAGTAGGTGAAGAAGTGGTCCGCCGTGTTGAAGCCCTGAGGCGACGCGAAACGCATGTCGTTCGTGTCGAGCGTGTAAGGCACGATCAGTTGCGGCACTGTCTTGCCGCCCGTGACTGCCACGTCCATCCAGAAAGGCAGGTCGTCGCCGTAGTAGTCGGAGTCGTAGAGGAAGCCGCCATACTCAGCCACCAGGCGATGCGTGTTCGGGCTGTCGCGGCCCGTGTACCAGCCCAGCGGACGCACGCCCGTCACGCGCTCGATCGCTTCCATACCGAGCTTCATGTGCTCGGCCTCCTTGGCGGGCGACGCGTCCTGGTAATGAATCCAGCGATAGCCGTGGCACGCGATCTCGTGACCCAGCTCGACGAACGCGCGCGCGACTTCGGGATGACGCTCGATCGCCATGCCCACGCCGAACACGGTGAGCGGCAGGCCGCGTTTTTCGAATTCGCGCAGGATGCGCCACACGCCCGCGCGCGAGCCATATTCGTAGATCGACTCCATGCTCATGTGGCGCGCGGGATACGCTGCGGCGCCCACGATTTCGGAGAGGAACTGCTCAGAGCCGGGGTCGCCGTGCAGCACGCAGTTTTCGCCGCCCTCTTCGTAGTTGAGCACGAACTGCACCGCGACGCGCGCTTGGCCGGGCCAGTTGGCCTGCACCGGATGCCGGCCATAACCGATCAGATCGCGGGGATATTGGGGATCGAGTGGCATGCTGGTCGAATCAATCGAATAGAGAGGATGAAACGAAATACCCGCGCAACGGCGAGGCGCCGTGAAGCGGCAGCCGGCGCTGCTTGGCAAGACCTGGCGGACGGTCCGCGCAACCTGCTTACAGGACCGGTTCAGTGTAGCGAAATCACCCGTACGCGCCCATATGCACGCTCAGATAGTACGGGTCAAGCGAGGTGTATGTGGCCGCCTGATCTGCCGGACAGATGGGCGGCCACATCGGCTCGCACGCGTTACGCGTTTACCCGTAGCGCAACGGCCGCACGGGCGGCGGCGTTTCCGTGACGGGAGTGGGATTGCTCGGGCTGAAACGCGCGAAATCGCCGTCGTAACGCTTGGCGAGCGGCCGCGCGAAGTCGCCCCGCTTGGCGGTCGTCAGGCGCAACGCGACGAGCGCCTCCACCCATTTCACGGCGGCCGTCACGCCGTCGATAACGGGTACGCCCAGCGCGTCCTCGACCTGCGCGCACAGACTTGTCATGCCTGCGCAGCCCAGCACGATGGTGTCCGCGCCATCTTCTTCGAGCGCGCGGCGGCACTCTTCGACGATCGCACGGCGCGCGGCCGATCCCGGCTCATCGAGCTCGAGCACGGCCACGTCGATTGCACGTACGTTGCGGCAAAAACGCGTCATGCCATAGCGCTCCGCGAGATGCCAGGCCATTGCGCGAGTGCGCGAAAGCGTCGTCACCACCGAGAAGCCAGGCGCGAGCACGCTCGCCGCATGCATCGCGGCTTCCGCGATGCCCACGACAGGCCCGCGAGCCAGCTCGCGGGCCGCGTAAAGGCCCGGGTCGCCAAAGCATGCGATCACGTAGCCGTCGAAGCCTTCGCGCTCGCCCGCCTCCACTTCGGCGAGCAGGCCAGGTGTGGCGAGCGCCTCGTCGTAATAGCCTTCGATCGACGGCGGCCCCATCGTCGGGCTCACCGCCACGACCTCCGTGCCCGGTGCGATCACGGCACGCGCGCACTGCTCCATCGCGGCGGTCATCCGCTGCGTGGTGTTCGGATTGATCAATTTGATGCGCATTTCAATTCCTTCGTCGATGCCTGGTTTTGCATGCCGCTCATGCCTTTGCGCGAGCGCGTTCGCCCATCGTGAGCGCGCGATAGAACAACGCGCTGAGCGCGGCGCCAATGAACCACGAGAAGTTCGCGGCACCGCTGAGCGTCGGCACCATCACGCAGAGCACCGCGATCACCGCCGCAGGCAGCAAGGCCGACACCGCACGCCAGTTCACGCCGTTGCGATACCAGTACGCTCCCTTCGGCGACACTGTGTAGAGATCATCCACGGCAAGACGTCCACGCTTCACGAGATAGAAGTCGATGATCAGGACACCATACAAAGGTCCGATGAAGGCGCCGAGTACGTCGAGCGTGTAGTGAATCACGGCCGGGTTGTTGAACAGATTCCACGGCGTGATGAAAATCGAGGCCACGGCGGCGAGCATGCCACCCGCACGCCAGCTGATGAGCCGCGGCGCTACATTGGAAAAGTCGAACGCGGGCGAAACGAAGTTCGCAACGATGTTGATGCCGATGGTCGCAATCGTGAACGTGAGTGCGCCGAGAATCACAGCGGTTGGGTGATCGATGCGGCCGACCGTTTCGACGGGATCGGTAATCAGTTCTCCGAACACAGGAAGCGTTGCCGACGTCGTGATGACCGTGACGAGCGAGAATGCGAGGAAGTTGACCGGCAGACCCCAGAAGTTGCCCTTGTGAACGCTCTTGAGCGACTTGCCATAGCGCGAGAAGTCACCGAAATTGAGCATCGGCCCCGAGAAATACGACACCACGAGCGAGATTGCCGTGATCATCACGGGAATCACTTCGGCACCGTGATACTTCACGCCGCCGAGATTCAGGCCGATGTTGTGCCAGCCCGCGCGATACACCATGTAGCCCGCGAGCGCGAACATCACGACATAAACCGCCGGCCCCGCGAAGTCGATGAACTTCTTGATGGTCTCCATGCCGTTCCAGAACACGAGGGCCTGGAGCACCCAGAGCGTCATGAAGCCGGCCCAGCCGATTGCGGAAAGCCCGAGCATGCCGTGCTTGTGCACGTCGGCATAAGGCATGAGTTGTGGAACGAACTTGAGCACGACGATCACGAGCGCGCTCGAAGCGAGATAGGTCTGGATGCCGTACCACGCCACGGCGATGAGGCCGCGAATCACAGCCGGAATATTGGCGCCGAGCACGCCGAAGGTGCCACGACAGGCCACCGGGTACGGCACGCCGTGACGCTGGCTGGGCCGTGCGATCAGGTTGCAGAGCACGTTGACGATGGAGATGCCGACGATCAGCGCTACGAGCACTTGCCAGCTCGTGAGGCCAAGCGCGAAGAGGCTCCCCGCGAACACATAGCCGCCGACGCTATGCACGTCGGACATCCAGAAAGCGAAGATGTTGTACGCGCCCCAGGTCTGCTCCTTGAGCGGCGCGAGGTCATGGTTGTAGAGCCGCTCGCTGTAGCCGGCCGGCAAGCGCAGGTTTTCTGCGGACTCGCTGCTTTCACCGGATTCGAAGTTGGGCACTGCCGGACTGCCAGGTGACGCGCTGAACTGAGCCATGATCCGCTCCTTGGATGGATATGCCGACGGAAAAAAGACGCCTGAACGCCTCGAAACGCGTGCGTACCGCCGCTGGACGCGGCCGCCGCGATATCCCCGAATGGTCGGGCCCGCGCAGGCACTGCACCGGTCGCCGCTTGCGGGCGCCCTGTAACGCTGTGCCTGTATGAGCCGTACGCATGCACTGCATGCGCCCCACTCCATCCTTTTCAGCCGCGGCGGCCACCGTTCGTCGTGAGCCGCCGCGCTTTACTGCAATCCATTACTGCAATCCGTTTCAGTGCCGCCTCAGAAGCGGGTCAACGTGCGAGCGAAGTCGCCTCGCGAGCGCTGAACACTTCCTGCAAATCGACCGAAGCGCCCGCCGGCCGGTCGAGCATCCTCAGCTCGACACCCTGCAAATGGCGCACCATGAGGTCGACTGCTTCTTTCTCGTTTCCGGCCTCGAGCGCCACGAGAATCGCCTCGTGGTCGTCGAACGAACACGGGCTGCGTCCCGGCGATTCGTAGAGCGCTGAGATCAATGTCGAACGCGCCACGAGTCCGTTGAGGCAATCGCACAGCACCGTATTGCCGGTGAGCGTGGCGAGCGACGTATGAAACTCGCCCGAAAGCCTGATCCACGTCGGGAAGTCGCGCCCTTCAAAAGCCTTGCGCTCGCGCCGGATCGTCTCGCCGATGCTTTTCAGTCGACGGTTGCCGTGCTGCGCGCTGCAGATTCGCCCCACCACTGCCAACTCGATGATCCGTCGCATTTCAAACACCTCGTGCACTTCCTGCAGCGTCGGGCTTGCGACGAACGCACCACGATTGGGCTCCAGATCCACGAGATGGTCCTTCGCGAGCTGCGCAAGCGCCTGACGGATCGGGCCGCGCTTCACGCCGAATACTTCGCACAACTGTGCTTCAGTCAACTTCGCGCCTGGCGGCAGCCGGTGCTCGAGAATCGCCGCGCGGATTCGGGCGGCGATTGCTTCGGGCTTCATGCCGGTTGCTTCGGCGTCGATATCGGTCTTTCGCATGGCTTAGGTCTCTATGTTGGGTATCCTAGGTTGGACATAAATATTGTCAACAATTTTTTGGGAGAACCTGGGGAAGATCCCCACGAGTGCGCTAGCGCTCACATGCCTCTTCTCGGTGAAATGCGCTTTATTTCGGGGAATTCAGCACCTGCATGGTGATTCTCCGCCCCAATTCGGTCACATTTTTTGTCAACAATCCAGAGAGGAAGCGGTGAAGTGAACATGGTCTGGCGCTGCCCGGACTTGGCCGTTAGTTGCATAAGACTCCATAAAAAAAGCGCCCGAGAGCGCTTCTGTGTTAGTGCGGAATCAACCCAGATACGGGTAGCCGCTCACGGTCAGCTCGAATCCATGTGCGGTGGTGTTCAGTTGCGCCGGCGCGCCCATCGGCAACGTGACCATATCCGGAATATGGCCGAACGGCAGGCCCGTCACCACCGGAATGCCAACCACGGAGCGCACCTGCTCAACCATTTCACGCAGATCGTAGCCGTTGTCGTAATCGAACTGCTTGTGGCCCGTGAAGTCGCCCAGCACCAGTGCTTGCTGGCGCGCAAGAATGCCAGTCAGGTGCAACTGATAAATCATGCGCTCGATGCGGAACGGCTGCTCGTTCACGTCTTCGACGAACAGGATGCCACCCTCGACAGGCGGCAGATAAGGCGTGCCGATCAACGAAGTGAGCACCGCCAGATTGCCGCCCCAGAGCGTGCCCGAAACATTCGTCGATTGCGCCTGTTGCGCGTTCACCTTGAGCGTGTAGCTCGGTTTTGAAAGCGTGTCCCAGAAGTGATGCATCGTGAAGCTGCTAAGACTTTCGGCGCCGAAGTCGCTGCAGAGCATCGGGCCGCCGAACGTCGTGAGCCCGGCGCGTGCGAGCAGCGCGAGCTGAATGGCGGTGAAATCGCTATGCCCCACGAACGCAATGGGTTGGTCCTTCAAGCGCCGCTGCAGTCCGTCGTAATCGAGACCGTGCAGGATGCGCACCGCGCCGTAGCCCCCGCGCACGGCGAGCACGATGTCCGGCAAGTCGCGCGACGGATCGGCGAGGCGGTTCAGTTCGGCCGCGCGCTGGCCATCCGTGCCGGCAAAGCGCTGATAGCGCCGCTCGGTCGCCTGCAGGCCGTCGACGTGATGGCCCTGCGCCCGCAACCGCGCAAGCGCACGGTGCACCGCTTCCGGATCGTGCGGATAACCAGACGGTGCGATCAGTTCGATGGTGCGATGAATGGTCATGTCGAATTCGATTCAACCGTGAGATTCAGCTCGCGGGTTCGTTCGGACCGGCTACGCCGGTTTCTCCCTGCGCTTGCTCGGCCTGTGCCCGGGCCGCACGGCGCGCTTCCCGGCTTGCGCGGCGCCGGTCGGCGAAGAACGCGCGCAACGCCTCGCCGCACTCGTCGGCCAGCACACCGCCGGACACGCTTGTATGGTGATTCAACTGCTCGTTGGCAAAGGCATCGACCACGCTGCCACATGCGCCGGTTTTCGGATCATGCGCGCCGAACACCACACGTGCGATACGCGCGTGCATGATCGCGCCGGCGCACATCAGGCACGGTTCAAGGGTCACATAGAGTTCGCAGCCGGGCAAGCGGTAGTTACCCAGCGCGTGCGCGCCCGCGCGCAACGCCGCCATTTCCGCGTGCGCGGAGGGATCGTGCGCGCCGATCGGGTGATTGAAGCCCGAGGCAATCACTTCGTCACCGCGCACGAGCACCGCGCCCACGGGCACTTCGCCGGCGGCGCGTGCCTCTTCGGCCGCGGCCTGCGCGAGACGCATGAAATGCTGATCGCGCTCGGAGACGGGATTGGGTTGGGAAGCCGGCTGTGAAGCGGGCTGTGAAGCGGTTTGTGAATCGGCCGCGGACGCCGTCATGAGCGGATCGGCGGGAGCCGATCCGGCATCCAGACTGGCAGCCGGGTGCGACTCTTCGCGTTCGCCGCCAGGGGCGTGTGGCTGGACGGGAGAGCCCGTCACGCCGCCCCCGCCGAGAGCGCCGGGTGGCCGGGCTCGCCGGCTGCACGCTCGGACAGACGCTCCGCAATGCGGCGGCGATATTCGTGCGGCACGACCATCGGGCCGCCTCGCAAGGATTCGAGCGCCATGTCGAGCGCAAGCATGCGCGCGCGCAGACGGCATTGCGCGGCCTTGTCGCCCACGGTGGCGAGGTCGTCATCGAGGTCGCGCAAGGCTCGCAGCTGTTCGACTGCGGGCGGCACAAACCCCGCGTTCTTCAGGATGCGGTGGGCTATGCGCACTTCTTCGGGCACGAGCAAGTCGTCGTCAAGCGCCTGTGGCGCACCGGCGCCGGGCAGGTCGTCGAGGTCACCGCGCGCGGCTGCGGCGGCAATCCGTTGTTCGACGAGGGCATCAAGCAATTTCATCAGCAATCCACTACGTTGCGGCCCACGCATTCTATCAGGGTAAGACCTGGAAGACCGGGTGCGGCTGGCAAGTGTGTCATCGACTCCTTACAGCTTGACAGACCGGGGGTTTGATGCGGAATGAATAGGCGCGGACGACGAAACCTGGAATCGTCTGATGGCGGGCTGCGACGACCGAGGCGTATGGTTAAGCGCTTAGCCCCGCCATGACGTCCTTTTAGCCGCCCTCCTTTTCGCCCTCGATGATGAAACAACACGTCCGCCCCAAACGACCCGCCATGCGCCGACTTCGCCTCACCGCCCTCTGCCTCCTGGTCACCGCCAGCCTTTCAGGCTGCGGCGTGTTCTGCGGGGCGGCAGGCGGCAGCGGCGGCGGCATGGCCGGTGGATGCGGCACCGGCATGCGATTCTGACGCTCAGATGCGAAAACGCCGCTGGAGCGCCCGGCTTGTACCGGCACCCCAGCGGCGTTAAAAGGATTTCCGGGCGATCTGCCCTGCCCTCAGTCCTTCATCACCTTGCCGACCGCGTCGACCACAACGCTCACGTTCTTCTCGTTCAGGCCGGCCACGCACATGCGGCCCGAGCGCAGGATATACACGCCGAGTTCTTCCTTCAGGCGCTCGACCTGCTTCTCGCTCAAGCCCGTGTACGTGAACATGCCGCGCTGCTTCACGTAGCGCGTAAGCGCCGCTTCGCTCGCGTGCGCACGCAGGCCGTCGTGAATCGCCACGCGCATGCGCGCAATGCGTTCGCACATCGCCGCCAGCTCCTGCTCCCACGACGCCTTCAGTTCCGGCGTACTCAGCACGCGCGTGACGATCTTCGCGCCGTGAGTCGGCGGATTGCTGTAGTTCGCGCGCACCGAACCCGTGAGCTGACCGAGCACACGGTCGGCGGCCGCCGCGTCTTCGCAGATCACGTGCAGGCCGCCGCAACGCTCACCGTAGAGCGAAAAGTTCTTCGAGAACGAATTCGCCACCAGCGCCGGCACACCGCGGCGCGAGAGTTCGCGCACCGCGAACGCGTCGTCCTCGAGGCCCGCGCCGAAGCCCTGATACGCCATATCGACGAACGGCAGCAGGTCGCGTTTTTGCAGCACGTCGATCAGTCGCTCCCACTGCGCGCGATCCAGATCGACGCCCGTTGGGTTATGGCAGCACGCGTGCAGCAGCACGACGCTCTTCGCCGGCAGCGCGTCGATGGCCGAGAGCATCGCCTCGAACTTCAGGCCACCCGTCACCTCGTCGTAGTACGGGTACGTGTTCACCGTGAACCCCGCACGCTCGAAGATAAAGCGGTGGTTCTCCCAAGTCGGGTCGCTCACCCACACCTGGCTGGTCGCAAAGTAGCGCTTGATGAAATCGGCGCCGACCTTGAGCGCGCCCGAGCCGCCCAGCGTCTGCACGGTCGCGATGCGGCCGGCCGCACGCGACGGGCACTCAGCGCCGAACACCAGTGCCTGCACGGCGTCACGATACTGCGCGAAACCCGCCATCGGCAGATACGGCTTCGGACCCGGCTCCTCGAGAATTGCCGCCTCGGCCGCGTGAACGGCCTTCATGACAGGCAGACGGCCTTCGTCGTCGAAGTAGATGCCAATGCTCAGATTGACCTTGTTCTGACGCGGGTCCTTTTGGAAGTTCTCGTTGAGCGAGAGGATCGGGTCGCCGGGGTAGGCATCGATGTGTTCGAACATGCTGTTTAACTCTCTGGACGAAATTCGGGACGAATATCAGCGCTTACGGAGCCGGCACGCCACGTTGCAGCGCCGGCGCCGACTTGCGGCACCACAGGCGGTAGGCGAGCCCAAGCACGCCCAGCCAGACCGGAATGAGGTACACGGAAATCCGCAGATCCGGAATCAGATACATTACAACGAGAATACCGCCGAGGAACGCGAGACACACGTAATTCGTGAGCGGATAGCCGAGGCTGCGGAACGTGGTTGTCTGGCCGGCACGCGCCTTCTCGCGGCGGAATTTCAGGTGAATCAGGCTGATCATCGCCCAGTTGATGATCAGCGCGGACACCACGAGGCCCATCAGCAGTTCGAACGCCTTGCCCGGCATGAAGTAGTTGATGATCACACAAGCAGCCGTAACGAACGCCGATACGCCGAGCGCCGCCAGCGGAATGCCGCGCCGGCTGACCTTGAGCAGCGCCTTCGGCGCATTGCCCTGCTGCGCGAGGCCGAACAGCATGCGGCTGTTGCAGTACACGCCGCTGTTGTAGACGGAGAGTGCGGCGGTCAGCACGACGACGTTGAGCACGTTGGCCACGAGGTCGCTGTTCATCGCGTGGAAGATCAGCACGAAGGGGCTGCCGCCAGCCACGACCTTCTGCCACGGATAGAGCGAAAGCAGCACGCCGAGCGCGCCGATGTAGAAAATCAGGATGCGGTAGATCACCTGATTCGTCGCGCGCGGAATGCTATGCGAGGGATCATCGGCCTCTGCTGCGGTGATACCGACAAGCTCCAGTCCGCCGAACGAGAACATCACGACGGCCATGGCCATGACGAGACCCGAAACCCCGTGCGGGAAGAAACCGCCATTGCGCCAGAGGTTCGAGACGCTTGCCTCAGGACCCGCCGAGCCCGAAAACAGCAGCCAGCCGCCGAAGGCGATCATGCCGACGATCGCGAGCACCTTGATGATCGCGAACCAGAATTCGAGTTCGCCGTACGACTTGACGCTCGTGAGGTTGATGCCGTTGATCACGACGAAGAACACGAGCGCCGAGAGCCATGTTGGCAGCGTCGGCCACCAATAGTGCATGTAGATGCCGACCGCCGAAAGCTCGGCCATGCTCACGAGCACGTAGAGCACCCAGTAGTTCCAGCCGGAGAGAAAGCCGGCGAACGGGCCGAAATACTTGTCGGCGAAATAGCTGAACGAACCAGCGACGGGCTCGTCCACGACCATCTCACCCAATTGCCGCATGATGAAGAACGCAATGATCCCGGCAATGCCGTAGCCGAGCAGCACCGAAGGGCCGGCGGTCTGAATCGTCTGCGCAATGCCGAGGAACAGGCCCGTGCCGATCGCCCCGCCCAGCGCAATGAGCTGGATGTGGCGATTCTTGAGGCCGCGTTTTAGCTGGCCGCTATTTTCACGCATGTCGTTTGAAACCATGTCTCTTTCTGTCTCCGGCTTATCTGCGCGGGGCCCGGACATCTGGGTAGGATGCCGGCTCCGCTCCACGAAATAAAATTGCGCGCGCAACCTTCTGCGTTGGCGCGCTGCCAGGCGCGGCGGTATTGGCCGCCAGCCCGATCGGGTGCGCCCAGTGTATAGTTGGCGCGGAAAAATATGATTTCATCTCGTACGCAGGCAAACCCTGATTGATACAATTCCCTCTCGCGTCAAACCCATCTCACGCAAGATAAATGCAAAATCTCGCGCTCGACACGATTGACATGCGGCTGCTTGCCGCACTGCAGGAACACGGCCGCGCCTCGAACCTCGAACTCGCGGCCGCGATCAAGCTCTCGCCCGCGCAGACGCTGCGCCGTCACCGGCGGCTCGAGGAACTCGGCGTGATCCGGCGTTACGAGACGCGCCTCGACGCGCAGGCGCTGGGCTTCGGCGTGGTCGCCTTCATTCAGGTGACGATGGAACGCGGGCACATGCGTGAGCTCGTGAAGTTCAAGGAGCTCGTCGCGACGTTGCCGCAGGTGCAGGAGTGCTACTCCGTGACGGGCGATATCGACTACGTGCTGAAGGTGGTGGCGCGCGATCTCAAGGCGCTATCCGAATTCCTGCTCGATACGCTGATGCGCGCGCCCGGCGTGAACAGCGTGCAGTCGATCGTCTGTCTCGATGAACTCAAGGGGACAAGTGCGATGCCGCTGGAAGCCTGAGACAAACGCGCGGCAGGTCCGTCTGGCGGGGTCTTTCGGCGAAAACGCAATTTTATCTCATCACCGCTATTTTGGCGGCGGCGCAGGACCGGCTGATGAAATAGTCTTGCTAAAAGCCCCATCGTGCTCTAAAAAACAGGCTAGTTAGCATGTCTCCCGGCCGCCCTGGACACTGCAGCGGACGGCTTCACAAGCGCGAGCGCGACAGTCCATGAGTCTTCTTGAGCTCAGAGGCGTTTCCAGGCACTTCGGCGCCATTCAAGCGCTGACCGACATGACGCTGAGCCTGGAACCGGGCCAGGTGATCGGACTGATGGGTGACAACGGGGCTGGAAAATCGACGCTGGTGAAGGTCATCGCCGGCAACTTCCCGCCCTCCCATGGCGAAGTTCTCATCGACGGCAAGCCCGTTCATTTCAGCCGGCCTGTGGACGCCCGCGCAAAGGGCATCGAGGTCGTGTATCAGGATCTCGCCCTCTGTGACAACCTCACGGCGGCGGCCAATGTCTTTCTCGGACGCGAGCCGCGCATCGGCATATGGCCCTTTCGCGTGCTCGATCACGCGGCCATGTATCGGCGCGCCGCCGAGCTTTTCAAGGAACTGAAGTCCGAAACGCGCCCGCGCGATCTCGTCCGGCAGATGTCGGGCGGCCAGCGGCAGGCCGTGGCGATTGCACGCACGCGTCTTTCTGAGGCGCGGCTCGTGATCATGGACGAACCCACCGCTGCGATCAGCGTGCGTCAGGTGGCGCAGGTGCTCGACCTCATCAAACGCCTGTCTGAGCACGGCATTGCCGTCATTCTCATCAGTCACCGCATGCCAGACGTTTTCGAGGTCGCCCAGCGCGTAGTTGTCATGCGGCGCGGGCGCAAGGTGGCGGACAAGCAGATCGCCGCGTCTTCGCCGGAGGAAGTCACCGGCCTTATCACCGGAGCCATCGCCGCCGCCTGAAGCCGACTCGCGCGACTGCGTTGCATGGGGCCGCACTAAGCGCTAAAGCGCTAAGTGCGGCCGACAGGAGACCCGAAATTGAACGATGCGCCGCAAAGGCCAAACCCGATGCCGACACTGCTTGACGATCCCCAGTCCGCGAAGACCCACACCCGCTGGAGTGGACTGCTCGCGAGCCAGGTGTTCTGGGTCGTGCTCGCGACGCTCGTTGCCTGCGTCCTGCTTTCGTTCGTCACATCGACGTTCGCCACGCAGCAGAATCTCTTCAACGTTACGCGCAACTTCGCCTTCGTCGCGATCGTCGCGCTGGGGATGATGGCCATTATCGTCACGGGCGGCATCGACATTTCGGTCGGCTCGACGATTGCGTTAAGCGGCATCGTGCTTGCCGTCACCATGAACGCGGGCTACCCGATCTGGGCCGGCATTGGCCTCGGGCTGCTCACCGCGGGGCTGGTCGGCCTCGTGAACGGCCTGCTCATCGCGTATCTCGACATGCAGCCTTTCGTCGTGACGCTAGGGATGCTGAGCGTGGGCCGCAGCCTCGCGCTCGTGATCTCCGGCAGCCGGACCATCTTCGAATTCGGACCCGACGGACACAAGCTCCTCGTGCTCGGCGGCGGCAAGACGCTCGGCGTGGCCAATCCCGTCTGGTTCCTGATCGTCCTCGGCGTCCTGTTCTGGTTCGCCTTCGCCTTCACGCGCTGGGGCCGCTACGTGTTCGCGGTCGGCGGCAACCGTCATGCGGCGAATCTCACCGGCGTGCCGGTGCGGCGCGTGATCTGTTCGGTCTACGTGTTAGGCGGCCTGATGGCCGGCATCGCGGCCATTCTGGAAGTGGGCTGGCTCGGCGCGGTGACCACAGGGCTTGGCACCGGCGACGAACTGCGTGTGATTGCCGCCACGGTGATCGGCGGTACCAATCTCGCGGGCGGCGTGGGCAGCGCCTTCGGCACGATAGTCGGCGCCGCGCTCATCGAAGTGATCCGCAACAGCCTGATCCTGCTCGGCGTCGACTCGTTCTGGCAAGGAACGGTCGTGGGCGGCTTCATCATCATCGCCGTGTTGTTCAACCGGCTCGGCGGCGAGCGGCAAGGAGACTGAACGGATTCAGGGAGGCGCGGCCGGACTGCACGCGGAACCGCCGGACGCCAGCCATAACGAGAAACGCGACGAGAAATGCGACAAGCAACGCAAGGTTCCGCAGGAAGCCCAAAGCACGGGCGCGGGCTTTCCTTCCGATGACGAAGACTGTACGAGACACGCGCGCCGTACAACCGGCGCCGAACAGGAGGAAACCATGAAGAAGGCGTGGAAGTATCTTGCTGCGATCGGAGGGCTCGCCATGCTGGCCTCTTCCGCCTACGCAGCCGACAAGACCCTCGCGCTGGTCGTGAAGGGCCTCGACAATCCGTACTTCGACCTCATGCACCAGGGCTGCGACCGGGCGAACAAGGAGCTCAGCAAACAGGGTTACACCTGCTACTACACCGGGCCCGCGACAGCCGCGGACGAAAGCGCCGAAGTGCAGATCGTCGACGACCTGCTGACCAAGGGCGTCGCGGCGATCGCGATCTCACCGTCGAACGCGCCGGCCATTGCCGAAGTGATCCGCCGCCGCAACGCGAAGATCCCGATCATCACCGCAGACGCCGATCTGCTGCCGAAGGACCAGTCGCTGCGCAAGGCGTATGTGGGCACCGACAACTACGAGCTGGGCGTGAAGCTCGGCGAGCAGTTGAAAACGCTGATGCCCAAGGGCGGCAACATCTGCCTCGTGATGGGCAACCCCGCGGCCGAGAACATCAACCAGCGTGCCCAGGGCACGCGCGACGTGCTCTCGGGCAAGAAAGGCATCAAGAAGCTGGCCGGCGAAAACAATTGGCATGAAATCAGCGCCTGCCCACTCTACGTGAACGACGACGCCGCGAAAGCGAACCAGATGATGCAGGACACCCTAACCGCGAACGCCAACACGCTCCAGGCGTTCGTGTTCGAGGGCGGCTGGCCGCTCTTCGCACCCGAGGCGTATTCGCAGGTCGTCGCGCCGATCATGGACAGGATCAACAGCGGCCAGTTCGTGATCGTTTCAGCCGATACGCTCGGGCCTGAGCTGCAGGCCCTCAAGGACCACAAGGTCAACGCGCTGGTTGGACAACGGCCTGAGGAAATGGGCTATCAGGCGGCGATGGTGATGCGCGACCTGGCGGAAGGGAAGACGGTGAAGCCTATCGTTCACACGGGCCTCGACGTTTGCACGTGGAAGAACGCGGATACGTGTCTCAAGCACTGAGTGCGTAATCCTGTGCAAGCCGAGGCTCGGATACCTCGGCTTGCGTTGCGTGGGTTCGCCTGGCCTTGCGCAGCCGCGAGCCTGGACCTTGTACGGCACGCGAATGCCGGGAGGCCTCCGTGTTGCATGACATCAGCGGCAGAGAACCAGCCGCCAATTGACGCCTCGTCGGCACCGACAGTCCTCACCAAAAGCAAAAAACCCGCGCCGGCTCAAAGTGCCGAACGCGGGTTTTTGGATCGCCAGCAGGCTAGCGGGAGACTGTCACTCCCACTCGATCGTCGCAGGCGGTTTCCCCGAAATGTCATACACGACACGGTTGATGCCGCGCACCTCATTGATGATGCGGTTCGACACATGACCCAGCAGTTCGTGCGGCAGGTGCGCCCAGTGCGCCGTCATGAAGTCGAGTGTCTGCACCGCGCGCAGCGCGACGACGTACTCGTAGGTTCGGCCATCGCCCATCACGCCCACGCTCTTCACCGGCAGGAACACAGCGAACGCCTGGCTCGTGAGCTCGTACCACGACTTGCCGGTTTCCTTGTCGATCGTGTCACGCAGCGTCTCTATGAAGATCGCATCTGCACGGCGCAGCAGATCCGCAAAATCGCGCTTCACTTCGCCGAGAATGCGCACACCGAGGCCCGGGCCCGGGAACGGATGGCGATACACCATTTCGTGCGGCAGGCCGAGCTTCACGCCCAGTTCGCGCACTTCGTCCTTGAAGAGTTCACGCAGCGGTTCGAGCAGCTTGAGGTTGAGCGTTTCCGGCAGACCGCCCACGTTGTGGTGGCTCTTGATCGTGTGCGCGGCCTTCTTGCCCTTGCCAGCCGACTCGATGACGTCCGGATAGATCGTGCCTTGCGCGAGCCACTTGGCGTCGGTGAGCTTGCCCGCCTCGGTCTGGAACACTTCGACGAACTCCGCGCCGATGATCTTGCGCTTCGCTTCCGGGTCGGTCACGCCTGCGAGCTTCGACATGAACGCTCCGCTCGCGTCGACATGGATCACCTTCACCCCGAGGTTGTCGGCGAACATCGACATCACCTGCTCGGCTTCGTTCAGGCGCAGGAGGCCGTGATCGACGAACACGCAGGTCAGCTGGTCGCCAATCGCGCGGTGCAGCAGCGCTGCCGCCACCGACGAATCCACGCCGCCCGAGAGGCCGAGAATCACGTGTTCGTTGCCCACCTGCTTGCGGATCGTTTCGACGGCTTCGTCGATGTAGTGGCCCATCTCCCAGTCGGCCTTGGCGCCGCAGATGCCGAGCACGAAGCGCTCGAGCATCGCGCGGCCCTGCACCGTGTGCGTGACTTCCGGGTGCCATTGCAGGCCGTAGAAGTGGCGCGCTTCGTCGGCCATTGCCGCGATCGGGCACGATTCCGTCGAGGCCATCAGCTGGAAGCCCTGCGGCATTTCCGTGACCTTGTCGCCGTGGCTCATCCACACCTTGAGCATGCCGTGGCCTTCGCTCGTGCGGAAGTCTTCGATGCCTTCGAGGAAGCTCGTGTGGTTACGCGCGCGCACTTCGGCGTAGCCGAATTCGCGCAGGTGGCCGCCGTCGACCTTGCCGCCGAGCTGCTCGGCCATGGTCTGCATGCCGTAGCAGATGCCGAGCACCGGCACGCCCAGTTCGAACACGGCTTGAGGCGCGCGCGGCGTGTCGGTGTCGGTGACCGAGTTGGGGCCGCCCGAGAGGATGATGCCCTTCGGTGCGAATTCGCGCACGAACGCGTCGTCCACATCGTACGGATGGATTTCCGAATAAACATGGGCTTCGCGCACGCGGCGCGCGATGAGCTGGGTGACTTGCGAGCCGAAGTCGAGAATCAGGATTTTGTCGTGCATGGCTGCGGACGAGACCTAAAAAAAGAACGGATACGGAAAGCCGCGCGACATTGCAAACGCGCGCAGCGTGAATTCATCGGGACCAAGGCAGCGCACTACGGCGGAACCGGGTAGCACAAATTCGGGTGTGCTTCGGGCGCTGCTTTGGACGCATTGAGTCTGGTGTTTCGGAGGCCGGATCTGAGCGCGGCCTCAGCCACGCAGCGGCGGCCTCGGTGCGTCGGCCGCTTCGTCGCGAGCCGTCTGGCGAGCCTCTTGAGCTTGCGCCGTGCTGGCGGGCGGCGGCATGACCGTCGATGGACGAGGCGTAACTGGCGGAACGGCTGCGGGCGTCACGGTCGGGACTTCCACGACGGGTTCGACCGGCGCTGCCGGCCGTTTCGCCTCACGCGCACCGCCCCACGCCATCGTTCTCAGAAAGCCCGGCTTCGCGTACGTCACCGGCTCGTCGCGACGTTCGGGCCGCGCCCTCTCCGCCTTACGCTGCTGCGCGGAGCTGCCGCTCGCCTGCCCTTTCTGGCGCTTGCGCACCGCGCCCGCGAGCCGGGCACCACCAAGACCGAGGATGATCAGCCACACGCCAACCGCACCGGCCACCAATTGGCCAAAACCTGTGAGCCGTGGTGCATGCAGCCCGATCAGCCAGACCAGCATCAGCACGCCTGCAATCCAGTTGACGTGCCCCACGGTGCGGCCCACGGGCACGGTCATTTCCCCGTGGAAGGCCGCGCGCAGAGCTAGCCACGCGAAGCCCAACAGCACCACACCAAACGCCTGCCCAACGAGTGCCGGCTGCGTTTGCACCAGTTGCAACGCGTCGTAGACCAGGGTCCAGGGCGTGAGAACGAACAGCACGCCGAACCCTAGCAACGTCAACGCATCGACAATCAGCAGCACGCGCAGCAGCGGCTTCATCGGGATTTAGTCCACGTGATAGTTGGGCGCTTCCTTCGTGATCTGCACGTCGTGCACGTGCGATTCGTTCAGGCCGGCGCCAGTAATCTGCACAAACTCCGCCTTCGCATGCAAGTCGTCGATCGTACGGCAACCGCAGTAGCCCATCGAGGCGCGCACGCCACCGATCAGCTGGAACAGGATTGCGTTGATTGGACCCTTGTAGGCAACGCGGCCTTCGATGCCTTCCGGCACGAGCTTGTCGATATTGGCCGAGTTGTCCTGGAAGTAGCGGTCCGCGGCGCCGTCCTTCATCGCGCCGACCGAGCCCATGCCGCGGTACGACTTGTACTGGCGGCCCTGATACAGGAACACGTCGCCCGGCGACTCTTCGGTACCCGCGAACATGCTGCCCATCATCACAGCGTTCGCGCCGGCTGCCAGCGCCTTCGAAACGTCACCCGAGTAGCGCACGCCGCCGTCGGCGATGCACGGCACGCCCGTACCCTTGAGCGCTTCCGAGACATTGGAAATCGCGCTGATCTGCGGCACGCCCACGCCTGCCACGATACGCGTCGTGCAGATCGAGCCTGGGCCGATACCGACCTTCACGCCGTCCGCACCGTACTCGACGAGCGCACGTGCCGCGTCGGCCGTGGCGATATTGCCGCCGATCACTTCGACGTGCGGGAAATTCTTCTTGACCCAGCGAACGCGCTCGAGCACGCCCTTGCTGTGGCCGTGCGCCGTATCGACCACGATCACGTCGACACCAGCCTGCACCAGCAGCTCGACGCGCTCTTCGTTGTCCGGACCCACGCCGACGGCCGCGCCTGCGCGCAGCTTGCCGTGCTCGTCCTTACAGGCGGCCGGGTGCTCGGTCTGCTTGGTGATGTCCTTGACGGTCATGAGACCACGCAGTTCGAACGAATCGTTCACGACCAGCACGCGCTCGAGGCGGTGGCTGTGCATGAGCTCCTTGGCTTCGTTGAGCGGCGTGCCTTCCTTGACGGTCACGAGGCGTTCGCGCGGCGTCATGATCGAGCGCACCGGCTCGTCCAGACGCGTTTCGAAACGCAGGTCGCGGTTCGTGACGATACCGACGAGTTGCGCGCCTTCGACGACCGGGAAGCCCGAAATGCCATGCTGCTGCGAGAGCGCGATGACGTCGGCGACCTTCATTTGCGGCGGAATCGTGATCGGATCGCGTACCACGCCCGACTCGAAGCGCTTCACCTTCGCGACCTCGCGCGCCTGCTCGGCCGGCGTGAGGTTCTTGTGGACGATCCCCACACCGCCCTGCTGCGCCATGGCGATTGCCAGACGGCCTTCCGTGACGGTATCCATAGCGGCCGACACGAGCGGAATGTTCAGGGAGATATTGCGGGTCAGCCGGGTCTTCAGGCTGGTGTCGCGCGGGAGAACGTCGGAGAAGGCGGGGACGAGGAGCACGTCATCGAACGTGAGTGCTTTCTGGATCAGACGCATGGCAAATCCTATAGGCGCAAAAGCAGATTATACGCGATAGCGCCCTGGAAATCATCAGCGCTAACAGTAGCTTAGCGCCGTTTTCGGGAATATTTCCACGCTCCGGCTCCGCCGATGCACGCGGTGCGGGCGCGCCACGCCTCCGACCCGAATATCGGGCACACGGTGCAGGATTGAACAAGACGGCCACGCACGCCTCCAGTTAAGCTTCGGGCCATTCTGTTAAAGCGGCCCGATTGGGTCACCCGAAGTTTCTGGAGGCAATACAAATGCAGCGTGGTGTGTTGTACGGCGTGCTCGCCGGCGCGTTATGGGGAACGGTGTTCGTCGTACCCCGGCAACTGGCGGAATTTTCGCCACTGCTCCTGAGCGCAGGCCGCTACGTCATGTATGGGCTTGTCTCGCTCGCCGCGCTCCTGCCCATGCTGCGCCGAGTCTGGCCGCGCATAACGCGCGCCGATCTCGTCGCGCTCGTGAAGCTCGCGCTCGTAGGCAACGTGCTTTACTACCTCTTTCTCGCGAGCGCGATTCATTTGGTGGGCATCGCGCCGGCCTCGCTGATCGTCGGCGTGCTGCCCGTCACGGTCACGCTCCTCGGCCGCCGCGACCATGGCGCCGTCCCGCTTTCACGTCTCGCATGGCCGCTCGCAATGATCGCGGCCGGCATCGTCTGCATCAACGTGGACGTGTTCACCGCCGCTGGCGACGCGGGCGGTGCAAGCATCCTCACGCGCGTTGCCGGCATCGGCTGCGCCGTCGGCGCGCTCGTGTGCTGGACCTGGTTCGCGGTCGAGAACGCCCGGTATCTGCAGCGCAACGCGCACTTCAGCGGCAACGAGTGGTCCGTACTGTGGGGCGTGGTCACGGGCGCGCTCGGCGCGCTGCTCTGGCTCGGCATTCTCATCGTGCCGTCGCATTGGGTGCAGGAAACCGTCGCCGCCGGCCGCTGGACTACGTTCTGGCAGCTGAATCTGGTGCTCGCGATCGGCGCCTCGTGGCTCGGCAACGGTCTGTGGAACGCCGCCGCCAAGCGCCTGCCGCTCACGCTCTCGGGTCAGATGATCGCATTCGAAACGCTGTTCGCCCTGCTCTACGGCTTTATCTATGATCACCGGCTGCCGCGCGGACTGGAAGTCGCGGCCGTCGTGCTGCTGGTGGCGGGCGTGAGCTGGTCGGTACGCCAGCACTCGGGCGGCCCCGAAGATACCGCGCATGGTGACGGCATCGTGCCGGACGGGGATCTGCCAGGAATCGGCAACGAAAGCCGCCTCGCGCACTCCAATGCCGACGCGAAGCGAAGCGGTCGCACTACCACCGCCTGAGCGCGATGCCCCAAAAGGCCGAATGGGCGAGACAGCGCTAGCTGTCTCGCCCATTGCATTTGTGCGGCAACCCCGTGGCGAGCGGCTCGAACCCTAGCGAGAATCCTTGGGCAGCCACTTGCGCCCTTCGATCGAGCCTTCCTTGCGGGTCTTGTCGACGCGGCGCTGACGCGCCATCTTCGGGTCGACGATCAGCGGCCGATAGATCTCCACGCGGTCATGGTCGGCGAGCACGGTGTCGAGCGGCTTGAGCTTGCCGTACACGCCCACCTTGAGCTTCGCCAGATCGATCTCGGGATGACGCGCGAGGATGTCGCTCGCGTCTATGGCCTGCTGTACGGTCGCGCCAGGCGGCAGCTCAATGCTGATGAGCGTCTGCGCATCCGGCAGCGCGTAGCAAACGTCGATGGAAAGATTCGCGCTCATGGCTTGCCGTAGCGCTGATCGGCGCGCTTTACAAAGGAGTCGACGAAGGTGTTCGCGATGTGATGGAACACCGGCCCGATGAGTTTTTCGAGAATGATGTTTGAAAACTCGTAATGCAGCGCAAACTCGATCTTGCAGGCGTCGGCGCGCAGCGGCGTAAAGCGCCAGTAGCCCGTGAACTTGCGGAACGGGCCGTCGGCGAATTCCATGTCGATGCGCTCGGGCCGCTTTTGCGAGTTGCGCGTGGCAAAGTGTTGCTTGATGCCCTTGAAGTTGATGTCGATCTTCGCCTCCATGCCGTTTTCGTCCTGACGGCGAATCTCGATGCCGCCGCACCACGGCAGGAAATTGGGGTAGTCGGCGACGTCAGTGACGAGGTCGAACATCTGCTCCGCCGAATGGCGAATCAGCACGGTTTTCTGGACATCCGCCATAAATTGCGCAATGCGTGGCTAGGGTGAAAGCGCCACGGGCTTTCGGCAGCCCGCTTTGCTAAAATCGCAATTTTAAACGAGTTGGGCCAATCCCATTTTCCTATGAGCATCATCGACAACAGAAAAGCGTTCTTCGATTACTTCATCGAAGAGCGTCACGAGGCCGGGCTCGTGCTGGAAGGATGGGAAGTCAAGGCCATGCGCGCCGGGCGAGCCAACATCAAGGAAAGCTACGTCATGATCAAGGATGGCGAGTTGTACCTGATCGGCACGCACATCAGCCCGCTGCCCGAGGCCTCGACGCACATCCAGCCCGATCCCACCCGCATCCGCAAGCTGCTGCTGAAACGCGAAGAAATCGACAAACTGATCGGCAAGGTCGAGCAGCGCGGCTTCACGCTCGTGCCGCTTAACTTCCATTACAAGGGCGGCCGCGTGAAGTGCGAGATCGGCCTCGCCAAGGGCAAGAAGCTGCACGACAAGCGCGAAACCGAGAAGAAGCGCGACTGGGAGCGAGAAAAGGCGCGCTTGATGCGCTCGCCCACCTGATTCTTCCGGAATCGTTCAGATGGAGAACGGGCCGCTCACGCGGCCCGTTGTCATTTTCGGCGGCCTGGGCGCTTATGCACCCTTCGCCCCGGCGCCACTGATCTGCCCCTCTCGCAACCCCGACCGGTTCACGATCGTGAGCGCCGAAGCGATCATCGTGCTCAGATCGCTCATATTGCCCGGCACGATCAGCGTATTGCCCTGCTTCGCGAGATTGGCGAAAGCATTCACGTACTGTTCGGCCACCTTCAGGTTGACGGCATCCATACCGCCCTGCGCCTGGATCGAGTTGCCGACCTTCTGAATGGCCTGCGCGTTCGCCTCGGCCACGGCGAGAATGGCGGCCGCCTGACCCTGCGCCTGGTTGATGGCCGCCTGGCGCTCGCCTTCCGACTTCTGGATCGCCGCCTCGCGCGCCCCTGCCGCCAGGTTGATCTGCTCCTGCTTGCGGCCTTCCGAGGCCGCGATGAGCGCGCGCTTTTCCCGCTCGGCAGTGATCTGCGCCTGCATGGCGTGCAAGATTTCCTTCGGCGGCGTCAGGTCCTTGATCTCGTAGCGCAACACTTTCACGCCCCAGTTCGAGGCGGCTTCGTCGAGCGACGAAACGACGCTATGGTTGATGAAGTCGCGTTCCTCGAAGGTCTTGTCGAGTTCGAGCTTGCCGATGACGGAGCGCAGCGTGGTCTGCGAAAGCTGTGTAATTGCGAACACGAAATTGCTCGACCCGTACGATGCCTTCATCGGATCGGTCACCTGGAAGTACAGCACGCCATCCACCTGAAGCTGTGTGTTGTCGCGCGTGATGCAAACCTGGCTCGGCACCTCGAGCGGAATCTCCTTGAGCACGTGCTTGTAGGCCACGCGATCCACGAACGGCAGCACGATCGTCAACCCAGGCGTGAGCGTGGCATGGTAGCGCCCAAGCCGTTCGAGCACCCAGGCATGCTGCTGCGGCACGATCTTGATGGTCTGCGCGATCAGCACGATGACGATCACGAGCAGAATCAGGCCGACGACTGGGACTTGCATACGGGACCTCCGTTCGCTTCTGTGTGGTTTGTTGGTGTGGTGATTGAATGCGGCCAGTCACGCGTGGCGCGCGCTGTCGCGAGCGCTGCCGGGGGCAGTCGATTCGCGCCGCTCGCGCTTCGCCGCGACAACCAGGCAACTCCCGCGCACCGCCGTGATTTCATAGAGCGGCGCATCTTCGGGCTCACCAGGTGCGAGTTCGACGTCCCACTCGGCGCCGCGATACATCGTGCGCGCGCGGCCGTCGCGCCACGCGGCGACGGCGAGTGTTGCGCCAATATCGAGGTTCACGCCCGGATCGGTCGAAGCGTCGGTCATGCGCCGACGGCGGCCGAAGCGCGAGCGCCGCAGCGTGACGACGCCCGCGAGCCCAACCACCGCCGCGACAATCAGCTGCACGTCGAGCTGCGCGCCAAGCTCATAGCTGAGCGCACCGGCGAGAAAGCCGAGCGCGATCATCAAGAGGTAGAAGGTGCCCGTCATCAGCTCCGCGACGATGAGCACGCCGGCAGCAATCCACCAGAACAAACCATGCGGACCCACGACGACCTCCCAAAGTAAAACACCCCGGATAGACCGGGGTGTTATAGCACGAAGCTGACACTTTTTTCCGAAGCGTGTAACGCCGCTCGGGAAGCCGCCTCAAGCTGCACATACGCCGAGGATTCACACCCTCGGCACCACGCTTACTTCGACTGCGACTTCGCCAGCTGCTGCCACGTCTCGATAACCGAGTCCGGGTTCAGCGAGATCGAAGCGATACCTTCTTCCGCGAGCCACTGGGCGAAGTCCGGATGGTCGGACGGGCCCTGACCGCAGATGCCGACGTACTTGTTCAGACGGCGGCAGGTTTCGATCGCGCGCTTGAGCATGAACTTCACGGCCGGATCGCGCTCGTCGAAGTCGACGGCAAGCAGTTCCATGCCCGAGTCCCGGTCGAGGCCGAGCGTAAGCTGCGTGAGGTCGTTCGAGCCGATCGAGAAGCCGTCGAAGTACTGCAGGAACTCTTCAGCAAGAATCGCGTTCGACGGCACTTCGCACATCATGATGAGCTTGAGATCGTTCACGCCGCGCTTGAGGCCGAACTTCTCGAGCAGACCCACCACGCGCTCAGCTTGCTTGAGCGTGCGCACGAACGGCACCATGATCTCGACGTTCGCGAGACCCATCTCTTCACGCACGCGCTTGAGCGCCACGCACTCCATTTCGAACGCCTGCGCGAAGTCCTCGGCGATGTAACGCGACGCGCCGCGGAAGCCCAGCATCGGGTTTTCTTCGTCCGGCTCGTAGCGCGAACCACCGATCAACTTCTTGTACTCGTTCGACTTGAAGTCGGACAGACGCACGATGACGGGCTTCGGATAGAACGCCGCCGCGATCGTGGCGATGCCTTCCGTCAGCTTGTCGACGTAGAACGCGCGCGGCGATGCATGGCCGCGTGCAACGCTTTCCACGGCCTTCTTCAGGTCCGCGTCGACATTCGGGTACTCGAGAATCGCCTTCGGGTGCACACCGATGTTGTTGTTGATGATGAACTCGAGACGCGCGAGGCCAACACCTGCATTCGGCAGTTGCGAGAAGTCGAACGCGAGCTGCGGATTGCCGACGTTCATCATGATCTTGACCGGAATGGCCGGCAGCTCGCCACGCTGGACTTCGCTGACTTCGGTTTCGAGCAGACCGTCGTAGATGCGGCCTTCGTCGCCTTCCGCGCACGAAACCGTCACGAGCGCGCCGTCCTTCAGCACGTCGGTTGCGTCGCCGCAGCCCACGACTGCCGGCACGCCCAGCTCACGCGCGATGATCGCCGCGTGGCAGGTACGGCCGCCACGGTTCGTGACGATGGCCGAAGCGCGCTTCATCACCGGCTCCCAGTTCGGGTCGGTCATGTCGGCGACCAGCACGTCGCCCGGCTGCACGCGTTCCATTTCGGACGGATCGTGAATCACCTTCACGCGGCCCGCGCCGATCTTCTGGCCGATTGCGCGGCCCGTTGCGAGAACCTGCGACTGGCCCTTGAGCTTGAAGCGCTGCTCGACCTTACCCGCGGCCTGGCTCTTCACCGTCTCCGGACGCGCCTGGAGAATGAAGATCTTGCCGTCGAGGCCGTCCTTGCCCCACTCGATGTCCATCGGACGCTGGTAATGCTTTTCGATGATGACGGCGTACTTGGCCAGCTCGATCACGTCTTCGTCGGTGATCGAGAAGCGGTTGCGCTGCTCGTGCGAGACGTCGACCGTCTTCACGCGGCCCGGCTCGCCCGGCTGCGTGAATTCCATCTTGATGAGCTTCGAGCCGATCGAGCGGCGGATGATCGGAGCCTTGCCCTGAGCGAGCGTGGTCTTGAAGACGTAGAACTCGTCCGGATTCACGGCGCCCTGCACGACCGTTTCACCGAGGCCGTAGCTCGACGTGATGAACACGGCGTCCTTGAAGCCCGATTCCGTGTCCAGCGTGAACATCACGCCCGCGGCGCCGCGGTCCGAACGAACCATGCGCTGCACGCCGGCCGAAAGTGCGACTTCGGCGTGGGTGAAACCCTTGTGGACACGATAGGAAATAGCGCGGTCGTTGTAGAGCGACGCGAACACGTGCTTGAGGCGATCGAGCACGTCTTCGATGCCCACCACGTTGAGGTAGCTTTCCTGCTGACCGGCAAACGATGCGTCGGGCAAGTCTTCCGCCGTTGCCGACGAACGCACGGCGAACGACAGCTCAGACGGCGAACCGTTCTGGAGCGTCACAAAACCGGCGCGGATGTCCGCTTCGAGCTTCGGCTGCAGCGGCGCGTCGATGATCCATTGACGGATCTCCTTGCCAGCTTCGGCCAGCGCCTTCACGTCGTCGACGTCGAACGTCTCCAGACGAGCAGCGATCCGTTCGGTCAGGTTGTTATGGTTCAGGAAGTCGCGGAAGGCGAGCGCGGTCGTCGCGAAGCCCGTGGGGACACGCACGCCTGCTTCAGCCAACTGGCTGATCATTTCGCCGAGCGAGGCGTTCTTGCCGCCCACGATCTCGACATCGGTCATCCGCAACTGCTCGAAAGGCACTACATACGCCTGATCCTTGGCAACGGTGTTAGTCATACAAGCCCCTAAGTGTGAAAAAAATTCACGATTGCGCAAGTGGGCTCGAACGCGGTCCGCCCATTGGAAGCGGATTCGCGTCTTGCGCAACCTGTTGGAGAAGCAATCGCTCACGTGACACGAGCGAAGTTCCATTTAATGGAAAAGCACGAAGATGCGCGCGATTACATGGAGTTAGACGGAATCGCTGCAAATTGACACCAGAATGCGCCGTGATAGGCGACCGTTTGGCGCGGTTGCACTGCAATTGCTTATCCAACAGGTTGCCGCTATTCTACCGTGCCGACTTCCGAATTTGTGCCAGTCGGCGAGAATTGCCCCTCGGTCCAGCCGGACGGGGCTTTCCGGGCGCCCAAGCCTGTCCCGAGCGGCCCTGCAGCTCACGTACCCAGCCTCAACCGATGCCGCCTACCGTATTCATCGTCTCCGACGGTACCGGGATCACTGCCGAAACTTTCGCGCATTCGATCCTGTCGCAGTTCGATCAGAAATTCCGCCTCGTGCGCGTGCCCTTTGTCGATTCGTCCGAGAAGGCCTACTCGACCGCCGAGAAGATCAACGAAGCCGCCGTGCAGGAAGGCCGCCGCCCGATCGTGTTCACGACGCTCGTGGACAGCAACTCGAACGAGATCGTCAAACGCGCAAATGCGCTCGTGATGGACATGTTCCAGACCTTCGTGGAGCCGCTCGAGCAGGAGCTTGAGCTCAAGTCGAGCCACGCGATGGGTCGCGGCCACCAGAACGCCGACACCGACGAATACAAGAACCGTATCGAGGCGATCAACTTCTCGCTCGCCCACGACGACGGCCAGTCCGACCGCAATCTCGCCGACGCCGACGTAATCCTCGTAGGCGTGTCGCGCAGCGGCAAGACGCCTACGAGCCTTTATCTCGCGATGCAGTACGGCGTGAAGGCCGCGAACTATCCGCTCATTCCCGACGACTTCGAGCGCGGCAAGCTGCCGAATGCGTTGCTTTCGCATCGTACGAAGATCTTCGGTCTCTCGATCGATCCTCAGCGTCTCACCGAGATCCGCAACGAGCGGCGCCCGGGCAGCAAATACGCCGCGCTGGAAAACTGCCGCTATGAAGTGAACGAAGCCGAGGCGATGATGCGCCGCGAAGGCATCAAGTGGCTCTCGTCGACGCACAAGTCGATCGAGGAAATCGCCACCACGATCCTGCAGGAAATCCGCATCGACAAGCCGTCGTATTGAAACAACGGCCTGCCCGAAACTAAAAAGCCCGCGTCACGACGCGGGCTTTTTTATTGCTAGCTGCTCCGAGCGTCAACGCGCGTGCCGCTGCTGCCGGCATTGCTCGAACACACACACAGCCGCCGCCGCTGCGACGTTGAGCGATTCCATTCCGCCCGGCTGCGGAATCGTCACGCGCAGCGCCGCCGCGTCGCGCCATACCTGCGAAACGCCCGCCCCTTCGTTGCCGAACACCCATGCGACCTGGCCCGTGAGATCGGCCTCGTCGATCGCCTGCGCTCCGTGCGAATCGGTGATGACGACCGGCACGCCCAGCATCTCGACGAGCGCTTCGGCATCCACGTTCTCGAACACCTGCAGGACGAAGTGCGCACCCATTGCCGAGCGCAGCACCTTCGACGACCACGCGTAGGCCGTGCCCGGCGTGCAAAAGACTCGGTCGATGCCAGCGGCTGCCGCGCTGCGAAGAATAGAGCCGACGTTGCCGGCGTCCTGCAATCCGTCGAGCACGAGGCAAGTCGATCCGACACGCTCGGGCAACTGGGCTTCCGGCATATCGACGAGCAACAGCAGCCCCACGCCATGCACGACGTTCGAAAGTTGCCCGAAGAGCGCGTCGGGCAGGGAGATCACGCGGCGCTCGTCCACGCGGGCGACGATGGCCTGTGCCTCTTCATGCGTGAGCGCGCCTTCGGTCACCACGCAGTATTCGGGCTGCGAGCCGCCATCGAGCCACGCGCTCGCGAGGTGGAAACCTTCAAGCAAAGCCTGATGACTGCGCCGCTGTTGATGCGTCGAGCCGGCCAGCGCCTTCAGACGCTTGTAGAGCGGATTGTCGCGCGAGGTAATGGCTTTCACGGGCGGGCCTGGCGTGTCAAATGAGGATCGAGAGAAAGAAAAACGGCGGCGCCTGTACTACGCGAAACGGTGCCGGCTCGCGTGCGACGCCGTCAGCGGCGGCTCAAGGCAGTGGCGCGAAGGCGTCGCCTGCTTCGAGGCCGGCGGCGGCGACCGCCGTTGCTGCACCGGCCACGACGATCCCGTGCAACGCGTACGCGTCACGCACGGGCGCGAACGAGCGCCGGTGATGCTCGCACGGACCATGCACGCGCAACGCTTCGAGATGCTGCGGCGTGCCGTAGCCCGCGTGGGCGTCGAAACCGTAATGCGGATGGACCTGGTGCAGATCGACGAGCATGCGGTCGCGCGTGACCTTCGCGATGATCGACGCCGCCGAAATGCTCGGCACGAGCGCGTCGCCGCCAATCACCGCTTCGCTGCGCACTGGCATCACCGGGCAGCGATTGCCATCGATCTTCGCAAGTGTCGGCACGATGCTCAAGCCTTCGACGGCGCGCCGCATCGCCAGCATCGTTGCGTGCAGGATGTTGAGCGTATCGATTTCCTCGACACTCGCCGAGGCGACGCACCACGCGAGCGAGCGTTCGACTATGCGCTCATAGAGCGCTTCGCGCGCTTGCGCCATCAACACCTTCGAATCGTCGAGCCCTCGAATCGGCCGCGCCGGATCGAGAATCACGGCCGCCGCGACCACAGGCCCGGCGAGCGGCCCGCGCCCCGCCTCGTCCACGCCGCAAATCACATCGTCTGGCGACTCGAACAGCAGCCCGGCTTGCCGCGCTGCCTTGCGGCGCGCGGCGAGCTTGAGTGCCGCCTGCGACGGCGGCTTTTTCACGGCCGGCGCTTTCGCGCGCTTGATCGCACCCTCGCTCATGCCCGCCCCTTGCGGCGTTCGACGATGCTCGCGACCACTTCGGCCGCGCGCTCCGCGGTGTTCTGGCGCAGGGTCAGATGCATCTGCGTGAACACCTCGGTCAGCGTGCGCCGGTTTGCCTCGTCCTGCAACTGCGTGAGCGTCGCGTCGGCAAGCGCCTCCGGCGTCGCGAAGTGTTGCAGGATTTCCGGCACGACGAAGCGGCCCGCGAGAATGTTCGGCAGGCCCACGTAAGGCAGATAGGCCTGGCGGCGCATGATCTGCCCCGTGAGCCAGGGCACCTTGTACGAGATGACCATCGGCTTCTTGAGGAGCGCCGCTTCGAGCGTGACGGTGCCGCTTTTCACGAGGATCGCGTCGGCGGCCGTCATGGCGAGCTGCGACTGCCCATCGATGATCGTGAGCGCGAGGCCCTGGTGCGCGTTCGCGAGTTCCTGCAACTGTGCGTGGATAGCGGGCGTCGCCGCCGGCATCACGAAGCGCAGCGCCGGCTCGCGCCGCTGCATGATCTGCATCGCGTCGAAGAAGGTCGGCCCGATCAGGTTGATTTCCGAGCGGCGGCTGCCCGGCAGCACCGCAATCACCGGGCCGCCTTCCGGCAGGCCAAGCGTGCGACGCGCGCCGGTCATGTCCGGTTCGAGCGGAATCTCGTCGGCGAGCGGATGGCCCACATACGAAGCCGCCACCCCAGCCTTCTCAAGGAGCGCCGTTTCGAACGGAAACACGCACAGCATGTGATCCACAGCCTTCTGGATCTTCTTGATGCGACCGCCACGCCACGCCCAGATCGACGGGCAGACGAAATGGATCGTCGGGATGCCCGCGTCGCGCAGCGCGTGCTCCAGACCGAAGTTGAAGTCGGGCGCATCCACGCCGATGAAGGCGTCAGGCGGTTCGGCCAGCAACTGATGCTTGAGCTCGTTGCGGATGCGCAGAATCTCGGGAATGTGCCGCAGCGCCTCGACGTAGCCGCGCACCGAGAGCTTTTCCATCGGCCAGTGCGCATCGAAGCCGGCGGCCATCATGCGCGGGCCGCCAATTCCGTAGTACTGCGTAGTGTCGGGCAAGCGGGCCTTGAGACCCGCAAGGAGCGATGCCGCGAGCAGGTCGCCGGACGGCTCGCCGGCGACCATCGCGAGGCGCAGCGGACGCGTTTGCAGCGCCATCGATCAGCGAATGATGCCGCGTTGCGACTGCTCGACGAAGTCGAGCAGCGCCTTCACGTGCACGTCGCCATCGCCGCCCGCCTGCGCGAGATCGGCGAGCTGCACCTTCGCCTCTTCGAGCGAGAGCCCGTTCTTGTAGAGCGTGCGATACGCCGAGCGCAGCGCGGAAATCGCGTCGGGCGAGAAGCCGCGGCGGCGCAGACCTTCGACGTTGATGCCGTGCGGCACCGCCTTGTTCCCGGCGGCAATCACGAACGGCGGCACGTCCTGCACGAGCGCCGACGCGCCGCCGACCATCGAATGCGTGCCAATGCGCACGAACTGGTGCACGCCGGTCATGCCGCCGACGATCGCGTGGTCGTCGACGATCACGTGGCCCGCGAGCTGCGCGTTGCTCGACATGATGACGTTGTTGCCCAGACGGCAGTCGTGACCCACGTGCACATAGGCCATGATCCAGTTGTCGTCGCCGATGATCGTGACGCCGGTGTCCTGCACCGTGCCCGTATGCAGCGTCGTGAACTCGCGGATGGTGTTGCGGTTGCCGATCACGAGCCTCGTGGGTTCGCCCCTGTACTTCATATCCTGCGGACGGCCGCCGATCGACGCGTAGTGGCCGATCGTGTTGTCCTCGCCAATCGACGTGTGGCCTTCCAGCACGCTATGCGAGCCGACCTGCGTGCGCGCACCGATGGTGACGTTCGCACCGATGACCGCGAACGGCCCGATTTCGACCGATTCGTCGATCTGCGCGCCCGACTCGACGACCGCGGTGGGATGGATCCTGCTCATTCGTCCTCGCTCTCCGATTCTGTTTCCGTGCGGCGGCGCCTCGAGGTCAAGGCGCGCCGCGGCGGCGCTTCTTATTGCGCCGCGTCCATTTTCTTGACGGTGCACATGAGTTCCGCCTCGCAGGCCACGGAGCCTTCCACTTCGGCTACCGCCTTGAACTTCCAGATGCCGCGCATGTAGCGCTCGAACGTCACGTTGAGGATGAGCTGGTCGCCCGGTTCGACCACGCGCTTGAAGCGCGCGCCGTCGATGCCTACGAAGTAGTACAGCGTATTCTCGAAGTCCTGCTCCTCCTCCGAGAACGTGAGCAGCGCGGCGGTTTGCGCCAGCGCTTCGAGAATCATCACGCCGGGCATTACCGGACGCTGCGGGAAGTGCCCCGTGAAAAAGGGCTCGTTGACCGTCACGTTCTTCAACGCCTTGATACTCTTGTGCGGCTCCAGCTCGATGACCCGGTCCACCATCAGGAACGGATAGCGGTGCGGCAACAGCGTGAGAATCTTGTGGATGTCGAAGTTGAGTTTTTCGATGTTCATGGTGGTTCTGCTCACGCAGGAATTGCGCGTGTGACTTTCGATTTCGATATTCGAGGCGCTTGACCAAACACGCCCGCGCTGACGCGAAGTATGCGCCACGCCCGAGCTCCCGTGCATGGGTATTGCCCCGGGCGGGTAGCCCCGGGCGGGTTGCCCCAGGTGGGTACCTTCGGTCATCTGCGACGCAAAACGGCGCGCCGCTCCCGCGACACGCCGCCCGCTACCTCGATACTGCTTTCTTATTCGCCCTGCGGCTTCTGGGCAACCGCCGCCTCGAGCGCCTTGATACGGTCGCGCAGCTTGTCGATGTTACGCAACAGCGCGGCGCTCTTGTTCCAGTCGGCGTGATCGACCGCCGGGAAAGCGCTCGTGTAGATGCCAGCCTTCGGCAACGACTTCGAGACGCCCGACTTTGCCGTGACGATCACGTAGTCGCCCAGCGTGACGTGCCCCGCAATGCCCACCGCGCCGCCGATCATGCAATGGCGCCCGATCGTCGTGCTGCCCGCAATGCCGGCGCAGCCCGCGATGACCGTGTACGCGCCGATCTTGCAGTTGTGGCCGATCTGCACGAGGTTATCGATCTTCACGCATTCTTCGATGATCGTATCGGCCATCGCCCCGCGGTCGATCGTGGTGTTCGCGCCGATCTCGACGTCGGGCCCGATGGCCACGCCGCCCACCTGCGGAATCTTGACCCAGCTCCCCGTGCGCGCGTCACCCTCGCCCGTGAAATCGGGGGCGAAACCAAAGCCGTCCGAGCCGATCACGGCGCCGGCATGCACAATGGCGCGTACGCCAAGTTTGCAGCTGTGGTAGACGGTCACGCCCGGATACAGGTGCGAGCCCTCGCCCACCTGGGTGCCGCGGCCGATGAAGACGTTCGCATCGAGCCGCACGTTTTCGCCGATCACGGCGCCCGCTTCGATCGTGACGTTCGGGCCGATCACCGCGCTCGCGGCGACCTGCGCCTTCGCGTCGACGTGGGCGCTGGCGTGGATGCCCGGCTGCGCCTTCGGCGCGGCGAGGTCGATATACGCCTGCGCGACACGCGCGAAGTAAGCATACGGATTCGGTGTGACGATGAAGTTGCGCCCCTCGCGCGATGCGAGCTTTTCGAGGTCGCCTGGGCTGATGAGCACAGCGCCCGCGCGGGTCGTCTCGACCTGCGCGAGATATTTCGGATTGGCGAGGAACGCGAGCTGTTGCGGACCCGCCTGGTCGAGCGGCGCCAGCGAACTGACGCGTTGCGTCGCATCGCCCACCACCTCGCCGCCGAACCGCCCGACAATGTCCTCAAGCGTAAATGCCATGCGCGTGCTGCTCCTGCCTTAGTTGCTTTTAGTTGCCTTAGTTGCTGCTGCTACCACTACCAGTGCTGTTCGCTGCGAGCGCCTTCAGCACCTGGTCGGTGATGTCGATGCGTGGGCTCACGTACACCGCTTCCTGGACGATCAGGTCGTAATGCTGCTGCTCGGCGATCTGCTTGATCACCTTGTTCGCGCGGTCGAGCACCGCCGCCAGTTCTTCATTGCGGCGCTGGTTCAGGTCTTCGCGGAATTCGCGCTGCTTGCGCTGGAAGTCGCTGTCGAGCGCGGAAAGGTCGCGCTGCTTCTGTGCGCGATCGGTCGGCGACATTGACGGGCCGTTCTTGTCGAGCGAATCGGACATCGACTTCAGGCGTTGCGCCATGTCCTGCAGATCCTTGTCGCGCTTGGCGAACTCAGCTTCGAGCTTGGTCTGCGCGGCTTTTGCGGGAGCGGATTCGCGCAGGATGCGATCGGAATTTACCGCCGCGATCCTTGCTTCCTGCGCCTGCGCCACACCCATGCCAAAACCGAGGAGCGCCAGCGACACGGTAATCGCCCCGATCGTCCGTCTGGAAAACATACCCGTTAGCAAAGTCATCCTCTCGTTTCCTGGATTCCGGCGCTGCGCGCAGCGCGCGCAACAAACGCCGGGCAAAACATACGTCAGAATGCCGTCCCGATCTGGAACTGGAACTTCTGGTACTGGTCGCCTTCGTGTTTGACGAGCGGGAAGCCAAGGCTCAGCTTGAGCGGGCCGATCGGCGAAATCCACGCGAGACCGAAACCGTAGCTGTAACGCAGGCCGTTCGCGCCAATGCTGGTATTACCTTCCTCGCCCCAGACGTTACCACCATCAACGAACGTGAATACACGCAGCGTGCGGTCATAGCCCGTGCCCGGCAGCGGGAATGTCAGCTCGATATTGCCGACGAGCATCTTCGAACCACCAATCGGGTCGTTCGTGGTCTTGTCGCGCGGACCGAGCGAACTCGGCTCGTAGCCACGCACCGAACCGATACCGCCCGCGTAGTAATTCTTGAAGATCGGGTACGGCTTGCCGCCGAGGCCGTTGCCATAGCCGCCCTGGAAGTTCAGACCGAGCACGAAGCCTCGCGCGAACGAGTAATAGTACTGGGCCTGGATATCGGCCTTGTAGTACTGCGTGGCGCCCGCCGGCGTGCCGTATTCGGCGTTCGCCTGCGTGAAGTAGCCCTTGCTCGGCACGAGCGCGCTGTCACGCGCGTCGCGCGACCAGCCAACCGTGAGCGGCACGTTGTTCGACACGCGTCCGAACTCGTTCACGTAGTCGATGTAGCTCTGCGGCGTGGCCGAGTCGACGTCGAGCGTGTCCTGCTCGAAGCCCGCGCCGAAGTAGACCGTGTCGACTTCCGAGAACGGAATGCCGAACTTCAGGTCGCCGCCCATGGTGATGATGCGGAAGCTGGAATCGGTCGAGTAGTACAGCGGCTGGTACGTACGGTAGTAGACGTCGGTAATGCGCTTGATACCGTCCACCGTGAAGTACGGGTCCACCTGCGTGAGGGCCAGCGTGCGGTACGTCTTCGCGGTGTTCACGTTCAGCGAGAGCGACGTGCCCGAACCGAACACGTTGTCCTGCGACACGCCCGCCGACAGCACCACCTTGTCCGTGGACGAGAAGCCCGCACCCAGCGTAATCGCGCCGGTCGGCTTTTCGGCAACCTTCACGTTCACGTCGACCTGGTCGGCCGTGCCTTCCACGGGCACTGTCGTCACGTCGACGTCGGTGAAGTAGCCCAGACGGTTGATGCGGTCCTTCGAAAGCGCGAGGCGGTTCGAATCGAACCACGAGCTTTCGAGCTGGCGCATTTCGCGGCGCACGACTTCGTCGCGGGTGCGCGTGTTGCCCACCACATTGATGCGGCGCACGTACACACGGCGGCTCGGATCGACCTGCAGCGTGAGGTTGACCGTGTGATTCGCCTGATCGATCTGCGGCAGCGCGTTGACGGTCGCGAATGCGTAGCCGTATTCGCCGAGCTTGTCGACGATGGCCTTGGTCGTGGCCTGCAGCTTCTCGGCCGAGAAGGTATCGCCCGGCTTGATCTTGATGAGTTTCTTGAGCTCGGCCTCGCGGTCGAGCAGGTTGCCCGACAGCTGGATGCCCGACACCTTGTACGGCTCACCTTCGTGAATGCCGATGGTGAGGTACATGTCCTTCTTGTCGGGCGAGATCGAGACCTGCGTCGAGTCAATGTTGAACTCGAGGTAGCCGTGATTCAGGTAGTACGACCGCACGTTCTCGAGGTCGCCCGTGAGCTTTTCCTTCGAGTAGAGGTCGTTCTTCGTGTACCACGAGAACCAGTTCGGCGTGGACAGCTGCATCTCCGCGAGGAGCGTGCCGCTGCTGTACGTCTTGTTGCCGATGAAGTTGATCTGGCGGATCTTCGCGCTCGGACCTTCGACCACCGAGAACAGCAGGCCAACGCGATTACGGTCGATCGGCGTGACCGTGGTCGTGACCTCGGCGGCGTAGAAGCCGCGCGTGAGGTACTGGCGCTTGAGCTCCTGCTCGGCCTTGTCGACGAGCGCCTTGTCGTAGTAGCGGCCTTGCGATAGGCCAACCGCACGCAGCGCCTTGGTGAGGTTGTCCTTGTCGAATTCCTTGATGCCCGCGAAGTCGATCGTGCCGATGGCCGGACGCTCCTGCACCTGCACCACCACTACGCCGCCTTCGGTGGCGATCTTCACGTCGTTGAAGAAGCCCGTCGCATAGAGTGCGCGGATGGCCTCGGACGCCTTGTCGTCGGTGAACGTGTCGCCCTGCTTGATCGGCAAGTAGGCGAACACCGTGCCCGGCTCGACGCGTTGCAGCCCTTCGATGCGGATGTCCTGAACCACGAAAGGCGTCGTTGCTGCGTGGGCAACGAGTCCATGTGCGGCGATTGCCGCGGCCGCAACCGTTTTTGGAACCAAGCGATGAGGTCTAAACAACGTGCTTCCCCAATTATGTATAGCTGCATCAGATCAGGCGGCCCGCCCACGGACGCCGCCAGACATCTTTAAAAATGGATTAACCGAGCCAGATCGTTGAACAACGCGATCGCCGACAGTGCGACGATGCAGGCAAGTCCCGCGCGCTGCAGTACGAGCTGCCAGCGGTCCGAGACGGCTTTGCCCGTTACGGCTTCAACCGCATAATATAACAGATGCCCCCCGTCCAATACCGGAATTGGGAGCAGATTCAATACACCGAGGCTGATGCTCACGAGGGCGAGGAACGACAGGAACGCGGAAGGACCCAGTCTTGCGCTCTTGCCGGCATAGTCAGCAATCGTCACCGGGCCTGACAGATTTTTCAGCGAAGCTTCGCCCGTGATCATGCGGCCGAACATCCGCAGCGAATACACCGCGATATCCCACGTGCGATACGCACCGAGCCGCACGCTCTCGATCGGTCCGTAGCGCACGTCCACGGAAGGCGCCTGTGCCGAGAGCGCAGCGCCGATTCGCCCCGCTTGCTCACCCGTTTGCGCGTCGCGCTGCAGCGTCGGCGTGACGGTGAGCGTGAGCGTCTGCTGCGTGTTCTGGGCAGCGTCGCCGCGCGCGAGCGTGAGCCGCACGGGCTTGCCCGCATGCGCCTTCACATAGGCGATGAAAGTGCTTGCGCTGTCCACGGGCCGGCCGTCGACGGCGCGCAATTGATCTCCCGCTTGCAGCCCGGCATGTTGCGCCGCACTCCCCGCCTCCACGGCCGCCACCTTGAGCGTGTTGCCGCCCGCCTCGAGTCCGAGCTTCGACATGAAGTCGTCGTCGAGATCCTTGCTGGTCAGTTGGGAGAGATCGAGCGGGAAATCGTAGGTGCCCTCGCCGTCACGCGCGGCAAGGACGACATGACCCTGATCGAACGCCGTGCCGAGCAGTTTCCAGCGCAGGTCCGACCACGAACGCACGGGCTCGGTGCGGCTGCCATTTGCATCGCTCACCGAAAGAATTGTTTCGCCGCCCTGGAAGCCCGCCCGAGCCGCCGCCGACTGCGCGGGCGGCGCCGCGACTATGGCCTTCTGCTCGGTCACGCCGCTCGCGTATACCACCGCGAAGAGCACGACAGCCAGCACAAAATTGGCGATCGGCCCAGCAGCGACGATTGCAATGCGCTTGCCGACCGACTGGCGGTTGAACGCGTGTGGCAAATCGCTCGCGGGAATCTGCTCGGGCGACTCGCGCTCGTCGAGCATCTTCACGTAGCCGCCGAGCGGCAGCGCCGCGATGGTCCACTCGGTGCCGCTCTTCTTGCTGACCCACTGGACGAGCGGCCGGCCAAAGCCGATCGAGAAACGCAGGACCTTCACGCCGCACAGGCGCGCAACGCTGTAGTGACCGTATTCGTGCACGACGACCAGCACGCCGATCGCCACGACGAATGCGACCAGTTCGGTAAGCAGGTTCATGAGCGCCTCCTGGGCGGGAAGCAGCGCACCGGTGCGGCAGCGGCCCCGAGGTCAGGCTCGCGTGCCTGAGGGGCCGCAAGGGCCCTTCCGCAAGCCCCTCGCTGACCTGTCAGGCTGGCACCGGCAAGCTGTCGATGATGGTGTGAGCCGCACGGCGGGCTGCCGCGTCGGCTTCGAGCACGACTTCGAGACTCGACGCGGTGCGGTTCTCGAGCGCGTTGAGCACGGCATCCACCGTCTGGGCGATGGCCATGAAGCCGATGCGTCGGTTCAAAAATGCTTCCACGGCGACTTCGTTCGCCGCGTTGAGCGCCGTGCTCGCCACGCCGCCGGCGGACAATGCCTGCATGGCGAGCGCAAGACACGGAAAGCGCTCGTAGTCGGGCTTTTCGAACGTGAGCGTCGCGATTTGCGCGAGATCCAGTTGTGCAACGCCGGAATCGACACGCTCCGGGTACGCGAGTGCATGTGCGATCGGCGTGCGCATGTCGGGGTTGCCTAGTTGCGCGAGCACCGAACCGTCGGCGTACGAGACCATCGAATGAATCACGCTCTGCGGGTGGATCAGCACGTCAATGCGCTCGCCCGGCAGGTCGAACAGGTAATGTGCCTCGATCACTTCGAGGCCCTTGTTCATCATCGTGGCCGAGTCGACGGAAATCTTGCGGCCCATGGACCAGTTCGGATGCTTGCAGGCCTCGTCGGGCGTCACGTTCACGAGCGTCGAGGGCTCGCGCGTGCGGAACGGGCCGCCCGAGGCGGTCAGGATGATCTTCGTGACGCCGTCGCGCTGCGCGTTTTCGCGCGGAAAGCACTGGAACACGGCATTGTGCTCGCTGTCGAGCGGCAGCAGCACGGCGCCGCTGTCGCACACGGCGTCGATGAAGATGTCACCCGACATCACGAGCGCTTCCTTGTTGGCGAGCAGGATCTGCTTGCCAGCCTTCGCCGCTGCGAGCGTAGGCGCAAGACCTGCCGCGCCGACGATGGCAGCGACCACCGTGTCGCAGCCGTCGCTCTTCGAGACTTCGACGAGCGCCTGCGGCCCGTAGGTGACGACGGTCTTCGAGCCGGCCTCGCGCAGCTTGCGCTCGACCTGTGCGGCGGTATCGGCGTCGCCGACCACGGCCACTTCGGGCGTGAAGCGCAGACATTGTTCGACGAGTTTCTCGCCGTTGCGATGCGCGGTGAGCGCATAGACCGAGAAGCGTTGCGGATGACGCGCGACGACGTCGAGCGTGCTATCTCCAATCGAGCCAGTGGAACCGAGCAGTGTGAGTCGTTTTTGCATATTCAAATCTCTAGCCGGGCGCCATTAGCCGAGCAGCAGCATGGCAAGCGGCAGCACGGGCAGCAGCGCGTCGATGCGGTCGAGGACTCCGCCGTGGCCCGGCAGAAGGCCACTCGAATCCTTCACGCCAGCCTGGCGCTTCATCATCGACTCGAACAGATCGCCGATCACGCTGAACGCGACCAGCACGGTAAGTACGAAAAGCGCACGTCCAAGCCCGATCTGGGCGGCGAGCGCGGAATACAGCGTGGGTTCGAACGCGTGCAGCGCGATCGCCGCGCCGGACACGACCATCACAGCGGCCCAGCCGCCCACGGCGCCCTCCCAGGTCTTGCCGGGGCTGATCGAAGGCGCGAGCTTATGCTTTCCGAATGCCTTACCTGCAAAGTATGCGCCGATATCGGCCAGCCAGACCACGAGCAGCAGGGACAGAACGAACGCCACGCCCGCCATGCGCGCCGCAACGAGGGCGTGCCAGCAGGCCGCGAAAACGACGAGCCCCGCGGCGAGCAGGAAAGCGCGCCACGCGCCCGCGGCGAGCACCGGCTTGCGCAGCAGCACGTAAGGGCCGGCGATGATCCAGAACACGCCCGCCGCCTGAAAGAGCGGCCGGGGCGCCGGCAGGCGCGTGCTGAGCGCCACGACGGCCGCCGCGATCACGGCATAGACGATCGAGCCGGCCACGCCTGCCTTCAGGAGGCGCGCCCACTCCCACGCGGCAAACACGACCACGACGCCGATCAGCGCGCCGAACGCCGCCACAGGCGCGAACAGCGTGATCGGCAGGAAGACTGCCAGCAGGACGAGCGCCGTAATGACGCGGGTCTTTAGCATGAAAGCGAATCGGCGTTCTGGGCGACGACCTGCGCGCTCGTGCGGCCGAAGCGGCGCTCGCGCTCGGCATACGACGCAATGGCGCGGCTGAGCGCTTCGGCGTCGAAATCTGGCCAGAACGTGTCGGTGAAATAGAACTCGGCGTAGGCGAGTTGCCACAGCAGGAAGTTGCTCACCCGCTGCTCCCCGCCCGTGCGGATGAAGAGGTCCGGTTCGGGCGCGTAAGCCATCGCCAGATGCTGGGACAGCGCGTCTTCGGTGACGGGGACCGGCTGGCCCGTGGCCGCGGCCTCCTCAACCAGCTTGCGCGTGGCCTGGAGGATGTCCCAGCGGCCGCCGTAGTTCGCGGCGATCGTGAGCGTGAGACGGGTGTTGCGTGCGGTCTTGGTTTCCGCACGGCGAATCAGGTCCTGAATGCGCTCGTTGAACATCGACAGGTCGCCGACCACGCGCAGGCGTATGCCATTCGCGTGCAGGCGCGCCACTTCGCGCTCGAGCGCGGTGACGAAAAGACGCATAAGGAACGAGACTTCGTCGGTCGGCCGGCGCCAGTTCTCGGAACTGAAGGCGAAGAGCGTGACGTATTCGACGCCGCGCTCCACGCACGATTCGACGACCGAACGCACGGCATCGACGCCGCGCGTGTGGCCTGCTACGCGCGGCAGACGACGCTGCGTTGCCCAACGGCCATTGCCGTCCATGATGATCGCGATGTGGCGCGGCACGGCCGCCACGTCGGGCACGCGAACGGTTGAGCTGGTATAGGTCATGGCCGTCGGACTATAACTGCGATGAAAAAGGGAAACCGCCGGAAATCTGGCGAATCTGGGAGCTCTAAGGCCTCAGACCGTCATGATCTCGGCTTCCTTCGTCTGCACGAGCTTGTCGATCTCGGCCACGAAGCGGTCAGTCAGCTTCTGGACTTCGTCGCTGCCACGGCGCTCGTCGTCTTCGGAAATTTCCTTGTCCTTTACGAGCTTCTTGAGCTGTTCGTTGGCGTCGCGACGCAGGTTACGCACGGCTACCTTCGCCGTTTCACCTTCGTTCTTGACGACCTTCGTGAGCTCCCTGCGGCGCTCTTCGGTGAGCGCGGGCATCGGCACGCGAATCAGGTCGCCGTGCGTGGCCGGGTTCAGGCCGAGATCCGACTCGCGGATCGCCTTTTCGATCACCGGCACCATTTTCTTTTCCCACGCCTGAACGCCGATCGTGCGTGCGTCGACGAGCGTGAGGTTGGCGACTTGCGAGATAGGCACGGGCGAGCCGTAGTAGTCGACCTGGATGTGGTCGAGCAGACCGGTATGGGCACGGCCCGTGCGGATTTTCGCCAGATCGCTCTTGAACGAGTCGATCGAGCGCTGCATTTTCTGCTCGGCGCCCTTCTTGATGTCAGCCACAGCCATTTTGATACCTCCGAACCTTCATAACGGAACAGGCCCGCCGGCGCGCTGATGGGCGGCGCGGCCCGTGTTCGAACCTCTCGTGAGACGAGAGTTTACACGTGGACGAGCGTCCCTTCGTCTTCACCCAGAACGATGCGCTTGAGTGCACCCGGCTTGACGATGGAAAAAACCCGGATCGGCAGCTTCTGGTCGCGGCACAGCGCGAACGCGGTGGCGTCCATCACCTGCAGGTTGCGGCCAATTGCCTCATCGAAGCTGATCGTCGAGTAGCGCGTGGCGGTGGGGTCCTTCTTCGGGTCGGCCGAGTAGACGCCGTCGACCTTGGTGGCCTTCAGCACGACTTCGGCACCGACTTCCGAGCCGCGCAGCGCAGCAGCCGTGTCGGTGGTGAAGAACGGGTTGCCCGTGCCCGCGGCGAAGATCACGACCTTGCCTTCTTCGAGCTGGCGGATCGCGCGGGGGCGGATGTACGGTTCGACGACCTGGTCCATGCGCAATGCCGACTGCACGCGCGCCTCGATACCCGCATGACGCATGGCGTCCTGCAGCGCGAGCGCGTTCATCATCGTGGCGAGCATGCCCATGTAGTCGGCCGTTGCGCGGTCCATACCGGCTGCACCGCCCGCGACGCCGCGGAAAATGTTGCCGCCGCCGATCACGACTGCGAGCTGGGTGCCGAGACGCACGACCTCGGCCACGTCCGCCACCATACGTTCGATCGTGGCGCGATTGATGCCGAAGGCATCATCGCCCATCAGGGCTTCGCCGGAAAGTTTGAGCAGGACGCGTTTATAGGCGGGTGTGGGCATGGAGGTATCCAGGATCGCGCGCAAAGGGCAATAACTTGAAACTGTAGGGGTGAAATACGGCTTCGGGCAAGCGCCGCCAGAAATAGCGAAGATTTCCGACGCCGCGCACGGCGGGGGACTACCATGCGCGTGGTCGCTACGCTGCCCGCCACGACGGATTGCTCCGCCACGGCTTACAACTCAACAAACTGCGATGCTGCAATAACTGCGGTGCCGCCCGCCGCGTAACACGCGGCGGGCGGCCTTACTGTCCTTATTGCTGCTTTGCAGCAGCAACTTGCGCGGCCACTTCGGCAGCGAAATCGTCCTGGCGCTTCTCGATGCCTTCGCCCACCACGAAGAGTGCGAACTTTTGCACCGTCGTGCCAGCAGCCTTGAGCATCTGCTCGATCGTCTGCTTGTCGTTCTTAACGAACGGCTGGTTCAGGAGCGAGACTTCCTTCAGGTACTTCTGGACCGAACCTTCGACCATCTTCGCGACGATCTCAGCCGGCTTGCCCGACTCGGCAGCCTTCTGCTCGGCGATGCTGCGCTCCTTGGCGATCAGGTCGGCCGGAACGTCGTCCGACGACAGCGAGACCGGCTTCATCGCGGCGATGTGCATCGCGACGTCCTTGCCCACTTGCTCGTCTGCGCCCGTGTACTCGACCAGCACGCCGATACGCGTACCGTGCAGGTATGCAGCCAGCTTGTTGGCGGTTTCGAAACGCGCGAAACGGCGGATCGAGAGGTTTTCGCCGATCTTGCCGACCAGCGCGAGGCGCACTGCGTCGACCGTCGAGCCGTCCAGCGGCAGCGCCGAGAGAGCCGCAACGTCAGCCGGGTTTTGCGTGGCGACCAGTTCGGCGATCTTCTTCGAGAAGCCGATGAAGTCGTCGTTCTTCGAGACGAAGTCGGTTTCGCAGTTCAGTTCGACGATCGCACCGTCGTTGCCGCCGATGAACGAAGCGATCACGCCTTCAGCCGTCACGCGCGAAGCGGCCTTGCTGGCCTTGTTGCCGAGCTTCACGCGCAGCAGTTCTTCAGCGCGCGCCAGGTCGCCGTCGGCTTCCGTCAGCGCCTTCTTGCATTCCATCATCGGCGCGTCGGTCTTCGCGCGCAGTTCTGCCACCATGCTTGCGGTAATTGCCGCCATCATTCGCTCCTTGAGTCTGTCTGGTACACGCCGCCCGCCTTTCGACGCGGCCGGCAGAAATTCGTTTCCGTTTCCGCCTGCGGTGAAACGCTTTTTTACAGCTGCTTCTACAGGGCTACGGTGCCGCTCATATGAAGCGGCGACGAAAGTCGCGGCTTAAAAAAAAGGGGCCTATGGAAAGCCCCCTTTTCTTGCCGGACACGGGGCAGCTTACGCCTCCGAATTGACCTCGACGAACTCGTCGTCGCCGTCGTTGCCGCGCGCGGCCACAACCACGTCGTTGACCGCGTTCGCACGGCCTTCGAGGATCGCGTCAGCCACGCCTTGCGTGTAGAGCGCAACGGCCTTGCTCGCGTCGTCGTTGCCCGGGATCACGTAATCGATGCCTTCCGGCGAGTGGTTCGTATCGACCACGGCGATCACGGGGATGCCCAGCTTGTTCGCTTCCGTCACGGCAATCTTGTGGTAGCCGACGTCGACCACGAAAATTGCGTCCGGAATGCCGCCCATGTCCTTCACGCCGCCGATCGACTTTTGCAGCTTGGCGATTTCGCGTTCGAACAGGAGGGCTTCCTTCTTGCTCATCTTCTCGAGCTCACCCGCTTCCACGGCTGTTTCCATGTCCTTCAGGCGCTTGATCGAAACCTTCAGCGTCTTGAAGTTGGTCAGCATGCCGCCGAGCCAGCGCGCGTTCACGAACGGCATACCAGCGCGGTTTGCCTCTTCAGCGATCGTGTCACGCGATTGACGCTTCGTGCCCACGAACAGGATCGTGCCGCGGTTCGATGCCAGTTGACGCACGTACTTCAGCGCGTCGTTGTACATCGGCAGCGTCTTTTCGAGGTTGATGATGTGAATCTTGTTGCGATGGCCGAAAATGAAGGGGGCCATCTTCGGGTTCCAGAAGCGCGTTTGGTGACCGAAATGGACACCGGCTTCCAGCATTTGGCGCATGGTAACTGCCATGTTTCAATTCTCCGCTAGGGTTTGGGTCTGAAGCCGGCTGCCGTATCGGTGCGCCCCCCGTTTCCGGAGATCGACGCGTCCGACACCCTCGGTGCGCCGGCTTGCGAGTGTGCTGCCTGAAGAAGATGCTTCCGAATGTTCTTCGCGCACCCGCCAAAATACGTCCTTGGCAAAGCGCTCCGCGGCAACGGCGGATTCAGCCGCTCCCGGCAAAATTTCGAAGATGAATTCGAAAGATATGGAAGCGACTTAGCCGAAGAGTATAGCACGCAAACCGCCCCTTACTCAAGACAGCTATTACCCGCGGAATAGTGGCCGCGGGCGCGCCCGCGCCTTTTCAAAAGTCAGCGACCGCCCGCATTAGGTGCGATAATTGAATATTCGACTGCATTTTCGGGCGCATACCATGGCCATTTCGATCAAGAACGAACAAGACATCGCGCAAATGCGCGTCGCCTGCCGGCTGGCGAGCGAGGTGCTCGATTACATCACGCCGTTCGTCACCGCTGGCGTGACGACGGGCGAACTCGATCGCCTGTGCCACGAATACATGACCAATGTGCAGGGCACGGTGCCCGCGCCGCTGAACTATCAGCCGCCCGGCTATCCGCCCTACCCGAAGGCGATCTGCACTTCCGTGAACGACGTGATCTGTCACGGTATTCCGGGCGACAAGGCGCTGAAGAACGGCGACGCGCTCAATATCGACATCACCGTCATCAAGGAAGGCTATTTTGGCGACACGAGCCGCATGTTCATCGTCGGCGAAGGCTCGATCCTCGCCAGGCGCCTCGTGCAGACCACGTATGAATGCATGTGGCTCGGCATCGACCAGGTGCGCCCAGGCGGCCATCTGGGCGACATCGGCCATGCCATCCAGCGCTACGCCGAAAGCCAGGGCTACAGCGTGGTGCGCGAATACTGCGGCCACGGCATCGGCACGGTGTTCCACGAAGACCCGCAGGTGCTGCACTACGGCCGCCCCGGCACGGGCATCGAACTCGTACCCGGCATGATCTTCACCGTCGAGCCGATGATCAACGCCGGCCGCCGCGACATCCGCACCATGCCGGACCAATGGACCGTCAAGACGAAAGACCGTAGCCTGTCCGCGCAGTGGGAGCACACGGTGCTCGTGACCGAAACGGGCTACGAGGTCCTGACGGTCTCGGCGGGTACGCCCGCCAAGCCGGCTATCGTCGCGCAGATGGCGGGCACGACGGCCTGACTGCCGTAAAAAGGTGCCGGGAAGCGCTTCGTGGCGCGATCCGGCGCAAAATGGACGTGCACGTAGAAAGCGTCCTGCGCCTCGGGCCGGTATGCCCAACGCGAGCGAGGCGCTGCACCCGGTCGCCGCCCGGCGCCAGCAGCACGATGGGGCAGCCTGCAAAGCAAACGACGCACTAGCCGACGAACCAACGCGGCCAGCCGCAAGCGCGAGGCCAGCCGCGCGCACGACCGGCCGCCCGCCCAACCACGCCAGACACGACCCGAGCCCATGAGCTTTCCCGCTGTCGCCGTTCCCGATACGTCGTCGCTGAAATCCGACTACAAGGCCGCCAAGGCCCAGTTGCTCGAGCGTTTCAAGACTGCGACCAATGTCGATTCGCTGATGCGCACCCTTGCCGGCACCACCGACGACACCTTGCGCAGCGCCTGGAACCTGTGCGAGTTGCCGGCCACGCTGGCGCTCGTGGCCGTGGGCGGTTTCGGGCGCGGCGAGCTCGCGCCCTGGTCCGACGTCGACATCCTCGTCCTGCTGCCGGACGCCGAGACGCTCACGCTGCTCGAAGAACGCATCGAGCGGTTCATCGGCCTCGCGTGGGATCTCGGACTCGATATCGGCAGCAGCGTGCGCAGCGTCTCGCAATGCCTCGAAGAAGCCGCCAACGACGTCACCGTGCGTACGTCGCTCCTCGAGGCGCGCCGCATCACGGGCAGCGCGACACTCTTCGACGACTTCGCGCAGCGTTATCGCGACGCCATGGACCCGCGCGCGTTCTTCCAGGCGAAAGTGCTCGAAATGCGCCAGCGCCATGCGCGTTTCCAGGACACGCCCTACTCGCTCGAACCTAACGTCAAGGAAAGCCCCGGCGGCCTGCGCGACCTGCAGCTGATCCTCTGGATCACCGAAGCCGCCGCCTTCGGCAGCAGCTGGAAGGAACTGGACCAGCGCGGTCTGATCACCGGGCGCGAGGCGCGCGAACTACGCCGCAACGAGGCGTTTCTCAAGGCGCTGCGCGCGCGCCTGCACGTGATCGCGGGGCGGCGCCAGGACATCCTCGTGTTCGACCTGCAGACGGCGGTGGCCGAAAGCTTCGGCTACAAGGCAAGCAGCGCGCGACGGGCGAGCGAGCAACTCATGCGCCGCTACTACTGGGCCGCGAAGGCGGTCACGCAGCTTTCCACTATCCTGATCCAGAACATCGAGGCGCAGCTCTTTCCGAGCACGAGCGGCATCACGCGCACGCTCTCCGAGCACTTCGTCGAGAAGCAGGGGATGCTGGAAATCGTCAGCGACGACGTGTTCGAACGCGAGCCGCACGCGATTCTCGAAGCGTTCCTGCTCTACGAGCAGGTGCCCGGCGTGAAGGGCCTGTCGGCGCGCACCCTGCGCGCGCTCTACAACGCGCGCGAGACCATGGACCAGCGCTGGCGCCGCGACCCGGAGAACCGCCGGCTCTTCATGGAGATCCTCAAGCAGCCGGCTGGCATCACGCACGCCATGCGGCTCATGAACCAGACGAGCGTGCTCGGACGCTATCTGTTGAATTTCCGCCGCATCGTCGGGCAAATGCAGCACGACCTCTATCACGTCTACACGGTCGACCAGCACATCCTGATGGTGCTGCGCAACATGCGCCGCTTCGCCGTGGCCGAGCATGCGCACGAGTATCCGTTCTGCAGCCAGCTCATCGCCAACTTCGAGCGCCCTTGGGTGCTCTACGTCGCGGCGCTGTTCCACGACATCGCCAAGGGCCGCGGCGGCGACCACTCGCAGCTCGGCATGGCCGACGCGCGGCGCTTTTGCCGCGAGCACGACATTACGGGCGACGACGCGGACCTGGTCGTCTGGCTCGTCCAGCAGCACCTGACGATGAGCCAGGTCGCCCAGAAGCAGGACATCACCGACCCCGAAGTCGTGAAACGCTTCGCCGAACTCGTCGGCACGGAGCGGCGTCTTTCGGCGCTCTACCTGCTGACGGTCGCCGACATTCGCGGCACGAGCCCGAAGGTCTGGAACAACTGGAAGGGCAAGCTGCTCGAAGACCTCTACCGCTCGACGCTCGCCGTGCTCGGCGGCGCCAAGCCCGACGCGCACTCGGAACTCAAGACGCGCCAGGAGTTGGCGCTCGCGCTGCTACGCCTCGAGACAGTGCCGGAGCACGCGCACCGCGCGCTCTGGGACAAGCTCGATGTGGGCTATTTCCTGCGCCACGACGCCGCCGACATCGCCTGGCAAACGCGCGTGCTTTACCGCCACGTCGAAGCGCCGGAGCCGGTCGTGCGCGCGCGCCCGTCGCCGATCGGCGAGGCGCTGCAGGTGCTCGTCTACGCGCAGGATCGTCCCGATCTCTTCGCGACGATGTGCGCGTACTTCGACCGCAGCGGACTTTCCGTGCTCGACGCGCGCGTGAGCACCACGCGCCACGGCTATGCGCTCGATAACTTCATCGTCGCCCACACCGAGGGCGACGTGCACTATCGCGATATCGCGAATCTCGTCGAACAGGAACTCGCGGCGCGCCTGAAGGCGACGGGCAATGCGCTGCCGGAGCCGTCGAAGGGCCGGCTCTCACGCCTGTCGCGCACCTTCCCGGTGACGCCGCGCGTCGACCTGCGGGCCGACGAGCGCGGCCAATACTACATCCTGTCCGTGTCGGCGAACGACCGGCCGGGCCTCCTCTATTCCATCGCGCGCGTGCTCGCGGAGCATCATGTCGGCGTCCATGCGGCGCGGATCAATACGCTCGGCGAACGTGTGGAAGACGTGTTTCTGCTCGACGGATCGGGACTTTCCGACAACCGCCAGCAGATTCACGTCGAAACCGAACTGCTGCGCGCGATCGCAGTGTGAATGACCCAAGCGAAATACCCAGATCCATGCGAGCCAAACTGACAGCCAAACATCCGCGCCCGACCACACCGGAACGCGCCCCCGTCCGCCGCGGCAGCACGACCGCGCGTAAGCCGGTGCGGCCGGCGGAGGTTCGGCCGACGGACGCTCGTCCGGCGTCGGCTGCGAAGCCATCGGCGGGAAAGCCTGCGCGCACCTCCGCCGACCGCACTACGCCTCGCGCCGGCGATACGCGCCCGGCACGGCCAGCCATGGCGCGTGAGCGCGACGGTTCGAGCCGTCCAGCGCGACCTGCTCGCGAAGGCGGCTTCGGCGACGAGCGCCGCCCCGCCCGTCGCTCCGGCGATGAGGCGCGTGGATTGGCTCGCGGCCGTGACGAAAGCGGCGAGCGTCGCTTCGCGCCCCGCCCTCAAGGCGACGATCGCCGTCCACCGCGTGGTCGTGACGAAGGGGGTGCACGTCCCTTCGCGCGCCGTGCCGAAGGTGATGACCGCCGCCCGCCGCGTAGCCGCGAAGAGGGTGGTGCACGTCCTTTTGCGCGGCGCACCGAAAGTGATGACCGTCGCCCGCCTCGCAGCCGTGAGGAAGGTGGCGAGCGTCGCTTCGAGCGACGCACCGAAGGCGACGATCGCCGGCCGCCGCGCAGCCGCGAAGAAGGGGGTGCACGACCCTACGCGCGTCGCGCCGAAGGTGATGACCGTCGCCCGCCTCGCAGCCGTGAGGAAGGTGGCGAACGTCGCTTCGAGCGACGCACCGAAGGTGACGATCGTCGCCCGCCGCGCAGCCGCGAAGAAGGTGGTGCACGTCCATTCGCCCGCCGCACCGAAGGTGATGACCGTCGCCCGCCGCGTGGTCGTGAGGAAGGTGGTCCACGTCCATTCGCCCGCCGCGCCGAAGGTGATGACCGCCGCCCGCCTCGCAGCCGTGAGGAAGGTGGCGAGCGTCGCTTCGAACGACGCACCGAAGGCGACGATCGCCGCCCGCCGCGCAGCCGCGAAGAAGGGGGTGCACGTCCCTTCGCGCGTCGCGCCGAAGGTGATGACCGTCGGCCGCCTCGCAGCCGTGAGGAAGGTGGCGAGCGTCGCTTCGAACGACGCACCGAAGGCGATAACCGTCGCCCCCCGCGCAGTGGCGCAGAAGGCAGCGAGGGACGCTTCGCCCGCCGCACGGATAGTGACGACCGCCGCCCCGCACGCGAGCGCGACGAGGGAACGGAGCGTCGTTTCGCTCGCCCGGTGAAATCCACCTCGCGCGATGACCGTGAAAGCGCCGCGCCGCGCGCACGCCGCAGTGCCGAAGAAAGCGGTGGCGCCCACAAGACGGCCCGCCCCGCCAAATCGGCCGAGAAGCCCCCGCGGCGTACCGCCGACGCCGAATCCGCACCGCGCCGCACACCGCGCGAGGAAGTCGACGGCGAGAACACCCTGCGCCTGTCCAAGCGCATGTCCGAGCTGGGCCTGTGCTCGCGCCGTGAAGCCGACGAGTGGATCGAAAAAGGCTGGGTCTATGTGGACGGTGAAGTCGTCGACACGCTCGGCGCGAAGGTCACACCGAATCAGCGCATCGAGGTCGATCCGGCCGCGCTCGCCGCGCAGGCGCGCCAGGTGACGATCCTGCTACACAAGCCCGTGGGCTATGTGTCGGGCCAGGCCGAGGACGGCTACGAGCCCGCCGCCGTGCTCATCACCGGCGAGAATCATTGGGACGGCGACCATTCGGGGATCCGTTTTTCGGCCACGCATCTGCGCACGCTCGCGCCGGCTGGCCGGCTCGACATCGACTCGACCGGCCTGCTCGTGCTGACCCAGGACGGCCGCGTGGCCAAGCAGTTGATCGGCGAGAGCTCGGACATCGACAAGGAATACCTCGTCCGCGTCACCTACAACGATATCGAGACCGAAATCGATCAGCACTTCCCGGCCGAGTTGCTCGCGCAACTGCGCCACGGCCTGTCGCTCGACGACGTGCCGCTCAAGCCCGCGCAGGTGAGCTGGCAAAACGGCGAGCAGTTGCGTTTCGTGCTGCGCGAAGGCAAGAAGCGCCAGATCCGCCGCATGTGCGAACTGGTCGGCCTCAAGGTCGTGGGCCTCAAGCGCGTGCGCATGGGCCGCGTGCTGCTCGGCGCGCTGCCGCAAGGCCAATGGCGTTATCTGGCCGCTGACGAAGCGTTCTAACGCCGCAGCAGCGCCAAACGCCGCGTTGCATGAAAAACGGGAGCCATCTGGCTCCCGTTTTTCATGCTGCTTTGATCTTCAGTCGTCGCTGTTCGGGTCGAGTTCCGGAAACAGAACCTCGGTAAAGCCGAACTTCGAGAAGTCGGTAATGCGCATGGGGTACAGCTTGCCGATCAGGTGGTCGCATTCGTGCTGGACAACCCGTGCGTGAAAGCCCTCCGCCACACGCTCGATGGGCGTGCCGTACTGATCGAAGCCGTCATAGCGGATCATCGAATAGCGGCTCACGGCGCCACGCATGCCCGGCACCGAAAGACAACCCTCCCAGCCCTCTTCCATGTCGTGTGACAGAGGATGGATGACCGGGTTGATGAGCACGGTTTGCGGCACAGCCGGCGCTTCGGGATAGCGCTCGTTCTGCTCGAAACCGAAGATCACCACCTGCAAGTCGACGCCGATCTGCGGGGCGGCCAAGCCCGCGCCGTTCGCCGCGTGCATGGTGTCGAACATATCGGCTATGAGTTCGTGCAGTTCGGGCGTATCGAAGTGATCGACGGGCCTGGCAATGCTGAGCAGGCGCGGATCGCCCATTCTGAGAATTTCGCGAATCATGTCGTTTGCCCCTCCAGGAGCTTGCGCATTCCTTCTTCGTCGAGCACCGGCACACCGAGTTCCTCGGCTTTTGCGAGCTTGCTGCCCGCATCGGCGCCCGCCACCACATAATCGGTCTTCTTCGAGACCGAGCCGGCCACCTTCGCGCCGGCCGCCTCCAGCATCTCCTTCGCCTCGTCGCGCGAGAGCGTGGGCAGCGTGCCCGTGAGCACCACCGTCTTGCCGGCCAGCACGCCCACCGGCGCCTTCGGCGCGGGCGGACCTTCCGCCCATGTTACTTTGCCCGGCGCGCGCAGTTGCTCGATTACCGTGCGGTTATGCTCTTCCGCAAAAAATTCGTGAATTGCGAGCGCGACGATGGGACCCACATCGTTCACTTCGAGCAGTTCTTCGACCGACGCGCTCATGATCGGATCGAGCGAGCCGAAATGTTTGGCGAGATCCTTGGCCGTCGACTCGCCCACGTGCCGAATGCCGAGAGCGTAGATGAAGCGCGCAAGCGACGTGGATTTGGCCTTTTCGAGCGAGTCGAGCAGGTTTTGCGCCGATTTGTCGGCCATGCGATCGAGCTGCGCAAGCGCGCCGAAGCCGAGACTGAAAAGATCGGCGGGCGTGCGCACGAGGTTCTGGTCGACCAGCTGGTCGATGATCTTCTCGCCCAGTCCGTCGATATCGAGCGCACGGCGCTGGGCGAAGTGCCAGAGCGCCTGTTTGCGTTGCGCCGGACAGAAGAGACCGCCCGTGCAGCGAGCGATCGCCTCGTCGGGCAGACGCTCGATGCGCGATCCACAGACCGGACATTCGGTCGGCATCACGAACTCGTGGGCGTCGGCCGGACGGCGGTCCATGAGCGCACTGACCACCTCGGGAATTACGTCGCCGGCGCGCCGCACAATCACCGTATCGCCGATGCGGATGTCCTTGCGGCGCACTTCGTCTTCGTTGTGGAGCGTGGCATTGGTCACCGTCGCGCCGCCGACGAACACCGGTTCGAGCCGCGCAACCGGCGTAATCGCGCCTGTACGGCCCACCTGTACGTCGATGGCCAGCAGCTTCGTCAGTGCTTCCTGGGCCGGAAACTTGTGCGCGAGCGCGAAACGCGGCGCGCGCGAAACGAAGCCGAGCGCGTCCTGCTCTTCGCGGCGGTTCACCTTGTAAACCACGCCGTCGATGTCGTACGGCAGGCCATCGCGCTTCTCGCCAACGGTGCGGAAGAATTCGAGCAGACCTTGCGCGCCCTTCACGACCGCACGCTCGGAATTGACCGGCAAGCCCATTTCCGCGTACCAGTCGAGCAGTTCGCTATGGGTGGCCGGCATCGGCTCGCCCTCGAGCACACCAATGCCGTAAGCGAAAAACGAGAGCGGCCGCTGCGCGGTGATCTTCGGATCGAGCTGACGCAGGCTGCCCGCCGCCGCGTTGCGCGGGTTCGCAAATTCCTTGTGACCGGCGTCGCGCTGACGCTGGTTCATGCGCTCGAAGTCGCGGCGGAACATCAGCACCTCGCCGCGCACGTCGAGCACCTTCGGCACGCGCTTGCCCTTCAGGCGCAGTGGCAGCGAGCGGATCGTGCGCACGTTCTCCGTGACGTTTTCGCCGGTCGCGCCGTCGCCGCGCGTTGACGCCTGGACAAACACGCCGTCGACATAGCGCAGCGAGATGGCGAGGCCGTCGAACTTGAGTTCAGCAGCATATTCGACCGCGCCGACTTCGGCGCCCGCGATCTTGCCGAGCGCATCGGCCACGCGCTTGTCGAACGCAACGATATCCTCGTCGGCAAAGCCGTTGTTGAGCGAAAGCATCGGCACGTCGTGCACCACGGGCTCGAAGCCCCCGGCGACCTCTCCGCCCACGCGCTGAGTGGGCGAATCGGGCGTGATGAGATCGGGATGCGCGGCCTCGATCTGCTGAAGTTCGCCGAACAGCTTGTCGTATTCCGCGTCGGGCAGCTCCGGCTGGTCGAGCACGTAGTAGGCGTGATTGGCACGCTCGAGTTCGGCGCGCAACCACACCGCGCGCTGCGCAGCGGTGGCTTCTTCGGGAGGACGGGCGGGGGTACGGACCATGCCTTGGGCGACTCGCTGTTGGAAGTGATTTCGGACGTCAGATTATCTCAGGAAGCGGCGCGTGTCGCATCGGCTGAACGGCCAACTTCGGGCCATCTTCGTGCGCCGCCGAACGGCCCTCCCAAGGTCCTGGCCGAATGGCTAACGCTGCGTCCGTAGCATTGACGCCCGGGTGGTGCAATGCGAACTTGAATGCACCGCAACACGCGTGCCGGTAACGGCGATCAAACACCCATGACCGAACGCCTGGACCTGCGGGCGCCGACCGCGCCGTGCCGCCCGCGCACAAAAAAAGCGCGGCGCCCTTACGGCGCCGCGCCTTGTCTATTGGCGGGTGGCAGGCCTTCTGCGTTACTGGCTGAACAGTCGCCGAGTGGCCGGCGAGCCGGCCGGAATGCCGGCCTGCTCCAGCTTCGCGTAGAGCGTCATGAGCTGCTTGTCGATCGACTGCAGCACGGACTCCGGCAGCGGCCGGCGCTGGTCGTCGACCACGCGCCCGCCAATGCGCTCGGCGAGCGACTTCGCGTAGTCGCACATGAGGCGGAAAGGCAGGATGTCTTCGTCGGCCACGGGCACGTCGAGGATCAGCGTAATCAACTCGCCGCCCTTGTACGTGAGGTCGTCGCGCAGGAAATTGGTGTCGCCGAACTGCAGCATGAACACGGGACTCTGCTTCGCGTCGAGCTTCACGAAGCGCGTGCCGTCGCGCGAAAGCAGGAGACCGTCCTGCGCGGCCACGGCCTGCACGTAGTTTGCCGACCACGGCGCGCCGTCCGACATCACGTTGATGGAAAGCTGCGCATCGCATTGCGCCGCGAAGCCGTCCAGTTCGCGCGCCATCGCGACCGTTTCCATCATGTCCGGAAACTCGGGCGCAGCGTCGAGCGCGTCGGCAAACTGCTGCACGCCGGTCACGAATTCCGAGAACTCGAGTTCGTTGAGCGGACCGTTGCGGTTCGCGAGTTGCGCAGCTGCACGCAACTCCTCGTAGCGCACGCCGCTTTGCAGCAGTTCCCAGCCATCGCCCCCTTCGGGTTTGCCTTCGATGTGCACCGGCTTGCTGCCCGCACGGCGCAACCGCTGCGCAAACGGAATCACCCGCTCGCCCGCTACCGTTGCGCCGAGCCGAATCGGCACGATGCAGTCGATGCGCCGGTCGACTACGGCCGGCGGCGCCGAAGAGATCGTCGTGGCGGCCGGCATGACCGGCTCGATACGCTCGGCTTCGTCGTCGTCCTTCGCGGATTCCGGGGCAACCGCGCTTGCGGCCGGAGTGCTCTCGCCGCGCTCCTGCGTAGCCGCTTCGTCCTCCGGAAAGCCGTTAGGTGTCGTTGTTTCCGCCTGGATGTCGGCCGGCGTGTCGAGTGGCGCCACGGTCCCGAAACCCGGCTCCACGCGCTCGGCTTCCGAGCCGGCCGCAAGCGAAGGCTCACGGCGCGACGGTGCGTGCGCCGGTTCGATGAACGGGCTTTGCTCCTGGAACTCGTCGCGCTGCGGCGCCTCGACTGCCTCTTCCGGCATTGGGCGCGGCATGCGCCGGCGCACCCTCGCCCCTTGCCACGCGTTGTACACCACCACGCCCCCGACTACCACGGCGCCCGCGCCGATCAACCCGAGAGTCAACTCGTCCATGCATGCTCCATCAGCAATTCTTATTCGACGGCGCGCGCATTGTGCGCGCCGTTTCTCTGGCAAGCGCATTGCGCGCGGCGGCTGCCTTGACGTCGGCGCCGCCGGCAACGCAACGCGCGCCGCCCGTTAGACCGTATAAATCGATTAGACCGTATTCTGGGCGAAACCCGCCGCCGTTTCCATGTCGACCGCGACGATGCGCGAAACGCCCTGCTCCTGCATCGTCACGCCAATGAGCTGCTGCGCCATCTCCATGGCGATCTTGTTGTGCGAAATGAACAGGAACTGTGTTTTGTCCGACATCGCGCGAACAAGGTTCGCGAATCGCTCGGTGTTCGCGTCGTCGAGCGGCGCGTCCACTTCGTCGAGCAGACAGAACGGCGCCGGGTTGAGCTGGAACATCGCGAACACGAGGGCCGTGGCCGTGAGCGCTTTCTCGCCGCCCGAAAGCAGGTGGATCGTCGAATTCTTCTTGCCGGGCGGCTGCGCCATCACTTGCACGCCCGCGTCGAGAATTTCGTCGCCAGTCATGATGAGCTTCGCCTGGCCGCCACCGAAGAGGCGCGGGAACAGCTCGCCGAAATGACGGTTCACTTCGTCGAAAGTGCCCTGAAGCAGCGTGCGCGTTTCCTGGTCGATCTTGCGGATCGCGTCTTCGAGCGTCTCGATCGCACTCGTGAGGTCGGTGGACTGGGCGTCGAGGAAGGTCTTGCGCTCCTTCGCCGCGGCCAACTCGTCGAGTGCCGCCATATTGACGGGCCCGAGCGCGGCGATCGCGTTATTGATGCGTGTGACTTCGCCTTGCAGGTACGACGGCTTCATATCAGCCGTGAGCTTTTCCTGCAGCGCGGCCTCGTCTACGCCAGCCGCCTGAAGCTGCTCGACAAACTGCTCGCCATTCAGGCGGGCCGCCTGTTCCTTCAACTGAAGCTCGGTGATACGGTCGCGCAGCGGCTGCAGCGCGCGTTCAGCGGCAAGGCGCGTTTCGTCGGCGGCACGCAGCTTCGCGGTCAAGTCGTCGAGTTCGGCGCGCGCAGCGCGCAGCGTGTCTTCCTTCTGCGCACGGATTTCCAGCGCGTCCTGCAGGCCCGTGTGCGCGGTCTGCTCGTTGATCGTTTCCAGCTCGGCGCGCGCGTCTTCGAGCGAGGCGGCCACGCGTTCGCTCTGATCGTGCGCGACCTGAATGTTGCGCCTCAGCTCTTCGATGCGGTTCGCCATGTTGCGCGCCGCAAAGCGCGCGTCTGCGGCCGCGCGTTCGAGATCGCGCGCCTGGTTGCGCGCCGCGCCGAGTTCCTCGTCGAGCGCTTCGAACGCGAGTTGGTTGTCCTCGAAGCGAGCTTGCAGTTCGGCGAGTTCGGCGTCGTGGCGTTCGAAGTTCGCTTCCGACTCCGCCCGCAGCGCGCGCTGCTCTTCGATCTGTGTACGAATCTCGTCCAGTTCTTCACGGATCTGCGTGCTGCGCGCCGTGTAGCGCTCATGCGCCTGCGTGAGCTTCAGCACATCCATCTGCAGTGCGTGCACGCGCTGGGTCGCGCGCTCGGCTTGCTGGCGCACGTCCGTGAGTACCTGCGCGGCCTGCGTATGCGCGGCTTCCGCGCGCACGACAGCGGTGCGCGCCTCATCGGCGAGCAATGCTTGAGCACGCACCTGGCGCTCGAGATTCTCGATCTCCTGCTGACGCGCGAGCATGCCAGCCTGCTCGGTGTCGGCGGCGTACAGCTGCACGCCCACGCGCGTCACCACGTGACCGGCTTTTACGACGAACGCGCAGCTGCCTGGCAGCTGCGTGCGCTGGGCAAGCGCCTCGGCAAGATCGTTGGCAACGTAGGTCGAGCCAAGCCATTCGGTGAGCACCGCGCGCAAGCCCGCGTCGTCGATACGCACGAGCGAAAGCAGCGGCGTGAGGCCCGCGGGCGCGGCGCTTGCCTGACCCGCGACAGGCGGCGAATAGAACGCGAGCTTCGCAGGCGGTGCGTCGCTCGCGAATGCCTTCACCCAGTCGAGGTTCGACACTTCGAGCGCGGCGAGCCGCTCACGCAGCACGGCTTCGAGCGCCGTCTCCCAGCCCGCTTCGACGTGCAGCTTCTTCCAGAGCCGCGGCAATGCGCCCAGTTCATGACGCTCGAGCCACGGCTGGATCTTGCCTTCCGTTTGCACGTTTTCCTGCAACTGCTTGAGTGCGGCGAGGCGGGCTTCGAACTGGTGGATCTGCGCGTTTTCAGCCTGCACGCGTTCATGCGCGGCACGGCGCTCCGCGTCGAGGCGCGGCACCGTTTCCTGCGCATCCGCGAGACGCGCCTGCGCCTCGTGAAGCACTTCCTCCTGCTCGGCCAGCTGCATGCGCAGCTCTTGGAGCTGGGCTTCGTCCGGCGCGTCGAGTCCGCCTTCCTCCGACTTCAGCCGCTCATGGCGTTGCTGAAGCTGCTGGAGCATCTGGTCGGCGTTGCGCTGGTGCGCGGCTTCGAGCTTGATGGCCTGCTCGGTGCGCGCGATGCCCGCGCGCTCGTCGTTCAGTTGCGTCTGTGCGTCGCGCCAGCGGTTTTCGAGCGCGGGCAGCGCTTCCTGCTTTGCCGCCGCATCGTCCTCCGCGAGCGCCGCCTTTTCCTCGGCGATCGCCAGTTGCTCCTCGGCGTCTTCGATGTCGTCCTGCGCCTTCTGCGCCTGAACTTGCCACTGCTCGCGCTGCGCGGTGAGCGCGGCGATCTGCGCCTGCGCGCGGTTGCGCGACTCGACGATGAACTTGATCTCGGCTTCGAGACGGCTCACTTCGGCGTTCGCTTCATAGAGCGCGCCTTGCGCGCCCTGCATGGCGTCGCTTGCCGAGTAGTGGGTCACGCGCAGCGTTTCGAGCTGCGCTTCCACCTCGCGCAGCTGCGCGGTATGCCGCTCAAGGTCGATCTGCGCCTGCTCGATCGCGCGTTGCTGGCGTTGCTGTTCGCCCGCCGCCTCGTTCTTGCGCAAGAGCCACAGAAGGCGCTGCTTTTCCTCGCCTTCGGACTGCAGATCGCGGAATTTCGTGGCGACGACTGCCTGGCCCTCGAGCTTTTCGAGGTTGTTGGACAGTTCGCGCACGATGTCCTCGACGCGCGTGAGGTTTTCGCGCGTGTCGTGCAGGCGGTTCTCGGTCTCGCGGCGGCGTTCCTTGTATTTCGAAACGCCCGCGGCCTCTTCGAGGAACACGCGCAGCTCTTCGGGCTTTGCCTCGATGATCCGCGCAATCATGCCCTGCCCTATGATCGCGTACGCGCGCGGGCCGAGGCCCGTGCCGAGGAAGATGTCCTGGATATCGCGCCGGCGCGCCGGCAGGTTGTTGATGTAGTAGCTCGAAGTGCCGTCACGCGTGAGCACGCGCTTCACGGCGATCTCGGCATACTGACCCCACTGCCCGGCGGCCCGGCCGTCCGCGTTGTCGAACACCAGTTCGACGCTCGCGCGGCTGCCCGGCTTGCGCGCGGTGGAACCGTTGAAGATGACGTCCTGCATCGACTCGCCACGCAGCTCGGATGCCCGGGATTCACCCAGCACCCAGCGCACCGCGTCGATGATGTTGGATTTCCCACAGCCGTTCGGCCCGACCACCCCGACGAGTTGGCCCGGAACCTGGAAATGCGTGGGATCGACGAATGATTTGAAGCCAGCGAGTTTAATCGAGGTCAGACGCACGGCGATATCGCTGTTTGAATAGTGGTGAACGGGACCGCCCGTGCCGTGCGTCGCTTGCCGCCGCGAATCCGGTATCGATCGCACGGCGGCGCAGTGCGCACAAGGCAGGCGCCACGGCTCGCCGCACGAACGCGCATGCGCGCGAGCGGTCGGCGGGAATCAGCGGCAATCATACCATCGCACGCGCGCCATTCCGCGCGCGGGAAGGCCCTGGACCCGAGCCGCCGCCTGCGCCCCCATCGCGGTTGCCGCCGCCGTTGCCATCATCGCCGCCGGGGTCGCTGCCGTCGGCGTCGTCCGCGTCATCGGTGCGGCTGGCGTCGGCGTGGGTCATGACGCTCGCGTCGGCGCCCACGTGTGCGCCGCGCTTGCGCGCGTCCTGCGCGCGGTGCACCCAGCTCGACAGCAGGGAAGCGAGCACGATACACGCGCCGCCCGCCCATTCGCGCGGGCCCGGGGTCTCGCCCGCGAAGAGCCACGACGTGAGCGCCGTCACGACGATTTCGAACAGCATGATGATCGAGGCGCGGTTCGCCGGCACGCGGGCAAGCCCGTACTGAACGAGCATGTTGTTGGTGCCGAGCACGATGCCGAGCGCGAGCACCAGTAGCACGACGCGCGCGAGATGCTCGCCTGCCGGTGCGGCCGACATCGGCTCGAAGCAGGAGGTCAGCGCGCCGAAGAGCGCGGCGCCCGCGAAGATCGTTGCGGTGCGCATCTCCGGCTTCATGTGCGGAAGCACGCGGCTCGTCTTCACGACGAGCACGTTACTCATCGCGAAACCCATGCCGCCAATGAGACCCGCCCATTCGGCGGCGTTGGCGGGCAGCGGCACGCCGAGCTGCGGCGACCACAGCATCAGCACCGCACCGAGGAGCGACAGCGCCGCGAGCGCACCTCCCGCCCAGTTCAGGCGCTCGTGCAGGATGAAGTGCGCGAAGATCGCTGTCCAGGCCGGGGTCAGATAGAAGAGCAGCAGGACGCGCATCACTTCGCCGTGGATCGCGCCCCACACGAAACCCACGTTGGTCACGCCCGCGGCAAGCCCGAGCATCGGCAGGACCCAGTGCCAGCGCACGGTCGCGAGCGAGCGCCAGCGCAGCGCGAGGACGAAGAGGCAGCCGGCTGCACTCGTCGCAGCGCTGGATGCCGTGCCGGTGAGTCCGGCGGCCGCCAGCATGCGCAGCGGATACCAGACAAAACCCCATACGGACGCGCCAATCATGATGGCGAGCGTTGGCCACGCGGCGCGCAAGCCCGTGCTCTGGCTCATTGCTTGTGCTTCCCTCGACCCGGCCCCGGCCGCGCATTCGCAGCACCGGCTTCGTTGTTCGAAACGCGATTCGAAAATTCCATGCTTTTCCTTTGTCTTGTCGTCCGGCGAGCACCGGCTGCGCCAAGGCGGGATCTGGCCGGCGCCCGCGGCAGCAACGGCGCCACGCTATAATCAAAGGCTTGCAGCTCCAAGGCCGCGCCGCCGTGTTTTCGCCGAGCCCAGCGCAACTGGCTCGCCGGCCCGCAGTGGCCGCCCCAATCCTGCGCGCCACGCCATCCGTCTTTCGCCCACGCCTGTCCGACGCCCAAGTGAATCCGCTACTCGACACCCTTCAGTCCTATCCCTTCGAAAAGCTGCGCATACTCTTCAAGGACGTCACGCCGAACGCCGGCCTGCGCCATATCAGCTTCGGGATCGGCGAGCCGAAACACCCCACTCCTGCGCTGATCCGCGACGCCATCGTGGCATCGCTCGATGGCCTCTCGTCGTACCCGGCCACAGCGGGCACGCCCGCGCTGCGCGAGTCGATTGCGAACTGGGTGAAAGCGCGCTACGGGCTGCCGGCCATCGACGCAGCCACGGAAATCCTGCCGGTCTCTGGCTCGCGCGAAGCGCTGTTCGCGCTGGCGCAGGCCGTGATCGACCCGACAGCGGGCGTGAAAGACCCGGCGAAGCGGGCGATCGTACTCTGCCCGAACCCTTTCTACCAGATCTACGAAGGCGCCGCGCTGCTGGGCGGCGGCGAGCCGTACTTCGTGAACAGCGATCCGACCCGCAACTTCGCCTGCGACTATTCGCAGGTTCCCGAAGAAGTCTGGGCGCGCACGCAGCTGCTGTACGTGTGCTCGCCGGGCAATCCCACGGGCGCCGTGATCACGCTCGACGACTGGCGCGAGCTGTTCGCGCTTTCCGATCGCTACGGCTTCGTGATCGCCTCGGACGAGTGCTACTCGGAAATCTATTTCGACGAAGCGAATCCGCCGCTCGGCGGTCTCGAGGCCGCGCACAAGCTGGGCCGCGGCTTCGAGCGTCTCGTCATGTTGTCGAGCCTTTCCAAGCGGTCGAACGCGCCGGGCATGCGCTCGGGCTTCGTGGCCGGGGACGCCGCCATCCTCAAGCAGTTCCTGCTGTACCGCACCTATCACGGCTCGGCGATGTCGCCGGTCTGGCAGTCCGCCAGCATCGCGGCCTGGGGCGACGAGGCGCACGTGCGCGAAAACCGCGCGAAATACGTGACGAAGTTCTCGACCGTCACGCCCATGCTCGCCGACGTGCTCGACGTGAAATTGCCCGACGCCGCGTTCTACCTCTGGGCCAACGTCGCGCGCACCGGCCTGACCGACACCGCGTTCGCCCAGCGTCTCTACGCCGACTATAATGTGACGGTTCTGCCCGGCTCGTTCCTCGCGCGCGAGGCGCATGGCGCGAATCCGGGTAAAGACTTCGTCCGCATGGCGCTCGTCGCCGACGTCGAGGAGTGCATCGAGGGCGCGCAGCGCATCGTCGAGTTCTGCCGCTCGCTCAAACCGTAAAGCCTTTCTCGTGCGCGCCGGGGTCCTGCACCTCGCTGCGCGCAACACCGCTTTCAACCATCAATCTCACGAAATCACCACCATGTCGCAACAACTTCAGCAGATCATCGACACCGCCTGGGAAAACCGCGCCGATTTTTCGCCCAGGTCGGCCCCGAACGACGTGCGCGAAGCCGTCGCCCACGTCATTTCCGAGCTGGACCGTGGCGCGCTGCGCTGCGCCGAGAAGAAGGACGGCGACTGGGTCGTCAACCAGTGGGTGAAGAAGGCCGTGCTGCTGTCGTTCCGCCTGGAAGACAACGCGCCGATGCCCGCGGGCGGCTACAGCCAGTTCTACGACAAGGTGCCCTCGAAGTTCGCCAACTACACGGCTGAAGACTTCGCCGCGGGCGGATTCCGCGTGGTGCCGCCGGCTATCGCGCGCCGCGGTTCGTTCATCGCGAAAAACGTCGTGCTGATGCCGTCGTACACCAACATCGGCGCGTACGTCGATGAAGGCACGATGGTCGACACGTGGGCCACGGTTGGTTCGTGCGCGCAGATCGGCAAGAACGTGCACCTCTCGGGTGGCGTGGGCATCGGCGGCGTGCTGGAGCCGCTGCAGGCCAACCCGGTCATCATCGAAGACAACTGCTTCATCGGCGCGCGCTCGGAAGTCGTGGAAGGCGTGATCGTCGAAGAGAACTCGGTGATCTCGATGGGCGTGTATCTCGGCCAGTCGACCAAGATTTACGACCGGGAAACCGGCGAAGTGTCGTATGGCCGTATTCCGGCGGGCTCGGTCGTGGTCGCGGGCAACCTGCCCTCGAAGGACGGCTCGCACAGCCTCTACTGCGCCGTGATCGTCAAGAAGGTCGACGCGAAGACGCGCGCCAAGGTCGGCCTGAACGAGCTGCTGCGAGGCGACTGATGGCGAAGTCTGCCAAGACCGTTGTCTACGGCATTCCGAACTGCGACACCGTGAAGAAGGCCCGCGTGTGGCTCGAAGAGCACGGCGTCGAGTTCGAGTTTCACGACTTCAAGAAGGCGGGCGTCTCGAATGCGCTCGTCCAGGACTGGCTCAAGGACGTGTCGCTCGATCAGCTCATCAACAAGCGCGGCACGACCTGGCGCGGCCTTTCGGACGTGCACAAGGCCGAAGCCGACACGACCGCCGGCGCGATTGCGCTGATGATCCACAAGCCGTCGATCATCAAGCGGCCCGTGGTCGTGGTGAACGGCCGCGTGAAGACGCTCGGCTTTTCCGCCGACCAGTATGCGGAGCTCTTCGCTTGAGCGCCGTGTGAGACCGGTGCGCCTGGTCTGCTCCATGGCACTCGAGCGCGCACGGTCATGACAAGTTGTTGCCGGCCCCTGCTCCATCAGCGGCGCCGGCATTTTTATTGAAAGTGGTCTTTTTATGTCCGCCACCCTCGCCCTTACCGAAGCCCTGATCGCGCGCGCGTCCGTCACGCCCGACGACCAGCACTGCCAGCGCATCATGACCGAACGCCTCAGCGCGCTCGGCTTCGCGTGCGAAACGATCGAATCCAACGGCGTGACGAACCTGTGGGCCGTCAAGCGCGGCACCGCGGGCGCGCAAGGCCCGCTGCTCGCCTTCGCGGGCCACACCGACGTCGTGCCGACCGGCCCCATCGAACAATGGAGCTCGCCGCCGTTCCAGCCCTCGCACCGCGACGGCGTTCTCTACGGCCGTGGCGCCGCCGACATGAAGACCTCGCTCGCGGCCTTCGTGGTGGCAAGCGAAGAGTTCGTGGCGATGCATCCGCAGCATCGTGGCGCCATCGCGTTCCTCATCACGAGCGACGAGGAAGGCCCGGCTACCGACGGCACCGTGAAGGTCGTCGAGGCGCTAGAGGCGCGCGGTGAGAAGATGGATTACTGCATCGTGGGCGAACCCACTTCGACCCATACGCTCGGCGACTGTGTGAAGAACGGCCGCCGCGGCTCGATGTCGGGCAAGCTCGTCGTGAAGGGCGTGCAGGGGCATATCGCCTATCCGCATCTCGCGAAGAACCCGGTGCATCTGCTGGCCCCCGCGCTCGCCGAACTCGTCGCCGAAAAGTGGGACGACGGCAACGAATACTTCCCGCCCACCACGTGGCAGGTGTCGAACATGCACAGCGGCACGGGCGCGAGCAACGTGATTCCGGGCCACGCCGACGTGATGTTCAACTTCCGCTTCTCCACCGCGAGCACGGTGGAAGGCCTGCAAAAGCGCGTGCACGCCATCCTCGACAAGCACGGCCTCGAATATGACCTGCACTGGAGCGTGAGCGGCCTGCCCTTCCTCACGCCGCGCGGCGCACTCTCGAACGCGCTCGCAAAAGCGATCCACGACGAAACCGGCGTCACCACCGAACTCTCGACCACGGGCGGCACGTCCGATGGCCGCTTCATCGCGCGCATGTGCGAGCAGGTGGTGGAGTTCGGGCCGCCCAACGCCAGCATCCACAAGATCGATGAGCATATCGAAGTGAAATTCATCGATCCGCTCAAGAACGTATATCGCCGCGTGCTCGAACAGCTGATCGCCTGACCGGCCAACCAAACACGCTCTGGAGTCCAGAACATGACCCATCCGCTAGCCGCTACCTTTGCCACTGTTCGCGACCTGCTGCGCTACGGTGTCTCGCGCTTTTCGGCCGCACAACTGGCCTTCGGCCACGGCTCGAGCAACGCCTACGACGAAGCCGCGTACCTGGTTCTGCACACGCTGCACTTGCCGCTCGACCTGCTCGACCCGTTTCTCGACGCGCGCCTCACGACCGAGGAAATCGACAAGGTGCTCGGCGTGATCGAGCGCCGCGCAACCGACCGCGTGCCCGCCGCCTACATCACGCAGGAAGCGTGGATGCACGGCCTGCGCTTCTACGTGGATGAGCGCGTCATCGTGCCGCGCTCGTTCATCGGCGAGCTGCTCGCAGACGGCCTGCAGCCCTACGTGGAAGATCCCGAGCAGGTCAGCGCGGTGCTGGAACTGTGCACCGGCTCGGCCAGCCTCGCGATTCTCGCGGCGCACGCGTTTCCGAACGCCGACATCGACGCCGTCGATCTCTCCGCGCCCGCGCTCGAAGTGGCGAAGCGCAACGTGCACGAACACGATCTCGACGAGCGCATTGCCCTCTTCGAAGGCGACCTGTACGCGCCGCTGCCCGAGCGCCGCTACGACGTGATCATCACGAACCCGCCGTACGTGAATGCCGACTCGATGCAGGCGTTGCCGCCCGAGTATCGCCACGAGCCGGAAATGGCGCTCGCGGGTGGCGCGGACGGCATGGACATCGTGCGCCGCATCGTCAAGGACGCACGCAACTGGCTCACCGATAACGGCGTGCTGGTGGTCGAGATCGGCAACGAGCGCGAGAACGTGGAAGCGGCGTTCGGCGGCCTGGACATCGTCTGGCTCTCGACGAGCGCCGGCGACGATCAAGTCTTCCTGATTCAGGCCTGCGACTTGCCGGTCTGACCGATCTGCGCGAACGAGCCGCGGCGTCCGTGCGCCGTGTCTCGCTGCGTGCAGGACTGGGACGATAGCCGTCGTCGCAGCGGGTTCGGTAAGATTGAGCCCTCCGGCCGTGCGCTTCCCCGCGCGGGCCGGCCCTGCGTCCAGCTGAAGGAGCGTCCCACGCATCTATGCGATTCGACTGGTCACACCTCGGCACGCTGCTCGCGATCATCCATCTGCTTGGGCTGATCGCGGCGTGCCACGCGATCCTCAACACGCGCACCTCACAGGGCGCGATTGCCTGGGCCGTCTCGCTCGCGACGATGCCCTATCTCACGCTCGTCCCGTATCTCTTTCTCGGCCGCAGCAAGTTCGCGGGCTATGCCGACGCGAGGCGCCTGCGCAACGAAACATTGCGCTCACACGCTCACGCGCCGGATTGGGACAAGCTCGTATCCGCGGGCGAATGGCCAGCCGACGAACTGGGCGTACGCGTGATCCGCACGTTCGCGCGCCTGGGCGGCATGCCGCTCGTGCCGGGCAATGCCGTGCGCACACTCGTGAATGGCGAAGCGACGTTCTCCGCCATCTTCGATGCAATCGAACGCGCCGAGCACTACGTGATCGTGCAGTTCTTCATCGTGCGCGCCGACGCGCTCGGCGACATGCTGAAGGACGTGCTGCTCGACTGCAGGAAACGCGGCGTGCGCGCGTACTTGCTGTACGACAGCATCGGCTCGTTCGACCTGCCCGCCAGCTACGTGCACGAGTTGCAGGACGGTGGCGTGGAAGTGCACCCGTTCTCCACGAAGCGCCACTTCGTCAACCGCTTCCAGCTCAACTTCCGTAACCACCGCAAGATCGTCGTAGTGGACGGCCAGCACGCGTTCGTGGGCGGCCACAACGTGGGCGTCGAATACCTGGGCGCGAATGCGCGCCTCTCGCCCTGGCGCGATACGCATATCGAACTGCGCGGACCGGCGGTCGCCAACGTGCAGTTCGCCTTCACCGAAGACTGGTATTGGGCCACCCAGCAGCTCCCCGGCTGCGAGCCGCCCACCGTCGTGCCGCGCGACGGCGACGACATGTACTGCCTCGTCTTGCCCACGGGTCCGGCCGACCGCCAGGAGACCTGCTCGCTCTTCTTCGTCGAGGCGATCAACGCCGCGAAGAAACGCCTGTGGATCACCACGCCCTACCTCGTGCCCGACGAAGCCGTGTTCTCGGCGCTGCGCCTCGCGGCGCTGCGCGGCGTGGACGTGCGCATCATGATCCCGAGCCGGCGCGACCATTACGTGGTGTTCGAAGCGTCAATGCTGTACGCCTTCGATGCGGTGCGCGCGGGCATCCGCATCTTCCGCTACAAGCCGGGCTTTTTGCACCAGAAAGTCGTGCTGATCGACGACGTGGCTGCGGCCATCGGCAGCGCGAATCTCGACAACCGGTCGTTTCGCCTGAACTTCGAGATCATGGTGCTGACGGTGCATCGCGGCTTCGCGGCCGAAGTCGAAGCGATGCTGCTGCGCGACTTCGAAGAGACCTTCGAGATCGACCGCAGCGAGTACCGCGACGCGCCCGCGTGGCGCAAGATCACGATGCACCTCGCGCGGCTCTTCGCGCCGATTCTGTAACGCGCGCCTTTTCCGCCGGCCGACGCTCAGAGCTGCTTTTCGATGTCCGCTGCGATCGCCTCAGGCTTCGTCACGGGCGCGTAGCGCTTCACCACGCCGCCGTCGCGGTCGACCAGAAACTTCGTGAAGTTCCACTTGATGCCTTCGAGCCCGAGGAGCCCCGGCGCCTCGCCCGTGAGCCAGCGATACAGTGGGTGTGCGTTCGCCCCGTTCACGTCGATCTTCTCGAACATCGGAAACGTGACGCCGTAGTTCTTCTCGCAGAAGCTGCCGATCTGCGCGGCGTCGCCGGGCTCCTGCTTGCCGAACTGGTTGCACGGAAAGCCGAGCACCGCGAGCCCGCGCGCGGCGTACTGGTCGTAGAGCTTTTGCAGGCCCGCGTACTGCGGCGTGAATCCGCACTCGCTCGCGGTGTTGACGATCAGGAGCACCTTGCCCGTATAGCGCTCGAGGCTCACCGGCTCGCCGCCGCCGAGCGGTTGCGCCGAAAACGAATAGATCGATGTCATCTGGCTCTCCCGTGGAAAAGCGCCAGTCTACGTGAGAAAGCATGCAATTAGCACTCGACCAAACGGCTAGCCGTTCGGCCAATGCCGGCCGGAGCGCGCCCAGGCTGCGCGCCCCGGTCTAAAATAGCGCTTTCTTTCGTTTTCTTCCTGCCGGCGCCGTCGTGATCCGCTTCAACCAATTCAGTCTTGCACGCGGCACCAAGCCGCTTTTCGAACAGACCTCGTTCACGCTGAACCCCGGCGAAAAGGTCGGTCTCATCGGCGCGAACGGCGCGGGCAAATCGACCCTGTTCGCCGTGCTGCGTGGCGAACTGCACGCGGACGCCGGCGACTTCTCGCTGCCGCCGTCCTGGCGCATCGCGCACGTCGCGCAGGAAACCCCGGCGGTCGAGCGCACCGCGCTCGACTACGCGCTCGACGGCGACGCCGCGCTGCGCGAAATCGAGGCCCGCATCGCCGCAGCTTCGGCCGCGCACGACGGCGCAGCCGAAGCCGAAGCGCACGGCGCTTTCGCCGACGCCGACGGCTACACGGCCCCCGCGCGCGCCGAAGCGCTGCTGCTCGGCCTCGGCTTCACGCTCGAGCAAACGCGCCAGCCCGTGACGAGCTTCTCGGGCGGCTGGCGCATGCGTCTGAACCTCGCGCAGGCGCTCATGTGCCGCTCCGACCTGCTGCTGCTCGACGAGCCCACGAACCACCTGGATCTGGACGCGATCGTCTGGCTCGAAGACTGGCTGCATCGCTATCCCGGCACGCTCGTCGTGATTTCGCACGACCGCGAATTCCTCGATTCGATCTGCGATGTCACACTGCACCTGGAAAACCAGCAGATCAAGCGTTACGGCGGCAATTACTCGCAGTTCGAGATCTTGCGCGCGCAACAATTGGCGCTCCAGCAGAGCGCGTACGAAAAGCAGCAGCGAACCGTCGCGCACCTGCAAAGCTTCATCGACCGCTTCAAGGCCAAGGCCACCAAGGCGCGCCAGGCGCAAAGCCGTGTGAAGGCACTGGAAAAGATGGAGCTGATCGCGCCCGCGCACGCGAGTTCGCCGTTCACATTCGAGTTCCGCACGCCCGACTCCGCCCCCAACCCCATGCTCGTGATGGAAGATGTGCGCTGCGGCTATCGGGCCGAAGACGGCAGCGAAACGCCCATCGTCGAACGCGTCACGCTCTCGATCCAGAACGGCCAGCGTATCGGCCTGCTCGGCGCGAACGGCCAGGGCAAGTCCACGCTTATCAAGACGCTCGCGGGCACGCTCACAGCGCTTTCCGGCGAACTGCGCACGGGCAAGGGCCTGCAGATCGGCTACTTCGCGCAGCATCAGCTCGAAACGCTGCGCCCCGACGACTCGCCGCTCCAGCATCTCGCGCGCCTCGCGCCCGACACACGCGAGCAGGAACTGCGCGACTTCCTCGGCGGCTTCAACTTCCCGGGCGAGATGGCCACTGCGTCCATCGCACCCTTCTCGGGCGGCGAGAAGGCGCGCCTCGCGCTCGCGCTCATCATCTGGCAAAAGCCCAACCTCCTGCTGCTCGACGAGCCGACCAACCACCTCGACCTCGAAACTCGCCATGCGCTCACCATGGCGCTCGCACAGTTCGAAGGCACTCTGATCCTCGTGTCGCACGACCGGCATTTGCTGCGCGCCACGACCGATCAATTCATGCTGGTGGCGAAGCATCGTCTGCAACCGTTCGACGGCGACCTCGACGACTACCGCGACTGGCTGCTCCAGCATGCGGCCGAGCAACGCGCGGCGCTCAAGGAAGCCGCTTCCGGCACGGCGGATGCGGCAAATGGCGCCAATACTGGCGACAGCGTCAATCGCAAGGAACAGCGGCGCCAGGAAGCGGAGCAGCGCCAGAAGGTTGCCCACCTGAAGAAGCCGTTACAGGCGAAAATCGGCAAGATCGAAAAGGAAATGGATGCGCTCAACACCGAAAAGAGCACGCTCGACGCGTTCGTCGCCGACCCGGCGAGCTACGAGCCGGAGCAGAAGAGCCGCTTGACCGAGGCGATTCGCCGCCAGGCCGAGGTTGCCTCGCGCCTCGAAACGCTCGAAGCCGAATGGCTCGATGCGCACGAGGAACTCGAGCAGATCGGCTAGCGCAGCTTATAGTGGCCGCTGCGGTGGCCACTGCGTCACCATCGCGGCGCTAGCCGCGCTTTTCGCCAAGAATATTCGCCAGGGAGCCACGAGTGTCGTCACCCGCCGCATTGCAGGGCCTTCGCGTACTGGATCTGACCCGCCTCCTGCCCGGGCCCGTAGCCACCTTGCGGCTCGCGGAAATGGGCGCCGATGTCCTGAAGATCGAACCGCCCGGCGCGGGCGACGCGGCGCGCGTGATGATGCAAAGCGCAGTGGACGAAGTGGCCGCGCGCCCCGGTGCGTTCTATCGCCTCGTCAACCGCGGCAAGCGCGAAACCCGCGTCGATTTGAAGACTGAGAGCGGCCGATCGGTGTTGTTCGCGCTCGCGCGTGACGCCGACGTGCTGGTCGAAAGTTTCCGGCCCGGGGTGATGGACCGCCTCGGCGTAGGCTACGAGACATTGCGCAAGGTCAATCCGAAACTCGTCTACTGCGCGATCACGGGCTACGGCTCGACCGGCCCGTTCGCCGGCCATCCGGGCCATGACATCAACTATGTCGCCTATTCGGGAGTACTAGACCAACTGGCCTCGCGCGACGGCACGCCGGTGCTGCCCAATTTTCAGATCGCCGACCTGCTCGGCGGCGCGCTCAGCGCGGTCACACAGATTCTCGCGGCGCTCTGGCATGTGGCACGTGGCGGCGAGGGCCGTTTCGTCGACGTTTCGATGGCGCACGCGAGCTACGCGCACAACGTGATCGCCCAGGTCGCGCTAGCCAACGACGACGCCGCGGCGCTGCAGCCAGGCGGCGGCCTGCTCAACGGCGGTGTGCCCTGCTACAACCTCTATCGCACTCAGGACGGGCGGTGGCTCGCGGTCGGCGCGCTCGAATTGAAGTTCTGGCAGACGCTATGCCAGGCCATTGGCCGCGACGACTGGGCCGAGCGGCACTGGAGTCTTGGCCAGGCAATTGGTGGCGCGGATGCCGCCGCGCTCACGCGCGAACTGGCGGCCATCATCGAGTCGGAGTCGTTGCAGACCTGGATCGACCGTCTGGAGGCAATCGACACCTGTGTTTCGCCAGTCCTCACGCCAGGCGAGGCTTCGCGCCATCCCCTCTTCAATGCCGAAGTGCTGCAAGCCATGATGGACGAAATGTCCGCCCGGCAGACGCAGCAGGCCGCGCCCGGTATGCAGGCTGCGCCTTTTCAGCCAGGCGGTGAGCCGCAAGGCGCGCATTCCTTCCAATCCGCCCGGCCGGTCCAACCCACCCAACCCGGCCAGGGTGCCGACACCTCGGGCGCGCCTGGCGGGAAAAAGCCCTTCACCTACGGTCCTTGGGGCTAGCCCCCCGCGGCGCACGCCACACCATGCGTGAGCACAATGCAAAATGGGCGCCTCGCAGCGCCCATTTTTTCGTTTAGCGTCGTGGCAGCGTTTGCCGCGGCAACCGCTCGTCGTCGTACATCACGTACTTGCGGCCTTCCACGTGATGCGCAATGGTGCTGCGCACCTCGGCCGCCGTCACGTCTTCCGCCACGACGCGGCGCGAAATGCGCCCGTCGCCATCGATCCACTCGACGATGCGGCACGTGCTGCCCCAGGGTTGCATGAGCGGCTCGGAAACCCGGCAGCCGCGCACGACGATCGAACGACCGTCGAAGGACGTATCAGTCTGTTTCAAGTCGCTATCCTTTCCGTTCGACACGGTTGAACATCGCGCCAAGGATAGGGAAAACGACGTGCGAAATGGTTACAGTCGAAACCAGGGTTGTTACTAATCATTACGCGACAGTACAAGCCCTCGGCGCCCGCGCGGCATGGTTATTCCAGTTCGCGTACCCGATCGATCGCTTCCTCGAGACGCTCCACGGCAATCACCTGTAAACCTTCGATCGGTTGTTTCGGCGCATTGGCGCGGGGAATCAGGGCGCATGAAAAACCGAGCTTCGCGGCTTCCTTCAGGCGATCCTGGCCGCGCGGCGAGGGCCGGATCTCGCCCGCGAGACCGACTTCGCCAAAAACGATCAGACCCTTGGGCAACGCCTTGTTACGCATCGAAGAGTGAATGGCGAGCAGCACGGCGAGATCCGCGGCCGGCTCCGTGATTTTCACCCCGCCCACGGCATTGAGAAAAACGTCCTGGTCAAAGCACGCGATGCCGGCATGGCGATGTAGCACCGCCAGCAGCATCGCAAGCCGGTTTTGTTCGAGGCCGACGGCGAGGCGCCGCGGATTCGGCACGTGCGCCGTGTCGACGAGCGCCTGCACCTCGACGAGCAGTGGCCGAGAGCCTTCCTGGGTCACGAGCACGCAGGAACCCGGCACGCTCTGCTCGTGCTGCGAGAGAAAGAGCGCCGAGGGATTCGCCACGCCGCGCAGGCCTTTCTCGGTCATCGCGAACACGCCCAGTTCGTTGACCGCACCGAAGCGGTTCTTGAACGCGCGCACGAGACGGAACGACGAATGCGTGTCGCCTTCGAAATACAGGACGGTGTCGACGATATGCTCAAGCACCCGCGGCCCCGCGAGGTTGCCCTCCTTCGTCACGTGACCGACCATGATGATCGCCGTGCCCGACTGCTTCGCGATACGTGTGAGCTGCGCCGCGCACTCTCGCACCTGCGCGACAGAGCCCGGCGCGGAAGTCAGCGCCTCGGAGTAGATCGTCTGGATCGAGTCGATGACCGCGACGTCGGGCTTTTCAGCCTCGATCGTCGCCTGGATCTTTTCGAGCTGGATCTCGGCGAGCAGTTGCAGCTCGCTCGCCATGGAGCCGGGATCGAGCAGCGCCAATCGTTGCGCGCGCAACGCAATCTGCGCAGCCGATTCTTCGCCGCTTATGTATAGCGCGCGACGCTCCGCCGCGATCTGCGCAAGCGACTGCAGCAACAGCGTCGACTTGCCGATGCCCGGATCGCCGCCGATCAGCACCACGCCGCCCGCTACGAGTCCGCCGCCCAGCACGCGGTCGAACTCGCCCACGCCGGTCGTGAAGCGCGGTACGTCGGACGCCTCGATATCGGCGAGACGCCGCACCGGCGCGCTCTTCGCGAGCGACTGGAAGCGGTGACTGCTCGCCGATTCGGCAACGCCTTCCACCAGCGTGTTCCACGCGCCGCACGCGGGGCACTGGCCTTGCCACTTGGGCGCCTGGCCGCCGCATTCGGTACACGTATACAGTGTCTTGACCTTCGCCATGCTCTTTGCCATGGCGTTATTCGGCCCGCACCGGCACGCGCGGCGCAACGGCGCACATCAGCTCGTAGCCGATCGTGCCACAGGCTTTCGCGACGTCGTCGATCGGCAGGTTGTTGCCCCACAGTTCCACGCGCGCGCCCACGCCCGCGCTGTGCACAGGCGTGAGATCGACAGTGAGCATGTCCATGGAGACGCGGCCCACGACATGCGTGAGCACGCCGTCGACGATCACGGGCGTGCCTTCGGGCGCGACGCGCGGATAGCCGTCTGCATAACCGCACGCCACCACGCCGATGCGCATGGGCTTGCGCGCCGTGAAGATCGAGCCGTAGCCGACGGTCTGCCCTTCGGCGACGTGCTGCGTGGCGATGAGTTCGGACGCGAGCGTCATGGCCGGCTGCAGGCCCACACCTTCGAGCGCCGAGGAGAAGCCCGAAGGCGAAGCGCCATAGAGAATGATGCCGGGGCGCACCCAGTCGAAGTGCGTCGAAGGATGCCAGAGCGTGGCGGCCGAATTGGCGAGGCTGCGCGTACCCGCAATGCCTTGCGCGCCACGCTCGAACGTTGCCATCTGCTCGCTCACGCCGCGCGGCGTATCGGCGTCCGCGAAATGCGTCATCAGCGTGATCTGGCCGATGCCGGCACAGGCACGCGCGCGCTCCCACGCGGCACGGTATTTCTCGGGCGTATAGCCGAGCCGGTTCATGCCGCTATTCATCTTGAGCTGAACGTTGACCGGCTTCGAGAGACGCGCCATTTCGAGCATGCGCATCTGCTCGTCGCTGTGCACGACGGTCGTGAGGCTGTAGCGGTCGATCACGTCGATGTCGGTGGGCCGGAAAAAACCTTCGAGTAGCAGAATCGGACCCGCCCAGCCGAGCTCGCGCAGCTTGACGGCCTCCTCGAGATCGAGCAGGCCGAAACCGTCTGTTGCGCGCAGGCCGGGAAACGCGCGCGCAAGTCCATGCCCGTAGGCGTTGGCCTTCACCACGGCCCAGATTTTTGACTTTGGCGCGTACTTGCGGACGACGGCGAGGTTATTGGCGAGAGCGGCGGTGTGGATCGTTGCTGAGAGGGGGCGCGGCATGAGATTTTTTCGCAAAGACGCTTTCGAATCAGGAGCTTACAGGGTGTTTTCAGCGCCCAGCAGGCCCGCCTGATGGGCGCTCAAGGATTGTGCTAGTCCGAATGCATCTATTTTCATGATATAAAGCCCTGCGCACAACCCATTTCGAACGTAATAAGCCCGGATGCCTCCCACCCGTCCGGGGCGGACGGACCGCAGCGAGGAAAGCATCGCATCAGATGAAAAAAGGCTTTTACACCATCATGGCCGCGCAGTTTTTTTCGTCGTTGGCCGACAATGCGCTCCTGATCGCTGCGATTGCACTGCTGAAAGATCTCCACGCTCCGAACTGGATGACGCCGCTGCTCAAGCTGTTCTTCGTCCTCTCCTACGTCGTTCTTGCCGCCTTCGTCGGCGCCTTTGCAGATTCCCGCCCCAAGGGCCGCGTGATGTTCATCACGAACACGATCAAGGTCGTGGGCTGCGCCATGATGCTGGCAGGCACCCACCCCTTGTTCGCCTATGGCGTAGTGGGTTTCGGCGCGGCGGCTTATTCGCCCGCCAAATACGGCATTCTGACCGAGCTGTTGCCGCCTGAGCGCCTCGTCGCCGCCAATGGCTGGATCGAAGGCACGACAGTCGGCTCGATCATTCTCGGCACCGTGCTCGGCGGCGCGTTGATCAGCCCCCACATCGCCTCGCATGTGCTGCGCCATACGCCCGCCGCGATCAGCACGCCCGCCGAGGCCGCGATGGTCGTCATCATGGTGATTTACGTGATCGCCGCCCTCTTCAATCTGCGCATCCCAGACACCGGCGCGCGCTACCCGCGCCAGCAGCACGGTGTCATCCGCCTCATCAGCGATTTCGCCGACTGCTTCAACACGCTATGGGGGGACAAGCTCGGCCAGATCTCGCTCGCGGTCACGACGCTCTTCTGGGGCGCAGGCGCGACGCTGCAATTCATCGTGCTCAAATGGGCTGAAGTCTCGCTCGGCATGTCGCTCTCGGAAGGCGCGGTGCTCCAGGCCGTGGTGGCCGTGGGCGTGGCGGCCGGCGCCATGATCGCAGCCGCGCGCGTGCCGCTCAAGAAGTCGCTCTCGGTGCTGCCGGTCGGCATCATCATGGGTCTTGCCGTCATGCTCATGGCGTTCTACACGCGCCATCTCTTTCCGCCGCATTGGGGCCTGCATATCGGCCATTTCCGCGTTCCCGGCTACCTGATTTTTGCGTACATCTTCCTCATGGTCGTGGGCGGCCTCTCGGGCTTCTTCGTCGTGCCGATGAACGCGCTGCTCCAGCATCGCGGCCACGTGCTGCTCTCTGCCGGCCACTCCATCGCCGTGCAGAACTTCAACGAGAATCTTTCGGTGCTCGTGATGCTGTGCCTGTATGCCGTGCTCGTCTGGCTCGACGTGCCGGTGACCATCGTGATCGTGCTGTTCGGCACGTTCGTCTGCCTGATGATGTGGCTCGTGATGCGCCGCCACCAGGCGAATCAGCGCTCGTTCGACTCAGTCGCCCTGATCGGCGAAAATCACAGGCATTGATGGGCGTGCGTGATCTGGTGTAATCCGGCCACCGCGTCCGCCGAACCGAATTTTCCCTGCACACGCGCGGCGACACGCCGCGCGCGACGCGCATCTGATGCTGCCATGACTTCACCGATTTTCAACGTTCTCACGATCGCCGGCTCCGACTCGGGCGGCGGTGCGGGCATTCAGGCCGACCTCAAGACGTTCTCCGCGCTCGGCGCGTACGGCGCGAGCGTCATTACGGCGCTCACCGCACAGAACACACGCGGCGTCACCGCGATCCACGCGCCCGACGCGGGTTTCGTCACCGCGCAGCTCGATGCCGTGTTCGACGACATCCGCATCGACGCCGTGAAGATCGGCATGCTCGCCAACGCCGAAATCGTGCGCGCCGTCGCCGATGCGCTGCGACGGCACAAGCCGACGCGCGTCGTGCTCGACACCGTGATGATCTCGAAGAGCAATCACGCGCTGCTCGCGCGCGAAGCGGTGGCCGCGCTGCGCGAGGAGCTTCTGCCTCTCGCGGGCGTCGTCACGCCGAATCTGCCGGAAGCCGCGGCGCTGCTCGGTGTGGCGCCTGCTGTCGACGAAGCCGCGATGGTCGAGCAAGGCGAAGCGCTGCGCGCACTCGGTGCGCAGGCGGTGCTGATGAAAGGCGGCCATCTGGGCAGCGATGACAGCCCCGACTGGCTCATCGAGGCCGGTGGCACGCTGCGCCTGGGCGGCCCGCGCGTGCCGGTGACGAATACGCATGGCACCGGCTGCACACTCTCTTCCGCGATTGCCGCACTGTGGCCGCAGCACGGCGCGCTCGCACCGGCCGTTGGCGAAGCCAAGCAGTATCTAACGGCGGCGCTGGAGGCCAGTGCGCGGCTCGACGTCGGTCATGGCGTCGGGCCGGTGCATCACTTCTGGCGCTGGTGGTAAGCGTACCTTCGCGCGCTGGTTGACATGCAACTCATTGACGTGAAAATGCCGCGGCGCGCGCGGGCCAGTCGTCGGGAACGATGAAGCCGCGCGACATTTCACGGTAGCCGCCTGCGCTGTCGGCAGTGAATGCCGCGACCAGGACAGGGTCATCTGGTCGGGCTAGCGCGATGACCAACTCGTTGGGCTCAACGGGCGGCGCGACGGCTGTGCCTGCGTTTGCTTGCGCGGCGCCCGGTGCGGCCGCCAGCCTGCGTGGCGCGAGCCACGCGAGCCTCGGCAACACGCTCCAGCCATCGGCCGCCTGTTGCTGCGCGAACGTCGGCCACTCCGAACGCGTCACCCACCAGCCGCGCCCATGATCTGCGGCTAGCTCGGGGGCGTCCTCCACCCGCGACGGCGCCGCCTCTCCCGCCCGGTAGAAAAGCCAGCCCTTCACGAACATTTGCGCGAGCCACTGCCCTTCGTAACCGAGCGAGGCGAATTCTTCGCGTGCGCTCAAACGCAGTTGACGGTCGCGCAGATGTGTCAGCTTCAGATCGAAGCGATCGCGCAAGTTCGGCCCGACGAATTCGGCAAGCGAGGCGCGTGACTCATCGCCAGGTCCTGCGTGCAGATAGCACTTCACCGCGAGTTCCCAATGCAGGCGCTCTCCGGCGCGCGTCTGCACAAGAAAATCGCACTCGCCGAGGGTGAGCCCAGCACGCCGCAACGGCACATTCTGCGCGATGAGTTGGGCCGCAGGTCCATTCGCGAGAAACCATCCCAGCAGATTTTCGGCATAGCGCCCAAGGCGATGCGTCGGCGCGGCCATGAGCGCTTCGTGCAGCCTCGCCGGATCGCGATCGAGTTGCGCGAGCCAGTCGCGCGCGGCGCGAGCTTCCTGCGCATTGGCGCACCATTGCGCGAGCGGTGCGAGTGGTGGTTGCGCACGCAACAGATCGGCGCTGAAGAGCAGCCACGCGAGATCGCGCACGGCCGGATCGGCAACGCGATCGATTACGTCGTGGTCCGCGCAAGTGCCGGGCACGCTCTCCGACGCGGCATCATCTCGCGGCCCGCCGTCGCCCGGGGCACCACTCGCACCGGATACGTCCGCGGGCCGCGCGGCGTTCATCGCTCGCCGCCGGACGCCGCGCGCCAGGTGTCGCGTGCGAGGCAGAGGTCGGCCCATGCCTTCCCCTTGTCATGCAGGCTGCGCAGCAGATACGCGGGGTGATAGGTGACGATGACGGGCACGCCCTCGTACTCGTGGACACGTCCGCGTAGCGACGCGATGCTGCCGTCGGTCTTGAGCAGGCTCTGCGCCGCGAAACGCCCGAGCGCGACAATGATCTTCGGCTTCACCAGCGCCACCTGACGCTGCAGATACGGCTCGCAGCGCGCGACCTCGTCGGGCTCCGGATTGCGGTTGCCAGGCGGGCGGCACTTGATCACGTTCGCGATATAGACGTTCTCACCGCGCGCGAGCGAGAGCGCGCGCAGCATGTTGTCGAGCAGCTTGCCCGCCTGGCCGACGAAGGGCTCGCCCTGACGGTCCTCGTTCTCGCCGGGTGCCTCGCCGATCAGCATCCAGTCGGCCTCGCGATCGCCCACGCCGAACACGGTGTTGGTGCGTTTCTCGCACAGACCGCAGCGCGTGCACGAGGCGACGCGTTCGGCGAGCGCGTCCCAATCGAGCGTCGCGACGTCGCTGCGGGGTGCGCCGCTCGTCGACGCCGGCTCGGCGTCGTGTGGCAGAACCGGCTGGGCCACCGAGTCGAACCACGCGAAATCGTCATCGGTAAGCGGCGGCGGTTCGTCGGCTAGATGCGGCGCGGGCTTCGAGGGCGCTGCGGCGCGCGCAACGGGTTGCGGTGGCCGCTGGGGCTGCGATAGCTCCGGGGCGGCCGGTTGTGCTTCGGCAGGCTGCGGCGCGGCGACGGGACGCGCCGCTTCCACCACCGGCGTAACGGCTTCCGCGCGCGTCACTGCGGGCGACGGCGCAACGGCCTCATCGTCACGAGACGCTTCGAGCGGTGCACCACCCCGCGTTCCTTTGCGCACCCAGCGCGGCGCGAGCCCAAGCTCCTCCAGCGCGATCTCATCGAGCGGCATCAGCGCCCTCCCCTGCAAAAGAAAAACGCATCACGAGTGCGTCCTCGCGGCTGTGATGTCTGGCCGGATAGTAGTTCTTGCGACGGCCGATCGTGATGAAACCGAACTGTTCGTACAGCCGGATCGCCCGATGATTCGAAGGCCGGACTTCGAGCAGCAAGCCTTCGAGGCCTTGCGAGCGCGCAATGCGTACCGCCTCGCGCAGCATCGTGAGCCCCGCGCCCGCGCCCTGCGCCTGAGGCGCGACGCAAAGATTCAGCAGATGCATCTCATCGACCACGGGCATCAGCACGCAATAGCCGATCAGCGTGCCGGTGACGTGGCGCATGCACAGGCCGTAATAGCCATTGCGCAGCGAGTCTTCGAAGTTGCCGCGCGACCACGGAAACTCATACGCCGAGCGCTCGATGATCGCGACTTCGTCCAGGTCGCTTTCGGTCATCGGCGACAAGTAGCGGTCGGTCATGAGCACGCCACTCATTTCGCGCCCTCACCGCCTTCGCCCGCTGCGCCCGCAACACGTTGAGCGGCGGCCTTCGCGGCAAGGCGTTCGGCCGTGGTCTGCGCGACCTTGTTGCGCACGTATTCGGGCGCGGCCTGGTCGGCGGGTTGCGTGCGGCCCGCGCGATACGCACGCAACGCCGCGTGCGCAAGCGGCAACGCGTGCGGGAGCGCCTCGGCGTCGATCGTGCGCGCGGCGGCAGCGGCCGTGAGGCGAGCGCCGAAAGCGGCGGCGGCGTTGCCCGCTAGTGTGAACGGCGCGTCGGGTGCGGCGATGTGCTCCGGCGAGTCGAGCGAAGCGGCCTGCAACGTGCGCCAGTCGCCGGCTGCGGCGTCCCATTCGAAATCGGCCCAGTAGGCCTCGTCCATGCGCGCGTCGAGCGCGGCCAGCACGCGGGTCACCGCGGGATCGCGCAGCCGCGCGCTCTCCGCACACACGAGCAACGTGCCCACCGCCACCACCGGAATATCGAGGCCGAACGCGAGCCCCTGAGCCACTCCCGTTGCCGTACGCAGCCCAGTGAAGGAGCCCGGACCCGCGCCGAACGCAATCGCGTCGCAGTCGGCGAGCGTGAGGCCGGCTTCGTCGAACAATTCGCCAATGGCCGGGAGGAGCCGGGTGCTGGAGACGGCGCCCGTGGCCTCGTGGCGCACCCAGACGCTGACTTCCGAGAGCGATCCGGACGCGGTCTCGCCGCTGGTAGAGGGAGAACGATCTGCGCCGCCGGGGGCGACGCGAAGCAGCGCGACCGAGCAATATTCGGTCGAAGTATCGAGGGCAAGCAGCACGGTTTCGGTCATGAGCGCTATTGTAATGCCCCGTCTCCCGTGCGGGCCCACGGCTCTCGCCATGTGGCGGTTGCGCGTGCGTCTTGACGTGTTCTGGTTCATCCGCGCCCGGCACGAGTGGAGGAATCGCTCCAGCTTTTCCGGGGTTTGCGCTGCTACCATCGGCGCGCTGACCTGAACCAATACGCGGAGGAAACAACGATGAGTGACGTGAACACGCAGTTCGCCCAAGCCCAGCAAGACGTGCAGCAACTGCCGGAACGCCCCGGCAATCTGACGCTGCTGCGCCTCTACGCACTCTTCAAGCAGGCCACCGAAGGCGACGTGCACGGCGACAAGCCTGGCTTCACCGACATCGTCGGCAAGTACAAGTACGAAGCGTGGGCCGCGCTGCAAGGCACGGCACAAGAGACCGCCAGGCAGCAATACGTCGAACTCGTCGAATCGCTTAAGAGCGGCGCCACGAGCTGACCTGGCCCTCTCCTTAGAAACGCCCGGCACACGCCAGGCAAACGAGGTGCGTGACGACGCGGGCAAGCCGGCCTGCTGCGTCACACCGCCGCGCCCGTGCCTTCGCGTTGCGTCGCTCTGGCGCGCCGCAACAAAACGAGATATACTGCGTGCTGCGTTGCGCTCCGGTCGCTCGTTCGATCAGCACAACGCCTCGTAGCGTTAAGCTCCAATCCAGTTTAGAACCTGTCCCCCCCTGCTTGGCCCTGCTTTCGGGCCGTCAAGTATCAGGCTGGCGACTGGCCAATCCCGGCCAAAGTCGCACCCAAAACAGCTTCTAACGAAAAATCCGCCATTGTGGGCGGATTGCCCCCGTTTTTCGATTTGTTCGCAAAATCCGACGACTTGGGTATGCCGATTGGCGCCGACGTTCTATTTCCTGTGTAACAAGGATTTTCATGACTTCGAGCAATACCCAAAGCCCCCTGGACGCAATCGCCGATCAGGCCCTCGGTCTCTCCGCTGCCGCCGACGCTTCCGCTGAAGCCCCCGCGCAGGCTGCCGAGGCAGTCGAGGCCAATGACGGTTCGGCATTCGCGTCGCTCGGTCTGTCGCCGGAGATCGTCTCCGGGCTGATCGCAGCGGGCTACAAGGCCCCGACGCCCGTGCAGGAACGCGCCATTCCTGCCGCCATCGCCGGCCGCGACCTGCTGGTCTCCAGCCCGACCGGTTCGGGCAAGACCGCAGCGTTCATGCTGCCCGCCATCGAGCGCTTCGCGCAGATCCAGAAGACCCTGGCAGCCCAGCCGCGCGAGCCGCGCCCGCAAGGCGCCCAAGGCCAGCAAGCCGATCGTCGCCAGCGCCGTCCGCAACCGGTTGCGCGCCCCGGCCTCCTCGTCCTCACGCCCACGCGTGAGCTCGCGATGCAGGTAACCACGGCCGCTTCGACGTACGGCAAGCACCTGCGCCGTCTGCGCACCGTGAGCATTCTCGGCGGCGTGGCATACGGCCAGCAGCTGATGCTGCTCGCGAAGAACCCCGAGATTCTCGTGGCGACGCCTGGCCGTCTGCTCGATCACCTCGAGCGCGGCCGCATCGACCTGTCCGAACTCAAGATGCTCGTGCTCGACGAAGCCGACCGCATGCTCGACATGGGCTTCATCGACGACATCGACACGATCGTTGCCGCTACGCCGGAAACCCGTCAGACGATGCTGTTCTCGGCAACGCTCGACGGAAAGATCGCTTCGATCACCGGCCGCCTGTTGAAGGACCCGGAGCGTATCGAGATCGTGCGCAAGCTCGAGGCGAGCTCGAACATCGCGCAAACCGTGCACTACGTGGACGACCGCGATCACAAGGATCGTCTGCTCGACCACCTGCTGCGCGACGAAAGCCTCGACCAGGCCGTGGTGTTCACCGCCACGAAGATGGACGCCGACCAGCTCGCCGGCAAGCTTGCCGACGCAGGCTTCGAAAGCGCCGCGCTGCATGGCGACCTGCCGCAAGGCGCGCGTAACCGCACGATCCGTGCGCTGCGCGAGCGCCGCGTGCGCGTGCTCGTCGCGACCGACGTCGCGGCGCGTGGTATCGACATCCCCGGCATCACGCACGTGTTCAACTACGATCTGCCGAAGTTCGCCGAAGACTACGTGCACCGTATTGGCCGTACTGGCCGTGCGGGCCGCTCGGGTGTGGCGGTGAGCCTCGTGCATCACGCCGAGCAAGGCGCGCTCAAGCGCATCGAGCGTTTCGTGCGCTCGCCGCTGCCTGTGAACGTCGTGGAAGGTTTCGAGCCGCGCAAAGCGGCGCCGGCCAACCGTGGCTTCGGCGGCCGCGGTCGTCCGGGCGGTGGCAATGGCGGCGGCCGTCGCTTCGGTAACGGTAACAGCAACGGCAACGGCAAGCCGGGTGGCTACGGCGCCCGTGGCGGCAATGGTGGCAACGGTGGCGGCGATCGCAACGGCAACAGCTGGGGCAATAAGCCGGAAGGCTCGCGCGGCGGCTATGGCGCCCGCGAAGGCGGCTTCGGTTCGCGTGAAGGCGGCCTTGGCGGCGGCTCGCGCGGCGGCGAAGGCAACCGCGGCGGCTTCGGCCAGCAACGCGAAGGCTACGGCCGCTCGCGCGAAGGCGGTGGCGGTTACGGCGCGCGCCGTAACGACGGCCCGCGTGGCGCACGTCGCGACAGCTAAATAGTCAACAAGCGGCGCACGGCGCGGCCTTCGAGCCGCCCCGCCGCCGCAGCAAAAGACTCAGGACCGGTGCTTAGGCACCGGTCTTTTTTTATCCCCGCGCAAATTTCACGATATGAAAAATTTTTTTGCTTCGTAAAAAATCGTGCTGCGTGGCACAAAGGGTCCTATTGCAAGATGAAAAACAGCATTTCACATCACAAAACTAATTCATTAACTCGATGATTTTATTAAAATAAAAAAGCTCAAAAAAGCTCATCAGCTGGCTGTTGCCGGTTGATCGATTTGCCTAGACTCTTATATAAGAGTTCGCAAAACGAAACGCCCAAAGCCAGAAGCCGCCGTCTTCGTTTCGTGAGATTCAGCGGTTCAGCAGTTCCGTTCCAGCGATCCCACTTATCAGGCAAATGAAGGAGCACACCATGTCGACTCGTCAACAGCAAGCCCGGCAACTCCAACAACAATGGGAAACCGATCCGCGCTGGAAGGGCATCAAGCGGAACTACACCGCTGAAGACGTGGTGCGCCTGCGCGGTTCGATCCAGCCCGAGCACACGCTCGCGAAGCACGGCGCCGAAAAGCTCTGGCAAGGCGTGAACACCGAGCCATTCATCAACGCACTGGGCGCGCTCACGGGCAACCAGGCCATGCAGCAAGTGAAGGCCGGGCTCAAGGCAATCTATCTCTCGGGCTGGCAGGTCGCAGGCGACGCCAACCTCGCCGGCGAAATGTACCCGGACCAGTCGCTCTACCCGGCCAATTCGGTGCCACAGGTCGTCAAGCGCATCAACAACACACTCACGCGCGCCGACCAGATCCAGTGGTCCGAAGGCAAGAACCCCGGCGACGAAGGCTATACCGACTTCTTCCAGCCGATCGTGGCCGACGCTGAAGCCGGCTTCGGCGGCGTCCTGAACGCGTTCGAACTGATGAAGGCGATGATCGAAGCGGGCGCAGCAGGCGTGCACTTCGAAGACCAGCTCGCCTCGGTAAAGAAGTGCGGCCACATGGGCGGCAAGGTGCTCGTGCCGACGCGCGAAAACATCGCCAAGCTCACGGCCGCGCGTTTGGCCGCCGACGTCTGCGGCGTGCCGACCGTGTTGCTCGCCCGCACCGACGCGGAAGCCGCCGACCTCGTGACGTCCGACATCGACGACAACGACAAGCCGTTCCTCACCGGCGAGCGCACCGTGGAAGGCTTCTTCCGCACGAAGAACGGCCTCGAGCAGGCCATCTCGCGCGGTCTCGCTTACGCCCCGTACGCCGACATGATCTGGTGCGAAACGGGCAAGCCGGATCTCGAGTTCGCGAAGAAGTTCGCCGAAGCGATCCACAAGCAATTCCCGGGCAAGCTGCTCTCGTACAACTGTTCACCGTCGTTCAACTGGAAAAAGAACCTCGACGACGCAACGATCGCCAGGTTCCAGCGCGAACTGGGTGCGATGGGCTACAAGTTCCAGTTCATCACGCTTGCGGGCTTCCACTCGCTCAACTACTCGATGTTCAACCTCGCGCACGGCTATGCGCGCCAGAACATGAGCGCGTTCGTCGAACTCCAGCAGGCCGAGTTCGCCGCCGCCGAGAAGGGCTTCACTGCTGTAAAGCACCAGCGCGAAGTGGGCACGGGCTACTTCGACGCTGTGACGCAGACGGTCGAGCGCGACGCCTCGACCACAGCGCTGCACGGTTCGACGGAAGACGAGCAGTTCTTCGACAAGAAGGTGGCATAAGACCACCGGCAGCAACGGCAGTAACGGCGGCGCAAGCCGCCGCGCTCGATCAGGCAGCCGGCACGCGTACCTTGGCGGGGCGCGCCGGCCGCCCACCGGCGCGGCCCGGGCGCATGCCGCAAGCCGTTTCAGGGAGGAAGCCGTAGAAGACACAGGCCGCGCGTGCTGGACAGAATCCGGCCCGTGGCTCGCCCAGCCAACGCACCGGGCGAGCATGGCCTTGTGTTTCATCGCGAGTCCGCGAGAACGCGCCCGCCCCGATCGGCGCCTGCAATCCACCGCACCAGGCTAGCGATACACGATCACCGGAATCTTCGTATGGGTGAGCACGCGCTGCGTCTCGCTGCCGATCAGCAGGCTGCCGAGTCCGCGACGCCCGTGCGAGGCCATGAAAATCACGTCGCAGCCGCCGGATTCGGCGGCTTCGATGATGCCGAGATACGGCGACGCATGCACGCTCGTGCGGCTGTCGCAGATCACGCCCGCGTTGCGCGCCGCCGCCTCGATTTCGTCCAGATGCACCCGCGCCTCTCGCTCACTGCGCGTCTGGAAATCGCCGGGCGGCTCGATCACTACGTCGGCGTACGGCGAATACGGATATTGCGGCAGGCACGCGTAGGCCGTGACGCGCGCGCCCACTGTGCGTGCGAGGTCGATCGCGCCGTCGATCGCCTTCTTCGACAGCGCCGAACCGTCGGTCGGAACGAGGATGTGCTTGAACATGGCGCGCTCAGTGGTCTAGCGGATTACGGGCAAGTCAAGGGAGAGACCCAAGGCCCTCAGGTCGATTGTAGTGCGCGAATAATCGGCGCAAGCCGTGCGTGCGGGTCAATCCGGATATCGGAAACACGCACTGCGGCCCCTATCCCCAGTAACCGGGTTGACCGTAGGTATGCTTGAGATAGTCGAGAAAGAGGCGCACGCGCAGCGGCAAATGACGGCGTTGCGGAAACACGGCATGGATGCCGATGGGCGGCGCGGCGAACGCGTCGAGCACGGTCACGAGCCGGCCCGCCGCGATGTCCTCGCCGACTTCCCACCACGAGCGCCACGCAAGACCGTGGCCCGCGAGACACCACTCATGCAGCACCGCGCCGTCCGAGCATTCCATCGTGCCCGCCACGCGGATCGACACGACTTTGCCTTCCTGCTGAAACGCCCAGCCGCGCTGCTGGTTCAAGCTCGCGCCGAAGGCGAGGCAGTTGTGGCGCGCGAGGTCGGCCGGCGTTTCGGGCTCGCCGCGGCGCGAGAGATACGCGGGCGCCGCCACGCACACGCGCCGGTTTTCGCCGAGCTTGAGCGACACGAGCGACGAATCGGGCAATTCGCCCAGTCGCACGGCGCAGTCGAAGCCTTCGTTCACGAGATCGACGAGCCGATCCGAAAGATCGAGCGCGATGCTCACGTCCGGATGCGCGACCGTGAAATCGGGTACGAGCGGCGCGACGTGCCGCCGCCCAAAGCCCGCCGGCGCGGACACGCGCAGGTGCCCGCTCGCTTTCACGCCACCCTCGGACACGCTCGCCTCAGCGTTCTGCATGTCGTGAATGATGCGCTGGCAGTCCTCGAGGAACGCCGAGCCTTCGAACGTGAGCGTGATGCGCCGCGTGGTGCGCACGAGCAGCTTCACGCCGAGGCGCTCCTCGAGCGCATCGATGCGCCGGCCGATGATGGCGGGCGCCACGCCCTCGGCCTGGGCGGCGGCGGAAAGGCTGCCCTTGGCCGCCACGGTGACGAAGGTTTCGATCTGTTTGAAGCGGTCCATCGGTGGTCAGGGAGCGCACTCGGCGACAGAAACAGTGGAAAGGAGAGATCAGGCCGACAGATTAGGTGGGTAAAAGTAAAAGATCAAGTGATCAATCCCGCCTTTTTCAGTGATACGACTCATGAATACAATCGACCTCGACCTCTGAAGACGGAGTGCAAGGCTATGTCGGCCACAACGACACCATCGACAACACGGTTTCCCAAGGCAGTGATCTTCGACGCGTACGGCACGCTCTTCGACGTGCATTCGGTCGTCGCTGCCGCCGAGCAGATGTTCCCCGGCCAGGGCGAGGCGCTCTCGCAGCTCTGGCGCCTCAAACAGATCGAGTACACGCAGCTGCGCACCCTCTCCGACCCGGCAGGCGCCCGCTACCGTCCGTTCTGGGACATCACGCTCGACGCGCTGCGTTACGCCGCGCGCCGCCTGAACCTGCCGCTCACCGGCGCGGGCGAAAAGCGTCTCATGGACGAATACGCCTGCCTCTCGGCCTTCCCCGACGTGCTGCCCGTGCTGCGCCGCCTGCGCCAGATGCACGAAGGACGCGAAGACCGCACGCGCATGGGCCTTGCGATCCTCTCGAACGGCAACCCGCAGATGCTCGACATCGCGGTGAAGAGCGCCGGCATGAGCGGCCTCTTCGATCACGTGCTATCGGTCGATGCCGTGCGCGCCTACAAGCCGGCCGCCGCCGCGTATTCGCTTGGCACCACCGCTTTCGACGCCGCGCCGCGCGACATGGTGTTCGTGTCGTCGAACGGCTGGGACGCCGCGGGCGCCGGCTGGTTCGGCTACACCACGTTCTGGATCAACCGCCAGCGACTGCCCGCCGAAGAGCTCGGCGTAGCGCCGCATGGCACTGGCGGCGGCATGGCGGAACTCGCCGCTTTTCTCGAAACCGCTGCGCCCGACAGGCAAAGCCGCCCTCGCCCCAGCCCGGGCGCGTGACGGACAAGCCACTCGACGCAGCCACAACAACCACACATTCACAATCTGACCGACCAAGGAGCAAGCAAATGGCGAACACGTTGCAACTGCCGCAAGGCATGCAGATCACGGCTGAAATCCAGCCCGGCTTCGAAACGATCCTCACGCCCGAAGCGCTCGAACTCGTCGCGAAGCTGCATCGCGCGTTCGAGCCGCGCCGCCAGGAACTGCTGAAGGCACGCGGCGAGCGCACCAAGCGCCTCGACGCCGGCGAGCGCCCCGACTTTCTTGCCGACACGAAATCGATCCGCGAAGGCGACTGGAAGATCGCAACGCTGCCGAAGGATCTCGAATGCCGCCGCGTGGAAATCACGGGCCCGGTCGAACGCAAGATGATCATCAACGCGCTGAACTCGGGCGCGGACTCGTACATGACCGACTTCGAGGACTCGAACTCGCCGAACTGGGAAAACCAGATCGTCGGCCAGCTCAACCTCAAGGACGCCGTGCGCCGCACGATCTCGCTGGAACAGAACGGCAAGACCTACCAGCTCAACGACAAGACCGCCACGCTGATCGTGCGTCCGCGCGGCTGGCACCTCGACGAAAAGCACGTGACGGTGGACGGTCAGCGTGTCTCGGGCGGCGTCTTCGACTTCGCGCTCTATCTCTTCCACAACGCGAAGGACCTGATTTCGCGCGGCAGCGGCCCGTACTTCTATCTGCCGAAGATGGAAAGCCATCTCGAAGCACGCCTGTGGAACGATATCTTCGTCGCGGCGCAGGAAGGCGTGGGCATCCCGCGCGGCACGATCCGCGCGACGGTGCTGGTCGAGACGATCCTCGCCGCGTTCGAGATGGACGAAATCCTCTATGAACTGCGCGAGCACAGCTCGGGCCTCAACGCGGGCCGCTGGGACTACATCTTCTCGGCAATCAAGAAGTTCAAGAACGACAAGGACTTCTGCCTCGCCGACCGCTCGCAGATCACGATGACGGTGCCGTTCATGCGCGCCTACGCGCTCGAACTGCTCAAGACCTGCCACAAGCGCAACGCACCGGCTATCGGCGGCATGAGCGCGCTCATCCCGATCAAGAACGACGCTGCCGCCAACGACAAGGCCATGGGCGGCGTGCGTTCGGACAAGGCGCGCGACGCCACCGATGGCTACGACGGCGGCTGGGTCGCGCACCCGGGCCTGGTGCCCATCGCGATGGAAGAGTTCGTGAAGGTGCTCGGTGACAAGCCGAACCAGATCAGCAAGCAACGCCCCGATGTGAACGTCGCGGGCAAGGACCTGCTCGACTTCCGTCCGGAAGCGCCGATCACCGAAACGGGCCTGCGCAACAACATCAACGTGGGCATCCACTATCTCGGTTCGTGGCTCGCGGGCAATGGCTGCGTGCCGATCCACAACCTGATGGAAGACGCCGCGACGGCTGAAATCTCGCGCTCGCAGGTGTGGCAGTGGATCCGCTCGCCCAAGGGCAAGCTCGAGGACGGCCGCAAGGTCACGGCCGAACTCGTGCGCGAACTGATCCCGCAGGAGCTGGACAAGGTGAAGGCGTCGGTGGGCGGCGACACGAAGCCGTACGAGCGCGCCGCGCAGATCTTCGAACAGATGTCGACGTCGGAAAACTTCGTCGAGTTCCTGACGCTGCCGCTGTACGAAGAGATCTGATCGTTCCGCATCTCTAACGAATAGCCGATGGAAAAGGCCCGGCGGATGCGAATCCGCCGGGCCTTCGTGTTTTCATGCGCCGCGCTCGCAGGAAGCGCCGCGCGTCTACCGATCAGCGCGCACGCCGATGCGCGACCCAGTCGCCGCCTGCGATCTCGGGGCGTCCTGCAATGGCGGCACACGCGACCGGATAGTAGAGGCAAGCGATACGTTCGCCCTGCACCTCGATATCCACTTCCTTCGAAACGAAGAGACCATCGACGCCCGGATAAACCTGCTCGATTTCGTCGAGCACGGCGAGGAGCGCGTCGTCGATTTCGTAGACGTCGCCGACGACCGTCGATGGCGCATCCGACGCTTCGGCCACCATCCCTGGATAGGTACCGAAGTCGAAGAGCCGACCGGCAAGCGTGGTGAGACCGAGGTGACGCGGGCGCGCGATCGCGTGGCGATCCGCCGCGACGTTGATGTCGTTGATCTCGCCCGCGCGCAGCGTGCCGTAGACGAACACATATTTCATGGCTTTGCTCTCCTTCAAGGCGGCTCGCCTCACACGAGCACGCTATCGATTCGTCCGCATTATGCCCGGCCATAAATGCGTGCTGCCCAAGCCGCTGCGCGCGAGGCGTCTACAATGGGTGCGCCAGATCCGGCAACCCCATCGGCAAACCCGTCACCCAACCCGCCGCCACCGTGCCCGTCATGACCGAGGATCCGCCCAACTCTGCGGCCAACACCACAAGCAACCAGGTGCCGCCGCGCGCCGAACTCATCGACATCCCGCCCGAGTTCGCGCCTACGCCCACGCATCCTATCCGGGTGCGCTCGCGGCCCATGCCGGCCGGCGTGTGCATCGCGCAGCACACGCACGCTTGGGCGCAGCTCGCCTACTCGTCGCGCGGTGTGCTGCGCATGGCGACACCCGGCACGACGTGGATGGTGCCGCCCTCGCGGGCGATCTGGGTGCCCCCTCACGTCACGCACGAGGTGGCGATCGTCGAGGACGCATTCCTGCGCACGCTCTATGTAGACGAGTCGGTGATTCCGCCCGGCCTCGACGCGTGCCGCGTGGTCGAAGTCTCAGGCCTGCTGCGCGAGACGATCGCCGCGCTCGACGAGCGGGGCATTGCGACGGCGCGCGAGCGCCTGCTGGGCGCGCTGGCGCTCGACGAGATCACGCGCTCGGCGCCGCTGCCGCTCGCTGTGCCGATGCCCGAGGAAAAACGCCTGCGCGCGCTGTGCGAGGCGCTGATCGCCGACCCGGCGGGACCGGGCTCGCTCGAATACTGGGCCGCACACGTCGGAGCGAGTACGCGCACGATCGCGCGGCTCTTTCGTCAGGAACTCGGGGTGAGCTTTTCGCAGTGGCGCCAGCAGGCGATTCTCGCTCGCGCGATTCCGCTGCTCAATCAGGGACGCCCGATGGCCGTCGTGGCGCAGGAACTCGGCTACCAGAGCCAGAGCGCATTTTCGGCGATGTTTCGCCGCGCGTTCGGCGAGAGCCCTCGCGCCTTCATCGCGCGCGGCACGGGCGATCGCGACGAGCATGAACCTGAAGACTCCGTGGCCGCCGGGCGCGACGACAATCGTGACAACAGCGTGCGTTGAACCGGATGGCAGTTGCGTTCAGACAAGCCGCGTCATATGGCGAATCGAGCCAAGCCGCGCAAGCCTCGGACCCGCCACGCGATAACCCATGCGCAGATAAAGACGCGCCGCCGGGTTATCGACGAACACGCGAAGTTGCAGTTCGCGCAGGCCACGCTCGCGGGCCCATTGGTGCGAGATGTCGAGCAAGAACGTGCCGGCGCCATTGCCGCGATAGCCTTGGGCGATCTGCACGTCGCGAATGTGCAGCGAGTCGCCTTCTTGCGTCACGCGCAGCACGCCGATCGCCTCGCCGTCGAGTTCGAGGACGAAATTCTCCGACTCGCGATAGCTCGCCAGAAAGAGATCGCCGCGCCAGACGAGGTGATGCCGCAGATAGTAGCCACCCATGTTGTTGCGCGTGAGCGTCTCCGCGAACTCGAAATCGTCCATGGTGGCACGGCGCAACTGAAACGGCGACGGAATGTCGTTGGGTGCGAACATGACGGCAAACGGGGGAAACGAAGTTTCGACAACGCTACGATAACGCGCGGCCGCCGGCAATCGCAGATTGTCCGTACGGCAAAATGAAATGGCGCGTAGGGAAAGGATGGGACGGAAGTAGGAGAAAGGTCTGCGGAAAAAGAAAAAGCCCGTTGGACGTATCCAACGGGCTTCGTTCTGGCGGAGCGGACGGGACTCGAACCCGCGACCCCCGGCGTGACAGGCCGGTATTCTAACCAACTGAACTACCGCTCCAGCTTGCTGCGCAACCTGCGGGCATCGGTTGATTCCCGCTGGCGGCGTCGCCACACTACGCTTTGGCGCCGCATTTTGATTTGGCGTCCCCTAGGGGATTCGAACCCCTGTACTCACCGTGAAAGGGTGATGTCCTAGGCCTCTAGACGAAGGGGACAACACAGGCATAAGCCTTGAAACCACTTTAGAACTACTGCCGTTCGCAACTACCGAACGGCTTTGAATCTGGCGGAGCGGACGGGACTCGAACCCGCGACCCCCGGCGTGACAGGCCGGTATTCTAACCGACTGAACTACCGCTCCAGCTTGCTGCTCAACCTGCGGGCGTCGGTCGATTCCCGCTGGCGGCGTCGCCACACTACGCTTTGGCGCCGCATTTTAATTTGGCGTCCCCTAGGGGATTCGAACCCCTGTACTCACCGTGAAAGGGTGATGTCCTAGGCCTCTAGACGAAGGGGACAACACGGGCTTGCGCCTGTAATCGTCACTTTAACTAAAAAGCCCGCTCACAGTTTCTGAACGGGCTCGATCTGGCGGAGCGGACGGGACTCGAACCCGCGACCCCCGGCGTGACAGGCCGGTATTCTAACCAACTGAACTACCGCTCCAATTCGACACAGTCAGATGGATGTCGATTGATTTCCACCTGATGCCTCGCCAATCTCATCGACGACGCTCATGTCTGGCGTCCCCTAGGGGATTCGAACCCCTGTACTCACCGTGAAAGGGTGATGTCCTAGGCCTCTAGACGAAGGGGACATGATCTTTTCAGATAATGCCGTTACCACACGCTACTGCGTACTACGCGTTCTGTTGGTGGAGGTAAGCGGGATCGAACCGCTGACCTCTTGCATGCCATGCAAGCGCTCTCCCAGCTGAGCTATACCCCCTTGCAGAACAGAAGCGAGATTTTAAACATCAATTTCGCTTTCGTCAAGAGCTTTTGAATCGTTTTTTGAAGCGCTTCGAGGTTTCGTTGAAACATCGTTGCCCGATTCTGCGGCTCTTTGCGTGAGATTTGCTGCTCATTTACCGCTCATTTGCAACTCTCTCGCGCTCCGTATTCAACGGAGCCCGAATACTACAAGAACTGCCGCGCGGGCGCTAGGGTCAAGGCGAAAAATTCTTCAAAAAATTTACTTTGCAGCCGAAATGCCCTTCTCGATACGGTTCACCACCGCATCGCGGCCGAACAACACGAGCACCGCATCGACCGACGGCGTATGCGTCGTACCCGCCACAAGCAAACGGGCCGGCATCGCTAGTTGCGGCATCTTGAGCTTGTGCGTGGCAAGCGTTGCCTTGAGCGCGGCCGAGACGCCCTCCTTCGTCCACTCAGCGCCCTTGAGCGCCGCGGCGAGGTCGGCGAGCGCGGGCCGCACCGCTTCCGTGATGTGCTGCGCAAGTGCTTCGGCTTCTGGCTGCGGCTCGCGGTAGAACATCATCGCGCTCTCGGCGATCTCCTTGATCGTGTTCGCACGGTCCTTGAAGAGCGCGACCACGCCTTCGAGCGGCGGACCCTTGGCAAGTGCGGCCTCGTCCACGCCGAGCGCGGCGAAGAACGACTTCGAGAGCTCGGCGAGCCGCGCATTGTCCACTTCCTTCAGGTAGTGGTTGTTGAGCCAGTTGAGCTTGTTGTGGTCGTACTGCGCGGGCGACTTGCCCAGATGCTCGAGGTCGAACCAATCGACGAACTGCTCGCACGTGAACACTTCGGCGTCGCCGTGCGACCAGCCCAGACGCGCGAGATAGTTGAGCACCGCTTCCGGCAGATAGCCTGCGTCGCGATAGCCCATCACGCTCATCGCGCCGTGGCGCTTGCTCATCTTCTCGCCCTGCTCGTTGAGCACGGTAGGCAAGTGCGCATAGACCGGCGGCTCGCCGCCGAGCGCGCGCAGGATGTTGATCTGGCGCGGCGTGTTGTTCACGTGGTCGTCGCCGCGAATCACATGCGTGATCTTCATGTCGAGGTCGTCCACGACCACGCAGAAGTTGTAGGTCGGCGTGCCGTCCGGGCGGGCGATCACGAGGTCGTCGAGCTCTTCGTTCGAGATCTCCACGCGGCCCTTGACGGCGTCGTCCCATGCCACCACGCCCGTGAGCGGGTTACGGAAGCGCAGCACCGGCTGCACGCCCTCCGGCGGCGTGGGCAGCACCTTGCCCGGCTCCGGGCGCCACGTGCCGTCGTAGCGCGGCTTCTCGCCGGCGGCGCGCTGGCGCTCGCGCAGCGCATCGAGCTCCTCGGTGGACATGTAGCACGGGTACACGAGACCCTGCTCCTGCATCTCCTTGAGCACTTCGCGATACCGGTCCATGCGCTGCATCTGGTAGAACGGGCCTTCGTCGAAATTCAGGCCGAGCCATTCCATGCCTTCGAGGATCGCATCGACCGATTCCGACGTCGAACGCTCGAGGTCGGTGTCTTCGATCCGCAGCACGAAGACGCCCTTGTTGTGGCGCGCGAACGCCCACGGGTACAGCGCGGAACGGATGTTGCCGAGATGGATGAAGCCGGTCGGGCTCGGCGCGAAGCGGGTACGGACGACAGAGGTAGTCATGGGCGATTACTCGAGAACGATGCGAGGACGATGCCATCCGGGGCGCGGCGCTGGCGGTAAAAGCAGCCACGGCGGCGGACGGCCAGGGTTCGCGGCGCAGTCAGCCCGCGCGGCGGGCGCGGGAGCGCCTGGGCGCACAAGCTCGCGCGCGAACGGGAATCCGGAAAATTAGAGACCGGATTATACCCGCCATGCACCGCTTCGGCCTGGGGCGAGGCCCGGCGTACATCTGCATGTGCCGCGCGTAGCTCACGCGAATATACGCGCGCTCGCAAACCGGCAGGCGCATTGTCATCTACCGACACATCGCGTTACATGCACGCCTGCTAAACCGGCCGCGCTTTGCCTTATGATGTCGGCGCGCCGCCACCACGCTGCGGCGTCGCGCGCGCAAACACCGATACTCAGCCGCCCGCGCGAGCAGACCGGGGTACCGCGTCGTTACTGCTAGAACACGAACGCGGACCGCATGGAGAACCTTTTTGAAGCAGTCATCGCCCTCGTTGAGCCGCCGCCACTTTTCGCTTGCGGCCGCCTCCACCGTCCTTGCCGCCTGCACGACCGCGGGCACCCAGACCGCCAGCGTCCCGCCGCCCGTCACCACCGCGCCACCACCGCCCGTCGCCAAGCCGACGAGGACGATTCGCGTGGGCCTCGCGCTCGGCGGCGGCGCGGCGCGCGGCTTCGCGCATATCGGCGTGATCAAGGCGCTCGAGGCGCGTAACGTGCAGATCGACTTCGTGGCCGGCACGAGCGCGGGCTCGGTCGTCGCGGCGCTTTACGCCTCGGGCATGAACGGTTTCGCACTCAACAAGCTCGCACTGACGATGGACGAAGCCTCGATCAGCGACTGGGCGATGCCGTTTCGCACGCGCGGACTCTTGCAGGGTGTGGCGCTCCAGACCTATCTGAACACCACGCTGCACGACCGCCCCATCGAAAAGATGGCGAAGCCGCTTGGTGTCGTCGCAACTGACCTGCGCACGGGGCAGCCCATCCTGTTCCAGCGTGGGAACACGGGTATTGCCGTGCGCGCGTCGTGCAGCATTCCATCGATTTTTGAGCCGGTGAAGATCGCGGGCCACGAATACGTGGATGGCGGCCTCGTGAGCCCGGTGCCTGCCTCGTTCGCACGCAAGATGGGCGCCGATTTCGTAATCGCCGTCGATATCTCGGCTCGCCCGGAAACAGCCGCGACGCTCAGCCAGTTCGATGTGTTGATGCAGACCTTTACGATCATGGGCCAGACGATCAAGACCTACGAACTCGACAAGTACGCCGACGTCGTGATCCGCCCGAACCTCAACGCGATGTCAAGCAGCGACTTCACGCAGCGCAACGCGGCTATTCTCGCGGGCGAGGAAGCGGCTGCGCGCATCATGCCGGAACTCGAGCGCAAACTCGCCGCGGCGCGCCTGACGGCCTGATCGCTGGACCTGAGCGCCCCTGCAGCGGCCGCACAAACACAAAAAGCCTGCTTCGCGAGAAGCAGGCTTTTTGTGCTACAGGTGAGCTACAAAACCCCGATCAGTTACCGCCGTTGGCGTCGAACTGTGCGCTCACGCGCTTGAGGCTTTGCTGCTGGTCCGGCGTGAACGAAGTCTCGATGCGGCGTGCGCCCGTGAAGCGCTTTTCCCAATAGCCGTCGTCGAGGTCGTCAACGCGGATCGTGCTGCCGGTGGACGGCGAATGCACGAACTTGTTGTCGCCAATATAGATACCGACGTGCGAGAACGTGCGGCGCATCGTATTGAAGAACACGAGGTCGCCCGGCTTCAGGTTGCTCATGCTGACCTTCTCGCCCACGCGGCTCATTTCTTCGGCGCGACGCGGCAGCGACATGCCGAGCGTGTCCTGGAACACGTAGCGCACGAAGCCGCTGCAATCGAGGCCGGAGTCAGGCGAGTTGCCGCCCCAGCGGTAGCGCACGCCAATCATGTTGAGTGCGCCGACAACGACGTCGCCGGCTTTGCCGGCCATACCGGAAAGGAACGCCTTGGCGCCGCCTTCGGTCGGGGCCGGAGCCGCTGCCGGGGTCGCCTGGTTGGCATTCTGGAGTGCGTTCTGGATTGCGGGGATGGACTGCGGATTCGCCGTGTTGCTCGGCGAAAATGAGGCATTCTGGTTAAAGCTGCTTACTTCATCGGCGAACGCGCCGGGAGCTGCGGCCATCAGTACGCCGATGAACATCCCGGCGACGACGCGCGTGCAAGCCTGGGTCAGGTATCGGTGCTGCATTGGTCGGTAGAAATTGCCCGTAAATCAGGGAGTTAGTAGAAAAGTTTGGACGATACTAGCCAGTAAGTATTTGTGTGTCAAAACAAATAGAAAAATTCAATCGCGACATTCACTTCATTGGTGAATTTCACCGAAATTCACCCTAAAGTTCCGCCAAAGCCTAGCGATCAAATGCGGCTTTCAACAATTTTCGGGTGTAAGGATGGGCGGGTCTATCGAAGATATTCGAGACTTCGCCGGACTCGACGATCGCCCCGTTCTGCATCACCACGACCCGGTGCGCCATTGCGCCGATCACCTCCAGGTCGTGGCTGATGAACACGTAACCCAGGTTGTACTTGCGTTGCAAATCCGTCAACAATCTCAACACCTGTTGTTGGATCGATACGTCGAGCGCGCTGGTCGGTTCGTCGAGCACGATTACGCGCGGCTCAAGTACCAGCGTGCGCGCGATGGCAATACGCTGGCGCTGGCCGCCCGAAAACTCGTGCGGATATCGTTGCAAAACGGTGCGATCGAGGCCCACTTCGCGCAGCACGCCGACCACGCGCTTACGCCGCTCCTCGCTGGAAAGGTCGGGCCGATGCAGCGCGAGCCCCTCCCCCACGATGCGCTCGATGGTCTGGCGCGGAGAAAGCGAACTGAACGGATCCTGAAAGACAACCTGTAGATGCGAGCGCAACGAAAGCCTCTCGCGCCCCTGATAGCTCGCGATCGGCCGCCCCTGGAACTCGACGACACCGGCCGCCGTTCGTTGCAACCCCAACATCGCCATCGCCAGCGTCGTCTTGCCCGACCCGGACTCGCCGACGATGCCGAGCGTTTCACCCTGGCGCACCGCGATGTTCGCGTCGTTCACGGCGCGATAGCGCCCTTTCTGCCACCAGCCGCGAAAACCCGGCAGCCTGGTTGCGAAGTCGACCATCACGTCTTTCGCCTGCAACAGAACCGGCGCGATCGGCAGCACGGGAAGCACGTGGCGCTCGGGCCGGCTCGCGATGAGCCGCTGCGTGTACGGGTGTTGCGGTGCCTCGAAGATTTGCTCGATGCTGCCCGATTCAACGAGTCTGCCCTTCTCCATCACGGCCACGCGCTGCGCGAAGCGGCGCACGAGGTTCAGGTCGTGCGTGATGAGCAGCACCGACATGCCGCGGCGCGCTGCCTCCTCGCGCTGCAATTCGAGTAGCAGATCGACGATCTGGCCGCGGATCGTCACGTCGAGCGCTGTGGTCGGCTCGTCGGCGAGCAAAAGGCGCGGACGGCACGCGAGCGCCATCGCGATCATCACGCGCTGGCGCTGGCCGCCCGAGAGCTGATGCGGATAGCTGGACACGCGCCGCCGCGCTTCGGCAATGCCCGTGCGCTCGAGCAAACCCACCGCCTGCTCGTAGGCCGCTTTCTTCGACACGCCGTCGTGCAGCACGATGGTTTCCGCGATCTGCTCGCCGATCGTGTAGAGCGGATTGAGCGCCGACATCGGCTCCTGGAAGATCATTGCGACGTCGCTGCCGCGCAGGCCGCGCATCGCGCGCTCACTTTTCGCGAGCAGATCGTCGCCGTCGAGCCGGATCGTTCCGCTGATCTGCGCATCTTGCAGGAGCCGCAGAACCGCCAGTGCGGTCACGGTCTTGCCCGAACCCGATTCGCCGACGAGCGCCACGCGCTCGCCGCGCCCGATCGCGAGCGTGACGTCGTCGACGGCGAGCGTCTCGTTAAAGCGCACGCTCAACTGTTCGATCGAGAGGAGCGGCGCGGCGATGTCCTGAGGCACGGCGCTCACTGGTTGCCTCCGGCCTTCATGGCGTCGGAAATGCGCGTGTCGAGCGCGTTGCGCAGCGCGTCGCCGATGAACGTCAGGAGCAGCAACGTCGCGACGAGCACACCGAAGGTCGAGAGCGCGATCCACCACGCGTCGAGATTGCGCTTGCCCTGCGCGAGCAATTCGCCCAGGCTCGGCGTGGGCGCGGGGACGCCCAGGCCCAGAAAGTCGAGGCTCGTGAGCGCGAGAATCGCGCCGCTCATGCGAAACGGCAGGAACGTGATGACGGGCGTGAGGCTATTGGGCAGCACGTGATGCCAGATGATCTGCCAGTTCGAGAGGCCCATCGCGCGCGCGGCGAGCACATAGTCCTGGTTGCGGTTGCGCAGGAATTCGGCGCGCACGTAATCCGACAGACCGATCCAGCCGAACAGCGAAAGCAGCACGATTAGCAGGACGAAGCCGGGCTCGAAGATCGCCGCGAAAATGATGAGCAGATAAAGCTCCGGCAGCGAACTCCAGATCTCGATGAGACGCTGCCCGATGATATCCACCTTGCCGCCGAAGTACCCCTGCACCGCGCCTGCCAGCACGCCGAGCAGCGTACCGATGAAGGTCAGCACCAGCGCGAACTCCACCGACACGCGAAACCCGTACAGCAATCGCGCAAACAGGTCGCGGCCGCTTTCGTCGGTGCCGAGCCAGTTCTGGCGCGACGGCGGCGCGGGGTTCGGCACTTTCGCGAAGTAGTTGAGCGTGTCGTAGTAATACGGGTTCGGTGGATAGATCGCGAAGTTGCCGGGCGCGTCGAATCGGTGGCGAATATACGGATCGAGATAGTCGGCAGGCGTGGGGAAATCGCCACCGAACGCAGTCTCGGGATAGTCCTTGAATAGCGGGAAATACAAGTGCCCTTCATAGCGCACGACGATCGGCTTGTCGTTGCACCAGAGCGGGCCGGCAAGACTCGCCGCGAACGCGACGAGAAACACGATCAGGCTCCAGTAGCCAAGGCGCTGCTGCTTGAAGCGCAGCCACACGCGGCGTGCGGGCGTGGGCGATTTGAAGGCGCGCACGCTCTCGGTGCGAAGTTCGGGCTCGGCGCCAGCGCGGACTCGGTTCAACTCAGCGCTCCAGTTGTTCGAATTGGATGCGGGGATCGACCCACACGTAGCACAGATCGGAAATCAGTTTGGTTAGCAGTCCGATCAACGTGAAGAGGTACAGCGTACCGAGCACGACCGGATAGTCACGCCGCACGACGGATTCGTATGAAAGCAGCCCGAGTCCGTCGAGCGAGAAAAGCGTTTCGATCAGCAGACTGCCGGTGAAGAACGCGCCGATGAATGCCGCCGGGAACCCCACGACGAGCGGCAGCAACGCGTTGCGAAACACGTGCTTCCAGAGCACGGTGCGTTCCGAGAGGCCCTTGGCGCGCGCTGTCAACACGTATTGGCGGCGGATCTCTTCAAGAAAGGCGTTCTTGGTCAGCATGGTCGTGACGGCAAAGCTGCCCACCACCGAGGCCGTCACGGGCAGCGTGATGTGCCAGAGATAGTCGAGAATCTTGCCGCCGAGCGAGAGCGTGTCCCAGTTATCGGAGGTGAGATTGCGCAGCGGGAAGAGCTGCAGGAACGAGCCGCCGCCAAACAGCACGAGCAGCAGCACGCCCAGCACGAAGCCCGGAATCGCGTAACCGACGAGCACGACGAGGCTCGTCACGAGATCGAAGCGCGAGCCGTTGCGCACCGCCTTCGCGATGCCCAACGGCACCGATATCAGATAAGTGAGAAAGAACGTCCAGAGGCCAATGCTGATCGAAACCGGCAGCTTGGAAACGATGAGCGACCAGACGCTCTGGTGATGGAAATAGCTCTGCCCGAGATCGAAGCGCGCGAAGCGACCGAGCATCAGGAAATAGCGCTGCAGCGGCGGCTTGTCGAAGCCGTAGAGCTGCTTGAGCTGCGCGATCTGCTGCGCGTCCACGCCCGAATGCGCACGCATGCCAAACGGCATGCCCTGCTCCGCACCGCGCCGCAACTCGCGCACCGCCTGCTCGACGGGGCCGCCCGGCACGAACTGGATCACGCCGAAGGTCAGCGTGAGTACGCCGAACAACGTCGGGATCATCAGCAGCAGGCGTTTGACGATGTAGCTCCACATGATTCGTTGCTTCCGTCGTGTCCGTTGTTAATGACCGGCCGCTTGCGGCCCGGGCTGGGGCCGGGGTTGTGACTTCAGCCACCACGTCGAGATGATCCAGTCGTTCGCGCCATAGTACAGCGGCAATTTCGCCGGATACGCCAGCGTGTTCTTGAACGCCACACGGTGCGTCGCGCTGTACCACTGCGGCACCACATAGTAGCCGTGCATCAGCAACCGGTCGAGCGCATGCGTGGCGTCGAGCAATTGCTGAAGCGTTTGCGCCTGCGTGAGCGCCTTGAGGATCGCATCGACGGCGGGGGACTTCAGACCCAGCAGATTGCCCGAGCCCGGCTCGTCGGCGGCCTTGCTGCCGAAACGGTCGATCTGTTCCGCGCCGGGCACCTGGACGTCGGGAAACTTGATGGTCGTCATGTCGAAGTCGAAGGCGTCGAGCCGCTTCTGGTAGAGCGCGAAATCGACCGAGCGATAGTTCACCTGGATGCCAAGCCGCCTGAGCGCCTGCGTGTACTGCGCCATGATCGGCGCCCACTGCGCCGAAGCGCTCGTATCGTCGAGCACTTCGAACGTAAACGGCTCGCCCTTCGCGTTGCGCAGCGCGCCGTCGCGGTAGGTCCAGCCGGCGTCGGCCAGAAGCGCGCGCGCCTTGAGCAGATTCGCGCGCAGCGACCCCGGCGGCGGCGTAACGGGCTGCGAAGGCGGCGGCCCGAACACGGCGGGATCGAGCGACTTGCGCCACGGCTCGAGCAATGCAAGCTCGCCTGGCGACGGCAAGCCCTTGGCCTGCAGCTGCGTATTCGCGAACCAGCTGTCGATGCGACGGTACTGGCTATAGAACAGCATGCGGTTGAGCCACTGGAAGTCGAGCGCGAGGTCGAGCGCGCGGCGCACGCGCACATCCTGGAACACGGGCTTGCGCAGATTCATGACGAAGCCCTGCATGCCGGTGCCATTGTGCTGCGGGAATTCGCGCTTGATGAGCTCGCCGCTGTCGAAGCGCTTGCCGACATCGCGCCGCACCCAATTGCGGGCCACGTATTCGACGAGCGCGTCGTACTCGCCCGCCTTGAAGGCCTCGAGGCGTGCCACGTCATCGGAATAGAGCTTGTAGGTAATGCGCTCGAAGTTGTTGGTGCCCACGCGCACCGGCAGGTCCCGGCCCCAGTAGCTGGGGTCGAGTTTGTAGGTGATCGTGCGGCCGTTCGAGTAGCGGTCGATCACATACGGGCCGCTGCCGATCGGCTGCTCGAACGCGAGTTGATCGAAGGCGATGCGGCCACCGTCCGGGCGCAAACCCCACTTGTGCGAGAACACAGGCATGCCGCCCGCAATGAGCGGCAGTTCGCGGTTGTTGCTGCGGAACTCGAAGCGAATCGTCGCGGGATCGACCACCACCGCGCGCGTGATCTCGCTGAAATACGCCTGCATGGACGGCGCGGCCTGGCGGCTCTTCAAGGTATCGAGCGAAAACTTCACGTCTTCAGCCGTCACCGGGTCGCCATTCGAAAAACGCGCCTTCGGATTGAGGTGAAATGTCACCGAAAGCGCGTCGGGCGCGATGCGGATATCGTCTGCGAGTAGACCGTAGGCGGACGCCACTTCGTCGAGGCTCCCCGTCGTGAGGCTCTCGAACAGCATGCCGAGGCCCGGCGCCGGATTGCCGCGCAGCGTGAACGGGTTGAACTTGTCGAAGCTCGTGAGGCGGTCGGGATTGGCGAGGACGAGCGTGCCGCCCTTGGGCGCATCCGGATTCACGTAGTCGAAGTGCGCGAATCCTTGCGGATATCTGGGCTCGCCATACTGCGCGATGGCGTAGACAGCATGCGCGGACGGCATGGCCATCAGCCCGAATGCGAGCGCCAGACACATGGCCACCAGCCTCTTCGCAGGCGCGAGGCGTGCCCCAGGAACGGTTGCCCCAAGCGCGCCGTGCGCCGTCCTGCCTCGCGTTCCTGTCGTCATAGATCGGTAATTGTCCGGGCTGCCTTGTCAGTTGTGAGAGAATTCTACCCAAACCACGCGGCGCCCCCCCTACAGGCGCCGGGCGCAATGACCTGATTTAGGAGAATTCATGGGCTTCCTCGCTGGCAAACGTATTCTGTTGACCGGCCTGCTGTCGAACCGTTCGATCGCGTACGGCATCGCGCAGGCATGCAAGCGCGAAGGCGCGGAACTGGCGTTCACGTACGTTGGCGACCGCTTCAAGGACCGCATCACCGAGTTCGCACGAGAATTCGGCAGCGACCTCGTGTTCCCCTGCGATGTGGCCGACGACGCGCAAATCGAAGCGCTCTTCACCGACCTCAAGCAGCACTGGGACACGCTCGACGGCCTCGTCCACTCGATCGGCTTCGCGCCGCGCGAAGCGATCGCGGGCGACTTTCTCGATGGCATGACCCGCGAGAACTTCCGCATCGCACACGATATTTCGGCGTACAGCTTCCCGGCGCTCGCCAAGGCCGCCAAGCCGATGCTCGCCCAGAACGCTTCGCTGCTGACGCTGACCTATCTCGGCGCCGAACGCGCCATCCCGAACTACAACACCATGGGTGTCGCGAAGGCCGCACTCGAAGCGAGCGTGCGTTATCTCGCGGTGGCGCTCGGCGCGCAAGGCGTGCGCGTGAACGGCATCTCCGCTGGCCCGATCAAGACGCTTGCGGCAAGCGGTATCAAGGGCTTTGGCAAGATTCTCGACTTCGTCGCGCAAAACGCCCCGCTGCAACGTAACGTGACCATCGAACAGGTCGGCAATTCTGCCGCGTTCCTGCTCTCCGATCTGGCCGCCGGCGTGACCGCCGAGATCATGCACGTCGACTCGGGCTTCAACGCCGTGGTTGGCGGAATGGCCGGACTCGAGTAAGCCTGCCTTCGCCGTTGTACGCGCCTCGTTGCGCGTGCAACGGCAGACAAGCAAAAGCCGCCCAGTGGGCGGCTTTTCTTTTGGCGCGACGCCTAGCGTGTGTCACGCGCGTCACGCCTGCAACCAGCCTCGCGGCTTAGTGCCAGTGTCCCGGAGGAGGACCGCCGTGGTCCCAATGCCCACGGCCCGGACCACCATAGCCACCATGATGGCGATACCAGTCGTCACGCGCCCAGTAGCGGCGGCCGTCCCAGTAACGATCGCCGTGCCAGCCGATCACGATGGCCGGCGGCACCGCATAGACGGGAGCCGGCTGATAGACGACCGGCGGCGGCGGCGGCGCGTAGACCGGTTGCGGAGCGACATAAACCGGGGCCGGAATACCGATGTTGACACCAACGCTCACGCCAGCCATAGCAGCGCTCGATGCGCCGATAGCTACGCCCCCGAGCAGCACTGCAACAACACGTGGGAACTTCATGGACTCACCTTTCGGGTTTGATGTTTTGTTGAAACCAATATAACGCACGGCCTTGGCCGGCGTATTTCAAACTTGTAATAACTGATGCACAAACCTGGCCTGCGTTCGATGTCGTTACGTCTCGTTACACCCGCGCCAAGTCTTGCGGCGCGCAACGCAAACCGAATGCGCGGACGAGGCGCGTGCATCTAGCGACCCGCTTTTGCCGTGAGCATGAGCGACGCGGCGAACTATGGCGCAGCGGAGGATATCACCGCTGGCGCTAAAGCGTGCGGGCGTCAGCAGGACCTTGGGGCCATGGGTCCGGCATCTACACGACAAACTTCATTTCATTCGCATTACGAACTACTTTCCGCTCGTCCCACTCTCTCACGAAGCGTTGCGCAAGTAGTCGGTGTGGAACCCCATATCGCAGATCGGCTCAACAATAGTCTCTCAGCGCGTATCCATCGCATTCCTGATCAAATAGACCGGAAAATCACACATCAACAATGGCGCAGTCAGGACGGCGGAAAGAGGCAACAAACGCGCCGTTCGGCCACCGGCTTTTCACGTGCCTGGAGCCAAAAAACAAAAACCCCGCAAGCCGAGACTTGCGGGGTTTCGCCGCCATTACTGGCGGAGACGGAGGGATTCGAACCCTCGATCCAGGTTTTGGCCCAGATGCTCCCTTAGCAGGGGAGTGCCTTCGACCTCTCGGCCACGTCTCCCGAAAACTTCGTTCGCGCCAGGGAGGCAGCGCAACGAAGCCAAGATAATAGCGGGTTAGCGCCTTCCGGTCAATTCATACGACGCTTTTTTGCGAAGTTTTTTCTGCAAGCGCACAACGAACGTCGTGCGCGGCATCTCGAATCAGAATCAATCGGAAAAACCGCGTCACATCCGCGTCATACAATGCAAACGCAGCGCGATTTACGCGTGCTCGAGGTCGAACACCTTGTGCAGCGCGCGGACCGCCAGCTCCATGTACTTCTCGTCGATCAGCACCGAGATCTTGATTTCCGAGGTCGAGATCATCTGGATGTTGATGCCCTCTTCCGAGAGCGTGCGGAACATCTTGCTCGCCACGCCCACGTGCGAGCGCATGCCCACGCCGACCACCGACACCTTCGACACCTTCGGATCGCCCAGCACCTGCTCGGCGTTCACGTGACCCTTCACCTGGTCGTTGAGGACATCCATGGCGCGCTGATAGTCGCCGCGGGGCACCGTGAACGTGAAGTCCGTCTTGCCGGCCACGCTCTGGTTCTGGATGATCATGTCGACGTCGATGTTCGCGTCCGCCACCGGGCCGAGGATCTGATACGCGATGCCCGGCTTGTCGGGCACGCCCATCACGGCGATGCGGGCCTCGTCGCGCTGGAACGCGATACCCGAGATGACTGCTTTTTCCATGGTCTCGTCTTCTTCAAAAGTAATCAGGGTGCCCGAGGACATTTCCTCGTCGAGGTTCATCATCGGGTCGGTCAGGCTGGAGAGCACACGCGTCTTCACCTGATACTTGCCCGCGAACTCCACCGAGCGGATCTGCAGCACTTTCGAGCCGAGGCTGGCCATTTCCAGCATCTCTTCGAACGTAATGCGATCGAGACGGCGTGCGTCGTCGACCACACGCGGGTCGGTCGTGTAGACGCCGTCGACGTCCGTATAGATCAGGCATTCGTCGGCCTTCAGCGCGGCTGCGACTGCGACCGCCGAAGTGTCCGAGCCGCCGCGGCCGAGCGTAGTGATATGGCCTTCCGGGTCGATGCCCTGGAAGCCCGTGATCACGACCACCTTGCCGTCGTCGAGGTCGCTCAGCACGCGCTCGCCGTCGATGTCGTTGATGCGCGCCTTGGTGAACGAGCTGTCGGTTTTGACCGGCACTTGCCAGCCGGTGTAGCTGATGGCGTCGACGCCTGCTTCCTGCAGAGCGATCGAGAGGAGACCGACGCTCACCTGCTCACCGGTCGACGCAATCATGTCGAGCTCGCGCGGGCTGGGCTGCGGCGAAATTTCTTTCGCGAGACCGAGCAGACGGTTGGTTTCGCCGGACATCGCCGAGGGCACGACGACCATCTTGTGGCCGGCCTTGTGCCATTTGGCGACGCGCTTGGCGACGTTCTTGATGCGCTCGACCGAGCCCATCGAGGTGCCGCCGTATTTGTGTACGATGAGTGCCATTGTCGTTCTGAACTGGAGATGTTACCGCGCTGGCGCACCGAAGGACTGGGCCGCCCGGACGCTTATGGCCATGGCGGCGGCTTCAGCGCGTGCAGCACGCGCGGGTTTTGCCCTCAGGGGCGCGAAGGCCGGCGCATCGTATCCACATCGTGTCGATACGTATCGATGCGCGCTTGTGCCTTCCTGTGCCTTGCACTTGCGCCCTGCCCGCATGCCGCTACGACGTCCCTGCAATCGTCGGATACCGCTCGAAGGAAAAATCGCGCCTTCACGGCACACGCCGCTTTTGACGGCGTCCGTGAACGCGAAAAAGCGGGCTGGACAAACGACTTACACTACCCGATTGACGTCAAAATTACAAGACGGGACAAGCTTGTGGAGGGCGAAAAAGGCTTGCGCGGCAAGGATTTGCGGGGGAACGATCGCAATTCCACCGGTCGGTTCGGCGGCAACTGCGTGGCAACTGCGCGGCGACCGCGAGAGCGACTTCAAGCGACGAGTAAATCTTCGCGCCATTCGATGCGACGCCAGGCCGCGCCTGTCTCGCTTTGCGCCGCGCCGAACGCCGAACGGCTCACACCAATATGGGGCACGAACAGCAGTGTCTCGCCCACGAAGAGCAGCGGCACGTCGCGCTCCCATGCGGGCACGCCGCGCGTCTGGAACAGGTTCTTGAGCGTGCGGCTCACGTTCGCGGCCTCGTCGCGCAAACGCTCGCCGCCGCTACGCTCCCGCGCGATGAGCGGCGCGCTCGCGAGCACGTGCTCGGGAACGGCGTCGGCATCGTCGGGGGCGGCAGGCGCGAAAACGTAGGTCCCACGCCATGATGGCAGGCGCCAGATTTCCTCGCCGCGCCAGTTCAACGACACAGGCGCGCGCGAATGAGGAACGCCCTCGCCTGCGCGTTCTTCGCGCGCACGCATGGCCTCCCACGAGACGATGCCGCGATACGAGCGCAAGCGGTGTCCCGCGTGATCGACGCGCAATGCGTGAGCGTTCAGGTCTCCGCGCGCAACCTCGCGCAACTGCCGCAACATATCCGCAAGCCGCGCTGCCGATGCCGCCGGCAGGCCAAGCGAGCGCATCCAGTAGCGCAGCAAATTGAGCGCGCGCGGGTCGTCGAGCGCGAGCAGCGCGGTGTGTGAAAGTGCGCTCGCGTCGTCGAGTCCAACGTTGCGTAAATCGATCCGCGCAAGATCGTCGAGCAGACGCTGCGAAGAAGCCGCATGCGCCGCAGTGCGCGCGAGCGCGTCGCGATAACCGGGGAAATGGGCCGATAGCGCCGGCATCACGTCGTGACGCAAGGCGTTTCGTGCGTAGCGCGTGTCGTCGTTCGACTCGTCCTCGATCCAGTGCAGGCCGTGCGCGCGCGCATAACGCTCCAGTTGCGTGCGCAACAGAGCGAGCAGTGGCCGCACGCGCGCCGCGCCATTCACGCTCGCGCGTGCAGGCGCCATCGCCGCGAGCCCAGCGAGCCCCGCGCCGCGCAGCAACTGCAGCAGCACCGTTTCCGCCTGATCGTCCGCATGTTGCGCGAGCCAAAGCGCCTGCACGCCATGCGCCGCGCACATCGCGTCGAGCGCGCGGTAGCGGGCGTCGCGGGCGGCCGCCTCGACGCCGGCCGCGTCGTCGCGTGCCAACTCGACACGCCTCGCATCGAACGTCACACCGTAAGCGCGCGCGGTCGCCTCGCAATGGCCGAGCCATGCGTCGGCGTTCGGGCTCAGTCCGTGATGCACATGCAGCGCGACGACACGTGCAGCCCCGGCTGCGCGCACCGCGGCATCGAGCAGCACGGACGAGTCGAGCCCGCCGCTATACGCGATCGCGATGCGTGCGTCGTTGGGAAGCGCGGAAAGCACAACGCCGAGCGCATCGAGAACGATGCGCCCGGCGTCGGATTCGGGAAGGTCGGTCACGGCACGACCGCAGACGTCGAGGAGCGTTGACGTCGCGCGCCTTACGCGCCCGGCGTCGTTTCCTTGTACTTGCCGTAGGCCATCAGGCGCTCGAAACGGCGCTGCTTCAGGTCGGCAATGCTCATGCCCTGGAACTGGCGCAGCGAGTCGGCAAGCGCGCGGCGCAGCAGCGCAGCCATGCCCTTCGGGTCGCGATGCGCGCCGCCAAGCGGCTCGTTCACAATCTTGTCGATGAGGCCCAGCGCCTTCAGACGGTGCGCCGTGAGGCCCAGCGCTTCAGCGGCTTCAGGTGCCTTCGCAGCGCTCTTCCAGAGAATCGACGCGCAACCTTCAGGCGAAATCACCGAATAGGTCGAGAACTGCAGCATCATGACCGTGTCGGCAACGGCGACAGCGAGCGCGCCGCCCGAACCGCCTTCGCCGATGATCGTCGTGATGATCGGTGTCTTGAGTTCGGCCATCACGTAGAGATTGCGGCCGATCGCTTCCGACTGGCCACGCTCTTCCGCGCCGATGCCAGGGTACGCGCCCGGCGTGTCGACGAACGTGAAGATGGGCAGACCGAACTTCTCGGCGAGGCGCATCAAGCGCTCGGCCTTGCGATAGCCTTCCGGGCGCGGCATGCCGAAGTTACGCGCGGCGCGCTCCTTCGTGTCACGGCCCTTCTGATGACCGATCACCATGCAGGCCTGGCCATTGAAGCGCGCGAGGCCGCCGACGACAGAAAGGTCGTCCGCGAACGAGCGGTCGCCATGGAGTTCGTGAAAATCGGTGAAAAGTTCGTGCACGTAATCGAGCGTGTACGGACGCTGCGGATGACGCGCGATCTGCGAAACCTGCCACGGGCTCAGGTTCGCATAGAGGTCCTTCGTGAGTTGCTGGCTCTTCTTCGACAGCCGCTCGATTTCTTCCGAAATATCGACGGCCGAATCGTCCTGAACGAAGCGCAGTTCTTCGATCTTCGCTTCCAGTTCAGCGATCGGCTGTTCGAAATCCAGAAACGTGGTCTTCATGTGTGGGAATCCTTCACTTTGCGGCAGCGCGTATTCTAACCGCGCCAGCCCGCGCCGAAATCGGCTCAGAACTATCGATTTCTTAGATCGATAGGATTTTTCTCAGTAATTAACGGCTGGCTCAGGCCTCACGACGGCTCGAGGCTGCGCCACATATACCAGGTCGCGACAGTGCGCCACGGCTCCCAGTTGGCCGCGACTTCGCGCGCTTCGCTGCGCGTGACCGGCTCGCCACTGAAATAGTTGACGCTAATCGCGCGGATCAGACCGAGATCGTCGAGCGGCAGCACATTCGGACGCGCGAGATTGAAGATCAGGAACATCTCGGCGGTCCAGCGGCCAATGCCGCGAATCGCCGTGAGTTCCGCGATCACGTCCTCGTCGTCCATCGATGTCCACTTGCCGACATGCAGCGCGCCCGAAACGAAATGCTGCGCGAGATCGAGAATATATTCCGTCTTGCGCTTCGAGAGCCCGCACGCGGCAAGCTTTTCGTGACCGAGCTTCAGGAACTGCTGCGGTACGAGCTTCGGGCACGCGGCTTCCACGCGCTGCCAGAGCGCTTGCGCCGCCGCCGTCGAAATCTGCTGGCCGACCACCGAACGCGCGAGCGTGACGAACGGATCGTCGCGGCTCAGCAAATGGACTGGGCCGAACTTCGGAATCAGCTTCTTGAGAATACGGTCGCGCTTGACGAGGTCTGCGCAGGCCTTGTCCCAATAGTCGGGACGCTGCACTTCGAATTCGAGATCGCCGAGCGCATTCGCCGCCGGCTCCACGGCTTCGAGCGCCGCCGGACCATTGGAGAGCGCGGCCTCGATCGCCGCGCCGTCGAGCGCCTCGTGCGATGCCGACGCGCCATTTGCCTTCCCACGCGCCGTCTTCGTAGCCGGCTTTGTCGCTGCCTTGCCGCCCGCGCCATTGAGCGCGCGCTTTGCACCTGCGGGAGCGCCCGCAGTTCCGCCCGTTAGCGACGCAGACCGCCTGGTCTGCGTCTTCGTGGCCGTTGCCATCCTGCCTCCTGCCTCGCGAATCGATCAGTGGAAACTGGACAGCCCGCTTACACGCGGCGCCACTCGGTCAACCCGCCCGGTTTGTCTTCGAGCGCGACACCGGCTTCGAGCAGTTCGGCCCGAATCCGGTCCGCCTCCGCATACTGCTTCGCCTGCTTGGCCGCAGTGCGCGCCGCGATCTTCGCTTCGATCGCTGCTACGTCGAGCGCGCCAGCATCTTGCGCGCCCGCAGCCTGTTGCAGGAACACGCGCGGCTCGCGCACGAGCAGCCCGATCACGCGTGCGAGGCGCTGCAACTGACGCGCGAGCACTGCATCGCGCGTGCGGTTCACCTCGCTCGCGAGTTCGAACAGCGCGGCGATCGCCACCGGCGTGTTGAAGTCGTCGTTCATTGCCGCACGAAAACGCTGTGCGTACGGCTCATTCCAGTCAAGCTCGCCCGCGTCGGGCGTCACGTCCTTCAACGCCGTATATAGACGCGTGAGCGCGTTGCGCGCGTCGTCGAGATGCACGTCGCTGTAATTCAGCGGCGAGCGGTAATGCGCGCGCGCCATGAAGAAGCGCACCACTTCCGCATCGTACTTCGCCAGCACTTCGCGGATCGTGAAGAAGTTGCCGAGCGACTTCGACATCTTCTCGTTGTCGATATTCACGAAGCCGTTATGCATCCACGTATTGACGAACGTCTTGCCGGTCGCGCCTTCGCTCTGTGCAATCTCGTTCTCGTGGTGCGGAAACTGCAGGTCCATGCCACCGCCATGAATGTCGAAGTGCTCGCCGAGCAGCGTGCAGCCCATGGCCGAGCATTCGATATGCCAGCCCGGACGTCCGCGCCCGTACTTCGAGTCCCAGCTCGTGTCGGCCGGCTCTTGCGGTTTTGCCTGTTTCCACAGCACGAAGTCAAGCGGATCCTGCTTGGCATCGTTCGTCGCCACACGTTCGCCCGCGCGCAGGTCCTCGATCGATTTGCCGGAGAGCGCGCCATAGTTCGCGAACTTGCGCACCGCGTAGTTCACGTCGCCGTCCGCGCCCTGGTACGCGTAGCCGTTGCGCTCGAGCTTGCCGATCATGTCGAGCATCTGCGGGATGTACTGCGTCGCGCGCGGCTCATGATCGGGACGCTCGATGCCGAGCGCGTCCGCGTCTTCATGCAGCGCTGCGATGAAACGGTCGGTGAGTTGCTTGATCGTCTCGCCGTTTTCCACCGCGCGACGAATGATCTTGTCATCGATATCGGTAATGTTGCGCACGTAGGTCACGTTGTAGCCGAGCGCGCGCAGCCAGCGTTGCACGATATCGAACACCACCATCACACGCGCATGCCCGACGTGACAATAGTCGTACACCGTCATCCCGCAGACGTACATACGCACGACGCCGGGCTCGAGTGGCACGAAATTTTGCTTGTCACGCGCGAGCGTGTTGTAGATACGCAGTGATTCCATAAAGGCGATGGATACGTGGGTCGAAAGAAATCCGCGGCGGCGCCGACCGCAGCCAGCGGGTGATGGCCCGCATTGCTCAGGCTGCTGTCTGTCGGCGTCCGGACTGCAAACAGGTTGCTATCTCAGCGGAGACGACCACGAGTGGCGTTGGAAAGCCCGGCGACTCGCGCAAGCGCCCGTAATGCGAACATAACGCGAACAAACGGGCGAGGGACAAAGCGCGCGACGAAAACGCACAGACCTTTTGTTAGAATGGCTCGGAGTATAACACCGCGACCTCACCCTATGAAACCTTCCAGCGGCCGCGCGCCCCGTGCTGCGACCCTTGCCGCGTCGGCTCTCTCGAGCGTCGCGATCGTGCTGTGCAGCGTGAGCATCGCGCATGCCGCGCCCCCCGCGACGTCCGACGCCACACCAGGCGCCGACGCGGCGATCAGCCAGCAGGACTGGGCTGGAGCGCTCAGCCAGCTCGACGCGCGCATCAAGACGAACCCGCGCGACGTGCAGGCGAAGTTCAAGCGCGCGACGATTCTCGCGCGCCTGAACCGTGACGACGACGCGATCGAGGCGTTCACCGAACTCACGCAGCTCTACCCCGAATTGCCCGAGCCTTACAACAATCTCGCTGCGCTTTACGCTAAGCATGGCCGTTACGACGAGGCGCGCGTCGCACTCGAAACGGCCGTGAAGGCAAACCCTTCGTACAGTCTCGCGTGGGAAAATCTCGGCGATCTGTACCTGCGTCTGGCCGATGCGTCGTACCGCCGCGCACAAGCGCTCGGCCACACGAGCGGCGCGACGTCGCAGCGCCTGGCTGACATCGCGAAGGTCATCTCGCCGCCGCCCGCTTCGAAGAAAGCGAACGCCGCAGCGGCAGCGTCAGAGGCCGCGTCGGCCGCGAGCCCGTCGGCGCTTGTGCCCGCGTTCACCAACCCCGCGTACCAGTTCGGCGGCCCGACGGGGTCGCTGGCGTTGCCGCCTTACGCGGCGCCGTCGAACTAACACGTGGCGCGCAGCCTTGCGCGCCACAACACGTTTTTCCCGCACTTCCGAGGATATTCATGAAATGGTTGATGTTGGCGCTCGGCAGCGCCGCCCTGATCGCGAACGCACCCGCCTTTGCGCAAAACGGCCAGCCGGCCGCCGCGCATCCGCAAGTGCTCTTCAAGACCAGTGAAGGCGACATTCGCGTCGAACTCTATCCGGAGAAAGCGCCGAAGACCGTCGACAATTTCCTGCAGTACGTGAAGGCTGGCCAGTACAACGGCACGATCTTTCATCGCGTGATTCGCGGCTTCATGATCCAGGGCGGCGGCTACACGCAAAGCTTCGTCGAGAAGCCCACGCGCGCGCCTGTCGCACTTGAAAGCAAGAACGGCCTGAAGAACCTCACGGGCACGATCGCGATGGCGCGCACGAGCGACCCGAATTCGGCCACCGCGCAATTCTTCATCAACACCGTCGACAATGCCGGCCTCGACTATCCGAACCCGGACGGCAACGGCTACGCCGTGTTCGGCAAGGTCACGCAGGGCATGGACGTCGTGAAGAAGATCGAAGCGGCGCCCACCACCTCGCGCGGCCCGATGGCCGACGTGCCGCAAAAGGAAATCGTGATCGAGTCGGCTACCGTCGTCGGCAAGTAAAACGCCGGCAACACGCCAGGCCATCATCGACTAACCGGGCGGCAACGCCGCCTTCACCCGTCGCACGTCGCGGCGCCGGCACACGCGTTGGGCAACACGCCCCGCCTCTTGCCGATGCAGCGACGTTCATTCCCCCAGCCACAGGCAAAGGATCCCATCATGGTCGAACTGCACACGAACCACGGCGTCATCAAGCTCGAACTGAACGCCGAGAAGGCCCCGAAGACGGTCGCCAACTTCCTCAACTATGTGAAGAGCGGCCACTATGACGGCACGGTGTTTCACCGCGTCATCGACGGGTTCATGATTCAGGGCGGCGGCTTCGACGCCGCCATGAAGCAAAAGCCCACCGAAGCGTCGATCGAAAACGAAGCGAACAACGGCCTGAAGAACGAGCGCGGCTCGATCGCCATGGCTCGCACCAACGACCCGCACTCGGCATCGGCACAGTTCTTCATCAACGTGGCCGACAACGACTTCCTGAACCACTCGTCGCCGACGCCGCAAGGCTGGGGCTACGCCGTGTTCGGCAAGGTCGTGGAAGGCCTCGAAGTGGTCGACAAGATCAAGAAGGTCAAGACGGGCTCGAAGGGCTTCCATCAGGACGTGCCGGTCGACGACGTCGTGATCGAGAAGGCTGTCGTCGTCGAATAAGTCTCATACCACTCTCACGCACCCCCTTCATCGATGCTGCAGGAAAAGGCTTTACGACACGCTGCCGCGGGCGTGCCCGGCGAGGGCAAGCGCCCGCACGCGGCTCGCCCGTTCCTGTTCATTTCCGATGTGCATCTGAATGAACGGATTCCGCGTACGGTCGCCGCGTTCGAGCGCTTCATCCGGGTCACGGCCGATCAGGCCGACTCGGTGTTCATACTCGGCGACCTCTTCGAATACTGGATCGGTGACGACATGCTCACCGATCCCTTCCCCGCGCGCATGGCTGCGCTGATGCATACGCTCTCCGAGCGCGGCATCGCGCTCTACATCATGCACGGCAACCGCGACTTTCTGATGGGCAAGCGCTTCATGAAAGCCGCGGGCGCGATCTGGCTGCCCGACCCCATCGCGATCACCGCGTTCGGCACGCGTCTCGCACTCGCGCACGGCGACGCGATGTGCACCGACGATCACGGCTATCAGCTCTTTCGCAAGCTTGCGCGCAACCGGCTCGTGCAATTGCTCTTTCTCGCGTGGCCGTTTCGCTGGCGGCGTGCGATCGCCGAGCGCGCGCGCCGCGCGAGCGAGAGCAAGCGCAGCGGGCCGCGCCTGCCGAAGTACGACGTCACGGCAAAAGGCGTGACGGCGCTCTTCAAGCGCGCGCGTGCGAACACCATCGTGCATGGTCACACGCACAGGCCGGCGCGCCACCAGGAGCCTGGCGGCACGCGTTGGGTCTTGCCCGACTGGGATCTCGATCACGGCAAGCCACGCGGAGGCTATCTGCGCGTGGATGCCGAAGGGTTCAGGGTCTTGCCGCTGGACTGAGGCACGCCCCTTTTAGCACCTTGGTCGCGCCGCGCGTCAAACGCGCGCAGGCGCCTTCTCTTCTTCGCGGCTCGCCGCCTCGGCTTGCGGACCGCCGCATTCCAGCCCCGCCGACAGACGCCGCAATTCGGCGAGTGCCGCATCGGCGCCATGCAGCGCCTCGAGACGCGCGCCGAGCCGCTCGAGCGCAACGACGACGGCATCGACGCGCTGCGTCTGCGTGGCCGCGTGGTCGATCAGGCCGTGAATCGCGAGCGAAACCGGGTCGTCCGCATTAGGCGTGATGCCATATGCGCAGAAGCCCTCGCGCGCCGAAGCCGGCATGACCTGCACCGTCACGGTCTTCGCGGGCGCGACAACGCGCGCGGGATTGCCAACCGCCGTCGCACCTTCCGGCACCGGCTTCACGACGACGGCGTTCGAGCCGATCTTCGCCCCAGCGCCCACCGTGAAACCGCCGAGCACCTTCGCGCCCGCACCAACGATCACGCCCGGACCCAGCGTCGGATGGCGCTTGGCGCCACGCGTGAGCGAAGTGCCGCCGAGCGTCACGCCCTGGTAGATGGTGCAGTCGTCGCCGACCTCGGCCGTCTCGCCGATCACGACGCCCATGCCATGATCGATGAACACACGTCTGCCGATGGTCGCGCCCGGATGGATCTCGATGCCCGTAAGAAAACGCGCGATCTGCGAAACGTAACGCGCGAGCCAGCGGCGCTTCGCGCGCCAGCACGCGTGCGCCAAGCGATGCAGCACGAGCGCATGCAGACCCGGATAACAGGTCAGGACCTCCCACGCACTGCGGGCGGCGGGATCGCGCTCGCGGATCGTGGCAATGTCTTCGCGAAGTCTCTTGAACATGGCAGTCACGCAAAAAAACGTGTGAAACATGGGGAATGGCGGCCGCACGCCGCCGCAGCGTGCGCGCAAGTGGCGCAGCGGCTATTCCAGCCGCGCGCATTTGCTTATGAATTTTTAGCCGGTTTCCAGCCGATTGTAGGCGCAAAGCCGATTTGAGGTCGGAAGTCCCCGTCGGCGGCAAGGTCGGACGCCGGCGCGCACGCGGCGTCCGCACAGCGGATCAACGGCTCTCGCCTTTGCCCTTGAGCATAAGAATGTGCTTGGCGATGCCGCGCACGATGTTGACCTCCTCGCGCTCGAGCCCTGAGCGGGCAAAGAGCCGCCGCAGGCGCGACATCAGCTTCTTCGGATTGGCGGGGTCGAGAAACTCGAGCGCGATGAGCGCGTTCTCGAGGTGCACATACATGCGCTCGATGTCGTCGCTTGTCGCAAGCGGCGATCCAGTCGAAGGCTGGGACGCCCCGCCCGCACCGCCTGCCACCGGCAACGCCGCGGCAGGCGCGCTCTCGCCGAGGTACGCGAGGCGCAGTTCGTAGGAGAGCACCTGAACCGCCTGGGCGAGATTGAGCGAGCTATAGGCGGGGTTGGCCGGAATGTGCGCAAGCGCGCTGCAGCGCTCGACGTCGTCGTTCGAGAGGCCCGTGCGCTCGTTGCCGAACACAAGCGCGATGTCGCCGCCGTGCGCCACCTGACGGCAGGCATCCTGCACGGCCTGACGTGGCGCCGCGGGCGGCGGCCCATACTCGCGCGTGCGCGCCGTGAGCGCGAGCGACCATTGCACGCCCGCCAGCGCGTCGGCGAGCGTTGGCACGATGTGGGCGGCCGCGAGCACGTCGTCGGCCCCGCTCGCCATCGCGACGGCTTCCGGGTCGCAGTGAACCTGCGGCACGCGCGGCGCCACCAGCACGAGGCGGGAGAATCCCATGGTCTTGAGCGCGCGCGCCGCCGCGCCGACATTGCCGGGGTGGCTCGGCTCGACGAGCACGAAGCGGGTGGACGTGAAGCCGCCGCGAAGCGGTTCGTGAGCGTCGCCGGAAGCCAGCGCCGTTGAGTGGGAATCAGGTGAATCGGGGTGCGCCAAGATGGTTCTCTAACCGCGAAAAGGAGATTGAAATGTCTATGTTAGCGCGCCTCGCGCCGCGGCGATGGCCGCTTACGCGGTTCGTGCCGCGCAAGGCCGCCCGACGTCACGTTTGCGCAGGCACGCAGACTGGCCGAACGTCATATCCAGAGAAATCCCGATATCCTGCCCGAGAGAAACCATAGAAATGCCGATACTCGGGTAAAATGGCGGTTTCGCGCGCGTCGGGCACATCGCGCAGCCGTGTGGCTGCCCGCCAGGCGCTCGGCAAACTGCTGGCAAACTGCTGGCAAATTGCCGGCAAGCAGCGCCGCCGCGCACCGCTCTTATCCAATTCGTCTCCGTTGACGGGACAGGTTCCGCAGGTCCGATCGTGGCCCGCGCCCTGTCCAATCGTTAGACGCTTTTATCTTTTGCACCACCGGCGCGCATCAAGCTTTCGCGCGAGCGCCGGACAACAAGGATCCTGGCTCATGCATCCCATGCTCAACATCGCTGTCAAGGCCGCGCGCCGCGCCGGACAGATCATCAACCGCGCGTCGCTCGACCTCGATCTCGTGCAGGTCGCGAAGAAGCAGCACAACGATTTCGTCACGGAAGTCGACAAGGCGGCCGAAGCCGCCATCATCGAAACGCTCAAGATGGCCTACCCCGACCACGCCATCCTCGCTGAGGAATCGGGCCAGTCGGAGAACGAATCCGAGTACCAGTGGATCATCGATCCGCTCGACGGCACCACCAACTTCATCCACGGCTTCCAGTACTACTGCGTCTCGATCGCGCTCGCGCATAAGGGCATTGTCACGCAGGCCGTCATCTATGATCCGACGCGCAACGATCTCTTCACCGCCTCGCGCGGCCGTGGCGCGTTCCTGAACGACCGCCGCATCCGCGTGGGCCGCCGCGACCGTCTCGCCGACGGCCTGATCGGCACCGGCTTCCCGTTCCGCGAAAAGAACGGCCTCGACAGCTATTGCGAACTGTTCGCCGAAATGACCAACGCGTGCGCCGGCCTGCGCCGCCCGGGCGCGGCCGCGCTCGATCTGGCCAACGTCGCCGCCGGCCGTATGGACGGCTTCTTCGAGCAGGGTCTCAATCCCTGGGACGTCGCCGCGGGTGGCCTGCTCGTAACGGAAGCCGGCGGTCTGATCGGCAACTACACGGGCGACTCGGACTTCCTGCACGTGGGCGAAGTCGTCGCGGGCAACCCGAAGATCTACGCGCAAATGGTGCCGATCCTCTCGAAATACACGCGCGTCAACAAGGCAGCGTAAGCGCCCATGCGCGTCGCGGTGCACGCCTTGTTCCACCGCGACGCGTGCAGAGCGCGCGCCAGGTCAGGTCTCGCCCACGCATGCGCATCGAGCGGCTTCGGCCGCTTTTTTGTTTCGCCGGTCGCCCTGCTGCAAGAGGACCACGCACGCATCCGATGAAAAAAGGCTTCTACACGATCATCGCCGCGCAGTTCGTGTCGTCGCTCGCCGACAACGCGCTCCTCATCGCGGCGATCGCGCTGCTCACCGTGATTGCTTCGCCCGCCTGGGTGACGCCGCTCCTGCAGATCTTCTTCACGATCTCCTACGTACTGCTCGCGCCTTTCGTCGGCGCATTCGCCGATGCCCTGCAAAAGCGCCACGTGATGTTCGTCTCGAACGCGCTCAAGGCGTGCGGCTGCCTGCTGATGATCGCGGGCGCGCATCCGATGATCGCGTATGGCGTGGTCGGCTTCGGCGCGGCCGCGTACTCGCCTGCAAAGTATGGAATCCTGACGGAATTGCTGCCGGCCGAAAAGCTCATCGCCGCCAATGCATGGCTCGAATCGGCCACGGTGCTTTCCACCATCGTCGGCACGATGATGGGCGGCGCGCTCGTTTCGACCTATGCGGAGCGTTTCGTCACGCGCCATCCGATGCCGCTCATCCATTCGGCCGCCGACCTCGCGATGCTCGCCGTGATGATCACGTATGTGTTCGCCGCGATGATCAACATCGGCATTCCCGACACGCTCGCGCGCTATGAAAACCGGCTCAGGGAGCCGGCGCGGCTCATGGGCGATTTCGCGCATAGTTTCAACGTGCTCTGGACCGACAAGCTCGCGCAGATCGCGCTCTGGGTCACGACCCTGATGTGGGGCGCGGCGGTCACGCTGCAACTGCTCGTGCTCAAGTGGGCCGACACGAATCTCGGACTCACGCTCTCGAAAGCCGCCGTGATGCAGGGCGTGACGGGACTCGGCATCGCGCTCGGCGCGGGCGCGGCAGCCGCGTGGGTGTCGTTGCGCGCCTCGCTGCGCGTGCTGCCCGTGGGCGTGCTGTGCGGCGCGGTGGCGATCGGCATGGCGTTTTACAGCAAGGGCCTTTTTCCACAAGGCGTTGGCGTGCGCTTCGGTGCGTTCATCGTGCCCTTCTATCTGCTTTTCGCGTATCCGCTGATGGTGCTGCTCGGCGTGCTCGCCGGTTTTTTCATCGTGCCGATGAACGCCCTGCTCCAGCATCGCGGCGCGACGCTGCTTTCGGCGGGCCACTCGATCGCGGTGCAGAATTTCAACCAGAATCTCGCGGTACTGCTCATGCTCGGCGCGTATGCGGTGCTGCTCACCGCGAAGGTGCCCGTGCAGTGGATCATCGTCGTGTTCGGCGTGTTCGTTTCCACGATGATCTGGCTCGCCATGCGGCACAGTGCGGCAAACACGCGCACGGTGGACCTGCAGGCGCTAGTCGACGAATGATGGGAGCGACTGCGGGAGCACCTGTGATGGCGCTAGCCGAAAGGCTGGCTTTACATGCAATCGGCGCGCGTTAAACTCACGCCCTGAACCCCTAGCAAGACACCGAGGATGGCTACACACACCGCCGGCGCAGCCGATATCGCGCAACACACACCCATGATGCAGCAGTACCTGCGCATCAAGGCCGACCATCCGGGCACGCTCGTGTTCTACCGCATGGGCGACTTCTACGAGCTCTTCTTCGAAGACGCCGAGAAGGCCGCGCGCCTGCTCGACCTCACGCTCACGCAGCGCGGCGCGTCGGCGGGCAATCCGATCAAGATGGCGGGCGTGCCGCATCACGCGGTCGAGCAATATCTCGCCAAGCTCGTGAAGCTGGGCGAGTCGGTGGCGATCTGCGAGCAGATCGGCGACCCGGCCACGTCGAAGGGCCCGGTCGAGCGCAAGGTCGTGCGCGTGGTGACGCCTGGCACGCTGACAGACGCCGCCCTGCTCTCCGACAAGAACGACGTCTACCTGATGGCAGTTTGCCCCGGCCACAACCGCCGCGGCGTGACCGTCAACGTCGGGCTCGCGTGGCTCAATCTCGCCAGCGGCGCGCTGCGCCTCGCGGAAGTCGCGCCGGAACAGGTCGCCACGGCGTTCGAGCGCATTCGGCCCGCGGAAATTCTCGTCGCGGAAATGCCTGCGGAAACCGCCGCCTGGGCACCGCCCGCCGGAACGGGCGCGCTCACGCGGGTGCCCGCCTGGCACTTCGACGTCAGCTCGGGCAAGCAGCGGCTGTGCGATCAACTCGACGTGGCGAGCCTCGACGGCTTTGGCGCGCAAACGCTCACGAGCGCGTGCGGCGCGGCGGGCGCACTGCTGCTCTATGCGGCGGCCACCCAGGGCCAGCAACTGCACCACGTGCGCAGCCTGAAGGTCGAAGCCGAATCGGAATACATCGGGCTCGATCCGGCCACGCGCCGCAACCTCGAACTCACGGAAACGCTTCGCGGCACCGAATCGCCCACGCTCTGCTCGCTGCTCGACACGTGCAGTACCGCCATGGGCAGCCGCTTGCTGCGTCACTGGCTCCATCACCCGCCGCGCGATGCCGCGATCGCACAAATGCGCCAGCAGGCCATCGGCGCGCTGCTCGAGGCGCCGCCGCAAGCAAGCGTCGATACGCTGCGCAGCGGCTTGCGCCAGATCGCTGACGTCGAGCGCATCACCGGGCGGCTCGCGCTGCTTTCCGCGCGCCCCCGCGATCTGTCGAGCCTGCGCGATACCTTCGCCGCGCTGCCCGCGCTGCGCGAACAGGTCGCAGCCGCAAGCGGCGCGGCCACATCGCTCGCGCACATCGCCGAGGCGCTCGAACCGCCCGCGGAGTGCGCGGCGCTCCTGCAGCGCGCGGTCGCGCCGGAACCGGCCGCCATGGTGCGCGACGGCGGCGTAATCGCGCGCGGCTACGACGCGGACCTCGACGAACTGCGCGACATCTCCGAGAACTGCGGCCAGTTCCTGCTCGAGCTCGAAGCACGCGAGCGCACGCGCACCGGCATCGGTAACCTGCGCGTCGAGTACAACAAGGTGCATGGCTTCTATATCGAGGTCACACGCGGCCAGACCGACAAGGTTCCCGACGACTATCGCCGACGTCAAACGCTCAAGAACGCCGAGCGCTACATCACGCCGGAACTCAAGACTTTCGAGGACAAAGCGCTCTCGGCGCAGGAACGCGCGCTTTCGCGCGAAAAGGCGCTCTACGACGCGCTGCTGCAATCGCTGCTGCCGTTCATTCCCGATTGCCAGCGCGTGGCCGCCGCGCTCGCTGAACTCGACCTGCTGGCCGCGTTCGCCGAACGCGCCCGCGCGCTCGACTGGAATGCGCCCACGTTCACGCAAGCGCCCGGCATCGAGATCGAGCAAGGCCGACATCCCGTGGTCGAAGCACAGGTCGAGCAGTTCATCGCCAACGACTGCCTGCTTTCTGCCGAGCGCAAGCTGCTGCTCATCACTGGCCCGAACATGGGCGGTAAATCGACGTTCATGCGGCAGACCGCGCTCATCGCGCTGCTCGCCTACGTGGGCAGTTACGTACCGGCCAGGCACGCACGCTTCGGGCCGATCGACCGCATCTTCACGCGCATCGGCGCCGCCGACGACCTCGCGGGCGGCCGCTCAACCTTCATGGTCGAGATGACCGAAGCCGCTGCCATTCTCAACGACGCCACGCCGCAAAGCCTCGTGCTGATGGACGAGATCGGGCGCGGCACGTCGACGTTCGACGGCCTCGCGCTCGCGTGGGCCATCGCGCGGCATTTGCTCGCGCACAACGGTTGCCATACGCTCTTCGCCACGCATTATTTCGAGCTCACGCAACTGCCGGCGGAATTCGCACAGGCGGCGAACGTGCATCTTTCAGCCGTGGAGCACGGTCACGGCATCGTCTTCCTGCATGCGGTGCAGGAAGGGCCGGCGAACCAGAGCTACGGCCTGCAAGTCGCGCAGCTCGCGGGTGTGCCGACCGCCGTGATCCGCGCCGCGCGCAAGCATCTCGTGCATCTGGAGCAGCAATCGGCGGGACAGCCCACGCCGCAGCTCGACCTGTTCGCGGCGCCCGCCACTGACTACGATGACGAAGCACCGTTCGTGGAGGATCGCGCCGCGCCGGCCGTGGAGGCAGATCTGGGCGCGTCGCTCGTCGCACAGCGGCTGCGCGAACTCGATCCGAACGAACTGCGCCCGCGCGACGCGCTCGACCTGTTGTACGAACTGCATGAGTTGGCCACAGCGCCGGACGCCAAACGTTGAGCGTCGCCTCGCGACGCCGCCGCGGCCACCGCAACCGCCGGGCCGCGGCAGTCCCCGTTCGCGCTATCTGAAAATTATGCGACGTGCGTCATGCGCGTTGATGCTGGCGTCGTCGCTGGGTTCGCCGCTCGCGGCGTTCGCACAGTCGCCGCGCTATGCCTTCGCGGTCGTGGCGAACGCGCTCACCTCGCAGCCCGAGGAAGCGTCGGCGCAGCGGCTCATCGACGCCATCGGGCGCGATCCGCAAATCGCCTTCATCGTCTACGACGGCAATCTCAAAGGCGCACACGAAACCTGTGCCGACCATCTCTACGAGCGGCGTCACGATATTCTCGATGCGTCACGTGCGCCGCTCGTGTTTGTGCCCGGGGAACGCGACTGGGTCACCTGCGGCATGAGCGGCACGGGGGCCTACGATCCCGCTGAGCGACTCGATTTCCTGCGTCAGAACTTCTTCTCCGAACCGAACGCGTTCGGCCAAACCCCCTTGACACTCACGCGCGAGAGCGAAAGTTCGCGCTTCCGGCCGTATCGTGAAAACGTGCGCTGGCAACTCGGCGACACCGTGTTCATCGGGCTGAACGTGCCGGATGGGAACAATCACTATCTCAATGCAGGCGGGCGCAATGGCGAGTTCGAAGACCGCGTGATCGCCAACGGCTTCTGGCTCGAACATGCGGCCGAGTATGCGAAGCGCCGCAACGCGCGCGCAATCGTCATCTTCATGCAGGGCAACGCGATGCCCGAGCATTACGAGCGGCCCGACCGCTTCGCGTGGCTGCGCTTTCACCGGGCCCCGCGTGACGGCTATCTCGAGTTGCGCCGCAGCCTCGTGAAGCTCGCCGAGATTTTCCGTGGCCAGATCATCATCGTGAATGCGGACGATTCGAAGCTCGCGCACGGCTTCACGATCGATCAGCCGCTGCGAAACGACAAGGGAGCAAGGATAGAGAACGTCACGCGCATCGCGTTCTCCCTGCGCGATCCGCTTACGCAGTGGCTGCAGGTGGATGCCGACACGGCGCGCCGTACGCCGCTGCGCGTGAGCGTGCGCGATGTCCCGAAACATCTGCCGCTGCTGCCCGCACCGTCGTCGAACCAGCCAGGCGTCGGACCGTCGCCCGCGATGCCGGAAATGCCCGAAGTGTCGTCGATGCCGGATGTGACCGAAATTCCCGGCATGCCGCAATCGCCCGACGTTGCGCCGGTGACGCCGGGCGCATCGGGAGCCGCCGTGCCGCGAGGCTTGCCGCCCGCTGAAAACGGCGTGCCAATGCCAGCGTGGCCCGCGCAGGGCGGCCAGAATGGACTAAACGGTATGAATGGGCAGAAAGGCCCGGAAGGTGGGAATAGCGGGGGCGGCGACCCGCTGCAGCCACCCGGCGCACCGGCGTCGGGCGGCTTCGCGCATTGATCAGCGATTAGTGCAGGGTGGGTTTCGAGGCGCCTTCGTCGCCGTCGTCTTCTTCGTCTTCGTCGATGACTTCGAGGCCATCCGCGCCATGCGCGTGCTCGTGTTCGATTTCGTCTTCGGTGGCTACGCGCACTTCCTTGACCGTGAGCGCGAAACGCAGCGCCATGCCCGCAAGGGGATGGTTGCCGTCGAGCACGACCTTGTCTTCCGCGACGTCCGTGACCGTATAGACGAGCGTGTCGAGATCTTCGTCGCCTTCTTCAGGCGTGCCTTCGAACTGCATGCCGACTTCGAGCGGCTCAGGAAAGCGGTTGCGCGGCTCGATCTTCACGAGATCGGGATCGTATTCCCCGAAGGCATCCTGCGGCTCAAGCTGGACCTGGGTCTCGAAGCCCGGCTCCTGGCCGTCCAGCACTTCCTCGATCTTGGGGAACGTGCCATCATAGCCGCCGTGCAGATAGACCATCGGCTCGTCGCTTTCCTCAATCAGATTGCCCTGCGCATCCGATAGCTTGTAAGCGACCGACACGACGGTGTCCTTTGCAATTTTCATTCGTTCCTCCAGATTACAGACCACATTATACGATGCCGAAGCGGTCCCCAGACCACCCGGTGGACGCGCGCACGCAGCGCGCCTCCCTCCCCCTGGCATGCCCCGCGCCCGATGTTGCCACGCCGCTTCTGGGCGGCCTGACTCCGGCGCAGTTCATGCGCAAATACTGGCAGAAAAAGCCCCTCTTGATCCGCCAGGCGATTCCCGAGATCGAAGCGCCACTCTCGCGCGACGAACTCTTCGCGCTCGCAGACAGCGACGATGTCGAGTCGCGTCTCATCACACATTTTCGCCGCCGCTGGGCGCTCGAACACGGTCCTTTCTCGCCGGACGAACTGCCCACGCCGAAGACCCGCCAGTGGACGCTGCTCGTACAAGGCGCCGACCTGCACGACGACCGCGCGCGCGCCCTCCTCGAGCGCTTTCGTTTCGCACCCGATGCGCGGCTCGACGACCTCATGATCTCGTACGCATCGGACGGCGGCGGCGTGGGCCCGCACTTCGATTCGTATGATGTCTTCCTGCTGCAGGTTCACGGCAAGCGCCGCTGGCGCATTGGCGCGCAGCGCGACCTGTCGCTGCAGGAAGGTTTGCCGCTCAAGATTCTCGCGAACTTCGAACCTGAAGAAGAGTGGGTGCTGGAACCAGGCGACATGCTGTACCTGCCGCCGCATATCGCGCACGACGGCATCGCCGAGGGCGAATGCATGACGTGTTCGATCGGCTTTCGTTCTCCTTCCACGAATGAATTGACGAGCCAGTTTCTTTACTGGCTCGCCGAGCGCGGCGCAAATGACGACAACGGCAAGCCCGCGCTCTACCGCGACCCCCACCAGCCGGCCGTGGCGCGTCCCGCACAGCTTCCCCCGGCACTCGTAGAGCGTGTTGGCGGCGTGCTTGCTAAAGTGCGCTGGAACGACGCCGATGTCTCCTCGTTCGTCGGCTCCTGGCTGTCCGAACCGAAAGCTAATGTGGTGTTCGACGCCCCCGAAAAACCGCTCGACGAAGCCCGTTTCGTTGCGCGCGCGGCAAAAGATGGGATAACACTCGACCGCAGGACAATCCTGCTTTACGATTCGCGGTCGTATTACCTGAACGGGGAACAGTACTTGCTCAAAGAGGCAAGAAAGTGGCTGCCGGCACTGGCCGACAGGCGCTCTATGGACGGGAAACGCTTTGTAACACTCTCACACGATTCGTGTGTGACAGCGTTGCTACACGAGTGGTATCGTGCGGGCTGGATTCGGACCGGGGTGCTTGCCTAAGCGCTTCGGACTGTTATACCGTACTAAAATAGTGCTTGTATGAGAAAGACAACGTATTGTCCCCGGATTTGTCGACGGTCGATACGAAAGTGCCTATAATTTCCGGCCAGGCCGTAGGGAAGATTCACGCTCTTGCAGTGCGTCTCCACCAGCGGCTCAGGTCGGTGTTGGGGCACATTTACCGGTATTATTTTGCGCTGTTGCTTACCTTTAACCATAAAAGGACGTGATCATGAAGAAATCCCTCCTCGTAGCATCCCTGCTGGCAGCTGTTGCACTGGCTGCGTGCAACAAGAGCAGCGACCAAGCTGCTGCGCCGGCTAGCGATGCTGCTGCTGCTTCGGCACCGGCTGCTGCTGCTTCGGATTCCGCAGCTGCTGCTTCGGGCGCTGCTGCTGCTGCGAGCGACGCTGCTGCTTCGGCTACCGCCGCTGCTTCGGACGCTGGCGCTGCTGCTTCGGACGCAGGCGCTTCGGCTCCGGCTGCTGCTTCGGGCGCAAGCCAGTAAGTTGCGTTCGCGCGACGCTCACCGGAGGCCTCGGTCTCGGTGGGCATCGCAGCGAACCGTCGTACGGTCTGGTGCTTGCGCCAAACGCGCGTCAGACATACGGCGGGCAAGCAAAAAAGCCACGAACTCGCGTTCGTGGCTTTTTTGTTATGCGCTGCGCATGAGGCTTAACCTGCCTCGCCCTGCTCCCCTGCCTCCTCGTTTTTCTCTTCGAAGAACGCCTGCACCACTTCGATCTCCCGCGTCCGCTTGAACGGCGGAAGACTTTGCCAGATGCGTCGACCGTACGGCTTGTCGACGAGACGGGTGTCGCAAATCATCAACACGCCGCGGTCGGTTTCCGCGCGAATCAGCCGCCCCGCGCCCTGCTTGAGCGTAATCACCGCCTGCGGGAGCTGGTGGACCGCGAACGGGCTCAGACCTTTCTTCGCCAGCGCGTCGAGGCGCGCCGCCAGTACCGGATCGTCGGGCGGGGCGAACGGCAACTTGTCGATGACCACCAGCGAGAGCGCATCGCCGCGCACGTCCACACCTTCCCAGAAGCTCTGGCTGCCCACGAGAATCGCATTGCCATAGGCGCGAAAACGCTCGAGCAGCTCCGTGCGGCTCGCGTCGCCCTGCACGAGTAGCGGCGTATTCCAGCCGCGCGCCTCGATCGTGTCGCGCAGCTTCTGGGCGATGCGGTCGACGGCACGCAACGTCGTGCATAGCATGAAGACACCGCCGCCCGACGCCTCGATCGCCGGCAACGCCGCATCGAACACGGCGTCGGTGAACTGCGGCGACGACGGCTGCGGCATGTTGCGCGGCACGTAAAGCAGACCTTGCGTGGGGTAGTCGAACGGGCTCGGCAACGTCATCGAGCGGCGCGAACTCAAGCCCATCTGCGCCGCGTAATGCGTGAAGTCGCCGCGTACAGAAAGCGTCGCCGATGTGAAGACCCACGTGCGCGGCACCCCGGCGCGCTGCTTCGCGAAGATCGGCGCCACGGAGAGCGGGGTTTCGTGCAACTGCACCGTGTGCGAGAATACCTCGACCCAGCGGACTTTCTCGTCCGCGTCGTCCGCAGCGTGAGCGCTTTCGTCTTGCCCATCCGCATCGGCTTTGCGTGTTTCGTGCGCTGACGCGCCGCTCTGCGGGACAGTCCAGCCCGCGAGGACGCCCTGGAGTTCGCGCGCGCGGCGCAAGCAAGCTCCGATCGATTCGGCGCGCTCGGCCTGACCCGCGAGCGCCGTCGCAAGTGCGCTCAGTTCGGTCTGCAGCGCGTCGAGCGCGTCGAAGAGCGGATGATCCTCGGGCAACTGCGTGATCGACAGCCGCAGCGAATCTTCCTTGAACGCAAGCCTCACGTCGCGCGCGGCGCGCTCCAGCGCCGCACCGAGCTTGACCCACTCCACGGCGTCGCGCGCATGGCTCAGACCTTCGGCCACGCAATCGCGCGCGAGTTCGAGGAACTGCGCAGTCGAGAGCGTTTCGCCGAAAAAGAGCGTAGCCGTTTCGGGCAGCTGGTGCGCTTCGTCGAAGATGATCGTATTCGCGCTCGGCAGCAGTTCGGCCATGCCGGTGTCGCGCAGCATGATGTCGGCGAAGAACAGGTGGTGATTCACCACCACGATATCGGCCTGCTGCGCCTCGCGGCGCGCCTGCATCACGAAGCAGTCCTTGTAATGCGGACACTCCTGGCCAAGACAGTTGTCGCGCGTCGATGTGACCATCGACCACACGGCCGCCGTCTCGGGCACGCTCGCGAGCTCGGCCTTGTCGCCCGAGCGCGTGATCTTCGCGAAGCGCACGATTTCCTGCAGATACGCGGTTTCCTGGCGCGACGGCAGCCGGCCGTTGTCAGCCGTGCGCTGCAGGTAGTAGTGGCACAGATAGTTGGCGCGGCCCTTGAGCATCGCGACGCTCACGGGCACCGCGAGGGCGTCGCGCACCGTGGGGATGTCGCGCGCGAAGAGCTGGTCTTGCAGATGCTTCGTGCCCGTCGAGACGACCACCTTACCGCCCCACAGCATGGCCGGCACGAGGTACGCATAGGTCTTGCCGGTGCCCGTGCCCGCCTCGACGATCAGCGTGTTGTCGCCGTTCTCGGCGGCGGCGTGCGCCGCTTCCTCGGCGCGCGGCTGCGCCGGCGCGCCGCGCTCGACCCGCCGCGCCGGGCGCGACTGGAGTTCGAACATCGCGGGTTCGGGTTGGGATTGCGCGGCGGCTTCCATCGCGGCCGCGACCGCGCGCGCCATTTCGATCTGTGCCGCGCGCGGGCGATAGCCGTCGATTTCGCGAGCAAGCAAGCCGTCGGCCGCGAAGAGCTCCTCGAGTTCGGCGGAGCGGCGAGCGCTCAACATGGGTGCAGCGGGTGTTTGCGTCGCACGCGCGTCGGCCTCCGGCGCGCCGACTTCGCGCGCGGGCCGGGAACGGGAAACGGTCGTTGAATTCAAGGCAAGCGGTTCCTGCTCGGTCCAGAAGGGCGCGACCCGCCGACTGCCGCGCCCCGGCGCCTGCCAGGACCCGGGATCAGGCGTGCCCGTCCGAAGTCTTCGTTGAATCGGGGTCCAGCTGCAGTTGCAGCAGGAGGATGTTGTCCTTGACCTTGAGCTTGCGCTTCTTCAGCCTCTGCAGTTCGAGATCGTCATAGTCCGGGGTATCGGACATCCTGTCTATCAGGCGGTCCAGATCGCCATGTTCCGATTCCAGTTGCAGAATGCGGTCACGAAGGACCTCGGTCTTGACTTCACGATGCTCGCGCATGCTCGCCTCCTCGACATATGCGGCGCGCGCTTGCGAAGGACGACGCGCCTGAGGTTGCAGTCCGGCTGAAAAAGCGTGCTACTGGTCCTGCTGTTCTTCCTGCTGCTGCTTTTGCTGTTGCTGCTGCTGTTCGTCTTGTTGCTGCTTTTGCTGCGCCTTCTCGGCCGCCTGTTTCTGACGCTCTTCGACATCGGCCTTATGCTTCGCCGCGTCTTCCTGCTTCTGCTGGTAGCGCTGCGCCTTGTCGGCGCGCTCCTGAGCCTTTTGTTCGCCCTGGCGGCGCGCTTCTTCCAGCTGGTTCTGGTACTGCTTCTGATCGTACGCCGCCTGGTTCGCGTCGCGCTGCGACTGCTCGCCCTGGCGCTGCGCCTGGGCCAGTGCATGCTGCCGCTGCTTTTCCTGATACGCCTGCTCGTTCGCCGCACGCTGTGGCGCCTCGGCCTGGCGCTGCGCCTGATCGAGCGCGTGTTGCTGCTGCTTCTGTTCGTACGCCTGTGCACTTGCCGCTTCGTTGGCGGCGCGCTGCGGCGCATTGGCTTCGTCCTGCGCGCGCTGCAATGCGGCCTGCTGGTCGCGCTGCTGCGCATGCGCGGCGCGTTTTTCTTCGTCGAGCGCCAGTTGCTCGCGGCGGATATCCGCCTGCACGACACGCATCTTGTCGCGCGCCTTGCCGATGCAATGATTCACGAAAAACGTGCTGTAGCAGTTGTGCTGCGCGACTGCATACTGATAGTCGTTCTCCGCGCTACGACGGTCCAGCACCTGTTGCCGCGCGTCGAAATCGCTCTGCTGCGACGCCGGCGTGCCAGCGACCCCAGCCGCATCAGACGCTGCGAGCGGCGCGTTGCCCGAAGCCGCCGGCTGCATCACCGGCGCTGTTGCCGCACCTTGCTGCTGCAGCGGCCCCGATACCCCAACCGCCTGCGCGAGGGCCGGAACGCTCGCACCAAGGCTCAACGCGACAGCACAAATTGCCCCAAGAGCGGGGAACCGCCGAGTGACGCCAACAGGCGCGCGAAACAGGGCAAGGGGCAAATCGGGGGAGAAGCGGAAGGTCGTCAACGTCTTCTGTGGGCAGCGGAACATGGCTGAAATTCTAACACCGCCCGGGTTGAGCGCTCGGCCATTTATGGCAAAATGCCCGGCTCCACCGGCCGGCGGGCGCACCCGGCAACGTGCCTTTTTGCACACGGGGCGCTCCGGGCGCTCGAGCCCGCACCGGCCGCCGGACCGCAAACCGATCCTCGCAGGAATATCCAGACCCTATGACGGAAACCGTAGCACTCAAGATCGTCCAGCGTATCGCCACTGAACTGAGCGTGCAGCCGCGCCAGGTCGCAGCCGCCGTGCAGCTTCTCGACGAAGGCTCGACCGTTCCGTTCATCGCCCGTTACCGCAAGGAAGTCACGGGCAATCTCGACGATACGCAACTGCGTACGCTCGAAGAGCGCCTGCTCTATTTGCGCGAACTCGAAGACCGCCGCGCGACGATCCTCGCGAGCATCGAGGAACAAGGCAAGCTCACCGATGAGCTGCGTACCGCCATCGAAGCCGCCGACAGCAAGCAGGTCCTCGAAGACCTCTATCTGCCCTACAAGCCCAAGCGCCGCACGCGCGCGCAGATCGCACGCGAAGCCGGCCTGCAGCCGCTCGCCGACGCGCTGCTCGCGAACCCGCTGCTCGACCCGCAAGCGGAAGCCGCAAAGTACGTGGACGCCGAGAAGGCCGTCGCGGACGTGAAAGCCGCGCTCGACGGCGCGCGCGACATCCTCTCCGAGCAGTTCGGCGAAACGGCCGAACTGCTGGGCAAGCTGCGCGACTGGCTGTTCAACCAGGGCGTGGTGATGTCGAGCGTTGTCGACGGCAAGGAAAACGAGGAAGGCGAGAAGTTCCGCGACTACTACGACTACTCCGAGACCATCAAGACCGTGCCGTCGCATCGTGCGCTCGCGCTGTTCCGCGGCCGCAACGCCGGCGTGCTAATGGTCAAGCTCGGCCTGGGCGGTGAACAGGACGCACAAGTGCCGCATCCGGGCGAAGGGATGATCGCGCGCCACTTCGGCATTGCGAATCAGAACCGTCCGGCTGACAAATGGCTCTCCGACGTGTGCCGCTGGTGCTGGCGCGTGAAAGTGCAGCCGCATATTGAAAACGAGCTGCTCACGAACCTGCGTGAGCAGGCCGAAAACGAAGCGATCCGCGTGTTCGCGCGCAATCTCAAGGATCTGCTGCTTGCGGCGCCCGCCGGCCCCAAGGCCGTGATCGGCCTCGATCCGGGCCTGCGCACGGGCGTGAAGGTCGCCGTGGTCGACCGCACAGGCAAGCTGCTCGCCACCGACACGATCTACCCGCACGAGCCGCGCCGCGACTGGGACGGCTCGCTCGCGAAGCTCGCGCGCATCGCCGCGCAGACGCAAGCGGAACTCATCAGCATCGGCAACGGCACGGCTTCGCGTGAAACCGACAAGCTCGCGAGCGAGCTGATCTCGAAGCATCCCGAACTCAAGCTGCAGAAGATCGTGGTCTCCGAAGCCGGGGCGTCGGTTTATTCGGCATCCGAACTGGCTGCGAAGGAATTCCCCGAACTCGACGTTTCGCTGCGCGGCGCCGTCTCGATCGCGCGCCGCCTGCAGGACCCGCTCGCCGAACTCGTGAAGATCGAGCCGAAGGCGATTGGGGTGGGCCAGTACCAGCACGACGTGAACCAGCGCGAACTCGCGCGCTCGCTCGACGCTGTCGTCGAGGACTGCGTGAACGCCGTGGGCGTCGATGCGAACACGGCTTCGATCGCCCTGCTCGCTCGCGTGTCGGGCCTGAACCCGACCCTTGCGCGCAATATCGTCGATTACCGCGATGCGAACGGCCCCTTCCCTTCGCGCGAGCATCTGAAAAAAGTGCCGCGTCTTGGCGACAAGACGTTCGAGCAAGCCGCGGGCTTCCTGCGCATCAACGGCGGCGACAATCCGCTCGATCGCTCGTCGGTGCACCCGGAAGCGTACCCCGTCGTCGAGCGCATGCTTGCGAAGATCAAGCGCACGATCGGCGATGTGCTCGGCAGCCGCGAAGCGCTTTCGGGCCTCGCGCCCACCGAGTTCGTGGATGAACGTTTCGGTCTGCCGACGGTGCGCGACATCCTGAGCGAACTGGAGAAGCCGGGCCGTGATCCGCGCCCCGAGTTTAAGACGGCGACGTTCCGCGATGGCGTCGAGAAAGTGTCCGACCTCGTGCCGGGCATGCTGCTCGAAGGCGTGGTGACGAACGTGGCAGCGTTCGGCGCGTTCATCGATGTGGGCGTGCATCAGGACGGACTCGTGCACGTCTCGGCCATGTCGACGAAGTTCATCAAGGACCCGCACGAAGTCGTCAAGGCCGGCCAGGTCGTGAAGGTAAAGGTGCTCGACGTCGACGTGAAGCGTCAGCGCATCGCCCTCACGATGCGTCTGGACGACGACCCCGCGAGTGCGAGCGCCTCGCGCAGTGGCGGCGGCGCGGGCCAGTCGGGCAATCGCGATAACCGCGGCGGCGGCAATCGCGATAATCGCGGCGCCCAGCGTTCGCGCGATGCGGAACCGGCCGGCGCGATGGCGGCGGCATTCGCGAAGCTCAAGCAACGCTGATGTCCGAATGACGCAAACGTGGATCGCAACGGCTCACGTTGCGTGCGCAACAAAAAAGGCACCCTTGGGTGCCTTTTTTATTACTGATCGAAACAACGCAATCAGATTTCGATCTTCGTTCCGAGTTCGACCACGCGGTTTGCAGGAATACTGAAGAAGTCGGTGGGCTTCGCGGCGTTCTGATGCATCCACGCGAACACACGCTCGCGGAAGATCGACATCCCCGGCAGTTGCGTCGGCACGACCGTCTCGCGCGCGATGAAGAACGATGTATCCATCATCTCGAAGGTCATGTTGTGCGTATGCGCAATGTCTTCGAGCACCGCCTGTACATCGGGCGTTTCGTTGAAGCCGTAATCGGCCTTCGCGAGATAGAGCCCGCCCCCCACATCCTTCACCGTCACGCGTTCGGCGTCCGCCACATACGGAATGTCGCGGATCACGAACGTGAGGAAAATCGTGCGCTCGTGCAACACCTTGTTGTGCTTGAGGTTGTGGAGCAGGCTAACCGGCACGAGCGCCTCGCTGCCCGTGAGGTAGATGGCGGTGCCCGAAACACGATGCGGCGGGTGCGCGAGCAGCCCTTGCAGGAAGGGCATGAGCGGAATACCGTCGGCGGCCGTGCGGTCCTTCACGATCATGCGACCCTTGAACCAGGTCATCAACAGGAAGAACAGCAGCGCGCCGATACCGAGCGGCAGCCAGCCACCCTCCTCGACCTTCAGCAGGTTCGCGCCAAAGAAGCCCAGATCGACGGCGAGCAGCACCGCGATGATGCAGGCGACGAGCGCCTTGTTCCACTTCCACACCTTCGTCATCACGACGGCGACGAGCACCGTGGTGATCACCATCGTCGCGGTCACAGCGATACCGTATGCGGCGGCCAGATTGTCCGAACTCTTGAAGGCGACCACGATACACAGAATGATGAAGAGCAGCATCCAGTTCACGACCGGCACGTAGATCTGGCCGATGGCGAGGTCCGACGTGTGCAGAACCTTCATGCGCGGCACGTAGCCAAGCAGGATGGCCTGACTCGTGAGCGAGTACGCACCCGAGATCACAGCCTGCGAGGCGATCACGGTCGCGACCGTCGAGAGCACGACGAGCGGCAACAAGGCCCATTCAGGCGCGAGCAGGAAGAACGGATTCTCGATCGCACGATGATCCTGCATGAGCAGCGCGCCCTGGCCGAAGTAGTTGAGCACGAGCGAGGGCATCACGAGCGTGTACCAGGCGCAGCGAATCGGCTTCGCGCCGAAGTGGCCCATGTCGGCGTAGAGCGCTTCCGCGCCGGTCAGCACCAGCACCACCGAGCCGAGCACCACGTAGGCCTGCAGCATATGCGCGCCCATGAAGCTGACCGCGTAATACGGACTGAGCGCCGCGATCACGCCAGGCGCCTGCACGATGCGCGAAACGCCGAGCACACCGATCGTGATGAACCAGAGCACCATGATCGGGCCGAACAGGCGGCCGACCAGCGCGGTACCGTGCCGCTGGATCCAGAACAGCAGGATCAGGATCACCATCGTGAACGGCAGCACCAGGTGCGAGAGCTTGGGCGCGGCGATTTCGAGGCCTTCCACCGCCGACATGACCGAGATCGCCGGCGTGATGACCGCATCGCCATAGAACATGCACGCGCCGAAGATGCCGAGTGCCGTGAGCAACGCAGCCGACCTGCTCTTGCGGCTGAACGAGCGCATGGCGAGCGCCATGAGCGCGAGCACGCCGCCCTCGCCGTTGTTGTCGGCGCGCATCACAAGAAGGACGTATTTGACGCTCACGACAATCACGATCGCCCAGAACAGCAACGAAATGACGCCGAGAATGGAAGTGTCGTTGAGCGGAATGCCGTGTGACGGGCTGAACGCCTCTTTCAGCGAATACAGCGGGCTCGTGCCGATGTCGCCGAACACCACGCCGATGGCCGCTACGGCGAGAGTAGGTAGCGGCTGCTTGGCCACGTGTGTGCTAGTTGTCATATACGCGGTAATCCGTTGCGAGGCGGAAAAAACGAGCGCTATTCTAAACCGGGCGGCGGCGGAAACCGAGCGGTCGTCGCGGCACTGCGACACCCCGCTGTCCCCGCGCAGTTTAGCACCGGCCCCAGATGCCGTCTGCCCGCCTGCGCCAACGCTCAGGAACGTGGGCGATGCGCATAAAAAAACGGAGCCATGAAGGCTCCGTCTCTGGATCTGGCCGCTGCGTGTCCGAAGACCCCGGTGGCGGCACAACCCCTACTTACTTCTGCGCGTCTTGCGCTTGCTGCAGACCACGCTTGATCCACGCACCGAGATTGTGCGGGCGCACCGTATCCCACTCTTCGAACGGCTGGTGGATCCACGGATTGGTCGGCAGATGCTGGACGAAATAGTCCGGCGTCACCTTCGAGCAGCCCTTGTACCAGAGCACCGCCGAGCGCACGCCGGTCACGGCCGGGTAACGCTCCTTGAGGTGTTCCTGCACGCGTGCGAGCGTGACGCCCGAATCGACGAGATCGTCGACGAGCAGCACGTTGCCTTCCAGGTGACCCCGCGTCATCGTGATGTACTGCGCGATGTCGAGCTCGCCCTGCTCCGTGCCCGCGGCTTCACGGTACGAGCTGGTTGCGAGAATCGCCAGAGGCAGATCGTAGATGCGCGAGAGCTGGTCGCCCACGCGCAGACCGCCGCGCGCGAGACACAGGATCTGGTCGAACTTCCAGCGCGACTCGTGCACCTTGAGCGCGAGCAGTTCGATCAGCCGGTGATACTCATCCCAGCCAACCCACAGGTTCTTTTCGTCGTTGCGCGGGTCCATCATTTGAATCATTTTTGCTTCTGCCTTCTTCCTACTTAGACCTTGAACGGGTGACGCAGCAGGATCGTTTCGTCGCGATCCGGGCCGGTCGAAACCATGTCGATCGGCACACCGGCGACTTCCTGCACGCGTGTGAGATACGCCTGCGCGCTCTTGGGCAGCGCGTCGAACTGCGTAATGCCGATGGTGCTTTCGTTCCAGCCTTCAAACGTTTCGTAGACCGGCTCGCACGCGGCCACTTGCGTGGCGCCGCGCGGCAGAATGTCCACATCCTTGCCGTCGACCTTGTAGCCGACACAGAGCTTCACTTCGTCGAGACCGTCGAGCACGTCGAGCTTCGTGATGCACAGACCCGTCACGCCGTTGATCTGGATTGAGCGGCGCAGCGCAGCGGCGTCAAGCCAGCCGGTGCGGCGCGGACGGCCCGTGACCGAACCGAATTCCTTGCCGACCTTCGCGAGCGTGAGGCCCACTTCTTCCTGACGACTCGCGTTGTCGGCGTCGTACAGTTCGCTCGGGAACGGGCCCGAACCGACGCGCGTGCAGTACGCCTTGGTGATGCCGAGCACGTAGTTGAGCTTTTGCGGACCGACGCCCGCGCCTGCCGAAGCCGCACCCGCGACGCAGTTGCTCGACGTGACGAACGGATAGGTGCCGTGGTCGATGTCGAGCAGCGTGCCTTGCGCGCCTTCGAACAGCAGATTGCCGCCTTCGTGGTTCACGTCATACAGACGACGCGAAACGTCCGTGACCATCGGCTTCAGGCGATCGGCGTACGAGAGCATCGTGTCGAGCGTTTGCTGATAGTCGACGGCCGGCGCGCCCAGGTACTGCGTGAGCACGAAGTTGTGGTAGTCGAGGTTCTCGCGCAGGCGCTCGGCGAAGGTTTCCGGCTCGAACAGGTCCTGCACGCGCAGACCGCGGCGTGCCACCTTGTCTTCGTAGGCCGGACCGATGCCGCGACCCGTCGTACCGATTTTCGCGGCGCCGCGCTTGGCTTCGCGCGCCTGGTCGATGGCGATGTGGTACGGCAGGATGAGGGTGGTGGCTTCGGAGATGTAGAGGCGCTTCTGGACGTCGATGCCCGCTTCTTCGAGCTCGCCGATTTCCTTGAAGAGCGCTTCAGGCGAAAGCACCACGCCGTTGCCGATGTAGCAGGCGACGCCGGCGCGCATGATGCCCGACGGGATCAGTCGGAGAATGGTCTTCTTGCCGCCGATGATGAGCGTATGGCCGGCGTTGTGACCGCCCTGGAAACGCACCACGCCTTGCGCGTGGTCCGTCAGCCAGTCGACGATCTTGCCCTTGCCCTCATCGCCCCATTGGGTGCCCACGACGACGACATTGCGCCCCGAGGTTACATTCACTGCGCTGGCAGACATGGTGTTTCGTTAGCTGGTTAAAAACGTATTCTACCTGGGTTCAGCGGCAAGGCCGCCTTTTTTTCCCCAGATTCGCGGAATTTCCTTTTGCACTCAACGGCATGCGCAATGCGAAGCTTTCTTTGGCACGCTTGCGTGGCTGCTTCGCGAGCAGCACATATGGCGGCTCGCGTGCGGTATCAGGCGTGCTTTTCGACGACCCAGACACCGTCGCGCTCGATGAGCACGCGGTCGCAGGCGAACTCGTCCATGTCGTGTTCGTGGCCCGGCAGCGCCTGGATCACGACCTCGCCGGCATCGCGCAGCGCGGCGACAGCGGCGCGCAGCGCCTCGTCATGGCGCCACGGCGCGAGGATCGCGCTGCTGCGCGCTTCGACTGGGGAAATACGCGCCACTTCGCGCAAATCGAGCGAGAAGCCCGTTGCCGCGCGGGCGCGGCCGTAGGCCTCACCCACCTTGTCGTAACGGCCGCCACGGGCCACGGCGTTCGGCACGCCGTCCACGTAGGCGGAGAACATCACGCCGCTGTGGTACGCGTAGCCGCCGAGATCCGCGAGGTCGATCATCAGCTCCGCACCCTCGATCTCGCGCATGAGGAACGCGAGATCGTCGAGCGCACGGGCAATGCCCGGCAGCGTCGGCAGACGCGTGCGCGCCTCGTCGATCACGCTCGCGTCGCCGTAGAGCGACGGCAGCGCGCGGAGGGCGTCGCGCGAGGCCGCTTCGAGGTTCTGCGTGAGTTCCGCGAGGCGCGGCACGTCCTTGCCAGCGAGCGCTTCATACAAAGCATCGCCAAGTGCAGCCGCAGCCGGGTCCGCCTCGAAGATCGCCGCGAGCACGCCTGCGTGCGAGAGGTCGAGGCGCACCTTCGCAAGGCCCGCGAGACGCAGCGCATCGAGCATCAGCTGCTGGATTTCGAGGTCGGCTTCGAGGCCCGCGTGACCGTAGATTTCCGCGCCTGTCTGGATCTGTTCGCGCGTGGCGTGCAGGCCGCGCGGGAGCGTGTGCAGCACGTTGCCCGCATAACACAGGCGCGTCACGCCCTGGCGGTTCAAGAGGTGCGCGTCGATGCGCGCGACCTGCGGTGTCATGTCGGCGCGCAACCCGAGCGTGCGGCCCGAGAGCTGATCGACGAGCTTGAACGTGCGCAGGTTCAGGTCGCGCCCACTGCCCACGAGCAGCGACTCGAGATACTCGAGCAACGGCGGCATGACCATTTCGTAGCCATAGGCGCGGAAGCGGTCCAGCAGGCGGCGGCGCAGCTCTTCGATCTTGCGCGCTTCGGACGGCAGCACGTCCGCAATATTCTCGGGGAGTAGCCAGGTCGACATCGGTTGAGTCCTACCACAATGAGGGCCGCGCGCGGCGAAACGCCACGCGGCCCGATAATTCGGAATCCGTCAAAAACGCGGGTCGCACACCGCATCTGAAGACAGTGGCGGCACGAGGCCGTCAGGTCGCCAACATCAGCAGTACGAGGCCGAGCCCCATCACGATGAGCCCGCCGATCCTGATGTGATGCGGCGGCCGTTCCGCGATTTTACGGAATGTGTCGCGCCACGCCGTCGGAAAGACGAACGGGAACATGCCCTCGATAATCAGCATCAGCGCGATCGCGAGCAAGAGGGAGCCAGCTATGTCCATGCGAAGGAAGACGCCGCGCAGTGCGCGGCGCGTGTGTCTCGTTTTGTCTAGTGTTTGCGCGGGGTGGCGGAAGCCGGAGCGTCATTTCCGCCATTCGCGCCGCCGTTCGGACCACGCATGAAGCGGAAGAAGTCGCTCGACGAATCGACCACGATGACGTCGCCGGGCCGGAAGCTCTCACGGTACGCGAGCATGCTCTGATAGAACCGGTAGAAGTCCGGGTCGCGCCCGAACGCCTCGGCGGCAATCGCGGCAGCCTTGCCGTCACCCTCGCCCTTGATCGCTTGCGCCTGGGCATAGGCGTCGGCCAGCACGCCCTGCTGCTTGCGCTCCGCGTCGTCCTTGATCTGCTGCGCCTCGGCAGCGCCCTTCTCGCGAATCTCGGCCGCAGCCTGCTCGCGCGCGGCGCTCATGCGCTTGAACACCGTCTGCGCCAGCTCCGGAGGGTAATCGACGCGCGTGAGTTCGATCGCGATCACGTCGATGCCGAGCGGCGCCGCGGTTTGCCTGAGCGCGTCGCGCGCGCCGTTGGCGATGGCTTCCTGCTGCGCCAGCGCCTCGGTGAGCGTGACTTTCGAGAACGCGTCGCCGAGCGCGTCGCGCGACAGCGAAGCGAGACGGTCGGAAAGCGTCTGCGCATCGCCCTTCGTGGCCGCGAAAAGCTTGAGCGGATCGGAAATGCGATAACGCACGACCGGGTTCACCAGCAGCTCGGTCTTGTCCGACGTCGTGTAACGGTCGGCATCGGGCGCGTCGAACGCCTGGATGCGCGTGTCGATGAACGTAACAGTCTGGAACGGCGGCGGCAGCTTCACGTGCAGCCCAGGACCGGCGAGCGTGGCGTTGGCCCCACCCGACGAGGAAATGATGGCGACGTGGCGCGGATCGACCATGAAGACGGCCGACGACGCAACCAACACGACAACCACGACGGCAACGACGAGCGCAATGATCTTGTTCATAGTGGCGCTCCCCTTATTGCACGTCGCTTTCGCGGCCGCGCGAGCGGAACGCATCGCGCGAACGGAAGGCGTCGCTCGCGGCGGCTGCCGCGTCGCTAGCCGTGGTTGCGGGAGCTGCGCCCTGCTGCTGTACGCCCTGTAGTGCGCCTTGCTGCTGTACGCCTGGTTGCGCGCCTTGCTGTGAGTCGCTGCTGGCTGCCGGAGCGGAAGTCGCATTGGCGTCCGAAGCCGCGCCGGCCGTTGCCGCACCGGCACCAGTGCCCGAAGCCGCAGCCGCGCCCGTTGCGCCTGCCGCCACGGCGGCGCGCTGACGTGTCGTGTCAACGAGCTTGTCGAGTGGCAGGTAAATCACGTTGTTACCCGACTTGCTGTCGACGAACACTTTCGTCGCATTCGAATAGATGTGCTGCATCGTCTCGAGATACATGCGCTCGCGAATCACAGCCGGCGCCTTCGCATATTGTTCGTAGACCTGCGTGAACCGTTGCGCGTCGCCCTGCGCCTGCGAAACCACGCGTTCACTGTACGCCTTGGCTTCATCGATGAGACGCGCCGCGTCGGTCTGTGCGCGCGGCAGCAACTGGTCGGCATAGGCCTGCGCGTCGCGCTTCGCGCGGTCGCGGTCCTGGCGCGCCTTGGCTTCGTCGTCGAGTGCCGCCTGCACCTGATCGGGCGCCGAGACGCTCTGGATCGCCACGCCAGTCACGCCAAGGCCCGTCTTGTACTCGTCGAGCGCGTGCTGGATCGTGTCGGCAAGCTGGGCGCGAATCGGCTCACGGTCAGCGTAAAGCATGTCGTTCGTGCTGCGCGCGCCCACCACGGTGCGCACCGCCGCCTGCGCGGCCTGCGTGACAGTGAGGTCGGGATCGACGCTGCGGAACAGGTAGTCGGTTGGCTGCTTGACCTGGTACTGCACGGTAAAGCGCACGTTGAGTATGTCGCCGTCGTGCGTGATAACCGCGGCGTCCTTCACATTTGCAGGACGCACAAGGTTACTGCGACCGATCTCGACGGTGCGGATCTGGCCGACATTGACGATTTCATGCGTCTGGAACGGATACGGCATGCGCCAGTGCACGCCCTGACCCACCGTGTGGCGATACTGGCCGAACTGCAGCACGACGCCGGCCTGCCCTTCCTGAACGACGAACACACCGCTTCCCACGTAGATCGCAATGAGCACGCCGAGCACGATGCCCACGCCGATACGCGCGCCATGGCCATTGTCCGGGCGCGGCCCGAAGCCGCCCGGACCCTTGCCCTTGCGGCCGAAGAAAGCGGACACGCGGCGGTTGAAGTCGCGCCACATTTCGTCGAGATCCGGCGGACCATCGCCCTTGTCGCCGTTGCCACCCTTGTTGCCGTTATTGCCCGGCGGGCGCCGCCCGTCGTCAGAACGCTGGCCATTGCCGTCGCCTCGACCCCAACGCGGGTCGTTCAGCGAGAAAATGGCGCGTGCGCGCTGCCAGCCAGTCCGCTTGTTGTAATCGTTCACCTGTGTTCGTTCACCAGAGTAGACAGCGGGTCAATTGCGTGCGGATTCCATCGGAGCCGCGGGGCCGGCCTTGTGTGCAAGACAATGCCGGACGCGCTTCAGCGCTCGTGTTCGGGTTCCCAGCGAGGTTCTTCCTGCACCGCGCTCCGGTCTGCGGCCAGGGACTGCGACGCATCGGCAAGCGGCTCGGCAGTCGCGATTTCGGCGATGGCGGAGCGCAGCGCATCCAGTCCGACACCCGTGCGTGCGCTCAAAAAGACGCGCGAAATATTACCATATTCATCACGCTCGACCGTTCCGCCGCGGGCCGCCAGTTCTGGCACGGCGTCGATCTTGTTGAAGACCAGCACCTGGCGGATCGTGTCCGCGCCGATATCGTGCAGCACCTTATTCACCTGGTCGATCTGGTCGAGGCGCACGGCGCTCGACGCATCCACCACGTGCAGCAGCAGGTCGGCCTGAACCGTTTCCTGCAGCGTCGCGCGAAACGCAGCGACGAGCTGGTGAGGCAGTTCGCGGATGAACCCCACGGTATCGGACAGCACGATCTGGCCCACTTCGTCACCGAGCCAGACGCGCCGCGAGGTCGTGTCGAGCGTCGCGAACAGCTGGTCGGCGGCGTAGGCCTGCGCCTTCGTGAGCGCATTGAAGAGCGTGGACTTCCCGGCATTCGTGTAGCCCACGAGCGACACCGACATCGTGCGGTTGCGCTCGCGCTGACGCCGCTGCGTGCCGTGCTGGCGACGCAGTTTCGCAAGCTTGCCCTGCAACATCTTGATGCGCTCACCGATCAACCGGCGGTCGGTTTCGAGCTGTGTTTCGCCTGGGCCGCGCAGGCCGATACCGCCCTTCTGGCGCTCAAGGTGAGTCCAGGCGCGCACGAGGCGTGTGGCGAGGTATTGCAGCTGCGCGAGTTCGACCTGCAGCTTGCCTTCATGGCTGCGTGCGCGCTGGGCGAAGATGTCGAGGATGAGGCTCGTGCGATCCACCACGCGACGATTGAGCGCGCGCTCCAGGTTCCGTTGCTGGGCGGGCGACAGCGCGTGATTGAAGATGACGATTTCGATGTCGTTCGCTTCACACGCGAGACGCAGTTCCTCGGCCTTGCCGCTGCCGATGAACATGGCGGCGTCGGGGCTGGAGCGTCGCCCGGTGAGCGTGACAGCGGGAGTGGCGCCCGCGCTTTTGGCGAGCAGGCTGAGTTCTTCGAGACTGGCTTCGAAGTCGGTCTTGCCGAAGTCGATGCCGACGAGTGCGGCGTTGATCAAATTAGAGGATGTCAAAATGAAAGCGGCCGGACCAGAGCAGCCTGCGAGGCGCCCCGGACCGACCGCGTCATGGGTCAGGACGCTTCCGTATCCGGGTGGAAGTTCACCGGGCGGGCCGGAACCACCGTGGAGATGGCGTGCTTGTAAACCATTTGCGTAACCGTATTACGGAGCAACACGACGTACTGGTCGAAAGATTCGATGTTCCCTTGAAGCTTGATGCCGTTGACCAGATAGATCGAAACAGGCACGTGCTCCTTGCGCAGCGCGTTCAGAAACGGGTCTTGTAACAATTGCCCTTTGTTGCTCATAGCAAACTCCGTATTTTTTTGCAGGTTTAACTTATATTGGGGTGAAGAAAAAGAAATCCACCACCAATCGCTACACTATAGCTGATTCTCGTTCCCCCGCGCGGTTCCGGGCGGTTCGGCCAGGCGGCCTTTGCGGGGTAGCGAACGCTATTCAGCAACAGCCTAGTTTTTCTCGGTATAGGGATTCGTCGAGGAGCGAAACTCTATGCGCAATGGAGTGCCGGTAAGCGAGAAAGTTTCCCGGAAGCGGTTCTCCAGATAGCGCTTGTAGGTTTCCGTTACGGCGTCGAGTGCATTGCCGTGAATAACGATAATGGGCGGGTTCTGTCCCCCCTGGTGTGCATAGCGCAGCTTCGGACGCACCGGGCCGCGACGGCGCGGCTGCTGGAACTCCACGGCTTCGATAAGCGCGCGCGTGAGTTTAGGCGTGGGCAACTTCGCCATGGCGGCGGCATAGGCGTCGTCCACCGAGCGCATCAGCGGTCCGATGCCGAACTTCTCCGTCGCCGAGATGAAGCGCATTTCCGCGAAGTCGAGGAACTTCAGCTTGCGCTGCAAGTGGTGCTTGGTGCGATCGCGCGCGTGGTCGTCCATACCGTCCCACTTGTTCACGCCGACCACCAGCGCACGGCCCTGTTCCACCACAAAGCCCGCGATATGCGCGTCCTGGTCCGAGATTTCCTGCTGCGCATCGAGCAGCAAAATCACCACGTTGGCGTCGGCGATCGACTGCAGCGTCTTCACCACCGAGAACTTCTCGATCGCTTCGAACACCTTGCCGCGGCGGCGCAGACCTGCCGTGTCGATCAACGTGTACTTCTTGCCGTTGCGCTCGAAATCCACGTAGATCGAATCGCGCGTCGTGCCCGGCATGTCAAACGCGATCACGCGGTCTTCGCCGATCAGCGTATTGACGAGCGTCGACTTGCCCACGTTCGGGCGGCCGACGATCGCGATCTTGATGCCGTGCTTCGCGGCGTCCTCTTCGCTTTCCTCGGGCTGGTCGGCGTACGCCTTTTCAAGCGCCTCGTTGATCATTTCCGTCACGCCGTCGCCGTGCGCCGCGGAAATCGCGCGCGGGTCGCCGAGACCGAGTTCATAGAAGTCGGCAGCAACCGCGCTGTACTTCATGCCCTCGGCCTTGTTCACGACGAGGAAGATCGGCCGGCCGGTCTTGCGCAGGTAATCGGCGATGTGCTTGTCCTGGGGCGCAAGACCATTGCGGCCGTCGCAAATGAACACGACGATATCGGACTCCTCCACAGCCTGGCGCGTCTGGCGCGCCATCTCGTGCAGGATGCCGTCCTTGGCCACCGGCTCGAAGCCGCCGGTGTCGACCACGAGATACGGGCGATCGCCCGTGCGCCCTTCACCGTAGTGACGGTCGCGCGTGAGGCCAGGCAGGTCGGCAACCAGCGCATCGCGCGAACGCGTGAGCCGGTTGAACAGCGTGGATTTCCCCACATTGGGGCGCCCGACGAGGGCGATTACGGGTTTCATCTGATCTTTTCTACAGTAATGCGCAGCGCCGGAGAATCCGGCGCGCTGCGCGGCAAACCCTGCGCCTGCGGGGCTGCATCAGTTGCAAATTATCACGAAATTCACGAGCCGGGCCGCGGCCCGCAGCCGAAAGCGCAACGCGACCGGGGCTGGACGCCGCGCAACCGCCAGGCGGCGGTAACGGTGAACGGCGGGGTCGTGCGCGCCACCGTCCTAAAATGCGCATGGCCGGCTTGAGCCGGCCCGCGGGTGAGGCATCGGAACCTGCCGGCTCCGGCGCCTTGTGCATCTGCATGCATCAGAGCGCCGCACGTGAGGCGCCACCAACTACTTTTGCCTACAGTGCGCGTGCTTGCCTTGTACACCGGCCGCGCGGGCCGGCATGATGCGCATCTGCGGCGCGTCCTGAAGGAGCCGCCGCAGCCGACGCAGCTTAATGCGGACGCAGACCGTACAGGTCGCCGTCCTTCGTCTGCACGACCAGCGTGTTGCCCGCGAGCACCGGCGCGGCCGTGATCGGGCTGCCGTCGGTCTTCACGCGCGAGACGAAGCTGCCGTCGTCGAGCGAGAGGAAATGCACGTAGCCCTGATAGTCGCCGAGCACGACCGCATGGCCCAGCAATGCGGGCACGCTCACGTCGCGGCTCTTGAGTTTCTCGTTCGTCCAGGTCGGCTCGCCCGTCGAAACGCTGAACGCCTTCACGACCGACCAGTCGTCGCCGCCCACTACCGTGGATTCATCCTGAGCGATACCGCTCGTGCTCGAGAACGCCTTTTGCCACATCGGACGCCCCGAATTGGCATCGAAGCAGCCAAGCTGACCCTGGAACGTGACCGCGCAGGTCGTAGCGCCTACCAGCGTGGGCGGACCGCTAACGTCATTGATGCGCTCGACTTCGGTCACGCCCTTCGGGTACGAGACCGGCGTTTCCCAGAAGGCGTCGCCGCTTTGCAGGTTGATCGCCGCGAACGAGCCACCCGGGAAGCCGGCCAGCACGGCCTGGTCGCCCGCGAACGTCATGCCCGCCGACACGCGCAGATTCAGCGGCACGGCGCGGTTGCGGTAGATCCACTTCTGCTCGCCCGTCTGGCCGTTGAACGCGACGATCTGCCCATCGATTGTGCGCACGATCACGAGGCCGTTGCCGACGAGCGGCGGCGAGATGATCTCGCCCGGCGCCTTGGCCTGCCACGAGAGCTTGCCGTTCGAGTCGAGCACGTAGACATCGCCCTTCAGGCCGCCGACAGCCGTGAGATTACCGTCGCTACCCACGCCCGCCGAGAGGTCGTCCTTGAGCTTGGTGCGCCAGATGTCCTTGCCCGAAGCGGCGTCGATCTTCGCGACAGAGCCATTCTCGCCCGCTGCGTAGACGGCGTCGCCCACGGCGACCGGCGCGAACAGATAGCGGCCGGCCTTGCCGACACTCGACGTCCACACCTGCTGGACATCCAGCGCCGGCTTGAATTCGGTCAGCGGCACCGGCACGCGGCGCACGTCTTTCGTCGATGAGCAGGCTGCGAGAGCCAGGACGGTCATCGCGAGAGCGACGGGCACAACGGTTCGTTTCAGCAGATTCATCGGTGAACGACGCATGAATGAAGTTGGTTTGAATGGTTTCGCAATGCTGCGCGCACGCGGGGCACGCTTCGCAACTCGGCCGGCAACTTAACCGCCGAGCGCATCCAGCTTGAACTGGATCAGCTGGCGCTCGGAAGCGTCGCTCTTCGGCAGGCTGTCGAGGGCCAGTTTGTAGGCCGCGCGCGCGTCGTCGCGCTTGCCGGCCGCAGCCAGCAGATCGCCGCGACCGTCGGCCACAATGCCCTTGAACGGACCCGAATCGGGTTGCGGAATCAGCGCGAGGCCCTGATCGTAGGCCTTTTCGTCGAGCAGGAGCGAAGCGAGACGCAGCTTTGCGACCTGGCGAAATTCGTCGTCCTTCGCGTGGTCGGAGGCCCATTGCAGCTGCGCTTTCGCGCCCGCGGTGTCACCCGACATATAGAGTGCCTTGGCCACGCCAAGCGCCGTCATCTGCGCGTACGCCGTGCCGCCGAAGCGATCTTCCATATCGGACGCCACGCGCGTGAGCATGGCCTTGTCGCTGCTGTTCGCGGCCTGCTGCACCTGGTCATACAGCACAGCGGCTTCGGCCGCCTGGCGGCGCTGCCAGAAGTTCCAGCCGTTCCACGCAGCGAGCGCGAGCAGAACGATCAGCACGACCCACGTAGCGGCGTTACCCCACTGCCCCCACCATGCCTTGAAGCTCTCGATCGATTCCTGTTCGTCGTGGTAACTCATCGCGTAGCGATTCCTCGTTTATTCTGAAGCCTGTTTTCGAATGCGCAGCGAACTGGGCAACCCCCGTGGGGCGGCCCCATTAATCGTCGCCGTCTTCGGCGGATGCAACCATCGCATTGATCAGATATTCGGTCAAGTCCTCAAGCGCTACCGTTTGTTGCTCGCTGCGGGCCTCTGCGGCGGTGCCGCGCAGCGCCTTCACACCGGCCTCGCCCTTGGCCACTTCGTCCTCGCCGAGCACCACGGCAAAAGCCGCGCCGCTCGCATCCGCACGCTTCATCTGCGACTTGAAGCTAGCGTTCTGACCGTCGGCACTGCAATGCAAAATAACGTCGAGGCCCGTGTCGCGCAGACGCTCTGCCACGATGAACGCCTTCTCGCGAGCGGCGTCGCCCTGGTGGACAACGTAGACATCGCAACCTTCTTCTTCCGGCACGAGGTCTTCCTCCTTGAGCAATTCGAGAATGCGCTCGATGCCCATGGCCCAGCCGCACGCTGCCGTCGGCTTGCCGCCCAGTTGCTCGATCAACGGATCGTAACGGCCGCCCGCCGCGACCGTACCCTGCGCGCCGAGCTTGTCGGTCACCCACTCGAACACGGTCAGATTGTAGTAATCGAGACCGCGCACGAGCCGCGGGTTGATCTTGAACGGAATGTTGTTCGACTTGAGAATGCGCTGCAGCCCATCGAAGTGCGCGCGCGAATCCTCGCCGAGGAAGTCGATCAGCTTCGGCGCCTTGTCCGCGATCTCCTGCAGCGCGGGATTCTTCGTGTCGAGCACACGCAACGGGTTCGTGTAGAGACGGCGCTTGCCGTCTTCGTCAAGCAGATCGACGTGCTGCTCAAGATACTTGATGAGCTCGACGCGATGCGCCGCACGCTCTTCGGCCACGCCGAGCGAGTTGATCTCGAGCTTGATGCCGGTGAGGCCGAGATCGTCCCAGAGGCGCTGGCACATCAGGATGATTTCTGCGTCCGCATCGGGGCCCGCGAAACCGAGCGCCTCGACGCCCACCTGATGGAACTGGCGATAGCGGCCGCGCTGCGGACGCTCGTGACGGAACATCGGGCCGATATACCACAGGCGCTTCGGACCGTCGTAGAGCATGTTGTGCTCGATCGACGCACGCACGGCCGCGGCCGTGCCTTCCGGGCGCAGCGTGAGGTTCTCGCCGTTGAGCGCGTCGGTGAAGCTGTACATCTCTTTCTCGACGATGTCGGTCACTTCGCCGATGCCGCGCGTAAAGAGCTGCGTATGCTCGACGATCGGCGTGCGGATATTTTGATAGCCGTACGAACGAAGCAGCGATTTCACCGTGGTTTCGAAGAATTCCCACAGCCCTGCCTCCTGCGGCAGGATGTCGTTCATGCCCTTCACGCCCGTGAGCTTTTCGGGCTTGCGCTTTTGTTCAGTCATTGCGTTGCGTATTGGCTTTATTCGGTTGTGCGTATCGAGACTGCAAGCGAACTACAAGCGGATCGACCGCCTGGCTCACTGCGTCGCTTCGGCCTTGCCGTACTTGCGCGCGACGTAGTCGCTCACGATCTGCTGGAATTCTTCGGCGATGCGCTCGCCGCGCAGCGTCTTCACCTTCTCGCCGTCGATAAAGACCGGGGCCGCGGGGTTCTCGCCGGAGCCCGGCAGACTGATGCCGATGTTCGCGTGCTTCGACTCACCCGGGCCGTTCACGATGCAGCCCATCACGGCGACGTTCATCGTCTCGACGCCAGGATACTCGTCGCGCCAAAGCGGCATCTGCGCACGCAGATAGCTCTGGATCTGCGAAGCCAGTTCCTGGAACAGCGTGCTGGTCGTGCGGCCGCAGCCGGGGCAAGCGATGACCATCGGCGTGAACGAGCGCAGGCCCATGGTCTGCAGGATCTCCTGGCCGACCACGACTTCGCCCGTGCGCGCGCCGCCCGGTTCCGGCGTCAGCGAGATGCGGATCGTGTCGCCAATACCCTGCTGGAGCAGCACGGAAAGCGCCGCCGTCGAAGCGACGATGCCCTTCGAGCCCATGCCCGCTTCCGTGAGCCCCAGGTGCAGCGCGAAGTCACAGCGCTGGGCGAGTTCCTGGTAGACGGCGATCAGGTCCTGCACGCCGCTCACCTTGCACGAGAGGATGATCTTGTCGCGGCCAAGGCCGAGTTCGACTGCGCGTTCCGCCGAGCCGATGGCAGACTGAATGAGCGCTTCGTACATGACGCTTTGCGCTTCCCACGGTTCCTTGCGCGCGCCGTTCTCGTCCATCATGCGCGCGAGCAGGTCCTGGTCGAGGCTGCCCCAGTTCACGCCGATACGCACCGGCTTGTCGTACTTGATGGCCGCTTCGATCATCTGCGCGTACTGCGTGTCGCGCTTCGCGCCCTGGCCCACGTTGCCCGGGTTGATACGGTACTTCGAGAGCGACTCCGCGCAAGCGGGATAGTCGCGCAGCAGCAGGTGGCCGTTGTAGTGGAAGTCGCCGACGAGCGGCACCATCACGCCCATGCGGTCGAGCTGCTCGCGGATATGAGGCACGGCCGCCGCGGCTTCCGGCGTGTTGACCGTGATACGCACGAGTTCCGAGCCCGCCTGCGCGAGTTCCTTGATCTGGATCGCGGTGCCGATGGGATCCGCGGTGTCGGTGTTGGTCATCGACTGCACGCGCACCGGCGCGTCGCCGCCGATCGTCACCAGCTGGCCGCCCCAGCGCACATGCACGGCGTGCGACTTGCGGCGCGGCGCGTGGCCGCCGAGGACCGGCTCGGTCGAGCAGATCTGACTGTTGCTGGTCGAGGATTGCGTTTCGCTTTGCATCGAAAAACCCATTTACGCCTCACGCGCGCTTTTCGCCGATTAGTCGGCGACGGCACTGCGTGAATTGAAAAAGCGTCGCGGCCGGCAATGAGACTTGCCCGGCCGCGACGCATGCCATGTCTTGATCAGGGCAGCACGAAGCGCGCAACGTTGCCGCGCGCCGACGCGTACTTCGACGTGTCGACCGGTTGGCCGTCGATGGTCATCGACTCGATGCCGGCCTTGTTGCCCACTGTGACCTTGAGCGGCTCGGTGCCGGTGATCTCACGCGCGTCGCTGCCGTGAATCATGCCCGAGAAAACTTCCTTGCCATCCTTCTGGCGCACGTTGACCCAGGTGTCCTGCGTCACGCGAATCGCAAACGTCGAGGTGTCCGCGCCATTGTCGGCGGCCGCGTTCTGGGCTGCCGCGGCGGCCGGTACGCTCGCCGCCTGGGCGCGCGCAGCGCTTGCCGCGTTGGCAACGGCAGCAGCCGGCGCTGCGCTTGCAGCGGCGGGCTTCGCGGCCTGGGGTGCGGGCTGCGTTGCCGGCTGTGTCGCGGGCTGTGTCGCTTGAGGTGCCGGTTGCGCAGCCTGTGGCGCCGCTTGCGGTGCGCTCGCCGCCGCACCTTGATCGGGCGCGGCATTGGCGTTGTCGCCCGCGTCGTTTGCGTCGCCGGCTTGCGGGGTAGCGGACTGGTCAGCGCCCTCGACGGTCGAAGCACCTGCGCTACCGGTCGCAACGCCCTGCGTCACCGTGGGCGACGACGCGCCCGGTTGCACGCTGGCGCCGTTTGCCATCGCCTTCAGGCGAGCAAACCACGCCGACGATTCGCCGCTGTTCGTGTGCCACATGGAAAGTGCGAGCACCGCGACCACGATGATCGCCACGCCCCACAGCCACGAGGCGCGGCGGCGCGGCGCGCGCGCACCACTGCCGCCGAGCGAGAGCGACACGCGGCCGCGCGGCAGATCGGAGCCTGCCGAAGCGGGCATCGACAGATCCGGCTGCGCAATGCCGCGCTCGCGGCGCAGCGCCTGCGTGAACGGCGCCGGATCGGCGCCGAGCAGCTTCGCGTAGGCGCGCACCACGCCCAACGCGAACGTCGTGTCCGGCAGATGGCTGATGTCGCCTGCTTCGAGTTCGCGCAGCTTCGATACCGCTACTTTCAGGCGCGCCGAGACATCTTCGATCGCCCAACCCTTGGCCTCGCGCAGCTGCGCAAGACGCGCGCCGGCCGCGGCCAGCGTGTCGGGCACTGCCTGCACCGGCGAGGGCGTCGCGCCCGGCGCCGAACGACCTGCGTTGCTGTCAGTTCCGTCTGTCCCGAAAGGGTGCTGCGGCTCGCTCATCCCAAAGTCCTTGCGTCGATTCTTTTCAATACTGGAACCGGTGGGGCGCGTCGCGCCCCGCCTCTACCCGATTCGCAGACCGTTTATAACAAAATGCGCGGCAAGTGTGCCGCTTCCGATCGCTTCTGCAACGTTTCTTTTACTACTGCCTACGACCGCGCGTTTCCCCCGCACGCCGCCGTGGGCCCTCCTCATGCCGACTCAGTGCTGAACCGGCCGTACTTCGATGATCTTGCCCGTGCTCCGGCCCATACGCTCAGCAAGGCGCGTGCGGTCCTTCACTTCGCCGGCGAGCTGGCCGCAGGCCGCGTCGATGTCGTCGCCGCGCGTCTTGCGCACGGTCGTGACGACGCCCGCATCCATCAGGATCTGCGCGAAGCGCTTGATCTGGTCCGATTTCGAGCGCAGCAAGCCCGACTCGGGGAACGGATTAAACGGGATCAGATTGAACTTGCACGGCACGTCCCGCGTAACGGCGAGCAATTCTCGCGCGTGCTTTTCGGTGTCGTTGACGCCGTCGAGCATGCAGTACTCGAACGTGATGAAGTCGCGCGGCGCGACTTCCAGGTAACGCTGGCAAGCCGCCATCAACTCACGCAGTGGGTACTTGCGGTTGAGCGGCACGAGTTCGTCGCGCAGTGTGTCGTTCGGTGCATGCAAGGAGACGGCGAGCGCCACGGGGAGCTCGGCCCCGAGACGATCCATCATCGGCACGACGCCCGAGGTGGACAGCGTGACACGCCGGCGCGACAGGCCGTAGGCGTTGTCGTCGAGCATCAGGCGCATGGCTGGCACGACCGCGTCGTAGTTCAGAAGCGGCTCGCCCATGCCCATCATCACCACGTTCGTGATGACGCGTTCGCCCTTGCCGTCACCGCCGGTCGCCCGCCCGCCTGCCTCACCGAGTAGCGAGGCACGCAAGGCGAACTCCGCCATGCGCAGCTGGCCGATGATCTCGGCGGTGGTGAGATTGCGTGAAAAACCTTGCTTGCCGGTTGAACAGAACCGGCAATTGACTGCGCATCCCGCCTGCGAGGACACGCACAGCGTGCCACGGTTGTCTTCGGGGATGAACACAGTTTCGACCGCGTTGCCGTTGCCGACGTCCACGAGCCATTTGCGCGTGCCGTCGGAGGAAACGTTGTCGCTGATGATGTCGGGCATGCCGATGGTGGCGCGCCCTTTGAGCTTCTCGCGCAGCGATTTGGCGAGATCCGTCATACCGTCGAAGTCGGCGGCGTTGTATTGATGGATCCAGCGCTGAAGCTGTTTGGCGCGAAACGGCTTCTCGCCCAAGCTCTCGCAATAGGCGACCAGCCCTTGGGCGTCGAGATCGAGAAGGTTGACGGTGGAACTGCTCGTCATGTCGAATCCTGCCATTTCAGTGCGAGAGCGCGCTCACCGCCCGTATCGCCCAGCTGCCTGCGCACTTGCGCGGCATCGGGAACTGGACGGTGAGCGTCATCGCCGTTCGCGACCCTATGCTACTACTGCAATCTGCTCGCGCTGTACTTAGCGCGAGTAGACGTTGACTTGCGGGAAGAAGAACGCGATTTCCACGGCAGCCGTTTCAGCGGCGTCCGAGCCGTGCACGGCGTTCGCGTCGATGCTGTCGGCGAAGTCGGCGCGGATCGTGCCCTTGTCGGCCTTCTTCGGGTCAGTTGCACCCATCAGTTCGCGGTTCTTCAGGATGGCGTTCTCGCCTTCCAGCGCTTGCACCATCACCGGGCCCGAGACCATGAAGTCCACGAGGTCCTTGAAGAAGGGACGCGCTGCGTGAACAGCATAGAACTTCTCGGCGTCAGCGCGCGAGAGGTGAACCATGCGAGCGGCAATGATCTTCAGACCAGCGTTTTCGAAGCGGCTGTAGATCTGGCCGATCACATTCTTTGCCACTGCGTCCGGCTTGATAATCGACAGGGTGCGTTCGATCGCCATAAAAGCTCCAAAAAATTAAGAGGTTACAGATTCAAATGAATCCGCAATTGTAGCATGTTCCCATGTATGATTGCGATTGAACCCTCATAGCCCGGCAAACCGGCGCAAATGAGCGCGAACCGGGCACAAGTCAGGCACAAACACCGCGCTGCCGTACCTTTCAGAAAGGCTTAAGATTGGCGGCATACGCTGTACAAAGATAACGGAAACTGTGTGGCAACCCGTTGAAACTCTGGGTCGGCACACTTATCTTATGGGGGAGCGGACCGCGCACCTGCACGCCCTCACCCACGCGTCTCACGCAAGGAGAAAGCATGAACGAGTATCCCTATAACTTCGGCCGCGGCGGCAGCGTCACCTCGGCGGAGACCCGCAACCGCGTACTGCGCAACACCTATTGGCTGCTCGCGCTGTCGATGGTGCCGACGGTGCTCGGCGCGTGGGTGGGCGTCGCGACCGGCTTCTCGCTTTTTGCGGCCACCAGCCCGGCCATGAGCCTGCTCGCATTCTTCGCGATCGCCTTCGGCTTCATGTTCGCCATCGAGCGCACCAAAAATAGCTCGGTAGGCGTGGTGGTGCTGCTCGGCTTCACGTTCTTCATGGGCCTGATGCTCTCGCGTCTGCTGTCGTTCATCCTCGGCTTCTCGAACGGCCCGCAGCTCATCATGCTCGCATTCGGGGGCACCGGCATCATTTTCACCGCCATGGCCACCATTGCCACGGTCAGCAAGCGCGACTTCTCGGGCCTCGGCAAGTGGCTCTTCATGGGCGTGATCGTGATCCTGCTGGCCGGCGTCGCGAACATGTTCCTGCAACTGCCCGCGCTGATGCTCACGGTTTCGGTGCTCGCCATCGCGATCTTCTCGGCCTACATGCTGTTCGACGTGCAGCGCGTCGTGAACGGCGGCGAGACGAACTACATTTCGGCGACGCTTGCGATCTATCTGGACCTGTATAACGTGTTCACAAATCTGCTCGCCATCCTCGGCATCTTCGGCGGCAATCGCAACTAAAGCGCAATCAAACCTTGGTGGGCCGGATCGACAGACCCCGGCCCCACCAGGCAAAAAGCCCATGACTCACGTCATGGGCTTTTTTTCGTCTATTCGTTAGCTGTCGGGCGGCCACGCGGAACCTAGAGCGCAATCCAGTCAAAACCCTCGGCTTGCGAAGCGACCCCAATTTCCGTCGAGGCGTTTCCGAGAACCGCGGCCATCGCCGCCCGCGCGAGTTCGGGTGTGTTGTTCTGCTGGCTCAGGTGCGCGGCGATCAAATGCCGCAGCTTCGCGCGATCGAGCCCGGCGAGGATGCTGCCGGCCGCCTCGTTGTTCAGATGACCATGCGACCCGCCGATACGCGCCTTGAGCGAGGCCGGATAGCGGCTCGTCGCAAGCATCTCGAGGTCGTGGTTGCATTCGAGCACGAGTGCGTCGCAACCGCTCAGCACGCTGCTGATATGCGACGTCGATTCCCCAACGTCGGTCAGCACGCCTAGCCGGCTCGCGCCGTCGCTGAACACGAACTGCAGCGGCTCGCGGGCGTCGTGCGGCACCGTGTAGGGCAACACACCGAGTTCGCCGATTTCGACCGTTTCGTCGCCCCACAACACATTGAGTTCGACGCCTGCGGCATCGTCGGCGCCCACGGCCTGCGCCGTGCCCCAACTCATGTAAAGCGGAATCGACCAGCGGCGCGCAAGCGTGAGCGCGCTGCCGATATGGTCGGAGTGTTCGTGGGTGATGAGAATCGCGGTGAGCGAATCGGCGGCCAGCCCCGCGCGGGCGAGGCGCCGCTCGACTTCCTTCGCTGAGAATCCGCAGTCGAGCAGCACGCGCGTGGGCGTCGTGCCGCTGCCTGCTTCTACGACCAGTGCGTTGCCCTCGCTGCCGCTGCCGAGGCTCGCAAATCGCATATCAGCGCACGTCAGTTCAGCTGCGCGTGGAGCGCGGAGACGATACGTTGCGCGTCCGACGAGGTGTCGATGCGGCCGGTCTGGTCGACCACGGCAACCTGGGTCGAATTGCCCGTCGAGCGAACCGCCACGACGTATTCCGGCCCTTGATCCTTCGAGGCCTTCTTCGGATTGTAGAAAAGCTTGCCCAACAACCCGTCGCCCTTGAGTTCCTGCATCGAGTCGGCGTAACGCACGAAGTAGAGACCCTTCTCGCGGTCGCGGTTATCGACCGTGAAGTTCGTGCGGTCGAGCGCCAGGCCCACACGCAGCCACGCGGTGTCGAACGCTTCGGGCAGATCGAGCGTCGTGCCGTCAGGACCGGCGGCGATCTTGACGCCCGCCGTCGACGGACGCGCATCGGTCAGCAGTTGCTTGGACTGCGCGTCGGTCAGGCCGAACTTCTGCATGATCTTCGCGAGGAACGCGGCTTCGAGCGCCGGGTCGCGCGGGCGCTCCACCCACTTCGACCCCGTCTTGTCCTGTCCCGTCAGCACTTCTTCCATCGCGTTATGCGTGACGGAAATATCGGTTTGACCGTCCGGGCCGCGCGAAACCAGCACGCGGAAGCGGTCGCGCGTGCCCGACGAGTACGCGAAGTCGATCACGCGGCCGATCGTGCGGCGGAACCAGTCGTCCGGAATGTTGGCGCGGTTTTCCGCCCAGTCGGTCGTCATGATGCCCGTGGACGGCGAGTCGGTCGTCAGCGTGAAGCCATTTTCCGTCCAGAACTCCTGCAACTGCGGCCAGACGTCGTCCGGCGAACGGCCGTCCACCACGAGCCAGCGGCGGTCGCCGTCGCGCTCCACGTGCATGCCGAACGGATCCTGCGCATCCGGCACGCCGAGCGTGGCGTTGCCGGCCGGCGTGACCGTGCGCTGAGCGGCGCCGCCAAGCGTGACCGTGGGCGGCGGCGCGACGTACTTCTGGTCGTTCGGCGCCGACGACAGATCCTGCGGCACATTCAGCGGCGGCGCGGTCGGCGTGTCCTTGTAGTTGACGCGATCGGACGCGAACATGTCGTTCAGCGACTCGCAGCCTGCGAGCGAGCCAAAGGCAAGCGCCAGCACCGCCATGCGGGTTGCGTGGAGGGAAAAAGCGGAACGTTTCATGTGGGCCTTCGTGATACGGGAACGCTAAGCCTTGCTCTGCGAGACGGTAGATCCGAGGTCGGTCCGAGGTCTTTCAGTGATTGGGCGGTTGGGCCGTGGCGGCGTCGGTTGAAAAATCGGCGACTGGCTGATCGAATCAGCCAGTCAGGCCGGCTTCGCGCAGCGCGGCGCGCACTACGTCGTGGTAGCGCGCGTCGAGCGGCGTGAGCGGCAGTCGGATGCCGCCTTCGATGCGGCCGAGTTCCTGCAGCGCCCACTTCACCGGAATCGGATTCGATTCGATGAACAGGTTCTTGTGAAGCGACAACAGCTTCATGTGGATCGTGCGCGCCGTCTTCACGTCGCCGGCAAGCGCGGCCTTGCACAGGTCGCTCATCTGGCGCGGTGCAACGTTCGCGGTCACCGAAATATTGCCGTGGCCGCCGAGCAGCATCAGCGCGATCGCCGTGGGATCGTCGCCGCTGAAAATCTTGAAGCCGTTCGGCGCATGCTTGATGAGGTGCGCTGCGCGGTCGATGTTACCCGTCGCTTCCTTCACCGCGATGATGCCCGGCACTTCGGCCAGACGCAGGATGGTCTCGTTCGCCATGTCCGCGACCGTACGGCCCGGCACATTGTAGAGAATGACCGGCAGGTCCACGTCCTCCGCGATCTTCGCGAAGTGACGGTACATGCCTTCTTGAGTCGGCTTGTTGTAATAGGGCACGACCTGGAGCGACGCCTGAGCGCCGACTTCCTTTGCGTGCTTCGTGAGTTCGATGGCTTCGGCGGTGGAATTGCCGCCGGCGCCCGCGATGATCGGCATACGGCCAGCGGCGTGCTCGACCGCCGTCCTGATCATCAGGATGTGCTCTTCGACGTCAAGCGTGGCGGACTCCCCGCTCGTACCGACGACGACGAGGCCATCCGTCCCCTCTTGCACGTGCCAGTCGATCAGTTTGCGGAATGCCGGCAGGTCGAGACTGCCGTCCTCGTGCATGGGGGTGACGATCGCGGGAATGCTGCCTTGCAGCGTAATGCCGTCCTGAGTGCCGTTAGCCATGAAACGCCAGAAAAATGAGTCGGTTAAACCGCGATTGTAGCGGATTAGCCGGTCAGATCGTAACGCGTTACGGGTAGGCCCTGGTTCTCAGGTACATTACCGGCTCTTTCGGGGGACACTGAGGTCGTTTTTTCCCGCACTGCGCAGATGCGCTGAATATACGCCTCACGCGGCTGCGAAAGAAAACCGTCCTGATAGGCGATTACCCGCAGCGCGGGCATACAGACCGCCAGCAACTCGCCCGGAGCGAGCAGGAAAGCGGGGTTCGATGGCTTGCCGACCGTTTCGTTGCCCTGCGCGAAGGTTTCGTAGATCAGCACGCCGCCGGGCGCCAGCGCCTCAAGGAGACGGGCCATCAGCGGGCGGTGGAGGTAGTTCGTGACAACCACGGCGGCAAAGCGGGCATCCGCCGCGAGCGGCCAGGGCGCGCCTTCGAGGTCGCACTCTAATGTCGCGACGCCCGCCACATCATGCAGCGTGGCGAGCGCGGCGGCGTCGCGATCGAGCGCCATGACCGGGTGACCGCGACTCGCGAGCCATCGCGTGTGCCGGCCCGCGCCGCAGGCCACGTCGAGCACGTCGCCACCGGGTGCGATGAGGTGCGCCCAGCGGCGCACCCAGCGCGAAGGCTCGGAAAGCCCGTGGGCCGGCGAACCGGCTGCAGGCGTCGACGTCATCAGCTCGATCAGGTGTACGAGAGGCCCATGGCCTCGCGCACGTCGCGCATCGTCTCGTTGGCGAACTTGCGCGCCTTGTCGCAGCCGTCCGCGACGATCGCACGCAGCAGCGACGGGTCGTCCATGTACTTCTGCGCACGCTCGAGCATAGGCTGCTGCTCGCGCAGAATGCCTTCGATCACCGGCTGCTTGCACTCCAGGCAACCGATGCCAGCCGTACGGCAACCCTTCTGCACCCAGTCATGCGTCTGCTCGTCCGTGTAGACCTGGTGCAGCTGCCACACCGGGCACTTGTCCGGATCGCCCGGATCGGTACGGCGCACGCGTGCAGGGTCGGTCGGCATGGTCCGGACCTTCTTCGTGATCGATTCGGCGTCTTCGCGCAGGCCGATGGTGTTGCCGTACGACTTCGACATCTTCTGGCCGTCGAGGCCCGGCATGCGCGAAGCTTCCGTGAGCAGCACCTGCGGCTCCGGCAGGATGATCTTGCGCGAGCCTTCGAGGTAGCCGAAGAGACGCTCGCGATCGCTCATCGAGAGGCTTTGTGACTCCGAAAGCATCGCGCGGGCTTGTTCGAGCGCCTCTTCGTTGCCTTCCTGCTGATAGGCGTTGCGCAGCTCGTGGTAGAGCTTCGAGCGCTTGCCGCCCAACTTCTTTGCCGCTTCGTTGGCCTTCTCTTCGAAGCCCGGCTCGCGACCGTACATGTAGTTGAAGCGGCGCGCCATTTCGCGCGCCATTTCGACGTGCGGCACCTGGTCCTCGCCCACCGGCACGAGCGACGCGCGGTACAGCAGGATGTCGGCGGCCATGAGCACCGGGTAGCCGAGGAAGCCGTAGGTACCGAGGTCCTTGTCCCGCAGCTTCTCGATCTGTTCCTTGTAGGTCGGCACGCGCTCGAGCCAGGACAGCGGCGTGCTCATGCCGAGCAACAGTGCGAGTTCGGCGTGCTCGGGCACGCGGCTCTGGATGAAGAGCGTGGCCTGGTTCGGGTCGATGCCCGAGGCGAGCCAGTCGATCAGTACGTCCCAGACGTTCTTCTCGATGACATCCGGCGTTTCATAGTGCGTGGTGAGCGCATGCCAGTCGACCACGCAGAAGAAGCACGGATACTCGGACTGCAAGCGCACCCAGTTTTTCAGCACGCCGTGATAGTGGCCGAGGTGCAGCGACCCGGTGGGCCGCATGCCGGAGAAGATACGGTCTGGGAACATGATGTTATGAAAAGAGCGACACAAGAGGGGTAAGGATGGCAGTGACCGCGTCGTAACCTAGACTTACGAGCGGGCGCAGCCAGAATCGCGTGAAGATGCCACTCACGAGCAACCCCATCACGATGATGAAACCATAAGGCTCGATACGGGCGAGCGCAATGCTCGCGCGCGTGGGCAAAAGCGCCCCGAGCACGCGGCCGCCGTCGAGCGGCGGCAGCGGAAAGAGGTTGAGCACGCCAAGCACGAGATTCACGCCCACACCTGCGGCGGCCATGCGCGTGAAGAACGGCTCGTCCACGCCGAGCACCGCGAGACCCACGCCGAACACGCCCCATACGATGGCCTGCACGAAGTTGCACAGCGGCCCGGCCGCCGCGACCCACAGCGTGCCCCAGCGCGGATTGCGCAGATTGCTGAAGGCGATCGGCACGGGCTTCGCGTAACCGAACACGAACGCGCCATTCGTCAGGAAATACAGCACGAGCGGCATCGCGATTGTGCCGATCGGATCGATGTGGCGCATCGGATTGAACGAGACGCGACCGAGCACGTACGCGGTGTTGTCGCCGAGCATGCGCGCGACGTAACCGTGCGCCGCTTCGTGCAGCGTGATCGCGAAGATGACCGGCAAGGCGTAGACGACGATCGTCTGAATCAGATTGGATTCCATGGCGGGCTATTGTATCAATGCGTCAATGCGCTCTGGCCGCGTTCACGCCGCGCAACTTTCTTCACGCCTCTTCCTCTTCGATGCCGAACGGCGCCAGCGCGCCGCGCCCCGGCCGCACGAGCACGGGTTCTTCACCCGTGAGATCGATCACAGTGGACGGCTCGCAGGGACACGCCCCGCCGTCGATCACGAGATCGACCTGTTTTTCGAGGCGCTCGCGAATCTCTTCGGGGTCGTTGAGCGGCGCGGTGTCGGGCGGCAGGATCAGCGTAGTGGCAAGCAGCGGCTCGCCCAGTTCTTCGAGAATTGCAAGCGGAATCGGATGCCCGGGCACGCGCAGGCCGATCGTCTTGCGCGACGGATGCGACAGACGCCGCGGCACTTCCTTCGTCGCGACCAGCACGAATACGTACGGCCCCGGCGTCACCGACTTGATGAGCCGGTACTGACGGTTGTCCACCATGGCGAAGTTCGCGAGTTCGGACAGGTCCCGCACCATCAGCGAGAGCAACGCCTTTTCGTCGAGCCCGCGGATGCGGCGCAAACGCTCGGCCGCCTGCTTGTCGTCGATGCGGGCGGCGAGCGCGTAGCTCGAGTCAGTGGGCAGCGCGATCACACCGCCGTCGCGGATGATCTCCACCGCCTGCTTCACGAGGCGCGGCTGCGGGTTTTCTGGGTGAAGCCGAAAGAACTGGGACATGGCAGTAATCAGCTGACGAATGGCGATGAAAAACAGCGGGACGGTGCGCGAAAACGGCAGGCGACTGCACGTAGTACCACAAAGCGACGACAAAGCGGGATTGATCGGCGCGAAATGTCTGGCAGAACCGCCTTGCAGCACAGGGATGCAGTTAGCGGGCCACGCGCCGTGCGCCGCCTACAGCCATCGCTCCCAAACAGGCTTGAGATCGGAAGGCAACGGCGGCAGCGTACCCGGCTCGATCGCATCGGGCCCGGGTGCATGAAAGTCCGAACCGCGCGACGCTTCGAAACCGAAGCGCCTCGCAACGGCCGCGTACTCGCCGTACTGGTCGGGCGTATGGCTGCCGGTGACGACTTCGATGGCCTTGCCGCCCAGATCGATGAATTCGCCGAAGAGCGTGTCGAATTCGAGCTGGGTGTAAGCATAGCGGCCCGGATGCGCGATGATCGCCTCGCCGCCGGCCGCCTTGATCCACGATACGGCGTCGGCGAGCTTCGCCCAGCGGTGCGCGATGTACCCGGGCTTGCCGTCACCGAGCCAGCGCGAAAACGCGTCCTGGGTGTTCTGCGCACGGCCGCTTTCGACGAGAAAGCGCGCGAAGTGGGTACGCGAGATCAAATCGGGATTCGAGACAAACTGGAGCGCGCCTTCGTACGCGTCGGGAATGCCGAGTTCATCGAGCCGCTCGCCAATCGCTTCGGCGCGCGCCGCACGGCCGTCGCGCGTGCGCGCGAGTCCATCGACGAGCGCCGCGCACTCCGTATCGACATGCAAACCAACGATGTGCACCGTGCGCGACGCCCAGGTCACCGAAATCTCGACGCCGCTCAAATAGCGTATGCCGAGCGCTTCGGCCGCCTTGCGCGCTTCGTGCTGGCCGCCGAGCACGTCATGGTCGGTGAGCGCCCACAGGTTCACGCCACCCGCTTTCGCCAGCTGCGCAACGGCAGCGGGGGCCAGTTGGCCGTCGGAGACAGTGGAGTGACAGTGGAGATCGGCGTTCATTGGATGTGGGCAAAGGATGAACGCTCATTTTACTGCAACGCAGTGAAGTCGTCGGGCGGCGACTGGAACGTCGTCGCCGCCCGAACGAACGCTCGATGTGCCAGGCGCTCAGGCGCAGAAAGCCTCGATCAGGCGCGCGACCTCTTCGGGCTGGTCGTGGTGCACCATGTGCCCCGCCCCGTCGACGATCCGTTCGCGCCAGTCGGGAAACGCCTCGAAGCGCTTCTTGAATTCGTCGATGGGGACCGCCCCCGCGATCCGCGCGAGCGTTTCAGAGCCGGCCGCTTCGACGTGCAGCACCCGCGCGCTCACCTGCGACCAGATCGCCATTACCTCGTCGAGCTGGTACAACAGCGGCCCGCGCATCTTGTGCGCTGGATCGCCGAGCAGCACGTAGCCGCCTTCGCCGTCCGGCTTCGACCAGTGCTCCGCGAGAAAGCGTGCGCGCGGTGCGATCAGCCGCGGGTTCGTCTTCACGAGCCGCGCGGCCACCTCGTCGAGCGATGCGTAGGTGCGCAATTGCGGCGGCGTACGGACCTCGTCGAGCCACTCGCGGATGCGACCCGGCGCCTGTTTGGGTGACGGCGCCGGCAGGCCGAAGCCTTCCAGATCGACCACGCGCCGCACGCGCTCGGGCCGCACGCCCGCATAGAGGCACACGATGTTCGCACCGAGGCTGTGCCCGACGAGATCCACCTGGCCCTCGGGCGCGTAGTGCGCGAGCAGTGCATCGAGATCGGCAAGGTAGTCGGGGAACCAGTAGTTGCTGCCCTGCCCCTGCGCGACGGGCCAGTCTGAGAGACCGAAGCCGCGCAGGTCGGGCGCGATCACTTGCCAGTCGCCGCCGCGTGCATCGAGCGCATCGACGACGAACTGGAATGACGCCGCCACGTCCATCCAGCCGTGCAGCATGAAAAGCACAGGCGCGCCCTCTGCACCCCAGCGGCGCACATGCAGCCGGATGCCATTGACATCGACGAATTCAGAACGGGATTGATTCATTTGCACTGCCGCAACAAAAAGAATGGTCGTTCGATTATATAGGCGATGGGCGCCTGCGGCGGTTCATTCGTTCGAGTGACGTTCCGTCGACTTCTTCGCGGCGGCCTGATCCGTCGCGTCCTGTGCCGCCAGCGTATCCAGCTCGGCCTCGTCGAAGCCCGCCGAGCGGCGCGCTTCGAAGTTGAACGGCCCGCGCATGCGCGGCGCGTGGTACTGCTCGGCGAGCGCGAGCCACGCCGCGTGCGGGTCGAGACCGCGCGACTCGCACAGGTAACGGAACCAATGGTTGCCGATGCGCACGTGCCCCACTTCGTCGCGCAGGATGATGTCGAGGATCGCGGCCGATTCGTCGTCGCCGGCCTGCTTCAGGCGCGCGCGAATGGGCGGCGAGGCATCGAGCCCGCGCGCTTCCAGCACGCGCGGCACGAGCGCCATGCGCGCGAGCACGTCGGCGCTCGTGCGCTCGCACATCTCCCACAGGCCGTTGTGCGCGGGGAAGTCGCCGTACACGTGACCATAGTCGGCGAGGCGCGCGCGCAGCAGGGAGAAGTGATACGCCTCTTCCGCCGCGACCTTGAGCCAGTCGGCGTAGAAGGCGTCGGGCATGGCGGGGAAGCGCCACACCGCGTCGAGTGCGAGATTGATCGCGTTGAATTCGATGTGGGCCAGCGCGTGCAGCAGCACCACCCGGCCCTGCGGCGTGCTCATGCTGCGGCGTTGCAGTTCGCGCGGTTCGACGAGCGGCGGGTCGGCGGGCCGGCCGGGCAAGCCGGCCGGCGTCGGAATGCCGAGTTGCGGCTCCCAGCGGGGCGCGCTGGCCTGGGCCTGACTTTGCGCATGCAGCGCGCGTACCGCGTCGGCCTTGGCGACTGGGTCACATTCGCGCAACGCGTCGAGCACCGCGACGCGCCAGCAGGTGGACGCGGCATCTGAAGGAGTCGGGACGTCAGCGCTGGTGTTCGCGTTGGCGGCGGAGAAAACGGATTTCATCGGCAGAAGAAACAGGGACCGAAAAGCGTGGAGCACACAAGCTTCGCGCGAAGCCGCCCAAACTTGCCCCAAGCGGTGCGCGCGCGCAACCGTTTACAATACGCGATTCACCTGCCTCGCGTCGTCCGCATCCATCGCGCGGCGCCAGCGAACCGGCAGCAGCCCCCAATATCAGGAGACTCGACACCGTGGCCATCTACAAGCTTGGCGAAGCCGCACCGACCATTCACGAAAGCGTGTTCGTCGCGGACAACGCAACCGTCATCGGCAAGGTCGAACTGGCCGAAGACTCGAGCGTCTGGTTTGGCGCGACGCTGCGCGGCGACAACGAGCCGATCACCGTCGGCCGGCGCAGTAACGTTCAGGAAGGCGCGGTGCTCCACACGGACCCCGGCTACCCGCTCACGCTCGAAGCGAACGTGACGGTGGGCCATCAGGCCATGCTGCATGGCTGCACCGTGAAGGAAGGCGCGCTCATCGGCATTCAGGCCGTGGTCTTGAATGGCGCGGTAATCGGCCGCAACTGTCTGGTTGGCGCGGGTGCGGTGGTCACGGAAGGCAAGGTGTTCCCCGACAACTCGCTGATTCTCGGCGCGCCGGCCAAAGTCGTGCGTGAGCTCACCGAGGCCGACATCGCCGGCCTCAAGCGCAACGCGGATGTCTACGCGCAGCGCCGCGAATATTTCAAGGCGCAGCTCGTGCGCATCGGCTGAGAGCGGCACGCTCTCGCCGTGTGCGGCGCGGACCGCGCCGCCCCGATTCAAACGAAGGAAAAGATTGTGAACGACCAGTTGCAAAAATTCATGTTCAGCGCCGCCCCGGTGCGCGGCGAGATCGTCTCGCTGAGCAACACGTGGCAGGAAGTGCTCAAGCGCCGCCAGTATCCGACGCCGGTGCGCACCGTGCTCGGCGAGATGATGGCGGCGTGCGCGCTGCTTTCGGCGAATCTCAAGTTCGACGGCACGCTGATCATGCAGATCTTCGGCGACGGCCCCGTGAAGATGCTGGTCGTCCAGTGCGGCTCGGATCTGACGATGCGCGCCACCGCGCGCCTCGGCGAAGACTTCACGGGCGAAAACGCCCTGCCGCTCGGCGAAGAACTCACGTTCGCCGACCTCGTGAATCCGGACGGCCAGGGCCGCTGCGTGATCACGCTCGATCCCGCGAAAAAGCAGCCGGGCCAGCAGCCCTATCAGGGCATCGTGCCGCTGAACGGCGAAGACGGCCCGCTCAAGTCGATCGCCTCCGTGCTCGAGCATTACATGCATCACTCGGAACAGCTCGACTCGCGCCTGTGGCTCGCCGCGAACGACGACCGCGCGGTCGGCATGCTGCTCCAGAAACTGCCGGGCGACGGCGGCATCGTGCCGCATCAGGGCGAGCACGACCTCGATACCTGGGAGCGTGTCTGCACGCTCGGCGGCACGCTCACACGCGACGAAATGCTCAAGGAGGACGGCGAGACAGTGTTTCGCCGCCTCTTCTGGCAGGAGAACGTGCGTCACTTCGAACCGCTTGCGCCGCGCTTCCAGTGCTCGTGCTCGCGCGAGAAGGTGGGCGCGATGCTCAAGATGCTGGGCCGCGAGGAAGTCGACGGCGTGATCGAGGAACGCGGTCATGTCGAGATTCATTGCGACTACTGCAATCAGCGCTATGAGTTCGACCCGGTGGACGTCGCGCAACTTTTTGCCGTGACGGGGCTCTCAGAAAGCGTGAGCCCCGCTGCGGAGCGTCGCCATTAAGGTGAACTGAAGCGCACCAGGGCGCACTGAGTCGATAACGCCTATGCGGCGCAACGCGTGTTGCGCCGCCACCCTCTACAGAGGCGGGTAGACAGGCGCGGGAACCGAATCGAAACGCGGACCCGCCGTCATCTCAAATTATTTAGGCGTCCGATAGATGGAGAGAAGCATGATCAAGAACAAACGCTTCGCACTTCCGTTGCGCGACCGCATGACGCGCGTGAGCGCATTACTCGTACTCGCGACACTCGGCGCAACCGTTGCGTCGACGGGCGGCTGCATGATGGACCCGCCCGGCCCATCGCCGATCTACAGCCGACTGCCCGCGGCGCAGTCAGGCCTTCCCGCGACCGCGCCAGTGCTCACGCCTGACGAAAAAGCGCGCTACGACGCGATCGACCGCCAGGTACTCGCCGAACAAGACAACGCCATGGCCGCGGAAGCTGCCGCACAAGCCTGGTCACACGCCTACGCGCCACCCGTCACGGTCTACGGCAGCTACTACAGTGGCGGTTGGGGCCACGGCTGGGGCACGGGTATTGGCTACGGTTATCCGGGTTGGGGCTGGTAATCACACGGTTTCCCAACGCGAACGAGTAAACGAAAAAAGGCGCGGCTCGATGCCGCGCCTTTTTGCTTGCCACGCTGCCCAGCACATGCGGCGCGATTAGCCCGCCTTCTTCGCTTCCTTCCCGTGCCCGTGCTTCTTCTCAGGGACACGCGAAACGGGGTTCGGCACCACCCTGACCGGCGCCGCCGACATCTCGCCGCGCGTCGAAGTATTCGACGAACCGTTCGGCGTAACCGGCGGCGTCTGGTTCGGCGAGACGAACTGCACGAACACCTCGCTGTCCTTCACCATGCCCATTTCGTAGCGCGCGCGCTCTTCGACAGCAGCCGTGCCGTTCTGCAGATCCTGCACTTCGCCCGCAATGCGTTCGTTGCGCAGTTTCTCGTCGTCGTTCTGCTTTTGCTGCTGCGCGAGCTGTTGTTGCAGTTCGTGCACACGCAGCCAGCCACCATGGCCCCACCAGAGCGGATACTGGATCAGCACGAGCAGGATGATCAGAACGACAGTGACAAGCCGCATGAAAGGTGCCGGATAAATACACGCCGCCCTGCGCTATACGCAGGGCGGCGGAGAGAGATGACGAAGGGTGACAGCAAGGCTGCTGCCGGCGCAGGTTCCGCTTAACGCAGGTTATAGAACGCCGACTTGCCCGGGTAGCTGGCGATATCACCGAGATCTTCCTCGATGCGCAGCAACTGGTTGTACTTCGAGATGCGATCGCTACGCGAGAGCGAACCGGTCTTGATCTGACCCGCGTTCAGGCCGACAGCGATGTCAGCGATCGTGGAGTCTTCGGTTTCGCCCGAACGGTGCGAGATCACGGCCGTGTAGCCCGCGCGCTTGGCCATTTCGATCGCTGCGAAGGTTTCCGTCAGCGTGCCGATCTGGTTGATCTTGATGAGGATCGAGTTGGCGATACCCTTGTCGATGCCTTCCTTCAGGATGCGCGTGTTGGTGACGAACAGGTCGTCGCCCACGAGTTGGACCTTCTTGCCGAGCTTGTCGGTCAGCAGCTTCCAGCCGGCCCAGTCGCTTTCATGCATGCCGTCTTCGATCGAGACGATCGGGAACTTGTCGGCAAGCGTTGCCAGGTAGTCGGCAAACTCGGCCGACGACAGTTGCAGGCCTTCGCCCGCGAGCTGGTACTTGCCGTCGTGGTAGAACTCGCTCGCCGCGCAGTCGAGCGCGAGCAGCACGTCTTCACCGGCGCGGTAGCCAGCCTTTTCGATGGCTTGCAGGATGGTCGAGAGGCATTCGTCGTTGCTGCCGAAGTTCGGTGCGAAGCCGCCTTCGTCGCCCACCGCCGTGCTCATGCCGCGATCCGAGAGGATCTTCTTGAGCGCGTGGAACACTTCCGCGCCGCAACGCAGCGCTTCACGGAAGGTCGGCTGGCTCACCGGCACAATCATGAATTCCTGAATGTCGAGGCTGTTGTTCGCGTGCGCGCCGCCGTTGACGATGTTCATCATCGGGACGGGCAGTTGCATCGCGCCCGAACCGCCGAAGTAGCGGTACAGCGGCAGGCCGGCTTCTTCAGCAGCAGCCTTCGCGACGGCCATCGACACGGCCAGCATGGCGTTTGCGCCGAGACGCGACTTGTTGTCGGTGCCGTCGAGCTCGAGCAGGGTCTTGTCGAGGAAGGCTTGTTCTGACGCGTCGAGGCCCATGATCGCCTCGGAGATTTCGGTGTTGATGTGCTCGACAGCCTTCAGCACGCCCTTGCCGTTGTAGCGGCCGGCTTCGCCGTCGCGCAGTTCGATCGCTTCGCGCGAACCGGTCGACGCGCCCGACGGCACCGCTGCGCGGCCCATCGTGCCCGATTCGAGCAGCACGTCGCATTCGACGGTGGGATTGCCGCGCGAATCCAGGATCTCGCGACCGATGATATCTACGATTGCACTCATGGTTTCCTCAGGAAATGACAGTAATTCTTGCGCGAGCTGCGCCGTCTGCTGCATCGGCCCGCGAGGCACAGTTTCTATGCTCGTTCGGGGCACACCGTCACATGGGACAGGCTGCGTGCTCGCCAGGTTCAACTTGCCGCAGCGCAACGGTCACGTTCCAATGACCGTTGCGCTGCCACGCTGCCTTGTACATCGAGCGCGGTGCTGGCTGCACTGCGCACAGCATGATGTCGTTAGATGACATTTGCTATGCGCGCGGTACTGCGCCGCGCTGCTCCTCCATCGCACCGCCCATGCAATCGAAGCGGTGCGCCGTACTACGTAAATCTCGGATCAGCTGAAGTCGTTCTCGAGGAACGGCGTGCGCTTGACCGCCTGGTCGAGCGTCACGAGGGTTTCGAGCAGGTCGGCCATGCGGTTCAGCGGCACGGCGTTCGGACCGTCGGACTTCGCTTCGGCGGGGTTCGGATGGGTCTCCATGAAGAGCCCCGCTACGCCCGTGGCCACGGCCGCGCGCGCGAGCACCGGCACGAATTCGCGCTGACCGCCCGAGCTCGTGCCCTGTCCGCCCGGCAACTGCACCGAGTGGGTCACATCCATCACGACTGGCGCACCGGTCTCGCGCATGATCGCGAGCGAGCGCATGTCCGAGACGAGGTTGTTGTAACCGAACGAAACACCGCGCTCGCAGGCGAAGAAGCGGTCTTCGGAAAGACCCGCCTCACGCGCGGCTTCGCGTGCCTTGTCGATCACATTCTTCATGTCGTGCGGCGCGAGGAACTGGCCTTTCTTGATATTGACAGGCTTGCCCGAGCGCGCGCATGCGTGGATGAAGTCGGTCTGGCGGCACAGGAACGCGGGCGTTTGCAGCACGTCCACGACCGACGCCACGGGCCCGATCTCCTCTTCCGAGTGCACGTCGGTCAGCACGGGCAGACCGAGCTGGCGCTTCACTTCGGAGAGGATGCGCAGGCCCTCGTCCATCCCGAGGCCGCGAAACGACTTGCCGCTCGAACGATTGGCCTTGTCGTAAGACGACTTGTAGATGAACGGAATGCCGAGCTTAGACGTGATTTCCTTCAGGCGGCCCGCCGTGTCGATCGTCATCTGTTCAGATTCGACGACACAGGTGCCTGCGATCAGGAAGAACGGCTTGTCGAGACCAACCTCGAAACCGCACAGATTCATGCTTTCTCCTCGGCGCGCGCCTCATGGTGCGCGACTGCCGCTTCGACATACGCCTTGAAGAGCGGATGGCCGTCACGCGGCGTGGACGTGAATTCCGGGTGGAACTGAACGCCGACGAACCACGGGTGCATGTCGCGCGGCAGTTCCATCATTTCCGGCAGATCTTCGCTGGGAGTACGGGCGCTGATGATAAGGCCGCTGGCCTCGAGCTTGGGCACGTAGCCGTTATTGACTTCATAACGGTGACGGTGACGCTCGTTCACGTCCTTGCCATAGATTTCGGATGCGAGCGTGCCGGGCTTGATCGGGCAACGCTGCGAACCGAGGCGCATGGTGCCGCCGAGGTCCGAATCTTCGGTGCGCTTTTCGACCTTGCCTTCGCGGTCGGCCCATTCGGTGATGAGCGCAACGACGCGGTCCGGCGTATCCGGATCGAATTCCGTGCTGTTCGCGTGCTTCAGACCCACCACGTCGCGTGCGAATTCGATCACGGCGAGCTGCATGCCGAGGCAGATGCCGAGGTACGGCACCTTCGCTTCGCGAGCGTATTGAATGGCCTTGATCTTGCCTTCGGTACCGCGACGGCCGAAGCCGCCCGGCACGAGGATCGCGTCGAGATGCTTGAGGCTCTCGACACCCTCTTCGTCGATCTGCTCGGAGTCGATGTACTCGATGTTCACCTTCGCCGACGTCTTGATCGACGCATGACGCAGCGCCTCGATGAGCGACTTGTACGACTCGGTCAGGTCGACGTACTTGCCGACCATGCCGATCGTGACTTCGTGCTTCGGATGCTCGAGCTTTTCGACCATTTCCGACCAGATCGACAGATCGGCGGGCTTGGCGGAGAGCTTCAGTTCGTCGCAGACGATCGAGTCGAGACCCTGATCGTGCAGCATCTGCGGAATCTTGTAGATGCTGTCCGCGTCCCACACCGAAATCACGGCGTCTTCGGGCACGTTCGAGAACATCGAGATCTTCGAGCGCTCGTCGTCGGGAATGCGACGGTCGGCACGGCACAGGAGCACGTTCGGATAGATACCGATTTCACGCAGCTTCTGCACGCTATGCTGCGTGGGCTTGGTCTTCAGTTCGCCCGCCGTGGCGATGAACGGCACCAGCGTGAGATGCACGAAGCATGCGCTGTTGCGGCCAAGGCGCAGGCTCATCTGACGCGCGGCCTCGAGGAACGGCAGCGATTCGATGTCGCCTACTGTGCCGCCTACTTCAACGATCGCGACATCCGGCTCGCCGCACGTCGCCGATGCGGCGCCGCGTTCGATGAATGCCTGGATTTCGTTCGTGATGTGCGGAATGACCTGCACGGTCTTGCCCAGATAGTCGCCGCGGCGTTCCTTGCGGATCACCGATTCGTAGATCTGGCCCGTGGTGAAGTTGTTGGCCTTGCGCATCTTCGTGGAGATGAAGCGCTCATAGTGGCCGAGGTCGAGGTCGGTTTCCGCTCCGTCTTCCGTCACGAACACTTCGCCGTGTTGAAACGGGCTCATCGTGCCGGGGTCGACGTTGATGTAGGGATCGAGCTTGAGGAGGGTGACTTTCAGACCGCGCGATTCGAGGATCGCGGCGAGGGAGGCGGCGGCAATACCCTTGCCAAGGGAGGAAACTACGCCGCCGGTGACGAAAACATATTTGGTCATCGCTGGATGCTCGCGGGAAAAACGGATTATACCTGAAAGCAAGGGCTAACCCTGAATTTTGAGCGAGCAGAAACGATGCGCGACGCGTCGGCTTGCGCTCTGCCCTGCCCCGCAAGCAACAGCGCCGGCAAGCGTGCGCTCAGGCTCCGTTTTCCATGGCGTAAAGCATGCGCTGCACCGCGCGCGCGGTCTCGATCGGACGCTCCATGGGATACAGATGACTGCCCTCGATCCATTCGAACCGCTCGCCCGCAATGCGCCGTGTTGCCGCAAGCCCGACCTGGCGGACTTCACGCGACTGCGTGCCCGCGACGAAGCTCACCGGCACGGGCGACCCGTGCACGAGCCTCGCGCCGAGCGTGTGCGGCAGCGTACGATAGATCATGTATTCGGTTTGGCGGTCGAAGGCGAGCATGCGACCACCGTCCACCGAGGTCTGAGGAATGCCGAAGTCGACATAGTCGGACAGCACACGCTCGTCCCAGCGCGCGAACGCCGCCTTCGAATGAAAATGTCGCCAGGCCTCGTCGCGGCTCGCCCAGTTCGTGCGGCGCGTGCGCGTGGCGGCGGCCGGTGAAAGACGTTCGTCGAGGCCAGTCCACTGCGAAACCCGCAGCATGCTGCTGCGCCAGCCCGCGATCACCGGCGAATCGAGCATCACGACGCCTTTGACCCACTGCGGCTTTTTCAGCGCGGCCATCAGCGAGAGATAGCCGCCGAGCGAATGGCCTACGAGCCATACGGGCTCCTCGTAGGTGCGACCAATGTCGTCGAGCAGTTGTTCGACGAGATGCGGCCAGTCACGCGTGACGGGAAAGCGCGCATCGTGCCCGATGCGCTCGATGTAGCGCAGTTCGTAGTTGTCGCCGAGTTCGGCGAAGAACGTGCGATACGTCGAGGCCGGAAAGCCGTTCGCGTGCGAGAAATGGATGACGTTTTTCAAGGGCGGCTTGTCTCTCTATTTTGTTGATCTCTTTCGTCGTTCACGCTTGCGTCCATACTTCTGTCGCCCGGCGCGTCAGTCCTGCGTTGGCGGGTCCATCCAGTAGCGCCGCTGTGTATCGCGAAAGCGCTCGACGGTGAGTGCGCCAGGTTTTGCCTCGACGCGCGCGGCGCCGTCCGCGTCGCTACGCGCGAGCACGATGTGGCGCGCCGCGTAGCGCGCGTAGACGCCCGGATACGGGTGATGAAAGCGGTTCAGATAGCCTACCTGAAATATCGCGACGAGCGGCCAGACAGAATCGAGGAACGGTTCAGTCGACGAGGTTCGGCTGCCGTGGTGCGGCACAACGAGCACCTGTGCGCGCAAGCGCACGGGGTCGCGCGCGACGAGCGTGCGCTCGACGCCCGCTTCGATGTCGGCGGCGATCAGCGCGGAAACCGGGCCCGCTTGTGTTTCGCGCGCGGCGCTCACCGCCGTTGTCACCCGGAGGACGCAGCAATGCGCGTTGGGTTTGCCCGCCAGCGGCCCGGGGTCGGGCCACAGCACCTCGAAGTCGACGCCGTCCCACCGCCAGCGCTGGCCGGCGGCGCACTGCACGGTCTGCGCGCCCTTTGCGCGCGCGCTCGCCCACAGCGGATGCGCGGGCAGGATGCCAGCCACGAATTCCCTCACCTCAACGGCATCGAGCACGGCTTGCGCGCCGCCAGAATGATCGGAATCGTCGTGGCTGATCATCAGCGCGTCGAGGCGCCCTATGCCGTGCGCCTGCAGATACGGCACGACGATCCGCTCGCCCGCCTGCGTCGATTCGGGCCCGGGGCCTGCGTCGAAAAGCAGGCGGTGACGGGCGGTTTCGATCAGCACCGACGTGCCCTGCCCGATGTCGAGCGCCGTGAGCCGGAAAGCGCCCGGCGGCGGCCCCGTGGGCGCGGGCACCAGCAGCGGCAGCCACGTGAACGGCGCGAGCCAGCGCAGCGGCCAGCCGCGTGGCGCAAGACACCAGGCGACGCCCACGGCCGCGCAAGCGAGCGGCCACCCGCCGGGTTGCGGCAATCGTAGAACCGCCCACGGCAGGCCTTCGAGGGCGCCTAGCGCCTCGGCCAACCCGTCGAGGCAGGTATGCGCTGCACGCAGCGCGAACGCATCGATCGGCGCGGGTAGCGCCGCGCTCCCAATGACCAGTGGCGTGACGAGCATGCTCACCCAGGGAATCGCAAACGCGTTGGCGAACGGTCCGATTAGCGGTATTTGCGCGAACCAGCAGGCCGTGAGCGGCGCGAGCGCCAGCGTCACGGCCCATTGCACGCGAGCACTATCGCCGAGGCGCGAGGCAATGCGCCGCATTCCCTCACGCCAGCCGCCTGGCGGAAAAGCCATGGCGGCGAGACGCCGAAGCCAACCGTCGCGTGCAGTCGGCTCTGCGGTCGGCTCAGCTCGGTCGCGCATCGGATCGGCGTCGTCGGCAGACAAGGGCTGTGGCGCGTCCCTGTGCAAGCGCGGCACGCCGCTTGCCGCGAAGAGGATCGCCCCGACCGCGCAAAACGAGAGCCAGAAGCCGGCGGCCGTCACAGCCCACGGATCGCGCAGCAGTACAAGCCCGAGCGCCCACGCCAGCACATGCGAGCGCGCGACCTCGCGCCCGGCGAATAGCGCGAGCGCCGCGACCGCCAGCATCCAGAGCGCGCGCTGCACCGGCACATTGAAGCCGGCGAGCGCGGCATAGATGCCCGCCGCGAGCAACGCGCCCGCAACGGCAACCTTCTGCGCGGGCACGAAGAGCGGCGCCTCGATACCGCGCCAGCGCGCGCGCCTCCACAATGCACCCGCGCCCCATCCCGCGAGCCCCGCAACGAACGCGAGATGCAGCCCGGAAATCGCCACCAGATGGCTCGTGCCCGTATTGCGCATGAGACGCCAGTCCGCGTCGCTGACCGCGTCCTGCGCGCCGGTCGCAAGCGCGATGACGATGCCGCGATGCGGCGCATCGCCGAGCACCGCGTCGATGCGCGCACGCAGCGCAGCGCGCGCGAGCTCGATGCGCACGCCGATGCCCGAGGCGTCGACGTGCAGACGCACCGCATGCTCCAGATCGCTCACATAGCCGGTTGCGCGCACGCCGCGCGCGAGCAGCGCGGCTTCCATGTCGCGCAGACCGAAGTTGCCATTGCCGTGCGCTCGTTTTAGCCGCAAGGCAAGTCGCCAGCGCGCGCCGGGCACGAGCGGCGGCAGCGGCGCTTCGCGCGCTACCCAGGACAACTGGATCAATTGCGGCAGCCGTGTGGTGGCTTTGTGGGCTTCTTTGTTCGCCTCCCAGGATTCAACGCGAAAGAGAAAGCTCGCACCGTTTGCGCCGTAAGAAGGCAAGCTGGCGATATAGCCGGTGACGTAGAGATCGCGCGTCTGCCAGGCAGCGGGAAGCACCTGTGCAAGCCGCAATTCGGCACGCCAGGCCGCGTAGCCAAAGCCCGCGCATCCCGCCGCAAGCCACACCGCCGCCCAGCCGCTCGCAGTGCGCCATCGTCGCTCGCCCAAAAAGCCAGACACTCGGGATTCATCCGCCGGCGCAGTGGCGCCGAGCGCCCACAGCGCCCACCCGGCCGCAAGCAAGATTGCCAGAACGAGCCCGACCCACGCGCCCCTCCCCGGTAACGCAACCTGCCGCTGCAAGGCAATCACGCCCAGCGCAAAACCGCACCATATCACCCGCATCCTGCCTCCTCGCAACGAGGGGGCCGAACGCACCGACCGCGGCGATCGCGCCGCGGTGAACGCGCGCCGCGCACGCCACTCTGGAAACGATTATGCAGACGAAAGCGCGAGCCGCGGCAGCGCTGCCGCCGCGTTAGCCGTCGTGCCAAGTGCAAGTTCCTCGGGACTCAAGCCGCGCAAGCCGGCAAGCACGGTGCCAATGCGCGGCACCTGGTCGGGCGTGTTGCGCGCGCGATAAAGCCAGGCTGGTGAGATATCGGGCGCGTCGGTTTCCATGACGATTGCCTCGAGCGGCAACTGCTGCGCGAGCCTGCGAATCTGCAGCGCGCGCTCGAACGTCAAATTGCCGCCGAAACCGAGATGCATCCCTTGATCGATGAACGCGCGCGCCTGCTGAAAGCTGCCGTTGAACGCATGCGCGATCCCGCTTTTCACGCCGTTGCGGCGCAGCCCCTTGAGCACCTGATCCTGCGACTTACGCACATGGCAGATCGCCGGCAAGCCGAACTCGCGCGCAAGGCGCAGCTGGGCGTCGTAGAAGTGCTGCTGACGCGCCTCGTCGAGGCCCGGCACGAAGTAATCGAGCCCGATCTCGCCAATGCCGACGAAGCGCGGATCATCGAGACTCGCCTCGATCTCGCCGCGCAACGCTTCAAGGTCTTCGTCGCGCGCCTGCGGCGTATAAAGCGGATGAATGCCGAGCGCGTAGACCGCGCCCTGGGTGCGGTGCGCGAGCGTGCGCACGACTTCGAAGTTCTCGCGGGCGACTGCCGGGATCACGATGCGCGACACGCCCACCGCTTGCGCCGCCGACGCGACCGCGTCGCGGTCGCCATCGAACTCGGCGGCATCGAGATGGCAGTGCGTGTCGATCCACATGGCGCTCGCTCGCTGGAAGCTCAGACCGGCACGACCGGCTCTTCGCGCAGCATGCCGTCGCGCAAACGCACGATGCGGTCGCAGCGCGCCGCAAGCTCGGGATCGTGCGTGACGATCACGAAGCTCGTATCGAACTGGTCGGAGAGTTCGAGCATCAGGTTGAAGACGGTATCCGCCGTCGCGCCGTCGAGGTTGCCTGTGGGCTCGTCGGCGAGCACGCATGCGGGCTTCGTGACGAGCGCGCGCGCGATCGCCACGCGCTGGCGCTCACCGCCCGAAAGCTCGCCCGGCCGGTTGCGCGCGCGATGCGAGAGGCCCACGCGTTCCAGGATCTGCATCGCCTCGGCGCGCGCGGCTTCCTGCGTCATGCGGCGAATGCGCAGCGGCATCGCCACGTTGTCGAGCGCCGAAAACTCGGGCAGCAGATGGTGGAACTGATAGACGAACCCGAGCGCGCGATTGCGCAGCTCGTTGCGCTCGCGCTCGGAAAGCTCGGTGAACGGCTTGCCGAGCACCGAGACCTTGCCCGCGCCCGGCTCATCGAGTCCGCCCAGCACGTGCAGCAGCGTGCTCTTGCCCGAGCCCGACGCGCCCACCACGGCGAGCTTTTCGCCGCGCCTCACCTTCAGATCGGTGTCGTGCAGCACCTGCACGGCGAGCGGCCCCTGGCCGAACACCTTCGACACGCCATGCGCTTCGAGCACGTACGGATAGTCGCCAGCCGCGGCGATAAGCGATTGACGGTCATTCATAGCGCAGCGCCTCCGCGGGACGAACCTTGGCCGCGCGCCAGCTCGGATAGAGCGTGGCGAGCGCGGACAACACGAACGCAATCGCGCCGATGCGCATCACGTCGGAAGGCACGAGCTCCGAAGGCAGCTCGCTGATGAAATACACCGAAGGCGGCAGGAACTGGATGCCGAGCAGATGTTCGATCGCCGGCACGCTCCATGGAATGCTCCATGCGATCAGACAACCGAGCGCAATGCCGATGCCGGTGCCCACGAAGCCGATCGTCACGCCCTGCACGACGAAGATCTTCATGATCGAGCCCGGCTGCGCGCCGAGCGTGCGCAGAATCGCGATATCGGCCTGCTTGTTGGTGACGGTCATGACCAGAGACGAAACGAGATTGAACGCCGCGACCGCGATGATGAGCGTGAGAATGATGAACATCATGCGTTTTTCGATCTGCACCGCCGAGAACCAGGTCTTGTTCTGCTGCGTCCAGTCGCGGATATAGAGGTCGCCCGAGAGCGTATGCACGAGCTGGCGCGCCACCGCCGGCGCGCGCTGCATGTCCTTCAGACGCAGGCGCACGCCGCTTGGCGCACCGAGGCGATAGAGCACTTCCGCGTCGCGGATGTTGGTGAGCGCGAGCGTGCTGTCGTACTCGTAGTGACCCGACTCGAACACGCCCATCACCGTGAACTGCTTCAGGCGCGGCAGCATGCCGGCCGGCGTGATCGAGCCCTCGGGCGCGACGAGCGTGACCTTGTCGCCCACCGTCACGCCGAGGTTCACGGCGAGATCCGCGCCGAGCACGATTCCGAAGCTGCCGGGCGTGAGGTCGTTCAAGCTGCCCGCCTTCATCTCCTTGCCGATGTCCGAAACCTGCGGCTCTTCGGAAGGCTCGATGCCGCGCAGCGCGACGCCGTTCACGCTGTCACCGCGCGTGAGCAGCGCCTGAGCGTCCACGTAAGGCGCCGCGCCAATGACTTCGGGATTGGTCTTCGCTTCCTTCGCGGTGAGCTGCCAGTCGGGCATCGTGCCCGTGGGCGAAAAGATCTCGATGTGCGCGAGCACGGAGAGCATGCGGTCGCGGACGTCGCGCTGGAAACCGTTCATCACCGAGAGCACGACGATCAGCGCCGCGACGCCGAGCGCGATGCCCGACATCGAAATGAGCGCGATGAACGAGATGAACCCGTTACCGGTCGTGCGTTTGCCGGCGCGGGTGTAGCGCCAGCCTATCTGCCATTCGTAGGGAAGTTTCAAGCGAATCCTTTTTGCGTCTTCGTTGCGTTCCGGCGCCGTATTGACCCTGGGGCCAGTGCGCGGGACGCCCCGGAAATATCGTGCCGGGTCGGGCGGCGATCAACCGCGAAGTTTGCCACACTGGCGACCCTCCACGGACATTCGGCAGACTTTCGGCGGCGTTCCCACGAACTTTCGCGCGTGGGAAGTGCCCAGCCCGCAGGCCCGCCCTCTCCTTCGAGCCACATTTCGTCCACAAGTGCCGTTGCACGAGCATAACGGGGCAATCCGGGGCCGTCGCGGCACGCCCGAGGGCCGCCCGGCGTGTACAGCGCCGAAGTACAATGCGCACCATCATGCCCGCCGACCGACTCCATCTCCTCGTCCCCTTTGCCTTACCCTCCGCTGCGGCCGCGTCCACCGCGCTCGCGGGCCTCGAATACCCGGCGCTCGCGAAACTGGTTGCGCGCGCGACACTCGGCGAGCAGGTGATCGGCGAGGACTTCCAGCGCACGCTGCCCCACGAGCGCTGGGTTGCGCGTCAGTTCGGCGCGCTCGGTCCCGCGAGCGCGAACAACGTGAAGCCAGCGAAGGCCGCGGACGACGAAGCGCCACTTGCGCCCTACATGCTGCTCGCCGACGGCGGGACGCCCGGCGACGCCACGTGGGCGTGCGTGCAGCCCGTGCACGTGCGCATCGCGCACGATCATCTGGTGCTGATCGACCCCGCCTCGCTGGAACTCGCTGACGCCGACGCCGCCACGCTCTACACCGTCGCCCGCCCGCTGATCGAAGAACTGGGCGTGCGCGTCGAAGCCCCGACGCCGCAGCGCTGGTATCTCTCCTCGGATGCGTTCGGTACGCTCGCGGGCGCCTCGCCCTTGCGTGCGAGCGGCCGCAACATCGAGATCTGGCTGCCGCACGAGGCCCATTCGGGCCAGCGTTCGCGCGCCTGGATGAAGGTGCAGAACGAAGTGCAGATGGCGTGGTTCGAACATCCCGTGAACGAAGCGCGCGAGGCGCGCGGTCTGCCGTCTGTCAATTCGATCTGGTTCCACGCGCAAGGCGAGATGCGCGCCGTCACGAGCCCGTATGCGCGCGTCTGCTCCGATGCAGCCGCCACGCGTGGCCTGGCACTCGCCGCGAAGACGGAAGTAGGCGCCGCGCCCGCGACCTTCGCAGCACTCGCAGCTTCGCTCAACAACGGTTCGGGCACGGGAGCGACGCTCGTCGAACTCGATCCGTTTTCAGCAGCCTTCATCCAGCAGGACTGGGGCCGCTGGAACGCCGCGTTCGCGCAACTGGAGCGCGACTGGTTCGCGCCCGGTCTCGCCGCGCTGCAAACGGGCGCGCTCGCCGCGCTCGACCTCACGCTGTGCGGCGACGCCGGCTCGGTCACACTCTCTATCACGCGCGGCGATCTGCGCAAGTTCTGGCGACGCCGCCTGTTCGCGTCGCTCTTTATCGAATGATCCCCGAATGAATTCTTCTTTCCGCGCTCACGCATGACCCAAATCGTCACCCGCGCCTGCTCGCCCGCCGACGCCGAAGCCCTCGTGCGCCACGGCCTGCATCCGGTGCTCGCACGCCTCTATGCCTCGCGCGGCGTCTGTCAGCCCGACGAGATCGAAACCGGCCTCGCGCGCCTCATCCCGCCTGTGGGCATGAAGGGCCTCGATGAGGCCGCCACGCTGCTCGCCGACGCGCTCGAAGCGGAGTGCCGCATGCTCGTGGTCGCCGACTACGACTGCGACGGCGCGACCGCCTGCGCCGTGGCCGTGCGCGGCCTGCGCATGTTCGGCGCGCAGATCGACTATCTCGTGCCGAATCGGTTCGAGTATGGCTACGGCCTCACGCCCGAGATCGTCGCGCTTGCCGCGCAACGCAAAGGCGGCCCGCCGGACATCCTGATCACGGTAGACAACGGCATCGCCAGCGTGGAAGGCGTAGAAGCCGCCAACGCGCTCGGCATCGAGGTGCTCGTAACCGACCACCACCTGCCCGGCGACACGCTCCCCGACGCGCGCGCCATCGTCAATCCGAACCAGCCGGGCTGCGAGTTTCCGAGCAAGTGCATCGCGGGCGTGGGTGTCATGTTCTACACGCTGCTCGCGCTGCGCGCGGAATTGCGCAAGCGCGGTGCGTTCAGCGAGACGAACCCCGAACCGCGTCTCGACGGCCTGCTCGATCTGGTCGCGCTCGGCACCGTCGCCGACGTCGTGAAACTCGACTGCAACAACCGCGTGCTCGTCGCGCAGGGTTTGCAACGCGTGCGCAACGGCCGCATGCAGCCGGGCATTGCAGCGCTCTTCCGCGCCGCGGGCCGCGACGCGAAAAGCGCGTCGGGCTTCGACTTCGGCTTTGCGCTCGGGCCGCGTCTGAACGCGGCCGGCCGGCTCTCGGACATGTCGCTCGGCATCGAATGCCTGACCACCGACGACGTGGGCCGCGCGTGGGAACTCGCCCAGCAACTCGACTCGATGAACCGCGAGCGTCGCGAGATCGAGGCGGGCATGCAACAGCAGGCGCTTGCCGATCTTGCCGATGTCGATCCGCAAGGCAAGGCTACGCTCACGCTGTTCAACGAAGGCTGGCACCAGGGCGTGATCGGCATCGTCGCGGGGCGCCTCAAGGAGCGTTTTCACCGCCCGTCGTTCACCTTCGCGCCTGCCGACGACGACGGCGAACTCGTGAAAGGCTCGGGCCGTTCGATCCCCGGTTTCCATCTGCGCGACGCCGTCGATCTCATCAGCAAGCGCGAGCCAGGTCTGATCCAGAAGTTCGGCGGCCACGCCATGGCCGCGGGCATGACGATCGCCGCCGCCGACGTGCCGCGCTTCGCCGCCGCCTTCGAGCGCGTGGGCCGCGAGTGGCTCACGGAAGAAGCGCTCGCGCGCACCGTCGAGACCGACGGCGATCTCGAAGACGCCTACTTCACGCCCGACTTCGTGGAGATGCTCGACGCCGCCGTGTGGGGCCAGGGCTTCCCGGCACCGGTGTTCTCGGGGGAATTCGAAGTGGCTTCGCAGGCGCTCGTGAAGGATAAGCACCTCAAGCTGCAATTGCTGCGCGGGCGCCAGCGCTTCAACGCGATCTGGTTCAATCACACCGAATCGCTGCCGCAGCACACCACGGTCGCCTACCGGCTCGTGCGCGACACCTGGAACGGCGTCTCGCGCGTGCAACTCGTCGTGGAGCACGCGGCGCTCTGAGTCCGCGCTGAGTCCACTCCAGGCGCCCAGGCGCGGACCCTCCGATGGTCCGCGCCGCCCTTGATCCGGGTGCAATCAGCTATAATTCAATGTTTTACACGCCGGATCACGACACAAATGGAAGCGGAACGTCTCAACGCGATCGAAGCTCTTTTGGCGGACCTGCGCACGCGCGCGGGCGAGCTACGGGGGTATCTTTGACTACGACGTAAAAGCCCGACGGCTCGTCGAAGTCAACAGCGAACTCGAAGACCCCAACGTCTGGAACGACTCGAAACACGCCCAGGGTCTCGGCAAGGAAAAGAAACTGCTCGAGGGCGTGGTGCACGTGCTCGACGGCATTGAGAACGACACGCGCGACACGCAGGATCTCTTCGAGATGGCCCGCGAAGAAGGCGATGAGGACACGCTCGTCGCCATCGAAACCGACGCTCAGGCGATCGAAGCGCGCGTCGCCGACGTCGAGTTCCGCCGCATGTTCGCGAATCCCGCCGACCCGAACAACGCGTTCATCGACATCCAGGCCGGCGCCGGCGGCACCGAGGCGTGCGACTGGGCTTCCATGCTGCTGCGCCAGTACGTACGCTACTGCGAGCGCAAGGGCTTCAAGACCGAAGTGCTCGAAGAGTCCGAAGGCGACGTGGCCGGCATCAAGAGCGCGACGATCAAGGTCGAAGGCGAATACGCCTACGGGTTCCTGCGCACCGAAACCGGCATTCACCGCCTCGTGCGCAAGTCGCCTTTCGACTCGTCGGGCGGCCGCCACACGTCGTTCTCGTCGGTGTTCGTGTATCCGGAAATCGACGATTCGTTCGAGATCGAAGTCAATCCGGCCGATCTGCGCATCGACACGTACCGCGCTTCGGGCGCGGGCGGTCAGCACATCAACAAGACCGACTCCGCCGTGCGTATCACGCACGTTCCGTCGGGCATCGTCGTGCAGTGTCAGAACGACCGCTCGCAGCACCGCAACCGCGCCGAAGCCATGGCCATGCTCAAATCGCGCCTGTACGAAGCCGAAATGCGCAAGCGCCAGTCGGAGCAGGACAAGCTCGAAGCGGGCAAGTCGGACGTGGGCTGGGGCCACCAGATCCGCTCCTACGTGCTCGACAACAGCCGTATCAAGGATCTGCGCACCAACGTCGAAATCAGCAACACCAAGGCCGTGCTCGACGGCGATCTCGACGCCTTCATCAGCGCGAGCCTGAAACAAGGCGTGTAAGCTTCCCGCACGCCACGCTCGCTGCAGAACACCGCATGCCGCCCTCTCCTGCTGCGCCGCCCGCAACGACCGCGAGGTGTGCGGCGCGCCGCAGGAACCGAAGTCCGCTTATCTGCGCGCGATGCGCGCCGTGTCCCGCGAAGGACCACGCCGGGGCCGCAGCCCCGAACACTCGCCGAAACACCTGCGAATCAAAGAACACCGAGCCATCATGACCGAACCGACCCAGCAGAACGCGCCCAGCGCCGCGCCCGAACTCGACGACAACCAGATCATCGCCGAGCGCCGCGAGAAACTGCGCGCGCTGCGCGAAGCAGGCGTCGCCTATCCGAACGACTTCCGCCCGACCCACCACGCCGCCGACCTGCAGCGCGACTACGCCGACACCGACAAGGACGCGCTCGAAGCCAAGCCGCTCGAAGTGGCGATCGCCGGTCGCATGATGCTCAAGCGCGTGATGGGCAAGGCGAGCTTTGCCACGGTACGTGACGGCTCGGGCCAGATCCAGTTCTTCATCACGCCCGCCGACGTGGGCGAGGCGACTTACGATGCATTCAAGAAGTGGGACCTGGGCGATATCGTCGCGGCAAAGGGCGTGCTGTTCCGCACCAACAAGGGCGAGCTTTCGGTGCGCTGCACGGAACTGCGCCTGCTCTCGAAGGCGCTGCGTCCGCTGCCGGACAAGTTCCACGGCCTCGCCGACCAGGAAATGCGCTATCGCCAGCGCTATGTCGACCTGATCGTTACGCCCGAAGCGCGACAGACGTTCCAGGCGCGCACCAAGGCGATTTCCTCCGTGCGCCGCTTCATGGCCGACTCGGGCTTCATGGAAGTCGAAACGCCGATGCTGCACCCGATCCCGGGCGGCGCGGCCGCGAAGCCGTTCGTCACGCACCACAACGCGCTCGACATGCAGATGTTCATGCGCATCGCGCCCGAGCTGTATCTCAAGCGCCTGGTCGTGGGCGGTTTCGAGCGCGTGTTTGAAATCAACCGGAATTTCCGTAACGAAGGCGTTTCACCGCGTCACAATCCGGAATTCACGATGATGGAGTTCTACGCCGCGTACACCGACTACGCGTGGCTCATGGACTTCACCGAGCAACTGATCCGCCAGGCCGCCATCGACGCGAGCGGCACCGCCGTGCTGACGTATCAGGGCCGTGAACTCGATCTCTCGAAGCCGTTCCATCGCTTGACGATCGTCCAGGCGATCCAGAAGTACGCACCGCAGTACACGAACGAGCAACTCGCCGACGCAGCCTTCCTGCGTGCGGAACTGAAGAAGTTCGGCGTGGATGCGAACCAGCCGGCATTCCTGAACGCGGGCGCGGGCTCGCTGCAACTGGCGCTCTTCGAAGAGACTGCCGAGTCGCAACTGTGGGAGCCGACCTACATCATCGACTACCCCGTCGAAGTTTCGCCGCTTGCTCGCGCCTCGGACACGCTACCGGGCATCACCGAGCGCTTCGAGCTCTTCATCACGGGTCGCGAGATCGCCAACGGTTTCTCGGAGCTCAATGATCCGGAAGACCAGGCCGCTCGCTTCAAGAAGCAGGTCGAGCAGAAGGACGCGGGCGACGAAGAAGCGATGTTCTACGACGCCGACTACATCCGCGCGCTCGAGTACGGCATGCCCCCGACGGGCGGCTGCGGTATTGGCATCGACCGCCTGATCATGCTGCTCACGGACAGCGCAAGCATCCGCGACGTGATCCTCTTCCCGCACCTGCGCCGCGAAGACTAACCGGAACCTCTGCCTGACGTGACGGGGCGCATGCGGTTCATACCGTATGCGCCCCGTTTCTTTGTGGCATCTCCGCGCACACGTTTGTAACCATCGGTAAAATCTCCCGGCTAACGCAACGGCTGAGACGGGTACGTCAATTGCACCCGTGTGGAAAACCGCACTGCGCAACGCTGCGCGACGATTGCGCTCTTTTCGCCGCCACGCCGCCGCAGCACAGGGTTACAAATTGAAACGCTCACAGAATTGGGTTGGCTCAAACTGCGTCTCACAAGAGAGCCAACTCTGCCAAAGACGGAGCCTGTCATGAACACCACCGATCCGACCACACCGAAACGCCGCCTTCACCCGCTTGTCGCAACCGCCGCGGCAGCCGTCATCGTCGCGAGCCTTGCGGCCACCGCGGCCATCACCGGCGTTTTCCCGAAAGCTTCCAGCACCGCCGAACAGAGCGCCCAGGTTCAGACGGGCCAGACGACCATGACGGCTTCACAGCCGCCGGCGGTCGACTCGACGAAGCCGGTGCAGGCCTCGCAATACACGCAGGACGCCCAGAATGCGCCCGCCGAGCCGCAGTCGGCGCCCCCACAAGCTCAACAGCAAGCGGCCGTGCCCGTCGCCCCGACGCAGCAGTATGGTCAACAGCCCGGCCAGCCGCCGCAGCCTTCGCAGCAGTACGCGCAGGAAGCGCCGCCCGCCCAGCCCGCATGTTCGACGTGCGGCACGGTCGTCGCGATTTCCGAGGTCAAGCAAGAAGGCCACGGCACCGGTATCGGCGCGGTGGGTGGCGCGGTGGCCGGCGGCGTGGTCGGCAACCAGTTCGGCTCGGGTAACGGCCGCACGGCCATGACGCTGCTAGGCGCACTGGGTGGCGGCTTCGCGGGCAACTCGGTCGAAAAGCACCTGCGCAGCACGACGAGCTATTCGGTGCGCGTGCGTATGGAGAACGGCAAGATGCGCTACTTCACGTATCACGAAGCCCCGCCGTTCCAGCAGGGCGAGCGCGTGCGCGTGGAGAACGGCACGCTGGCCGCGGGTTGATTGCGCTAAAGCCGGCAGCGCAATAAAAAAGGCGACTTGCCGTATTGGCAAGTCGCCTTTTTCCCGTCTGCTTCCCGGGCATGCCGGAAATCAGTAGTCCGCGTCTTCGATCCACGCAGCCTGGATCGCCTCGAGAATCTTCTCGTTCGAGCGCTCGGGGTCGTCGTCGAAACCGTCGAGCTGAGTGATCCAGCGGTGCAGATCGGTGAAGCGCACGTACTGCGGATCCACTTCTGGATGGGTGTCCGTCAAGGCCATCGCGATGTCCTGCGTATCGGTCCATTTCATGGCTGCGCGCTCCTCCTGGTGTTCAGTGGCTCAGTGGTTTTCCTTCGCGTGGTTGATCGAGTAACGCGGAATCTCGACCACCAGGTCGTCGTTCGCCGGCACGATGGCCTGACACGACAGCCGCGACGTCGGCTCGAGTCCCCACGCCTTGTCGAGGAGATCGTCTTCGTCTTCCTCGGACGGCACGAGCGCATCGAACCCTTCGCGCACGATCACGTGACAGGTCGTGCAGGCACACGACTTCTCGCATGCGTGCTCGATTTCGATGCCGTGTTCGAGCAGCGCGTCGCACACGCTCTCGCCCGGTTTGGCGTCGATGACCGCGCCCTCAGGGCACAGTTCGACATGAGGCAGCACCACGATTTGAGGCATTGTGATTTCCGTATCCAATAACTTTCATATCGGGCGCATGCCCCGCCTCCGACGGCGCATGTGCCCATTCTACTGTCGGTGCGCGCTCTGCCACATCGGGAAAGCACGCACGCGCGCGCCGTTTGCTAACGACGCGTTCGCCTTTAAGCTGTTGAGGTTTCAGCCGCGCTTTTAACCGCGCCTTTAGCCAATCTCGTCGAGCCTCTTGCCCGCCAGCGCGCGCTTGATGCCCTTGTCCATGCGACGCGCAGCGAACTCGTCGGTGCCTTCGGAAAGCGCCTTCGTCGCCGCTTCGATCGCGCCGGCGTCGTCGCCCTGCGCGACTTGCGCGAGCGCGGCGATCAGCACGCCGACTTGCGTGCGCTCGGCTTCGTCGAGCAGTTCGCCATCGGCGCCCAGAGCGGCGGTCGTCGCTTCGATGATGCGTTGCGCCTCGACCTGTGCCTCGCGCAGCGCGCGGGCGTGCATGTCGACTTCGGCGGTCTTGAAGCTGTCTTCGAGCATGCGGGCCACGTCGTCATCGGCGAGACCGTAGGACGGCTTCACCACCACCGACGCTTCCACGCCCGAGAGCTGCTCGCGCGCGAACACGGACAAGAGGCCGTCCGCATCCACCTGGTAAGTCACGCGAATGCGCGCCGCGCCCGCCACCATCGGGGGAATGCCGCGCAGCTCGAAACGCGCAAGCGAGCGGCAGTCGGCGACGAGCTCGCGCTCGCCTTGCACGACGTGAATCGCCATGGCCGTCTGGCCGTCCTTGAAGGTCGTGAAGTCCTGCGCGCGCGCGACCGGAATGGTCGAATTACGCGGGATGATCTTCTCGACGAGGCCGCCCATCGTCTCCACACCGAGCGAGAGCGGAATGACGTCGAGCAGCAGCCAGTCGTCCTCGCCGCCGCGGTTGCCCGCGAGCAGGTCGGCCTGGATCGCGGCGCCGAGCGCGACGACCTGGTCCGGGTCCAGATTCGTGAGTGGCGCCTGGCCGAAGTGCTGTTCCACCGCCCGGCGGATCACAGGCATGCGCGTCGCGCCGCCAACCAGCACCACGCCCTTCACGTCCTTCGCGGTCACCTTGGCGTCGCGCAGCGCCTTCTTCGTCGGTGTGAGCGTGCGCTGCACGAGCGCTTGCGTGAGCGCTTCGAAGCGCGGCTCGTCGATCGTCAGCGCGATCTGCTTACCGCTCGACAGCGTCGCCTCGATGCGCGCCTCAGGCGCGGACGAGAGCGCTTCCTTCGCATCGCGCACGCGGTCGAGCAACAGGCGCACGTCTTCGGGTGCGAGTGTCGCGCGCTCGATCCCGGACTGCTCCAGCACATATGCGAAGAGCGCGTGGTCGAAATCGTCGCCGCCAAGCGCCGAATCGCCGCCGGCCGCCAGCACTTCGAACACGCCCTTCGTGAGCTTGAGAATCGACAGGTCGAACGTGCCGCCGCCGAGGTCGTAGACCGCGTAGAGGCCTTCGGCGCCGTTGTCGAGTCCGTAGGCAATCGCCGCCGCAGTCGGCTCGTTGAGCAGACGCAACACGTTCAGCCCCGCGAGACGCGCTGCGTCCTTGGTCGCCTGGCGCTGCGCTTCGTCGAAATACGCAGGCACCGTGATGACGGCGCCGACGAGTTCGTCGCCGAGCGTGTCTTCGGCGCGCTGGCGCAGCGTCGCGAGAATTTCCGCCGAGACTTCGACGGGGCTTTTCACGCCGTCCACGGTCTGGATCTGCACCATGCCCGGCGCGTCGACGAAGTCGTACGGCGCGTTCGCCGCGCCTTCGACTTCGGACTTGCCGCGGCCCATGAAGCGCTTGACCGAAACGATCGTGTTACGCGGATCGGTGGCGGCTTGCGCCTTCGCCGTGTGGCCGATGCGACGGCCGCCATTCGCGAGATAGCGCACGACCGAGGGCAGCAGCGCGTGACCGTCTTCGTCGGGCAGCACGTCGGGCACGCCGCTGCGCACGGCCGCGACCAGCGAGTTCGTCGTGCCGAGGTCGATGCCGACGGCGAGTCGCCGCTGATGCGGCGCCGGCGCCATGCCGGGTTCGGAGATTTGCAGTAAGGCCATCTGTGTGATCTGCTTTTTAACCTGATGGGCGCGAGCGCCCGATTTCCGTTTCAGCCTTCGAGACGCTCGATCTGCGAGTCGATCTCGCCCGCCACGCGCTCGATGAACATGAGCTGGCGCACCGCCTCGGCCGCCGGCTGGTTCGAGCCGCTGTCGAGCAGCGCCGCGAGCTTCGTGAAGCGCACGCGTTCGTCGTCGCGCAGTTCACCCGCGAGCGCATCGAGTGCATCGACGTTCTTCGCGCCGACCGCGTCTTCGATCGCCTCGCGCCACTCCATCTGCTGCATGAGGAATGCCGGCTCCATCGCGGTGTTGTTCTCCGCGCCAACGTCGATACCGCGCAGATGCAGCAGATATTTCGCGCGCTTGAGCGGATCGCGCAGGGTCTGATACGCCTCGTTCGTGCGCGTGGCCCATTGCATGGCGATGCGCTTTTGCGCCTCGCCGGCCGCGGCGAAGCGGTCGGGATGCACCTGCGCCTGCACCGTTCGGTAGGCATGGTCGAGCGCGTTCGCATCGATCTCGAACTGCTCGGGCAGGCCGAACAGCACGAAGTGGCTATCGGAGAGCGACCGGGAAGGCGTGGAAGGCGTGCTCATCGGGCTGGAACGTTCTTGTGGGGGGCCATCAAAATCAAAAAGGCGGCACAGGCCGCCTTTTCACCGCAGGGCGCGGGCTCAAATGCGGAAGGACTCGCCGCAGCCGCACTCGTCCTTCACATTCGGGTTGTTGAACCGGAAGCCTTCGTTCAGGCCTTCGCGCACAAAGTCCAGCTGCGTGCCGTCGATATAGGCGAGGCTCTTCGGGTCGACGATGACCTTCACGCCGTGGCTCTCGAAGACGTTGTCCTCGGGTGCGAGCTCGTCGACGTACTCGAGCTTGTACGCCAGGCCCGAGCAGCCCGTCGTGCGCACGCCAAGACGCAGGCCCACGCCCTTGCCGCGACGGGTCAGGTACTTTTGCACGTGCTGTGCCGCTTTTTCAGTCAACGTAATTGCCATAGCATCTTCGCCGCGCCTCGCGCCGCCCGGTTAGGCTTTCGCCTTCCCTTGCGTCGCGACGCAACCCTGCTGCATCCAGAATCGTTAGTCCAAGGGCGCCGAGCTCCGGCGCCTTCCTGCATCCGCTGCTGCGCTTACGCCGCGTCAGCCTTCGCTTCAGTCGTGTGACGCTGGCGATAGTCCGCAACCGCGGCCTTGATCGCGTCTTCCGCGAGAATCGAGCAGTGGATCTTCACCGGCGGCAGTGCCAGTTCTTCGGCGATGTGCGTGTTCTTGATGTCGAGCGCCTGGTCAAGCGTCTTGCCTTTCACCCACTCGGTCACGAGCGAGCTCGAGGCGATCGCCGAGCCGCAGCCGTAGGTCTTGAACTTCGCGTCTTCGATCACGCCGTCCGCGCCCACACGGATCTGCAGCTTCATCACGTCGCCGCACGCCGGCGCGCCGACCATGCCGGTGCCCACCGCGTCGTCGTCCTTCGCGAACGAGCCGACGTTGCGCGGGTTTTCGTAGTGGTCCAGAACCTTGTCGCTATATGCCATGATCACACTCCTTCAATTCGTTGGCCGCGCTGCATGCAGTTGTCTGCTCGTTGCGCTGCGGCCGGTTCGTTATTCGATACTGACTGCGCGATGCTGCTTTAGTGCGCCGCCCACTGGATGGTCGACAGATCGATGCCGTCCTGGTGCATTTCCCACAGCGGCGAAAGCTCGCGCAGCTTGGCGATCTTCGTCTTCAGCAGGTTGATGACGTAGTCGACGTCCTGCTCCGTCGTGAAGCGTCCCACCGTGAAGCGGATCGAGCTGTGCGCCAGTTCGTCGTTGCGGCCGAGCGCGCGCAGCACGTACGACGGCTCGAGCGAAGCGGACGTGCAAGCCGAACCCGACGACACCGCCACGTCCTTGACCGCCATGATCAGCGACTCGCCTTCGACGAAGTTGAAGCTGATGTTCAGGTTGTGCGGGACACGCTGTTCCATGTCGCCGTTCACGTAGGTTTCGTCGATTTCCTTCAGGCCGCGCAGGAGCTTGTCGCGCAGCATGCGCACGCGCTCGTTTTCGGTGGCCATCTCTTCACGGGCGATGCGGAACGCTTCGCCCATGCCGACGATCTGGTGCGTGGCCAGCGTGCCCGAGCGCATACCGCGCTCATGACCGCCGCCGTGCATCTGCGCTTCGATACGCACGCGCGGCTTGCGGCGCACGTACAGCGCGCCGATGCCCTTCGGGCCGTAGGTCTTGTGCGCCGAGAACGACATCAGGTCGACCTTGAGCTTTTGCAGGTCGATGGGCGCCTTACCCGTGGACTGCGCGGCATCGACGTGGAAAATGATGCCCTTCTCGCGGCAGATCTCGCCGATCGTCCCGATGTCCTGGATCACGCCGATCTCGTTGTTCACGTGCATGACGGAAACGAGGATCGTGTCGGGACGCAGTGCCGCCTTGAACGCTTCGAGGTCGATCAGACCGTCGTCCTTCACGTCCAGATAGGTGACTTCGTAGCCTTCGCGTTCGAGTTCACGGCAGGTATCGAGCACGGCCTTGTGCTCGGTCTTTACCGTGATGATGTGCTTACCCTTGCTCTTGTAGAAGTGCGCGGCACCCTTGATCGCGAGGTTGTCCGATTCGGTCGCGCCGGAGGTCCAGATGATTTCACGCGGGTCGGCATTGACGAGCGCGGCCACCTGCTCGCGCGCTTCCTCGACGGCACGCTCCGCATCCCAGCCATAGGCGTGGCTGCGCGACGCCGGATTGCCGAACTGCTCGCGCAGATACGGAATCATCTTGTCCACCACGCGCGGGTCGACGGGGGTCGTCGCGCTGTAGTCCATGTAAATGGGCAGGTGGGGAATGTCGTTATTCATCTATCGCTCCGGGGAATCTTGTGTGCTGCGCTGTACTGTCTGTATTGCCAACTGCGGCGTTCTGTTCTGGCGGCGTTCGAATGAATTACGAACCCGCCATGTTGAAGATCGAGTTCGGACCCAGCGGCACTGCCCTGACCGGCTCCACCGCCGGCGCCTCGGCGCGGCGGTCGCGCAGAACCGCGGGCGCGGCGCCTTCACGGGCGCGCTGCTTGTCCACCAGATCCTTGAGCGACACCGAATCGAGGTACTCGACCATTTTCTGGTTCAGCGTCGACCAGAGTTCGTGCGTCATGCAGTGGCCGTCGTGCTGCTTGGTGCCCTCGCAGGCGCCCTTGCCGCCGCACTGCGTGGCGTCGAGCGGCTCGTCTACGGCGATGATGATGTCCGCGACGGTCACGTCCTCCGCGCGACGCGCGAGGTTGTACCCGCCACCCGGCCCGCGGACCGATTCGACGATTTCATGACGGCGCAGCTTGCCGAACAGCTGTTCGAGGTACGACAGCGAGATGTGCTGCCGCTGGCTGATACCCGCAAGCGTCACCGGGCCCTGCTCCTGGCGCAGTGCCAGGTCAATCATCGCCGTGACGGCGAAACGGCCTTTGGTGGTGAGTCTCATGATGTAGGGGAACCGCAATTCTCGACAATTTTCGTCAAGTATAAATACATGACTAGTTTAGTCAAGTATCAACGTCGCCATTTGGGTTATTAGGCGCCCAGCGAATCGCAAAAATGGCCCGTTTTCTGCATTCGGCAGATCCGCACCGCTCGTCTCAGTCCGCCAGTTGCGGACGCAATACGGCGAGCAGACCCGCGCAGGCCGCCTCACATTGATCGAGCACCATTTCAAAACCCGCGTCGCCGCCAAAATAGGGATCGACTACCACCCGCACTTGAGCCTGCGGCGCGAACTCCATCAGCAAACGAATCTTGTCGCGCTCGCTCGCCGGGCAGACACCCTGGAGCGCGGTGACGTTGGCGTCGTCCATCGCCACGATCAGGTCGAAGCGGCGGAAATCCCCGGCCGCGATCTGCCGGGCGCGCAACGGCGCGAGATCGTAGCCGCGTTGGCCACCGGCCCGCTGAGCGCGCTCGTCGGGCGCCTCGCCGATGTGCCAGTCACCCGTCCCCGCCGAATCGACCTCGACGCGCCCCGCCAACCCCGCTTCATCCACGAGGCGCAACATCACCGCCTCGGCCGTGGGCGAGCGGCAGATATTGCCAAGACAAACGAAGCAGACGGAAACCTTTTTCATTCGTGGGAGCTGGAGCAACGGTCGCCGTTCAGTGCGCGCGGGCGAATCTCGAATTATACAAAGCGCGGGAAGCGCGCGCTGCCCGGCGCGTTGGCGCCAGAACGATCATCAGATCGCGTTCGACCGCGGCAACGGTGCGATACCGTTCATTGCCTTCACCGGCGTCTTGCCTTCGCTGCCCACGAGGCCATACGAGACCGCGCGCGCGAGTTCTGCCGTGACTTGATCGGCTGCGAGCGGCATTTGCTGCTCGGCAGTCTTCCATGCATGGACCCATGCGATTACCGCGAGCGGCACGATCAGCGCCAGCGGCCAGTACACCGTTATTTTCTTTCTCATGATGCGACTCTCTTTCGACTGTGAAGCGACAGGTGCGGACGCACTATCGCCAGTCGAGATGATATAGAGAGTCGCAATCAGGAAAAACCCGGTCCGGACGAACACACTGTTGCGCCAGCTTAAATAGTCGGCGACCTGAACTTGACCGATGGGTGCGCGTCAGGCCTGTTCGGCGCGCTTTGTCGCGTCCAGATGCGTGTGCCGCGCCCCGCGTACAACTCGCGAAACGTGCGGCCGACCGGCGCGGGCATGTCGCGCCCGTTGGTCCAGCCGCGCGCGAACGGCATCTTGCGAATGAGCCTGGCCTGCCCGCCCATGCGCTCCAGGATCCGCACACCGAGTTTGGTGAGCAACGCGTAGGCCGTTGGATGCAGCGCGAGCCAGCCCCACGCGGCGAGCGCCGCGCGCTCGCGCCAGGGGCGTAGATGCCGCTCTGCCTGCTTCTCGCGCAGTTTGCGCAGCAAGTCCGAAAGCGGAATTCCCACTGGGCAGACGCTATTGCACTCGCCGCAGAGCGTAGCGGCCTGCGGGAGATCGAGCGTCTTTTCGATGCCAACATAGCTTGGCGTGAGCACGGAGCCCATTGGCCCCGGGTAGACCCAGCCATAGGCATGCCCGCCCACCTTCTGATAGACCGGGCAGTGATTCATGCATGCCCCGCAACGGATGCAGCGCAGCATCTCCTGGAATTCGCCACCGATCAGCCCAGTGCGGCCGCCGTCCACGAGCACGACGTACATGTGCTGCGGACCGTCCTGATCCTCAGGTCCGCGCGGGCCCGTCAGAACCGAGAAGTAGTTCGACGTGGCCTGCCCCGTCGCCGAACGCGGCAACAGACGCATGGCGGTGGCGAGGTCTTCGAGCGTAGGCAGCACCTTCTCGATGCCCGTTACCGCCACATGCACCCGCGGCATCACCGTGCACATGCCCTCGTTGCCCTCGTTGGTCACCAGAACGACCGAACCCGTTTCCGCCACGAGGAAGTTGCCGCCCGTCACGCCCATATCCGCCGAGAGAAAATGCGGGCGCAGGACTTCACGCGCCTCACGCGTCATATCGGGAATTTCGGTCAGGCGTGGCTTGCCATGCGTCTTCGCGAAGAGATCGGCGATCTCGTCCTTGTCCTTGTGGACGACAGGCGCAATGATGTGGCTCGGCGGCTCGTTGTCGTTGATCTGCAGGATGTACTCGCCCAGATCGGTCTCGATGGACTGCACGCCCATTTCCGCGAGCACCGTATTGAGCCGCATTTCCTCCGAAACCATCGACTTGGTCTTGATGACCTTGTGCACGTCGTGGCGCCGCGCGATGTCCGCGACCAGCTTTGCAGCGTCTTGCGCCGTTTGCGCGTAGAGCACGGTCACTCCGCGCCGCGTTGCCTCGGTTTCGAACTGCTCGAGCCAGACATCGAGATTCTCGAGCGCACGGTTGCGACGCGCCTTGAGCGCCGCGCGCGTAGCGGGGAAATCGATCGCGGTGATCGCCTCGGCGCGCGCCGAAACGAACTTGGTCGAAAGTTTCTTGAGATTCTGCTGCAGACGCTGATCGGCCAGCTTCTGACCGGCGCGCGCCTTGAACTGCATCGATTGGACTTGCATGGCGTGTGGGCGATGTTGTGCGGTGTTCGGCGAGGTCCAGGCTATTCGTGCGTTCCGGGCACCAGGAGCGACGGCAAGCAGCGGCACATCACATATCGCCTGCCAGCACCTGCGCGATGTGCAACACGCGCGTGGTGGTGTCGCCGGTGCGACGCAGGCGGCCTTCGATGTTCAGCATGCAGCCGAGGTCGCCGAGTACCACGGCACCCGTCCCGCTCGCCTGTACATTTGCGCATTTTTCGTCTGCAATGGCCGTCGAGATGTCACCGTACTTCACGGCAAAGGTGCCGCCGAAGCCACAGCAATGCTCGCAGTCCTTCATCTCATGCACTTCGACGCCGCGCTGGGCGAGCAGTGCGCGCGGTTGCGCCTTCACGCCAAGTTCGCGCAGACCTGAGCACGAATCGTGATAAGTCACCGGCCCGCTGAACTCCCCTTGCGGCAGCGTGACCTTTGCGACGTTGGCGAGGAATTCCGTGAGTTCGTAGACGCGCTCGCGTAACTTGCCGTAGCGCGCCATCAATTCCGGATCGTCGCGAAACAGATCACCGTAGTGCACACGGATCATGCCGCCGCAAGACCCCGATGGGACGACGAGATAGTCGAACTGCTCGAACTCGCGCAGCGTCTTTTCCGCGAGATCACGCGCAAGCGCACGCTCGCCCGAGTTGTAGGCCGGCTGGCCACAGCAGGTTTGCGCAGGCGGCACGACGACTTCATAGCCTGCCTCTTCGAGCAATTTGAGCGTCGAAAAGCCAATTTCCGGACGCATCGTGTCAATGAGGCACGTGACGAACAAACCGACTCGCATGGGGACTCCTCGTTAAAACCGTCCCCGATTATCCGCTGTTTCGTCGCCACGACCAACGCGGGTCTGCATCACCCTCACCCGCCGTGCGAGATGCCGCAGCGCAGCGCAAACCTCCGTCCTACCGCTTACTTTTTTCACAATACGAGATACAATGCCCTTTCCGCCTCAAGTGTCCACCGAATCTGAACCCATGAGCGACACCCATCCAGATCCGAAGACCTCGATTCAGGTGATCGAGCGCATGATGCGCCTGCTGGACGCGCTGGCCGCGCACAGCGACCCTGTCAGCCTGAAGGAACTGGCGCTACGCACCGAACTGCACCCTTCGACTGCACATCGCATCCTGAACGATATGGTGAGCTGCCGTCTCGTCGACCGCTCCGATCCTGGCACCTACCGGCTTGGCATGCGGCTGCTCGAACTCGGCAACCTCGTGAAAGCGCGCCTTTCCGTGCGCGACGCGGCGCTCACGCCAATGCGCGAACTGCACCGCCTCACGGGCCAGACCGTCAACCTCTCCGTGCGCCAGGGCGACGAAATCGTCTATATCGAACGCGCCTATTCCGAGCGCTCGGGCATGCAGGTGGTGCGCGCCATTGGCGGCCGGGCCCCGCTGCACCTCACTTCGGTCGGCAAGCTCTTTCTCGCCGCCGACGAAGCGAACCGCGTGCGCGCCTACGCCACGCGCACCGGCCTTTCGGGCCACACGCGCAACAGCATCACCGACCTCGGACGGCTCGAGCGCGAACTCGCCCACGTCCGCCAGCAATTCTGCGCACGCGACAACGAAGAGCTCGAACTTGGCGTGCGCTGCATCGCCGCCGGCATCTACGACGACACCGGCAAACTCGTGGCGGGCCTTTCGCTCTCGGCACCCGCGGACCGCCTGCAGGATTCGTGGCTCGGCCAGTTGAGCAAGACCGCGCTCACGATTTCGGAGTCGCTGGGGTACCATTCGGAGCCCGCTGAAGGCAACGTGCAGCCTGCGTGAAATCAGGGCGAAGCAGAATCAAGAAGAGCGGAGGCGTGCCCTCCGCTTTTTTTTTGCTCGCCACCTGCCTCACGCCACCGGCTCATCGAGTTTCCGCCTCGGCTTCGTGTCGAGGTGGCGAGCTTCTTTTGCCAGATTCACCTGCCTTGCCGTTCGCGCCGTTTCCAGCAGCGCCGAGTCGATGCTGTATCCCTCGCGCCCCTTCACAATATTGCCGACGAAGCGAACGACGAGACATTCTGCCGTTCGTCATAGGACGAGCGGCACGCACCAGAAAGCAAAACGCCCCGCAGTTGCGAGGCGTTTGTCGGGCAAATCCGAAAAGGCGGGGATCAGGTGCCGGGGCCGCCCGCGTCGGCGCTCGTAATGCGCGGCTGCTGGTCGGCGCCGCCATTGTCGAGCCACGTGCGCACGCGCGTTGCATCCGCGAAGCGCGAGTACTTGCCGCTCGAATCGAGCAGGACCATGATCACCGGACGATTGTGAATCGTCGTCTGCATGACAAGGCACTCGCCCGCTTCGTTGATGAAGCCCGTCTTCTGCAGGCCGATGTCCCACGACGCATTGCGAACCAGCGCATTCGTGCTGTTGTAGGCGAGATTGCGCTTGCCCGTGAACACGTCGTAGCTGCGGTCGGTCGAGAACTGGCGAATCATCGGGTACTGGTAGGCCGCGTTCACCATCTTCACGAGGTCACGCGCGGTCGAGACGTTGTGGCTCGTGAGGCCCGTGGAATTCTCGAAGTGCGTATCGGTCATGCCGAGTTGCTTCGCCTTCGCGTTCATTGCCGCGATGAACGCCGGTCGGCCGCCCGGGTAATAGCGCGAGAGCGCCGCCGCCGCGCGGTTTTCCGACGCCATCAACGCGATGTGCAGCATGTCCTCGCGAGAGAGCACCGAACCCACTGAAAGACGCGAGCCCGTGTTCTTCTCGTAATCGCGGTCTTCGTCCGTGACTTCGATCGATTCCGAGAGCGACTCCTTCGAGTCGAGCACGACCATCGCGGTCATGAGCTTCGAGATCGAGGCGATCGGCACGACGGCGTGCGAGTTCTTGTCGAACAGCGGCTCGAGCGAGTTCTGGTCGACCACGTACGCAACGCCCGAGCGCAGCATCAGCGAGTCGGGCGTCTCGTGCAAACCAAACGCCTGACCGACGGTCGGCTGGCGCGGTTCGAACGCGACGCGGCGCACCGCCGAATGATGGCGGCCGTTCATCGTATAGGTGACGCGGCGCTTTTTCACCACCACACGCGCATCGTCGTCGTTCGCGGCGACGGTACGGGTTGCGCCCGCCTTTTTGGTGGCCTTCGCCGTTTCCGGCTCGGCCTTCGCAACCTTCTTGGTGGCCTTTTTCGCCTTGGCCGTTTTGGCCGGTGCAGCGTCTTGCGACGCAGCAAAGGCGCCCTCAGGCGCCACGAGCGTCGCACTGATCGCGACGGAAACAGCAACCGACAACGCGGTGCTGATAACCGACGACGGCATCAGTGAGAACGACAGGAGCTTGTCGGATTTCATTGGTGTTCTTGATGGAGCGGCGGGATCGTTCGCCAAGTGTAGTAAAACCACGAAAAATTCGCAAATTGAAGCACTTATCGGCGCTCATTAAACCGAAGTATGACCTCCGATTGAGCTAGCCAATGCACTTCCCGCATTCGATGGAGCCAGACAATTGCCAAGCCGTTCCTCTCGCCACGACGCCGCTTGCTGACAACGTTTGCGGCGCACGCACAGTGCGCTTGCTGCGTTAACGGCGTTCGTCGTGCGGAACTTGAACTGAGGAAAATACGGGTGAGATTGTCTGACCACCAGTGCCGCCGTGCCGCGCGACGCGCGTTCGACCGCAATGGATCATTAACGTTCCATGTAGGAATTCGGTGTACGCACCCAGGTGAAATCCCACAGGCGCGTTCATATGACCCATGCCGCATCTTGCCAGAAGCCGCGTTTCTGCGCTTGTCCCACCCTGCGCGCCGCCTTCCTCAACTAGCCTGGAGCCCCGCGCCTTGGGGCATCGGCGCAGTTGTCGCAGTCGCTCCATGCGCGAGGCATAAGTGACTGTTTAATAATAAATTATCGAGATTGTGCGACGCACCAAAAGGCCTTGACTTTCTTCCGCAGCATCCTAAAATCGAGTCAATGTTGCGACGCACAAAGCGAGTGACAGAGCACCAGCGCCGTGCCACTTACTTCAGGCGACCCACGAAGGCCGCCGACATACAGGAGCGTAAACATGAGTCTGCTGACCCCTGAGCAATTCGCCGCTGCCCAGAAAGCCAACCTCGAAACCCTGTTCGGCCTCACCGGCAAGGCATTCGAAGGCGTGGAAAAGCTCGTCGAATTGAATCTTCAGGCCGTCCGCTCGAATCTGGCGGAATCGCAGGAACACGCCCAGCGCGCACTGTCGGTGAAGGACGCGCAGGAATTCCTGGCCCTGCAAACGAGCTATGCCCAGCCGCTGACCGAAAAGCTGCTGTCGTATGGCCGTCATGTGTATGAAATCGCCTCGGCCACCCAGGCTGAGTTTGCGAAGGTCGCCGAAGCCCACTACGAAGAGCAGAACCGCAAGGTTCAATCGCTCGTCGACAACGTCGCGAAGAACGCACCGGCTGGCTCGGAAACCGCAGTTGCCGTGATCAAGTCGGCCATCAACGCCGCGAACACGACCTACGAAACGGTCCACAAGGCCACGAAGCAAGCCGTGGAAATGGCGGAAAGCAACTTCAACGCCGCCACCGCTGCTGCGAGCAAGGCTGCCGCCCAGGCGTCGCGCTCGGCTGCCGCTTCGGCCAAGAAGGTCTGAACGTTGTAGAGTGAGCCGGTGCGTGCGCTGAAGCAGCGGCGCACCGGGCGCCGGACCTGAACGCTCCGGCATGCCGCCCGGCATGTCACTTGCCCGGTCACCGACCGGGAATCTTTTTTACGCTCCGGCGCCTCTCGTAGCACCCCGCAGCACCGAGCGTTACCCCAAATGCAAACGGCGCACTCCTCACGGAGTGCGCCGTTTCTTCATGCGCGCCGCCGCAACGAGCGGCGCGGCACGAACTTACTTCTTCTTCTGCGGCGGCAGGTCAGTACAGACGCCCTCGTACAACTCGGCCGCCATGCCGATCGACTCGCCCAGCGTCGGGTGCGGGTGGATCGTCTTGCCGATGTCGGTCGCGTCCGCGCCCATTTCCACGGCGAGGCACACTTCGCTGATGAGGTCGCCCGCGTTCAGGCCGACGATACCGCCGCCGATCACGCGATGCGTCTCTTCGTCGAAGATCAGCTTCGTGAAGCCCTCGTCGCGGCCGTTGGCGATCGCGCGGCCCGAAGCGGCCCACGGGAATACGGCCTTGCCGTACTTGATGCCTTCGGCCTTGCACTGGTCCTCGGTCTTGCCGGCCCACGCCACTTCCGGATCCGTGTAGGCCACAGACGGAATCTGCAGCGCGTCGAAGTATGCCTTTTCGCCGTGCGCCGCTTCCGCCGCCACGTGGCCTTCATGCACGGCCTTGTGCGCGAGCATCGGCTGGCCGACCACGTCGCCGATCGCGAAGATGTGCGGCACGTTGGTGCGCATCTGCTTGTCGACTTCGATGAAGCCGCGATCCGTCACCGCTACGCCGGCCTTGTCCGCGCCGATCTTCTTGCCGTTGGGCGAGCGGCCCACGGCGACCAGCACGAGGTCGTAGCGCTGCGCTTCGGCCGGCGCCTTCTCGCCTTCGAACGACACGTAAATGCCGTCGTCCTTCGCCTCGGCCTTCGTGGTCTTGGTCTTGAGCATGACGTTCGCGAAGCGCTTCGCGTTGTACTTCTCCCAGACCTTCACGAGATCGCGGTCGGCGCCGGCCATCAGGCCGTCGAGCATTTCGACGACGTCGATCTGCGAGCCAAGCGTCGCGTAGACGGTGGCCATTTCCAGACCGATGATGCCGCCGCCGATCACGAGCATCTTCTGCGGAATCTGACGCAGTTCCAGTGCGCCGGTCGAATCGACCACGCGCGGATCTTCCGGCATGAACGGCAGCTTCACAGCCTGCGAACCGGCAGCGATGATCGCCTGCTTGAACTTGACGATCTTCTTGCCGCCCTCACCCGCCACTTCCATATGGTTCGGATCGAGGAACGTGCCCACGCCCGTCACGACTTCGACCTTGCGCGCCTTCGCCATGCCGGCGAGACCACCCGTGAGCTTCTTGACGACGCCCGACTTGAAGTCGCGCAGCTTGTCGAGATCGATCTGCGGCTTGCCGAACGTGATGCCGTGCGAGCCGAGCGCTGCGGCTTCGTCGATCACGAGCGCCGTGTGCAAGAGCGCCTTCGACGGAATGCAGCCGACGTTCAGACACACGCCGCCAAGCGTCGCATAACGCTCGACCAGCACGGTCTTCATGCCGAGGTCGGCGGAGCGGAACGCTGCCGAGTAGCCACCGGGGCCCGCGCCGAGCACGAGCATGTCGCATTCGACGTCGGCGCTACCGCTGAAGCTGCCGGCTTGCGGTGCAGGCGCTGTGGCCTTCGGTGCTTCGGCTGCCTTCGGCGCTTCAGCGGCCTTGGGCGCTTCGGCCTTCGGCGTGGGCGCGGCCGCGCCAACGGCCGCTTCGACCAGCGCGATCACCGTGCCTTGCGAAGCCTTGTCGCCGGCCTTGAGCTTCACTTCCTTGACGGTGCCCGCGACGTCGCTGGGCACTTCCATCGTGGCCTTGTCCGACTCGAGCGAGAGCAGCGTCTGCTCCTTCTCGATGACATCGCCCGCCTTGATGTTGACTTCGATGACGTCGATGTCCTTGAAGTCGCCGATGTCCGGCACTTTCACTTCGACGAGACTCATGGTGTCCCCTACCCCTAAAGGATGACCGGCCGCGCCAGCCGCGGCGCACACGTTATGAACGTGCGGCGCGGCGGCGCGAGCCGGTCAAATCGGTTTTACAGAATCACGCGGCGGAAATCGCCGAGGATCGAAGCGAGGTACGCGTTGAAGCGCGCGGCAGCTGCACCGTCGATCACGCGGTGATCGTACGAGAGCGACAGCGGCAGCGTGAGGCGCGGCACGAACTGCTTGCCGTCCCACACCGGCTTCATCGCGCTCTTCGACAAGCCGAGGATCGCCACTTCCGGTGCGTTGATGATCGGCGTGAAGTGCGTGCCGCCGATGCCGCCGAGCGACGAGATCGAGAAGCAGCCGCCTTGCATCTGGTCCGGCTTGAGCTTGCCTTCGCGCGCGAGCTTCGAGAGCTCGGCCATTTCCTTCGCGATGTCGGCAAGACCCTTCTTGTCCGCGTCGCGGATCACCGGGACGACGAGGCCGTTCGGCGTGTCGGCGGCGAAACCGATGTGGTAGTACTGCTTGAAGACGAGGTTGTCGCCGTCGAGGCTCGCGTTGAACGCCGGGAACTTCTTGAGCGCGGCGACGCAGGCCTTGATGACGAACGCGAGCATCGTGAACTTCACGCCCGCCTTCTCGTTCTCCTTGTTCAGCTGCACGCGCAGCGCTTCGAGGTCGGTGATGTCCGCTTCGTCGTTGTTCGTGACGTGCGGGATCATGACCCAGTTGCGGTGCAGGTTCGCGCCCGAGATCTTCTTGATGCGCGAGAGCGGTTGCGTATCGATCGGGCCGAACTTCGTGAAGTCGACCTTCGGCCACGGCAGCAGGTTCAGGCCCGCGCCGCCACCTGCCGGCGCTGCGGCAGCAGCAGGAGCCGCGAGCGCGCCCGTCATCACGCCCTTCACGAACGCGGTGACGTCGTCCTGCGTGATGCGGCCCTTGGGACCCGAGCCCGTCACGCGGCCAACGTCCACGCCAAGTTCGCGCGCGAACTTGCGCACGGACGGCGATGCATGGCTCGGACGGCGCGTGCCGCCTTCGCCTGCCGGAATGATCGGCGCCTGCGCGAGTGCCGACGGCGCGGCGGCCGCTGGCTTGGCCGGCTCTTGCTGCGGTGCGTCCGACGGTTCTTCGATGTGCTTCGCAGCCGGTGCGGCGGCAGGAGCCGCGGCGCCTTCCGCTTCGAGAACGACGATCTCGGTGCCTTCCGACACGTTGTCGCCGACCTTGACCTTGATTTCCTTGACGACGCCCGCCACCGGGCTCGGCACGTCCATGGTCGCCTTATCCGACTCGAGCGTAACGAGCGACTGCTCCTTCTCGACGCGGTCGCCCACTTTCACGCCGATCTCGATGACCGGTACGTCCTTGTAGTCGCCGATATCGGGGACCTTGACGGACTGCACGCCGCCGCTCGCCGCAGGCGCTGCAGCCGGGGCGGGAGCCGCCGCTTGCGCGGGCGCAGCGGCAGGAGCGGCCTTCTCCGCCTTCGCGGCGGGCGCGGCAGCGGCAGGCGCCGCGGCTGCGCCGGCACCGTCCAGCACCAGCACGAGCGAGCCTTCCGACACGTTGTCGCCCACCTTGACCTTCACTTCCTTGACCGTGCCCGACGCCGGGCTCGGCACGTCCATGGTCGCCTTGTCCGACTCGAGCGTGACGAGGGACTGCTCTTTTTCGACGGTATCGCCCGCCTTCACCAGCACCTCGATTACAGGAATGTCCTTGTAATCGCCGATGTCCGGCACCTTGACTTCGATCGCTTGACTCATTGTTAGTGTCTCCGGGGCCGCATACGACACGCCTCCCCGCTTCGGGGAGGCGCACATGCCACGCACAGGGGTGATGGATTAGACGGTCATCGGGTTGGGTTTGGACGGATCGAGGTTGTACTTGGCGATCGCCTCGCCAACCAGCTTACGCTCGATCTTGCCTTCGTCCGCAAGCGCGCCCAGCGCCGCAACCGTGGTCCAGTAACGATCGACTTCGAAGAAGTGACGCAGCTTTTCACGCGTATCCGAGCGGCCGAAGCCGTCGGTGCCGAGCACCACGAACTTGCGCGGCACGAGACCACGGATCTGGTCGACCAGCGCACGCACGTAGTCGGTCGAAGCGATGACCGGACCTTGCGTGTCCTTGAGCAGCTTCTCGACGTGTGATTCGCGGCGCGGCTCACTCGGGTGCAGCAGGTTCCAGCGCTCGACTTCGTGACCTTCACGTGCGAGTTCGGTGAAGCTCGGCACGCTCCAGAGGTCGGCTTCGACGCCCCAGTCGTTCTTCAGCAGGTCGGCCGCAGCGATCACTTCGTTGAAGATCGTGCCCGCGCCCATGAGTTGCACGCGCGGCGCCTTGGCGTTCGCGTCGCCCTTGCGGAACGCATACATGCCCTTGATGATGTCGGCCGCCACGCTCTCACCCTGCGGAATCGCCGGGTGCTCGTAGTTCTCGTTCATCACCGTGACGTAATAGAACACGTCTTCCTGGTCCTGCACCATGCGGCGCAGACCGTCTTGCATGATGACCGCGAGTTCATAGCCGAACGTCGGGTCGTAGCTCACGCAGTTCGGCACCGAAGCCGCCCACAGGAGCGAGTGGCCGTCTTCGTGCTGCAGACCTTCGCCGTTGAGCGTCGTGCGGCCAGCGGTGCCGCCCAGCAGGAAGCCGCGCGAGCGCATGTCGCCCGCGGCCCATGCCAGGTCGCCGATACGCTGGAAACCGAACATCGAGTAGAAGATGTAGAACGGGATCATGATCTCGCCGTGCGTCGAGTACGACGTCGCAGCTGCGATCCAGTCCGACATGCCGCCGGCTTCGTTGATGCCTTCCTGCAGGATCTGGCCGGTTTCCGATTCCCTGTAGAACATCAACTGGTCGGAGTCTTCCGGCACGTATTTCTGGCCTTGCTGATTCCAGATACCGATCTGGCGGAACAGGCCTTCCATACCGAAGGTACGCGACTCGTCCGGCACGATCGGCACGACGCGTTTGCCGAGCGCCTTGTCCTTCAGCAGGATGTTCAGGATCCGCACGAACGCCATCGTCGTGGAGATCTCGCGGCCTTCGCCCGTGCCCTTGAGCAGCGGCTCGAACGCGTCGAGCGCCGGCACCGGCAGCGACTCGGCCTTCTGGCGGCGAGCCGGGAGGTAGCCGCCCAGGTCCATGCGCTTCTGGCGCATGTACTCGAGTTCCTTCGAGCCTTCCTCGAACGTGAGGTACGGCACATCGACGATCTGCTCGTCGCTGATCGGCAGACGGAACTGGTCGCGGAACTTCTTGAGCTGATCCACCTGCATCTTCTTCTGCTGGTGGGTGATGTTCATGGCCTGGCCGGCTTCGCCCATGCCGTAGCCCTTGATCGTCTTCGCGAGGATGACGGTCGGTTGACCCTTCGAGTTCGATGCTTCGTGGAACGCCGCGTAGATCTTGTGCGGGTCGTGGCCGCCGCGGTTCAGGTTCCAGATGTCGTCGTCGGACCAGTCGGCGACCAGCGCCTTCAGTTCAGGCGTGTTGAAGAAGTGCTCGCGCACGAACGCGCCCGACTCCGACTTGTACGTCTGGTACTCGCCATCGACCACTTCCATCATGCGGCGCATGAGCGCGCCCGTCTTGTCGCGTACGAAGAGCGCGTCCCAGCGGCTGCCCCAGATGACCTTGACGACGTTCCAGCCGGCGCCGCGGAACTCGCTTTCGAGTTCCTGGATGATCTTGCCGTTGCCGCGCACCGGACCGTCCAGGCGCTGCAGATTGCAGTTGATGACGAACACGAGGTTGTCCAGACGCTCGCGGCCGGCCATGCCGATCGCGCCGAGCGATTCCGGCTCATCCGTTTCGCCGTCGCCGAGGAAGGCCCAGACCTTGCGGCCGTCGGTCTTCGCGATGCCGCGCGCCTGCAGGTACTTCATGAAGCGTGCCTGGTAGATCGCCATGATCGGGCCGAGACCCATCGAGACGGTCGGGAACTGCCAGAAGTCAGGCATCAGCCACGGGTGCGGGTACGACGAGATGCCCTCGCCGCCCACTTCCTGGCGGAAGTTATCGAGTTGCTTCTCGGTCAGACGGCCGAGCAGGAACGCGCGCGAGTAGACGCCCGGCGACGAGTGACCCTGCACGAACACGAGGTCGCCGCCATGCTCAGCCGAGGGCGCGCGCCAGAAGTGGTTGTAGCCGACGTCGTAAAGCGTGGCCGCCGATGCGAACGAGGCGATATGGCCGCCCACGTTCGTGTGCTTGCCCGCGCGCAGCACCATGGCCATGGCGTTCCAGCGCGTGTACGAGCGGATGCGGTGTTCGATGTCCTGGTCGCCCGGATTCTTGGCCTGGTTGGCGACGGGGATCGTGTTGATGTACGGCGTGTTGGCCGAGAACGGCAGATGCTCGCCGTGCACGCGGGCGAATTCGATCTGCTTTTCGATCAGGTAGTGGGCGCGATCAGGACCGACAGTCGAAATGACGCCGTCGAGCGCTTCGAGCCATTCGGCAGTTTCCTGAGGATCCTCGTCCTTGTCGGCGGCAACGTACTTGAGGACTTCGTCGGGTACAGCGGACATGCTCGTCTCCTGGATGTAGGGGAACGCTGTTGATCGGACCATGCGGGCGGCGACGCTTAAGACGTGACCGGGCCAACCGCAGCAGCTTCGGGGCGATTGTAATGACCCCCTGACCATCGCGCAACAAAATTTTCGAATTGCGAGATGCGATTTTATAATGCGAAAAATTGTTGCAGCGCACGCTTAATCGTTCGTGCCCCTGAGCCGATAACGGCCAGTTTGCGCCCGTTTGTCTGCGATTTACGGCTTTTTTCGCGGCATTTCCGTGTCTTACGCTGCGCTACAATCCTTGCCATGTTGACCGAACGGCTTTTCGCACGCTCGGCGCGGCCGCCCGGAACGCCCGGCGAGTCGTCGCCATCTCGCTGGCACCACGGACCCTGGTGGTCGAATTCCTATTTGCTGACGCCGCTCCTGTCGATCCTCGTGTTTTTGATCGTCATGAGCCTGATCTTGTGGAGCCTGAACCGCCGCGAGCAACAGCAGCAGGAAGACACGCTCTACCGCAATGTGGCGTGGGCCCAGCAGCAAATCCGGCTTTCCATGACAGGCGCCCAGGAGCAGCTGCAGGCGCTGGCTCGCGACCTGGCCGCGGGCCACGCCGATCCGCAGTATTTCCAGACGTCCACCACGGACATCATGCAGGGCCATCCTGAGATCCTCTATCTCAACTGGTACACGAGCCAGGAGGAGCCGCGCTGGCCCAACACGGCGATGCCGGTATTCGGCCAGCGCCTCGCTAAACCCAACGACGCGCAAATGGACGAGGCCGTGAAGGCCGCTTTCGCCGAGGCGCGCGCCACGCGCCGCCAGGTCTATTCGCCGCTCATTTACGACGACGTCGGTAATGGCTACATCACGCTCCAAACGCCGGTATACCGCGATCGGGAATTTCTTGGTTCGATCGCGGCCGTGTTCTCGGTCGAAGGCATCCTGAAGCACGACATCCCGCCCGAGCTGTCGGCCAAGTACAAGATCTCGATTCTCGACGCGAACAACCGCGAGCTCGCCACCACCTCGACGCGTCCGCGCCTGCCGCGCGACGTCTACTACGACCTGCCGCTCGACCCGCCGGGCCAGGGCGTTTCGGTGCGCGTGTACTCGTACCCGCAGATGACCAACTTCACGAACAACACGCTCGTGTGGCTGGTCGCCGGTCTGTCGTGCTTCGTGCTGTGGAGTCTCTGGAGCCTGTGGAAGCACACGCGCCAGCGTTTCGAGGCGCAGCAGGCGCTCTACGCGGAAGCGTTCTTCCGGCGCGCGATGGAAAATTCGGTGCTGATCGGCATGCGTGTGCTCGACATGCACGGGCGCATCACGCACGTGAACCCGGCGTTCTGCCGCATGACCGGCTGGGACGAAAGCGACCTCGTGGGCAAGAACGCGCCGTTCCCCTACTGGCCACGTGACGCGTACCCCGAAATGCAGCGCCAGCTCGACATGACGCTGCGCGGCAAGGCGCCTTCTTCGGGGTTCGAGCTGCGCGTACGCCGCAAGGACGGTTCGCAATTCCACGCGCGCCTTTATGTCTCGCCGCTCATCGACAGCTCGGGCCGCCAGACCGGCTGGATGTCGTCGATGACCGACATCACCGAGCCCAAGCGCGCACGCGAAGAGCTCGCCGCCGCGCACGAGCGCTTCACCACGGTGCTGGAAAGCCTCGACGCCGCCGTTTCGGTGCTCGCCGCCGACGAAGCCGAACTGCTGTTTGCAAACCGCTACTACCGCCACCTGTTCGGCATCCGCCCGGACGGCCATCTGGAACTCGCGGGCGGCGGCGGCTTCGATTCGGCAAGCGCCTCTTCGGACTCGATCGACATGGTCGACGCCTTCGCCGGCCTGCCCGCCACCGCGCTCACCGAGAGCACGGCGGACGCCCAGGAGGTCTACGTCGAGAGCATCCAGAAGTGGTTCGAAGTGCGCCGTCAGTACATCCAGTGGGTGGACGGCCACCTCGCTCAGATGCAGATCGCAACCGACATCACCACGCGCAAGCAGGCGCAGGAACTGGCCCGCCAGCAGGACGAAAAGCTCCAGTTCACGAGCCGCCTGATGACGATGGGCGAAATGGCGTCGTCGCTCGCGCACGAACTGAACCAGCCGCTCGCCGCGATCAACAACTATGCCTCGGGCACCGTCGCGCTCGTGAAGTCGGGCCGCGCCGCACCTGACAACCTGCTGCCCGTGCTCGAGAAAACGGCCCAGCAGGCCGTACGCGCGGGCATGATCATCAAGCGCATCCGCGAGTTCGTGAAGCGCTCTGAACCCAAGCGCCAGGCCACACGCGTGGCCGACATCGTCGCCGATGCGGTGGGTCTCGCCGAGATCGAGGCGCGCAAGCGCCGCATTCGCATCGTGACCGACATGCGCTCGCGCATGCCCGTGATTTACGTCGATCCGGTGCTGATCGAACAGGTCCTCGTCAATCTGCTGAAGAACGCGGCAGAAGCCATGGCTGAAGCGCGCCCGAATGCGATCGACCCGGTGATCCGCGTGATCGTGAAGCGCGAAGGCGGCAACGTGTGCATCAGCGTCGTCGATCAGGGCCCGGGCGTCGACGAAGCCACGGCCGAGCGCCTCTTCGAGCCCTTCTACAGCACCAAGTCGGACGGCATGGGCATGGGCCTGAACATTTGCCGTTCCATCATCGAATCGCACCGCGGGCGTCTCTGGGTGGTCAACAACGTCGAGTCCGACGGCCACATCAGCGGCGCTACGTTCCATTGCAGTCTGCCCATCGGCGAATCGGATACCCCCTCGCGGAACACCGACGAACCGACTCCACAAACCGTTACGGGAGAGTCATGAACAGCCCAGTCACCACCCAGGAAACCGTCTTTGTTGTCGATGACGACGAGGCCGTACGCGACTCCCTGCGTTGGCTCCTCGAAGCGAACGGCTATCGCGTTCAGTGCTTCAACAGCGCGGAGGAGTTCCTCGAGGGCTACCAGCCGGCGCAGCAGGCCGGGCAAATCGCCTGCCTGATTCTGGACGTGCGCATGTCGGGCATGAGCGGCCTCGAACTGCAGGAACGTCTGATCGCGGAAAACGCCTCGCTGCCGATCATCTTCGTGACGGGCCACGGCGACGTGCCCATGGCCGTCTCGACCATGAAGAAGGGAGCGATGGACTTCATCGAGAAGCCCTTCGACGAAGCCGAGTTGCGTAAGCTCGTCGAGCGCATGCTCGACAAGGCGCGCAACGAAAGCACCAACGTGCAGCAACAGCGCGCCACCGCCGAGCGCCTCGGCAAGCTCACGGCGCGCGAACATCAGGTGCTCGAGCGCATCATCGCGGGTCGCCTGAACAAGCAGATCGCCGACGACCTCGGCATCAGCATCAAGACGGTGGAGGCGCACCGCGCCAACATCATGGAGAAGCTCAACGTCAACACGGTCGCCGACCTGCTGCGTCTCGCCCTCTCCAACAAGCCGCAACAGGCGCAGCAGTAAGCGCATCTTTCCCGGGCTGCATCCGCGCGCGCCAAGGTGCGCGTATGCAGCCCGCGGCGTCTCACCGCGACTCCCTTCCCTCGCCCATCGTCCGTTCAGGCCGGAGCGCGCCCGCCGCGCGGGTATAATGTCGCCCTTCGAATGGCGCCCGCCCTATGCCGCTCGGGCGCACCCTACCCGCGCCCACGCACGCCAGCGCCCATACGTGCCCCGCATCGCCCACTCTCGACCTCGACCGACCATGACTGCCACTATCATCGACGGCAACGCCCTCTCCAAGAAACTGCGCGCCGAAGTCGCCACGCGCGCCGCCGCCCTCACCGCGCGCGGCCATCAGCCGGGACTCGCCGTCGTGCTGGTCGGCGACAATCCGGCGAGCGAAGTCTATGTGCGCAACAAGATCAAGGCCTGCGAAGACAACGGCCTCTACTCGTCGTACGACCGCTACCCCGCGTCGCTTTCCGAAGCCGACCTGCTCAAGCGCATCGACGAACTGAACCGCGACCCGAAGATCAACGGCATTCTCGTGCAACTGCCGCTGCCCAAACACATCGACAGCCACAAGGTGATCGAGGCGATCGCGCCCGAGAAGGACGTGGACGGCTTTCACGTCGCCAACGCGGGCGCGCTTATGACGGGCCAGCCGCTCTTTCGCCCCTGCACGCCCTATGGCGTGATGAAGATGTTCGAGGAATACAAAATCCCGCTCGAAGGCGCGAGCGCCGTGGTGATCGGCCGATCGAACATCGTCGGCAAGCCGATGGCGCTGCTGTTGCTCGAAAAGGGTGCGACGGTCACGATCTGCCACAGCAAGACGCGCGACCTCGCGAAGCACACGCGCGACGCCGATATCGTGGTCGCCGCGGTGGGCAAGCGCAACGTGCTGACCGCCGACATGATCAAGCCCGGCGCGACCGTGATCGACGTGGGCATGAACCGCGACGACAACGGCAAGCTCTGCGGCGACGTCGATTTCGCGGGCCTGAAAGACGTGGCCGGCTTCATCACGCCGGTGCCGGGCGGCGTCGGCCCAATGACCATCACCATGCTGCTCGTGAACACGATCGAAGCGGCGGAGCGCGCGGCGGCAGCGTAAGCACTGCGCGACCACGCGTCGCGGCATGGCATTCTCGAAGCGGCCCATCACGGGCCGCTTTCTTTTTGCGGCGCCGCCCGCGCGCGCCACGCGGGCAGGGATTTCGCCGCCGTTGCGTCACATCTGTTAATTTGCTCGGATAACCCGGTTGGAAAGCACGCTTGGCGCCCCAATAACCGAAATATCGGGCATGCGCGCGCATGCTGCGCCCCGATCCCCTAACCCGCGACAGACAGGAACAGGAAGCATCATGGCTACTACCCCCTCCGACAATCCGCTCCTCGATTTCACCGGCCTGCCGCGCTTTGGCGAAATCCGCCCCGAGCATGTGACACCCGCGCTCGACGTGCTGCTCGCGAACGCGAAGGCCGCGGTCGAGCGCGCCGCACAACCCATGACGCCCTCGCAATGGAGCGACGTGGTCGAGCCGGTCGAGCGCGCCAGCGAGCCGCTTTCGCGCGCCTGGGGCGTGGTCGGTCACCTGAACGCCGTCGCTGACACGCCCGAACTGCGCGCCGCTCACGGCGAGAACCTGCCGCGCGTGACCGAATTCTGGTCGAGCGTCGGCCAGAATCTCGAGCTCTTCAAGAAGTACAAGGCCATCACGAATCACAACTCGTTCGAACTGCTCTCGGGCGAGCGCAAGAAGATCCTCGACAACTCGCTGCGCGACTTCCGCCTCTCGGGCGCGGAACTGCCCGAAGCACAGAAGCCGCGCTTCGCCGAACTGCAGGAGCGCCAGGCCGCGCTCGCCAAAGCCTTCTCCGACCACGTGCTTGACGCGACCAATGGCTTCGCGTTCTTCGCGAAGAACGAAGCTGAACTCGTGGGCCTGCCCGAAGACGTGATCGCCGCCGCGCGCGAAGCCGCCGAGCGCGAGAACAAGGAAGGCTGGAAGTTCACGCTGCACTTCCCCTCGTATTTCCCGGTGCTCCAGTACTCGGAAAACCGCGCGATGCGGGAGACGATGTACCGCGCGTACGTCACGCGCGCTTCCGAGCTTGGTCCCGTCTACGGCGGCGGCCAGGCCGAATGGGACAACACGGCGATCATCGAGGAGCAACTGAAGCTGCGCGCCGAAGAAGCGAAGATGCTCGGCTACAACAACTTCGCCGAAGTCTCGCTCACGCCGAAGATGGCGGAAACGCCTGCTCAGGTGATGAGCTTCCTCGAAGACCTCGCCACGCGCGCCCGCCCGCACGCCGAAAAAGACTGGGAAGAACTGCGCGATTTTGCCGCGACCGAACTGGGCCTCGCGCAGATCGAACCGTGGGACATGGCGTTCGCCGCCGAGCGCCTGCGCCAGAAGCGCTACTCGTTCTCGGAGAACGAGGTGAAGCAGTACTTCCCGGAAGACTTCGTGCTGCAGGGCCTTTTCAAGGTCACGGAAACGCTGTTCGGCGTGCGTATCCGCCCGGACAGCGCGCCGGTGTGGAATCCCGATGTGCGTTTCTTCCGCGTGGAAAACGCGGACGGCACGCTCGTCGCGCAGTTCTATCTCGACCTGTACGCGCGCGAAGGCAAGCGCGGCGGCGCATGGATGGACGACGCGCGCTCGCGCCGCAAGCTCGAAGGCAACGGCGTGCAAACGCCCGTCGCGTATCTCACGTGCAACTTCTCCGCCCCGGTGGGCGGCCGCCCCGCGTGCTTCACGCACGACGAAGTCATCACGCTCTTCCATGAGTTCGGCCACGGCCTGCACCACATGCTCACGCGTGTGGACGAGTTGGGCGTATCGGGCATCAACGGCGTGGAGTGGGACGCTGTCGAACTGCCCTCGCAGTTCATGGAGAACTTCTGCTGGGAATGGGACGTGGTGCGCGAAATGAGCTCGCACGTCGAAACCGCGAAGCCGCTGCCGCGCGAACTCTTCGACAAGATGCTCGCCGCAAAGAACTTCCAGAGCGGTCTCGGCACGCTGCGCCAGATCGTGTTCTCGATGTTCGACATGGCGCTGCACGTCGACTTCGACGCTTCGAAGGGCAAGAGCGCGAACGACCTGGCACGCGAGATCAACGAGCGCTATCACGTCATCCCGCAGACTTCCTTCTCGCGTTGGCCGAACACGTTCAGCCACATCTTCGCGGGCGGCTACGCGGCTGGCTATTACAGCTACAAGTGGGCCGAAGTGCTTTCCGCCGACGCTTACGCGGCCTTCGAGGAAGCCGCGCAAGCCGCGAAGTCGAGCGTGCTCGACGAAGCGACCGGCACGCGCTACCGCAAGGAAATTCTGGAAGTGGGCGGCAGCCGTCCGGCGATGGAGTCGTTCAAGGCTTTCCGCGGCCGCGAGCCGAACATTGACGCGCTGCTGCGTCACAACGGCATGGAGCAGCCGCCGGCACAGCAATGACCCTGTGACACGCTCGTAAGCGATCCGAACTAAAACCGCGCATGGGTGTGCAACCCATGCGCGGTTTTTTATTGCCGCCCGTTTTATCGATGCAGCTTGAAATCGACGCTTTCGGGCCGCCCTTCGAGCGAAAGCGCCGCGCGCTGCGCGGGTTGCCGGCTCACCACCCTGCCCCGGCTCACGACCGCAAGCCGCGCTGCGCGCAGCCGGATCGCTTCGATAGGATCGCGCGCGTCGAGCACCACGAGGTTCGCCGCGCAACCGGGCGCAACGCCATAGCCTTCGAGGCCGAGGATCGCCGCGGCATTCACGGTCACTGCGTCGAAGCAGGCGCGCGAAGCGTCGGTGCCCGTCATCTGCGCGACGTGCAGGCCCATATGCGCGACTTCGAGCATGTCGCCCGAACCGAAGCTGTACCACGGGTCCATCACGCAATCGTGGCCGAACGCGACGCTCACGCCCGCCGCCATCAACTCAGGCACGCGCGTCATGCCGCGCCGCTTCGGATAGGTATCGGCGCGCCCTTGCAGCGTGATGTTGATGAGCGGATTCGCGATCGCTGCGACACCGGATTCGCGCATGAGCGGAATCAGCTTGCTCACGTAGTAGTTGTCCATCGAATGCATCGACGTGAGATGCGAGCCGGCCACGCGCCCGTGCATGCCGAGGCGCTGCGTTTGCGCCGCGAGCGTTTCGATGTGGCGCGAAAGCGGGTCGTCGGATTCGTCGCAATGCATGTCCACGCGCAGGCCCTTTTCGGCAGCGAACTCGCAGAGCAGGCGCACCGATTCGGCACCCTCTGCCATCGTGCGCTCGAAGTGGGGAATGCCACCCACCACGTCGACACCCATCGCGATCGCGCGCTTGAGATTGTCGAATGCACCGGGGCTACGCAAAACGCCATCCTGCGGAAACGCCACGAGCTGGAGATCGAGATACGGCGCGACACGGCGCTTCACTTCGAGCAGCGCTTCGACCGCGAGCAATCGCGCGTCGCACACATCGACATGCGAGCGCATTGCGAGCAGCCCGCGCGCGACGGCCCAGTCGCAGTACTGAAGCGCGCGCTCGACGAGCGCCTCCTGCGTGAGATGCGGCTTGAGCTCGCCCCACAGCGCGATGCCCTCCAGCAGCGTGCCCGACGCATTCACGCGCGGCAAGCCATATGAGAGCGTGGCGTCCATGTGGAAATGCGCGTCGACGAACGGCGCGCTCACGAGCGCACCCTCAGCATCGACCTCCTCGCGCGCCGCCGTCGCAAGATGCGGTTCCACGGCGGTAATAAGCCCGGCCTCGATGCCGATATCCACCGTGGGATACCCAGCGGGATGCGCATGCGCGAGCACCGCGCGGCGAATGATCAGGTCCATTTGCGGCTCCTTGTTCTGGCGTGGTGGCGTGTCGCTATCGTTTTGACTCGCGTCGATTCTATCGGCGCCAGAATGCCGCCGCCAGCGGCGTGGCCCGCGTCCACGCGAAGTCGTCACACGAACGCGATCGGGCCGTCGTCTTCCGCGGGATCGTCGTCGAGGTAGGGTACTTCTCCATCGCGGTGGGCAGGATCAGCAGTTTGGGACATTTGCGCATGGCGATCGCCTACGACATCGCCGAATGAATGCCGAAGCGCCGCGCATTTCAACCGACGCGTAGAAGCAGTCGCGATGGATGATCTTGCGAGCGGCGGTGGCAAGTGCGGCGGCAGAGTGCCCGACATCAGGCGCTGCCGGCGGCGCGAGGTCAGGAGAAGGCGCGGTCACGGTCCCGATACTGTGCAAACACATAGTGCTATTTTCCAGACAAGTGTCCGTGCCCTTTATCTGCTTCCGTACCGCCTCGGATCGGCCATACCGTCTCTGTACTGCCGGCTGCGCGGGCCTATACTCGTGCGGACTGAACAGTCCACGAGAATGAGGAACGTATCGATGAAAACTATTGGCGTGATTGGTGGGATGAGCTGGGAATCGTCCGCCGAGTATTACCGGCTGCTGAACCGTCACGCGAAGGCGCGCCTGGGCGGTCATCACAATGCGCGCAGTCTGATGGTGACGGTGGACTTCGCGCAGGTCGAAGCACTCCAGCGCGCGGGCGACTGGGACGCGCTAGGCGTGCAGATGGCCGAGGCCGCGCAACAGCTCGAACGCGGGGGCGCCGACATCGTGCTGCTCGCGACGAACACGATGCACCGCGTGCGCGCGGCGATCGAGGCGACGATCTCGATCCCCTTTCTGCATATCGCGGACCCGACCGGCCAGGCGTTGCGCGCCTCAGGCTTCACGCGAGCAGGCCTGCTCGGCACGCGCTACACGATGGAACAGGACTTCTACGTGGGACGATTGCGCGAGGCACATGGCATCGAAGCGATCGTGCCGAACGAACACGATCGCGCGGACGTGCACCGCATCATCTACGACGAGCTGTGTCACGGCAATGTGGATGCGCAATCGCGCGGTGTGTATCAGCGCGTGATCGAAGACCTCGCGGCACGCGGCGCGCAAGCGGTCATTCTCGGTTGCACGGAAATCACGCTGCTGATTGGCCAGAAGGATTCGACGCTGCCGGTGTTCGACACCACCGCGTTGCATGCGCAGGCTGCGGTGGATTGGGCGATTGGAAGCCAGACAGACGCTTAGCGATGGCGTTCGTTGTAGACGGCTGCCTCGCGCAGGTCGTCCTTGGCCTGCTGCAGCAGTTGCAAGGCGTGCTCTGCGTGGCCGCCAAACTGGCCGTGATTACTCTTGCGCGCAGCGTCGATATGCGAGCTACTCTGATCGATCAGTTGTTGCGGAGCTTCGAGATTCGGATACTGGGAAGACGGCGCGGCAAATGCGGTTGCGACGCAGCGCAGTGCAAGACCTGCCGACTCGGCAGCGAGGGAAAAGAGCTTCACGTGTTTGCTTCAGAAAAGAGCGGGACGCAGTTGCATCCCAGGACGTTAGCCAACAACGACGACCGCGCCGAGATGGCAAAGGTAGCGGTCTGTTGAGCTAACGTCTGTGGTTTCCGGCTGTTGACGTGCCTGGCAATTCTTGACGTTGCCGCTAACTACTAGATTAGTCGTGGCCGATGCAACGGTTGTGCGGCGTCAGAAGCGGACAATATTGGATAAGCAGGCGAATTCCACCCTCGTTCAACTTGCCTCTCCGGGTGCAAGTCATTGTAATGACCCGGCGAAACCTGCACAGGTTAAGCGGCTAAAGCGAATGCTTCAGCCGGGTTTTCATCTTCATCGCTCGATGGAACCGTCGATGGCTGTAGAACTAGATCCAGTCAGCAATCACGCCGTTGGCGCGCTGCAGCTTCTCGAAGCGATGGCGATGCACGCATTGCTCCTTGAGCGTGCGAATCACACGCTCAACCATCCCGTTCTGTTGCGGGCAGTGAGGCGTGATGAACTCCCGGCGCAAACCGTAGCCGCGTACCAAGGCCGCGTAATCTCGGCTCGTGACGACCCGCCCGTTGTGACTTCTCAGCAGGAACGGGTCTCGGCACCCGTCCGAGCGTTCCGAACCGGGCGTGCTGGCCCTTACCTCTGCGTAACAAATGCCAGCCGAGCAGTTCCCGTGTTTGGCAGTCGATCACGAATGCCAGCGTCGCCCAACCATCACGCCCAGGCCGCTCGCATCGAGTGGCTTGGGCTGAGCGGGACGACCCGGAAAATGCAAACCGAACCGCGCCGGGTTTGCAGTCGACATCCCTCAGAATTAGCCGGTTGTACGGTGCGACTCGGGTACACACGGTGTACGCACACCGCTGGCAATGTTGCGGCCCGTCAAGCCGTTGCAATTTTCTGACCGGAGCCTATTGAGGCGGGATTGCGGCAGACGTAGAAAGCGGGTTGGGCTGCATGAGCCCCACGCCGCGGCCTCTCTACCCTTTGCAGTCCTAACGCACCAGGCCGCGTCTCCCACGACAATCAGCAAGGAGGCCAGGCCTGTGGCAGACCTGCAAGACGTGTTGCTTGCCATCCCGGGAAGGCAGGCGTTTCACCTGGACATGCCAGGTACGCCCGCCGCGGCAGCGCTCTCGGTGGTGTCGTTCAAGGCAACCGAGAAGATGGGTGCCGCAAGCGAAGTGCGCATCGTCGCGACCCACCCGCAGCAGCTTGCACGTGC
>NZ_CAJHCQ010000009.1 GCF_904848665.1 Paraburkholderia hiiakae
CGGGAAGAGGGCATACGACTGGAACATCATGTTCACGGGACGGCGGTACGGGGGCAGCGACGCGAGGTCTTCGCCGTCGACGAAGATGCGGCCCGACGTAGCCGATTCGAGACCCGCGAGCATGCGCAGCAGCGTGGACTTGCCGCAGCCCGAACTGCCGAGCAGCGCAAAAAGCTCGTTCTTGGCGATGTTCAGGCTCACGTTGTCCACGGCGATGCTCTCGCCGAACTTCTTGACGACGTTTTCGATACGCACGAATGCGTCGTTCTTTGCCGGGGTCGCGTTGGCGCGCAGAGCTTCTGGGGCGTTGACTTTAGACGTCGAATTCATGATCTGACCTTGGTTCCTTTCTGATCGCAGTACACGTTTTTCAGGCGCGAGTCGGCCCGCACGGGGCGCACGGGGCGACTCGCGATTAGTACTGCGAACGGAGCTCGGGAAAGGCTCGCGCGCGTCGTCAAAAAAGGGGGGCGGCGCTGCGCGGCCGGACTTCGGAATTGCGTACTTCAGGCGGAGAGGGGTCGAGCGATCCCTCTTCCGCGTCGTCTCCTTCTTGTTTCCTTCAGGGGGTGATCAGGGTGTTAGTGGCCCGTTTTCAACTGGGCCCACAGGCGGTTTTCGAGGCGCAGAATGTCAGCCGGCATCGGCTTCATCAGCGTCATCTTCTTGAGTACGTCTTCCGGCGGGTACACCGTCGCGTCCTGCGCAACCCCAGGGGTAACGAACTGGCGTGCCGCCTTGTTCGCGGTCGGGTAGAACACTTCGTTGGTGATCTGCGCGTTGACCTTCGGGTCCGAGATGTAGTTGATCCACTTCATCGCGTTTTCGGGGTGCGGGGCGTCCTTGGGGACGACCATCACGTCGAACCACAGCAGACCGCCTTCCTTCACGTTCGAGAACTTGACGTCATACGAGCGCTTGGCCTCCTCGGCGCGACGGTGCGCAATGCCGACGTCGCCCGACCAGGCCACGGCCACGCAGATATCGTTGTTCACGAGGTCGTTGATATAGCCCGACGAATTGAACTGGGTGATATAGGGGCGGACTTTCTTCAGCACTTCAAACGCGGCCTGGTAGTCGGCGGGGTTCGTGCTGTTCGGGTCCTTGTGCATGTATTGCAGCGTCGCGGCAAACACGTCCACCGCCTGGTCGAGGAACGACACGCCACAGCCCTTGAGCTTCGAAAGATTCTGCGGGTCGAACACGAGCGCCCAGCTATCTACGGGCGCGTTCGGGCCGAGTGCCTTTTCCACTGCCTGCTTGTTGTAGCCGATGCCGTCGGTGCCGAATGCCCAGGGCACGCCGTATTGATTGCCCGGATCGGCGTCGGCGATCATGTGCATGAGCACGGGGTCGAGGTTCGCGAGGTTGGGGATCTTCGACTTGTCGAGCTTCTGGTACACGCCGGCCTGAATCTGCTTGGCCATGTAATTCGATGTGGGCACAACGATATCGTAACCCGAGCTGCCGGCGAGCAGCTTGGCTTGCAGCGTGTCGTCGCTGTCGTAGTTGTCGTACTTGACCTTGATGCCCGCATCCTTTTCGAAGTTCGGGATGGTGTCCTTCGCGATATAGTCGGACCAGTTATAGACGTTCAAATCGCCGTCGGCCGCGTGCGCAGACTGGCTCGAAATGGCCGTGAGGCCCGCACACGCTGCGAGGGCCGCAAGTGCGACCGCATGACGAAGATGACTAACACTCATGTTGCTTTCCCCTGAAGATGAAGATCGGCGGGAGGCCCAGCACCCCGTTGCGCCGCCCGCCGTGGACAAGTCGCGTTAAGAAAGACCCAGTTGTTGCGCAGTTGCGTCGATGGCTTTCTTCGCCTTCGACACGATTTCATCGATCTCGGCGCGCGTGACGACGAGCGGCGGCGAGAGCAGCATGCGGTCGCCCGTGGCGCGCATGATGAGGTTGCCGTTGAAGCAGAAGTCGCGGCAGAGCGTGCCCACGTCGCCGCCATTCGCGAAGCGCTTGCGCGCCTTCGGATCTTCCGCGAGCTGCAGACCCGCTACGAGACCCGCACCCGAGATGTCGCCGATGATCGGATGATTGGCGAAGGTCTCGCGCAGGCGTTGCTGGAAGTACGGGCCGGTGTCGTTCTTCACCCGCGTAACGATGCCTTCGTCGCGCAGCAGCTTGAGGTTCGCAACGGCCACGGCAGCAGCCACGGGATGCCCCGAATACGTGAGGCCGTGATTGAACTCGCCGTTCTCGATGAGCGCTTTCGCCACGCGGTCGTGAATGCCCACTGCGCCCATCGGCACATAGCCGCTCGTGAGGCCCTTGGCCATCGTGATGAGATCCGGCTCGAAGCCGAAGTGCTGATGCGCGAACCATTCGCCGGTGCGGCCAAAACCGCCGATCACTTCGTCGGCGCAGAGCAGGACGTCGTACTTGCGGCAAATGCGCTGAATTTCCGGCCAGTAGGTGGAGGGCGGGAAGATCACGCCGCCCGCGCCCTGGAACGGCTCGCCGATAAAGGCGGCCACGTTCTCCGCGCCCACTTCGAGAATCTTCGCTTCGAGGTGCTGTGCACGCGCGAGACCGAACTCTTCGGGCGTCATGTCGGCCGGCGCTTCGCCATAGAAGTACGGCTGGTCGATGTGCACGATGTTCTCGACCTTCGAGGGCATCTGTTCGTGCATGTAGCCCATGCCACCCAGCGTGCCGCCCGCGATCGTCGAACCGTGATACGCGTTCCTGCGCGAGATGACGACCTTCTTCGAGGGCTTGCCTTGCGTGAGCCAGTATTGATGCACGATGCGCAGCACCGTGTCGTTGCCTTCGGAGCCGCTGTTGCAATAGAAGAAGTGGTTGAACGGCTCCGGCGAAAGCTGCGCAAGCAGCGCCGACAATTCAATGACCGGCGGGTGCGTGGTCTTGAAGAACGTGTTGTAGAAGGGCAGTTCCTGCATTTGCTCGTAGGCGGCGTCGGCCAGTTCCTTGCGGCCATAGCCCACGTTCACGCACCAGAGCCCGGCCATGCCGTCGATGATCTGGTTGCCTTCGGAGTCCCACAGGTACACACCTTTCGCCTTCACGATCACACGGCTGCCTTGCTTGTTGAGCGAGCCCATGTCCGAAAACGGGTGAATGTGATGCGCGGCGTCCAGCGCGCGGTATTCGCTCGTCGAGCGCGTCGCGCGCGTGGATTGGGCGCGCAGCGTCGTCGGCACTTCCTGCAGCGCGCTGGCGGGGGCGTCGATTCGATAGCTCATTACTGTGTCTCCTTTCGTTTACACGTGCAGCAGCAGGTGCTTGCGTTCCCACGAACTGATCACGCGGAAATACGCTTCGTATTCGGTTTCCTTGAGCGCAAGGTAGGCGCGCACGAACTTCTCGCCGAGGAGGTCGTTGAGCGGCTCGCACGCGCTCATCAACGTGAGGCCCTCTTCGAGGTTGCGCGGCAACTGGTACGGCAGTGCGTAGCCGTCGCTCACGAGCGGTTCCGTTGGTTTGAGGTGCTGCGTCATGCCCAGGTAGCCTGCGGCGAGTGTCGCGGCAATCGCGAGATACGGGTTGGTATCCACGCCCGGGATGCGGTTCTCCACACGGCGCGCGGCCGGCGACGAATACGGCACGCGAAAGCCCACGGTGCGGTTGTCGTAGCCCCACGCAACGTTGATCGGCGCGGCCATGAAGCGCGACAGCCGGCGATACGAGTTGATGTACGGCGCGAAGATCGGCATGAGCGCGGGCGTGTACTTCTGCAGGCCGGCGATGTACGCATGGAACATGTCCGTGGGTTTGCCGTCCGAGCCCGTGAAGAGGTTCTGGCCGCTTTCCGCCGAGACGAGGCTCTGATGAATGTGCATGGCCGAGCCCGGCTCGTTCTCCATCGGCTTCGCCATGAACGTGGCGTACATATGATGGCGCAGCGCGGCTTCACGCACCGTGCGCTTGAACAGGAACACGCGGTCGGCGAGGCCCAGCGGTTCACCGTGCATGAAGTTGATTTCCATCTGCGCGGCGCCGACTTCGTGAATCAGTGTGTCGACTTCGAGGTCCTGAATATCGCAGTACTCGTAGATGTCCTCGAAGAGCGGATCGAACTCGTTCACCGCTTCGATCGAGTACGCCTGGCGGCCGGTTTCCGGACGGCCCGTGCGGCCGATGGGCGGCGCGAGCGGAATGTCCGGGTCCTTGTTCATGTCGACGAGATAGAACTCCAGTTCTGGCGCAATGATCGGCTTCCAGCCCTTGGCTTCATAGAGTTCGAGCACGCGGCGCAGGACGCGGCGCGGCGAGATCTCGACGGGCGTGCCGTCGAAGTGGACGCAATCGTGAATCACTTGCGCCGTGGGGTCGGTGGCCCACGGAATGATGCGGATGGTGGACGCATCGGGCACGCACACCATGTCGGGATCGGTGACGCCGGTGAGGCTGCCGTCTTCGGGGTATTCGCCCGTGACGGTCTGGATCATCACGGCTTGCGGCAAGCGCATGGACTCGCCCGACTCGAACTTGCTGCGCGGAATGATCTTGCCGCGTGCGATGCCCGCCATGTCGGGGATGATCGCTTCGATTTCGGTGATGTGATGCTTTTTCAGGAATTCGTCGATTTCATGCATGATCTTTCTCTCTGTTCTGTATGGGCCGGCATCAGGCGTGGGCAGCGCGCGGCGCATGCGCCACGTCGTGTCCGGCCCCGCGCGGTATTCGGGCCAGCATGTGGTTGCGGCAAGCCTCGCCGAACGCGTGGAAGATGGCGGTGGACAGCGCGTCGTCGGCGTATTTCCACTCGGGGTGCCATTGCACGCCAAGCGCGAAGCTGTGCGCGTTCGCCACGCTCACGGCTTCGATGAGACCGTCGGGTGCGAATGCCTCGGCCACGAGGCCCGCACCCAGCCGCTCGATACCCTGGCCGTGCAGCGAATTCACGCGTGCTTCGCGTGCACCACCCGCGAGCCGTTGCAGCAGACCGCCTTCCACTAGCTTCAACGCGTGCGCCGGGCCGTATTGCGTGTCGAGCGGATCGTCCTTGTTCTCGCGATGGTCGTCATAGCGTGCAACGTTATGCACCTGCTGATGCAGCGTGCCGCCGAATACCACGTTCATCTCCTGGAAGCCCCGGCAGATGGCGAGCACCGGCACGCCAGCTTCGATCGCGGCACGCATGAGCGGCAGCGTGGTGGCGTCGCGGGCCGGGTCGTGCAGCGTGCCTGCCTCGCTCGCCGGGCCGCCATAACGATGCGGCTCGACGTTCGAATAGCTGCCCGTGAAAAGCAGGCCATCCACGGCTTCGAGAATGTCGGACGCAGCCTGCCGCTCGCCAAGCGCGGGCAGCACGAATGCGAGTGCGCCGGCGCCATCCACCGCTGCGCCGATGTACTTCTCGCCAGCAACGTGTGAAGCGTGCGGTCCCATCATCGTGCGGTCGGCGGTGACGCCAACTAATGGTCTGGTTCGCATGACTAATGATTCGCTTGTTTGCCCGTGCGTGACATATCGATGCGACGGGCGTGACATGACCTTGCAGCCTTGCGGGACGCAAAACTACAAACCCTGTGTGCTCCGCGCAGCGACGCTAACGTATCGCGCTGCGCGTGGAGATCATGTAGGCGGTTCGTTTCTTGCCGTTGTGAGGCGCGACTGTGCTCAGTCGTGCGCAGCCACCTCGTAGAGGCGCGACGAGACACCTCGCGAACAAACGACGGCGAAGAAAACGAACGGCGCAGGAAGGAGAGGCGCTAGGGCAGAAGCGACGCGACTTCGTCCGTGTGGACGGCAATGAAGGCGCGTGCGGAGACGGAGTTATGACGCCGGACGGAGCGGCGGGAAAGGATCGTGAAGACGGACAGGAACAGGCGAGAGGCAAGCCTGCCGCTACTGCCGTCGGCGATGGCGGTGCAGTCACTGCGAAGACACCTCGCATGACTACGATCCCACCTCACCAGAGGGCCACGGACTCTCACAATAACACTCGACTGGTTGCGTTGAAAAAGACGTCTGGTTCAAGCATTCGAGGTCGTCAATTTGAGTGATGCATTAAACATTGAGCGACATCGATGTATTGCTTTCCAAACTCAGCCGACTCGCTATGTTTCTCGCATAAAACGCGGTTTTTGCGTTGCAACGCGGAAGAAACGATGCAGTGTTCGACCTGTAGTTCAGCATATACGAGCCAAAAAGGGCGTCAATTATTTTTTCAAGTTTTTGATGTCAGCACTTTCCCCGAGAGCCCTGCGAAATAGCACGCTGTGCGAAATATCGGCTCCTGCACTTATATTTCGAATAACTTACAGGGGTTTGTACTGACGCAAAATAAAGCAAAGTGATTAGAATATTCAACACGTCCACCGCGCCCCTTACGCGCTCTGCTAACGGTCCTTCATCGTGTCCGAGTCCTCCTCTGTGTCATCCGAAGTTGCCACGCGCCTGCGCTACGTTCGCAAACGCTATGGGTTGTCGCAGCGCGAGCTCGCCAAGCGTGCGGGCGTGACCAATGGCGCGATCTCGCTGATCGAGCAAAGTCGCGTCAGTCCCTCCGTGGGCTCGCTCAAGAAGTTGCTCGAATGCATTCCGATGAGCCTCGCCGAGTTCTTCACGTTCGATCTCACCGAAGGGACAGAAGTCGTGTCGCGGCGCGGCGAAATGCCGAACCTCGGCAACGAATCGATCGAGTTCTATCTGGCCGGCGCGAGCGTGAAGGACCGCAACATGGGCATCATGCGCGAGGTCTATCAGCCGCTGGCCGATACCGGGCCTGAAATGCTGACGCATGCAGGGCACGAAGGCGGCGTGGTGGTCGCTGGACAACTCGAACTGACCGTGGAGGGCACGACGTGGCTGCTCGACCCCGGAGACAGCTACTACTTCGAAAGCCGCTTCCCGCACCGGTTTCGCAATCCCAGCGCGAACGAAGTCTGCGAAGTGGTGTCGGCCAATTCGCCGCCCACCTTCTGACTCCCTGATCGCGCGAACCCGTTTCACCTTGGCGCCGCGTTGCGGCGTGCAAGGTGGATCGCAAATCATTGAGGCATCCTGATGGAAAAGAAAACTCTCGCTTACTGGCAGGACAAGGCCGCGACGCTTTCGATTGAAGGCCGCGCATTCATCGACGGCGCGTACCGTGACGCGTATTCGGGCCGCACGTTCGACTGCGTGAGCCCGATCGACGGCCGTGTGCTCGCAGGCGTGGCCGATTGCGGCGCAGCCGATGTCGATGCCGCGGTCGGCGCCGCGCGCCGCGCGTTCAACGACGGCGTATGGGCAGGCCTGAATCCGCGTGCCCGCAAGGCCGTTCTGCTGCGCTGGGCTGCGCTCATGCGCGAGCACCTCGACGAGCTGGCATTGCTCGAAACGCTCGACGCAGGCAAGCCCATTGGCGACACGACCACTGTCGATGTGCCGGGTGCGGCCTACTGCGTGGAATGGTTCGCTGAAGCCATCGACAAGGTCGGCGGCGAAGTCGTGCCCGCCGATCATCATCTCGTCGGCCTCGTCACGCGCGAACCCATTGGCGTGGTCGCCGCCGTCGTGCCGTGGAACTTCCCGATCCTGATGGCTTCGTGGAAGTTCGGGCCTGCGCTCGCCGCGGGCAATAGCGTCGTGCTCAAGCCTTCGGAGAAGTCGCCGCTCACGGCCATTCGCGTGGCGCAACTTGCGCACGAGGCCGGCATTCCGGCGGGCGTGTTCAACGTGCTGCCGGGCGGCGGGGAACCGGGGAAGCTGCTTGGCTTACATCGCGACGTGGACTGCATAGCGTTCACCGGATCGACGAACGTGGGCAAGCAGATCATGCAGTACGCGGGCCAGTCGAACCTCAAGCGCGTGTGGCTCGAACTTGGCGGCAAGTCGCCCAACATCGTACTGCACGATTGCCCGGATCTCGATCGTGCCGCAAACGCAGCGGCGGGCGCAATCTTCTACAACATGGGCGAGATGTGCACGGCGGGCTCGCGCCTGCTCGTCCATCACGAGATCAAGGATGTGTTCCTCGCGAAGCTTGTCGAGGCCGCGAAGGCATATAAGCCTGGGAATCCTCTCGATCCGAATGTGTCGATGGGCGCGATTATCGACAAGGTTCAGCTAGAGCGGGTGCTGAGCTATATCGAGGCCGGCCGCAAGGATTCGAAGCTGCTGACCGGTGGCGAACGCGTGAATGCGGAGGGCGGCGGTTTCTACGTGGAGCCCACCGTGTTCGACACGCATCACGACACGAAGGTTGCGCGCGAGGAAATTTTCGGGCCGGTGCTCTCGGTCATCACGTTTAGCACGATCGACGAGGCGGTGCGCATTGCCAACGACAGCGATTACGGGCTCGCCGCGGCTGTGTGGACCGCTAACCTCACGCATGCGCATGAAATTTCGCGCCGCCTGCGTGCGGGCACGGTGTGGGTGAACTGCTACGACGAAGGCGGCGACATGAACTTCCCGTTCGGCGGCTTCAAGGAATCGGGCAACGGCCGCGACAAGTCGTTGCACGCGCTCGAAAAGTACACGGAACTCAAGTCCACGCTCGTGCGGCTGCGCTAACGCGATTTACCGCTCCACCAGCGCGCCGAGATTGGCGCGCACTCGCTGAAGCATCGCACTGAATTGCTCAGCTTCTTCAGGTGTGAAGCCCGCCAGGGCTTCCGCCTGCACCTCGTCGCCCACGCGGCGTGCGCCCGTGAGCACGCCTTCCGCCTTGGGCGTAAGGCTCACCAGCAATTCGCGGCGGTCGTCCGGGTTCGGCGTGCGCTCGACCCAGCCGCCTTCCTCCATGCGCTCCAGCAGCCGCCCCGCGGAAATGGGCGCCACTTCCAGCAGTTCGGCAAGACGTGCCTGGTTCATGTCGCCGTAGTGCGCCAGGTACGCGATCATGCGGCACTGCGCGCGGGTGAGTTCGAGCGACGACTTCGCAAGCTCGTCGTAACGTTTGCCGTACAGGCGGCCTACGTCGACGACCAGGAAGCCAAAGCGCTTTTCGAGGTCGGTAGTCATCGCGCGATTATACGGGCGTGCGGCTCGCGCCTTCGCGCGCGCGTCCTTTCCCTGGCGATACCGATTGCGTCCACAGGCGCGAGCCGTATAATAAGCATGCTTATCAATTCGATGCGCTCCGCCCCCAAACACGCTAGCCGCCAGACAACCGCACGATGACCGCAGTCATGCAGGACGGCGCCGCCGCGCAGCATCTGGCGGAGCCGGGCAAGGAAGCCCCGCTCAATCGCGGCATGATCACGCTCTCGATCATGCTCGCCACGCTGATGCAGACGCTGGACAGCACGATCGCCAATGTCGCGCTGCCGCATATGCAGGGCACACTGTCCGCCTCCCAGGACGAGATCACCTGGGTGCTCACTTCGTACATCGTCGCGGCGGCGATTGCTACACCGCTTACGGGGTGGCTCGCCGATCGCTATGGCGTGAAGCGGCTGTTAGGCATGGCGATTGCGGGCTTCACCGTGGCTTCGGCGTTATGCGGGCTCTCCGAAACGCTCGGCCAGATCGTCGCTTCGCGGCTTTTGCAGGGCGTGTTCGGCGCGTCACTCGTGCCGCTCTCGCAGTCCATTCTTCTCGACATCAACCCGCGCGAGCGCCAGGGCCAGGCCATGGCGGTCTGGGGCATGGGTGTGATGGTTGGACCCGTGCTGGGGCCCACGCTGGGCGGCTGGCTCACGGATAGCTACAACTGGCGCTGGGTGTTCTTCATCAACGTGCCTGTGGGCCTGTTCGCGTTCTTCGGCGTCTCGACCTTCATGCCCGCGCGTACGCCGGGCCGCACGCAGCGCTTCGACGTGTTCGGCTTCGCCACGCTCGCGCTCGCCATCGGTGCGCTGCAGGCGTTGCTCGACCGCGGCGAACAGCTCGACTGGTTCGGCTCGCTGGAAATCCGCATCGAAGCGCTGGTTGCGGTGATTGCCTTCGCGTTCTTTATTGTGCATACGGCAACTTCGGGGCCCGGCACCTTCTTTCGCTACCAGCTGCTCAAGGACCGCAACTTCGCGACGGGCACGCTCTTCATTTTCGTGATTGGCGCGGTGCTCTACGCCACGCGCGCGCTGCTGCCGCCCATGCTGCAGAACCTCATGGGCTATCCGGTCGCGACCACTGGGCTCGTTACTGCGCCAAGCGGCGCGGGCACGATGGTGGCCATGCTGATAGCGGGGCGCATGCTGAAGCGCGTGGACCCGCGCGTCATGCTGCTGTTCGGCTTCGTGGTGTCCGCATACGCCCTGTGGCAGATGATGCAGTACACGCTCGTGCTTTCGCCCTCGGATATCGTGTGGCCCGGCGTGGTGCAGGGTTTCGGCCTGGGCTTCGTGTTCGTGCCGCTTTCCGCGCTGACGTTCTCGACGCTTACACCGCAACTGCGCGCGGATGGCACGGCCACTTATAGCCTCATGCGCAATATCGGCAGCAGTATCGGCATTTCGATCGTGCAGACCTTTGTCACGCGCAGCACGCAGATCGCGCATTCGGACCTCGCCGCGAACATCACGCCGTTCAATCCGGCGGTTCAGCAGATGCTCGAAAGCGGTTCGCGGTACGATCTTGCCGTGCTCAACCAGTCGATCACGCAGCAGGCCCAGATGATCGCGTACCTGAACGACTTCAAGATGATGTTCGTGGCTACGCTGCTCGTGATTCCGCTGCTCTTTCTGATCCGCACCGGCCCGAGTGCCGCCACCGTCGATACGAGTCACGCGGCCATGGACTAGCGGCACTCCTTATCTTGCGTTTCACCCCCGCGCGCGGCACGTCCGCGCGCGTTGCATTCACGAATCCCGATGCTTTCTGCCGTTTCTATTCTCCTGCCGGTTTTCGGCCTCATTTTCGCGGGCTTCGCCTGCCGTCGCACGAATGTCCTCGGCCCCGCCGCGGCTTCCGAGCTGAACCGCTTCGTCGTGTGGCTCGCGCTGCCCGCGCTGCTCTTCGATATCCTTGCGCACGCAACGTGGCACGAGCTGTATCAGCCTGCTTTCGTCGCGGCGTTCGGCCTTGCCGGGCTCGCGGTGTTCGTCGCCGTGGTGGGTGTGCGCGTGTTCCTCGGCCGCCCGCTCGCGGATGCGAGCATCGATGGGCTTGCTGCCGCGTATCCGAATACCGGCTACGTCGGCTTCCCGTTGTGCATGATCGCGTTCGGGCCGTCGAGCCTCACGCCCACGACCATCGCGACGATCCTCGTGGTCTGCGTGCTGTTCGCCATCGCGATCGTGCTGATCGAAACGGGCCTGCAAAGCGAGCGGCGTCCGCATCGGCTCGCCATCAAGGTCGTGCGCTCGCTCCTGCGCAATCCGCTGCTGGTTGCGCCGGCACTGGGGGCGGTCGTTTCCGCCGCGCATGTCACGCTGCCCGCGAGCGCGGAGACATTCCTCAAGCTGCTAGGAGGCGCTGCGAGCCCGTGCGCGCTTGTGAGCCTCGGTCTGTTTCTCGCCGAGCGCCGTGCGAGCGCAGACGCGCCGCGGGAATCGTCGTGGTGGCTCACGCTCTCCAAGCTTGTCGCGCAGCCGCTCATTACCTGGTGGTTGGCCGAGCGCGTATTCGGGCTGTCCGACCCGCTCGTGGAAATCGCGGTGCTGCTCGCGGCGCTGCCCACAGGCACCGGCCCGTTCATGCTCGCCGAGTACTACCGTCGCGAGGCGCACGTGACTTCGCGAACCATTTTGCATTCCACGCTTGGCTCGCTCGTCACGCTCACGCTGATCCTGCTGCACCTGCACCACGGCTGAAAGCCGGTGCGGCACGAAGTTTGCTGGCATGAAAGCCACAACCATCGATCAGGAGAATCGACGATGAACTGGCTAAGACGCTTAAGCGCCGCGCGCGCCTCACTCGTCATCACCGTCGTGCTCGCTGCGGCAGGCACGGGCGCCTGTACGCTGGGCGGTGCCGCCGCCGGCGGCTATGTCGGCAACCGGGCCACCGACGGCAGCGCGGTCGGTACCGTTGGCGGCGCCGTGGCCGGCGGCGTGATCGGGCATGAACTGAGCAAGTAGGCGAGGCCTCGCGCAGGTCAAGATGCAGCGCCCGCGCGCGAGGCAGTCGAACAGCGCCATCTGCGCCTGCTGCGGCATGGAGAAGCCATGCGGTGTGATCGTGCGCGGCAATGCGGCTGTCCGCAACGAGACGGTCGATTCAACTCGTCGATTGAGAATCCGGAGAATTCGAATAATGAAAATCGAAGCCGGATATTTCTCATTTCGTCGATGAAGTCAGCATTCGAATTTCCAGAATAACCAGGAAATTGAATTTTGCGATCACTCTGAACTGCTGTTTTCCGATTGTGAAATGAATTCGTCTGGCGTAACTCAAGAAAAATAAATTGCGGTGATCGGCGAATCTGACAGCTGATGGGACGGTCTGAGCCCCTTGCGGCGTGAGACTGGACGCACGCAGGACGTACAGGGTTGCGAAGCTATCACCTGAAAGAATGATGTGATTATTCGATGATTCTTAATCGCCATCAAATCGAATTTTATCTAAAAATTTATAATCTTTTCCCGCGTTATCCATTTCGCGAAGCGCTGACAGATTCCGGTTTAATCTGATGACCGTTTATCAAATAAATCTGGCCAGCTTGTGCGCGTCCCGTTTCAACACGTCACCTCATCACCAGCTCAAAGAGGATGTTCATGCAAGACGTAAGATCCAAGGCTTTCGCAATGCCGATCACCAATCCGGCGTATCCGATGGGCCCTTACAAGTTCGTGGACCGGGAGTTTCTGATCATCACCTACCGCACCGACCTCGAATGTCTGCGCAAGGTTGTGCCCGAGCCGCTCGAGGTCGCCGACCCGCTCGTGAGCTACGAATTTATCCGCATGCCCGACTCGACCGGTTTCGGTGACTACACGGAAAGCGGCCAGGTCATCTCTGTCACGTACCAGGGCCAGCCGGGCAGCTACACGCATGCGATGTACCTCGACGACCACCCGCCCATCGCCGGCGGCCGGGAGCTTTGGGGGTTTCCGAAGAAGCTTGCTTCGCCCACGCTTGCGGTTCACTCCGACACGCTGGTCGGCACGCTCGACTACGGTCCCGTACGTGTCGCGACCGGCACGATGGGCTACAAGCACCGCGAACTCGATCTTGCTGAGCAGGCAAAGCGCCTTGGCGCGCCCAACTACCTGCTCAAGATCGTGCCGCACGTGGACGGTTCGCCGCGCGTATGCGAACTCGTGCGCTACTACATGAAGGACATCAAGCTCAAGGGCGCATGGACAGGGCCGGGCGCGCTTCATCTCACGCCGCACGCGCTTGCGCCCGTCGCAAACTTGCCCGTGCTCGAAATCGTCGAAGTTCGCCACCTGCTCGCCGACGTGACCCTTGCTCTGGGCGAAGTCGTTCACGACTATCTCGCGAAGTAAATCACCGCTCAATCAGGAACAACCAGGGAGAACTGATCATGAAGAAGCTCGAAGGGAAAGTCGCAGTCGTCACGGGAGCCGCAAGCGGCATCGGCAAGCAAATCGCGCTCACGCTCGCGGCGCAGGGCGCCGCGGTCGCCATCGCCGACCTCAACCTTGGCGGCGCGAACGCCGTGGCCGAAGAGATCAAGGGCGCAGGCGGCAAGGCCATCGGCGTCGCCATGGACGTCACCAATGAAGACGCCGTGAATCAGGGTATCGACCGCGTCGCGGCCGAACTCGGTCCGGTGGATATCCTCGTCTCGAACGCCGGCATCCAGATCGTGAACCCGATCGAGAACTACGCGTTCTCCGACTGGAAGAAGATGCAGGCCATCCACGTGGACGGCGCATTCCTCACCACCAAGGCGGTGCTCAAGCACATGTACAAGGATGACCGCGGCGGCGTGGTGATCTACATGGGTTCGGTGCATTCGCACGAAGCGTCGCCGCTGAAGTCGGCCTATGTCGCGGCCAAGCACGCGCTGCTCGGCCTCGCGCGTGTGCTCGCCAAGGAAGGCGGCAAGCACAATGTGCGCTCGCACGTGGTGTGTCCGGGCTTCGTGCGCACGCCGCTCGTGGAAAAGCAGATTCCCGAGCAGGCGACGGAACTCGGCATCAGCGAGGAAGAAGTGGTCAAGCGCGTGATGCTCGGCGGCACGGTGGACGGCATTTTCACGACCGTCGAGGACGTCGCGCAAACCGTGCTGTTCCTCTCGGCGTTCCCGAGCGCTGCGTTCACGGGCCAGTCCTTCGTGGTGAGCCACGGCTGGTTCATGCAATGAGCGAGCGCGCGAAAGCCGGCAAACCCGCCGCTGCACCGGCGAGCGAAGCCGCGAAGGCGGGAGCGGCCGCCGTTCATCGCGAACGGCGGCTCGACTACGAAACCGTCGCGCTCGTCCTGCAAGGCGGCGGCGCGCTCGGCGCATACCAGGCCGGGGTTCTCGAGGGGCTCGAGGAGGCGCATATTCCGCTCAACTGGGTTGCCGGCATCTCCATCGGCGCGCTCAACACGGCCATCATCGCAGGTAACGAGCCGCATCTGCGAGTGCAGCGTCTGAAGGGCTTCTGGAACACGATCTGCTCGCCGGCCTTCACGCCATCCATGCCGGCGTCGATCGAGCATATGTTGTTCAACTTCTCCGACGTATCGCGTTCAATGCTCATGGCGGCGCAGGCGAGCAACGCCGTCATGCAGGGGCAGAGCGGCTTTTACGTTCCGCGTATGCCGACGCCGCTGCCCTGGGCGTCGTACTCGCCGGAGCGTGTGAGCTGGTACGACACCACGGCGCTCAAGGCGACACTCGAGCGGTTTTGCGATTTCGACCGGATCAATTCCAGGGAAATGCGCGTGTCCGTCGGGGCGGTGAACGTCGCCAACGGAAATTTCGTCTACTTCGACAACACGCGTTTGACGCTGCGCCCCGAGCACTTCATGGCGTCGGGTTCGTTACCGCCGGGCTTCGCGCCTGTCGAAATCGATGGCGAATACTTCTGGGACGGCGGCGTGGTTTCCAATACGCCTTTGCAGGAAGTCCTGAGCGCCGCTCCCCGGCGTGACACGCTCGTGTTTCAGGTCGATCTCTGGAGCGCGCAGGGCCCTGTGCCCACCACGCTCGACAATGTCACGATGCGCACGAAGGACATTCAGTACTCGAGCCGCACGCGTCTCGTCACCGACATGTTGCTGCGGGAGCAGCGCTATCGTCGCTTGCTGGGAGACTTGCTGCAGCAGGTTCCGGCGGAGGCTCGCAAGGGCAGCAAGCTTTGCGAGATCGCCGCGGAGCTGGCTTGCCGCAAGCGCTACAACGTGCTGCAACTCATCTACCGGCAGCAGAAGTACGAGCGCGGCAACAAGGACTACCAGTTTGGGCGCTCCGCCATGCATGCGCATTGGGCTACGGGGCTCGACGACATCCGGCGTACGCTCAGCAACGAGGCTTGGCTCGATATGCCCGACAACCACGCGGGCTTCGTCACGCACGACATTCATCGCTGCTGAGTCGAGCGCCTTGGCGCGCTCAGGCTAGCCAAACGACATGGGTGGGCCGCCGCAGCGAGCCCACCCGTGAATTTCGCGCTCTGTTCCCGTTACTTCACCGCGCCCAGCGCGAGCCCCTTCACCATGTAGCGCTGCAGCCAGGCGAACACGACGGAAACCGGCAGTGTGGCCGCGAGCGTCGCCGCCATGACGAGCTGCCATTCCACGGTGTACTTGCCGGCCACCATGTCGGTGACCTGCACCGTGAGCGTCTTGTTCTCGGGCGAGCGGATCAGTGTGTAGACCACGGCGAATTCATTCCACGCGCTGATGAACGTGAAGATCGCCGTGACCACCACGGCCGGCACCGCGAGCGGCAGGAACACGCGGAACACGGCGCCCGTGCGGCTGCAGCCTTCGAGCCATGCCGATTCTTCCAGATCGCGCGGCACGGTCTGGAAATACGACGAAAGCATCCACACGGCAAAGGCAATGTTGAATGCCGCGTACGAGACGATCACGCCGATCTTCGAGTCGACGAGATTGCCGTCGCCATAAGGAATCATCGCCGCAAGCCGGAACAGGCCGACCACGAGCAGGATGGGCGAGAGCATCTGCGTGACGAGCAGGAACTGGCGATAAAGGCCGCGCCCGCGGAACGGGAAGCGCGCGAGCGCGTAGGCGGCCGGCAGGCTCACGGCGAGCGCGAGCGCCGTGGAAAGACAGCTCACCACAATGCTGTTGCGAAGCGCGACGCCAAAGTTCGCGGCCTGCCACATGTCGACGTAGTTCTGCCAGCGCCACTGCATGGGCAGCCAGCGCGCCGGATACACGAACACTTCCGAAGCCGGCTTGACCGAGGTGAAGAACATCACCGCGAACGGGAACAGCACGGCCACGATGAGCGGTGAGAGTGCGAGCCAGCACCAGATCGAGCGTTTGAGCTTGCGGTTCATGCGAGGTCTCCTTCGGCGCCGCCGCGTTTGGCCTGCAAGCGCAGGTAGACCACCGAGAACGCGAACAGGATCACGAGCATGATGAGCGAGACGGCGGCGGCTTCGCCTGGTCGTCCTAACCGGAAGCCGAGCTCGTAAAGGTACGTGACGAGAATATGCGTGCTGTCATCGGGGCCGCCTTGCGTCATGACCCAGATGATCGGGAACGAGTTGAACACATAGATCACGTTCAGCAGGATCGCCATGTTGATGAACGGCTTGAGCAGCGGCAGCGTGAGCTTGCGGAACTGCTGCCAGGCGCTCGCGCCGTCGATGCGCGCGGCTTCGTAAATATCGCCAGGCACGGAGGAAAGGCCGCCGAGCAGGATCGTGGTCGTGAACGGTATCGACACGAGTATGCCGACGCAGATTTCGACAGGGAACGCATACTCGGGCGTCGCGAGCCAGTGGATCGGCCCCGAAGTCAGACCGAGACGTTGCAGCGTGACGTTGACCATGCCGTAGTCGTCGTTGAACGCCCAGCGCCAGACCACGGCCGTCATCGTGAGCGAGACGGACCACGGCAGCATGACGATCGTGCGCGCAATGCCGCGGCCGTAGAAGTCCTGATTGAGCACGAGCGCGACGGGCACGGAAATGAGCACCGTGCCCACCACGACGAAGAATGTCCAGATCAGCGTGTTCCTGAGGGCGCTCATGAACACCGGATCGCCAAACACGTTATAGAAATTTTGCAGGCCGCTGAAGTCGCGGATCTGCCCGAAGCGCGACACATCGTGCAGCGACTGATACACGATGTTGAAGATCGGATAGCTGATGATAAAGAGCGCGAGCACGAGACTCGGCACGATCAGGAGCCAGGGCGCGCGGGGCGCGGATACGGCGCGGGGTTGTCGGCTCATGCGGGTGCGTGCGCGTGATCGGTCGGGGGCATCGCCAGCCGCTGCTGTGGCGGGCGAGGGCTTCAGGGGACCCGTAGTCATGTCGAATCGTCAGTGCTTCGAAACGTCGGTTCTCAGGCGTTCCGGCGCGCGCCCGGAATTTCGGGCGCGCGCCGGTTTTGCCATCAAGGCTTGCTTGCAGACTGATCTGCCAAACTCATTTGCCAACTTACTTGCCAAGCGACTTGTTCGCTTCGGTGGCCGCCTGGTTCAGTGCGTCGGCGGGCTTGGCCTTGCCGAGATAGATCGACTGCATCCCGTTGGTCACGGCCTTCGCGGTGTCTTCCCAGCCCGTCACGGTCGGCGCGAACTTGGCGTGCGGCAGGAGCGCGATGAACGCTTGCGTATCCGGGTCCTGGAACACCGGGTCGGTCGCTTCAGCCTTCGTGGTCGGCAGGAAGCCTTCCGTGCTCGTGAACTGCACGCGCGGTTCCTTCGTGAACAGGTAGTCCAGGAACTTCCAGGCGCTTGGCTTCACCTTGGAGTTCTTGAACATCATGATCGAGTCGGTCACCGCATACGTTGCAGGCGTCGTTGCAACCGGGATCGGGTCGATGCCGTACTTGATGTTCGGTGCTTCCTTCTTCAGCTGCTTGGCGAGGAACGGCGCCGAGATCATCATCGCCACGCGGCCCTGCTTGAAGAGATTCTGCACGTCTTCACGGCTGTAACCCGTCACGCCCGGCTGCGTAAGACCTTCGTCGATCATGGTCTTGTAGAGCGTCGCGGCCTTCACGCCAGCCGGCGAGTTGAATGCCGCCTTGCCGTCCTTGCCCACCACTTCGCCGCCGTGGGTCCACAGCGCATAGTAGAAGTACACGTCGGTTTCGATTTCCTTGCCCTGCAGGCCGAAGCCCGCAATGCCCTTCGCCTTGAGCTTCTTCGATGCGTCGATGACATCGTTCCAGGTCTTCGGGCCGTTCGGATAGCCAACCGAGGCGAGCATGTCCTTGTTGTAGTACAGCGCGCGCGCCGAGGCGGCGATCGGCAGGCCGTAGGTCTTGCCGTTGATCTGACCCGGAGCGAGGAACGGACCGATGAAGCGGCCCTTGAAGTTCGCGTCCATGTACGGGTCGAGCGGCTCGGCGATGTCGTCCTTCACGAAGTCGAGGAGCCAGCGCGTGCCGATGATCGCGAGGTCGGCGTTGGCGCCGCCGGAAATGTCCGTTTGCAGCTTCTGTTGCAGCGAGTCCCAGTTCACGTCTTCGATCTTGATCGTGATGCCGGGGTTGGCGGCCTCGAACTGCTTGGCCATTTTCTCGAAGTACGGGGCGGTGGCGTCGCTGTAGTGGGCGACGGTCACGCGGACCGTGTCGGCGTGCGCCGCGGCGGTGATGCCGGCGAACGCTAGCGCGACGGCGAGCTTGCCGAGCATGGTGGTTGCACGTGCCTGAAACGACATTCTCTCTCTCCTTGTCGATGGGAATTGGCGCTTTAGCGCTTAGTCCCATCCCATGCGGGGTTGTTGTTGCTGGTGGTTTTTCCTGCTTATGCCGCCGCCTTGACCCGGCTGCTGGGTTGCGTTGTTTGAAAAAATCCTACAGGATGAAAAAAGCGTTGTCACCTGGTAATCTCGATATTGTTTCCAGTGCGGAAATTTGCATAACATGCTGTAAAACAGGGGAAATTCATGCGTTGCAGCAGCGCGATGCGGTCGGTATAAACCCGCATACAGGCAACCGCACGCCATTCGTATGTAGGAAATTTTCAGGCTCGACGGCAAGACTGGCGGGCCTCACGGAGAATCGACATGAGCCGGGTGGTGCTGGTGACGGGGGCGAGCGGCGGCATAGGCCGCGCGCTGTGCAAACGGTTTCTGGAAGCGGGCGACACTGTGCTCGCGCTCGACCGCGACGCGGCGCTCGTGCAACAACTCGCGGCGGAATTAGGCGAAGCGGGCGCGGCGCGCCTCGAACCGCTCGCTGCCGACGTGAGCGATCAGGCCGCCGTGGCCCAGGCCGTGGCGCGCGGTGTGGCGGCGCGCGGCCCGGTGGACGTGGCGGTGGCGAACGCGGGCGGCGCGCTCGGCACGACGCTCGCGCATACCGACGCCGCGAGCTGGCGGCGCGATATCGACCTGAACCTGAACGGGACCTACTACACGGTCGAAGCCGTGCGCGCCTCGATGATCGAACGCCGGCGCGGCGCGCTCGTGCTGATCGGCTCGGTGAACGGCCTTTCGGCGCTCGGCCACCCTGCGTACAGCGCCGCGAAGGCGGGGCTCGTGAGCTACACGAAGGCGCTCGCCATGGAGCTGGGGCCGCACGGCATACGCGCGAACATCGTCTGTCCGGGCACGGTGAAAACGCCCGCGTGGCGCGCGCGTGTCGAGCAGCATCCCAGGATCTTCGAAGAACTAAGCAAATGGTATCCGCTCGGCGACGTGGCCACGCCCGAGGATATCGCCGACGCCGTGCAGTTTCTCGCTTCGCCGCAAGCGCGCGTGATCACGGGCGTGGCGCTGCCCGTGGATGCGGGCCTCATGGCGGGCAACCGGCTGATGGCGAACGAGCTGACGCTAGACCCGTTCTGAGGCGCGCACGCGACGCTTCGACCTGAAAAGACTTCACGCATACGAGGAAAGCATGGCAGCGGTACAACTGAACGGCATCTACAAGCGCTATGGCGACACGCAGGTCGTGCACGGCGTCGATCTCGACATCGAAGACGGCGAATTCGTCGTGCTCGTCGGCCCCTCGGGTTGCGGCAAGACGACGGTGATGCGCATGATCGCCGGTCTCGAAGACATCTCCGGCGGCGACCTCACCATCGGCGGCACGCGGGCGAACGCGTTGCCGCCGCAGCAGCGCAACATTTCGATGGTGTTCCAGAGCTACGCGCTCTACCCGCATCTCTCGGTGTACGAGAACATCGCGTTCGGTCCGCGCATTCGCAAGGAGCGCGAGGACGGGTTCAAGCCGCGCATCGAAGCCGCCGCGAAAATGCTCAACCTGTCGAGCTACCTGGAGCGCCTGCCGCGCGCGCTTTCGGGCGGCCAGCGCCAGCGCGTCGCCATGGGCCGCGCCGTGGTGCGCGAGCCCGCGCTGTTCCTCTTCGACGAGCCGCTTTCGAACCTCGACGCCAAGCTGCGCGTGCAGATGCGCACCGAGATCAAGGCGCTGCACCAGCGCCTGCGCAACACGGTGGTGTACGTCACGCACGACCAGATCGAGGCGATGACGATGGCCGACCGTATCGTCGTGATGAACGCGGGGCGTATCGAACAGATTGGCCGACCGCTCGATCTTTACGACAAGCCGGGCAACCTGTTCGTGGCGAGCTTCCTCGGCTCGCCGTCGATGAACTTCGCCGTGGGCACGGTGATGAGCGACGCGCGCGGCACGGCGCTCGTGCTCGAAGGCGGCGCACGTATCCCGCTGCCGGAAGGTAAAGTGCAAGCGGGCGCGCGCGTGACGCTCGGCGTGCGGCCCGAGCACATCGAGGCGGGTGGCGACGTGCCGTTCACCGTCGACGTGATCGAGCCGACTGGCGCGGAGACCCACTTGTACGGGAAAATAGGCGACACGACATGGTGCGTCACCACGCGCGCGCGCCCGGACGTCACGCCGGGTCAGCGCATGACGCTAGGTTTGCCTTTGGCGCACCTGCATCTGTTCGATACTGAAAGCGGCAAGCGGCTCGATTGAAGCGGAAGCACGCATCGAAACTGGATAGCGGGCGCCTCGTACCTTCCTCGGGAAAAACAGCTTGCCGGTCTCCAACCTGATCCATCACATCCGCAACGTCGCGGAGTCGCTGCGTCCCGCCGAGCGCAAGGTCGCGGAGATGGTGCTTGCCGACATCGACTTCGCCATGCGCGCGAGCATCACCGAGCTCGCGTTGCGCGCGGACGTGTCCGAGCCATCCGTCACGCGTTTTTGCCGCGCGGTGGGTGCGCACGGCCTGCGCGACTTCAAGATGCGGCTCGCGCAGAGCGCGGCGGGCAACGTGCCCTTCGCGCTCGCCACGGAGATGACGGGTGGCGAGGCGAGCGGCGCCGGGTGGGCCGGTGAGGTCGGCACGTTGCTCGACAAGGTCACGGAGTCGGTGGTCCAGGGCGTGACACATGCGCGCGCTTCGCTCGATACCGCCGTATTCGAGGCCGCGGTGGCGGCGCTCTCCAGCGCGCGGCGCGTGTACTTTTTCGGCGTGGGCGCGGGTTCGGGGCTCGTTGCGCAAGACGCGGCGCTGCGCCTGCTGCGGCTCGACATCGCCGCGAGCGCGTTCACGGATGCGCACTTGCAGCGCCTCTACGCGGCGCTGCTCGAACCGGGCGACGTGGCGTTCGCGATCTCGCAGTCGGGGCGCAGCGTCGAGGTCAACGAAAGCATTCAGATCGCCAAGGAGCGAGGTGCGACGACCATCGCGCTCACGAGTGCCGGCTCGCGGCTCGCCTGGGTGGTGGACATTCCGCTGTTGCTGCGCGTGCCCGCCGCGAGCGATGCGCATGCGCCTGCCGTGGTGCGCATCGCGCATCTGGCTGTGCTCGATGCGCTCGCGCTGGGCGTGTCGCTCGGGCTCGGGCCCAAGGCGCTCGAAAAGGTGCGCGACGCACAGGCGCGCAGCGATGGCGCGCCCGACGATGCCCCCACAGTTGGCACGCCCGAGGACGGGCGTTGACGCTTAGGCAGATGTGGCGCCCTCGCGCCGTTTGAGCCGCACCGGCATCGTATCCGGCACCATCGTGAACGCCTGCACTTCCTGAATCTTCGCGGGATCGATCGCCAGCTCGATCGTGAACGACTTCATCAGCATCGAGAGCGCGAGGCGCATTTCCACCGTCGCGAGATGGCGGCCAGGACACACGCGCGGCCCCGCGCCGAACTGCAGATAAGCGCGCACGTCATGGGCTTTTCCATCATCGGATTCGCGTTCGCCGCGCTTCATCCAGCGCCACGGATCGTAGCGCTGCGGATCGGCGAAATTTTTCGCATCCAGCATGGCGGGGCGCGCGACGAAGAACATGCGCGTGCCTTTGGGCAACGCCACGTTGTCCACCACCACATCTTCCAGCGGCTCGAACGAATGCACGGACGCCACCGGGCGCAAACGCGTCGCCTCGATACAGACCGCCTCGAAAATATCGAGGTCTTTCAACGTCGCGTAGTCGGGGCAGACGTTCGAATTGCCGAGCACGCGCTGCGCTTCGTCGCCGAGATGCTGCTGCAAGGCCGTATCCGCGGCGAGGTAGGGCAGCGTCCACGCGATGGAATCGGCGGTGGTGTCTTCGCCCGCGATCAGCAGCGTGAGCACATTCGCGCGGATTTGCGCGTCGCTGATGGAAGTGTCGCCGCCTGGCGCTTGCTGCTGGGCAAGCATCGCTTCGAGCAGATTGCGCGGCGTTTCCGAGGGCTCGTCGCGCATGCGCTCGCGTGCGCGCGCCATCATCGCGTTGACGTAGCGGTGTACTTCCGCGAGTGAGCGCTCGAGCTTACGGTCCGACGGCAGCCTGAAATATCGCCAGTAGGGAAAGAGCGCATTGGTGCGCCTCATCACGCCCGGCAGGATGCGCTCCAGGTGCTCCTGAATCACGCCGTGATCGCGCTCCAGCGTGCGGGGGTCTTCGCCGAACGCGAGCGCGCTCGTCACGTCCACTGTGTAGCGCTTGAGGTCGTCGGTCATCTCGACGGTCTCGCCGCGCTCGGCCGCGCGTTGCCAGCGTGCGTGAAGCCGCTGCGTGATCTCGGCCAGCGTGGGGTAGAAGGCCTTGATGTTGGGTATCGAGAGCGCCTGCATCACGAGCTTGCGTTGCGGTTCCCACGCTACGCCTTCGGCGGAGAAAAGCCCGTTGAAGCCCATCTCCTCGAACACCGCTTCGATCGGCTGATAGCGGCGGAAGCGATGCGGCCGCTCGCGCATGATCTGCTGGATCAGCTCGGTGTCGGTCCAGATCGTGATGGGGATGCTTCCCACCTGAAAGCGGTAAGGCGCACCGAGTTCGGCGGCCCACTGTTCAAGGATCAAATGCAGACGCGGCGGCGAAAGCTGCAACAGATTGCCGAGCAGCGGCACGCCGCGCGGGCAGGGCAGGTCGGCGATCTGGCGCAACGTTGGTCCGGTCGATGCCGTGCTCATAGATTGGTTCTCATCAGAGGGGCGTGCTGTTTTTGTATTGCGCGCGAAAGGCGTTCATAGCGGCGCGGCCGCCGCGCCTTCCATGTAGCCGAAGCGCCGCGAGAGGCGCTGCGCGGCGGCGATCAGCAGTTGCGCCGCCGTGCCTTCGCGCGCGATGTCGAGGCTGCCCGAAGGTCCCATCACCGCGAGCACGAGGCACACGCTGCCCGTGTGGTCGAACACGGGCGCGGTCACGGTGCTGATGCCGGGAATCGGCTTGTCGAGCGCCGTATCCACACCCTCGGCGCGAATGGCGGCGAGCCGCGCGAGGTAGGCGGGCGTCGCGCCTTCGCGCGGCTTCGCGCCCGCGAGCCGCAGTTCGTCCTGGGCGAGGAGGGCGGCGCGCACGTCGTCGTCGACCCATGCGGCGAACACGCGTCCGATCGACGTGTTCACGAGCGACATCACCGTGCCGGGGCGCAGGCTCACGTGCAGCGGCAGCGCCGATTCTTCGAGACGTACGACGGTCGGGCCGAGCGGCCCCGGCACCGCGAGCGCGACGCTCATCGCGGTGGCGGCGGCGAGGCCGACCAGTTCGGCATCGGCTTCGCGCACTGGCGAAAGCCGCGCAAGGCCGATCAGGCCGAGTTCGAGGCTGAGCGGTCCCGCTTCGTAGCGGCCCGCTGCGTCGCGCGCGAGCAGGCCGATCTTCTGGAGGCTCACGAGGTGCGGGAAGGCCTTGGCGGGCGCCATGCCCGCGGCGGCGGCCAGGTCGCGCAGCGGCAAGGGCGTGCCGGCCGCGACGAGCGCGGCGAGCAGTTCGCCCGTGACATCGAGCGACTGGATGCCGCGCTGCGGCTTGTCGGCTTCGGGCGTGACGCTGGCCGCGACGTCTGCGCTCGCGGCTTGGGTCACGTCGTCGTCGTTGTCGCGCGGGGGCTTGGAGCTTACTCGGGGCATGTCGGTGTCGAGGAAAAAGCGGCGGCGGCGATTTCTGCGGCCGCCTCGCGCAGCGCGCGCACGACTGCGCCGTTCGCGCGCACGTCGAGTGCGCCGCTCGCGCCAATAGCGGTGAGCGTGAGGCTCGCTTCGCGCTGCGGCCCGAGTACGGGCACGCACACGCTGCTCACGCCGGGGCTGGGTGTGTCGATGGCGAGTTCGTAGCCGCGCGCGCGGATGGTGTCGAGCGAGGCGAGGAAGTCGGCGTCGGGCGTGCTTTCTTGCGGCGCGCTGGCGGCGTTTGCCGTGTGGCTGGTGCCGCGCCACACCGGCTGCGCGGTTTGCGTGGCCCATACGGCTTCGAGCGCCTCGGGCCCGAGGAACGCGCAGAACACGCGGCCCGTGGCCGTGGCCCGCAGCGACATCACGGTACCTACGTGCAGGTTCACGTGCAACGGCAGGCTCGCGTGCTCGTAGCGCACGATGGTCGGCCCCTGCGGCCCGGCGATACAGAGCGCGACGCTGCAGTTGAGCGCCTGCGCGAGCGCGGCCGCGCGCGGCACCGCCTCACGCAGCGCGGGCTGCTGCGCGAGATGGAGCAGCCCGAGGCGCAGCGCGAGCGGGCCGGGCTCATAGCGCCCCGAAAGCGCGTCGCGCTTGATGAGCCCGAGGCGCGTCAGGCTCACGAGATAGGCGTGCGCCTGGCTCGACGGAATGTCGCCGCTCGCCGCGAGATCGGTGGCGCCAAGCGGCGAGCGCGCGTCGGCGAGGGCACGCAGCAGGCGTCCGCCCACCTCGACGCTCTGAATGCCGCGCTGCGCGCGGGCCGCCGTGGCGCTGCTTTCCGGCGTGCAAGCGGCGCTTTCGTTGCGACGTCTCATTTGCGCTTTTCTCTGGCTGAAAAAGGGTCCATGTTAACTGAACGGTGGCGGCCCCTGGCAACCGACAGGCTGCAGCGCGCTCCGGCTAGAAATTAGCGTATAGCAATGTAATTCGCTATTGACAAATATAAACCGGAAGGCCAAGATGGCCTCACCCCGGCACAACAGCGGTCCAAATTCAAACGGGGCGAGACAACCAGAGCTGGCGCCGTGCGCGTCCGGCCCCTGCACGCTTCGCCCCGCCCTGGCTTCAAGAGCCCCTCGATACGGAGACTCAACATGGCAAAGGCGTTCGCATCCCAGGCCGACCTCGAAGAAAAGAAGGTCACGTTCACGCAGCTCTCGGAAAACGCATACGCGTACACCACGGAAGGCGATCCCAACTCGGGCGTCATCATCGGCGACGACGGCGTGCTGATCGTCGACACCACGGCTACGCCCGCCATGGCGCAGGACCTCATCGCGAAGATCCGCACGGTCACGGACAAGCCCATCAAGTACGTCGTGCTCTCGCACTATCACGCCGTGCGCGTGCTGGGCGCTTCGGCGTACTTCAAGGAAGGCGCGCAGCAGATCATCGCGAGCCGCGGCACGTATGAAATGATCGTCGAGCGCGGCGAAGCCGACATGAAGTCGGAAATCGAGCGCTTCCCGCGCCTTTTCGCGGGTGTCGAAACGGTGCCGGGCCTCACGTGGCCCACGCTCGTGTTCGAGAAGGAAATCACGCTGTTCCTCGGCAAGCTCGAAGTGAAGATCGCGCACCTCGGCTCGGGTCACACGAAGGGCGACACCGTGGTGTGGCTGCCCGAGCAGAAGGTGCTGTTCTCGGGCGACCTCGTCGAATACGACGCTGCGTGCTATTGCGGCGATGCCCAACTCGCCGACTGGCCCGCCACGCTCGAAGCGCTGCGCTCGCTTGGCGCCGATAAGCTCGTGCCGGGCCGCGGCCCCGCGCTGCTCAACCCCGCCGAAGTGAACAAGGGTCTCGACTACACGAAGGACTTCGTGACCACGCTGCTCGCACAGGGCCGCGCCGCCGTGGAACAGAAGCTCGACCTGAAGGGCGCGATGTCGCTCACGCGCGAGGCGATGGACCCGAAGTTCGGCCATGTGTTCATCTACGAGCATTGCCTGCCGTTCGACGTGACGCGCGCGTTTGACGAGGCGAGCGGCATGACGCATCCGCGCATCTGGACGGCGCAGCGCGACAAGGAGATGTGGGACGCGTTGCAGGACTAAAGCTGCTAGGGCATCGGTGGAGACAAAAAGATGATCGACTATCAGACGCTGACCTTCGACTACGCGCGATGCAGTGAACAAACCCCGGACGCCGCTGCGTGCGTGCGTCCGGTCGTGGTGGTCGGCGCGGGGCCGGTGGGCCTGGTGACCGCCATCGACCTCGCGCGGCAAGGTGTGCAGGTGGTGCTCGTGGACGACGACTGCACGCTTTCCACGGGCTCGCGCGCCATCTGCTTTTCCAAGCGCTCGCTCGATATCTTCGACCGCCTCGGCTGCGGCGAGCGCATGGTCGAAAAGGGCGTGAGCTGGAACGTGGGCAAGGTGTTCCGCAAGGACGAGCTCGTCTACACGTTCAACCTGCTGCCTGAAAGCGGTCACCATCGGCCGGCTTTCGTGAATCTTCAGCAGTACTACGTGGAAGGCTACCTGCTCGAACGCGCGCAGGCGTTGCCCAACCTGGAAATTCGCTGGAAGAACAAGGTGACGGGCGTGGCGCAGCACGGCACGCCGGGCGAAAGCGATGCGCACGTCGCGCTCGAAATCGAAACACCGGACGGCCCGTACACGCTGCTCGCGCGCTACGTGGTGGCCGCCGACGGCTCGCGCAGCCCGCTGCGCAAGCTGCTGGGCCTCGACAGTCACGGGCGCACGTTCAAGGACCGCTTCCTCATCGCCGACGTGAAAATGGAAGCCGACTTCCCCACCGAACGCTGGTTCTGGTTCGATCCGCCGTTTCATCCGAACCAGTCGGTGCTGCTGCATCGCCAGCCCGACAACGTGTGGCGCATCGACTTTCAGCTTGGCTGGGACGCCGACCCGGTGCTCGAGAAAACGCCCGAGCGCGTGATTCCACGCGTGCGCGCGCTGCTCGGCCCCGATGTGAAATTCGAACTGGAGTGGGTGAGCATCTACACGTTCTCGTGCCTGCGTATGGACAGCTTCCGCCAGGGCAACGTGCTGTTCGCGGGCGACTCGGCGCATCTGGTTTCGCCGTTCGGCGCGCGCGGCGCGAATAGCGGCTTTCAGGACGGCGAGAACCTCGCATGGAAGCTCGCCATGGTGCTGGAGAACCACGCGCCCGACGCGCTGCTCAACACCTATGCGAGCGAGCGCGAATACGCAGCCGACGAAAACATCCGCAACTCGACGCGTTCGACCGACTTCATCACGCCGAAGAGCGCGGTGAGCCGCATGTTCCGCGATGCCGTGCTCACGCTCGCTCGCGAGCATGCGTTCGCGCGGCAGTTGGTGAACAGCGGCCGGCTTTCCGTGCCGGCGGTGCTGCGCGAATCGACCTTGAACACGCCCGACGAAGATACGTTCGACGGCAAGATGGAGCCGGGCGCTTCGTGTGCGGACGCGCCGGTGCTAAACGCAGCGGGTAACGAGAGCTGGCTGCTTGCGCATCTGGGCGACCAGTTCGCGGGCCTCGTGTTCAGCCGCGCGGGCTCGGCATTCGATACCGCGACGCTCGACACGCTGCAGGCGCTCTCGCATTCACCGGTGCCGCTCAAGTTCGTGGTGATGCTCGAAGGCGATGCGGCTGTGCCCGCGGGTCTGCCTGCATCGACGGTGGTGTTGCGCGACGCGCAAGGGCTGGCGGCGCAGCGCTACGGCGCGCAGGATGGGGCGTTCTATTTGATTCGTCCGGACCAGCACGTGAGCGCACGCTGGCGGCGCGCCGACGCGGCGCGCGTGGAAAGCGCACTCAAGCGGGCGCTTTGCGTGCAAGGCACGGCATAGAGGAAGAGGAAACAACCATGCTGAACACCCAACCGAATCTGGCAAGACCGGACGACTTTTACGAAGCGCTGATCGACATGCATCGCGATCTCGACGAGGCGCAGAGTCAATCGGCCAACGCACAACTCATTCTGCTGCTTGCGAATCACATAGGCGAACACGAAACGCTGATACAAGCGCTTCGCTTCGCGCGCGCAGGCGTGAGCGCGCCGGCGAGCAACGGCGTGACGGGAAAACTCGCGGCGTGAAAGCGCGATCGCGTCGAAGCGAGCGGCCGGGTGCCTGCCTGCCGCTCGTCAGCCGTTACACCTGCATGGACGGCACATCCTTCATGCAGCGCAAGGCGAACATCGAACGGCTGTGGCGAATGCTCGAAATGCGATAGAGCTTCTCGCGCAGGAAACGCTCGTAGCCCGCGGTGCCGTCCACCGCCACCTTGATCCAGTAGTCGTACTCGCCGGAGACGAGATAAGCCTCCAGCACTTCGGGCAGCGCCGCGAGTTCGGCGCCGAAGCGCGCGAGCGCGTCGTCTTCGTGACGGTCGAGCGTCACTTCCAGAATCACGATGTCCGCGTAGCCCAGCTTTTGCTGGTTCACGAGCGCGACATAGCCGTCGATATAGCCATCGGCTTCGAGCTGGCGCGTGCGGTTCCAGCACGCGGTCGTGGACATGCCCACCTGCTCGGCCAGCTCGGCGTTCGACAGTCGGGCGTTCTTTTGCAGGGCGCTGAGGATCTTGCGGTCCTGATTGTCGAGCGCTTTGGGGGCACGTTCACGAGGGCTCATGGCGAAAAAGAATCTTGTACAGGTAGGGTCAATTTTAGCGGAAGAAGATTCCGTGCATTAACCGTTTCTACCTGAAAACCGGAAGCCTAATCCGGCTATTCACCGGTATATTTTCTCCATGCCTTCTTGCCTGGCACGACCCACGCGGCCACCTCCCCGCGGTGGGGAGCGCCGCCGCAGCCACAAGCCGCGGTGGTCCGTCAGGGCCGGTTTCCGTTGCACCCTGCGGCGGCTACCGGGCGTTGCGCGCGTATACCACGCGGCCAGCAATGTCCGGTCAGGCAGTTGGCATTTGAAAACCGCGCTCTCGCGCGGTTTTTTGTTGCCTGGTTTCGATACCCGCTTTTGATGCCTTTCGCTACCCCGAGCGCCGTCCGTCAACACGTCTTCGCCAGCACGCCCAGCAATGTCGATCCAGCTGTATCTATCTTTTCTCGCCGCCGCGCTCGTACTCGTCTACACCCCCGGTCCAGTCAACGTGCTCACCATGAGCCAGGCGCTCCATGCCGGCTGGCGCCGCGCGCTGCCCTGCGTCTGGGGCGGCACGCTCGCGGTGCTGCTCCAGCTCGCGCTGACGGCGCTTTGCCTCAATTCGCTGCTGTTGATTAGTGAGCATTCACTTACGCTTTTGCGCTGGCTGGGTGCAGCCTATCTCGTCTGGCTGGGCTGCAAGCAGTGGCGCAGCCGCTCGCTGGCTGGTACGGATGTGGCTGCCGAAGCAGCCGATAACGCAAGCCGTCGCGATCTGTTCTGGCGCGGATTCGCGACTTCGGGGCTCAATCCGAAGACCTTGCTGTTCTTTCCGTCGTTTTTCCCGCAGTTCATGAGCGCCGACGCGCCCTGGAGCGCCAACCGTCAGTATTTGCTGCTGGCGGCGACGTTTGCGGTGCTGTTTGCGGGCGGCGTGGCTTCAATGGCGCTGTTCTCGCACCGGCTGCGCCACGTGCTGCAACGGCCGAGGCGTATGCGTGCCGTGAATCGCCTGATGGGCAGCCTGCTCGTGGGCATGGGCGCGATGATGGCCGGCTTGCGCTGAGCGCGCAGGCGGCGGAAGGCTCGCGCGGTTGTGCGCGAGCCGGTTGGCGTGACGCCGGCTCGGCGCGCCGGGCGCTTAGGGCGTGGTCGTGCTGCCGGTGGTCGATACGGCCGGCGTGGCCGCCGCGCTCTGCGTGGTAGGAGTGCCTGCGGCCGCCGAGGTCGAAGCGAGCGTTTGCGCTGCCGTGGCGCTTGCCGACGCCGCAACGGGCGTCGCCGCATTGTGAGTGGTCACACTCGCCGCGAGCCCCGCAGGCTGCGGGTTTGCGGAAACCGTCGCCGGCACGCCCATGATCGCGGCCGCAGCCGCCGTGGCGTGGTCCACCGGAGCGGAGGCGCCCGGAGTCGATGCGGCGGGCGCGGGCGCCGCCGTAGCTGGCGCCGACGCAGCCGCGGGCGCAGCCGCCGGCGCCGTTACCACCGGCGCGGCCGACAGCGTGGCGCTATGCAGCACTGCCGCCCCCGTTGCCGCAGCCGCTGCAGCAGCGGCCGGCGCTGCCGACCCCACCGTGGTCGCGGCGGGCGCTGCGCTTGCCGTGACCGGCTCGATGGGCGGCGGAAGCGGCGCACTCTTGATCGCGTCGGTGCCCGGCACAGGCTCGCTGCGCGCCGAAGCGTTCAAATACCGCCCCACCAGATCGAAGAAGCGCGAGTAAAACGGGCCTGACTGGATCGTCTCGCTCGAAATCTTCACCATCTCGTCGCTGTTCGAGCGAATAGGCAGCGATACCGACCCCAGAATCGAGAGCCCCACGCTCGCCGAGGTATCGCTCTTCTTGAGCGCGTAGCCGTTCTGCACGGCGTTGACGTACACCATGCTCGTATTGCTCGCATCGCCCGGCGTGCAGACCACGTGCACCTCCACGACGATGTGCTGATCCATCGTCGGCTGGAAGTTCTTCGTGGCGTCGACGGTGTCGTTGCGCGTCATCGTCGTCATGTAGCCCTGGCTCAGCAGCGCGCGGCGCGACGACTCGCAGGCGTCCGTGCTCGCGTAGTTGAAGCTGCGCGAGAACTGGCTGGGCGCGGTGCTCAGCAACTGATCTTCCTGGAAACCGGGCTTGGCCGAGGAGCACGCGCCGAGCGCAGCAGCCAGCGTCACCGTGATGACGGCGAGGGCGGCGCTGCGAAGCGGGACGGGCAAACGAGGGAAATTTTTCGAAAAACGGGGCATGTTTGGGGCAAACAGGGCAGCAATGCGGCATTGCATCGGACGGGATGCATTGTAGTTCGGTTCCGCTGCGCATGACCGAACGCTCGTTTTTTCGAGGCATTTCGAAAGCCGGGCGAAGGCGTCTCGAACCTTACATCCCGCATGACGAAAAAAACGGGCTTCCGCCCAACGCGAAAGCCCGTGTCAATCTTGGCGCCCGGGCGCGGCTGGCGGGGTCGGATAGCCGAGCGGTTCTTTTTGCTGCACTGGATAGAAAAACGGCGAGCGCCCGTAAGGGACGCTCGCCGTTTTGTTTGAAACAGGCAGTGCGAGGCGCTTCGCTTACACCGCCATTTCCGGCGGCGCTTGCCGGAAGCACCGCGTGATCCAGCCGAGATACACGAGGCCGAGCACGAACCAGACAATGCCGAGCACGATCGCGGTCTTTTCGAGGCTGCACAGCAGCCAGATATCGGTCACGGCGCCGATCAGCGGGAACACCAGACCGCCGAGGAGCCCAAAGCCACGCGTGCCTGCCGCGCCGCTGAAGTACTGGCGGATCACGCACAGGTTCACCGACGTGAACGCGAGGAACGCGCCGAAGTTGATGAACGAGGTGGACGTGGCCACGTCGAGCTTCAGCGCGATCAAACCAACGACACCCGCAATCGCGATGTTGATCGCCGGCGTGCGAAAACGCGGGTGAATGTAGCCGAAAATCGACTTGGGCAGCACTTCATCGCGGCCCATCGCATAGAGCAAACGCCCCACGCTGGCCTGCGCCGAGATACCCGAGGCGAACTGCGCGAGAATCAGGCCCGCGAGGAAAATCGTCACGAAGATATCGCCGCCCACCTTGCGGGCGATTTCGAACGCGGCCGAGTCGGGGTCCTTGAACACGGCGCCCGGATGCGCGAGTTGCAGCGTGTACGCAGCGATCACGAAGATTGCGCCGCCCACCAGCGCGATCAGCACGATCGCGCGCGGAATGGTCTTTTCGGGCTCGATGGTTTCCTCGGTGAGCGTGGAAACGGCGTCGAAGCCGAGGTACGAATATGCGGCGATCGCAGCGCCCGCCATCGTGGCCGAAAGCGGCACGTGCGGCTGGAAGAACGGCTGCGCTGCGACGAGTCCGCCCGGACCTGCGGCCGCGGCGGCGTAGTGCAAACAAAGGACTACGAACATTGCCGTGATGCCGAGCTGCACGATCATCAGCACGATGTTAAAGCGTGCTGCGAGTTCGATGCCGATGATGTTCAGCGCGCTCGTGAAGACGATGAACGCGACAATCCAGATCCATGTGGGCACGCTCGGGAACGCAGCGCCAAGATAAGCCGCGCCGATCAGCCAGATCACCATCGGCAGGAAGAAGTAATCGAGCAGCGTGGCCCAGCCGATCATGAAGCCCAGGTGTGCATTGAAGCTCTTGCGCGTGTACGTATAGGCTGAACCCGCCACAGGGAAAAGGCGCGCAAGCTTGCCGTAACTGAGGGCCGTGAACACGATCGCGATGAGCGCGATGAGATACGCGAGGGCGGCGGTGTCCTGGCTCGCGCCTGCGAGCACGCCATAGGTGCCGTAGACGATCAGCGGCGCCATGTAGGCGAGGCCGAACAGGAGCACGGACGGCAGGCCGAGCGTGCGCTTCAGGTGAGGTACGTGAGTGCCGCGTTCATGCGACGGCGAGGCAGGCTTCATGATGCAGTTGTCTCCTGGGTGCTGCGGTTCTGGCGGGCGTGAGCGAGCCTGACAAGCCACGAGAAGCGGCTTGCCGGATCGCTTGTTGCCGGGTCCTGGTGCCTGGCGCTTTTAAGGCTGCTTTTAAGGCCTTTAATGCCTTTAACGCGCGCGCGGGCGGATATTGAGCGAGCGACGCCCTTGCGCGTCGTTCTCGTCCACGAGATTGAGCGCAATGCGTGCGTCGTGCAGATAGCTGTAGTGTTCGCGGCTTTGCGCGAGGAGCGCGCGATCTACCTTCGCGTGCAGCACCGCGTCTTCGTCCTTCAACTCGCAGAGGACGTCGCCGAACGGGCTCACGAGCGCCGTTTCCCCGGGGAACGTGAGGTTGTCGTCGCCGTCACCGGTGCGGTTCACGAGCGCCGCGAACATCTGGTTCTCCATGGCGCGCGCGACGATCGCGCGGCGATGCACGGGGCCGAATGGATCCATATTGCCGTTCGTGACAACGAGCATTTCCGCGCCGAGCGACGCAACGGCACGCGCCGTTTCGGGAAACTCGATGTCGTAGCAGATCAAGAGACCAACGGTCGTGCCCTTGAATTCGCACACCTCGTAGCGCTCGCCGGGCGTGAACACGCCCACGTCCGTGGCCCACAGGTGCGTCTTGCGGTAACGCAGCGCGATGTCGCCGCGTTCGTCGATCAGCACGGTGGTGTTGTAGAAACGATCGCCATCGCGCTCGGCGAGGCCCACGGCGACGCCGATATTGGCTGCGCGTGCGGCGTCGCGCACTTTGGAGAGCGAGGGGCCTTCGAGCGTTTCGGCCACGTCGCGCACGTTTTCGCGCGTGGGAAAGCCCGTGAGCGTCGCTTCGGGAAAGACGATGAGATCGCTGCCTTCGCGGCGCCTGGCCGTAGCGTCGAGCACGCGGGCCAGGTTGGGAGCGACTGCGCCGTCCACGACCGGGATCTGCGCGAGTTCGAGTTGCATGCTTGTCTCCTTCCTTATGTATTACGTAAAGCACCGCGTGGGCGTCAGGAGCGGCTATTATCTCCACGTTATTTTTGTCGAGGAATTACCCTGCAGGGGTACCCCTGATCGGAGAGGCCATGGAACTGGACTGGCAGGACCGCGCGTTCCATCACCATATCGCGACGCTGATCGACGCCATCGACGGCTCGGACTTCTGGACCCGCATCACGCGCGTGATCGAGCGCTTTGTCGCGTTCGACAATTGGGTTGCGCTCGTCTTCCGGCGCGATCGCGCGCCGCTTGTCTGCGCCGAGTCGCCCATGCCCGACGGCACCGTGGATCTCTTGTTCCGCGCGTATCTGGAGGGGATGTACCTGCTCGATCCGTTCTATCTCAACGCTAGCGAGAAGCCGCGCGCGGGACTCATCACGCTCGCCGAAGTCGCGCCCGACAACTTCCGCATGACGGACTACTATCAGCGCTACTTCAAGAGCAACATCATCGGCGACGAGGTGCAGTTCAACTTGCCGGTGGATGGCGAGCGCACGCTGATTTTCTCGCTGGGCGCAAAGCACCATTACACGGAGCGCGATATTGCGTTGTTCGCGATGTTCGCGCCTTGGGTGGTCGCGCTCATGAAGCAGCGGCTCGCGTCTGAGACGTTTGCCGAGGGAGTTGCCGAGGCGGTCGCGTCGGACTCGGCTGAAGCCCAAAGCGCGGCGCAGCAGGGGCAGTTGAGCGAAGCGGGCTTCGCGAGCCGCATCGAAGCGGTCACGCAGCAAAGCGGACGCGTGGCGCTCACCGCGCGCGAGATCGAAGTGGTGCGTTTGAGCCTGAGCGGCTTTTCCACGCGCGCGATTGCGGAGCGGCTCGAAATTTCGTTCGAGACCGTGCGCGCGCACAAGAAGCATATTTACGCGAAGCTCGGCGTGAGTTCGCAGTCGGAGTTGTTTGCGCTGTTCTACGAGCCGCTTGGACGCGCGCTCGTGTGAACAGCCGCGCGCCTTGAGCGTCGCGTTAGAACTCGACGAGCGCGAAGTCTTCCTTGCCCACGTCGCAGAGCGGGCAGCGCCAGTCTTCGGGCACGTCGGCCCAGCGGGTGCCCGGGGCGAGGCCGTCGTCGGGGGCGCCTGCCGCTTCGTCGTACACCCAGCCGCAGATCACGCAGACCCATTGCTTGAGGCCGTCGTCGACGCCGGCAGCAGCCGTTGAGGCGCTTGCCGGTGCTTCGGGCGCGGCGCTTTCGCGCGGCGTGTCGAGCGCGACGACGAGCGGCGCTGCGGTGCTTTCGCGCGCAGCGAGCCTGGTTTGCAGCGTGGCGAGCAGCGCGGCGGCTTCGTCGGCGGTGAGGTCGATCCAGTACGGGTCGCCTGCGCCGTCATTCAGGCGTTCGGGTGAGAACTGGATTTCGAGGGCGACGCCTTTCTTGTACATAAGCGAAAACGGTTGGCTCAATGCCCCGGACGCGCTGCGCTCACAGGAAGTAGCGGAACAGCAGCGAGGCCGCGATGCCGCCAGCCGCGATCAGCGCGAGCATTTGCAGGAGCGTGATGGACTTGCTGGACTTGGCGTTCGAAGCGGTGGGACGGGTGGTGGTGTTCATAGGTGAAATTGCGGCGGCGTGGGTTGCGGTGTCGATTGCGCCCCTTAATGTCGTCATGTCTTGCATGGCGTCGGCAGAGCGCGGCGGGGGAGTTTCGCACGATTTCGCGTCGACAGGGGCATTTGCGCGGCGACTGCGCGCACGCGGGGCAGATTTCGCCCCCGGCAACCTGGCCGCACAGCGGTATGGATTATCGCCGCTAACGCGGGCCGGATTCCTGAGCGCCCGGAGATGGATTATTTCGCGTGAGTTGAGAGACGGCTCTCACGCATGCAGCCAGCGTTGCTCGACATATGAAAACAGCCAGCTGACCGGCACCGCGCAGGCCATGCCGATGGCCACCTGCGCCACGCGAAAGAGCGCAACGTCCCATACCGGCCCGTTGAAGGGCACGAGGAGCACGATGGTGGTGGTGATCGCGCCCAGCCGCGCGGCGGTGCTCACACTCAGGCACCAGCAGCCGATGATCACCACGCTCACCGCGACGAGGTACGCCGCGAGATTTTCCGGGCCGAACGCGGCCGTGGCGAGCCCCACCGCGCCGCCCGCAATCGCGCCGATGAACTGGTCGCGCGACTGCGCAAGCGTATCGGCGTAATCGTGCTGGGTGACGGCAATAGCGGTGATCGCGGCCCAGAACGCCTGCTCGGTGTGGAGCGCGCGGCCGATGCTATACGCAAGACCCGCCGCGCACACGGCGCGCAGCGCCATGAGCGTGCCTTGCGCGGCGCGGTTCTTGAGCGGCAGGCGCTTGAGCGCGCTCAGTGCCGATTGCTGGAGCGAAGTGAGGTACGCGTAGAGGTTGTCTTGTGGGTCGTGCATCGCGCGTAATGGATCGTAAGGAGAACGTGAGGATAGGCGGGCGCGCTGCCAAGCATATCAAGCCGTGTCTGTCGTGTGCGCATCGTTGGGCGGGCAATGCGTGCATGTCTCCTTGAGATTCGATCAAATTATCAGGAACGCAAAAAAGGCGCGATGCCATGCGGCATCGCGCCTTTCTACAGCCCCAAAAACCGTGCGTTACTTCCTGTCGATCGAGATCCGTCCCGGACCCGTTACCGCGAGTGCGAGCAAGCCGCCTGCGATGCTGATGTTCTTGTAGAAGTTGATCATGTTCATCATTTGATCGGCGCCGGTCATGGTCCAGAAGTGATGGCCAATGAATGCCGTCGCAACGGTGTAGATCGCGAGCAGCACGGCGAGCGGCCGCGTGTAGAAGCCTACGAGCAGCAGAATGCCAACCGCGAACTCCATGATCACGGCGATGACGGCCGACAACATCGGCACGGGCGCGCCCACGTGCGCCATGTAGTCGACGGTGCCCGAAAAGCCGGTGATCTTGGACCAGCCGAACAGGATGAACAGGGAGGTCAGCAGGATGCGCGAGACCAGTAGCACGACGTCGTTGCCCGGCCCGAACAGGTTGTATCGCATAGTTTTTCTCCGAAGAAGTTTTAAGCAGTTCACTACGTATCAGTTCGCGCTTTGCCGGATGGCGGCCCGCTTTCGGTAAGCGGGCCGCCGCGTGCCGGTCTGCGCCAGCATAACCGCAGGCGCAACGCCGAGGTTAAGACCAGAGCTCCGACACTTCGATATTACGCAGATCGAACACCAGGACCTCTGCATCGTGTCCGTCGCTGAAGCTCAACTCGCGCTCTGAGCGGATGCGCGCGCCGTCGCCTTCACCGAGTTCCACGCCGTTCAGCTTCACGCTGCCGCGCGCCACGTGAACGTAGGCGTAGCGGTCGGCGCCCACTTCGACCTTCGCCGTTTCTGCACCGTCGAGGCGTCCGGCATACACGCGTGCGTCCTGGCGCAGCAGCAGCGAGTCTTCGGCGCCGTCCGGCGAGAGGATCAGGCGGAGCTTCCCGCGCTTTTCCTCATCGGCGATGTTCTTTTGCTGGTAGCGCGGTTGCGCGCCCTTCACGTTCGGCGCAATCCAGATCTGCAGGAAGTGCACCCCTTCGTCGGCCGAGTGGTTGAACTCGCTGTGCGCGACGCCGGTGCCGGCGCTCATCAGCTGCACGTCGCCGGGGACGATCACCGAGCCCGTGCCCATCGAGTCCTTGTGCTCGAGCGCGCCTTCCAGCACGTACGAGAAGATTTCCATGTCGCGGTGCGGGTGCTTGCCGAAGCCGCGCGCCGGGGCCACGCGGTCGTCGTTGATCACGAGCAGATCCGAAAAGCCCACTTGCTTCGGATCGTAGTAGTTGGCAAACGAAAACGTGTGACGCGAGCTGAGCCAGCCATGTTCACCGCGGCCGCGTTGGTCTGCCTTGCGAAGTTCGATCATTTTCGTCTCTCCGTGCGAATCGTTTCGATTCGGTTGACTGGTTGCGATGGAAGAATTTTAGGTCAATCAAATCGACTCGAATCGCCGTAAAATACGACTCACTGTCACATTGAAGTGGACAATTGAAATGCAGCTCGACGATATGCGGATCTTCGTGAACACCGTGGATGCCGGCAATTTCACGGCGGCGGCTCACCGGCTTCGGCTTTCCAAACAGTTCGTGAGTCGGCGCGTGGCGGCGCTGGAGGCCGATCTGGGCGCGCGCTTGCTCGTGCGCAACACGCGCAAGCTGGCGGTGACGGACCTCGGTCAGGACTTCTATGAGCGCGCGAAGCGCATCCTTCTGGACGTGTCCGAAGCCGAGCAGGCCATGTCGGACCGGCGCAGCGAGCCGCGCGGCCTCCTGAAAGTGAGCGCGCCGATGTCGTTCGGCATGGCGCACCTTTCGCCGCTCGTCGCCGAATTTCTGCGCGAGCATCCGGATGTTCGCTTCGACATGGACCTAAGCGACCGCACCGTCGATGTGATTGGCGAGGGCTTCGACATGGCGTTGCGCATTGGCCGGCTGGCGGACTCCACGCTGGTCGCGCAAAAGCTTATCGACGTGCGCATGATCGCCTGCTGCAGCCCCGGCTACCGGCGCCGCCGCCGCGCGCCGCAAACGCCGGCCGAGCTCGCGCAGCACGCCTGCCTGCCATATGGGCAGCAGGGCCGCGCACCATGGGAGTTCATCGTCGATGGCGTGCGCACGCCTTTCGACGTGCACGGGCCGCTGCGCGCAAACAACGGCGAAGTGATCCGGGACGCGGCCATTGCCGGGCTCGGCATCTGCTATCTGCCGGACTTCATCGTGGCGGGATCGGTTGATGCGGGGCTGCTAGTCGAGGTGCTCGAGCCGTTCATGCCGCCGCCCAACGCGCTGCATGCGGTGTACCCGCAACATCGTGAAGCTTCCGTGACGATTCGTGCGCTCACGCAATACCTGCGCGAGCGGCTTGCGGTGCGTGCGGCAACCGCGCGCGGCGGGGCGCTTTGACGCAGCAAGCCTGCGGCTCTTGCAGAAAGGCCGTTGTGCCTGCATCTAACGCGTAGAGCCTCGCGGACGCACCACGAAAGGGCGGACATGTGAGGCGCATTGTCGCAGTTTCGTTGTATGCTCACCGCCCCGAGGGTTGTTCGGGCCGCGCGATGCGAGCGCGGAACCCTATGCTGGCGGGCTTTGACGGACGCTATGGGGTCCGATAGGCAGGGTTAATACCCGCGATCAAACCAACCAATTTTTCAAACGGACGCGGTTCCCGTAACCTTCGTTCATACCTTTTCCCAACCCAGACCGAGGAAACAACGCATGTCTCTCATCAACACGCAAGTCAAGCCGTTCAAAGCCACCGCTTACCACAATGGCAAGTTCGTTCCGGTCTCTGAAGAAAATTTCAAGGGCAAGTGGTCGGTTGTCGTGTTCTACCCTGCCGACTTCACTTTCGTGTGCCCGACGGAACTCGGCGACCTGGCCGACCAGTACGCAGAATTCCAGAAGCTGGGCGTTGAAGTCTACGGTGTGTCGACCGACACGCACTTCACGCACAAGGCATGGCACGACACGTCGGACACGATCGCCAAGATCAAGTACCCGCTGGTCGGCGACCCGACGGGCGCAATCACGCGCAACTTCGACGTGATGATCGAAGAAGAAGGCCTGGCACTGCGCGGCACGTTCGTGATCAACCCGGAAGGCGAGATCAAGCTGTGCGAAATCCACGACAACGGCATCGGCCGTGACGCCAAGGAACTGCTGCGCAAGGTGCAAGCTGCTCAGTACGTGGCATCGCACCCGGGCGAAGTTTGCCCCGCCAAGTGGACGCCGGGCGCTGAAACGCTCAAGCCGTCGCTCGACCTCGTCGGCAAGATCTAAGCGTCGCTGTTCAAATGCGATCGCCCTGATCGCATGACGCTTCAGATATTCAGCAGTAGATCAAAGCTGTAACTCCGGGCCGTGCCCTCGCGGCCTGCGGCCCGGACGCATCCCAGCATTCCCCCGCTTCTTCTCTAGCCGGAAAAAAAGCCATGCTCGACGCCAACCTCAAAGATCAACTCAAAAGCTACCTCGAAAAAGTCACGCAGTCGATCGAGATCGTTGCGTACCTGGACGATGGCGAGAAGTCGCAAGAACTGCAGCAACTGCTGCAGGACATCGCATCGCTCTCGAATCGCATCTCCTACGAAGAACGCCGTGGCGCCGCAACTGGCGACGCGCGTACCCCTTCGTTCGAGATCAAACGCGCGAACACCGACGTGAAAGTCACGTTCGCGGGCATTCCGATGGGCCACGAATTCACGTCGCTCGTGCTTGCACTGCTTCAGGTGGGCGGCCACCCCGTCAAGCTCGAGAACGACACGATCGAACAGGTGAAGGCGCTCGACGGCGTGTTCTCGTTCGAAGTCTATATGTCGCTGTCGTGCCAGAACTGCCCGGAAGTCGTGCAGTCGATCAACGCAATGGCCGCGCTCAACCCGAACGTGCAGATCGTCACCATCGACGGCGCGCTGTATCAGGACGAAGTCGAGAAGCGCCAGATCATGGCCGTGCCGACCATCTACCTGAACGGCGAAGTCTTCGGCCAGGGCCGTATGGGCGTGGAAGAGATTCTCGCGAAGCTCGACACCGGCGCATCGGCGCGTGCCGCCGGGAAGCTGAACGAGAAGGATATTTTCGACATGCTCATCGTCGGCGGCGGTCCCGCTGGCGCGGCGGCTGCGATCTACGCGGCGCGCAAGGGCATTCGCACCGGCGTGCTCGCCGAGCGCTTCGGCGGCCAGGTGCTCGACACGATGTCGATCGAGAATTTCGTCTCGGTCACGGAAACGGAAGGGCCGAAGTTCGCCACGGCGCTCGAGCAGCACGTGCGCGCCTATGACGTCGACATCATGAATCTGCAGCGCGCCGAAGCGCTCGTGCCCTCGGGCAACGGCTTCGAAGTGCGCACGCAAAGCGGCGCGACGCTGCGCGCGAAGAGTGTTGTGCTCGCAACGGGTGCGCGCTGGCGCAACGTCGATGTGCCGGGCGAGCAGCAGTACAAGAACAAGGGCGTGGCCTACTGCCCGCACTGCGACGGCCCGCTCTTCAAGGGCAAGCGCGTGGCGGTGATCGGCGGCGGCAACTCGGGTGTGGAAGCGGCGATCGACCTGGCCGGTATCGTGAGCCATGTGACGCTGCTCGAATTCGGCGCGCAACTGCGCGCGGACGAAGTGCTGCAACGCAAGCTGCGCAGCCTGCCGAACGTCACAGTGCACGTGAACGCGCAAACCACGGAGATTACCGGCGACGGCCAGAAGGTTACGGGTCTCGCGTATCTCGAACGCACGTCGGGCGAGAAGCATCATCTCGAACTCGAAGGTGTGTTCGTGCAGATCGGCCTCGTGCCGAACACCGAGTTCCTCAAGGGCACGGTTGCGCTGTCGAAGCACGGCGAGATCGAAGTGGACGCGAAGGGCCAGACGTCGGTGCCGGGCGTGTTCGCCGCGGGCGACGTGACGACCGTGCCGTTCAAGCAGATCGTGATCGCCGTGGGCGAAGGTGCGAAGGCATCGCTCGGCGCGTTCGATTACCTGATCCGCTCCTCCGTGGAGCAGGAAGAGGACGCGAAGGCGGCGCCTGTGGTCGCCTAAGCAGAGGGTTAGAGCAGTCTCTCTTTACGCCGGCTTACGCCGGCGTTTTTTTTTCCGGCGACAAGAGAAGGTTCAGTCCTGCACGAGCGGGCTGCCATACGCGAAGCTGGCCGCCGGTTCAGCATGCTTTTGGCGATGTGCATTGCGCAATGGCTTGAGCACGAACACGGCGAGGAGGGCGGAGACCGCCGCCATGCCCGAGGCAAGCATGAACACCGCGTGCCAGCTACCGGTTGCCGCGGTGATTACGCTTGTGAACGGCACAAGCAGCGCGGCGGTGCCCTTCGCGGTGTAAAGCAGGCCCGCGTTGGTCGCGGCGAACTTCGGCCCGAAGGTGTCGCCGCAGGTGGCGGGAAAGAGGCTGTAGATCTCGCCCCACGCGAAGAACACAATGCCGGTGAGCACGACGAACGCCGTCGGGCTGTGGCCGTATTGCGAGAGCAGCACGATGCCGATCGCCTCGATACCGAACGCGACGAACATCGTGTTCTCGCGCCCAATCCGGTCCGACACCCAGCCAAAGAAGGGCCGCGTGAGACCGTTGAGCACGCGGTCGATGGTGAGCGCGAACGTGAGCGCGGGCAGCGTGAGACCGAGCAGCGAAACGGGCGAGTCGTGCAGGCCGAAATCCTTCGCGATCGGGCCCAGCTGCGCGGTCGCCATCAGGCCTCCGGCGGCCATCATCACGAACATGGCGTACATCACCCAGAAGATGGGCGACGCAATCACCTCGCGCGGACTCGCGTTGTAGACGGCGCTCGCACTCTGCGCGACTTGCTTCGCCGCTTGTCCAATGGCGCGTTTCGCTGCGCCGACGCCGTGCGAGGCGGGCGCGCTGAGCGCGAAGCCAAGCACGAGCACGACGATCCCTTGCCCCAAACCGAACCAGAGGAAAGTGGACTCATATCCGCTGCTCTTGATCATGTTGGCGATGGGCACGACGGTCGCCGCCGACCCCGCACCGAAGCCCGCCGCGGTAATGCCGGCCGCGAGTCCGCGCCGGTTCGGAAACCACTTGAGCGCGTTGCCAACGCAGGTGCCGTAAACGGCTCCCGCACCGAGCCCGCCGATCGCCGCCGCGATATAGAGCACAGGCAGCGACGCGGCCACCGAGTTGAGCACCCAGGCAACGGCGCATAAGAGCCCGCCGGCCACGACCACGGGACGCGGCCCGTACTTGTCGACGAGCCAGCCTTCCACCGGTACGAGCCAGGTTTCGGTGACGACGAAGATCGTGAACGCGACCTGAATCGCGGCGCGCCCCCAGTGGTATTTCTCGTTGATCGGATTGACGAACAGCGTCCAGCCGTACTGCATGTTGGCGATCATCGCCATGCAGATGACGCCTAGCGCGAGTTGCGTCCACGGCGACGCGAATCGCGACGCCCCTCCTTGCCGATGCTCCATGTATGTCTCCGGTTTTTTCGAATGAACGGCCTTCTGCGAGGGGCGTTTTCTGCCCGAATCGCGGTCCGCGAATCCTGTCGTTTTGCTGACAGTCGTTTACACAATATGTAATATATCAATGAAGTCAAGCGGAAGGCATCTCAGGGCTTCCACTAGCTCTGCGCATTGATGAGTATGGTTTTTGAAAGCTTGTGACCGATGCCGCCCGCGCCAGAAAAAATGCCCGCCGGCTAGGCCAGGCGGGCTGAGGCATGCGCGAGATAGCGGAAATCGCGACATGTGATGTCGTTATAGATGAAAGCTTTTGGTAATGTTAGGGGATTTTTTTCTAACACCTTTCACGCCGGTTTGGGTGAAAGGTTGACGGGCATGGTGGCGGTCCGGCAGGAGGCCGGGCCGTGCAGCGCCTTGGCGCGCGTGCCAAACTGGCTGCTGGTGGGTCGACACTGTCGAGCGAGGAGACGAATCATGCAGCGCGAAACATTCATCCGCAGCCTGGCCGACGAAGGCTTTCCCGAGCCCGTCGTCGTGACGCGCGAAGCCGGCGTCATGGAGGTCCATTCGCATCCGTTCGAAGCGAAGGCGCTGGTCATCGAAGGCGAGCTGCACATCCGCGTCGGCGACGAAGAGCGGCACTACACGGCCGGCGACGTGTTCCATCTCGCCGCCAATCTGCCGCACGCCGAGCGCTACGGGCCGCAGGGCGTGCAGTATCTCGTGGGGAGGAAGTGAGGGCGATGCGCGCGCTCACCCCCGCGCCGCAATCTCCTTCTTCCACCCCGCGATGATCTTCCCGGCTAGCGCGTTGTAGTCGCCGTCGAAGTGATGGTCGCCGCCCGTCTTGACGACGTCGATGCCGGTGTTCACGAGTGCCGGGCACAGCGTGTCTTTCTCGCCCGCGCCATATACGCATTGCACGATCGAAGGCGGCACCTTCGCGAGTTCCGGGCGCACTTGCAGCGCAGTGTCGCTGGCGGGCATGCCGAGCCAGCCCGTCACGCGGACCTGGAAGTCGGCGTCCGGCGCGAAGCCGAGCAGCGACATATAGGACACCTTCGCGCGCAGCGCGTCGGGCAGACGGTTGTACGCGAACGGCATCACGTCCGCGCCAAACGAGTAGCCCACGAGCGCGATGTGCTGCGCATGCCAGCGCGAGCCGTAAGTTTTCAACACGCGTGCGAGATCGTGGCTCGTTTGTGCCGGCGTCTTTTCGCTCCAGAAGTAACGCAGCGCGTCCCAGCCGATCACCGAAATTCCCTGCTTTTGCAGCGCTTCCGCAATCGTCTTGTCGAGATCGCGCCAGCCGCCGTCACCCGAGATCACCACCGCGAGCATGTCGGTGGGGTGCGCCGCGGGCAGTTCGACGAGCGGCAGATCCGATACGTCTTCTTCACTTTCCGTCGCGACGCGTAGGTGATTCGAAGTGAGCGCAACGATCTTGTCCGCGTCGGCGACGCTGGGGGCGAAGGCACGCGGCGCGCCAGAATTCGTTGCGCGCGCATCTTTTGTCGTCACGCCCTGCTCGAAGAAGCCGGGCAGACCATTGCCGCGCGAAAGCGTGGGATCGGCCGGGCAGGGTGAGAAGCGCGCGTCGAGTTTCGCGTCGGGGTCGAGCGACACGGCGCCCGCCATCGTGTTCGCGGGCGCCTGCGAGAGCATGCGCTGAGCGATGAGCGCGCCTTCGCCGCTGCCGATGGCGATCGGCGCGTAGTACTCGCTGGCGCCCTGCTGGCGTTCGAGCTGATGGCTCAGCGCTTCGGCGTCGCTGTAGAGCTTGTGGCAGGTTTCGTTCTTTACGGCCGCGAGGTTCTGCGCGTAGCGCTCCGTATCCACACCCACGACGAGTGCGCCATGCTGCGCGAGCGCATCGGCGCGTGTCTGGTCGGCGGCGCTCCAGTGCGTGTCCGCGGAAAACAGTACGGTGAAGCCGCGCATCGCGCCGTTCGGTTTCGTCACCGCGACTTCGCCGTAACGGCCGCCGGAAACGTGCATCGTCGCAGCGGAAGCGGGTGTCGAAGCGGGCATTGAAGCCGCGTTCGCGTGAGCCGCGAAAAACGCGAGCACAGCGGCGCCCGCTGCCGTGCCTGCAATGCGCGGCAGCTTGAGAATACGGAATGTCATGAGCGCCAGCCTCCTGCCAGCAGCGATAGATCGGCGAGGGTGATGAACACGCTGATCGAGCCCGAAGCGGCCAGATAGCGCGGTTCCCAGCGCGGCGCGAACTTGTTCTTGAAGCCGCGCAGCCCCCGGAAGTTATAGAAGCGGCCGCCGAAGCGCCAGATGAAGCCCGCGAGCCGGTGCCACGACGAAGCGAGCGGCGTGGGACCCATGCCCGAGAGCGGCGCCATGCCGAGCGAGAGCGACTGGTAACCGGCGGCCTTCAGATGCAGTGCGAGCTGCGTGAACAGATACTCCATCGCATAGGGCGAGGCGCCGGGCAAATGGCGCATGACGCCCACCGTTGCGTCGGTGTTCAGATCGGTCGTCATGAAGGTGACGAACGCGAGTGGCTCGCCGTTCTGGCGGATGAGCAACACGGACTGCGCGGCGAGATAGTCGTCGTCGAACGCGGCCACCGAGAAGCTCTTTTCGCGCGCTTCGCGGTCCTGCAGCCAGGCGTCGGAGATCGCGCGCAGCACCGGCAGGCTCGCGCCCATCTGCGTGGGCTCGATATGCTCGATCGAAAAGCCGTCACGTTCGCCGCGTTTGAGCGCGTAGCGCAGATGTGCGCGCTGCGGACCCTTCAGATCGAATTCCTGCAGCATCACGCGCGCTTCCTCGCCGAGCTTCATCAGCGTGAGGCCGGCGTCGAGATAGAGCGGCAGCGCATCGGCGCGCACCTGGTAGAACGCCGCGCGGCCATTGTGCGCATGCGCGAGCGTGACGAATTCCCGGATCAGCGCGGGCCACTCTTCGCGCGGGCCGACCGGGTCGTGCAGCGCCGCCCACGTGCGGCCGCGCTTCGCGTACATCAGAAACGCCTTGCGCGAGGCGGAGAAGAGAAAGCTCTTGTCGCCCATCAGCGCAAGGCCCGCGTCGCTGCGCTCCTGCGCGCGCACGATACGCGCGGCCTCTTCGAGGTCTTCGCTCGGAGGCATCACGAAGCGGCCCGCGGCGGGGCGCAGCAGTTGCCACAGTGCGAGCGCGGCTGCGAACACGCCGGCGCCGAGCGTGGCGCGCAGTGCGCGCGGGGCGCGGCTGTGGAAGGCGAATTGCCACCAGAGACTCTGCGAGTACTGCACGTCGCGGAATGCGAACAGCAGCACCCATACGGCGAGCGCGATCACGCAGCCGACCGAGGCAAGCCAGGCCGGCGTGAAGCGCTCGGTGAACATCGACGAATGGCGGTTAAACCGCTGGCGCGTGGCGAGGAGCAGCACGATCAGCACGCACAGTACGCCCGCTTCGACGAAGGCGAGTCCCTTGGCGAGCGAGAGCGCGAGGTTGGCCACGGCGATCACGAGCGCGAGCCACCAGGCGGCGTCCAGACGCCGCAGCAGGCCGCGCGCGACGAAGAGGAGCAGCACACCGAAGAGGCTGCCCATCAATTGCGAGCTTTCGAGCACCCAGAGCGGCACGATGGTTTGCAGCAGCGCGATGCGCTTGGAGAACGCGGGCGTGGCGCCCGAGATCACGAGCATGCTGCCCGTCACGAACGTGACGATGGCGAGGAAGAGCGGCGCGAGTTGCGAGACGCCGTCGGCGCCGCGCTTCGCAAAGCGGGCGCTGAGCGGCGTTTTTAGCGCGCGGCCTTCGAATACCGCGAGCACGGCCGCCGCGAGCGCGAGCGGCGCACCGAAGTAGATCGCGCGATAAGCGAGCAGTGCGGCCAGCACCTTGGAGGTGGGCACGCTCGGGCCGAGCGCGTAGACCATCGCGGCTTCGAACACGCCGATGCCGCCGGGCGTGTGGCCGATCAGGCCGAGCAGCATCGCGGCGCAATAGACGGTGAGGAAGTCGGTGAAGCCGAGGAGTGCGTGCGGCATGACCGACCAGAGCGCAAGCCCGGCGCCGACCACGTCGAGCGCGGCCAACAGCAACTGTGCGACGAGGTCGCGTCGCGCCGGCACCGAGAAGCGCAGCCAGGCGCGGCCAAACGGCTCGATCTCGCGCGCGCGGGCAGGGCAGAGGATCACCAGCACTGCACCGCAGCCGAGCACCACGCCGCCGATCAGGCGTAGTTCGTCGGGCGAGAGATGCAGCAGGCCGGAGAGCGTGCCGGCGGCGCCCACCATGCCGAGCGCGGTCATCAGCACGAGCGCGAGGGCGAGCGTGACGCTCGTGAACACCGTCATGCGGCCGATCTGTGCGGGCGTGACGCCCGCGCCGCCATACACGCGGCAGCGCACGGCGCCGCCCGTGAGTGCGCCGAAGCCGGTGACGTTGCCGAGCGCCGAGCCGGCGATCGCGCCGGCCCACAGCGCGCCGCGCGAGACGCTCGCGCCGAGGTAGCGCAGGCCCACGGCGTCGCGTCCGACCAGCGCGACGAAGCTCACGGCCGTGGCGGCGAGCGCGCCGCCCCATTGCGCCGGCGTGAGCGTCCAGAGCTGGCGGATCACCGAGTGGTAGTCGACCGTGCGCGAGAGGTGCTGGAACACGACCAGCAGCAGCGCGCAGATGCCGAGGGCGAACACCGGCGCGACAAAGCGCTGCAGGTGCAGGGCTCCGGCACGCCGGCGCAGCGCCTCGAGGGCGCGCGCCGCGCGCGAAGAATGCGATTGGGACATGGATCGGTCTGGTGGCTCTCTGCGGTGTCGCCGTATCGACTGTTACAGCTTCCCCGGCGGTGACATCGCGTTTATTCGCGTTTTGCGTTTACGTTCTTTCGAGGCCGGCTCTCGCGCACCTCGCGCCACGAACCGGAAAATCGAGCCGAATCGTAATCGTTCGGAAAGGACTAGTTAAGCTCAGCAAACGCATAGGACTACCCGCCGGTTGACGCCCCGGCACAAGAAAACCGCTATTGGGTACGGATGAGTCGGGCGCAATGGCGCGTCCTAACTAGCGGATTCAATTGGGGGATAATCTCGCACTGATTAATGTTTGCAAAGCCTAATTAACAGATACGCGAAGCGGCAAGGTAATCGTTAAGTTATGAGTAATGCACGCGTGCTTACCACATACTGAAACGTTCGCCGAGTTTGGTCGGTTCGCCGTAAGCCTTGCGTGGCGGGCGTTGTGGGCGCACGCTCAGTGCATTGTTTCGCAACGAGAGATAAAGTTTCGGTAGTTATCCAGGCGCTTCCTGACATCGCTGTCACTAATTCGAGACAGCTTGTTTAATCCTTTTACAATGCGCGACGGGCGAGTTAGTCTAATTTGGTCAAGAGTTGTTTGACTCCGCCGGGAGAATGACGTGAAAAGACTAGCCTTGACTTCCCTTTCGCTTGCCGCGCTCGGGGTTGCCGGCACGGCTCAGGCACAGACCAGCGTGACGCTGTACGGGACCATCGACACCTCGATTACGTACGTCAACCACGCCGACGGCGGCAACAATCTCTGGACGCTCGGCAACAGCAGCTTCGGCAATCTCTCCGGCTCGCGATGGGGTTTGAAGGGCGCCGAAGATCTCGGCGGCGGCCTCAAGGCGATCTTCCAGTTGGAAAGCGGCTTCAACCCGTCGACGGGCTCGCTCGCGCAAGGCGGCAGGCTGTTCGGTCGGCAGGCGTACGTGGGCTTGACGGCCGAGCAGTACGGTTCGCTCACGCTGGGGCGGCAGTATGACCCGCTCATCGACCTCGTGCAGGGGATCACGGCGGACAACTATTTCGGCTCCGCGTTCGCAACGGCGGGCGACGTCGACAACTACGACAACAGCTTCCGCGTGAACAATGCCGTCAAGTACACGACGCCCGTGTGGAGCGGCCTGCAGGTCGCGGCGATGTACTCGTTTGGCGGAGTGGCGGGCTCGACGGGCGCCGAGCAGTCGTACTCGGCGGCGGTCAACTACACCAACGGTCCGCTCGCGCTCGCCGGCGGTTACTTCTACGCGACGAATAGCCAGGCCGTGAACGGCATTCGCACCGACGGCTGGACGAGCACCTCGGATGGCACCTTCGACGGCCCAGTCAACTCTGGCTACGCCACGGCGCACTCGCTTACGATCGCGCGCGCGGCGGCGCAGTACACGCTCGGCCAGTTCACCTTCGGCCTCGGCTACAGCAATGCGCGCTACTCGCCGGACGGCAGCTCGGTGTTCCTCAACACCCAGAAGTACAACACCGGCCAGGGCTTCCTGAACTATCAGCTGAGCCCGGCGCTGCTCCTGGGCCTTGGCTACAGTTATACGCATGCCAACGGCGATACGACGGCGAGCTACAACCAGGTCTCGCTCGGCGCGGATTACAGCCTCTCGAAGCGCACCGACCTCTACATGACGGCGGCGTGGCAGCACGCGAACGGAGATACCGGCAACGGCTCGGGCGGCTCGATGCCGGCCGAGGCTTCGATCGGTTCGTATGGCTACGCGGGCACGTCGAACCAAACCATCGTGAATCTCGGGCTGCGGCACAAGTTCTGATGCAGCGCCTGTTGTACGACGCCGGATGCGCCCTTTGGCGGCGCATCCGGCGTTTGGTGTTTACGGCATTGACTTCAGCTCAGGGCACGTCAGGCGCGCGGCTTCACGCCTCCCGCGAGCGCCGTAGCGTAAGCAGCGCAAGCCAGGCGGCAAGGCGCTCCATACAGCGCCGCACGCCCGCAAACGGCGGCTGCCACGCGCTCGTGATGCTCACGCGCGCCGGCAAGGCGGTCTCGGTGCTGAGCCAGATGCGCTCGCCGCGTTCGAGGCGCAGCGTCTCGCCCGGCTGCAGCCAGTGGTCGTAGGGCGAGCGGGCGCGCGTGATCCACACCTGTGCTGCTTGAACCCGCAGCGTGGCTGATGCCTTCACGCGCCAGGTGAGCGTGCGCATGGGCGGCACGGCGAAGTGGACCGATTGCGAGGGCAACGGATCGTCGAAGCGGTCGGTTGCGTCTGCAAGGGTCAGCGGAGCGGGTTGTGAGGCGGGCTGCGAGGCGGGCTGCGAAGCGGTTAGTGAAGCTGCCTGAAATGCGTCATCCATCGTTTTCTCCATTTTTTGGAGCCGACGAACGGAGCGCTGCCACCCAGAAAAACAAAAAGCCCCGTCGATGCCGGCGGGGCTTGTGATTTGCGTGACGACAGACTGCTAGTACGCACACCATCCCCGTGGGCTACCCATATGGGTTGTCCACGGATGATTCATCGTGTTTGCGATGACGAGGAGGGTGAAGGAAGTGTGCATGGGTCGAGTGTGCGGGCTGCCTCGAAGCGCTGTCAACCTGAAATGCTTAAATGGTTTTGGCAGCCTCAGTTTGTGTTGCGCGCGAGTCTCGTGCACACCTTTGCATGACGCGATCGTGCCCTTCGATGGCATATCCCCTTGCGGGCGATACCGGTTTCTCACTAGCATTGCTTGTTTTCATAGATATCCGGCCCGTTGTGCTCACGATGTGGGAGCGCACCCCTGCCAAGGCCCCAAAGCATCGAAGTGTTGTGTGGGAACGACTGCATCTGATATATCACATACAGAATATTGCTTTCTGTCGCAACGCAGCATATGATTGAGTCATTCGATTACTCAATCATGCGGAGCTTCAAATGGATTTCGTTTCTCTCGCACTTTTTGGTGCTGCGGTCGTGGGTCTGGGTGCAGCTGCTACGGCAATGATCGCCAGGTGGCTGCCGCAGTCTGCTATTGAGCAGGCCGCACAGCATGGCCGGTACGTCGGTTTGGGCGAAGCGCCGCGCGCGAAGGCGGTGCGTCGTGCACAATTCGGTCCGCGAATCCGTCCGCAGGTCGGAAAAGAGGTAATCAATGTCGTCAGAACAAACTGAAGTTGTAGCAAGCCGGGAAGCGGCGCCGCTCAAGCTGGCGCTGCAACCCATCAACGCAACACTGAGCCTGCGCGATCAGGCTTACGCCATGCTGCGCCAGGCCATTGCCGACGCCGACATCTACCAGACGCGCGAGGAAATCCGGCTCGACGAGCGCGTGCTGAGCGAATCGCTCGGCGTGAGCCGCACGCCGGTGCGCGAGGCCATGACGCTGCTCGAGCAGGAAGGCTTCCTGCGCATGGTGCCCCGCCGCGGCATCTATATCGTGCGCAAGAGCAAGCGCGAGATCGTGGAGATGATCCAGATGTGGGCGGCGCTCGAAAGCATGGCCGCACGCCTCGCGACGATTCACGCCACCGATGAGGAAATCGCGCGGTTGCGCCACATGTTCGACAACTTCCGCGACAGCACGCCGGCCGAGCATATCGCCGAGTACTCGGACGCCAACATCGCGTTCCACCAGGCGATTGTCGAGCTCTCCAGGTCGCAAATCATCCTCGACACCATCAAGAACATTTTCGTGCACGTGCGCGCCATTCGCCGCATGACGATTTCGCAGAGCGACCGGGCTTCGCGCTCGATCGTCGACCATCTGCGCATTATCGAGGCGCTGGAGAAGCGCGACACCGAACTGGCCGAAAAGCTCGTGCGTCAGCATTCGCTCGATCTCGCGGTCTTTGTCGAGAAGAACTGCGATTTCCTTGACTGAAGCGGGCAACTAGCGCTGCGATCGACGCAAAACGGGAGACCTTCGGGTCTCCCGTTTTGCGTTTACGTCCCATTCGCGGCCCATTTACAGGCCTCAGCCGACCGACTTTATGCGCATCAACCCCTGGCATCACTGATCAAATCACGGCCGCAGACAACGATCCTTCACACGGAATCTGGCATATCAGGCGCGGTCAATGCTCGGGGTTTTCCCTCGTGTGCACCGTGTCAGCCTCGTCGAACTTGGGCAAAAGCCACACTGGTCAAGGCTTTGACGCGATTCTAATGGCATTCCCGATGAGCAATTCCCCTCTTGCTTCATCATGATATATCACATACTGTATTGCTCAAGGGCGCAGGGTCACGCCATAGCGCGAAACGCCTCTGCCCACGCAACTCCACCGATTTTCGAAAACTCGCCCGGCCACGATTAGATAAGGAGACATGACATGGGCAAGGCATTGAACGGCGTGCGCATCCTCGATTTCACGCATGTGCAGTCGGGACCCACCTGCACGCAACTGCTCGCCTGGTTCGGCGCGGACGTGATCAAGGTAGAGCGCGTAGGTGCTGGCGACGTCACGCGGGAACAGCTGCGCGACCTGCCGGACGCGGACAGCCTCTACTTCACGATGCTCAATGGCAACAAGCGTTCGCTCACGCTCGACACGAAGAACCCGCAAGGCAAGCGCGTGCTGGAGCGGCTTATTCGCGACTGCGACGTGCTGGTCGAGAACTTCGCGCCGGGTGCGCTCGAGCGCATGGGCTTCAGCTGGGAGCATATACAGACGCTGAACCCGCGCATGATCGTCGCCTCGGTGAAGGGCTTCGGCCCTGGGCCCTATGAGGACTGCAAGGTCTACGAGAACGTTGCGCAGTGCGTGGGCGGCGCGGCGTCGACGACCGGCTTCGACGACGGCCCGCCGGTCGTTTCCGGCGCGCAGATCGGCGACAGCGGTACGGGCCTGCATCTCGCGCTTGGCATCGTCACGGCGCTCTACCAGCGCACACACACGGGGCGCGGCCAAAAGGTGCTCGCGGCCATGCAGGACGGCGTGCTCAACCTGTGCCGCGTGAAGCTGCGCGACCAGCAGCGGCTCGAACGCACCGGCGTCATGAAGGAGTATCCGCAGTACCCCAACGACGGCTTCGGCGAGGCGGTGCCGCGCGCCGGCAATGCGTCGGGCGGCGGCCAGCCTGGCTGGATTCTCAAGTGCAAGGGTTGGGAGACCGATCCGAACGCCTATATCTACTTCATCGCGCAAGCGCCCGTGTGGGACCGCATCTGCAAGCTGATCGGGCGCGAGGAGTGGATCGACGACCCGGACTACGCTACGCCGAACGCACGCCTGCCGCGCCTGAAGTCGATCTTCGACGAGATCGAGCACTGGACCATGCACCGCACGAAGTTCGACGCAATGGCCGTGCTCAACCGTTACGACATTCCATGCGGCCCGATTCTCTCGATGAAGGAGATCGCGGGTGACGAATCGCTGCGCGCGAGCGGCACGATCGTCGAGGTGGATCACCCTGTGCGTGGCAAGTACCTCACGGTGGGCAACCCGATCAAGCTTTCGGACAGTCCGACCGAGGTCACGCGTTCTCCGATGCTCGGCGAACACACCGACGAGGTGCTCGCCGAATTCGGCTACACGAAGGACGAGATCCACTTGCTGCGCGCTTCTGGCGCCGTTTGAAACCCGGGAGCGAAACATGGAAACGTGGATGCGTTTGATGGCGAGCGACGGGAGCATTGTGTTCGGCCGCGTCGAGAACGGTTACCTGCACGAATACGAAGGGCTCGATCAGCCGGTGCCCACCGGCGCGGTGCTGTCGCTGCGCGCGCTCACGCTGCTTGCGCCTTGTGCGCCCGGCAAGGTGGTCGCGCTCTGGAATAATTTTCACGCGCTCGCCGCGAAGCTGGAAAAGCCGGTGCCTTCGCACCCGCTCTTCCTCATCAAGCCGGCGGCTTCGGTGATCGGCTCTTCGGAATTGATTCGGCGTCCTGCCCACTATGCGGGAAAAATCGTGTTCGAAGGCGAACTCGGCATCGTGATCGGCAAGCGCTGTCGCGACGCGAGTGTCGAGGAAGCCGAGTCGGCGATCTTCGGCTACACGATCGTGAACGACGTCACGGCTGCGGGCCTCATCACCGAGAATCCGCACTTCCCGCAATGGTGCCGAGCCAAAGGTTTCGATACGTTCTGTTGTTTGGGCCCGGCGATCGTTTCCGGGTTCGACTGGCAGCGCGCACGCGTCGTCACGAAACTCGATGGTGTGGAGCGGCAGAATTATCCGCTCGACGACATGGTGTTTTCGCCGGCACAGCAGGTGAGCCTCATTTCGCAGGATCTGACGCTCGAACCGGGCGACGTGATTGCGTGCGGTACCTCACTCGGCGTAGGCTCGATCGTTGATGGTGCAACTGTCGAGGTCACCATCGAAGGGCTGGGTACGTTGAGCAATACGCTGGGCACCGCATGCGCGCAAAGCGGGTCGCTTGCGGCCGTTGAGGGCGCGGCGTGATGGTGTAATTGGCGTAAAACCAAAGACGCGCGCGGCAGAAATGCCGCGCGAGGAGGAGAGATGCCGGAGCAAGTGGCTAGCGACCTGGCGTGGCTGGGCGTCGGCGTGCTGTTCGCATGGCTCAGCTGTGCATTTGCACAATTGGCAGCGCTCGCGCCGGTGCGTGCGTGGCCTTCGTCGTGTCCCAGGGCCGCGCCGCGCTGTGCAAAGCATGCTGGTGCGCCGCACAAGCATCGGCTCGCCTTCGCCATTTCGTTCGCATTGCTACTGACTGTGCCGCCTGGCGTGATCGCTGCGGGCTGGATGCATTCGCCCGATGCGACGGTCGCTGTCGAAGCGGGTGTGCTGGGCGGTTTGTGCCTTGCGGGCCGGCGCGACCTCACGCAGCGCGCGCGGACGGCGGCGCTGCTGGGTGGTGTATCGGGCGCGAGTGTCTTGATCGGCGCTTTGGTTGGCTACGTGTTGCAGCCTGAACGTAGTCCGATCGAACGTGTGCCGCTTTTCGTCGCGGTGGCGACCGGCGCGTTGCTGATCGGCGGCGCGCTGAGTTTGTTCAGCCGTGGCGCGCGAGCGAGCGGCGCGGTTCGCCGGCGCGTGCCGTTCGGCCGCGGCGACCGCATCATGCATGTCATGGCGCTGTTGCTCGCCGTGGCGCTTGGCTATGGGTTTCTGGGCGCGCGTGCTTGCACCGAATTCGAAATCTCCATACTGGTCGCGACGAGCGTGCTGTTTGCCGCGCTGGGCGCGCGGCTTATGAGTGGTGCGCGGCGAGCGCGGCTCGCGCGTACAGGCGCCGTCGATGCGTCACCGGCACGCGAGCCCTTCAGCGCGACATTCAACGCAAGCTTCGCGGGTGTGCCGGACGAACTGCTGGTCGCGGCCTGCGGCAGCGGAGCGTTCGAACCCGCGTGGCTGGCCGCGAACGACACGGCGCATGCCGGCTCAGGGCGCGCGGTTCATCACGCGTCGCAGGACCTGCCACGGCGGCGGCGCAGCCGGAGCGGCGCGCTGCGTCAGCGGCAAGGGCCGCACTGAGGGCGCCTGCCAACATATCGTGCGCGCTGCCACCGACGAAGGCGGCAACGCCACGAGACCATCTGCGAGATCAGGGGAAAACCACAGAACGCGCAACGCGACGCGAATGATTAGTCATGCGTGATGATTTTCGGCACAGCCATAAAACCTTACTTATGCAAACTCGCTTCTGACACTTTCGTAATGTTCTCGATGAGCGCTGCGCCTTCCTCCATGAGGAAGCGCTTGAAAGCGAGCGCGACGGGCGGCAGACGCTTGTTTTTCCGGTGCACGACGTACCAGTTGAGCATGATCGGGAAGCCTTCGACATCGAGCACCGTGAGGTGGCCGACCTGCAATTCCAGGCTGATCGTGTGCGCCGAGAGAAACGCGATGCCCATGCCCGCGATCACGGCCTGCTTGATCGTCTCGGTGCTTTGAATCTCCATGGCGATCTTGAGGTTCGTGATCTTCCCAGCGAACCCTTCCTCCATTGAGTTCCATGTGTCCGAACCGCGCTCGCGCACGATGAACGCTTCGTTGGCGAGCGTGCTGAGCTTGATGGCGCGCTTGTGCGCGAGCGGATGCGTCGGCGCCGCGACAATCACGTACGGGTGCGGCGCAAACGGCTCGTTGATGGCGTCGGTCGCGTGCGGCGGACGCACCATCACGGCGAGATCAGTCTGGTTGGTGGCGAGCTGCTGGAGCAACTGCTCGCGGTTGTGCACGGAGAGATTGAGCGCGACGCCTTTGTAGCGGCGCGTGAATTCGGCCAGCAGGCGTGGAAAGAAGTAATCGCCCGCGCTAATGACGGCCACGTTGAGCTTGCCGCCCGAGACGCCCTTTAGCTGGCTCATCGCCTCGTCGACTTCGTGGAACTGCTGCATGATCGCGCGGCTGTAGTGAAGCATCTCCGTGCCCGCGGGCGTGAGATAAATCTTCTTGCCGAGCTGCTCGAAGAGCGGCAGGCCCGCGTGATCTTCGAGCTGCCGAACCTGCGTGGAAACGGCCGGCTGGGTGAGATGCAGTTCCTCCGCGGCACGCGAAAAACTGAGGTGGCGCGCCACGGTCTCGAAGACCTTGAGCTGGCGCAGCGTGGCGTTTCGCATCGTCATGGCCGAACCATAAGGGATACTGAATCAACATAATAACAAACTTTAATTGTGAGTAATCCAGCAATCACCCTAGCATAAGTTGAAAGGCGTCCGAATGCCGCGCGACGTGCTCGAAACTATGTTCGGGTTAACGCTCGGAAATGCGATTTCATAAGGGACAACACGTAGAAAATTCCTTGTTTCACGATATTTTCGGGGATGTGCCGGAATGCCAGGGTGAATGAGGATTGACGAATATCCATTCGAATTTCTGATCCATCCGTGAATAAAAGACACAGCGCAACGAAGTGAAAAATTAAAACCATAAGCAAGAATTTATGCAGACCCGTAATCACGCAGGCTGCAATGAATAGATAGCGGAGACAAGCGATATGAATGCAATCGGTCAGAGGAGCGAGAGCGGTCCGTTCTGGACGAACCGCTGGTTTCAACTGGTGGTGGGCATGCTATGCATGGCGCTCGTTGCCAACCTGCAATACGCATGGACGCTGTTCGTCGCACCGATGAATTCGCGCCACCACTGGGGCCAGGCGGAGATTCAACTGGCCTTCTCGATCTTCATTCTGACCGAGACCTGGCTCGTGCCGGTGGAAGGCTGGCTGGTCGACAAGTTCGGCCCGCGCCCCGTCGTGGCGGGCGGCGCGGTTTGCGCAGGCCTCGCCTGGGTCATCAACTCCTACGTCACGACGCTGCCGATGCTCTACGTTTCGGCCGTGATCGCCGGCATCGGCGCGGGCGGCGTGTACGGCACCTGCGTAGGCAACGCGCTCAAGTGGTTCCCGGACCGCCGCGGCCTCGCCGCGGGCCTCACGGCCGCGGGCTTCGGCGCCGGCGCCGCCGTGACGGTGATTCCGATTGCGAACATGATCACGCGCTCAGGCTACGAGCACACGTTCTTCGTCTTCGGCGTGCTCCAGGGTGTGTCGATTCTCGCGCTCTCATTCCTGCTCGTGAAGCCCGTGACGCGCCCCGTAACCGCGGCTGGCCGCCGTCTCGTCTCGCGCATCGACTACACGCCGGGGCAGATGGTCAAGCAGCCGGTGTTCTGGGTGATCTACATCTGCTTCGTCGCGGTGGCCGCTGGCGGCCTGATGGCAACGGCGCAGATCGGACCGATCGCCAAGGACTGGGGCCTCGCCCGCATTCCGATGACGGTGTTCGGTATGACGCTGCCGCTCCTCACGCTCACGCTCTCGATCGACAACATCTGCAACGGCTTTACGCGTCCCCTGTGCGGCTTCATCTCCGACAAGATCGGCCGTGAGAACGCGATGTTCCTGATCTTCGTGGGCGAAGGGCTCGCGTTGCTCGGCATGATGCAGTTCGGCACGAACCCATATGCGTTCATGATTTTCGCCGCGCTGATCTTCCTGTTCTGGGGTGAGATCTTCTCGATCTTCCCGGCCATCTGCGCGGACACCTTCGGCAGCAAGTACGCCGCGTCCAATGCCGGCACGCTGTACACCGCCAAGGGCACCGCCGCGTTGCTCGTGCCGGTAGCCTCGGTACTGTCCGCTACGGGCGGCTGGAGCGCCGTGTTCATCGCGGCTGCGGTCATCACGATCGCGGCGGCCGTGAGCGCCAAGTTCCTCCTCGCGCCGATGCGCAAGCGCCTGATCGAGCAGAGCAGCGAAGCGAATAGTGAAGTGAGCAACGAGCCCAATGTCACGCTGGCCACGAATGCGGGCGCAGGGTTGCCGCACTGGTCCAACCAAAGCGGCGAATGAGGCGCGCGGGCCCGCCATGTCGATGAACGTATCGCTCCAGCAACTCAAGGTATTCGTCGCGGTGGCGCGGGCGCGCAGCTTCACGCGCGCCGCGCGCGAGTTCGGGCTCACGCAGTCGGCGGTGAGCCGCTGCGTGCGCGAACTGGAAGAAGCGGTCGAGCTCAAGCTCTTCGACCGCACCACGCGCCAGGTCGAGCTCACGCTTGCGGGCAGTGGCTTCGAGCGGCGTATCGGCCGCTTGCTCGACGAGATCGAGATGGCGCTCAACGAGGGCCGCGACGCGCACCAGGCACATAGCGGCGTGGTGCTCGTGGCGAGCAACCCGGTGCTCTCGTCGACCTGGGTGCCCGCCGCGCTCGCGCGCTGCGCCGCGGCTTTTCCCTCGCTCTCGCTGCAATTGCAGGACTTGCCGCAGGCGGCCGTGCTGCAAGCGGTCGAACAGGGCGAGGCCGATTTCGGCGTGATCGCCGAAAGCGTGCCGTTCGCGAGCGGCAATCTCGACGTGCAGCCGCTTTCCGCCACGCCGCTTTGCGCGCTCTTGCCCGCGCACCATCCGCTTGCGCTACAGGGGGCGCTGCGCTGGGACGATCTCGCGCGCGAGCCGCTCGTCACGCTCAATCGCGACGCGGGCTGCCGGGGCGCGGTGATGCGCGCGCTGGACGGTCTGCGGCCAGAGGGGAGGCCACTGCAGGAGTTCGCGCACGTGGCGGGCGTGGCGCGCATGGCGCAGCTCGGCATGGGCATCGGCGTGCTGCCGGTGTGCGTGGACGGCGCGCGCGGCGGGCACGCGCATCGCTCGGGAGAGGTTGCGCACGCAACGTGTCACTGGCCCGCGCCCGCGGGGCCGCTGGTTACGCGCTTGCTGCATCCCGTCGTCAACGTGACGACGATGCTCGTGCGGCGCCGCCATCGTTCGCTGCGGCCTTGCGCTCAGGCGGCGTGGTCGCAGTTTATGGCGGATAGTTCTGCGCTAGATGGTTCGGACGCGCAGGCTTCATCTCAGGATAACGAAGCACTGCCGGAAACATCCATCGACGGCTCGCCGATGCGTGGCTCGAACGGCGCGCCGACGCGCGTCGCGTTGCGTGGCGCCGATGCGCCGCCGCCACTTCAGGTGACCCGCACACACGCCCGTATCGAATAGCGCGCGTTTCCTTCTTCTGCAAAACAAAACGGATCGCTCGATGCGATCCGTTTTTTCTTTCCTGCAACAGCAACAGCGTAGAAAAGGGGCGGCCGCCCCTGCGCCGAGACCTATGCCGCCTGCAGCGCCATCCGCTCACGCTGCTTGACCAACGCGAGCACGGTATCGATGGCCGGCGTCGGCTCGCCAACCAGCTTGCCCATTTCCTGCACGACGGTGATCAGCGGATCGATCTCCATCGGCCGGCCGGTTTCGAGGTCGACGAGCATCGAGGTCTTGTGCGCGCCCACCGCGCCCGCGCCGTCGATGCGACGCTCAACATCCACGCGGAAGTTCACGCCGAACTGCTCGGCAATACGCTTGCCTTCGAGCATCATCGTGCGGGCCACGGCGCGCGTGGCCGGGTCGCTCGTGATGACGTCGAGCGTGCCGTGCGTGAGCGCGCTGATCGGGTTGAAGCAGAGATTGCCCCACAGCTTGAGCCAGATTTCGTCGCGGATGTTCTCGCGGATGGGCGCCTCGAACCCGGCGGCCTGCATGGCTTCGTGCAACTGGACGATGCGCGGCGTGCGCTCGCCCGAAGGCTCGCCAATCGGAAATTTCTTGCCGTACACATGGCGGATCACGCCGGGCGCGTCGATTTCGGCGGCTGGATAGAGTACGCAGCCAATCGCGCGCTCGGGTGTGAGGCGGTTCCATTGCGAGCCGTCCGGGTCGATACTTTCGAGCCGCGTGCCCGCGAACTTGCCGCCATGCTGGTAGAAGTACCAGTAGGGAATGCCGTTGGTACCCGTGACGATGGCCGTGTGCTTGCCGAGGAGCGGCTGCATTGTGTCGATCACGCCCGCCACCGAATGCGCCTTGAGCGTGATGATGACGACGTCCTGCACACCCAGTTCGTGCGGATCGGACGTGCAACGCACCTTCGCCACGTACTCCTCACCATCCATCAGAAGTCGAGCGCCGTTCTCGCGCATGGCGGCCAGATGCGGGCCGCGAGCAACGAAGCTCACGTCGGCGCCTGCGCGTGCGAGTTGCACGCCCATCATGCCTCCAATGGCGCCCGCTCCAAAGATGCAGATCTTCATGTTGAAACCCCAATGACGTTGAAAACCGCTTGTCCGCAGGTGCGCTATTTCAAGGCTTCGCCGAGCATTGGGGAAAAGCTACCCGCTCGCCGCGACCCCGGACGATGGTTTGAGCATAGGGGGTGCTGTCGATTAACGACAGTTAAAGTTTCTCGCGAAAATCATCAAGAGAAGCTTATGGATGAAAAGGCGCGAAACGAGGCCTTCAGGCGCGCCGCACGAGCAGAAAACTCACGCCAATCAGACCGAGAAATGCGCCGCAGGTGCGATTGAACCAGCGGCGCACGGTGGTGCGCGTGAGCCAGCGGCCGAGGTACATGCCGGCCAGCGAATAGAGCGCGATGGCGACACATTCGAGCGCGAGAAAGCTCGCGCCGAGCACGCCGAACTGCGGCGCGATGGGCTTCGCGACATCGACGAATTGCGGCAGGAAGGCCGTGAAAACGAGAATCGCCTTGGGGTTGCCCGCCGCCACGAGGCACTCGCGCCACGCGAGGCGCGCGAGCGAAGCGTCGCTATCCATGCTTTCGCCGATGGGGTTGGCGTCGCTGCGCCAGAGCTGCACGGCGAGCCACACGAGGTAGGCGGCGCCCGCCAGCTTGATGACGAAGAAGACCGCCTCGGAAGCGCGCAGCACGACGGCGAGACCCATGGCCGCGAGCGCGATCATGGCGGCGAACGAAACGAGCCGCCCCGTGCCGCCAAGGAACGCGCACAGGAAGCCGTGCCGCGCGGCCACGTTGATGGAGAGGAGATTGTTCGGCCCCGGCGCCATGTTCAGCGCGAAGCAGGCGGGCAGAAAGAAGAGCCAGGCGGTGAGGGACATGATGACGCTCGAAGGTAGGCGCCGTGCGCGGCGCGCTGTGAATCGCGCCATTTTAGCGCGACCGGCGTGCTGCGCCTTGCCGCTCAATGGAAAATCGGCAGCATGAGAAAGAGCTTGATGGCGATGGCGTTGGCAATGTCGATAAAGAATGCGGCCACCATCGGCACCACGAGAAACGCGAGATGGGAATGGCCAAAGCGGGCCGTGACCGCCTGCATGTTCGCAATCGCCGTGGGCGTTGCGCCAAGGCCGAAGCCGCAGTGGCCCGCCGTAAGCACGACGGCGTCGTAGTTCGCGCCCATCACGCGGAAGGTCACGAAGATCGCGTAGACCACCATGAGCAGCGTTTGCGCGGCGAGGATCGTGAAAACGGGCAGCGCGAGCGAGGCGAGGTCCCACAGGCGCAGCGTCATGAGCGCCATGGCGAGAAAGAGCGCGAGGCTCACATTGCCGATCAGCGCGACCGCATGCTCGGCCACGGGGCGCCCGAGGAGCGCGAGCCCATTGGCGAGCAGTACGGCGACGAACAGCACGCACACGAAGGTGGGCAGTTCGAACACGGTGCCCGCGATCAGCCCGGAGAGCGCGTCGCCCACCGCGAGGCTGATGGCGATGAGCGTGAGCGTGTTGATGAACGCGCCCGGCGTGGTGGGCTGCTCGGCTTTCGGCTCTTCGAATGCGTAGGGCTCGGGCGTTGCCGTGCCGGTTGCGCCGGGGGCCGCGTCGCCGGCCTGCGCGCCGATACGCTTCATGAGGTACTGCGCTACGGGGCCGCCAAGAATGCCGCCCATGATCAGGCCGAACGTGGCGCACGCAATGGCCGCTTCGGTGGCGGACTGCAGTCCGTGATGCTCGGTGAACACCGCCCCCCACGCGGCGCCCGTGCCATGCCCGCCCGCGAGCGACACCGAACCGCCCAGCAGCCCGTATAGCGGATCGACGCCGAACGCCATGGCGAGCGCGATACCCAGCACGTTTTGCAGCACGAGAAGGGCGACCACGACAGCGAGAAAGCGCACGAGCACAGGGCCGCCGTGTTTCAGGCTCGCGAGGTTCGCATTGAGGCCGATGGTGGCGAAGAACGCTAGCATGAGGGGCGCTTGCAGCGAGGTGTCGAAGACCACGTCCATGTGCGCGAAGCTGTGCAGGCCGAACACGATCAGCGCAGCGACGATACCGCCCGCCACGGGTTCGGGTATCGTCCATTTGCGCAAGACCGGCACGGCGGCGACGAGCCACTGGCCGCCCAGCAGCACGAGTGATGCGACGACGAGCGTTCCGTAGACGTTGACGTTCATAGCGGGTGTCCGGCGGGGCGGTGAGGGCACAAGGCGGGCGGCGCATCTTTCGCGCACGGTACACCACGCGCTCGTGCGTTGCGCGCATGGTGCGCAGCGATGCGCAACCGGGCGCCGGTTCCGGCCACGTTGCTTGCACGAAACAGGGTCCCACGCTTAAATAGGCAAGCGGAACGCCAGCGCGGCCGCCGTGGCCGCCGCGCGCGAGACCGCCGCTCATGCAGGACGAATATCCCCCGCGTTTCCCCATTTGCGAGGACGGCGCGAGACCGTACAAGAACCGGAGAAGGTCATGAATGGGAGCACCGTTGCTGAACGCGAGGCGGCCGGGCGTGCCGTGCGCGAGCGCTCGAAACGCTCGAGCCACAAGGAAACCGGCACCATCAAGCGCGATCCGCTCGCACTGCTGCGCGCAAGCAGCGAAGGCCGCGTGCCGAACCTCGTGCAACTGCGCTACGGGCGCATGATGGTCTCGCCGTTCACGTTCTTTCGCGGCAGCGCGATCCTCCAGGCGCACGATCTCGCCGGTGTGCCCAACACCGGCATGGCGATGGAGATTTGCGGCGACGCGCATCTGCTGAACTTCGGCGCCTTCGCCACGCCCGAGCGCCAGCTCGTGTTCGATCTCAACGACTTCGACGAGGTCGCGCCCGGCCCGTGGGAGTGGGATGTGAAGCGCCTCGTGGCTAGCTTCGTCGTGGCGGCGCGGCACATGCGCTATTCGCGCGGCGTGGCCGAGGAACTGGTGATGACGGCCGTGGCCAGCTATCGCGACCGCCTGCGCCAATATGCAGAGTACGGCGCGCTCGATCTCTGGTACGACAAAATCACCTTCGATCGCATGGTCGAAACCGCGCTCACGCCCGAAGGCCGACGCCTGATCCGGCGCGGCATGGAGAAGGCCGCGAATCGCACGCACGAGAACCTGCTCGAAAAGCTCGCGGAACGCGACGGCGATCAGTGGACGATTCACGACGCCCCGCCCGCGCTCTTTCACGTGCACGGCGCGAACACGCTGTTCGAGCCGGAAGACGACTGGTTCACGCTCGGCGACTGGCGCGCGCTGATCGAGCCGATGTACGAGGATTACGCGAAGACGCTCGCGCCCGACCGGCGCGAACTGCTCGATCACTTCGTCATTCAGGATCTGGTATTCAAGGTGGTGGGCGTGGGCAGCGTGGGCACGCGCTGCCTCGTGATGCTGCTCGTCGATCACCACGAGAAGCCGCTCTTCCTGCAGGTGAAAGAGGCACGGCGCTCGGTCGTTTCGCAGTACTTCAAGTCGCCTTCGATCAAGCACGAAGGCGCGCGTGTCGTGCACGGCCAGCGGCTCCTGCAGGCGGCGAGCGACATCTTCCTCGGTTGGACCACGGGGCCCGCGGGGCGCCATTTTTATGTGCGCCAGTTGCGCGACATGAAGCTCTCGGTCGATCTCCAGCTGCTCGACAGTACGCTGCTCTGCGGCTATGCGCGACTATGCGGCTGGGCGCTTGCGCGCGCGCACGCGAAGTCGGGCAGCGCGGCCATCGAAATTGGTTCGTACATTGGACGCAGCGATCAGTTCGCGGAGGCGCTCACGAGCTACGCGTTCAGCTATGCCGACCAGGTTGAGCGCGATTACGACGTGTTCATCAAGGCCGTGCGCAGCGGCGCGATCGTCGCGCGCAGCGAAGAGGATATGGCGGCTGATTTTCGCGTTTGAGGGCGTTTATCTTCAGGCCGCACGCGAGGCGCGGAGCCGAACGCGCTATCCTTGCGCTTTTCTTTCGTCCCGCCGCGCATGATCCACGTCCGCATGCCCGGCACGCGTCCCATGCGTCTACGTCATATCGAAGTCTTTCACGCGATCATGCGCACCGGCTCGCTTTCCAAAGCGGCCGAGTTGCTGTGCGTTTCCCAGCCCGCTGTCAGCAAGGTGCTCGCGCATGCGGAGCGCAGCGCGGGCCTCAAGCTCTTCAGCCGCGCGCACGGCCGTTTGCAGCCCACGCGCGAGGCCGAATTGCTGTTCGCCGAGACGCAGAAGCTGCAATCGAACCTCGACAGCATTCGCGATCTCGCGCGAAATCTCGCGCTGCGCCCGCAAGGGCTGTTGCGCATCGGCTGTCTGCCCAGCCTCGGCATGAGCCTGATTCCGGCTGCCGTGCAGACGTTTCGCACCGGCTATCCCGATGTGTCGCTCAAGATCCAGACGCGCCACACCGCCGAACTGCTCAACGCGCTGCTCACGCGCGAACTCGATCTGGCCGTCGCGCTCAATCCGCCCGCGCGGCCGGGCATTGCCGCAGTCGAGCTCGCGCGCACGGCCGTGGTCTGCGTCGCACCGCCCGACGACCCGACGCCAGAACATGCGCCGCTCGCGTTGCGCGATCTGGTCGACGGTGAGTGGATCAGCATCGGCAACGTCGACCCGCTTGGCGAGGCGATCGGCAACCTGCTCGAAGCCGAAGGCGTGGACGACCGGCTCGCGGCAGTCGAGGCGCAAACGTGGCACGTCGCGCGCGCACTCGCGGCGCGCGGCATCGGCCGTGTGCTGCTCGACGAACTCAGCGCGCGCGGGGCGGGCGAGCCGGTGGCGATCCGGCGCGTCGAACCGGCGCTCACGGTCGGCGTGTTCGCCATGTGGCGCGAAGGCGGCATGGACTCGCAGGCAGGCAGCGCGTTCGTGGAAGTGCTGCGCGGCTGCCTCGCCGCTTCTTGCGCGGCGTGAAGGCGCGAGCAGCCTGCATCCCGGATATTGGTGGGGCAATTGCGGCATGCGCGAGCCGCCGCGGGCCCCCGGTACAATCGCGCGCAGGGGGAAGCGGCGCGGGGTGCGCGCTTCAAGCGAACGAGTGAGAGATCCACAGGAGAGACGGTTGAAGCGCGAGTCAAAGCCGTTGGGCATCGCCAGAAAGCCGCGTGGCCGCATGCGGCGCAGTAGCGTGGCCCGCGCGCTTTTGGTCATGTGCTACGTCGCGTTCGCGTGCGCCTGTACGTTTGCGGTTGCGTCGCATGCCGATGAACTGGACAGCCCCACGCTGCGCAAGATTCGCGACACCGGCACCATCGTCATCGGCGTGCGCGAAGCGACCGTGCCGTTCTCCTATATGGCCGGCGGCGGCCACGCAACGGGCTACTCGTACGAGATCACCCAGCGCATTGTGGAAAACGTGCGCGCAACGCTCAAGCTCCCCGCGCTGCGCGTGCGTGAACTCGTCGTCACGCCGCAAAACCGCATCACGCTCGTGCAGAACGGCACGATCGATCTCGAGTGCAGCACGACGACGCATACGCGCGAGCGCGAGAACGACGTGGCATTCTCGAACAGCATCTTCGAGTACGGCGTGCGCATGCTGGTGAAGCGCGGCTCGCCGGTCCTGGACTTCGGCGATCTCGCGGGCCGCACCGTGGTCACGACCGCGGGCACTTCGGAAGAGCGCCTCTTGCGCCGCTGGAACATGGAGCGCGGGATGAATATGCACATCGTCGTCGCGAAGACTCACGGCGAGTCCGTCGAGGCCGTGCGCTCGGGACGCGCCGTTGCCTTCGTGATGGACGAGCCGCTGCTGCACGCCGCGCTCGCGACCGGTTACATGGCGAGCGAAACGCCGGGTGCGCCCGTGGCGCAAAGCGCGCATACCATGAGCGAAGCGCACGCGTACGCAATAGTTGGCAGCCCGGCCAGGTCGGAGGTCTACGGCTGCATGTTCCGGCGCGGCGACACTGCCTTCAAGCGCATTGCCGACGACACCATCGCGAAGATGGAGCGCTCGGGCGAAGCGCTCGCGCTTTACCGGCGCTGGTTCGAGTCGCCCATTGCGCCTGCGGGCGTGAACCTCGACTATCCGATGTCGGAGCAGATGAAGGCCCTTTTCGCGAATCCCAATGACCAGCCGCTCGATTGAAGGCTCAACCGAAAGAAAGAGGCAACGATGAGTGATACGGAACAACGCAAAATCGCACTGGTGACGGGCGCGGGCAGCGGCATCGGCCGCGCGTGCGCACGCAGGCTGCTGGCCAACGGCTTCGCCGTCGTGCTGGCGGGCAGACGGGCCGCGCCGCTCGAAGCGCTCGCTAACGAGGCACACGCGCGCGGCGAAGAGGCGCTGGCGGCGCCCTGCGACGTGACCGACGCGGCGGCCGTCGAGGCGCTCTTCGAGACGATCCGCACGCGCTACGGCCGGCTCGATCTGCTCTTCAACAACGCGGGCCGCAACGCGCCGGCCGTGGACATCGACGAGCTTTCCGTCGACGACTGGCGCGCCGTGGTCGATACGAACCTCACCGGCGTGTTCCTGTGCACGCGCGCGGCCTTCGGGCTGATGAAGCGGCAGACGCCGCGCGGCGGGCGCATCATCAACAACGGCTCGATTTCGGCGCACGCGCCGAGGCCGTACAGCATTGCCTACACGGCTACCAAGCACGCGATCACTGGCCTGACGAAAACCGTTTCGCTCGATGGCCGGCGCTACGACATCGCGTGCGGACAAATCGACATCGGCAATGCGGCGACGGAGATGGCCGAGCGCATGGCGCGCGGCGTGCCGCAGGCGAACGGCGAAATCGCCGTCGAGCCGCTGATGGACGTCGAACTCGTGGCGGATGCGCTGCTGCACATGGCGCAACTGCCGCTCGAGGCGAACGTGCAGTTCATGACGATCATGGCGACGAAGATGCCGTTCGTGGGGCGCGGCTGAGCGCAACAGGCGAGCGCCGGGCGCGGCCGCACGCGCTCGCGCACAGTCCCGTATACTGGCCGCTGAACCACCACGACGCCTGAGCGCCCATGTCTTTGCCCCCGCGTCCGGACGACGATCCGCGTCCCCAGCCGCCCGAATGTCCCAATAACGACGATTGCTGCCATAGCGGCTGCGACCCCTGCATCTTCGATCTATACGATGAGGAGTTCGGCCGGTATCGCGTCGCGCTGGCTGCGTGGGAAGCGCGCGAAACCGAGCGCCAGGCGCACGCGAAAGCCCCACGAAAGCAAGCCGCAAAATCGGCCTCACATTCCGCCGACTCGCGCGGCAAACCTTCGCGCTGAACTGCATTGCTCCCTGCCGCCATGACCGAATCCATCCTCGTTCCCAGCGCCCCCATCCTCGACGTCGCCGCGCTCGATGCGCTGCAGGCGTTCGTCGAGCGTCATCCGCGGCTGTTCGTGCTGACCGGCGCGGGGATCAGCACGGATTCCGGCATTCCGGGCTATCGCGACGAGAACGGCGCCTGGAAGCGCTCGCCGCCCATCACGCTGCAGGAATTCCTCGGCTCCGAGGGCATGCGTCGGCGTTACTGGGCACGCAGCTTGATCGGCTGGCCCACGGTGGGGCTCGCGCAGCCCAACGGCGCCCACCGCGCGCTCGCGCGCCTGGGCGCGGCGGGCTACGCGCGCACGCTCGTCACGCAGAACGTGGATGGCCTGCATCAGCGCGCGGGCAGCCGCGACGTGATCGAACTTCACGGCAGCATCGCGCACGTGCATTGCCTCGACTGCGGCGCGCAGTATTCGCGCGCCGCGATCCAGCCGGAACTCGAGGCGCGCAATCCGGCCATTGCGGGCGCGAGCGCGGAACCCGCCGCCGACGGCGACGCCCATCTCGACTTCGATGGCGCCAACGCCTTCCACGTGCCCGCATGCGCCGCGTGCGGCGGCATGCTCAAGCCTTCGGTGGTGTTCTTCGGCGAGAACGTGCCGCGCGAGCGCGTGGCCAGCGCCTCGAACGCGCTCGACGAGGCCGATGCCGTGCTCGTGGTCGGCTCCTCGCTCATGGTGTATTCCGGCTACCGCTTCTGCGCCTGGGCGCAGCAGCGCGGCAAGCCCGTGGCCGCGATCAACATGGGCAAGACGCGCGCCGACCCGCTCCTCGCACTCAAGCTCGAAGCCCCCTGCGCCGCTGTGCTCGACGCGCTGGGCGCGCGCTTCGTCCCCTGACACTCCACGACTCCACGGAACCGACGACATGCTGACCACGCTAGCCGACCTCGAAGCGCACTACGGCACGCCGCACGAACGCGCGTTGCGCAAGGAAATCGATCACGTCAACGCGGACTACCGGCGCTTCATCGAAAGCTCGCCGTTCGTCGTGCTCGCCACGGGCGGCCCGGAAGGCCTCGACTGCTCGCCGCGCGGCGACGCACCGGGTTTCGTGCGCATTCTCGACGAGCACACGCTCGCGTTGCCCGACCGCCCCGGCAACAATCGCGTGGACAGCCTGCGCAACGTAGTCGCTTCGTCCCAGGTGGGGCTGCTGTTCATGGTGCCGGGCGTGGGCGAGATGCTGCGGGTCAACGGACGCGGCCGGGTGAGCACCGACTCCGCGCTCGTCGCGAGCTTCGCTGTGGACGGCAAGCCGCCGCGCTCGGTGCTCGTGATCGACGTGCAAAGTGTGTACTTCCATTGTTCCAAGGCCATCGTGCGCTCGAAGCTGTGGGACCCGTCGCACCACGTCGAACGCTCGCATCTGCCGAGCGCGGGTGAAATGCTGCGCCGCGTGAACGCGGAGCAATACGGCGAGACGTTCGACGCCGAGACTTACGAAGCGGGCCTCGCCGAACGCATCAAGACCACGCTGTACTGAGTGAGCGCTGAGTCAACACCGAAGAGAACGCAACACGATGAACGACCCGCAAGCCGCCCAACGCCTTTCTGCTCCCGCCGCCGAGCGCAACGCCGCGCCGATCCTGGAGGTGCTGCGCGATGCGCTGCCCGCGCGGGGCACGGTGCTCGAAATCGCGAGCGGCACCGGCCAGCATGCCGTCCATTTCGCAGCCGCGTTTCCTGACCTCGCGTGGCAGCCGAGCGACGCCGACGCGCGCGCCCGCGCCTCGATCGACGCCTGGCGCGAGCACACGGGACTCGCCAATCTGCGCGCGCCGCTCGATCTCGACGTGCGCCGCGAGCCCTGGCCAATCGACGCGGTGGATGCCATCGTTTGCATCAACATGATTCACATTGCGCCGTGGGAAGCGGCGCAGGCGCTTATGAAAGGTGCGGGCGCGCGCGTTGCTTCAGGCGGCGCGCTCGTGCTTTACGGGCCGTACCGGCGCGAAGGCGCGCACACGGCGCCGAGCAACGAGGCCTTCGACGCCGACTTGCGCGCGCGCGATCCGTCCTGGGGCGTGCGCGACATGGAGGCAGTGGAGGCACTGGCGCAGGCGCAAGGCTTCGACTGCGAGGCGCGCGTGGCGATGCCGGCGAACAATTTCACTCTGGTGTTCCGAAAACGCTAAGCAGGTAGGGAAACATTCGTCGTAATGCGCGCGTGCGCGCGGCTCCAGGGCGTTTCCCTTATGCTTGCACGGTTGGCGCCCCGTTGCGGCGCCGTCTATGAATGAAGTGGAGAAACAACATGAGCAAACAGCCAATCGGCGTTGTGGGTCTGGCCGTGATGGGTAGCAATCTGGCGCTCAACATCGAAAGCCGCGGCCATGCGGTTTCGGTGTTCAATCGCAGCCGCGCCCGCACCGACGAGCTGATCGCTGAGTATCCGGATCGCAAGCTCGTGCCGGCGTACACGCTCGAAGAGTTCGTGGATTCGCTGGAAAAGCCGCGCCGCATTCTGATGATGGTGAAGGCCGGTGCGCCCACCGACGACACCATCGCCGCGCTCAAGCCGCTGCTGGAGAAGGGCGACATCCTGATCGACGGCGGCAATACGCACTTCACGGATACCATTCGCCGCAACCAGGAACTCGCGAAGTCGGGTCTGCACTTCATCGGCACGGGCGTCTCGGGCGGCGAGGAAGGCGCGCTCAAAGGCCCGTCGATCATGCCGGGCGGCCAGCGCGACGCTTACGATCTGGTTGCGCCGATCCTGACTGAAATCGCCGCGAAGGCGCCGGATGGCGAGCCGTGCGTGGCTTACATGGGTCCGGACGGCGCGGGCCATTTCGTGAAGATGGTGCACAACGGCATCGAATACGGCGACATGCAGCTGATCGCCGAAAGCTACGCGGTGCTCAAGCAGGTGCTCGGCCTCTCGAACGAGGAGCTGGGCAAGGTCTACACCGAATGGAACGAGGGCGAGCTCGACAGCTACCTGATCGAGATCACCTCGAAGATCTTCGCCAGGAAAGACGAGGAAACGGGCAAGGATCTCGTCGACGTGATTCTCGACCGCGCCGCACAAAAGGGCACCGGCAAGTGGACCAGCCAGAACGCGCTGGATCTCGGCGCGCCGTTGCCGCTCATCACCGAAGCTGTGTTCGCGCGTGTGCTCTCGTCGCTCAAGACGCAGCGCGTGGCGGCGAGCAAGGTGCTCTCGGGTCCGGACGCGAAGCCTTTCTCGGGCGACCGCAAGGCGTTCATCGAGTCGGTGCGCCGCGCGCTGTACTTCTCGAAGGTCATTTCGTACGCGCAAGGCTTCGCGCAACTGCGCGCCGCCTCCGATGAGTACAAGTGGGACCTTCAGTACGGCACGATCGCCAAGATCTTCCGCGCGGGCTGCATTATCCGCGCGCGCTTCCTGCAGAAGATCATGGACGCTTACGCGAAGAGCCCGCAGCTCGACAACCTGCTGCTCGATCCCTATTTCCGCGACATCGCGGCCAACTATCAGTCGGCGCTGCGCGACGTGGTGGTCCAGGCGGTGAGCGCGGGCGTGCCGGTGCCGGCGTTCTCGTCGGCTGTTGCGTACTTCGACGGCTACCGCTCGGAGCGCGTGCCCGCCAACCTCGTGCAGGCGCAGCGCGACTTCTTCGGCGCGCACACGTTCGAGCGCATCGACAAGCCGGGCAGCTTCCACGCCGACTGGTCGTAAGCTCGCAAGGCAAAAAGCCGCATTGTCGTTGCGGTCTTTGTCGGAATCGTAAGGTGAGTCCTTGGGACTCACCTTTTTTTATTGCTGGAATTGCAATGGTGTTTTGATGAATTAGGGTTTTCCCTAGAGGGGCCGGACGCCTACACTGTAATCAATGGCTGACGAACACGGTGTTCCGAAGCTGACATAAAACAGATGGAGGTCCGATCATGAACAAGCTCATCCCCGCAGTTGTCGTTGCCGCCGCTCTTGCCATCCCGGCCATCTCGTTCGCCCAGTCGAGCGAACAGGGCCTGACCCGCGCCCAGGTGCGCGCGGAACTGGTTCAACTGGAGCACGCCGGCTACAACCCGTCGGCCGACCATGTGAACTACCCGGAAAACCTCCAGGCCGCTCAAGCCCGCGTGACCCAGGAAAAGCTGGCCGCCGGCGACACCAGCGGCTACGGCGCACCGGCAGTGGGCACGTCGCAGTCGGGCGCGGCAGTGCAACCGGCGCAAGTCGCACCGAACCAACGCATTTACTTCGGCCACTAAGCTCTGACCGAACGGAACCGCCGCAGGCGGTTCCGGCAAGCTACCCCCTGTAGTGAGTTGTCGCTCCACGTAGTCAGAAGTTGCAGTGCGAGTAATTGCAGTCGCAGTAGGCAGTGAATTGTCGCGTTAGAAGTAGAAGTTGCAGTACGAAGTGAGTAGTCGCAGTGTGCAGTTGCAATACGCAGTACGCAGGTGAGTTGTTGCAGTGAAGCAGTTGCAGTACGCAGAGAGAGCAGAAGGTAGTAGAAGTTGGCTGGCGCAGTGAGAGGTGCAGCCGTGCAGTAGTAGTACGCAGTAGGCAGTACGTTGTTGCAGCAGGCAGTCCAGCGCGGGCCGGTTCTCCACCGGCCCGTACTTTTTTGTGGCGCGTTTTATCCATATCTAAGGACGCCGTATCAAACATTGACGGGTCCGGACGTCACTCCTATGATCGGGCGGCAGTTTCCATGACAGTTGCCCAGCTACAGGAGACGCCCCGCCATGACCCGCTCCACCCGCAAGCCCTTGCGCAGTCAGGCCTGGTTCGGCAAAGCCGACAAGGACGGCTTTATCCACCGCTCGTGGATGAAGAATCAGGGCATCCCTCACGACGCGTTCGACGGCCGCCCCGTCATCGGCATTTGCAATACGTGGTCGGAACTCACGCCGTGCAACGCGCATTTTCGCGAACTCGCGGAGTACGTGAAGAAAGGGGTGTACGAGGCTGGCGGCTTGCCGCTCGAATTTCCCGTGATGTCGCTAGGCGAATCGAACCTGCGGCCCACCGCGATGCTGTTTCGCAACCTCGCTTCGATGGACGTCGAGGAGTCGATTCGCGGCAATCCGATCGACGGCACGATTTTGCTCGTCGGCTGCGACAAGACCACGCCTGCCTTGCTGATGGGTGCAGCGTCGTGCAACTTGCCCGCGCTCGCCGTTTCGGGCGGCCCGATGCTCAACGGACGTTTCCGGGGCCATGAAATCGGCTCGGGCACGGGTGTGTGGCAAATGTCTGAGGAAGTGCGCGCGGGGACGATGTCGCAGGCCGAATTCATCGAGGCGGAGTCGTGCATGAACCGCTCGCGCGGCCACTGCATGACCATGGGCACCGCGTCCACGATGGCCTCGATGGTCGAATCGCTGGGTATGGGGCTGCCGCACAACGCGGCCATACCCGCTGTCGATGCGCGTCGCCAGGTGCTCGCGCAACTCGCCGGGCGGCGCATCGTCGAGATGGTGCGCGAAGATCTCACGATGTCGAAGATTCTCACCCGCGCTGCATTCGAAAATGCGATCCGCACCAACGCGGCCATCGGCGGCTCGACCAATGCCGTCGTGCATCTGATCGCGCTCGCGCGGCGCATTGGCGTGCCGCTTACGCTCGATGACTGGGAACTCGGCTCAGACATACCGTGCCTCGTGAATCTGCAGCCTTCAGGCCACTATCTGATGGAAGATTTTTATTACGCGGGCGGTTTGCCAGTGGTGCTTCGGCAACTCGGCGAGCAAGGGTTGCTGCATCGGGACGCGTTGACCGTCAACGGTAAAACCATCTGGGAAAACGTGGCCGACGCGCCGAACTACAACGCCGAAGTCATTACCTCGTTTGCACAGCCGTTCAAGCCCAAAGCGGGTATCGCCGTGCTCAAGGGCAATCTCGCGCCCGACGGCGCGGTCATCAAGCCTTCCGCCGCCACGCCGGCGCTGTTGCGTCATCGCGGCCGCGCGGTGGTGTTCGAGAATGTCGAGGAACTGCACGCGAAGGTCGACGACGCATCGCTCGATATCGACGAACATTGCGTCATGGTGCTCAAGGGCGCCGGGCCCAAGGGCTACCCGGGTTTCGCCGAGGTCGGCAACATGCCGCTACCGAAGAAGGTGCTGCAAAAGGGCATTACCGACATGGTGCGCATTTCGGATGGCCGCATGAGCGGCACGGCGTATGGCGCTGTCGTGCTGCACGTGTCGCCCGAAGCGGCTGCGGGCGGACCGCTCGCGCTCGTGCGCACGGGCGACATGATCGAGCTGGACGTCGCGGCGCGGCGCCTGCATCTGGAAGTCTCCGACGAGGAACTCGCGCGCCGCAAGGCTGAGTGGAAGGCCCCCGAGCTGCCCGAGCGCGGCTATTACCGGCTTTACGTCGAACACGTGCTGCAGGCCGACAAGGGCGCCGACCTGGACTTTCTTGTCGGCGCGAGCGGTGCGGCCGTGCCTCGCGACTCCCACTGATCGTATCGGAGGACGTGATGACAGCGCCTGCCAAAGCCGCCGGCGCAATTGCCGGCATCTACCCCATCCTCTACGCGTTCTTCGATCGCCATAACCGCCTCGACCGCGCTGCCATGCGCCGCCAGGTCGAAGCGGCCGTGCGCGGCGGCGCGCCGGGCATTGCGGTGCTCGGGCTCGCGACCGAGGTCAACAAGCTTTCGCGAGCCGAACGCGAGCAGGTGATCGACTGGGCGCAGGAGGACAGCGGCGGCGTGCTGCCGCTTGCCGTCACGGTGAGCGGTCCCACGATTGCGGCGCAGCGCGAATTCGCGCAACACGCCATTGAACGCGGCGCGGCGTGGCTGATCCTCCAGCCGCCCGCGCGCGCGCCGGGCGAGCCCGCGCAACCCGAATCGTTCTATTTCGACTTCTTTGCTGGCGTGATGGCGGGGCTGGACGTAACGGTCGGCATTCAGAACGCGCCGGAGTATCTGGGCGTCGGACTCTCGCCAGGCGGTTTGCGCACGCTTGCCGCGCAATGCCCGAACTTTCGTGTGCTCAAGGGCGAAGGCCCTGCGGTGATGATTGCCGAAACGATCGCGCAGATCGGCGACCGGATGCCCGTGCTCAACGGCCGCGGCGGCATGGAATTGCTCGACAACCTGCGCGCCGGCTGCGCGGGTATGATCGTCGCGCCCGATTGTTTCGACTGGCAGCAGCAGATTTACGCGGCGTTCTGCTCAGGCGATATCGAGCGCGCGCAAGCGCTGTACCAGCAGGTGCTGCCTGCCGTCGTCTTCGTCATGCAGTCGCTCGATACGCTGATTTGCTACGGCAAGCGCATTGCGGCGTGGCGCATGGGCATCGACGTCGAGTACGAGCGCGACGTCAAGCTGGCGGCGAGCCGCTTCGGCCTGGAAGCCGCCCGCCGATTCGCGCGGCAACTGGGTCCGCTTGCGTGATCACCGCGCATGCAGATGCGGCACGCCCTCGCTCGTCGCGACCTTGAGCTGGTGCAGCGCCCGGTGCGCCTTGTTCAACTGTGCCTGCGCGGCGATGCGCTGCGCCTCCAGCAGCGCGACTTCCTTGCGCACCTGATGCTGGCGGCCCGTCGCCGTCTGCTCCTGTTCCGCGTGGCGCTGCAAGTCCACGCGCAGGCGTTCGGCCTGGGCTTCCGACTCCTCGATCTGCCGCGTGAGCTCCACGTTTTGCGCGACGAGCTGCACACGGCGCGTTTCGCCGTCGGCGAGGCGCGTGGCTTGCTCCTGCATGAGGTGAAACGCCGAGCCGGCAGCGTCGAGGTCGTTGGCTTTCAGCGCGCGCCACAGTACGCTTTCCTGATGTAGCGCGACGAAGTAGCCGAGCGTGGACGGATGGAAGAAGAGGCTGACCGTATAGGCGAAGCAGCGATAGACGCGGAACGTCATGAACTCGTCGGCGGCGTGGAGCGCTTCGAACGCGGCGCCGTCGGCGATCTGCACCGGGCGGCCGTTCAGGTGCGCGGGCATGACCGGCACCGGATGAAGCGTGGAGACCGGTCGAGGTCCGCCGGCGCCCTCGGGCGGCATGGCCGCGCCCGCGGCCGGCTCCCCGCGCGACTCGATCTCGATACTGGTCTCAGGCGGCGTAACTGCGGAATCGGCGGAATCGGCTGCGGATTGCGGGGCGCGGCTAGCGGCTTCGCTTGCGACGGCGCGTTGCGTGGCGGCATCATGGGCCACGGCAAGGATTCGGGATGGTGCGCCAGAGAGCGCGGTGTTACGGCGGTTCAGAATGGATTTCACGGCGGTTCCCCCAGTTTGGCGCGCCAAAAAAAGGCGCTCCGCGCGCGGCAGCGTGGCACACAGGCGCCAGCGCGCAGGCAAATGGGGCGGGCGATGCGGGTAGGGCGCCGTCCGCTCCGGGTTCGCGTACTAGTGAAGCAGGCGAGGCCGGCGTGCAATATCGTCGAAGAGCGCACGGCCGGGTTCAAGCGCGAAAAGCCAGGTTTCGTCATAGCCGCTCAGGGTGTCGAGCGCATCGCGCAGGCGCTCGATGACTACGGCGGGAATTTCCACGGACGCCTGGGTGGCGCCGGAAAGCCGTGCGATGCTGGCGTGCTGCACCAGTTCGTCGGCGGCTTCGGCCACGTCGGCTGCGAAGATGAGATGGTTGTTCAACAATTCGACGAGGCCCGGCGACGACGTGACATCTTCGACGTTGAGCTGCAGCGAAAGAAAGGTGGCTTTGTTCATTCTCGGATCCCTCAGGGCCATGGGACTGCAGCGAGAGGCCTTTCATCTGATTATCGGGTGACGCGTGAACCAGTATAGGCGTTGACCCGCGCGAACGCTGGCCGGGCGAGCATGCCCGCCAAAAAAGGCGGTCGGAGCATGAACGATATAATGGGGGACGTTCGCCATTTCCGGCTTTGCTTCGACTTAATTCGCGCGGAAAGTGGCGCGCAAGCGAACGCCTGCGGCCCGCCGCGCATTCCCTATGCGTATTTTTTTCATACGCGAGGACCAAGCGAGGAACAGCAAGATGAATCGACAACGGCGAAACCCGGGCGCGTATGCGGCGCTGGCCGCCCTCACGCTCGTCTGCAGCGCCTGTAGCAGCACCTTCACACCCTGGGCGGAGTCCCCGAGCGCGCCCCCTATGTCCACGAGCGGCGTGCCTGCGGGCTACTACCGCGTCAATCCGGGCGACACGCTCTCGCGCGTCGCCGGGGCCTTCGGTCAGCGTCCGCAGGACCTCGCGAGCTGGAACCAGCTGCCTTCGGCCAACGCCCAGATCCTGCCAGGCCAGGTGCTGCGCGTCGCACCCCCACCCAACTATCCAGCGGCCACGCCACCGGGGCAGGCGCAGATGCCGGGCGCGCCCGCCGCCGCCGGCGTTGCCATACCCGCGCCCGTTGCGCCCACCATCGCGCTCGCGTGGCCCGCACGCGGACCGATCCTGCAGCGCTTCGTGCCGGGCAAGTCCACCGGCATCGTGATCGGCGGGACGCCCGGCGAGGAGGTCAAGGCCGCTGCTGCTGGCCGGGTGGTCTACGCGGGCACGGGTATCGAGGCCTACGGGCCGCTCGTGATCATCAAGCACAACGACCAGGTCGTGACGGCCTATGGCCGCAACGGCAAGCTGCTCGTGAAGGAAGACGACGCTGTCTCGCAAGGCCAGCCGATTGCGGAAATGGGCGCCGGCGGCGTTCAGTTCGAAGTCCGTAGCGACGGCAAGCCCGTCGATCCGCTGCCGCTGCTCGCGCACTAGCCACCGCGGGAGCGCGCGGGGCGAGCGCCCCGGCATTGCGCTCGGCCGCTGTTTGAAAATACACTCGATGGTTCTCACGCCGCGCAGCGCGTGCCCGACAAGGCGCGCGCACGTCCGTCCCGCGCGTGCTTTAACCACGAGGATTTCATAGCAATGATCGACCTGCGCAGCGACACCGTCACCCGTCCGAGCGAAGCCATGCTCGCCGCCATGACCCGCGCCGAAACCGGCGACGACGTGTGGGGCGACGACCCGACCGTGCTGCGCCTGCAGGCGCGCGTGGCGCAAGAGGCGGGCAAGGAGGCGGGGCTATTTTTCCCGAGCGGCACGCAGAGCAATCTAGCCGCGCTGATGGCGCATTGCGCGCGCGGCGACGAGTACATCGTCGGCCAGGCGGCGCACACCTATAAGTACGAGGGCGGCGGCGCGGCCGTGCTGGGCAGCATCCAGCCGCAGCCGCTCGACAATGCCGAAGACGGTTCGATCCCGCTCGAGCGTATCGCCGCCGCGATCAAGCCGTTTGACGACCACTTCGCGCGCACGCGCCTGCTCGCGCTCGAAAACACCATCGGCGGCAAGGTGCTGCCGGCGGAGTACGTCGCGAAGGCCACGCAGCTCGCGCATGAGCGCGGGCTCGCCACGCACCTCGACGGCGCACGCGTGTACAACGCGGCGGTCGCCTCCGGCCAGCCGCTCGAGGCGCTCACGGCGGGCTTCGATTCGGTGTCGATCTGCTTTTCGAAGGGCCTGGGCACGCCGGTGGGGTCGGTGCTGGCGGGCAGCCGCGCGCTCATCGACGCCGCGCATCGCTGGCGCAAAGTGCTGGGCGGCGGCATGCGCCAGTCGGGGGTGCTCGCGGCCGCCTGCCTTTACGCGCTCGATCACAACGTCGCGCGTCTTGCCGACGACCATGCGAACGCCGCGCGTCTCGCCGCCGGTCTCGCGCAGATCGATCAGGTGAAGGTGATGTCGCAGGCCACCAACATGGTGTTCGTGCAGTTCCCGCAGGAACACTGCGCGCCGCTGGAGGCGTATCTCAAGGAGCGCGGCATCCTCACGCAGATGCTGTACGCGTCGCGCTTCGTTACGCACCTCGACGTGACGGCGGCCGATATCGATACGTTCGTGGCGGCGGTGAAGGGTTACTTCGCGCGCTGAGCCGATAGATGGGCTGGCAAAGGCGCGCTTCTCCAGCGCGCCTTTGCCTCAGACCTTAGACGCTCGCATTACCGCATTACCGCATTACCCGCGCTCCACTGCCCGGTGCGACGGCGCGAAGAGCCGCAGCCCGCTCGCAATGGCCGCTGCGCCCGCAAAGGCGCAGCCAAGGCCCAACGCGAGCGTCGGGCCGTGCCGGCCCACGATCCCGAAGCACAGCGCGACCAACGCCGCGCCCGTGGTTTGCCCGAGCAGACGCGAGACGGCGATGGTGCCGCTCGCGCCGCCGCTGCGCTCGGGCGGCGCGCTCGCCATGATCGCCCGCAGGTTGGGCGACTGGAAAAAGCCAAAACCCGCGCCGCAGATCGACATGCGCACGACGATGTCCGTCACCGCGGGGTGCGCGGGCAGGAGCGCGAGCGATGCCATGCCCGCCGAGAGGATGGCGAGGCCGATCGCGCCGAGCAGTCCTGGCGGATAACGGTCGGAGAGGCGTCCTGCAATAGGCGCCGCGGCGGCCACGACCACGGGCCAGGGCGTCATCAGGAAGCCGGTCTCCACCTGGCTGCGCATCAGCACGGTTTCGAAATAGAACGGCAGCGAAACGAACGCGAGGCCCTGGGCCGCGAACGAGCAGATCGCGGTGACCGACGAAAGCGCGAATACCGGCCGGCGAAACAGATCCACTGGCAGCATGGGCGCGGGATGTCCGGCTTCGCGTCGGATCAGCAGCGCGCCGAATACCAGCGCCACGACCGCCGCAATGCCGACTTCCAGGCCGCTCGCGCGCTGCGCGGCCTCGCCGAGCGCGAAGATCAGCGCCGCGAAGGTGATCACGTTGAGCACCGCCGCGACGGGATCGAAAGCGTGCTTGCCGCGCGCCGTCTCCGGCAGCGCGGGCAGCGCGAACACGAGCGCGAGCACGCCGAGCGGCACGTTGATCGCGAAGAGCCACGGCCAGGTGCCCGCCGAGAGGATCAGCGAGGCCATGGTCGGGCCCACGGCGAATGAAACGCCCACGATCAGCGCATTCGTGCCGAGCCCGCGCCCTAACCGGTGCGGCGGGTAAAGAAACCGGATCAGCGCGGTGTTCACGCTCATGATGGCGCTCGCACCCAGCCCCTGCAGCACGCGCGCGCCGGCGAGCGCGGTGAGCGTGGGCGCGAGCGCGCAGGCGAGTGAGGCGACCGTAAAGATCGCCAGGCCGCTGATATAGATACGCCGGTGGCCGATGATGTCGCCGAGCGCCGCGAGCGGCAGCAACGTGGCGACCATCGCGAGCTGGTAAGCGTTGATGATCCACACCGAGGCGGCGGGGGCCGCGTGCAGGTCGGTCGCGATGGCGGGCAGCGCGGTGTTGGCGATGGCAGTGTCGAGCGTCGCGAGCGCGACGGCGAGCATCACCGCGGCCATGGCGCGGCGGCTCTTCGCGGACATGGGCGCGTCGGGGGGCTCGGTATGGCCGGTATTGCGGGTTTCGCGCGCCGCGGAAAAGGTTTCGGACAAGACAGTCTCGGGCGGATGGACGATGAAGGCTGCGGCGCGGGCCGCACGGACGAATTTTGGGATTGTTACAGAGCCCGCCCGGTTTTGCAGGGGACGCTTCAAACCGTGGGGTGACTGTAAGGCTTTGGGTCGCGCGCAATCGCTATCGAATGTCGTTATAGCGCAACTAACCGCCGAGCCCGTCACGCGCACACGTGCCGCCGCGCTGCGCGCGCGGAACCGGCCGCATGGCAAGGGATCGAGGCGACCAGCAGGTTCCGTATGCCGGGCGACCGTGTTCCGCGCCCGGTTGGCGCGCCGCCGCACGCCATTTGAAAATGCACTACTCTGCAAATTGATCTGCGCTCGCTGGCGAGCGGTGCCGGCCTTTCGCGCCGCGACGCCGATGCGTCATCGTCCCGTTCCGCCACGCGCGGCGCAGGCCCAGAACAACCGCGCGTCTTGCACCATTTTGGGACGCTCTGCTTCTTCCGGCGCTATGCGTGGGATTGCACTCAGCGCCGAAGCGCCAAGTGCACTCGACAGGAGTTCGTCGATGACAGCCATCGGTCTCGAGTTCGATCAGTTGCAAAGCAGCGTCGAAGCGCTGCGCCGTTCCCTCTCCAATCGGCTGATGTACGGTGTCGGCAAGGACGCCGTGACGGCCCGTCCGCAAGACTGGCTGCACGCCGCGGCGCTCGCTGTGCGCGACCGCCTCGTCGAGCGCTGGATGATCACCACGCGCCGCCAGTACGATCAGGACGTCAAACGCGTCTATTACCTGTCGATGGAGTTTCTCATCGGCCGCACATTTTCGAACGCGCTGATCGCGCTCGGCATTCACGAACAGATGAAAGAGGCGCTCGCGAGCGTGGGCGTCGACATGGACACCGTGCTCGATTACGAGCCCGACGCCGCGCTCGGTAACGGCGGCCTCGGCCGGCTCGCGGCGTGCTTTCTCGATTCGATGGCGACGCTCGGCATTCCGGGCTTTGGCTATGGCATTCGCTACGATTACGGCATGTTCCGCCAGCAGATCGTCAACGGCGAACAGGTCGAAGCGCCCGACTACTGGTTGCACTATGGCAACCCGTGGGAGTTTCCACGGCCCGAGGTCCAGTACCCCGTGCATTTCGGCGGCCGCACCATGCAGCGCAACGGCCATGTGGAATGGGTCGACACGCAGCATGTGAACGCCATGGCCTACGACACGGTGATTCCCGGCTACGCCACGAGCGCGACCAACACGCTGCGGCTGTGGTCCGCGCGCGCGGATGAGGAGCTCGATCTTTCGGCGTTCAACCAGGGCGACTATCAGCGCGCGGTGGAAGCGCGCAACATCTCCGAGAACGTCTCGCGCTTGCTCTATCCCGACGACTCGACGATGGCCGGACGCGAATTGCGCCTGCGCCAGGAGTATTTCTTCGTCTCCGCGACGATGCAGGACCTGATTCGCCGCTACCTGCGCACGCACAGCACGTTCGGGCGCTTCTCCGAAAAGGTCGCGGTGCACCTGAACGACACGCACCCGGTGCTGGCTGTCCCCGAATTGATCCGCCTGCTCGTGGACGTGCATCATCTGCCGTGGGACGACGCGATGGCCCACGTGCGCCGCGTGTTCTCGTACACCAACCACACGCTGATGCCAGAAGCGCTGGAAACCTGGGACGTCGAACTATTGGCGCGTTTGCTGCCGCGCCACCTCGAAATCATCTTCGACATCAACGCAGCGTTTCTGCGCGAAGCGAGCGACCGCGGCGCGCACGATCTCGACCTGATCCGCCGCATTTCGCTCGTGGACGAATACGGCCAGCGGCGCGTGCGCATGGCCTATCTCGCGATCGTGGCGAGCCACAAGGTGAACGGCGTTTCGAAGTTGCACTCGCAACTGATGACGCGCGATATCTTCGCCGACTTCGCGCGCCTCTTTCCCGACCGGTTCACGAACGTGACCAACGGCATCACGCCGCGCCGCTGGCTCGCGCAGGCGAGCCCGCCGCTCGCACGCCTCGTGGACGAAGCGATCGGGCCGCGCTGGCGCAGCGATCTCTTTGAACTGGGCGCGCTGCGCAAGCTGCGCGGCGATGCTTCGTTCGAAGCCGCGTTCCGCGCGGCCAAGCGCAGCAACAAGGTGCGCCTCGCACACCGCGCCCTGGAGCGCTCGGGCATTGTCTTGAATCCCGACGCGCTGTTCGACATGCAGGTCAAACGCATTCACGAGTACAAGCGCCAGTTGCTCAACGTGCTGCACGTGATCACGCGCTACAACCGCATTCTCGAAACGCCGGAGCGCGACTGGGTGCCGCGCGTCGTGCTGTTCGCGGGCAAGGCCGCCTCGGCCTACCGCATGGCGAAGATGATCATTCATCTCATCAACGACGTGGCCGCGAAGATCAACAACGATCCCGTGGTGGGCGATCGCCTCAAGGTGGTGTTTGTGCCGAACTATGGTGTGAGCGTGGCCGAAGTGCTGATTCCCGCGGCGGACCTTTCCGAGCAGATCTCGACGGCGGGCACCGAAGCGTCGGGCACCGGCAACATGAAGCTCGCGCTGAACGGCGCGCTCACCATGGGCACGCTGGACGGTGCAAACATCGAGATCGGCGAGGCTGTGGGGCAGGACAACATCTTCATCTTCGGGCACACGTCCGACCAGGTAGACCAGTTGCGTTGCGCAGGCTACCGGCCGCGCCAGGTCTACGAGGAAAACGCCGAGTTGCGCCGCGCGCTCGACCAGATCCGCACGGGCTTCTTTTCACCGCACGATACGGCACGCTACACGGACATCTTCCACACGCTCGTGGACTGGGGCGACCACTACCTCGTGCTGGCCGACTACTCGGCTTTCATCGAGGCCCAGGACGCCGCCGACCAGCGCTTCATGGACGTGACGGCGTGGACCGCAAGCGCGATCGAAAACGTGGCGGGAATGGGGAAATTCTCTTCGGACCGTGCGATCGCGGAATACGCCCGCGATATCTGGCACGTGAAATCGATCGAGATGGAGTGAGAGGGAGGCGCCCGCGGTACTTCCAACTGCGCTTGCGGCTGAATCAGGGTGCTGCGGGCCGCGACGTGCCGCCTTCGGCCGGGGCCGCTTGCGCGGCCTTGGCGGTGCGCACCGCCTCTACCACGCGTTCGAGGAATGCAGGGTCGAGGCTCGTGACCGCCTCGCGCGATTCTCCGCCCGTCACGACATAGAGCCGATGTATGGCCTCTTGCCAGAGCCACGCGAGCCAGCCCACCACGATCACCATCACGCCGCACGCGAGACCGGACGCCGAACCGAGCACGCCGCCCACGACAGCGCCTGCTGCGCCGACCAGGCTGATCGCGATGGGCACGACGCGGCTGCGTCGCCCGATGACGATGCGTACGTCCTCGATGTCGCGCATGGGGAAGACCTGGCCGGCCGCGGAGAGCGCGTTGCGCGTGACCGAGACGGCGGCCTCGTTGAAAGGGAGTTCCATCGGTTCGATAGCTGCGAGGTGAGAGAGCGCAGCGTACCAGAAGCGGGGCCAGGGCGGGGCTAGGGCGGGCAGAACGTCGCAGGCCGGACGCATGGCACGTTGGGCAAGGTGCCGGAGCCGCTATACTTGCGCGCTTTTATTGTCCCCGTCAGCACTAAGGATTCACCATGAGCGCATTGCCACGCTGTCCGAAATGCAATTCCGAGTTCACCTACGAAGATGGAGAGGTCTACATCTGCCCGGAGTGTGCGCACGAATGGTCGCGGCAAGCCACCGCGCCGACCGAAACGGCGGGCAGGGTGTATCGCGATTCGGCCGGCAATGTCCTTCAGGACGGGGATACCGTCACGGTCATCAAGGACTTGAAGCTCAAGGGTTCGGGTGGCGTGGTCAAGATGGGCACCAAAGTGAAAAATATCCGCCTGGTGGACAGCGATCACGATATCGATTGCAAGATTGACGGCTTTGGCGCCATGAGCCTCAAATCGGAATTCGTCAAGAAGGCGTGACGCAGGGCGTCGTGGATCGATGGCGGCGGCTGGCCAGCGGCCGTTGGTTTTGCCCTTGCGCCGCAGCAGAACTGCGATGAGCCAAAAAAAGCGGGGCATCCCAAGGGATGCCCCGTCCGGTAAGGCGCGGTGTGCAGCGTGGGCTGCGGCGCGCCGAGCAGAGCCGGCGCTATGAGTCGCCGGCCGCCGCTGTTGCGTAATGGTGTTGCGTAACGCGGCTGCTTAGAACTTGTGGCGGATACCGACGCGAATCGCGACTTGATCCTGCGAGCCCGTGCCCGACGGCTGGTAAATGCTCGAGCTCGAGTCGCCGATCTGTGCCTGAACCTTCTGGCCGTTGGGCAGCGTGCCCGATGCGTCCTGGTACGACACGAGGCCGTAGACGTCGGTGCGCTTGCTGAGCGCGTAGTCAACCGATGCGTTGACCTGGTTCCAGTGGGCACTCTGGCTGCCCGAAGCGCGCGAGTACGTGTAGCCGAGCGCGCCCGAGAGAGCCGGCGTGAAGGCGTACTTGCCGCCCACTTCATACGCGTTGTAGAGCGTCGACGACGTGCTGATCGGCGAGAGCAGCGTGTTGGTCCACAGGGCCCACAGCGTTGCCGGGCCGACGATGTAGCGGCCACCCACGCCGAACGAGCGCAGGTCGCGCAGCGGGACGCTGGTCTGGGTCGCCGGCAGGTTGGCGATCGAGGTCGTCGTCGATGGCGTGGTCTGGCCCGGGTACGTGATGTCCGTGTAGGCAGCGCCAAGGCTGAACGGGCCGTAGCCGTAGTTCGCGCCGAAGCTGTACGCACGCGACGAGCCAGCGATCGGGTTGGCCGTCGTGCCCGTTTGCGGTGCGCCGGCGAACGAGGTCGAGTTCGAGAAGCCATACAGGCCGCCGAACGTGAAGCCCGAGAAGTTCACGCTCTGGAACTTGACCGCATTGTTGATGCGGCTCGAGGTCAGCTGGTCGACGTCGTTGAAGTGGTAGGCCCAGTTACCCGAAACCGTGTTGCCACCGGTCGAGTACTGCGAGCCGAGAATGTCCGTGCTGAGCGAGTATTGACGGCCGAACGTCAGCGAACCGATGTTCGATTGCGTCAGACCGACGAACGCTTGACGGCCGAACATCGCGCCGCCCTGGCCTGCCGTGCCGTTGCCGCTGTTGAAGCCGTTTTCGAGCACGAAGATCGCCTTCAGGCCGCCGCCCAGGTCTTCCGTCCCGCGCAGGCCCCAACGGCTGCCTTGGGCCACGCCGTCACCGTACGAGAACTGATGCGAGCTGCCGTTCGTCGCGTTCTTCACGTTGCTGATGTAGTTCACGCCCGCATCGATAATGCCGTACAGCGTCACGCTGCTTTGTGCGTGGGCAACGCCTGCGATCGAGGCAAGAATAGCGGTGGTCAGAATTTTCTTTTTCAACTGTTTCTCCGGGTAAAGGAAAGATGACTACTCCGGCCTCTTATGGGCCGGTCAATGTGACGGGCTGCAATTTAAGGGTCGATAACGAAAGGAATGTGACAGTAAGGCTTTGTAGGCAAAATGTCGCCTTTCTGTTGTGAGAATGCGACACACGGGTTGCGCGCCCGGAGAACGGTGCGCGAAGGCCGCCGTCATTGGACTTGCGGACGATTTTCCTGTCGATTTGAAAGGCCGGATTGTCACGATCGGCCATATAAAATTTTTTTCTAAGCTTTCTTCTATTTGCTGGGTTAATCGATCTTTTGAATCTGGCTTCAAGTTGGAATTGATTAATCTCAAGAACGCATTAACGGACTATCAATGCGCTTTATACATGGCTGATTGCCATCGATTCGTGAAAGTTTGAAATTAGTTATGCGAAATAATCGAAATGGCGGGAAAAGCCCATGAAAAAAGGGCTCGCAGCCGTGGCGCGAGCCCTTTTACGGTAAGGCGTTGCAGTTACAGCGAGAGGAGCGAGCCGCTGCGAATAGGCTTTTCGCCGGCAATGCGTGCGACTTCCATGCCGGCCGTGGCGAAGCGCGCGCTATGGCGTGCATACACCACGCCGCTCACGCCCGCGTGCAGTGTCGTCACGGTGTCGGCGAGCGGGTCGATGACATCGGCTATTGCCGCGCCCCGTTCCACCCATGTGCCGCAATCCACGCGGAACACGAGCACGCCGCTGGCGGGCGCGACGATCGGCTCCGTGCCTGCGAGCGGCGTGGCCGCATGGGCAAGCGGCGGCAGCGGCGCGGCCGTGCCTTCGATCACGCCGCGCCCGATCAGATAGTCGACGATGGCCTGGGCGTCGTGTTCGGCAAGCTCGTGCGAGACATCGCGCTGGCCGCGCAGCTCGACCGTCACCGAAATCGAGCCGTACGGAATGGGATACCGCTTGGCGAAGTGTTCGCGCAGTTCCGACCAGCAGAAGCTGTGAATCTCGTCGAACGGATTGCCGATCGAGTTGAGCGCGAGGAGCGACGCCTTGGCGTCGAGATAGCGCGCGAGCGGCTCGACATCGGGCCACAGCTCGGGGTTCGTGTAGATGTGCATGGCGGCTTCCCAGTCGCAATGCAGGTCCAGCACGATGTCGGCGTCGTACGAAAGGCGCTGGAGCGCGAGCCGCATCGATTCGAGTTCGGTCCTCGGCTGCTTCGCGGCCAGTGCTTCGCCCATGGCCGCGCGGATGGCCGTGCGGTTCGCCGCTTCGTCGGGCCCGAGGCGCGTCTCGATGTCGGGCAGCACGAGCGCGGTGAGCTCATGGAAATTGCGGTTGAAGTTCTGCGCCGTGTTCGATTCGAAGCGGCCGATCATATGCCCGAGCCAGTGCTGATTCAGGCCCACGGGGTTGGGCACCGGCACGATCACGATCTCGCCGCGCAGGCGGCCCGCGGCTTCCAGTTCCGCGAGCTTGCGGCGCAGCACCCACGAGACGAGCATGCCAGGCAGCTCGTCGGCGTGCAGTGAGGACTGGATGTAGACCTTCTGGTCACCGCCGGCGTTGCCGTAGTGGAAACTGGCAAGTTCCCGCGCGGTACCGAGGGCGGGCGCGATCAACGGGTGGTTTCGGGTTTGCATGATGGATGCGCGAGGCGCGTCGGCCCGCAAAAGGTGTTGGAGTGAATGGTGGCCCCGCAGGAACGCGCAGGGGCCGTAGACCGATCTTAGCCGATTCGACGCGGCGCCGGAACCAAGCCTCTCCCGCGCGCCTCCAGCATCGCCAAAAAATACGGAATCCGAAATAAAAATCCGGAAAAGAAAAAGCCCGGACACAAGTCCGGGCTTTGCGCGCCGTGATGCAGCGCAGGCGCGATACGGTGCTTAGCCGCCGTACACGTCGAAGTCGAAGTACTTGGCTTCGATCTTCTTGTAGGTGCCGTCCTTGATCATGTCGGCGATAGCCTTGTCGATCTTCGTCTTCAGGTCGGCGTCTTCCTTGCGCAGGCCGATAGCGGCAGCGCCCGTCGGGATTTCCTTGCCGGCGAACTGGAAGCCAGCGCCGCGCGGGGTCTTCAGGAAGCCCAGATCCGCTTGCACTTCATCCTGCAGCGCAGCGTCCAGACGGCCCGAGATCAGGTCGGCGTAGACCTGGTCCTGGTTTTGGTAAGGAACGACGTTCACGCCCTTCGGCGCCCAGTTTTCCTTGGCGTAGGTTTCCTGGATCGTGCCTTGTTCGACGCCAACCGACTTGCCCTTGAGCGCGTCAGCCGTCGGCGTGAGGCTCGAGCCCTTCTTGGCGACGAGGCGCGTCGGCGTGTTGAACAGCTTCGCCGAGAAGGCGATCTGCTGCTCGCGCTGCGGGGTGATCGTCATCGACGAGAGCACGCCGTCGAACTTCTTGGCCTTCAGGCCCGGGATCATGCCGTCGAAGTCTTGCTCGACCCACACGCACTTGGCGTTCAGGCGCTTGCAGATTTCGTTGCCGAGGTCGATGTCGAAGCCGACCAGCTTGCCATCGGGTGCTTTGGATTCGAACGGTGCGTAGCTGGCGTCAACGCCGAAACGCACGGTGGACCAGTCCTTCGCATGGGCGACGCCGGCCGAGACGGCGAGCAGGGCAACCGTGAGGGTGGCAAGCAGTTTCTTCACTATGGGTACTCCTCGAGATGGTTCAGGACGCGCCGCGTGCGGTTGTGCCGCCATGGCGCATTTTCCGGCGCGGCTCGCGCCGGATTATTGTTGGACCCGCCAGCCTGCGGCCAGCGAAGCGCGGCAAGCTTACCAGGTCAAAATTGCTGCGTCGCTAGTGTAATACCGGATAGCGGGAAAGGGACCCGCTAAGTGTACGCCCGTGCGCTTGTACGATTTAACGCGAAGCCTTGTCGGATAAGGCGTGCAGGCCAATGCCGGTGGGCCGTTGCGGGGGGCTTGAGATGGGCCGCGCGATGCTCGGCCGCAACAGTCGGAAGAATGCGAAGGCGCGTAGGCGTGGCGTCGTCAACGATATGAAGGGAAATTGAAATCGAATCGACGGCGCGCCGTGAGTTTTCGGCCCGAATGCGGCCATCCGGCGTGCCGTTTTTGTCGCGGTGCAGCAGATGCAGCGGCTGCACCGCGTGGAGCACGTCAGACCACGCGCACGCCCGCGCGCCACGTCGCGCGCGGCACGGGCAGCGTGTCGAGCATCGTCACGCGCACGAAGTCCGCGCGCAGGCCGGGTTCGATCGCGCCGCGGTCGTGCAGGCCCGACTTGCTGGCGGGTTCCCACGAGACCGTGGCGAGCGCGCGCGGCAGCGTCCAGTCGGCCTGGGTCACGAGGTCGAACGCGGCGGTCAGGAGGCTCGACGGCACGTAGTCGGAGGAGAGGATGTCGAGCAGGTCGGCTTGCGCCAACTCCAGCGCCGAGACGTTGCCCGAGTGCGAGCCGCCGCGCACCACGTTCGGCGCACCCATGATCGTCGCGATGCCGCGCTTTTTCGCTTCCTCGGCGGCAACGCGGGTGGTCGGGAATTCGGCGAGCACGATGCCTTCGGCGGCGGCCTGCTCGACGTGCTCCACGAGCGTGTCGTCGTGGCTCGCGAGCGGGATGCCGCGCGCGCGGCAGCGCTGCACGATTTCGAGGCGGTGCGCGTCGGCGTAGCGCTCCTGCTCGGTGGCCATTTCGGCGAGCATGGTGTTCGTCTGCTCGTCGGTCCACTTGCCGTGGCGCTCCTGAAAGCGTCGCCACTGCGCGCGGTCGTGCCACTGGCGCTGGCCCGGCGTGTGGTCCATCACCGAGGCGAGGCGCAGCAGCGGGTGGTCGCTCAGCGTGTCGAACAGCTCGATCACGTCTTCGGTGGCGATTTCGCAGCGCAGGTGCAGGAAGTGCTCGGCGCGCAGCAGGTTGCGCTCGGAAAAGCGCTTGAGGGCGTTGGCGCTCGCGAGCTGCACGTCGCGGCCACGCACGCCCACGGCGAGGCGCGTGCCGATGGCGAGCGCGTCGAATACCGTGGTGATGCCGGCGGCAGCGATCTGCGCGTCGTGAATGACGAATGCGGCGTCGGTGTTCCAGTGCACGCCGGGGCGCGGCGCGAGGTGCTTTTCCAGGTTGTCGGTGTGCAGTTCGACGAGGCCGGGCAGCAGGAAGTCGCCTTCCCAGTCTTCGGCTTCCGGCGCGGCGGTCGAGCCGCGTGAGATGTCGCGGATCTTGCCGTCTTCCACGCTTAGCGTGCCGGTAAAAACTTCGTCTCGCGTCACGATGCGAGCGTTTTTGATCAACATCGTCAGGCTCCGTATCAGATATCGGGTTGTGCCGTTCAGGCGGTATTCAGGCTGCAGCGGTGAGCTGCGCTTCGTGTGCGCCGGCGCGTGGCGCGGTGAGTTCGAGCACGCGCGTGGCGACGCGCTCGCGCGTGTCCTCGTCGTGGAACACGCCGACGATCGCGGCGCCGCGCTCGCGCGCCTCGCCAATCAGGCTCGCGACGACTTCGCGGTTTTGAGCGTCGAGCGACGCCGTGGGTTCGTCGAGCAGCAGCACGCGGTGCTGCGCGATCAGGCCCCGCGCAATGTTCACGCGCTGCTGCTCGCCGCCGGAGAACGTGGCGGGCGCGAGCGGCCAGAGGCGTTGCGGCACGTTCAGGCGTGCAAGCAGAGTTTGCGCGCGCTCGCGTGCTTCGTCTTCATCCACACCGCGCGAAACGAGCGGCGCGGCCACGATGTCGAGCGCGCTCACGCGCGGAATCACACGCAAAAACTGGCTCACGTAGCCCACCACGTTGCGGCGCAGGCGCAGGATGTCGTGAGGCGCTGCGCCCGTGATTTCCAGATGCTCGAGCGGCGCGCCTTCGTCGCGGATCGCGATCGACCCGCCGCTCGCGAGATAGTTGCCATACAGGCAGCGCAAAAACGTGCTTTTGCCCGCCCCCGACGGCCCGACCAGCACGATGCACTCGCCGCGCTCCACGTCGAGCGAAACGCCCGCGAGTGCTTCGATGCCGATGCCGCCCTGGCCGTGCAGCGTGAAGGTCTTGCGCACGTCTTCGGCGCGCAGCATGAGCGCGGGCCGTTCCACGAACGCGCGCGTGCCACGGGCAACGCGCGCCGCCGACGATTCAGCGGTCAATGAAGTGAAATTCATGTCGATCATCCTAGACCGGCAGCACGGATGCCACCAGCGTCTGCGTATAGGGATGTTGCGGGTCGTCCAGCACCTGGTCGGTCAGGCCCGATTCGACCACCGTGCCGCCTTGCATCACCATCAAGCGATGCGCGAGCAGGCGCGCCACGCCAATGTCGTGCGTGACGATCAGCACCGAAAGATGCAGCGTGCCCGTGAGCGTGCGCAGCAGGTCGAGCAGGCGCGCCTGCACGGACACGTCGAGACCCGCCGTGGGTTCGTCCATGAAGACGAGGCGCGGCCCGGTCACGAGATTGCGCGCAATCTGCAGGCGCTGCTGCATGCCGCCCGAAAACGCCGAGGGCAATTCGTCGATGCGTTGGGCGTCCAGCTCCACGCGCTGCATCCATTGCTGCGCCGTGTTGCGGATCTGCCCATAATGGCGCGCGCCCACGGCCATCAACGGCTCGCCGATATTGGCGCCCGCGGAAACACCAGCACGCAACCCGTCGCGCGGATTCTGCTGCACGAAGCCCCATTCGGTGCGCGCAAGCAGGCGCCGGCGCGGCTCGGAAAGCGTGCGCAGGTCGAGCGTTTCGCCGTTCGCGTTCGTGTAGTGCAGCGTGCCCGAGTCGGACTCGGTGCGCAGCGCGAGCGTGTTGAGCAGCGTAGTCTTGCCCGAGCCCGATTCGCCGACGATGCACAGCACCTCGCCGGGATACAGGTCGAAGCTCACGTCGCGGCAGCCGTTGCGGCCGCCGTACTGCTTCGTGAGCGATCTAGCGCTTAGCAGCGGCGTCATGCTTTTTCTCCTGCTTCGTTCGTTGCGTGCGCATCGATATCGTCGCGCCGGTCGTGACAGTAGTCGCTGTCCGAGCACACGAACATGCGCTTGCCCGTGTCGTCGACGATCATTTCGTCGAGGAAGCTTTCGCGCGAGCCGCACAACGCGCACGCGTGCTCCCAGCGCTGCACTTCGAACGGATGGTCGTCGAAATCGAGGCTCTTCACCGGCGTGTACGGCGGAATTGCGTAGATGCGGCGCTCGCGCCCCGCGCCGAACAACTGCAGCGCGGCGTTCATATGGAGCTTGGGGTTGTCGAACTTCGGAATCGGCGAGGGCGACGTGAGATAGCGGCCGTTCACCGTCACCGGGTAGTCGTAAGTCGTGGCGATGCTGCCGTGCTGCACGATGTCCTCATAAAGCTTCACGCTGATGAGGCCATAGTCGGCGAGCGCATGCAGCTTCTTGCATTCGGCCACGCGCGGCTCCAGCCGGAATAGCGGCTCGGGCATCGGCACCTGGTAGACGAGGATTTGTTTGTCCGTGAGCGGCGTTTCCGGAATGCGGTGCCGTGTCTGCACGATCGACGCCTCGCTCGTGCGGCGCGTGGTGGCCACACCCGTGGTACGCGCGAAAAAGCGGCGGATGTTCACGGCGTTCGTGGTGTCGTCCGAGCCCTGGTCGATCACCTTGAGCGTGTCTTTCGCGCCGATGATCGCCGCCGTCACCTGAATGCCGCCCGTGCCCCAGCCATACGGCAGCGGCATTTCGCGCGAGGCGAACGGCACCTGGTAGCCCGGCACGGCCACGGCCTTGAGGAGCGCGCGACGCAGCATGCGCTTGGTCTGCTCGTCGAGGTACGCGAAGTTGTAGCCCGAGACGGCCTGCGTTTCGTGCGACGCGACTTCGGCTTCGGCGGTTTGCAAGGTATCGGGCGCGTTCATGCGGCCTCCTTGTTTTGCGTGTCGGCATCGGCGTCGGCGTCGGTGTCATTCTCGTGCCGCGCGCGCAGCTTGCGCACGAGTTCCAGCTCCGCCTGGAAATCCACGTAGTGCGGCAGCTTCAGGTGTTGAACGAAGCCCGAGGCTTCCACGTTGTCGCTGTGCGAGAGCATGAATTCGATATCCTGAGTAGGCGAGGCGATCGTCTCGCCCAGCTCCTCGGCCCGCAGCGCGCGATCGACGAGCGCCATCGCCATGGCTTTGCGCTCCGCGTGCCCGAACGCGAGGCCATAACCTTGCGTGAATTGCGGCGGCACGTCTTTCGCGCCCGCGAACTGGTTGATCATCTGGCATTCGGTCAGATCGATCTCGCCAATTTCGACGGGCTCGTCGAGTTCGTCCAGCATCATTTCTACGCAGACCGAACCAAAACGGATCTCGCCCGCAAACGGGTGCGAATGCGCGTAGCCGCGCTGCGTGGCATAGCCCATCGCGAGCAGGAAGCCCTCATCGCCGCGTGCGAGATTCTGCAGGCGCACCGTGCGATCGGCGGGGAACGCAAGCGGTTCGCGCGACAGGTCGCCGGGTTCGCGCGCTTGCGACGAGCGTGTTTCCTGTTCGATCAGGCCTTCCTTGTCGAGCAGCGAGACCACGCGGGGCATGGCTTCTTCGGGCGGCGTTGCACGCGGCGTCTCGCGCGTGGCGCTCGCTGCATCGTCGCCTTCGGCCAGCAGTGCGAAGTCGAGCAGGCGCTGCGTGTAGTCGTAGGTCGCGCCGAGCACCTGGCCGCCGGGCACGTCCTTGAAGGTGGCGGAAATGCGGCGCTCCACCACCATGTTTTCCGTTTCGACCGGCTGCGTATAGCCAAATCGCGGCAGGGTGGTGCGATAGGCGCGCAGCAAGAAGATCGCTTCGACGAGATCGCCCGCTGCCTGCTTGATCGCGAGCGCGGCAAGTTCTTCGTCGTAGACCGAACCTTCGGCCATCACACGCGCCACGGCGAGGCGCAGCTGTTCGCGGATCTGCGCAACGCTCAGCTCGGGCACGCGCGTGTCGCCGCGGCGTGCTTCGTCGAGCAGGCGCCACGACGCTTCGATCGCGCGCTCTCCTCCTTTGACGGCGACATACATCAGTGCATCTCCACGAGAGTGGTGCGCGGCAGACCCATCAGACGGTCACCACACACGAGATAGAAGTCGATGCCGCACGGGAAGTGCGGCGCGAGGGCGGCGCGTTCGCGCCAGAAGCGCTCCGGCAGGCCGGCGGGCGCGATGCTGCAACTTGTTTCGATGCCGGGGCCGCGCAGCGTGAGCGGCGCGCCGCCCGTGAGCGAATCGACCCGCACGAACACCGTGGCCGACTGCTCCGGCGATTCCGGCGTGCCGATCGCGAAGGCTTCGAGCGGCGGCAGTGCGGCGGCGGCGTGCACGTAGGCGAACGCGGCTTCGCGCGCTTCCTGTGCCAGCGGCGCGCCTGCGTGAAAGCGCAGCGCGGCCGCGAGCGCGGCGTCCGGCTGGGCGAGCCAGACGGGCGTGGCGTAGTCCGCGAGTGCGAGCAGCGAGGCGAAGGCGGCGAGGCCGGCGCGTGCGGTTGAAGCATTCGCTGACGTCGCCGCGGGCAGCGGCGTCTCGATGACGCCGATCGTGCCGGGTCGCGCGAGCGCGTCGAGCAGCGTGCGGAACACGGTCTGCGTGTCGTGAACGGGATCGCCGAAGCCGGGCGCGAGCGCCGCGAGCAAATCGGGCGTCATGACGTTGCGTTCGTTGCTCATGCGTCACCTCGAACCATCGTGAAGAACTCGACCCGCGTGCTGGCGGCGTCGGCGCGGCGCGCGTCGCGGCGAGCGGCGAGCCGAGCGGCGAGCGGCTCGATCAACCGGTCGTGCAACTGGTCGTGGCGTGTGGGCAGCTGCAGCAGCGCGTCGGCGAGTGCGGCCAACTCGGCGCGGCGTTTGTCGCGGCCCAAATGGCAGGCCACACCGACCGGGCCGGGCTGGTTCGCATCGGCGCCTTCGGTGCGATCAGCGCTTGAGGCACGCAGGCGCAGCGTGGCGCGCGTGACGGTGGCTTCGCCCAGGTTGAAGGCATCGCCGGTGCCGCCTATGCGCCCGCGCACCATGGCAAGTCCGGTTTGTGGCGGACGCAGCCAGTCGAATGCGGGCTCGGGCGCACCGGCGAGCGCGTCGCTGAGCGCCGCTTCAAGCTCGGCGCACGGGGTATGCGCGAGAACGGCCATCCATGCGCGCCGGGTGGCCGTTGCGGAGGATGGGGTGGAGGAAGCGTTCATCGGAGTTCCTGTGTCGTGAACGGGTGAGAACGGACATGGCAACTGCGCCTCTCGAACAGCCTTGTCTGGACCTCGATTGAACCATCTATTCATCTAAACGTCTAGACGTTTAATGGTACAGTCGTCTAACGCGAGCGCAACGGAGGTTTTCATATTTCCATCACGCCCTGCGCACTACAATGCACAAAACGCTATTGGAACCGAGAGGAATGACAGCACCATGACATCGAACGACGAGGCGCCATCCAGCCTGCTTGAGCGCGGCGCGGGGGTGGCGGTGTGGCGGCAGATCGAGCAGATCCTCGCGGCGGAGATCGCTGCGAAGGGCTTCGGCGAAGACGGCCGGCTGCCTAGCGAGGGCGAGCTCGCGCGCCGCTTCGACGTGAACCGCCACACGGTGCGGCGCGCGATGCTGGGCCTCGCGGCGCTGGGCCTCGTGAGCGTGGAGCAGGGACGCGGCACCTTCGTGCAGCCCGGCGCGATCGACTACAGCATCGGCAAGCGCACGCGCTTCACGGAAAACCTGAAGCGCCATCAGCATTCGGCGGTGGGCAAGCTGCTCGCGTCGTCGCGCGGCAAGGCGGACCCCACGGTCGCCAAGGCGCTCGGCCTGCGCGCGGGCGCGCTCGTGTACCGGCTCGAAACGCTGCACGAGTCGGACGGCGTGCCGCTCACCTACGCGCGCAGCTGGTATCCCGCCGCGCGCTTCGCAGATCTGCCCGTCGTCATGGAGCGCGTCGACAGTACGTCGAAGGCCCTCGCCGAATACGGCGTGACCGACTATCTGCGCAAGTGGAGCCGTATCGGCAGCGTGCTGCCCGATGCGGAAGTGGCGCGCCGCCTGAACATCAACCGGCAGCAGCCGGTGCTGTGGGTGGAAAACGTCGACGTCGATCTCGACGGCGTGCCGATCAAGTACGGCGTCACGCACTTCGCCGCCGACCGCGTGCAACTGATGGTGGAGCACGACTTATGAGCGTGCTGCACGAAGACTGGAGCGAAGCCGCGCGCTTCGCGCTTTACTATGCGCCGCCGCGCGAGTCGGCGTGGTGGCAGGCGGGCTGCGCGTGGCTTGGCCGTGATCCGGAAACCGGCGACAGCCTCGCGCCGCCGACGTGGCTCACCGGCCTGCCGCAGCCGCTGGAAACGCTCACGGTCGCGCCACGCCGCTATGGCTGGCACGGCACCCTCGTGCCGCCCTTCCGTCTTGCGCGAGGCGTGACGCCCACGGCGCTCCTTGCCGCCGCGCAGCAGTGGGCGCAGGGGCAGGCGCGCTTCGAAGCCAACGTCGAAGCGGCGTTGCTCGGCCGCTTCGTGGCGCTGCGCCCCGCCGACGATGCCGGCGAAACCGCGCTGCGCGAACTCGCTGCCAACGCACTGCGCGCGCTCGGTTCGCTGCGCGCCGCGCAAACGGGCGCCGAGCTCGCGAAGCGCCTGGACGCGCCGCTCACGCCGCGCCAGCGCGCTTACGTCGAGGCGTGGGGCTACCCGTACGTGTTCGAAGAATTCCGCTTTCACATGACGCTATCCGATTCGCTGAACGACGCGCAAACGTGCGCACAACTCGTCGATGCCTGGAACACGCAGATGCGCGATGCCAGCGCGCTGCCCGTGGAAGGCGCGGCGCTCTTCGTCGAGCCCGAGCCGGGCGCGCCGTTCGCGCTGTGGCGCCGCCTGCCGTTCGCGGGGGACCGCGCATGAAGGGCGGTCTGATCTACGTAATGGGACCATCGGGCGCGGGTAAGGACACGCTGCTGCGATACGCGCGCGAGCGCCTGTCCGGCGAAGACGTCGTGTTCGCGCATCGCTACATCACGCGCGAAGACAGCGGCGGCGAGAACCACATCGCGCTCACCGAAGCCGAATTCGAGGCGCGCTCGCAGCGCGGCCTCTTCGCGCTGCAATGGCGCAGCCATGCGCTGCGCTATGGCGTGGGCGTGGAGATCGACCAGTGGATGGCGCTTGGCTGCACCGTCGTGGTGAACGGCTCGCGCGCCTACGCGGGTGAGGCGTTCGAGCGGTACCCGCGCATGACGCTCGTGCACATCGAAGCCGCGCAGCACGTGCTGGCCGCGCGCCTCGCTTCCCGGGCGCGCGAAACGCCCGAGCAGGTCGCGGCGCGCCTCGCGCGGCGCGCGCCGTTCGAGGTGCCGGGGGGGGCGGCGTTCGCGCGCATCGACAACTCCGGGCATCTGGAGGAGGCGGGCGAGGCGTTCGTCGAGCTCGTGCGGCAGGTGGCGGCTGGGTAGCCAGCGCTGCCCTTAACTGCTGCTTAAGGGCTCGAATGGGCTGGGGGATTTTTGGTTGGGCGCGGTTGCCGTGAGAAGATGCAGGCGACCCGAGAACTCAACGAGAATGCCCTTGGACCGTTTCCAGGAGATGCAGATTTTCACGCGCATCGTCGACCGCCGCAGCTTCACGCAGGCGGCCGAAGATCTGAACCTGCCGCGCGCGACGGTCACCAATTCGATCAAGCGCCTCGAAGCGCGGCTTGGTGTGCGCCTGCTGGAGCGCACCACGCGCCAGGTGAAGCCGACGCTCGATGGCGACGCCTATTACCAGCGCTGCATGCGCCTGCTCGCCGACCTCGAGGAAACCGAGGAGGTGTTTCGCGACACCGATCCGCAGGGACGCTTGCGCGTGAACATGCAGGGCACGCTCACGCAGTATTTCGTGATGCCGCGCTTGCCCGACTTCCTCGCGCGCTATCCGCGCATCGAGCTTTTTATCGGCTCGGGCGATCACTTCGTCGATCTCGTGCGCGAGGGCGTGGACTGCGTGCTGCGCGCGGGCGAGCTGGCCGACTCCTCGATGATCGCGCGGCGCGTGGCGCTGCTGGAGCAGGTGACCTGCGCGAGCCCAGCGTATCTCGAACGGCACGGCGACCCGGAGTCGATCGAGGCGCTCGCCGGCACACACACGGAACATCCAGGCCGCGCAGGCCAACGAGCCGTGAACTATGTTTCGCCGGCTACGGGCCGCGCGCTCCCGCTCGAATTCACGACACCCGAAGGTATCGTCCACGTGACGCTGCCGGGTCCGGTGGCCGTGAACGGCGCGGAACTCTACACGGCGGGCGCGCTGGCGGGGCTCGGCATCGTGCAGGTACCGCGCTACCGCGTGCGCGAGCTGCTCGCCAATGGCGAGCTTTGCGTGGTGCTGCCGGCGCATCCGCCGCCGCCGTTGCCGGTTTCGGTGCTGTATCCGCAGAACCGCCAGTTGTCGCTGCGCGTGCGCGCTTTCGCCGACTGGCTCGTGCAGGTGTTTGCCGAAGTCGCCTGAAATTGCGTGGGCGCGCCGGGCGGCGTGCCCGTTGCCCTTAGTTGCGCACGGTTGCTTTCAGGTGCGCCGCGCGACCATCCCGGACACGCGCGCCGCGGCTTGCTGAAGCGGATCGAGGAAGGTCTTCACCATCTGTTTGGCCGAAGTCCGCTGCGCGTTGCCGCTGATGTTCATCGCGGCGATCACGCGGCCTTGCCGGTTGCGAATGGGCGCGGAGATCGAGATGAGCCCGCCTTCCAGTTCCTGATCGACAATCGCCCAGCCCTGCTGGCGCACCTGCCCGATGATCTTCTTGAGTTCGCCGACGTCGGTGACCGTGCGCGCCGTATGCGCGTAGAGCGGCGAGGCGCCGAGCGTTTCGTCGAGCGTGGCGTCGTCGAGCGAGGCAAGCAGCACACGCCCCATCGAGGTGCAGTACGCAGGCAGGCGGCTGCCGATCGAGAGGTTGATCGTCATGATCTTGTGCGTGGGCACGCGCAACACGTAGACGATCTCGGTGCGGTCGAGCACGGCCGCCGAGCAGCTCTCGTGCACCTCCTGCGAAAGCTCCTCCATCACCGGCTCGGCGAGATTCCAGAACGGCATCGACGTGAGGTACGCGAAGCCGAGGTCGAGAATACGCGGGGTAAGGCGAAAGAGCCGCCCCTCGGCTTCGACGTAGCCGAGCGTCTGCAGCGTGAGCAGAATGCGGCGCGCCCCGGCGCGCGTGAGGCCCGTGGCGGCGGCGACGTCGGTGAGGGTCTGCTCGGGATGCTCGGCGTTGAACGCGCGGATCACCGAAAGCCCGCGCGCGAACGACTGCACATACGAGTCGCCCGGTTTTTCGGGGATCTCCTGCTGGTCGGCGGAGCGGTCTGACGAGGCACTGGAAGCAGAATTCATGGGGTTGGCGGTCGATCTTGCTACGGCGCTTGGAGAACCTATCAAGATAACGCAAGCGATCGGTTTCGCCAACAAGCGGCGGGGCGGAGGGGGCGCAAACCTTCGGAGCAGGGCGCCCGGGTGAACGTCAATCGTGCGGCGTGGTATGCCGTGCGTCAAATGCGCACGCTAGATCACTTGGTATTCAATAATTTGATTTCAATCAATTCATTGTGGCCGAAAAGGGTTGCAGCGAGAGCGGATTATTTACATCTAAATATCAGTGTGATCTGCAATTAAAAGTGAGATAAAGCCGATATCGAAATTCGAAGGAATTGGCACATTACCTGACAATTCCTCGATCGCGCTGCGCACATCTTCGGCTCCCTTCTTCGCTTGCGCGCGCGTTGGTCATCGCGCCAAAACCGGCCCACTGTAGGCGTTTGCGAGATGAAAGCTATTGGAAAGATAATTGCGGCTTTCCGTCGCGCTTGCCTGAGCGAGCTTTGTTGCGCTCGCGAATCCTTAGCAAAGATCAAATTTTGAGATTGGTGCTTTCCGTAGAATCGCGCTGAATACGATACGGGTGCATTTTGCGTGGCGAATTGCGATGCAAATGTGTTGGGTGTTACGCGTTTTGGTGGACAACGGAAGAACAGGCAAACATGAAAGACAGAAAAGCCTTTAAAAGGTGGTTAATTCCCCTCGGCAGCGGGCTGCTCGTTTCTCTCGCGGGGTGCAGCGGCAATTTTGCCGTGCTGGACCCCAAGGGCAGCGTGGGCGCGGCCGAGAAGTCGCTCATCCTGACGGCCACGTGGGCCATGCTGTTAGTCGTGGTGCCCGTCATCATCCTGACGCTCGCGTTCGCGTGGCGCTACCGCGCCTCGAACCGTAACGCAACCTATGCGCCGAAGTGGGCCCACTCCACGGCGATCGAAGTGGTGGTCTGGGCCATCCCGGCCGCGATCATTCTGTTCCTCGCCATCCTCACGTGGCGCACCTCGCACGAACTCGACCCGTACAAGCCGCTGGAGTCGAGCGTGAAGCCCATCAATGTCGAGGTCGTCGCGCTCGACTGGAAGTGGCTCTTCATCTACCCGGACCTCGGCATTGCGTCGGTGAACCAGCTCGCCGTGCCGGTGGGCACGCCGGTCAACTTCCGTATCACGTCGGACTCGGTGATGAACTCGTTCTTCATCCCGCAGCTGGGCACCCAGGTCTACGCCATGGCGGGCATGCAAACGCGCTTGCACCTGATCGCCGACGAAGCGGGCGATTTCGACGGCCTCTCGTCCAACTACAGCGGCAAGGGCTTCTCGGACATGAAGTTCCGCACGCTCGCCACGAGCCGGCAGGACTTCGACGCGTGGGTGCAGAAGGTGAAGACGTCGTCCACCCCGCTTTCGATGGACGAGTACGCAACGGTTTCGAAGCCGCAGGAGAAGGCGCCGGTGCGGTACTTCTCGACCGTCGACCCGAAGCTCTTCAATAACATCATCGCGAAGTACAACAACGGGCACGTCACGAATTTCGACCCGTCCTGCGTGACCAAGGGGTAAGCAGCATGTTCGGAAAACTCACATTAGAGGCGATCCCGTTCGATCAGCCCATCATCATGGGCGCGGCGGCGTTCATGGCGCTGATCGTCGTCGGCGTGCTCGGTCTCGTCACCGTGACCGGCAAGTGGAAGTACATCTGGAGCGAGTGGATCACGAGCGTGGACCATAAACGCATCGGCGTGATGTACATGATCGTGGCGGTGCTCATGCTCGTGCGCGGCTTCGCCGACGCGGTCATGATGCGCATCCAGCAGGCCATCGCGTTCAATTCTCCCGGCTACCTGCCGCCACACCATTTCGACCAGATCTTCACGGCGCACGGCGTCATCATGATCTTCTTCATGGCGATGGCGCTCATGGTCGGTTTCTTCAACCTCGTCGTGCCCCTGCAGATCGGCGCGCGCGACGTGGCGTTCCCGTTCCTGAACTCGCTCTCGTTCTGGATGACGGCGATCAGCGCGATCCTCATCAACCTCTCGCTCGTGATCGGCGAGTTCGCGAAGGTGGGCTGGCTGGCGTATCCGCCGCTTTCCGAACTGCAGTTCAGTCCGGACGTGGGGGTGGACTACTACATCTGGGCGGTCCAGCTCTCCGGTGTCGGCACCTTGATCACGGGCGTGAACTTCTTCGTCACGATCATCAAGATGCGCGCGCCCGGCATGACGCTCATGAAGATGCCGGTGTTCACGTGGACGGCGCTGTGCTCGAACGTGCTCATCATGGCCACGTTCCCGATCCTCACGATCGCCGTGGCGCTGCTCGGCCTCGATCGCTACGTCGGCACGCACTTCTTCACGAACGAGCTTGGCGGCAACGCCATGCTGTATCTGAACCTCATCTGGGCTTGGGGCCACCCCGAGGTGTACATCCTCGTGCTGCCCGCGTTCGGCATCTATTCGGAAGTGATGGCCACGTTCTGCAAGAAGCCGCTGTTCGGCTACAAGACGATGGTCTACGCCTCGTGCGCGATCATGGTGCTCGCGTTCCTCGTGTGGGCGCACCACTTCTTCACGATGGGCTCGGGCGCCGACGTCAACGCGTTCTTCGGTATCGCGACGATGGTTATCGCCATTCCAACCGGCGTGAAGATTTTCAACTGGCTGTTCACGATGTATCGCGGCCGTGTGCACTTCACCGCGCCCGTGCTCTGGACCGTCGGCTTCATGGTGACGTTCTCGATCGCCGGCATGACTGGCGTGATGCTCGCGATCCCGGGTGCGGACTTCGTGCTGCACAACTCGCTCTTCCTGATCGCTCACTTCCACAACGCGATTATCGGCGGCGTGGTGTTCGGTTACCTCGCGGGCCTGCAGTACTGGTTCCCGAAGGTGTTTGGCCTGAAGCCCAGCGAAAAGCTCGGCAAGGCGTCGTTCTGGTGCTGGTTCGTCGGCTTCTACGTGGCCTTCGTGCCGCTCTACGTGCTCGGTTTCATGGGCGCAACGCGTCGCACCAACCACTACGACGTGCCCGAATGGCATCCGTACTTCGTCGTCGCCGCAATTGGCGCTGCGATCATCGCGGTCGGCATCGTGCTCCAGGTCCTGTTGTGGGTGATGGCCTTCGTGAACCGCAACAAGGCCGAATGCAGGGACGTGACGGGCGATCCGTGGGATGGCCGCACGCTCGAATGGGCAACGTCGTCGCCGCCGGCGGTCTATAACTTCGCGGTCATTCCGCACGTGGACGACATCGACGCTTTCGCGCACATGAAGGAAGCGGGCCGCGCGCCGGGGCTCGCCGCGAAATATAGCGATATCCACATGCCGTCCAACACGTCGGCGGGCTTCTTCGTCGGCATGTTCAGCCTTGTGCTGGGTTTCGCGGGCGTGTGGCACATCACGTGGCTTGCGGTGCTCGGGTTCGTTGGCGTCGCGCTGACGGTCATCCTCAAGAGCTTCGGCAACAACGACGGTTATTACATTCCGGCCGCGAAGGTCCGCGAGATCGAAGAACGGCGCTTTGGCACCGGCGCCGCCGTGGCCGAGCGTGACCTGGTCGCCGAGGAGGCAGTCTGATGTTACAGAAAACCAATGCGGCAACCCTTGCCGAACTCGATCACCATGATCACCCGCAGTCGCACTCGGTGTTCGGCTTCTGGGTCTACCTGATGACCGACTGCCTGCTGTTCGCGGCGTTGTTCGCCACGTTCGGCGTGTTGGGCCACCAGTTCGCGGGCGGCCCCACGGGTAAGGACCTGTTCGACATTCCGGGCGTGGCGCTCGAAACGGCCGTGCTGCTGCTTTCGAGCATCACATACGGCTTCGCGATGCTTGGCGCGCACCAGCGCAAGAATGGCATGGTGCTCGGCTGGCTCGCGGTCACCTTCATGCTGGGGGCGTCGTTCCTCGTGCTCGAACTGCGCGAGTTCTCGCACCTGATCGCAGACGGCGCCGGTCCGCAGCGCAGCGCATTCCTTTCGTCATTCTTCACGCTTGTCGCCACGCACGGCCTGCACGTGTCCTTCGGCCTCCTGTGGATGCTCGTGATGATGATCCAGGTGGTTCGCGCGCGGCAGCTTGGCGAGCAGGAAATCCGCCGCCTCACGTGTCTGAGCCTCTTCTGGCACTTTCTCGATGTGGTGTGGATCTGCGTGTTTTCTTTTGTCTATCTGGGGAGCGTGCTCTAAATGGCTCAATCTCATGCAGAGTCGCACGGCAGCCTCGGCAGCTATGTGGCGGGCTTCATTCTTTCGGTGCTGCTTACCGCAGGCGCATTCGGCGTTGTTTTGCACGGCACGCTCGACGCCACCACGGCCATCATCGTGATCGCAGTGCTCGCCTTCGTGCAGGTGGTCGTGCACCTCGTGTTCTTCCTGCATCTGAACACGTCGCCGGGGCAGGGCTGGAACGTGCTGTCGCTCGCGTACACGGTGCTGGCCGCCGCGTTCCTGATCTTCGGCACGATCTGGGTCATGCACAACGTCGGCATGCTCATGATGTCGCGTTAAGCGTTTGCCGCACTGGCGGGCGCCTCGCGCCCGTTTGAACTCGCGAAGCCGCACGGGCCCTGTCCTGTGCGGCTTTTTCGCTTTTGGCGCCACGTCCGCGTGCTTGACACCCGTCCCAGGACACGCCTATTATGGCCGTCAAATTGTTCGATTAACGATCATCAGTTCGACAGTCGAACAAATCGCACGAGGACGTGCGCGTTCGATCTCCCATTTTCGCCCGCGCAGTCCGTCAATCTCAATCATCTTTGCATGGGATCGCATCAAGTGCCGGCGATCGAAAGGAGACTTACATGACGGAAGCATTCATCTGCGACGCGATTCGCACGCCTATCGGCCGCTACGCGGGCGCCCTGGCCCAGGTTCGTGCCGACGACCTCGGCGCGGTTCCGCTGAAGGCGCTCATGGAGCGCAACAAGGACGTGGACTGGACGGCGATCGACGACGTCATCTACGGCTGCGCGAATCAGGCGGGCGAGGACAACCGTAACGTCGCGCGCATGTCGTCGCTGCTGGCGAGCTTGCCGCAGGCCGTGCCGGGCTCGACGGTGAACCGCCTGTGCGGCTCCGGCATGGACGCCGTGGGCATTGCCGCGCGCGCGCTCAAGTCCGGCGAAACGGGGCTGATGATTGCGGGTGGCGTGGAAAGCATGAGCCGCGCGCCGTTCGTCATGGGCAAGGCCGCGAGCGCCTTCGCTCGCGACGCCGCGATCTATGACACGACGATTGGCTGGCGCTTCGTCAATCCGCTGATGAAGCAGCAATACGGTGTGGACTCGATGCCGGAAACGGGCGAGAACGTCGCGGTTGACTACAACGTGAGCCGTGCGGATCAAGACGCGTTTGCGGTTCGCAGCCAGCAGAAGGCGGCTCGTGCTCAGGCGGATGGCACGCTTGCGCAGGAGATCGTCGCGGTGACGATTGCGCAGAAGAAGGGCGATCCGATTGTTTTCTCGCGTGACGAGCATCCGCGTGAGACGAGCCTCGAAGCGCTTGCGAAACTCAAGGGCGTCGTGCGCCCGGATGGCTCGGTGACGGCCGGCAATGCTTCGGGTGTGAATGACGGCGCTTGTGCGCTGCTCCTCGCCAATGAAGAAAACGCGAAGCGTTTTGGGCTCGTGCCGCGTGCGCGCGTGCTGGGTATCGCAACGGCTGGCGTCGCGCCGCGCGTGATGGGCATCGGTCCCGCGCCCGCTACGCAAAAGCTGCTCGCGCGTCTGAACATGACCATCGACCAGTTCGATGTCATCGAGTTGAACGAAGCTTTTGCTTCGCAGGGGCTCGCTGTGCTGCGTATGCTCGGCGTTGCCGATGACGATCCTCGTGTCAATCCTAACGGCGGGGCGATTGCACTTGGGCATCCGCTTGGGATGAGCGGCGCGCGACTCGTGACGACCGCCACGTATCAGCTCCATCGCACGCAAGGGCGCTTCGCGCTTTGCACGATGTGTATCGGCGTGGGACAAGGGATCGCTATTGCTATCGAGCGTGTCTGATTCTTGGTCGCTCTGATTGGTGGAAGCCGCGGGTCGATTTGATTCGCGGCTTTTTTATTTCGCGGATTAGCTTGCAACGCAACGCCGCGCTGAAAGGAAGTATTTCGCGCTACGCAATAATTTCTCCGTTCGTTTCAACGCCCAATCACACAGGAATTTGAGTACCCGCAAACGCTTCGGAAATTAGACGCATTTGTTGGCGATAACTTGATCCGCTCCCGGCCAGATAGCGTCCCCGTTTTAAGAGCCGCGCGTAGAATCGCTCGCACTTCGGCGCCACACGCCGATGCAAATACGGCAACCAATTCGAACCGGTTTGATGAGGAGAATGCGAATGACGAAGGCAGCGATTCTGGCGGCGGCATGGGTGATGGGCGTTGGTATTTCGCAGGCGGCGTTAGCGCAAAACAACGCGCCCGCGTCGGCGCCACAGGGGCAAAGTGCGCTTGCCAGCGCGGCGCAGGAAGTGATCGCCAACGCGGAGCCGGTGCATATTCAGGCGAAGATCGTCGGTATCGATCGCGCAGCGCGCGTTGTCACGCTGCGCGGCCCGCGCGGCAATGATGTCGATATCGCGCTGAGCCAGCAGGTCAGCAATTTCGACCAACTCAATGTGGGCGACACCGTCGACGTGCTCTACAAAAACGCGCTGCTCGTGACGGCCGAAAAGGTGACGGGTAAGGACAAGGGTATTCGCAAGCGTGTGGATACCAATGTCTATTTGCCCGCGTCGTCGGGCTACGACGCCGCGCGTCAGGTCGAAGTTCAGGCCACGGTGCAGCATATCAACGCGAAGAAGCGCGAAGTGACGCTGCGCGGCGCGTATCACACCGTCACGGTCGAAGCTACGCCCGATGTCGACCTCAAGACCTTGAAGGTCGGCGACACGATCCACGCCGTGTTTGTTTCCGCATATGCGACGCAGGTGACGCCGGTTGGCGCGAAGCAGTAAGCATAAGAAAAAAGCCGGCGCATGGTGGCGCCGGCTTTTTTTTGAGAACCGAACGGGCGCCGGAGAAGGCGCCCGTTGTTCATTTGGGCTTACATGCCCGCCATGCACATGTACTTGATCACCACGTAGTCATCCACACCGTAGTGCGAGCCTTCGCGGCCGAGGCCCGACTGCTTCACGCCGCCAAACGGCGCGACTTCGTTCGAGATCAGGCCGGTGTTGATGCCCACCATGCCGTATTCGAGCGCTTCGGCCACGCGCCACACACGGCCGATATCGCGGCTGTAGAAGTAAGCGGCGAGACCGAATTCGGTATCGTTCGCCATCCTGATCACTTCTTCGTCCGACGAAAAGCGGAACAACGGCGCGAGCGGGCCGAAGGTTTCGTCGCGTGCAACCTTCATCGCGGGCGTGACGCCGGTGAGGATGGTCGGCTCGAAAAAGCCGTGGCCGAGCGCGTGGCGCTTGCCGCCCGTGGTCACCTGGGCGCCTTTCGCGAGTGCGTCCTCGATGTGCGATTCCACCTTCAGCACGGCCGCTTCGTTGATGAGCGGGCCTTGCGTCACGCCGGCCTCCGTGCCGAGACCGACCTTGAGCTTTTCAACGGCGTCGCGCAGTTTGGCCGCGAACGCGTCGTACACGGCGTCGTGCACGTAGAAGCGGTTCGTGCACACGCAGGTCTGGCCGCTGTTGCGATACTTCGATGCGATGGCGCCGGCGACAGCCGCGTCGAGATCGGCGTCTTCGAAGACGATGAACGGGGCGTTGCCGCCCAGTTCCAGCGAGACCTTCTTGACCGTCGAGGCGCACTGGCTCATGAGCAGGCGGCCCACCGGCGTCGAGCCCGTGAACGAGAGCTTGCGTACCGTCGGGTTGCTCGTGAGTTCGCCGCCAATCGCCTTCGGGTCGCCCGTCACGACGCTGAACACGCCGCGCGGCACACCTGCGCGCTCGGCCAGCACGGCCAGTGCGAGGGCCGAGAACGGCGTGGCTTCGGCGGGCTTGAGCACGATCGGGCAGCCTGCCGCGAGCGCGGGGCCGACTTTGCGGGTGATCATCGCGGCGGGGAAATTCCACGGTGTGATCGCGGCGCACACGCCCACGGGTTCCTTAGTCACGACGATGCGCTTGTCGTTGGCGGGCGTGGGGATCGTGTCGCCGTAAATGCGCTTGCCTTCTTCGGCGAACCATTCGAGGAACGACGCGGCGTAGCCGATCTCGCCCTTCGCTTCGGCAATCGGCTTGCCTTGTTCCGTGGTGAGGATGAGCGCCAGGTCGTCGGCGTTTTCCATCATCAGGTCGTGCCATTTGCGCAGGATGCTGCTCCGCTCCTTCGCGGTCTTCGCGCGCCATGCGGGCCAGGCAGCGTTCGCGGCGGCGATCGCGCGGCGCGTTTCGGCCGCGCCCATGCGCGGCACCGTGCCGATCAGCGCGCCGGTGGCGGGGTTCTTCACTTCGAACGTAGCGCCGTCTTCGGCGCGTTGCCATTCGCCGTTGATATAGGCATTGGTTTGCAGCAGCGATGCGTCTTTCAGGTTCATGCTTGAACTCCGGATTGACTTCGATTCGTTTAGAACGACGAACGGCACAGCGGCAAACGCCGGTGTGCCGTTTCGTGGATGGCCCGCTTCATGCGAGCCAGAGTGTTGTGAAGGCTTACGCCGGCACGCCCACGGCTTCCTTGATCGACTCTTCGAGGATCGCGAGCGCTTCGTCGAACACGGCGTCCTGGATCGTCAGCGGGAACAGGAAGCGCACGACGTTCGAGTACACGCCGCACACGAGCAGCAGCAGGCCGCGGCTCAGCGCTGCCGTTTGCACGCGCTTGGTGAAGTCGGCGTCGGCTTCGTTCGTGCCGGGCTTGCAGAATTCCACCGCGTTCATCGCGCCGGGACCGCGCACGTCGACGATTTGCGGCACGTCGGCCTTCATTGCGTTGAGTTTGGCCTTGAGCTTGTCGCCGAGCTTCGTGGCGCGCTCGCAGAGCTTTTCCTCTTCGATGATCTCGATCACAGCGTGCGCCGACGCCACGGCGAGCGGGTTGCCCGCGTACGTGCCGCCGAGGCCGCCAGGCGCTGCGGCGTCCATGACGTCCGCGCGGCCCACCACGCCCGACAGCGGCATGCCGCCCGCCAGGCTCTTGGCGATCGTCATGAGGTCAGGCGTGACGTCGTAGTGCTCCATCGCGAACAGCTTGCCGGTGCGCGCGAAGCCCGTTTGCACTTCGTCGGCGATCAGCAGGATGCCGTGTGTGTCGCAGATCTTGCGCAGGCCGCGCACGAAGTCCGCCGGCGCCTGGTAGAAGCCGCCTTCGCCTTGAACCGGTTCGAAGATGATCGCGGCCACGCGCTTCGGATCGATGTCGGCCTTGAACAGCATGTCGATGTGCTTGAGCGAGTCAGCCGTGCTGATGCCATGCACCGAGTTCGGGTACGGCGCGTGGTACACGTCGGCCGGGAACGGACCGAACGCGAGCTTGTACGGGGCGACCTTGCCCGTGAGCGCCATACCCATCATCGTACGGCCGTGGAAGCCGCCCGCGAATGCGATCACGCCCGGACGGCCGGTATGGGCACGGGCGATTTTCACGGCGTTTTCCACGGCTTCGGCGCCGGTCGTGAAGAAGGCGGCTTTCTTGGCGAAGCTGCCCGGCGCGCGCTGGGCGACCTTTTCGGCCAGCGAGACGTACGACTCGTACGGCACGATCTGGTAGGCCGTGTGCGTGAACTGGTCGAGCTGCGCCTTGATGGCGGCGACGATCTTCGGATGGCGGTGGCCCGTGTTGCACACGGCGATGCCGGCGGCGAAGTCGATGAAGCGGCGGCCTTCCACGTCCCACAGCTCGGCGTTTTCGGCGCGCTCGGCGTAGAAGTCACACATCACGCCCACGCCGCGCGGGGTAATGGCGTTCTTGCGGCTTTGCAGATCGGCGTTCTTGCTCACGTTCATCTCCTGTGGAATCGGTGTCAGTTCTGAGGTTGGTTGGCGGACCGGCAAGCAGTCCATGTCGCGACTATACTCACGTTTGGCTCTAAATTTCAGAGCCATTCAGTGCAATCTTTAGGAGCCAATTTCGATGCGTGCGAGTGTTCTGTCCGATTGGCTGGCCCAACGGCTCGACCGTGGCAGCGCCCAGCCCGTGTACCGCCAACTGCACAAGCTGCTACAGCAGGCGATCCTTTCGCGCGAGTTGCCAGCCGGAGCGCGGGTGCCGTCGTCGCGGCTGCTGGCGGCGGAGCTGGGGATTGCGCGCAATACCGTGACGCAGGTCTATGAACAATTGGTGCTCGAAGGCTATGTCACCTCGGCCACGGGGCGCGGCACGTTCGTGGCGGACACGTCGCCCGACGAGATCGTGGGGGCGACGGAAATTGGCTCTATGCAGGTGCGGAAAAATAGCGATGTTTCAGGAGCCGTGCTGCCTGGGGGGGCGGTTGCAACTAACAGCCAGATCGCGCGCGTCGCGGAATCACTTGCCGTGGCGGCACCAGGAGTCTCAACGGCCAGCGGCCCGGAAGCCGTCGCCGCTGCCCACCCGCAGCGCCCCACGGCACGCGCGCTCTCGGCGCGAGGCGCGCGCCTGATCGGAAGCGCGGGCGTATCGAAGCGCCAGGGCGGCGCGTTCATGCCCGGCGTGCCCGATGTCTCCCGCTTCCCCGCGCGCGTCTGGACGCGTCTGCACAACAAGTACTGGCGCAGCCTGCGCCCGGACCTGCTGACGTACGCGCCCGGCGGCGGCCTCGCGCTGCTGCGCCACGTGCTGGCCGACTATCTGCGCACGTCGCGCTCGGTGCGCTGCTCGCCGGAGCAGATCATCATCACGACCGGCATTCATCAGTCCATCGACCTCGCTGTGCGTCTGCTTTCCGACCCCGGCGACACCATCTGGACCGAAGACCCGTGCTACTGGGGCGTGCGCAGCGTGCTGCACGTCTCGGGCCTCAACACGCGGCCCATCGCCGTGGACAGCGAAGGCCTCAACCCGTCGCCTGCCGACTTCGCCGCGCCGCCGCCCCGGCTCATGCTCGTCACGCCTTCGCACCAGTATCCGCTAGGCATGGTGATGAGCCTCGCGCGCCGCCGCATGTTGCTCGAGTACGCGCGCCAGCACCAGTGCTGGATCATCGAGGACGACTACGACAGCGAGTTCCGCTACGGCAGCCGCCCGCTCGCCTCTTTGCAGGGGCTCGATACGGCGGGCCAGGTGATTTACGTGGGGAGCTTCGGCAAGACGCTGTTTCCGGGCTTGCGCGTGGGCTATCTCGTCGCGCCGCAAGCGCTCGCGGAAAGCTTCGCGACCGCGAGTGCGGAACTCTACCGCGAGGGGCAATTGCTGCAGCAGGCCGTGCTCGCGGAATTCATCGCCGAAGGGCATTTCACCTCGCATATCCGCAAGATGCGCGCGCTCTACGGCCAGCGCCGCCAGGTGCTGCTCGACGCCGTTTCGCGCCGCTACGGCGACGCGCTGCCCGCCATGGGCGGCGACGCGGGCCTGCATGTCGTGATGCAACTACCCGAGGGCAGCGACGACCGCGCCGTGGCCGAAGCCGCGCTCGCGCGCAATATCGTGGTGCGGCCGCTTTCTGGGTACTACTCGTCGCGCGAGCGCGCGAACCCGGGCTTGTTGATCGGCTATGCCTGTGTGCCCGATGAGGAGATCGCGCCGGCGTTCGAAACGCTAGGTGAGGCAATCGACACGACGCTGCCGCTGCTTGCCTGAGCGGCGTGCCGCCCGAAACCTGTAGTCATGCGAACGAATGTTTGCGCGACAGGCACGTGACGCCGCCGATCTGTTATGTGCCATGCGCCCCAAGGCGCAGTATTGAGGGCGGCGCGTTTTCTGTACGCGCGGGCGTCCATCGCATCATCGCGCACGAGCCGCTGCAGTAGGTGTTGGGGATGATCGCCGTCCTCGGCGTTTGCGTGGCACCGGAGGCGCTCTCGCTCTCGCGCGCGATGTGCGAGATCCGTGCGGGGGCGCCTCCCCAATCGCTGTAGCGCTGGTTTCGCGAAACCACAATTCGGCCCTTCTGGTCGCGGACCGCTCACCGCGACGGTCGCAATACGACGGAGCGTCGTTCGTTCGAGCTTCAAGGCCGGAACGGTGCCCAGCAGGGCGTCATCGCGCAGTCCAGTTCCGAGGACGGCTCGTCCTTTATCGCAACCCATTTATTCATTTCGTTATCCCGACGCAACGCGGTCAATCGCACCGGGCGCTTGAGCACTTGACGCGCAAGGTCCTGTGGCGCATGTCGGATCGATATGGACCTTAATCTCGGAAAACCTGCGTTCGGTACGGATTCGAATAACTTCTATGGTTCGGCTGATTCGCGTCCGCAATACTTCTGGAAGTGGAATTGAGATGCTTCTTGCAAGTCAAGCAACCATCGACATCCAGAGGCAAGACCGCGAGACGAAGTTCCAGGCGATCAGGCAAAGCCCGAGGTAGCTCCACGTGGAATGACCGAAAACTTCCTGGCTCCAATTATATTTACTAAGGATTACGAAATGAACAAGGTTTATCGATCGATTTGGAATAGCCTGAGTGGAACGTGGGTTGCAGTGGCTGAGACCGCGAAGGCTAGATCCAAGGGCAAAAATAGCAAGGCGATTATCGTCGCTCTCGCGGCACTCTGCGCTGCCTCGCAAGCGTTTGCCTACGAGGCGGGGACGAACGCTTACACAGGGACTGTCTGGGATACCGCCGTGGGCGACGGGGCTTATGCGAACCGGAATGATAGCCAATATTACAATTGGGACTACGGCGCGACTGCATTTGGCTACAGTGCGAGCGCCGCGGGTCAGGGCACCGTCGCGATCGGCTTCAATGCGATGGCAGCTTCCATAGGATCCGTTGGCGTCGGCGCATTTGCGTCGGCAACCGGTCAAGCATCCGTTGCGCTCGGTGAGACCTCGCTGGCGTCCGCGAACTATGCCACGGGACTAGGATACGCTGCAACGGCCAGCGGGCTGTCGTCCTTCGCAGCAGCGACCTCAGCCAATGCGTCTGGAGATTATTCGACCGCTGTGGGCCGACACGCGTCTGCTGGCGCTACCTCGAGCGTCGCCCTCGGTAACAGTGCTCTTTCCACAAGCGCTGCAGTTGGCGGCGTGGCCATCGGAGCGATGGCGACGGTGACCGCGGCCAATTCCGTGGCGTTGGGTAACAACGCCCAGGCGGGCTCCGCGGTGGGCACGTCGAGCGGCGTGGTTGGCGGCACGACCTATACGTACGCGGGCACTTCGCCGGTGGGCACTTTGAGCGTGGGTTCGGCGGGCGCGGAGCGCACCATCACTAACGTGGCGGCTGGCCGCGTGACGGCCGCGAGCACGGACGCGGTGAACGGTTCGCAATTGAATGCGACCAACACGCAGGTGACGGCTAATACGAACGGCATCTCCACGCTGCAGAGCAGTGTCACCAACCTCAACAGTCAAGTCACGAACATGGCTGGCCAGTTGGCCGATGCGGTTGTGTATGACTCGTCGGCGCACAATTCGGTGACACTCGGCGGTGTGGGCTCGACCACGCCGGTAGCGTTGCACAACGTGGCAGCCGGCGCGGTGAACGCATCGAGCTACGACGCGGTGAATGGCTCGCAGCTGTACAACGTGGCGAGCTCGACGGCCAGCGCGCTGGGCGGCGGTTCGACGGTGAACAGCGATGGCTCGATCACGAACCCGACGTACACCATTGGTGGCAACACGTACACCAGCATTGCGGGTGCGGTGACGAACCTGGACGGCCGCGTGACGCAGAACTCGACAGATATCTCGAATCTGCAGAACGACATCACCAACATGGTCGGCACGATGGGCGATGCGGTGGCGTATGACTCGCCGGCGCACAATTCGGTGACGCTGGGCGGAGTGGGCGCGACGGTGCCGGTGGCGTTGCACAACGTGGCGGCCGGTGCGTTGAACGCATCGAGCTACGACGCGGTGAACGGCTCGCAGCTTTATGCGACGAACCAGCAGGTGGCTCAGAACACGAGCGCTATCGCACAGAACAGCGCCGACATCGCGAACCTGCGGAACAATGTCCCCACGGTCAGTGGTCAGGTGGCGAATTCGGTTTCGTACGACTCGTCGGCTCACGACTCGATCACGCTGGGCGGCACCGATGCGACGACGGCGGTGGCACTGCATAACGTGGCGGCTGGTGACATCTCGGCCACTAGCACGGACGCGGTGAACGGCTCGCAAGTCTATGCACTGAGCCAGGCCATCAACAACGTGCAGAACATGGCGGAAAACGCAACCGACCCGATGTTCTCGGCTGCCGGCGACCGTAATACCGAGGTGGCGATTTCGAGCGGCACGCATTCCACCGCCGCTGGCGCGCTTGCGGTGGCGAGCGGCACGCAGGCGACGGCGATGGGCGCCAGCTCGACTGCGAGTGGGGCTCATTCGACGGCGGTTGGTGCGAACTCGATCGCATCGGCGTCGAACGCGGTTGCGCTGGGCGCAGGCTCGGTGGCCGATCGTGACGACACGGTGTCGGTGGGCTCGGCGGGCAGCGAACGCCAGATCACCAACGTCGCTGCTGGCACCGAAGGCACGGATGCCGTGAACGTCAACCAGCTGAATGCTGCGGCGGGGCAATCGCAGAGCTACACCAACCAGCAGATTGCTGGCGTGAAGAACCAGATTTCCGACGTGCGTCGTGACGCCTTCGGAGCCGCAGCGGCTGCGATGGCTGTCGCGGGTCTGCCGCAGCCGAACCAGCCGGGCAAGACGATGGTGGCCGCGGGTACGTCACGCATGGGTGGTCAGACGGGCATGGCACTCGGTGTCTCGTACGCCACGCGGAACAACCACTGGATCGGCAAGGTGGCGGTGAGCTCGAGCAGCCAGGGCAGCACGGGCGTGACAGCCGCCGCTGGCTATCAGTGGTAACTCAATGAAGTAGTGCTACGCGCAGAAAGCCTGGCAGTCGAAAGACTGCCAGGCTTTTTTGTTTCTGCGCCAGAACGGCGCCTATGCGGGGGTCGTCATATTCCAGTAGTCCAGCCAAGTGCTGGCGCGGCGTGCGCTCAGACCTCGAGCCGCGGACGATCGCCGAAGCCATCGACGCGACCTTGGCCGCCTTTGCGTGAGCTGCGTTGCGCGCCGTTCGCGGACGGCTCACAGCCGGATCAGCACCGCCCCACACGTCACCAGTGCGCACGCCACCATGCGGCGCGCCGTGAGCTTCTCGTTCATGAAGAGCCAGCCGATCAGCACGGCGAAGATCGACGAGAGTTCCCGCAGCGCGGAAACCATCGCGATAGGCAAATAACGGAACGCCTCGATCACGAGGCAATACGCCGTGAGCGCGAGCACGCCCGCGAGCATGCCGCGCGCGACCGCGGATGTCGACGTGAACATCTTTGCGGCGCCTCCGCGCAGCTTGCAGACCACGAGAAACTGCGGGACGTTCCAGAGCAGATACACCCACATGATGTAGCTGATGCCGTTGCCGGCCAGGCGCGCGCCGAGCCCGTCGATGACCGAATACATCGCGATGAAAAGGCCCGTGAGCAGCGCGTACGGCACGCTCTCGCCTGAAAAACGCATGCCGCGCCGGAACGCGAGCGACATGATGCCGAGCGAAACGAGTGCGACGCCGGTGGCCGCGAGCGCATGCAGTGCTTCGTGCGCGAACACGAGCGCGCCGCCGAATACGAGCAGCGGCGAGAGGCCGCGCGCGATGGGGTAGATCTGCCCGAAGTCGCCGCTGCGATAGGCGCGGATCAGCGTGAAGCAGTACACGAACTCGAGCACCACCGAAGCGGCGATATACGGCCAGCTCGCCTGCGCGGGCAGCGGCAGCACGCACACCGCGATCGCGCTCACGACGATGTACGGAACCGAGAACATGCCGAGCAGCCAGAGGCGGTCGCCCGAAAGATGGAGGAAGGCGTTCCAGCTCGCGTGCATGAGTGCCGAGAGCAGGACCAGCAGGACGATGAAACTGGCCATTGGGGGCAGCAGACCGGATCGATTGGTTAGGGCGGATGCGGGCCGTTGCGGCCGCAAGGAAGCGATTATTCCACCGATCGCCACAAAATGCCACAAATCGCCAGAAAAGGGGATGCGCGAGCCGTTTTATCAGGATGTTGTTTCGGCTCGCGCGGGGGGAGGCGCGCGAAAAGGGCGGCGGCGGGTCGAACTGCGGCGTCAGATCACGCGCGCACGCAGCTTTGCGGAGATGAGATCGATGGCCGTGACGACGGCGATCACCATGATGAGTACGGCGCTGGTCTGTTGATAATCGAACGAGCGGATTTCCTCATACAACACCACGCCGATACCACCCGCGCCCACCATGCCCACCACCATCGCCGAGCGCACGTTGGACTCGAACCGGTAGAGCGTGTAGGAGATCCACAGCGGCATGACCTGGGGCAGCACGCCGTAGATGATCTCGTCGAGCGGCGAGGCGCCCGTGGCGCGCACGCCTTCCACGGGGCGCGGGTCGATGGCTTCCACGGCTTCGGCAAAGAGCTTCGCGAGCACGCCCGTGGTGTGCACCCACAAGGCGAGCACGCCCGCGAACGGCCCGAGGCCCACGGCCACGATGAAGAGCATCGCGAACACCATCTCGTTGATGGCGCGGCACGCGTCCATCAAACGCCGCACGGGATGCAGCACCCATGCGGGCGCGAGATTGTGCGCCGACATCAACCCGAACGGCACTGCGCAGACGATGGCGAGCGCCGTGCCCCACAGCGCCACCGCGACCGTCACCCACATTTCGTGGGCGTACGTGCGCCATTCCGTGAAGTCCGGCGGGAAGAAGCCGCGTGCGAACGTGCCCATGTTCGCGGGGTCGGAGAAGAGGTCGAGCGGGCGCATGTCGGCGCCGCGCCACGCCACGCCGAGCAGCACGAACACCATGGCCCAGAGCACGAGCGAGGACCAGCTGCGCTTGCCTGCCTGCTTGCTCGCCGCAAGGACGGCCGCCGCTTGAGCCGTTTTTGGCGCGGCGGCGACGGCTGGCGCCGCCGCCGGTCCAGCAACGGGACCGGAGACTTCTGCCTGCCGCACGGCGCGTGAGCTGTCGAAATCCATTGCGCCCATTACTGCTTCGCGAGTGCGCCGATCTTGGCGTCAATGGCCGCGATCTGGCTCTTGCGGTCGTCGTCGGAGAGATGCGTGTCGGCGGCGATCTTCTCTTTCTGCTGGAACAGCGCGACCTGGCGGATCGGCAGGAGCTGCGCGTCGGTGGCGGGCGCGAAGCCTGCATAGCCGGTAATGTCGGCCATGATCTTCTTCTCGCGCGGATCGGTCTTCCCGTAGTGGTAGAAGAAGTCGCGCAGCTTTTGCTTCGTGGCTTCAGGCAGATCCTTGCGATACACGAGCGGATCGGAAGGAATGAGCGGCGAGGTCCACAGCACGCGCACCTGCGCAAAGCGGTCCGGGTGCTTCTGCTGGAGCGTGGACAGTTCGATGGAGTTGTTGGTGGCGATATCCACCTTGTTGTTCACCACGGCGAGCAGGTTGGCTTCATGGCTCGACGGCAGCACGGTCTTGAAGTTCATCGCGTTCACCGAAACGCCGTGCTGCGCGAAGAGGTAGTAGCCCGGAATCAGCGTGCCCGAGGTCGAATTGGGGTCGCCCCAGCCGAGCGTGAGATCCTTAGTATTCTTGAACACATCGTCGATCGTCTTCACGCGGCTGTTCACGTTGGTGATGAGCACCGACTTGTAACCCGTGTCGCCGTTCGCGTAGAGCACCTTCGCGAAGATCTCGCCATTCGAGCGGTCCACGGCTTCCATGGCCGAAGCGTTGCCGAAATAGCCGATCTGCACTTTGTTGAAGCGCATTGCCTCGATGATGCCCGAGTAGTCGGTGGCGAAGAACGCATTCACGTGCAGGCCGGTCTGCTTGTTCAGGTCGTCGATGAACGGTTGCCAGCGTTGCTTGAGCACCGCAGACGAATCGGTCGAGATGATGCCGAAGCTGAGGTCATCCGCGTGAGCGGCCGCGCTGCCAAGCGAGGCAAACGCGACGGTGCCGGCGGCGCACCAGGAGAGCATGGAGCGGAGCAGTTTCATTGGAGCGGTCCGTGGTGAGGGGAAACGTTGCGGGTTGAAAATGGGTTGGGCTGTCATGCCGCGCGAGGCTGTGCGCCGAAGCGCATTGCCGCAGATGGCGCAGCATCGGGTTCGAGCAGTTCGCGCGCGGCGTTGCCATAAAGCTGTTGCAGCAGGGCAGGCGTGAGCGCCGCCGACGCGCCGTCGTACACCACGCGACCGTCGCGCAGCGCGATGGTGCGCGGGCAATACTCCATGGCGATATCTACCTGATGCAGCGAGACGACCACGGTCAAGCCGTGATCGCGGTTTAGCATGCGCATCATGTCCATGACGCGGCGCGACGATGTGGGGTCGAGCGAGGCGATGGGTTCGTCGGCGAGAATGAGGCGCGCGCGCTGCACGAGTGCGCGGGCGAGCGCCGCGCGCTGCTGCTGGCCGCCCGAGAGATTCGCGGCGCGCTCAGCGGCCTTGTGCGCGATGCCGACTTCGCCGAGCGCAGCAAGCATCAGCTCGCGCTCGGCGCGTGGAAAGCGGCCCGTGAGGCGTCGCCACAACGGCAGCCGCGACAGCGCGCCGATCAGCACATTCGTTTCGACCGTGAGGCGATTCACGAGATTGAACTGCTGAAACACGAAGCCGATGTCGCGACGAATGCGGCGCACTTCGCGCACGATGCGTCCGTCCTGCTGAATAGGACGACCCAGGATTTCGATGCGCGAAGGCTGCGGGTCGGAAGCGGTAAAGCCCGCAATATGGCGAAGCAAGGTCGATTTGCCCGAGCCCGATGCGCCGATCAGCGCGACCATCTCGCCAACGCCTACGCGCAGGTTGATTTCGTCGAGTGCCTTGCGGCCGCTGTCGAAGCTTTTCGAGAGGCGTTCGATGCGAATGGCGTCCATAACAATCCGTCGCTGTGTAGTCGAGGGCTCATTCTAGGAAGCGACTGTGACGGTTGAGTGAAGGTGTCGCGACGTCTAGACGACTACATGTTTTACGGCCTTCCGGGCGCAGAAAAATCGCGTGAGATGTGACAGAGGCATGACGCCAAACATCTGTCACGCTCAATATCGAAGGAAGCGGCTATATTGATAGGTAACGCACATGCTGTCCCTGGTTTTCCTGACTTATTGCCGACTCATTGTCGACAGGGGCGGCAGGCGCAAGGCAGTTGTAGACAATGCGGCCGCACACCGCGGCCCCGATCAGACCGAGCGACGAAACCCGGCGCCCTATGCAGGCACTGAGCTTCCTACCCGACAGCTTCGCGGAATACGAGGACCTCAAGGCGATCCTCGATGCCGGCGCACGCTGGTTCGACATCCACAGCGCGGGCGAAGTCGAAGTGCGGGGCCGTGCGTTTGCGCTTCATGTCGCGGCGATCGGCTCGCGCGATCCGGCGGCGCCCGCCATCGGTTTTTTCGGCGGCATTCATGGGCTCGAGCGGATCGGCTCGCAACTGGTGCTCGATTACATGCGCGCGTTGGTGGGGCGTCTCGCGTGGGACGAACTGCTGATGCGCCAGCTCGAATCCGTGCGTATCGTGCTCGCGCCGATCGTCAATCCGGGCGGCATGTGGCTGGCCACGCGTGCGAACCCGAACGGCGTGGATCTCATGCGCAACGCGCCGCAGGACGCCGACGAACGCGTGCCCTTTCTCGCGGGCGGCCAGCGTGTGGGCTCGTGGCTGCCGTGGTATCGCGGCAGGCGCGGCGCACCCATGGAAACCGAGGCGAGCGCGCTCCTGAAGATCGTGGACGAAGAACTCTCGCGGCGCCCGCTCTCTTTCGCGCTCGACTGTCATTCGGGCTACGGCTGGAGCGACAGCATCTGGTTTCCGTATGCACGCACGCGCCGGCTCATGCGCCACCTGCCCGAAATGTACGTGCTCAAGACGATGTTCGAGCGCGCGCATCCGCATCACGGCTACACATTCGAGCCGCAGAGCCACCAATATCTGCTGCATGGCGACCTGTGGGATTGCGCGTACGATCGCGCGCCCGCCGGCAACATCTTCCTGCCGCTCACGCTCGAACTAGGCTCGTGGCTGTGGATCAAGAAGAACCCGCGCCAGATTTTCTCGCGCCAGGGCATGTTCAATCCGCTGATGGAGCATCGCACGGCGCGCGTTCTCCGGCGTCACGCGAACCTGTTCGATTTCCTCACGCGCGCCGCGTATTCGTCGCAACGCTGGCTGCCCGAGGGCGTGACGCGCGAACAGGTGCTGCAAAGCGCGATCGCGCACTGGTATCGCAGGCCGGGCGCATGAGCGAACCGTGGATTCTCTTGCGCGGCCTCACGCGCGAATCGCGTCACTGGGGCGCGTTCGCCACGCGCGAGGAGGCGATGCCTGTCGACCTGCCGGGCAACGGCACCGAGGCGCACGTCCGTTCTCCGCTCGCCGTCGATGCCTACGTGGACGCACTGCGCGCCGAGGCGCAGCGGCGCGGCGCGCGTGCGCCTTACCGCGTGCTGGCGATGTCGCTGGGCGGCATGGTGGCGACGGCGTGGGCGCTGCGCTATCCCGAAGAGATCGCGCGCCTCGTGCTCGTGAACACGAGCATGCGACCGCATAGCCGTGTGTACGAGCGCTTGCGGCCCTCGGCGTGGTCCGCGCTCGTGCGCGTGGCGCGCTATTGGGATGGCGACGACAGCGACGATATTGCCGAGACGCTGATCCACGGCCTCACCTGCGCGCGGCGCGACACGCTCGCCGCCGACCTCGAAACGTGGCGCGCGATCCGCGAGAGCGCCCACGTGAGCCGCGCGAACGCGCTACGCCAGCTAGCTGCCGCCGCGCGCTTCAAGGCGCGCGGGGTGCCGCGCTGTGCGGTGCTCGTGGTGTCGTCGCGCGGCGACCGGCTCGTGAATCCCGTTTGCTCGGCGCGCCTCGCGCGGGCCTGGGGCGCGCCGCACGTGGAACATCCGTGGGCGGGGCACGATCTGCCGCATGACGATCCGCAATGGCTCGTCGATACGCTCCACGCGGGCGATATCGCCGCGAACGCCGCGGGCCAGGCCGCCGGGCGCGTCTGAGCGGCTTTCGCAGCGGCGCCGTCCGCATCGCCCGTCCGGCGATTGCCCCATAATACGAAAACTCATCCGGCACTTTCAGGACGGTTTCCAGACATGAACGACAAACCCGCCATTGGCGCTGCGGTGCCGCGCCTCACGAGCCTTTCGCACGGCGGTGGCTGCGGCTGCAAGATCGCGCCGGGCGTGCTTTCCGCGCTGCTCGCGCGCAGCACGCCGCTCACCACCGCGTTTCCGAACCTGCTGGTCGGCACCGAGACCGCTGACGACGCTGCCGTCTACAAGCTCAACGACGAGCAGGCCATCGTCGCGACCACGGACTTCTTCATGCCGATCGTCGACGACCCGTACGACTTCGGCCGCATCGCCGCGACCAACGCGCTTTCGGACGTCTATGCCATGGGCGGCAAGCCGATTCTCGCGCTCGCGCTGGTGGGCATGCCCATCAACGTGCTGCCGCACGACGTGATCGCGCAGGTGCTGCGCGGCGGCGAGGACGTGTGCGCGGCGGCGGGCATCCCCGTGGCGGGCGGACATTCGATCGACTCCGTGGAGCCCATTTACGGATTGGCGGCGCTCGGCGTGGTGCATCCCGAGCGCGTGAAGCGCAACGCATCGGCAAAGGCCGGCGACGTGCTCGTGCTCGGCAAGCCGCTGGGCGTGGGCGTGCTTTCCGCCGCGCTCAAGAAGGAAATTCTCGACGACGCCGGCTACAAAGCGATGGTGACCGCCGCGACGATGCTCAACAAGCCGGGCGCGACGCTCGCTGAATTACCGGGCGTGCACGCCATGACCGACGTGACCGGCTTCGGTTTGCTCGGTCACACGCTCGAGATCGCGCGCGGCGCGACGCTCACGGCACGCCTGCGCTACGCCGACCTGCCGTGGCTGCCGGGCGTGCAGAAGTTCGTCGATGACGGTGTGTTCACGGGCGCCTCGGGCCGCAACTGGGCGTCGTACGGCGACGCTGTGACGCTCGCACCCGGCCTGCCCGAAAGCGCGCGCACGCTGCTCACCGACCCGCAAACCTCGGGCGGCCTGCTCGTGGCCTGCGCGCCGCAGAGCGTGGACGAAGTGCTGGCGATCTTCCGCGCCGAAGGCTTTAGCGACGCTCGTGTGATCGGCGAACTGAGCGACGGCCCGGCGCGCGTGGAAGCGCTGTGAGGACCGTATGAGCGGAGAATCGCCGAAAGCCATCTTTTATGCGCTCGCAGCGAACTTCGGCATTGCGGTCTGCAAGTACGCCGCCGCGGCGTTCACGGGTTCGGGATCGATGTTCGCGGAGGCGATTCACTCCACGGCCGACTGCGGCAATCAGCTGCTGCTGCTCTTTGGTCTGCGCCAGTCGCGCGAGCCGCCCACGCCGCTGCATCCCATGGGCACGGGCCGCGCGATCAACTTCTATTCGCTGCTCGTGGCGCTGCTGCTGTTTTTCGTGGGCGGCGCGTTCTCGGTGTACGAGGGCGTGCATCGGCTGATCCTTCGCGAGCCGCTCCGATTCGTGTACGTGGCGCTCGTGGTGCTGGGCATTTCTGTGGTGCTCGAGGCGTTTTCGCTCTACGGCGCGATGCGTGAGATTCGCAAGGGTTCTCCCACAAAATCGCTGTGGCGCTGGGCGCGCGAAACGCGCGACTCGGACCTGCTCGTCGTGGCGGGCGAGGACATCGCCGCGCTCGCGGGTCTCGCTATTGCCTTCGCCGCGGTGCTGCTCACGGTCATTACGGGCAATCCGGTATGGGACGCGTGCGGCTCGATCGGCGTGGGCGTGCTGCTCATGCTGATTGCGTGGTTCATCGCGCGCGAAGTGAAGTCGATGATCGTGGGCGAATCGGCGAGCCCGGAAATGCGGCGCGATATCGAATCGTTCCTGCGCGCGCGGCCCGAGATTCGCAGCATCATCAGCCTGATTACCCTGCAATGGGGCAAGGAGGTGATGGTGGCGGTGCAGTGCGAAATGCTCGACTACGAGCACAGCCGCACCATGGTCGAAGCGATCAACGGGATCGAAGCCGACCTGCAGGCGCGTTTTCCACTCGTGCGCTGGGTGTTTTTCGAGCCGGATTTCGTGAATCGGTAACGCCAGCGCCCGGCGGTTGGAAAACCGCCGGGCCTGTTCACATCTTCACGACATCGTCACGCGCGCTTCAAATTTCAATGCCGAAACGGCGTCCACACGGGCGTGGTGTTGTCCCACTGCTCGAGTTCGGAAGGTACGGTCGAATTCATGTTGGACTCCTACGTTTTTCGTCTTGCAATCCAAATACCGATGCGTCTTGCGGATTTATTCGCCAGCCTGCGCTACGCGCTGAGCGTTATTTGCGCGGCTTTCCTGCAGCGCGATGCGTTGCGCTTGCGTGCGGCCGATCAGGCTTTGCTCGGGGTAACTCGTCTTGTTCAGCGATGGCAGCGTGCCGTCACGATACGCGGCGGCGATTTCGGCTTTGACTTCGGCGCGGGTTTTCGGGGCGCCGTTGTCCTGTGCGAAGGCCGAAACACTAGCGGCAAGCGAGAGAACGAGCGTGGCGCCAATGGCGGTTGCGAGAGTGCGTTTCATGATCTGCTCCTTTTCTACTGGTGCCACGTGGTTCGCGGCGACAGGAGCAAATGTAGTTGCGCAGCCGCTTGCGATAAACGGCCGGAACGCGAAAGGAATTGTCGAAAATCCGGAACAATCGCTGCGCCGCGCCCGCGAAAGCCTTTGCGGACGCGGCTTTGAGGGTGGGCGCAGGCTTACAGCGTTAAGCGGCCCAGCCTATGCGGCCCAGCCTATGCGGCCCATTCCGAAATCACCGGGGTTTCGAGCGCGGGCGCGTTTTCGCGCTCTTCGAGCGTGCGCATCGTGCAGGCCTTGTCGAGCGAGGCGCGGCCGCTCAGCAGTGGACAGCGGTCGAACACTTCGGCGATCCAGTCCACGAACACGCGCACTTTGGGTGACAGATGGCGGCTGTGCGGGTACACGGCCGAAATCGGCATGGGCAGCGGCTTGAAGTCGGGCAGCACTTCGACGAGCGCACCCGACTTCAGATGCGGCAGCACCATGTAGCGCGGCCCCTGAATCAGGCCGAAACCTTCGATGCCGCAGGTCACGTAAGCGTCCGCGTCGTTCACCGAGACCATGCTCTTGAGCTTGATCTCCACTTCCTTGCCATCGACAAGAAATGCCCAGTCGATCACGCGCCCCGTGCGGGACGAGAAGTAATTCACGGCGCGATGCTCGGCCAGTTCTTCGAGCGTTTGCGGCGTGCCGTGGCGCTCCAGATAGGACGGCGCCGCGCACGACACGCCTTCGAAAAGGCCGATGCGCCGCGCGACCAGCGACGAATCCTGCAGCGCGCCCACGCGCACCACGCAATCCACGCCTTCCTGCAGCAAGTCGACGGGGCGGTCGGAGAGGCCGAGCTGCAGGTCGATGTCCGGATAGCGCTGGTGGAATTCGCAAAGCGACGGAATCACGATGAGCCGCCCGATCGAGCCGGGCATGTCGATGCGCAGCTTGCCGTGCGGCTTGCGGTTGCGATCCTGGAATGTCGTTTCCGTTTCCTCGACGTCCGCGAGAATGCGCACGCAGCGCTCGTAGTACGCGGCGCCGTCGGGCGTGAGCGAAAGGCGGCGCGTGGTGCGGTGCATGAGGCGCACGCCGAGAAAGGCTTCGAGATTCTGGATGATCGTCGTGACTGAAGCGCGCGGCAAGTCGAGCGTTTCAGCCGCGCGTGTGAAGCTGTTGGTATCGACGACGCGGGTGAACACCTGCATGGCCTGAAGGCGGTCCATTGCCATTCTCCAAAAAGCTTCGGTCGCACGGCGCGCAGCGTTTAAGGGAAACGCCCGCGCGGAAAGAGGAGACAGATTGTTCAGGTGCGCCGAATTGTGTTGCCGGATTATAGGCATTTATTTGCAAGTCTGCCGAACCCACAATTCGATCCATTCGAATCTACTCTCGCGCATTGCGCCGACTTGACATGGATGTCTTTAAACGCCCGACGTCTTGGATCTCCGCGGAAGAAGCGCCGCTGGCCGAAATCCCGGCGGCTGTTCCTGTTACCGCGTCCGCCAAGCCCGGCAAGGCGCGCGCGTTGCTCACGACCGACGTGGTGATCGAAGGCTACGCGCAGCAGATTCCGTTGCGCCTGTACCGCCCCGAAGCCGCGAACGGCCTGCCGGTGTTGCTGTATTTCCACGGCGGCGGCTTTGTGCGCGGGTCGATCGAGGAAGCGGACGCGGTGGGGCGTTTTCTCGCAGAACGCTTACCAGCGCTCGTAGTGAGCGTGGGGTATTCGCTTGCGCCGAAGCACCCGTTTCCCGCCGCGCCCGAAGACGCGCATCGCGCGGCGCTCTGGGCGCTCACGCGGGCCCGCGCCTTCGGCGGGAGTCCGAAACGCGTGATCGCGGCGGGCCACGACGCGGGCGGCCAGATCGCCAACGTGCTCGCCTTCATGGGACGCGATCGGGGCGACGTGAAACTCGCGGCGCAGGCGTTGTTCGCGCCGATGCTGGACCCGAGCCTCACGCGTCTTGGCGACGAGGCGCGCCTCGGCTCCGATATCACCGCAAGCGAATGCGCAGCGTGTTATCGCGCGTATCTGCCCGATGCGACGCAGCGCATGCATCCGTACGCGGCGCCGCTCGAATCGCTGCGCCTTGGCGGCTTGCCGCCCACGCTCATCGTGACCGCACAGAACGACGTCCTGCACATCGAAGCGGAGAAGTACGCGAGCCGCCTGATCGACGCGGGCGTGCGCACCCAGGTGGTGCGTTACCCGAGCGTCTCGCATGCGAATCTCGCGGCGCATCCGGCCGCGCTCATCGAAGCCGTGCGGTTTTTTCAATGTTGCTTCGACGCGGGCGCGTCATAAGCAAAGCGTCCACGCTGCGGTGCTGCCGAACCAGTGAAGAACAATCAACCATTATTTCTGGAGTCCGACATGTCACTCTTTTCTCAATCCCGAACCCGCATCGCGCTGGCGGTCTTTGGCGTGCTCGTGGTCGCGGGCCTGGGCACCCTCGGGGCAATCCGCCTCGACTCGCATCCCGCCGTTGCCGCGGAAGCGCCGCCCGCGCCTGAGGTCGATGTCGCAGCGGTGCTCAATCGCACCATCACCGACTGGCAGAGCTACTCGGGCCGCATGGCCGCCGTCGAAAAAGTGGAGATACGTCCGCAGGTTTCGGGCACGATCGTCTCAGTGAACTTCCGTGACGGCGCGCTCGTGAAGCAGGGCGATACGCTGTTCGTGATTGACCCGCGCCCGTACCAGGCGGCTGTCGATCAGGCCGCCGCGCAGCTTGCCGCCGCACAGGCGCGCACGGGCTACGCGCAAAGTGATTGGGAACGCGCGCAGCGTCTCATCGGCGACAACGCCATCGCGAAGCGCGATTACGACGAGAAGCAGAACGCGTCGCGCGAAGCGAACGCGAACCTCAAGGCCGCGCAGGCCGCGCTCGAAGCCGCGCAGATCAACCTGGGCTACACGCGCATCGTGGCGCCCGTGGCCGGCCGTGTATCGCGCGCCGAGATCACGGTGGGCAACGTCGTTTCGGCGGGCGCAAGCGCCGCACCGCTCACGACGCTGGTTTCCGTTTCGCCCATCTATGCCGAATTCGACGCTGACGAGCAGACCTATCTCGACTACATCAGCCGCATGAAGGATGGCTCGAAGGTGCCGGTCGAACTGGGCCTTGCGAACGAAGCGGGCTATTCGCGTACCGGCACGATCGAATCGGTGGATAACCGTCTCGACACGACGTCGGGCACGATCCGCGTGCGCGCGCGCTTCGACAACGCCGACGGCGCGCTGGTGCCGGGGCTCTACGCACGCATCAAGGTGGGCGGCAGCGCCCCGCACCCGGCGCTGCTCGTGGACGATGCCGCCATCGGCACTGACCAGGACAAGAAGTTTGTGTACGTCGTGGATAACAGCGGCAAGGTCGCGTACCGCACCGTGCAAACGGGCGGCCAGCAGGGCAACTTGCGCGTGATTCTGGACGGCCTCAAGGCGGGCGACCATGTGGTGGTGAATGGCACACAGCGCGTGCGTCCAGGCATTGTCGTGCGCTCGCACATGGTGCCGATGAACGGCGACCCCGACGCCGATTCGACCAGCACGGCAGCGAACCCCGGCGCCAAGGCAGCGAAGACGTCCTGACGAGCGGCGGGCGTGTGCGATGGCTGCATGCGCCTCGTCGTCGATAAGGATCACTAAGCGTAAAAAATTCGCGCCAAATTCAGCGTCATGAAAAAGAGCAACCCATGAACATATCGAAATTCTTCATCGACCGGCCGATCTTCGCGGGCGTGCTGTCCGTGCTGATCCTGCTGGCCGGCGTGATCGCGCTGTTCCAGTTGCCGATCTCCGAGTACCCCGAGGTCGTGCCGCCTTCGGTGGTGGTCCACGCGCAGTATCCGGGCGCGAACCCGAAGGTGATCGCCGAAGCCGTGGCTGCGCCGCTGGAGGAGCAGATTAACGGCGTCGAGAACATGCTGTACATGCAGTCGCAGGCCAATAGCGACGGCAATCTCACGCTCACGGTCACGTTTCGCCTCGGCACCGACCCGGATAAGGCCACGCAGCTCGTGCAGAACCGGGTGAACCAGGCGCTGCCGCGCCTGCCGGAAGACGTGCAGCGTCTCGGCATCACGACCATCAAGAGCTCGCCCACGCTCACGATGGTGGTGCACCTGATTTCGCCGGACAACCGGTACGACATGACGTACCTGCGCAATTACGCGCTGCTCAATGTGAAGGACCGCCTTTCGAACATCCAGGGCGTGGGCGAGGTGCAGTTGTGGGGCTCGGGCGATTACGCCATGCGTATCTGGCTCGACCCGCAGAAGGTGGCGCAGCGCAATCTCACCGCGAACGATGTGGTCAACGCGATTCGCGAGCAGAACGTGCAGGTGGCGGCGGGTGTGATCGGCGCTTCGCCTAGCGTGCCCGGCACGCCGTTCCAGCTGAACGTGAACGCACGCGGCCGTCTGCGCACGGAAAGCGAATTCGGCAGCATCATCGTCAAGACGAATCCCGATGGCGGCGTGACGTACCTGCGCGATATCGCGCGTATCGAGCTGGCCGCTTCCGAATACGGTCTGCGCTCGCTGCTCGACAACAAGCCGGCCGTTGCGCTCGCTATCAACCAGGCGCCGGGCGCGAACTCGCTCGCTATCTCGGACCAGGTGCGCGCAGCGATGAAGGAACTCAAGCAGGACATGCCCGCGGGCGTGGACTACCGTATCGTCTACGACCCCACGCAGTTCGTGCGTTCCAGTATCGAAGCGGTCGTGCATACGCTGCTCGAAGCCATCGCGCTCGTGGTGATCGTGGTGATCGTGTTCCTGCAAACCTGGCGTGCCTCGATCATTCCGTTGATCGCGGTGCCGGTGTCGATCGTCGGGACGTTCTCGCTCTTGCTGGCGTTCGGCTTCTCGATCAACGCACTATCGCTGTTCGGCATGGTGCTCGCCATCGGTATCGTGGTGGACGACGCGATCGTGGTGGTGGAAAACGTGGAGCGCAATATCGCCAGCGGGTTGTCCGCGCGCGATGCGACCTACAAGGCCATGCAGGAGGTGAGCGGGCCGATCATCGCCATCGCGCTCACGCTCGTGGCCGTGTTCGTGCCGCTCGCATTCATGAGCGGCCTCACGGGCCAGTTCTACAAGCAGTTCGCGATGACCATCGCCATCTCCACGGTGATCTCGGCGTTCAACTCGCTCACGCTTTCGCCCGCGCTTTCGGCGCTGCTGTTGCGCGGCCACGGCGAAAAGGAAGACTGGCTCACGCGCGGGATGAACCTCGTGCTGGGCGGCTTTTTCCGCCGCTTCAACCACGTGTTCCATCGCGGCTCGGAAAGCTACGGGCGCGGCGTGAACGGCGTGCTGCGCCACAAGGGCGCGATGCTCGCGGTCTATGTGGTGTTGATCGCCGCAACGGTGCTGATGGCGCGTGTGGTGCCGGGCGGCTTCGTGCCCGCGCAGGACAAGGAGTATCTGATCGCGTTCGCGCAACTGCCCAATGGCGCAGCGCTCGATCGCACCGAGAATGTGATTCGCGACATGAGCGCCATTGCGGTCAAGCAGCCGGGCGTGGAAAGCGCCGTCGCGTTCCCGGGCCTTTCGGTGAACGGCTTCACCAATAGTTCGAGCGCGGGCATCGTGTTCGTCACGCTCAAGCCATTCAAGGAGCGCAAGGGCCGAGCGCTTTCGGCAGGTGCGATTGCAGGTGCGCTGAACCAGCAGTACGCGGGTATCAAGGACTCCTTCATCGCCGTGTTCCCGCCGCCGCCGGTGCTCGGCCTCGGCACGCTCGGCGGCTTCAAGATGCAGCTGGAGGATCACGGTGCGCTCGGCTACGAGGCGCTCAACCGCGCGACACAGGACTTCGTCAAGCGCGCGGCGCAAACGCCGGAGCTCGGCCCGACATTCACGAACTATCAGATCAACGTGCCGCAGTTGAACGTCGATCTCGACCGCACGAAGGCGAAGCAGCTTGGCGTACCGGTCACGGACGTATTCGACACGATGCAGGTCTATCTCGGCTCGCTCTATGTGAACGACTTCAACCGCTTCGGGCGCGTGTATCAGGTGCGCGTGCAGGCGGATGCACCGTTCCGCCAGAGGGCCGACGACATCCTGCAGCTGAAGACGCGCAACGCCGCGGGCGAGATGGTGCCGCTCTCGTCGCTCGTCACGGTCACGCCCACGTACGGCCCCGAAATGGTGGTGCGCTACAACGGCTACACCGCTGCCGACATCAACGGGGGCCCCGCGCCCGGTTACTCGTCGGGTCAGGCGCAGGCGGCGGCTGAGCGTATCGCGGCCGAAGTGCTGCCGCGCGGCGTGAAGTTCGAATGGACCGACCTCACGTACCAGCAGGTGCTGGCGGGCAATGCGGGCGTCTGGGTATTCCCGATCAGCGTGCTGCTCGTGTTCCTCGTGCTGGCCGCGCTCTACGAGAGCCTGACGCTGCCGCTCGCGGTGATCCTGATCGTGCCGATGAGCGTGCTGTGCGCGCTAACGGGCGTATGGCTCACGCAAGGCGACAACAACATCTTCACGCAGATCGGCTTGATGGTGCTGGTGGGGCTGGCTTCGAAGAACGCCATTCTGATCGTCGAGTTTGCGCGTGAACTGGAGCACGACGGACACACGCCACTCTCCGCTGCCATCGAGGCAAGCCGCATGCGTCTGCGCCCGATCCTGATGACGTCCATCGCGTTCATCATGGGCGTGGTGCCGCTCGTGCTCTCCAGTGGCGCGGGTTCGGAGATGCGTCATGCGATGGGCGTGGCCGTGTTCTTCGGCATGCTGGGCGTGACCGCGTTCGGTCTGCTCCTCACGCCGGTGTTCTACGTGGTGCTGCGCACGCTTGCGGGCGGCAAGATTCACGTCGCGCAGAAGGACAATGCGCGCAAGCCGCAGTCGATGGTCGACGCGTAAGGCGACAAGGGAAAATGATTAATATGACTAACGAATCCAGCTTGCGCGATAGCGGGAATGTCTCGCTGGGAGGCGGCCAGTTCGCGCGTATCACACGAATCGCGGCGAGTGTCGCGCTCTTTGCCTGGCTCGCGGCGTGCTCGGTCGAGCCCACCTACAAGGTGCCCGACGCCGCCGTGCCCGCGGCCTACAAGGAAGCGCCGCAGCAGACGAAAAGCACGGATCCCCACGACGTGGGCACGTGGACGCCCGCGCAGCCCGCCGACAGCGCCCATCGCGGCGAATGGTGGACGGTGTTCGGCGACCCGACGCTCGACAAGCTCGAACAACAGGCGCTCGATGCGAACCAGGACCTCAAGGCAGCCGCAGCGCGCGTGCAGCAGGCTCGCGCCGTGACGCAGGCCGCGCGCGCCTCGTGGTTCCCATCGATCGACGCGGGCTTCGGCCCGACCTACGAGCGTGCTTCGCCGGCTTCGCTGTATTTTCCGCAGAACACCAACGTGCCCGCGCAAACGTTGTGGCGCGCGCAGGCCACGGCGAGCTACGAGGTCGATCTGTTTGGCCGCGTGAGTTCGAACGTCCACGCCGCGCAGGCGGACGCCCAGCAAAGCGAAGCCTTGTTCCTCTCGGTGCAGCTCGCCTTGCAGGCCGACGTCGCGCAGAACTACTTCCAGCTGCGCCAGTTCGACTCCGACATCGATCTGTACCGCCGCACGGTGTCGCTGCGTGAGGACGCGCTCAAGCTTGTGGAGCGCCGCTTCAAGGAAGGCGACATCAGCGCGCTCGACGTGGCGCAGGCGCGCAACGAGCTTGCGAGCGCGCGTGCCGACGCGGTGGGCGTCGCGCGTCAGCGCGCGGCCTCGGAGCATAGTCTCGCGATCCTGCTCGGCAAGGCGCCTGCGGACTTCACGTTCCCGGAAACGCCGCTCGCGCCGGTGCTCGTGCAAGTGCCGCCGGGCCTGCCTTCCACGCTGCTGGAGCGCCGCCCCGACGTCGCGGCGGCCGAGCGCGCGATGGCGGCCGCGAACGCGCGCGTGGGTCTCGCGAAGTCGGCCTTCTTCCCGCAGCTCAACATCACGGGTGCGGCGGGCTTCGAGTCGGCTACGCTCGCCGACCTGTTCATGTGGTCGAGCCGCGCGTTCCTGCTTGGGCCGCTTGCCGGTACGGCGCTCACGCTGCCACTTTTCGACGGCGGCCGGCGCAAGGCGAATCTCGCACAGTCGCGCGCGAAGTATGACGAAGATGTTGCGCAATACCGGCAACAGGTGCTCGTGGCCTTCCGCGATGTGGAGGACAATCTCTCCGACCTGCGCCTGCTCGACGACCAGATCCGCGAGCAGAACGACGCGGTGAGCGCTTCGCAGCAATCGGCACACCTTTCGCGCACGCAGTACGAGGAAGGCGAGGTGAGCTATCTGAATGTGATCGACAGCGAACGGACGGTGCTCGTGTCGCAATTGCAGGCCAGCCATCTGCAGGGCTCGCAGGCCGTGGCGACCGTGAACCTGATCCGCGCGCTAGGCGGCGGCTGGGGCGATGCGAAGCCCGGCGATACCACGCCGCAGCCGCCGGCACCGCTCGCGGCGCGCTAGCCCCAGCAAGACTCCGCGAAAAACGCCGAAACGCTCGCCGCCTGTGCATATCGCAGGCGGCGATTTCCTTTGCGCAATCGCTTCGTAGACCCAGCCACGCCGCGCCCCTATCATCGTCTGGACCCATCTGGAGCCAACGCGATGGGCCCTCATCGCGTCGCTCCTCACTGAACGAAGTCCAACTTCCATTCGAGGAAAGCGATGATCCGTGCCGTGCACGCCGTGGGGCGCCCTTCTTCTTTTCAGCGCGGTTTTGCATGGTTCGGGCTGCTGACGGCAATCGCCGTATCGCTCGCGCTCACCACGGCGGGCGCGCACGCAGACACCCCCACGCTCAAGATCGGCATTGCCACCACGCCGCAAACGCCCGCGCTCCAGGAAGCGGCGCGCGAGGCGAAGGCGCAGGGCGTGGACGTGAAAATCATCGAATTCACCGACTGGAACACGCCCAACGCCGCATTGGCGAACAAGGACATCGACGTCAACTACTTCCAGCACACGCCGTTTCTGGAAAACGCCGAAAAGCAGGGCGGTTACAAATTCGTCGCCATTGCGCCGGGCACGATCATGAAGATCGGCCTGTATTCGAAGAAGGTAAAACGTTTCGAAGACCTGAAGGATGGCGCGACGGTCGCCATCGCGAACGATCCCGTGAACGGCGGCCGCGGCCTGCTGCTGCTGCAGCGCGCGGGCCTCATCAAGCTCAAGCCGGGCGTGGACTATCGCGCCACGACGCTCGACATCGTTTCCAATCCCAAGCATCTGAAGATCGTTCAGCTCGAAGCGTCGCAACTCGCACGCTCGCTCGACGACGTCGATCTCGCGCAAGGTTACCCGAGCTTCATCAAGCTTGCGGGCACGACCGATCCGAATAGCGCGCTGCTCTTCGACGGCGTCGACAACAAGGCGTTTGCGATCCAGTTCGTCGTGCGGCCCGAAAGCGTGAACGATCCGCGCATTCGCAAGTTCATCGATATCTACCAGCATTCGCCGGCCGTGCGCAAGGAACTCGACAAGGCCTTCGGCAACCTCTACGCGGTCGCCTGGTAAAGCGCGCGTAAATCACGCGTCAATCACGCGTCAATCACGCACGAGGAGCAGCGATGATGAAATGGTTCGGGGCAGCGCGCTTCATCGAAGCGGGGCCGGCGGCGGGCGAGGCGGCGCGCGATGCCGACGCGTCACAGCCCGCGGTGGTGTTCGAAAACGTCGGCAAGAGCTACGCGGCAGGCGCGCACGCGGCGCTCGCGGGCGTCGACTTGCAGGTGGCGCGCGGCGAGGTGTTCGGCATTATCGGACGCAGCGGCGCGGGCAAATCCACGCTGCTGCGCCTCGTGAACGGGCTCGAAAAGCCCACGAGCGGCGGAGTGCGTGTGAACGGCGTGGACGTGGGTGCGCTCGACGAGCGGGCGCTGGTAGCGCTGCGACGGCGCATCGGCATGGTGTTTCAGCACTTCAACCTGCTTTCCGCCAAGACCGTGCACGACAATATTGCGCTGCCGCTGAAAATCGCGGGCGTGCCGAAAGCGGCCATCGAGGCGCGCGTGAACGCGTTGCTCGAACTCGTGGGGTTGAGCGAGCGCCGCGATGCGTGGCCCGCGCGCCTTTCCGGTGGGCAGAAGCAGCGTGTGGGCATTGCACGCGCGCTCGTGCACGAGCCCGATATCCTGCTCTGCGACGAGGCGACTTCGGCGCTTGACCCGGAAACCACGCGCGCCATTCTCGCGCTCCTTCGCGACATCAACCGGCGCCTGGGTGTCACCATCGTGCTCATCACGCATGAGATGGAGGTGATACGCGACGTGTGCGATACGGTCGCGGTGATCGAGCGCGGTGAGGTGGTCGAGCAAGGGCCGGTTTGGCGCGTGTTCGGCGATCCCCAGCACGAGGCGACGCGCGCGCTCTTGCACACGCCCGGCCACGAGTTGCCCGACGACCTGGCGGCGCAAATTCACGCTTCGCCCCAGGCCGGCGCGCATGCGCTGTTCGATGTGCGCTTCACGGGCGAGGCGGCGCAAGAGCCCGAACTCGCCACGCTCGCGCAGGCGTTCGGCGCGCAGGGCGTGCGGTTCGTGCATGGCGGCATCGAGCGGATTCAGGGGCGCGCGCAAGGACGGCTAGTCGTTTCCGCGCCGGTGCAGAGCGCCGCCGAGGCCGCGTCGCTCGCCGAGCGGGTACGTGGCTATGCGAGTCGTGTGGAGGTGCTGGGCTATGTCTGACATATGGATCACCGAACTCCTCGAAGGCATACGCGACACTTTGCTGATGGTCGGCGTATCGGCGATATTCGCACTCCTGATCGGTATTCCCATCGCATTGCTGCTTGTCACGACCGCGCGCGGCCGCATTCTGGAGCGGCCCGCGCTCAACACCGCGCTGGGCGCGCTCGTCAATGCGTTTCGCTCCACGCCCTTCATCATCTTGCTGGTTGCGTTGCTGCCGCTCACGCGCTTCCTTGTGGGCACGACGATCGGCGTGTGGGCCGCCGTGGTGCCGCTCTCCATCGCGGCCATTCCGTTCTTCGCACGCGTGGCCGAAGTGAGCCTGCGCGAAGTCGATCGCGGCTTGATCGAGGCGGCCCAGGCCATGGGCGCGCAGCGCCGCCATATCGTGTGGCATGTGCTGCTGCCCGAGGCGTTGCCCGGCATGCTCGGCGGCTTCACGATCACCGTGGTGGCGATGATCGGCTCGTCGGCGATGGCGGGCGCCGTTGGCGCGGGTGGCCTCGGCGATCTCGCGATACGCTACGGCTATCAACGCTTCGACACGACGGTCATGGTCACAGTCATCGTGCTGCTGATCGCGATCGTTGCGGCCGTGCAGTTCACGGGCGACGTGCTGGTGCGGCGTCTTTTGCGGCGAACCTGAAAGGCGCAGCCTTTTCGACATCACGCGCGCGGCCCTTTGCTGCGCGCTTCGCTTTTCGGCATCACATTCGGGAAATGCGGATATGAACGAAGCATTGCGGCCCCTTGGGCGCGAACAGAACGAGGCGCGTTTCACCGCGCTGCTCGAAGCGCTGCGTGCGAACGCCGCACAACGCGATCTCGCGGGAGGGCACGCGGCGGCCGAAAAGCAGCGCATTGCCGACGCCGGGTTGCTCACGCTCGCAGTGCCTCGCGAATTCGGCGGACAGTTCGGCAAGGACGGCGTGCGCTGGAGCGATATCTACGCGACGATCCGCGCGCTCGCGCGCGTCGACAGTGCGCTCGCACATCTGCTTGGCTTCCAGTGTTTGCAGGTGGCGAGCGTCGAATTGTGGGGCAACGCCGCACAGCGTTCGAACTGGCTGCAAGGCACCGTCGAGCAACGCTGGTGGTGGGGCAACGCTGTGAACCCAATCGACACGCGGCTCGTCGCGCAGCCTGACAAGGAAGGTGGCTGGCGTCTGCATGGCAAGAAGGGATTCTGTTCGGGCACCTACGGTTCGCAGATGATGACCGTGAGCGCGCACGATCCGGCCACGGGCAGCCCGGTGTTCGCGGTCGTGCCCACCACGCGCGCCGGGATCACGGTGCACGACGACTGGGACCCGATAGGCCAGCGCCAAACCGATAGCGGCACCGTGTCGTTCGAGAACGTGGCGGTGCGCGCCGCCGAAGTGCTGCAGCGGCCCGATACGCCGCGCGCCACGCTGCGCACGCTGGTTTCCCAGGGGGTACTGACGAATCTTTTCGTGGGCCTCGCAGAAGGCGCGCTCGAAGAGGCGCGCGCCTACGTGCTGGCAAACGGCCGCCCGTGGGTCAATTCGGGCGTGCAGCACGTGGCCGATGACCCGTTCCTGCAGCAGCGCTTTGGCGAGATGCGCGTGCAGTCGCTCGCGGCGGCGGTGCTGGCGGATCGCGCGGGCGCGCTGCTCGACGCCGCGTGGGACGAAGGCGAAGCGCTCGTGACGGCCACGCGCGCCGAAGTCTCGCTCGCGATCTCAGAGGCGAAGATCGTCGCGCACCGCGCCGCGCTCCAGGGCGGCGAGCAGCTTTTCGAGGCGTGCGGCGCGCGCGCCACGGGCGCGGCGCTTGCGTTCGACCGCTTCTGGCGCAACGCGCGCGTGCACACGCTGCACGATCCGCTCGACTACCGCCTGCGCGACGTGGGCCGCTTTACGCTCTTGAGAGAAGTGCCGCAGCCGACGCTGTACACTTGAGGGCCCGATCGCGGCATGCGCAGCGACAGGTCAACCCTTGAGGATCGAACCGTTGGAGTTCCGACTACCGACCACGGCAACGGCGCCTTTTTGCCCTTCCGAAGTGCAGGGCAGCATCGAGGTTTCGCCGCGCGCGCCGTTCTGGAAGAAGTTCTGGCAATTCGCGGGTCCCGGCCTGCTGGTGTCGATCGGCTATATGGACCCGGGCAACTGGGCCACCGACATCGAGGCGGGCTCGCGCTACGGTTACAGCCTCTTGTTCGTGGTCGTGCTATCGAGCCTCGCGGCCATCGCGCTGCAATGCCTTTCCATGCGCCTTGGCATCGTCACGCAACGCGATCTCGCGGCGCTTTCGCGCGAGCGCTATTCGAGGCCGGTCGCGCTCGGCCAGTGGGTGCTCGCCGAGCTTTCGATCATCGCCTGCGATCTTGCGGAGGTGCTGGGCGGCGCGCTCGCGTTTCACCTGCTGCTGGGCTGCTCGTTAATGGTGGGCGTGGCGCTCACTGCGTTCGACACGCTCATCGTGCTGGGCCTGAAGGGCAAGAATTTCCGCTCGCTCGAGGCGATCATGGCCGGACTGATTGCCACGATTGGCCTCGGCTATGTGATCCAGCTCGCGCTCGTGAAGCCGCACTGGCCGGCGGTATTCGCGGGTGCGGTGCCGTCGTGGCACGCCATTTCCTCGGTGGAACCGCTGTATCTGGCGATCGGCATTCTCGGCGCGACCGTCATGCCGCACAACCTCTACCTGCACTCGTCCATCGTGCAGACGCGCGCTGTCAAGCGCGACCCTGCAAGCCTCAAGCAGGCCATCGGCCTTTCGCGCCTCGATACAATCGCCTCGCTACTCATCGCGCTCCTGATCAACGCGGCCATCCTGATTCTGGCCGCGGCGGCGTTCCACGCCAACGGGCACACCCAGGTCACCGATATCGAACAAGCCTACAGGCTGCTCGCGCCCATTGTCGGCACGGGTGCGGCGGCGGTGCTGTTCGCGATCACGCTGCTCGCCTCCGGGCAAAGCTCGACGTTCACGGGTACCGTGGCGGGCCAGGTCATCATGGAAGGCTTCCTGCAGATGAAGATTCCGTGTTACCAGCGGCGGCTGATCACGCGCGTGCTCGCGCTGATTCCCGCCTTAGCGGGCGTGGCGCTGCTCGGCAACGGCGCGGTGGGCAAGCTGCTGGTGGCAAGCCAGGTGGTGTTGAGCCTGCAACTGCCGTTCGCGCTCTGGCCGCTCATTCGCATGACGAACGACCGCGCGCTGATGGGCGAGTTCGTGAACCGGCTCCCCACGCGGTTGTTGGCGTGGTTCCTGTTCGTCGTGATTTCGGCGGCGAACCTGTGGCTCGTCTGGCAGACGTTCAGCGGAAATTAAACGCGGGAAAGGTGTAACAGGCGCGCACCACAGAGGCGGCAAGTAAAAGCGGCAATCAGAAAGCGCTTCGCCGTCCGGTGCGCTCAGGCACCGGACGGTTTCGCGTCTTGGTCTCTCGTCCGGTTGAGCCGGATCTGCTCTCCTACGCTTATGCAGCCTCGGCAATGCCATCCGACGTCACAACTGCCGGAAGGTCGCTCTCGGTCTGCTCGGCGCCCCGTCGCGCTGCAGCCGCCTTTTTCGTCTTGCCGGCTCGCGATGGAGGCTGGCATGCGCCGCACACGACGTTGTGCTGAAGGTCGTGGCGATGCGCGACGAACTTGCCGTTGCAACGGCAGCAAGGCGTCAACTGCAGAATATCGGCATCAAAAAATCGCACCAGGGTCCACGCACGCGTCAGGTCGAGCGCCGGCTCGGCCCCGCTGTGGCGGCAGTGTTCCAGATACAGCCGGAACCCTTTGGTGAGCGCGTCGAGATGCGAGCAACGCGCTTCGTTCTTCAGGAACAGGTACGTGTTATAGAACAGCGAGGCGTGGATGTTGGCCAGCCACGTCATGTACCAGTCCGCCGAGAACGGCAGCATACCTTTGGGCGGCGATACGCCACGGATCTCGCGATACAGGCGGATCATGCGGTCGCGCGAGAGCGTGAGTTCGCTTTCGAGCACCTGCATGCGCGCGCCCAGCTCGATCAGTGCGATCGCGCGGAATACTTCCTGAGCGTCTTCGGTGAGGCTGCGTCGCGTGGTCATGGACGTCACCCTCAGGCGAATTGGCCAGCCGGCTGTCCTGCAAGCAGGATCGCCGCATGGGTAGCCGCCACGTCGGTATGCTTGGTGGTCTGCGTGAGCGCGGACAACATCGCATGATCGTCGAAGCGGAAAAAACAGAGAAGTTGGTCGGAAGAGGCCAACCTGACGATCTGCGCGAGCGACAGAGCGCCAAGCAGATCGGCCAATTCCGACGACAGTCCCAGTCGGAACATGCCGACCGGCTTGTCCTCGCGCAGCATGCGCTGTGCGAGCATCAGATACGACAAATTAATTTCGCGGATAGATTCCAGCGTCTCGCTGCTGCGGTCCATTTCTCTAGTTTCCGAAGCCCCGAATTTAACCCCCCGGCTTTTTCGCCGTTGTATCTTTTTTGCTCTTGTGGTCGATCTTCGCTCTTTGGCTTGACCTGACTCTTTGATACAGGTTGTTACATCTCGTAACAACCTTGGAGTGAATTGTATGAGGGCTTATCTCAGAAAGCAATCCCTCGGATCAAAAATAATCGTACTGTTGTAAATTATTTTCGGTAAGTTTTGCCGCAGTTAGAAACCCGCCATGCGGCACGCCGCGGCAACCTTGATCCGGCTGGAAAAGTCGGTCGTACGGCCTTGGTTTATCAGGGTTTCCGCCAAACCATCGATGCATGCGCAACGAATCGCCGGGAGACGGAAAACGCCGTCAGCTGAAATAAACGTTTTGAAAGGAATTGCGTTGACAGGTAAAAAATACGCATCTGCGGATTAATACCTATGACGATTAAGATGTAACAGGTGTTTCGACCCTGACGACCTGTAACAGGGCAATGTGTAACTGAGATGTTACGAGTGCAGACAGCGGGAAACACCGTTGATTTTTGAAATATATGCAGACTGGATATCGCGCGGGGATCGCGCCTTTGAAACGTTTGCGTGGCGGGCGGCGCCCGGTAACAGACCGGCCATCGCGCCTCCTTGTATACCCGACGATTAGAGTCGGTGCATTTAGCCATATCATGACGTGATATAACTGGCATAGTGAAAGCGGCATTCCGGGGACGGCGCGCTCGCCTGCCTTACGCCGGGAATCATCGGGGGAAATCATGGCCTCGTTCAACAGGATTCTGCTGTGTTACGACGCAACGCGCGAAGGCCGCCGGGCTTTGCGCGAGGGCGCCGACCTTGCGCGCGAATGCCACGCGCAAACGCATTTGCTGGCCGTGCTCGATCAGGCGCCGCTGCAATGGGGGACGGACATCGCGTCCGCCGTGCCTTTCGAAGCCGCGGAAGAGGCGGCGCGCGAGATTCTGCGTGACGGGGTGGCATGCCTGCAGGAAAAGGGCCTCGCGGCAACGGGCCACTTCGTGGTGGGCCGGCCGATCGAGGTGATCGCGAGCTACTGCGCGGAACTCCTGCCCGATCTCATCGTGCTGGCTCACCACCGGCGCGGTCCGTTCAAGCGCTGGTGGAACGGGCGCGACGACCGCCTGCTGCTCGACCGCGTGTCGTGCAGCGTGCTGGTTGTTACCGCGCCGGACCCGGAGCCGGCGAAAGCGGCGGCCTGAGCCGCCGCGGCGCAGGTTTGACCGGTGCGCCGCTCAGACGGTGGGCTCACCAAAAATCGACGTGCGCTTGACCTCGGAGAGGTAGAGCAGGATCAGCGAGACCCACACGATGCCGTAAAGCAGCATGAAGCAGCTCGAACGGATCTTGAGCCAGTCGAGCAAGATACCGAACAGGATCGGCAGCAGAAAGCCGCCCAGCCCGCCCGCCAGCCCGACAATGCCGGTCACGACGCCCATGTTGGTGGGGAAGTCGTCGGCCACATACTTGAACGTCGAGGCCATGCCGAACGCGAACACCGCGCCCAGCACGAAGGCCACCGCAACGAAGCCGAACAGCGGCATGCTGATGTGCAGCGCCGCCTGGCCGTCGATCGTGTGGATCACGAAGTCCGTGGGCGGGTACGAGAGAATGAAGAGGCAAATCCACGCCACCCAGAGGCCCCACCACGTGACGGTGTGCGCGCCGAGCTTGTCGGCGAGTACGCCGCCCACGGCGCGCAGGATCGAGCCCGGCAGCGAAAAGCCCGCGGCGAAGGCCGAAGCCATGACGAGCGACATGCCGTATTCGGCCTTCAGGTATTGCGGAATCCATAGCGAAAGGGCCGTGAAGCCGCCGAAGGTGATTGAGTAGTACTGGCACAGTCGCCACACGCGCGGGTCGGCCAGCACTTTGAACGAGTCGAGCAGCGAGCCGCCCGACTTGCCAGCGCCCGGGTCGCGCGCCGAGCCGAGCCAGAAAATCACGGCGGTCACGACCAGCGCGACGGCATAGACGCGCGGCACGAAGCGCCATCCATAGAGGTTTTCCAGTTGCGGCGTGACGAACAGGTTGACGGCGGCGCCAACTGTGCCCGCGCCGAAAAAGCCCATGGCGAAGCCGCGCTGGCTCGGCGGGAAAAAGCGCGCCACATACGGCGTGCCCACGGCGAACGAGGCGCCCACGCAGCCAAGAAAGAGGCCGATGAGCAGGAACTGCCACAACTCGCTTGCGTAACTGACGATATAGACCGGCACGGCGCAGACCACGAGCAGCGTGGTCATGACGATGCGCCCGCCGAAGCGGTCGGTCCACGCACCGAGCGGTAGCCGCATGATCGCGCCGGTCAGGACGGGGGTGGCGGTAAGCAGGCCGAACTCGGTGCTGTTGAGCTGGAGTTCGTCGCGCAACTGCACGCCCAGCACGCCGAACATCATCCACACCACGAAACAGACGAGAAACGCGAGCGTGCTGACGAGCAGAACGGACCATGCCTTCGCGCCGACTTTCTCGGGCTCCGCTGCGCTCGTCACGGGGCGCGCCGGTTCGCTACGCAGATTCATGTTGCCTCCATCGTGGGGGTACAGATCGACTTCACTGGACGAGTGGGCTCGTCGCGGCTTCCAGCGCCGCGTTTTCGAGCGTCGCTTCGGAAGCCAGGATCGATACGTACTGCTGAATGGCCTTGTGGCGCACGCGTTCGCTGAGAAAGCGCGCGATGTCGCCGCAGACTTCCTCATAGGGCACAGAATTACCCGGCACGCGCTGATCCACGCGCACCAGATGAAAGCCGAAGCGCGTGCGCACGAGGCGCGGCAGAATCCCCATGTCGGCGCAGTCGAACAGCGCCGCTTCGAACTCGGGCACCGTGTCGCCGCGCGCGAGCTGGCCAAGACTCCCGCCCACGCCCGCCGAAGGGCAGTTCGAGAACTGGCGCGCCAGCGCCTCGAAAGTGTCGGGCGCCTGCTGCAACTCGCGCAGCGTTTCTTCGGCCTTCTGGCGCAGCAGCGCGAGCGGCACGCGATCGGTAATGGCGAAGAGAATATGGCTCGCGTACACGAGTTCGTTGCGCACGAAGCGCTTTGTGTGCTGCGTGTAGTAGCGCTCGCAGTCTTCAGGTGTGGGCTCGGGCATGCGCAGTTCGCGCTCGAGCAGCATGTCTATCGCGCTGTCGTCGAGTTCGGCGTCAGGCGCCAGCAGGTTCAGCGCCACGGCGCGCTGGCGCAGCAGTTCGTGCACGACGAGCGTGCGCCGCGCGGCGAGCGCGGGCTCTGGGTCATCGGCGTGATTGCCGCGCTCGGCCTCGATTGCGGCGAGACCGATCTCAACATCGTTCACGCGGGCGGGCAGGCCTTCGGAATCTTCATGGGGGACCACATTCATCATCGATAGCGCTCCTGGTTCCGGTTGGCGATTAGCGCTTACGCACGAGCTGGTATGGACGGATCAGATAGAACACCGAAGCGATGCCGCTCCAGATATGCACCATGCGGGTGAAGGGCGAGACGAGGAAGATCGTGAAGCCGAGTGCGATATGGGTTTGATACACGAGTGGCACGCCGTCGAGCAACCCGGCGATATTGGGCCGGAACGTCACCACGCCTTTCACGTAGTCGGTGAGCTGTTCGAACATCATGCCGTCCATGTGGCGCGCGGAGAGCACCACGGTCGCGAGGCCGAGCGCGAGTTGCGCCCACAGCATGAACACGATGAGGATGTCGGACGCCTTGCTGTTCACGCGAATGCGCGTGTCGCCAAGCCGTCGCACGATCAGGATCGTGAGGCCGACAATGGCGAAGCTGCCGGCCACGCCGCCCGCGACCATCGCGAGCAACTGGTGCACGGTGGCCGAGATGAACGGCGCGACAAGCCAGTGCGGCGCGAGAAAGCCGACGAAGTGACCCATCACCACGACGAGAATGCCCCAGTGAAACAGGTTGCTGCCAAGCCGTAGCGCGCCGCGCCGCAGCAGTTGCGACGAGTCGCTCTTCCACGTGTACTGCTCGCGGTCGAAGCGCACGAGCGAGCCGAACAGCAGCACCGCAAGGCAGATGTATGGATAGATGCCGAACAGAAACTGATGGAAGTATTCGCCCATGACGGCTCCTTGCTTGCGGTGTTCGAACGACGTGTTCGGGTAGCGTGCTGCTTTTCTAGCGCGGCACGCGGCGCGGATGAAACTCGACGGGCGCCACGGCCGGGCGCTCTGCGCCCATGAATTGCACGGGCTCATCGGCCCAGGCCGCGTCGAGCGCTCGCAGATGCTCCTTGTCGTGCGGCTTGCCCGCGTCGTCGTCGTGCGCCGCCTCCGGCAGATCAGCGCCGCCCGCGCCCGCGAGCGGCAGCAGCGCGCCGATCACATACGCGTAGTGGCTGTTGCGCCGGCTCAGCTCTTCCGTAATCGATTGCAGGATCGCGACGGTCTCGCCCAGCAGCGTGCGCGCCTCGTTCGCCTCCAGAATCGAGAGGTATTCGAGGAACACGGGCAGATAGTCGGGCAACTGGCCGGGCTGCAACAGCATGCCGTGCTTCTCGTAGGTCTGAACGAGGTCGATCATCGCCTGGCCTCGATCGCGCGATTCGCCGTGTACGTGCTCGAACAAATGCAGCGACGTGGCGCGGCCGCGGTCGAACAACGCGACGTAGTTCTCCTGCAGGGCAAGCAGATCGCGCGAGCCGAGATAGTCGAGGAAGCGTTCGAGCTTCTCGCGCGCCTCGGCGCCGAACGCCCGCTCGCTACGCACGATCGCGCGCAGTTCATGCACGGCCTCGATGAGCGACGCATCGGGATACTCGAGCAACGACGCGACGAGCCGGTACGTCATGGGCTGGGGACGAGCCGCGAACATGGTCAGATCTCCTGAATGGGAATCTTGCGATGCCCATTCTTGGGTGCGAACAGGCTCGCCTCCGATTTGCCGTCCGAGCAACCGTTGCCGAACGTGAAGCCGCACGACGAGCGCAGGTCGAAGGCGTTTTCCGCGTACTCACGGTGCGTGGTGGGAATCACGAAACGATCCTCGTAGTTAGCAATCGCGAGATAGCGATACATCTCCTCGACCTGTGCAAGCGACAGTCCCACTTGTGACAGGACCTGCGGAGCATCCATGCGGTCCACGTGACGCGAGCGCATGAACGCGCGCATGGCGAGCAGACGTTCCAGCGCGACCTGTACCGGCTTTTCGTCCCCGGCGGTCAGGAGGTTCGCGAGGTAGCGCAGCGGAATGCGCAGCGAATGGACGTCGGGCAGCCAGCCGTTCATGCCGAGTTCGCCGCTATTGGCCGCCGCGTTGATCGGCGAAAGCGGCGGCACGTACCAGACCATCGGCAGCGTGCGGTACTCGGGGTGTAGCGGGAAGGCGATGCGCCAGTCGATCGCCATCTTGTAGACGGGCGAGCGCTGCGCACCGTCGATCCACGCCTGCGGAACGCCGTCGCGTGCGGCCTGCTCGGTCACGGCCGGATCGAACGGATCGAGGAATACGTCGAGTTGCGCCTGGTAGAGATCCTTTTCGTCGGCTACGCTCGCGGCCTCGCGAATGCGGTCGGCGTCGTAGAGCAGCACGCCGAGGTAGCGAATGCGTCCCACGCAGGTTTCCGAGCACACAGTGGGTTGCCCCGCCTCGATACGCGGATAGCAGAAGATGCACTTCTCCGCCTTGCCGCTCTTCCAGTTGAAGTAAATCTTCTTGTACGGGCAACCCGAAACACACATGCGCCAGCCGCGGCACTTGTCCTGATCGATCAGCACGATGCCGTCTTCCTCGCGCTTGTAGATCGAGCCGGAAGGGCACGCGGCCACGCATGCCGGGTTCAGGCAGTGCTCGCACAGGCGCGGCAGATACATCATGAAGGTGCTCTCGAACTCTCCGTAGATCTCCTTCTGCACGTTCTCGAAGTTATAGTCCTTGGAACGCTTCTCGAACTCGCCGCCCAGAATCTCTTCCCAGTTCGGACCCCACTCGATCTTCTCCATGCGCTCGCCGCTCACGAGCGAGCGCGGCCGCGCAACCGGCGTGGCCTTCGTGTTGCCCGCTTCCTGCAGATGCGCGTAATCGAACGTGAAAGGCTCGTAGTAGTCGTCGATTTCCGGCAGATGCGGATTCGCGAAGATCTGCGCGAGCAATCGCCACTTGCCGCCCAGGCGCGGCTCGATCTGGCCGTCGGCCTTGCGTACCCAGCCGCCGCGCCAGCGCTCCTGGTTCTCCCATTCCTTCGGGTAGCCAATGCCAGGCTTCGTCTCGACGTTGTTGAACCACGCGTATTCCATGCCCTCGCGGCTCGTCCAGACGTTCTTGCAGGTGACCGAACATGTGTGACAGCCAATGCACTTGTCGAGGTTCAGCACCATCGCGATCTGTGCGCGCACTTTCATGAGCTCTCTCCTTCGCGAACGGCCGCATTCACAGCGGCAGGCAACGGACCAACGGGCGTTTCCTCCGCGTCGAGCCAGTCGACGTTCTTCATCTTGCGAACGATGAGGAATTCGTCGCGGTTCGAGCCGACTGTGCCGTAGTAATTGAAGCCGTAAGCGAGTTGCGCATAGCCGCCGATCATGTGCGTAGGCTTGAGCGAAATGCGCGTGACCGAGTTGTGAATGCCGCCGCGCGTGCCCGTTATTTCGGACCCCGGCGTATTCACGATCTTTTCCTGCGCGTGGTACATCATCACCATGCCGCGCGGAATACGCTGGCTCACCACGGCGCGCGCGCAGAGCGCACCGTTCGCGTTGAAGCATTCGATCCAGTCGTTATCGACTACGCCGATCTGCGCTGCGTCCTTCTCCGAGATCCACACGATCGGGCCGCCGCGCGAGAGCGTGAGCATCAGCAGATTGTCGGTGTAGGTGCTGTGAATGCCCCATTTCTGGTGCGGCGTGATGAAGTTGAGCGCCAGCTCGGGATTGCCATTCGAGCGTGTGCCGGCCATCTTCTCGTAGCTGCCCGTGTCGATAGGCGGCTTGTAGACGCACAGCGCCTCGCCGAAGTCGCGCATCCACGCGTGGTCCTGATAGAGCTGCTGGCGGCCGCTCAGCGTGCGCCACGGGATCAGCTCGTGCACGTTCGTATAGCCCGCGTTGTACGACACGTGCTCCGACTCGATGCCGCTCCACGTTGGCGACGAAATGATCTTGCGCGGCTGCGCCTGGATATCGCGGAAGCGAATCTTTTCGTCGGCGCGGGCGTCGGCGAGATGCGCGTGCTCGATGCCCGTGAACTTCGAGAGTGCCTCCCACGCCTTCTTCGCAACCGCGCCGTTCGTCTCGGGCGCGAGCGAGAGAATCGTCTCCGCGGCGTCGAGCGCGGTCTCAATGCGCGGTCGGCCCTTCGCGTCGCCGGCGTCTTCGGATTGATCGCGATAGTTCAGCGCGCCGAGTTCGTGCACTTCCTCCTCGGTATTCCAGCTAATGCCCTTGCCGCCGTTGCCGAGCTTGTCCATGAGCGGCCCGAGCGACGTGAAGCGGTGATACGTCTCCGGATAATTGCGCTCGAGCATGACCACGCCCGGCATGGTCTTGCCCGGAATCGGCTCGCATTCGCCGCGCTTCCAGTCATCTACGCCGAAGGGCTGCGCCAGCTCGCCCGCGGCGTCGTGCGCGATGGGCGCGAGCACCACGTCGCGCTCCACGCCGAGATGGCCGACGCTCAACTCGGAAAAACGCTTCGCGATGGCCTTGAAAATTTCCCAGTCGCTGCGCGCTTGCCACGCCGGATCGACGGCGGCGGAGAGCGGGTGAATGAATGGGTGCATGTCGGACGTGTTCATGTCGTCCTTCTCGTACCACGTGGCCGTGGGCAGCACGATGTCCGAGTACATGCAGGTGGTGGACATGCGGAAGTCCAGCGTGCAGAGCAGGTCGAGCTTGCCCTCGGGCGCTTCCTCATGCCAGACGACTTCTTCGGGACGAGGCACGCCGTCCTTCACCACTTCTTCACCCTGCACACCGTTCGTTGTGCCAAGCAGATGCTTGAGGAAGTACTCGTGCCCCTTGCCCGACGAACCGAGCAGGTTCGAGCGCCATACGAAGAGGTTGCGCGGGAATACGGCCGGATTGTCCGGGTCCTCGCAGGCGAGCTTGAGGCTGCCGTCTTTCAGGCGGCGCGCGACTTCGACGCCGGCTTTCGTGGGGTCTTCGAGCGAGCGGCCGAGCTTCAGCGGATTGCCCGCGAGCTGCGGGGCGGAAGGCAGCCAGCCCATACGCTCGGCGCGCACGTTGTAGTCGATCGGCGCGCCGTGATAGTCGGCCTTGTTCGCGAGCGGCGAAAGCAAGTCCGTGGGGTTCATCGGGTCGTAGCGCCACTGGTCGGTGTGCGCGTAGAAGAACGATGTGGCATTCATCTGCCGCGGCGGCCGGTTCCAGTCGAGCGCGAACGCGAGCGCGGTCCAGCCCGTTTGCGGCCGCAGCTTCTCCTGGCCCACGTAATGCGACCAGCCGCCACCGGACTTGCCGACGCAGCCGCACATCACGAGCATGTTGATGATGGCGCGGTACGCCATGTCCATGTGGAACCAGTGATTGATGCCTGCGCCGATGATGACCATCGAGCGGCCTTCGGTTTTGTCGGCGTTCTCGGCGAACTGGCGCGCGACGTTGATGACGTCGGCGCGCTTCACGCCCGTGATCGCTTCCTGCCAGGCGGGCGTGTAGGGCACATCATCGTCGTAGCTACGCGCGAGGTCCTTGCCGCCCAGGCCCTGGTCGAGCCCGTAGTTCGCCACGAAGAGATCGTAGACCGTAGCCACGAGCCGCTCGCCGGCAGGCGTCGCCACGCGCCGCACGCCAATGCGGCGGCTCAGCACCGGCCCATGCGAGGTGTGCGGGAAATGCGGATGCGCGACGTTGCCGAAGTAGGGGAACAGCACGTCCACCACATCGTCGTGCTTTTCAACGAGCGAGAGCGCGGGCTTGAGCGGGTCGCCACTGACACTTTCCTCGCGCAGGTTCCACTTGCCGCGATCGGCGCCTTCCTGCTGGCCCCAGTGAAAGCCCACCGAGCCGAGCGGCACCGCGAACGCGTTCGTCGCGCTGTCGATCACCACGGTCTTCCACTCGGGGTTGTTGTCCTGCGCGAGTGCGCCGTCGAAGTCGGACGCGCGCAGATAGCGGTCGGGCACGTACTGACCATCGCGCTCGACGAGCGTGACGAGACAGGACATGTCGGTGAAACGGCTGCAATAGTCGGCGAAATAGGCGCTCTTTCCGGCGAGGTGATACTCCTTGAGGATCACGTGGCCCATGGCGAGCGCGAGCGCCGCGTCGGTGCCTTGCTTGGGATGCAGCCAGATGTCGCCGAACTTCGCGCCTTCGGCGTAGTCGGGGAAAATCGAAACGATCTTCGCGCCGCGATAGCGCGCTTCCACCATGAAGTGCGCGTCGGGCGTGCGCGTTTGCGGTACGTTCGACCCCCACATCACGATAAACGACGAGTTGTACCAGTCGGCGGACTCGGGCACGTCGGTCTGCTCGCCCCACGTTTGCGGCGAGGCGGGCGGCAGGTCGCAGTACCAGTCGTAGAACGAGAGGCACACGCCACCGATGAGCGAGAGATAGCGCGATCCCGCTGCGTACGACACCATCGACATCGCGGGAATGGGCGAGAAGCCGATCACGCGGTCGGGGCCGTGACGCTTGATGGTGTGCACGTTCGCGGCGGCCGCGATTTCGAGCACTTCGCTCCACTCTGCCCGCACGAAGCCGCCAAGACCGCGCCGCGTTTGATAACTTTTGCGCGCGGCATCGTCGTCGACAATGGCGGCCCACGCGGCGACGGGCTCGAGCGTGCGGCGCTTCTCGCGCCACAGCTTCACGAGCGCGCTGCGCACGAGCGGGTACTTGAGGCGATTGGCGCTGTAGAGATACCACGAATACGATGCACCGCGCGAGCAGCCGCGCGGTTCGTGGTTGGGCATGTCGGGGCGCGTGCGCGGATAGTCGGTTTGCTGCGTTTCCCACGCGACAATGCCGCCCTTCACATAAATCTTCCACGAGCATGAGCCCGTGCAATTCACACCGTGTGTGGAGCGCACGATTTTGTCGTGCTGCCAGCGTGTACGGTACGCCTCCTCCCATTTTCGGTCTTCGTCTGTGACGGCGCCGTGACCGTCCGCGAATTGTGTTCGTGTCGCAGTGAAGTAACGCAGACGATCCAGAAAATGGCTCATAACATCTCCAGCTTTTGTGTGCGTCGGGGACACCCGTATTTAAGAGTAGGGACAAGAAGATGTAAAGGGGATGAATGTAATCTATTTCGTCGTATTTGCACGGACATATCGACTTCTCGTAATATTTGTCGAATAAATGACGAAATGTCGACTATGCGAAACGCACGTTGGCTTTGAGTATGTTTGAAAACGATTCATGTTCTAAAGCTTTCCTTTCAGTGAAGGAAAGCCCCTGATTTCATGGATGAATCGTTCGATTGATCGGCGCGTGGCCTTTTCTCGATTGCGTTATCGAGCTGGAAGCGAGTCGTAAATAAAAGTGAAAAAAGACGACTTATTTTTTGTAATTAGATGAGAGTACGCTGCGGTAATACGTCGCTGTGCGTCAAATTGCGTGATTGTTGCGTGCGCATGAATCTGCATTGTTATTCCCGCGCGTTTCACGAGTCAGACCTGATTCAACGCGCTTGATCGCGTAATACCTGTGCCGTTTGCGGATCGGCGGGAAAGAACGCTTCGATTGCCAGCTCGGAAAGCGTGATGTCGACCGGTGTGCCGAACACGGTGGTCGTGCTGTAGAACGCCAGTTCGCCAAGCACCGTGCGCACGCGCAGCGGCACGGCAATGTGATGTGCGATCGGCTCGGCGCTCGCGTTCGCAACACCCGGCGGCGTGGGATACGACGCGAGTTCTTCGTGCAGCGCGGCGAGCGCGGGGTCGGCGCTCGCATCGATCTGACGTTGCAGGCGCGTAAGCAGATGCGCGCGCCACGCGTGCCAGTTGACGATGCGCGGCGCCATGCCCTCGGGATGCAGCGAAAGCCGGAGCGCATTGATGGGCGCGGCGAGCAGCGCGGGCGATGCGTCGCCGATGAGCGGCGCGAGCGCGCCGTTCGTCGCGACGATATTCCAGTGGCGGTCCACGGCGACGGCGGGATAGGGCTCGTGCCCACGCAGCACGAGATCGACCGCCTCGCGCGCGGCGGCGAGCTGCGGGTCGTCGAGCGCGCGCTCGCGATAGAGCGGCGCGTAGCCCGCCGCCACCAGCAGCGCGTTGCGCTCGCGCAGCGGAACATCGAGTTGCTCCGCGAGATGCATGACCATCTCTCGGCTCGGCAGCGCGCGGCCGGACTCGACGAAGCTCAAATGGCGCGTCGAAATCTCGGCTTCGGTGGCGAGCAGGAGTTGGCTCATGCGCCGGCGCGTGCGCCAGTCGCGCAGCATTTCGCCGACGCTGCGGCGCACCGTGCCGGACGGCGCGGCGGGGAGAATGGAGGCGAGTGTGTTCATGCCGCCGATTCTAGCGAAACGCGTGGGCGAAGCGATTACGTATGAGGTAAAGAAACGGTCTGTCGCTGCCGACAACGAATATATGAAAACCTTGGGTTGATGACCCTGCTGCATTCGTGGACGACGTTTACCGTGTGCCGCGCTATCGCCTAGAATGAAAAATCTCACGTACTGTGGCGTCGCGTTGAGGAGACAGCCATGAGGGAAACCGTTGCTGCTTATCTGCTCGGACCAGGCGTCATGCTACTGGTGTGCGCGGCCATGTGGGCCGTGTCGCGCCGCAGCAGAGGCGCGCTCGAGGCGCGCCTGACGCGCTGGCTCGACGCGCATCGGCCGCACGGCATGCATCACAAGCATTGAGCGTGCCAGCGCCGCGGCGGTTTGCGCGATTGAGTGTTTGCATCGCGAGCGGATCGCCGCATTAGCCGTCAGGTAAATTCTGTAGCATTCCGAATCAATTCCGGATTAGTTTGTTTCGCTCCGGCTGATGCTGCGCGGTTGCGCGTACCGCCTCGTCTGCCATTCCCGCATCAATTCGAGGGAACTGACCGTGCGCGTCGCGGTCATTCCGATATTGCATACCGGAGCCCTCCATGACCCGTCCCGCCGATTCTTTCATCATCTTCATCGCGCGCATCGCGCTCGCCATTTTGTTTCTCTGGGGCGGTGCCATGAAGCTGTTGGGATACGCGGGGTTCGTCGGCTACCTGCACTCGAAGGGCGTGCCGTATGCCTCGTATGGCGCGATCGTGGCAACCGCGGTCGAACTGCTCGGCGGCATTGCGCTCGTGCTGGGCGTGCGCACACGTGCGGTTGCCTTCCTGCTGGCCGTGTACGCTATCGCCACGGCGATACTTGGCCATGACTTCTGGAACGTGACCCAGGCCGCGGCGCAGCAAGACGCAGTCATTCACTTCTGGAAGAACGTGGCGATCGCGGGCGGTTTCCTGCTGCTGACCGTGACGGGCGCGGGACGTGCTTCCGTTGATGGTATGCGCGCGCCGCGCGGCGGCGGCCTGCGAGGCTGACGCCTTCGCGTGGCGAGGCGCGAGTGTCGAATCACAACCACCGGGCAACCGGGTGTAAAGGGAGCAGGCCTTGATACAGAACTTCGACTTCAACGTGGCAGGCAAGACCGAGCAGCTTTGCGCGAGTCTTGCGGAAGACGGCACGCGGCGCGTGTTCATCAGCTACGCGGATACCGCGAAGACGCTGGTGATCCTCGACGCCACCGGGCTCCTCGGCGTGCTCAAGGCAGAGCTCGAAGAGCCCGCCCAGCTGATTGCTCACGCCATCCGCAAGGCGCAGAACGATGGCTTGATCGCCCGCGCGATCGACTCCGGCGCGATCCAGGAGGCGTCGCTGTAGTTTGGCACCGCAGTTTGGCGCCGCAGATCGCCACCGCAGTTGGCCACCACCGTTCGCCATTGCATCAGCGCGATTCCGATTCGTTCATTCGCGCTGGCGCGGCTCGGCGCGCGCCCGCATGGGCCGGATCGGTTTTCACGAACCACGCGAGCCCGGCCGCCGTGAGCAGGAGCGCCGTCGAGACCGCGGTTTCCGCACGCAAGCCGGCCACCACCTGCGCCGCGCCCGCGCCGCCTGCGAGCGCACCGAACGCCGCCACTCCCACCGCACCGCCTGCCTGACGCGCCGTATTGAGCAGCGCCGAGGCCGTGCCCGCGCGCGCCGGCTCGACCGAGGAGAGCACGGCCGTCGTCATCGCCGGCACGGCGAGGCCCATGCCCGAGGGAATCAGCAGGAAGGCGAGCAGCACGAAGGCGAGCGGCGTCGAGGCGTCCACGCCGATCAGCAGCGCGTAGCCCGCACCCGCGATCAGCGCGCCGACGATCATCGGCCGGCGCGTGCCGTAGTGCGCCACCACATGGCCGCTCACGATGTTCGAGAGCAGGAACCCGCCGGTGAGCGGGATGAACGCGAGGCCTGCCTGCAACGGCGTTTCGCCCCGCGCATGCTGGAGGTAAAGCGCGAGCACGAACACGGTGCCGTAGTACGTGAGATTCACGCAGATACCGAACAGTACCGCCGCGCTGAACGTGCGGTTGCGCAGCATCGCGAGCGGCACCATGGGGTCGCGTGTGCGCGCTTCGAGCGAGACGAACGCAAATCCCGACACGAGCGCGAGCGCAAAGCCGCCCGCCACCGCCCAGTGCACGAAGCCGAGCGGCCGCCATTCGATCACGGCGCCTGTAAAAGCCGTGAGCGCCACGATGGCGAGTAACTGGCCGCGCACGTCGAGGCTACGCTTGGCGGGCGCGCCGGCAGCTTTGGAATCGTGCGCATGGCGGCGTGGCTTGGGAATCCACGCGAGCGTGGCCCAAAGGCCGGCTGCGCACAGCGGCAAGTTGACGAGGAAAATGCTGCGCCAGCCGAACGCCGCGATCAGCAGGCCGCCCGCCACCGGGCCGGCGGCGATCGAGATGGCGCCCGCCGCGGTCCAGAAGCCCACGGCGCGTGCCCTGAGCCCGCGGTCGTGGCGGCACGCTTCATTGAGCAGCGCGAGCGAGTTGGGCAGCATGGCCGCCGCGCCCGCACCCTGCACCGCGCGGGCGGCGACCAGCATGACCGGATTGGCCGCGAGCCCGCAGGCCAGCGAGGCGAACGCGAACACGACGAGACCGGCCGCGTAGAGGCGGCGCGCGCCGTAGCGGTCGCCGAGCACGCCGCCCGAGAGCATCAGTACCGCGAAGGCGAGCGTGTAGGCGTCGACGATCCATTGCAGGCCCGCGACGTTCGCATGCAGATCGGAAGCGACACGCGCGAGCGCGATATTGACGATGGTGACGTCGAGCTGCGTGACGACGAACCCAATGCTCACGGTTGCGACGATACGCGTGAGCGCGGGCGTGAAATGGAGGGGGGTGGGGTGTGAGGTATTCATGCGCCCATGGTAGGACGCTCGCCGGCTTCGACGTTTCAGCGCGAGGTGAATCGTCGAAACCGCCGGCAAAATGGTGCCGGACCAGAGGCGGGCGTCCAGTGTGCAGTCAGAACGCATTGAGGCGCACTTACTGCTCCCGGTGCGTGTCCTTGAAGAACAGCGTCGTGATCGCGCCGAGCACGCAAATCGTGGCCACATAGTAGGTGGGCGCGAGCGGTGCGGACTTCATCAGCAGTGCGACGACGATCGGCGTGAGGCCGCCGAACACGGCGTACGCCACGTTGTACGAGAACGAGATGCCCGAGAAACGCACCACGGGCGGGAACGCGTTCACCATCACATACGGCACCGCGCCGATCGTGCCGACCAGCAGCCCGCAGAGCGCATAGAGCGGCATGAGCATCGAAGTGTCCACGGCGATCTGGCGGAACAGCACGTAGTACGCGATCGCGAGCGCCATGCCGCCGATCGCCAGCACGCGGCGCGCACCGAAGCGGTCCGCGAGCGCGCCCGCGCTCACGCAGCCCACCGTCAGGAAGAGCGTCGCCAGGCAGTTCGCGAGCAGCGACGTGGTGGCGTCGAGATGGAACTGCTTCTGCAGCAGCGGCGGCGTCATGAGGATCACGACGACGATGGCGGCCGAAAGCATCCACGTGAGCAGCATCGAGATGATCACGGCGCGGCCGTGGTCGCGCAGCACGGCCTTGAGCGGAATTTCGTCGGCGAGCGACTTGCGCGCCTTCATCTCCGCGAACACGGGCGTTTCGTGCAGCCACTGGCGCAGATACACCGAGAACATGCCGAACAGCCCGCCAATCAGGAACGGAATGCGCCAGGCATACGCGGCGATGTCGCTCGGCGTGTAGTGATGATTGACGGCCGCGGCGATCAACGAGCCGAGCAGGATGCCGAACGTGAGACCCGCCGTGAGCGTGCCGCACGCATAGCCAATATGGCGGCGCGGCACGTGCTCGGAAACGAACACCCACGCGCCCGGCACCTCGCCGCCCACGGCTGCGCCTTGCAGCACCCGCAGCGCGAGCAGCAGCACGGGCGCGAGCACGCCGATCGAAGCAAAGGTGGGCAGGCAGCCCATGGCGAGCGTGGGGAGCGCCATCAGCAGGACGGAGAGCGTGAACATGCGCTTGCGGCCGAGCAGATCACCGAAGTGCGCCATGACGATGCCGCCGAGCGGCCGCGCGAGGTAGCCCGCCGCGAAGATGCCGAAAGTCTGCAGTTGGCGCAGCCAGTCGGGAATCGTTGCGGGGAAGAACAACTGGCCGATAGCCGGCGCGAAGAAAACGAAGATGATGAAGTCGTAGAACTCGAGGGCGCCACCCAGTGCGGCGAGCCCGAGCGTCTTGTAGTCACTGCGGGTGAGCGCGCGCGCAGCGGCAGGCGTGCGCACGCCAATGTCTGTTGCTTGCATTTCCGAAAAACCAGGGTGTTGTTATGTACGACGTTTTATGTAGCGCGTGAAGAACGCGTGTGGACGTCCATGATGGCCGAATTTGCCTGGTGCGCGCGTGGCGCGGGGGCGGCGGTCGTCGGATAAGCGGGCGCAAGGGTGGGGCACGGCAACAGCGCGTCCGCGCGGGTGGGCGGACGTGCCGACGAGTTCAGGCCAGCCGCGAATTCTACAGGAACCTTGCAAGCCGCCAGATGCGGGCCTGGCGCGCGTGCGGCAGAGCGCGCATGCGTCGCTGTGGGAAAACGAAGAAGCAGATTGGATTTCAGACTCGTCCGATGGGCAGATTTTGCACATATCCACAAAATTGCCCGCTTCACTATTCGATCCATTAAGGACCCAACATGCGCATCGCGATTTTTCAGCGCGACGCTGACCATCGCCAGCAACTCGAGCGCGTGCTGACGCAGTGCGGTCACGCCTGCGTTCCGTTCGGCGACGCGCTGACGCTTGCGAGGACGCTGGCCGCATCGACCGTCGACATGCTCGTGCTCGACTGGCAGGGCTCGCAGGTCGCCGGCGCGGAGCTGCTGAGGACGTTGCGGGCGGTGAACGGTAGTCAGATTCCGGTGCTGTTCGTCTCGGAGGACGCGTCCGACGAGAGCGTGGTGCGCGCGTTTTCGGTCGGCGCGGACGACTATGTGGGCCTGCCCGTGTGCCCCTCGGTGCTGCGCGCGCGCGTGAACGCGCTTCTGCGCCGCGCGTTTCCCGACCGTTACGAGAACATGACGATCGACGCTGGCCCCTATCACTTCGACATGCGGTGTCAGGCTGTCAGCGTGCACGGCAAGCCCGTGCTGCTCTCGACTACGCAATACCGGCTCGCCGCGCTGTTTTTTTCGAACATCGGACGCGTGCTCTCGCGCGATCACATTTACGCGATGGTGTGGGGGCGCGAGTTGCATACGTTGACCCGCACGATCGACAGCCACGTGTCGCGACTGCGCCTGTTGCTGGAGATCGAGACGCCGAACGGCTTTCGGCTCCAGCCGGTGTACAAGAGCGGTTACCGGCTGCTGCGCTTGCAGGACGACAATGAGGCGCTCGCCACCGAAGGCGCGGAGTGCGAGTCGGCTTGAGGCGAAGCGCGGGGATTAGGTGGTTGATAAAAAGACGGCGGCACGCATCGCGTGCCGCCGTCTTTTTTTGAATGCGTTGCCTCGATTGTTGCGCGCGGTAACCTCAGCGCGCGAGGCCGAGTCCTTGCAGCACCGCGTTGCCTTCCGTCGTCAGGCGAATGCGTGCGTCACCGGCGGCGTCCTGCACCTGCTCGACGAGGCCGGCTTCCTTGAGCATGGGAATCTCCGGTTTGGCATGCGCGTCGATCGGCGCATGCAGCAGCAACAGGAGGGTCGCAAGCTCGTGGTGGCTCAGCAACCGGCGCAACAAGGTGCGGCGAGCGGGCTTCGCGCCGGGCGTTGACTCGCTATTGATCTGACTCGCCGCGTGGATCTGCGGATCTTGCTGTTTCACGGAACCTCCTGCTGGGTTCGTTTCTACGTTCGTTTCTTCGGGGTGAAGCGATGATGCGCACGAAGACTTAAGCGATTCTTAAAACGCCTGGCGAAAATGTGTCATCGCGCTACACGGCGCCCATGAATGTAAAAGGCTGTAATAGAAGGGCGCGAAGCTGCACGAAAAGGCACGAAAACGCTTTCAATACGCACACATCGCGGCTGCGGCAACGAAAGCCGCCCGTCAAATGTTCAAGGTGCGCAGGTTTTGCTCGCACCCTCGATCCACAGGTTCGAGGCGTGGCGTTTGCCGGCGTAATAGCGGTAGGTCGTCGCGCCATTGTCGGTGCGAACCTTGATGACGTTCGAGTCGCCGAACTCGAGCATCTGGCCTTGCGGCAGCGGCGAGGTGGTGAAGCTGGCGCCGTGACGCTGGGCTTCCACGGTCAGGCACGAGATCACGTCCTGGACCGACCGGTTGGTTGTGGAATCGATGACCGGCTGACCCGCGTCCGGGTTGCTCTGAAACCACGCGCACGCGCCTAGCGTGAGCGAAAGGGCAAGGGGCACGGCAAGCTTTTTCATATATCTCGGTATCCAACGAAATAGCCAATCATTATATCGGGAGCATCTCCCGTGCCACGGGGACGGCGCAAAATGCCGCAAAACTGTCACGCGCCGGGCATAGGTGTTGCAACAGTGCGACGTGCGTGCGGAGGCCTACATACCGGCACGCAAGAACTTGCGGAGAGAGATAGACTATCTGAGGGGTGCCGTCTGGAAATCTGACGTGACGTCAGGAGAATACGCATGAACCGCCCATCGGTACGCTTTCCTTTTCGCGCCGCTGGCGCAGGCTCACTGTTCAGGTGGGTCAAGTGGGGATTCGTCGTCGCGTTTCTGGCCGCCCTCGTCATCATCGCGCGCATCGTACAGATCGAAATCGATACGTCACGCCTGCAGGCGCGCTACCTCTCCGAACTCACGCGCGACATAGGCTTTACGGTCGAGAACGGACCGAGCCACAGCATCCGTTTTCCCACTACGAACGGCCCGTACGACGTGCGGCTCGGTTATGCGCAATTGCCCATCTTCGAGAACCGGCTTGCGGAACGCGGTTTCGCGATCGCGGCGCAGGCGCGCGATTCAGATCGCATGATCGCCGTGGCCGACGAGGGGCTTTTCCTGCCCTTCGAAGAAAAGGATCAGGCTGGGATTGTGCTGCGCGACGCGTCGGGTGCGACGCTCTTCCATACGCGTTATCCGCAGCGCGCTTACGAGAATTTCGACGCCGTGCCGCCCGTGGTGCGCGATTCGCTCCTTTTCATCGAAGACAAATACCTGCTGGCCCCGGACCAGCCGAACCGCAACCCGGCCATCGACTGGGGGCGCTTTAGCCGCGCGCTCGTCGACCAGGGTGCGCGCCTCGTGAACCGGCATCAGCAAACGCCGGGCGGCAGCACGCTCGCCACGCAGATCGAGAAGTTCCGGCACTCGTCGGGTGGGCGCACCGCCACGCCGCCGGAGAAGCTGCGCCAGATCGCGTCCGCTTCGCTGCGCGCCTACCTGGACGGCCCGCAGACCATGCCTGCGCGCCAGCAGATTCTCGTGCACTACCTGAATTCGGTGCCGCTCTCCGCCAAGGCGGGTGTGGGCGAAGTCAACGGTCTCGGCGACGGGCTTGCCGCCTGGTATGGTCGCGACTTCCGCGACGTCAACCGGATCCTGCGCGCGCCGCTTACGCCCGAGACGCTCGACGCGCAGGCGCTGGCGTTCCGCCAGGTGCTCTCGCTGCTGATTGCCCAGCGCGCGCCTTCGTACTTCCTGCAAAAGAACAACGACGCACTCGCGAAACTGACCGATAGCTACATCCGCCTGCTCGGCGCCGGCGGCGTGATTACGCCCGCGTTGCGCGACGCGGCGCTCGCCACGCAACTCACGCTCGACCGCTCGAAGCCGTCCCAGCGCGCGCCGGTTTCATTCGTGGAGCGCAAGGCGGTGCTGACGCTGCGCACCCAGCTCATGCAGGCGCTCGGACTGAAGACGCTTTACGACCTCGACCGCCTCGATCTCACCGCCACGGCCACGCTCGTCGATAGCGTGCAGCAGGCCGTGGGCGACCGCCTCGCCGATGCCGCGACGAAGGACGGCGCGCGCGAGGCGGGTCTGGTCGGCTTCGAGATGCTGCGCCCCTCCGACGATCCTTCGAAGATCGCGTATAGCTTCACGCTGTTCGAGCGCAGCAACGGCGAGAACCTCGTGCGCGTGCAAACGGACAGCGTGAACCAGCCGTTCGACATCAATTCGGGCGCGCGCCTGAATCTGGGTTCGACTGCGAAGCTACGCACGCTCGTGACGTATCTGCAGATCGTGAGCGCGCTGCACGCGCGGTACGCGGACGATGACGCGAAGTCGTTGCGCGCGATGCTGCCGCAAGTCGATCCGAGCGACGCGCTCACGCGCTGGGCGATCGACTATCTTTCGAAGACGTCCGACCGCTCGCTGCATTCCATGCTGGAGGCGGCCGTGGAGCGCAAGTACTCGGCCAGCCCGGGCGAGACGTTCTACACCGGCGGCGGCGCGCAGAGCTTCAACAATTTCGAGTCGAGCGACAATGCGCAAATTCTCACGGTGCACCGCGCGTTCCAGCATTCGGTGAATCTGGTGTTCGTGCGGCTCATGCGCGACATCGTTCACTACGAGATGATCCAGACTTCGGGGCCGCCCGCGCAGTGGCTCGATGACCCGGCCGTGCGCACGCGTTTTCTCACGCAGTTTGCCGATGGTGAGAGCCAGGTCTACATGAAGCGCTTCTACACGCGCTACGCGGGCAAGAGCAACGACGAAGCGCTGGCGATCTTGCTGCAGCACACGCGCAAAGGTCCGGCGCGCATTGCGACCGTGCTGCGCAGCGTGAAGCCCGATGGCCAACTGCCGTGGTTCGACGCACAGATGCGCGCGCAACTAAAGAACACGAAGTTCCAGTGGCTCGACGACGAAGACCTCGCGCACTACTACGACAAGTACGCAATCGACAAATTCAACCTCAACGACCGTGGCTATATTGCGGGCATTCATCCGCTCGAACTGTGGTTGCTGAATTACTTGCACGCGCACCCAGATGCGACGCTCGCGCAGGTTCAGCAGGCGAGTCGCGACACGCGGCTCTATACCTACTCGTGGCTCTTCAAGACGAAATATCACGCCACCCAGAACCGGCGCATTCGCCACATGATCGAGCTGCGCGCGTATGAAGCGATCGGCAAGTCCTGGCGCGCGGTCGGTTATCCGTTCGACAGCATCACGCCTTCGTATGGCGCGGCGATCGGCGCGTCGGGCGACCGGCCCGCGGCGCTCGCGCAACTCATCGGCCTCATATCGAGCAATGGAGAAAAGCTGCCGACGCATAGCTTCGAGTCGCTCGACTTCGCGCGCGGCACGCCCTACGAGACGCACTTCGTTCATGCGTCCACGCCGCCGCAGCCACTGGTTTCGCCTGAGATTTCGCAAGTGGTGCGCGAGTTGCTGACGTCGGTGGTGGAGGGCGGCACGGCCAAGCGCCTCGCCGACGGCATGACACTCCCCGACGGCAAGACGCTGCCGGTCTACGGCAAGACCGGCACCGGCGACCAGCGCTTCAACGTGTACGCGCCGGGCGCGCGGCTGATCGAATCGCGCAAGGTGAACCGCAGCGCGACCTTCGTGTTCGTGATCGGCAACCGCTTCTACGGCACGCTCACGGCATGGGTGCATGAGCCGTATGCGGCGCGTTACACGTTCACGAGCGCGCTGTCCGTGCAACTGCTGAAGTCGCTTGCGCCCGTGTTGCAGCCGCTGCTCGAATCGAGGTCTGGCACGGAGGGCGATGCGAAACCCGATCCCGTGCACGCCGCGCAGCAGATGACGCTCATCGACCCGCAATCGGGTGAAATGCACCGTGTGGTCTGGAACGGCAAGGCGCTCGAGCTCGACGCGCACTGATTCAGGCGATTCGGCATCCAAAGCAAAATATTCGGCATCCAAAGCAAAACGCGGGGCCTGGCGCATGCGCCAGGCCTCGCGTTCTTCTTTATGCGGACGATATCCGCTTCAATAACCGCTTGGCGGCGGAGGCGCCGACCCCGGCGGGGGCGGCGGCAAATAGTGCGGTTGCGGCGCTGTCTGGAATTGCTGCTGCGGCGCCTGGAACTGCTGGGGTTGCGATGTCGTCATGTTGCCGGGCGCCGGTATGCGGTTGCCGGTGGCGTACATGCATTGCAGATAAGCGTAGTCGTAGCGGCGCTGCACGTCATACGCGGAGCCCTGGGCGTTGCCCATGCCGACCGCACTGCCCGCAAGCAGGCCCGCGCCCGCACCGATGGCCGCGCCCTGGCCGCCGCCGAACGCGGCGCCTGCGGCAGCGCCGAGCGCCGTGCCCACCACGGCGCTGCCGAGGCCTGCGCCGGTCGCCGCCTGGTTCGTGGTGACGCCGCCCACCTGCTGGAAGGCGAACTGGCGGCAATTCGCGTCGTCGACGCGGAACTGGTCGAAGGTTTTGCCCGTGCCAGGCAGGGCCATCACGCTCGGCCCCGTGGGCGTCACGGCGCATGCGCTCAGCAGCCCCGCTGTGGCGAGTAGCGCGAGATACGTGTATTTCATTTGCGGCTCGATATCGTCAAGGTGTTCAATTCGAAGGCGCCGGCTGGGCGGGAACCGCGCGCCAGCCCGACGAGCATTGCTTTACATAGGGATAGTAGGTTCTCGACTCGTCGCAGTAATACCAGGTGTCGGCGCTTGCCTGCTGGTCGCCCCCTGCATCGCCGGGCGGGGCGTTGACGGGCCCCTGCTGCGGGTCCATCGCGGGGGCGCCGGCCTGCCCCTGCTCGATGTAGTCGGGCGCCTGAGTCGGTGGCGGCGCGACGATGACGGCTGGCGGCCCGTAGTAGTACGGTACGGGCGCGACCGGGTAGTAATACGGCACGCCAGCGCCGACATACACGCCGACGTGCGCCGCCTGTGCTACGCCGCATACGCCAATAAGCGCGGCCGCAGCGGCTCCGAGAAACAATTTCGACCTTCTCACACACGATCTCCAGAAACGGGCAGGCTGGGGCAACGGCGCGCGCCAGCCAATTATCGAACGCTATGACATTGGCAGAATCAATGCAATTACGCGAGTTGCGCCGATTTTTCGAGTTGTTACAGGCGGTGCCGGGTTTGTGGGGCGCGAAGGCCGGCCGGAGCGCAAACGGCGCGCAACGGCTTGCTTCGCGGGCCATGTTTCACACAAATGCGCGTAGTGGGGGGCGAGCGTGTGCCGCCCGGCTGTAACAATTGGATATCGATGCGTTTGCCGCTTCCGCCCATTGCGCACATGGACGGCTCCCTCTGACCTCAACAAATCGAAAAGCTGCTCGACAGCTATTTCCCCGCGTGGCCGCCTTTCGCGTCGAGGTATTCGCGGATCGTCCGTTTCGAGCGATCCAACGCGCGGCCGCGCCACTAGACCGCGAAAACGGGTCCCTATGTGGCATCCCTATGTGGCATATGTGAATCGCTAGTTGCACGCGGCGACGTTAGAAACGAAAGCGCACTGTAAAGTGCGCCTTTTTTATTGCTAAATAACTGAATAAGAAAGACCTAAAACGTTTTCACTACTTATTGCATGAAATGGCATTTCAATTGCCAATTTTTCATTAAATGAAGATGCGGATTGAAATACCCGTGTCTCAAGGGAAAAGACATCACGCAATGGCTAATGGAGTCCCGAACGAAAACGTTTGCCTTAGCGCAAACCCCTGGTCAAGTTAACCAAATAGTGAGCCGTTAATGCACGGGTAAGAGATGCAGCATCTACGCGCCACGAGCGCCACAAAAAATCCGAGAGAAATCGCCCGAACCTGACGGCGGCACGCCGCAATCCGATTTGCATCGAAAGCGAAACCAATACGAGGGCAGGATGATGGAACAATCGACACCGGATCGTCAGATCGAATTACGCGAATTAAGCGCAGTCAATGCGGCGCTAAATCGTGTTCAGGCAGTCATCGAATTCGACCTTCAAGGCACCATTCTTCACGCCAACGAGAATTTCCTCGCGACGCTCGGCTATACGCTCGAAGAAGTGCGCGGCAAACATCACCGGATGTTCTGTGATCCTGATTATGTGCATACCGAGGCTTACCGCCAGTTCTGGGAACGGCTTGGCCGTGGCGAGTTCGACCGCGGCGAATACCGGCGCGTGGGGCGCGGCGGCCGCGAGATCTGGATCAACGCGTCGTACAACCCGGTGATCGACGAAAACGGCCGGCCCTACAAGGTCATCAAGTTCGCGACCGATATCACCGCCGCCAAGCAGCAGCACGCTGAATACGAAGGGCGCCTGCGCGCCATCGACAAGGCACAGGCCGTGATCGAGTTCGATACGGGCGGCATCGTGCTGCACGCAAACCAGAACTTCCTCGACACACTCGGCTATCGCCTCGAAGAAATTCTCGGCAAGCACCACCGTTTGTTCTGCGAGGAGGCGTACGCGGCCAGCCCCGACTATCGCGAGTTCTGGGCCAAGCTCAATCGCGGCGAGTTCGACGCGGGACGTTACAAGCGCATCGCCCGTGGCGGCCGCGTGGTGTGGATCCAGGCGACCTATAACCCGATCTTCGACGTGAATGGCCGGCTCTACAAGGTCGTCAAGTTCGCCAACGACGTGACCGCCCAGGTCGAACTCGAAGAGAGCGTGCAGCGCCGCGCGCAAGACGATCAGCGCAAGGTCGAGAAGCTGCTCGGCGTGGTGAGCCGCGCGGCCGCCGGCGACCTGACGGGCGACGTCGAGGTGCACGGCGAGGACCCTATCGACCGGCTGGCTGCCGGCATCAAGGGCATGATGAGCGACCTCGCGAGCGTGATCGGCAAGGTGGTCGAATCGGCGGGCACCTTCAAGGACTCATCGCAGGACATTGCAGCGCGCGCGGACACCGTGGCGAGTGGCGCGCAACTGCTCGGTGCGACGGTCGAGGAAATGAACGCGTCGATCGAGGAACTCACGGCGTCCATCAACTCGATCGCCGACAACTCGCGCGGCGCGGACCAGCTCGCCAAGGACACGCAACAGGAAGCGGAGCGCGGCGCGAAGGCCGTGACGCGATCGATCGAGGCCATGGAGCTGATCAACCGCTCGTCGGAGGATATCGGCGAGATCATCAAAGTCATTGGCGAGATCGCAAGCCAGACCAATCTGCTCGCGTTCAACGCGGCGATCGAGGCGGCGCGTGCGGGCGAGCACGGCCTCGGTTTCTCCGTGGTCGCCGACGAAGTGCGCAAGCTGGCGGAACGCTCTTCGCAAGCGACGAAGGAAATCTCGAAGCTCATCAACGAGTCGGTGAAACGCGTTGCGCAGGGCAGCGAAATCTCGAAGCAGGCAGGCGAGGCGTTCGAGAAGATCGTGGCCGGCGTGAGCCGCACGACGCAGGCCATTTCGGAAATCTCATGTGGCGCGGACGAGCAGCTCATTGCGGCGCGCGAGGTGAGCGCGGCAATCCAGCAGGTGGCCGAGGAAACCGAGAAGTCGGCGGGCGCGTGCGACACGATCGCGCGCGCGGCGGCGTCGCTCAAGGGCGGCGCGCTTGGTCTCGATACGACGGTGGCGCGCTTCGTGGTGTGAAGTCTGGAGGTTGCAGTGGATATCGATCAGGATACCGAACTGTCGGTGCGTAACGCGCTGTTCGAGCAGGTGCGCCGGCATACCGGCATCGCGATGAACGAACGCAAGTGGACCATGCTCAAGGGCCGCTTGCGCCGTCGCATTATGACGCTCGGGCTACCCGACTATGGCGACTATCTGCGCGTGCTCGACCACAGCACGGACGAGGTGCGCGACTTCATCGATCTTGTCACGACGAACGAAACGTCGTTCTTTCGCACGCCGCGCATCTGGCAGTATCTGGCGAGCGAATTCCTGCCGCGCTGGGCCGCGAAGCGAACGGGCGAGCCCCTGCGCGTCTGGTCGGCGGCGGCGTCAAGCGGCGAGGAGGCGTGGACGACGGCCATGCTCTGCGAGGAGTTCCGCCTGCTGCATCCCTCGCTGCGCTATGCGATCGTCGGCACCGATATCTCGGACGGCATTCTTGCGAACGCACGCGCGGGAACCTATGTCGGCCGGAACATGGAGAGCTTGCGTCTACAGCGGCCGGAACTCGTGCAGCGGTATTTCCGCAGCGACGCGGCGGCGATCAGCGTGAACGAGGCCTTGCGGGCGCACGTGAGCTTTCGCCGTCACAACCTCTATGACGTGCCGCGCGATCTCGGCCAGTTCGATCTGGTCCTGTTGCGCAACGTCCTGATCTATTTCGATCTCGAAGGCCAGAAGGCCGTGCTCGCCAACGTTCGGCGGGCGATGCGGCCGGGCGCCGTGCTGATCGTGGGCGAGTCCGAATCGCTGAGCCGGGTCGCAGCGGGGTTCGCCTTCGAGCAGCCGCTCATTTATCGCAACGAGGAACGGGAACATGAGCATCCAGCGTGACGTGCAGGTGCGAATGTGTGAGATCGCCGTGAGCAGCGGCGAGGACGCGAAGATCCTGCGCGCGACACTGGGGTCCTGTGTGGGCATCGGGCTTCTGTGGCGCTCGCGTGCGACCTACGGGCTCGCGCATTGTCTGCTGCCCGAGCCCACGGGTGGCGCGCAGGCCGCAGGCGCTCCGCAGGCCGGCAACGGCGCGAAGTACGTGATCCAGGCCTTGCCGAAGCTGCTCGCCATGATGCACGCGGACGAGGCCCGCGAAGGCGATATCGAGGCCGTGCTCGCGGGCGGCGCAAACATGATGCACCATCGCACGACGATCCACGAACCGATCGGAGAGCTAAACGTTCGCATCGCGCGCCAGATGCTGGCCGATGCGCGACTGAAGCTCGTGCACGTCGACGTGGGCGGTGATTGCGGACGCCAGTTGACCATCGACTGCGAGCACCATCACTACGCCGTGCGCCACTTCTCGCGCTCACTCGAGCCGCAGTCTTCTGTTATGCCTTCGCAGTTGCCGGAGCAAGGAGTCATTCGATGAGTGTACGCACGCTTGCAGCCCGCCCGAACGTCGAGCTGTACGGATCGTTCCATCTGGCGGGCACGGAACTGGCGCTGCCGGTGGCCGCCTTGCAGGAGGTCGTCAACCCGCCCGAGACGCTGACTGCGATCCCGCTTGCGCCACCGTATCTGCTCGGGCTCTTCAACCTGCGCGGCACGCTGATTCCCGTGGTCGATCTGCGGCAGTTGCTGCGTCTGAACGCAGAGAGCACGAGCGCTGCGCGCAAAGTCGCCATTGTCGAATCTGGCGGCGTACGCGTGGGGCTGCTGTTCGACGCGACGGGCGAAATTCTGCGCGTGCCGCGCGAGCAGGTCATTACGCTCGACGTGCCCGAGGGCAGCCCGCCCATGGCGATTGGCGCGGTGCTCAAGCTCGACGACGGCGAGCGCATTCTGCAGGTGCTCGCGCCTGCCGTGCTGCTTAGCTTGCGCGACATGCCGCAACTGGCGCAATCGGCGCCGCGCGCGGCCGAGCGGCGGGCGCAGCAGGGGCAACGCCGCCAGAATGTGTCGTTCAAGGTGGGCGCCACGGCGCTCGCGCTGCCGATGGACGCGATCCAGGAAATCATCCGCGTGCCGGCCTTGCAGCAGTCGCCGCTGGCTAACGAGGTTTGCATCGGTATGCTGAACCTGCGCGGCGCGACGATTCCAGTGCTCGATTTCAGCGCGCTCCTGGGCTTCGCGCGCGCGAGCGGCGCGCAAGCGAGCGTCGACGAGCAGCGCATTGTCGTGCTTCATCGCAACGATCTGCATTTCGGCATGCTGGTGGACGAAGTGGCGAGCATCGTAGCGTACCGCGAAGAAGACATGCTGCCCATGCCGGCCTATGGCGGCAATGCGCAGCGCTCGTTGTTCGCAGGCTATCTGGCGGCAGAGGACCGCCCGGGTGTACTGCTCATGAACGCAGACGCCCTCTTTGCCAACGAACGCGTCGTGGCGCTCGCAGCGGGTCATCGCGATCTGTATCGAAACGTACTAGCGCAGGCGGCGCAAAAGCGCGGCGCAGGCACGCGGCAAACGCTCGTTACGTTCCGCATCGGCCAGTTGATCGGCGTGCGCATCGCCCAGTTGCGCGAGGTGATCGACTATCGCGACGACATCATGCGTACGCCGGGGCTGCCCGGCGTCGTGCGCGGCATGCTGAACTTGCGCGGCGTGCTCGTGACCGTGATCGACGTGCGCGCGATGTACGGCATGCCGCCGTATGAGGATCTCACGCGCGCAAAGGTGCTCATCGTCGAATACGAGCGCGAAAAATACGGACTGCTTGTCGATTCAGTCGAGGATATCGTCACGCTGACCGGCTCGGCGCAGCTCAGCATGCCGCAGGCATTCACGCGCAGCGAAGGCGTGCGCGTGCACAACGACATGCGCGAAGCCGTGGAACTGCCGGGCAAGGGCACGCTGATGCTGCTCGACCCCGCTTCGCTATGCGCGCGCGTGGCCGAGGAGGCGGCAGTTTGATCGCTGGCGAGGGCGCGCCGGCTAGCGCGCGGCGCGTTCGCGCTCGAGCCGGCGCACGGCTTCGCCCACGTCCTGGCTGAACTGCGCGAGCGCGGCGAGCTCGAGGTTGGGCGGCTGCAGGGCCGACCAGAGCGCGTCCACGAGTCGGTCGGCCGTGGCGTCGATGTCCGTGCGGCGGTTGGCGAGCGTCGCGTCCCACAGCACGTGCTCCATGGGGCCGAATACCAGCGAACGCAGCAACCGCAGCGAGAGGTCGTTGCGGATTTGCCCGCTTTCCTGGCCGCGCGCCAGCACGCGCATGAGCGGCGCCGTGTAGCGGCGTTGCATTTCCGTGAGCGCTTCGCTCAGATCGTGGTGCCGTGTGCGGCCCTCCGAGAGCACCAGTTCGCAGATACCGGTGCCGCTCTCCAGCATCAACTGCAGATGCATGCGCACGATGAATGCAAACTGCTGGCGCACGGTGCCGTCGCGCGGCAGGCCGCCTTCGATCGCCGCGATCGATTCGTCATACCAGTCGCCGATCACGCGCGCGCACAACTCCCGTTTGCCCCGGAAGTAGCTGAACACCGTCGCCTCGGACACACCCAGGCGCTGGGCGATCTCGGCCGTAGTGGCGCGTGCGTACCCTTTTTCCGAGAACACTTCGCGCCCCGCCTGGAGGATTTCCCGCACGCGCTGCTGAGACTTGCGGCCCGCCGGCTGGCGGCGCGACGCGGGCAGGACGGCTTTCTGGGCGACGGCTTCCATGTTGAGTTTGATTCAATTTACGTCAGGGTGGAATTCATTATCTACGAAAGAATCGCCACTGGACAAGGAAAATTCATCGGCACGAGAACTTGAGTGTCACTCAAAAATACCTATTGACGTTAACGTAAATGTGGCGTGAAATGTGCGTCCATGGGGCGAAGCACCGCCCGGATCGAGATTCTCTGGAGACACACATGAGCAACGTACCCGGTTTGCAGTTCCCGCTAGGCGAAGAAGTCGAAATGCTGCGCGACAGCATCGCTAACTTCGCCGCGAAGGAAATCGCGCCGCGCGCGGGCGAGATCGACCGCACCGACCAGTTCCCGATGGACCTCTGGCGCAAGTTCGGCGACCTGGGCGTGCTCGGCATGACGGTCTCGGAGGAATACGGCGGCGCAAACATGGGCTACACGGCGCACATGGTCGCGATGGAGGAAATCTCGCGCGCGTCCGCCTCGGTCGGCCTTTCATACGGCGCGCATTCGAACCTGTGCGTGAACCAGATCCATCGCAACGGCACTGAAGCGCAAAAGCGCAAATACCTGCCGAAGCTCGTTTCCGGCGAGCACATCGGCGCGCTCGCCATGAGCGAACCGAACGCGGGCTCGGACGTCGTGAGCATGAAGCTGCGCGCGGAAAAGAAGGGTGAGCGCTACGTGCTCAACGGCACGAAGATGTGGATCACCAACGGCCCGGATTGCGACACGCTGGTCGTCTACGCGAAAACCGATCCTGAAGCGGGTTCGCGTGGCATGACGGCGTTCATTGTCGAGAAGGGCATGAAGGGCTTTTCGGTCGCGCAGAAGCTCGACAAGCTCGGCATGCGCGGCTCGCATACGGGCGAACTGGTGTTCCAGGATGTGGAAGTGCCCGAAGAGAACATCCTTGGCCAACTCAACGGCGGCGTGAAGGTGCTGATGAGCGGCCTCGACTACGAGCGCGCCGTGCTCGCGGGCGGCCCCACGGGCATCATGGCCGCGGTCATGGACGCCGTCGTGCCGTACATCCACGATCGCAAGCAGTTCGGTCAGGCTATCGGCGAGTTCCAGCTCATTCAGGGCAAGGTCGCCGATCTCTACACGACGTACCAGGCGTGCCGCGCTTATCTCTACGCAGTGGGCCGCCAGCTCGACACGCTCGGAAAGGACCACGTGCGCCAGGTGCGCAAGGACTGCGCGGGCGTGATTCTCTACACCGCAGAAAAGGCCACGTGGATGGCGGGCGAGGCCATTCAGATTCTCGGCGGCAATGGCTATATCAATGAGTATCCGGTGGGGCGTCTCTGGCGTGACGCGAAGCTTTACGAAATCGGCGCGGGCACGAGCGAAATTCGCCGCATGTTGATCGGCCGCGAACTGTTCGCGGAAACGATGTAATCCTAAGTGATTGAGGGAGAACAGGATGCCGGTCATCGAATCGAAGCTCAATCCGCGCTCGGAAGACTTCAAGGCTAATACCGCGGCACTTGAGGTGCTCGTCGCGGACCTGCGCGAGAAGATCCAGAAGCTTTCGCTGGGCGGCGGCGAGGCCGCGCGCGACAAGCACCTTTCGCGCGGCAAGCTGCTGCCGCGCGATCGCATTGCACAACTGCTCGATCCGGGCACGCCGTTTCTGGAGCTCTCGCAGCTCGCGGCCTACGGCATGTACAACGACGACGCGCCGGGCGCGGGCATCATCACGGGCATTGGCCGCATTGCAGGCCAGGAATGCGTGATCGTCTGTAATGACGCCACGGTGAAGGGCGGCACGTACTATCCGGTCACGGTGAAAAAGCACGTGCGCGCGCAGGAAATCGCGCAGGAAAACAACTTGCCGTGCGTGTATCTCGTCGATTCGGGCGGCGCCAACCTGCCGAACCAGGACGAGGTGTTTCCGGACCGCGATCACTTCGGCCGCATCTTCTACAACCAGGCGAATCTTTCTTCGCAGGGCATTCCGCAGATCGCCGTGGTGATGGGTTCGTGCACGGCTGGCGGCGCGTATGTGCCGGCGATGAGCGACGAGTCGATCATCGTGAAGAACCAGGGCACGATTTTCCTGGGCGGGCCGCCGCTCGTGAAAGCGGCGACGGGCGAGGAAGTGAGCGCCGAGGACCTGGGCGGCGGCGACGTCCACACGCGTCTTTCCGGCGTGGTCGACCATCTCGCGCAGAACGACGCCCATGCGCTGGCCATTGCGCGTTCGATCGTCGGCAATCTGAACCGCACGAAAACGCCGCCCGTGGTGCTGCGCGAACCGCTGCCGCCGCGCTTCGACGCGAAAAGCCTTTACGGCGTGATTCCCGTGGATACGCGCAAGCCTTTCGACGTGCGCGAGGTGATCGCCCGCATCGTCGACGACTCGGCCTTCGACGAATTCAAGGCGCGCTACGGCACCACGCTCGTGACCGGCTTCGCGCACATCTGGGGCCACCCGGTCGGCATCATCGCGAACAACGGCATTTTGTTCTCCGAATCGGCGTTGAAGGGCACGCACTTCATCGAGCTGTGCTGCCAGCGCAAGATTCCGCTGGTGTTCCTGCAGAACATCACGGGCTTCATGGTGGGCCGCAAGTACGAGAACGAGGGCATTGCGCGCAACGGCGCGAAGATGGTGACGGCGGTAGCCACGGCAAAAGTGCCGAAATTCACGGTCATCATTGGCGGCTCGTTCGGCGCGGGTAATTACGGCATGTGCGGCCGCGCGTATTCGCCGCGCTTCCTGTGGATGTGGCCGAACGCGCGCATTTCGGTAATGGGCGGCGAGCAGGCCGCATCCGTGCTCGCCACGGTGCGCCGCGACGGCATTGAAGCAAAGGGCGGCACGTGGAGCGCCGAAGAAGAAAATGCATTCAAGCAGCCGATCCGCGATCAATACGAGGTGCAGGGCCATCCGTACTACGCGAGCGCACGCCTGTGGGACGACGGTGTGATCGACCCGGCGCAAACGCGCGATGTGCTCGGCCTTGGCCTTTCCGCCACGATGAACGCGCCGATCGAAGAGACGCGCTTCGGCGTGTTCCGCATGTGATGCATTGAGGAACTGACAATGCAATACGAAACGCTCACTGTAGACATCGTCGGGCACGTGGCGACTGTCACGCTCAATCGCCCGGACGTACGCAATGCGTTCAACGAAACGATGATCGCGGACGTCACGGCTGCTTTCACGGCGCTCGGCGCGCACGACGACGTGCGGGCGATCGTGCTCGCCGGCAATGGCAAGGCCTTTTGCGCAGGCGCGGACCTGAACTGGATGCGCAAGATGGCCGGCTATTCCGACGAGGAGAATCGCGCCGACGCGATGCGTCTCGCGCAGATGCTCTCGGCTGTCTATCGCTGCCCGAAGCCGGTCGTCGCACGCGTGCATGGCGACGCCTATGCGGGCGGCATGGGCCTCGTTTGCGCGGCGGATATCGTGGTGGCCGTGGAAACCGCGCACTTCTGCCTTTCCGAAGCGCGCCTCGGTCTCATGCCCGCCACGATCGCGCCTTACGTGATCCGCGCGCTCGGCGAGCAGGCCTCGCGCCGCTACTTCGTCACCGCCGAAGCCTTCGACTGCGCGACCGCGCAGCGGCTTGGCCTCGTGAGCGAAGCGGTGAGTGCGCAAGCACTCGACGCGACCGTGCAACGCATTGCGGAAACGCTCTGCGCGAACAGCCCGAACGCCGTGCGCGAGTGCAAGCAGCTCGTGCAGGACGTCGCGGGCCAAACGATCGACAACGCTTTGATCGAAGACACCGCCGTTCGCATCGCGCGTATTCGTGCGAGCGAAGAGGGGCGCGACGGCGTGTCGTCGTTCCTCGAAAAGCGCACGCCACGCTGGCGCGATCAATAAGGCAAGAAGCAGGAAACGAAGCGAGGACAGCACATGTTCAACAAAATCCTGATCGCCAACCGCGGCGAAATTGCATGCCGGGTTGCGGCTACGTGCAGGCGGCTCGGCGTGAAGAGCGTGGCCGTGTATTCGGACGCCGACGCGAATTCCAAGCACGTCGCGGCCTGCGACGAAGCCGTGCATATCGGCGAAGCGGCCGCTGCGCAAAGCTATCTGCGCTTCGAGCGCATTATCGAAGCCGCACGCGCCACGGGTGCGCAAGCCATTCACCCCGGCTACGGATTTCTTTCGGAGAACGAAGACTTCGCCCATGCGTGCGAGGCAGCGGGTATCGTCTTCATCGGGCCGCCTGTCGGGGCGATTGCCGCCATGGGCTCGAAGGCGGCCGCGAAGGCGCTGATGCATGCGGCGTCCGTGCCGCTCGTGCCGGGCTATCACGGCGACGATCAGGACCCCGCGCTCTTGCAGCGCGAAGCCGATGCAATGGGCTACCCGGTACTGCTCAAGGCGAGCGCGGGCGGCGGCGGCAAAGGTATGCGCGTGGTTGAGCGCAGCGAAGATTTCGCGGCGGCGCTCGCTTCGTGCAAGCGCGAGGCGGCCAGCAGCTTCGGTAACGACCGCGTGCTGATCGAGAAGTACCTCACGCGGCCGCGCCACGTCGAAGTCCAGGTGTTTGCCGACAAGCATGGCGGCGCGGTTTATCTGTTCGACCGCGATTGCTCGGTGCAGCGCCGTCACCAGAAAGTACTCGAAGAAGCGCCCGCGCCGGGCCTGGCAGACAATGTGCGCCGCGCCATGGGCGAGGCGGCCGTGGCCGCCGCGCGTGCGGTGCAATACGAGGGCGCGGGTACCGTCGAATTCATCATGACGGGCGCCGACTTCTACTTCATGGAGATGAACACGCGCCTGCAGGTCGAACATCCGGTGACGGAAATGATCACTGGCCTCGACCTCGTTGAATGGCAATTGCGTGTGGCCGCGGGCGAACCGCTGCCGCTCGAGCAGTCGCAGCTTTCGATTACGGGCCATGCACTCGAAGCGCGCATTTACGCGGAAAACCCGGCGCGCGGCTTCCTGCCCTCCACGGGCACGCTCAAGCATCTGCGCATGCCCGAGGGCGTCGAGTTCCGGCTCGGCGACGCAGGCCAGCGGGCGAGCGTGCGCATCGACAGCGGCGTGCGCGAAGGCGACACCATTACGCCGTTCTACGATCCGATGATCGCCAAGCTGATCGTGCATGGAGCGACGCGCGAGGACGCGCTCTCACGCATGGAGCGTGCGCTCGAAGCGTGCGAGGTGGTGGGGCCGCATACGAACGTCGAGTTCCTGCACCGGCTCGTGACCTGTGAGCCGTTTGCGAGCGCCGATCTCGACACGGGTCTGATCGAGCGTAACCACGACGCGTTGTTCTCGCCGCAGCACAAGCCGGTTCGCGAAGCGCTTGCGCTCGCGTGTGCGGCGCTGCTTGGCCGTGAGGGTGGCGCAGCGCATGGTGCGTCCCCGTGGCAGTCGCTTTCGCATTGGCGCCTGAATAGCGGCTTCACGCAATCGCTTTCCTGGCGTGATGTCGAAAGCGATACTGCGTTTGCGGTGACGCATACGCATGATGGCGGCGAGGAAACGCTGGCCTATGCGGGGCACGAAGCGCGCTACACGTGGTGGCGCGGCGAGGGCGCGGACGAATACGGCGCGACCATCGGCGACAAGCACGTGACGGGTCGCGTCTTCATCGACGGCGACGTGTTTCATGTGTTCTGCCTCGGCATGGCAATGGCGTTCGAGTGGCAGAACCTGCTCGCGCATGCTGCCGACGCGGAGCACAGCGAGGGCCGCCTGACCGCGCCCATGCCGGGCAAGGTAATCGCCGTGCTGGTGGAGCCGGGCACCGTGGTCGAGAAAGGCGCGCCGCTCATCGTCATGGAGGCGATGAAGATGGAGCACACGATCGGCGCGCCGTCGGCTGGTAAGGTAACCGAAGTATTGTACGGTGTAGGCGATCAGGTGGCGGACGGCGCGCAATTGCTCGTGCTCGAAGCCGCTTGAAGATGCTTGAAGAGCTTTGACTTGTAGGGCCGATGAGTTCCTCCCGGCTTCCCTGTAGCCGGAGAACAACGTGAGAGTTTTGCCCTGGGGCGCTCTGCTGTGGCGGAGCGCCCTTTTTTTCGGTTGCGGCCAGGAAACGCTCAGCGTTCCTTCGCATGCGCCGCAAGCAGTTCCCGATGTCGCGCTTCGGTGGCGTCGTCGGCGGGGAACATGCATTCGAGGCGCAATTCCTGGGCCGCGACGTTTTGCGGCGTACCCACGCTCGTCACCATCGAAAAATAGCGAAGCACGCTGCCGTCGCTGACGAAACTCAGCGGAATTACCGGCATGGACGGCGTGCCAGTCGATCCGTGATGCGCTTTCCAGTCGCCCGGCACGCCGGGGTACGCAAGCAATTCGTCGAGAAGCGTGCGTGTTTCATCGTCAATCACGTGGCCGACTGCTTCGCGATAGACACGCTGCAGCAGGCTTCGCGAAACGTTCTCCCAGTCCGCGAGGAACGGGCGCATGCCCTGAGGATCGAACATCAAATGCAGCATGTTGCGCCGGCCTGCGCGCGCCGCCATGTCGATGAAGTGGCCGAAGAAGCGCGGTGCGGCGTCGTTGGTCATCAGCACGTTCCAGTGCCGGTCCATGACGATGGCCGGAAACGGATCGTGCTGGCGAATGACGCGCTCCAGCGCGCGCACGACGTGCTGCATTTCCTGCGCGTTCCAGGCGGCTTCCGAATAAACGGGCGCGTATCCAGCCGCGAGCAGCAGGGCGTTGCGCTCGCGCAGCGGCACATCGAGTGTCTGTGCAAGGGTTAGCAGCGTGTCACGGCCCGGCACGCTGCGCCCGCTTTCGATAAAGCTGATCTGCCGCTGGGAGATCCCCGCATCCAGCGACAAATCGAGTTGACTCACGCCACGCGCATCCCGCCAATAGCGCAACAGGGTGCCTAGTTCGCTTTGCGGCGCGTGTTGGTCGGGGCGCGTGGGGTTCATCGGTTCTCCGTGGTTGAAGTAAGCAACGATAGCGGACTCACGCCGCGTTCGCACGCCAGGCGAATTGCTCGAACTGCGCTTCGAGTGCCGGGTGTGTCACGCTCGCGGTGTAGTTCGTGATGGCCGATGCGGCGACCGCCGCGATGACCTCCAGCGTCTGTTCGGCGCTGAACCCTGCATCGAGAAAGCGCTGTTGGTTTTCGCCGGAAATGCGGCCGCGCTTTTCGATCAGCGAACGCGCAAGCGTCGACAAGGCAGCCAGTTGCGCATCGGCGGGCAAGCGGCCGTGGCGCATCGCTTCGACATCGGCGCGACTTACGCCTTCCTTCAAGGCTAACGCCGTATGAAACGCAACGGGCCATTCGGCTGCATTCGTGACCGCGTTGGTCAGCAGCAGCGTCTGGATCTGCGGCTCGGTCAGGCTGCTCGAGTGGACGCGCTGGAAGACGCTCAGGAAGCTGCTGATCAGCACTGGCGAGGTGGCCATCTTCGCCGCGAGGTTCGGGATCATGCCGAACGTCTGCTGCAGTTGCTGGAGCACGGGTTGCGATTGCTCGGGTGCGGACTCGATCGTGTGTTGAGGATAGGTGGACATGCTGACTCCTGGGTGTTGAGCGCCACCGGATTGGCGACGCGATAGCCGAAGAGTAGAAGCGAAGGCGCGGTCCGCCAATTACATGCCATGTAATCGCCGCGCGGCGCAGGAATGGCGTGCCCAGCGTGTGCAGCCTGTGGCCGTCTTCATTGACGCGCACTTCGCGCATAAACAGTGCGATCATGGAGTTTGGCTTTTCGGCAGACCTTTCCGGCCGAACCTGGGAACCTGTCGCCGAGCTGATTCGCCTCATGGGGAGATCCGGGGTCGGAATGCAAATCCCACACCCTTCGCCATGGTCGTCACGCTCCTCTACCAGACAGGTGAGGTCAACATGCTTGGTGTTCGTAAAGCTGTGTTCCCGGTGGCGGGAATCGATACGAGCTTTCTGCCGGCAACGAAGGCGAGCCCGAAGGAGATGCTGCCGGTCATCGACAAGCCGCTCATTCAATATGCTGTTGAAGAAGCCATAGCCGCAGGCATTACGGAACTGATATTCGTCACGGGCCGCGGAAAGCGTGTCATCGAGGATCATTTCGACAAATCCTACGAGGTCGAACATCGACTGAGGGCGCGAGGCAAGCACAATCTCGTCGAGCTCGTGCAGAACATCAAGCCGGCCAACGTCGAGTGCATCTACGTTCGGCAAGCCGAGCCTCTTGGCCTCGGCCACGCCATACTCTGCGCGGAAAAGCTGATTGGCGACGAGCCGTTTGCAATCGTGCTCGCTGACGATCTGCTCGATGGAACGCCCCCGGTTCTCGCGCAGATGGTGCATATATTCAGCCACTACGATTCCTCTGTTCTCGCTGTGGAGGAGTTCGAATCGTGGGAGTCCACGACTCACGGCGTGATCGATGGCCGCCATTGGGACGAACGGGTCATCAACGTCAGTCGCATCATTGAGAAGCCATCGCCTGAACTGGCGCCATCGAGCTTCGGGGTTGCCGGACGTTATGTGCTTATGCCAAGTATCTTCGAGCATTTGCGTGCGGTGAAGCCAGACTTGAATGGCGAGATTCAACTGACGCCCGCAATTCATTCAATGCGCGAGGGAGAGCAGGTGCTGGCCTACCATTTCGTTGGCAAGCGCTATGATTGCGGAACCAAGCTCGGCTATGTTCAGGCGACCGTTGATTTCGCCCTGCGGCATGCGGAGTTGCGGGAGACCTTCGGCGCGTGGCTGCGCGAGCGCGTTGGCGCCGCGCAACTGGGTGCGTGGGCAACCGATTCGATACCGAATCAGGCGGCTCCAGGCGCGCAGGAACTCGCGCTTTGAAGGACTGCCCTATTGCATAGGAGAATTGAACGATCTGTGAGAACGTACCGGCTCCATAGCAAGATTTCATATTGATTGGGCGCGATCCGATGATTCTGCCCTTTTTCAAGGGTGGTGCAAGGAAAGGAATGGTAAGAAACGCTGGAAGGTTCCGCCCGCCCCACTGCTTTAAAATCGCGGCATGAATCCCAGCGTCCTCATTGTCGACGACGATCCCGTCGTGCGCGATCTGCTGAGCCGCTTTTTGCGCTCGCATAACTTCGATACGGCCGTGCTGCACGACGGCGTCCACCTCCAGCGCCGCCTCGAGCGCGAACGTCCGTCCATTGTGGTGCTGGACATCATGATGCCCGAGACCGACGGTCTCGAGGCCATCGCCGCCTTGCGCGCGGCCGGCGACGACATTCCCGTCATTTTCGTCACGGCGCGTGGCGCGGTGAGCGACCGCATTCGCGGGCTCTCGCTGGGCGCGGACGACTATTTGCCGAAGCCCTTCGATCCGCACGAACTGCTCGTGCGCATCCAGAACATTCTGCGTCGGCGCGGCCCGTCCACCGCCAGCGCGCCAGAAGCGCGCCGGCGCTACCGGTTCGGCGACTTCGAGCTCGACTTCACGATGCGCACGCTCTCCTGCGGCGGCACGCAAATCCCCCTGAGGGAAAGCGAATTCGCGTTGCTGAAGGTATTCGCCACGCATCCCTACAAAGTGCTTTCGCGTACGCTGATCCACGATATCGTGCACCGCGACGAGCGCGAGTTTCACGAACGCAGCCTCGACGTGCCGATATGGCGCCTGCGCCGCGTGATCGAGGCTGATCCGTCGAATCCGCGCCACATCCAGACGGTGCGCGGCAAGGGCTATGTATTCGTGCCGGATCCGGCGAATTATTCGGAGGCGCACGGCGCAGCAATTCAGTGAGAAGTCCGTTGAATACGCTGTTCGGGCGCATGGCGTTGCTCTCGGCGGCCGTTCTGCTTTCCATGCAGCTCGGCTGGTTTTTGCTGCTTGCCCGCCAGCCGCCGCGCCATGAAGTCGATGGTTTCGCGCGCGGCGTTCTGCTCGCCCTGCGCGTGGCTAGCGAGGAGCACGTCGGGGGCGGCACGCTGCCGCCCCCGGTGCACCTGGGCGGCTCTCTCGAGCCGCCGAAGGACGGCGACCTGAGCGACGTGCTGCGTGTGCACCGCGTGCCGGTGTGGAACGTGCCCAAGGACGTTCATCTGCACGAACCGACGCGCCGGCCGCTAGTCGATCTGACGCGCCATCTGCGTGAGCAATTGCCGCCCGGCACGCAGTTCGCCGTGGACGATGCACGGCCGCCGCAACTGTGGGTGCGCTTTCCGGGCAGCACGACCTGGGTCGTCGTGCCTGTCGATATTCCGCCGCCGCCGCGTTTTGTCATCGAAGGGATTTCGATGCTGCTGGCCGCGCTCACGCTGTCGTTCCTTGCTGCCTGGCAGATCCAGAAACCACTTGCGAGTCTCGCGCACGCGGCGCGCCGATTCGGCACGGGGGAGCGCATTGCGCCGCTCGAAGGCAAGGGGCCACGCGAACTGCGCGACGTGAGTGCGTCGTTCAACGACATGATGCGCTGCGTGAACGAGGCCGAAGACGACCGCGTGGTGATGCTGAGTGGCATTGCGCACGATCTGAAGACACCGCTTACACGGCTGAAGCTGCGCGCGACCCTGATGGCCGAGGAGTCGGAGCGCAATGGCATGCTGCGCGACGTCGATTCGCTCACCCACATCGTCCAGCAGTTTCTCGAGTTCGCGCAACAGTCGCCCGATGCGGGCAGGCTGTTGAGCGTCGACGGCTTTCTGCAAAGCCAGTTTGGCAATCCTGATGAAATCGAGGGCGGAGACAGGCCGCTGTTCGTGCTCGATTTGCGGGCTGGTCCTCGATTCAAGCTGCCGCAGGTCACGCTGGACCGGCTCGTCACAAATCTGGTCGACAACGCGCTCGAGTATGGCGCACCGCCGGTCGAAATCTCAACGGCGATCGAAAACGGATCGTGCCGGATACGCGTGCGCGATCACGGCGCCGGTATCGAGCGTGAGCGGATTCCGGCTGCCATGAGGCCATTCGTACGCCTGAATGCGGCGCGCGGCGGCGAAGGCCACTGCGGCCTCGGGCTGGCCATCGTCGCGCGGCTTGCGCGCGACAGCGGCGGCCATTGCGACGTCGATAACCATCCAGAGGGCGGCCTGCTCGTGCAGCTCAGCTTCCCTGTCACTCACAACTGATACGCCACCACAAAAAAGCGCGCGCCGAGCCCTCGCGGACCGGCGCGCAAACGTGCCAACGCTTAAAAAGCGGGCGCTTGTGGACGGATTGGGTCAGGCCGTCGTGCTCACGAACAGGCCGCTCGCGGCGCCCGAGCCCTGCTGTTGCAGGTTGCTCGCGAGCGTCGTGAGGAATTGCTGAAGCTCGGACGTCGTGTCGCTGGAGGAACTGCTCGACGATGCGCCCATGGCCGTCAGGAGGTTCTGGAAGTCAGACGTCAATTCGCTATCCGAACTACTGCTGCTCGATGAATTGCTCGCCGTGCTCGAATCGGAGGACGCGCTGCTCGAAGCCGACGATAGCGACTGAGCGAGATTCGAGATTGCCGAGGCGAGATCGCTTCCGTAGCCGCCCGCCGACGAGGGCGGAGGCGGTGGAGGCGGCGGCATCATCGCTGCCGCACTGCTCGCGTCGCTCGAATCGCTCGACGTGGACGACATGCTGGAACTCGAAGCCGCGGTCGTCGCAGACGTAGCGCTTGCCGACGAAACCGTGCTGCTGTCGCTGCTGTCGTCCGTGCCCGTCGCGGTGACGCCGCTTTGTTGCGCGGCGGCCTGGAAAAGCGCGCCGAGGAATTGCTGAAGCGCGGCGGCAAGTGCGTCGGGCGAAGTGGCCGACGTGCTCGACGTCGAGTCGGTGGAGCTCGACGATGAATCGGAACTGGTGGTGCTCGCGGACGTACTGGCCGTGCTGTCTGTGGTGAAGCCGAGCGCCGAGAGCGCCGAGGCGATGGCGGCAGCCAGCGGATTGACGTTGTTCGAGTCCGACGAGGCATCCGAAACCATGGGCATGCCCGACATCTGGCTGTTGCTCGTGGTTTGCCCGTCCGCCTGGTAAGCCGCCCAGGTTGAATACAGCGAGTTTGAGTTGGATAACGCGCTTATCGACATGTTTAACCCCCCGGTGAATGTGCGATATGGTCGATGCCCGACCGAGACGGCTGGTCAGGCCACTCAGTCGGCGCAATCGTATGTCGTCTTTCACTGCAGGGGGCGGCTTTGTAATTGGAGGAAAGAGTTCAGGTAAGAATCTCGCGCAATCCTTACCTTTCCTTTCCTCAGCGTGCTATCAGGCTGCTTCGTCGCGCACCGGCGGCGCAAAACGCAGCGCCACGGCAATGCGGTTCCACGCATTGATATTTGCCACGGCGGCGGTCAAGAACGCCATTTGCTCGCCGGGAAATTGCCGCGCAACGTCTTCGTAAAGCGCATCGCTCACGCCTTCATGGAGTTTCGCGCTCAGCGCCTCGGTGTAAGCCAGCGCAGCGCGTTCGCGCTCGCTGAAGGATTCCGGCGCCTCGTGCCATGCGGCCACGAGATCGAGTTTGACGCGCGGCACGGCTTTTTCGCGCGCAATATTGAGGTGGTACTGAATGCAGAAGGCACAGCCGTTGATTTGCGAGGCGCGGATTTTCAGCAGCTCGGTGAGCGACTTTTCGAGCCCGGATGCGTCGACGGCTTTGCTCATGGCGGAGAGTGCTGCGGCCACGGGGGCGGCGTCGCGCACAAAGGTTTCGTAAGCAATACGGGTAGAAGCGCTGGACATGACTGGACCTCGCGAAGTTCGGCCGTTAATATCAGAGCACGAACATAATATTCGAACTCTGACATTATGCGCAAGACAGCGAAGAAAGACCCGACCATGAAGAGGGGGGAGCACGTGCCAGCCATTCCGGAGGTCGGCGAGGGCAAGCGAGGCGAGTCGGGCTATTTCGGCTACTTGCTGCGCCAGGCGGGTGCGGCCCACCGTTTGCGCATGGAACGCGCGCTCGACGATCTCGGCATAACGCCGCCGCAATTCGTCGTGCTGACCATGCTGGCCGCCTACCCCGGCATTTCGGGCGCCGATCTAGCGAGGCTCGCGGCGCTCACGCCGCAAACGGTGAGCGTGATCGTCGCGAATCTCGAGCGCGGCGGCGCGATTGTGCGTCGCCCGCACGCGGTGCATGGGCGCATTCAGCAGATCGACGTAACCGATGGAGGCGAGACGCTGCTCAGGCAGTGCCGCGCGCGTGTGAAGAAGCTGGAGGCGCGCATGGCCGTGGGCTTCACGGCCGAAGAGGAGCAGGTGATACGGCGCTGGTTAGTGAGCGTCGCGCGCGAGGACGACGCCAGCTAAGTGCTATTGAGAGGCGCTTTTCTGTTGCGTGAGGCTGCACGAATGGTCGAGCAGGCCTTCCGCTGTACCCGTTCCGCCATCGACATCGAGCCCGCTATTCACGACGAGCCAGCCGTCGCGCTGTGTATCGGGGCCTGCGCCCGTCACGAGTATCGTCTGCACGGCCATGGTTTCTTTCGGGCCGAGATCGCGCTCGACCACGCGAAACGGATTGTTGCGATTCGAGAGGCTGGTCACGCGCGTGACGCGGTAGGGCGAGCCGTCGAGTGTCGTCCACCGCCACGTGCCCGGCGCCATGTCGGCATACGGCGCGAGCGCTTTCGTAATGTCGGGGCGCATGCAATCGACGTGGATGTGCAGTTGATTCTGCGTGCGGCGTTCCGAGGAATTGATCTCCAGGCCGAGCTGGTTGCCGGCGAGCGGCATGCCGAGTTTCGCTTCCACGAAGCGTCCTGCTCCCCATGCGCCTACCCAGTACTCGGGTGCGCCGCCGTAAAGAATCTCAGGGCTCTCGATGCCGGCCACGCGGTCGGTGGGAATCACGAGATACTGCGCGCGGCCCGCGATGTCCTTGAGCACCGCATAGCGCTTCTGGAAGTCGACAGTGGTGCAGGGGCCGGGCTGGCCCTTGTCGCGCATGTTCGGCACGCACTGGCCGCCCACGACTTTCCAGAGACCGTCGGAGTCGACCGCGGAGAGGCGCACGCAGGCGCCGGTGGCGGCGAGCGTAACGACCGCCGCCGTGGCGATGGCAACGCGGGACATCCGCATGAAAGGGACAAGGCGCAAGGATCGCATTGGCACGAGGTGTCTGGAGTCATTCGATCAAACGCGCCGCGGTGCGAAGCCTGGACGCGTCGCGGCGCGACGACGCAGCGCGCAGTGTAGCGCAATGCCTGTGACAGTCTCTTCAATGCAAGAATGCGTTGCGCCACAGCTTCGTTGGCAGGTTGCGTCGTCCGCTCAAATCTCAGGCGCAGGCAGCGTCCCGAGAATCGCTTCGAACGCGAGACCGATCGCGAGCAGCCTGCGGTCGCCGCCGGCCGGTCCGTCGAGTTCGAGCCCAACTGGCAAGCGCGCGTTGACAAGGCCCGCAGGAAGCGCGAGCCCAGGGATGCCGGCGTTGCTCGCGGGATCGGTGTTGCGCAGATATGCCTCCATCTCGTCGATTGGCGCCGCGCCGTCGATCGACACGCGAGACGAACCGTTCAGCTCGTCGATCGGCACGGCGGTGAGCCGCGTCGTGGGAAAGAGCAGCGCGTCCAGGCCGCTGGCCGAGAAGGTTTGCGCGTAGAGCTGCTGCAGGCGCGGCCGCCACACCGTCATCGCGGCGTGGTAGTCGCCGCCGCGCGCGTCGGCAAGTACGGCGTCGTAGGCCGCGCGTACGTCGGGGCTCGCAATACGCGCGGCGACGTCGGCCACGGTTTGCGCGGGCGCGTGGTTCGCAACTAGCCACGCGGCGAGATCCTCGATGGGCTCGTGTAGCGCGATCGCGTAGCTCACGCGGTCGTTCAGCGCGAGCAGCTCGCTCATTTCCACGGGCACGAGCGTGACGCCCGCAGCTTCGAGCTTCGCGAGCGCGGCGCGCGCCACGTCTTCGAGCGCGGCTTCGAGGCCTTCCCACAGCGGCGCGGGCAGGCCAATGCGCAGATTCGTCACGGCGGCCGGCGAGAGCGGACCGTGCCCCGTGATCACGGCGTCGAGCAGCGCGACATCGGCTACCGTGCGCCCCATCGGCCCGACCGTGTCGCGTGTATGGCTGATCGGCACCACGGCTTGCGGATCGTGATAGCGGCGTTGCGTGCCGCCGTCGCCCACGCTCGGGCGCAAGCCGACAACGCCACACAGCGCGGCGGGAATGCGCGTGGAGCCGCCGGTGTCGGTGCCGAGTCCGGCAGGCACGATGCGCGCCGCAATGGCGGCCGCCGTGCCACCCGACGAGCCGCCAGGAATTCGTTCGGGGTCCCAGGGGTTGCGTACTGGTCCCGCATGTGGCGCAAGATTCGTGCTGGTGATGCCGAACGCAAGCTCGTGCATGTTGGCTTTGCCGAGTATGATCGCGCCGGCATCGACGAGGCGCTGCACCGAAGGCGCGTGACGCGCGGGCAGGAAGCCTTCGAGCGCGGGCGTGCCCGCCGAGGTTTGCAGACCGCGGGTATTGATGTTGTCCTTCACGATCACGGGCAGGCCCGCGAGTGGCAGACGCGCGCGCTCGCTTGCGCCTAGCGCGTCGATGCGTTGCGCGGCGGCGAGCGCGCCTTCCACGTCGAGCACGGTGAACGCGTTGAGGTTGGAGAGCGCTTGCGCGCGCGCGAGCAGCGTGGCGACGTAGTCGGCGGCTTTCAGTTGCCCGGCTTGGATGGCTTCGACGGCTTGCGTCGCGCTCAATTCCAGTTGCTGGTCGACAGTCCAGGTCATGCAGCGTTCTCCACGTGCGGCCATGCGGCCATGCCACAAACGCGTAAGACGTTGTGGCGCTACTTCTTCAAGAGGCGCAGCGCGAAGCGTGCGAGTGTGGGCACGAGCGTCGGCCGCAACAGGCGCGCGTCGTAGCCGCTCATGCGCGCGTCGTTTTCCTCGAGGCAGAGTTCGATCATCTCGCGCGGTTCGAGCGAATCGCCCAGCACCTCGCGGTTCGCCGGCAGGAAGTTCGAGTCGCGAGCGTGGCCATTTGCGTCGATACCTCGAGCGATAGCGAGCCGTTCCCACACCAGCATGAACCAGATCGCGGCTACGCGCACGGAGTGCCACGGTCTGCGCCACCAGGGCATGGTCTTGCGATACCACGCCACCCAGTTGATGAAGAAGAGGATATGGCGCGCCTCTTCCTGGATCACTGGCTCGAAGGTTTCGACGAGGTCTGCCGGAAAAAAGCCTGAGCGCTGCGCCGAGCGAAACAGGCCGAACGCGAAGAAGCTGTCGATGCACTCGCTATAGCCGGTGAACATCCACGCCCACTCCGCCTTTTTGGGCGGCGGGTAGGCGGGTTCCGGCGCAAGTTCGATGCCATAGGCCTGCACGAGGTGCGAGAGCACGACCTTGTGGCGCGCCTCCTCGGCGGCGTCCATTTCGATCGCTTCGCGCAGCAGCGGGTCGTTCAGGGTTTGCGCATAAGTCTGCACGCGGATCGAGGCGCGGCCCTCGGTCTGCACCGCGATATCCCAGATCGGCAGCGACGTGAGGCGCCTGAGCGCGTCGGGCTCGAGCTTTGGCCAGTCGAGCACGGCGGGGCGGTACGGATCGTGGGTGTCGAGCAGCATCCGGCAGAACATCTTGCAGTGTTCGTCCGATCCGATCTTGATGGGCCCTGGCCTGGCGTGAGTCCAGCGCCGCAGCGCGGCGTCCTGCTCGGAGATGAAGGCTGCGCCTTCGTCCGGATGCGTCAAGGTTTCGGACATGAGCATCTAACGTTGAACGGGGTATGACTCCTATTCTGTCACAAGCGTAAGGAAGCATGCGCGCTCACGCGCAGTGGCGCTGCTGGTCGATCCACATGCGCGCCCAGCGGCAGGCGTAGGCGAGTGCGTGTCTCTCTTCGAAGAAGTAATCGAGTTCGTCGAACGAATGCTGCGCGCCCGGCTGCGTGCCAATGGTGAGATTGGCGGCGAAAAGGCCGTTTGGGAGTTGCTGCGCGCTGGGGGCGACGACGTAGCCTTTGTAGCGTAATGGTGTGTTCATGGCCGCGCTTCCTGCTGATCTACTGCTGATTTGCTCGGGTTCTCTTTCTGGGTGGTGCGTGCGTTTTGCTGCCCACCCACTGTGCCGACACGGACCAGCGTACGGGCCGTCGTGTGTCGATGGAACCAATCATTCGTCGCAAGCAAATCACGTGTGGCCTGGAACAGTCAGCAGAATGATCCGGATGAGGCGAGGGGTGAATCCGGCTTCAATGTGGACCTGGCGGCATGCGCAGTCTGTGGGGTGGCGCACGCGATGCGCGCCACGCGACACGGGCAATGTGGGTTAGGGAACGTTTCTCGCCCCGCGCGCGCGGCGACGAGCGGGTGTGCAAGCCGGAAAGGTCGGCTAGCGCGTCAGACTGCGAGGCTCAGGCGCTTTTCAGTGCGCGGTGCGTTGGCGACCTGTGCGCCGCCAACGCCGTTCGCGGCGCTCGCGGCACTCGCAAACGACGCCGCGTGCTGGCCCTGGCCGCCAAACGCGAGTGCGAATTGCGCCGCCTGGCGGCCGACCGTGGCGAGTTGTTCGGCGACCTTAGCGTCGGAGCACTGCTGCGCGCTCTCGAAGCGCGTCTCGAGTGTGTTGATGCCCGCGCCGAACGGCGTTGGCCAGCCGCGCAGCGCGTGCACGATCGAGCGCAACGAGGTCAGCACGGAACCCGCGGCCTGCCAGCCATAGGCCGTGACGATGCACCCCACGGCACGGCCGTCCAGGTACGGGCGGTTGTCGGCGCGTAGTTCTTCGAGCGTGTCGAGCGCGTTTTTCACGAGCCCGGAAACGCCACCGTGATAGCCCGGCGTCGCGATGATGACGGCGTCGGCGGCGCGCACGGCTTCGATCAGCTCGAGTTGAGCGTCGGTGCGGGCCGGGTCTTCGGGCGCGTAGTGCGGCAGGGTATGCAGGAACGTGCCGCCGAACAGTTGCGTGCGCGCGCCGGCTTCTTCGGCGCCGCGCAGGGCGAAGGCGAGCGCGCGCTCGGTCGACGAAGCGGCGCGCGTGGTGCCGCCAATACCCACCACGAGCGGGCGGCGTTGCGAATCGGAAAGGCTCAAGGGGGCTCCCTGAAATGCGATGAGGCCTGGCTCGCGCGTTATCCGGCCGCGCAGCCACGAAACCTGAAAAGGGTCATCTTAGAGAGCGTGCCGCGTGGCGCGAAACGACTTTTTGTTCTAACCATATGCCGGCAGCGCTACGTTGCGCTGCGCCATCGGGCCCGAAATGCATATGCGAAAGCATTGGTTGGACGCGCGGCGGCCCATGGCTAAGATGAATCCGTCTCCTCCATGACATCTCCTTGACATGGGATTCGGCCCCGCACTTCTCCGGTGACGGGGCTGTTTTTTTTCTGGAGACGGAAAGGAGCGGCGCTTCGAGGTGTTCGAGGCCAGGATCGCGGCAGGTTCGCCCCGCGCTCTATGTCGTGCTATCGGCTGCTCGATGCGGCCGTGCGCAGGCTCACACCATGAGTACGTTGCCGTCGGGGCCGATTTGCGGCGGAATTTCCGGCAGGGTCCCGTTGCCAGGCGTGGTGCGCGTGGGCACGCCCGGCATGGCCGGCAGCGTGGGCGCGGGGGCGCGTACGGCCGGTTCGGCGACCTTGCGTGTGGTGAGCTTGTCGGCGGAGGCGAGCTTGTGCTTCGTGCCGCGATGCGCCTTCTTGCCGGCATTGCTCGCATGCGCCGAGGGCGTGCGCGCTTCCGGCGGATTCCAGATCTCGATGTAGTGTTCCCCGGCGAGCGCGGTGGACGCGAGGACGCCCAACAAGGTCCCCGTGATGAAGAATCGCACGTCGTGTTCTCCGTTTCGATGTACAGGCCGGGGCCACGCCATGCAGCAATGTGCGATGGGGCGGCGCCACCCGGTACTGCGGACCGGGTGGCACGAACGGCCGGCTGCCACGCACTGTACATTCATACAGGCGCTTATGCAAACGTTTCACGACGCGCTGCGGGCGATCTGTTGCACGGGCGCGGCGCGCCCGGCGGGGCGCCCAAGCGGGCTCGCGCCAGTGCTCAATCTCACGTGCGCGGGAGGTTCAGGCGTCGAGCGCGGTCCGGCTTTGCGCGACTGCGCCGTTCGCCGCGCCGTCCGCCGTCGAGGCAGACGCGGCCGGGCCGTGGGCACCGAGCCAGCGTCCGTAGCTGCGCGGCGAGAACGCGAACGTGAGCACGATCATCGCGCTGATCGATACAGCGAGCATGATCCACGCACCGGTAAAGCCGCCCGTGAGGTCGCGCACGCGCCCGGCCACGATGGGAGCGAGCGCGGCGATCACGAAGCCCAGTCCCTGAACGAAGGCAACGAGGCGCGCGGCCACGCGATGGTCGGCGCAATGGTCGAGCGCGGTGACGAGCGTGAGCGAGAACACGCCGCCGAGCCCCGCGCCCGCCGCCGCGACCCACAGCAGCGGCGCGGCCTCGGGCCACGCGGCGAGGCCGATCACGCCGAACACCTGGGCGCACAGGCCCAGAACGAGCCACGGACGCCGGTCCGTGAATGCTGCTGCGGCAAGCGGCAGGAGCAGCGCGCTGGCGGCCTGGAACACGGTCATCGCGGCGAGCAGCGAACCGCTCGCTTCCACGCTCGCGCCGTGCTGCTGATAGTAGGCGGGCAGCCACGCGACGAGGCTCGTATAGCCGCCGTTGACGAGCCCGAAATGCAGTCCGAGCGTCCACGCCCGGCGCTTGCGCCAGACCGGCACCGTTGTCGCTTTGGCATGCTCCTGCGAGGGCGCAGCGGCGGCCTGCTGCGCGCGCCGGCCGGCGCCGAAGCCGCCGTTCAACGTCCCCCAGATCGCCAGTGCGGCCAGCGCGGGCAGCGCCCACACGGCGAGCCCCGCATGCCACGAACCGGCGATGCGCGCGACGAGCGGACTCAGGCTCGCGCCGAGGCCGCCGCCGCCCATGATCGACGCCGAGAACAGCCCCATTGCGAGCGGCACCCGCGCGGCGAAGCGTTGCTTCATGACGGCGGGCAGCAGCGCCTGGATGGCCGCGACGCCCGCGCCGGCCGCGGCCGCCGTGAGCATGAGCGCGCCGCCGCTGGCGGCGAACGCGCGGGCTGCGCATGCCACGGCAATCGCCACGAGCCCGAGCGCGACGCCGCGCGTCTCGCCGAGTCGGCGCGCGAGCAGGCCGGCGCCGAACGCGCCGAGCCCCATCGCGACGACGGGCAGGCTCGTGAGCAGCGAAGCGCCGTAGAAGCTCAGGCGGGTGTCGTTGCGGATGGTTGTCATGAGCGGGCTGATCGAGGTGAGCAACGGCCGCAGATTGAGGCCGATCGCGACGATCGCGGCATACCACGCAAGCGCGCTGGCGGACTCGCCGGACGGCGTTTGGGAACGAATGGAGCGGTTTTGAGGGTTCAATGCGGTCAACCTTTTTACTGCCGTATGGTTGACCATTATATAAAATAATTGTCAACAATCTGGCAAGGCTCGCTATGTCCGGCATCGGGGATCGAGTATGGGCACGGGTCTATATCGCCTCGCCATGCCGCTCGCTACAATGCGACCTGACCCAGCGACCCGACTCAGCCAGCGCGCCTTTCCATGGCCCAATCCTCCCGCCTCGCTCCGCCCCGCGACACCGACGAACCGTCCGATGTCGAAGCGCATGTCTATGCGTCGATTTCTTCCGCGCTGCTAGAGGGCAAGCTCGCGCCGGGCCAGCAACTGGTGGAGCGCGAACTCGCGGCGGCGTTCGGCTGCACGCGCGGCGCGCTGCGCAAGGTGCTGGCGCGCCTCGGCTACGAGGGCAAGCTCGTGCTCGAACCCAATCGCGGCGCATTCGTTCCGTCGCCCTCGGAGGGCGACATCCGCGCTGTGTACCGCGCGCGTCAGGTGGCCGAAGCGGGCGTGATGGTGTGCCTGTGCGGCAAGCTCGATGCCGCGATGCGGCGCAAGCTGGCGGCCCATGTGCGCAGCGAGAAAAAGGCGTTGCGCGAGGCGCGCGTGGACGAAGCGGTGCGCCTCGCGGGGCAGTTTCATCTGCTGCTGACCGAGCAGGCGGGCGGCGCCGAACTGGTGGATGCGCTGGCGCAACTGGTCGCGAAAACGGAGCTCTACAAGGCGTTGTTCGATCCGTCGAAGGCGTCGATGTGCGCGCCCGACGAGCACGCGCAGATCATCGAAGCGCTTGAGGCTTCAGACCTGACGGCGGCGCTCGCCACGATGCGCGCGCATCTAACCGAGCTGGAAGAGCGGGTGGTGCAGCAGGCGCGTGCACGCGCCGGGCGCGATCTCAGGGCGGTGTTCGCGGATCTCGCGAACGGCTGAGCCCTCAGGGTACGCGTCAGCCTTCGCCTACTCGCCGGCGCAATTCCTTCGAAGCCGCGAGCGGAATGCGCGCATCGTCCCACGTGGCGAGCCATTCGACCTCTTTTGCGGCGAACACCTGGCCGTGATTGCGCAGCGCGTACTGCAATGAATCGATGACGTGATTGCGGATGATTTCGGGCGTATGCGGGTCGTCGAGGACGATGCGGAAGGCTTCGAGCGTGGCCATTGTGCGGCTCCGGCGAATGTGGCGACCGCAACGTTATCTCACGACAAAAAGCACGACAAAAATGCGCGAACCGGGCGGGAAAAACTGCCCGGCTCGCGCGCCTCAGTGCGGCGTGCGCTTGAAGAGCTCATACTCCTCGGCGAACGCCCGCGCAACGGCGGGCCGCTCGCGCACGCGTTGCGCATAAATCGCGATCGCCGGCCATTGCGAAACATCGATGCCCACGTACGGCGCCCAGTTCAGCACGGTCACGAGATAGGCGTCCGCCACGCTGAACGCGTCGAGCAGGAACGTGCGCGATTCGAGGTGATGCGCGAGCAGGTCGAAGCGGCGCGCGATTTTGCCGCGCGCATAGTCCTTGACGGCCTCGTCCACGTCCTTGCCGAGCAGCGGCACGAACACGGCCTTATGCAACTCGGTGCCGATAAAGCCCAGCCACTGATGCAGGCGCGCGCGCTCGCGCGTGCCCGCTGGCGGGGCGAGCCGCGCCTCGGGAAAACGGTCGGCCACCCACGGCAGCACCGCCGAGTTTTCGGTGAGCGTCCAGCCGTCGTCCTCGCGCAGCACCGGCACCTGGCCGAGTGCGTTGACGGCGAAGAAGTCGCCGCCTTCGGCGAGCTGTTTCGTGAGCGTATCGACCTGAATAAAGCGTGCTTGTGCGCCTGCCTCGTAGAGCGCGATGCGCGTGGCGAGCGAGCACGCCAGCGGGGCGAAATACAGATCCATCGTCATCCTCCTTTGCGGGTTTGCGGGCTTTTCTGATTTCTGTACTATAGTGAACAAAAATTGCCGATCCAATATTTCTATGCAATCCAGTACAAAAAAGGATAGCCGCCCGCGTGGGCGCCCGCGCGCCTACGATCCGGAGGAGGCGCTTGCCCGCGCGCGCGATACGTTCTGGCGCAATGGCTACACAGGCACATCGCTCGACGACCTGAGCGAGGCGACCGGCATGAACCGGCCGAGCCTGTACGGCGCATTCGGCGACAAGCACACGCTCTATCTGCAAACCATGGAGCGCTATGTGGAAGCGGGGCGCGTGGCGATGGAGTCCGCGCTCGACAGCGCATTGCCGCTGCGCGAGGCGCTGATGCGCGTATTCGACGGCGCGCTCGGCTGGTATTTGCCGGCGCACGACGCGGCACGCGGCTGCCTGTTGATCGGCACGGCGGCGGTGGAAGCCGTCAACGACGAAGCGATACGCGAGCGTCTTGCCGCGGGATTGCGCACATTCGACAAGGCGTTCGAGCGGCGTCTGCGCGTGGCGCTCGCGCAAGGCGAACTGCAGCCCAGTGCCAGCGCACCGATGCTTGCGCGCCTCGCGTCGGCGGTATTGCACAGCATGGCGCTGCGCGCGCGCGCCGGCGATTCGCGCGCCTCACTGCGCGCCATGGCAGTGGCGGGCGTCACGCTGATCTGCGGCGAAGCGCCGGCTGCGGCCGATGCGCGCGCGGCGCGGCGGCGCACGAAGTGATGTCACGCTGAACGCCGTTGGACGGCGCCTGCGGCACAGGTCCGTACACCACTTTCCCTTGTTACACTGGCGCAGTCGCGCAGGGACGGCTTGCGCACTCGAAGAGGGGAACACGATGGTGCGCTACAGGCACTACAAGGGTGGCATTTACGAACTGGTATGCGAGGCGACGCTCGAATCGGATCCTTCCGTCACGATGATCGTGTATCGCGCGGCGAACGGTACGATCTGGACGCGACCCTCCACGGTGTTCTTCGAACTCGTCGAGTACGAAGGCGGGCTCGTGCCGCGCTTCGCGCCCGTCAACTGATTCTTTCCACACTCGTCTTTTTCCACGCTTTAGAGGTCTTGCCCAATGCGTTTACTGATCGCGCTGATCCTGCCTTGGCTCCTGTTCTTCACCATTGGGCGTCCGATTGCGGGCATTGTCTGCCTGATCCTGCAGATCACGCTGATCGGCTGGATTCCCGCCGCGATCTGGGCCGTGTATTCGCTCAGCCAGTACAAGACCGACCGGAAAATAGAGGACGCACTCGGCCGCCGCGGCTAAATTTCGCAGTGGGCGCCTATGCGCGGCGCGGAGGCCCGTTCCGCGTTACAACCGTAATTCACGCTCACAATTCAATAAGAACTTAACGCTGATTTTTCTTTCTTACAAATGGAAAGGAGAGTTAGCAATGTTCAAGTTCGTTCTCACAGCAGGCGCCGTCGCGCTCCTTGCCGGGTGCGCGGTGGCCCCCGGCTACGACTATGGCTACGGCGGCTATGGCCAGCCGTACTCCACCGGCTACTACAGCGGCTACGCACCGGGCTATGCGCCGGCATATGGCAGCGTCAACATCGGCGTCTGGGGCGGTGGGGGCGATCGCGATCATCACGGCGGCGACTGGCACGGCGGCGGCGGTGGCTGGCACGGTGGCGGTCCGGGCGGTCCTGGCGGTCACGGCGGCGGTCACGGCGGACCCTGGGGGGCGCCGGGCGGCAGTCATGGAGGTGGCCCCGGCGGCGGCCATGGCGGCGGAGGCCACGGCGGTGGCGGTCACGGTGGCGGCGGTTCGGGCGCCGGCCGGTGATGCGGGCTTGCCACGCGCATCGGCGCGGAGTCTATGGCGCCGCCATGCTCCGCCCTACGCCGGAAATCCGCTTCAAAACGAATCAGGCCTGCCACTCTCACGAGGGCGGGCCTAATGCTTTGCGCGGGAACCCGGCGTCACAGCCGGGGTTGCCGCGAAACTTACTGGCTCGACTGCGACGTGCCGTTCGTCGAAGGGCCGTACGCCGTCGCGCGCTGCGCAGCGACCTTGGCTTCAGCAGCCTGAATGTTTTCCGGGTAGTGCATCCAGTCGCTCGGATCGTAGCCGGCGGCGCGCAGTTGTGCGAGATCGGCGCGAACCTCGGCGCGGGTCACGGGTTGTTGCTGGGTTTGTGCCTGTGCGAATGCAGCGGCAGGCACAGCGACGATGGCGGCAAGCACAGCTGCCTTCAGAAACGACTTCATGACTAACCTCCGATATCTTTTGTGAGTGGCCATCGCATCGGCGCGGCCCATGTCGACAATGTATGCGGACGGAGGGTCAGGGTAAATACTTAGAAGACGAATTCAGTGTTCTCCTGGTGACAACAATCGGATTCGAAATCTCCTGAAGTATTGCGCCCCGCGCCTGCAATAAGGCCGAAAGGCTGCAGATTGTCTGGCCCTAAAAACTTACCGATTATTGCGAAATCTGTAATTCCAATTCGCCTGAATCAGTCTGTATCCGGCCGGCCCGCTTGCCTAGAATCCACTCACAGCCAGCCGTTGCGGCGATTGCAGCGAGCCGGCCGAGCACGACACGATGTGCACCGTCATTGCGCATCGACGTTAAAAAATTTCGGAGGTTGTGATCATGAAGTCGCTTCTCAAGGCTGTTGCGCTTACCGTTGCTCTGGCCGCTCCGCTAGCCGCTTTCGCTCAGGCCGATCAAGGTCTGACCCGCGAGCAAGTGCGCGAGCAACTCGTCGAATTCCAGCAAACGAGCCGCGATCAGGGTGCGGTCGCCGCCCAGACGGCCGCACCGGTCGCCCAGACCGATGGTTCGTTCGGTGGCGTGAGCAACTCGACGTCGGCCGGTGGCCGCTACGTGTCGGAAGCGGCGCGCACGGGTCCGCAATCGGTGTACTTCGGCGGTCAATAAGCCCGTCGGCAGTCAGCAGATGCGAAACGGCCCGCGACTTCGCTTCGCGGGCCGTTTCGCATCTGCGCTCCCCGTTCAGTAGCCGCTACATCTCTTCTGCCTCCGGCACGTCGAGCACGAGATCCGTGCGCGCGACGGCCACGCAGGTCAGCACATAGCCATCGGCTTTTTCTTCGCGGCTCAAACCGGGCCACTCGATCGTGAAGCTCACTTCGCCGCTCACCACGCGGCACAGGCAGGCGCGGCATGTGCCGTTGCGGCACATGCGCGGCAGGCGGATGCCCTCGAACGCCGCCGCTTCGAGCAAGGTCAGCTCGGGCGGCGCTTCGAAGCTGCGCCCGAGCGGCTCCACGCGAACGACGGGCACGTGCGGCGGCCCGTCCTGCAAGTCTTCGTGGCTCATGTCGCTCATGAAAGCGACACCCCGAGCAGCCGCCCCGCGCCCGCCGTGAACGCCGCCGCGGCGAGCCCGATCACGATTTGCCGCAGCGCTGAGAACGTTGCGCTGCGCCCGTTGAAGAGCGACGTGAACACGCCGACGAGGGCGAGCCCGCACGCGCTCAGCGCGACCGACTGCGCGATCGCCGTGACGCCGTGCGCCCACAGGAACGGGGCAGTCGGAAACACTGCACCGAGCGAGAAGAGGCAAAACGAGACAGCGGCGGCCGACCATGGATTGCCGCCCAGCTCCTTCGGATCGATGCCAAGTTCCTCGCGCGCGAGCGTGTTGAGCGCCTCGTCCTTGTTGCGCATGATCTGGGCGGCCACGCGGCGCGCTTCTTCGGGATCGACGCCCTTCGCCTGATAGATGAGCGCGAGCTCGTGGCGCTCGGCGTCGGGCGTGTGTTCGAGTTCGTCGGCTTCCTTCGCGAGTTGCGTGCGCGCAAGCTCCCGCGCGTTGGTCACCGAGAGCCATTCGCCGAGCGCCATGGAGCATGCGCCGGCCACGAGGCCTGCAAGCCCCGTGAGCAAAATCGTGCGATTGACGCTGCCTGCGCCCGCCACACCCATGATCAGGCAGAAGTTCGAGACGAGCCCGTCGTTCGCACCCAGCACCGCCGCGCGCAGGTCGTTACCCGACGTCGCGCGCTTGTGCCACGACTCGGCCGCGCCGATCGTTTCGCCGTGGCCGTGTTCGGTCTCGCGTTTTTTTGCGACGATCGCCTGCACGATGGTGGCGTGCTGCTGTTCCTGGGCGGAAAGCTTCTCGGCGCCGGGTTCGCGCGCGTAGCGGTCGCGGTCGGCGTATTCCGCGGCGGCGACCGTGGGCAGCACGAGCGAAGGACCAAAGGTGCGCGTGAGCGTTTGCAGCAGACGCGTCTTCGCGCTGCGCCGGTGCGGCCGGGGCGTGACGCCGTTGGCCGTGAGCTTGTCGCGCCAGACGCTCGCGTGCTCGCGCTCGGAGGCGGCGAGTTCGGCGAAGATGCGGCGGCGCTCGTCGTCTTTTTCTACCGCGCATAGCGTGTCGTAGACGGCGGCGCTGTCGAGTTCGTCGGCGAGGTTGCGCCGGAAGCGGTTGATTTCCTGGACGGAGGCCATGGGGCGCGGTGCGGGAAGCGATCCGCCAAGCTTACCCTGGCGCCGCTGTGGTCAGAAGCCGCGCCGCGACCCGGCTTGGCCGGTGCGCTCAGCGGCGCTGACGCAAATGCCGATAGACCGTGTTGCGCGCGAGCCCGAGTTCGCGAGCCGCCGCCGAAACATTGCCGCTATGGCGCGCGAGGGTCTCTTCGATGAGCCGCGACTGCCAGACGGAGAGGCGCGCAGGTTCGCGCTCTGCGTCGCTCGCTTCTTCCTCAGGCGTGGCATCGCCGGACTGCTGCGCGCATTCGCTCGCGGGGTCGCAGTCGTGCATGAGGTCTTCGGGCAGGTGATCCATGTCGATGGCGTCTTCGCCTTCGGCCATGATCGCCGCCGTGCGCAGCGCGCTGGCGAGCTGACGCAGATTGCCCGGCCAGCGGCAGCGCGCGAAGCATGCCCGAACGGCCGGCGTGAGGCGCGTGGGCGCGCCCGGCACCTCGCACCGCACGATTGCGAGCATGCGGGCGACGAGCGCGTCGAGGTCGGTGCGCTCGGCCAGTGACGGCAGCGTGACGACGAGGCCGTTGATGCGGTAGTAGAGATCCTCGCGGAACGTGCCTTCGACGATCATTGCGCGCAGATCGCGGTGCGTCGCGCAGACGATGCGTAAATCCACCGGCACCGCGCGCGTACCGCCGAGCGGCACGACGGCGCGCTCCTGCAACACGCGCATGAGCCGCACCTGTTGCGCGAGGGGCATGTCGCCGATCTCGTCGAGAAAGAGCGTGCCGCCATGCGCCTGCGCGATCTTGCCGGCGCTGCCGCGGCGCTTCGCGCCCGTGAACGCGCCGTCCTCGTAGCCGAATAGTTCCGCTTCGATCAGCGTGTCGGGCAGCGCCGCGCAGTTGAGCGCGACGAACGGTCCATCGCGGCGCGGCGAATCGCGATGCAGCGCCCGCGCGAGCCATTCCTTGCCGGTGCCGGTGCGACCGAGCACGAGCACGGGGATGTCGCGGCCGCGCACGCGCGCCACGCGCTGGAGGGCGGCGGCGAGCCGCTCGTCGCCCGTATCGAGTTCAGTGAGCGTGGGCTGCGGTGTCGTGTCGGCGTTGGGCGCTTTCGCCTGGACGGGCGCAGGCGTGTGGGGCGTGCGCGACGCTTCGGGCGCAGCGGTTCGCGCGAGCGTAGCGACGCGCGACGAGGCGCGCGCGATCACGCGCACGCCGCTTGGCAGCGTGAGCATGAGCGGTTCGCCGCTCGCGCGCATGAGCTGCTGCATGAACGCCGCGAACGGCTGGCCGAAGAGCGCCGCGAACTCGCGCTGCTGCAGTTCGGCGAGCGGCGCGCCGAACTGGAACAGGGCGCTGCGGTTGGCGCACAGCAGCGTGCCGTCGGCGGAGAAGGCGGCCAATCCTTCGTACAGCGTACCAATGAATTCCGCGCGCGCATGAAACTGGAGCCGGATGGCATCGGCGAATTCGGTGTTGAACAGATGGTTCTCGATCATCTGCGCCGACATGCGCACGAGCGCGAGCGTGTGCTTGTGAAAGCCGCGCGACTCGCCGCTCACGTCGAGCGCGCCGAGCGTGCGCCCGTACGGATCCGCGATCGGCGCGCACGAGCAGGTGAGGATGTGATTGGCGCGCAGAAAGTGCTCGCCCGCATGCACCGTGGTCGGCTGGCCTTCCACGAGCGCCGTGCCGATGGCGTTCGTGCCGCGATGCTGCTCGGCCCACGACACGCCCGGGCGCAGCGCCACGCGCTGCGCTTTCTCGACGAAGTCGCTGTCGGCGAAACTATGCAGGATCACGCCGTTGCGGTCGGTGAGCAGCACCATGCTCTGCGTATCGACGATCTGCGCGTGCAAGGCGTCCATCACGGGACGCGCCTGGTGATAGAGCGTGCGGTTCGTGTCGATCAGCTCGCGCAGGTCCGCGGCGGCCAGTGCGTCGAATTCGGGCGCCTCGGTGACGCGCAGCCCGAGTGCGCGCGAGCGCGCGTGAGCCTGCGCGATGGCGTCCGCGCGGGCCGCGTCATGCGGCGTGACGGGGCGTCGGGTCACTCGTGTCTCCAGTCGTTTTGGGTGCTACGCTGCGGCGCAGCCTGACAAATGCACGTCAATAGCGTGAGCGGCGCCTCTGCGGCAGTCCATGGTACAGGATCCGCGGCGGCTGCCAATTCGGGTTGAAGCCGGGTTGAAGCCGGGTTGAAGCCGGGGCGTACCAACGCAACTGCGCCTTGAGTTTCCTGGCGCGGGTGCCATGATGAAGGTGAGGGCGCATTCACGTCGCGCCCCCCGGCAGCGGGTGTTGTTGGCAACTGCGGTTCGCAACTGCGCCGCCCGCTGCGTAGTGGAGTTCGTCATGGTGCACGGCGAATTGAGGATCGTGGTGGCGGTGCTCGCCACGTTCGTTGCGCTCTTTGGCCTCGGGTATGCGATTGATGGATTGCTCTTCGACGAGAACAACGTCGTGCTGTCCGGAATGGTGACCGTGGCCCTTGGGATCGTCGCGTTCGTGGTGATGCTCACCTTGCACCCCAAAGACCTCGAACATCTCGATCAGCACCGGCATCGCGAATCCTGACGTGCCCGAGCGGCGCGCATGGTGCGATGCGGCAACCGGCGCAGCGCGTTGGCGCAGGGCCGGGGAGGAATGTTTGCGCGCGCTACGGCAGCTGCGAATGCTGCACCCGCGAAAAAGGGACCAAAGCAGGGACCAAAGCGGGGCGCAGACAAGGCTTTCGTAGGCTATTTCAGGCGTGTGACAACGTCGACCTTGCGGGCGGCAGGAAGTCGTCTAAAGTGAATCAAATCAACCTGCGCGAACGTTTCATTCGCGATGGTTGACGTTGATCCGCGCGTGCCGGATCGGGGTGTGCCCAGGCACTGAGTCGGGGCAGCCCGAGAAGGTTGAACGCGGCCATTTCACCCTCTACCAAAGGCGACCCCCATGCAGATCATGTTTCCGAATGAGGTGCCCGAATACTCGGGCCCAGACCTGACCTTGGCGTTTCCGGCGATGATCGATGGAGAGCGGGTGGAGTGTCTGATCACGGCGGCGGCGCTGGAAGATCACTTCGGGGCGGCCTCGCCGCGCGCCGAAGACATGCTCAGCGCGTTCGACCATCATCGCGACCGCATCGAGGCTTGCGCGCGCCGCTTGCTCTCCGAAACGCGTGCGCAGTGTCTCGTGCTGCGCAGCGGCTACGTGCGTTTCGTGCAGGCGCACGCCAGCGCGTAGTCAACCCAAAAGCGCCCGCAAGACGCGGGCGCTTTCCGTACAACTGAACTTTCTTGCCGCGCCCCCAGGGGCGCGGCTTCGTTTACGCGTGTGCCGCTAGATCATGCGGCGCAGGGTGTTGTCGCGGAATACGAAGTGATGCGCGATGGCCGCGAGCGCGTGCAGCCCGATCACCCAGTAGAACAGATTGCCGATCAGCACGTGCGCATCCTTGAGGAACTTGCGCGCGGCCGGATCGGGGCCAACGAGTGTGATCTGCAGATCGAGTCCCGCGAGCGTGACCGGATGACCGCCCGTGTTGATCATCAGAATGCCGAGGAGCGGCTGCACGAAGATGAACAGGTAGAGCGCGAGATGCACGAGGCGCGAGAGAAACGAAAGTAACGCGTTCGAGTCGATGTCCGCGGGCGCGCCGCGCCACAAACGCCACGCGAGGCGCAGCACGGCAAGCATGAGCACGAGCGAGCCCGCCCAGAAGTGCACGCTGCTCCAGAACACGCGACTGTCCGTGCCCTTGGGGCCGCGCACCTCGATCGCGAGATAGGCGAGCGCGACGAGCACGAAGATGGCCCAGTGAAAGAAGATGGCGGGCTTCGTGTAGCGTTCGGTTGCGGCGGGGTAAGTTGCCACGTGGCGGCTCCTGTATGCGGGGGATCTGGCGATAGCTCCCTATGATAAGGAGGACGCGCCGCGCCGGGCAGCCATGCGGCTGGGAAGTTTGATTCCGCGGGGTGGCGGCGACGAAAAAGAGGCGCGTTGCTGGCGAACGGGCCGATAAAGCAGATAAAGCAAAAAGGGTGGCTCGAAGCCACCCTTTATGTTTTACGCGTTGCCGAGATAGAAATACCGGAACAGGAACACGGCGGCGATGATCCACACGATCAGCTTCACGTCGCGCACGCGGCCCGTGAGGAGCTTCAGGCCCGCATACGAGATGAAGCCGAACGCCACGCCATTGGCGATCGAGTAGGTGAACGGCATGGCGAGCGCCGTGAGGGCAGCGGGCACCACTTCGGTCGCGTCGTCCCAAGGCAGATCGGCGAGTTCGCGCAGCATCAGGCACGAGACGTAGAGCAGCGCCGGCGCCGTGGCGTAGCCCGGCACGACGCCCGCGAGCGGCGCGACGAACAGGCACGCGAGGAACAGCGCGGCAACCGTCAACGCGGTCATGCCGGTGCGGCCGCCCGCCTGCACGCCCGAGGCGCTTTCGATATAAGCCGTGGTCGACGAGGTGCCGAGCACCGAGCCCGCGAGAATCGCGGTGCTATCTGCGAGCAGCGCGCGGTTCAGGCGGTGCATCTTGCCGTGCACGAGCAGGCCCGCGCGGTTGGCCACGCCCATCAGCGTGCCGGTCGCATCGAACAGCTCGACGAGGAAGAACACGAGCACCACATTGAGCACGCCCGTGGAGAGCGCCGCCTTGATGTCGAGCTGCGCGAACGTCGGCGTGATCGACGGCGGCGGGGAGAAGATGCCGTGGAACTGGTTGCCGCCGAAGAAGAACGACAGGACCGTGACGCCCACGATGCCGATCAGGATCGCGCCGCGCACCTTCAGCACGTCGAGCGTGACGATCGCGAAGAAGCCGATGATCGCGAGGATCGTGTGCGCATCGTGCAGGTTGCCGAGTTCGACGAGCGTGGCCGGGCTGCCGACCACGACGCCCGAGGTCTTGAGCGAGATGATCGCGAGGAATAGGCCGATACCCGCTGTGATCGACACGCGAATCGAATGCGGAATGCCATTGACGATGGCTTCGCGCACGCGCAGCAGCGTGACGACGAAGAACAGGCACCCGGAGATGAACACCGCGCCGAGCGCGGCTTGCCAGGTGAAGCCCATGCCCTTCACGACCGTATAGGCGAAATACGCGTTCAGGCCCATGCCGGGCGCGAGCGCGATGGGGTAGTTCGCGTAGAGGCCCATGATGAGCGAGGCGAGCGCCGCGACGAGGCAGGTGGCGACGAATACGCTTTCCTTCGGCATACCGGCGTCGCCGAGGATGGCCGGGTTCACGAAGATGATGTAGGCCATCGTGAGGAAGGTGGTGAAACCGGCGAGCAGTTCGGTGCGCAGGTTGGTGCCTGCTTCTTCGAAACCGAAATAGCGTTTGATGGCGTCCATGAAGATCGGGCCCTTGAGAGTCGAGCGGGTTGTTCGCTGCTTGTTTGTGTGGTTTCTTGCGTGCAGCTGGCGTCGGCAGGTCGTTGACGTGCCGATGCACGCGCGCGCCTGCCGTAGCGCGTGGCTACGGGCGCGATTGTAAACAATTGTTCGTCGAGCGCAGAAAAGCCGTTGTGAGCGTGGAACGGGTACAACAGCGCGCGCTGAGGCGGCAAGCGTGGACGAGGGCGGCGAATGCGCCCGTGGCGGCAGGAAATGGGCACGAGCGCTCACGGGCGCCGGGCGTTGCGTCGCCCGGTGCCGCTTCACTGCGGCCGTGCTGCAATCAAGCGATTACTGCGTCATTTGACCGGCTGGAGCGCCATATCCGGCGCGCGCCGCACGCCGTTGCGCGACGATCGCGCCCGCGCGTTGAGCGTTTTCCGGGTAGTCGATCCAGTCGAGCGGGTCGTAGCCCGCCTGCCGCCATTCGACCAGATCCGCACGGACCTGGGCGCGAGTCAGCGGTTGCGAGGGATCGTACGGTTGGGCCACAGCCGCAGCCGACGCGAAGCAACACGCCGCGGCCAGGATGCCGAGCGCTACACGCGGAAGGGAGTTCATGGCAAGGCCTTTCGTATTAGGGATATCCCTAAAATTATAGGCGCTATCTCGATAACTGAAAGGTGGATCGAGACTATCCCTTGCTGCTGCGAGCGCGCGTTGCGCGGAAGTCGGTCGGGCGCTGTCCGGTCCACTTGCGCAACGCCCGATGAAACGCGCTCGGCTCCGCAAAACCGACGGCTGCCGCGACGTCGGCGACTGAGCGGCCCGGCTCCTGCAGCGCCGCGATCGCAAGGTCGCGGCGCAATTCGTCCTTGATCGACTGGCAGCTGTGGCCCTCCTGGCTCAAGCGTCGGCGCAGCGTGGCGGGCGCCACGTTCAGGCGTTGCGCGATGGCGTCGGCATCGGGCCAGGCGGTGACGGGCAGTGCGCGCAGCGCACGTCGCACGCGCGCCGCGAACGAGCCCGGATTGCGGTACTTCACGACGAAGTTGCCCGGCGCGTTGCGCAGGAAGGCCCGCGCCGAGCTGGCGGTCTGGATCACGGGCAACTCGAGAAAGCCGGGCGCGAATTCGAACCACGTGGCCGGCTGGTCGAACGTCATGTCGTCGCAGAGCATGAGCTGGTATTCGTGCACGGCGTCCGGCTGCGCGCAGCGAAAGCGCGCCGCGAGAAGTGGAATGCGCCGCCCCACGAGCCAGCACACGAGTCCATAGACGAGGATGAACCAGGTGGCGTACGCGAACATGCTGGGCGTGTGTTTGCCCGCGCGATGCGAGAGCGTGACGCGCACGCGTGTAGCGTCGATGTCGATCTCGCCCGCCAGATCGTCGAGCACGAGCCGCATGAAACGCACGGCACGCTGCAGCGCCTGGCGGCCCGTGCTGGCGCCGAGCGCCGAGTGCGTCATGGCGATGAAGCTGCCGCTTTTCATCGCGTGCGAGTCCTGGCCGAAGAATTCGTCGTCGAGCGCGCGCGCGATGCCCGACCATAACTGGCCGTACTGCGCCGCGCTCACGCGGGCCTCGGGCGCGCGCAGCACGGCCGGCGCGATGCCGGCGGCATCCGTGAGCGGCGCGATTTCGAGTCCGCCCGCGCGCGCCAGCGCGAGCGTCTCGTTCACGAGGCTCATCGAGATTGTGCCTTTTTCGCTCAGTGTATGAACTTTCGTCGATTGCAAGGAGTCGCGTCCTGTCGGGGTGTGGAAGCCAATATGGTAAATCCGATCAGTGACTTTGAGCGTGACGGGCATCGAATACGGTCGTTTGCGTGCCTACACTTTTCGCAAGCCTTGCAGCCGGGGCCGCATCGCGCCACAGTGGAAGGCAAGCGCAAGAGACACAGGAAGGGGACACACATGGACGAGTTCTATACCGACGACCAGCGCATGATTCGCGACGCCGCGCGCGACTTCGCAAGCGAGCAACTGGCGCCGAACGCGGCGCAATGGGACCGCGACAGCAAGCTGCCCGACGAGGTCGTCAAGCAATTGGGCGAACTGGGCTTTCTCGGCATGATCGTGCCGCAGGAGCAGGGCGGCTCGTACACCGACTACGTGGCTTACGCGCTCGCCATGGAGGAGATCGCGGCGGGCTGCGCCTCGTGCGCGACGCTCGTCAGCGTGCACAACTCGGTGGGCTGCGGGCCGATCCTGCAGTTCGGCACCGACGCGCAAAAGGACCGCTGGCTCGGCAAGCTCGCAAGCGGCGAGTTGATCGGCGCGTTCTGCCTGACCGAGCCGCAGGCGGGCTCCGAAGCGAACAACCTGCGCACGCGCGCCGAACTGCGTGACGGCAAGTGGGTGCTCAACGGCAACAAGCAGTTCGTGACCAACGGCTCGCGCGCGAATATTGCCATCGTGTTCGCCGTGACCGATCCCGACGCGGGCAAGCGCGGCATTTCCGCGTTCATCGTGCCGACCGATACGCCGGGCTTCAACGTTGGGCCGCCCGAGAAGAAGATGGGCATCCGTGCTTCGGACACCTGCCCGATTTCGCTCGTGGACTGCGCGATTCCCGAAGCGAACCTGCTCGGCCAGCGCGGCGAAGGGTTGAAGATCGCATTGGCGAATCTCGAAGGCGGACGCATCGGCATTGCCGCGCAGGCGCTCGGCATCGCGCGCGCGGCCTTCGATGCGGCGCGCGCCTATGCGCACGAACGCGTGCAGTTCGGCGAACCTATCATCAAGCATCAGAGCGTGGCCAATCTGCTCGCGGACATGCATACGCGCATCAACGCTGCGCGCCATCTCGTGCATCACGCGGCGCGGCTGCGCACGCTAGGCAAGCCGTGTCTTTCCGAGGCTTCGCAGGCGAAGCTTTACGCTTCTGAAATGGCCGAGGAGGTGTGTTCGCACGCCATTCAGATTCACGGCGGCTATGGCTTTCTGAACGACTATCCGGTGGAGCGGCACTATCGCGATGCGCGCATCACGCAGATTTACGAAGGCACGAGCGAAGTGCAGCGGATGGTGATCGCACGGCAGCTTTAGTAAGTAATGAGGATGACGAAGCAAATATAAGCGCGTATGCGCCGTGGTATAAGGAGACGACGATGACCGGGTTCACCCCTTCCGCGCAGGCCTTCATCGACGCACGCGAATTTTTGCTGCGTCACCGCACCGACTACGCACGTGCTTATGACGAGTTCGCGTGGCCGAAGCTCGACACGTTCAACTGGGCGCTCGACTACTTCGACGTGATGGCGCGCGGCAACGACAACCCGGCGCTCTGGATCGTCGACGACCTCGCGGACGGCGGCACGCGCTATTCGTTCGCGCAGATGTCCGAGCGTTCGTCGCGCATGGCGAACTTCCTGCGGGAGCAGGGCGTGGGGCGCGGCGACCGCCTGCTGCTGATGCTGCCGAATCGCGTCGAACTGTGGGACGTGATGCTGGCGGCGATGAAGCTGGGCGCGATCGTGCTGCCCGCCACGACGCAACTCTCGCCCGACGACGTGCGCGAGCGCGTGGAAACGGGCGGCGCGCGCTACGTCGTGGTGGACGCCGCCGAACTCCGCAAATTCGATACGCTCGACAAAAGCGTGAAGCGTATTGCAGTTGGCGTGGCGCCCAATGCGTGCGAAGGCTGGATCGATCTCTCGCGCGCGTATGAAGCGAGCGCCGCCTTCGAACCCGACGGCCCGACGCGCGCGACCGACACACTGCTGCTCTATTTCACCTCGGGCACGACGTCGAAGCCCAAGCTCGTCGAGCACACGCACGAGAGCTACCCCGTAGGCCACCTATCGACGATGTACTGGATCGGCCTCATGCCCGGCGACATCCACTGGAACATCAGTTCGCCGGGCTGGGCCAAACATGCGTGGAGCTGCTTCTTCGCGCCGTGGAATGCGCAGGCGTGTGTGTTCGTCTACAACTACGCGCGCTTCGTGCCGAAAGACACGCTCGCCGCGCTCGTGCAATGCGGCGTAACCACGCTGTGCGCGCCGCCCACGGTGTGGCGCATGCTCGTGCAGGAGCCGCTCGCAACGTATGCGGTGAAGCTGCGCGAGATCGTGGGTGCGGGCGAGCCGCTCAACCCCGAGATCATCGAGCGCGTGCGTCACGCGTGGGACATCACGATTCGAGACGGCTACGGCCAGACCGAAACGACCTGCCAGATCGGCAATTCGCCGGGCCAGCCCGTGGTCGCGGGCTCGATGGGGCGCCCGCTGCCGGGTTACCGCGTGCAACTCGTCGACGCCGACGATCAGCCCGCGAGCGAAGGCGAGATCGCGCTGCCGCTTGGGCCAGATTCGGCGCATCGTCCGCTCGGCCTCATGACGGGCTACGCGAACAACGCGAAGGCGAGCGAATACGCCATGCGCAACGGCTACTACCACACGTCCGATGTCGCCTTGCGCCGCGACGACGGCTACTACGTCTACGTGGGCCGCGCCGACGACGTGTTCAAGTCGTCCGATTACCGCTTGAGCCCGTTCGAGCTGGAAAGCGTGCTGATCGAGCACGAGGCGATTGCCGAGGCGGCGGTCGTGCCGAGTCCGGACGAACTGCGTCTCTCGGTGCCGAAGGCCTTCGTCATTGTGCGCCATGGCTACGAAGCGAGCCCCGAACTCGCACGCGAGGTGTTCCGCTTCGCGCGTGAAAAGCTCGCGCCGTACAAGCGCATTCGTCGCCTGCAGTTCAGCGACTTGCCCAAGACCATCTCGGGCAAGATTCGACGCGTGGAACTCCGTCGCCGCGAAATGGAGCGCAGCGCTGAGCCCGCGCGCCAGCCCGACGAGTACTGGGAAGAAGATTTCCCCGAGCTGCGCTGATATCCACACGGAGTCCGAAATGATCGAATTCGAGTACGCGCACGAGGGCGCGGTGGCCCTGCTCACGTTGTCGCGGCCGCCGGCGAACGCCTTTACGATCGACGGTTTGCGGCAGCTTCAGCAGGTCATCGAAGCGTTCGACCGCGAGCCGCAGGTGCGCGCCGTTGTCATTACAGGCAGCGGGCCGAAGTTTTTCAGCGCGGGCGCCGACCTCAATGCCTTCGCCAACGGCGAGCGCGAGGTCGCGCGCACCGCGGCGAGCGCGTTCGGCGCGGCATTCGAGGCGCTGCAGAAGGCGCGGCCCGTGATCATCGCGGCGATCAACGGCTATGCAATGGGTGGCGGCCTGGAGTGCGCGCTCGCGTGCGATATCCGCATTGCCGAGGAGCATGCACAACTCGCGCTGCCCGAGACCGCCGTGGGGCTGCTGCCCTGTGGCTGCGGCACGCAGACCTTGCCTTGGCTGGTCGGCGAGGGCTGGGCCAAACGCATCATCCTCACGGGCGAGCGCGTGAACGCGCAAACGGCGCTGCGCATCGGTCTCGTGGAAGAAGTCGTCGCAACGGGCGGCGCGCGCGAGGCCGCGCTCACCATGGCCGCGCGTGTTGCGGGCTTGAGCCCGCAAGCGGTCACCTTTAGCAAGTCGCTGATCCATCAGGCGCGCAATGGCGTGCCGCGCGGCGCGGCGCTCGCTGTGGAGCGCGAGCGCTTCGTCGATCTGTTCGATTCGCACAACCAGCGTGAAGGCGTCAACGCGTTTCTGGAAAAGCGCAAACCGCACTGGCATATTGAAACGGAGAACTAAGCAATGAATGCAACACCCGCTTGCGCTCAGGCGGCAACGCAAGCCGAAAAAGATGTGCTGTTTCGCGTGGTCAATCGCGTGGCGATCGTCACGCTCAATCGTCCGGCTGCGCTCAATGCGCTTTCGCACGCCATGGTGCGCGAGCTGGCCGTGCTGCTGGAACGCGTGCGCACGGACGACGGCATCGTCGCGCTCGTGCTGGAAGGCGCGGGCCCGAAGGGCTTTTGCGCGGGCGGCGACGTGCGCGCGATTTACCAACTGGCGCGCGAGAAAGCGCGTGAGGGCGCGAACGGCTGGCAGCAATTCTTCATCGACGAATATCGCCTCGATTACGCCCTGCATACGTTTGCCAAGCCGCTCGTCGCGCTGCTCGACGGCGTGACGATGGGCGGTGGCATGGGTCTCGGCCAGGCGGCGTCGTTGCGCGTGGCGACCTCGCGAACGAAGATCGCCATGCCGGAAACGCGCATCGGCCTCTTGCCCGATGTGGGCGCGACGCACTTCCTCGCGAAGATGCCTGTGGAGATGGCGCTATACGTGGGCCTGACCGGCGCGATGCTCAGCGGCACGGACGCGCTGCATTGCGGCCTCGCCGATGCCTGTGTGCCGGGCGAATGGCTCGATGGCTACGAGGCGCATCTCCTGGCCGCACAATGGTCAGGCGATGTGCATGCTTCGTTGCGCGAAGTGTTCGTCGCGCCGTGTCACGAGGCTAACGAGGGCGTGCTCGCAACGCTTACGCCGCTCGTTGTGCGGCATTTCGACCGCCGCCTGCGTGTCGAGCAGATCGTCGCATCGCTGCGCGCCGACCTCGAACACGACCACTCGCAAGCGGAGCGCGCATGGCTCGAAGCCACGCTCGAAGCGCTCACGCACTATTCGCCAACGATGCTCGAAGTCACGCGCGAGGCACTGCTGCGCGGCCGCCAGATGACGCTCGCCGAGTGCTTCCGCATGGAGCTTGGTGTCGTGGGCCGGGCGATCGAGGAGGGCGACTTCTGCGAAGGCGTGCGCGCGCATCTCGTCGACAAAGATCGCAAGCCGCGCTGGGCGCCGGCCACGCTCGTCGAAGTGCGGACCGAACGCGTGCAGCATTTCCTTGCGTCGCCGTGGCGCGCCGAGGCGCATCCTCTGGCGGATCTCGGCGAATAGGTGTCTAGTCGGAGGACTCGCGCGCCGACGGCTCGCGCAGCGCGGCGAGCCGCAGTTCGCGCTCGGCGCTGACCGTTGGCGCGCCATGAGAAGGACGCTGCGCGCGCGCGAGCAGCCGCAGCGTGGCGACAGAACCTGCCACGGCGAGCAGCAGCGGAATCGCCAGATCGTGGTTCACGTGCGTGAATTCGAGAATCAGCACGGTCGCGGTGACAGGCATTTGCATCGACGACGCGAGAAACGCGCCTGCGCCGACGATCGCAAAGGCACCCGGCGAAAGACCGGGCCATACGTGATTCACAAGCCCCGCGATCACGATGGCAAGCAGCGCGCCGTTCGCGAGTCCCGGCGTGAGCAGGCCGCCCTTGGCGCCCGCGCGCAATGTGGTCGTCGTGATGAACACGCGCAGCACGAGCAGCGTGGCCGCGAGGCCGATGCCGAGGTTGTCGTCGAAGCTCAGGCCAGCCGGGCCCTTGCCATTGCCGAGCAACTGCGGAAACCAGATGGCCAGCAGGCCGATGCCCGCAAAATTCACCAATGTGTAGAGCGGCAGCCGCCAGTCCTTCGGCGACGCATCGCGCGCGCGGCTCGTCACGCGTGAGAAGCCGTGTGCCGCTGCGCCGAACAGCGGCCCGCAGAGCACCGACCACACCACGAGTTGCGCATTGATACCGTAGGCTGGCACGTGGTATTGCTGCGCATCGCCGAGACCGATCCATGCGATCACGGCCGCGATGGCCGAGGTGGTGATTGCCGGCACCGCCACCGACCAGCCGAACGTGCCGAGCAGCACTTCGAGCACGAACATCGCGCCACCCAGCGGCACGTTGTACACCGCCGCGAGCCCCGCGCCCGCGCCGCACGCGATCATCACGCGGCGCTCCGCGGCGGTGAGGCCGGTGCGCTTTGCGAGCCAGCTCGCGAATGCGGCGCCGATCTCGCGCGGTGCGACTTCGCGCCCAACCGGCGAACCCATCGCGACGGTCACGATCTGCAGCAGCGCATGCACGGTGGTCGCGAAAATGGGCATGCGCTTGCCGCCCGGCTTGATCGCCGCGCTGATGCTCACGAGCGGACGCGCGTAGCGATAGAGCGCCCACCATCCGCCTCCGCCGATCAACCCGCAGGCCACGAGCACCGCCACGCGCCGCCAGGGCGCGGTATCCGTCACGCCCTGCAGAAAGCTCTCCTCGCCGACGATGTGCCCCGCGCCATAGCCGTAGGCGGCGTGCTGGATCGCGTGCAGCAGCAGCGCGAGCAGCATGCCGCCCAGGCCCGCGCCGATGCCGGTGAGCACGGTCACGATCGCAAGCGTGGCAAGCGGGCTGCGTGGCGGCGGACGATCGGCGTTGGCGCGAGGGCGCGGCGCGGGAGGGGGAGTGAGGGATGACACGGCGGAAAGGCGAGCGTGAAGGTCGCGGGGCGACAGGCTGGCGCCCATTGTAGCGAGGGCATGGTGGCGGCGCGTCCAGCACGTTCAGAGCGGCCGGCATGCCCCGGCACCGCCAGGCAAAAGCGAAAACGCCCGCCGCGAGCCACTCGGCGGGCGTTTGGCAAGGCTAAGCGCTTACAGGTAGCTGCAAACGTAGTCGAGCGTCTCGATCACGTCGATGTCGAAGCGGCTCTTGCCCGGCACCGAGAACGACTCGCCGGCGCCATAGGTCTTCCATTCGTCGATGCCTTCCAGGCGGATGCGGCACTGGCCAGCTTGCACTTCCATCAGCTCGGCAGCGTCGGTGCCGAAGTTCAGCGTGCCCGGCAGGATCACGCCAAGCGTCTTGCGCGAGCCGTCGGCGAACAGCACGGTGTGCGAAACGCACTTGCCGTCGAAGTAGACGTTGGCGCGTTTGACTACGGAAACCTGGTCGAATTGTGCTGCTGCCGTCATGGCGGTCTTCCTCTGTCTTCGTGAATGGAATCGGGCGCCGGGACGACGCGTCGTCCGCGGTGAGGCCGCCATCATACCGGCAGTCGGGCGCGGCGGGGGCTTGGCTTCTACGCCTGGCGTGGGCACCTGGCGCCTGCGCCGTTCGACGAATTGTTCATTGAATATTTACAAACAAATAACAAGTTATTACAATCGCAATAACAAATGAGAATCATGTTCATTCGCAACTAAGCCAATTCGCCGACCAACTCGCTCACTCATGTCCGTCCATTTCCCGACGCGGATGCGCGCTATCGCCTCCGTCGCTGCGCTCTATTGCTCCGGTTTCTTCGCATCGCCTCTCGTTCAGGCGCAAACCGCGCCCGGCTCCGACAGTCCAGCCGCAGCTTCGCCGGCATCGTCCACTGCCGCCGCGGAAAGCACGCTGCCCGCCGTGAAGGTCGTTTCGGCGCCTTCCGACATGCAGACCAAAGCGCTCGATTCGTACAAGTTCACGGCGCCCCTCATCGACACGCCGCGCTCGATCACGGTGATTCCCGAAGAAGTGCTCAAGGAGAAGAACGTCACGACGTTCCAGGACGCGCTGCGCACGGTGCCCGGCATCACCTTCCTGGGTGGCGACGCGGCGGCGAATCCGTCCGCCGATCGTCCTGTGATTCGGGGCTTCGAGTCGCGCAACTCGATCTTCGTGGACGGCATGCGCGACTCGGGCGTGCAGAACCGCGAAACCTTCGACGTGCAGAACATCAGCGTCATCAAGGGCCCGGACTCCGTGTATGCCGGGCGCGGCTCGGTAGGCGGCAGCATCGACATCACGACGAAAACGCCGCAGGCCGACAACTTCATCAACGGCAGCGTGGGCCTCGGCACCGATAGCTACCGCCGCGCCACCATCGACTGGAACCAGACGCTCAACGACACCACCGCGTTCCGCCTGAACGCCATGGGCCACGACGCCGACCAGGCGGGCCGCACCGACGTCTACAGCAAGCGCTGGGGCGTGGCGCCGTCGATCGCGTTCGGCCTGAACACGCCGACCACGGTCACGGTGAGCTACTACCACCTGAACAGTTACGACATGCCCGACTTCAGCGTGCCGTTCCGCTCGACGGGCGGCACGCCGGTGTCATCGAACCGCGGCCAGTTTTACGGCCTGAACACGCGCGATTACCGCTACGGCCAGACCGACACGGGCGAAGTGAAGGTGGAGCACCGCATCAACGACGCGTGGAAGATCAAGAACACGACGATGTTCGGCCGCTCGACGCTCGACTACGTCGCGACCAATCCGCAGCTGACGAACGCGACCTCGAACATCCTGAGCCTGCAAGCCAAGAGCGGCAAGTACGCGACCAACAGCGTTGCGAACCAGACGGAAGCGACCGGCAAATTCGACCTCTACGGCATGCGCCACACGTTCACGGCGGGCGTGGAATTCAGCCACGAGCAGGACCTTTACGAGGGCTATCTCGTGACCGATTCAGCGGGCAACAACATCCGCTCGGGCGGTCCGTGCTCGATCGCGTACAACTGCGCGTCGATCAACAACTGGAATCCTAACAATCCGTGGACGGGCAGCATCGTCCTGAACGGCGACAAGAGCTTCCCGGGACCTGCCACGCATACGCAGACGAATATCGCTTCGGCGTACATGTTCGACAGCGTGCAGCTTTCCGAGCGCTGGATCTTCAACGCGGGCTTGCGTTTCGACCGCTATGACGTGAGCGCGCAGCAAGCGGGCGTGGCCGACCTGTCGAATACGTCGAATCTTTTCAGCTACCAGTTCGGCCTCGTGTTCAAGCCGGTGCCGACCTTGAGCCTCTATGCGTCGTACGGCACCTCGGCGAATCCGCCGGGCTCGAATTCGGGCCTGGGCGGCGGCACGGACCAGATCACGGCGACCAACAAGGATCTCGCGCCCGAGCGCTCGCGCAACATCGAAGTGGGCGCGAAGTGGGACGTGCTCGATCAGCGCCTCTCGCTCACCACGGCGTTGTTCCAGACCGACAAGACCAACGCGCGCGTGAGCGATGGCCTGGGTGGCACGATCAACGCGGGCTCGCAGCGCGTACGCGGTTTCGAGTTTGGTTTCGCGGGCAATGTGACGAACAAGTGGTCTGTGTTCGGCGGCTATTCGTACCTCGATGCAATCACGATCGACGCCGGCCCGGCGAGCCCGGCGCTCTCCGGCCTGCCGATGGTGATGGTGCCCAAGCACAACTTCACGCTGTGGACGAGCTACGACGTGTTGCCAAAGCTCACGGTGGGTGCGGGCGCAACGGTTTCGAGCCTCACGTATGCATCGGTTTCGGCGACTTCGCGCAAATGGACGCCGGGCTATGCGCGCTTCGATGCTTCGGCCACGTGGCGTGTGTCGAAGAAGGTCGATCTGCAGCTCAACGTGAACAACATCTTCGACAAGGCGTACTACCAGAGCGCGTACCCGATTTACGCCACCTGGGCGCCAGGCCGCTCCGCGGTGGTGACGGTGAACTTCTATCAGTGATCGCTAGCGGCAACGCATGAAAAAAGGGGCGCTCGTCACGGAGCGCCCCTTTTTCGTGGCCTGCAAGAATCAGCGCGGCCTCACTCCGGCTTCACCGCCACCGAAGCCTCGGCAGTCAGCATCATGAACGTGAAGCTCTCCTGCAGATAGAGCTTCACGCTCCTGTCGTCATGGGAAGAGTAGCCGATCGACACATCCTGCCCGAGGTGGAACGCGAAATCCCCGCCACGCGTACTCAGGATCGCGCCGCCTTCAATGGCCGGCGCCCAGATGATCTCGCCATTCACGAGACGGCGAATGTGCTCGAGAATCGGATAGCCCTGGTCGCTCGCTTCGCTCACCGCCGTGTAGGCATCGGAGCCGAGCAGCACCGCATACGGGCCGTCCACGCCTTGCAGACGCAACTGTTCGAGCGCCTTGGCGATGACCGTGGGGTAGTCGGCGATATCGGCCGGCAGCGGCAGAATCGGGTTCGACGAGCCTTCGCGAATGCCCGTGATCTGCGCAGCCGTGTAGCCGTCGAAAATCGCGCGGTCTTCCGCGAACGCGAGGCGCGTGGCCGCGTCCTTGGCCGGCTGCCAGTCGGAGTCTTCGGCGCCGCGCTCCACGTCGTCGATGGCGTCGCGCGAAAGCTCGAACGGCACGCGCAATTCCACGATCGCCTTCACTTCGCGCTGGCGTGCGCGGATGCCTTCCAGCGGCGCTTCGATGCCGTTCTGGTGGCCGGTGCCGACTGCCGCGAGCGCCGGGCCGCCGGGGCCCTCGACGTCCACGACGCGGCGGCCCGCGAGCGAGCGCTTGAAGGTGCGCGCGACTTCTTCTTCGATTTGCGACCACGCGGCCGTGGAAATGGGCGCCAGCTCGCGATGGAGGTTATTCATACCGGGGTGCTCCTTTGAGGGATCCGATGGCGAGCGAGCCGTCCGCGCTGGGCGCAGCGGCAGGCTCGGTGTCTGTTTCCGATGAATCGGCGGCGCTCACATTCATGGTGGGCGCGGCGCCCGGGTCGACTTCGGCGAGCGCTTCGAGGAGCGGCTGCGAAGGCACGAAGAACAGGCCGCCCGTGACGGCGCGGCTGAAGTCGAGCAGCCGGTCGTAGTTGCCGGGCGGCAGGCCGACGAACATGTTTTCGAGCATCTGTTCGATCGGCTCGGGCGAGCGCGCGTAGCCGATGAAGTAGGTGCCGAATTCGGCCGAGCCGGGCCGGCCGAACGGCATGTTGTCGCGCAGGATCTTGATCTCGTTGCCCGCGTCGTCTTCGAGCGTGGTGAGCGAACTGTGCGACCAGCTCGGCTTCACGGCTTCGTCCAGTTCGATGTCCTGGAGCTTGGTGCGCCCGATGATGTGTTCCTGTGCCTCGACGGGAAGCGCGTTCCAGCCTTTCATGTCGTGCATGTACTTCTGCACGAGCACGTAGCTGCCACCGCAGAATTCGGGATCTTCGTTTTCGCCGATCACCGTGAAATGAACGGCTTCGTTGCCCGTGGGATTTTCGGTGCCGTCAACGAAGCCGATCATCGCGCGCATGTCGAAGTTGCGAAAGCCGTGCACTTCGTCCACGGTCGTGACCGCGCCTTCCAGGCGCGTCATGAGCTGGGTGGCCAGTTCGAAGCACAGGTCGGTTTCGTCGGCGCGGATGTGCAGCAGGATGTCGCCCGGCGTGGCGATAGCCTTGCGCTCGCCCGTGCCGAATTCGCGGAACGGATGCAGGCCGGCCGGGCGCGGCTCGCCGAACAGCTTGTCCCATGCGTCGGACGAAAAGCCCACCACGCACGAGAGATTGCCAGCCGGCACGCGCTTGCCCACCGCGCGCACGAGGTTGGCGACGTCGGCGCACCAGGCGCGTACGGTGGCGCGGCTCGCGGCGTCTTCGTTGACGGTGGCCACGATGAAGAAGGCATTGCGCGTGACGGCGCTGGAGACGGACTGCGGTTCCTGCGTGAGAGAGGCCGGCGTCATGGTGTGGGGTATCGCCTGGAAGTCGGGTTAGTTTCGCTGTGCCCGCATAGTTTAGCCAATGTCGCAAAAAAGAGCGGTTTGCAGGCGAGAGGCCGACCGTGCGAGGATAGTGAGCATCATGGCCATAGTGGAGACACACCATGTGGGACCACACCGAGCATGAAGGCTTCGAGATCTGGGTGCTGCCGATTCCGGCGTTCGGGCCGCGCGCGCCCGAGCCGCTGTTCCACTACAGCGGCTACATCTGCCGCCACGGCGCCGACGCCCATGTCGAAGGACGCAGCGTGCGTTTTCACGACATGATGCGCAATTACACGGGCCCCAACGCCGCGCTCGACGCCGCCTACGCGGACGCGCGCAAGCGCATCGACCGCTTCCATGCCACGGGAAGCTGGGGTGAGAGCACGGCCTGAGCTTTCAATCCGCCTTTCAGCGGCCGCCCTGCACGACCAGCTTCACCGCCCGCCCCTCGCAGCCCACCTCGCCCGGCAGCGTGAGCGTGCGCCAGCCGGCCGGCTGGCCGGGGGCGCTGAGGTCCGAGGCATCGTCGGGGTAGCTCGCGACCACGTTGAACGGCCACGACCCGCGGCGCAGCCGCTCGTGCACGAGCGAGCCGACCCAGATCGGCGTGGGCTCGCCGCCGTCTGCCTTGCCGTCGCCGTTTCCAGCATGCCGTGGCGCGAGCGCGTAGCCGGTAGGCCAGAACCGCAGCACGTCGCGGCGGCTACCCGGCTCGCCCGCGTCTCCCGGCTTCTCTACGAGGCGCGCGCGAGCGAACACGAGCGGGGAGGGCAGGCCGTTGTTCAGCTTCGGTAGCAGCGGCAGCGACAGCACGTCCACGTTCGGTGCGACGAGCGATAACACGCTTCTCACCGAAATCTGCGGCCCCTCGGCCCAGCCCGCGTCGCGCAGCGCCGTGCGCAGGTCGTCGGCGCTTGCGGCCCACTGGATCGTCATCGGCTCGCGGCGCGCGCCTTTCATGTCGAAGCGATAGCACGCAAACGTCCTCCACAGCGAGTCGCTCCACTGCAGTTGCGTGATGACGACGGGCGCCGCCGCCGTGGCGGTCGTGGGCGGCGCGGGTGCGCGCCCTGGCAGCACCGTCTGCAGGAGAACGGCGCAGACCAGCACGACGAGCACGATGGGCGGCACGTACGCGCGTTGCGGCGGCCGCTTGGGGTAGCGCCAGAGCGAGGTGAGCACGACGATCGCCACCCAGATCGCCGCGAAGGCTGCGCCGCCGATGGCGTCCGAGAACAGGAAGCGGTCGAAGTAGAGCCCCGCGAACGCCACGGCCACGATAATCCCGTTGCCGAGCGCGGCGACGAGCGCGGCCTCCAGCATGCTCGCGCGGCGCACGAGCAGGAACATCACGAAGCCGTAGACGATCACCATCGACGACACGCGGTCGCTCGGGAACACATAGGCTTCGACGGCCTGGCCGCCGCCCGGCGCCGTGTGGTGGATCACGAAGCGCAGGATGAGGATGAGCAGCTGCGAAACGGCCCCCGCCATCATCCAGTAAGCGATGGTGCGCCAACGCCGCTCCAGCACCATCCATACGCCCATCGTCGCGATGAGCGCCGCCAGTGTCCAGGTGCTGCCGAGCGTTTCGACGCGCGCGAGCGTCGCGTCGGCCCATGTGGTGCGGATCGACTGCAGGAACTGGCGCACGGACTGGTCGAGCTGCACGAGCGGCGCGCCGCGCAGCACGTTGCCGAGCACATAGGAAAACACGGCCGCGCATACCGGCACGAGGCCCGTGATCACGATGATGGGGCCGAGCGCGGGCTGCGCCGGATCGAGCAGGCGGGCGATGCGCTTCGAGGCGCGCCCGGGATGCTGCGCCGCCCACTGCGCCGCGCTGCGCCGCGACGCACCGGCCCAGTTGTCGATGTGCAGGAGCAGCATGCGTACGAAGCGCCAGATGAGCCAGAGCGCGAACGCAACGATGCCGATGACGACCACGAGCCGGAACGACACCGCGCCCGCGAGCTGGAGCGAGGCGCCGAACACCACGCCCGGCACGATATGCGCGGGCGCCCAGATGAGCGCGGAGATCACGTTCATCATGAAGAAGCGCATGGGCTTCATGCCGGCCATGCCCGCGACGATCGGCACCACGGCGCGCAGCGGCGCGATGAAGCGCGCGAGGATCACGCTGCGCGTGCCGTGGCTCACGAAGTAGGCCTGCGCGCGTTCGAGAATGCCGGGGTGGCGGCTGAACGGCCACATCTGGCCAAGCGAGGCGCGATAGCGATGGCCGATCCAGAAGCTCACGCCGTCGCCGGCCACGGCGCCCACAATGGCGCAGACGAAGAGCCAGCCAAGGTTGATCGTGCCCGTGGCCGCGAACGCGCCTGCAATGAACATCGCCGTGCTGCCGGGAATGAACGTGCCGATGAACGCGAGCGATTCGAGGAAAGCGGCGACCACGACAAAGGCAAGCGTCCACGTCGCGTGCGCGGCGAGCAGGTGCAGCAGATGATCGTAGGCGTGCTCCATGAGCGGGGCGGGTTCGTTCACTGGGGCTCGCGCGAAGGGCGCGAGATCGGGCGGGTGCCGGTCCGCGACCGGCCGTCCGCAACCGGCCGTCCGTGACCGGCCGTCCGCAACCGGCCGTCCGTGACCGGCCGTCCGCGAGTGGGTGCAAGCGGCGTGCGGGACCATCAGGCGCAATATAACCGGGCGCGCGCAACTACGTGCGACGCGAGGCCGGGCGGGGCGCGGAGCGGGGTGGCGAAGGCGGGGCCGCGTCGCGCGGCGGCGACGCGGAGGGCCGGCGGCTGACTGGCGGCGTGTTAGCCGATTGCGCCAGCGAGTTCGAGCATGAGCGTGATTAGACTAGATAACGCCTTTTTCCTTCAACCCGGCCAGTTGTTCCGCCGAATAGCCGAGCAGCGACTGCAAGACATCCTGCGTGCCTTCGCCCAGTTGCGGCGGCGCGTGCCGCACGGGCATGCGTTCGCCGTCGAAGCGCCACGGCGGCGCGAGCACGGGCGTCGTGCCGCTTTCGGTATGCGGATGCGGCTGCTGCGTGACGAGCCCGCCAAGCGTGGCGCGCGGCGAGAGCAGCGCCTCGCGCAAGCCCGCCACTTCGCCGCACGGAATGCCCGCGCGCGCGAGGCGTTCGAGCAAGAGCTTGCGCTCACGGCGGCCCAGCTCGCGTGTGAGTTCCGGCACGAGCGTTTCGCGGTTCTGTCCGCGCAGGATGTTGGTTTTGTAGCGCGCGTCGTCGGCGAGGTCGGCGCGCTCGATCACTTCGCGGCAAAAGCGCTCGAACTGCGCGTTGTTGCCCACGGTGATGACGAGCGGACCATCGGCCGCATCGAACACGCCATACGGCACGATCGACGGGTGCGCGTTGCCGTAGCGCGGCGGGTCTTCGCCGATCAGCAGCGCTTCGAGACCGTAGTAAGCGGTAATCATGAGGCCGCAGTCGAACAGCGCCATTTCGATATGGCGCCCGCGTCCCGTGCGCTCGCGCTCGTATAGCGCGGCGAGCATCGCTTGGGCGGAATACATGCCCGTGAAGAGATCCACGGCCGCCACGCCGAATTTGAGCGGCGGCTGGTGGGCTTCGCCGTTCATTGCCATCAGGCCCGTTTCACCCTGCACGACGAGGTCATAGCCGGGGCGTTTTGCTTCGGGTCCAGTGCGGTCGTAGCCCGAAATCGAGCAATAGATGAGACGCGGGTTCTCCGCGCTCAACTGCTCATAGCCGAGCCCGAGCTTCTCCACGCCGCCGAACTTGAAGTTCTGAACGACGATGTCGCTGTTCTTCGCCAGCTCGCGCACGATCTGCTGGCCTTCGGGCGTTTGCAGATCGAGCGTGATCGAACGCTTGTTGCGATTCACGCTGTTGAAATACGCAGTCTCGGTCTTGCCGACTCGCACGCCCCAGTCGCGCGTGTCGTCGCCGCGGTCGGGATGCTCTATCTTGATGACTTCCGCGCCGAGGTCGCCGAGCACCATCGCGCTCCACGGCCCGGCCAGCACGCGCGAAAGATCGAGTACGCGCACGCCCGATAGAGGCAAGCTGCTTTTGTCCGTCTGCATCGACAGGCACTCCTGGTTCGTTGTTGGGGCAACCGTTCGCAGTCGCCCTCCTTCATGGCTCACGCCGCCTCACGCCCCAATGCGATGTAGCGCGCGAGATGATGATCTTCGTCGCCAAGCTGATGATCGATCATGACGAGTCGCTTTGCGTAGTGCGCGAGCGGCAATTCCCACGTCATGCCAATGCCGCCATGCAGCTGGATCGCCTCTTCGGCCACGCGCGCGCCAATGCGCCCGATCGTGTACTTCGCCGCCGAAAGCGCGCGCTCGCGTTGCGCGCGCGGTGCGTCGATTGCCGCTGCCGCGTTGATGACCGCCGAGCGCGCCTGCTCGATTTCGAGCAGGACGTCCGCCATGCGGTGCTGCAACGCCTGAAAACTGCCGATGGGTGCGCCGAACTGCTTGCGCGTGCGCAGGTATTCGAGCGTGAAGTCGCGTGCGATATCCATCGCGCCCACTGCTTCCGACGCGAGCGCCACGATGCCGTAGCCGCGTGCGTGTTCGAGCGTCGCGAAGCCGCCGCCTTGCCTGCCGATCAGCGCGTCGGCATTCACCTTCACGTTGTCGAGCGTCACTTCCGCTGCGCGGCCGCCGTCGATCTTGCGGTAGCCACGCACGCTCACGCCCGCTGCATCGCGCGGCACGAGGAAGAGGGAGATGCCCGCTTCGTCGAATTCATTGCCGGGTTTGTCAATCGCGGTACGCGCCGAAACGAGCAGCGCATCGGCATGTTCCGCATGTTGCACGACGCCCTTCGCGCCTTGCAGCACCCAACCTTCTCCGCTTTTCTCTGCGCGGGTCGTCACGCGCGCATCCTCATAGTGCGAACCCGGCTCGTCGTGCGCGAGCACGGCGATTTGGGAACCGTCGATGAACGACGCAATGCGCGCGCGCTGCGCCTCGCTGCCCGCATGGGCGAGCGCGCGGCCGACGATCAGCGTATCGAGAAACGGCTCGACCACGAGGCCGCGCCCGAGCGCTTCGAACACCACCGCGACATCGAAGCCCGCGCCGCCAAAGCCGCCATCGGCCTCGTCGAACAGCGCGCCGATCACGCCGAGTTCGGCGAAGCGCTGCCACATCTCTGCGCTAAAGCCTTCCGTGGAGCGCGCGATTGTATCGCGCGTATTGAAACCGTACTGCTCCGTAATGAAGCGGTTGAGCGTATCCGCAAGCATGCGGCGGTCTTCTGTGTGCTGGAAGTCCATGGCGTGCCTCTCAAAGACCGAGAATCATCTTGGAGATGATGTTTTTCTGAATTTCGTTGGAGCCGCCGAAAATCGACAGCTTGCGGTTGTTAAAGTATTGCGCGGCGGCGCTGGCGGCTTCATCAGGACCGATTGCCTCGCCCGCGTAGCCTTCCTCGAGCGCTTCCTCGACGAACGGCGCCGCATACGGCCCCATCGCGCGACGCAGCAGGGAGGAAATCTCCTGGCGAATTTCGGTGCCGCGAATCTTCAGCATCGAGCTCTCCGCACCGGGCACGCCGCCGCCCGCGACGGCTGCGATCACGCGCAGGTTCGTCGTCTTCATGTTCTCCAGATCGATCTCGACCTTCGCAAGACGCGCGGCGAACTGCGGGTCTTGCGCGAGCGGCTTGCCGTTGCGCGTGATTTTTTGCGCGGCGTGCTTCAGGCGCGCGAGCGCCGCCACCGAAAATCCGACGCCAGCAATATTCGTACGCTCGTACGTGAGCAGATATTTCGCGTAGGTCCAGCCCTTGTTTTCTTCGCCAACGAGATTTGCCACCGGTACGCGCACGTCGGTGAAGAACACTTCGTTCACCTCATGTTCGCCGTCGAGCGTGACGATGGGGCGCACTTCGATGCCCGGCGTGTTCATGTCGATCAGCAAGAAGCTGATGCCTTCCTGTTTGCGCACGTCGGTGGCGGTGCGCACGAGGCAGAAGATCATGTTCGCGTAGTGGCCGAGCGTGGTCCACGTTTTCTGGCCGTTCACCACGTAGTGGTCGCCGTCGCGAACTGCCGTGGTACGCACCGAGGCGAGGTCCGAGCCTGCGCCCGGTTCTGAATAGCCCTGGCACCACCAGTCCGAGCCGTCCAGAATGCGCGGCAGCCAGTAGCGCTTTTGCGCCTCGCTGCCGTACTTGATGAGCACGGGCCCGAGCATGTTTACGCCAAACGGCACGATGCGGGGCGCACCGGCAATCGCGCATTCGTTCTCGAAGATGAACTTCTGTACGGCGGTCCAGCCCGGGCCGCCGTATTCCTTCGGCCAGTGATTCGCGAGCCAGCCTTTTTCGTGGAGGATGGCGTGCCATTGCGCCATGTCGTCGCGCGTGAGGTGCCGGCCGTTGCTCACCTTGTTCGCGAGGCGCTGCGGCAGGCGCTCCTTCAGGAACGCGAGCACTTCGCTGCGAAACGCCTCTTCTTCGGCGGTGAATTTGAGGTCCATGTGTGAAAAGCTCCTTATTGCACCATCAGGCCGATTGATTGAGGCTCGCGAAGTTCTCGCCGCGCTCCACGAGTTCGACGAGCAGCGGCGAAGGGCGCCAGAACAGCGGATCTTCCTTCGCGTACTCGCGGATATCGGCGAGCACGTTGGCGAGGCCCACGGTATCGGCGTATTTCATCGGGCCGCCGCGATAGCGCGGGAAGCCGTAGCCGTAGAGCAGCGTGACATCCACGTCGAGGGGGCGCAGCGCGATCTTCTCGAACACGACGTTCGCGCCTTCGTTCACCATCGCTGCCATGTAGCGGCGCATGATCTCTTCGTCGCTGAAACTGCGCGGCTCGATGCCGGCGCGCTCGCGCTCAGTGCGGATGATGGATTCGACTTCGGGGTCGGGTGTGCCGGTGCGTGCGCCTTCGGGGTAGAGGTAGAAGCCGCGGCCCGTCTTCTGGCCGAACCAGCCGCGCTCGCAAATGCGGTCGGCGATCTGCACGTAGCGCGCCTTCGGGTCGCGCGTGGCGGCGCGGCGCTTGCGCGTGGCCCAGCCAATGTCGCCGCCCGCGAGATCGACCACCTGGTACGGGCCCATCGGAAAGCCGAAGTCGCGTACAGCCTTGTCGATCTGATACGGCGACGCGCCGTCTTCCATCAGATGATCCGCAGCGGTGCGGAACACGGCGAGAATGCGGTTGCCGATGAAGCCGTCGCACACACCCGCGCGCACCGGAACTTTGCGCAGCTTCTTCGCCAGCTCGAATGCGGTGGCGACCACATCGGCGCTCACCTGCTTCGGCACCACGATTTCGAGCAGCTTCATGATGTTGGCGGGCGAGAAGAAGTGCAGGCCCACCACGTCCTGCGCTCGCTTGATGCTGGCCGCGATGGCGTCGATGTCGAGGTACGAGGTGTTGGTGGCGAGCACGGCGCCGGGTTTGCAGACGCGGTCGAGTTCGGCGAACACGGCCTGCTTCACGGCCATGTCCTCGAACACGGCTTCGATCACGAGATCGGTGTTCGCGAGCGCATCGTACGAGGTGCTGCCGTCGAAGCGCGCGAGGATCTGCGCTTTCGCTTCGGGCTTCATGCGGCCTTTGGCGATGAGGCCGTCGTAGACCTTTTCCACATGCGCGCGGCCGCGGGCGAGCGAGGCGTCGTCACGCTCGATCATCGTTACGGGCAGGCCCGCGTCGAGCACGGCCACGGCAATGCCCGCGCCCATCGTGCCGCCGCCGATCACGCCGACGGTTTCGATCGCGCGCGGCTTCGCGCTCTTCGTTTCAGGGGCTTTCTGCACTTCGCGTTCGGCGAAGAAGGCGTGCACGAGGCCCGCGCGCTGCGGGCTTTCGAGGCATTCGAGGAACTGCTTGCGCTCGAAGCGCAGGCCTTCATCGAACGAAAGATCGAGCGCGGCCTGCACGCAATCGACGATCTTCAGCGGCGAAAAGAGACCGCGCGACTTCTTCGCGGTGTCGGCGCGCGCGGCATCGATCGCAGCCTGCGCTTGCGTGCGGTCCGCGAGCGCCTGGGCGTCGCGCGTGCGGCGCACGTGCGCATGGCCCGCGAGCAGTTCCTGCGCGTAGGCGAGGCCTTCGGCGAGAATGTCGTCGCTCGCGCCCACGCGATCGACCAGGCCGAGCTTGTGCGCTTCCTGCGCGCTCGCGTGACGGCCGCTCAGCATGAGCGCGAGCGCGGCTTCGGCGCCGATCAGCCGCGGCGTGCGTTGCGTGCCGCCTGCGCCCGGCAGCAGGCCCAGTTGCACTTCGGGCAGGCCGAGCTTCGCGCCGGCCACGGCAAGCCGGTAATGCGCCGCGAGCGCCACTTCGAGGCCGCCGCCGAGCGCCGCGCCGTGAATGGCGGCGATCACCGGCTTGTGGCAGGCCTCGATGCGGTTGCACACGTCGGGCAGCGCGGGCGGCTGCGGCGGCTTGCCGAACTCGCGAATGTCCGCGCCGGCGATGAAATTGCGCCCCGCGCCGACGATCAGCACGGCCTGCACGGCGTCATTCGCTTCGGCATGCTCGATGGCGGCAGCGAGGCCGCGGCGCACGTCCACGCCCAGCGCGTTGACGGGCGGATTGTCGACGGTAACGAGCAGCACCTTGCCGCGCAGTTCGTGAGTGACGGGGGAGGCGTTCACGGGATCGGATGCCATGGGGGTGCTGTCTCCATAATGAGGGCCGGGCTGGTGGGCCAGACGCCAATGTTTCATGTTCGCGTCGATTCTCGGCGCGTCAAGGGCAATTGACAATCCCATGGGTCGTTGACAGACTGTCAAAATATCTTTGACAGTGGAAGTGCCATGGACGTCAATGCGCTGACCCTGCTCGTCGAGATTCTCGACGCGGGCAACCTGAGCGAAGCGGCGCGCCGGCTCAAGATGAGCCGCGCGAACGTCAGCTACCACCTCAACCATCTGGAGAAGTCGATCGGCCTGCAACTCGTGCGCCGCACCACGCGCCGTGTCGAACCGACTGAAATCGGCCTGAAGCTTTACGAGCACGGCCGCGCGATCCAGAAGGCGCTGCTCGCCGCGCGCGAGTCGGTCTCCACCCTCGGCCAGAGCTTGCAGGGGCGCGTGCGGCTTTCGGTGCCGAGCGGCTACGGGCAACTCGTCATGTCGGACTGGCTCATCCAGTTCAAGCGCATGTACCCCGGCATCGTGCTCGACGTGATGTTCGAAAATCGCGTGGAAGACCTGCTGCGCGACGAAGTGGATATTGCCGTGCGCGTGATGCACGAGCCGCCGCAGAATCTCGTGGCGCGCGACATGGGCCCGGTGAAGTACATCGCGTGCGCATGTACAGAGTGGGCTGAAAGGCACGGCATGCCGCAAACGCTGGAAGACCTGGCGCGCGCGCCCGTCATCACGGCAACGGTGGTGGGGCGGCAATTGCGCCTTGCGGGCTATCTGAACGAGGACCGGCACGAGGTGTTGCTCGAGCCTTCGATCATTTCGGAAAACTTTCTATTTTTGCGGCAGTCGATTCTGGCGGGACTCGGCGTAGGAATCGTGCCCGACTACGTGATGCACGACGACATTCGCCAGGGCGCCGCCGTCACGTCGCTCGATACCTGGCGCTTGAGCATTTTCGGCACGCACATGTACATGCTCTACATGCCGAACCGGCATCACACGCGGGCGGCGTCCACATTCATCGATTACGTATTGGCCGAGGCACGCAAGACCGGGCGCGGCGAGCACGCGTAAGAGGCGCATATCGTATGTAGAGCACCCCTTCAGTCGCCGCACCGGTTGCACGCGCAACGAACTATTGGCCCGTGAGCGTGTTGCTGTACTCCACGGCCGGCTGCGAGGTGTTGCCGCCCTGTGCGACGAGCAGGTGAATCTGCCCCGGCAGGAGTTGCGAGAGCGTACCCGAAATCGGCACCGTCGTAATGAGCCAGTCCGCGTTGTTCGCGAGGTTGAACGAAGCCGACTCGTAGATCGCCGTCTTGCTGCCCGCTGTCGTCACGATCGCCACGTAGTTGCCACCGTTCATGTAGATCGAGTCCTGGCCGCTCGCGGGCACGGCGTTCTTGAATCCCACGGCCGACAACGTCGGCTGCACGGTGTTGATATCCGTGCCGGGCGCGACAATGTAAATGTCGAGGTTCTGCGCGTTGACGGTGGCGTTGAATGCGCGTAGGCGTGCGCTGCTGGAAAGCAGGCCCTTGTCGAACGGGTCGTCGATCAGGCCGATGTCGCCGCCCGTGAGCGCGGGCAACGCGAGCACGGTGTACTCGTGGCCCTTCGCCACGTCGGGGAAGTTGCCGCTCGCGATCGCCGTGGTCGTACCGGTGCTCGCATACGAGACGTTCGTGTTGCCGGTGTTGATGTTGGCGAAGTTCGTCACCTGCTTGTACGCGATGTTCGTCTGCAGGGGGCTGCCGTTGACCAGGAAATCGACGTTCGGACCGCCCGGCAGGGCATGCACGAAATGGATTTCGGGGTTCTGCACGCCGATTTCCTTGCCGACATCGTTGCTGCTGCTGCCGCCGCCGCATGCCGTGAGCAGGGCCGCTGCGCTCGCAAATGCGAGCAAAGTGCGTATCGTCTTCATTGTTCACCTCATCTGTTTCATTCAGGCTGCACGGTGTACGGCCTCGATTGCGGCCGCGCATTGTTATTGCGCCCGTTCGCGAGCCGTGACGGCGACGCGATGTTCCATTTGGGGGCGAGCACGATCAGCAATTGGTGTGCCGCGCGTGGCGAGCCACGCGGTGATTGCGCGTGCAACGGGATGAGGAGAGGCTGAGCGTGATGCGATTGGGCGCCGATGTGAAGCTCGACGCGGGCGACCTTTGCAACGTTCGATGGCAGCTTTTACTGGCGTGAAAGACCACGCCGATATTCAAGAGTCCTGTGCGGCGTTGTTGTCCGGGTCCGCGTCTTGCGCACTCTCGCCGCTTGCACGGGCGACGGTGGCGTCGGGTCGTCCGCGAGTAACGGATGAAACCGAAACGCGTTGCTGGATACCGGCCTTGGTGAGCATATGTGCGCTGATGGGCGCGGTGAGAAATAGGAACGCCGGAATCAGCACTTCGTGCAGGCTCGCGAAATTGTTGTGCGCGCTGAAGTAGACGACGGATGCGAGTACGACGCCGCCCACGCCGAGCGTGGTCGACTTGGTGGGTCCGTGCAGGCGCATGTAGAAGTCGGGCAGGCGTGCGAGGCCTATCGCGCCGATCAGCGTGAACGCGCTGCCGAGCAGGAGCAGTACACAGACAATCGCTTCGATGACGGTTTGCATGACGAACTCGCCCTAGTTCAGTTCGATGATGTCGCCGCGCTGCAGGTACTTCGTGAACGCGACGGTCGCCACGAACCCCATCACCGCGATGAGCAGCGCGATTTCGAAGAAAACCGTCGAGCGCAGCATGATGCCGTAGACGACGATGAGCGCGATCGCATTGATATTCAGCGTGTCGAGCGCCACGAGTCGGTCGGGCAGTGAAGGGCCGCGCACGAGGCGCACGAGCGTGAGCAGGAACGCGAGCCCGAGGATCGCGAAGGACACCGGAATGACGATGGCTAGCATGCGAAGATCTCCATGAGCGGGGCTTCGTAACGGGACTTGATCAACGCGACGAGCGCGTCTTCGTCTTCGAGATCGAGCACGTGCACGACAAGGCGCGTGCGATCGTCGGAGAGTTCGGCGCACAGCGTGCCGGGACTCAGCGAGACGATGCTGATGAGCGCCGAAAGCGCGATTTCGTGCGTGCTGTCGAGCGGCACCTCGATGAAGGCAGGGCGCAGGCGTTGCGTCGGGCCGAGCACGAGCAGCGCGACTTCGAGATTCGCCACGAGGATGTCGTAGAGCACGTGCCCGAAGAGCCGCACGAGCAGCCACGGTTTGCCGAAGCGCACGGGTGTGAGCCACAGCCCTTCGCCTACGGCGAAGGCGATGACGGCGCCGAGTACGAAGCCAAGCAGCAAGTTGCCAGGCGTTGCGTCGTTCATCAGCAATACCCAGCAGATGAGCAGCACGATCGTGAGCCAGGGGTGCGGAAAGAGCCTCTTGAGCATGTCAGCTTCCTCCGCCCTGCGACCTTTGCGGTGCCTGCGCGGGCAGGATCGCATGAACGTAGGCTTCGCGATCGAGCAACTGCGCGGCGGTGGCGTCGAGATACTGTTTGAGCGGGCCCGCAAAGACCGTCGCGGCCACGACGCCCGCCAGCAGCAGCGCGCACGCAGCGAGCTTGGCGCGGCTGCCGCGCGGCGCGGCGGTTGGCGCGCTGCCGTAGGCCCGTGCAGCGGGAATCGCCCACAGCAGACGCGTGCCCGCGCGGCTCAAGGCGACGATCGACAGCAACCCCGAGATCAGTACGGCGGGCCAGAGCACGACGGCTTGCGAAAGCGGTGTGGCGGCGAGCACCATGGCCTTGCCGAGAAAGCCCGAGAGCGGTGGCAGTCCAACCGCGCCCACGGCTGCCGCTAGATAAAGCACACCGGCGATGTTCGAGGGCCAGGGCGCGGGAAGCCTTTCAGGCGCCTCCACCCTGGAAGGCGATGCGACCGGTTCGCCGTCCGCCTCGGGTGTGATGGCGGGCGCGGTGGCGTCGTCGAGCGATTCGAGCGAGGCGGGCTCGCGTGTCTCGGGTGCAGTGGGCGCGGCCGCTGATTCAGTTGTTTCGGACTCCAGTGTATCGGCGAGTATGAACAGTGCGCCCGTGCATAGCGTCGTGCTGATGAGGTAGTACAGCAGCGCGCTCCACGCGAGTACGGTTTGCAGCGTGACGGCGGCGATCAGCAGTCCGACCGAGACCAGCACGAGAAAGCCCGTCGTGGTCTTGAGGCTCGATACCGCAAGCGCGCCGAGCGCGCCGTAAATAATCGTCGCGATGGCTAGCCACCACGCCCATTGATGCAGGAACGCGTCGAGCACGCCGCCCGACGCGCCGAACACGAGCGCGTCGCAACGGAGCATCGCGTAGATGCCCACCTTGGTCATGATCGCGAACAGCGCGGCGACCGGACCGATTGCACTGCGATAAGCCTGCGGCAACCAGAATGACATGGGGAACACGGCAGCCTTGAGGCCGAATACAAGCATGAGCGTCGCGCCCGCGAACTGCGCGAGCGGCAGCGACGCGGCGTCCAGATGCGCGAGCCGCTCGCCCATGTCGGCCATGTTGAGCGTGCCCGTGAGGCCATAGAGCACGCCCAGCGCGATCAGGAAGAACGACGAGCCCACGAGGTTCAGCAGCATGTAGTGAAGGCCGTTGCGCACGCGGCGGCGTCCGCCGCCGTGCAGCAGGAGCGCATAGGAGGCGATCAGCAGCAGTTCGAAGAATACGAACAGGTTGAAGAGATCGCCCGCGAGGAACGCGCCGTTCAGGCCCATCAGCTCGAACTGCACGAGCGCGCGATAGTAGCGCCCGCGCCGCGCGTCGGCGCTCGTGGTGCCGAGCAGGCAGCAGCATGCGAGCAGCGCGGTCAGCACGAGCATGAGCGCGCCGAGCCGGTCGATCTGCAGCACGATGCCGAATGGCGCGGGCCACGCGCCGAGCGCATAGCTCGCAATCTGCCCCTGCGCCGCGAATTCGGCGAGCGCTACCGCTATCGGCAGCAGCGCGAGCGTGGCGATCACGTTGATCGCACGCTGCAATCGCTTCGCGCGCAGCGGCAGCGCAACGATCGCGCCAGCCGCGAAAAGCGGAATGAGGATCGGGAAGATGAGAGCGTGGTTCATTCGCCGCGCGTCTCCAGGCCGTTGAGGTGTGGGTTGTCGCCGTCGACGTGGTCGGTGCCGTCTATCGCGAGCGCGCGCAGCGCGAGCACGACCGTGAAGGCGGTCATGGCGAAGCCGATCACGATGGCGGTCAGCACGAGCGCCTGCGGCACGGGGTCCGCATAGTGGGCGCCCGGCGCGATCACGGGCGGCTTGCCGGTGGAGAGACGGCCCATGCCGAGCAGGAACAGGTTGATCGCGTAGGAGAAGAGCGTGATGCCGAGTATCACCGGCAGCACGCGCGCGCTCAGCAGCAGGTAGATGCCGCTCGCGCAGAGCACACCGAGCGTAATGGCGAAGGCGGCTTCCATCAGCTTTTCTCCACGGATTGCATGTCCTTGTCGCGCACGCCGAGGTGCGAGACGATCGTGAGCGTCGTGCCGACCACGGCGCCGAGCACGCCGAGGTCGAACAGCATGGCCGTGCTCAATTCGATTTCGCCGATCAGCGGCACATGCAGATGGCCGAACGCGCTAGTGAGGAAGGGCTGGCCGAGCACGATCGCGCCCACACCCGTTGCGGCCGCAACGAGAATGCCGAGACCCGCGAGCGCACGGTAGTTGATGCGGATGCGCGACTCGGTCCACAGCACACCGCTCGCCACGTATTGCAGCAGGAGCGCAATGGATATCACGAGCGAGGCGATGAAGCCGCCGCCCGGTAAATTATGGCCGCGCAAAAAGATGAACACGGCAACGAGTACGGTAAGCGGCAGCATGAGGCGCGCAAGAATGGCGAGCAGCAGCGGATGCGATTGCGACGACCACGGCAGGCCGCCCGGCCCCGTGTCGGGCGACTTCAGGCGCAGGCCGCGCAGCAGCGCCTTCACGGCGAGTCCGGCGACCACGAGCACGCTGATCTCGACCATCGTGTCGAAGCCCCGAAAATCCACGAGGATCACGTTCACGACGTTGTGGCCGCCGCTACCCGGCAGCGCGTTCGCGAGAAAGAACTGGCCGACGCCATCGACGGGTGCACGCGTCATCACCGCATACGCCACGCCGCCGATCAGCGCGCCGCCCGCGAGTGCGAGTACCGCATTGCGCGTCCGCGCGACGGGAGGTTGTTCCGCGCGCTGCACGACAGGCAGAAAGTAGATGGCGAGCACGAGCAGCAGCACCGTGACTACTTCCACGGAGATCTGCGTGAGCGCGAGGTCCGGCGCGGAAAAACGCACGAACGCGAGCGTGACGAGCAGCCCGCAGGTGCTCAGCAGCACGAGTGCATAGAGCGTATTCGCGCGCACGAGCACGACACCCGCCGCCATCAGCGCCATCAGCACGAGGCCGACGAGCGTCATCGCGTCCAGCGGCGCCGAGCGATACGCGCCGTCCAGCGACGGCAGTGCGAGCAGCGCTGCGCCGGGCACGATCAGCATCGCCGCGATCATCCACGCGAGATACGACGGCAGCGAACGCGTTTCGAAGAGATTCACCACGAAGCCCGCGGCTTTTTCGAGTTGCTGCACGAACCGGTCGAAGCCTTCGCTCGCGTTCATTTCGGAAAGCATCGAACGATGATGGCGGAATGCGTCCCGGCGATAGATGAACAGCACGGCGCCGCCCGCGAACGACACGCAGCTCATCAGTAGCGGCAGGTTAATGCCGTGCCACAAGCTCAGGCTGTAAGTGGGCACGACGCCGCCCAGTGCGAACCACGCCGCCGATTCGAGCATCTTGCCAATGGTCTGCTGCGGCACGAGCCCCACGAGCAGACAGATCACGACGAGAATCTCGACGGGCAGCCTCATAAAGCGCGGTGGCTCGTGCGGCGGGTAGTGCGGAAGGTCGTGCGGCGTCTCGCCGTCGAAGAACACGCCCCACACGAAGCGCAGCGAGTACGCCACCGAGAGCCCCGCCGCAACAACGGCCAGCCCGGGAATGATCCAGTTGAAGTCGCCGAGCAGTCCTTGCGCAAGCGTTTCGCCGAAAAACATTTCCTTCGAGAGGAAGCCGTTGAGGAGCGGTACGCCCGCCATGGCGAGCGACGCCACGGTGGCTAGCGCGGCGGTATGCGGCATGAAGCGGCGCAGGCCGCGCAAGCGGCCGAGATCGCGCGTGCCCGTTTCATGGTCGATGATGCCCGCGGCCATGAAGAGCGAGGCCTTGAATACTGCGTGATTGAAGGTGTGAAAGAGCGCGGCGACGGTGGAGAGCTGCGTGTCGAGGCCGAACAGCAGCACGATGAGCCCGAGATGGCTGATGGTGGAGTACGCGAGCAACCCCTTGAGATCGCGCTGCACGAGCGCCATGGCCGCGCCGCCGGTGAGCGTCACGAGGCCGATCAGGCTCGTCACGTAGAAGAACCAGTCGGTGCCTTCGAGCACGGGGTAAAAGCGCGCGATAAGGAAAATGCCCGCCTTCACCATGGTCGCCGAATGCAGGTACGCGGAAACGGGCGTGGGCGCCGACATGGCATGCGGCAGCCAGAAGTGGAACGGGAACTGCGCCGACTTCGTGCAGGCCGCGAAAAGAACGAGCAGGAGAATGGCGGGATACAGCGGGTTGCGCTGCACCTGGCCCGCATGCGCGAGCACGACGTCGAGGTCATAGCTGCCGCAAACGTGGCCAAGCAGCAGCACGGCCGCCAATAGCGACAGACCGCCCGCGCCCGTGATCGTAAGCGCCATGCGCGCGCCGCGCCGCGCTTCGGGGCGCGAAGGCCAGAAGCCGATCAGCAGAAACGACACGATGCTCGTGAGTTCCCAGAAGATCACGAGCAACAGCAGGTTGTCCGAGAGCACGACGCCGAGCATCGCGCCCATGAAGAGCAGCAGCAGCGCGTAAAGGCGGGGCAGCGACTCGCTGCCCGCGAGATAGTAGCGCGCGTAAATGAAAACGAGCAGGCCGATCGCGAGCACGAGCAGTGCGAACATGAACGAGAGGCCGTCCAGTCGCAGCGCGAACGCGAGGCCGAGCTGGGGGATCCACTCGGCTTGCCAGTGCAGCACACCATGGGTGGCCATGCCCACGCGTTCGCTGGCCAGCAGCCCGAGGCCGAAGATCGCGGCTGCGAAGGCGACCCACGTGGCTGCGGCGGGCGCGTGACGCCTCGCGAACGCGACGAGCGCCGCGGCGACGAACGGTAATACGACGAGCCACCCCATTGCCATTCGACACTCCCCGTGAATCCGGCAGGGCGCCGAGCCGGCGCGCCGCAGTTCACGATCATAGCCGCAAACGGGGACGGAGTTCATTCATGTGGCATGAATGCGGCCGCGGGGTGTCATGCGAAAGAAACGTGCGTCAGGTCCTCTGGCCTGGCGGCTCGTCAAGCTCGTCGATGATCTTCACATCGGCCAGACAAAGGTCTCGTGAGCGCGTGTCGTTTTGCCGATGTCCACGGTGCGCCGCTCGATATTGCCGCCGTGACTCGCGGTAATCACATAGTGCCCGTCCGGAATCGAAACGAGCATGAACGGGCCGCGCGTGCGCGTGGAAAGGAGCGGCGTGCCGTGCATGTCGGCGATCTTCACCGGTACGTTCGCCAGATACTCGTTGCCGCCGGCCGATTGCCGCGCGAATTCGAGTGAGAGCGGATATCGATGCATCGCCGACTTGAACGCCGCCGACTGGTCGCTGCCGATGCCGCCGGATAGATACGCAATGTCGCCCTTGTGCTGGGCGGCCGGCAGGACACCAGCCGTCGCGGTCGTGACATCTGCATTGGCTGCTGCCGGGGTTGCCGCCCACGCGGCCGGCGCGCCGAACATCACGGCGAGCGCGAGCGCCGCGCCAATGCACGGAGTTGAGCGTGCTTTCATTTTCCACCTCCATCGATTCGTTGACCGGACGAATCGAGCGTAGGCAGGCCGGCTTAAAAACCGCTTAAAGCCGGTGCTTTTCGCGCGTGGATGCAAAGAAGGCCGTTGCCCGCGCGCGGCGGGAAACGGCCTTCATGACTTCATGACTTCATCGCGGCGCGTTGCGACCGCGACTGCGCAATCACTGCGGAATCATGCCCGTCAGCACATAGGCCTGAATCAGTGTCACCACGCCCACCACAGCGGCGAAGAACAGGCTGTGACGCAGAGTGAAGCGGAACAGCGACGACTCCTTGCCGACGAGACCCGTTGCCGCGCAGGCCACCGCGATCGATTGCGGCGAGATCATCTTGCCGCTTACGCCGCCCGAGGTGTTGGCCGCGACGAGCAGCGTGTCCGACACGTTGATCTGATGCGCCGTGGTGTGCTGCAGCGAGCAGAACAGCGCGTTCGACGACGTATCGGAGCCCGTGAGAAACACGCCGAGCCAGCCGAGGAACGGCGAGAAGAACGGGAACGCGGCGCCGGTGCCCGCAAGCGCGAGGGCGAGCGTGGACGACATCCCCGAGTAGTTTGCGACGAACGCGAAGGCGAGCACGAGGCCGATGGAAAGCACGGGGCGGCGCAGTTCGCCGAGCGTCTCGAAGAACGCGGCCACGGCGGCGCGCGGCTTCATGCGCAGCAGGATTGCGGAAAGGATTGCCGTGATCATGATCGCGGTGCCCACGGCGGAGAGCCAGTCGAGCTTGAATACGGCCTCATAGGGCTTGGGCGAGGCGACGATCGGCGCCGTGCGCACGACGAGTTGATCGAGACCCGGCACGTGCAGGCTCAGAATCGTGCCCGCGAGCGGACCCTTCGCCACGAAGAGCGCCTTGAACGGCTTTACGCTCCACACAGTCACGATGGCCGTGAGCAGAATGAACGGCGACCACGCGCGCACGGTTTGCGCGATGCCATACGGCGAAGCCTTGCGGCTCGAAGCGGCCGCGTTTGAACCACCTGCGCCGCCGCCAAAACCGCCCAGCGTAGCTGCACCGCCACTCACCTTTACGCTTGTGCCCTGCGTTGCCCGACGCGGCTGCCACACATTGAGAAACGCGGCGAGCGCAACGAGACTTACGAGCGCAGAGGTGATGTCCGGCAGTTCAGGCCCAATGTGGTTCGACGTGAAGTACTGCGTAACAGCGAAGCTGCCGCCTGCCACGAGCGCGGCAGGCCATGTTTCCTTCACGCCGCGCTTGCCGTCCATGATGAAGACAAGCCAGAACGGCACGAACAGCGAGAGCAGCGGCAACTGGCGGCCGGCCATCGCGCCGATCAGGAACGGATCGATGCCCGTTACCTGGCCCGCGACGATGATGGGGATGCCCATCGCGCCGAACGCGACCGGCGCGGTATTGGCGATGAGGCACAGACCCGCGGCGTAGAGCGGCTCGAAACCGAGGCCGACGAGCAGTGCCGAGGTGATCGCCACCGGTGCGCCGAAGCCCGCCGCGCCTTCGAGGAATGCGCCGAACGAGAAGCCGATCAGCAGCAGTTGCAGGCGCTGGTCGTCGGTGATCGAGAGCACCGAGGCGCGGATGATTTCGAATTGCCCCGTCTTCACGACGATCTTGTAGAGGAATACCGCGGTGACGATGATCCACGCGATCGGCCAGATGCCGTAGGCAAAGCCGAAGCCCGCGGAAACGAGCGCCTGGCGCACGGGCATGCCGTACTCGAAGATCGCCACGGCGAGCGCGAGCAGTAGGGTGATCGCGGCGGCGACGTGGCCTTTCATGCGCAGGCCGGCGAGCGCGACGAAGAAGAACAGAATGGGAATGGCGGCGACGAGCGCGGATAGCCACAAACTGCCGAGCGGTGTGTAGATCTGATACCAGGGTTGCACTACGGTCTCCTCCGATGATGCGGTTAGAAAATTTTTGTAAATTCGTCAGACACGCTTTTGCGAGTTATTTCGCATGCCTGACGACATGAGCGCTATTGCGGCTGACCGCGTTCGCGCAGCAGGTCGTGCAGGCTGCGCGGTGCGGGCTTGAGCGGCGTGCGATGCTGGGTCCAGCCCATTTGCTGCGAGGGCGCGAGCCCACGCAGCCGCGTCACGGCCCAGCGCAGCGCGCGGTACGCACGCGGATGCGCGAATGCGCCGCTCCAGAAGCGCCAGATGAATTGCTCGCTTCTGCTGTGATTCGCGCCCTGGCCGCGCAGTGGATGGGCGACGTTTTCCTCGGGGTCGCGGTTCGCTTCGGTGCGCAGGCGCACGAGCAGTTGCGGAATCGGAATGCGCACCGGGCAGACTTCGCCACACGCGCCGCACAGGCTGGAAGCCGTGGGCAGCTCGGCGGTCGCGTCGAGACCGAGCAGATGCGGAGAAATGATCTTGCCGATCGGCCCTGGGTACGTCGTGCCATACGCATGCCCGCCGATGCGCGTGTACACCGGGCAGTGGTTCATGCACGCGCCGCAGCGAATGCATTGCAACGTGGCGCGCAATTGCTCGTCGGCGTAAGCCTGGCTGCGGCCGTTGTCGAGCAGCACGAGATGCACTTCGCGCGGGCCGTCTTTCTCGCCTTCGCGGCGCGGGCTGCTGATCAGGTTGAAATACGTCGTGATGGGCTGGCCTGTGGCGGATCGCGTGAGCAGGCTCGAAAGCGGCACGATGTGCTCGAGCTTCGCCACCACCTTCTCCATGCCCATGATCGCGATATGCACGTCGGGCACCGTGGTGGACAGGCGGCCGTTGCCTTCGTTTTCCACGAGCCAGAGTGTGCCCGTGTCGGCGGCGGCGAAGTTCACGCCGGAGAGGCCGATCTGCGCATCCACGAAGGCGCGGCGCAGCGCGCGGCGGCCCGTTTGAATGAGCGTGTCCACGTCCTCGGTAAAGGGCGTATCGGGAATGTGCGCTTCGAACAAGTGCCCGATGTCGCCCTTCGTTTTGTGGATCGCGGGCATCACGATGTGCGAAGGTTTCTCGCCCGCGAGCTGCACGATGTACTCGCCCATGTCCGATTCGATGCAGTCGACCCCGCGTGCCGCAAGGTAATGGTTGAGCTCGATTTCCTCGCTCGCCATCGACTTTCCCTTGATCACTCGCGTAGCCGCGTGCCGCTGCGCGATAGCGTGGACGATGCGGTTGGCTTCGTCGGCGGTCTCGGCCCAATGCACCTGAATGCCGTTCGCGCGCAGTTTCGCTTCCAGTTGCTCGAGCAATTCCGGCAGGCGCGAGAGCGCGTGCTGGCGCACGGCTTCGCCGAGATCGCGCAGGGCTTCGAGTTCGTCCGCCTCGGGGAACTGCGCAGCGCGCTTGCCTTGCAGGAAGTCCATCGCGCCGCGAAAGCTCTTGCGCAACTGCGGGTCGTCGAGCGCCGTGCGTGCGCGCTGGCGGAATTCCGCGCTCGGGACGAAGTGGAGCGTGTTTTCCTGGGGTGTCTGCGTGGCCGTGCTCATTGGGCGTCTCCGTGCTGCGCACTCGTTTCGTGATCCTCATCAGTCACGACAACGACCCACAGCGCGCGCGGGCCGTGCGCGCCATACGCGGTGGTCTGCTGAATGTCCGAGGTCTTGGAAGGGCCCGAAATCATCACGAGATTGGTGGGCATGCCATCACGCCAGCGCTCCGCGGCCACGGCGGCGTGCAGGTCGGCGTGCAGGGTGCACGCGTGGATCAGCGCCACGTGCAGCGGCGGCACGAGCGAGACCGTGCGCGGCGCGTTCGCGTCGGGCACGACCACGAGCGTCCCCGTCGCCGCGAGACCCGAGCGCGCGACCGTAAAGCCAGCGTCGATAGTGTCGAAGAGTTCGCTCTTCCACTGCTCGATCGGCTGCGCATAGCTGCGCGCCTGTACGGCGGCCGGGAGCGCTGCCATGAGCGCTTGCCCTTCGGCGCATGTGCTGTCGAGCAGCAGGTTGCGCACGCCGGCTGCGGCCAGCCGCCTGGCGAGATCGGCGGCCCACGTTGCGGTGCTCGCGCAGATCACCTCGGCGTGCGCGGCTTCGAGCATGCTCCGGAACTGCGCGATGCGGTCGTTCAGTGCAAGCGGCGCGTGTGCCCGGCGCTCGGCGAAATGCGCGTCGATGCGGGCATCGAGCGCTTCGACCGTCGTGGCGGGCGCGGCAGGGGCATGGCCGCGCAGGCGTTCCAGCATGCGCGTACGCGCGCTCATCGAATCGACGCTCATGCGGCCTCCCCGCCGGTACGGCGCCAGAGGAAGGAGGCCAGGTGCTCCACGGCGAGCGGCGCGCCCTTGTGCGCCGCCGCGTGGCCGATGTTGAGCAGGCACCCGCAGTCGGCTGAAACGAGGCGCTCGCAGCCCGTGGCGCAGGCCGAGGCGATCTTGTCGGCGACCATCGCGCCGGAAATGTCGGGGTGCTTCAGCGAGAACGTGCCGCCAAAGCCGCAGCATTCCGATTCGCGCTCGTGGTCGATGCGCGTGACGCCCGGCAGCGCATCGACGACTTCGACACCGTGCACGCGCGTACCCATCTCGCGCCGCGCGCCGCATGAGGTATGCAGCACGACACGCTCTTCGGGCTGCTGGACGGACCCCTTCGCTGCGTACGCATTGAAATCGACGTTCAGCACGCGCACGAGGAATTCCGTGAGTTCGTACACGCGCTCCGAGAGTCCCTGGGCGCGCGCGGCGTTCGCGGCATCGTCGTCGAACAGCGCGGGCCAGTGGTGGCGCATCATGCCCGCGCACGAACCCGAAGGCACGATCACGGGCCACGGCTTGTCGAAGAGGCCGAGCTGCGCGAGCGCGACCTCGCGCGCCTGGCGCGGGTTGCCGCTGCTATACGCGGGCTGGCCGCAGCAACTCTGGCTGCGCGGGAAGTGGACCGTGAGGCCCTCGCGTTCGAGCAGCTTCACCGCGTCGAGGCCGGCTTGCGGCACGAACAGGTCGACGAGGCAGGTGGCGAACAAATAGACGTCGGTGGGGCGCTCGGTGGGGTATTGCCGTGGCTTCATGTCTCGCTCGGTGTCTTGGCGCGCTTTCGCGTTCGGCCCCCGCTGGCCCGGATGGCCGTGGAGGTTGAAGACAAGCGCGGGTTTGGGCGCATAATTCCCGCTTCGGGCGAACGGTTCAAACTGGTTGGACCACCCGCTGCAAGCGACAACGAGACTCGGGATGGCGCGGGGATGGCTATGAGGGACAGGGCAGGGACGCGCGGACGTGTGGAAACCGTGATGCGTCAGATGGAGACGTCGCTGCTTGACGGCACCTGGCGCGCGGGAGCGAAGCTGCCATCCGAGCGTGTGCTCGCGCTGGAATACGACGTGGCGCGCAACACGGTGCGCGAGGCGATCCAGCGCCTGGCCGCGCGCGGCCTCGTGCAAAGCAGGCCGGGAGCGGGCGTGTTCGTCACCGACCAGCTGCGCACGGGCTTTGCGTCGCCTTGGGGGCAACTCGTGGCCGATCATCCGGCCTTGCGCGAAGACATCCTCGAGTTTCGCCGTGTGCTTGAAGGGGCGACAGCGTATTTCGCGGCGCTGCGCGCGAGCGACGAGGACCTCGCGCGCATTCGCGCGCTGATGCAGGAACTGGAGCGCACGCGCGAAGTGGACGACAAGGCCGCGGAGGCCGACACCGACGCGAAGCTGCACGAAGTGATCGCTCAGGCGTCCCACAACGCGATGTTCCTGCATCTGCATACGAGCGTGCTGGGCGTGCTGCGCGAGCACATTACGATCAACGGCACGGGGCTGCGCGTGCAGAACGAGGACGCGCCGGATCAGTTGCTGCTGCAGCATCGAACGCTTTGCGATGCGATCGTCGCGCGGCGTCCCGAGGAGGCCCGCACGGCGATGCAGACGCACATCGACTTCGTGCGCACGCGGGTGGGAGACGAGATCGGCTGGCCGGAAAGTGGTCCAACCGGTGACGATGTTGTGCGCGCCGCACCGGTGGCCGCGCAGGCGGGTAAGATCCTGCGCAAAACCGCTCGCAAGGCGCCGGGCAGCGTGGAACAAAAGCCAGCGGCTCGCGCGAGGCGGGCGAACGCTGCTAAAGTCGGTTGATCGGATCGATGAACCCCATCACGGGCCGCGCGCAGTGCATAGCCACAAGAGCTGGAGGAACCGATGGACGAGCGCACCGCGCAAATCGTGGCATTGAGCGCCGTGACGCTGACCGTCAGCGATATTGCGCGGTCGGTGCCCTTTTATGAGGCGCTGGGCTTCGTGCAGAAAGCCGGGCCCGCAATACCTGGCTTCGCATCGTTCGAGCTGGGCGGTGCGGCGGGCGTCTGCTATCTGAATCTGCTGGAGGGGCCGCACGGCGCGGTGAGCGGGTGGGGCCGCGTGATCCTTTACGTCGCCGACGTAGACGCGTTCTACGCCCACGCACTCGCGGCCGGCGCGAAGCCCGAATTCGCGCCGCGCGACGCGCCGTGGGGCGAGCGCTATTTCCATCTCGTCGATCCGGACGGCCACGAGCTGAGCTTCGCAAAGCCGCTCACTTGAGCCGCAGCCATGCATTTGAAATATTCGTGACACTCGCTGCGCCGATAGTGGCGCGAGTTGCCAGCATATCGACCAAGGAGAGAGTCGCCATGAATGAATTCGACCGCACGATGGACACCGAACAAAGGGATGCGGAGCCGCAGGAAGCCGAACTGCAGGAAGCCGAACGGCATCGCCGCCGGCGTCTGGATGAAGAGCTCATCGACGCCTACGACGAAGAGCTCGAAATGGAAGTCGACGACCGGTTGCAGGAAAGCGGCCTGCAGATCAGCGACGAGGCGCGCGCGCTGCGCCGCGTCTATTTCCGCGAGCTGATCCGCCTGCAGGGCGAACTCGTGAAGCTGCAGGACTGGATCGTGAGCACGGGGCACCGGCTCGTCGTGATCTTCGAGGGGCGTGACGCGGCGGGCAAGGGCGGCGTCATCAAGCGCATCACGCAGCGCCTGAACCCGCGCATGTGCCGTGTAGCCGCGTTGCCCGCGCCGAACAACCGCGAGCGCACGCAATGGTATTTCCAGCGCTACGTGCAGCATTTGCCGGCGGGCGGCGAGATGGTGCTGTTCGACCGCAGTTGGTACAACCGCGCGGGTGTGGAGCGCGTGATGAACTTCTGCACCGACGACGAATACGAAGAATTCTTCCGCTCGGTGCCCGAGTTCGAAAAGATGCTCGTGAGGAGCGGCATCCAGATCGTCAAGTACTGGTTCTCGATCACCGACGACGAACAGGAAGTGCGCTTCCAGAGCCGTATCGAAGATCCGCTCAAACAGTGGAAGCTCTCGCCGATGGACCTCGAAAGCCGCCGCCGCTGGGAGGCTTACACGCACGTGAAAGAAGTGATGCTGCAGCGCTCGCACATCCCCGAGGCGCCGTGGTGGGTGGTGCAGGGCGTGGACAAAAAGCGCGCGCGCCTGAACTGCATCCACCATTTGCTGAGCCAGGTGCCGTATCAGGAAATCGAGCATCCGCACGTCACGCTGCCTGCGCGTGTGCATCATCCGGATTACATTCGACAGCCGGTGCCAGAGGACATCATCATTCCGGAGATTTATTGACGAGCTATCCGAGTCCTCGCTGATCCCGAGGCGCGGGCGGAATACGACCGGTTGAATCGGGAGGAGTTTGCGCTGCTCGATCAGATGTTGGCTGCCCGCCATAAAGCAGGACTGAGTCAGGCGCAGGTCGCCGAGCGCATGGGCACGAAAGCGCCGGCAATTACGCGTCTCGAACGGGCGCTGGCATCAGGCGAGCACTCGCCTTCTATCGACACATTGCGCAAATACGCGCAGGCGTGCGGCAAGACGCTGAAAATCTCGATCGTCTGAATCCAGACATTGCGAGCAAGCCGCGCTCCCCTCCGGGGGAGCGCGGCTTTTTTGTCCGTCCGTGTTCAGAACAGGTGCCTGAACACCCAATAAAGCCCCCCCGCCAGCACGATCGAAACGGGCAGCGTGAGCACCCAGGCCATAACGAGGCTGCGCACGGTGTTCCATTGCAGCCCCGAGCCGTTTGCGGCCATCGTGCCCGCCACGCCCGAGGAGAGCACGTGCGTGGTCGAGACCGGCAGCCCGTACACATCCGCCGCGCCGATCGTCACCATCGCCACGACTTCCGCGCAGCCGCCCTGGCCGTAGGTCAGGTGCTGCTTGCCGATGCGCTCGCCCACCGTTACCACGATGCGCTTCCAGCCCACCATCGTGCCGAGACCCAGCGCGATCGCCACCGCCACCTTCACCCACGTCGGGATGAATTTCGTGGCGTGGTCGATCTGGCTGCGGAAATTGCTGATGGCCTTCGCGTCGTCGGCTGAGAAGGTCACGGCCTTCTGCTTTTCGAGCAGGCGGATCGCTTCGGAAATCACATACATGTTGTTGCGCACGTTATCGACGACCGATTGAGGCACCGCCGCGAGCGAGCCATAGCCGTGCACCTGGTCGGCCACCTGGTTCGACAGCGCGGCGAGCGCGGGCACCGTCGTGCTCGACATCGTGCGGCTGCCGATGAAGCGCTCCACTTCGACGCGCGGCTCGGCGGGCGCGGCCACGCCGTTCGTGTAGCGCTCGAGCGCGCGCGTGGCGTCGTGCGCGACGGCGATGAAGGTCTGCGTCTGCTCGACCGTCACGGCGCGGTTCAGCGCGTAGGCGGTGGGCACCGTGCCGATCAGGATCAGCATGATGAGGCCCATGCCCTTCTGGCCGTCGTTGGAGCCATGCGCGAACGACACACCCGTGCAGGTGAGAATGAGCAGCGAGCGGATCCAGAACGGCGGCGGCTCCTTGCCCTTCGGCTCCGAGTAGAGCGCGGGTACGCGCACGACGGCCTTGAGGATGAGCAGCAACAGGCCCGCCAGCAAAAAGCCGACGATCGGCGAAAAGAGGAGCGACTTGCCCACGCCGAGCGCCTGGCTCCAGTCCACGCCGCTCGTGCCGTTGGCGCCGTGCATGAGCTGGTTCATGAGACCCACGCCGATGATCGAGCCGATCAGCGTATGCGAGCTCGACGAAGGCAGGCCGAAGTACCACGTGCCCAGGTTCCAGATGATCGCGGCAATGAGCAGCGCGAACACCATGGCGAAGCCAGCGCTGCTGCCCACCTGCAGGATCAGTTCAACCGGCAGCAGTTGCAGGATGCCGAAGGCCACCGCGCCGGTGGAGGTGAGCACGCCGAGAAAATTCCAGGCGCCCGACCACATCACGGCGATATTGGGCGAAAGCGAGTGCGTATAGATGACGGTCGCGACCGCATTCGCGGTATCGTGGAAGCCGTTCACGAACTCGAAACCGAGCGCGATGATGAGCGCGATGCCGAGCAGGAGCCAAGGCATCGCCGAGCTTTCGCGCACTGACGAGAGGTCGTCGGCGAGATGCATCCCCACGTACACCGCGCCTATGGCGATGACGATGAGGAAGGCGAGCAGGCTGACATTACGCCCGCGCGCGGGGGCAGCGCCCGGTTGCGGTGACAGGGAAAATTCTGGCATGGCAGGCGGGCTCCAGGGGAGGGAGTGGGCAGAGGTTTCGCCTTCGATGCTGAACCGCCCCGGTGTCCATTTGATGACAGATTTGTGCCAGCCATGCCTGATGCATTCCCGATAAGTCGGCGCCCGATCGACACGCGCCATCAGTAAGAGGATTGCGCAGATGCAAAAACGGGTTCTTTCGCTGCGTCTCCTGGTCCGCCGCTGGGCCTTCGCGCGGGCGAAGGCGGCGACGCGCCTGATCGGCAAGTATCCCTTTTTCGCGGGTCTCTCCGGCACGCTCGTCGCGACGGTCATGGCAATCCTGACCTACGCGGCGCTCTACGAAGGTCGCGCCGAAGAGTTGCGGCACGCCCAGGAGAACTCGCGCAACCTCGTGCAACTCATCAGCAACGACATCGCCCGCAACGTCGAGATTTACGACCTGTCGCTGCAGGCCGTGGTCACGGCCGCGCAGCAGCCGCAGACCTGGAGCCTGCCCGAGGCGCTGCGCCAGCGCGTGTTGTTCGACCGGGCGACGGCGGCGTCGAGGCTCGGCGGCGCTTATGTGATCGACGCCACGGGCCATGTGAAAGCCGCGCACAGCAGCGCTCTCGAGGCAACGGACGCCAGCATTTCATTCGCCGACCGCGACTACTTCATCGCGCAGCAGCGCGACCCGCAAGCGGGCCTTTTCTTTTCGAAGCCGTACCGTTCGCGCCTGCGCGGCGGCGTGCTCACCATCGGCCTCACGCGCCGCATCAATGCGCCCGACGGCACATTCGCGGGTGTCGCGCTGCTCGGCGTGCGTCTCGACTACTTTCAGCAGCTTCTGGAGCGTATCGATCTGGGGCAGGGCAGCCGCCTCTTCATATTGATGCGCGACGGCACGCTGCTCGCGAGCCAGCCGCCGTCGCTGCGCGGCGCGGGGGCGAATTATGCGGACCTGCCGAATTTCGCGATCTTTTCCCGCCGCGCCGTCGGCAGCTATACGCTGCAGTCGGCGCTCGACGGCGTGGAGCGCATCTACACGTTTTCGCACGTGGTCAACTCGCCGTTCATCGTCGTCGTGGCGCCCGCCGTGGAGGATGTGCTCGCCGGCTGGCGGCGGCGCAGCTATATTGCGCTGGTGGTGACCACGGTGTTCGGTGGCGCGTGGGTGCTGGTGTCGTGGGTGCTCGCGTTCGCGCTGCGCGACAAGGTGGTGGCCGAGGGCGAGCTCATGCGCCTGGCTGTTACCGACCCGCTCACGGGGCTAGCGAATCGCCGCGCGCTCGACAGCCGTCTCGCGGCGGAATGGCATCACGCGGTGCGCGAGCGCACGCCGCTTTCCGTGCTGTTTTTCGATATCGACCACTTCAAGCTCTTCAACGATACCTACGGGCACGCCGCCGGCGACGAAGTGCTGGCCTTCGTGGCCGGACGCATCGCTTCGGGATCGCGGCGCGCAACCGACCTCGCCGCGCGCTTTGGCGGCGAAGAGTTCGCGGTGGTGCTGCCGGGCACGGCGCTCGACGCCGCAACGCGCGTTGCGGAGAAGATCCGCAAACGCATCGAGTCGGACAATCTCACGCTAAGTGGTACGCACGACGGGTGCGTGACGGTGAGCGCGGGGTGTGCGAGCTGCAATCCACCGGTGGGCGGCAGCGCCGCTAAACTGCTGGCCGCCGCCGACCGCTTGCTGTACGAGGCCAAGGATGCCGGCCGCAATCAGGTCCGGTCGCAGCAATGGACGGGAGAGGGGGCGCAGCCGCTGGTGGATTCCGAAGACGGAACCCGAGGCCGCGATGCGCCCGCAACTCGAGGCTGAGGCGCGCCGGTTTCTCGCGCGGCGCGCGACGCCCTCCATGCCGGTCAGCGCGCGGATTTCGACAGCCGGTGGCCGAGGCCCAGGTTCGAGACGATCTGCCAGGTATAGACGCGCGAATAGTGCACGCCAAACTGCCGGCCGATCAACTCGCGCACGCGGCTGTTGGTCCACGCATCGCTTGGAAAGCCGTGGTCGCGCGCGGAGCCGTGCAGGGCGCTCGCGATCCAGCCTAGCGCGGCCTGATCGAGCACCGAAGGCCGGCCGCCCACGCTCATCTGCTGGAGCGCGGCGAGCCCGCCGTCCTCGACGATGGACTTGTAGCGCCTCACCGTCTGGGCGGAAAGGTGGAGTGAGTCGGCGACGCTATTCACGGTCGCGCCTTCCATCAACATCTGGCCGGCGGCCATTCTTCTCGCGACGCTCGGCAGGTTTTCGGTTCGGGTAAGCATGTGTTCACTCGTCGACGAAAGATTCCGGACACGCGGCATTGCGGATGTGCCGCTCCTGTAACCCTTCCTGCAAGCGGGTCTTGTCGCTTGCCATGGACCTTGCGCCGGTGCGGTGACGCGAGAGCCATGACGGACGGCGAAATCAACGCCCGGTGAAGGGCGCTTGTTGCGAAACGCCTCGGTGTTCCGCAGCGGATATTAATAATTGTTTTTGTAGGGAATGTGTATAGCTAGCGGAAAAATAGTCTGCTTGACTTGTGGATATTCCTGAGCTAGTGGGAAAAACAACCGGTTCGCCTTGGTCAACAATGGGCGCTGCCATTTCGCATCAATCCCGCAATGCGAAGTTTGCTCCCATTGCAGCCCGATAACCTGACTTATTTGCTCAATCATTGAAAAGCAACGCTATGCATTGTTTTTGTATGACTAATTCACCGTTCAGCGGATATTGCGCCGGATCGGCCCTATCCAATATGGATTAAATCGCGAAGTTGGATCTTTAGATGTTTGTTAGCGTTTCTGGCGACTGCCCGGTAAAAATCTCCGCTCAGCAAGGGTGACGATGACGATGGGGCAATTTCGGGGAGTGATTTGATTTTTTTGTGCAGAATGTTTTTCGCAAACATTTCGAATCGATTCGAATGTGGATTGGATTCGAATGAACGAATGCAGAATGCCGGATTCGCCACGCAACGTGTCGCGTAGCGAAACGGATCCTTGAATCCTGTCGGGCCGCCAAATGCCTTTGCGCTTTTCGTCAAACGACGCGCGGCATGGGTGGCGGCCCGCTTTCTGGCCGCTGCGGATGAATAAAGAACTTGATGAAAAGGTAGGTCGGTTGTTGCGTCGTGCCGCGAGCCGCCGCTCGCTCGTGCCGTATGCCGCATTTCACGCCCTGTTCGCGGGCGACGTGCCGTTGCGCGAGCGTTATGAAAAGCTCGAGACGGCCGCGGCTGCGTTATGCGAGCCGCGCGAGGCCGACTATGCGTCGCTGCTCTCGACCGATTCGGGCCTGCCCGGGCCGGACTTTTATACGCGCTTCAAGCGCCTGCATGCCGAGCGTTACTACGCGACGCTGGGTGCGGACCGGCATCGGATGCTGCGGCTTGTCGAAAAGCGTCAGCTCGCGAGCGAGGAACGCGAGCGTGTGTATGCCCACTATGTGCGCTGTGCTGCCGAAGAAGCCTGCATGAACGGCGCGTGATGCGCGCGAGCGGTGCAGTGTCGTTCTCTTGCCATTGACGATCCTCAGAAGGAGTTGCCACATGTCCACGCGCTATCGTTCTTCTGCGCCGCTGCTCGGCGCTGTTCTCGTGCTTGCCCTCGGTGTGTCGCCGCACGTGCCACTGCGGGCGCAGACGGCGTCCGATGCCGCGCCTGAAAGCGCCCCTAACGCCACGCTGGAGATTGGCGAGGTACAGACTACGGCCACGGTGGTGAGCATCGACGCGGCGACCAATTCGGTCACGCTGCGCGGCGCGCGGCGCAACCTGGTGACGGTCGCGGTCGATCCCACCATCGGCGACGTGAGCAAGCTCAAGCCTGGCGATCACGTGAATATCCTCTACAAGGAGGCGCTGCTGCTGCGTGCCGAAAAGGTGGCGACGAGGGGCATACGCTCGCGCGTCGATACGGTCGTTACCACGCCCGCTTCCGGTGGCGTGGCGTCTACTGCGCGTAGCGTTCAGGTGATTGCGACGGTGGAGAAGATCGACCGCAAGAGCCGCAAGGTCGCATTGCGCGGACCGCGTCGCACGGTCGTGGTCGTCGCGCCGCCGGACGTGCCGCTCGAATCGATCAAGGTGGGCGACAGCATTCGCGCCGACTATGTGGGCGCGACGGCGATACAGGTCACGCGCGACGGTCAGGGCCTGCAGTGACGCACTGACCCGTGGGCGGCGTGCCAGGCGCTAGTCCACGCGATTGCGGTCGCGCACGAGGATCGAGACGTAGATCGCCGTGCAGACGATGATGACGGCCACGCCGGTAATCACCTTCTGGTGGTCGAAGTTGATGAGACCGATCACCGCGATGGCGATGCCGGCGGCAGAGCCGAGCGTGCCCATTGCGGCCACGAAAATGCGCACCTTGCTCCAGACGCGATGGCGCCGCTCGGGACCTGCGCCTTCCATAAACCGATGCAGTCGATCAAACATGGCGGCTCTTCCGGGTTGGGTAGAAGTCGGTCATGCGGGCGCGGTTGAATGAGCGAGCCTGACCAGTTGAAGTATAGCCAGCCCATTATTACGCGTTCTTTCATTCGCCTGCGCGCTATCGCGCCGGAATGTCTGATCGTTTTTTGCGCGCGTTTAAGTTTGCCTTAATTTTGGCTCGCCATGATGGAGCGGTCGGGTCGATTTGATAGTTCGATTCGCGGTTGTTCTTCACGTCCCCTGTTGGCCGCCGATTCTTTCGGCGGCCTTTTTTTTTGTCTGCACTCGACGTTTGCTAGCGTCGAGCCGCGCGCATTCAAGCCTTATTTGTGATTGGTCGCGAGGGCGCCCGCACTGTTTGCGCCGCCGAACAGCTGCGTCAGATATTGCTGGTTGTTGTTCATGATCGACATGAGGTTATTGAGCGCGGTGAACTGGCGGTTGAATTTCGCAGTGAGTTGGGTTGCGCGCACATCGAGCATCGACGACTGCTTCTTGATGTCGTCAAGCTCCTTGTTGATGGCGGTGCTGCGCCGCTCGATGATGCCGCTCGATTGCACGTAGGGCGTGATGGCGCTATTGAGTTTCGCGCTCATGCCGCCGCTGCCGAACAGCGCCGCAATCGCACTATTGCCCGGTTGCAGCGCCTTCTTGAACGTATCGTCGTCGATTTCCAGCTTCCCGCTCTTGTCGAGCTTGATGCCGATCTCGCCCAGCGAGTGGGTCACGCCGTCGTTGCCCTTTACGCCCGCCGAAATGACTGCCGGCAAACTCGATGCGAGTGTGCGCGCAATCGAGTCGCCGAGCAGCGCGCCCGCTTGTGCGCCGGTCGAACCCGTGGCGGCCGTGTAGGAGGTCAGCCCGTTCAGGGCATCCACGTAGCTGTTGTACGCCTTCACGAAGTCGCGGATGGACGTACCCGTCGCTTCGGTGTCGGGGGCGATGGTGAGTGTTTGCTTCGTGCCCACCGAGGCGCTTTCGAGCTTGATCGTGATGTCGCTCACCACGCCTTCGAGCGAGTTGCTCGCGCTCGTGACGCGCGTACCGTCTATGCGCAGTTCGGCGTCGCCGGCTGCCTCGACTTCGCGCATTTGCGAGGAGGCAAGACGTGTATCGACGCCCGGGCCCGCCTGCACGTCGATCGCGTTGGCCGCGCCGGTTTTGTTCGCGCTCAGCACGAGGTGCTGACCGTCGGCGCCGTTGACGATCGACGCCGTGACGCCGGGGTTGTCCTTCGCCCGGTTGATCGCCGCGACGACATCGGTGAGCTTGTTGCTGCCCGCGGCGATCGTCAGATGCATGGACTTGCCGCCCATCGAAATGTCGAGGCTGCCCTCCCCGAGTTTCTCGCCTGTGTCGAAGCTATCCGAGGTGACCTTGTGCGCCGTCGCGAGGTGATCGACCTCGACCGTGAAACTGCTCGCCACCGCGTTCTTGCCGGCCACCGCGCTCAGGCCTTTGTCCTTTTCGCTCGTCGTGACCGTGAAGCGTTGCAGCGCGGCGCCGTCCTTGAACGGCTCGAGTGCGGTTTGGAGCGAAGCGAGCGCCGACTTCAGCGTGCCGAGCGCTGAGAGCGTCGTGTTGCTGGCCGTTTGCTTCGCACTGAGGATGGCGTTTGGCCCGGCGATCTTCGCGTTGACGAGCGCCTTGACGAGCTGGTTGACGTCGAGCGCGGAGTTGGTCGCGCCGCTGATGATCGACTGGGCGGCGTCGCTCAGCGCGCTGTTCGCGCTGGCGGTGGTGTTCGTGATCGTGCTTGCCATGAAAGAAGTCCGTTCGTTCTGGTGCGTCGAGTCGACGGAACGCGCGAATGCGCGGTCATGCTTTCATTACGGCAAGCTTTCATGAAACTTTATGAAAGAATCGAAAAGAATTTGAAAAGTTCGTGCCTCGTCCTCGCGGCGGCTGCCGCCCGCTTCAGACGTGCTCGGGAAACCCGGAGCGGCCTTGCGTGAGGTCCGTTAGCGTGTTGCGCGCGGTTTCCACGGCGGTGGCGGGCAACTGGATCGTGAGGCGGACTGTCATGGCGTATCGGCTCTCCACGAGCGTGAACTGCTCCTGGTCGATCCAGTGGCGCACACGAGCTTCGTCGGGGTAGCCGAGTTCGACCGTGAGGCGCGCCTGCGCGATGCGCTCGACGCGCTCGGCTCCCTGCAGGGTGCTGGCGATGGCGTCGGTATAGGCGCGCACGAGGCCGCCCGCGCCGAGCTTCACGCCGCCGTAGTAGCGCACCACGGCCGCGAGCACGCCGTCGAGGTCGTGGTGGCGCAGCACTTCGAGGATCGGGCGCCCGGCGGTGCCGGAGGGTTCGCCGTCGTCGGACATGCCGGACTGGCCGCCCGCGAGCAGGGCCCAGCAAACGTGCGTGGCGGTGGGGTGTTCGTCGCGCAGACGGCGGATTTCGGCCATGGCCGCTTCGCGGTCGGCAACGGGAATGGCGTGCGCGATGAAGCGGCTCTTGCGGATCTCGAGTTCCGCGGTGACGGGATGGGCGAGGGTGAAAGTTGGCACAGGCGGGTTGGCACGGCAGGCGAAACCACCATGTTAGCCGATGCGCACTGGCCGGATTTCGATGTCCGTCCCTATATCTTGCCAGTTTGTGTAATGGTTCTTTGCGCCAGAGGCTAGTGACGCCCTGGCTTGCAGGCCGGATAATGCACGGCATGACGGATCTAGCTCTGGCTGGAGCGAAGCCGAACTCCTCATTCGGTGATCCGTCATAGTCCTTTCTCTCGCGGCGCCATTCCGGCCGACGCGATTCCCCAAGCGCCCAGAAGCCAAAAAAATCCCCGGTCGGACTGTGTCACGACCGGGGGTCATAAGGCTCGCCTGTTCTCAAGAGGCAATTCCAGATTACGTCCGCAAAATTGTGTCCGCAATCGGAAAAAAAACCTGGTGCGTGTGGCGTCCGACGCGCGCTAGTGTTCTCACGAGTGACCAAAAAAAATCCCGGCCATCTCTGGCCGGGCAATGAGAATACACCGTGCGCTCCGGGGAACGAAACGCCCGACAACGTTACTCGTGGGGCGTGCTACCGGCAACACTTGCGCATTACCTGCAATTACTGACGTATGCCTTTCTGGCTGCGCCCGGTGCGCGGCGTGGCAAGCCGGAACCGGCGTGTAGTGGGCATTGTGGTGACATTGTTTCGCATTCCGAATAATCTTTGCGCGAGGGTACGCACATGGCGATGTAAGGCGCTGAAATGCGCCGAGGCCGATCTCCCCAGCGGGAGACCGGCCTCGGTGTGCCACCTCCGGCGCCGCCAGAGAAGGCGGCCCGTCGATCACGCGTACTTCATGTGGATCAGTAACGCGGCGGCGGCGGGCGACGGTCGTCGTCACGGTAGTGCGGGGGACCCGCATCGTGCGGGTGATGGTGCATCCACTCGTCGTGTGCCCAATAACGGTGGCCGTCCCAATAACGGTCATCGTGCCAGCCAATCGAAACATGCGCGTCCACCGGCATCATGTGCGGTTGGCCATATTGCGGCGCCGACTCGGCACGCAGCCCATACGGTGCGGATTGAGCGAAGGCGCTCGATGCGCCCATCAATGCGCCGCCGGCGATCAGTGCTGCGGCGATGGCGCGGGCGGGGGTCTTCCAGTTCTTCGTATTCATGAGTTACCTCCTCTTTGGTTGCGTCGTCAGTCACGCGGCATCGGGATGCCTTTGTGTTGCGACCACGATTCAAAGCTTATCGGTCCGAGGCGGAGGAATACGTGACGACTTGTAAGGTTTCGTTTCGTACGATTCTTTATGAGCGAAGGGCTGTTTTGACGGTTGGCCCTTGATGCAGAAAGGATTAAGCGCCGTGCCTGACAATCGGGAACAAGCCCCGGAGGGTCAGGTTGTCAACTGGCGTTACATTCGGGCGGCGAGGGCCGCCCGAATGCGTCATCTGTACCGGCCAGCGGGTCCCGGTGTCGTTCTTACCGAGATGTTTTCGGCGCGCCTTGCGTGCCGGACAGATCGATTGCGCTTTGCGAACCTAGTAGCGCGCGCAACTCATATTTCTGGATCTTGCCCGTGGCTGTGCGCGGCAGCTCGCCGAACCGCACGGCGCGCGGCACCTTGAAGTGCGCGAGAAAGAGCCGGCAGTGCGCGATGATTTCCTCGGCCGTGGCACTTGCGCCGGGTCGCAGTTCGACGAACGCACAGGGCACTTCTCCCCACTTCGGGTCGGGCATCGCTACGACGGCGGCGAGTGCGACGGCCGGGTGACGATACAGTGTGTCCTCGACTTCGATGCTCGAGATGTTTTCGCCGCCCGAGATGATGATGTCCTTGCTGCGGTCGGTAATGCGCACGTAGCCGTCGGGCGTCATCACGCCGAGGTCGCCCGTATGGAACCAGCCGCCGCGGAACGCCTCTTCGGTCGCGCGCTCGTTCTTCAAGTAGCCCTTCATGCAGATGTTGCCGCGGAACATGATCTCGCCGAGCGTTTCGCCGTCGGCGGGCACGGGCTCCATCGTCTGCGCATTGCGCACGCTCACGCCGCTTTGCAGGTGATAGCGCACGCCCTGGCGAGCGGCCAGGCGCGCCTGCTCCTCTTCGGGCAGCGTCTGCCAGCGCTCCTGCACCGCACACACGGCAGCGGGGCCGTACACCTCGGTCAGACCATAGACATGCGTGAGCTCGATGCCGATCGCCTTCATCTTCGCGATCACGGCCGGCGCGGGCGGCGCGCCGGCGACCATCGTGCGCACGGTGTGCGTGATGCCCTCGCGATACTCGGCGGGGGCGTCGGCGAGCGCGCCCTGCACGATGGGCGCGCCGCAATAGTGTGTGATGTGCTCGCTACGAATGAGGTCGAACACGAGCTTCGCGTCGAACTTGCGCAGGCACACGTTGACGCCCGCGCGCGCGGCGACGGTCCACGCAAAGCACCAGCCGTTGCAGTGAAAGAGCGGCAGCGTCCAGAGGTACACGGCGTGCTTCGGCATATCCCATTCGAGGATGTTGCTCACCGCGTTGAGGTACGCGCCGCGATGGTGATAGACGACGCCCTTGGGGTCGCCCGTCGTGCCCGAGGTGTAGTTCAGCGCAATGGCGTCCCATTCGTCGCGCGGCGGCGCCCAGGCGAACTCGGGATCGCCCTGTTCGAGGAACGCCTCGTAGTCGGTTGCGCGCGGGAAGAATTCGGGGTCGGCGGCCGCGATGTCGGCCACGCTGATGATCTTGAGGTTGGGGAACTCGAGCGCGGCGCGCTGCGCGAGCGCCGCGAATTCGGTATCGACGATCAACGCCTTCGCATCGCCATGGCGCAGCATGAACAGCATGGTTGCGACGTCGAGCCGCGTGTTGAGCGTGTTGAGCACCGCGCCGAGCATGGGCACGCCGAAATGCGCCTCGACCATCGCGGGAATGTTGGGCAGCAGGGCCGCCACCGTGTCGCCGCGGCCGATGCCCGCCTGCGTGAGCGCGCTCGCGAGCCGCCGCGTGCGCGCGTACGTTTCGCGCCAGGTGCGGCGGACGTCGCCGTGGACGACGGCGAGGCGCTCGCCATAGACTTCGGCCGCGCGGGCGATGAAATCGATCGGCGTGAGCGGCACATAGTTGGCTTCGCGTTGCGCGAGCCCTTCTTCGTACGGGTGCAACATGGCGGTGTCTCCGGTGTCGATTGCCGATGCCGGCCCAGAGCCGTGCATCGGTCGGTCGCAGGTTTGTAGGTATGATTCGCGCTACCGTAGCAGGGCCGCGCACGCCAGTCTGTCGCCGGCGCGACAGAGCGGACCGCGAAGCACGATCCGCTCGACAAGATCGACCCAAAGTTTGACTTAACTCCAGGAAAGCGCTATGTCGCAATCCATTATGCCCCCGGCCGGGATACCGCCTGCCCGCGATTCATGGCGCGAAGGCGAGCGCATCGACGCCACAAACATCGCGCGCCTCGCCTCCCTGTTCGAGCGCTGCGTGTGGTTTCGCGCACTTGCGCCCGAGCATCGCGAGTGGGTGCTGGCGTCCTCGCATGCGCAGGGCTATGCCGCGGGCGCGATCGTCGCCGCGCGCGAAGCCCCCTCCGACTGGTGGCTCGGCGTGAGTTCGGGCCTCGTGAAGCTGGCGATTTTCAATGCTTCGGGGCGCGGCTGCACATTTTCGGGCGTGCCGCATGGCGGCTGGTTCGGCGAGGGGAGCGTCATCAAGCGCGAGCCGCGCAAGTACGACGTGATCGCGCTGCAGCCGTCGCTCGTCATGGCTGTCGCCACCGAGACCTTCCATCGGCTTATGGACTGCAGCCTGCCGTTCAACCGCTTCGTGATCCATCAGCTCAACAACCGCATGGGCGAGTTCATCGCGCTGATCCAGAACAGCCGCTTGCTCGACGTGGATGCGCGCGTTGCGCAGTCGCTCGCGCAGATGTTCAATCCCGATCTCTACCCCGAGACGGGGCGCGCGCTCGACATCTCACAGGAGGAGATCGGCATGCTGGCGGGCGCGTCGAGGCAACGGATCAACCAGGCCCTGCAGACGCTCGAGCGCCAGGGGCTCGTCGCGCTCTCCTATAACCGCGTGGACGTGCTCGATCTAGACGGGCTGCGCGCGTTCGGCCGCGACCAGATTTGAGGACCGCAGAAGTCCTTATCAATCTTGCGAGGAATAGAAAACTCTCTCCCCCGCGAGCCGGTTTTTAAGCGTGGCCGCGCTGCGTAGACTTTGCTCATCGAGTTCATACGGAGAGCAAGGTGAAAAACGCAATGCTACGCGCGGCGCTGGTTTCGATGATTGCGATCGTTCCGGCGCTGTCTTTTGCCCAGGCCAATAGCCCGCAAAACGGCCCGGTGACGCGCGCCCAGGTGCTTCAGGAATTGATCGATCTGGAGTCGGTGGGGTACAACCCGGCTTCGGCGAATGACGTCACTTATCCGGAGGATGTGCAGAGAGCCATGCACAGGCTTGCCGAAAAACGCGCCAACGAAGCGCGCCTCGCGCAGGAGCAGGTCGCGCAGTCGGGTTACGGCGCGCCGCCTGCGCAGAACGGCGAAGCCGGCGCGCCCGCCGCCGTGTCAGGCAGCGAGCCGCCGCCCGCTTATCGCCACCACTGATTGCGACGCTAACCGCGCCCTGAGCCAACGTTGGTGCGGCTGGTGCCGCTGGTGCCCTTGGCACTCTCGGGTCCGGCCGCGACATCGGGTGGCACGCCAAGCAACTGGAGCGTGCCGGCCGTCACACCGGAGAACACCGGCCCCGCGACCGTGCCGCCATAGAACGCCTTGCCCGCCGGATCGTCGATCATCACCGCGACGATCACGCGCGGCGCACTCATCGGCGCCATGCCCACGAACAGCGCGCGATAGCGGTTCTTCGCGTAGCCCGCGCCGATCTGCTTGCGCGCGGTGCCCGTCTTGCCGCCTACCCGATAGCCATCCACATTCGCGGCGCGCCCCGTGCCACCGTCGCTCGTCGCCATTTCCAGCATCCCGCGCATGGCGGCGGCCGTGGCCGGTGTCGTGACCGCGCGCGTGGCCAACGCAGTTGAACCGCCCGCATCGCGCAGCAGTGTGACCGGATGCAGCGTGCCGTCGCCGGCGTAGGCCGTGTAGATCTGCGCCATCTGCAGGAGCGAAGTGGAAAGACCGTAGCCATACGCCATCGTCGCCTGCTCGATGGGGCGCCAGCGCGCCCACGGCCGCACGCGGCCAGGCGCCACGCCCGGGAACGTGACGCCGGGCTTCTGCCCGAGTCCGTACTCCTGATACTTGTCCCAGATGGTCTGTGCGGGAAGATTCAGTGCGAGCTTGGCGAGCGCGATGTTGCTCGACTTCTGGATCGCTTCGGCCACGGTCATGCGGCCGTGATTAGACGTGTCGTGGATCGTCGCGGGGCCGATGCGGTACGTGCCCGGCGAGGTGTCGATGAGCGTGTTCGCGTTGACCTTGCGCAGGTCCATGGCCAGCGAAACGACCACGGGCTTGATCGTCGAGCCGGGCTCGAACGTGTCGACCACGGCGCGGTTGCGCAACTGCTTGCCCGTGAGACGCGCGCGGTCGTTCGGGTCGAACGACGGCCAGTTCGCGAGCGCGAGGATCTCGCCGTTCTGCGCGTCGAGCACGACGACGCTGCCTGCTTCCGCATGGTTTTTTGCCACGGCGGCCTTGAGCTGCGTGTACGCGAGCTGCTGGACGCGGCGGTCGATGGTGAGCTGCACGGTATCGCCATTGCGTGGCTGCACGCGCTCGCTCGGCTCGGAGATGACGCGCCCGAGCCGGTCGCGGATCACCTCGCGCTGGCCCGGCGTGCCGCGCAGGCGTGCGTTCGCGGCAAGCTCGACGCCTTCCTGGCCGGCGTCTTCGATATCGGTGAAGCCCACCACGTGCGCAGCCGATTCGCCTTCGGGGTAATAGCGCTTGGAGTCGGCGATCAGGGTGATGCCGCCCATGCCCATCTCGTCGATGTGCTCGGCGGTGTTGGTGTCCACCTGGCGCTTGAGCAGCACGAAGGATCGGTCGCCGGCAACGCGCCGGTCCAGTTCCGCGAGCGGCATGTCGAGCAGGCGCGCGAGCGGCGCGTGCGCGGCGGCGTCGAGCAGCCGCGGATTCACCCAGACTTCGAAGGTCGCGAGGCTCACGGCCAGCAGCGCGCCGTTGCGATCGACAATGCGCCCGCGTATGGCGTCGAGCTCCAACGTGCGCTGGTAGCGTTTTTGGCCCTGCTTCACGTAAAAGCCGTGATTCGCGATTTGAATCCAGAACGCGCGCCCCGCCAGCGCAGCGAATGCCGCGAACGTGATGAACACGATGAACTTCGAGCGCCACGCGGGCAGGCGCGGCGCGAGCATTGGGTGACGCGTCGCGGCGGCGTGCGGGTCGCGCGGCGCTTTCCTGGAACGGATCATCGGCAAGGCGGGGTGGCTTGGCAGAGCTATATTGTAAACATGATGTAATTTAATTGAAATAATAGGTGCGCGCGGCCGCGAGCCGACTGGGCGTGCCTTGCGCGCCGTCATGCGGCGCGAACGGTGCGGGGGAGCGCGGGAACGGGAGGGGCGTCAAGCGAACCGGGCCGCGAAAGCGGCCCGGTGGGAAGGGGAATACTCCGGCGGCGAAGTCGCGCCGCGGTGCGCCGCCCTGGTTTAAGCGTGCGCCGGCAAGCGGAAGCTCGCGATCGACTCGCGCAGCACGCTTACCTGATCCTTGAGCGAATGGGCGGCGGCAGCAGCCTGTTCCACGAGCGCCGCATTCTGCTGCGTCACCTGATCCATCTCGCCCACGGCGCGGTTGACCTGCTCGATGCCGGCGCTCTGCTCGCGCGACGCGTTGCTGATCTCTTCGAGGATCTCGTGCACGCGTCGCACCGACTGCACGATCTCCGTCATCGTCGAGCCCGCGTTGGTCACGAGATGCTGGCCTTCGGTCACGGTGCCAGTCGACTTTTCGATCAGCGCCTTGATCTCCTTGGCGGCGGTGGCGGAGCGCTGCGCGAGGCTGCGCACTTCGGCGGCCACGACCGCGAAGCCGCGGCCCTGTTCGCCCGCGCGCGCCGCTTCCACGGCCGCGTTCAAGGCGAGGATGTTGGTCTGGAACGCAATGCCGTCGATCACGCCGATGATGTCGCCAATCTGCTGCGAGCTCGTCGTGATGTCGCCCATGGTGCGCACCACGTCGTCGACGACGGCGCTGCCGCGCGTGGCGACGTCGGCAGCCTGGCTCGCGAGCGACGCCGCATGCTGGGCGCTGTCCGCGCTCTGGCGCACGTTCGCCGTCATCTGATCCATGCTCGATGCGGTCTGCACGAGCGCCGCCGCCTGTTCCTCGGTGCGCTGCGAGAGATCCGTGTTGCCCGCCGCAATCTCGTTCGCGCCCACGTTGATGTTCTCCGCGCCGCTGCGCACGCGCGAGACGGTTTGCACGAGCGCCGTCTGCATCGTTGCGAGCGCACGCATCAGGCTGCTCTCGTTCGTGCCCTGCACCTGCAGGCGCAGGGTGAGGTCGCCCTCGGCGATGCGGTTGGCTGCGTCCACGGCGCCTTCGAGCTCGCCGCCGATGCTGCTGCGCACGCTGCGCACCACGAGCACCATCACGGTGGTGGCGGCGGCGCCCAGCAGGAAGGTCACGCCGAGCCAGCGCAGCAGGCTGCCGTAGAACTCGGCGCGCACGTCGTCCATGTACATGCCCGTCACGATCACCCAGTCCCACGGTGCGAAGCGGCGGCCGTAGCTCGTCTTGGGCACCGGCTCGCTATGGCCGGGCTTGGCCCACAGGTAGTCGAGGAAGCCGCCATTCGGCCCGCTCGCTGCGTTCACGAGTTCGGTGAATACATGGGTGCCCGCGGGGTCGGTGAAGTCCGTGAGCTTCTTGCCGTTCAGCTCGGGCTTGATCGGGTGCATCAGCATGACCGCATTCGAGTCGTTGATGCTCAGATAGCCGTCCGTGCCGTAGCGGATCGAACCGATCACGGCGAGCGCCTGCTTCTGCGCGTCGGCTTCGGTCAGGGCGTTGCGTTGCGAGAGGCCGTAGTAATAGTTCGTGACGCTCATCGCTTCTTCGACGAGCGTGGTGAGCTGCGCGCGCCGCTCGCGGATCATCGACTCGCGGCTTTGCCAGGCGCCAAAGGCGACGATCAACAGCAGGCCGATCCAGAGGATCGCGATCATCGAGCGGAGCTTCTTGTTGAGGGTCATGTTCTGCATGGTCGGTCGGGTATTCACAGGTCAGGAGCGTGGCGATACGTTGCCGCCAGAGTGTGTTTACGGCCTCCGCAAACGTGCGCGAGACCCAGGGGGAACCCTGCTTAGGCAGGATTTCCTCATACAAAACAAAGATCTTTGACCTGGCTCATATGACGCGGCGCTGAAACACACGCGAACCCGCCGGTAAAAGCCACAAATTTCACTGTAACTCCATGATTTGCCACTCTTTGCGTTGATCGACTGCGGATAGGAATCATTTCCGATATAGTCGCGACTTTGCCCCCGGCCGGCCTGTCTTCGAGGCCCGCGATGACGCCGGGACGAAGGACTTTTCCCAACGATGCGACGCGCACGGCGCAGCCCCCGCTGCCGCCCTCGTGACGTCCACTGGAGTAACAAGAATGAACGCACGCGAACCCGCCCTGGTCCCCGCCGCTATTGCCACATCGCGCAGCGCACGGCTGCGCCAGATGCTGACCAGCAACGAACTCGAATTCCTGATGGAAGCGCACAACGGCCTTTCCGCACGCATTGCGCGCGAGGCGGGCTTCAAGGCGATCTGGGGCTCGGGGCTCTCGATCTCCGCGCAGTTCGGCGTGCGCGACAACAACGAGGCGAGCTGGACCCAGGTGGTCGACAACCTCGAGTTCATGGCCGACGCGAGCGACCTGCCCATCCTGCTCGACGGCGACACCGGCTACGGCAACTTCAACAACGTGCGCCGTCTCGTGCGCAAGCTGGAGCAGCGCGGCATTGCGGGCGTGTGTATCGAAGACAAGCAGTTCCCGAAGACCAACAGCTTCATCAAGGGCGAGGCGCAACCGCTCGCCGACATGGACGAGTTCTGCGGCAAGATCAAGGCCGGCAAGGACTCGCAAACCGACGAGCACTTCTCGATCGTCGCGCGCGTCGAGGCGCTGATCGCGGGCTGGGGCATGGACGAAGCGCTCAAGCGCGCCGAGGCGTATCGCCTGGCCGGCGCGGATGCGATCCTCATCCACAGCAAGCTCTCCAAGCCTGACGAGATCCTCACGTTCGCGCGCGAGTGGGCGGGCCGCGGCCCGCTCGTGATCGTGCCGACCAAGTACTACAGCACGCCGACCGAGGTGTTCCGCAAGGCGGGCATCAGCACGGTGATCTGGGCGAACCATCAGATCCGCGCGGCCGTTTCGGCCATGCAGGCCGTGACCCGGACGATTTACGAAACGCAGACGCTCGTCGATGTCGAAGACCGTATTGCTACGGTCAACGAAATTTTCCGCCTGCAGGACGCCGACGAATACTCCGAAGCCGAGGACCGCTACCTTTCCGCTTCGTCGCGCGGCGCGGGCTCCGCGATCGTGCTGGCCGCGAGCCGCGGCTCGGGCCTCGACGCCTACACGGAAGACAAGCCCAAGGTCATGCTGCCCGTGGCGGGCAAGCCGCTCCTGCGCTGGCTCGTCGACGCGTTCAAGAAGCAGTCGGTCAACGACATCACCGTGGTGGGCGGCTACAAGGCCGAAGCTATCGACACGGCGGGCATCAAGCTCGTGCGCAACGAGCGATTCGCGCAGACGAACGAACTCGCGTCGCTCGCGTGCGCGGTTGGCGCGCTCGACAACGACACGGTGATCTCGTACGGCGACCTGGTGTTCCGCAGCTACATCCTGCGCGATCTCGTGGAAAGCGAAGCGGACTTCAGCGTGGTGGTGGATTCGTCGCCTGACTCGGAGAACAGCAGCACGCGCGACTTCGCATGGTGCTCGGCCGCCGACGAGCGCGATCTGTTCGGCAGCAAGGTGTTCCTCGAGCGCGTGGCGAGCGAGGCCGCCGCGAATGGCGCGGCTGCGCACGGCCGCTGGATCGGTCTCGTGAACGTGCGCGGCGCAGGCCGCGCAAAGCTCGCGAAGAAGCTCGCGCAACTGCAAACGCGCGCCGACTTCGATACGCTCGCCATGCCGGCGCTGCTGAACGCGCTGATCGCGGACGGCGAGAAAATCGAAGTGCAATACGTGCATGGCCACTGGCGCGGTGTGAACGACCTCGAAGACTTCCGTCGCGCTGGCGATTTCGCGCACGCGCAAACGCCGCTCGGCGCGGAGGGCCAGGCATGATCGAAGCTGCACAGTTCGTCGGAGCGGCGCGTTCGCGCGGCTTCGAGTGGTATGCGGGCGTGCCGTGTTCGTACCTCACGCCGTTCATCAACTATGTGCTGCAAGACGACTCGCTGCACTACGTGAGCGCGGCCAACGAAGGTGACGCGGTCGCGGTCATCGCGGGCGTGGCGCTCGCGGGCAAGCGTGGCATCACGATGATGCAGAACTCGGGCCTCGGTAACGCCGTGAGTCCGCTCACTTCGCTCACGTGGACGTTCCGTCTGCCGCAACTGCTGATCGTGACGTGGCGCGGCCAGCCGGGTGTAAGCGACGAGCCGCAGCACGCGCTGATGGGCCCCGTCACGCCGCAAATGCTGGAAACGATGGAAATTCCGTGGGAGACGTTCCCAACGGAAGCCGACCAGATCGCTGCGGCGCTCGATCGCGCCATCAAGCATATGGACGAAACGGGCCGTCCGTACGCGCTCGTGATGCAAAAAGGGAGTGTCGCGCCATACGAACTCAAGGGCGGCGGCGCGATGCCGGCAAAGCACGCGCTTCCCGTCGCGCAGCTCAAATGGACCGGACGGACTCCTGATGAACTGCCCACGCGCGCGCAGGCGCTCGAGCGCGTGATCGCCGCCACGCCTGCCGAGTCGACGGTGGTCGTCGCCTCGACGGGTTTTTGCGGGCGCGAACTCTACGCGCTCGACGACCGCTCGAACCAGCTCTACATGGTGGGCTCGATGGGCTGCGTCACGCCGTTTGCGCTCGGTCTCGCGCTTGCGCGCCCCGACCTGAACGTGGTCGCGCTCGACGGCGACGGCGCGGCGCTCATGCGCATGGGCGTGTTCGCCACGCTCGGCGCCTATGGCCCCGCGAACCTCACGCACGTGCTGCTCGACAACGGCGCGCACGATTCGACGGGTGGCCAGGCCACCGTGTCGGGGCAGGTGTCGTTCGCGAACGTGGCTGCTGCGTGCGGTTACGCGGACGCCGTGGAAGGCGACGATCTCGCCACGCTCGACAGCGTGCTCGCCGCCGCGCGCGAACGCGCGCAGGGCGCTTCGGGTGTCGAAGGCACACGTTTCGTATGCCTTATGATTCGCCGCGGCACGCCGGACGGCCTGCCGCGCCCCACGATCACGCCGCCCGATGTGAAGACGCGCCTCATGCGCCACATCGGTGCGCTCGCTTAATAAGGAACTCCCGATGCTGCTGCTCAATCCCGGCCCGGTCACGCTGACTGAACGCGTGCGCCAGAGCCTCCTCCAGGAAGACCTGTGCCATCGCGAAAGCGAGTTCTTCGACGTGCAGGAAGAGGCGCGCACGCGTCTCGTGGGCGTCTACGATCTCGACCCCACGCAGTGGCAGGCCGTGCTCATGACGGGCTCCGGCACGGCTGCGGTCGAAAGCATGATCTCGACGCTCGTCCCTGCGACCGGCAAGCTGCTGATCGTCGAGAACGGCGTGTATGGCGAGCGCATCACCGCGATCGCGAAGCAGTATGGCATCGCGCATGAGGTCGTAAAGCACGACTGGATGCAGGCACCGGACCTCGCGCGCATTACGGCTGCGCTCGATGCCGACAAGTCGATCACGCACGTTGCGATCATCCATCACGAAACGACCACGGGCCGCCTGAACGATTTGCGCGCGCTCGGCGAAGCGTGCCGCGCACGCGGCGTGCAAATGCTCGTGGACGGCGTGAGCAGCTTCGGTTCCGAAGCGATCGATTTCGGCGACGCGAGCATCGCGGCGGTGGCCGCGACGGCGAACAAGTGCCTGCACGGCGTGCCGGGCGCGGCCTTCGTGGTGGTGCGCCGCGCCGCGCTCGAAGCGGCGCATAGCCGCACGTACTATCTCGACCTCAAGCGGCTTGCCACGCTGCAGGATCAGCGCAACACGCCGTTTACGCCTTCCGTGCACGCGTATTACGCGCTCGTCGAGGCGCTGCGCGAACTCGCCGATGAAGGCGGCTGGCAGGCGCGTCACGCGCGCTATGCGGCGCTTTCGGAGCAGGTGCGCGCAGGGCTCGCCGCGCGCGGCATGGAGAGCGTGCTGCCGAAGGACGAATCGTCGGTGGTGCTGCGCGCGTTCCGCCTGCCCGCGGGCGTCGATTATCCGTTGCTGCATGACGCGCTCAAGGCGAGCGGCTTCGTGATCTATGCGGGTCAGGGCGGCTTGTCGGTGGAACTGTTCCGTATTTCGACGATGGGCGACATTCACGCCGCCGATGTCGAGCGCTTGCTGGCGGCATTCGATGAAGTGACGCGTTGAACGTAAGCATGACGGGTCTGCGGTTTCGAGCCCGTCCACGAAAAAGGCCTTGCAGCGAGTGATCGTTGCAAGGCCTTTTGTTTTGGCACGCGCGTTCGTCAGCGGGTCAGTTCGTGGCGCGCTCGCGCGTGCCGATTGTGCTGGCCGTCCTGGTTTGTTTCGCGGGCTTGCGCCGCGCACGCGCTTTCTTCAGCCAGATGAGCACGCCGGTCACGCTGAGTATCGCCACGACGAGCCCGGTAAAGCTGATAGCGATGCGTCCCGGTAGCCCGGCGATGCGTCCCGAATGCAACGGAAACTGCGCCTGAATGAAGATGTCGCCCGCGCTGCCCTTGCCGGGAATCTGCCTGCCGAGCACTTCGCCCGTGCGCGCGTTCATCATGAGCCACGCATTGCCGAGGCCCGCGTCGCCGTGATCCTTGCCTGCCGCGTAATAGCCCACGCCATACACGCCCGATGTGGGCAGCCCGAAGAGTCCGCCCGGCGGCGCCGCGATGCCTTCGCGGCGGCCCACGTCGGCGGCTTCGGCCACGATACGTTCACGCGCGGCCGTGGCTTGCGCGGGCGTGAGCGCGGAGCCCGGCGCGACGACGCGGAAGGGGTCCGGCGCGAGCGTCGAGAAAACCGAGACCACAGGGCGCACGACCTGCGCGCCGAGGTTCATCGAAATGGAGGTGACGGCCACCACGATCAGGAGTCCCCAGAGCCACACGCCGCCCGAGCGGTGCAGGTCGAACGTGAGCGCGTAGCCGCCGCGCTTCACGCGAAACGCGAGCGACTTGCGCCAGCTTTTCAGGTTCGGGAACGCGAGCACGATCGCGATAAAGCCATCGAGAAGCCATACCATCCCCACCACGCCCATGGTCCATACGCCGAAGTCGATGCCCATCTTCGTCGGCATGAATAGCGTGTAGTGGAGCTGGTAGAGGAAGGGAATCAGGTTCTGGCGCGCAAGCGATGCCTTGCCCCACATGCGGCGGCCTTGCTCGTCGCCCGTTACGGGGTCGAGCGCGACCTGGTTGAAGTCGAGCGCGTAGGGCGCCTGGCTTGCGGGATCGAGTCGCGGCGCCACCATCGCGATCCAGGTATGGCCGGGCTCGACGGAAAGCGGCATGTAGGTCACGACCGCGTGCGGTTCCTCGGCCTCGAGGCGCTTCGCGAGTTCGAGCGCGGGCAGCGGCGCGCCCGGCGTCGCGCTACGGAAGAACGATGGGTTGAGTAGCGCGTCGAGTTCGTGGTCCCACGCGATCACCGCGCCGGTGAGTCCAGCGAGGAACAGGAAGGCCGCGGTGCCAAGACCGAACCAGCGGTGCAGGCGGACCAGCAGCGGTCTCATGCGAGACCTCGGCTCGCCGGCCGGCGTGCGGGGGCGAACGCGATGACGATTGGGCTCACGGCAATCTTGAAAAATACTGCAAATAGGAATCGTTTGCATTCTACGGATCGACCGTCGAAGGCGCAAGCTTTGCGAAAGGCAGGGATTTGGGGGGCGGAAGGAGCGCGGGCGAGCAGAAGGGAGCCGCGGCGCTTGCGAACTGTCGTCGCGGGCGCCCCTACGGCCGTGAGATGCGTTACCCGGCCGTGGCGACCGGGCGTGCCATCAGACGGGGTCCTTGTCCGGCGGCCCCTCGGGCTGCTGCGGTTCGTCGTTGTGATGGCCCGGTGCCGGCGGGCTCAGCGGGTCGCGTTCGGGGTCCCGCGTCGGATCGGCGAGCGGATCGGGGAGCGGATTCGTGTGCGAGCAGATCATCGCGAGGTCCTCTTGCGCTAAAGCGTATGGCCGTGCGTGTGGCTGAATGGTGCGCGTCAGCTTATAGCCTAGGCGATCGATTGCATGCCTGGCACTCGCAATTGAATAATCGCTGCGCGTGGAGCGCGGGAGTCAAAGCCCGTTGAGGTCGGCTGGCGTGTCGACGTCGCGCAGAATGCCGGGATCGTCGACTTCTACGCGCGTGAGCGGGTGCGAATTCAGCAGGGCGCGTGCGCCCGCGTCTCCATCGAGCGCGATGAGCTCTGCGCGATGCGGGTAGCCGAAGCCCACTGGATGTCCGCGCTGCCCTCGATAAAACGGTGCGACGAGCGATGCCCCGCCGTCCAGCGCACGCGCCACGGCTTCGATCGATTCGACGGCAATGCAGGGCATATCGGCCAGCGCGACGATCCAGCTTTCCGCTTCATGATCGGTTTCGACGCCCGCAGCGAGGCTCGCGCCCATGCCGCGCGCGGCGTCGGGCGCGAACACCACGTCGCAGCCCGCGTCGTTGAGCACGTGCGCGAGCGTTTCCGCCCCAGGACGCACCACGGCGATTACTTTGGGTACGACACGCAGCAACCGTTGCGCAGACTCGCGCGCGACGCACGTGCCTTCCGGGAGGGGAGCGAGGAGTTTGTTGCGCAGACCGTTGGGATCGAAGCGCGAGCCGGTGCCGGCGGCGAGCAACACGCCGGTGGCGAACGAAGCATAGGCCATGGGTGTGAACGCCCGCGAAGAGGGTGAGCAGTGATTGTGCGGCGCAAGCGCGCGTGAGGCAAGCCCCGCGCGCGCTATTTGCAGGCTTGGCGCTGCATTGATCGAGCGCTCATGCACTATGCGGGTGCAGGACCTCCGTTGCAGGCCGCACAGTGCCGATCACGCAAGCGAATTCATCTGCGGAACCACCTTGTCGAGCGTGATCGGCAAATCGCGCACCCGCACACCGGTGGCGTGATACACGGCGTTCGCAATGGCCGCCGGCACACCGGTAATGCCGATCTCGCCGATGCCGCGCACACCGAGCGGATTGAAGCGCAGATCCGGCTCGCCCACGAACAGCACGTCCAGCTCGCCGATGTCCGCGTTCACTGGCACGTGATATTCCGCGAGATTGTTGTTCGCAATGCGGCCCATGCGCGTGTCGAAAAGTCCCTCTTCGTGCAGGGCCGTGCCCACGCCCCACACCATGCCGCCCATCAACTGGCTGTGCGCCGTCTTTTCGTTGAGCACGCGTCCTACGTCGTACGCGCCGACGATGTGCGCCACGCGGATCGTTCCCGTGTCGGCATCGACGTGCACCTCGGCGAACACCGCGCCGAATGAGTGAAACGCATACTGCTGCTTTTCCGCGCCAGGCCTGGTCGCGACTTGTGCCTCGACCGGCTGGCCGCCCGCCCGTGCGATGACGGCGGCGGCTGGATCGCGGCGCGAGTTGTCGCTGCGGCTCACCACCCAGCCGTCCTGCACGGTCACGTCGTCGTCGGCGAGTCCGTAGACGGGCGAGCCGCGATCGGCGCGCGCGAGCGCGACGAGCTTGTCGCGCACGGCTGTGCACGCGGCGTGCACGGCGGGCGACACGCTTGCCGCCGACTGTGAGCCGCCCGAAACCGGTGCTTGCGGCAAGGTCGAATCGCCCAGTGCAAAGTGGATGCGATTGGGTGGGAAGCCAAGCGCGTCGGCGGCCACCTGGGTCATCACGGTGTAGGTGCCGGTGCCGATGTCCTGAGTGCCCGACGCGACCATCGCGGTGCCGTCGGGCAGGATGCGCGCCACGGCGGCGGCTTCGCTGCGATTCGCGGGGTACGTCGCGCTTGCCATGCCAAGGCCGATGAGGGTGTTGCCGTTGCGCATGGCGCGCGGCGTGGCGATGCGCCGCGACCAGTTGAAGCGTTGCGCGCCCGCTTCATAACATTGGCGCAGCGCTTTCGACGACCACGGCTTGCCGTCCTGGGGCTCGCTTTCGGCGTAGTTCTTCAGGCGCAGCGCAACCGGGTCCATCTTCAGTTGCCACGCCAGTTCGTCCATTGCCGATTCGAGCGCGAACGAGCCGGTGGTTTCTCCGGGCGCGCGCATGAATGTCGGTGTGCCGACATTCAGGGGTACGACACGATGGCTCGTGCTGCAATTGGGAACCGCGTACATCATGCGCGTGACGAGGCCAGACATCTCGAGCCAGTCTTCGAACGAGGACGTGTGGGCGAGCGTGTCGTGGCGCAAGCCCGTGAGCGTGCCGTCCGCGCGCGCGGCGAGTGAGAGATGCTGCTCCGTGTGCGGGCGCGAGCCGACCGACCCGAACATCTGCGGGCGTGCGAGCGCGAGGCGCACGGGACGTCCCGTCTGCTTCGCGGCCATCGCGCACAGGCTCACGTGCGACCACGACGACCCCTTGCAGCCGAAGCCGCCGCCGAGGAACGGCGAGATCACGCGCACGTTGTCGGGCGGGATGCCGAACACAGCCGCCACTGCGTTGCGCGCGCCGCTCACGCCCTGGGTGGCGTCGTAGAGCGTGAGGTCGGGGCCGTCCCAGCGGGCCATCGTCGCGTGCGGCTCCATCGGATTGTGGAACTGCGTGGGCGTCGTGTAGACCGCGTCGAGGCGTACCGTACCCTCGTTCATGCCGGCCTCGACGTTGCCGCGCGTCGATTCGACCGGGCGGCCCATCGGGCTTGGCGGCGCGTGCGCATCGCCCTTCGCACGGTTGAAGTCGAGCGTGGCCTGCGTCGGCGCGTAGGCGATGTTGATGTGGCGCGCGGCATCCGTCGCGTGTTCGAGCGTGTCGGCCACGACGACCGCGACGGGCTCGTTGCTGTAGCGCACGACGTTGTCCTGCAGCAGCGTGAGGTGCCGTCCTGCGGGCGGCTTGAGCGGCGAGCGGCCGCCGTTGGGCAGGCGCATCGCGCTCTGGTACGTCATGACGAGCAGCACGCCAGGCATGGACTGCGCGCGGCTCGCGTCGATCGATGTGATCGTGCCGCTCGCAATCGTGCTGGTGACCAGCACGGCATGGGCAAGCCGCGTTTCGGGGAAATCGCTCGCGTAGAGGGCGCCGCCTGTGACCTTGAGCATGCCATCGATGCGGTCCATCGGTTGTCCGGTCAGCGTGCTCATGCAACCTCTCCGGTGGTTTGACCTTGCGTGCCGGCGGCGGCGAGCATCGTCGAACGAATGATCGCGCGCTGCGCGAGCCCGACCTTGAAGGCGTTGCCGCTCAGCGGTCTCGCCTGCGCGAGTTCCGCCGCTGCGGCCTCGCGTAGCGTCGACTCGTTGAGCGTTTTTCCTGCGAGATGCTGCTCCGCCACGCTCGCGCGCCAGGGCCGATGCGCGATGCCGCCCAGCGCGATGCGCGCCGTGCGTATGCGGTGACCGTCGAGTTGCAGCGCGCTTGCTACTGAGACGAGCGCGAATGCATAGCTCGCGCGGTCGCGGATCTTGAGATAGTGCGAGTGCTCGCTGAACAAGGGTGGAGGCAGGTCGACCGAGGTGATCAGTTCACCTGACTGAAGTGTCGTGTCGAGCTCGGGCCGATCGCCGGGCAGCCGATGAAACGACGCGAACGGAATCGAACGCGCGCCACGCGGCCCGCTCACCTGCACGGTGGCGTCGAGCGCCGCGAGCGCGACGCTCATATCGGATGGATTGACGGCCACGCATTGCGCGCTTGCGCCGAGGATCGCATGCATGCGGTTGAAGCCGCCGACCGCCGCACAGCCGCTGCCGGGCGCGCGCTTGTTGCATTGGGTGAAAGCGGTGTCGTAAAAGTACGGGCAGCGTGTGCGTTGCATGAGATTGCCGCCCACGGTCGCCATGTTGCGCAGTTGCGGCGAAGCGCCTGCGAGCAGCGCCTGCGAGAGCAGCGGGTAGCGCGTGCGCACGAGCGTGTGATTGGCCGCGTCGCTGTTGCGCACGAGCGCGCCAATACGCAGGCCGCCATTGGGCAGCGTTTCGACTTGATCGAGCGTTTCGATGCGCGTGATGTCGATGAGCATCACCGGATGCGCGACGCCGCCTTTCATGAGATCGAGAAGATTCGTGCCGCCGCCGATGAACACCGCTCCGGGTCGCTGCGCGGCGGCGATCGCGCCGTTCACGTCGGCGGCGCGCTGGTACGAGATGGCATCCATGTTCGTGCCTCCGTACTCATGCGCTGGCCGTGTGCGCGTCGCGCACAGCGGCCACGATGTTGACATAGGCGCCGCAGCGGCAGATGTTGCCGCTCATGCGCTCGCGTATTTCGGCGTCGCTCAGTTGCGCGGGGCGCGTGCGCACGTCGGGCGTGGCGGCGCTCGCTGTGCCTGCCGAGAATTCGCTCAGGCATGCCGTTGCCGAACACAACTGGCCCGGCGTGCAGAAGCCGCACTGGAAGGCGTCGCGCTCGATAAAGGCACGCTGCACGGGGCTCAACGTGGCCGCGCTCGCGAGCCCTTCGACCGTAGTGATGCGCTGGCCTTCGTGCATCACCGCGAGCGTGAGGCAACTGTTGATGCGCCGTCCTTCCACGAGCACCGTGCATGCGCCGCATTGGCCGCGGTCGCAACCTTTCTTCGTGCCAGTGAGACCTGCATAGTCGCGCAGCGCATCGAGCAGCGTGACGCGTGGTTCGATATGCAGCGCATATTCGCGGCCGTTGATATCGAGCCTGACCGGTTGTGCGGGTGCGGGCGGCGGTGCTTCAGCTGGAGCGGTGGCCGGCGGCGCGTTCTGCGCATGCAGATGAGGCGTTGCGCTCAGTGCCGCGGCGGCAGCGGCCGATTGCAGGAAGCGGCGGCGCGCGACGTCGGCGGGCGCGCGTGAGGGGGAAGCCTGGGAGGCGTCGTCGCAATCGCACGGCGCATCGAGGGGACGTTCGTTGGACATGGCGATCTGCGGACTCCAGGATGAAGACGGAACGTAAAGAACGTAAGCCGGGACTTCACGCGCTGGCCGCGCGGGGTTGCGCAGGGCATCGGCGCGCAGCGGGGCGCCACTTTCGTGAAGCAATTCCGATGCCGCGCTCGCTCGGCCACGCATTGCAGAACTGCAAATTGCACTTCTCGAACACGAAAGTAAAGTGCTTACGTGTGAATTTTTCGCTGCATAGTGCTTGATGGCGCAACGCTGTCGCATGGCTGGCGCCAGTCCGGCGTGAAGCTGGCGCAGTGGACAGAAAGGCAATGCAGCAAGAGGAAAAAGCGGATTGAAAGATCGCGCGCGGCGAGTTGTTTGGTGCAACGTTATGCGCGATCTTCCTGCAGATAACGATGCACGAAGGCGATCGCCATACTGCCTTCACCAACGGCTGAAGCCACCCGCTTGACCGGGCTCAGACGCACGTCGCCGCAGGCAAAGACGCCGGGCACGCTAGATTCGAGCAGGTACGGATCGCGCCGGTGCGACCAGCGCCCGGCTTTTACGGCATCGTCGCCGGTCAGGACGTAGCCGCGTTTGTCGCAGGCGATCTCCGGCGGCAGCCAGCCCGTTTCCGCGTCTGCGCCAATGAACACGAACAGGCCGCCGCACTCGCGGCGGCTCACGCTTTCGTTGGCCGTATTGAACACGTCGATGGCGTCGAGATGCGTGTCTCCGTACACGCCGACCACTTCGGAATTCAGTTCGACGCGCACATTCTCCTTCCCGGTCAGCTGTTCGACGAGATAGCGCGACATCTTGTTCTCGAGCGATTCGCCGCGCACGATGAGCGTGACGGCGCGCGCATGATTCGCGAAGTACAGCGCGGCTTGCCCTGACGAATTGCCGCCGCCGATCAGATACACGTCGAGTCCGTGTGTGCCGCTTGCTTCGCTGCGCGCCGCGCCGTAATAGATGCCTTTGCCGATGAAGCGGTCGAAGCCTTCGATCGCGAGGCGCCGCCACGTGACACCCGTCGCGAGAATGAGCGTGTGCGCGCGCACCATGTCGCCGCCGTCGAGATGGACTTCGCGCGCGGCGGTATCGACACGCGCGACGGCGCGCGTGACGAGGATCTCCGCGCCGAGACGCCTTGCCTGCTGCAACGCGCGGCTCGCCAGTTCGTCGCCGGAAATGCCGCCAGGAAAGCCCAGATAATTTTCGATCCGCGATGAGGTGCCGGCCTGGCCGCCCGGCGCTTCACGCTCCACCACGATGGTACGGAGTCCTTCAGACGCGCCATAGACAGCGGCGGCAAGCCCGGCCGGGCCGCCGCCGATGATCAACGTGTCGTATTCCGTGAGACGCGGTTGAGTTTGCAGCCCGACGCGCTCCGCGACGTCGCGCGTCGCGGGGCGGCTTAGCAACGTGCCATCGGCGAGGCGCAAAGCGGGGCAGTCCTGTTCTTCGGGGCACGGCCCGCTCCAGCGCGTTTTGAGTTCGGGCGCATCGGGCGTCATCCACTCGCAGCTGATCTGGTTGCGCGCGAGGAACTGGCGCAGATTCGCGCAGGCCGGGTCCCAGCGCGCGCCAACGAGGGCGACGCGCGCTTTCGGCGGTTCCGCGGAGAGACCCTGCAAGCCGCCTATGCGTTCGCGCGCGAGCGCGCCCATGCGAGTGGCGACGTCGGACGAGGCGGCGGCGAGCGCGTAGTAGTGCTGCGCGTCCACGCGCATGACGCGCGAGGGAAGGGCCGCGCGATACGCGCCCGGAAAGGGCGAGCTCAGCGCGAGCGGCACTTCGCCGAAGATCGTGCCGGGCAAGCGCCATCCAAGCGTGCGCTCGATGCCGTCGAGCAGCTTCACGACCTCCATCTTGCCGGACAGCACGGCATACAGCGCTCGCTCGCCGCCTTCATGCACGGCGTATTCACCAGGATTCAGATGCAGATCCGCGGAGGTTTGGACGAGGCGTTCGAGTTCGGCTTCGGGGAGCGTGGAGAAAAGCGGGACCGCGCGGATTTCGTCTGGGGTCAGCATGGCTTCGCAAATAGCGGGCAGGCAGGAAACGACGATGGGACAGCGGCGCGGGGACCGTGCTCTTATGTTGCGGCGCGGCCATTTTTGGAACGTCTGATGCAGTATAGCTGGCGCGCGTGTAGACGGTTTCCTGGTCGTACAGCGAGTCAATTGACTGATGAATTGCGCACGAGCGTTAATCGAGAGGATCGCTAACCATGTCGCCGGTAGTCAACGCAGCCACGGTCTCGCGCAGCCACACGAGCGCGGGGTCTGCGTGATTGCGTGGATGCCATGCCGCGTGCATCGAAAATCCGCGTGCCTCGAACGGCAGCTCGAACAGGTCCACGCGGTCCTGGTAGCGCGCGATGAGCCGGTAAGGCAGCGTCGCCACGTAGTTCGTGCGCGCGAGCACCTCGGGCACGAGCGTGAAATGCTGCACCGAGTGCGCCACGCGGCGACGGCGGCCAAGCGCTTCGAGATGCTCGTCCATGAAACCGAAGAAGCTCGCGCCGCTGGTCGAAACGAGCACGTGCTCGAGCGCGCAATAGCTGTCCAGGTCGAACGCGGCGGCGCCGCGCGGGTGCCCTTTGCGTTGCGCCACGACGAAGCGTTCGTTGTAGAGCTTTCTGGCCTTCAGCGTTGGGGGCACCTGCTGCGCGGAGCCGAGCAGCAAATCGATTTCGCCGCGCTCGAAGCGCTCCGCGAGCGAGCCCGATTCAATGGCGATGAACGCCAGCTGCAGCCCAGGCCCGGCGAGGCGAGGCCACTCGATCATCAGCGGCAGGCCCAGCACCGCCACGCACTGGTCGCTCGCGGCGACCACAAAGCGCCGCGTGCCGGTGAGCGGATCGAACACGGGTTCGCGGCGCACCACGGTTTCTAGCGTCTTGAGCGCCGCATGCAGCGGGTCCATCAGTTCGAGCGCGCGCGCCGTGGGCGTCATGCCGCGGCCATTGGCGGCGGGAATCAGCAGCGGGTCGTCAAAGAGCTGGCGCAGCCGCGCGAGCTGTGCCGAAACGGCCGGCTGCGTGAGGTTCAGGCGCGCGGCGGCGCGCGTCACGTTCGATTCGGCCAGCAGGGCGTCGAGCGACACGAGCAGGTTCAGATCGATACCGGAGAGATCAATCACGGTGATAGGTGGAATGGCGGTGATTGATTTCAAGAATACGTCTCGCTCGCCTAGAGTTCAATCCATCAGATGAACCGTGAAAGCCCTTTCCACTAGGAGAAGTCATGAAAGCCTGGATGCTCGATCAACCCGGCCAGCCGCTCGCGCTGCGCGACGTTGCGCAACCCGAACCGCGCCGCGGCGCGTTGCTGGTGAGCGTGGAGGCCGTGCCGCTCTTGAGCTACACGCGCCAGTACGTGCAGGGCAAGCTGCCCTACGGCTACCCGCAGGGTCCGTTTTCGCCGGGGACCAACGGCATCGGCCGGGTACTTGCGCTCGGCGAAGGCGTGTATGGCTATCGCGTCGGCCAGCGCGTGGCGCTGAGCCCCTACTGGATCGCCGACGAGGCGCTGCGCGAGCCCGCCCAGGCGCTGATCGGGCTCACCGCGATCAGCCCGGACAGCGCGCCCATGCTCGGCGATTTCCCGCACGGCACGCTGCGCGAGGCGGTCGAGTTTCCGGCCTCGACGGTGTTCCCGCTCGACGGCCTCGACCACATGGCCTCGGCGCAGCTCGCGGCGCTCGGCAAGCTCGTGGTGCCGTTCGGCGGCCTGCGGCGCGGCCGGCTTGCGGCAGGCGAAACCGTGGTGGTGAACGGCGCAGCCGGCGCGTTTGGCTCGGCGGCGGTGCTCGATGCGCTAGCACTCGGCGCGGGCCGTGTTGTGGCGCTCGGCCGGCGCGCGGCCGCGCTGGCGCCGCTCGCGAAGCTCGGCGGCCGAGTGGTGACCGTGGCGCTCAGCGGCGAGATGGCGCGCGACGTGGAGGCCATCCGCGCCGCGGCGAATGGCGGGGCCGATCTCGCCTTCGACATGGTCGGCCACGCCACCGACCCGCTCGCCACGCTCAGCGCGCTGCGCAGCCTGCGACGCAACGGCCGCATGGTGCTCATGGGCAGCATGGAGGTGGATTTGCCAATCAGGTATGGGGAGATGCTTATCAACAATTGGGAGTTGATGGGCCACTTCATGTACAGCAACGCGGACTACCGCGCGCTGATCGCGCTCGTGCAGTCGGGCCAGTTGCCGCTCGATGCGATCGAAGTCGAGCGCCACGCCTTCGATGCGCTGGAGACCGCGATCGACGCGGCGGAAAAGGCCGAGGGGCTGACGTGCGTTGCGGTGTGCACGTCGTAAAGCGCGCGAACGCTCCATAAGCCAATCGGCCCGCAAGCGTGACTGACGCTTGCGGGCCGATTTCGTTGCGAACGCAACAAGGGTTTAGTCGATGCCGTGGAACACAGCGTCGTCCGGGCCGAGGTATGCGGGCGGGCGCCACACGGCGTCGCGCATCGAGTGCTGCACGAGGTTCTCCACGCCGAGCAGCACCGCGAAGATCGCCATGCGCACCGGAATGCCGTTGTCGGTCTGGCGGAAGATCGCGAGGCGCGGATCGTGGTTCAGATCGGTCGAGAGATCGTTGGCGCCCGGGCGGCTGTCGCGCGGCAGCGGGTGCATCACGAGCGTTTCGGCGCTGCAGCACTCGTCCATCGTTGCCTGGTTGATCTGGAATTCGGGCGTGTAGCCTTCGAACGATTCGTCGGCGAAGCGCTCCTTCTGGATGCGCGTGGCGTACACCACGTCCGCGCCGCGCAGACCTGCGCGCAGGTCGTGCGTTTGCTCGACCACGTGGCCGTTGGTCGAGATCTTGTCGACGATGTACGCCGGCATTTCGAGCTGCGGCGGCGAAATGAGCGTGAACTTGATGCCGCGATACAGTGCGAGCAGCTTCACGAGCGAGTGCACCGTGCGGCCGTATTTCAGGTCGCCCACGAGCGCGATATGCGCGCCGTCGACGATCTTGCCGAGGCGCGAGAACTCGCGCTGGATGGTGTAGAGGTCGAGCAGCGCCTGGCTCGGGTGCTCGCCGGGACCGTCGCCGCCATTGATCACGGGAATATTCACGGCGCGCGCAAATTCGGCCACCGAGCCTTGATCAGGATGCCGAATCACCATCGCATCCACGTAGCCGGCCATCACGCGGCTCGTGTCGTAGATCGATTCGCCCTTGGCCATCGAGGAGAACGTGAAGCCAGTCGTGTCGCACACCGAACCGCCCAGGCGGCAGAACGCGGCGCCAAAGCTCACGCGCGTGCGCGTGCTGGCTTCGAAGAACAGGTTGCCGAGCACCGCACCTTCTAGCACGCGCGAGATTTTCCGGCGGTGCGCAATGGGCTGCATGATGTCGGCCACGCGGAACAGGGCTTCGACGGAGTCGCGCGAGAACTGGTCTACGGAAAGCAACTGCGGCTTGCCCTCGAACTGCATCTGGCTGGCGAGCGAACGCGAATCTACGCTTTGCGTATAGTCTTCGCGCGGCTCGCCATTGCCGACGATTTCCGAAACGAAGCGCTCGACGATCTCCGGCATGGCGCGCGATTCCTGCGACTCCTCGGGCAGCAGCCACGTGTCGAGCGCACGACGCGACACGCCGATGCGGCTTGCGAATGCATCGCGGGTCATGTTCAGACGCCGCATGGCGTCACGGAGGAAGGCTTGTTGCGGAACGCTCATACTGGCACCCGTGATTTCTGGTTAATGTACGCGGTGCGTATATTAGTTCGACGGCGCGAGAAGTCAAGTTCTTTTGTCGGAAGCGTGCTCGAGAGACGTCGCCGCATGAGTGCGACGGCCGGGCGCGCTGGCGTGTGCTATGCGACCCTTAATTTGGGATAGCGCTTTTTGCGACGCCACGATAATCGGCGCTTTGAATTTTTCCAGGCCGGCGCTCGTCGGCCGTGGCAGCCGAAGATGTCCGCTTTATCTCCCTCTTTGCGCTCCCGCTGTGCGAGCGTGCAGCCCGCACCGTCCTCACGGAGCCAGCCATGAAATTGCCATGGTCCAGCTCTGCCCGTGACCTGACCAAGGGCGACGTCCGCTTCGTCACGCACGAGACGGCGCGGCGCGCCGCGATTGCGTCGGCGTGCGCGGCGGCCGTGCTTGCACTCGCCGGCGGCGTGGCGATCGGCCATTTCACGCGCGCTCCGGCCGTTTCCGGTTCCGCCGGGGCGAATCAGCATCACTACGTGGTTGGCGAAATCGGGCGCATGGACGCCTCCATCGCCTTGCTCGATCCGCGCATCGAGCGGCTCGCGGCGGAACTCGCGCAATTGCGCCAGTTCGACCAGCGGCTGCGTGCGCAACCGGCGCGCGGCGCCGTGACGCCAGCCGCGCCCGCGCGCTCGGGCGATGAAGGCAACGACGACGACGGCGAGGGCGGCCCCGCACTCGCGCCGCGGCGCTGCGTGGAGGCGTCCGCCGCGCCGGCGAACGCGAGGGCCGTCAGCGGCGCAATCGACTGCATGGCCGCGACGCTCTCCGCACTCGAGCAGGCCACCGCCGAGCACGAGGCGGCGTGGGACGCGTTCCCGGGGCGCCGCCCGCTCGTAGGGGGGCGCAACGGCTCGCCGTTCGGCAATCGCATCGATCCGTTCACGCAGCGCCTGAGCTTTCATCCGGGCATGGACCTGGTTGCACCGACTGGCACGCCCATCCTTGCCGCGGCAGGCGGCCGCGTGATCTTCGCGGGTCTGAAGGCGGGCTACGGCAATGCAGTCGAGATCGACCACGGCAACGGCTTCGTCACGCGTTACGGCCATGCCTCGAAGATCGACGTGCGGGTGGGCCAGATCGTGATGCCCGAGGAGCCTATCGCCGACGTGGGCGCGACCGGCCGCGCGACCGGCCCGCATCTGCACTTCGAAGTGCTCGTGAACGGGCAGCCCGTCAATCCCGCCGACTATCTCGCGCTCTTTGCTGCGCCCGTCAATGGCTGATCCGCGACGTACCCCGCGCGCGCATACGAATGCCGATCGCGCTTACGAACTGCAACCGGTGCGCTCGCTCGCGTGGCGCGTGGGTTGCGCGACGCTATGGGCCGTACTTGCCGCGACGGCCGGCGCTGGCATGACCGCGTGGCTGCTCAAGCCGCAAGGCGAGGCGAGCTGTCCCGTGGTCGCGCCCGACGCCCTGAGCCGCGAACTCAGCGACATGCAATTGCGGCTCGAACAGGAGCGCGCCGCGCGCGCCACGCTGCAAACCACGGTGGAAGGCGCGCAGACCACCATCGCGAAGCTGCAGGCCGAACTCCTGTTCCTGCGAAACCATGGCGCCGGTTCGCGCTGAGCCTCGACGAGCGCCACACATCTTCATCGACATTCACACCACACGGTAGCTTTCCATGTTCAGCAACAAGAAAAAGCCACAACCCGGCATCGAGCAAACCAAGCTGGCGACGCTCGTCGCGCAGGACATCACGATCACGGGCGACCTGGAATACGCAGACGGGCTGCGCCTCGACGGCCGCGTGCATGGCAACGTCGCCAGCAAGCACGGCGCAAAAACGCTGCTCGTGCTGAGCGAGCGCGGCGCGATCGAGGGCAACGTGCACGGCTACGACATCGTGGTGAACGGGCGCATACAGGGCGACGTGATCGCCGATCACTTCGTCGAACTGCAGTCGAACGCGCACGTGATCGGCAACATCTACTACCAGCAATTGCAGATGGACTGCGGCGCTTCGGTGGACGGCAAGCTCACGAGGCGCGACCCCGGCAATAGCGGCGATGCTCAGAGCCCCCCGCTCGATCCGCCTCATCTCGAGGTGCTGCCGCGCGAGTGAGCGCGTACCGCGCGCGGTGCACGCCGCCTGCTGGCGCGGGTCCGCAAATGCGCGATCTCGGTTACACTGCGCGACATGCCAAGTAACCCGCTCCGCCACGATCTGCCGAATGCCACCGCCGCCACGCGCGCGGTGTCGTCGCTCGCGCAGGCCGCTTCGGTGTGGGTGAAAGCCAAAGCCAAAAAACAGCCGCTCATCTGACCGGAGTCTGCTGTTCCGTCAGATGTGCGACGGAACAGCCAGTCGACGGCTCCTTGCCCTCAGCGTTATTCCCCGGCTTGCTTCCCTCCTGCGCACCGCTGAACGGACCTTCCATACGGTCGAGTTCAAAGGAAAGTCATGTCTGAATTTTCGGGTATCTGGATTCCGCTCATCACGCCGTTCAATGCCGGCGCGGTCGATCATGCTGCGCTCGACGCGCTCGTGCGCCGTTACGTCGAGGCCGGTGTGGCTGGCTTCGTCGCGCTCGGTACGACCGGGGAGCCCGCCGCGCTAAGCGACGAGGAAGCGGACAACGTGCTCGCCACCGTGCTGGCGTCGGCCGGCGGCCTGCCGGTCGTGGCGGGCGTGAGCGGCAATCACACGGCGGAGGTCTGCGAGCGCATCGCGGCGCTCAATGAGCGGCCCATCGCGGGCGTGCTGGCGGCTGCGCCTTATTACATCCATCCTGCGCAGGCGGGCGTGATCGGCCACTTCGCGGCGCTCGCCGATGCGAGCCGCAAGCCGCTGATCGTCTATGACATCCCCGCGCGCACGGGCGTGCGCATCGAATTGCCGAGTCTGCTCGAACTCGCCGCGCACGAGCGCATCGTCGCGGTGAAGGACTGCGGCGGCTCGCTCGACAAGACGCTCGCGCTGATTCTCGACGGTCGTTTGCAGGTGCTCTGCGGCGAGGACATCGACATGTTTGGCGCGATGTGCGCGGGCGCGAGTGGGGCGATTGCGGCGTCGGCGCATTGGCGGCCGGAGCGTTTCGTCGCGATGGCGCGCGCGTTGCAGGAAGGGCGTCTCGCCGATGCGCGCGCGATCTGGCACACGCTTGTGCCGCTCGTGCGCGCGGCGTTCGCGGAGCCGAATCCGGGGCCGGTGAAGGCGGGGCTTGCAGCGTGGGGGTTGATCCGCAATGAACTGCGTGCGCCGATGACGCGCGTGAGCGGTGAACTGGAGGCGTCGCTGGCGCGGCTCGTGGTTTGACGATGTCCGTGCGCGAAGGCGGCGTGGCGGGATGAGATGCGGCGTGCGCGCCGCCCGAAAGCGGCGCTTCTAGCGCGCCGCGCGTGCGTTCACGGCGCTCGATGCACGACGGCGGCGTGCGCGCGGGCGTTCGACTGCGGCGGGTTCGCCGTTCAGCAGAATGCGGCGGCCGGGCACGTGCTGCGCGACGAGGCGGGCGATGTCGAGCGCCGTGCTCTCGGCGGGCACGACCTGGCGTCGCGCGCTGTCGTCGAGCGGCGTCGTCCATTCGACGAGCCGGTAGGCGCGGCCCCAAGGGTGCTGGAGTGGCGTGGAGACCCGGCATGACGCGACCGTCGAAGCCGCGCCGTCGCGCAGCAGGGACTGCAGGTGCACCAGTACATCGTCTTCAACCATGACCTCGCTCCTCCTAAGCTTGCCGCGCAAAAAAACGCCGCCGATCTTCCGGCGGCTCAACAGGGGTTGAGCCTATGGTTGCAGCAAAGAATTAAACCAACCTTAAGAGAGGGAGTTCGGCGGCGTGTGCGCGAGTGCGGCCGAGTGGCCCAATGGGTGTAGCGGCGCGCGCCCGGTGTGGGCGCACACCGCTCAAGACGCGGCGAGTGGAGCGGCCGGCCCTGCTCGGCCGGCGCGAAGCTAACCTGAATAACCTGACAGACGGCGACTAGTGCGGCTTCGTGCCATTTTGCCGCAGCGTCGCACGCGTCTTGCGCGCGGCGAAAAGCGGCAGATAGTCCTGGATGCGTGCTTGCGCGCGATATTCATCGAGTGTGTCGGCGTAGATGCGCGCGACCGTTTCTTCCGGCGTGTTGGTTTCTTCGGCGATCGTATGGACGATCGCAGCAACGTCGGTCTTCGTCATGACTTGGCTCCGGTCAGCGAGGAGGGGGTTGGCAGGCAGGGTTTGAATTCAAGGATATCCGGGCCCGGGATACCAATAGAATCCGCCTATCGAGCGATATCGTCGCGGCTGTGTCGACTGAGGGATCTGTCTGAGCGCTACCGGCCGCTCGCGCGCGCCCCTGTATTTTCTGGCCTTCCAGCGAAAAGCGGCCACGGCGAGGCAGAATGCCTGCGCCGCGGCCGCCATTTGCCGTGCGGCCATGAGCCGCACGCATGCAATTTTTACGCCGCGCTTTCGAGCGACGGATAGTCCGTGTAGCCCGTTTCGCCACGCGCGTAATACGTCGTGGGATTCGGTGCGTTGAGCGGCGCGTTCAATTCGAAACGGCGCGGCAGATCGGGGTTCGCGATGAAGAGCTGGCCCCACGCGACCGCGTCGGCTTCGCCTGCACCGAGCACGGCCTGGGCGGATTCCAGCGAAAACTTTTCGTTCGCGATGAACGGACCGCCGAATTCGGCTTTCAACTGCGGCCCGAGACGGTTATCGCCAAGCGATTCGCGCGCGAAGAGGAACGCGATCTTGCGCTTGCCGAGCTCGCGCGCCACGTAGCTGAACGTCGCAGCCGGATTCGAATCGCCCATCGTGTGCGCGTCGCCGCGCGGTGCGATATGCATGCCCACGCGATTCGCGCCCCACACGTCGATACACGCGTCGGTGATTTCAAGCAGCAGGCGCGCGCGATTTTCGATCGAGCCGCCATACGCGTCCGTGCGCTGGTTGGTGCTGTCCTGCAGGAACTGGTCGAGCAGATAGCCGTTCGCGCCGTGAATCTCCACGCCGTCGAAACCGGCGGCCTTCGCGTAGACCGCGCCCTGGCGGAACGCGGCGATCACGCCGGCGATTTCTTCGGTGTCGAGCGCGCGCGGCGTGACGAAGCCGCGTTGCGGACGCACGAGGCTCACATTGCCTTGCGGCGCAATGGCGCTGGGCGCGACGGGCAGATCGCCGTTCAGGAACACGGGGTCGGACACGCGGCCCACGTGCCACAGTTGCATGAAGATGCGGCCGCCCGCGGCGTGCACCGCGTCGGTCACGATCTTCCAGCCTTCCACCTGCTCTTGCGACCAGATGCCTGGCGTTTCGGCATAGCCGACGCCTTGCGGCGTCACCGAGGTCGCTTCGCTGATGATGAGGCCGGCCGTCGCGCGCTCGGCGTAGTACTTCGCCATGAGTGCGTTGGGCACGCGCACTTCACCCGCGCGTTGACGCGTGAGCGGAGCCATGATGATGCGGTTCGGCAGCGTGAGGTCGCCGATCTGGATGGGGTCGAAAAGCGTTGCCATGTAGGGTCACCTTGTCTGCGGGCACGGCCCGCGGGCTGAAAAGCGATACTGGAATCGAAACGGACGATGCGTATTCAGCGGATGTTTCGTCGCTGAGGGATCACAACTGCGCGTTCATATGGGCGATAAACGCCTCGATGACCGGCTCGTTGCGCTTGAAGAACACCCATTGCCCCACGCGTTTGGACGTGACGAGTCCGGCCTTCTGCAAGACGGCCAGATGCGCGGACACCGTGGATTGCGAAAGCGCGCAATGCGCGTCGATCTTGCCTGCGCACACGCCGTTTTCGAGCGGCAGCGCCTGGTCGCCGAAATGCACCTGCGGCTCGCGCAGGCTCGCGAGGATCTCGCGGCGCACGGGATTCGAGAGCGCCTTGCAGATCGCGTCGACGTCCAGAGGTGGAGGCGTTGTGGGGTTCTTCATCGCGGTTGCATCGTAACTGTCCGAATCATATATCGGAATTATACGATATGGGCGATGGCACTCTTTTCAATAGGGTTGTCAGTGCTTTTCGCGCGATCTCTTCACGCTTTGGTTCGGCGGCAACATCGCGCTGCCGCCGATCGTCACCGGCGCGCCCGGCGTGCAAATCGATCAGGGGCGCACTGGCTGCGTTCAATCTACGCCGTCGCCCGCTGTGTAACCGTGGCCGCGACCTTCACGCGGCTCACGTACGCCAGCGCGGACAAACTGATCATGGCGGTGGCGATCCGCCAGTAGGGCGGCGCGCTCAGCATCCACGTGACGATGGCGGGCGTGAAGCCGCCGAATACGGTCACGTCGATGCCGCGCTGGCCGGCGCGATCACGCTCGGCAGCCGGCTCTCGCTTTCGGGCCTCGCGGACGATCTTTCGCTCGTGTCGAAGCGCTTCGACGAACCGACGCTCAACCAGCGCAACCTGTGTGTGATGACGATGCGCGCGCGGCGGCTTTCGCGCCCGATCGAAGGTGTGTTGAGGGCGCTGATCGTGGCGATCGAACGCGTGTTGTGACGACCCGGCGCCTCAGCGTTTTCCGGCGCGCCCCGTCATGCGTCCCAGGATGTCCACGCGCTGCACCAGTTGATGGTAGATCACCGCGAGCACGTGCCCGGCGATCAGGACGTACGTCAGGTACGCCAGCCAGTAGTGGACCTTCGAGCCGAGATGGCCCAGCGCCTTGTCTGCCGGCACGACGGCGGGCACCTGAAACAGCCAGAACCAGTTCACTGGGTGGCCGCCGCCATACGAGTTGATATATCCACTGATCGGCATGGCAAAGAGAATCAGATACAGCAAGCCATGACCGATATGCGCGAGCGTCTGCTCGAAGGCCGGAATACGTTGCGGCAGCGGCGGCGCAGTGCCCGAAAGCCGCGTCACCACGCGGATCAGCGTGAGCAGCAGGACGGTCAGGCCAATCGATTTGTGGAAGTTCACCCAACTGCCGCGCGACGGGGCATGACGGTCCATCGTCGTCATGTACCACGCGACCGGGATCACTACGAACATGCATAGCGCGGTCAGCCAGTGCAGCACGCGCAGCGTCAGACTGTATGTGGAACCCGTGACGGACAGCGCAGAAACGGAGTGCGGGGTTCGGGACATGGTCGGGGCCTTTTAGAGGTCGAATTAACCAAGCCTGCCACAAAAACGCTGCTGTAGAGCATCGCTGGCCAGTGCGGTTTTGTCAGGCCCCGTTACAACGGCGGTCGTCAAGATGATATTGGATGATAAGTCAACCATAATTATTCAGTGGATTTCCCTTATGTAGACACTGTTTAGCCTGCCGATAACTGCGAGGTGTGATTCGATCTCACTGCTGCGCCCCAGCCATAAGTTGCATTGTCAATCAGGAGTCGGGAATTCCATGTCCAGCAGTTTCGTAGAAGTCCCGTTTGGCGGGGCGCACGCCCCGGCCAGTGCGCGCCGGGCGGCGGTTGCCGAGAGCCCGCTCACGAATGCGCGCAAACGCGCCGATCGCGCTTGCGCGCTGGTCAACTGGATTCTTCTGGCGGGCGCTTTGGGGATCGGCTGGCATTTCGACGCACTGACACCCGTGCTCGTCGTCGGGCTGCCTCTCGCGCTCGTTTCCACGGTGCTCGCGCTGGCCTTGCCAGGGCTCAAGATCACCAGAATGGGTTCCGCGCTCACCTTCATGGGCGGCGCGGCCCTGTTGATCGACGTGGGAGGCGGACAGGACGAGTTTCACTTCGTGGTGTTCATCCTGCTTTCGCTATTGCTCGCCTATCGCGACGTGCAGGTCGTGCTGCTCGCTACCGTTTTCATCTCCGTTCAGCAACTCGCGTTCAACTATTTTCAGGCGTGGGGCTGGCCTGTCAGAGTCTTTTCGCAAACGGGCTTCGACGTCGTGGCGCAGCACTGGGCGTTTCTCTGGCTTCAGACGTTGTTTATCGCGGCGATTTCGGCGCGCCAGGAGCGCGACGCAAATATCGCAGGCGAACTCGCAGCCATGTCGGAGGGGATCGGGCAGGCTTCGGGTTACATCACGCTGGGCGAGCAAGCGAGCCAGCCGGCGAGCGACGTGGCCAGCGCATTTCACGCCACGCTCGCGGCCGTGCGCAAAACGCTCCTGCAGGTGCGTGACAGCGTGGGTGAGGTTTCGGAGTCGGTAGCCGGCACCAGCGCGCGCAACGCCGTCCTTTCGGATCGGACCGAACAGCAGCGCCGTTCGCTCGAAGGCATGGTCGCGGCCATGGAGCAACTCAAGCAAAGCGTGCACGAGAGCGTCGATCACGCCATGGCGGCCAGCGCGCTGGCAGGCTCGGCGAGCGAGGTCGCGACCCAGGGGCGCGGCGCGATCAAGGCGGTGATCGATACGATGGGCGAGATTTATCGCTCGTGCGAACGCATTACCGACATCATCGGCGTGATCGATGGCATCGCGTTCCAGACCAACATTCTCGCGCTCAACGCTTCGGTCGAGGCTGCGCGCGCGGGCGATCAGGGACGGGGGTTCGGGGTGGTGGCGGAGGAGGTCCGTACGCTGGCTCAGCGCAGTGCCGCCGCCGCGAAGGAGATCCGGGCGCTAATCGGGGAGTCGGTCGAGCGCGCACGCACGGGCAATGGTCTCGTCGAAAGCGCGGGCAACACGGTCGGCGAGGTGCTCGAGGGCGTCGCGCGCCTGTCGGCCATCGTTCACGAGATGGCGACTGCCGCCGGCGCGCAGCGCGCGGGCATCGACCAGATGGGCGAGAACATCGCGGGCATCGACGCGGCGATACGCGAAAACGCGGCGCACGTCGCCGACACGGTCGAGCAGGTCAAGCAGCAGCATCACCAGACGGAACTGCTCGCCAGCGCGGTCAAGGTGTTCAGGCTGGATTGAGTGTCATATCGCGTCGCATTTTTAGGGCGTGACCCCGAGACGTGAGCGGCAGCCGTTCTGTCAGACCATTTTGTTACACCTCTTACGGTGCGCGGCCTGTGGCGTTACAAAGAGCTTTCACTTTGGCCGCTATACTCGGTCCCGTCTCAAAAACGTAAGAGAACAACTATGTCGAAGAAACTCATCCAGATGGTTGCCGTTGCTGCGCTGACTGCTGCGGCCTCGCTGCCGGCGCTGGCCGGCGATATGAACAACGCACTGGGTGGCGCGCTCGGCGGCGTCGCCGGCGCGGCTCTGGGTGGCGCAGTGGGCGGTAGCACCGGTGCCGTGATCGGCGGCGCGGTGGGCGGCGGCGCGGGTGGCGCGGTCACCTCGAATCGTCGCGAGCGCACGGGCGCCATCATCGGCGGCGCGCTCGGCGGCGGCGCAGGCACCGCGGCGGGCAACGCCATGGGCGGCCGCACGGGCGGCCTGATCGGCGCGGCGGTGGGCGGCGGCGCAGGTTCGGCGCTCGGCGGCAACGTCTCGCGTTCGAACTCCTACGCCGACGACTATTCGCGCGGCTATCACGGCAAGCACCACAAGCACCGTCATTACGACTAAGCACAGCTTGCAAGGCGCAGCGGCCACGCGCCGCTGCGCCTCGTTGTTTCGCGCTGCCGCATGCGGCAGCGCTCGCCGGGCCGTTCTGGCCCGCGCGTCACTTCCTCTCTCCTCGAGCTTGACGTGATCCGCGTGCCGGGTCATGACGCGTTCGCGCCGTTTGATTCGCGCCGTTTGATTCGGTATGCCAGGCAATCGTCCGGGTTTCGATGAGAGTCAATCCGGGCGCGGTTTGCGTCGCCATGAGCCATGCGGCAGCTCCTTATCGCGCTCGGCGGCGGTGAGCGCGGCGTGCAGTTGCGTGTGGTTCAGTGGAACGCAATAGGCCGGTTTTGCGCGCTCGAAGCGCCAGCTATCGGCGAGCGGACCCGCGTCGAGCACGTCGAAATCGAGCTGTGCATGCAACGCGGCCACGAGCGCCTTCGCCTCTTCATCGTCTCCAGCGACGGGTAGCGCGCGCCGCCCGCCCTCGACAGGCGGCCGTTCTTCGCGCGGCAGGTCGTACGCGAGAATCGCATTGAACGCCTTGACCACGCGTGCGCCACTCAGCTGTTGCGCAACGCGCTCGCTCGTGGCGGCGCGGTATTCGTCGAACGCGGCGATGGCGCCGTCGCGCGCCGGGTAGTAATTCATGGTGTCGATGACGACTTTGCCGGCGAGTGTTTCGACCGGTATTTCGCCGAGCGCGGACAGCGGCAGCGCCACGATCACAATCTCGCCGAACGCAGCGGCTTCCTCCAGCGTGCCGATCCCGCAGCCCAGCGCCGCCGCCTCGCTCGCGCGCGCCTCGGGATGACGCGACGAGAGCATGACCTCATGCCCCGCCTGCGCGAGAAGCTTGCCCAACGTCGAACCGATCTCGCCCGCGCCGAGAATACCGACAGCCAATCGATGTCCGCGATCTTCGTTCATGTGAATCCCCGTGTTTCGTAATGGAGACCTCAGCGTAGCGCCGAAACTCCCATGCGATAATCGGTCATCCCAGTGAAACACTTGAAATGACGAGTTTCTAATCGTGGACAAATTGACCAGCATGACCGTGTTCGTGAAGACAGCGGAATCCGGTTCGTTCACGGCGGCGGCGCGCATGCTCGCAATGACGCCGCAGATGGCGGGCAAGCACGTCGACGCGCTGGAAAAGACGCTCGGCGTGCGCCTGCTCCAGCGCTCGACGCGCAAGCACGCACTCACGGAAGCGGGCCGCGCCTATTTCGAAGCCTGCCGGCGCGTGCTCGAAGAGGCGGCTGCGGCGGATGCCGTCGCGCTCGCGCAAACCGCCCACCCGCAAGGCACGCTGCGCGTGACGGCGCCCGTTGCGTTCGGAGCCTTTCGGCTTGCGCATGAAATCAAGGCCTTTCTCGCGGATTGCCCGGACGTGAAAATCGATCTCGTGCTGAGCGACCGGCAGTTCGACCTCTTGCAGGACGGTTTCGATGTCGCGTTTCGCATCGGCGCGCTGCCCGACTCGCAACTGGTCGCGCGAGCGCTCGCGCCCTATCGGCTCGTGCCGTGCGCCGCGCCGGCCTATCTCGCCGCGCATGGAACGCCGGCGCATCCGCGCGAACTTTCGCAGCACGTGTGCCTCGATTACGCATTCGACAGCTTTCCGGCGCCCCAAACGTGGATCTTCAAGGACGACGACACGCAGATCGAAGTCGAGCCGCGCGGCCAACTGCGCAGCAACGACACGCGCGCGCTGATCGCGGCCGCGGAAGCGGGTGTGGGGATCGTGCTCGCGGGCGAGCCGAACCTGGCGCCGTCGGTGGCGGCGGGGCGGCTCGTGCCGCTGCTCGAGGCGTATGCCGCGCCGGTGCGGCCCATGCATCTGCTTTACGCGGATCGCCGCGCGCAGGCGCCCAAGCAGCGCGCGTTCGTGGCGTGGGCGCTGGCGTGCTTTGGCGAGGCTGGCAACGGCGCCGGGGCGGGGGCGCCGGCGTCACCTCGCGTTCGTCGTTCTCCGCGCAAGCCGCGCGCATCACGCACGCCGCGTAGTTAGGTCTCGCTACGGAAAGCGGCGTTGAGCGTCGCGCCGGACGCCGCGCCTCCGAAGCCGTCGAAACGCCCTTCGGCGAGTTGTTGCGCCGCTTGCATGAAGCCGCCCCATGCGGTGCGGGCGAGCGCGCCGCCTACGCTCACGCGGCGCACCCCGAGTGCGGCGAGATCGTCCAGCGTGAAGGCAGACTGCGCGCCAATCAGCACGTTCACTGGCTTCGGCGCGACAGCGGTCACGACGGCCACGATCTGCTCGCGTGTCTGGATGCCCGGCGCGTAGAGGCAATCCGCGCCCGCCTGCGCATACGCCTGCAAGCGCGCGATGGCGTCGTCGAGGTTGGGCACGCCCGCTATGAAGTTCTCGGCTCGGCCAACGAGCACGGTGTCGCCGCCGCGCGCGTCGATCGCGCGGCGAGCGGCGCGCATGCGCTCGACGGCCACCTCGATCGGCAGCAGCGGCGCTGCCTCGTCGCCGGTCGAATCTTCCACGGAAAGCCCGGCGACCCCGGTCTCGACCGCGAGGCCCACGCTTGCTTCGACGCCTGCGGGATCCGCGCCGAAGCCGCTTTCGAAGTCGGCGTTCACGGGCAGGTCGGTGGCCGCGACGATCTCGCGCAGGTGCGCGAGGATCGCGTCGCGCGGCAAGGTGTTGTCGGCATGGCCGCGTGACCATGCGAACCCGGAGCTGGTGGTCGCGAGCGCCTTGAACCCGAGGCCCTGGAGATAGCGCGCGCTGCCCACGTCCCACGGGTTCGGCAGCACGAAGCAACCGGCGGCGTGCAGCGCGCGAAACTCGGCGCGTTTCTCGGCAATGGTGCGGGCGGGTCCTGACATGGCAAGTCTCCTCCTGGCTCGTGGGTGGGCGGCGGGCGTTCGCGCGGGAATGCGCATCCTGTAGCGCCGATCTTCGATTGTGACCGAATTCGCGGATTCTCGAATCGAGCGGGACGCGCGTGCGCAGCGATTTCGCGTAAAGATAAGGATGGCGAATTAAATGAATGCCTACGAAGGCGATCGCATTCGACGGCTCGAAACGAGGAAAAGAAGGGCGCAGCCGTTATGATATGCGTTCTTTTTATTTTGCCTTCCAGCCGCGATGTCCAAAACCAGCGCTCCGAAAGCCACGCCGCCCCGCATGTCCGATGTCGCTCGTCTCGCGGGCGTTTCGAAGATGACGGTGTCCCGCGTGATGGCGGGGCGCAGCGCGTCGGAGGCGACACGCGAGCGTGTGCAGCGCGCCATCGACGAACTGGGTTACGTGGCCGACGCGGCGGCCGGTGCGCTCTCCTCGGGGCGCTCGTCGTTCGTCGCCGTGCTCGTGCCATCGCTTTCCAGCTCGAACTTCTCTGACACCGTGAGCGGCCTCACGGCTGTGCTCGAGCCGCAAGGGCTCGAATTGCTGATCGGCGACACCGACTACTTCCTCGACCGCGAGGAGCGCCTCGTGCGCCAGATGCTGCGCCACCAGCCGCGCTGCATCGCGCTCACGGGGGCGCAGCATACGGACGCCACGCGCGCGCTGCTGCAGCGCTCGGGCGTGCCGGTCGTCGAGATGTGGGACTTGCCCGCGGAGCCGATCGACATGGCCGTGGGCTTTTCCAACGTGAGCGCAGCGCGCGAGATGGTGCGCTATCTCGCGGACAAGGGCCATCGCCGCATCGGTTTTCTTGGTGGCGCGGGCGATCTGGACCGGCGCGGCCTCGACCGTCTCAAGGGCTATCAGATGGAGATGAAGGCGCTCGGGCTCGACAGGCATCGCGTCGTGCAACTGGGCGACTCGCCGGTCACGATGAGCCACGGCGCGCCCGCCATGGCCGAGTTGCTCGAGCGTTGGCCCGACACAGAGGCCGTGATGTGCGTGAGCGACATGTCGGCGTTCGGCGCGATCATGGAGTGCCAGCGGCGCGGCCTGAGCGTGCCTCGCGACATGGCGGTTGCGGGCTTCGGCAACTTCGAGGTCGCGGCGTGCTGCTATCCGGCGATCACCACGATTTCGGTCGATGCCTACGGCATTGGCCAGCGCACGGGCGAGGCGATCGTCGCCGCCCTCGCGGTAGCGGACGGCGCGAGCGCGCAGCATCCCGTGAAAACGCGCATTCAGTACACAGTCGTGCCGCGCGAAAGCGCTTGAGCACGCGAATGCGCGACGGCATTAGCGTCGTCAAAGTCCCTTGGCGATGCGCTGCGCCATCTCGACCACTGCGATGGCGAGGCGCTTCTCGCGGCGCGCATCCAGCCGCTCCAGCGGCAGGCTCGCGCTGACCGCCACGCGCTTGCCGAGCGCCGTCACGCCCACGAACGCCGCGAAGCACGCAATCCCCGCCGTCACTTCTTCCCGCTCGTGCGCGAGGCCAGAGCGGCGTATCGCGGCGAGCGCCGCGAGCAGGTCCTGCTTGCGCGTGATGGTGTTGGCGGTCACTGCGGGAAGCTGGCGCGGCAGGATCGCGTTGACCTCTTCATCGGGAAGGCTGGCGAGCAGCGCCTTGCCCAGTGCGCTGCAGTGCGCGGGCAGCCGCGAGCCGAGATCGGAGACGAGGCGCACGGGCCGCGCGGGGTCTTCGCGCGCGAGATACACGACTTCCGCGCCATCCAGCACGGCAAGCTGAACGACTTCGTTATGCGTCGCGACGAAGACGGTCGCTTCCTGGCGGAACACTTCCTGGAGCCGGTCGTGCCGCACATAGGCGCTGCCGAGCTCGAACAGCGTGAGGCCGACGATATAGCCGTCCGCGCGTTTTTCGATCCAGCGCCGGCGTTCGAGCGAGTCGAGCATCAGGTAGAGCGTGCTGCGCGAGAGGCCGGTGACCTGCGCGATTGCCGCCGCGCGCATCGGGCCAGGCGCGTGCGCGAGTACGTCGAGAATATCGTGTATGCGCCGCAGCGCCGGGACTTCGTAGGGTGAGGACATGGAGCCGCGCGCCGCAAATAAGATCATCCAACAGGCTGGAAATACTAACACCACGTTGGACACGTGCATGAGCGCGTCGACATTTCTCAGCGGCATCGTTCCTTGGTATCGTTGCACACGCGCTGCACATACGAATCAACAGGAACGGTTTTGAACGCCCCGGCGCGATGCGCGCCGGATGTTCGGGAGAGTCGCGGAAGATGAAGTATTCGAATCTGGTCGAGCGGTTGCAGGGCCGTCGGACGACGGCATGGGAGATCCATCACGCGGCAGTGCAGGCCGCGGCGCGTGGCGAGGACGTGATCGTGCTGAGCGTGGGCGACCCCGACTTCGGCACGCCCGCGCCCATCGTCGAGCGCGCCGTGGCCGCGCTGCGTGAAGGCGATACGCACTACTCGGCGATCATGGGCCGCGAGCCGCTGCGCGAGGCGATTGCACGCGAGCATGCACAGCAAAGCGGGCGTGCGGTCGGTGCGCAGAACGTGATTCTCTGCGCGGGGGCGCAGAACGGCTTGTTCGCTTCGTCGCTCTGTTTGCTGGAGGCCGGCGACGAAGTCCTCGTGCCCGAGCCGATGTACCTGACCTACGAGGCCGCGATTCGCGCGTCGGGCGCCACGCTCGTGCCGGTGCCCGTCGATCCTGAGAACGGCTTTCATCTCGACTGCGACGGACTCGAGGCAGCCGTCACGCCGCGCACGCGCGCGATTTTCTTCGCGACGCCGTGCAACCCCACCGGCGCGGTGATGCCGCGCGCGCACCTCGAACGCGTCGCGCAATTGGCCAGGCGGCACGACCTGTGGGTGCTCTCCGACGAGGTCTACGCCGACCTCACGTTCGAGCGCGAGCACGTGAGCATCGCCGCGCTCGACGGCATGGCGGAGCGCACGGTCACGCTCGGCAGCCTCTCGAAGTCGCATGCCATGCCGGGCTGGCGCCTCGGCTGGGTGATCGCGCCGGAAACGATGATTGCGCATCTGGCGCGGCTCGCGCTCTGCATGCTCTACGGGCTGCCTGGTTTCATTCAGGAGGCGGCGATTACGGCGCTCGACCAGCGCGCGCAGATCGTCGCCCAGATGCGCGAGATCTATCGCCGCCGGCGCGACATCGTCTACGAGCGGCTGGCGGGCGTGCCGGGACTCAAGTGCCTGTTGCCGGAAGCGGGCATGTTCATGATGATCGACATCCGCGGCACGGGCCTCGACACGCAGGCGTTCACCTGGCAGCTTTTCGAAGCGCAGAAGGTATCCGTGCTCGACGCGAGCGCGTTCGGGGAAACCGCAAACGGCTATGTGCGGCTTGGTTTCGTCGTGGACGAAGCGAGGCTCGTCGAAGCTTGCGAGCGTATCGCGGCCTTTGTGCGGGAGCGCGCTGCAGCCGCGACGCGCTAGCGGGTCTCGAAGTAGAGGCGGGTGGGCTCGAACAGTTCGGCAGGCAACGCATTCCGCGTGAACCACGCCCACCGCGCGCACTTGTCGGGCTCGGCGACGACCGGCATGCCCGGCGCGGCGGCCTCGACGAACAGTGTCACATGGCGCACGCGGCCCGCTTCGAGCCAGCCGCTGGCCCAGCCGGCTGCGTATGCCTCGATCAATTCCAGGCCGGTTTCCTCGCGCAGCTCGCGCGCGGCCGCGGCGAGCGGATCTTCGCCGGGGTCGACCTTGCCACCCGGGAAGGCCCAGGTGTCGCGTCCCCATGTGCTTTTGCGCAGGCCGAGCAGCCACGCGTCGCCGTTGCGTACGACGACGCCCACGCCGAGCACGGTGACGGGAACGTTCATGTCGTCAATCATGTTTTGCGGATATTAATCTGGAATCCGAATTGTTGGCGAAATCGATCGTTCGCTGCGCGCGCTTGAATCTTTGCGGGGCGCGCAGCGAACGGGTGCAGAATCAGCGCTCGCCGTCGAACAGATCGTTGAGCAGCTCGTCGAAGGCGGCCTGAGCGTCTTCCAGTTCCTGGAGCGCCATGTCGAAGGTCTGCAGCGCGAATTGCGACGGACGGCCGTCGCCTTCCGGCGGAAACTGCGACTGCAGCGAGGTGAACGCCGACTTGACGCGCTGGGTTGCGGTCAGCACGCGCTCCATGGCGGCGGCTTCTTCGGCTCGTGCCTGTTCTGGTGTCATCGAAAGCTCCGTTCTTACGTGTTGGGTGTTGGGTGTGTTCAGGGCAGGGGCAGCCCGCCCTCGGCTTTCACTTCGCGCAGCGACAGCGCCGATTCGACGGACGTGACGCCGGGCAAACTGCGCAACTGGTCGCGCATGAAGGTGCCGTAGTCGTCGAGATCGCGCGCCACCACCTGCAAAATATAGTCCGCCGTACCGGATACGTTGTGGCACGACAGAATGCGCTCGATCGCCAGCACTTCGCGCTCGAAGCGGTCGGCGAGCGCGCGGTCATGCACGGCAAAGCGTACCGAGACGAACCCCACCACGCCGTAGCCGAGCGCACGGCGCGAGAGCACGGCCCGGTAACGCTCGATATAGCCCTCCTGTTCGAGGCGCTTGAGGCGCCGCGCGCAGGGCGTTTCGCTCAGGCCGACCGTTTCGGCGAGACGCGCGTTCGGCATGCGCCCGTCGGTTTGCAGCGCGCCGAGTATCGCCCGGTCGAGTTTGTCGAGGTCGCTCATAGCGGGTAGGGGAGTTCTGGTGTGGATTCGGAAATCTTAGCGCATTCCGCTAATATATGACGTGTGTGATATGTAAAAACGCCAGAAATCGCTCTGCGTGTAGCGGCAAGATAGAGCCTCTTTCACGCGAGGCCAACATGATTTCCGCCCACCTGCTGTTGATGTTCATCGTCGCCCTGATTATCGTCTGCGCGCTGCCCGGCGCCGACATGGCGCTCGTGATGCAGACCAGCATGAGCCGCGGCACGCGCAGCGGCTTCGCGGCGGCCTGCGGCCTCGCGCTCGCGCGCGCGACCCACGTGACGCTTTCCGCCTGCGGCCTCGCGGCCTTGCTGCGCAACGCGCCGTGGCTTTATGAAGTCGTGCGCTACGTGGGCGCCGCGTATCTCACATGGATCGCCGTGCAGATCTTCCGCGCGCCGGCTTTCGCCATGCCAGAACAGGAGGGGGTGGCCGTGGCGCGCCCGCGCCGTGCCGATTTCACCAAGGGGTTGCTCACGAACCTGCTGAACCCGAAGGCGCTGCTGTTCTGCTCGGTGCTGTTGCCGCAGTTCATCCGGCCCGAGGCGGGCTCGGTCTGGCTGCAGGTTTCGGTGCTGGGCGTGTTGCTGGTTGCCGTATGCGCGCTCTTCGACGTGATCTACGTGCTGGGCGCCGCGCGCATCGCCGTGTGGCTGCGCCGCCATCCGCTCGCGCAGACGGTCCAGAAGTGGGCGTTCTCGTCCGCGTTGATCGGCTTCGCACTGCGGCTCTCGCTCGATTGACGCTTCTGGAGTACAGGACGGTTGGGTGAAAGCGTGCGGCGCGCAAGGCGCCGCACGCTTTTTTATTGCTCGCGTTTTAGCGCCTCGTGTTAGCGCGCGCCCAGGTAGTCGAGCTTGCCCAGTTCCACGCCGTTGTGACGCAGGATGTCGTAAGCCGTGGTGACATGGAAGAAGAAGTTGGGCAGCACGAAGCCGAGCAGATAGCTTTGGCCCGTGAACTCGATCGGACCGCTGCGCATCTTGAGCGTGATGCTGCGCGCTTCTGTGCCGTCGATCTGCTCCGGCTTGAACGCGTTCAGATAGTCGATGGTTTTCTGGATACGGGCGTGCAACTCGTCGAACGTGACCTCGACATCGTCGAATTTCGGGGGCTCCACGCCGGCCAGGCGCGCGGCGCAGCCCTTCGCGGTATCGGTGGCGATGTAGATCTGACGCATGAGCGGCAGCATGTCGGGGAAGAGCCGTGCGCCCGTCAGCACGGAGGGGTCGATCTGCTTTTCCGCTGCGTGCGCCTGCGCCTTGCCGATGATGTTTTGCAGATTGGTGAGACCGCGCGCGAGCACGGGCACCGATGCTTGATACATGGAAATGGACATGGGGTTTCCTCGTTTCTTCGAATGCGCGCGATACGCTCCGCTTTGGAGCTGACCGGCGGCTCATTATGCGCTATCGCGTCGCGCGCTGCCATCGGCCAAACGGCCAGCAGCGCGGCGGCCAGGTACCTCGCCGGGCGCATAAATTACCTGGGATTACAGATCAAAAATTCCTTGTGAAGCGCTGAGGTTGCGAGCGCTCGCGGCCAGGGTGTCGGGGCCGTCGCGCGATACGCGACACAGCGCGCCTCGTTGCCGATGTGCGCAATTGCCCCGACAAATATTGATTGTGGTCTAATAACCCGGCACCCACCATCCATTGCGCATCGTGCTGCACGATGTGCTCAACCATGAACGCAGAAATGGCAGCAATACGCCGCATCGCGCGCCGCATGGCAGAAGGCATTGTTTGTCGCACTGGTGCGCCGCAGTGGCGCGCGGGAGTACTGCGCATTTCGCTGCTGGCGCTTGCAACGGGCAGCGCGGCGCAGGCTGCATTCGCGCAAGATCCACGGCTTCTCGACACGCGTGTCACGCAAGAGTCGTTGACTGACACGATCTGCCGTCCGGGCTATGCCGACACCGTGGCGCCGCCGTTCGACCAGACCATGGCGCTGAAGGACCGCATGCTCGCGGCACGCGGCATCGACGCCGACGAAGGCGTGGGCTACGCGCTCGATCGGCATGTGCCGATCGTGCTTGGCGGGTCGCCGGACGCCACGGCCAACTTCGACCTGATTCCGTGGGGCGGCCACGCGGGCGAGCGCCGCAAGTCGCTGCTCACCGTGCGCCTGAAGCGTTGCGTGTGCGCGGGGCGCATGACGCTAGCCGAGGCGCAGGCTACGATCACCGGCAACTGGGTGCACCAGTACGACCGCCTCACCCGCATGGACTGCGGCGGATCTGCTGACGAGACGACCTCGGCGAGCCGCGACGACGGATCCTGAAGCGCCGCTTCACATCCACCTTTCCCTCTTCGGGCACGCTGATTGCGGACCGGATCGGGCATGCGCAGTGGGCAATCCGTTGGTCATCCGCCACCAGGCAATATGCCGCAGCGCACCGCTCAGCAAATGCGACTATGCTGACATTCATCAACAAAAGGGAGTCACAACAATGCTTACGTCCAGCCTTTTGCTGCTTGGCGTCGCGGCCGTACTCGGCCAGGTGGCGTGGACACGTACTCGCGCTCGCGCGAGCCTGCAGCCCGTACGCGCACGCGCGACGCAACCCCGCCGGTTCCGCTGAGCGCTGCACGTCCGAATTTCTCGCGAGGTAGGCCGTCATGCACCTGACTGTCTGGAATGTTCCTGAATCCTGCAGCGAGCAGGACGTGCGCAGCTTTTTCGAGCGCGAGCTCGGCAAGTACGCCAAGGGCATCACCGTTTATGACGCGGGCACGCCCAACGCGCACGCGGACCTCGAACTCGACTCCGACGTGCCCTACGTGGCTGACGCCGTGGCGCGCGAACTTCAGTCCCGCCGCCTCGCCGGCGTGGCGCTAAAGGTGAGCGCGCCGCCGTTCGAAGACGAGGAGCCGCCGCAACGTCCACGCAACTGAGCCGTTCGCGCCGCGCTTCAGCGCGTGTCGTCCGCGGCGTCGTACGGCGTGTAGGGCAGCGAGCGCTTGTGGTGCGTCGCCTCGTAGAAGCGAAAGATCGTCTCATACGCGCGTTCGCTCACCGGCTTGCCTTCCAGAAAGTCATCGATCTCGTCATAGCCGATCCCGTAGGCGTCTTCGTCAGGATGCAGCGGGCGCAACGTTTCCAGATCCGCAGTGGGCGTTTTCTCTACCAGCGTGGCCGGTGCGCCGAGCGAGCGCGCGAGTGCGCGCACGCGCCGCTTGTTCAGGCCCGCGAGCGGCAGCACGTCGGCGCCGCCGTCGCCGAACTTGGTGAAAAAGCCCATCAGCGATTCCGCCGCGTGATCCGTGCCGATCACGAGTCCCGCGCGCGCGCCGGCCACTGCGTACTGCGCGATCATCCGCTCGCGCGCCTTGATGTTGCCGTGAACCTTGTCCTGCGCGCTCTCGTCGGCAAACGCGAGACCGGCCGCCGTGAGCGAGGCGAGCATCGCGTCGGCGGCGGGGCGCATATCTACGGTCAGGGTTTCGTCCGCGGCGATGAAGGCGAGCGCGGCGGCGGCGTCCGCTTCGTCGCGCTGGGTGCCGTAGGGCAGACGCATCGCGATGAAGCGTGCCGCCGTCTGGCCTTGCGCACGCAGGCTTTCCGCGCTCAGTTGCGCAAGGCGTCCGGCCGTCGCGGAGTCGATGCCGCCGCTGATGCCCAGCACGAGTGTCTGCAGCCCGCTCGCCTGGAGGCGCTGCGCGAGAAAGCGCACGCGACGACCGATTTCGGCTTGCGCGTCGAAGCGCGCGTCGACGTTCAGTTCGGCGATGATGCGTCGCTGGCGGGCGAGGCGGTCGGCGTTGGCGTTCGACTTGGCGGGCATGGGCAGTTCCTCAATTGGCTGCGCGCGCGGCATGGGCGCGCAGTTTGCGTTGTCTGGTCTAATGTCGGGTGGTCGTGGCGCTGTCAGCGACGCCGCACGGCACGGCGCACGACGTATCCGACTTCAGACAAGACGCACAATCGGCCGGACTCACAATGAACGACAATTTTTCGCGGCGCATGGTCGCTCGCGTGCGGGGTGGCGTCCGGGGCGACGCCCCAAACCTTCCCCATCATAGAACGCGGTGGTTTGGCGCGCCGGCGCGCCGCGCAATGGTGGCCGCGCTCTGCGCCTCGTTTTGCGCTTCGTGGGCGGCAAGCACGGTTTACGCCGCCGACGGTCTGACGGCCTCCAGCGTGCATGTTGCCTCCGGCGCCATGCGTAGCGCGCCGGCGCATGCAGCGTCGAAGCCTGTTGCTTCGGGCGCATCTGCTGCGTCGGGCGCGTCTGCGGCTCGGCCTGTTGCCAATGCAGCTTCCGCCGCTTCGGGGCCAGCGCCTGCGTCGGGCGCTTCGGCCGCTTCGTCGGCGTCGTCAGCTGCTTCCGCTTCTTCGGCCTCGGCCGCGTTGGCGGCTTCCGCGCCTCCCGCGCTCGTGCTACCCGTTCACCGGATGCTCACGCCAGAGGAGGCCGCCGAAGAAACCCGCGGTGCGCTCGATATGCGCAAGCGCTTCGCGCGTGACGTCAACCGGCGTCTACATGTGCCGCTCACGGACCAGCGAGCCTACGGCCAGCGCCTGCAGGCGGCGCTCGACGAGAAAGACCTCGGCGCGCTGGCGGGCGAGTTCGTCATCCTTGTCGATCGCAGCGCGAATGTGCAGGCGCTCTTCATCTACTTCCGGGCCATGCCTGACGAGCCGTGGCTCATGATCGGCGCGTCGCCGGTCGCGACGGGACGTCCCGGCGAGTTCGACCACTTCCTCACGCCGCTCGGCGTGTTCGAGCACACCCCGCTGAACATGGACTTCCGCGCGGAAGGCACCATGAACCAGAACAACATACGCGGCTACGGCCGGCGCGACATGCGCATCTATGACCTCGGCTGGGTGGACGGCGAACGCGGTTGGGGCAAGGGCGGTTATTCGCAGATGCGTTTCCAGATGCACGCCACCGACCCCGACCGCCTCGAGCCGCTGCTCGGCATCCGCCACTCGAAGGGCTGCGTGCGGATTCCGGCGACGCTCAATGCGTTCATCGACCACAACGGCATCATCGACGCCGAATACCAGGCGCTCGTCGACTCGGGCAAGTCGCTGTGGGTGCTCCACTCGGACCGCGAGATCACGCCGTGGGCGGGACGTTTTATCGTCGTGGTCGATTCGGAGCGCAAGACGCGCCCGGCGTGGTCGCCCGCGCCAGGCGGCAAGGCGCGCGCGAAGGTGCCAGCCGGCGCCGACACCGCCGATTGAGCGCGCGATCCGGCGAGGGCGGCCGCCAGTCGCTGCGCGCGATCGAAGCGCAGGTGCTACGCGCGTCGCGCAATCAGCACGCCCGCGAGCGCGACGCCGAAACCCGCCATCTGCACGGGCGTGAGCGTTTCGCCGAAGAGCAGCCAACTTTCGAGCGCCGCGAGCGGCGGCGCGAGAAAGAGCAGCGCCGTGGCGCGGGCGGCGTCGCCGTGGCGCACCATCCACACGAGCAACGTCACGCCCGCGCCCGAAAGCATCGCAATGCCCCACGCCAGCGAGAACCACAGGGTCGGCGTTGCGATCCAGCGCGTCTCGCCGAGCACGAGCGCGAGCACCGCGGCCACGATGGCCGCGCCCAGGTTCTGCACGGCGCTTGCGCTGCGAATGTCGGCTTGCGCGAGCGAAGTCTTCTGGTAGAGCGTGCCCGCCGTGATCGATCCGACCGACACCACCGCGACTACCACGACGAGCAGCGGATTCGCGTGAGCGTGCATGAGCGTGGTAGCGGCAGCGGCGTCGGCGATCGCGCCGCCGGCAGCGTGCATGGCGGCGTACAACTTCGGGCTCAGCACGAGCACGACGCCTGCGAGGCCGAGCGACATGCCCGACCAGCGCCGCGGCGGCAGGCGCTCGCCGAACACGCGCGCCGCGATGGCGGCCGTCAAGAGCGGCTGGAGCGCGCCGAGGAGCGCCATCACGCCCACGCTCAGGCCCTGCGCGACCGCCCAGTAGCCCGCGCCCAGATACACGCCTTGCAGGAGCGAGCCCGCGAAGAGATGCTTGCCGATTTCGCGTCCACGCGGCCAGGGCGCGCGCATCACCAGCGCGACGATCGTGAACAGCGCTGCCGTGCCCGTGAAGCGCGCCAGCAGGAAGAGGTTGGGATCGGCGTAGGGCGCAATGGCGCGCGCGACGACGAAACCCGTCGACCACAGGACGACGAAAAGGGTGGGGGCGAAAGTGGCGAGCATCGGTGTCGAGAAGGGCGCGCGCTGACGCTACGCGCGGAGAAACACGAAAGGCTCGGAGTATCGCGCGGCGCGCAGGTTGCAGTCTTGTTCAGGACTGCACTGGCTTAGGAGTATGCCCCTCGACGAATCGATTGCAACTAACCGCCTAGCTCATGCCACTTCCGCCCATGCAGACATCGCGAAGCCCAACACGCGAGTCGCGGCTTAGCTTCCAAACAACACCGCCGTCACGCCAATCAAGCCGCCGCAGACCGCGCAGGCGAGCAGCAGCGCGCGCGTGCGCCGATGCTCGCGGCGCCAGGCATCGAGCAACGCGGCCTGCTGCGCGGCCTGTCCCGCAGCGGGTCCGTGCCCCGTCTTCGCGTGGTGCTCGAGGAAGCGGAACACCATCTGCGGTACGCGCGGTGCAATTTGCGCGAGGTGTGGCAACTCCTGCGAGAGTCGCCGGATCCAGCCGTGGTGACCGAGATCCTGGCGCGCGATGTCGGTGAGCGTGTGCCGTGCAATGCCCCACGCGTCCACGCCCGGATGAATAGAGCGCGCCAGTTTCTCGGCCTGGCCGAACGCGCGCTGTGCCGCCACGAGGCGCGGTGAGACTTCGCCTCCAAACGGCTGCACCGAATGCAGCAGATGATGGAACAGCGCCCCCGCGCTGCGCTCGTCGGTGTCGCTCGCGAAATGCGCTTCGCTGCGCGTGCGCAATTCCGCCTCGATCTGCTCGGTGCGCGCGTGCGCAGGCACGTGGCCCGCCACGTGATGGAGCGTCGCGAGCCGGGCGTAGTCCTGTTCGAACAACGCCGTTGCGCCGTGCACGAAGAATTCGCGTTCAGGCGAGGAAAGGCTCGTCATCAGCGCCGCGCCCGCGAGCACGAGGCGGCCGCGCGTCTCGGGCTCGACGCTCACCGCGACCCGGCAGGCGTCGAGGGCTGCATGAAAGAAACCGTGTTCGAACGCCTGGCGCGTCACCACTTCGATCAGATGCGCCGCCACCTGCGTGACGTTGATATGGTGCTCGGCAAGCCCGGCGATATCGGTCGCGCGCACGGTGTCGATGTGCTGCACCGCGATTGTCTGCGGGGTGCAGAGGTCCCAGATCACGTCGGGCACGACAACACGCGGGTCGTCGCCGAGCTGATGGCCGCTTTGGCTCAGGTTCGCGGCCTGGGCGCGCAGGTCGAAGCGCCGCTGCAGATCCTCGCGCAGCGCCTGCGCGAGTGCGTGCAGCTGCAGCTTGCGAGCGGCGCGCGAAAAGCGCTCGATCCAGCGGGCCACGGCGCACAGGAGCGCGGCGTCATCGTCGACTTCCTGGACCTGCTTCGCACGCAGCACGCGCAGCGTGATCGTCTGGTGAGCGTTCACCGGCAGCGCGAGCCGCGCGAGGTGCGTCTGTTCGCACCAGCCGTTGTGGGTCGGCATCGGATCGATCCACGTGAACACCGTCTCGGGCGGCTTGCCTAGCGCGGCGCGCAGCGTGGTGTTGAGTGCCTCGCCTGCAAGGGGTTCTTCGAAATGCTCGATCGCGTCGATCGCGTCATGCAAGGTCGCGCCCGCGAGTTCGGGGCGTGTGGCGAGCGTTTGCGCGAAAGCCGTGGCGAGCGGGGCGAGACGCGGCAGCGAACCATGAAGGCGCGAGGCGAGACGCGGGTCGCCGTGCAGGCTCGAAGCGAGCGTGAGGAACCAGTGCAGCTTGTGATGCTCGGGGGCTGCGAGCCAGATCAGCCTGAAGCCATAACGCAGTGCACAAAACAGCAGACGCAATTGACGAAGTCGTGAACGCATGAATTCCAGTGGTCGGCAAAGCGAGCGTCGCGTGAGCGCGCGGGCTCCACGAGATTAGCAGGGATGCGCGCGCGATGGCAGCGCAGGCTCGTTGCGCGCGTGCGTAATACAATACGGCGGCTTTCCGGATTCACGCCGAACTCACTTCATTACCCGCGTCTTTATCCACGCACGACCCGCGCCTACCGAGATGCTCGCAGAACAACGTCACCAATACATCCTCTCGCAAGTGAACCGGACGGGCGCGCTTTCCGTGGCGGATCTCGTGCGCGAACTGCGCGTTTCCCGCGAGACGATCCGGCGCGACCTCAACACGCTCGCGGAGCGCGGGCTACTCGTCACGACCCACGGCGGCGCGCTCTCCAGCGACCGCCGCGAGCCCGATCTCGACGTGCGCGAAGCCGCCAACGCGAGCGCCAAGCGCGCGATCGGCGAACGCGCGGCGGAATTCGTGCCCGACGGCGCCTCGGTCATCATCGATTCGGGCAGTACCACACATGCGCTCGCGCGTGCGCTCACCGACCGTCATCGGCTCACGGTCTATACCAACGACTGGCGTATTGCGCTCCTGCTCGGCCGCCGCAACGAGAACCGCGTCACGCTGCTGGGTGGCGAGCTGTCCGACCATGAGGAAGCGACCTTCGGCCTCGACACCGTGCAGCAACTCGCCCAGTACCACGCTGACTTCGCGTTCGTCGGCGCGGGCGGCATCACCGCCGACGGCTGGCTCACCGACTACTCGCGCATGGTCGCCGAGGTGCGCAGCCGCATGCTCGCGGCCACGGCCTGCGCGATCGTCGTCGCCGATCATTCGAAGTTCGGGCGGGTGACGCCCGTGCGCATCAACGGCTTCGAGCAGGCACGCTACGTCATCACCGAGCTGGCGCCCGAAAAGAGCGTCGCGCGCGCCATCACGGCGCGCGGGCCTGAGCTCGTCATCGCCTGAGTCTTCTTGCGGCGCCGCGCAGCACGCGCCGCGTTTGCTTTTCCACGTGTAGACAAGCACATGACTGCCGCCGATACGTGAGCGGCGGGAATCGGTACGGCTATGTGGCTTGTCGAATATTGGCGAATTGTGGAATTTTTTGACAAACGCCACAATCGTCATGCGCGTGTCATCAAAACCTGTGATTCTTGCGGGGCCCTTCCAGATGGGCCGGTAAGCGAGGCGAGCGGCAACGCCGCGCCTTCACCGGGCCGACTGGTTCAGGTGGACAACGCCGGATTGCAGACAATCTGCAATCCGCGATGCAAGACCACCAGACGGGCAATGACAGGCGGCGCAGTCCGCCGAAGTTCGGATTGTTCGACTCAGTTCGATCCATTCAATCACAAACGCATCGGGTATCCCGAGCATCTGGTTTTGCCTTCGGAGAGTGACATGAACCACACGAATTCCCATCGCGCGGGTTTTGCACGCAAGCTGCTGCCGATCGCGGCCGCAGCGGCGCTGCTGGGTGCAGCCGCGAGCGCGCACGCTGCCGACGCCGTCGTGCTGTACACGGCCGATGGCCTCGAAAATCTCTATAAGGACGTGCTGCCGGCCTTCGAGAAGAAGGAAGGCGTGAAGGTCAACATCGTGACGGCGGGCAGCGGCGAAGTGGTGAACCGCGCGAACGTCGAGAAGGACTCGCCGAAGGCCGACGTGATCGTCACGCTGCCGCCGTTCATCCAGACGGCGCAGCAAAGCGGCCTGCTGCAGCCGTACCAGAGCGTGAACTACAAGAATGTCCCGGCGATCGCGAAGGCGACGGACGGTTCGTGGGCTACGTTCGTGAACAACTACTTCTCGTTTGCGATCAATCCCGATGTCGTGAAGAACGAGCCCAAGACGTTTGCTGACCTGCTGCACCCGGACTACTCGGGCAAGGTTGCGTACTCGAACCCGGCCACGGCTGGCGACGGCATGGCCGTGATCATCCTCACGACCTCGCTGATGGGCGAAGACAAGGCGTTCGACTACCTCAAGAAGCTCGAGCAGAGCGCGAAGTTCCACACCAAGGGCACGGGCTACCTCGACGTGCTGCTCTCGCGTAACGAAATCTCGGTGGCCAACGGCGACCTGCAGATGGATCTCGACGACGCAGCCAACGGCGGCCTCTCGCTCAAGCCGATCTTCCTCGCGGCCGACGCTGGCGGTCATCCCACGACGTTCCAGCTGCCGTACGCAATCGGCCTGATCAAGAACGGCCCGAACCAGGCTGAAGGCAAGAAGCTGATCGACTACCTGATGTCGACGGACGTGCAGTCGAAGGTGCCGGACATCTTCGGCATTCCGGGCCGCACGGACGTGGCGCTCACGGGCAAGAACGGCGAAGCGGTCAAGCAGGCCATCCAGGGCGTGAAGCTCATTCCGGTTGACTGGAACCAGGTGATGGCGAAGAAGGCCGACTGGACGACGCGCTGGAAGAACGAAGTGATCGGCTCGTCGGGCAAGCCGCTCGAAGTCGTGAAGCCGAAGTAAGCAACCGTACTTGCAGGAGATGAACCCGGTGAATACCGCAAGCCTCGCGCCGGCCGGCATGGCCCGCGCGCTGCCGGATGTGTCCGGACTGACTGACGCCACGGACGCGCCCGGAGCCGCGGGCGTGCAGATCGACCACCTGAGCGTGCGCTTCGGCGCGCGCACTGTCCTCGACGATCTGTCGCTCACGATCCGCCGCGGCGAACTGCTGACCGTGCTGGGCCGCAGCGGCTGCGGCAAGACAACCTTGCTGCGTTTCATCGCCGGGTTCATCGAAGCCGATGGACTCGCGGGCTCGCTCACCGTGGCGGGCTGCGATCTGACCCATGTGCCGCCGCATCAGCGCAACCTGGGTCTGCTGTTCCAGAGCTATGCGCTTTTTCCGCATCTCTCGGTGTTCGAGAACGTCGCGTTCGGGTTGAAGGCGCGCCGCGTGCCGTCGCGCGATATCGCGCGACGCGTAGCCGACGCCCTCAAGCTCGTGCAGCTGGGCGACGCGGGGCACGTCATGCCCGCGCAGCTCTCGGGCGGCATGCAGCAGCGCGTGGCGCTCGCGCGTGCGCTCGTGATCGAGCCGGACGTGTTGCTGCTCGACGAGCCGCTCTCGGCACTCGACGCCAATCTGCGCGCTTCGGTGCGCTCCGAATTGAAGGCGCTGCACGAGCGCCTGCCCGATCTGACGATCGTGTGCGTGACGCACGATCAGGACGACGCGCTCGTGCTGTCCGACCGCACGCTGCTGATGCGCGATGGCCGCATCGCCCAGCTCGGCACGCCGCAGGAACTCTACGACACGCCCAACGACGCCTACGTAGCGCGCTATCTCGGCGCGGCGAATCTGCTGCCGCCGAACGTCGCGTTCCCGGTGGGCGACGCGCGCCACGACGTGCGCGACAAGCTCGCGTGCCTGCGTCCTGAAAGCCTGCGCATCGTGCCGCTCGGCGAAGGCTCGCTGCATGGCACGATCGAATCCGTCGAATGGTATGGCTCGGTGCTATCGGTGCCGGTGCTGCTCGATGCGATGCCGAACGAACCGGTGCTCGTCACCATGCAGCGCGGCCACGGCATGACGCCGGCGAAAGGCATGCGTGTGTCCCTGCGTTACGAGGCTGACGATGTCGTCCTTATCAACCCCTGATTCTTCCTTGGCGCTGCCCGGCGCCGACACGCACGCGGCCGCCGTGCGCCGCCGCGAACGGCGCGCGCAATGGCATATCGCGTTTCTGCTCGTGTTCGTGCTTGGACCGCTCGTCGTCTATCCGCTCGTGCGCCTCGTGCTGCTGAGCCTTTCGGGCGCGCACGGCTTGAGCTTCCACGCGTACGAGACTTTCTTCGGCAATCCCGATTCGCGCGGCGTGATCGCCACGACTTTGTGGATTCTGTTTCTGAGCGCGGGTCTGGCTTCCGTGCTTGGCGTCGCACTTGCGGCGCTGCTGTTCTTCAAGCCGTTTCCGGGCGCGCAGCTCGTCACGCGCTTTCTGGAACTGTTCGTGGCGTTCCCGTCGTTTCTCGTCGCGTTCACGCTGATCTTTCTGTACGGCTCGCAGGGCTCCGTGAGCATCGGGCTGCAACGGCTCTTTCATTTGCAGGCGCCGCCGCTCGACTTTCTGTTCGGCATCGGCGGGGTCGTGCTCGCCGAAGTGGTGTTCTACGCGCCATTCGTCGTGCGCCCGACGCTCGCCGCGTTCGCGCTGCTCGACATGCGCCTGATCGAAGCCGCACGCAGTCTCGGTGCAAATACCCGGATGGTCGCTCTGCGCGTGATCCTGCCGCTCGCGTGGCCGGGCATCGCTGCGGGCACGATCCTGTGCTTTCTGCTGACGTTCAACGAGTTCGGCATTCTGCTTGTGCTCGGCAGCGCGCACCTCATCACGCTGCCGGTGGCGATCTACAGCTCGGCCACAGTCGATCTCGATCTGCCGACGGCCGCTGCGGGCGCCGTGGTCATGCTCGCGATGTCGCTTTCCCTGTATGCGCTGTATCGGCGCGTGAATCGCCGCAGTCATGGAGGCGCGCGCAATGTCAACTAATCCTGTCGCCGGTTCCGAGCGCATCGCGCTGCCGCCCAAGCACCGTCGTGCGCGGCCTGTGGAGCGCAGCCTCTTTTCGCGCTTTGCCGGCGCGGCATTGCTTGGCCTCGCGGCGCTGCTGTGCTTCTGGCTTTTCGTGTTGCCGGTGCTCGTGGTCGCGTTGTCGAGTGTCGCGTCGCACTGGTCGGGCACGATCTTGCCCGACGGTTTCAGCACGCGCTGGTTCGAGCGCCTCGGCTCCACCGACTTCGATGCGCTCGCAACGAGTCTCGAAGTCGGCTTCGGCGTGGCAGTGCTCGGCACCGCGCTCGGTCTCTGGCTCGCACTCGCGCTCGAAGGGCGCGACCGGCGTGGTCTGGGCGCGGTCGTCGACACGCTCGCGATGGTGCCCAACGGCGTGCCGAGCGTGGTGCTTGGCCTCGCGGTGCTGATCGCCTATCACAAGGCGCCGGTGGATCTGTCGAGTTCGGCTGCGATCGTCGTATTCGTGCAGCTCGCACTGGTACTGCCATTTTGCTATCGATGTGCGTCCGCGGCGCTGCGTCCCGAGCTGACCGTCTTGCGCGAAGCGGCAGCGAGTCTCGGCGCGCCGCCTTCGATGGTGCTGCGCCGCGTGGTGCTGCCGCAACTCGTGCCGGCCATCCGTGCGAGTCTCGCGCTCGGTTTCGCGTTGTCGCTCGGCGAACTGGGCGCGACGCTCACGGTCTATCCGCCGGGCTTTGCGACGGTGCCGATCGTCGTGGTGGGCGCGGTCGAGCGTGGGTATTACCTGCCGGCTTCGGCGCTCTCGCTGATCCTGTTGCTCGTCTCGCTGGGGGCGCTGCTGCTGATCGCGGCGCGTGTGCCGCGCCGGCGGGCGGACTGAGCGGGACGGATGCCATGCGGTTCGATGCGCCGCAGGCGCGTAACAGACGGGCAAGGCAAGACGTGCAAGATTCGATGACCGAAGAGCAGGCGAGCGGCGCTGCGGGCGATATTGGCCGCGATCCTCAGGCGTTGTCTGACACGACGCCGCTTGCCATGGTGCGCCAGCATTCGCTTACTGCGCTGGTGCGCGACGAGATCGAGCGGCGCATCGCGGCAGGCGTGCTGGCGCCCGGCGACAAGCTCAACGAAGCCGACTGGGCGGCTCGTCTGGCCGTATCGCGCGGACCCGTGCGCGAGGCATTTTGCGCGCTGGAGCAGGTGGGCCTCGTGCGCAACGAGAAACATCGGGGCGTGTTCGTGCGCAGTGTCGGCGTGGCGGAGGCCCAGGAATTGGGTGAAGTGTGCGCGGCATTGCGCGAAGCGGCGTGCCGGATGCTTGCGCTGCGCATCGACGCGGCGCAGGTCGCCGAGTTGCGCGAGCACCTGAACGCGATGCGGGACGCGGTGGTCGCCGAGAAGGGAGACGCCTTCCTGCAAGCGCGCGACGCGTTTCGCGCGTCGCTCGTCACGGCGGCTGGCAACGCCAGGCTGCGCGAGACCTATGTGCGGACCGTGAGCGAATTGCGGCTCTCGTCGCAGCGCGCGGCGCTGTCGCACAGCGCAATGGACGCATCGTACGCGGGGCATCGCGCGCTGTTGAGCGCGCTTGCCTCGCGAGACGCCGATGAATCGGCCAATCGCATGCGCGAATCCTGCGGCGACTGAGGGCAGCGGGAGCGTTGGATCGCGGCCTGGCGTGGGCCGTCGCCGTATTCACTTTAGAGGAGTAGAAGAAGATGGCATTGAGCCTCGCGGACATTCGTGGGCTGTTCGAGACGTACGGCGCGTTGGCTTATAGCGGCGAGCCGGTCACGCAGCTGGAGCACGCGCTGCAAAGCGGCGCGCTGGCGGAAGAAGAAGGGGCCAGCGAAGAGCTGACCGCGGCGGCGTTCCTGCACGATCTGGGTCACCTGCTCAATCGTCAGGGCGAGACGCCGACGGAGCGCGGCATCGACGATCTGCATCAGTACTATGCGCTGCCGTTCCTGCGACCCGTGTTGCCCGATAGCGTGCTGGAACCGATCCGCTTGCACGTGGATGCGAAGCGCTATCTCTGCGCAGTCGATGCAGCGTATTTCGGCTGCCTCTCCGCGGACTCGGTGCGCAGCCTCGAATTGCAGGGTGGCATCTTCAATGCAGATGAGGCGCGCGATTTCGCTGCGCGCCCCCACGCCGAAGACGCGGTGCGCCTGCGCCGCTGGGACGATCTTGCGAAGGTGACCGGCAAACCGACGCCGGACCTCGACCACTATCTGCAGCTCGTCGAACGCGTCATGCAACGCCGCGTTTGAGGCGATTCCGCTTACGCGTTTTTCCGAATTTCACGAGCGTCAAAAAACCGCTTGCAAGATGTCACCTGCATGACTAGAATTCCGGTCTTTCGCGCTTTCGATGAAGGCGCGGGGAGACGGGAAGCCCGGGCGAAAGCCTTGTGGCGAC